>NZ_CM155271.1:0-4289024 GCF_056680215.1 Arthrobacter sp. BF1
CTGTCCGCGGTGTTGTACAACATCTCTGCCACCCTGGTGGGCGGCATTGGCGTGACCCTTACGGACGACTGAAATCCCATGATTTCGCCGGGAATTCTCCGGTGAAATGCCTCGATTTGAGATCGGGCCGGGATGTGCTGTAAAGTCATGTCTCGGCCCGATGAGGCATCGGGGCGTATAGCTCAGGCGGTTAGAGCGCTTCGCTGATAACGAAGAGGTCCCAGGTTCAAGTCCTGGTACGCCCACGGAACCTGTGCAGGTTTCATGGAAGGTTTGGTTTGCTTAGCGGCAGGCAAAGCCGGAACGGGGTGCATGTGAAGAAGTTGCTGGTACTCGCAGCTGCGATCGCAGGCGTCCTGCTCTACAGGAAAGCACAGGAGTCCGAAGCCCGGAAAGCAGTCTGGAACCAGTCGACCGATCAGGTTGAGTAGGCCGGAGCCCCGGAACCGAAGCTGGCCAAAGGCTTCACGGTTCTAGGGTATGATTGACGGGTTGCTTCTTATGGGGGCATGGCGCAATTGGTAGCGCACCTGCTTTGCAAGCAGGGGGTTCGGGGTTCGAGTCCCCGTGCCTCCACCATAAGAGAGTCCCGGACAGCGGAAACGCTGTCCGGGACTTTTTCGTTGAAGCCGACCAGTAGGGTGAAACAGTGAACCTCCTTCTAGCAGCCCTTGGCGTGCTGGGCGTAGCCTCATCCGGGCCACTGATCGCTGCCACCCTCGGTGCAACCACTGTGAGCGCCCTCGCCATCGCGTTCTGGCGCAACGCCATCGGGGCCGCCGTGATGGCCACTCCCACCCTGGTCCGGGAGCCCCGGCAGTTCGGCCGCATTACCGGCCCCGAGTTCCGCTGGTCCCTGCTGGCCGCCGTGGCGCTGGCCCTTCACTTCGCGTGCTTCATCACCTCCCTGCAACTCACCTCCGTGGCGGCCGCCACGGCTCTGGTCTGCCTGCAGTCGGCGTGGATCGCCGTCTTCCAACTCTTCCGCGGGACCAGGCACCGCTGGCAGGTGCTGGCAGGGCTGGGTATCGCCTTGGCCGGCGTTGTCACCATCACCGGCTTCGACATGGGTTCCTCGCCCGACGCGTTCCTGGGTGACGTCCTGGCCGTGGCTGGCGGGGCTTTGGCCGGGCTTTACACCCTTGCTGGCGGCAAGGCCCGCCAGACCATGACCACGGGCACTTACACGACTCTCTGCTACGGCATGTGCGCTGCAGTGGTCGCGGTGCTGGCGCTGGTCAGCGGCCAGCCACTGGCAGGGTTCGACGCCGTTGGTTGGCTGGGGATCCTCGCCATCACCGTCTGTGCCCAACTAGTGGGCCACACGGCCTTCAACCACCTGCTGGCCACCATGAGCCCGCTGCTGGTTTCGATGATCATCCTGCTGGAAATCCCCGGCGCTGCGCTGTTGGCGGCTGTCTTCCTCCACGAAACACTTCCTGCAGGCACTTACGCCGGCCTGGCACTCATCCTCGCGGGGCTCGCCGTGGTGGTGATGGGTCAGCGCTCAGGCCTCCGCCGCCGCCGGGGCGCGGATTCAGGGGACGGCACGCAGGCGGGCGAACCGCCGTCGGACCGGCTCGCCGAACTCGGCACGGACTAAAGCTCCGCTAACCGCAGGGAGTCAGGGGCGCTACTGTCCGCCGCGGCGGACGGGCTGGGCGGTGTTGACAGTGTGAATCGCCCGCAGGAGCTTGGCCGGGAAGTAGACCGAGAAGAACACCACCATGGGCGCTTTGAGGGCCATCTTCTTGACGTTGTGCGCCTTGTAGGTGCGGTCGAAGCGGGTCACGTAATACCGGTAATCCCGAGGTGAGTCCTCCAGCCGGCGTGCGGACATGCCGGAAACCATCTGGGGCCAGTACTGGACCTTGAGGTCGTGATCGGCGAGGTGCAGGGAGAGGTCGATGTCCTCATGCATCTCGTCCTTCTCGTCACGGCACGTTTCGTCCCGGATGGTCGCCCAGGCCGTGGCGCGCAGTGCCATGTTGGAACCGAACAGGAAGTGGTACTGGTGCTTGGCCAGCTTCAGCATCATTTGGCGCATTTTGTCGTCAGCCTTGAGGCCGAAGCGCCGCATCGGCATGTCGTAATAGACCACCGGGCCGGTTGCCGCCTGCACTGACTGGTCCTGGAACGCTTTCCGGACCTGCTCCACCCAATCGGGCTCCACCACGGAATCAGCGTCAATGCGACCCAGGATGTCGCCGGTGGCGTGGTTCAGGCCAAAATTCCGGGTGGGAATCAGGCCCTGGTCCTGGTCCTGGCTGAGGAGGATGATGGGGCTTTCCGGATACTCCAACTGCATCTGCGCCACGATCGCGGCGGTGCGGTCCGTGGAGAGGTTGTCCACCACGATGATTTCGTGGGCCGGCACCGACTGGTAGACGGCAGCGATGAGGCACTGCCGGATGACGCTTTCCTCGTTGTAAGCCGGGATGACAATGGACACGCGGGGCAGCTCGGCTGCGTCGTTCAAGGCATCCCCAGAGGATTGATCGGCTGACATCAGTCCAAATTTAGCACCGATCGGGGTCCGCCCCACCGGTAATCGGGCGGAGTCCGGACAAACTCTGGGAAAACACTGGAGGCTCTGAACACTGAAGGCTCAGGGAAAACACTGAAGGGGTCCCGCACGGCGGAACCCCTTCAGTGGACGGCGCTGCGGCGCCGGACCAATCAGATGTCGTTTTTGTCCGAGGAACCGTTCATGTTGGACGCGATGTTCTTCATTGCCGTCTTGGCGTCCGTGGAAGCGGTGGCCGCGGTGTCAGCCGACTCGTCGGCGAGGTGCTTCGCCTTGTCGCCAGCCTCGTCAGCAGCAACCTGGGCATCCCCGGCAACGCCCTCCACCTTGTCAGCAGAAACCTCGGCTACTGAGTCCGTGGCGGCTGCGGCCTTGCTGGCAGCTTCCTCGGCGGTGTCCTTTGCGTCGTTCACCGTGGTGGCAGGGACCGGAGCCGGCGTGGGGGTGACCGGTGACGGCGTCTTCCACGGATCCTCCACGGGCTTCGATGCTTTCCAGGCCGCAACGCCGGCTGCCACTGCAGCGGCGATGACGCCGAACACCAGCCAGCCGCGCTTCTTCGGCTTCTGCGGCTCCGCGATCTGCATACCCACGGCCTTGCCGGCCTGCTGCGCGGCGGCCCGGAACTGGGTGCCGGCCGTCTGTGCCTGCCCCTGGAGGGAGTGCACCACACCGGAGTCGGTGAGCCGCTTGGCGACGGCATCCACGTGGGTGGGAGCACTTTCCAGCGTGCGGTGGACAGCCTCCGAGGCGTGGCCGATCTGGTCCGAGAGGCGCGGCAGGTATTCCACCACTACGCGGTCCCGGGCATTCAGGATGACGGGGGTGGCCCTGTCCACGGCCTCATGCAGGCGGGGGGTGGTGCCCTCGACGGCGTCGTGGATTTTGGGCGCGAGATGGGCAAGACCGTCCTGGATGCGCGGCGTCACCGTTGCAACACCGTCGGCGAGGTTATGGGCTGCGGTCTTGAGACCTTCCTGGATCCTGGGAGAAGCGGTATCCAGGCTGTGCTGCAGGCGCGGAACTGCCCAATCCACTGCTGCTTCCACGCGGGGAGATGCCCAGTCCTTCGCATACTCAACTGCGTTGTTAACTGACTGCTCAAGGTCACGGGCAATACGATCCGATTTCTTCACAACTACCTCCCGATTAATGTGACGGTTTTGTTGTTAGCCTACGTGGATTGACCTGCACGGGCTATTCTTCCCGCCGATTTACAGCCGATTTCACCCAGCGCGGAACTGTTGGTCCAGCCGCTTTCCGCGTTGACCCGCCGTGAAAGAATGGCGCTATGACTGCCATCGCAACTGCAAAAGCAACCATCCACACCAGCCTCGGCGACATCGTCGTCAACCTCTTCGGGAACCATGCGCCGAAGACGGTCAAAAACTTCGTCGGCCTGGCCACGGGCGAGCAGGCTTGGACCCACCCCGAGACGGGCGAGGACAAGACCGGCACGCCCCTGTATGACGGCACCATCTTCCACCGCATCATCAAGGACTTCATGATCCAGGCCGGCGATCCCCTTGGCCGCGGCGTGGGCGGCCCCGGCTACCAGTTCGACGACGAAATCCACCCCGAGCTCAGCTTCAACCAGCCCTACAAGCTGGCCATGGCCAACGCCGGCATCCGCATGGGCAAGGGCACCAACGGTTCGCAGTTCTTCATCACCACCATCCCCACCGACTGGTTGCAGGGCAAGCACAGCATCTTCGGTGAAGTTGCCGACGACGCATCCAAGAAGGTCGTTGACGCCATCGAAGGCGTCCGCACCGGAACCGGTGACCGTCCCGTCGAGGACGTCACCATCAACAGCATCGACATCGAGCAGCTCTAACCCATCACATGAGTTACGGAATTCCGGCGGCTGAGCCGTCCGCGCAGGTTCCGGTATGCCCAAGGCACCCGGACAGGCCCTCCTATGTGCGCTGCCAGCGCTGCGGGCGCCCAGCGTGCCCGGACTGCCAGCGGGCGGCCGCCGTCGGATTCCAGTGCATTGACTGCGTCAACGAAGCAGCCCGGTCGACGCCGGCCGTCAAGACGGTCTACGGCGGCGCCGTCGCTGCCGGCAAGCCACTCGTAACGTTCGGCATCATCGCGCTGTGCGCGGTGATCTACGTCCTGCAGTGGCTGCTCCCCGACGAGTGGATCTACCAGAACCTGGCCTACGCGAACGTCTTCGCTAATCCGGAGTTCGGACAGTTCGAACCTTGGCGTATGCTCACGGCGGCCTTCCTGCACTCCCAAGGATTCATCCTTCACATTCTGCTGAACATGTACATGCTGTGGATCTTCGGCCAGGCACTCGAACCCCTTCTGGGCCGGGTCCGCTTCCTGGCGCTTTACCTGATCTCTGCCATCGGCGGATCGGTCGGCTACCTCGCGCTCACGCCCGGCTACGTACCAGGCGTTCCGCTCACCGGTGTGGTGGGTGCCTCCGGCGCCATTTTCGGTCTCTTCGGGGCGATGCTCCTGGTACAGCGGCACCGTGGCGGCGATACCCGGCAACTGTGGATTCTCATAGCCATCAACGGCGTGATCGGCTTCGTGGTCCCCCAGATCGCCTGGCAGGCCCACCTTGGCGGCCTGATCACCGGCGGCCTGTGCGCTGCCGTCCTTGCCTACGCGCCCCGCGGTCCTCGCCAGGGCCTCATTCAGGCGGCGGGTCTGGCAGCCGTCCTGGTCCTTCTCATCGCCGTGAGCTGGTTTAAGGTCACCACAGGCTAAGCCACCGTCCGGCCGCGATATCCCGCGGACCACATCCCGGCAAACTTCAGACCGTAGACCCCGGCGTCCCCAGCGGCCGCCGGGGTCTTCTGCGCGCCGTCCAACAGCAGTTCGGCCAGCACAGCTCGTGAGCAGCAGGCCGCCCAGCACAACTCTTTCAGCACCAGGCCGTTAAAGGTGGCACGGGTGGCTCGGAGAGCGCTTGGCTAGGTTTATGCGGGGCGCGGGCCCTCGCAGGGGACATTGTGCGGGCTCCGCCCTGGAAGGCGCTGTGGCGGCCGCTTGGGCACAGCTGCCGCTGGCATGTGGTTGGCGAGCCCGCAGCGTTATCGGCAGACGTTATCCACAGGGGTTATCCACACTGTTGGTAACTTACACATGTGTAGTTCAATCGCGCCTTGGCTCTCAGTTCCCGGAAGCCAGCTATTTTCCAGAACGTCGAGGTTCGACTGTCCACAATTGTGGATAACCTCTGGGGATGAGCCTGTGGTTAAGTGGAAAAAGTTGCCGTTTTGGCTGAATTTGTGGATAACTGGCCCATTCCTGGGTTCGCAGGCCTTCGTAGGGCAGCTGGGGAGCGTTGTATCAACAGGGTTGTTCACAGTGTTAATAACTTACAGACGAGTGGTTATGCCTCCCAATTTTCCGGCCTGTGGCCCGTGGGGCCCCGACCCGATCGAGCCTGTGGATTGTTGTCCACAACTGTGGATAAGTTGTGGGTAGTCCATTGTTAGTAAGTGGACAACTCCGGGCTGTGGGAAGGTGTTTGTACGTACCTTCACCCGCAGATGCTCCCCAGCCAGGAGGACCGCCATGAGCGCCACCACCACCCAGCACATCTTCCTCGACAAGCAGCATCCAGTGGTTTGGCGGGCTTTGAACGGTCTCGGGCTGAAGGTGCGGGAGGCTGCTGCAGCGGCGGGAATCGACCCGAGGACCATCGAACTGCTCTACGTACGCACGTCCCAAATCAACGGCTGCGCCTACTGCCTGGACATGCACGTGGGGGATGCGGTGAAGGTCGGGGAAACCCCACAGCGGCTTGCTGTCCTGCCAGCATGGCGCGATACGGCGCTGTTTACGGCCAAGGAGCGGGCGGCGCTTGCCCTGACTGAATCCATCACCGAACTTCCGGACCACCGAACCCGCGAGGATGAGGAAGCATATGCGCGCGAGCACCTCAGTGCCGACGAGTTTTCAGCCGTGAGTTGGCTGGCGATCACCATCAACGCCTTCAACCGCGTGTCCATCATTAGCCACCATCCCGTGCTGCAGGAACGCTCACTGGAATGATGAACCCCATGCGGGCGTCGGTGTTATCCACAGCTAATCCACACTGTTAATAACCGTGTGCAGGAACACTCCAGCCGCGGTTCCGTGCGTCAGGGCCTGTTCCGGAGGGTGAGATTTTGGTGCGGCCAAAGTTATGCACATTGTGGATAACTTTCCCAACACTTGGGGACAACCTCTGTGGCGCGGGGCCGGATCAGGCAGGCCAGACGCCCGAGGACCCGCGCCGATGGCTGGCGATCAGATGGGTATCCACCATGCCGATTGCCTCCATCAGGGCAAACATCGTGGTGGGGCCAACAAACGAGAACCCCTGCTTGCGCAGGGCCTTGGATAACGCCACCGATTCCGGGGACTGTGTGGGAATCTCAGTGTGGTTGGCCGGCCGGGGTGTCGATGAGGGCTGGAACTGCCAAACGAAGTCAACCAGGCCGCCCCGCTCCCGGAGCGAGACAGTGGCCCGGGCATTGGTGATGGCAGCCCTGATTTTGAGCCGATTGCGGACAATGCCGGCGTCCTGCAGCAGACGTTCGACGTCCGCGTCAGTAAAGGCGGCAACCGTGTCCGGTTGAAAGCCATGGAAGGCGCTCCGGAAGGCCGGACGCTTGCGGAGGATGGTGGCCCACGACAGGCCGGCCTGGAAGCCCTCCAGGCTGATGCGCTCGTACAATCCTTGCTCGTCCCGGACCGGAAGGCCCCACTCAGTGTCGTAGTACTCACGCAAGAGTGGATCTACGGAGGCCCACGGCGGACGGGCAAGTCCGTCGTCGCCGATTACGGTGCCGTGCCCCCGGACGGCAGGGTCTGCAGCGGGGATCATGCTGTAACTACGGGCGGGGTCAGGAGCGCCAGCGCGTGGTCATCAGGAAGCCGATAATGGCAATGCCGAAACCGGCCACAATGTTCCACGACGCCCAGGCCTGCACCGGGAAGCGGCCTTCACTGATGTAGAAGGTGATGATCCACAGCAGGCCGATGATCATCAGGCCGAACATCACGGGCTTGAACCAGACTGCATTGGGCTTGTACGCCTGCGTCGTGGATGCGGGCTGGGCTCCGCCGGAAGTCTTCCGGCGTGGCTTTGACTCGGGCACGTGCTCTCCTTGGCGGGCTGGAGCAAGCTCGGCGCCGCGGGCTTGATATCCTGCAAGAAGGAAGTTGCCAGCGGTCTGCGCGATCTTGGTCAAATCTGGATTCTTACTAGCAGTCAATTCTAGCCGCAGTTCAGGGCGCACCAATGCCCGGCGCGGCCGCCCCGAGGAGAACGCGTGGTAGTGCAGGAGAGGGCGAGGCGCGCTGCCGTGCGGCCCGCCCGTGTGCGGCCCGGCCGCGGCATCCTGCGCGGAACCGTGCAGGTGGTGGGCGAACTGCTCATCACCGCCGGGATTGTGCTGTTGCTCTTTGTGGGCTGGCAACTGTGGTGGACCAACGTGGAGTCTGACGCCAGGCAGAGTGCCGTCATCAAGGAATTCGCCCAGGAACTGGGCAATGCGGCACCGGCAGAGCCGTCCGCCGCGGAGCCGGCAGCGCCGGCCGGGCCGGTGGACTACGGCAGCCCCGTGATCGGTGCAGCGCCCGGGCATGCCGGCACCATCGGCATCATGTATATTCCCCGGTTCGGCAACAATTACACCCGGCCCATTGTGCAGGGAACCACCGGCGATGTCCTGGATACGCTGGGGCTGGGCCATTACAACAACACGGCCATGCCGGGCGCGGTGGGCAACTTCGCGGTAGCCGGCCACCGGCAGACCCACGGCGCTGTCCTGGACAACATCCACACCCTGGTTCCCGGCGACAAGATCTATGTCCAGACCAAGGACGGCTATTACGTCTACGTGTTCCGGAACAACCAGATCGTGATGCCGTCCCGCACCGATGTCCTGGAGCCGGTACCCACCCGCCCGGGCGTCACCCCCACTGAAAGCTACCTCACCATGACCAGCTGCAACCCACGGTTCGGCGCCGAGGAACGCATCATCGCCTACGCCCTGCTGGACAGCTGGCGCCCTGCCTCTGCGGGTGCACCGGCCGAAATCGCCGCCCAGGTGGCTGCTGCAGTGGGGGGAGGCTGAGCATGTACGGCTGGATTTTCCGCCATTTGCCGGGACCCCTTTGGCTGCGTATCTTCACATCGGCGGTGCTCATCGCCGGCGCCCTGGTCCTGATGGTCCAGTTCCTGTTCCCCTGGATGTCCGATCTCACCCAATTCACCGACTCAACGATTGGTGCAGCAAGCCAGCCATGACCACAACCAAAATCCTGGTCGTAGATAACTACGACAGCTTCGTTTACACCCTGGTGGGCTACCTCCAGGAACTTGGCGCCCAAACTACTGTTGTCCGCAACGACGACGTGACCCTCGCCGAGGCGATCGAGATGGCAGAGACCCGCGACGGCGTCCTCATCTCGCCGGGCCCCGGCAACCCCGCCGAGGCAGGCGTCTGCATCGAACTGATCAAATGGTGCGGCGCGAACAACAAGCCCATGTTCGGCGTTTGCCTGGGCCATCAGGCACTGGCAGAGGCCTACGGCGGCACGGTGACCCACGCCCCGGAACTCATGCACGGCAAGACGTCCCTCGTGGAGCACAACGGCACGAGTGTGTTCGCCGGGCTCCCCTCCCCCGTGACGGCAACGCGTTACCACTCGCTCGCGGCCGTGCGTGACACCATCCCCGACGTTCTGGAGATCACCGCGGAAACGGCCTCCGGCGTCATCATGGGTCTGCAGCACCGCACTGCACCGCTGTGCGGGGTGCAGTTCCACCCGGAGTCCGTCCTGACCGAAGGCGGCTACCAGATGCTGGGCAACTGGCTTGAATCGCTGGGAATGACCGGCGCGGCCGCCCGTGCTGCCACCCTGAGCCCGCTCATCCAGCACTGACTTTGGTGGTCAGCCCCGACCGGTGCGGGTGGGGCTGGGGGTGGGCGTCGGCGTCGGCGTCGGTGACGGCGTGGGCGTGGGCGGCGGTGCAGGTGCCTTGGCCACCACCACGTTGATGGTCTTGCCCTGATCAACGGCTGCGTTCGCGGTCTCGCTCTGGTCCGTCACCCGGCCTGGCTCCACTTGGGAGTTCTCCACTTCCTGAACGTTTGGCACCAAGCCAAGGTCCTTGAGTGCCGCTTCCGCCTCTGCCCGTGTGGTGCCACGAAGCTCCGGCATGGCCACCTTGCCGGTGGAAATGACAATCTCCACAGTGCTGCCCACTCCCACCATCTGGCCCGGCGCCGGGCTGGTGGTGATCACCCTGCCGCCCGGCACAGTGGAACTGTTGGCCGTGGTGGTGGACGGGGCCCCTACCAGCCCGGTCTGCCGCAGAATGTCCCGGGCCGCCGCCTCTGTCTGGCCCGGCAGGTTGTCCGGAACTTTCACGGCGGCCGGACCGTCCGAGATATTCAGAATCACTTCGGCATTGGGATCCACCGACGTTCCGGCCGCCGGATCGGTGCCAATCGCCGTGCCGGCAGGGATGGTGTCGTGTTTGGTGCGTTGGCTCTTCGGGCGGAGTTTGGCGCCGAAGAGTTCCTGCAGTGCCGCCGACTCGGTCATTGACGCGACGGCGGGTATTTCCACCTTGGGTGGCGGAGGAGGGGGCTGGTTCACCATTTGGAACAGCCACAGGCCGCCGCCCGCCAGGACCAGCAGGGTGAATATCACCAGCGTGGCGATCCAGGTACGACGGCGTGACTTCTGCCGCGCGGTTCGCTCACGTTCCGGAGGGAGGCCCAAAGGCAGGTCGTCCGCGTCCTGCCGCTCCGCCAATGCGGACGCCTCTACGGGAACTGTTGTCCCGTCGTCGTCCATGGCCGTGAGTTCAAACCGCCCGGTGGGGGCGTCGTCCAGGAAACTGGCGCCGGTGACGGCAAACGCCTCAGTGGCAGGTGTGCGCATCGGTGTGGGGACGTGATCGTTGGGATCAGTGGGGGCCTCGGATGCCGGGAGCGCGGCAACGGCAACCCCTGCCCGGGCCGCGCGCAGTGCACGACGGAACGCCGCGGCATCCTGGAAGCGGTCATCACGGTTCTTCTGCAGGGCCTTGGCCAGGACGCTGTCCAGGGCCGGCGAGACATCGGGGTTCAGGCTGCTTGCCGGCTCGTGGATTTCACGGACGTGCTGGTAGGCCACCGAGACAGGGCTGTCACCGATGAAGGGAGGGCGGCCGGTGAACATTTCGTACAGCAGGCAGGCTGCGGAGTAGAGGTCGCTGCGCGCGTCCACGGTTTCGCCGCGGGCCTGTTCAGGCGAGAGGTACTGGGCGGTACCCACTACGGCCTGGGTCTGGGTCATGGTGGCGGCCGAATCAGCCATGGCGCGGGCAATCCCGAAGTCCATGACTTTGACCGAATTTGATCCTTCGCAGTACATCACGTTGGCCGGCTTGATGTCGCGGTGGACGATGCCTGCTTTATGACTGTATTCAAGCGCTGCGAGTACACCGAGGCAGAACTCGATGGCCTGGTCGATGCTGACTTCCTTGGCCCGGATCAGGTCACGGAGCGTCTTGCCCTCCACAAACTCCATCACGATGTAGGGCACCCGGACACTGTCCTCGGAACCGTCCTGGAGGGTGTGCTCGCCCGTGTCGTAGATGGCGACGATGGACGGATGGTTCAGGGCCGCCACGGACTGTGCCTCCCGCTTGAACCGGGCCCGGAACTGCGGATCCCGGGCCATGTCCGGGCGGAGCAGCTTCACGGCCACCGTGCGGCCAAGCCGGGTATCCAGTCCCCGGTGGACGTCCGCCATCCCCCCACGGCCGATGAGACCACCGAGTTCGTAGCGTCCACTGAGGACACGCTGATTATCCACCGGGAGGCTGTCCTCACGGTGTAGCGGGGTGCGGGGCGAATCGTTCACGTGTGGTTCCTGGCGGCTACGGGGCGCAGGCAGGAGGAGTTCCCGGCTGCGGGCCAAGGTTGCAGGCGGGCAGGGTGGGGGCTGCTGCTGGCGTTGATTGGGCAACTGTCGGGCGCGGTGCTGCAGTGGTCTGGGTCGGGGTGGGTGTCGGAGCCGGTGCGACGGCATAGGTGATGGTCACCGGGGACCCAACTTCCACCCTTCCGGTCCGCGACAGCGCGATGACCGAGTCCGGCGTGGAGTTCGGGTCCACCTGGGACTGAATGGTGACATCCAGGCCCATGGCGGAGAGCGCTGACTGTGCCTTTCGGTAGTCCCCGCCCAAATATGCCTCTGGAATGATGTTCACCGTCTCCGGCGTGGGAGTTGGCGTGGCACTGGGCTGGGTGGGCGTGGGTGTTGCGGACTGCGATGTCCTCGTGGGGCTCGCACTCGTTGACGGCGGGCTGCTGGACGCAGAGGTGGTGGTGGTGTCCTTGGCCGGGAAAAGAATCCCCTGCTGGGTGAGGAAGAACCCAACCAGCGCGAAGAGGACCAGCAGGATCAAGGCGATCAACGGCCACGTCCAGGGGCTGCGGCCCCGGCGGTCGGGCTCATCGGCGGGCTCGTCGTCGTACCTTTCTTCTTCCTGGACCCAGCTCCGCTCCGCAGCCAGGGCGTCTGCGCGCGCCAGCGTGCTCCCGGCTCCGGTCATGGCGCTGGTGGCCGGGCCATCGGCAGCCGCGTCGGCCGCCCCCGCGTCGGCCGCCCCCGCGGCGGCGGCACCGGCGGCGGCTCCCGCGGCGGGGGCGCCGAGCACCGGCAGAGCGGAAGTCGACGTCGTACTGCTGTCCTTCTGGCTGATGACACCCGTGGGTGCTGTGGCGATGTCCACCGGCGCCGTGATGGGGCCGGTGGCCGCTTCGAACAGCAGCATGCCGGGAACCGCGGCGTGTGCGGCGCTGATATCACCGTTCCGGATGGCTTCGGCGGCCTCGGACAGCTTGATGGCGTTGGCCGGGCGGTTCTTGGGATCCTTGGCCAGCATGGACATCAGGAGCGCCCGGACCGGCTTGGGCAGGCTTTCGGGCAGCGGCGGCGGTGCATCGTTCACCTGGGCCAGGGCGATAGCGATCTGGGACTCGCCAGAGAACGGCCGGTGCCCGGTGAGGCACTCGTAGCCGATCACGCCGAGGGCGTAGATGTCCGAGGCGCCGGTGGCGACTTGGCCGGTGGCCTGCTCCGGCGCCAGGTACTGGGCGGTGCCCATCACCTGGCCCGTCTGCGTCAGCGGGACCTGATCAGCCAGGCGGGCGATGCCGAAGTCCGTCACCTTAACCCGGCCGTCCGGGGTGATCAGCAGGTTCCCCGGCTTGACGTCACGGTGCACCAGGCCCTGCGCGTGGGCCACGGACAGGGCACGTGCCGTCTGGGCAATCATGGACAGCGTGCGGTCCGGAGACAGCACCTGTTCGTGTTCGATGATGCTGCTCAGCGGCTGGCCAGGGACCAGCTCCATCACCAGGTAGGCCGAGCCCTCCTCTTCGCCGTAGTCAAAGACATTGGCGATGCCCACGTGGTTCAGCAGCGCAGTGTGCCGTGCCTCGGCACGGAAGCGCTGGAGGAAGCCGGGATCGCCCGTGTACTCCTCTTTCAGCACCTTGATGGCGACGATCCGGCCCAGGACGAGGTCTTTGGCCTTCCAGACCTCTCCCATCCCGCCGATCGCGATCCGCGTGGTCAGCTGGAATCTGCCGCCGAGGGTGATTCCCGTTGTTGGCCTCACTTATTCAACACCGCCTCAAAAATCTTCTTCGCATTCGGACTGGTTAGCTTTGCGCCGGTGGCGATGTCCACGCCCTCCATGGCGATGGTGACACTCACCTGCGGATTGTTCGCCGGGGCAAAACCGGTGAACCAGGAGTTGTTCAGGCCGTTGCCCAGTTCCGCGGTTCCGGTCTTGCCGGCAACCTGGACACCGGGGACGCCCGCGCCGCCAGCAATGCCCTGGCTCACCGCGCTGGCCATCCATTCAGTGATCTGCTTGGCGATTTCGGGACTGGTGGACGTGCGCAGCGCTTCCGGCTTGGGCTCGTCAATGACCCTCAGATCCGGGGACCGCAACGTCTTCACCAGGCTGGGTTTCATCTGGACTCCGTTGTTGGCGATCGCCGAGGTCATCATGGCGATCTGCAGCGGTGTGACCCGGACGTCCTTCTGGCCGATCACTGATTGGGCCAGTCCGGGCGCGTCCAGGTCATCCGGGAAGCCGTTGCCCTTGGCATAGGCGAGCTTGAGCTGATCGCCCACGTCCTGGCCAAAGCCGAACTTTGTGGCCTGTTCGGCGATGGCATTCCGGCCAAGATCCAGGGCAATGCTGGCAAACGGCGTGTTGCAGGACTGCTGCAGGGCGAAGGCAAAGCTGGCAGTGTCCCGGGTATAGCAGTTGCCGCCGGCGTAGTTGGGCAGCGTGTAGGCGATTCCCGGGAAGGGCATCTGGGCAGGGTTGGGCAGCTCGCTGTCCTTGTTGTATTTTCCGGAGTTCAGGGCTGCGGCGGTGGTCACCAGTTTGAACACGGAGCCGGGGGCGAGCATCTCGCCAGTGGGACCACTGACGTTCTGGTTCAGGTTGATCCCGGGAACCTTGAGTAACTCATTGATGTTGGCCGCTTCCGCGGTGGCGTCCTGCGTGGCGATGAGGTTGGGGTTGTAGGACGGCTTGGATGCCATGGCAAGGATGGCGCCCGTCTTGGGGTTGGTAACCACGATCGACCCGCGCTGGCCGTCCGGGATCAGGTCGTACGCGAGCTTCTGGAGGGCTGGATCCACAGTGAGCTCAACGGAGGCACCCTTCGGCTGGCTGCCCAGGAAGAGCTGGCCGACCCGGTCCAGGAATTGCTGGTCGGAGCTTCCGGCGAGCTGGTCACGCATGGACTGCTCGAGCCCGGTGGCGCCGTAGTTCTGCGAGAAGTAACCGGTGAGGCCGGCGTAAAGTTCCGGCTGCGGATAGGTCCGCTGGAAACCGCACTGCTCGGTGCCCTGGACGGACTCGGCTACCGGGTTTCCGCCAACAATGATCGCACCCCGGTCGTTGCAGTAGTCCTGCAGGATGGCGCGGTTGTTCCAGGCGTTGGCTTTCAGATCATCCGCGCCCACCACCTGGACATAGCTGATGGCGCCGAACAGCAGCGCGAACAAAGCGATGGCCGCGACCCATGAGTTCCTGATGGCCTGGTTCACAGGGGTTTCACCGCCTCGGTTGGTTTGTTGCTTGCTTCGGCTGCTGGTTCGTTACCCGGCGGCAGGGGCGTCGTATCGACCGGGCCGCGGGCAGTGTGCGAAATCATCAGCAGCAGGCCCACAATGATCCAGTTGGCCAGAAGCGAGGACCCGCCGGCCGCAAGGAACGGGGTGGTGAGTCCGGTCAGCGGAATCAGCCGAGTGACACCACCGATGACCACGAAGCACTGCAGCGCCACCGCGAAGGACAGCCCGCAGGCCAGTAGCTTTCCGAAAGCATCCCGGGTGCCCAGGGCTGCCCGGAACCCGCGGGTGAACAGCAGCAGGTACATCATGACGACGGCGAAGAGCCCGATCAGGCCCAGTTCCTCGCCGAGCGATGCAATGATCATGTCGCTGTTGGCGAAGGGGACCAGGTTCGGCCTGCCCTGGCCCAGCCCCGTTCCCACCAGGCCGCCGCTGGCCATCCCGAACAGGCCTTCCACGATCTGGTAGCTACCGCCGAACTGGCGCCCATAGACGTCTTCGGTAAAGGCGTTCAGCCAGCCGTCGATCCTGAGGCCGACGTGCGAGAAGACCTTGGACGCGACGAAACCGCCGCCGAGGATCAGCGCGACGCCGATCACCACCCAGCTGATCCGGCTGGTGGCCACGTAGATCATCACGATGAACAGGCCGAAGAACAGCACGGAGGACCCGAGGTCGCGCTGGAAAATCAGCACACCGATGCTCACCAGCCAGGCGGTAATCATGGGGCCCATGTCCTTGAACCGGGGAAACTGCAGGGGACCGATTTTGCGGCCGGCAAGCAGGATCAGGTCGCGGTTGGACGAAAGATACCCGGCGAAGAATATGGCGAGGGTGATCTTTGCAATCTCGCCGGGCTGGAACGTCATGGGACCCAGCCGGATCCAGACGCGGGCGCCCAGAATTTCCCCGGCCGAGATGCCGGGCACCAGGGGAAGGATCAGCAGGAGCGCGCTGACGGCGAGGGAAATGTAGGTGAAGCGGCGCAGCATCCGGTGGTCCTTGAGGAACCAGATCACAGCGATGGCCACGGCCATGGCGATGAGGGTCCAGCGCAACTGGTTGTTGCCGGTGTCGTCCCCCGGGGCATCCAGCCGGTGAATCATGGCCAGGCCCAGGCCGTTCAGGCCCACTACCAACGGAAGTATTACCGGATCGGCATATTTGGCGCGGATGCGGAGTACCACGTGAAACGCCAGTGCGGCCGCAGCCAGAAGGCTGGACTGGAACCAGAAATCAGAGTCGAATGCTTTTTCCTTGTCCACGCCCACCAGCATGTTGGCGCCGATGCCAACGGTAAGGGCAAGTAACAGGAGCAGCAGTTCCACGTTGCGTCGTGGCTTGGGGATGGTGCTGAGCTGGCTCATTGACCCACCCCACAGAGGGCGGTTGGGGTGGGTGATGCGGTAGGCGCGGGCGCGGCCGCCGGATTGGAGGCATCCGGTGACGGCGCCGGCGCGGTGGGTGTGGCTCCGCCAGCCGGTGCGGTGGTGGCCGTCGGCGACGCGGTCAGGCACTCGTCGGCGGGCGCGATGGTCCCGGTCCCCTCGAGATTCTTGACGATCCGCTGTGCGTCGTAAAGGTCACGCGCGGGAACCGTCTGGCGCACGCGCTGCTGGGAGAACTGGGGCAAGGAGTCCATCCGGACTTCTGTCACGGCCTCGAGGTTTGAAAGTTGGATGGGTCCGAGCCGCTGCGAGACTCCGTTGTAGATGGCCACGCGGGAATCGAATTCCCCGATGTAGTACCGGGTCTGGGTCCAGGCGTAGCCGAGCCAGAGCCCTACAGTCAGTACCAGCAGTACTGAGGCAGCGATGGACCAGGTGACCCAGCGCCGCGGTTTGGCCGGCTCCAGGATCTCCTCTTCATCGGTTGCCGGGGTGTCGGCCTTGTGCGTGAGGACGGTGGCGGCGCGTCTGGCTACGGTGCGGCCGGCGATGGTGGGAATGGAGCCGGACTCCGCGGCGGTGGCCGCAGCACCCACCAGTTCGTGCGGCCGCGAGGACAGCTCCTGGCGAAGCACTTCAGCCGACAGGTGCTCGCCCAGGTGCGGATCGGTGGACGTGGCCTGGTCACCTGTCTCCGGCTTCCCGGCTGCAGGTTCCGGGGCCGTCGCGGCTTCAACCTTGGTATCCGGGGCTTCGGCTTCAGTGACCGGAGCGGGAGGAACGACGTCGACGGCGGCGGTACTGACGTCGTCGGGCGTTTCCTCCACGATTTCCACCATCACCACCGTGACGTTGTCCGGTGAGCCGGCTTCAAGCGTCAGGTCAACGAGGGTTTCAACGCACTCGCGGAGGTCCTTTGTCTCCCGGACCGTGCGCTCCACGACATGTCCGGCCACGTAGTTGAGGCCGTCCGAGCAGAGCAGCCAGCGCTCCCCGGGCTTGACATCCATGGTGTCCAGGTCCAGTTCGGGGCTGGCATCCACATCGCCAAGGACGCGCATCAGGACGTTCTTGTGAGGGTGGGTTTCGGCTTCCTCGGGCCGCAGCCGTCCCTCATCGATAAGCCGCTGGACGAACGTGTGGTCCACGCTGACCTGCTCAAACACGCCGTCACGCAGGCGGTAGGCACGGGAATCGCCAATGTGGGCCATGTGGAGCTTGCCCTCGGCGAGCAGCAGTGAGGTGACGGTGGTGCCCATGCCGGCCAGTTTGGGGTTGATGTGGACGAGTTCGGACAGCAGCGAGTTGGCTGTCTGGATTTCGTCGGCAAGAACGGTGACAGCATCGCCGTCGTAATCCCCGTGGTCCAGGTGCAGCATGTCCAGGACCGTCGCGGCCGAGGCGACGTCGCCGCCCGCGTGGCCACCCATGCCATCCGCTACCACTGCCAGATGCCGGCCCACGTAGGCGGAGTCGTCATTCTTGGCACGGATACGGCCCACATCCGAGCGCGCCGCGTAGCGCATGATCAGGGGCCGCTGTACGGGCTTGGCCTCGTCTGCGGGGATTTCATCGGCCATTGGCTATGGCCTCAATTCGATGACCGTCTTGCCGATTCTCACGGGTACGCCAAGCTCAACGGGCAGGGCCCGGGTAAGTTGCTGGTCGGCCAGATAGGTGCCGTTGGTGGAGCCAAGGTCCTCAATGAACCAGCGGCTGCCCTGCGGGAACAGGCGTGCGTGGCGGCCTGACGCATAGTCGTCCTCCAGCACCAGCGTCGCTTCCTGCGCGCGGCCCAGCAGGATGGGGCTGGCGGCCAAGGGAAGGGTGGTGCCTTTGAGTGGTCCCTCGGTGACAATAAGCTGGTGGGCCTGCTGCTTGACCGGCTGCGGCGGAGCTTCGGCCAGCTCAGGATTTTTGCGGACCTGCCGCGCCGTGGGCGTGCCCGCCGCAGCCTTCCGGCCCACCATGAGATCGCGGCGCATGGCGGAGACGATGCTGAAGATGAGAACCCAGAGCAGGATCAGGAAGCCAAACCGCAGGGCGGTAATGGTCAGTTCGCTCATGTCACTCACTGGCGGCCACCAGGGCTGGCGGGGAGCAGGCGGAAGATGATCTTTGTCCGTCCCATCGTGATCGTGGAGCCGTCTGTCAGTTCGGTGCTGCCCGCCACTTTGTGGCCGTTGACGTAGCTGCCGTTCGTGGAGCCGAGATCCACGGCGCTGGTCACACCGCTGGCCGTGCGAATCTCAAGGTGGCGCCGTGAAACGCCGGTGTCATCAACCAGGATGTCAGCCTCTGAGGAGCGTCCCAGGACGATGGAAGGGGCGTTCAGGGAGTACCGCTGGCCGTCGATGTCCAGGACGGGCTGCAGCCGGACCGGCTGCCGGGTGGGGGCTGCCGGGAGGTTGGGCCTGGGCGCCGGGGCACCGGGGGAGCCGCCAGACTTCTCAGTGGAGGAGACAATTTCAAAGTCGCCGGCGCGCATTTCCTCCGCGCGGCGGAACGAGATCCGGACCGGCCCCTGCAAGGTGTACCCCTGGCTACGGACGTGGTTAATGACCACATCGCACAGTTCTTCAGCGAGCGGGGTGCCCCATTCCTGGGCCCTGGTGAAGTCGCTTTCGCTGAGTTGGACGTCAAACACGTTCGGGGCCAGCGTGCGGCCGGCCGAAACGGTGAGCGACTTGTGGTCCAGTTCGCGGCGGAGGCGGCTGGCGATTTCAACGGGTTCCACCTCGGCCCGCGAGCCGGTGGAGAAGACACCGCGGACGGCCTTTTCGATGCCGCGCTCGACCTTGTCCAGCAATCCCATGGTCCTTCTCCCTTCCCCCCGGCTGCGGGGCAGTATTCGTTTCGGAACTCAACCAGCAGCGCAGGTAAGTATGCGGTGCTCCGCCGTGCAGCGGCAGGCACTACTACATCAGATACTACTGGGCAGGCCTGTGAATGACCTTAATCCCCAACGGCCGGGCCGCCGGAAAAGTTCAGTTTCCGGTGGCAGCGGCTGTGCTTGCCAGGCAGGTTCCGGGGGCCTTCGGAGCTCAATTGGTGTTTTACCGCTGGTGTCCGTTATGCTTGATCTCGCTGCTTTTACAAGGTTGCGGATCAGGGAAACCGGCCGCGATTCGAGGAAAAGAAGTTGCGCGCGAGTGGCGGAACGGCAGACGCGCTGGCTTCAGGTGCCAGTGTCCGAAAGGGCGTGGGGGTTCAAATCCCCCCTCGCGCACGCAATCAACACAAAGAACCCCGGTCTTCGGATCGGGGTTCTTTTTGCTTAACCGCTGAGGCGGCACTACCCCCCGCAGCGCGGCACTACCCCCGTAGCGCACCGAAGCCCGCAATGAGGGCCTCAAGGCCCAGGCTGAACGCCACGTCCGCAGGTTTTTCGTGTCCCTGCGCGGCCAGGCTCCGGACTGCCCCTGTGAAGCTCGGCGTCGACTCGGCCATGCTGCCGGAATCGAAGATGTCGGCCGGGGCAGTCACATCGTAAGCGGAACCGAAGATGAAGGATTCCAGGGCCACGATGGCGGATACGATCCGTTCCTCCGGGAATCCGGCCGCCCGGAATCCGGCGCTGACGGCCTCATACATGGCGAGGGTCTGGGGTGCGTCCGTCACGGGCAGTACTGCGATGACTGGAATCAGCGGCGTGTGCTGCGCGAAGACGTCCCGGTAGCTCCAGGCCCATTTCCGCACCGCGGACTCCCAGGGTTCCGCCGCGAAGGCGGTCACATCCACCAACGCCGTCAGGTGGTCTTCCACGAGGACAAGCACGTCCCGCTTGGATTCCACATGGTTGTAGAGGGCCGACGGCGCCACGTTAAGTGAGCGGGCGAGTGCGGCCATGGTGAGTCCGTCGTAGCCGCTCTTGCTGATGAGGCGCAGGGCCGCTGCCGTGATTCCCGCCAGGTCGAGGACGGCTGCGGCGGGCCGCCCCGCGCGACGCCGCTCCGCCCCGGATTTCGGCGCGGGTTCGCGCTCTATGGTGCTGGGCGAATCGGCTGGTGATGCCGGCATTGCTGGCCTTTCTGCGGGCAGTATCCCCAGCATTATTCCACCGGCCTCTTCCTCGCCGGATCCACAACAGCTATAGTTCTCGTAAATGAACGACATTCATTTAGTGGTTTGCATCACGCAAATTCCCCGAGAGAGGACATCATGCTGAATTTTGACCGCGACGTCGTAATTGTTGGCGCCGGACCGTCCGGACTTACCGCTGCCCGCGAGCTGAAGAAGGCCGGACTCAGCGTGGCGGTGCTGGAAGCCCGGGACCGCGTGGGCGGCCGGACCTGGACCGACACCATCGACGGGGCCATGTTGGAAATTGGTGGCCAGTGGGTCTCGCCGGATCAGACGGCATTGCTGGAGCTCCTGGATGAGCTCGGCCTGAAGACCTACTCCCGCTTCCGTGAGGGCGAGTCCGTGTACCTTGGCGCGGACGGAAGCCGGACCCGCTACACCGGCGATTCCTTCCCGGTGAGTGAAGCCACCGGGGCGGAAATGGACAAGCTGATCGGCCTCCTGGACGGCCTCGCCGCGGAAATCGGCGCCACCGAACCCTGGGCGCATCCCAAAGCCCGTGAACTGGACACCATTTCCTTCCGCCACTGGCTGCGCGAAAACTCCAGCGACGAGGAGGCCTGCAACAACATTGGCCTGTTCATCGCCGGGGGCATGCTCACCAAGCCCGCGCACGCATTTTCGGCATTGCAGGCAGTCTTGATGGCAGCCTCCGCCGGGTCCTTCAGCCACCTCACGGACGAGGACTTCATCCTGGACAAGCGGGTCATTGGCGGGATGCAGCAGGTTTCCCTGCTGCAGGCACAGGAGCTGGGTGCCGACGTCGTACTTAACAGTCCGGTGCGCACCGTCACCTGGGAGACGGAAACTGAAGCGGAGCACCGCGTTACCGTTGTCTCGGAGCGCGCCACTGTGAATGCCCGGTTTGTGATCATGGCTGTGCCGCCGAATCTCTACTCAAGGGTCTCTTTCGACCCTCCGCTGCCGCGGCGCCAGCACCAGATGCACCAGCACCAGTCGCTGGGCCTGGTGATCAAGGTCCACGCCGTCTACAGCACGCCGTTCTGGCGTGAGGATGGACTGTCGGGAACGGGTTTCGGTGCCGGTTCGCTGGTCCAGGAGGTCTACGACAACACCAACCACGGTGATTCACGTGGAACGCTGGTGGGTTTCGTTTCGGATGAAAAGGCCGACGCCGTCTTCGAGCTGAGTGCCGAGGACCGCCGCCGCGCCATCCTGGAATCGATCGCCGGCTTCCTGGGGGACAGGGCCCTGACGCCAGAGGTGTACTACGAATCCGATTGGGGCTCGGAGGAATGGACCCGTGGCGCGTACGCGGCCAGCTACGATCTGGGCGGCCTGCACCGTTATGGCAAGGACCAGCACACCCCCGTCGGCCCTATCTACTGGTGCTCGTCAGACATCGCGGCCGAGGGCTACCAGCATGTTGACGGAGCCATCCGCATGGGCCAGCGCACGGCAGCGGGCATCGTCGCTGCTTCGGGGGCTTCCCGTGCGGCACATAGGGCCGCGGCCGCCGTCGGCTGAGCCCGCCAGCCCAAACCATTCAGCGTCGAATGAACTACGAGAGGCAAATGCCCATGAGTCCCAAAGAAGTGACCGCACAGCCGCCCAGAACCACGGACACTGGCCTGGCTGAGAAAGGCCTGAGCGGGAAGGGCCTGAAGGCCGGAGCGGTGGGGCTGGTGGGCGCCGTCGTGATTGGCGTTTCCTGCATCGCGCCCGCGTACACACTGACCGCAGCGCTGGGGCCAACGGTATCGGAAGTGGGGGTTCAACTGCCGGCGGTGTTCCTGGTGGGCTTTATCCCCATGATCCTGGTGGCGTTCGGCTACCGCGAGCTGAACAATGCCATGCCCGACGCCGGCACCTCGTTCACGTGGGCATCGCGCGCCTTTGGCCCGTGGATCGGCTGGATGGGTGGCTGGGGTCTGATTGCCGCCACCATCATTGTGTTGTCCAACCTGGCGGCCGTCGCCGTCGATTTCTTCTACCTCATGCTGGCCCAGCTGTTCGGCAACCCGGAACTGGGGGAACTGAGCAAGAACCTGCCGCTGAACATCGCCACCACCCTCGTCTTCATCGCCCTGGCCTGCTGGATTTCCTACCGGGGCATGGAGGCCACCAAGGGCGTGCAGTATGTGTTGGTGGCGTTCCAACTGCTGGTCCTGGGCTGGTTCGCCGTTGCTGCGTTCAGCCACGTGGCCAGCGGCACGGCCTTCGATGCGACTGCCATTTCACCGGACTGGTTCAACCCGTTCGCGGTTGGATCCTTCTCAGCCTTTGCTGCAGGGGTTTCGCTCTCCATCTTCATTTACTGGGGCTGGGACGTCACGCTGACCATGAACGAGGAAACCAAAAATCCGGAGAAGACCCCGGGGCGGGCGGCCACCGTCACTGTCGTGGTGATTGTGGCGATCTACATGACCGTTGCGCTGGCAACGCTGTCCTTTGCCGGGGTGGGCGAAACCGGCCTGGGCGCCGGCAATCCGGAGAACCAGTTGAGCATTTTCGCTGTCCTCGCCGGGCCGGTCATGGGACCGTTCGCCATCCTCATGTCCCTTGCCATCCTCAGCAGTTCGGCTGCCTCGCTGCAGTCCACGTTCGTTTCGCCGGCGCGGACCATGCTGGCGATGGGCCACTACCAGGCACTCCCGGCCAGCTTCGGCAGGGTTAGCCAGCGCTTCAGGTCCCCGAACTTCGCCACGATCGCAGCCGGCGTTGCTGCCGCAGCCTTCTACGTCATCACGCGGACCACCTCTGAGAACGCGCTGTGGGACACCATCACAGCATTGGGCATGATGATCTGCTTCTACTACGGCATTACGGCTCTGGCATGCGTGTGGTTTTTCCGGGCAGAGGCCTTCAGCAATGGCCGCGCCTTCTTCTTCAAGTTCCTGGCGCCGCTGCTGGGCGGAGTCATCCTGCTGGTGATGTTCTTCAAGACCGCCTCCGATTCCATGGACCCCGAGTACGGCTCCGGATCATCCATGGGCGGGGTAGGGATGGTGTTCATCCTGGGCATGGGCGTGATCCTGCTGGGCGTGGTGATCATGCTGGTGATGTCCCGGCTGCGGCCAGAGTTCTTCAAGGGGCAGGTGCTGGCCCGCAGGAACTGAGAATGGCTGCGGCTATTCCCCTCCGGACGGTCCAATTCCCGGACAACGCGGCGGGGAGTAGTCCATCCGGAGGGGAACGCGCCACTCAGGTGCGCGGCCCGACGTCGGGCATAACGGCGGTTGCGCGCCCTACGGTGCGGGGCGCACGGAAGCCTTGAACCGGCGTCGTGAGTTTGCCAGGTGACTTCGCATGGCAGCAGCTGCCGCGCTTTCGTCGCCGTCCGCGATGGCGGCGGCGATGGACCGGTGCTCGTGGACCACCTGGTCGAAGTGGTCCCGCGCGTAATGCTCGACGTCGGTCATTAGCCGGGTGCGCGGCATCGCGATCATCGTCTGGCCCAAGGCAGCCAGGCAGTCAGAGTAGAAGGGGTTGCCGGAGGCGGCTGCGATGGCGCGGTGGAAATCGAAGTCGGCCTTCATGGCGTGGCCGGGGTGGTCCGCACTGGAGGTGAACTGTTCCAAGGCGGCGTTGACCGCCCTGAGCTGGCGGTCGGAGTGGTTGCGGGCGGCCAGCGCCGCCGCCTCGGCCTCCACTCCCATCCGGAATTCCAGCAGGTGGAGGCGGTCCTCGACGCTCGCAACTGGCCGGCTGCCGGGAACCGGCTGGTGGCCGTCGTCGGGCGGGGTCAGCGCGAAGCTGCCCCGCCCGCGTTCGGTTTCCACGAGCCCCTCGGCCTGGAGCCGCGTCAGCGCCGAGCGCACCACGGTGCGGCTGACGCTGAATTCGCCCATCAGTTCGTTCTCGCTCGGAAGTTTGTCTCCGGGCTGGACGGCACCGTCCACGATGCGTGTGCGAAGCTCTGCGGTGAGGTCCGCGGTCAGATTCCGGGTCATGCGTTCAAGGTTACGCGCCGAACTCCACGGTCTCGGTGGTCCAGGCGCGCGCCTGATCACTGAGGGTCACGCCGAGGCCCGGGCGGTCCGGCACGATCATCCGGCCGTTCTTGGTTTCGAGGCGTTCGTTGAACAGCGGGTCGAGCCAGTCGAAGTGCTCCACCCACGGTTCGCGGGGGTAGGCGGCGGCGAGGTGCAGATGGATTTCCATGGCGAAGTGCGGGGCCAGGCCCAGGCCGCGTTCGTCCGCAAGGGCGGCGAGGCGCAGGAACTGGGTGATGCCGCCGACGCGCGGCGCGTCCGGCTGGATAATGTCACAGCCATTGGCGTTGATAAGTCCCTTATGCTCGGCAACCGAGGCCAGCATCTCGCCGGTGGCGATGGGGGTGTCCAGGACGTTGGCGAGATGGGCGTGGCCCTCGAAGTCGTAGGCGTCCAGCGGTTCTTCGATCCAGATCAGGTTGAACTGCTCCAGCTGGCGTCCCATGCGCAGGGCGGTGGCGCGGTCCCACTGCTGGTTGGCGTCCACCATCAGGGGAACATCCCAGCCGATGTGTTCGCGGATGCCGGCCACGCGGCGAAGATCCTCGGCCGTGTCCGGCAGTCCCACCTTGATCTTGATGCCGCCGATTCCTTCCTCCAGAAGGACGGTGGCGCGGGCCTTGACCTCGTCCAGGGAGGCATTGAGGAAGCCGCCGGAGGTGTTGTAGGTCTGGACGGAGTCGCGGTAGGCGCCGAGGAACTTCGCCAGGGACAGGCCGGCGCGCTTGGCCTTCAGGTCGTAAAGGGCAATGTCGATGGCGGCCAGGGCCTGGGTGGCCACCCCGGAGCGGCCCACGGAGGCGCCGGCCCAGAGGAGTTTGGTGTAAATCTTGCCGATGTCGTTGGGGTCCTCGCCAATGAGTCCCTCGGCCACCTCTTTGGCGTGGGCATACTGGGCGGGACCGCCGGCGCGCTTGGAGTAGCTGAAGCCGATGCCGCTGTGGCCAAGCTCGGTGGTGATTTCGGCAAACAGGAACACCACTTCGGTCATGGGCTTCTGGCGGCCGGTGAAAACCTTGGCGTCGCTGATGGGGACGGCCAGGGGGAGCCGTGCGGTGGAAAGTTTGACGTGCCGGATGAAATCGACGGTACTCATTGATGCTCCTCGAAAGCAGGCTGTCCGGGCTGCATTGCCCTGCTACTTAGGATACAACTGTGCAACTTGTATCACAAGTAGCAGTGCCCCTGGGCAAGGGATTGCTCGGTCGCTGACTTTCGGGTTGGGACAGGAACTGAGAGACTGTTCCCATCCAACGCCCTACTTACTTACTGGCGAGCATGGATTTGCTCCCCTTCTGACGCGCGCTCCGTGACATTTTAACGGCCGATCTGCCATCACCTATCCACCTGAACACCGGCGGTGGCTGCTCTGAGGTTGCCCTACAAGGCGCCGGCTGAGGGGTGGTAATTCACGCTGTGAAGTACTTGTGCGGGAACTTTAGTTCCATCGCGTCCCGGATCAGGGGCACCGTCGTTGTCTGCAGCCCAACGGCATAAAGGCCATTCTCCGCTGGCACGGCCACGCCTGGGTGCGCGACCGTTCTTCTGCTGCTTCCGCCCGCGACTCCGGCGGAACATCGGGACCGCCGAATTGGTTATCTACAGTACAAAAGGCTTCGCTTTAAGGAGGCGTCTGATGAGCGGGCAAGGCTTCACCGGCGTTGTCGGCAGTGGTGTTGCCGCTGGAAGATCCCGCGGCGCTGAAGTGTCCAGAGGATCCGGAGCTCCGGAGCCCAAGTGACCTCCGAGGCTGGGCCGACCGTGTCGCTGAGGAGTTGGCTGCTGGCCGCGAGGACTTCACTTACGCGAACCTTGCCGCCTGTCCCTTTCCTTCCGGACACTCCAGGACCAAGTATGGACCGTGGAGTTCATCGTGTACCAAGCCGGCGCCGTCGACCCCACCCACGAGTGACAGTTGCCCGCGGTGTTCGACGTGCTCGGCGACCGGAATGGCGCTGCGACTTTGCGGCTGCACCTTCATGAGCGTCCCGCTGGACTGGGACCCGCCGAGTGTAGGAAGAGGGCACATCTTCACGCTGCTGGAATTCGGTGTTTTATCCCTCTCCGAACGCTGAAAGCCGTTGTTCGTTTGACGGCGTGAACTGAATTCGAAGTCAGTCATGGAAGGAACAAACTATGAAGCTCAGCCATATCCCTTTGCGTCTCAGCACAGGTGCGTTCATCCTGAATGCGGGGTGGGGGAAACACGATATTGACGAGGACACGGCGGCCGGGCTGCAGACCATGGCCGCCAGGGTGATCCCGCCCGTAAGCAGAATCGACGCGGCGAGGTTCGGCAAGCTGCTCAGTTACGCGGAAATGACCCTGGGAGCGGGGCTCCTGACGCCTTTTGTGCCGAGCCGTGTGGCAGGCATCGGCCTCGGGATCTTCTCTGGGTCCCTGGTCATCCTCTACCTTAGGACACCGGGCATGACCCTGGAGGACGGTATCCGACCCAGCCCGCAGGGAACAGCCCTGGCAAAGGACATCTGGATGCTTGGCATCGCTGCAGCCCTGATCCTGGACCGCAAGCCGCGGGCAGAGGCACTGCCAATCGCGCCCCAACCGCCTAGGAGACTGCTGAAATAGTCGTGGGTTGGGCGCGTCGGAACGCCACCAATGGGCCGACTAGCGGCGTGTTAGGTCAGCACCCTTGGGTGCGACAACGGGGTCGTTCCGCCCGCTTGATTTCATTCTGCCCCTGATAGGGGGTGTCATTCAGTGGTTTTTGTTGATGGGCCGGGTTCGGGCGGTGGTTTATCCCAGCGTCCACGATCCGTCGTGCTCTGTCACGCCAGGCCAAGTCGGTTTTCAGCGTCCGGTGCGCCGCTTCACGAATTGCCCTGCTTGGCTCAAGCCCGGTCAATCGTGTCATTGCCAACTTCGCTATGGCACGGCGGACACTTCCGTGTCCCACTCGGTTTTTCACTTCCCGCAATGAGGCCATGGACTGGCTTCTCCAGGCGCCCCTTCCCTGACCCGGACCGTGCTCAATACCGCGACCTGCTGCGCACCCGCGGCGTCCATGTCCGTTCCATTTACGACGGGATCGACGCGGCGACCTCAACGGGCCGGCTGATGCTGAACATATGAGGCGTCTAAGGGGACGTGATGAGGGTGCGGGCTGCATTCGTACAGGGTGACACCTGCGCCGATCAGCGTCACGACGTCGTCTGGGCCTGCGTGGTGGACTTTGCTTCCACCGATGGGGAATTCCTCGTCCGGCCCGTAGAGGACGGGGTAAGCGCCGCGGGTCGCGCGAACGTAGGTGATTCCGGTGGTGTCGGCCATGGTCTTGACGAGTTCGGCTGTGGGGCGGGCGTCGGCCGGGTAGAACACGGTGGAGGTGTGCACGGCCCGCATAGCCGCGATGTCCTCCAGTGCCATTTGCGAGTGGCCGTCCTGTCCGATTTCGACGCCGGCGAGGCGACCAGCCGGATGCTGGCTTGGGAGATCCCGGCTATCCGGATGAAGTCGAAGGGTCGGGATACCAGGAACGCGGCGAAACTGGCGGCGAAAGCGAGATAGCCGCGGACCGAAAGACCGATCGCGGAGGCGATGAGTTGCTATTCAGCGATGAACATTTGGAAGTACCGTTCCGGGGCAATGTCTTTGAACTCGTCGGCGTGGGTCGAGTTTCCCACTTCACCGTCCAAGACGACGATTTCGGGGCGGGCGGCCATTGCCGACACGGCGGCGCCAAAAGCGGCCCGGGTTGACACTTTCTCTCCCATTTCCCACCGGGGCAGGCTGACTGGAGTTTGCGGGTCGGGGGTGATGGCGGGCGTGCCCCGTTCAGGTAAGGCCGTGGTGATTCGCAGCCTGCCGGGGCCCCGAGTGCTGCCACGGCGCGTTCGGCCATGTCCGGTGGCAGAGCTTTACCGTGGCAGCCGTCTTTGTTTTCTACTTCTGGGACGCCCTTGCCCTTTATTGTCTTGGCGAGAACGACCGTTGGCTGGTCGGGCTCGGATCCGTCCTGCCCTAGCCCACGAGCCAGGCGACAACCACCAGCGCGCCCACGCTGAGGACCGTGGTGCACAGGATGACGTCGCGGGCCACGGTCATGCCGCGGCCGTAGGGGGAGGCGAAGAGGAAGACGTTCTGGGCGGTGGGCAGGGCGGCCATGATCACGCTGGCCAGGAGATGCTGCCCTTCCAGCCCGAAGACAAACCGGCCCAGCACCCACACAATGAGCGGCATGCCGGCAATTTTAAGGAAGGTGGCCACGAAGGTTTCAACCCGGCCATCGTCCTTCTGCAGCGGTGCCCGGCCGGCGAGGGAAAGCCCGAAGGCCAGCAGGACCATGGGCACGGCCCCGCCCGCCAGCATGTCGATCGGCTTCTGCAGTAGGTCCGGTGCGTCCCAGCCCGTCAGTGCGACGACGGCGCCCAGGGCCGAGGCGATGATCATGGGATTCGCGAACGGCGTGAGCAGCATCTTTTTCCACGAGATTTTGGAACCCGAAGCCAGCCCCATGACCGTGAGGTAGAACGGCGCCATCACTAGAAGCTGGACCAGCAGTACCGGCGCCACGTGCTGTGCGGTGCCCACCGCGTAGAGGGAAACGGGGATGCCGATGTTGTTGGCGTTGGCGTAGCTGCTGGCCATGGCCCCGACGGCGGTCTCCGCCACTGGACGCCGGAAGAAGAGGAAGCTCGCCAGGCAATAAAGAAGCCCCACTATCGCTGCTGAAAGCAGCGCCAGCGGGGCGTCGGTCCCGAGCGCGGCGCGGATATCACTGCCGGCCACCACAGTGAACAGCAGGGCGGGATTGGTCACGTAGTAGGCCGTGCGGGTCAGGGCACCCTGCACTTCCGGGCCCAGGACCCGCAGCCGGGCGGCGAAATAGCCCACGGCAATGACGGCGGAGACGATCAGGATTCCGGAAACTACGCCGCCCACAAATGGCGCCCTTCTATTCAACTATTGGAAGTCCGCACGGCCGTCTCCTCTCAAGGAGAGCGGTCCGGCCGTGCGGAATTAGTTCGTCTTGCCGCCGGCCGAGGCTAGCGCACCAGGCAGGGCCGCTTCGGGTCGAAGGACCAGCCGTCCACGTAATACTGCATGCCGATGCTGTCGTCCCGGGCATCCAGCCCGTGCTGCAGGTACAGCTCGTGGGCCTTGTCCAGGGCGGCGCGGTCCAGTTCGATGCCAAGCCCCGGCGCGTCAGGCACCGAGATGGCGCCGTCGCGGATCTGCAGCGGGTTCTTGGTCAGGCCCTGTCCGTCCTGCCAGATCCAGTGCGTGTCCAGCGCGGTGATTTCGCCCGGGGCGGCCGCGCCCGTGTGGGTGAACATGGCCAGCGAGATGTCGAAGTGGTTGTTCGAGTGCGAGCCCCAGGTCAGGCCGAACTCGTTGCACAGTTGCGCCACCCGGACTGAGCCGGACATGGTCCAGAAGTGCGGATCGGCCAGCGGAATATCGACGGCGTTGCTTCGGATGGCATGCGACATCTCGCGCCAGTCGGTGGCGATCATGTTGGTGGCGGTCTTCAGTCCGGTGGCACGGCGGAATTCGGCCATGACCTCGCGGCCGGAGAAACGACCTTCGGCACCGCAGGGATCCTCGGCGTACGCCACGACGCCCTGCATCCGCCTGCCCAGGCGGATGGCTTCCTCGAGGAGCCAGCCGCCGTTTGGGTCAAGGGTCACCCGGGCGTCCGGGAAGCGCTCGTGAAGGGCGGTAACCACATCAACTTCGTCGTCCCCGGACAGCACGCCGCCCTTGAGCTTGAAGTCGCTGAAGCCGTACCGCTCCCGTGCGGCTTCGGCCAGGGCCACCACTGCTTCGGGGGTCATGGCCTCCTGCCGGCGCAGCTTCTCCCAGCGGTCCGACGGCGCGTCCTCGACCAGGTAGGGAAGGTCGGTGCGGGCGTGGTCACCAATAAAGAAGAGGTATCCCAGCATGGGCACCGAGGTGCGCTGCTGCCCGTCACCGAGGAGCTCCGCAACCGGGACGCCGAGGAACTGCCCGTGCAGGTCCAGCAAGGCGGATTCGACGGCGGTGACGGCATGGACGGTGGTGCGCAGATCGAAGGTTTGCAGGCCGCGCCCACCGGCGTCGCGGTCTGCGAATTCCGCGGCGACTTCCCGCAGCAGCGAGCGGTAGCCGGCCACCGGCTTGCCGTTGATCAGGGCGCCGGCTTCTTCGATGGTGGCCTTGATCTTCTCGCCGCCGGGCACCTCGCCAAGGCCGGTGCGGCCCTCGGAATCGGTAATGATGACTACGTTGCGGGTGAAGAACGGGCCGTGCGCACCGCTGAGGTTCATAAGCATGCTGTCGTGGCCGGCTACCGGGACAACTTCCACGCGCGCGATGGTGGGCTGGGTGCTCATGCGTTGACCTCTGCGTCTGCAGCAGCCACGGTGCCGTCGATCCGGCGGTTGAGCTGCCAGGGGTTGGCGTCCTGCAGTGCCACGGGCAGCAGTTCCTGGGGGAGGTTCTGGTAGGCGACCGGCCGGAGGAACCTGTTGATGGCGAGCGTACCCACGGAGGTGGTGCGTGAATCGGAGGTTGCAGGGAAGGGGCCGCCGTGGACCATCGCGTGGCCCACCTCGACGCCGGTGGGCCAGCCGTTCACGATGATGCGCCCCACCTTCTGCTCGAGCGCCGGGATCAGGGGTGCCGCCGTCGCGTAATCCTCCTCGGTGAGCTGCAGCGAAGCGGTAAGTTGGCCCTCGAGCCGGTCGATCGCTTCCAGGAGCTCCTCGGTGGAGGAGTAGCGGATCACCAGCGACGCGGCGCCGAAGATTTCCTGGTGCAGCACCTGGTTGGTGACGAAATCCCTGACCTGGGTGCCGAAGATGGCGGGGGCTGGGGCGTTTTCGGTGGGACCTGTGGTGCCCTGCCCAACGACGGTGACGCCGTCCGCGGAACCCAGTGCCTCGGCACCGGCGTTCCAGGAACCGGCGATGCCTTCGGTGAGCATGGTCTGCCCTGCGCAGGCAGAAACGGCGCGGCCGACGGCGGCAGCGAATTTATCCCCCAGCTCACCCGCGGGGGCGAACAGGAGTCCGGGGGAGGTGCAGAGCTGACCTGAGCTTCCGGTGACCGCAGCGACATACTGCTGCGCGAGGGCATCGATCTGTTCGGCGGAGCCGTCCAGGGCGCCCTCGAAGACGAACACCGGGTTGAGCGAGGACATCTCGGCATAGACGGGAATGGGCTCGGGCCGGGCGGCGGCGGTACGCATCAGCGCGATGCCCGCGGACTGGGAACCGGTGAAGCCAACGGCCTTGATTGCGGGATCGGCCACGAGGGCCTGGCCGATGCTGCTGCCGGGACCGTAAATCAGGGAGAACACTCCCGGGTGCAGGCCGGCGTCGGCAACCGCCTTAACAATGGCCTGGCCCACGAGTTCGCCGGTGCCGGGATGGGCGTTGTGGGCCTTGAAAACCACGGGGCAGCCCGCGGCGAGGGCGGACGCGGTGTCTCCGCCCGCCGTCGAGAAGGCCAGCGGGAAGTTGCTCGCACCGAACACGGCCACCGGGCCGAGCGGGATCTGGCGCTGCCGGATGTCGGCGCGCGGCATCGGGGTGCGTTCCGGCAGGGCCGGGTCCACGCGCACGCCGCGGAAGTCGCCCTGGCGGACCACGTTCGCGAAGAGCCGCAGCTGGCCGGTGGTGCGGGCGCGTTCGCCGGTCAGGCGGGCGGCGGGGAGGCCGGTTTCCTGGCCGGCCCGGACGATCAGTTCATCGCCGATTGCCTCGATGTTGTCCGCGATGGCGTCCAGGAACGCTGCGTGGGCTGCGGGGTCCAGCGTACTGAACGAGGGGTAGGCAGCGGCTGCGGCGGAGGTCGCCGTCGTCAGCTGTTCTTCGGTGATCAGCGAATATGCGGGGTCCAACTGCTCGTTAGTTGCGGGGTTGAAGCCGAAGGCTGTTTTGCCGCCGCCGACGACGGTCTGGCCGGCGATCAGGGAATGTCCGGTGAGTGTCACAGTGGTTACTCCTTGGAGAGGGTGGATCAGGAGATGTTGTCGATGAGGGCTTTGAGGTCCGCCAGGTCCTGGGGCGCCAGGTTCTGCAGCGGCGGGCGGACTCCGCCGACCGAGCGGCCGATGGCGTCCAGTCCGCCCTTGACGATGGACACAGAGTAGCCTTTCACGCGGTCGCGGATGTCCAGGTACGGGATGACGAACTCGTTGAGCTTCTTGTTGACCGCGACGCGGTCGTTGTTGCGGACGTCCTGGTAGAAGTCCAGCGCGAACTGCGGAACGAAGTTGTACATGGCGCTGGAGTAGGTGCTCATGCCCAGCTGCAGCAGCGGGAGGGCGAACGTTTCAGCGGTGGGCAGGCCGCCCAGGTAGAACAGGCGGTCCCCGAGCTTGGCGTAGACGCGGGCATCGTGCTCGAGGTCGCCCACGCCGTCCTTGAAGCCGATGAGGTTTTCGTGGCGGTCAGCAAGGGTGGCCACCGTGGTGTCCTTGTAGATGGCGTTGGCGCGGTTGTAGATGATGACGCCCAGCGAGGTGGAGCGGCAGATGGCGCTGACGTGGTCAACCAGGCCGGCCTGGTCTGCTTCGGTCAGGTACGGCGGGAGGAGCAGGAGGCCGTCGGCGCCGGCAGCTTCGGCAGCCTGCGCGTTCTCGATGGCCTGGGCGGTGGAGCCACCGGCCGAGGCCAGGACGGGGACAATGCTGCCGACTTCGTCGACGGCGGCACGGACCACGCGCTCGGATTCTGCGGGGGTGAGGGAGAAGCCCTCGCCGGTGCCGCCTGCTGCGAAAAGGCCCGCCACCGGGAAGCTGGCCTGCCAGGCGAGGTGCTTGCGGTAGCTCTCCTCGTCGAACTGCAGGTTGGCGTCAAAAGCGGTCACCGGGAAGGACAGCAGGCCTTCCTTGAGGGTGTCTGCCAGTTCCTGCGGGGTGTACTTTGCCACGATGTTGTCCTCTGTCTGAGCGCCGCGTGGTGAGTGTCCCGGGCGGTTGGTGTGGGTTCCTGTTCAGGTTAGGCAGAGGACGTTATGCCTGTCTAAGTGTATTTACGTATCCGGTGATACTAAAAGGGTATTGAATGACGACGGCGGTGCGTGCTATTCGGTGCGGAACTCCAGGTCCTGGAGCAGGCGGCGCAACGCGGGGTTGACCACCTTCCGGTTCCAGATGGCGTGCAGCTCCACCGGCTGCTCGCTCTCCATCCCCGCCAGCGGCAGGAACTCGACGCCCTTGATGGCCAGCAGCGTCGCCGAGTGGGGAACAAAAGCCACACCGCGCCGGGCGGCCACCAGGGAAACCATGGTGAGGATCTGGCTCACCGTGTGGATCACGTTGGCGTGCTGGATGGGGAACATCCTGACCACCAGGTCGTAGAAGTACGTCGCCTTGGTGGGCGAGTGCATGATCAACGGCTCATCACTGATGTCCGAATCCTCGACGGGGCGGGTGAGATCCGCGAGGTGATGGCCGGTGGGCACCGCCAACATCATGGATTCCTTGTACAGCAGGTGCGAATCGAAGATGTCCCGGTCGAAGGGCGGCCTGGCTAGGCCCAGATCGAGCCCGCCGGTGAGGAGGCCCTGGATCTGTTCGCCGGTAACGAGTTCCTGCAGGTCGATGTCCACGTCGGGGATGATTTCCGAGATTTCCTCCAGCAGCGGGCCCAGGATGCTGAAGCCGCTGGCTGCGGTGAAGCCCACCCGCAGGTGGCCCGAGCGCCCGGTGGCGATGCGTCGGGCGGTGACGGGCGCGCGGTTCGCCAGGGCCATCAGTCGTCTGGCTTCCTCGAGGAACGCTTCGCCGGCCGGGGTGAGCTGTACCTTCCGGTTGTCCCGTTCCAGCAGTTCGGTGCCGATAATCTTTTCCAGCTTCTGGATCTGCCGGCTGAGTGGGGGCTGGGTCATGTTGAGGCGTTCCGCTGCCCTACCGAAGTGGAGTTCCTCCGCGACGGCAATGAATCCGGCCAGTTGGTCAAACGTAAACATGATGCCTTCCGGGTATCACCTGATGCTTATTAGGGTTTAGACATGCATCATAGCGGCTCCCTACACTCGACTAGCGAGCCGAAGTGATTCGGTTCACATGCCCTCCGGGATATGCCCCGGAAATTCTACGAGGAGTCCCAATGACGCACTTCCCCGCCCGCCGCACCGTCCTCGGAGCGGCATCTGCCCTGACGCTCCTGGCCCTGACTGCCTGCGGAAACGTGGCAGGCGGCCCGGCCGATTCGTCCAAGTTCCCCACCGGTCCCGTCAACCTCACGGTGGGCCAGGCCGCCGGCGGCAGCACCGACCTGATCGCCCGTGCCTTGGCCGAAGGCGCCTCCAAGACCCTCGGCAAGCCGATCCCCGTAGTGAACAAGCCCGGCGCAAACGGCGCCCTCGCCACCAAGGAAGTTGCCGGCAAGCCGGCAGACGGCCAGGAGCTGGTCCTGCTGACCGCCTCCCTTATTACCATCACGCCGCTGGCAGTTTCGGCCGACGAGGCCGTCAACATCGACGATCTGGACATCCTTGCCGGCCTGTCCCAGGACGACTACGTCCTGGTGGCCAGCCCCGGCTCGGGCTTCAAGAGCTTCAAGGACGTGACGGCTGCCGGCCGGAACGTCACCTTCGGCACCACGGGTGTTGGCACCGGAAGCCAGCTGGCACAGAAGGTGCTGTTCAAGCAGGCCAACGTCACCGGCACCGACGTTCCGTTCGACAGCGGCAAGCCGGCCCTGACGGCGGCCCTGGGCAACCAAGTTGAGCTGACCACCATCCAGCTTGGTGAAGCGATGCCGCAGATCACGGCGGGCAAGGTTGCCCCGCTGCTGGTGTTCTCCGAAGGCCGCAACAGCTTCCTGCCGGACACCCCCACCGCCAAGGAAGCCGGCTACGACGTTCCGGTGGCCCAGTACCGTGCCGTCGCCGCCCCCAAAGGCACCCCGCAGGACGTGAAGGACAAGCTGCTCGCCTCGTTCAAGGACACGTTCAAGACGGACAGCTACAAGGAATTCAACAAGAAGAACATGCTGACCCCCAAGGAGATCTCCGGCGAGGAAGTTGTCAAGGAGTGGAAGGGCTACGCAGCCAAATACAAGGAGCTCGTGGAAAAGTACGACATCAGCCTGAGCGGAAATAAGTGATTCCAGTGAAGGAAACTCCCGCAGAGTCTGCCCTGGAGGCGGACGCCGCCGAGGCGGACGACCTAACGCCGGAGCAGCTTGCCGCCCAGTGGGAGGACGAGAAGCCTCCGGCGGCAGGGGCCCTGGCCAACGCAGCCTCCTCGCTGGTGGTCCTCGGAGTGGGGCTCGCCGCCGTCGTCCTGTCCGTGACGATGGGCCTGGGCACTCCGGCCAGCCCGCAGCCCGGCCTCTGGCCGTTCATCATCAGCTGCGTCATGGTGGCGTTGGGACTGTTCCAGCTGATCGCCGGGCGGCACAACCGGGACGCGGAGAAATTCACCCGCATGTCCACGGCTCCCCTCACTGGACTGGTGACCCTCGCCGCCATGGTGGCCCTGATGCCGCTGATCGGCTTTGAAATTCCGGCGCTGGTGCTGTGCGTCATCTGGATGCGCTTCCTGGGGGGCGAAACCTGGCGCTCCACCCTCGTTGTCAGCGCAAGCGTGGTCATTGCCTTTTATGGCATCTTCGTCCTCGCGCTCGGCACATCCATTCCTCACCTCTTCTAGGAGAACCCCGTGGATTTTCTAAATCCCGTCATCAACGGATTTGTGGTGGTCCTGGAGCCGACAAACCTCCTGTACTGCCTGATCGGCGTTGTCATCGGCATGCTGATCGGTGTGCTGCCCGGACTGGGGCCCGCGGCAACCATCGCCATTCTGCTTCCGCTCACCTACCACGTTGAGCCCGTCACGGCCATCATCATGCTTGCCGGTATCTTCTACGGAGCCCAGTACGGCGGCACCATTACCTCGGTGCTGCTGCGCCTCCCTGGCGAGGCGTCCTCGGTGGTCACTGTCTTTGACGGCTACCAAATGGCCAAGCAGGGCAAGGCCGGCACCGCGCTGGGCCTGGCGGCCATCGGTTCTTTCATCGGCGGCACTGCCGCCATCATCGGCCTCACGTTCCTGGCCCCCATTGTGGCCAGCTTCGCCCTGGACTTTGGACCGCCCGAGTACACCGCCTTGGCCCTGCTGGGCATCCTCCTCGTGGCCACCATCAGCAACGGATCGAAGGCCAAGGCTCTCATCGCCGCGGCCCTGGGCCTCCTGCTCGCCACGGTTGGCCGCGACATTTTCACCGGCGAAAGCCGCTTCACCTTCGGCAACCTGCAGCTGGCGGACGGCATCGATTTCGTGCCGATCGCGATGGGTCTCTTCGGCCTCGGCGAGATCCTCTACAACCTGGAGGAACGGCACCGGGCCGCCAAGGCGCCGTCGAAAGTTACCAACGTCTGGCCGTCCCGAAGCGACCTCAAGCAGGCATCAGGCGCCATCGGCCGCGGTTCAGTGTTGGGCTTCTTCCTGGGGATCCTCCCCGGCGGCGGGGCGACCATCGCCTCCATGGCCTCCTACGCCATGGAAAAGAAGCGCGCCAAGCAGCCCGAACGCTTCGGCAAGGGTGCCCCCGAAGGTGTGGCAGGACCGGAAACGGCGAACAATGCCGCGGCGACGTCGTCGTTCATTCCGCTGCTGACCCTCGGCATCCCCGCGAACGCCACCATGGCACTGATGTTCGGTGCACTGCTCATCCAGGGCGTCACCCCCGGCCCGCAGCTGGTGGAACAGAACCCCGAGCTCTTCTGGGGCGTGGTGAATTCCATGTACATCGGCAACATCCTGCTGCTGATCATGAGCCTGCCGCTCGTGGGCATCTTCGTGAAGATCCTGCGCGTCCGGGCCGCGATCCTGGCACCCGTCACGGCACTCATCACGCTGCTGGGCGCCTACACCATCAACAACAGCATGTTCGATGTGACCCTCGTGGTGGTCTTCGGCATCGTCGGCTACCTCATGAAGAAGTTCGGCTTCGAGCCCGGACCGCTGGTGCTGGCCTTCGTGCTCGGCGAGCTGCTGGAAAGCTCCATGCGGCGCTCCCTGCTGGTGTTCGGCGGAGACCCGACCGGCTTCTTCGGCCGTCCCATCTCGGCCACACTGCTGGTGGTGTTCGTCCTGGTAGCTGTGCTGCCGGTCATCCGCGGCGCCGCAGCCAAGCGCAAGGCCATCACCCCGGCCCTGCCGGCAGCTTCAGAAATCAAGGAGAAGGTATGAGCATCATCGTTGGATTCGTCCCCACCCCTGCCGGGGAGGCCGCCCTGGTGGCGGGCATCGCCGAGGCCACCCTCCGGAAGGAAGACCTGGTGATCGTCAATTCGGCCCGTGAGGGCGCACTCGTGGACAAGTCCGTGGCACCGTCGGACCTGCTGGCGGACGCCGCCCGCCGGGCCGAGGAAGCGGGCGTCACCGCAACCGTGATGCAGCCCCCCTACCTGAACGACCTGGCCGATGAATTCCTGGACGTGGCGCGCCAGGTGGATGCGTCCCTCATCGTGATCGGACTGCGGCACCGTTCCCAGGTGGGCAAGTTCATCCTCGGCAGCCACGCCCAGCGGATCCTGATGCAGGCCGACCGTCCCGTGCTCGCCGTCAAGGCCGGCAACTCCCACTTTTAAAGGGGCCCGACGGCGGCGCGCGGCTTGGTTGCCTCCGCCGCCGGGGGTGCCGGGGGTGGATTCTAAGCATGCTTACCAATAGGCTGGCGGAGGGAACTTCCCTTTCGATCAGAACGAGGTGAGAGCATGACGGACACTGAGAACATCAGCAAAGTTACGGACATCATCAACGATTCCCACATCGGGATGTTGACCACCATCAACGAAGAGGGCGCCCTGGTCAGCCGCCCCCTCGCCGTCCAGGACGTAGAAGAGGACGGCGACATGTGGTTCTTCACAGGACTGGGCACCTCACAGGTGACCCACGTCCAGGCCAACCCTCGGGTCAATGTCTCCTTCGGCAAGCGCACCGAGTGGGTGTCAGTGGCAGGCACGGCCGAGGTGATCACCGACCGCGCCAAGATCCACGAAATGTGGAACCAGACCGTTGAGGCCTGGTACCCGGACGGGCCGGACACCCCCGAAGTATGCCTGCTTCGGGTGGACTCGGACTCCGCGGAATACTGGACCAGCCCCGGCGGGACCGCAGCCACGGTCTTCCAGTGGGTGAAGTCCAAGGTGACGCACAGCCGGATGAGCGTCGGCGAGAGCGGCACCGTAGAGCTGTAACAGCAAAGAACGCACGCAGAGGCCGCCCTCAACGGGGCGGCCTTTGCGCTGTCCCTGGGAGTTCCGGCCTTACTGCCGCGCAGTCAGCGTGGCGAGGACGGCCGGCAGCAGCACGTCATTCCGGCCCCAGAGCGGGTCCAGGATTTCCACGTACCAGGAGTCGGCGAGCAGCAGGGCCAGCGTTTCGTTGGTTTCGTCCGCCCAATCCTGGATCTGCTCCTCGTCCACCGGGTTCTCACTGGAGCCAAGGACGGTGACTACCTCGTCGCCGTCGAGCGTTACAGGGATGGCGGCGCTGCTGGCCTCGCCGGGGGCATGGGCCACCGTCACCAGTTCGGTGCGGGTGGACAGGGCGAGCAGGGCTGCGGCCACTTCGGCGCTGCAGAATCCGGTGACGTACTGACGCTGCGCTGAGTCATCGGCACGCAGGCCGGGCTGGGATTCCTTCGTGAAAAGCCCGTTCCGGTTGAGGGCAGCAAGCTCAGCGGCGATGGGTTCGGTTTCGTCGTCGTAGCGGACCGTGAAGGTGGCAGCCTGGTATTCGCTGTGGCCCTCCAGCCAGCGTGCCGTCAATTCCCCCGCGGCTTCAAGGGTGATCGCCTGCCGCCAAGCCCCCTTGTCCTCCAGGCGCCGGCCGAACTGGTCACGGATGTCCGCTTCTGTGGGTTCCATCCTCGGATGCTACGGCGCCCCGCCGCCGGACTCCAGCGGCGGCGACACAGCAGTTAACCTCCCGCCGGGATGCCTGCCGCCCTTTCTGCTGCGGCAAGGGCAAGGGCAAAGCGCTCGACGGCGGGAGCGTAACCTTGGTGCCGCTCGGCGCGAAGCTGCTCAGCCTCGCGCATGGCCTTGATGAGCGCCGAGGTTTCAGGAAGCCGGACATCCGTCATGGCGGGATAGTCGATGCAGCTGGCGGGGTCCAGTTCGTAGTGGCGCCAGCGGGCCAGCAGTGTGTCGTGCTCAGCCTGCGCTGCCGTGTAAACGGGCTGGTCCAAGCGTTGCTGCCTGCGGCTGGATTGCCAGGCCAGGATCCGCGGACTGCCACGGTACGCAGCCACGCCCGCGCCGACGCCCAGGACTGTAAGAACGGCGCCGGACCAGGGGGCTGCCAATGTGGGAATCAGGATCGCCGGGATGGCCACGGCGGATCCCATAAACACGTCCCAGAACACGGTGTCGGGGGCACTTGCCTCGGGCGCCGGCGTCGAATGGTGGCGGACAGCCAAGACGGTGGCAGTCACCGCGCACACCAGCACTGCACCCCAGAACGCCAGCTGCAAAGCTCCCACCAGGACGGATTCTGCAAATGCCGGCACTTCGGCACCTCCCCGTATCAGGCCCGGCCCAGGATTCCGGACTCTCCTTCCATTGCATCCCCTGCGGGGACCGGGGTCAATGGGCTGCCGGGGTCACCGACGGGTTTTGCGCGCTGCTGGCACCCGCGCCCGCTTCCGGCCGGGTAGCTTGGGACCATGCGAATGAAAATGTGCAGCATCCATGTCAAGGATCCGGCCACCGCCCACACGTTCTATACCGAGACCCTCGGTTTTGAGACGCTGATGGCGATGCCCGAACACAACCTCTTCATCATCAAGGACCCCGGCGCCGCTGACAGTTCGGTGGGGCTGCTGCTGGAGCCCAGCGACAACCCGATCGGCGCGGACTACATGAACGCAGTGCACGACGCCGGGATGCCGGCCATCGTCTTCGGCGTACCGGACGTGCAGTCCGAGTATGACCGGCTTGTTGCTGCCGGCGTGAAGTTCACGGGCGAACCCACGGAGAATCCGTACGGAATCATTGCAGTGTTCGAGGACGGCTGCGGCAACCTCGTGCAGCTGCACCAGGACTGAAAAGCTCCCTGCCAAATCAGAAGCTTGTCCGCGGATCCGTGTCATGAAGGCCCGGATCCGCGAACATGCTGAGGATTTTTTTGGGACTTACTCGGCCTTCGCGCGGTCCTTCTTTGCGTCCTTCTTGGCGGCTTCGTCCTTGACGCGCTGGGCTTCCGCGCGGACCGCGGCGTGGGTTGAGCGCTCGGTGACCAGCCACGCAGGCGGAGCCTGCAGCAGTGCGGTGATTTCCGCCGTCGTGAGCGCTTCTTCAACGCCGCCGCGGGCCAGGCCGCTGATGGAGACGTTCAGCTTTTGGGCGACTACCGGGCGGGGGTGCGGGCCGTTGCGGCGCAGCTCTGCGAGCCACTCCGGCGGATTGGCCTGGAGCTCAGCGAAATCGGCGCGGGTGATGGTTGAATCCTGGAACTCCTGCGGTGTTGCGGGCAGGTAGATGCCAAGTTTTTTGGCAACGGTGGCCGGCTTCATGGACTGGGAGTTTGCAGAGGTCATGCTTCAAGGGTATCCGGGCGGGCGGTACTGTGAAGACGTGCCCGCCGACAATGAATCCCCGCAGAACGCCAGTGCCTCCGATAGCGTCTCCTCCGAAGCCACGGAGCAGGACGCGCCCCGCGTGCTGCGTTTCGCCTACGTGGCCGGCGTGACGCCCGGGAAGTGGATCCGCCGCTGGGAAGAGCGCGTGCTGGACATTCCGCTGGAGTCCTTTATGTCCGACGACGGCGCGCAGCTTTCCGTATTAAAGGACGGTACCGCGGACCTCAGCTTCGTCCGGCTTCCGGTGGAGCGCGACGGCCTCAACGTGATCCCCCTGTATGAGGAGCAGCCCGTGGTGGTGGCTCCCAAGGGGCACGAGATCTCGGTGTTTGAGGAAGTGGCCCTGGAAGATCTGGCCCAGGAAACGTTCCTGGACGTCGCGGAACTCGGCGGCCCGGAGATGGCCATGCAGGTGGTGGCGTCCGGTGCCGGCCTGGTGATCCTGCCGATGTCCGTGGCCCGCCACTTCAACGGCAAGGACACCGTGGCCCGGCGCCTCACGGGAGCGCCGACCACGGAGATCGGGCTGGCGTGGCCCATCGACTCCACGGACGAAATCATTGAGGAGTTCATCGGAATTGTCCGCGGCCGGACGGCGGCAAGCTCCCGGCAGCCCTCGGCCCAGCAGGAAAAGCCTAAGAAGGAACCGAAGCCGGACCGTCGCGGACCGGCCGTCAAGAAGCCGAAGATTGCCCAGCGCTACGCGCCCAACCCGGACAAGGGCCGAGGCAAGGGATCACGCAAGAAGGGCAAGCGCTAGCATATGAGCAACGCGGGGTCACTCTTCGCCCAATAGTCCCTGGTTATTGGGCCGGAAGTGACCCAGCGTTGCGCAACAGAAACTGCCGGGACTAAGCCGAGCAGGCTTCCGTCAGTGCGTCCACCGAGTCGGCCGGCACCTGGTCTCCGGCTTTGGCGATCTGGCCCAACGGCGTCGTAATTTCCGCGGGTACCCCGGCGGCGTCGGCGGCGGAGACGAGTCCGCCGAGCAGGGCCTTGTCCGAGACGCTGACCAGCCCGTCTTCAACCACGCTGCAGACCTGCTGCTTGACTTCGTCAGAGGCGGCGGTGGCTACCTTGGAGGCGGCATCGTTCGCGGCGTTTTCAGCAACTTCCTGCACCGATCCGCAGGCGGAAAGCAGGAGCAACAGGGGGACGGCGGACAGGGCTGCAAGGCGGCGTTTCATCCGTCCAGCCTAGCCGAGGGCGTGGTCACGGTCCGCCGGACGCCCCAATAAGAGGCGCCGCCCTGGGGTAACTTGATGTCACGCGGACGTGCCGCGAATTGAGGAAGGGCAACTCGTATGGGGAACGATCACGGCCGGCGCCTGCCGCGGCTTGAAGACGTGGCAGCGCGGGCCAATGTTTCCCACCAAACGGTCTCGCGGGTGATCAACAACCACCCGAACGTCAGCGCGGCGACGCGGGGGCGTGTGGAAGCGGCGATTGCCGAGCTTGGCTACCGGCGCAACACGGCCGCGCGGAGCCTGGTCACCCGGCGCACGCAGACCATCGGCGTCCTTGCCTCCGAATTGGGACAGTATGGTCCGGCGAATACGCTCCTGGGCGTCCAACAGGCCGCCCGCGAGGCAGGCTATTTCGTGAGCATTGCCGCGATCAGGGGGGCCGGGTCTGATGCGATTTCCGATGCGGTGCGCCACCTGACGGACCAGGGCGCCGATGGCTTGATTGTCATCGCCCCGCACGACGGGACGCTGGAGGTGCTGGAGGGCCTGAAACTGAATGTGCCGGTGATCGTGGTGGGCGTAGCCGGCCACGGGAATCTGTGCGGGGTGATGCTGGACCAGAAACTCGGCGCGCGCCTGGCCGTGGCCCACCTGATCAGCCTTGGCCACCAGCGCATTGGCCACGTCTCCGGACCGCTGGACTGGATCGATGGCCAGGCCCGTGTTGACGGCTGGCGCGAGGAACTGGCGGAAGCCGGACTTGGCGACGACCTGCTGGTCGAGGGCGACTGGAGCGCGGGCAGCGGGTACCGGATCGGGCAGCAGCTGGCAGATCAGCGCGAGGCCACTGCAGTGTTCGTCAGCAACGACCAGATGGCCCTGGGACTGCTGCGGGCGTTCGGCGAGAAGGGCGTCCGCGTACCCGAGGACGTGTCCGTGATTGGCTTCGACGACCAGCCCGAATCCGCCTACTTTATGCCCCCGCTGACCACTGTCCGCCAGGACTTTGAAGAACTCGGCAGGCGCTGCATGGACCTGATGCGCGCCCAGATCGAGGACGGTGCCGCGGGCGGCACCCTGGTGGTTGGCCCCGAGCTGGTGGTGCGCGCCAGCACCGCCGCCCGCCCGCCCCAACCCTGAGGCCCGGAGCCCACTCGAATAACGCGAATGAAGCAATTCCTTGACAGGCGGTTTGTTAGCGCTAACAATAATGGAGTTCGCAATGCTGCGAAATCAACTTGGAGGATTTGATGGACGTCTCAGTGGACGGAACCGAAAACTTTGTCATTGGTGTGGACTACGGCACGCTCTCCGGGCGGGCCGTGGTGGTCCGGGTCCGTGACGGCAAGGAGCTGGGCAGCGGCGTCTTCGACTACCCGCATGGTGTGGTGACGGACGCCCTGCCGGCGAATGTCGCCGGTGCCGCGGATGTCATGGACGACGGCGCCGCCCGGCTTCCCGGGGAATGGGCCCTGCAGGTGCCCAACGACTACCGCGACGTCCTCCGCCACGCAGTCCCCGCGGCGATCGCCGACGCCGGGATCGACCCCGCCGCCGTCGTCGGCATTGCCACCGACTTCACCGCCTGCACCATGGTTCCCGTCAAGGCGGACGGCACACCGCTGAACGAACTGGACGGGTTCGCCAACCGGCCGCACGCCTACGTGAAACTCTGGCGCCACCACGCCGCGCAGCCGCAGGCGGACCGGATCAACGCCCTGGCGGCTGAACGGGGCGAAACCTGGCTGCCGCGCTACGGCGGGCTCATCTCGTCCGAATGGGAATTCGCCAAGGGACTGCAGCTCCTCGAGGAGGACCCGGAGACCTATGCCGCCATGGACCACTGGGTGGAGGCAGCCGACTGGATCGTCTGGCAGCTCTGCGGCAACTACGTCCGCAACGCCTGCACCGCCGGCTACAAGGGCATGTACCAGGACGGCCGCTACCCCTCCGAGGACTTCCTCGCTGCCCTGAACCCGGCCTTTAGGGACTTCGTCAGCACCAAACTGGAGCACACCATCGGCCGGCTGGGCGACGCCGCGGGCTATCTCACGGCCGAAGCCGCCGCCTGGACCGGCCTGCCCGAGGGGATCGCGGTGGCGGTGGGCAACGTGGATGCCCACGTCACCGCTCCGGCCGCCCGCGCCGTGGAGCCCGGACAGCTCGTGGCCATCATGGGCACCTCCACCTGCCATGTGATGAACGGCACCGAACTGCACGAAGTCCCGGGCATGTGCGGCGTGGTGGACGGCGGCATCGTGGACGGCCTGTGGGGCTACGAGGCCGGACAGTCCGGCGTGGGCGACATCTTCGGCTGGTTCACCAAGAACGGCGTCCCGCCGGAGTACCACCAGGCCGCGGAAGCGGCAGGGCTCGGGATCCACGAATACCTCACCGAGCTCGCCGCCAGCCAGGCCATCGGCGAGCACGGCCTCATTGCCCTCGACTGGCATTCCGGCAACCGATCGGTGCTGGTGGACCACGAACTCTCGGGCGTGGTGGTGGGCCAGACCCTTGCCACCCGGCCGGAAGACTCCTACCGCGCCCTGATGGAAGCCACCGCCTTCGGCACCCGGACCATCGTGGACGCCTTCCGCGATTCCGGCGTTCCTGTCAAGGAATTCATCGTGGCCGGCGGCCTGCTGAAGAACAAGCTCCTCATGCAGATCTACGCCGACATCACCGGCCTGCAGCTCTCCACCATCGGCTCAAACCAGGGCCCGGCCCTGGGCTCCGCCATCCATGCCGCCGTGGCCGCCTGCCGGTACCCGGACATCCGCGCGGCCGCCGCCGCCATGGGCTCCGAACCTGGCGACGTCTACACGCCCATCCCGGAAAACGTTGCCGCCTACGAGGAATTGTTCCAGGAATACCGCGCGCTGCACGACTATTTCGGCCGCGGCACCAACGATGTCATGCACCGGCTCAAAGCCATCCAGCGCCGGTCCGCCCGCCGCCTCGTCACCGCCGGGGTGTCCGCATGAGCGCGCTGCTGGAATCCATCGCCCAACTAAGGGCCGAGGTGTGCGCCCTGCACGCCGAACTGACGCGCTACGAGCTGGTGGTCTGGACGGCAGGCAACGTGTCCGCGCGGGTGCCCGGCCATGACCTGATGGTCATCAAGCCGTCGGGGGTTTCCTATGACGACCTGCGCGCCGAGCTTTTGGTGGTCACCGACCTGTATGGCACGCCGGTCAGTGGCGCCAACATCGGCAGCGGCGGCACTATCCACTGGGGCAACCCGCCGCTGTCGCCGTCGTCGGACACCGCCGCGCACGCATACGTCTACCGCAACATGCCCGACGTCGGAGGTGTGGTCCACACGCATTCCACCTACGCCACGGCCTGGGCGGCGCGCGGCGAGGCCATCCCGTGCGTCCTCACCATGATGGGCGACGAGTTCGGCGGGCCTATCCCGGTGGGTCCCTTCGCGCTGATCGGGGACGACTCCATTGGCCAGGGCATCGTGGAGACGCTGAAGAACTCCACCTCGCCGGCCGTCCTGATGCAGAACCATGGACCGTTCACCATCGGCAAGGACGCCAGCGCGGCGGTGAAAGCCGCGGTCATGTGCGAGGAAGTGGCCCGGACCGTCCATATTTCCCGCCAGCTTGGCGAGCCACTGCCAATCGACCCGGCCCAGATCGACTCCCTGTATGACCGCTACCAGAACGTCTACGGCCGCTAGGCCCACTAACCGGCCCGCTAGGCCCAACAACCGGGCCGCCAGGCCGCCCACCGCCGTCGCCCTTTTATTTCAGCTGGAGAAAACATGCCCAACGCCACCAACACGTCCGCAAACACAACGTCGCTCGGCCAGTACGAAGTCTGGTTCCTCACCGGCAGCCAGCACCTGTACGGCGAGGACGTCCTGAAGCAGGTGGCCGCGCAGTCCCAGGAGATTGCCGCCGCCCTCAACCAATCCTCGGATGTCCCGGTCAAGATCGTCTGGAAGCCCGTGCTCACCGACTCGGACGCCATCCGCCGTACCGCCCTGGAGGCGAACTCGGACGACGCCGTGATCGGTGTGACCGCCTGGATGCACACCTTCTCCCCGGCCAAGATGTGGATCCAGGGCCTGGACCTGCTCCGCAAGCCGCTGCTGCACCTGCACACCCAGGCCAACCGGGACCTGCCGTGGGCTGACATTGACTTCGATTTTATGAACCTGAACCAGGCCGCGCACGGCGACCGCGAGTTCGGCTACATCCAGTCGCGCCTCGGCATTCCGCGCAAAACCGTGGTGGGGCACGTGTCCAACCCCGAGGTCTCCCGTCAGGTGGGATCCTGGCAGCGCGCCTCGGCCGGTTGGGCCGCCGTCCGGACCCTGAAGCTCACCCGCTTCGGTGACAACATGCGCAACGTCGCCGTCACCGAAGGCGACAAGACCGAAGCCGAGCTGCGCTTCGGCGTCTCGGTCAACACCTGGTCCGTCAACGAACTCGCCGATGCCGTGCACGGCGCCGCGGAGTCCGACGTCGACGCCCTGGTTGCAGAGTACGAGCGCCTCTACGAGGTGGTCCCCGAGCTCCAAAAGGGCGGTGCCCGCCACGAGTCGCTGCGCTACAGCGCCAGGATCGAGCTGGGCCTCCGCAGCTTCCTGGAGTCCAACGGCTCCGCGGCCTTCACCACCTCATTTGAGGACCTGGGCGCGTTGCGCCAGCTGCCGGGCATGGCGGTCCAGCGGCTCATGGCCGATGGCTATGGCTTCGGCGCCGAGGGCGACTGGAAGACCGCCATCCTGGTCCGGGCCGCAAAGGTTATGGGTGAGGGGCTGCCCGGCGGCGCCTCGCTGATGGAGGACTACACGTACCACCTCGTCCCCGGCGCGGAGAAGATCCTGGGCGCCCACATGCTCGAGGTCTGCCCCTCCCTGACGGCCACCAAACCGCGCGTCGAAATCCACCCCTTGGGCATCGGCGGCAAGGAAGACCCGGTCCGGATGGTGTTCGACACCGACGCCGGCCCAGGCGTCGTCGTGGCGCTCTCGGACATGCGCGACCGGTTCCGGCTCGTGGCGAACGCCGTCGACGTCGTGGACCTGGACGAGCCGCTGCCCAACCTGCCGGTAGCCCGGGCCCTCTGGTCACCCAAGCCGGACTTCGCCACCTCCGCCGCCGCCTGGCTCACCGCCGGGGCCGCGCACCATACAGTCCTGACCACCGCCGTCGGCATGGACGTGTTCGAGGACTTCGCCGAGATCGCCCAAACGGAGCTGCTGACCATCGACGACGGCACCACCATCCGCGGCTTCAAGAAGGAACTCGCCTGGAACGCCGCCTACTACAAGCTGGCCGGCGGGCTGTGACCGGGGTTGAACACGCACTTCGGCACGGAGACTACACCGCGGCGATATCCGCCCGGGGAGCGGCGTTGCGCGTGTTGCAGCACCGGGGGCGGGACCTCGTTGTCCCGTTCCCGGCTGGCGGGCCCAACCCGCACTACCGCGGCGTGGTGGTCGCGCCCTGGCCGAACCGGATTCCCGACGGCGAGTACACCTTTGATGGCATCGACTACCGGGTGCCGGTCAACGAGCCGGACAGGCAGTGCGCCCTGCACGGCTTCACCCCCGAGCTCGACTGGACGCTGGCGACCCAGGCCGAGTCCGCGCTCACGTTGTCCTGCAGTATCGGGCCGACGCCGGGCTACCCGTTCGCGTTGACCATCACCGCCCAGTACCGGCTGGACAGCGACGGCCTGCACACCACCGTGACCGCAGCCAATACGGGGGAGCGGGCGGCACCGTACGGGGTGTGCCCGCACCCGCGAGGGGCAGGCGTGCGTGGTGGTGAGGGACCCGGGAGGACCCGGCGTCGGGATGGCCTGGGACCGCAGCTGCACCTGGGTTCAGCTCTACACCGGGGACACGGACCCGCCGCTGCCCACCCGGCTGGGGCTCGCCGTCGAGCCGATGACCTGCCCGCCGGACGCGTTCAACAGCGGCACGGACCTGCTGCGGCTTGAACCGGGAGCCTCGCACCGAGCTGCCTGGCGCGTTTATGCCGCTTGACGCGTCCTTGAACTGTGAGGATGCGCTGCGGATCAGTCTAAGGTTAACGCCGGATGTGCGTTGACTCACATGCACTGAGAAGCTATGTTTGACCCTGTTGTTAGCGATAACAATTTGCTGGCGTTGATTGCCGGCTCAACTCCGTTCCATCCAGACCTACGCATTCCTCCCGCTGTTACCCGCCCCGCAGGGGGCACAACGACGTGCAGGGCTGCGATCAGCAACTTCGCGGACCACGGGCCCGCGGAAGGAGAAAATTGTGAAGATCAGGAAACTCCTGGGCACCGTTGCGGTTGTCCTCGCTGTGACCGTCGGGGCCACCGGCTGCGGCAGCCGCGGCGGCACGGCAGCCGAACCCGCCGCCTCCGGCGATGCTGCCGGCTCCCTTGTGGGAATCTCAATGCCGACGCAGACGTCGGAGCGGTGGATCGCGGACGGCAAGAACGTCTCCGACTCCGTTGCCAAGCTCGGCTACAAGGCCGATCTGCAGTACGCCAACGATGACATCCCCACGCAGGTGGCGCAGATCGAGAACATGCTCACCAAGGGCGCCAAGGCTCTGATCGTGGCGGCCATTGACGGCACCACGCTCACCGACGTCCTCGCCAAAGCGAAGGAACAGAACGTCAAGGTCATCGCCTACGACCGGCTCATCAACGGCACACCGAACGTGGACTTCTACACCACCTTCGACAACTACACCGTGGGCGTGCAGCAGGCCACGTCGCTGCTGACTGGCCTGGGCCTCGTTGATGCGGCCGGCAAGAAGGTGGACGGCAAGGGACCTTTCAACGTGGAGCTCTTCGCCGGGAGCCCGGATGACAACAACGCCAACTTCTTCTGGACCGGCGCCATGGATACCCTCCAGCCGTACCTGGATGCCGGCACCCTGAAGGTCCCCAGCGGACAGACCAAGTTCGAGCAGGCGGCCATCCTGCGCTGGCAGGCCCCCGTGGCCCAGAAGCGCATGGAAGACATCCTCACGGCCGCTTACAGCTCCGGCACCAAGCTCAACGGCGTCCTCTCGCCGTATGACGGCCTCTCCATCGGCATCATCTCCGCCCTGACCAGCACCGGCGGCTACGCCAAGGGAAGCCTGCCGATCGTCACCGGCCAGGATGCTGAAAAGGGTTCGGTCAAGTCCATCACCGCCGGTGAGCAGTACTCCACGATCTTCAAGGACACCCGCCAGCTGGGCGCCCAGGCCGTGAAGATGGTGGACGCCCTCCTGAAGGGCCAGGAGCCCGAGGTCAACGACACCAAGACCTACAACAACAAGGTCAAGGTGGTCCCGGCCTACCTGCTCAAGTCCGTGATCATCACGGATGAGAACTACAAGAAGGAACTCATCGACTCCGGCTACTACACCGAGGCCGACGTCAAGTAGCCACGTCGAAGGGAGGCGGCCCACCGTCGGGTCGTGGCCGTCTCCCTTCCCGTAGACCCCTGCAGCCGCAGGCGGTTCCAGGTACTACCAGTCAGTGAGAATTGGCGATGAACACACTCATTCTTCAAATGCGAGGAATCACCAAGACCTTCCCGGGCGTGAAGGCACTCCAGGACGTCACCCTGCAGGTAAACCGCGGCGAGGTCCATGCCATCTGCGGGGAGAACGGTGCAGGAAAATCAACCCTGATGAAGGTGCTGTCCGGTGTCTACCCCCACAGCTCCTTCGACGGCGACATCCTGTTCGAAAACGAACCCTGCAACTTCGCCAGCATCAGCGACAGCGAGAAGCGCGGAATTGTGATCATCCACCAGGAACTGGCGCTGAGCCCCTACCTGTCGATCGCGGAGAACATCTACCTTGGCAACGAACAGGCCACGCGCGGCTGGGTGGACTGGCGCAAGACCAACCTGGAGGCCGCGAAGCTCCTGGCCCGGGTGGGGCTGAGCGAAAACCCTGTCACCCCCGTGCAGCAGATCAGCGTGGGCAAGCAGCAGCTCGTGGAGATCGCCAAGGCGCTTTCGAAGGAGGTCAAGCTCCTCATCCTCGACGAACCCACGGCGGCCCTCAACGACGAGGACTCGGGCCACCTGCTGGACCTGATCCTGCACCTCAAAGGCCAGGGCGTCACATCCATCATCATCAGCCATAAGCTCAACGAGATCCGCAAGGTGGCGGACGCCGTCACCATCATCCGTGACGGCAAGACCATCGAAACCCTCCGCCTGGGCGACGGCGGGATCACGCAGGAACGCATCATCCGCGGCATGGTTGGCCGCGACCTGGAGAGCCTCTACCCGGACCGCACTCCCCGGATCGGCGAGGAAGTCCTGCGGATCGAGGACTGGTCCGTCCGGCACCCGCAGGACCACAGCAGGATGGTGGTCACCAACGCCAGCCTCAACGTCCGCAAGGGCGAAGTGGTTGGCCTTGCCGGGCTGATGGGCGCCGGCAGGACAGAGCTGGCCATGAGCGTGTTCGGCCGCAGCTACGGCATCGCAACATCCGGCAAAGTCTTCAAGCACGGCGTCGAAATCAACACCGGCACCGTTTCCGCGGCCATCAAGCATGGGATCGCCTACGCCACCGAGGACCGCAAACGCTATGGCCTGAACCTCATCGAGGACATCAAGCGGAACGTGTCCATGGCCGCCCTTCCCAAGCTGGTCAAGCGTGGCTGGGTGGACAAGAACCAGGAAACCGTCGTAGCCAACGACTACCGGAAGAGCATGAACATCAAGGCGCCGTCGGTGGCGGCCATCACGGGCAAACTGTCCGGCGGCAACCAGCAGAAAGTGGTGCTGAGCAAGTGGATGTTCTCCGATCCGGACGTGCTGATCCTTGACGAGCCCACCCGCGGGATCGACGTCGGCGCGAAGTTTGAGATCTACACGATCATCGCGAAGCTGGCCGCGGAAGGAAAGGCAGTCATCGTGATTTCCTCCGAACTGCCCGAGCTGCTGGGCATCTGCGACAGGATCTACACCCTGTCCGCCGGGCACATCACCGGCGAGGTTCCCATCGCCGAAGCGACGCAGGAAACCCTCATGCATTTCATGACCAAAGAGAAGGAATAGCGAACATGTCCGCCCTCCGAGAATCCCTGGGCTTCCTCACAAGCCGCCTCCGCCAGGTTGGCATCTTTGTCGCCCTGATCCTGATCGTCCTGCTGTTCCAAGTCCTGACTGACGGGATCCTGCTGGAGCCGCAGAACGTCACCAACCTGGTGGTCCAGAACAGCTACATCCTGATTCTGGCCATCGGCATGGTGATGGTCATCATCGCCGGACATATCGACCTTTCGGTGGGATCGATTGCCGGTTTCATCGGTGCGGTGGCCGGTGTCATGATCGTGCACTGGGGCTGGGCCTGGTGGGTTGCCATCCCCGCCTGTTTGCTGGTCGGTGCATTGGTGGGTGCCTGGCAGGGCTACTGGATTGCCTACGTTGGGATTCCCGCGTTCATCGTCACCCTCGCGGGGATGCTGATCTTCCGAGGCCTGACCCTGATCACCCTTAAGAACCAGCAGATTACCCCTTTCCCGGCCGAGCTGCGGGCTCTTGGCGGCGGCTTCCTGCCGGACATTTCCGGCGGCACCTCAGTGCTGGAGTGGCTCACGGTCATCCTGGGTGTGGGCGCTACCCTGGCCCTGGTGATCCAGGCGGTCAAGGAACGCCGGATCCGGAAGAAGTTCGATCTTGAGAATGAACCGATGGCCTGGTTCGCCATCAAGACTGCGTTCATCGCCCTGCTGATGCTGATCATCACCTTCCTGCTTGCCAGCTACCGCGGCACCCCGATCGTCCTGATTGTGCTTGCGGTCCTGGTGATCGTCTACACGGCACTGATGAACAACAGCGTCTTTGGCCGGCACACCTACGCCATCGGTGGGAACCTGCACGCGGCGGAGCTGTCCGGCATCAAGACCAAAGCTGTGACCTTCCGACTCTTTGTGAACATGGGCGTCCTGGCCGCACTCGCCGGCCTGGTGTTCACCGCCCGGCTCAACTCCGCACAACCGGCCGGCGGCACCGGCTTCGAGCTGGACTCCATCGCCGCGGCCTTCATTGGCGGCGCGGCCGTCCAGGGCGGCGTCGGCACGGTGGCCGGAGCCATGATCGGCGGCCTGATCATGGGAGTTCTGAACAACGGCATGTCCATCCTGGGCCTCGGCACCGACTACCAGCAGCTCATCAAGGGCCTGGTGCTGCTGCTCGCCGTCGGCTTCGACATTTTCAACAAGAACCGCAGTGGCAAGGGCGGCGGCGCGGCCTTCGGCAAGCGCCTGAAGGTCAAGCCGGACACCGGTGCCGCAGCGGACGCCGGCCCGGCCACAGATCAGGTTGCCGCCCCGGTGCCCGCGGCGAAGTAGCGCGCAGCGGTGCCCTCAGCGAAGTAGCTTGCTGCGAAGCGGCCGACGGCTTACTCAGCGTCGGCCGCTTCCGCGTGCACGTCAGCGAGGTTGTCCTCGGAGCGGTCCAGGTAGGCCAGCAGGAGGTCTGCCGCGCGGTCGAGTTCGCCGGCTTCCAACGCCTCACAGATCGCGTCGTTTTCCTGCAGATAGTGGTGGTAGAACTGCCCGTCCACGGTGGCTTTGTGGAAAAACAGCCGCATCTCGGCCAAGACCTGCCCCATCATGCTGTTCAGCCGCCGGCTTCCCGCCAGGGCAACGATGGCGCCGTGGAAATGCTGGTTGGCTGTGCCGAGCGCTTCCTCGTCACCGGCGGCCGCGGCCCGCTTGCCTTCCTCGACGGCGGCCCGCACGGCGGCCACATTCTCCTGGCTCCCGCCGCCGCGCAAGGCGCTGACCTCGATGGCGCGCCGGACTGTATAGACGTCGTGGATGTCCCCTGCCCCCAGGCTCGCCACAAAAACGCCGCGGTTGGGGTGACGAACCACCAGCCGTTCGCTGGCGAGTTCGGCGAAGGCCTCCCGCACCGTGTTCCGGGAAACGCCGAGATCCTCGGCGATGGTGGATTCGGTGAGTCGCGCGCCGGGAAGCAGGGCTCCCTCGGCGAGCTGGAGCCGGAGTTCGTCCGCCACGCGTTCCGCCACTGAAGGAACGGCCACCCGGAGACGGCCTGTAGCGGAGCGGACGGTCGGATTCGATGTGGCCATACCTGAGAATTTACATGATCGTCACATCATTGAATCGAAGGATTGTTGAACAATCGCTAAATTTAATGCATCCTAGTTAGACCACTCAATGAGACGGGGATCACAAATGACAACCATCGACCTGAACAGCGACGTCGGCGAATCCTTCGGACGCTGGACCCTGGGCGATGACGCGGCGATGTTTGCCTCCGTTTCCAGCGCGAACGTGGCCTGCGGCTTCCACGCCGGCGATCCCAGCGTCATCCGCCGCACCTGCCGGGACGCCGCGGCCGCGGGAGTCGTGATCGGCGCACACGTGGGCTACCGCGACCTCGCCGGCTTTGGCCGCCGCTTCCTGGACATCAGCCCGAGCGAACTGGCCGACGACGTCGTGTACCAGATCGGGGCGTTGCAGGCTCTCGCATCGGTTGAGGGAGCCCGGGTCCGGTACGTAAAGCCGCACGGCGGCCTCTACAACGCGATCGTCACGCACACCGCCCAGGCGCAGGCCGTCGTCGATGCCGTGAAGTCGGTTGACCCCAGCCTGCCGATCATGGGCCTGCCGGGCTCGGAAGTCCTGCGGCTCGCAGAAAAGGCAGGCCTGCGGGCGGTGAGCGAAGCGTTCGCGGACCGTGCCTACAACCCCGATGGAACGCTCGTCTCCCGATCTCACCAAGGCGCGGTCCTTCACGACACCGCCGAAGTGGCGGAGCATGTATTAAGGATGGCAACCGACGGGTCGGTCAGGACCATCGACGGTTCCATCCTGAAAATCCGCGCAGACAGCATCTGCGTGCATGGTGACTCGCCCGGGGCCGTGGAAATGGCCACTGCAGTGAAGTCCGCTCTGGGCGACGCCGGCATCGGCATCAGCCCGTTCGCCTAGCTCGAACCGTCCAGCCGGAACCACCCGGCCCCATTTCACGGCCGCACCCGGCCTCTGCACCACCCAAACCCCGCACCACCCTCACCCCGGAGGAACCCATGACCAGCACAAACAAGGCAGCGAAGCCGGCGGCAAGGAAGCCGCCGCGCGGCGCCCTCAAGGCGTACGTCGCCAGCCTCACCGGCACCTCGCTCGAGTACTACGACTTTGCCATCTATTCGGTGGCCTCGGCGTTGGTCTTCCCCAAGATTTTCTTCCCCTCCAACGATGAGTTCGTCGGGCTCCTCCTCTCCTTCTCCGCCTTCGCGGTGGGCTACCTTGCCCGGCCGATTGGCGGCGTTATTTTCGGCCGCCTGGGCGACAAGGTGGGCCGTAAGTATGTCCTCGTGTTCACCCTGGTGCTGATCGGCGTCGCAACCGTCCTCATCGGTGCGCTGCCGGACTACTCCGTGATCGGCGTCGCGGCCCCCGTCATCCTGGTGCTGCTGCGACTGGCCCAGGGCATCGGCGTCGGCGGCGAATGGGGCGGCGCGGTGCTGCTGTCCAGCGAATTCGGCGACCCCAACAAGCGCGGCTTCTGGTCCTCCGCTGCCCAGATCGGTCCGCCCGCCGGAAACCTGATGGCCAACGGCGTCCTGGCCATCCTTGCCGCTTCCCTCAGCACCGAAGCCTTCCTGTCCTGGGGCTGGCGCGTGGCCTTCCTCGCCTCGGCAATCCTGGTGGTCTTTGGCCTGCTGATCCGCCTCAGGCTTGAGGAAACGCCGGTTTTCAAGGCCATTCAGGCGCACGGCGACCGTCCCAAGGCGCCGATCAAGGAAGTCTTCACCACCGAACCCAAGGCCCTGATCTCCGCAGCCCTATCCCGTCTCTGCCCCGACGTCCTTTACGCTCTGTTCACCGTTTTCGTGGCCGTCTACGCCACCAAGGAACTGGGCATGACCACGGGCAACGTGCTGGCCGCCATCCTCATCGGCTCAGCGTTCCAGCTATTCCTGATCCCGGCAGCCGGCGCCCTCACGGACCGCTTCAACCGGCGCTGGGTCTACGGCATTGCCGCGGCGGCAACCGCCCTCTACATTCCGCTGTTCTTCCTGATGATCCAGGGCAAATCCGTGGTGATGCTGACCATCGGCGTGGTGATCGGCCTGGCCCTGCACGCCTTTATGTACGGCCCGCAGGCCGCCTTCATCACCGAGCAGTTCCCGGCCCGCCTCCGCTATGCCGGCAGCTCCCTGGCCTACACCCTGGCCGGCGTTGTTGGCGGCGCCGTGGCCCCGCTGATCTTCACCGCCCTCTACGGCGCGGCGTCCGGCGGCTGGTACCTGATCGCCATTTACATCGCGCTGACGGCCGTCATTACCATCGTGGGCATGCGCCTGGGCCGCGACCCGCAGCCGGAAGCGGACCTTCGCCTGCTCCACGACAACGCCCAGGGCAGCCACGCCTGAGCGGCGCGGCCTGATCCCCATGGAAACAGTCAGTAACCCCGCCACGGCAGCCCGCGTGCTCGCCGTCAGGCCGGTAGGTACGACGGCGGTGCTCGCCGAACTCTCCGGGCTCCACGACGTGCTGGCCCTGCAGGCCCTGCTGCTGGAGCAGCCGCTGCCCGGCCAGGTGGATGTGCTGGCCGCCGCTGAAACGGTGATGGTCAGGGCGGATTCGCCCACCTCCGCGCGCCGGATGGCTTCGCTGCTGCTGGAGCTGGATCTGACGGTCCAGTCCCACGCCGAGGGGAAGCTGGTCACCATCGATACCGTGTACGACGGCGAGGACCTCGCCGAAGTGGGGCGGCTCACCGGCCTGGGGGCAGAGGGAGTGGTGGCCGCCCATACCGGGCAGGTCTGGACAGTGGCGTTCGGCGGCTTCGCGCCGGGCTTCGGCTACATGGTGGGGGAGAACCAGGCGCTGGAAGTACCGCGCCGGAGTTCACCGCGGACCGCCGTCCCCGCCGGATCCGTGGCGCTGGCGGGCAACTATTCGGCCGTGTATCCACGGAAATCACCGGGCGGCTGGCAGCTGATCGGCCGCACCGCCGCCCACATGTGGGACCTCGGCCGCGAGCAGCCTGCCCTGGCCGCGCCCGGTGACCGGGTGCAGTTCCGTGCAGTGCGGGAGTTCGTGGAAGTTGCGGCGACCGAGGCCGGGGCTTCCGGTTCCGAAGCGCCGGCTGCCACCGATGCAGACATTCAGTCCGGCCTGCGGATCCTGTCGCCCGGCCTCCAGAGCCTGATCCAGGACCTGGGCCGTCCCGGCCACGCCGGGCTTGGGGTGTCGGCCGCCGGCGCACTGGACCGCTCCTCCCTGCGCCGCGCGAACCGGATCGTGGGCAACCAGCCGTCAGCCGCCGTCGTCGAATCCGTTGCCGGCGGGCTGCGCGTGCAGGCCGTGGGCGACCAGGTTTTGGCAGTGACGGGGGCGCCGTCTGCACTCACTGCGGTGACGCCGTCGAATGGTTTTTCCTCCGGTGACGGCGGTCCGGAGGACGACGACGAGGACCAGCCTGAGCAGGTGCGCAAGGTACCCATGGCAACCGCGTTTGCCCTGCTGGACGGCGAGATCCTGACCATCGGCGCGCCCGAGCGCGGTTTCCGCAGCTACCTCGCCATCCGCGGCGGCGCGGCAGCCGACGCGGTGCTGGGCAGCCGGTCCACGGACACCATGTCCGGTATCGGGCCGGCGCCATTGGCCCCCGGTCAGTTGCTGGCCGCCGGTGTGGCCACGTCTTCCAGCGTGGTGGGCAATCCGGAGCTGCAGCCGGAGTTCCCGGATGCCGGCGTGACGGTCCTGGATATAGTGCCAGGGCCCCGCGATGACTGGTTCGACGCGGCCGCGCTGGAATCACTCTGCGCCCAGGACTGGTTGGTGACGCCCCGCTCGAACCGGGTGGGCATGCGCCTGGACGGAGAGCCGCTGAGCCGGAGCCGGGACGGCGAGTTGGCCAGTGAGGGGACGATGGCCGGCGCGCTCCAGATTCCGCCGGAGGGCCAGCCCGTGTTGTTCCTTGCCGACCACCCCATTACCGGTGGCTACCCCGTGATCGGCGTGGTGGTGGACCATCAGCTTGACCTCGCCGCCCAGATCCCGATCGGCGGCTCCATCCGCTTCCGCTGGGCGCCAGGCTACGGGCTGCCCGCCAACGCTTCCCCCGATGTCTCCCAGGCAAAAGACTTCCAGACAAAAGATTCCCAGACGAAGTGAGTAACTGATGCGCAAGGTCCTGATCGCCAACCGCGGAGAAATCGCCGTCCGCATCGCCCGTGCCTGCGAGGACGCCGGCCTGGAGTCCGTGGCCGTCTATGCGGACGTGGATGCCGACGCCATGCACGTTTCCGCCGCCAGCGAGGCCTACAGCCTGGGCGGCAACGCGCCGTCGGAAACGTACCTGGATATTGCCAACCTGCTGCGCGTGGCGGCGAAATCCGGGGCGGACGCGGTCCACCCCGGCTACGGCTTCCTGTCCGAGAACGCCGAGTTTGCCCAGGCCGTCCTCGACGCCGGCCTTACCTGGATCGGCCCCGCCCCGGAGGCCATCCGGCAGTTGGGCAACAAGATCACCGCGCGCGAAATCGCCGTGCGCGCCGGCGCCCCGCTGGTGGCCGGCAGCGACGGTCCTGTGGCCTCAGCAGCCGAGGCGCGCGCGTTTGCCGAAGAGCACGGCCTGCCGATTGCCATCAAGGCGGCCTTCGGCGGAGGAGGGCGCGGGCTGAAAGTGGTCCGCGAGATGGACCAGATCGAGGAGTCCTTCGACTCTGCGGTCCGCGAAGCAGTGGTGGCTTTCGGCCGCGGCGAGTGCTTTGTGGAGCGGTACCTTGACCGGCCCCGGCACGTGGAGGCGCAGGTCCTGGCGGACCAGCACGGCAACGTTGTGGTGGTGGGAACGCGCGACTGCTCGCTGCAGCGCCGACACCAGAAGCTGGTGGAGGAGGCGCCCGCACCCTTCCTGACCGATGAGCAGACCCGGCAGATTTACGACGCCGCCAAGGCAGTGTGCCGCGAAGCCTCCTACTCGGGGGCCGGGACGGTCGAATTCCTGGTGGCGGCCGACGGCACTGTCGCCTTCCTCGAGGTGAACACCCGCCTGCAGGTGGAGCATCCCATCACCGAGGAGACCACCGGGGTGGACCTGGTGCAGGAGCAGTTCCGGATCGCCGCGGGCGAGCATTTGCGCTTCAGCTCCGACCCCGAACCTCGCGGGCATTCGTTCGAATTCCGCCTGAACGCCGAGGACGTGGGCCGGGGCTTCCTGCCCTCGCCGGGGACCGTCACCACGTTCAGCGGCCCCACGGGTCCGGGCATCCGGCTGGACTCGGGCGTCCGCGCCGGTTCCATCGTGGCGCCGCAGTTCGATTCGCTGCTGGCGAAGCTGATCGTGACCGGCGCCGACCGGCAACAGGCTCTTCGCCGTGCCCGTCGCGCCCTCGCCGAAATGGAGATCACCGGCGTGGCCACCGTCCTGCCGTTCCACCGCGCCGTGGTCCAGGCGCCGGACTTTACCTCCGAAACCGCTTTGGGGATCCACACGCGCTGGATTGAGACAGACTTCGCGGATTCCATCGCGGCGGATCCGGAGTTCGGCACGTCCGTTCCGGACGGTGCGCGCCGCACCATCACCGTTGACGTCGATGGCCGGCGCCTCGCCGTCGGTCTTCCCGCGTCCTTGTTGGATGGCTGGGCGCGTTCGGGTGCCGGCGTTTCGGCGGGCGTTTCCCTTGCCGGCGATTCCCCGGCAGGGGAGTACGATGGCGCCGCTGCGGCGGGTGCCGCCGATCCCGGTGAGCTGCGGGCGGACATGGCCGGAACAGTAGTGAAGTGGCTGGTCGAGCCGGGCGCCGAAGTGGCTGCCGGGGATCCGGTGGTCGTTCTTGAAGCGATGAAGATGGAAACCCAGGTGGCCGCGCACCGGGGCGGGAAGTTGAGCGGGATCAGGGCCGAGGCCGGCGGTGTTGTCGGCGCGGGGGCCGTGCTGGCGCTGATCGGATAGAGGGGTCTGCGGCCGCGGCTCCGCGAACAGGAAGGTCCGGCCGGAAATCGTGATCCGGCCGGACTCCTGCTTGTTGTTGAAGGCCTTAGTCGGTGTGGTTGGACAAGGCCACGAGGACGCCTGCCACTGCAAAGTACTTGTTGCTGCCGAGGTCGCGGACGGTCTTGATGCCCATTCCTGCGAGAAGTTCAGCATGCTTGTCTGTCAGGCCGGCCAGCGCTGACGGCGGGGCGTCAAGAATTTCCTTCAGGCTCTTGCCCTCGTAGTCTTTGTCGAGTTTCTTGCCTAGCTCAATTGAAACGGCCATGATCATCCCTTGCTCGAACGAACCTTACAGTCGACTATCCGTGGGCTACATTGCTTCGGATTGCTATGGCGCCCAGAGTGCCCTGGCGCCATAGTGGCTACGCTATCTCAGGCGCAGGCGCCCGTGGAGTCTTTCGAGTGATTTTTTTGTACTGCACGTGACCTTCAAAGGGCTTCCGCTGAGTGGCAGCTGTGGTTGCCACCGAGCCCTCGACGGAACAGGGTTGCAGCATGACGAAGTTGCAGGCAACGGCCAACCGCTTTGGACAGGATGTCTCGGCAAGTATCGAGGCGGAGCCTGACGGAGTGATCGCCCTGGCTCCACATCTCGCTGCCCTGTGGGAATTCGCGGCCCCTTTGCTTCGTGTGCGCAACAATGACGCCCACACTCTCTACGCCTTCGGACTGGCCAGCGCACTGCTGGACGCGTACCCGGAAGCGGATGCCGCCGTCGTGCTTCCCGCGATCATGCTGCACGACATCGGCTGGTCCCAGGTGCCGCCGTCGGAGGTCCTGCAGGCGATCGCACCCGGCGGCGGCAGGGCGGACCTCGTCCTGCTGCACGAGAAGGAGGGCGCCCGGCTGGCCGCCGGAATCCTCGCGGAATGCAGCTACGACGCGCTGAAGGTCCCGGCGATTCTGGAAATTATCGACGGCCACGACTCCCGCCGCGAGGCGCTCTCGATCGAGGACGCGATCGTCAAGGACGCGGACAAAACCTGGCGGCTCAGCCCGCACGGCATTGATACGGTGATGGACTGGTTCGGCCTGGACCGGGGGCAGGCGCTGCGGCTGTGCAGCCAGCGCGTGCACGGCCATCTGTTTACCGATGAGGCGAAGGCCATGGCGCGGGCGCTGTCGGCGCTGGAATCGGTCACCCTGTGGCCGCAGCGCCAGCGGCTGCTCAACGCGGGCGGGGACGAAAGCCTGACACGCATCTAGACTCGAATCCGGACACTGACAGGCGCGTCCGGAACGAGGAGGTCACCATGGCCGGCGGCAGCCGCGAGCCCGGACGCACCGTGACGTCCAAGGTGCTGGCTATTCTGGAGGCCTTCGAAACCTCCCGCGGTGCCCTGAGCCTGACGGACATTGCCGAGAAATCCGGGTTGCCGCTCAGCACGACGCACCGCCTGGTCAACGAACTGACGGACTGGGGCTTCCTCTCGCGCGAGCCAAACGGCCGCTACCAGCTGGGCATCCGGCTGTGGGAGCTCGCTCAGAACACCGGACGCCAGCTGCGCGACGCTGCCCAGCCGTACGTGCAGGACCTGTTCTCCCTGACCGGTGAGACCGCGCACCTGGCGGTCCGGGCCGGGCACGAAGTCCTCTACATTGACCGGGTCTACGGCTCCAAACGTGTTCCCCGGGCCTCCCGCGTAGGAGGCCGCCTCCCGATGCACGCCACCGCCGTCGGGAAGGTCATTCTCGCGTTCGAGGACGACTGGGTCCGCGACGCCTACCTGAACCGGGATCTCGAACGGCCCACCGCGCACACCCACATCGACCCCCGGAAGTTTGCCGAGGAGCTGGGCCAGATCCGGGCACAGGGTTATGCCACCACCTTGGAGGAGGTGCGGCTGGGTTCGTGTTCCATCGCCGTCCCGGTGTTTCATACGGGCAGGATCGGCGCCGGCCTCGGGCTGGTGCTGCCGACGTCGCACGCTTCAACCATGACCCGGCACCTCCCCGTCCTCAAGGGGATCTCGGCCCAGATCGAGCGGGCCACCGCGCGGATCCCGCTGGAGACGCTGATCGGCGTGCACCGCGGGCCGCGGACCTGACGCTCGCGCATGCCGTGCCAGGAAACACAAAGGCAGCCCCCGGACTACGGTCCGGGGGCTGCCTTTCTTAGCTGTTGAAGCGTCGGTAACGGCTAGAGCGTCGACGTGTCGATCACGAAGCGGTACCGCACGTCCGAGGCCAGGACGCGCTCGTAGGCGTCGTTGATCTTGCTTGCCGGGATGACCTCGATCTCGGCGCCGAGGTTGTGCTCCGCGCAGAAGTTGAGCATCTCCTGGGTCTCGCGGATGCCGCCGATCATGGAGCCGGCGAAGGAGCGGCGGCCGCCGATGAGCGCGAACGCGTTCACGGGAAGCGGCTCGGCCGGTGCGCCGACGTTGACCAGCGCGCCGTCGAGCTTCAGCAGCTGCAGGTAGGAGCTGATGTCGATCGAAGCGCTGACGGTGTTGATGATCAGGTCAAAGCTGCCGGCAAGATCCGCGAAGGTGGTCTCGTCGCTGGTGGCGTAGTAGTGGTCCGCGCCCAGCTTCAGGCCGTCTTCCTGCTTTTTGAGCGACTGCGAGAGCACGGTGACCTCGGCGCCCATGGCGTGGGCGAGCTTGACGCCCATGTGGCCGAGTCCGCCGAGGCCGACGACGGCGACCTTCTTCCCGGGACCTGCGCCCCAGTGCCGCAAGGGGGAGTACGTGGTGATGCCCGCGCACAGAAGGGGAGCGGCGGCGTCGAGCTCTATGCCTTCAGGGATGGTGACCACGAAGTCCTCGGTGACCACAACGTGGGTGGAGTAACCGCCCTGGGTGATGGTGCCGTCGCGGTCCACGGCGCCGTAGGTGCCGGTGTTGCCCTTGAGGCAGTACTGTTCCTCGCCTGCCTGGCAGTTGGCGCATTCGCCGCAGGAGTTGACCATGCAGCCGACGCCGACACGATCGCCGACGGAATGCTTGCTGACGGCGGAGCCAACCTCGGTGACGATGCCGGCAATCTCGTGGCCGGGGACCAGTGGGTACTGCTGCGGGCCCCAGTCGCCGCGGACGGTGTGGATGTCCGAGTGGCAGATGCCGGCGAACTTGATCTCGATCAGCACATCGTGGGCGCCGACGTCGCGGCGTTCGATGGTGGTTGGCACCAGGTCTTCGTCAGCGGACGGGGCGGCGTAGGCGTTAGCGATAAGCAATATTTCTCCTATTGAGAGGGGCAGACAGCATTGGGTGCAGCTGCTGAAGTTCTTGGCCGTGGGTGCGTGGCACCCAGCGGGCACTATTCAATCAAAGCGCATCCGGCAATCCTGAGGGAGGCTCTGCCTTGAGGGGTACTGGCAGGGCCTCCCTGGGAATCTTGCCGTTGTGGGCTTTGAACCGTTAGCGGCTCCGGGTAGCTGTTTGTGCTGTCTGCACGAGATTTTCCGTTGCGGCCCAGGAGGCAAGGAGCTTGAGTGCTTCCTCTGCGGGGCTGCCCGGGACGGCGGGGTAAACCGTCAGGGTGTGGCCGGGGTCCTCGTCCAGCCCCAGGACCTGGTAGTCCAGTTCAAGGAGGCCGACCACAGAGTGCTGGAAAACCTTGGTGCCGGAGTAGTGCCGCCGGACGTTGTGTGCCGCCCAGCGGGTGCGGAAGTCGTCGCTGCGCATGGACAGTTCGCCCACGAGTTCGGCGATGCCTTTGTCGTGCGGATTGCGCCCCGCTTCGCGGCGGAGGATGGCCACGTTGGCGCTGGCCGCGCTGTTCCAGTCTGTATAGAAGTTGTGCGACCGCGGGTCCAGGAAGATGAACCGTGAGTGGTTTGCCGGCCTCGCTGGACCGCGGTACATGTCGGCGTACAGGGCATAACCCAAGGTGTTGGCGGCGATGATGTCCAGGCGGTTGTTGCCGATGATCGCAGGCGCGCCGGTGATGGCGTCCAGCAGGTGCTGCAGAACGGGGCGCACACTGTGTGCCGTGGCGCTCGCGGGACTGCGCTTGCGGCCTGAGGTGGCGGCCGTGCGTGCCAGGTCGTAGAGGTGATCGTGCTCCGCGCGGTCCAGTTCGAGAGCACGGGCGATCGCATCGAGGACACTGTCCGATACGCCGGCAAGGTTTCCGCGTTCCAGCCGGGTGTAGTACTCGACGCTTACACCGGCCAGACGGGCGACTTCCTCCCGCCGCAGTCCGGGCACCCGGCGCCGGCCGCCGTACTGCTCCAGACCGGCCTGCTCCGGGGTGATGCGCGCGCGCCGTGAGGACAGGAACTGCCGTACCTCTGCTCGGTTATCCATACCGTTTACGTTACGGCGAATCCCGGGCGGGGTGGGAGGTTCTGTGGGGGCCTGTTTGGGCAGCTTCCGGTTGGGCCGGCTACGCCTGAGCCATCTATTCGGGCAGCGTCGCGATCAGGGAATGAGGTTGTCGGCCCGGTAGCGGTCGAAGAGAGCGATGAAGGCGTCCAGCGTCCGTCTGTAGCCGGTGAACCCGGCATCCCGGCTCTTGCCCATGTCGGTCACCACCTCAATGCCGCGCCCCAGGTCGCCGTCCGTGTGCCACCAGGATGCCACCCGACTCAAGTCCGGCTCGCTGAGGTTATAGCGCCCGGCAAGCTCGCGCCACTGGTCCTCCCGGCCGGCCATGGACTGCTCGAGGGGACGGGGCTCCGCCTCGTACCCTTCCCATTCCACGCCGAAGTAGGCCGCGAGCTTGGGCCACATCCAGCGCCAGCGGAACACATCGCCGTTGACGATGTTGAATGCCTCGTTCGCGGCCTGCCGTGTGGTGGATGCCCAGAGCATGTGCTCGGCGAGCAGGCCTGCTTCCGTCATGTCAGTCAGCCCGTTCCATTGCGTCTCGGATCCGGGAAAGACGAATGGCTCGCCGCTCTCCCGGCAAAGGGTTGCTTGGGCTGCGAGTGTGAGACCCATGTTCATGGCATTGCCCACTGCGTGCCCGATCACCGTGTGCGCGCGATGCACAGACCACGTGAACCCTTGCTCCGCGGCCGCGGCCCAGAGCTCATCCTCCTGGGCGTAATAGAAGTTCGGCACCGGAAGGCGCGGCTCCTCCTCGTGGAAGGGCGTATCGGCCATCTTTCCGGCTGCGTACGCTTCGAACGGTCCGAGGTAGTGCTTGAGCCCGGTCATCAGGGCAACGTGGGCTACGTCCTTGCCCCGTAGTGCGGCGAGGAGATCGCGGACCATGCCGGCGTTGACGGTGATGTTCTCCTCCTCGGTGTCACGCCGTGACCAGGCAGTGAAGAACACGTGCGAGGGATTCTCCGGCCCGAGCACACTGGTCAGCGATGCAGCCGAGGTGAGGTCGGCGGAGAGCCATCGAACCCCGGGGCGCTCCGCTCCTGGCCTGCGTGACAGGGCAAGGACAGCCCAGCCCTCGCCTGCCAAGCGATCAACGAGGGCGGAGCCGGCGATGCCGGTGGCGCCCACCACGAGAGCCGTCCGCTGAGTGCCCGTTGCTGTTCCTGTGCCTTTGGTCATTGACGCTCCTCCTGGTGTGTGCTGCTGTGTCTGCGTGTCGTCCGGGCTGTCGGGACATGGCATCCCCGGATGCTACAGGCACGCCCGCTCCGATGGCGAGGATGAGGTCAGGCCGAGCCGCTGATCACCCGGTCACGCCCGGCAAGGACGCCCGTCCCGGCGAGAATCGCCATGAGGCCTGCGGTGACGAGGAGCGGAAGCGTCCAGTCTCCGCTCAGGTCGCGAAGACCGCCGAACATCACGGGCCCCACCGCGGCCAGACCGTAGCCAACAGATTGGGCCATGCCGGACAATGACGCAGCTTGCGGGTAATTAACGGTCCGGAGGCTGAACAGTGACAGGGCGATGACGATCAGGCCCCCGCACCCGATTGCCCCCAGGACGACCCACAGCAGTACGAGGTCCGGCGCAAGTGCCAGCCCGAGAAACGTCACACACGCAAGAGCCCCGCTCGTGAAGGATACGAGCCGTTGGTCCGAGCCCCGGTGAAGGATTCCCCCTGCGGCGAGGCTGGCGAACACGCTGATGAGCAGGAAGACGGACAGATGGATGCCTGCGGTAGTGGCAGGGACCCCGCGGCTTAGTTCGATGGTGGGCAGCCACGCCATGAGGACGTAGAAGGCGATCGATTGCAGTCCCATGAAGATCGTCACCTGCCAGCCCAGGGCTGAGGTCCAGGGCGACCGGTAGGCGATGTCCGGCCTGGCAGCGTGTGCAGTGCCTAACGTATGCCGGCGCAGCCACGGCAAAAGCACCGCCATGGCGATGAGGGCCAGTCCCACCCAGATTCCCAGGGCCAGCCGCCATCCCGCCGGCGACGTTTGCGCCACAGGAACGACGACGGCGGCCCCGATCGCGGCGAAGGCCGCCTGTGTGGCGGTGTAGCTTCCGGTGACCTGACTGACCCTCATCGGGAAGTCCCGCTTGACGAGGGACGGCACCAGGACATTGAGAAACGCAATAGCCAGGCCGATCAGTGCGGTGCCCGCCCAAATGAAGCCGGGCACGGGTAAGGAGCGAAGCACGATGCCCGAGGCGAGGAACAGCAGGGACATCCACAGAGCCCGGTCGAGACCCAGCCGGGCCGCGAAGGCGGGCGCCACCGGTGAGAACACTGCAAAAGCAATGAGCGGAAGCCCCGTGAGGAACCCTGCTGCGGCACCGGACAACTCAAGGTCGGCGCTGATGTTTGCGAGCACCGGTCCCACACTGACAAAGGACACCCGAAGGTTGACTGCGATGAGCAGGAGGCCGATGAAGGCGAAGCCGAACCTCACGGGGCGGTCCGACGCATTTCTGGTTGCAGCGGGCATCGTGCGTTCTTCCATCCTTCGGGGAGGTAAAGAGCGTCCGTTGCGCCCGTCCGATTCCGCCCTGTCAGAGCAAAGGAGCCTCTGACTAGGCGTTTCATTTGCCGTCAACATACCGTATGCCGGCCGGAGCGCCAGCAAGCCCGCAGCAGTTCGCTTCCATCCAGTGGAAGCCGGAGCTTCTGCCCGCCGGTGATGTGGACCACACTGGAGCCTAAGAAGCCCGCCACCCCCAACAGGTGCCGGGCGGAACCAAGTCACCAGGAGTCAAGATGTCATCGTCGACAGAAACGGCTGGACGCTGTCCTTTCGGGTACGGCGCCGAAGCCCCCGCCGGGCACCACGGCTACGAGCCCTTCCAGATGAAGGATCCCTTCACCGCCTACGCCGAGCTGCGGACCGAGCAGCCCGTCATGTTCGACGAGCGCGTAGGACTGTACGTTGTCTCCCGCTATGACGACATCAAGGCCGTCTTCGAGGACTGGGAAACCTTCTCCAGCGAAAACGCCCAGGCGCCCGTCCGTGAACGCGGCGCCGACGCGAAGAAGATCATGGAAGAGGGCGGCTTTACCGCCTACTCGGGCCTGTCCGCCCGCCGCCCGCCGGAGCACACCCGCATCCGCGCCGTGGTCCAGAAGGCGTTCACGCCCCGCCGCTATAAGGCGCTTGAGCCCTTCATCAGGGAAAATGTCGTCAAACTGCTCGAAAAGATGCTCTCACGTGAAGAGCGCCGCGGCGACCTGGTCAAGGACCTTGCCTACGACGTCCCCACCATCACCATCCTGACCCTCATCGGCGCGGACGTCTCCCAGGTGGACACCTTCAAGCGTTGGTCCGATTCCCGCGCCGCCATGACCTGGGGCGACCTGAGTGATGAGGAACAGATCCCGCACGCCCACAACCTGGTGGAGTACTGGCAGGAATGCCTCCGACTGGTCAAGGTGGCCCACGAACAGGGCGGCGACAACCTCACCGGCGACCTCGTCAAGGCCCAGCAGGAGGGCGCCGAGATCTCCGACCACGAGATCGCCTCCGTCCTCTACAGCCTGCTCTTCGCCGGCCACGAGACCACCACCACCCTGATCTCCAACGCCCTGCGCGAGCTCCTGGCCCGCCCCGAACAGTGGCAGCAGCTGGTGGCGGATCCCAAGAAGATCCCCGCCGCGATCGACGAAGTCCTCCGTTTCGCCGGCTCCATTGTCGGCTGGCGCCGCAAGGCCCTGAAAGACACGGAAGTGGGCGGAGTCGCCATCAAGGAAGGCTCCCAGCTGCTGCTCCTGATGGGCTCGGCCAACCGCGACGAGAGCAAGTTCGAAGCGGGCGAGGACTTCGACATCGCCCGCCCCAACGCCCGCGAGCACCTCTCCTTCGGCTTCGGCATCCATTACTGCCTGGGCAACATGCTCGCCAAGCTCCAGGCCAAAATCGCGCTCGAGGAAGTGGCCCGGCTCGCCCCTGAGCTGCAGCTCGAGGACCCGGACGGCATCGCCTTCCGCGAAAACCTCTCCTTCCGCGTCCCCGAGACCGTTCCTGTCAGCTGGAAGGCATAACCACCATGCAAAGCAACGAATACATTCAGTTCTTCGACGGCGGCATCGAGCCGAAGCTTGAAAACCTCGGCGGCAAGGGCGCGTCCCTGGTCACCATGACCTTCGCCGGCATGCCCGTTCCGCCCGGCTTTGTGGTCACCACCGCGCAGTTCGACGCGTTTATGCACGAAGCCGGAATAACCGAGGAAACCCACCGGCTCCTTGCCGGCCTCGACCCCGAGGACATGACGCAGGTGGACAAGGTATCGGCCACCATCCGCGAGGACATCTGCTCCCGTCCCGTCCCGCAGGCCATGCGTGAGCTCACCATCACCGCCTACGAGTCGCTGATGAGCCGCTTCGACGCACCCGTTCCGGTGGCCGTCCGCTCCAGCGCGACCGCGGAAGACCTGCCGGACGCCTCCTTCGCCGGCCAGCAGGACACCTACCTCTGGCTCGACGGCGTGAAGGCAGTCACCGAGCACATCCGCCAGTGCTGGGCCTCGCTCTTCACCTCCCGGGCCATCATCTACCGGCTCAAAAACAACATCCCCAACGAGGGCCTCTCTATGGCGGTCGTTGTACAGAAGATGGTCAACTCCCGGGTCTCCGGCGTTGCCATCACCATGGATCCCACCAACGGGGACCGTTCCAAAATCACCATCGATTCCTCCTACGGGGTGGGGGAGATGGTGGTTTCCGGCCAGGTCACCCCGGACAACATCGTGCTGGATAAAGTCACGCTCGCCGTCGTCACTGAACACCTCGGCGACAAGCACGCCGAACTCGTTCCGGACACGGGCGCCAAGCGCCTCGTGGAACGGGAGGTCGACGACGAACGCCGCGGCCGCCGCAGCCTCACCGATGCGGAACTCACCGCCGTCGCGCAGATGGCCAAGCGGGCTGAAAAGCATTACAAGTGCCCGCAGGACATCGAATGGGCACTTGATGCGGATCTGCCGGACGGCGAAAACCTGCTGCTGCTGCAGTCCCGGCCGGAGACCGTCCACTCCTCCAAACCGGCCCCGCAAACCGCCCCTCAGCCGGTCGTCTCCGGCGGTTTCTTCAGTGGTTTCAGCGCCACCGTTCCCAAACAGGCCGTTTAGCTTCCCGAAATACTGTCAGTCCGTTTTCCCAACCAAGGCTCACCGTTGAGCCCTCTTGAAAGGACCGCCATGTCCCAGAAGTCCTTCCCCAAACCCTCCGAGCTCACGGTCCCCGCCGGCGCCGAGGGCTGGGAAAAGATCTACCCGTACTATCTGGTCTTCCAGGACAAGCTGAAGGAGCAGGAGGACGCCAAGTTCTGGTTCTGCGACAGCCAGCACTGGCCCACCGTGTTCAAGCCCTTTGAGACCATCGGCGGCGAGTTCGCGGTGAAGTGCCTGGGCCAGTACAACGCCCGGCACCTGATGATCCCCAACGCCAACGGCATCGAGTTCCGCATCCACCTCGGCTACCTCTACATGTCGCCCATCCCGGTGCCGGAGGACCAGATCGCCGCCCGTGTTCCGCTTTTCGAGCAGCGGGTGGGCCACTACTTCCAGAACTGGGAGCAGCTGCTCAAGGACTGGCACGTCAAAGTCAAGGGCACCATCGAGGAGATGGAGACCATCTCCTTCCCCAAGCTCCCTGACATGGTCCCGATGGAGGACATCACCTCCGGCAAGGGCAAGGACGGGTCCGAGAAGCTGCTCGAAAGCTACGACCGCCTCATCCAGCTCGCCTACCAGAACTGGCAGTACCACTTCGAATTCCTGAACCTCGGCTACATCGCCTACCTGGACTTCTTCAACTTCTGCAAGCAGGTCTTCCCCAACGTCCCCGACCAGTCCATCGCCACCATGGTGCAGGGCGTGGACATGGAACTCTTCCGCCCGGACGACGAGCTCAAGGGGCTCGCCAAGCTCGCCGTGGAACTGGGGCTGCAGGCGTACTTCGGGAACACGGACGACGTCGATGCCACCTTGGGTGCCCTCGCTTCGGCTCCCGGCGGCGACCGCTGGATCGCCCAGTACGAAGGTGCCAAGGATCCGTGGTTCAACTTCACCGTGGGCAACGGCTTCTACGGCCACGACAAGTACTGGAACGAGCACCAGGAAATCCCGCTCGGCTACATCGCGGACTACATCCGCCGGGTGGACGAGGGCCAGGAAATCATGCGTCCCGTCGAAGCCCTCATCGCTGAACGCGACCGCATCATCGAGGAATACCGCGACCTGCTCGAAGGCGAAAACCAGGCGCTGTTCGACGCCAAGCGCGGCCTCGCCGCCACGGCCTACCCGTACGTGGAGAACCACAACTTCTACATCGAGCACTGGACCATGGGCGTCTTCTGGCGCAAGATCCGTGAACTGTCCCGGATGATGCAGGCCGAGGGCTTCTGGACCGAACCGGACGACCTGCTCTACCTGGGCCGCAACGAGGTCCGCGACGCACTCTTTGACCTGGTCACCGGCTGGGGGGTTGGTGCCAAGCCCATCGGCCCCGACTACTGGCCGGAGGAGATCGAACGGCGCCGCGGCATCGTGGACGCACTCAAGACCGCCCGTCCCGCACCGGCACTGAACACTCCGCCGGAAATCATCACCGAACCCTTCACCCGGATGCTCTGGGGCATCACCACCGAGCAGGTCCAGCAGTGGCTGGGTGCCGGCGAAGAGGTGGAAGGCGGCGGACTCCGCGGCATGGCCGCGTCCCCCGGTGTGGTGGAAGGCCTGGCACGCGTGGTCACCGACGCCGATCAGCTCTCCGAAATCCAGCAGGGCGAGATCCTCGTGGCTACCGTGACGGCACCGTCCTGGGGACCGATCTTCGGCAAGATAAAGGCCACGGTCACGGACATCGGCGGCATGATGAGCCACGCCGCAATTGTCTGCCGCGAGTATGGACTCCCTGCCGTAACCGGCACAGGTTCCGCGTCCACCACCATCAAGACCGGCCAGCGGCTGCGCGTTGACGGGACGAAGGGCACGGTCCAGATCCTCGACGCCGAGGAGGACCTGGTGGTGACCGGCCCCGGCGCCCACAGCCACAGCCATGTCTGAGCTGAATATGCCGAGTGAAGAATATGCAGCCGGGGGCATGGACGCGGTCACGAACCGGACCGTCCTGATCACCGGTGCCGCCGGCGGGCTGGGCCGGGCGTTCGCGCTCGGCTTCGCCGGCCGGGGGTACCGCGTGGCGGTGGCCGATATCAACCTCGAAGGTGCCGAGCAGACGGCGAAGCTGGTCCGCGAGCTCGGCGCAGAAGCTGCTGCCTTCGCCGCGGACGTGACCAGTGTGGAGTCCACAGAGAACCTCGCGAAGAGCTGCGCGGACTTCGGTAACGGAAGCATCGACGTCGTCCTTAACAACGCCGCGGTGTACGCGACCGTGACCCGCACCCCGTTCGAGGACATCGATCCGGCCGAATGGGACCTGGTGATGAACGTGAATCTCAAGGGGCCTTGGCTGATGACTCGCGCCGCGAGTCCGTACCTGCCCGAGGGCGGACGCGTCATCAACCTCTCCAGCGCCACGATTTTCAGCGGTTCGGAGCAGTGGCTGCACTACGTTGCCTCCAAGGGCGGCGTGGTGGCCATGACCCGGGTCATGGCCAAGGAACTGGGCCGCCGGGGGATCACGGTCAACGCGATCGCCCCCGGCTTCACCCTGACAGAGGCCAGCTACGGGCTGATGGAAAATGCCGAAAACTACGGTGTGGACCGCGGCGCCATCAAGCGGGCCAGCCAGCCTGAGGACATCGTGGGAGCCGCGCTCTTCCTCGCCGGACCGGACAGCTCGTATTACACGGGCCAGACCATGGTGGTGGACGGCGGTCGGCAGTTCATCTGACTCGCTGTCCGGCTGACCATCCACTCCACCCCAATCAACTTCAACCCCAAGGAGGACCAATGCCAACGGTTCACTTCACTGATGCAGAAGGCGCCGTCCGCGACGTCGAAGGCAACGTGGGCGATTCGGTCATGGAAACCGCGGTGCGCAACGGCGTTCCCGGCATCGTGGCCGAGTGCGGCGGATCGCTGTCCTGTGCCACCTGCCACGTCTTTGTCCGGGAAGACTGCGTTTCGCAGCTTCCGCCGATGGAGGACATGGAGGACGAGATGCTCTACGGCACCGCAGTGGACCGCGAGGACAACTCCCGGCTGTCCTGCCAGCTGCGCCTGACGGACGGAACCGAACTGTTCGTCACCACCCCGGAAACCCAGGTGTAGCCGTGGGCACGCAAGCATCGGAGCAGCCGGTCGGCGCCACAACCAACCCCGCCACTGTTCCCACCCAAACCGGGCTCCTCATCATCGGCGCGAGCCAGTCGGGCGTCCAGCTCGCGGTATCCCTCCGTGCTCTGGGCTTCGACGAGCACATCACTTTGCTGGGCGACGAGGACCACCGGCCCTACCAGCGTCCGGCGTTGTCCAAGGAGTTCCTGCAGGGCACGGTGGAGAGCGAATCCCTCATTTTCCGCTCCAACGACTACTGGGCCGAGCACAACGTGGAACTGGTCAAGGGCGAGTACATCGTCCGGATCGACAAGGAAGCGGACGGTTCCGGGGTGGCGCACGCGTCCTCCGGCCGGGAGTTCCCCTTCAAGCGGCTGGCCCTGACCGTGGGTGCCCGGGCCCGGAAGCTGGATATTGCCGGCGGCGACCTCGACGGCGTGCTGTATCTGCGCAACGCCGACGACGCCCTGGCACTCAAGGCCCGCGTAGGTGACGCCACCGACGTGGTGGTGATCGGTGGCGGGTTCATCGGCCTCGAGGCCGCGTCGAGCCTGCAGAAAATGGGCAAGAACGTCACCGTGCTGGAGTTCGGGCCGCGGCTGGTGGGCCGGGCTGTGGGAGAGGAGACTGCCGAGTATTTCCTGCAGGCGCACCGCTCCCGCGGTTTGGATATCCGGCTCAATACCAGTGCTGCGCGGTTCGCGCCGGATGCCGACGGCGGTAGTCGAGTTGCCGCCGTCGAGCTTCAGGACGGCACGGTGCTGCCGGCGCAGATCGTGCTGATCGGCATCGGCGTGATCCCCAATACCCAGCTGGCCGAACAGCTGGGCCTGGCCGTGGACAACGGCGTGGTGGTGGACCGGTTCGCGCTTGCCTCGGACGGCAGCACTGTTGCCGTGGGGGATGTGGCGAACATGCCCAACCCGGTTCCCGGCTCGGTGCCGGGGGAGCGGATCCGGCTGGAAAGCGTCAACAACGCCATCGAGCACGCCAAGGTGGCCGCCTACTCGCTCACCGGCCGGCGCGAGGAATACGCCGGCATACCGTGGTTCTGGTCCAACCAGGCCGACCTCAAACTGCAGATCGCGGGCCTCTGCAATGGATTCGATGCGACCGTGCTCCGGCGCGACGAGGAACGCGGAAAATTCAGCGTCCTCTACTACCGCCAGGGCAGGATCATTGCCGCGGACTGCGTCAACGCCCCGCTGGACTTCATGGCCGTGAAGAACGCGCTGGCGAAGGGCCAGAACATCCCGGCTGACGCCGCAGCGGACCCCGCCACTCAACTAAAGACCATCACCACGGACAGCTAACTGCACTCAGTAAGTTGGCCCACCCGAAGGAGCATTATGAGCACCCCCAAGACTCCGGTCGCTGCGGGCCCCGATGACGCCGTTATGGTCACGGACGCTGCCGATGCGCTGGCTGACGCATTCGCCGCCGAGTACAGCGTCCGCCCCATCCCGGCACCCGGCCCGGTGGACACCAGTCCCATCAGCACCACGCCCGCTGCCGTTGAGGAGCTGGACGCGCTGTGGAAGGCCGTGGTGCACGAGACGCGCACACGCGGCAATGACATTCACCTGCCCATCTCCCTGGCTTTCGCCGAACGCCTGTGCCGGGCCTACCCAGACGCCGACGCTGAGATGGTGCGGGTAGCAACGCTGCTGCACGACACCGGGTGGGCCCACGTTGACGAGTCCCGCATCATCTCGGAGGGGTTTGCCGGGGACTGGCGCAAGGCTGCCATCCGCTATGAGCATGAACTGCAGGGCTGCCATGTGGCGCGCCGGGTGCTGCCCGGGCTGGGCTATTCGGCGGCCTTCGTGGAGCGGATCTGCGAAATCATTGACGGCCACGACACCCGTCCCGTGGCCCGGTCGCTGGAAGACGCACTCATGCGCGACGCCGACCGGCTGTGGCGGTTCGACCAGGCCGGGATTGCGCTGGCTTCCTCGTGGTTCGCCATGGATCCGGCCACCTACACCGATCGGCTGGCCACCGAGATTGTGCCCGAACTCATCACCCAGGCCGCCGTGGACATGGCTACGGCCGACCTCAACCGCTCCAACGCCCTGCTGAAGACGGCGGTGATCCGATGACCTCCGCCACCAATGCTTCTTCGCTGGCTGCACGGGCGGAACTCTCGCTGCCGCACACGCACGTGGACACCATCTTTGTCGACGGTGCGTGGCAGCCTGCGCGGGGCACCGGCCGGAACCCGGTCACCGACCCCGCCACGGGCGAGGTCTGGGGCTCGGTACCGGACGGCACCCCGGAGGACGTGGACGCCGCCGTCGGCTCGGCCCGGCGCGCGTTCTCTAGTACCGACGACGACGCATGGCCCCGGCTGACCCCGTCCGAGCGGGCCGGCTACCTCCTCCGGATTGCCGAGGAAGTGGAGAAGCGTTCAGAGGAGCTGTCCCTGACCAACTCGCGGGAAAACGGTTCGCCCGTGGCCGAGTCCGCCGGTGCCGCGGCCAACGCGGCCGGCATCTTCCGGTACTTCGCCACGCTCGCCGAGTACCTCCAACGTGAGGACGTCCGCCCGTTCCCGCGCGGCGGCGGCGAGTCCGTGGTCCGGCGCGAACCGCTCGGAGTCTGCGCACTGATCGCGCCGTGGAACTTCCCCATCAACCTGGTGATCATCAAGCTCGCGCCGGCACTGCTGGCCGGCTGCACCGTGGTGATCAAGCCTGCCTCGCCCACCCCGCTGTCCATCCGAGTGATCATGGACGCCGTCGCGGCGGCCGGTGTGCCGGCCGGCGTCGTGAATCTGGTGACGGGTTCCGGCAGGCTGGGGGATGTGCTGGTGAAGCACCCCGGGGTGGACAAGGTGGCGTTCACGGGGTCGACGCCGGTGGGCCGGAAAATTGCCGCGGCCTGCGGTGAGCTGCTGCGTCCGGTCACGCTTGAGCTGGGCGGAAAGTCCAGCGCCATTGTGCTGCCCGACGCCGACCTGGACGCCATGTCCGGGGTCCTGATCAAGTCCTCCATGCGCAACACCGGCCAGACCTGTTACATCTCCACCCGGATCCTGGCGCCCGCGAGCCGTTATGACGAAGTGGTGGACATGGTCACGGCCACCATCGCCGCCGGGAAGCAGGGCGATCCCCTTGAGCCGGATACCGTGTTCGGCCCCTGCGCCACGGAATCCCAGTACCGGACCGTGCTGGAGTACGTGGAGTCAGGCTTGGCCGAAGGTGCCCGGGCCACCACCGGCGGGCGTGCTGCATCCTTGGGCGGGGGACTGGAGAATGGCTACTTTGTGGAACCGACGGTGTTCGCCGAGGTCACGCCGGACATGCGGATCGCCCGCGAGGAGATCTTCGGGCCGGTGATCACCATCCTGAAATACGACGATGCCGGCGGCAGCGTTGACGAGGCGGTGGCCCTTGCCAACAACACCGAGTTCGGCCTGGGCGGGCTGGTGTTCGGCGCGGATACTGACGCCGCGCTGGCTGTGGCGGACCGGATGGACACGGGCTCCGTGGGCCTGAACTTCTTTGCCTCCAACCATGCCGCACCGTTCGGCGGCCGGCACGATTCCGGGCTGGGAACGGAGTACGGGATCGAGGGCCTGAACGCCTACCTGAGCTACAAGTCGATCCACCGCAAGGTGTAGGTGGGCCGGAACGACGGCGGCCGCCAAGCGACCGCCGTCGTTCGCTATTTAAGAGGCCGATTTAAGAGGCTGAGGACGCGGTGTTGTAGGTCTGCTGGATCACTGAACCCCAGTACGGGCCGTACATTGTGGTGGATTTGCTGCCGTAGCCGTAGCTGTTGACCGAGTTCTGGTAACCGCTGGAGCTGGTGCCGATGAACCACGGACCGCCTGAGGAGCCGCCGGTCATGTTGCAGGGAATTCCCTGGGTGTTGAACTGGGGGTTGTAGGGATCGTTGGTGGCGGTGCCGGAGCAGCTCTTCAGGGATTCACCATTGAACGGTGAGGCCGCGGGGTAGCCGAAGGCCTTGTAGGCGAGTCCGCGCGCGGCGTTGAAGCTGACGCCGGAGGCCCCGACGACGTCGGCGAGGTTACTGCCGTTGAGCTGGCTCATCACGGCGAAGCCGGTGTCGTACTGCATGCTGCCTGACGAGCTCCACTGGGTGGGAGCGTAGAGCGCCTTTGCAGTCCACTTCCCGTAGGGTGCCGCGCCGTTGAGGTAGGCAGGAACAAACGTGAATTTTGTGGCGAAGGCTCCGGGTCCTTCATTGAGGCAGTGACCGGCGGTGGAGACGGTGTTCCGGTTGGTGGAGGCCACCGAGTTTGCCGAGCAGACGTAGTTTGTTCCGCCCAGGGTGAAGAAGACCTTGCCGATGTGGGACACCGGGCTTTCGCTGGCGTTGGCCTTCTGCTGGATTTGTGGCGCGGAGCCCTGGATCTTGGTCTCGGCGCCCTTGGCCTGAGCCGGCAGGTCGGGCTTGTTGGCCTTCCCCCGGTCCATGGCCTTTTTGGCCAGAACGTCGCCCGGTATGGCCGCGCGCATGCGTTCGGGCGTCCAGTAGTCGGCGCCGCTGGTGTCGGTCACGGTTGCGCTGCTGACGCCGGCAACATCTTTGCCGTCCGACGGTGTGGGGGCAGCCGTGGCTTGCCCTGCCGAGCAAAGGGCGAACAGTGCTGCTGTGGTGAGGCTCATCAGGCTTGTGGCCAGAGTCCTGGTTGATGTCATAGCTGTCCTCTATAGGGTCGGGTGGAGCGGACCTGGGTTGGGTTCGCTGGGGATGAACCTATCCCGCCATGACAAACTTGTAAATGAAAATTTGAAATCTGTTAACTCGTCAACGCTGAATGTAATTTGGCGGCTGCGCTGCGGCTGCGGAGTTGGTTTCCGGCGTCGCGGATGCGTAAGCCGGGCTTGCGGTGGGGCAGAATGCGTTTATGACCAATGACGATCTTCGGCCTGTCTACTTCCTTTCGGACAGTACCGGCATCACCGCCGAAACGCTCGGCAACACCCTGTTGACGCAGTTCCCGGCGAACAACTTTGACCGCATCACGGTCCCCTTCATCACCACGGTGGACCAGGCGAAGTCCGTGGTGCGCACCATCGACAGGCTGGCCGCGTCCGGCCCGCAGCCCATCGTCTTTTCCACTGCCGTCGGCAGTGACATCCGGCAGGCCATCGCCACGTGCCGGGCAATCGTCGTCGATCTCATTGGAACGCATGTGGGGCAGCTGGAGCAGGCACTCGGATCCCCGGCCAGTGCCGTACCCGGCAGGGCGCACGGCCTGGGCAATGCGGAGCGTTATCAGTCCCGGATGGCCGCCGTTGAGTACGCCATGGAACACGACGACGGCCAGAGCCTGCGGGCGTTGGAAAAGGCGCAGGTCATCCTGGTGGCACCGTCCCGCTGCGGAAAAACACCCACCACGATGTACCTGGCGCTGCAGCACGGCATCTTCGCCGCCAACTTCCCGCTGGTGGACGAGGACTTCCAGCGCGAAGGCCTGCCCAAGCCGCTTCGGCCTTTTGTTGAGAAGTGTTTCGGCCTTTCCTCCAACCCGCTGCGGCTGAGCCAGATCCGCACCGAACGGCGCCGCGGCTCATCCTATGCGTCGCTGCGGCAGTGCGGCTTCGAGCTCCGCAGCGCCGAGCAACTGTACGTCTCGCACCGGATTCCCTACTTAAACTCTGCATCGGTGTCCGTGGAGGAAATGGCCGCCACCATCCTGCAGCGCATGAACCTCAAGCACTAGGGAAATTTTTCACAAACCGGGTGTGGCAGACATCATGTTGGAAAGAGGGCCCCGGACCTGTCACTGTAGACAGGATTCGCGCCCACCGACCGGTTATAGCCCGCGGGCGGGCGGCACCACCGCATGCCATCATCTGCAAAGGAGCAGCAACTATGACTACAGACATCCTGTGGTTTTCAGAACTCGGCCTCAAGGACCTGGACCGGGTGGGCGGTAAAAACGCCTCGCTCGGCGAGATGGTGCAGAACCTCACGTCCGCCGGCGTCCAGGTCCCGGACGGCTTTGCCACCACCGCCGACGCCTACCGCAGCTTCCTCGCAGACTCCGGCCTCGACCAGCGGATTGCTGACCGGATGCTCGGCCTCGACACCGATGATGTGACTGCCCTGGCCGCGGCCGGCCAGGAAATCCGGACCCTCATGCGCGAGACGCCCTTCCTGCCGGACTTCGAAAAGCAGGTCCGGGACTCCTACCAGCAGCTGGTGGAGAAGCACGGCGGCTCCGAGGACCTCTCCTGGGCCGTCCGTTCCAGCGCGACGGCCGAAGACCTTCCCGATGCCTCGTTCGCGGGCCAGCAGGAAACTTTCCTGAACGTCCGCGGCATCGACAACATCCTGCTCGCCATCAAGGACGTCTTCGCCTCCCTCTACAACGACCGCGCCATCGCCTACCGCGTGCACCACAAGTTCGAGCACGCCGATGTGGCGCTCTCGGCGGGCGTCCAGCGCATGGTGCGTTCCGACGTCGGGGCTTCCGGCGTGATGTTCACCATGGACACCGAATCCGGGTTCCAGGACGCCGTGTTCGTTACCTCCTCCTACGGCCTCGGTGAGGCCGTAGTCCAGGGCGCCGTGAACCCCGACGAGTTCTACGTGTACAAGCCCGCACTCCAGGCCGGCCGCCCCGCCATCCTCAAGCGGGGACTGGGCGAGAAGGCCCTCCAGATGACCTACACGAACAGCCAGGAAATCGGCCGCACCATCGATTTCGTGCCGGTTGAGGCTTCGCTGCGGAACCGCTTCAGCCTCACGGACGACGACGTCGAGCAGCTCGCCCGGCACGCCGTCGCCATCGAAAACCACTACGGCCGTCCCATGGACATCGAGTGGGGCAAGGACGGGATCGACGGCGGCCTGTACATCCTGCAGGCCCGCCCCGAGACTGTCCAGTCCCGCCGTGCCGCGGGCAGCCTGAGCCGTTTCCGCCTCAACGGGACCAGCCGCGTGCTCGCCGAAGGCCGCGCGATCGGCCAGCGCATCGGTGCCGGCAGCGTCCGCATCCTGACCTCGATCGACCAGATGGCTGCGTTCGAGACCGGCGATGTCCTGGTTGCCGACATGACTGATCCTGACTGGGAACCGATCATGAAGCGCGCCTCCGCCATCGTCACCAACCGTGGCGGCCGCACGTGCCACGCTGCCATCATCGCCCGCGAACTGGGGATTCCCGCCGTCGTCGGCACCGGGGACGCCACCCAGGCGCTCTCCGATGGCCTCCAGGTGACGGTCACCTGCGCCGACGGTGAAGCCGGCCTGATCTACGAAGGAATTCTGGACTTCACGGTCGAGGAAACCGAGGTCACCCAGCTGCCCGAAGCCCCGGTCAAGGTCATGATGAACGTGGGCACCCCGGAGCAGGCGTTCACCTTCGCGCAGCTGCCCAACCACGGCGTGGGCCTGGCGCGGCTGGAATTCATCATCAACCGCCAGATCGGCATCCACCCCAAGGCCCTGCTGAACCTGGACGAGCAGCCCGCCGAGGTGGCCGCGGAAATCCGCGAACGCATCGCCGCGTACAGCAGCCCGCGTGACTACTACATCAAGCGCCTGGCCGAGGGCGTGGCCACCATTGCCGCAGCCTTCGCGCCGAACCCGGTGATTGTGCGCATGTCCGACTTCAAGTCCAACGAGTACGCCAACCTCATCGGCGGACCCGCCTACGAGCCGCGCGAAGAGAACCCGATGCTGGGCTTCCGCGGCGCCTCACGGTACCTGGACCCGTCCTTCCGGGACTGCTTCGACCTTGAGTGCGAGGCACTGTCCTTCGTCCGCAACGAGATGGGCCTGACCAACGTCAAGCTGATGATCCCGTTCGTGCGTACCCTGGACGAGGCCCGCGGTGTCATCGACCTGCTGGCCGAGAACGGCCTGAAGCGCGGCGAGAACGGCCTCGAGGTGATCATGATGTGCGAGATTCCCTCCAACGCCCTGCTCGCAGACGAATTCCTGGAGTACTTCGACGGCTTCTCCATCGGCTCCAACGACATGACCCAGCTGGCCCTGGGCCTGGACCGTGACTCGGCGATTATCTCGGGCGGATTCGACGAACGCGATCCCGCCGTCAAGAAGCTCCTCACCATGGCCATCAAGGCCTGCAAGGCAAAGGGCAAGTACGTCGGCATCTGCGGCCAGGGCCCCAGCGACCACGCCGACTTCGCCGAGTGGCTGGTCGGGGAAGGCATCGACTCCGTCTCCCTGAACCCCGACACCGTGGTGGACACCTGGCTTCGTCTGGCCGGCGGGGCAGTGGACGCCGAGGTTGGTGCCGGCGCGGCAGCCAGCTGACCCAACATAACTGAGAGGGCGTGGCCGGCGGATATCGCCGGCCACGCCCTTTGCGCGTCTGAGCTGATTCAGCGGAAGGCAGGAACCCCGGTGAGTTTGTTGCCCAGGATGAGGGTATGGACTTCGTCGGTGCCCTCGTAGGTGCGCACGGACTCGAGGTTGTTGGCGTGGCGCAGCGGTGAGTAGTCCAGGGTGATGCCGTTGCCGCCGAGGATGGTGCGGGCTTCGCGGCAGATTTTGATGGCTTCGCGGCAGTTGTTGAGCTTGCCCACCGAGATCTGCTCGATCTGCAGGCGGCCGGCATCCTTGAGCCGGCCCAGGTGCAGGGCGAGCAGGAAGCCCTTGTTGATCTCCAGGGCCATGTCCACCAGTTTCTGCTGGGTCAGCTGGTAGCCCGCCAGCGGCTTGTCGAACTGCATGCGCCCCTTGGAATAGTCCAGGGCGGCCTCGAAGGCGTCGCGGGCCGCGCCCATGGCGCCCCAGATGATCCCGTACCGTGCCTCGTTGAGGCAGGAGAACGGGCCCTTAAGCCCGACGACGTTCGGCAGCACCGCGGATTGGGGCAGGCGCACGTTGGTCAGGTCGACATCGCACTGGATGGAGGCCCGCATGGACAGTTTCGGTTCGATGGGGGTGGCCGTGAAGCCCGGGGTGGAGGTGGGCACCACGAAGCCGCGGACGCCGGCGTCGGTCTGGGCCCAGATCACGGCGATCTGGGCCACGGAGGCCAGGCCGATCCAGCGCTTGGTGCCGTTGAGGACCCAGTCACTGCCGTCGCGCCGGGCGAAGGTGGTCATGCTGCCCGGATCAGATCCCGCGGTGGGTTCGGTCAGGCCGAAGCAGCCGATCGCCTCACCCTTGGCCATCTCCGGCAGCCACTCCTGTTTCTGTTCCTCGGAGCCGTGCTTGTGGATGGCACTCATGGCCAGGGAGCCCTGGACCGAGACGAACGTGCGCAGCCCGGAGTCGCCGGCTTCGAGTTCGGCGCCCGCCAGGCCGTAATCGACGGCGGAACGGCCCGCACAGCCGTAACCCTTCAGATGCATGCCGAGTACGCCCAGCTTGGCCAGTTCCGGCACAATCTCCAGCGGGAACACGGCCTTTTCGTACCAGTCCGCGATGTTCGGCCTGATCTCACTGTCCACGAAGGCCCGCACGGAATCGCGCAGCGCAAGCTCGTCCGCGGTGAGCAGGGAATCAAAGTCAATGAGGTCGCTGACATCAGACATGGGTGGGGCCTTTCATGGTGCTCTGCAGACGGTGGGGGCCGGCCGGGCGTTGTGTTCTATACGGCCATTATGTCGAGGATCTGACCCGCCTGTGGGCCCCGCGTGGGTCCCGGTAACCGCCGGAAATCTGACGGAAACGTGACCGGCCTACGCTGATCACGAAAAACCGCCGCGGAGGCGATGCGCGGACAATGCTGGCGTTGCATGCTCCTCCGGGTCTATAAACGAAGGACCGTGCCCGGCTACCGAAGGGAACCCGATGCATCTCATGCCCCGTGAGCAAGAGAAGCTCATGATTGTGGTGGCCGCCGATCTCGCCCGGCGCCGGCAGGCCCGGGGCTTGAAGCTGAACTTCCCCGAGGCCGTGGCCATCATCAGCTACGAACTCATCGAGGGCGCCCGCGATGGCCGGACCGTGGCGGACCTGATGAGCTACGGCACCACACTCCTCACCCGCGAGGACGTCATGGAGGGTGTCCCGGAAATGATTCCTGACGTCCAGATCGAGGCCACTTTCCCTGACGGCACCAAGCTCGTTACCGTCCACGATCCGATCCGATAGGGCAGGCCATGATCCCAGGCGAGTACATCCTCAGGCCCGAACCGGTGACGGTGAACGCCGGACGCGAGGCGATCGGCGTCGTCGTCACCAACACCGGCGACCGTCCCGTCCAGGTGGGGTCGCATTACCACTTTGCCGAGGCGAACGGCGCCCTTAAGTTTGATCGCGGGGCCGCCTACGGCCGCAGGCTGGATATCCCCGCGGGAACCGCCGCGCGGTTCGAACCGGGGGACAGCAGGACGGTCCGGCTGATTCAACTCGCCGGCAGCCGCGAAGTTTACGGCCTCAGCAACGCCGTGAATGGACCGCTCGACGGCGGCAGTCCCGACGCCGGCAATCCCGCCGTCGGTTCCGGCGCCCCTAAGGAGGACGCCCAGTGAGCTTCGACCTTCCCCGCCGGCAATACGCCGACCTCTACGGCCCGACGACCGGCGATGCCATCCGCCTGGCCGACACCGACCTGTTCCTCGAAATCGAGAAGGACCTCACCGTCTACGGCGAGGAAGTGGTGTTCGGCGGGGGCAAGGTGATCCGCGACGGCATGGGCCAGAAGGGCCAGGCCATCCGGGATGAAGATGTCCCGGACACCGTCATCACCAACGCCGTCATCCTCGACTACACCGGCATCTACAAGGCCGACGTTGCCATCAAGGACGGCCACATCTTCAAGATCGGCAAGGCCGGCAACCCGCAGATTTCTGACGGCGTGGACATCGTCATCGGCGCCAGCACCGAAATCATCGCCGGGGAACGGAAGATCCTCACCGCCGGCGGCATTGACTCTCACATCCACTTCATCTCCCCAGACCAGGTTCCCACGGCGCTGTGCAGCGGGATCACCACCATGGTGGGTGGCGGCACCGGCCCGGCCGAAGGCACCAAGGCCACCACCATCACGCCCGGCAAGTGGCATATTCAGCGCATGCTGCAGGCCGTCGAGGGACTCCCGATCAACATCGGCCTGCTCGGCAAAGGCCACGCCTCCGCCGTCGAACCCCTGGCCGAGCAGATCCGCGCCGGCGCAGTGGGGCTGAAGGTCCACGAGGACTGGGGCGCCACCACGTCCTCGATCGACACCTCCCTCAGAGTTGCCGACGAGCATGACGTTCAGGTGGCCATCCACACCGACACCCTGAACGAGTGCGGCTTCGTGGAGGACACCATCCGGGCCATTGACGGCCGGGTCATCCACACCTTCCACACCGAAGGGGCAGGCGGCGGGCACGCACCGGACATTATCAGGATCGCCGGGCTGCCCAACGTGCTGCCGGCCTCGACCAACCCGACGCTGCCGTACACGCGGAACACCATCGAAGAGCACCTGGACATGCTCATGGTCTGCCACCACCTCAGCCCGGCCATCCCCGAGGACGTGGCGTTTGCCGATTCCCGCATCCGGGCCGAGACCATCGCCGCCGAGGACGTCTTGCAGGACATGGGCATCTTCGCCATCACCTCCTCAGATTCCCAGGCCATGGGCCGCGTGGGTGAGGTGGTGACGCGCACCTGGCAGGTCGCGGACAAGATGAAGAAGCAGCGCGGCGTGCTCAAGGATCCCGACGGCGGCACCCACGGTGCGGAGAACGGTGCGGGGGCCGAGAGTGACAACTTCCGCCTCAAACGCTACGTGGCGAAGTACACCATCAACCCTGCCATCGCGCAGGGCATGGCCGACTCGATCGGCTCGGTGGAGGAGGGGAAATTCGCGGACCTGGTGCTCTGGAATCCGGCGTTCTTCGGCGTCAAGCCGGAGCTGGTCATCAAGGGCGGCCAGATCGCCTACGCCCTGATGGGCGACTCGAACGGCTCCATCCCCACCCCGCAGCCGCGCACCATGCGGCCCATGTTCGCCACCTACGGGAAAGCTCTGCAACAGTCCTCCATCACCTTTCTTTCCAAGGCCGCGATCGACGCCGGTGTGCCCGAGGAGCTGGGCCTGCAGAAGAACATCCGTCCCGTCTCGGGCATCCGCTCCCTGACCAAGGCCGACCTCAAATACAACGGCGCCACCCCCGACATCCAGGTGGACCCGGAAACGTACCAAGTAATGGTCGACGGCGAGAACGTCACCTGCGAGCCGTCCGACGTCCTGCCCATGGCCCAGCGCTACTTCCTGTTCTAACCTCCCACCCAGAGACAACTGATCAACCGGAGCCTGATGTGATCATCGAAAAAGTCCTCGGCAACTTGCACGAGCTGCCCGCCACAGACCTGGCCGCCTACACCGGCCTGCACCGGGAAAAGGTGGTCCTGCCCAGCGCCCAGCTGGTCAAACGCATTCAGCGGGTCACCACCGATCACGGCAAGGAAATCGGCATCCGTCTCCCGTCGGGCTCAGGCGACCTGCGCGACGGAGACATCCTGCACGTGGCCGACACCAACATGATCATCGTGTCCGTGCTGCCCACCGACGTCCTGGTCATCGCACCCCGGTCCGTCCACGAAATGGGGGTCGTGGCTCATTCCTTGGGTAACCGGCATCTCCCGGCCCAGTTCTTCGACGCCGCCTCGGAGTACGGGGCCGACGTCATGGTGTGCGCGTACGACCACACCGTCGAGGACTACCTTCGCCACGTTTCCGTGCCCTACGACCGGCAGGAACGCGTCATGCCTGTGCCTTTTCGCCATGCTGAGCACTCGCACTGACTCGAGTGAGCCGCTTGCGGCTCCAGCGGGTGAAGGGGGCTGTGCCCGCTTCACGGTGCCCACCACACCGCAGCCCCCTTCACCCGCCTCCGCCGCTGTGCCCAGCTACCAGTTATCGCTGCAGCAACTCACCGACTCTGCGCTTCCTACTGGAGCGTTTGCTCATTCCTTCGGCTTCGAAACGTACATTGACCGCGGGCTGATCCACGACGAGACCTCCTTCAGTACCTGGCTATCCGCCTTCCTGGCCCAGCAGCTTTCTTACTCTGATGGTTTGGCTATTCGGTTCTTGTATGAGGACGTTCCTGTGGGGGAGTTGGATTCTTTGCTCTCTGCTTCTTTGTTGCCTCGGCAGGTTCGGGAGGCGAGCTTGAAGATGGGCGGACGGTTGCTGGAGATTGGGACTGGGGTTTTTCCGTCGGCGGAGCTCGCACTGTACCGGGACTTGGTGACCAGCGGCCGGGCTGCCGGGCATCAGCCGCTGGCGTTCGCCGTCGTCGCGCGTTCACTGGGGGTGCCGCTTGCCGAAGCGCTCGCCGCTTACCTTTTCGCCACGGTCACGTCGCTGACGCAGAATGCGGTGCGCGCGATTCCGCTCGGGCAGAACGCGGGGCAGCGGCTGCTGCGGCAAGCGGCCGATGACGTCGCTGCCGCCGTCGAGCGGATCGCGCACCTGACGCCGGACGACTTCGGGGCCCTCAGCCCCGGAATCGAAATTTCGCAGATGCGGCACGAGCGGCAACGCGCCCGAATGTTCATGAGCTAGCTGTGCATATTACTGAGAAGGACACCATGACTGAACCCATCAAAATCGGCATCGGCGGCCCGGTGGGCGCCGGCAAAACCCAGCTTGTGGAGCGGCTGACCCGGCACATGAGCCGCGAGATTTCCATGGCCGCAATCACCAACGATATCTACACCATCGAGGACGCCAAGATCCTGGCCGCCAACGGGATCCTGCCCGAGGATCGGATCATCGGCGTCGAAACCGGCGGCTGCCCGCACACTGCCATCCGCGAAGACACCTCCATGAACACCGCGGCCATCGAGGAACTCAAGGCGCGGCACCCGGACCTGCAGGTGATCTTCGTCGAGTCCGGCGGCGACAACCTCTCCGCCACGTTCAGCCCCGAGCTCGTGGACTTCTCCATCTACATCATCGACGTGGCCCAGGGTGAAAAGATCCCGCGCAAGGCCGGCCAGGGCATGATCAAGTCCGACCTCTTCATCATCAACAAAACCGACCTCGCACCCCACGTCGGCGCCGACCTGTCCGTTATGGAGCGGGACTCCCGCGAGTTCCGTGGCGACAGGCCCTTCTGTTTTACGAACCTCAAGACCGACGAAGGGCTCGACGCCGTCATCGAATGGGTGCGGCGGGACGTCCTGATGCTCGACTTGGCTCAATGAGCACGACGGCGGCCCGTTCGCCTCATGCGGTCATCTCACCTGGGCCTGCGCCCGCGGGTGATAGGGGCCGTGCCCGCTCCGCGGTGCCCACCACGCCGCGGCCCCTATCACCCGCGTCCGCTGATCGGCCCGCGATGGGCCGATTGGAGCTCCGGGTCGCCGCGCGTGGTCAGCGCTCGGTGGCCGTATACCAGTACCATCAAGGCGCCCTGAGAGTTCTACGGCCGCATTATCTGGATGAGTCCGGGCAGGTTTGTTATGTCCTTGTGAATCCTGGCGGGGCGTATCTTGGGGCTGATCTCTTTTTGCTTGATGTGGAGGTGGGGGATGGGGCTGACCTGCTCCTGACTACGCAGTCGGCGACGAAGATTTATCGGACTCCTGGATCCTTTGCTGAGCAGCGGATGGCTTTGAGGTTGGGGGAGGGGGCCCGGCTGGAGTTGATGCCTGACCAGCTCATTGCCTATCGGGAGGCCAGCTACCGGCAGAACACGCACGTTACCTTGCGGCCGACGTCGAGCCTTGTCATGGCTGAAGTGATCACACCGGGCTGGTCGCCGGACGGGGCGTCGTTCAAGTATGAGGAGCTGCGGCTGCGCAACGAGATCCACGTCGATACTGGCGGCAGCGCGCAGCTGCTCGCCCTGGACAATCTGCTGATCCGGCCCCCGTTGAACGATGTCACCGGGCTGGGCTTTATGGAGGGCTTCAGCCACCTGGGCTCGCTGGTTGTGGTGGACAAGCGCGTGAACCAGGCGCTCGCCGATGAGCTCCATGCCCTGACCTCCGGGCACGACGCCCACACGGGAATTTCCCTCACGCGCACCGTGGCTGGAACCACGGGGCTGGTGCTGCGGGCACTGTCCAACAGCACCGGCGAGCTGAACAGCCTGCTGGGTGCGTGCACGGCGCTGTTGCGGGACCGCTGGCACGGGCAGGCGCCCCTGAACCTGAGGAAGTACTGAATGACAGCGCTGACCCAGTTCGCCGTGATGTACCGCGAGCGGGACTCATTGCCGGTCCGCACCCGGCTGCTCTTCACGTTCGGCGCGGTGGCCGCATTGCATCTCGCCGCCGTCGTACTTCTGCTCAGTGGAACCGCGGGCGGTGGGCAGCCGCTGGCACTTGGCCTGGTGCTGACTGCCTATTTGGCCGGGGTGAAGCACAGCTACGACTGGGACCATCTGGCCGCGATCGATAACTCCACCCGTAAGTTTGTGGCGCAGCGGCAGGACCCCGTGAGTGTGGGCTTCGCGTTCAGCCTGGGGCACAGCTCGGTGGTGATCCTGGCCGGAGTGCTGGTGGTTGCAGGCGCCACGATGGTGGGGCGGTTTATGGAGGACGGATCGGCCGGGAACCAGGTGCTGGGTCTGATTGGGAGCGGTGTTTCCGGGCTGTTCCTGCTGGCTATGGGGTTGTTCAACGGCTCGTCCTTTGTTCGCGCAGTGCGCGTCTACCGTGGCGCCCGGGCCGGTGGCAGCATCGATGCGGCCGATCTTGAGGCGCAGGGATTCGTGGCGCGGCTCCTCGCCAAGCCCTTGTCCCGGGTAAGGCGGCCGCGGAACATTTACGTGATCGGGTTCCTGTTCGGGCTGGGTTTTGACACGGCCACCACCATTGGCCTGCTGGTGATGACGACGGCGGCGTCGCTGGCCGGCGTTTCGCCGCTCGCCCTGATCGCGCTGCCCCTCGCGTTCACCGGTGCGATGACGCTGTGCGATTCGCTGAACGGGGTGGCCATGATGCGGATGTACCGCTCGGCCCTGGAGGATCCCGGGCGCAAGCTCGGTTTCAACGCGGCGGTGACCGGGATCTCTGCGGTCTCCGCCCTGTTCATCGCTGCGATCACGCTGGGCGGCTTCGTGAACGCGGCCTTCGGGCTGAGGGACCCGGTCACGAACTGGCTCGGTGCCGTAGACCTCGGCGATGCCGGACTGTTGCTTATCGCCCTCCTGCTGACCGTGTGGGGCGTGGCCAGCCTCAGGCCGTCTGCTCCACCGCCTTCAGAATCGCCTGGCCCAGCTCAACCGGCTTCGTGAACTGCGGCCAGTGCCCGGTGGGCAGGTCCACTAAGTCGACGTCGCGTACGCGGGCCAGCTCAGCGGTGAATGGGTGGCCGGCGTCGATCCATTCGGTGAGGAGCGACGACGGGAATTCGCAGGCGATCACGGTGGCAGGAACGTCGTACCGGCGGACGTCGTGCAGGCGCTGCTTGCCGTAGGCCACACCTTTGGGCTCGGGGATGGCGCGCGCCCGGAACTTGGTCCGCAGCTCGTCGGTGAGGTCCACCAGGTCAGCATCTTCGAAGCCTTCCCACGGTGGCAGTGGAACGTCGTCGCCCTTGGCCGGCAGCTCATTGTTGATGACGCCGCCCTCACCGAGCGGTCCGCTGTCCACGTAGATGTTCCGGGCCACGCGGTCCGGCCGCGCGTCCGCCACTCCGTGAATGACCGCACCACCGCCGGAATGCCCCACCAGGACCACCTTTCCATTGAGCCCGTCCACAACGTTCACGACGGCGGCGATGTGGTCCTTCAGCGTGATGCCGGCACGCCGTGCGTCCACGGATTCAAGGCCGGGCAGCGTCAGGGGATGGGTCGTGTGCCCCGCCGCTTCCAGTGCCGGCGTCACCTCCTCCCACGATGACGCGTCCAACCAGAAACCGGGTACGAGGATGATGTCCATGACGGAACCCTACTCCGGGGTACCGACACCGGGTAGGGCATTCGGGCGGCGGCGTATGGTGGCTGCGGACGACCGAGACACGCCTTTTGTCGGGGGGGCGCGGGCAAAACAGAGTAGGACAGCTGAGCTGATTGGTGTCCTGACCGGATCTTGCCTGTACCCGCTCGAGCCATTCGTTTGGATCCAGAGTGCGGAAGCGATCGACCGGATACGCTCTCCCTTCACAGGGAACTTTCCTGAGCCATAACCGTCAGGTTGAAACGTGAGACTTCCCGGAGCCCGTGTCAGTGAATACAAAATTGCACCCTATTCCGACGGGTTTCACAGGGACTACCTGACGTCAGGTTGAGGTGTGGTCCAGCCAGGCGCGGGTACAGCCTACCCGCGCCTCCAAAGATGCTGAGGTCCCCGCTTTCCAGACCGGGGCCGGGCTGGAAAGCCGGGGCAGTTTACCTTGGTCTTGCGAGAGACCGACCGTGAACGAGCATTTCGGCCTGCCGAAGCCGGCCAGTACACGCACACTGGAACCCCTTCCGGCATAGCGTGGCGGGCATCCTGTCACCCAGCACTCAAGGTTGGACCGGGAGCATCTGGTCGACCGGTGTAGCTTCGGCGCGGTATTTGCCCGCCCGAAGCAATACCAATGCGCGATGGGGGACTTGGGGTGGGAGGTGCATGCCAGCGGTGGGTTGCTGTCCCTCCGCCCCAGTGATACAGAAAGGCCTACGAGGGACACCCTGTTGAGGCGCAGCAGAGTCCACAGAGGCTGAATGACGGAAGTCCTGGACGGCAGTACCAGCAGAAATTCGGAGCGGTGGATCGGCAGCAACTGCCCAGGACCGGGAAAGGCGCACCTTGAGCGGCGGGTAGCTATGAGCAAGGGGCCGCTAAAAGGGGTCGAGAGACTTCGTGCCAAGCCACGTGTATGACATTCCCGGATACAGGGAACGGGCCGTAAAGCCGGCCGAAGATCCCTGCCGACAATCTAATGCAGTAAGAACATGGCGCGGCCGGAGCGCGCTACAAGCCCAGTCATCATCTAGAGGCGTATTCTCAAGAGAATTATTGGGACACGAGCAGGAGGTTACGGAATGGAACCCATAACACTGATACTTGCGGCATTGGCGGCCGGCGTCGGAGCAGGGGCAACTGACGCGGCACAGACCGCCATCGGTGACGCATATGAGGGCCTTAAACGCTTAATTTTGGGACGCTTCGGACAAGATACTAAGGCCGCGTCTGCCCTGGCCATGTTCGAGAGCAATCCTGATGACACCATTGCTTCCTACTTGAGCCCGCACCTTCTGGAGTATCAGATGGAGGATGACACGGAAATTTTGTCCACAGCGGAGGAGCTACTGACCCTAGCCAAATCCTCGGCGAGCGGTGCTGCTTCAGTTGCCTTCACGGGCACTATCAGCCAGCGTGCCGACCGGGGAGGAGTGGCTCAAATTGGGGGTAACACCGGATCCATTAGGACGAGCTACACAGAGGCAACACGTCCGAGCAAAAGCCTCAGGCAGGATGATGCATAATCGGGCTCTGTGAGATTTCCTTACGGCTCGCTTTCGCCAGCCAGCTTCATCCGATGTTCGGTTGACTGCTTTTCGAGATGCTTTTCCATAACGTCGACGAGCGCTGGGACCTCGTCCGTTCCAAGTGTGCCTAACCCGGTGGCATAGGGCGTATGAGCTTGCACCCACTTTCTGGCTGCGTCAACCACCCGCTGCAGCTGCTCCGGAGTTAGTCGCGTATTAGCGAGGAGTTGCCTTAGTACATTGGCAGCCTCGTCTCTGGCATAGTGATGATTCAAGTAGGTGTCAGCCGAGGCCCGTACCGACTCAGCTTGAATCGGCTGCAGGTCAGTTCGCTCCAGCAACGCAGCCAGGACGGACCATGCCTGACTCATTTGAGCATGTGAATTAAGCCACTCAATAGACAAGGTTATGGCAATGTCGGCCTGCTTCACGGTCAGGTCTGCACGGAGCAACATGGTCCGCAGAACGAACCGAGTCTGAAGATACTCCATGTGCCTGGATGACCATGAGGCGGCAGTGTTCACCACAAGGTCCAGCTGCTCAGGACTTAGATTAGGAGCTCCAAGCAGCACAAGGACTTTACGTTTGCTGGCATTTGGACTCTTGTCGTAATTATTGACAGCATCGACGAGCGAATCTATGAGTCCGCTTCTCTGAGCATGACTTAAACCCTCGATGGCAAGGTATCCGCGAACTAAGCTAGTTGACAAAGAAAAATCGTTGCCCGTGAGGAAGTGCTCGAGCTGCTCGGCGCTGAGTTCGGAGCGGCCTAATAAGGCCTTCTGCACAAATTGGGTTTCAACGCCTGAACCCGCATTCTTGTCCAGCCATACGTTCGCAACGGCACATGTTGCTTTGCTCTGTTCTTCTGTAAGGTCAGTGCGCCCAAGTAGGTACCGGAGCACGTAGGTAGCTCCAGCAGTGAAGTTATCGGCCAACCAGGCGTGCGCGACGCCGCATACCTTTTCGATTTGCTCCTCAGACAAGGCGTCTCTCTCCAAGAGAGCCTGCAGCACAAAGTTGGCTTCGGGGCCGGAGTGGTTATCTAACCAAGCGAGGGCTGCCTCGCATGCTGCTTTGCTCTGTTCTTCTGTGAGGTCAGCGCGTCTTAGTAGGGATCGGAGCACATAGTTAGCTCCAGCAGTGAAGTTATCGGCCAACCAGGCGTGCGCGACGCCGCATACCTCTTCAATCTGCTCCTCAGACAAGTTGTTGGATTCCAATAGAGCCTGCAGCACATAGTTGGCTTCGGGACCGGGGTGGTTATCTAACCAAGCGAGGGCCGCCCCGTATGCTGCCTCGGCTTGTTCTGCGCTCAAGGGCACGGAGGCTCTCAGTAGAGACTGCAGCAGATAGCTCGCTTGAGGGCCGCTATTGTGGTTCAACCAGTTATGGGCTACTTCGCATGCCGCTTTCGTTTGTTCTTCGGTCAGGTCCAAGCGGTTCAATAGAGCACTAATAACGTAGCTGGTATCTGCGCCGAGCCCGGGTCCAGGGTGAAGAGTGTCAAGTATCCATGTGCGCGCCGCTTCGCGTGCTGCTTTACTCTGCCTTTCAGTCAGGTCACTGCGAACCAACAGCGGCTGAAGCACATAGCTGGCCTCCGGGCCCTGGTTTTCGTTCAGCCAAACATGGGCGGCGGAACAGGCTGCGTCGACTTGTTCCTCCGTTAAGTTGGTACGACTTAGCAGTGCTTCAAGGACATGCCATGCTTCAACGCCGGTGTTGTGTGCCAGCCAGGCCCACGCTGCGACACATGCGGCCTCGGCCTGTTCTTCTATGAGGTTCGTGCGGCGCAGCAGAGGATCCAGCACATAGCTGGCTTCCGGCCCATAATTGTCGACAATCGAAGCGAAAGCGGCATCACATGCCCTTTGGGTCTGTTGTTCGGTCAGGTCGGCACGGCTAAGCAGGCCCCGCAACATAAAGCTCGCTTCGAGGCCTTCGCGCTCCAGCGCGGCATGGGCTGCGTTGAGGGCTGCTTCCGTTTGTTCTTTACTGAGGTCGGTCCGACCCAGCAGGGCCGGCACTAGATAGCTGACCTGAACGTCGGAGCAGGTTGCTGCGTGCTCGAGAGCCAAACGGACCGCAGTATTGAGTTGGCCCGATGTCAGTTGAGGCCGACTCAAAAATGCGCTTAAAACAAAGGCGGCATTGGAATTTGTAGCATGCTGCTCGAGCCAAGTACTTCCGAAGTGAATTGTCGCCAGCGAGTGTTCCGCGCTTAGATCCTTGCGAAGCAGGAGTGCAGAGAGCAGGTGTGATGTGTATGGGCGGCTCCCGTGCAGATTTAGCCAATACAGTGCCCGATCAATTGTTCTCGTTGTACGTTCGGGACTCAAAAGAGAGGAAGCCAGGAGGCGGGATAATACGAAATCTGCGCCAGGACTGTCGGAATACTTCTCGGTCCATGCATAGGACAATTCAAGGAGCGCATTGACATGCTCCGCGGACATCTCTTCACGGTCGAGAAGATGCCGCAACAGGTATTCTGTGCCGTCAGGCGGGTTAGCCTCCAACCAAGTCAACGCCATTTCCCCAATTTGGGCACTGTAAACATCGGGAAGGCTCTGTGCTGCGATAATTAGCAATCCCCGCGCCGCTGCGTGAGAGCCAAGTTCCCGAAGCAGGGGCTTCGTCACCAGGTCCCAAGTTGCCTGCGGACCGGATAACAGAGGAGTGGTTAGGAGGGCTGATGCAGTAACGGCGCCCTCCCAGGGGTCACCGGTCAAGGCAGTAAGTATGTTAGGTCCACTGGTATCGACCCAGTGCCCCGTGCAATCCCGCAGGGTTGTATTTATGTCATCGCGTGCCTCACGCTCATCGTGGATGCGCTCAAGAGTGATAAAGGCGTTTGTTAGAGTCGTCGGCATCGTTGATGCAGCGTCTAAAAGGGTAGTCAGGTGGGCTGGATGGACTCCGATCCCACTCGGGAAGAGGACACTCTCTACCACGTGATCCACTACAACGTCGTGGACTGCGGCAAGCTTGTCTGCCGTGGTGTCAGCAGGCGTAAGCCAGCCCATTGTGGCGAGCATGTTCACGAGGTGCTCTGCAGCCGGGTGAGAGTCCTTATGCTGCCCCAACCTAGCGAGCACTGTGGCAGCTGTCATGGCAGATTGTTGGCGCGTCGTGGGTGTCGTGGCTAGGACAACCGCCGTCGCGTGAACGGTTTCGTCGACGGTGGGTGGCAGTAATGCAGTCTTGGGATGAGCAAGTGGCAACAAATGGTCTTCTGTAAGGCGATCACGCAAATAATCGCTCAGGTCGCCGGAAATAAGTGTGTCGGTGGCCATCCCCGAAATGATGTGATCCTCGACAATTGTCGCTATAAGCCTTACTAGGACGGGGCGAGTCAATCCGGTACGGCCTAGGACATACTTCAGGCCTCGCCGTTGGACAGCCGTAGGGGCTGTCTCAGCAGCCACCGCCGCACACACCTCGTAAAGATCCTGAGGACTGGGCGCTAGTTGAACCCGGTCCATCGATTTGAGACCAGGATGTTCTGTGTGATTGTTCCACCATCCGGTGCGGACACTGGCTATCACGGCGAGCCTGGGGTTGGGATATCTGGCCGCCGCAGCTAAATCCTGCAATAGGTCTAAGTCAAGGGTGGCGTGGTAGAGGTTGAGGTAGTCGATAACGATCAGGACCGGGTGGGACGAAGTCTCGGTCCGGTCTTTGAGATAGTCCAAAGCGGGAGATACATTTGAGCCCCGCATATGGAACACGTCCCATCCCTCCTTTGAAGCCAGAGCGGCAACCTCAAATAGGGTGCGTGTTTTTCCGATTCCCCCGTGCCCAGTCAGCAGGATACTTCCGGCTTCGGATGGATTCGTTGCTTTAGCCCAAAGGGTTTGTGGATGCCAAGGGGCATCTTCACGAGGGGCGTGAAAGGGCAAGACCCATTCGGTCAATGCGGATCTGTGGCCTCTTAGCGTAGCGATCACAGCCGCGTGTGGCCTTAAACATGCTGGTATTCGAACTGGGGCCACGAGACTTACGTTGGTGACTATGTCACCCACCGATGCCCCAGACGCAACAACTACACTGCCGCGATCGGCAGTCACACTCTCGATTTGAGGGACCGCTGGTGCTGGTGATAGGGGAGTAGAAGTACTTGCGCCGCCAGTGAGTGGAGAAGACTGCTGTTGCCTGGAAACCGTTGTCACCGGTCGAGGCGCAGGCCGCCACAGCCCCGGCCCCGGTTTTGGAACAACTGACGCAAAACCACTCATCTTCGCGCCGTAGACCTGGGTCTGGCTTGATTGCTCTGTACTGGGCTCACGATTGTTGTGGGTCGTAGAGCGTGAAAGGGGCAGATCAGACGATGATCCCTCTACGTTACCTACAGAATGCGACATAGAGCCTTTCCTCAGTTCAGGCACCGGTACCCAAATCAGCGCGGCATTTAGATGAGCCTCGTAAACCAACCACCTTGGGAGTGAGCATATTACTGTTCGCGGCCACCGGAGGGAACAAAAAGATTTTAAGGGGACCTTGCCGTCCTATGCGCGCTAAGCGTTAGCTCGGCGAGCATCCGTAATATGAAGTTGTCAGAGCGCTCTGACCGTCCCTTCCGGAGCTTCAGCGTTACATAACGTCCGTTATCGGCCCTCCGGGCCGTCGTTAGACGAGTGAATCTTTCATCTACTTGCAGGCTCTTTGGCTTCGAGTGAGCGGTAACTCTGTAGTAGCCTCCCGTGGCTGGGACGGGCGTTTCGAATTGACGCTTCTCTTGACCCACCGAGGACGCCTCAGCACACCCTGAGCGCGAGCGGCCGTCCCAGCGAAAGCATCGATGACGGTCGACGTTGCCTCATGCCACAGCCACATGTAGTACCGCGGTACCACGTGCACCTTCTGGGAAGTGTCCTCTGGGCCGATGTTCGGGAAAGGGGCAAAACGTAGCGTGAAAAGCGATGCAGCCGCACACACTGTGCCAGCCCGCACGTTCATAGAATCGAGACCCAGCTCATGGCTTCCCGTTCACGACGCTTTTCCAACGCCGCTGTCTCCTGGGCATTATTCCTGACCGTTGTGGCTGCGCTGGCCTTCGCTGGCGTCGACGTGGCTGATGCACAAAGCCATGCCGCGCCACCACAGCAGAGCCTGCAAGGATTGCCGGTGAACCGGCCTTCCTCCTCCGGCCCGATCGTTGTTGCCGTTGTCCTCGGCTCGTCGGGCACCGTGGGGAGCGACGTATTGGCTCCCTACGAGGTTTTCGCCAGTTCCCCCGAATTCTCCGTCTACACCATCGCAGCCGGGCCAGGTCCTGCACCGATTGACGGAGGTACGGCGATCGTGCCGACCTACACCTTCAACGACGTCCGGTCGGGCAGGGCCCGACAGCCGGACGTCGTCGTTGTCCCCGCCGTCGGCGCCCCCGAGGGGCAGGAGGAAACCGCAATGCGGGAGTGGATCCTGGAGGAGTCAGGGCGCGGAGCCCAAATTCTGGGCGTCTGCAACGGATCGAACGTCCTGGCCGCGACCGGTGTCCTCGACGGGCACAAGGCGACCGGCCACTGGTCACGTCTAAGTTCTCTGAAGAAGAGCCGTCCCCAGGTTCAATGGGCCGAAGGCCTGCGGTACGTCCAGGACGGCATGATCACCACCACAGCCGGTGTCACGTCCGGCATTCCGGGGGCGCTGAAGGTCATGGCGGACCTGGCCGGCACCGACGAAGCTGAACGGGTCGGGCGCCTGGTGAACTATCCGGGCTGGGCGCTCACGGCGTCGGCATCGATACCCGTCCAGTCCTTTGCCGCCTCGGACATTCCCGTCGGACTCAACGCCCTCGTCCCGTGGTTCCGGCCGACGATCGCCGTCGGGCTCTATGACGGAGTGGGAGAATCCGACGTCGCCAGCGCCTTCGAGGTATACAACATGTCCTTCGCAGCCCGCACCGTGCCGGTCGGCACCACGGACACCGTCACCACCAGGCACGGGATGATTCTCCTCACCATTCCGGAAACCCGGGCACCCCAGGTGGACAAGGTCATTGCACCAGGCGCGGCCCGGGACCAGGACATCAACCCCCACTTGAAGGAATGGGCCGCGTCCCGCGACGTATCCGCCGATGCCTTTGCCGGCGCTGATGGTGCGCTCGGCTTCGATGGCGCGCTAGAGTATTTGGCGCAGCATACCGACCATGCCACCGCCCTATCGGCAGCCAAGATGATCGACTATCCCACCGCGCATCTGAACCTTCCGTCCAGTGGAACCTATGTCCGCGTTCCCGTCCTGATCGTGCTCGGCCTGCTGCTCGCCGTTCTCGCCGGTGCCCTGCCGGCCCTCATTCGCACCGCCATCCGGCGTCGGGCAGAGGGACAGATCGGCGCGATGGTAGAGAGTGGTTTCTGATGCCGTTGGACCAACTTTCCGCAATACTCGCCTGTGGGCTTCTGGCAGCCCTGGCCGTCTTCCAAGTCGCTCTTATTACCGGGGCTCCGCTCGGAAGGATGGCCTGGGGCGGACAACACCGCGTCCTCCCAACCAACCTCAGGATCCTCAGTGTGGTCTCCATCGGCCTGTATGCAATCTTCGCCTATGCAGCATTGGCCAAGGCTGGCCTTGTCCCGCCATTGATAGGGGAATCCTTGATGACCGTCACCATCTGGGTGATGACGGGATACTTCGCGCTCGGCGTCCTGATGAACGGCCTCTCGCGCAGCAAACCCGAACGCTTCGTGATGACCCCCGCTACGGCTGCCCTTGCCGCCCTGTACCTGGTCCTTGCAGTCCAATGATTCTCCACGCTGGCACTGCCCGTTCCCTGCCAACTGAAGACCGGAGGCCGTAATGCACTTCACGACGGGTAGAGTCCGGAGAATGACAGGGACGGGAGGAAGTGAGCGCCTTCAGTCGTCGGCGGAACCGGCGTTGCCGACGCCGGGTCCCACGGAGGAGCCGATCCGGTATCGCCGGTGGCGCTCCCGTCCGGGAATCACGGACTTTCTGATCTCTGCCGCCTACACAGGGCCGGCCCTTGCGGCGGCTGCTCTCGTTCATGAGACCAGCAGCCCGGGGTTCGTTCTCCAGTTGTTCGCGGTGGTGGTTTCCGGAACTGCCCTGCTGTTCCGCCGGCGGGCTCCGATGTTTTCGTTTGCCGCCACTGCGGGCATCATGCTCCTCACGTTCCCGGCGCCAGCAAGCTTCGCAGCGGTAGCGGCAGCCATAACCCTGTATACCGTCGCCGTTTACAGTTCCGCCCGGCACGCAGCTATTGCCCTCGTCGGGACCAGCGGCGTCCTCCTTCTGGCCGCGGTCCTCTTGCCCGGGTCTATGGTTGACCCGGGCCAGGCAGGTCAGGCAATTGCGGTGCTCGTGATCGCGGCACTGATCGGCTTCAACGTCCGCTCGCGGCGCAGCTATGTGGCCGCCCTCGTGGACCGCGCCGACCGGTTGGTGCGGGAACGGCAGCATTTGGCCAGTATCGCCGCGGCCGCTGAGCGAAACGTGATTGCCCGGGAGATGCACGACATCGTCTCGCATGGATTGGCCGTGATGATTTCCCTGGCCCATGGTTCTGCAGAGATCGCACCCTCTGACCCTGCCCGCGCCGCCGAGGCCATGCGCCAGGTCGCCGCGACTGGCCGCGCCGCGGTGGCAGACATGCGCCGGATGCTCGGAGTGCTGAACGAAGGCAACACCGGGGAACTGCCCGGCACGGTAGCCCCGGCGCCGGGTGTCCGGGAAGTACCAGCTCTGGTGGAACTTTTCCGCTCGACGGGCCTTCCGGTGGTCCTGCGGTCAGATGGTGTTCCTCCGGCTGACACCGGGATCCAGCTGGCAATCTACCGCGTCGTACAGGAGGGTCTCACCAATGCGCTTACGTACGCGAAGGAGGTATCGACGGTGGCTGTCGAGGTGCAGTTCAGAGCCGAAGAGATCACGGTCTTGGTAATTGACGATGGCCAACATGTCGTAGCTCCCGCAGGGCACTCCGGACGTGGCCTAGTGGGGATGCGTGAGCGCGTCGCGCTGTATGGCGGCACGATGGAGGCGGGCCCCATGGCGGGCCGTGGATGGTCCGTGACCGTACGGTTCGTCCCGCAGGAAGGAGCCTCATGGAGCCAGTAACTGCCTCACCCGGGCGATCGATCCGGGTGCTGCTCGTCGATGACCAGAATCTTGTCCGGATGGGATTCCGTATGGTCCTAGACGCCCAGGAGGGAATCGAAGTCGTCGGGGAAGCCGCCGACGGCAGGATGGGAATCGAAATGTCTCGCAGCCTTGCCCCGGATGTGGTGCTGATGGATGTGCGAATGCCCGGCATGGACGGCATCGCCGCCACCAGCACAATTGTTGAGGAGCATCCGCAATCACGGGTCATTGTCCTCACCACGTTCGATCTCGACGAGTACGCCTTCGCTGCACTCCGGGCCGGTGCGAGCGGTTTTCTCCTCAAGGACGTCGGACCAGCCGAGCTGGTTACGTCCATCAGGGCCGTCGCCGGAGGAGATGCCGCCATCTCCTCCAGGGTCAGCCGCCGGATGCTGGACCTCTTCAGCCAACGGCTTCCCTCCGGTCCCCGACCAAGGGGCGACGAAGCCGTCGCAGCCCTGAGCCCGAGGGAACGCCAAATCCTCTCGGCCATAGCCGGCGGACTAACCAACACTGAGATCGGAGAGCAAATGTTCGTGACCGAATCAACCGTGAAGACCCACGTGGGCCGCATCCTGATGAAACTCGGGCTGCGCGACCGCGTCCACGCCGTCATCTTCGCCTACGAAAATGGCCTCAACGACCACCACCGTTCCCAGCCCGGTTGAACTAAACCCCAACTTGACTCCACGCTTGCGTTGAGTCATCCCGCTCACCCGCTGCCCCCGGATTCCGGGCTCGGTGGCTGCAGTGATCGGCGAACCCTGTGAACGGCTTTCGGTCCCACTTCGTGAGGTTGGATGAAGCCGGTGCCTGCGATCTTTCTGCAGTGTTGCTATCGTCGCAAGTGATGGTGCCGCCAAGTCGGCGAGCCCTTGCTGCTCCTGAACGAAGGATCATTATGAAGCGCACACGAGTTTCCGTCATTGGCCTCATCGCGGCTGCAGGACTGGCCCTGGCCGGATGCGGTTCCGCGTCTACGGGCCCAGCCAGCTCGGCACCTGCCGGTGGGACGGATACTTCTTTGAGTGACGTCAAGAGCGCGGGCGTGCTTAAAGTCGGCACGGAGGGAACCTACAAGCCCTTCTCGTTCCACGCCAACGGCAGCGGCGAACTGACCGGTTTCGACGTGGAGATCATCACGGCAGTGGCCGACAAGCTGGGCGTTAAGGCCACGTTCCAGGAGACCCAGTTTGATGCCATCTTTGCCGGCCTGGAAGCCAAGAGGTTCGACGTCGTTGCCAACCAGGTCTCGATCACGGACGAACGCAAGGCGAAATATGATTTCTCGACCCCGTACACGGTCAGCACCGGCGTCATTGTCACCAAAGCCGATAACAACAGCATCACTTCTTTCGACAGCCTTAAGGGCAAAACCACGGCGCAATCATTGACCAGCAACTGGTACAAGCTGGCCCAGCAGAGCGGCGCCAACGTCGAGGCAGTTGAGGGCTGGGCGCAGGCCATCGCGCTGCTCAAGCAGGGACGGGTGGATGCAACAATCAACGACAAACTGACCTACCTGGACCAGCAGAAGGTTTCACACGATGACAGCATCAAGATTGCCGCCGAAACCACCGACAAGTCATTGAGTGCCGTCGCGCTCCGGAAAGGCTCAACCAGCCTGACGGACGCTGTGGACAAGGCACTCACCGAACTGCAGTCCGACGGTACCCTGGCCAAGATTTCGCAGAAATACTTCGACGCGGACGTGACCAAGTAGCGACGATGCGCATCGTTCAAGAATGCCGCGCCGGGTCATGATCAACTGGGAACTCGTATGGGGGGCACTGGGACCGATCCTCATCGGTGCCGTTACCGGGACCATCCCTGTGGCACTGGTCTCATTCGCCTTTGGGCTGCTGCTGGCCCTGATCGTCGCATTGATGCGGTTAAGCCGTAACCGGGTCCTCTCCACGATCGCCCGGATCTACATTTCGGTGATCCGGGGCACGCCCCTCCTGGTGCAGTTGTTTGTCATCTTTTATGGGCTGCCCTCCATCGGGGTAACCATCAGCCCCTGGCCGAGCGCCATCATCGCCTTTTCCCTCAACGTGGGCGGCTACGCCGCGGAGGTCATCCGAGCAGCCATCCTGTCAGTACCCAAGGGCCAGTGGGAGGCCGGCCATACGATCGGGATGTCCCGCCGCCAGTCGCTGGTACGGATCATCCTGCCGCAGGCCGCGCGCGTCTCCGTCCCGCCCCTGTCCAACACCTTTATCAGCCTGGTCAAGGACACTTCGCTGGCTTCGCTGATCCTCGTGACTGAACTGTTCCGCCAGGCGCAGCAGGTAGCGGCCTTCAGCCAGGAATTCATGCTCCTGTATTTGGAAGCGGCCGTCATTTACTGGATCATCTGCCTGGTCCTCGCCGGCGGACAGTCCGCCCTTGAGAAGAGATTGGACCGCTATGTTGCCCACTGATTCCGGGTCCACGGAGAGCGCCCAGCTCCTGAGCGTCCGTGGACTCCGCAAGGCGTTCAGCGGGCATAAAGTTTTGAAATCCATTGACGTGAACGTAAGCAGGGGTGAAGTGGTCACCTTGATCGGACCGTCCGGTTCAGGCAAGACCACTGTGCTGCGTTGCCTGAACGGGCTTGAGGTTCCCGACGCCGGAGTGGTGGACTTCGCTGGCGAGCTGACCGTCGACTTTTCGGCCCCGGTGTCCAAGCAACAGTTGGCGGCGCTGAGAGACCGCAGCGCGATGGTGTTCCAGCACTACAACCTTTTCCCGCACAAGACCGCCCTGGAAAACGTCATTGAGGGCCCGGTGCAGGTGCAAAAGCGGTCCAAGGCCGAGGCCGTGAAGGAAGCCAGGGAATTGCTGGTCCGGGTGGGTCTTGAAGACAAGGAAAACAGCTATCCCTTCGAACTCTCCGGCGGCCAGCAGCAGCGCGTGGGGATTGTGCGTGCGCTGGCCCTGCGTCCGCAGCTCCTGCTTTTTGATGAGCCGACATCGGCGCTCGATCCGGAACTGGTCGGCGACGTCCTGACGGTCATCAAGGAACTGGCGGACGAGGGCTGGACCATGGTGGTGGTCACGCACGAGCTCGCGTTTGCCCGTGAGGTCGCCGATGAGGTCATCTTCATGGACGGCGGGGTGGTGGTGGAGCGCGGTCACCCAGACACGGTGCTCCGTAACCCTCGGGAGGAACGCACCCGTCAGTTCGTGGACCGGCTGTTGAACCCGTTCTGACCGCAACCGCCATTGCCCTGCCAGCCTCGCCGCTGGCGCGGGCACAATAATCGAGCCGCATAGACGCGACCGGTATCACCCAAGGCCAGCGCCTGGAGCGCCCGGCACCGCCGGCGCAGTCAGACCTCCATCACGCATTACCGCCACCGCGTCCGTCAGCGGGACGAACTCGGTGTCGTGCGTGACCATCACGGTGGCCACCTGGAACTCGTCCGTGACACGTCGGAGCAGTCCGACGATCGATGCGCTGCGCTCATGGTCGAGCGCAGCCGTCGGCTCATCCACCAGCAGCACCTTGGGGTCACCCATCAGCGCCCGCGCGATGTTCACCCGCTGCCGCTGCCCGCCGGACAGCTGGTGCGGCCGCTTGTCCGCAGACGGCCCCAGTCCCACGAGTTCCAGCAAATCAAGCGCCCGGGAGCGGGCGGCCCTCAGCGGCTTGCCGCGGAGATGGTGCCCAATCATCAACTGCTCGACGGCGGTGAGTGACGCCAGGAGGTTGGGCTGCTGGAAGATGATCCCCACCTTCTCGCGTCGCAGTGCGGTGAGTTCGGCGTCCCGGCGGCCCGTGGTCGAAACGCCGTCGATCACCACCTGCCCGCTCGTGGGGCGGACCAGGGTGGCCGCGACCGCGAGGAGGCTGGACTTGCCCGAACCGGACGGTCCCACCAGCGAGACCATCTGGCCGGCCGCCACCCACAGGCTGACGCTGTCCAAGGCTTTGATGGTTCCGCCTCCGTCCGGGTATTCGAGGGTGACGTTATCCAGCGAAAGGGGGAGGGCAGGAGGGCCCGCCGAAGCAGCGACGGATGCAGCAGACAGAGAGGAGATAGACATAAGGAAGAACCTTTCGGAGAAGAGGAGGGGTTTAGTTGCCGCCGAGGGCGATCAGCGGGTCCACCGTGGTGACCCGCCGGACCGCCAGCGCGGCGCCGGCCAGGCCGAGCGCAACGATTCCCAGCACGGGCAGCAGCGTGGTGGCGGGAGTGACGAGGAACGGTGCGGCCTGCGCTGCCGCGAATCCGCCGAGGATGCCGGCTGCCCCGCCGAGCCCTGCTCCGGCCAAAAGCACAATTGCGGCCTGGGTGATGGCGTCCCGCAGTACATATCCGCCGGACGCGCCCATGGCCTTGAGCACGGCGATATCCCGGGTGCGCTGGACGGTCCACACGGTCAGGAACGCCACGATCACCAGCGCGGAAATCCCGTACAGGAACGCCTGCATCAGCATCAAGGACCCGTTCTCGCTCTTGAACGAACCCAGCGCCTGGAACGAACCGGTGCGGCTGGTGCTCACGGTGCCCGCCATCGAGTTAGCCGCCACCTCGTCCACCGCCGCCCCGGCCTGGTAAGTGACCGCGATAACGGTGGCCACCGGCGGATTCCCCGCAACGCCGCCGCCCGCAGCGCCGCCACCCGCAGCGCTGCCAACCGGTGAAATATGCGCCACCTCAGCCCAGGTCGGCAGCGCCGTCCACACCACTCCGGTGTGCGAATACCACTGGTCATCCACGACGGCGGTGACGGTCAGGTCGGTGCCACCCACCGTGGCGGTGTCGCCGACGTCGAGCTCCAAATCCGCCGCAACGGTGGACCCGATCACGAGCGCCCCCGCCCGCACTGCCGCCGGCGCAAGTTGCCCGACAGCCGCGACGCCGAACACCGCCACATTGGTGGTGCCGCCGTCGCCCGCCTGGAGGCGCGACTGGCTGATGCCCAGGGCCTCGGCCCGGGCAACCCCGGGCACGTGCTGCCAGCTGTCCACCTGCGCGGCGGTCACCTCACTCTCGGTAAAGGACGCCGTCGGCTCATTGCTGCCCGGTGCGCCGAAAACGATGGTGTCGACCGGCCGGGACCCGGCCCCCAGCTTCCCGATCGCGGAGGTGGATTGATCGCCCAGGCCGGCGGTGAGCCCGGACAGCAGCACCAGCAGCAGCGTCACGAGGGCCACCACGCCGCCCATCAGGGCGAACCGGCCTTTGGCGAACCGGATGTCACGAATAGCGAGAAACACGTTGTACTTCCTTCAATGGGGGTGGATTTCGTTCTCAATCCACTCTCCCGCGCGCCGGCGCAGAGCACATCGGGCACGTGGTTGATCCCGGAGGGACGAAAGGTTGAGGCGCCGGTCAACCTTTTGATTGATCCGCCCGCGGACTCAGGCGCCTAAGCTGAGGGAATGCCTGCCGCGGACCCACAGACCACCCCCTCGGGGGCCGCCGTCCTGCGGTTCCTGCGCGTGACGCTGCACGTCGGGTTTGCCGTGCTGCTGCTCGTCGCCATCCTGCGGCTGCACCTCGCGGACGGACCGGCCGACGCCGGCACTCCCGCAGGTGGGCGCCGTTACCTTTGGTCCGCGCTCGCCGTCGCCCTGGCCGGGACCTACCTTGCCGGCACCCTGCTGGAAAAGCGGTATGCTTCCGGCCGCTCCACGTTCAATCCGCACCCCTACGCGCTGCTGTGGCTGGGCATGGTCACGGCACTTTGGGGCATCCTCCTCGCTGGCAGCGCGGAGTTTTCCTGGGTCGCCTTTCCGCTGTTTTTCCTGCACCTGCATGTGCTGCCCCGCCGCATCGCGCTTTTCACGATCGCTGTCATGACGGCGGCAGTGGTGGCCTCGCAGTGGGTGGCCAGCGGGCTGCCGTCGCCCAGTCTGCCCATGGTCCTGGGCCCGGTCCTGGGTGCGGGGTTCGCCGTCGTCACCGGCCTCGCCTACCGCGCGCTGTACCTTGAGGGGGAGGCGCAGCGGCTGGCCGCGGAAGAACTTCGGCGGACGCGGGCAGAGCTGGCCAGGACGCAGCACGAGGCCGGGGTCGCCGCCGAGCGTGAACGCCTGGCCCGCGAAATCCACGACACCCTGGCCCAGGGACTGTCCAGCATCGTTCTGGTGGCGCGCGCCGCGGAGAAGTCCCTGGCCGGCGGCGATCTGGCCACCGCCGCCGAACGGGTCGCGCTGGTCCAGCAGACGGCGTCCGAAAACCTGTCCGAGGCCCGCAGCTTTGTCCGCGGCCTCACCACGCCCCGGCTCCAGGAGTCGTCCCTGCCCGAAACCCTCAAAAGGCTCTGCGGCGAAACCGAAACACTGGCCACCGCCCGTGGCGACGCACTCCGCTGCCGGTTTGAGCTGGTGGGTGACCCCGCGGAACTGCAGCCGCAGTACAGCGTCACGCTGCTCCGGGCCGCCCAGGCCAGCCTTGCCAACGTCCGGCAGCACGCGAAGGCGCGCACCGCCGTCGTCACCCTGGCGTTCCTCGGGGATGAGGCCACCCTGGACGTGTACGACGACGGCACGGGCTTTGAGCCCGAAGCTTCAGGTCCCGGCGTGGCTGGCCGCGCGGACGGGAGCGGCTTCGGCCTGCGCTCGCTGGCCGCCCGGGTGGCGGAACTGAACGGTTCACTGGAAGTCGAATCGGCACCGGGGGAGGGCACCGTCGTCGCGGTCCGGCTGCCGCTCACGGGCGGGGCGCTCGCCGGGGAGGCGCCCGTTGAGGCGCTCGCCGGGGAGGCGCTGCCTGGCGACGTTGCCGGTCCGGCGGGGGAGCGGCGCTGATGGGGACGTTGCGCATCCTGCTGGTGGATGACCACCCTGTGGTCCGTGCCGGACTGCGCGCCATGCTTACCGGATTCGAGGACTTCAGTGTGGCCGCCGAGGCTGCCGACGGGGACGCCGCCCTGCGTGAACTCACCCGGCTCCGGGCCGTGGGGGAGCGCGTGGACGTGGTGCTGATGGACCTGCAAATGGGTGCCGGAATGGACGGGGTCACCGCCACGGCGGCAATCAGGAAACTGGATTCCGCGCCACCGGTCCTGATCCTCACCACGTACGACACCGAGGCGGACATCCTGGCCGCGGTGGAGGCAGGCGCCAGCGGCTACATGCTCAAGGACGCGCCACCGGAGCAGATCCGCCAAGCAGTGCTTTCTGCGGCGGCCGGCCAAACAGCTTTGGCCCCGAAGGTCGCGGCGTTGCTGATGTCGCGGATCAGCAGCCCGGAAACCGCCCTGACGCCGCGCGAGGTTCAGCTGCTGGAACTGCTGGCGACAGGCCTGGCGAACAGGGCCATCGCCCGGCACTTGTTCATTTCCGAGGCCACCGTCAAGACCCATTTGGTGCACATCTTCGGCAAACTCGGCGTCGACAACCGCACCTCGGCCATCGCCGTGGCCGCGCAGCGCCGTATCATTCGCGCGCCGGGGCAGTAGCGGGCTGACGAGGTGAGCCGGCCCCACCGGGCTTCAGGCGTTGTTGGCGTCCCGCAGTTCGGCCATGGCTTCCGCGACCAGCTGCGCCCGTTCCGCGCCCAGGATGTCCACGAAGTTGGAATGGACCAGTCCGGCCACGAAGCAGGCCAGTTTGTTGGCGGTTTCTGTGCCCTGCGTGCTGAGCTCAAGGTAGACAACCCGGCGGTCCTCGGCGCAGGGGCTGCGCTGGACCAGTGACCGTTTTGCCAGCCTGTTTGCGATCTTCGTGAAGCCGCCGTTGCTGAACGCGACTTCCCGGGCCAGTTTCGCCATGGGCATCCGCGCGCCGGGAGTGCGGACCAGCCGCAGGAGCGTCTCGGCCTCGGCCGGTTCCAGGGAGAACGCGGAAGAGACCTCTGCATGCACCTTCTTATTGGTGTGCTGGAATCCCTCGATGACCAGCCCCCACTGCGAGATCACATCGAGGTCCCCGGTGGTCGGGGTGTGCTTCTGCGTGGCCGGCATGGAATCCCTTTCCACGCCCATAATACGCTCCACGTAAATGTCCTTTTCGTAAGTCTTTCAAATGTCAGGACGGCCGATGGAGCCTTCCATTTAACAACGAAAACCGGTGCTTTCGGCGGGCGTTTGGCCCGCCGAAAGCACCGGCGCTCGGGTGTGCGTGAGTTACGCGTTGACAGATGCCTCGGCGCGGACGGCTTCGAGGGCCTTGGTCCACGGGATGAGCTGGTCGAGGACCGGCGTGAGCGACTCGGCCTGCAGTTCGGTGGGCTTGAAGACGGAGAAGTTCTCGAAGTCGGTGAACAGGGAGAACATGCCGGTCTTCTGCACGTGGGCCACCTGCAGCTCGGAGAGGATGCCGCGCAGGTGCTCAACGGCGCGGACGCCGAAGGCGGAGCCGTAGGAGACGATGCCGGCGGCCTTGTTCGCGAACTCGGCGTTCAGGTAGGACAGTGCGTTGGCCAGGGCCGGCGCTACGGAGTGGTTGTACTCCGGGGTGATGAAGACGTAGCCGTCGAACTCGGCGATCTTGGCTGCCCAGGCGAGGGTGTGGGCGTTCTGGTAGTTCTGGTAAGCGGCCGGGTAGGCCTCGTCCAGGATCGGCAGGTTGTAGTCAGCGATGTCGACGAGCTCGAACTCAGCGTCGGTGCGCAGCTGTGCCTGCGCAAGAACCCACTCGGCTACGCCGGCGTTGTTGCGGCCGGGACGGGTGCTGCCGGTGACGATGGCGATCTTAGTCATGAACTACTCCTCTGATGGATCACTGAGCGGAAGGGTTCTCCGCAACGCTTCAAGATTCAACTATATTCTGGATAACTATTTTTGTAAATACTATTTCCAGTGGCGTCGGTCGCCGGGGTGACCTCCGGGGGCGGCTGGGCAGGAAGAATTGTCCGACGGCGGTGCGATACTGAGGGTTGCATCACGACGACGTTGGGGGAACTTCGGAAAATGGTCCTTGATACAGCAACACTCAGGATCGCCTTTGGCGTGATGGCCCTGGTGTTGGGACTGCTGTTCTACTTTTCGTCGTACCGCACCACCCGGTCCCCGTACAGCGGCTGGTGGTGCCTCGCACTTGTATTTTTCCTCGGCGGATCCGCCGCCTTCCTGCTCAATGGCACAGGCCACCAGTGGTGGGCCAACACCCTGGGCAACGTCCTGCTGGTCCATGGCGGTGTTGCAGTCTGGGCAGGTGCGCGGTCGCTACGTGAGGTGCCGCCGAAACGCTGGGTGTTCACCGGGGTGCCGGTGGTCACGCTGGTAGCCACCGCCGTAGACCATCCCGGCACCAACGTCTGGGCCGGCGGCGCGGTTTTCCTCGGCGCAATGTGCCTGACGCTGGCGCTGGCATCGCAGGAACTCTGGCGGCTTGAACCGGGCTACTCGCGGGTCCGCGTGCCGATGGCTGCCGCGGCCGTGGCGATGTCCGTCTTCTATTTCGGCCGGCTGGTGTTCTTCCTTGGAGACGGCCAGGACGGCCTCATTTTCACGACCTACTTCGGGTCCGCGGTGACCACCATGGTCACCATGGTGCTGCTGGTGGTGGTGTCCTTCAGCATGGCCGGCCTGAGCACGGAGCAGCAGACCCGCGCCCTGCGGATGGTGGCCACCCGCGATGACCTCACCGGGCTGCTCAACCGCAAAGCATTCCTGGACCTTGCCGCGGGGCTGCTGAAGGACCGCGCCGTCACGCAGGGAACGGGTGCCCTGATCCTCGCGGACCTGGACAATTTCAAGGCCGTCAACGACACCCATGGTCACGCCGCCGGCGACGTCGCCCTGCAGGCCTTCGCCGGGGCCTGCCAGGATACCGTCCGGTCAACGGACCTCGTGGGCAGGTATGGCGGGGAAGAGTTCGTCCTCCTGATTCCGGGCGGGTCGGCCGTCCGCGCCGAGCACATAGCGGAGGAAATCAGCCGCCGCCTGGCCCAGGTCCCCACTGCCGAAGGGCTCGAGATGCCCACCGTCAGCTACGGGGTTGCACTGTACGACGCCGGGACCGCCGACGTGGAGGACCTTATCGCCGCCGCGGATGAGGCCCTCTATACCGCCAAGTCCCTCGGCCGTAACCGCACCGTCCACAGTGACCGCCGCCGCTGAGCCGGCCCGAGCTCTTATACTCGGGTCAGGCGCGAGGATAAGGACACATTGACGTGGGCGAACGCATTGGAATCATCGGCGGGGGCATTGTGGGCATCGCCCTGGCCCGGGCCCTGCTGCAGCGCGGACTCGGAGAGGTCACGGTCTTCGAAAAGGAGCACCGGCTGGCCGCACACCAGACCGGCCACAATTCAGGTGTTGTGCACGCCGGCCTGTACTACGCGGCGGGATCGCTGAAGGCCAGGCTGTGCGTTTCCGGGCGCGCAGCACTCAGGGATTATTGCCTGGAGAAGAACCTTCCTTACCGGGAAGTCGGCAAGTTGGTGGTAGCCGTGGATGAATCGGAGCTGCCGGCGTTGGCCGAAATCGAGAAGCGGTCCAGGGCCAACGGTGTGCCTGACTTGGACCGCATCGACGATACTGCACGGCTGCGGGACATCGAACCGCACGCGGCGGGGGTTGCGGCGGTCCACTCGCCGCACACCGCCGTCGTAGATTTTGCGGCGATTACCGAAGCGATGGCGCAGGACGTGAGGGCGGCCGGCGGTGCCATCCTGCTCGGGCAGGAGGTGGTGGGGATAGCTGTGGACGGCGGAAAAGTGCGCGTCCGGACTGCTGTGTCCGAGCACGTCTTCGACCGGCTCATAGCCTGCGCCGGTTTGCAGTCCGACGTCGTTGCACGCCTGCTGGGTGCCGATCCGGCACCGAAAATCCTGCCCTTCCGGGGCGAGTACTGGGCACTGAACCCGAAGCGGAACAGCCTGGTGAACGGGATGATCTATCCGGTTCCGGACCCGCGTTTCCCCTTCCTCGGCGTGCACTTCACCCGCGGTGTCTACGACGACGTCCACGTGGGGCCAAACGCTGTTCCCGCGCTGGCGCGCGAGGGCTATGGCTGGTTGTCGGTCTCGGCAAAGGACACCTGGGAGTCACTGCGGTGGCCAGGGGCTGGCGCGTTGGCCAAAAAGCACTGGCGGATGGGCGTGGACGAAATCAGCGGCTCGCTGGTCAAGGCCATCTACTTCCGCAAAGCCCGGCGCTTCATCCCTGAGCTGAAGATGTCCGACCTTACGGCCAAGACGGCAACAGGTGTGCGGGCGCAGGCGTGGGGCCGGGACGGTTCGCTGCTGGACGACTTCGCGGTGGAACAGGTGGGCCCGGTGACGCTGCTGCGGAACGCGCCTTCGCCGGCGGCCACATCCTGCATGGCCATCGCCGACCATCTCGTGGAGAACTACCTGCAGGTGCGTGCCTGAGCCGCGTCAGTTCAGCTTCCCCGCCAGCCGTTCGCGCATCTGGATGCTGGCGGAGTTCAGTCCGATCAGCTCCACCTCGCGGCCATGGCGGCGGTACTTTTCCGTGACGGCATCCAGCACAGCGATGGTCGACGCGTCCCAGAGGTGCGAGGCGTGCAGGTCCACCACCACCCGGGCGATGTCCTCCTCAGCATCCAGGGCGTATTCGAACTGGGTGTAGAGGTCGTTGGAGGAGGCGAAGAACAGCTCCCCGTCCACGGTGTAGGTGGCCACGTATTCGCCGTCAAGTTCGACGACGGTCCGCTCCACCGTGGCGAAATGCGCCACCCGCCGGGCGAACAGGGCCATGGCCGCCAGCACGCCGGCGCCGACGCCGATGGCCAGGTTGTGCGTCACGGAAACCACAGCGACGGTGATCAGCATGACGGCGGTCTCCGACTTGGGCATCCGGCGCAGCGTCCGCGGTGCGATGGAGTGCCAGTCGAAGGTGATGGCCGAAACGAAGATCATCACGGCCACCAAAGCGGCCATGGGGATCATGCCCACCACGTCGCCGAGCGTCACCACGAGGACCAGCAGGAAGACACCTGCCAGGAAGGTGGATACGCGGCTTCGCGCGCCGGAGCCCTTGACGTTGATCATGGTCTGGCCGATCACGGCGCAGCCGCCCATGCCGCCGAAGAAGCCGGTGACGATGTTCGCCACGCCCTGGCCCCAAGACTCCCGGGTCTTGTTGGAGCGGGTGTCGGTGATGTCGTCCACCAGCTTGGCGGTCATCAGCGATTCCAGCAGCCCCACCAGCGCCATCGAGAGCGAGAATGGCGCGATCACCTGAAACGTCTCCCACGTCAGGGGAACGTTGGGGATGAACAGCGACGGCAGGCTCTCCGGCAGCTGGCCCTTGTCCTGGACGGCGGGGACGTCCACCCCGGCGAGGACGGCAAACAGGGTGAGCACCACGATGGCCACCAAAGGCGAGGGCACCGCCGTCGTAATTCTGGGCAGTCCCACCACAATGACCAAGCCCACCGCCACGAGCGGGTACACCATCCACGGGACGCCGATCAGTTCGGGGAGCTGGGCCATGAACACCAGGAGGGCCAGCGCGTTCACGAAGCCCACCATGACCGAGCGCGGGATGAAGCGCATCAGCCGGGTTACGCCCAGGACGGCGAGCAGGATCTGGAAGACGCCCGCCAGGATCACGGCCGCGATGAGGTGGTCCAGGCCGTGGCTACGCATCAGCGGTGCGATCACCAGGGCCACGGCACCGGTGGCGGCGGAGATCATGGCCGGCCGGCCGCCGACAAACGAGATGGTGACGGCCATGATGAAGGACGCGAACAGGCCGATCCGCGGGTCCACGCCGGCGATCACCGAAAACGCGATCGCCTCCGGAATCAGCGCCAGCGCCACCACCAGGCCGGCGAGTGCCTCGGTCTTCAGCCGCCGCGGCGAGCGTAATGTGGCGCGGACCGATTGGAGCTGCTGAGGCGTGCTGGTCCGGGCGTCCGGGACGCTTCGTACGGCCATTGCGGGGGTCCAATCGTGCTTGTGAAGCGCACTTTGGCCGCTTCTGCCTTCGGGGAATGACGGGGCGCGCGCAGCTCCGCCAGGAAATGGGAGGGCGCGTCCGCCCCTACCAGTCTGGGGCACGCCGCATCCCAACTGCTAAAATGGCGTGGTTGTAGACCGGCCTATAGCTGGTCCGGCCAGCGCCGTAACGTAAGTAGGGGACCCACAGGACATGACGGCAGGCGGTTCGCACCTCAGCACTTCGGAGACTTTCCCGGGCCCGTCGAAAAAGACACCGGCCGGGACCGGGCTTCCGAAGTCCGCTGCGCCCGCCGCCGCGCCGCCGGCCAAACGCCGCGCCTACATCGCCATCTGGCAGGGGTTCCTCGGCGCCCTGATGATGTTCGTGGGCTCCATCGGCACCGGCTGGATCGCCAACGGCTCACCCATGATCCGCCAGCCGGTGGTCATCGCGCTGCGGACCGAGGGTTGGGGCGTCACCCTTTCCACGGTCCTCCTTACAGTGGGGGCCATGCTGCTGATGCGCTCCTGGCTGCGGCTCGGCCAGCGCCTGGGGGACTGGGGCGAGCATTCCCTGCGGTCGGTGGTGATCGCCATCTCCGCGTGGTCCTTCCCCCTCCTGCTCGCCGTCCCCATCTTTTCCCGCGACGTTTACGCCTACACGGGGCAGGGGCGGCTGGTCATGGAGGGCCAGAACCCTTACGAGGTGGGCATTTCCACACTCAGTAACTGGTTCTCCCTTGGTGCGGACCCCGCCTGGGCCGAGAACAGAACACCTTACGGGCCGTATTTCCTGTGGCTGGCCCGCGGCGTGGTGGGGCTGACCGGGGCCCAGCCCGACGCTTCTGTCTTTTTGTTCCGGCTTCTCGCCGGCGTCGGCGTGGTCCTCTGCGTCATCTACGTGCCTAAACTCGCGGAACTGCATGGCATCAACGGCGCCCGGGCACTGTGGATCGCGGTGGCCAACCCCCTCTTCCTGATCAGCTTCGTAGCCAGCGCCCACAACGACGCACTCATGGTGGGCCTCGCCGTCGCCGGTGTTTATTTCGCTGCGACGAAGCATTACCTCACCGGCATATTACTGGTCACGGCGTCCATCGGGATCAAGCCGATCACGGTCCTGCTGCTCCCTTTCATCGGGGTCATGTGGGCCGGGCCTGCCGCGTCGTGGACGCGGAAGTTCCTGATGTGGGGTGCGACGGCGGGCATCAGTTTTGGGGTGCTGGCGCTCAGCGGGATCCCGTACAACCTGGGCCTGGGCTGGGTTTGGGCGATCATGGACCCGACGCCGGGGTACACCGGCTACTCGCCGTCGGGGTTCCTGGGGCAGCAGGTGGAGTTCCTCGGCAACGTGCTGGGGCTGCCCGGCGGCACGTTCGCGGACCTGCTGCGGACGGGCATGAAGTGGACGGCGATCGGCCTGGTCCTGCTGCTGATGTTCCGCGGCGACTACTCGCGGGCGGTGCGCCGGCTGGCCCTGGCGTTCACCGCCGTCGTGATGCTTTCGCCCATCATCCAGCCTTGGTACATCCTCTGGTTCCTGCCGTTCCTGGCGGTGACGGGCATCCGGAACGACTGGCAGATCCGGTGCCTGTACGTGGGCGTGACGTTCTTTGTGGTGTTCGGCGCGCAGGACCAGCTCTCGGTCTGGTCCTTCGTGGAGCTGCCGATCAATGCGTCCTCGCTGGCGTTCGTGACGGCGCTGCTGTTTACGTTCTACCTGTTGGTTTTGGACATCCACACGCGGAAGCTGCTGATCGAGGGCAAGCCCCTGGACTGGGCCCGGCGATCATGGGGCTGGCTGCAGGAACAGCGGGCGGCGAGGCGCTGACCTGCGGGGTTAGGTTGCCGGGCTTCGCCCCACTGGTTGCAGCCCTCGCTACATGTCGGCACCGAAGCGCTATTTGTCGGCATGCAAGCAGGGAAAATCCCGTATAGCGACGGTAGAATTCGCTGGCATGAGGACACTCGCCGACGACCTTGAAGCCCCTGGTGACATCCACACCCGTATCGTTGTGGCAGCCTACGGATTGTTCTCGCGCCGCGGGATCCGCGACGTCGGGGTCGACGAGCTGATCCGCGCGTCAGGCGTCGCCAAGGCAACGTTCTATCGGCACTTCCCCTCGAAGGATGATCTGGTGCTGGCCTTCCTGAAGCGGCGTGATGAGCTGTGGATGTTGGGGTCCGTCGTCCCGGAGGCCAGAAGCCGGGCGGATAACCCCGAAGATCAGCTGCTGGCCATCTTCGACGTTTACGACCAGTGGTTCCACGACGATGATTTCGAAGCATGTTCGTTCGTGAAAGTGCTGCTGGAGATGGGGGCGGCCCATCCCCTGGGCAAGGCGAGCATCGAATACCTGGCCAGGATCCGCCAGCAGGTCCGCCTCCTGGCCGATGAAGCCGGCCTGCGGGACTCGGAGGCATTCGCCCTTTCCTGGCACATCCTCATGAAGGGCTCAATCATCGCCGCAGCCGAAGGCGACAAGCTGGCCGCCCGCCGGGCCCGGCGGATGGCCGCCGGACTGATTGCGGAGCACCGGCCCCAAAACTCCCAGCCGCAATAGATCAGTCACGGCGGTCCTTCATCAGCAGGGCCGCCGGGACTCCAGTCGTCAGCTTTGGGCCGGGACGGCATGGACGGTTGGAGAAGTGCGGGGAACTTCAATCTGGAAGCCGCACCGGCACCGCAGCACCCGGGCCCGGAGGTATGCCTCGAGGAAATCTCCTGCCGGCATATCGGTGGAGACCGGCCTGCGGGAACTCCGCAGGTTCGGGTCCAGCGGAGGCATCGGTTCTCCGCAGTGGATGTACTGGGCGCCCACGTGCACCACGTCGTCGTCCGTTGTTGACCTGGCCAGGATTGCAGCGACGAAGCGCGGGGTGGTGGACATGATGCGGTGGCCGCCGCATTCGGCACACTTGAAGGCAACGCTGAGCGTATCCTCCCACTCGTCCAGGACGGTAATGGAGTCCACCACGAGGTGCAGGTCGGTATCGCAGACGGCGCACCAGGGCTGCTGCCCGTTCGGCTGCCTGGCGCCGTGGGGCGACGGCGCGTGAGTCAGTGTGGTCATTGTCAGACGAGGCCGGGGTAGCTGGCAATGATGTAGTCCGCTGCGGCCGGGCCCTTCATGCGGAGCCCGTTGTTTTCCGGGTGGACGCGTTTTTTCTTCATGGCCGTCCAGAAGGCGTCTTCGGCGCAGGGCACCAGGCGCTGCAGGAAGCACCAGCTGGTGTACAGCCCGTAGAGGCAGTCTCGGCCGAGCGTGGAGTCGGCATGGTCGTTGATTGTGGCTTCTTTGAGGAACAGGTCGTACTGCGACGGTGCCATGATTGGCTCGTTTCCGCGGGGTGCGTTCTGTGCCGCCGTGAGGCTACAGCGGCTGACGCCTCAAACCTGCACGGGGTGTTGAGACGGGTTTCCTGATTACCGCAGCTCTGCGGCGGGGATTGTGGTGGAGGAGCAGGTCGCAGCCGGTGGCTGGCCGTGGACCGCCTCTTCACGGGCGGCAGGTAAGAAGAACTCGTATTCCCTGATGCGTGAGCGGCCGGGAACGGCCCTCCCGCTCAGGTCCCTGCTGCGACCGGTGACGGATGCTCTACGTTGTAGACTTTACGCGTAGACTTACGCATAAGCAAGCATGCTTTATTTCTCAGGGCCAGGGTCAGGTCCGTCCTCGTGGAGGGAGCCGTGGTGCCCGCACAAGATCAAAAACCTGCCTCGACCGCCGGTAAGAAGAAGCGGCTGAACCGGGAACTGGTGCTCACCGCCGCGCTGGAGTTGGTGGATGCAGAAGGGCTCGACGCCCTGACAATGCGCCGCCTGGGACAGGAACTCGGCCGGGATCCGATGAGTCTTTACCGCTACGCGGACAACCGGGCCGCACTGTTGGATGGGGTTTCAGAGCTTGTCCTGAACGAGCTGGCCATCATTCCCGATGATCCGGACTGGCAGGCGCAGCTCCGACACATTGCCCATGACCTGCGGCTGCTGGCTCTCCGCCATCCGAACGTCGTGCCACTGCTGGTCACCCGGCCGCTGTCCACGCCCCTGGGGCTGCGTCCCTTGGGGACCCTGCGTCCGCTTGAACAGATCCTCTCCCTGCTCATCGACGCCGGGTTCAGCCCCGGTGATGCGCTCCATGTCTACCGGGCCTACTACGGGTTCCTGTACGGGCACATCCTCAATGAACTGCAGGAGTTTATCGTTGATCCTGAAGAAAACGAGGCACTGCTCCGGCTGGGCCTGCACCGGCTGCCGCCGCGCGAGTTTCCCCGCCTCCGTAAGCTGGCGCCGATTCTCGCCGACTACGACGGCGAGGCCGAACTGGACCAGGGACTGAGCATCCTGCTGTCCGGCCTTGCAGCGCGGCTCTCGCCCGGGCCGACACCGTCTGAGCAGCAACCACCAGCGGCAAGCTAACCGACGCCGGCCACCGCACCCGCCGTGAAATTGATTATTGTTTTGCCATTTCCAGTGACCCAATTCTGAAATATGGTGATAAGCACTACCCGATACCGGGTGGTGCTTAGGCCCGGGCCAACCCTTGGCCAAGCGAAACGAAGGAGAATCTCATGTTGCTTTGGATCGCCATCATCATCGCAGTTCTCTGGCTCCTGGGCCTGCTCGCCAATATTGGCGGCGGGCTTATTCACATTCTTTTGGTTGTGGCGGTGGTTGTCTTGATCTTCCATTTCATTCAAGGCAGGTCCCGCGCCTGATTACGGGACTGTATTCCCGCACAGCGCGATTCCCCCACAGTGCGGCGCCTCAGGCCGTCCGCGCCTCCGGCACCGCCGTCGACTTCCGTCCTAGTTCCGCGGTCCGCTTCACCGACCACCACAGCAACACCACCAGGAGCACGTTGCGGGTGGTGAGGATGGCAGCCATCACCGGGTGGGCGTGGATGAGCGGGGTGTAGAACAGCGGGTAGATCACGAACGTGGTCATGGCGATGCCCATCAGCAGCGCGGCCGGGACCTTCCAGCGGTCCCAGTCGTGGGTCAGCCCCGCGATGATCACCGGCGCCAGCCAGATGATGAACTGCGGCGAGCCCACCTTGTTGAACACGATGAATGCCGTGGTCATCATCAACGCGCCTTCGAGGAAGAGTTCCTCCCGCTCGGCGCCGCGCTTCAGCGCCCGCACCAGCAGGATCGCGGCCACCACGGCAGCGACGATGAGCAGCGGCTGCATCAGGAAGGCGGCCACCGATGCACCGGGTCCGTAGACTTCGGTGGAATTGATGGCCGTGTTGTCCGCCATTTTGGAGCCGGCGATGTTGAACACGCTAAGCCACACCCACGGCGTGGAGAACGTGGCCTCAAGCTGCATGCCCCGCTCGCCCTGGTTGGTGAGGAAGTCCATGATGTGCGGCAGGCCGCCGGACAGATACGTGCCAAGGCCAACGACGGCGGTGACTGCGACGCCGGAGGCCAGCACCTGGATCCTCTTCCGGCTGGCAATGACAATCGGCACGAGGACGGCCGCCGGCCACACCTTGATCCAGGTGGCGACGCTCAGCAGCACACCCGCCACCACAGGGCGTTCGGCCGCGCAGAGCAGGGCAATCAGCACGATGGGGGCGGTGATGCCCTCCACCCGGGCGAAGCTGAGATACCCCATAAAGACCGTGAAAAAAAGCCACCACCAGGCCGGGGCAATGCCCCGCACCTTTCGCGGTCCGCGGGTCAGGTACACAAGTCCGACGGCGTTGAGGGCTGTGATGATCAGGAACCAGCAGAGCAGGTAGAGGCTGGGTCCGGCGATGTTCGCGAGGAAGATCGGGATCTGCGCCAGGACCGGGTACACCCACGGGCTGATCTTCCCGTCCAGGCTGTCCGGGTTGTAGCCGTCCACGGCCCACTGCCGGTACTGCTCCGTATCGCTGAAGGTGTTGCCGTTCAGGAAGAACGACGCCATCCAGCCCAGGAAGTACAGGTGGATGACCGCGAACCCCCACCAGACGCTGGACGGACGGGCGAACCAGTCCACCACACGCGCGGGCAGGAGCTTGCTGCGGACACTGACCAGCCGGTCGAAGAACGTCGTGGAAATCTTAGGACTCCTTGAGCGCGGGGACGGACGCGGGAGTCTTTTTGCCCAGCAAGTACAGGCGCCGGACGGACCACAGGAACAGCACCACCAGGAGGATGTTGCGGATGGTCAGCACGCCGGCCATGAGCGGGTTGTTGTGGCTCAGGGCATCGTAGAACAGCGGATAGATGAAGAACGTGGCCACGGCGATGGCGATCAGCATGGCCGCGGGAACCCGCCATTCACGCCAGCTGTGCGCCAAGCCCACTGCGACGGCGGGCGCCAGCCACACCATGAACTGGGGCGATCCCACCTTGTTGAAGACCACAAACGCGGTGGTAAGGGTGAGGGCTCCGGCGAGCAGCAGTTCGGTCCGGTCCACGCCGCCGTCCGTCCCGCCACCCTTCAGCTTGCCGTTGTGGAGCGCCCAGAAGGTCAGGCCGGCCACAAGCAGCGCAGCCAGGATCAGGAGCGGCTGCATCAGCACGGACATCACTGCGGTGCCGGGCCCGTCCACCTGCATCGAGTTGATGTCGGTGTTCATGTACATCCGGGAGTCGCCAATGTTCAGCACGGACAGCCACAGCCACGGGGTGGTGAATGTTGCCTCGAGCTGCATGCCCCTGTCGCCCTGCTGGGTCAGGAAGTTCAGCAGCTTGGGCACACTGCCCACGGCGGCAGCGAGGGCCACCACAACCGCGGACGTGGCCACGCCGGCCAGCACCACCAGCAGGCGGTTCTTGACGACGGCGAAAAGGGCCAGCATCACCGCGGCCGGCCAGACTTTCACCCAGGTGGCGGCGGCGAGGATGACCGAGGCGATGAACGGCCGGCCCACCCCGTAGGCGAGGGCGACCAAAACGATCGGAGCGGTGAGGCCGTCCACGCGGGCGAAGCCCAGCCAGCCCATCAGCAGCGTGAACATCAGCCACCACCAGCCCGCCGGGATCGCGTCCCGGTTGCGGCCCCGGTCAGTCAGCTTTGCCAGGCCCCACCCGTTGAGGAGCGTGGTCATCAGCACCCATAGGAAGAAGAACGGCCCCGGTCCGGCCAGTCCCGCGATCGCCATGGGGATCAGCGCAAGGATGGGGTACACCCACGGGCTGGGACCGCCGGTGAGGTTCGCCTCGTTGAACCCGGCCGCAGCCCAGTCCCGGTAGATGAAGGTGTCACTGAACGCCTCGCCGCGGAGGGAAAGCAGCGCACCGAAGATCAGGAATCCGAGGTGCACCAGGATGAAGCCGGTAAGCAGCCCGCGGGAAGTGTTCAACCAGGACCGGACGGGCGACGGCAGGATGACGTTGCGGACCCGGGTGAGCGAGGCGAAGAATGCGTCCGTGGAAATGGCGGAATCCTTGTCAGAGAGGGGCAAGACGGGTGCCGGATCGTGCCGCGGGGCGGGAACCGGAAGCATCGGGGGTCCGTTTATAACAGCCGCCCCTATGAGTCAAGGGTAATTGACCGGGAGGGGCGGCCAATAATCTGCGGCCCCGCACGCGTCTCTTATTGGGCCCTAAAACAGTTACGTGGCCTTGGCGTGGCGGTAGCGCTCAATCTGTTTCAGCCGCCGCAGGAGACTGTCGCGCCGCGGGTGAGGGACGACGTCGTGCGCTTCCGCGGTGAGGTCAATGTGTTTGGTGCCGTACTGCCAGAGCAGGAGGTCATCCAGCAGGCGGTCCGGGCCGGGGGAGTAGCGGTGGTCAAGGGCCTTGCGGACCTCGGTGATCCGCTGGGCGCTGAGCAGGCCCGCCAGCTGGACGGTCTGGTTCAGGCCGTGGGCCGCCATCAGTTCCGCCGCCCAGCCCCAGTCGTCGTCCACCTTGCGGTCCACGTGCGGCAGCAGGGTGCGCCAGACGTCGCGGATCCGGTTGGGGGTGAGCTGTGCGGCGCCTTCACCGTCCATGTCCCAGTAGCTCCGGACCTCTTCGTAGCGCTCGTGCAGGTCCGCGAAGGCACTCTCCACGGTCTCCAGCATGGCCGCGGTGGCGGTGAACTGGCGGTCGAAATGCGGCGTCCAGGCGCGCGGATCCTCGGCTTTGAAACGGATGTCATGCTCGATCTCGCTCCAGGCATGCGCGAAAACCGTGCGGATCTGGCACTCGAAGAAGTAGCTGCCGTTGGGCGGGACCTCCGGATTGTAGGCCTGCTGGTACTCCTTGACGGCCTCGTTCTGGATGGTTCGCAGGATGAGGTGGCGGCTGGAGTAGCCGTAGGTGCCGGACTCGATGGAGCCGATGTCCTTCTCCCGGTCCCCGCGGCAATCGAACACCTGGCGCTGGCGCTTGATGATGTTGGCCACCAGCGCATTCTCGGCGGGCAGCTTGGTGATGACGCGGATGCCCACCATGTCATTGAGGGTCCGGAACGGGTCCGGGAACTTCAGCACCGGAGGGCCGCCGGGCTCCAACGGTTCCTCAATCCGGGAGATCTTTTCGCGGAACGATTCCACCGTTTTGGTGCGCCCCGTAACGAACAGCGGCGTGACCTCGGTGTCCTTGAGCATGTCTCGCAGGATAAGGAGGACATCACGGGTGACCAGCTTCAGGGCAGGCCGGACGCGCTCGTACATCTCCACGTTCTCCTGCACGGATTCGCGGAGGCTGACGTCCAGGCTGTCCCAGTTACTCGGCATGCACCCAGCTTACGGCGGGGCTGCGACACTCCCGTGAGGACGCTCTCTCACTTAATGCGGGAAAAGCGGCAACCCTCTATCACTTTCTTTAGGAGAGCGAGAGAGGGTTGCCTTAAAAGCCGCATTAAGTGAGAGAGCGTCCTAGGGGTTGGGGGCGGCGGTCGCGGGGGATGTGGAGTTGCGGACCACCAGTGAGCTCTCCAACGTGAGTTGCGGCTGCTCTAGCTCGCGGCCTTCCATCAGGTGGCGCAGCTGCTCGCCGGCCTTCAGCCCCAGGGGGGTGGCGGGCAGGTGCACGCTGGTCAGGCTGGGATTACTGGTGGCGGAGTACGGCAGATCGTCGAAGCCCGCTATCGCCAGCTCGCCCGGGATCTGCACGCCGGCCACGCGTGCTTCCTGCAGCACACCGTAGGCGTGCGTGTCCGTACCGCAGACGACGGCGGTGACCCCCGCGCGCTGCCACGCCGGCCATGCAGCGGCGAAGGCAGCCGCTGCCGCACCGACGTCGATGGTGGTGCTGATGATGTGACCGGAATCCACCGTGATCCCGTGGTGAGCGGCCTCCGCCAGGAAGGCTTCGCGGCGAAGGGCGAACGTCGCTGTTCCGGTGACGCTGTCCACATAGGCAACCTTTTGATGCCCTGCAGCTGCCAGATGCGCCGCCAGTTCCCGGGCTCCGTGGGCTACGTCCAGATTCACCGACGGCGCATAGGCCTCCATCCCGGGAGCGTCGAGCAGCACCAGCGGCCCGCCAACAGCAAGGTCATCCAGGAACCCGGCGTTCGGAGCATCAACCAGCAGCCCTGCCGGCCGCAGCGCCATCAGTTTGCGCACGTCGTCCGCCTGCGGAAACTCCCCGGCATCGGTGACGGACAGCAACAGCTGGTAGTCCGCCCCAAGCGACTCGCGCACACCGGCGATCACCTTGGCGAAGAACGGGTTGGAGATGTCCGGAGCCACCAGGATAACGATCGAACTGACCCCTTTGGCCAGGGAGCTGCCCACGCTGTCCACCACGTAGCCGAGCTCGGAAATCGCGTCCCGTACGCGGCGGATGTTGTCCTCCGACACCCGGCCGGCGGTCTTGCCGTTGGCCACCAGGGAGACGGTCGCCGTTGAAACGCCGGCGCGGGCAGCGACCATGGCTGCCGTAATCCGTCGGGAACGCAGGGGCTGCGGCTGCTGTTCCACGGATTCCATCCCTCGATCGTAGTAGGCGGGGAGTGCGGTCAGCGCACGGCCGCCCCGCTGCACCGCACCCGAGGTCCGAGGTGTGAGGTCCGAGGGCATAGGATTCCGATATGGGACTAATAATCACACTACTTATCATTTGGCTTGTGCTCTCCATCCTCGGTTTCGTGGTGAAGGGGCTGCTGTGGCTGGCCATCATCGGCCTGGTGCTCTTCGTCGCCACGGCCGTCTGGGGCTGGCTGAAACGAAAAACTAACGCCTGACCTTCGGTCCGGACTCTTCGGCGGTGGCCGGTTCTGCATCAGAACCGGCCACCGCTTTTGTATGCCCGGCGTCTCCACTGCTGTCGCGTGGCTCTCTCCGCACCGCCGCCTTATCCGGCATATAGTCAAGCGCTTGACGTGCGTCAACGTTAAGCGCTTGACGTGATGCTGCTCCGGGTGTCATGATCGCTCTGATTGCTTTCGCCCGCTGCCCTGGCAGGCCCCAATGACGTGGAGAATAAACGTGGAATCCCAACCGACGAAACCCGCCCCCAGGAAGATCATCCTCGACTGCGACCCCGGGCATGATGACGCCGTGGCCATGCTGCTCGCGCACGGCAACCCGGACATCGAGCTCCTGGCCGTCACCACGGTGGTGGGCAACCAGACCCTGGAAAAGGTCACCAAAAACGCCCTGTCCGTCGGGACCATCGCCGGCATCACCGGCGTTCCCTTCGCCGCCGGCTGCGCCCGCCCCCTGGTCCGCACCATCGAAAACGCGCCGGACATCCACGGCGAGTCAGGCATGGACGGCCCCGCCCAGCCCGAATCGGCCATCGCACTGGACCCGCGCCACGCCGTCGACCTCATCATCGACACCGTGATGGCCCACGAACCCGGCACCGTCACCCTCGTCCCCACCGGCGGCCTGACCAACATCGCGCTCGCTGCCCGCAAGGAACCGCGCATCGTGGAACGCGTGAAGGAAGTTGTCCTGATGGGTGGCGGCTACCACGTGGGCAACTGGAGCGCCGTGGCCGAATTCAACATCATCATCGACCCCGAAGCCGCGCACATCGTGTTCAACGAGAAGTGGCCCGTGGTGATGGTGGGACTGGACCTCACCCACCAGGCCCTGGCCACTCCCGAGGTGGTGGAGAACATCGCCGCAGTGGGCACCGGCCCGGCCAAGTTCGTGCTGGAACTGATGGAATTCTTTACCAAGACCTACAAGGATGCCCAGGGCTTCGACTACCCGCCAGTCCACGATCCCTGTGCCGTGGCCTACGTGATCGACCCCAGCATCGTCAGCACCCGCAAGGTGCCCGTCGACATCGAACTCCAGGGCAAACTGACGCTCGGCATGACCGTGGCCGACTTCCGCGCCCCCGCACCCGAAGACTGCAACACCTCCGTGGCGGTCGACCTGGACCACAAAAAGTTCTGGGACCTCGTCACCGACGCACTCGTACGAATCGGCGAACCCGCAGCCCTCGAAGCAACGGTAGGGGCCAAGTAAATGAGCACCACACTTACGAACAGCAAAACCGGCAACGTCACTGCCCTGATGGTGGCCCTGCTGGCCGCCTGCGTTGCCTTCCAGCTCAACGCTTCCATGCTCAGCCCCGCCCTGGTCACCATGGGAAAAGAGCTCAACACTGACCAGGCCACCATCGGCCTGTCCCAGACCTGGTTCTTCACCGCGGCCGCCCTGTTCTCCCTCTTCCTGCCCCGCCTGAGCGACATCATCGGGCGCAAGAAAATCCTGATCGGCATGATGGTCCTGATGGCCGTCGGTTCGGTCATCGCAGCGCTGGCCCCGGACGTCACCTGGCTGTTTGTGGGCCGCATCATCCAGGGCGTCAGCGGACCCACTGTCCCGCTCTGCCTCATCATGCTCCGCTCCGCCGTCAGCAGCCCCAAGAAGTACGGCACCCTGATGGGCCTGATCACCGCAGTCAACGGCGGCGTGGCCGGCGTGGACTCCTTCGTGGGCGGCTACTTCGCCGAGCACTACGGTTTCCGCAGCATCTTCTGGCTGATGGTGGTCCTGGCCGTCGTGGCCACCGCCCTGATCGCGTTGCTCGCCGGCGAAAGCAAGCCGGCCGCCGGCACCACCATGGACTGGCTGGGTGTGTTCTTCATCGTGATCGCAGTGGGCGCCCTCCTCACAGCCCTCAACGAAGGCTCAAAGCTGGTCGGCGCCTTCGAAGCCGGCACCCTGATGCTGTCCATCGGCCTGGTGCTGGTTGCCGCCGCCGCGTTCTACCTGTTCTGGCGGACCGAAAAGCGCGCCAAGCAGCCGATGGTGGAGACGGTTCATCTGCGCCAGCGCTCCACCTGGGCGCCGCTGCTGACCACCACGCTGACCATGACCGGCATCTTCGCCGTCATCAACGGGATCGTCCCGGCCTACGTCCAGGCGGCCGCACCCGGATTCGGCATCGGCCCCACCGAAATGTCGCTGATCATCCTCACCCCGTACGCCCTGCTCGGCTGGCTGGTGGGCCCCATCAGCGGCCGGCTCGCTCCGGTGCTCGGCTACACCAAGGTCCTCCGGATCGGCATGCTCGGCAGCATCGCTGCCCTGGCCATCATCGCGTTCTTCGGCCTCAGCAGCCTGCCCTTGATGATCGCCGGCACGGTCTTGCTGGGCATCATGTACGCCGGTACGGTCAACATCATGCTGAACGGTCTCGGAGTTGTCCTCTCACCCGCCGGAAACCCGGGGTTCCTGCCCGGCATGAACGCGGGAGCCTTCAACCTGGGCGCCGGCCTCAGCTTCCTGGTGCTGCCTGCAGTACTGGTGGCCACGTCCGCCATGGGCGAGGCCAAGGCCTCCTACCTGAGCGTGGTGCTCACCGGGCTCGTCATCACCGTGGCCGCCTTCGCAGCCTCGCTCCTGATCCCCAAGCCCGTCGAGGCTGAGGTGACCGAATGACCGCCCCCGAAGCACGCACCGCAGGCGGGATCGTCGTCGTCGGCTCCCTGAACGCGGACCTCACCATCTACTGTGAGCGGCTCCCGCTGCCCGGCGAGACGGTGCACGGCACCGGTTTCGCGGTGAATCCGGGCGGCAAAAGCGCCAACCAGGCTGTTGCGGCGGCCCTTCTGGGCGCGGACGTCAGCCTTGTCGGTGCCGTGGGTGACGATTCCAACGGGGAGATGCTGATCACCTCGGCTTCGGGCGCGGGAGTCCACCTCGGGCACGTCCGGACCGCCGCCGCGGAGACGGGCGTCGCCGTCATCGCCGTGGACGCCAGCGGTGAGAACAACATCATCATCTCGGCGGGAGCCAACGGCACCCTGTCGCCGGCGGACGTCGCCTCGGCAGCGGACGATATCAACCGTGCCGCCGTGGTCTGCCTTTGCCTCGAAGTCAGCATGGAGACCGTGCTGGCCGCCGCGCAGGCAGGGCACGACGCCGGCGCAACAGTGGTGCTCAACCTCTCGCCGTATGCGGAAATCCCGCAGCAGTTGGCGGACCTGACGGACGTCCTGCTGGTCAACGCCCACGAGGCGGCGCAGTTCCTCGGCTCCGCCGACATTCCCGGCAGCGACGGGGACGCCGGCGACTGGGAAGCGGTCCGCGTGAGCTTCGCCGAGCGGGGACTCCAGCAGGTCCTCGTCACGCTGGGGGCCAACGGCTCCGTGGTGCTCGATTCACTCGCCGACACCGGGCAGCAGCTTGTCCAGATCGCACCGGTCAGGGTCAAGGCGGTGGACACCACCGGCGCCGGCGATGCCTTCACCGGGGCCGTGGCCGCGCGCCTGGCCGCCGGCGCATCACTGGCCCACGCCGCCGCCTTTGCGTCTATCGCAGCCGCGCTCGCCACCACCCGCAAGGGCACCCAGGCCGCCTACCCCGATGAGGACGACGTCAAACGCGTGCTCGCCTCGGGATCCGTCTGACGGTCTGAGCGCAGTACAAAAGAAACGCCCGACGGCGGCAGTCTCCTGCCGCCGTCGGGCGCTACTTGTTTCCGGGGTGCCGCCGCCGGACTTACCGGCTGTGGGTACCGGCCGGGCTGTGCTGGTGAACGGCAGCCGGCGTGAACCTTGCCCCCGTGTCCGGGAAGGAAGGGACTTCGATCCGGGCGTGGGTGTGAACTTCCTGGACGGTCCGGCGGGTGTGCTCGGCGATCTCCTCCATGGTGGTCACCCACATGCCGTCCATCGATTTCACCCGCTCGATCAGCTTCTCCAGGGCCACGGCCTTGGACGGCCGCCCCGAGATGAACGGGTGGTTGGTCAGGACAAAACAGCTGCCCTGGGCGTGGTGCGCCTCTGCCTCGAGAGTCCACATTTCCAGGACCTTGGCCGGGCTCTCGATCACACCGCTGCCGGTGACGCCGGGGTAGAACGCGTACTGTTCCCAGTCGTCCAGGGTCCAGTCCACCGGGATCTCCACGATGTCCCGGCTGTCGCCTTCCGCCACCGCAAAGCGGTACGGTGCGTCGCCGTCGAGCAGGCTCGAATCGTAGAGGAAGCCGCGGTCCGCCAGGAGCGCCGGCGACTGCCAGTTGAGCTCCCACCACGGCGCCCGGTAGCCCACCGGCTCCACGCCGACCTTGGCGAGGGCCGCCAGCCCGCGGTCGATGTAGCGGGCCTCGGTCGCGGCGTCGATCCCCTGCATGGGTTCGTGCAGGTAGCCGTGGTGCGCAACCTCGTGCCCGGCATCGACGATGCGCCGGACGGTATCCGGGTAGCACTCGGCGGTAAAGCCGGGGACGAAGAAGGTGGCCCGGATGTCCTGCCGCTGGAGAATCTGCAGCAGCCGCGGCACCGCCACCTTGGGCCCGTACGACTGGTGCGTCATCAAGGACATCCGGCTCGTGCTTTTCGGATCGTGGGCGATGGTGCAGGACTCGGCGTCCACGTCGAAGGTGAAGGAGGCTGCCGCCTGCTTGCCATCGGGCCAGGTGATCGGGTGGACGGAATCCGCGAATGCGTCAATGGTCATGGTGTGTTTCGTTTCCTAGGTGGGTCCGTGTGGGCGTCAGGGCCGTTCGAGCGTCAGCGTTTCAGATTCCTGCCGTTGCACCGGGCTGGCCGGCGAAACAGGCTGGGTGGCAGTCTGGGCGACGGGCTGGGTGGCGAACCGCAGGTCCGCGGTGGCCTGGGCAACCGTCTCGGCCGGCAGGGCGGAGTCCAGGTGCCTGCGGTGGTAAGCCGGGCCAAGGAGGGCGTAGCTGCCGGCGCTCGCCAGGCCGCCTGCGAGCCAGGAGAGGTCCCAGCCGCCCAGGGCCACGGCAATGGGGCCCTGCATGGCAGGAACGAGTCCGTACATAAACAGCCACGTGGCGAAGATGCCGACCAGGAGCGAGACCACACCGGCCCAGTTGACTACCGGGAGCCGTTTGGTGCCCACTGCGTCAAAGAGCCTCTCCGGGTTGCCCGGCCAGCGCTTGTCGAGCCAGAAGTAGTGAACCAGCATGACTCCGCCCCAGGCGGCCACCCAGGCCACGAGTCCGATCAGCCAGGCGTCGAGGACTGCCGCGAAGTCTTCCTGGAAGATGAAGAACACGACGGCGGCGAGGGAGAAGACGCCGACGAACAGGTTGAGCTTGCGGCGGCTGATGGTGATGTCCAGTGCCTGCGTGGCCACCGAGAACGTGTAGATGTTGAGGATGTTCGTGGCGATGGGTCCGTGCAGCACCATCAGAAGTACGGGCAGCGCCATCACGCCGAAGTTCTGCACGATGAGTTTGCCGGGGTCGATTTCACCGCTGTTGGTGGCGAGGCTGGCGCCGAGGATTCCGAGCCACACCACGGGGATGAACTGTCCCAGGACGGATGCCAGGTAGACCTTCCTCTTGGGGACTTCGGTGCTGACAAAGCGGGAGTAGTCGGCGGCGTAGGTGAACCAGGTGATGCCCCAGCCGATGCCGATGGCGGTCATCACGGCACTCATGGCGGCGATGCGCTCTGAGCCTTCAAGGATCTGTCCGGCCGGGCCGGCGTAGCCCCAGTCGATCTTCATGCCGAACCATGCCACGGCGGACATCACGGCCAGGATGATGATGGTGGGCGGTACGGTCCACTTTTCGAAGGCCGCGATGGCCTTGTAGCCGAACCAGGCGATGGCAACCTGTGCGGCCATGATGGCGGTGGCCACACCGATCTTCCAGACATAGTTGTGTGCTGTCGGATCAACCCAGCCGAGGGTGCCGAACAGGGCCATGACCAGGTCCAGGATGATCCAGGTATTAACCGCGCACCAACCAATCACCAAGAGGGCCTGGATGGCTGCGGGGAGGTAGTTGCCGCGGCGGCCGAACGCTGCGCGGGCCAGGACCATGCCGGTTGCGCCGGTTTTCTGGCCGAGCAGGACAAAGCAGCCGAACAGCAGCATGCCGATCAGGTTCCCCAAAACCAGAACGGTGACCGTGTCGGCAAAGCCGAGGCCTAGGTGGATGCCGAGGGCGCCGAGCACCCAGTTGATCGGTGCGAGGTTGGCGCCGGCCCAGATCCAGAACTGACCGGAAACTTTGCGCGTGCGCTGGGACTCGGGAATGGGCTGAAGCCAGGCTTCGCAGTCTTCTGCCGGCACCATTGCCGACTCTTGCTGCGGAGTGGAGAGATTGTTGTGCATGGGGGGAGCCTCCATGAGTAAAAGGGATAGATCCAGATTATGTGGCTCAGGCCACAACCACCACATACAATGTGTCATGAACATCACCCATTTACGCGACGGAGTGTCATGCCCATACGCTTAGCGGATGTTTTGAAACACTCCAGCCTCACCCCGGCCGATCCGGTGATCCGCGCGGCGGCGGCCGTCGCGGCCCAGACGCAGCTCCGCTGGATTCACTCCAGTGAGGTATTGGACATCGCCCCGTTACTCGGCGGCGGTGAACTGTTGCTCACCGGTGGCCAAGCGCTGGTGGCAGCAACGGATAAGCGGCGTGTTGGGTACATCTGGGAGCTGGCGGAACGTGGAGTGGCTGCGCTGGCCATTGAGACGGGTACCGGCCTGCCGTCCATTCCGTCCGCCATGGTTGCAGCAGCCGAGGCCGCCGGGCTTCCGTTGATAGAGCTCCGCAAAGTGGTGCCCTTCGTTGGCGTTATGGAAGCCATCAACTCGCTGCTCGTGAGCGAGTCAGCCGCGCACCTGCAACAGGCTGACGGGGCAAGCCATGCGATGGCGGTGGAGCTGGCCCACGGCGGCAGCCTGGACCGGATCCTGGCCGTCCTCGCCGACGCTACCGGCGCGGAAGTTGTCCTGACATCCAACGAAGGGGCTCCGCTGGCCAGTGCACTGCCTGCTGACCAGGCCGCGGCGGCCGAACCCGCACTGACCGCCAACGCAGAGCAGGACCGTGCCCGGACCGTCGTCGTTGACGTTTCCGTTCGCGGCATCCCGTCGGCCCGGCTCACGCTCCGCGCCCTGGCCGGATCCGATGTGAACCTGGCGAGGATCGCGGGGAACCGCTCAGTGGACATTTTGGCCCTGGCTTTGCTGCAGCGCATGCCCCCGGGGCTGAAGGAGATGGCCGGCGCGGCGCTGATCCGCGCCGTCGATTCGGGCACCCAGAACTGGCGGCTCCAACAGCTGGCCCCGGCGGCAGGGATCCCGCTGTCAGCGCAGCTGGTGGCCATTGTGGTCCGGTCCCCTGGCTCGCGACAGCTCCGCACCGCCGTCGAACAGCTGCTGGACCGGGCCGGACGGCACAGCGCGAGCTACGCGGACAATGCGGAGCTCCTGGCGCTCGCCGTCCTCCGCCCGGACAGCGCCCAGCAAGACAGGAAGGACATATTGGCTGGACTGCAGGCGCTTGAACTGCCCGAGGGGAGCGTCAGTGCAGTGGGTCCCGTGGCCGCCGGCATCGCCGCCGCTCCGTGGTCGCTGACCGAAGCCAGGCTGACGCTGGAACTTTCCTCCGGCGTCGGGGTCCACAGGCAGGGGACCATGCAGTCCGGGGGTGTGCTCGATGCTGAGGATTTCGCGGTGGAACGGCTCGCATCCCACTCTTTGGACGACGGCCGCCGCACGGACTTCGTCCGCCAGCAGCTGGGAGCCATCCTCGCGCACGATGAGCAGCGCCACTCCGCCCTCCTGGAGACCTTGCGGGTCTGGCTGGACTCAGGCTGCAATACCGCCCAGGCCGCGCGGGAGCTGCATCTGGAACGTCAGTCGATGCATCAGCGCCTCCAGCGGATCTTCGCACTTTGCGGCGGCGACCCCCGCGGGACGGGCCGGCTCGCGGCGCTGCATCTGGCCACCCGCCTCGCGGCGCTGCAGTCCAAATAGCCAGGACGCTCTCTCACTTAATGCTGGTTTTCTGGCGATCCTCTCTCACTTAATGTGGCTTTTCGGGCATCCCTCTCGCACCCCGCCCTCGTGCCAGCGCGCGCCTGTGGATAACTTCAGCAGCGTCCTGTCGTTTCGGGGCACAATGCCAGCATGCGAAAGCAAGACTTCCTGCCCCAGCCGCTGGCTGCGGCCCCCTTCACTTTCGACTCAGCCGTGACCGCCGGCGTCACCTTGAACCGGCTTCGGCGGAAGGACATGGTCAACGTGGGCCGAGGCCTCTACCGGCCCACTGACTGGGACTTTGATCTGGAGGGTGCGGCCCGGGCGCTGTCGGCTGCGTCCCCGGGAGCCTGGATTTCCCACGTCACCGCGGCCCGGCTTCGGTGCCAGCTGTTGCCTCCCTGGCTCGCCGATTCCACGGAGCTTCATCTGAGCAAACCGCGTTCACTGCCATCGGTCCGCCGGAAGGGCGTGTTCGGCCACACCGTCCTGACGCTTCAAGACGAGACCGAACTGAGCGACGGCATCCGCCTGAGTACGCGGTCCCGGACGTGGCTTGATTTGGCACGAACCCTGCCGCTCAAAGACCTGGTCAGCATGGGTGATGAACTGATCCGTATCCCGCGGGTGGATTTCGAGGGCAGGACGCACCCCTACGACACGCTTGCCGGGCTGCGCATCCTGGCTGGCCGCCACCCCAACCTCCAAGGCGTCGTGCGGGCTCGCCAAGCACTCGAGCTGATGCGGGTTGGCGCCGATTCCGGCCCGGAATCGCTGCTTCGCCTGGCAATGACCGATAACGGCCTGCCCGAGCCCGAACTCCAGGTGCCGCTGCGCGCCGGAGACGCACGATCGCCGTCGGCCGATCTCGGCTACCGTCACCGCCGCCTTGCCATCCAGTACGACGGCGGTCATCACCTTGGTGATGCACAGATCCTCAGCGACCGGAGACGGGATAAGGCGTTCGAGTCAGCCGGCTGGACGGTCCTCGTTTTCGATAAGAGCGACCTCGCCGATGATTTCCAGCGGGCACTCGTGCAGATCAAGAAAGGCCTGCGCAACGGCTGGCTTGACCACCCGCAGGCGGCTGGTTTTGCCGGCAGCGACTGATCGTCCGCCGAATCTGCCCCGTCGTCAGTCCCGTCCTTAAAGCCGTGACGCCCCCTCACCGGAGGGTGAGAGAGCGTCACGTCAAAACCCACATTAAGTGAGAGAGCGTCACCGGAAAACCCACATTAAGTGAGAGAGCGTCCGGGGGAGGGGCAGGTCAGCGGAGCACTACCGTGCGGTTGCCCTGCAGGATGACCCGGCCTTCGCAGTGCCAGCGCACCGCGTTGGACAGGGCCTTGCATTCGGTGTCCCGGCCGGCCGCAACCAGGTCCTCCGGGCCGTAGGTGTGGTCCACGTCCACGGTCTGCTGGGAGATGATCGGGCCCTCGTCGAGCTCGGCGTTGACGTAATGAGCTGTGGCGCCCACGGTCTTGACCCCGCGCGCGTAGGCCTGGTGGTACGGCTTGGCGCCCTTGAAGCTGGGCAGGAACGAGTGGTGGATGTTGATGGCCCGGCCGTCCAGCCGCCGGGTGAGGTCGTCGCTGAGGACCTGCATGTAGCGGGCCAGGATCACCAGCTCCACGTCGTACTCGTCCACGAGTTCCAGCAGCCGGGCTTCGGCCTCAGGTTTGGTGGCGGCGGTGACCGGCACGTGGAAGAACGGGATGCCGTGCCATTCCACGAGTGCCTGGTGGTCCGTGTGGTTGGAGACCACGGCAGCGATCTCCACCGGCAGTTCACCGGTCCTGGCCCGGAACAGCAGGTCGTTCAGGCAATGGCCGAACTTGGACACCATGATCAGCACGCGGCGCTTGGCACCTTGCGGCTCCAGCCGCCAGCGCATCCCGAACCGCTCGGCCACCGGCCCGAAACCGGCCCGCAGCGTGTCCGCGGTGGAGGCATCGCCGTCGGACGCAAAATGCACGCGCATAAAGAAGTGCCGCTCGTCGCGCTCGCCGAACTGCTTGCTGTCCAGGATGTCGCAGCCATGCTCGAGCAGGAACCCGGAGACGGCGTGGACGATGCCGGGCGTCTCCGCGCAGTCGAGGGTCAGGACGTGCTCCACGGTGGTCGGAGCCGCGGAGGCGGAGGATTCAGTCTGGATGGCAGTCATGGTCAGCACTCGATGACGTTGACGGCGAGACCCCCGCGGGAGGTCTCCTTGTACTTGGTTTTCATGTCCGCTCCTGTCTCACGCATGGTTTTGATGGCTTTGTCCAGGGAAACTTTGTGGCTGCCGTCCCCGTGGAGGGACAGCCGTGCGGCGTTGATGGCCTTCACGCTGGCGATGGCGTTGCGTTCGATGCAAGGGATCTGCACCAGCCCTCCCACCGGATCGCAGGTCAGGCCGAGGTTGTGTTCGATCCCCACTTCGGCGGCGTTTTCCACCTGCTCGGGCGTACCGCCCAGGACCTCGCAGAGGCCGGCGGCGGCCATGGAGCAGGCCGAGCCCACCTCGCCCTGGCAGCCCACTTCCGCACCGGAGATGGAGGCGTTGATCTTGAACAGGATTCCGACGGCGGCCGCGGCCAGCAGGAAGCGCACCACACCGTCGTCGTTGGCGCCGGGCACAAACTTGACGTAATAATGCAGGACGGCGGGGACGATTCCGGCCGCGCCGTTGGTGGGCGCGGTGACGATGCGCCCGCCCGCGGCGTTCTCCTCGTTGACCGCCAGCGCGAAGAGGTTCACCCATTCCATCGCGCGGAGCGGATCGGTGACGCCCGTGTCCGCGCTCAGAGTCTGGAATAACGACGGCGCCCGGCGCCTGACGTTCAACCCGCCAGGGAGGATCCCTTCCGCGGCGCAGCCGTTGTCCACGCATTCCCGCATGACCGCCCACAGTGCCAGCAGCTTTTCGCGGAGTTCCGCTTCACTCCGCCACGTCAGTTCGTTGGCCAGCATCACGTCGGAGATGGACAAGCCCTCGCGCTTGCAGATCGCCAGGAGTTCGTCGGCGGTGGTGAACGGGTAGGGGAGGACGGTGGCGTCGGCCACCACCCGGTCCCCGGCGTCGGCATCGCCGTCCACCACAAAGCCGCCGCCGATGGAGTAGAAGCTCCGCTCGCTCAGGACGGTGCCGGCGTGGTCCAGCGCCCGGAAGGTCATGCCGTTGGGGTGGGCCGGGAGGGACTTGCGCCGGTGAAGCACCACGTCCTCGTCCCAGTTGAAGTCCACCCGGTGAGTCCCGGCAATCAGGAGTTCGGCGTCGAGGGCTGCGGCGGCCACCTGATCGTCCGCCGTGGCGGTGTCCACGGTTTCCGGGTCCAGCCCTTTGAAGCCCAGGACCACGGCCTTGTCCGAACCGTGGCCCCGCCCCGTGGCACCCAGCGAACCGAACAACTCTGCCTGGACGCGTTTGGTGGAGCTCAGGTGGCCGTCGCCCTTGAGTCCGTCGGCGAACAGCTTCGCCGCCCGCATCGGGCCGACCGTGTGTGACGACGACGGCCCGATGCCAACGGAGAACAGGTCCAGGACGCTGAGGGCCATTTAGGGGACCTCAGGCGAGGCGTACTCGCGCATTGCATCGAGGAGCCAGCGGCCCAGGAAGTCCGCGAAGGAGGCGCGGGGGAAGAGCCGGAAGCTCTCCTCCCCGGTCTTCTGCAGGACCACCGGGATGTTGCCCACCTCGGTGTTCAGGGCTGTTCCCGGCGTGAAGCTGCGCGGGTGCAGGTCCAGGGCACAGCCCTTTTCCAGGACGGCCCGGGCGCGGGGACCGGACAGCTCGAACGTGGTGCGGTTGGCGGACAGGTCCACCACCTGGCCCGGGGCGTCGCCCAGCGCTTCGGTGAGGGAACCGATAAGGTCTCCGCCCAGGGAGTCGTGGGCCTGCTCCGGTGCAACGACCAGGAATTCCGAGGGTCCCAGCCAGAGGACGCTGATGCCGTCCTTGCCGGTCACTTCGCCGCAGCGTGCCGGCAGGCCGCCGGCAGCAGCCGCGATCCGCGTCCCTTCCTCAGACCGGGGGTCCACGCGGACGCCCGCCATGGTGTGGAACGGGCCTTCGCTCAGGACCACGGTTCCCTGGACCGAACCGGCTTCCAAGGCGGAGGCCAGGTGTGAAGCGGGGCTGCGGCGGATGTCCCGGAGTCCATTGACGCCATTGAGTTCTGCTGTGTTAGCCATCTTTGCGGGCTCCTTCGGGGTCAAAAAGTACGGTTTCTGCGACAACAACGTCAACCAGCTGATCGCCGGCGACGGCCACCAGGGACTCGCCGATGCGGTTACGGCCGTTCTTGATCAGGGCCAGACCGAAAGACCTGCCCAGTGCGGCGCTGTGGTAGCTGGAGGTGACGAAACCCTGCATGGGGACGGGGCCATAGGCGGGGCTGGTGCTGATCCCCTTTTCGACGAGCTGGGTGCCTTCCGGCAGGCGGATGGAGCCATCCACCGGCAGGACGCTGACCAGGTGCTTGCGGTCCTCGCGGCTGGCATCAGCCCGGGCGTAGGAGCGCTTGCCGATGAATTCCTTGGCCTTGGAGACGACCCATTCCATACCCGCGTCCTGAGGGGTGACGGTGCCGTCGGTGTCCTGCCCGACGATCGGGTAGCCCTTTTCGGCGCGGAGCACGTGCATGGTTTCGGTGCCGTAGGGAGTGATGTTGAATTCGGCCCCGGCAGCGGCCACGGCTTCCCAGGTGTTCAGCCCGTACCAGGACGGCACGTTGATCTCGTAGGCCAGTTCGCCGGAGAACGAGATCCGGCAGACGCGGGCCTGCACGCCGGACGCGAGGGTGGTTTCGCGGAAGGTCATGAACGGGAAGGCTTCGGCTTCCAGCCCGCCGTCCTTGGCGAGTTCCGGTGCCACCTTGGCGAGGACGGCGCGGGATTTAGGCCCGACGACGGCAATGGTGGACCACTGTTCGGTCACCGAGGTGCAGTGCACGTCGAGTTCGGGCCATTCGGTCTGCAGCCATTCTTCCAGCCAGTCCAGAACCTTCGCGGCGCCACCGGTGGTGGTGGTCATGAAGTACCGGTCGTCGTCGAGGCGGAGGGTCACGCCGTCGTCGAAGATCATGCCGTCTGCCATGCACATCACGCCGTAGCGGGCGGAACCCGAGGCGAGCTTTTTGAACGCGTTGGTGTAGATCCGGTTGAGGAACTCACCGGCGTCCTTGCCCCGGATCTCGATCTTGCCGAGGGTGGTGGCGTCCATGAAGCCCACGGAGTCGCGGACGGCGGCGCATTCGCGCAGCACGGCTGCGTCCATGTCCTCGCCGGCCTGCGGGTAGTACCAGGGGCGCTTCCACTGTCCAACATCCTCGAACAGGGCGCCCTTGGCGACGTGCCACGGGTTGATGGACGTGACGCGGGCGGGGTCGAACAGCTCGCCGCGCTGGCGTCCGGCCAGTGCTGCGAACGCCACCGGCGTGAACGGCGCCCGGTAGGTGGTGGTGCCGATGTCGCCGATGCCGCGGGATGCTTCGCCGGCGGTGCGGAGTGCGGCGGCGATGACGCCGATCGCGTTGACGCCGGAGGTCTTGCCCTGGTCGTTGGCGGTGCTGATGGAGGTGTAGCGCTTGATGTGTTCCACGGACCGCATGCCCGCACCGGTGGACCGCAGCACGTCAGCCACGGACTGGTCCCGCTGGAAGTCCACGAAGTGGTGGTGCCAGTCATCCGGCGTGCCGGCCTGGCCCGGGACCAGCCAGAGCTGGCGGGTCGGGGCGGAGGCCTTCGGCTCGCCGATCACGGCCGGCTTGGTTTCCGAAGCGAAGCCCGCAGCGATGGCGGCCGATGCGCCGGCCGAGATGCCCTCTGCCAGTACGTCCGCGAGTTCGAAGCTGCCGCGGCCGGAACCGATGGTCTGCTGGTTCGGGACCACGGTGCTCGGCACAAAAGCGGCCAGCTCGTCGTCCCAGCGCAGCTTGCCCTGGCGCTGGGAGTGGAGGTGCACCAGCGGGCTCCAGCCACCGGAAACTGCCAGCAGGTCGCAGGCGATTTCTTCGACGCCGGAGGTGAGTTCGCCGTCGTCGTTGATGCTGCGGACGGTGACGCTCTCAACGCGGCCATCTGCGGCGCCGGATGCGGTGTTTGCCACCGCGCTGCCGATCAGCACCCGGGTGCCGGCTTCGACGGCGGCGGCAGCCACCTTCGTGAGCTGGGGACGGGCGTCGACGACGGCGGCGAGCTTGACGCCGGCGGCGCGGAGGTCCGCGGCGAGGGCGTAGGCGCTGTCGTTGGTGGTGCTGATGACCACGCGCTGCCCGGCGGCTACGGCGTAGCGGTTGAGGTAGCTGCGGACGGCGGAGGCCAGGATGATGCCGGGGCGGTCGTTGTTCTCGAACACCAGCGGGCGTTCGTGGGCGCCGGGAGCCAGCACCACCTGCTTAGCACGCACGTGCCAAATACGCTGGCGGGAGACGCCGGGCGCTGCAGGGCTGGACAGGTGGTCGGTGCGGTTCTGGACGGCGATGACGTAGTTGGCGTCGTAGGCGCCGAAAGCGCTGGTGCGGTTCAGTACGGTGGATTCGGCTCCGGAAACGAGCTCGGCCTCAACGTCGGCTACCCACTCCAGGGCCGGCTTGCCTTCGATGGTCTCAGCCAATTCAGGGGCGGTTGAGCCGGACAGGAGTGAGCCGCCCAGTTCGGGCTGGTCGTCCATCAGGATGACGCGGGCGCCGGTGCGGACAGCCTCACGGGCTGCGGCCAGGCCGGCGGGGCCGCCGCCGATCACCAGGACGTCGGTGTGGACGTACTTCTTGTCGTACTCGGCTTTGTCTTCCTGCGGGTCCAGCTTGCCCAGTCCGTTGAGCAGCTCTGCCTGCAGGCCGTCCACCAGGGTGACGGTGGTGGCGGGGAGCATGGACTCTGCAACGTCGCCGGGGAAGCGCGGGGAGATCTTGACCATCGCGTTGGATTCCTCCACGCCGGCGGACATGATGCCGCGGGCGCGGTCCTCGTACAGCGAATTGCCGGCGGAGATCCGGCCGTTGGCAATCAGGGCCGAAGCGAGCGTGTCGCCGGGGTGGCCGGTGAATTCCTCGCCGTCCACGGTGAAACGCCAGGAGATGGTGCGGTCGATGCGTCCGCCGGCGGCGAGGCGGGCGTTCTGGGAAGTCACTTGGTTGCTCCTTCCGGGGCGGTGGTGCTGGCGGTGGTGCTGGTTTCAGGGAGGCTTGGTGCCGAGGTGCTGGTGCCCGAGATGCTGGGCGCCGCGGTGCCGGTGGTGGTGCTGTCAGCGGCGATGCTGGCTGTACCCGATTCCGGAGCGGCAGGTGCGGCGGCCGGCCGGGGCGTTCCCATCGGGTAGACGGCCTGGATGTCGTAGGTGACCGTGTCCCGGAGCATGTTGAACCACTGGCGGCAGCCGGTGCTGTGCAGCCAGCGTTCGGCGAAGGCGCCCTTGGTGTTGTCCCGGTAGAACAGGAACTCGGCCCATTCGCGGTCGTTCAGTTCGTTCGGGTTTTCCGGGTAGGCCACGTGGGCCTGGCCGCCGTAGTGGAATTCGGTCTCGTCGCGCGAACCGCAGTTGGGGCAGGAGATGAGCAGCATGTGCGTCTTCTTTCTAAAGTGCAGGGATCGCTGGCGGCTAGTGGGCGACGGCGGCTGCGCCGTGTTCGTCGATCAGCGCGCCGGTTTCGAAGCGTTCCAGGGCAAACGGCTTGTTCAGCTGGTGCGGCGTGCCGGTGGCGATGTTGTGCGCAAACGTCAGGCCGGCGGCCGGCGTGGCCTTGAAGCCACCGGTGCCCCAGCCGCAGTTCACGAACATGTTCTCCACCGGGGTGTTGCCCACGATGGGCGAGGCGTCCAGGGTGGTGTCCACGATTCCGCCCCAGGTCCGGAGCACGTGCGCCCGGGCAAAGATGGGGAAGAGCTCGACGGCGGCTGCCATCTGGTGCTCGATCACGTGGAAGGAGCCGCGCTGGCCGTAGCCGTTGTAGGAGTCCACGCCGGCGCCCATCACCAGTTCGCCCTTGTGGGCCTGGGAGACGTAGACGTGCACGTGGTTGGACATGACCACGGTGGGGTGTACCGGTTCGTGCAGCTCGGAGACCAGGGCCTGGAGCGGGTGGGACTGGATGGGGAGCCGGAAGCCGGCCATTTCCGCGAGGACCGAGCTGTGTCCGGCGGCCGCCAGGCCAACCTTCTCGGTGTTGATGGTGCCCTTGTTGGTCTTGACGCCCACCACACGGTTGCCGTCCTTGACGAAGCCGGTGACTTCGCAGTTCTGGATGATGTCCACGCCGAGCTCATCGCACTTGCGGGCGAAGGCCCAGGCCACGTGGTCGTGCTTGGCGATGCCGGCCCGGGGCTGGTAGGTGGCGCCCATAACGGGGTAGCGGATGTTGTCGCTGATGTTCAGGATGGGGCAGAGTTCCTTGACCTGCTTCGGGTCCAGCCACTCAGCGTCCACGCCGTTGAGCTGGTTCGCTCCCACGCGGCGCATGCTCTCGCGGACGTCGCCCAGCGTGTGGGCGAGGTTCATGACGCCGCGCTGGCTGAACAGGAAGTCGTACTCGAGTTCCTCGGGCAGGATCTCCCAGAGCTTGAGGGCGTGCTCGTAGATGGCCGCGCTCTCGTCCCAGAGGTAGTTGGAACGGATGATGGTGGTGTTCCGGGCCATGTTGCCGCCGGCGAGCCAGCCCTTTTCCAGGACGGCGATGTTGGTCATGCCGTGGTTCTTGGCCAGGAAGTAGGCGGTGGCGAGGCCGTGCCCGCCGCCGCCAACAATGACGGCGTCGTAGGAGGACTTGGGTTCCGGGTTGCGCCAGAGGAAGTCCGGGTGCTCGGGGAGGAGATCTGCGCTCACTGGGCTGCTCCGATCATGTCGTTTTCAAAAGCTGCGATCTCGTCGTTGCTGTTGAGGTGGGGGTAGAGGGGGAATTTGTCTGCAAGTGCGGTGACGCGGGCACGGAGTTCGACGACGGTGCTCTCGCTCAGGGACGTCGTCCCGGTGGTGCCGTTGCCCGCGGCGGCGATGAGCGCCGTCGCGATGATGTCCGCAACTTCCGTGAATTCGGTGGCGCCGAACCCGCGGGTGGCCAGCGCCGGCGTGCCGATCCGGAGGCCGGAGGACACCATAGGCGGGCGGGGGTCGAAGGGGACGGCGTTGCGGTTGACGGTGATGCCGATGCGGTGCAGGGCGTCTTCGGCCTGCTGTCCGTCCAGTTCTGAATTGCGGAGGTCCACCAGGACAAGGTGAACGTCGGTGCCCCCGTTGACCACGGAGATTCCGGCCGCGGCAACGTCGTCGTGGAGGAGCCGTTCGGCCAGGAGCTTGGATCCCTGCAGGACGCGTTCCTGGCGTTCCTTGAACTCCGGGCTGCCGGCGAGCTTGAAGGCCACGGCCTTGGCAGCGATGACGTGCTCCAGCGGGCCGCCCTGCTGGCCGGGGAATACTGCGCTGTTGATCTTCTTGGCGTACTGCTCCTTGGCGAGGATGACGCCGCCGCGCGGACCGCCGAGGGTCTTGTGGGTGGTGGTGGTGACGACGTCGGCGTACGGCACCGGGTTCGGGTGCAGTCCGGCGGCCACCAGGCCGGCGAAGTGCGCCATGTCCACCATGAGGTAGGCGCCCACGAGATCAGCGATGCGGCGGAACTCGGCGAAGTCGAGCTGGCGGGAGTAGGCGGACCAGCCGGCGACGATGAGCTTCGGGCGGTGTTCCAGGGCCAGTGCTTCCACCTCGGCCATGTCCACGCGGAGGTCGGATTCGCGGACGTGGTACGGGACCACGTTGTACAGCTTGCCGGAGAAGTTGATCTTCATGCCGTGGGTCAGGTGGCCGCCGTGGGCGAGGTTCAGGCCCATGATGGTATCGCCCGGGTTCAGCAGCGCGAACATGGCTGCGGCGTTGGCCTGTGCGCCGGAGTGGGGCTGCACGTTGGCGAATTCAGCACCGAACAGGGCCTTGACACGGTCGATGGCCAGCTGCTCGATGACGTCCACGTGCTCGCAGCCACCGTAGTAGCGCTTGCCCGGGTAGCCCTCGGCGTATTTGTTTGTCAGGACAGAGCCCTGGGCTTCCATCACGGCGGACGGCGCGAAATTCTCCGAGGCGATCATTTCCAGCGTCGACTGCTGGCGGACCAGCTCGTCATTGATGGCCTGCTGGACCTCGGGATCGACTGCGGAAAGTCGCTCGTTCAACTGCTCAACCACGGGTGCTCCTTTGAAATACCACTGTTGTTATGACTGATATATCAGTGTGAGGTCAATGGTATGATTAGGATCACAGCAGAGTCAATAGCTGGACCGAAACCGGCGTAAAGCTACAACTTGTGGTTCAGCGGTATCGAAAGAACGGAGCGGCGCCGTGAATGCAATTCTTGCCCTGCCCCCAGCGGAGGACGAGGTGCTGTCCCAGGCCGAGGCTGCATATCGGCAGCTGCGGGACAAGCTGATCATGCTTGAGATCCGCCCGGGGGAGCCGATCAATGACGGGCAATTGGCCGCCGAGCTTGGCTTCGGGCGGACACCCGTGCGCGAGGCTATCAAACGGCTGGAGGTGGACCATCTGGTTATTTCGTATCCGCGCCGCGGAACCTTTGCCACCAGCGTGGACTTCACGGAACTGGCCGATGTCTCAGAAGTCCGCGAGCTGCTGGAACCGCTCGCTGCGCGCAGTGCTGCCATCCGGGCGAACGCGGCCATGCGCCGTGAACTATTGAAAGTCGCTGACACCATCGCAGGGCTCGAGCCCGACCCCGCGGAGTCGCGTGACCTGATGCGGTATGACCTGACCGTGCACCGGCTGATCTACAAGGCGGCTGCGAATCCGCACCTGGAAGACACGCTGATCCGCTACGACAACCTTGCCACCCGTATTTGGTGCTTGGTCCTGGACAAACTGCCGTCAGTCAGCGGCCACATCACCGAGCATGTGGACCTGCTCAGGGCTGTGGCCGAGGGTGATGCGGACAAGGCCGGGGAGCTGGCCCTGCACCACGTGACGAGCTTTGAGGAAACCATCCGCAAGGTGCTGTAAAAGCCGTTAGTGCACAACTTCACATCGGTGAGAACGCGGTGAAGTTCCATCTCCGGGACCTTTAGCGGAAGATCGGCGCATCGTCCCGCACCGAGGCGATAGCGCTCGCGCACAGCAACGGTTTCCGCTGACTTTGCGCGGCCCTGATTTCACCACGGGCCACCTACTTGAGACTATGGACCATGGCTGCGAAAAATGAACGTGAACCCGACGGCGATGCGGAGGCGGGCCAGCACGGCGGTGTCCAGTCCGTGGACCGGGCCCTCGCGGTCCTGGAAATCCTGGCGCGGGACGGTCACGCCGGCGTGAGCGACATCGCCGAGGAGATGGGAATCCACAAATCCACAGTCTCCCGGCTGCTGGGTTCGCTTGTGAGCCGGGAGATGGTCCACCAGAACAGTGATCGCGGAAAGTACCAGCTTGGCTTCGGCATCCTGCGGCTGGCCAGCTCCATCCCGGGCAGGCTGAGCCTGGTCCGCGAGGCCCGCCCCATCTTGGAAAGCCTGGCCGACGAATTTAAAGAGACGGTGAATCTCGCTGTCCTGCGCTCGAACTACGCGGTCAACGTGGATCAGGCGATGGGGCCGTCCACCTTGGCCACCTATGACTGGGTGGGCAACCTGACGCCGCTCCACGCCACCTCGAGCGGGAAGGTGCTGCTGGCGGCGCTGTCCGCGGACGAGCGGGACCGTATCCTCAAGGAGACCGGACTGCCGCAGCGGACTCCGCGGACCATCGCCAATCGGAAAGAACTCGAAAACCAGCTGCTTGACGTTGCCCGCCACGGTTACGCAGTGGTGCGGGAGGAGTTCGAGATCGGACTGACTGCGGCCGCTGTCCCGGTCTTCAATCACATGGGTGCCGTGATCGGTGCCGTCAGTATTTCCGGGCCGGCCTTCCGCTTCGATCCTGAAAAGGCGCCTGGGCTCATCGAGGCGCTGAAGCAGGCGGGCCTGCAGGTCAGCGCAAAGATGGGCTACACCCGCCGCTAGGGCATCAGGTCCCTGAACGCCCCACGCCGGCAGCGCTCAGAGATCCTCCTCTTCGAGCCGGGCGGTGAGGATCCGGTTGGCGTTGACCTGCAGGATGCCGAGCGACTCCTGGATCAGGGGTGAGGCGATGCTGCCCCTGCGCACCGCGGCGACGATGCGGCGCGTAGGTTTCGTCTGACCCGTGATACGTAGCCGAACCACGTTTTCGGCACCATGCAAAGGCGCGAGCCGGGGCAGCAGGCCGACGCCCAGCCCCGCTGCCACGAATGCGATGTGGGTTTCCCATTCAACGGCTTCATGGGCAATCCGGGGGGTCACCCCGACTGCCGTGAACGCCGCGGTGAAGAGGGAATGGTAGGTGGAACCGGCGGCCTCCGTGATCCAGGGTTCCGATGCCAGCTCTTCAAGCGTCGCTGTTTCCCGTGATGCCAGCGGATGGTCACCGGGAATGATCACGTCCAGTGGATCGTCGAGCAGCACTCTCTGCTCGAAGCGCGGATCGCCCTCACCGTAACTGTCGGACTGCATGGCGACGATAACTGCAAGGTCGATTCGTTCCGCAATCAACAAGTCGAAGCAGCGGGCCGGATCAGCCTCAAGAACCTGCACCTCCAGCAGGGGGTGCCTTGAGCGCAGGGTGGCCGCCAGCGGCGCGAGCAACTGGGCGGCTGCAGAGGAGAATCCGCCGAGGCCAAAGTGGGACTGCACCTGCTCGCCGGCCTCCATGGCTGCGGCGCGCAGGCTCTCCCACTGGGCAATGAGGGGATCCGAGCCCGCCACGAGAAAGCGTCCCGTGGCGGTAAGGCGCAGGCCCCGGCCGTCTTTCGTCAGCAGCTGCATTCCAAGCACGCGCTGGAGTTCCCGCAATTGCGCGGAGACGGCAGAGGGGGAATAGCCCGTGAGTTCCGCGGTCGCTCCAATGGTCCCGCACCGGGCGAATACGCGCAGTGTGATGAGCCTCGCATCGATCATGCATCTATTCTGCATGGTTATCTTCAAAATCTTGCGCTTTTATTGCTGCTGTTGTGACCCTAATCTCATCATTACAAGTTCTTCGATCACGCCGTTAGCACCCGCGCACCCGTGGCCAACACGCAACACCCACTACCCATGCCTCCCGGGAGGAAACCCATGACTGCTTCAGTGAACGTCCCCCTCAATTCACGCGGAAAAATCGCTGCATCCTTGCCCGCCGAGCAGCTGGCAGAAATCACCGCGTTGTTTGAGTTCCGGCGCACCGGCTACTCCCTCGATGCCCCCTTCTACACCGATCGCTCGATCTTCAACATCGACATGGAGGCCATTTTCGGCCAGCACTGGATCTTTGCCGCCAGCACCGCCGAACTGCCGGAGCCGGGCGACTACGTCACTGTCGACTACGGGCCTTACTCCCTGATTGTGCTGCGCAACGACGACGGCGCCGTGAACGTCCTGCACAACGTATGCCGCCACCGTGGCGCCCGCGTTCTCACCGAAGCTGCCGGGTCAACCGGAAACCTGGTCTGCGGCTACCACTCCTGGACCTACTCCCCAGAGGGCAATTTGATCCATGCCTCTGCGCCGGGGGAAACGAAGTTCGACAAGAGCTGCTTCGGCCTCAAGCGCGCCCACGGCCGCGAGGTCGCCGGACTCATCTTCGTCTGCATTGCGGATGAACCGCCGACGGACTTCGACGAAACCGCAAAGATCTTTGAACCCTACCTGGCGCCCCACGATCTCTCGAAGACAAAAATCGCCTACCAGCAGAACATCATCGAAGAGGGCAACTGGAAGCTCGTCATGGAGAACAACCGTGAGTGCTACCACTGCGACGGCCACCCTGAGCTCGCCTGCTCCCTCTTCCCCACCTGGGGCCTGACCGAGGGCCTGGTCCCGCCCCACCTTGAGGAAGTGTGGAACCGGAACAAGGAGGCCCAGTCCTCCCTCGAGGAGCGTTGCCGCCGCTACGGCCTTCCCTACGAGGTGGTCGAGCAGCTTGACACGCGCATCGCTGGAATCCGCATCTCGCGGGAATCACTCGATGGAGACGGTGAATCGTTCTCTGCCGACGGTCGAAGGCTTTCCAAGAAGCTCCTCGGTGACTTGCGCGACTTCCGCCTTGGCCGCTGCTCGATGCACCTGCAGCCCAACAGCTGGTTCCATTTCCTCGGCGATCATGTCATCACGTTCGGCGTCTTCCCCATCAACGAACACCAGAGCCTGGTACGCACCACTTGGCTTGTGGCTGACGACGCCGTGGAAGGCGTCGACTACGACTTGGAGAAGCTCACCTACACCTGGAAGCAGACGAACCTGCAGGACAAGGCGTTCGTGGAGCTGTGCCAGCAGGGCGCCGGCAGTCCCGCCTACGAGCCCGGTCCCTACATGAAGAGCGAATACCAGGTCGAGGCATTCATCAACTGGTACGTGCAGCGCGTGCAGGAGCACTTGGCGTGATTGAACTCCTCACTGAAACGGCAATCCAGGAACCACAGCGTATTCGCGGTCTTGAGATGCCCTGGAACAGGGTGATGGGAAGCACTGAGACACCCGCCCGGGCAGCCCGTGCTTTGGGCCCATGGCATCCGCAGGAGTTCATGGCCGAATGCGTCGAGACTATTCCCGAGGCCGGCGCCATGATGACCTTCGTGTTCCGACGCTGCGACGGTGCGCCCCTGGCGTTCCGTGCCGGCCAGTACGTGAACGTCGCATTTCCCGTGAATGGCGAGGACCAGGAACCGGTGGACCGCAGCTACTCGCTGTCCAGTTCGCCCACCGAGCCGTGGACCTTCAGCATTACCGTCAAGTGCGATTCCACGGGGCTGGTCTCGCCGTGGGTGCACGAGAACGTCAAACCCGGCACCGTTCTTGAGATGCTGGGACCGGTGGGAGCATTCCACCTGCCCGATGCTGACCGCCGGGCACGGTATCTTTTGCTTGCCGCCGGCGCAGGCATCACTCCCATCATGTCCATGATGCGGACCATCCACTCCCTGCCCGGACACGCCGATGTTGTGGTGCTCTACCACGGCTCGGATGCTGGAGGCTTTGCCTTCCACCGGGAGCTGGCCTATATCGCCTCCGTGGACTCACGCATCAAGGTCTACTACTCGCTGGGCGACCGCAGCATCCCCGAGGGGTGGGAAGGACTCAGCGGAAGGCTGACGGCGGCCATGCTCGAGGAGGTGGCTCCGGACGCCAACGGCCGTCAGGTGTACGCATGCGGTCCCGAGGGTTACCTGAACACCGCCACTGAGCTCCTCAAGAAGGTCGGCGTGGACGACACTTCCATCCATATGGAGTTCTTCTCCGGAGACCGCCAGACGCTCCTTGAATACCAGGCGGAGGTGGCACTTGCAGCCGACGTCGCGGAGGAGATCGCCGAGGAGATCGCCGAATCCGCCGAGGACTACTTTGAAGGCCAGCCCGCCGCGTTCGGGCTCTACGAGCCTGGCTACGACGCTGATGGGACTCTGCAGGCTTCGGGCCTGCCGCTGGAAATCGTCGACCCGGAAACGCCCGGCTCCGACCCCTCCGCCGACAGCCCGGGCGGGGAGCCGGAAGCCGGTTCCCCTGATGCCTCGAGCTTCGGCACGGTGGGAACGGGCGACCTCACCATGTCCTTCATACGTACCGGCATCAATGTGCGGATCGACCCCGCCGAGCGCATCCTCGAGGTGGCCCAGCGTGCGGGCGTCAGGATCGGCGCGAACTGCAAGGAAGGCATGTGCGGCTCCTGCAAGGTCGTCAAGCTTTCAGGTGAGATCGAGATGAACCACCAGGGCGGGATCCGGGCGCGGGAAATCTCTGCAGGCAAGTTCCTGCCCTGCTGCTCCACAGCGCAGACGGACCTGGTTATCGATGCCTAGCCCTTGTTTCAACCCGGCTTGGGGACGCCGGAGTACAGCGTCATCCCGTGAATTCAAACCAAAGGACCTGACATGGCTTTGAGTAGCGACATCCGCACGGATGCCCAAACCCCCCTTGAGCTGGAGGAGTCCACACTCGTTCCTGCTCTGGAGAACTCTCCTTCCTCCCACGGCTCACACGACGCGGAGGACACCGAACAGATCATGCAGGAACTCCGCCAGACCAAGGCCGAGCAGGCGGTGGCAAACCGCCGCAACCGTAAGCTCACCCTCGACAAGGCCACCTTCGGCATCACCGGCGCCGTCGCCCTGGCCTTCGTGGCCTGGGGCTTCCTCGGCCGCGACAGCCTCGCCACCACCTCGACACTCGCCCTCGACTGGGTGATGGAGTACACCGGCTGGCTTTTCATGGTCCTTGCCTCACTGTTTGTTGTCTTTGTCCTCTGGCTGGCCCTTGGCAAGTGGGGCAATATCCCACTGGGCAAGGACGGCGAAAAACCTGAGTTCAAGACGGTCTCCTGGATCTCCATGATGTTCGCGGCCGGCATGGGCATCGGCCTGATGTTCTACGGCGTCGCCGAGCCGCTCTACCACTACGTCTCCCCGCCGCCCGGAACCGTGGACGGGAGCACGCCTGCCGCCATCCAGACGGCCATGGCAACCTCCATCTTTCACTGGACCCTCCACCCGTGGGCCATGTACGCAGTGGTTGGCATTGCCATGGCCTACGGCACCTACCGCCTGGGCCGCAGGCAACTGATCTCCGCAGCGTTTACGTCGCTGTTCGGTATCCGGACCGTGGAAGGGCCGGTGGGGAAGTTCATCAACATTCTCGCGATCTTTGCCACGCTCTTCGGCACGGCAGCATCCCTCGGCCTCGGTGCACTGCAGATCGGCAGCGGCCTGACGTCCAACGGCTGGATCGGCGAAATCGGCACCCCCGTGCTGGTGGCCATCGTTGCCATCCTGACGGCCTGCTTTGTGGCCTCGGCCGTGTCCGGCATCAGCCGCGGCATCCAGTGGCTGTCCAACATCAACATGGTCCTGGCCGTGGTCCTGGCGCTCATCGTCTTCATCGCCGGACCCACCCTCTTCATCCTCAACCTAATCCCGGCTGCTGTGGGCGACTACGCCAGGGATCTGGCCGAAATGTCCTCACGTACCGAGGCAGTCGGTGACGAGGCCCTGCGCAAATGGATGTCCGGCTGGACCATCTTCTACTGGGCCTGGTGGGTCTCCTGGACGCCTTTTGTCGGCATGTTCATCGCCCGGATCAGCCGCGGGCGGACCATCCGCCAGTTCGTTACCGGCGTCCTGCTGGTCCCGAGCATCGTCAGCGTCATCTGGTTCGGAATCTTTGGCGGAACGGCTTTCCACGTCCAGCAGGAAGCGGTCAAGGCGGGCACCACCGGCCTGGTGTCCATGGTTAACGGGGCACCGTCCATCGATTTCGACGGAGCACTGTTCGACCTGGTGAAGAACATGTCCATGCCTGCCTGGCTGACCACTGCGGTCATCATCCTGGCCATGGTCCTGGTGGCCATTTTCTTCATCACCGGGGCCGACTCGGCGTCGATCATCATGGCGTCACTGAGCTCCAATGGGTCCTCCGACCCGAAGCGCGGCCTGGTCATCTTCTGGGGCCTGCTCACCGGGGCGGTGGCCGCCGTGATGATGCTGGCCGGCGGTGATGAACCGTCCGAGGCGCTCTCCGGCCTGCAGCGGATCACCATTGTGGCGGCCCTGCCATTCGTGCTGGTCATGCTGCTGCTGTGCTTCGCCCTGGTCAAGGACCTGCGCCGGGATCCGCTGTCCCTCCGGCGCCGGCTGGCGGACTCCGTAGTGGAGCGCGCCATTCGCAGCGGCGTGGACCAGCACGGCGGGGTCCAGTTTGATCTCGTTACCAAGCATCAATGTGATCAGCGTTGTCCGGACGACGCCCGCTGCGCGGCTTCCCCCGCTGACACCCAAGCCCCCGCAAAGAACCAGGAGTAGACCATGACCACAGTCCTCGAAGGCCGCCCCACCGGTAACGTGACGGTGGAGGCCGGCGACGTCGCCGGCGTCCGCGGCACCGACACCGTACAGTACGTCCTTACCCTTGCGTGCCCGGAGCGCCCCGGAATCGTCCGGGCCATCACCGCATTCCTCGCTGATCGCGGCTTCGACATTGTTGAACACCAGCAGTTCGATGACCACATCAGCGGCAAGCTCTACCTGCGCACGGCCTTCACTCCGGGAGACAAGGAAGTTACCGCGGAAGGCCTCAGCGCGGAGTTCGCTGCCATCGCCGATGAGTTCGACATGGAATTCGCCATCCACGACGGCCGCCCCCAGCGCCTGCTGGTGATGGTTTCGAAGTTCGGCCACTGCCTCAACGACCTCATCTTCCGCTGGCGCGCCGGCAGCCTCGGTGCGGAGATCGCCGTCGTGGTGTCCAACCACGAGGACCTCCGCCCCATGGCGGAAGCCGCCGGCCTGCCGTTCATCCACGTCCCGGTGACGGCCGCTACCAAGTCCGAAGCGGAAGCACGCCTGCTGGAACTGGTGGCCGAGTACAACGCGGACCTGGTGGTCCTGGCCCGCTACATGCAGGTCCTGTCCAACGACCTGTGCGCCAGCCTCCGCGGCCGCGCCATCAACATCCACCATTCCTTCCTGCCCGGGTTCAAGGGGGCCAAGCCCTACCACCAGGCCTATGACCGCGGCGTGAAGCTCATCGGAGCCACCGCGCACTACGTCACCGCAGACCTGGACGAGGGGCCGATCATCGAGCAGGAAGTGTTCCGGGTTGACCACAGCCTGGACCCGAACGCACTGGTCACTGTAGGCAGGGATGCCGAATCGCAGGCACTGTCCCGCGCCGTCAGGTGGCACAGCCAGCACCGGGTCCTGCTCAACAACACCCGCACCGTCGTCTTCCGCTAACGCCAACGCCCGCCAAGCCACACAGGAGAATCAACACCATGAGCGCATCACCACGCGTTGTCATTATCGGCGCCGGCATTGTCGGAACCAATCTTGCCGACGAACTCGCCACCCGCGGCTGGACCAACACCACGGTGGTGGAACAGGGCCCTCTGGAACTTGCCGGCGGCTCCACCTCGCACGCGCCGGGCCTCGTGTTCCAGAACAACCCGTCACGGACCATGACCGAATTCGCGACCTACACGGTGAACAAGCTGCTGGCCCTGAGCAAGGACGGCGAGTCCTGCTTCAACCAGGTGGGCGGCCTGGAGCTGGCAACCACCCCCGAGCGCCTCGCCGACCTCAAGCGCAAGATGGGTGTGATGACCTCCTGGGGCGTCGAAAGCCGGATCGTCGACGCCGACGAATGCGAAAAGATCTACCCCCTCCTGAACACCGGCAAGCTCACCGGCGGCCGCGAAGTCCTGGGCGGCCTGCTCATCCCCACCGACGGCGTGGCCCTGGCCGCCCGTGCGGTAGAGCTGCTGATCGAGCGCTCCAGCGAGCGTGGCGTGACGTTCCAAGGCTCCACTACGGTGACCGGCATTGCCCAGGAGGGCGGCAAGGTGACCGGCGTCGAAACCGACAACGGACTGATCCCGGCGGACATCGTGGTGTCATGCGCAGGTTTTTGGGGCCGTGAACTCGGCAAGATGGTGGGCCTGGAAGTCCCGCTGCTGCCGCTGGCCCACCAGTACGCCATCAGCACTCCGCTGCCCGAACTTGAGGGCGTCAACGAGCTTCCCAAGGGTGCCAGCAAGCCCATCCTGCGCTACCAGGACAGGGACCTGTACTACCGCGAATGGGGCGACCGCATCGGCATCGGCAGCTACGCCCACCGGCCCATGCCGGTGGACATGTCCGCCCTGCCGAAGGTTTCCGCAGAGGAAATGTCGGACCACCGCATGCCCTCCCGCCTGGAGTTCACCCTGGAAGACTTCCTGCCCGCTTGGGAGGACAGCCAGGACCTGCTGCCGGCACTGCGCAGCTCCGAGATCCAGGACGGCTTCAACGGCATCTTCTCCTTCACCCCCGACGGCGGCCCGCTCATGGGCGAGGCGCCCGACCTCCAGGGCCTCTTTGTTGCCGAAGCCGTCTGGGTGACGCACTCCGCCGGCGTGGCCAAGGCCATGGCCGAACTGCTGATCGAGGGCCGGTCCCGCACCGACCTGCACGGAACCGAGCTAACCCGCTTCGAAAAGGTCCAGACTTCCGACGCCTACGTCAGCGAGACGTCGCAGCAGAACTTCGTGGAGATCTACGATGTGATGCACCCGCTGCAGCCCAGGGAATCCCCGCGGGACCTGCGCGTCAGCCCGTTCAACGTCCGGCAGAAGGAACTGGGGGCGTTCTTCCTGGAGTCAGCCGGCTGGGAGCGGCCGCACTGGTTCGAGGCCAACCGCGGCCTGCTCGAGGAACTGCCGGAGGAATGGCAGACGCCTCCGCGGGATGAGTGGTCGGCCATGTTCTCTTCCCCCATTTCCGCAGCCGAGGCGTGGAAGACGCGCACCGCCGTCGGACTTTATGACATGACGCCGCTGAAGCGGCTCTCCGTCGCCGGCCCCGGCGCGCAGGCACTGCTGCACCGGCTCAGCACCGGAAACATCGCCAAAAAGCCGGGTGCCGTGACGTACTGCCTGCTGTTGGAGCACGACGGCGGCATCCGCAGCGACGTGACGGTGGCGCGTTTGGCGGAGGAAGAGTTCCAGCTCGGCGTGAACAGCAACGTGGACTTTGACTACTTGCGAGTGGAGGCGCGGAAGCAGTCGGCCGCGGATCCCGCGCAGTGGGTGCACGTCACCGATATCACCGGCACCACCTGCTGCATCGGGCTGTGGGGACCGTTGGCGCGCGAAGTGATTGGCAAGGTCAGCTCCGACGACCTCACCAACGACGGCCTGAAGTACTTCCGGACCAAGGAAATCTCGGTGGGCGGCATCCCCGTTACGGCCATGCGGCTCTCTTACGTGGGCGAGCTTGGCTGGGAGCTCTACACGACGGCCGAGTACGGGCTGAAGCTCTGGGACCTGCTGTTTGAGGCCGGCCGGGAGCACGGCATTGTTGCCGCCGGGCGTGGCGCGTTCAACAGCATGCGGCTTGAGAAGGGCTACCGGCTGTGGGGCACTGACATGACGTCTGAGCACCACCCGTTTGAGTCCGGCCTGGGCTTCTCCGTGGCCAAGGACAAGACGGGGTTTGTGGGTGCAGAAGCTTTGATTGCCCGCAAGGAGCAGCCGGTTACGCGGGCGCTGCGATGCCTGACGGTCGACGACGGTACTTCCATCGTGCTGGGCAAGGAACCTGTGTACGTGGATGGTTCTGCAGCCGGTTACGTCACTAGCGCCGCCTACGGCTACTCCGTCCGTAAGCCGATTGCGTACGCCTGGCTGCCTTCTGCAGTTTCTGTCGGTGATTCCGTTGAGATCGAGTACTTCGGGCGCCGCGTGGCGGCCACCGTCACGGCCGAGCCGCTGTTCGATCCGGGTATGGAGAGGCTGCGCGGCTGACTTATCGGTGATTGAGCCACTCGAAAACCGGGGGATGCCAGGCCGGCGGCCCCCGGTTTTCGCGTGCTCAGCGGCTGTCTTCCTTAAATGTCAGACCCTCGATGGATGATGAAGTCATGAGGAATCCGGTGGTGGCGAAGGCGTTTGCGGACATCACCGCGGCCGTTTCTGTGCTCACCGGCGTGGTGAACGAATCCGGTTCCGGTGGTCTTTCTGCGGAGGGCGATCCGTTGCAGGAATTGTCCGGGGATTGCCTGGATATTCTGGCCGGGGCCGCGGGAGCGGATGCGCAGATGGCCGGGTTGAAAGCACTAGCTGCCGTGACATACGCGGACACTGCCCAGGCCGCTGCCCCGCCGGATGCTTCGGTGCAGGCCCAGGAGATGGCAGTCACGGCGGAGGTTGCGTGTGCCCTGACCATCGGTGAGCGGGCGGCGGGTTCGTTCCTGGTCATTTCGCACGCCCTGACCACTACCTTGCCGCTGACCCTGGCCGCCCTGCAGAACGGTGTTATTTCGTGGCAGCATGCCCGGGTGATGGCGGACGAAGCCGCCACCCTTGACCGGGCCGGTGCCGCAGCGCTGGAGGCCCACTTCCTGGACCCGGACTCGCCGGGCTCGGCCCGCGGGTGTCCCGCCGGGGAAATGCCGGCATCCCGGTTCCGTCACCGGGCCCGCACGTGGCGGGAACGTCACCACGCCGAGAGCATCGAAAAGCGCCACGCCAAGGGTGTCCTGGACCGTCGCGTCGAGTACGCGCCGGACCAGGACGGGATGGCCTGGCTCACGGCCTACCTGCCCGCGGACCAGGGGGCAGCGATCTGGAACCGCACCACCGCTGTGGCGCGGGCTGCAGGGCCCGACGAACCCCGCACCCTCACACAGCTCCGCGCCGATGCCTTCGCCACCGCCCTCCTCAGCGGCGGAACCCAGCTCAGCAACGGGAACCCGGCAGACAGTGGTAATACCATCAGCCACGCCGACCCGGCGGAATACGGTCCGGGGCAGGTCCCGCCGCCGCGGGCCCAGGTGCTGGTGACAGTGCCGGTGTTTTCCCTCCTCGGCGCCACCGATGAGCCGGCGATGCTCGACGGGTACGGGCCGATCCCGGCGTCGATGGCCCGGGACCTCGTAGCGAACGGCGCCGATTCGTTCTACCGGGTCCTGGTCGATCCGCGGGACGGGGCGCCCCTGGAGATCGGCCGCACCAGCTACCGGCTCACCAAAGCCATGCGGCAATGGCTGCGGCTGCGCGACGGCAAGTGCCCGTTCCCCGGCTGCAGCAACAGCTCCCTGGACAACGAAGCGGACCACCTCCTCGCCTGGCACAAGGGCGGAACCACCGGCATAGCGAATCTGGGCCAGCCCTGCCCCAAGCACCACCGCCTCAGACATACGAGCGCCTGGAAACCCACCCCGGCCGCCAAGAACGAACCGCCCGGCTGGATCTCACCCTCGGGCAGGCACTACAAGAGCGAACACCAGGACTGGGAACCACCCCACTGGCCAGACAAACTGGCTCTACGACTGGACCCTGGTCCGCAACGGCAGAAAGCCTCAATCGCCGGTTATCCGGACTTTGTCTACGCCTGGCGCTCCCCGGTTGAAGAAGCCCTGCAGCGGCTCCTTCACGCCCCACCCGCCTGACAGCACGTGGTTCGGCAGGCTCAACCGCCCCGTGGTGGACGGCGACGCCCGGCTTTTGCCGAGTGTCGCCGTCGTCATAAGCGCTTGAAAGGAGGGCTGCGGGACTACACCGCGCCGGCCGCTTCGAGCTCCCCGGCTTCTGCCCCGGCGGCCTCCTCGTCGGCTGTGGCAGCGAGGTGCGGGACGAAGCGGACGAACATCGCTTTGAAGCCAGGCGTGTTGGACTCCCGCGCCACGTTTTCCTTGTGGACCAGGGCGTTGGCTTCGGGGAAGTATGCGGCGGCGCAGCCCTTCGCCGTCGGGTAGGCCACGAGGCGGAACTTGTCTGCCTGCCGGTCGTGCCCGCGGAAGGTGCTAACGACGTCCACGAGGTCCCGGTCCTCGAAGCCCATCTCGGCCAGGTCTTCCGGGTGCACCAGAATGACCCGGCGGCCGCCTGAGATCCCTCGGTAGCGGTCGTCCAGGCCGTAGAACGTGGTGTTGTACTGGTCGTGGCTGCGGATGGTCTGGAGCACCAGGTGCCCGTCGGGCGGTGTCAGGTATTCCAGTGGGCTGACCGTGAAACGGCCGCGGCGGATGTCCGTCTTGAACGACCGGGTGTCGCGCGGCGGGTTGGGCAGCACAAAGCCGTTCTTGGTCCGGACTCGGGTGTTGAAGTCCTCAAAACCTGGCAGGACGCGCGAGATGTGGTCCCGGACCACGTCGTAGTCCTCGGCCATGGCCTTCCAATCCACCGGACCGCCGTCGCCCAAAGTTGCCTCGGCCATCCGCGCGACGATCACCGGCTCCGCCAGCAGGTGCTCGGAAACCGGGGTCAGGCGGCCCTGGGTGGAGTGGACCACGGACATGGAGTCTTCGACCGAAAGGAATTGCGCGCCCTTGGGGTGTTTGTCGTCCTTGTCCGTCCGGCCCAGTGTGGGCAGGATCAGCGAGGTCCGGCCGTGCACCACGTGGGACCGGTTGGGCTTGGTGGAGATGTGCACGGTCAGGCCGATCCGCTGCATGCCGGCTTCCAGCGTTTCCGTGTCGGAGCACGCGAGCGAGAAGTTGCCGCCCATGGACACAAAAACGTCCACCTCGTCACGTTCGAACGCTTCCATGGCTTCCACGGCGTCGTAGCCGTGATGGCGCGGCGAGGTAATCCCGAACTCGCTGTCGAGTGCCTCAAGGAGCCACTCCTTGGGCTTTTCCCAGATACCCATGGTCCGGTCGCCCTGGACGTTGGAATGCCCGCGGACGGGGCAGGCGCCGGCGCCGGGCTTGCCGAAGTTCCCCTGCAGGAGCAGGACGTTGACCATTTCCTTGATGGTGTCCACCGAGTGCGGCTGCTGCGTCACTCCGAGGGCCCAACAGAAGATCGTGGCCTTGGACTTGATGAGCATCCCGGCCACGGTCTCGATCTGCTCGCGGGAAAGTCCGGTGGCCTTCTCGGTCTCGTCCCAGTCCAGTTCGCCGCGTGCGTCGCGGTAGGCGTCGAATCCGTCGGTCTGCGCGTCGACAAAGGAACGGTCGACGACGGTGCCCGGGTTGCGTTCCTCCTCCGCCAGGAGCAGGTGGCCGAGCGCCTGGAACAGAGCCAGGTCACCGCCCACCTTGATCTGGAGGTACTCGTCTGCCAGCGGCGTGCCGCCGCCCACCACACCCGAAACGGTCTGCGGATCCTTGAAGTTGAACAGGCCGGCCTCGGGGAGCGGGTTGACCGCCACTACCTTGCCGCCCTTGTCCTTGCATTCCTTCAGGGCCGAGAGCATACGGGGATGGTTGGTGCCGGGGTTCTGCCCGACGACGAAAATGAGCTCGGAGTCGTGGATGTCCTCCAAGGAGACGGTTCCCTTGCCGATGCCGATGGTCGGGTTCAGCGCTGAGCCCGAGGACTCGTGGCACATGTTCGAGCAGTCCGGCAGGTTGTTGGTGCCCAGGGCGCGCGCGAACAGCTGGTACATAAAGGCCGTCTCGTTCGCCGTGCGCCCGGAGGTGTAGAAGACACAGCGGTCCGGGGTGGAGGCGCGGATGTGTTCGCCAACGAGGTCGAAGGCATCAGCCCAGGAGATCGGGGAATAGTGGGCCTCGCCCTCGCGGATCACCATCGGTTCGCTCAGCCGGCCCTGGTTGCCCAGCCAGTATTCGGTCTTGGTGGAGAGTTCGGCAATGGAGTGCTTGGCCCAGAACTCCGCCCCGACCGTGCGGAGGGTGTTCTCCTCGGCTACTGCCTTGGCCCCGTTTTCGCAGAACTCGGCCGCCTTGCGCTTCGTGGCCGATTCGGGCCAGGCGCAGCCCGGGCAGTCGAAGCCACCCTGCTGGTTCAGCCGCAGCAGAGACTGCGCCGTGCGGGTGACGCCGGCCTGGGCGACGGCGCGCTCCAGCGCGACCATCACAGCCTTGACCCCGGCCGCTTCCTTCTTCGGCTTGTGAACCTCGAGGTCGTTCTCGTTGATGTCTGCGACGGGGGCGGGCTGCTTACCGAACTTCATTGTTCCAACTTCCTTACCGGCTCACGCCGTTCCTGTTCAAAACGCCCGATGAGGCGCGCCGAGTGTTGTGGCGCGCCTCGTCGGGATCGTGCCGTTGGGGAATCCTGCTCTACTGGGACACCTTAGCCAGCGTTTCCCGTTCGGCCCCAATTGTGGTGTCCTCGCCGTGGCCGGTGCGGACCACGGTGTCGGGCGGGAGCGTCAAGAGCCGTTCCCGGATGGAGGTGAGGATGGTGGGGTAGTCGCTGTAGGAGCGCCCCGTCGCGCCGGGGCCGCCCTTGAAGAGCGTGTCGCCGGTGAAGACTGTTCCCTCACTTTCCAAGTAGAAGCAGGTGGAACCCGATGAGTGACCGGGGGTGTGGATGGCCTGCAGGGTTGCGCCGGCCACCTCGAAAACGTCGCCGTCGGCGTGGTGCCGGTCCGGTTCCGTATCGGGGTAGACCTGCTTCCAGAGGACCAGGTCCTCGGGGTTCAGGATGATTGGGGCGCCGACGGCGGCCGCGACTTCGCGGGCGGCCCCGATGTGGTCGTTGTGGGCGTGGGTGAGGAGGACGGCCAGGACCTTCCGGCCACGGACCTGGTTGATGATCGCCCCGGCGTCGTGCGGGGAGTCGATGATGACGCACTCATCGTCGTTGCCCACGATCCAGACGTTGTTGTCCACGTCCCAGGTGCCGCCGTCGAGCGAAAACGTGCCTGAGGTGACCAGGTTCTCGATCCGGACGCCCATCATGAGGCCGCCGCGGCGGGGAGTTCGACGACGGAGCGCAGGACCTTGCCTTCGTGCATTTTGGCGAAGGCTTCCTCCACCTGGTCGATGGTGATGCGTTCGGTGACGAAGGCGTCCAGGTCCAGGTTGCCCTGCTTGTAGTGGGCCACGAGCATGGGGAAATCGCGGGAGGGCAGGCAGTCCCCGTACCAGGATGACTTCAGCGACCCGCCGCGGCCGAAGACGTCCAGCAGGGGCAGTTCGAGTTTCATGTCCGGCGAGGGGACACCCACGAGCACTGCGCGGCCGGCGAGGTCGCGGGCGTAGAACGCCTGTTTGTACGTTTCGGGACGTCCGACGGCGTCAATCACCACGTCCGCGCCGTTGCCGTTGGTGAGGGCCCGGATCGCCTCGATGGGGTCTTCCTTGCTGGAATCCACGCCGTGCGTGGCGCCGAGGGACTTGGCCATCGCCACCTTGTTGGCGTCGATGTCCACGGCAATGATCGTGGTGGCGCCGGCGAGTTTGGCGCCGGCGATCGCGGCGATGCCCACGCCGCCGCAGCCGATCACGGCCACGGACTCGCCGCGCTTGACCTCTCCCGTGTTGATGGCGGCACCGATGCCGGCCATCACCCCGCAGCCGAGCAGCCCGACGGCGGCAGCATCGACGTCGTCGTCAATCTTGGTGCACTGCCCGGCGGCAACCAGGGTCTTCTCCGCGAAGGCGCCGATGCCCAGCGCGGGGGAGAGTTCGGTGCCGTCCTCGAGCGTCATTTTCTGCGTGGCGTTGTGGGTGTTGAAACAGTACTGCGGCTGGCCCTTCGCGCAGGCGCGGCATTCGCCGCACACGGCGCGCCAGTTCAGGATGACGCGGTCCCCGGGGGCCACCTCAGTGACGCCTGGCCCGACGGCACTGACAACACCGGTTGCCTCGTGGCCCAGCAGGATGGGGAAATCATCGGTGATGCCGCCCTGCTTGTAGTGCAGGTCCGTATGGCAGACACCGCACGTCAGGATATCCACCAGCGCCTCGCCCGGGCCGGGGTCCGGTACGAGGATGGTCTCCACTGAAACCGGGGCGTTCTTTTCCTTGGCGATGACCGCTTTTACTTTGTGAACCATTGGCTGGTTTCCTTCCTGAGGACAGGGACTCGGGGACGGCGCTTGGGCGCCAGCCGGCGCCCGTCAGTTTAGGGTTTCGCCGCGGCTCCCAGCCCGAGGCTCGCAGACTGCATAGTGCGTATTACACAACACGGCGCGTATCGCGCGTACTCGAAATATGTCAGCCCGCGCTGTGGCTGTCAATAGAACGCCGCAGTGCTGCGTGGGTGCGTGGCCTCAGGACCATGGCCCAAGTCGCCGCGGCGCAACGAGGCTTCGCTAAACGCAACTGTAGGATATCCGGTTTTCAATGCGGCCACTCGGACCACGTTGCCTCCTGTGTTACGGCCCGGGGGACATCCACGGCGCCCAAGTCGCCGCAATACTCAAAATAGACCATTGACTGTGGCGCCCATCACCCATAGTCTGTTGCAACAGCGTTGCGCTGAATGCAACCCCAAACCAATTTGGTGGATACATGAGTAACGAAACTTCCTCCCCGGCCCGTGGCCGGGAGCATAACCCGGAGCCAGATCCCACGCACGATGGTTCCGGTGCGGGCCGCAGCACCCTGAGTGGCCAGGGCTACAACCCTGCTGACAACGCTGTCAGCAGGGAAACCCGCCGCAGAGTTATCGCGGCCAGCTTCATCGGCAACTTCGTTGAATGGTTCGATTACGCCGTCTACGGCTACCTTGCCGTCACAATCGCCACAGTGTTCTTCCCTGAATCCGACCCCCAGACCGGACTCCTGCTGACCTTCGCCCTGTTCGCCATTTCGTTCCTGGTCCGCCCGTTGGGCGGCTTCGTCTGGGGCCACATCGGCGACAAGGTGGGCCGGCGGACAGCACTTTCGCTGTCCATCCTGATCATGTCCGGGGCCACGTTCTGCATCGCACTCATCCCGGGTTACGGCACGATCGGCATCTGGGCGCCCGTCCTGCTCCTGATCATCCGGGTAGTGCAGGGCTTCTCAGCCTCGGGTGAGTACGCCGGAGCATCGGCCTTCCTCGTCGAGTACGCACCCGCCAACAAGCGCGGCCTGTACGCGGCAGTTGTACCGGCCAGCACCGCGGCCGGGCTGCTCCTGGGCTCCCTGCTCGCGGGCCTCTTAACCGTCCTGCTCACGTCCGACGCGATGCACAGCTGGGGCTGGCGCCTGCCGTTCCTGCTGGCTGCCCCGATGGGACTGATCGGCCGCTACATCCGGACCAAACTCGAAGACACTCCCGTGTTCCGCGAAATGGCGAAGGAGGATCAGGCGGTCAAGGCGCCTGTGTCCAACCTGTTCCGGAACCACTGGCGGCAGCTGCTTCAGGCCGTCGGAGCCGTGCTGCTCAACGCCGTCGGGTTCTACGTCATCCTCAGCTACATGCCCACCTATCTGTCCTCGGAGCTGGGCCTCGGCGCCACCGAATCGTTCCTTGCCACGACCATCGCGCTGCTGACCTACATCGGGTTCATCTTCCTGACTGGGATGCTCTCGGACCGCTACGGCCGCAAAAAGGTGCTGATCAGTGCGTCCATCACCTTCATCGTGCTGACCGTACCCGCCTTCGCACTGTTGGGAACGGGGAACTTCCTGGTTATCGTCCTCGTCCAAATTCTGCTGGGCGCAATGCTCACGCTCAATGACGGGACGCTTCCCAGTTTCCTGGCCGAAATGTTCCCCACCCGGGTCCGCTACAGCGGCTTCGCCGTCAGCTTTAACCTCTCCAACGCCCTGTTCGGCGGCACCGCACCGTTCATGGCAACCCTCCTAATCGCAGCCACCGCCAACAACCTGGCCCCCGCCTGGTACCTCGTCGGCGCGGCCGTCATTTCCCTGATCGCCGTGGCGCTCTCCAGGGAAACCTGCAACGAACCGCTGCGCCATGAGTAACCCAATTCTTTCCACCACTTCCCACCTCAAAGTAACTGCACCACAGAAAGGCAACACCATGACCATCACCACCGAGAACGCATCGTCCATCGCTGAACTGGAGCGCACCAAGGTCCTGAAGAACGGCGAGAAGGTCAGCCTCACGTTCTCCGACACGGAGTTCGAGCGTAGGCTCGCCGGCCTGCGCCGCATCATGGTCGAGAAGGACCTCGACGCCGTCGTCCTGACCAGCTACCACTCCATCAAGTACTACTCCGACTTCCTTTTCACCACTTTCGGCCGTTCCTACGCCATGGTGGTCACCAAGGATGACAACGTCACCGTCACCGCGAACATCGACGCCGGAATGCCGTGGCGCCGCAGCTACGGCGACAACATCATCTACACGGACTGGCGCCGCGACAACTACATCTTCGCCATCCAGGAAGTCCTGCGCACCCGCGGCATCAACCCGCGCCGCCTCGGCGTGGAGGACGACTCCCTGCCGCTGGACAATCGCAACAAGATCCAGGCCGCTTTCTCCGGCGCCACCCTGGTGGACGTGGCCCAGGCCGCCATGCGTCAGCGCATGATCAAGTCCGCTGAGGAGATCGAGGTCATCAAGCACGGTGCACGCATCGGCGACCTGGGCGGCGAAGCCATCCGCAACGCCATCACTGCCGGCATCACCGAATACGAGGTCGCCCTGATCGGCACCGAGGCCATGGTCCACGAGATCGCCCGGACCTTCCCGAACTCCGAAATCCGCGATACCTGGGTGTGGTTCCAGTCCGGCATCAACACCGACGGCGCCCACAACTGGGCCACCACGCGCAAGATCCAGGAACACGACATCCTGTCCCTGAACTGCTTCCCGATGACGTCCGGCTACTACACCGCCCTGGAGCGCACCCTGTTCTACGGCGAACCGGATGCCCGCTCACTGGAGCTGTGGAACATCAACGTCGAGGTCCACAAGCGCGGTCTGGAGCTGATCAAGCCCGGCGCTGTCTGCAAGGACATCGCCGCGGAGCTCAACGAGATCTACGTGGGCCACGGCCTGCTGGCCAACCGCACGTTCGGCTACGGCCACTCCTTCGGTGTGCTCAGCCACTACTACGGCCGTGAAGCCGGGCTGGAGCTCCGCGAGGACATCGACACCGTGCTGGAACCGGGCATGGTGGTCTCCATGGAGCCGATGATCACCGTTCTCGATGGCCAGCCGGGCGCCGGCGGCTACCGCGAACACGACATCCTCGTGGTCGGCGAAGACGGAGCCGAGAACATCACCAAGTTCCCGTTCGGCCCGGAATACAACATCATCGGAGCCTAGCCCCGAGGCTGGCCCCTCCGGGTTCCTAGGCCGGAAAGCGGCGCCGCACTGGCTGCGGCGCCGCTTTCCGCGGACTATGCGCAATGATAGTGAGCACCATGACCACACCAGATTCCCGTGACACCAACGGCAGCGACGTTAACGGCAAGGCCGATACCAAAGGCGCCTCGGTCATTGTCAACGCCATCGCCGTTTTGCGATCCTTCACCGCTGACGAACCCTTGCTGGGCGTCACAGAAATCGCGAACAGGGTCGGCCTGCACAAGAGCACGGTGTCACGGATCCTGGCGACTTTTGAACAGGAAAACCTCGTGGAGCGGGACGCGGACACCCGCCGTTTCCGCCTCGGACTGGGGCTGATCGCCGTCGCGGGGCCGCTGCTGGCTGAACTGGAAGAGCGCCGCGTCGCCTATCCGGTTCTCCGGGAGCTCACCGAACTGACGGGGGAGACCAGCGCCCTGATGATGTGGGAGGGCAATCAGTCCATCTGCGTGGAGCAGATCGCGAGCCGCCATCAGATCAAACACACCACCCCGCTGGGGGCGCGGTACAACGACGCGTTGAGCGCCTCGGTCCAGGTGTTCCTTGCAACGGAACCGGAAGAACGCGTGCGCTCCCTTATCCGCAGCGGAGCCATCACGTACGCAGGGGTGGATGAGACCAGCCTCGACGGCTACCTGGTCCGCCTTAAAGACGATTCCCGCCGTGGGTGGGCGGTCAATTACGGGGAGAGCTCGCTGGATGAAGTCGGCGTTGCCGCCCCCGTTTACGATCACCGCGGCGATGTTGTGGCAGCTGTCCTCATCCCCGCCCCGCGGTTCCGCGTCTCCCAGGAGCGGTTGCAGAACCTTGGCGAATCCTGCGCGGCAGCGGCCAACAAGGTCACGGCGAGGTTGGGCGGAAACACCGCCGCCGCCGCCGCCCCAGCACTCTAAAGACCCCAAACGCTCTCTCACTTAGTGCAAGAAAAACCGGAACGCTCTTTCACTTAATGTGGGTTTCTACCCATCCCTCTCTCACTCTCCTGAGGAAAGTGAGAGAGGGACGGTCAAAAACAAGCATTAAGTGAGAGAGCGTCCGGCGCTGCTACGTGGCCTCGGGCGTTGGCGGGTCCCCGGCTTCGATCTCGTCGGAGTAGGGTGCGCACGGGCCATTGTGGTCGGCGAAAAGTTCGTTGGCAGCCAGTGCCAAAAGGTCCCGTTGGAGCTGCGGCAGGGAGAGCAGGCCCTGCATGTATGCCGTTCGTCCAGGGCGCGGGCCCCCTCCGAGCTACTGCCCACCGTTGCCGGCCCCCGTCTCACGCTCAACCGTGATGGCCCACAGCATGGGCGCGTTCCCGCCGAGCAAGGACGCTGAAATGGCTGTCAGTCCCAGCAGAAATTCGGTAAAGCCTGGACTCTCAAGAAGCAGGTCCTGCAACTGTTCCGCTGACGGGCGAGCGTCGTTCTCGGCCATGCGGCCTCGATTCCATGCAACGCTGGGGGGTCACCGGACCCGGCTGGCGGCTGCGCGCTCTCTGCGCGCACGGCCCGAGTATTCAACCCCGGACCTCTTTCACCACCCGAAATCTCCTACTACCGACACTACGCTCATTCGGGGCCGCGGCGGGCGGTTCGGGCCACGCATTAGGGGGGGCGGCGGAGGCGGGTCGCGGCCCCATTGTTGCCTCTATTCAAGTGCACAAAATCCCTTGTCCCAACGCTGTAGGCTCGGCACATGACTGAGCTGCGGCGTCGAACGTTGGTGTTGCGCACCTTGGCGGGCGCCGCTGTGGCGGCAACCGGGGGCGCGATGGCCGCGTGTTCGAGCGGCACCACTACGGACGGCGATTCCGGCAGTGTCACGGGGGTTGCGGTGAGGCGGCACAAGTACCAGTACGGCGAGGACCCCAGCCAGTGGGGTGAGCTCTTCCTGCCGGAACTGCAGGCCGGGGGAGAGCATCATGGCGTGGTGGTGGTGATCCACGGCGGCTACTGGCGCTCGCAGTACGGCGCCGAACTCGGGGAACCGATCGCCAAGGACCTGGCAGCGCAGGGTATGGCCGCCTGGAACCTTGAATACCGCCGGGCCGGCAACGGCGGCGGCTGGCCGAACACGTTCATCGATGTGCTGGCGGGAATCGACAAACTGCAGGACCTTGCGGCCGTGCACGCCCTGAACCTGGGGCCGGTAGTGGCGCTGGGCCATTCAGCCGGCGGGCACCTGGCTGCATGGGCTGCGGGCCGGGGCAAGCTCGCCCAATTGGGTCTTCCGGACACGGACAGCCAGGTACCGCGCCGGCAGGATGCGACGTCGGTCCACCTCACCGGCGTGGTGAGCCAGTCCGGACTCCTCAACCTCGCCGAGGCGGAGCGACTGAACCTCAGCAACGGTGCGGTGGGCAACCTGCTGGGCGGGCCGTCGTCGGAATATCCCCAGCGCCACAGATACGCGGACCCCATGACCACCCTCCCGCCGGCGGTGCCGGTCATCGCGGTCCACGCAGCCGACGACGACAGTGTTCCCCAGAGCCAGTCCGAGTCCTACGTCAATGCCGGGACGGCAGCTCACATGGCGACGCGCCTGGTCAGCGTGCCCGGCGACCACTTCGACCTCATCGATCCGAAAACCCCCGCATACCGGACGTGCCGCGAGCTGGTTCGGTCGCTTCTGGGTTAGATTCGGTCTGTAGGGGGAAGGGTGGATAATTAGTTAAGCCACTCTAGACATTGGACGTCCCATCTCCTGTACCCTTGAGGTAATACAAGTCGTTGCCCCCGGGCGCGGCAAGGAGGAGACCACGTGGCTACCGCATCCCAAGAAGTATCGCCCGCCCGTTTCAGCGCCCAGCTCCGTTCGCATGCCCTGCAGACGCGGATTATGGACCTCATCCTGGAGCGCGGCCTGGACGTCGGCGATTCCTTGCCCACCGAAAGCGAGCTCTCCGCCGAACTTGGCGTGGGCCGCAACACCGTCCGCGAATCCCTGAAGGTACTGCAGGCTTTGGGTGTCATCGAGATCCGGCACGGCTTCGGCATGTTCGTTGCACCTAACAACTTCAGTGCCCTCGTCTCCGGCCTGACCTTCCGCGGCCGGCTGTCGCTTCGCCACAAGGGCGAGGAAGCCATGGAACTGATCGATGTGCGCCAGGCCCTTGAATCGGGACTCATCGGGTCGGCCATCGACCTCCTCACGGACCAGCACTTGGCCGACCTGCGCGCCACGATGGAAGCCATGGAAGCCGCAGCCAAGAACGGCGAACACCTGTACGTTCACGACGCCGAGTTCCATCGCCGCCTGTACGCACCCCTTAACAATGAGCTGCTGATCAACCTGATGGACGTGTTCTGGCAGGTGTACCGCAAGATCCACCTGGCCCTCGGAACAGGTCCCGTTAACCTCGAAGAGCAGACCCAGGACCACTGGGACATCTACGAGGCCGTGGCCAACAAGGATAAAGCACTGGCCTCCGAACGCCTGCAGCGCCACTTTGACGGCATCCGCTCGAAACTCAAGGACGTCGCCGCCAGTTAGGCCGGCCGCCTGAACCCGTCCGTCCCCACCGCCTGCACAACCGGGCGGCCTCAGCCCTGCCCGAATTTTCGTAGAAAGTGCCCTTGCCGTGGAAATCTTCGTAGTGCCTACCGCCTCAGCCACCGGTTCCGTTGCCGCCGGGATCCTTGCCGCCGTCATCCGCAGCAAGCCCGACGCAGTCCTGGGCCTGGCGACGGGCGGCTCACCGCTGCCCATCTACGCTGCGCTCGCAGGCCACACCGTGGACATGTCCCGGGTCAGTGGCTTCGCCCTCGATGAGTATGTGGGCCTGCCCGCCGGACACCCCGAAAGCTACGCCGAGGTTGTCCGTCGCGAGGTGACTGAACGGCTGCAGCTGGACCCCGCCAAGGTTGCCGTCCCGGACGGCAGCGCCGCTGACCCCGAGCGGGCAGCTGTCGAATATGATGCCGCCATCGCCGCCGCCGGCGGCATCGACGTGCAGATCCTCGGCATCGGCCACAACGGTCACCTGGCCTTCAACGAGCCCGGCTCCGACCTGGATTCACGGACCCGCGTGGAGGTCCTCACCGAGCGCACCCGCGCGGCCAACGCCCGCTACTTCAGCACGGCGGACGAAGTTCCGCTCCGCTGCATCACCCAGGGCCTGGGCACCATCATGGAAGCCCGGCACCTGCTGCTGGTGGTCAACGGCGCGGACAAGGCCGGCATCCTGGCCGCCGCCCTGAACGGTCCCGTCACCGCCGACTGCCCGGCGTCGGTCCTGCAGCGGCACCCGCACGTGACGGTGGTGGCCGACGAGGCAGCCGCTTCGCAGCTGGCACCGGGCAGCGGCCAGGTGGCCGTCCGGGTGGCGGGTGCACGCGCCGGCGTCTAACGGGCCTGGCTACATAGTCTGCTCCTTATGCCCGGCGTAGGGGTCCGCGATGCCGATGTATTGGGTGGTGGTGTATTCGGCGATGCCCTCCGAACCGCCTTCGCGGCCAAGGCCGGACTGCTTGACTCCGCCGAAGGGCGCCGCCGCGTTGGAGATGACGCCGGCGTTGAAGCCCACCATGCCGAATTCGATCTGCTCTGCCACCCGCAGCAGCCGGTTGAAGTCGCGGCTGTAGAGGTAGGAGGCGAGGCCGTATTCGCTGGCGTTGGCCAGCCGGATGGCGTCTTCCTCGGTTGTGAAGGTGGTGATGGGGGCGACGGGTCCGAAGATTTCCTGGCGGAGGATGGCGGCGTCGTTGGGCACGTTGGCGAGCACGGTGGGCGGGTAGAAGTAGCCGGGGCCCTCCGCGGGTGTCCCGCCGGTAATGGCGGTGGCGCCGGCGGCGACGGCGGCGCTCACCAGAGCGTGCACGTCGTCACGGGCGCCGGCGTCGATGAGCGGTCCGACCTGGGTGGCGGGGTCGGTGCCGCGGCCGGTGGTGAGGGCGCCCATCGCGGCGGCGAACTTGGCTGTGAACTCCGCCGCGACAGATTCCTGAACGAGGAAGCGGTTGGCGGCGGTGCAGGCCTCGCCCATGTTCCGCATCTTCGCCGCCATGGCACCCTCGACGGCCTGGTCCAGGTCGGCGTCCTCGAAGACGATGAAGGGTGCGTTGCCGCCGAGCTCCATGGAGGTTCGCAGTACGTTCTGCGCTGCGTCGGCGATGAGGCGTTTGCCGACCGGCGTGGAGCCGGTAAACGAAACCTTCCGCAGCCGGGAATCCTTCAGCAGCGGCCCGGAGATGCCGGATGCCGACGCGGAGGACACCACGTTCAGGACACCGGCGGGCAGGCCGGCGTCGAGCATGGTCCGGGCGAACAACTGAGCTGTCAGCGGGGTGAGCTTTGCAGGCTTCAGGACCATGGTGCAGCCGGCGGCGACGGCGGGGGCCACCTTGCGGGTGGCCATGGCCAGCGGGAAATTCCATGGTGTGATCAGCAGGCACGGGCCCACCGGCTTGTGCTGGACGAGGATCTTGTTTTTGCCCTCGGGCGTGGTGAGGTAGCGGCCGTAATCGCGGACGGTTTCCTCCGAGAACCAGCGCAGGAACTCGGCGCCGTACATCACCTCGCCACGTGCTTCGGCCAGCGGTTTGCCCATTTCCAGGGTCATCAGCAGCGCGAAGTCCTCGGCGCGTTCAGTGACCAGGTCAAAGGCACGGCGCAGGATCTCGGCCCGTTCCCGCGGTGCCGTCCGCGCCCAGGACGCCTGGACCTTGTCCGCGGCGTCGAGCGCGGCGACCGCGTCCTCGCTGGTGGCGGAGGCGAGGGTGGCGAGCACCTCCCCCGTGGCGGGATCGTGCACATCGAAAGTGCCGCCGTCGGACGCGTCCACCCACTGCCCGCCGATCAGCAGGCCGGTGGGAACAGAGGCGAGCAGTTCGGCTTCACGCTCGGGTGAAATGGCAGGGGCGATCTCGGAAACGGTCATGAGGAAAGTCCTTAGGAGTGATCAGTAGCTGGCGGGCGAATCGCCGTCGGACGGCTGGACGTACCGGGCCGCGAGGGCTTCGGAGCCCCGGGCCAGCAAGGCGACGTCGGCGCCCACCAGGATGAAGTTGGCGCCGCTGTTGAGGTAGTGCCGGGCGGTGTCGGGGTTGAAGGCGTTGACGCCGGCAGGCTTTCCGGCCGCTTTCGCAGCCGCCAGGCAATGTTCGACGGCGGCGCGCACCTTGGGGTGTTCCTGCTGTCCCAGCAGGCCCAGGGAAGCGGCGAGGTCCGAGGGGCCCAGGAAGATCGCGTCCGCGCCGTCAACCGCGAGGATGTCTTCCACGTGGTCGACAGCCGCCGTTGACTCGATCTGGACCGTGACGCTGATGGTTTCCCCGGCCCGGGCAAGGTAGTCCGGGACCCGGTTCCAGCGGGCGGCCCGGGCAAGCGCCGAACCGACCCCGCGGACCCCGTGAGGCGGGTAGCGGGTGGCCGCCACGGCAGCCTCCGCGTCCGCCGCCGAGTTGACCATGGGGATCAGCAGGTTCTGCACACCGAGATCCAGGTACTGCTTGATCACCACGGTGTCGTTCACCGGCGGCCGGACCAGGGTGTGGACCGGGTAGCCGTGGACGGCCTGAAGCTGGGCGAGGATGGATTCCAGGCCGTTGGGGCTGTGCTCGGCATCCACCAGCAGCCAGTCCAGGCCGGACCCGGCGCAGAGCTCGGCGATCAGCGGGCTGCCGGAACACACCCACATCCCGGCCAGCGGACGGCCTGCTTCACCCTGTTCGCTCCGCAGGGCGTCCCGGAACGTGTCTTCTAGTCGAAGCGGCATGTCACAACTCCCAGCGGTCCGTAGTCGGCGTGGACGGTGTCGCCCTTGTAGACCCACATCGGGCGGGTGAAGGAGCCGGCCAGGATGATGTCGCCGGCCTTCATGCCGTCGCCGTGGGCTGCGATCTTGTTGGCCAGCCAGTGCACCCCGTTGGCGGGGTGGTCCAGGACGCCTGCGGCTACGCCGGTCTCCTCGACGGTCTGGTTTTTGTACAGGATGGCTGAGACCCAGCGGAGGTCCACGGCGTCCGGCTTGACCGGGTTGCCGCCGATCACCATGGCGCCCATGGCGGCGTTGTCCGCAATGGTGTCCACGATGGTCCGGCCCTCCATCTCGATCCTGGAGTCCAGGATTTCGAGGGCCGGGATCACGTAATCGGTGGCGTTCAGGACATCGAAGATGGTGCAGCCGGGGCCTTTGAGCGCGCTCTTCAGGACAAACGCCAGCTCCACCTCCACGCGGGGATGCGTGTACTTGTCCCACTCCACCGAGCAGCCCGTTTCCAGGACCATGTCATCAAAGATGGCGCCGTAGTCCGGCTCGGTGATGCCCGTGGCGGCCTGCATGGCCCGGGACGTGAGGCCGATCTTCCGGCCAACCAGCGTGCGGCCGGCTTCCTCGTTCCGGCGGCGCCACAGCTGCTGGACGGCGTAGGAATCCTCCACCGTCATCTCCGGGTAGCGGGCCGTGAGGCGGGGGACCGGGGTGCGAGTCCGGCCAGCTTCGAGCAGTTCGTCCGCAATGGCCTCAATCGTCTTGGAATCCAGCATGGCTACAGCTGCGCTCCGAGCTTGAAACCGGACTTCTGTTCAACGGCGCCGGCCCCCTCTCCTTCGGTTTTGCGGGTGTAGGAGAACCCGTCGGCGCCCACGGTGACGGCCATTTCGGAGGCGTCGGTGCGCTGGATGACGGGCTGCGGGTTGCCGTCGAGGTCCAGGACCAGGGAGGCCTCGGTGTACCAGGACGGGACCACGGGGTTGCCCCACCAGTCGCGACGCTGGTTGTCGTGGACGTCCCAGGTGATGGTGGGGTTGTCCGGGTCGCCGGTGTAGTAGTCCTGGGTGTAGATCTCGATGCGGTGGCCGTCGGGGTCCAGGATGTAGAGGTAGAAGGCGTTGGAGACGCCGTGGCGGCCGGGGCCGCGTTCAATCCTGTCGCTGATGCGCAGGGCGCCCATCTTGTCGCAAATCTGGATGATGTTGTGCTTCTCGTGCGTGGCGAACGCGACGTGGTGCATGCGCGGGCCGTTGCCGCCGGTCAGGGCGGTGTCGTGCACGGTCTGCTTGCGGTGCATCCACGCGGCGTACGTGACGCCGTCGGAATCCTTGATGTCTTCGGAGACGCGGAAGCCCAGGTCCTCGAGGTACTTGCGGCCGCGGGGCACGTCCGGGGTGACCTGGTTGAAGTGGTCCAGGCGGACCAGTTCGCCGGCGGAGTAGAGGTCGTAGCGCTGGGTGAGGCGTTCCACGTGCTCAACATCGTAGAAGAACTCGTAGGGGAAGCCCAGCGGATCCTCGACGCGGACGGAATCGCCGATGCCCTTGGTGAAGCCTTCCTTGCGGCGTTCCACCCGGCACCCGAGTTCCCTGTAGTACGCCTCGGCGGCGTCCACCTCGGCGGGGGACTTCACCCGGTAGGCGAAGGCGGCGACGGCGGCGATGGGTCCCTTGCGGAGCACCAGGTTGTGGTGGATGAACTCCTCAAGGGATCGCAGGTAGATGTTGTTCTCGTCTTCCTCGGTGACGTGCAGGCCCAGGAGGTCCACGTAGAACTCCCGCGATTTCGCGAGGTCGGTAACCACGATTTCCATATAGGCGCAGCGCACGATGTCCGGTGCCGGAACGGTGGGGGTGGGAACAAAGTTCGTCATGGAGTTCTCTCTTCTTTGAAAGGGTTTGGGAAGCGCTGTCAGGCGCCGAATTTGGGGGTGTGGACGCTGCCGAGCGTGATGTGCACGGCCTGCTGGTCGGTGTAGAAATCGATGGAGCGGTAGCCGCCTTCGTGGCCGAGGCCCGAGGCTTTGACGCCGCCGAACGGGGTGCGGAGGTCGCGGACGTTGTGGCTGTTCAGCCACACCATGCCGGCCTCGACGTTCTGGGAGAAGTTGTGCGCCCGGGTCAGGTTCTGGGTCCAGATGTAGGCCGCCAGGCCGTACTTGGTGTTGTTCGCCAAAGCCAGCGCTTCGTCGTCGTTCTCGAACGGGGTGATGGCGACGACGGGGCCGAAGATTTCTTCCTGGAAGATCCGCGCGTCGGGGGCGACGTCGGCAAACACCGTGGGTGCGATGTAGTTGCCTTCGGGGAGGTGCTCGGGGCGGCCGCCGCCGGCAAGGAGCTTGCCTTCCGACTTGCCGATTTCCACGTAGGACGCCACCTTCTCGTAGTGCTCCGGGTGGACCAGCGCCCCCACCTGGGTCTTGGGGTCGTGCGGGTCACCGACCACGATGTTCTTGGCCCGGGCCGCGTACTTTTCGCAGAACTCGTCGTAGATGGCGCGTTCCACCAGGATGCGGGACCCGGCCGTGCAGCGCTCGCCGTTGAGCGAGAAGACACCGAACAGGGCGGAATCGATCGCGGCGTCGAGATCGGCATCGGCGAACACGACGCAGGGGGACTTGCCGCCGAGTTCCATGGACAGGCCCTTAAGGTTGGCCGCCGCGTTCCGGAAGATGGTCTGGCCCGTGGTGGTCTCACCGGTGAAGGAGATGAGCGGAACGTCCGGGTGCTTGACCAGGGCGTCGCCGGCCTCCTCGCCGAGGCCGTTGACCAGGTTGAACACACCGTCCGGCAGGCCGGCGTCCTTGAAAATGGTCGCCCACAGCGAGGCAGAGAGCGGGGTGAATTCGGCCGGCTTGAGGACTACGGTGTTGCCCGTGGCCAGCGCCGGGGCGAGTTTCCAGGACTCCAGCATGAACGGGGTGTTCCACGGCGTGATGAGGCCGGCGACGCCGATCGGCTTGCGGTTCACGTAGTTGATCTGGGAGCCGGGAACCTTCATGGCGTCGTCGAACTGCGCCACGATCAGGTCCGCGAAGAAGCGGAAGTTCTCGGCCGCACGCAGGGCCTGGCCCTTGGCCTGGGTGATGGGCAGGCCGGTGTCGAAGGTCTCGAGTTCGGCGAGCCGTTCTTCCTGGGCCTCGACGGCGTCGGCGATCCTGTTCAGGATCCGGGCGCGTTCGCGGGGCTTCATCCTGGGCCAGGGGCCGTTCTTGAAGGCTTCACGGGCGGCGGCGACGGCGAGGTCGATGTCCTCTTTCTGGCCGGCTGCCGCGGTGGCGTAGTTCGTGTTGGAGACCGGGTCCAGGACGTCGAACGTCGCACCGTTCACGGAGTCAATGAACTGGCCGTTGATGTAGTGCTGGATGTGGGTGGGCAGGTCCTGCGGCACGTAATGCGTGCTGGCTTCTGCGGCAGTGAACGTCATTGTTGTTTCCTTAGCTACTAGTCCAACGCGGGGTCACTTTTCGCCCAATGAGGGCCGTTTATCGGGCGATTAGTGACCCCGCGTTGCTTTATGGGAGGGGTTGAGCCTGCGCGAGGTAGGCGTCAAGGGTGGCGCTGCGGTGGAGTCGTGCTGCTTTTTCGATGGTCTCGGCGTCGGCCCCGGATTCTATGAGCCGGAGCAACGCCTCGTGCTCGTCCACGGAGTCGTGGGCACGGCCGGGGACGAAGCGGAACGTGGAGGACCGCAGTGACGCGAGCCGGTTCCAGCCCCGGTGGACGAGGTCCAGGATGTGCGGGTTGGGGCAGTGTTCGAAGAGGACGCTGTGGAAGTCCTGGTTGAGGTGCGTGAAGCGGACGGGATCGAAGTGCTCCAGGCACTCGCGCATCTCTTCGTTCACTGCGCGGGCCCGGGCTACATCCGCCTCGCCGATCAGCGGAGCGGACAACGCGGTGGCAGCGCCCTCCACAATGCTCAGGGTCTGCATCGTGTAGAGGTATTCGGTGGGGTCGATCCCGGCCACCGTGGCGCCCACGTTCCGCTCGAACTTCACCAGTCCCTCGGCCTCGAGCCGGCGGATGGCCTCCCGGACCGGTACCACACTGAAACCCAGGTCCTTGGCGATGACCGCCAGGACCAACCGGTACCCGGGCGTGAAGGTGCCGCCCACAATCTGGGCCTTTACTGCTTCGTAGGCCTGCTGGGACTTGCTGCCGGCGGCCGCTGTCGATTCAGCCACTGCAGTCTCAGTCATTGGCTTTCCCTGCTTCCCATTCCTTGTACCGGTCCTGCCACTCAGCGTTCATGGGGTACAACCCGTCGACGCTGTTGCCCTGCTGGACCATCTCGAAGATGAAAGTTTCTTCCTTTTCCTGCTGGATGCAGTCCTCCACCAGTTCTTTGGCGATGGCCGGCGGGATCACCAGGATGCCGTCGGAGTCGGCCACGATGATGTCGCCCGGCTGAACCGTGGCACCGCCGCACGCGATGGTGATGTCCGTGTCCCACGGGATGTGGCGGCGGCCCAGCACGGCAGGATGCGGGTTGGCGAAGTAGGTGGGCATCTCCAGGCCGGCCACCGCGGTGTAGTCGCGGACGCCGCCGTCGGTAATGATCGCCGCAGCGCCGCGGACCTGGGCGCGCAGGGCCAGGATGTCGCCGACCGTCCCCGTGCCCTTCTCGCCGCGGGCCTCCATTACCAGGATTTCGCCTTCGTTGACCGAATCTATGGCGCGCTTCTGGGCGTTGAAGCCGCCGCCGTGGGTCTTGAAGAGGTCCTCACGGTTGGGGACGTAGCGCAAGGTCCGGGCCAGGCCCACAACGCGGCGGTCAGGCCGGGTGGCCTGCAGGCCGTCGATGCTGACGTTGTTCAGGCCGCGCTTGCGCAGCTGGGAGGACAGGGTGGCAGTGGCGACGCTTTCCAGCTTGGCTTTCAGCTCGGGGGAGAGGACAGGCCCGACGGCGGCCGCTTCCGCAGGTGCCAAACCCGCCGCTTCGCGTGAACCGTACGCCTCCTCCCGCTGCAGGTCATCAACCTTGGGTGCGGCACCAAACTCAGCGAACGCCGTCGTGCCTTCCTCCACGGCGGTGACCAAGCGCCCTGTGGTGAGGCGGCCGTCAGCAGTGCTGACCTCAACTTCCAGCACGTCACCGGGCTTGGCCACGGAGGCGCCGGCCGGTGTGCCGGTGAGGATGATGTCCCCCTCCTCGAGCGTGAGCAGCTGGGACAGGTCCGCCACCAGCCGGGCGAACGGGAAGAGCAGGTCCTCGGTGGTGTCATCCTGGACCAGTTCGCCGTTGTGCCAGGTGCGGATGCGCAGTCCGGCAGGGTCCACGGCATCCGCCGGGAGCAGTGCCGGGCCCACCGGGGTGAAGCCGTCTCCGCCCTTGGACCGGAGGTTCGAGCCCTTGTCCGCGTAGCGGAGGTCATAGACGCCCAGGTCGTTGCTGGCGGTCACCGCGGCAACGTGGCTCCAGGCATCCTCGATGCCGACGCGCCGGGCCGCCTTTCCGATGACCAGGGCGATCTCGCCCTCGTAGCCGAGCAGTTCGCAGCCTGCGGGGCGTTCCACCACGCTTCCGCTGAGGGAGAGCGAGGACGACGGCTTGAGGAAGTAGGACGGCTGGGCCGGCGTGCGGCCCCGCTGGGCTGCCCGGCTGGGGTAGTTGATGTGTACCGCGATCACCTTGCGTGCCGCTGCGAGGATGTCCCCGTTGACCTGCTCCAAAACCGTCTCCTCATCAAGTACGAAATCGTATACGATGACTATGGCAAACCGCTTGGGTGCCTGTCAACCCCCAAATGGGAAGTAGTTTGAGGTGCGCTTCATCCGGCAGAAACGGCCTGAGAGGCTTGGATGCGCAGTGCCTTAACGCGGAGCGCCTAGATGCTCAGTTCCACTGCCTCGGCGATTCGCCGCGCAGCCGTGACCACCAGGTTCCCGTGATCTTTTCCGGGCGATTCCGATACCCGGGCAAGGGGCATGGCCAGGCATACTGCGGCGACCATCCCTTCCCCGGTGCGCACGGGAGCGCTGACTGAGCCAAGGCCGGGGGTGCGGGAACCAACCGATTCAATCCAGCCGGTCAGGGACAACTCGGCAAGGGCGTCCTCTTCGGCCGCGAGGAGGCGGCCGCTGGAGCCTTGCGGCAGGAGCAGCCTGGAGCCCGGGGGAAGGGTGGCGCGGAGCTCGTGCCGGCTGTCGGCGCTGTAGAGGCAGACTCGTTCATCCCCCCGCCGCACCCACAGCTGCGCGGTCTCGCCGGTCTGGTCCCGGAGGTCATTGAGGACCGATATGCCTGCGTTCTCCAGGGCTGACCGGACGAACCGGTCACCCATTCGGAACGCTCCGCTGTCCGTGCGGCGCAGGAAGTCGTAGTCCGCGAGCTGCAGGGCAAGCCGGTGCGCCGTCGACAGCGACAGGCCGGTCCGCCGGGACAGCTCACTGGCTGACACGGCGGACCGGCCCACAGCATCAAGGATGGCGGCGGCACGTTCGAGCGTGCGGTTGCTTCCGTTGGTCTCAGGAGAGGGCATATGGCCAGCTTATGGCGTCCGCTCAGCCCTTGGCGGCCACGGACTCAGCCATGTATTCGGCCACCACTTTCTGGGAGATCGCAACGTCCAGGACATAGACGCCTTCCTCATGGGTGGCCAGCCACTCCTGCAACCGGCCAAGGTCGGCCAGCGTGTGCGCTTTGGAGCCTTCCGCCCCCAAAGCGCGCCCGACGGCGGCAAAGTCCACTTCGTCAATCAGCATGGCCTGGTCGTGGAGTCCCTTGGCGGCATACTGGTGAAGTTCGGCCCCGTAGGCGGAGTCGTTGAGGACCACCGCGACGCCCCTTCGCGTGGCCCGGAGGAAGGTCTCGAAATCGGCCAGGCCCATCAGGCCTCCGCCGTCACCGCTGACCAGGACGGTGGTGCGATCCGGGCGGGCCACCGAGACGCCGGCGGCGGACCCAAAGCCCATGCCGATGGACTGGAACGCGGTACCCACGAGGATCATTGCCTGCGGGTCCGGCACCGAAAGGTACATCGGCGCCCAGCCGATGAAGTGCCCGCCGTCCATCACCACCGAGCGTTCTGTCGGGAGGATCCGGTCCAGGGCGGCGACGACGGCCCGGGGATTCAGGCGGCCGTCCGGGCCGAACTCTGCCGCGTCTTCGCTGGGGTGCGATGAACGGAACTCCGCCGCGGACACCTCCGGGACCCGGTCCCGCCAGGTGAGGGCGGCTGTGGGGATGCGCTCCAGCAGCCCCTCGATAAAGGGGCGGATGTCGGCCCGGATGTACTCCGGTGCGGCCAGACCCGGGTCCGGCTCGTTGTCCACCCGGATGATCCTGGTGCTTGGCGGGAACAGGGTTCCGTAGCGTGTCTGGAAGGCGTTCAGGCTGGCTCCCACCACCAGGACGACGTCGGCCTGGCGGGCAATGTCGAGGCGGTGGCTGCGGGTGAAGCCGCCGGCGATGCCCAGGTCCCAGGGGCTGTCAAAGGCGTTGGCTGCCATGACTGAGGTCATGAAGAGTGCGCCGAGCCGGTCCCCCACGCCGCCCAGCGGTTCAGTGGCCCGGGCCAACAGGACGCCGCGCCCCGCCAGGATCAGAGGCCGTTCCGCGGCGGCGAGCAGGCCCGCGACCCGGTCCAGATCGTCCGGATCAGCAGGCCACGCCGGTTTGGCAGGCAACGGTTCGAGCGGTTCCGGGTCCGCGGGCTCGGCGGTGGCAAGGTCGTAGGGAATGGCCAGGACCACGGGCTGGACGGTCTGCAGCGTGAGATCGAACGCGCGGTGCGTGATGGCGGCAGCGTTGCCCGGGCCGACCACCAGGGTAACCACGCCCGCCGCCTCAGCCGCCTTGGCCTGGTCGATGTCGAAAGGACGGAGCCCGGTGGTGGGTGCATCGCCCACCACCAAAACCAGCGGGATGCGGGCCATCCGGGCCTCGGCGAGGGTTGTGTAGGCGTTGGCGAAGCCAGCGCCATAGGTGGTGGTGGCGGCGGCAACGCCTCCGGTCGCCCGGTGGTAGGCGTCCGCCATGGACACCGTGGCGGCTTCATGCCGGGCGGAGGTGAAGGGAAAACCGCGGCGCGTGAGCCTGCTGATGAGGTGGACGTTGCCGTTGCCCATCAGCCCGAACAGGTGGCCTGCGCGTTCGGCCACTACGTCGGCGACGATCGCCGCCACATTGCCCTCGTCCGGGACGCCGGTGGCCTTGCCGGTGGCTGGAACTTCGGTGCTGGTGCTGGTCATGGCTTCTTTCATCCTGCTAAATTCGGGCCCGGCGTGTCAGACGGACGGGACGGTGGGCTCTGCGTGCCGATGCTTCCGCGTGAGCTCGGTGTAGGTGGCCGCGTTCCGGCGGCAGTGGTCAATTTCCCCGGCTGTGAGCGGGCGGCGGACTTTTCCGGGGACGCCTGCCACGAGGGATCCCGGCGGAACCTCGGTGCCCTCAAGGACCAGCGCGTTGGCTGCGATCAGGGAACCGGCCCCGATGACGGCTCCGTTGAGAACCGTGGCATTCATGCCGATCAGCGACCCGTCACCAACGGTGCAGCCGTGCAGGACAGCTCCGTGTCCCACGCTGACGTTGCTGCCGATGCGGGCCGGATAGCCGGGGTCGGCGTGAACAACAGCGCCGTCCTGGACGTTGCTGCCCGCACCGATGGTGATGTCCTCCATATCCGCCCGGACAACGGCGCCGTAAAAGATTCCGGTACCGGCACCGATGGCCGCAGATCCGACGACGACGGCGGTGGGGGCTATCCAGGTGTCTTCGGAGAGTGCGGGGTTGCGGCCGTCGACGGCCAGGATGTGTGCGGTCATGGGTTCCCTTGGGTGAGGTGGAGGGGCGGTGCCCCGCAGAACGTGCGGGGCACCGCCGTCGTGATTCTGTGTTGCTGTGTGAGAAGACGTTGCTGGGTGCGAAGGCCGCTAGGCGAGGAACGGGACGATCAGCGATGTGACGAAGAGGACCAGCGCACCGCCGAGGCGGTTGGTCAGCGCCGCGAAGGGCATCAGGTGCATGCGGTTCGCGGCGCTCAGGACGGACACGTCACCGCTGCCGCCGGTGTCCGCCATGACCAGGCCCGGCGTGATGGAGGCCTCAACGAAGTTGAACTTCACCAGCCAGCCCAGGACGCCCGAGGACAGGGTGGCAATCACCACGGTGCAGACGGTGAGCAGGATGAACAGCGGGTTGCTGAGCGCGGCGAAGACCTGGGTCATGTCGATGTAGGTGATGCTGACGCCGACCAGCAGGGCGGGCACCAGGATGGCGCCGATCAGGTCGCCCCAGTCGGCCGTGGAGTCTTCCACGTCCTGCGGGAGCAGCTTGAAGATTTTCACGGCGGCCGCGGCGAGGATGGTCCAGGCGTAGGGGTGAAGGCCGGGAATGAAGGCGGCCACCAGGTTGCCGAAAATGAACAGGCTGCCGGCAATGAGCAGGCCCTTGCCGAGGGCGATGAACGAGGAAGTGTCGCGCTTGGGCGGGAGGGTGAGCTCGTCGGAGCGGCCGCTGATCCGCAGCAGCTGGCCATGACCGTTGAAGCCGACGAAGAGTTGCTTCTTGCGCTTGCCGAGCCCGTTGTAGATGCCGGCGATGAGGATGCACACCACGTTGGCCATCACGACGGCGGACATAAGGTCGCCCATGAAGGCTGCGGAATCGCCGCCGGTGGCCGAGGCGTACATCTTGGACATGGGAAGGGCGCCGACGCCCAGGCCGCCGGCCATTATGGGGGCGGCGATAAAGAGGATCCCCTCAATGAAGCCGAATCCGGTCAGCGAGGCGAGCAGCCCCACCAGGACAAACGTGGCGATGAGGCAGCCGATGACCGGGACCGCGAAGCGCGGGCCTGCCTTCAGCAGCAGTGCCCGGGGCATGCCGAGGATGGAGCCGGCAATGATGCCCACCACAAAGAAGTCCAGGAAACCGTGGCCGTCAACGAAGTTCTTGACCACAGTGACCATGTTTTCGGGCATCACGCCCAGGAACACCAGGGTGGCCGGGACGAAGGTGCACAGGATGGTGGGGAGGCCGAAGTCGCGGACAACCGGGAACAGGTTGCCGATCCAGATAAACAGCCCGCCCAACAGGATGGTGGTGGCAAAGCCCACCACCATGGTGTCCGGAAGGTTGCCCGTGAGGGCAGCGATGACTACCAGGCCGGCGAGGACGAGGTAGAGGGGAGCGGGGACGCTGGCGATGCGGAAGCCCAGCCGGCCGGGGTAGTGCGTCCCGGGCCGCGGTCCTGCGGTGCGGGTCACCGGATGCTCGATTCCGCCGGCGGGGCCGGGGAAGGTCTCGTTCATGGCTGGATCCGTTGGTTGGGTTGAGGATTCCGTGGTGCGTGGACTTGTAGACATCATCGTCTCCGAAACTGTGTAGGAATTGTTTGATGTGCTTCTTTTTTTGGGGGAGAGCCTTTAGCGGGCAGGGTCCAGCAGGCCGGCTGCGGGGGAGTGCGCCACAATGTCCCGGGCCAGCCGGACGGCCTCGGCAAGGCGGCTCTCGTCGATGCCGGTTTCGTGCCCGGTGTGATGCAGGTGCCGGACGAGCTCTTCGGTGGCGATGTTGCCGTGCGCGCCTGGCGCGAACGGGCAGCCGCCGAATCCGCCAAGGGCGGCGTCGAAACGGATGATGCCGGTGTCCACGGCGGCGCTGGCGGTTGCCAGGGCCTGGCCGTGGGCGTTGTGCAGGTGAAGGTAGTACACAAGGTCCGGTTCGGCGCTGCGCACGTGGTGCATGCTTGCCATTACCTGCTCCGTTGGCGTGGTACCCAGGGTGTCAGCAAGCCCGATGTCCGTGATGCCCATGTCCTTGAAGGCGCGGACTACGCGCAGCAGGTAGCCGGGGTCGATGCTCCCTTCGAACGGGCACGTGAAGGCGGTGGAGATGCCGGCGAAAAACCGCGTCTCCGGGTACTTCGACACCGTCGAGGCGAGGCTGGCGAGGGCATCCTCGACGGCCTGACCGGCGTTCGCGTTGCTGTGGGCCTGGCTTGCGGACGTGACCACCTGAATGTCGGTGGCCCCGGCGTCCACGGCCCGTTCAATACCTTTTCCGTTCAGTGCCAGGCTCGTATACGTGACCCCGGGGGCCGCCGGGAGCGAGGAAATGACTTCGGCTGCGTCGGCCATCTGCGGCACGCGCTTTGGATTCACGAAGGACGCCGCTTCAATGCGCCTAAGCCCGGCCGCGACCAGGGCCTCCGCAATTTCAAGCTTGTGTGCTGTGGACGCGATGACCGGTTCGTCCTGCAGCCCGTCGCGCAGGAAGACGTCAGTGATTTCCACTTTCATCTACCGCACCTCCTGCAGTCCGAGCCCGGCGACCTCGTCCGCGGTCATGCCGGCGAGCTCCTGGAGTACCTCCGCCGTGTGCTGGCCCAGCTCGGGGCCCACCCATTTGACCCGGCCTTCATGACCGGGGATTTTGGGTACAACGCCCGGGAAGCGGATCAGCTCGGGCTCGTTTTCGATGACCACCTCATGGGTCTGGATCATGTCCCGTGCCAGGTAGTGCTTGTCCACTGCGATGCTGGGTGCGTCATAGACGGGGCCGGCCGGTACGCCGGCATCGTCCAGCTTGTCCAGGACCTCGGTGAGCGGCATGCTTCCCGTCCAGGCGGAAATGGCGCCGTTGAGCTCCTCCTCCCGGGCGCCGCGCGCCTCGGTGGCGAGCAGGGTCTGGTCCTCGGCAAGGTCGTCCCGGCCAATGGCGCGCATGAGCCGCACGAACACCGAGTTGGAGTTTCCGCCGATGACCACCTCAAGGTCGTCCCCGCAAAGATACGAGCCGGTGGGCACAACGCCGGGCAGGGCACCGCCGGTGCGCTTGCGGACCATGCCGTACGCGTCGTAGTCCGGGACCAGGGATTCGAGCAGGCTGAAGACGCCTTCGTAGAGCGCCACATCGACCACCTGCGACGGGCCCGCCGGCAGCCCGCGGGCTTTCTGCAGCATCAGCATCAGTGCGCCAATGACCCCGTAGAGGCCGGCGACAGTGTCGCCCATGCTGGCAGCAGCGCGGCCGGCAGGACGGTCAGGTTCACCCGTGATGTAGCGCAGCCCGGCGAAGGATTCCGCGGAACTGCCAAAGCCGGCACGGTTCTTGTACGGGCCGGTCTGCCCGTAGCCGGAGATGCGCACCATGACCACGTCCGGGTTGAGTTCCTGCAGCACGTCCGGGCCCAGCCCCCACTTCTCCAGGGTTCCCGGCCGGAAGTTTTCAATCACCACGTCGCACTGTGCGGCGATCTTCTTGACCGCTTCGCGCCCGGCGTCGGAGCGGAGGTCCAGCGCCACCGACTTCTTGTTGCGGCCGATGGTGCGGAACAGCATGGAGGTGGTGCCGCGGGTCTTGCGCCAGTCCCGCAGCTCGTCGCCTCCTTGCGGCTTTTCGATTTTGATGACCTCGGCACCGAAGTCGCCAAAGAGGCGCGCTGCAAACGGGGCGGCGATGAAGCTGCCGAGTTCCAGCACACGGATGCCTTGAAGGGGGAGGGAATTGCCCTCCAGTTGAAGTTCCTGCGTCATGAGATTCCTGCCTGCGTCTTCGAGTGCAAGACTTCCCATCTAGTGGGAGATGCTTGTCATTGGGCGGATAGACAGTAGCACCGCCGTGTGACGTGCGCAACAGGGTCAGGTCCGTCACTTTTGTAATTCACGCCCCCGCGCCGGTCACTTGTATGCAGCGTCACACATGCCGTACAGTCTTGGACCAAGCCCCTGCTTTCTAATATAGAAATATAAATTCTCATATAGAACACCGCTTGGTAATTAATAAGCCCACAATGAAGTGAGGAAACGCCCCATGCAGTTCCACCACCACGGTTATGTATCCGGAGACCCGCGGGTCCAGCCCGCTGCAGGGGTTGGCATCGACCGCCACGATGAGCTCCCGGACGAGGTTGACGTGCTGATCGTCGGTTCCGGGCCTGCCGGGATGCTCGCCGCCGCGCAGCTGTCCCAGTTTCCGAACGTCACCACCAGAATGGTGGAGCGCCGCCCGGGACGGCTCGCCATCGGCCAGGCCGACGGTATCCAAGCCCGGAGCGTAGAGACCTTCCAGGCTTTCGGCTTCGCCGAGCGGATCATCGCCGAGGCGTATGCCATTACGGAAATGGCATTCTGGAAGCCTGACGCCGCTGACCCCTCGCGCATCGTTAGGGCAGCACGCACGCCGGACGATCCCGCCGGGATCAGCGAATTTCCGCACCTCATCGTGAACCAGGCCCGCGTGCTGGACTACTTCGCTGAGTTCATGGCCAATTCACCCACCCGCATGAAGCCCGACTACGGCTTTGAATTCCAAGGCCTCGAGGTCGCCAGCGAGGGGGAGTACCCCGTCACCGTCGCGCTGCTCCATACGTCCGGCCCCCTCGAGGGACAACAGCGCATCGTCCGGGCAAAGTACGTCGTCGGCGCCGATGGCGCCCGCAGCAAAGTGCGGGATTCGATCGGCTGCACCCTGGCCGGAGACGCCGCCAATCACGCGTGGGGCGTGATGGATGTCCTCGCCGTGACAGACTTCCCGGACATTCGCACTAAGTGCGCCATCCAGTCCGGCTCGGGCGGCAGTATCCTCCATATCCCGCGCGAAGGCGGCCACCTCTTCCGGATGTACGTTGACCTGGGCGAAGTGGACCCGGACGACAACGGTGCCGTTCGCAACACCACCATCGAAGAGATCATCGCCAAGGCCAACGAGATCCTTCACCCCTACACCCTGGACGTGCGGAACGTCGCCTGGCACAGCGTGTACGAGGTGGGACACCGCCTCACGGACCGGTTCGACGACGTCCTTCCGGAGGATCGCGGCACGCGGACCCCGCGGGTGTTCATTACCGGGGACGCCTGCCACACGCACAGCGCAAAAGCCGGCCAGGGCATGAACGTCTCTATGCAGGATGGCTTCAACATCGCGTGGAAGCTGGGACACGTACTCGAGGGCCGCAGCCCGGAAGCCCTGCTCTCCACCTACTCGGACGAGCGTCAGGTGGTGGCCAAGAACCTCATCGACTTCGACAAAGAGTGGTCCACCATGATGGCGAAGAAGCCCGAGGAATTTGCGGACCCCACAGAACTTGAAAACTTCTACGTCAGCACAGCCGAGTTCCCGGCCGGGTTCATGACCGAATATGCGCCGTCCCTGCTGGTGGCACCCGCCGACCACCAAAACCTGGCCACGGGCTTCCCGGTGGGAAAGCGGTTCAAGTCAGCCCCTGTTGTGCGGGTGGGGGACACCAACCCGGTCCACCTTGGCCACCACGCCACGGCGGACGGCCGCTGGCGCATTTACGTTTTCGCGGACCAGGCACTTCCGTCAGGAGGGAACCAGTCGGCAGGATCGGTCACGGACCAGTTCGCCGAGTGGATCGCGAACTCGCCGGAATCACCGCTGGCCGCAACGCCGTCGGACGCTGATACTGACGCCTGGTTCGACCTTAAGGTGATCTACCAGCAGGACCACGCCGGCCTGGACTTCGGGGCGGTTCCGGCCGTGTTCAAACCGCAGGTCGGACCGTTCAAGCTCACCGATTACGAGAAGGTGTACGCCACCGATCCCGCAGCCGATATTTTCGAGCTGCGGGGCCTGAGCCGTGAGGGCGTGGTGGTGGTGGTGCGGCCGGACCAGTACGTGGCAAACGTCCTGCCGCTGACGGCGACTTCTGAACTCGCGGCGTTCTTCGCTCCCCTCAGGGGCACTCGCGTGCAGGCATCCTTGGTCAGCGGAGCTGCTCGCTGATCCGCCGGGCGGCTTCCTTCACTGAGCTTCCAACCTGCTCGGCAGGGAGCAGGGCGCTGGGGTAAACCACCGCGATGGCGGACGGCTGCAGCCCCTGCGTGAGACTGAGCGGGACGGCCACAGACGTCACCCCCGGCAGGACTTCGTGGTGGCTGACGGCAAATCCCGACTCGCGAACCGAAGCCACTTCCGGGCGCCGTGGCTGATCCGGAGAAATCGCCTCCCACTGCGAGTCGTCCACGACCGCCTGGATGGCCAGGCCCGGCGCCCCCACGTGCAGCGAGTGGCGGGTGCCGGGCCGCTGGACCACCGCGGCGCGGCTGTGCCGCGGTTCCACGCTGGCCAGCGTGGTGCAGTCCCCGCGGTCCAGTACCACCAGGAAGGCGGTGGTGCCGAGTTCATTGGCAAGGGATGTCAGCTCCGGCAGCGCCGCCGTTTGGAGGTCGCGGGCCACGCCGCGGGCCAGCGTGGCCAATCCGGTGCCCAGGACGATGCCGCCGGCACTATCCCTGGCAACGAGTCCGTGGTCTTCAAGGGTGCGAAGGATTCTGTAGGCAATTGAGCGGTGCACCCCCATCCGCTCCGAAATTTCTGCGATGCTGAGCGCCGCAGTTTCCTCGCTCAGGATCTCCAGCATCCTGATGCCGCGGGAAAGCGTCTGAGAATGGGCGGGTGCCGCCTTCTCGCCCGGCTGTGCTGCATTCGCCATTCCCATTCCCCTCGCGTCTGCCCGGTCATCCCGCCTGTGACCAGGCGGTTGATATGTCCCATGCAACAACGCGCGGGGAGGGGCAGTCCCATATTAGAACAAGGGGTGCGATTATCGAATGGGTGTTCGCCCAGTGGCCTTAGGCATCCAGCAATTGTCCCGCGCGCATGACCAGGAGGCGCTCAAAGCTGCCGTCCACCACCACAACGTCGGCACGCATCCCGGCGCGGAGGCTCCCGATGTCCTGTTGCCTGCCGATGATCGTTGCCGGCACGGCCGTCGCGGACAGGACCGCGGCGGCGGGTTCCACCCCGGCCTCAATGGTCCGGCGCACCACGTCCAACAGCGTTGCTGTCCCGCCGGCGAGGGTGCCGTCGCTGAGCCGTGCCACGGCAGCGCTCACGGAAACAGTTGCCGGACCGAGCTCGTAGTGGCCGTCGGGCAGCCCGGTGGCGGCCATTGAATCGGTCACGAGGATCACGTTTTCCGGGCCGACCAGTTCGAACACCATCCGCACGGTTTCGGGGTCCAGGTGCACGCCGTCGGCGATGAGTTCCACCGCCACTCTGCCGGCGCCGGCCAGGCGAAGGCACGCGGCCACGGGGCCGGGGCTGCGGTGGTGCAGCGGCGGCATGCCGTTGAAGAGGTGCGTGATGGTGGGGCGCGACGCCGGTCCCCGCCCGGATGTATGCAGCAGTTCCGCTGCGATGGTGAGGGAGTCCGCCGTCGTGTGCGCGTCCGCATCTGTGTGGCCCAGCGACGGCGTCACACCGTTTTCGGCGAGCATCCGCACCAGTGCGTCGGCACCGGGGAGTTCGGGCGCGTAGGTCATGGTGCGCAGGTGACCGCCGGCGGCGTCGATCATCTCACCGAGGAAGTGGAGGTCCGGCTCAAGCAGGAACCGCGGGTCCTGGGCGCCGCAGCGGGCGTGCGACAGGAACGGGCCCTCGGAGTGGATACCCGCTATGAGACCTTCGTCGGCCAGCTGCCGCAGTGTTTCCAGGCCCCGCAGCAGGTCCGCGCGGGAAGCAGTCACCAGGCTTGCGAGCAGCGTGGTGGTGCCGGTGCGGTGCAGGAATTCGGCGGCGGTGCGGGCCGGTTCGCTGCTGCCGGTGGGGAAGTCGCCGCCCGCTGCGCCGTGGCAGTGGAGGTCAATGAGGCCGGGCAGGATCATGCTGCCCGGCGGCAACTCCAGTTCTTCATGGTCCGGCATCGATGCGTCCATGCCTGCGCGGGGGCCCACGTATACGATGCGGCCATCAGCGACGGCCACGACGGCGTTGTCCATGGACATTCCGTCCGTCAGGACGGTGCCTGCCAGGAGATAACTTCCGGAGCCGGCGGGACGCTGCTGTTTCTGGACCGGCGGTGTCTGTTCCGGAAGTGTTCGTTCCGGCCGTTCTCGTTCCGGCGGTGTGGTCACTTCAGCGCCTCGGCAAACCAGCCGGTGATCGTGGCAGGGTGTGTGATGGCTGTGCCAACCACAACGGCGAACGCGCCGGCGTCGAGCGACTGCCGGGCCTGCGCCGGGGTGTGGAGACGGCCTTCGGCGATGAGGGGCACGCCGAAGCCGGCCGCGGCGATCCGTGCCAGCAGCTCCAGGTCCGGGCCGTCCGTTTTGGGGCGCTCGCCGGTGTAGCCGGACAGGGTGGTGCCGATCAGGTCAGCCCCGGCTTCGACGGCGGCTGCGGCGTCGTCGAAGGAACCGCAGTCGGCCATCACCAGCGCGTGGGATTCGGCGTGGATGCCTGCAACCGTCTCGGCAAGGGTCAGTCCGTCGGGACGCTGGCGGCGGGTGCCGTCGATTGCCACGACGTGCGCGCCTGCGTTGGCCACCGCCAGAGCGTGGCGGAGCGTGGGAGTGATGAAGACGCCGTCGTGCCCGTCCTTCCAGAGCCCGATCACCGGAACCTCCACAGCTGCACGGGTGAACTGCACATCGGCCAGACCCTGCACACGGACAGCGGCGCCACCGCCGATCACAGCCGAGGCGGCAAACTGCGCCGTGGTGCGGGGATCGCGCATGGGCTCGCCCGGGTACGCCTGGCAGGAGACGATCAGTTGCCCGCGGAGGGCTTCAAGGGCTTCGGGGGTCAGGATCACTATCGGTTCCTCTGGAAGTTTGGCGGGCGGTTAGTCGAGGTGCTTAGGACGATGGTGTCAGGACGGGGAAGCGAGGACCAGGCGCGCGGCACCCACCATGGCGGCCGCGTTGCCGAGTTTAGCCGGGAGAACAGGAAGCCCGGCCAAAGCGGGCAGGAGCTCGGCGCGGAGGGCACGTTCCATGGGGCGCCACCAAGGCGCGCCGGCGTCGGAGAGGCCGCCCGAAACCACCACCACCTCAGGGTCCAGGATGTTGGCGAGCCCGCCCACGGCCTGCCCGGCCGCTCCCGCGCCTATGCCCACGGCTTTGATGGCGACCGGATCGCTGGCCCCGGCGTGGGCAAAGACCGCCCGGGCGTCCGCCGCCGGTTCCTCACCGCCCAGGCGCAGGTACGACTCGCGGATGGCCGGCCCGGAGGCGATGGCCTCAACGTGCCCGGCTCCACCGCAGACGCAGGGAACAGCCGCACCCTCATGAAACGCATACGGCGAGGCAAAGTGCCCCACGTGCCCGCCGACGTAGCGGTGCCCGAGGACCGGCTGCCCGCCGAGCACAAAACTGCCCCCGACGCCGGTGCCAAAGGCCACCAACAGGGAGCTGGCCGTGCCGGCAGCGGCACCGGTCCACGACTCGCCGAGAGCATGCGCATGGACATCGTTCACCGCTCGCACCGCCTCTGGACCCAAACCGACGCGCGCCGCCAATCCAGCGGTCAGCTCCGTGCCGGCCCACCCGAGAATGGCATCTGTAGCCGAAACCACCACCCCGCGCCCGGCATCAATCACCCCGGCAGAACCAACGCCAACCCCCACAACATCCAGGCCCTCTGCTTGAGCCTTCGAAATGAGCGAAGAAACCAGGGCTGCAGTAGCATCCAAAATGGCGTCCCCACCATCCCGGTTCAGCGTAGGAACAGTCTCCGAAAACAAGACCGCCCCATCCCCGGAAACAACCCCGGCAGCAGTCTTAGTACCGCCAAGGTCAACACCGATCGCGTACATCACAGTCTTCCTAACAAGGGATTAGGCCAATCTCGATTACCGGGGTGGTTATGCAGGCGGACGACGAGTGGCATTTTTGTAGGCTGCGTTGTTGCGTGAGGAACGAGCGCAGCAGCCGGAAAATGTCAGTCGCCGGCCGCGAACACTAGACCAGCCCGTTGCGTTCGAGGATGACCCTGATTGCCTTGGTCTCGTCCTCGTCCAGGGAGAGCATCGGTGCACTCATGACGTTGGTCTTGATGACGCCCATGAGCTGCAGGGCGGTCTTGAAGGCGCCCAGGCCCGCGGCGTTGCCGGACATGCGGCCTGCCCTGGGGGTGTAGACGATTTCGAAGACATCGGCCAGGCGGTCCTGCTCGGCGGCGGCCTTGGCCCAGTCGCCGGCAACGGCTGCGTCGTAGAGGCGGCGGTAGCCGGCCGGGTCAACGTTGCCGAGGCCCGGAACAACACCCTGGGCGCCGCCCAGGAGGGCACCGTCCACTACCACCTCGTGGCCGGTGAAGATGTCGAAGTTGGGAATGTCCTTGGCCGCAATGAGCAGCTGGCGGAAGGAGACGTCGTCGCCGGAGGAGTCCTTCACGCCGGCGATGACGCCGTCGCGGCCCAGCTCGACCAGCAGGTCCGTGGGCAGCTTGAAGTGGGTGCGCACCGGGACGTCGTAGGCGAAGACGGGGACGTCCACTGCGGCGGCGATGGAGCGGAAGTGCGTGTTGTTCTCCTGGGCGTTGGAGATGGCGTAGTACAGGCTGGTGGCCACGATCGAGTCGGCACCCAGCGCGATGACGCGCTTGGCTTCTTCGATGACGCGGTTGGTGGTCTGCTCTACAGCGCCCACAATCACGGGCACCTGGCCGGCGTTCACGCCTGCCACGGTCTGTACAACGAGGTCGCGCTCGGTGTTGGTCATATGGGTGACCTCGCCGGAGGAACCCAGCACAAACAGGCCGCTGACGCCGCCGTCGAGCAGGTGCCTGGTGACGTTTTCCAGCGACGGTACGTCGATGGCGCCGTCGACGGTGCGGGGGGTTACGACGGGCGGGATGACGCCCTGGAAGCGGGAAGCGACAGTTGTCACAGTGTTCTCCAAATATTGATGGTTAGACGAAAACTTACTGGGGGAATCTAGATGTGGAGCAGGCTCGGCGCGGCGCCCAGCAGCTTCTTGGTGTAGTCATTGGTGGGGCTGTCGAAAACCTGTGCAGCGGTGCCCTGTTCGACGATTTTGCCGAAGTACATCACGCAGATGCGGTCGGAGACGTAGCGGACGGTCTGGATGTCGTGCGAGATGAACACCATGCCGAGGTTCAGCTGGGTCTTCAGGTCGGACAGCAGGTTCAGCACCTGGGCGCGGACGGAAACGTCCAGGGCCGACGTCGGCTCGTCCGCCACGATGATGTCCGGGTCCAGCGCCAGGGCGCGGGCGATCGCCACACGCTGGCGCTGGCCGCCGGAAACCTGCGACGGCGTGACCTCGGCCGCGGACTGCGGCAGGCCCACCAGGGCCAGCAGTTCCTTGACCTTGGCCGCGCGCGTTGCTGCGGTGCCGATGCCGTGGATCTGCAGCGGGTCCGTGAGGATGTCCTGGACCGTCATGCGCGGGTTCAGGGCTGTGGCCGGGTCCTGGAAGACCACGGACACGGAGCGGCCGAATTCCTTGCGCATCGCGGCGTTCCGCTTGATGGCGGGCTTGCCGTGGAACAGGACCTCGCCCGACGTCGGCGTCTGCAGTCCCACAAGCACTGACGCGAGCGTGGACTTGCCGCAGCCGGACTCACCCACGATGCCCACGGTTTCGCCTCGGCTGATGGTGAAGTCGACGCCGTCGACCGCTTTGACGATGTTCGGCCGGAACAGCCCGCCGCCACGTGCATGGTGGTAGACCTTCACGTCCTTGAGCTCGATGACCGGCTTGCCGGTGGATTCAGTCACTTTGCGTCCTCCTTGAGGTGGCTCGCCCAGAAGTGGTCTGCAGCCTCGCCTCCGGCGGAGGAAACCGAGGTCAGGACCAGCTGCTGGTTGGGGTCGGCGTCGGACCGCAGCGAACGTGCGGCGAAGCGGTCACCCGGGGCGAAGTCGCGCGGGGACGGGACGGTGCCGGGGATCTGGTGCAGGCGGACGGCGTCGGCCTCGATGGAGAGGACAGCGCCGAGCAGGCCGCGGGTATATTCGTGCTTGGGGTTCTGCAGCAGCTCCGAAGCCTGCGCGGATTCCACCACCTGGCCGGCGTACATGACCGTGATGCGGTGGGCCAGGGACGCCACCAGGGCGAGATCGTGGCTGACGAACACCATGGCGAAGCCGAGCTGCTCGCGCAGTTCGTTGAGCAGATCCACCACCTGCTTCTGGACAGTGACGTCCAGGGCGGTGGTGGGCTCATCGGCCACCACGATCTTTGGCGAACGGGACAGGGCCATGGCGATCAGCACACGCTGGCGCTGCCCGCCGGAGAGCTCGTGCGGGTAGCTGGCGAGCGTCCGGACGGGATCGAGCTTGACCAGTTCCAGCAGCTCCGCGGGGGTCTTGCGGCCGCCGCGCCTGGTCAGCTGCGTCATCTGGTCCTTGATCTTCATGGACGGGTTCAGGGAGCTCAGGGCGTCCTGGTAGACCATGGCGATCTGCTCGCCGCGCAGGCCTTCGTAAGCCTTGACGCTGCTGTGCTTGGTGGCCGGATCCAGCAGTTCCTTGCCGTCGAACTTGATGGACCCGGTGACCACGGCGGTCTTGGGGAGCAGGCCCATGACCGCGAGGGACGTGATGGACTTGCCGCAGCCGGATTCGCCCACCAGGCCCATGGTTTCGCCTTCGCGGACAGTGAAGGAGACGTTGTCCACAATCGCGGTGTCGCCGAAGCGGCCGGGGAAGCGGATGGACAGGTTCCTGACCTCAAGGACGTTGCGGGCATCCGCCGGGACCTGGGGGAGGCGGTCCGTGCGCCGGGCCTCGATGGCAGCGAGCAGTTCCAGTTCCCTGTCCAGCAGCAGGTGCGGGTTGGCTGCGGCCAGCTTCGCATCGGAGAGGATGGCAGCCTCGTTGTAGTGCTCCTCGGTGAGGACATCACCATAGGCGGCGCGGACGCCGTCGAGCTCGTGCGCCTCCACCACTGATGGCTGCGCCACGGAGGTGGCCACTTCAGTATCGACGGCGGGGGCACCCACCGCAGCGCCGGCAACAACAGCCGACGCGCCGTCGTCGTCCTTAACAACAACTGCCTTGCGTAGCTTCGGGTTCACCATGGCGTCGGTGAGGCCCTCGGCCAGGATGTTCAGGGATAGCACGGTGAGCAGGATGGTCAGGCCGGCGAAGGTGGTGGCCCACCAGCCGCCGGACAGGACCAGGTTGCGGCCGTAGGAGATCACGTTGCCCCACGAGGGTGCGGGGTCCTGGACGCCGGCGCCGAGGAAGGACAGCGAGGCTTCGAGGATGATGGCGTCGGCCACCATCACCGTGGCGAACACCAGCACGGGGGCGGCGGTGTTGCGGACGATGTGCTTGAGCAGGATGTAGAAGCGGCCGGCACCGATCACGCGCTCGGCACGGACGTAGTCTTCGCCGTACTGGGAGAGTACGTTGGCGCGGACCACGCGGGCCAGTTGCGGGGTGTAGATGATGGCGATCGCGATGATGATGGTGGGGACCGTGTTGCCGAACGCGGCCAGCAGCACTGCGGCCAGGGCGATGCCCGGGAACGCCATCAGGATGTCCATGAGGCGCATGATCAGTTCGTTCACGGCCTTGCTGGATGTCGCCGCGAAGGAACCCAGGAGGGACCCCACCAGGATCGCCAGGGCAACGGCGCCGAGGCCGATCATCAGCGAGGACTGCGCGCCGAAGAGGATGCGGGAGAAGATGTCGCGGCCCAGGCGGTCGGTGCCGAAGAAGTGCTCGGCGCCGGGCGGGGTGGCCGGAATGAAGGTCTCCAGCGGATCGTGCGGGGCAATGACCGGCGCGAAGACGGCGGCGAGCACAATCATGATGAGGAAGAGGAGGGCGATGCGGGAGCCCCACGGGAGGGCCTTGAAACGGATGCCCGGGGCACTCAGCCGTTCAGCTAGCTTGCTGCGCATGAGCTATACCGTCCTGATTCGGGGGTTGATGAGCAAGTACAGGAGGTCCACCACAATGTTCACCAGAACGAAGGTGACGGAGATGGTGAGCACCACGCCCTGGACCAGGTTGACGTCCAGGTTGGTGATGCCGTTGAGGATCAGCTGGCCCATGCCGGGCAGGGCGAAGATCATTTCAATCACGACGGCGCCGCCGAGCAGGTAGCCCACCCGCAGTCCCAGCACGGTCACCGGGGTCACCAGGGCGTTGCGCAGGACGTTCTTGGACACCACCTCGCGGTAGGGGACACCGTTGCCGATGGCGGTGCGGACGTAGTCGCGGTCCAGTTCCTCCACCATGGAGGTACGGACCACGCGGATCAGCGAGGCGGACACGGGGATGCCGAGCGCGAGGGCGGGGAGGGCCATGGAGTTCAGCCAGCCGCCAAAGCCGGATTCCGGCGTCGCGATGCCGCCCGAGGGGAACAGCGGGGTGGCGCCGAGGGCGAACCACTGGATCAGCAGGATGCCCAGCCAGAACGACGGCGTGGCGATCGCGGCGATCGAGAAGACGCGGACCAGCTGGTCCTGCCACTTGTCGCGGTAGAGGGCGCCCAGGATGCCGAACGCCAGGGACACCACGATGGCGATGAGGACGCCCAGGAAGGTCAGCTGCAGCGTCAGGGGGAACGCGGAACCGATCATGGAGGCCACCGACTTGGCCGGCGGGGTGGTGACGCCGAGGTCGAACCGCAGCAGCTTGCCGAGGAAGCTGAAGTACTGCAGGACCAGCGGATCGTTCAGGCCGTTTTCCTGGCGGTACTGCTCCTTCGCCTCTTCGGACGCACCGTCGCCGAGGGCGGAGCTGGCCTGGTCACCGGGAGCGGCCTGCAGGACAAGGAAGACGAGCAGGGTGATGCCCAGGATCATCAATGGCAGTGCTGCGAGTCTGCGGCCGAGCAGACGCAATATCGTGACCAATTTATTCTCCGGTTTGTTTGGGGTGCTGCAGTTCAAAATGGTGCGAGGCCCGCTCTGCGTGCTCCAGGGGATGAGGGGCGCAGAGCGGGCCTCGCAACGCACGCCCTTGTTAGGAAGTGCGTCCGACGTCGATGAACGACATGCCGGTGGTGGGCAGCGGCTTGAAGCCGTTGAGCTTCTTGTCGTCCCAGGCGGAGGGCAGCTGGCGGTGGAAGATCGGGTAGAGGGGGAGTTCCTCGGAGACGAGGTCCACAATTTCGCCGGTGATCTTCTTGGCGTCTGCTGCGGCTGCCTGCGAACCCTTGTTCATGAGTTCCTGCACCTTGGCGCGTTCCGGCGCGGTCCAGTAGGCACGCTTTTCCATCCAGGTGGCGCCCGAGTAGAACCAGCTCAGGAGCAGGTCCGCGTCGTTGCCGAAGACTGACGGGTCGCCGGGGGCGGCAACCACGGAGTAGTCGCCGGCGCCCACACGGTCCGTGTACAGGGCGCCGGACTGGATGCTCTTGACGGAGACCTTCACGCCCGGGATCTTGTTCCAGGACTCGAGGATCAGCGGTGCAACGTCCTTGACCCAGGCCGTGTCCGTGGTGAGCAGCTCGAACTCGAGGCTGGTGACGCCGGCTTCCTTGAGCAGGTCTTCAGCCTTCTTGGCGTCGTAGCCGTAGACATTCTTGGCCTTGACGTAGTCCGGGTGGCCTTCCTGGAAGTAGGAGGTGGCGGCCTTGGCGTTGCCAAACAGGGCCTTCTTGATGATGGCGTCCTTGTCCAGGCCGAAGTGCAGGGCCTGGCGGACCAGCTTGTTGTTGAACGGGGCCTTGTTGCAGTTGAACATCAGGAACATCAGTCCGAAGGACTGCACTGATTCAACCTTGACCTTGGACTTGAGTCCGTCGATGTCCAGGTAGGGGACGTCCTCGATGGCCTGGACGCGGCCGGACTGGACGGCAGTGACGCGGGCTGCGGCGTCCGAGAGCAGGAGCCAGGTCATGCCCTTGGCCAGTGCCGGCTTGGGGCCGTTGTAGTCGGCGAAGGCCTCGAAGACGATCTTGTCGTCCTTGACGGCGGAGATCAGCTTGTAGGGGCCGGTGCCGACCGGTGCGGCGTCGAACGCCTTGAGGTCCGTGGCCAAGGCCTTGGGGACGACCTTGACCACGGAGATGCGGGGGCCGAAGCCGGGGAACGCGTACTTCAGGGTGAACTCGACCGTCCTGGCATCGACGGGCTTCACGTCCTGGATGAACGGAATGAACTGCGAGAACAAGGACTTGTTGGCCGGGTCCATGACGCGGGTGAAGGAGAAGGCCACGTCCTCGGTGGTGACGGGGGACCCGTTGTGGAACTTGGCGCCGTCGCGGATGGTGACCTGGTAGGTGGTGTCGTTGACCTTCTTGGGGTCCGCTGCGGCGAGGGCGTTGTACGGTTCGCGGGTGGCCGGGTGCAGTTCGATCAGGCCTTCGAAGATGTGCAGGTTGGCGGCCATCGGGGTGGCGCCGGAGGAGCTCAGCGGGTCGAAGCCGGTGGAGAGGGCGTAGGAGATGCCCGCTTCGATGGTGAGGTCCTTGTTCACGGCCCCGGCGCTCGCGGAGCTGCCGGTGGTGGTGGCCGCCGGGCTACCGCAGGCGGCGACGGAGGCGGTGAATGCTGCGGCAGCGCCCATGGCACCGGTCAGCTTGAGGAAGTTTCGGCGGCTGGCGTCGTTGACCAGCGGCAGATTCTTGGTGATGTTGTTCATAAAAGCCTCGCCATTCCAGAAGGTTTATCGGATGTAGGACGTCCGAGCTCGTAGGATGACTGTAAGTCGGATCACAGCCTCCCGTCAAGCGCCGCTCCCCCCGTTCCCCCGCCGACGCTCTCTCACTTGATGTGGGCTTTTCCCGGACGCTCTCTCACTTAACGCGGGTTGGGGCGCAACGCTCTCTCACTCGGGCGCGCTGACGCCGCCGGTGCGGGTGTCAAAACTGAACGCACGACGGCGGCGCACGGCTGTGGTGCCGCACCCGGCGGTCACTTCGAACGCGACTTCCGCGCAGCCGCTTGCCACGTCCGCCTCGGTGACGGTGTAGGCGGGAGTGAAGTAGAGGACTTCCTCACCGGGGCCGAGGTCGGCGGCCGGGAAGGCCTCCGAGCCCGGCCCGGATAACCGGACGCCGGTCACCGGCAAATCCCCGTCGTTGCGCGCCCGGCCGGTGAAGGCGAGGATATCCCCGGCCTTGTAGCCGGGAACGATGGGGCCGTAATTCAGGTCCTGCGCTTCCCGGGTGCCGATCACCTGCGCAGCGTCAGCCGTGTAGCCCTGGCCGATTTCCTTCCAGGTGTGCACACCCCATTCGCCTGCACCGGCGGGCATCACATGGAACTCTCCGGCATTCTGCCAGACGGGCGGGCGGCCGGGGGTGATGGAGCGGAGCACCATGTCGAACACCAGGCCCGCGGCACCGTCGGGGCCGGGTGCTTCGCCGTAGTCAGAGGGCCCGGCGGTTAGCTGTTCGATGAGCTGCCCCGCGGGCACGGAAGCAAACACGATCTCCCGGTACCCCTGCCGCTCATACAGCACGCCGATGTTGCCGTCGGGAAGCCGGGTGGCCGTGGAGTAGGCGGAGCTGCCGGGACACAGCACCAGCTTGGCCGGCCAGCTGCGTCCATTGTCGGGGGAGAGGCTGAGGACGGTGTTCCGCCGCAAAGCAGTGTCGTGGTTGTTGGTCGCCAGCAGCCACGAGTCGGTGGCGCCCCCGGGGAAGGAAGTCACCGAAGGCAGGCCATCGAAGCGGACCAGCGACCCGTTGTCGCCCGGGTCCGGGAGGTCTTCAACCGGAACCAGCGCGCTCCAGGTGGCGCCGCCGTCGTCTGACGTTGCGGCAAGGCGGCGCGGCGTTCCGCGGCTGTGGAGGAGAAGCCGGCCGGCTGCGAGGGCGGCCACCTTGTTTTCGTTAGGGCTGAAGCCGTGGGTGCCCGCGGCGATCGGTTCCCCGAGCGTCCAGCTCTCGCCGTGGTCATCGCTGAACGCGGACGCGGCCATGATCTCGCCGCCGGCCAGGACAACATACTGCTGCACCAGCCGGCCGCGGAAGGGCCCGGTGTGGATCTGGATGCCCTGGCCGGCGGCGGCGAAAATTCCCGTGATGGCGGGTTCGGCGGTGCGTGTTGGCGAGCGGAGTTTGAGCTCGGCGGTGATCCGGCGGTGCTGCCAGGTCAGTCCGTCGTCGTCGGAAAAACTCAGATCGCAGTGCTGGACCTGGTCACCCGGCGCCATCCCGGCCACCGCTTCGAAGAAGCCTGCGTGCGTTCCGGCGGCGTGGAACATGAATATCCGGCCGGTGTCCGCGTCCACCAGGAGGCTCGGATCGCCGTAGCCGTTGAGCCCGACGCCGGTGCGCACCACCTGCTGGGATCCCCACGTCCGGCCGTTGTCCGTGCTGCGCCGGACCAGGAGGTCAATCGGATTGGGCAGGTCGTCAAGATTGGGCCGCCCGTCGTAAGCCGCCAGCAGGGTCCCCTGCCGCGATACAGCTAGGGCGGGAATCCTGTATTGGCGGTACCCGCCGGCACCCCGGACCGCGAGGACGTGCTCGACGTCGGGCACGGCGGTCGTCATCGGCAAGACGTGGGATGTCATATCTCCATGGTAGGCGATGGGCAATAAACCTGCGTGCCGGGGCCGCTTCTCTGGCAGAGTATGAGCATGCTCACTGTAATTGGCGAGGGCCTTGTTGACGTTGTCCAGCGCGCCTCCGGAACCGAGGCCCACGTGGGCGGCAGCCCCCTGAACGTCGCGGTGGGCCTGGCCCGACTGGACCATCCCGTGCAGTTCATAGGGCGCTACGGCCGCGACGCCTACGGGGACTCCGTTGCCGCCCACCTGCGCGCGAGCTCCGTCATGCTGCCGCAGGGGCCGGATGAGCTGCCTACTAGCGTGGCCACCGCAGTGATTGACGACGACGGCGCCGCTACCTATACCTTCGATCTCGCTTGGGAGCTCCCCGGCCTCGCGGACCGGCTCGCGTTTATGCTGCAGGGCACCACTTTGCTGCACACCGGTTCCATCGCCACGATGCTGGCGCCGGGCGCCGCAGACGTGCTGGCCGCCGTCGAACACGCACACCCCTCCGCCACCATCAGCTTCGATCCCAACTGCCGGCCGAGCATCATCACCGACGTGGACTACGCACGGCGGCAGGCGGAAAAGTTTGCCTCCCTGGCGGATGTTGTGAAGGCTTCCGACGAGGACCTGGCGTGGCTGTATCCGGGCGTCGATGTGCTGGAATCAGCCCGGCGCTGGCTGGCTCCGGGCGGTGAGGAAGGGCCGGCGATGGTGGTGGTCACCCGCGGCGCGGACGGTCCATGGGGGATGACAGCCGCCGGCGAGGTGGAATGTCCGGCACCGGAAGTGGTGGTGGCGGACACCGTGGGCGCTGGGGATTCCTTTATGGCTGCCCTGCTCTCCGGGATTGTGGACCGCGGCCTGGACGGCGCCCAGAACCGGGAGGACCTCCGCGGGCTCTCGGCCGAGGGCCTTGCTGAGCTCCTGGCCCACGCCTCACGCGCGGCCGCCATCACCGTCTCCCGGCCCGGAGCAAACCCGCCCACCCGGGCGGAACTGAACGCGGTCCCGGAGGAGTAGGCCGGGATATGCCGCCAGACAGGTGTTGGCAGTGCATGCAACAACAGGCACTCCCGAGGGCGAGCCGCACTGCGTTCCGCTTTACCGGTATGACCGCCTACGGTCCCAACCAGTGAGGCCGGGACCGTAGCGGCGCCGGTTAGAGGTGGGTCAGTGCGAGGTCGGGTGCGGTTTCCGGGGTGGCCGGGCTGTGTTCGGCGGGTTCGCGGTGGAATTCGCCGTTTTTCATGACTGCGGTGATTTTGGTGATGTCCTGGAGGATGGTGATGTCTTCGAGCGGCTTGCCGTCGACCAGGATCAGGTCGGCGTAGAAGCCGGGCAGGACCTTGCCGAGTTCGTTGGGCTTTTCGAAGAGTTCTCCGCCGAGGGCGGTGGCGGCGATGATGGCTTCCATTTCGGTGTAGCCGAAGAGCTTGACGAAGTGGTCCAGGTCGCGGGCGTAGGTGCCGCGGGGTGTCCAGGCGAAGCCGTAGTCTCCGCCGGGCAGGACGCGGATGCCGCGGCGGCGCATTTCCTGGATGGCTTTGCAGGCGATTTCGAGTTCGCGGGCGTAGCCGGCTTTTTCGGCGGCTTCGTGGGAGTAGCCGAAGGCGGCGGCGTCGTTGAGTGTGGCGACGATCCAGTTGATGGCGGGTGCGACGAAGACGCGGTCCTTGGCGGCTTCGAGCATGTCCATGCCTTCGTCGTCGATGTAGGAGGCGTGGTAGATCATGTCCACGCCTGTTTTCAGGGAGATGATGACGGAGTCGCGGCTGCGGGCGTGGGTGCAGACGCGGACGTGGCGGCGATGGGCCTCGTCCACGGCGACCTGGAGTTCTTCTTCGGTGATGTAGGTGTCGGTCGCTGCTTTGGAGCCGGTGATTTCCTCGCCGGAGATGCTGAGTTTGATCTGGTCCACGCCCAGGCCGATGGTTTCGCGGACCACCTTGCGCATTTCCTCGACGCCGTCCGCGATCTGGGTGATGCCGGGGACGAGGTCGCCGGCGGTGGTGGCGATTTCCTGGCCGTTGGCCAGGTAGCGGGGGCCGGGGATGTCGCCGGCGTTGATGGCGTTGCGGACCACGACGTCGAGGCGCTTCTTGGCACTGGCGGCACCGAAGCACATGGTGTAGCCGTAGTCGATGTAGGTTTTGGCGGACTGAACGGTGTGGAGCAGGTGCTCTTCGACCTGCATGGTTTCCAGGCCGTTGAGGTCGCCGTCGTTCCAGGTGAAGTGGGTGTGTGCGTCGCACAGGCCCGACATCAGGGTCTGTCCGCGGCCGTCGATGACCTTGACGCCCTCGCGGGGCAGGTTTCCGGAACCGGCGCGGACATCGGTGATGCGCTCATCGGCGACCAGCACTTCGCCCAGGAAGGGCTGGGCTCCGGTGCTGTCGAGGATGTTGACGTTGGTGAAGAGGGTTTTCGACATGACTTCGTTGTCCTTATCTTGAGATGGAGAAAGTGGAGCGGTGGTTAAGGGGCTTTGCGGATCTGCATGGTGATGGTCTGCTGGCGGCGGGACTGACAGCCCGGGCTGGCCTTGGTGCATGCACAGGTCTTCTTCGTTACCGGCGTGAGCGTGGCGCCGGTGAGGAAGTCGAGGACGGCGGCGGTGACGAAGTCCGGCGCCTCGGGTACGGTCCAGTGGCCGGTACCGGGCGCGACCAGGAGTTCGGCGGCACCGAGCTCTGTGGCCATGTCCTCGTTGGAGGCCGGTGTGCTGACTTTGTCTTCGCTGCCGGTCAGGAGCAGGACCTTGGCCTGGATGGCGGTCAGGTCCGGGTTGGTGGCGTTTGCGAGGGCTTCGCAGGCCTGGGCGTACGCTTCCGGGTCCTGGCCGAGGAGCAGCTCGCGGACGAAGGGCCGAACGAGCGGGTTCCCGATTGCTGCGTGGTCGGCGGTTGCGCCGTTGGCGACCGTGTCGGCCACGGCGGCCATGCCTTTGTCCCGCACGAGGGCGGCGCGTGCCCGGGTGGCGTCCTTTGCGGCCTGGGCCTGTTCGCGGACCGGGCCGAGCAGGACGACTTCCTGGACCAGGTCCGGGCGGGTCGAAGCCAGCTGCTGGACGATGAGGGTCCCCATCGAGTGGCCCACAAGGTGCGCCCGTCCGGAGGCTGTCTGGGATTCGATGACCAGAGCTAGCTCGGCGGTCAGGGATTCCAGGGTCAGTTCCCCGGCCCGGGGTGAGCGTCCGTGTCCGCTGAAGTCATACCGGGTGACCCGGAACCGCTCGGCCAGCGAGGCGACAAGGGGCTCGAAGAAGCTGGTGGTGCCGCCCAGGCCGTGGACCAGAACGACGTCGGGTCCGGCGCCCGTGGTTTCGACGAAGAGCTGTTTCGTGCCGACTGCTGTCAGGCCGGGGGCGAGGGTGGTGGTGCTCATCGTCCTTCTCCGATCCGGTTGCGCAGGGTACCGAGCTTGCTGATGCTGATTTCGATGACGTCTCCGGTGGTCAGGAACCGCGGCGGGGTGAAGCCGATGCCCACGCCGACGGGGGTGCCGGTGGCAATGATGTCACCGGGTTGGAGCGTGATGCCGGCGCTGATGGTTTCGATGATGGTGGGGATGTCGAAGATCAGGTCGGCGGTGGTGGCCTTTTGCCGGGTTTCGCCGTTGACGGTGCAGAGCAGGTCCAGCGGCCCGTCGCCGACCTCGTCGCGGGTGACAGCCCACGGACCCATGGGTGCGTGGGTGTCCAGGCTCTTGCCGAGGAACCACTGCTTGTGGTCCTTCTGCAGGTCCCGGGCTGTGACGTCGTTGATGATCGTGTAGCCCCAGACGTGGTCCAGTGCATCGGCTTGGCTGATGCCGCGGCCGCCCTTGCCGATGATGACTCCGAGTTCGGCTTCGTAGTCGAGTTCGTTGGTAACGCCGGTGTGCGGGTCGATGTCCGCGCCGGTGCCGATGACAGTGGAGGGTGCCTTCGTGAACACGACCGGGTATTCCGGCTGCGCGGTCGCGCTGGCTGTGGCGTCGTACCCGGAGCTCGCGAATTCCTTGGCGTGCTCGACGTAATTGCGTCCCACACAGAAGATGTTGCGGCGGGGGAGCGGGATCGGGGCGAGCAGTTCAACGTCAGCGATGTTGATGGCCGGACCGGTGGCGGCGGCGAGCTGCGCCGCGGCCCCGTCCCAGTTGTCGATGAGTGAGAGCAGGTCCTGCGCGCCGGGGACGGCGGTCACGGTCGAGGCGTCCTCGTTGAGGACGCCGGTCTGCTGGGCGCCCTGGTGGCGGAAAGTGATGAGCTTCAAAGTGATCTCCTTTGATCGATTATCGATAATTGATAAGAAAGACTATACACGCGAGTGATTCAGATCACAAGCGATTATCGATAATTTTGAAGGGGGCTTCAGGTTGTGCCCGCGTGCGGCGTTATTCCTGGGGGAGGATGGAGTACTCGTGCTGGTGCTTGATGACAAGCTTGGTGCAGAGTTCCGGCGTGCCCGTCTGGAAGGCTTCCAGGATCGGGACATGAGCTTCCGCGGCCGCGTGAAGATCCACGTGGCCGCGGACCACGGTGGCCATGGTCCGGGCCTCAACATGGAGCGAGTCCCAGATTTCTATCAGAAGCCGGTTCCCGGTGGCCACAATGACGGCGCGGTGGAAGGCCGTGCTGTATTTGGCGATGCCGTGGGCATCCTTCGCCAGCGCGGCTTCGCGCATGCCGCTCAGCGCCTGGTCCAGCGGTGAGGAGTCGGCGTGCAAGGCGGGATAGGCGGCGGCGGCCGCGGCTCCCTCCAGGGCGAGGCGGACAAAATAGACTTCAGCCAGATCATCCTGGGAAGCGGACCGGACAAAGGTTCCGCGGCGGGGGATGTTTTCGACCAGCCTGGTGGAGGACAGCTCCCGCAGGGCTTCGCGGACCGGTGCCTGGCTGACGCCGAACTCCTTGGCGAGCTGCAACTCCACGAGGCGCATGCCGGGAGGGTAGGTGCCATCAACGACCCGGTCCACGATGGTCCGTTTGACCTTTTCCGAGAGGCTCTCGTTTTCAAATGCTGCAGGGACCGACATGCCGCCAGTCTTTCACAGCGGTTATGGATACTCGATAATTGCGCGCATCGATGGGTAGGCTGAATCTGCATCCCATACGGACGATGGACAGGAGACTCAGGTGGCCCAGACGACGGCGATGGCCGGGACGACGCTCAACGAGCTGTTGGCCGAGTTGGCAGCGCTCGATGATCCCCGGGCCCGTGAAGTGAATGCCCGGAACGGCGACGATCACGGAGTGAACCTCAGCAAGCTGCGGGCGGTAGCCAAACGGCTGAAGACCCAGCAGGAGCTTGCCCTCGAACTGTGGAAAACCGGAGGCACGGCCGCCCGGCTGTTGGCGCTGCTGATCTGCCGCCCCAAGGCGTTCGGGCGCGCGGAGCTGGACGCCATGCTGCACGAGGCTCGCACGCCCAAAGTCCAAGACTGGCTAGTCAACTATGTGGTGAAAAAGAGCCCGCACGCCGAGGAGCTCCGCGTGGCCTGGTTCTTCGATCCTGATCCGGTGGTGGCGAGTGCCGGCTGGGCCCTGACCACAGAACGCGTGGCGAAGAAGCCGGAGGGCCTGGACCTCCCGTGGCTGCTCGACGTCATCGAGGCTGAGATGCAGGCTGCGCCGGACCGCCTGCAGTGGGCGATGAACCACTGCCTGGCCCAGATCGGCATTGAGCACGCCGAGCACCGTGCCCGCGCCCTGGACATCGGGGAGCGGCTCGGGGTGCTGAAGGACTACCCGACGCCGCCGAACTGCACCTCACCGTTCGCACCCGTCTGGATCACCGAGATGGTGAAGCGGCAGCAGCAGTAACTCAGCGACGCCTGGGTGTCGGACGAGAAACTATTCCTTGCCCAGCCCCGCAGCTGAGGTCTTCTCACCCGACACGCTGTTGAGCGCGGTCAGGTCAAAGATGCCGTTGATGTCCGCCTGCTTGGTGGTTCCCGCAGTCACGCCGTCGGCCAGGAGCTTCTGGTAGGTTCCGGCCAGCGGGTCAACGGTGAACACGATGTTCTTCAGCGATCGGTCAATCACGTCCGCCTTCAGCTCTGCGCCGGCAGCTTCCTTCAGCGCGGCGTTGATGACTGTTGCCTTCTCGCCGGCCGCCGCACCGTTCAGCCACTCGACTGACTTAACGTGGCCCCGCAAGAGGGCCTTCACGGTGTGCGGGTGATCAGCGGCGAACTTCTTGCTCACGATCAGGATGGTGGTGGGGAACTCGCCCGGCTTGCCGGAGAGCGAGCCGTCCCAGAGGTCCTTTTCATCCACCAGAACCTTGGCGCCGGCGGTCAGTACCAAACGGGACGCCCAAGGCTCAGGCAGCCACGCGCCGTCGAGCTTTCCGTCCTGGAACAACTTCAAAGTCTGGGCGTTCTCGGTGGGGTTGATGGCGACGTCGCCGCTGCCGTCAACGTTGGTCTTGTAGCCCTGAGCGGTGAGCCAGGCGCGCAGGGCAACATCCTGCGTGCCGCCGAGCTGCGGGGAAGCCAGGGTTTTGCCCTTGAGGTCGGCTGCGGAGTTGATCTCCGGCTTGACCACCAGTTGGGCGCCGCCGGCGGCAGCACCGGCGATGATGTTGATCGATTCGCCGCCGCTCTTGACGAACGAGTTGATGGCCGGGTTCGGGCCGATGTACGTGGCGTCGATGGCGCCGGCATTCAGCGCTTCGATGGCGGCGGGGCCGGCGTTGAACACCTGGGTGGTCAGCTTCGTGTCACCCAGTTCGCCGGCGATGTAACCCTTGCTGACACCCACCAGGGCAGGGGCATGGGTGACGTTCCCGAAGTAGCCCAGCTTCAGCTCGGCCGCGGGATTGCCCGCAGGAGCTTCCGCTGATGCGGCGGGTGCAGCGGCGTTGTTGCCGGAGAACGCCGAGGCCACGGCCACGCCGCCGCCCACCAGGGCGAGGATACCGGCCGCGACGCCGATCTTCAGCCCAAGCGGCCGCTTGGGAGTGGCTGACTGCCCGGCAACGATGCGGGTGGATCCTTGCTGGTTCTGTGGACTCTTGTCCGAGGGTGCGCTCATGGGGTTTTCCTTTGCTGGCGGGGGTGTTGAGAAGAGATTACGGACGGGCCTGATGCGCCACAACGGTTCCGGACACGGGCGGTCACCGGGCGTAGCGAAGGCTCAATACGGCGTCGCACAGCGTCAAAGACCGTCGCGGTACGTCGCTTTCCCGGGGGACTTTCTACCCTTGCCACGCCACCCTGCAGGGCGTCGGATGGGAGCATGACGCCAGGAACCACCCAACTGCGCCCCCGCAACAGCGATGAGGGCCACTTCATCCTGCCGCGATGAATAAGTTTCGTGACAGGGTCGACGCCGGCCGGCGGCTGGGGCAGCAGCTGAGCCGTTTCCGGGGGGCGGACGTGATCATTCTGGGGCTGCCCCGCGGCGGTGTTCCGGTGGCAGCTGAGGTTGCGAAAGCGCTCAACGCGCCGCTGGACGTCATTGTGGTCCGCAAACTCGGCGTCCCGTTCCGGCCGGAGGTGGCGATGGGAGCCATTGGGGAAGGAAACGCGCGCGTACTGGACAAGCGCGTCATCTCGCTCGCAGGGATAACGGAAGACGATCTGCGGACCGTGGAACGGGAGGCGCGAGCACTTCTGAAGTCCCGGGTGGAAAGGTACCGCCGGGCACGGCCGCGACCGGACCTGACCGGGAAGACTGCCCTCATTGTCGACGACGGCATGGCCACGGGATCAACGGCCAGGGTTGCCTGCCAAGTGGCACGGCAGCTCGGCGCGGCCACGATAATTCTCGCCGTCCCGGTGGCCCCGGCACACCTGCTGGACACCATGACTGAACCGAATGAGGTTGTCTCCCTCATTTCCGCCCGTGACTTCCAGGCAGTCGGTCAGTATTACCGTGACTTCTCACCCACGTCAGACGAGGAGGTGGTGCACCTGCTGGACGCCCTTGCACAGCGCGATTCCGCCAGCGATTCCACCAGCGACGATTCCAGCAGAGTCGTCGGAGGGCAGGGCGCAGCGGTTGACCAAGCGGTGCAGATCCCGGCCGCCGCCCTGATGCTTCAGGGAGACCTGCACCTGCCCGGACACTGCGAAGCGGTTGTCGTTTTCGCCCATGGAAGCGGCAGCAGCCGGCACAGCCCCCGCAACAGGTATGTTGCCTCCATCCTCCAAGACGCAGGCCTGGGCACCCTCTTGCTGGACCTGCTGACTCCGGCGGAGGAAGCGGACCGCGGAAACGTGTTCGACATCCCGTTGCTGGCCCAACGGCTAACCGCGGCAACCCAGTGGCTGGCGAGTCAATACGGCACCTCAATGCGCGTCGGCTACTACGGGGCAAGCACTGGCGCCGCCGCCGCGCTCCGGGCCGCAGCCGACGCCGGCAGCCAGGTGGGCGCGATCGTCTCCAGGGGCGGACGGCCAGATTTGGCGGGCCCGCGGCTTGCTGCCGTCCGCGCCCCCACCCTCCTGATCGTCGGAGGCGCCGATACCCAGGTCCTGGCCCTGAACCGCGCGGCGATGAACAACATGCGGGGGCTGACCCGCCTTGAGGTCGTTCCGGGTGCCACCCACCTCTTCGAAGAACCTGGAACGCTCGCGCAGGCGGCGAAGCTGGCTGCCGGGTGGTTCACCCGCTACTTGCTGGCCGCCCACAACGGCGACCCTCTCCCGGGGGCCCTCCCCTGAACGGCAAGGCCCCCAATGGATCCACGTAGACTGGGAGGATGCGGCTCGTAGCAAGTGATATTGACGGAACTATTCTGGGGCACGACGGAAAAATTAGTGACCGCACCGTCCGCGCCTTCCACGCCTGCCGGGAGGCCGGCGTCGAACTGGTTTTTGTTACTGGCCGGCCGCCGCGCTGGCTGCACCCGCTGCAGGAGCAGCTGGGCCACACCGGCACGGTGATCTGCTCCAACGGCGCCGTGGTGTGGGACCTCGAGACGGACCGGCTGGTCTCCGCGCAGACGCTGAGCATTGATGCCGTCCGGGAGGCGCGCCGGATCATCAAGGCCCTCCGGCCCGCTTCGCTGTTCGCTGCGGAGACCCTGACCGGGTTCCACCTGGAGCCGGGCTTTATCGAGAACGGCTCCAGCGAGTTGCTGGCCGAATTCACCCCTGCCCCGCTGGCGGAAACGCTCACCGCGGATGACGCCGTCGTGAAGTTCCTTGCGATCGTCAGGGAGGGCACTCCGGACGACTTCCTCGCTGAGGTCCGCCCCGCCGTCGCGCATCTTGCGTACGCAACGCACTCCGCCCCCAGCGTGGCCATGCTGGAACTGTGCCTTCCCGGCGTCAACAAGGCAGTCACCCTGGCCGCATACGCCAGGTCCCTCTCGATCGATGCCGCGGACGTGGTGGCTTTCGGCGACATGCCCAACGACGTCGAGATGCTGCGCTGGGCAGGCAACGGCTACGGAATGGCGAGCGGCCACCCGGACGCCATCCGCGCCGCCGGGCAGCAGGCACCGCACTTCGACGACGACGGCGTGGCCCAGATTCTCGAGGCCAGGCTCGCGCGGCTCGGGGTAGGGCGTGCCTGACCGGGTGGCATAGTCCTTTTTCACAGCTACCGCTCACCTCGCGTTAACTTTCTTCCCCTAACGTTGGGGTGGACAAGCATCCACGGCTTGAGGGGAACGTCATGGCAAGGAACGGCAACCAACGCAGGTCCGAAGCGGCAGTGCGCCCGGCGGAGCCGGCTGCGCACTGGAAGGTGCTCAAAGAGGGCGACCGTGTGCGCGTCCTCCTCACTCCCGGTTACGAAACCGGCGGGCTCGTGGACGCCATCACCTCGGACTACACGTCTGTGTGGGTGAATCTCGACGGCGGGCTGGGGCGTACGATGCTTCATTGCAGCGACGGCGTGGAGATCGTGCCGCAGGAGGCATAGCGGGCAGCTTCCGGTACGCTCGCAGCGTGACTGAGCGGTACTTTGACTCTTCCGGGGATGCCTCGCTCCCGCCGCGTCCCATCGCCATGGCCCACCGCGGTTTCTCCCGGGAGGGGCTGGAAAACTCGATGGCTGCCTTCCGTGCCGCAGTGGAGCTCGGCTGCCGGTACGTCGAAACCGACGTCCACACCACCTCCGACGGCGTGCTGCTGCTCTTCCACGACGACACCCTGGACCGGGTCACGGACGGCCGCGGCCGGATCTCCGATCTGACTGCCGCCGACGTCGCAGCCGCCAGGATCGGCGGGTTCGAACCGGTGCCGCTGTTCGACGAGCTCCTTACGGCGTTCCCCGAAGTGCGGGTGAACCTGGACATCAAGGACTGGGGCTCTGTTCACACCCTGGCCGCAGGCATCGAACGCCACGGCGCGCATGACCGCGTCCTGGTGGCCAGCTTTTCAGACCGCCGACGCCGTGCGGTACTGAAGCTGCTCAGCCGGCCGGTTGCGTCCTCGGCCGGGGTGGTGACAAACGGACTGTTTGTCCTACTCGGCCCTGTTCTTCCGGTCCCTTTGCTGCGCTTTGTGCTCCGGAGCCCGTTGCGTGACGTTCAGGCGTTGCAGGTGCCGGTGCGGCAGGGGGCGATCCGTGTGGTCACGCCCGGTTTTGTCCGCCGCGCGCACGCCCTCGGCCTCGCGGTCCACGTGTGGACCATCAATGATCCCGCCGAGATGCACCGCCTGCTGGACCTTGGCGTGGACGGGATCATGACGGACCGGGCAGACCTGCTGAGGCAGGTGCTCCTGGAACGGGGCGAGTGGCCCGGCAGCTGAGGTGTGGGGCAATGCCGGGCCCCGGCCCCAAAGTGTCAGCTGCCGCTGTTGCCGTCTTCCGGCTGCGCAGGGTTGGCGGACACCGGCCCGGTGGCGGAGCCAGGCTTCAGGGCAGGCGCCTTCTCCTTTTCCGCTTCCATGGCATTGGACCCCTCACTGATGGATGAGTGCACCTCGACGTCGCTGTTGGGATCCGTGGGCTCCGGAACGTCTGTGCCATCGGTCGGCTTAGACGTGCCAGCCAGGTCCTCCATGGCGTTTTCCGCTGCCTTGCTGATGCTGTCTCCTATGCCCATCTGACCGCTCCTCCTTGACGTTGGGCTCCGGCAAAGCTCTTCAAGTCGCGCCGGAACTTATCGTCCAGAATTATCAGCATGCTTACAATTAGTCCAGAGCTGAGGAGAAGCCGCAGCCGACCCGAGGAAGGAAACCGGCAACATGAGCAACTATCCGGAAGACGATTCTGCAGAGTCAGCGAAGCCGTCCGTCCACGCCAGGGATTCTGCGGACAAAGACTCCGCCGGCTCGGCTAACCCGGACCCCGCGGAGGGCAACATCACCGGCCTCGAGCCGGGCGGGGGAGTACCGCCCGGCGAAACCCCGCCCATGGAAGACCAAATGAGCGGGGACCAGGGCCGCGACGAATAGCGCGTCCATCCACCGGCGGCGCGGCCGGTTAGTGCCGGTCAGCGCCGCCTGTGCCTGGGAATGAACGGCCGGAATCCGCGGCGAGGGGCCGGAGCTCGTCCGGGTCGAGGGGAGCATTCCAGACGGCCCAGTCCATCGGCCGCACAGAGGGCCTGCCGAGCAGGTAGCCCTGCCCGGCGCTGAAACCCAACTCGGTCAGGGCCGCAAGTTCCTCGGCGGTTTCGACGCCTTCCGCCACCACGACGCTTCCGATCTGCGTGGCAAACTCCACCATGCAGGAGGCAACGGCATGCTGTGTCGGGTCCTGGTCCACGCCGCTGATGACGCTTCGTCCCAGCTTGATGAAGTCGGGGCGCAAGTGGAGCATCCGGCTCAGCGTGCCCGCGCTGGAATGGGAGTCATCGATGGCAATTCTCAGCCCTCGTTCCCGCAGCGGAGTAATTGCGGCAATGAAATGCGAGTATTGCTCGTCAGGAATTCCGTCCGTCAATTCCAAGACAATTCGCTCGATAGGCAACTCAATGTGGTCAAACAATTCCGGCAGGCGCGGGTCGAGGCACGAGGCCGGCGAGATGTTCATGGCAACATAAAGGTGTTCAGGGAGATTCGCGGCGGCCAGCGCTGCAGAACCGAGCGCTGAGAATTCCAGATTGGCGCCCAGGCCAACCGAGGCAGCTTCGGCAAACCAGAGTTCCGCACCGGCGCCGTCGTCACTCACAAAGCGGGACAGGGCCTCAACGCCCACCACACTCTTGGAGTCCAGCCCGTAAATAGGCTGGAAAGCGGTCATCAGCATCTGGTGCTCCAGCAAGGCGCTGATCCTGGAGAGGCTCCGCAGCGAATCAAGCCGCTCAGCAAGATGCGGTGGCACGGCACCCAGGGGCTGAAGGGCGCGGGCCGTGTCCGCGCTCCCCTCCCGGGCGGCATCAAGCTGCCGGCGCTCCAGCAGGTATTCCAGCAGGGCCCGTTCCGGTACGCCGGGGTTTTCGCCCAAGCGATCGCTGAGGCGCTGGCGGATGGCCGCCCCCGCAGGATCCGGATCCGCCAAAACCGCAGCGATAACTCCCCATGCTTGCACGCGCACTGTCATTAGCGACGCCCCCAGTTGACGAAGTAATGGCCCGGTGGCCGTTTAGTTTTCAAATTTCCTGGCACTTTCCAGAATTCGATACTTCTGATTAGGCCGATCTCCCTACCGCGAAGAATCGGATACCGCAAGTAGATCGTATATCGGGACATGCCAAAAGCGCAGCCCCCCAACGATTAAGCGCTATTACTTTGCGCCGAACTTCCGGCCAGGAGCCCCGGGATCTGTTCGGGCGGAACAGGTTTACTGAAGTAGTATCCCTGCGCACTGAGGCAGCCCAGGTTGCGGAGGTGCTCAGCCTGCTCCGCAGTTTCTACCCCCTCCCAGACAGCTTCCAGCCCGCAGGCCCGCACCAACTGCAGGACGGCAGCCACCAGGGCGGGTTGGCTCGGATCAGTACCCAGGCCTTCGATCAGCGACCGGTCAACCTTGACGCGGTCCACAGGGAGGCGGCGCAGGTAGCTGATGGAGGAGTAGCCCGTCCCGAAGTCATCGATCTCGATTCCCACACCGAGGCCCCGCAGACCGCCCAGCGAGTACCGGTCCAGGTCGTTGCCCCTGACGATCGCAACTTCCGTCAGCTCGAGGACAACCTGCTCCGGCCGGACGGCTGTTTCGCGGAGCACGCCGCGGACGTCCTCGATGAACCGCAGGCTTTGCAGGTCGGTGGCGGAGATGTTGATCCGTACGGAGAACGAACTGTCCACCAGCGCATCGTCAACCCATTGACGGAGCTGGTGCACCGCCGTCGTAAGGACCCAGAGGCCAAGCTCGGAGATCAGTCCGGCGTCTTCAGCGAGGGGGATGAACTCATCCGGCATGATGAGCCCCCGGGTGGGGTGCTGCCAGCGGACCAGAGCTTCCACGCCTTCAATCCTGCCCGTGTCCAGCTCAATCACGGGCTGGTAATGGATCACCAGCCCTTCGCCCTTGACCGCGGTCCGGAGGTCATCGAGGAGTTGGCTGCGGAGCCTGCGGACAAGAAGGAGGCCGGGTTCGAACACATGGAGCCGGTTCTGGCCCTCGGCCTTCGAAGCGTACATGGCAACGTCAGCCTCCATGAGCAGGTCGTCCGGCGACCGGCCCGGTTCGCCGACGCTGAGTCCGATGCTCGCCCCGCAGCGGATGGTCCTGTCCGGCAGTTCGATCGGTTCCTTGAGGGAGGCCAGGACGCGCTGACCGACGACGGCGGCCTGGTCGGCGCCAGTCGCAGGCATAACAATGGCGAACTCATCTCCGCCCAGCCGCGCGACAACGTCAGTTTGACGGACGGCGCTGCGGATGCGCGTTGCGACGGTCGTGAGCACCTTGTCTCCGGCGGCGTGGCCCAGGCTGTCGTTGATGGACTTGAACGCATCCAGGTCAAGGAGCAGGATCACCGGCTGGCCGGCGCCCTGGTGGTCCTGGGCGGACTTCAGCGCGGCAAGGAGTGCCGACCGGTTGGCAAGGCCGGTAAGGGGGTCCTCCATGGCCATCTTCTGCATTTCGCGGTGTGCCTCGTGGAGGAGCTGGGTGCGGTCCTCTACGCGCTGTTCGAGTTCCTCGTATATGATCTGCAGGTCCTCGGCCAGGAGGTTGGTGCCCATGATGATGGCGTCGAGTTCGTCGCGGGCGGGCGAGACGTCTATCCGGGACTGGAGGTCGCCGGAGGCAAGCCGGACAATACCCTCCAAAAGTTGGGACAGCCTGGGGTCATCGTCGGCGAACAAGGGGACCTCCTCTCCGGGGATCAGTGTTCTGCGGTTCAGGGGTGCTGCGGTTCAGGGGTTCTGTGGCGAATGGGTATCGAGTGGGAGCTTCACTGTGACAGTGGTGCCCAGGCCCAGCTGGGACGCCACCTCAATGCGGCCGCCGTGGCGGTCCACGATGTCCTGCGTGATGGCAAGCCCCAGACCGGTGCCGGGCACCGCCCCGGACATGGCGTTGGAGGCCCGGTAAAAGCGGGTGAAGACGTGGGCCAGCTCATCGTCGGAGATCCCCATCCCGGTATCTGCGACCCTGACCGTTGCCCAGCAGGTGCCGTCGGCGTCGTTCTCGAAGACGCTGCTGACGTCGATCCGTCCTCCGCCCGGGGTGAACTTGATGGCGTTGGAAACCAGGTTGGTAAAAACCTGCTGCAGCTGGACTTCGTCGGCCATGATGTCGAGGTCTTCGGCGTTGGGGGCCAGAACCATGCTGACGTTCTGCAGTTTCGCCAGCGGAGTGAGCGCGGCGGTGACAATCTTCAGTGTCCGGGCCAGCCGGACAGGCGTCAGCTGCAGCGGGCTGAGCTCGTGGCCGTTGCGGGAAACGCTCAGCATGTCCTCGATCAGGAGGCGGAGCCGCTCCGTATTCCGGACCACAATGTCCAGCATGTGGTGGACGTCGGTGGACACCGGATCTGAGGTGTTTTCCTGGATCATGTCCAGGTACGCCATGATCGAGGTCAGCGGGGTGCGGAGTTCGTGGTTGACGGTGGCCAGGAAGTCGGTCTTGGCTTTGTCCAGCTCCCGGAGCTGCTTGACCACCTGCTGCTGACTGGTGATCAGGTGGCTCTGGATCAGTCCGTGTGCCGCGTTGCCGGCCACGTGCTGGATGAGGCCGAGCTCTGCGCGCGACCATTCCCTGGGGGAGTCCAGCAGCGCTATCCAGATGATGCCCAGGGACGAACTGCCGTCGCCCATCGGGACGGCAACGTATGCTGCCGCGTTGAGGGCGGCCAGCTCGGCCGGAAGCCCGACACTATCGGTGCCGCCCTGTACGAAGGCCCCGGTCGCTGTCAGGGGCTCTGCCCGCGACCAGAGCAGATCCGCTGCCGAGCGGGCCTCCTCCGCAGCCGCGAACAACTCCGCAGGCAGGGGCTCCAGCCCGCGCCGGTGCCATTGGGCAGTGATCAGCGGCACTCTGTCGTCCTCGAACGTGGCCAGGCAGACCCGGTCGGCGCCAAAGGTCTCACCGAAACCCGTCACCACAAAGTCGGCGATCTGCTGCGGGTCGTTGGTTCCGCGAAGGGCCGCCGAAACCTGACGCAGCCTTTCGCGCAGCGTCTCGGCTTCATGCCGCGTCTCTGCGCGGCGGGAGACCAGGTTGATAAGTGCGGTGGCCCGGTGGATCAGCTCCTTGGCCGCAGGTGGTTTGGCGATGCAGTCCCGCACGCCGGCATGCTCCACGGCCTTGACCTCGGACGGACTGTCCAGGTCCACGAGCGCCAGCACAGGAGCTGAAACGTCGATATCGGACAGGGAACTGTCCAGGACCAGGACGGAGGGCTCGGCGTCGTCCAGGATCGCCGACAGGCGAGAGGCATTCCCGGCAGCGCGGACCGTGAAGCCGGCCGCCTCCAGCGCTGCCGTGATGAATTGCCGACGCCCGGAATCCGGGTCCGCGACTACGGCCAGGTAGGGCACGGTTGCTACGTGTGGTGTGTCCGTTGGCAACCCGTCCCCCTCGATGTGGTTGAGCACTGTTCAGTCCTGAATGAGTACATTGTAGGGTGACGGGGCACAGCTGGCCCTTATTAGGATGCGCGGAGGGTAATCGTGACGAATCAGCCTGCTGAAGGTGTGAAGGCGGATCTGACGTTGGATGGGCAGGGTGTCATCCAACTGAAGTGGCCCCGCGCGGTGTCCATCTCCCAGGCCGACGCCGAAGCTGCAATGCGCGGCGTGAATGAACTGTGCGGCGCCCTCCGCTATCCCATGCTGGTGGACATGGCCACGACGGCGCAGGTCAGCCGCGGTGCCCGTGCGGTTTTCGGCAAGCCGTGCCAGGCGTCCCGGATCGCGCTGTTGGGGGCATCGCCCGTGGACAAAGTGCTGGCAAACTTCATCCTGGGCATCAACAAGCTGCCCTGCCCCACCCGGTTTTTCACGTCCAGGGAAGAGGCCACGGCCTGGCTGCTGAAGGACCAGCAGGCCGTCGCCTGAACTCCGCCATGCTTGCCGGCGCAGGCGCAGGGCGTTCAGGGTCCTATATTTGAACGGTGCCCTCCCCCTCGAAACCGATGCGCTCCGCCTGGCGGAAGTACTTGATCCTGCCCAAGCTCATCCGGCTGTCCCGCTCCGCCCCCAAGGACCGGGCCGTTGCCTGGGATAAGTACTGGGCAGGAATCGTCTGCACCGGGACCAGGAGTGAAGTGCTCTGGGATTCCGGCTCTGACAATGAGTTGCGGGGCTACCGGGACATTCTTGCGCGGCACTTCGATCCGGACCTGCCCGTGGTTGATGTGGGCTGCGGCCATGGTGCCTTCAGCCGCGCCCTGGCGGCATTTTCGCCGCAGGTGATCGGCGTGGACGTGGCTGATCATGCCGTGGCCCGCGCGCGGGCCACGTCGGCAGGGGTGAACAACGTCAGCTTTGTGGCATGCGACATGACGCTGCCGGGAGCGGGTGCCGGACTGGCGGGACCGACGGACGCCAATGTCTTCATCCGGGGGGTGCTCCATGTCCTGGATACGGCCGATCAGGCTGCCCTGATGGAAAATCTCCGGCTGTTGGTGGGCGAGCGCGGCCGGGTGTTCCTGGCGGAGACGAACTTTCGCGGAAACCCGGTGGAATACGTTTCGCACCTGGGTGCCTCGCTTCGGAGGATCCCGGCGCCGCTGGAACTGGCCATCCGTAAGCTGCCCATGCCCGGCCACTTCGGCCCTGACGAGCTGGCCGTGGTGATGCCAACGGACCGGTGGACGCTCGTGGAAGACGGCGCCGCCACCATCGAAACCAATCCGCTGATGGATGCTGACGGGGACAGCAGAATCCCCGGCTACTTCGCCGTCCTTAAGGGCAAGGCGCCCGCCCAAAAGGAACTGTCCGCATAGCGGATTAGGCAAGCGCTTTCCCATGCCGGACTGGCATGATGGAGCGCATGCGCATTCTCATCGCTCCGGACAAGTTCAAGGGTTCCCTCACCGCAGCCGAGGCCGCCGCCGCCATCGCGGAAGGGGCGCTGCGCGTCTATCCGGAGGCCGTTGCCAACCAGTTTCCCATTGCCGACGGCGGCGAGGGAACCCTGGAGGCAGCCGTTTCCGCCGGCTACGAGGAGCGGCTCAACGCCGTCGTCGGGCCCATCCTTAAGCCCGTCGGCGCGGCCTGGGCCATCCGTAAGAATACCGACGGCGGCGCTGTCGCAGTCATCGAAACCGCGCAGGCCTCGGGCCTCGCGCAGATGGAGCCCACCGCGGCCAACGCGCTGCGGGCCCACAGCTATGGCTGCGGGCAGCTGATCGCCGCGGCCCTCGACGCCGGCGCCACCGAGATTGTGCTCGGCCTTGGCGGCTCGGCCATGACCGACGGCGGCAGCGGCGCCCTGCGCGCACTGGGCCTCAAGCCGCTGGACAGCGCGGGAAACGTGGTCCCGTTGGGCGGCGGATCGCTTGCGGACGTGGTGGCCCTTGATACCTCCGGACTGGATCCGCGGCTGTCCTCCGTTTCATTCCGGATCGCCGTGGACGTCCAGAACCCGCTGTTCGGCCCCACCGGCGCCGCCCATGTGTTTGGTCCCCAGAAGGGAGCCGACGGCGAAGCTGTGGAACTGCTCGACGCCGGCCTCCGCAACTGGGCGTCCGTGCTGCGTGAAGCGACCGGCCGGGACGTCAACCTCCCCGGGGCCGGGGCAGCCGGCGGCTTCCCGGCGTCGTTCCTTGCCTTCAGCAGCGCCCGGCTGGAGGGCGGGTTTGCGCTAGTGGCAGGGCTCACCGGACTCTCGGCCCAGCTCGACAACGCAGACCTCGTGATCACCGGCGAAGGGTCCCTGGACTCGCAATCGCTGACCGGGAAGGCCCCCATCGCGCTCGCCGATGCCGCCCGCGAACGGGGCATCCCCGTCATTGTGGTGGCGGGCCGGATCCTGGTCACGCCCGAGGACCTGGCCGGCCACGGCGTGGTAGCCGCCGCGCAGCTGCTCGATGTGGCAGCCAGCCCCGAAGACGCCGTCGCCAACGCCGCAAAGTACCTGGCGTGGGCAACCAGCCAGGTCCTGGAAGGCGCCTGAGACCCGGGCCCTTCGTCGCGGCCGCTTCGCCATCAGGCGCCCGTTTCGTAGTGCGGCTCGGCCACCGGCTTGGACTCCGGCGAGCCCTTCTCCCGGAGGTAAACGGAGGCGCCCACCAAAACGGCCACCGCCAGGAATTCACTTTGCCAGTTTTGGAAGGACTCGAACCAGAACCGGCTGGTGCCCAGGTACTGCAGCATGGTGACACCGGGCTGGCCATGGCTTTGCTGCTCATCGCTGTACGCCGCGGCCCCGCCCGCCGCATGCAGGCTGAACGAGGCAAGAAACAGCAGCAGCAGGAGGATGGAGAGCGAGTGCTCGTAGAGCTTCAGCACAAATCCCCCGTGCTTCACCGGCCAGGGCGTTGAGTCCTTGATGGTGGCATCGCGCGGGTCCTGGTCCTGCGGGGCGGTCTTACCCATGGGCTTGGATTCGGAGGAGCCCTTCTGGAAAAGGAAGACCGTCAGGATCACGTACATGGCCATCTGCAGGAACTCGGATTCCCAGTTTTCGAACGTGGCTTCCACAAAATCGCCCGTGGACAGGTACTCCAGCACGGTGACGCCCGGCTGACCGTGGGCCGCCTGATCCTCGCTGTACGCCGCTGCGCCGGAAAGGATCATTCCGCCGAAAAACGCCAGGAACAGTCCGGCGTTCGCGAGCAGCAGCCCATGTTCTTTGGCCCACTTGCGCATGTTTGCTCCTTTGTTTGAAGGTCTCTTCCGCCGCAGTCGGCGGGGTCGGGCGGTTATCGCCCCTGATTCAACCTGGCCGGCTTACCGTCCCTCGGCGCGGCGGTTCAGCCGCAGGGGGACATAGATCAGCAGGACCAGGAGGACCGCCAGCAGAATGCCGCCGGCGGTCAGGCCCGCGGAGCGGCCGGCAGTCACATCAAAAACGAGTGCCGCGGTTCCGACGCTGAGCATGCCAACCCCGGCCAGGGCCAGTTTCGTGATGGTGTCGGCGCTTGACACCAGCATCTCTTTAAGGCGCTGGCGGAACAGCCGGCGGTGGACGCTCACCGGAAGCAGGATGCAGGCGGTGGTGAGGGTGGCGATGACAACGTTGACGAGGTAGAGGGTGACCTGAAAGTCGTCCAGTTCCTCGAAGCGTTGCTGGAAGGGAAGGGTCAGCAGGAAGCCTGCCAGAATCTGCACCCCGGTCTGCAGGACACGGAGTTCCTGCAGCAGTTCGGCCCAGTTCCGGTCGAGCTGCTCTTCCCGGGTTTCGTTCCGGCCCGACTTGCCGCTGACGTCCTCCACACCGGACATTACTCCTCCTCGCCCCCGGCCATCGCCGCCGAGCCGTCAGCTCCCAAGCCATTTGCTCCCAAGCTAGGCCGAAGTTGCGCCAAGATCAACAATTGCTAAGGTTACTTATGGTTTGTGTCGAACGGTGGACTTGGTCCGCCAGGCGGGATAGTTTCGAAGGGCTGGTGCAGCATGCGCCCTTCGAAAACCGATTCAGTGAAGAGGTGGACTATGAGCGATAAGCAGAAGCAGACAGAACCGCCCGCAGATCCCCGGGGCAGCTACCATTCCGGCGGCTTCCCAAGGCAGGAGCAGGAGCAGCCGGGGCTCACGGCGCCCATGGATCCCAAACCGGATCATGGCGAACTCAGCTACGAGGGTCATGGCGCCCTCCAAGGCAAAGCAGCCCTCATCACCGGGGGAGACTCCGGGATTGGAAAGGCTGCGGCCATTGCCTTCGCCCGCGAGGGGGCCGACGTCGCAATTTCCTACCTCCCGGAGGAAGAGGAAGACGCCCAGGACACCGCCGAATGGATCCGCAAGGCGGGCCAGCGCGCGCTGTTGCTGGCCGGCGACGGACGGGAAGAGGATTTCAGCACCCGGATCGTGGAGGACGCGGTGGCCGAGTTCGGCGGGCTCGACGTGGTGGTGCTGAACGCGGCCTACCAGAAGAACCGGGACAGCTTCGAGAGCCTCCCCACCGAAGAATTCGACAGGGTGTTCCGGACCAATCTCTACTCGCTGCTCTGGACAGCGCGGGCCGCGGTACCCCATCTCAAAGCAGGCTCATCGATCATTACAACGGCCTCCATCCAGGCCTTCAACCCGTCCCCGGGGCTGATTGACTACGCCATGACCAAGGCCGCCCAGGTGGCGTTCACCAAGGCGCTTGCCCAGGAGTTGGGACCCAAGGGGATCCGCGTCAACGCCGTGGCACCCGGGCCCATCTGGACCCCGCTGATTCCGGCAACCGAGTGGCCGGACAAGCTCCCCACGTTCGGCCAGGACACTCCACTTCAGCGGGCCGGCCAGCCGGCAGAGCTCGCAGCGGCCTATGTGCTGCTGGCATCTGAACAGGGGTCCTACATCTCCGGAGCGGTGCTGCCGGTCACCGGCGGCAAGGGTCTCTAATACTTGCCCGTCAGATTCATTCCACATCCACAACAGGAGGAACCATGAGTCAGGAAAACCAGCGCACGGAACCGGAAGAGGAAGTGGGCGGATACGGCTCGCCAACCGCAGAGCAGGAGATGGGCGGAGCTGACAACAAGCAGTTCGCGCAGCCCCGGGACGAAGAGGACTTCGACGCCGCCGGCCTGAACCAGGACAGCCCCGACGGCGAAACGTTCGCCACGGGCACGCCCAACCTCAGTCACTTCGACGAGGAGGACAAGGACAGTGCCGGTGAGCCCGGAGCTGGCCGGTTCGGCGGCACCGACGAGCAGCACCATGCCGAAGTCGACTCGAACGATCCTGGGTTCGAACCGGGTGAGCCGCCCGTGCCGCGGGACGCGGCCGTACCGTCCGCAGAGGCCGAAATCGACGAGTCAAACGCGGATTCACAGGGCTCGGAGCCTTTCTCCTCGGAATCGGAAAACGACGCGGCCGGCCTGCCGGACGGCAGCGGCAATGACCTGCCGAAGGAAAAGTCCCCGAACGACGAAGACGAAAGTTTCGACGCCGGCTGACCCGAGGTGCCGCCAGGTTTAGCCCCGGCGCCAGTGACGCAGCAAAAGTGCCGCCCGGGTGAGCCCCGGGTGGCACTTTTGTGCCACCCCCGGCTATAGACGCCGCATATTGGTCTCGCAGAACCGCACCCGCGAAACCAACTCCGGACGTATCCTAGTAACAGGTTTTGCAGTGGGCCGCGCGTATCGATCCTAGGCGTGGAACATGGCCGCGGAGACTCCAAGGGTGCCGGGTTGGGAATCCCTTCCCGACCCCCAGGATGTGGTGTTCGAGAGCACGGACGTTGAGGACTTCCTTGCTTCGGTCACCGGCGAGTTCATGCGTAGCCTGGACGGCGACGTCCGCTCAATCAGTTGGGCTGTCACGTTCTTCCGTCTCGGGGCGGCCCGGACAGCCGCCGCCGGCAGCGCTGCGGCCAGGGCCGCAGACGAAGAACAGTGTTCGTTCGCCGACGGACCCGTGCTGGAATCGCTGCGCACCGGAGATTTTGTTCACCTGGCAGATACGGCCCGCGACCGCCGGTGGCCAGGCTACGCCAACGCTGCCGCAGACCACGGGGTCAGGTCGCTGCTGTCCATCCCGATTGTGTCTGCGGCAGGATGGCATGCGGCCCTAAGCCTCTATGCCGCCACACCCCATACCTTCAGCAGCGAAGACATCGTCCTGGCGCGCCGGTATGCCCGGCAGGTCGCGAGGTCCCTGCGCTTGGTGGTGCGGGTGGCTGCGCGGGCCGAAGTCGCTGCGCAACTGGCAGTAGCCCAGAGTTCCGCAGTCCTGATGGACCTGGCCGTCGGCATCCTCATGTCCGACTACGGACTCGGCCATGAAGCGGCTATGCAGTACCTCCGGACCGTCGCAAGGCATACCAGCCAAGGGCTGCGCCAGACGGCCCTGAATATCGTGGCGGCCTCACGCCCCGAAACGGCGGTACCCCGCCAGGACAACGCTGACTTCGGCCTTATCGCGGTCGAAACACCGGCGCTGGACGAAGGACCCTACAAAACAGGGAGTACGGCATGAACGCCTGGAAGCAGGAGAAGGCAGCCACAAGCGCCCCCGCAGAGCCAGCACTTCACCCTTGGCACCGGCTGGTGGCCCTGGGCGATTCCTTCACGGAAGGGATCGGTGACCCTGACCCCCGCAGCGACGGCGGCCTGCGCGGCTGGGCTGACCGTGTGGCCGAGGAGCTCAGCGCCAACCAGCCTGGTTTCGCCTACGCCAACCTCGCCGTCCGAGGGCTGCTGGTGCAGCAGATCCTTGACCAGCAGCTCGGGCCGGCACTCGCACTGAAGCCCGACCTCGTGACGCTCTCCGCAGGCGGCAACGACATTGTTTTCCGGCGCAGCGATCCGGACCGACTGGCAGAAAAGATCGACGCCGGGGTGGACCAGTTGACCCGGTCCGGCGCCACCGTGGTCATGTTCGCCGGGCCGGACTGGGGTGCCACTCCGGTCTTCAACCAGATCCGTGGCAAAGTGGCCATCCTCAATGAGAACCTGCACACCGTGGCCGCCCATCACGACGCGGTGATGGTTGATCTGTGGTTCCTGCGCGAACTCTCAAGCCCCGGCATGTGGGATCGTGACCGGCTGCACTTCTCACCCCTCGGGCACCACACCATCGCCACGGCAGTCTTGACGGCCCTCGGCGTCCCGCACACGCTGGTGCCCTTGGTACCCAAGCCGCCGCTGCCGCGTAACTGGAAGGCGGCAAGGTCCGAGGATCTGATCTGGGCCCGGGAATATCTGGTCCCATGGGTGATCAGACAGCTGAGGCACCCGGCTGTGGAGGCGCTGACCGCCAAGCGGCCCGAGCCAGGGCCGGTGTTTGGCTTTGGAAGCTCACCCGGGCCCTTGATCGGGGGCAGCCACGCCGCGTGATCAGCGTTTCTTCGGTCCACGTTTCGCTGCGGCATTGAGGGCGGCCTTCGCCGCCGGCGGAAGGCCGGCCAGCTCAGTTTCCGGTTCTGCCACCGTGCCCCGGGCCCTCGCAATGGCTTTCATGCCGTGGTAGATCACCAGGGCGGCGGCAGAGCCCAGCGCGATGCCGGTGAAGGTCAGCTCCCCGATGGTCCAGGTGTAGTCCGCGATGCCAATGATCAGGGCGACGGCGGCGGTGGTCAGGTTTACCGGGTTGGCGAAGTTCACCTTGTTCTGCACCCAGATCTTCACGCCGAGAATGCCGATCATGCCGTACAGCATGGTGGCCGCACCGCCGAGCACGCCCGGGGGGACGGTGGCAATCAGTTCTCCGAACTTCGGTGAGAAGCTCAGCACGATCGCGAAGGTCCCGGCAACCCAGTAGGCCGCCGTCGAGTACACCTTGGTGGCCGCCATGACGCCGATGTTTTCCGCATAGGTGGTGGTGCCGGAACCACCGCCTGCACCTGCGAGTACCGTGGCGATGCCGTCGGCCATCAGCGCACGTCCGGAGACGTCGTCGAGGTTCTGGCCGGTCATCGCCGCCACTGACTTCACATGCCCGATGTTCTCAGCCACGAGGACCAGGACCACCGGAACAAAGAGACCGAGCACGCCGACATGGAATTCGGGTGTTTGGAAGTGGGGGAGGCCGATCCATGCGGCGGCGTCCATTTTGTCGTAGCTCACCTCGCCGCGCAGCATGGCCACCAGGTAGCCCACCGCCACGCCCACCAGGATGCTCAGCCGGCCAAGGATCCCGCGGAACAGGACGCTGACCAGGATGATGGTGGCCAGGGTGACCACTGCCGTGATGGGGGCGGCGGCGAAGTTCATTTTCGCCGCGGGGGCCAGGTTCAGGCCGATCAGGGCCACGATCGCGCCGGTGACAATCGGCGGCATCAGCCGGTTGATCCAGCCCGCGCCGAATTTCTGCACGATCGCACCGATCAGGGCCAGCGCGACGCCGGCGAGCAGCACCCCGCCCAGCGCTCCGGGGATGCCGAACTGCTGCTGGGACGCCATGATGGGCGCGATGAAGGCGAAGCTGGAGCCGAGGTAGCTGGGCACCCGGCCCTTGGTGATGACCAGGAAAAGCAGGGTGCCGATGCCGGAAAAGAACAGCGTGGTGGCCGGCGGCATCCCGGTGATGATGGGGACCAGGAACGTGGCGCCGAACATGGCCACGACATGCTGCATGCCGACGCCAATGGTCAGTGGCCAGGCCAGCCGCTCGTCCGGAGCAACCACGTGGCCGGGCTTGATCGACCTGCCGGTGCCGTGCAGCTTCCATTTCATTCCGAGCATGCTCATGGTCGGGGGCCTTTCAAGGGGGTTGCCGCTGGGGCTGAATCTTCCGGTGCAAGAATACCGCGCCACCCCGCCTGCCGCGCGGCTGTGCCGGACGTCACGTGCCGTCATGGGAAGAAGACAGGAACGCTTGAAGTTGCAACTATGGAAAGCAGACCGCCGGCACATCACCCCGATGAGCGGGCCCAGCGAAAGGTACGCATATGACTATTGCCCACGAAGAAGCAGTCATCGATTCGGCCGCCGTCGATGCCATCTTTGCCGAAGCCCGCACAGCCAACTCCTTCACCGGCGAGGTGACTGAGGACCAGGCCCGCGCCATCTACGAGCTCACCAAGTTCGGCCCCACGGCTTTCAACTCCCAGCCGCTGCGCGTCACCTATGTCCGTTCGGACGAGGCCCGCGCCAAGCTTGTTGACGCCCTCTCCAACGGCAACAAGGCGAAGACCGCCTCGGCTCCGCTGGTTGCCGTCCTCAGCTACGACACCGCCTGGGCTGAGCAGTGGGACACCTTCCTGCCCGAGTACAACGCGCCGAAGGCCATGTACGACGCCGCCCCGGACCTGGCTGCAGCCACCGGCAACAACAACGCGCACCTGCAGGCCGGCTACTTCATCATTGCCGTCCGGTCCCTCGGCCTCGCCGCGGGCCCCATGACCGGCGCCGACTTCAGCGCCATCGATGCCCAGCTCTTCCCGGCCGGCGAGCAGAAGAGCTTCCTGGTGGTCAACATCGGCCAGCCCGGTGAAGGCGCCTGGGGCGCGGCCAAGCCCAAGTTCACCTACGAGGACGTCGTCCGCACCGTCTGACCCTCTCTCACTTAATGCGTGTTTTGGGGAAACGCTCTCTCACTTAACGCAGATTAACGACCATCGCTCTCTCACTTTCCTCAAGAAAGTGAGAGAGCGATGGTGTTTTAATTGCGTTAGGTGAGAGAGCGTTTGGCTCTATGAGGCGGTCAGGCGATGACGCTGTCCACGAGGGCCTTGGCTTCGGCCTGCACCTGCTTGAGGTGCTCCTCGCCCTTGAAGGACTCGGCGTAGATCTTGTAGACATCCTCCGTGCCGGACGGACGCGCGGCGAACCAGGCGTTCTCCGTGACCACCTTGAGGCCCCCGATGGGTGCGCCGTTGCCGGGCGCCTCTGTCAGCTTCGCAGTGATCGTTTCGCCCGCCAGCTCCGTCGCGGTGACGTCCGACGGCGAGAGCTTGCCGAGTGCCGCCTTCTGCTCCCGCGTGGCTGCTGCATCGATGCGCGCGTAGACGGGGGCGCCGAACTGGTCCGTCAGGCCCTTGTACAGCTGCGACGGGGACTTGCCGGTCACCGCAGTGATTTCCGAGGCCAGCAGTGCCAGCAGGATGCCGTCCTTGTCGGTGGTCCAGACGCTGCCGTCCAGCTTGTTGAACGACGCGCCGGCTGATTCCTCGCCGCCGAACGCACCTTCACCGGACAGCAGGCCCGGCACAAACCACTTGAAGCCCACGGGAACCTCCACCAGCTTGCGGCCCAGGCTCTCCGCCACGCGGTCGATGATCGAGGACGACACCAGGGTCTTGCCCACCACCGAGTTCGGGTTCCAGCCGCTGCGGTTGCGGTAGAGGTAATCGATGGCGACGGCGAGGTAGTGGTTCGGGTTCATCAGCCCACCGTCCGGGGTCACGATGCCGTGGCGGTCGGCGTCGGCGTCATTCCCGGTGGCGACGTCGAACGCGGCCGAAGTGCCGCCGTCGGACATCCGCTTGATGAGCGAGGCCATCGCGGCGGGTGAGGAGCAGTCCATCCGGATCTTCTCGTCCCAGTCCAGGGTCATAAAGGCCCACTGCGGGTCCACGGTGGGGTTCACCACGGTGAGGTCCAGGTGGTGGCGCTCGCCGATCTCGCCCCAGTAATCAACGGACGCGCCGCCCATGGGGTCGGCGCCGATGCGGACGCCGGCTTCGCGGATGGCGTCCAGGTTCAGGACCGACGGGAGATCGTCAACGTAGCTGCTGAGGAAATCGAACTTGCCGGTGCTGTCCGCCGCGAGGGCCTCGGCGACGGGGATGCGCTTGACGCCGCGGAGATCGTTCTCGAGCAGTTCGTTGGCCCGGTTGGCGATCCAGCCCGTCGCGTCGGAATCGGCGGGGCCGCCGTGGGGCGGGTTGTACTTGAAGCCGCCATCGCCCGGCGGGTTGTGGCTGGGCGTGACCACAATGCCGTCCGCCTCGGGAGAGCCGGGCTGGCGGTTGTTGTTGTACGTGAGGATGGCGTGGCTGAGGGCAGGTGTGGGGGTGTAGCCGTGGCGGGCGTCAACCAGCACGTTAACGCCGTTGGCGGCAAGCACTTCCAAGGCGGAGTTCTGCGCTGGTTCGCTCAATGCGTGGGTGTCTTTCGCCAGGAACAGCGGGCCGGTGATGCCCTGGCCGGCGCGGTATTCCACAATGGCCTGCGTGATCGCAACGATGTGTTTTTCGTTGAACGACGCCTTGAGGCTGGATCCACGGTGTCCCGACGTGCCGAACGCTACGCGCTGGCCGGGATCACCCAGATCCGGCGAGATGTCGTAGTACGCGTCGAGGAGCGCAGTGATGTCAACAAGGTCCTGGGGTTGGGCAACTGTGCCCGCGCGGCTAGCCATGGGACCAGCATGCCAGACACGGGCGGACGGCAATACGCCCCTGTCCAAATTCCGGACCCTGTGACGCGGAATGTCATGAAACAGGTGGTCAAACCTGAGTACTCAGCCCCAAAGTACCTATATACCGGCTCCCGCCGCCGCTGTTACGTTCGGAAAAGTCAGCAAGGAAAGCGCGACGGCGGCAGCACCGCCGTCGCGCATGCGGCAGCACCGCCGCCAGGAAAGTAAGGGACCGGTCATGGGGGCAGGAGACGGCGCGGCCGAGCAGTCCAGGCTCGCAGCGGAGCGCGTGCAGCGGCTTAAACACCAACTGGACCAGGCGGAGCGTGCAACCAAGTCCTGGGACGAAGGCGCTGTCGGCGAGCGGATGGTTGCCGAGCATCTCGGTCTGCTCGTCCCGCACGGCTGGTTCCTGCTCCACGACGTGCACTGGCCCGGCAGGCCCAGGGCCACCCTCGACCACGTACTGGTGGGTCCCGGCGGCGTGGTGGTTGTGGATGCCAAAAACTGGACAGGGGAGGTCCGCGTTTCCGCCGGGGTCCTGTGGCAGGGCCGGTTTGCCAGGACGCAGTCGGTGGAAGGGGCGTTGGCGCAGTGCGCCGCCGTCGCCTCGGTCCTGACGCCGCCGCATCGCCGCCTGGTCCGCCCCTTGATCTGCCTGGCAGGTCAGCCGGACCTCTTCGCCATCACGAATGCCGACGTCGCCGTCACCGGTGCCGAACGCGTTGTTGAGGCCGTCCTGGCACTGCCTGCGGTGCTGGACAAGGCGACCGTGGTGGGCCTGCATGCGAACCTCAGCCAGCAGCTCACGCAGGAACCGGAGGCGGAAAGCCTCGCCCTGAGGTCATTGACCAGCCATCGTGTGGTGCCGTCGACCGGCCGGCCCGACGTGCCTCCGCGGCCCAATCCGTCTCGGGGCACCGATCCGTCCCGCGGCCCCGAGGTGTCTTACCGGCCGGATGCGTCCCGGCGGCCAGCGGCGGCACCGGCGGGTCCGCGCGGTTCCGGGCAACTCCCGCCCGTCGCCAGCGGGGCACGCAGCGGCTACGGACGCCGGAAAGAGAATGTCCAACAGCAGGCTGCCGCGGGGATGGGCCGGTTGCTGTGCCTCGTGGGCTTTGTGGTTTTCGCTGTGTACGTGCTGCCGTATTTGGGACGATAGGCCCGCAGGGGGCGCGGCGGTAGGCTGGAAAGCGAAGACTTCGAACGGGGAAAACCATGAGTGACCACACCACGCCGCGCCCGGATTCCCAGGGGTCCGGCGCCCAAGGAGCAGGCGATTCACCGGCCGGCTACGAGCCGCCGCAGTTTGTGCCGCCGCAGGGCCCGGAGATTCCCGCACCGCCCCTTTATGACTGGAGCAAGAGCGGGGACCAGTACGGCGGAGGCCAGTATGGGAGCACCCAGCCCGGAGCAGGCGCGTACAGCCAGCCCGGCCCAGGCGCGTACAACCAGCCTGCCGAACAGTATGGTGCGCCCTACGCCCAGCCGGGCAGCCCTTACGGTCCGCCGAGCACCGACGCCCAGCCCAACCCTTACGGCCAGCCCGCGTACTACGGCATGCCGGCAGCCGAGCCCAAGGGCCTCAGCATCACGAGCATGGTCTGCGGTATTTCCTCGGTCCTGCTGGGGTGGTTCCTCATTCCACAGCTCGCCGCGATCATCACCGGCCACCTGGCCCTCGGCCGCGAACCCTCCGGCAAGGGCATGTCCATTACCGGGCTGATCCTGGGATACCTGTGCCTGCTCGGCTACGGCGCATTCTGGCTGCTCCTCATCCTCGGGCTGTCGGCCTACCGCACCTCCTCGTACGGGTATTAGGCTTCGGGGGACGGGGCTTTCGCGGCGATCCTCCTCGCCTGCTCCCGCTCCGCCTCGCTCAGCTCTGCGGGCCCGCTTTCGCCGAATGTCCAGTTCGTTTTCACTCCGCCTGGCCCAGGGAGGGACCCGCCCGCCAGGGCCTTTTCGATCCGGCGGCGGACCTCGTTTTCCTTAGCCGGTTCGGTGGCGAAGACGACCCTGAGCCTGACCTCGTTGCCGTCCCGGGCGTGGCCCGCATGATGCGGGGCCAAGGGCGCGGCGGCGGAGCCATGCGGTGCCATACCGGGGCAGGGGAAAGGCCCCGGGCGGGGCCTTTCTTCAAGCGGGCTTGGCCAACGGGTCAGACCCTCTCGCTGGTGCGCTCGGCAGCAGGTTCTTCGGCTTCATGGGTCTTCCGCCGACGCGGGAATGTCCAGAAGGTGAAGTCCTGAGCCGTGTAATGCGGCTCGGTACGGTCCGGCAGTTTCTGCTGGCGCGCCTCGGGTTCGCGGGTGGCGTCCTTCTTGGTGCCCCACCCGAAATCCTTGCTTGATGAATAGCACATCACAGGCCTCCTCTTAGGTGACTGCCCTTTAATGGTCCACCCGATTGGCCGCAGAGTCGACACCCCGGAGCCGTTCAACCCACTTCAGAATCCCAGCTGTGCCGCCACCTGCAGCAGGAGCAGCTCCGACCCCTCCGGACCAACCAGTTGAATGCCCATCGGGAGTCCCTCGCCTGACTGCCCGCCGGTCCAGTGGACGGGAATGGTCACGGCCGGCAGGCCGCAAACGTTAACCATGGACGACCACGGCGCGAATTCGCACTGCCTGCGGTAGTCGTCGTCGGCGTCGCCCGCCCATGCCGCGGCGGGCCAACGCTCGTCACCGTGGGAGGCGCCGGTAAACCAGCCCACCGGACGGGGCGTTTGCGCCAGGGCAGGCATGAGCATGAGATCCCACGCGCCGTACTGGGTGATGGTGTCACGCGTGAACTGCCGGAGGAACGCCAGGGATTCGCTCAGCTTGGATGCGCTGCGCTGTTGGGCCCTGCGCCGGAACGTCCTGGTGAGCGGGGTCAGCAATGCCTCAAGGTGCGGACTGATCCGGGCGGTTCCGACGGCGGCAGTCCAGGCTGTGGTGAAGGCGTCAGGGTAGCGGTTGTCGTAGCGGATGCTGGCTTCGGTCACGGCGTGCCCGGCATGTTCCAGCATCTCGCGGCCCGTCCGCAATGCCGTCAGGGCCTCCGGCTCGGGCGTGAACGGGAAGGCAGCAGACCAGGGGCTGTCCGGGCTGAGGCCGATCCGCAGCGGACGCGGTTCCTGCGTCACAGCGTCGAGGTAGCCGCTTCCGGGGGAGGGCACCAGGGCGTCCAGAAGCAGGGCAGCGTCGGCTGCGCTCCGTGCCAACGGGCCGGCCACCACCAGCCCGGCGGGATCAGCAGAGCTCTCGCCGGAGGGCACCAGCCCACGGCCCGGTTTGAGTCCCACCAGTCCACAGGCCGCCGCCGGGATCCGGATGGAGCCGCCGCCGTCGCTCCCGGGCGCAAAGGGCAGCAAGCCGCCGGCCACGGCGGCGGCGCTGCCGCCAGAGGAACCGCCGGAGCTGCGGCTGGGGGCGTGAGGATTGCGCGACGGCGGGGCGATGCGGTTTTCGCTGTATGCCGTCAGTCCGAACTCCGGGACCTGCGTCTTACCCAGCGAGATCACGCCGGCTGCCTTGAGGACTGCAACGATTGCCCCGTCGGTAAGCGCAGGTTTGTGGTCCAGCGCAGCGCTCCCGTGGGTGGTCACCACGCCCGCCACATCGGTCAGGTCCTTGAAGGCGAGCGGCATGCCGTGCAGGAGCGGCAGGTCCTTCGCAGTACCGCCGGCGGGGGCTGCCCCAGAACTCTTCCGAAGCCGGGCGTAGCGGGCGTCGGCCGCAGCGGCATCGGCCATGGCCTGTTCGGCGGTGACGGTAATAAAAGCGCCCAGCAGGGGGTTCCGCTCGGCGATGCGGGCCAGGAAGTGTGCGGTCGTTTCACGGGCGGAGAGTTCTCCGGACCGAAGGGAGTCCCGCAGTTGGACGGCGGATATTTCGTGAAGGTCGCTCAGGGAACCGGTGGGCTGCTTAGCGGGCAAGGGTCCTCCTCGGGATCATGTAGAAGCGTAACCTCCCCGTTCCCGGCCGGGATGGCAGGTGGCCGGCGTTAGGCTGGGAGGAGACCACAATCATCCGAAAGGGATCCCGTGAGCGATTTCGAATCCGTGCCTGTCAACGACGTTCCGGAAGACGCGGCTATTCTTGACGTCCGCGAAGACTACGAGTGGGTGGCCGGCCACGCCGAGGGCGCCCTCCACATTCCGCTGGACCAGCTTCCCGCACGCCTGGACGAACTGGACCCGGACCAGGACCTTTACATCATTTGCCGGACCGGCGGGCGGTCCTTCCGCGCTGCCCAGTGGCTCACCGGCCAGGGCTACGCCGCCATCAATGTTGCTGGCGGAATGGACCAGTGGCTGGAGTCAGGCAAGCCGCTGGTTTCGGACAACGGGCTCAAGCCGCTGGTCCTTTAAGCCGCGACTCTTCCTGCATCCATCGCCATAGAGGAATATGCCATGCCTGCGTCAGCCGCTATCTACACGTTTCTTGGACCTGAGGGAACTTTTACCGAGGCGGCGCTGATGCAGGTGCCGGGGGCCGCCGAGGCCACTCGCATCCCGGCCTCCAACGTAAATGCTGCGCTGGACATGGTCCGGGATGGTTCTGCGGATGCCGCCATGGTCCCGATCGAAAACTCCGTGGAAGGCGGCGTCACGGCCACGTTGGACGCAATTGCCAGTGGTCCGGAACTCCGGATTACGCGGGAGGTCCTCGTGCCCATCAGTTTTGTGCTGGTGGCCCGGCCGGGGGTGAAGAGTACCGAGATCCGACGCATTTCCACCCACGGCCACGCGTGGGCGCAGTGCCGGCTGTGGGTCGAGGCGAACATTCCCGGTGCGGAATACATCCCGGGATCCTCCACGGCGGCCGCCGCCATGGGGCTCCTGGCCGACGATGCCCACTACGACGCCGCCATCTGTGCACCGATCGTCGCTCAGGAACAGCCCGGACTGGCCGTCGTGGCGGAGAACATCGGCGACAACCCAGGTGCGGTAACGCGGTTCATCATGGTGGGCCGGCCCGGTGCCTTGCCCCAACGGACCGGGGCGGACAAAACCACCGTGGTGGTCCCGCTGCCCGAGGACCGGCCGGGGGCGCTGATGGAAATCCTTGATCAGTTTGCCACCCGGGGCGTGAACCTCAGCCGGATCGAGTCCCGGCCCACCGGTCAGTACCTGGGTCACTACTTCTTCAGCATCGACGCCGACGGCCATGTCCAGGATGCCCGCGTAGCCGACGCACTCGCAGGACTTCACCGCATCAGCCCGGCCACCCGCTTCCTGGGTTCCTATGGGCGGGCGGACGCACACGAGGTCCTTGTGGCTCCGCACACCTCGGACGAGGCATTCCGTGCAGCGCATCAATGGGTGGGCGGGATCCTGCAGGCGCAGCCGGTCCGCCCCGAAACCGGTTCCGGAGCTTCGCCCACAGCGTAGAACAGGGTACTTCCGCGTGCTAGTTACTGTGCGTATGCTTGCCTGATCCACTTGGGGGACGGCCCCTAACGAAGGGAGCGGGTCATGAGTACCAGCAGTACAGACGATGACGGCCAGGGCATGATCGTTAACCCCAAGCCGGCCGAAGACAACCAGGACTGGGACGGCGACGAAGCAGACCGCGCCGACCGCCTGCGCTTCGAAGAGGAACAGGCCCTGATCCGCGAGCAGTCTGAGGCGCGTGCCGCAAAGGCCGCCGCAGAGGAAGCCGCCAAGAAAGCCACCGCCTGAGGACCGGCCTGGCTCAGGCCTGCTGACCCTTCACCCTGATCAGGAGTGACCGCGGCGCCACCTGGACGGTGACCTTCGTGGCCAAACCCGACGGATCGCCGTCGATCTGGGTCGGCATGGGCTCCGGGCACTTGATGACGATCTTCCCCGCCCGGTACATCGTCATGATGGGCAGGTTGCCCCGGTGTTTGAGCAGGATTTTTCCGTACATAGCCAGCCAGCCGAAGGCACTGCGCGGACTCATGACCACCACGTCGAGCATTCCGTCGTCGATCATGGCCTCGGGGATGAAATCGATGCCGCCGGGCACCAGCCCGCAGTTGGCGAAGAGGACGGTGCGGATGTTTCGGGCTTGCTCCGGGCTTTCGTCCAGGGACACTGACACTTTGCGCCGGCGCCCAGGCAGGTGCCTCATGCCGGCTTCGGTGTAGGCGAGCCAGCCCACCGCTTTCTTGAGTCCGGCATTGGTGTCTGCCAGGATTTCCGCATCCATCCCGATCCCTGCGATCACCAGGAAGAGGTGTTTGGAGGAGTGGCCGGTGCGGGAGTTCTCGATGCCCATCCGTGCGGTGTCGATGTAGCGCTGCTGGCCAAACAGGGCCGTCTGAATGTTGGCCCGGAGGTCGTTGACGTCCAGCTCAACGTTGCGCGCCAGCAGGTTCCCGGTTCCCAGCGGAATGATGCCCATGGCAATATCCGTATGCGCGAGCGACTCAGCCACCACCCGCACGGTACCGTCGCCGCCGCCCACCAGGACGACGTCGGCCTTAAAGTCCAGCGCCGCTTTGGCCTGGGAGTAGCCGGGGTCCTCCGCCGTCGTCTCCAAAAAGAGGGGATCGTCCCAGCCGGCTGTGAGGCAGGCGCGCTGGATGGCTGCTTTCGCCTCGGAGGAGCGCGCTTTGACGGGGTTAAGGATGACGGCCACACGCTGGTGGGTGAGGCCGGCCTCGTGGGCAACTTCGTTGACGGCGCTGCGCACGTGCAGGGCTTTGAGCTTCCGCACACCCCACCAACTGGAGACAGCAAAAGCCAGCGCTGCCGCACTCAGGAGGTAAAGAAGCCAGTCATTCATGGTGCTTCAACAGTAGCCCGGGCCCGCCGCCGCTATTTCCGCGTTCCGGGCGGCAGTCCTCCGTGCGCGGGATTAGATACTCTTGTCTGGTGATCGACGTAAAAGACCTCAGCGAAAACCCGGACAAGTTCCGTGCCAGCCAGCGCGCCCGCGGCGCCGACGAATCAGTGGTGGACGCGATCATCGCAGCAGACTCCGCCCGGCGGGCCGCCCTGATCCGGTACGAAAACCTCCGGGCCGAGCAGAATGTCTTCGGCAAGAAGGTGGCGCAGGCCAAGGGCGATGAGAAAAAAGCCCTTCTCGCCGAGGTCAAAGAACTGGCCAACACCGTGAAGGCGGCCTCCGCCGAATCTGATGCAGTGCAGGCGAAGCAGGACGAACTGCTGCGCAGCATCCCCAACCTCATTGAGGACGGCGTCCCTGAGGGCGGCGAGGACGACTACGTTGTGGTCAAGACCGTTGGCACGCCCCGCGAATTCCCCGATTTCAAGCCCAAGGACCACCTGGAAATTGGTGAGCTGATCGGCGCGATCGACATGGAGCGCGGCGCGAAGGTGTCCGGCTCCCGCTTCTACTTCCTGCGCGGCGTGGGTGCGCGGCTGGAGATGGCGCTGCTGCAGATGGCCATGGACCAGGCCATCGAAGCCGGTTTCGTTCCCATGATCACACCTACCCTGGTGCGCCCCGAAACCATGCAGGGCACCGGTTTTGACGTAAAGCACGACGCCGAGATCTACCGTCTGGCGGAGGACGACCTTTACCTCGTGGGAACCTCCGAGGTGGCGCTTGCCGGCTACCACGCGGACGAAATCCTGGACCTCACCTCGGGTCCCATCCGGTTTGCCGGCCAGAGCTCCTGCTACCGGCGTGAAGCCGGCTCGCACGGCAAGGACACCCGCGGCATCATCCGCGTGCACCAGTTCAACAAGGTGGAGATGTTCATCTACACCACGGTGGAAGAGGCCGCGGCCGAGCATGAGCGGTTGCTGGCCTGGGAAGAGGAGATGCTGGCTAAGTGCGAGCTGCCGTACCGGGTCATCGACACCGCCGCCGGGGATCTCGGCATGTCCGCCGCCCGGAAGTTCGACTGCGAAGCCTGGGTTCCCACCCAGGGCGCCTACCGCGAGCTCACCTCCACCTCGAACTGCAGCACGTTCCAGGCCCGCCGCCTGAATATCCGTGAGCGTGTCATCAACAACGAAGGCGTAACCAAGGGCACCCGCGCCGTGGCCACCCTCAACGGCACCCTGGCCACCACCCGCTGGATCGTGGCCATCCTGGAGCACCACCAGAACGCCGACGGCTCGGTCAACGTCCCCGCCGCCCTGCAGAAGTACCTCGGCGGCCTGGAAGTCTTCCCGGTCCTCTAGCCTGCGGGCTCCTCGCCGCTCCCTAAAATCCACGTCTCGTGGTCCATCCCCCGGCTAATGCCAGGGGGATTAGTCCACGCGGCGGGGATTTCTGCCTGGGACGCCGGCCACCGGGGACAACCTGTGAGTATTAACCCTGTGTTCACCGGGGGCTGTGGCCTGCGTCCTAGCCGGTTCCCGGGGTCTCTGGTTCACTGGACGCATGACTATTTTGACTGAATCCACAGTCGCTGGCACCGATGACCAGCGGATCGCAACCGAAAACACCATCACCAAGTTCATGGTGGCCCTGGACGTGGACGGCACCCTGGTGGACCACGACGGCCACATGTCGGCCCCGGTCCGTGAAGCCGCGCAGGCCGTGGTGGCTGCCGGCCACGACGTCCTGATCGCCACCGGCCGTTCCCTAAGTGCCACGCTGCCCATCATCGAACAGATCGGCATCGGCAGCGGCTACGCGGTCTGCTGCAACGGCGGCGTGACTGTCCGGTTGGATCCGGACCTGGCCGACGGCTACGAAATCATCCACAAGTCCACCTTCGATCCCGCCCCGGCTCTCCGGGCCCTCCGCGAACGCCTGCCCACCGCCAAGTACGCACTGGAGGACGAGGCCGGCAACTTCCTCGCCACCGAGCGCTTCCATGACGCCAGCTTCGGCGTTGAGGCGATCGGCGTCGATTTTCAGACCCTGCTGGACTCCACCGCAGTCCGCCTGGTGGTGTACAGCACCGAGAACACGCCGGAGGAGTTCTCCGAGACCATTGAGCAGATCGGCCTGGCCGGCGTCACGTACTCCGTCGGCTGGACGGCGTGGCTTGACATCGCCGCCGCCGGCGTCACCAAGGCCAGCGCACTGGAACGGCTCCGGGGCCAGTTGGGGACTGAGCCGCACCGGACCGTGGCCATTGGCGACGGCCGGAACGACATCGAAATGCTGGGCTGGGCGGGACGGGGTGTGGCCATGGGCCAGGCCCCGGCCGAGGTCATCGCCGTTGCCGACGAAGTCACCGCTTCCGTGTACGACGACGGCGCCGCCCACGTGTTGCTCAGCCTCCTTACGTAGGGGCTGCTTCAGGCAGTAAGCCGGACGCGCTGTGAACGCCCTGGATCAACAACGTGGACGTTCAGCGCACCTCAAGGATGAGCGACAGCAACCGTGCGGCGGCCGGCCTGGCGGCGTGTTCCTCAGTCCATTGAGCCCTGGCCACGGCTTTGCTGACGGCCTGCGTGGTGATCCCCAGTTCGTGGGCTACGGCTTTCTGCTGTCCGCGGACGCCCGGGGTCATCAGGTCAAGGACCCGCCACTCGGCCCCGGACCGGTCCCTGACGATGTGGCCGAGGAGCCGGAGGACTGATTCGGCTTCATGGGCAAGGTCGGCGAGCGGCCCTTCCACGGCAACAGGAATGCGTTCTTTGACGTTGCGGAGCCTGTCCACAGCGCGCCGGGCGTAGACCAGGCCGTGCCCGGAGGCGTCCTTGATCTGGTTGGGCAGAGGTTCATTGACCGGCCCCACACCCAGGCCCACGTACCAGGAGCCACAACGCAGGGCGATCAGTGCCGCTTCCACTGCCTGATGCGGGGAATCGACAATGCCCTGGACTTCGTCTTCCACCGAGCGGTCAAAATCAAGGCGCGCGGGAATGTGCCGCAGGTCCTTCAACAGTTGAGGAACGCGGTCGCCGTCGCGCCGGCTATCGGTCTGGTTGATGGTCAACGTGAACATGTGAAACACAGACTACCCGCTGGTAGCAGGCTGAGGGCAAGTGAACGTGGGGTCTTGCGGCAGGTCAAGGGTGTGTCCGGGTTGTGCCAAGTACCGATAGGTGTTGCGATGGAGGGACGGCTGCCCATGGGCGGCGCGAAGCGACGTGAGGACGGTCATGACCGGCAGCCCGCAGGATGAATTAACACAGGACAAGTCGGCTCAAACCAACGTGACGCAGGACGACCTGGAACTCGTGGACCGCTGGTGGCGTGCCGCAAACTATCTTTCCGTGGGGCAGATCTACCTCCGCGCCAACCCGCTGCTCCGGCAGCCCCTCGCCGCGGACCACACCAAGTCCCGGCTGCTGGGGCACTGGGGGACCACACCGGGGCTGAACTTCGTGTACGCCCACCTGAACCGTGTTATCCGAAGGGACTCACAGGAGATGCTGTTCATCGCCGGACCCGGGCACGGTGGGCCGGCTGTGGTGGCGAACGCGTGGCTCGAGGGGACGTACTCGGAAATCTACGGGGCCGTGGGCATGGATGAGGCGGGCGTGGCGGAGCTGTTCCGCCAGTTCTCCTACCCGGGTGGCATCCCCAGCCACGCCGCGCCGGAGACGCCCGGTTCCATCAGTGAGGGCGGCGAACTGGGGTACGCGCTCGCCCACGCGTACGGGTCCGTATTCGACAATCCCCAGCTGATCACCGCCGTCGTGATTGGCGACGGCGAAGCGGAAACGGGGCCGCTCGCGGCGAGTTGGCACTCCCACAACTTCCTGGATCCGGTTCACGATGGCGCCGTGCTGCCCATCCTGCACCTGAACGGCTACAAGATCGCCAATCCCACCATTCTGGCGCGCATGCCGGAGGGGCAGTTGGAGCAGCTGCTCCGCGGCTACGGCCATGAGCCGTACTTCGTCACCGTCGCGGACCCCGATGACACCGCGAAGGCACACCGCGACTTCGCCGCCGCCGTGGACGAATGCGTTGCCGCCATCCACGCCATCCAGGAAGCCCGCCGCGGCGGGACTGCTGGTGAGGGGACGGACGACGGCGGCGCTGCCGCAGACTCGCGGGCGGCCGACGCCGCACCGCGCTGGCCGATGATTGTGCTGCGCTCGCCCAAGGGTTGGACGGGGCCGCGGACGGTGGACGGGAAACAGGTGGAGGGAACGTGGCGGAGCCACCAGGTCCCCTTATCGGAGGTCCGTACCAACGCCGGGCACCTGAAAGAACTGGAGGAGTGGCTCCAGTCGTACCGCCCCGACGAACTGTTTGACACCGACGGCCGGCTCCGGCCCGACGTCTCCAGGAATGCGCCGTCCGGGACCCTTCGGATGAGCGCCACGCCGCACGCCAACGGCGGACTGCTGCGCAAACCGCTGAAGTTGCCCGCTTACTCGGCCCACGCCGTCGAGGTTGAGCAGCCGGGTACCGAACGGATCAGCCCCATGACTACGCTGGGCTCGTGGATGCGCGACGTCATCTCGCTGAACATGGAAACCTTCCGCCTCTTCGGGCCCGACGAAACGGCATCCAACCGGCTGCAGGATGTCTATGAGGTCACCGACAAGGTCTGGCAGTACCGGATTGACGACGTCGATGAGCACCTCGCGCGGTCAGGCCGGGTCTTGGAGGTGCTGAGCGAACACCTGTGCCAGGGCTGGCTGGAGGGCTACCTGTTGACCGGCCGGCACGGGGTGTTCAGCTGTTATGAGGCCTTCATCCACATCGTGGATTCGATGTTCAACCAGCATGCCAAATGGCTCAAGGTGCACCGGAAGCTTCCGTGGCGCCAGCCTGTGCCGTCGCTGAACTACCTGCTCTCCTCACATGTGTGGCAGCAGGACCACAACGGTTTCTCACACCAGGATCCGGGTTTTATAGACCACGCTGTGAACAAAAAAGCCGAGGTTATCCGGGTCTACCTGCCACCGGACGTGAACACGCTGCTCTCGGTTATGGAGCACTGCCTGGCGTCCACGGATTACGTCAACATCGTGGTCAGTGGCAAGCAGCCGTCTCCCACCTGGCTGGGCCCGGCCGATGCCGAGAACCACTGCCGGCGGGGGCTTGGCATCTGGGAGTTTGCGGGATCCGAAGTGCCGGGGGAGGAGCCGGACGTGGTGCTCGCCTGCGCCGGCGATGTGCCTACGGTGGAGACCGTGGCCGCCGCGGAACTCCTCAAAGAAGGGGCACCCGGCCTGAAGGTCCGCGTGGTCAACGTGGTGGACCTGATGCGGCTCCAGGATGCGAGTGAGCACCCGCACGGCCTGACATCGCGCGACTTTGACGGAATCTTCACCCCGGACAAGCCGATCATTTTCGCCTATCACGGCTATCCGGCGCTGATCCACCGGCTGGCCTACCGGCGCACCAACCAGGAGGGCCTGCACGTCCGCGGCTACAAGGAGGAAGGAACCACCACCACGCCGTTCGACATGGCCATGCTGAACTGTATCGACCGCTTCCAGCTGGCCATTGATGCCATTGACCGGGTGCCGGGTCTGGCGGAACAGCACTCGCTGCTGCGCCAGAACCTCCAGGACCGGCGCATGCAGGCCCGCCAACACACCCGGACCGAGGGCGAGGACCCGGAGGACATCCGGAACTGGACGCGAAAAGCCTGAGCCAGACCAACGCGGGGTCACTTTTCGCCCGATAATCGGGGTTTATTGGACTAAAAGTGACCCCGCGTTGCTCAGGGACCACCGAGGCCGGCGAGCCCGCCGGACGGAACGTGGATCCAGCCTTCGGTCAGGGCCGCTTCCGCGTAGGAAGCCAGTGGGCGGAGGGACTGGCCCACAGCGACCGCGCGGGCGCTCAGCGAGGCAACCACGGCGTCAAAAAGGTCGTCGGATGCGGCCAGCCGGTCCTCCTGGCCAGCGAGGTCCAGCCAGGGTGCCGCCACTTTCAGATGGTCCAGAATCTCGCCAAGGCGTTCCGTCTCGGGAGCACCTCGGCCCTTGTAGCCCCGGGCCAGGAGGCCCCATAGTTTCAGGGACGCCGCAGGGTAGACCTCCGCCAGCCGCCCGGACCCGTCCCTGGCCTGGGGTCCGTGCTCAGCGGCGATCTTGGCCTGGATCACGGCGCACCGCATCGCAGGGTGGGCAAGCCTGTCAGCTGAAACGCTAAGCGGGATCAGGCCGGTGTGCGCGGTGATGAAGCGGTCAGTGTCCCGGTAAGCCAGCAGGCGGCGGCCCTCAATGCCGTCGTGGGCAAGCACCGGACTCGCATCGAAATGCAGATGGCCTGTCAGGAACGGCAGGAAAGCGTCCGGCCAGCCCACGGGGCAGTCGATTCCGGTCATCGAACTGGCGCCGAACAACTCCACGATTTCCTGATCGCCAACATCCAGGGCAAGGTGCTCCAGTCGGGCAGTACCGGCGTCCCATTCCAGGACAGCGACGGCCGTATTCTTGGTGGCCGCGGCAAGGTCGACGCCGAGCGTCCTCATGAAGCCAGCCGGTACTGAAGCGCCCCGGGAATGCCGCCCGCCTCCCCAAGGTCCTCACCGCGGGCAAACGTGGCCCACAGCCGGCGCACCTCACGGCCCACGGCGTCGATCTCGTCCCACGTGGCGCCCGTCAAAAGCCCTGCAGCGGCCCAGGTCTGCTGGTTCCCGAACAACAACGGCAGATCAACGGTGTGGGCGGCGCCGTAGAAGTTCCCGGGAGCGCCCCACGAGAGTACGTAGGTGTAGGCCTTGCCGCCGGCACGGGCATGACGGCGGGCAAACTTCCGGGCAGCCTTGCCGTACACGGCCTCCGTCACCGCCCAGTTGATGGCCTTGACGCCCGCGTTGCCCAGCCCGGGTACCTTGCGGAGTTGGCCGACGAACGGGGTGCGGGGCAGGAACAGCCTGGCTTCATCAGAGGTGTTTCCGATCAGCACCTCGATGCCCGGCGCGGTCGCGTTCCAGGCGGACTCAATCTCCGGTTCGGGCGGGAGCGGGGCGTGCCCATACTGTGTGCCGAACGGCATGGCGGCCATCAGCCCGTACTTGCGCGACACCTGCGACACGTGGTCCTCGATGGCCACGACGTCCATGGCAGGAGTGTCCTCGGTGACCGCTTCCGCTGCGATGCCCATGGCGCGGCTCATCTTGTGCCGGCCGCGGGTGATACCCAGCGGCGCACTCTGAATAATGGCCCGCTGGAACAGCGATGGTGCTTCCGGCGTCGCCATCAGGTGGGCCACGGAGTCGCCTCCAGCGGACTGGCCGAACGCGGTGACACGTGCCGGATCCCCGCCGAAGGCTGCGATGTTCCGCTGCACCCAGCGGAACGCTTCCAACTGGTCCAGCAGGCCGAGGTTTGCGGGCCGGCCGGTTCCCGTTGCCAGATATCCGAACAAGCCAAGCCGGTACGTTACCGAGACCACGATGACCCGGTTCTCCGCCACGAGGGAGGTGGCATCGAAAATCGCCAGGTCGCCGGAGCCTGAGGTGTAGGAGCCGCCGTGCAGCCACACCATGACCGGGACGCGCTCAGCTTCGGAAAGACCGGCCGGCACGGTGATCGAGAGGCGTTGGCAGTCCTCGCTGCCAGGAAGCTCGCCGTAGCGGGTGCCCAGGACGTCGTCCAGGAACGGGACGGGACCCTGGGGGCATGCCGGGGCAAGGGTGGTCGCGGCAAAAGGCGTGGTCCAGCCGGGCGCAGCCGCCGGGGGCTGGAAGCGGCCCGCGGTGGCGTAGGGGATGCCGGTGGCGCGCACCACCTCACCGTCGCGCCACCCTGTGATGGGCCCGCACGGGGGTTCAAAAGACGGGGGACTAAAGGAAAGCTCTGAACTCACAGGTCAACGATTCCACAGAAACGCCTGCGCTGTTAAACCACAACGCGGGGTCACTTCCTGCTCAATTCCGGGTGTGGATTGAGCGCGAAGTGACCCCGCGTTGCTTGAATGCGGTGAGGATTAGTGGCCGGCGGCAGGCACGTAACGCTTGATGGATGCTTCCAGCTCGGCCTCGGCGGCGGCGCGGTCGCCCCAGCCTTCAGCCTTGACCCACTTGCCCGGCTCCAGGTCCTTGTAGCGGGTGAAGAAGTGCTCGATCTCCTTGATCAGGTATTCGCTGACATCGCTGACTTCCTGGATGTGGTCGAAGCGGGCGTCAACCGGGACGCACAGAACCTTGGCGTCGCCGCCGCCGTCGTCCGTCATGTTGAAAACGCCGATGGGGCGGGACTCGACGATGACGCCCGGGTGCAGATCGAAGTCCTGCAGGAGCACCAATGCATCCAGCGGATCGCCGTCTTCGCCCAGGGTGTTCTCGAAGAATCCGTAGTGCGTGGGGTACTGCATGGAGGTGAAGAGGACGCGGTCCAGACGGACGCGGCCGGTCTCGTGGTCAACTTCGTACTTGACGCGTGATCCCTTAGGGATCTCGATGGTCACGTCATGCTTCATGGGAATTCTCCTCGGCAATTGCAGGGGTTCGCGGCACAAGAGACGGACCACAAAGGAGTGTCGGTGCCGCCGACTATTATTGAGGATATAGCGAGAGGCCCAGGTTTCAGGAACTTGCGGGGAAATTTCAGGACTTGAGGACCAGCAGCAGCATGAAGGAAACATCGCGCCCCGCAGGGTTAGAGGCGGAGTCAAAGGACGCGTTCCCCTCTGTACTGAGGCGCGCAGGCCGTAGTGCGCGGCAGGCGTGGCCGCTGGCCGTCCTCGTAGCACTGATGCTGGGGCTCGCCGTTCCCGCGGCCGTGGTGGTTGCCCCCGGCTTTATCGGTCCGGAACCGCCTGCCGCCGCTCCCGCCACGCCGGCCTGGCAGTTGCCGCCAGTAACACTGTCCGCCCGCCAGGGGCTGTCCCCGCTCACGGACACCGCGACGGTGCCGCTGCCGGCGGCTGTCACGGCGCAGCTGGACTCCTTGTTAAAGTCCGACGGCGACGGCAGCTTCACGGGGCTTGTCCAGGATGCGCTCACCGGCGATGTCCTTTATGACCGTGGCGGTTCGGAGAACCGGGTCCCCGCCTCCAACATGAAACTGTTCACAGCGGTGGCCGCCCTGAGGGCGCTTGGGCCCGACCACCGCTTCAGCACCCGGGTCATGGCCGGATCCGACGCCAATAAGGTGGTGCTCACCGGCGGCGGCGATGTGCTCCTCAGTGCAGGCGAGTCCGCGCCGGACCAGGTGATGGGCCACGCGGGGCTGGCCAGCCTTGCCGCAGCCACAGTCGCAGCACTCCAGGCAAAAGGAACAACCGGCGAGCTAACGGTCCTCGTGGACGATTCCCTGTTCAGCGGACCGGCCCTGAACCCGGCCTGGGGAGACGGGGACGTTGCCGCAGGCGAGGTGGCGCCGCTGTACCCGCTTGCACTGAACTCGGCACGCTACAACCCTGCCGTCACCACGGGCCCACGCCCGCAGGACTCGGCGGTGACCGCTGCGGAGGCGTTCGCCGCCCAGCTCAAGGCGGCAGGCGCCGCTGCGGGACTAACGGTAGCGGCCGGCGTCGGGCGTTCCAGTGCGCCCGAAACCGCAAACGGTGCCCCCTTACCCGTGGCGGAGGTGCAGTCCGCCACGGTTGCCGAACAGGTGGGCCTGATGCTGGAGTCCTCTGACAACTACCTCGCGGAGGTTCTCGGGCGGATGGCCGCCGCTGCGGTGGGGGAGCCGGCAAGCACGGACGGCGCCACGGCCGCCGTCCGCGCACAGCTCGCCGAACTGGGCATCGCCACCCCAACCATGCGCTTCGCGGACGTGTCCGGACTGGCCATCGGAAACCAGGCCTCCGCCAGCCAGTTGGCCGACGTGGTGCGGGCCATGACCACCGGAACGGATCGTCGGCTGCGGGCAGCGTTGGATGGTTTCCCGGTGGCCGGGCTGTCCGGGACCCTGGACGCCCGCTACGAGGATGCCACAACGTCCCGCGGCGCCGGCCTGGTCCGGGCCAAAACCGGGACTTTGAACTCGGTCATCGCCCTCAGCGGCTACGTGGTGGACGCCGACGGACGCCTGCTGGTCTTCTCTTTCATCGGCAATGGCCTGACGCCCGGCGCGGCCGGGAACCGGGAGGCCGTGGACCGGGCCGCGGCCGCACTCGCCGCTTGCGGCTGCCGGTAGGCAGGGCAGGAGCGGCCGTACCCCGCAAGAGCGTTCCGCGATCATGCCAGCCCGCGTTCGCCGGTCAGCGAACTTAAGGACCATCCGCGGTTGGCTGTGATGTGATGGGGCTATGGAGTCCACTGCACGTGATTCGTCAGCACCGGCATCATCCAACCCGGCCCAGGCCCTAATCAACTGGGACCTGGCCGCAGCCACTGCGTCGCGGCTGGCTTCCGCCGGACCAACACTCGGCGCGGCGGAAATCAACGAGGCCGTGGACAGCCTGCGCCGCCTCGCGGACGCTTCGGTCCCGCACGTCCACGAGATCACCGGCCTCGAAGCAGCGCGGGACCTCCGGGACTCCTCTGTCCTGGTGGTGGACCGGGCGAACTGGGCCAAGGCCAACACCCAGAGTTTCGCCGTGATGCTCAAGCCCGCCATGGAAAAGATGCTCGAAAGCCGGCACGGCACCGTGAGCCCCGCCGCGGCCAGCGTCAGCGGCGCCATCACCGGCAGCCAGCTCGGCGCCGTCCTCGCATTCCTCTCCAGCAAGGTCCTTGGCCAGTACGATCCCTTCGCCGCGCTCGCCGAAGGCTCCAAGGCGCCGGCGGGTGGCCGGCTGCTGCTCGTGGCCCCGAACATTGTTTCCGTGGAGCGGGAACTCAACGTAGCGCCCGAGGATTTCAGGCTCTGGGTCTGCCTCCACGAGCAGACCCACCGCGTGCAGTTCGCCGCCGCACCGTGGCTCCGCCATCACATGCTTTCCGAGATCGACAACCTTAGCGTTCACCTGCTGGGCAACGTCGACTCCCTGATGGAGCGCGCCTCTGCCGCCGCCCGCTCCCTCAAGGACCGCTCCGCCACAGGCAACACCCCCGGCCGCGGCGCCATCCTGGACCTGCTGCAGAACCCCGAGGAAAAGGCGTCCCTGTCGCACCTGACGGCCGTGATGAGCCTGCTGGAGGGCCACGCGAACGTGGTGATGGACGCCGTCGACGCCAGCATTGTCCCGTCCGTCAAGACCATCCGGCAGCGCTTCACCGAGCGCGGCAAGGACCGTGGCGTCATCGAGAAATTCATCCGGAGCCTGCTGGGGCTGGATGCCAAGATGCGTCAGTACTCCGACGGCGCCAAGTTTGTCCGCGAGGTTGTGGCCGTCGCCGGGATGGAAGGCTTCAACAGGGTCTGGGAATCGGCTGACAACCTCCCTACCGAGCCTGAGATCCATGAGTCCAGGCTGTGGGTTGACCGGATGGGTCTGTAGGTGCCGGATTCTCCCCACGCAAGCGGCCGACGGCGTCCCGGCAGGCTTGCGCCCGTCGTCGGCAAAGCGCGCAAAATGCTCCAGAACGCCCTGGCTGAGGCCGGCTATCCGGCGCACGTGCTTGTAGCTTGCAGCGGCGGGCCGGACTCCCTGGCGCTCGCCGCTGTGGCAGCCTACTTCGCCCGCCGCGGCCACGTTGACCGGCACCCGCTGACGGTGGGTGCCGTGGTGGTGGATCATCAGCTGCAGGAGGGTTCGGCGCGGGTGGCGATATCCACGGCTCAGGCCCTCAAGGAACTCGGGCTTTCCCCGGTTGGGGTCCGGACCGTTGATGTGGCGCCCACGGGTATGGGCCCCGAGGCGGCCGCCCGGGACGCCCGCCACGCCGCCCTGGAGGCAACAGCCAGTGAACAGGGCGCCGCCGCCATCCTGCTCGGCCACACGCTGGACGACCAGGCCGAACAGGTCCTCCTGGGCCTCGCCCGCGGCTCCGGCACACGCTCGCTGGCCGGAATGCGGCCTGCCCGCGGCCTGCTGCTCCGGCCTTTCCTGGGCCTGCGCCGCGAGGACACCCTGGAGATCTGCCGCGTTGAGGAACTGGAACCCTGGCACGATCCCAGCAATTCGGATCCGGCCTTCGCCCGCTCCCGGACGCGGGTGGAAGTGCTGCCGTTGCTGGAGGAAAAACTCGGGCCTGGCGTGGCTGAATCGCTTGCCAGGACGGCGTCCATCCTTCAGCTGGACGCGGACTACTTGGAGGACGTGGCAGAACGCACATATGCAGGTTTGGCGCAGCGGTCCGGCCCCGAAATCAGCCTTCCCGAGGACGCCCTCGGCGAACTTTCCCCGGCGATCAGGTTCCGTGTCATCGCGAAGGCAGCGGCCGACGTCGGGGGTCAACAACCCAGCTATCAGCGCCTTTTGGCGGCTGAAGCGCTGCTGCGGCGGCAGGGTTCGGCAGGTCCGGTGGAGCTCCCCGGCGGGGTGAGCGTGTACCGGCTGTCCCTGGCGCAGCTGGGCGTTGTTGGCCAGCGGGCGAGGACCGCGGCGGCCCCCGACGGCGGCACTCCCGTTCCCCGCGAAGCCGCCCGCTGTGGGAAGCTAGTATTCCGGCCTCAAAAACCGCCCCAAGAATAGTCGCACCCCGCATCTACACAGGAGCCATTGGTGGATTCAAACGACGTCCAGGCAGACCTCAAGCACGTTCTCTACACCAAGGAACAGATCCAGCAGCGGATCACCGAGCTCGCTGCCCAGATCGACAAGGACTACGAAGGCCGTGAAATCCTCGTCGTCGGCGTCCTCAAGGGTGCTGTGATGGTCATGGCCGACCTCGCCCGCGCGCTCCACAGCCACGTTTCCATGGACTGGATGGCAGTGTCCTCCTACGGCTCCGGCACCCAGTCCTCCGGTGTGGTCCGCATCCTTAAGGACCTCGATACGGACCTGATGGGCAAGGACGTTCTGATCGTTGAAGACATCATCGACTCGGGCCTGACCCTGTCCTGGCTCAAGACCAACCTCGAATCCCGCGGCACCGCGTCCGTGGAGATCTGCACGGCCTTCCGCAAGCCCACGGCCGCCAAGGTACAAATCGACGTCAAGTACGTCGGCTACGACATCCCCAACGAATTCGTGGTGGGCTACGGCCTGGACTACGCAGAAAAGTACCGCAACCTGGACTTCGTGGGCACGCTCGCCCCGCACGTCTACGAGTAACCCTTTCTTCCGTCCTCGAGACGGCACTTCACGGCAGTCCTGCGACTGAAAACTGCCGTGAAGTGCCGTCTCGCGGCGTTTAAAGGTGTAGGCCTCGCCTGCACGCTGATTTTCCGCGGATCCGTGGCGCCGCCGCACGATGCTGCTACGCCCAGAGGGAACTTTTGGCCGGCACCGTGCGTGAATTACTCCGGACGGTGTATAGCTAGTAGCTGATGCAGCACCACACGCGCGTAGACCACTCGCCGTGCAGCACTACCAGGAGGGACGGGGCCAGCCCCCGAACAGATGAAAGCTAAGAGTTTCTTCAAGGGCCCGGGCATCTGGATCGTCGTTGTGATCGCCATGCTCCTCGTGGCCTTTGCAACGCTGGCTCCCGGCGGTGCGGCACGGATCGACACTGACAAGGGCCTTGAGCTCCTCGCCGATGGCGGCAAGGTTGAGCAGGCAAAGATTTTCGACGGCGAGAACCGTGTTGACCTGGTCCTGAAGGACAGCTACAACGTCGACGGACAAGACAAGGGCAAGAGCGTTCAGTTCTTCTACGTGGACGCCCGCGCCCTGGACGTCGTCAAGGCAGTCACCGACTCCAAGCCGGCGAACGGGTACACGGACCAGCCGATCGAGAGCAACTGGTTCTCCGGTCTGCTCTCACTCCTGATCCCCGTCATCCTCCTCGGCGCACTGTTCTGGTTCCTGATGACCCGCATGCAGGGCGGCGGCTCAAAGATCATGCAGTTCGGCAAGTCCAAGGCCAAGATGGTCAGCAAGGACATGCCGCAGGTGACCTTTGTGGATGTCGCCGGCGCTGACGAGGCCGTGGAGGAACTGCAGGAAATCAAGGAATTCCTGCAGGAACCGGCCAAGTTCCAGGCTGTGGGCGCCAAGATCCCCAAGGGTGTGCTGCTTTACGGCCCTCCCGGAACCGGCAAGACCCTCCTGGCCCGCGCCGTCGCAGGCGAAGCAGGCGTCCCGTTCTTCTCCATCTCCGGCTCGGACTTCGTTGAAATGTTTGTCGGCGTTGGTGCCTCCCGCGTCCGCGACCTTTTCGAGCAGGCCAAGGCCAACTCGCCCGCCATCATCTTCGTGGACGAGATCGACGCCGTCGGCCGTCACCGCGGTGCCGGCATTGGCGGCGGCAATGACGAACGCGAGCAGACCCTCAACCAGCTGCTGGTGGAGATGGACGGCTTCGACGTCAAGACCAACGTCATCCTGATCGCTGCGACCAACCGCCCGGATGTCCTGGACCCGGCACTGCTGCGCCCCGGACGCTTCGACCGTCAGATTGGTGTGGACGCGCCGGACATGATCGGCCGCGACCAGATCCTGCAGGTCCACGCCAAGGGCAAACCGATGGCCCCGGGCGTTGACCTGAAGGCCGTGGCCAAGAAGACCCCCGGCTATACGGGTGCTGACCTGGCCAACGTTCTCAACGAAGCCGCGCTGCTGACTGCGCGCTCCAACGCCAACCTCATTGACGACCGCGCCCTGGACGAGGCCATCGACCGCGTGATGGCCGGCCCGCAGAAGCGCAGCCGCGTCATGAAGGAACACGAGCGCAAGATCACGGCCTACCACGAAGGCGGACACGCGCTGGTGGCAGCCGCGTTGCGCAACTCCGCACCGGTCACCAAAATCACCATCCTGCCCCGCGGCCGCGCCCTGGGTTACACCATGGTGGTTCCGGACAACGACAAGTACTCCGTGACCCGAAACGAGCTCCTGGACCAGATGGCCTACGCCATGGGCGGCCGCGTGGCCGAGGAAATCGTCTTCCACGATCCCTCCACCGGCGCCTCCAATGACATCGAAAAGGCCACTTCCACGGCCCGCAAAATGGTTACCGAGTACGGCATGAGCGAGCGGGTCGGTGCGGTGCGCCTGGGCCAGGGCGGCGGCGAGCCCTTCCTGGGCCGCGATGCCGGCCACGAGCGCAACTACTCGGACCAGATCGCCTACGTTGTGGATGAGGAAGTGCGCCGCCTGATCGACCAGGCGCATGACGAGGCCTATGCGATCCTCACCGAAAACCGCGACGTCCTGGACCAGTTGGCCCTGGAGCTGCTGGAACGGGAAACCCTGAACCAGGCAGAAATCGCTGACATCTTCACGGACATCCGTCTGCGTGACTTCCGCGAAGTGTGGCTGTCCAAGGAATCCCGGCCGGTCCAGCAGGCCGGACCCGTGGAGTCCCGCCTGGAAAAGGCCGAGCGCGAAGCCCAGGAGGAAGCCAAACAGGCCCGCCTGGACGAGCCTCTTGACGCCCTGCCCCCGCACCCGCAGGGTGTCCCGGAGGATGCCCCCTTCCAGGGCGGCATTCCCGACTCGGGGCCTGACGCCCTGCGCGGCTAAGCTTTCTTCTGTGAACCACATCGACGACGACGACGCGCCCTCCTCCGCCGGATACCCGGCGGAGGGCGGATCCCACCACACAAAGCACGAGAAAGTGGACCGGCCGCGGATCGAAGCTGCCGTCCGCGAGATCCTGCTGGCCATCGGTGAGGACCCTGACCGCGGCGGGCTCGTGGACACCCCCCGGCGGGTGGCCAAAGCCTACGCTGAGGTGTTTGCAGGCCTTCACCACGACCCTGCGGACGTTCTCTCCACCACCTTTGACCTGGACCATGAGGAACTGGTCCTGGTCAAGGACATCCCGTTCTACTCCACGTGCGAACACCACCTGGTGCCGTTCCACGGGGTTGCCCACGTGGGCTACATCCCCTCGCACGAAGGCAAAGTTACCGGCCTCAGCAAGCTGGCACGCCTCGTGGACATCTACGCGAGGCGCCCCCAGGTGCAGGAGCGCCTCACCACCCAGATCGTTGAAGCAATGGTCAGCCACCTCAAGCCGCGTGGCGCGATTGTTGTTGTTGAATGTGAACACATGTGCATGTCCATGCGCGGTGTCCGCAAGCCCGGAGCGAAGACCGTCACCAGTGCGGTACGCGGGCAGCTCCATGACCCGGCCACCCGTGCCGAAGCCATGAGCCTCATCCTCGGAAGGTAAGTAACAAACCATGGACTCACTAGCTGCAGCCCCGGGAACCGGGCCCGCGACGTCCCCGCTGCCCATCCTGCGTAAACCGCGCCCGGCAGCGAAATTCGCAGACCTGCCCACCGACCGCACCCTGGTCATGGGCATCCTGAATGTTACGCCCGACTCCTTCAGTGACGGCGGCAAGCACGCCACGGCGGACACTGCCATCGCGGCCGGCCTGCGGATGTTCTACGCGGGCGCCGACATCATCGACGTCGGCGGCGAATCGACGCGCCCCGGCGCCTTGGATGTCAGCCCGGAGGAAGAACAGCGCCGGGTGGTCCCTGTCATCGAGGCCCTGGTCAAGGCCGGTGCGCTGGTTTCCATTGACACCACGCACACGTCCACGGCGGCGGCCGCGCTGAAGGCCGGGGCCGCCATCATCAACGACGTCTCCGGCCTCACCATGGAGCCCGAAATGGCGGAACTGGTGGCCTCGTCCAAGGCTCCCTACGTCCTGACGCACCGCCGCGGCGACGCCCGCACCATGAATTCGCTGGCCGAGTACAAGGACGTTGCCGGCGAAGTGGTGGCGGAACTGGCCGGTGTGCGCGACAAGCTCCTCGCCGCCGGCGTCAGCCCGGAGCAGATCATCGTTGACCCGGGCCTGGGCTTCGCGAAGAACGATGCCCAGAACTGGGAGCTCCTGCAGAACCTGGACCAGCTGGACAGCCTGGGGCACCGGGTCCTGGTGGCTGCATCCCGCAAACGCTTCCTGGGCACCCTGCTCACGGTGGCCGGCAAATCCGCCGCCCCGGAGGAGCGTGACGCCGCCACCGCGGCCATTACCGCCATCAGCGCCTTCCGCGGTGCCTGGGCCGTCCGGGTGCACGACGTCGGGCCCAGCCTTGACGCTGTTAAGGTTGCTACACGCGTGGCGGCTGCCCGCACCACCCACTAGGGCCGGGGGACCCATGGACAGGATTACGCTGAGCGGTGTCACCGCCGTCGGCCATCACGGCGTGTTCGACTTTGAGCGCCGCGAGGGCCAGCCCTTTGTGGTGGACGCTGTCCTGTATCTCGACTTCGCCAAAGCCGCGAAATCCGACGACGTCCGGGACACTGCGCATTACGGTGAAGTGGCTGAGCGGATCAGGGACTGGATCACGGGGGAGCCGCTGAACCTGATCGAGGCCCTGGCCGTCAGGATTGCCGATGACCTTTTGGACCGGTTCAGCATCGAGGCCGTGGACATCACCGTCCATAAACCGCAGGCGCCCATAGAGGTGCCCTTCGGTGATGTGGCCGTCAGCGTGCACAGGGAGAGGCCATGAGCCCCGGTTACACCAAAGCGGTCCTGGCCCTCGGCAGCAACCTGGGCGAACGGAACGACACCCTGTCCGGGGCGGTCGCGGACCTCGTCGACCCGCCGGAGGTGCGCCTGCTGGCCGTATCCCCGGTAGTGCAGACGAAGCCGGTGGGCGGCCCGGCCGGGCAGCCGGACTTCCTGAACATGGTCATGACAGTCGAAACCATCCTGTCCCCGGAGGCGCTCCTGGAGCACTGCCATGCGGTGGAAAACAAGCACCTCCGTGTGCGGGACGTGCGCTGGGGTCCGAGGACGCTCGACGTCGACATCATCACGTACGGCGATGTCACCAGCGACGATCCGCACCTGACTCTGCCGCATCCCCGTGCTGCCGAGCGCGCCTTTGTCCTGTATCCCTGGTCCCTCATCGACCCTGCGGCAACGCTGGCCGGCGAACGGATCAGTGAGTTGGCCGCCCGCGCCGCAGACTTCGCCGACCTCGTGCCGTTCGACGGCTTCGGCGACTACGACGGCGTTCCTACCGCCGGGGCGGTGGAATAACGGTGAAACCCATCAGCCCCGGACGGCTCCTGCTGATCGGCCTGGTCCTGACCGTTGCCGGCTGGTCAGCCACCGTGGTGACCACGCGATACAGCATGGCCACACCCGTGCTCCCGGCGACCGCACTGGCCACCATGGCAGTCATCGTTGTGATCACGCTGATTCTTGGCATCCGGGTCCTTCGCTGGCGCAACAGCACCAAACGCAAAAAGGCCCTTGACCCCATCCTCGCGGCGCGGACGCTGATCCTCGCCCAGGCCTGCGCCTACGCAGGCACGGTGCTGCTGGGCTGGCACATCGGGATCTTCCTGGACCAGCTCCGCATCTGGAACCTGCGCAGCGACCAGGGCATCACGTGGGTGGCCATCGCCGTGGCCGCCGGCGGCCTGGTGATGATCGTGGTGGGCCTGCTGGTGGAGCGATTCTGCCGGATCCCGCCCGAGGACAGTGACGCCGCATCCGACGACGGCAAGAAAGGCCGCGGGGTACGCGGAGAAGCCGCGGGGGAGGGCGAATATGCCTACAGAGGCGATTGATCCAACGGGCATCACCTGGCAGCGGGTGTCGCCAAAGTACGTCAGCGTCCGCATCGTGGAGTGGGCCATCGGCAACGTGCTCGCGGTGATTGTCCTCAGCCTGCCCCTCGTCTTGGTCCTGCTCGGGTGGTGGCGGTGGCCACCGCTGTGGCTGGCCGTCACGGTTCCGGCAGTGACCTTGGTCCTGGCCGTCTGGCGGCTGGTGCTGATTCCGCGCCAGGTGCGCGCCATCGGCTATGCCGAGCGGGATGACGACCTCCTGATCCGCGCCGGCATCTTCTTCCAGCGGACCATGGCAGTTCCCTACGGCCGGATGCAGTACGTGGACATCGGGGTGGGCCCCGTAGAGCGCGGGCTGGGGCTGTGCACACTGAAGCTCCACACCGCCTCGCCCGGCACAAACGCCACCATCCCCGGCCTGCCCGCCGCAGAAGGGGCACGCCTGCGCGAGCAGCTCGCCGCCCGGGGCGAAGCGAGGCTGGCAGGGCTGTGACCGCTGACCTTCCGGAGCGCGGCGAGCCGGATATTTCCACCGCTGCGATGGATGTTTCCAACGCAGCGCCGGATGCTCCCACCGCTGTGACGGGGGCGCCTGCACCCGAGCCCGAAGTAGCGCCCGACGGCGAGTGGCTGCGGGTGCACCCGGCGTCGCCTTTTGTGCGCGGCTGGGTGGCCCTGGCGGCCATCGGGTTCTTCTTCGGGCGGGACACCTTCGAACGGCTGCTGCAGGGCCGGCCCCTCATCGAGGAGGACTTCGCCGGCCGTGCGCCCTGGCTGGTGGCCGGCGGCGGAATCATGCTGGTGCTGGCCGTCCTGGGCTTCATCCTGACCTGGTACTTCACCAAATACCAGGTGTCCGAAGGCTACGTCAGGGTCAACTCCGGCTTCCTCTTCCGCCAGCAGCGGCAGGCCCGGCTGGACCGCGTCCAGGCCATCGACATCGTCCAGCCCCTGCTGGCCAGGATCTTCGGCCTGGCAGAACTTAAGTTCGAGGTGGCCGACGCCGGCGAATCCGCCGTCAAGCTCGCCTACCTTCGGATGGACGATGCCCGGCAGCTCCGCGCCACCATCCTGGCACGTGCCGCCGGGGTGCTCCCTGACCCGGCGCGGCCACTGGCGGCCCCGCCCGAGGCGCCCGAATTTCCGGTACTGTCCGTGCCGCCGTCGCGCCTTGTTGGTTCGCTGCTCCTCAGCGAGCAGAGCGTCGGTGTGGTGCTGGGCGGCATCGCCTCCGTGATCCTGTCCGCCGTGACGGACAACCGCAGCTTCTACTTTTACCTGATCCCGGCGGCGCTGGGGCTTGCCGCCAGCTACTGGGGCTCCTTCAACAAGGGCTACAACTTCACCGCGGCCATTTCGCCGGACGGCATCAGGCTCCGCTACGGGCTGCTGGACACGCAGGCGCAGACCCTCCCACCGGGCCGGATCCAGGCGCTGAAAGTGGTCCAGTCCCCGCTCTGGCGCATCTTCGGCTGGTACCGGATCCAAGTCAATGTTGCCGGCTACGGTGCGGCGGGCAGCAACGGCGAGTCAGCGGCACGGACCACGCTGCTGCCCGTCGGCAAGCTCCCCGAGGTGATGAGCATGCTCGCACTGGTCCTGCCGGATCCGGGGACGCCGGAGCCCGGACGCATCTTCGCGGCGGGGCTCGGCGGAATGGACTCCGACGGCGGATTTGTCACCACGCCGCGCCGCGGCCGGTTCCTGGCACCGTTTGCCTGGCGCCGCAACGGCTTCGCCGCCACCGAGACGGCCCTCCTGATCCGGTCGGGCCGGTGGTGGCGGGAACTGGTGATGGTCCCGCACCAGCGAACGCAGTCGATGGCACTGCATCAAGGCCCGCTCGCCCGGCGGTTCCGGCTGGCGGACCTGGTCCTCCACACCACTGCCGGGCCAGTATCCCCTCGCCTGACCCAGGCCGGCCTGGACGAGGCGCGGACCCTCTTTGATGAACAGTCCGCGCGCGCACGGCTTGCCCGCAAACGGCAGACCAGCGAACAATGGCTGGCGCAGGTGGCCCCACCGCCGACGGCTGGGCCCGTTGCGGCCGAGCAGCCGGGGATCGAAACCATCAACCAACAGGAGAGCACCAACCGTGGCTAAACCGGGTCGCCTTGGCGTCGGAATCATCAGCGCCGGCAAGGTGGGTGCCGTACTCGGTGCCGCTCTCCGCGGGGCGGAACACGCCGTCGTCGGGGTTTCCGCTGTGTCCGACGCCAGCCGCGAACGCGCGGAGGCGCTGCTGCCCGGCGTTCCGGTCCTGGAGATCCAGGACATTGTGGAGCGTTCAGAACTGGTGCTCTTGGCCGTTCCCGACGACGCGCTGGCAGCCCTGGTGGACGGCCTCGCGAAACTTGGGGCCTGGCAGCCCGGCCAGTTGGTGGCACACACCTCGGGCCGGTTCGGGGTAGGGATACTGCGCCCGGTAAGGGCCGCCGGAGCCATCCCGCTGGCCCTGCACCCCGCCATGACGTTCACGGGCATGAGCCTGGACCTGACCCGCCTGCTTGACTGCACCTTCGGGGTGACCGCGGACGCCGCGATGCTGCCCATCGCGCAGGCGCTGGTGGTGGAGATGGGCGCCGAGCCCGTTGCCATCGCCGAGGCGGACCGGACACTTTATCACACGGCCCTGGCCCATGGCTCGAACCACATGGTTACGCTCGTGGCCCAGGCCTCGCAGCTGCTGCGGGACGTGGGCGTGGACGAGCCGGGCCGGATGCTGGGGCCACTGCTGCGCGCCACGCTGGAGAACGCGCTGGCGTCCGGTGAGTCGGCACTGACCGGCCCGGTGGCCCGCGGTGACGTGGGGACCGTGGCCGCCCACGCCGAGGCGTTGCGGGAGTACGACGCCGGGGCGCACGGCGATGTGCTCGAGGCGTACCTCGCCATGGCCCGTGCCACTGCACGGCGGGCAGAAAGCCGGGGGCTGCTCAAAACGGATCAACTGGGCGCCATCCGTGCGGCCCTGGAAAAAGGAGACTGACATGGTGGCCCAAGTGGTGCGAACGGCGGCGGAGCTGCGGACGGCGAGTGCCCTCCTGCTGGCCGAAAGAGGGGGCAGGTCCCAGGGCCTGGTGCCCACCATGGGCGCCCTCCACGAAGGGCACGCCCGGTTGGCGAAGACCGCCGTCGAACAGAACGACGTTGTGGTGGCCACCATCTTTGTGAACCCGCTGCAATTCGGCGATGCGGTGGATCTGGACCGCTACCCGCGGACGCTCGAAGCCGATGTTGCCCTGCTCGAAGAACAAGGCGTGGATCTCGTGTTCGCGCCCTCGGTGGACGAGGTCTACCCCGGCGGCGAGCCGCTGGTGCGCGTCACGGCCGGCACCCTCGGGGAGAAATGGGAAGGCGCTTCCAGGCCAGGGCATTTCGACGGCGCCCTCACCGTGGTTGCCAAGCTGCTGCACTACGGCATCCCAGGTACCGGCCTGCCGGCCGCGGGTGCCTTCGTCACGGGAGGCGGCGCCGGACTGCCCGCCTACCGTGCGTACTTTGGGCAGAAAGATGCCCAGCAGCTGGCGCTGGTGCGGCGGATGGTGGCGGACCTCGACTTCCCGGTGGACGTCGTTGCAGTCCCCACCGTGCGCTCCGCAGAGGGGCTCGCACTGTCCAGCCGAAATCGCTTCCTCTCCGACGAGGAGCGGGAAGCAGCCCTGGTTCTGTCGCGGGCACTGCGTCTCCTGGAGGAGCGGGCAAATGCCCACGAACCCCTGGACCTCGACTCTGCCCGGGCGCTGGTTGAATCCCAGCCCCTGGTGGAACTGGACTACTTCGACGTCGTGGACCCGCGGACTCTCGAGACGCTCGCCGAAAACTGCCGGAAAGTCCCGTTCCGCGGGGAGGGTCTGGCGCTCATCGCGGCCAAAGTCGGGCCGGTCCGGCTGATTGACAATGCGCCGCTGAGTTCCTGATGTGAGCCCGGTTCCGTATTTCGGCGGGCACGGGGGCCATTTCAGCGGGCGCGGGCGCCGGGCATCACTTTAAAGAGTTGATTCACCTTGGTGGTCCCGGTTGACCATCAACTGCTGGAGGAGGGCGCGTTCGGGCCTCCCGGGATTCTGGGCCACGCAACGGCGAAGCCTTGCCCTGGCCAGTTCTTCGCCGGGATCGGTCCCGCTGAGGACTTCATCAATGATTTCCTGCGCCTGCCATCGTATTGACTCGCGGGCGAACTGGCGGATCTCAGCGGTCGCGGCGGCGGACTCAATCCACGGATCGGGGTCGTTGCATGGGATAAACTCGAATGCTCGCTCTGCTGACATTGGGGCCTCCTTGCACCAGGCCGACGGGCCTTGGAAGGGTTCCCGTCGGCGTCAACGCATTTGTGTCTGGAAAAACATTACATGGAGTAAGACCGGTCTGTCTGCACTTAGGAGTAAAGTAAATATCACGATGATTTCCAATGGAGAAGCCGCACTGCAGCCCGCGGAAAGCATTGCGGCGGCCGCGATTCGTCCCGCCGATTCCCGGGAACGAATCCTCGCCGTGGGCTACGAACTCTTCTCCCGACGCGGAGTGCGGGATGTCGGGGTCAACGAACTGATCGAACGCTCCGGCGTGGCCAAGGCAACGTTCTACCGGCACTTCCCGTCCAAGGACGCACTGGTTTTGGCGTTCCTGGAACTACGGGACCAGCTCTGGACTGTGGACGCCATCGTTGGCCAGGCCAAGCTTCGTGCCACCAAGCCTACGGAACAGCTGCTGGCAATTTTCGACGTCTTCGGCGAGTGGTTCCGCCGGGACGACTTTGAAGCCTGCTCCTTCATTAACATCTTGCTGGAAATGGGTCCGTCGCATCCACTGGGCCGGGCCAGCATCGACTACCTGTCCAGGATCCGGGGTCACGTGCAGACCCTCGCGGAGCAGGCCGGTCTGGACCGCCCGGAGGATTTCGCCCGGTCCTGGCACATCCTCATGAAGGGGTCCATCGTCTCCGCCTCCGAGGGGGACACGCAGGCTGCGAAACGCGCCCAGCAGATGGCCGGTTGGCTGATCGAGCACCACGCCAGCAAATAGTCAGCTTGCTTATCACCTAGTGCTTTCCTAGGCTGGATGCTGTCAGACACACAACTCTCGAAGCGGTCACCCAGCGCTGGAATGCGCCCGGTCCGCCTCGCTGAAGGAGGAAAAATGTCAGAACACAACATCGCAGGCAAGAAGGTAGCTTTCCTGCTGACGGACGGCGTGGAGCAGATTGAGCTCACCAGCCCGTGGCAGGCAGTCAAGGACGCCGGCGGCGAACCCACCCTGGTAGCTCCCAGCAGCGGACGGCTGCAGGGCTATAACGGGACAGACAAAGGCGACACCTTCAACGTCGACCTCACAGTGGCAGAGGCCAACGCCTCGGACTTTGACGCCCTGGTGCTCCCCGGCGGCGTGGTAAACGCCGATCATCTCCGGGTGGACAAGGACGCGCAGAACTTCACGCGCAGCTTCTTCGAGCAGCACAAGCCGGTTGCTTCGATCTGCCATGGACCGTGGCTCCTCATCGATGCCGGCGTGATCCGCGGCCGCAACGTGACGTCCTACCATACGCTGCAGACCGACCTGAAGAACGCTGGCGCCAACTGGAGTGACGAGGAAGTGGTGGTGGACCAGGGCCTGGTGACCAGCCGCAACCCGGATGACCTCCCCGCCTTCAACAGCAAGCTTGTGGAGGAAATCTCGGAAGGCCAGCACGCCGGCCAGACCGCCTGAGGAATCTGCCCGCTTCCCCCGCCGTTAACACTCATAAGCGGGCGAAGCACCCGTTGTTGATGATGATTAGGGTTTGGGATGACCAGGCAGGTTGAATCGTTTGAGGACGATGCAGGGGCGGTGGTGTACTACCACCGGCACGAGAATGGCGGCGGTTTTGTGGGCCGCGGGGCCGTGGTGGCGGACTCGGTCCGCCTTGGACCCCTGACGTACGTTGAGCCGCACGCGCGGATCGGAGCATGCACCCGGGTGGGGCATGGCAGTTGGATCGACCGCCAGGTGCAGGTGGGGGAGCAGACCACCATCGGCGACGCCGTACACGTGGGCCACGGGACCATTATCGGTAACCGGGTACACATCGGCAGCCATTCACGCATTGGCGCCGGTGCCGTCATTGGGCACGGTGCCCGGCTGGCTGCTGACAGTAGGGTGCCCGACGGCGGTCGGGTCGCCGCCCAGCCACGGCGCCGGGCAGACGTTATGGATAAGCGCCCCCAGGTGCGCAAGCACCAAAAGAAGCTGGCCGCCTGAGGCGGCCAGCTTCTTCTGCGTCGGCTCCGGTTGAGGCGGCTCACCGGGTCCGGGCCCAGGCTGGGGCCGGCCTAAAGAAGGCTGGCACCGATGTCCTGGCCGATCCGCCGGAGCAGAGTTGCGGACAGTTCGGGATCCTTGGAAGAATCCTGGTCCGTGTACTCGGCGAGCGTGTAAACGCTGGTGAGCGCCAGGTCGGACCATCGCTCGCGCGGGAGCAGCGAGCGTCCGGCCACGGCGATGATCGGCCGGGCTCCGGAACGGCGGGCGACGGCGGCCGGCAGCTTTCCCGCCAGCGTCTGTTCGTCGATGCTTCCCTCGCCGGTGATCACCACGTCGCAGCTGTCCTTGCGGCTGTTGAAATCCAGCAGGTCCAGAAAGAAGTCTGCCCCGGAAACCTGCTGTGCCCCGAGCAGCAGGCACGCGAAGCCGATTCCGCCCGCGCTGCCGGCGCCCTCCCGGCCTGCCAGCGTCGCGGCGTCGGGAAGCCCGCCGACCGGGAACCCGGCCTCGGCCAGCCGGGCCAAAAAATGCGTGAGGCCCTCCTCGAGTGCCCGGATCTCAGCGGGCCCGGCCCCCTTCTGAGGTCCAAAAACGGCCGGTGCGCCGTGGTGGCCCAGGAGCGGGTTGTGCACGTCACTGGCGATGATCAGTTCGGTGCCTGCCTGCTCCGGGAACTTTGTCCGCTGGACGGAGTGGATCCGGCTCAGGGAGCTGCCGGAACCATCCAGCTGCCGCCCGTCGGCATCCCGAAAGGTGAACCCGAGGGCGGTAAGCATCCCCATGCCGCCGTCGGTGCTGGCACTGCCGCCGAGCGCCAGCACTATGGTGGCGGGGTTGAGGCTGAGGGCAAACAGGACTGCTTCGCCGAAGCCCCGGCTGGACGCTGCCATGGATTCGAGCCGGCCGCCGGGCAGGAGCCCCAGGCCGCAGGTGTTCGCCACCTCCACAACTGCCGTGACGCCGTCGAACGCGATGCTCGCCTGGACCGGCTGACCCGTGGGTCCGGCCACCGTGTAGCTGCGGCGGCCGAAACCGGAGGCGACGGCGGCGTCCACGCTGCCGTCACCTCCGTCTGCAAGTGGAAGGAGCTCGCAGTGGACCGTCCCGGCGCCGGTTGCCGACCGAAGTCCTGCGGCCAGGGCGTCCGCCACCTCACCGGCGGTGAGGCTGCCTTTGAACTTATCGGGTGCTATGAGTGTCCGGACGTTTTTCGGGGCGGTGGTGTTGTTCATGTCAGACGGATTCCGAGTAGGCCGGGCGGCGGTCAGGGGTTATGGAAGGCTCGACGACGGCGGGTCCCGCAGGTGCCGGGCCTTCTTCGGCGGGCATGGGCTCCACGTGTTCTCCGGCAAAGACCCGGCGGGCTCGGTCAGCGTCCAGGGTGCGGTCCCACCAGGCGATGAAGAGGGTGGCCACGGCGTTGCCGGTGAAGTTCACCAGGGCGCGGCACTCGGACATGAATTTGTCGATGCCGAAGATGAGCATGATGCCGGCCGCGGGGATGGTGCCCAGCGTCGTCAGGGTAGCGGTCAGGGCGATGAAGCCGCCGCCTGCCACTCCGGCCGCGCCCTTCGAGGTCAGCAGCATGACCGCGAGCAGGCCGAGTTGCTGGCCGATGCTCAGGTGCGTGTTGGTGGCCTGCGCGATGTAGAGGGCGGCGAGGGAGAGGTAGATAGCGGCGCCGTCGAGATTGAAGCTGTAGCCGGTGGGAACCACCAGGCCCACTGTCTCTTTTTTGACGCCGGCGTGCTCGAGCTTGCGCATCAGGCCGGGCAGGGCGGGCTCGGCGGTGGAGGTGCCCAGGATGAGCATGTACTCCTCTTTGAGATGGCGGATCATGGTGAAGATGTTCAGCTTCAGGAAGGCCATCACGGAACCGAGGACCACCACAACAAAGAGGATTGAGGTGACGTAGAAGAGGGCGATCAACCCGCCCATGCTGGTGAGGGAAGACACCCCGTATTTGCCGACCGCGAAGGCCATCGCGCCGAAGGCGCCCAGCGGGGCTGCCTTCATGATGAAGCCCAGTATCTTGAACATGACACCGGTGAGTCGCTGCACGCCGTCCAAGACCGGGGCGCCCACCTTGCCAATGGCGTTCAGGGCGATGCCGAAGACGACGGCGATGAAGATGATCTGAAGGATGTCACCCTCGACGAAGGGCCCCACAACACTGTTGGGGATGATGTGGGTGAGGAACTGCCACCACTCCTGGTGCTGGCCGGCGTCGATCAGCTTGGCCGCGGAATCCGAGGTTTTGATGGTGCTGGCGTCCACGTTCAGGCCTTCGCCAAGGCGGAAGACGTTGATGGCCACAAGTCCGAAGATCAGGGCGAAGATGGTGCCCACCTGGAAGTAGGTCAGGGCCTTCAGGCCCGTCATGCCGACTTTCTTCAGGTCGGCGACGCTGGCGATGCCGCCCACGATGGTCAGGAACACGATGGGCCCGATGAGCATCTTCATGGAGTTCACGAAGGTGGTGCCGATGGGTTCCATGGCAATGCCCGCGGTCGGTGCGAGCCAGCCGACCAGGATGCCGACAACAATGGCGGTCAGTACCCAGAAGTAAAGCTGCCGGTACCAACGTGTCTTGCGGGCCGGCGCTGCTGCAGCCGGTCCCGTGGTGGTGCTGTAATCCATGATTCCTACCTCATTGTGGAATATCGCTGGAGGGGTGAGTAAAGAAGTGTGGAAGGGGAGCGTCCGACGGCGGCCCGCAAGCCGCCGTCGTACGTCACCTCAAGGTGCCAGGCGCCGCGGTCAGACCGCGGCGGGTGCGAGGGTGAGTGCCTTGATGATGGCCTCGGTGACGTCGTCCGTCCTGGCGTCGCCGCCGACGTCGCGGGTCAGGTGGCCGGAGCCGGTGGCTGCCTCGATGGCTGCCTCCACCCGGCGGGCCTCCTCGTGCAGGCCGAAGTGGTCCAGCATGAGGGCGGCGCTGGCGATGGCGCCGATCGGGTTGCTGATGCCCTGGCCGGCGATGTCCGGAGCGGAGCCGTGGACGGGCTCGAACATGGACGGGAAGCGGCGCTCGGGGTTCAGGTTGGCGCTCGCCGCCAGGCCGAGGCTGCCGGCAAGTGCTGAGCCCAGGTCGGAGAGGATGTCCGCGTTCAGGTTGGATGCGACCACCACGGAGAGCTCTTCGGGCTTGAGGATGAACTTGGCGCTCATGGCATCCACCAGGACGCTTTCGGTCTGCACGTCCGGGTAGTCCAGCGCCACGCGGTTGAAGACTTCGTCCCAGAGGACCATGCCGTACTGCTGGGCGTTGGACTTGGTGACCGACGAGACCTTTTTGACCGTGCGGGTCCGGGCGAGGTCGAAGGCGAAGCGCATGATGCGCTCGCAGCCCTTCTCGGTGAACAACGCGGTCTGCAGGGCCACTTCGTTGCCGGGGCCGCGGCCGCTGAGGTTGCGGCCGCCCAGGCCGGCGTATTCGCCTTCGCTGTTCTCACGGACCACCACCCAGTCAAGCTCGGTGTTGTCTGCCTTCCGCAGCGGGGACTGGATGCCGGGCAGGAACTTCACGGGGCGGATGTTGGCCCACTGGTCGAAGTTCTGCGTGATGTTCAGGCGCAGGCCCCAGAGGCTGATGTGGTCCGGGACGTTTTCCCAGCCGACGGCGCCGAAGTAGATGGCATCGAAGTCCTTGAGCGCTTCCAGGCCCTTGGGGTCCATCATCTGGCCGGTCTTCTCGTAATAGCCGCAGCCCCAGGGGAACTCGGTCCAGTCGAAGGCGAACTTGCCGTTGGAGTTCTCCGCAAGGGCTTCGAGAACGCGGCGGCCGGCGGAAACGACTTCCTTGCCCACGCCGTCTGCGGGGATGGATGCGATGCTGAATTTCTGGGTGGCGCTCATGTGCCTACCTCCTCGTTGAGTTTGTTAGCAGTGAGCCTGTAACCCGGGTCACACTGTTCTTCCTCTTCAAGTAGACGGCCGGTGGGCAGGCAGCGTCCAAGACCAAGATCCGATCCACTAAATAGGTTTTACCTACCGAACGGAGCGGCGCTGGTCAGCCGTCGGCATGTTGTTCGACGTGCTCGGCGGCTACTTTTAGGAAGGCCTGCGCCGCGGGGGTCAGGCCGTCCTTCCGGCTCAGGATGGCCACGTCCAGGTGGGACACCGGTTCGATCAGCAGCGTACGGAGCCCGGCTTTGTGGGCGGTGGGCGCCCAGGACGAGGGCATCACGGCGTGCCCGACGCCGGCCAGCACCAGGGGCAGGATGGAGGTCCGGTGTGCCACTTCGACGACGATCTCTACCTTGACGCCGTGCGCCAGGGCGTCGTCGACGAGCCACCGCATGAGGGATCCGCGCTGGCTCGCGATCAGGCGGTGACCGCCCAGGTCTTCGCGCTGGATGACCGGCCCCGGGCGGAAGGTGTCCGCCTGCGGGTTAACGATCAGGATGAGTGGCTGGCGCTCGAGATCCAGGACGTTGACACCGGGCACCCTGATGGGTGTGGAGGATCCGGCCAACCCGATTTCCGTGCTTCCGCTGCGGACCGATTCGATGACTTCTTCCGCGGTGAAGGCAGCGCTGACGTTGAGCCGGACCGAAGGATGAACCCTGGTGAAGCCAGCGATCATGGACGTCAGCGGTTCGATGCCGGGGGACGGCATGGTGACGATGTCGAGCTTTCCACTGCGGACGCCCCGCAAGGCCTGAACGGCTGACTGTGCGGCGTCCAGGTCCCGTATGACCAAGCGGGCCGGCCCCACCAGTTCCTTGCCGGCCTCACTGAGCACAGCTCTGCGGCCGATGCGGTGAAAGAGCGGGACGCCGAGTTCCTTTTCCAGGCTGGCGATGGTCTGGGAGAGCGACGGCTGGGCGATCAGCAGGTGCTCCGCCGCCCGGTTGAATCCGTCATGGTCAACAACGGCCAGGAAATACTTCAGTTTCCGGGTGTCCACGCCAAACAGCCTACGCGCAGCAAAGAAAAACCCCGTGCACAGGAATGGCCGCGGCGAGTACAGTGTTGGAATCTGCAGCGACGATGCTCGCGCGCCACTTCATTCTTACTCCCTGAGGGAACACCCATGTCTACAGAAGTCTCTTCGACCGCCTCCGGCCAGCCGGGCCCGCCCGGCAAATCCGGCCAAACCGGCCAGGCATCGGCGTCGAAGTCCTCCGCACCGGAGAAACTGTCCCGGGAGTCCGTGACCATCATTGCCACCCTGCTTGTGGCGACCTTCGTGGTGATCCTGAACGAGACCATCATGAACGTTGCCCTGCAGCGGCTGATGGTGGACCTCGGCGTGGACGCGCCTACCGTGCAGTGGCTTTCCACCGGCTTTATGCTCACCATGGCCGTGGTCATCCCCACCACCGGGTTCATCCTGCAAAGCCTGTCCACCCGTGCCGTCTTTATGCTGGCCATGGGCCTTTTTGCCGGCGGCACCGCGCTGGCAGCCGTCGCACCGGGGTTTGAGATCCTGCTCCTGGCGCGCATCATCCAAGCCGGCGGCACGGCCATCATGCTGCCGCTACTGATGACCACCATCCTCACGCTCGTCCCGCTGGGCAGGCGCGGGGCCGTCATGGGCAACGTCAGCATCGCGATCTCCGTGGCGCCGGCCATGGGGCCCACCGTTTCCGGGCTGATCCTGGAGCATTTCACGTGGCGCTTTATGTTTGTCTTCGTCCTGCCGGTGGCACTGGTTGCCCTGGCCATCGGGGCGAAGTACCTGACGAACGTGGGAGAAACCGAGAAGACCAAGCTCGACTTCCTCTCGGTACTCCTAACAGTTCCCGCGTTCGGCGGCCTGGTGTACGGCCTGAGCCAGATCGGCGGCGGCCAGGGCGGCCAGGGCGGGTCCAGCGCCGCCGCCATCGCCGCGCTGGTTATCGGTGTGGCCAGCCTGGCTGTCTTTGTGCTCCGCCAGCTCAGGCTGCAGAAGGCGGATGCCCCGCTGCTGGACCTGCGCGCCTTCAACTTCCGCATGTTCACGGTCTCAGTGCTGCTGATGGTGGTTGCCATGATGGCGCTGTTCGGCGGGGTGATTTTGCTGCCGCTCTACCTGCAGGAAATCCGCGGCCTGGGGTCGCTGGAGACCGGCCTCGCGCTGCTGCCGGGCGGCCTGGCGATGGGCCTGCTGGGCCCGTTCATCGGGCGGCTGTTCGACAAGGTGGGTCCGCTGCCGCTTACCGTGACGGGCTCCGTCCTGATGGTTGTGACCCTGTGGCAGTTCTCCATGCTCGACGCCGGCACTGCGGTGTGGTGGATCGTCACCCTTCACGTCTTCCTGAGCTTCGGCCTGGCCCTGCTGTTCACGCCCGCGTTCACTACCGGCCTGAACCCGCTGCCACCGCACCTCTACTCCCACGGCTCGGCCATCATGAGCACCTCGCAGCAGGTCGCCGGTGCCGCCGGCACGGCGCTGCTCGTCTCCATCTTCGCGGTGGTGTCGGCGTCCTCCGGGCTGGTGGCGGGCATGAGTGCCGCCTTCCTGACGGCAACCGTCATAGCCCTTGCCGCCGTCGTACTTTCCGCGATGATGCGCAAGACGGAAGGTGCCGCGCCGGGTCACGCCGCCCACTAACCCGACTAGGTAGCGCTATCTGTCGTTTGGGGCCTCAAAACGACAGATAGCGCTACCTACTTGGGGGTAAGTTCCCGCAGCCAGCCGGCCACCGAGTTTTCCCAGAGCCCGGGCCAGCTGTTCCATTCCTGCGTGTGGCGGCAGGCGGGAAACCTGACCAGACGCACGTGGGCGGGAAAGCGGTTGGCGAAGTCCTCGCTGACACGGATCGGCGTACTGGCATCGCCATCGCCATGGAGGATGATCACGGGAACCGGCGGCGCAACCTCGGTAAATGCCAGGGCTCCGAGGTCCAGCGGCTGATGCAATCCGGCGAACTTGTGCAGGGGACCGCCGAGGACGCGCGACGCTCCGCGTGCCAGAGCAGCCGGCAGCCGCGCTGATGCCATGTTGGAGAGCAGTGTCTGGTGCCAGTCGAGGACCGGCGCGGTCAGGACCAGCCCTGTGATCAGATGCCGGTGTTTGGAGGTGTGGGCTGCTGCGAGCGCCATGCTTGCGCCCATCGACCATCCCGACAGGATGACGGAAGTAGCTCCCTGCCGCGCCGCAAAGGCCAGGGCTGCTTCGACGTCCGCCAACTCGCTGACGCCAAGATGGTGTTTGCCGTCTGCCGTCGGGGCAGCGTCACCGTCTCCGCGGAAGGAGATGAGCAGCTGGGTGAGCCCGTGGCGATGGAAGAACGGTGCCGTGCGAAGTCCTGTTGCCCGGCGTCCGCCGAGGCCGTGGAGGTGGATAACCCAGGAACTTGGATCTGTGCCGGGAACGAGCCACGCGGGAGCGGGCCCCGGCAAGGTGACGTCCCCGAAAGGGAGGCCGGCCTCTTCCGGGTCCGGGTAGACATACCCGGACCAGTATCCCGACGTGCCCGGCGCAAGCTGGCCTGCGTAGATGGCCTCTACCCGGCGGGTGACGGTTCCCCTCTTCATATCGGTGGACAAGACCTGACCGATCCGGGCGTGGCCGCTTCGATTGCCCCAGTAAAGGCTAAAGATGCCGGAAGTCAGTGTGTCGCGGTTGGCCCGGAGGGTCACCGTGCCGGCGCCGGAATCCACAATCCTGATGCGTTCGCGATGCCGGCCCACCGGGGTGACCAGGGTTTTCGCGATGTGAAGAGTCACCAAGCATGACAGAGTGGCCGCGGCGGCTGCGGCTGCGCCGCCGACGAGGACCAGCCGATGCGGAGTCACTTATCAGCCGGCGAAGAAGTCGCTGAGTTCGGTGATGAGCTTGTCCGGCGCCTTGATCACGCCGTCGTGGCCGAAACCGGGCAGGATGGTGTAGCTGGATCCGGTGAGGATGTCGTGGATCTGGCCGCATGCCACACCGAAGTAGGCCGGGCTCTTTTCGCCCACCACAATCAGGGTCTCCAAGGGCAGTTCCAGAAACGGCTCGGCCGGCATGTCCGCGGCGATGATTGCCTTGATTTCCCTGACGCCCGTGCGCATCATGTCGCGCATCTGCTTGCCGAGGTGTGTCCCTGCCGTGAGCTTGTTGGCGATGGTCAGCATGGACAGCGGCATCCGGGAGAAGGCGCCGCCGGTTTCCAGTCCCTTGGTCAGGACGGCCAATGCGCGGTCATCGTCCCCCGCGGCCGTGGCGCGCTCATATTCCGTGGTCCAGTCGGCCGTGACGCTGTGGTTCACGGACACGGCAGGGTCATAAACAGCAAGGCGCTCCACGGGCAGCGTGCGCGCTGCGTGCAGGGCCACCGCGCCGCCGAAGCTGTGGCCAAACACGTCCGTGCTGGACGTATGTTTCATGACGGCGTCCAGGTCCCGGATGTCCGCATCCAGGGTGTAGTCCAGGGCCTGGGGCGAGGAGGAACCCCGGCCGCGGCGGTTGAAGGTGTGCACCGGCCGGCCAAGGGCGGCGCTGAGCTTTTGGGCAAAGCGGGTGTAGTCGGCTGCGGTCACCATGGAAGCCTGAACCACAACAACGCCGGAGCCGGCGGACGCCAGGTCCGCACCCGTGGTGAAGAGCTCCAGGGTGCCGCCATCGGGGGTCTTGATGTTCTCGCGCGTCATGATCCGAGCCTAGCCGAGCAACCTGCGTAATGCCTTAGCTCTTGAAGTACTCGGCGATGTCGGTGACCAGTTCCTTCACTGCAGCCGGGATGGAGCCGTGGTAGCCCTTGGGGGACAGCTCGAAGGTGCTGCCAGGGACTGCGGCGTGAAGTCGCTGGGCCGTGACCTTGTAGTAGCGCGGGCTCTTGCCGCCCGCCATGAAGTGTGTGTTGGCGGGCAGCACGGCGAAGTCCCGGGCGTGATCGACCTCGTCATAGGCGGCCCGCAGTTCACCCACGCCCGTCGGCATCAGCTCCCGCGCCATTTTGTTGACCTTGGTGCGGGACACCAACGCCATGAGCCCGGCGAGGACAGGCCCGGGAATTTTCGACAATGCTGTGGCCGGCTGCATTCCCTTTTTCAGGTGGGCCATGGCATGCCCCAGCTTGCCGTCGTTGACCGCAGCTTCAAAGTCGTCCAGCCACGCGGTGTCGATGCTGCCTTCGATGTTCACGGCTGCGTCGTAAACTGCAAGCTTGTCCGGCTCATGGGGCGTTCCCGCGAACTCCTGCACTGCGTTCAGGGCCACCGAGCCGCCCAGGCTGTGGCCCAGCAGGTTGCGGGCGCCGGTGGCTTCCATGATGGTGCGGACGTCCGCGATTTCCGTGGCCATCGAGTAATCGGCCGGCTGGTCCGCGGACTTGCCGCGTCCGCGCCGGTCGTAAACGTCCACGGCCCACCCGTCACCCAGCCCGTCCGCCAATGCCATGGAGAACGGCCGGTAAATGAGCGCGGTCAGGAAGGCTCCGCCGATCACCACCACGCGGCGTTCTCCCGGCGCATCCTCGGTGCCGTAGCTGTACAAAGCCAGCGTGCCGCCGTCGTGCGTGGGGACTTCCTGCTCTTTCACGGTTCCCATCCTAGGCGGACGAGGCTGAGCCCCGGCTGAACGCCGGCTGAGTCCCCGCCCGGCTACCGGCGCCGTCCCAGCTTCTGGATCTGGCCGTCGCTGGCATTGAGGAACCGGGCAATCCGCACGGCCAGTCCCTTGCCGGGCCGGATGGGCCCCTCATGCAGCTGCCCGGGGACCACGCGGAACTCGATGGACGGCACAGCGGACGCCAGCTGCCGCCCGGTCTCGGCGAAGTACGCCGGGCTCCAGCCGCCGCTGAGCATCAGGATGGGGGTGGTGAGCATAGTGAAATCGTCCAGATCGGCGTCGGCGTCGAGCACGGCGCGCATTTCCTTCACCGCTGTAGGCAGCAACAGGCGCATCTCCGTCCCGAGGTTTGTCCTGGCCGAGAGGATGCTCAGCATCCGCAGCGCGCCCAGCGGCAGGTAGGACAGCGGCCCGGCGGTACCCAGGCCCTGGACCAGGTGTGCCCAGGCATGGTTCAACTGGCCCGCGGTCACGGCGTCCTCAAGCTCGGGCCGCCACCGGTGGCTGAGGTTTCCGGAAAGCGATACCGCCGCGTCATAGGTCACCAGCCTGCCGATCGGCAGGGTCCTGGCAGCCTGCAGTGCCACGAAACCGCCGTAGCTGTGCGCCACCACATCCGTAGAACCCGTCTTGTCCATGACCGCTGCGAGGTCGCTGACTTCGGTTTCTGCCGAGTAATCGTCCGGCTGCGGCGAAGAGCCCGCGCGCCCGCGCCGGTTGTAACAGTGCACTGGGCGGCCCAGCAGGAGGCTGAGTTTCCGCGCAAAAGGGCGGTAGAGGGCGTCGGTGACCAAAGTACCGTGGACGAGTACGACGCCGGGAGGCCCCGCCGTCGTCGGGTCCAGTTCCGCAGGGGTGAGGAACGAATGCACCTCCAGGCGTCCGCCGTCCGCCGTTTCTAGTTTCCAGGACTCCACAGCCCGAGTCTATGCCCGCGCACCCGCCGGAACCCGGCCGGCTGAACTCCCGGTAAACTTGGGGATTGTGACTTCCCAAAACACCCCCACCCCCAAAAACGCCCCAGAGCCCCTCGACGCCAGCGAGCAGATGCGCATCCGCATGGAGAAGCGCGGCAAGCTGATCGAGCGCGGCACCGAGGCGTACCCGGTGGGTGTTGAGCGCACACACTCCCTGACCGAGATCCGCGAAAAGTACGCGCACCTCGAAGCGGACGAAACCACCGGCGACGTTGTGGGCGTCACGGGCCGAGTTGTGTTTGTGCGTAACACCGGCAAGCTCTGCTTCGCCACCCTGCAGGAGGGCGGCCTTGACGGCAAGGGCACCCGGCTCCAGGCCATGCTGAGCCTTGCCAATGTGGGCGAGGAAGCGCTCGCGGACTGGAAGGCCCTGGTGGATCTCGGCGACCACGTGTTCATCAAGGGTGAGGTGATTTCCTCCCGCCGCGGCGAACTGTCCGTGATGGCGGAGTCCTGGTCCATGGCCTCCAAGGCCCTGCGTCCGCTGCCCGTGCTGCACGCGGAACTGAACGAGGAAACCCGTGTCCGGCAGCGGTACGTGGACCTGATGGTGCGCGACGAAGCACGTGAAATGGTCTACACCCGCGCGTCGATCACCCGTTCCATCCGCGAAAGCCTCCACCGGCACAACTACGTGGAGGTGGAAACCCCCATACTGCAGCTGGTCCACGGCGGTGCCCTGGCACGCCCGTTTGAGACGCACATGAACGCGTTCGACCAGAAGATGACCCTGCGCATCGCCACCGAGCTGTACCTCAAGCGTGCCGTGGTGGGCGGGATCGACCGTGTCTACGACATGGGCCGCGTCTTCCGGAACGAGGGCGTGGACTCCACGCACAGCCCCGAGTTCACCACCCTCGAGTGCTACGAAGCCTGGGCGGACCAGTTCGTGATGGCGGAGCGCATCAAGGAAATCATCCTCGACGCCGCCGACGCCGTGGGTGCCGGACGCACCCTCCAGACTGAAGCCGGGGAGATCAACCTCGACGGCGACTGGGCCTGGGTTTCGGTCTACCCGGGACTTTCCGACGCCGTTGGCCAGGAAGTCACCCCGGACACTCCGCTTGAGGTACTGCGCGAGATCGCCACGAAGCACGAGGTTAAGGTGGATCCGAAATGGGACGCCGAGAAACTGGCCGTTGAACTGTTCGGCGAAATCGTGGAACCCACCCTCCTGAACCCCACCTTTGTTTACGATTACCCACCGTCCGCCCAGCCGCTGGCCCGGCCGCACCGCGAAGACGGGCGGCTGATCGAGGCTTGGGATCTCATCATCGGCGGCATGGAACGCGGCACGGCCTTCTCCGAGCTCATTGACCCAGTCATCCAGCGTGAGCGGCTGACCGAGCAGTCACGGCACGCGGCTGCAGGTGATGACGAGGCCATGCAATTGGATGAGGACTTCCTGCGCGCCCTCGAATATGGTGCCCCTCCCATGGGCGGAATCGGGCTGGGAATCGACCGCCTGGTCATGCTTTTCACCGGAGCAGGGATCCGTGAAACCATCCTGTTCCCGCTCCTGAAGCCCGAAGGGCACTGATTATGGAATATGTAGCTGTACTGCTGCCCTCAATAGTGGTGGGCCTGATCTTCTGGTTCGTCATGAAATCGATCTTCAATGCCGATAAATCCGAGCGGCAGGCGGAAGCACGCGCGCAGGCCGAGGCGGATGTGCGTGCCGTTAAGCCATTGGACGGACCGGATACTGCTGCGGATAAATAAACCCGCAGTGCTTTCTGTGATTATCCACAGTGCTCATTTGTCACTTTGACGTAGTGCCATAATGAGGTTCATACTTTTTGTAGAAACATCCCGCTTTTCTGCACATCCCGAACCTCAAAGAGGAAGTCTTTAAATGGCACAGAAAGTAAACATCATCCTCGTAGATGATCTGGATGGGGGATCCGCGGACGAGAATGTCCGGTTTGGCCTTGACGGGGCCAGTTACGAAATCGATCTGTCGGCCGCGAATGCAGCCGAACTCCGCTCGAGCCTGGAGCGCTTCGTGGCTGCTGCCCGCAAAACCTCGGCCGGGCGCAGTACCCGCGCCAAGGCTGCAGTGACGGGCCGTGGCAATGATTCAGCCCAGATCCGTCAGTGGGCGCGGGACAACGGCTACACGGTCAACAGCCGCGGCAGAATTCAGGCTGAAATCCAGGAAGCCTACCAAAAGGCCAATTCCTAGCGGACTGCGCCCCTTGAATGTCAAGAACCCTGTTTCGCCTCTCGGCGGGGCAGGGTTCTTTGCTGCCAATGAATAACCGGGCTCGCGCCCTTGGCTGAAATTGCCGATGCTGCGGCTAAAGGACTGTCAAAGCATGGTCCACGCTATGCAGAGGGCCACCAATGCTGCAAGGGACAGCCAGGTGCGGTAAATGTTCCAACGCGTCCACCGGCGTTCGAAGAACTTTCTACCGGCTATGGCATGTTGCGCGCTGGCAGCGCTTCCAAGCCTGATATTAAGGGGTATATTCACGCCCACGGTAATGACGAGGGTGGCGGTGTAGCAGGCAAGGGCAATCGACACCGGCAGGGCGCCGGCAAGCCCGGTCACCCACGAGTGAAGTGCCGCCGGAGTCTCTCGCGGGAAGTGGCGGGGTGTCCCGCGCGTCATTGGCACGGCGCCAGAGATACCGGCTCCGGCAGCTGGCTGCGGCGATTCAGGACACCTTAGAAACATCACGGTTTCCCCTGTGGCGAACACGCTCCACAAGACGGGATCGGGCACGTAGCATCAAAGTACGTTGTAGCTAGGAGTGTGGCGAAATGTTTGAGCGATTTACGGACCGTGCCCGTCGCGTCGTTGTGCTTGCCCAAGAAGAGGCACGCATGCTGAACCATAACTATATTGGTACCGAACACATCCTCTTGGGGCTGATCCATGAGGGTGAAGGCGTTGCCGCCAAGGCTCTTGAGTCCTTGAGCATTTCGCTGGACGGCGTCCGCGAGCAGGTGCAGGAGATCATCGGCCAGGGCCAGCAGGCTCCGTCAGGCCACATTCCCTTCACGCCCCGCGCCAAGAAGGTGCTGGAGCTCTCCCTGCGCGAAGCGCTGCAGCTGGGCCACAACTACATCGGCACGGAGCACATCCTGCTGGGCCTCATCCGCGAGGGTGAGGGTGTTGCTGCCCAGGTGCTCGTCAAGCTCGGCGCTGACCTCAACCGGGTCCGCCAGCAGGTCATCCAGCTGCTCTCCGGCTACCAGGGCAAGGAAACCACCGGCGCAGGCGTCGGGGCCGGCCAGCCCGAAGGCACCCCCGCCGGTTCGGTAGTACTGGACCAGTTCGGCCGCAACCTGACCCAGGCTGCGCGCGAGAACAAGCTGGATCCGGTGATCGGCCGCGAGTCCGAAATGGAACGCGTGATGCAGGTGCTTTCGCGCCGCACCAAGAACAACCCCGTCCTGATCGGTGAGCCCGGTGTCGGCAAGACCGCCGTCGTCGAAGGCCTCGCCCAGGCGATTGTCCGCGGCGACGTCCCGGAGACCATCAAGGACAAGCAGCTCTACACCCTGGACCTCGGGTCCCTGGTGGCAGGCTCCCGGTACCGCGGTGACTTCGAAGAGCGCCTGAAGAAGGTCCTCAAGGAAATCCGCACCCGCGGCGACATCATCCTCTTCATCGACGAGATCCACACCTTGGTGGGTGCCGGCGCTGCTGAGGGTGCCATTGACGCCGCGTCCATCCTCAAGCCCATGCTGGCCCGTGGTGAACTTCAGACCATTGGTGCCACCACGCTGGATGAGTACCGCAAGCACATCGAGAAGGACGCCGCGCTGGAACGCCGTTTCCAGCCGATCCAGGTCAAGGAGCCCTCCGTCGCACACGCGATCGAGATCCTCAAGGGCCTGCGTGACCGCTACGAGGCACACCACCGTGTCACTATCACCGACGGCGCCCTCGCCTCGGCTGCCAGCCTCTCCGAGCGCTATATTTCGGACCGCTTCCTGCCGGACAAGGCCATCGACCTGATCGACGAGGCCGGTGCCCGGTTGCGCATCCGCCGGATGACCGCCCCGCCGGAGCTGAAGGCCATGGACGAGCGCATCGCCCAGCTGAAGATGGAGAAGGAGTCCGCCATCGACGCGCAGGACTTCGAAGGCGCCGCGTCGCTCCGGGACAAGGAGCAGAAGCTCATTACCGAGCGCGCCGAGAAGGAACGCCACTGGAAGTCCGGCGGCATGGACGACATCTCCGAGGTGGATGAGGATCTCATCGCCGAGGTATTGGCGAACTCCACGGGTATCCCCGTGTTCAAGCTGACCGAGGAAGAGTCTTCGCGCCTGCTGAAGATGGAAGACGAACTGCACAAGCGCGTGGTCGGCCAGAACGAGGCCATCAAGGCACTCTCCCAGGCGATCCGTCGCACCCGCGCAGGCCTGAAGGACCCCAAGCGTCCCGGCGGCTCGTTCATCTTCGCCGGCCCCACGGGTGTCGGCAAGACCGAACTGGCGAAGGCGCTGGCCGAGTTCCTGTTCGGTGAAGAGGACGCCCTCATCACGCTGGACATGTCCGAGTACTCCGAAAAGCACACGGTTTCGCGGCTCTTTGGTGCCCCTCCGGGCTATGTCGGTTACGAGGAAGGTGGCCAGCTCACCGAGAAGGTCCGCCGCCGTCCGTTCTCCGTGGTCCTGTTCGACGAAGTGGAAAAGGCCCACGCGGACCTCTTCAACTCGCTCCTGCAGATCCTCGAAGACGGCCGCCTGACCGACTCCCAGGGCCGCGTGGTGGACTTCAAGAACACCGTGATCATCATGACCACCAACCTGGGCACCCGGGACATCTCTAAGAGTGTCGCCACCGGCTTCCAGTCCGGCACCGACACCCAGACGGGCTACAACCGGATGCGTGCCCGCGTGACGGAGGAACTCAAGCAGCACTTCCGCCCCGAGTTCCTGAACCGTGTGGATGACGTTGTCGTGTTCCCGCAGCTCACCCAGGACGAGATCATCGAGATCGTGGACATGTTCGTCGGCCGACTGGAGAAGCGCCTCAAGGACAAGGACATGGGCATCGAACTCACGCCCGCGGCCAAGGTGCTCCTGGCAACCCGCGGCTACGATCCCGCCATGGGTGCGCGGCCGCTGCGCCGCACCATCCAGCGCGAGATCGAGGACCAGCTCTCCGAGAAGATCCTGTTCGGCGAGATCCACGCCGGCGACATCGTCATGGTGGACGTGGACGGCGACGGCGACGACGCCAAGTTCACCTTCGCCGGCAACGCCAAGCCGCGTATCCCGGAGATCGCCCCGAGCGTCTAAAGTTCCAAGTCGAAGCCCCGCCACTCCACCAGGAGCGGCGGGGCTTCGTGCGTTAACAGCAGAGGGGGCTGGGTCGGGTGCCGTGACCTGCGCTTCGTGGTGGCTGGGGCGCGAAGGCACCGGAGTCATTTGCCGCTTGCTGCTCCTTCGTCGCTCTGACGCAAGCTACACAAATGACCCCGGCGCCTTCGCTCGGTGAGTGCCGCACAAGGTGCCGGCTGCCAGGCATTTGTGTAGGCGCCGTCAGAGCGAGGTACGAGCAGGCGCCGGCAAATGTCTGGGAGGCGGCGCCGAACCAGCCCACGAGCCCCGAGCCTCGAGCCCTTCGCCCGGGATGCCAGCCACGTCGAGCTGGTTGTCGCAGCTCCGCCTCGTAGGATGGAAGGCGTGACTGACTCCTTCGACATCCGTCCTGCCCGTACCAGCGATGTATCCGCTATCAAGAGACTGGTGGCGCCCCTGGCAGAGCAGCGGATCCTGATGGCCAAGGAGACGGTTGCCTATTACGAGAGCCTGCAGGAGTTCCGGATCGCCGAATCGGCCGACGGTGAAGTCATCGGCTGCGGCGCCCTGCACGTGATGTGGGAAGATCTGGCCGAGGTGCGCACCCTTGCCGCCTCAGATTCGTGGCGCGGCAAAGGCGTGGGCCACGTACTGGTGGAAAGCCTGCTCGAGGAGGCGCGGGCGCTCGGCGTGGCACGCGTCTTCTGCCTCACCTTCGAAGTTGACTTCTTCAAACGCCACGGCTTTGAGGTCATGGCGGACCAGTCGGCGGTGGACCCGGCGGTCTACTCCGAACTTCTCCGCTCCCATGACGAAGGCATCGCCGAATTCCTCGACCTGGCGCGGGTCAAGCCAAACACACTGGGCAACACGCGCATGATCAAGTTCCTCTAAAGGCCATAAGCACGGCATCTTTCCGGCCGCCGCGCCGCCGCAGCGCACCTACCGGCATACGCCGACGCCGTCGTCGTCCGGCGTCATGTCCGCGCTAACCCTTGGCGTTAGTCGAGTTGATGGATAAACTGAGCGGGCCGCAGTTTGGGGCCTGCCGGTAAGGGACAGTCATTGGGGGCTGTCCCTTACCTATGCCGCGAAAGCCGGAGGCTACCCGAGTTACATGCCGCGGTAGTAGGGTCAAAGTGCAATCCTCTAGCACGAGCCCACACCCAGGAGTTCTGCCATGAAAAAGCTCATCAATGATCCCCGTTCCGTCGTCGACGAGTCTGTGGAAGGCTTCGGCCTCGCCCACGCCGACCTCGTCACCGTCAGTGCCGATCCCAAATACGTCACGCGCAAAGACGCGCCTGTGTCGGGAAAAGTCGGCCTCCTTTCCGGCGGTGGCAGCGGGCATGAGCCGCTGCATGCCGGTTATGTTGGGCTGGGAATGCTCGACGCCGCCGTGCCGGGGGCGGTGTTCACCTCACCGACGCCGGACCAGATCCTTCCGGCGACGCTCGCCGTTAACTCGGGTGCCGGCGTCGTCCATATCGTGAAGAACTACACCGGTGACGTCCTGAACTTCGAAACCGCCGCCGAACTGGCGCAGGCCGAGGGTGTGGAGGTCCGCACAGTCCTCGTCAACGACGATGTCGCCGTGGAGGATTCGCTGTACACGGCCGGACGCCGCGGAGTAGGCGGGACTGTCCTGGTGGAGAAGATCGCCGGCGCCGCTGCTGAACGGGGCGACAGCCTGGATGCGGTGGCGGCCATCGGCGACCGCGTCAACAGCAATGTCCGCACCATGGGCGTCGCGCTGTCGGCCTGTACCGTACCGCATGCCGGCTCGCCGAGTTTCGAGCTGGCGGACAACGAGATTGAAATCGGCATCGGGATCCACGGCGAACCCGGCCGGCACAAGATCCCGATGGAGAATGCGGATGGCATTACCGACCGGCTGCTGGAGCCTGTCCTCAGCGACCTTGGCATTGCCAGTGGTGAGAAAGTCCTGCTGTTCGTCAATGGAATGGGTGGCACTCCGCTGAGTGAGTTGTACATCGTCTACCGCCGCGCGGTTCAGGTGCTCGCGGAGCGCGGCGCCACTGTGGAACGCTCACTGGTGGGAAACTACATCACCGCATTGGAAATGCAGGGCTGCTCCATCTCGGTGCTGCGGCTCGATGACGAACTGACGCAGCTGTGGGACGCCCCCGTGCACACGGCCGCGCTGCGGTGGGGCGTTTGACGATGCTGCTGGACGTTAAGTGGGCCGTCAAATGGCTGACGATGTGCGCCGAGGCGATGGCCGAAAACAGGGTGTGGCTCATTGAGCTGGACCGTCCGATAGGCGACTCGGACCACGGCGAGAATATGGACCGTGGATTCCAGGCCGTGCTTGAAAAACTCGCAGAAACGCCGCCGGAGACACCGGGCGCGGCCCTTAAGCTGACGGCCATGACCCTGATGTCCAAGGTGGGCGGCGCCGCCGGCCCGCTTTACGGTACAGCCTTCCTGCGGGCCTCCACTGCCTTCGGCGATGCCCTCGAAGTTGATCCCGCGGCGCTCGCTACTGCGTTGGTGGCCGCCCGCGACGGCATCGTGGCCAGGGGCAAAGCCGAGTCCGGGGACAAGACCATGGTGGACGCCTGGACCCCGGCCGCTGAGGCGGCCTCGGCTGCCGCCGCGGACGCGACGGGCAACGTCCTGGCCGTGCTGGTGGCCGCAGCCGAGGCCGCCGAAGCAGGCGCGGTGGCGACAGACCCAATGGTGGCACGCAAAGGCCGCGCCAGCTACCTGGGGGAGCGGAGTGCCGGCCACCGCGACCCGGGTGCCGCCTCCAGCGCCCTGATCCTCCGGGCCGCCGTCGGGGCCGCTGCATGACGGTACGCCTGGTGGTGGTTTCACATAGTGAAAAGATCGCCGACGGCGCCGTGCAGCTTGCCGCGCAGATGGCGCCTGACGTTGTGATGATCGCCGCCGGGGGCACTTCGGACGGCAGGATTGGAACAAGCCTGGAGAAGGTCATGTCCGCCCTGGACCAGGCCGCCGGCGGCGACGGCGTAGTGGTGTTGACCGATCTTGGCTCTGCAGTGATGACCGCGGAATCGGCGCAGGAACTCGCGGAGGACCCCTCCGCGGTGCTCCTGGCGGACGCGCCCCTGGTGGAGGGCCTGGTGGCTGCCGCCGTAGCGGCCCAGGGCGGCGCCGACCTGCTCGCCGTCAAGCGGGCCGCTGAGGCCGTTTACGGATCGGGGGACTCCGGGGCGTCGCCGGTCAGCTCAGTCGCAGAAGGCCCGGTGACCGGGTCCGGGCCGGAATTCACCGGGGATTTTGAACTCATCAACCAGGCCGGCATGCATGCCCGCCCGGCAGCCAAAGTTGCCGGCGGGCTGTCATCCATGAACGCCGATGTCACCATCAACGGCGTGGATGGTGCCTCCATGACTGCACTCATGACGCTTGCCGCCGGCAAGGGATCTTTGCTCCACGTCGAGGCCTGGGGACCGGACGCGGAGCGCGCACTGAATTACATTGGCGGTTTGGTGCAGGCTGGATTCGGCGAGCCGTAGACGTGGAGAGCCCGGCGCTAAAACTTCCTTGTGGCGTCAGCGAAGCCGCAACGGGTGCGTGCCCAGGGTCAGGTATGTGCCGGCACCCATCAGGAGGAAGCCGCCGACGCCGACGACGATGAGTTGTGTGCTCACTCCCGTTATCAGCACTATCAGCCCAATCAGGCATAGCGCCAACCCGAAATAGGCCTTGGCCCTGAGCCTGACGGAACCCGACGAGAGCCTTTGTGCGAGCTGCGGATCGTCCGCCGCCAGATCCGCCTCCAGCTCTTCCAGCTGCTTGCGCTCCCGATCTGATAGTGGCATCGGAACCCCCGTCTGGCGTCCTGTGAACTCGAAATCTAACATTCGCTGTGTTAGTAAGGCTGACGCTAGAAGTGTTGCCTGAGGAAGTCAAGAGCACGCTATGGCAGGTGCCGGCGGGCCCGTGGAAACCCTGCGCAACCGCTATCGAATGCCCGGATTGTTCCTCGCCAAAGGGTGGGACTTACGTCGGTCCCTCCCGCAACCCCTCGGCGTCGAGCACTACAGAGGCGGTGATAAACCGCCCGCACTGTTCGCCATACGGGAAGGCCCCACGGGCCCGGAAGTCCACCATCCGCACCGGCAAGGCGTGGCCGTCGCGGGAAGTTCCGGTGGCCGTCACCGCCATGCGAGCCTCGGTGAGTGAGTCCAGGAACAGCATGCCGATCAGCGTCCCGTCGGGTGATGCCGTGGCAGAGCAGACGCCGTCAGGGGTGCAGCCCTGGTCCACAGAAACGGAGCCGGGGCGGAGTTCCACTGCGTCTTCCTTGCATGCACCGTCCTGGCACGCTTTTAGCCGCAGCGTTCCCACGTGCGGCACATAGGAAGCTGGAACAGTCACCGAGACCACGGTCGCCTGCGCAATCGCCGGGCACGGCGTGGGGCCCTCGTAGTAGTAGCAGGAGGTGAGGACCGCCGTCGTCATTACTGCCAGAAGCAGCCCGGACTTGCGCATACTTCAGCGTAGGACCGGGCCCTCCGCGGCCGCACGGCTACCAGGAAAGTGAGCCAAACATTGTTATGGCTCCAGCGCCAAAGAGCACCAGAATGAGACCTGTGGCCAGCCGGGTTCTGGCGACGAAGAACACGGGCAGGGTGGACTCGGCCGGATTGGCCGGGTTGTAACGAACAGCGATGGGCTGGCCGATGATGGCCTGGTCCTGGCTGTAGATATCGGACTGGCCCAGCCAGCGTTTTCCTCCGGCGTCGTCGAATTGGTACGACGGCGCAAACCGGTCCGTGCCGTTACTTCCGGGGCCGTCCTTGCCGTGCAGGTTGCCGGTGACGGTCGCGGAGGCCTCAGACCAGCCGGCCATGGAACGTTTCCGGCGGAAGGATGCCGCCAGGGACAGGGCCGCGAGGATCAGGCCCAGGACAAGGAAGAGCCCGGGCAGCACAACAAAGATCAGCTTGATGGAATCCACGGCTCAGCCCAGCGGGAAGTTGCCGGCAACCCAGAACAGCAGCAGGGAAAACAGGGCGAAGAACGGCACCAGACATCCGAGCATCGCCTTGGAATCCGACGACATCTGAAACGACTGGTTGGGGTTTGCGGGGTTGTACGCCACCTCCACCAGCGTTCCGGGCACCTGTTGGTTACGGTACGACACCTCCGATTCGCCGGCATAGAGAATCCCGTTCGGGCCCGCGAACTGATAGGTGGGATAGAAACGCCGACTTCGGGATGAACCGCCGCTGCCACCGCTCCAGCCGCCCACATTGCCGGTGACAGTCGCCTGGACCTTTGGCCAGCCGGCGATCAGTTTCTCGTGGCGCTTGGTCTTCCGCAACGTACGGATTAGCGCGAAAATGGCCCCCGCCACCCACAACACCGCAATGATGTACAGCACGAATCTCATAATTTTCCCCCGGTTCGAGTCACCAGAAAGTATGCCATCCGGCTTGAGACTGCCCTAAAGTGCCTACCCCGGCAGCCGGTAGCCGCCCTCGTGGAGCTCGGCCAGGCCGTCGCCGAGGAGTCCGGCCAGCGCACGTTCCAGCTGCTCGGGGGCAGAGTTCAACCGGTGCAGCGCCGCCAGTGGAACACCAACACCGTCCGCCTCGAACCCCAGGTCTGCCGGCTCCTGCTGGAACATTTCCGCCGGCACAGGGCTGTCCGCTAGCCGCAGCACAGCCATCACCGCGCCGCGGACCTGGCGGTCCGTGCCGTGCCAGGCCTGGCCCTTGGGGATGTACGACGGCGGCGGCTCACCGGCTGCCAGCCAGGCACAGGAGTCCCGCACCGGGCAGGCCGCACACTTCGGCGCCCGCGCCGTGCACACTAGTGCCCCCAGTTCCATGACCGCAGCGTTCCAGCGCACGGAGGTCCCGGCGTCGTCCGGCAGGAGTTCCGCCGCGAGCCGCATCTCCGTTGCACTCAGGGACGGGCCAGGGAGTGCGACGCCGGAAATGAGGCGTGCATGAACCCGCCGGATGTTGGTGTCCACCACGGTTTCCCGCCGTCCGTAGGCAAAGGCGGCAACGGCCGCGGCCGTGTAACTGCCCACACCGGGCAGGGCCAGCAGCTCGGGAAACGTGCCGGGGACCTTGCCGCCGTGATCGCGGACGATGGCCGCGGCTGCCGCATGCAGGCGGAGCGCACGGCGGGGGTAGCCGAGCCGACCCCATGAACGGACTGCCTCGCCGGCGGGTTCACCCGCAAGCCCTGCCGGGGTGGGCCACCGCTCCAGCCATTCCCGCCAGACCGGCAGCACCCGCACTACGGGCGTCTGCTGCAGCATCACCTCACTCACCAGGACGCCCCATGCCGAGCAGTCCGGTTCGCGCCAGGGAAGCTCCCGCGCGGTCTCCGCGAACCAGTCCGTGACCTGACGGTGCAGTCCCTGGAGGCGCAGCGCGCCAGGTGTCGTTTCGGGCGCGCCGCCCGCGGGCATGGCTGGGGAAAGGGTTGTAGCGTCGATCCCCACACTGTAGTTGATTCGTGCCCTGCAGCTGATGCGCGGTGGCGCATGCCAAGGATTGCCCAAGGCAGCCGCCGGCAAAGTGTGACCTTAGCGTTGGCCGGGTGACGGCGTGGTGGGCGGGCAGAAACGGGCCGGTTCTCTAGCCTAGAAGGATGGGCAGGCAAGGCAATTCATCACAGCGCAATACGGCATCCGCTTCCGGTTCCCGGGCGGGTTCCGGCGCGCCCCGCAAGGCGAGCCCCGCCGTTTACCGCCGTCGTCGCCTGTTCGTAGGGATAGCCCTCCTGATTGTGCTGGGCCTGACGTTTGGCGGGTTCGCCGTCGGAGGTGCTTTCAATGGCACGCAGCAGGCGTCCTCCACTGAAACCGCCGCCCCGGACGCCACCGGCGCGGCACCTGCTCCAAGCGATTCGCCGTCGGCTGCCCCCAGCGCAGCCCCGACACCAACGCCCACGCCGACTCCCACCTGTAACCAGAACCTGGTCACTGTGTCGGCGTCGACGGACAAGCCGGCCTATGGGCCCGACGAGAAGCCGCTGCTCAGCCTGAAGGTGACCAACGGCGGCACCATGCCCTGTGAGGTGAACATCGGCACGTCCCAGATGGAGTTCGTGGTGACCAGCGGAGCGGACCGGATCTTCTCGTCGAAGGACTGCCAGGCCAAGAGCGAAGACCTCGTCAAGACCCTTGCACCGGGTGCCAGCGAGACGGCCAACTTCCAGTGGGCGCAGAACCGCACGCTCGAAGGATGCCAGGCTATTGCGACCAAGCCCGGTGGCGGCGGCGCCTACTACATCTTCACAGCCAAGCTCGGGTCGAAGGCCAGCCCCAAGGCAGTGTTCCAGCTCAACTGATGCTTCTTTCGATTGAGTACTAGAGAAAGCGGTCCAGCAGGCTTGCTTCGGCCATCCGGCTCAGGCCTTCGCGGACGGTGCGGGCGCGCTGGTCGCCGATCCCGTCGACCGTCATCAGGTCATCGATGGTGGCGGCCATGAGGAACTGCAGGCCGCCGAAGTGGTCCACCAGGCGGTCGGCCACTGCCTTGGGGACCGCCTTGAGGCCGGAAAGCAGCCGGTAACCGCGGGGCTGCACCACGGCGTCGAGGTTGGCTTCGCCGCCTGCAAAACCGACGATGCCGGAGATCTTGCCGAGGTCGATCAGCTCGGTCGGCCCCAGATTCACCAGAGCGCTGACGGCCTTCTCGATGTCCGCGGCCGAAGCGTCGGGGCTGGCGTAATCGCGGATGATGACGTCGCTGCCCGGGCCGCGGCCCACTGTCAGTTCATCCAGCTGGAGCGAGAGTAGCCGGCCGTCCTCACCAAGTTCCAGAACGTACTGCGAGATTTCCTCGGAGATGCGGCGGACCATCTCCTGGCGCTGCAGGGTAACGGCGACGTCACGGACGGTCACCATGGCCTCGATCTCCAGTGCGGACAGCGAGCTGGTGACCTGGTCCAGCCTTGAGCGGTACCGTTCCAGGGTGGCAAGGGCCTGATTGGCGCGGGCCAGTACCTTTTCGGATCCCTCCAGGACGTGCCGGAGGCCGTTGACGTAAAGCGCGATGATCTGCATGGACTGGCTGACGGAGATCACGGGGACGCCGGTCTGGATGGCCACGCGTTCGGCAGTGCGGTGCCGGGTGCCGGATTCCTGGGTTTCGATGCTGGAGTCCGGGACCAACTGAACGGCGGCGCGCAGGATGTTGCCGGCGTCCTTGTCGCAGATGATGGCCCCGTCCATCTTGGCCAGCTCGCGGAGCCTTGTGGGGGAGAAGTCGATGCCGATGTCGAAGCCGCCCGAGCAAATGGATTCGATGGTCCGGTCGATGCCCAGAACAATGAGTGCTCCGGTGCGTCCCCGGAGGATCCTTTCGAGTCCGTCCCGCAACGGCGTTCCCGGAGCCACTCTGCCCAGAGTCGCCTTGAGCGATTCTTCGGGGCTCCGCGCCATAGGTGTTCCCTTCAAAGGTGCGGACTGGCGCCCGCAGGAACGGCGGATTTAGCCTCCGCCGACAGGTTCAAAAGTACTCAGTTTCCCGCAAGCTCAATGATAGAGGTAAGAATGGGCAACAACCGCACGGACAAGCCCTAAAGTGCCCCGTGGGGGTTTGCGCGAAAGTGCCTCAGGAGCGCGTCTGACGGCGGCTGTCCGGAAAGCGTTTTGCCCCCGGTTCAAGGACCGGGAGTGTGCGGACCCGAAGGGCGGGCTGGGAGTCTGAGCTTTCGGAGACTGGTGCGTTGGATACGCAGAATCCCGGGTCCGTCACCCTCCATAGGGCCCGGCTGGCGCCGCTGCGATAAACTGGAACTTGGCTTTCCCAGAGCCATGCTTCCCCTTAAGGCCTGCCGAGCGCCTTGGGGTAACCCCACCGCAGCGAAAGTAGCACCGTGTCCCAAGATGTCCTTAGCCCCGCCCGGGTCAACGAGATTCACAAACAGGCGGCCCGGCGTCGGACCTTTGCTGTTATTTCGCACCCTGACGCCGGCAAGTCCACGCTGACGGAGGCACTGGCGCTGCACGCGAAGGTGATCGGCACCGCCGGCGCCTCCAGCGGCAAGGCCAACCGTAAGGAAACGGTCTCGGACTGGATGCAGATGGAGAAGGACCGCGGCATTTCCATCAGCTCGGCCGCGCTCCAGTTCTCCTACCGGGACACCGTCATCAACCTGCTGGACACCCCCGGCCACGCCGACTTCTCCGAAGATACGTACCGCGTCCTGGCCGCCGTCGACTGCGCAGTGATGCTGGTTGACGCCGCCAAGGGCCTGGAAACCCAGACCATGAAGCTGTTCGAGGTCTGCAAGGCGCGCAACCTGCCCATCATCACCGTGATCAACAAGTGGGACCGGCCCGGCCTGGACGCCCTGGCGCTCATGGACGAGCTCACCGAGCGGACCGGCCTGCAGCCGATGCCGTTGACCTGGGCCGTCGGCATCTCCGGTGACTTCCGCGGCGTCTGGGATCTCCGCAACGACCGCTTCGCCCGGTTCCAGCGCAACAACGCCGGCGCCAACATCGCACTGACCGAGTACTTCACGCCTGAGGAAGCCGCCGAAAGCCAGGGCAACAACTGGTCCGACGCCGTGGACGAAGCCGGCCTGGTGATCGAGTCCAACCTCGAGTTCGACGTCGACGCTTTCCACGCCGGCACCGCCACGCCCATCCTCTTCAGCTCCGCCGCCCTGAACTTCGGCGTAAAGGAAATCCTGGACGCACTGGTGGATTTTGCACCGCCTGCAGCACCCCGCCCGGATGTTGACGGCAGCCCCCGCGCCGTGGAATCGCCGTTCTCCGGCTTCGTTTTCAAGGTCCAGGCCGGCATGAACAAGGCCCACCGTGACCATGTGGCGTTCATCCGTGTCTGCTCGGGCGTCTTCGAACGCGGCATGGTGGTCACCCAGACCCGGACCGGGAAGTCCTTCGCCACCAAGTACGCCCAGCAGGTCTTCGGCCGCGAACGCGAAGTCATCGACGAGGCCTACCCCGGTGACGTCGTGGGCCTGGTCAACGCCTCCTCGCTGCGCGTGGGCGACAGCCTCTTCCTTGAAGACGCGGTGGAGTACCCGGCCATCCCGCTGTTCGCCCCCGAGCACTTCCAGGTGGCCCGGTCCAAGGACCCCAGCAAGTTCAAGCAGTTCCGCCGCGGCATCGAGCAGCTCGAACACGAGGGCGTCATCCAGGTGCTCCGCTCCGACGTCCGCGGCGACCAGGCGCCGGTGCTTGCCGCCGTCGGGCCAATGCAGTTCGAAGTGGTGGAGGACCGCATGGCGCACGACTTCAGCGCGCCCATGCGGCTGGAGCGCTTGCCCTATTCCCTCGCCAGGATTTCGACGGCGGACGCCATGCCTACGCTGGCGAACGTACCCGGCGCCGAGGTGCTGTTGAGGTCCGACGGCGAATACCTCGCCTTGTTCAACGACGTCTGGGCACTCCGCCGGATCGAGAAGAACCACCCCGATCTGACCCTGGTGCCCATCGGCACCCACAACCCCGCAAAGTAGCCGGGTTCACCCAAAACTGCGCCGGCAGACCTACCAGAGCCCCCTGAATAACCCGAGAGCCAGGAACAAAGATGTCTGCAGACCAACCCCGTGCGCTGATCACCGGCGCAGGCGCCATCAACCCCCTTGGTTCCACAGTTGCCGAGACCTGGTCCGGCCTGCTGGCGGGGAAATCCGGAATCGCCGCGCTGGACGTGGACTGGGCGGAACAGCTGCCGGTGCGGATGGCCGGGCAGGTCACGGCTGACCTCTCGGAGCATCTCACCACGCGTGAGCTGAAGCGGATGGACCGGTGCGGCCAACTCGCGCTGCTGGCGGCACGTGAAGCGTGGGAGCAGGCTGGGGCGCCGGAGGTCGATCCCGAGCGGTTTGCCGTGGTGATCGGCTCTGCCTACGGCGGCCTCGGCTCCACCCTTGAGCAGGACCGGGCACTCGCCAGCGGCGGTCCGCGCCGGGTATCGCCGCACACCCTCACCCGGCTGATGGTTAACGGCCCGGCAGCCTGGGTTTCCATCGACCTTGGAGCCCGCGGCGGAGCGCGCACCCCCGTCAGCGCCTGCGCGTCCGGCGCCGAAGCGATTGTCCAGGGCGCCGAAATGATCAGGTCCGGAGCGGCCGACGTCGTGATTGCCGGCGGTGTGGACGCTTCAGTGAACGACCTGGTGATCACCGGTTTTTCCCAGATCCGCGCCCTGTCCACGCGCAACGATGAGCCGCAGCGGGCATCGCGCCCGTTCGACGGCGGCCGCGACGGCTTTGTGCTCGCAGAAGGCGCCGGCATTGTGGTGCTGGAGAGCGAAGCCCATGCCCGGGCGCGCGGCGCCGCCGTCCTCGGCGCAGTGGCAGGCGGGGCGATCACCTCAGATGCCAACGACATCGTGGCAGCGGACCTGGCCATGCAGAAGCGGGTCATGCAAAAAGCCCTGGCCTCGGCTGGCATGGAGGCCTCGGACATCGGGTTCGTCCATGCCCACGCCACGTCCACCCCGGTGGGGGACCGGCTTGAGGCACAGGCCATCCACGCCATCTTCGGCGCGGACGTACCCGTGACTTCGACCAAGGGCCACACCGGCCACCTGCTGGGCGGTGCCGGTGCGCTCGCCGCCGTCGTGGTGGTCCAGGCCCTGCAGACCGGACAGCTGCCGGGAACGGTCAACATCGAGGCTCTGGATCCCGAAGTGAACCTGAACATCGTCACGGAAAACGCCCACACGCTGGCGCAGGGCACCGCCCTCGCCGGCCTGGTTAACGCCTTCGGCTTCGGCGGACACAGCGTTGCCCTGGTGATTACGGGGAGCTGATCCCCGTTCGCAGACCGCCGGTGGCGCTCACTACTGGTCACCTATCCGGACATGTTGTTGTCCGATGCAGGCGGGTTAACTCCTCATGAGGTGCCGGGCCAGTCACTCAGGCGCGGGCGTGGAGGATGTTCTCCAGGCCTTCTTCTCCCAGGGAGAGCCCGAGGTGGGCGAAGTCCGGGTGGCTGACGAACCGGCTCCCCTTTGATTTTTCCTGCCGTTCGGGTTGATCGGGCCAGTGCGGTGGTTCCCAGTCCTGGTGTTCGCTTTTGTAGCGTCTTCCCGAGGGTGAGATCCAGCCGGGTGGTTCGTTTTTGGTCGCAGGGGTGGGCCGCCAGGCGCTGGTATGCCTCAGGCGGTGGTGCTTGGAGCACGGCTGGCCCAGATTCGCTATGCCGGTGGTTCCGCCCTTATGCCAGGCGAGGAGGTGGTCCGCTTCGTTGTCCAAAGACTGGTTGGAACAGCCCGGGAACGGGCACTTGCCGTCCCGCAGCCGCAGCCATTGCCGCATCGGCTTGGTGAGCCGGTAGCTGGTGCGACCGATCTCCAGCGGCGCCCCGTCCCGCGGATCGACCAGGACGCGGTAGAACGAATCGGCGCCGTTCGCCACGAGGTCCCGGGCCATCGACGCCGGGATGGGGCCGTACCCGTCCAGCATCGCCGGTTCCTCGGTGGCGCCGAGCAGGGAGAACACCGGGACCGTCACCAGGACTTCGGCCCGCGGCGGCGGGACGCGCCCGGGATCGCTTCCTTCCGCGCTCCCGTTAATGCCCTGGTTTCCGCTGCTGCCTTGGTTGCCGCCTCGAAGAAGGGCGGTGGCGAATACTTCGGCCCGGAGTTGGGTGAGGGTCCGGGACTCGTCGGGGCCTTGAAGACCCCGCGCCATGGCGGTGGTCCGGTTCCAGATTGCGACCGCCTGGTCCGCGGGGAGATAGGCCGAGAGCCAGGCCATCCCGTCCTGATCCGGGGCGTACTCAACCCGCCGGTCCAGGACACCCTTTGCGTGGCGCTTTTCGATGCTCACGGCGTGGTGGCGTTCGCGCCAGGTACGGGCCCGGTGACGGAACCGGGATGCCGGCATTTCCCCGGCGGGGCAACCGCTGGCCGGGTCAGGCGCGTCCGGATCCAAAAAGTGGGCTTCCAGCGCGGCGGCCCCGGCCCGGTCAAGGGTGGTGGCTTCGTCCGCCATGACCCGGGCGTGCTGCCAGGAGATGGTTCCGGACTGCAGGGCGGCCAAGGTCAGCGGCAAGGTAGTGGTCAGGGCGTGGGAAACGGCCAGGAACGAAGCCGCCGCCCGGTCACCGACCGTCAGGGCACACGCAACCTCCGCCGTGACTGCCATCTCCTGGGCCTGGACCGAAGCCTCCGGAGGAGCTGCGGCCCGGGCAGTGTCCGCGTATTTCACGGCTGTTAGTGCTTTCAAACCAGCCATCTGCGCATCGGCCGCCGCGGCCCCGGTCAGAATATCCAGGCAATCCTCGGAAAATCCCCGCAGCGGATCGCCCTCTGCAGAGAGTGCATCGGGACCGTGTTCGCTCACCACGCCGGTGAGCACAGCAACGGCCGCTGCGATGTTCGCATATGCCTTCGCCACTGCCCGGTTCCTCATGTATCCATCATGCCAAGGGGGTCTGACAATCAAGCGGGAGGATCAGGCGGTGAGCGGGATCGCGGCCGGTATTCTGGCTCGAGGCGGCACTTATAGGGTGGTTGCCACGCCAGCTGGTTGCAGTGCCGGCATGGCGGTGCACGTGAACTCCAAGCCGTCGGAGATGCCGATGCCGTAGGGCCGGATGGGATCCGCCGAGGCCGCAGGGCCGGCCACAGCAACGAAGCCGGCCCCGCCCGGTCCGCAACCGACCCCGCCCGGTCCGGCCGGCCTTCCGGCAGCTAACCGATCAGCAGGCTCAGCGCCTCCGTGAGGTGCTCCACCTCGCGGACGGAAAATCCGGCCGGGACAGGCCCGGGACCGTTGTGGCTGGCCGGAACCACGGCGTGGGTAAAGCCCAGCCGGTGGGCCTCCTGGATGCGCTGGTTGATGCCGGGAACGGGGCGCACCTCGCCCGCCAGGCCCACCTCCCCGAAGGCAATCAGCCTGATGGGCAGCGGCTTGCGGGCCTTGGCCGACGCCACTGCCAACGCAACGGCAAGGTCAGTGGCGGGTTCGCTGAGCTTCACGCCGCCCACCGTGGCCACGTAGGAGTCGTCCTTGTGCAGCAGGCAACCGGCGCGCTGCTGCAGGACGGCGAGCAGCATGGAAACCCGCGAGCTGTCCAGGCCGCTGGTGGCCCGCCGTGGCTGCGAATTGGGGCTTTCCGCCAGGAGCGACTGCACTTCCGCCAGCAACGGCCGCCGCCCTTCCATGGTCACGGTGATGCACGTGCCGGAAACGGGTTCCTTGGTGCGGCTGACGAACAGCCCGCTGGGGTCAGTCAGGCCCTCGATGCCGTTTTCGTTCAGGTCAAAACAGCCGACATCGTCCGTGGGTCCGTAGCGGTTCTTCACCGCGCGCAGCATGCGGAGCCGGGAATGGCGTTCGCCCTCGAACTGGCACACCACATCCACCAGGTGCTCGAGCAGCCGCGGCCCGGCAATGGACCCGTCCTTGGTCACATGGCCCACCAGCAGAGTGGTCATGTTGCGCCGCTTGGCCGCAGCGATGATGGAGGCCGCTACTTCCCGGACCTGCGACACTCCACCCGCACTGCCATCCACGTCCGCGCTGCTCAGGGTCTGGACCGAGTCCACAATCAGCAGGCGCGGCTCAATTTTTTCCACCTGCCCCAGTGCCTGGCCGAGGTCCGTTTCGGCTGACAGGTACAGGGAATCCGCGACGGCGTCGATCCGCTCCGCGCGCAGCTTCACCTGGGCGGCGGACTCCTCGCCAGTCACGTACAGGACGTCCTGCGCAGTCCGGGCGAACTTCGCGGCGACATCCAGCAGCAGCGTGGACTTGCCAACACCCGGCTCGCCAGCCAGCAGAATCACGGCGCCAGGGACCAGGCCACCGCCCAGGACGCGGTCCAGCTCGTCCACGCCGGTAGGCAGGAACGCCGCGGTGGTGGCGTCTACCTCGGCGATCCGCCGCGCCGGTTCCAGAACTGTAGTCGCCGCCGTCGTACGCGCTACGGCCGCGCCGGTTTCCTCAACGCTGCCCCACGCCTGGCACTCGCCGCAGCGCCCCACCCACTTGACCGTGGTCCAGCCGCATTCGGCGCACTTATACGCGGGCGCTTTGGAAGCGCGGGAGGTCTTTGTTGCCATGGGTTCCACCCTACTTGCGGGCACCGACATTCCCCGCCTGCCCGTCGTGCCCGCCCAACCACCCGGCGGTCTACAGGCCGGGCAGCACGTCCCGGGCCTCGCGCGCGTCCATGCCGGTGGCTTCCAAGAGGTCAACCATCAGGGGCCGGAACAGCATCACCACAGTCTCACCCTCCAGCCGCTGCACCTCCAGCAGCTTCGGATGCAGGCGGAGCGCAATCTCGCTCAGTTCCAGCCTTGCCGTGCGCAGGTGGGCGCGGCGTACGCCGTCGTGCGTCTCAGCGAGGCCCAGGGAAAGTTCATCAATCGCCGCCGCTGTTTCTTCGAGAACGTCGGCGATGTTCTCGGTAGCCTCGTCGGACAGTGCCGCATGGTTGATGGCGCTGGTCAACCGCCGCGCGAAGACACGGCTGTTGCGGAGCGCCAGGTCAATGAAGTCAAGGGAGCTGTCCAGCCGGTCCAGCTCGTCCCGGTGCCGGCGGTAGGCGGGCGCCAGGGTGGCCACCTCGTTGGAGGCACGCAGCGATTGGCGCATGCGGTCCACCAACGGTTGGCAGTTGCGGCCCCGGATCAGGGCATGCCAGGCCTGGGTGGAATCACTGTCCGTCAGGGCAGACGCGCACTCGCGGAGCACCTCGGCGAGCTCGTGCAGGATCTTCCGCACATCGTCGCGGGGCTCGCGGCGCGGGTCCTTCGGGATCAGGACAGTCACCAGCAGGGCGAACAGTCCGCCCACCACGGCATCCAGGCTCCGGGTGAAAGGGCCGCCGGCGGGCGCCGGCAGCAGCACCACCAGCAGGGACTGCAGCCCCAGTTGGGTGGTGAAGATGGTGCCGCTGTCCAGGAAGCGAGCCAGCAGGATCGAGAAAAGAAGTACGACGGCGGCCTGCCAGATTCCGCTGCCCAGCCAGTGCAGGAGCAGATCACCAACGGCGATTCCGATGGTGCAGCCCAGGCCCACCTCCATGACGCGACGCAGGCGGGGATCACGCGAGAAGCCCAGGGCGATCAGTGATGAGGTGGCCGCAAAAAGTGGACCGGAATGGCCCAGTACGTACTCGGCGAAGGCGTAGGCACCCACTGCGCACGCCGTCATCTGGACTGCGGGGAGCAGCGAATTCCGGCTCCGGATCAGGCCTGTGCGGATCCGGCCACGCAGGAATCGCCTGCTTGCTGAAAGTCCTGCTGTTGCGGCCATGCCCTTCAGTCTATTTGCCGGGTAGCCCCTACGGCCGCAAGTGTGACCTGCGCAATGGTGACGCTACAGTTGTAAGGGAAAATGTCACTGCCGTTAACGTTCTGTTCACTTTCGGCAGCCAATCCCGTTACCTGCCGCCCCTAAATTCGATGAAGGTACAAAACGTACGCATCGCGCTGCAGGGCGACTCCGGCCCTGTCCGCTACTGAATATCCCTGGAAGGGGTACACATCTAGTGAAGGCACTCCGTTTCGGCCGCCACGCGGCTATTGCTGTTATCGCGGCCGGCGCACTCGCGCTCACCGCCTGCGGTTCAGACAACGCCACCGGCAACACGCCGGCTGGCACCCAGTCCGCCAGCGGCCCCAAGGTCACCGGCACGCTGACCGGCATTGGCGCTTCCTCGACCGGCGCAGCCATGGATGCCTGGAAGGCCGGCTTCGCTTCCGCCAACTCCGGCGCGACCGTGCAGTACTCCCCGGACGGCTCCGGCGCAGGCCGCAAGGCCATCATCGACGGCTCGGCCCAGTTTGCCGGCTCCGACGCTTACCTCAAGGATGAAGAGCTGGCCAGCTCCAAGGCCCAGTGCGGCCCCGAAGGTGCCATCAACATCCCGGTCTACATTTCCCCGATCGCCGTGGCCTTCAACCTTCCCGGCGTCACCGACCTGAAGCTCGACGCCACCACCGTGGCCAAGATCTTCCGTGGCCAGATTGCTACCTGGAACGACCCGGCCATCGCTGCCCTGAACCCGGGCGTCACCCTCCCGGACACCAAGGTCACCCCGGTCAACCGCTCTGACGATTCCGGCACCACCACCAACTTCACCGAGTACCTGGCCGCTGCTGCTGCCGATGTCTGGACCGACAAGGCTTCCGGCGTATGGCCCGCAACCCTTCAGGGCGAGAACGCCAAGGGAACCTCCGGTGTTGTCAAGACCGTCACCGACACCCCGGGCGCCGTGACCTACGCGGATGACTCCGCGGTCGGCGGCAAGCTCGGCACCGCTTCGATCAAGGTTGGCGAGGAGTTCGTCAAGATTTCTGCCGACGCCGCAGCCAAGGCTGTTGAAGCCGGCAAGCCCGTCGAAGGCCGCTCCGCCAACGACGTCGCCATCAAGCTGGACCGCAAGACCACCGCAAAGGGCGCCTACCCGGTCGTCCTGGTTTCCTACCACGTTGTTTGCACCACCTACGCCAAGCAGGAAACCGTTGACCTGGTCAAGGCCTTCGAAAGCTACGTAGTCTCCGACGCCGGCCAGAAGGCAGCTGCTGACTCTGCGAAGTCCGCCCCGCTGTCCTCGGCCCTCGCCGAGAAGGCCACCAAGGCCATCGAATCCATCAAGGTCAAGTCCTAGTACCTGTCCCTGAAAACCACGTTCCCCGCCACGCCGAAAGGCGGGGTGGGGAACTTGGCTTTGAAAGCTAGATTTTGGCACCACCCACAAACCGAAGGGTCTGGAATGACCGCCACCCCCCTGAGTAGTTCCCAGGGCGCAGGCCGCGCCGGGGATAAGATTTTTTCCGGCGCCGCCCTTGCCGCCGGGTGCCTCATCCTCGCCGTCCTGTTCGGCGTGGCCTTGTTCCTTGTTGTCCAGGCCATTCCGGCGTTGACTGCCCCGGCCGCAGAAATCCAGGGCGGAAAAGGCTTCTTCGCCTACATTTGGCCGATTGTGATTGGCACGCTCATCGCCGCCGTTATCGCACTGGTGATTGCAACACCCGTCGCCATCGGCGTGGCCCTGTTCATCTCGCACTTCGCGCCGCGCGGGCTCGCCACCGGCCTGGGCTACGTAGTTGACCTCCTGGCAGCCATTCCGTCGGTGATCTACGGCGCCTGGGGTGCAGCGTTCCTCGCCAAGGAAATCTCCCCGGCGTACAACTGGCTGGCCGAGAACATGGGTTGGCTGCCTATCTTCCAGGGCCCGGCTTCGGCCACCGGCAAGACCATCCTCACCGCGGGCATTGTCCTCTCGGTGATGGTCCTGCCCATCATCACGTCCCTGACCCGTGAAATCTTCCTGCAGACCCCCAAGTTGCATGAGGAAGCCGCCCTGGCCCTCGGCGCCACGCGCTGGGAAATGATCAAGATGTCGGTCCTGCCGTTCGCCCGCCCGGGCATCATCAGCGCCGTCATGCTTGGCCTGGGCCGCGCGCTCGGCGAGACGATGGCCGTGGCGCTGGTGCTCTCTTCGGGAGCGCTGACCGCAAGCCTGATCACGTCCGGCAACCAGACCATCGCTGCCGAAATCGCGCTGAACTTCCCTGAAGCAAGCGGCCTCAAGGTAAGCACCCTGATCGCGGCCGGCCTGGTCCTGTTCCTCATCACGCTTGCCGTGAACATGATCGCCCGCTGGATCATCAGCCGGCACAAAGAATTCTCGGGAGCCAACTAAATGTCCTCCACCCTCACCCCGGTGCGCAGCAAGCGCTCGGCCCTCACCAAGGGCCAGCTGCCCGCATTCGCGCCCTACGTTGTCCTGGCGGCCGCGCTCATTATCGGCGCCGCAATCCTGGCACTGATCGGGTTCAACGCTTTCGGCTGGGGCATCGTCTCGGCCCTGCTCTTCGCCGTCGGCCTGGTCAGCTGGAGCGCCATGGTCGAAGGGTCCCGGAAGGCCAAGGACAAGCTGGCCACCTGCCTGGTGGTGGGTTCGTTCCTGATCGCCCTCCTCCCGCTGATCTCCGTCATCTGGACCGTGCTGGTCAACGGCATCCCCGGCCTGATCTCTCCCGGTTTCCTCACCAGCTCCATGAACGGCGTCACGGGTGTCTACGACAACAAGGCCGTGGAAGAAGGTGCCCCGGTTATCGGCGGCATCTACCACGCGCTCGTGGGCACGGTCCAGATCACTCTCGTCGCCACCCTCATCTCCGTGCCCGTGGGCCTGCTGACCGCAATTTATCTGGTGGAGTACGGCAACGACGGGCGGTTGTCCCGTGCCATCACCTTCTTCGTGGACGTGATGACCGGCATACCGTCGATTGTGGCCGGCCTGTTCGCCGCCGCTTTCTTCTTTGCGGTGGTTGGGCCCGGCACCAAAACCGGCGCCGTCGCGGCCGTCGCCCTTTCCGTGCTGATGATCCCCGTGGTGGTGCGCTCCAGCGAGGAAATGCTGAAGATCGTCCCCAACGAACTCCGCGAAGCGGCGTATGCGCTGGGCGTGCGGAAGTGGCGCACCATCGTGAAGGTGGTCATTCCGACGGCGATCTCCGGCATCGCGTCCGGCGTCACCCTCGCAATCGCCCGCGTCATCGGCGAGACCGCCCCCATCCTGGTCACCGCAGGTTTTGCCACCAGCATCAACAACAACGTGTTCGGCGGCTGGATGGCTTCGCTGCCAACATTCATCTACACGCAGATCCTGAACCCCACGTCGCCGGCCAACCCTGACCCGTCCTCGCAGCGGGCCTGGGGCGCTGCCTTGGTGCTGATCATTCTGGTGATGATCCTGAACCTGGGTGCCCGCCTGATCGCCAGGATCTTTGCCCCCAAGACGGGCCGCTGAAGAATTTTTCGGCAGGCCGTTCCGGTCCCCGCGACCAAACCCTAGACTTCAATCCGTACCCCCAGCAAGTGAAGGAACATCATGTCTAAGCGCATCGACGTCAAAGACCTGAACGTGTACTACGGCGATTTCCTCGCCGTGGAGGATGTCAGCATCGCCATCGAGGCCAAGTCGGTGACGGCCTTCATCGGTCCCTCAGGCTGTGGCAAGTCCACGTTCCTGCGCACCCTTAACCGCATGCACGAAGTGTTGCCCGGCGCCCGCGTTGAAGGTGAAGTCCTGTTGGACGGCGACAATCTCTACGGACCCGGCGTTGACCCCGTGACCGTCCGTTCGCAGATTGGCATGGTCTTCCAGCGGCCCAACCCGTTCCCCACCATGTCCATCCGGGATAACGTGCTGGCGGGCGTGAAGCTGAACAACAAGAAGATCTCCAAGGGTGAAGCCGACGCACTGGTGGAAAGCTCGCTGCAGGGCGCCAACCTTTGGAACGAGGTCAAGGACCGGCTGGAGAAGCCAGGTTCCGGCCTGTCCGGTGGCCAGCAGCAGCGACTCTGCATTGCCCGTGCCATCGCCGTGCAGCCGCAGGTGATCCTGATGGATGAGCCGTGTTCGGCACTGGACCCCATCTCCACGCTGGCCATTGAGGACCTCATCAATGAACTCAAGGACCAGTACACCGTGGTGATCGTGACCCACAACATGCAGCAGGCCGCCCGCGTCTCGGACAAGACAGCGTTCTTCAACATCGCCGGTACCGGCAAGCCGGGCAAGCTGATCGAATACGGGAACACCCAGAACATCTTCAGCAACCCCACGGTGAAGGCCACCGAAGACTACGTTTCCGGCCGCTTCGGATAGAACCGGGCGTGAGGCTGGTCTAAACGCCGGACAGCGGTGACAGCGCCAGGGCGAAGATAAAGGCCACGGCAGCGGCCGCTACCGGCGTGATGACCCACAGCCCGAGGATCTGCAGGACGAGTTTCCGGTTGGTCACCGAGAAGTGCTGGTTTTCGCCCGCGCCCAGCGCGGAGGCCGTCACGGTGTGGGTCGTAGACAGGGGCCACTGCAACGCAATGGCCCCAACGAGCAGCATGACGGCGCTGAATGTCTGGGACACGGAACCCCGCAGCGGGTCGATCCGGGTGATCCTGTAGGCGAGGGTGTACGAGATCCGCCAGCCGCCGCACAGGGTCCCGATGGTCATCATGACGGCGGACAACAGCGCCACCCACAGGGGGATGCTGTCGCCGTCGGCATAACCTGCCGCGGCAAGGGCCAGGAGCAGCACGGCGCCCACCCGCTGCCCGTCCTGCAGCCCGTGGCCGAACGCGACGGCGCCGGCCGCGATCGCCTGGCTGCGGCGGAAGCGCTGGTTGATGACATTGGGCTGGGCATGGCGTGCTGCCCAACTCGTTGGGAAAACCAGCAGGTAGGCGCCCACGTAGGCGACGATCGGCGAGAGCAGCAGCGGCAGTATCACCTGGACCAGCAAGGACCGGTCAACGCCCCCTACGCCCAGCCCGCCCACGGCGAGACTGGCGAGCCCCGCGCCGGCCAGCCCGCCCACCAGGGCGTGCGTGGAAGACGCGGGGATGCCGCGCCACCACATCAGCAGGCCCCAGGCGCAGGCACTGCCCACACCCGCCAGGAGGATGCTCAGGCCGCTGGTCCCCGCCGGCAGATGAATCCACGTGTGGCTGATGGCCACCACCACGCTGGCGCTGAGCAGGGCGCCCACCAGGTTGAAGAAGGCAGCCAGCAGCACAGCCACCGTTGGGGTGAGGGCCCGGGTCCGGACGGCGAGGGCTACCGCCGTGGAGACGTCCCTGAAGCCGTTGAGGAAGGCGAACGCCGCGGTCAGCAGGACCACGGCGCCGAATATCACTGCTGTCACGTCAGGATTCCTTGACGATGATGCTGCCTACCTGGGTGGCGATGCGGCGCATGTCTTTGGTGACTTCGACCAGCTGGTTGGCTACATCGCGGTTGCGTGAATACTGGGCCCACTTCATGTCCCGGATCATGTCCGCCACCCAGACGCGGTGCGTCCGCTCTGCGCGTTGGGCCAGCCTCAGGATCTCGATCCAGTAGTCCTCAAGATCATCGAGGTTGTTGAGCCGGCGCATGGCGTCCACGGTGAGCTCGGCTTGCCTGCTGATGACCTCCAGCTGGTCTGCGGCGCGCTTGGGCAACCGGTCCAGCTTGTAGAGGGAAACGAGTTCGGCGGCACCGTCCAGCTTTTCGAGGGCCTCGTTGAGGTAGCGGGACAGGGCGTACATATCTTCGCGGGGGAGTGGATTCACGAAACTCGTGCGCATGTGGGTCAGGAGGGCGAAGTGCAGCTCGGCGGATTTCGCCTCGTGGTTGTGCATGTCGTCCACGAGTTTGGCGTGCTCACCGGCGGGAACACCCAGGATCTCGGCCATCGTGGCGCTGGCATGCACGATTTGCTGGGCCATTTGGGACAACAGGACCAGCCCGGCGGGCTCCTGGGGGAAAAGGCGCAGCTTCACGTTGGGTTCGGTCTCCGGGCGTTGTACTGGGACTGGGGCCGCCCACTGTGACTTGACGCAGGCCTGCAACTGGTCTTGAGTCTACCGGCCGTCAGCCGGCGGCCTGTAACTGTAAACAGGCAGAAAAATGGTGCCGAACCGGATACGCCTCTCGGCGGTAGGCCGCTCTAGGCGGCTAAATGTTGAAGCCCGGGGGTTTCGCGGCTCGGCACCAGTTTTAGTGTTCTACGTTGCCCGCCCCAAGTCAACATTGACAGATCGGGCCTGCTGGTTCAGTCGAGTTCGCCAAGACGCCAGGCATTCGCTGCGTGTTCAAGGTCCTCGGCGGTCTTCACGAGCTGATGCGAGTTGCGCGTGAGCTTGCTCGCGTGGGCCTCATTTCCGATTTCGGCACCGTCAGCGAGGGTCGCCTGCCCGAGCGCAACCACACGACAGAAAGCGGCGGAACGTTCCAGCGCGACGTCGAACTCGCCGTCGAACGCGCCGGAGAGAATGGCGTCCGCCAAGGTCCGCATTTCATCGGCCCCCGGCGGCTCGGCAGCGCCCGCAACCACGTTGGAGACCTGTGCAGTGTCCTTGCCCGCACGGAAGTAAACGGAAATGCGCTCAGGGTCCTGGACGGTGGCCGCGCGCAGCGCGTACAGCCGCCACAGTGCACCGGGCAAGGACCGCGCCGGACTTTCGGCCCACATCTCGGCGATGGCTTCCAGGCCCTGTTCGTCCGTCAGCTTGACCAGGCGCTCGGTGATGACGGGGTCGTCGCTGTCGCGTCCATGGCGCACCAGTGCCTGGGCGGCGAGGTGAGCGGCTTCGGAGACGCGGGCGGGGTCCGGGCCTCCGGCGAACGGCTCAAAGTCGATGGGCGCGAACGGCTTCGGTTTGTGATGCCGGTTGGCGCCGCCGTAGTGACTGGGTCCTGCTTGCTCGCTCATGCCCCAACGCTACTCCTGTGTCGCCGGGGAAATCGAGTGCTCCGTGAAGCAGTTGCACGCGGCCGGGGCCCTCGAATCCTGCGGAAAAAGGGATGTACGACGTCGGTGCGCGCCTTTCGTGTCAAAGCGGCCCCGCGCGTGGGGTAAAGTATTTATCGTCCAGAAATGGACTGGGCTGATCGGTCACTTGACGGTCGGCTGGGGCCTTTAGCTCAGTTGGTAGAGCATCGGACTTTTAATCCGTGGGTCGTGGGTTCGATCCCCACAGGGCCCACCCACGCAGCAGGTCAGGAGCATGACGCCCCTGACCTGCTGCAGTTAAAGCGCTCAGCTGAGCGACAGCACGAGGTACAGCAGCGCGAGGGCAAGCGCCGTCGGAGTCATGGTGAGGCGCTCGGGCAGGCTGCGCGAGATCCCGTTCATCACAACACCCAAAGCGAAGTAGGCCGTGAGGACCCAGGCGGTCACGTCCGTAAAAGGTTCATTGACGAACGGAGCCGTAAGCCCGGCCTTCGCCAGGGCGATGTAAGCGAAGACTCCGTACAGGACGATGGAGACTGCGCTGCCCAGCCTTAGCTTGGGCGGAAGGACCTTGTGCTGGCCGCCCCAGGCCAGATGGCCAAGGGGAGCGCCCGCAATAAGTGCCAGCTGGAAGATGGCCAGGGCGGCGAGGACCGCCGCGGCCACGAACGCACAGACTTGAACCATTGCTGTCCCCCATGAGCCGAGCGGCTGCCTTAGTGTTCGAAGTGGGTGCGCGGCGCGCCGCCGGGCAACTTCTCCAGAATACCCTCCGCCACCTTGCGCAGCTTGAGGTTCCGGTGGCTGGACGCCTTGGCAATGATGGCAATCGCCTCGTCGTAGGAACACCTGTTCTGCGCCATGATCACTCCACAGGCGATGTCGATGGAGGTCCGGCTTTCGAGCGCGGACTGCAGGTCCGACGCCCTGGTGCTGGTGGATTGCAGCTCAAGAACCAGCCTGAGGCCCCGCGCTGCGAGGTCCGCGAAACCGTGGGCCCCGGCGATCACAGGAAGCGGGAAGGCCTGGGCGGTAGGGGCGAAGAAGGCGAGGGCCGCCGTGGCGCCGTCGTCCAGCCGGAGCCGAACTCCAAGAACGCTGTGGAATCCGGCCTCCTGAAGATGCGGCCGGTAACGCGACCAGCGGAAATCGGACGAAACGTGGTTCATTGCCACGATGCCGTTGCCGTTGCCGGTGAGTGCTTCCGTCAGTGGCCCTTCGCGCACCTCCTGCTCCAGCCGGGCCAACCTGGCAGTCTCCACGTTGGTGCCGGCGGTGGCGGGGGCGTTCTTTGCCCTGTTGAGGAGCGTGCCGCATTCCACCGGGGAGTCCATGAGCCTGCTGAGGGTGGCGGACGCTGTCCGGGTCAGGATTTCGAGCGAGTCGGAGAGGGTTGTTGCTCCGGTGGCCAAATCGGGAATGAACCCGTCGGGGCCGGTGCTGGCCGTTCCACCGGAAGGTGCCGGCGGCTGGCCTGGAACCGGTGCAGGATACCCGGCCGCGTGCTGCTGGGCCTGACGCGGCTGCGCCGGGCGCCTGCCCGCAGGCGCGTGTGACGCGGAAACCTGGGATGTTGAATACTTCATGGCCGGCTCCCGCCAGGCCGGCTTTCATGGCACCGGCCAAGCGGCTGTCCGTGCACGTGAAGGGTGGAGGACCAGAGTGAGGGCGGCAGGAATGCGGCGGTCAGAGGGCCGGCGACGGCTGGGGGAGAGGCCTTGGTCTCGAAGACCTCCTCGTCGCCGGCCCCGCTCACTTCCCGGGCCCGTAGGGGCGGGAAAACGTGGCTGCTAAGTCTTTTATTCATTCCTTCTCACACCCCCTAGTGAGACATCCAACCCAGTAGACAACGAGTCTTTGGCTCTAGATCGAAGGTAGTTGGGGCGTGGTCCCGGGCGAACGCGTAATCGGTACTCGTATTTGAGATTAGGTAGTACTTGGTTTTGCCGGCTTCTGCTTGGACCAGTGACGTAAACATGAGCCGGCCCCATGACGCATGAAGCCGGGGATGGAAGGATAAGGCTCATGGAACTGCATATCACCGGGGACGCCGCTGCCGACCAACTGCTCACTGATGACGCGTTTGCGCTGCTGACCGGGATGCTGTTGGACCAGCAGGTGACCATGGAATCAGCCTTCGCAGGGCCGGAGAAGATCCGGTCACGCATAGGCTCCATCGATCCGGCAGCCGTAGCCGCCTACGAGCCGGAGGCGTTCGTGGAGGTCTTCAAGGAGAGGCCGGCAGTCCACCGGTTCCCCGGCTCGATGGCGGCGCGGGTCCAGGCCCTCGCTGAGACGGTACAGCGCGACTGGAACGGTGACGCCACGCGGATCTGGACGCAGGATGGTCCCGACGGCAAGGAAGTACTGCGCCGCCTGCAGGCCCTGCCCGGTTTCGGGGAACAGAAGGCAAAGATCTTCCTTGCGCTCCTCGGCAAGCAACGCGGGCTGAACGCGCCGGGTTGGCGAGAGGCGGCCGGGCATTATGGCCAGGAAGATGCCTTTCTCTCGGTCGCAGACATCGTGGATCCGGAGTCGCTCGTCAAGGTGCGGGCCAGCAAGCAGGCAGCGAAGGCAGCGGCTAAGAAAGTCCGGGAGTAGGCGCTGGGACGGGCATAAGCGCCCTGGGGTCCGGGGAACATCAGCGCACTGACCCGGAAGGTTGGTCCGGAAAGGGCGCTGCCTGCCAAGCTACCCGGGCAAACCGTGCCCTCCTGCAATAATCGGTACCGACAGTTGTCCGGGAGCGCGGAAGCTCCCGGTCGAACAGGACGCAATGTAAGTTCGGGCCCATCACACCAGACGAGGCGGACATCCATGAAGGCTCCAGACCAGCAGTACGCTCAGTTCTCCGGAACCCCGGCTCCGCCAGGCGCCGGTGAAGCAGCAGGTCATGCGCACGTGGACCAGGACCTCCTCCAGCGCCTGGCCGATGCGCACGGGGTGGGCACCTCATTCCACGGCTGGGACGGGCTGCCGCAAAGCGTCGCTCCCGAAACCGTGGTCAAAGTCCTTGCTGCGTTGGGCGTCCGGGCCCACACGAACGAACTGATCGAAGCCGCCCTGGCCGAGGCCGAACTGGCGCCGTGGCGGCGGATGCTGCCGCCCGCCGTCGTGGTTCAACAGGGCGAGTCCCCGCTGGTTTCGGTCCACGTCCCGGACGGTGCCACCGCGCGTCTCACAGTATTGCTGGAAGCTGCCGCGGGCGAGCCCGTGGAGGCGGTCCAGCAGGATGTCTGGGTCCCGCCGCAGGACGTGGACGGCGTGCCCACGGGCCGGGCCACGTTCGCCGTGCCGGAGGGGCTGCCGCTTGGCTGGCACACGCTGCATGCCGAGTCCGACGGCGTCACAGCCGAGTGTGCGCTGGTGGTGGTTCCTGCGCGGCTCACCACCGCCGATTCCTTGGTGGAGCGCCGCGGCTGGGGCCTGGCCACGCAGCTGTACTCCGTGCGGTCGAAGCGGTCCTGGGGCATCGGCGACTTCGCGGACCTCGCGGACCTGGCGACGCTGAGCGGTGAAAGGGGCGCGGACTACGTCCTGGTCAACCCCCTGCACGCCGCGGAGCCCGTCCCGCCGGTCCAGCCCTCGCCGTACTCGCCGTCCACGCGGCGCTTTTTCAACCCGCTGTACATCCGGGTGGAAGCCATCCCGGAACTTGCTTACCTCAGGCCGCGCAAACGTGCCGCGATCGAAAGGCTCCAGGAACAGGTCCAGAGCCTGAATGCGGACGGGGAGCGGCTGGACCGGAACGCCGTGTTCGCGGCCAAGCTCCAGGCCTTGGAGCTGCTGTACCACGCGCGGCGCTCGCCGGCCCGGCAGGCAGCGTTTGACGAATTTTGTCGGAGCTCCGGTCCCGGCCTGGACGATTTTGCTCTCTGGTCCGCCATCCGGGAAGACCTCGCACCGGAGGACCCGCTGTGGACCGATCCGGACTGTGCGCTCGGATCCGTTGCGGCCGAAGCCCTGCGCGGCAAGCTTGCCGACCGGATCGGGTTCCACCGCTGGCTGCAGTGGATCTGTGACGAGCAGCTCGAATACGCGCAGCAGGCCGCACGCCGGGCAGGCATGCGGCTGGGAGTAGTGCATGATCTGGCCGTGGGCGTTGACCTGAGCAGCGCCGACGCCTGGACGCTCCACAATGTGCTGGCGCCGGGGATCAGCGTGGGGGCGCCGCCGGACATGTACAACCAGCAGGGCCAGGACTGGAACCAGCCGCCGTGGCATCCGTCCCGCTTGGCCGAGGCCGGCTACGCACCCTTCCGCAACATGCTCTCCACGGTCCTCCGGCACGCCGGCGGCATCCGGGTGGACCACGTCCTGGGACTGTTCCGCCTCTGGTGGGTGCCGGCCGGAAACTCGCCGCGGGACGGCGCCTACGTCACGTATGACCACGACGCCCTGATCGGCATTCTGGCGCTGGAGGCCCAGCGCGCCGGAGCCGTGGTGATCGGCGAGGACCTGGGAACCTTCGAACCGTGGGTGCGTGACTACCTTGCTGCCCGCGGCATCCTGGGAACGTCCATCCTCTGGTTCGAGAACGACGGCGACTCCCCGCTGCCGCCGGAGCGGTACCGCACGCAGGCGCTCGCCAGTGTCAACACCCATGACCTGCCGCCCACCGCCGGCTACCTTGCGGGCGACCATGTGGCACTCCGCAGCAGGCTGGGGCTGCTGGAACGATCCGAAGCCGAAGAGCGGGCCGAGCATGTGGCCACGCTTGAGAAGATGATGGGTTTGCTGCGCGAACGCGGGCTGCTGCCTGAAGGCGGAACCGGAAGCCACGAGAGTGAGGAGCGCACCATAGTGGCGCTGCACCGCCTCCTCGCCCAGACGCCGTCGGTGTTGCTCGGCGTCGCACTGGTTGACGCGGTGGGGGAGCGGCGTGTGCAGAACCAGCCGGGCACCACGGAAGCGCTGTACCCGAACTGGCAGGTTCCGCTGGGCGACCCGACCGGTAAGGCCGTGTTTATCGATGACCTTCCCGGCAACGCCAGGTTCAACTCGCTCCTGGCCGCTGTGTCGGAATCCTTACTCGGGTAGGGCTGGCGGGCTGCCCCGGGCGGGGGCGACAATGTGAGCAGCGGGCCGGACACCCCTTGGGCCGGTTCACGGGGTGAAGTCGGTTCACGGGAGGACTCAGATGAGCGACGGACCAGTCCTGGTGGTGGGCGGTACCGGCATGCTGGGCAGCCAGGTTGTCACGGAGCTGCTCGCTCGGGGCAAACAGGTACGGGCACTGGTGCGGCCGGGCTCGGATGCGTCCCGCGTCGAAGCGGCCGGCGCCCAGGTTGCCCGCGGCGACATGATGGATCCGGCGTCGCTGTCGCGTGCCATGGAGGGCGCGGACACCGTCATCACCTCAGCGGCCGGCTACACTCGGCACCGCAAGGGCGATACCAGCGAGACGGACATCGTGGGCAACACCAACCTCGTGGAGGCGGCCAGCCGCTCGGGGATCCGGCGGTTCGTCCTGACCAGCATCCTCACGTGCGACCAGACGCCGCAGGTGCCGCACTTCTGGCACAAGAAGCTTGCGGAGGACCGGCTGGAGAAACTCGGCGTGCCCTTTGTGGCCCTGCGCCCGGGTGCGTTCCTGGACCAGATCACCCGGTTCGGCGGCGACCCCATCAGCAAGGGGCGGCTGAGCTGGTTCGGATCGTCGCGGATACCGCTGACGTTTGTGCACACCGCGCATCTGGCCCGTTATCTGGCCGCGGCCGTTGACGTTCCGGGGGTAGAGGGCCGGCGCATCGACATCGGCTGGGACAGGCCGGTAAGCATGCAGGACATTGCGGATATCGCAGGCCGGCTCACCGGCAAGACCATCCGCGTCCGCTCCGTTCCCACTGGCTTCTTAAGGGCCGCAGGGACCGTGCTGGCGCCGGTCAATCCGATGGCCAAGGACCTTTCCGCCATGATCGACTGGTTCCAGACCGGGCGATATGTGGCGGACACGGCGCTTCAGCAGCAGTTTTTCGGCGTCCCACCCACTGCGGAGGACGCCGTCCGCCGGCTCGTCACCGGTCTTGGGCACGCAGTTCGCTGAGCGCCGGGGCCGGACTCAGAATGGGATCGAGCCTGGGAGCTGTGATCACACTGAAACGACTGTCAGGCCGAGATGCCGACAGTGCGTCCCCGCTCAGTATTCGATTCCGCATAGGCAAGGAGGGCTGCAGTGGTCCGCTCAATGTGATCAGTGAGTGCCTTGACGGCGCCGTCGGCATCCCTGGCAACCGCCAACTCCGCGATGTTCCGGTGCTCTGCGGCGACGTCGCGGTCCAGATCATGGGCAATGTCAATGGACCAGTGCTGATACAGCAGGGAACAATCCCGCAGCTCCGTGGCGATGGACTCGAGCCGCGGGCTCTTGGCTCCGGTAAGCAGGGCCCGGTGGAACGCATGGTGGGCTACAGACCAGTCTCCGCCCAGGTGCCCTTCATGGGTTGTGTATGGCGTTCCTTGGAGGGTGTGATGTGCTGCAAGTACAGCGGATTCCCAGTCGAGGCCACCTTGGCCGATGGACTCGCGGAGCACGGCAGTTTCGATGAGGACGCGGGCGCGGGTTAGATCCAGCAGGTCTGCCACGGACAGCGGAGTCACGCAGAAGCCGCGTTGGGGGAGCGCCCGTACCAGGCCCTCGCCGGCAAGACGCGTCATGGCTTCCCGGACAACCGAAAGGCTCACACCGTACCGGGTTCCTATGCCTGCAAGCCGAAGTTTGCTGCCCGGAAGGAAGGCGCCGCCCAGCAGTTCAGCCCGAAGGGAGGCATACACCCCTTCGGAATGGGTCTTGGGCTCTGTAGCGCTCATGACAACACCTTACCCGACGAAATAAGGAAAAACGCCTAACTCAAATAAAATCGATATTTTCTTGCTTTGTCGATGAAGAGCTGGCAGTGTGTGTTGCAGATCACCCAAGATCGGTCGCTCGAGTCCGGATGGCAACGCAGCCCCCATTCGAGAAAAACGGCCATATCCCGCAGTATCTGTCCTTAGGAGATTCCATGACGGATGTACAAGTTCCTGTCCTGATCGTTGGCGGCGGCGGAGCCGGCCTCACCGCCTCAATGACGCTGTCGAACCTCGGTATCGAGTCGCTGCTGGTGACAGCGTTCCCCAACACCTCGATCCTGCCCAAGGCCCACGTGCTGAACCAGCGCACCATGGAGATCTTCACGGAAGTCGGCGTCGCCCCGGAGATCTACAAGCGCAGCACACCGGCTAAGAACATGAAGGCCACAGGCTGGTATGCGGGGATTACCGGCGATCACGACGGCTACGGCCGTGAGCTGGGACGCCTTGAGGTCTGGGGCGGCGGCTATACCGATCCCGACTATGTGGCAGCCAGCCCCCGCCGCACCTGCAACCTTCCGCAGATCCGGCTCGAACCGGTCCTCAGGGCACATGCTGAGTCCGTGAACCCGGGCAACGTCCGCTTCAACCACGAACTGACAGCCCTGGTCCAGGACGAGGACGGCGTCGTGGCCACCGTCCACAACAAGGACGACGGCACAGACTTCACGGTCCGCGCAAAGTACCTGTTTGCGGCCGACGGCGGCCGGACAGTCGGCAAGATCCTGGGCGTCGGCATGTCCGGCCCGCGTGACCTGATGCGCATGGTCACCGTGCACTTCACCGCAGACCTTTCCTCTTACCTTAAGGACGACGAGGTCCTCATCCGCTGGCTGGTTAACCCTGACTTTGGCGGTTCCTGGTCCAGCGGGGTGCTCGTTCCCATGGGTCCGGATAACTGGGGACCTGCCTCCGAGGAATGGATCATCCACCTGCAGTACGCCACGGATGACCCCGAGGCCATGCAGCGCGAAAAGGTCCTGGACCGCCTCAAGGGCACGCTCGGCATCCCGGACTTCGACCCCGAGATCAACAGCATCAGCCAGTGGGTCATGGAAGGCGTTATCTCGGACAAGTTTCGGGCAGACTCCGTATTCTTTCTCGGGGACGCCGCGCACCGGCATCCCCCGACAGGCGGGCTGGGACTGAACTCCGCAGTACATGACGCCTACAACCTGTGCTGGAAGGTAGCGTCGGTCCTTCGTGGACAGGCCGGCGATTCGCTGCTGGACACCTACGAGGCAGAGCGTAAGCCGGTGGACCAGAACAACATCAACAATGCCGTTGCCAACGCGATGAACCACTTCGTCATCGACAAGGCCCTGAACCTCTCTCCTGAAAACACCCCGGAACAGAACTGGGCCGAAGTCCGTCCCCTGTGGGAGGACCTGCCCGAATCGCACAACAAGCGGCACGCGCTGAACAAGGCTATCGGTTCGCAGACCATGGAATTCCGCCACCATAACGTGGAGTTCGGCTACACGTATGACTCCACGGCCGTCGTCCATGACGGCAGCCCCGAGTACGTCCCGCTGGACCCGGTACGCCTCTACGAGCCGAGCACCAAGCCCGGCCACCCGATGCCCCATGCTTTCGTGGAACGCGAAGGTGAGCGGATCCCGCTGGGTACCCTGGTCCATGGCGGGCATTTCCTGCTCATCGCCGGCGAAGACGGCGGCGACTGGGTGGAGGCCGCGAACAAGATCGCCGCCGAGTACAACCTGCCCATCAAGGCAGCCACCGTGGGTGTGCTCGACAGCGACTACGTTGATGTCCGGGCCGCCTGGCTCAAGCACCGCGAGATCTCGCCGACCGGTGCGGTTCTGGTCCGGCCCGACCGGTACGTTGCCTTCCGTTCAGTCGGCGCCGCGGACAACGCCCAAGCCGTTCTGAAGTCCGCGCTCAGCCAGGTGCTGGCAACAGAACTGCTGTGACCTTCGGGTCCTGACCGGCTGGGGCACACCGAGCCGACACCACCACTTACTTCAAGGAGTTATTTTGCGAATCGCAAACCACAACAACCGGGCCGTCCTGCTGACCTCCGATGAGGCCGGCATTGACGTCCACACCGCCAGCGACGGCCGATTCGGCCCGGACCTGACCTCTATCTACACCGAATTTGAAGCATTCACCGCCTGGGCGCAGGGCCTGACCAGTGTCGCCGCCGATGTGGCCATCGACCGTTCCCTGCTGGGGTCCCCCTCCCCGGCGCCGCGCCAGATCTTTGCCATCGGGCTGAACTACAGCGCCCACGCCAAGGAATCAGGGTTCGAAGAACCGGACCAGTTGCCACCGGTGTTCACCAAGTTCGTCAGTTCCCTCACTGGCCCGGACACCCAGGTTGTCCTGCCCGAGGGAGGAAACACGGACTGGGAAGTGGAGCTCGTAGCCATCGTCGGCAAGGAAGCCTCGAATGTCTCTGCGGCTAATGCGTGGGAGTATGTTGCCGGTCTCTCGATCGGGCAGGACCTGTCTGAACGCGTTTCCCAACTTCGGGGACCGGCACCGCAGTTCGGACTGGGCAAGTCGTTCCCGGGTTTCGCTCCGGTGGGTCCGTGGCTCGTTAGCCCCGCGGAGTTCAGCAACCCGGATGACCTGGCGATCGGCTGCAGCCTAGACGGTGAAGAAGTCCAAAAGGGACGCACCAGCGAACTGATCTTCTCCGTTCCGGCCCTGATCCAGGGCCTTTCCCAGACCGTCACGCTGCTCCCCGGCGACATCATCTTCACCGGCACGCCCTCCGGCGTGGGCCTTGGCCGGAGCCCGCAGCGTTTTATCCAGCCCGGCGAAACCCTCGTCTCTCGCATCGAAGGCATCGGCGAAATCACCCAGACGTTCGTCGCGGCCGTTTAGTGAGCCGTCGCTGCTGCCCGGTCCTCAGCCGGGCAGCAGCGACGCTCGCCAGATCAGCGTTTAGCCTTATCCATGGATACAAAGGAGTAATCCCATGTCTTTGCACCGTCTGACCCGCGTGGTGATGGGCGTCCCCAACGTCGCCGAAACTGCCGCGTACTACGAGGAATTCGGCCTGGACCCGCTGGGCAACAACTCGTTTGGAACCCGCGACGGCGGCGAGCAACTTAAAATCGTCCACGCGCCGACTCGGCGCCTCGTGGAACTCGGCGTTGGTGTGGACAACTACGACGACGTCGCCAAAGTCACCGCGCAGATGACCCGCCTCGGCGTGCCGATCAGCCACAACGGCTCCGAACTCCTCGCGCAGGAACCCATCTCCGGGTTCACCGCCCGCATCCACGTTGCCCCCCGCATAGCCCAGGAAAGGACCCCTGCCACCCCCTACAACGGGCCAGGCCGGACCGACCGCCTAGGGCGGGCGCCCGGCGTCGTGCGTGAAACCCGGATCAAGCCGCGCAAACTGGGCCATACCGTGATCGGCACGGTGGACTTGGCGGCGACGATGAAGTTCTTCACTGAAGGCATCGGCTTCAAAATCAGCGACTACGTGGGCGATAAGGGCGCGTTCATGCGCTGCTCCGTTGACCACCACAACGTCCTCGCCCTCGCCGCACCCGTGAACTTCCTGCACCACACCTCCTGGCAGGTCGATGACATCGACGACGTCGGCCGCGGGGCGAAAGCAATGCTGGAAAACAACCCCGAACGCCACATTTGGGGCCTCGGCCGCCACCATGCAGGCTCGAACTTCTTCTGGTATCTCAAAGACCCCGCCGGAAACTTCTCGGAGTACTACTCCGACATGGACTGCATCCCCGAGGACGAAATCTGGACCCCGGAGACCTTCCACGGAGCCCAGGGCCTCTTCAGCTGGGGTCCGCCACCGCCGCCGTCATTCCTGGAACCGGACGACCTCGCGGCCCTGATGACGGGCACCCACGCCCCGGCCTCGGTCTAGCCATGAGCGGACAAACGCATGGCATGCGGGACGACGCCGCACCCGAGCAAACCGACAAGGAGCCCAGTCTGGGGGAGCTGATCTGTTTCCCCTGGGCCGGGCTCCTCTACCTGGCAGAAACAGATTAGCCGGCAGTCAGCAGGTGCGTGGCGTGTTGGTACCGGTAAGTGACCGGACCGCCGTCGTGATTGACGGGGCGCGTGCACAGAATGAACGCGTGCACAGCGTGAATCCAGTCTTTTGAGACCTGTGCCAAGAGGCCAATGAGCGCATAGCATGAGGTTCGTGGCGGTTATCTTGCGAGACCTGGCGACGTTACCGGACTGTGTGCTGTTTGCTCCTGCCGGCATGCCGAAAGGGGTTTGCGTTGTCACGCTCCGGACTGGGCTTTGATCCTAGTGCCGATTGCACCGCCGATTCCATTGCCGGGATCGTCGAGCGCCTGCGTTCCGCAGGGTGCGTCTTTGCTGAGGAGGAGGCCCGGCTGCTGGTGGCCGCCGCGTCCTCTCCCGCAGATGTCAGTGCCACCGTTGAGCGGCGCGTTGCTGGCTATCCGCTTGAGCACATTCTCGGCTGGGCAGAGTTTGGGGGCCTGCGGATTGAGCTCGACGCCGGTGTTTTTGTTCCGCGCCGCCGCACAGAGTTGCTGGTCAACGAGGCTGTCGCGCTGCTGTCAAAGGTCTCGGTGGGGGAGCCCACGGTCCGCCGGGGCAGGGCACGAGTGTCGACGCCACTAGTGCGGCCCGCCGTCGTCGTTGATCTTTGCTGCGGATCCGGCGCAGCGGGTGCCCTGATCGCGTCCCGGATGCCAGCGGTTGAACTGCATGCTGCGGACTTTGATCCTGCCGCTGTGCTGTGTGCGCGCCGTAACGTTGGCCGGGTGGGTGGAGTGGTTCACGAGGGCGATCTCTTCGATGCCCTCCCCCCGGCCATCAAAGGACGGGTCACAGTGCTGACGGCGAATGCACCTTATGTCCCAACAGCCGAGATTGCCACCATGCCACGCGAAGCACGTGATTATGAGCAGATGTTGTCGCTCGACGGCGGTGTGGACGGCCTCGATCTCCATCGCCGCATTGCTGCTGGTGCCGGGGAGTGGCTGCATGCCGGCGGGCATGTCCTCCTCGAAACGAGTGGGCGGCAGGCTAACCGCACGGCATCGATCATGGCGGCGGCGGGGTTCGCAGTCCGGACTGCCCGGTCGGCCGAGCTCGACGGCACCGTTGTTGTCGGCCGAGCTGGTTAGCTCTCAGATTCTGATCGATTCCTGGCGGTAGCTGCATAGCTATCGGCCGTTTCCCGGCGCCGCGGAAGCCCGCGAACCATCTGGTTTGGCCGAATGCAGCTTCCGCGAAACGTCCAGGCCTATTCGCGTTGGGGTGGTGGGGGTGGTTTGAAGTAGTGGTTTTGTTGGGGTTTTTGGGTGGGGTCGATGTGGCGTGGTGGTGTGAACCAGGGGACGCCGTTGGTGGTGTGGATGGTCCATTGTTCTTTGTGGATGAGGTGGTGGTGGTGGGAGCAGAGGAGGGCGCCGTTTTCTGTGTTGGTGGGGCCGTGGTGTGACCAGTAGCTGATGTGGTGGGCTTCGCACCAGGGGGCGGGGATGGTGCAGTTGGGGAAGGTGCAGCCTTGGTCTCGGGCGGTGAGGGCGAGGCGTTGGGCGGGGGTGAAGAGCCGGGTTTTGCGGCCGAGGTCCAGGATTTCGCCGTGGGTGCCCAGGAGGGCGGGGATGATGTCGGCGTCGCAGGCGAGTTTGCGGATGGTCGCTGCGGTGACGGGGCCGCTGAAGACGAAGGTGCCCGTGCCTGTGCCGGTTCTGCTTTGGTTGGCGGCGGGGAGGTGGGGGAGGAGGTCTTGGTAGTTGATGGTGGCGAGGATTTGGGGGCGGTTGCCGCCGGCGGTGGGCAGTTTGTTGGTGGTGAGGGCGGCTTTGAAGGCGGTGATGATGCCGTCGAGTTGTTTCTGGGACCGGGTGCGGCGGTCCAGGTCCGGGTCATTGTCCGGCCATCCGCCGGTGTCCTGCCGCACGCCGGTGCCGCTGCTGCCGGGTTGGGTGCGGGGGTTGGTGGCGGCGTTCATGATGGTGGCGAAGATTTCGTATTGGTCGGTGGTGGCGAAGATTTCGAGGTGGTGCAGGCCGTGGCGGGGTTTGCGGATGAATGCGCCTTGGGTGTGGCGGAGGGCTTCTTCGGTGGGTTCGGTGCCGTCGGCGTCGAGGGTGTCGGCCCAGCGGCGGGCGAGGCGGGCGAGGAAGTCGGGGTCGGTGGTCGCGGCGGTGCGGGTGAGGTCGTGTTCGATCCGGTCCAGGTTCTGTGGTGTGGTGTGGTGTTTGAGGCGGTCCAGGGTGGCGGTGATGATGGTCCCGGCCCGGGAGGAGAGCGCCGGTCCGGAGCCGGCCGGGAACGCAGGTGCGGTGGGGTCTTCGGTGCCGGGGTCTGCGGTGGTGGCGGGGGTGAAGGCTGCGGCGAGGTGTTCGCGGGCCGGTGGGATCCGGTCGCCGGTGAGGGTGGTTTCGGGCAGGATGGCGTGGGCGAGGTGGAGGCGGCGTTTGGCTTCGCCGAGCCCGATCCGCAGCCGCAGGCGGAGGAACTCGGCGGTGGTTTTGCAGCCGTCGTCCGCCGGGGACCCTGCCACGGAGCTGGCACTGGTGTCGGGCCAGTCGGCGTGTGTTTCGGCGGGGGCGGTTTCGTTCAGGGTTTCGGTGCCGTTGTCCCAGCCGGTGGTCCAGGTTCTGGTGGCCCGGGTGGCCGCGGCGCGGGTGATGGCTTCGGTTCGGGTGCGGTCCACGGCCTCTGCGGAGAGGATCTGGGCGTAGTCCACGGAGCGGGAGAGTTCCTCGATCTGGGCGGCGTACTCGGCGGCCTCGACGTAGCCGGCCATGGCAAGGTGGTCCGGAGCCGCGGCCACCGCGGCGCGGACCACGGCGATCGCCGTCGCCAGGCTCACCGGCGCGGGCACGTAGGAACTGGCGCCGTCGGACATCAGCCCAGCGGAAGTCCCGGTGACCGGCGACGCAGCGTGCGTCAGCACGGAGGAACTACCGCCGTTTCCCGCAAGCCGCTCCGCCAAAGCCTCCATGGGAACACTCTGCCGCGAGGGTACGACATTATTGCCGTCGTCGGACATCAGCCCAGCGGAAGTCCCGGTGACCGGCGACGTAGCGTACGTCAGCGCGATGGAACTGCCGCCGTTCCCTATAAGCCGCTCCGCCAAAGCCTCCATAGGAATACTCTGTCGCGAGGGTACGACATTTTAGGAGTCGGGCGGGTTGCTCAGAATAAACTGACCGCTATTCGGGCCACTGCGGTGGTCTCCCCGCGCAACGCGCCCGGACCATCGGTCACTGTGTAGATCAGCTTTCCCACACTTCGCGCAGTGCCGGTAGAAGGTGCCGTCAGGCTTGGATTCTGCGAGCCAGTGGTGCCCAATATTCAACTTACAAAGCAGGTTGTCGAGCATGATGCGTTCCATTTCCGGAACCCCGTGCAGGACCCGAATCGTGTCCGCTCCGAGGCAGTTAAATTCTACCGACGCGGGTTGCTGCAATCCAGATCGAAGGAACTGCTGCGTTGCGGCATGCGGCAACAGCCGCTGCCTCGACCGCCAAACACCTGCTCAGGCGGGAATGGTCGCGATCATGGTCGACATCAGCGCGGACATCTTGATGTTTGTCACCACGATGTTGAGGATCACGACGCCGATCATTACCCAGATGGGTACCAACCCCCGGCCCCTGGCTACTTTAGCCATAATCACTGATCGCCCGATGACGTAAACGGCGCCGCTGAGAAAGCTCCATGCCCAATGGAACGGCCTCACGACGCCGTCACGCTTGAGCCGTTGGGAGTCGAAGTACGCCAGCAGCACGGAAGCCGCGTAGATGAGGAATCCCGAGAAGAGCATCAGGAAATACGTGGGAGTGAAGAGCGACCACGGGTCCAAAGTCTGCTGTCGGCCCACGACGATGAACCTGAATTCCGGGTTCCAGAGAAGCACAAGAACAGTGGACAACAACGGAAGCAGGGTGATGACCCAAATCAGCGGGTTGTAGACCGGAGCGTCGCGCCTGAGGAGGGGACGCTCGAAGGCAACGGGTACGTTCGCATAAGGAACCGCAGGGTAACCGGCCGCGGCGTAGGGACTGGACCCTACATACGGGCTGGCAGCCCCGGGCCAGCCATAGGGGCCTTGCTGGGAGGGGGTGCTGAACTGGTCGGTCCAGGCGGAGCCGTCCCACCAGCGGAGCCGTCCTGTGCCGGCAGGATCGGTGTACCACCCCGCGGGTGCGGCTGGGATGTTGCCTGAAGTGCTCATATGTACCCCCGAATATCCCGGCCGGCCACGTGGGCCCCTTGGTTGCCATCAGCTGAGACGCCACCGGCCGCCGCGTCCCCCAAGGATCGCGACGGCCAGCAAGGTCAATCAGTTTTAGCACAGTTCCCGCAGGGCTTTATGTCACGCAGCGGCCGGGGCCGTTACGCACCCTCAAGGAAACGTTGGATCATTCCCGTCGGGGATCGACGTTCGTGGCTGCGCCTGCGGGAGTGGCGCCGCCCTCGTCGGACCAGTCCTGGCCCTGGCTATCGTTGAGTGCGGGGTCGGATTCAACATCCGAGGTCCCGAGGTTCACCGTTTCCGGGTGGGTGCTGTGGGCAGGGACGTGGTCTCCGGCGGCGCCCGGCGCACTTTGCGAGGCGCCGGCGTCGGACGTTTTTGCTTTGCCATTGCTGGACGCGTCGTGGTGGACGGCGGACCCGATCACGGTGCCCGCCCTGCGCGCAGCCTCGCCGAGCTGGTCCGCAACCCCGGGAGCCTTTTCCTTGATGGCTTCCGTGGCAGCACTGACCTTGTCCTGGACGGGCTTACTGTCCCAGATGCCCGTGGCCCTGGACTTCAGCTTGTCGTACGCTGCCCGGCCGGACCGCGATCCCAGGACGTAGCCTGCAGCGATGCCAATACCCAAAAGAAGTTTCGATTTCATAATGAACTCCTGCCCGTTGAGAAGGTGTCAGTCTCCGGCGCGATTGGCCGGAAGGAAAGAAAACCGGCCCAGGGAAGTGTCCCGGGGCCGGTTTTCATACCGGTGACGAAGTTAGCTGCGAACGCTGCGCTTCGTGATCATGCCGTAAACAAGAAGCACGATGATGGAGCCCACGATCGCGAGCAGCCAGGTCTGGATGGAGAAGAATTCCTGCAGCGGCGCGTTGAAGAGCAGGCTACCAAGCCAACCGCCGAGGAACGCTCCGACGACACCGAGAAGCAGTGTGATGAAAATTCCGCCACCCTGTCGGCCGGGAAGGATCGCCTTAGCGATAGCACCGGCAATAAGGCCAAGAATCAGAAATCCAAAGAAGCCCATTTTTGTCGTTCCTTCTTCCTAAGTCAGGGAGGTGCCCGGATCCCGGGTACGCTTCATCCCTCTGCCTCAATAGTAATCATGCTTAGTTTCTTTTCGCCACTCCGGATCCCCAAAAGAGGCCGGTTAGGGGGCCTCTCAGTGCCCCGTCTGGTCGGAATCGTTCCCGCCGCCGGGGCCCTCGTCCAAGGCGGCAAATTCCGCTAGATCGTGCGGCTCCAGGGCGAAGTCGAAGATCTCCAGGTTCTCCTTCATCCGCTCCGGATTGCCCGATTTTGGAATGACTACAAGTCCCTGCTCAATATGCCAGCGCAACACCATTTGAGCGGGCGTTTTGCCGTACTTTTCACCCAGTTGGGCCAAGATCGGAGCCCGCAGCAGGCTCGCTCCGGAACCACCCAGTGGGCTGTATGACTCCGTGACGATTCCGTGCTTAGCGTTGAACTCACGATCCGCGGCCCGGGTGACGGCCGGGCTCAGCTGGATCTGGTTCACGGCTGGCACTACGTCCGACTCAGCGAAGAGTCGCTCCAGATGGGCCGGTTTGAAGTTGGAAACGCCGATCGACCGGACTTTCCCCTCGGCCTGCAGCCGTTCGAACGTCTTCCAAGTGGAGGCAAACTCATCCCGCGCGGGGAGTGGCCAGTGGATGAGCAGGAGGTCCACATAATCCAGCCCCATGCGGGTCAGGGACCCTTCCAGCCCTGCTACGGCCCGGTCCTCGCCTTGGAACTGGCCGTCCAGTTTGGTGGTAACAAACAGTTCACCGCGGTCAATGCCGCTGGCTCGGATGCCGTTCCCCACGCCCTCCTCGTTGCCGTATTTCACGGCGGTATCGATGTGCCGGTATCCGGCTTCCAGGGCATGTACGACGGCGGTCGCCACCTGGTCGTCGTCCAGCGGCCAGGTGCCGAGGCCCAGTTGCGGGATGGTGTGGCCGTCATTGAGTGTGATGAGCGGTGAAAGAGTCATTTCACCAGTCTGCCCCGAATCAGGCAGTGGCGTCTTGCGGTTCGCCGGGTTCCCATCGCAGCAGTTCACCGGGCTGGCAGTCGAGGACTTCGCACAGCGCCTCCAGGGTGGTGAACCGGACGGCCTTGGCGCGGCCGTTCTTCAGTACCGCAAGGTTTGCCGGCGTAATTCCAATCCGGTCGGCCAGCTCGCCCACAGGCATCTTGCGCCGCGCCAGCATGACGTCAATGTCGACGACGATCGGCATCAGATGACCTCGCCCAGTTCAGCACGCAACTGGTTGGCTTCGCCGTCGCGGGCCACTGCCTGGGCCAGGAGCGCCCGGAGGACGAGGATAATCAGGGCAACGCCTGCGATTAGCAGCGACGCGCCGCAAATCAGCAGCACTATGCCGGGCGCGGCGTCGCCCGGGGCGAGCATCACCGCAAGCGCGAACACGAGGACTGACGCGGTTGCCAGCGCACCGAAGATAACGTCAACGTAGCGGAACGCGGCGTGGGAGAACACCGTTCCGCGCCGCACCATCGCCAGGAGGCGCCACACGCAAACCAGCGTGACTTGGACCGTGGCGATACCCAGGACCACGATCGCCAGGGCCAGGATGCGTACCCCCGGCTCAGTCCCGGCTTCCTCCAAGTCGGTGGACAGCAGGGGCACCATCCACGCTTGGACGAACAGCGAACCGGCGAGCACCAGCGCCAGAATTGTGCGCAGGGCGACTGTAAGCAGCTTTCCCATGGGATCTCCTTGCCTATCGACTTTCAATGCGTTGTTATCGACTAACAATAGAATCGAATCGGGCCACAACAGAACGTGGCGCCTGGCTGTTGCGCCGACGAACCCAGCGTCACCGTGGCAAAGCGCGGACTTCCGGAGGACAATTCAAGTATTGGCGGTCCGCTGGAATGATCAGAAATCAGGTCAAAAATGGGTGAATCAAGCGCTAATGAAAACGTGGTCAGCCGGTTGATCGCGTGCATCAACGAGCGCCATACAGAAGTCATGGACGAGCTTTTTCACGACGACGCGGTGATGCACTGGCCGCAGTCCGGTGAAGTTGTGCGCGGCGCGGAAAACCGGCGGGGGATCTATGGCGCCTTCCCCCAACTGCCCACCATCACGCCGCGCCGCCTGACGAGTGGCGGGAACCTGGTGGTGGCCGAAGCCCTCCTGGACTACAACGGGCCGAAGTACGAAACGGTGTTCATCTTCGAGTTCCGGGACGGCAAGATAGCTAAGGAGACGGCCTACTGGAGCGAGGCTTTCGACGCGCCCGAATGGCGGGCCCAGTGGGTTGAGAAAGACAGCGTGGGTTGAGGAAGCCTAGCCCGCGCTTCGCGCCCACCGAATCAGCCGATCGCTCAGCGCCATGAATTCGTGGTCGACCACCTGCAGCTCAGGGTGGCTGTCGTACCAGTTAACGATCTCCCGGGTTCCGTCCGCGAAGGGAATGGTGGCAGTGTAGCCCGGCACCAGGGCTTTGATCTTGCTGTTGTCGAACACCACCGAATGGGCCCGGTCGCCGAGCAGGCTGGGCCCGAGTTGGGGGCTGTATCCGGCGCTGTGCGCGGCAATGGTTTCGGACGCGATATGGACCAATTCGGGGTCGGAAACCCCGGCCGCGCGCGCAAACAGGCCGTAGATCTGGTTCCAAGGAAGGTACTCGTCCGAGGTGATGGTGTAACTCTCGCCCACCGCCTGCGGCCGGCCGAGCAGCCCCACAAACGCCTTGGCGAAGTCCCGGGCGTGAGTCACCGTCCAGAGCGAGGTGCCGTCACCATGCACCATGACCGGCTGGCCGGTGCGCATGCGGTGAATGTCCGTCCAGCCGCCCACCAGGCCCACCCTGGTGCGGTCATAGGTGTGGGACGGGCGCACCACCGTCACCGGAAAATCGTCCGACCGGTACGCCTCGAACAGTACGTCCTCGCAGGCGATCTTGTCCCGCGAATACTGCCAGAACGGGTTTTTCAGCGGTGTGGATTCGAGAATCGGCAACCGGGTGGGCGGCTTCTGGTAGGCCGACGCCGTACTGATGAACACGTACTGGCCGGTGCGGCCCCGGAACTGCTGTATGTTGGCCCGCGCCTGATCCGGGGTGAAGGTAATAAAGTCCGCGACGGCGTCGAACTCCCTCCCCGCCAGTACGTCCCGCACGGCCGCCGCGTCCTGGATGTCCGCGTACAGCACCTCGGCACCCTCCGGCACGGGCCTCGCGGATTGCCCGCGGTTGAGAATGGTCACCCGGTGCCCGAGGACGACGGCGCGTTGTGCCGCTGCTGCGCTGATCACCCCGGTGCCGCCCAGGAAGAGGAGGTTCCGTGGTGCCACGGTGTCGGCTTCGGGACCCAGCAGATTCACCACGCGTAGTCTTCCGGTGCCGGACGATGGCCCGGGAAAATAACGTCGAGTTTCTTGAGTGCTGCGTCGTCGAGTGTGACGTCCAGAGCCCGGATGGCGGCGTCGAGCTGTTGCTGCGTGCGTGGACCCACGATCGGCGCGGTGACCGCGGGCTGGTGGAGCAGCCAGGCGAGTGCGATGTCGCCGGGTTCGTGGCCCAAGTCGTCCGCGAAGTCCTCGAACTGCTGAATCTGTTCTCTGTGACTCTTGAGCGTCTCCGCCGCCCGCCCTTCCGAGCGCCGGACGCCGGCGCTTTCCTTTTTCAGCACCCCGCCGAGTAGGCCGCCTTGGAGCGGGGACCACGGGATCAGCCCCAGCCCATATTGCTGTGCGGCGGGAATGACCTCCAGTTCAACGTCGCGGCGGAGCAGGTTGTAGATGGACTGCTCGCTGATCAGCCCGTTGTAGTTCCGGCGGCGGGCGGCCTCCTGCGCCTGGGCGATGTGCCAGCCGGCGAAGTTGCTGCTGCCTGAGTAGAGGATTTTGCCCTGCTGGACGGCAACCTCGATGGCCTGCCAGATTTCGTCCCACGGGGTGTCCCGGTCGATGTGGTGGAACTGGTAGACATCGATGTAGTCCGTCTGCAGGCGCTTGAGGCTGGCATCCAAGGCGCGCCTGATATTCAGGGCCGAGAGCCTGGACTCGTTGGGACGGTCCGTCATGGTGCCGTAAAGCTTGGTGGCCAGGACGGTCCGTTCCCGGCGCTCGCCACCCCCGGCAAACCAGCGCCCGATGATCTCCTCCGTCCAGCCCCGGTGCCCGGCTCCGCCGTAGACGTTGGCCGTGTCAAAGAAGTTGATGCCGGTGTCCGAGGCGGCATCCATGATCTTGTGGGCGTCGGGTTCGTCGGTATGCGGGCCGAAATTCATGGTGCCCAGGCAGAGCCGGGACACCTTGAGGCCGGAACGTCCAAGATGCGTGTACTTCACGGGGAATCCTTACTGTCCGGAATTGGTTTCGCCAGGCTCCGCCCTCGGGCCTGCCGGGGTCGCCGGCAGGCCCGGTCAGCGGTTCTAGAACTGCGAGAAAGCTGCGACGGCGGGATCGGAACCGATGCGCGCGCCCCGCTCGAGGGCGGTGATCGAGGCGAGTTCGTCGTCGGTCAGTCCCAAGGACGTGGCAGCGAAGTTCTCGCGCATGCGTGCCGAGTCAGCTGACTTGGGAATGACGATGGTTCCGGCAGCGAGGTGCCACGCCAGGACCACCTGGGCGGTGGTGGCGTGGTGGGCCTGCGCGACGGCGGTAACAGCGTTTCCGTTCAGGTCACCGCCCTGGCCCAAGGGGCTGTAGGCCTCCACTGCGATGCCGAGGGCACGGCTCTTCGCGGCAAGCTCGGCCTGCTGGTAGCTGGGGTGAAGCTCGATCTGGTTCACGGCCGGAACGACGCCACTGGACTCGAGCAGCGTGTCCAGGTGGTCGGAAAGGAAGTTGGAGACACCGATGGCACGGAGCTGCTCACCTGCGTACAGGTGTTCCATTTCCTTCCATGCCTGGACAAAGAGCCCCTGCGACGGAACCGGCCAGTGGATGAGGTAGAGGTCCAGGAATTCAAGGCCAAGCGCCTTGAGGCTGTCCTGGAAGGCTTCCTGCGCCCGTCCCTGGTCGCCGTTACGGAGTTTGGTGGTGATGAAAAGTTCTTCGCGCGGAATTCCGGAGGCTGCAATGGCTGCGCCCACGCCGGCCTCGTTGCGGTACGCGGCCGCCGTGTCGATGTGGCGGTAGCCGGCTTCGAGGGCGTCCTCGACGATCCGCTGCGTGTCTTCCGGCGGCACCTGGAAAACGCCGAAGCCGAGCTGGGGAATGGTGACGCCGTTATTCAGCGAGATGTCAGTCATAGGTGACTCCTTTGTTGCTGCAAGAGAGGGTTCCGGGAGCTTGTGCCTCCCGGAAACCGTTTTCGGAAATGCTCCAGGTACGAGCCTATGCATTTTTCCGCCCGCCGTCAGCCACTTCGCCGCGCGCTGGTTAAACACCGATGGCCGCGCTGAAGGCGCGGCCATCAGGAATGCCGTCTGTTAAGAGCAGGCGGGATTAGCCTTCGTGGCGGAAGCCCAGCTTGACCCGCACCTGCCAGTCGGCGATCTTGCCGTCCTCGAGGTGGCCGCGAATTTCCTTCACTTCAAACCAGTCAAGATTGCGCAGCGTCTTGCTGGCTTCGGCGATGCCGTTGCGGACTGCTGCGTCAACGCCTTCTTCGGAGGTGCCGACAATTTCAGTAATGCTGTACGTGTGATTGGACAACTTCGCTCCTCGTGATCGCCTTCGCTTCCCGGTTGCGGGCCGTCCTTGAACCCTAGTAGCGATTTCCGGGCGTGGCCAGAGCCGGGAACGTTGTCAAAAGGGTCAGGGTGCCTCGAGAACCAGGTTCCTGAGATCGTCCAAAGTTTGCTGCATATGGGAATCCATGGCTTCACGGGCCTTGGCGGGATCGCGTAATTCCAAGGCCTCGGCAATGAGCTGGTGGTGGCCGATCGCGTGCTCCTGGATGGTGCGAACCGCCGAGGTTTCCGCGCGGCGTTTTTCCAGGACGCGCTGCAGGGGTTCAAAGAGGACGGCCACAAAAACGTTCTCCGAAGCGCGCAGGATGAGGTCGTGGAAAGCGAGGTCGGCCTCGACAAACGCAGCCACGTCATTGACGTCATGAGCCAGCCGCATGGCCGCGACGTTGCCGAAGAGTGCCTCGATGTCCCCGTTGCTGATCCGGGACGCGGCCAGCTCGCAGGCTCCGGTTTCCAGCATCCTGCGGAGCTCAATGAGTTGCACGGAGGCCGAAGCTTCGTTCTGGCCCTCAGAGGCGGCGCGCAGCACGGCTTCCAGCGAGGCCCAGCGGTTCAGCGGGTTCACAAAGGTGCCGCGTCCGCGTTCCACACTCAGGATCCGCTGCGCCTCAAGAGTCTTCATGGCTTCACGCACGGTCATGCGGCTGACCTCGTGCTTGGCGCTGAGCTCAAGCTCGCCGGGCACACTGGATCCGGGCGGGAAATCCCCGGCGATGATCCGGTCCAGGAGTTCGTCGGCCACAACGCCCACCAGTGATTTCCGTGCCATTTGTCCCCCTTGACACCGTCGCCAGATGTCTGACAAGTCTACTTGCGCGTTTGTATGTCCTATGCCACACTATTTGAAATGTTAGATGTCAGACATCTTACAGTTACCCATTGAGACACAGATACCCACACAACGGAGTGCACAGTGACGCTTGAAGCAGACCTCCTGGCCGCTTTCCCGGCCGAAGTCCGGATTCCCGCCAGCCTTGTTGCCGACGCCGTGGCCGCCTCCAATGCGGAGAGCCCCCGCATGCTGGTAGTGCTCGACGACGACCCCACCGGTACGCAGTCCGTTGCGGACCTGCCGGTGCTCACCCGCTGGGAGGTGGAGGACTTCATCTGGGCCTTCGGGCAGGCCAAGCCTGCCGTCTACGTGCTGACAAACACCCGAAGCCTGGACCCGGCCGAAGCGGCCGTCCGGAACGAGGAAGTGGTCCGCAACGCCCTGGCCGCCGCCGGGTCCGTAGCCGCCGCGTCAGCAACCGCAGGGCCCGGTTCCGGCCTGCGGCTGGGCTTCGTGAGCCGCAGCGACTCCACCCTTCGGGGCCACTACCCCCTGGAGCCCGACGTCATCGCCGCCACCGTGGCCGAGGTCAGCGGCGAAGCGACCGACGGCGTCGTGATGGTTCCGGCGTTCCCCGACGCCGGCCGCGTGACCATCGGCGGCGTGCACTACACCCGCGGTACGGGCGACGACGCAGGCACGCTTACCCCCGCTGCGCAGACCGAATTCGCCAAGGACGCCAGCTTTGGCTACGCCAACTCCGAGCTGGCCAAGTATGTTGAAGAGAAGTCGAAGGGCCGCTTCGCTGCAGAGTCCGTAATTGTCCTGGACCTGAACATCATCCGCGCCTCCACCGATCCGCAGATCACCGCCAAGGCCATCGCCGACGCCATCGAACCCGCCACGAACTCCACACCGATCGTGGCCGACATCGTCACCGAAAACGACCTCCGCGCCCTGTCCCTGGGCCTGGAGGAAGCCGAACGCCGCGGCAAGAAGCTGCTGTACCGTGTGGGCCCGCCGTTTGGACGTGCCCGGATCGGCCAGGAACTCCGTACCGAGCTCAGCGGTGCCGAGGCCTACGCCGGCAACACGCCCTCCGAGGCGGGCGGCCTGATTGTGGTGGGCTCCCACGTGGGCGTCACCACCCGCCAGCTGAAGGCCCTCACCGAGCAGCACAGCGCCGCGCGGATTGTGGAGATCGACGTCGAGAAGCTGCTCGCTGCCGAAACCGAAACGGCTGCGGACGGCTACCTGAACCAGACGGTGGACACCGTGGTGGAGGCACTCCGCATCGGGGACGTTATCGTCCACACGAGCCGACTGCTCATCAAGACTGACGACGCCGCCGAAAGCCTGCGGATCGCCCGCACGGTGTCCGCCGCAGTCGTCGCTGTGGTCAACCGGACCCTGAAGACTTTCCCGCCGCGGTTCGTCATCGCCAAGGGCGGCATCACGTCCTCCGACGTCGCCGCCCACGGCCTGGAAATCCGGCATGCCATTGTCCGCGGCCCCATGCTGCCGGGCATCGTCTCGCTCTGGGAACCGGTGGACGGCCCCGCCAAGGGCATCCCGTACATCGTGTTCGCAGGCAACGTGGGCGACGACCAGTCCCTCGCCGACGTCACGCGCAAGCTCAGCAACACCTTCTAGTCCCCACCGGCTCCCAACCCTCGCAAGCTCGGGCCGGGTCCCTCGCCGGCGTGGGCCCACCACCAAAATTCAATGGAGAACACTATGACCAGCAACTACACCGTCACCGTCCTGGGCCTCGGCGCCATGGGCCTGCCCATGGCCACCCGGCTCGCCAGCGAGCTCACCGTCCACGGCTTCGACATCGCCGAGCCGCGCCTGAAGCTCGCCGAAGAAGCCGGCATCGCCACCTTCGCTACCGCCCGCGAAGCCGCCAAGGGTGCCGACGCCCTGCTCCTCGCGGTCCGCAACGGCGAACAGCTCAACGATGTCCTCTTCGGTGAGAACGGTGTGGCCTCCGTCCTGGAGCCGGGCGCCGTCGTGATCCTCGGCAGCACCGTGGGTACCGAAGCGATCCCCGCCACCGTGGCCAAGCTGGCCGAATACGGCGTCGAACTCGTGGACGCGCCGCTCTCCGGCGGCCCCAAGCGTGCCGGCGAAGGCGACCTGCTGATCGTGGTGGGCGCTTCCCCCGAAGCCCGTGAAAAGGCGAACCCGGCACTGGAACTCCTCGCCTCCACCCTGACTGTGGTGGGCGACAAGCCCGGGGACGGCCAGGCCCTCAAGACCGTCAACCAGCTCCTCTGCGGCGTCCACATCGCCGCAGCTGCCGAAGCCATGGCCCTCGCCGACGCCCTCGGCCTGGACCAGGCGAAAACCCTCGCCGCCCTCGAGGCCGGCGCCGCCGGTTCGTTCATGCTCTCCAACCGCGGTCCCCGCATCCTCGAGGCCTACACCGAGGAAGGCGCCGAGGTCCTGTCCCGCCTGGACATCTTCGTCAAGGACATGGGCATCGTGGGCAAGGCCACCCGTGCCGCCGGCCTGGCAGCGCCCGTTGCCGCCGCGGCCGAGCAGCTCTACCTCCTGGGCCAGGCCCAGGGCCTTGCCGCAGCCGACGATTCCGCCGTCATCAAGGTGGTCGCCCCCACCAAGCGCACCCCCGCCTAACAACTAGCCAGCGCCATCTTGCCAGTCCTCTGGAAGACTGGCTTGTCAAAGGAGACACCCGAAATGAACCCCCTGATTAACTCGCTGATGGTGGGGGCGGCCGACGCCCCAGCCATCAAACCCGCAGTGGAGCTGGGTACTCCACTGCTCCTCACCATCGCCGCCGTTGGCATCGCCGTCCTGCTGGTGATGATCATCCGCTTCAAGATCCAGGCCTTCGTGGCCCTGCTGACGGTGAGCATCGCCGTGGCCGTGGCGTCCCAGATCCCGTTCAAGGACGTCTTCACCGTCGTCGCCAACGGCGTGGGCGGAACCATGGGCAAAGTTGCGCTGCTGATCGCGCTCGGCGCCGTCCTGGGCCGGATGATCGAGGTTTCCGGCGGCGTCCAGTCGCTCGCGGCGCACTTCACCGAGAAGCTCGGCGCCAAGCGCGTCGCGGTGGCCCTCACCGCCGTCGGGTTCCTGGTGGCCATCCCCGTGTTCTTCGAGGTGGGCATCATTGTGCTCGTCCCGATCGTCTATGCCTTCGCGAAGATCGCCAACGTGCACCCGGTCAAGTTCGGCCTGCCCATGGCCGGCATCATGCTGTCCATCCACGTCGCCGTCCCGCCCCACCCGGGCATCGTGGCCGGCGCCGGTGTGTTCGGGGCCGACATCGGCCTCATCACCCTGATCTCCCTGCTGATCTGCATCCCGCTCGGCTTCCTGTCCTACTGGGTTGCCAGCATCATGAACCGCAAGGAATACGAACTGCTTCCCGGCGTCAAAGCCCAGGTGGACGAGTACGGCTCCGACTCCCTGGTCAAGGTTGGCCATCAGGGTCCCGGCGCCGCCGGCATCGCCCCGCCCCGCCCGGCCCTGATCATCTTCCTCATCGCCGCTCCGATCGTGCAGATCCTCGTTGGTACCCTGGGCACGCTCACCATCCCCAAGGACAACTCCTGGTACGGCCTCGCCGCATTCGTCGGCAACCCGTTCTTCGCGCTCCTGGTGGCCGTGGCACTGTCCTTCTTCCTGCTGGCCGTGCGCCGCAACTGGTCCCTGAAGGAAACCGGCGAGATCTTCGAAGGCGCGCTGCCTCCCATCGCCTCGATCCTGATGGTTGTCGCAGCGGGCGGTGTCTTCGGTGAGGTCCTGCGGACCTCGGGGATCGGCGCCGCACTGTCCCAGACGCTGGACCACCTGGGCCTGCCGGTCATCGTGCTCGGCTTTGTCATCTCGCTGGCGCTCCGTGCAGCGCAAGGTTCAGCGACCGTGGCCATCGTCACCACCACCGGCCTGCTGACCTCCGCCGTGATGGAAGGCGGCTACTCGCCGGCTCAGATCGCCGTGATCGTGATCGCCATCGGCTTCGGCGCTTTGGGCCTGTCCCACGTGACCGACGCCGGCTTCTGGACCGTGGTGCGCTACTACGGCCTCACCGTTTCGGACGGCCTCAAGACCTGGACCGTCCTCACCACCGTCCTGGGCGTGGCAGGCTTCCTCCTGACCTACGTGGCCTGGATCCTGGTGGGAGGCCTGGGCGTCTGATGCGCACCCGACTCGACCACCTGGTCACCACAGCCCTCCAGCAGGGCTCGGCCGTGCCGGCGTTCACCTGCTACGACTTCACCACAGCCCTTGCCGTGGTGGGCGCCGCCGAGGACGCAGGCCGGGGCGTCATCCTGCTGGTCGCCCCCAAGACGGCCGCCACCCCCAACGGCCTGCGGCTGATCGCCGCGCTCCGCGGCCTGGCGGACGCAGCCTCCGTTCCGGTTGCCGTCCAGTTGGATCACGCCACGGACCTGAACGTGATGGCCGACGCCGTCGCCGCGGGGGCGGATTCGGTCCTCGCCGACGGTTCGTCCCTGCCGTATGAGGACAACATTGCGCTGGTCCGCGAGGCGCGCGCCTTGCTGGGTGCCGACGTCGTGCTTGAAGCAGAACTCGGCGGACTGGCCGGCGACGAGGACCGTGCCTTCGGCTCGGACTCTGCCGGCGTGGCAGTTGCCGGTCTGACCGACTCCGCCCAGGTGGAGGATTTTGTGGCCCGGACCGGCGCCCAGCTGCTGGCCGTCGCCGTGGGGAACGTGCACGGCAAATACAAGGGTGAGCCGCAGCTGCGCTGGGACGTTCTGCAGGACATCGCCGTGCGGACCCACATCCCGCTGGTGCTCCACGGCGCGTCCGGGATTCCCGCGGACGAGCTGGTGAAGGCTGCCGCCATGAACGTGGGCAAGGTCAACTTCAATACCGAGCTGCGAACGGGCGTGCTCTCCACGCTCCAGGAACAGCTGCCCGGGCACCGGGCCGACGGCGAAAACCTCCAAGGCCTGCTGGTCCACTGGAACACCTCGGCCAAGATATTCGCGGGGGCGGCATTGGGGATGCTCACCCGCTGAGGTTTCTGTGCGGGCCCAGCGGTTCGGCGCGGGAGGGAGGCTAGGATCAGCACATGATCCTGGCCTCCCTCCTTTTTGCTTTCCTTGCTGCGGCACTGCACGTCTACATCTTCACCATGGAGTCGATCACCTGGACCAAGCCGGCCACCTGGAAGCGCTTTGGCCTCAATTCCCAGGCCGACGCCGAAACCACCAAACCACTCGCCTACAACCAGGGCTTCTACAACCTGTTCCTGGCCCTCGGCGCCTTCATCGGGGTTGGCTGCGTAACGTTCGGGGCGGGCGGATCCGCGCAGCAGGTGGTGGGCTGGACCCTTACCTTCAGCTGCTGCGGCTCCATGCTGCTGGCCGCCACAGTACTTGCCCTCACGGGGCGGAAGTACCTCCGCGCTGCGGTTCTGCAGGGCACGACGCCGTTGCTCGCCGTCGTGCTCGGGTTGCTGGCAGTGGCGGCGGGCTGAGCCGGACCGCCGTTGCCGCCCCGTTCCACCTGCCCCTTTCCTGCTGCCGCCCCCGCCTTCTGGCTGTCACCGCGCCCGGCGCGCACAATATAGGAAAAGGCAACGGCATTCAGCGCTCGTAGGGGATTGCACGTGAGCGATGTCAGGGAACAAGGGCCATCCGCCCACCTGCACGGGCTGGCGCACCAGCGCGACCTGGGCATCGATCTTGTCCGGTTTGTCTGCCTCGCCCTGGTGGTGGTGGGCCACTGCATGATGGTCAGCCCGGTCCTGCATGCGGACGGCACCGTGACCTCGGAAAATACGCTGGGGGACCAGCCCTGGTTCGTGCCGGTCATCTGGATTTTTATGGTGATGCCACTGTTTTTCGTGACCGGGGGTACCACCGGCCTGCAGTCCTGGCAGCGGATGAAGGCCAACGGAGGCAATGGTTTCGAGTTTGCCCAGGCGCGGCTGCTGAGGCTGGTCCGGCCGGCCGCTGCACTCCTGGCCGTCATGTTCCTGGGCTTGTGGGCCGCGCTCCTGGTGGGCGTGGCCCCGCAGGTGGTCCAGCTGATAGTTACCGGCGCAGGCATGCCGCTGTGGTTCCTCGCGGCCTACCTTGCAGCCCAGCTGAATATCCCGTTGCTGGCCTGCTTCCATGCGCGCGCCCCCTGGCTGACTGTGGCCGTCTTGGTTGCGCTGGTTGTTGCTGTGGACTGCTTCCGCGGCGCTTTGCCCCTTCTCGCCTACGCAAACCTGGTGTTCCTCTGGTGCGCCGTGCAGCAGATGGGCTTCCTGATGGCCGACGGTCACTTCGTTCGGCTCACACGCTCGGGTTTGGTCGGACTCATCGTCTCGGCAAATCTGCTGCTCGGCGCGGTGACCGGGCTGGGCCTCTACACCGGAAACATGCTGGTCAACCTCAACCCGCCGAATCTCTGCCTGTTCCTGCTTGGCGTGTCGCAGGCCGCTGCACTGCAACTCTTCCGGCCAGGGCTCGAGTGGGCGTCGAACGTGGGCTGGGTGCGGGCGACAGTCATGGCAGCCGGGCGCCGTGCCATGACGGTGTACCTGTGGCACCTGCCGCTGCTGGCGGCCATGTCCGGGCTGCTGCTCCTCACGGACTTTCCCAAACCCGCGGCCGGGACCGCCGAATGGTGGTGGTCGCGGCCCCTGGTCATCCTCGGCGTGATCACCGTGCTGCTGCCCGTGCTGGCAGTGTTCGGGCGCCTTGAGGATCGTCCGACGGCATCTGCCCACACCCGCGGCAGGCCCGCGCCCGCGGTGGTAACGGCCGCCGTCGTCGTTTTCATTCCCGTGGCGGACGCCGCGTTCAACGGCCTGACGCTGGGACTGCTTGGAGGCGGCGCGGCCTGCTTTGCTCTTGCCGTCCTGCTGCTGGGGAGGGTACCGGATCGTGTCCCCGGTGATGTTGCTGCCAGGCGTGCCGTCCGGGCTCATGGGGGGTAGGCGCGACCATTGCCAGCGGGGCTAACTAGTGCCAATGTCGAACCATGACTGAGAACATGATTTCCACAGAGGATGAGTTCAGCCCGGCCGTGTCACTGGTCCGGGACGATGGGCATCACCGTTACGAGCTGAGAGTGGGCGGGAAGATCGCCGTCCAGTCCTTCTTCGAGGACCGGCCCGGACACGTGGATTTCAGCCACACCGAGACTGCCGAGGAGTTCAAGGGCCAGGGCTTGGGCAAGGTCCTCGCCCACTTCGCCCTGGACGACGTTGTGGCATCGGGAAAACGGATCATCCCGCATTGCCCGTTTATCGCCGGCTACCTCCGCCAGCACGAGGGCTACGAGCAGCACATCGACTGGCCTGAGGACTAACGCCCGCCCGCCCGCCTGGCGGCGGCAAGGTCCGGCCCGGTCCGGCTAGTCTGGGCGAATGACAACACCAGCCACCACAACAGCCCTCGTCACCGGGGCCAGCGCCGGTCTCGGTGCCGAGTTTGCCCGGCAACTCGCGGCCCAGGGCCACCATCTGGTTCTCGTGGCCAGGAACCGGGACCGCCTCGAGCAAACAGCGGCGGACCTGGAACAGCGCTACGGAACCACGGCGGAGGTGCTGCCCGCAGACCTGACGGACGACGCCGGGGTGGCCGCCGTCGTCGGACGCCTGACGGACGCCACTCGGCCGGTGGGGATCCTGGTGAACAATGCGGGCAGTGGCCTGCTGCGCGACTTCGAACAGAACAGCATCGCGGACGAGAAGCAGCACCTCAGACTGCATTGCGAGGCGGCACTGGAACTAACCCACGCCGTGCTTCCAGGCATGCTGGAACGGGGGAGCGGCCGGATCATCAACGTGTCGAGTATTGCGGCGTTCCTGCCGCGGGGGACGTACGCGGCGGCGAAGGCGTGGCTGCTCGTTTTTAGCCGCTGGGCCAACCTGGCCTACGCGGCGCGCGGCGTCGCTGTCACGGCGGTATGCCCGGGGCTGACGCATACCGAGTTCCATGAGCGGATGGGCATGGACAAGGCGGTGGCACCATCCTGGGCGTGGCTGACCGCGGAGCGTGTGGTGCGCGAAGGCCTGGCGGCCAACCTCCGCGGAAAGCCTGTCTCCATCCCGTCGAAGCGTTACAAGGCTGTGGCGGTTGCGGCGCGGCTGCTGCCGGACCGGCTACTCACCGGACCGGCGCGCAGGCCGAAGTAGCGGGAACCGAACAGCACGTTGTTGCACCGTTCGCTGCCGGACGGCCACCGCCACCAGGATCCCCACCACCGCACCCACGAAGGTTTCCACGCCGCGTTCCAGGATCAGCACGGTCGGATCGATCGGCGCCGCGAGCTGCGTCATCAGCAGGATAACCGGTGTGAATGACACCATGGCAAGCCCATAATGGCGGGTCATGAACAGCTCCGTGGTGAACTGGAAAAGGATGACCAGGACGCCCAGGACCAGCACCTGATGGGCGGCGAACAAGGGGGCGAGGGCCCACGGTTCGGGCACAAGAACGACGGCGGTGACCGCCAGGCCGAGGAAGGTCCCCACTATGCGGTGCAGTCCTCGCCGCACCCGGCTGGGGAAGTCCGCTCCCGCGAGCGGCACGGCAGCAGCAGCCATGGCCCAGTGCGGATGGCCGCTGCCGCTGAGCACCCCGATGGTGCCGGCAAGGCCAACCGCTAGCGTGTATCGAGCCGCGTGCACAGCGGCAGCCCGGCCTGCTGCGCCGCGCAGGACCACCACATCGCGGGCGGCTCCGCGCTGCCACGAACGGCCACGGATCCAGCCGCCGAAGCCCACCGCCATGGAGAAGGCTGCGGCCCCCGCAGCGATGGCAAGGGCAACATACCAGGGGACGGCCAGGGGGACTGAGGCGCAGGCGCCCAGGGCAAGGATGCCGAAGAACGGGCCGTTTGGTTTGAGTTTCACCCTGTCCGAATAGACCGAGCCGACGCCTGCCAGCACGGCCTCGACGGCCACCAGCCACCAGGAATGGAGGTGGTTGACGGAGAGGAAGACGCCCACTGCCACCCCGCCGACGAGTACCAGGGCTGCCTGGGACTGGTGGCGGAGCCTCAACTGGTGCGGCTCGGACCGGCCATACATCCCGGTCAGTGCGCCGAACACCGCGTAGATGATCAGGTCGGCGCGGCCCAGGAGCAGAAGGATGAGTGAGGGAATGGCCACGCTGGTGGCCACGCGAAGCGCTGCCAGGTGGTCGTTGTTCGCAGGTTCAAGCCGGTGCAGGGCGTGTACCTGCCGCATGACGGACTTCACGCGGGCACACCACCTGTCATTGGTCTCTGCCCCGGAGCCGGAGCCTCCACACGATTATCTCCCGGCGTCACCAACTCCCGGGCACGGCTAAGGCCCGCCCTGTGTGCTTCCCCCAAGGAAAGCACACAGCACGGGCCTTTGAGCGCGGGCTACAAGCCGGCCGAAACAGGCCGGTCCGTTGTTCCGGGTGTTACTTAGACTCCGGCCGGAAGCTTGGCGGCGGAATCTTTCCCGGCCGAAGCATCGGTGATGTCCTGGGTTTCAAACGGCATATCGTCCAGGTCGATCAGCGGGTTCTCGTCCTGCGTGGCAACCAGCTCCCGGGCCTCCGCCTGTGTATCCACGCTGGGCATGGAACCCGGGAGTGGACGCTGGGCGGATTCCTTCAGGAAGTAGATGGCCACGGCCCCGACAGCCGACGTGGCCATCAGGTAGTAGGCCGGCATCATGTCGTTGCCGGTCGCCTTGATCAGCGCAGCCACGATGAACGGCGTGGTACCGCCGAAGATGGCAACCGCGAAGTTGTAGGCGATGCCCATGGCGCCGTACCTGTTGGCTGTCGGGAACTGCGCGGGCAACGCCGAGGCGAGGTTCGCAACATAGAACGTCACCGGGAAGGCGATCAGGGCAAGGCCCGCCAGCGTAGACCAGACTTCACCGATGCCGATCAGCAGGAAGGCCGGGGTGGCCAGCACCACGGTGCTGATGGCGCCGATCCACAGCACGGGACGGCGGCCGATCCGGTCAGACAGCTTCCCGGTCAGGGGAATGCAGAGGCTCATGATGACCAGCACGGGGATGGTCAGCAGCGTCCCGTGGACAGGATCATAGCCCTTGGACTCAGTAAGATACGTCGGCATGTACGACGTCAAGGCGTAGCCGGCAGTGTTGGCAGCGGCGACAAGGATCATGGCGACGATAAGCGAGCGCCAATAAGCCTTCACGATTCCCACCGGGCTCTTGGCACTGTCCACGTCAGCTGCGGCGTTGGCCTGCCCAATGGTTTCCTGCGCATCGAGAGTGGCCTGGAACTGAGGGGATTCCTCGATCTTGTTCCGGAAGTAGATGGCGATGAGGCCCAGCGGACCTGCAACCAGGAAAGGAATGCGCCAGCCCCACTCCTCCATAACTGTCTGGCCAAGAGTCAACTGCAGGACAGAAACCAGCGCCGCACCCAAGGCAAAGCCAAGGTAGCTGCCCATGTCCAGGAAGCTCGCAAAGAATCCACGGCGCTTGTCGGGCGCGTATTCGCTGACGAAGGTTGTGGCGCCGGCGTATTCACCACCGGTGGAGAAGCCCTGAACGAGCTTTAGGAGTACCAGCAGCGCCGCGGCCCAGATGCCGATCTGCGCGTATCCGGGCAGCAGTCCGACGGCGAACGTGCTCGCCGCCATAATCATCAGCGTTGCGGCGAGTACTTTCTGCCGGCCGATCTTGTCGCCGAGCCAGCCGAACACGACGCCGCCGAGTGGACGGGCGATGAAGGTGGCGGCGAACGTTCCCAGCAGGAACAGCGTCTGGACGGATTTGTCGGCCTCCGGGAGGAAAACGGGTCCCATGGTGGTAATCAGGTAGCCGAACACGCCGACGTCGAACCACTCCATGGTGTTACCCACGATGGTTCCGCCGAGTGCTTTCTTCAGCATGGGCTGGTTGACGACATTCACGTCGGACTCTTTGAGCCGGCGCCGTGCAAGGATCTTCGGTTTGCGTGGCCCTGAAGGACTCGCAGGTCGTGCGTTTGTTACTACTGCATTGTTGGTTCCGCCGGCGCTGTTAACGCCTGCTGGAGAGTCGGTCGTGCTTCGGTCTGTGGGCATTTGGGCGACTCCTGTGGAGGTCATTTGCTTGCGACTTGTAGCTGCCCCGCTCTGGGCAGGCCTTCAATTTTACGCGAATCTTGAGGCAATTGAGAGTTTCATGCCGTAGGATCGCTTGTTTCGGGGCGTTTTGAGTCGGTGTTAGCAGATTTCTTTTCACCGGTTTCACCGCGGCAGCACTGGGATCCCGGCGTAACTGGGGGACCGTTACCTAATCTTTTTCTTCCGGGCGCTTTCCCATGGCTTCTGGCGCCCGGTTTGGCGCTGAATGTGGCGGCCGCCACGGGTATGGCGGTGGCTTCACGCGAACGTCGAGGGAGCCAAGCGGGGTTCACAACCAGGGCGCAAACTGCCTATTGTTGACCCATGGGAACACTGATTTTTGAGTAGGCGGACCCCTGCGGCCTGTTAACATTCGCCCTAACATTCGCCCTAACACTGGCCCCGTCCTCGCTGATCTCCTCAGACAAGCAGATCCTCCTCAGAAAGGTTCCACCTCATGACCGAACAAGACGCATCCGACCAGTCGGAGTCCTCGACCGACAGCCCCGATGCCAAGGGAATCCGGGCCGGGCTGACCGAGGCGCAACGGGCAATGCTCGCCAGCAAGTCCCGGGGCGGCGATTCCGGATTGCAGAGCGTCGGTAAGAACCACAAGCCCACGCACGCCAGCGGCAAACAGGGCCCGGTCGAGAAGAAGGTCCGCTGGTAACACTTCATATCACTGGCACTTCGTCTGTGGAAAGGAAGAAAAATGGCTAAGCAAAATACTGGACCAAGGATTGAACCTGAGGTGGCGGATCACCTCGCGGCAGCCATGGATGAGCAGTCCATGCCTGGGCCGGCCACCATCGCCGTAACCACGGCAATGGCCGGCGAACAGCACTGGCCCGACGGGAACGGTAAACGCAGGCATCCCAAGGAACGTGGTTCAGGCCACGGCCAGGTGGGCAACGAGGCCGCCGTCACCGCCGTTCACCGCACCGGCCGCCCGCAGATGCCGCACTCATCCTGACGCGCGTCTGACCTGGCGGCCCGCAAAACACGAGCCAGCCAGCAGATCATGAGCCGAAACGCAGACGGCCTGGGGACACCCGAAAACGGGAGTCCCCCAGGCCGTTGCCGTGTCCTGAAGGAACTTGCCCGTCGCCGGACCACCACCCGCGCCTACGCCTCCGGCACCACTTCCTCGGCATTCTTGTCCAGCCGCCACCCACGCCACACCGGATGCCTGAGCTTTCCACTGCCCGTCCACTCGCCGAACGTCACTTCGCCGACCAGGCGCGGTGTGACCCAGTGGGCGTCCGAGGCATCCTCGCGGGGGACGTCGTCGAACGGTGACGTCTTACGGGCGAGGTTGTCCACTTTCTGCCTGAGCTCCTCCAGTTCGCGGGTGCTGAACCCGGTGCCTACCCGGCCAACGTACCGGAGTGTCTTGCCGTCAGGGATGCCCACCAGCAGCGAACCCACGGAACTCTGCCGCCCGCCTTTGCCCGGCCGCCAGCCGCCCACCACCACCTCCTGGGTCTGCTCCAGCTTGATCTTGATCCACGTCCGGGTCCGCTGCCCGCTGACGTACCTGCTGTCGGTCCGCTTCGCCATGACACCCTCAAGCCCCAGTTCCTGCGCGCTTTCCAGAAGGTGCTCGATCTTTTCCTCCAGGACCGGAGAAAGCTCCACCGGGCAGTCCGAAGGCCGGTGGAACTGCTCAAGACGCTGCCGCCTCGTTTCGAACGGCAGCCGGCGAAGGTCCTCGTCACCGTGGGCCAGCAGGTCAAAGAGCATCAGCCGGACCGGAATGGCGGCGCGTGCCTTGGCGACGTCGCCGGGGCGGGTCAGCTTCATGCGCCCCTGAAGGACACCGAAGTCAGGCTTTCCGGAAGGCCCGACGGCGAAGATCTCACCATCCGCAACGAACGGCCCCTCCGGCCAGCAGGACCGTTCTGTCAGTTCCGGGTAGGTTGCGGTGACATCGTTCCCGTTCCGGCTGATGATCCGGACCTTCTCGTCGTCGGCCACCATCAGGGCGCGGACCCCGTCCCACTTGAGCTCGAACCGCCAGTCGCTGCCCTGCAGATCGGCGGCGGTCCCGGCCGTGGCCATCATGGGGCTGAAATCTTCTGCTCGCAGGGGCGCGGACGATTTCGATTTCGTGCCTGCCGGTTCTTGCTGCTCCTTCTCTACTGGACCATCTTCGGCCGCGTCCTCGCTTGCCGCCTCATCTGTGTCAGACGAGTCCTCGGCGGGAGATCTCCGGGGGTGAAACGTGTGGTGGTCCTTGTCCATGAGGTGGATCAGCCACTGCCCCTCGGCGTCCCTGCCCTGGCCCCGGCCGGTGTGGATCAGGGCGAACTTCTTCGTCCCGCCCAGCCCTCCCCCCTCTGACCCCGTCAGGGTGGCGATAACTTCCCTGCCGTTGATCCACTTTTCCAGTTCGTAGGTGCCGTGATCCCAGATGGTGACCTCGCCGGCGCCGTACTGGCCCTTCGGAATGGTGCCTTCGAAGGTGGCGTAGTCCAGGGGGTGGTCCTCGGTTTGGACCGCCAGGTGGTTTTTACCGCCCGATTCCGGGACGCCTTTCGGCAGGGCCCATGAGACCAGCACCCCCTCGTGCTCCAGCCGGAAATCGAAGTGGAGCCTGCTGGCGTGGTGCTCCTGAATCACAAAGGTGTCGCCGTTCCCTGAAGCACCGGAGAACGGTTCGGGCGTCGCATCAGGGTCCCGCATCGACCGGTACCTCGCCAAGCGCTGGTGCGCGCCGCCGTCGTGCGTTACTTGTTCGATGCCCCCAGGGTGCGCGCCACCGTGCCCGACGGCGGCGAACGGGTCCCTGCCTTCCTTCACCCGGCGCATCACGGCCCTGTAGTCGAGGTGCTGGAGCTTGGGGGAGCTGATCTCCTGCCAGGTCCGCGGCGCCGCGACCATGGGCGTGGGCCTGCCGCGCAGGGAGTACGGAACGATGGTTGTTTTGGCCGCGCTGTTCTGGCTCCAGTCCACCAGGACCTTGCCCTTGCGCAGGGATTTCTTCATGTCGCTCACGGCCAGGTCCGGGTGGTCCGCTTCCAGGGCGCGGGCCAGTTCGTGGGCAAACTCGGAAATCCGGTCGGAGGTCTGGGCCCCGTCAAGGGCGGCATAGAGGTGGATGCCCTTGCTGCCGCTGGTGACCGGGACGGGGTCAAGGCCCACGTCCTGCAGGATGGTGCGCGCCAGGAGGGCCACTTCCACGCATTCGGCCAGGCCTGCGCCGTCGCCGGGGTCCAGGTCCAGCACCAGGCGGTCCGGATTCAGTTGGTTGCCGTGGGAATTCACCTGCCACTGGGGCACATGGATTTCCAGCGAGTTGATCTGGCCAAACCACGTCAGCGTGGCCGCATCGTTGACCAGTGGGTAGTAAATGGTCCGTTCCTTGTGTGTGATGGCCGCACGCGGGAGCCAGCCCGGCGCCGAATCCTCAAGATTTTTCTGGAAAAACACCTCGCCGGGCTTCGCCACAGTGCCCACGCCGTTGACCCAGCGCTTGCGGGTGGCGGGCCGGTTGGCTGCCGCGGGGATCAGGACGTGGGCCACGGCAGCGTAGTAGGCCAGGACGTCAGCCTTGGTGGTTCCGGTCTCCGGGTAGATGATTTTGTCCAGGTTGGTGAGGGTCAGTTCCCGCCCCGCAACCCGGACACGTTCCTTAGCTCCGGCCATGGGTCTTCACCTCCGGCCTGCGGTGATGTTCACTTGAGGGATGAGAGCCATCTGGAAAGGTGCCATCGCGTTCGGCCTGGTCAACGTACCCGTGAAGGTCTACAGCGCCACCGAGGACCACGACATCAGCCTCCACCAGGTCCACAACGCCGACGGTGGCCGGATCCGCTACCAGCGCCGGTGCGAGGTCTGCAGCAAGGTCATCGACTACTCGGACATTGAGAAGGCGTATGAGGACGACGGCCGCACCGTGGTCCTGTCCAAGGAGGAGCTCAAATCCATCCCGGCGGAGAACAGCCACGAGATCGAGGTGGTCCAGTTCGTGCCGTCCGAGCAGCTGGAACCGATGATGTTCGAGAAGAGCTACTACCTGGAGCCGGATTCCAAGTCGCCCAAGGCCTACGTTCTGTTGCGCCGCGCGCTGGAGGACACGGACCGGGTGGCCATCGTCCAGTTCGCCCTGCGCGAGAAGACCCGCTTGGGGGCGCTGCGGATGAAGGACGATGTGCTGGTCCTGCAGTCCCTGCTGTGGCCCGACGAAGTCCGCGAGGCTAAATTTCCCGCCTTGGAAGAGTCCGTCCGGATCTCCGCCCAGGAACGCGAGATGTCCGCGGCCCTGGTGGAGTCCATGGCCGCTGACTTCGAGCCGGAGCACTTCACCGATGACTACCAGGTGCAACTCCGGAAGCTCATCGACGCCAAGCTGGAGAAGGGCGATTCCCTCAATACCGATGAAACGTTCGGCGCGGAAGCCGGTGAAGGCGGTAAGGGCGAGGTCATCGACCTGATGGAGGCGCTGAAGCGCAGCCTGGACCGGAAGCGCGGCGGTGGTTCCGCGGCTGCGTCCGTTGACGATGAGGCCGAAAGCGATGAGGCGGACGACGGCGGCACTGAAGTTAGTGCCAAAGGCTCGCGGGGGAAGGCTCCCGCCAAACCTGCAGCTAAGACCGCCGGTACCAGGACCACCGCCGCCAAGTCGACTACGGCCAAGTCCACCGCCGCCAAGTCCACTACCGCCGCCAAATCGGCAACAGCCAAGTCCGCGACGGCGAAATCCACGGCCGCGAAGCCTGCGGCGAAGGCGACGGCGACGCGGGCGCGAAAGGGTGCCTGAGACGGTTCCTGGGCGGGCGCGCGGTGAGGGCTCGGTTCGCGGGCGTTCTGCCGTTTCGGTGATGGCCGCCCCCTAGGAGTTCCGCAGCGCGGAGATGAGTTCGCTCTTCTTTTTTGCCGAGTACCCGGTGAGGCCAATTTCCTTGGCCTTGGCCTTGAGCTGCGGGACTGTCCAGTCCTCGTAGTCGCCCGATTTGCCGCCCTTGCGGCCAACTGCGGAGCGGCCTTTCTGCGCAGCCGCGTTGGAGATGCGTGCCGCCTTCTGCTTGGACGCGCCGTCTTCGCGCAGTTCCTCGTAGAGCTCGGGATCTTTCAGGCTGGGGTTCTTCTTGGCTGGCATGTCATCCTCCTCAAGGGGTGCGGAATTGCGGCAGGCACAGCCACCGGGCACAGTCACAGGTCGCTGGGCCCGCAGGCCTTTGAAGCCGTTACCGCTGTCTTTGCTGGTCAGGCTTCCACGCTAATTCCGGGGCTGTGGAAAAACAAGGAAACGATAAGTCTCCTTGCATTCACGATTTACTGCCGCCACAATGGGCGCATCACAGCCGTGTGCCAACAGCGTGCTGTCACTCCAAACCTGTCAACGAAGATGGAGAGGGACGCCGAAATGAATGACAAAACGGACGTAGACGAGGCGGACCGGGCGCTGAAACAAAAGCACCGGGCCATGTGGGCATCGGGGGACTACCCCGCGCTGGCCAGCGAACTGGTCCAGGACCTCGGGGCCATCCTTGTGGATGTCTGCAAGATCAGGCCCAAGCAGCGTGTACTGGACGTGGCCGCAGGGGCGGGGAACGCGGCCATCCCGGCAGCCATGATGGGTGCCGAGGTGATCGCCAGCGATCTCACCCCGGAGATGTTCGACGCCGGGCGGCACCAGGCAGCCGATCGTGGCGTTGAGCTGGAATGGGTGGAAGCAGACGCCGAAGCCCTGCCCTTTGAGGACGACCGATTTGATGTGGTGACGTCCTGCCTGGGCGTGATGTTTGCCCCGCACCACCAAGCCGGGGCAGCCCAAATCGTGCGCGTGTGCAAACCCGGCGGAACCATCGGCCTGCTCAGCTGGACGCCCGAGGGGTTCATCGGAAAGATGTTCGCCGCCATGAAGCCGTTCGCACCGCCGCCTCCGCCCGGGGCCCAGCCGCCCCCGCTGTGGGGCAGCGAAGACCATGTTCGTGAGCTCTTTGGCGACAGGATCACCGACGTCCAAACGGAAAAGCGCATGCTGGCCATCCACAGCTTCCACCAGCCGGCGGACTTCCTGCGCTATTTCAAGTCGCACTACGGTCCCACCATTTCGGTCTACAAATTCCTCGGTGAGGACCAGGAGAAGGTCAAAGCCTTGGACACAGCCCTCACTGAGCTTGCCGACTCGTTCGGTGACGCTCACGGCGATGCGGCGTGGCAGATGGAATGGGAATACCTGATCTTCACCGCGAAGAAGGCGCGGGCATGACGGGCTACCACGTGGCAACATCCGCCACCACCATTGACGCGCCGGCCGGACGGGTCTGGGACGTCATCACCGACCCCGCCGCCGTGAAGGAGTTCATGTTCGGGGCCGACCTTGTGACCGACTGGGCCGTGGGCGGGCCCATTCTTTGGCGTGGCGAGTGGGAGGGCAAGCCATACGAGGACAAGGGGACCATCCTCGAAGTGGAACCCGGCAAAAAGTTGGTCCACACGCATTTCAGCCCGCTGGGCGGCGAAGAGGACAAACCTGAGAACTACCACACCCTCACGTGGACCCTCGAAGACCAGGACGGCGCAACCAAGCTCACCCTCTCGCAGGACAATAACGCCAGCGAAGACGCGGCCGAGCACTCGCGGGGCATGTGGGACATGCTCGTGGCGGACGTCAAAAAGATCGCCGAGCGCGCCTGACCCCAACTAAGTAGCTCTAACTGTCGTTTTGAGCGTCCAAAACGACAGTTAGAGCTACTTACTTGGGCGGGGGGCGCTTAAAGCCAGCGGCCGCCGTCGTAGTCTCCCCACGCAGGAGAGAAGTACGACGGCGGCCGCTGGCACGCGCTGTTATCGAACCGGGTGCCGCTACTCGGCGTCGTGATCCGTTTCCAGGATCTGGACCAGACGCTCCAGGGCATCGTCCGCCCCGGTACCTTCCGCGCGCAGCACCACAACGTCGCCGTGCGATGCGCCCAGGCTCATGAGGGACAGGATGCTGGCGGCGTCCATCGCCTCGTCAATGGGCTCGCCTTCCCGGGCGATGGTGATGTCCAGGTCGAACTCGCCGGCGGCTTCGGCAAAGATGGCGGCGGGGCGGGCGTGCAGGCCTACGCGGCTGGCGACGGTTGCGGTGCGTTCTGACATTGTTGCTCCTTTATCTTTCGGCGTTTTGCGGTTGAAACGCCGTGCATGGTTTGGTTTGGTAGGGCTGGTCAGACCGTTGCGGGAACTGATTCCACGGTAGCAGCGGGCTCCGGCTGACGGACCGCCCAGCGCTTGAGGGCGATGACCGCCAAGGCGCTGACCACGGTGCCGGCCACGATCGAGACAACGAACATCGCCAGGTTGCCGATGGCGAAGAACACGAAGATGCCGCCGTGGGGTGCCTGCGAGGTGACGCCGGTTGCCATGCAGAGGGCCCCCGTGAGGGCGCCGCCCACCATGCTGGCGGGGATGACGCGCAGCGGGTCGGCTGCGGCGAACGGGATGGCGCCTTCGGAGATGAACGATGCGCCCAGCAGCCACGCCGCCTTGCCGTTTTCGCGCTCAGCCAGGCTGAAGAGCTTCTTGTCCAGCGTGGTGGCCAGGGCCATTGCAAGCGGCGGGACCATACCGGCGGCCATGACGGTGGCCATGATCTGCCACGGGGCCTGGTTGGCGGCACTGCCTGCGCCGAGTCCTGCTACGGCGAAGGCGTAGGCAACCTTGTTAACTGGACCACCGAGGTCGAAGCACATCATGAGCCCCAGGATGATTCCCAGGACGACGGCGGACGCGCCGGTCATGCCCGAGAGCCAGGTGTTAAGGCCAGTTGTAAGGGCGGCGATCGGACCGCCAAGGACCAGGAACATCAGGCCGGAGGCAACGATGGAGGCCAGCAGCGGGATGATCACCACGGGCATCAGGCCGCGCAGCCAGCGCGGGACCTGCCAGGTGCCGATGACGTGTGCGATGTAGCCGGCCAGCAGGCCGCCGACGATGCCGCCGAGGAAGCCGGCACCCATGAAGCCGGAAACCGCACCGGCCACGAAGCCCGGTGCGATACCGGGCCGGTCGGCGATCGCGTAGGCAATGTAGCCTGCCAGCGCCGGGACCAGGAAGCCCATCGACAGGCCACCGATCTTGAACAGCACCGCGCCGAGATACAGGGCCAGGTTCCCGTCAGGGAGATTGAAGAGCGTATTGGCTGCGAGGATATCGTTGGCTTTCGTCCCCAGGGCGATATCGAAACCAGCCAGCAGGAAGCCCAAAGCAATCAGAAGGCCACCGCCAGCCACAAACGGGATCATGTAGCTGACGCCGGTGAGGAGTGCCCGCTTCAGCTTCTGGCCGATGTGCTCGCCCTTTTCAGCTGCAGCCTGCTCGGCTTGTTCCTCCGCCCCGAAGTGCGGTACGCGCCGGGCATGCGGATCGGTGGCCGCGGCGAGTGCTTCCTGGACCATCTTGGCCGGCTCGTCGATGCCGCGCTTGACGGGCGCGTTGATGACGGGCTTGCCGGCGAACCGTTCCTTGCCGCGGACATCCACGTCCACCGCGAAGATCACGGCTTCGGCGGCGGCAATGATAGCGGGGTCCAGCGGCTTGGCGCCCGAGGAACCCTGGGTCTCCACCTGCAGGTCTACGCCCATTTCCTCGGCGGCGGCAACCAGCGAGTCAGCAGCCATGTAAGTGTGGGCAATGCCGGTGGGGCACGCCGTAACGGCTACCAGGCGCCTCGGACCTGCTGCGGCGCCGGTGGTTGAGCCTGTTGAAACGGCAGTAGCACCTGCGGCGGAGGCGCCGGAAGCAGCACCCGCAGCCGCAGGTACAGCATCAGCGGGTGCCGCGGCAGCGTGGGCGGCCGGCTTGTCGGCCAGCGCGCCGTCCACGAGATCCACGATGTCCTCACGGGTGGCCGCTGCACGCAACGCTGCCGTGAAGTCCTTTTTGATCAGCGACCGGGCCAGCTTGGAAAGGAGCTTGAGGTGTTCCTGGTCAGCACCGTCCGGGGCGGCGATGAAGAAGACCAGGTCGGCGGGGCCGTCCTTGGCGCCGAAGTCCACCTTGGGGTTGAGGCGGGCCATGGCAAGGGTTGGCTCCACTACAGCTGCGGACCGGCAGTGCGGGATGGCGATGCCGCCGGGGATACCTGTGGCGGTCTTCTGCTCACGGGCGAAGGCGTCGGCGAAGAGGCCTTCAACTTCTGAGGCACGGCCGGTGGCAGCAACTTTGCTGGCCAAGTGCCGGATCACATCCTCGGGCGAGGTGCCCAGGTTCTGGTCGAGCTCGACCAGTTCGGTGGTGATGAGCTGAGTCACTGTCAATCCTTTCGAAGGGCCGTGATGGTTACGGCATCCGGGGTGGTTTGGTGGACTGCCGGGACAGTGGAACCCGGCAGGGAGGCGGCGGCGGCACCGTGGGCCACCGCCTGACGGAGGCAATCGGCCGGGGCGGCGCCCAGACCGTGGGCGAGCAGATAGCCAGCCAGCGATGAATCGCCCGCACCGACCGTACTGACCGCGGCGACCGGCGGATGCGTGGCGAGCCACGCGCCGTCGGCCGTTACCAGGACAGCTCCCTTGGATCCGAGAGTTGCCAGTACAGCACCCACACCGGAACGCACGACGGCGGCGGCGGCCGCTGCGGCGGCCTCCGGATCCGCTTCGAGTTCCTCTGCGGTTAACGCCGTGGCGTAGCCGGCTGCTGCAGCCAGTTCCGCCAGTTCCTCGGCGTTGGGTTTTAAGAGGTCCGGTTTCCCGGACACCGTGCCTGCCGACGCATCAGCGACGGCTGCGGCGAGCGGAGCGCCGGAGGAGTCGACGGCGATCAGCGGGCCGCCGCCGTCGGCAGCGGAACGCAATCGGTGGCTCACCGTGGCATAGAAATCGGCCGGGAACCCAGGCGGCAAGGAGCCTGCCAGGACCACCCAGCTGGCACCGCGGGCTTGTTCCAGGAGCAGGCTGATCAAGGCTTCCTGTTCCTCTGCGCTCAGCACCGGGCCCGGTTCGTTGATTTTGGTGGTCACGCCGCCCGGTTCGGTGAGCGCAACGTTGGTGCGCAGCGGCTCGTCGATAGCGAGGGCAGCGAACGGCACCTTGTCGTGGCGAAGCCCCGCAAGGACGGGATCGCTGTCCGCCCCCGGAAGAACAGCCACTGTCTCAACGCCCGAGGCGCACAGCGCCCGGGACACGTTAACGCCTTTGCCGCCGGATTCCTGGCTGACCGAAACCGCGCGCTGGACTTCGCCGCGTTCCAACGGGCCGGGAAGGGCCACCGTGCGGTCCAGGCTCGGGTTGGCTGTGAAGGTGACAATCATGCGATCACCACGTCAACGCCGGCGTCGGTCAGGGCGGCTGTGAGTTCCGGGCCGGGCTCGCTGTCTGTAATCAAAGTGTCCAGATCTTTCAGGGAGGCGAACTGGACCAGGGTTTCCGCGTCCAGCTTGGAGGAGTCGGCCAGCACCACAATGCGGCGCGCCGAGTGTACGAAGGCTGCCTTGACGGCGGCTTCTTCAGGATCGGGGGTGCTGAGGCCAAAGCTTGCGTGGATGCCGTTGGTGCCGATGAACGCGATGTCCGGGCGCAGCCGCTGCGCGGATTCCACGGTGGCCTGCCCCACGGCTGCCTGGGTGAGGCCGCGCACCCGGCCGCCCAGCAGTTGCAGTGCGATTCCGGGTGCGCTGGCCAGCCTGGCGGCGATGGGGACAGCGTGGGTAATGACGACGAGTTCGGGCGCTGACGTGTTGGCGTGCGGCGTGCCGGAAGCAGCGCTGGTTGCCGTGCCCGCAGCCGCTGCGCCGGAATGAACGACGGCGGGGCGCCGGGAGAGCAGGTCGGCCAGCGCCTCGGTGGTGGAGCCGGCGTCGAGCAGGATGCTTCCCGACTTCCCCTGCGGGATCAGGGCCAGAGCTGCCTGCGCGATTCGCAGCTTCTGGTCCGGCCGCTGGATGGTCCGTTCATTGATGCTTTCCTCGGAGGTACTGAAACGGTCCGCGGCCACGGCGCCGCCATGGACGCGGCGGACGGTACCGGCTGTTTCGAGGGTGGCGAGGTCGCGGCGGATGGTTTCGGTGGTGATGCGGAAGCGCTCGGCCAGCATGGTCACGCTGACCCTGCCGGTGCCGGTAACAAGCTCGGCAATCTTCTGCTGGCGCTCCTCGGCGAACACGTACCCTCCGTTGCGTAAAGTGCTGAAATTCCTGTGACTGGCATCACGTGATGTTGAATTACTTGACTTTATCTTCGTCTCTGTTGGTTTGTCAACGAAAGCCAAGAAAAACACAGAAAGGCGGAAAGCGCGAGAGCCGGGCCTGACCCTTGCGGGGTCGGGCCCGGCTCGCGGGGCTCCAGGCCGGTCATTGCTGTCCGGGGGGTGGCTGGATATGGAAGTCCAGAGGGGTTTTGTCCGGGAGTTACAGTCCGCCGTCGCGGCTTTCATTGCGCGTGATGCGCTCGCCGGTGTTGGGGTCAACCACCGAGCGGGTTTCGCTGACGCGGCGGCTACGCCCCGGCGAGGCCAGGATGAGCGAGGCGATCAACCCGATGACACCCACGGCCATCAGGATGTACCCGATCAGAACCTGGTCTACGAAGGGGATCAGGCCTGGAGCTACGGCCCAGGCCAGGATGGCGCCGAGGGCAATAAGGAAGATGGCGGAACCGATTCTCATGACTTGCTCCTAGTTGTTCGAGTACATGTGGTGCCGAACTGATAAGCATGCTGTGCTCTCACGCTCACGCTACAGCCCGGCCCTACCCGATTCAATGACCTACGCACTGTGCCGCTGCGGCGCGGTGGTGGTGTCATGCCTGTTCAGCGGGCCGCCTGGAGTTGTTCGCTGCGTCGAATGGCTCGGTTGGATCGCTAGGCTGGTCCGATGGAGACAGTTGTTTGGTCCAAGCCTGAAGCTGAGCGGGACGGCACGCCGCTGCTCGTCCTGATGCACGGCTACGGCACGGATGAGTCCCGGATGGTGCGGCTGTTCGAATACCTGCCGTCCGAGTTCACGTGTGCGGCACTCCGGGCTCCCATGGTGATCGGGGACCATTATGGGTGGTTCCTGCTGGACTATTTCCTGGCCAACGATTTCGCCGACGTCATCAGCGCCACGAACGCCGTCCACACCTGGATCGGCTCGGTCAAGGGCCGCCACAGCAGCGTGAGTCTGATGGGCTACTCGCAGGGCATGGCCATGGCCAGTACCCTCCTGCGCCTGCACCCCGAAAGCTACAAGGCGACAGTTGGGCTTTCCGGGTTTGTGCTGGACAACGAACTGCTTGCACTGACCGATTCCTTTGAGACCCCGCCGCCCTTCTTCTGGGGCCGGGACAGGGCGGACCTGGTGATCAACGAGGAAGCCACGGAGTACACGGCCGAGTGGCTGGACAAGAACACCCAGCTGACCGCACGGACGTATCCCGGCATGGGCCATGCGATGAGCAAGACCGAAATGGTGGATGTCAGCGCGTTCCTGCGCCACTACGTGCTCAGCTGAGCTTCAGTTTTCCGCGGTGGCGGGCAAGTCTTATGCCGGGCTGCCCGTGCGGCCAGCTTGTCAGGCCGCACCATGGCACTCATCATGGAAGAAGACGATTAGCAGCAGCCCACCGGCCCGCCATGATTTATGCCATGGCCCTTAGCCGCTCCTGCTCGATCCAGCGGACACCGTGGCCCGCGATTCCCCCCTCCGCCTTTGCGCACCGCCGCTCACTTGCGGAGTCCCGCCCAGTGTTGACCTGCTTGTAGATTTCCGCCCTTCTGAGTTACGCCCCATGGCTGCCCGCCGTCTGAAAGGACATTGCGCATGACTGACGTTCTAAAAACCGAAACCCCCGGGTGGACCAGCGCTTCTGCGATCCTGTTCGACCTCGACGGCGTACTCACGCCCACGGCCACCGTCCACGAACAGGCGTGGAAGGAACTTTTCGAGGGTTACCTGGCGTCCCGGCCCGGCGTGCCTGGCTACCGCGCGGAAGACTACTTCGACCACATCGATGGCAAGCCCCGGTTCGACGGCGTCCGGGACTTCCTGGCGTCCCGAGGCATTGTGCTCCCGGAAGGCGAAGAAAACTCCTCAACTGAGGAGTCCGCCCAGGCCACCGTGCAGGGACTCGGCAACCGCAAGAACCAGGTATTCAATGACATTGTCAGCGCCGGCGTCGAGCCTTTTGCGGGTTCGGTGCGTTTCCTGGAGGCCGCCGTGGCCCGCGGACTGAAGGTCGCCGTCGTCTCCTCATCCCGGAACGCCCCTGCCGTCCTGAAGGCCGCCGGCCTGAACGGGCATTTCGAAATAGTGGTTGACGGGGTGGTGGCCGCGGCCGAGGGCCTGCCCGGTAAGCCGAGCCCGGCCACGTACACCTACGCAGCGCAGCTGCTCGGCCTGCCCAGCGAAGAATGCGTGGTGGTTGAGGACGCGGTCTCCGGCGTCCAGGCCGGGCACGCGGGCAGCTTCCACTCCGTGATCGGCGTGGACAGGGGCGCCGGCCGGGAGACCCTGCTCGACGCCGGGGCCACCCGCGTGGTCAACGATCTCCAGGAACTCCTCTAACCAGCCTCGCCGGCCGGGCAAGCACCCGGACGCGCACCACCAGACCAGCACCACGCCAAAAGGATCGCAACAGCATGGCTCTCATCACCGCTGACCGTGAACGGTTCCCCGACACTCCCTGGCAGCTCGTGGAAACACGCCACCAGCCAGGCAATGCCGGCACCCTGGAAACGCTCTTTGCCCTGGGCAACGGGCACCTGGGTATCCGCGGTGCCCACTGGGCGGCAGCCGATGCCGAACTCCCGGGCAGCTTCATCAACGGCCTGCATGAGATCTGGGACATCAAGCATGCGGAGAACGCGTTCGGGTTTGCCCGGACCGGGCAGCGGATCATCTACATCCCGGATGCGAACAACTTCACCGTGATCATCGACGGCGAAACCCTGTCGCTCGCGGAATCGGACGTGCTGGACTACCGCCGGGCAGTTGACTTCGCCACCGGCATCTACGAGTGCCGCGTCACCTGGCGCTGCCGCTCCGGTGCCACCGTGACCACCACCGAGCGGCGTGCCGTGGGCTTCGCCTCGCGCGGCAGCCTGGGCATTTCGCTGGAGGTCGCCTCGGACCGCGAAGTTTCCGCCGACGTCACGTCGTCCGTCATCAACCGCCAGGACCAGCCTGTGGAGGACCACTCGGCGCATGACCCGCGCCGGTCCGGCCGGCACGCGGGCCGGGTCCTGCTCCCGGTCCGGATTGACGGCGGCGACGGCTCCCTCCGCCTGTCCTGGCAGGCAGCGGAATCAGGGCAACGTGTGGGGATGGCCGTGGACCACTGGACCTCTACCGGCCAACAGTGCTTTGAAACGCTGGCCGGCGAAGATGACAGCAGCGTCCGTTACGTCCTGGCGGTCCGGGCCGACGAGCCGTTCCGGCTCGAGAAGAGCGTCAGCTACGCCGCAGGCCCGGGCGTCCAGGACTCCGAGCGGGATGCCGCGGAAACCGCCGAAGCCGGGCTCCGACCTGTGGAGGACATCTTCGACGAGAGCCGGGAGCACTACCGCGAGTACTGGGCCACGTCCGACATTGTGGTGGGCGGCCAGCCCCAGCTCCAGCAGGCCATCCGCTGGAACCTGTTCCAGCTGGCACAGGCAACGGCACGGGCCGACGTCGCGGGCATCCCGGCGAAGGGCGTGACCGGCTCGGGCTACGAAGGGCATTACTTCTGGGACCAGGAGGTCTACCTCCTGCCCTACCTCACCTACACCAACCCCGACGCCGCCCGTCAGGTTCTGGAATTCCGGCACCAGATGCTTCCGGTCGCCAAAATCCGGGCCAAGGAGCTCAGCGTGGACGGCGCCCTGTTCCCGTGGCGCACCATTAACGGACTCGAAGCCAGCGCCTACTACGCCGCCGGCACGGCGCAATTCCACATCGCCGCCGCCATCGCTTTTGCCACGAGCCGCTACATGTGGGCCAGCGGCGACGAGGCGTTCCGCGAAGGCATGGGTGCCGAACTGCTGATCGAAACGGCCCGCATGTGGGTCTCGCTGGGCTTCTTCGGCAAGGACGGGCTCTTCCATATTCACGGTGTCACGGGCCCGGACGAGTACACGGCGGTTGTCAACGACAACCTGTACACCAACGTCATGGCCCGCTTTAACCTGGGCGCCGCCGCCGCCGTGGAACACCCGGCCATCGAAGAGGCCGAGCGTCAACTGTGGGTGCAGGCTGCCAACCGCATGCAACTGCCGTTCGATGAAGACCTGCAGGTCTACTCGCAGGATAACGACTTCATGACTCTGGAGCCCTGGGACTGGACCACACCCCGGTCGAAGTACCCGCTGCTGCTCCACTTCCACCCGTTGGTGATTTACCGGCACCAGGTGCTGAAACAGGCAGACACCGTGCTGGCAATGTTCCTCCAGTGGCAGGACTTCACGGCCGAGGAAAAGCGCCGCGCCTTCGATTTCTACGACCCCATCACCACCGGCGATTCCACCCTCTCAGCCTGCGTCCAGGGGATCATGGCCGCCGAAGTGGGGCATCCGGAAGCGGCTTTGGAGCACTTCACCAACGCGGCTTTCATCGACCTGGATGACACCCACGGCAACACCATCGACGGCGTGCACATTGCGTCCACCGGAGGGGTGTGGAGTTCGTTGGTGTGCGGCTTCGCCGGGCTCCGGGACCAGGGCCACATGCCTTTCTTCGATCCGCGCCTTCCGGCTGAATGGGACGCGCTGACCTTCCACCTGAAAGTCCGCGGGCGCCTGCTGCTGGTGGAGCTCGACGGCGGCGCGCTCACCCTCACCGTCCAAAGCGGCGGGCAACTGGACGTGGATGTACGCGGCCAGGTTCTCCGCGTTGGTCCGGAACCGGTCCGCGTGGCCTTGGAACCTTTTGAGTGCCCCGAGCCCACGGTCTTCCCCAGCGGACCGCCGACGGCGAGCATTCCCGTCATCCACGCGCTCGGCTGAGGAGTCCGGCAGTAACGCTTCAGCGCCTAACTCCCGGCAGGAACGGTACATAGCGTGAAGCACCCTTAGTGTTAAGGCAGTGCCGCAGCTAAGACCGCCGGCGGACAGACGTACTAGAGAAGCAGAGGTGACCATGGCCAAGCGCAGCAATCCCGCAGTACGAATCGCGCAGGAAACCGCCCACAACGCGGTGTTCGACGCCGAAGGCAGGCCGAAACCCGGCGTCCACAACATGCTCCTGAGGGCGGTTGAAATTCAACGGCCGCTTGTGCTCGCCTACGTCCGGCGGCTGCAGCGCAAACACCCCCGCGCCAGCGCAGCCAGGCTCGCGGAAATCCTGGAGCGGGACTACCTGCGGGCTGTGACCGGCGGCGGCGCCCTCGTCGGGGCAACGGCTGTTGTGCCCGGCGTCGGAACGGTGGCCTCGCTGGGGCTTTCGGCCGCTGCCACCGTTGGCTTCCTCGAGGCCACCGCGCTCTACGCCACCTCGCTGGCGGAACTTCACGGAATCCGGCTGACCAACCCCGAAAAGGCCAGCACCATGGTGATGGCCATCATGCTGGGCGAAGAAGGGACTGCCCTGCTCGGAACGCTCAGCGGGCAGGCCATGGGGAAGGGAACCAGCGCAACCAAGGCATGGGGAAACGCACTGTCCAAGTCCATGCCCACGGGTTTCGGCGCCATTCGGAGCAAGATCCAGAAGGCCTTCCTCAAGAACCTGCTCAAGCGCCAGGGGTCAGCGCTGCTAGGCCGGGCACTTCCGTTCGGCATCGGCGCGGTGGTGGGCGGTGCCGGCAACCTCATGATGGGCCGGGCGGTGGCGTCGAACGCCAAGGAAGCTTTCGGCCCAATGCCGGATACGATTCCGGGAGAGCTCAAAGCCACCTCCGCAGCCGCGGAGAACAACAGCACGGGCAACAACACCCTGGAGGGCAAAAACCTTGGATCTCAACGCTGACCTCGGCGAATCGTTCGGCTCGTGGACCATGGGCGATGACGCCGCAATGTTCCCCCTGGTGACCAGCGCCAACGTGGCCTGCGGCTTCCACGCAGGGGATCCCGTCACCATGCTCGACAGCTGCCGCGCCGCCTTCGAGCTCGATGTGACCGTGGGCGCGCACGTGGGATACCGGGACCTTGCCGGCTTCGGCCGCCGGTCCCTGGACATGTCCTTCGATGAGCTGTTCGGTGACGTGCTGTACCAGCTGGGCGCGCTCGACGGCGTTGCACACGCGGTGGGTGCCTCTGTGGATTACGTCAAGCCGCACGGCGCCCTCTACAACCGCCTGGTGCACGACGAGGACCAGGCTTCCGCGGTGGTTGCCGCCATCCAGGCCTACGATCCCGGCCTTCCTATTCTCGGGCTGCCGGGCTCGCAGCTCCTGATCCAGGCCAAGGAGGCCGGGCACCCCGTTTTTGTGGAGGCCTTTGTGGACCGCGCCTACCAGGGTGACGGCACACTCGTGCCGCGGTCGCACGAAGGTGCCGTCCTGCACGACATCAACTCAATCGTGGAGCGCGCCGTTCGTCTGGCAACAAAGGGGGAGGTGGTGGCCGTGGACGGAACCGTGGTCCAGGTCAGGCCTGATTCCCTGTGCATCCACGGCGACACCCCCGGAGCAGTGGAGATGGCCACCGCGGTCCGGGCCGGGCTCGAAGCGGCCGGCGTCGAACTGGAGTCCTTCGCCTAGGTCAGCCGAAGATCAGGTGCGCCGCGCTGAAGATGGCCAGCCCGGCAAGGGAACCCACCACCGTGCCGTTGATCCGGATGAACTGCAGGTCCTTGCCCACCTGGAGTTCGATCTTCTGCGAGGTTTCCTCCGCATCCCACCGCGCCACGGTGTCGGTGATGACGCCGGCGATGTCCGAGCGGTACGTCCGCACCAGGTAGCCGGCGGCGTCGCCGATCCAGGCGTTGACCTTGCCGGCCAGTTCGGGGTCAACCACCAGGCGCGTGCCGAAATCGTGCACCGCGGCCTTGAACTTGACGGTCAGTTCGCTGTGCGGATCGTCGACGGCGCTGAGCAGCGCAGCCTTGATGGTGCCCCACGTCCGGGACGCCAACTCCCGGACCTCGGGGTCGCCGAGCACCTGCGCCTTGATACCTTCGGCGCGGGCGATCATCACGGGATCGTGCTGCAGGTCCTGCGCGAGGGACGTGAGGTAGGTGTCGATTGACTGCCGGACCTGATGCTGCGGATCGGACTGGACAGCCTTGGTGAACTTGAGGATTTCCAGATAGACCTTGTCTCCCACGAGCCCGTCCACGAACTGCGGGACCCACTGCGGGGACCGGTCCGAGACCAGCCGGCTGACGGTTTCATGGTTGTCCCGGACCCAGTCCACGGTCCGGTCCACCAGCAGGTCCACCAGGGTGTGGTGATGGCCGTCGGCGAAGATCCGCGCAGCCAGGCGTCCCACGGGAGGCCCCCACGGCGGAGTGAGCAGGTGCTTGCGGACCATTGACTCGATCACGGCCTGGACGTCGTCGTCGTTCAATACCTTGAACGCGCCGCGGATGACGGCGGCACCCTCCTTGGCCACGCGCTCGGCGCCGCCGGGACCGGACAGCCACGCACCGGCCTTCCGCGCCACGTCCACCGACGCGAGCTTCTCCTGGACCACCTGCTCGGACAGGAAGTTGGTTTCCACAAACTCGCCCAGCGACGCCCCGATCTGGTCCTTGCGGCGCGGGATAATGGCGGTGTGCGGGATCTTGATGCCCATGGGGTACTTGAACAGCGCGGTGACGGCGAACCAGTCGGCCAGCGCACCCACCATGCCGCCCTCCGCCGCGGCGCGGACATACTGCAGCCACGGATACTCCTTCTGCAGCGCGAACGCGAAGACAAAAATGATGGCCATGGCAATGAGGAGACCCAGCGCCACCAGTTTCATCTTCCGCAGCGCTGCCGCCTTTTCGGCGTCGCCGGGGCTCAGTTGCTGACCGACGACGGCGGCCCTGTTCTTCGCCCCCAGCGGATCCTTGCCCGGGGGCTGGGGTGGGGACTGCCGCGTAATTGGCTCAGAGTTCACCTGCATGTGCCCAGCCTAGTCCCGTGCGTCCGGGTCCCGTCCGCTAGCGTGTCCTCATGACATTTGACGAGTCTGTTCCGGACCGCCCGCTGGTTTATGCCCACCGGGGCGCCAGTGCCGCATTTGCCGAACACACCCGCGCCGCCTACCTCCAGGCCGTTGCCGACGGCGCCGACGGCGTGGAGTGCGACGTCCACCTCACCCGCGACCAGCACGCCGTCCTGCTGCATGACGCCAATCTGGACCGAACATCGGATGGGACCGGCCCCGTGGCGGACCGCACGCTGGCAGAGCTGCGGCAACTGGACTTTTCGTCGTGGAAGGGCGTCCGGATCCCGGAAAAATACGGTGCCCGCTCAGAGCAGTTCCTGACCCTGCCGGAACTCCTGGACATCCTCCGCGTCGCCGGCCGGCCCATGGGACTGGCCATCGAACTAAAGCACCCCAGCCCGTATCAGCTGAAATTGGAGGACCGCGTGCTCGAGGTGCTCCAGGGTGAAGGGTGGAACCCCTCGACCTCCGCCGTGGACAACATCAGTGTCTCGTTTATGAGCTTCAGCCCGGACTCGGTGAAGCACTTGTTGAAGAAGGTACCGGCCGCGCACATCTGCCAACTCGTGGATGACATCGACGTCGACGAAATCCGGGACGAACTGAGCCTGGGGACGCTGGCGGGCACCGCCGTCGCCAACGTGATGAAGGCGGCCCAGCTGGAAGGCGAGAGGATCCTGGACGACTGCGAGGTCGGGCTCGCGGGGCCCGGGATCATGTACATCCGCGAACACGCCCGGACCGTCCAGCGCTGGCTGGAATCCGGCCGCCGCTTCCGCGTCTGGACCGTGGACACCGAACGCGATGTTGCCCTCTGCCAAGGGTTGGGCATTCACGAGATCACCACCAACAAACCGGCCAGGGTGCTGGCGCAGCTCCAGCCGAGCGGCCAGCAGGCTCCGATGCCCTCCTGACGCCTGGGCTGCCCTTCCGCCGCCGACCCTGTTTTAGTCGCGGAGGTTCCGCTGTGATTGAGTGGAACCATGCCATTACGCTGGTCCGGCCGGGCCGTTCAAACTCTCTCTGCAGCAGCCATGAGTGCCCTGCTGCTGACCAGCGCGATGAAGCACTTCCGCGAGCCGCGCTTCTTCGCCCAGATGGTCCCGGATTATCTCTGCCGCGACGCTCCGGACACTAACCGCGAGGCGCCGGAGGCGGGAGCGGTCAGCGCTGCCCGGGTGAACACAAGGGACGACGGCGGCGGAGGGCCTTTGGCGGTGATGACCCGGGAGGAATGGATCGCGGTGAGCGGCCTGCTCGAGGCGGGTGCCGCCGTCGTACTCCTGATACCGGGCACCCGGCGGGTGGCGGCCACCGCTGTGACTGCAATGTTCACCGTGTTCCTGGCCGGCCACGTGGACGCGCTCCGCCGCGCCTATGGCCCCACGGGCTCGCCGGCGCAGCGCACGGCACATACTGTCAGGCTTCCCCTTCAGCTCCCGCTCATCCTGTGGGCCTGGAGCCTGCGGAACGTCCCGGCCCGGCCGCCGCAGTGAAGCTTCTCGCCTCCCCTGCGGTCCGGGTGGGCATGTCCATCAGCATCGCCACCGGCCTCTACGGTATTTCCTTCGGCGCCCTGTCCGTCACGTCCGGCCTCGATTTCTGGCAGACCATGGCGCTGAGCCTCCTGCTCTTCAGTGGCGGTTCCCAGTTCGCGTTCATCGGCGTGGTGGCCGGCGGCGGGTCCGGCATAGCGGCGATGAGTGCAGCCACGCTCCTGGGTATGCGAAACGGTATCTACGGAATGCAACTGAATGCCCTCCTGCAACCCAGGGGATGGCGGCGGTATGTTGCCGCGCAGGTCACCATTGACGAGTCGACCGCCACCAGCACAGGCCAGACCGATCCTGCTGAGCAGAGGCGCGGGTTCTGGACAGCAGGCATTGGCATCTACGTGCTCTGGAACCTCTTTACTGCCGTCGGGGCCCTCGCTGGAAGCGGCCTGGGGGACCCGAAGCAATGGGGTCTTGACGGTGCGGCGGTTGCCGCCTTCCTCGCCCTGTTGTGGCCGCGGCTCAAGGGGGTGGAACCGGCCGCGATCGCAGTGGCGTGCGCGTTGGCCACGGTCCTCGCGGTGCCGTTCGTTCCCGCCGGCGTGCCCATCTTGATCGCGGCACTGGTGGCCGCGGTGATCGGCTGGTTCAGCCACGGCCGCAGCGATGAAGGCCTCGAACCGGATGTGGATCCCTACCAGGAGCATCACGGCCACGGCGCCACCCGGGAGGCGGACTCATGAATCTCTGGTTCTGGCTGCTGTTGGCGTGCGTCCTCGCCTATGCGTGGAAGGTGATGGGCTACCTGGTCCCCGCGAAGCTCCTGGAGGACCCGCGGATGTCCCGCGTGGCCGGGACCATGACCATCGGCCTGCTTGCGTCCCTGACTATCGTCAATACAGTGGCCTCCGGACAGGCGCTGGCTGCCGACGCACGGTTGGGGGCCCTCGCCGCTGCCGCCGTTGCACTAGCGTTCCGGGCACCGTTCCTGCTTGTGGTAATCGTGGGCGCTGCCACCGCTGCCCTCCTCCGGTTAATTGGGTGGAACTGAGCGCAAAACCTAGTGGTGCGCGGCACAAGCGCTGTAGCATGATTCTGGCTATGCAGTTGGCCATGGATTTCTCGTGAGAGCGCCCACCATGGAAATAAACCTGCACGTAGCCCGCACCAGACCCGGCAAGCCCCGCCACCCCACGGCCGCCGGATGGCGCGCAGGCCTGCCGGTCAAGCGCTTCTTCACCCGGTTCACTTCCATCGCCGACTTGCCGCCCGAGGACCTTGACATCCTCTCTGAACGCATAAGACTGGCCTTGGATGTCACTCAGGAGCCCGGCATGGCCGCCCTGCATGCTGCGGTCCGGGCCGAGCTCAACAATCGGGAAGCATCGTCGAACGACTGATGCCCCGACGAGGTTTAGCTGTGACTTGGCAGTCACGGACGGAGAGGAGCCAGTTTAAATGAACGAACAGGCAGAGCACCAGGGGCCGGACGCCGAAGGCGGGGCTGATCACCGTGCTTCAGAACCGAAGTCCCGGCCCGTCTATGACAAGAGCGCCTCCGAGGCCACCAGGGAGTTGCGGGATACTTCCCGGCGTCGCCGTGATGCAGAGGAGAAGTTGCAGCAGCATCTGCGGGAGGCAAAGGAACACGTCCCTCATCACCACCCCCGCGAGGTGCCTAAGGCGGAGGAGGACCACGAGACGGACGAGGATTATGAGGCCGGTAGGGTGCTTCCCGACCTTGCCATGGAGGGGTAGGGCCCAAAGCGGGTAAACCGCAAAAAAGACCCGGAGGGCCACGCCGGCTGAACGTGATTCGCAGCGCTCGCTTCAAACGGCGGGCCCGCCGGGTCCGAGTCAGTTGGGGTCCGGATCAGTCGCAGACCAAGTCAAAGCCGTTTAGGCGGACTGCTCATCCTCCGGGGATGCCGTGCGGCGGGCGCTTTCTTCGACGGCCAGCTCATACCACACCTGTGCACCGAGGTCCGGCGCCGGGGTGTCGAGGTTCTGGTACAAGGCGTCCAGCAGATTCGCGAGCTCTTCCGCGGGCAGCGCGGGCAGGACTTCTTCGGGGCCGCGGGGATCGTTGATGACCTGGGAAAGCTTCGCGCGGTTCATATCGCGCTGACCGGTTGGGTGCCAAGAACGTGGTGCATTTTGTCTCCTCTGGTGGATCAGAGGCTGGCTGCGTAACCCATCTAGAGTCTAGGCCAACGGCTCGGGACCCACAATGCCGACAGCCGGATACAAATAAGGGCAGCGTGCCGAAGCATGCGCCCATGCCGGTTGCAGGTCGGCTGAACTTGTCAGCTGAACTGCGGACCCTGGAGCTGCGAAGCGGGCAGGGGGACGAAGGCAGGCAGGGGGCGCCGGGTCCCTTCAGTGCGGATGGCGTCCTCGATGAGCGCCACCGGGCGGCGCCAGGCATCCGAACCGGGTTCCATGGTGTCAACTACGCCGATCAGCATGGCGAGCAAACGGAACATGTCCGTCAGGGAAATGTCCGAGCGGAGGGTGCCTTGTCCCTGGCCGCGGACCAGGAGGACGCCGATGGATTCCATCAAGGATCCCGTGATCCCCGTGAGGAGTTCGCGGCGCCCTGCCACGGCACCCAGCAGGTTCGCATCTGCACTCGCCGCGGCCATGATCGCCTCGATGACGCGGAGCAGCCCAGCCGCTGCATCCATGCCTGCTACGGCCTCCGCAATGACGGGGTCCACGGTCTCCCGGAGCTGCCGGTTGAGGGCGGCCAGGACCAGCTCCTCCTTATCGGCGAAGTTCCTGAACAGCGTGGCGGGCCCCACCCCGGCCGTGGCGGCGATGGTCTGGAGGGGGACGTCCGGGCCGTGCTCGCGGAAGCACTGGCGCGCGGCCAGGATGATCTTGTCCACGTTCCGGGCAGCGTCTGCGCGTAGTGGCTTGCGGACGACAGCAATGCTCATTCGATCAGGTTAGCAACGCGACAGGCCACGAACATGGTTACCGGAGGGTAGCCGGTTATGTGACGTTCACCCGGCCTTCCGGCCGATTCAAGCATCCGGCCGCATGACAGACTTGTCCTATGTTGCTTGCATTTTCTGTTGCCCCGTCCGGTACGCCCGTCGGCGGAGCCCGCCCCCACGACGCATCAGTCCACGACGCCGTCGCGGCCGCTGTGAAGGTCGTCAGGGAATCGGGCCTGCCGCATCAGACCGACTCGATGTTCACCACCATCGAGGGTGACTGGGACGAGGTGTTCGATGTTGTCAAGCGCGCCACTGAAGCCGTGGGGCAGTTCGGCAGCCGAGTCTCGCTGGTCATCAAAGCCGATATCCGCCCTGGCTACACGGGCGAGCTCAAGGCCAAGGTGGAGCGCCTCGATAAGGCTCTTTCAGACGGTTCCTAGACCCGTGCGTGGCTGCATGCCAGACTGTGGCCATGTTTGAGCATAAGACCCAGCCGGGCTGGGTGGCGGTGGAGGATTTCCTCACCGGAACGGTGGTGCATCCGGACGACGCATTGCAGCGGGCTGTAAGCTCCGCCGTCGATGCCGGGATGCCGCCTATCGAGGTGACCCCCAATGCGGGCAAGTTCCTCAAGCTCCTGGTGCAGATTTCCGGCGCCCGGCGGGTGCTGGAGATCGGGACGCTGGCCGGCTTCAGCAGCATGTGGATGGCCCAGGGACTTCCCGACGACGGCAGGCTGGTGACGTGCGAATACCTCACCAAACATGCGGACATTGCCAGGGCAAACGTGGAGGCCGCCGGACTGGGCCACAAGGTTCAGATCCGGGTGGGCGCAGCGCTCGATACGTTGGCGGCACTTCAGTCCGAGGGCCAGGAGCCCTTTGACTTTGTATTCATCGATGCGGACAAGGAACACAACGCCGACTACCTCGAGTGGGCTGTTCGCTTGGGCCGGCCCGGCACCGTTGTTGTGCTCGATAACGCGGTGTGGGAGGGCGCCGTCCTGGATCCATCCATCGACGACGTCAACGCCCCGGGGATCATCAGCGCACTGGAGCTGCTGGGAAAACACCCGCAGCTCGATGCCACCGTGCTCCAAACCGTTGGGTCCAAGGGCTGGGATGGGTTCGCCCTGGCAAGAGTCCGCTGACAAGCTATTCCTAAGTATGCTTAGAATTACTCGCCGGCCGAAGTCCGGTCCGGAACGGACACCCGCCTTGGAGGATTCGATGAAAGCGTCACCCACCCTCGCCAGCAACCTTCAGATGGTCCTGACGGACCTGGTGGAGCTCCATGTGCAGGGCAAGCAGGCCCACTGGAACATTGTGGGCACCAACTTCCGCGACCTCCACCTGCAACTCGACGAGATCATCGCCAGTGCCCGCCTCTTCGCTGACCAGACGGCGGAACGGATGCGGGCATTGCACGCCCTTCCTGACGGCCGAAGCAAGACGATTGCTGCGGACACCCGCCTGGACCAGTTGCCGGGCGGACTGATCTCCACAAAGGACGCCGTCAAGCTGGTGACGGCCAGGCTGGAACGGACCGTCAAGACCATGCGGAATGTCCACGATGAGGTGGACGATGAAGACCCCACCAGCGCGGACCTGCTCCACGCGGCCATCGAGCGGTTGGAGCAGTTGGCCTGGATGGTGAACGCCGAAACCATGACACCCTCGGCGGCCGTCACTGAACCGGTGGAGAAATAGTCCTGCGCGGCCACGCCCGGGGAGTGCCTGAGCAGCGAAGCTTTCCCAGACCCGTCCGACTGGTTTCAGCTGAAACCGACCTCGCCCAGTACGGCGCCCTGCTCCACGGGGTATCGTCCGCGGCCGGGGATGTCCCGGCGCTGCTGACACTGGCAGGAAACGCCGGAAACAGCTGGCCGAAGCCGGGGCACGGCCAGACGGGCCTTCTCTGGGAGTTGCTGGCTTCGGTGGCCAGCGTGGATGTGGCCGCGGGCCGAATTTTCGAGCCCCATCTGGATGCGCAGGCCATCCTCGCCCAGGCCGGCCATCCGCCAAACGAGCGCGCCGGCCTGTGGGGAGTTTTCGCCGCTGAAGGACCGGGGGCCCGCCTGGAAGCAAAGGCCGACGGCGGCGGCATCCTCCTGAGCGGCGCCAAACCGTGGTGCTCGCTGGCGCCGCTGCTTGACCGTGCCATTGTCACCGCCCACACCGAAAGTGGAGGCCGGGCCGCCTTTGCCGTGGATCTCCGGTACTCCGGTGTGACATGCGAAGTGCCCGTGTGGGTGGCGCGCGGCCTGCGGGAGATCCCCAGCGGCACGGTCCATTTCAGTCAGGTGCCGGCAGTTCCCGTCGGTGGCGATGGCTGGTACTTCAGCCGCCCCGGGTTTGCCTGGGGCGGCATGGGAGTGGCCGCCTGCTGGCTGGGCGGAGCGGTGGCCGTGGCCAGGGACTACCGCGAATCCTTGAGTGCCGCTGCCGGAAAGGGACGGGAACCTGACCAGATCGCGCTGGCAGCGATGGGGGAGACGGACCGCATCCTTACCTCCACCATGGAGTACCTGGGGCGCGTGGCGGGTCTGATCGACGGCGGTGCCCTGTCGAATGGCGGCGGCCTGTCGAACGGCGGCGCCCTGTCCAACGACGGCGGCCTGTCCGCCGCGGGGGACGGCACCCCGGCGGCCGGCCGCAGTGCGTGGAGCGAAGCGTTGCGCGTGCGCGGAACGGTAGCCGCCGCCGTCGAGCGTGTGCTTTCCCTGATCAACACGAATCGGGGGCCCGGGCCGTTGGCGTTCGACGAACCCTATGCCAAGCGCATGGCGGACCTGGCGCTGTATGTGCGCCAACACCATGCCATGCGGGACGACGCCCAGTTGGGGAAACTGACGCTCGCAGGGGAACACCCTTGGTGACCTTCTCGCACACGGACCCGGGCACGGACGAAGAGGACTGGGCTGCCAGCGGTCTGGCGGCTTTGGCCGAGCTTCCCCTTGGAGCGCAGGATTTCGGTGCCATGCGGTTTGTTGTGCTGGCCGCCCACCCGGACGACGAAAGCCTCGGCGCGGGCGGCCTCCTGTCGCTGCTGCACGCTTCGGGCGCCGACGTCGACGTCCTGCTCTGCACAGCCGGTGAGGCCTCGCATCCTGAGTCCACCACCATGACACCCGAACAGCTCGCAGCCGTGCGGATTGAGGAGTTCGCCTCAGCGATGCAGATATTGGGGCTGGCCGGGCACTGGCGTTTCCTGGGGCTGCCCGATGGCGGCCTGAAGGACCGGAAACAGGAGATCGCCGCGCGGCTGAGGGAAACCATCAACCGGCAGTCCGGTGAGCACGGTCAGCCCGGCCAACCCGTGCCTTCACGGCAGCCGCAGCAGTTGGCAATCGTGGCTCCGTATCGTGCGGACGGCCACGCCGACCACGACGCCCTCGGCAACGCGGCCGCGCAAGTTGCCCTGGAAGACGGGCATGCCCTGCTGGAGTATCCCATCTGGTACTGGCTGTGGGCCTCCCCGGAAGATCCGGCCTGGCGCACTTGGGCACGGCTTCCCCTCGACCCTGAACAGCAGGCACGCAAGGCAGCAGCCATGGCCGCCCACACCAGCCAGACGCGCCCACTGTCTGCACTGGCTGGCGACGAGGCGCTGCTTGCGGACGGCTTCCTCAAGCATTTCCAGCGCCCTTTCGAAACGTTTGCATGGAACCGTGCCGTCCCGCCACGCGCGGCCGGCAGGGAGTCTGCCCCGGCCTTTGCGCCGCACACGAGCGTGGACGCGCAACGGATTTTCGATGAGGTTCACTCGGAGTCCGGGGATCCCTGGGAGTACACCACCCGTTGGTACGAGCGACGAAAACGCAGCCTGACGCTCGCCGCGCTGCCCCGGGAAAGTTACCAGTCGGGCCTGGAGATCGGGTGCTCCATCGGTACCCTGACCGCCGAGCTGGCCGGCAGGTGCACCAGCCTCCTGGCCGTTGACGCCAGCAGCACAGCCCTGAAACTTGCGGCCGAGCGCCTCGCGCCCTTTCCCGGCGTCGCCACCCGCCAACTGACTCTGCCCGGAGAGTGGCCCGAGGGCTGCTATGACCTAGTGGTGGTCTCCGAGGTGGGGTACTACCTTGCGTCGTCGGAGCTTGATCAGCTTCTGGAGCGGATCCAATCATCCATGACACCGGACGGCACGCTGCTGCTGTGCCATTGGCGGCACCCGATTTCAGGCTGGGAGCTCGACGGCGATTCGGTCCATGCGCTGGCCCGGAACCGGCTGCGTTGGCGCACCGCAGGACTGTACCAGGAACGCGATTTTGTGCTGGAGACGCTGGTGTCTCCTACCGATTCCGGAAATTCGGGGGCCTGACGTGGACCGCATCAGGCAGGTAGCGGTGGTGATTCCGGTCCACAACGAGGAGCGGCTCCTTCCCAGGGCCCTCGGTGCCGTACGTACAGCGGCCGACGCTCTGCAGGCGCAAAGCCCGAACACCGCCGTGTCTATTCTCGTGACGCTGGACAGCTGCACGGACGGTTCCGCGGCAGTCGCCTCGCACCAGGCCGCGGTGGACCGCCGCATCAGTACTTTGCAGGTAACGTTCCGCAGCGTCGGGGGAAGCCGGCGCGCAGGCAACCGCGGTGCTTTGCTGGGAAGCAACGAAAAGGGCCTGCCGTACGCTTCGCCGGAAGTCTGGCTGGCAAATACCGACGCCGATTCCTGTGTTCCCGAGAACTGGCTGCTGCGCCAGGTGGAACTGGCCGGCCGCGGTGCGGATGCAGTCGTGGGAACAGTGGAACCTGACCCGGAAGGCATGGAGAGCGAGCTCCTGAGGCGCTGGCACGCCCGGCACCAGCTAGGTGAGAACCATGCCCACGTGCATGGCGCCAACCTGGGGGTGAGGGCTTCTGCCTACGTGCTGGCGGGCGGGTTTCCCCGTCTACGCTCGCACGAGGACCGGGCATTGGTGGAGCGGCTTCGTAAGAACGGTGCCGCAGTGTGGTCCACGGACACCATCCGGGTCCGGACTTCAGGCCGGACCGATGCCCGGGCGCCGCAGGGGTTCGGCGCCTATCTGCTGTCACTCACGCGGGAACCCGCGGCGGCGCTGAACGGCTGACCTGGACCAGTCGCAATCGGTCGAAGGGGAAATGCAGGGAAATCCGGGGGGCCGACGACGACTGGGGGGACTGGCCTCGGTCTCAGAAGAGGCCACCTCGCCGCCGACCCCGCTTCGCCCCGGACGGCTGACAGCCCGGGAAACCACAGGATCTACAACACAATTTTCTCCCATCTTGGAGGTTCTGCCTAGTCCCGGCCTTTCACGCCCGACCCGGCCCTTCCGGCCAGGTCCCGCCCCAGTTCAGCGCCTCGACCTAGTGATCCTCGCGTCCCGGGTCCTTTCCGGCGGCACGGTCACGCACCTTGTCCCGGACCCTGTCACGGTGCCGTTGCCCTCCCTGGTCTCCGGATCCGTCCTGACCTGAGTGCCCGCCTTCGCTCGAGCCTTCCGCGTCCTGTCCGTTCTCGGCGCTGTACTTTTCGCGCAGTTCGCGGCCGTGCCGGACGTCTTCTTCTTCCTGTTTCTGGAGCTTCTCGCTCTTTTTGGTATCCCGCGGCGGCAGCTGGATGGTTTCCTCAGCCTCGATACCGGCCTGGAGCTGCCGTCCACGCTCCATCTCGGCGTCGAATTCGGCCCCAAAAAGCAGGGACATGTTCAGGATCCACAGCCACAGCAGCGCGACAATCACACCGCCGATTGCGCCGTACGTCTTGTTGTAGCTGCTGAAGTTGGCCACGTAGAAGCCAAAGGCCAGTGAGGCCAGCAGGAACACCACCAGGGCGATGGCCGAACCCATGCTCATCCAGCGGAACTTCGGCTGCTTTACGTTGGGGGTGGCGAAGTAGAGGATGGCGATCGCCACGACGATCAACACCAGCATCACCGGCCACTTGGCGATGTTCCAGACGGTCACGAACGCACCGCCCAGACCGATCAGGCTTCCGACGGATTCTGCGACAGGGCCGCTCAGCACGAGCATCGCTGCGATGATGACGACGATCAGCAGATTGACGATGGTGACACCGAGCATGGTGCCGCGCAGCTTCACAAAGGGGCGGCCCTCATCGGTTTCGTAGACCCTGTTCATGGCCCGGCCGAAGGCACCGACGTAGCCGGAGGCGGACCAGAGAGCGGTGAGGAGGCCGAGGATCAGCGTCAGGCCGGCAGCTGAGGAGCTGGCAAGGTCCTGGACCACCGGGCGGATCGTCTCCAGGGTCTGGCCCGGAGCGAAACCCTGGACGATGTCGAGCAGGGCGGAGGTGGTCTTTTGCGGGTCCCCGAAAATCCCGAGGAGGGACACGAGCGCCAAGAGCGCCGGGAAGATCGAAAGCACTGAGTAGTAGGTCAGTGACGCAGCCAGGTCGGGGCACTGGTCCTTCGTGAACTCCCTGAGGGTTTTCTTGGCGATGTACTTCCACGAGGGCTTGGAGACATCGGTAGGGCTGTCCGGTTTGCGGGAATCATCCGGTGCTGGAGCCTGGCCAGCTTTTGCGGTGCTGGTTTCGGATGCGTCGTGAGTGGCCATTGGGGTGTCATCTCATTTCGGGTTTGCAAGGAACGGGCCGGCCCCGCCGGGGAGGCGGAGCCGGCCTGTCTGTAATGCTGACTGAAGCAGAGAACTGGTTGAACCAGTTGTCCCGCATCACGTGTTTTGGACGTTGTCCTTGGCGTCGGTGGCGCGGTCTTTGACGTCGGCTGCGGCCATTTGGCCTTCGGCTTTGACGTTTTCGGCTGCGTCGGTGGCGGTTGCCTTGACGTTGTCCATGGCTTCGCGGGCTGGTTCCTTCAGGCCTTCGGCCATGTCTTTGGCGGCCTCGGTCAGCTGGGTGGTCATGGGTTCGGCGGCGGTTTTGAGCGCGTCTGCTGCTTCGCGTTCCTTTTCGCTGGCGGGGATCAGGGCCGAGAGCAGCAGCCCGGCGCCGAACGCGATCAGGCCTGCGGCCATGGGGCTGCCCTGGGTTTTGGCTTTGACCTGGTGCGGGGCGTCACCGATCGCGGCGCCGGCGTCGCTGAACTTTGCCGAGACGGCGTCGGTGGCGTTGTGAAGGGTTTCCCCGGCAGTGTGCCCGGTACCCTGGCCCACGCGCTGGCCCGTATAGGCGTTGGTGTAAGCGGGCGTGGTGTCGTTTGTGCCCATGACTTTCTCCTTCACTCCGAACACCGCTTCCTTCACTTTGTCGGTTTGGCGGTGGACGATGTTGGACGGGGTGACTTTGTCGGCCACGGCGTCAACGTTGGTGCCCAGGCGGGCGCGGGTTGCTTCAATGTCTGAACGGATTGCGTCCGGGTTGTCGCTCATCGTTTTACCTCACCGGGTTTCAGGGTTGGGGGGATTTCTGAGAGTGTTTGGCTGGTTTGGGGCAGGCCCTTGATTGCTTTGAGTTCCTTGCGGCCGATGGAGGCCAGCACGGCGGCGATGATGCCCCAGATGAGGGCAACGACGACGGCGGACCAGCCGAGTCCCATCAGCTCGCCCAGGGCGTACCAGAGGGCGATGGAGAGGAACAGCAGGACGAAGTGTCCGGCGACGCCGGCGCCGGCGAGCATGCCGCCGCCCTTGCCTGCCTTGCCGGCTGAGTCTTTCAGTTCGGCCTTGGCGAGTTCGACTTCCTGGCGCATCAGGGTGGACAGGTCACGGGTGACCTCCCCGAGCAGATCACCCAACGAGGTGTTATCCGCCTTCACGTGCGCCTCCGAGGGAGGCGGCTCCGGAATCTGGCTACTCATCACAGCCTGCCAGTCTGGCCGTCCGCGGAGCGGTCCCGGGTCAGGGGGTCGGTGGTCAGCGGATCATCGGCGAGCTCCCGGTCACCCAGGGGATCGTCCGCCAGCCGGTTGCCCGACCACGGCTCCTCCGCGACCTGGGGGCTATCCAAGGGACTGGCGGGACGCGGCAGGTCGCCGTAGCTGCTTCCCGGTGCGCCGCCGTCGAACCCTGCCGTTGTTGTGGCCGGACCGGGCAGACCGACTGGCGGCGGCGGGACTGTGCCGCCAGCGGCCGGTGTGTAGCCGCCCGGGCCGGCGCCGTATTGCCCGGCCGCGCCGTATTGACCGCCGGACCTGCCTGTTGCTGACTCCGGCGCACCGGCCTGCAGGCTGCGGCCCAGCCGTCCGGCGAGGACTCCGGCGCCGGCGGCAAGGAGGAGGAACGTTCCGGGGCGCTGCCGCGCGAAGCTCTTGACCTCGCTCAGCAGGGAGCCGGGATCCCGGCCGTCAAGCCAGGCAGCAACGGAGGAGGAACGCTCCGCGGCCTGGCGTACAAGGTCCGTCGCCACTCCTGGCTGGTCCGAGGCACGCGCCATGGCGTGCAGTTCGTCCGAAACTGAGCGGAGGCCGTTGGCTACCTTCTGCTGCTGCGCGCCAGCCTGGTCGGTGAGGTCGCTGCGGGCCTGGTAGAAAAGGTCCTTCGCGTTAGCCTTCGCTTCGGAGGCGACATTAGCAGCTTCCGTTTTGGCGGTCTCAGCCACGCTTTGGGCCGAGTCCGCCGCGGTCCGGGCAACGTCCGCCGCCTCGCCCTTGACAGCGTCGGTGCGTGACCCGCCAAGGCCACTGTCCGTCTGCGGGGTGGTGGCAGGCGGTGTTGTGGGCGGCGTCGAAAATGCGCCCGTTGTGGCAGCTGCGGGGAACGTGCTGGCGCTGCGTTCTGCGGTCAAGCTGGATTCTTCTGTAGAGCCGGGAAGGCCGGGAGACGCCGTAAACGCCGGGTCCTCGGGCCGTTGGTTCTCTGTCATCTTCGCTCTCTCTTTCCAAAGAAGGCCGGTTGCTGATCAAGAACCAGCCATGCTGGCCGTAAAATAGTAAGCATGGTTACTAATAGAACATAAGTACCCTTGCTGTTTATTTTCAAACGAGTAACAGAATCAGCGGGTCCGAGGCGCCGGCAACCCCGGCGGTGCGGCCCGGTCGAAGCAAATGGAAAGAGGTGGGTAGCTTGGACATCGCACCCTGGATTTGGGTTGTTATTGGCGTTGTTGTGGTGGTCCTTCTCGTCGTGTTCCTGGTGACGGGCCGTCGACGTCGGGCAATGGAGCAGAAGCGGGACGAGGCGAACCGCGAAAAGGCCGCTGAAATGCGACGGAAGGCAGAGGCGGTGGAGCTTGACGCGCGTGAAAAGGAAGCCCGGGCGAGCCGCGCCCGCGCTGACGCGGAACAGGCCCAGGTGGAGGCCGCACGGCTGAAGCAGGAAGCCGAGCAGAAATCCGGTGATGCACGTTCCCTCCGCGAAGAGGTGGCCAAGCATACCGAAAAGGCCAACGCAATTGACCCGGACGTTCGCGAGAATGACCACGCGGACCAGGGCCGGGGCATGCGTCGGGACGCACACGCGGATACCCGCAGGGATCAGAATGCCCGCGTGGACCAGGATGTGGACTTTGGTCGGGACCCGAATTCAGTCCGGGATTCAGGCGCGGATACCGGCCGCGATATCCGGCGGGCTGAACCTCACACCGAAAACGCCGCAGACGGCACCCGGCGGGTCGAAGGCGACGAAGGCGTGCAGGCTGAGGAGCTTCGGCGCCGCCGCGAACGCACCGAGGGTGACACGCCGCGTTCCGGAATCTAGGCTCCTGAATTAATCAGGACTAGTTTCCGGTCCCCATAGGGCAGCTGGCGGGTTCGCCAGCCAGCTGCCCGCCGGGATGCTCTCTGAGGCATTGTTTTATAAGCAAGCTTATGATTTCCTACTTCTAAGTCTTGCCACAGGCTTTCGGACCACCACCCGGAGGATGCTGACAATGCCCGAACTCCTCTCTGCGTTTGCCCAAAATACCGCCCCATCCCCCCTGTTGCCCCCGGGTCTTTCCCGCGATGTGACATCGGAACTGCCCCAGCAGCAGCTGCCGGGGCAGTCATGGCAGCAGACGCCTGAGGACGCGGCCGGACCCCCAACTGCCAGACGGGGAGGACTCCGGGAAGCGTTCGAGAACGGGCTGGTCCTGGATTATCTGGATCTTGCCGAAGCACTCGCTGCACGGTTCGAAGCCCGGGGCCGCGAGCGTGCGGACCTCAACCAGGTCGCCTACCTTGGCCTCGTGAAGGCGGCAAAGGGCTTCGACCGGGGCAAAGGTGAAAGTTTTCCCGCGTACGCTGCTCCCACCATCACCGGCGAACTGAAAAGGTACCTGCGGGACCGCAGCTGGATGGTCCGGCCGCCGCGGTACATCCAGGATCTGCGCTCGAGGCTGTTCCGCACCGAGTCAGAGCTGGCTCAGTCCTTAGGGCGTAATCCCACAGTCGCCGAACTGGCCCAAAACCTGGAAGTGGAAGCTGGTGACGTGCGGGAGGCCATCAACGCTTCCAGCAGCCTCCACCCTGACTCACTCGACGCCGTCCCTCCCCACGGTGGGGCGCTGCCCGCGTCAGAGGTGCTTGCCTGCGCCGACATGCCCCTGGACCGGCTAGAGGAGCTCTCCTGCCTTCGCGAGGCCATGCAGGACCTGGACCCTGCAGACCGGGAACTGTTGTACCGCCGGTACTTCTGCGAGGAGACGCAGGTGGAACTGGGCAAACGGCTCGGCATGACGCAGATGCAGGTTTCGCGGCGCCTGGCGCGCGTCCTGGTGGACCTGCAGCACCGGCTATTGGACAGCAGCCAGCCTCTGGTCAGCGGTCATGGCGCAGTTGCCAACTCGGCCGCAGCCGAGAGCACATCGTCCACCGTTACGCCCAGCAGAGCAGGGTCCGGGCTCTCCGCGAACGGGTCACCACGGCGCAGATCCTCCCGCGTCAATGCCAGGTGAGGGCCGGAAGGCGGTCCCCAGCGCCGGGGACCCACCGGCCCGAACAGCACGATGGATGGCCGGGCGTACGCGGAGGCCAGGTGTGCTGCCCCGGTGTCCGCAGAGATGACCAGCCTCGCAGCCCCGATGCAGGCCGCGAACTCCCGCAGCTGCAGGCTGCCGGCCAGCACCGCGCTGCCGGGCAGTCCCGCCTGCCGGCAGATTTCCTGTGCGCGTTGCCGTTCCCGGGCGCTTCCGGTGAAAACCACCCGATGGCCACTTTCCGACAACCGCCGGGCCACCGCAGCAAACCGCTCGGCTGGCCACAGCCTGCTGGCAAATGCGGCCCCCACATGGATCACGGTTGCACCAGGAAGCTGCGCGGCGGCGGTGGGGAGGCTCAATGCGACATCCTGGGGGTCGGCGTCGATCCCGTGCCACTGCAAAAGGCGCGTCCACCGCGAGCGCTCGTTAAGGTCTTCCACCCAGTCGGGCCCGTCGATACCGTCGCCGCGGTGCGCCATGATGACCCGGGGACCGACTGCCTGGAGGAGGGTTGTGCTTTGCGGACCTTTGCCGTGCAGGTTGACGGCGATGTCAACCCCTCCCTGCGGGATTGGAAGGGGCTCGGCCAGTCCGCGGACGGGCAGCAGTTCATAGCCACCCACCAGCTCAACGGCATCGGCCAGCCATTCGGGGGACGCGTAGAGCAGGCGATGACGTGGAAAGGCCCTTCGCAGGGCATGCAAGGCGGGAACGGCGACCAGGAGATCGCCGAGGCCCAGCGCGCGGAGCACCACGAGCTGAGGCCGGGCACCGTCTTCCTCGTTCTGACGCGCCATCACACTGCCTTCCCTTCGAGCGCCACTCGTTTCGGCCCCGGTGGTCGGGGCACCTCCGAGGAGTCTATTCCGGGGAAATGCGTTGTGGCTTGTTTAGGAACTGCCCTGCCGGGGAACTACGTCCGTATGGGAAGTTCCGAAACACCGCAGCTCAGGGCTGTCCTGTTCGACCGGGACGGAACCCTGGTGGTTGACGTGCCCTACAACGGGGACCCGGGCCTGGTCCGGGCCATGCCAGGAGCCAAAGGCGTGCTGGATTCGCTTCGTGAGCGGGGTCTGGCGGTAGGAGTGCTCAGTAATCAGTCGGGCGTGGCCAGGGGCATCCTAACTGAGGCCGAAGTGGCCAGCGTCAACGCCAGGGTGGAGGAACTCCTGGGCCCCTTTGACGTGTGGGAGGTGTGCCCCCACGGGCCCGCAGACGGGTGCCCGTGCCGGAAACCGGCCCCCGGCATGGTGCACAGTGCCTGTCGGCGACTGGGGATCCACCCGTTTGAGGCAGCGCTGATTGGCGACATTGGAAGCGACGTCCGGGCGGCCGAGGCCGCCGGAGCCAGGGGAATCCTGGTGCCCACTCCCGTCACGCGGTCCGAGGAAATCACAAAAGCGAAACTGGTGGCCCGGGACTTGGCCGGGGCAGTGGACCTGTTATGGGAGGGGCCATGACAGGCCGCGTGCTGGTGGCCCGGCTGGACAGCCTGGGCGATGTCCTGCTGGCGGGCCCGGCGGTGCGCGCCGTGGCCAACGGCCGGCAGCCGGAAGGGAGCCAGCCCAATCACGTGGTGATGCTCTGCGGCCGGCAGGGCGAAGCGGCCGCGTCCATGCTGCCCGGAGTCGGGGAGGTCTACAGCTGGGACAGCCCATGGATCATGAACCCCGCGCCGCAGATGACAGGACCGCATGCCGGCCGGCTGATCGATTATGTGCGGAACTCCAGGATCACGGAGGCCGTCATCCTGACCTCCTTCCATCAGTCCCCGCTGCCCCTGGCACTGCTGCTGCGGCTGGCCGGCGTGGAACGGATCAGCGGCGCCTCAACCGACTATGCGGGCTCCCTGCTGGATGTCAGGCTCAGACCGGGGGAGGACATTCCGGAGGACCAGCCCGAGGCGGAACGGGCGCTGGGCATCGCCCGGGCAGCAGGGTTCCCGCTGCCCCGCGGAGACGATGGAAAACTCCGGGTGCATTCTGTTCCGGAAGTAAAGGAACTCGTGGGGGAAGGGCCGTACATCGTGGTCCACCCCGGAGCAGCCGTGCCGGCCAGGGCGTGGCCACCGCTCCATCACGCGGCCGCCGTCGAACTCCTGGCGGGGGCAGGGCATCGCGTGGTGGTGACCGGAGGCTCCGCGGAAACATCCCTAACCGCCACTGTGGCAGGACCATCAGCAAAAGACCTCGGCGGACGCACCGACCTTCGCACCCTGGCCGGGGTCCTGGCCGGGGCGGACGCGGTGGTGACCGGGAACACCGGACCGGCCCATCTGGCCGCAGCCGTGGGAACCCCGGTGGTCTGCCTGTTTTCCCCGGTAGTGCCTGCCGTGCGGTGGGCCCCCTACGGCGTCCCCTTGGAGCTGCTCGGTGACCAAAACGCGGCCTGCCGCCTCACGCGGGCGAGGATCTGTCCCGTCCCAGGGCACCCTTGCCTTGACTCGGTATCCCCGGAAGACGTGATGCAGGCGGTGGAACGCCTGATCGGCGGCGTGGCCTCGCTCAGCACACACGCGAGCACCCGGCTCAACACGCGCAGAAAGGACCGCCCTTCATGAGGATCCTGTTATGGCATGTCCACGGGGGGTGGACCGACGCCTTCGTCCGCGGCCGCCACGAATACCTCTTGCCCGTACTTCCCGAGGGCGGCCCCTGGGGCCTGGGCCGGGCGGGAAGGGACTGGCCTGACTCCGTCCGGGAGGTGGCACTGGCGGACCTCGACGCCGACGCGATCGACGCCGTGGTTCTTCAGCGGCCGGAGGAAATCGACGAGATTGCAGCCCGCTTGGGCCGGCGTCCGGGCACTGACCTGCCGGCGGCGTTCGTTGAACACAACACGCCGAAAGGGAATTTCCCCTTCAGTCGCCATCCGCTGGCCGATCAGGACACCATTCCGGTGGTTCACGTGACGCACTTCAACAAGTTGGCTTGGGACACCGGGCGGGCCCCGGCTCTGGTGGTGGAACACGGCATCCCGGACCCCGGCCAGCTCTACACCGGCGAACTGCCGGAGCTCGCCGTGGTGGTAAACGAGCCCGTCCGCCGCGGCCGGGTAACCGGGACAGACCTGTTGCCGGCGTTCGCTGCCGTGGCGCCGGTCCACGTGTTCGGGATGAAGACGGAGGGCCTTGCGGCCGCCGCCGGGTTCGAAAACACCCCGCTCCATCTCCGCGGTGACCTCAAAACCAGGGAGCTCCACCGCGAACTGGCCCGCTGCCGGGTTTACGTCCACCCGATGCGCTGGACATCCCTTGGCCTGTCCCTCCTGGAGGCGATGCACCTGGGCATGCCGGTCCTCGCCCTCGCCACCACTGAAGCACCCCGGGCGGTCCCGCCCGAGGCAGGGGCAGTGTCCGCCGACGTCGGGGAACTCCTCCGCGCCGCCGGACGCCTCCTCGCCAACCCGGAAGAGGCCCGACGGCGGGGCGTCGCCGCCCGGGAGGCGGCCCTGGCACGTTACAGCCTGGGCAGGTTCCTGGCTGACTGGGACGTTGTGCTTGCGGAGCTGCGACCCCGGCGCGCGGCCAGCAGGCACCCGGGTGGCAACGGACTCCTGGAAGAGCAGTTCCTTGTTCCGTCGCGAGAGAGGAAGTCCCTATGAGAATTTCCATGGTTTCAGAACATGCGAGCCCGCTGGCGGCCCTGGGCGGAGTGGATGCCGGCGGGCAGAACGTCCATGTGGCGGCATTGTCCGAGGCCCTGGCCGCAAGGGGCCACAGCGTTACCGTCTACACCAGGCGTGACGCGCCGCAACTGCCCCGCCGGGTGGCAGTGGGCCCCGGGCTCGAGGTTGTGCACGTGGACGCCGGGCCTGCCCGCCAGATTCCCAAGGATAACCTGCTCCCCTTCATGGGGGCACTGGCCGACGGCATCGCCGGGGACTGGGGCCAGCAGCCCCCGGACGTGGTGCACGGCCATTTCTGGATGTCGGGGCTGGCGGCCCTTGATGCAGCCGGGCGTGACGCGGGCTTCCGGGTCCCGGTGGTCCAGACGTTCCATGCGCTGGGCACCGTCAAACGCCGCCACCAGGGCGCCGAGGACACCAGCCCGCGCGAGCGCCGCTGGCTGGAACCCGGCGTGGGCCGCTCCGCTGATCGGATCATTGCCACCTGCCCCGATGAGGTTTTCGAGCTAAAGGCCATGGGCATTGACACCGCTAAGGTGTCCCTGGCACCGTGCGGCGTGGACCTGGGGCTCTTCACGGCCACCGGCCCGGCAGCCCCGCGGACGCGCCGCCACCGCATCCTCTCCGTGGGGCGCCTGGTGCCCCGCAAAGGTGTTGACCTGGTGATCCGCGCGCTTCCGCACCTCGCCGCGGCGGGGTGCGACGACGTCGAACTCCTGATCGTGGGCGGCGGCGCCGATCCGGGAATGCTTGACTCGGATCCGGAGGTGCGGCGGCTGATGGCGCTGGCGGCGGAACTCGGCGTCCGGGACAAAGTTACCCTGCTCGGGCACGTGCCCCGGTCCGAGATGCCCGCAATTTTTCGCAGCGCGGACGCCGTGGTGTGCGCGCCCTGGTATGAGCCGTTCGGCATCGTCCCGTTGGAAGCGATGGCGTGCGGGGTCCCGGTGGTGGCTGCCGCCGTCGGGGGCCTCCGTGACACGGTAGTGGACGGCGGCACGGGGATCCATGTACCGCCGCGGGACCCGGAAGCGATCGCCTCCGCTCTGGCCCGCTTGCTCCCAGACCCCAAACTGCGGGACGAACTGGGCGCCGCCGGGCAACGGCGCGCCTGCTCCCGTTATTCATGGGACCGGGTGGCCGCCGAAACCGAAAAGGCATACCAGCTGGCGGTGGCAGGAATGCCCGCCGGTCAGGCCCGGATGGAAGGAGTCGCGCTGTGACTGCCCAATGGTCCCTCCGCGAACAGGATCTGCAAACCGTGGCCGAAGACCCGGCGTTTCCGCCAACGTTGCCGGGCCTGGCTGTGGAGAATGCCGCCGCAATGGACGCCGTGCAGGTCCATCTGGACAACGTCCTTCCGGCGCTGGATTCGCTCCGCCGCCAGTCCGGCCGGCTCGCCGCCTGGGGCGTTGAACTGGCGAACCGGCTGCTCAGCGGCCAGCGGCTCCTCGCCGCAGGGAACGGCGGCTCGGCGGCTGAGGCGCAACACCTTACCGCGGAACTGGTGGGCAGGTTCGACGGTGAGCGCGTTCCGTTCTCCGCCATCTCGCTGCACGCGGAAAGCTCGGCGGTGACTGCCATCGCCAACGACTACGGCTACGAGGAGGTGTTCGCCCGCCAGGTCCGCGCCCACGGCCGCATCGGCGATGTGCTGGTCCTGTTGTCCACCAGCGGCCACAGCCCCAACCTGCTGCGTGCGGTGGAAGCGGCCGGGCGCGTTGGCATCACCACTTGGGCGCTCACGGGGCCCGGACCCAATCCGCTCGCCGCGGCCTGTGATGAGGCGGTCCTGATCGACGCCATCAATGCCAACGCCCAGGAAGGACACCTGATCGCCCTGCATGCACTCTGCCGGGCTTTCGAGTTGGAGGTTGGCCGCCGGACCTCGCGGACGGGCCTGCCATGAGGATCGTGGTGGTGGGTGATGTGATCCTGGACGTGGACCTGTCCGGTGAAGCCACCCGGCTCAGCCCGGATGCGCCCGTCCCCGTGGTGGATGTTTCGAGCATCAGGCGGCGCGCCGGCGGCGCCGGGCTGGTCGCCCGGATGCTGGCGGAGGACGGCTGGCCCGTCAGCTTGGTGACCGTGCTGGCGGATGACGACGCCGGGCGGCACGTGGAGGCTGCGCTCGCCGGGGTGAAGGTTGTGGCCGGCCCAAGCGGCTCCCCGACGCCTGTCAAGACCCGTGTCCGGGCAGGGACCCACGCAGTGGTCCGTTTTGATGAGGCCTGCGGCCGTCCCCAGGCCCCGGCCGTCACACCGGCAATGCTTCGGGCGGTGGCCAAGGCCGGCGCCATCATCGTGGCGGATTACGGCCGAGGCCTGGCCGCCAACCCGCAACTCAGGGAACTGCTGGAACGGATGGCTGACGAAGTGCCCATAATCTGGGACCCGCACCCCTCCGGCGCCCGCCCCGTCCCCGGTGTTTCGGTGGTGACACCCAACCTCTCGGAGGCGCATCAGGCGGCGGGTACCCGGACAGGCGGTCCCTTTGGGCAGCCCGCCGACGACGGTGCAGGCGGGGTGGCCGGCATCCTGCTGGATGAATGGCGCAGCCGCGCGGTTTTGGTCACCACAGGGGAACGCGGCGCCACGCTGCTGCTCGGACGGGACCGCACGCCGCGTCCCATCCTCGCGCCGCGGGTAGAGGCGGCCGACCCTTGCGGAGCCGGAGACAGGCTGGCCGCCAGCGTGGCCATCCACCTGCTCGAAGGCCGCGACCTCGAGGACGCTGCAGTCCTGGCGGTCCACGAGGCTGCCGATTTCCTGGCGGCCGGCGGCGTGGCATCGCTGCCGGACCGGCAAGGTACGGGCAAATTCCGGCGCCGGCCGGCGGAGCCCCTGCTCCTGGTCCGCCGGGTCCGGGACAACGGCGGAAAGGTGGTGGCTACAGGCGGGTGCTTCGACTTGCTCCATGCCGGCCATGTCAGGTCGCTCGTTGCTGCGCGGGAACTGGGTGACTGCCTGGTTGTGTGCCTGAACTCGGATGCCTCCGTACGACGACTGAAGGGTGAGCAGCGTCCCATCATGATCGAGCAGGACCGGGCAGAGCTGCTGCTCGCCCTGGAATGCGTGGACGCCGTGATGATCTTTGACGAGGACACCCCCGAAGCCGCCTTGGAACGGCTGCGTCCCGATATCTGGGTCAAAGGCGGCGACTACAAAGGTGAACGGCTGCCCGAGAGCGACCTGGTGGAGAGCTGGGGCGGGCGCTGTGTCACCGTCCCCTACCACCCCGCCCGCTCCTCGACCCTGCTGGCCGAGGCCCTCGCGAAAGTCAGCTGACGGCCCCACCAGACTCTCGACCTGATCAATCCTCAAAACCAATCCCCAGTGGAAGGAACACCATGAACACTGAGTCATCCTGGCCCGGCCGGGTCCTGGTCACGGGAGGCGCCTCCGGACTTGGCGCCGCCGTCGTCGATGCCGTGCTCAACGCAGGCGGGACACCCGTGGTGCTGGACCGCGACATCAGCAGCGTGTCCGGCGTCAAAGCTTTCGAAGTGGACGTTGCGGACCGCGCCGCGGTGGAGCAGACCGTCCGGGAGGCGGCAGAGTCGCTCGGCGGGCTCGATGCTGTGGTTACCGCGGCGGGGATCGACCGTTGCGGCAAACTGGCGGACATTGCCGCGGACGAGTGGGAAAAGGTCATCGGCGTTAACCTGATGGGCACCGTATCGGTGGTCCGGGCCGCCTTGCCTTACCTCAAGACCTCGCACGGCCGCGTGGTGACAGTGGCCTCCACATTGGGCAAGCGGGCCGTGGCTGATGCCACGGCCTACTGTGCCTCCAAGTTCGGCGTGGTCGGCTTCACGCACGCCCTGGCGGCGGAGACCGGCGGGGAGATCGGCGTGACCGCCATGATTCCGGGCGGCATGAACACGCACTTCTTCGACGACCGGACGGAGCAGTACAAGCCGCAGGACGATTCCCGTCTGAACAGCCCCGGCAACGTGGCCCAGGCCATCCTGTTCGTCCTGTCCCAGCCGCCGGGCTGCGAGGTCCGGGAGATGCTGATCTGCCATCCGGAGGAAGGTTCCTGGCCGTGACGCGGCCCGTTTCCGGAGGTTGCCCGCTGCACGGAACTTACAGCGCCAGCAGGCTCCTGACATCCGCATACACGCCGTCCGGCCGGATGCCGGCCACCAGCGAATCGTCGTGCGGGCATCGCGGGGCCGTCCAGCCAACCTGCGTGACGTCCGCCCCGCACACGGGGCAGTTCGTCACCCAGGAGAGGTGGACCCGGTGCCGGCCGCGGCCCAGCGGGCCCGCGGTCAAGGCGTTCCCGGCCCAATAGATCCCCACGGTGGGGGCGCCCAGCGCCTGTGCAAGATGCCGCGGGCCGCTGTCATTGGCCAGGACCGCGTCTGCCCGGGCGAGCAGGGCTGCCAGTTCGCCGAGCCCCAGCATCCCGGCCACCGAGGACACCTGGCCGTCTCCGGTGGAACGCCCGACGGCGGCATTCACCACGGCGCCCGCCAGTTCCGTTTCGCTCTGGTCACCGACCACCAAAACCCGGGCGCCGTCGTCGGCCGCTGCCCTGGCGACCGCCCCGAAACTCTCCGCCGGCCAGTGCCGCCGGGGGTCGCTGGCGCCGGGGTGCAGCACCAGCAGGGGACGGCCGTCCGGCGGCAGCGCCGCACCCAGCACGGCCGGAAGCCGGGCCACGAACTGTGGCCGTGGGTTAACCCGGGCCTCCAGCAGGACGGGTGGGGCGCCTGCCAGTCCGGCAACTTCGAGGGCGCGTGTGGGTTCGTGCTGGTAGTAGGTGTACGGCAGGGTGCGCTCCAGCGCGGCGGCGTCCGGCGTGCCGGATCCCACCGTATGGCGGGCCTCGATCTCCAGCAGGAACGGGTTGGAGAACCGCCCCCCGCCATGAAGCTGTACGGCGAGGTCAAACTGCCGTTCCCGGGCGGCGCCGAAGAACGCCGCCATGGCGGCCGGATCCGCCGGGCCGGGACGCACGCCCTCGGCAATGGGCAGCACCATGACATCATCCACGGCGGTGTGGGTGGCGGCGACGAGGGCTTCCTGGACAGGCGTGCCCAGCAGCGTGACGGTACTGCCCGGATAGGCCGCTTTCAGCGCTGACACCGCCGGGAGGGCAAACATCAGGTCGCCGAGGCCGCCGCCGCGCAGCAGCGCGATCCGCGAAACCCCGGCGAACTTGCCCAACACCGGTCCGACGCCCTCAGCCGTTTGTCCCATGCAGTGCCCCTCCCGTGCTGAGTTCTTACGTACCGCGAGCTTGCACGCCCGGTGCTCCCGCCTGTGGTGTCACCCTACGGAGGCGGGGCGCAGTTGGCTATACGTGGATTCTGTCCCGGAGCGGCGTGTAAACCGCTGTTCCGGGGGTACGGGACCGCAAGGAGAAAGTACGTACGGAGGAGATCCATGTATACCACCGCCACGCCCACAGCGAACCCCGACCTGCACCCTAACGGCTCCGGCCTGAGCATCAGCGACCCCCGCACGGGGGAGTACCGGTGGTCCGTCCCCGAGGCCGAACCCGGCGCGGTGGCGGACGCCGTCGAGATAGCCCGGAGCGCGGCCATGGGATGGGCCACCGTTCCGCCGGCGGAGCGGGGTGCCTGTCTCCGCAGCGCGGCCCGGGCCCTGGAATCGGCGGCGGAGGAACTGGCGGGCCTCAACAGCAGCGAAACCGGACGCCCCCGTGAGGAGGCTCTCGCCGGAATCGCGGCCGGGGTCTCCACCCTTGAGCAGTACGCCGAAATTGGCCCCCTGCACCGCGGGCACAGCCTGCTCGGCAACAGGTCCGCCTCTGACTACACGGTTGCCGAACCCCGCGGCGTGGCCGTGCTCCTCACCCCGTGGAACGATCCGGTTGCCGTGGCCTGCGGGCTCATCGGCGCCGCCTTGGTCACCGGAAACACCGTGCTGCACAAGCCGAGTGAGCGCTGTCCCCGCCTCGGCGAGGCCCTGGGGGAGGTGCTGGCGGCAGCGTTTCCGCCGGGCGTGCTGCTCACGGTGTCCGGCGGCGCCCGGGTGGGCGCCCTCCTGACCGGGGCCGCCGTCGACGTCATTGCCCATGTGGGGTCCAGCGCCTCCGGGAGCCGGATTGCCGGCGCGGGGGCTCAGACGGGAGCCCATGTGATCCGTGAGAACGGCGGGAACGACCCCCTTGTGGTCGACCGGGACGTGGATCCTGGCTGGGCTGCTGAGCAGGCTGCCATCGGCGCCTTCAGTAACAGCGGACAGATCTGCACCGCAGTGGAACGGATCTACGTCCACGAAGCGATCGCGGCCCGGTTCTGTACAGCCTTGGAAGCGGAAGCAGCGCTCCGGAACAATAACGGCAGTGTGGCTCCGCTGGTGGACACCACGCTCCGGGACATCGTCCATGCCCAGGTGTCGGAGGCCCGCGAGCAGGGTGCTCATGCCGTGGAAGGCGGTGACCTTCCCGACGGGCCAGGCGCCTTCTACCCGGCAACGGTGCTGCTCGGCTGCACAGACAGCATGCAGGTGATGACTGAGGAGACTTTCGGCCCGGTGGCCGCGGTCCAGGTTGTCCCCACGTTCGACGACGGACTGCAGCTTGCGGGCAACGGCCGTTACGGGCTGGCCGCCACGGTCCTGACGGGCAGCATCGCGCACGTCCAAAAAGCCATCGCGGCGCTTCCGGTGGGCACCGTGAAAATCAACGAGGTGTTCGGCGGCGCGCCGGGCGGCTCAGCCCAGCCCCGCGGTGCCAGCGGCGAAGGTTTCGGCTATGGCCCGGAACTGCTGGACGAATTCACCCGGGTGAAGGTGGTGCACGTGGCGGCTCCGCCACCGTTTGCAGTTCAACTGCCCGACGAGCCGCTGCCCGAACCGGTGCCGGCCGAACAGGTGATGGCTGAACAGGTGCCCGAGCAGGCGGTGCCGGAGCAGGCTGCGGGGGAAGGGACCGGCCGCCAAGACCGGAACGGGAGCCTGCAATGACTCCGGAGTCGGTGGCCGGCGCGGGTGATCTTTCCAGCGAGCGTGCCCTGTCCGGCGGGCTGCCGCGCCGCCTTGCCGCCGAACGTCCCGCCATCCTGGTGATCGGGGACGTGATGCTGGACGGCTGGTGGAGCGGCGTCATCGAACGGGTCTGCCGCGAGGCACCGGCGCCGGTAGTGGACGTCGCCACCCGCGACTTCGCACCGGGTGGCGCCGCGAACACCGCCATGAACCTGGCAGCCCTCGGAGCCCGGGTGTCCGTGGCCGGCATCATCGGGACGGACGACGCCGGGGCCTCGCTTCGGCGGAACCTCGAGTCAGCGGGCATCGATGTGAGGCACCTGCATTCCCATCCGGACATGGTCACCACCACCAAGATCAGGATCAGCAGCGGCGGCCAGGTGATGCTGCGGATCGATGACTCCGCCAAGGCTGTCCCGGCCGACGCGCTGGCCGCGTTGGCCTCCTCGGTGCGCACCGCCGTCGAACATCAGGACGCCGTGCTGGTGTGCGACTACGGGACCGGCGTCCTGGCCGGCCCTGTCCGGGCTGCCCTCGCGGAAGCCCTGACGGCGGGGGCGGCGCTCGCGGCGGAAGCGCCGGCGGGGACTGCGGAGGATGAGACTTTCAGCGGCACGGACAGCGGCCGACCCCTGACCGTGGTGGATGCGCACGATCCCCGCCCCTGGGCCGGGCTCCGGCCGGACCTCGCCACCCCCAACGCCCAGGAAGCTGCCCGGCTGCTGGACCTGCGCCTGCCGGACGGCCCCGGCCGAGTGGAGGCCGTGACGCGGCACCGTGACGCGCTGCTCGCGGCAACGGGAGCCCGGTCGGTGGTGGTGACCTTGGATAAGGACGGGACAGTGCTGTTTGCGGCCGACGGCGGCACTCACCGCACGTGGGCGCGGCCGGCAGCCGAGAAACAGGCGTCGGGCGCGGGCGATACCTTTGTTGCCGCCCTGACCCTGGCCAGGTCGGTGGGCCTTCCCCTGACCACCAGCCTCGATCTTGCCCAGACGGCGGCAGATGTGGTGGTGCACCAGCCCGGAACGTCCGTTTGCAGCACGGCCCAGCTTGGCCGGCATCTGGAGAGTTTCGCTGACACGGCCCTTGGGGCCGACGAACTAGCCATCCAGGTGGCTGCGCACCGGGCCCAGGGCCAGCGGATCGTGCTGACCAACGGCTGCTTTGACGTGCTGCACAGCGGGCACACCCGTTACCTGAACCAGGCCAAACAGCTTGGTGACGTGCTGGTGGTGGCGCTCAACAGCGACGAATCCGTCCGCAGGCTCAAGGGCCCGGGCCGGCCCATCAACAACGGCGCCGACCGGGCCGCGGTGATCGCCGCCCTCAGCTGTGTGGACTACGTGACCATCTTCGATACGTCCACAGCCAGTCCGCTGATCACGCAGCTTCAGCCGGATGTCTACGCCAAAGGCGGTGACTACACCCCGGAAATGCTGGCGGAAACCGAGGCAGTGGAGGAGTACGGCGGACGCGTCGCCATCCTGGACTACGTCGCTGAGCGCTCCACCACCGCCGTCGTACAGCGGATCCGCGACGGGGCGGGGGCGGAACCGCTGTCCGAGGCCGCCGATTTGGGGTGAACAACTAGGGTTGAAGCATGACTGAAGCGGCACACGGATAATGGCGAAGCGCGGTAAGTCAGGCGGCAGGAACAGCGGTCAGCGTTCGACGGCGGGCGTCGTCGAAGTGCCCAAGGGCACCCGCCCGGACGGTCCCGTCGAGGGCGTCTACTACATCGACACCGGCGACTGTGAGCTCATCGCCGACCAGGACAACTCCAACGGCTGGCTCCTGAAGATCAACGGCGTGATGAGCTCCCACATCGACCTCGCAGATCCGCTGTTCCTCGACTTCGAGTACATGCGCTGGATGGCGGCGCTCATCGAGTCCCGCTGGCCGCCGAAGGCTGCGGAGCACAGGGTGCGCGGGCTGCACCTGGGCGGCGGGGCCTGTTCCCTGGCCCGGTACTTCCACGCCGCGTACCCAGACGCGCGGCAGGTGGTGGTGGAGCTCGACGGCAAGCTGGCCGAGTACGTCCGCGGCTGGTTCGACCTTCCCAAAGCACCGCTGCTCCGCCTGCGGGTAGGCGAGGCCCGCGAGGTCACCGAGACACTTACGGCGGACACCCGGGATTTCATCATCCGCGACGTCTTCGCCGGTTCCCTGACGCCGCGTCCGCTCACGACGGCCGAGTTCACCGAGCACATCAAACGCGTGCTCGCGCCCGGCGGCATCTATGTGGTGAACTCCGGCGATGCTCCGGACCTGAAAAATGCCCGCGAGGACGCCGCCACCATTGCGGCCGCGTTCGAGCACACCCTCATCATCGCCGATCCCGCCATGCTCAAGGGCCGCCGCTACGGCAACATGGTGATGGCCGGCAGTGACACCCCGCTGGACGGGGACCCACAACTGGCCCGCCGGCTCCTGGGCGGCGCGGTCCCGGCCCACATCTGGGACGATGCCCAGGTCCGCGCCTTCGCCACCGGCTCCCCGGTACGCCACGACCCGCCAACCCCATCCATTGCTCCATAAACGTCGTTTTGGGGCGTGAAAACGACCGTTACGGAGCAGTCGATGGGGGCCGGCCCCTGCCCAGCAGCGCCTCCCGGTGCGCCGCAGTCTGGTCCCGCAATCCCTGGACGACGGCGGCCACCGCCGGGCGGCGCATGGAGTCCGGGCGCAGCACCATCCAGTAGGGGAGCAGTTCGGCGAAGTCGGCGGGGAGCAGCCGGACCAGATCGTCATGCAGATCGCCCATAAAGCACGGCAGGAACCCGATGCCGGCACCGGCGCGGGTGGCTTCCACATGGACAAACACGTTGGTGGAGGTGAGGCCGTCCCGCATGGCCGGAACCAGCCGGCGGGGTGCATCGAGGTCGTCCACCTGAAGCATTGAGTCCACAAAATAGACGAGCGGATGCTCCGTCAGTTCTGCCACACTTGCCGGGGTTCCGTGCTCAGCCAGATAGCCGAGTGAGGCATACATTCCCAGCATGTATTCCCCCAGCCGGATGGCCTCGGCCCGGTGGACCTGGGGTTCGCCCACCACCACCTCGATGTCCAGGCCGGAGCGCTGCTGCAGCGCCCGCCGGGTCATGGTCACCACTTCCACCGCGAGACCCGGATGGTCCCTGCGCAGCCGGGCCACGGCCGGCGCCGCGATGTACGCGCTGAAACCGTCGGTGGCCGTCATGCGTACGACGCCGGCAACCGGGTCGGGTGCCTTTCCCTCCGGACCCAGCGCGCCCACTGCTGCCTCCACCTGTTCGGCGACGCGCACCGCCTCCGTGCCCAGTTCCGTCAGTTCCCAACCGCCCGCAGCCCTGGCAAGGACCCGGCCACCCAATACTTTTTCAAGCGCGGCTATCCGGCGGGAGACGGTGGTGTGGTTGAGGCCCAAAGCCTGCGCCGCCGTCGTAAATTTGGCAGAGCGGGACACCGCGAGCAGGACCAGCAGGTCATCGGGGTTGGCGTTCATATCTGCAATTGTGCACATAGTCGGTGCTGCATTGGCCATTGAATGCGCAAGTTTGTGCAGTAATACTCGATGGAGCCATTAGTGCTGTGGATCACAGCACGTGTCAAAGTGGACACTAAGGAGAAACTCATGAGCGTAGAGCAGCGCTCGGCAGACAATGCCGCCGGACCCGCATCCAAGGGATCCGGCCTCAAAAAAATCGTAGCCGCCTCAATGGTGGGCACCGTGGTGGAATGGTACGAATTCTTCCTCTACGCCACCGCGGCAACCCTCGTGTTCGGGAAGTACTTCTTCCCCGCCACGGGCAACGAACTGGACGGCATCATCCAGGCATTCATCACCTACGCCGTGGGCTTTGTGGCCCGCCCGCTTGGTGGCATCGTGTTCGGCCAGATCGGTGACAAGCTGGGCCGCAAGCCCACCCTGCAGCTGACCATCGTGATCGTCGGCGTGGCAACGTTCCTCATGGGCTGCCTCCCGGGCTTCGCCGACATCGGCTACGCGGCCCCGGCCCTCCTGGTTGCCCTGCGCTTCATCCAGGGCTTCGCGCTCGGCGGTGAATGGGGCGGCGCCGTGCTGCTGGTAGCAGAGCACAGCCCCAACAACGCCCGCGGCTTCTGGTCCAGCTGGCCGCAGGCCGCGGTACCGGTGGGCAACCTGCTCGCAACGCTCGTACTCTTCGTTATGTCCACCACCCTCAGCGCCGAGGCGTTTCTCGGCTGGGGCTGGCGTGTAGCCTTCTGGCTCTCCGCCGTGATTGTGTTCGTTGGCTACTACATCCGGACCCACGTCACCGAAGCGCCCATCTTCCTCGAAGCCAAGGCCCTTGTGGAGAAGGAACAGGCCGTCAGCTACGGCGTTTTCGAAGTGGTGCGCAAGTACCCCAAGGGCATCCTGCAGGCCATGGGACTCCGCTTTGCCGAGAACATCATGTACTACCTGGTGGTCAGCTTCGCGATCGTCTACCTCAAGAGCGTGCACAAGTACGACACCTCATCGCTCCTGCTGGCGCTGCTGATCGCCCACGTCATCCACTTCCTGGTTATCCCGCAGGTGGGCCGGCTCGTGGACAAGGTGGGACGCAAGCCCGTCTACCTCATCGGTGCCATCACCGGTGCAGCATGGCCGTTCTTCGCCTTCCCCATGTTCGACACCCGCAACGCCGTGGTGATTGTCCTCGCCGTGACCATCGGCCTGTGCCTGCACGCCTTTATGTACGCAGGCCAGCCCGCCATTATGGCTGAGCTCTTCCCCACCCGGATGCGCTACTCTGGCGTTTCGCTGGGCTCGCAGGTCACGTCCATCTTCGCCGGTTCACTCGCCCCGCTGCTGGCCACCCAGTGGCTCAAGGACACCGGCTCCTGGGTCCCTACCGCCATCTACCTGGTGGTGGCCTGCGGCATCACCGTGGTAGCGGTGCTGAGCCTGAAGGAGACTAGGGGCATCGCGCTGGAGGATGTGGACAAGGCCGACGCCGCCCGCGAGGGTCTGCTCCCAAGCAGCTCACGCTGAGCTGCTTGAGCAGCACTAACCGCGACGCCTGATGGAAACGCACACGATGGGAACCGGATCTGGAATGGAAAACACACTGAACGGCCGCAAGGCAGTTGTCACGGGCGGCGCCAGCGGGATTGGTGCCGCGTGTGTCCGGGAACTCGCCGCCCGCGGGGCGAAGGTGGTGGTTGCCGACGTCGACGCCGCCGGAGCCGCCGCCCTCGCCGACGAAGTGGGCGGCACCTCCTGGGCCGTTGATCTGCTGGACGTGGACAAGCTCGGCACCCTGAGTTTGGACTGCGACATCCTGGTGAACAATGCCGGGATCCAGCGGATTAGTCCCATCGAGGATTTTGATCCCGTGGAATTCCGCCGGATCATCGCCCTCATGCTGGAGGCGCCGTTCCTGCTGATCCGGGCTGCCCTGCCGCACATGTACGCCAATGGGTTCGGGCGCGTCATCAACCTGTCCTCGGTGCACGGAATCCGTGCCTCCCCGTTCAAAAGTGCGTACGTATCCGCCAAGCACGGCCTGGAAGGGCTGAGCAAGGTGACGGCACTTGAGGGCGGGGAGCATGGAGTCACCTCCAACTGCGTAAACCCGGGCTATGTCCGCACGGCGCTGGTGGAGAAACAGATTACTGACCAGGCCAAGGTGCACGGGATCCCTGAATCCGAGGTGCTGGCCAAGGTCATGCTCACCGAGTCCGCCATCAAGCGCCTGGTAGAGCCCGCCGAGGTGGCTGCCCTGGTGGCCTGGCTGGCGTCCGATCACGCCGGCATGGTGACAGGGGCCAGCTACACGATGGACGGCGGCTGGTCGGCGCGCTAACCAGTACCTCCCTGCAGTGCGGCCCGCTTGTTCCCGGTCCACCGCGCCCACCGCCATCTGAGGCAGCTAATCCTGCGGCCTCAGGTGGCGGTGGTCGTAGTAGAACACACCCGCCGCCGCGCCGACCTCCACTGAGGGCCCCCGGTGGGACATAACGATCCCCTCGTTCCGGCCGTTGAAGGGGTCATCGCCCACCACGGCATCGCCCACCCGGTAGGGCGGCCTCGGGCCAAATGCCGCGAGGGCCCGGCTCCAGGCGCGGACGATGAGCGTGGAAAGTTTGACGGGCCTGCCCATGCTGGCCATGTCCTGGACCTGTGCTTTCACCATGCGAACCACTCCTTGAAGGGGCGTGGAGCCGCCCACTGCGGTGCGGTAGCCGGAAAGCTCCCAGCAGAGGATGGTCCTCCTGTTCCTGGCTGGCACCGTAGAAGAACGGTAAGCGCTATTCACACCAGTCACACCAGTAACATGTACTCGAGTCTTTGAGGGGCTGGTACCTAGGTATTTTGGCAGGCCCTTGTGCGGACTGCCGAAGTCACGGAATCCCAGTTTGGCAGGCTTCGTCAGCGCTGAGTCTTCAGGATTTCCTCGGCGTTGTTATAGGCCCAGGCCACGAGTGGTACGAGCAGGGCCGTCAGTTCGTAGCCGCGTTCCGTCAGGCTGTAGTCCACGCGGGGTGGAATGACCGGCTGGGCATGACGCAGCACCAGACCGTCACTCTCCAGTGTTTTCAGGGTCTGGGCCAGCATCTTCTCGCTGATGCCTTCGGCCCGGCGCCGCAGTTCGCTCCAGCGCTGTTCACCCTCTGAGAGCGCCAGCAGAATCAGCACGCCCCATTTGCTGGTGATGTGGTCCAGCACCGTCCGGCTGGGGCACCCTGCCGGGAACACGCCGTCGGCAAAGCCTGCGGGCAGGCGGCCCGGAAATGTCTGTGCTTCCATGCCTCCAACTTACCAAAAGGTGAGTACCTTACTTCAAAGTGCGTACCTTCCATTGGGAAGCATTCGGCGAAAATGCTGGTCGTGCACGGTGACCCCCTTGCAGATGGTGAAAGGAACCACCCATGAGCATCGTCATTACCGGAGCAACCGGACAGCTTGGCCGCCACGTCCTTGAAGCCCTCCTGGCGCGCGACGTCCCGGCTACGCAGATCGTGGCCGCCGGCCGTTCCATCGGGAAACTTGCCGACCTGGAAGCACGCGGTGTGCAGGTCCGGGCGATGGACTACGCCGACGCCGCTTCGGTGGCAAAGGCGCTCGAAGGTGCCACCAAAGTCCTTCTGATTTCCGGCAGCGAGGTGGGGCAGCGGGTTGAGCAGCACCGCACCGTCATCGAGGCCGCCAAGGCCGAGGGTGTGGAGCTCATCGCCTACACGAGCATCGCCAACGCCGATACCACCGGCATGAAGTTGGCCGCCGAGCACCAGGCTACCGAGGACCTCCTCAAGGGCTCCGGAGTTCCGTTCGCCCTTCTCCGCAATGGCTGGTACCTCGAAAACTATACGGAGCAACTGCAGGGAACCCTCGCGCAGGGCGCCCTCGCCGGCAGCGCCGGCGAAGGCAAAGTCAGTGCCGCGTCCCGCTTGGACTACGCCGAGGCTGCCGCCGCCGTCCTCGTCGCCGACAACCAGGCCGGCAAGGTTTACGAGCTCGGCGGTGACCACGCCTTCACGCTCGCGGAACTGGCCCAGGAAATCAGCACCGCAGCCAACCAGGCGGCGGCTTACCAGGACCTTCCGGCCAGCGACTACGCCGGTCTCCTGGCCGGCTTTGGTGTTCCGCAGGCCTTCGCTGCCATCCTGGCGGACTCGGACCTCGGCATCGCCCGGGGCGACCTCCTTGTCAGCGGTTCTGACCTCCGCCAGCTGATCGGCCGGCCCACCACACCGATGCCGGCGGCCATCCGTTCGGCGCTCGCCACCGCCTAACCCCCAAACGCTCTCTCACTTAATGCGCTCTTTGGGCGAACGCTCTCTCACTTAATGTGGCACATCCACGAACGCTCTATCACTCTCCTCAAGAGAGTGGTAGAGCGTTCGGTTTTAACCCGTATTAAGTGAGAGAGCGTTGGAAAGGGGGTGGGGTGGGGGAGCCGGCTACCGGCCTGTCTGCCCGGCGGACTCAACCACCGGCAGCGGTGAGGTTTCGTCCACCAGTTCGGCCCGGCGTCGTCCGTTCCCCTTGACCCAAAGGCGGTAGGCAAGGACCAGCAGCCCCAGCCACACGGCACCGACGTAGAGTGCCACACGGGTGTCCTCGAAGGCGCCGAGGACAGCGATGACCAGCGCCATGAACGCGATGGTGAGTATGGACGCCGCGGGCCACCATGGCGAGGGGAATTCCGACGCCGGCAGGCCCTTCCGGGCGATCTCGCGCTTCATGGCCACGTGCGAGGCGAGGATCATGACCCACACCCAGACGGTGGCGAACGTGGCAATCGAGGCGATCACAATGAACACGTCCTCGGGAATCACCGCGTTCAGGACCACGCCCACCAGCAGGATGCCAGCCATCATGACTACGGTCATCCACGGCACCCCATGGCGGGATACCTTGCCGAATACCGCCGGCGCGTGGCCCTGCCCGGACAGTCCGAAGAGGATGCGGCCGGCGCCGAAGATATCGCTGTTGATGGCGGAGAGGGCGGCAGTGATCACTACCGCGTTGAGGATGTGCGGTGCCGCTGGGATGCCCAGGCCGCTGAAAATCTGTACAAAGGGGCTGCCGTTGGTGCCGATCTCGTTCCACGGGAAGAGGCTCATCAGGACGCCGAGGGTCAGGACGTAGAACAGCAGGACGCGGACGGGCACGGTATTGACGGCCTTGGGGATGACTTTCTTGGGATCCGCGGCCTCGCCCGCTGTGATGCCGAGCGTCTCGATCCCGCCGAAGGCGAACATCACCACGGCGAACGAGGCCAGGAGGCCTTCGAAGCCGTTGGGGAACATTCCGCCGTGCTCCACGAGGTTGCCCAGCCCCGGCGCCACGGTGGAACCGCCGGCCTGGAAGCCGAAGGCGATGATCGCCGCGCCGCCGGCAATCATGGCGATGATGGCCGCCACCTTGATCAGCGAGAACCAGAACTCCAGTTCCCCGAACACCTTTACACTGAGCAGGTTGAGAGCCGCCAGGAAGAAGATAATGGCCAGGATCCAGATCCAGCGGTCCACCTCGGGGAACCAGAAGCCCATATAGATGCTGAAGGCTGTCACGTCGGCGATCGCCACAATGGCCATCTCAAAGACGTACGTCCAGCCGGTCACGAATCCGGCCAGCGGCCCGAGATAGCGGCTGGCGTACTGGCCGAAGGACCCGGAAACGGGGTGCCGCACGGCCATCTCACCGAGGGCACGCATCACCATGAACACCGCGGCGCCGCCGATGATGTAGGCGAGAAGGACCGCCGGGCCTGCCTTTTGGATGGCGGAGGCGGAGCCGTAGAACAGCCCCGTGCCGATGGCCGAGCCGAGTGCCATAAAGCGGATGTGCCGGACGTTCAGTCCGCGGTTGAGGGTACCGCCCAGGACGCGCCCGACGGCGGTGCCTTCCGTGGGGTTTTCCGCTTGGCTTGCGTCTGGCTTGGCTGCGCTTGGTGCTGGCTGCATACAAATACCTTCTCGTCATTGGGAGGGGGATCGCTAACCAGCAGACCATTTTCGGGGCCGACGTGATGAGCCTCACGGGTGCTTGGTGTCTTCGATCTCAGACTGGGCAGGTTGCTGCAGGCTCTTCGTAAAGGCATAGTCCAAAACTCTTGACATCATGTCAGCTTTTCTTTACTTTGGAGATGTCAGCTTTGTTTTACATCTGGTGCTGTTTGCGATGGCAGCTACGGCGGGAGCGGAAATGTCCTTCGAAGAGAAGAGTGCCTGGATCATGGGGGTGGCCGCCGTCGCGTCCTACGGCGTGTACCTGGCCATAATTCTTGGCCGCGCCGGGACCACGCCCCTTGCCAAGGTCCCCTATGTTGCGCCCCTTTTGTGGACCATTGGAGCCTCTATCGCGGCGTCCATAGCGCTGCACACACTGATAGGCATCCTCTCGCCCCGGGACGCCGGAAAGAAGGACCAGCGGGACAGGGAGATCTACCGGTTCGGTGAGTACATCGGCCAGTCCTTTTTAGTGGTCGGGGGAGTGGCCGCGCTGCTCATGGCGATGGCCGAGTGGGGCCACTTCTGGATTGCCAACGTCATCTATCTGGCCTTTGTGCTGTCCGCGGTCCTGGGTTCGGTGGCCAAGATCGTCGCCTACCGCAGGGGGTTCCAGCCATGGTGAAGCCAACCCGCGTCACCAATTCCCTCCGCCGCCTGCGCTTTGAACGCGGCGAAATGACCCAGGCCGAACTTGCCGATCGTGTAGGCGTCACCCGCCAGACCGTTATTGCCATCGAGCAGGGGCGGTATTCGCCGTCCCTTGAGATGGCCTTCCAGATCGCCCACGTCCTCAGTGTCCCGCTCGAGGACGTCTTCCAGTACCCGCACCACGAAGGAGAAGCATCATGAAAGCTATCGTTCAGGACGTTTACGGGAATTCCGACGTGCTCAGGCTGGGGGACATCCCCCAGCCAGCGCCGGGCCCCGGCGAGGTGCTTATCAAAGTCCGCGCGGCCGGCGTCGACCAGGGCGTGTGGCACCTGATGACCGGACGGCCGTACTTGGTCCGGCTCCTCGGTTACGGGCTGAAGAAGCCCAAGATGCCGGTCCGGGGCAGGGAGGTGGCCGGCGTCGTCGAAGCGGTTGGCGAGGGCGTGACCCGCTTCAAGCCCGGCGACGAAGTGTTTGGCACCTGTGAAGGGTCGTTCGCCGAATACGTCTGCGCGAAGGAGGCACTGCTTGCCGCTAAGCCGGCGAACCTGACGTTTGAGGAAACCGCGGCTACGCCTATCTCGGCTGTCACCGCGTTGCAGGCCGTCCGCGACGCCGGGCAGGTTGCCGCCGGACACAAGGTGCTGGTCATTGGCGCGGGCGGGGGAGTGGGATCCTTCGCCGTGCAGATCGCCAAGGACTCCGGCGCCGAGGTCACCGGCGTCTGCAGCACAGGAAAGGTAGAGCTGGTCCGGTCCCTCGGTGCCGATCACGTCATTGATTACACCCGGGACGATATTTCGCGGGGCGGTGTCGTGTATGACGTCATCATCGATACCGCCGGCAACCGGCGCCTCTCAAGTCTCCGGAAGGCGCTCACGCCGCAGGGGACTCTGGTGATCGTCGGGGGCGAAGGCGGCGGGAGAATTACCGGCGGATTTGAGCGTGCGATGGCTGCGCCGCTGGCATCCCTGTTTTCCGGCCAGAAGTTCAAGGGGCTCGTTACGAAGGAGAACTACAAGGACCTCGAAGCGCTGACAAGGCTGTTTGAAGGCGGCAGCGTGAAACCCGCCGTTGACAAGGTTTACGCTTTGGCGGAAGCCCCCGCCGCCATCGCCTACCTCCACGACGGCGGGGTGCGCGGCAAGGTGGTTGTCAGAATCTGAGCGGTTGCGGTGGTGTTAATTGGGCAAAGTTATCCACATAGGCAAGCCGCCACCCTGCTTTTGCCTGACTCCCGCGGGAAGCTGGAGGTATGGACAACACAGGGGCGGCGGAGGTTATGGAAGCCGTCGTGGCCGCCGCCCTCCGGATGGCCGGTGTGCTCCGTGGGACAACCGTGAATCCGCCGGCCGACCCGTTCGGGGACCCGGCCCGTTGGCAGGCTGAAGCGTGCCTGACCGTGCTAGCCGGGACGACGGGGATGGAGGCCATGGTCGCGGCCGTGAAGGTCCATGCCGCGGGCGGCTACGACGAGGCGGCCCGGCTGATCGCGGGCCCCGTCACCTCCCCGCAGGAGCAGAGCGCCCAGGAGATGAGCACCGTGGCCGAGGTCGCCTGCGCCCTGACGGTCAGCGAACGCACCGGCAGCGCACTGCTGGGCGAAGCACACCGCCTGACCACCGCTCTGCCGTTGACGCTTGCCGCTCTGGAGGCAGGGTCGATTTCGTGGCAGCACGCCCGGGTCATGGTCGACGAAACCCTCAACCTGGACACGGCCGGCGCGCACGCGTTGGAGGCGCACTTCCTGGACCCGGCCGCACCCAACCCCGCCCGCGGCCCGGCCGGGGACATGATCCCGTCCCGGTTCCGCGCCAAAGCCCGCACCTGGCGCGAACGCCACCACCCGGACAGCATCGAAAAACGCCACACCAAGAGGGCCGCGGACCGGCGGGTCGAGTACTCCCCGGACCGGGACGGCATGGCCTGGCTCTCCGCCTACCTCCCCGCCGATCAGGCAGCCGGGATCTGGGACCGCACCACCTCCGCCGCCCGGGCAATGCAGGGCCCCACCGAGGCCAGGACACTCACCCAACTCCGCGCCGACACCGCCGCGGCCTGGCTCCTGGGCGGGGACGCTGACCTCATCCCGTCACCAAAAGCCCAGGTCCTGGTCACGGTGCCGGTGTTCGCGCTGATGGGCCTGACCGAAGGACCCGCCACCCTCGACGGGTACGGGCCCATCCCTCCCTCCATGGCCCGCGCCCTCGTCGCCGACGGCGCGGATTCCTTCCATCGCGTCCTGACCGACCCACGCGACGGGGCACCCCTGGAAATCGGCCGGGACAGCTACCGGATCCCCAAAGCCATGCGCCAATGGCTCAGGATGCGGGACGGCAAGTGCCCCTTCCCGGGCTGCAGCAACCAGTCCCTGGACAACGACGCCGACCACCTCCTCGCCTGGCACCAAGGCGGAACCACCGGAATCGCCAACCTCGGCCAACCATGCCCCAAGCACCACCGGCTCAAACACACCACACCCTGGAAACCCACCGAAGCCACCAAAACCGAACCACCCGGCTGGATCTCACCCACCGGCCGCCACTACGCCAGCGAACACCCCGACTGGGAACCACCCACCTGGCCACAGCAACTGAAATATCCGAAGGGATTCGACGCGGGTATTGGGAGGGACCAGGAACGGGCAGTCAAAGAACAGACAGCCCACGCACGGGCAGATCAGAAGCACGCAGACCAGAAGAACGCCTACCAACGATCTGGCGCTGCTCAGGATGGAGACGCCCCACCCGAAGACCCGGTGGATGGCGAGTCCTGCCCGGACTGGGCGTCACCTCCGACCGCAGGGATGCACTCAGTCACCTAGACAGGGCCCGACCTCAGGGAGCGAAGGTGAGACCGCGATCGGTCGCGGCCGCTTCGAGAATCCGCACGGCCTTCGGGCCAACGCCGTGCATGGCAAGCAATTCTCTGCGGCCCGGCTCGGCCACCTCAGCCAAGGAAGTGATGCCCGCACGGAGGAGAGCACTGTTGGCAGGCCTGCCAATCGGGGGCAGATCCCCGATCTGCGCAGGAACGTCTTGGGTGCTCATGCTTTCCTCGCTGCAGCTTCGATGGCGGCACGGTGCGCGCCCCACTCTTCAGGGCTGCGCACTGTGAGGTTGGGGTCCCCTGGGCGCTGGCCGGCCGTACCGTCGATGAGTTCGCGCAGGATGTCCGCGTGACCCAGGTGGTGGGCCCGTTCCGCGACCATATGGACCAAAATCTGATGCAGGGTGACATGACACCGCTCCTCAGGCCACCAGGGCACCATGCCGGCGGCCTCCTGTGGGAGGGCCTCGATGGTGGCATCGCTGTGCGCGGCGGCGAAGTGGTGCAGCTCAACAATGTCCTCCCGGCTCTCGTCAGCGGTCGCCCACAGATCCGCGTCGGGGCTTGCGCCGTCGTCAAGCCAGGGGAGGTGCCGGCCGCTGGGACGGCCGAAAACCACGCCGAAGTAGTCAAGCTCCACACTCGCCACGTGCTTAACGAGCCCCAGCAGGTTGGTGCCGGTGGGCGTAAGTGGCCGGCGGACGTCGTACTCACTCAGCCCGTCCAGCTTGCTGAGGAGGCTGTCGCGCCGGACGCGCAGGTAGTGGTGCAGCGTTCCTTTTTCGTCCATAGCGGGCACTCTACCGAACTGCCCTGCATGTTCGGCTCGAACGCGTGCGCCCACCGGCTCCCTCCCGGCATAGTCTGGTATACCGGACACCGAACGCGTCCACTGACGCAACGGGCTCAGGCGTGGAAAGCAAGCTTAAGTACGGTATCCCGGACATCCGGCGAAGACGACGGCGACACATCGGAGAATCCAGTGGCAGACACAGAAGCAAAGGTGACGTCCAAAGTCCCCGCTGCCGAGAACACCCTTCGCATCCTCAAGCTGTTGGCATCGAAACGCGGTCCCATGGCGGCGTCGAGCATTGCCACATCGCTGGGACTGCCCCGTTCCAGCGTTTACCACCTGTTGGGTGTGATGGAGGCGAACGGGTTTGTCCTCCATCTGCACGAGGAGCAGCGGTACGGGCTCGGCATCAGTGCCTTCGAGCTGAGCTCGGCCTATTCGCGGCAGGAGCCGCTGTCACGGCTGGGCCGGCCGCTGCTGGCTTCGCTGGTGGATGTGATCGGGGAGAGCGCCCACCTGGCGGTGCTTCATGGCCGTGACGTGCTGTACATCGTGGAGGAGCGGGCCAAGAACCGCCCGTCGCTAGTGACCGACGTCGGTGTCCGCCTTCCCAGCCACCTCACCGCTAGCGGGCGCGCCATCCTCGCGGCGTTACCGAAGTCGCAGGTCCGGGCGCTGTACCCGAACGCCGCAGCCTTCACCGCCCGCCACGAGGTGGAGGGCGCCATCATGAAGTACTCGGCGCTGTCCTCGCATCTGGATCAGGTCAGGCAGCGCGGTTACGCCACCGAACATGGTGAAGTGACGCCCGGCTTCGGCTCCATCGCGGCCGCTGTCACCGATCACGTTGGCTGGCCTACCGCGGCCGTGGCCGTCACGTTCCTCGAGGACAAGCTGCCCGCGGATCAGTGGCCCGCCCTCGCCGCCAGGGTGCAGAAGGTGGCGGACGAGCTCTCGGTCCGGATTCACGGCCGGCCCGGCAAATAAGCCATCCAGACCGGCCGCACCGGGCACGAGGGGGCCCAGCTTGGATGCGGCCGGCACGTCTGGAATCCCGGACACCACCCCTCCCAAAGCTCTGTTTGCGCCGCCGCCAAACGGCTTTAGTGGATACAGAACCTCTTCCCTAAAGCACCAACACGAGAAGGAGCCCCCATGGCACCCGCCGATTTCACCACCGGTGCCCGCCCGGTCAAAGCTGCCCGCGGCACCAAGCTCACCGCCAAGAGCTGGCAGACGGAAGCCCCGCTGCGCATGCTCATGAACAACCTGGACCCCGAGGTCGCTGAACGACCGGATGATCTGGTGGTCTACGGCGGCACTGGCCGGGCCGTCCGCAGCTGGGCAGCGTTCGACGCCATCACCCGCACCCTGGAAACCATGGAAAAGGACGAGACCCTCCTGGTCCAGTCCGGCAAGCCAGTCGGCGTCTTCCGCACCAACGAGTGGGCCCCGCGCGTGCTCCTCGCCAATTCCAACCTCGTGGGCGACTGGGCGAACTGGCCCGAGTTCCGGCGGCTTGAGGCCGAGGGCCTTATGATGTACGGCCAGATGACCGCCGGGTCCTGGATCTACATCGGCACGCAGGGCATCCTGCAGGGCACCTTTGAAACCTTCGCCGCGATCGCCCGCAAGCTGACCGGCGACGAGAACGGCACCCTCGCCGGCACGCTAACCCTCACCGGCGGCTGCGGCGGCATGGGCGGCGCCCAGCCGCTCGCCGTCACCCTGAACGATGGCGCGTGCCTGATTGTCGACGTCGACGAAAGCCACCTGCGCCGCCGCGCCGGCAAGCGCTACCTCGACGAGGTGGAAACCGATCTCGACGCCGCCATCGCCAAGGTGCTCAAGGCCAAGGAGGAGCGGCGCGGCTGGTCCGTGGGCTACGTGGGCAATGCCGCCGAGGTGTTCCCGGAGATCCTGCGCCGCCACAACGCCGGCGAACTGACGGTGGACATCGTCACGGACCAGACCTCCGCCCACGATCCGCTGAGCTACCTGCCGGAAGGCATCTCGGTGGAGGAATGGCACCGCGAAGCCGAGGCCGACCCGGAGGGCTTCACCAAGAAAGCCCAGGCCTCCATGGCACGGCACGTCCAGGCGATGGTGGAATTCCAGGATGCCGGCGCTGAGGTCTTCGACTACGGCAACTCCATCCGCGACGAAGCACGCAAGGGCGGCTACAACCGGGCCTTCGAATTCCCTGGCTTCGTTCCCGCCTACATCCGGCCGCTGTTCTGCGAGGGACTGGGCCCGTTCCGCTGGGTTGCGCTCTCCGGCGACCCCGAAGATATCCGCGTCACCGATCAGGCCATCAAGGAACTGTTCCCGGAGAACAAGCACCTGCACCGCTGGATCGACGCGGCCCAGGAACGCGTCGAATTCGAAGGCCTGCCGGCCCGGATCTGCTGGCTGGGCTACGGCGAACGCGCCAAGGCCGGGCTGCTGTTCAACCGGCTCGTCAAGGAAGGCAAAGTCAAGGCCCCCATCGTGATCGGCCGCGACCACCTCGACTCCGGTTCGGTCGCTTCCCCGTACCGCGAAACCGAGTCCATGGCCGACGGCTCCGATGCGATCGCCGACTGGCCCATGCTGAACGCACTCCTTAACACCGCCTCCGGCGCCACCTGGGTATCACTGCACCACGGCGGCGGCGTTGGTATCGGCCGCTCCATCCACGCCGGCCAGGTCTCGGTCGCGGACGGCACCGACCTGGCTGCGGAGAAGCTCGAACGCCTCCTCACCAACGACCCCGGCATGGGCGTCATCCGCCACGCGGACGCAGGCTACGAACGCGCCCTCGAGGTCGCCAAAGAACGCGGCGTCCGCATCCCGATGAACGAAAACACGAAGTAGGAATCATGACCGCCATTACCCACGAACCGCTCACCGTCACCCTCGGCTCCAGCGGCGTCACGCCTGCGGACGTCGTCGCCGTCGCCCGCCACAACGCCACGGTGACCATCGCCCAGGACGCGCTCGACAACGTCGCGAAAGTCCGCGCCCACATCGACAGCCTGGCGCACAGCGAGACGCCCGCCTACGGCATCTCCACCGGCTTCGGCGCGCTGGCAAACCGCCACATCCCGAACGAACTGCGCACCCAGCTGCAGAAGTCGCTCATCCGCAGCCACGCCGCCGGCATGGGCCCCGCCGTGGAACGCGAAGTGGTGCGCGGCATCATGTTCCTGCGCGCCAAGACGCTCGCCTCCGGCCGCACGGGCGTCCGCCCCGCTGTCCTGCAGACCATGGTGGACGTGCTCAACGCCGGCATCACGCCTGTGGTCCGCGAGTTCGGTTCGCTGGGATGCTCAGGCGACCTCGCCCCGCTGTCACACTGCGCCCTCGTGCTGATGGGAGAGGGGGAGGCCGTAGGGCCCGACGGCGTGACGTACGGCGGCCGCGGCGAACAGCCTGTCGCCGTACTGCTCGCCGAACACGGCATCGAGCCCGTGACGCTTGCCGAAAAGGAAGGGCTGGCGCTGGTCAACGGCACCGAGGGCATGCTCGGCATGCTCCTGATGGCCATCGCGGACATCCGCAAACTGCTGACGACGGCGGATATCACCGCGGCGATGAGCGTCGAGGCACTTCTCGGTACAGATCAGGTGTTCCTGCCGGAGCTGCACGCGGCCCTGCGCCCGCACCCCGGCCAGGCAGCGTCCGCGGACAACATACTGCGGGTGCTGTCCGGTTCGCCCATCGTGGCGTCGCACCGCGTCGGCGACTCCAAAGTCCAGGACGCCTATTCGCTGCGCTGTGCACCCCAGGTTGCCGGCGCCGTCCGGGACACCGTGGACTACGCCAGGCTGGTGGCTTCCCGCGAACTTGCTGCCGCCATCGACAATCCGGTGGTCCTGCCCGACGGGCGTGTCAGCTCCAATGGCAACTTCCACGGCGCCCCGGTGGCCTATGTGCTCGACTTCCTGGCCATCGCCGTGGCGGACCTGAGTTCCATCGCCGAGCGCCGCACCGACCGCATGCTGGACCCGGCCCGCTCGCACGGACTGCCTGCCTTCCTGGCTGCAGACCCGGGTGTTGACTCCGGTTTGATGATTGCCCAGTACACGCAGGCGGGGCTGGTCTCTGAAAACAAGCGGCTGGCGGTCCCAGCGTCGGTGGACTCAATTCCGAGCTCAGCGATGCAGGAAGACCACGTGTCCATGGGCTGGCATGCCGCCCGCAAGCTGCGCAAGGCTGTGGAGAACCTCCGCCGTGTCCTGGCGATCGAACTGGTCACCAGTGCACGCGCCATCGATATCCGCATCCAGCTGTCTGGCGGAGAACTGCTCCCCGGCCCGGCGGGTACTGCTGTTATCGGTGTCCTGCGCGAGCACGTCGAGGGCCCAGGCGCGGACCGGTTCCTGTCTCCGGAACTGGAAACCGCTGACCGTCTGGTGGCCTCCGGGGACCTGATTGCCGCTGCCGAAGCCGCCGTCGGGATTCTTGCGTAAGGAGGAATATTCTTCGGTCTCCGCTCACTTTTCGGACCAAAGCTGAAATATGGTGCAACACGCACATTTCCGGTCCGGGAAATGTAGTAGAACTGAAGGTGTAGTAAAAGTCACATCAACGAGGCTGTGGCAGGACGTATACAAAGGGGTAGAAGTTCAAATGAAAGCACGTGGGGCTGTTCTTTCGAGACGCAACGCACATTCGACCATCGTCTCGGACTGGGGAACATTCCAGGCCGGGGACCGGGTTGAAATCATCAAACACGCGCATGTCATTGCGGCGGGCGAGGTTGAAGAAGTATCGCAGAGCGGGAATGTGTTGTGGCTCGTGCCCGCCGGGCCGGCAGAAGAGCAACTCTTCCTGAAATCCGATGGCGTGCAGGTCCGGCGAAGCTGACCCTGAACGCAAAAAAGTCCCTGCAGCCCGGTGGAACCGGGAGGCGGGGACTTTTTTGTTGGCTGTGGGTTGATTAGGCCGCGATGGCTTCGTAGGTCTCGCCGAAGGGGACGGACTCGTCCAGGGCAACAGTAAAGCGCCCGGGACGCAGCCGGGTCACAAGGATGCCGCAGGCAGCGTCCTTGGCCGTTTCGATGAGGGTGGCAACAGCGTTGTCCAGTCCTTCGTGCATCTCCTCGGCAGTGGCAAACTGCAGGTCGAGTGACCGGGTGTCTGAGGCCTCGCCGGCCGCAACGACGGTCAGGGGGCGTTCCAATAGGGCTGTAGTCATACCTTCAAGTATACCGAACAGATCCGAAGATGTCAGATGACTGCTCTTTGAAGCGGTAGCGTAACAAAAAACCGAAGCTTGTTCGCGTAACCCCGCCCTGACGGCGCGGATTCGCGAACAAGCTTCGGTCTTGGGCGGGCGGGCGAGCGCTGGCCTTCAGCCCCGGACTTAGCCGCCCGCGCCCGCCTTCACGGCGAGGACGGGACAATCGGCCTCGAGCAGGATGCGCTGCGACGTGCTCCCCATGATCAGTTTGCCCACGGGCGTCCGGCGGCGCAGGCCGATCACAATCAGTTCCGCGTTGTGCTCCTCGGCCGCGTCCAGGACCTCGGCTGCTGGGTCGTGGCCGCGGACGGGCTGCTTGATGACATGGTCGATGCCGTGCGAGGCCAGGCGTTCCGCGATGCCCTGCATCTCGTTTTCCTGCGCGTACCGGTTATCCACCAGGGCATCGCCCTTGGAGGAATTGATGACCAGAAGCGTGGCGTTCGATTTCCTGGCCTCCTCGATGGCCTGGGTCAGCGCCGCTTCGCCCTCAGGGGTAGGGACGTATCCCACCACGATCGTCATGATTGCTCCTTATGTTCTGCTGAATGCGGGTAGGTAGGGTTCGGCGGGTGGATCGGTGGCCGTTCAGTCGCTGTAGTCGGCTCCGCCGGAGTTGGCGGGCAGCAGTGAGCTGCGTGCCGGACGGTTCCGGCGGATCAGTTTGAGCAGCAGCGGCCACAGCAGGATGATCGCCACGATGATGTAAATAACGACGGCGATCGGCTCGCTCCAGAGTCCGGCAGGGTCGCCGGCACTCAGCTGCAGCGTCTGGCGCAGCTGCTTTTCAAGGCGCGGGCCCAGGATGACGCCCAGGATCAGCGGCAGAACCGGGAGCCCGAAGCGCCGCATCATGAACCCAAGCGCACCGAGCGCCAGCAGGAGCACCAGATCAAATGCCTGCAGGTTCACTGAGTAGGCGCCCAGGGTAGCGAAGAACAGGATGCCGGCGTACAGGTAGGGCCGCGGGATCTGCAGGAGTTTCGCCCACAGGGGAGCCAGCGGCAGGTTGATGATCAGGAGCAGCAGGTTACCGATGAAGAGGCTCGCGATCAGGGCCCAGACAAGAGGTCCCTGGCTTTCGAACAGCTGCGGACCGGGCTGAATGCCGTACTGCGTGAAGGCTGCCAGCATCACTGCGGCTGTGGCGTTGGTGGGCAGGCCCAGGGCCAGCATGGGGGTCAGGGTTCCGGCGGCCGCAGCGTTGTTGGCTGCTTCCGGCCCGGCCACGCCCTCGATGGCGCCTTTGCCGAATTCTTCAGGGTGCTTGCTGAGGCGCTTTTCCGTGACGTAGGAGAGGAAGGTGGGGATTTCCGCACCGCCGGCCGGAAGTGCTCCAAACGGGAAGCCGAAGGCGGTTCCACGGAGCCAAGGCTTCCAGGACCGCTTCCAGTCTTCCTTGCCCATCCAGGGCTGACCCACCGGAATGATCTGCATTGGTGTCCGGCGCAGGTGGGCTGCAACCCAGAGCGCCTCGCCGACGGCGAAGATGGCGACTGCCACCACCACGATGTCCAGCCCATCCGCCAGGAGCGGCACGCCGAACGTGAGCCGGGCCTGGCCCGTGACCGAGTCCAGGCCCACCAGACCGATGGCGAGCCCAAGCCCCAGGGATGCGAAACCCCGCAGGCGTGAGGAGCCAAGTACGGCGGTGACCGCCAACAGGGCCAGGATCATGATGGCGAAGTAGCTCGGCGCGCCAAGGCTGATGGCGAACTTCACCACGATGGGAGCGCAGACCGCAAGGAGCGTGGTGCCGATGGTGCCGGCCACGAACGAGCCGATGGCCGCCGTCGCAAGTGCCTGCGCGGCCCTGCCGGCTTTGGCCATCTTGTTGCCTTCGATGGCGGTGACCACCGATGACGATTCACCCGGCGTATTAAGCAGGATGGAGGTGGTGGAGCCGCCGTACATGCCGCCGTAGTAGATGCCGGCGAACATGATGAAGGCGCTGGTGGGTTCCAGTGCGTAGGTGACCGGAAGCAGCAGTGCCACGGTCATGGCCGGGCCGAGGCCCGGGAGGACGCCGACGGCGGTGCCCAGGACTACGCCGATGACGGCGTAGAGGAAATTCATGGGGGTAAGGGCGGTGGCAAAGCCGTCCATGAGGGAGGAGAAGACATCCATCAGAGAATCCCTTCCAGGAGTCCGGCGGGCAGCGCTATGCCAAGGCCGAGGTAGAAGCCGTAAAAAGTCAGGAGGGACATGGCCACTGAGATAAGGCCGTCGCGGATGTAGTTCCGGCCGCCGAGAGCCCAGACGCTGCCCCAGAACAGGACGGTTCCCGAGATCACCCAGCCTGCCCAGTCGATCAGCAGGATGTTGGCGATGAAGGCTCCGGCCAGTGGCAGGACGGTTTTCCAGTCGGCGGGGTGGGTCAGGTCCACGTCCTCGCCGCCTTCTGCCTCGCCTTTGCCGCCGCGGAGGACGTTGATGGCGAGAAGGACGGCGCAGACCAGCAGCAGCCCGCCAACGATGAACGGCAGGGTCTTGGGTCCTACGGGATCAGACTTTGAGTACGGGGTAACGATGCGGACGGCGTCCGCGATGACCACGGCCCCGGCCGCCCCGAGCAGGAGGGCAACCCCCAGCTCGGAGCGGCCTTTAAGCTTTGCAGCCAATGAGGTGGAGGAACTCACGCCAAGCCAAGCTTCGTGAGAACGTCGGCCACCCGCTTGTCCTGCTCTTTCAGGAAGGACTCGAATTTGTCGCCGGTGATGAAGGCATCGGTCCAGCTGTGCGTCTTAAGGGCTTCCTGCCATGCGGCGCTGCTGTGCATCTTCTCCACGGCGGCGATCAGTTTGGCTTTGTCGGCGTCGCTGATTCCGGGAGGCGCAACCAGACCGCGCCAGTTGCTGAACACCAGGTCAATGTTGGATTCCTTCAGCGTGGGGGCGTCCACGCCGTCGAGCCGCTTCTCGCCGCTGGTGGCCAGGACGCGGACCTCGCCGGACTCAATCTGCTTGAGGTATTCGCCGGCGCCGGATGCTGCGAAGCCCACCTTGTTGCCGAGGATGGCCGGAAGAAGGTCTCCGCCGCCGTCGTAGGACACAAAGTTCACCTTGGTGGCGTCGATTCCGACGGCACCGGCGAGCTGCATGGGCAGCAGGTGGTCGGGGCCGCCGGGGGAGGAGCCGCCGCCAACGCTGATGGAGCCGGGGTCAGCCTTCCAGGCGGTGATCAGGTCATCGATGGTCTTGAAGGGTGAGTTCTTGTTGACCATGATCGCGCCGGGCTCTTCGATGAGCTTGGCCAGGGGGGTGGTGTCCGTCAGTTTGGACTGGGATTTGTTGGTGTAGCTGGCGCCCACCACGCCCAGGCCCATGAGCATGGCGAGGTCGCCGTTGCCCTTTTCGTTGACCACGCGGGCCAGGCCCACAGTGCCGCCGGCGCCGGCGAGGTTGAAGACTTCGGTGTTGGTGGCGATCTTTTCGTCGTCGAGCACCTTCGCGGCAACCCGGGCGGTGGTGTCGTAGCCGCCGCCCGGGGTGTTGGGGACCATGATCTGGAGCCCGGTCACCGGGCCGGCAGCGGAGCCGGAGCTCGTGGAGTCGGTGGCGGTCTTTCCGGTGGCACCGCAGCCGGTGGCCATCAGGGCGATGCCGGCGGCGACGGCGGCGATTCGCAATGCGCGGATCTGGCGCATGGTATTCCTCTTCTCAATAAAACTGTTCAGCGAGACTGACTGGTGATCCGATGCTAGGCGCAGGGGTGACCGGCATCACTCTTGTGTACGCAGAGAAAGTTAAGTTCATTGCGTTCACGTTTCGGCCCTCTCACGTGGACGTTTCCGGCGCTCCCGTGGCGTGGACTGAGGCCGGAGTGCCGGTACGGTGGGGGTATAGTTCCGGTACCCCGCCCGCGCCGTGATTAAACCGGAGCGCACCTCGCCAGAAGAAAGACCCTACAGTGACTCGACGAAGAGGAATGTCCCTTGCAGGGCAGTACCTGCTGCTCCAGTTGCTGATCGTCCTGGCCGTCCTGGTGGCAGTGGTGGCGATATCGCTGGCGCAGTCCGCTGCAACGTTTGAGCGGATCGAGGGACGGCGGGCGCTTTCCGCCGCCGAGGCCCTGGGTAATAACCCGGCCGTCCGCGCCCTGCTTCCGTCGGCGGAACCGCGGGGCAGCGCAAGCCTGGCGGCAGTGGCGGAGTCGGTCCGCACCGTTTCGGGGTCCTCGCAGGTTGCGATCGCCCAGATCGACCGCACGGTGGTGGCTTCGTCCGATCCGAATCTGCTGGCCCACCCGTTGGATCTCGGCGCCAGCAGGGTCATGGAAGGCCGTGCCTGGACCGGCCCGGTGGGCGGGGCGGGGTCACAGTCCCTGTCCGCACATGTGCCGGTCCTGGACGACAACGGGAAGATGATCGGCATCGCGTCCATCAGCCGGAACTACCCCTCGACGCTTGAACGGCTGGGGGATGCCGTGCCGAACCTCCTCACCTATCTGGGGGTGGCGAGCGTGCTGGGGATTGCCGGATCACTGCTGCTGGCCCGCCGGGTGAAGCGGCAGACGCTTGGCATGGAACCCAGTGAGATTACCGGCCTGGTGGAGAATCGGGAGGCGATGCTGCATGGCCTGAAGGAAGGCGTGGTGGCCCTCGACCCGCACGAGCGCATCACCGTGGTCAATGACAGTGCCCGCGCGTTACTCGGGCTCCCCGCTGACTGTGTGGGGAAAAGGCTGCATAGCCTGTCCGTGGAGCCTGCCCTGGAGGACGTCCTGACCCGCGAGCAGCCGGGGCCGGACCGGCTGGTGCTGGTGGGTGACCGTCTGGTGGTGCTGAACCGCGTCCCCATCCGGTCCCGTGGCCGGGATATCGGCTCGGTCACCACGCTGCGTGACCGCACGGAGCTCTCCGCCCTTGAGCGCGAGCTTGGCACTACCCGGACGGCCACCGACACCCTCCGCGCCCAAGCACATGAATTCGCCAACCAGCTGCACGTGATCTCCGGCCTCATCCAGATTGGCGAGTACGATTCCGTGGTCCAGTTCGTCAACGGCGTCACCCTGGACAGGACCCGGCTGAACGACGAGGTCACGAGCCGCATCCAGGATCCGGCGCTCGCCGCCCTGCTGATTGCCAAGTCCAGCCTCGCCACCGAACGCGGCGTGACGCTGCAACTGGACCCCGAGTCCGGGCTGGAGCGCGTCGACGATGAGCTGTCCCGCGACCTGACCACCGTCGTCGGAAACCTCGTGGACAACGCGTTCGACGCCGTCGCCGGGCTTCCGGAACCGGCGGTGCGCGTGCTGGTGGAGGACACGGCCGACGGTGTTACGGTCACCGTCCGGGATAGCGGTCCGGGCGTTGCCGGGAACACAGCGGAGATCTTCCGGCAGGGTTTTACCACCAAGGAACCCGGTCCCGCGGGCAGCAGGGGCTTCGGCCTGGCACTTTCCCGGGTGGTCTGCAGGCGCAGCGGCGGCGACCTGGCGGTGGCCAATGACAAGGGGGCGGTCTTCACGGCTGTCCTGAAGAGAAAGAAAACCGAACCATGATCAAAGTCCTGATTGTTGACGACGACTTCATGGTGGCTAAGGTCCACGCGGGGTTCATCCAGCGCACGCCCGGGTTCACCGTGGTGGGCGCGGCCCATACGGGAGCCCAGGCCGTGACCGAAACCGCGCGGCTGCAGCCGGACCTGGTCCTGCTAGACATCCATCTCCCGGACGCCAACGGCCTTGACCTGATGCACCGGCTGCGCGAAGTGGCCCCGGAACTGGACGTGCTCGTGATCAGCGCCGCCCGCGAGGTGGACACGGTGCGCAAGGCCCTCCGCGGCGGGATTGTGCACTACCTCATCAAGCCCTTCTCGCAGACTGACCTGCAGGAACGGCTGGAGCACTACCGCAGCGCCTACCAGGGCCTGGACTCGTCAAAGGACGTGGCGGAGCAGTCGGACGTGAACCGGGTGTTCGGGCTGGACGGCGCTGCAGGCAAGGACGGGCGGCCGCTGCCCAAGGGCTGCAGCATCGAGACGCTGAAGCTTGTGGAAGCCGCGCTGAAAGAGGCCGACGGCGACCTGTCCGCCAACGAAGTTGCTGTCCAGCTGGGCACGTCCCGGGTCAGCGCCCGCCGGTACCTTGAGTACCTGAACGACGAAGGGGTGCTGGACGTCCGGCTCAAGTACGGCGTGGGCCGGCCCGAGCGGCGCTACCTGCTGAAGGCTTAGCCAAACGGGCCCTGGCGGGTGCCTAGCGAAGCAGCGTGTTCACCAGCCGGGCCGCAACCTTGGCGGTGCGGCCGTCGATGTCGAACGCGGGGTTCAGTTCTGCCACGTCCACGTGCAGGAGCTTGCCGCTTGCGGCCACCTGGCGGCAGACGGCGCTGATCACGGGCAGCGGAACGCCATAGGCGGCCGGCGCGCTCACGCCGGGGGCAACGGACGCCGGCAGGACGTCCAAGTCGATGGTCAGGTACAGCACGTCCACGCTGTCCAGGAACTGCGCAACGAAATCGTGTGCCCGTGCGGGCGTGCAGTCCTCATCGGGCAAGTACTGCACGCCCAGCTGGTCTGCCGTGGCAAAGAGCGCCCGGGTGTTGTTCGGCTCAGAGATTCCGACGACGGCGTACCTGAATTCGCGCCCCGCGGCGGCTTCCGCGTGGGCAATCTGGAGGAACGGCGTTCCGGAACTGGGAAGGGGTTCAGCGCGGAGGTCGAAGTGGGCGTCCAGGTTCAGGATCCCCAGCCGCCGGCCGCTGCGGACTGCCTCGGACGCTGCCACCCCCAGATAGCTGGCGTAGGCCGTCTCGTGCCCGCCGCCCAGCACCATGGTGAGCCTGCCGGCGTCGAGCAGGGACGCAACAGCCTCCCCGGCGCGGGCCTGGCCAGCCTCCAGGGCGCCGTCCGCGACCACGACGTCGCCGGCGTCGGACACACTGCGGTCAAGGTGGAACGCCAGCGGACCCAGCGCGGCCCGGATGGCTGCGGGGGCTGCGGCGGCTCCGGTCCGGCCCTTGTTGCGGCGGACGCCTTCATCGCTGGCGAACCCGAGGATCACGGCGGGCGGGGGGACGGAGCCGGCGGGCAGCTCGGCGCCGGGAACATCTCCGGGCACATACGGTGAAACCGCCTGCCACCAGCGGCGGTGCTCGATGCCGTCGCCGTCGAACCTCCCGGTCCAGGGCTGCGGCGGAACGTCAACGGAGGGCGCGGAAGAAACCATTCCCCTAGCTCACCGCAGCCCGGCCGCGAAAGCCAGCAGCGCCGTCGTTGTGCTGTCCGGAATCCCGGAAAACTACTTCATGCCCAGCGCGGCCTCGATGGGTCCCACGGCGAAGAACAGCAGGAAGGCGGCGGCCACGGCCCACATCAAGGGGTGGATTTCCTTGACCCTGCCCTGGACGGTACGGATGATGACGAACGCAATGAAACCGGCACCCAGGCCGTTGGCGATCGAGTAGGTGAACGGCATGAGGGTGAAGGTCAGGAAGGCCGGGATGGCGATGCCCCAGTCCTGCCAGTCGATCTTGCCCACCTGCGAGACCATCATGAACCCGACCACCACGAGGGCGGGAGCCACGGCCTCGAACGGGACCAGGTTGATCAGGGGGGTGACGAACATGGCCACCAGGAACAGCAGGCCGGTGACGATGGAAGCTACACCCGTTCGGGCGCCCTCGCCGATGCCGGCGCCGGCTTCAACGTAGATCTGGTTGGAGGAGACGGACGCGCCGCCGCCGATGATGGCGCCCAGTGCGTCAACCTGAAGCACACGGTCAACGTCCGGGATGTTGCCGTCCTTGTCGATGGTGCCGGCCTCGGTGGCCAGGCCCACCATGGTGCCCATGGCGTCGAAGAAGATGCTGAGCAGGATCACGAAGGCCAGCAGTGTTGCGGCCACAACACCGAGGTGCCCAAACGCGCCGAACGGGTTCGCCTTGCCGATCAGGGACAGGTCGGGGGCGGCCCAGCCGGAGAAGGACGGCGCCACCAGGGACCAGCCCTGCGGATTGTGGTTCTTGCCGTCGAAGCTGGGGCCGATATGGAGGGTCAGTTCCAGGATCACGGAAAGGACAGTGGAGGTGATGATGCCGATCAGGATGGCGCCCTTGACCTTGCGGACCACCAGGGCGATGGTGAGGATCAGGCCGAAGACGAAGACGGCGGTGGGCCAGCCCAGCAGCTTGCCGTCGAAGCCCAGGCCCACCGGGACTGTCGTGCCGGCCACGTCCGGGACACGGCGCACAAAGCCGGCGTTGACCAGCCCGATCAGGGCGATGAACAAGCCGATGCCCACCACAATGGCGGTCTTCAGCCCGTCGGGAACGGCTCTGAAGACGGCGGTCCGGAAGCCGGTGAGGACCAGGATCAGCATGGTGACGCCGGAAAGGACCACCAGGCCCATCATGTCCGGCCAGGTCAGGCCAGGGTTGGTGGCTACCGTGACGGCCACAAACGCGTTGACGCCCAGGCCCGTGGCCAGCGCGAACGGGTGCCTGCCCCAGGCGCCCATCAGGATGGTGAGGATGCCGGCAACAAAGGCCGTCACGGCAGCCACGGCGGCGAAGCCAAGGGTGTTGCCGCTCGAATCGGGGCCGGAGAGGATCAGCGGGTTCAGCACCACGATGTAGCTCATGGCGAAGAACGTCGCAAAGCCGCCGCGGATCTCGCGGGAGAGGTTGGACCCTCGCGCGGAAATCATGAAGTACCGGTCCAGGGCAGAGCCTTGCTTAAGCATTAGTCCTCCGGGGAAAGTGTTGTGGGGTACTTGAATCCTAAGGGGCGGCGGGCGGGCGCCCGGGACAACGTTGGCCCCGTCACATCCCTGACTCTACGCGCAGTCACGCACTGACGGGCCGAGCCTAGAATGACTGTCAGGAACTTCACAACGCGCGTGCAAACGATGGAGACACGATGACCACTGCCACCACCACCGACGAGCAGCTCCCCGCGGCGCACGTGGCCGACAGCCATGACCTGATCAGCGTGCAGGGCGCCCGGGAGAACAACCTCAAGGACATCAGCATTGAGATCCCCAAGCGGCGGCTCACCGTGTTCACCGGTGTGTCCGGCTCGGGCAAGAGTTCCCTCGTGTTTGCCACCATCGCGGCCGAGTCGCAGCGGATGATCAACGAGACATACAGTGCCTTTGTGCAGGGGTTCATGCCCAATCTCGCCCGGCCCGATGTGGACCGCCTTGAGGGCCTGACCACGGCGATCATCGTTGACCAGGAGCGCATGGGTGCGAACCCCCGTTCCACGGTTGGTACCGCCACGGACGCGAATGCCATGCTCCGGATCCTCTTCAGCCGGCTGGGAACCCCGAAGGTGGGCCCGCCCACGGCATTCTCCTTCAACGTCCCCACGCGCAAAGCCAGCGGCGTGATGAGCACTGAGAAGAGCGGCGGCCGGGTGGAAAAGAGCGTGGTGCAGAACGCCGTCTACCTCGGCGGCATGTGCCCTCGCTGCGAGGGCATGGGTTCCGTCTCCGACTTCGACCTCACCGCGCTGTACGACGAGACGAAGTCCCTCGCCGAGGGCGCCCTGACCGTCCCGGGCTACAGCATGGACGGCTGGTATGGACGCATCTTCAGCGGCGCCGGCTTCATCATGGACAAGCCCATCGCGAAATACACCAAAAAAGAAATGCACGACCTCCTGTACAAGGAGCCCACCAAGATCAAGGTGGAGGGCATCAACCTCACCTACGAGGGCCTTATCCCGAAGATCCAGAAGTCCATGCTTTCCAAGGACGTTGACGCCATGCAGCCCCACATCAGGGCTTTCGTGGAGCGTGCCATCACCTTCCAGGCCTGCCCCGAGTGCGAGGGCACGCGGCTCAGTGCGGAGGCCAGGTCCTCGAAGATCCTGGGCAAGAACATCGCCGACCTCTGCAAGATGCAGATTACCGACCTCGCGGGCTGGGTCCGGGACCTGAAGGAGCCGGCGGTGGCGCCGCTCCTGACAGGCCTGCAGCACCTGCTCGACTCGTTCGCCGAGATCGGGCTGGGCTACCTTTCCCTGGACCGGCCCGCCGGCACGCTTTCCGGCGGCGAGGCCCAGCGCACCAAGATGATCAGGCACCTGGGTTCGTCCCTCACGGACGTCACCTATGTCTTCGACGAGCCCACCATCGGGCTCCACCCGCATGACATCGAGCGGATGAACCAGTTGCTGCTGCAGCTGCGCGACAAGGGCAACACCGTACTGGTTGTTGAGCACAAGCCCGAGACCATCGCCATCGCGGATCACGTAGTTGACCTTGGCCCGGGCGCCGGCACCGAGGGCGGCAGCGTCTGCTTCGAGGGCAGCGTGGAGGGCCTGCGGGCCACCGACACCATCACCGGACGCCACCTGGATGACCGCGCCGCGGTCAAGCAGTCAGTGCGTCAGCCCTCGGGTGCGCTCGAAGTGCGGGGAGCCTCCACCCACAACCTCCAGGACGTCGACGTCGACGTCCCGCTCGGCGTGCTCTGCGTCGTGACAGGCGTGGCAGGTTCGGGCAAGAGTTCGCTGATCCAGGGTTCGGTGACCGGCCGCGAAGGTGTGGTGGTGATCGATCAGGGTGCCATCAAGGGTTCGCGCCGCAGCAACCCGGCAACGTACACGGGCCTGCTTGAGCCGATCCGCAAGGCGTTCGCCAAGGCCAACGGCGTGAAGCCGGCCCTGTTCAGTTCCAACTCCGAAGGCGCCTGCCCCACCTGCAACGGCGCGGGGGTCATCTTCACCGAACTGGGCGTGATGGCCACTGTCGAGTCCACGTGCGAGGACTGCGAGGGCCGCCGCTTCCAGGCCTCGGTCCTGGAATACAAGCTGGGCGGGCGCAACATCGCCGAGGTGCTGTCCCTGTCCATGACGGAGGCTGAGGCGTTCTTCAGCGAAGGGGAGGCCCGGACCCCGGCCGCCCACAAGATCCTGGGCCGGCTCGTTGACGTGGGACTCGGGTACCTCACGCTCGGCCAGCCGCTCACCACGCTCTCCGGCGGTGAGCGGCAGCGCGTGAAGCTGGCCACCCAGATGGCGGAGAAGGGCGACGTCTACGTCCTGGACGAGCCGACCACAGGCCTGCACCTGGCAGACGTCGCCAACCTGCTGGGCCTCCTGGACCGTCTGGTGGACTCCGGCAAATCGGTACTCGTCATTGAGCACCACCAGGCCGTTATGGCGCACGCTGACTGGATCATCGACCTGGGTCCAGGCGCAGGGCACGACGGCGGCAAGGTGGTTTTCGAGGGCACTCCCGCCGAGCTGGTGGCCGCGAAGTCCACGCTCACCGGCAAGCACCTCGCCATCTACGTCGGAGGACAGGGGGACGCTCACGCGGGCTAGGCTTGAAGGAAGCCATCTTCCAAGGGAGCAGTCCACCCATGCGATCCATCCGCCGCCAGTTGCTGAGCGCCTTGCTCGGGACCTTCGTTTTCGCCGCCGCGTTGCTGGGGTTCTCCGGCCCCGCTTTGGCGCACGACGCCGCCGAGTCCAGCAGCCCCGAACAGGGCGCCACCCTGGAAGCACCGCCTGAGAAGGTCTCCGTCACGTTCAACAAAAACCCGCTGGGGATCGGCGCACAGTTTTCGGTGAAGGACTCCGCTGGCGCGGAGTGGGCTGACGGGGCGGTCGAGATTGTCGACAACGTGGCGTCACAGAAGCTGAAGGCCGGCGCGCCGGCGGGGGCCTACACCGTGGCCTGGCGGGTGGTGAGTTCGGATTCCCACCCCATTGAGGGGACGTTCGGCTTCACGGCGACGGCCGCCGCTGCGGAGGCATCGCCGTCGCCCGTTTCAACGGCCGGTGCGGGTGCGGGCCCGGCGGCGTCTGCGGGCGTTCCAGGGATGGGCACCGCCCAGCCGGGAATTACAGCGGCGCCGGAACCGGCCGTTGATTCGTCAGAACCGTTTCCGTGGAGCCTCGTAATCTTCGCCGCCGTGGCACTGGGGCTGCTCGTGACGATCGGCATCCTGGCCAAGCGCCGGCTTACCGCCGGAAGCGACGACGAGGACGCCGAAGAACCCTAAACGGCGAAACTTCCCGCCAGGATGTCCGGGCCGGCCTCCGGGTAAACCTTGGATGAGATGGCCTGGCCCACGGTTTTTGCCTGTCGCAGCACTTCCTTCGGGGAGGGCGTAATCAGATCGCCCACGCCTACAAGGTAGATGCCAATGGTCCGCATGGCTGCCACCAGGTTGCGGCCAACCGCGATGCCGAAGTCGCTGAGCATGCGGCGCAGCTGGCTGTGTGCACAGCGTGTCAGCACGATGTGGTCCGCCAACAGGATGCCGTTGGGGGTGTGGACCTCCCACTGGCTGGCCGGCGGCTCCGCAGCGGACGCGCCTGCCGCGCGGGTGGTGCCGGCCGCACCGCCCACCATGGTCAGCTGAATGGCCCGCGTGGTGTTGCGGACGTCCATATGATGGCTGGCGGCATAGTTGCGCAGGTGCCGGAGGATCTCGTTGCGTTCCCGGAGTGAATCGGAGTCCGCTGCGTCGCAGCGCTGCAGTGAAGTGGTGTTGGCCGGTTGCCCGGCGCCGAGGATGTCCAGTCCGTCCACCACGATGGCGTCCACGCCGCGCCGCCGCAGTTCTGCGCCGACGGCGAGCCCGGAAAGCCCTGTGCCAATGATCACCGTGGTGGTTCGCTCGGTCCCGCCACTCACAGGCATGGTTGACACTACAGTTCTCCTCCTTGAAGGCTTCGGTTGATGCGGGCACCCTTGCCCGCACGGTGCCGTAACCCCCAAAGTCCGGCCGCAACAGCGGCCCGTGATGCATCCTTGCGGAGGGCATCAACGGACCGGCAGTGCCTCGAAGACTACAGAAGATTGGTGTCCGTGGATAGCCCATTTGGAAACATTCTTCTTAACGATGGATACGGTTGCCGAACCGGTTGCCATCGGCTGTGGATAACCGTCCCCGAGTGGCCCCGGCGCCCTTGCTAAGTGTCCATGGACCGAGAATAGTGATAAACGGAGGCAGTGTGTTCCTGACCAGCGGCAACGTCCCGGCGGCCGGTGCTGAAGGAGTGCTCCGCTTCTGGCAGAATGGCCGGAACACCAGCCGGAATATAAGGCAGTACCGCGAGGAGGCGGCCCGATGGGCGCACATGAGATGCAACCGGACCCGGAACGGAACAATGCGGCCAGTTCCGCCGCTCCCGAGGGAATCGTTGTTGGCGTAGACGGCTCCGACCACGGCCAGTGCGCCCTGGTATGGGCAGCCCGGGAAGCCGAACGCCGCCGTCGGCCCCTGCACATTGTCACCGCGTACTCAGTGCCCATTTTCGCTGCCTCCGGGCTGGACGGCGGCTACGCCACGGTGGATGATTCGGTGATCCGCGAGGGCGCGGAAGCCATCATCCAGCAGGCGCTGGCCAAGGTTGCCGGCTACAACATCGACGTCGATGCCTCCGTGGAGAACGGCGACGCGTCGGGGGTGCTGCTGGAGATGTCGGAAACGGCGGAACTGCTGGTGTTCGGCACACGCGGCCGCGGCGGATTTGTGGGCCGGCTGCTGGGCTCGGTGAGCAGCGCCCTCCCCGCCCACGCCAAGTGCCCCACGGTCACCGTGCCCCTGGTCTGTTCAGACCGGCTGGGCGAAACCACCGACGATAAGCGCATCCGGGCCGAGCAGGCCAAGGAGGGCCACAAGCGGGTTGAGAACGTAGTAGTGGTGGGCGTGGACGGGTCCGAACAGGCCCGGGTGGCTGTGCTGGAAGCCGCAGACCAGGCTGAACGGCTCGGGGCCACCCTGCGCGTCATCTGTGCCGTGCCGCAGTTCAGCGGATCCCTTGCATGGGTGCCGGCTCCGATCGACCGGCAGGCCATGTTTGACGACATCCGTGAACAGCTCGAGGCCGGGAAAGCGTGGCTGAAGAGCCACTTCCCGAACCTTGCCGTGGAGTCCGACGTTAAGGACGGCTCGGCCGTTGATGTCCTGGTGGATGCCAGCAGGCATGCTGAACTCGTGGTGGTGGGCACGCGCGGCCGGGGTGGTTTCACCGGCATGCTGCTGGGTTCCACGTCGGACGGGGTCCTGCACCACACCAAGGGACCCGTCATGGTGGTGCCGGACCGCGATGATCCCCGGTTGGCTGACAGGGCGAAATTCGGCCCGGTCCCCGGCGCAGCCTGACCACCGGCCTTCGCAGAAGGACGCGGAAAAGTGGCCGGCGACGCCCCCATCCTCGGGCTGAATGCTGTCACGGCTGCGATGGTGCCCGTGGTCGGGGGCAAAGCCGCCAACCTGGGGGAGCTGTTGACCGCCGGGCTGCCAGTGCCGGACGGTTTCTGCCTCACCACAGCGGCCTACCGCCAAGCAACTGCCGGCCACGCCGGGGGAATGGCCGGCCAGCTCGCCGCGGTCCACCAAGCCCTTAAAACCACCGCCGACGGCGACCTCCCCGCCTTGGCCGCGCTGGCCGGCCAGGCGCGGGATGTCATCGGGGCAGCTCCGGTTCCACCGGACATGGCAGCCGCCATCGAGGCCGCATACGCGGCGCTCGGGAACGACGTGCCGGTGGCAGTGCGGTCCTCGGCCACTGCCGAAGATCTTCCATCCGCGAGCTTCGCCGGGCAGCAGGACACTTACCTGAACGTCGTTGGTGCTGCCGCCGTTGTGGAGGCGGTGCGCGACTGCTGGGCTTCGCTGTGGACTGACCGCGCGGTCAGCTACCGGGCCACCCGGGGGATCGATCCCGCTGCAGTAGCCCTCGCCGTGGTGGTCCAGCGCATGGTGGACGCAACTGCCGCCGGTGTGCTGTTCACAGCGAATCCGGTGACCGGCCGCCGGAGTGAGGCCGTTATCGATGCGAGTCCCGGCCTGGGGGAGGCTGTGGTATCCGGAGCCGTTAACCCGGATCATTTTGTGGTTGATCCGGTGGCGGGGCGGGTGCTGGAACGGCGTCTCGGGGACAAACGCATCGCGGTCCGGCCGCTCTCCGGCGGCGGTACCCGCACAGTGGCAGTCAGTAACGGCGGCGCCGCGGCGTGCCTCACGGACCGGCAGGCAGCGGAACTTGCCGCCCTTGGTACCCGCGTGGAGCAGCACTTCGGTGCACCGCAGGACATCGAATGGGCCATCGACGGCGGCGGGCGCCTGTGGCTGACGCAGGCGCGGCCCATCACCACCCTGTTCCCGGTTCCCCGGCGGGCAGCGGAGAGGGCTGCGACGGCAAAGGGACCGGGGACGGCCGGCGCCCGCGTGTACCTCTGCTTCAGCCTCGCCCAGGGCCTGACCCGCCCCATCACGCCGATGGGCCTGGCTGCTTTCCGGCTCATCGCCTCGTCCGTGGCCAGGGCCGCGCATTTTGACGTGCCCCGGCCCCACGACGGCCCGCCGCCCTACGCCGAAGCGGGCCAGCGCATCTACTTCGACCTGACTGCTGTTGTCCGCAGCACCACCGGCCGGCGAATCGTTCCCAGCGTCTTTGACGTGATGGAAGCGCGCTCGGCCACCGTGCTGCGGAAAGTCTTCGAGGACCCGCGGTTTTCCGTGACCCGGCGGACTCCGCTGGGTCTCCTGCGCCACGTGGTGCCCGTCGCGGCGCGCGCCCGGGTGCCGGAAACGCTGCTCAGGGCAGTCTTCCGGCCCGCCGCCGCGCTCCGGCGGGCCAACCGGCAGGCGCGCGAGTTCAGCGACTCGCTTCAGGCGCCCGCCGGTGCCACTGCGCTGCAGCGGCTCGACCACGCTGAGCATCTGCTGGACACCCGCCTCTTTTCGGTAGTGCCGTCCATCCTGCCCCTGCCGGCACTGGGCTTCGCCGCGCTGGGACTGGCAGGAAGGCTGCTGGGCGGCGACCGGTGGGATGACCTGCAGATTGTCCTGCGCGGGCTTCCCAATAATGTGACCACCGAGATGGACCTGGAACTATGGCGCCTCGCCCAGGTGATTAGGAACGACGGCGGATCCCGCACCGCCCTGACGGACCGGAAGGCCGCCGGGCTGGCCGAGGATTTCAAGGCAGGCCAGTTGCCCGCCGTGCTTCAGGCCGGGCTGGCGCGGTTCATGGATCAGTACGGGCACCGCGCGGTGGCCGAGATCGACGTCGGGATGCCGCGCTGGTCCGACGATCCCACGCACATCATTGGCGTGCTGGCCAACTATCTGCGGCTCGATTCCAACGCTGTGCCGCCGGACGTCCAGTTCAGCAATGCCGCCGAGGAAGCCGAAGCCCAGATCCGGCGGCTGGTGGCGGAGGCGCGCGGCCGCGGGCGGCTGCGGGGTGTTGTGGTCAAGTCAGCGCTGCGACGGGCGCGGTTGTTTGCCGGGCTGCGTGAACTGCCCAAGTTCCAACTGGTGGTGGCACTGGCCGAAGTACGGAAACAACTGACACTGGTCGGCCAGGCGCTCACGGCGGCCGATTCCTTCGATTCGCCGGACGACGTCTTCTTCCTGAACCTGGACGAAGCCAGGGCCGGGCTCCGCAAGGTCGCGGAAGGCGGGCCGGGCGGGAAACCGGGGACAGGCAATATGGACCTGCGCGGCCTGGTGGCCGGGCGGCGTGAGGCCTATGCCCTGGAGCTGGCCCGGCGGCACGTGCCCCGGGTGCTGCTTTCGGACGGCACCGAACCTGAGGCGCTGCCGCAGGCCGGCACCTCCGGGCAGGCGGGGGTGCCGGGAACGCTGACCGGCAGCCCGGCGTCCGCGGGAACGGTCACGGCAGCCGCCCGCGTCATCCTGGATCCCGTGGGTGCACATCTTGAACCGGGGGAAATCCTGGTGGCACCGTCCACGGACCCTGGCTGGACCCCGTTGTTCCTCACGGCGGGCGGCCTCGTGATGGAGATGGGCGGGCCTAACTCCCACGGCGCCGTCGTGGCACGTGAGTACGGCATCCCTGCGGTGGTGGGCGTCCCTGATGCCACCCTGCGGCTTGCGACAGGTCAGCAGATAACGGTCGACGGCGGCGCCGGAACCGTGGTGCCGTCGTAACCGCCGGTGCCGTCCTCCGGTGCCGTCCCGCCGGGGGTGTGCACAGCCGCCCCCAGGCGTAACCTGAACATATGGGCTCCAACCATGAAACGGGCCCGGCATGAACCGCGCATGGAAGCGCTGGGTGCCGGCCGCAGCTGTACCCGCTGTGATCGCCGCCGGCGTGCTGGCGGGATCCATTCCGGCGCGGGCGGGGGATCCGTTGCCGCAGAAATCTCCGGCTGACGTCCTCACCCTGCTGGGGCAACATAGCACCAAGACGTTCTCCGGCACCCTTGAGCAGGTCTCCGAGCTCGGCCTGCCGGACCTGCCGGCCGGCGCCCCCACCTCAGGTCCCGCTTCAGCGGGTGGTCCGGCATCGATCATCGAACTCCTGACCGGTGAGCACACTGCCCGCATTTTTATGGACGGGCCCGCCAAGATGCGCGTCCAGGTGATGGACCGGCTGGCTGAGCGCGACGTCATCCGGCGGGACCACGATGTCTGGTTCTATAACTCCAAGGACAATTCCGCTGCCCACCTGACGCTGCCGGCCGTCGCGAGCGATCTTCCCCTGCAGGTTCCGGAAGGCCCCGGCGTCCAGCCCGGCCAGAACGGGTCCGGCCAGGAAGGGTCCGTTCCGGACCAGTCGACACGGGCCTTCCCCACGCCGGACGACTTGGCCGCGACGTTCCTCGCCAAGGTTGACAGCTCCACAGCGGTGACGGTTGGCCCCGACGTACAGGTGGCCGGCCGGTCCGCCTACAGCCTGGAACTGGCACCGCGCACCGACGGGACGCTGCTGGCGAAAGTGGTCATCGCCGTCGACGGCCAGACCGGGATGCCGCTCAGGGTGACGGTGTCCGCCCGGGGCCAGGCGCAACCCGCCTTCGAAGCAGGTTTCACCAGCCTGTCCGTCACGGCCCCCGAGGATGGCACGTTCAACTTCGCCGCCCCGCCGGGAGCCACGCTCAAAGAATTGCCGGCGCCTCCCGTGCCGTCCATGCCCGCCCTGCCCGGGAAACCCGGAATGAACGCCCCGGACCAGGCCCCGGACCACGTCCCGGGCCCTGTCCCGGGTGATGCGGCTGAGCTGCGGCACCATGACGGTCCTCAACCCACAGTGACCGGCGAGGGCTGGGAAACGGTGGTGGGGTTCCCGGCGGCACCTGACGGTCAGGGTGCTCAGCTGTCCGAAACAGTGCTGAAGGATCCGCTCCTGTCCCAGGCAGCCGTCGTCGTACCCGGCGGACGGCTCCTGTCCACGTCCCTGGTCAACGTCCTGCTGACCGACGACGGCAGGATCTTTGTGGGGATGGTTCCGGCGGACCGGCTCCAAGCCGCCGCCGGCGCAGCGTGAGCGCGGCCGGCAGCATGGCTGCCGGGCTGACCATCGAAACGCAGGGCCTCACCAAAAGGTTTGGCCGCCAGCTGGCGGTGGACAATGTGGACCTTGCCGTACCCCAGGGCGCCGTCTTCGGGTTCCTGGGGCCCAACGGATCCGGCAAAACCACCACCATCCGCATGCTGCTGGGCCTCGCCGCGGTCTCGGCCGGAACCGTCAGCGTACTTGGGCAGCCGATGCCCCAGCGGCTGCAGGAGGTGCTGCCGCGCGTGGGTGCGTTGGTGGAGGGGCCGGCCTTTTATCCCTTTCTGTCCGGCACCGCCAACCTGCACCGGTTCGACGCCGCCAGCCGGCATGCAACGCCTGGCACCAGGACCGCGCGCGTGAAGGCGGCGCTTGAGCGGGTGGGGCTCTCGCATGCCGCCGGCAAGCGGGTGCACGCCTATTCGCTGGGCATGAAGCAGCGGCTGGGGATCGCCAACGCGCTGCTGTCCCCCCGCGAGTTGCTGGTGCTCGATGAGCCCACGAACGGCCTGGACCCGCAGGGCACGCGTGAGGTGCGCAGCCTGGTCCGCTCCTTGGCCGCCGACGGCGCCACGGTCTTCGTCTCCAGCCACCTGCTGGCCGAGGTGGAACAGATTTGCACGCACGCGGCGATCATGAGCGCAGGCCGGCTGGTGGCCCAGGGGCCGCTGGAAGAGCTTCGCCGGGGCGGCGAAATGCGGATCCGCCTGTTAACGCCCGACGCCGGCACCGCCTGTGAGGTTTTGCTGCGGTTGGGCCTGAACCCGGAACGGGGCGACGCCGCGACGGGAATCAGTGCTGCGGGGAGCGCCGCGACAGACGGGGAAGTGGTCACCGCAGGGGCGGCGACTGTCGCGGGTACCACGCAACAGCTCATCCCAGAGCCGGATTTGCCCCACCCCGAAGACATCGTTGCCGGGCTGGTGGCCGCGGGGGTGCGGGTCCGTGGCTTTTCGGTTGAGCGGGAAAGCCTCGAGGAGCGTTTTGTTGCCTTGACGGGGGAGGGATTCGACGTTGCCCAGTGAAATCGCGAGTGCTGACAGGCGCGGCAGGCGTGGAAGTGCTGCAGTTGCGGCGAGTGCACCGGCCGCAGGAGATCTCCCGGCGGCCGCGTCCGGTCTGTCCCTGCTGGCGTCCGAACTGACCACCCTTTTCCGCCGTCGCCGGACCTGGGCCATGCTGGCGGCCTTGGCCGCGATACCAGTGCTGATCGCCGTCGCGGTCAGGCTCTCCTCTGCGGTTCCTCCCGGACGCGGGCCGGCTTTCCTGGACCGGATCACGCAGAACGGGCTGTTTGTGGCGGTCACTGCGATGCTCGTTGCGGTCCCGCTGTTCCTGCCCCTCACGATCGGCGTGGTGGCGGGCGACACCATCGCCGGCGAGGCGAGCCTGGGCACCCTGCGGTACCTGCTGGTAGCTCCTGCCGGCCGCGTCCGGCTACTGCTGGTGAAGTACGCCGGCGCGCTGGCTTTTTGCCTTGCTGCTCCCCTAACGGTAGCCCTGGCCGGAGCGGCGATCGGAGCGTCATTGTTCCCGATCGGGCCGGTTACCCTGCTGTCCGGCGACGTGGTCCAGCCACCGGAGGCAGCGCTGCGGCTTGTCCTGATCGCGGCGTATCTGGCGGTATCCCTTGCCGGGTTGTCGGCGATCGGGCTGTTCCTGTCCACCCTGACGGTGGTTCCCGTCGGGGCGATGGCGGCAACTGTGGTGGTCTCCGTGGCGTCCCAGATCGCGGACCAGCTGCCACAGCTTGAGTGGCTGCACCCGTGGCTGTTCACCCACTACTGGTTTGGTTTCGCGGATGTCCTGCGCCAGCCGGTGCTGTGGGATTCCTTCGCGAACAACGCCGTGCTGCAGGCCGGCTATGTGGCTGTGTTCGGGGCGCTCGCCTACGCCCGGTTCGTCACCAAGGACGTACTTTCCTGAGATTTGCTAGTGGAAGCGGTGACCGGTCCCGTCAGTAGCGGGCGGCGTAGGGGTGGAGCTGCATCCCGGCCATCCGGCTCAGCTGGGTGACGCCGATGCCTTCATCCGGGTTCAGCGCCTGCACTACCTGGCCGTTGCCCAGGTAGATGGCGACGTGATAAAAACCCGGGGCCGAACCCCACACCAGCAGGTCGCCCCGCCGGGCTTCGGAAATGGGCACACGCACCGGAGCGGCCGCGAACTGCTGGGCGGCTGTGCGGGGCAGGTATTTGCCGGCCGCAGCGAACGCAGTCTGGACCAGACCCGAGCAGTCAAAACCAGTCGGGCCGGTGCCGCCGTACTGGTAGAAATAGGGCGATCCTGCCTTTGACAGCGCCACTGAGATGGCAGTCTCGACCGAGCCGCCGGGTGATGGCGCGGGCGTGGGTGTCTGGTTCGGTGCGGGTGCGGGTGCAGGAGCTGGTGCTGGAGCTGGAGCTGGAACCGGTGCAGGCGCTGGAACGGGTGCAGGTGCCGGCCCGGGTGCGGGGGCCGGCGCGGGAGCAGGATTCGGCGCGGGGGCGGCCGGGGCCTGGGGTGCAGCCCCTCCCTGCGAGGTGCCGCCCGGCGCGGCGGGAGCGCCGACGGACTGGCCCGGTGCAGCCTGTGCCGCAGCCGCCGTGATGGCAGCGAGCCTGGCCTCTTCGCGTTGCCGGTCGAGTTCGTCCACGCGGGCGGATTCCAGCGCGACCGTGGTGTTCCTCAGCTGCGCCAGCTGGTCCACCAGAACGGTCCGTTGTGCCCTCGCTTCGGCCACTGCCTGGACCTGGACTGCGTTGGCCCCTTCGGCGTCGGCCTTCCGGGTTTCGGCCGTTTTGGCGGCGTCGTCGGCAGCCCTGTTCGCGTCCTGGGCTGCGGCGGTGAGCGATTGCGCCGCGGCGGCCGCTGTTTCAGCGGATTCGAAGGCCCGGCTGCGGCTGGCTGAAATGGCCTGCATCGTTGCGGCCTGCTGGAGCGCTTCGCCGTTGCCGCTGACGAAGGTGGTGAGTGTCGGGTTCAGGCCGCCGTTGCGGTAGAGGTCGCCGGCGAGCTGGCCCACCTGTTTGCGGGTCCTCTCCTGGGCCTGCACGGCCACCTCAGCCCGGGCGGTGGCTACGTCCGCCGCGCTGCGGCGGTCCTGGAGTTCCACCAGCGCCTCGCTGTAAGAGTTGTTTGCCTGCATCGTCAGGGCAAAGGTGACCTGCTGGGCGCCGGCAGCGTCCGCCAGGAGGCGTTCGATGGTGGTGACCTGGTCCGCCGTCGCGCTTTCATTGGACTTCGCTGCGGCGATGTCCTCGGCAGAGGGAATGTCTGGTGAGGCCGGACTCTGGATGGCAGGCGCCAGAGATGGGGGCGATGCCTGGGCCGGGAAGGCGAGTGTTCCGGAAAGTACGACGGCGGTACACAGCACTATGGCCTTCAGGCCGGACCCGGACAAACCCATTCGCAGAACCTCGCAGGATGTAAGGCTGGGGGAGCGAGGTCTGGTGGCGGCGCAAAAAGGCCCCTCTGCTAATCGCCCAGCAGTCAGAGGCTACGTGACATGCTGCACTTTGGCAACAAGAGTCACATCAATAACATAAACAACAACAGTGTGATTCCGTCACATCTGCAGCGGGCGTGTCGCCAGCCGGCCCTCAGGCGTGCTGGTGCGACTCGTGCTCGGAATGGCTCGCGGGCTCGAGCTGGAACGTGCAGTGTTCGGTGTCGAAGTGGCTGCCGAGGCAGGCGGTGAGCTTGTCCAGGACCTGGTCGGCGCCGCGGGCGTTCAGGACGCCGTCCTCCACCACCACGTGGGCGGAAAACACCGGCACGCCGGAGGTGATGGTCCAGATATGGATGTCATGGACGTCCACCACGCCGTCGACGCTGAGGATGTGCTCGCGGATCATCTGCACCTCCACACCTTTGGGAGTGGCCTCCAGGAGCACGTCCACCACATCGCGAAGCAGGCTCCAGGCCCGCGGCAGGATCATCAGGGCAATAAGGACTGACGCGATGGTATCCGCCGCCTGGTATCCGGTGAACATGATGATCAGGGCCGCGACAATAACGGCGACGGATCCCAGCAGGTCCCCGAGTACTTCAAGATAGGCGCCGCGCACATTCAGGCTGTCCTGGTGCGCGCCGTGCAGGATCAGCAGCGATACCAGATTGGCAACCCCGCCCAGGATCGCTGCGAAGAGCATGATGTCCGTGTGGACCTCGGGCGCCGATCCGATCCGCCGGATGGCCTCGGAAAAGATGACCACAGAGATGACAATAAGGATCAGTGCGTTGGCAAGGGCGGCAAGGACCTCTGCTCGCTGGTACCCGTAGGTCCGCTGGTCGCTGGCCGGCCTTCCCGCGATCCAGGCCGCCAGGAGTGCGATGGTCACGCCGGCCGCGTCGGAGAGCATGTGGCCGGCGTCGGCCAGCAGGGCCAGCGAACCGGACAGGGCCGCACCCACCACCTGGACCAGGACGACCGTCAGGGTGATGGCCAGGACGGCGATGAGCCGTTTGCGGTGCCTGCCTGTTGCCGTGATCCCGTGTGTGTGGCTGTGGTCGTGTCCCATGCCTACAAGGCTAGTCCCAGCCAAGCTCGTGCAGCCGGTGGTCATCGATGCCGAAGTGATGGGCGATCTCGTGCACCACCGTCACCGCCACCTCTTGGATGACCTCGTCGCGGGACACGCAGATGTCCAGGATGGGCTGGCGGAAGATGGTGATCCGGTCCGGCAGCGAGCCGGCGTCCCACCAGGAATCCCGCTCGGTCAGAGGCACGCCCTCGTAGAGGCCCAGCAGGACAGTATCCGGGTCTTCGCCAGGGCCGGGGACGTAGTCGTCTTCGACAAAGACAGCCACGTTGTCCATGGCGGCCGCGAGCTTGGGCGGGATCAGGCCCAGGGCGTCAGTGACAGCGGTTTCGAAGTCGTCGGCGGACATCTCGAAGGGAAGCGGCTCGTGCGGGCCCTCCGGGATGATCGGCAGTCCGGGCGGCAAATTGGCGGGCATGTCCATGACTGTAGCGCGGAATTCGGGGCTGCCCGGCCGCGCTCAAGGGCGGATGGCACTCCGGGAGCGTCGGCGGGTCAGGCCTACCCCAACGAGGCAGACCACCCCGCCCACGAGGCCCCAGGCGGAGGGTACCTCGCTCAGGACCAGCCACGAGATGAGGATGGTGGTGCCGGGCACCAGGTACGTGGTGGCTGCCAGCTTCCCGGCTTCAATGAGGGATAACGCGTAGGCCCACGTGGTGAACGCGATCGCAGTGGGGAAGACGCCGAGGTACGCCAGCCCGAGCGTTGCGGACAACGGCGCGGCCTGCAGTTCGGACACCAGCTGCCCGGTAAAGGGCAGGCAGCAGACGGCGCCCACCATGATCCCGAACCAGGTGGCCTGGGCCGCGGGGATCTTCCGCAGCACCGGTTTCTGGATGATGACACTGACGGCGGCGAGCACCGCGGCAAGGAGGCAGAGCAGCACGCCCCCGACATCCGCCGTCGAACGTTCACCGGACCCTCCGCCTGAACCCGCGCCGGATCCGAGCGCGATCAGCGCCACCCCGCCGAATGCCACCAGGCTGCCGATGATCAGCCAGCGGGGGAAGCCTTCCTTGAGGACGAAGCCCGCCATGATGGCCACGAGGATGGGATTGACGTTGATCAGCAGGGCCGCCGTGCCGGCATCCAGGAGGTGCTCCGCAGCATTCAGCGCCACGTTGTAGCCGCCGAACCACATCACGCCGTAGCCGAGGATGGGCCACCATTCACGGCCTCGCGGCAGTACCTTGCTCTTCGTCAGTTGCGGCAAAACCAGCGCACCGAGTACGACGGCGGCAACCGCCAACCTGCCCAAGGTCAGGGAACCGGGGGAAAAGTTTGGCCCGATCGCGCGGATGCCCACGAATGCGGACGCCCACAGCACCACCGTGACCAGGACCGCTGCGATGCCCCGGGCGCTGATGCCGCCCTGCCGCATGGGAAGTGCTGCCGATGATGTGGAGCCGGTGGGGGAGGTTGAAGCCATGCTGCCAATGTAACCCTGGGCCTGCGCCGGCGGCTGGCGGAAATCAGTCACGTCTCGTCGAGTTCCTGCCATGAGCCCGGGCCCGAAAAGGGGCCGGTGATACGGCGGTCTCGGTTAGGATGCGTTTTATGGTTACAGCTTCAACTTCACGCGGGTCCGTGCCGGACCCTGCCAAACGGATCCGCCTGGTTATCTGGATCCTGCTCGGCGTCATCGTGGTGGCAGGCGGCGCCTGGTACGCGGTGCTGACGTTGAACAAGCCCGCGCCGGCCCCGGCGCCTCCCGCCGGCGGGGGTGCTGCAGGCGCCGAACAGCTGGTGCGGACGGACAGCCACCGGCTCACCACCCCGGCGGTTGAAAAGGCGCAGCTGGTGGAGTTCCTGGACTTTGAATGCGAAGCCTGCCGCTCCGTCCATCCCTTCGTGGAGGAACTGAAACAGGAGTTTGGCGACAGGATCACCTTCGTCAACCGCTACTTCCCGCTGCCCTCGCACCCGAACTCCGGCACGGCTGCGCTGGCCGTGGAGGGTGCCGCGCAGCAGGGTAAGTTTGAGGCGATGTCCGCCAGGATGTTTGAAACCCAGGATCAGTGGCATGGAAAAAGCGAGTCGCAGGGACCGCTGTTCCGGACCTTCGCCGAGGAACTGGGCCTCGACCTGGCGGCGTTCGATGCCACGGTGGCAGCCGACGCGACGAAGGAACGCATCCGCGCTGACATTGCGGACGGCACGGCCCTGGGCGTGACCAGCACTCCGACGTTCTTCCTCAACGGGGAAAAGCTGACACTGACCACCAAACAGGATTTCCGGCAGAAGCTTACCGACGCAGTGAAGTAGCTCCCCGCACTAAGCCTTGGCCGCCCATTCCAGAAGCCGGGCCAAGGGCCACGTGGTGACAATCCGCTCAGCAGGAACATCGTTCAGGGCAGCGCGGGCCGCACCGTACTGGAGGAAGTCCAACTGCCCGGGAGCGTGGGCGTCGCTGTCGATGGAGAACAGGCAGCCGGCGTCCAGGGCCAGCTGGATGAGGTTGTCCGGCGGGTCCTGCCGCTCAGGCCGCGAGTTGATCTCCACGGCGACGTTGTTTTCGGCGCAGGCAGCGAACACCTCCTTGGCATCAAACTCGGACTGCGGCCGGGTGCCCCGTGATCCTTCCACCAGGCGGCCGGTGCAGTGGCCCAAAACATTGGTGTGCGGATCCCGGATGCCTGCGAGCATCCGTTCCGTCATGGTGGTCCGGTCGGCGCGGAGTTTCGAGTGGACACTGGCCACCACGATGTCCAGCCGGTCCAGCATCTCCTGCGACTGGTCCAGCTCGCCGGATTCCAGGATGTCCACCTCGATGCCGGCCAGCAGCCGGAATTCGTTCGTATTTCCGGCGTTGAGCCCTGCCACCACATCGAGTTGCTCGGTGAGGCGCTCCGCGCTGAGCCCGTTGGCGATGGTCAGGTTGGGCGAGTGGTCGGTGAGGGCCAGGTACTCGCGGCCCAGCAGCTTCGCGGCCGCAGCCATCAGCGGGATGGAGGATCCGCCGTCGGACCAGTCGCTGTGGCTGTGGAGGTCACCGCGCAGTGAGGAATGGAGTTCAGCCCCGCCGTCGGCGAGCGGCGCCGAGCCGCGCTGGCGCAGGTCCGCGAGGTATTCGGGTACTTCGCCATCCACGGCCTGGCGGACCACCTGGTAGGTCCTGTCCCCGATACCCTTCATGCTCTTGAGCCTGCCGTCACGGGCCCGTGCTGCCGTCTCTGCCGGATCCAGTGCGGCGATGACCCCGGCCGCCTTCCGGAAAGCTTGGACCTTGAAGGTGGCCGCGCGTTCGCGCTCCAGCCAAAAGGCGATCTCATTGAGCGCAGCGACGGCATCCATCTGTCCATCTTCGCCTGTTCCGGCCGCTTCGGTGAGGCCTTCGCAGCCCGATTTTGGAATATTCCGTCCAAGGCCCTATAGTTTTAGAGTCCAGTTCGGGGAAACAGCAAACGACAAAGACTGAGGGCTTCGGCTCAAAGCCTTTTCTTTTGTTCCGAACGGGTTCTGGCCCCCATCGTCTAGCGGCCTAGGACACCGCCCTTTCACGGCGGCGGCACGGGTTCGAATCCCGTTGGGGGTACGCAAGGAACTGGTCAGGCAGGCAAAAAATGTCTGGTAAGCTGGAAGCCTTGAAAAAACGCGGTAGGCATACTGCGAAGCAAGAAAAGCAAGGCCCTGTAGCGCAGTTGGTTAGCGCGCCGCCCTGTCACGGCGGAGGTCGCGGGTTCAAGTCCCGTCAGGGTCGCTCTGGTTGTCGGAAGAGATTTCGGCGGTCATGGTGACATGTCACCTAGGCTCTGTAGCTCAGTTGGTAGAGCGTTCGACTGAAAATCGAAAGGTCACCGGATCGACGCCGGTCGGAGCCACCACTGGGAAGCATCAGTTCTTCGGAACTGGTGCTTTTCGTCTTTAAGCCGGGCTAGTGAAAACGCTGGGTTGTCACGGCCAGGGGATAGGGTTGGGAACAACAGAAGGGGAAGTGCCTGATGGAATACCAGAACCCACAACCCGTAGCGGCCGGGCGTCAGCTTGATGCCGGGCAGCTTGCTGCCAGCCAGCTCGCCAGCACGTCGCCCGTGCCCGGCCATGGCCGCACAGTGATCGCTGAAACCGCCGTGGCAAAAGTCGCGGGCATTGCCGCCCGTGCGGTGCCCGGCGTCTATTCCTTGGGCTCCGTTCCATCACGGGCGCTTGGTGCCATCCGGGATGCCGTTGGCAGTTCGGACCACGCCGCTGGTGTCCGTGCCGAGGTGGGCGAAACCCAGGTGGCTGTGGACATCAGCCTCGTAGCCTCCTACGGCACACCACTCCACTCCCTTGCCGACCAGGTCCGGGCATCGGTGTACCGCGCTGTTGAGGAACTTGTTGGCCTGCAGGTCATTGAAGTGAATGTCGAAATAACCGATGTTTACGTGGCGCCGCCGCCCAAGGCAGCGGCCCCCGTGACCACAGAGAGGGAGGCGCTGCTGTGAACCTGACCGTAGTGGGCATTGCCGTCGGTGCGTTCGTGGCATTTATGTCCTTCCAGTTCGGGCTGTGGGGCTTCCTTATTTCGCTTCTCTTCATGGCCGTCGGGGCCCTGCTGGGCCGCGCTGCAGAAGGGAAACTGGACCTGCGCGGCGTCCTGGATGCAATCATCGGCCGGCGCTCCTCATCATGACCGCAGCCGCACCCTCCGTTCCTGCACAGGGGCTGAATGGTCATAACCGGATCAGCACACAGGCCCTGACCAGCCTTGCCAAAGCAGCGGCCGCCGAGGCCCTCGGGGTGGAAGCGCACGATGTGCGGGCGGACTGGTCGGACGACGACGGCCTGCTGGCTCTGGCGCTTGTCTCACCCATCAGGATCCCGCCCCTGACTGCCGTGCTGCGGGACGCGGGAAGGGTCGCCGCGTTCGGCGGACCCATCTGGGACAGGACGGTAGAGGCAAAAAGCAGGATCCTGTCCACCGTCACAGTGCTGAGCGGCGCGCAACTGAGCAGGGTGGATATCCGGATCAGTGGCGTCAAGCCAAGCGAGGGAGGCAGGGTCCAGTGAGCCACAAGCTGGTAGATGAGGACGTGGCAAGCCCCGGGGAAGCCGCCCCCGCGCCAACCGGTCGTCAGTTGGACCTCCGCAGGGTGGTTTACCGGGAGACGCATTCATCGCGGGCCGCGGTGTCCGTGGTGGCGGCCGTGCTGGTGATGGGGATCGCGGGCTACGGTCTGCTCGAATCGGCCGTGCACGCCATTGGGCAACCGGCCTGGCTGATTGAACCCCAGTTGGCTGCTGAACGCATCGTTGCACTGCCTGCCGGCCTGCCGCCGCTGTTGATCGGGGCCGGGGGTGCGGTGGTTGCGATGGTGGGCCTCTTTTTTCTGCTCAACGCCGTACTGCCCGGCAGACGGGCGCGGCACGTACTGAACGGTGGCGATTCCTCAACCGCCGTGGTGGTGGATGACGAGGTCATCGCGTCGGCCCTGGCCCGCAGCGCCAGGCTTGCCGCCAATGTCACTCCGGAACAGGTCATGGTGGTGGTTTCGCAGCGACAGGTCATGGTGAATGTCCGGCCCACCTCGGGAATTCCGGTGACGGAGCAGGCGGTGCTCGCCGCCGTCGAAGATGAACTCAGGGAGATGTCGCTGGATCCACTCCCGGAAGTCCGCGTCAACATTTCCACTGCAGGGGTGATTGGCGCATGACCAGCACTCCCTCGCTTCTCAACCGGATCCTGATCGGAATCCTTGGATTCAAACTGCTGGCGATCGGCGTCCTCCTGGTCCTGCTGGCCACCGTTCCCGCGGTGGGAAAGTGGTGGCACGCCTGGTCGGGTGCGGCCTGGAGCGGGCTGAACCAGGCCTTTGACAGCACCCGCTTTCCGGGCCGCCCTGAAAGCTGGTTGTGGATCATCATGGCCATCGCACTGGTGATCCTGATCGGCCTCATGGTTGCCTGGATTGCCCAGCAGGGCAAGGGCCGCAGCAACCTGCTGGTGGCCGAATTCGATCCCGGTGCCGTTCCCGGAGACGTGCGGATCAGCGGGGGAGTCGCCGAGCAAGCGCTGAAGCATGCCCTGGCGGAACGGCCGGATCTTGCCGGTGCCACGGTGGCCACCTACGACGTCCACGGTAGCCCGGCCCTGAAAATCAGGCTTCAACCGCGCCAAGGCGTCGCGCCGCACCTCTTGGCGGCAGAAGTCACTGCCCTCGTGTCGGCCTTGGACGCAGTGGTGGGCAAACCCACGCCCGTCCTCATCCACATCGGCGCCGGAGCCCGCACACGGTTCAGCAGGGCCGAGCGCGTCCGTTAGCTGGCACGGGTCCCCGGCGACCCGCAGGGCCTCGTTCCGAAGGCGTTATCCTGCGCCGGGGACAGCTGCAGCCGCCCGGGAAGCCCGGTTCTTAACCCCAGATCTCCTTTCGGACACGACGCGGTGTAAACGCTTGCATTTCGCGAGAAAACCTAGTTAGTGTGTGAGCCGTACCACGTCCATGGTCTTCAGCAAATGCACTCGCACCTGTTCTGGAACTCACCGAGGAGTCATCAGCAAATGAATAACCGCAAATACCTGCTTCCGATTGCCGCAACCGGAGCACTGGCGTTAGCCCTGACGGCGTGCAGCAGTTCCGGGGGTGGTGGGGCGGAGACCAGCAATACTGACTGCTCGGCCTACGGGAGCTACGGAAAGCACGATGGGAAAACCGTCTCCGTCTACTCCACCATTGTCGACATCGAAGCGACGAACCTCGAGGCTGCATTCAAACCGTTCGAGCAGTGCACCGGCGCAACCATCAAGTACGAGGGCAGCAAGGAATTCGAGACCCAGATCGGGGTCCGGGCCAAGGCAGGAAACGCGCCGGACATCGCCATCTTCCCCCAGCCCGGCCTGATGGCCGACCAGGCCAAGGCCGGCAACCTGAAGCCGGCCCCGAAGGCTGTCTCGGATCTGGTGGACAAGAACTGGTCCGCAGACTGGAAGAAGTACGGCACCGTCAACGGCACCTTCTACACCGCTCCGATGCTCGCGAACGTCAAGGGCTACGTCTGGTACGCCCCGAAGACCTTCAAGGACAAGGGCTGGGACGTGCCCAAGACCTGGGACGAGATGCTGACGCTGTCCAAGAAAATCGCCGACGACGGCACCATGAAGCCGTGGTGTGCGGGCTTCGAATCCGGTGAAGCGACCGGCTGGCCAGGCACTGACTGGGTGGAGGACGTCGTCCTTCGTGCCCAGGGGCCGGAGGTTTATGACCAGTGGGTGAGCCACCAGATCCCGTTCAATGATCCCAAGATCGTGGAAGCCATGAACAAGACCGGTGAGATCCTCCTGAACGACAAGTTCGTCAACGGCGGCTTCGGCGACGTCCGTTCAATCCTGAGCACCGGCTTCGCGCAGGCGGGGCAGCCTGTCCTCGACGGACAGTGCGCCATGCACCACCAGGCCAACTTCCAAGCCGCCAACTGGCCGGAAGGGACCAAAGTGGCTCCCGACGGTGACGTCTGGGCGTTCATGACCCCTCCGATTGATGCCAGCAAGGGCCAGGCCATCACCGGCGGCGGCGAAATGGTGGGCGCTTATAAGGACACCCCCGAGGTGCAGGCTTTCCAGGCTTACCTGGCCAGCGCTGACTTCGCCAACAACCGGGTCAAGCTCGGTGGCGTGATCAGCGCGAACAAGGGACTGGACCCGGCGAGTGCTCAGACCGAACTCGACAAACAGTCCATTGCCCTCCTCCAGGATCCTAAGACGGTATTCCGCTTCGATGGCTCTGACCTGATGCCGGGCGCCGTGGGATCCAACTCCTTCTGGAAGGGCATCGTTGCATGGATAAACGGCACCCCCTCGCAGCAGGTGGCGGACAGCATTGAAGGCAGCTGGCCGAAGGGCTGACCACCTTCACACTGCGCCCTTGGGACCTTGAGTCCCAAGGGCGCAGTGTATTCCGCACTATCTGATCCACGCACACCACGGAGGTTGGGCAATGGAATTTCTTGGAGGAAAGTTTCTTCAAGTTTTTATAGCTTTGGCGGTTTTTGCCGCACTGATCGGGCTGATCATGCTGATTGTGGACAGGGCTCCCAAATCAGTCAAAGACAAAGTAACGATCGTTGGTTTTCTTGCGCCGGCGGCAATCCTGATGTTGGTGGGCCTCGTTTATCCGGCCGTGCAGACATCATTTCTGGCATTCACCAATGCTTCCGGCCAGCCGAACGGCGTGGATAACTTCGTCTGGATGTTTACCCAGCCCGCGGCGCTGGCCACGCTCCGCAACACCATCATTTGGACCATACTGGTGCCGTTGCTTTCCACAGGGTTCGGCCTGGCATACGCGGTCTTCATCGACAAGGCCCGGGGTGAAAAGGTCCTCAAAGCCCTCGTATTTATGCCCATGGCCATTTCATTTGTGGGCGCCGGCATCATTTGGAAGCTGGTTTACGACTACCGGGGTCCCTCCATCGAACAGACCGGCGTGATCAACGCAATACGCGTCGCCCTCGGCATGGACCCCAAACAGTTCCTCCTGGACGCTCCGGAAAACACCATCTTCCTCATCATCGTGATGGTCTGGATTCAGACCGGGTTCGCAATGGTGATCCTTTCGGCAGCCATCAAGGGCGTTCCGATGGAACTCGTGGAGGCGGCCCGCCTGGACGGCGCCAACCCTTGGCAACAGTTCAGGAACGTCACTATCCCTGGTATCCGCGGCGCGTTGGTGGTGGTGCTGACAACCATCACCATCGCCACCCTGAAGGTCTTCGACATTGTCCGCACCATGACCGCGGGCAATTACGACACCTCAGTGATCGCCAATGAGATGTACACCCAAGCGTTCCGTGCCGGGGAACCGGGCAGGGGCGCAGCGCTCGCTCTGGTCCTCTTCCTTCTGGTCCTGCCCATCGTGGTCTACAACGCCCGCGTACTTCGTCAGCAAAGGGAAATCCGATGACAGTCATGCCAGCGCCGGATGAGGCAGCCAACTCTTCCCGGACCCAGGTACGCCCAGCCAAAGGCCGTCCTGTTTCGCCGGAGGATTCCGCGCCCATCATGCGGCGCGTCAAGAACAAACTCACATCCCGGTGGGCCACCACCGCCGCCGTGATCATTGCAACCGTGTGGACGGTGCCCACCTTTGGCCTCCTGGTGTCCTCCTTCCGCCCGGCGGCCAAACAGGTGGGGCCGCGTTCGGACGGCTGGTGGAACTTCTTTTCCGACTGGGACTTCACGTTCAAGAACTACGTGGACGTCACGGCAGCTGCCGGATCGCAGTCCGCTAACCTTTCCCAGTACTTCGCCAACTCCGTAGCGATCGTCATCCCGGTAACCGTCTTTGTCCTGGTGCTTGCCTCCATGGCGGCCTACATCTTCGCGTGGGGCAATTTCAAAGGCCGCGAGGCTGCGTTCATCTTTGTCTTCGCCCTTCAGATCATCCCCCTGCAGATGGCGTTGATCCCGCTGCTGACCCTGTTTACCCAGGTGCTGCAGATTCCGCCGGGATCCTATGCCCAGCTCTGGATTGCCCACACGATGTTCGGGCTTCCCCTGGGCATCTTCCTCCTCCACAACTTCATCTCGGAAATCCCGGGCGAAGTGATCGAGGCGGCCAAGGTGGACGGGGCCGGCCACACCACGATTTTCTGGCGGATCATCCTGCCGCTGTCAGTGCCTGCCTTGGCCTCGCTCGCCATCTTCCAGTTCCTGTGGGTCTGGAATGACCTGCTGGTTGCACTGGTGTTCTCCGGCGGGACGGCAGACGTTGCTCCGATCACCCAACGGCTGGCAGAGATCTCCGGTACCCGCGGCAGCAGGGACTACCTGAACCCCGCGGCGGCCTTCGTTTCAATCATCGCTCCGCTGGCCGTCTTCTTTGGCCTGCAGCGCTACTTTGTCCGCGGGCTGCTCGCCGGCGGGCTCAAGGGCTGAGCCAAGGCGTTTCGTCCATGAGGGGATACCGTGGCACGCAGTACGGAGAGGTCGCAACGTGGCGGCCACAGCGGCGTCTCCATCGAAGACGTGGCTGCAGCCGCGGGAGTTTCCACAGCAACGGTGTCCCGGGCGGTGCGCGGGCTGCCCAGGGTTTCACCCGCCACCCGGGAGAAGATCCTCGAAGTGGCGGAGGCCCTGGGCTACGTGGCGTCCTCGTCCGCGTCCGGATTGGCAACCGGCCGCACCCGGACCATGGGCGTCCTGGCTCCGTTTGTGAGCCGGTGGTTCTTTTCCAAAGCCATTGAAGGCGCGGACCGCGAACTTCACGCCAGGCAGTACAACCTGTCGCTCTTCAACCTGGGCGGCCACGGCAGCAACCGGGAACGCCTCTTTAGCAAGACCATGGTCTATAAGCAGATCGACGCTTTGCTGGTCCTGTGTATGGCACTGACCCCCGATGAGCTCGACCACCTGCAGAAGATTGATATCCCGCTGGTGGTGGTGGGCGGCCACGTGGAGGAGTGCGCCTACATCGGCATCGACGATTATGCCGCGTCATCCACCGCGGTCCGGCACCTGATCGACCTCGGGCACCGGGACATTGCACTCTTGCACGGCGACGCCGAAACCGACCTCAACTTCGACGTTCCCCGTGTGCGCATCCAAGCGTTTAAGGACGTGATGGCCGCCGCGGGGCTGCCGGTCCGGCCCGAATGGGATGAGTGGGGAGACTTCACACTCCGCAGCGGCCAGGAAGCGTTCACGCGGCTCTGGGCCCGGCCGGGCGTCAAGCCCACCGCCATCTTCTGCGCCTCCGACGAGATGGCCATGGGCATCATCTTCGAAGCCACCCGGGCAGGGGTCCGCGTGCCGGAGGATCTGTCAGTGGTGGGCATCGACGATCACGATTTCGCCGACGCCATGGGGCTCACCACGGTGAGGCAGCGGCCGGATGAACAGGCGGAACTGGCTACCAGGATGCTCCTCGACGAACTCAACGGTGTGGCCGGGGCAGTCCGTTCCGCCGTGGCGCCCCACCAGCTCATCGTCAGGCGTACGACGGCGGCACCCCCTTCCTAAGGCAGCGCACCGCGGCGAAGGGTTTGGGGAGCTCCGGTCAGGAGGCGCGGGCGAGCTGGCGGATGGGAATCCAGCGGGAGGCGAGCCGCCGGTAGGCCGCCGCGGCACCTGTCATGTCACCCTCAGCCAGGCACTCGATGCCCAGCCGGATGTCCATCGGGGACTCGTCAGGATAGACCTTGTCCGCCACGGCACCGTAGTCCAGTTCCACCATGGAATTGACGTGGAACATTTCCAGCCACTCGGTTAGCTGGGCCAGATCGTCCAGCATGTCCAGGTCGGGGGCGGCCAGGGCCAGGTTTGCCACCGCGTAGCGTGCCCGCTCCATGGCCTCAGTGATGGGAGCCCACACCCGGACAGTGAGGATGCGACCGCCGGATTCCACCACATCCTTGTGATCGCCCTCGGCAAACAGCGAGAACCAGCTGAACGGGATGCCCCACGTGGAGGCACGCGTATGCACCCGGATGCTGCCGTCACGGGCTTTGACCTGGTCGATCCGCTCCTGGTGTTTGTCCCGCTGTTCCTCCGGAATCAGCATTTCAGCCAGCGGGCCGTGGATCCCCTCCATTAGCGCGTTCGCGGCGAGCCCGGCGCGCAGGACCAGTTGGCTCGGACAGTAGAGCAACACGCGCTCGGCACTGGTTTCACGGGACTCCGCACCCGGGCCGGCGGCAGCACCGGCGTCGGACGTCTCTGCCTGCGGAGCCCCTTCCTGCGGAGCTCTTGCCTGCGGGGCAGTGTGAGGCGTTACGCCGGGCACGCTGGTCACCCTGACCAGGTCCGTCCGCCCGGTCGGAAAAGGGTCCCCGCCTGCGCGCGTGATCCGGCCCAGCGAAGCCAGCAGCTCGGCGTTTTCGACGGCGGCCCGGGAGGCAGTGCGTGCGCCGGCGGCGCGGATGGCTTCCCGCTGTCCTTCGGGGAAGGCTTCCAGCGGTTCGTAGACCCGGAGTGTTGAGGAGAATGGCAGGCCGGCCTGGCCCCGGTAGAGGCTTCCCGTCACTGCAGTCTCCTTTCCAGGGCCCCGGCAGCGGCCATCAGTCAGCCAGCTCCACAATGACGGGGGCGTGGTCCGAGGCGCCCTTGCCCTTGCGTTCCTCGCGGTCGATGGAGGCACCCGTGACCCGGGCGGCCAGGGCGGGGGAGCCCAACACAAAGTCGATGCGCATGCCCTCCTTCTTCGGGAACCGCAGCTGGGTGTAATCCCAGTAGGTGTACACGCCCGGCCCGGGCGTGTACTGGCGCGCCAAGTCCTTGAACCCGGCCTCTTCGAAGGCGTGGAACGCAGCTCGTTCCGGCGGGCTGACGTGGGTGTACCTGTTGTTGACGAAAAGGTCGATGTCCCAGACGTCGTCGTCGAACGGTGCAATGTTCCAGTCGCCCATCAGCGCCACCTGGGCGTCCGGGTCAGCGGTGACCAGGCTGTGGGCGTGGTCCTTGAGGGATTCGAGCCATTTGATCTTGTACGGCATGTGTTCGTCATCAAGGGAGCGGCCGTTGGGCACATACAGGCTCCAGATCCGGACTCCGCCGCAGGTGGCAGCCATGGCGCGGGCCTCCTGTACAGGGTCCTTGCCGGCCTTGCCAAACGGAGGCTGGTCCAGGAACGTGCGCTCCACGTCTTCCAGGCCCACCCGGGACGCGATGGCCACACCGTTCCACTGGTTGACGCCGAAGTGGGCCACCTCGTAACCCATGCGTTCGAACAGCTCCCACGGGAAGTTCTCGTCCTTGCACTTGGTTTCCTGGATGGCCAGGACATCGCAGTCGCTGCGCTGCAGCCAGGCCTCGACACGGTCGGCGCGGGCACGGAGGGAGTTCACATTCCAGGTAGCAATCTTCACAGTCCCTAACTTACCTTGGCTGTGCAGGTGCGGGGAAAGCCCTGCCACGCCGCCCGCTCCCGCAGCTGCGGCCCTTCAGCCCCCGAGCTTCAGCCCTTCAGCCCGGGCGCTTCAACCCTTCAGCCCCGGGAAATCTGCGTCGGAGTACTCGATTCCAAAGCCGGCAGCCGCCTTCACCGCGTCCTTCGCTGCCAGCTCCCTGGCACCGGCGCCGTGCCTGGATTCCTCGCGTTGCCGCAGCTCCACCCGGCGGATCTTGCCCGAGATGGTCTTGGGCAGCGCCGCAAATTCGAGCCTGCGGATGCGCTTGAACGGTGCCAGGTGCTCGCGGCAGTACCGCAGGATGTCCTCCGCCAACTCGGGCCCCGGCTCCAGGCCCGCCACCAGAACCACGTAAGCCTTCGGGAGGGAAAGTTTGAGCGCATCCGGCGACGGCACTACCGCCGCCTCGGCCACGGCGGGGTGCTCCAGGAGCACGCTCTCCAGTTCGAACGGCGAGAGCCGGTAGTCCGAGGATTTGAAGACGTCATCGTCCCGGCCCACGTAAGTGATGGTTCCCCGTTTGTCCCGGCTGGCCATGTCGCCCGTGTGGTAATAGCCACCGCGGAACGCATCCGCGGTCTTCGCGGCGTCGCCGTAGTAGGACTTCATCAGGCCGACGGGGCGGTGGTCAAGGCGGAGGCACAGCTCGCCGTCGTCCGCTTCCTCCCCGGTGTTCGGGTCCACCAGCACCACGTCGTAGCCGGGGAGCGGCTGCCCCATGGCGCCGATGGTTACGGGCTGGCCCGGCGTGTTGGCCACCTGGACCGTGCTTTCGGTCTGCCCGAAGCCGTCGCGGATCGTCTGGCCCCAGGCGCGCTGCACCTGGTCGATCACCTCGGCATTCAGCGGCTCACCGGCCGAGACCACCTTGACGGGCGGTGTCTTCAGGAGCTTCAGGTCCGCCTGGATCAGCATGCGCCACACCGTGGGCGGGGCGCAGAAGCTGGTGACGCCTTCACGGTCCATCTGTTCCATCAGGGCACGGGCATCAAACCGTTCATAGTTGTAGACAAAAACACACGCCTCCGCGATCCACGGGGCAAAAAAGTTGGACCATGCGTGTTTGCCCCAACCGGGGGAAGCGACGTTCAGGTGGACGTCCCCCGGTTCGAGGCCGATCCAATACATCGTGGACAGATGCCCCACCGGATACGACGTATGCGTGTGCTCCACCAGCTTGGCCTTGGACGTGGTCCCGGACGTGAAGTAGAGCAGGAGTGTCTCATCCGCCCTGGTGGGGGCGCCGGCCTCGAAGGCGACGTGCGCCGTCGTAGAATCCGCATACTGCAGCGCTGCTGTGGTGGCGCCGGGCGCGCCGGTGTTGGTGCCTGTTGTTTGTGCGCCTCTCCCGCGCTCGGCGATCTCAATGAGGCGGTAGTTGCCGGGAACGCCAGCGAACTTGCCGATGTTGGAATGTCCGACGGCGGCCCAGCCCGCCTCGCCGCGCTCCACACGTTCGGTCAGGTCCGCAGGGCCCATCAGCGTGGTGGTGGGGATCAGGACAATGCCGAGCTTGATCCCCGCTAGCATCAGCTCCCACAGCTCCACCTGGTTGCCCAGCATCACGATCATCCGGTCGCCCCGGCGCACGCCCTGGCTTTGCAACCAGTTGGCCACCTGGTTTGACCGCGCGGCGAGGTCGGCGAAACTGCGGCGCGTAGCCGAACCGTCCTGCTCCACGATCACGAGGGCGGGGTTGTTGGCCTTCGCAGGGTCGGCAGCGATCTGATCAAACCAGTCGAGGGCAAAATTGAACTCCGTGAACTGTGGCCATCGGAACTCACGCCTGGCGCGGTGGTAGTCGGAACGGAGTGCCAGCAGGTGGTCCCGTGCTTCCCGGAAATCATCGGTCACTGACAAGGAGAGACCTTTCGCCACGTGATGCGCATCACTAATACCCAACCCTTTGCAATATACTAGGACATCCAAGAGTTTGGAAGACTGAAGGGACGTAGGCCGTGCAGCCACCAGGACGTGAGCTTGATGTGACAGACCTCCCGCCGTTTCCCGATGCCGACCTTATGTACATTGTGGACCTCCTGCCGGCCGCCGAACGCGAGCGGTACTTGGACACCCGGGCGTTTCTTCAGTCCACGGTACGGCCCGCGTCCATCGATTACTGGAACCGCGAGGAATTCCCCTTCGGGCTGGTGGCTGAACTGGGCAAGCGCGGGCTGGGGCAACTGCAGACGGACGGCACCTCGAAGCTGTTCAAGGGCCTCATGTACGTCGAAGTGGCCCGGGCGGACGTCTCGCTCTCTGCCCTGGTGGGAATCCACAACGAACTGATCGTGGGCATGATCGACGCTCTGGGTTCCGAGGAGCAGAAGCAACGCTGGCTGCCCGGGCTGGCAGCGTTCACCCAACTGGGTGCGTTCGCCCTGACGGAACCGGAGCATGGCTCGGACATTGCCGGCGGACTGGAGACCTCCGCGCGGTTGGAGGGCGGCGAATGGGTCATCAACGGTGCCAAACGCTGGATCGGCTCGGGCACCATAGCGGACTTCGCGCTGGTCTGGGCACGGGACCAGGCGGACGGGCAGATCAAGGGCTTCATCGTGGAGACTGACCGTCCGGGGTACCGGGCCACCAAGATTGCCAACAAGATCGGCCTGCGGATCATGCAGAACGCGGACATCGCACTGGACAACGTCAGGATTCCCGAGTGCAACCTGCTCCCGGGGGCCACGGACTTCGCCAAAGCCAACGACCTCCTGCGGGACTCCCGGGCCTGGGTCGGCTGGCAGGGAGCCGGCATCCAGCTGGCCGCGTTCGACATCGCCCGGGCTTACGCCTTGGAACGCCGGCAATTCGGCAAGGAGCTGGCACGCTTCCAGCTGGTCCAGCAGCAACTGGCGGAGATCCTGGGCAACGCCTCCGCATCGCTGGCGCTGATGGCACAGCTCGCCCGGATCCAAACGGACGGAAGACTGGAGATGGCCCAGGCTGCCATGGCTAAATCCACCTGCACCCGGCTGGCGCGTTCTTCAGTAGCCATGGGAAGGTCGCTGCTGGGCGGCAACGGCATTAGCGCCGACTATGAAATGGGCAAGCTTTTTGGTGACGCCGAAATCCTTTATACCTATGAAGGCAGCTACGAAATCAATTCGCTGATCGTGGGCCGGGCCGTCACGGGGAAATCTGCGTTCGTTTAGTACGGATCGCTAAAGCGCTCACTTTAGTAAGCACTATTCGCTTAACAAAAAACTGCCCTGGCCATGCTTCGCAGCACGGTCAGGGCAGTTAATCAGAACCTTACAGCGGGCGAATGTTCTCTGCCTGCGGGCCCTTGGGACCTTGGGTCACATCGAATTCGACTTTCTGGTTCTCGTCGAGGGAGCGGTAACCGCTGCTGGCGATTGCGGAGTAGTGCGCGAAAACATCGGCGGATCCGTCGTCCGGAGCGATGAAGCCAAAGCCCTTTTCAGCGTTGAACCATTTAACTGTGCCTGTTGCCATTGCTAACTTCCTTTGTAACCCTTTTCTGGTCCTGCTCGGACGGCAGGCAGACGCGGAAACTGTGGTCCGCACTCTCAAACCTAGGGGGTGTGCGGTGGCCGTGCAATAGCTGCGGTCATCAACTATCAATCCTGTTATTGAATAGTGTCTGGATTACGCGCCATTCCCCCTGCCGCGAGCGGCCGGGCAGGGGCACCCGCAGCCGAGTAGGCTCGGCTGCATGATGAGGCGAAGCCAGCGGCCCCGGGCACTCAGGATAGCCACCATTCTCATGACGGCGGGAGTAGTGGCTGTCAGCACGGCAGCGTGCCAGTCCGGCGCCGGAGAGCCGCAGCGGACGGAGGCGCCGCCGTCGACCTCCCCGGCGGGCCCAACGCCCACCGCACCTGCCTCCTCCACACCCGGCACAACCCCGACGACTCAGGCCACAGCCACCAAGGTGCCCCTGTCCGTTGAAGCCCGGGCGCAGCTGGACCAGGACCTGATCGCCGCAGCGAAGGCCAACAACGTGGCGCTGGTGGGCGAACTCATTGGCCGGGGTGGCAGCGTGAACGCGAAGGATGCCATCCAGGATTCGGCGTTCCTTTATGCCGGTGCCGAGGGGTTCAACGAAGTGCTTCGGCTGACGCTGGCCGCCGGCGCGGACGTCGCCAGCACCAACCGTTACGGCGGCACGGCCTTGATCCCGGCCAGCGAGCATGGCCACGTGGAGACCGTGCGCATCCTCCTTGCCGCCGGCGTGCCGGTCAACCATGTGAACAACCTCGGCTGGACCGCCATGCAGGAGGCCATCCTGCTCAACAACGGCGGGCCCAGGCAGCAGGACGTGGTGCGGCAGCTGCTCGATGCCGGCGGCGACCCCACCATCCGGGACCCCGAAGGCCACACTGCACTGGAAAATGCGGACCGGCTGGGCTTTGTAGAGATCGCCAACCTGATCCGGGCCCGCTAACCTCACCCTAGTGCAACGCGGGGTCAGCTCCGGCCCGATAATCCGACCTGGAAGGGCATTGTCTGACCCCGCGTTGCTTTGCTAGACGGCCTCGAGGACGCTGACGTAGTTGGCGATGCCTACGCCTCCCATGTTCTGCACCGCGGCCCGGCGGGCTCGGCCCAGCTGCATGTCGCCGGCCGTCCCGCTGAGCTGCATGGCGGCGATGACGTGCTGGGAAACGCCAGTGGCGCCGACCGGGTGCCCCTTGGCCTTGAGCCCGCCTGAGACGTTGATGGGCAGCTTGCCGTCCTTGAAGACCCAGCCTTCGGTTACGGCGCGGGCACCTTGGCCAGGTCCGGTCAGTCCCATGGCCTCGTACATCAGGAGTTCGGCAATGGTGAAGCAGTCGTGGACTTCGGCGAAATCCAGCTCTTCAAGCCCGACGCCGGCCATCGCCAGTGCGCGCTGCCAGGACATGCGCGTGGCCGCGAAGGCCGTGGGGTCCCGGCGTTCCGCCGGGAAGAAGTCGTTCGCGTGGCCGAAGCCGGCGAGCCGCACCGGCGCAGTTGCCCCGCCTGTTGGCGAGGTGGAGAGCACAACCGCGGCGGCGCCGTCGGATACGGGGGAGCAGTCGGTGCGGCGCAGGGGATCGGCCACCATGGGGTTCTTGTCCGAAACCGTGCGGCAGAATTCCTCGCCGAGGTCCTTGCGGAGCTGGGCGTAGGGGTTGTCCACGCCATTGAGGTGGTTCTTCGCCGCGATGGTGCCGAGCACGTCACCCAGCTGGCCGTCGCCGCGGCCGTAGCGTTTTTCGTAGTGCTTTGCGACGTCGGCGAACAGTCCCGTGAAGCCGGTGGTGGAAGTCTGCCCGGCCATGTCGTAGTCGGCGCCCAACAAGGCTGCACCAACCACGTCGGCGCCGGCGTGGGTCATCTTCTCGGCGCCGATCACCAGGACGGTCTTGGCGGTACCTGCCAGCAGCGACTTGGTGCCCTGCTGGAACGCTGCCGAGCCGGAGGCGCAGGCGTTTTCCACCCGGGTGGCAGCCACGTTGGCCAGGTCCGGTGAGACCTGCAGTGCCAGGGAGGACGGAAAGGCCAGCGGCATCATGCCGGAGTTGAACTGGCCCAGGTAGATCTCGTCGATCTGGCCGGGCTCGATGCCGGCGTTGCTGATGGCCTCGGTGGCCACCTGGACGATCAGGGACTCGAGGGTCTCGTCCGTCAGTTTGCCGAACCGGCTGTGGCCCCAGCCTGTGAGCAGGACGTCTTTACCGAACTGTTCCTTGAGGCTCATGCCCTTGCTCCTTCGAGTGCGGTTTCGTCCAGGTCAGACTCCAGGGCCACCGTGAAGGCAGCCTCGGTCTTCTCCCGGACCTCGTCCACGGTGACGCCGGGTGCCAGGCGGGTCAGCGTAAGCTGCCTCCCGCCGTCGTCCGTTTTAGCCAAATCAAACACAGCGAGGTCGCTGATGATCCGGTCCACGCAACTCAGTCCGGTGAGCGGCAGGGTGCACTCGGTGACGATCTTGGCAGTGCTGTCCTTGGCGTTGTGTTCGGTCAGGACCACCACGCGCGGGGTTCCGGCTACGAGGTCCATGGCACCGCCCATGCCTTTGACCATTTTGCCGGGGATGGTCCAGTTGGCGAGGTCGCCGTTGCCGGAGACCTGCATGGCGCCCAGGATTGCGACCTTGACGTGGCCGCCGCGGATCATCCCAAAGGAGGTGGCGGAGTCAAAGATGCTGCCGCCGTCGAGCACGGTGACCGTCTGTTTGCCGGCGTTGATGAGGTCGGCGTCTTCCTCCCCTTCATACGGGAACGGGCCCATGCCGAGGAGGCCGTTTTCGCTCTGCAGGACCACGCGGACGCCGCGCGGGAGGTTGTTGGCCACGAGCGTGGGGATGCCGATGCCCAGGTTCACGTAGTCGCCGTCGTTCAGTTCCTCGGCTGCGATGGCAGCCATCTCATCCCTGGTCCAGGCCATGGGGTTCTCCTTGGGTCTAAAGTTTGCGTGCTTGGTGGTGGTTCGCGCCTTGTGCGGCGCGCGGTCCGTTCAGGTGGCGCGTTTGAGGATGGTCAGGCGGGGACCGGCGCTGCGGCGCGGGGGCGGACGGTGCGCTGCTCGATGTCCTTCACCCGGCCGCTGGCTTGAACCAGGTGCTGGACGTAGACGCCCGGAGTGACGATGTGGTTGGGATCCAGCTGGCCCGGCGCGAGAATGACTTCGGCTTCGGCGATGGTGACGGCACCTGCAGTGGCGACTACCGGGTTGAAGTTCCGGGCCGTGTAGCGGTAGATCAGGTTCCCGTCCGTGTCGGCGGTGTGCGCGTGGACGAGTGCGACGTCGGCGCGGATGGCGCGCTCCTGGACGTACGTTTCGCCGTCGAACTCCGCCAGCGGCTTGCCTTCGGCGACCAGGGTGCCCACGCCGGTCTTGGTGTAGAAGGCGGGAATGCCGGCGCCGCCGGCGCGGAGGCGTTCGGCCAGCGTGCCCTGCGGGGTGAACTCCACTTCGAGTTGTCCAGCGAGGTACTGCTCGGCGAAGAGCTTGTTTTCCCCGACGTAGGATGCGATGACCTTGCGGACCTGGCCGGCCTCGATCAGGATGCCCAGGCCTTTGCCGTCCACGCCCATGTTGTTGGACACAACGGTCAGTTCGCGGACCCCGGAATCGCGGACGGCCTCGATCAGGTCCGCGGGGATGCCGCTCAACCCGAAACCGCCGACGGCGAGCGTCATGCCGTCCTGGAGCAGATCCTGCAGGACAGCGGCGGCGTTGGATCTAAGTTTGGACATTCCATCTCCTCGTCATTGAGCGGTCAGAGCGCCATGGTGATATCCACGTTGTGGACAGTGGGCCTGATGAAGGAGCCTAGGGTGGTCTGGGAAGCGGGTCAACGAGCCAATGGCTGCAAGAACCCTGTTCTTTCACAGCGTGGACGCTAGGCTTGGAAGTGTCCACATTGTGGAGGAATTTTTGATGCAGGAGGCGAGATGGCGAATCCAGTCCAAGGCACGCAGGTGGTGGGGCGGGTGGCGTCACTGCTGCGCCTGGTCGGCAGGAAGCCGGAGGGCAGCTCCCTCGCCGGCCTGGTCCGGGAATCCGGCCTGACCCGCCCCACGGTCCACCGGCTCCTGACGTCCCTTGCCGCCGAGGGGCTCCTGGACCACGATGCCGGCAGCGGCAACTGGATCCTGGGCCCGGAGATTTTCCTGCTGGGATCCGTGGCAGCTGCCCGCTTCCCGTTTGAGGACATCGCCCGGCCCAGCCTGCGCCGGCTGGCCGAGGAGACGGGGGAGAGTGCATTTTACTCCATCCGCCGGGGCCAGGAGGCGGTCTGCGTCCTGCGCGAGGAAGGCAGCTTCCCGGTGCGCTCCTTCGTCCTGCATGAAGGAGTCCGCTTTCCGCTCGGGGTGGCCTCGGCCGGGACCGCGATTATGGCCTTCCTGCCGGACGAGGAACAGGGCGCCATCCTGGCCGGCTGGGATCAACATGCCGGAACCTTCGCAACGGGCCACCGCGAGAATGTGGTCCGCAGCAACCTTGAGCGGACCCGGCTGCAGGGCTATGCCGTGAATCCCGGCCTGGTCCTCGAGGGCAGCTACGGGATGGGAGCCGCCGTGTTCGACCAACACGGCAGGCCGGTGGGTGCACTGTCGCTGACCGGCATCGAGCCCCGGTTCCGCCCGGAGCGGCAGGAGTTCCTGGGCAAGCTGCTGATGGAGGAAGCCCACCGGATGAGCGCCAAGCTGCCCGCAGAGAGGCCGGTACACGCAGTCTGAGGTCTGGCTCACCGGGCCCGAACGCCCCCTAGAAATTAGTAGGAAGTCCGAGTAGATTCGGGTTCAGGATCACCACATGCAAAGGAGCGTTCGATGGTGCACGAGCTTTCACACTACGTGGGCGGACAGCGGGTCGACGGCACATCCGGAAGGTTCAGCGATGTCTTTGACCCCTGCACCGGCCAGGTGCAGGCGAGGCTGCCGCTGGCCAGCAAGGAAGAGGTGGCCAACGCCATCGCGAACGCGGAGAAGGGCCAGGTTGAATGGGCGGCCATGAACCCGCAGCGCCGCGGCCGGATCCTGCTCAAGTTCGTGGACCTCGTCAACGAGAACATGGACGAACTGGCCACGCTGCTGTCCTCCGAGCACGGCAAGACCTTCCCGGACGCCAAGGGTGATATCCAGCGCGGCATCGAAGTGGTGGAATTTGCCGCCAACGCCCCGCACCTGCTCAAGGGTGAGTTCTCGGACAACGCCGGGCAGGGTATCGACGTCCATTCCCTGCGCCAGCCGCTGGGTGTGGTCGCGGGCATCACCCCGTTCAACTTCCCGGCCATGATTCCGCTGTGGAAGTCCGGTCCGGCGCTCGCCGCCGGCAACGCCTTCATCCTTAAGCCGTCGGAGCGAGACCCTTCGGTGCCGCTGCGGCTCGCTGAACTGTACAGCGAAGCCGGCGTTCCTGACGGCGTCTTCAACGTGGTCAACGGGGACAAGGAAGCCGTTGATGCGCTGCTTGAGGACCCGCGGGTGAAGGCCATCGGCTTCGTGGGCTCCACGCCGATTGCCCAGTACATCTACGCCACGGCGGCGGCGCACGGCAAACGCGCGCAGTGCTTTGGCGGGGCGAAGAACCACATGGTGATCATGCCCGACGCCGATCTGGAGATGGCTGCCGACGCCCTGATAGGTGCCGGGTACGGTTCCGCCGGCGAACGCTGCATGGCCATCTCCGTCGCCGTCCCCGTCGGCCAGGAAACAGCCGATGCCCTGGTGGCCAAGCTGACCGAGCGCGTCAAGGCCCTCAGGGTGGGGCACAGCCTGGACAAGGACTCGGACTTCGGCCCGGTAGTGGCCCAGTCCGCCAAGGACAGGATCGAGGGCTACATCCAGTCCGGCGTCGATGAAGGCGCAACCTTGGTGGCCGACGGCCGCGGGCTCACCGTGGACGGCTACGAAGACGGCTTCTGGGTGGGCCCCACGCTCTTCGACAACGTCACCAAGGACATGAAGATCTACAAGGAGGAGATCTTCGGCCCGGTCCTGAGCGTCCTCCGCGCGGCGGACTATGACGAAGCGCTGCGGCTCTGCTCCGAGCACGAGTTCGGCAACGGCGTGGCAATCTTCACCCGCGACGGGGACGCCGCCCGCGACTTCGCCAGCCGCGTGGAGGTGGGCATGGTGGGCATCAACGTCCCCATCCCGGTGCCCATCGCGTATTACACCTTTGGTGGCTGGAAGGCTTCCGGCTTCGGGGACCTCAACCAACACGGCGCCGACGCGTTCCGTTTCTACACCAAGACCAAGACGGTCACCACCCGTTGGCCCTCCGGCATCCGCCAGGGCGCCAGCTTCGTGATGCCGGCCGGCAGCTGATGACTGGGTCTCCCGGATCGGAGCAAACCGCCGACGTCCTCTTCGAGCGCCGCGGACACCTGGGCGTCGTTACCCTCAACCGGCCCAAAGCCGTCAACGCACTCACCCTTGGCATGGTCACGGCCATCCTCGAGCAGCTCACGGCGTGGGCGGCCGATGACGCCGTGGCCACGGTCCTGGTCCGTGGCGCCGGAGACCGGGGGCTGTGCGCCGGCGGTGACATCGTGGCCATCTACCGGGACATGGTGGAGGGGACAGGCCAGGCCCCGGAATTCTGGACCACCGAATACCGGCTCAATGCACTCATATCCCGCTACCCCAAGCCTTACGTTGCCTTGATGGACGGCCTGGTGCTCGGCGGCGGCGTGGGGATCTCCGCGCACGGCTCGGTCCGTATTGTCACCGAACGCACCCGCACCGGCATGCCGGAAACAACCATCGGCTTTGTGCCCGACGTCGGCGGCACACTCCTGCTGTCCCGCGCACCGGGAGAGTCCGGCACCCACGCTGCCCTGACAGGCGCCCATCTGACCGGGGCCGACGCCCTGTTCCTCGGGCTCGCGCACCACTTTGTGCCGTCCGAAAACCTTCCCGCGCTCGCGGAAGCGCTGGAAAGCTCGACGGCGGAAGTCGCCGTCGCGCGTTTTGTCCAGGAACCGCCGGGCTCGGCGCTGGAAAAACAGCGGGAGTGGATCGATGCGGCCTACGCCACCGACGACGCCGAGGAGATTCTCCGGCGTTTGCGGGCAGCCGGCGGGGAGGCGGCGGACGCTGCCGCCACCATCGAAACCAAGTCTCCTACGGCCGTCAAGCTCACCCTCGAATCGCTGCGGCGCGTGCGGGGGCTCTCGCTCGAGGAAGCGCTGGCACAGGAATACCGCGTGGGGCTGCGCTCGCTGGAGGGGACGGACTTCCGCGAAGGCATCCGCGCCCAGGTGGTGGACAAGGACCGCAATCCGCTGTGGAAGCCCGCGTCCCTCGCCGAAGTGACTGCGGCCGACGTCGAGCACTACTTCGCGCCATTGGGCAACCGTGAGCTCAACCTTCACTCAAAGGAGTCCGACCATGTCTGACAGCGCAGCTTCCGGCACCATCGCCTTCCTGGGCCTCGGCCACATGGGCGGTCCCATGGCAGCCAACCTGATCAAGGCCGGGCACAGGGTGGTGGGCTACGATCCCGTGCCGGCGGCCGTTGAAGCAGCCAAGGAACACGGCGTACCCATGGCCGATTCCGCGGCGGAAGCGGTGGCCGGCGCCGCCGTGGTACTCACTATGCTGCCGAGCGGGCAGCATGTCCTGGACCTCTACCGCGGCGCGGACGGGGCGCCCGGCCTGCTGTCAGTTGCGGCACCGGACACCATGTTCCTGGACTGCTCCACCATTAACGTGGACGAGGCCCGCGAGGCCGCCGCGATCGCGCTGGAGGCCGGGCACCGCTCGGTGGACGCGCCGGTCTCCGGTGGTGTGGTGGGCGCAGAAGCGGGCACGCTGACGTTTATGGTGGGGGCCCTGCCTGCAGACTTCGAGACAGTGAAGCCCGTCCTGGAGCTGATGGGCAAACGCATTGTGCACTGCGGCGACCACGGCGCGGGGCAGGCGGCGAAGGTCTGCAACAACATGATCCTGGGCGTCTCCATGATCGCCGTCAGCGAGGCGTTTGTGCTGGGCGAAAAGCTTGGCCTGACGCACCAGGCGCTGTTCGACGTCGCTGCCAACGCCTCCGGTCAGTGCTGGGCGCTGACCACCAACTGTCCCGTTCCCGGCCCCGTGCCAACCAGCCCGGCCAACCGCGACTACCAGCCCGGATTCGCCGGCGCCCTGATGGCCAAGGACCTGAGGCTCGCCCTCAACGCGCTTGAAAGCACCGGCGTCGCAGCAGAAATGGGTCCGTTGGCGTCACGAATTTACGACGAGTTCGCCGCCGGGGACGGCGCTGGCCGGGATTTCTCGGGCATCATTACTGACATCCGGGACAAGTCCGCCACGTAGCGTTGGTGACGGCACTTATTCTTCTACGATCGACAGACCTAAGGGGCACGGCTTGGCGCAGCAGTACGAAAACATTCTGGTGGAACAACGTGGCCGGGTGGGTCTGGTGACCCTCAACCGGCCACAAGCACTCAACGCCCTCAACAAGGCCACCATGGAGGAGGTTGTAGCCGCCGTCACCGGCATGGACGCTGATCCGGCCGTAGGCGCTGTGGTCATCACCGGCTCGGAAAAGGCCTTCGCCGCGGGTGCGGACATCAAGGAAATGTCCTCAAAGGGCTATATGGAGATGTACGCGGCGGACTGGTTTAGGGGATGGGAAAGCCTGACCCGCCTGCGGATCCCGGTGGTGGCCGCGGTGTCCGGCTTCGCCCTGGGCGGTGGCTGCGAGCTGGCGATGATGTGCGATGTCATCATCGCCGGAGACAACGCCAAGTTTGGCCAGCCGGAGATCAACCTCGGCGTCATCCCCGGCATGGGCGGCTCGCAGCGGCTCACTCACGCTGTAGGCAAGGCCAAGGCCATGGACATGGTCCTCACCGGACGCATGATGGATGCGCAGGAAGCAGAACGTGCGGGACTCGTCTCACGCGTGGTGCCCGCCGCGTCCGTAGTGGAGGAAGCCCTGAAGGCCGCCGAAGTGATCGCGTCCAAGTCCAAACCGGCCGCCATGCTGGCCAAGGAAGCGGTGAACGCGGCTTTTGAGCTTGGACTGGCTCAGGGCGTGCTGTTCGAACGCCGGGTCTTCCACTCCCTGTTCGCCTCGGACGACCAGAAGGAAGGCATGGCCGCGTTCAGCGAAAAGCGCCAGCCCGAATTCAAGCACCGCTGACGGTTCTTCTGGGCCCAAGCCCTCAGTCCGTGAAGTCGCCGGCGGCCTTGCGGAAGTTGCCCAGGACGCGGAGCAGGTGGTCGACGTCGTCGTCCGCGAAACCGGACTTGCCGAACACCTCGGCGTTGAGCGCCGCCGTCGCGCGTTTGGCCATGGTGCGGCCCCCGGACGTGAGCTCGATCAGGGTGGTACGTCCGTCCGTGGGGTGCGGGGAGCGGCCCACCAGGCCGGCCTGTTCCAGCCGGTCGACGGCGTTGGTCACCGAGGTGGGATGTACCTGCAGCAGGGCGCTGGCCTTATTCATGGGCAGCGCGCCGCTGCGGGCGAAGCTCAGCAAGGTCAACAGTTCGTAGCGCGCAAACGTTAGCCCGAACGGCTTGAGAACAGTTTCGATCCGGCCCAGCAGGATCTGCTGGGTCCGCATAATGGCCGTGATGGCGGCCATTGGTGCGGCCACATCGCCCCAGCCATGGCGTTCCCAGTTTTGCCGGGCTTCGGCGATCGGGTCGCGGGGGAGCGGACTTCCCACGGTTCCTCCTGACATTGCCGGGGCCTTTGGTGGCCGTGCGTGACCCACCTCACCAGCAATATACTAGGACTTCCAAGGGTATGGAAGGGGCCGGTGGCCTACTTCCACCAGGTATCGAAGATGGTGACCGGGACGGTGCGCTTGTGGCGGGTGCGCAGGTACTTCTGTTCGATCAGTTCGGCCGCGGCTTCCGGGATGTCCCGGCCCTCGAGGTAATCGTCAATCTGGTCGTAGGTGATGCCAAGTTCGTCCTCGTCGGTGCGGCCCGGCTTGTCATCGAGAAGATCCGCGGTGGGCACCTTTTCCCAGACGCGGGCGGGCGCGCCGAGCTCAGCCAGCAGTTCGCGGTTCTGGCGTTTGTTCAGGCCGAACAGCGGCAGGATGTCCGCGCCGCCGTCGCCGAATTTGGTGAAGAACCCGGTGACTGACTCGGCACCGTGATCTGTGCCGAGTACCAGGTAGTTGTGTTCGCCGGCGAGCGCGTACTGGGCGATCATCCGGGTGCGGGCCTTGGTGTTGCCCTTGTGGAAGTCCGAGATCTCGGCGCCGACGGTCTTCTCAAATTCGTCCTCGAAGCCGTCCACGGCGGCGGAGATATTGAAGGTCCACTCGGTTTTCGGCTGGATAAAGTCGAGGGCGGCCTGCGCATCGTCTTCGTCGTGCTGGACGCCGTACGGCAGCCGGACGGCAACGAAGTTCGCTTCCACACCCTCGGCCTCGAGCTCCTCCACGGCCAGCTGCGCCAGGCGCCCGGCGAGGGAGGAATCCAGCCCGCCCGAGATGCCCAGCACAAAGCCCTTGGTGTGGGTGGCCCGGAGGTACTCCTTGAGGAAACTCACGCGCTTGCGCACCTCCCCTTCAGGATCGATCCGGGGCTGCACGCCCATTTCTTCAATGATGGTGGCCTGGAGTTCGCGCATGTGATCCAGCCTAGTCAGCGGTGTCAACAACGCTCAATTGTGTCCCCTGAAGATATGCGGCGTGTCCCCGGCGCCGGCTTCACAAAGACTGCGGAGCCGCCGGTCCGGTGGAGCCGCGCACTGTCAGGTGCGTGGGCATCAGGGAGCGGCTGCGGCTACCGCCGCCGGCCAGCGGGTTCAGCTGGGCCAGCAGCATGGACACCGACACGCGGCCTGCCTGCTCGATCGGGGAAGCCATGGTGGTCAGTGGGGGATTGCAGAAGTCCGCACCGAAGATGTCATCGCAGCCCACCACGCTCATGTCCTCCGGGACCCGGATGCCGCGTTCGCGCAGCCGCTGAAGCATGCCGATGGCGATGAGGTCGTTGAAGGCGATGCATGCCGTCACGCCCGAATGCACAGCGGCATCGGCGGCGGCCGCGCCGGATTGTGTCTTGGGGGCAAAGGGGCCGAGCCGGCGCACCTCCACCCCGCGGTCCTCGGCGGCGGCGGCCAGCGCATTCCAGCGCAGGGTGCTCGACTGTGATGTGAGAGGACCGGCCATGTAGGCAATGCGGGTGTGGCCGAGGGAGATGAGATGGTCCAGGGCCTGGCTGGTGGCCGAGGGCGTATCGATGACCACCGCGGGCACCCCGGCTACGTCGCGGTTGATGGTGACAATGGGAATCTTCGCGGCCGCCGCCAGCAGCGCCTCGTCACTGAGCCTGGATGCCGTCACAATGATGCCGTCAGCGCTCTTGCGCAGCTGCTCCATGCTGCTGGCCTCCACCTCGTCCGACTCTTCCGTGTCCACGAGCAACTGGGTGTAACCGGCAGCTTTGAGCTGCAGCTGGGTGCCCCTGATCAGGTCGAAGTAGAAAGGGTTGGTGATATCCGGTACCAGGACGCCCACTGCACCCGTGCGTCCCGAGCTGAGGGCTTTCGCCTGGCTGTTCGGCGTGTAGTTCAGCTCCGCGGCCGCCGCTTCGATGCGGGCACGCGTGCGGATGTTGACCCGGTCAGGGGTGGAAAGTGCGCGTGAAACAGTGGAAGCGGCCACCCCGCACATTGCGGCGATGTCGTGGATGGTGGCAGGACGCTCTGTTCCGGCTGCTTGCATCGCCATGGCGTTCCTCTCTGAACGGGACAACACGGGCACTGTGACGATAGCCACAGCCCTGATGCTCCTAGATTGCCACAGAATGTCAACATTTGGCAATCGGTTGTCATCAACTGTGCGGGTGTCTAGACTTAGTGCAGAACTTTGCGAAGCAAGTCACCACCGCGCGGGAGCGGCACTCAGGCTGTCCGGCCGCGGCAAACCCTAAGGAGATCCCTGTGACCGCAACATCCAGCGCAGCATCACCCACCGCCTGGCAGCTCTCCGGATTCGGCGACGAGGTAGATCCTGATCCGGCAGTCCAGGCCGCCGTCATGCTTGCCCTGGGCGCCAGCTACATTGAGGTCCGCAGCGCCTGGGGCGTAAACGTCTCCGAACTGACCCCCCAGCAGGTGGCCGAGCTCAAGGAAATCCTCGACGCCAAGGGCCTGAAGGTCTCCGCTGTGGCAAGCCCCATCGGCAAGGTGGACATCGGACTGCCGGTGGAGCACGAGGTGGAGCGCCTGCGCCAGATCATCTCGGTGGCCAAGGGCCTGGATACGAAGTACATCCGCATCTTCTCCTTCTACCGGAGTGAAGCCCAGACGCCGGAAGAAATCCGCGACGACGTCATCACCCGCATGCGGGCACTCGCCGCCGAAGCTGAAAGCGCCGGCGTCGTGCTTCTGCACGAAAATGAAAAGGATATCTATGGCGATACGCCGCAGCGCGTCCTGGACATCATGGAATCGGTCGATTCCCCGGCCCTGCGCGTGGCATGGGACAACGCGAACTTCGTCCAGGTGGGCGTCCGGCCGTACACCGACGGCTACGCCATGCTCCGGCCGTACCTCGAGTATCTCCAGGTCAAGGACGCCATCATGGCCACGGGCGAGGTGGTGCCCTCCGGCGAAGGCGACGGCGAACTCGATGCCACCATCGCAGCCCTCAAAGCAGACGGTTACAAGGGCTTCGCCTCGCTGGAGCCGCACCTGGCCATCCAGCATGAGCTGGGCGGCTTCTCCGGGCCGGTTGCCTTCGGTGTCGCGGCGCGGGCCTTCGCCACGCTTGCAGCCAAGAATGGAATCGAGCTTTCGTGACGGGGCTCAAGGCCGCAGTCATCGGCTGCGGGGACGTTTCGGCGGTTCACTTCGAAGCCATCGCAAAGCTCGACGGCGCCCGGCTGGCCGGGGTGTGTGACACGGACCCCGGCCGCCTCGCCGCCGCCGTGGCCGTCTACGGTGTTCCGGGGTTCTCGGACCACGCCAGCCTCATCGAGGCCGTCGGCCCGGACGTTGCGCACATCACCACGCCGCACAACACGCATGCCGTGATTGCCGCTGACTGCCTGGACCGCGGCGTTAATGTGATCGTGGAAAAGCCGCTGGCGCATACCCTCGACGAGGGCCGCCGGCTCGTGGAGGCAGCCAAGGCTAGCGATGCCAAGATTGCCGTCTGCTTCCAGAACCGCTACAACTCCACAGCCCAGGCCATGCACTCACTGCTGTCCTCAGGCGAACTGGGCGCAGTGGTGGGCGCCTCGGCCACCGTCATGTGGCACCGCGATGCCGACTACTACCGCAGCCGGCCCTGGCGCGGCACCTGGTCGGGCGGTGGCGGCGGGCTGATGATGAATCAGGCCATCCACACCGTTGACCTGCTGCAGTGGCTGATGGGCGACGTCGTATCCCTCTCCGGCAATGCAGCCACCAGGTTCCTGGGCGAAACCATTGAGGTGGAGGACACCGCCGAGTTTGTGGCAGAGCACGCCAACGGTGTCCGCAGCGCGTTCTACGCCACCTTGGCTAACGCCGTCAACGCGCCCGTCACGTTGGACATCGTCACGGAGAAGGCCACGCTCAGCCTGCGCGGCGACCTGACCGTGACCTACGCGGATGGCCGTGTGGAGGTGGTTCCCGAGCGGGTGGTGGAGTCCGGCGGGCGTGCCTACTGGGGAGTATCACACGAGCTGCTCATCAGCGACTTTTACAGCCGGCTCGGGGACGCGGGCTCTTTCTGGATAGACGCGGAAGAGGCGGAAAAGTCCTTGCGGATCGTGAAGGAAATCTACCGCCAAAGCTACCCCGACGCGGTGGAGAAGGTCTCCTGAGTCGGCTCACCGCCAGCCGGTGCAACCACGATAGCAACCGATTGTGGGCTGTTAGAACGTTTCACTAAAGACCTGTGAATCTAGATCCTGCAACATTATTGACAATCGGTTGCCAAACTTGGCAATCATGCGTACTCTGAATCTCGCAAGGTCGGTGTGGCCCAGGCCACACCGATCGGATTCGTATCCCTCACGTTCCACAGATTCAGGAGCCAACAATGAAGTTAGGTCCCAAGGCGGCAGCAGCCGCCATTACCGTCAGCGCAGCTTTAGCGCTGACAGCGTGCGGTGGCGGTGCCACAGGCGCCAACAACCCGGCCGCAGCCAAGACGACCACCCTGACGTTGGGCACCGTTCAGGAAATTCGTTCCTGGGACCCGGCACAGGCCCACGTCGGCCACATCCTCCAGCCCTACCAGGCTGCCTATGACTCCCTGCTCCTGCGGGAACCGGACGGCAAGCTCAGCCCCATGCTGGCCACCCAGTGGAAATACAACGACACCAACACCAAGCTCACCGTGGACCTCCGCGCAGACGTGACGTTCAGCGATGGCGCCAAGTTCGACGCCGAAGCGGCCAAGGCAAACCTGGACCACTTCAAGACGGCCAACGGCCCGCAGATGGCCCAGCTGACGGCGGTCACCGACGTCGCAGTGGTTGATGCCGACACCATCGAGCTCAACCTCTCCACCCCGGATCCCTCGTTGGAGTTCTACCTCAGCCAGGCCGCAGGCCTGATGGGCAGCCCCAAGGCATTGGGTTCTGAAGCCATCAAGACCGAGCCCGTCGGCTCCGGTCCGTACGTGATGGACAAGGCCGCCACGGTCAAGGACTCCCAGTCCGTGTTCACCGCACGCAAGGACTATTGGAACAAGGACCTCCAGAAGTTCCAGAAGGTCACCTTCAAAACCCTGACCGATTTGACTGCCCGGACCAACGCTTTGGTTTCCGGTCAGGTGGACGGTGCGCCGCTGGACCCGAAGACCGGCAAGCAGGCAGAGGGCGCCAAGATGACGCTTACTACCAACCAGGTGGACTGGCAGGGGCTGCTGCTGATGGACCGCGATGGCGCCACGAACACCGCGCTGGGCAACGTCAAGGTCCGCCAGGCCATCAACTACGCCTTTGACCGCAAGACCATCCTGGATCAGGTCCTGCTGGGCCAGGGCACGCCGACCTCGCAGCCTTTTGGCAAGGCGAGCGGCGCCTGGACTGAAGAGCTCGAAAACTACTACTCCTACGATCCGGCCAAGGCCAAACAGCTCCTGAAGGAGGCCGGCTACGAGACCGGAGTCACGCTGGATGTCCCCTCGGTTCCCGGCTTCGAAACCCAGCTCGCCGTCGTCAAGCAGCAGCTCGCTGACGTTGGGATCACGCTGAACGTCGGTTCTGCAATCACCAACACCTACACCTCGGATATCGCAGCGAAGAAGTTCAGCAGCATCTACTTCACCCTGTTCCAGGGTGAGCCGTGGGTCGCCATCAACCAGATCGTTTCCACCAAGGCGCTCTACAACCCCTTCAAGAACACCAGCCCCGAACTCCAGGCCAAGATCGACGCCGTGCAGAATGGCGCCAAGGATGCTCCCAAGCTGGCCCAGGAAGTCAACAAGTACGTGGTTGAGCAGGCTTGGTTCGCACCCCTGTTCCGGGTGAACCAGATGTATTACCACAACTCCAAGATCACCGTGACGCCGCAGATCCAGCAGGCTGTCCCGTCGATCTACAACTACTCGCCCGCCTCTTAGGGACGGGTTAGCAGCCACAAACCGGCGCAGGTCCGGCGGTCCGCCTCAGGCGGGCCGCCGGACCGGGCACTCAATACCATGCCTGTTCAACGGAGCCAGCAATGATCCCTTTCATCCTGAAACGCCTCGGCAGCGGAATAGTAGTCCTGCTCGCCGTCTCGATCCTCACCTTTTCCCTGCTCTACGTATCGAGCGGCAGCATCGCCCGGAACATCCTGGGCGACCAGGCAACACCGGAGCAACTGGCCGTCAAAGAAGCCGAGTTGGGCCTCGACCAGCCCATCATCACGCGTTACTTCAGCTGGCTCATGGATGCCCTGGGCGGCAACCTGGGCGCCTCATGGTTCACCTCCGAACCCGTTGCCAACGCCCTGGCCACCCGCATTCCCGTGACCATGACCATGGTGGTGGTGGCCATGATCCTCATCTCCATCATCGCCACCCTCATTGGTGTAGCCGCAGCCGTGAAGCGCGGGTGGGTGGACCGCGTTGTCCAGATCGGTGCCATCGTTGGGGACTCCATTCCCGGATTCGTCATCGGCATCATCCTGGTGACCATCCTGGCCATCCAGATGGGCCTGTTCCCGGCCACGAGTACCATTGCACCCGGCGTCGACGCTTCCGCCTGGGTGCTGTCGCTGACCCTTCCGGTCATCGCCCTGCTGATCAACGGCGTCACCGGCGGTGCGCAGCAGATCCGCAGCGCCGTCATCAAGCAGCTCGAGCGCGATTACGTGCGCACCCTCCGCAGCCGCGGAATCGGTGAACGGGAAGTCCTTTTCAAGCACGTCCTCCGCAGCGCTGCTCCTGCCGGTCTGACTGTGCTGAGCCTCCAACTGATCGGCATGCTCGGTGGCGTGGTCATCCTGGAGTCGATCTTTGCCCTGCCCGGCATGGGCCCCATGGCTGTCACCGCTACCATCCAGAGCGACCAGCCGGTGGTCATGGGCGTCGTTATGTACACCGTCGCTGTTGTGATTGTGGTCAACCTGATTGTTGACCTGCTCAACGGCTGGCTTAACCCGAAGGTGCGTGTCTCGTGACCGAGTCCGTCGAAACCTCAGCCCTGACGCCGGCCGCAGGCCATCCCGTTCCGGGAAAATCCGGCCAGACCGGCACCGTCGTCCGGTCCTCAGCCTTCAAGCGGATCCTGAAGAACCCGTTGGGCATTGTTGCACTGGTCATCCTCCTGGTCGTGGTCCTGCTCGCTGCATTTGCGAATATCCTGGCACCGTTCGACCAGAACTTCGCCAACATCTCCAAAACCCTGGCCGCACCCGACTCCGTGAACATCCTCGGAACGGACAGTTCCGGGCGTGACGTGTGGAGCCGTTTGCTGTTCGGTGCGCAGCTGACGCTGCTCTCAGCGCTGCTTTGCGCCGCCGTCGCCATCGTGATCGGCCTTCCCGCCGGCCTGGTGGCCGGCTACTACGCCGGAAAGTTCGAAGCTGTGGCCAACTGGGTTGTTGGCATCCTGATGAGCCTCCCGGGCTTGATCGTGCTGATGACCATCCGTTCTGCCTTCGGCCCGTCGGTCTGGATTGCCATGATCGCCTTCGGCGTCCTGATCAGCCCGTCGTACTTCCGCCTGGTGCGCTCTGCCGTGCAGTCGGTCCGCAACGAGCTCTACGTGGATGCCGCCCGTGTCTCCGGCCTGTCCGATCTGAGGATCATCACCCGCCACATCTTCTCCGTGGTCCGCGCACCGATCATTATCCAGACCGCAGCAATCACCGGCGTTGCCATCGCCATCCAGTCCGCCCTTGAGTTCCTGGGGCTGGGCGATCCGGCCAAGGCAACCTGGGGTGTGATGCTGAGCGAAGGTTTCAAGAACGTCTACCTCACGCCGTCCCTGCTCTTCTGGCCCGCGTTCGCTATGGCATTGACCATCGGTGCCCTGGTCCTGCTTGGAAACGCTGTCCGCGATGCCCTCGAAGACGGCGAAAAGATCAAGAACCGCAGGAAAAAAACGCATGAGGCAAAGGACGCGGCCGCCGCCAGCGCCGCCAAGGCAGCACGCAAGACCATTGCCGCCGTCGAAGCCGGAACCGAACACCACCTCGTCAAGGTGACCAACCTCGGCGTCGGTTACCCGCAGGCCGACGGTTCCGTCAAGAAAGTTGTCGACGACGTTTCCTTCCACGTGGACCGCGGCGAAATCCTCGGCATAGTGGGCGAGTCCGGCTCGGGCAAGTCCCAGACTGCGTTCTCGATCCTGGGCCTGCTGCCGGACACCGCACGCATTGTGGCCGGCGCCATCCAGTTTGACGGCAACTACACCGTGGCGCCCGGCGACGACAAAGTGAACCAGGGCCGGCTGTCCAAACTGCGCGGCAAGCGGATTTCCTACATCCCCCAGGAACCCATGAGCAACCTGGACCCGGCCTTCACCATCGGCTACCAGCTGGTCACCCCCATGGTGCGGGTCCTCGGAATCTCCAAGGCAGAGGCCACCACCCGGGCCATGAAGCTGCTCACCGACGTCGGAATCGTCAACCCCGAGAGGACCTTCAAGGCCTACCCCCACGAGGTCTCCGGCGGCATGGCCCAGCGTGTGCTCATCGCCGGTGCCATCAGCTGCGAACCGGACCTGATCATTGCTGACGAACCCACCACCGCCCTGGACGTGACCGTGCAGGCCGACGTGCTGGACCTCATCCGGGACCTCCAGCGCCGACTCGGCGTTGGCGTCATCCTGGTGACCCACAACTTCGGCGTGGTGGCTGACCTCTGCGACCGTGTTGTGGTCATGCAGAACGGACGGCTGGTGGAGGAAGGCCCCGCGCGGGAGATCCTGCGCGAACCCAAGGAGCGCTATACCCAGACCCTGCTGGCTTCCATGCTCGAAGGCAAGGAACCCATGACCATGCTGGTGTCAGCCGGTTCCTCTGCAACTGCGCCGTCAACTGCGAAGGAGAATGTACTGTGACCGAAACTGCAGCCCTGTACGCCGCGGAATCAGCCCCGGCACGCGATGGACTCCTGCGCGTCGAAAACCTCATGGTGGACTACGCGGGCAAGGGTTTCCGAGCCAAAAAATTCCGTGCCCTGACGGACATCAACATCCATATCGGCCAAGGCGAGACCCTGGGCCTGGTGGGGGAGTCCGGTTCGGGCAAGACCACCCTGGGCCGCGCGGTCCTGGGCCTGGCGCCGGTAAGCGGCGGCAAGATCAGCTTCGAAGGCCAGGACATCAGCCATGCCACCCGGAAGCAGCGGCGCGTCCTGAGCCGTGACATGCAGGTGGTCTTCCAGGACCCGTACACATCCCTGAACCCGGCGCTGGAGATCGGCGAAATCCTCGCGGAACCCCTGGGTGTGCAAGGCATGGAGGCCACGGCAGCCAAGAAGCGCGTGAAGGAACTCCTGGACCAGGTAGGCCTGCCTTCGGACGCCATCCACCGCCTGCCGCGAGAGTTCAGCGGCGGCCAGCGCCAGCGTGTGGCCATCGCCCGGGCCCTGGCGCTCTCACCCAAGCTCATCGTCTGCGACGAACCGGTCAGTGCCTTGGACCTGTCCACGCAGGCCCGCGTGCTGGACCTCTTCCTGCAGATCCAGAAAGACACCGGCGTTTCCTACCTGTTTGTCTCCCATGACCTTGACGTGGTCCGCCACATCAGCCACCGTGTGGCTGTGATGTACCGTGGAGAAATCGTGGAGCAGGGGCCGGCAGAGGTTGTCACGCGCGACCCCGAGCACCCCTACACTCAGCGTTTGCTCCTCGCTTCCCCGGTGCCGGATCCGGACCGCCAGGAGAAGCGCCGTGCCGACCGCCACCGCCTGCTGGAAGAACAGCGGCAGCAGGCCGAACAGGCTGGCGTCCCCGCATAGGGCACGTGCCGGAAACCAACTGAACCGTAACAACGATGGAGGGCTAACATGGCCAAATCAGCCAAAATTGGCGTACAGGCAATGATGCTGAAAGACAGCTTCGCCGAAGCCGGGGCATTCGAAACGCTCCGCAAGGTCAGCGAAATCGGCTACCACGCCGTCGAGATCTCCCAGATCCCGATGACGCCGGAGAACGTGGCCGAACTGGACCGTTCCCGGGCTGAACTGGGCATGGACATCGCAGCACTTTCCGTGGCGATGGAGACCCCCAAGGGACGCCCCGGCGATTCGCTGGCGGAGCACTTCGACAAGATCGTTGATGACGCCAAGCGCCTGGACTCGAAGCTGCTGCGGATCGGCATGCTGCCATTTACGGCGATGACCTCAATTGGGGCTGTGGTTGACTTCGCCAAGCAGGCCAATGACTACGCCGAACGCCTCCAGGAGCAGGGCCTCAGCCTGTATTACCACAACCACCACATCGAATTCGCGAAGTTCGACGGCAAATACATGCTGGACATCATCGCGGAAAACTCCCCGGCCATGGGCATGGAAATCGACGTGCACTGGGTACAACGCGGCGGCCTGGACCCGGTCCGCACGCTGGAAAAGTACGCCGGCCGCACGGCCATGGTCCACCTCAAGGACTATCGGATCGGCATGATGCCGGAGTCCTCCCTGGGGCTGCTGGACTCCGGGGACTTCGCCGGCTTCATGACCGAATTCAAGAACGTTGTCCAGTTCGCCGAGGTGGGCGAGGGCAACCTGGACTTCGCCTCCATCATCCCGGCCGCGCAGGCTGCCGGCGCCGAGTACCTGCTGGTGGAACAGGACGAGCTCTACGGCCGCACCGTCTGGGAAGCGCTGCAGACCTCCTACGACAACCTCGTTGCGCTGGGACAGGCCGAGCTCTTCTAGCCACCCCCGGCCATGCGGTTCCGACAAGCTCAACCAACGAAGAAGGAAGACTACTGTGAGCAAGAAAGTACGCCTCGGCATCATCGGCCTGGGCCAGCAGGGCGGCGCCTACGCCAAGTTCATCACGGACGGTCTGGTCCCCAACATGGAGATCGGCGCCATCTGCGACATCGATCCGGCGAAGAAGGAACTGGCCGCTGCCACGTACCCGGACGCGCCGTTCTACGAGGACTACATCGCCATGCTGGAAAGCGGCGACGTTGATGCGGTGGTCACCTGCGTTCCGCACTTCCTGCACCCTGAGATGGGCATCGAGACCCTCAAGCGCAACATCCACGCGCTGGTGGAGAAGCCGGCAGGCGTTTATACCAAGCAGGTCCAGGAACTGAACGAGTTTGCTGCCGGCAAGCCGGAACTGACCTTCGGCATCATGTTCAACCAGCGCAACAACCCGCTGTACCAGAAGCTCAAAGAAATCGTGGAGGGCGGCGAGATCGGCAAGATCCGCCGGACAAACTGGATCATCACCACCTGGTGGCGGCCGCAGGGCTACTACAACTCGAGCGAATGGCGTGCCACGTGGGGCGGCGAGGGCGGCGGCGTCCTGGTCAACCAGGCACCGCACCAGCTGGACCTGTGGCAGTGGATCTGCGGCGTCCCGAAGTCGGTTTACGCGAAGGTGGCGTTCGGCTTCAGGCGCGATATCGCCGTCGAGGACGAAGTGACGGCAGTGGTGGATTACGGCGACGGCGCCACCGGCGTCTTTGTCACGGCCACGCACGACCTGACCGGCACCGACCGCTTCGAAATCCTGGGCGACCAGGGCAAGATCGTCGTCGAGGGCAGCAAGACCGCCACCGTGACCCGCCTGCACAAGCCCGAGCGCGAGCTCAGTGAAGGCATGGACATGGACGATGTCCGCCGGCTCTTTATGGGCGAGCTGAACCCGGAACAGTACTACACCACCGAGGTCATCGAGTTCGAGTCCGCCTGGGGTGCGCAGCACTCCGGCGTCCTGGAGAACTTTGCCGCCAACATCCTCGACGGCACGCCGCTCCTGGCCCCGGGCTCGGACGGCATCAACGGGGTGCGCCTGGCCAACGCCATCCACCTTTCCGCCTGGACAGGCAAGGAAGTTGGGCTGGACTTCGACGAGAACGAATTCCTGGCAGAGCTCAATAAGCGCATCGCCGAAGAGGGCAAGTTCCCGCAGCGGACCTGACCATGCCGGCCCCCTAGCCCAACTGAGTCGCAGTTAATGCTGTTATGAGCGTTCAAAACGGCATTAACTGCGACCTACTTGGGCAGTTTGCTCGTTAGGATGGGGCGGTGACTGAACCCAAGACGCCGGATGCCGCCACACCTGCGGGCGCGGCCAAAAAGCACGGCCGGGACGGAAAATCCAACGCCACGATTTACGACATCGCGAGGATTGCCGGCGTCAACGCTTCCACGGTTTCGCGGGCGCTCAGCAAGCCCGGCCGGGTCAGCCCCAAAACGCAGAAGCTGATCGAGGACGCGGCCGCCGAGCTGAATTACCACGTCAACCCGTTCGCCCGCGCCCTTCCCACCGGCAAGACAAACACGTTCGGCCTGATCGTCGCGGACATTACCAACCCCACCTTCTTCGACATAATCCGCGGCGCCGAAACCACCGCCACGGACCGCGACTACACCCTGGTCCTTGCCGAATCGGCCGAGTCCCCGGCAACGGAACTGACTGCCGCCCGCCGCTTGATGGCCACCGTAGACGGCCTTATCCTGGCAAGCCCCCGCATGGACGATGACAACATCCGGGCCCTGGCCCGGGACAAACCCGTGGTGGTCATCAACCGCGAAGTGGAGGGGGTGCCGTGCGTGGTGCCGGACGTGCACAAGGGGCTCAGCGAGGCGGTCCGCAGCCTGGCCGGGAATGGCCACCGGAGGATCGCCTACGTGGCGGGCCCGCCTGAATCGTGGATGTCCGAGCGGCGCTGGGAGGGAGTGCAGGCAGCCTGCGAGTGGTCCCGGCTGGAGGCAGTCCGGCTTGAGTCCACCAAACCAACGGTCGACGGCGGCCGGCAGACTGCGCGTGATGTCCGCGCCAGCGGTGCCACAGCGGTGCTGACCTACAACGACCTCCTCGCTATCGGGCTGATGCAGGAACTCCAGGCCGCCGGCATGAGGGTGCCGGACCAGATCAGCATCGTGGGCTTCGACGACATTTTCGGTGCGGACTTCACGACGCCGCCACTTACCACCGTGCGTTCGCCGCTGGGGGAGTGCGGGGCGGGCGCTGCTACGCGGCTCCTGGATCTCCTGCACGGAAGCGGCGAGCCGGCGGGCACCCTGAGCGTGGAGACGGAGCTGGTACTCCGCGGTTCCAGCGGACGGATCCTGTCCGCCTGACCAGCCGCGGGACGGGCCCCGCACCGGTGCCTGGCAATTTTTGGCAACCGGTTGACAAAGACGGGGACCAAGCCGGATTATTGACGTATGTCACAGTCGATTGCTGCCAACCCAGATAGGCTCCTGCCCGCCGACCCAGGAACGCGCAGCATCGCGCGCGACCTGCTCCAGCGCGTCCAGGACCTCCCCATTATCTCCCCGCATGGCCATGTTGACGCTGCTGTCATCGAGAACAACACGCCCTTTCCTGATCCGGCGGCGCTGCTGGTCAGCCCGGACCACTACGTCACGCGACTGATCCACGCCAACGGCATCTCCCTTGACAAGCTGCGCGCGGGCGGCGCCACCACCCCCGAGTCCAGGGACATCTGGCGCACCTTCGTGGAAGCCTGGCCGCTTTTCGAGGGCACGGCGTCGGGCTACTGGCTCCGCACCCAGTTCGACAGCGTCTTCAAGCTGGGCGCAGACCTCGGCGAGATGTCCGCTGACGCCAGCTATGACGCCATCGCCGCCAAGCTCGTTGAGCCCGGCTTCCGTCCGCGCCAGCTCTTTAAGGACTTCAACATCGAGGTCCTGGCCACCACGGACGATCCCCTGGACAACCTCGCCAGCCACAAGGCGATCGCCGAGGACCCGACATTCAACGGCCGCGTCCTGCCGACCTTCCGCCCGGACCAGTACCTGAACGTCGCGCACCCCACCTGGAGTGCCAACGTGGACCGCCTGATCGACGCCGCCGGCGATGGCGCCACCGGGTACGCCGCCTACATCACGGCCCTGGAGAACCGCCGCCGCTACTTCGTGGAACACGGCGCAGTCTCCGCCGACCACGGCGTGGCCACGCCCGCGACACTCAAGCTGGACCGTGCCGAGGCTGAGCGGATCTTCGAACTCGCCCGGGCCGGCAAGGCCACAGCAGAGGACCGCAACACCTTTGAAGCCCACATGATGTACCAGATGGGCCGCATGTCGGTGGAGGACGGGCTGGTCATGACCATCCACCCGGGCTCCTTCCGCAACCACCACACGCCTACGTTCGAAGCCTTCGGCGCCGACACAGGCCACGACATTCCGTTCGCCGTGAACTACACCGAGGGCGTCCGTGACCTGCTGCAGGACTTCGGCACGGCCAAGGACTTCCACCTGGTGCTCTTCACCATGGACGAGACGGTGTTCTCCCGCGAACTGGCACCGCTGGCCGGGTTCTACCCGTCCGTCTACCTTGGCGCCCCCTGGTGGTTCCTTGACGCCCCCGATGCGATGCTGCGGTTCCGCTCCGCCGTGACAGAAACCACCGGCTTCTCCCGTTCCTCGGGCTTCATCGACGACACCCGCGCCTTCTGCTCCATCCCCGCCCGCCATGACGCGTCCCGCCGGATTGAGGCCTCCTTCCTGGCGCGCCTCGTGGCCGAGCACCGTGTCAGTGAGGAACGTGCCCACGAACTCATCGTGGACATCGTCGATTCGTCCCCGCGAAGGGTTTTCAAACTGTGACCACCGAACAGACAAGCCCCGCACAGGCCAGCGAAACTGCCGGCGCAGGCGCCCTTCCCCAGCTGAACCGCACGCTCCGCACGGCACCCAAGCCGCCGGTCCGGATCGTCCACCTCGGACTCGGCGCCTTCCACCGCTCGCACCAGGCGTGGTACACCGGCCAGGCGGGCGACGCCGCGGAGTGGGGCATCGCGGCCTTCACCGGCCGCCGCCCGGACGCTGCCGTGGCACTTGCCGAGCAGGACGGACTCTTCACCCTCGTGGAGCGCGCTGACAGCGGCGACTCGTTCGCCGTCGTCGGGAGCATTGTTGAAGCCGTGGACGGCGCGGACGTTCAGCGGCTCGCCGAACTCGTTGCCGCACCCGCCACCGCCATGGTCACGCTGACTGTCACCGAAGCCGCGTACCGGCTGGGTGCCGACGGGCAGCTCGACACCGCAGCGTCCGACGTCGCCTCGGACCTTGCACTGCTGGGTTCAGGCAGCGGGAACCCGTCGACGCCGTTGGGCCGTTTGGTCTTTGCCCTCGCTGCCCGCCGGGCTGCCGGAGCCGGGCCGATCGCCGTCGTCTGCTGCGACAACCTAGCCAACAACGGCACCGTTGCGCGCAACGCCGTGACCGGCCTGGCTCAGGCCTGGGAGGCGGACCTCGCAGCCTGGGTTGAGGCCAACGTGAGCTTTGTCAGCACGTCCGTGGACCGCATCACGCCGCGCACCACGGAAGCCGACATCGCCGCCGTCGAGGCCGCCTGCGGGTACCACGACAACTCGCCGGTTGTTGCTGAACCCTTCACCAACTGGGTGCTCAGTGGTGACTTCCCGGCCGGTCGCCCGCGCTGGGAAGATGCCGGCGCGGTCTTCGTTGACCACATTGAACCTTTCGAGAACCGCAAGCTGTGGCTCCTGAACGGCGCGCACTCCCTGCTGGCGTACGCCGGGCAGCTCCGCGGCCACACCACCGTGGCCGAAGCCCTGGCGGACCCGGAGTGCCGCAACGCCGTGGAAAGCTTCTGGGACGAGGCCGAGGCCAACCTCTCCGGTGCGGCCGCCGGCGGCGCTGACCTCCAGATCCCCGCGTACCGGGACGCCCTGCTGGCCCGGTTCAGCAACGCACGCATCGCCCACCACCTGGCCCAGATCGCCATGGACGGCAGTACCAAGCTGCGCATGCGGTCAGTGCCGGTCCTGCTGGCCGAACGCGCCCAAGGCAAGTCCGGAGCTGCTGCCGCACTGATGATTGCCGCCTGGATGGACTTCAGCGCAGCAGCCGAGACGTTCCACGATCCGCTCGCGGCAGAGGTGGCGGAGGCCAACAAGCTCGAAGGCCCGGGGCGTGTACGGGCGCTGCTGGCGCTGATTGATCCGGCTGTGGCTGCGGACGATGCCGTGGTGGCGCTGGTTGCCGGCCTGCTCGGAACTTTCGCGGCACGCTCCTAGCCGGACGTCCCGGTACAACAGAGGTAAAACAGCGCTGCCCGGTCCACGAAGTTGGACCGGGCAGCGCTGTTTCCGCTGACGTGGGGTTTCGTTAATTATTGGCAGAAATCTATGGCAACCGCTTGCCATTTTATTGCCAAGTGACTAGGATTACAGCAACGAGTTACAGGCGGCGGCACTCCCGTCCCACGTGGATTTCCGGTTGAGGCATGGCCAAAGATTCACCGCTTCATAGCATTTCAATATTTCGCCGGCCCCCAAGGCGGCAAGGGTAAAGGAGCCCAATCATGAAAAAGCTAAACAAGCTCAGCATCATCGGCTACGGGGCCGGCGATGCCGCAAACAACCTCGCTTTCACCACTGCCACCATGTTCCTCCTGGTGTATTACACGGATGTCGCCGGTATCTCCGCAGTTGCCGCCGGAACCCTGCTGCTTGTAGTCCGCTTGTTCGACGCCTTCGCCGACGTCTTTGCCGGCCGGATCGTTGACCGGACCTACAGCAAGCGCTTCGGCAAGTTCCGTCCCTTCATCATGTTCGGCTCCATCCCGCTGCTCCTGCTGAGCGTGGCAGTGTTCTCCGTTCCGCAGATCGGTGAATCGGGGATGCTGCTGTACGCCTACGTCACCTACGCAGCCCTTGGCCTGGCCTACAGCCTCGTGAACATTCCGTATGGCTCGCTGGCCGGCGCCATGACGCAGGATCCGGGCGAGCGCGCAAAGCTCGGCTCGGCCCGCCTTGTCGGCGCCCTGACCGTGAGCTCCGCCCTAGGCATCTTTGTGGCCCCGCTGATCAAGCCCGGCGCAGACCTCCAGCAGATGTTCACCACCATCACCCTGGTCTTCGTGGTGATCGGAACGGCGCTGTACTTCTTCACGGCCCTGACTGCGAAGGAGCGCGTCCACCGCAGTGTCCCCAACGTCTCGCTCAAGCAGAGCATGGAGACCCTCAAGACCAACAAGCCCCTGATGATGCTGTGCCTGAGCTCTTTCTTCTTCCTCACCGGGTACCTGGCCCTGACTTCCGTGCAGCTGTACTACCTCCGTGATGTCCTCGGCCGTTTGGATCTCTACCCCGTACTCTCCATCGTCCAGCTAGCATTGACCTTCGTGCTCGCGGCCTTTATGTCCCGCCTGGTCCGCACCATCGGCAAGAAGAACGTCTACATCTACTCCTCGATGATCACCATCGCAGGCGGCGTGATCATCTTCTTCACCCCTGCCAGCCAGGTCTGGATTGGTTTTTCAGGCCTCGTCATCAGCCTGATCGGCGTCCTCGCCGTAAACATCGTGGTCTGGGCCCTGGAAGCCGACACCGTGGAATACGGCGAGTGGAAGACCGGAGTCCGCACCGAGGGCATCACCTACGCGCTGTTCTCCTTCACCCGTAAGTCCGGCCAGGCTGTAGGCGGCGCACTTGCCGCCTACGCCCTCGCTCTTGGCGGCTACAAATCGGGCGGCGTTGCGCAGACTCCAGACGCCATCTTCGGTATCCAGGTGGCAGCCGGCGCGCTCCCCGCCGTCATGGTGCTCCTTGCGGTATTGGTCATGTCCAAGTACAAGTTGACAGATGCCACGCACGCGGAAATCCTCAAGGAGATCCAGGCCCGCCGCACCAAAACGGCGTATGCCAGCAGCCCGGCTGACGCCAGCCACGACGCCACCACCGCCGGCGGCACCACCCCCGCAGCCGACGCCAGCACTTCCGCTGGCGCCGGCAAGCCCTCGCGCCAAAAGCTTTAGTACCACCACCTGACCTGAAGTCCTCGAAAGGATCTGCCGTGAAAATCATTGCCGCTGAAGTGTTCGTGACAAGCCCGTCCCGGAACTTTGTGACCCTGCGCATCACAACGGACGACGGCGTCACCGGCATCGGTGACGCCACGCTCAATGGCCGCGAACTGGCTGTCGCCGCATACCTCAAAGAGCATGTTGCCCAGCTGCTGATCGGCAAGGACCCGCACAAGATCGAGGACACCTGGCAGTTCCTGTACCGCAGCTCGTACTGGCGCCGCGGCCCGGTCACCATGGCTGCCATCGCCGCCGTGGACATGGCACTGTGGGACATCAAGGGCAAGATGGCCAACATGCCGGTCTACCAGCTGCTGGGCGGGGCTTCACGCAACGGCCTGCGCGCTTACGGCCACGCTTCCGGCGCGGATATCGAATCACTGTTCGATTCCGTCCGCGAGCACCTGGAACTGGGCTACAAGTCAGTCCGCATCCAGACCGCCGTCCCCGGCATCAAAGCCGTCTACGGTGTGGCTGCCCAGGCCCAGGCCTCCGGTGAGCGCTACGACTACGAGCCCGCCGGCCGCGGCGCGTTCCCCGTCGAAGAGGACTGGGACACCCGTGCCTACCTCCGTCACCTGCCCACCGTCTTCGAAGCCGTGCGCAACGAGTTCGGCCCGGAACTGCCGCTGCTGCATGACGGCCACCACCGCATGACCCCCATCCAGGCGGCCAAGCTTGGCAAGGCGCTGGAACCGTACGACCTGTTCTGGCTCGAGGACTGCACCCCGGCCGAAAACCAGGAGGCCCTGCGCCTGGTCCGCCAGCACACCACCACCCCGCTGGCCATCGGTGAAATCTTCAACACCGTGTACGACTACCAGACCATCATCAAGGAACAGCTGATCGACTACGTCCGCGCAGCCTCCACCCACTTCGGCGGCATCTCCCCGCTGAAGAAGGTCATGGACTTCGCCGCCCAGTACCAGATCAAGTCCGGCTTCCACGGCCCCACCGACATCTCCCCGGTGGGCTTCGCCGCCCAGCTGCACGTAGGCCTGGCTATCCACAACTACGGCATCCAGGAATACATGCAGCACTCGGACAAGACCAACGAGGTCTTCGAGCAGTCCATGACGTTCGTGGACGGCTACCTGCACCCGGGCGACAAGCCCGGCATCGGCGTCGAATTCAACGAAGAGGCCGCCGCTGCCTACCCGTACCAGCAGGCCTACCTGCCGTACAACCGCCTGGTGGACGGCACTGTCCATGACTGGTGAGGCACCACTGGTGAACATCGCTACTTCGCCCTCCGCAGGAGGAGGGGCCGCTGGTCCGCGCGTCATCGTGATGGGCGTCTCCGGCTGCGGCAAGACCACCATCGGTGACCTCGTGGCCCGCGAACTCGGTGTACCGTTCCTCGACGGCGACTCCCTCCACCCTGTGGACAACGTGGCCAAGATGGCCGCCGGCATGCCGCTGACCGACGAGGACCGCTGGCCGTGGCTCGCCACGGTGGGTTCGAAACTGTCAGCAGCCGGCGAGGGTGGCCTGGTCCTGGCCTGCTCGGCACTTCGCCGGAGCTACCGCGACGCCATCCGGGCCCAGGCGCCGGATACGGTGTTCCTGCACCTGCACGGCAGCAAAGAGGTTCTGAGGGCACGGACTGAAGGGCGTTCCGGCCACTTCATGCCGCCGGCGCTGCTGGAATCGCAGCTCGCCACCCTCGAACCGCTGGAAGCCGATGAGGCAGGCATCGTGGTGGACATCGCCGGGCCGGTGGCCCAGGTGATGGTGGACGCGCTGGCGGGAATTTCCGCCGCCGTGAACGCCGTCGCCAAGGCAACTGCAGCGCCCGACGGCGGAACTCCGGCAGGTGCCTCAGTGGGCGGTGCCTCCGTGAGCGGCACCTCCGGTGCCGCCGGCACCCCGGGCCGCCAGTTCGACGTCGACCTTAAGGCCGCGCCGTTCAACCTCGATGACGCAGCGGTTGACTGGGTGAATTCCACCCTGGAATCGATGACTCTTGAGGAGAAGATCGGCCAGCTCTTCATCAACCACAACAACGATTACTCCCCGGAGTACCTCGACGGTGTGCTGGAGAACTTCCACGTGGGCGGCATGCGCTACCGGCCGGGGCCCTCGGGCGCTGTCCAGGAACACATCCGTTACGCACAGTCCAAGTCCAAGGTGCCGCTGCTGGTGGCATCCAACCCGGAAATGGGCGGCGCCGGAAGCTGCGACGACGGCACGTTTGTGTCCACGCACCTGCAGGCAGGGTCGCACCCGGACAAGACCATCGCACGGAAGATGGGCCAGGTGGCCGGCGTCGAAACCGCGGCGCTGGGCTGCAACTGGGCCTTCGCGCCTATCGTGGACATCCACTACAACTGGCGCAACACGGTCATCTCCACCCGGTCCTTCGGCAACACGCCGGAGATCGTGGTGGAGCGCGCCAAGGGATACTTCGACGGCATCAGCGAGTCACCCACCGCGTGCGCCATGAAGCACTTCCCCGGCGACGGTGTGGACGAGCGCGACCAGCACGTGGTCACCTCCTACAACACCTTTGGCTACGACGAGTGGAACAAAACCTACGGCCACGTGTACCGCGAAATGATCGGACACGGCGTGCAGTCGATCATGATCGGGCACATCGGGGCCCCGGAGCTGTCCCGTCACTTCCGGCCGGGCCTGGCGGACAAGGACATCAAGCCCGCCACGCTGGCGCCGGAACTGCTCCAGGACCTGCTCCGCGGCGAGCTCGGCTTCAACGGGCTGATCCTCACGGATGCCTCGCAGATGATCGGGCTCACCCAGGCCATGAAGCGCAGGGACCTGGTTCCTGCGACCATTGCCGCGGGCTGCGACATGTTCCTGTTCTTCCGCAACCCGGCCGAGGATTTCGGGTACATGCTGGACGGCTACAAGTCCGGCGTCATTACCGAGCAGCGCCTGCACGACGCCCTGCGCCGCATCCTGGCACTCAAGGCCTCACTTGGCCTGCACCGCAAGGAACGCGACGGGCTGGTTCCGCCGGCGGAGGCGCTGGCCAGGATCGGCAGTGCGGAGCACCGTGCGGTTGCCGCCGAGGTAGCGGACAAGACCGTCACCCTGGTCAAGGACACCGCAAACAACCTGCCCATCACGCCGGAAACGCACAAACGGATCCGCCTGTACGGGATCTCCGGCGACTCGGACTTCACCCGGGCGGACCCGCTGGCCTACCTCGACAAGGTCAAGGACGAGCTGGAAAAGGCCGGCTTCGAGGTGCACCTGTTCAAGACGGCCGCCCAGCGTGAAGCTGCGGGGGAGACCGTCATCAACTTCATGTCCGTCATCTCGGAGGAAGCCACGGGCGACTATGCGGACAAGTATGACGCCGCGTTCGTCTTCGCCAACGTCAAGGGTTTTGCCCAGGAAGCGGCCATCCGCATCAAGTGGTCCACCCCCATGGCGGCCGAGATCCCGTGGTACGTCACCGAGGTTCCCACGGTGCTGGTGTCGCTGAACCAGCCCAACCACCTCATCGACGTGCCGATGGTCAAGACCGCCATCCACACGCACGCCGATTCCGTGGAAGCCATCCGGGCCACGATCGAGAAGATCATGGGCAAGTCCGAGTTCCAGGGCACGTTCAACGAGAACGTCTTCTGCGACTCGTTCGACACCCGGCTCTAGCCGGATAACTGCACCAGCAAAAGCCGCACGCGCATCAATTGCGAGTGCGGCCTTTGTTTGTCCGGCGTAGCGTTAGGGCATGGAGCGAACGGGGTGCGCTGTTGTAGGGGGAGGCCCGGCGGGCATGATGCTGGGGCTGTTGCTGGCCCGGGCGGGCGTGAACGTCACTGTCCTGGAAAAACACGGCGACTTCCTGAGGGATTTCCGCGGCGACACCGTGCATGCCTCGACGGTCCGGCTGATTGACGAGCTGGGCCTTGGCGACGAGTTCCGCAAACTTCCGCAGAGCCGGCTAAGCACCGTTGCCTTACCTGTCCCGGGGGCGGGCCTGGTCACCTTCGGCGATTTCGCGTCGTTGAAGCCCCCGTACAACTACATCGCCATGATGCCGCAGTGGGATTTCCTGAACTTCCTGGCCACGGAGGCTGCGCGCGAACCCACGTTCACGCTCCTGATGGAACATGAAGCCACGTCGTTAATGCTCGACGGCGGCCGCGTCACCGGCGTCCGCTACCGGACGCGTGATGGCCGGGAAGGCGGGCTCGGCGCGGACCTGGTGGTGGGCGCCGACGGGCGTCATTCCGTGTTGCGCCGGGACGCCGGGTTGCAGCCGAAGGAGTACCCCGTGCCCTTCGACACCTGGTGGTTCAGGCTTCCGCGACATGCCTCGGAAAAGGGTGCGGTGGCGGGTATCGTCCCCGCATTCCGGCAGGGGGAAGCCATGATTGCGCTGTTCCGTGACGACTACTACCAGATGGGGTATCTCGGCCCGAAGGGAATGGACGCGCGGCTCCGGGCTGAGGGGGTGGAACGGTTCAGGGAACGGGTTGCCGGCCTGCGTCCCGACCTGGCCGACCGCGTGGACTCGATCCGTTCGGTTGAGGATCTTCACTGGCTGGATGTGCGGCTGGACCGGCTGAGGCAGTGGTACGTGGATGGGCTGCTGTGCATCGGCGACGCCGCCCACGCTATGTCCCCGGCCGGAGGCGTGGGGATCAACCTTGCCATCCAGGACGCGGTCGCGGCCGCGACCCTGCTGGCTCCCGCGCTTCTCCAGGGGCACGTGAGCGTCAGGGACCTCGCGGCAGTTCAACGGCGGCGCAGGATGCCCACCGTTGTTGTGCAAACCGTCCAACGCGTCATGCACCGGGCGGTCTTCGTTCCATTGTTCGCCGGGAAGAGGACAGGGGTCCCGCCGTTCCTGCTCTTTGTGGTCCGGAATGTTCCGCTGGCGCGTCGGCTCCTGCCCCGGATGATCGCCTTCGGACCCCGGCCCGAACATGCACCGGCCTTTGCACGCCGCGCTCGGCCGCGGGAGGCAGAGGGTCGCGCCGTCACAAACCCGGAAACCACTAAACTGGATACCATGACTTCCCCTCTTGATGCCGCCGCTGCACGTGCCCGCCTCCTTGAACTGATCAAGGAACTTGCCGTTGTCCGCGGCAAAGTCATCCTCTCCAGCGGTGCCGAGGCGGACTACTACATCGATCTGCGCCGCATCACGCTGCACCACGAAGCGTCCAAATTGGTGGGTCAGGTCATGCTGGCATTGGCTGACGACGCCGGGATCGACTTTGAGTGTGCCGGCGGCCTGACCATGGGTGCTGACCCCGTGGGAACCGCGGTGATGCACGCGGGGGTTGATGCCGGCCGTCCCGTGGACGCCTTTGTGGTCCGCAAGGCTCAGAAGTCCTACGGCATGGGCCGACAGGTTGAGGGCCCGTCCGTCGAGGGGCGCAAAGTCCTGGTGCTTGAGGATACGTCCACCACCGGCGGGTCCGCGCTGACCGCCGTCGAAGGCGTCCGCAAGGCAGGCGGCAACGTGGTGGCCGTGGCGGTCATCGTTGACCGTGACACCGGAGCCAAGGAAAAGATCGAGGCCGAGACCGGAGTGCCGTACCTGTTCGCCTTCGGCAAGGATGAGTTGGGACTTTCCTAACAGTCGGGCTTGGGCGCAGGCGCAGGAGCCGAGGGGTCGGTATCATATTCTCAGGCCTTTCGCACCACCTGGAGAAATGCGCACCATGCTCACACCGGAATCACCCTTTAACACCACCGAACGGGTCCAGAACCTTATCCTGGAAAGTGCGGATTTTGAGGAGTTCCTCAATGAGCTGGCCAGGTTTTCGGCGCACCAGATGGCGGGCGACGGCGATGACGCGCTGTGCGGCATAACCCTCCTCCGTGACCGCAAGGCGGCCACCATCGGCTGGAGCAGCGACGATGCCCGGGACGTGGACGAAATCCAATACTCGCTGGCGCAGGGGCCCTGCCTCACCGCGGCCGAGGAACAACGCGAAGTCAACGTACCCGACCTCTTCGAGGAGGACCGGTGGGGCCCGGCCTACGCGGACGCAGTGGCGTCCCATGGGCTGCGTTCCGTGCTTTCGCTGCCTTTTAACCTTCAGGGCGAGGCAAAGGCTGCGCTGAACCTGTATTCGGATGTCCCGCATAAATTCGACGAACGCGCCGCAGCCAAGGCCCGGGGCTTTACCCGGGAGATCTCCCAGGCCCTGCGGTTGGCGGTCCGGTACGCAGTCCACAGCGACAACGCCACCAACCTCCGTGCCACCTTGGAGTCCCGCACCATCATCGATATCGCGCTCGGCGTCGTGATGGCGCAAAACCGCTGCAGCCAGGACGCCGCCGTTCAAATCCTCACGGACGCCTCAAGCAACAGCAACACCAAGCTGCGCGATATTGCCAAAGCACTCGTGGACTCCGTGGGCGGAGCCGGCACCCGCACCCACTATCAGCAGCCAGGACAGGGCAAGGCGGGCTCACGCCCACCCGCTGCGCTTGTGCCGGACTCAACCGACGGCTACGCTTACGGAGGTTGAGCCGTCGGCCGTAGACACCCCTTTATTTGGAGTACCTATGGAGCACCCCTCAAATGGCACCGCTTGCTTAAACGCCACCACCAGCCGCGACGAACTGACCGACACCGTCCGGATTGACGTCCTCGGCAACCTCAACCAAGCATCGCGCCCAGCCCTCGTCCGCATGATCCAGAGACTCCGCAGCATGGGGATCCAGTCCCACATCAGCGTGGACCTCTCCCATGCCGCCCGGGTGGAATCAACTGCCCTGGCGGGTCTTCGCACGGACTTGAACACGATGGAAGGCGCACCCGGCACTCTCGGCGGCGGCGTCTCGTTGATACTGACCGGCGTGGACGCTGAACAGCCGGCCGACAACACCGTAGTTCCGCTACGGGAAATCACTGATGTGCTTGCGGCCGAGCTTGCGGCCGCTGTTGAAACAGGCAGGCGAGGGGGCAGCGAGCCGGCTTTGGTGCCGCTGGCCATCCGCCCACTGGAGGAATACTCCGACGAGGAGCTCTTCGCCGCCAGCGACGAAGTCTTTACTCTGCTTGACGACCCCGAGGCCTTGGGTGGCCCGGACCTGCTTGGCCGGTACAACGACATCGGCCAGGAAATTCTGCGGCGAACCCCGCTCAGTGAGATCCTGAACCCGGCAGGGGAGCGGCAAGCCGCAAGCTGACGCCATTCCCCCCGCCCGATTCCAGCCCGATTCCCCGCCCGCCGCCCAGCCAAGGAGAAGCCGGGTTGCGGGGGCGGCTTCTCCTGTGGCTACGGTAGAGATGTGCCGTACAGGGAGGAAGCAGAACCGCTGGAGCAGCCAGGGCAGCCAGGGTCTCAACAAGCCCGCCTGCTTGCCGATGCCGCTGCCCTCAAGAGGTTTTCACGGCGCGGGTTCCTGGCAGGAGCGGGCGCCTCAACCGTGCTCGTGGCGGATATGCTCTTGACCCGCCGGGTCCAGGCGGAGCGGCGGGTCAACAGAATCCTGCAGGTCCCGGACGACTTCGCCGACGCATACTATCCGAATGCCAGCTGGTTCCTGTTTCCGGGCTTCAAGACCAGCTGGGAAGAGGCGCAATGGATACTAAACGCCCTGCGGGGGTCGTTGAACAAACGGGGCCAGCTCGCCGCCGTCGGCTATTCCAACCAGGGGCTGGATATCGACCAGGTGGTCATGGCGGTCATTGAACACGTCCGCGCCAGGAACCTCACCAGGCTCTACTTCTACGGCCACAGCTTCGGCGGCATGGTAGCCACCCAGGTGGCGGGGCGGCTCCGGGAACTCCACGGCGTGGACGTGGAGTTCATTTTGCTGGACTCCACTCCCTACAGCCGGAGCGATGTGCTGGACGAGAGCTGGTTCGACGGCGTTGTGTTCCTTTACGAGCGCGGCTTCCGGGTCCCGTCGGTGCTGAGGGGCAGCTACGAACTGGGGGAGCGCGTCATGCACAAGGACGAGCGGACCTGGCGGCAGATTTTTGACCAGAGCATGGAGCAGTTGTCCCCGATCGCGCCGTCCAGTGTGCTGATTCAGTCCGAGTCGGCGTACATTTACCACTTCGACGGGAACCGCTTCGTGGACCAGCTCGGCAGTGCGCGGATGGCGTATATCGGCAACACCAAGGACCGCACCGTCAGCTACCAGACGGCCAGGAGCGCGTGGTCCACCGCCTTCGCGCCCCACATGGTGTCCATGGACCTGCAGACCGAGGGTGCCCTGCCGGCGCACGCGAGCCCGGGCTGGAGTCCGCTCGTCTACCGGCCCATCGTGGACAAGCTGATGGACCAGTTCTTCCCGCTGCCCCGCGGCGGCTCGAAAGTGAGCGTCTTCTAGATCTGGTTCTTCAGGTCCGCCACGGAATTCAGCACCTGGTTGGGCCGGAACGGGTAGGCGGCAATATCGCCGCGCTGGGTAATGCCGGTGAGCACCAGCACCGTGTGCAGCCCGGCCTCCATGCCGGCAATGATGTCGGTGTCCATCCGGTCGCCGATCATCGCGGTGGTTTCGGAGTGGGCATCGATCTGGTTCATCGCGGAACGGAACATCATGGGATTCGGCTTGCCAACAATGTACGGTTCCCGCCCGGTGGCCTTGGTGATCAGGGCGGCGATGGCACCCGTGGCGGGCATTGGTCCGTCCTTGGACGGCTGGGTGGCGTCAGGGTTGGTGGCAATAAAGCGGGCCCCGGCCAGGATCAGGCGGATAGCCATGGTGATCGCTTCGAAGGAGTAGGTGCGGGTTTCGCCGAGCACCACGAAGTCCGGGTCCTGGTCGGTGAGGATGAAGCCTGCCTCATGCAGCGCCGTCGTCAGCCCTGCTTCCCCGATGGTGTACGCGCGGTTCCCGGACCCGGAACCACGCACCTGGTCCTTGAGGAACTGGGCCGTGGCCAGCGCCGACGTCCAGATGTTCTCCTCGGGAATCTCGAGACCGGAGGCACGGAGCCGGGCCGCCAGGTCGCGCGGCGTGAAGATGGAGTTGTTGGTCAGCACCAGGAAGCGTTTGGACGTGTCCACCCAGCGCTGGATCAGTTCCGCGGCGCCCGGGACGGCCTGGTTTTCGTGGACCAGGACGCCGTCCATGTCCGTCAGCCAGCATTCGATCTCCTGGCCGCTGCGGTAAACCGCCGGGTTTCCCACTGCCTGGTCTGCCTCTGCCACATTTACCTCCACAAGATGTGTGCTGTTCCTGGTCCAGTCTGTCATTCTTTGGACCCGGAACACGCGCGGCAGGAGAAACTCAGGGCGGCGCCGTTCCCGGGCTGCCCGGCCCGTCGGCTAGGCTCGAAGCCGGCACTACGGTGCCCATCGGCTGCGGATCGGGGGATGTCCGCGGTGATTCACGGTGCCGGCCTGCGCCGGCTGGTCCCCGACGTCAGAAATCACCGGGCACCGCGGGACCGCTGGATGCCTGCCAGCACCTGAAAGGGACCGCCATGAGCAACCACCACAGCGCGCCCCCGCCACCCCCCAAGGGATGCAGCGGGCAACCTGCTGCACCCCCAGTACGCGCAGGCGCCACCGGCCGGCCAGCAGTACCCCGGCCAGCAGTACCCGGGTCAGCAGCAGCCGGGCCCGTATGCGCAGCCGCCTGCGCCGCAGCCCCCGCACAGCAAAAAGAACCTGCTCATCGTTCTCGGCATCATTGCCGCCGCCGTGATCGTGGTCCTCGTGGCGGTGTTTGCCTGGGTGATCCCCACCTTCGCGAAGTCCCGGGCCGCGGACAACCTGGCTCCCGTGGCAACGTCTGATGCGGCGGCGGAAAGCGCTGCGCCGGAAGAATCAACACCGGCGGAGGCGCCGACGTCGGGCAGTACCGCGGGCGATGTGCCTGCCGGAGCCTTCCCGCTCCCGCCGGGCTGGGACGAGCTGCAGGGGCCGGCGAACATTCCTGCCGAGGGCGACCCGCTGTTCAGCCGCTTTGTCACCGGTGAGTCGTCTTTCCAGTACCTCGCCGCCTGGACCGGTGACGACACCTTCGGGATCACTACCGACCCGATCACCGGCACCCCGATGCAGCAGAAGGCGCAGGGGACCGAGGAGCGGGACGGGGACGGCATCGCCTTGGCCTACGCCTTCTTCGCCGAAGCGGAAGAGGGTAAGTACGGTAAGGAGCCCGCGAAGGTGCATGCAGCAATTCAGGAGATTGAAGCGAAGCTCAAGGCCATGCCCGCCGTCGAATTGCCGCAGCACCTTGTGGGCCACAAGTGCGCCGGCAGCTTCGAAACCACCGCGCCGGAAATCCGTGAGTTCCGCCGGACCGAGGCAGTGGTCATCGGCTTCACCTGTGTCAACGCCCGCGGTGAGACCATCCAGGCCGTGAACCTTTTCAGCGTGACCCCGTGGGGCACACCCCAGATGATGGGCGTCAGCGGACACGCCACCTACTGGGATCAGAACCCGGACCTGCTTGAGAAGATCGCCAACTCCTACCGCGCCAACCGCTGGAAGCTGGCGGGCTGACCCCGGCTAGAGTTGGAGGGTGACTGACCACCCCCAAACGCCGCCGCTGCCCGTGCCACCGCCCGAGGAGGAATACCAGCCAAAGCCGGAGGTCGGCGTCGGCCCCTGGGAAGGTGAGCTGCCCGAAGGCGAGCATTGGGACCATGAACTGCTGGCGGACGGAGACCGGCGGAACGTGGTGGACCAGTACCGGTACTGGAAGCACGACGCGATCGTCGCGGACCTCGATTCCAAGCGGCACAACTTCCACATCGCCATCGAAAACTGGCAGCACGATATGAATATCGGCACCGTGGTGCGCACCGCCAACGCGTTCCTCGCCAAGGAAGTCCACATCATCGGACGACGCCGGTGGAACCGCCGCGGGGCCATGGTCACCGACCGCTACCAGCACGTTCGCCACCACCCCACCGTGGAGAATTTCGTGGCATGGGCGCAGGGGGAGGGGCTCGCCATCATCGGTATCGACATCTTCCCGGATTCCGTGCCCCTGGAAACCTACGAACTTCCCAAGGACTGCGTGCTGGTGTTCGGCCAGGAGGGCCCGGGGCTGACGCCTGAAGTCCACGCCGCCGCCCTAGCCACCCTCTCCATCGAACAGTTCGGTTCCACCCGTTCCATCAACGCGGCCTCGGCGGCGGCCATCGCCATGCACGCCTGGATCCGCCGGCACGTGTTCAACCAGACGGTCTGATCCCGCCGAGAGTGCACTTCGCGCTGGTCGAGTTGCCCTGCACCAGCGCGAAGTGCGCTTTCGGTGCACCCGACGAGCGCAAGGCTGTGGATAACTCCTGCGAGGCAGCGCGCCGGGGCAACAATTAGGCATGCGCAAAGCTGAGTTGCCAGACCATCTCAAGGGCGTGGCCTTTGCCCTGCGGACGTCGGACAAAGCTGGCGTGACACGCACCCGGACCAGGGCAAAGGATCTCCTGCCGGTGTCCCGCGGGATACGGGTTCCGCTGACCGCACAGCCATCCGGTGCTCACGCTCTGCGAGCCTACACGGAGGTGGATGACGCCTCCATACTCGCGCTCTGCTCAGCCGCGCGGGTGCTGGGGATACCGGTCCCTGCTCCGCAGGAAGGCGACTGGCGTATCCACCTGGCAAGGCGCCGCGGTTTCGCCGCTCCACGCAGGGCCAACGTAGCGGGGCACCGCCTGACGCTGACACCGGATGAGGTCATGGAGTACGACGGCGTCCGCCTCACCACACCGGCCAGGACGTGGCTCGACCTGGCCTCCATGCGCAACTCCGTGGACGATCTCGTAGTGGCGGGGGACTACCTGGTGAACAGTCACGGGGAGGATTTTCCGTTCCCGCGCGAGTCCATATGCAGAATTCAGGAGTTGCGGGACATGATTATTCGGCATCCGGGGTTGCGGGGGATCCGGAAGGCACGCGAGGCGCTGGAGCTGATCCGTGTGGGTGCGGACTCCGTCCCCGAAAGCAGGATGCGTCTAGCCCTTCTAACGGCAGGACTGCCCGAACCGGTTCTGAACTACGTCGTCCGCGGTGATTCCGGGCTGCCGGTTCTCTGGCCCGATGCGGCGTACCCCGATCACCGGATCGCCCTGCAATACGACGGTGAACACCATGCCCGCGAGGACCAGTATCAAAGGGACATAGTCCGGGCCGAGGTGGCCGCCCGCCATGGATGGCACGAGGTCCGGATTTCGAAGAACGATCTTAAGGGCGACCGGCCAGGCGTCGTTGGCAAGGTCCGCAGTGCCCTGGCCTATCGCGCCCAGAGCGCACTTCGTGCTGGTCGTGGCGCCAGACACTAGCGTCAAATGCACTCTCGGCGCGTAAGTGTTACCGGCCCGCGTGACCCGAAACACTGCCGCTGCAGAGAAATGGCTAGGATGGTGGCTAGCCGTAAGAGGTCTACTCCAGGGTCACAACCCATAGACGAAAACTCAGCATAGGAGTCAGCATGCCCATTGCAACCCCAGAGATCTACTCCGAGATGATTGACCGTGCCAAGGCCGGCGGCTATGCATTCCCGGCCGTCAATGTCACCTCCTCGCAGACGCTGAACGCCGCACTGCGCGGCTTCGCCGAAGCTGAGTCCGATGGCATCGTCCAGGTCTCCACCGGCGGTGCCGCGTACTGGTCCGGCGCTGCCACCAAGGACATGGTGGCCGGTTCGCTCGGCTTTGCCGCGTTCGCCCGCGAAGTTGCGAAAAACTACAACGTCAACATCGCACTCCACACCGACCACTGCCCCAAGGACAAGCTGGACGGCTTTGTCCTGCCGCTGCTGGCAGCTTCGGAGGCCGAGGTCAAGGCCGGCCGCAACCCGATCTTCAACTCGCACATGTGGGACGGATCGCACGAGCCGCTCAACGAGAACCTGAGCACCGCGCGCGAGCTGCTGGAGCGCACCGCCGCCGCGAAGATGATCCTCGAAGTTGAAATCGGCATTGTGGGCGGCGAGGAAGATGGCGTGGAAAACGCCATCAACGACAAGCTGTACACCACGGTCGAGGACGCCCTGGCCACCATCGAAGCCCTCGGCGCCGGCGAGAACGGCCGCTACATCACTGCCCTGACCTTCGGCAACGTGCACGGTGTGTACAAGCCGGGCGGTGTTAAGCTGCGTCCGGAGATCCTCAAGGACATCCAGGCCCAGGTAGGAGCCAAGCTCGGCAAAAACAGCCCGTTCGACCTCGTGTTCCACGGCGGCTCCGGCTCCTCCGACCAGGAAATCGCCGACGCCGTCTCCTACGGCGTGATCAAGATGAACATCGACACCGACACCCAGTACGCATACACGCGTCCCGTGGTGGACCACATGTTCAAGAACTACGACGGTGTGCTGAAGGTCGACGGCGAAGTGGGCAACAAGAAGCTCTACGATCCGCGCGTCTGGGGCGCCTCCGCCGAGGCCGGCCTGTCCGCCCGCGTCGTCGAGGCAACCAAGCAGCTCGGTTCAGCCGGAAAGACGTTCTAAATATGTCCGACGAGTTCCGTAAGAACCTGATGGGCCCCGAGCCCACGCTCCTGCCTGCCGAGACTGACGTCTATCAGCAGCTGGATGCCGGCACGGAAGCCCTGGACCTGGTGGAGAAGCACCCCACATCGTCGCTGTTGTGGGCTGTGCTGGCGGAGGAAGCGTGGGCGGAGGGCCGCACCATCGACTCCTACGCCTACTCCCGCGTTGGCTACCACCGGGGCCTGGACTCGCTGCGCCGCAACGGCTGGCGCGGCGTGGGTCCCATCCCGTGGGAGCACGAGCCCAACCGCGGCTTCCTGCGCGCGCTGTACTCGCTGGGCCGTGCGTCTGCGGCCATCGGTGAGGCCGAGGAGCCCGAGCGCATCGAGAAGTTCCTGAACGATTCGGACCCGGCCGCGAAAGCAGCCATCGAAGGCAAGTAGCAACGGGTTAAATTACGACGGCGGGCGGTTACCTTTCAGAAGAAAGGTGACCGCCCGCCGTCGTACCGGAGGTTGAGCGGGTGGTGGGCCCACGCCCGCCGGGTTCCCTGACCGAGCTTGCGAGGTGAGGAAGCGGGTGGGGACTAGCTGGCAGCCTTCGCCAGACCGGTGCGGGCCATGGCGTCGGCGTAGGCGACGCGCATGTCCTCGAGGTACTGCTCCTGGCGGGCGGGGGTTCCCGCGAATGCACGGCCGCTGAGGGAACGGACCTTGTAGGTCTTCAGGCCACGGCGCCAGATCATGGGCACCTCGGTCTTCAGCAGGAGGTTGGCGAGGCGGTTGGCTTCGGTGCCGTGTGCCACGATCACCGAGGCGCGGGGGACCAGCGCCAGGAACTTGAGCAGCGGCTTGAGGCCGGAGGAGATCTGGTCCGGGGTGAACTTGCCGTTGACCTCGCCGGGGGTGTGCCACGGGTGGACGTTCCACGGCATCACGAATTCCGGGCGCAGGCCCAGCTTCCACTGGATTCCCAGCATCCGGGTGGCGGCGTCATCGTCGCCGGCGGTGATGAAGCCGGACGGGTCCGCCTCGCCGATGTTGGAATAGAGGCTGATAATGCGGCACTCGTCAACGTCGTGCATGGGGTCGACGTAAGGAACTTCAGTGTGGGGCTTGACGCTCTGCAGGGAATCGCACAGCTCGTTGACGACGGCGACGTTGGGCTCGTAACGGCGGCTCATGAGCTGTTCACGGAAAGATTCGGGGGCCAGGGCTGTCATATAGTGCAAAGTCTCCTGCGGGGCTCGGTGCTGCGCCACCCCGGAAATGGGCGCGGTAGGGCGCGGAAAATCCGGGATGGTTTGAAATGTGGTGTGGACCGATTCCTAGTCGATCTACATCAGTCTATCAAGCCCAGCGAAACGAAACGCCGGCCCGGGAGCTTTCGATTCCGGTTGGAGGGGCCCCAGCAGCGTCTGTCAAGGTCGTTGACATATTTCGTATAGCTTGCTTGGCTGCTGTCACGGCCCGCAACGAAAACGTCGCGGCCGTCGCACCCTAATTGCACTCGAAAGAGGTAACGCACTGTGATGAAATCCTTGGCAACCATGAGGACCATAGCCGTTTCAGGAGCCTTGGCGCTCGCGGCCTTAGCCGCTCCGGCCCCGCTGGCGAACGCCGTGGGCGAGGGGCCCAACTATGACGGCAACGGCCAGATCACCACGTCAAAGCTGTCAACCTATGCCGAGATGGTCTCCTTCCTGAAGGATCAGGATGCCCGCCAGCCCGCCATGGAACTTGAAGTGATCGGCCAGACTGTCAAGGGCCGGGATATTCACTTGGTGAAATACGTCTCGGACCCGGCCAAGCCCACCATCCTCTATCTGACCCAGCAGCACGGCAACGAGCAGCTCACCACTGAGGGCGCCCTGCAGTTCGTCAAGCACCTCGGCACCGGAAAATCGCGGGACGTCCTCGACGGAGTGAACATCCTGATTGTTCCCATGCTCAACGCAGACGGTGCCATGGGAGACGTCAACTTTCCGCTGGACGACTACCTGGCCAAGGGTGACCGCAACATGACCCGGTACAACGCCGAGGAAGTGGACCTGAACCGTGACCATGTGGCCAAGGTGCAGCCCGAAACGCAGGCCCTGCACAACAACGTGATGAGCAAGTACAAGATCGACTACATGATCGACCTCCACCACCAGGGCACGCGAAGCGAGCGTGACGGGAAGCTTGTCTCCGGGTCCATCCTTTACCCCACCACTCCCAACGCCGATCCAGCCGTGGTGGAGAAGTCCAAGCACCTGGGCGCCGTCGTCTTCGACAACGTCGACTCCACCGGCTGGGGCCACCTGGGGAAGTACGTGGGCGGCAGCGCCGAAACCATCAGCCGCAACGGCATTGCAGTGGAGTACGGGATCGCCACCCTGCTCTTCGAAATGCGGGGCATGTCTGATCATTACCTGGACGGCTACGCCCTGGGGCTGCGCAGCAACGGTTACCTGATCAAGCAGACGGTGACCACGCTGACTGCCACTGCGGCCGCCATCGCGGACGGTTCGATTGCCGACGCCGACACCTCCTTCTGGGACAGCCTGGAGACCCAGACCTCCCGTCCGGGCGAGGAAGCGGACGGCGAGTAGCGCCTCCCGGAAGCCCGCCCGTGGTTCTTTGGTGTGCACAAAGGGCCGCGGGCGGCCTCATGGGCGGACAAAGTCTGTGATCGGCTAAACTTGGGTGGTAAGGGCCCCGGAACTCTTGCGTTGGCGTCGCCTCCCGGCGGACAGCACCAGAACATTCGGGGCGTTCTCATGTACGGCGCTGAGCCCTGGTAATCCCTCCGGGACCGGCCCGAAAGAATGGGGGAGGATCCCATGCCAGCAATCGTGATCGTAGGAGCCCAGTGGGGCGACGAAGGAAAAGGCAAGGCAACCGATCTTCTGGGCGGCCGTGTTGATTACGTCGTCAAGCCGAACGGCGGAAACAACGCGGGGCACACCGTCGTCGTAGGCGGTGAGAAGTATGAGCTCAAGCTCCTTCCGGCCGGCATCCTGAGCCCCAACGCGGTTCCGATCATCGGCAACGGCTGCGTGGTGAACCTCGAGGCACTCTTCCAAGAGATTGATGGCTTGGAGGCCCGGGGCGCTGACACGTCCAAGCTCCGCGTTTCCGCCAACGCCCACCTGGTTGCGCCCTACCACCAGGTGCTTGACAAGGTGACCGAGCGTTTCCTTGGCAGCCGTGCCATCGGTACCACCGGCCGCGGCATCGGCCCTGCCTACATGGACAAGGTGGCCCGCCTGGGCATCCGCGTCCAGGACGTGTTCGACGAGTCCATCCTCCGCCAGAAGGTGGAAGGATCCCTGCGCCAGAAGAACGAACTCCTGGTCAAGGTCTACAACCGCCGCAGCGTTGTGGTGGAGGAGATCGTCAGCTACTTCCTCTCCTTCGCCGACCGCCTGCGCCCCCTGGTCATTGACAGCACGCTGGTCCTCAACAACGCCCTTGACGAGGGCAAGGTGGTGCTGATGGAAGGCGGCCAGGCAACATTCCTGGACGTGGACCACGGCACCTACCCGTTCGTGACGTCCTCCAACCCGACGGCAGGCGGCGCGTCCGTGGGCTCGGGCATCGGCCCCACCCGCATCTCGCGCTCCATCGGCATTATTAAGGCCTACACCACCCGCGTTGGCGCCGGCCCGTTCCCCACGGAACTCTTCGACGAGATGGGGCTGTACCTGCAGAAGACCGGCGGCGAGTTCGGCGTGAACACCGGCCGGCCCCGCCGCTGCGGCTGGTACGACGCCGTATTGGCCCGCCATGCTTCCCGCGTCAACGGCTTCACTGACTACTTCGTCACCAAGTTGGACGTCCTCACGGGTATCGAGCAGATCCCGGTATGCGTCGCCTACGACGTGGACGGCGTCCGCCACGATGAAATGCCCATGACGCAGACCGAGTTCCACCACGCTGTGCCCATTTTTGAGTACTTCGACGGCTGGACCGAGGACATCACCGGAGCACGCACCCTGGAGGACCTCCCGGAGAATGCCCGCAACTACGTGCTGGCCCTCGAAAAGCTCTCCGGCACCCGCTTCTCCGCGATCGGCGTCGGCCCGGACCGCGACCAGACCATCGTGGTCCACGACCTTATCAACGACTAACACACCGGAACGTCCGACGGCGGCGGGTCACCCTTTGGGTGGTCCGCCGCCGTCGTTGTGCGGGGGCAGGACGTGGCTGCGTGCGGTGGATGGACGCAATTTACACAGGGTTAACCCCGTCGGTCTTGTGAGGCAACCGGCGCGGCCGCGAGACTTTTAACATAAGGTGAACGGATCAACAGATCGTTCGACCAGACCCGCGGAAATGATGACGCAACGACGCGTCCGGGCCTGCCTTGTGACAATGACGCCACTTGGAGGGACCCCCGCCGACCCGGAAGGATTTTGTTATGGCTGGGATTTTCGAAGTTTTTCTCGACTCGGATTCGCTTTTCAGGTTCAGGCTGAAGGCGCCCGACGGCACCGTAATGGCCGTCTCCGGGGCTTTCGAGGACAAGCCCGCAGTCGCCGCAGGAATCGCCGCCGTCCGTGAGTGCGCGGGAACCGGGCTGGTTACTGACCTTTCCGCCGCCCACCGCGGCCAGCGCACCGCCGCATCTGCACCCGTTCCGGCCCGGTCCGTGGCCGTACCTTCTGCGGCAGCCGAGTCTGCATGTGACCGACAGCAGGTGCCGGTCAGCCGGGTCCGCGCCTTTGCCCACTTCAATGCGGTGCGCAGCAGCGCCTAGGGAACTTTTCAAAGTTTTTTGTGACAGCGCGTAACCCTTGGCAGGCCCGGAACGATTACCCCTATGAAGCGCCGGTCTGAAACTTGTCCCCCATCAGGTTTCAGACTGGCTCTTTTGTTCCTCACAGGTGCAGGCATTGCTCCGGTTCAGCCTGGTTACCGGAGGGTACAGTTAGCGGGAACACCATCCCCCCCAACGAAGGCCCAACGTCCGTGACCGATGCGCTGACAGACGATGCTTTGCGCGCGCGCGCACGGGAACCGGAGCTCTTCAGCATTGTGTACCGAACCTACGCAGCACAGGTCCTGGGCTACCTCACAGCCCGCGGGGTAGAAGATCCGGAGGCTGTTATGCAGGAAGTGTTCCTCGCCGTCCTGCCGCGGCTGGAAACGGTCACCGGTGGCGTGGCCGGGCTGCGGACCTTCGTCTTCTCGGTGGCCCACGCCCGGATGGTGGACGACCACCGGCGCCGGCGCCGTGCACCCGTTGAGCTTCCGTTCGAACCCGACCTGGACGCGCGCGAGGAGTCATCTGCCGAAGATGCAGTCATGGAGCGCGTCGGCCCGCAGGAGGTACAGGACCTCCTCAGGGTCCTCCCGGACGAGCAGCGCGAGGTCCTCACCCTCCGCCTGGTGGCGGGCCTGACCGTCGAGCAGTCCGCGGAGGTCATGGGAAAGAGCAGCGGCGCCGTGAAGCAACTGCAGCGGCGCGCTTTGGTCCGGCTGCGGGAGCAGTCCGCAGTGAAGGAGTATGTGGCACAATGACGGCCAAAACCAGCCACCTGCTGAGCACCGTGGACGACATGCTGCTCGATGCCGGCGAAACCGACCCGGCGCTTTGCGCCGCCTTGCTCTCGCTGGGCGCCTTAGCGTCCGGGCCGGTCCCTGAACCCCGCCCTGAACTGGCGGCGCTCCTCTCAGCGCAGACCACCCAGCTTGGCCGCCATCGGCTGCGCCGCAGGCACCGGACTGCTGCGGTGGGCCTTGCCGTCATCGCCGGGATGGGGCTGGGGGTCTCAGGGGTGGCAGCCACGGCTTCCGGACCGAAACTGCATGCCAGCCCTTCCATCCAGCAGATGTTGCAGGACTGGGTGCCTGCCTGGACCATCGCGGGGACTCCTAACGGCAGCAGGGCCGCCGGCGACCTGCCCGGGGCGCCTGCAGCGGAGCGTGCTGCCGAGGACGCATCGGCGTCTGCCGATCCGGGGAGTACGGAAACGCAACCTGCCGGACACAGCTCAGCCGCGCAGGGATCGGCGGGGCATGAGCCTGATCTGCCCGGGCGCCCTGAACACGGCGCTGCCGGGCGGAGCACCAACCATGATTCGGCGAATCGGGGTGTAGGCAACGCAGGGGCCGGCAACGGTGCCACAGGAAACCCAGGTGCCGGTAATGCTGCGGCCGACGGCGGCGCGTCACGGAACGCGGCAGGCGCCACCGGTCCTGGTACCCCCCAGAACAAGGCCGTCCTGGACGCTCCCACGCATGGCGCAGCCGATGCCCCGGCAGACGTGCTCGAAAAGACCGGGAAGCCCGTGACCGAAGCACCCGCCGTCGTCGGGAATCTTGCCTCAGCCATCCTGGACCCGTCAGCGAAAGAAAAAACCGGGGCCAGCGATGCCGGCCCCGGTTCCATCTGGCTGAAGAAGTTCAACCGCTAACGGACCCTCCCGTCAGGACAGAAGCTGCCGGCGGGAGGAGATGACGCCGGTGTCGAAGCCGGCCAGGTGCAGGCCGCCATGGAACCGGGCGTGTTCGATCTTCACGCAGCGGTCCATCACCACGTTGAGCCCGGCGGCCTCGGCATCTGCGGCCACGGCTTCATGCCAGGAACCCAGCTGAAGCCAGAGGGTTTTGGCGCCGGCAGCGATGGCTTCGTCCAGGACACCCGGGAGGTCGTCGTGTTTGCGGAACACATCCACGATGTCCGGGCTCTCGGGAAGATCGGCCAGTGAGGCGTAGGTGGGTTCACCGAGAATCTCCTTGACCACGGGATTCACGAAGTACACCTTGTACCGCGTGGACGACTGCAGGTACGTGGCCACGAAGTAGCTGGCACGCGACGGCTTGTCCGAGGCGCCCACAATCGCAATCGACTTGGCTGAGCGCAGCAGGTTCAGGCGTTCCGGTGCGGAAGGGCCGTCCCAGGTACGGGTTTCGATGCTCATGCGCGTGCTCCGATCGTGCAGGAATCGGCTTCGAGGGTGGATTCTTCAGTGGCTGCGCCAGCCGAAGCCACGGCCGACGAGGCCTCGGTCAGGGCCTGGTCCAGGTCCCACAGGATATCGTCGATGTCCTCCAGACCCACGGAAATGCGGACCAGGTCCTCGGGGACACCCGCGGACTCCAGCTGGACCGGATTCAGCTGCTGGTGGGTGGTGGACCCCGGGTGGATGACCAAAGTGCGGGAATCGCCCACGTTGGCCAGGTGCGAGGCCAGCTGCAGGGATTCGATGAACTTCTGCCCGGCAGCCCGGCCGCCCTTCACGCCGAAGGAGAACACCGAGCCGGGACCCAGCGGCAGGTACTTCTTCGCGCGCTCGAAATGCGGGTGCGAGGGCAGGCCGGAGAAGTTCACGTACGCCACGCGGGGATCGGCTTCGAGCCATTCGGCCACGGCCTGCGCGTTCTTCAGGTGCTCGTCCAGGCGCTGCGGCAGGGTTTCCACGCCCTGCAGCAGCTGGAAGGCCGAGAGCGGCGACAGTGCCGGGCCGATGTCGCGCAGCTGCTCGCAGCGCAGCTTGGTCAGGAAGCCGTACTCGCCGAAGTTGCCCCACCAGGAGACGTTGCCGTACGAGGCCACGGGCTCGGTCATCGTGGGGAACTTGCCGTTGCCCCAATTGAACCGGCCGCTCTCAACGATGACACCGCCCAGGGTGGTGCCGTGCCCGCCGAGGAATTTGGTGGCCGAGTGGATCACGATGTCGGCGCCGTGCTCGATGGGCCGCACAAGGTACGGCGTGCTCAAGGTGGCGTCGACCACGAGGGGGATGCCGGCGTCGTGCGCTACCTTTGCCAGCCCTTCCAGGTCCTGGACTTCCGACGACGGGTTGGCCACCACCTCGACGAAGATCGCCTTGGTGTTTTCCTGGACCGCCGCGGCATAGTCCGCAGGGTCGGTGCCGGGGACGAACGTGGTGTCCACGCCGAAGCGGCGCAGCGTCACATCAAGCTGGGTGACGGTGCCGCCGTACAGCTGGGACGCGGCCACAATGTGGTCACCCGACTGGGTCAGCGCGGCGAAGGTGATGAACTCTGCGGCCATGCCGGAGGATGTTGCCACCGCGCCGATGCCGCCCTCGAGCGAGGCGATGCGCTCTTCGAACGCAGCCACGGTGGGGTTGCCGATGCGGGAGTAGATGTTGCCGTACTTCTGCAGTGCGAACAGGTTGGCGGCGTCCTGGGTGTCCTTGAACACGAAGGACGTGGTCTGGTAGATGGGCACCGCGCGGGCGCCGTGCTCGGCGTCGGGAGTGCCGCCGGCGTGCAGGGCGCGGGTGCGGAAACCGAATGTGCGGTCAGACATTAGACAGCCACCTTTTCAGAAACAGCGGCGGGCGTGCCGGAGAGTTCCAGCTCGGTGCCGTTCTTGCGGGCAAGGTCGGCTTCGAGTTCGCGGACGATCGGCAGGATGTCCTGGCCGAACGCCGCCACCTCCTCCTGGAAGTGCAGGTAACCGGTGAGGAACAGGTTAACGCCGATCTTCTTGTATTCGACGATCCGTTCGGCGATCTGCTCCGGGGTGCCGATCAGCTGGGTCTTGAAGCCGTCGTTGTACTGGACCAGGTCCTCGAAGCTGGAATCGGCCCACATGCCCTTGCCGTCCTTGGTGGATGCGCCGGCTTCCTGAACGGCGTCGCGGAAGCCCTGGACTGCGGGCTTGTGCGCCTTCTCCACGATCTCGCGGAGGGTGTCGCGGGCTTCCTTCTCGGAATCGCGGGCGATGACGAAGCCGTTCAAACCGAAACGCGGGGACGCAAGGGCGCCCTCGGTGCCGCGCCGGGTCTCGCCGGCAGCGGCGACAACGCCGGCAATGTTCTCCTTGAACCCTTCCAGGTCCTTGCCGTTGGAGAAGTACCAGTCAGCCACCCGGCCGGCCGTGGCCTGGGCCGCTGTGGAGTTGCCGCCGAAGAAGATCTCCGGGTGGGGCCGGCCCGGGACGTCAACCGGGGCCGGGTTCAGCGTGAAGTCGGTGATGTTGTAGTACTTGCCGGACTGGCTGTATTCCTGTTCGGTCCAGAGGCCGCGCAGGACCCTGATGAACTCCTCGGTGCGGACGTAGCGTTCGTCGTGCTCCAGCCACTCGAGGCCGAAGTTGGTGAACTCGTTCTTGAGCCAGCCGGAGACGATGTTGACGGCGGCGCGGCCGTTGGAGATGTGGTCCGCGGTGATGATGTATTTGGCCAGCACGCCGGGGTGCCACATGCCCGGGTGGACGGCCGAGATGACCTTGAGCCGCTCGGTGGCGGCCAGGAGGGCGAGGCTGAACGAGGTTGCCTCGTGCTGCTTGTCCGCACCGTAGGAGGCGGCGTAGCGGGTCTGCGTCAGGGCGTACTCAAAGCCTGAGTTCTCGGCGATCTGCGCCAGCTTCTTGTTGTAGGCGAAGTCCCAGCTGGTCCGCTGTTCGATGGTGGAAACCACCAGGCCGCCGGAAACGTTCGGCACCCAGTAGGCGAATTTCAGCGGCTCGGAAAGACGGGCAACGTTGCTGATGTCATTCATGAATTTTCCTTTGCTAGGGTCCGCTCGCGCAGGACGTCCTGGATTCCGGCTATCGCCGGCTCGTTCTGGAGTGAGGTGGTGTCGCCCAGGGCGGTCCCCTCAAAGAGTTGGGTCAGCAGCCGGCGCATGATCTTGCCGCTGCGGGTTTTGGGAACATCGGGAACCACGACGACGTCGCGCGGCTTGGCGATCGGGCCGATTGCCTTCGCGACGTGGTTGCGGAGGTCGGTGGCAACTTCGCGGGAAACGCCGCGTTTTAGGACGACAAACGCGACTATCGCGTGGCCCGTTTTGGCGTCAGCCACCGGACAGACGCCGGCCTCCACCACGTCCGGGTGGGACACCAGCGCGGACTCGATCTCGATGGTGGACAGCAGGTGGCCCGACACATTGAGGGTGTCGTCCACACGGCCCAGGATCCAGATGTCGCCGTCGGCGTCGTACTTGGCGCCGTCGCCGGCCAGGAACCAGCCCTGTTCGGCGTATTGGCGCCAGTAGGAGTCCAGGTAGCGCTGGGGGTTGCCCCAGACGGTCCGCGCGATGGACGGCCCGAAGGCGTCAACCACAATGAATCCCTGGACGCCCGGCGGAACTGTATTGCCGGCGTCGTCCACGATCCTGGTGCTGACCCCGGGCAGCGGGCGGGCCGCGCAGCCGGGCTTGAACTCGGTGTCCGTGGGGGCGGGGGAGAGGATGGTGGCCCCGGTCTCGGACTGCCACCACGTGTCCACCACGGGGGCGGTGCCGGCGCCGACGTTCTGCCGCAGCCAGCGCCATGCCTCGGGGTTGACGGCCTCGCCCACGGTCCCGAGCATGCGGATGGAGGAGAGGTCATAGGTGTCCGGTACGCCGTCCGGGAACCAGCCCATCAGGGAGCGGACCAGGGTGGGTGCCGTGTAGTACTGCGTGACGCCGTAGCGCTCGATGATTTCGAAGTGCCGGCCCGGGTGCGGTGTGTTCGGGGTGCCTTCAAAGATCACCTGGGTGACGCCGTTGGAGAGCGGGCCGTAGATCTCGTAGGTGTGCGCGGTGACCCAGGCGAGGTCGGCCGTGCACCAGTGCACATCCGCGTCGCGGAGGGCCGGATCGGGGTTGCTGAACAGGTGTTCGTAGCTCCAGGAGGCCTGGGTGAGGTAGCCGCCGGACGTGTGGACCAGGCCCTTGGGCTTACCGGTGGTCCCGGAGGTGTACATGATGAACAGGGGTGTCTCGGCGTCGAACGCTTCGGGTTCGTGGACGTCGGATGCCTGCCCGACGGCGTCATGCCACCAGACGTCGCGGCCTTCAGCCATGGGGACGCTGCCCAGGTCCCCGGCGGCGGTGGTGCGGTTGACCACCAGGACGTGCTCGATGGCGTTGTCCCCGCTGACGGCGGCGTCGGCGTTGTCCTTGACGGGCACCGCGACGCCGCGGCGGAACTGGCCGTCGGTGGTGACCAGGAGCCTGGCCTGGGTGTCCTCGACGCGGAATTTCAGCGCCTCGGCGGAGAAGCCGCCGAAGACCAGGGAGTGGATGGCGCCGATCCGTGCCACGGCAAGGGTGATGATGATGGTTTCGGGGATGACCGGCAGGTAGATGACCACGCGGTCGCCCTTGGTGATGCCGAGGTCCAGGAGGGCGTTGGCGGCCTTGGACACTTCGCGCTGGAGTTCGGCATAGGTGATGGCGCGGCGGTCGCCGGGCTCGCCCTCAAAGTAGAGGGCCACCTTGTCGCCCCGGCCTGCCTCCACGTGGCGGTCCACGCAGTTGTAGGCCACGTTCAGGCGGCCGCCGGCGAACCATTCGATGCGGGGCACGGAGTACTCGGCGTCCGCGGCGGGGACGTCCGGTCCGCTGAGGCGCACAGCCTTCTCGAAGGTGTGGGCTGTGTGCCACGGCTCGGCCCATTCGAGGCGCCGGGCAGCGTCCTCCCAGAACACGATGCGCTCTGCCTCGGTGGTGGGGTGCGTGTGCTGCAGGGCTTCTGCGGTGCTCAGGCCCATCGTTTTACCGCCCATTTCTCTGCCAGGCCGAGGAGGGCGTCCGTCAGTTTTCCGATTACGGCCAGCAGCACAATGGCGAGGAAAAGCCTGTCGGTGCGGCCGTTGTTTTGTGAGTCGATCAGCAGGAATCCGAGCCCCATGGAGGAGGCAATCAGTTCCGCCGCTACCAGGAACAGCCACGCCTGCGCCAGTGCCAGGCGCAGCCCGGAAAATACGGCGGGAACCACTGCGGGCAGCTGCACGGTGGTCAGGAGCCGGACCCCCTTGAGCCCGAAGGCCCGGGCGGCTTCCACGAGGTTCCGGTCCACGTGGCGGAGCGCCAGGGAAACGGTGGTGAACACCGGGAAGAAGGCGCCGATGATGATCAGCGTGACCTTGGAATCCTCGCCGATCTTCAGCCAGAGGATCAGCAGCGGCACCCAGGCCAGCGAGGGGACGGCACGCAGGGCGCCGATGGTGGGGGCCAGCAGGGCGTCGGCAATCTTTGACAGGCCCACGGTGGCACCCAGAATCAGGCCCAGCGCGGCGCCAATCAGGAACCCGATCACCACCCGCTGCGTGGAGATGGCGATGTGGGTGCCCAGTTCACCGCGGCCCAGCAGCTCGCCCGCCGCCCCCAGCACCATTGCCGGGGGAGGAAGCTGAACCACGCTGAAAACGCCGGTGGAGGAAGCCACCTGCCAGGCCGCCAGCAGGATTGCCGGGATGATCAGGCCAAGGGGCAGACGCGCCCAGTTCCGTAAACGGACTCCGGCGGGAGACCATCCCGGTGCCGGAGCGGGTGCCGGAACGGCACCCGTCTGGGCGGCGTCTGCCGTTGCTGCGGTAGCGGCTGCAGCGCGCTCATCCGCAACACTGTTGCCGGTGAGGAAGGGGTTTCCCGGATTGCTCATCAGGAACCCTTAATGGCTGACGGATCAGCCTTCTTCACCAGCGAGTCGTCGAGAAGGGAGGCCACGGCGTCGTCGATCTGCTGCTGGGTTTTGACGTCGCCGGTTTCCACGAAGGTGGGCCCGATCTTCTCCAGTACTTTGCGCTGCGCCTCTCCGGGCGCGGCGTCTACGTTCAGGTTGCTGCGTTCCAGCACGACGGTCTTGGCCACGGCCAGGTCCAGCCCGGCGACATCGGCCAGGATGTGGGCCGTCTGGTCGGGGTTGGCTGCGGCCCAGGCGCGGGCCTTTTCGTAGGCATTGACAACGGCCTGCGCCAGTTCGGGCTTGTCCTTGAGGAAGGACTCCGTGGCGTTGAGGAAGCCGTAGGTGTTGAAGTCCAGGTTCCGGTAAAAGAGCTTGGCGCCCTTCTGTTCGGCACCGGCCATGATCGGGTCGAGGCCGGACCACGCCTGGACCGAGCCGTTCTCCAGCGCGGTGCGGCCATCGGCGTGCTGCAGGTTCTGGACGGTCACATCGCCGGGCTTGAGGCCGGCCTGTTCGAGGGCCTGCAGGAGGAAGAAGTACGGGTCGGTGCCTTTGGTGGCGGCCACGGACTTGCCTTTGAGGTCGGACACGGACGTGATGCTTGAACCGGCGGGGGCAACCAGGGCCGCCCATTCCGGCTGGGAATAGATGCTGATGGTGCGGATCGGCGAACCGTTGGAACGGGCCAGGAGGGCTGCGGAACCTGCGGTTGACCCGACGTCGATGGCGCCCGAGCGCAGTGCTTCGTTGGCCTTGTTCGAACCCGCCGACTGGATCCAGTTGACGGTGACGCCCTGATCCTTGAGGGACGCTTCCAGCCAGCCCTGGTTCTTGATGACCAGGCTGAGCGGGTTGTAGGTGGCGAAGTCGATGTTCAGCGTGCCGCCCGAGGTGCTGCCGGTGGCCGCCGCCTGGCCGGAGGAGCCCTCACCTGCAACGCAGCCGGTCAGCGCCATGGCCGAGACGGCTACTACGGCGGCTGCCCCGAGGAGGGAACGGCGGGTGAGGGGGCGTGCGTGCTGCATTGTTTTCCTTTGCGCTGGTGATGCGGAGTAACGGAAGTCCGGCCGCAGCGGGTTAGCGCCCGACGTCGGAGCTTGCGTCAGTGGATTAACGGGGGTGGTTCGTTGCCGGGGTTGCCGTGGCGGGCGTTAGTGCCCGTCCACGCCCAGGCTGGCCAGGAGGGAGACGCGCAAGGCGGCGAGTTCTGCCGAGGCCCGGTCCCGCGGCCGGTCGCCGGGGACGTCGACGGTCCGCACGATCGTGGCCCCCTGGCCGTCGTCGGCTGCACCCAGGACGATGATCCGGTCGGCCAGCTGCAGGGCCTCATCAACGTCATGCGTGACCAGGAGCACCGTGGTGGGCTCTGCCTGATGGACGTCAAGGAGCAGGTCCTGCATCTTGATGCGGGTCAGTGCATCCAGCGCGCCGAAGGGCTCATCAAGCAGCAGGACGCCGGGGTTTCGTGCCAGCGCCCGCGCCAGGGAGGCCCGCTGGGCCATTCCGCCCGACACTTCGCGGGGGCGGTGCTTGGCGAAGCTGTCCAGTCCCACCAGCTCAAGCAGCCTGGAGACCTTGGCTTTGCCTTCCTTGGCGCTGCAGCCCTTGGGCAGGCCGATGGCCACGTTGGCCTGCAGAGTGTGCCAAGGCAGCAGCCTTGGTTCCTGGAAGGCAAAGGCGCACCGGGGATCGATGCCCTGGACAGGGGTGTCCTGGATGACGACGGAACCGGCGCTGGGTGAATCCAGCCCGGCAGCAGCGCGCAGCAGCGTTGATTTGCCGCAGCCGGACGGGCCCAGGATGGCCAGCACCTCTCCTGCTGCAACGTCGAAAGTGACGTCCTGCAGCACGGTGTGGGCGGCGTCGCCGGTTCCGAAGGTTCGGCGCAGGCCCCGGAAGGACACGGGAAGTGCGGAGGAAGTGCCGGCATGGGCGCCGGCACGCTCGGAAGACAGGACTGCAGTCATAGGATCACTCCATCGGTCCTGGCAGTAGCACCCTACGGAGTCCAGCCTCTTAGCGGAGTGGTCAGTTCCGGGTACCCAAGGCTTTTTCCTTGCTATCAGCGTGCGCCGTGGGGGCCCACACTGACCAGGGTTGCTGCGGCTTCATCGATCCAGGTCTCTCGGCCGCTCGGGATGGTCACTACCCACTAGACCTGACGTGAACAAACAATCCAAATCAGCGACTCACCGCGCGTAATGTTCGTTCACATGACCGGGGAAGGCCTTTCGCCGGTAGAAAATTCGGCAATCGGCACTTTCAGAAACCGGCGTAGGCTTGGGGCATGGGCCACACCAACGATCCTGCAGTCATAGAGCGCCTTATGCGAAACAAAGGGCGGTGGGCCATCGTGGGCCTGACCACCAATGAGTGGCGCGCGGCGTATGACACGTCACTTTTCATCCGCGACAGGCTGGGGATGGAGATCATTCCGGTGAACCTGCCCGGGGACCCGGTGCACGGCGAAACCGGGTACCGCTCCCTCCAGGACATTCCGGCGGAAAAGCAGCCCATCGACGTCGTCGACTGCTTTGTGAATTCGCAGAAGGTCGGCGCGGTGGTTGACCAGGCGATCTCCGCCGGCGCCAAGGCTGTGTGGCTTCAGCTGGGCGTCATTGACGAGGCCGCCGCCGAACGGGCGAAGGCAGCCGGCCTGGACGTGGTGATGAACGTCTGCCCTGCGCAGCAGGCCTGGAAATACAACCTCTGACACTTGGCGGTGCGCGCCGCCAAGTGCCCGGCTGCTCACTGCGGTGGCCCGGTCAGCGCTGCATCAGCTCCGGGTAGTGGCGTTCGGTAACGTCCGGGTGCGCGCGCATCCTGCCCTTGAGCATGTTCAGGCCAAATGAGGCGAGCATCGGGTTGGTGGGGTCGTCCGAGAGCCCGCGTGCCTGCGCCTTCAGCTCCGGCGGCAGGGGCACGGGGTCGATCACGGCGTCCAGCCGCGGGGACCAGAAAAACGGCACGGAGTAGCGGTCCACACCGGGCGGCGGCGCCTTGACCCGGTGGATGGTGGCGGCCAGATAGCCTTCGGTGGCCACCTCCAGCATCTCGCCAAGGTTCACCACGAGCGCTCCGGGTAGGGGCTCGACGGTGGCCCATTCTGTGGTCCCCGGCGGCAGCACTTCCAGGCCGCCCACCTCGTCCTGCAGCAGCAGGGTGACAAAACCGTAGTCGGCGTGGGAACCCACACCCTGATCGCCGGCGGCTTCCACCACGCCGCCGACGTAGTGCACCAGCTTGCCCATCCAGGCGGGTTCATCACCGAAGGGCTCGTCGAAGTGCTCCTCGGGCAGGCCGAGGGAGACCGCGATGCCGCGCAGGAGTTCCATCCCGACGCTGGACATCAGGTCTGCCCAGGCCATGGCGGCTGTCTTCAGCTCCGGCAGGGCTTCATCCGGCCACAGGTTGTGTCCCTGCAGCAGCCAGTAGGGCTGGTCTGCGGGGTAGTCCGGGACGGGCTCGCGTTCCGGTGAGTAGTCGATCTGCTCGCGGGCATCGGCCCTGCCCTGGGTGACTTCGGTGCCCATCCGGGTATAGCCGCGGAAGTGCGGTGAAAGCCTGTTGTCCAGCTTCATCCGCTCTTCGAGGGGCAGGTCGAAGAAGCGTTTGATGAGGGCCAGGAGTTCCTCGGCCTGGCCCGGCGCGGCCCCGTAGCCGGTGATCTGGAAGAACCCCACATTGTGGGCGGCGTCCCGCAATTGGTCAATGAATTCCGGACTGAACGAACCATACGGTTGGCGGGCGGCGCTCATGTCGAGAACTGGAATGGTGGCCTGATCGGGTGACATCTTCGCAGACTAGCACCGCCGGGTTGGGCTTTGTAGGCTCGTGGCATGGACGCTGCTGCCCTCCGGGAGATTTGCCTGAGCTTTCCCGGTGCCTTCGAGGATTTTCCCTTCGGCCCGGAAACGTCGGTGTTCAAGGTCCGTGCCGCCGTTTCCGGGGGAGCCCGGCATGAAGCGAAGATGTTCGCGGCATCCGCCATGGACGCGGACGACTGGTCCGTAAGCCTGAAGTGCGAGCCTGCCCTGGCCGAGCATCTGCGCACCGCGCACCCCGAAATCACCGGCGCCTGGCACATGAACAAGACGCACTGGAACGGTGTCCGGCTGGACGGAGCCTTGCCTGACGATATGGTCCGGGACATGGTGGAGGACTCCTACGACCTGGTGGTGGCCACGCTGAGCAGGAAGCAGCAGGAGCAGCTCGGGTGGGCACGGTTGACAGGATCCAGGGAGGGCTCCGTTGACTGAGAATCGTCTTGCCGGAGGCCGGCTCGATTATCCGGGTGTCGGCTCCACCGAGAATGGCCGGCCGCCGGCGGGGTACCCCTGCCTGGTCTCCCAGGTTTACCTGGGCGACGGGTTGGCAGTTTACCGGCGTGTGGCGCAGGGGATCCTGACGTGGGAACTGCAGCGGCGATCGGGACTGCGCGTCCGTGCCGAGTCCGACGTCGTCCGGCCCGGAACGCGCGTGGTGAGCGGCTTCGGCGTCGGGCCTTTCCGCATCAATGCACCCTGCGAAGTGGTGTGGGTGCGGCGGCCCGTGCCGGGCGACCGCCCGCAGTCTGCCGGGTTCGGCTACGGAACACTGCCCGGACATCCGGCGCGCGGCGAAGAGGCGTTTGAGGTGGAGATCGATGACACCGGGCGGGTATTCCTGAAGATCACCGCGTTCAGCGTGCCGGCCAACCGGTTCTACCGTGCGGGTGGCCTGGTGACCCGGGCAGCGCAGAGGCACGTAACTTCGCGATACGTTGAAGGGGCACGCCAACTCGCCGCAGGTGAAAGCTGATCAGGAGAAGGTACATGCTGGAGCAAGAGACCCTTGACCGCCTATGGAATTTTGAGGATCCCGGACTGTCCGAGCAGCGTTTTCGGGACGCCCTTGCCGACCCCACTTACAACACCGACGAAAAAGCCGAACTCGCCACGCAACTTGGCCGGGCCATTGGCCTGCAGGGCCGCTACGAGGAAGCCGATGCCTTGCTGGATACGATTGGCGGCGAGGACGAACCCACCGTCGGCATCCGCGTCCTGCTCGAGCGCGGACGGGTCCTGAACAACAGCGGCCACGCGGCCATGGCCGTGCCGCTGTTTGAACAGGCCGCTGAACTGGGGGACCACCTCGGTGAGGAATTCCTCGCGGTGGACGCGCTGCACATGCTCGCCGCAGCGGACTCCGCCCATGCGGAAGCCTGGACCCGGAGTGCCCTTGAATACGCCTCCACCGCCCATGACCCGCACACCCGCCGCTGGATGGCCGGGCTGCACAACAGCTTGGGCTGGATGCTGCATGCTGCCGGCCGGTTCACGCAGGCACTGGTGGAGTTCCAGCTGGCGGAGCAGTGGGCCGAGCAGACCGGTACCCCGGCTCAGCAGCAGCACGCCCGCGAGGCCATCCTCGCCTGTGAGCTCGCCATGGCCACGGCTCAGTAGATCAATCAACATCAACGGAAGGAAACCCATGATCTTCATTGTGGTTAAGTTCAAGGTCAAGCCCGACTGGTCCGAGCGCTGGCTCGGCCTCGTGGATAGTTTCACGAAGGCAACCCGGGAGGAGCCCGGGAACCTCTGGTTCGACTGGTCCCGCAGCGTGGACGATCCCCACGAGTTTGTCCTGGTGGAAGCCTTCAAGGACGATGCTGCCGGCGACCACGTCAACAGCGCCCATTTCAAACAGGCCATGGCTGACATGCCGCAGGCCTTGGCCGAAACACCGCGGATCATCAGCCGCCAGCTCGACGGCGACGGCTGGGACCGGATGGGGGAACTCACCATCTGACCCCCATCGATTGCTCCGTAACGGCCCTTTTGAGTCCCCAAAGCGGCGGTTACGGAGCAGTCGATACGATTACGGCATGTGGATCGGCTGGATTGAATTCGACATTCTCCTGGGAGATGTCCAGAGCCTCAAGGAAAAACGCTCCGTCATCAGGCCGCTGCTCGCTGAGCTGAAGCGCCGCTTTGATGTGTCGGTGGCCGAGGTGGGGGACCACGATCAGTACCGGCGCTCGCAGCTGGGCGCCGGCCTGGTGGCAGCTGACCGGGCGCACGTTGTGGAGGTGCTCACCGCCGTCGAACGCTTAGTGGCCGCCCGCCCGGAGATTGAGCTGCTCAGCGCCCGGCAGCGGGAGCTCCACAGCGAGGATTGACCCCCCAATCGATTGCTCCGTAGCTGTCGTTTTGAGCCGGGAAAACGACCGTTATGGAGCAACCGATGAGGCCTGTGGATAACTTCTGCAGCGCCAGCCGTCTTCTGTTCTGATGAGTTCATGAAGACCCCTCGCCCGTTGCCGGCGGAACTCCAGGACCACCCGTTCACAGTGGCTGAGGCGACGCGTGCCGGAGTGTCACCGAGGCGGCTGCGACACCGATCCCTGAAACACCTCGGTAGGGGGATTCGGTCGGAAAGCCCGACGGCGGAGCTCCCCTTGAGTGCCAGAGTCCGGCCCTTCATTGAAGTCAATGAGCGGTGCGCGGCGTCGCACCTCACTGCGGCGGAGACGCTCACGCTGCCGCGCCGTCAGCAGAAGGGGACTCCAGAGATGTATCACGTCATCAGGCCTGAGGGCTCGGCACACCTGAACAGGCCGCATGTCATTGTGCACCGCATGAAGCTCTACATCGACGAGGTCACCACAGTTGAAGGCGTGCCCGTGACCACTCCTGAGCGAACCTGGCTGGACATGGCGGAAATGCTCACGGTGGATGAGTTGGTGGCCATGGGGGACAGCTGTGTGCGCGTGCCAAGGACGGCGTTTGAGGACAGGGACATGCCGCTCTGCAGCCTGGCAGATCTCCAGCGAATGATCGACAGGCACAAGGGAAAGCGGGGCCTGCGCAAGGCCAAGGAAGCCATCAAACTCGTCCGGGTGGGTTCGGACTCACCGCAGGAGACATTGCTTCGCCTGGCGATCGTTAGAGCCGGGCTCCCGGAACCCGAGCTCAACCTCCCGATCATCGGTGAGGGAGGCAGCCGCCATCACGAACCGGGCCTGTCGTATCGGAGGTACCGGATCGGGATCGAATACGAAGGTGAACACCACGGCGACGAAGGGCAGATCGTCCGGGACATTGCCCGCTCCGAAAACTACCACGCCGTGGGCTGGACTGAAGTGCGCATTTCCAAGCGGCACATGCTGAACGACGCCAAGCCTGCGGTGGCCAAGGTCCATTCAGCTTTGGTCCAGGCTGGGTGGCGCAGGGGCCATTAAGCATCAATTGCTCCGTAACTGCCGTTTTTGGGGGTTCAAAAGGGCGGTTACGGAGCAATCGATGGAGGGGGAAATGAGGGTTAGCCGAAGTACTTCGGCAGCGTCCCTTCGTGGGCTTCGCGGAGGGCGTCGAGGGACATGGTGTCCACGCCGTTGATCTCCAGCTGGTTGCTCGCGGCGTCCACCACACCGATCCGGACGTGGGCAAAGCCGCGGGCCGTGCACATGTCCTTGAAACGGACTTCCTCGGAGCGGGGCACGCCAACAATTGCGCGGCCCTGGGACTCGGAGAACAGTGCGGTGAACAGGTCAACTCCGTCGCGGTCCAGGACGTCCTGCAGGGCGATCCGGGCACCCACGCCGTAGCGCAGTGAGGACTCCACGAGTGCTGCCGCGAGGCCGCCTTCGGAGAGGTCGTGCGCGGAGTCCACCATGCCGTCGCGGGAGGCGTTGATCAGGATTTCACCCAGCGCGCGCTCGGCGGCGAGGTCAACCTTGGGCGGAAGTCCGCCAAGGTGGCCGCGCATGTTGGCCCACTCCGAACCATCCAGTTCAGCCGCTGTTGTACCCAGCAGGTAAATGGCCATCCCGTCCTCACGCCAGCCCGACGGCGTGCGGCGGGCGACGTCGTCGAGTTTGCCCAGGACCGCCACCACGGGGGAGGGGTGGATGGGGGTGGTTCCGGTCTGGTTGTAGAGCGAGACGTTGCCGCCGGTGACCGGGATGCCCAGCTCCATGCAGGCGTCGGACAGGCCGCGGATGGCTTCGGCGAGCTGCCACATGACGTCCGGGTCCTCGGGGGAGCCGAAGTTCAGGCAGTCACTGACGGCCATCGGCACAGCACCGGAGGTGGCCACGTTGCGGTAGGCCTCGGCCAAGGCCAGCTGTGCGCCGTAGTACGGGTCAAGGTAGGTGTAGCGGCCGTTGGCGTCGGTGGCCAGGGCCACGCCCAGGCCTGTCTCCTCGTCAACGCGGACCACGCCGGCATCGTCCGGGAAGGCCAGAGCTGTGTTGCCACCCACGTACCGGTCGTACTGGTTGGTGATCCAGTCCTTGCTGCACATGTTCGGTGAGGCCACGAGCTCGGTGACGGCGGCGGCCAGTTCCGTGGGGGCGGAGGGGCGGCCGGCGTCGTGCACGGAACCGGTGAAGGAATCGGCCTGGACCGAGTCCTGCCATGAGGGGCGGGCGTACGGGCGGTCGTAGACCGGGCCGTCGTGGGCGACCGTGCGGGGGTCAACGTCCACGATGACTACGCCGTCCCAAGTGATGATGAGGCGGCCGGTGTCCGTGACCTCGCCGAGCCAGGAGTACTCCACGGCCCACTTGTCCATGACAGCTTCGAACGCTTCGATGTTCTCCGGCGTAACCACGGCCATCATGCGTTCCTGCGACTCGGACATCAGGATTTCGCCCGGGGTCAGCGTGGGATCGCGCAGCAGCACGGAGGTCAGCTCAACCTGCATGCCGCCGTCGCCGTTGGAGGCCAGTTCGGACGTGGCGCAGGAGATGCCTGCGGCACCCAGGTCCTGGATACCCTCAACCAGGGAGCCCTTGAACAGCTCCAGGCAGCACTCGATCAGGACCTTCTCGGCGAAGGGGTCGCCCACCTGCACGGCGGGGCGCTTGGAGGGCTTGGTGTCGTCGAAGGACTCCGAGGCCAGCACCGAGGCGCCGCCAATGCCGTCGCCGCCGGTGCGTGCACCGAAGAGGACCACCTTGTTGCCCTTGCCCGACGCGTTGGCGAGCCGGATGTCCTCGTGGCGCATAACGCCAACAGCCAGCGCGTTGACCAGCGGGTTGCCCTGGTAGATGGAGTCAAACACCATTTCGCCGCCGATGTTCGGCAGGCCGAGGGAGTTGCCGTAGCCGCCGATGCCGGCAACGGCACCGTGCATCACGCGGGCCGTGTCCGGGTGGTCGATGGCGCCGAAGCGCAGCGGGTCCATCACGGCTACCGGGCGGGCGCCCATGGAGATGATGTCGCGGACAATGCCGCCGATACCGGTGGCCGCACCCTGGTAGGGCTCAACGAACGACGGCGAGTTGTGGGACTCGATCTTGAACGTCACGGCCCAGCCGTCGCCCAGGTTGGTGACGCCGGCGTTCTCGCCGATGCCCACCAGCATGTCCTTCTTCATCTCGTCGGTCACCTTGTCGCCGAACTGGCGCAGGTGGTTCTTCGAGGACTTGTAAGAGCAGTGCTCGCTCCACATCACGGAGTACATAGCCAGCTCTGCGCCGGTGGGGCGGCGGCCCAGGACCTTGACTACCTCATCGAACTCGTTCTGCTTCAGGCCCAGTTCGGCCCAGGGCAGTTCGGTGTCCGGCGTCTTGGCAGCGTTCTCGACAGTGTCGATGTTGAACTTCTTGCCGGTTTCCGTGGTCACTTGGCGCCTCCCACAATCTTGTTCAAAACGGAGGTAAAGAAACCGAGGCCGTCGGTGTCGGACCCTCCGATGCCATCCAGCGATTCCGGCCCGAAGCCAACCTCAACCGCGTGCTCCGGGTGCGGCATGAGGCCCACCACGTTGCCGGCGGCGTTGGAGATGCCGGCGATGTCGCGGCGTGAGCCGTTGGGGTTGAAGCCCACGTAGCGGAAGACCACACGGCCTTCGGCTTCGAGCGCGTCGAGGACTTTGTCGTCCGCGATGTACTGGCCGTCCTGGTTCTTCAGCGGCACCGTGATTTCCTGGCCGGCCTCGTAATCGAGGGTCCAGGCGGTGTTGCTGTTTTCCACCCGCAGCACCTGATCGCGGCACATGAACTTCAGGTGGTCGTTTTTGATCATGGAGCCGGGCAGCAGGTGCGACTCGGTGAGGATCTGGAAGCCGTTGCAGATGCCCAGCACGGGCAGCTTGGCGTCGGAGTTCGCGGCGTCGATGATCTTGGACATCAGCGGCGCGAAGCGGGCGATGGCGCCCGCGCGGAGGTAGTCACCGTAGGAGAAGCCACCGGGAATTACGACGGCGTCCACGTCACCGAGGGTGGTGTCGGCGTGCCAGAGCGGCACTGCGGTGCCGCCGGCCAGCCGGACTGCACGGGCGGCGTCGCGGTCGTCCAGGGTCCCGGGGAAAGTGACGACGCCGATCTTGGCCCCGGCGAGCCGGGGCTCGGCGGCCACGGCGATTGCCTCGCCGATCAAGGGAAGTTCAGTCATCTCAGGCCTCGACGACCTCGACGTTGACCACGTCTTCGATCACGGGGTTGGACAGCAGGGTCTCGGCGGCTTCGCGGGCCTGGGCCAGGATTGCGTCGGTCACCTCGCCGTCAACCGTCAGTTCGAAGCGCTTGCCCTGGCGGACAGAGCTAAAGCTGGTGAAGCCGAGACGGGGGAGCGCACCTACGATCGCCTTCCCCTGCGGGTCCAGAATCTCGGGCTTGGGCATGACGTCAACAACGATCCGGGGCATCCGGCAACTCCTGTGCGTGAGCTTTGGGTAAGGGCGCAGCGGAGTGGTGCCGTCTTACGCCGTTCCGGAAGTGTTGGGGACCTGCTGTTTTGAACAGTCTTCAAACAGTGTCTCGTACAGTGAGGACGGGCGCTCCGCGAGCTTGCAAGCCCATTCTACCGGCCGCAGCGCTGGACCCCGTATTCGGTGGGCTCCGTCACTGTCATCGCCTGGGGAGGTCCGCCCGGGAGTAAATAACGACGGCGGCTCTGGCCCCGCGGAAGCAGCGTCACTAGGATGGCGGGATGGCTGAAAAATCGAAATCCGTACTGTTGCCTGTGATGGCCGTTGCCGTATTCGCCGGGTTGGGCCGCATGGTCATGCAGAAGATCAAAGCCGACAGGGCGGCCCGGGAAAACCGGGTAGCCGGACCCGTGGACGAAAAGACCCGTCAGTGGATCAGCGACGTGGTGCGCACTCCCAGGCAGTAGGCTGCCCGGAACCAAAAACAAAATAAGTCTTGAAGCGGGCGTCCCTCAACGGGGCGCCCGCTTTTGCGTGGCCTCCGGGGCGCTCGTTTGGTCTGCTTCCGGAAACTCTAGCCATGTGACGCTCTACACATTAGGGTCATAGGACGTCGTATGTGGCACGTGGTATCCCTTGGAGGCCCGCCGCCCGCATGGCTAAATTCTCCCGATTCCGCCGCCGACGCGCGGCGCCTTGAAAGGACATGGATTTGCGATTTTTCACCCCACGGAGCAGACACAGACGCCTCTCCCACACGGCAGGAGCCGGGCTGGTAGCGCTGGCGCTGCTGGCAGGATCCAGTGTTGCCGCGCAGGCCGCGCCCATCCCGCCGAACGATCCGGCATCGGCCCCGGGCAGTTTCACCGAGGCCAACATTGGTGCCGATCGCACGGCGGCAAACTTCTTCTACCGGATCCCGGCCTTGACGTACTTGGGCAATAATGTGGTCCTCGCCGCGTGGGACGGGCGTCCCGGCAGTGCTGCGGATGCCCCTAACGCCAACTCGATCGTGCAGCGCCGCAGCACTGACGGCGGCCAGACCTGGGGAGGCGTACAGGTCATCACCGCAGGTCGGGTGGGCGACGCCAGCACTCCAAAGTACGGCTACAGCGATCCCTCGTACGTTTACGACGCCGAGGCCGGCAAAGTCTTCGCGTTCTTCGTCTTCTCCAAGGACCAGGGTTTTGGCGGTAGCCAGTTCGGAAATGACGACGCCGACCGCACCGTCATCTCCTCGGCCGTCATCGAGTCCGCGGACGGCGGAATCACCTGGAGCCAGCCGCGCCTCATCACCAACGTCACCAAGCCGGGGACCAGCAAGACCAGCCCGGTCGCCGGCGATGTGCGCTCCAACTTCGCGTCCTCCGGCGAAGGCATCCAACTCAAATACGGTCAGTACAAGGGCAGGCTTATCCAGCAGTACGCGGGCGATGTCCGCCAGGCAGACGGCACCAACAAAATCCAGGCCTACAGCGTCTACTCGGACGATCACGGCGCCACCTGGCACAAGGGTGCGAACGTGGGTGACCGGATGGATGAGAACAAAACGGTTGAACTTTCAGACGGCCGCGTCCTGCTGAACTCCCGGGACAACGCCAACCAGGGCTACCGCAAGGTGGCCATCTCCACCGACGGCGGTGCCACCTATGGTCCCGTCACCCAGGATACCGAACTGCCGGACCCGGCCAACAACGGCGCCATCGCCCGCATGTTCCCCTCCGCTGCGCAGGGCTCGGCGGACGCCAAGAAGCTCATCTTCACAAACTCCAACTCCAAGGCCGGGCGCGAAAACGTTTCAGCCCGCATCTCCTGCGACGACGGCGCCACCTGGCCCGGCGTGCGGACCGTCCGCTCCGGGTTCTCTGCCTACAGCACCGTTTCCCGGCTGGAGGACGGCAAGTTTGGCGTCCTGTACGAGGGCAACTACACGGACAACATCCAGTTCGCGAAATTCGACGATGCCTGGCTGAACTACGCCTGCGCACCGCTGTCCGTCCCCGCCGTCACCACTGCACCCAGTGCCACGTCGCAGGTAGCGGTCACCGTCACCAACCAGGAGGCAGCCACCCTCTCCGGCGGGACTGCGACGGTCTACACCCCCTCCGGCTGGACCGCCACCACGGTGCCCGTGCCCGATGTTGCGCCCGGCGCCTCGGCCACGGTCACCGTTGCCCTGACGGCACCGGCGAACGCCAGCGGACCGCAAAGCCTTAATGCTGCATTCACGACGGCGGATGGCCGGGTTTCGCAGTTCACGTTCATCGCCACCGTTCCGGTGGCCCCACAGGTTGGCCTCACCATTACCGGAACGGCACCCACCCGCGATGTCGTCACCAGCCTGTACCAGGCGGGTGAGGTGCTGAGCTATTCGCTGAACGTCAAGAGCACGGGGAATGTCACCGCCAACGCCGTCCCGGTTTCCGGTACCTTCGACTCCGGCTTCCTGCCGCCGACGGCACCGAACTGCCGCTTCAACAACCTGGCCGCCGGTGCCAGCTACAACTGCACCACCGCAAAGCACACGCTGACGGCCGAAGACATCGCCCGCGGCTACTTCGTGCCGGAAGCGAGCTTTGCCATCACAGCCAGCGCGACGCCGTCGCTCACCAAGAATGTGCCGTTTACCGGCGCTGCCGTGGCCTTGCGCGACGGACTGCTGGCCGCTGACATCAACGGTGCGCGTGCCGACGTCGGCCGTGATCTTGCCACCCAGCCGTACGCTGCAGGTGACACGGTCCCGTATGCCTTCACCGTGAACAACACAAGCCCGCTCCTGGAAAAGGTGGTCCCCACCGCAGGCAACTTCAGCCCCTTCGTCCCCGACGGGCCGGGGAACTGCCGCTACAGCGCATTGCCCGCCGGACAGGGCTATACCTGCGCGACGCCCCGCCACACCGTGACGGCGGAGGAATTCGAGCAGGGCTTCTTCGTCCCGAAGACCACGTGGGATGTCAGCGCCGCGGGCCAGACCACCAGAACGTATGCGGTCAACGGGGGCGAAGTGGACCTGAAGGTCCGCGACGCCCAGCTTGCGGGCACCGTCGCCTCGGAATGGAACGACGTCGACGGCGACCGCTTCGCCAGCGCAGGCGACACTGTTATCTATACGTACACCGTGGGCAACGCCGGTAACGTCTCACTGACCGGACTTAACGCCCCGGATGCTTCGATCAGCCAGGATGCCCTGGCTATCGGCGGCACCGTGACGGCAACACTCGAGCACGTCCTGACTGCAGATGACATTGCGGCGGGCAAGCTCGGCGCGGTCGCGTTCGAAGCCTCCGCGTCGAACGGCGCGAAATCTGTCTCGACCACTGTGAGCGGGGGCGACGTGGTGCTGGACCTGAAGCCGGTGCAGCCGGGGACGGATCCGGTCCTGGCCGTCCAGGACCTCGACGAGCAAACGGCTCCCTTCGATCTGGGCACGCTGGACAAGTACCACAACGGCCAGAAAGTCACCCTGAAGGGCCTCGACTATGGCCAGTGGTACTACGTGTACCTGAACAAAAAGAGCTACCGTGTCGGCTGGCTCTTCCCCACCACGGACAACACCGTTGAGTTCATCCTGTCCTCCGATGTGCGGAACGGCCGAGACGACGTGGTGGTGCTGGACCAGGACGGCAAGCAGGTTTCCTTCGATCGGCTGCAGGTAACGCCCAAGGGCTAAAGCAACACTGATTCGCTGCACCGGGCCCCCGAGTGGGCTGGACCTGAAAAGTCCGGCCGCTCGGGGGCCTCTGCGTTGCCTCGGTTGGGGCACCAGGAATCCGGTGAGGCAACACATGGCAACTCCTTGACCGGGCGAACGCCCAGCGGACTCAATGGAGTTGCCCCGGGAACTCCCAGCAAGCGCCCCGCGGTGTCCAATCAAAGGAGATATGAGACATGAAAACGAGCACACAGAAGAGGGTCAGCAGAACCCTCCGCGTGGGCGTGGTTGCGGCATTGGCGCTGGGGTTAACAGTGCCGACTGCCGCCACCGCTGAGGACCTGCCGTGGATGAACAGAGCGCTGTCAGCCGAGCAGCGTTCGGACCTGCTGATCGATGCGATGAACCTCGACCAGAAGATCCAACAAATCGCCATGAAGCCCGTCGCCAACACCAACATCCCCAACTGTGAGTTTTCCGCGCAGGGACGCCACGTGGAGGGGATTCCCGAACTCGCCATTCCCACCCTGCGCATGACCAACGGCCCATTCGGCAACGGCGACTGCCGCGTTGCCCCCACCTCCACCGGCCTGACCAGCGCCTTGTCGGTTGCCTCGTCCTTCGATCCCGACGTTTCGACGGCGTGGGGAGACATCATCGGCCAGGAAACCCGCGCCAGTGCCCACAACGTGTTGCTCACGCCGGGAATCAACCTGGGCCGTGTGGCCAACGCCGGCCGCAATTTCGAGTACTTCGGCGAAGACCCTTACCTCGCCGGCGTCATGGCCGTCGCCCAAGTGAACGCGGTGCAGGCGCACGGGGTCCAGTCGGTTGCCAAGCACTTCGCCGCGAACGAGCAGGAGACCGGCCGCAACACCATGGACACCATCGTGGAAGACCGGACCATGCACGAGCTCTACATGCTGCCGTTCGAGATGACCATCCAGGAAGCCAACCTCGCATCCGTGATGTGCTCATATCCGCACCTGAACGGTGTTTATGCCTGTGAAAACAAGGAACTGCTGACGGACTGGCTACGGGACGACCTCGGTTTCGAGGGTTACGTCATGTCGGATCGCGGCGCAACCCACAGCACTGCACCGGCGATTAAGGCGGGCCTCGACCTTGAGTTCGCCAGCCCGCGCTGGTTCACCCCCGAACTCATCAAAGCGGCGCTCGCGTCCGGCGATCTCGTTGAAGCCGACATTGACCAGCAACTCGACCGCCGCTTCACGGTGATGTTCGAACTGGGGCAGTTTGATGACCCGATCAACTCCCTGACGCCCATCGACTTCGCCACCAACGGACAGCGGATCCAGGACATCGGTGAGCAGGGCAGCGTGCTGTTGAAGAACGACAACCGCGCCCTGCCGCTGAAGGCGGAAGCACTCAACTCAGTGGCCCTGATCGGGGCACCAACCTTCGCAGGTGCCGCAAAATTCAATTCCCAGGGACCCTCCGACGCCATCGTCGTGACCTCCCCCTACACGGTGACTCCCGAGCAGGGGCTGAACAATGCACTCGGCGCGCTCGGTTCAGACGCAACGGTAACCTACAACAACGCCAGTGATATCGTGGCCGCCGCGGCTCTGGCAGCCAAGTCCGACGTCGCCGTCGTGATGGTTGGTGACATCTCCCGTGAAGGCGTTGACCGCACGTCACTCGCCCTCCCCGTCCGCGACGGCGTCAACCAGGATGCCTTGGTGGCGGCGGTCGTCGCGGCGAATCCCAATACCGTTGTTGTCCTCAAGAACGGCGGGCCCGTTCTCCTTCCGTGGCTTGACTCCGTCCCGGCCGTCCTCGAAGCCTGGTACCCGGCGCAGGAGGACGGAAACATAGTCGCCAACCTGCTGTTTGGCATCGAAAACCCGTCCGGCAAATTGCCCATCAGTTTTCCCACCCAGGAACGCGAAGCAGCATTTGCCAAGACTGCCCAGTTCCCGGGCATTGACCCCGACGGCGCCGGCCCCCTGCCGCTGACTGCTACCTACAGCGAGGGCCTGGAAATGGGGTACCGCTGGTACGACGCCAACAACGTCAAGCCGACGTTTGCCTTTGGACACGGCCTGTCCTACACCGACTTCGAGATCTCGAAGCTGGTGGTGACCCCGAAGACGACCGACGGGACCCACAAGATTGACGTGTCCTTCTTCATCGAGAACACCGGCGACGTTGCCGGTGCCGAAGTAGGCCAGGTCTATCTGGGCCTCCCCGCTTCCGCGAACCAGCCGCCCAAGCGGCTGGTCGGGTTCGACAAGGTCACACTGAATCCCGGCGAAAAGCAGCGCGTCACAGTGACCATCGACCCCGGTGCCTCCAACCACCCGTTGTCGGTATGGGACGAGGCTTCCGACAAGTGGGCTACTCCGAACGGCGAGTACACCGTGTACGTCGGCAACTCTTCGGACAACGTCGCCTTACAGCAGACCATCACCATCCGCACCCCGGGAGGAAAGTAGCAAAGTTCGACTACGCGTACACCAACGGCGTGGGCGATGACTACGTGTTCGGCTTCGGTCTGAGCTACAAGGACTGACCTCCCGCACAACCGGCCCCGGGGCCGGCGTTCCCTCGAACTGAAGGAGCGCCGGTCCCGGACGCGTTTCCCGCGGTAATAGAGGTGACTTACGAGTCAAACTGGTTGACATAGCCAGGCAACCGGTTGCATGATCTGGTAAGTCGTATTCCGCGACTCTCAAAGATGAGAGAAGGTGGACCTTTGCTGGACCGAAGCCTGCCCACCATTTACGACGTGGCGCGCGCCGCCGCGGTTTCCCCCTCAACAGTTTCGCGGGCCTTTGCCCGTCCCGGCCGCGTCAGCCACGGCACTGCGGAGCGCATCTTTGCCGCCGCCGCAGAGGTGGGTTACAGGTCCACCCACGTAGCCGGCAACCTGCACCCCGCCGGCGAAAAACGGTCAGTGATTGCCCTCGTCATTGCGGACATGCGTAACCCTGTGTTTGCCGAAATTGCCCGCGGCGCGGAGGCTGCCGCGGCGGCAAACGGTTACGTGATGCTGCTGGCGCACACGCAGGAATCCGAACGGCGGGAACGCCTCGCCATTGAGCGGCTGCTGCCTGTTGTGGACGGGATTGTCCTAACGAGTTCCAGGATGCCGGACCTCGCCATCCGGATGATTGCCAGGCAGAAACCCACCATCGTGATGAACCGGGTCGTCTCTGATGTGCCCAGCGTGGTCTCGGACAATGCCAGCGGAATACGGCGTGCAGCCGAGCACCTGCGGGATCTGGGCCACCACAGCATCGCCTACCTTGCGGGTCCCGAAGCGTCGTGGGCCGATGGCATGCGCTGGCGTTCCCTGCGTGAGGCAGCCTCAGAGTTGGAACTGGGGGTACGCCGTCTGGGCCCGGGCGTGCCCACGGTCCGCGGTGGCGAGGACGCGGCCCCGGAATGGCTGCAGAACCAGAGCTCCGCCGTGATCGCCTACAACGACCAGATGGCAATGGGCTTCATCCGCGCTCTCCAACAGCGGGGCATCAGCGTTCCGGACGAGATCAGCGTGGTGGGCTTCGACAACAGCTATGAAACAGGCCTCGTTTCTCCAGCGCTGACCACCGTGGAAGCTCCGCTGTACGCACTCGGATCAAGCGCGGTCACCAACTTGTTGGCATTTGCCCGGGGTGCGCAGTCCCAGTCCGGACAACCGCTGGTCCTGCCAACGCGCCTCATAGTGCGGGGATCCACGACGATCCCGGGCGGTCTTCCGGCATCGGCTTGAAAGTTGGATGATTGACCCAAAACACGGATGTGTTCTATGTCATATTCAGCTCTCAGTCTGTACTGTTTGTAACGGCTGGTCACAGCATTACAAAACCTGTAATGCGATATGCCGTTCCAGCTGTTCCAGACCGGCACCGTGGCCGGCCGTTCCTCGTGAAAGGTGTAGTCGCTCGTGAAACCAACTGCAAAACGCCCCATGCGGGGCAGGGGACTCCGGAAAGCAACGGCATTTGCCGTTGGCTTGCCGCTGCTCCTCACCTCGATGGCGATGAGCCCCGCTACCGCGGCGCCCGCCGGGCTGAACACGGCAATATCCGCACAGAAATCTGCGGCGAGTGACTTCAAGGATGGCCGCTACATTGTGGTCATGGCAGCCAAGGCCGCGGCCGCCTATGAAGGGGAGACCCCCGGCCTGCTGTCTACCAAGCCACAGAACGGCCGGAAGCTTGACGCCGGCAGCCCTAACTACAAGGCCTACGACGCGCACCTCCGCAAAACCCAGCAGGACGTGGCCGCCCAACAGGGTGTGACGCCGTCGAAACAGTTCACGGCGGCCCTGAACGGGTTCACGGCAGAACTGACGGCAGCGCAGGCAGCCGAACTTTCCAAGGACGCCCAAGTACTGGCGGTTGAGCCCGACGTCGAAAATGCCCCCGACTACACCACCAACGACTTCCTGAAGCTGACCGGCGAGGAAGGTGCCTGGGAAACCCGGTTCGGCGGCGAGGAGAACGCTGGCAAGGGGGTGGTGGTTGGTGTGATCGATTCGGGCTATGCCCCGGATAATCCGTTCCTGAAAGGTGAGCAGGTTCAGCCGCTGAGCGGCCCCGCACAGATGGGCGTGCCGTACCGCACTCCCGAAGGCCGGATCGCCATGCTCAAGGCGGATGGCACCACCTTCGTAGGCGAGTGCCAGAAGGGTGTGGGCACCGGTGCGGCGTTCGACGGGACGCTGTGCAATTCCAAGGTCCTCAGTGCCCGCTACTTCGCGGACGCTTACCTGCAGTCCGTGAAGCCGGCAAACCGTGCTCCCCAGGAACTCATCTCCCCGGTGGATGTAGGCAGCCACGGCACGCACACGGCCACCACAGCGGCCGGCAACGCCAATGTTGAGCAGGTGCTTGACGGTATGAGCTTTGGCAAGAGCTCCGGCGTCGCACCCGCTGCCAAGGTTTCGGTCTATAAGATCTGCTGGGAAGATGACAATCCGGCCACCGGCGGCTGCTACACCTCTGCATCCGTCGAAGCCATCGACGCCGCCATCAAGGACGGCGTTGATGTCCTGAACTACTCCATCTCAGGCAATACGGACAGCACCACTGATCCCGTGGCGCTGGCCTTCCTTAATGCTGCCGCGGCCGGCGTCTTCATCGCCGCCTCCGCCGGCAACTCCGGACCGGGCGCCTCCACCGTCAACCATGCATCGCCGTGGCTGACCACGGTGGCGGCGTCCACCTTCCCCAGCGAACTGCTCGGAACAGTCAAAGTTTCGGACGGAACCCTGTACCGCGGGGCCTCCATCATGAAAACCGAAGTCACGGACAAGCCCGTGATTGTCGCTGCAGACGCTGCAGCCGCAGGTGCAGCCAACCCGAACCTGTGCGGCCCGGGCACCCTCGATGCGGCCAAGGTGACCGGCAAGGTCGTAGTCTGCGACCGCGGCGTAGTGGACCGGACGGCCAAGAGCCTTGAGATCCAGAACAAGGGCGGGGTGGGCATGATCCTGGTCAACCTCACCAACAGCTCGGAAGACGCCGACAACCACGTCATCCCCACGGTCCACGTCAATGCCCCGGAGAGCCTGGAACTGAAGTCCAAGCTCGCCGGTAATACCGCCCTGACGGTCAGTCTCGTCAAGGGCGACCTGACCGGCGAACCGCTGCCTCCCGCACCGCAGGTGGCCGGGTTCTCGTCCCGAGGCCCCACCCTGGCTTCCGGCGGCGACCTGCTCAAGCCGGACATTTCCGCCCCCGGCGTCAACGTCCTTGCCGGCGTTTCCACCATCGGCAACAAGGGCGCCCAGTTCGGGTTTATGTCAGGCACGTCCATGGCAGCACCGCACATCGCCGGTTTCGGCGCACTGGTGCTCAGCAAGCAGCCTCGCTGGAGCCCTGCGACGGTCAAATCCGCCATGATGACCACCGCCTACCCGCTGGTCAACGCTGACGGCACTCCCAACCGGAACCCGTTCGACGGCGGTGCCGGCCACATCGACTCCCTCCGTGTGCTCGATCCCGGCCTGGTCTACGACGCGGGCATCAAGGACTGGCTGGGTTTCCTGAACGGGCAGGGTGTAGCTACGGGAGCACCGCAGGCCGGGACGGTCGCCGCCCAGGACCTGAACCTGCCGTCGATAGCGTTGGGCAGCCTGGTGGGTGAAGTGCAGGTCAAACGTCAGCTGACCGCGCTTGTTCCGGGTATGTACCGGCCGCAGGTGGAGCTGCCCGGCTTCAGCGTCAACGTTGAACCCAAGGCGTTGAACTTCGCCAAGGCAGGCCAAACCCGCGAAGTAACTCTCACCATCCGCAACGTCAGCGGGCCCGTTGGTAAGTTCACCACCGGCACATTGACCTGGAAGGGACCGCGGACCGTCACCTCACCCATCGCGGTGCGGCCTGTTGATGCGCGGATCGCGCCGTCCTTCTCCTTCAGTTCTGCCACCGGGACTGGCAGCGGAACCCTGGACCTCGTGTCCGGCTCCGATGATCCCCTAGCCGTGGCAGTGGAGGGTCTGGCTCCGATGAGCCAGACCGCCGTTTCCAGGACACCGGGTGCGTACGCGCCAACCAATGACGCGCACAACGCGCTGCTGAGCGTGACGGTTCCTGCGGGCGCCACCTTCGCACGCATCGGTATCCAGGCGGCAACGAACGACGTCGACTGGGACATGGTGGTTTACGCGCCGGATGCTTCAGGCAAGCTTGTGGCCACACAGGTGGCGACGGCGTCGGCTAGTGAGTTCCTTGAACTCGAGTCGCCGCAGGCGGGCACCTACTTCATCGTGGCCAACCTTTACTCCACACCGGACAAAGGTGCCGCGACGGCAACGGTCCAGGCGGCTGCCCTCTCGGGAGACGCCGGGAACCTTACGGTCACGCCGAACCCCATCGTGGCACCGAACGGCACAGCGACGGCAGCAACGCTGAAGTGGACGAAGCTCTCGGAGGGCTCCTACCTGTCCCGCCTCAAGCTGGGTGAAAACGGCATCAAAACCCTGGTCAACGTCCAGGTTGGTGCCGGTACACCGGCACCCCCGGCGGGCGCCCCGCTGATGGCGCCCGCGGATAGGATCCCGGCCGGCTGAGGCGGGGGAGAGGAAGCAAATAGCACCATCAGGGCGTCCCGGTCAGCATTGCTGGCCGGGACGCTTCAGGTCCGGGAAGATCCGGTTGTACCGGATTTCCCGGTTTCGGGTGTCCCGCCAAGCAGCGCGGACAGAGTGTTCCAGCGGGCGATCTCGCAGCCGTCCGTCCGCCGGAAAACCGTCCGCACCTGGCGTCCGTGAAAGCCTCCGGTGACTTCCGCAACCTGAGGTCCGCCGTACTGCTGGGTGCAAAGTTTGGGCGGCCCGGGTTTGGGGAAGAAGATGTCCTCGCCGAACCGCTCCACTGCCTCCAGCGCGGCCTCGGGTGCAGGCAGGGTGGAGCTGTCCAAGGCCCTGCCGCCCGCTGCCACCAGGCGGAATACGTACTCGCCGGCATCAGGTTCCTCCCGGAGCCTGATAGTCAGGTCCACGCCGTCCGTGGGGTCAGGGGCCGATGTGCCGGTCACGGCGTTGCAGTCCCGGTGAGCGGGGCCAGTGCCTCTGCCAGGCGCCCGCGGAGTAGAGCGGCCTCCGCCGCGAAGGCCCGCTGGTGCTCCACGTAGGCAGCTTTGCCCTCGGGCGTTTCGATCGCTATGGGTGGGTAGCCCCACTCTTCGAGGTCATAGGGCGAGGCCTGCATGTCCATGGTCCGGATCCGCCAGGACAGTTCGAAGCAGTCCATGACCAGCTCGCTGGGCAGTGCGGGCAGCAGTTTGTAGGCCCACTTGTAGAGGTCCATGTTGGCGTGCAGGCACCCCGGCTGTTCCATGTGCCGCTGGTTTTCGCGGCTGGGTGACAGCTCGTTGAGTCCGGTGGCGTCAGGAGTGTAGAACCGGAAGGCATCGAAGTGCGAGCAGCGGATGCGGTTGTCCTCCACCACCTTGTCCGTGCCGGCGGAGCCCAGTCTCAGCTGCAGGTATTCGTGGCGCAGGTCGAATTTGTCCTGGCGGTAGACCATGGCCCATTCGTGCAACCCGAAGCAGCCGAACTGGGCCGGCCGGGTAGCGGTCCCGCGGAGGATGATGTCTGCGAACGCCACTGCCTCACGCCGGTCGGCCAAGAAGGCGCCGCGATCAAAGGTGACCGCCACGCTCCCCGCCGGCAGCCCGGCGGCGGCGAGTTCGCCGTCGTCGAGCGTTCTGTAGTGCTTCCACCCGCTGCGGACGGCCGCACCTTCGCCGGTGAGTACGACGCCGGCGCCCGGGTGCCAGCGCAGCAGCTGGCCGGGTTTCTGGGTGTAGTAGGTGAAGAGGAAGTCCTCCACGGGGTGTTTCCGTCCCGCCGAGCGGCGGGCAAGGTAAGGATCGGAGTAACGGCGGACGCGTTGCTGGTGCGCTTCTTCACGGGAGTGCAAAGCATCGGCCGTTAGCAGGCTAAGTTGCTCCACCGGTGGTACCCAGGACGTCCTCGGCTGCTTTCCAGGCTCCTATTTCGCAGCCGTTGGTCAGGGCGAAAGCGGCTTCCACGGGGGTGTCGTCCACAATGCCGGTCACCGTTGCGGTCTGCGGCCCGCCGTACTGCTCGGTGCAGACACGTTTGGCGTCCCTTGGGGCGGGGCTGAGGAGGGCTGCGTTGTTCTTCAGAGCGGCGCAGGCGGCATCAGCGCTGGGGTGTTTGCTTTCCGCGGCGGGGACTCCGTCACGGCAGACGAGGGTGTAGTTGACGGCCGGCTCGGTAGCGGACGGCTTCACCATAATGGCAAGCTCCGCGTTGCCGGCGCCGGGGCCCGCCGTCGGGGCCGGGAGTGCCGTTGGGGACGGCGCGGGAACGGTGGTCTCGGTGTCCGGAGACGGGGTGTTTGACGCGCTTTGGGAGGCGGATGAACTGGCCGTCGGGCTGCCGGATGATGGTGCGGGGTTATCGGGCGTCGCCGTGCACGCGGCGAGCCCGGCCACGGCGAGAATCGCCAAGAACGGCCGTACTGTTCGCAAAGGCATGAACCCTCCTAGGTTGCTGCCATTTTACGCGCTGCCGGCGTCCGCGTGATCTGCCCCCGTAGCGGCGATGAGCGCCATCATCGAGCTGTGCAGCTCACCTACCTGTTCGCGGGTCAGGCCCAACCGGTTCATCATGGTGCCCGGGACTGCCAGCGCCTGCTGCCGCAGCTCGGCGCCGGCGCGAGTCAGGCCCACTGCCAGGCTGCGTTCATTCCCGTCCACCCGCTGGCGCGTGACGAAGCCCGCTTCCTCAAGCCGCCGAAGAAGCGGTGAGATGGTTGCCGGTGCTTGGGCCAGGGCTTCACTGATGTTCCGCAGTGTCCGCGGGGCCGACTCCCATAGGCAAAGCATCACGAGATACTGCGGGTGCGTCAGGCCCAGCTTGTCCAGGACCGGCTTGTAGGCGCCTACCACGCTCCTGGATGCCACGGTGAGTGCAAAGCAGAGTTGCTGCTCCAGCAGGAGATCGTTGTCCTGATGGAGCGCGGCGTCAGAAATGGCCGTCATCACAGTCCTCCAATAGTTAGTGCCCTAATTATTAGCGTACACTGGACTCAGAAATTCGTTCTATCGAAGGGTTCACTTCCATGGGCAAAGGCAACTCGGCGGACAACGCGAACGGGTCCCAGCGGTTTATGCGTGCCATGGGCAAGCTCCGGGTTATTCTCGGGCCGGCCAACCGCAGTTCCCTGGTGCATGACATGACCGAAGAGAACCGGGCTCTCCTGGTCCAGCGTGAGCGCGAAACCCAGCAGTGGGAAACGGTCACCCGCCCGGACGGCAGCACGTATGTGGTGCCCCGGAACCCGGGCGACCAGTCCCTGCGCTGACCTCCACGGCCACTCCGTCCGGACCGGCACCTGCGGGTCCTTTTTTGGGTCCCGGGCGTAAAATAAGGGCACTGACTCCATGAGGGGTCAGTAGCTCTTCGCCCGTATTGCGGGAAGGGGGTGGAAATTATGGGACACGCGCTCACTGGTTTTATGAACGTGACCGACAGGCTCCGTTTTGTCTTCGGACCGGCAACGCGTCTTGACTCGGATGCACCCGTGGTCCACAAACATGACGAGTTCGAACTAGCCTCTGACGAGGATCTGTCGCACTTCGTAGTGGAAACGGACACCGAGGGGCATCACTACGCGGTTCGCCGCGAAGACATGGACAAAATGGTCTGACCCCCGCCTCCGTTTAAAAAAGAAATGTTCTGGTGGCCGGCGAGACCGGCCTCCAGAACATCCTCATGATTCCGCAGAAAATTAACCCCTAGCGGCCGGTGCCGCCGTAAACGGTTGCCTCGTCTTCGCTGTCCAGGTCGAAGGCCTTGTGGATCGCGCGGACGGCGTCATCGAGAAGGTCGGCGTGGGTGACCACGGAGATCCGAATCTCTGACGTCGAGATCATGTTGATGTTGATCCCTGCGTCGGACAGGGCCTTGAAGAATGTTGCGGAGACGCCGGGGTGGGACCGCATGCCGGCTCCGATGAGGGACAGCTTGCCGATCTTTTCGTTGTACTCGATGTTCTCGAAACCGATCTCCGGCTGCGCGGCCTTGAGTGCGGCCAGCGCTTCCGCGCCCTCAACGATGGGCAGCGTGAAGGAAATGTCCGTCTTGCCCGTGCCATGCGTGGAAACGTTCTGCACGATCATGTCGATGTTCGAGTGGGCATCGGCGATGACCTGGAAGATGGCGGCGGCCTTGCCGGGGATATCCGGCACGCCCACAACGGTGACCTTGGCTTCGGAACGGTCATGTGCGACGCCGGAGATGATTGGCTGCTCCAAGGCAACTCCCTCTTGAGTGGTGATCTTGTCTTCGGCGCTGGGGATGACCCAGGTGCCTTCGTTCTGGCTGAATGAGGACCTGACATGCAGGGGCACGCCGAACCTACGCGCGTATTCGACGCAGCGCAGATGCAGGATCTTTGCGCCGGACGCGGCAAGCTCCAGCATTTCCTCGCTGGAGATTGTGTCGATCTTCCGGGCAGAATGAACCACCCGGGGGTCGGCGGTGTAGATGCCGTCCACGTCGGTGTAGATTTCGCAGACGTCGGCTTCCAGCGCTGCCGCCAAAGCCACGGCAGTGGTGTCCGAGCCGCCGCGGCCAAGTGTGGTGATTTCGTGGGTGGTGCGGCTCATTCCCTGGAACCCGGCCACGATGGCGATGTGCCCCTTGTCCAGGGACGTGCGGATGCGGTGCGGATCGACGTCGATGATGCGCGCCTTGCCGTGGATGCCGTCCGTGATCATGCCGGCCTGGGAACCGGTGAAGGACTGGGCGGAGGCGCCCAGTTTGTTGATGGCCATGGCCAGAAGGGCCATGGAGATGCGTTCACCGGCGGAGAGGAGCATGTCCATTTCGCGGGCGGGGGCGGAGTCGGTGACCTGGCCGGCGAGGTCCAGCAGCTCGTCGGTGGTGTCACCCATCGCGGAGACGACGACCACCACTTCGTTGCCGGCCCGCTGCGCGTCGACCACGCGCTTGGCGACGCGCTTGACGCCGTCGGCATCCGAAACGGACGAGCCGCCGAACTTCTGCACGATGAGCTGTTTGGTGACGGCACCGCCTTCGGGCAGCGGCTCCTGCTGCGTGGCTGCGTGCACTTCGGACGTGGGCGTACTCATGCGCGTACCTTCACTGGATCAATCGGAGTTCGGGAGGTCAGGCACGGCCATTTGCGGCTGGACGGCGTGACGTGTTCAGGCCAGTTTATCGCCGCGGGCCGCGGGCAGGGAATTGTGACCGAATCTCAGCCTTCCGGCGGATACTGCGCCGGCACCCCCGCGCGTAGTCTCAGACAGTCAGTATGCATGCAACGGCGTGGGGGACAGGTGCTCGGGGAATGACAGCAAATCAGGACGACATGGACTTACCGGCGCGGCCGGGGGGCCCTGACGCCGGCGGTATTACGGCGACGGCGGTGAGCCGCAGCTTCGGGCAGGTGCACGCCGTCGAGCATATGGATCTCCATGCTCCGGCTGGAAAAGTTACCGCCCTGATCGGGCCCAACGGGGCCGGCAAAACGACGTTGTTGCTGATGCTGGCTTCACTGCTGGCACCGGATTCCGGCACCATCACGGTGGAGGGGCTTGATCCTCAGCACCACCGTGCCGAGGTGCGGGGGCGGATCGGTTGGATGCCGGACACGCTGGGCGTGTGGGAGTCCCTGACAGCCCGCGAGATCCTCACCCAGATGGCACGCTTCTACCAGTTGCCCAAGGCCGGGATGGCGCAGCGGGTCGCGGAAATGCTGGACCGCGTCCGCCTGAGCGACCTCGCCGACCAGCCTGCCAGGGTCCTCTCCCGGGGGCAGCAGCAGCGCCTGAGCCTGGCCCGCGCCCTCATCCACGATCCGTCCGTTCTGCTCCTCGACGAGCCGGCGTCCGGCCTGGACCCGGGATCACGGGTGGAGCTGCGCGTGATGCTGCGGCAGCTTGCGGCGGAAGGAAAGGCCATTGTGGTTTCGTCCCACGTGCTCAGCGAGCTTGACGAAATCGCCGACGCCGCCGTGTTTGTTAACCGCGGACGCACCATCCGGCAGCAAACCACCGACGAGGCGGCCGCCGCCGGCCGGCGTTACGCCATTTCGGCGACTGACGGCGCAGCGCTCGCCGCGAAGCTCACCGAACTGGGCCTGACGTTCCGGGTGGAGGACGGCCGCCGGCCGGCCGTCAGCCTGATGCTGATGAACGACGACGACGCCGCCCGCCTCCTGCGCGACCTGGTGCTCGCCGGCGTCGCGGTCAGGTCATTCGCCCCCGCCTCGGGTGCCTTGGAAGAGACGTACATGAACCTCGAGGGGGAGCGGCGATGAGCCAACTGACAGAATCAACGCAGCGCCCACCGGCCCCCGCCCGCGGCGCCGGCTACCTCGGCGGTATTTGGGACGTGGTGGTCCTGGAACTCAAGCAGCGGCTCCGTTCACGCGGCTGGTACATCATGCTGGGCATCTGGTTCATCCTGACCGGGCTGGTGACTTGGCTGACGTGGGCCGCCTGGAATGCCCAACGCGAAGCACAGCGATCCTATTCAGGCTTCATGCCGCCGGAGACAGGGCCAGGGTCCATGATCTTCGAAGTGGTGCTGGCCTTCGTCCTCCTGTTCGCGTTGCTGGTGGCGCCTGCCCTGTCTGCCAACGCCGTTAACGGCGACCGCGCCGGCGGCACCCTTGCCATCCTGCAGGTGACCCTGCTCCGGCCCGGGCAGATCCTGTGGGGCAAATTCTTCGCCGCCTGGGCAGCCGCCCTGGCATTCCTGGTGGCCAGCACGCCCTTCCTGATTATCGGCGTCGCCCTTGGCGGCATGACGCCCGGCCACGTTGTGGTGGCACTGCTGATGCTGGCGGTTGAAGTGGGCGTGGTGAGTGCCATCGGCGTCGGAATCTCCGCGCTCGCAGGACGCCCGCTGTTCTCCATTGTGGTCACGTACCTTGCCGTGGCCGGACTGGTGTTCGGCTCCCTCATTGCTTTCGGGCTGGGAACCGGGCTCTCACAGGGCACCATCATGGCCAACCAGGCACAGTACCGCAGCTACTCGCCTTACGTGCCGCTGGAGGAGCAGCCCGCACCCATGGAACCCGAATACACGTGCTCCGGGCCTCTGCGGGCACAACCCGCCGTGCACACCGATCGGGTGGCGTGGATGCTGGCCATGAACCCCTACGTGGTGGTGGCCGATGCCATCCCGTACCCGGTCCGGACGCCGAATGCTTTCGGTATGTCATCACCGGTGGGGGCAATCGAGTCCATCAGCCAGGGTGCGCGCTACGCCATGGCAGGGCCGGAAGGCACGTTCCCGTGTGCAAACGGCGAAGCCAAGCCCCGGTATCTGGCGCAGTCCACGCCTTTGTGGCCTCTGGGGTTGGGCCTGCAGCTTGTCCTTGCAGGGCTGCTGATGTGGCTGGGGTGGCGCTCGCTGCGCACCCCCGCTCATAGGCTTGCGCGGGGAACGCGCATCGCCTGAGCCGGATACTGGACAGGTCCGCCCCGGCGGATCACGATTGGAAGTGCCGGACGGACCGCCGGTGACCGACCGGTTTGGGGGCCTGTCCAACAGGGTGGAGGCGCCACGTGGCTGACGAGAAAAATCCGGCCTCCGACCAACCCCTGTACGAACCCATCGGCAACGGCAACTCTCGCTTCGGGAACGAGGACGACGCCGGTGGGAACCCGACGCCGTCCGGTGGCGGTCAGGCCCGTTTCCTCTTGGGCAGCGCACTGGAAGCAGCAGTGCTGGCTGTCCGCTCGCGGAGGTTCTGGTGGGGGAGTGCCGCCGTTATTGCCGTGTGCTGGGGCGCCGGTGTGCTGCTGGTGATTGCGGTGGTCACGGGCGGTGACCCGCCGCCCGAGTCGCACGGCTGGACGTACATCCTGACCGCCGCAGCATTGGTTCTGGCGTGCTGTGTGCTGGCTGTCCGGTGGGGCGCCCGGCGCGCCGGCGCCGTGCCCGCGGCTGCCGAGGCCAACCCGGACGGTCTGCTGGTGGACAGTCCGCTCACGGGCTGGGCTCGGGCCAGTGCTACCGCTGTAATCTTCGCGGCAGTGGCGGGTGGGTTCCTTGTGCTGCTTGCGTCCTGGTCCGGTTCCTCGCCGGCCGTCGCCGGGGTGGATTTTGTGCTGATGGTTGGGGAGTCCGTGGCCTTTAGCGGAATTGGCGCCGGAGCTGCCGGCTGGTTCGGGGGCCAGCGCGGCAGGATCCTGGGCTGGGCCGTTGCCGGACTGCTCTTGCTGGGCAACATCGGTGCGGTAGTGGCGCTGTTTCCTGCCGTCCGGGCCTATGAGCCGGTTTTGGTTGCCATCAACATCGAACGTGATGACTTTGGCCGCGTGACTTCCTATCGGTGCTCGCGGGAGGTCCGTGGCATCGCCGAGGTCTACCACACAGAGCGGATTTTCTGGATCGCAACAAGCAATCCGCTGGTGATCCTGGCGCTGCTCGCGGGCGAGGCGGAACCCGAGACCGCCTTGGACTGGTTGCCGGGCGAGCTGCAGAACGCGGCCGAAGGCACGCAGGTTCCGTGTCTGGAAGGCGAAGCTGCGGAGAAGACCGGCGCAGAGATGCCGTTGGCGCTGCTTGGATTCGCCATCCAGTTCGGGGCCGCCGGCACATTGCTGGCCGCCGGCCACCGGGCTCACCAGCGGCGGCCGGTCTAGGTCAGCGCGTTACGCCGGCCCTCAAAGGCGCGGCCGAGGGTGACCTCGTCGGCGTACTCAAGGTCGCCGCCAACAGGCAGGCCGGAGGCGAGCCGGGTGACGGCGATGCCGATTGTCTTCAGCATGCGGGCAAGGTATGTCGCAGTCGCTTCACCCTCGAGGTTGGGGTCGGTGGCGATGATGACTTCCTGGATGGCACCGTCGTTCAGCCGCGTCAGGAGTTCGCGGATCCGCAACTGCTCGGGTCCCACCCCTGCGATGGGATTGATGGCCCCGCCCAGTACGTGGTACCGGCCCCGGAAGGAACGGGTGCGCTCCACCGCGAGAACGTCCTTGGATTCCTCCACCACACAGATCACGGACGGGTCACGCCGCGGATCACGGCAGATGTTGCACAGTTCCTGCTCCGTGACGTTCCCGCACACGGTGCAGAACTTCACGCGCTCTTTCACCGTGGTGATGGCCTCGACGAGGCGTTTCATATCCTGCGGGTCGGCTTCGAGGATGTGGAACGCCAGCCGTTGGGCCGACTTGGGTCCTACGCCGGGAAGGCGTCCGAGCTCGTCGATCAGCTCTTGGACTGCACCTTCGTACACGTTTTCCTCTTTTGGCTTGGATGATGAATGGAGTGGAGTGCCCGGGTGGCGCCGGTGACTGGAATCCGGTGACTAGAAACGGGGAACGATCGGTGTTCCGTCCGGGGAGCGCTCCTCGATCAGCTTCCCGCCCAGAATACGCTCGACGGCGGCACGCCCAAAGACGCCCGATTCCTCGATGGTTTCGTCATCCGCGCTCGGGATGTCCTGGACGTAGGTCGCGGCTGCCGCGCGGGCCGGAGCCTTGGCGCGGCCGGCCTCGGCCTCGGGGCTGTTGGACAGCCGCTGGTAAAGACTTTGCCGTGTCTGGGCCGCCGAAGCGGACGTCGCCGGGGCAGGCTGCAAGGGTGCGGGTGCCCCAGCCACGGCCACAGCTGGTGCCGCAGGCGCAGCCGGCGCCGCCGATGCCATGGCGTACTCGCGGACCTCGGCCCGTTCCGGGACAGACGCTTCCCGGTCCGGCGCCGGAGTCTGACTCCCCGGGCCGCCGGGTTCGGGTGCGGCACCCTCAACGGCAGGGCGATCCCCAACGCCAGGGCGGTGAGGCTCCTCCGCAGCCGTCGCGGGGGGATGAGCCGCCGGGAGGCTGCCCGGGGAAGCCTGGCTCCCGGCTGCACTGAGGTCGTCTGCATTGATATCGACAGCATTGCCATCGGCTGCAGAGTAGTCCAAGGGACGGCTGGGCGACGCCGACGGGAGTCCCCAGCTGGCGTCTGCTTCGGACTGCGTGGTGACCGTAGCCTGGGTGCTGACCGCAGTCTGGGTACTGACCGCAGCTTGGGGGATCTGGGCAGTGGCGGGCTCGTAGGCAGGTGCAGGCGTGGCAGCAGCTTCGTCCGGCGTTGACGTTGCCGGGCTCTTCCCAATGTTGGGCTCTGTGCCTATTACCCAAACGCCCGGTGCCTGCTCGACGGCGCGGCCCCACGGGTCGTGGGACGTATCGGGCGCGGGAGCGACTCCGCCAGCAACAGTGGCGGCGGACGGCGAATCGCCCGCGGCATCCGCCCGGCTACCAGTGCGGGCCGGCCGTTTGCTGGCCGGAGCCGCTGCAGGCCCCGGTTGCGACGGCGAGCGTCGCGGTTCCGCCGGAGCGGACGGATCCCAATCCATGGGCGGTTCTTCCTCCAGCGGAGGAGCGTCCTCGTCCCGTGGGGGACCCCAGTCGTCGTCGGAGTAGGCGTAGGAGCCTGCGTCGGGCTCGGTGGGACGCGGCTGTTCCTGCCGGGACGGCGCCACCTCCCGGTGAGGCTCGTCCGCTAACGGCTCGACGGCGGATTTGTGTGCAGCGGCCGGTTCAACAGCCGTCGGGGCTACCCTCATCGCGGCGGGGGCGGCGGCTGAGTCCCGTGCAGCTTCGGCGGCCGCGGCGGGGGCTGCTTCAGTGGCAGGCGTTGCAGCAGTGGCCGGGACAGGTGCAGCGGCGGGCGCGGGCACGGGGGCCGCCGCAGGTGCAGGTGCGGCGGCAGCGGCGCGGGTTCGGACTGGCGCGTCAACCGGGGAAAGAGCATTGGCCGGAGCGTCGGCAGGCGACGTGGCGAGGCTGCCTGCAGGGGCCAGTCCCCAGGCGACGTCCGCCGAGCTTGGCGGGGGTTGCGGGCTAACGGGTGCTTTTGGGTTTGGCTCAGAGCTCGCTGAGCTGTTGGCGCCCCCGGCAACAGCCGTGATCTGGCAGTCGATGCCCACGGTTTTGTGGATCGCCTGGCGGAGGTTCTCGGAGTGGTCAGCCCGGCCGAACGCGCCCGCCAAGCCAGTTGTGGTGAAAGCGAGTGTCAGGACCTGGCCGTCGAAGGCGCCGACCTGCGCGTTCGGTTCAACCAAGGCCCAGGTGCTGCGCTTGATCTTGGACAGTGTCTGAAGGACCTCGGGCCAGGCACGGCGCAGGACTTCAACGTCACCTGTCGTGGCCGGGCCAGCGGGAGCCGGAGGCGCGGAGGGGGCAGGCTGCTCCTGCGCCACTGCTCGCTCCTGTGCAGCCGCCTGGGGACGGGCTCCGGAGGTCTCGTCCACCGGCCAGTCGTTGGTGCTGACACGCGGCGGGGTCAGCGGTGTCCGCGCATCGCCGGCCCCAACTGACTGCTGCCCGGCAGGGGCGGGAGGCGAGGCTGCCGGTTCAGACGGCTGTGCCGGGGATGCGGCGGCCGCGGGAGCCGGGGACGCTTGAACCTGTGCTACTGGGGCTGGTGCTGCTTGAGCCGGCGCCGCATGAACAGGTGCCGCCTGAACCTGGGCCGCTGGCGCGGGTGCCGGCGGCGCTGCCGCAGGCGGCGCAACCTGAGCAGGAGGCACTTGGGCGGGGGCCGAAGCCGGGACCGCCGGAGCGCGTCCTGCCGAAACGGGTGCGACCGCCGGAACGGCAGCCCCGGAGTCGTCGTTCCCGGCGTAGTTCAGCCGGCGCTCCACACGGTCGATCCGGGCAGCGATTCCGCGCTCAGTCTGTTCCGAACTTGGGAGCAGGATGCGCGCGCAGAGAAGCTCAAGATGCAGCCGGGGCGAGGTGGCGCCGGTCATCTCGGTCAACGCTGTATTGGTGACGTCCGCGGCGCGTGAAAGCTCGGCAGCACCCAGGTTGTGCGCCTGGTTCTGGAGCCGGGCGATCTGGTCCGCCGGCATGCCGCGCAGGATCACCTGGGCGCTTTCGGGCATGGCCTGGACGATGATGAGGTCGCGGAAGCGTTCCAGCAGGTCCTCGACGAAACGACGGGGATCGTGGCCGGTCTGGATGACGCGGTCCACCGCCTTGAACACGGTGGCGGCGTCGGAGGCGGCTACGGCCTCCACGACGTCATCGAGCAGTGACGCGTGGGTGTAACCGAGCAGGGCCACGGCCAGTTCGTAGTCAAGGCCGTTGGCGCCGGCGCCGGCCATGAGCTGGTCCAGTACGGACAGGGAATCCCGGACCGAACCGCCGCCGGCTCTGACCACCAGGGACAGCACCCCCGGGGCCACCGGCACGTTTTCCTGGTTGCACAGCAGTTCCAGGTACGCCATCAGCGGCTCGGGCGGTACCAGCCGGAACGGGTAGTGGTGGGTGCGGGAGCGGATGGTGCCGATGACTTTGTCCGGCTCCGTGGTGGCGAAGATGAACTTGATGTGCTCCGGCGGCTCTTCGACGATCTTCAGGAGCGCGTTGAAGCCGGCCGGGGTGACCATGTGGGCCTCATCGATGATGAAGATCTTGTAGCGGTCACGGACAGGGGCGTAGGTTGCGCGTTCGCGGAGGTCACGGGCATCGTCCACACCGCCATGGCTGGCGGCATCAATCTCGATGACGTCAAGGGAACCTGAACCGCCGCGGGCAAGTTCAACACAGCTGGGGCAGGTTCCGCAGGGCGTGTCCGTGGGGCCCTGGGCACAGTTCAGGCAGCGGGCCAGGATGCGGGCGGAGGTGGTCTTGCCGCAGCCGCGCGGACCGGAGAAGAGGTAGGCGTGATTGACCCGGTTTTTACGCAGGGCCGTCATCAGCGGCTCCGTGACATGTTCCTGCCCGATAACGTCAGCGAAGGAGTCTGGACGGTATCTGCGGTAAAGGGCGGTGGTTGTAACAGTCACGTGAAAACCCTACCAATCCGGGCCGACAGTCTGCCGCCCTGTGGGGGAATAGTAAAGACCCCCCATGCACCCGCCAGAGCCCGTTTACCCTTGCTACCTTCCGGTCCTGGGGGAGTTCAACAGGATGACGCCACATGAGGGGCCGCAGACAACTTTACCCGAACTTTTGGCTTGCCTCGAACCGGCGTCAGGGGGCCGGCTTTGGCGGTTCTCCCGGCTGGCGTGCTCAGCGTCGCCAGCCATTGACCGGCCAGGTCATAAACGCAGGTTCCTCATAGGGGTGGACGGCGCGCAGGGCCAGCACAACAGCGTCGAGCATCTCTTCCTCCACAACGCACTCGACCCGGAGTTCAGGCACCTGCTCGCTCGATCCCACGGCACCGAGGAAGGGCTCGGCACCCGCAAGCGGGGTGAACCGGCCGATGCCCGGAGCCACAAAGGAGCAATGCGAATAGTTCCCGATCCTGCCTGCGCCGGCCGCGCCGATTGCCTGGAGCAGCGCCTCTGCGTGAGGCTCCGGGACATACGCCACCAAGGCGTGCAGCTGTGTCATGGCTTCATCCTGCCAAGAGGCCGGCGAAAATAGGGGCAATTTCATTGCTTATCCGGCAAGCAGGGCAGATCATGGGTATGTACACCGATTGGGGCAATCTCAAGATTGTGAGCTGCGGGGCCTGGCTGGAGGGCCGGACCCGGCAGCTCAACGGTGTTCCGTAGGAATGGGCGCATTGGGGGCGTCCATTTTGACGTTAACGGGCGCTCTCGGAGGCTGATTGGGCCCAATTGGGCGATGCTGGAAAGTTCAGGTAGTCTAGTATCTGCTTTTGATTCAGAAGCAGCTGGAGAATTCGCCTAGCGGCCTATGGCGCACGCCTGGAACGCGTGTTGGGTTAACGCCCTCGGGGGTTCAAATCCCCCATTCTCCGCCAGTCAAAAACCCGGTTCTGACCCTGTCAGGACCGGGATTTTTGCGTTCCCCGGCCTGTCAGCTGCCCTGATAGCCGAGCCGGCGGAGCCGCGACCGGGCCGCCTGCTCGCTGGGTCCGGGGCCGCGCCCCAGAGCGAGATGTACGACGCCGAGGGTCACCTTCGTCGTCAGCCTCACCGGGAGCGGAACGGGGCCCAGCCGCGGAACCTCCAGCCCCAGCATCTGGCGGTACTGCGGCTCCAGACTGTAGACGGCGCCGGCGAAGATGATCTGGTAGCCGGGCCGCAGCAGCGGGTGCAGTGGCGGGTTGCGGATGAACCCGACGGTCTCCGCAACCCGGCTGTCCGCCAGCAGCTCGCCGTTGCGATAGTAGCTGTCCAGCTGCAGCCTCATCTCAGCTTCGGTCAGCGGCGGATCCTCCACTCCCATCAGCCGTCCGGCCTGTGCCCATTCGCGGACATACGCATCAGGGCCGCCGGGGATCGTGCCGCCCCAGATCTTATGGGATGTGACGAAAGCGTCAACGAACGCGAGGTGCACCCAGCGGGCCAGCTCGGGATCGTTGGCCGAATAGGAATGTACAGAGCCGTGCCGGTCGCTGTAGCTCCCTTGGACAGGCACGTGCAGGCGGCGGACCCTCGCCGAAGCCTGTTCAGCGGCGGCTGTGGAGCCATAGGTGACCGTAAAGATCCATTGGATGGTCCGGGCCAGCCTCCTAAGCGGATCTGCCCGGAAGTCAGAGTGCTCATGGATGCCGGCCAAAGCAGCGGGGTGCAGCGACTGCATGAGCAGCGCCCGTATACCGGCGACGATAGGGGACATGGACCCGTGCACCGCCCAGACAGCTGAGCCCGGAAGGTGATAGCCGGCGTCGTTCCCGTCCGCCAGCCGGGGAACCCACTCAGGCAGGGCGTCCGCGCTTCCAGTGAAGACGCGCTTCAGTTCGCCTTGCCATTCCCTAAGGAAATTGCGCATGTCACCATTCTTGCCGATGACCGGGTGAGGGAGGGATCCCCGCAGATCCACAAATAGCCCTGCAGCTATCGATATGGGGTTCACAAGCCCGGGGGCTTTGTGGTCCCATAAGATTGAAAGTCCGTCTGGATTGGGGTCTGACGGGCCAACCGGGAGTCAGCTAGTGGGAAATCATTGGGGTTCCGGCCGGGAGAAGCAGTCTCCAGGCGCCTGTGCGACTGCCCTGCGGGCCCTGGCCGCCGGCGCCGCCGTTGTTGCAGCTTCTCTCGCCCTTGGACTGCCCGCGGTACCAGTGCTCCAACCCGGCAGCGCCGTGGCGGGTGCCGCCACCGGCAACGTGGGTGCACAGGCCTTGACTCCCGCGATCCTGACGGACGGCAGGGCGCTCGTCCCCTTCGGCCGCACCATCGTCAGGACGGTCGCAAAGGACGGTAAGGCTCCGCTGAACGTGGCTTCCGCCCAGTTGAGCCGCCCGCCTGAAGGCTCCCTGATGGCGCCTTTGGAAATACTCGCGCCGAGCTCGCCCTTCGGGTTCCGCATCAGTCCCATCTCGGGGCGGGGAGGGGACTTCCACCTGGGCCAGGACTTCGCTGCGAGCTGCGGCACCAGGGTCTATGCCGCCGACTCCGGCGTGGTCAGGGCGGCTGGCTGGCATCCCTGGGGTGGTGGAAACCGCGTGGAAATTGATCACGGCAACGGGCTGATCACCACCTACAACCACTTGGAGGCCATCGCCGTCCGGACGGGTGACTCCGTCCAGGTGGGCCAGGTCATCGCACGGGTGGGCACCACCGGCTGGTCCACGGGGTGTCACCTGCATTTTGAGACCATCCTCCGCGGCGTACACACCAGTCCGCTGGACTGGACGCTCCTGCCGATCCGCCAGGTGGACACGCTGGCGGACATCGCCATGGTCAGTTACGAAGGCAAGGCCGCGGACGCGGCCACCGCCCTGCCGTGGGCCATCCCCGTTGCTGCAGACAACAGCCACACGGTCCTCCACGGTGAAGACGAATTGCCGGAGCCGCCGGCCGCGGCGCGTACCGAGCCGACGACGGCGCGGAAGGACTCCGCCACGCCGTCACCGTCGGGTACGGCAACGTCGTCGCCGTCGGGTACGGCAACGTCGTCGCCGTCGGGTACGGCAACGTCGTCGCCGTCGGGTACGGCAACGTCGTCGCCGTCGGGTACGGCAACGTCGTCGCCGTCGGGTACTGCAACGCCGTCCGGAACCGCAACGTCGACTCCGTCGGGTACGGCAACGCCGTCCGGAACCGCAACGTCGACTCCATCTGGTACCGCAACGCAGTCGACTCCATCTGGTACCGCAACGCCCGCGGAAACTTCGGCGCCTGCGGCGACTACACCGCCGGCGTCGGGTACTCCGCCGCCTGCCTCGACCTCAGCGCCTCCCGCCAGCACACCGCCGCCTGCCTCGACAACACCCGCCGCGGCCCCGCCGCCGGTGTCGGAAACTCCAGCGCCTGCAACGAGCACACCACCGCCCGCAGCGACTTCGTCACCTGCGCCGACGACGGCACCGGCGACGCCACCGCCCGCCGCCCCAGTTACGCAGTCGTCGCCGGCAGGGCGGGCTCCCTCCGAATCGGAGCGGCCGGCGGATGCACCAACCACCGGCTCGGCTGCTGCGGCGCCGCCCGGCACCACCGCAGCGTCGACCGAAACAACGGCCCAAACCGCAACTCCGGAGCCCGCGCCCACGAAACCCTGACAGAAAACTCCCAGCCTGCCCCCGTACTCTTGATGGTTGGCAACGAATCATGTGCATGACCAACCTTTCAAGGACGGCGCTGTGACCTCTCTGTACACCATCCCGCTCACGCTCAACGACGGCACCCGGACCGACTTCGGCCGGTTCAAGGGAAACGTGGTGATGGTGGTGAATGTGGCGTCGCAGTGCGGACTGACACCGCAGTATGCCGGCCTCGAGAACTTGTACGAGAAGTTCCGGGACCGGGGCTTCGAGATCCTCGGGGTGCCGTGCAACCAGTTCGCCGGCCAGGAGCCGGGTACCGACAGCGAGATCGCCGAGTTCTGCGAGCGGAACTTCGGTGTGTCGTTTCCCCTGACGGCCAAGGCCAACGTGCGGGGCAAGGACCAGCACCCGCTCTATGCCGAGCTGACCAAGTTCAAGACCAGTGTGCTGCCCGGCCTGGTGAAATGGAACTTTGAGAAGTTCCTGGTTAACCGTGCGGGCGAAGTGGTGGCACGCTTCGCCCCCACGGTCGTACCCGACTCACCCGAGGTTCTCGACGCAATCGAACAGGCCTTGGCCGAATTTGATGGACCGGAAGCCGCATCAGATCCTTCGGTTGCGTAAATCTTTATCTTTTTCCAACTTGCCCGCGGTAATTTACTCAAAATTTACCCAAAATCTGGTTTGATAATAGTTACTGAAGGGTAGAAGGGAAACGCCGTTTCCCACCGACCACAGAGGCAGCAATGAAGCACATCGAGGCCGAACATCCCCGGCCACGCCACTTCCTTCTCCACCTGAGCGACCCCCACCTGATGGGGGGCCCGGACCCCCTCTACGGCGCAGTTGACAGCGAAGCCAAGCTCATCCAGCTTTTCGACGAAGTCCGGGCCTCCGGCGCGCGGCCCGAGGCAGTCATCTTCACCGGCGACCTGGCCGACCAAGGCCACTCTGAGGCCTACGCAAAGCTGCGGGCAATCGTTGATCCCGCGTGCGAAGACCTGGGCGCGCGTGTCATCTGGGCGATGGGAAACCACGACAACCGGGCCAATTTCCGGACCGGCCTGTTGGATCAACCGGCCAGCGATTCACCGGTGGACCACAGCTACTTCATCAACGGCCTGCGCATCATCACCCTGGACACGTCGGTCCCGGGCTACCACCATGGCGAGCTGAGTGCCTCGCAGTTGGAGTGGCTGGCCCGCGAGCTGGAGACGCCTGCCCCCGATGGCACCATCCTGGCGCTCCACCATCCACCGGTCCCATCCGTTCTGGACCTTTCCGTGCTGGTGGAGCTGCGGGACCAGGCCGGTCTGGCCGCTGTGGTCCGCAACTCGGACGTCCGGACCATCCTCGCCGGGCACCTGCACTACTCAACCACTGCAACCTTCGCGGGGATTCCTGTCTCCGTGGCCTCGGCCACGTGCTACACCCAGGACCTCAATGTGGCGGTCGGCGGCACCCGCGGAAGGGACGGTGCGCAGGCCTTCAACCTGGTGCACGTCTACGAACACACCATTGTCCACTCCGTGGTTCCGCTGGGCAGCACCCCCACCGTGGGGGAACACGTCACGCCGCAAATGACGGCCGAGCGGCTTGCGGCTGCCGGCATGAGCATCCCGGAGAAAGCAAAGGTCGGGTCTCCCGCCAGGGTTTCCCTGCCCTACGCTACCTAGCGGCCGCAGTCCCCGGCTTCAGAGTTCCCAGGGCGCCTTGATGGGGTAGTACTTCTCCAGGAAGTCGGTCACCAGCTCGGCCCGCTCGTCCGCCGGGACCTCCGGGAAGCTGCCGTCGTTGAGGCAGAAGAAGTCCATGTTCCGCTTGGCCAGCAGTTTGGGCAGGTAGTTCAGTCCGGCCCGCATGGTGGTGTCCACGTAGCGCACCTTGGCCGCGGTCTGGGTGACGGCACGGCCGGTGAGCAGGGCGTAGTAGTGGTAGAACGAATTGGTCACCGAGATGTTGTCCGCGGCGCGGAACCTGCTGGCCGCCGTCTTCTGGAACTCCTCCGGGAACTCGTGCTCCATGGTGGACACCACGCTGCGCCGCAGAGGCGCGGCAGTGTGCTCGAGGTGCCTCGTGGTGATCCGGCCGAAGCGGTCCCAGAGCAGCTTGCGGTTGACGCGTGCGGCGTTTTCGAAGCCGCTGCGCTCGGCGTCGTTATCGCCCAGTCCGATCCGTGTCTCGGCTTCGATGAATTTGGTGATGCCACCCGGCGTGAAGAACAGATCAGGCCCCACGGGCCGGCCAAAGAACATGTCGTCATTGGAGTACAGGAAGTGCTCCGAGAGGCCCTCGATGTTGTGCAGCTGGCACTCCACCGCCTGCGAATTGTGCGTGGGCAGCACTGACGGGTCCGAAAAGAACTCCTCACTGCGGACAATGGTCACCGATGGATGCTCAGCGAGCCACTCAGGGGCGGGCGAGTCCGTGGCGATGAAAATACGGCGGATCCACGGTGCGAACATGTACACCGAACGCAGGGCGTACTTGAGTTCGTTGATTTGCCGGAAACGTGCTTCGTGGTCATCGCCTTCGCCGAGAACCACATCCTTCTGCTGGGCGCGGCGGGCTGCGATGTACTCAGGGGAACTGCCATCCACCCAGGAGAACACCAGATCGATGTCGAAGCTGATGTCGCTTGCATGGTCCGCGAACATGTTCTCAATGGTCGGCCAGGAGTGGCCGTACCGTTCCACGGTGCCGCGGACCGCATCCTGCGCCAGCATGGTCCGCCGGGTGAGGGAGTTCTCGATGGGCAGGGTGATCTCGTTGCCGTCGAAGCTCCAGAGTTCAATCTGGACGCCGGCGGAGGAACCGAACTCGAAGCCGCCGTCAGGCTCAACCCGGGGACGGTAGATCCGGAAGATGCGCGCCTGCCGGTTGCGGGAAAGCTCACCGTCGGCCACAAGCACCGATGATTTCTTCTTCGCGTCAACCGTCAGGGAGTAAACGGGCTCGTTGCGGCAGGCTTCCACCAGTGCGGCCCGCAGCTTCTTACGGTTCTTCCAGTCCAGGGCGATGACCGGGCGGTCGTTGTTGCCACGGACCAGGAGGTAGTCCAGGCCCGCACCGGCCAGCACGTTGCGCAGGAACAGCAGGTCCTCAACCATGGCCTGGTAGGGGGTCCGGTTGTGGTTAATGAGGGCGTACCTGCCTTTGTGCCGGACCACGTCCTCGCGGTGCTTGAGCCGCGCCTCGGCTGCCGGAGAGGTTACCTCGGCATGCGTGCGCGGTTCTACCGACGCCTGCCCGCCGTAATAGATCTCGTCCTGGACAGGTGCTTCTGTAACGGGTGTTTCTGTAATGGTTGTCTCCGTCGCGGTTAACTGGTATGCGTTCTTAACTGAATGATAGCGGTAGCCTCAAAACGCGCGGTTACGGCGGGGCGTAATGCCACCACGGCAGGGGCTCAGTTGCCCACGGCCTCCCGCCAGCTGCGCAGGAAAGCCGCGCCGGCGTCGTCGTGGATGACATCGTTGCCAAGCCCCAGGTCCCGTGCGGTAAGCACGTCATAGGGTTTGACCGGAACACCGTCCGCGGGGCGGACGTCAACGTGCTTCACGGGGTGGTCATGGTGATGCAGCCAGTCCGCCATGGCGTAGTCGGTGCGGGAATCGCCCATGGTCCGCCAAGCCTGCGGCGTGATGCCCTGTGCTGCCAGCATTTCCACGGCGCGGCTGGCTCCCAGGTCCTTACCCAGCCGCACCGACTCAATGTCGGTGGAAATGATGGTGGGGTCAAAGCGGTAGTCCACAACGTCGTCGGAATTCGGTACGTGATGGTCAAGGCGGACCACACCCAGGCCGTGGCGGCCCATCAGGTCCATGGCGTCCGCGTCGAAGAGCTTCTGCTCGGCGAGGTAATCGGCGGAGGGCACCTCGATGTGCTGCTCCACGGACACCATGGCCCGCTTCGTCTCGTCGAAGAACATGTGGGCCGAATAGTCCTCCGCCACCAGCCTGCGGACGTCATCGCCATAGGCCTTGGGCACGGCCAGTTCGTGGTCAACGTGGATGGGGCCGGGGCCTGCGGCGGTGTAGCTGAACCAGACGGCGCCCTTCTCACAGATGGCATGGATGACGGTTCCGGCCGGCATGCCGGCGGCGATCATGGGCTCCATGACCTGCTGCCGGATAAAAGTATCGGAGCGGCCGGTGTTGAAAATGACAGGAATCCCCGCGCTGGCCAGCGCCACCATGTCGGCGATGATGCCGGGCTGCACGTCGCGGGTCACCGGGCTCGCCACAGGGCCGTCCACGTCCAGCAGCAGGGCAAGCGGCGGGGTGGCTGGCAGGCGGACGCCGGGGGAGGAGCTCGCGGGAAAATCGGATGCAGTCATGGCTCCATTGTGTCAGCCGGCGGCCTGTGTCCAGGCGTGCACCTCCCTGTGCGTGGCCCAAAGCAGGCGGCCGGATGACGGATGGTCACTGTTTGGCTACAACCTTGGAACGGCGCGGGCGGGGCTCTTCTCATGGGCCGCCAAGGTGCCTAGTGTTGCAGGGTGATCTTCAAAGCTGTGGGCGAGGGACGCCCGTACCCCGACCATGGTTACACCACGCCCAAACAGTGGGCGTCGCTGCCGCCGCGCCCCGTCCGCCTGGACGAACTGGTGACCACTAAACGGACCTTGGACCTTGAGGCGCTCCTGGCGGAGGACTCCACGTTTTTTGGCGACCTTTTTCCCCATGTGGTGCAGTACCAGGGAACCCTGTACTTGGAGGACGGCCTGCACCGCGCCGTCCGGACAGCGCTGCATCAGCGCACCGCCATCCATGCCCGCGTGCTGGTGATAGATGGCTAGGAAACCCAAGGATGCCCGGATCCTGCACGGTCACCGCGTTGTCACCGGTCCGGAACTGCGGGCCACCTTTGAAGCCGCCGGCGATCCCGACGATCCTGTCCGCCTCCGCCGCAGGGTTGTGCACGGCGTGGTGCTGGTTCTGCTGCTGGGCCTTATTGCCGGCGCCATTATCACGGCGCTCGCCATTATCAACGGGCATTTGAAGCTACCGTCGACGGCGGCCAGCGACGAGCCCCGGGCCATGTGTCCCTCGGCCACCTTCGACTACACCCCGCCCGAACAAATCAACCTCAACGTCTTCAACTCCACCAGCCGGCCCGGGCTGGCCCGTGCCGTGGCGGATGAATTGCTGGCCAGGAAGTTTGTGGTGGGGAATGTCGCAAACACTGAGGCGGGCTACCGCGGGGTGGCCGCCGTCGTGTCGGGAGCGGCCGGCCAGTCTGCTGCGTTCACTGTCCAGCGGCACGTGCCGGGCTCCGACTACTTCCAGGACGGCCGGACCGACGCCAGCGTGGACGTGATTGTTGCCGGCGACTACAAAGAGCTGGCCGCTGCGGACCGGGTGGACCAGACGCCCGGGACGCTCAGTTGCCCGCGGGAGAGCCGCCGGATCGCCGACGACGCAAAGTGGCCCGTTATTCCGTCAGCGACTCCCACACCCTAGCGAATGCGCAGAGGCGCGCCGTCGCAGTCGAACCTGGCTCCGGCGCCTAACTGGATGAACCGCACAGTCCTGGCGATACGCGCCTCAAGCTCGGCGGGTTCATTGCTGCCGCGGGCGGCACTGGAGGACAGGGTCCCGTGGATCAGTTGTGCCTGCTGCCCGATGTCAGCCTCCGGCAGGTAGCCCTGCGCCATGCCGTCGCGCAGGATGCCCTGAAGCATGACACTCAGCTCACCCACGTGGTCGGCGAGTTTGGCAAAGGACGACGGCGACAGCACCGCCGCCATGGCAGGTCCGGGCGGGAGGTGGCGGCGGCTGAGGTCCTCCACCTGGGTGCGAACGTACAGCGCCAGCCGCTCGACCGGATTGTCCACCGCGGCAAGGGCGTCCCGCAGCTCGGCGAGGAACCGCTCGGTCTCATCCAGGGCGTAGGAGATCAGCAGCTCTTCAATATCGGCGTAATAGTTGTAGACCGCTGTCCGCCCGACGCCGGCATGCCGTGCCACGTCAGTCATGGTCAGCCCGGGCAGGCCATGGGTAAAGAGCAGTTCACCAAAGGCCGTCAGGATCCGGCGCTGCGTATCGGCGCGTTGCGCGGCGTTGGTGGCCGCCGAAATCCTGGGCATGCAGACACTTTATCGCGATGTGTCAGTAAAGTGGGGCACCGCCTCGACGGACGGCGGTCAGACGGCGCAGCCGTCCGGGCCGCAGGCTTCGCCGTCCGCGGCGTTGACGAGCACCAGCGGGTTGGTCTCCTGCCAGGCCTGGGTGAGCGCGGCAGTGAACGTTTCCGCCGGCTGGGCGCCGGAAAGCCCGAACTTGCGGTCGATGACGAAGAACGGCACACCGGTGATCCCCAAGGCGCGGGCTTCCTCGAAGTCGAAGCGCACGGCGTCGGCGTACTTGTCCGTAGTGAACAACTCCTCCACCGCGCCGGCGTCCAAACCCAGCGCCAGGCCAAGTTCCGTGAGGTACTCTTGGCTGCCGATGTCCTTGCCGTGCTCAAAGTGCTCGCTGAGGAGGCGTTCCTTGGCAGCATCCTGCTGGCCGTGCTCCGCAGCCAGGTGGATCAGGCGGTGGGCGGTGAAGCTGTTGGCTACGACCACCTGGTCGAAGCGGTAATTAAGGCCTTCGCCCTTGGCCTGCTCCGAAACGTGCTCAAACATCTGCGCAACCTGCGCCTGCGGCATACCCTTGATCCTGCTCAGGTACTCAATCTCGGTGCCGTCGTAGTGCTCCGGGAGGCTGGGATCCAGCTGGTAGCTGCGCCATGTCACGTCCACGGAGTCGCGGTGCGGGAACTCGGCCAAGGCAGCCTCAAACCGGCGTTTGCCGATGTAGCACCAGGGACACGCGACGTCTGACCAGATCTCAATCTTCATGCTGGCCACAACCTCCTCCGGGCCGAGGGCATTCCCGGCACCAGGTGTTTGCTTTGTCACGTCGGGGGTTGAAATGGGACCCCGGGCAGGGTCATAGTCAGAACAGCAGGTTAAGCAACGGCCTTTTTTGAACTCACTTCACTCGCCATTTCTGGGGGCGTGGCATGTGTCCTCACGGAGGAAAGCATGCGGATAGGACTTATTGCAGCGCCATGGATTCCCATTCCACCAGCCGGATACGGGGGAATCGAGCGGGTTGTTGACTCCCTTGCCCGGGGTTTCCTTGCGGCCGGGCACGATGTCTTGCTCGCCGCAGCGTCGGACAGCTCCTGCCCGGCCCGTTTGGTACCAGGGATGCGGCCTTCCGAACCAGCGGAAATGGGAATGGCACTCTCGGAGCTGAGCCACGTCATCAGGGCCTATGACGGCTTGGGCGATGCGGACATTATCCATGACCACACCCTTGCCGGGCCGCTGGTTGGCCGGAGGAGATCCAGAGCCCCTGTTGTGACCACCATTCACGGACCCCTCATTCCGGCGTCGGCAGATTTGTACCGTGCGATGGCGGCCGACACAGCCATCATTTCCATCTCGCGTGACCAGGCCTCCAGGGTCCCCGACGTGCCCATCACGCGGGTGATCCACCATGGCATGGACGTCTCCGGAGTGCCTGTTGGCTCCGGGAGCGGAGGCTATGCCTGCTTTGTCGGCAGAATGTGCCCGGACAAGGGCGTGGTTGAAGCCATTTACATTGCGCGCAGTGCGGGCATCCCGCTGCGCATTGCAGCCAAGATGCGTGAGCCGGGTGAGCTCGAGTACTTCCGCTCAGTAGTTGAGCCGCTCCTGGGCACCAACGAGGAGTTCCTTGGCGAGCTTGGAGACGCGGACAAGTACCGCCTGATGGGTGAGGCGATGGCGTTCCTCAATCCCATTCAATGGCCCGAACCATTCGGTCTGGTCATGATCGAATCACTCTCGACAGGCACTCCGGTGGTGGGAACGCCTATCGGCGCTGCTCCTGAAATCGTGGATGACGGCAAAACGGGCTACCTGGCTCCGACGGAAGAGCTGCATAAGTTTCTTCCGCTTGCTGCCTCGCTGGACAGATCGCACTGCAGGGACAGGGCAATCAAGATGTTCAGCACGGAGAAGATGGTGCTCAACCATCTGGATCTGTTCGCAAAACTCGTGGAAAAGAGCCGGGAGACAAGGGTTCCCGATATTTCCTACGTCCGCCAGAATCGTTGAAGGGGGCATTGTCCGGGCGCCGGAACCGGGCCCGGTTCCTATTCGGCGGCCCTCAGGAAGGAGCACTGCCATGACTGCCTGGAATGCCGACACGGAAGCAGATATCGGGGGGGCCGACGCCGTAACCCTGGTGGAAGGGTCTTCCTTCTGCATCTCGTCCCACAGTGGTGACATGAGCTCCGAAGGAGGAACAAGCGGGGCGTTCTATCAGGACACCCGAGTGGTATCCCGGTGGATCCTGCGCATCAACGGTGCGCTCCGTGAGCCTCTGGTCGCGCACCGGCCGGACGCCTATGAGGCCACCTTCGTGGGCCGCGCACGGTGGCCGGACGGCCGCTTCGACAGTCCACTGGTGGTCCGTCAGGAACGCCACATCGGACCCGGGCTCCAGGACGACATCATCCTGGAGAACTATTCTTCGGAAGCTGTTGACTGCGACATCGAACTTCTGGTGGACGCGGACCAGGCCGATCTCTTCGACGTCAAGGGCGGCCGCCCGATCAATGAGGACAGCCTGACCCGGACTGTCATGGGCGCAGAACTCCTGGTCGAAGCCGTCCGCAACGGACAGCGTCGAGGATCGGCGATCCGGGCCGCGCGGGCCGAAGTTACCGTCGACGCCCTTCGGTTCCACGCGCACATCCCAGCGCGCGGCAAGTGGTCCACCAGCGTCATTGTGGTTCCCCTTATCAACGGTGCCGCCCCGAATGAACCCTTCACTGAAGGGGGCTTGCCCCGTCACCGGGCGGGCGTTCAGCGGCACCGGGCGTGGGAAGAAAACGTACCCCGCCTTTCCCTCGCGGACAGCAGCATCGAGGCTACCCTGCAGCGGAGTCAAACCGACCTGGGGCTGTTGAGGATTTTCGACGCCGAGCACCCCGACCGTGTTGCCGTTGCCGCCGGCGCGCCCTGGTTTATGGCGCTCTTCGGCCGGGATTCGCTGCTTTCCTCCTATATGGCACTGCTGGTGGACTCGACCTTGGCGGCCGGAACCCTCCAGACTCTGGCGGGACTCCAGGGCTCGAAAGTCGATAACGATTCCGAGGAAGAGCCCGGACGCATCCCGCACGAGGTACGCCTTGGTGTGACGGCCGGCCTCTCCCTGGGGGGAACCGCGTATTACGGCACTGCTGATGCCACCCCGCTGTTTGTCAGTGTGCTGGGCGAGCTCAGCAGGTGGGGGCTGTCCGATGACATCATCGATTCCCTGCTGCCGCATGCAGACCGGGCCCTTGAATGGATTGAGGAGTACGGGGACCGCGACGGTGACGGCTTTGTGGAATACCTCCGGCCCAACACGCATGGATTGGTGAACCAGGGGTGGAAGGATTCCTGGGACGGCATTAATTTTGCCGACGGGCGGATGGCGGAGGCTCCCATCGCGCTCTGCGAAGTCCAGGGCTACGTCTATGCCGCCTACCTCGCACGCTCGCTGCTGGCGGGCTCCGCGGGGGACGCTGCGACGGAACACCGTTGGGCTGAGCGGGCCGCGTCGCTGAAGAAGGCGTTCAACGAGAAATTCTGGCTGCCGGACAAGGGCTACTTCGCCGTGGCGTTGGACAAGGACAAGAAACCGGTGGATTCCTGTACCTCGAACATGGGCCACTGCCTGTGGGTTGGCATCGTGGACGAGGACAAAGCGCCGCAGGTGGTGGAGCGGCTGATGTCGCCGAAGATGTTCACGGGCTGGGGTATCCGGACGCTCGCGTCCGATATGGCCGCATACAACCCGGTGAGCTACCACAACGGATCGGTGTGGCCGCACGACTCCGCCCTCGCGGCCACGGGGCTGATGCGCTACGGCTATGTGGCTGAGGCCAAGCGGGTGGCGCGGGGGCTATTTGATGCCGCCGCCCATTTCGACGGTCAACTGCCGGAACTGTTCTGCGGCTTCGACCGGAGCGAATACTCGGGACCTGTGCCCTATCCGACGGCGTGTTCCCCGCAGGCCTGGGCTGCGGCGGCGCCCATCCAGCTTGCCCGTATCCTGCTCCGCTTCGACCCCGATTTCACCCGCGGTGTTGTGCACCTGGCACCGATTTTGGCCGAGGAAAAGGGTGAGTTCAGGGCCGACAACGTGCGCCTGGGCCATGCCAGAATTTCCATCCGCGCAAACCGGCAGGAAGGAAGTATCGACGGCCTTCCGCCCGAACTGAAGCTGCTCAACGAGCCCCGGCCGGCCTTAGACGAAGGCCTGGGTGGACAGGCCGGTGACTAGGCAGCCGGAGACTGGGCAGGTGACTACTGAGGCAGCTCGCGTTCCATCACGAAGTCGTGCTCCACGGTGGTCCCCAGCCGGAAGGACTTGCTGCCCACTTTGCGGAAGCCCGACTTTTCGTAGAAGCGGACGGCCCGGGCGTTCTGGCTGTTGACGCCCAGCCAGACGCCGGCAGCGCCGGACGCCGTGGCTGCCGTGAGGCTGGCGTGCATGAGTTCCGCCGCAGCGCCCAGCCCGTGATGCCCGGGGTGCACATAGCATTTGCTGAGCTCCACGGATGGGAGGAGCGTCAGGGCGGAGGCAACATCCGGGTCCGCCGCCGTCCGGTTGACGAGCAGGCTGTAGCCGCGCAGGCTGCCGCCGTCGTCGATCACCAAAACGGTGATGTCCGGGTCCGCAAGGTAACTGCGGAAGTGATCCTCACTCAGGGTGTTGGCCAGGTGTGCAGCGATATCCTCCGGCGACGACGACGGCGGGCACGCCAGCGGGAAGGTGACCGCAGCGAGTTCGGCGAGGAGTCCGGCGTCGTCCGTTGTAGCTTTGCGGATGGTGTGGGTCATGCAGAAAACTCTAGCCGCCTGCCAGGACTGTCACTTTGTACCAGCCACGGCGTCAGCCTGGTAGCTCAGTCCGATCTGGCGCCGGATCTCGTCCATCGCCGCCATCACCGCCACGCTCTGGCCCGGCGGCAGGATGTTGCCGGCGGTGGAACCGGACACGATCAGGCGTTCGAGCTCCGCTGCCTGGTATTGCATGCCCCGGCCGCTCACCGGCAGGTCGAACCGCTCCAGGACGTTGCCCTGCGCATCAAAAACGGTAAATGGCGTGGGGTTGTACCAGGTGTGTTCGATGTCGATCCACCCGTCCGTCCCGATCACCACTGCACGGTTGGGGCCGGCGGCATCAAGTTCACAGTCAATGATGGCCTGCTGCCCCGTCGCATACTCGAAGATGGCAGCGGTTTGGCGGTCTACGCCCGTTGCTGTCATGGAGGCGCCGGCGCGGATGGTCTCCGGAGCTCCCAGGATGTCGATGGCCAAGGAGACAGGATAAACGCCGAGGTCAAGCAACGCTCCGCCGCCCAGGGCAGGATCGTTGAGCCTGTGCGCGGGATCCTTGGGAAGATTTTGGTTGTGGCTGGCGATGACCTTCCGGACATCGCCGATGGCGCCGTCGGCGATGATTTCACGCAAGCGGATCATGTGCGGGAGGAAGCGGCTCCACATGGCTTCCAGCGCCACCAGTCCCTTGGAAGCGGCCAGGTCAAAGACCTCCTGCGCTTCGCGGGCATTCATGGTGAATGCCTTCTCCACAAGCACATGCTTCCCGGCATGGAGGGCGAGCAGGGCGTTCGCATGGTGGAACGGGTGCGGGGTGGCGATGTAAACGACGTCCACGGCGGGGTCTGCAACGAGCGACTCGTAGCTGCCATGCGCGGCTGCCACTGCGTGCTGTTCGGCGAACGTCCTGGCCGATTCCAGTGAACGGGAGCCGACCGCCTGCACGGTGAACCCATGCTCCCGCAGGTCCTGCGTTTGCAGTCCGGCGATGAATCCGGTGCCGAGGATTCCCCAGCGGATTTTTCCGTTGGACGTGCCGTTGCCGCCTGCGGTGCCGTTGCCTGGAGCCATGGGCTTAGTCCTTTGAGGGGTCGGTGAGCGGATACGCCACAAACGCAAAGCGCCGGGAATCCGGCGACCAGCTGTTGACGTTGAGGGTACCTTGGCCGCCGAAGAGCGGCCACGTGTGAAGCGGTTGGGCCCAGTCGTCAGTGGAAACAAGGACGACGGCGACCGGCAGGTCTGCGGGGTGTCCTTCCGTTCCGCCGGGGAACTGAAGGTAGCAGGCGTGGCGGACGTCAGGGGAGAGGTGCGGGAACCAGTCGACGGTCCCGGAGTCGAGGAGCCGTTCGAACCCGGTTCCGTCCACACGGACCCGGGCGAGTTGGGCATGGCCCGGGGCCGTGGTGAAGGACTCCGTATTCAGGTAGAGCCATTTGCCGTCCGGCGAGTATTCAGGCCCGTCGCAGTGCCCGCTGCCGACGTCGATTCCGGCGGGAGCCCCGCCGTCGGACGCTATGGTCATGAGGCGACCGGGCTGGGTAAAGTCGCCCGCGGCAATATCCACGTACGCCATTTCCCGGCCGTCCGGGCTGACGCCGTGCAGGAAATGGAAGGACCCGTCGTCGGCCGTGATTTTCTCCGTTTGACCGCCGCCGAGCGGTGCACGGTAGATGTGGCCGTCGTTGGCCGACAGGAAAATGTGCCTGCCATCGGGCGCGAGGACGTGGTCATTGTTGAGGTCCGGGACGCCGTTGAGTGGGACCTCCGTGGGCTCGCCGCCGGCTATGTCCAGGGTCCACAGCTTTCCGTCCCCGTTGAGGACGAGTGAGGAGCCGTCCAGGGTCCAGTTCGGTGCTTCAAAAAGCACATCGTTGGTGCTGTAGAGCAGCTCGGCCTGGCCGGTGACCGACGCGATCCACACCTCGCAGCGTTGACCTGGTTGAAGGGTGCGGATCACGTCGGCTGGTCCTAGTCTTTGCTGCTGAAGGCGGCGTCGAAGGAGGTGTTCGACGGCGGGAAGTCGAACTTCTTCAGAGCGGCGAGGGCTTCGGGGGCGCCGTGGAGGCGGTCCATGCCGGCGTCCTCCCATTCGACGGAAATGGGGCCGTTGTAACCGATCGCGGCCAGCGCCCGGAAGGAGGACTCCCACGGCACGTCGCCGCGTCCTGCGGAGACGAAGTCCCAGCCGCGGCGCGGGTCACCCCAGGGCAGGTGCGAGCCCATGACGGTGTTGCGGCCGGTCTGGCGGAGCTTGGTGTCCTTGCAGTCCACGTGGTAAATCCGGTCTTTGAAGTCCCAGATGAACGAGACGGGATCGAGGCCCTGCCACATCATGTGGGAGGGGTCCCAGTTCAGGCCGAACGCTTCGCGGTGGCCGATCGCCTCCAGGGTGCGGACGGTGGTCCAGTAGTCGTAGGCGATTTCGGAGGGGTGGACCTCGTGGGCGAAGCGTACGCCGCATTCGTCGAAGACGTCCAGGATGGGGTTCCAGCGGTCCGCGAAGTCCTGGTAGCCGGCCTCGATCACTTTCTCGGGGACGGGCGGGAACATGGCGACGTACTGCCAGATGGATGATCCGGTGAAGCCGACCACGGTGTCCACGCCGAGGGCTTTGGCGAGCCGGGCGGTGTGCTTCATTTCCTCGGCCGCGCGCTGGCGGACGCCTTCGGGGTCGCCGTCGCCCCACACCTTCGACCCGACGATGGCTTCGTGGCGGAAGTCGATGGGGTCATCGCAGACCGCCTGGCCCTTCAGGTGGTTGGAGATGGCCCAGACCTTCAGGTTGTACTTCGCCAGGACGGCAAGTTTGGACTCGACGTAGCCGGGTTCGTCCCAGCGCCAGGCGTCCAGGTGGTCCCCGGAGACGGCGATTTCGAGGCCGTCGTAGCCCCAGCCGGAAGCAAGCTTGGCGACTTCCTCGAACGGGAGGTCGGCCCACTGGCCGGTGAACAGGGTGTACGGGCGGGGCATGTCAGGCTCCTTCAGTGGCGGGGATTTGTACGGTGCTGAGTTGGATAATGGAGGACTTGGCGTTGGCGGACTCTTCGATCGCGGCCAGAACCCGTTGCACGGCCAGGCCTTCTTCGAACGACGGCGACGGCGGGGTGCCGCCGTCGATTGCGACGAGGAAGTCCCGGATTTCGTGGGTGAAGGTGTGTTCCCAGCCGATCACGTGGCCCTGGGGCCACCACGCGTCCATGTAGGGATGCTCGGGCTCGTTCACCAGGATCCGCCGGAAACCCTGTTCCCGGACGGGCAGGGTGGCGTCCAGGAAGCCGAGTTCGTTGATGGCTTCAAGGTCGAACAGGAGTGAGCCCTTGTCCCCGTATATCTCCAGTTTCAGGCTGTTCTTCTGCCCGGTGGCCATGCGCGAAACCTCGACGGAGGCGATGGCCCCGGAGTCCAGGGTCAACGTGGCCCAGGCGGCGTCGTCGACCGTTACTTCTTCGGGGCCGTCCGCTCCGGGGCGGCTGTTCACGAAGGTGTGCAGCCGGCCCGAGACTTCGGTGACGGAACCACCCAGCAGGAACATGACCTGGTCGATCGCGTGGGACGCGATGTCGCCCAGGGCGCCGGACCCGGCGGTTTCCTTGTTCAGCCGCCACGTCATGGGGGAGTCGGCGTCCACCAGCCAGTCCTGCAGGTATGCGGCGCGGACGTGCCGGACCGTTCCCAGCCGGCCCTCGGCGATGAGCTCGCGGGCCAGGGCCAGGGCCGGCACCCGCCGATAGTTGAAGCCGATCATCGATTGGACGCCGCGGTCCCGGGCGGCCCGGGCGGCGTCAGCCATCGCCTCGGCCTCGGCCAGGGTGTTTGCAAGCGGCTTTTCCACGAGGACGTGCTTGCCGGCCTCGAGCGCGGCGACGGCGATTTCGGCGTGCATCCAGCCCGGGGCGCAGATGTCCACGATGTGAATGTCGTCCCGCTCCAGGACCGAGCGCCAGTCCGTCGCGGATTCCGCCCAGCCGTATTTCGAGGCGGCCGCTGCGACCTGCCCGGCGTCCCGGCCCACGAGCACTTTCTGCTCGAAGGCCGGGACGTCGAAGAAGGACGCGACGTCCCGCCACGCGTTCGAGTGGGCCTTGCCCATGAACGCGTAGCCGATCATCGCCAAGCCGAGGGGCGGGCCGTCCCGGGTGGTGCCATTTGTGCTGTCAGGGGAGTTCATGATGTGAGTCCTAGAGAGTTGCCGCTGTGGGGTCCCAGTCCTCGGGGAGGGCCGGGGACGTTGGGGCGGAGCTTTCGACGTCGACAAAGGTGCCCGATTCCACGGATTCGGAAATCGACACCATAGTGTCCAGCACGTGATAGGCAAGGTTGCCCGTGGCGCGGTGTGGAACTCCGGCCCGGATGGCCCGCGCCATGTCCAGCACGCCCATGCCGCGGCCGTTCGTGGGGCCGGTGGCAGGGATGACCGTCCACTCTTCGTCCCCCGCACGCCAGAGCCGCACGTCGCCGTCGAAATAGTTCGGATCCGGGAGCGAAATGGTGGCTTCGGTGCCGGTGATTTCCACGAAGCCCATACGCTGCCGCGGGGACTCAAAGCTGAAGACGCTGTGCGAGGACGCGCCGTTCTCGAACTGGGCCATCGCGGACACATGGGTGGGCACGTCAACCGTAAACTCCTCGCCCAGTTTGGGACCGGAACCGATGACCCGGACTTCCTTCGCCTTGGAGCCCACTGCAGCCACCCGGCGCACGGAGCCGAACGTCTGGACCAGTGCTGTGAGGTAGTAGGGGCCCATATCGAACAAGGGCCCGGCGCCGTACTGGAAGAGGAAGGCCGGGTTGGGGTGCCAAGACTCCGGCCCCGGCGTCTGGAACGTCGTCATGGCCGTCAGGGGGGTGCCGATGTCGCCGCGTTCGATCAGCCTGCGGGCGGTCTGCAGGCCCGCGCCGAGGAAGGTGTCCGGGGCGGTACCGAGCCGGATGCCTGCGGCGTCGGCGGCCTTGAGCAGCCCCAGCCCGGATTCGCGGTCCAGCGAGAACGGCTTCTCCGTCCAGACATGCTTCCCGGCGTTGACGGCGGCAGTTGCCACCTCCACGTGTGCGGCCGGGATGGTGAGGTTAACGATGATTTCGACGTCGGGATGGTTCAGCGCGAGCTCCGGCGGCCCCCACTCCGGGATGCCGTATTCCTTGGCGCGGGCCGCTGCGGCGTCCTCGAAGAGATCGGCGATGACGTGGACTTTCAGGTCGGGGAAGACCGTGAGGTTGGCCAGGTACTGCTTGCTGATGTTCCCGGCGCCGATGACGCCGACGCCTACCGGGCCGCGGCGATTGGTTGCTTCGCGGCTCATGCTTTTGCCCCTTCGGCGGTGTTTGCGGTCAGGTAGGCGAGGCTCTCGGCGATGCCTTCGAAGATGTCGCCGGCGTAGTCGTCAAACTCCACGACGCCCACTTCGAGGGACTTGGCAGCGGCGATGACATCCAGAACGGCTACCTTGCCCTTGCCGGCCGGCAGCTGCGCTTTGGTGTCCGTGTTCAGCGGGCCGTCCTTGATGTGGATGAACTTCACTTTGTCGCCCAGCCGGTCCAGCACCGCGACCGGATCCTGGCCGCCCACGGCGACCCAGTAGGTGTCCACTTCGAGGACCACTTCGGGATCCAGCAGATCGGCGAAGTACTCCAGCGCCGTGCGGCCCTCGATGATGGACTCCAGTTCCCAGGCGTGGTTGTGGTAGCCGACGCGGATGCCATGCTCGGCACCCTTCTTGGCTGCTTCGTTGAGTTTCGCGGCGGTGGCCCGGATGTCCTCGGCCTTCTGCCAGTGCTCGGCCGGCAGGAACGGATCGATGACGGTGCTGATGCCCAGGCCTTTGGCTGCGGCGAAGATCTGGTCCTGGTCCTGGCTGAGCAGGGGTGCGTGGCCGGAGGGTGCTGTCAGGCCGTTTTCCTTCAGGGCCGCTCCGAGTTCTGCTGCTGTGGCCACGAAGTTGTAGGGCTCAACCTGGGTGAAGCCGATCTCCGCGACCTTCCGGATGGTGCCGGTCAGGTCTTCCTGGATTGCGTGACGCAGGGTGTACAGCTGGAGGGAGTATGACATTTTGTAATCCTTTGCGGGGTTTCAGATAAAGGTACGCGGGTGGCTAGCGGCCGGCGAGGGATCCGCCGATGCCGCCGACGCTGAAGTATTTGTTCAGCGTGGCGAAGACGATGATGGGTGGGAGCATCATGACCACGGCGAGGGCCATAACGGAGGTCCAGTCGGTGGCGTTCTGCTGGAAGAAGGACTGCACGCCCATGGGCAGGGTGAAGATTTCGTTCGAGCGCAGGAACACGATGGCCACCAGGTAGTCGTTCCACGCCAGCAGGAAGGCGAAAATGGCCGTGGAGAGGATGCCCGGAAGTGAGTTGCGCAGGACCACCTTCGTGAAGGAACCGAACACGGAACAGCCGTCAATCCAGGAAGCCTCTTCGAGGCTGATGGGGATTGAGTCAAAGTAGGCCGCCATCATCCAGGTGGCCACGGTCATGGTGGACCCCACGTAGATGATGGTGATCCCGAGCAGGTTGTCCACCAGCCCCATACCGGCGAAGAGGATAAAGAGCGGCACCACCGAGGTGATGATCGGCAGGGACTGCATCACAAACAGCAGCAGGGAGTAACCCGACACCGCCTTGCTGCGGCCTCGGGAGAGGACGTAGCCGGCCGGGGCGGCCACTGCTACGGAGACCACCACGGTGGACAGGGTGGTGATGAGGCTGTTCTGCAGCCAGGTCGCGGCCAGGGTCTTGGAGAACACGTTGGCGAGGTTTTCAAACGTCAGGCCGGTTGCGGTGCTGTTGGGTCCGGGCGTGAATGCCAGGACTACGGTAACCAGGATGGGAACAAGCACGATGGCGGTGATGGCCAGGATCAGGACGAACCGCCACCAGCGGCCGCGCATGCCTGCTTCGGAGAGGACTTTGCGGGGTTGGCCGGCGTCGACGCCCAGCGTGGGGCCGGTTTCCGGGTGGGCGTGAAGTACTGCGCTCATTATTCGACGCTCGACTTTCGGATTTGGCGGTACAGGATGACGGAGATGACCACGAGCGTCATGGTCATGAGGAAGGCGATGGCGACGCCGGGGCCGGTGGCGAAGTCCTGGAAGACGGTCCGGTAGGCCAGGACCACCAGGGAGGTGGTGGCGCTAACGGGTCCGCCGCCGGTGAGCAGGTAGATGGTGGGGAAGTCGTTGACGCAGAAGATGGTCATCAGGATCCAGCTGATGTACGTGGAACGTGCGATCAGCGGCAGGGTGATCTGGCTGAACTGTTGCCACCGGGTGGCCCCGTCCATGCTCGCCGCCTCGTAGACGGTGGTGTCCACTGAGGCCAGGGCCGCGGAGATCATCATCATCATGAACGGGAAGCTGACCCAGACTTTGAAGGCCATGACCGTTATGGAGGCCAGGGTGGGGTCGGCCAGGAACAGCGGGGTACCCAGGCCAAGATTGCGGAAGAGGGAGGGGATCAGGCTATCCGGGGTGGCCACCAGCCAGTTCCAGGCGGTGGAAGATACTACGATCGGCACCACCCATGGCAGCAGGAGCAGGACCTTAAAGGTATTCCCGGCAGGAATCCTGGTGCGCAGGAGCAGCGCCAGGCCAAGACCCAGCAGCCAGGACCCGAAGACGCCCACGATGGTGAACCACAGCGTGAACTGGGCGGCTTTCCAGAAAGCCGGTGAGGCCAGCACGGTGGCGAAGTTATCGGCGCCGACGAAGTTACCGGTCTGGAGCAGGTTACCGTCATGCGTGGCCTGGATGGCTGCGTAGATCAGCGGGTAGCCGTGGATCAGGACAAGCAGGACCACGGAGGGGAGCAGGAGCCAAAAGAACGTCCTGGTGGTCTGGGCGGAGAGCTTGCTCTTGCGTTTTCCGGGAACAGTCCCGGGGCCGCCGGGGGCAACCCCCCGGCGGGCCCGGGCGAGGCCGGTCTGGGCAGCGGTGCTGGTCATGGCTGGTTCCGTTCTACTTCTTCAGAACGGATTCGAGGCTGGACTGGAACGTCTGCAGCGCGGTCTTGGCATCCGCCTTTCCGGTGATGATGGACTGGCTGAACTGGTTCAGCGCCTGTCCGCCGTCGAGTGCTGCGAGGTTGGCGTTCAGGGTGTTGCCCTGGGAGGCGAAGGTCTTCGCGATGGGCTGCCATTCCTTGACGATCTTGACGTTATTGGGGTCGGACGCAAACTCGGGGATCTCGGTGATGGACTTGAAGACGGGCAAGGCGGACATCAGCTTCTTCTGCCACAGCTGCTTGAGCTGCCCCAGGTAGTACACCAGGAACTCCTCAGAGGCGTCCTGCGAGGGGGTGTTGGTGTACATCATGATGTTGTTCGGGAACACGATGGTTGCTTTGTCTCCGTGCGGGCCGGTGATGGGGTCTGCCACCAGCAGGTCGCCGGACGTGTCGCCCACGCGTTGCGGGACGTTCACCTGGAACAGGCCGTAGCCGGCTTTACCGTCTTTCCACTGCGCGGACATGTTGTCCGTGGTGTAGCTGACCGCGGCAGGATCCACGATGCCGTTGGACACCAGTTCCAGGACGAATTCCATGGCCTCGACGTTGCGGTCGTTGAGAAGGTCCAGCTCGCCGTCCTTGTTGAACACGCCGCCGCCGTTGTTGACCATCATCATGATCATCGAGTGGTTGGCGTAGTTGTTGCCGGTGCCTGCACCGGTGGTGAAGCCGAAGGCGCCGACCTTCTTCAGCGCCTTGCCTGCTTCCAGAAGGGTGGGCCAGTCCTTCGGCAGGGCAACGTTCGCCTTCTCGAAGAGGGACTTCCTGTACCAGAACACGCGCATGTCCAGCTGCCACGGAACCGCGACGTAGCCCTTGCTCGATTTGAACGGATCCAGCACGCCCGGCAGGAAGTCGTCGAACTGGCCGTTGGCCTTAAGCTTTTCGATCACCTTGTCGGCGTAAGCGATCTGGCCCTGCTGTTCGAACTGGAACGCCTGGAAGCCGCCGCCGGTGGATACTGCCGGTCCGGTCTTGGACGCGATGGCCGAGGAAAACGTCTGGTAGAAGTTGGCCCACTGAATGGTCTGGTACGAGGCCTTGGTGCCGTTGGCGCCAGAGAAGCCCTCGGCGATACCCTTGGCCGCGTCGTTATAGGCCGGGGTGGCCCATGGCATGTCCCAGAATTTGACGGTTCCACCTGCGCTGCCACCGCCGCCCTGTGACGCGGAGCCTCCGCCGCAGGCGGCCAGGAGGGGAACCGAGGCCGCTGCTGCGGTGAGGCCCAGGAACCCCCTCCGGGAGAGGGGGGATGATGCGATGGAGGATTTGTTAGACACGATGGTTTCCTTTCAGGGCCCGGAGCGGAACGAATGCCCGAGCCCCTCTCGACAGTGAGCGGATAGTGACTTGCGGTAATGGAACTGCGGTGGTGCTGTAGTGCTGTCTATCGGTTGAGTTGGCTGAGAAGGGACAAGACTGTGGTGAACTGGGCCAGGTCGGCAGCCGCTGTCCCGGCAGCTATGTGCGCGTGGGCCCTTGACCAGCTGGTTCGGTGGGACGATTCGTACAGTGTGGGAAGCGTCGTCACCCCTTCGGCGGTGACCGCACGGACTTCGGCCGGCCACGCTGCTGCGGGGTCCGGCAGTCTTACGTCGGCACGGCCGGCCGATGTCAGGATGGTGAGGCTGGCGGTGGCGGGGAGGGCGGCCGTCAGGATGCCCTGCAGAGCCACGGGAATGCCGTCCGCGACGACGCCGGCCACTGTGTAGCCGTTCCCGTTGCTCTGGACCATCCGCACGTTGCGGACCTCAATCCCGCATTGCACCAGGACGGCGAACTGATCCGCGAGGAGGTGCAGCGGCTCAGTGCCCGGAGCGGCGATGGCCACCGAGTCGAGCAGGACCGCATCGCCGAGGGCCGCGCCAATGACGCCGTGCACTTTCTCATTGGCGGAGTCCAGCGCCACGTTTCCGGCCCACTGGCGGTCGAGCACCACAACTGCTTCTGCAGCCTCCGCGGCTGCGCTCAGCCCGGCGGTGTCCTCAGCTAGCGGGCTGGACACCACCACGCCTTTGGCTCCGTTGAGGATCGCGTCGACGGCCCGGGCTGTCCAGCCGGCATGGCCGGAAATGGCGACGACCTCGGGTGCCTCTGCTGCCGGACCAAAGGAGACAGGAAGGGAAGCAACGACGGCGGACACCCCACCGGCCACATCAGCCTGGGGATCCGCGGCCACGGACAATTGCGTGTTCATGCGCTGATCTCCTGATCTTCGTTGACCGGGTCCGAGTCAATCCGGCCTGTTTCGATCCGGCCTGCGGCCGCTTGGGCGATGGCCAGAGCGAACTCAAGGTCATGGATCAAGGTCTCGGCGGACGGTGGTGTGCCGGTTCCGGAGGCCAGTTCGGCGAGTTTGCGCCACTCGCCCTCGTAGCCGTTGTGGCCGAACGGGCCCAGGACGGTAGTTTTCCCGGCTGTCCTGATGCGCGCTGTTGCGGAGCCGGCGTGGACGTAGGACGGCGTGAAGTCGATTTTCAAGGCGGCGTCGTCGCCGATCGCCTCAAACTCCCAGGCAGGTTCCCAGGTACCGTTCATCGCCGCGCGAAGTTCGATGGCGACGTTCCCGGCCCGCAGCGAGATCACGTAGCCGAACGGAGCGACGATTTCGGCGTGCAGGACCTCCACCGCCGCAAAATCAGGAGTAAAACGGCGGACCAGCGGCAGGTCGTGGATGGCGAGCCCCATCACGCCGCCGGTCAGCATTGCCTTCATGACCTCCGGGTCGGTCACGTCGCGGGCCTGCCCGGGAACGCGGCCCACGATCTCAGTGGCGAAGTCTTCGAAGCGGGGGTTGGGCGGAAGGACGATGGACGACCGGACGGTGTGTACCTGGCCGGGCAGGTCGCCCCATGCTTCTTCTGCCCCGAGCCAGCCTGGATCGAAGGTGTGCATGGCTCCAACGATGATGGGAACACCGGTTTCAGCCGAAACGGCTGAAATGCTGGCGGCTTCCTCACCGCTCATGGCGAAGGGCTTTTCACACAACACGGCTTTCTTCCCGGCCCGGCAGGCGGCAATCACCTGTGCGGCGTGGAACTGGTGCGGGCTGCAGATGGCCACGACGTCCACTGCCGGGTCGGCAAGGAGCTCCTCCATGCTGGTGCTGAAGTTCGCTCCCACCCGACCGGCCACGGCTTCCGCCACGAGGGGGTCGACGTCCATGATGTGGCGGACTTCCAGAAGGTGGCCCAAGCGTGCGAGGGACGGCAGGTGGATGGCCTGGGTGACAGGTCCCGCGCCGAGAATTCCGACGCCGATGAGAGCCGATGATCCCTCTGCTTGGCTCGACAAGTGGCTTACCTCTTTGTAATAGCTGGAACGTGGTCCGCTGGTGCCTGCTTCAGTGACACCGCTCACAAACAAGGTAGAAGGACTTTTGACGGCCGTCAAGCAAAAGTTGGAAAGTCGCTGACATTCTTTCGGCGGCGTGACACGCAGAAGCCCTTCGTGCTATCACTGATTCATGAGTTCAATGTCCGGGAAAGAGACTGGCGTGGCCGCCGGCTCCGACACCGCGCCCGACGGCGCCGGGAGTTTTTCCCGTGCCGGCGACCTTTTCCAACTGCTCCGCGACGGCAAAGCCCGCACCCGCGCGGAACTGGCACTGACCACCGGGCTGGCGCGGTCCACGGTGGCCGCGCGTATCGACGCGCTGATCTCATCCGGCCTGGTGAGCCCCGCAGGCGAGGCGAGCTCCAGCGGCGGAAGGCCGCCGTCGCGCTTTGCGTTCAACCCGGCCGCCCGCTCAGTTTTGGCGGTCGACGTCGGTGCGACGCACGTGATCGTCGCTGTCACCGACTTGGGCGGGAACGTCCTGTCCGAACGGCGGCTGGCGCAGGATGTGGCCGCAGGTCCGGAAAAGGTGCTGGACACCGTTGCTGCCGAAGGACTGGCGGTCCTGGCCGAGGCGGGGCGGAGCCTCAGGGACCTGGCCGGCGTGGGAATCGGATTGCCGGGCCCTGTTGAGCACGCCACCGGCCGCCCCGTGAAGCCGCCCATCATGCCCGGGTGGGATGGGTTCGACGTCGTCCGCTACGTCCAGCGGTCCCTGCCCGTCCCGGTGCTCGTGGACAACGACGTGAACATCATGGCGCTCGGTGAACGCACGGCGCACTGGCCCGATCACGAGAATTTCCTCTTCATCAAGGTTGCCACCGGTATCGGCGCCGGGATCATCAGCAATGGTGAGCTGCAGCGCGGCGCCAACGGAACGGCCGGCGACCTGGGCCACGTCCGGGTGCCCCGGGGCGACGACGTGCTGTGCCGGTGCGGAAACTACGGATGCCTGGAGGCTCTGGCGTCCGGGCCGGCCGTGGCTGCGGAGCTGGAACGCCACGGTGTACCGGCCCGTAAGGGCAGCGATGTTCTGAGGCTGGTCAGCGACGGCAATCTGCAGGCCATCCAGGCACTGCGCCAGTCCGGACGCGACGTGGGAGACGTCCTGGCCATGGCGGTGAACCTGCTCAATCCCTCAGTCATTGTCATCGGCGGCAGCCTGGGACAGGCCGGGGAACATCTGATGGCAGGGGTCCGCGAGGTGGTGTACCGGCGCTCGCTGCCCTTGGCGACCACCCACCTGCGCATTGCGTTATCCGTGGCCGGGGACCAGGCGGCAATCTTCGGGGCGAGCCAGATGGTGACGCATTACGTGTTGTCGCCTGCAGCAATCGAGTCCACCATCCAGGCGGCCGGCTAAGCGGATTCAGCGGTGGTTCATGGTGCCGTCATCACCCGCACCGGTGAACCTTCGAGCCAGGCTCTGACGTCCTCAAAGGCGCCTCCGTAGAACTGACGGTAACTTTCCTGCGTGACGTATCCGAGGTGCGGGGAGAGCACGGTGTTGGGGGTGCTGAGGAGTGGATGGGCCGGATGGATGGGCTCGATGTCAAACACATCCAATGCTGCTCCCCGGATCCAGCCGTCGTTCAGTGCGCGCACCAGGGCGTCCTGCTCAACAAGGGGACCGCGGGACGTGTTCACCAACAGCCCTTCAGGGCCAAGGAGCCGCAGTTCCCGCTCACCCACTGTCCCCTCGGAACGGGGAGACAGCCGCAGATGGAGGGTGGCGACGTCGGAATTCCTGAAAAGGTCCTCCTTACTGACCTTCCGGGCTCCGGCGTCGGCGGCGGTCTCCTCGGTCAGGTTCTCGCTCCACGCAAGCACTTCCATGCCGAACGCCTGCCCGAAGGCAGCGATCCGGCGCCCGATCTTGCCCAGGCCCACCACGCCCAGGGTCTTGCCCGACAGTTCCATCCCGACCGATGTTTGCCACGTGCCGGCCCGCAGCGAGTGCTCCTCGGCCGGAAGGTTCCGGGCCAGCGCCAGCAGCAGCGCCCACGTCAGCTCGGGGGCGGCGGTGGGGGAGCCCGGGGTGCCGCAGACGGTGATGCCGAGTTCCTCGGCTGCGGCAACGTCGATGGCGGCGTTGGCCATGCCGGTGGTCACCAGGAGCTTCAGGCCGGGAAGCCGCTCGAGCGCCGAACGCGGGAAGGGGGTCCGCTCCCGCATGGCCACGACGATCTGGAAGCCAACAAGCGCCGCCACGAGGGCATCCTCCGACTGGAACGGCTCCCGGAAGACGGATGTGGAGACGCCGGACTGTTGCAGGGAGGACCAGTCGGCGAAGCCGTGCGCCACGTCCTGGTAGTCGTCAAGGATGGCAAGCCGTTGCTGCATGTGAAGTTCCTTCGTCCGGAGAAGCGGGCTGCGCGAGTTTTTGTCCAGATAATGCCAGGTCCCGTCATTCTAGGGCGCATTATCTGGACGAGAACTCCAAGATGGTGAGTCGTGATAGCAATGGGGGTGATGAAATCATTTTTATACCCCGCGGTCGCGTCATGAGCGGACAGTTCCTGGCCAAGGTTCCCAAGGGATGGATCCTGCTCGCCTGCATCGGCCTCCTGGCACTGAACCTGCGCGGACCTTTCGTGGCCGTCCCGCCGGTGGTGGACGTGATCCAGGCCGAACTCGGGTTCTCACCCGTCGTCCTCGGACTGCTGACGAGTATCCCGGTGCTGTGTTTCGCCGTGGCAGCCTCGCTGGCGTCCCTGACTGCCCGGAAATTTGGTGCGGAATTCGCCGTATCCCTCACAATCCTTGGCGTGCTGGCGGGCGTGATTGTGCGTTCAGCCGGCGGTGCGGCGATGGTGATCGCTGGAACGGTCATCATCGGCCTGGCCATCACTGTAGGTAACATCGCCGTGCCGCTGATCATCCGCCGGGACTTTTCGCCAATGCGGCAGGGCACAGCCATGGGCGTTTACACGGCAGCGTTGAACATCGGTTCGTTCCTGACCTCGATGGTGACGGCGCCGCTCGCCGAGCTGGCTGGCTGGCGCGTAGCCCTCGCCTCCGTGGGCATCCTGGCCGTGGTGGCCATTGTTTTCTGGACCCTGGCGGTGGGGCCACGCGCGGCCTTTGTCCCTTCAGCCGCAACCGTAAACGGCGGGGAAGTGCATCCGGCAGTCAAAGGGTCCGGCTGGATCACCGCCGGCCTGACGGCAGGCTTCACGGGGCAGGCGTTCTCCTACTACGCGGTGACGGCATGGCTGCCGAGCTACCTCAACGATGAGCTGGACATGTCCGCCTCCGCCGCAGGCGCGGGGTCCTCACTGTTCCAGATCTTCGCCATCGTTGGTGGCCTGGGCGTTCCCTTCGCCGCCAAATACTTCAGTACGACGACGGTGGCGGTCACCTTGGGACTCATGTGGACGGCGGTGCCCGCCGGGCTGATGCTGGCGCCGGACCTGTGGTGGCTGTGGTCCATTTCCGGTGGCATTGCCCAGGGCGGCGGCATCACTCTGATCTTCATTGCGATCATCAAACTGGCCAAGGACCAGGCATCGGCCGGCCGTATGTCCGCCACGGTTCAGGGGCTAGGTTACTGCTTTGCTGCCGTGGCGCCGCCGCTCGTGGGATTCGTCCACAACACCACGGGGTCCTGGACGCCGGCGCTGCTGCTGGTTCTGGGGTCCACGCTAATCTTCTTCGTTTGCACCACCGCCTCCGTGCGGCTGGTGCCGAAAGGGCGCTGACGGGCCCCGCCGCCGTCGTTCTTCTCCCCTCCCCCTCCAACGCTCTCTCACTTAATGCGGCTTAACGGCCGACGCTCTCTCACTTTCTTAGGGAAAGTGAGAGAGCGTCGGCCGTTTTCTTGCGTTAAGTGAGAGAGCGTCCGAGGGGCGCACCCGGGTGAGGGGGCCCAGCGGCGGACCTGCTCAAGGGGTGTTCCGTCGCCGGGCCGGCTCCCCGGATCTCGGGGGTGCCTGTTGCGAAGGGCATGCCTGCCCGGCGGACGGAAATCTGTGCGGCTTAGGCCGCGGCGAGCTCCTCCTTGGTTGCCTTTTCGCGTGCTTCGGTGAGGTAGCGGGCGTAGGCGGGGAGGGTCAGGAAGGACGGGAAGTCCTGGCTGAGGGTGACTTCTTCGAAGATGTCGCGGGCGTCTTCGAAGCGGTCGCCGTCGAAGCGTTCCAGGCGGGCGAACTCCTCGTCGAGCAGCTCCTCGATCCAGTGGTGGGTGATGATTTCGCCGTGGTCGGTGATGGCCGACGCGAACATCCACTGCCACAGCTGGGAGCGGGAGATTTCCGCGGTGGCGGCGTCCTCCATGAGGTTGTGGATGGCGACGGCGCCGTTTCCGCGGAGCCAGGACTCGATGTAGCGGATGCCTACTTCGATGTTGTTGCGGATGCCCTGTTCGGTGATGGTGCCTTCGGTGGCGGCCACGTTGATCAGGGCGCGGTCATCGGGGGTGACGTCCTCGCGGGTGCGGTCCAGCTGGTTGGGCTTCTCGCCGAGGATGGAGTCGAACACTTCGCGGCAGACGGGCACCAGGTCCGGGTGGGCCACCCAGGAACCGTCGAAGCCGTCGTTGGCCTCGCGGGTCTTGTCGGCACGGACCTTCTCGAAGGCGTTGGCGTTGGCGGCTTCGTCCTTGCGGTTGGGGACGGCGGCGGCCATCCCGCCGATGGCCATGGCGCCGCGCTTGTGGCAGGCACGGACCAGCTGTTCGGTGTAGGCGCGCATGAAGGGCTGGGTCATGGTCACCTGGGCGCGGTCCGGCAGGACGAACCGGGGGCCGCGGGTGCGGAAGTTCTTGATCAGGGAGAAGATGTAGTCCCAGCGCCCGGCGTTCAGGCCTGAGGCGTGGTCGCGCAGTTCGTAGAGGATTTCCTCCATTTCAAATGCGGCGGTGATGGTCTCGATCAGCACGGTGGCGCGGATGGTGCCCTGCGGGATGCCGAGCAGGTCCTGCGCAAGGATGAAGATGTCGTTCCACAGGCGTGCTTCGAGGTGGTTCTCGATCTTCGGCAGGTAGAAGTACGGGCCCTTGCCCTGGGCCAGGAGGCGGCGGGCGTTGTGGAAGAAGAACAGGCCGAAGTCCACGATCCCGCCGGCCACGGGGGCGCCGTCGATGATCATGTGCTTCTCGGGCAGGTGCCAGCCGCGGGGGCGGACCACGATGGTGGGCAGTTCGCCGGCGGGGCGGAGTTTGTACTCCTTGCCCTCCGGGGAGGTGAAATCGATCCGGCGTTCCAGGGCGTCGGTGAGGTTCAGCTGGCCCTTGATGACGTTGCGCCAGGTAGGGGTGGAGGAGTCTTCCATGTCCGCGAGCCAGACCTTCGCGCCGGAGTTCAGGGCGTTGATGGTCATCTTCTGGTCTACCGGGCCGGTGATTTCCACGCGGCGGTCCTCGAGGCCGGGCGCCGGGGGAGCGACGCGCCACGACGGATCGTTGCGGATGTCCTCGGTCTCGCGGAGGAAGCGCGGGTCCTGGCCTGCGGCGATCTCGGCTCGGCGGGTCCGGCGTGCCTGCAGCAGTTCCTGCCGGCGCTCTGCCGTGGCCCGGTGCAGCCTTGCGACAAACTCCAAAGCATCCGGAGTAAGAACCTCGTCCTGCCGGCAAATGGGCTGCGCGGTGAGTGTAATTCCGTTGATCGTGAAGCTGTCGGTAAAGGTGTTCATTTCAGTCTCCTTAAAGACAAAAAGCGAAAGGTCGACGGCGGTGGCCGGGAACGGGGGTCGGTGACCCGGACGGGAACCGTCCGGTTCGCCGGCCGCCCCGGCCGCCGTCGTCGTAAGTTTTGTTAGTGGAACTGGCCCTCTTCGGTCGATCCGACCAATGCGAGGGTGGATGCGTTCGGGTTGAGCGCGGTAGCAATGTCGTCGAAGTAGCCGGTGCCGACTTCGCGCTGGTGCTTGGTCGCGGTGTAGCCGCGGGACTCGGAGGCGAATTCCTTTTCCTGGAGTTCGACGTAGGCGCTCATGCCTTCACGGGCGTAGCCGTGGGCAAGGTCGAACATCGAGTAGTTCAGGGCGTGGAAGCCGGCCAGGGTGATGAACTGGAACGTGAAGCCCATGGCGCCAAGTTCACGCTGGAACTTCGCGATGGTGGCGTCGTCCAGGTGCTTGCGCCAGTTGAACGACGGCGAGCAGTTGTAGGAGAGCATCTGGTCCGGGAAGTCTGCCTTGACGGCCTCGGCGAACTTCTTCGCCAGCTCAAGGTCCGGGGTGCCCGTCTCCATCCAGATCAGGTCGGAGTACGGGGCGTAGGCCTTGGCGCGGGCGATGCAGGGTTCGATGCCGTTGCGGACCTTGTAGAAACCTTCCGGGGTGCGTTCGCCGGTGACGAATTCCTGGTCGCGGGGATCGACGTCGGAGGTGATCAGGGTGGCTGCCTCGGCGTCGGTGCGGGCGATGACCACCGACGGGGTGCCCGCGACATCAGCTGCCAGGCGGGCGGCGTTCAGGGTGCGGACGTGCTGCTGGGTGGGGATCAGCACCTTGCCGCCGAGGTGGCCGCACTTCTTCTCGGAGGCGAGCTGGTCTTCCCAGTGCACGCCCGCAGCGCCGGCCTGGATCATGGATTTCATGAGTTCGTAGGCGTTCAGCGGGCCGCCGAAGCCGGCCTCGGCGTCGGCGACAATCGGGACCATCCAGTCCTCGACGGTCTGGACGCCTTCGGAGAACTCGATCTGGTCGGCGCGGAGGAGGGCGTTGTTGATGCGGCGCACCACGGTGGGGACCGAGTTGGCCGGGTAGAGGGACTGGTCCGGGTAGGTGTGGCCGGAGTTGTTCGCGTCCGCTGCGACCTGCCAACCGGAGAGGTAGATGGCGCGGAGGCCGGCCTTGACCTGCTGCACGGCCTGGTTGCCGGTCAGGGCGCCCAGGGCGTTGGTGTACCCTCCGGTCTTGTGTTCTTCGGTGAGCTGCTTCCAGAGCTTCTCGGCACCGCGGCGGGCCAGCGTGTGCTCTTCGGAGACACGGCCGCGGAGCTTGACGACGTCGGAAGCCTTGTAGTCACGGGTCACACCTTCCCAGCGGGGGTTGGCGGCCCACTCGAGCTCCAGTGCGGCGGCCTGCTGTGCGGGCGTCTGCTGGGTGGGCTCAAATGCTGCAGTCATCGTTGATCTCCTTGATTGAGCTCCGGATTCGGTAGGTGGGAACCGCGCCTTTGCGGTTCCCACCGGCTTCTCCGGCGCGGTGTTTCTTTCCGTGTTCACTACTTTTCCGCACTTCCAAACACTTCAATAGAGGAAAAGGGTGGAAAGAAATGCATTTCTTCGCGTATTCTCAAGAAATGACCCCTGGAAGCTGGAATCGCGAAATTGCGCCACCGCCGTCGTCCACCACGTCCCCGGAATTGGACGTCATCAGCCTCGGCCGCCGTGTGCGCCACCTGCGCAAGCAGGCTGGCCTCACCCTCGATGACCTGAGTGCCGCCGTCGGGACCGCGCCGAGTCAGCTGAGCCTGATCGAGAACGGCAAGCGGGAGCCCAAACTGAGCCTGCTGCAGGGGCTGGCCGTGGCCCTGAACGTGAGCATCGATCAGCTGCTGGGCGCCGAACCGCCGAGCCGCCGCGCGGCCCTGGAAATCGAGCTGGAACGCTACCAGCGCGGTCCTCTCTACGAGTCGCTGAATCTGCCCAAAATCCGCATCAGCTCGCGGCTTCCGCTCGATGTGCTGGAGGCCCAGGTGGGTCTGCTGCACGAGCTGGAACGCAAGCTCAACGAGCAGGTGGCGACGCCGGAAGAAGCCCGCCGGGCGAACGGTGAACTGCGTGCCATGATGAGGGAGCGCGGCAACTATTTTCCGGAGTACGAAGCCGAGGCGCAGAAGGTGCTCGCCGGCGTCGGATACACCTCCGGGCCGCTGAGTCAGCACGTGATCGCGGACATTGCCGAGAGCCTCGGGTTCACCCTGCACCATGTGGGTGATCTGCCGCATTCCACCCGTTCAGTGACCGATTTGAAGAACCGCAGAATTTATCTCACCCAGAGCCAGCGGCAGGACCACGATCCCCGCTCCGTCCTCCTCCAGGCCCTGGGCCACTACGTTTTGGGCCATGAGACGCCCAAAAGCTACGGCGACTTTCTTGCCCAACGGGTGGCCACCAACTATTTCGCGGCCGCGCTGTTGTTGCCGGAGCAAGCCACCGTGGATTTCCTGCAGAAGGCCAAGACGGCCAAGGAAATCGCCGTGGAGGACATCCGCGATGCCTTCGCCGTGTCCTACGAGACCGCAGCGCACCGGTTCACCAACCTGGCCACGCAGCACCTGGGCATCACCACCCACTTCCAGAAGACCCACCAGAGCGGCATCATCTACAAGGCCTACGAGAACGACGGCGTGACGTTCCCGATGGACCATACCGGCGCCATTGAAGGCCAGCCCTCGTGCAAGTCGTGGACGTCGCGGGCGGTGTTCGACGTGCCGGACAAGTTCAGCGCGTACAGCCAGTACACGGACACGCCGTCCGGCACGTTCTGGTGCACGGCCCGGACGGAGCGTTCGGCTAACGGCGAGTTCTCGCTGTCCATCGGGGTGCCGTACCAGCACGTGAAGTGGTTCCGCGGCCGGGAGACCACGGCCCGGGAGAAGTCCACGTGTCCGGATCCGAACTGCTGCAAGCGGCCACCGGCGTCGTTGGCGTCCGAATGGGCCGGCAACGCCTGGCCCTCGGCCCGCGCCCACTCGCACCTGCTGGCGGCGATGCCGCCGGGCGCGTTCCCCGGCGTGGACGAGACCGAGGTGTACAGCTTCCTGCAGGCGCACTCGGGCAGCTGACCCAGGCAGGACGCTCTCTCACTTAATGCGGGTTTTTGACCGACGCTCTATCACCTTCTTAGGGAAAGTGAGAGAGCGTCGGTCGTTTTCCTGCGTTAAGTGAGAGAGCGTTCATCAAGAGAGCCGCTTCGGGTGCCTGTCAGAATGCCGAACCGATCGAAGCCAGCCGGGTGGCGGAGTCGCCGGCGTAACGGTTGTCCGGGCGTTCCAGTCCGTAGTGCTCGCGCAGAGTGCGGCCGGTGTATTCGGTGCGGAGCAGCCCACGCTCCTGCAGGATGGGCACCACCTGGTCCACAAACGTTTCCAGTCCCGAGGGCAGCACCGGCGGCATGATGTTGAAGCCGTCCGCGGCGCCGCCGTCGAACCATTCCTGGATGGCATCGGCCACCTGGACCGGTGTACCCGTGAACGTCCGGTGGCCGCGGCCGCCGCCCAGACGGCCGATCAGTTCCCGGACCGTGAGCTTTTCCCGGCGGGCAAGCTGGACGATCAGCGTGTACCGGCTCTTGGCCCCCTCGATCTCATCCTCGCTGGGCAGGTTGTCCGGCAGCTGGCGGTCCAAGGGCAGATCCTCCGGCGCCACCCTCAGGGTCTTGGCGAGCTGGATCCGTGCGTATTCAGGCTTGATCAGCCTGTCCAGTTCGCGTTCCAGCGCCTGCGCCTCCTCCTCCGTGGACCCGATGACCGGGACGATGCCCGGCAGGATTTTGATGGACTCCGGATCACGTCCGACGGCGGCAGCCCGGTTTTTGAGGTCCCGGTAGAAGTCCTGAGCGTCCTTGAGGGTCTCGCGCACCGGGCGGCGAGGTCCTTGCCGTCCTCGGACGACCCGGCCTGGACGATCAGCGGGTGCCCCTGCGGTGAGCGGGGCACGTTGAGCGGGCCGCGGACTTTGAAGTGCTTTCCTTCGTGGTCGATAGTGCGGATCCGTTCGGAATCCGCCCAGACGCCGTCGGCCTTGTCCGCGAGCACGGCGCCGTCTTCCCAGCTGTCCCACAGCTTCCGGGCCACTTCGATGAACTCGGCGGCACGCTCGTACCGGGTTGCGTGGGCGGGCTGGTCGTCCACGCCGAAGTTGCGCGCCGCGTCCGGCCCTGCGGTGGTGACCACGTTCCAGCCGGCGCGGCCGCCGCTGACCCAGTCCACGGAGGCGAAGCGGCGTGCCAGGTTGAACGGCTCGTTGTACGTGGTGGAGGCGGTGGCGATCAGGCCGATGTGTTCCGTGGCGCCGGCGATGGCCGTCAGCAGCACCGTGGGCTCAAGCTTTCCGGCCGGGCGGCGGCCCACTTCGCCGAAGAGCACGGGCGAGTCGGCGAAGAAGATGGAGTCCAGCTTGCCGCGTTCGGCGGTGCGGGCCAGCTGCTTGTAGTGCTCCACGTTGGTGCTGGAGTGCGGATCAGTTTCGGGCAGCCGCCATGATGCCTCGTGATGGCCGGTGCTCATCAGGAAGGCGTTGAGGTGGAGGGTGCGCCGGGTGGAACTGGAAGCGGTGGAACCGGAAACAGGGGAACTGGCATTCGGGGAACTCATGGTGCTCCTTAGGTCGGTGGAAAGTTCAGCGGCTGGCGACGGTGACGTCGACGCCGAGGGCGGTGAGCAGGTCGCGGCGCAGGGCTTCGTGGCCGGCGGCGTCTGTAATGCTTCCGGCGGCAGAACCAATCTCCGGCGCCACCTTGCGGACGGTGGCCACGCGGCCGTTGTCCAGGACCACGATCCGGTCGGCCAGGGCGATGGCCTCGTCCACGTCGTGGGTCACCAGCAGGACGGCGGGCCGGTGTGCTGCCACGAGGTCGCGGAGCAGGCCGTGCATCTTGATCCGGGTCAGTGCGTCGAGGGCGCCGAACGGTTCGTCGGCCAGCAGCAGTTGCGGTTCGCGGACCAGGGAGCGGGCCAGCGCCACGCGCTGCTGCTCGCCGCCGGACAGCTCGTGCGGCCACGCCTTTTCCCTACCTGCCAGCCCCACTTCGGCGAGGGCCTTGCGTGCCTTGGCATCGGCGTCGTGATCCCGCAGCCCCAGGGTGACGTTGCCGAGGACACTGTCCCAGGGCAGGAGCCGGGAGTCCTGGAAGACCACCGATACGCGGTCCGGGACGGTGATGACGCCGCTGCCTTTCACGTCGTGGTCCAGCCCGGCGAGCGCCCGCAGCAGGGTGCTTTTGCCGCAGCCGCTTGGGCCCAGCAGCGCCACGAACTCGCCCGCGGCGATGTCCAGGTCCACGCCGTTCAGGACGCCTTTCGGCCCGAAGCCACGGACTAGTCCACGAACAGAAACAGCGGAAACAGCGGTGGCCTCCAGGAGGGGGGTGGTGCCGGAGGAGGAGCCGACGGCGGTCAGCCCGCCAGGGTGCGCTGCCATGAGAGGGCCTTTCGTTCGATGAAGCGGACAATGCCGTCGGAGAGCAGGCCAAGGATGCCGTAGACGGCGAGCCCGAGGACGATGATGTTGGTCTGGCCATAGGTGCGGGCGAGCTCCATCATGTAGCCGATGCCGCTGGTGGAGTTGATCTGCTCCACCACCACCAGGGACACCCAGGCGCCGGTGACAGCGAACCGGAGGCCCAGGAAGAAGCCGGGAAGGGCGCCGGGGAGGACCACGCGGCGGATGAAGCCGGCCCGGCTCAGGCCCACGGTCTGGGCGAGTTCGACGTAGCGCAGGTCAATTCCGCGCAGGGCGGCGTGGGTCTGTAGGTAGATGGGGACGAAGACGCCAAGGGTGATGGTGAGGACCTTCATGGTCTCGTCGATCCCGAACCAGAGGATCAGGAGCGGAATCAGGGCAAGGCCGGGAATGGCGCGTTTGATCTGGACCGGCCCGTCGATGAGCGCCTCCCCTGCGCGGCTGAGCCCGGACAGAAGGGCCAGTACCGCGCCGACGACGATGCCGAAGAACAGCCCCAGGCCGGCGCGCTGGGCGGAGATGGCCAGGTTTTCCTGGAGCCGGCCGTCGGCGATCAGCTCAGCGGCGGTGGCCACCACGGTCCAGGGCTCGGACAGGATGCGGGGGTCCAGCAGCCCTGTTGCCGAAGCGACTGACCAGAGCAGCAGCAGCGCCGACGGGCCCAGCAGCCAGGCGAGCCGCCGTCGTCGTCCGGGTCCCAGCCTGCGGCCGGTGGGCCGCACATCCTGAGGGTGCGCGAGTGCAGGGTCGTGGCGGGGCGCGACGGCGGTGCGCCGCACCGCGGTTGCCGCGCTCACGCGCCGGCCTTTCCGGCCGCGGCGAAGGATGTGCCGGCAATGGCTTCGAAGCGGTTGTCGTAGAGGTCCGCCGCCACGAGTTCGGGCTTCTTCTGCTCCCTGGCCAGCAGGTCAATCGTCTGCTGGTGCCGCTCGATGGCTTCGGTCCAGGACAGCGGAACGTCCGCCTTGCCGGCGGCATCGATCAGGTACTGGCCGTCCTCGCGTGAAAGTCCCTGGTCTTTGACGTAGTAACCTTCCAGCCACTCCGCCGGGTGGTCCTCCACCCAGCGTTTGGCGCTGCCCCACACGTCAACGTAGGCGGCCAGCGCCGCAGCCTTGGCCGGATCGTCCAGGACCTTGGCGGGGGAGTACAGGTGGCTGGGGTCATCGCGCAGGCCGTGGCGCAGGGTGGAGCCGCCGTCGGCCTGGTACTTGGACAGGTACCGCTTGATCTGCACGCCGCCAAGAGGTGCCGCATCCACCTGCTTGCTGGCGAGGGCCGTGGCATAGACGTCGCCGGTGCTGGGCAGTTCCACCAGCTTCACGTCCTTCTGGGTGAGCCCGGCCTTTTCCAGGATCCGCAGCACCAGGGCGCCCTGAGCCTGGCCCGGGCTGTAGGCGACCTTCTTGCCACGCAGCTCCTGCAGGGAGGAAATCCCTGCTCCGGGAGCGACGCCGAGCTCATACAGCGGGTGGTTCACGGCGTCCTGCCGGAACGCGCTCGCGATGATGCGCACGTCCAGGCCCGTCCAGGTGGCGTGGATCGGCGGGATGTCCGCCACTGAGCCCACGTCCAGGGCATTGGCCCGGAAGGCCTCGGTGGTCTGCGGGCCGCCGGAGATGTTGGCGAATTCCACCTTGAAGTCCAGTTCCTTGATCAGGCCGGACAGCTCCAGGGCCACCTTCACACTGGGATCGCCCACGGTGATGGTGGTCCCGGCAGGCACAACTGCGGCGAGCGGTGCGAGCGGGGCCCGGCTGGCTGGCGGGTTGCCTGCGGTGGCGGTTCCCCCGCAGGCAGTCAGCAGCCCGAGCGCCGGCAGGGCCAAAAGACCGCCCAGGGCGCGGCGCCGGGTCAGGGTGGCCTGCCCGCTTTTGGCGGACAGCGGAGACGAGGATGAAGCGAAGGACATAATTGGCCTTTCGATGCGGGGCGTGGGGGTGTGAGGGCGTGGCGCGGGAGGGCGGATTTTGGGCGCAGCAGAGCTGGCCCGTGGAGCGGGCCGGTGAGGGAAAGCGTTGGGACCAGCTGCGCGCCGGTCAGCTGTCAGCGGCTAGTTGGCGGTGCCGCGCAGGGGGCTGCGGCCGGTGACGGGTATGCTGCACATTCGTTCCGTGCGGCAACAGGCCGCACCGGAGGTATGGTCGCGTTTCGTGCGGATAGTTGCTTCCCGCATAGGGTCCTCCTGTTCGTTCTGGTGCGTTCTGGGGGCTGTTCTGTGGTGCCCGGCCGGGACCGTGGAACCCACTCAAGCACGGTCTCCGGGCCTTGGCCAGCACTGCGCAACGGAAGCGAAACGGGACGAAACGGCGCTACTTCTGGCGCCACCTAAGGGACCAACGGGGCAACAGCGCGCCATGATCCGCAACCAGGGTTAATGTGACTGGAAACCACGCTTTCGCACTCGCTGCCTCGAGGGTGCGGTGACCGGACGACGGCGGGCGCCCACCCGCCGTCGTACCTCACCCCCTGGGACGCTCGCTCACTTAATGTGGGTTTTTCCCGGATGCTCGCTCACTTTCTTGGAGAAAGTGAGAGAGCATCCGGGGTTTTCCGTATTAAGTGAGAGAGCGTTCCATCACCCGTGGAGGTCGCGGTAGGCGGCGGCTGCAGCGGGGTGGAGCGAAAGTCCCGGTGTGTTGATGAGCGAATCGGGACTGAGGAACTGGACGCCCAGGCTGGAGCGCGGGACCAGTTCCTCCGCATGGCCCACCAGGATCTCCACGGTCTTCTTCACCGTGCGGGCGTCCGCGTCGCTCCGGCACAGGAGGAGATTCGCCACCCCCACCGTCCAGACCGCCGGAATGCCAGGGTAGGCGCCGGCCGGGATCAATACGCGGTCGTAGAACAGGCCGTGTTTCGCCCGCAGCGCCGGAAGCAGCGCGGAGAGGTCCAGCAGTGCCAAGCCTGCGGCTTTGTGGGCAGCCGCAATGGCCGCGGTGGGTACGCCGCCTGACCAGAACAGCGCATCGACAGAGCCGTTCTGCAGTGCCCCAAGGCCCTCGTTGAGCCCTAAATTCAGCACGGTGACGGTGCCCGGGGCGGCGACTGCGGGGCCCGTTCCGGTCGCGCTGGAGCTTAACCCGGCAGCCTCCAGCAGCCGCGGAGTGGTCAGCGACGTCCCGGACCCGGGCTCCCCGACAGCCACGGTCCGGCCAGCCAGCCCGGCAATGTCCAGGATGCCGCTGTCCCGCCGGACAACGCAGTGGACATAGTTCTCATAGACCTTCCCGACGGCGGAAATTCCGACGGCGGTTGCATCGCCTGCCGCTGCGCGCTGGGCCGCCGAGTCAGAGAGTGCGACAGCGAACGTTGCCTTGCCGGAGAGGAGCAATTCGAGGTTATCCAGGCTGCCGCCGGTGGTCAGCGCGGTGGCCTGGCCCGCCACACCGTGGCGTTGCAGGGACTCCGCCAGCAGCCCGGCGAACTCCAGGTAGAAGCCACCCGGTTCGCCGCCGGCCACGGTCACAGCGTCCGGACGGTCGTCCGGGGTGCACGCGTTGAGCCCCGGAAGCAGCAGTCCGGTCAGGCCGGCTGCGAGGCCGGCTTTGAGCGCGGCCCGCCGGGGAGGGATGCGGGTCCGGTCGAGGTCAGTCATCCTGCCCCTTCCCGGCGGCGGCGTCCCCGGCTGCCGCGTCCTGCGCTGCGCGCCCGTCTTGCCCCGGCGCCGTCGGAAACTCAAGCCGGGCCACCAGGCCGTGCGGAGAGGCGGCGGCCAGTACCAGACGGCCGCCGTTGGCCGCTGCCAGCTTGTCCACGATGGTCATGCCGAGGCCGCTCCCGCGGGTCCCCCGGTTCCGGGGCGAGCGCCAGAAGCGGCCAGTGGCTGCTGCCCGTTCGTCGGCGGAAAGGCCGGGACCGTCGTCGCCCACTTCGATAATCACCATGCCGTCGCGCTGCCGGGCACCAACTGAGATGCGGGCACCCGGCGCGTACTTGACGGCGTTGTTGATCAGTTCAGCCACCATCTGGGCGAGTTCCGCGGCGTTGCAAACAATGTCCAGCGCCGTCTCGGGTGGGGTATGCAGCAAAATTGAGGCTCCGCTGCGCCGTGCTGCAGGTTCTGCCCGTTCCGTCTCATCCTGGAGGACCGGGTACGGATCGAGGAGCGCGTGCGTCCCGCCCAACGGACCGCGGGAAGCGCCCGCCGGACTACGGGCAGAGTCTTCACTCACCCGGTGCTCGGCCGCCGCAAGCCTCAGAACACCCTCCAGGAGACCTTCCACATGTTCAAGTTCGGCCAGGACACCGGCAGCCGCCTCTTTCTGGCGGGCTGTCTGCAGTTCCAGCTGGAGCAGGTCAATCCTCAGCCGAAGGGCGCCCACCGGGTTGCGCAATTCGTGCGAAGTGTCAGCGATCAGCTGCCGCTGGGATTCCAAGCTGTTGCTGACGGTCCGGGCCATCCTGCTGAAGGAGCGGTTTAGTTCCCGCAACTCCGGGGGGCCGGCCTCGGGAAGCTGGCCGGTCCGGCCCGTGGCCTCGAGTTCGGTCACCGCGGAGTTCAGCCGATGGACCGGACGCAGCACCCACGCAGTCACCCTGGCCGCAGCCAACAGCAGCACTGCCGCAAGCGCGGCCGCCGCCAACCCCACCAGCAGCCACCGTTCCCGCAATTGTTGCCGGGCCGGGTCCAGGTTCACCTCCAGGACCACCGCCCCCAGGACCTGGCTGGCGCTGCCGAAGGGCCGGGACATCACCTCAGAGCCAGGCCCGAACGGCTGAAGCGGTGCAAGTGTGGTGTCGCTGAGGTTCAGGTTTGCCCGGGCCAGTGCTTCACCGGCGTCGGTCCTCTCCTCGCTGAGGCCACCGGACCGCAGCGTCTCGTCCTGGAGGCGGATCAGGACCCCCTCGCCGTAGAGTTCGGAGTATCTGTCCATTTCTGTTTGGAGCCCCGCCGCCTCGCCGGCGGCGGCGTCGAAGGCCACCTGCGCGAACCGGTTAAGCGCGGTCACCCGCTTGATCTGGAGTTCCTGGGTCAGCTCCCGGCTGACCGAAGCCAGGATGGCGGTTGAGCCGAGGACCACCATGAGGATGGACAGTACGCTCAGGATGCCCAACACGCGCAGCTTCATGCGGAGCCCGCCTCGATCCGGTAGCCCACGCCGCGGACATTGATGATGAAGCCGGGCAGCTGGAGCTTTGCCCGCAGCCCGGTCAGGTGCACGTCCAAGGCGCGGGAGGATGCCACGAAGGCGTCCCCCCACAGGGCGTCCAGGATCTGCTCCCTGGTCACCACCGAACCCGCGTGGCCGGCCAGGAGGGCGAGCAGGTCGAACTCTGTGGCAGTCAGCGGCAACTCGACGGATCCACGGGTCGCCACCCGCCGCTCGAGGTCAATCTCCAGGTCTTCCAACACGATGTTCCGCTGCGGTGTGTCGAAGTGGCGGCCCGCGCGGCGGGTGACCGCTTCGATGCGCGCAAGCAGCTCAACGAGCTTCACAGGCTTGACGAGATAGTCGTCCGCTCCTGACCGCAGCCCGAGCACCACGCTGCGTTCGTCGTCGCGCGCTGTCAGGATCAGGATGGGCACCGGGGTGACCTGGCGCAGCTTCCGCAGCACCTCGAGGCCGTCCATATCCGGGAGTCCCAGGTCCAGCAGGATCACGCCGAACTTCCGGTGGACCAGCAGCGCATCAGCCCCGCGGGCAACCCGGGTGGGATTGTGGCCCGCAGTGACCACCCCCGCGGCAAGTGCGGATGCCATGGCGTCGTCGTCCTCGACGATCAGCAGTTCCATGGCGCGGTTCCTCTTTCTGACAGTTGGGCACCCGAAATCTGCCCGCTTTGGAGATTACCCCTAGCCCCGGGCGAAACCTAAGGAAGTGTTAGGAAATGGCCTGCCACGTAGGTTGTGCCGTGCATCACGCATAACTTGGATGAGGCCCTCGGCGTGTGCGGAGGACCGTCAAAGTCGAGGAGGAACCATGGGCAACGTTGCCATGGAAAGCAGGAAATTAAGCCAGGAAGCCGCGGCGCCGCAGCTTAGGAAGGTTCAGCGATGAGCACCCAGCAAACCGAAGTCCAGAGCGAGGCCGCCCAGACCCGCCGGGCAGTGAGCAACATCCTCAAAGGCTCCGCGGGCAACCTGGTGGAGTGGTACGACCTCTACGTCTACACCGTCTTCGCCGCCTACTTCCAGTCCCACTTCTTCAACTCCAAGGACGACCTCCAGGCCGGCCTTGAAGCGATGGCCGTCTTCTCGACGTCGTTCCTGATGCGTCCCATCGGTGCCTGGTTCTTCGGCCGCTACGCCGACCGGAAGGGGCGCAAGGCCGCCCTGACCCTCAGCGTGACAATGATGTCCGCGGGCTCGTTCGCCATCGCGCTGCTGCCCACCACCCAACAGGTGGGCGTCTGGGCACTGGTGATGCTGATTTTCATCCGCCTGGTCCAGGGTTTCTCCGTGGGCGGCGAGTACGGCACCAGCGCCACCTACATGTCCGAGGCTGCCACGTCCAAGCGCCGCGGCTTCTTCTCCAGCTTCCAGTACGTGACCCTGATCGGCGGCCAGATGCTGGCCCTGCTGGTGCTCGTCATCCTGCAGAACGTGATGCCCAAGAGTGATCTCACCGAATGGGGCTGGCGTATCCCGTTCGCCATCGGCGGCGTGGCTGCCCTGGTAGTCCTGTGGCTGCGGCGTTCGATGGAGGAAACTGTTTCTGAAGAGCAGGTCCTCGCCGCCAGGGCGCCCGTTGCGGCTGGCGAGGCCCAGCCCGGCACCATGCGGCTGCTGTTCACGCAGTACTGGAAGCCGTTGCTCATCTGTATCGGTGTCACCCTCGGCGGCACCGTGGCGTTCTACACCTACACCAACTTCATCCTGAAGTTCATGAACGATACGTCCGGCATCGCCAAGACCGATACCTCCGTGATCAACTTCTGGGCGCTGTTCATCTTCATGCTGCTCCAGCCCGTTTACGGCATCATTTCGGACAAGGTGGGCCGTAAGCCGCTCCTGCTCTGGTTCGGCATCACCGGTGTCCTCTTCACCTGGCCGCTGCTCTCCACCCTCTCCAACACCAAGGACTCGTTCACCGCGTTCCTCCTGATGCTCGGCGGCCTCCTGGTTGTTGGCGGCTACACCTCCATCAACGCCCTGGTGAAGGCTGAGCTGTTCCCCGCCTCCATCCGCGCCCTCGGCGTCGGGCTGGGTTACGCGATCGCCAACTCGCTGTTCGGCGGCACGGTTCCGCTGATCGGTGCGGCGTTCCAGAAGGCCGAACGCGTGGACCTGTTCTTCACCTACGTCACCGTGGCCATTGCCATCTCCCTGGTGGTCTACATCTTCGCCCTGAAGAACAAGAAGACCACCCACCTTGACCGCGAGCAGGGCCATGCCTGGAACCGCCCGGCCAAAGATGAAGACAAGGACAAGGATTCCATCAGCGCCTAGCGCTTACTCCGGTGAGGGAGAGTTCCGGGTGACGTACGACGGCGGGTGGCCACCCGCCGTCGTACGTCCACCACGCGCCCTCACTAGCCACGGACGCTCTCTCACTTAATGCGTGTTTTGCCCGGACGCTCGCTCACTTTCTTAGGGAAAGTGAGCGAGCGTTCCGGGTTTTTCCACGCTAAGTGAGAGAGCGTCCGGGGGCCGGGTCCTGACGCGGGTTCAGGCGGCGGGACTATATTGGCTCTGTCGGCTCATCGACCAGTCAGCCATACCAGTCAGCCCATCAACCTGATCGCGGGAGTGTGCACCATGGCCAAGGAACTTGCCAGCCAGCTCATCGAACAACTCATGGCTGCCGGCGTGCAGAGAATCTACGGGATCGTGGGCGACAGCCTGAACCCGATCGTCGATGCGGTGAGGAAAACGGGAGGCTCCAAGGAGGGCGGGATCGACTGGGTCCATGTCCGCCATGAGGAAGCCGCCGCATTCGCTGCCGCGGCCGAAGCCCAGCTGACGGGGAAACTGGCAGTCTGCGCGGGGTCCTGCGGGCCGGGCAACCTGCACCTGATCAACGGCCTGTACGATGCGAACCGGTCCGGTGCTCCCGTGCTCGCCATCGCCTCGCACATCCCCAGCAAGCAGATCGGCAGCAGCTTCTTCCAGGAAACCCATCCGGACCGGCTCTTCAACGAATGCTCGGTCTATTCGGAAATGGTCAGCACTGCCGAGCAGGCACCGCGCGTCATGCACAGCGCCATCCAGCACGCCTTCGGCCTCGGGGGAGTCGCCGTCGTCACGCTCCCCGGTGATATCGCAGGGCTGGAAGCGACCGCCGAAACGCCGCTGCCGGCCACGTTCCGGCGCGCCACGCTGACGCCCGACCCCGCCAGCGTGCAGGAGCTGGCCGACGCGATCAACGAGGCCGGGAAGGTGGCGATCTTCGCCGGGGCCGGCGTCGAGGGCGCCCATGACGAACTGATCTCCCTCGCGGAACTCATTAACGCGCCCATCGGCCACTCGCTCCGAGGCAAGGACTTCGTCCAGTACAACAACCCCTTCGACGTCGGCATGACCGGCCTGTTGGGCTACGGTGCGGCGGCCGAAGGGATTGAGGACGCCGACCTGCTCATCCTGTTGGGGACGGACTTCCCCTACGACCAGTTCCTGCCGGAGACCCGCACCGCCCAGGTGGACCGTGCAGCCCACAGGCTGGGCCGGCGGACCGACGTCGACGTCGCTGTTCACGGCGACGTGTTGCCCACGCTCGCCGCGCTGATGCCCTTGCTGAAGCCGAAAAAGAGCCGCCGGTTCCTTGACCAGATGCTGAAGAAGCACGACAGGCTGATGAATAAATCGGTCCGTGCTTACACCCGCAAGGTGGAGAAGAAGCAGCCCATCCATCCTGAATACGCGGCGTCCCTGCTGGACCAGGTGGCGGCCGAGGATGCCATCTTCACCGCCGATACCGGCATGTGCAACGTCTGGACGGCCCGCTACATCAACCCGCTCGGCACCCGCCGGCTGATCGGCTCATACCTGCACGGTTCCATGGCTAACGCCCTGCCGCACGCGATCGGCGCCCAGTTGGCCTTCCCCGGCCGTCAGGTGGTCTCCGTGTCGGGCGACGGCGGCCTGTCGATGCTGCTGGGTGAGCTCATCACGGTGGCCGCCCACAAGCTGCCGGTCAACGTGGTGGTCTTCAACAATTCCACGCTGGGCATGGTCAAGCTCGAGATGCTGGTGGACGGGCTGCCTGATTTCGGGGTGGATGTCCCCGACGCCGATTACGCCGGCGTCGCGCGTGCGCTGGGGTTCCACGCCGTGCGGGTCGCCGATCCGGCGCAGATCGAGGGGGCCTACCGCGCAGCGTTCGCCCATCCGGGTCCGTCGCTGGTGGAACTGATCACGGATCCGCAGGCCCTCTCGCTTCCGCCGAAGGTCTCCGGCACCCAGATGCTGGGTTTCGCCACCGCCATGTCCAAGGTGGTCCTGAACCGTGGTGCCGGTGAAGCGGTCAGCATGGCCCGGAGCAATCTGCGGAACATCCCGCGGCGCTAAGCTCGGCGAGTCCCGGCGCCCGGTCCGCTCTGGCGCCGGGTCCGTCCCGGCCCGCCGCGCGGGAGCAAAACGCGAGACCAAATCGAGTGCAAAGCGTGACCCTGCCGGCATCGCCTCGCGCCGCCGTCGCTGTTTGACTGGGAGAAGGCGGATATTCGCCTTTGTGCGCCCCGGGAGGCAATTGAAGTGTTTCGTTTACAGCGGATGATGGCGCTCGGAGCGGTCCTGGCAGTGGCCGGGTGCGCGGCCCCTGCCCCGGTCCCGGTCCCGCCGGAACTGCTTACGGCCGACGGCGTCGAACGGGTTTCGGTGGACCGTGCGGCCTACGCCGCTGAAGTGCGCTCCTTCCGGGCTTCCTCCTTCGTCCTCGGCGAGGCGATGCTGACCGACGGCGGCGACGGCTCCAACGGGAACGTGGTGTCCTCGCCCGGGAGCCTGCTGATTGCCCTGGCCATGCTGCGGGCGGGAGCGTCCGGCGCGACGGCGGCTGAGCTGGACAGCGTCCTGCGATTCCCCGCGGAGAAGCGCGATGAGGCCATGAACGCGGTTCTCCGCTCGCTTGACATGTTCGACGGTGATCCCGGCGCCGTGGACGAGGACAACCCGCCGCGAAAGCCGGTCATGCACGCTGCCAACGGCCTGTTCGTGGACAAGGACGTGCCCACCGGGAAGCCCTTTCTGGATACCTTGGCCCGGCACCATGGCACCGGCGTGTATCCCGTGGATTTCAGCGATGAGGGCGTAACAAAGCCCGCCATTGATGCCTGGGTGAACCGGAACACCGGCGGCCGGATCAAGGAAGCCCCCGCACAGTACGATCCGGACAACACGTTCAGCCTGCTCAATTCCCTGTACTTTGCCGCCGCCTGGCGTGCACCGTTCGACCCGAACGACACCTCTGACCTGGCCTTCACAACAGCCGCCGGTGAGGAAATCGACGTGCCGGCCATGCATAACGAACTCCAGATGAAGTATGCGGAAGGTGCTGGCTGGCGGGGCGTGGACCTTCCCTATGCCGACGGTTTCGTGATGCGGCTGGTCCTGCCCGAAGACACTGCCGGTGCCGCGCCCCGCCCCGCCTCTGCGGCCTTCGGCGCGCACAAGCTCGCGGAAATCGCCGACACCTTTGATACCGCCCGGCCCGCATCAGTGCAGATCCAGCTGCCGCGGTGGGACCACAGGAGCAGTTTTGACCTGCGCAAGGTCTTCGAATCGCTGGGCCTGGAGAAGATGCTCGGCACCACGGAGGACTTCAACAACATCCAGCCGCAAATGATGATCACCCAGGCCGCCCAGGCAGCCAACATCACGGTGGCCGAAAAGGGCACCATCGCGGCCGCGGTAACCCAGATCAACGGCATGGCCACCAGCGCCCCGCCGCAGCCCGAGCGGACCATCGACTTCGACCGGCCGTTCCATTACCAGATCGTGCACGTGGAGACCGGCCTGCCCCTGTTTATGGGAACGGTCGCCGACCCGCGGTAGCGGCGCTGTGCGGCACGGTGCGGAACGGCCCGCCGTCGTCCGTTTGCTCCGGACGCTCTCTCACTTAATGCAGGAAAACCGACGACGCTCTCTCACTTTCCCTAAGAAAGTGAGAGAGCGTCATTGAAAACCCCGCATTAAGTGAGAGAGCGTCCGGGGGCAGGTCAGGCTGGGGTGAGGAGGGGGAGTTAGCGGGGGCCGCCCTGCCACAGGGCATCGAACGGGGCGCCGGAGGCGACCCTGTTGCGGATCCCGGCGGTGACGAAGTCCTTGGCGGTCCGGGCAGCCTCCAGCGGGGTGGCGCCCTTGGCCAGCTCGGCAGTCACTGCCGCGGCCAGCGAACAGCCGGCGCCCGAAACGGCCACGTCGCCCACCTTCGGTGCGCTGAGGACCTCGAGGGTCTCGCCGTCGTAGTAGACGTCGACGGCGTCCGGGCCAGCCAGCCGCACCCCGCCCTTGGCGAGCACCGCGGCGCCGCTGAGCTCATGGATGCGGATGGCCGCGGCTTTCAGGGATTCGACGTCGGTGATCACCAGGCCGGACAGAGATTCCGCTTCGAAGTGGTTGGGCGTGACGAACGTGGCAAGCGGCAGGATGTGCGCCTTCAAAGCCTGGTCAGTGTCCAGGGCATGGCCCGGCTCCTGGCCCTTGCAGATCAGCACCGGGTCCAGCACCACGTTGCGGAACGCGCCCGCCTGCAGGGCGGCTGCCACGGTGCCGATGGTGGCGGGGCTGCCCAGCATGCCGACCTTGACGGTGTCCAGAACGGGCCTGCCCGCCACTGAAGGTGCCACGGCGGCGGCACCGTATGCCGCCGTCGTGGCCTCCAGTTGGTCCGCGATCACCTGCTGGTCCACCGGCACAAACCGGTGGTTCCAGCTGTCCTTCGGGTCGAAGGAGACGATGCAGGTCAGGTTGGCGATGCCGAAAACTCCCAGTTCCTGGAACGTCTTCAGGTCGGCCTGGGCGCCGGCGCCGCCAGTGGCTTCGGATCCCGCGATCGTCAGGACGACGGCGGGAGCAGCGGCGGGGGACTGGGCGGCGGTTGAAGCAAGAGTCATGGTTCCATCCTGCCATCCGGCGCCGGGTCGCTCAGCGCCGCCGTCGCTTTGACCGCTGTTCCTCCTCCCGCTCTGATCTGGCACGCTCTGCAGAACGCTGGGATTTCCCTCCGCCGACCACCTTTTGGTGCCACTCACGCTGGTAGGCGTGGCTGGCCGCGGCATCCTTGCGGCGGGCCAGCGCGGCCAATTCGCGGTGGAGCTTCCGGTAGTTGTTCCAGCGGCGGTCCTCGAGTGTGCCGTCAGAGAGGGCGGCCTGCACGGCGCACCCGGGTTCCTGCTGATGGGCGCAATCGGAAAACCGGCAGAGGCCGGCGAGCTCCTCCACGTCCCCGAACATCTGCTCCATTCCGTCGTCGGCGTCGAAAAGCCCGAACCCGCGGACTCCGGGAGTGTCCATGAGGACGGTGCCGTCAGCCAGCGGGACAAGCTCCCGGGAGGTGGTGGTGTGTTTGCCCCTGAAGTCACCGGAGCGGACGTCGCCGGTGTGCTGTACGTTGTGGCCAACAATGGCGTTGATCAAGGTGGATTTACCTGCGCCGGAGGGCCCCAATAGGACAAGCGTGCTGCGCGGCGGCAGATGGGCCAACAGGTTATCGATCCCGTCCCCGTTCTCCGCGGAGGTGGTGACCACGTCGACTCCTGCTGCCTGCAGGATGACCTCCCCGACGACGTCGTCCGCCACGTTCGCCAGGTCGGCTTTCGTGATAATCAACAGGGGAACGGCGCCTGAATCCCAGGCGGCGACGAGTGTCCGTTCGAGACGGTTGTGCGTGAGCGGGCGGTCGACCGGAACCACCACGCCGATCACGTCCATGTTGGCCGCCAGGACCTGAGCGGCGGACGAGTCCTCGAAGGCGCGCTTCCGGCTGAGCTCCGAACGCCTGGGCAGTATGCCGAGAATCTGCCGGTCACCCGCGCGGTTCGGTCCTATCCAAACCCAGTCGCCCGTCACCGGCACGCCGGCATCCAGCGGGTAGGGAAGGTGCAGGAGTTCCGCGCCCACGGCAACCAGGACCAGGCTGCGGTCAACCCGCACCAAGCGGCCGGGCTCGCAGTGATTATCCGCGCCACAGACAGGTAAGGGGTTTTCGGTGAAGTGCCGTGCGACCACGGCGTTGTAGCCGTAAAGGGTTGGGCCGGCGCTGCCGGACGTGGACGTAACAGGACTGGCCAGGCCGGGGCCTGAAGAATTTTTCACTGTGATACCTCGGGAAGGAGTCTCCTGGCACCGGCCACTCCCGGGCAAGGCCCAAGGGTGCGGCATTCCGCGGGCAGTGCCCTATGCGGTACGGAAGCGGGAGACGGGGGTGGTTATTTTGATGGTTTCGAGGCGCCGAAGGCGCACGGCAATGGCAATCATCAAAAACACCTCCCTCCCGGCTCTGGTCCGTCTACGTGAAGACCGGACCGGCTCCCACTCTAGCTTCCGCCCGAGGCTTTCGCTATGGCTTTTTGCGGTGCGGTGCGTTACCGGCCGGCCGCGCCGCATCCGTTGAGCTAGCCCCGGCTGAGCCCGGCAGCTTCGCGTGCGAGCCTGGTGATCTGCGCCCAGTCGCTGCCTTCCAGGGCTGCGCGCGGGGTGAGCCAGCTGCCACCCACGCAGGAGACATTGGCCAGCTTCAGGTACCCGGGCGCGGAGTTCAAACTGACGCCGCCCGTGGGGCAGAACTGCACCTGCGGGATGGGTGCTCCGATGGCGGCGAGATAGTCCGGGCCGCCGGCAGGGCCTGCCGGGAAGAACTTCATGGCCGTGATGCCCCGTTCCAGGAGGGCCATCACCTCGCCCACGGTGGCCACGCCGGGCAGGATCGGGACGCCAAGGGCCAGCATGTGGTCGAGCAGGGCCGGCGTCACGCCGGGGCTCACCAGGAACTGCGCGCCGGCTCCCACCGCGGCGTGGGCCTGGGCGGGTGTGAGGATGGTGCCGGCGCCCACCAGGATGTCCGGGACCTCGTTGGCGATGCGCTTCAGCGATTCGAGTGCGCTATCGGTCCGCAGCGTGAGCTCGATGATCCGCACCCCGCCGTCGGCCAGCGACCTGGCCACGGGAACCGCATGCCGCGGGTCGGCGATGGTGACTACGGGAATAACGGGGGAAACGTGCAGGACGCTGGTTGCGTCAGCCATGGGTGATCTCTTTTCTCAGGCCGTCCAGCCGGTCGGTGTCGATGATGCGGTACCAGTTATTCCTGCGTGGGCGCGGGTCTGCTCCAGGGTGGGAATGAGGCCCGTGCCGCCCTTGCCTCCCACTACCAGCGACGCCGCCGCCGCACCATACCGGGCAGCCGCGGGAAGGGTGTCGCCCAGCACCATCCGGGCGGTCAGGGTGCCCACGAACGCGTCGCCGGCCCCGGTCCGGTCAACCACCGCGGGGGCAGGAATGGAGTCGATCCACATGCTGTCCTGGCCTTCGCCTTCGAGCTGGATCCCTTCTGCTCCGCATGTCACGGCCACGTTGACGGCGCCGAGGCCGCGAAGCTTCGCCGCGGCATCGGCCGCTGTGGTGCAGCCCAGGAGGGCGGAGGTTTCGCCGGGAAACGACGGCGTCACCAGGAAGGTGCGCGGTGCGAGCTCGAGGAGTGCCGCCGTCGCGTCCTCCTCGGAGGTGAGCCGGGGGCGGAAATTCGGATCGAACACAAAACGCTGGGCCAGCCCGGCGGCCTTCACCACCGCCGCCCGGGAGGATGGCGAAATGGCGCACGCGACGCCGCTAGCCACCACGGCCGCGGCAGCCGAAAACACTGCAGGGTCGACGTCGTCCGGGCCCAAACTGGATCCGACGCTGCCCGTGCGGGCGTAGGAGAACTCGCGCTGCCCGTTGGGGTCGCAGTGCACCAGGTAGACGCCTTGCTGGCCGGCCCGGAATCTCAGCAGGGCGGGGGAAATGCCGAGCTCAACAACCCGTGCGGCGATGGCCTTGCCGAGGTCGTCGTCGGTCAGGACTGACAGCAGGCCAACACGGGCGCCGGCCGCCGCCGCAGCGGCGGCAACGTTGAGGGCATCCCCGGAAATGCCAAGCTGCGCGGGCACGCCGTGCGCGAACGCGACGTCGGTGGCCACCTCAACGAGGATCTCGCCCATCACCACGACGTCAAACGCCGCAGCAGGTTTTAGGGTTGCGTTGTTCACCAGTCATGCACCGATCCGTCGAGCCGCCGGTTGATCGGCAGATATTTGAGGTCCAAGGGAAGCGGCGGCTTCCTCGTTGAACTCTACGCCGATGCCCGGTGCGTCACCCAGACGCATGTGGCCGTCGTTGAAGTGGGCAACTTGCACATCTCGTTGCCGGGCTCCGGCGGTTCAGTCCTCGCGGATGACTGCAGAACGGGGCGGGAGGCAGCGACGCTCAGCGCTGCCTCCCGTCCGCAGGTCAGCGCTTGACGGCGTCCAGCTTGAGCATCTTGGCGATGACACCGTCCAGCTCGGAGTCGTCGAAGATCTTCTTCCAGTCGTCCTTGATGATGGTGTCCTTGCCGTACTGGATGGCGATTTCGCACGCCTCGGAGAACGGGTTGGAGCCGCGCAGGGCGTTGGTGAGGGCGATCTGGACGTGGCCGAACAGCATGGCCTTCGCGGCTTCTTCCGGAACGCCGGCGGTGTGCACGGTCTCATGCAGGGCCTCGCTCAGGAGGGTGCCGATCATGCAGGCCACGGTTTCCACCAGCGTGGGCTCGAGGATGGCGAGCTGCTTGACGGTGACCCAGTGGACGTCGATGACGGGGGCATAGATGACCCGGATAACGGCCTCGGCGGCTGCCTTGGTCTCCTCGGAAGCGTCGTCGTCGATGGCCGCTACCACGTTCTGGGGAGCGCCTTCGCCGCCGAAGGTGTCGGCCCATTCCTCCTTGGTGGTGCGTTCCAGGAATACGGACGGGTGGCAGGGGTGGGCAACTGCCTGGACGACGTCGTCGCGCTTTGCCAGCAGGCCGGCGTACGCAGCGGCGGGGTCCAGGGTCAGCAGGATGGCCCCGGCCTTCATCTGGGGGACGACGCCCTCGGACACGACGCCCAGGACAGTGTCCGGAACGGCGAGGATGACCACGTCCGCGCCCTTGACTGCATCGTCAGTGGCGGTGATATCGCGGCCTTCAGCCTGGATGCGTTCCTGGCCGGCGGGGGAGTTTTCGCTGTAGAAGACGGTGTGGGCGCTCTTCTGGAGGTTCCGGGAAACGCGCATTCCCATCTTGCCACCGGCTCCGATAACGGCGACGGTCAAATTTTCTGCTGACATTTCACTTGCTCCTTAGGAATTCGATGCTGTGCTGGGTCCACTGGTTTTCGAGCCGGATGGTTTCCGCCTCGGTGTCCTGCCAAGGCAGCCAGTGTTCGACGATCTGGTTGATATTTTTTTGGTGGGGCTGGAATTTGCTGACCATGTACTCGTAGTCGAGCAGGCCTTCGCCTAGGGGTGCACCGGCGTACGTGAAGCCGACCCACCCGTCCTTTCGGGTGAAGGCGAAGTCCTTGATGTGCATGTTCAGGACGTAGGGTGCGACGGCGTCAATCACCTCACGCGGCATCTCCAGCGCGGCGACCGTGTTGGCCGGGTCGCTGCAGATGCCGAGGTACGGGCTGTCCACCCCGCGGATCACGTCCAGGATCCGGGCGGTGGGCACCTGTTCATAGGTTTCCACCGCGATCTTCACGCCGGCGGCTTCGAACTCCGGCAGGATTTCCTTGAAGATCCCCACCGCTTCCTCCGCTGTCGGGGTGTGGCCCGGGACGTTGAACATGGTCCGCAGCAGGGGTGAGCCCAGGATGCCGGCGATGTGCAGGAACTTGCGCAGGTGCTCCGGACGGATGCCCTTGGTGCCGAGCTCAAGGAAGATCCCCAGCCGGTCCGCGGTGGCCCGGACGGCTTCCAGCTCGGAGTCCGTCATGGTTTCGAGCGGCGCGTAGTCGCAGACCTGGAAGAGGTCCACGCCGAGTTCCGCGGTCCGCTCGAGCGCATGGTGGATGCTCAGCGGTTCCGAGACTTTGTCCGATAGCTGCCAGAAGAAGGCGTAGCTGCTCAATCCAATTCTTGAACCCGCTCCGATCCTGCCCTGCCCGGGGGTGCTCATACCGTCACCCGCTTCCCGGCAAGCCGTGCCGCGGTCTCGTCCAGGATGGTCTTCAGGGCCTGGGGATCGTGCGCGAAACGGCCCAGGAAGAGGCCGGCGACGGCGGAGTCCAACGCGGTGATCAGCCCGGGCCCGGCGCTGCCGCCGTAGATGACCCGGCTGTCCGCCTGGCCGGGGAGGGCGCGCAGGTGCGCGTCCAGCCCGGTGATGACGGCGCTGATGTACTCGGGTGTGGCGGGTTCCGGGGCGCCGATGGCCCACTGCGGCTCGTAGGCCACGATGGTCCTGCCGGCGGGTCCCAGCGACTGGGCCCGGTTGAGGGCGGCGTCGATTTCCGCGGAGCAACGGGCGATGGCCTCCTCCACCGAGCCCTGCTGCAGTTCCCCGACGCACAGGACGGGGGTGAGGCCGTTGCGGTAGGCGGCGGCCGTCTTCAGTCCGATGACCCTGTCATCCTCGCCGAAGATCCGGCGGCGTTCTGCGTGGCCCACCTCGACGTACCGTCCGCCAAGCTCGGCCACGGTCCTGCCGCCGACCTCACCGGTGAAAGGGCCTTCGTCTTCCCAGAAGATATCCTGGGCGCCGGATGCTGCTCCCGCCGTTCCCAGGATGCGGGCGGCTTCGGGCAGCACCGGGAGGGTGGGCAGGACGAAGAGTTCGATGTCGCCGGACTGGACCGCCGGGTGCGCGAACGCGATGGCTGCCACGTCGCGGCAGTAATCCACCGAGCGCTGGTAGCCGAAGTACATCTTCAGGCTCACGCCGATCACCGCACGGGGGCGCTGAGGGTCGGAGCTTTTAGCAGGAAGTGACACCTTCATAGTCCTTAATCAGGGTGACTTTTTCGGCGGAGGCGGAGGTTTCGTCGAACGTGTAGGTGAGCCACTCTTTGGCGAGCCGGCGGGCGAGCTCCAGGCCAACGACGCGTTGGCCGAACGTGAGAATCTGGACGTTGTTGCTCAGGATGGAGCGTTCAACCGAGTAGCTGTCATGCGCGGTAACGGCCCGGATGCCGGGAACCTTGTTGGCTGCGATGGCCACGCCGAGGCCGGTCCCGCAGACCAGCAGGGCGCGGTCGGCCTTGCCGGCGGCGATCAGTTCGGCAGCGGCGATGGCAATGGACGGGTACGGTGTGTGGCTGGCCGCATCCACCCCGACGTCCTGGACGGACTCGACCAGGTCGGAGGCCTCCAAATCCGACTTCAGGGCTTCCTTGTACTCGAAGCCGGCGTCGTCGGAACCGACGATCAGGCGCAGTTTGGCGCTCATGCTTTCTCCTTCAGGGTGGTGTTCTCGACGAGGGTGTTGTGGATTGCCTGGATGATCAGCGCCATGGAAACGGCTCCGGCGTCGGGGGTGCCGAGGCTCTTTTCGGCGTGCGGGCGTGCCCGGCCCATCAGCGGGAGCAGCTGGGCCGTGGCGTCGGCGGACTGCTGGGCCTTTACGGCTGCTGTTCCCCAGGCTTCGGTGAGGGGTTTCCCGGCGACCACTTCGGAGGTCAGGGCGTCCCGGAACGGAACCAGGACGTCCACCAGGGTCTTGTCGCCTGGTTTGGCCTTGCCGAAATCCATGATCGCGGCGGCCGCCTGGGCTACACCGGTGGCAACGGCGTTGGCGTCGGGCCGGTAGGTGTTGCCGAGTGCATCACCGATGGCACGCAGGGCCATTCCCCAGAGTGCTCCGGAGGTGCCGCCTGCTTTGTCCGCCCAGGCATCCCCGGCGATGTACAGGGTGGTTGCGGCACCGGCGCCACGTCCGACGGCGTCTGTTGCCGCGTCGACGGCGGCGCCGACTCCGCGCTCCATGCCAATGCCGTGGTCGCCGTCGCCGGCGATCGCGTCGATGCGGCCCAGCTCGTCGGCGTTGGCATCCACTACTGCCTTCGCCGCGCGCAGCGCGGTCAGGATTTGTGCGGCGCCGGCGCGGGATTCGGTGGTGGCGTCCGGGATGAAAAGTTCGACGTCGGCCTCTTCAGGGGCATCGCCTGCCTCCAGTGCGGTGGCGGTCACCGCGCCGCGGCGGAATGCCGGGGCGTCGGCGGGGGCGTGCCAGAGGGTCTCGAGCTCGTCGTCCAGCCAGAACAGGGTGAGGGACGTACCGGCCATGTCAAAGCTTGTGACCAGTTCTCCCACCTGCGGGTCTACTGCTTCCAAGCCCGCTTCGTCGAGGAGCTGGGCGACCCGGCGGTAAACGACGAAGAGCTCTTCGTATTTCACACTGCCGAGGCCGTTGAGGATCGGGACCACGCGGGCGCGTTTGTTGGTGTCGCCCGGCGACTCAAGGCCCTCCGGGACTTCGGTGAGGAGCTTGGCCACGAGCAGTTCGGCGAGCTCATCCGCCGTCGGGATGTCCGTTTCGTTGATGCCGGGTTCGCCATGGATGCCCATGCCCACGGCCATCCGGCCCTCGGGGACGGTGAACAGTGGGTGGTCGGCACCCGGCAGGGTGCAGCCAGTGAAAGCGACGCCGAACGAGCGGGTGCGGTCATTGGCCCGTTCTGCGATCTCGACTACCGCGTCCATGGAGTAGCCTGCTTCGGCTGCAGCGGCGGCGACTTTGAAGACGGTCAGGTCCCCGGCAATGCCGCGGCGCTTGACGCGTTCGGCCGGCGGTGCGGAGGAGACGTCGTCAGTGACGGCGATGCTGCGACAGTCAATGCCTTCCCTGCGGAGACGGTCCTGGGCCTGGTTGAAGTGCAGGACGTCGCCGGCGTAATTGCCATAGCCCAGCAGCACCCCTGCCCCGTTGTTGGACGCCTTGGCCACGTTGTAGACCTGCTGGGCTGAGGGGGAAGCGAACAGGTTGCCCATTGCTGCACCGTGGGCCAGGCCCTGGCCCACCAACCCGGCGAACGCAGGGTAGTGGCCGGAGCCGCCGCCGATCACCAGTGCCACCGTCTCTGGCGTGCTCTTGGTGTTGCGGACAACGCCGCCGGAAACGCGCCTGACCCAGCGTCCGTGGGAGGCGACAAAGCCTTCAATCATTTCGTCAGCGAAGGCTGCGGGTTCGTTGAACAGGCGGGTCATGGGGAAGCTCCTGGGCCTAAATGGGGGAAGTCGTGAGTCGGCGTGCGGGTTGGGGCGGTGGCGTCCCCGGGTGAGGGAGACGCCACCGGGTCTGTTGCGGTGTGTTGCCTACGGTTCGGCGTGGTGTCCGGCTCCGGAGGGGTCTAGCGCCTCGGCCGGTACACCTTCGCTCACCTTGCCGGAACGGCTCAGCACCACCATGAGGAGGCAGGACAGGAGCATGAACCCTCCGACGACGAACATGGGGACGGTGTAGCTGCCGGTCCAGTCCTTGAGCCAGCCAGTGACGTAGCCGGCGCTGAAGCCTGCGAGGTTGCCCACCGTGTTGATCAGGGCGATGCCTGCGGCTGCTGCGGCGCCGGTGAGGAACTGTGTGGGTACCGTCCAGAAGTTGGGCAGAGCCGCGAAGATCGACATTGCAGTGATGGTGATGACGGCAATGGTGGCCGCCGGGGAGCCTGCGAACAGGGCCAGCGGGATGCTCAGGCCGCCGATGAGGGCTGGGAGGGCAATGTGCCAGGTCTTGACGCCACGCTTGGTGGCATCCTTGGACCAGAAGTAGAGGGCGAAGGCGGCCGGCAGGTACGGGATAGCGGTGATCAGGCCCTTCTGGAAGACATCGAACTTGGCTCCGTAGATGCCTTCGAAGCCCGCGATGATGGTGGGCAGGAAGAAGCCAAGCGCGTACAGGCCATAGATGAAGCCGAAGTAAATTGCGGAGAGCATCCACACGCGGCCGTTGCCGAACACGGTGCGGACACTGACGTGCTTGTTGCTGGCAGCGGTTTCCTTCTTTTCCTTTTCAAGGGCACCGGTCAGCCAGGTCTTCTCGTCCTGGGTCAGCCACTTGGCCTTGGCGGGGGAGTCTGCCAGGTAGAACCAGGCGATGACACCGATGAGGATGGCAGGGATGGCGACGCCGAAGAACATCACACGCCAGCCTTCCAGGCCGAAGAGGCCATGCTGCTGGATGAGGAGGCCAGCCAGCGGGGCGCCGATCACGGTGGTCAGCGGCTGGGCCAGGTAGAACAGGGCAAGGATCTTGCTGCGGTGGCGGGAGGGCACCCAGAGGCTAAGGAACAGGATGGCGCCGGGGAAGAAGCCGGCCTCAGCCACACCCAGGATGAACCGGAGGATGTAGAGCTGCTCCACGTTGCCAACCCACGTGAACAGCAGGGAGACGATGCCCCAGCTGACCATGATGCGGGCGAGCCAGCGGCGGGCACCGAACTTGTGCAGGGCCAGGTTGCTGGGAATCTCAAGCAGGATGTAGCCGATGAAGAAGACGCCGGACGCGAAGCCGAACTGGGCTGCCGAGAGGGCCAGGTCGTTGTTCATGCCGTTGGGGCCCGCAAATGAGATGGCGGTCCGGTCCAGATAGTTGATGAAGAACATCAGGGCGACGAACGGGACAAGCCGGATCGCCACTTTCCTGATTGCAGATTTTTCGACCACCGATTGTGTGGTGTCCACGTTGACTCCTAGATGTTGAATCCCCGGTATCCGGCTCTGGAAGTCGGGGGCATTTCTCAGGCCGGGAAGGATCCGTGCACCAACCGGCGGCTAAAGCGTGTGAGTTCCACCATAAGACCGAAACCTAAATTGGTCAACCGGTTGACATCTTCTGGTTTTCGCGGAGGACAGGCCGGCATCCGTTGTTACGCTTGGGGTGTGTCCATGAACCCCTCCGCCCTGTCTGCGGCCAAGATCAGCGAAGCGCTCGGCTCTGTGGGCCAAGGCTCCGTCGTGACGGAAGTGGCTGAGCGCCTGCTTGCGTACTTCACCAGCGGAGACATCGCGCCCGGAACGAGGCTTCCGGCGGAACGCCAGCTGGCCGCGTCCCTGGGAGTGGGCCGGTCGGCGGTGCGGGAGGCCCTCGCCGCCCTTGAGATCCTCGGCATTGTCGTGGTCCGGCCGGGCTCCGGAACCTACTTGCGCGACGGAATCTCGGAACTGTTGCCCCGCACGTTGAGCTGGGGGATGATGCTCGGCGCCCCCAGGACCCGCGAACTGGTGGAACTGCGCAGCGGGCTGGAGGTTCAGGCCGCGCAGCTCGCCGCGGAGCGGATAACGGACGAGGCGCTGGATAGGATGAAGGGCAACCTGGCCACGATGGCCGACAACCTTGACGACTTGGCCCTCTTTGTGGAGGCCGACGCAGCCTTCCACCGTGAAATAGCCGAGGCCTCCGGAAACCAGGTGCTGCAGGAACTGTTGCAGAGCATCCGCTCGCTGCTGCGAATCTGGGTGGACCGGGCGCTGACTGACGAGGGGCATGCGGCCGCCGCCCTGAAGGAGCACGCAGAAATTCACGCCGCCTTGGAGGCTCGGGATTCTTCGGCGGTCACAGCATCCATGCGGTCCCACATGGAGACTGCCTCGCGCCGGCTGCTCATAGGCTTTGACGCCTCGCAGTAGCTTCCGCCGAGGTTGCCTCATGCCGCCGGCTTACGGCCGGGTGTTGGCCGCCGTTGAATCGCGAATCACGAGCTCGGGCTCCACGCCGTCATGCGTGGTCACGAGGCGGAACACCGCCAGGCGTCCGACGGCGGCGCAGGCGCCGGTCCAGGGGATCAAACCCCACATGCTGGACCAGCTGCCACCTGTCAGGAACAGAAGTGTGCAGAAACCGGTGACCAGCCCTGCCCCGGCGATGGCCACAACATGCTGCAACTGGTCACGGACTGGCCGCATCAGGATTCCGGTGGCGAGGGCGAGTGGCATACCGAGAAGGAGCGCCGCGGCGGTTCCGAAAACGTAGCCTGTCGCCCCGAGCGGAACACCAAAGAGCGCCACGGTGATCCCGGCGCCCAGAAGGAACGCTCCGGGTCCGAACGTCACGCGGTGCACACGTTTCACGGTCTTCCCTTGGCAATCGTGAGCAGCGCGCGCCCCAACTCGGGCTGCCGGAAGATGAACCCGGCGTCGATCAGCTTCTGCGGCTGCACCCACCGGCTCTTCAATACCAGTTCGGTTTCGGTACGGATCAGGACCGCACCCAGACGAAGTAGCCAAGCTGGTGTGGGAATGCCCAGCCTGGCACCATAGGCCCGCCGGACCATGTGCATCAGTTCACGGTTGTCCACCACATCAGGGGACGCAACATTCACCGGGCCGGAAATGTCAGTCCGTGCGTGCAGGAAGCGGACGGCACGGTATAGGTCTTCCACATGGATCCAGCTGAACTTCTGGTTGCCGCGACCCATGTGCCCGCCCAGGCCAAACCGCGCCAGCGTGGCAATTGGCCGCAATGCGCCGCCGCCCGGGCCCAGGACAATGGCGATCCGCAGCGGAATTTTTCGTGTGCGTGGTGTGTCCGCCGCGGCCAGTGCGGCTTCCCAGGCGCGCGCCACGTCCACGGAAAACCCGCTGCCGAGTTCGCCGTCGGACTCTGTTTGGGGCCGGTCGTCCGCATGCCTGTAGATGGTGCCGGTGCTGGCGTTGAGCCAGGACGACGGCGGCGCCTCGCAGTGTGCCAGGGCGCGGCCAAGCGCCGAGGTGGTGGCAACGCGGGAATCGAGGATGGCCGCTTTGTTCCGCGCGTTGTAGCTGCAGTGGACCGACCGTCCGGCGAGGTTCACCAGGAGATCGGTGCCGTCAAGCACCCGGGTAAGGGCGCCGTCGTCGTTCCAGCCTGCCGCCGTCGCCGTGCCTGTCGTAACTCGGCGGCCGATGGTGCGCACCGCCCAGCCGTCCCGCTCGAAGCGCGCACGGAGGTACCTGCCGATAAAGCCCGAAGCCCCGGCGAGGACCACGGTGTGTGTTTTGGTCATTTGTTCCCCCATGATGTTCAGTTGCGGATACTGCGGCTCAGGCTGAGGACATCGTCCAGCACCTTATTGACGCCGGGAATCTTTGCGAGCGAGAGTCCCCGGGCGATCAGCGGGACGGCTCCGTCCACGAGTTTCCGGGTGCGGAGCTGGCCTTCCGAGGTGTCGTACACCCAGAACAACGCGATCCCCATGTAGCCCAGCCACAGCAGTTCCGGCAGATCTGCGCGCAGCTTCTTCGGCGCAGGCGGACTGGCGCCTTCCACCGCCGCCCGGAAGATGCTCAGCGAGGCTTCACGGGCCGCCGTCGATTCGCCCGCGAAAGGGTTCACGGGCGATGTCGGCCGGATGGCTGTGGCCACGAAGTCGGCGCCGAAACGATGGTAGGGCGCCATGACGTCCAGGCCGGCGTGCAGTGTGGCCTTCAGCCTGCTGCCCAGGTCCTTCAGGCCTTCGAGGGCCTCGTCCGCCTTGGCCGCATGCTCGGCCTGCACCTGGACGTAGAGCTCCTGGACCAGGTCGTCCTTGGAGGCGAAGTAGTAGTACGCGTTGCCCACCGAGACACCGGCCTCGGCCGCGATGGCCCGCATGGTGGTTTTCTCGAAACCAATCTCACGGAACATGCGCAATGCCACATCCGCCAGATGCTGCCGGGTCTGCTCGCTCTTGACTGCCACTTAATTCCTCGTTTTGAACGCGTTCAGAAATAAGTGTACCGGGAACTGAACGTGTTCAAAACCCCCGGGGTCTGTTCCGGATGGGAGAATGGCGTGACAGTGCTAATACAGCCGGTTCCGCACAATCTTCAGGTGCCGCGGAAACCCGAGCGAACCACTATGAACGGACACCCATGCCTTCCCCCTCCGGACCGCACGCCCTGCCCGCCGCGAACCCCGCGCACACGGCCGCGAAATACGCATCCATCGGCTCGCCGTACTTCGGCATCATGCTGGCCTTTATGGCCGTGGTGCTGATCCTCTCCAACATTGGTGCGGCCAAGGGGGTGGCGATCGGCCCGATCATTACCGACGGCGGCTTCTTCCTTTTCCCGCTGGCCTACATCCTGGGCGATGTCATCAGCGAGGTTTATGGCTTCAAGGTGGCACGCAAGGCCATTTTCACCACGTTCGCACTCTCCGTGTTCGCCTCAATCTGCTACTGGGTGATCATCGCCCTGCCCGGCTTCGACGACGAGTTCGGCGCAAGCAAGCAGGCGGCCCTGGAGGGTGCCCTGGGCCCGGTTCCGCAGATTGTCCTGGCGTCACTTCTGGCGTTTCTGGCCGGTCAGACCATCAACTCCTGGATCCTGGTGAAGATGAAAGCCCGTTCCGGGGAGAAGTCCCTGTGGGCACGGCTGATGGGTTCCTCGGGCGCTGGCGAGTTCGTGGACACCCTGATCTTCTGCAGCATCGCCGCCTCCGTCATCGGCATCACCGACTTCGGCATGTTTGTGAACTACGTGGTGGTCGGCTTTGTCTACAAGACCCTCGTGGAGTTCCTGTTTGTTCCCGTGACGTCCCTGGTGATCGGCTGGATCAAGAGGCGCGAACCGAGCTACGGCGTCCCGAGCGCTGACGTGACGGACGCCGCGGTGACCGGCGCCGCGTAGCTGCCGCCCGGCGTCGTACTTTTAGCCGCATCGGGGAGCAACTGATGGGGTGCGGCGTTAGCCCTTCAGCGTCCCGTCGAGGAGTGCGCGGAGTTCGGTGAAGTGCCGTTCTGTGGCCTCGGCGTGGAACATGGAAGTGTCCGCCATCGTGTAGCCGTGCGGTGCTCCGGCATAGACCCCGTTGGAAGCCTCCAGCCCTGCAGCATCGAGCGCAGCCCCCAAGCGGGCGACGGCGGCCGGATCCATGCTCTGGTCGTGGTCGGCATGGCCGAAAACGAACCGTGCCTTCGCGTTGGAGAGTCCCAGGTGCGGGCTGTCCGGGGCGTCGCTCGCGAGCCCGCCGCCGTGGAAGCCGCCGCACGCGGCCACCACCTCCGGGTGGGCGGTGGCGGTACGCACCGCGAGCCGGGCGCCCATGCAGTAGCCGAAGGTGCCGATCGGACCCGCCGCGACGCCGTCGAGCGCTGCCAGTGCCTCAACCCACGCATCAATGTCCGGCAGCGCCTTGTCAGTGGTGAGGTGCCCAACCCGCGGGAACGCTGCCTTGCCGGCGGCGGCGCGGCCCTCCGGAGTGGTCATGTCCAGGCCCGGTGCGAGTTCCGCCGCGGTCCCGTCCCGGTAGAAAACGTTCGGCGCCAGGACCACGTAGCCCCAGTCGGCGATGCGCTGCGCCATGTCCTCGATGCGCGGACGCAGGCCGAAGGCGTCCATGTACAGGATGACGCCCGGGAACGGGCCGGTACCGGTGGACGGGCGGGCGACGAGGGCTTCGGCGGGGCCTGCTGCGGCCGGGATCTCAATGAGCATTTGGTCAGGATAGCCGAGGCAACCGGGAACAGCGCTCAGGAGTAGTACTGCGCCAGGGTCTCGGCCTTGAACTCGAAGAAGGTGCCGGCCTCGATGGCCAGCCGGGCATCGTCCACCATCTTCACCACAAAGCGTTCGTTGTGGATGGAGATCAGCGTGGCGGAGAGCATCTCCTTGGCCTTGAACAAATGGTGGATGTAGGCGCGCGAGTAGTTGGCGCACGCGTAGCAGTCGCAGCCGTCCTGCAGCGGACCGAAGTCGCGCTTGTACTTGGCGCCGGAGAGGTTGTACCGGCCGGTGGGCGTGTAAAACGCGGAGTTCCGGGCCACCCGGGTGGGGGAGACACAGTCGAAGGTGTCAGCGCCGTTCTCGATCGCGGTGAAGATGTCGTCCGGCTCGGAGATGCCCAGGAGGTGCCGTGGCTTGTCCTCCGGCAGTTCCTCGTTGCACCAGCGAACAATCGTGCCCAGGTTCTCCTTCTCCAGCGCCCCGCCGATGCCGTAGCCGTCGAAGTTCATTGCGCCGAGGTCCTGGCATGCTTTTCGGCGGAGGTCCTCATACTGGGCGCCCTGGATGACGCCGAACAGGGCCTGGTAAGGCTTTCCCTCCCGGGAAGCGGTCAGCCGGAAGTGCTCGTCCAGGCACCGCAGCGCCCAGAGCCGCGTCCGTTCCAGCGATTCCTCCTGGTAGCCGCGGGAGTTCTGCAGGGTGGTCAGCTCGTCGAAGGCGAACATGATGTCCGCGCCGATCTGGTGCTGGACCTGCATGGAGATTTCGGGGGAGAACCGGTGGCGGTCGCCGTTGAGGTGGGACTTGAACCAGACGCCGTCGTCGTCAATGTGGGCCAGGCGTTCCTTGCCGGGGGCCACGGCGTCGTCGGGGCCGGACTGGTCCACCGATTTCATATCGATCACCTTTTTGAACCCGGACCCCAGGCTCATCACCTGGAATCCGCCGGAGTCCGTGAACGTGGGCCCGGACCAGTTCATAAACGCGCCCAGTCCGCCGGCCTCGTCCAGGATGTCCGCGCCCGGCTGGAGGTACAGGTGGTAGGCGTTGGCCAGCAGCGCCTGCGCCCCGAGCTCCGCCATGGATTCGGGCAGCACCGACTTGACGGTGGCTTTGGTTCCGACGGCGATGAAGGCCGGGGTGCGGATCTCGCCGTGCGGGGTGGTGATGGTGCCGGTGCGGCCCAGGAACTCGCCGCCGTTCTCAGCGAGCTGGGCGGCCGTCGGCGCACAGCTTTCGGCCAGGCGGGTGCCTACGGTGAAGGAGAACTGGGACTGAGTTGCGGCGGACTGACCCCTAAAGGCTGCGCCAGCGGTGGCGGCCACGGAGTCAGCGGGCTTGGAGTCAGCGGGCAGGGCGAAGGCGGGGTTGGCTGGCACGGTTCCAGTGTGCCAGCAAAGAGCGCCGAACCCTCAGCGGGCCGCCTTCTGTGTGGGGTAGTTCTCAGTCCGCCAGCCGTCCCACGACGAGCGGATGGAGTCCAGTTTGTGGGCACCGAGGTCATAGGTCGAGGCAATCACTATGGCGCCGCCGTCGGGCCTGATCTCCTCGATGACAGGCTGGTCCGCCACGATCAGCAGGCCGTCCCCGTGCTCGGCGTAGCCGTGGACGGTGAGCCCCACCTGGTGGTTGCTGCGGTACCAGACCTTGCCGGCGAGCTCCTCGCCGGTGGCCAGCGTCAGCTGGTACGGTTCGCCGGGCTTGGGAACATCGGACAGCCCCAGCTTCTCGATCGCGGAACCCGATCCGCCCGGGACTTCGAAGAACAGGGTGCGCCGGTTGCCGTGCGGGTGGTGTTCCAGTGCGAACCGCAACTGCTGGAGGAACGTCAGCCAGCCCTGGGTGATGTCCTCGTCCCACGCGGCCCACTCGGAATTGTGGTCCAGGGCCGACCGGGTGACACTGACCAACGTCCCGCCGGACACCGGCTTGAGGTCAAAGACGTCTCCGCCGTTAGTGGTCAGGCTCGTATGGTCCGGGGCCTCGACGACGCCTTTGCCGAAGTAGATCTGGTTGATTTCGGCCTCCAGCTCGTCAGCCTCCCAGCCGTGCCACTGGGCCACCTTGGCGGGTTCGCGCAGCATGATCCAGACCTGCGGCGCATCAGCATTAACGACCACGCTCAGATTGTTCGTCATAGCCCGAATGTACAGCGCCGGCGCAGCCCCGGGCTAGGGGGCATTTGGTTCAGGCGCGGACGGCTTCGAGTTCGTTGCTGATGCGGCGCTGCAGTTCGCCGATGCCGATCGTTTCGGACCCGCCGTGGGCACGCAGGAAGAGCAGCGACTCCAGGCGCAGCAGCCGCCACTCCCGCTCGGCCTCGTGGTTGGAGTTATCGATCGAGCGGAAAATCTCTTTGTCGTACAGGTTGGGTTCGTTCAGGGAACGCTGGCGCACTTTGGCGTTCATGCGCGCCTTGAAGGGGTCCGTTTCCTGGTTCTCCGGCGTACGCAGCAGCTTTTCGTAGACCTCGGCGCGGTCTTCCTGCCGGTCCTCACGGCAGATGTAGCTGGACAGTGCGAGGGAGGCCTCCACCGAAGCCCACCGGCCCGGGTTGCCGTCGAACGGCAGGACGTTGAGCAGGTCCGCTACCGCCAGCGCGCCCTCAGGGTCCTTGAGTGTGACAAACAGTTCGTGGGCGAGGTCGCTGAGGTCCTTCAGGCAGCTGCCGGACTTGAAGTTGATTCCCTTGGCCAGCTTGTCCGCCAGCAGCAGCACCCCCACGGCGTCCGGGTGGGCTTCTGCGGCAGCCTCCACCACAGCCTCCGGGGTGCCCTGCGGCTCCGGAATACGCGCGAGCTCCCCCGCAGAGGGGCCACTCACCGCGGGCGGGATGGCAGGCTGGGGAGGTACGACGACGGCGGGTGCTGCAGGTGCGGCCTCCCCGGCTACCGGGGGCTGCTTTCCGGGCTGTTCCTCGCCGTGCGTTTGCGTGTCCTCGTCAGTCACCGCGCCTCCGGGCGCTTCCGCTGAGGTTCTTTCCCCTCCGGGACCTTGCGCTGCCGCCGGAAGCAGGGTGACGCCGTCGGCCGCCGCCTCAACGGCGACATTGCTGACGGAGGTGTCCAGAATCCTGACAGTGGAGCCGGCCGCGATGCGGATGGTGCCGCCGCCGGTCAGGTTTGCCAGGACCAGGGCAGGCGCGCCAAAATCGTCTGACTCAAGTTCCACACGCTGGATTTCGGCGGTGCGCCAACCATCGGGCAGGAGGAGCTGATCGCCGGAAGTCAGAGATCCAGCCTGCTGTTCGCTGTAGTGTCGTGCGGCTGGGGTTTCGGTCATGTGGGTCCTTAAATTCTCTTGCGGTCCGCCCTACAGTCTACAAAGCAGGGCGCGCCAAGTCCGGGACGCCGGGGATCCCGCGGGCGTCAGAAGCCCACTCCGGCAAAGGCCAGCGCCTGCCGGACCAGGGCGCCGCGGCCGCCGCTGAATTCGAGCTGCACGCCGGGGCTGAGCACTTCCTCGGGGGTCATCCAGGTCAGTTCCAAGGCGTCCTGGCGGGGCTCGCATTCGCCTGTCACGGGGATGACGTAGGCCAAGGACACGGCGTGTTGGCGGTCGTCGGTGAAGCCGGTGTGGGACGGAGCGGGGAAGTATTCGGCCACCGTGAAGGGCACCGGGCTGATGGGGAGCTGCGGAAACGCGAGCGGGCCCAGGTCCTTCTCCATGTGGCGCAGAAGCGCGCCACGGATGGTCTCCCGGTAGATCACCCGGCCGGACACCAGCGACCGGATCATGTTGCCGTCTTCATCGGCCTGCAGCAGCGTGCCAACCTCGTTCACGAACCCCAGGGGATCCAGCCTGACCGGAACGGCCTCCACGTAGATCATGGGAAGCCTCCCGCGGGCCTCGAAGAGGTCTTCCTCGGAGAGCCAGCCGGGATTGGGGTCAGGAGTGCGAACATTCATGGTTAAGTTCTACCCCATCGACACGTGCCGGCCGGCGAGGGGTGAGCTCTCAGCGTAAACCGGCGCGTTTGGCGCCGGGATGTCACCGGTCAGCTGGCTTATGCGAGATCCAGAGAGTAGGAGGGGCATGCTGGGCGGATCCGGGGGCGTCCGGGTTGGCCACGTGCAGGGTCCGGCCGAAGGCCTCCTCCGTTTCGGTGACCTCAATGCCCGCCGCCGTGAGCCGGGCGCGTAAGGCGCCAAGATCGCCGTCGTACTCAAATCCCAGGCCTGAGCGGGGGCCGCCCGATGCAGGGCGGACCATCAGCACGCCGCCGTTCTTCGCGGTAAAGTCCGCCGTTTCATCGGCGTCCGGAACCGGACGGAACCTGGCACCGATGTCCTGCAGCGTCATGGCGGCCGCGCCGGGATCGGTGGTGAACCAGACGCCGACGACCGTTAGGGCAGGGTCTGCGTCAGCGCAGTTCGCACCGTGGGCGGCCTTGTCCGCCAGGAAGCTGAAGCCGTCAACGCCGGTGATGCGGCACGACTCGCCGTGGTCCGCAGTGATGAGTTCCGCGGTGGTCTTCCCGGACTCCTCCGCAGCCAGGCCGGTGCGCCGGGCAAACTCGGTTAGGTCGCCCACCTCGACGCCCAGGGCTGTGGTGCCGTCCTCCGGCCCCTCCGCAGTGGTGTGCAGGGCGAGCCGACCGGAGCCGGCGTCGAACTCCCGCCACGGGCCCTGATCAACTGTCTTTGCCAGGCCCAAGGCGACCAGGAGTTCTTCCCACTTTTCCGGGCGGGAGGTGAAATGGACGGGCCTGACACGCAGCATGGGTTTCTCCTCGAATCCGGGACAGCGCAACTACCGCCATCATGCCACCTCTTGAAACCACTGGCACCGTGCAGAATAGGGCCATGGCGATTGAACTTGAGGAATTGCTGGTGCCGGATGCGGCCGCGTGGCGGACGTGGCTGGAAGCCAACCACCGCGACAGCCCGGGGGTGTGGCTGGTCCTCCACAAGAAGGGCGGCGGTGTCACCGGGCTCGACTACGACGCCGCGCTCGATGAGGCGCTCTGCTTCGGGTGGATTGACGGCCAGGTCATCAAGCGCGACGCCGGGAGCTACAGCCAGCGCATGACCCGCCGCACCCCCAAGAGTCCCTGGTCAGCACGGAATGTTGGGCATGTTGCCCGGCTGGAAGCCGAAGGCAAGATGACCGATGCGGGGCGTGCCGCCGTCGAAAGTGCCAAGGCAGACGGCCGCTGGGAGAAAGCCTATGGCGGGCAGGCAACCGCAGAGGTCCCGCCGGATCTGGCCGCGGCGATCGCCGCCGTCCCGGCGGCTCAGGCCATGTTTGACGTCCTCACGTCCGTGAACCGGTATGCCCTGATCTATAGGACGAATTCGGTGAAACAGGCAGCCATGCGGGAGCGGAAGATTGCCGGTTTTGTCGAAATGCTGGCCCGCGGCGAGACGCCGTACCCGCAGAAGAGGAAGCCCGCCTGAGCCCTGCCGCCCCGCCCAAGTAGGCCGCCCTGCCCAAGTAAGTCGCGCTAACTGTCGTTTTCAGGGCTCAAAACGACAGTTAGTGCTACCTAGTTGGGGTCAGTCCTCCATGGGGAACGCGACCGCTTCGCCAACCACCCGCAGGCAGAGCTCCATGCCCGGCCGGGCGATGGAGGCGTTCCAGTGCCGGATGGTGATGACCTCGCCGCCACCGGGGTAGCGGTGGTCGCTGCCATCAGCCAGCTCCGGGGGCACGGCGAGTTTGAGCCGGACGGTGGTTTCGGGGCCGAAGTAGTCGGTGTCCACCACCACGCCGCGGATGGGTCCATCCTCGGCGATGCGGATCTGTTCGGGCCGCAACATGAGCTGCACGCGTCCCTGGGACGGCGGCCGGCGGACGGGGATGCCGCCCAGTGAGCACGTGGCCAGGGACCCTTCCATCCACGCGTCGAGGATGACGGCGTCGCCCAGGAATTCGGCCGTGGCGCGGTCGGCGGGGCGGGTGTACACCACAAACGGGTTGCCGATCTGGGCCAGTTTGCCGCCGCGCATCACAGCCACCTGGTCCGCGAAGGACAGCGCTTCTGCCTGGTCGTGGGTGACCAGGATGGTGGTGACGCCGGCTTCGCTCAGCACTTTGGCCACCGCCCGGCGCGTCGCCACCCGGAGGCCTGCATCCAGGGCGGAGAACGGCTCGTCCAGGAGCATCAGTTCGGGTTCACGGGCCAGCGCCCGGGCCAGCGCAACACGCTGCTGCTGGCCGCCGGAAAGTTGGTGCGGGCGCCGTTTGGCCATGGCCGGATCCAGGGACACCATCTCGAGCAGTTCACTGATCCGCCCGGCCACTGCCTGCCGGCCGCCGGCCAGCTTGGCCGGGTCCAGGCCGAAGGCCACGTTCTGGCCCACCGTGAGGTGCGGGAAGAGGGCGCCGTCCTGGGCAACATACCCGACGTGGCGCTTATGGGCGGGGAGCCAGACGCCGTCGCCCGCCACCTTGATGCCGTTCAGCGAGATGCTGCCTGTGGCGGGGTGTTCGAAGCCCGCGATGAGCCGCAGCAGCGTGGTTTTGCCTGAGCCGGAAGGACCCACGATGGCGGTGGTGCCGCCCTTGGCCACGGACAGGTTGACGCCCTTCAGCACAGCCTGGGAACCAAAATTCTTGGTGACATCCGTAATCTGCAGGTGGCTGTTGGTGGAAGGCTCCACGGACGGCGCGATCCGCGGTTCCGGTAGGCGGGAGGGGGATTGTTCGGTCACTGTCCGGCCACTTTCTTGGACTGCTGGAAGAGGAGGTAGGTCATGGGGGCGGAGAGCAGGATCATCAGCAGGGCGTACGGTGCCGCGCCGGCGTAGTCGATTTCGCTGCTCTTGCTCCAGAATTCGGTGGCCAGCGTCCGGGTCCCGTTGGGCGAGAGCAGGAGGGTGGCCGTCAGCTCGTTGGCGATGGCCAGGAACACCAGCGCAGCGCCGCCGGCCGCGGCGGGGGCGGTGAGCCGCAGCGTCACCCGGATGAAGGACTGAAGCGGCGGTTTGCCCAAGGCCTGCGCGGCTTCATCGAGTTCCTTCGGGGCCTGGGACAAACCGGCGCGCAGGTTTACCAGCGCGCGCGGCAGGAACAGCAGGACGTAGGCGGCCACCAGCACCCCGGCGCTCTGGTAGATGCCGGGGACCAACCGGATGCTGACCGTGACAAACGCCAGGCCCACCACAATTCCCGGCAGGGAGCTGGTGACGTAGTTGGAGAGTTCCAAAGACTTGCTGAACCAGCTGGGGTGCCGCACCGCCAGGAAGGCCATCGGAAAGGCCACTACGGTGGTCACCACGGCGCCTGCCAGGCCGTAGCCCAGGGTGGCCAGCAGTGCGGGGAGGAACTCGTGCGCAGCCCAGACCGCCGGACCTCCCGCGGCTACCCACCGCAGGACCAGGAACAGCGGAAGACCGAAAGCCAGCGCCGTCAGGGCAAGGAGGGCGAGCTGGGCGGGCAACTGGTAGACGTGCAGGGGCAGGCGCAAGGCTTTGGCCTGTGCGCCGGAGCCAATCCGGGCATAGCGGGCGCTGCCGCGGCCGCGGACCTCCACCACCAGCAGGATCAGGCAAAAGAACACCAGCACGCTGGCCAGCATGTTGCCCGCCGTACCGTTAAAGGTGGACTGGTACTGGATCATGATCGCCGTGGTGAAGGTGTCGAAGCGGATCATCGCGAAGGCGCCGTATTCGGCCAGCAGGTGCAGGGCCACCAGCAGTGCGCCGCCGGTCATTGCGATGCGCAACTGCGGGAGCACCACCCGGAAGAAGACCCGCCAGTTGCCCAGCCCCAACGCCGCCGCGGACTGTTCGATGGCGGGATCCAGCCGGCTGAGCGTGGCCGCCGCGGGGATGTAGACCAGCGGGAAGTAGGAGAGCGTGGCGATCAAGACGCCGGAGCCAAGCCCTTCCAGGGACGGCACGGCCGATACCCAGGCGTAGCTGTTCACAAACGCGGGAATGGCCAGCGGCGCTGCCAACAGCACCGCCCAGATCCTGTGGCCACCCAGCCGCGTCCGTTCCACCAGCCAGGCACCGCCAACGCCGAGGATGATGCAGAGCGGGACCGTGATCAGCATCAGCAGGATCGTATTGAGCAGCAGCTCGCCTACCCGTGGCCGGAAGATGAGTTCGACGGCGGTGTCCCACCCGGTTGCGGCCGTCATGTAGACGACGTACCCGAGCGGGATCAGGGAGAACATGGCGATCAGGACGGCCAGGATGGACACCGTGGAAACGCCGAGAGGCGGGCGGGGGCGCTTGCCCCGGCCCGCCGTCGTCGTGCCCCCCGCTTTCGGGGGAGCCGATAGATCAGAAGTCACAGAATTACAGGAGTCCTGCCTTGGTCATCAGCTCGGTGACCTTGGCGGAGTTGAGCTTGGCGGGGTCCACGGTGGGAGCCTGCAGGTCCGCGATGGGAACGAGTTTTTCGTTGGCCGGCACGTCGGAGGCGATGGCGTACTCGAACGAGGTGCCGTTCTTGAGGACTTCCTGGCCCTTCTTGCCGGTGACGAACTTCAGGAAGGCCTGCGCCGCCGCTGCGTTCTTGGAGGTCTTCAGCACACCGCCGCCGGACACCGAGACGAACGCGCCCGGGTCCTGGTTCTTGAAGTAGTAGGGCGTGACCTTGTTGGAGTTCTCACCGGTCTTGGCCTGGTCGCCGTAGTAGTAGTAGTGGTAGATCAGCGCGGCATCGATTTCGCCGGCATTTACTGCCTTCATGGCGGTGCTGTTGCCCTTGTAGGCCTTAAAGTTTTCCTTCATGCCCTTGAGCCACTCTTCAGCGGCGGCCTCGCCCTTGAGCTCCACCAGCGCCGCGACGATCGCCTGGAAGTCGGCGCCGGACGGTGAAGCGGCCCACTTGCCCTTCCACTCGGGCTTGGCCAGATCAAGCATGGACTTGGGCAGCTGGTCTTCGCTGATCTTGGTCTTGTCGTAAACCAGGACGGTGGAGCGGGCGGCGATGCCGGTCCACTTGCCGGTGGACGGACGGAACTCCGCTGGCACCTGCTCGATGGTGGCCTTGTCCACGTCGGCGAACAGGCCGGCGTTCTCCACCTGCGCCATTGCGGGGGAGTTTTCGGTGAGGAACACGTCAGCCGGCGAGGCTGCACCCTCCTGGACGATCTGGTTGGACAGCTCGGTGTCCGAACCCTGGCGCATGGTCACCTTGACGCCGGTCTCAGCCGTGAAAGCGTCGACCCATTCCTGGGTGAGGCTTTCGTGCTGGGCGTTGTACACGGTGATTTCGCCGGAGGCGGCGCCGGAAGAAGCGGACGCGGAGCCGGTGGCGGCCGGGGTGGTGGAGCCGCCGCAGGCGGTCAGACCGAGGGCTGCGGTGGCGGCGATTGCAATGCCTGCCAGCGCGCTGTTGCGGATCTTCATTGAGGGCTACTTTCTGGGGAAAAAGTCTGTTGACCCGGGGGTCTTGGGGAGCCGGGGGATCGGTGGCTCACTCGAGAAACTGTAGGTTAGCCAAACCTAAGACTCCAAGCGCTGCGGGCCTTAAGTGATCAGGATCACATGCATTACGACACTGTTGCGTGACCTAATTACTTCAGCTCGAAGCTAGCAGCGGTGCTCATGCCACGCCGCCCATCAGGTGAAGAGGCCCTCGCCTACGAACCCGCCCGGCTGGATGCCCGGCGGAACCGCGGCCAGGGCGGACCCCGTGTGCTTGAGGTATTCCAGGGCCAGCGTGTCCTGCTTTGCCATGGTCAGCTGCATGGGGACGTAGTGCGTGCGCGGATCCCTGACGAAGGCGATGAAGAACAACCCTGCGTCGAGGTGCCCCAGCCCGTCGGAGCCGTCGGTGTAGTTGTAGCCGCGGCGGAGCATCCGCACGCCGTCGTTCTGGTCGGCGTGGGCAAGCCGGACGTGTGAATCCATGCCCATCAGGGGTTCGCCGTCCTTTCCCTGGATGGCGAAATCCGGTGCTGTGAATTCCTTCCCGCCGGAGAGCGGGGCGCCCTCGGACTTGTTCCGCCCGATCAGCTGTTCCTGCTCCCGCAGCGACGTGCGGTCCCAGATCTCGATGTGCATCCGGATCCGGCGTGCCACCAGGTAGCTGCCGCCCTGCATCCAGGCCTCCTGGGGGCGGGAGCCTGCCCCGGCCCAGACATGGTCCTGAAGCAGTGCGGTGTCTTCGGCCTTGAGGTTGTTGGTTCCGTCCTTGAAGCCGAACAGGTTTCGCGGGGTCTGCTGCTCCCGGGACGTGGAGGAGGTGCGGCCGAATCCGAGCTGGGACCATCGGACGCGCACTCTGCCGAATCCGATGCGGGCCAGGTTGCGGATGGCGTGGACGGCCACCTGCGGATCGTCGGCGCAGGCCTGGACGATGATGTCGCCGCCGCTGCGGTTGGGCTGCAGGTCATCGCCCGGGAAGTGGGGCAGGTCGATGAGGGCTTCCGGGCGGCGGCCGGCCAGGCCAAACCGTTCCTTGCCGTCCTTCTCGAAGAGCCCGGCACCGAAACCGAACGTCACGGTGAGCTTCCCGGCGCTCAGGCCCAAGGCCTCACCGGTGTCCTCAGGAGGTGCGTCGTACGCGCCGTTCACGGCCCCGGTGGTGCCTGTTTCCCGGCCTTGGGTCATTGCCTCGGCGGCGGCCGTCCACTCCTTGAGGAGCTGGATGAGGGCGGCGCGGTCCTCCGTGATGACATCGAAGGCGGCCATATGCAGGCGGTCCTGCGCGGCAGTGGTGATCCCGGCCTGGGTTGCCCCGTGAAACGGCACAACATCGCCGGTTCCCGCCGGTGCCGGGGCCGCAACGGCGGCCAGCGTGTCCTGGCTGAGCAGCCCGGCGGCGAGGCCGGCGAGGGCGCCCGCCCCTCCGACGCCCGCCAGGGAGAGCAATCCCCGCCGCGACAGGCGCGACGCCGGAGCCTCCTGGTTGGACAGAGCGGCAGCGGCAGGGGCTTTGGTGGCCGCATCAGAAGGTGACACCGCAGCGGAACCCGCTGCCCCGGCGTCGTGCGCACCGCCCCCGAACGGGCAACCGGTCACAGCACAACAGCCGCGGTGAGGTGGGACAGCGGTTCACCGAGGGCGTCAACGAGGGCTGCCAGCTTCTGGACCTGGTCCTGGCTCAGTTCGTCGTAGTAGACGAAGCCTGCACCGCGGGCGTGCTGCTTTAGTTCGGCCTGGAGGGCGGCAAACTTCGTGTCCAAGGACTTTGCGAGGTCCGGGTTCTTCTGGTCCAGGACGGGACGGAGGTTCTCGAACGCGATCCGGGCGCCGTCAACGTTCGCCTGGAAGTCCCAAAGGTCGGTGTGGGACCAGATCTCTTCCTCGCCGGTGACCTTGCCGGTTGCCACCTCGTCGAGGAGTTCCTTGGCCCCGTTGCCCAGCTTGTCCGCCGTCAGTTCAACGGTCCGGGTGCGGGTGGCCAGGTCCTCGGTGTCCGTTACCAGCTGGGCTGCCAGTGCTTCGCGCTCGGGTGCGGTTAGCGCGGGGAAGCCGGCCGGCGGGAAGAGGTCCTTTTCGGCCCGGTGCCAGCCGGTCCATTCCTCGCCCGGCGCGAGATCGGCTTCGCGGGCGTCCAGCTTGGGATCGAGGTCGCCGAAGGACTCGGCCACGGGTTCGATCCGCTCCCAATGCATGCGGGTTGCGGCGTAGAGTTCACGGGCCTTGGCGGCGTCTCCGGCGGCGTAGGCCGTGGCGAACTCCTTGGTGCCGGTGACGAGTTGCTCGGTCTGGTCCTTGACGTAGGACGCGTACTGGGCGGTGCCCTGGTCCGTGAGCGACTTGAGGTTGGTGTCAACCGCGGGCTTGTCGCCGGACTCGGTGACCTCGAAGCCGGCGCGGATTCCGTCGCCCTGCATGCCCGGTTTGCACGCCGTTGTGTAGTTGCCGGCGGGTGCCGTCACCACGAGATTGCGGGTCAGGCCGGGGCCGATGTTTTCGACCTCGGCGACGATGCGCAGGCCGTCCTCCGCCAGCAGGTAGAACTCGGTGACCTGGGTGCCGTCATTCTGGATGGCGAAAGTGATGTTGCCGCTGTTGGTGGTCTGGCTGGACAGCGTGCAGGCGTCGGCCGTGCTGGTGACCTTGATGGGACCTGCGGCCGCCGCGTTGTTGTCGGTGCAGGCGGCCAGGGTCAGCGGCAGCACGGCGGCGGCAAGGAGGGCAACATAGCCCGAAGTCCGCTTGGGGAAATAGGGCAGGGAGAGGTTGGGCACGGGTGGGTCCTTTGGGGAGTGATGCGATGGGTTGGGGAGTTACGAGACTGCTGCGGAGGCCGTGGCACGGTCCGGGGTGACCATGTGGGCGCGCCGGTTGGAACGGAAATAGAAGTACATAACGGGCGGAACGTAGAGCAGCCACGCGGCGGCTTCGAACCACGTGGTGGCAGGGGAGAAGTTCAGGGTTCCCTTGAGCAGGGTGCCGTACCAGGACGACGGCGGGACGGCAGCCGAGGCGTCGAAGGCCAGGGCGTGGAGCCCGGGGAGGATGCCTGCCTCCTGGAAATCGTGGACCGCATAGGCCAGGACACCACCGGCAATGACGATCAGGGCCGCCCCGCTCCAGGTAAAGAACTTCCCGAGATTGACCTTCAGGGCTCCCCGGTGGAGCAGGTAGCCCAGGACGGCCGCCGTCGCCAGTCCCAGCAGGGCCCCCAGCAGCGGGGAGGTGGAGGAACCGGAGGACTGTGCAGCGGCCCACAGGAAAAGCGCAGTCTCGAGGCCCTCGCGGCCCACAGCCACAGCCGCCACCGCCGCGAGCCCCCAGGCTGTTCCCTCGGACTGCACGTCCACCCGCGAGCGGAGGTCGCTGCCCAGTGTCCGGGCGGTCCTGGCCATCCAGAACACCATCCACGTGACAAGCCCTACGGCCAGCACGGACAGGCTGCCGCCGATGGCCTCCTGGGCTTCGAACGTCAGGCCGCGCGGGCCGTAGGTGAGCAGGGCGCCGAAAGCACAGGAAACAGCGACGGCGAAACCGACGCCCGTCCACATCCGCGGAAGGAGATGCCTGCGGCCGCTTTTGACGAGGTACGCCATCAGCAGCACCACGATCAGGGTCGCCTCGAGGCCTTCGCGGAGGCCAATCAGGTAGTTTGCGGTCATTGCGGGCGGCACCTCAGTTCGTGGCAGCCAAGGTTAGGCTTACCTAAAAATGAAGAGTACCGACGCGTCCGTGAATTATGCAAGCTTTGTGTGACCTAATAGGGGAAATGTTACGAGGCGGACACGCTGGCTATGCTGGCCTCATGCCCGAGCTCGCGGATTTCCTGCCCACGCTGGCGGGCGTAGGCCTGCTGACGGTGCTGTCAGTTTCCGTGCTGCTGGCATTTCGGGCGCCGTCCGCGTTTTCTCCAGCGCTCGCGATCCTCAGGGGAGCGGTACAGCTCGCCGCCGTCAGTTTTGTCCTCAGTGGCGTCATCACCAGTCCGTTATGGGTTGCTGTTGGCCTCGTGGTGATGTTCACGGTGGCGACCGTCAGTGCCACCCGGCGGGTGGGCTGGAGCTGGCCCCGCCTCGGACTGGTGGGCGGCTCCATGGCCGCCGGCATCGCGGCCACGCTGCTGATCATTTTCGCCACCGGCGCCATCGACTTCAGTCCCCGCTACGCCTTGGCCATTGGGGGAATTGTGATCGGGAACGCGATGACGGTGGCGGTCCTGGCCGGCCGGCGGTTCGCGGAGATGGTCCATGATCGTTGGGAGGAGGTGGAGGGCTGGCTGGCGCTGGGCGCTACACGGCGGCGGTCCACCCTGGACCTTGCCCGCCGCTCCGTTCACGCGGCCCTCATTCCGGCCACTGACCAGACCAAGACCACGGGCCTGGTCACCCTCCCGGGGGCCTTCGTGGGTGCCATTTTCGGCGGGATTTCGCCCCTGGAAGCCGGCCGCTTCCAGATCGTGGTGCTCGCGGCGATTATGGCTGCCGGAGCCGTCACTGCCGTCCTGGTGGTTGCCCAGCTGGCGCCGGTCAGGGTGCGGCCGGCGCTGCCCCGGTAGCTGAAGTCCGGCTGAGACTGGCGGCGGCTTCCAGCACCATCCATGCCTGGAGCTGGGTGGAAAGTTCGACGGCGGCGCCCGCCGGGTAGGTTGCGTCCGCCGGCTGCGCTGCGTGGATGGAGAAGATGGGCCCGCCTTGGGTGCGCCGGCCCGCCCAGAACGCCTCCGCGGTCGCGTGGACAAGTTCGGCAGCAGTGGTCCGGGCGCCCGCCGGGAGCCTGGCATCGAGGGCGGCGAGCGCCAGGTAACGGCAGAGGATCCCGGTGAAGAGTCCGCCGTCGCCCGTTCCATCGCAACGGAGGATGCTGGTGCGGGTGTCCGGCGGGCTGCCGGGCACTACTGCAGGCGCCGGGACCGTCAGGTGCTTGTCCACTGCCCTGATGACGGTGGCGGCCCGGCTGAGATTCTCCTCGCCGCCAAGCTCCAGCAGGGCTCCCAGGACCGGCCCCTGGTTGTACGTGTAGATGGCGTTCTCCACCGTGATTTCGCCGGCCGCGTTGAGGCGTGCCCCGTCAACGTAGAGGCCTTGCGCCTGGTCAAACAGGACGGTGTTGAGCCAGTCCACCAGCCGCTGTGCCTTGGCCTGCTGGCCGGTCCGGGCATAGTAGAGCGCCACCGGTGCGGTGGCCGGAGTGTTCTTGAAGTCCCGCTTTTTACTCCAGAAGGTCCCGCCGCCCAGGTCGTCGGTGGAGGCGGAATCGAACTGCTGGGTCAGCGTTTTGCGGACCCGGGCATTGCGCCGGCTGCCCGGTTTCTGCGTCTCCTCCGCCAGGTTCTGCAGGCGGAGGGTGGCCAGTGCCAGCCAGGCCATGTCGTCGAAGTAGCTGTTGACGAACGTGAAGACGTTGCGCAGCCTGATGCCCGTGACCAGCCTGGAGGCGAGTTTGCCGGCGCTCGGGTTGGTGGGGCCGTTGAACCTGGCCGCCGGTGTGGCTCCGTTGCCCAGTTCGCGGCGTCCGGCGTCCACCAGGCAGTCCACGTAGTGCGCCTGCCACCAGTAGTGCCAGGGGCGGAAAAGGTTCTGAAGCCGGTTTGACGGCCAGCGGACCGCCCCGAGGTGGGTTCCGGGCAGGAACAGCAGCCGCTGGCCAAAGCGCGAGGTCACCGAGCGGGCGGCCTCGTTCGCGCGGGCCTGCCAGTCCGTGGGAGTCCCGTCCGTGGGTGTCCGGTCTGCGGGTGCTGGGCTGGTGTCCGGCGAAGTCATGCGTCCACCCTAGCGGGCGTTGGCGGCGGGATCCTGGCGGCGAGGTGCCTGAGCCTGCGTGAGGGTGCGGCGCACAGGTATTTCAGTTAACATTCACTAACTAATACTCGCCGCCGGCACGCCTGCGGGGCCGCATCAAGGAGGATGTATGGACGTCAAGGGTACGGTCGCGCTGATAACGGGCGGGGCATCCGGCCTGGGGGCTGCCACCGCGAAGCGACTGTTCGACGGCGGCGCCTCGGTGGTGCTGATCGACCTGCCGTCGTCTGCCGGGGCGGCTTACGCCGCAGAGTTGAACGCCGGCGGCGCGGGTGGTGGCACCGGCGGCGCCGGGCCACGGGCCGTGTTTGTTCCCGCGGACGTTACCAACGAAGCGGAGGTGCAGGCCGCCGTCGATACCGCCGTGAACGTCGGGCCGCTCCGGATCGTGGTCAACTGCGCGGGCATTGCCACGCCGGGCAAGGTGCTGGGCCGTGACGGAGTCCTCCCGCTGGACGTCTTCAACCGCGTCATCCAGGTGAACCTTATCGGGACGTTCAACGTCCTTCGGCTTGCGGCCGCGGCAATGGTAGAGACGGAGCCGGTCAACACGGAACTGGGCGGTCCGGAGCGTGGCGTTATCGTGAACACCGCATCCGTGGCGGCCTTCGACGGACAGATCGGCCAGCCGGCCTACGCCGCCTCGAAGGGGGCCGTCGCCGCGATGACCCTGCCGCTGGCCCGTGAGCTGGCGCGCTCGCTGGTGCGCGTGGTGACCATCGCCCCGGGCATCTTCGAAACACCCATGATGGCAACGCTGCCGCAGGACGCGCAGGATTCGCTGGGTCGGCAGGTCCCGCACCCGTCGCGCCTTGGCCGGCCGGCCGAATACGCCAGCCTGGTCGCCCACATCGTGGACAACGCCATGATCAACGGCGAAACCATCCGGCTCGACGGCGCCATCCGGATGGGCCCGAAATGAACGGGCTGCCCACCGCCGACTTTTTCGCTTTTGAGTCCCTGCTCAATCCGACGGAACAGGCCAAGCTGGCCGAACTGCGGGCGTTCCTGGCCACGGAGATCGCCCCCTACGCCTCGGACTGGTGGAACAAGGCGGAGTTTCCTGCGCACATCCTGCCCCAGCTCGCCGCGCTGGAGCTGAGCACACCGGCCCAGCGCGGCTACAGCAACCTCTTCGCGGGCCTGGTCATCGCCGAGATGACGCGCGTGGACACGTCGATCGCCACTTTTTTCCTGGTCCACCATGACCTGTTCGTGGAGTCGCTCTACGGGTTCGGCTCGGCCGGCCAAAAGGAACGGCTGCTTGCGGACGCATCAAGCCTGCGCATTACCGGCGCCTTCGCGCTCACCGAGCCCGGCCACGGTTCCGATGTTGCCGGCGGGATGGAAACCCGCGCGCGGCGCATCTCCAGCGCCACGGGAAATCTCGACGACGGCGGCGATGCCTGGGTGCTCAACGGCGCCAAGCGCTGGATCGGCAACGGGACGTTCTGCGACTACATGCTCGTGTGGGCCAGGGACGAATCCGCAGGTCCCGGCGGGGAAGGCAGGGTCCGGGGGTTCATTGTTGATGCTTCCCTGCCGGGGGTGAGCCGGAGCCGGATTGAAAACAAGATTGCGCTGCGGACCGTGCAGAACGCCGACATTGTGTTTAAGGACGTCCAGATCGCCGAGGCCGACCGCTTCGCCGGCATCAACAGTTTCGAGGACACCAACCAGCTCCTGCGCGGCTCGCGGATCATGGTGGCGTGGCAGGCCGTGGGGCAGCAGCTTGCGGCGTTCGACGTCGCCCGGCAGTACGCCCTCGAACGCCAGCAGTTCGGCCGGCCGCTGGCGAAGTTCCAGCTCATCCAGCAGCAGCTGGTCACCATGCTGGGCAACGCTGTGGCCAGCATGGGCATGATGGCCCGGCTTGCCCAGCTGCAGGACGAGGGTGCTGCAGACATGCCCCAGGTGGCCCTCGCCAAGTCCTATACCAGCGCCCGGATGCGCGAGACGGTGGCGCTGGGCCGGTCCATCCTGGGCGGCAACGGCATTGTGACCGACTACCGGATGGCCAAGATTTTCGCCGACGCCGAGGCCATTTTCACGTACGAGGGCTCCTACGAAATCAACACGCTCATCGTGGGCCGGGCCGTCACGGGGGTATCCGCGATCGTCTGATGCGGCGGTTGAGACCCGGTTGGGACCGTCGCTATCCGGACAGGCTCAGTCCGCGAGGGTTGGCTGCTTTTCGCCGGCTTCGATCTTCGCGTCCAGGCTGTTGTTCTTCACCGGCATCGGGCAGGTCCCGAACGGCGTGAACGCGCTGGGGTAGTTGATGGCCCGGTTGAAATCCAGCACGACGGTTGCCTTCCCGGCGGCGTCAGTGCGCGGCCGGGGTGTGGAGACCTTCCGCCACTCGTCCGTCGAGTCCCCGTTGGTCCCGTCGTGGAAGGTGATGGTCAGGGCGCCGAGCTTCTCCTCTTCGGCGTGAAGCCTGTATTCGTGGTTAATCCCGGGGAGCCGGAAAACTACTTCGCCCACCGAATAATGCACGCCGTCCACCAAGGGATTGGCAGTTCCGATCGGGATGGCCACGGGCGCGGGATACGGCTCGTAGGCCGCCTCGATCACCAGGTCCGGGTTGTAGTCGAAGGTGGGCACGCCGTCGAACTCGGTCAGCACCGGTGAGCCCGAATCCCGGGTGCGGATGGCGTACCGGTCCGCGCGCATGGCCAGTTCCACCACTACCTGCTGCCCGTCGTCGCCGCCGAACTGCACCCACATGAGGGATTCCTCGTCGGCGAGGGTGGCAGTGATGGTCCCGTCAACGGCCTCGCCCGTTTCCACCAGCGTCAGGCCGTCCTCCGCCGCGGCGGTGAGCGCCGCCGTCGTGCCGTCCGTTGACCACAAACCGGGGGCGAGGTCGACGCCGGCGGGCCGGGACTCCAGCCACTGAAAGGAGGTGAGGGTCAGCCAGCCGTGGCGGGTGGCGAGGGCTTTGTTCCGGTTGGTGCGGAAGCGCTGCCAGCGTTCCAGCTGCGCGGCTGCGGCGGTGCTCATGGTTCCTCCGTAAGGGTCCTGGTTGTCCGCTTCAACCCTGACCGGCGGTTGTTCATTCCGCACCGGAGAGTAACGTCGGAAGCATGAACGTGGAAGCAGTGGCGACTGTGGTGGCTTGCCTTGCTTTGATCGTAGGGTTCACGCTGGCAGGAATGTCGCTGATGAAGCGGGGCGTCAATTCCAAGGGGGCCACGGGAACGCTGGGGAGTGTGCTGAGCATGATCGATCCCGCCACCGGGGCACCCACTAAGCAGGAGGCCGCCGCAGCCCGGGAAGAGCAGAAGCAGCAGCGCCACGAGTCCACCGAATCCGGCAAGGGCTTTGACCGGGACGGGGTCTATGGGGGACGGATCGTCATCAGCGCTGCAGGGCCACCGGCGGGGGATGCCCACCAGCCGGCACCTCTGCCGGACGGGACGACGGATGGGCCCAAGAAAGCCTGTCCTGCACCGGAAGTCAAGCGCCCGGACATCATCTGAGACGGATTCCCGGTTCGTCATCGGGTGCGGGTAGCATCGAATGGTAGTAACGCGGCTCACAGTATCCAGCGCAGTGTACGAGCCAAGTCCCGAACCCTCGAAAGACAGTTTCCATGGCTAACACTGCAGTGAATCCCACAACCGATCTCGCCTCAGAACTGAGGGCTGACGTCCGGCGCGTTTCCACCCTGCTGGGTGAATCCCTGGTGCGCCAGCACGGCCCCGAACTCCTGGACCTGGTGGAGCAGGTCCGCCTCCTCACCAAGGAATCCAAGGAAGCCGCCCGCGGCGGCGCCGATGCCACCGGCCCCTGGAGCGCGCACGACGTCGTCGAGCAGGTCCGCGAACTGCTGGGCTCCCTGCCCATTGAGCAGGCAACCGACCTGGTGCGTGCCTTCGCCTTCTTCTTCCACCTCGCCAACGCCGCCGAGCAGGTCCACCGGGTCCGCACCCTGCGGACCAGGCAGGAAAAGGACGGCTGGCTGGCCAAGGCCGTAACCGAAATCGCCGCCCAGGCCGGGCCCGAAAGGCTCCAGGAAGTGGTCAACGGGCTGGATGTCCGCCCCATCTTCACCGCCCACCCCACCGAGGCTTCGCGCCGTTCGGTGCTGGACAAAATCCGCAAGCTCTCCGACGTGCTGGCCCAGCCCACCAAGGAAGGCACGTCGGCTCGCCGCCGGCAGGACCGCCAGCTGTCCGAAGTCATCGACCAGATGTGGCAGACCGACGAGTTGCGCCAGGTGCGCCCCACACCTGTGGACGAGGCCCGCAACGCGATCTACTACCTGGGCGGCATCCTCACCGACGCCATGCCGGAAATACTGTCCGACTTCTCGGAATTGCTTGGGGAGCACGGCGTCAGCCTCGCGGCCCAGGACGCCCCCATCCGGTTCGGTTCCTGGATCGGCGGCGACCGTGACGGCAACCCCAACGTCACGGCAGCCGTCACCCGGGAAATCCTGCAGATCCAGAACCAGCACGCGGTCCGCATCAGCATCGCCATGATGGACGAGCTGATCTCCATCCTGTCCAACTCCACGGCCTTGTCCGGCGCGGACCAGGGCCTGCTGGATTCGATCGAGGCGGATCTGGAGAAGCTCCCGGGCCTGGACCGCCGCGTCCTGGAGCTCAACGCCCAGGAGCCTTACCGCCTCAAGCTCACGTGCATCAAGGCGAAACTCATCAACACGGGCAAGCGCGTGGTCGCTGACTCCACTCACGAACACGGCCGCGATTACCGCTCCACGGCGGAACTCATGGCCGATCTGGAACTGCTGGAACTGTCCCTCCGCAACCACTCGGCGTCGCTCGTTGCTGACGGCGCGCTGGCGCGCGTCCGCCGCGCCGTCGCATCGTTCGGCCTGCACCTGGCCACCCTGGACATCCGCGAGCACGCGGACCACCACCACGACGCCGTGGGCCAGCTCATGGACCGGATCGGCGGCCCGGGCCTGCGCTACGCCGAACTGAGCCGTCCTGAGCGCTTCGAGGTGCTGGGATCCGAGCTCGCCTCCCGCCGTCCGCTGTCCGGCCACCCCATCAAGCTCGACGGCGTCGCGGACGGAACGTACGACGTCTTCCGTGAAATCCGGCGCGCCCTGCGAACGTACGGTCCGGACGTCATCGAGACCTACATCATCTCCATGACCCGCGGCGCGGACGACGTCCTGGCCGCGGCGGTCCTGGCCCGGGAAGCCGGCCTGATCAACCTGTTCGGCGAATCGCCGTACGCCAAGATCGGCTTCGCTCCACTGCTGGAAACCGTGGAGGAGCTGCGCGCCTCGGCGGAGATCGTGGACCAGCTGCTGTCCGTCCCGTCCTACCGCGACCTGGTCAGGCTCCGCGGCGACGTCCAGGAAATCATGCTGGGCTACTCGGACTCCAACAAGGAATCCGGGGTGATGACCAGCCAGTGGGAGATCCACAAAACGCAGCGCAACCTGCGGGACGTCGCGGCCAAGCACGGCGTCCGGGTCCGGTTGTTCCATGGCCGCGGAGGTTCCGTGGGCCGCGGCGGGGGCCCCACGTACGACGCCATCATGGCCCAGCCGAACGGCGTGCTGGAAGGCGAGATCAAGTTCACCGAACAGGGCGAGGTCATCTCGGACAAGTACTCGCTGCCGGAGCTGGCCCGGGAAAACCTTGAGCTCTCGCTCGCGGCTGTCCTTCAGGCCTCGGCGCTGCACCGTGATCCGCGGACCTCTGACGATCAGCGCGAGCGCTACGGGCACGTCATGGAAACCATTTCCGATGGTGCTTTCGACCGGTACCGGAAGCTCATTGACGATCCTGACCTGCCCGCCTACTTCCTGGCTTCCACCCCGGTGGAGCAGCTGGGTTCGCTGAATATTGGCTCCCGCCCCTCCAAGCGCCCGGACTCCGGGGCCGGGCTCGGCGGCCTCCGTGCCATCCCGTGGGTATTCGGCTGGACCCAGTCCAGGCAGATCGTGCCGGGCTGGTTCGGCGTGGGCTCGGGCCTGAAGGCGGCCCGCGAAGCCGGCCACTCCGCCCAGCTTGTGGAGATGATGGAGCAGTGGCACTTCCTCCGGTCCGTGCTCTCCAACGTGGAAATGACCCTGGCCAAAACGGACCTGGACATCGCCGGTTACTACGTGGCCACGCTGGTACCCGAGGAACTGCACCGCATCTTCCGCGCCATCCGCGAGGAGTACGACCTCACGGTCACGGAAATCCAGAACCTTACCGGCGAGAACGTGCTCCTGGACGCGCAGCCCACGCTCAAGCGTTCGCTGGAAGTCCGCGACCAGTACCTGGACCCTATCAGCTACCTGCAGGTGGAGCTCCTCCGCCGTATCCGGGCCGCCCAGGGCGCCGATGGCGTCCAAGGCGCAGAGGGCGAAAGCATGAGCAACGCCGAGATCGACGAAAGCCTCCAGCGGGCCATGCTGATCACGGTCAACGGGGTGGCAGCAGGCCTGCGCAACACCGGCTAACCCCCCACCCCCCCGGGACGCTCTCTCACTTAATGCGGGTTTTTTCCCAACGCTCTCTCACTTTCCTCAGGAAAGTGAGAGAGCGTTGGTGGATTTCCCGCATTAAGTGAGAGAGCGTTTCAAGTCGCGGGGGACCGCGGGGCGGCGGCAGGAGGCGCCCGGGATAGGGTTGACGGCATGCCTTCGTTCCAGACCCGCCTGAAGATCACCGGCCTGAAACCGGGCAACCCGCCCGAAGCCGTGATGGCCGCCGCCGTGGAGGCCCTGGAGACCCGTCACCATGTGGAGGCCAACCAGCTGGAGCTCGCCGGGGGCGTCCCGCAGCTGAACCTCCGCTTCCTCGTGGAGCCCACCGAATACCACGGTGAGAACCAGCAGGCGCGCGACTCGGCAGCGATGATGCGCGACGCCGTCGAACGCGTTGCGCTGACCGGCTCACTGATGGTGCTGCGCCGCAACCGCGGCCGCTGGGCACCCTTGTAAATCAGTCACCCAGGTCACTTGCCTGTAAGTCAGTCGCCCGGAGCTGGCTCATCCACGGGGGAACGGGTGCCGCGGCGGCGGGTGACAATGACGCCGACGGCGGCGCCGATCACCAGCCCCACGGCAACGCCGATGAGGGAGCTGGCCCAGAACGGCAGCTTGGTTGCCGAACCCGTGAAATAGCCAAGACCCACCAGCCAGCTGGCCCAGAGGACCGCGCCGAGTCCGGCGCAGAGGCTGAAACCGCGAACCGAGACATCCGCGATTCCTGCTGCCGCCGACGTCGCCAGCCGTCCGCCCGGGATGAAGCGGGCACCGATGATGGTCCCGTAGGTGGATGATCGGCCGGCCCTGGCGATTGCTTGATGGATGCCGTGGTGGACTTTCCGGCCCCAGCGCCACCGGTCGAGCACATGGCTGAGCCGGCGCTTGAAAAGCTGGAACACCACCATGTCGCCGAGCCAGGACGCCAGCGCAGCCAGGGCAGCCACGAGGAGCACGTTGGCCCGGCCGTCCGCAGAGAGGGCGCCGCCGGTGATCACCACCATCTCGGACGGGATGGGCGGGAAGATGGCGTCGCCGAGCACCACGGGGATGATCCAGAAGTAAATCGCCGCACCCCAGCTGTCGGCGTTGCCAAAGTCCATGGCCACAAAGTACCGCACTTCGGGCGGCGGCACTGGAGTCAGTGCATGGCCGGACGGAACGCCGCCACGAGATCACTCAACTGGCCTGATGGCGTAACGCCGAGTTCGCTTTCAAGTCTGCCCGCGAACATCGTGTACGCGCGGACCGCAGCCGCCCTGTTCCCGGCGGCAAGATGGGCCTGGACAAGCAGGAGATGCGCCGATTCCCTGAGGGGTTCGATACTCACTGCTGAAATGGCGGCGATCACGGCCCGGGAGGGTTCGTCGGCCGCCAGATGCTGCCGGGCCATGAGCTCCAGCGCGCTGAGGCGCAATTGCCGCAGGCGCTCCTGTTCGAAGATCACCCAGTCGTCATACCAGCCGGGCAGCAGCTCGGCCCTGCTCAGGTGGTCCAGGTAGCCGTCGGGAACCTGGACCCAGGGCTGGGCGTGCATCCTGGCAACAAGCCGCTGCAGTGCTGCGACGTCCACGCGGACCGATTCCTCCAACTCCAGTGTGTCTGCCCCGGTATGGAGAAGGTGCGGAAAAGAGTGGGAAATGCACCAGACGGTGGTGCGGAGGTTGCCGGCGGCCTGCGTTTCGCTGCTCTTCGGCCACAGCAGGCCCGCCAGGAAACTGCGGTGGCGGCAACCGAGAAGTCCCACACAGGCGATCAGCCGTTGCTCACGGGTAGCTACCGTCACTGCGTTGCTGCCGCAGCGCAACCGCCAAGCCCCCAGTAGACTCAAGTGCCAATCCTGTGCCAGAGCCACCGTCATGCTTTTCCCTCTCCAGCGGCCGGATTCCACGCGTCCCCCAGCTACCATCGTGGCACTTGGCATAATCATGTCAAGCGATTTTAGTAACGGGGGTAGGGCGGATGGCCAAGTGGGGTAGGGCGGGTTTAACTGCCCGGCATCGCGTCGGCCTGCTGGCCAAGACGTGGGTGCGCGGGGTCAGGAGGACCCCGTTGCTGCGAGGGTGGACTAGCTGCTGACAGGGTCCGCTGCGCCGGCGGAGTGGTCTTCCGGGCGCAGTGAATCGAGCCAGCGCCGGACTGCCGAAAGGATTTGGTCCTCGTCGGCCGCGGCTTCCACCACCTCCCGCTCGTCCCCAGGGCGGCTGGAGATCAAACGAGCACGAACCTGGTTGTTTTGGGCAGGCTCCGCCCACGCGCGGATAACCATGGTGCCTTCAATGTCCGCCATGAGCGGGCGCCCTGCTTTCGTTGTCTGCGATTCGCAATTATCCGAGGACATTACTGCCCGGTATGACCATCCTAGGCATAGATGATGGGGCGCCCAAGTCAAATGGTTGCACGCCATAGTTTCACGAAATAACGCAAAAATAACGCGGCCGTAACGGGGTCACTACGGCCGGACGCGTTGACTGATCGGGAGACTTCGAAAGGGGGTGATTGATATGAAGAAGGAACTCACAATTCAGGAGCTGGAAAGCCAGCACGTGGAGCTGTTGCCTTCGCGGGAGACCCTGTGGCTGGACACCAATTTCGCAAACGTAGTAGCGAGCAACACCTCGCTGGCACTGAATGCAACCACGTTGCTCTCACAGGCCAATAGCGCTGCGGTTCAGACAATCTTTGTCACCCAGTAGCCAAGGTTAGTCCGCCTGATATTCGATAACTGAACCCTGGGGCTACCTGGGGGAGAGGTGTGGTGCTATGACGGCATCAAACGAGCTGTCACCGGTGGAACTCGACGCCGAGGTTTTGGAACTGCTTCCCGTTCGGGAAACGCTGTTCTTCGACATCAACGTCGCTCCCATAGTCGCTGTGAATCTTTCGATGGCCGTCAATGCGGCTTCAATTGGTTCCGTGGCGAACTCGGAGGCCTGGCAGACCCTGTTCGTAGCTCAGCAGTAGGCCTGCAGGATCTTTGCAACCGGGTGGGCATGCTCCAATGTCGGAGCATGCCCACTGGTCCTAGTGGCTAAGCCCTTCCCGGGAAACATGACAAGTTGGCGGGGAAAGTGACAGCAACACCTGATGCTGCGTTTCTACATCGCTGGGTCCCGGCGCCCGGGATTGTTTTTCTCGGGCCGGTTGAAGGCTCCGGACTTAAGGACCACAGCTACCTGCTGCAGCGTGGAGACGGGCAGATCGTCCAACTTTCGGAGATGCTCCACCTGGTGATGGTTTCCATCTCGGCGGAGAAATCCCTTGACGACGCGGCACGCGAGATCAGCGATGCCTACGGCCGCGAACTGGGTGTGAGCGGGCTGCGTCACCTGATCGACACCAGACTCGCGCCAATGGGGCTGGTGAGGGACGACTCCGCCGATCCGGCCGAGTCTGTGGCCGCGCCGCGGGCCGACCCCCTGCTGGCGCTGCGGCTGAAAGGCACACTTCTTCCGGAGAAGGCAGTCAACGCCTTGGCCGCGATCCTGGCGCCGCTGTATTGGGGTCCAGTGGTGGTGACCGTGCTGGCTGCGCTGGTGTTGCTCGATGCCATGGTCATTGCCAGGAGCGACTTTATGGCTTCCCTGGAGCAGATACTGCTCACCCCGGCGCTGCTGCTGGGCGTCTTTGCGCTCCTGACACTGGCGGCGGTGGTCCACGAACTGGGGCATGCCACAGCGTGCCGGTACGGTGGTGCGCGGCCCGGGGTGATCGGCGTCGGCGTTTATCTTGTCTTTCCCGCGTTCTTCACCAACGTCACTGACTCATACCGCCTGGGCCGGGCAGGCCGGATCCGTACCGACCTTGGCGGGTTGTACTTCAACTGCCTCTGCCTGATCGGTTTGGGCGCAGCGTACCTCCTGACAGACCAGGGATTCTTCCTGCTCGCGGCCGGTCTGATGCACTTCCAGATGATCCAGCAACTGGTGCCCACGCTGCGTTTTGACGGCTACTTCGTGCTGGCCGATATCGCCGGCGTCCCCGACCTGTTCAACCGGATCCGCCCGGTCCTGCTCAGCCTCATCCCGGGCCGCCCAGTGGATCCGCTCGTCACCCAGCTCCGCCCATTCGCCCGCCGCATCGTCACGGTGTGGGTGGTGACCGTAGTGCCGCTCCTGCTCCTATCGCTCGTCTGGATGCTGGTTAGCCTGCCCGCGATCATCGAGCAGACGGCCACCGCCATCCGGCGCCACGCGGGGCTCGCCGCGGCCGCCGTTGAGATGGGCGATCCGCCCGCTGCGGCGCTCTCCATGTTGTCCATCCTCATGTTGTCCTTGCCGATAGTCGGCCTGGCCATCCTGCTGTACCGGCTGCTGTCCGGCCTGCTCGTCCTCTGCCAGCGCCTCGGCAGGCGCCTGTTGCGTTCGACGGCGGCGCCTGAGTCCGTGGTGCCACGGCACCTCCGGGCGGTGCAGCCCGGGGCAGGGAAGCCACCACAGATGGGGAAGCCACTACAGAAAGGAAGGTCCGTCATGGCTATTTCAGTTCCTCCCGCGGCCATGCCCGACAACAACGTCCCCCCGGCTCCGCTGCGCTCGCCGTCGCATTTTCACGCTCCGGCTTTGCACGCGCCGGCTTTTCAGGCTCCGGCCCCAGCGGAGGCTTCCGGGTCTGTGCACGGGTCTCTGCCCGGGTCTGTGCACGGGGGCCTGCCGGGAGCCCTGCCCTGGCCCCAAACCGACGACGCCGTCCCCACCCTGCAGGATTTCCTCGCGGACAGGCCGACGCCCCCCTCAGCCCTGGCCGAGGCCGGCTGGCAGGGTGCCATCCGGCGGCTGACCGGCAATTCAATCAGCCCCGCACCCGGGCGCCGGGAACGCGCCCACCTGCAGGCTGTCAAAGATGTCCAGCGCCGGCTTGATGGCCCCAAGACCGTGGTTGTGGTCAATCCGAAGGGCGGTGCGCATAAGACCACCGCAACGCTGCTTCTCGCGGCAACGCTAGGCATCCAGCGCGGTGGCTACACCCTCGCCTGGGACAACAACGAGACACGCGGCACGCTGGGGTGGCGGGCGCCGATGGCCGGGCACACCGCCACAGCCGTTGACCTCCTGCAGGAGGTGGACCGTTTCGAGGACCCCATCCTGGGGCGGATCGGGGATCTGGACCGGTTCGTGCGCTACCAGGGGTCCGCGCAGTTCGATGTGCTGGCCTCGGACGAGGACGCGGCGGGGGCTGCCACCATCGGCAGCCGTGAGTTCGACCGGCTGCACTCGGCCCTCCGCCGTTTCTACCGGATCATCATGGTGGACACCGGCAACAACATGCGGTCCTCCAACTGGGAAGCAGCCGTGGCTGCGGCGGACGAGCTGGTGATCGTCTCCACGCTGCGCGAAGACACCGTGGCCAGTGCCGTCTGGCTGGTGGACGGATTGCGCGAACGCGGCTACCAGGACAAGGTCAGCAACGCCGTGACCCTGCTCGCCGCACCATCACGGCAGACCGACGCGCAGCTTCATCAGCGCACGCGCGCTCACTTCGAGAGCCTCACCAGGGAAGTCCTGGACGTTCCCTATGACAGCTCCCTTGTGTCCGGCGGACCGCTCAGTTACCAAGCGCTGCAGCCGGAAACGCGGGAGGCCTGGCTCCGTGCCTCGGCTGCGGTGATGCAGGGACTCTGAGCTGACGCCCACGGACCATCCACCCATTTATTCGGGAGCAGGCACGTGGGAAACTGGCCGCATGCGGATCAGCATCCTCCAGTCCGATATCACCACCCGCAGCGTGGACGCGATCGTCAACGCTGCCAACTCCTCGCTCCTGGGCGGCGGCGGGGTGGACGGAGCTATCCACCGGGCGGCAGGGCCCGAGCTTTTGGCCGCGTGCCGCGAACTCCGCGCCGCCGACCTGCCGCACGGTCTCGCGGTGGGTGCGGCCGTAGCCACTGCCGGGTTCAGGCTCCCGGCCCGCTGGGTCATCCACACCGTGGGGCCGAACCGGCGCGCGGGGCAGACCAACCGGGCGTTGCTGGTTTCCTGCTTCAGCGAGAGCCTGCGGCTGGCGGATTCGCTGCGGGCCTCATCCATCGCTTTTCCAGCGGTGGGTGGCGGCGTTTACGGCTGGGTGGGGCGGCAGGTGGCGGAGGCAGCGCACGACGCCGTTACCGGGTTTGGTGCTTCGCATCCCGAGAGCGCACTTGAGCGGGTGGAGTTCGTGCTGTTCAGCTCCGAGATGGAGGATTCGTTCAGCGCGGTGTTTGAGCAGCCTCGCTGAGTTCCAGCCTGCTGCGGTATTCGACGGGCTGCCTGCTGATCGGGTCCACAAAACGGATGCCGCGGGCCAGGAGCTGCAGCGGTTTGCTGTAGTCGTCCGGAGCCTTGTCCAACAGGTCCGGGTAGAAGGCGTCGTTGACGATGCCAAGGCCCAGCGACGCCATGTGCACCCTGAGCTGGTGCGTCTTCCCGGAGTGCGGTTCGAGCCGGTAGCGCGCAAGCCGGCGGGTATCACGGTCGAACGTTTCCAACCGTTCGATCCGTGTCTCCGCGTTCGGTTCGCCGTCGATCACTTCGGCCAGCAGGTAACTGCGGGACTTGGTCATCCGGTTGCGCACCACCACGGGGAAATCGACGGCGGGGTACCCGGCCGCGGGCTCGGCGGCGGAAACGCACTCGTATTCCTTCTGCACCTGGCGCTTCTCGAAGAGCACCTGGTAATTGCCGCGTGTCTCCGGATTCGTGGACAGCAGCAGCACGCCGGCGGTCATACGGTCCAGGCGGTGCATGGGAATCAGGTCCGGCAGGTTCAGCTGGTTCCGCAGCCGGACCAGGGCCGATTCCTGGATGTAGGTTCCGCCGGGGGTGGTGGGCAGGAAGTGCGGCTTGTCCACCACCAGCAGGTGCTCGTCCTGGTGCAGGATTCTGATGTCCACCGGGATCCGTGTCTCCGGCGGCAGGGTGCGGTAGTACCAGATGAAAGTATGGTCATCGAGCTTTGTGGCCCGGTCCAGCGGGACGCCGCCTTCGCCCACGATCTCGCCGGCGTCGAACCTGTCCTCGATGCCCTGCGGGTCGACGTGGCCCCAGCGGTGCATCATGTAGTCCATCGCGGTGGTCCACGGCCCCTCGTCCGGCAGGCGCAGACGGGTGGCGTTGACGCCGTCGCGCACGGGGAGGGGGGATTGCATCACCGGTCCATTCTACTTTGCTGCCGCCGGGTGCCCCTTTCGCACGATTCGGACAACCGACGCAAAAAAAGTTCTTGACAATAAAAATTGTCGGTAAGCATACTTGAAGCATGTTGGACATCGAAGTGATCGAGGATCCGGCCGCGGCGGAAGCGTCGCTGGACCCCATCCGCACGCGTATCCTCCGGGAATTGGCGGAGCCGGGGTCGGCCACGCAGCTTGCCGCCAAGGTGGGCCTGCCGCGGCAGAAGGTCAACTACCACCTCAAAGCCCTCGAGCGGCACGGGCTGGTGGAACTCGTGGAGGAGCGGCGCAAGGGAAACGTCACCGAACGCGTCCTCCAGGCGACGGCGGCCTCCTACCTGATTTCCCCGGTTGCGCTCGCATCGGTGGCGCCTGACCCGCACCGGTTCTCGGACCGATTCTCCGCCTTCTGGCTCCTGGCGCTCGCAGGCCGGATGGTCCAGGAGGTGGGCAAGCTGATTGCCGGCGCGGCCGCGGCCCGGCAAAAGCTCGCCACGTTCGCGATCGACGGCGAGATCACCTTCCGCACAGCGGCCGACCGGGCCGCGTTTGCCGAGGAACTCGGCGTTGCGGTGACCCGGCTCGTGGACAAATATCACGACGGCGGCGCCCCGCGGGGGAGCGCGGGCGGCACTCCATCTGGCGGCACCCGGGCGGCCGGCGGGCGGAAGCACCGGCTCGTCGTCGCGCTTCACCCCGTACTCAAGACCCCTAACAAGACCCTTTCAGCGAAGGAGCAGGAAAATGACTGACAAACGTGAATTTGAGATCGTCTACGATACAGAACTGCCGGGCACTCCCGAGCGTGTCTGGGAGGCCGTGACCAAAGGCACCCCGGCCTGGATGTTCCCCACGGGACCAGTGGCCGGACGTCAAAACGGTGCAGGAGTACCCCACGCATCTGGTCTCCCGGATGGATGGTCCTGACGGCTGGTTCAACCAGCTGGAGCACGTCCTTGAACCGCTCGACGGCGGCCGCGCCAGGCTGCACTACGTCCACAGCGGCATCTTTGCCGACAACTGGGACGAGCAGTACGACGGCGCCAGCAAGCACACCGAGTTCTACCTCCACACGCTCGGCCAGTACCTGGCGCACTTCGACGGCCACCCGGTGGTGTTTACGGACATCCAGGGACCCGCGGTGTCGCAGACGCCGGACGGATTCGACCGGCTGAAGAAGGCACTCGGTGTGGACTCTGCCGCGCAGGGTTCAGCACTGGAGCTGGAGGTCGACGGCGTCGGGCGGCTGTCCGGGGAGGTGGACTTTGTCAACGAGCACTTCCTCGGGCTTCGGACCGCCGATGCCATGTACCGGTTCTTTGGCCGCAACGCCTTTGGCGCACCCGTGGGCATGACGGTCCACGATTTCAGCGGGAGCGGCGATTCGGAGGCCACAGCCAAGGCATGGAGCGGGTTCCTGGCGAAGGTTTACGCGTAAGCGGCTTCGTGTCACCAAACCTTCTCCGTGTCCAGGATCAGGCGATGGCCACGGCCGGGGCGTTCTTTAGCGTGCGGCGGAGCTGAGGGGCGGCCTGGAGCCTGTCCTGGGCTGAGCGCAAAGCCAGGACTGCTGTCTCCAGCTGTTCCGGCGGCAGGGTGAAGGGCACCCGGAGGTAGCGTTCGAAGGCGCCGCCGACGCCAAAACGTGGGCCGGCGGCCAGCCTGATGCCAAAATCCGGGGCGATGACCGTCAGCGCGGTGCTGACAGGCGCCGGCAGCCTGCACCAGACGGACAGGCCGCCGGCCGGGCGTTCCGTTTGCCACTCCGGGAGGTGTTCGGCCAGCAGTTCCAGCAGGGCGGCGCGGCTGTCCCGGAGGGCGCCAAGCCGCGCGGGAAGCGGTTCATCCAGTGCGCGGACCAAGTGGGCTGCAGCCAGCTGTTCCATGACCGGCCCGCCCAAATCCAGGGACGAACGAGCCGCGGCAAACCGCTGGATCATCGTTTCCGACGCGCGAATCCAGCCCGTCCGGAGACCGGCCCAGTGGGATTTGCTGAGCGAGCCAATGGTTACCACCGCAGGACTGAAGGCAGCCACGGGAGTGGTCATGCCGCCGTCGAGGTTCAGCGCCCGAAGCGTCTCATCAACAACCAGGACAGTACCGGCGTCCCCTGCCATGCGGACCAGCTGGCGGCGCTGGCTGTCCGGCATCAGCTGTCCGGTGGGGTTGTGGAAGTCCGGCACAACGTACGCCATCGTGGGACGCTGCTGCATCATGGCGGCGCGCAGGGCGTGCATGTCCCACGCCGGAGCGGGCGAACCGCCCGGGGACCCCTCAGCGTTGGCGCCGGCGTCGGGCACTGAAGTGAACGCGACAGGGATGGCGCGGCAGCCCGCGGCCCGGATGGCATCCAAGGCATTCGGGTAGCTGGGGTGTTCCACCAGCACCTTGTCCTGCCTCCCGGCCAGTGCCCGGATGATGATGTTCAACGCGTGTTGCGCTCCCGACGTCACCAGGATCTGTTCGGCCGTGGTGGGCGCACCTGCAGCGGTATAGCGCGCGGCCACAGCCTCGCGCAAAGGGAGCAGGCCAATGGCATCGTAGCCGAAACCCGGCAGGAGGGCGGGCAGCTCGGTGAGGGCTGCCGCGAACGCCCGATGCACCACTTCGCCGCTGGCCGTCAGCGACGCGTAGGCCAGGTCGATCAGTCCATCGGGTGCGGCAAGCCCGGGGGCCGCGAGCCCGGGTACGGCAAATTCACGTTCGGCCGCTTCGTGCCTGAGCGTTATTGCCGGGCGGCCTGGAGTGTTCGACGCCGGATGGCCGGGCAAAGAGGATCCCACGGGCGTTAGGCGTGGAATCCGGGTCCGGCCCCGCGAGCCCTGCCCGCTGCTGAGGAATCCCTCGTCGCGGAGGAGGGCGTACGCGGCCGTCACGGTGGTTCGGCTGACGCCCAGCACCTCGGAGAGGGCGCGCTCGCTGGGCAGCGCCGTGTCCAGGGCCACCCGGCCGTCGAGGACCAGGAGGCGGACGACGTCGGCCAGCTCGCGGTAGGCGGGCGCGGCTCCGACATGCCACTCGGCCAGGAGTCGTGCCAGTGAGGACGGGTTGAGCGATGCGGACATAAAGCCAGTATCTCAAACTGGCTATGTAATTCAAGGCCAGTTTTCTGGCAGGGTTGTCGTTATGTTGACCCGCAGACTCCTCCAGCTATTTTTCGGCCTGGCTATGTATGGCATATCGCTGGCTCTGTTCATCCGCGCCGCCTTGGGCCTTGACCCTTGGGATGTGTTCCATCAGGGCGTTGCGGGCAGGACCGGGCTCAGCATCGGCGTGGTGGTGATCATCGCGAGTTTTCTGGTGCTGTTGCTGTGGATCCCGCTGCGGCAGAAGCCCGGCTTCGGAACGCTGGCCAACGCAGTCCTGGTGGGGGTCTTCGCCGACGTGGGGCTGGCGCTGATTCCCGCGTTCTCCCACCTGGGCGGCCAGATCGCGATGCTCGTCGGGGCCGTGGTGCTCAACGGTATTGCGACCGCCTGTTACATCGGCGCCCGGTTCGGCCCCGGCCCCAGGGACGGCCTGATGACGGGACTGGCGCGGCGGACCGGCTGGTCCGTGCGGATCGCCCGCACCCTGATTGAGGTGGTGGTTCTCGGCATCGGGTGGCTGCTGGGCGGTTCCGTGGGTGTGGGCACCGTGGTCTACGCCCTTGCCATTGGGCCGCTGGTCCAACTGCTGCTGCCATGGTTCATGGTGCCTGCTCCCGTCGAGGAAGCGGTGGCGCCCGAGCCCCGGGAAAGGGACGCACTTCGGTCCCAGGCCACCGGCGGCTAGTCCACCAGCGGCTTGTCCACCAGCGACTGGTCCGCCAGCGGCAGGTCCACCGGCGGCTGGCACTTCGGGCAGAAATAGATATCCCGTTCTTCCTCGCCGTTGAGCTTTCCCAGTACCGCCCGCCGGATGAGGGTGCCGCATTTGAGGCAGGCTTGGTGTTCGCGCCGGTAGACCCAGTAGCCCGGCCGGCCAGCCATCCGTCCCACCGGCATCCCGCGGGGATTCAGGATGGTGACCCTGCGTCCGGGGCCAAGGTTTGCTTCCAGCAGTTGTTTGGCGTCCGTCATGAGGGTCCGGAGGTCCTGGACACCTGAGACGGGCGTCGCCGGGTGCACGCCGGACAGGAAGCAGGCCTCGCAGCGGTAGATGTTGCCGATGCCCGCCAGGTTGCGCTGGTCCAGGAGGGCCACGCCGATGGGCACGTCCGGCGCCGCACGGATCCGGTGTTCGGCCTCGGCCAGGTCCCAGTCCGGGCCGAGCAGATCCGGCCCCAGATGACCCACGATCTTGTCCTCATCAGCGGTACGGACCACCTCCACAATTCCCAAGGAAAAGCCGACGGCGTCCGCCACCGCCGTCCGCAGCACGCACCGTGCGGTGAAGCCGGGTTTGCGCCACCGTCCGCCGGACGGATAGACCTGCCAGGTGCCTTCCATTTTCAGGTGTGAATGGATGGTGAGTTTACGCTGATCAGGTCCCTCTACCCGCATGAGGAGGTGTTTCCCGCGGGGCACAACTTCGGTCACGGTCCAGCCGGCGAGGTTGAGGGTGGCAAAGCGTGGCACGCGAAAATCGGACGCGGTGAGCGTCTGCCCGGCCAGAGCCTGGTGCAGCTGGGCGGCGGCCCGCCAGACGGAATCCCCTTCAGGCACGGCTCCTCGCTTCCCCGAACTCCATGCCCCGAATCTCAGGCACGGATCCTCAGCCCCTTGGGGGTGGAGTAGGCGCCGGCGGCAGCGAGCGCTTTGGCGACGGCGGTGTCCAGAAGGTCGTGGCCGTTGACTTTTTCCATGATCAGCTTGTCCACGGCGCCGCGGGTAACCACTCCCACCAGCGCGGTGCCGGCCGCTGCGAGGATGGTTTCGTCATCGCTGAAGGCCAGCAGGGTCTTGCCGCCGCGCTCCACATAAAGGATCAGGGCACCGTCCACCAGGACCACCAGGGCACCGGCTTTCCGGCCGGGCCGGTGGCCGGTACCCGCTTCTTCGTTGAGAGCCGGCCAGGCCAGGGCTGCACCGTACGGGTTGGCCGGGTCGGTGGCCGCAAGTGCCAGGGCAACAGGTTCGGGCTTGGCCAGCTGGCTGTCCTCGGAATAGGAGCGCAGCCTGTCCACGGTGGCCGGGACGGCGAACTGGGCGGCACCGAGGTGCTCTATGAAGTACCCGCGCCGGCAGCGGCCGGCCTCTTCCAGCCGGGCCAGCACTTTGTACATCAGGCCAAAACCGCCCAGGATCTGCTCCGCCATCACCGATCCCCGCGTCACCACGCCGTAGCGGTCCAGCAGCAATTCCGCCGTGGCTCGGGCATGGATGGTGGCATCCAGTTCAGGCAAGGGCAGTGCCGACCACCGTCCGGCGGCCAGCGGCGGGGTGGCCGCAATTCCGCCCGAGGAGCCGTACCGCCCGCCGCCGAGGCCGGGCGAACCCAACCCCGAGGATCCCAAGAGGCCGGTGCCGTGGGAGCGGCCCAGCCTGCTCAGCCGCGGTGCACGTGCCCGGGGTGCCCGAGCCACCTGCCGGTGGGCGGTATGGCCGCCGGCGATGAGGGCACGGACCGGCGCGAACGTGTCGCCGGTGATGCGGCCGGCCCAGGCCAGATCCCACAACGCCGAAACCACGTCCTGGTCGCTCAGGACGGAGTCCATGCCGCCTGCGACGTCCGTCAGTTGGCGGAAGAAATAGCCGCCGCCGTTGTTTCGAAGGTGGTCGAGCAAACGCTGTTGCGCGTCCCCTGGCTCGTACTCGATGGCAGGGTTCAGCGTCAGGTCGGCGGAATCGGCCAGATGCATGCTCACCCAGCCATCATTGCCGGGGAGGGCGCCAGCCCCGGACCAGAGGACCTCTCCGGCGGCCATGAGTTCGTCCAGCATGGCGGGCTGGTAGTTCGAGACCCGGCTCGCCAGCACCAGCGGCTCCCACGCCGAAGCGGGAATCGGCACGCCGGACAGCTGGTCGATTGCGGTGACAATTCCATCCAGACCGCGCAGGGACGGCTGCCCGCGCCCGGAGCCGGGGATGCGGATGTGTTGCCACGCGGGGAGGAAACGCCCGTAGGCGGCGGTGTCCACCGGTTCCACCTCGGCGCGCAGTGCGGCCAGCGAACGACGCCGGAGCTTCCGGAGCACTTCGGCGTCGCACCACTCGCTGGTGGTGGCCGGTTGTTGCATTTCCTGCCGTTGTTCTTGGAGGACAGGCGTTGACCGGCTGTCCGGTCCGGCTGCGGGCGCTTCCGGCGGCGTGACGTGCGGGCGGAACTCGCCTTCCACCACACGGCCGTCGGCCGCGAGCCGCTTCAGCGCCGTGCCGACTACGGCGACGCCGAGGCCCAGCCGTGCCGCGGCTTCCATCGCGGTGAACGGTCCGTGCGTGCGGGCATACCGGGAAACGAGATCGCCGAGCGGGTCAGCGAGGGGTTCGATGAAAGCAAGCGGCACGCCCATGGGCAGCGGCACGCCAATGGCGTCGCGGAGGCGGGCTGCGTCCTCGACGGCGGCATAGCGCTCAGCCCCGCCGATGTTTACCTTGATGGCGCGTGTGGCCCGTTGCAGTGCCGCGAGGTGGGTAGCGGCCAGGGCGGTATCGGCATGCGGGGTCTCGACCGGCGCAACGACCGGGGTTTCCTCACCCTCCGGGCCAGCCTCCCCCTCCAGGGCGGGCTCAACCAGCGGGGCTGGTTCAACCACCGCGGTTGCGGCTGCTTCAATTTCCGGGTCCAGCCGGGCGGCGACTTCCTCGGGTGTCAGCGGGCCGAGCAGCCGGAGCAGGTCCGCCACGCCTTCCATGCCGCGGGCGCGGCGGTCCGGGGCAAGCCGCTGGAGTTCGAGTTCGGTGGCGTCGATGACTTTCGCGTCGAGCAGTTCGCGGAGTTCCACCCGCCCGAGCAGCTCATTGAGCAACGTGGAGTCCAGTGCCAGGGCCGCCGCGCGGCGTTCGGCAAGCGGCGAGTCACCTTCGTACAGGAACTGCGCCACGTACCCGAACAGCAGGGACTTGGCGAACGGCGACGGCTGCTGCGTGGTGGTTTCGACGATCCTCAGCTCGCGGCGTTCCACGGAGGCGGCGATGTCCTTCAGCGCCGGGAGGTCGTACACGTCCTGAAGGCACTCGCGAACAGTCTCCAGCACGATGGGAAACGTGGGATATTTCCGCGCGACATCGAGCAGTTGTGCTGACCGCTGGCGCTGCTGCCACAGCGGCTGCCGCTTGCCCGGCGTCTGGCGGGGCAGCAGCAGGGCACGGGCGGCGCACTCCCGGAATCTCGAGGCAAACAGGGCGCTGCCGCCCACTTCCGCGGTGACAATTTGCTCAAGTTCCTCGGGATCGAAGAGGAACAGTTCGGCCCCGGGCGGTTCGTCTTCCATCATGGGGACGCGCAGCACAATGCCGTCGTCCGCAGCCATCGCGGAGCCGTCCAGGCCATACCGCTGGTGGAGCCGCTGCCCAACGGCCAGTGCCCACGGCGCGTGCACGGGCATGCCGAACGGGCTGTGGAGAATGACCCGCCAGTCGCCCAGTTCATCGTGGAACCGTTCCACCACCAGGGTGGTGTCGCTGGGGACAACGTCCGTGGCAAGCTTCTGCTCGCTCAGGTACTGGATGAGGTTGTTCGCGGCGAAGGCGTCCAGCCCGCTGGCCGTACAGCGCTCGGTGGCAGGGCCGACGTCGGACGCCGAGAGTTCGCGGACGAACGCACCCAGGGCGCGGCCCAGGTCCACCGGCCTGCCCAGCGAGTCGCCTTTCCAGAACGGAAGCTTGCCGGGCTGGCCGAAGGCGGGCGAGACCAGGACGCGGTCGTGGGTGATGTCCTCGATTTTCCAGCTGGTGGCGCCGAGGGCGAAGATGTCTCCAACCCGGGACTCGTAGACCATCTCTTCGTCCAGTTCACCCACGCGGCGCCCGCCTTTCGCCGGCGAGGGGGTTGACGTTTTGCCGTCACCGGAAGGCGAGGCCGAGCCTTCAACCTCGGTGCCGATGATGTAGACGCCGAACAGCCCCCGGTCCGGGATGGTCCCGCCGGAGGTGACGGCCAGCCGCTGGGCGCCGGGCCGGCCTTCGATGGTGCCGGCATTGCGGTCCCAGATGATCCGCGGCCGCAGTTCGGCGAACTCGTCGGAGGGATAGCGCCCCGCCAGGAGATCGAGCGTCGCCTCGAAGGCAGAACGGGGGAGGGAGGCGAACGGCGCTGACCGCCGGACCGTGGCGAACCATTCCTCCACATCGATGCTGCCCAGGGCGGTGGCGGCAACGGTCTGCTGGGCCAGGATGTCCAACGGATTGGCGGGGACAAAAAGCCGCTCGATCTTTCCCTCGAGCATCCGCTCCACCGTGATGGCGGTGTGGACCAGGTCCGCACGGTGCTTGGGAAAGAGCACACCCTGGGAGATTTCGCCGACCTGGTGGCCTGCCCGGCCCACGCGCTGCAGGCCGCTGGCCACCGACGGCGGGGACTCCACCTGCACCACGAGGTCCACGGCTCCCATGTCGATGCCCAGCTCCAGGGACGAGGTGGCCACCACACAGCGCAGCCGGCCGGACTTCAGGTCATCCTCGATCATGGCCCGCTGGTCCTTGGAGACTGACCCGTGGTGGGCGCGGGCCAACAGGGGATCGGCTCCCGCGGTGCTGCCGGCCTGCGCCATCATGTGGGCTGGCGTTGCCGTGGAGGCCGGGAGACCGGACGGTCCATGGTCAGCGGCAGCAGCGCCCGGCGAATCCCAACCACCCCCGGCTGCCACGAGCTGACGTTCGGCGTAGATCTCGTTAAGGCGTGCAGTGAGCCGCTCAGCAAGGCGGCGCGAGTTGGCAAACACGATGGTGGACTGGTTGGCCAGGACCAGGTCAACGATTTTTTCCTCGACGTGCGGCCAGATTGAGGCCTGCGGCTGCAGCCCCGAAGCCGGCCCGGAATCGAAGGCGCCCGCCGCGCCCTGAAGGTCGGACATGTCCTCCACCGGCACGGAAACGGTCAGGTCCCAGGTCTTCCGCGAAGGAGGCGCCACCACTTCCACCGGAGCGGAACCCGCCAGGAACTGGGCCACGAGCTCCCGCGGCTCCACCGTTGCTGACAGGCCGATCCGCTGGGCGGGCTTGGGCAGGAGGGCGTCGAGCCGTTCCAGTGACACCGCCAGGTGGGCTCCCCGTTTGGTGCCCGCGACGGCATGGACCTCGTCAACGATGATGGTGTCCACCTCGGTGAGGGTTTCCCTTGCCTTCGATGTGAGCATCAGGAACAGCGATTCCGGCGTGGTGATCAGGATGTCCGGCGGGTTGCTCAGCAGCGAACGGCGGTCCGCCGCGGTGGTGTCACCGGACCGGACCCCCACCGTGATGAGCGGGGCAGGCAGCCCCAAACGCTTGGCCGTCTGGGTGATGCCGATCAGCGGCGCGCGCAGGTTCCGCTCAACGTCCACCCCGAGGGCTTTCAACGGTGAGATGTACAGGACACGCGTCTTGCGTTTGGGTGGCCGCGGCCGCCTTCCTTTGGCAGGCCTGCCTTTGGCGGCCGGGGCTGTTTCCAGGCCGGGCAGTTCAGGCTCAGGGGCAGGAGCCGAAACCAGCAGCCGGTCCAGGGCCCACAGGAAAGCGGCGAGGGTCTTTCCGGAGCCGGTGGGCGCCACCACCAGGGCATGCGAACCTGACGAGATGGCATTCCAGGCGCCGTCCTGGGCAGGCGTTGGCTCCACAAAGGCGCCGAGGAACCAGTCCCGGGTGGGCCGGCTGAACCGGTCCATGGGAGTGCCGGTAAAGGCACCCGGGCCCGCTACCGGCGGTTGCTGCTCCTGCATTCCTCCATCATGCCCTACCCCACCGACAGGATTGCCGGGCCCTCCCTCAGAGCGAATCAACCCCTCCCTGCCGGCGGAAGATTCTTGGTGGCAGGGCCTTCCAGGAGCTGCCCGTCGCTGCTGAAGCGGGAGCCATGGAGCGGGCAGTCCCACGTCCGTTCGCTGTCGTTCCAGTGCACAATCCCACCAAGGTGCGTGCAGACGGCGGAGAGCCTGCACGTGGTTCCCCCGACCGTGGAGACCGCCACCGGACGGGCACCGTCGCGGTACACCGTCCCCGCGCCGTCGGGCGGTGGCGCATCGTCGGAGGCGAGCTTCACCCAGCCGGTGGCGAGGTTGGCAGCCACCTTGGCGTTGAGGGCCACGGCCGAGTAGGCGCCGGCGGGCGATGTGATGCGGTGATGGATGGTGTCGGCCCAGGGGAGCTTTCCGCCCAGGATGTCGGCCGAGATGCCGAGTGCAACCGCCACGGCGTTGGTCATGCCCCACTTGTTATAGCCGGTGCCGAAAAGGATTTTGCCCCGGCCCCGCGGCAGCTTGCCAAAGAACGGCATGAGGTTGGTGGCCTGGTAGTCCTGGGCCGACCAGGTGTGGGTGGCCGTGGCGCCGGGGAAGTGGGTGCCGGCCCAGTCGAGCAGCCCCGAAAGGTGGGCCTTTTCCGACGTCGTCCGGCCCACATGGTGCCCGTGCCCGCCCACCAGCAGGAGCCTGCGGCCGTCCGCTTCGTAGTCGCGGAGGGAATGCGTGGGCTCTTCGGCGGAGAGGTACATTCCCGGCGGCGGCGTCAGGCCCTGCGGCAGCTCAAACGCTGCGGCGTAGGAGCGGTGCGGCTTCAGTTTCGCGAAGTAGAGGCCCCGGTCCAGGACCGGTGTCCCGGTGGCCAGAACAACGTGGTCAGCCATGACGCTGCCCTGATCCGTTTGGACCGTCAAGGGGCCCCGCCCGGTGACATCCTGCAGCCGCACCCCGCCCGCCACGCGGCCGCCGCGGGCGCGGACGTCCACCAGCAGGGCGTCCACAACGTCCATGGGATTGATCTGGGCCTGGCCTGCCAGCATCAGGGCGCCCTGGATGGGGAAGGGGACGCCGGCGTCGAGCACGTACTCCACGTTGAGTCCCGCCGTGGTTGCCGCGATCAGTTCCTCGCGGAGCCGCTCGGCCCCGTCACCGGTGGTGGCATAAGTGTAGGCGTCCCGGCGCTGGTACGGCAGGGCGTTCTCGTCGAGGTAGCGCAGCAGCCACGCCTGCCCCTCACGGTTCGCCTCGACGTACGCCTGGACCTGTTTGTCCGAATACTGGCGGGACAACGAGCCCAGGACGGTTCCCTGCAGGAGGCTGACCTTGGCCGTGGTGTTCCCCGTTGTCACGGCACCCGGGTACCGGGCTTCCAGCACCAGGACCCGCTGCCCGGACCGGGCAAGCAGCAACGCCGTGACCAGGCCGGTCAGCCCGGCGCCGGCCACTACGGTGTCGTACTTTGTGCCGGCCTGGAAAGGGTCAGAACTGAAGGTCTTTTCGCGGTCCAGCCAGAGGGACGTCATGGAAGCCAAGTGTACTTATCACCGCCTGATACGCCCAGAGCCTAGGCCGGCTGGAACGCTCCGATGGTCAGCAGCTCAATGGCTGCATTGCTGCAGGCCTGGGTGGGCTGGGCCAGGAAGAGGGATGCAGTGTCCTCAGGCGGATAGATCCGGTAGCCGGCCGCGGGCGTCAGGGTGCAGTCCGGGTAGTTTTCTGCGTGGGTGTAGCGGAGCACGGCCTTGCCGCCCTGGCCGGGCGCCAGCAGGACATCCGCAACGGGCGTTGACTCGTCGCGTTTCGCCGGGGCACCGATGGGCTCGCCGTTGGCGTCCGCAGCGAGGGAGACCCCGGGGAATCCCTTCAGGACGCACGGCTCAGTGCCAGTGTTGGTCAGGGTAAGGCTCATGTAGACGCTGCCGGCAGCCCCGCCGCCGGTGGCGTCGGTGGCGGCGGACAGGGTGGCAGCCTTGCAGAGTGAGGGGCCGGCCGAACCAGTGGTCGCTAACGACGTCGGCGACTGGGACGCGGTCGGAGCCGCCGAGGTCGGGGCGGGGCTGGCTGAGTCGGTGCCGGGTGCCGATGATCCCTGCGGCTGCGCTTGGCCTGCACCGCACGCGGTGAGCATCAGTGCTGCCGCGGCGACCGCCGTCGTAATCAAAAACCCTTGTGAAATGCGCTGAGACGTCATGCCATAACCTTTGTTGTTGCCGTGACCCGAGTCAACGATGCCACGGGGCGGCGGAAGGATTTGATGCCCGGATCGTGATGATCCGGGCACCAAACTCCGCAACATTACGGAGCGGACTCAGCCTTGCGCTTCGAGCTGCTGCGTGCGAAAGCCACACCGCCCAGCACCAGTCCGCCCAGCCCGGCGGCGAGACCTGCCCAGCTGCGGGCGTCTGCACCGCTGTCCGCCACGGCGGCCGCCTGCTCGGTGCCGGCGCCAGTAGTCGAGGCTGTATGGGACGCCGCGGCGTGGGCGTCCGCCGCCTCGGTGACGGTGATGGACGGTGCCGGCGCCCTCAGGGAGTGCGGGTCCTGGCCGTCCTTGGCGATCTCCGACCAGTCAGTCTGCCCCGTCTCGCAGCTCTGCAGGGTAGGGAAATAGAGCGTGGTGCCGGCCGCATCGGGCAGCTTCACGGAGAGCACCAGGGCGTCCCGCAGTTCGTGCGCCAGCGGCGCCTTGGCCGTGTAGACGATCTGGCTGGTGCGTTTGGTGATGGACGAACCGTCGGCCAGTTTCTTGGGCTCCGCGAGCTGCTCAGTCACCTTTTCCACGGTCCAGTTGGGGTTGACCGTGGGCTGGGCGTCGTTGAGTTCGGCCGGCAGCGTGATGGCCACCTTGGTGGTGCTCGACTCTTCGCAACCGTGCGGGATGCCGAAGGTCAGCAGTGCATAGGAGTTGGCCGCGGTTTTGTCCGGGCTGACGCCTACATGGGCGGACGCGCCGGTGGCGGCGGTCAGCAGGAGGACGGCGGCGCCGGCAACGGCGGCTGCCGGGGTGAGGGTACGGCGCAGTGCGGTGGTGTTCATGGGTGTGCCTTTCGGACGCATGCCAGGTTCAGGCATGCGGAAGTACGGGGTAAGGCCCGCCGGCCGGTGAAGTCCGGTTCGGGCCGGGTCAGGGAAGTACGACGGCGGAAGGCGGGCCGCGTCGGCTGTCCGGCCTGAGGTTCCGCCAGGGGCGGTGGGGGAGAACCGCAGGGGGGTGGGGCACCGCCCGGGGGGTGCCGGCGTCGGGCGTTACTGCTTCGGGGAGCCGGCCGAGGGGCCTGAGCCAGGCTGCGAGGGCCCAGAGGGCGGCCTCACCTTTGGCAAGCAGGAGTGCACACGCGGCGGTTGCCAGTGCATGGGTCGCAAGCATCAGGATGCTCGTGGGGCTGGCCAGGGCGTGGACGTGCGCGGCGGCGTCGAGGGCGGGCATCGCCGCTGAGGACAGGTGGTGGGCGGCTGCCGGCGGGTGGGAAGTAAGCACGGGAGTGCTGAACACCGTAAAAACTTCGTGCAGGGCAAACTGTCCGGCTCCCAGCAGGGCGATCATCGCGGCGAAATTCAGCTTCAGCCGGGTGGCCGTGGTGGCCGCCAGGACTGAGAGAGCCAGTACGGCGAGCAGGATGCCCGGGGCGGGGAGCCCGCCGCCGCCGGCCAGCACGTGGGCCCCGGCCGCAAGGGTGAGAGCCGCCGTGGAGAGCGACGCCGCGCGGAGGAAATGAAAGGGGGCCAGGGCATGATGAGTGCGCACTGGAACCTCCCTTGTGTCGGTGCGCCGATTGAGGCGTCGGCGCGCGGCAGGCCCTGCAGGTGCTGCGGGGCGACGTTCAGATTCTATCGGGGATTGCCCGTACCACCTCTTTGGGACGGGGCAGGCAGGGGGATGACGTTGGACTCGGGCTCCGGGCCGTCGGCTGGTTCGTCAGCGGGATTCAGGAAACCCAAGGCCAGATCCACGCACTGGACGGCCACCGGGGGAATGCGGTAGTCGGTCGTGGCCTCCACCAGCCCCAATTCAGCAAACAGGGAGAGCCGGTTCTGTGCCTCCAGGGCTGCGAATGATGCATAGATCTCTTCCAGGCCGCTCTCGGCGAGCTCCGGATCGGCAAGGCCGGCGTCATCGAGGAAGGGTCCGTCGGCGTCCATCGCGGCCAGGCTCTCGAGCTGCGCCACGGGCACCGGATCATCTGTCGTTCCGTAGGCCAAGATGGTGCACAGCGTCTCGGAGACAGCTTCCCGGTCCCAGGCGTCGTCCGAATCGCTGAGGACCCGGACCAGAAGGACCACGGAAAGCATCCGACGCATATCCACCCGTTCCTTCACCGCCGTGCTGTTCCAGGCGGTCGCTGCGGGGCCGGGTACGGCGCGGGTGGAACTGAGTGTGATGAGGCCGGCTCCGACCAGTGCCGTCCAGATCTCACGGAGCACCGGTACGTCGAACATGGTGCTCACTTCAAGGGGCGCGTCCGGCTGGCCGGAAACCTTGAGCTCGTCGCGGGACCCGGCGGTCCGCGCGCCGCGTTTCCCACTCGCCTGCACCGCCACCGCTGCAGCGGCCGCCTCGATGTCCTTGAGCCGCAGGGCACCGGTGGCCGTGACTTCCTTGCCGGTGCCCAGCCAGTCCAGGAGGGAGGACGCCCGCTTGATCAGGGGCATGCTGTTGAATGCGGCGTCCTGCTCCTCCTCGCTGAGCTGGGGGACCAGGATGTCCGGAAGACTGGAGGCTGCTGCGCTGATGCCGCGTCCCAGCACCGAATGGAGTTCCTCATAGGCGTCTTCCGTGCCTGTCCAACGGCCGGTCACCTTGAGGAAGTGGGCGAAAGAGTGCAGGGCGAAGTAGAAGTCGTCCAGGGCGTCCTCAGCTTGCTCCGGGTCCAACGCCGCAATGACCGATCCCACCGCGGGCTCAACGCTTTTGCCGGGAATCTCCGTGGCAGAGCTTGAACCTTCGATTGTGTGCTGGGCCGTCAGGAAGAGTTTGACCAGTTCGAGGCATTCGAAGGCATCGGCCGGGTCGGGGGACTCGGTCCCGTGCCACTGAATGAACTCGACAGCCATCGAATCAACGGCCCGATGGTTCAGGACCAACTGCAGCGGCATTTTGGGAGCCTGCGGCACTGCCTTGAGGTGCCGCTGGTTCTTGCTTCTGGTCTTGGACCTGCCGGTCTTTTTCGCCAAGGATGTGCCTCCGGTCCAAGGGCGCGGTTCCCCGCGTTTGCCCGCGGGATCTCCGCGGACGTATTGAGCTTACAAAACTGGGCTGCCGGCGAGAAGTTCGGCCAGGACGTCAGCGGCGGACTCGTGGCGGATCAGGGGCGCGGCCTGGCCTGCCCAGAGCGACATCAGCTCTGTGTTTCCCTGTGCTGCCGCCTGGGGCCGGAAACGGCCGGTCAGCCAATTCTGGGCCGGGAACGGTGCGGTTCCTGCGGCTGCGGAGAGTTCGCGGATGATGCGGTTGGGGATGCCGCGGGCCAGCCGTCCGCTGAGGACGCGCGTCAGCACGGTTTCGCTCGCGGCAGGGCTGTGCAGGATGGCGCGGTACGCGGGGACGGCTGCGGATTCCCGGGTGGCCAGGAAGGCTGTGCCCACCTGCACCGCGTCGGCGCCGAGCGCCCGTGCGGCGGCGTAGCCGCGGCGGTCCACGATGCCGCCCGCCGCGATCACCGGAATCGTGACGGCGTCCGCCACCTGCGGGACCAGCGCGAAGGTGCCGATAAGCGACTCTTCCGCGGGGTTGAGGAACGAGACCCGGTGGCCGCCGGATTCCATGCCGCTGGCCACCACGGCATCTACGCCGCCGGCTTCCAGTGCTACGGCTTCGGCCACGGTGGTGGCGGTGCCCACAACCACGATCCCGCGCCGGTGGGCCTCCTCCACGAGTTCGGGAGCCGGCACCCCAAAGACAAAACTGACGACGGCGGGACCCGCCTCCAGCGTGGCCGTCACCTGCTCGTCGTAGTCGGGCATGTACCGGTCGGGCATCTCCGGAAGGGGCAGGCCCACTTCCTCGAAGTAGGGCTTCAGGGTTTCCCTGTAGTTGGTGAAGTCCGCTTGGGACAGTGATGTTGTTTCGTCACCGGTGGGGACCCAAAGGTTGAGGGCGAACGGCTTCGCGGTCGCCTTCCTGAGCTGGGCGGCGGTGTCACGGATGGCGTCGGCACTCAAGCCGTACAGGCCGTAGGAACCCAGCCCGCCGCCGTCGCTCACTGCTGCCGTGAGTTCCACGGAGGACACCCCGCCGAAGGGGCCAAGGACTACCGGAATCTCCGTGCCGAACAGTTCGGTGAGGCGGTTCCGGTGAGAGGGGGTGCGGTGCTCCGGCGTCATGTGTGCTCCTGGAAGGTCGCTGCTGGCTTCGGGTCCAGTCTTGCAGGGCACGCGCCGGGCCCCAAGCCCGTCCCGCCTGTCGGTGGGAGGCGGGGCTATGTACCGCGTCAGGGGGCCGGGCTAAACTGCTCGCGTAAGTCGCCGACAATCTCAGGAGACACACCATGAACTACTCAGGGACTGGCAACGAGAAAGCCGTTCTGGCCAGCGAACTCAACCGAACCCATGTTGGGCAAACTGTCAGCTTTGAACCGGACGAATTCACTTTGGTTTTCGGCAAGATCGCAGCCATCGCACGGAAGGAAGGCGGAGTCACCATCGCCCTGCGCGGCGTGGAAGGAAGCGGCGGCCTGCAGTCCAGCTACAGCCTCCCGGGCAGCCAGCACGTGTATTTGCAGCCGGACATGCTCACAAACACCGAATCCACCATCAAGGATCTCTTCGGGAAGGTCCAGGAAAACCTCCGCGGCGGCGGGCACCGGGGAGATGACAAGACCGACAAGCTCTGAGCTACAGCGCGTTCTTTGGTGGGTGCGGGCTTGCACCACGGGGAGTTGGCGGCATGCCCTTCCCGAACGCCCGTGCCGCCTGGGAGCCGGCGGCGGCACTGGCTCCGATGCTGATGAGCGCCCCCAGAATCATGGCCGAAGCTTCGCCGGGCTCCAGCAGGTGCAATTGTGATCCGATGGTGGCCGCGGCCACCGGGACACCGAGTTGCGATGCCGTCAGGATCGCCAGCGGCAGCGGTTGGCCCAGGAGCCGCAGGCTTCCATGCACCAGCAGCGTCCCGAGGCCCAGACACACCCCCAGCAGGATCATCCGTGGGCTGCCCGTCAAGGCACGCAAATCCAGTGACGCGCCCAGCCAGACGAAGAACACCGGCCCAAGAAATCCGTCGCTGACAGCAAATAGTTGGTGCGCCAGGCGTCGCGGCTCGCCGACGGCGGCGACCACCAGGCCGAAGGAAAACCCGGCCAGCATGATGGAGACGTGCCCTGCTACAGCAAGCCCTGCCAGCGCGAACAGCAGGGCCAGCTGGATGCGCAGTTCGAGGGCGAACTTCCGGTCCTCGGAGACGTCGTGCAGCCGGGCCCGCGTGCCGCTGGTCTCCAGGGCGCGGAGGACAAAGTAAAGGACCACCGCGCAGCCGGCCACGGCGGCGGCCCCGACGGCCGCCCTCCCGGCGTTTGGCGGGTCGACGGCGAGCGGAAGCGCCACAATGCAGGCGATGTCGGCGATGGCCACCTGCGCCGTGGTGGTCAGCACCTTGGGCCCGGACAGCCGCAGGGAGTCGATGATGGGCAGCACGAGTGCTGCTGACGAGGACGCCAGCAGGACCACGTACAGGGGTGCATGCCCGGTGCCGAAAAGCAGGGCGATAAGGATTCCGACGGCGGCGGCGAGCCCTGCGGCTATGCCTGCCCGAAGGGCGCCCGCGCCGAGGGCAGGGCGGATTGCCTTGTCCCGGACGGGAACGTGAGAGCCCGCAACAAACATGATGAGGGCGAATCCGACGTCGGCCACGAAGGTGAATGTGGGGTCCGTGGGATCCACCAGCCCCAGCCCTGTCCGTCCGATGGCTATCCCCGCCAGCAGTTGCCCGAGCACCACGGGAAGGTGCCACTTTTGAGGTAGCGCGAGCAGCGGGCCGAGGAGGGCGACGGCGGCGATCAGCGAAAGCTGAAGGAATGACACGGGCCTCCTCTGCTGGCGTTCTGTGACTGGCTGTCTCTGTCTGGCGTCCCGCGAATGCGGTGTGGCTGCGGGCAGCCGTTACCGGGGAAGATACGCAAGTTTGAGCGGGATGTCCGTGTTCTCATCCGTGTAGTAGCTGGCGCAGACCCGGTGGTAGCCGTCCGCTACCTGGGCGGGAACGCCGGCGGCCAGGTCGCCGCGGACCATCAGGATGGGTGAGAGCCGTTTGCCGTCCCTGATCTTCTTCAGGTCCGAAGCCACATGGGCGTTGTCCGGAGGCAGCAACACCAACCGGGCTGCCCGAAGGATGTCCTTGGCCTTGCGGTGCTCGATCGGGGCGTCCCGCAGCGCCGAAACAACAGAGCGGACGACGTCGTCCGCACCAAGCAGGGACAGGTAGCTGGACGCGTTCGGATAGTCCTGGTCCTCGGGTGCGGGCAGCCAGAGGACTTCGCTTTTGTCTTCACCATGCATGGTGTTCTCCTGGGTGGCTCCGCGGGGCGGATGGTGGTGCTCAACAGTACGTACGCACCGAGAAGTCGGTCAACGGTTCCCTTTCGGGACCGGGCACGTAGGCTCGAAGCTGATGACAGAGGCCGAGGTCCGTGATGCCTATACCAAGCGCGCGCCGGAATACATCGGGCTGTTCGGATCGGTTGACCAGGCGAGCAAGCAAGACCAGCGGTTCATAGCGGGTTGGGCGGAGTCGCTACGGGGGCGCGTTATCGACGCTGGCTGCGGCCCGGGGCATTGGACCGATTTCCTGGCGAGGCTGGGCGCCGATGTTGAGGGAGTCGACCTCGTGCCCGCGTTCATACAGGCGGCCGAGGCCCGGTTCCCGGACACGATGTTCCGGGTCGCGTCATTCACCGACCTCGGGATCCACGACGGGCAGATCGGCGGGATCCTCGCCTGGTACTCCCTCATCCACCTCCAGCCAGAGGATCTTCAGACCGCCCTGGGGGAGTCCGGACGCTGCCTTGCTCCTGGCGGAACTCTCCTCGTGGGGTTCTTTGAGGGCACGGACGGCGAAGTCTTTCCCCATGCGGTGACCACCGCCTACTTCTGGTCCACTGACGGCATGGCTGCCAGGCTCGTCGGGGCAGGTTTTGAGGTCCTCGACGTACAGCGGAGGACCGATCCTGGCCAGCGTCCTCATGCGGCGGTAATCGCCCGGATCAGGTCTTGACGATTTCAGACTCCCCGGGAACCCACACTGTCCCGTCACGGCCACGGAAGGCAAGGGGCACGCCGCGAGCCCGTTGCCAGTCAGTCGAATCAGTTACCTGGACATGCACGTGCGGCTCGGTGCTGTTGCCGGAGTTACCGCATTGGCCGACGGGATCGCCCGCCTTCACTGACTGCCCCGTGCGCACCTGGACTGTGCCGTGGCGCAGATGGGCGAGCAGCACAAAGGTGCCGTCGGTATCTGCGGCGATTACGACGTGATTTCCAGCCACGGCCGCAACGCCGGCCCGGATCCGTTCTGCCTGGCCCAGCATGTACGGCACAAGGGTCAGCTGTGAGCGGCGTCCGTCATGATCCGGCTGGCCGTCAAGGACAGCGATCACGGTCCCTGACAAGGGCGCGAGAATCGGTTGCCCGAAGCCGATGAATACTTCAGGGCGTTCCGCAGCGACGAGGGAGCGCCACGTGCGGGGCGCGGACCTGCCGGCATCATTGACTGCGACGAAGTCGATCGCGTGGGAAGTCCCGAAAGCGTAGGTGCCATGACTCGGCACACGGCGTGCGGGACTGTTCTCCACCCGCCAACTTCCTCGAAAAGGCAGGTCGAGCACAACTGCATCCGCTGGAGGCGGCGAGGAGCCCCCGAAGGGCACTGTGCGGCGAGCCATGATCACATCGTCCTCGTTTGACGGGGATCAAGGCAACGGGCGAGGGTGAGGTGGAGCCCAGGTCTGCTGAATCGGGCTGGCGTAGGGTGGGAATCGGACGATAGGAGAACTTCATGAAGAAAATCCTCATGGTACTGACCAGCGTTTCCGAGATCGGCGATACCGGAGAGAAGACCGGCTACAACGTGGCCGAGGCAGCACACCCCTGGAAGGTCTTCAAGGATTCCGGGCATTTCGTCGACTTCGCATCCATCAAGGGCGGCCAGCCCCCGCGTGATGAGGTGGACTCGGAAGATCCCATCCAGGTCGCCTTCACGACGGACGAAACCACGCGCGCCGGGCTATACAACACTGCCCGCGTCGACGTCGTTGATCCCGGACAGTACGACGCCGTCTACCTCGTCGGTGGCCACGGCACCATGTGGGACTTCCCGGACAGCGAAGGCCTGCAGAACCTCGTTGCCAGCGTCTACAACGCCGGCGGATTGGTGGGCGCGGTCTGCCACGGGCCGGCGGGGCTGCTGAACGTGGAATTGGAGAACGGGCTTCGCCTCGTCGAGGGCCGGAAGGTGGCCGCCTTCACCAATGACGAGGAGATTGCCGCGGGGAAGGACAAGGTCATCCCGTTCTTCTTGGCTGACCGGCTTGAGGAACAGGGTGCCACCCACGTCTCGGCTGGTGTCTTCGAGGAGATGGTGGTGGTTGATGACCGGCTGGTGACCGGGCAGAACCCGGCTTCAGCCGCGGGCGTGGCCAAGGAGATGGAGAAGCTCTTCGCACAGCTCATCCACAAGGAGAAGGCCGAGGAACAACACGAGACGGAGGCTCTGCGCGCCGAGAAGGACGCCGAGAAGAACGCCAAGAAGATGGCGGCTGCTGAGGGGGATCACTAACATCCGTGGCTTCCAGGCATGGCGATAGGCCTACTTCCCCTCGGGTGACGAGGAAAAGTAGGCCATCAGCCATCTTGGCACTGGCCGGATGCGACGTCAGACGGCGCAGACCGCTGCGTCAGCTGGCGCCGCACCGGCCGTCTAAATGTGCTCTCGGGGTTGAGCCGCATCGAAGAACCGGAATTCCTCGCTAACCGGCTCCGCGTCCCGGCCAGTCCCCTTGTCCCGAATGAAATCGAGGTCCTCACGGGAAAGGCTCATCTGGCCATGCCCGTCGACTTCAATGTGCCCGGCGGAATTCCGCATAATCGTTGCAGCGACGGTGCGAGGCACCATCACACATCCCGGGTTATTCAAAAGCCACTGACGCGTCTTGGAATCAAGCCGATCCCACTCTTCTTTGAGTGTCATCTCGTAAGTTCACCCTTCCCACTTCCTCAGAACCCGCCGTCCAAGGCTCGGGTTCCGCCAAGGGTACGTCTCAGGTCGAAGGAAAAACAGGGGCCTATGCTCGATCTTCATTGCCCGGACCTGGGCGCCGTACTGCCTCACGGGACCAAATTACAAAAAGCGAAGGCGCCTACTTCGCTGGATTATCAACGATGTAGACGCCTTCTCACTTGGCGGTGACGGTGGGATTTGAACCCACGTTGGCTTTGACACCAAACAACATTTCGAGTGTTGCACCTTCGGCCGCTCGGACACGTCACCAACCTGACTAGGGTACCGGAGCAAGGCGCACATCCCCAAAACGGCCGGCGGTCCGCTGGCGGGAACTGATCGGTGCCTGCGCGTGCTGGCACCAGACTTTCATCGCCCATGTCAGACCGGATAGGTTCGTAAGCAAGATGACTACTTCAGATGCAGTGACTCCTCAAGCAGCTCAGGCAACGGCCTATTGGACCACCGGGCCGGAACAGGGTGAACTCCGGGACGAGCCGCTGCGCGCACCGGGACCCGGCGAAGTGCTGGTCCGTACCCTCTACTCCGGCATCAGCAAAGGCACGGAAATTGTGGTTCACACCTGCTCCGTGCCGCCGCGGGTGGCTGAGGCCATGCGCGCGCCACACCAGGAGGGCTCGTTTCCCTCTCCGGTGAAGTTCGGCTACCTTTCTGTCGGCATCGTTGAACAGGGCCCCGATGACTGGAAGGGCCAAAAGGTCTTCTGCCTGAATCCGCATCAGGACCGTTACGTCATCGGCGCCGCCGCGCTGACCAGAATTCCCGACGGCGTCCCCGCCCGCCGCGCCGTGCTGACCGGGACCGTGGAGACAGCCATCAATGCACTCTGGGAAGCCGGGCCGAGGCTGGGGGACAGGATCGCCGTCGTGGGTGCCGGGCTGGTGGGCGGGATGGTGGCCACGCTCCTGCGCACGTTCCCGCTGGCCCGCCTGCAACTCGTGGATCTGGACCCGAAACGGAAGCAACTGGCGGACAAGCTGGGCGTGGAATTCGCCCACCCGGATGATGCCGAAGCGGACTGCGACATCGTGTTCCACTGCTCCGCGTCCCAGGAAGGCTTGGAACGATGCCTGCAACTGGCCGGCGACGAGGCCGATGTCATCGAAATGTCCTGGTACGCCAACCGCGACGTCACCCTGCCGCTCGGGGAGGACTTCCATGCCCGCCGGCTCTCCATCAGGGCCAGCCAGGTGGGCGTTGTGGCCCGGGCGCGAAGGCACCGGCGGACCACCGCCGACCGCCTGAGTCTGGCTGTATCGCTCCTGGCGGACCCTGTTTTTGACGCCTTCCTCACCGGGGCGTCGCCCTTCGCAGACCTGCCGGACGTGGTGCAGAGCCTCGCCAATGGAAAACTCGAAGCCCTGTGCCACGTGATCGAATACCCCCACGCTGAAGAATCCAGTAGCCCAGACCCAAAGACAGGACGTAGCCCGTGTTCAGCCTGACCATCCGCCGCCACTTCATGATCGCCCACAGCCTTCCGCGCGAGGTCTTCGGCCCCGCCCAGGCCCTGCACGGGGCCACGTTCGTGGCGGAGGTGACGTTCCGGCGTCGTGCTTTGAACAACGATGCGATTGTGCTGGACATCGGAGCCGCCGGCGGCATCATCGAAGGGGTCCTGGCGGGACTCAATTACACCAACCTCGATGAGCACCCGGACTTCGCCGGCAAGCTCAGCACCACCGAGGCGCTGGCCGAATACATCGCCCAGGCGGTGGCGGGCAAGATCAAGGACGATGCTGACGGCCGCGAGCTGGCCGGCATCGACGTCACCCTGCGCGAAAACCCTGACGCCTGGGCTACGTACGCCCTCGACTTCTCCGCCTGACCGTGCGCGTCAGGTTCCTGGTCCCCGGCAACGTCAGCCACAACTCAGGCGGCAACGTCTACAACGCACGCCTCACCGAGGGGTTGCGGGCTTTGGGCGTCGACGTTAAGGTGGTCGCGGCGAAGGGGGACTGGCCGGACGCCGGCATCAGTGAACGACGGCGGCTGGCCAGCCTGCTGGGCCTCGGCGAACCAGGGGCGGGGAACCAGTCAGCCACGGTCACGGTGGTGGACGGGCTCATCGCCTGCGGCGCCCCTGCCGAACTGGAGGCTGCCGCGGCCGCGGGGAACGGCGCCTGGATCCTGCTCCACATGCCGTTCCCCGGTCATGTCGACGGCGAACGGCGGGCGCTGCAGGCAGCCGCCGGCGTGATCTGCAGCAGTACGTCGGCCGCGGACCACGTCAGGGAACGGCACGGCATTGAGACCAGCCGGGTTGCCCTGCCCGGTACGGATTCCGCGCCAGTGGCTGCCGGCTCGGACCCCGCGCACATCGTCTCGGTAGCCGCGCTGCTCCCCAACAAGTGCCAGCTGCTGGTGGTGGAAGCGCTCGCCAAGCTCCAGGATCTGGCGTGGACGGCATCACTGGTGGGTACGGAAAGCGCCGATCCCGCCTACGCGGCGCAGGTCCGGGCGGCGATCAGCTCGCACGGACTGGACAGCAGGATCCGGCTAACTGGCGAGCTCACCGGAAACGCTTTGGCGGATGAATGGAACCTGGCGGACCTGAGCGTGCTTGTGTCACGGGCCGAAGCGTTCGGTTTGGTGGTGACGGAATCGCTGGCCCGCGGAATCCCGGTCATCGTCCGGGCCGCCACCGGAGCCGTGGAGGCGCTGGGGATGGGCGCCGGGCCGGTCCTGCCGGGAACCGCCGTCGTGCTTGCCGGCGGTGAAAGCCGCGAGCCGGAGATTCTTGCGGCGGCCATCCGGGAGTGGTTGTCGGACCGCACGCTCCGTGCAGGTTGGCAGACCGCTGCGCTCGAGGCCCGGGAAAATTTGCCAGGCTGGGACACCACAGCGCAGAACGTGGCGGCCATCCTCGGTGAGCTATAGCTTGCCGCGGTGGGCGGCGAAGAAATCCTTCAGCAGGGCCCCGCACTCGTCTTCCCTGACGCCGCCGTAGACCTCCACCCAATGATTGAGCCGGCGCTCGCGGAGGACATCGAACACCGAACCGGCCGCGCCGGCTTTCTCATCCCAGGCCCCGAAAACCACCCGCGGAATCCTGGCCAGTACCACCGCGCCGGCGCACATGGCACACGGCTCCAAAGTGACCACGAGCGTGCAGTCTGCCAGCCGCCAGCCGTCCCCGGCGCCGCCATCACGCTTCGAGAGGGCACGCAGCTTCCCGGCCGCCTGGCGGATGGCCACCACCTCCGCGTGGGCGGTGGGGTCACCCAGCTCTTCCCGCTGGTTCCGTCCCGAACCCAGCACGCCGCCGTCGGGCCCTATGACCACTGCACCGATGGGCACGTCCTCCGTGGCCAGAGCCAGACGGGCTTCGTCGAGGGCAAGGCCCATCCACTCGCTGTGTTTCTTTTCGCCGGGCGCCATGGCTCAATGATAGTTTCGAGGGATATCCGTCCTTGCCACCCACTGACGCAGGAGGAACTCGTGGATGTTAATACATTCAGGGCCCGTGTAGGCCAATGGTTCAAACCGTACGCCGCCCTGTGGATCACCATGCTGGTGGGTGGCGTGCTGGTGGTCATCATGGCGCTGCTCGGTGCCGAGGTCTACGACAGTGTGGTGGACGACGCAGGACTGACCTCCTTGGACCAGCCGGCGCTCGGGTTGGCTGAGAGCCTGCGGAACCCCGGGCTGGATGCGGGCGTCACGGCGTTCACCAATATCGGCGGGGGCATCGGCATGCCCATCCTGGCCAGCATCCTGACGGCATGGCTCACGTTCCTGAGCCGGACCTGGCGCCCCATCATCCTGGTGGGCGGTGCCGCGGCGGTTTCCACAACGGCGACGACGGTGGGCAAGCGCCTGGTTGGCCGCACTCGGCCGGACCACGCCGATGCGGTCCCGCCGTACGAGACGTCGCCCTCGTTCCCCAGCGGCCACACGCTCAACACCACGGTGGTGATTGGTGTTCTTGTCTACATCATGTGCCTCCAGTTTGAGATGACCTGGGCGCGCATCACCGCCATCGCTGCCGGCGTGGTCTTCATCATCGCCATGGGCCTGAGCCGCGTTTTCCTGGGCCACCACTGGATGACCGACGTTATGGCCGGCTGGTTCCTCGGGCTCGCCTGGGTGGGAATAGTGATCCTGGCCCATCGGCTTTTCCATGTACTCCGGAAACGCGAGCACGCCGGTCCGGCACCCACATTCGAGCACCACGCCATCCGGGACGATCAGCCCAGCTGATTCCGGGCAGGGCCGCCCTGCCCGGATGATAGTTTTGACCCATGCGCACTCTTGTTGTGGACCACCCGCTGGTCGCCCATAAGCTCACCGTCCTGCGGGACAAAAACACCCCGTCTCCGGTCTTCCGGATGCTGACGGAAGAGCTGGTGACACTGCTCGCGTACGAGGCCACCCGCGATGTGCGCACCCAGGATGTGACCATCGAAACGCCGGTTAGCACCACCGTGGGCACCGCCTTCACCAAGCCCACGCCGCTGGTGGTTCCCATCCTGCGCGCCGGCCTTGGCATGCTCGAGGGCATGACCAAACTGGTCCCCACAGCCGAGGTGGGTTTCCTGGGCATGGCCCGCGACGAGGAAACGCTGGACATCATCACCTACGCCGAACGCCTGCCGGAGGACCTCACCGACCGGCAGATCTTTGTCCTGGACCCCATGCTGGCCACCGGCGGCACCCTGCGCGAAGCCATCAAATTCCTCTTTAAGCGCGGCGCCTCGGATGTCACCTGCATCTGCCTCCTGGCCGCGCCGGAAGGCCTGGCGAAGCTGGAAGAAGAACTTGCTGACGCCAACGTCACCATTGTCCTGGCCTCCATCGACGAAAAGCTCAACGAGAAGTCATACATTGTGCCGGGACTCGGCGATGCAGGAGACCGCCTCTACGGCATCGCCGGTTAGATTCCCGGGCGCAAGGGCAACGGGGCCTTCCGGATTCAGGAGCCCGCCGCTAGCCTGTGCGAATGGACTGGAAACTCGAACTTGTCTTTGTCCCTGTATCCGACGTGGACCGCGCCAAGGATTTCTACGTCAACAAGGTGGGCTTCAACGCTGACTACGACGAGCGGCCCGGCGACGGGATCCGCTTTGTCCAGCTGACACCGCCCGGCTCCGCCTGCTCGATCTGCATTGGCGAGGGTCTCAATGACGCCCCGCCGGGCACCGCCCCCAGCCTGCAGATGGTAGTCAGCGACATCCAGGCCGCCCACCACCACCTCAAGAGCAACGGGGTGGACGTGAGTGACGTGGATGTCCAGGACTGGGGCCACTTTGTCTACTTTGCGGATCCCGACGGAAACAAGTGGGCCGTGCAGTACATTCCGGGCCGCGAGTCCCAAAGCTAATTCATCCGGACACAGCAGCAGGCCCTGAACCGGGGGGACTCAGGGCCTGCTGCGGTACGGATCCGGGGAGAACCGGGTTTAGTACCAGTTGTTCGACAGGTGGAAGTTCAGCGCGCCGCACGGCGACTGGTAACGCTCCTGGATGTAATTCAGGCCCCAGTTGATCTGCGTGCGGTAGTTGGTGAGGTAGTCCGCGCCGGCGCTCGCCATCTTCTCGGCGGGCAGCGATTGGACGATGCCATACGCACCGCTGCTGGCGTTGGTCGCCGTGGTGGTCCAGTCGGATTCCTTGGTCCACAGCGTCTGCAGGCACTGCATCTGGTCCGGGGCCCAGCCGTAGCTGGCCAGCTGGCCGGCGGCGTAGGCCTGGGCACCGGCGGGGTCGTTGACGGCCACAACAGGAGCAGGCTCCGGCGCGGGGGCCGGTGCGGCCTCGGGTGCGGGGGCCGGTGCCGGAACGGGGGCCGGTGCGGGCTCGGCGGCCTGCGGGGCAACGCTGATTTCAGGAGCCGCAGGTGCCGGCACAGACTTGGCCTGCATCTCGGCCTTTTCCATCGTCAGTGGCGACTCGATCTCGGCAGTGGACATTTTCTGGGTGTCGCTGACCGCTGTGAGGCTGCCGGATTCGGACGCCTGGCCCGCTGCACCCAGCCCGATCAGGAGGGCGCACGCTGTGCCGAGCACGGCAACGCGCTGTCCCAGGGAGGGAATTCGGTTGCGAAGTTTGTTTGACCCGTTATGCGGGCGTGTTTCTACCTTGGATTCAGACATGATGGATCGCCTCTCACACCTGCGGAGTTAGCTGTCGGGTTCGGATGAGGGCATCCGGCCACACGGAAACATCACGTGCTGGCTTCACCCCAAGGACACTTGGGTCCGGGACTCTGGGTCCCCCGCCTCTGCCTCGATCGATCGGGAATCCGGGAAGCGGCAGAGCTTGGCGTCATCCGGATGTGCGGCCCGAACGGGATCCGCACTCTATCGACGGTACAGGAGCGTGGCGCTTAAGTCACATTTTGGTAACGAGCATCACGACGTCGGCGTGTTGGCTTGCGGTGCGCCGACTCCAGTGGGGAGGTGGAGCGCGAACTGGGTGCAGCCGGGTTTCGACGTCACCTCCACTGTGCCCCCGTGCGCCTCAACAATGGACTGCACGATGGACAGGCCCAGGCCGCTGGTGCCTTCTGCGGCCCCGGCGCCGGAACCCGGCGCCGTGCTTTTGCGGGCTGCGTCTGCGCGGGCGAAGCGGGCGAAAGCGTGGTCTACGAATTCGGGTGGGATGCCCGCGCCGTCGTCCGTCACGGTCACCACAGCGCGGCCGTCCTCTGACGTCCGCACGCTGGTGACCACGGTGGTCCCCGGCGCCGTGTGCTTGCGCGCGTTGGAAAGCAGGTTGACCAGCACTTGGCGCAGCTTCGACGCATCGCCGTTGACTGAGAGCGGCTCGTCGGGGAGTTCCAGATGCCAGTTATGGTCCGGGGCTATCACCTTCTCATCGCTGACCGCCTCGATCACGAGCTGCGTCAGGTCAACCTCGCCGAGTTTCAGGGCTTGCCCCTCGTCCAGCCGGGCCAGCAGGAGCAGATCCTCCACGAGTGTGGTCATGCGCTCGGACTGGCTCTGCACCCTCGCGAGCGACTTCCTGCCGTCCGGGGTGAAGTTCTCCGTCATCCGCATCAGCTCCGTGTAGCCGCGGATGGCCGTCAGGGGAGTCCGCAGTTCATGGGAGGCGTCCGCGACGAACTGCCGCACCTTGGTTTCGCTTCGTTGACGCGCCTCAAGTGCGCTGGAAACGTTGTCCAACATCAGATTCAGGGCATGGCCGACGCTGCCCACCTCGGTTCCGGGGTTGGCGTTCGACGGCGGGACGCGCACGGCCAGTGCCACCTCGCCGGCGTCCAGCGGAAGCCGCGCCACCCGTGTCGCAACCTCGGAAAGCTGCTCCAGCGGCTGCATGGTGCGCCGGATGAGCACCGTCCCCGCCAGACCGATCAGCAACAGCCCGCCAAGGGAAACAAACACGAAGGTCCATACAAGTGACGCCAGGGTGCTTTCCTTGGCATCCAACGGAAGTCCCGTGACCAAAACGTCACCGAAGCCCGTTTCCACGGCCACAATCCGGTAATCCCCGTTGGACAGCTGGCGGTCCACAGGATTGCCGTTTCGGGCCAGCGCGAGCAGGGCCTGCTTATCTTCCGTGCTGAGCGCAGAGCGCGTAGCGTCCGAGTCCAGGTAACCGCCGCTGTTGATCTGGCCGTTCAAGATGCGCGCATTGAGTGTTCCCACGCTCTGCCCCCGGGCATCGAGCGGGTCCCTACCGTTGAAGCCACCTCCACCCTGGGGCCGGCCGGGATCGTTCGAGCGGTTGGCTGCCTGGCTCAGCTGCTGATCCAGCTGCCTCGTGAGAAAGGAATCCATCGAGGCATAACTGAACAGTCCCACCGCACCGCAGATTGCCACCAGCAGGGCCATGGCCAGCAGGATCAGGCGGGTGCGCAGGTGCCAGGTGGCTGGTTTCAGCCAGCTGCGGCCCGGATGCGGGGTAACTTGTTGCGCGGACATGGCCTGCCGCGCTATTCGGCGGGCTTGATGACGTAGCCGGCACCCCGCACGGTATGGATCATGGGCGGGTGCACCGCGTCCACCTTTTTGCGCAGGTAGGAAATGTAGAGTTCCACGATGTTCGCCTGGCCGCCGAAGTCGTAGTTCCACACTCGGTCCAGGATCTGGGCTTTGCTGATCACGCGCTTGGGGTTCTCCATCAGGTACCGGAGCAGCTCGAACTGGGTTGCCGTGAGCTGCAGGTCGTCCCCGGCGCGTGTGACTTCGCGCGTATCGACGTTGAGGACAAGATCGCCCACCACCAGCTCGGCCGTGTCCATGGCAGCCACCCCGGACCGCTGGACCAGCCGGTGCAACCGCAGCAGCACCTCTTCCATGCTGAAGGGCTTGGTGACGTAATCATCCCCGCCGGCCGCCAGGCCGACGATCCGGTCCTGGACAGCGTCCTTGGCAGTGAGGAAAAGGGCTGGCACCTCAGGCGCAAAGGCGCGGATCCTGCCCAGCAGCTCAACGCCGTCGAACCCTGGCAGCATGACGTCCAGCACCAGGACGTCCGGGCGGAACTCCTTGGCAAGCTTGACGGCCTCCGGGCCGTCCGCAGCCACGGCAACGGACCAGCCGGCCATGCGCAGCCCCATGCTCATGAGCTCCGAAAGGCTCGGTTCGTCATCCACCACCAGGGCGCGGATAGGGGAGCCGTCCGGGTGGGTCAGCTGCGGAAGGTTGTTGGTCATGGAGTGCGAAGTGGCCATGGGACAACTCTCTGATCTTTCGGTTAGCCCACGCTTTGTGGTTCCTGTGTGCGAGCTGTGACTCTCAGCGTAGCGAGCTGGACAATCGTCCCCTGACTATTGACCGTGCCGGGCGGAAAACCCCCGGCCGGCAAGACGAGCGCCGGCGCTCGATAAATCGTGCCCGCCTAAGACAAATTTTCCGGGTGATTGGACAACGTAACCCCGTCGATGCGCTGATTCTACGTCAAGCGCATGAAGTCTCCGCAGATTCCAGGAATGACCAGCTTATCGAATAATATTCTTCCGCAGGCGCATGTGAGGCCGCCAGCCGCGAATTTGAATAACCCAGATGCCAACTCGCCGAATTGTGATACGGGGCACATTCTCGTCCGTTTGTCTCAGAATGCGGACGAATGGGGCCTTTGTTACTTGCAAGTTTTCATTGTTACGTTGCACACTTTGAATTGTGAACAAGAACTCAACAGCACCTGCAGCCGCAGAATATTGGCCCAGCACATCCGTTGCTGCCGACATGCGCTGTTGTCGAATGCACGCCTGACCTTCAGACCCCACGAAGTTCTTAGGCATTCGCCTCCCCTAGTCCAGAGTCGGGCGCCCCCTCCCAGATTTCTCCTTGCGGGAACCCAGCACTCGAGCCGCAATGACGGCCATTCACATTGAGGTAAGCATTCATGTCAGTTGCATCCGGATACGTCCACATCTCCGTCCGTAACGCAGGTAAGCCCAGCCAGGCTTCCGGGCTCCGTCAAGGGTTTGGTACCCGCCAGGCGTTCGCGCCGGCCGCCGGCGGAACCGGGTTTCCCGCTCCCGGCTACGTGCCCCAGGGCTACAATCCCAACTCCTACGGCCAGCTCCGCGCCGTGCAGCCCTCTGAATCTGCACCTTTCACCGCGCCGACGCCGGTCATAGCAGGGAACAACACCGCCCGGCCTGCCGCGAACGACAACCTTGCCCGTGGATTCGTCCTCTACATGGGCATCGACGAGGAAACCGCGGCGGCTGCCGGGACCTCCATCGCCAAGCTTGCCCAGGAAATCCGCGCCTACGCACAGTCCCTCGTGACCGGTGCCGAAAGCTACGCTGCCGTGGCCATGGCCCCGGCCGGCACCCCCGGTTCCGCGCTCGACGTCGTCCGTTCCACCTTCGGTGACCCGACCGTCAACGCCCAGAAACGCACCGAAACTGCACGGCTGCAGCAGGCCGCGGAGCCCCGCCCCTCCGGCGTCCTCATCGACCTGGCCCGCCGCGAAGTCCACCTCGACGGCGAATCCCTGAACCTGACCTTCAAGGAATTCGAACTCCTCAACTACCTCGTCGAGAACGGCACCCGCACCGTTGGCCGCGATGAACTGCTCGAAGGCCTGTGGCGCAACGCCGAGGAAGTCCCCAACGAGCGCACCATCGACGTCCACATCCGCCGCCTCCGCTCCAAGCTCGGCCGCCTCGCCAACACCGTGCGCACCGTCCGGGGCCAGGGCTACCGCTTCTACGAGCACCCCGAAGTTGTGGTTTGGGCCGCTCCCGAATACTCGATCTAGCCTTAGCGACGCACGTGAGTATTGGCCTTTGCGGCTACTTTTTGGCCTCCGCGGCTGGTGTTTTTGGGCGTTAGGCTTGGGGGATGAGTGACCACCACATCAAACGCTTGGTGATCATGCGCCATGCCAAGGCTGACTGGCCCGGCGGGGTTGCGGATCATGAACGGCCGCTGGAGGAGCGCGGGCACCGGGAGGCACCGCTGGCCGGTAGATGGCTGGTCAAGCACGGCATCCTGCCCGACTTCATCCTGTGCTCCAGCGCCCTGCGCACCAGGCAGACGTGCACGTGGGTATGCGCGGAGTTGGGGGATAAGGCCCCGACGCCGAAACTTGAGGATGGCCTGTATGCCGCCTCCGCGCTGCGCATGCTCACCGTGGTCAACCATGTGCCGGACACCGTCACCACGCTGATGCTCATCTCGCACATGCCCGGCGTCCAGGATCTCGCCATGCATCTGGCATCACGGGACTCAAACCATGACGCCTACATGGATGCAGCCACGCGCTACCCCACCAGCGCCCTGACAGTGCTGGAAACTGAAAAGTCCTGGGCCGAACTCGACGGCCAGGACGCCCGGATCACCAAATTCAAGGTTCCCCGGGCCCACTGACGCGCTGGAGTCTGGCAGAGTTGGACGGTGAACCTCCGACACTCCCTCCTGGCCCTGCTGGTCGCCGTCCTTTGGGGCGTGAACTTCGTGGCGATCGACATGGGTTTGCATGCCGATGCCGGCGAGGTGCCGCCGCTCCTGTTTGTCGCCATGCGGTTCGTCCTGGTGGTCTTCCCCTTGATCTTCTTTATCCGGAAGCCGGATGTGAGCTGGAAGGCGATCATCGGCGTCGGGCTCTTTATGAGTGCCGGCCAGTTTGGCCTCCTGTATCTGGCCATGGCCCTTGGCATGCCGGCTGGCCTTGCCTCGCTGGTGCTCCAGGCGCAGGTGCTGCTGACGGTTCTCCTGTCGGCCGGGTTCCTGGGGGAGCGCCCCAGCCGCAGCCAGCTGTTCGGCGTGATTCTTGGCGTCGCCGGGCTGGCCGTGGTGGCCGTGGGCCGCAGTGCCGTGGCGCCCCTGCTGCCGCTGATCATTGTGCTGGGCGCGGCGCTGTCCTGGGCCGCCGGGAACGTCATCGCACGCCAGGCCAAGGCAGCCTCAGGGCTGGGCCTGGTGGTCTGGTCCGGGGCCGTGGTTCCGTTGCCACTTGCAGGTCTTTCGCTCCTGGTGGATGGGCCCGACGCCGTGCTCGGCACGCTGGCCCACCTGCAGCCGGTCACCATCGCCAGCGCGCTGTACACGGCGATTTTCGGGTCGTTGGTGGGGTATGGAATCTGGAACCGGCTGCTTGCCCGCTACCCGTCGTCGGCCGTTGTTCCCTTCACGCTGCTGGTGCCCGTGGTTGGCATGAGCGCTGCGTGGCTGGTACTGGCGGAGGTGCCGACGCCGGCCGAACTGGCTGGCGGCGCACTGCTCCTGGGCGGGGTGGCGACGGCGGTACTCACCGGAGGAGGCAGGCCGCGTCAGCGCCGGGACGTGGTTTTGGCGCCGGACGTGGGTGCCGCCAGCGGCGCCGGTCTGGGTGCCGGCTTGCGCGCCGGGGATGCGGACGACGACGGCCGCTTGGCTGCCCCCGCCGGCAGCCGGGCAGGCGCGCGGGAGCCGGAGCCGCGCTGAGCGGTTGCCCCGGTGCTGCGGGTACCCGTGTTCCGGGGTGCAGGCGTGCGCCCGGCCGACGCACCCCGGGCTGCAGGCCGGCCCTGCGACGGCGGGCGCTTCCGGCCACCACCGGCCGCCGCCCGGCTCCCGGCTCCGAGCCGACGTCCTGAGGGCCAGGCCACGCCCAGAAACAGGACCAGCACCGTAGCGACGGCTGAGGCGGCGGCCCAGAAGAAATAATTGTCAGGATCGTCGGTGGGAAGCGGCGTCCCTATGATGGTCGACTGATCCACGAAGGCCAGCTCCCAGGTGCTGAGGAAAGCCAGCGAGAAAGCGATGGTCAGGCTGCTGCCCACGCCCGTGGCCACCAGGGCAACATGGCGGCGCCGCAGCAGGACTTCGGTCACCGCGGCAACGTAGGCCACGGCCACGAGCCCCAAAAACGTGACCATCACGGCTTCCTCGAGCGTGATGGCAGTCAGCACCAGCATGCCCAGTGCGGCGACAGCCGTGATGAGGGCGAACTTTCCGCTGATACCCATGTGGCGCATGGGATCAATCATCCCCGAGGGTGGAGTTACTTCAGCACGTAGCCGCGCATGATCGCCATGATTGCTGCAACGCTTTGGTCACGGCTCCGCTCCGGGTTGTAGGTTACCCGGTCCAGGCCCACCACAAAGCAGGCACCGAAGATTGCCGTCTCCAGGCTGCCGCGCGAGATGGTTCCGTCGACGGGGTGGGCGGCCGCCACGGACTCGATCGCGTCGCCGATGACGGTCAGGAGCTCGGTCCTGAGCACGGCAAAGGTATCCCGCCACACGCTGGGAGTGCGCCAGTTCTCGCTGACCCACAGCCTCGCGAAGGACGGGTAGTCAGCCATGAAGTCCATGGCCTGCCCGATCATTGCCTCCATGGCCACCAGGGGGTCAACGGCGGGGCCGCCCGCAGCGCCGGGGGCGCCGCCGGCGCCGGGACCACCGGACGCGCTGAGCAGGCGCGCCTTCAAGATGTCCACGCCATGCCGCAGCAACTGCGCGATCAGGTCGGACTTGCTGCCGAAGTTGTAATAGACGGTGCCTTTGGAAACGCCCGCCGCGGCGGCGATCTCGTCCACGGTCACACCGGCAGCACCCCGCTCACCGATCAGCTCCATGGAGGCGTCGAACAGCTTTTGCCGGGTGGCGTTGGTCCGGGCCGGGCGGAGTTTCTTCTCCGCCGCACCATGGCCGGACATCACGGCGCTCATACGGCGATCTCGGGCTTGAGCGTCTTGAGCGTCCAGTATTTGTGCTTCCGGACCGCGAAGGTGGACATCGCGGCGCCCAGCAGCGTGTAGCCGACCAGCCCCAGGACAGTGGGCACAATCATGGACAAGTCCGCACCATAGATGAGGTGCCGCATGCCGGTGACCACGTAGCCCATCGGGAGGACCTCGTGCACCACGTGCAGCGGCTGCGGGGTGGTCTGCCACGGGAACGTTCCGCCCGAGGATACGAGCTGCAGCACCAACAGGATCAGCACCACCAGCTTGCCGGGCGACCCCAGCAAAGCCACCACGCCCTGGATGATGGCGCTGAACGCCATCGCCGCGGCCAGCATGAACAGCCACATCAGGACCGGATGTGCCGGGTTCAGGCCCAGTGCCAGGTCCACCACCAAGGTCAGGAGCGTGGCCTGGACTGCGGAGACGGCCAGGAACGGAAGCCAGCCGCCCACGGCGATTTTCCAGGACGGGGCGTTCGACGCCAAGGCCCGCTGGGTGATGGGCCGCATGGCCTGGACCAGCATAAAGATGCCGATCCACAGTGCGAGGGTGAGGAAGAAGGGCGCCAGCCCCGCACCGTAGGAGCCCGCTTTGGCCTGCGAGACGTTGCTGACTGCAACAGGATCGGCGATCACCTGCGAGAGGCTGTTCTTTTGCGCATCGTCGGGGTTGGGCACCTGGCCCGCACCCCGGGCAATCTCGGTAGCGAGCGTTCGCGACCCGTCAGCGGCCGTAACGGCACCGGCCTCAAGCTGCCCCGCACCGGCGTCGACCGCCTTGGCACCCTCCGCCAAACGGCCTGCACCGTCGAGCGCGGTCTGCTGGCCGGTGGCCAGCGTAGCCGCGCCAGTGTGGAGCTGGTCGGCGCCGGCCGAGGCCTGTACCACGGCGTCTTTCAAGGCCGGCGTGGCCGCGGCGAGCTGGGCGGCGCCCACACTCACGGCCGTGGCGCCGTCTGCCAGCTGCTGGACCTGGGCGGCATCTGTCTGGATGGTGGCTTTCGCCGCGGCCACCGGACTGGAGGCGGCTGCGGCATCGAAATCGGCCAGAATGCTGTTCGCCTGCTCCTGCGTGATCACTGCTGCGGCGATGAGGCGGGTGTTCGATTCGATCACCCGTGCCCGCAGGCCCTGGTCCGCGGCATCGAGTTGGGTGACGACGTTCTGGACCTTGGTGTTCAGCTGCGCGTTCCCTGCAGCCACGCTCGCGGCCCCGTTGGCCAGCGTCTGGGTATCCGTGGGGAGAGTGGCGGTCTTGTCCTTCAGGAGGGTGAGGCCGCTGCTGAGCTTCCCGGCGCCGTCGGTCAGCTGGTTGGCGCCGTCACGCAGTTTCAGTTGTCCGGCGTAGAGCTCCCCGGCCCCGGTGCTGAGTTCAGTAGTGCCTGTGTGCAGGGTGGTGGCCCCGTCGCGGAGGGTGGCGATGCCGTCGGCCAGCTGTCCGGCCCCGTCTCCTGCCTTGAGCATCTGTGCATGGATGGTGCCGAAGCCCGTGAGGAGCTGGTTTGCGGTTTCTTCGCCCACCTCCTTGGCCACGGTGCTGTGAACCGAGGTGGTCAGCTTGTCCACGATGGTGCTCAGCAGGTAGTTGTTGGCATCGTTGGTGGTGACGTTCAGCATCGCCTGGCTGGCTGAATCGAAGCTGCCCGGTGAGACCAGGTTGGTGGAGAAGTCCCTGGGGATCTTCAGTGCAAACGCGTACTTGCCGCTGCTGACGCCATCGTCGGCCTCTGCGGCACTGCTGACCGGCTTCCAGTTGAAGACATGGCCGTCGACCAGCCCGCGGGCCACGTCCTCGCCGGCGTGGAGTTCGGTGCCGTCGCCCGATGTGGCTCCGGCGTCTTCCACCACCAGGGCTGCGTCGATCTGGTTCAGGTTCCCGTAGGGGTTCCAGTTGGCGTACAAGTACACGGCGCCGTACAGGAGCGGCACCATGATCAGGGCAAGGATGGTCAGCTTCGGCAGTAACCCGCCGGTCATCCGCTTGAGCTCGGAACGGGCCAGCCGCAGCACGGTCACTTGGCGTCCTCGGTTTCGCGTAGAAGGGCTTCTGTTTCGTCGTCAGCCAGGGCAGGTGCCGGGGCGGCGGGGGTTTCGTCCGGCCGCAGGGCCGCGTTGCCGATCACGGCGGACGGTCCCGTCCACGAGTCCGGGAGGGCAGTGACGGTAGCGACGACGGCGAGTGGCCGGCCGCCGTCGTACGCCAGCGCTTCAAGCCGCGGCAGCCAGTCCGCAGCGCTGGCGCTGTGCCTGTCCGGGGAGTCGACCACCAGGAGATCCGTGTGCGGGTTGGCCAGCGCCAAGGCCGTTAGCAGCTCCATTCGTTTGCCGGCGGGCAGCTGCTCGGTCCACAGATCCGCGATGTCCTCAAACCTGTTGACCTTGAGCCAGGGTTTGCTGAGGAGCGCGCCGCGGTAGCGCCGGGGGACCAGTGCGAGGTCCTCGGTCACGAGGTCGCGCACGCTGAGGTGCTGCTCCGGTTCGTTCACGCCGGGGGAATCGACCAGTGCGCTGGCGAGGCGAAGGGCCCTGGTGCGGGAGTTGCCGGCCCACGTGATCTTGCCGCCGCTGGGCTTCATCCGGCCACTGATGGTCAGGGCGAGGGCGGTCCGCTGGTCCTGCCGATCCGCTGCCACCAGGAGCAGCTCGCCCCGGCTGGCGCGCAGGGAGGTGGGCGGGAGCAGATCGTCGCGCCGCCCCTTCACATGGAGCTGCTGGACAAATAGCAAGGATGACCTTTCGACGACGTATGTCTGCACTCATCCTAACCGAACTGACTGGTCAGTTCAAATAAGCTACAGGCCGTACTTCTCCAGCAACCGCAGCCATACCTCGCTGATCGTCGGAAATGACGGCACCGCATGCCACAGCCGGTCAAGCGGGACCTCGCCCACCACGGCGATCGTGGCGGCATGGAGCAGTTCGCCCACATCCGGTCCCGCGAAAGTGGCGCCCAAGATGACCCCGCGATCCTCGTCGACCACCAGTTGCGCCCAGCCGGCGTAGTGCTCTGAGTGCAGCGATGACCCCGATACCGCGATGGGCAGCTCCACGGACGAGGCGTTGTAGCCGTCCTTCCTTGCCTGCTCCACCGTGCGTCCGACGGCGGCCAGCTCCGGATCGGTGAACACCACACTGGGCACGGCGTGGTGGTTGGCCGTCTGGGCGTAGCGGCTCCAGGCTGCCGGAGCGCCCTCCAGTTCGCCCTTGGCGCGGGCGGCAATGGCGTCACCGGTGGCCCGGGCCTCGTATTTGCCCTGGTGGGTGAAGTAGTTCTTGCCGGCGGCGTCTCCCACCGCGTAGAGCCAGGACTGCGTTCCGTCCAAGCCCTGGACTAGGCCAGTGGAGTCGGTGGCGAGCTGGAGCGGCTGCCCGTCCTGGGCCTCGAAGCCCATGCTTTCCAGGCCCAGGCCTCCTAGGGCCGGATGCCTGCCGGTGGAGACCAGGACCTTGTCCGCTGTCACGGTGCTCTGCTCGCCGGCTGTCCGGTCACGCAGGCTCAGGGTGAAGGTGCCGTCGTCGTTCTCGTGGATGCTATCCGTGGACGTGCCGAGGCGAATCTCCACTCCGTCCGCCCGAAGTCCCGCGGCCACGAGGCTGCTGGCTTCGGCCGGGAAGCTGCCCAGGAGCCCGCTCCTCGCCACCAACGTCACTTCCGCGCCCAGGCGGGCGAAGGCCTGGGCCAGTTCGGCGCCGGCCACGCCGCCGCCGAGGACGGCCAGCCGTTCCGGGATTTCCTTGGCCGACGTGGCCTCCCGGGTGCCCCAGACCTTCACTTCTGCCAGTCCTTTGATGGGCGGTTTGTTCGGGGTGGAGCCGGTGGCCAGTACAACGGCGTGACGGGCCTTGAGCTGGTAGGTGTTGCCATCCAGCCCGGCTACTTCCACCGCGCGGAGCCCGGTGAGCCGGCCGCGACCGCGGATGAGTTCGATGCCGGTGTCGTCCAGCCATTTCACGGCGCCGTCGTCCTGCCAGTTGGCGGTGAAATAGTCGCGGCGCTTGAGTACTGCCGCAGCGTCCAGCGTGCGGGTGACCGCTTCCTCCGCGCCTGGCACGGTCTGCGCACCGTGAAGGGCCGTGCCTGAACGGAGCAGCGCTTTGGACGGCATGCAGGCCCAGTAGGAACATTCGCCGCCCACCAGTTCGGCCTCGATCACCACCACGGTGAGTCCACCCTGGACTGCCCTGTCCGCAACGTTTTCGCCCACGGCGCCCGCGCCAATGATTACGACATCAAATTCCCGTTCAACGGTTGGGGGCGTCATTTCTCCAGCCTACGCCCGGCCCCCGACGGTGGGGCAGGGCCGGTGGGCTGCCAAGCCGTTAAAGCAAAAGGTCCGCGCCGGCGAACCGGTGCGGACCTTTATTCTGTGCGCCCAGAGGGATTCGAACCCCCGGCCTTCTGTTCCGTAGACAGACGCTCTATCCAGCTGAGCTATGGGCGCATATTCTGTTTCGCGGAGTATCTCGCTCCCCGAACCTCGAATTACTTTACGCGAGGCTGGGCCCTCGTGCCAAATCGGGAGCCATGTAATATAGCTGACTAGACCGGTCTACGTGACCTTTGTCACTTAATTCCATCGATTTGGACAGGTATTCCTTGAATTTGCGCGGTTTCCATCCCAAAGGAGCAGAAACGTGCATAACGGACATCGCCAGTGACCCCGAGGCGGCCAATAACATTTAGGACACACCGATGAACCCGAGGAAGGGAACCGTAATGGGCGATCTGGCGCAGAAACCGTTGCTTGAAAAAGCACCCACCACGCATGCCGCACTGCTGGCATGGGTCGACGAGGTTGCAGAACTTACTCAGCCGGACCGCATCTACTGGGTTGACGGATCCGAGGAGGAGAACACTCGTCTCACCGACGAGCTCGTCGCGGCCGGCACCCTGACGCGGCTGAACCCGGAGACTTTCCCCAATTCCTTCGCGGCATTCTCTGATCCGGCCGACGTAGCCCGGGTTGAGGAGCAGACCTTCATCTGCTCCGAGAAGGAACGCGACGCCGGCTTCACCAACAACTGGATGGCTCCGGCCGAGATGAAGCAGAAGCTGCGCGGACTCTTCGCCGGCTCCATGCGCGGCCGCACCATGTACGTCATCCCGTTCGTGATGGGCCACCTCGACGCCGAGGATCCCAAGTTCGGCGTCGAGATCACCGACAGTGCGTACGTAGTCGCTTCCATGCGCATCATGGCCAACATCGGCACCGAGGTGCTGGACAAGATCACCTCGACGAACGCATTCTTTGTACCGGCCCTGCACTCCTTGGGCGCGCCGCTCGAAGCGGGCCAGGCCGATGTGCCATGGCCGTGCAACCCGGACAAGTGGATCGTGCACTTCCCCGAGGAGCGCTCCATCTGGTCCTTTGGCTCCGGCTACGGCGGAAACGCACTGCTGGGCAAGAAGTGCTACGCCCTGCGCATCGCTTCCGTGATGGCCCGCGACGAAGGCTGGCTGGCCGAGCACATGCTCATCCTTAAGCTCACCTCGCCGGAGAAGAAGAACTACTACATCTCCGCGGCCTTCCCCTCCGCCTGCGGCAAGACCAACCTCGCTCTGCTGGACCCCACCATCGAAGGCTGGAAAGTCGAAACCCTGGGCGACGACATCACCTGGATGCGGATCGGCAAGGAAGGCGAGCTGCGCGCCACCAACCCGGAGGCGGGCCTTTTCGGCGTAGCACCGGGCACCGGCTGGGGGACCAACCCCAACGCCATGCGCGCCATCGCCAAGGGCCACAGCATCTTCACCAACGTCGCCCTCACGGACGACGGCGGCGTGTGGTGGGAAGGCATGACCGACGAGGTCCCCGCGCACCTGACGGATTGGCAGGGCAACTCGTGGACCCCGGATTCGGACCAGCCCGCCGCCCATCCGAACTCACGCTTCTGCACGCCGATCTCACAGATCGACATGCTGGCTGAGGAGTACTACAGCCCCGACGGGGTAGAGCTCTCGGCCATCCTCTTCGGCGGCCGACGCAAGACCACGGTTCCCCTGGTCACCCAGGCCCGCAGCTGGACCAACGGCATCTTCATGGGCTCCACGCTCTCCTCGGAGACCACGGCTGCCGCTGCCGGCCAGGTCGGTGTGCTCCGCCGCGACCCGATGGCCATGCTGCCGTTCATCGGCTACGACGCCGGCGACTACATGAAGCACTGGATCAGTGTCTCGGGCAAAGCCAACCCGGAGCGTCTCCCGCACATCTTCCTGGTCAACTGGTTCCGCCGCACGGCCGACGGCGGTTTCGCATGGCCGGGCTTTGGCGACAATGCCCGCGTTCTCAAGTGGGCCATCGAGCGCCTCGAGGGTAAGGCTGACGCCATCGAAACACCCATCGGTTTCGTCCCGGCGGGCCACTCGCTGGACCTCACCGGCCTGGACCTCACCCACGCCCATGTGGAAGATGCTGTACGCGTCGACCGCGAGGAGTGGGATGCCGAGCTGGCCTCGATCGAGGAGTGGTACGCGAAATTCGGTGACTCCCTTCCGGAGGCCCTGCGCGCCGAGCTCGACGCCCTGAAGGAACGCATGGCGGCTCACTAGCCGTTAGCTGGGAATTGTAAATTCATAACGACGGCGCCCCCGCACCTTTTCGATAAGGTGCGGGGCCGCCGTCGTCATCGAGTGCTCCGTACTCGTCGTTTTCAACCCTCAAAGCGACACGTACGGAGCAATGGATTTAGCTGGCGAGCCAGATGTCCGGGCCGAAGACCTCGTAGTGGATGGACGTGGCCGGAATGCCCGCGTTGATCGCCTCGTTGCGAATGTTCTTCATGAAAGGCAGCGGGCCGCACAGGTAGAGCGAGGCATTCGCCGGGAGATCCACCTCGCGCAGGGACATAAAGCCTTCCTTGGTGCCCTCCACCGGCTGCTCCAGCCACAGCTGCAGCTCGGCACCGTCCAGGCGTTCGACGTCGTCCGTCATCTGGCCGCGCAGCGCCCAACTATCCAGGGTGCTTTCCGCGTGCAGTACCAGGACTTGCCGCTCCGAACCGGCTTCGGCGAGGGAGCGCAGGATGGATGCGGTGGGAGTGCAGCCAATGCCGGCCGAGGCCAAGACCACCGGGCCGTCGCCCTCTTTGAGGGTGATCTCGCCGTAGGGGTTGGAGATGTCCAGGACGTCGCCCACCTTAACGCTGTTGTGGAGCACGGGGGAGACCTCGCCGCCGTCGTCAAGCTTGGTGGTGAAACTGCGGCTGGTACCGGCCTCGCCGGACAGTGAGTACTGCCGCACCTGCCGAAGGCCGTCCGGCAGGACCACCTTGACGCTGACATACTGGCCCGGCAGTGCCGGGGTGATGGGGGTGTCGTCCGCGGGTTCGAGCGTGAAGGTCATGGAGCCGGCGCCGGCCACAGCCTTGGCGGCTACCCGCCAGGGAGCCCACATCTTGCCGTTCGCCTGCGCGGCGTAGAGGCCCTTTTCCAGCTTGATCAGGGCATCTGCCATCAGCCAGTACACCTCGGTCCAGGCCTCGGCGATTTCCGGCGTGATGACCTCCGCAAGGTCCTCTGCAAGGGCTGCGAAGAGGTGCTCATAGACCACCTGGTACTGGGGCTCGGTGATGCCGAGGGAGGCGTGCCGGTGGGCGATCCTGGAGAGGACGGTTTCGGGCAGCGTGCCCGGATTGTTGACCAGGTGCGTGGCGAAAGCGGCGATGCTTCCGGCGAGGGCCTGTTGCTGGTCGCCAGAGCGCTGATTGGAGCGGCTGAACAGGCCGTCGAGCAGTTCGGGGTGGGCAGCGAACAGACGGGCATAAAACTTGGGGGTGATGGCGCCGATCCGCGAACCGACCAGCGGCAGGGTGGCCTCAATGACGGGGCGGGCTTTGTCCGAGAGCATTTGTACTCCTGAGATAGGTGACCGGGGCCTTCGCCCGGTCAGATAATACGTGCATTTGAAATGCCTGTATTGATACCTCAAGTTCTACACCCTGTAGAAATGTGAAATCAAATCGGGCGTCATGTGCCGGTTTGCTCCGGAATGAGGCCCCGGGCCTAGCCATGGAAGGCCGGCTACAGCGCGGGCACGATCTCGGTTTGGAGGCCGGGGCGCAGGCCGATCATCTGGAAGACGGGGGCCATCTGCCTGGATCCGGGCAGATCGGCCACGACCACCGTGTCCAGTTCCCGGTAGAAGGCCTCGCGGGCGCGGGCCAGGGCGGCGCGGAGCCTGCATTCATTAATCAGCGGGCAGTTGCCGTTTGGGGACACGCAGTCGGCGGCGTCGGTGCGCGTGTTCAGCGCCCGCAGGACCTGGCCCACCGTGACCAGGCGGCCGGCCGAGCTGAGCCGCGAGCCGCCGCTCCTGCCCCGTTCCACGTCGATCAGGCCAAGGGCCCGCAGCTTGGCCATGGCCTTGCTGACATGGTTGTAAGGCGTGGCCACAGCATCGGCAATGTTCTGCGTGGTGAGGAGGGTGGCCTCCGGGGCAGCGGCCAGGACCATCAGCGCCCGGAGGCTGACGTCGGCGAAGGCATTGATTTTCATGACCATCCGCCGCGGTCTAGTCCACCCAGATGGCGGGCTCGTTGGTGTCGGCGGCGAGCTGGCCAAAGTCCAATTCGCCGCTGGCCGGGGTGGCAGCGTACGGGAGGACGGCGGCGAAGACCGACCCGTCGCGGTGCTCCGCGGCAACGTGGATGGCGTCCGAATCCTCCTCGACCAGCGTGATGTCGCAGACCACCGCGGCGGCGCGGAAATCAGCCCGGTGTTGGCGGAGCAGTTCAGTGAGGTCGCTGATCATTGCATCGGCGTCGAAGTCGCCGTCCGAGCCTGCCGCGGCATCCGCCGGGGTAACGGCCATGAGCCGGACCTCGCCGTCGTTCTCCACCACCAGCGCGAACGGCAGGAACCCGCCGTTGCGCTGGAGCTGTTCCTGGGCGGCGCCAAGTCCGGTGCCCATCAGGTTCTCAAGATCTGCGGCGCTGGCCTCCGGAACCGAATCCCGCCATGACGGCGCCATCTGGCTGCCCGCGGCTTCGTGGGCAGCTTCGCGGGGCGCCGGGGGTTTAGCGCCGGACATTGGCCAGCACGCGGTCGCGCACGCGTTCCATCAGCTGCCGGTCCGTGGCCTCCACGTTAAGCCGGAGGAACGGCTCAGTGTTGGACGGGCGCAGGTTGAACCAGTAGCTTCCGTCATTGGCCGTGAACGTGCTTCCGTCCATGCTGTCCACGATGATGTCCTCAGCAGCAAAATCTGCCTTGACCCGGTCCACGGCTCCGGCCTTGTCCTCGATTTCGGAGTTGATTTCACCGGAGGAGACGTAGGGCTCGTACTCCCGGCCGAGTTCGGACAGCGGGCCGTTCTGCTCGCCCAGCGCCGCAAGCACGTGCATTGCCGCCAGCATTCCGGTGTCTGCGTTCCAGAAGTCGCGGAAGTAGAAGTGCGCGGAGTGCTCGCCGCCGAAGACGGCACCTTCCTCGGCCATGACTGCCTTGATGAAGGAGTGGCCCACGCGGGTGCGGACTGCGCGGCCGCCGTCGTTCGCCACCAGTTCCGGCACCGCGCGCGAGGTGAGCAGGTTGTGGATGATGGTGGGCGTCACCTCGCCCTGCGCCTGGGCGCGGGCGATTTCGCGGCGCGCCACCATGCCGGTAATGGCCGACGGCGATACGGGTTCGCCCTTTTCGTCGATGACGAAGCAGCGGTCAGCATCGCCGTCGAAGGCCAGGCCGATATCGGCGCCGTGTTTGATGACCGCGGCCTGCAGGTCGCGGAGGTTCTCCGGCTCCAGGGGGTTCGCCGGGTGGTTGGGGAACGAACCGTCCAGCTCAAAGTAGAGGGGAATGATGTCGAACGGCAGCTTCGGCAGGAGGGCGTCGCCCAGGACCGCGGGGGTGGTGAGGCCGGCCATGCCGTTGCCTGCATCCACTACAACCTTGAGCGGACGGGAGCCGGACAGGTCCACCAGCCCGCGGAGATACTCCGAGTAGCCCTTCAGGACATCGTGCACGCCGATCCGGCCGCGCGTGGCGGCGGCAGGGATGTGGCCGGTGTTCAGGTACTCCTCTGCGAGGGCCTGGATCTCCTTGAGTCCCGATTCGGAGGAGATGGGCTGTGCGCCGGCCTTGGCCATCTTGATGCCGTTGTACTCGGCGGGGTTGTGGCTCGCGGTAAAGGTGGCACCCGCCGCGTTGAGGGAGCCGCAAGCGTAGTAGAGCTCATCGGTGGAGATGAGGTCAAGGAGCTGAACGTTGGCGCCCCGGGTGGCGGCGCCGTCGGCAAAGGCCTTGGCGAACTCGGGGGAGGAGGGGCGCATGTCGCCGCCCACCAGGACGGTCTGTCCTTCGAGTTCGAGGACATCGACGAACGCGGCACCTACGGCTTCGACGATTTCGGCGGTGATGGATTCGCCCACGATGCCCCGGACGTCGTAGGCCTTGAAGGATGCCGAGAGGTCAAAAGTCTTTGTCTGTTCGCTAGTCACGGGTCTTATCTTACGTTGAAGTGCACAGGTGCCTGTTGAGGACCAGTGAGCGCCGGGCCACGTGACGGCAGGGCTCCACGTCACTGCATCCGGACATGTGGTGTTGTCCACATAAGGAAATCAGGGGATCTGGGCGTCGGTGGGTGCTGGGATACTGAATCAATGGTCGATACCCAGAACGCCGCCCTTCTTTCCGCTTCCCCCGATTCGCCGTCCACCACCAAGATCCAGGCACTGGAGGTCCTCCGGGAACTCGTGGGGCATCCGGAAGCAGCGTTCCATGACGGCCAGTTTGAAGCGATTGAGGCACTGGTCGACGGCGGCCGGAGGGCCTTGGTGGTCCAGCGCACCGGTTGGGGAAAATCGGCTGTGTACTTCGTGGCGTCACTGCTGCTCCGGCGCCGTGGCGCCGGGCCAACACTCATCGTTTCGCCGCTGCTTGCCCTGATGCGGGACCAGGTGGCCGCCGCCGCCCGCGCCGGTGTGCGCGCCGTGGCCATCAACTCGGCGAACCAGCTGGAGTGGGACACCGTGCGGGAACAGCTTGCCGCTGACGAAGTGGACGTCCTGCTGGTATCGCCGGAAAGGCTTACGAATCCCTCCTTCCGCGAGAACCAACTGCCGGAGCTCATCCGGCGCACTGGCCTGTTGGTCATTGACGAGGCCCACTGCATCTCCGACTGGGGCCACGATTTCCGGCCGGATTACCGGCGCATCGCGGATCTGATCACCCAGCTGCCGGACTCGGTTCCTGTCCTGGCCACCACGGCCACGGCCAACTCGCGCGTGGTCCACGACATCGAAGAACAGCTCGGCGCCGGTGTCCTGACCATCCGCGGCACCCTGGGCCGGGATTCACTCCGGTTAGGCGTCCTCGCCCTGCCGGACTCGCGTCAACGCCTGGGTTGGCTTCTGACCCATCTCGCCGATCTGCCGGGCAGCGGGATCATCTACACGCTCACCGTTTCGGCTGCGGAGGACACGGCGCGGCTCCTCGCCGAAGCAGGCCACGAGGTACAGGCCTACACAGGCCGGACCGATCCCGCGGACCGGGAGCGTGCCGAGCAGCTGCTTAAGGACAACCAGGTCAAGGCGCTGGTGGCCACGTCGGCACTCGGCATGGGCTTCGACAAGCCGGACCTGGGCTTCGTGGTTCACCTTGGCGCACCGTCCTCCCCGGTGGCCTATTACCAGCAGGTGGGTCGTGCGGGCCGTGGCGCGGCGAACGCCGATGTGCTCTTGCTGCCCGGCTCCGAAGACCGCGATATCTGGCAATACTTCGCTACTGCGTCCATGCCGTCGGAGGAGAAGGCCACGGCCGTTTTGACCGCCCTGGCTGGGGCCGGCACCGCGGTGTCCACGGTTGCCTTGGAAGCACGCGTTGACCTCCGCCGCACGCCGCTGGAGCTGCTGTTGAAGGTGTTGGCCGTGGATGGCGCGGTGGAGCGTGTCGGCGGCGGATGGCGTTCCACGGGCATGCCTTGGGTGTATGACGCCGAGCGCTACAGCCGGATCGCGGAGGCCCGGGTGGATGAGCAGGACTCCATGGTGATTTACCAGGACACTGCGGGGTGCCGGATGGAGTACATTACGTCGGTCCTTGACGACGAGACGGCGCACGCCTGCGGGCGGTGCGACAACTGCGCGGGCCGTTGGTTCCCGGCGGACATTGCCGCTGACGCCACGGCTGCCGCAGGCCAGACACTGAGCCGGGCCGGCGGCGTCCTGGAGGCGCGGCTGCAGTGGCCCAGCGGCATGGATCGCCTGGGCGTTCCGGTCAAGGGCAAGATCAAGGCGGACGAAGGAATGGCCAACGGCCGCATCCTGGCGAGGCTGACTGACTTGGGTTGGGGCGGTGCGCTGCGGGAACTTTTCGCCGCCGGGGCCCCGGACCGTCCGGTGGATCCAGCCCTGCTGCAGGCCTGTGTCCAGGTGCTGCGCGAATGGGCAACCGGCGATAGCCGCAACCCGGGCTGGAGCGGTGCGGGCAGGCCGGCTGGGATCGTCAGCATGCCCTCCCGGAGCAAGCCCGAACTGGTCCGGTCCCTCGCGCAGGGGATCTCGGAAATCGGCCGGATGCCGTACCTTGGCGAGCTGTCCCTTGGCCACGGCGGACCTACGGGAAGCCGCGGCGGCAACAGCGCCTACCGGCTGGCGGGGGTCTGGGACCGGCTGGTGGTGGGGCCCGAGCTGGAGGCGGCCATGGCGTCATTGCGTGGCCAGGGCGTGATGCTGATCGACGATCTGGTGGACAGCCGGTGGAGCCTCACCGTGGCCGGACGTGCCCTGCGCCAGGCCGGGGCGGGGGCTGTTCTTCCGCTGGTGCTTGGTCAGGCGGGCTGACCTCGGGACGGCTTACTTCTGCGCCGGCGTGCCGGTGCAGGGACAGGCTGTCTGCGGTGCTGAAGAGCATGAGGACCGCCATGGTCAGGAACGCACCACGGAACGGACCGGCCGCATCCGCATCAAAGACCGTCACACCGTCAAAGACGCGGATCAGCAGCGCCCCAACGGCGATACCGGAGCCGGCGGCCAGCTGAACCAGCGTCGCGGACACTGAGTTGGCCGACGTGAGCTGGGCAGGCACGATGTCCGCATACTGCACAGAGGCGTACGCAGAGAACCCGATGGAGCGGAAGGCCCCGCTGCAGACCAGCAGGGCGAAGATCAGGGCCTGTGGGGTGTCCGGGGTAAGCAGGGCGCATAGCGCGAAGGTCACGGCGGACGCCAAGGAGCCCAGGACCAGCATGGCCCGGAAACCAAAACGGCGGATCAGTGGCGTGGTGGCCGGTTTGATGCCGATATTGCCGATGAACACAGCGGCCACCATGATGCCCGCGTGCAGTGGTGACCAACCGAAGCCGGTCTGGAACATCAGCGGCAGCAGGAAAGGAACGGAGCTGATGGTCAGGCGGTAAACAAACCCGCCGGTGGCCATCGCCCGAAAAGTCCGGGTACGAAATACCGACAGATCAAAGAGCGGGTGTTTGGCTCGTCGCATCCACAGCACCGCGCAGGCGAGGGCAGCCAGCCCGGCCACAGCCGAGATTGCGGCCCACGGACCGTCGGGATGTGCCGTTGCCAGCTCCAAGCCAACTACCAGGGCTCCCACTCCCGCGGTGGTCAGGACCAGCCCCAGCCAGTCCAGTCTGCGGTGTGGATCGCCGGAAACGGCTGGCACAATCTTCAGCGCCGTGATGAAGGCGGCTGCCCCAAGCGGCAGGTTGATGAGGAAGATCCAGTGCCAGGAGAGATACGTGGTCAGCGCGCCGCCCACGAGCGGAGCGAGCACCGGTGCCAGCAGTGCCGGCCACACCAGGAAGGCCGTTGCCCGCAGCAGTTCGGATTTGGGTGTGCCTCGGAGCACCAGGAGCGTACCCACCGGAACCATCATGGCCCCGCCGGCGCCCTGCGCGATCCGGCTGATGGTCAGCACGGTCAGGTCGGGGCTCAGCGCGCAGGCCAGGGACGCGAGGGTAAAGAGAGTGATCGCCAGGCAGAAGACCTTCCGGGCACCGACCCGTTCGGCGAGCCAACCGCTCAAGGGGATTCCCATCGCCACGGTCATGAGGTAAGCGGTCATGGTGATGTTCACGTCGGCGGCGGGCACGCCAAAGTCGGTTGCGATGTTGGGGATGGCTGTGGTGAGGATGGTGCCGTCGAGGAATTCCATAAAGAACGTGGCGGCAACCAACAGCGCCAGCCGGGGATTCCACGCGGGGCTTGTGCCGGTCTCGGCGGTCGGGGCGCTGCTTAATGGCATTCCACCATCCTGCCACCGTCGGCTCGCACGGGCCCATGTAGGTAGCAGCACATGTCGTAATGACGGCTCATAAGAGCATGTGCTGCTACCTACATGGGGGAGAGGGGGCGGAGGCGCACGAGTCTGGGTACGCAAAAGGCCCCGGTCCAGGACCGGGGCCAAACGCGGAGACGGGGGGATTTGAACCCCCGGTGGAGTTGTGCCCCACACTTCATTAGCAGTGAAGCCCATTCGGCCGCTCTGGCACGTCTCCAATTGCTATTCCTAGCCCACCAAGGATACGCAGAACCGGCCACTGAGCGCAAAACGGCCACCGCGGGGTCACTCCACGCCAATAAAAGGCTGGTTATCGGGCGTAAAGTGACCCCGCGTTGCTGTGGACCGGCGGGACAGCATGCCGCGGTTCGTCCCCTGCCAGCAGCGGATGTGAACGTCGGCCAGCCGTTCCACGTCTGCAGGTACTGCCCGGCGCACCGACAACCCGGACATCAGCCGCCAGCCAGGGCACGCCACAGGAAGTGCTGGCTCCGCGCCTGGAGCGCGGCGGCCTGCCGGTTATCCGACGCGCCGGCGTGGCCACCCTCCAGCGCCTCGTGGAACCAGACGTTCCGGATGCCCATGGCCTCCATGCGGGCGGCCATCTTCCTGGCCTGGACGGGGCCCACCCTATCGTCGGACGTGGCAGTCCAGATGAACGTTTCGGGGTACTCCACGCCGTCCTTGAGCAAGTGGTACGGCGAAAATGTCCTGATGTACTCCCATTCCGCCGGCACGTCCGGGTCACCGTATTCTGCGATCCACGAGTGCCCGGCGGAGAGTTTGGTGTAGCGCCGCATGTCCAACAGCGGGACGCCACAGGAAACTGCCCCAAACAGCTCCGGGTAACTCGTGAGCATGTTGCCCACCAGCAGCCCGCCGTTGGACCCGCCCACACAGCCAAGCCGCTCCCTCGAGGTCACGCCGCGGGAAACGAGGTGCCGGGCCACGGCCGCGAAGTCCTCGAAGGCCCGGTGCCGGTTCTCCTTCAAGGCGGCCCGGTGCCAGCCCGGTCCGTATTCGCCGCCGCCGCGGATGTTGGCCACTACATAGACACCGCCGCGGGAGTGCTGCGTCTCGCCTGCGGCGCCGGTAGTGGTAGTCCTCCGCTCCAGCCAGGCCCTGCCCACGGTCCCGCTGTAGGCCGGGGTGCGGGAGACTTCAAAGCCGCCATACCCGGAGAGCTGCGTCGGGTTCTGGCCATCCAGGACCAGGCCGCGGGCGGCCACCTGGAAGTAGGGAACGCGCGTGCCGTCCGCGGACACGGCGAAGTGCTGCTGCACTTCGTAGCTGGCGTCATCAAAGAACGACGGCGACGCCTTCGCTTGGGCGTGCCGGCTCACCACACCGGCACTTCCGGAAGCAGCGGCCGCCTCGCCGCCGCCCCCGGAAACAGCCCGCTCCAGCGTTCCGCGCATCAGGGTGCTGGGCGTGGTGAAGCCGGTGGCGACCAGCCAGAAGTCGTCGCCCGCACCGCCGTCGGCCGGGCCTTCATCTTCATCGTCCACCGCGTAGGCGTTGACGTCGTGCAGCGGCGGGCAGGCGTCCAGCAGGGAGGAAGCCCAGGCGCCGGAAGCAGAACCGGCAGAAGCAGAACCATCAGCGTCAGCGGGCCCGGAAGCGGACGGCGCGGCAGGATCCAGCACCCGGATTTCGGACGAGACGTCGCGCAGGAGGTTCAGCAGCAGGAAGTTCCGCGTCCAGCTCCAGGACTGCAGCGACGTGTGCGCGTCCGGGGCGAACAGCACCAACAGCTCCCGCGACCCGGCGAGGTAGTCGTCGAACCGGGCAGCCAGCAAGGAGCCGGCGGGGTAGGTCTTACCGTCCAGGACCCAGTCCTGCTGTGGCCTGAACAGGAGCCACTCGCGGTGGACGCTGAGGTTCACGTCAGTCGGGGCATCGATCCGGATCCACTCGTCGCCGTACCGGACGAAGGTGCTGCGGTTGTAGAAGTCGGCGTAGTCCACGGCGAAGGTGCGTTCGAAGCCGGGCGTGGAATCGTGCGCCACCACGGCCATCATGTGGTCTTCGGGTACCTCGAATAAACGCGGCGCAGCAGCAAGGGTTTCGCCGCGGTGCAGGGTGACGGCCGTCCGGGCATAGGAGGAAGCGGTGCGGGGCAGCCCCTCGGCGGTGGAGGCGACCAACAGGGTGTCCGCATCCAGCCACGAGACGTTGCCCTTCGCCGTCGGAAGGTCAAAACCGCCGGCGGCAGGGTCCACAAAGGTGCGCGTGTCGACGTCGAACTCGCGGTAGCGGTTGGCGTCACCGCCGTCAGGGGACAGCGCCACCAGTGCCTGGCGGTAACGTTCCCCCTCAGCCGGGCGCAGGAACGTGGCCCCGTGGAACACCCACTCGACGTCTTCGGCGGCGGCCAGCGCGTCCACATCCAACAGGACATCCCACTCGGGGGAATCGGTCAGATAGCTCTCCCACGTGGTGCGACGCCACAGCCCCTTCGGGTTCGCCCGGTCCTTCCAGAAGTTGTAGTACCACTCGCCGCGCTTGCCCACCATGGCGATCCGGTCCGTGGAGTCCAGCACTTCGAGAATGCTCCCCTCGAGGGCGGCGTAGTCCGCGTCCTCCAGGAGGTCCTCGGTGCGGGCGTTCTGCTCCCGGACCCAGGCCAGCGGTTCCTCTCCGTAGATTTCCTCCAGCCAGACGTTCTCATCAGGTGGCTCCGGGGCAACCGCCGGGGAGGTAGTTCCGGGGTGTGAGGGGGTGGAAGCGGACGATGAACCGGGCGCTTGATCAGCTGCTGTGGTGGTCATGCGCCCCATCCAAACAACCCTTCGCCCAGCAAGCAAGTCAAGGGGCCGGGGCTCAGGCGGATACTCTGGATGCCGTGGGTAAATCGACGAGCATCCGGGTAGCCATCATCGGCGCAGGTCCCCGGGGTACCAGCGTTCTGGAGCGCCTGCTCGCCCATGCTGCCGCCCTGGCCGGGCCCGTGCCCGTCCACATCGACGTCATTGACCCTTACCCGGCGGGCCCGGGGCACGTCTGGCAGCCCGGGCAGTCCCGGCTGTACCTCATGAACACCCAGTCTTTCTATCCGACTGTGATTCCTGAGGAACCCCGGCTCGCCGCGCCCCTGGCCGGCACCACGTTCGACCGCTGGCGCGCCCACCAGCAGAATGACCCGTCGCCCGCCCTGACGCCGGACGAGCTGGCCGAGCTGGCCGCCCTCGAATCCCGTGACTTTCCGAGCCGCGCACTCTACGGCCGCTACCTGCGCTGCACCGTGGAGGACCTGCTCACAAGGCTGCCCGACGGCGTCAGCGTCGGCTTCCACGAAACGGACGCAGTGTCGGTGCGCCCCGCGGAAAACGCGAAGGGACCGGGCGAGGGAACGGCAGACGCCGGGCCGGCGGACAGCGGCCCGTTCGACGTCGGGCTCGCCGCCGGCGGTTCGCTCACGGTCGACTCCGTGGTCCTCGCCCTCGGGCATATCCCGTCCAGGCTCAACCTCGAGCAGCGTGAACTCCAGTCGTCGGCCGGGCAGCTGGGCCTGCGGTACTTCCCGCCGGCCGTGCCCGCCGACGTGGACTGGTCCGCGATTCCGGCCGGGGAACCTGTCCTGGTCCGCGGCATGGGCCTGAACTTCTTCGACGCCATGGGCCAGCTCACCGAGGGCCGGGGCGGTAAGTTCATCGACGCCGGCGCCCGGCTTGAGTACCAGCCCTCAGGCAAGGAACCCCTGATCGTTGCCGCCTCCCGCAGGGGTACCCCCTACCGTGCCAAAGCCGCGCTGGACGGCTACTACCCGTCGTCGGTCACGTTGCGGTACCTTACTGAGGCCGCGCTGGAACGGTTCGCAGCCGCCGGAATCCTCCCGGGGTTCGATCACGACCTTTGGCCGCTCCTGCACCGCGACACGCTCTGGGCCTACTACTCCACCCTGGTGCGCTCGCAGCCGGGCGCCGTCCCGGATGCGCCGGCGTTCCTGGCTGCCCTGGATGAGGCCATGCGGCCGCACGCCCACAGCTCAACCAACTGGGAAGACGCCGTGGAGAGCGTGCTGGCCGTTCATGTCGGGCCGCGTCACCGGCTGGACCTGCTGGGCCTTGCCTCCCCGCTGGCAGGCCGTTCGTTCGCATCCCGTGCGGAACTGGATGCCGCCGTCGTCGATTACCTCCAGGACGACGCCCGCCGCTCTGCGCTCGGTGAGGAGGACCCGGTCAAGATGGCTATCGGGGCGCTCCATCGCGGGCGCGCGGTGCTGAAGACGGCAGTGGCCGACGGCGGCATCACCGATGAGTCCTGGGTCGCCGGCCTTCGTGGCTGGTTTGAGTCCTTTGTGGAGGGCCTGGCCAGCGGACCCCCTGCCCTGCGTGCCGAGCAGCTGGCCGCGCTGGCGCGCGCGGGAGTGGTCAGCTTTGTGGGCCCCGACCCCCGGTTCAGCGTGGACCGCCGGGCACGCCGGTTCACTGCCGTCTCGCCGTGGGTTGGCAGTCCGCCGGTAACGGCCACAACGATGGTCGAGGCCCTGGCGCCCGCAAACCGGGTTGCTGCCAACGATTCACCGCTCCTGCAGCAGCTCCTCGACGACGGGATGGTGCGTCCCAGGCTGATGATGACGGCGGAAGGTGCGCCGGTAGAGGCGACCGGCCTGGACGTCAGGCCACATCCCTACCGTCCCGTTGCGGCCAACGGCTCCGTAACTGACGGGCTGTACGTCCTGGGCCTTCAGCTTTCCGCCGCCCAGTGGGGCACGGCCATTGCCGCGGAAGCGGCGCAGCCCGGCGGACCCGCCTATGCCAGCGGTCAGCGGACCCTCCGCGACGCCGACGAAATCGCGCAGGCCGTCCTGGGCGTCTGAGGCTTAAACCAACGCGGGGTCACTTTACGCCCGAATTCCTCTCCGGAATGGGCGCGAAGTGACCCCGCGTTGGTTCTCAGTTCGAAGGTTTAGCCCTTCAGATCCTTCAGGCAGTGGCGGTAGGCAGACATGGCCTGGCCATAGTTCATCTGGCCTACGAGGTCGCCGGGCCGCCCGGGCTTGACCGGTGCCGTGCAGACCGGCTGCGCCGGGACACTCGCAGCGACCTTGACGTCAGTCCTGACCACTGTGCCGGACTCGACGGCGGTGAGCACCAGGGTGCCCGTTCCCGCGGCCGCGCCAGCCGGAACCTTCAGTTCCACGGTGGCCGCGCCGGCGGTCACGGGCACGCTGCCGAGCCCGGTCACCGTTCCCGCGGCGTCGGTGAACTCGGCGCGCACCGAGGTGTTCACCGGGCTGCCCAGCGACGTCAGGTCCAGTTTGGAGACCGTCAGCGTGATGGCGTCCCCGGACTTGACCTCGGCGGCCGTGGTGTTAACCGTGGCTACGGAGCGGCGGGCGAAGTCCGGGGAAACCGGGCTCTGCGCCTGCAGGTACTTGATCCACGCGTCGCGGTCGATCAGTCCGGAGTCCTTGGTGTTGACGCCTTCCTTGAAAATCCGGAAGTTGTCTCCACCCTGGGCCAGGAAGCTGAACGTGCCCACGCGGTAGGACTTCGCGGGGTCGATCAGGGTGCCGCCCACCCGGATCGAGGTGATCCGGTCACCGGCGGCGCGGGCTGCGTCGTAGGTGTAGTTGACGTTCTTGGACAGGCCCAACTGCAGGTAGGCGCGGCTGGCAACCGTCCCGTCAGCATTGGTCTGCCACTGCTGCTCCAACAGGTTCTTGAACTGTGCACCGGTCAGCGACGTGGTCCACAGGTTGTTCACGAACGGCAGCACTGCATTTGCCTCGGCATAGGTGATGGTGCCGTCCGGGGCGTAGTACAGCTCATTGCGGAGGCCGCCCGCGTTGACGACGCCGATTTCGGCGCCCCCGAGGCTCGTGTCCTTCAGCGCGTCCACGAGTGAGTCGGCCACGAGGTTGCCCAGCGTGGATTCGCTGCCGCGGTCATCGCGTTTGGCCGGACCGCCCGCGGGATCCGGGGTGAACGCCGTGGTGATGTCCTTGGTGACCGAACCGACCGGCTGGTTGCCCACCTCGGCGGCATCAGCCAGCGCCTTCTTGACGATGGCATCGACAGCAGCGACCCGTGGGTAGGCGCCAACCAGGGTGCCAACGGCGTCAGTGGTGCGCTTGACGTTGCCGGCCTTGTAGGCGATGACGTTTTTGCTGGCGGTGTCCACTGTCAGCTGGATCTGGCCGACGTTCTCGCCGTAGCTTCCGGTCTGGACGATCGGGCGGGTCTTGCCTGCCTGGCCCGGAACCGGGGCATCCCAGGCGTATTCCTTGTGCGTGTGGCCGGTGAAGATGGCGTCCACGTCGGCGGACGTCTCGTTGACCAGCTTGGCGAACGGGCCGCCGGCTGCGAGTTCCTGTTCCAGGGTGGCGCCGTCCGCCGTTCCCGAACCGGCGCCGTCGTGGTTTTCAACAATGATCACATCGGCGAGGTTCTCCGCCGTGATCTTGGCGGCTGCACGGTTGATGGCCTCGACCGGGTCGCCAAAGTCCAGGTCGGCGATTCCCCCGGGGCTCACCAGGGAGGGGACCTCCTGGGTGACGGTGCCGATGACGGCAACCTTGACGCCGTTCATGTCCAGCACGGTGTATTCCGGCAGTACCGGATTCTCGGTGCCCTTGGCGTAGACGTTCGCGCCCAGGTAGGGGAACTTCGCGTTGGCGCCGCCCGCGATGACGCGGTCGCGCAGGTCTGCCCAGCCGCCGTCGAACTCGTGGTTGCCCACGGCGGAGGCTTTCAGCTCCAGGGCGTTGAGGACGTCGATGGTGGGCTGGTCCTTGGCAACTGCCGAGGCGAACAGCGAGGCGCCAATATTGTCGCCTGCGGACAGGAAAGCAGTTGCGCCGGGGGCTGCCTTGGCGCGCAGCTGCTCGATGGTTCCCGCGAACTGCACGGTGTTGGCATCGATGCGGCCGTGGAAATCGTTGATGCCCAGGAAGTTCAGGTCAACGCTTGCCGGTGTGGTGGGAAGGTCCAGGCCCACCACCACGGGGTCGTGGTCGCTGGCACGGAACTGGTCCGGTGCGTAGTAGTTGGTGACGTTGTTGTTGAAGCGGCTGTACTCCAGCGCCACGGATTCCACGGAGTTGATGTTCCAGATGTCCGCGCCGGTGACCACCGCATTGGCGGCCGGGGAGGCGAGGATGTGGTCCAGGGAGCCCACCAGGCCGCCGAAGAGGTAGGAGTGCTTCGCGGAGCCGTCGGCGTTTTTGGCCTTTTCGTCCTGGTTGACGTAGCCGGCGGCACGGAAGACGTTCATCGGGTCTTCGTGTGCGTAGGAGTTGAAATCGCCGATCAGGAACACCTTGTCGGTGCCCTTGGACTTCTGCAGTTCGTCGGAGAATGCCAGCAGGGACTGCGCCTGGGCCGTGCGGGCGAGGTTGGAGGCGCCCTGTCCCTTGTCCGTGTCGCCTGGGTTGGCCGGAGGAGGCGAACCCTTGGACTTGAAGTGGTTGGCGATGGCGATGAACGTCTTGTCATCCGCTGTGCCGACGGGCTTGAAGGCCTGAGCGAGCGGCTTGCGGGCGCTGGCGAAGGCGGTGGTGTCGTTCAGGATGATTGACTCACCCACCGGCTCCGCGCCGGCTTTTTTGAAAATGAAGGCGGTGCGGATCATGTCTTCATCGGCCAGCGGGGGAGCGTTGGCGGGTGTGCGCACGTAGTCCCAGATGCCGGGGGTTTCAACGTTGAGGGCGTCTACCAGTTTGGCGAGGGCGTCGTCACGGTTCTTGCCGAACTGCGCGGAGTTTTCAACTTCCATGAGGGACACGATGTCGGCGCCGGACTTGGAGATGGCGGCGACGATCTTGTCCTGCTGGCGCTTGAGGTTCTCCGCGTTTGCCGCACCGCGGGCGTCGCAGCCGCTCTGGACGGTGATCGGATTGCCGGCGCGGTCGGTGTAGAACTTGCACCCGGTGAGCGTATCGCCCGTGGTGGGGAAGTAGTTCAACACGTTGAAGGAGGCGATCTTCAGGTTGCCGCCCACGTTGGCCGGCGCGTCGGTGCGCGTGGCGCCGAAGCTGGCCGGCTGGACTGTTTCTTTGTTGGCCTCGGTGAGGTGGGTCAGCGGCTGGAACTTCCAGGAGTCGTTGCCGTAGCCGAGCACCACGTTTGTCTTGAACGTCACCGGAGAACCGACGCGGACGGGGTCCGTGGCGGTCAGGTACGGAAGCACCTGGGCTTTGGTGGTGGCGTCCTTGAGGAAGTTGGTGCTGGATCCGTCGTCGAGCTTGATGCCGCGGGCGGCGTTGTCCGCCACGGCTGCGTTGTACTCGGCCGAACCGTAGGGCGCGACGGCGGTGGGCTGGACCAGGGTGGTGGTCCCGCCGGCCAGGCCAACCTCACCGTACTGGTTGAGCGAGTAGTTGTCCGTGACGGTGAACGGTCCCTGCGGTGCCAGCAGCATTCCTTCGAGGGATTCCCGGAAGGTCTCGTTGGCCGGCAGAACGAAGGCGGTGGGCTTGACCTCGGGGGCGGCCTCGGTGAGCCTGGTGAGACCCGCGGCGGCGGTGACATTGAGTTGTGTCATGCCGAAGTACTCGCTGACGGCGCCGGTGACCTGGACGTAATCTCCGGTTTGGACGGAAGCCGCGGTGGCGGGCGAGTAAACAAAGATGCCGTCTGAGGCGGCATGGTTGGTGGCCGTCAGGTCACCGCCGGTGCCTGCGGTCTGGACGTAGTAGCCGTTCAGGCCGCCTGTGGGGAAGACTGCCGTGACCTTGCCTGTGGTGGTGACGGTGGCTCCGGTCAGCGGGCTGTCGACGCCGGTGCCCTGGATCTCAGCGATGGTCTTCAGGCTGGGGGTGCCCGGGTCGACAGGGGGATCGACAGGGGGATCCACCGGCCCGGAGCCCTGCGGCGTGATGGTGGGGCTGAGCGTGAAGTCCGCGGAGTTGTTGTTGCTGTCCGCGAAGTTGGTGCGGTTCAGGCTTTTGACGTCGGTGTTGGCCGACGGCGCCGTGGCGGCTTTGGTTTCGAAGGTGTTCGAGATGCCGTACCCGAGCAGGTCCGCGACGCCGGGCGCATCGATGACGGAGCCGGTGGCCAGGCCGGTCAGGGCCGTGGCCTGCTTGGCCAGGATAACGGTCCCTTTGGTGCCTGACGGGTTGAAGCTACTGGCATTGACGTCGGCTGACGGCAGGTCCGGTGCCGGTGAGGTGCTGCTGTTGGAGCCGCCCTTGATCAGGAAGTGTCCCTTGGCCGGGATGGATCCGGTCAGGGGAGATACTCCCGTGGGGGCCGCCGTGCCGGTATCGGAACGGTACTGGACCGACCAGCCGTCCAGGGAGACCGGTGCGTCAGAGGTGTTGTACAGCTCAATGAACTTGTTCTTGTAGGCCGCACCGGCGCTGCCGCCGCTGAGGTAGGCCTCGTTGATCACAACGGGGGAGGTGCCTGCAGCAGCTGAGACCTCTGCTGAGACTTCCGCGGCGGCGGACAGCGTTGCCAGCGGGGCTGCGACGAGCCCCACCGACAGCGCGGTGCCCAGCGCTAATTTCCAAGGTGTGTTTTGCATCCGCTCTTACTTTCATAGGGGTGTCCCCGGATGGGGGACCCGATGGAATGTGCCCGGGTTGGTCCTACGGACAGGGAAACCGGACTCCGCTCCTGGTCAGGTGGTGTCCGGCACAGCAAAACAGCACCGGATGAACACAAGGTTGATTCCCCGTGTAGCGCTGTTTGCTGTGTTGGGTTGCAAGGTTGAAAAGGTGACCGATCACCCCCAGGTGTCGGTCATCACAAAGAATACCGGCCGGTAGCTTGATGTGAGCTGCCCGGTCGGCATTTTTTCCAGGAAATTTACTTATGCAATGATTTTGAAGATCGCTCCCGTGGGGTCGGCCAGCATGGCCAGGCGTCCGAAGGGCGAGTCCTCGGGGCCGTCAAGCACCGTGGCTCCCAATGAAACGGCCTTCTCGATCGAGGCGTCGGTGTCTTCCACGTTGAAGTAAACCTGCCAGTTGGACGGTACCTCCGCCGGCAGGTAGCCGGAGGCGTCCATAATGCCCGCCTTGGCAGAATCCCCCGTGCCCAAGGTGGTGTACCTGAAGTCCGGAGTGTCGCTCATGACATCCGTTTCCCACTTGAAGACGTTTTGGTAGAACTTCACGGCGGCGTCGTAGTCCTTGGTGTGAAGCTCATGCCACGCGGCAGCGCCAGGCTCCGCAACCAGTTCATAGCCCCTCATCTCGCGGGGCTGCCATACGCCAACCGCTGCGCCCGAGGCGTCGCCGAAGATAGCCATGTGACCCTGTTCCGGGACATCCATGGGCGGCATGTAAACCTGGCCGCCGTTGGCCGTGACAGCTTCGGCGGTGGCCGCGGCGTCATCCGAGCGGAGGTACGTGGACCACATATCGGGCATCCCGGCCTGTTCCGCGTCCTTTTGCATCAGCCCGGCCACCATCTTGCCGTTCTTCCGGGCGGTGGTGTAGCCGCCGTACGTCTCCTCGTCTCCGGTCTGGTACTCCCAGCCGAACAGTCCGCCATAGAACTGGCGGGCTTTGGCGATGTCTGACGTCATCAGGTCAATCCAGCAGGGTGCGCCGGGGGTGATCTCGGGTGCAGGCATAGTGGACTCTTTCGTTGGAAGGGGTGGCAACAGAAATGACCCTATGCCGGGGCCCCGACACTTTCAATGGTGGGGCGCTGCCGGGGCACGATGGCCCGGAAACGACGGAACCCCGGCCCGCCATTACTGGCAAACCGGGGTTCCTATCGCGGAAGGTAAGAGATTCGAACTCTTGGTACGGGGTTACCGCACACTAGTTTTCAAGACTAGCTCCTTCGGCCGCTCGGACAACCTTCCCTAACGAGTAGTGTTTCATAGGCAGTTGGCTGCAACAAAACAGAGTCTGCCGTGCGTCCGGTGCAGACTGGTTCCGGGGCACGAATCAGCTAGAAAACGGGAGTGGCCATGAAAGCCGTCTACATTGCAGAACCTGGTGGTCCGGAGGTGCTGGAAGTCCGCGAAGTGGACGATCCGGTCCCCGGGCAGGGCGAAGTGCTGATCGACGTCGTCGCCGCAGGCCTGAACCGGGCAGACGTGCAGCAGCGAAGGGGATTTTATCCGCCGCCGCCCGGCGCGTCCGAGATCCCCGGGCTCGAAGTTTCCGGCCGGATCGCGGGGTTCGGACCGGGCGTCACCAAAGCATTCTCGGTGGGGGACAAGGTGGTGGCCCTGCTGGCTGGCGGAGGTTACGCGGAAAAGGTTGCCGCGCCTGCGGAGCAGGTCCTGAGGATCCCCGACGGCGTTGATCTGGTCACCGCCGCATCCCTGCCGGAGGTGGCAGCCACGGTGTATTCAAACCTGATCATGACGGCCCAGCTGCAGGCGGGCGAAACGGTCCTGATCCACGGCGCAACCGGCGGAATCGGCACCATGGCCATCCAGCTGGCTAAGGCCTTCGGCGCCAAGGTGGCCGCCACCGCGGGGACGGATGAGAAAGTAGGCACGGCCAAGGCCTTCCTGGGCGCGGACATCGCCATCAATTACACCGAGGAGGACTTTCCCGACAGCCTGCGCCGCCAGAACGGCGGCAAGGGGGCGGACGTCATCCTCGACGTGGTGGGGGCAAAGTACCTGGCGCAAAACGTTGATGCGCTCGCTGACTACGGCCGGCTGGTGGTCATTGGACTGCAGGGCGGGGTCAAGGGGGAGCTCGATCTCGGCCAGCTTCTGCGGAAGCGCGCTGCCGTTGTGGCCACCGCGCTGCGACCGCGTCCGGTCGAGGAGAAGGGCGCCATTATGAATGCTGTCCGCGAGTCCGTATGGCCGCTGATCGCCGACGGCAGGATCCGCCCGCTGGTGGCCAAGACCTTTCCGTTGGACCAGGTTAGCGAGGCCCATCGGTACTTCGACAGCGGCGACCACGTGGGCAAGATCCTGCTGGTGATGTAGCGTGCCAGCCACTCAAAAGCGGTAAATACTGAGTATTGCCTTAGCGGGCAGGCCGCACTAGGCTCAAGCCATACGCGGTATGCACAACGCTTGGGGGTTTGTGCCTGCCGATGCTGATGCCCCCGCCAGGAGACACATGTCCATCCGCCACAGCCTCCTCGCCCTGCTGCAGGACCAGCCGCGTTACGGCTACCAGCTGCGGGTTGAGTTCGAGAACCGCACCGGAGCCACCTGGCCGCTGAACATCGGGCAGGTCTACACCACCCTGGACCGCCTGGAACGTGACGGCTTGGTCAGCAACGACGGCGGCGACGGCGAAGGCCACGTGGTCTACAGCATCACCGCGGCCGGAAAAGCCGAGGTGCAGGGCTGGTTCGCCGCCCCCGTGGAACGCGCCAACCCGCCCCGCAACGAACTCGCCATCAAACTCGCGCTCGCGGTGACCCTGCCCGGCGTGGATGTGCAGGCCGTCATCCAGGCCCAGCGGGTGGCCTCCATCCGGGCGCTTCAGGACTACACCAAGTCCCGGCGGGACACGGCCGCCACCCAGCGGGCGGCGGACACCGCCTGGTTATTGGTGCTCGATTCGCTCATCTTCCAGACGGAAGCGGAGGTCCGCTGGCTGGATCTGTGCGAAGCGCGGATGGTGCAGCAGGCGCAGGCCGCAGGCCAAGGCGCCAACGGCCAGGGAATCACACGTAAATCGTCCAACGGGGTCACCACGGAAGAGGCTGCCCCGCTCACTGCGGAGACGCGGCGATGAACGTCCGGGGGCCGCTGCAGGTCCTGGAGCTCGCCAAGGTCAGCAGGACATTCGGGGAAGGAACGACGGCGGTCGCCGCGCTGCGCGAGGTGGACCTCACCATCAGCGCTGGCGAGTTCGTCGCGGTCATGGGACCGTCCGGTTCCGGAAAATCCTCCCTCCTGGCGCTCGCCGGGGGATTGGACCGGCCGACGTCGGGCGGCGTCTTTGTCGAGTCGACGCCCCTGGGCGGGCTGGGACTTAACGAGCTCGCACGGCTGCGCCGCCGCGCCGTCGGCTATGTCTTCCAGGACTTCAACCTGGTGCCCACCCTGACTGCCGCCGAAAACGTGGCGCTGCCGCTGGAGTTGGACGGGACCGCAGCCCGGAAGGCACAACGCCAGGCCCTGGACGCGCTGCGGCAAGTAGGCATTCCGGAACTGGCGGACCGGTTTATGGATCAGATGTCCGGCGGACAGCGGCAGCGGGTGGCCATCGCCCGGGCAATCGTGGGCGACCGCCGGCTGATCCTGGCCGACGAGCCCACCGGAGCACTGGATTCCACCACCGGCCACGGCGTGATGGAGGTGCTCCGCGGACGCGCCGATGCCGGGGCGGCCGTGATGCTGGTGACCCATGAGGCCCGTCATGCCGCCTGGGCCGACCGGGTGGTTTTCCTCAGGGATGGCCGGATCGTGGACCAGGCAGCTGCCATGCACGATCCCGCCGTGCTGCTCGCGCAGGCCGGTTCCTGACGTGGCGCTCCGTCTCACCCCGGCGCCTGGCGGGCGGCAGCAGGCTTTCCGTGTAGCGGTGCGGATGGCGCGGCGCGATATCCGCCTTCATAAAGGGCGCTCACTGCTGATCATCCTGCTCATCATGCTGCCCGTTGCCGCCATGACCGGCGCGCTCACACTGGTCCAGAGCACTCAGGAGACTGCCGCTGAACGTGTGCAGTACCAGCTCGGCAACACCCAGGCGCGGTTCCGGCCCATGCCCATGACAAACGGGGTCATGGTCCAGGACCCGGTTGAGGAGTTGCGCATCATCACGGACAACTGGGACACCAAACCGGGCTTCACGCCGAGTGATCCACAGGACGCCCTTCCGGCCGGCTACGAGGTGCTTACCGAAGCCCCCCTCGACCTCACCGCCGCCCAGGGTGCGGCGGACCTGCGCGTGCTGGGCCGGGCGGTGGACGCCCTGGCACCGGCCTTCGAAGGAAAGTACACCCTTCTGGAGGGCAGGGCGCCCGGGAACGATGCCGAGATGCTCGTCTCGCCGGGGCTGTTGGACCGCTTCGGGCTCGAACTTGGAGAGGAGCTGCAGACGTCGGCCGGGACGTTCGCTGCGGTCGGAACGCTGCGCGGTGCCGGGTATTCGGACAACAACCCCATCGTCTACCTCAAGCCCGGCCAGGGCCGCGCGGTCATCCAGGGTCCGCCGGGCCCGAAGAACTCGGCACCAACCGCACCGGCAGCTGAATCCACGATGTATTACCTGGTGGGATCGGAACCTGTCACCTGGAACCAGGTCCTGGAAGCCAACGCCGTCGGAGTCACTGTGCTCTCCCGGTCCGTGGTGTTGAATCCGCCGCCGGTGGACCAGCTCCCACCGGAGAGCCAAGGTGCCCAGCCGAACATGTCCATCCCGTTGGCTGCTTACGCGGGCGGGGCCCTCCTGGGTGCCCTGGCACTGCTGGAGGTTGGACTGCTGGCGGGAGCCGCGTTCGCCGTGGGGGCCAAAGGACAAGTCCGGGAGTTGGCACTCCTTGCAGCAACGGGGGCCGAGGCCCCCACCATCCGCTCGGTGGTGATGGCCGCAGGCCTGTGGCTTGGCGGCATCGGCGTGGCGGCCGGCGCTGCCGTGGGACTGGCTGCGGCCGCCGTGGTGGTCGGTGTGGCGCGCCTGAACGGGTCGGTCCGCTTCCCGGGCTTCCATCCTGACGCGCTGCTGACCGTACTGGTCATGGCCATGGGCTTTGCCGCCTGCCTGCTGGCCGCGTTGGCTCCGGCGCGGCAGGTGGCACGCCAGGCTGTCCTGGGCGCGCTGAAATCCGGGCGGGCCCCGGCCCCGGCGGGCAAAGGATCCACGGTAGCGGGCGTTGTCCTGCTGGGCGTGGCCGCTGCGGCGCTCGCGGGCGGCACGTGGGTTGCCGTGACCAGTGAAGACCCTGACGTTTTTGCTTCAAGGACGCCGCTCATCGCCTGGCTCCTGGTGGGAGGCGCCTTACTGGCGGTAACGTCCCTGGCCCTGCTGACCGGCAAGCTGGTGGTCCTTCTGGCGGGGAGGGCCGGACGGCTCCCGCTGGCTGCGCGCATGGCGGCCCGGGACTCATCGCGTAACCGCAGCCGGACGGTGCCGGCGGTTGCCGCTGTCCTTGCGGCCGCCACCCTCGCCAGCGCCGGAATGGTCCTGGCAGCCAGCCAGCAAGCGAACGACGAGCAGAACCACCAGTGGTCCGCCTTGAAGAACCAGGCGATCCTGCCGCTGTCCGTGTGGCAACCTCCTTTGGCTGACGGAACCGAGCAGGATTCTGTTCGGATTGACCCGGCCGCCGTGGTGTCCGCCCTGGACAACGCCGTGGACACCGTCGAATGGACGCGGGTGCTGCGCACCGCTGCCATCCGGAACTGCGACATGCGTCCCGAAGTTGCTGACGCGGGACCTGCCCAGACGCTGACGTCGAGCTGCCTGCAGTACTCACTGGCCACTCCTGAAGGCAACCAGTGCCCCGTGACCGCCGGCCAGCGCGTCCTCGATCCGGATGACTGGCGCTGCCATGGACCGATGCGCCCGCATGAGTACCAGGGACGCATGGACTCCATCGTTGTCGGAACGGCGGAGGACGTGGAAAGGCTGTTCGGCACGTCGCCCACCGCAGAAGCGCGTGACGTGCTGGCAGCCGGCGGGATGGTGGTGAGCAATCCGGTGTTCGTCCGCGACGGGCGCGTGTCCGTGGTGGCGCAGGATGTGCGTAACCCCGTGCCCGGCAACCCCGCTACCGGAGCCTTCCAGGGCTATCAGGAGACAGGGCGGACGGAGGTGGCTGCGGCGGTGCTGGAACCTGAGGTCGATGTTCCGTACTACGGGATACTGTCTCCGGAAGCTGCTGCTGCGGCCGGCATGCGGGTGGACGACGGCGCCCTGCTGGTCCAGCTCAGCGCCTACCCTGATGCTGCCCGGACCGATAAAGTCTCCGCGGCCATCGCCGGCCTCTATGCGGACAGGTTCGGGTCGATGAATGTCGAGCGCGGCGCCGAGCGGGACGCCTCACTGATCCTCTGGTCCATCGTGGGCCTGGGGGCGCTGATCACCCTCAGCGCCGCCGGCATCACCACGGGACTGTCCATGGCCGATTCGCGCAAGGACCACGTGACGCTTGCCGGCGTGGGCGCCGCCCCGCGGTTGCGCAAGGCGCTCGCGGGTTCCCAGGCGCTGATGACCGCAGGCCTCGGAACCGTGCTTGGAAGCGTTGCCGGGACCATCCCGGCCCTCCTGCTGGTGACCGCCACGGGGATGGCGCGTACCGCCGTCGTGCCCTGGCTGCAACTGGTTGCCCTGTTGGTGGCGGTGCCGCTGACCGCCGCCGCCCTGGCCTGGCTGTTTACGCGCGCGAAGCTGCCGGTGGCACGCCGCGAAGCGGGAACCTGAGCGACTGCCGCGGCGGACGGCGGCCGCATTCCGTTACAGAGTTGGGTCTTTTGCAATGGCAGGGGCAGGCCTACGGTAAGAGGCAAGAGGTCTGTCACTGAGCGCCTCCAGCCTGCCGTTCACCGCACGGACACACGGCGCTGGCATGGGGCCGCCTTCGCGGCAATGCCGCGTTGGTAGGGTGCCTTGGAGCAACCGATAGAAGCAGGAATTCTCGAGGAGGAGACATGGCCACCAGGCCTGAGGAACCAGTAGGTTCAGGGAAACGGGGCGGACCGCTGACCGCCAATTCAGAACTTCCGCCCACCGCGGTGGACGCGGCAGTCGCCGAGGCTGAAGACAGGAAATGGACGCCGGCGAAGATCGCACTCTGGGCAGCCATCGCACTGCTCGGTGGTGTGGCCTGGTTCATGGTGGCCATCATCCGTGGCGAGACCGTCAACGCCATCTGGTTCGTGTTCGCCTCGGTCTGCACCTATCTGATCGGTTACCGCTTCTACTCCAAGGTGATCGAGCAGTACATCACCAAACCCGATGACCGCCGCGCCACACCGGCTGAGTACAAGGCTGACGGAAAAGACTATGTCCGGACGGACCGCAACGTCCTGTTCGGCCACCACTTTGCCGCCATTGCCGGAGCCGGCCCGCTGGTCGGTCCTATCCTCGCCGCCCAGATGGGCTACCTTCCCGGCACAATCTGGATCATCATCGGCGTTGTCCTGGCCGGTGCGGTGCAGGACTACGTGGTCCTGTTCTTCTCCATGCGCCGCGGCGGCCGCTCCCTGGGCCAGATGGCCCGCGAAGAGCTCGGCGTCATCGGCGGCACGGCCGCTCTGATAGCCACACTTCTGATCATGGTCATCATCGTCGCCATCCTGGCGCTTGTGGTGGTCAACGCCCTGGCGGAAAGCCCCTGGGGTGTCTTCTCGGTGGGCATGACTATCCCGATCGCCCTTTTTATGGGCGTTTACCTCCGGTTCCTCCGCCCCGGCAAGATCATGGAAGTATCCCTGATCGGCTTTGTGCTGCTGATGGCTGCCATCATTGGCGGTGGCCTGGTGGCCAATACCGAATGGGGTGCCGCGTTCTTCACCCTGGACAAGGTCACCATTGCCTGGGGACTCATTGTGTACGGATTTATCGCCGCCATCCTTCCGGTCTGGCTGCTGCTGGCACCGCGCGACTACCTGTCCACGTTCATGAAGATCGGCGTGATCGTGATGCTCGCGCTGGCCATCATTGTGGTCCGCCCGGAGATCACTGTCCCGGCCTTCAGTGAGTTCGCAAGCCGGGACAACGGGCCTGTTTTCCCCGGTGCGTTGTTCCCCTTCCTGTTTGTCACCATCGCCTGCGGTGCCCTGTCCGGTTTCCATGCCCTGATTTCGTCCGGCACCACGCCCAAGCTGGTGGAAAAGGAACGGCAGACGCGCTTCATCGGCTACGGCGGCATGCTCATGGAGTCCTTTGTGGCCATCATGGCCCTGGTTGCGGCCATCTCCATTGACCGCGGGCTCTATTTCGCCATGAACTCGCCCGCCGCGCTCACCGGCGGAACGGTGGAAACAGCGGCCGCTTGGGTCAACAGCCTTGGACTGTCCGGCGTGAACATCGGCCCGGAGTTGCTTGCCGAGACGGCAAAGAACGTCGGCGAAGAAAGCATCGTCTCCCGCACCGGCGGCGCACCCACCCTTGCGGTGGGCCTCGCCCACATCATGCAGCAGTTCGTCGGCGGCACGGCAATGATGGCGTTCTGGTACCACTTCGCCATCATGTTCGAGGCGCTGTTCATCCTCACCGCAGTCGACGCCGGAACGCGGGTGGCGCGCTTTATGCTGCAGGATTCCATCGGTAACTTTGCCCCGAAGTTCAAGGAGCACTCATGGCGTCCCGGTGCGTGGCTGTGCACCGCCGTCATGGTAGCCGCTTGGGGGCTGGTGCTCCTGATGGGCGTGACGGACCCCCTCGGCGGAATCAATACGCTGTTCCCGCTGTTCGGTATCGCCAACCAGCTGCTGGCGGCCATTGCGCTGTCTGTGTGCCTGGCCATTGTGGCCAAGCGCGGATCGTTCAAGTACCTGTGGATCGTTGCGGTGCCGCTCGCGTTTGCGGCGGTGGTGACCATCACCGCGAGCTACCAGAAGATCTTCTCGTCCACGCCCGCCGTCGGCTATTTCGCCAACAACGCGGCGTTCAGCAAGGCACTCGCTGACGGCAAGACGGAGTTCGGTACGGCCAAGAGTGTTGCCGCCATGGAAGCAGTGGTGCGCAACACCGCCATCCAGGGCTGGCTGTCGGTGATCTTCGTGGTGCTGAGCATCATCGTGATCGCCATGGCCGTTGTAGCAACCATCCGGGCCTTCCGGAACCAGCAGGCCGGCATCCCCAACGAGGACAACGAGGACCCGGCACGTCCGTCCCGCGTCTTCGCTCCGGCCGGGCTGATTCCCACACCGGCCGAAAAGGAACTGCAGGCCGAATGGAACAAGCTGCCGGCCGAGCTCCGGTTTGAAAGGGCGGGTCACAACTGATGAACGCCGGCCTGGCCGCAGTCGCCACCGGATTCCGGGGCTTTGCCCGGTACCTGGGCGGCGTACTCGGGGCGGATGCGTACGCCAAGTACCTCGAGCACTACCGTGCGTCCGGACACCAGGAGCCGCCCCTGACGGAGCGCGAGTTTTGGCGGGACCACACGGACCGTCAGGACGCCAACCCGCAGGGCCGGTGCTGCTGAAACCGGCCGGCCAGTTGAATCCCGCCCGCCCGTTGAAGCCGGCCAGCCATCTCCGGCTGGCCGGCTTCGGCGCCTGCCCTGCGGCGTCATCGACTGGACCGGGCGGCACCGGCGCGTGAGAGTATGAACGCATGAGCGATCCGAACGACACTCAGCCTGACGACATCCCGGTTGAGGGCACTACCCTCGACAACGGCGGCCCGGCCGGGCCAGCCGCTGACGGGCCGGTCCCCACCGGCCCGGCGGCTGCCGGCACGAAGGCTGGAGCCAAGGGCAGCAACCTGCAGGACCTGGTGGACGAGCCTGCGAAAGTGATGCGGATCGGCACCATGATCCGGCAGCTCCTGGAAGAAGTTAAGTCAGCCCCGCTGGACGACGCCGCACGCGGCCGCCTGGCGGAGATCCACGAGCGTTCCATCAAGGAACTGGAGGACGGGCTGGCCCCGGAGCTGGTGGCGGAGCTGGAACGGATCAGCCTTCCCTTCCCGGATGATGCCACGCCGTCGGACGCCGAGCTCCGGATCGCCCAGGCCCAGCTGGTGGGGTGGCTGGAGGGCCTCTTCCACGGCATCCAGACAGCCATCGCTGCCCAGCACGCCGCGCGCGAGCATGCCGTTGCGCAGATGCAGCTGAAGCAGTTGCCGCCGGGCACCATGATTGCCCCGGGCGTAGTCATCGGGGAGAACGGGGAGCCGCAGCGGGCCACGGCAGGGCAGCGACCCGGCGCAGCCACGCCGGGCCAGCCGGAGGACCCTGACCACGGCCCCGGACAGTACCTCTAGGTTCTTCGTGGGATTCTTTACGGCCGCCCGCCAAGGGCGCAAGGATGACGCCGAGCTCGGCAAGGGCCTGTGGCGCCGCGCTCACGACCGCTTCCACCGGGGACTGGACCGCTATCACCAGGTGCTTGAGGGTGTGGAAGACGATCGGCTTTACGCCGAACTGGTGGAGATCGCCAATGAGCTGACCGGGCTTCTGGAACGTGTGCGCGTGGTCTGCGTGGAGGCCCAGCGGCGGTCGCCCAGCGACGGGCTCGACATTCCGGGGGCGCTGGCCGGTGTCCACCGGTCGCTGTCCAAAGCAGGCAACTCGCTGGCCACCACTGCCGAGGCTGCCGCCATGCTGCGGCTCGCCGTCGGGCCTGTCCCGGTGGGGGCAGCTTCAGTGCGCCGCCGCGCGGAATCGGTGTTTGAGCAGGTGGCCGACGCCGAGCGCCGCCTCTCGGAGGACGCCGCCGGTGGCCGGCCGGAGACTCTTTCCGGCTAGAGCGAGCCGGAAAGCCTCAGGCGGCGATGCGAACCTGTTCCAGGGCGATTTCGTCGATGACGGCCCAGGATTCCTCGCCGGCGCAGTGCCGGCTGGCGAAACGCTCGGCCTCCATCCGGGAGTCGAAACTTTCATGGCGAATCCGGCCACAGTCGGCGTCGAAGTACGTGACGTGAAATTCGTGAGCGAGTTTGTTTTCCATAAATCCAGTCTGCAACCAGGGTCTGACAATCACCGGTCATCAGTCCTGCGTGTTGCCCAGCCGGAGTACGCGCTCCTGGGCGAGCACGGCTGAACGCTGTGTTTTTTCGGCCGCCCTTGCCGTCTGCTTTGCTTCGGCCGTGGCAGTGGACAGCCACTTCCGGGCACTGTCCAACCGTTCCTCGGCGGTCTTGAGCCGTTCACGGAGGTCCCGGGTTTCGCGGGTCAGCTCGGCGACTTCTTCCTCCGTTTCCGCCAGCTGCTCCCGCCGTTCCGTTGCGAGCCTGGCAGCCTCCTCCTCCGCTGCCTTAGCGTTGGCCAAAACGGCCTTGGCCTTCTCCAAAGCGGAAGGGGACGCCGGCCGCGGGGTCTCCCGGACAGCCCTGAGGCGCGGCTGGTCAGCAGGCTGACGGGCGGTACCTGCCGCCGTCGTCCGGTCCTTCTGTTCTCCCTGCTTTGGTGCAGCCGCACCGGATGGGGAGGTGGTGTGCGGTGGGGCAACGCGTGGCGCCGGCACTGCGCCGGGAACTGCCAGGGCGCCGTCAAGGTCCACGGTGTCCACGCCGTCGGCGGACAGTGTCTGGACCAGCAGCCCGCTTTGGACGGCGGCGGCGGCCCCTTCGTCCGTGATCAGCGCACCCAGAGTCCGCTCGACGTCGGTTGCGATGGTTGCGCTGATGGCACGTCCGTGGCGTTCCGCGACCGAACGGGCTGTCTCGACGGCGTCACTGAGCAGGGCGCGGCGCGCCCGCGCCAGTTCACGGAGGGCACCGGCATCCAAAGAGGACTGCGCGGCGCGCATCCGCTGGCCGAGGTCGGAGAGCTGCGCGAGTACCGCGGACTCGTGAACCGCCATCATGTTGACGGCCCAAGCCGCCACTGAGGGTTTCGGCAGGGCCTTGACGGCGGCGGGGAGTTCCTTCCCGGAACCGGTGGCAGCCTTGGCTGCCGCTGTCCTGGCTGCCATGAACTCGTCGAATGGCAGGGCGTACAGATCCAGCGCGATGGCTGTGAGCGCCTTGTCATCCATGCACGCCATCATAGGTGGAGCCCGCGGCCGTCCGGGGTATGCGCACCGCCTAGACTGGCCGCATGAGGAGAGTGTGGGGGCTCGTTGTGCGGCCGGCGGTGCTGCTGTCGGCGGTTTGTCTACCGGTGGCCGGTTGCGTAAACGCCTGTCCAGCGATCGGTTGGGTCAACGCCGTCACGGTGGAGCTGGCAGGCGACGTCTCCCGCGTGGGAACAGTGCAGTTGTGCGTCGATGGGTCGTGCTCAGAGCTGTTCCCGGAGCCCGGGACCGCAGCGCCACGTGTTGTCTCCACCATGCCATTGGATCCCACAGCTCCTGTTACGCCGGAGGCTCGGCCATCGATGGCGCCTTTCTACGCTGAACAGATCGACGCTGACACTTGGCGGTTCACCGTCAACCTGAGTTCCCCGGACCACGTGACGGCCAAGGCCCTGACGGCCACGGGAGAGGTGCTGACCGGGAAGGAGGCCCTCCTTGAGTGGAAGCGCGTGGGCGGCTCGGCCCAATGCGGCGGCCCGTCGGAGGTCCCGTCCATAGAGCTTGTGGTCCCTGCCGGCTGAGACTGCTTTGTAAGCGTGGCCGGGTCCATTTGGCTCGGCCCGCGCGGTCAGGCTGTGCGAGTAGTTTCGAGCCAGCGGTTGAGGGATGTGTTGAACAGCTCGGACTGGGCAAATGGCATTCCGTGACCAGCGCCCTCATGGATCTGGAGGGAGCTGTTCCGGAACTTAGACTGGAAGTATTCCATGCCGCGAAGGAGCCGGGTCTCTTCCTTGTTGCCGGCCATGAGCAATACGGGCCGCGTGGAATCCAGCACTTTTTCAGGCACCGCGAACGAGAAATTGGCCTGAATCAAACGGCGAAGCGTTGAGGCGGAGATGGCCTTGGACAGAGCGTAATAGTCCTCAAACCTCGCTGTGGGGAGTTCGAGTTGGGCTGCCTGGGCGCGGGCGAAGCGGCGGTTTTGGGACAACGGGGCGGAGGCTGCCGCGATGAGGCCAAGGGTACCTGAACCTCGCCAAGGGCTCATCAGGGAACTGACCACCACCAGGCGTTCCACATGGTGGGGATGGGACGCCGCCAATTGGATCGCTGTCTGTCCGCCCAACGAAAAGCCAATCGCCGTGACGGGGCTGCGGTCCTGGAGTCCGACCTCGTGCGCAACGGCCTCCGCTGCGTCGGCGTGCGAGGTAAAGGAGCTTCGGCCGCGCAGGTGATGCCCCGGAAGGGTTGGGGTAAGGACGGTGTAATCACGGGAGAAGTAGGCTGTCTGAACCTCCCACATCCAAGGTCCCACTCCGCCGCCGTGGATGAAGACGAGGCTGGACCGTGCCCCGGGGGACGCTGGATTCATACCGCCACTCTTCCACAGACGCCAGCCCCGATTGATGCCTGACCATCGCCCTGCTTCAGGGGCGCGCCGGTACCCGCCGAGGCCTTCGATGGCGTACCTTCAGTCTTCCCGGGCCTCTGTGCATGCTTCTCCTCCCGGTGCCGTGGGCACTCCGATGTGGAGCCCGCAGCCCTGACCGGCGTTCAGCACGGCCGAGCAGGCCAAGCAGGCTGGAGATGATTACCACCCAGAGTACTGCCGCACCAAGGACGATACAGATCAAGGTCAGGGGATGCATGTGGCGCCCTTAGGAAGTAGCTCGAAACCATAAACGGGTCGATCAGCGCGGTAACGGCTCCAGCACCGCACTGCGGGTCGTCGCCGGGTTACGCAACGTACTTCTGCAGCAGGTCCGTGGTCTGTCGGCCGCATTTAGTGATCCGTGCGATGTTGGCGGCCGCCAACTGGGGCAACAGCCTGGCCGGCTCAGCGTGGTGGGTGTCAACGCGGAGGGAGTGCTCCAGATCGGTCGCAAACTCTGCGAGGCGTTCCGCGCCCACCATTTGGCTGGACGACTTGAGGCTCAGGACCGCGTCCAGTGCGCCCCTCAAATCTCCTGTCGTCAGGGTGAGGCGCACTTTTTCAGCCCTGTCGGGCAACAGCGCGATGAAGTTGAGGACGAAGTGTTTGCAGATGTCTTCGTCGTTGAGCCCGTCCCGCAGCTTTTGCAGAACTGCCCGATCCAGTAGCGGTAAAGCATTGGCGTCCATAATTTTCCCCCGAGCGTCGACACACCTATCAACGTCCCCCAGGACATGTAATGGACGCTACGGGCTGGCCAGGGTGAACGCACGAGTAGGCGGTACTCGATTTTGCCCGCGGGCACACCCGAATGCTTCGTCATTCGGCACTGGTGCGCCGATGACCCTACTCTCCAGTTCTGGATCACCCAGAGCGGGTACCTAATCCGGAAGTTAGGGGTACCCACAGAGGTTTCCCTTGGATGGAAGCGTGCGACTGTGGGATGGCGACGGGCTTCCACCCGTTAGCCAGATAAACATACAGGATCGGCAACTTGAAAGCGCTGCAGCCCTCCTGGGAACCCCGACTTCGGGGTTGACGTCCCCAGGTGCCCTGCGCCGCCCATGCCCCGCCGGGCATGCCGACAGAGTTGCTGTCTACGTCGTCTCAGCGGCGCCCAAGGTGCTCATCTAGCAAAGTTGAGGACCATCTTGAAGAAAGGAAGATGAGCATCATGAGCAAGAGCAAATTTGCCGTAACGGCCCTGGCCGCCGCGAGCCTGGCCTTCGCCTTGCTGGCCGGTGGCCCCGCCGTAGCGGCGCAGGCCGCCGACAAGCCGCTGGTTGGCCTGACCTTCGACGACGGGCCCTCCGCCCAGCGCACCGCGTTCGTCCTGGACGTCCTCAAGCAGAAAGGCGTCAAGGCGACGTTCTTCCTCGAGGGCTCCCACGCGCAGCAATACCCTGACCTTGTCCGCCGGATCAAGGCTGAGGGTCACGTGATCGGCAACCATTCCTGGGATCACGCCAACTTCCCGGAAATTAGCCAGTCCAATCAGAAGCAGCAGATCGACCGCACCAACGACGCCATCAAAGCCGCCACCGGCGAGGCGCCCAAGCTCATGCGCTTCCCGTTCGGCAACAGCACCTCCTACTCTCTGAACTACCTCAAGACCATCGGCATGACCGGCGGAATTCTCTGGCGCTGGCACATCGGCCAACCCGGCGACTTTGAATGCCCCGGCGCGGCTGGCGTCCAAAAGTACGTGATGTCCGAGGCTGCACCCGGCGCGATCATCCTGCTCCACGACGCCGAGGACGTCTTGTCCTGCCCGTCGTCGCAGTGGACCTACTTGGCCAAAACCATCGACGCCCTGCGGGCCGAGGGCTACGAGTTCGGAGTGGTGGCCCCCTCCAACAGGGCCGACCCGCTCAACGAGGGTTCGCCGGCCGTCGTGGTGGAACCCTAAGCCGTGTCCTAGCCAGCAGCGCTCCTTAGCGCACACAGCCTAACCAGCGAAAAACCCCTGGAACCTTTGGTTTCTAGGGGTTTTTCGCTGGCTTCCTATCAGAACCGAACTGAAGGTTCGCCGCCCTCTGAGTCCTGCCGTCCGTGGCCGGTCAGGCCGGCTGCCAACTTACCGGGAGTGCCTTCAACCCATAGATGATGGTGCTTTCCATCCGTTCCAGGTGCGCTCCCCGGGCCAGCGAAAGCCCGGGCAAGCGGGACAGCAGGGCCTCCAGTGCGATCCGGGCTTCGAGCCGGGCCAACGGCGCACCGAGGCAAAAGTGAACGCCGTGGCCGAACGCCAGATGCCGGTTCTGGCCGCGGTCGACGTCGAACTCAGCAGGCCGTTGGAACTGCCGCTCGTCGCGGTTGGCGGAGCCAATCCAAGCCACGATCGGTGCGCCGGCGGGAACCAAGGCGCCTCCCAGGGTTGTCTCCGCGACCGTTACCCGGTACATGGACTGGACCGGCGACCGAAAGCGCAGCACTTCTTCGATGGTCTGGGGAAGCAGGGCTGGCTCCCTCACGAGGCGGTCCAGGGTGCCCGGCGACTCAGCCAGGCACAGGACGGCGTTGCCGATCAGATTGGTGGTGGTCTCATTGCCGGCGACGAGCAGCAAAGCGCAAAACCCGAGCAGTTCGGGCACCGTCAGTTTTTGGCCGTCAATCTCCGCGGACAGGAGGGTGCTGATCAGATCCTTGCCGGGCCGGCTCCTTCGTTGGTCGATCAGGGCCAGGAAGTACTCCGTCATCTCTGTGTTTGTGGCGGAGTGATCCTCACTGGCAGAACCGGTCCGTGTTTGGCTGACAATTACATCGGACCAGTGTTTGAAGCGCTCACGGTCCTGGGCGGGGATGCCCATGAGTTCAGAGATCACTATGACCGGCAACGGGTACGCCAGTTCCTTAATCAGGTCTGCGCTGCCGCGGGTCGCGATCCCCTCCAGCAGCTCGTCCGTGAGCCCGGCGATGCGGGGAGCCAGCGCGTCCACGGCTTTGGGCGTGAACGCCTGGGTGACCAGGGAGCGTAGCTGACGGTGCCTTGGGGGATCGGTGGCGATCAGGCTCGAGGCGAACAGCTGGCCGGTACCGGATGCATCGTCACCGCCCATGTGGGACGAGAATGTTGCATATTCGGACAGTGCCCGCTGAACGTCGTCGTACCGGAAGACGTGCCAACTTCCCGATTGTTCGTCGTAAAAGACCGGTGCAGTTTCCCGCATTCGTTCGTAGTGGGGAAAGGGGTCGAGTTGATGTTCAGCGGACTGGGTGAAGTCCATGGCTGGCCTCTCTGCTCGCCTGGGGCTCTGTCGGCCCCACGGACGCCGGGGCATCGGTCGACTGAGCGTTGAACCTTGATTTTATCCAAGCCTTGAGGCGTACTTCCAGACGCGGCCATGGGTGGGATCATGCCCTCATGGCATCTTTGTTTACCTGGGCAATCCATCGCCGAGGTGGAGCACGCGAGCTATAAAGCCGGCGTCGCGGGGGAGTAGCACTAGTTGAGGAGTGCCACCGCGTGGGCGATCACCAACGCCAGCAGCACAAACCCGCCGGCTGCTTCGAGTCCCATGAGCATTTTGGCTCTACTGGATAGAGGCATGGTGTCGGTGGGGCTGAACGCCATCGAGTTGGAAAGGGAAAAGTAGAGGTAGTCGACGTAGGACGCGACCCAGCCCGTCCGAACAGAGGACCGTGAGGCCACCTCTTCGACAGCGTCATGGTCTTCGTCCTGGGGGAACCGGAAATCCGCGGCCGGCATATCCGTGCGGTCCGCGTGCCGCCGTGAAACCGGGCCGCCACGGTCTAGCTCCCAGAAGACCAGGGCGAACGCAATAATGTTGGTCACCCAGACCTGAACGGCGGCCAGCAGGAGGGTGGGGCCGTCGCTGCTCCCGGACGTTGTCAGCAGCACGACCAGCTGGACCAGGGCCACCTCGTTTGCGGCCACGAGCAGGAGCGCCTGTCCCGTCGCAAGGTACTTTGACCAACGGGTTTCCCTGTGCAGGCGCCGCGGATTGAGAATGAGCAGAGGTATCAGCATCACCAGCCCGATCCCGACCACCGCGTAGCGCAGCCCGGGAAGGAAGGTGCTGGGCAGGGTCGCGTAGAGGCCCAGCGCGACGAGTAGAGCGAAGACCGCCGGCAGCCGATGCTCGGACCGCGGATCCTGCGTTTCTATGGAAGGCATGCCCCGAGCTTAGGGACCTGAAACGCGGATAGTTGACGAAACGCCGGGGCTGAGGAATCCGCTCCGGCAATTGTCATCTCAGGGGTTTCAACCTCGAAAGGTGATCACAGTCGCCCGATTCGTCCAGCAAACGACACGCGGGCCTTTAAATGTGGCTAGGTACTCCACAGGGTGTGGATGAAGTATGCAAATATCGCTGGAATCCGGGACAGTTTGAAGCCCACACCTGTGGATTAAAACTGGCTAAAGGACATACTTGTAATACATCATCTTGGGGTTCCAATTAGCCGTCTGCACTACATGTAGTCTCAAAGGGCAAGCAAGAGCCCCAGTTGCACCACGCAGCTGAAAAGCTAGGCGAGCGACTGGGGCCCTAGGTATCTTGGCAGATCACCTGAGCCTACATCGCGCAGGCGGTCGGACTAAATGTCCGGCGTGTCAGCCGGTGTTTCGCCTGCCGCCGCTTGCGGAAAAGGAATCCGCCATGTCGGAGAACATTTACAAGCCCGGACAATCTGCACCCGGTTCGGGCCAGTACGAGCAGGTCGGCCCACGCGGCGGCTCTACCGGCCACGAGATCACTTCAATTGCCGGGCGTCCTCTGCCCCCGACGAGCAAGCCCGGCCAGGGCTACGTGTTCGTTGACCCGAGTATGAACGGCTCAGGCAAGAAGTAGTAAGCATTTGAGAGTGGCCCCTGCTATCTTGCCGGGGCCACTTTCGCTTTCGACCCCACGACTGACTAGTCCACGCGGCTCTAAGAAGCTCTACGGAGGGCTCTTTACGTACTATTTTTGATTTCCCCAGACCCGTAGATAAAACGAGCGCCCGAACGCACCGGGAGGAATTAGCTGCCCAGGGGAGGGGTGTCGACCCCATGGCGTCGTGTCACAGGCGGCGATCAACAGCATGCGGCAGAGGCGGCGGATACGGCGACAGACGATCGTTCACGCGTCATGCATGATCACGCGTCGATGCAATGACGGGCACGGCAGGGCGGGGCAGCGGGCAGGTTATGGGCAGCGCGGCAGCCACGTTCGCGGCAGCTCGGCATGGCACTAAGCCGGAACCAGCGCCCGCAATTCGATATCAGCCTGATGTCAACGGTGCGGCGGCTCGACTACTGGTAAATGTCGGTCCATTGGTGGCCGTCCCACCAGCGGGAAGCAGAGGGGTTCTGCGGGTCCTTATAGAACCCCGGAGGTGGCCCTACTGGCTGTGCGGGGGCTTGTCTTGCGGGAGCCTGCTGGACTGTGGGGGCTGGGCCGGCTGATTCAGCACGGTGGAGTGAGCGTTGATGGCCGCATGCCCGACATTTAGGCATGAAAGCTAGCCCAAGTTCAGACATGCCACCTGTCATCAGGGCAACGGACCCGCGTCCAACGTTCCGCGCACCGACACCTATGCCTGATCCCATACACTTCACGCAGTCACGACAGCCTGTAAGGACTTTTTGACGAGCCACATATACCCCCAGAAGTAGTGTTTGAAGTGATCATATGGGGCCCCGACAGTAACGGATGAACCACCACGTCTTAATTCCCATGCAATCGGTCATCAGTGAGCGTGTAGGCGGGCGGACTAGGCAGGTGACACGATCACGCACAGCGCGCTCGTTGGATCGTCAGGGAGAGCCTTGCGGACGTCTCATCGACAGGCTGCTGTCAGCGCGTGATCACGTCGACGGGTATTTCCACACCCAGCCGCCGCCACTCGACGGTTTGAAAGCGACCTCGCCAGAAGGGGAGGTTACGTCGAGGAGAACGAGGCCATTCAGCTGTTCGCCTTTGCCTATCTCACTCGGCAGTACCTTGGACTTATCAGCGAGGCAGTTGCGTGTGGCACTAGAGTCAACGGTGTTCATACGCGTTCCGTTAGCCGCATAGCCTTTCCAGTAATACGGATCGAAGCTGATAAGGCCTTCTTCACCATTGACGATCAGTGGGCCCGAGAAAGTGCTCGTGGCGGCAATTTCAAGGTTGACGCCGATAATGGTGCCCGCCGGAGGAGTCGCGTAGGGTGCATCGCACGTAACCGGCTGGATTGATGTGATCTTGAAAGTCAAAGTGGGAACTTCGGAGTTCTTGTCTGTCAACAACGACGCCGTCTCGCCTAGTGCTTTAACCAGCTCGCCACGGGCATTTTCGTTGCGGCTCGGTTTCGGCGTGGGTGTCGGTGTTGCAGACGGTACAGCAGCCGGGGCGACTGGGACATCCGGCGCTGATTGTGGCGGTGCAGCAGAACATGACGTGAGTGCAAGAGCGGCAGCGCCAAAGATAATGAATGGACTTTTCAATTTTCCCCCAGGATCCGAATACTTGAGACATCAATGATCGTAGCCCAGCGGAGGGACACCATTGAATCAGTGCAGCCACCACTAACCCCCGTTGCCGGGGTGTGGGTTGATGTTACGGGACGAGGGTCAGGCGCGAGACGCATTCGTGGTCGAAGGCGAAGAAGCCTGCAAGGGTCGCGTGCGGTGTGGTGATGAACGCGGAGCCATCGTCGTCGATGTCGAGATCGGCTTCGGGACCGAATGATGCGTGGACGAAGTCGCCTGCGGAGATCATTTGGTCGCGGGTCATACCTTCGCAGCCTTTGCGGCTTCGGCAGCGCGTTCCCGGCGGCATGCAGCGCGGGCCCTTTTGCCTTCTGCACCTGACTTTACGTGGGTGCAGTCGGTGGGTGACGTCGGTGCCGGGGCCTTCTTGGCGGCAACCTTCGCAGGTGCCTTCTTTGGGGGTGTCGCCTTGCGGGGGCCGTTGGCCTCGGCCTCAAGTTCGGCGATAGCGTCGGCAACTTCGTGGGCGGGTGCCTGAATATCATGGGCGATGCGAGGTGCGAAAGCAAGGGGCGGGAGGACCTCGTGTTCACCGCGCCTGATGGGGGAGTGTTGCGCGGCAATAACTTCCGGAAGCGTGTCTTCAATCCAGCACTCAAGGTCATGCGCGCTACGGACCCATCAGCACTCGTCGTGACTCCGCACGACCTCAGGCACACTGCCGCGTCGCTCGCTGTTTCTGCCGGCGCGAACGTGAAGGCAATCCAGCGGATGCTAGGTCACAAGGACGCTGCGATGACTCTGAACACGTAGGCGGATCTAGTCGAGGACGATCTGGATAACGTCGCGGATCGCCTCGACATCGCCCGGCGAAAATATATGTGATCACGATGTGCTCAGGCATTGACCGTTAACCAGCGAAAAACCCCCTAAAAACCGTGGTTTCTAGGGGGTTTGTCCCGAGCTTCCTATCAGAATCGAACTGATGACCTTTTCATTACGAGTGAAGGTATCCCGCACGTTCCTGCGTACTCCCGTATATGCCCTAAAGCCCGTCATCTAGCTGATTCTTCTAGGCAAAGCATTCACGCGCGCTCCTGCGGATCACTTTTCAAAGTGTGCCCCAAAGTGTGCCCGTGGGCCGACATGTCCCGCGCTGACCGCCGCCACGGCGAACCTTGCATAGAGATCAGCGTGACCCATCGTATTGAAGACACCGAGAAGACCATCTGGCTTACGCGCAAGGAAGCCGCCCACCATATGCGCCTCAGCCCCGCAACGCTCGCGAACTGGGCTAGCTTGGACTGCGGCCCGGAATACGTCCGCTTAGGCCGTGGTCGCGTTTTGTACCGCAGAGACGACATAGACAACTGGATGCAGCACCAGGCCAACAAGGTCGCCTGATGGCTCGCGCAAAGACACCAGCGTGGCAACTATTTGAGTACGTCCCCAAGCAAACCTAGGACGGCAAATGGATAGGCCGAAGCAACTACAACGATGGTGCGGGAATACGACACCCGGTCAAGCGGTCAGGCAGGACAAAAACTGCCCTGCAACGGGCCATGCGGCTTGCTGTCGCAGACGCCCGGGAGCGGTGGGAACAGCTGAAAAAGGATGCGGCCCAGGCGCAGGAGGAACAGCTGAAAAGGGACGCCGCCGCGCAGGAGGAGCATTCTCCTAACCTCGCAGACGTGGCGGAAAAGTGGCTGGCAGTAAAGAAACCTCCGCCCGTACAAATTGACGAATCTATGCAAACCGGCACACCTCCGACTGATCAGATGCGCATGCAGACATGGACTTCGTATGATGACAACCTGCGGATCCACGTGCTTCCTGTCTTGGGACATTTTGCTGTTAACGAGCTAAAGACCCATCATTTCGAGGAGGCAATCCACGCCATGTACAACAAGAACACTGGTAAGGGGTACCGGACAGCTGAAATGGCAAGACAGGTCCTTAGCCAGATCATGGACCACGCGGTACGACAGGGACACCGACTCGACAACCCGGTTCGTTTTGTGTCCAAGGTTCCCAACTCCCAGAGGGTGCCGGTGAGACTGCCGTCAGCTACTCTCACTGCGGTTCACGGCGCGGTTCGTGCTCGTCAGCCGGAGCCCGGAATCGGCGGACCGAAGCCGTCGAGCAGGCTGTCCGATGTCGTCCTCCTTCTTCAAGGTACGGGCATGCGGATCGGTGAAGCCCTCGGCATTCGCTGGGATGACGTAGAAATTAGGGGTGACGTGGTATTGGTCACCGTCAGTGGCACCCTCATCGAAAAGGGCGGCTTCTATCGGCAGATCTATCCGAAAAACGCAAAGAGCCACAGGACGTTACAGCTAATGAATCCTTTCCTGCTGGAAATGTTCCACAGGCGCCATACGAATAAAGGAGCAACACGGACGAACGCGGTTTTTACAACAAGGAACGGCACGTTCATGCGGCTGAGCAACTTCCGTACGGACCTTAAAAGGCGATGAAAGCAGCTCGCCTCAGCGAAAAGATCACGCCGCACACGTTTCGGTCCACAGTCGGGAGTGCAGTTGCGGAGACCTTCAACTATGAGGCGGCGCAGAAACAACTGGGCCATTCATCGCCTGAGACAACACGAAAACATTACGTCCACCTGCCAGACCTCGTGCCGGACTATTCATCTGGCATCGACATGACTCGGCTTACCGAGGATTAGGCCGCCAGCGCTGACACGCGGTCCCGGCACTTCGCACCTGTCCTCCATGATGCGAGGTGCGCAATCCTGAATCCGCTTCACGCCGCTAGGCTTCTTCAGAAGCCATTACCAATTCGGTACCCACCTGTATCTCGTGGTGTGTGCATTTCGTGAGGTCCTAGGGAAACAGCACCGCCTCAGCGCCAAAGACTTCGCAGCCGACGAAACGACGAGGGGTGAGGAAGGATCTGGGCACGGGGTACGGGGTCTTGATCACATAGAGGATCTCTTGGACACCTTCGTGTAGAGGCGACGACGGCGGCCCGAGTGGCGGCATTTTCAAGCATGGCTTTGAGGGTCTCCGAGAGCATCCGGCGATTCTTTGGGTCGGTGTGCGATAGCCTGCGCTCGGATTATCGCCGCTTCCCAAACCCCGGCAGCCCACCGGGTTTTATCGAGCTGATTCGGCCTCGGGGAGGTGCTGGACGCTGTCCTCCGGAGCCTTGGACATATGGCGGGTATCGGTTGAGGTGCGAAATATCCGAGATCATGCGTTCGATCTTCCGCAGCATGTCCTGCCGGTCTCGAGAATCCCTAAGGCCCTGGGCTTTAGTTCGGACTTTTCCCGCCCCGACTCGGACGGCGCCTGCGATTCGTTCGTAGTTCTCATCCCTGTCTCCCCAAAGCTTCAGCACGAACAATAGTTGGCGCTCAAGCTTTTCAACGTCGTCCTTAATCTCCCCATACAAATTATCGTTCGGCCCAAATTGGCGGCTTTTGTCCCCCGTGTTCGTCATGCTCCAGAATCTTAAGTTGTGGCCCTAAAGATTCCATCAAGGTCATCCTCTAGTGATCCGGTCGCCGTAACCTGAGAGCTGACTTGAGGTGATTTGACCACCATCACCCCTAGGGACTGGATGAACCTCCTGTGCCTCGATTCCGGGGAATCTAGGCGGTTCGGCGCCACACCTGTCACCGGCCATCACCAGTGATCACCGGAGTTAAGTGCTGACACGGTGATCACACAGCCAAGAGTGGCCAAGCGGCCGGTGATGAGCTTTTCACGGTCAGCTTTGAGAAGTCCGGCAGACCTCTTGGGTTGCCAGCCATTTGACGTGCAGGTCTCCGAAGTAGAGCCGCGTCTGTGATCCACGAGGTCTATGTAGTCCGTGCCGGCTCCGGCAGGTACTCGGGTTCTGGCTCCAGGTCCTAATAGGCGACGTCACTACCGGCGCCAGGAGCTCACCGAACATCTTGCCTACCGCGTCCACGTCTACCTTCACCGTGGAAGGAGTCGTTAGCGGTAGGCTCTGACCATTTGAAGCCACAGCCTAAGGGGACCGTCATCCCGAACATCAAGCCTTACAGTTGGCCAACAAGCTGAAGATTGTTTGGACCCCGTCCCTCATCATGGCGGCGAAGATCAGTGGGAACGAACCGTAGGGCTAACTGAATCCATGCAGCAAAGGGAGCACACCCAAGCCGTGGGAGTAGCAGCACGCTCGATGCTGTGGAACATGTAAGACCAAACGCGGCGAAGAGCGCGGGCCACTTCAATGCCGAGCGACGAGAGCGGAACAAGTCCGGGATGTTGTGCTTCATTTCGTGCCGCGGGTCCTCAGACTTGTCCTTGGGCCGGTCGGGGTGCAGTGCGGCAATGAACAGCACGGTCAGGCCGGAGGTTTCCAGCGGGCGTTCGCTGATGAGCTGCGCCCAGCGGCGGACCTTGTTCTCGAAGGACCGGGACGGGGTCGCGGTAGATTCGTATGCGATGCGCATGCCACCGTCGCGGATGATGGTGCCGTCGGCCCGGCGGTTGTCCGGCTTCCTCTTCGGCTGCTAAAACACGAATCTACCCGTCGTATAGCGCCCGGATCCGGAAACTGAACGGAGGAGGGCTCTTCTTTCGAAGAGCCAGGCGACGTGCTGGGCTTCCAGTGGGCCGACGCCCTCCATGCGTGGCCGAAAATGGCGCCGGCATTCCACATCATCGACGGCGGCAAGGACTGACCACCGGTACGATCTCCTCATGCCACAGACCCGCAAGAAGCGCCCTTGGAAGGCCGTCGCCAAGGCCTACGACAAGGTCAGGGAGCTCGGGCCGCTCAGCCCTGTCGATCCTGCCTCCCGCCACTCTGATGGATCACCGAAGGTTGGTGCGGGCCAGGTGTACGTAACCAAGACCGGGGCCGTGTTCCACCCTGCTTGGTGCATCGCCGTCGGAACCGTGTGGGACGACAACCCGGACGGGCTGCTCGTGATCGATGCGGCCACCGTCGGCGGCCGCCGGGAGTGCAAGTCCTGCGCGGAGCCGCTGCGGGCTTAGCCGATCGGTGACGCACAAAAAGACCCCCTGGAGGCTGTCCAGGGGGTCTTTTGCCGTGCCGGGGCGGGCTTTGGTGACTAGAGGCCGGTCGTGCTTGCTCCGTACTCGGCCTGCTCCGGTGTGTAGCCTTCGAACATCAGCTGGTCGACCAGCCCGGGACGTGAGAACGAGGTGAACTTCAGGTAGTCCTTGGCCTTCTTGGCGGCCTGCTCGTTGTAGTCCACCGTCATGTGGTCCACGGCCCAGGTGGAGTCCTCGACGGAGAACTTTTCGAAGACCAGTTGGTCGATCAGTCCGGTCCGGGAGAAGGCGCTGAACTTGAGGTAGTCACCGGCTTTCCGCTGGGCGCTCTGCTGGCTGATCGTTCCCTTTGCGGCCTCGGCGGCAGCCTTCGCGGCCGCGTCTGCATCAGCCTTTGCTTTAGCGTCCGCGTCAGCTTTGGCCTTGGCGGCAGCGTCTGCTTCAGCCTTCGCCTGTTTGGCGGCATCGGCGTCGGCCTTGGCCTTTGCTTCGGCGGCCGCGACGGCGGGATCCTTGGTGGGGGTTGGGGTGGCAGTGGTCGTGGGTGCGGTCGCGGAGTCTTTCGCGGTGGAGACGCTTGAGGCTGAGGTGCTGCCGGTCAGGCCGCGGGCCGGGTTGACGATCATGCCCAGGATGAAGAAGGCGACGGTGACGATCAGGGCGACCTTCTTATGCCGGTCGTAGCCTTCCAGCGGGAGTCCCTGCTTGTCGCGGGTCTTGTTGAGCAGCAGGAGGATGATGTCGACGAGGGCCCAGATGCCCAGGCCGCCGAGGGTGACCAGCTTCAGGATGCCGGTTCCGATTTTGCCCAGGTAGAACCGGTCCACGCCCAGAACGCCGAGGAGGAGGGCGAGCAGCCACGTCACTAGGAATGACTTACCTGGCTGTGCCTGCCCGTAGCCGGGGACCGGGGGATAGGGGGCAGTGTAGGGGGTTTGGCTCATGAGAGTCCTTCCATAGGACACCTGACCGACGTGCGATGCGGATCGTGCGGGGTGGGTGCGGAGATGAACGCGCATTGAGGGAACTGGGCGTGGTCCGCGGACCGCGAAGGCGGTTCATCGCGCGCGCCGACAGTCATGAGCATGATCGCTTCCCCCAATAGCGTCACGGGCGATGCTGCCCGTAGTTCGGATGCTACACGTCATTGTCGGATTTGGATTCAAATGCATGGAAAGTGGCGGGGGCATCGGACACAGGGGAGCGGGCCATGCCCCTCCGCACACATTCGGGTTGAAGCGAAAACCAACCCGAGGAGGAGCCCGTATGTCCGCGGCATCGAACCCGACATCCTTGACCTTTTCGCCGGGCCCGGCGGCTGGGACCGTGGCGCCGAGCTCGCCGGCATCGACACACGGCGCATCACGGGCATCGAACTGGATACAGCAGCGGTGAAGACCGCCCAGGCGGCCGGGTACAACCCGGTCCACGGTAACGTCCTGGACCTATCACTGGCGGATTTTCTTGACATCCAGGGGCTTATCGCCAGAGCGCCCCCTGTCCGACCTTTCTCCGCGTCCGGCGAACCCACCGGGCTCTCCGATGACTATCAGTCGAGGAGTTCCTGGTCCACGGCGGGCATGGTGACGGCGAGCCACGCATCCCAGGACGCTTCGTCACCGGTGTCGGCCTGAAGTTGAATACCGGATTCGTGGTGGGCCGCGGCGGCGAACTGACCGCCGGTCGTAGTGCCCCTGGGCTGGCGGGTCCGAAGTGTGCTCATACTGTGGTGTGTGCGGCTGACGACAAGTAAGGGACCGGCCCGCGGACCGAGTGGCCCTTACGAAGGTTCTGCTGTTATGGGAGGCGTCAGGTGAGCTTGTCGATGTGCTGGGGGCAGAAGACCGTTACGCCCGTCTTGTGGATCGTTTGCAGCTCCGGAAGTGTGTACTGAATCCCGACTGCGGCGTTGATCAGAGCGTTCACGGTGGAAGGTGCCATGTCAGCCTTGCCGTTGGCCGTGGCGGTGTCGTAAATCGTGCAGAAGTTTTTCGCAACGCTGACCATGTTGGCTTCGTCCGTGGACTTCATCGCAGGGTGCGCTTTTCTGACGCTGGCCAGGAATTTTTCCTCGTCAGTCAAGGCCGGAGCAGGGGTTGGTGTCGCCGTAGCAGGCCCTGAATCCAGGGCCTCGATCCTGGGTGTGCAGGTGCTGGAAATCGCGGCCTTGGCTGCCCCGTACGATTCAGTGTCCAGCTCCCAGCTGCCGGAGTCTTTCCACGCCTGGGAGAAGTCCTGGAAGACCACCCGCATGTCCTGGAGCGGCCCGGCCAGTTCGGGCTGCGCTGCAGCTGCGACTTCCCCGAGCTTGGCGTCAAAGGAGTCCGCCTGCTTGGCCGTGTCGGCGTCCAGGGAGGACACGTCACGCAGGAACTTGGCACTGTCCAGCGCAAGAGTGGTGTGGCCGAACAGTTTCAGACAGCTGTCGTCCAGGGAGACCTTTTTCGCGGTGTCGCTGGCAAGCGTGGTCGGCTTCGCGGACGTTTGCGCCGGGGTCTGTGTGCCCGGTCCGCCGCATCCCGTGGTCAGCAGTGCAGCTGCGATCAGCAGCGCGGAAGCAAATGGTGCTTTCAAGATTCCCCCAACAGTCTTGCTGCGGCCTCTGCCCGCGGCTCGATTAGCATATAGGCCCGCACCGGTTGATGGTGGCGTGACAATCAGGCTTGTGTGTCCTGCTTGCCCAGGGTCCTGTCGATGATCGCGCGGATCTCCAGCAGGGTCTCCGTGGACAGGTCCTGGTTCAGGGATCGGGTGCCGGCGCTGGCAGGACGTTCAGGCAGGGATCCGAACGAGGACTCGTGCAGGTCCACTCGGCCGCCCTGCACTGGCACCGATGCTGTTGGAGCCGTAGCGTGCAGGCCGAAGCCCGGTTCTGCGTGGGAGGTGGCGGCAAACTGGCCGCCGACGGGGATGCCCGGGGGCTGGCGTGTTGAAGTGATGGGCATGCCCTGGTGTGTGCGGCCCCCACGGAATATGGCGGCCGCACACGGGGCTTATGTGTTCAGGGCGTACCGAATGGTGACCCGATCTTGATCCGGTAGATGCCCTGATTGCCTGATTCCTGCAGATCCAGCAGCTGGGTATGGTCCGGGTGGATGCCCGCCAGGTCCTTCTCGATGGTGCGGCCCGGGGTGCCGCTGAGTTCCTGCTTCTCCCAGCCCGGGACACCTTCACTGACCAGCTTGTCGAAAGCCTCGACGCCGATCGGAGCCAGGGTTCCGCTGGCATCCCTGCTCACCAGGAGGTGGCCACTGAAGGCCTCCGGAAACTGGCGGAGCGCTCCCTGGATTGCCGAATCAGCAAGCAGCATGCTTCTGAACGTGCCGTTGTCGATGGCTTCAAGAGTTGAGTGGATCTGAGCGTGCCGGTTCTCGTACGTCTGGTCGGCCGATGGAGCGACGCGAAAGTCCTCGTCATTGCCGAAGACGTCGTCTGAAGTTGTCATGATGTCCTTACTCGATGGAGTGAATGGGGACTGTCACAGCTGCATCCGGGTTATCGCGGAGGCCCCAAAATCCATCCGCGCCGGAAAGGATAAGCCCGGCGGCAACGTGGCCCCGATGCCACTCCTCTGTCGGGGCATGCTTGAGCAGCTTACGCCAGTGCTCCCGGTCTTCTGCGGAGGCACGTTTGGACCCGGACACCTGCAGGGCATGGTCCGCGACGTAGACCGCGGGGCCGTCCAGTTTGAAGCGGTCCATGCCTGGTTCGTAGTGGTTCATCCGACGTTCGTACAGCGAGGCGATGCCGGTGCGCAGGCCCGCCGCGAAGTCCTTGTAGGCCGGATCGTTCGTGGCCTGCGCCTTGGCCATCGTCCAGTCGTGCCAGGCGTTGAAGGCCGCCCGGCGCTGGGCGTTCACCACCCCGCGGGACAGGGGCCCGTCCATGACGGTGCCGACGGCTGCATCGATGCTTGAGTCCTCGCCGAACACCCATTCCTCGGGTCGCGGCACCGGGCAACCGGCGTGGTGACCCCGGAACGGGTCGTCGGGCAGAGATGCCGGCTGCGGGACCGTTTCGCCGGCCAGACTGAGGTCGGGGTCATTGTGGGCGCGGCCGGCAAACTGACCGCCGGTGCGGATGCCTCCGGGCTGACGGGGCTGAAGAATCGGACTCATGCCTTTTTGTGTGCGGCCCGCTCAGCACAGCGGTACCCGCTAGTTGCCGGCCATCTTCAATTTGATCAGGTGATAGGCGGTGCTCTTGTCGTTGACCTTGACGTGTTCGGCACGAAGCTGCGTATGTCCGACTACTTCGAACTGCATTCCCTGCGGCAGGAGAATTTCATTCTCGTTGGAGTAATCGGCATTCGTTAGGCCAGTGTCTATGAACACTCCTCGGTCAGTCTCGAGTTCATAAAGGACCGAATGGGAGACCCTCTGTCCGGCATGCTGCCGGCCGATGAACCTGAAATCTTCGGGGCGTTGTGACCCACTGAACTTATTGGCGGCGACGTCCAGGGATAACGATGTGGCTGCGCAGTTCTCCCATTGGAACTGTTGCCCCGGCTGGAGGCCCATAAGGTACTCAAGTCGCTGGAGACTACGGCCGCTTCGTCCATGAAGGTCGAACCCTTCCGAAGCACTGTAGCTTTCACCGCGCCACACCGTCACCGGCTGAGACATAGGGGCAATCTGGGTGACAACGCGGTTGAGATCATCCTGCACGGGCCAATAGGAACTCCACTCCTGGGCGTGGTCCTTGCAGTCGTGCCAGTCGTGCTTGAAGAAATACTGCTTCAGGATTCCCTGATCGGACTCGTTGAGCTGGGAATAGTGAAGTGATGCCTTTGCGGCCTCCAGGCCTGGAGACATGTGATCTGCCGACCGTGGCAGAAGTTCGGCCTTCACCGGAAACCCCCTCAGCTGCCTGCAAAGTTCGGCGACGAAGATGTCGTTTGGGTACGTCCATGGAGGGGCTTCTGGATTCTCTTGGTGCCACTTCTCATTCTTGGCAGCGAGCCTCGTGACCTTGTAGTCATAGTCAATTTCCAGATGGCGGAGGGCTTCTTTGGCAGCGCTCAACTCCCTAGCGGCCCGGAAGCTAAGGATGTTGCGGACTGGCGTTTTGCGTAGTTCCTCCAGCCCCTGCCGGGCGACCTGGACAGCTCTGCCTTGCAGAGTGCTTGCCAGCTGTTCCTCGGTGAACACGGGTCCTCGTTTCGGCGCAGTGACAGGGGCACCCAGGTTTGTGGGCTCCGCGTGAAGGTGCCCGGCGTAACGGCCGCCGTCGGGGGTGCCCTTCGGCTGTCGTGTCTGGTTCCTACTAATTGTCGGTCCTTTTTGTCGTGAAGGCTGGACGTGTCCGCCCGCGGGCTACTGTGCGAGGTTATCGGTCATGCCCTTATGGGTGCGGACGCTCAGCCTTCGTTGTAGTTTTCGGTGATGGTCGTTTCGAGGCGGCGGCGGGCTGCCGGCTCGGAGAACTGCCGGACGCCATCTGCCCAGGACCTCAGGTCTTCAGGGTCGATCGCCTCGCCTGGCTTGAAGAAGTCGTGCTGGCGGACGGTGAGGTTGCCGTCCCCGTCCAGGCCGACCCCGTCGCCGGGCAACCCGTTGACCCCGTCCTCGGGAAAGTCCATGTAGCCGAGAAGGTCGGCCGCTGCCTGCTGGGCGGCCCAGTGCGCTCCGCTGCGGTCGCGGTCATCGAAGTCATAGAGTTCGCGCAGGTTGGCCGCGGCGGGGAGCGTGTAGGTGAACGAGATGACGTCGCGGTCCTGGAGTTTCTTTCCGGGGCCAAGATTGGTAATGGTGAGGGTGTCGACATCCGGCAGGCCGTGCTCGGCCGGTCCCAGTGTCTTGGCTTCGCCGGCGGCGAGGGTGGACAGGTCGAGGTGCGCTGCGGGACCGGACCTGGCCGGCGGGGTTCTTTCGGCGGCCAGGGCCAGCGCAGTTTCGAGGTCGAGTTCGTGCACCGTTCCGTGCGGCCGACGCACCTCCTTGATGCCTTGGGCTTCGAGCTCGTCATCGTGAACGTCGGAGAGGTGGGATAACGCGCGTTGAAGCGGGCCGCTCTGCTCCTTCGGGGCACTGGAGATGCTCGAATATCCTGCCTCGGGGTACAGCACTGTTCCGAATCCGTCACGGACCTCCGGGTTGATGGCTACGCCCGTGCCCTGGAAGGGGATCCGGCCGAACCGCACCACGGCGGCGGCCGGGAATGCTTTCTTCAGCTCGATGCCGGCAAGGGCTGCGCCGACTTTGCCGCGTTCCTGGTCAATCAGGTTCGAGGCTTCCCGCAGCTCGCGCTGTTGTGCCCGCGTGTCGGCGTCGTACTGCTTCAGCGAGGCGATCACCTCGGCGCGGTCCGGGGTGGGGGAGAGGTAAACCCGGCTTCAGAGTGGGCCTGGGCGGCGAACTGGCCGCCGACGGGAATGCCTCGGGGCTGGCGGGCTGCTGTGGTGGTCATATCCGGTACGTGTGCGGCGCGGTCCGGTTCCCGTCGTCTTTCGCCGATATGATGCCGACGCACACCATCGCATCTTCAATTGGGGAAACATGACATCAACCACTGCGCAGAGCCCTGCCAAGTCCAGGGCATGGATCTGGCTCGTCGTTCTCGGGCCGATCCTAACCATCATCGGCATCATCATCGGGTCGTCGAAAAGCGGGATGTGCGGGAGCGTCTTCAGCTCCGACAGCCTGGCCGCGGAACTCTTCGACAGCATGGGTGGCTACGGGTACGGCAGCGCGGCCGTCGACTGCAAGGAGAGCATTGCGGCAGCAGCCGTACCGACCTGGATCTTTATCGTGCTGGGCATCGTACTCGTCCTGACAGGGATCATCGTCCGGTCCATCATCAACAACTGCCCAGCACCCACTGCCGTACAGCAGGCACCATCGGTGGCCACCCAGATCGAAGACCTGTCCCGCCTCAAGGAACAGGGACTCCTCAGCGACGACGAGTTCACTGCCAAGCGCGCCGAGCTGCTCAGCCGGCTCTAACCCCACCGGGGCAAGCCGCCACGTTCGGTGGCCTGTTTCCCTGCAGCCATTTAGACCTACCAGCAACGAAAGCTTGAAACCATGAAGAAACTCATTGCACCCATCGCCCTCGCCGCCCTCCTCGCCCTGACCGGCTGCGGCGAAGCAAGCACCGCACCGGCGGGTACTGCCGATTCCAAGGCCGCCGAAGCAGCGCCAAAGAAGGCCGCTGACCTTGCCGGAGCCTGGAAGCAAAGCAATCCCAACAGCGAAAAGTCCTACCAGCAGGCCACGATCACCGCCGACACGATGACCGTCGAATGGGTCACCGATGGCGGGAACACCACGTCCACGTACTGGGTCGGTACTTTCAAGGCTCCGACGGACGCGACCGAGCCTTACGCCGGGACCTCACAGCGGGACGTGGAGGCCACAAAGTCCGCCCTTCTTGCATCCAGTGACGCCAGCAAGGAGTTCACCTACAAGGACGGGACCATCAGCTACAAGGCCAGCGCGATGGGCACGACGACCACCGTGAACCTGAAGAAGAACTGACAGCAGCCCTGAAGCCCCGGCGAGCACGCGCTTGCCGGGGCTCCGTCGCAGGCTGGCACGTCCAAGCCAAGACTATTGGGCGGCAGCAACCGGTACCTGGTCATGCCCGCTGATCGGGTCCATGGGGGACTCGAGCGGATCAAACGGGCGGGCACTGGCCGCTGCCTCCAATAACTTGGGCTCGCGCCGGCGAAGCCAGCCGTCCAGGACGGCAATTCAGCCCAGATCTCTTGCTCCGCGAACGCCCAGATCTCCTGCTCTGCTCTGGCCGCGTTCTGGATCACAGTGATGGAGGATGGGCCGGCGCTTGCCCGTCGGGTCGAAGCGACTGTCCCCACGCTCGAGCTGTTCCAGGAGTGGGCAGAAAGTCACGGCTTCGCTGAACGGTGACACTGTCGATCCGTTTGAGCTTGGCTTGGCCGCTTTCATTCAAAACCGCTGCTCCCGCTCCGGCATGATCATTTCGAACGTCGGGCCCATCGGAGGTAGGACGCAATCGGGACGGGACACCATTGGCGCCCGCTTCAATGCCCCCGCGCTGGCGGACCGGATCCGCGCTGTTCACGCTCTGGGGGACCGGTTCAAAGTTTTCGCCGGCGACGGCATCGCCTTCCTGGAAGACCTGCCGAGCTCGGGAATCCAGGATGAGGTCTTCTGCTTCGTGGACCCTACATCGGGGTCGGCAACGACCTGTACGCCATCGGCATGGATGATGACCTGCACGAGCGTCTGGCTCATGCGTTGAACAAGCTGACCGCTCCATGGCTGCTCACCTATGACGCCCACCCGCAGATCCCGTTGCTGTACCCGGGCTCAGAGGTCGTCGAGTTCGACATCCCGCACACCGCCGGCAGTTCCCGGGTCGGAACCGAATATCTCGTACTGGGCCCCGGCATGGGGCTGCCTGCAGCCAACCCGCTCGGCAAGGGAAATATGCAGCTGCTGCTCGCCGCGTAGCGGGACGGAGGTCACATAGCATGGTTGTTGTCCAATCCGGCAGAAGATTAGCAATCAGCCCTTGTGTCTATGGGCTTTTTGGGCGGACCTTACAATCGGGGCCGCCTGCTTTTGCCTGTTACTTAACAATTCGTATACCCCATGGAGGGACATCCGCGATAACCCGCAGGAGACAAGGCGAGCGTTAATTTCGACATGAATTGTTAGCTTTGAGCAGGACTGGACTGGAGGAGTCACAATGCCGCCGAAGATTATCATCCAAGTGCTTGCGCGACCGCGCGGTTGTTGCAGCTGCAGGTTCCGCGGTTCGCAATAGGCGGGCACATAGAATTCCTTCCATGCGCGTCTTCGACATTGCCTTCAACTACCTGCTCGACACCACGCCTCCAGGAAAGGACCCGGACTCCCATAGTCCGCGGCTCAAGGCTGACCATCAGCTGCTCTGGAAGAAGGAGCTAAGCGAGGGGCAGTTGTTCGAACTGGCGGTCTCGGAAGTTCCCAAGGTGCGTCGGAAAAACTACCTGATGTTCGAGCAGACGCCCGACAAGTGTTTCACGGTCGGCAGTGACGCCATCACGAACTCCTACACCAGGTGGGGGAAGCCCAAGGCCTTGGTCGAGGCTAAGGCCGAGTTGAGTGAGGAGCAGAAGCGCTGCTATTTCGACCCGCCATACACGATCGGCAGCGCCATGATCTGGCCCGTCAGGACAATACACCTGCCCACCCTCAACACCGCCAGGGGAATGCGGATACGGATTGCGGACCGGATGGACCTGACTCTGGAATGCATCCGTCGCCACTACGCCAAGGAGCCAGGCAGCCCCCTCGCCGACGTCACCACTAACTATGGGGACTTCTTCGAACTCTTCTGCACGTTCGAGAAGTTCGTGGAGTTCTTCCACTTCCAGGATCTCGTGACGCCGGAGGGGAAGATCGTTTTCTTCCTCGACGAGGATGAGGACAAGGTCTTCACGCGCCTCGGCGTCCCGGTCACGAAGGACGAGTACATCAGGGTTCAGGAAGCCTCGCTGAAGTTCATAGCGCTGCGGGGCAACCGGATGGCCGACTGGGTCGAGGAGAACCACCGCGACATTGAGGTCCGACGGCAATAAACACCGCCGCCGGTCCCTGCCCGAGAACGCGAGAACAGGCGGCGAATCACGGCGCTCCGCGTGTCACAGCATCTAGGAGTCTCCCGAGGAGATCGGCCAGTTCGCCTTGCTGGCATCTCATCTGAGCAAGTGCTGCAATTCGGTTGCAGGAGAAGCCTCGAAGCGTGGTAGTTGTCTGCTCTATTCCAAGAACCGAGCAGGCGGAAAACTAGCCTGCTCCCGCGTCGAAATTAACAATTGTTAATGTGCGGAAAATCTATACGCGGAACTGTTAATCTTCGGGCGTACTGGACAGTTGTTGTCAGGCTGATAATAAAGCTGGTAGTGTCTTTATTGTCATAGTGACAACAACGAAACGGATTGACGATGACTACCCTGCTCGACTGGATGAACTCCGCAGCGATCCCCAACCTCCTCGGCAGCCCTGTCAGCTGGATCGAGGTTATCGGTTTCGTCACCGGCGCCGCCTGTGTCTACGGGGTCGCCCGGCAGAAGCTGTGGAACTGGCCCATCGGCATCCTGAACAACCTCGCGTTCATCATCCTGTTCCTCGGCGCCGGCCTCTACGGCGAAACCGTCCTGCAGGTCATCTTCGCCGCCGTCGCCGTCTACGGCTGGTATAACTGGGTCCGCGGCAACGCCGCCACCGACGGCAGGAACGACCTCCCCATTCGGGACGCCAACACCAAAGAGATCATCCTCGGGGTTGCCGCCACCCTCGTCGGCACCGCCGGGGTCGCCATGATCCTCACCCACGGCACCGACTCCCAGGTGCCCTGGCCGGACGCCTTCGTCCTGACCGCCTCCCTGGTCGCCACCTACGGGCAGGCCAAGAAGATCTTCCAGCACTGGTACGTCTGGATCCTCATCGACGTCGTCTCCATCCCGCTGTACTTCAGCCGAGGACTGGCCCTCACCGCCATCCTCTACATCGGCTTCCTCGCCCTGTGCATCTACGGCCTCATCGACTGGAAGCGCACCCGCCAGCTGGAAGCCCCGTCCGCCACCCCCGACACCGTCACGGCGGGAGCCTGAGATGTACAAGCAGTCCATGGTCATCGGCAAGTTCTACCCGCCGCACGCCGGCCATGCCCACCTGATCAACACCGCCGCCGCACAGTCCGAGAACGTCGCGGTCCTCGTCCTCGGCAACCGATTCGAATCCGTCACCGTTCCCGACCGGGCCAACTGGCTCGCCGCAGAGTTCGCCGACACCCCCGGAGTCAAGGTCATCGGGATGCGGAACGACTGCCCGGAGGATTACCACTCGGACGAAATCTGGAAGGCCCAGAACGAGCTCATGCGCCTGGCCCTGAAATCCCGCGGCGTGACAACCGTTGACGCGGTCTTCAGCTCCGAGGAGTACGGCGCCCAGCTGGCTGAGGCCTTCGAAGCCGAGCACGTCCTCGTGGACCAGTCCAGGACCACCTACCCGGTCAGCGGCACGCTCTGCCGGGATGACCTTGGGGCGGCCTGGCCGTACATCATCACCCCCGCCCGGCAGGAGCTCGCCACCCGCATCATCGTGGTCGGCGCAGAATCCACAGGCACCACCACCCTGGCGGAGGCCCTCACGAAGCACTACCGGCCCCGTTTCCCCCGGATCGCTGACGTCACCGAGTACGGCCGCGAATACACCTACGCGAAGTTCGGCGCCCTGCAGGCCGAAAAGCCGGACGCGCGGCTGACCGATATGGTCTGGACCGAGCAGGACTTCGGCCGGATCGGTGCCCGGCAGAACGCGATGGAGAACGCCGCAGCCGAGGCCTGCCCGCTGGTTATCGCCGACACCGACTCCCTGGCCACCACCTTGTGGGAGCGGTTCTACATCGGCGAACGCAGCTACGGGTCCTATGACGCAGCCAGCAAACTGCCCAAGCGTGACCTGTACCTGATCACCGATTATGAAGGTGTGGACTTTGAAGACGACGGCTGGCGCGAAGGCGAACACCGCCGGGCCGACATGACCGAATGGTTCAAGGAGACCCTGACCGAGGACGGCCACTCCTGGATCCTGGTCAGCGGCGACCACGACCGGCGCACGAAGACCGCCGTCGAAATCATTGACCTGATCCTCGCCCAGCGGAGCGAATTCACCTCCCCGCCCTGGGCCACCCGCACCGTCCTCGAAGGAGCCACCCGATGACCCCCGCGGCGAAGTCCGAGAAGGAATTCCTCGACACCTACAAGCCCAAGGACTACCCGTCCATCGCGCTGACCGCTGACCTGGTCGTCTTCGCCGTAACCGGGGGAGTGCTGCACACCGCCCTGGTCCGCCGCGGCGGCCACCCGTTCAAAGACATGATGGCGCTGCCAGGCGGGTTCGTCGGCCCCCAGGAATCAGCAGAGCAGGCAGCCTACCGAAAGCTTGCCGAAGAGACCGGCCTGGACCTCGGGCAGCTGCCGGTCCACGTCGAACAGCTGGCCACCTACACCGAACCGGATCGGGACCCCCGCATGCGGGTCGTCTCAGTCGCCCACCTGGCCCTGCTCGCCACCGACGGCCAGAGCCTGCCCGAAATCTCAGCCGGCACCGACGCCTCAGCAGCCGCGTGGCACCCCGTCCACGAGATCCTCGACGGCGGCGCCCTGGCGTTCGACCACGGCACCATCCTTCGGGACGGGCTGGAGCGGCTCGCCGGGAAGATGGAATACACGACCGTCGCGGCCCGGCTGCTGCCCGCCGAGTTCACCATGACGCAGCTGCGCACCGTGTACGAGGCGGTTTGGAACACCACGATGGCGGCCGGGAACTTCACCCGCAAGATGATGCCCCAACTGGAGGACACCGGGAGGAAGGCCAGGGCCGCCGCCGGGGCGCCCGCATCCCTGTTCACCGCCACCGACCGGCACATCCATCCGCCGCTCGCCAAGCCGCGTGTCGACTGAAGAGGGCCAGCGCCGCCACGCAGACATGAGAGATGCTCCCTGCGCCAACGCATAGCAGCGGCAGGATCGTTCCGGTTCGGGTGCATTGCGCAGCAGGCGGGGACAGATCCACTCGATCTGGCAATATATTGCCACTGGCAGCCGGTGAGCGTGGCGGCGGCCTCCGCACACATATGCGGTCTAACAGGCGCCGGTGACGTAGCCTCAGTATTCGGACCTGACCCCGGGGTGAGGCCGACCTGACCTGCGGCTATGTCACCGGGTTGATAAACTTCACAATTGAGCGGATAGACAAGAAGGGGGACGCAATGGGAACAAATCGGAGTGCAGGACGCAATCGGCTGAGTGCAGGAACAAGGCTCGTTGGTGTAGCCACTGCGCTGGCCTTCCTTACGGCCTGCGGAAGTGCGGTCGCGGAGAATCCCCCTGCCAACAGTTCCAAGGCACCTGCAACCTTGAGCGTCGCGGGATCTTCTGTCAATGGATTCGCGACGAAAAAAGTGCCGGCAGCGGATTCCCAGGGCAGGAAGTTCGTCAAGACCACTCTCGCTTCAGATGACCGCTTACTCACTTACCAGCCAGAGCAGGTAACCGAGCAAACATCGTCACTTTTCACCGTGGAGGAGATTTCTGCGGCACACAAAGTAGCGGTGGTGTACTTGGCGGACGAGATCACTGATTCAGTCCTCAAGGGCGACAACATCACCTAAGGGGACAAGGACCTGTGGTGGGCGTCAGTGAAGGACACCTTTGACCCGGACCAGGCCCAAGAGGTCATAGATGATTTAAGCGCTCCATTCACGGCTAAGGACGCCGCTGTCTACCAGAACCCCGAACGGGCGGCTAAGGGCTACAACCTTGAATATAGCGAGGACAACATCCAGCTTCTTTGCCGCCACATCGCACTCAACCGGGTCGTGTCCATGGAGCAGGACGGCAAAAGGTACGTCGGGTTCAATACCGACCTCTTCTTCGAACTCCCCGTCCTCAAGCAAGGGGAAAAAGCAGCAGAAAAAGTCACGGCGACCAGTCAAGTTGTTGTACGTCAAGTAACTCCCGGCGTCTGGAAAATTGCAGGTACGACTGTCTCTGTTGGTTCCGTTGAGTATTCCAAGTAACCGGCGCGGCCTCTAGGACGCCTGCGGCCTCGTCCCGGTCCAGTAGATCAGCTCGGTGACCGGATCGGTGAGGGATGTCGCTGGACGACGGCCAGCTGGCCCGCTTGGCCGCGGGTCGACAAAGCCCGTAACGCTCTGACCTGCACAAACACAAAGCAGTCCGGCTCGGTTACGCTAGGCGAGAGCCGGTATGTCCGGCGCATCATTGGGGGAACAATGCGCATCAAACTTGGGGCCGGACTCTGCCTCGCCATCCTTGCAGGGCCACTGCTGCTCAGTCCACCGGCCCACGCCGAAATCGTCTGTACGACCGCGCCTAACGGATCGCAAGTGTGCGGGGATAACGGCGTAGGGCCCGGAGGGGGCGGCAACAACTCCGGAGGTGGCAACGTAGGTGGCGCAGGGAGCGGTCCCGGGGCCGTCCCGCCACCACCCCCACCACCTGTCGCTGTTCCGGCACCGGCCCCCGCTCCAGCTGCTCCGGCTCCAGCACCAGCGGCGCCTGCACCAGCGGCCCCTGTAGTCCAGGCTCCCGCCGCACAGGCGCCTGCACCGGCAGCAAAGAACCAGGTTCAGGCCCCCGCACCAGCCGCACCGGCAGGATCCGTCGGACAGGTAAGCGCACCCGACGCCGGAACTCCCGCACAGGTCAACGCTGAAGGCGAAGCGACTCAGCAGGCAGCCGACCAACCCGCGGCAGCCAGTGATGGCGCATCGGTGGCCGCAGAGTCTTCGATGCCCTCCGCATCGCCGTCGGCCAGCTCCTCAGAATCGGCGTCCACGTCACCGACCGTGATCCGGGCCGACACCGCCTCCTCATCCACCGGCTTCCCGACCGAGTGGATTGTCGGGATCATCGCGGGCTTCCTGATCGCCGGACTCGCCGTGGCGTACTTCCTCATCATCCGCCCATGTAGCGGGCCCGCCGGATCAAGGGCGGCTCCCATGAATAGGCGCACCCTGGCGTCTTCTGCCGCACTGGCTGTCCTCGCCAGCAGCCTGTTGCTCAGCCCGGCCCGGGCGGCCGAGGTCTGCCAAATTGCACCGAACGGCGCGCAGTACTGCTTCGACAACGGCCAAGGGCCGGGTTCCGGCGAAGGAAGCGGCGTTGGTGGCGGAAACGTAGGCGGCGGAGGAAGTAGCCCGGGGGAGGTACCGCCACCACCACCCCCACCACCTGTCGTAGTGGCTCCTCCTGTTGTAGCGCCAGCTCCTGCCGCACCTGCACCTGTCCCTGCTGCTCCGGTTCCGGCGGCCCCTGTTCCCGCGCCTGGTACGGTGCACCTCGAGATTGTCCCGAAGTACCAGGCACCCGCGGGTCCCGCCCAGGTCATTCCCGTGCCAGGACAGAACGGGGTGCAGGCCCCGGCCGCAGAGGCTCCCGGGGCCCAAGCCGGCATCACCAATCCAGAGACCCCAGCAGGTGCAGCTGCGGTAGCTGAGGCCACAACCCCGCAGGCGAGAGACCAGACGGTGGCCGCCAGCGAGGCAGCGTCAGCCAGTGCCTCCGCGACGGCCTCGGAAACGGCGGCCAGCCTCGTCATCCACGCTGACACCACCTCGGCGTCGGCTGAAGCACCCACAGGGGTCGTCCTCATTTTGGCCACCGCGGGCACCCTGATAGCCGGACTTGCCGCGGCAGCGTACTGGTTCAGGCTTCGCCCCGGACAGACCGCACGGCGGAACGGCGGCAGCCACCATGCGTAAGCGGACAGCTGGGTCTGCCCTGGCTGTGGCTGCAGTGCTGGCAGCGTCCCTTTGGTCGGCTGGACCGGCGTCCGCGATTACCTGCCCGGCCGGCTACGTGCCCGTGTTCTTCAACGGGATCGAATCCTGCTCGCCGACCGGTACCGGGGGAGTATCGGGCGGCGGTTCGGGTTCAGTCGGAACCGGGCCAGGCACCATCAGTACACCCGGCCAGGCAGGGCCTGTCAACGGAGGCGGTATGGGGCCGGCACCGGCCCCACTCCCACAGGCCCCGGCTCCCGCTCCGGCCGCACCCTACATGGCGGCCGCCCCGGCGCCAGCACCTGCAGCACCAGCTCCTGCCGTCGTGCCTGCGGCTCCGATCCAGGGCCAGTACGTCCCGGCGAAGACCGCCCCGCACAACGGGACGGCGGCTCAGAACGGGACGACACCTCAGAGCGGGACCGGCAGCGTTTCCCTGACCACCGTGGAACAGGATGAAGCCCCTGAAGCCAATGCAGTCGAGGCCCCGCCAGAAACCGCGGTTGCCGTGGCCGACGCTGCATTCCAGCCTTCGGCGGCTCCCAATGCCACGCCGGAAGCTGTGGCCGGCGCCCCCGCGTCCACCGAGGCTGTGAATGGTGTCCAGACCTCGGATGCTGAGACCACGTTTGCCGGGTTCATCGCGGGCGCACTGGGTGTCCTCGTCATCGCCGCATGTTTCCTGTATTGGAGGAAAGGCCGCCTGGGCCAGAACCCCTCAGTATCGGAGGCATGAAATTGAAACGCATGGTTCGTTCCGGACGCGGCATGATGGCTGCCGTCGCCCTTGTCGGCGCTGCGACCATCGGTGCCGCTCCTGCGCACGCGACAACGTGCCCTGCCGGCCAGCACTGGAACGCCTGGGGTGACACGGGCTTCTGCATGCCGAATGCCAGCGGCGGCGGATCCGGCGGTGATGTGACGGTTGACCTGGGCGGCAAGCCAAACAATGAGGTGCCCATAGCGCCCACAATTCCGGTGCCGGTTGCCCCACCAGGGCCGGTGTATGTCCCGATCCCTGCAGCCCCCGCTCCACCGGCCGTAGTGCCACAGCTTCCTGCCGCACCAGTGGCACCGGCCCAGGTCGCCGGACCGGGCAGCAATGTCCAGACCCCAGTCCAAGGCGGAGGGACCGCCGCACCCGTCCAGGGCCAGTCCGTAGCTGTCGAAGCCCCGGCGGCCGATGCCGGTCAGCCCGGCCAGGTTGCCGACGGGCTCCCAGCCGACGTCGTGCCCGTCGAAGGTGCGCCCAGCCAGGCAGCGACAGTCGTCGAAACACCAGGACCGTCGGCACCGGCAACTCCCGAGGCTGCAGAGCTCGCCGGCGTCAACAACACTCCGGTGGTCATGGTTTCGCCGAGTGCCGTGCCGTTCGTCGCTGGCGGGTTGTTCCTGGCGGCTGCCCTGGCCGGAGGGTTCATTGTCTGGCGGCGCCGTACTCGTCAGCCCTGAGGCCTCCGGTGAAGGAGCTTCGGGCCACCGCACACATGGGCTCCATGGACGAAAAGACAAGGCGGAGCACATCCGTGCCGGCCGTTGGGCCGAGAGCCAACTCCAGAACCTCAATGGGGTCATCGCCTACATGGACGCTACGGCGGAGGAGTCATGGCGGGTCAAGACTGTCCGCTCGGCCGACGGAGCCACATACTGCTTCTTCGGGCACCTTTTCAACATGGGAGCCAACGACGCCGAAGGCAGCGCCCTGTGGAACACCTTCGAGAACCTCTGGTCGACGACCTATGGGATCTACGGGATCAACGACGGTGAGAGCAATACGTACACCCAGGCCACCCCGAAGCAGCGCGTCCTGGCCTACCTGCGTGACCTGCGGGACGGCAAGGCGCTGACCACTGAACAGTCCATGAAGGCGTGCTACCAGCACTACCTGGCCGAGGAAGCAGCCCAAACAGCAGCCGTCGCAGGCATCCCCGCATAGAGATATGAACCGGGACTGCCCGGACCGAGGGAAGCCGTCCGGCCAGGGCTCCCGGGAAGCATACTGACCGGCCTTGGTGGATGGTGCCACGGAATACCGGACACAGGACCATAGCGGTGCCCAGTCCGGAGCAGAGGTTCGGTGCTGCCACCGTGCTGATCTGCACACCACGCGCCTTGTTAGCTCATTTTGGTAGAGGGCGGCCCCAGCGACCGGAGGTGGCCAGTTCAAGCCTGGCTCGAGGATCGATTCGCGGCGCCGGGCCGCGGACCACTTCGCCTATCTGGCCTGTCGGCGTGTCTGCACACGTCTCGTTCACCTCGGACGTACTATTTTTGGCAGACGGGTTTACGAGTAACCGTTGGTGGAGCCCCCCCGACTGGGTCGGCTGCCAAGAAGGAGCACGGCTCTTACTGGTGTTTCACCCTTCACCCCTTTGACAGACACACGTCCTGGTTTCTGAGTCGGCAGGAATACCGGAGGACTACTGTGCCTGCTTCAAACAGCTCGCGACTCGCGAAACTGCTCGCTCACCACACGCTTCGGCATCAAGCGGGTTGCCCCCGCCCACGATCAACTCCTCATCGAGCTGGATCGGGGTTCAGACATCACGGATTTCGTTGTCAACGTCATGCCCGTCAACCCGGAGTTCCCTGAGGACCTCGACGCCGAGGTCAGCGGCATTCCCGGTCTCCGCGCCCGTAATCACCCCCTGGGTGTCAGTCTGTTCCGACTCGGCCAGGACGGAGAGATCATCGTCAAGGGCATCAGTGCCGACAAGTGGGAGGCCGCCCACATCGCCGGCTTCAGTGTGCCGCACGAGCATGTCCGCTGCGCGGCTACCGCCAGCCCGGCCAAGTGGACGGCGGCGGAACGGGACTTCGACGCCTGGCGCCGTCGGCGGTTCGGGGAAGGGGTCCTGCAGCGGGAGGCGGAGGACAACGTGCTGCAGAGCGCCATGCTCCGCGGATCGGCCTCATCAACAGGCTGGCGGTGGCCGGCGCGAACACTTGGAAGTCCCTCGACCAGAGCGGCGTCGTCATTGAAATACTCAGCGATGGCTCCAGTCCGGCCGACGATGCAACCTTCCTCAAGGAAATGACTTCCCCCATGCTGTCACCGCATCTCACAGTGAGGGGTGGGAGCGGTGGCCGTTATCAGTTCAGTACGACCAGGAATACTCGGATTCTGGAAATCCGGATGACGAGGGCCTGAGCGAGACAAGGCGGTCAGGAATTTCTTGGCCGCCCTATCCTGTAGCCGAGCGGCCGAAAACCCGTGGTGCGCAGACGAATCCGGCGTTGGCGCGGCCGCCGGCACACCGGGCGCGTAGTGGACAGCAGACCCCCACTGAAAGGCTCCCCATGCCCACGATTGAAACCCCTTACGAAGACCTCCTTGCCGAAGTGTTCGCCGCCGGCGCCGCCAAGGGTGACCGGACCGGAACCGGCACTACGAGCGTCTTCGGCCGCCAGATCCGCTTCGACCTGGCCCAATGCTTCCCGCCGATCTGGACCAAGAAGGTCCACTGGACGTCCGTGGCCTACGAACTGCTCTGGTTCCTCCGCGGCGACACCAACGTCCGCTGGCTCCAGGAGCGCGGCATCACCATCTGGGATTCCTGGGCCGACGAGAACGGCGACCTTGGACCCGTCTACGGTTCCCAGTGGCGTTCCTGGCCCACTCCGGACGGCGGCCAGATCGACCAGATCGCCAACGTCGTGGAATCCATCAAGAACAACCCGAACTCCCGCCGGCACATCGTGATTGCCTGGAACCCTAATGAGGTCGACAACATGGCGCTGCCTCCGTGCCACGCCCTCTTCCAGTTCTACGTCGCCCCCGGCACCGACGGCGCCCCCGGCAAGCTCTCCTGCCAGCTGCACCAGCGCTCCGCGGACATGTTCCTCGGCGTGCCCTTCAATATTGCGTCCTAAGCGCTGCTTCGAAATCGTCGGCTACGACCCGCACCCCGTCATCAAGGCGCCGGTCGCGGTCTGACCGCGGAACTGGTAGTACGGCCCCGCGGCAACTACTGCGGGGCCGCTTCCGTCTCCGCTGCCACGGCTGGTGGCCGAGAGCCAGTCCGGTACATCACCTCGGTGAGCGGGTCGGTGATCGGCTCTTCCACGCCGCCAAACTCGGCACTGAACTCCAGCCCCTCCGCCGTCTCGACCCGTGAAATCTTGATCAGGATCCCAAGTTCGACGCCGTCATCAACGAGGGTGAACGCGGTCCCAAAGTGGCGGTAGTTCAGGCTTCCGGCTGGCAGCAGGGTCCATCCGCGTGCGACCGGACGCTTCTCAGCGTGATCCAACGTCGGAGCGCACACCGTACAGGCGGTGTAGCGCTTCAGATCCTCAACGTCGGATCGGCTCATCAAGGCTGGCATCGGGGGTGCGCTGTCGCTTCCGTGCCAGTCCCTGACACGCTCCAGATCATCCAGGTACGGGGCCCAGGCCGCCTCCCGATCAACAAGGCTCCGCATGCTGGGGCACGAGGGCAGGTGAACTTTCCCCGCTGCCGAAAGGACGAAGCAGTCTCCCGAATCAATCCAGCGGTCAACGACGGCCTTCTCCCGGCGCAGCTCCGCAACAAGCTCAGCCCGCAACTCACCGTCCGAGAGGTGCCGTCGGCCCCTGAGAAAGTCTTCCTGCTCGGACAACAGGTCTGAGGCCGCCCGTGCCCGCTGTGCCGGTGTTTCCGCTGCCATGATGACCTTTCTGGATGCCTGAATATGCCTGCGCATCCGTAACTCCGGGGAACCGGCCGAGGGATGCCGCACACATAGTCCTCACCCTAACCAAGAATGAGGCAGAACCATGTCCCTGAAAGAAAAGCTCAAGGGCGACGTCGTCGTCCACATGAAGGCCGGCAACAAGCTGGCACTGACGACCGTCCGCAACGTCCTGGGCGAGATCAGCACCCGCGAGAAGTCCGGCAAGACGCCAGTCGAGCTCAACGACGCCCAGGTGACCTCGCTCCTGCAAAAGGAAGCTGCCAAACGCCGCGACACAGCCCGCATCTATACCGAGGCGAACGAAGCCGACCGTGCCTCCGCAGAGATTGCCGAAGCGGAGATCATCGAGGAGTACCTGCCCAAGGCCCTGACCCGAGACGAGGTCCAGGCCATCGTCGACGAGGCCATTGCTGCGCTGACGGCCGCTGGCCACGAATTCTCGGTGCGCTCCATGGGTGCCGTCATGAAATCCGTGACGCCCCAGATCGCAGGGCGCTTTGATGGCAAGGCAGTCAGCGAGATCGTGAAGGCGAAGCTGGCATGAGCCAGGGCACGGAAATCGTTCCGGCCACCTACCAGCAGGATCAGTACTGGATCGACGGCGGGGGCACGAAGCGCCAGCTGGGTGACATGTCCAACGGCTACCTGGCAAACGTCCTGTCATACTCCATGGACCGCGCTGAGCTCCTTTACGCCCTGGACAAGGGCGCAGTGCCCACGCCTGGTCTGGGTGTGGACGACGCCGGCTTTGGCTACTTCGCCGAGGCCTTCGACTGGCTGGAGTCCACACCCCTGATGAAAGCCATCAAGGCCAAACTCGCGCAGTAGAGAAAGGGGCAACGCCACAGTGCGGCCCCTGTTTGGCATTAGTGCCCGGCGTGCTTTTGCGGGCGGCCCAAGCCCCTAGGGGACCGCTTTATACCAAAAGTCACCAGAGTGTGCGAAGAGGTTGGTGCCGATGACGTCGATCTGGGCGCGGACGAAGAAGAGCCCCTTGTTGCGCTCAATACCCCTGATTTCGCGGACCGCATCACTGTACTTGCTCCAAGAGATCCAGTGGGCAAAGTTGTCGTATTGGAAATGCTGATTATCCTTGTGGATGTCCTTGGTTGGTTGGTCATATGCGTGGTCGCCGAGCGCGATCCACCAGCGGTAGTTTTCGTCCTGTCTCGGGTTGGCCATCTGGAATACCGCGTCGTAGGACAGCCCGGCTTTCACCAAGTCGCTGGACGCTTGGACTCGCATGACGATGGCGAATGGATCCGACCCGTTAAAAAATGCCTTAGGCGCCCACACATTCGAAGGGTCGGCGGCGTATGTCGTGGGTATCTGAACGAATGACATGTTATTTACCCGGCCCTTCCCGCCCGATAGAGCCTGGGGCCTCCTGAAGGCCTTCCTCGGGCTCTATCGGTTCCTCACTGCTGACATTCTGCTTCCGCTTTCGAGCTTCGGCGTAGCTCATTTCCGTATCCGGGTCAGGCTTCGGTGTTTGCTCTGAGTTGTTCATTGTCTTCCCCTCTAGCCAGGAACTTTCCTTTCCACCTCGACGAAGCCGGCACCGTTGCAGGCTCCCGGTGGTGCGGTGACGTTCCCACCCACGCGATCAAGAGTCAAGAGCTAAATTAAATGCGACAGGCGGGTACCCGTGATCGTGTCAAGTATTTCTGGCCCCAGGAGAGCATTTGAAACTGCCCCAGTTCCGGTCCGCCGGCAACCCTGACGCGCAGAAGTTCGACAACCTCGCCAAGCTCGCTCTCCAGCGGCAGATGGCCGCCGAGAAGCTCGTCACCGGCGCAGCACCCGGCCTGGCCGCACAGAACGAGGTCGTCGACAAGCTCAAGGGCGGCCTGGACTCCATGAAGGGCAAGCTGCACGAGCTGACCGCCAAGCGCAACCAGCTGGTGGCCCGGTCCCGGACGGCAGCAGCCCAGTCCCAGGTCCACGACGCACTCAAGTCCCTGGACGCCGGCGACCCGACCTCCGCCATCGGCCGGTACGAGGAGAACATCCGCCGCCAGGAAGCCACCATCCGGGGCCAGCAGGAACTCGCCGCCTCATCCCTGGATGCCCAGTTCGCCTCCCTGGAAGACCTCGGCGAACAGGCCGAAGTGGAAGCACGCCTCGCCGCGCTCAAGTCCATGGACGGGAAAGCCATCGACTACTAAAGTGCCGTCCGTACAGGCAATGAACGGGGTGCGGGTCTACTCCAGGACGTCCGCCATCGCGTCCAAGACCAGATAGTCGCCGTACGCTGACTGGAAACCGAAGCCTTCCCAGTAGCGCCGCAGTGCAGCCTTGGCCGCGTCGTGCCCGGGGGTTCCCTCCTCGGGGACATCCTTGGTGAGGAGCGGGGCAACTTCCACGATGACCAGGGCAGTTGAGCGGCCGACAGTGCCGAGGATCGATTTCAGGACTCCGTGGCCGAGTTTGTTGCCGCGGAACTTCGGCGCAATCTGCAGGGAGGACAGGATCACCAAGTCCCCGCCGAGGGCCGTCTCTTCAATGAGGTCAGGGCGTTTGATCGTCAGCATCTCGGCGACGTTCGCGACCTCCTGGTTCACCGCGTCCAAGGTCATGAACAGATCGATGATCCCGGCGTCGGGCACCACGTAGAGCTCCGCCTTCCCGACGGAGACTTCCTGTCCGTCCCCGCCCTCATCCTCGTCGTCCCACACGGTGCCCCTGACCTTGACGGTCCAGAACATCGGGTAGTCCTCCGGGTCGTGGCGCGCGCCCGGGGTCCCGCGGAACTGGCACCGGTAATCGAAGGTCAGGTATTCAGGGACAAGGTCGGCCATGGAGCTCCTTCGAGGAAACTTTACGGGGCCTGTCGATGGCCCCGTGTGCAGTCTACGGTCGTCGCCGACCTCCTGACCTCCCGGCCCTCTAGTTTGCGCCGCGTCTCGTCAATCCACTCGGGGGGAGTGGAGCTACGGGGCCAGCGGGTTTGCCGTTCGCACTGCCGAGACCACATCCAGAATCCCCCGAGCGGACGCGGCCGCGTCCTCCCGATCATCGATCAATGACATGTGGGTGGATCCGTCAATGATTCGGTGCAGGCTGTTGGTTGAGAGTAAGGCGAGGGCGTCCTGTGAAGCGTCCCAGCCGGGCTGGCCACCGGAGCCTGCTGTTAGGACGACCAGCGGCTTATCGGTGAAGTTCCTCAACTCTGCGGCTTGCTGCGTCGAGGAGCCTGCACGGATGTACTCGTTGAGCGTGCTCTTGAGGTGCCCGGGTGTCAGTCCGAGCAGCCGGCCCAGACCAAGACGCCCTGCCATCGAAGCGAGTGCGGAGGCGCGCCCCATCGTGTCCTCGGCCTCCGCAGTCGTGCCGTTCGCTGCTTCCTTGTCCGATGCCGGCGCGGTCGAGTCCAGCAGGACCAACCCGGCCACGTCTTCGGGATAGCGGGCAGCGAACGTGAGTGCGTAGAGGCCGCCGAACGAATGCCCAGCCAGCACATACGGTCCCGGCACGTTCGCGCGCTGCAGCAACGTGTGAAGGTCGGTCGCCGTCTGTGCGCCGTCCTGCGGCGTGGTCGCCGGGTCGCTCCACCCACGGCCTGCCCGGTCATAAACGCACACCCTGGTGTCACGGGCAACGGCCGGTGCTATCCATCCGAGGTCAGAGGACATCATGCCGGCGCCCGGTTCGAGCACGACGGTGGGGCTCCGGGAGCCAGCGCAGTTCAGGTACAGGCGGTGCCCGCCGACGTCGATCAGCTGACCCTGCACCGGAGCCGCCTCCGCGTCGGGCGTTTTGCGCAGGGTTTCGAAGCCGCCGCCCAATGAAGCCAGGACGAGCCCCGCGATCACTGGATACAGCAGGATGCGACCGCTCCGGCTGCGCAGCTGCCGATGGGCCTGAAAAATCATCCAGATCGCTAACACCAGCAAAGCGGGCGGCCACAACCAGGCGAGCAGTTCCTGGGCTGGGGAGCCGAACACCACCAGGAGGAATCCGCCCAATCCCATGAAGAGTGCTGGACTCGAGGCCCACTTTTGGGGCTGATCAGTGAACCGGACCGACAGTGCAGCCAGCGCGGCCCATCCCGCGCCAAGTCCCAAAAGGATGCCGCCGGTCACGCCGCTTTCGGTAGCCGGAACGAACGGGGCGAAGGCCAGAAGGGGAGCAGCGATGATGCCCGTAACCAACGAGCCGGCCACAATCCAACCGATGCGCCCCCTCTTTGAACGACCCGCGCTGGACGGCCGGTCCTGGCCCCTGGATGTGGTGCTCATGGGGGTGGCAGCGGTCGTGCTCTGCCCTGCCGAAAAGATTGTCATACGCCAATGCTGTCAGTCACCGGGATCGGAAATGCGCGGCAAAAATGCCCTGCATGGAAAGGATTCTGCCCAGACCGTGCCTTCGTGAGTACAGTGGCCCTATGCACCGAGTCGTCGCACTGGCACTGCCGGATGTGGTCGCTTTCGATCTTGCCATTCCAGCGCAAGTTTTCGGCCACGAGGATGAGCGGAGCCGGTACTCCTTCCGGGTCTGCGCAGCCCAGCCCGGCCTGGTGCCGACGACCTCCGGGTTTTCCATCCAGGCAACGAATGGCTTGGACGCCCTGCTGTCGGCGGATACGGTCGTGGTGCCCGGCTACGCACCGCTCAACGATCCGACCGCCGAAGTCTGCGAGGCCCTTCGCCAGGCAGCGGGCAACGGCGCCCGTGTCGTGTCCGTGTGCACAGGCGCCTTCGCCCTCGCTGCTTCAGGTCTCTTGGACGGCAAGCGGGCAACCACCCACTGGAGAAACGCCGAACGGCTGCAGACCCTTTACCCGGGCGTCACCGTCGACGCGGATGTGCTGTACATAGACCAGGGCAGCGTCAGCACCAGTGCCGGGGTCGCGGCAGGCATAGACCTGTGTCTGCACCTGGTCCGCAAGGACTTTGGAACCGAGGCAGCCAACAGCATTGCGCGACGGATGGTCGTTGCTCCGCACCGGGAAGGGGGCCAAGTCCAGTACATGGAGCGCACTGTTGCCGCACCACTGGCCCTCTTCGCCGGCACCTGCGCCTGGGCCAGACAGAACCTCGCGGCAGCACTCACTGTGGAGGACATGGCCACCCACGCCGGCTGGGCAACGAGCAGCTTCACCCGGAAATTCACTGCCGAAGCAGGCATGACCCCCTTGAGGTGGCTGAACGACCAACGGGTCGCCGAAGCCTGCCGGCTCCTGGAAACAACCGACCTGAAGGTACAGGCGGTCGCCTCCACGACCGGATTGGGAACGACAGCGAATTTCCGGCTCCACTTCGAGCGGAAGTTCGGCACCACACCCTCCAGCTACCGCCGTCTCTACCAGGGCAGAAACCGGAAAGCTGCGCCAGCCTAGAGACCGGAGAGTCGCGGCCTTGTTTGTGGAACCCGCCCCTGCCGGGTACGGCTTTTCAGCTAGGATCCGTGCACAGTTGGGCGTCGATCCTGGCGTTGCGGGCCCTGATGAAGCTATTGCTGTTGGCCAGGTACTTCAGGTATTCCTTCTCGTCCTGCGGAACGGCCGGGGTGTTGAAGTTTTCGAAGTCGTGGAAGTAGTCGACGGTCCCGTCATCTTTCAGAAGGTCCTGCAGTAGGAAAAAGTCGACGTACCCTTTGAAGTCGCAGAACAGGGCGAAGAATGCTTTGTATCTGTCCAGGACCTCTTCGAGGGGACTCCACTCCTGGCGGCCCTCGTAGTAGCGGCGGATGCATTCCAGGGTCAGGTCGAAACGGTCAGCGATCTTGCCGTTAAGTCCGCGGGCACCGTTGATGGTCATCTTCCCACCGACTCTGTTGCCCGGGAACACAATGGAGCTTCCGACCGTGTAGCCGGGCCACGCTGGCAGGTCCTCCGGCGGGATATTCCGGATGATGCGCCCCGCTCGTTTCTTCAGCCTCGTGGTGATGGCGTCGCTGGCCATGAAAAAGACGCCATTCGAGGACCTGTGCACCAGGTATGCCCTGGATTCCGGTGTCAGATCAAAGCGCCCTTCTCCGCAGGGGAGATCCTTGCTCCACAGCTTTCGGTGATAGTCCTTCAGAGTCGGGCTGTACTTGTCAGGGTCTTTCCCTTGGGCATCCCGGTTGACGTTAAAGGTCGTGTCAATGCGTTTCGGCTTCTCATGGTCCGTCAGGTCTCCCCCTGCTCGTCTGGCTCCGCGGTCACGGCGGCAGGAGCGGCGGGCCGGACCAGCCTAGCCGGCGGCCGGAATGCTCTCCTGCGTCGCCTTGATTATCTCTGTGGCCCACCGGGAACGCGGTGTTTACGGAGTGCGACACGGCCTAGGCGCCGCGGACGCTTTTCGGGTAGGATACCGTGCCGTTGGTCGCGACGGCGTGGACCAGGTTCGTCTGGATGGTCACGGGGGTGACAGGGTCGCCTGGTTGCTGAATGACCAGGTGGGCGGTGCCGCTGAGGGTGAAAGTCCCGGCCCCGGCGACACTGAACGTCCCGGTGAGGGGCACATCAAGGTTTTGGACGGTCACGGCCGCGCTGGCAGGGGACACCGTTCCGGTGATCAGGGCGATGACCATCAGAAACAGGCCGACTGCTTTGGGTAGGAGGTGACGGGTTTCAAGGGACGAACTCATGGCGGGATCCTGTTCTCTGTGGTGAGGCGTGAAGTTGGTGCCGCTGGCGGCCTCACGCTAGTCCCCCCGGTTCACCGCACCAGACGTAGCAGGCCCCGGTTTACTTTGGGTGGATTCCAACGCTGGTCGTCCGGTCAAATCACCCCGTGCAAACAGTTTTGTCAGTAGTGAACTGAAAATCTCCATTGGCGAATGCGGTGAACCTGTAAGATACGAGCAGGTCCGGGCCTGACCCCTTACTGATCAAGCGGAGTTGATCCTGAACGAATTGGTCTCCACCGGTGCTCACTTTGTTCCAACCGTTCTCCTTGAAAACGTACACGTGGCCCTGGTCCCCGATGCCCGTGCCGCGGAGCGACCAGTGGAGGAACTCGGATCCGTTGACGTTGGTGTGATCGAGTAGCTGATAGGTGCCATCGGTGAAGGCGATCTGTTCGTTGGCGCAGCCGGTGATGGAACCCCCTTCACTGAAGCCAAATCGGATGACTTCAGCGGGGGCAGCGGACGCCCCGCCGGCCCAAACGAGCAGCGTTGCCGCTACGACGGGAACCGCGAGCATTTTGCGGGTAAGGCGCATGGTTGACCTCCTGGTTGATGAGAGAAGCACCTGTCCGTCAGAATGGCCCGGGCAGACGTGCCGTCAACATACGCCCGCCCAGCAAATCGCAACAGAGTAACCGCTACCCTGCTTCCCGCCGGCTGTACCCTTCTTTGTGCCGAAGCTCCTCCTCACGAGTGGGGAGCTGACCTGTGGACGCCATCACCTTCCACCACCACCTCCTTGGTGCCGACGAACTGAAAGGTATTTCAGGCTGCCTCAGTACAGCCTCTCCGACCGTTCAAGGAGCCGGCGATAGCGATGCAGCAGGATGCTCTGGGCCTCTTCGCAGTCGTGACTTGCAAGCTCGGTCCTTACATTGGGACAAGGCCCGTGGACTTTTGGTCGGGCAAAACTTATCATCAGTCATGCCCGTGACCGGACGAGCCGTCGCTGCTACGGTGCTGCTCGTCGTTGGGGCAGGACTTGCGATGCTTGGCGTACTGGTTCACTACGGATTCATGAGTGTCTACGGGGATGTCACCGGCACCGCATTCAACGGATTCATTTGGGGGTTGACGGCCGGACCCTCCAACTTGGCGCTCCTTCTGGTCTTGATCGTTGTCGTGATCAGTTTCATGCTCGCGACACGGCGATGGATGCGACTGACATCCGCGGCCATTCCTGTCCTCATGCTGATCGGGATGTTCGCTGTTACCCCCCTAGCCCTGGAACAGCGGCTTGAGAAGCAATACGTTTCGTCTCCGCAATGCGTGACCGAGGGCACGGATGAGCCCATGGCCGCCACGGATCGTGAGGCCCAGCAGGTGTTCGATTCCATCAGCCACATCGGCCACTTCAACGGCGGAGGTATGAGTGGTGTGGGCGGCTGTACCCGGTGGTTCAAGCTCTCAGGAGACGTCGATGTATTGCAGTACTATCGCGCAACGCTGCAGGCGGCCGGCTGGGAAGTGGTCGAGGATGACGGGCACCATCTGCGGGCGCGCCTCAACGGCAGGGCGTTCGATGTGATGCCCTGCCCAGGAGGCGGTGTCATCTGGGCAGGAAGCGACGATGACCCCTCATACGGGCAGGGAAGGCCTGAGCTTGCCGGCTCTGAGATTTGTCCACACGACCTGTAGAACCACCATTTTGAGGTCCCACGGAAAGCGGCCGCGACGAGCTGAGTCAAAGAGTGCCGGAGCCGGACGACGGAGCCCGCGAAGTCTCACAAACTCTAGCTGGGTGACACAGTACCTGCGGCTCGACGGTGAATCACCATCGTGCAAGTCTCGGGCTCAACGCGGTCCTCAGTTTTCCCTGCCCGAAGGCTGAATCTTCACGGATCGATTGATACCACCGAATGCCGGCCAGGCTATTCCAGCCGACTGCGGTTTGCAATGCAGGCCTGCGTGTTGGGATGTTGCGAACCCAGCGAGTTCTCCAGTATTGCGATGGCTTTGTCGTAGTGCGCGGCCGCAGAGGACTTTCGTCCTTGGTCAGCTTCCAGTGAAGCCAGGTTGTTCAGAAGGGCGGCGATTTCCGGGTGTTCCGGACCGAGTACTCGGCGTTTGATCTCGAGGGCGCGGGTGTAGCCTGACTCCGCTTCGGAATACTCGTTTTTTTGTTGCTGAAGTGAGGCGAGGTTGGTCAGCTGCACAGCCACCTCGTAGTGGTCCGGTCCGTGCTCGGCGGTCCACAGGCGAAGGGCTTCCCGAAAGGGTGGCCTCGGCTGCATCCAGTTTTCCCTGGCCGCCCAAGATGGCACCCAACACTGACGTGTCAGCCGCAACCCCGGCGACATTGATACGAGAGCGGCGGTGTCGGATGTCCAGGGCAGCCCGGATGTGCGGTTCGGCGTCGTCATAGTGGCCTTGGATGTGGGCCAGCCCGGCCAAGTTATGGTGAATCGCCGCGACCTCCGGATCATCGGGCCCGAGGGCTTCGGTGGTCAGAGTCAACGCTTCAGCGTAGAGCGCGGCAACTTCCTGATAACGGCCGGTGTCCTTACACAGGATTCCTTTGGCGTTGAGGGCAGCGGCCCTGCGTAGCGGCTCCAATTCGTCCCAGCGTGGCAGGCGAAAGACTTTGGCCAGAGCCTTCTCAGCTTCCGGGTATTGTCCGGCCAGCCGCAAAGCATCGCCGGCCCGGGTGAGGGTTTCCGCCAGCCATAGATCCTTGACCCTTGATGTGGGCTGGCTCTCCAGGAGTGCCACGGCGGAGTTCAGGAACCGGCATGCAGCGACGTTGTCCGCGGCCCGAGACACGACACCGGCCCTCATCAGTAGAGCCTCAGTTCTGATGAGGGCATCGGCAAGTTCCGCGTTCCTGCCTTCCATGATGCTGCCGGCGCGCGGTCGCTCGGTATTCCGAGGTGGATGGAGTGTCGAAGCCGATGAAGGTAGTTGTCGCCGGTGACGAAAAAGTGACGAGTACGCCGGGAAAAGACGGGAAAAGCGGGGAATGCATAAGATTCCCCGCTTGTCCACAAGCCAGCGAAAAACCCCCCAGGAACCTTGATTTCTAGGGGGTTTGTCCCGAGCTTCCTATCAGAATCGAACTGATGACCTTTTCATTACGAGTGAAACGCTCTACCGACTGAGCTAAGGAAGCACCGCATGGAATCTCTCGGCGTAACCGGGCGGTTCATGCAAGAGTCAACTGTAATAGAGTCCCGCCGTCCGGGTCAAAATGGGACCCGGCGGGCGGTTCAGCAGACCGTGTTGTCGGCAGGAACCTTGCCGTCCACCAAGTAGCTGTCCACCGCGTTCTCCAGGCAGCTGTTCGCCCGCCCGTATGCAGTATGGCCTTCGCCCTGCCAGGTCATCAGCGAGGCGTTGCCGAGCTGTTTGCGCAGGGATGCTGCCCATTCCACCGGGGTTGCCGGGTCTCCGGTGGTCCCGACGACAACGATGGGCGACTCACCGGTGTACTCCACCGGGGCGGGGGTCCGCACGTTCTTGTACGGCCAATCCACGCAGTTGGTGCCGCCATAGGCGAAGAAGTAGCCGAGGGTGGGCGAAGCCTGCCGCAGCCGCTGATCCTCGGCACGCATGGACGCCGTGTCGGAGACCATGGGGTAGTCCAGGCAATTGATGGCGCTGAAGGCGAAGGCGGAATTGGAGGTGTATTTCCCGTTGGAGCCGCGGTCGGCGCCGAGGTCTGCCAGCCGCAGCATCAGGCTCACATCACCTGTCGCAGCGGCTGCGAGGGCTTGGGTCAGTGCGGGCCAGCTCTGGTCGTTGTAGAGGGGCGTGATCAGGCCACTGACGAACATCGTCGCGTTGACGGTACGGCCGTCCTTCGCCTGGCGCGGATTCTCCTGGACAGAGTTGATGAGGCCTCGGATCTGCTGGACGCCGCTGTCCACGTTGCCGGTAAGCGGGCAGCCGTCTCCCTGCTGGCAGCTGGCCACGTAGGACCTGATGGCCTTCTCAAAGGCAACGGCCTGGCCCATGGTCAGTTCCTCATTGCTGATGGACGGGTCAAGGGCGCCGTCCAGAACCATCCGGCCCACGTTGTTGGGAAACAGCGAGGCGTAGGTGGAGCCGAGGAAGGTGCCGTAGGAGTAGCCCAGGTAATTGAGCTTCGTGTCGTTCACCACGGCACGGAGGATGTCCAGGTCCTTGGCCGCACTGATGGTGTCGATGTGGCCGAGGGAGGGTCCAGTCTGTGTCGCGCACTGTTCGGCGATGGCTTTGTTGTCCGCCAGGACCGTGGCCAGTCCGGCGTCAGTTTCCAGGTCATAAATCTTGGCCCGTGCCGCGTCCCGCTGTTCATCCGTCATGCACTTTACGGGGGCGGAGCGTTTGACGCCCCGGGGATCAAAGCCAACGAGGTCGTAGTTCGCCCGGACGGACTGGGAAAAGTGCGTCCCGGCAGCGTCTTTGACAAAGTCGTAGCCGGAACCGCCCGGGCCGCCCGGATTGACCAGCAGGCTGCCGGTCTTCTTGCCGGTGCTGGGCGCCCGCAGGGCAGCGAGCTGGATCTTGTCCCCGCCAGGATTCGCGTAGTCCATCGGCACGGTCACCTTGGCACAATGGAAGCCGTTTTCACACGGCTCCCACACCACTTCCTGCGAGTAGAAGGAGTCAAGCCCGGCGGGGGCGGACGCCACGATGGAGGGATCCGCCTTGCCCGTGGCGGGCGCTTCGTCCGCCTTGTTACCGCCAATGAGGCTGCACGATGCCAGCGTCAGGGCCAGAACCAGGGCGCCGGCAGCCCGCAGTCCACTCCTCAGGGAGCGGGAGCGTGCGGGCAGGGGGCGAGCAGTCATTCGAGAGTTCTCCTTGGAAGGGCTAGATCAGGCTGGCTGCCATGGACTCAATGGTCAACAGCGGAGCAACGTTGGTGGTGGTGATGCGTTGGCGGGCTTTGTTGATGGCGTCCATGCGGGCAAGCGTGGTTTCCGGGGCGGACCGGGCGGCAAATTCTTCCAGTTCACTCCTGAGTTCAACGTTCACCAGCTCCACACTGTTCCCCAGCTGGATAATCAGCACGTCCCGGTAAAAGGAAAGCAGGTCCGTGAGGGTCCGGTCCAGCGAATCGGTGATGGACCGCTTGGCCCGGCGTTTCTGGTCCTCTTCCAGCTGCCTGATCTGGCTCCGCATGGCCGGCGGCAGCGTCCCTGACTCAGGGGCACCCAAGGTGGCCAGCAGCGCGGCCTTCTCGGCGGCGTCGCGCTCCTCATTGGAACTGTTGGCTTCGGCGGTGGCGATCTTCACGAGCTTGTCCGCCATCATCACCGCCGCGGTGACCCCGCGCAGCCCCAGCGGGAACTTCACGGTTTCCAGCCTGCGTTCGCGCGCCTCGGGATCCCGCGCCAGGCGGCGGGCGATCCCCACATGGCTTTGCGCGGCGCGGGCCGCGCGTTCGGCGAGGGCCGGTTCCACGCCGTCGCGCTTCACCAGCAAAGCCGCGACGTCGGCGGCCGGAGGCAGACGGAGGGCCACAGCACGGCAGCGGGACCGGATGGTTACCAGGACGTCAGCGGGCGATGGCGCGCACAGCATCCAGATGGTCCGCGGGGTAGGTTCCTCGATCGCCTTCAGCAGGACGTTGGTGGTGCGTTCGGCCATGCGGTCCGCGTCCTCCACCACGATGATCCGCCAACGCCCGGAGGACGGACGGTTTCCTGCCGTGGAGACCAGGTCGCGCGCCTCGTCGATGGTGATGGTGACCTTTTCGGTTCGGACGAACGTCACGTCCGAATGAGTCTCGCCGAGTATGGTCTGGCAGGCGTGGCACTCGCCGCAGCCGCGCTTCGTCACGTCCTCCTGGTCGCAGTTGAGAGCCGCTGCGAACGCCTTCGCGGCGTTGGAACGCCCGGAACCGGGCGGGCCGGTGAACAGCCAGGCATGGGTCAGGCCCTCACCGAGGGTCGCCTGACGCAACTGTTCGACGACGGCGGGCTGGCCCTGGAGGTCGTCCCATACCGTCACGCGGCACCCCGCGCAGTCGCGAGCAGGGAGTCGAGGCGGGTCAGGATCCGCGCCGCGAGATCGGGGACAGGCAGGTGGGCAGGCAGGACGAGGTAGGTGTCCGGGCGGCTGGCGGCCAACTCGAGGAAGGCGTCACGGATGGTGGCGTGGAACTCGTCAGCTTCGGATTCCAGCCGGTCTTCGGCGGCGGCGCCGGCAGTCCGCCTGCGCCGGCCGACAGTCGGGTCCACGTCCAACAGGACAGTGAGATCAGGCTGCAGCCCCGAGGTGGCCCATTCATTGAGTGAACGGACGGCATCAGCGCCGAGATCGCGCCCGGCTCCCTGGTATGCCACGGAGGAGTCGATGTAGCGGTCAGTCAGGACAACCTCACCGCGCTCCAGCGCCGGCCGGATCACTTGGCTGGCGTGGGCAGCACGCGAGGCTGCAAAGATCAGGGCCTCGGTGTGGGCATCAATGTGGCCATGGCCGTGGTCCAGGACCAGGGAACGCAGCTTTTCGCCGATGGGTGTCCCGCCTGGTTCCCGGGTCCGCAGGACCGTCAGGCCGCGGGATTCCAAGGCCTCGGCGAGCAAAGCCGCCTGCGTGGACTTCCCGGCGCCGTCGCCGCCTTCAAAGGCGATGAAAAGTCCAGGGCTGTTGGTGATGGTCACTGCTCCAGCCTACCGACTTCAGCGGTCGGCGCGCGTCAAAGTACTCTTTCACCATGAGCCTCACGGAGCAGCACGCAGCGTCCCTGTCCGCCGAAACCGTGGTGGTTGCCGCCGGCCGGCCCCCGCGTGAGCACGACGAGCCTGTCAACCCGCCCCTCGTGCTGTCCTCGACGTATTTCGGCACCGGAGCCTTGGGCGACGGCGACCGCGGCTACGGGCGCTATGCCAACCCCACGTGGGATCCCTTCGAAGAGGCCCTGGGCCAGCTGGAAGGGTCAGAACTGCCGGGCCTGCTCTATGCATCGGGGCTGGCAGCGGTGAGCTCAGCCCTGTCGCTCCTGCCTGCCGGCGGGGTGCTGGTGATGCCCTCGCACAGCTACGCGGGTTCCCTGGTGATGGCCAGCGAGCTGGCGCAGAAAGGGTTCCTCGAACTCCGGACCGTGGACATCGCGGACACGGACGCGGTCAAGGAACAGCTGGCCCCGCAGGGACCGGGTGCCAAGGCCGCCAGGATGCTGTGGCTGGAAAGCCCCACCAACCCCATGCTGGGAATCGCCGACATCCGCGAACTGACCGCGGCTGCCCATGCAGCCGGTGCCATTGTGGTTACGGACAACACCTTCTCCACGCCCTTGGTCCAGCAGCCGTTGTCCCTCGGCTCGGACGTGGTGCTGCATTCGGTGACTAAATACCTGGCCGGACATTCCGACGTCGTCCTTGGCGCCCTGGTGACCTCAAACCCGGACATCCGGGCGGCGCTGCTGCATAACCGCACCATCCACGGCGGCATCGCCGGCCCGTTCGAGGCCTGGCTGGCGCTGCGTGGACTCCGGACCCTGGCCCTGCGGGTGGAACGGTCGCAGGCATCAGCGGCAGTCCTGGCGGAACGCCTCAGCAAGCACCCCCTGGTCGAAAGTATCCGGTTTCCCGGGCTTTCCACCGACCCCGGGCACGAACGTGCGAAGTCCCAGATGAAGGGCTTCGGATCGATCGTGTGCGTGCAGATCGCGCGGGTTGGCGGCCTGGACGGAGCGGATGCTGCGGACAAGTTGGTGCGCGCCCTGCAGCTCTGGCTGCCTGCGACCTCGCTGGGCGGCGTTGAGTCACTGATTGAGCGGCGCCGCCGGCACACTGCGGAGCCGCTCAGCGTTCCGGAGAATCTGGTGCGCCTGAGCGTGGGCATCGAGAATGTTGAGGACCTCTGGGCCGATTTGAAGCAGGCGCTGGACTCACTGGGCGGCTAGGCTTGGACGGTGGACGGTCGAGTGATGATTTCATACGTAGAGACGGCAATATTTTTTGTCCTTGCCCTGGTGGCACTGGGACTTGAGGCGTGGGCGCTGCTGGACTGCGTCCGCCACAAGTCCGCCGCCTTTGAAGCCACCGGCAAACGGACCAAGACGTTCTGGCTGGCGCTGACCGCCGGCGCCACCCTCATCGGAGTCATCTCTCTCTTCAGCAGTGGCGGCATCTTCGGCACCCTCGGCCTGTTCGGGCTGGCTGCCGTGGTGGCAGCTTCCGTCTACCTCGCCGACGTCCGCCCCGCCGTCAAGGACGCCGGCCGCGGAGGCAGCCGCCCCTACGGCTGGTGACCCCGGGCCCCCGGCGCCACCGCTTCCCAGCCCACTGTCAGTTCACCCAGGCGCCACCGCGACGGCCCGTTCTGAACCGGCCACCCGCCGTCGCGCAGTGCCTTGCACATCGCCTGCCAGCGCTGCCTGTTGCCGAACGAGGCCAGCGGCGCTGATTCCAGCCAGGCGCGGTCCATGGCCTGCATCAGCCGGTGCACCGGTTCGCCGGGGACGTTGCGGTGGATGAGGGCCTTCGGCAGGCGCTCGGCGATGTCTGAGGGCAGGTCAAAGCTGCCGAAACGCATGGACATGCTCAGTGACAGCGGCCGTTCAGCGTCGAGGGCAATCCAGGTCACCCGGCGGCCGATTTCATCGCACGTCCCGTCAATGAAAAGCCCGCCGGGGGAGAGCCTGCTTTGGACCAGGCGCCAAATTCCCGCAACGTCAGCCTCTTCGTATTGCCGCAGGACGTTGAAGGCACGGACCAGGACAGGGCGCCCCGGTACAGGCAGTTCGAAGCCGCCCACCTGGAAGGTGAGTCCCGGCCGTTCCAGCGCCTTGGCCGCACGGACCCGTTCCGGTTCGATCTCGATCCCCACCACGCGCACGTCCGGCCGGGCGGCGCGGAGGCGGTCAAAAAGTTCGACGGCGGTGGCGGGCGATGCGCCGTACCCCAGGTCAACCACCAACGGGTCTGCGGCGGCGCGCAGCCGCCAGGACTGGGGTCCCGTGAGCCAGCGGTCCACGCGGCGCATCCGGTTGGGGTTGGTGGTACCGCGGGTGACGTTTCCCACCGGCTTTCCGCCCCGGTCTTGGGAAGCGCTAACCCGTTCAGCTTTTTGCACCACGGCCCAACCCTATCTTCGTAACGCAAAACGGGCTGTAGTGCGCCTCGGCTAGGATGAAAATCATGACTTACAAGCTGATTCTGCTGCGCCACGGCCACAGCGAATGGAACGCCAAGAACCTGTTCACCGGCTGGGTGGACGTTGACCTTAACGACCAGGGGCGCGAGGAAGCGGCCCGCGGCGGTGAGCTCCTGGTGGAGAACAACATCCTGCCCGACGTCCTCTACACGTCACTGCTCAAGCGCGCCATTAACACGGCGAACATCACGCTGGACAAGGCGGACCGCGGGTGGATCCCCGTCAAGCGTGACTGGCGCCTGAACGAGCGCCATTACGGCGCCCTGCAGGGCAAGGACAAGGCCCAGACCCTGGCCGAGTTCGGCGAAGAGCAGTTCATGGAATGGCGCCGCAGCTACGACACCCCGCCGCCGCCCCTGTCGGATGACAGCGAGTTCTCCCAGGCCCACGATCCCCGCTACGCCGACCTCGGCGACGCCCTGCCGCGTACCGAGTGCCTCAAGGACGTCCTGGTCCGCCTGCTGCCGTACTGGGAATCGGACATCAAGGAAGACCTTAAGGCCGGCAAGACTGTCCTGGTCACCGCGCACGGCAACTCCCTGCGCGCCCTGGTCAAGCACCTGGACGGCATCAGCGACGACGCCATCGCCAGCCTGAACATCCCCACCGGGATCCCGCTGGTCTACGACCTCGACGAGAACTTCCAGCCGATCAAGCCGGGCGGCACATATCTGGACCCCGACGCCGCGGCCGAGGCCATCCTGGCAGTCGCGAACCAGGGCAAAAAATAGGCAAAGCAGCTATAACGACGGCGGGCCGGTCACCTCGAGGTGACCGGCCCGCCGTCGTACGGGGTGAAGTTGGGCTAGAGACCCTGTGGCTGCCATTCGCCGGTCACCAGGTAGGTGACCTTGCGTGCCACGGAGACACCGTGGTCAGCGAACCGTTCGAAGTAGCGGCTCGCGAGGGCAACGTCCACGGTGGTGGCGGGGGACTCTGCCCAGTCCGGGGAAGCGATGGCCTTGAAGACGCTCAGGTGAAGGTCGTCGATGGCGGTATTGGCCTTCAGGATGTCGCGGGCCACTTCGAGGTCCCTGGTTTCCAGGAGCACGGTGAGCTTGTCCGCGATCAGCTGGTCCTGTTCGGCCATCTTCTTGAACGTTTCCGTCATGGATGCGGGGATCACGTTGGACGGGAAGCGCAGCCGGGCCAGCTGGGCCACGTGCCGGGCAAGGTCGCCCATCCGCTCCAGCGAGGCGCTCATCCGGAGCGAGCCGACGATCATACGGAGGTCGCTGGCTACCGGACCCTGCAGGGCGAGAATGTCGATGGCGCGTTCGTCCAGGCTGTTCTGCAGGAAATCGATGCGGGCGTCAGCCGCGATGACGTCTTCCGCCAGGTCAACGTCTGCAACCTGGAAAGACGTGGTGGCCTTCTCCATTGCCTCACTGACCAACTTGGAAATCTCAACCAGCTGCTCACCGACCTGGGTCAGCTCTTCCTGAAAAACCTTACGCACGGGGGCGTCCTTTCTCTGGAATCCCGCCCCCAATGGCAGACGGAATTCATGTCGCCGTTCGGCACTCCAACCCGTAACTCTGCCAGCGTGCGGTGAACGGACGGTCTCTTGTAAATGAACGTTAGCTGAACCGTCGGTGCAACGGCCCCGGACGCACCGGCAAGCCGCTCATCTCAGCATAAGCTGGAGCCGTGGATCCTATGCTTATCGGTGTCATCGCGGGCCTCGTCGGCCTGGCGCTCGGCACCTTTGGCGTGCTCGCGTTCAGGGTCAGTGAAAAGCAGCGCCAGTTTGTCGACGTCGACATGGACGAGCCTTCCCTGCCGAAAGGCGCCGCGGAAGTGCTGGCCGTGGTTGGCCGGGCATTTGTGGTGGTGGACGCCGTTGACGGAGTGGTGAGAGCCAGCCCCGCTGCGTACGCCTATGGCCTGGTGCGCGGCCACACGGTGGTCCACAAGGAGCTGCTGGACATGACAGCCGGTGTTCGCCGCGACGGCGTGATTCTGGAGAAGAAGCTCGAGCTCCCGCGAGGCCCGCTGGGCCAGGGCACCATCATTGTGCAGGTGCGTGCGGCCATGCTTGGGGAGGAATACATCCTCCTGCTGGCCGACGACCGCACCGAGATCACCCGCACGGAAGAGATCCGCAACGACTTCGTTGCCAACGTATCCCACGAGCTGAAGACTCCGGTGGGTGCGATTTCCCTGCTGGCTGAGGCGCTGGAATCCTCAGCAGATGACGAACAGGCTGTCCGCCGCTTCGCCAAGCGGATGCAGAAGGAATCAGCCCGGCTGGCCGCCCTGGTCCAGGACATCATCGAGCTCTCCCGGCTCCAAGGCGCCAGCGTGTCCCAAGGGGGCAGCGCGGTGGACATTAACGCTGTTATCGCCGAAGCCGTTGACCGTTCCCAGCTGCCAGCTGAAAGCAAGAAAATCCAGATCGTTGTGGGGGAACCCGTAGACGCAACGGTGTTTGGTGACCGGGACCTGCTGGTTACTGCGCTGCGGAACCTGATCGACAACGCCATCCGCTATTCGCCGGAAAACACCAAGGTGGGCGTGGGTGTCCGGTCAAAGGACGGACTCATCGCCGTATCGGTTACGGACCAGGGCGAGGGGATGACCCCGGAGGACCAGGAACGGGTCTTCGAGCGCTTCTACCGTGTGGACGCGGCACGGTCCCGCCACACCGGCGGCACGGGCCTGGGCCTGAGCATCGTTAAGCACGTTGCATCGAACCACGGCGGTGAGGTGACGTTGTGGTCCCGGCCCGGCCAGGGTTCCACCTTCACCCTGAGGCTCCCCGAGATGGAGAGGCAGGACGAACCCGATAATCCAGTTGTCAAAGATCGAGCCGTACCCGAGCGTGTTAAAGAGCGCGGCGTACATGAGCAAGGAGCCAGCGCTTGAGCAGGATTTTGATTGTTGAGGACGAAGAGTCGTTCAGCGACCCGTTGTCCTATTTGCTGGGCAAGGAAGGATTCGAGGTCGAGGTAGTGGATAACGGCCTCGATGCGATCACCGAGTTCGACCGGAACGGGGCGGACCTGGTCCTCCTGGACCTGCAGTTGCCCGGCCTGTCCGGAACGGAGGTCTGCCGCCAGTTGCGCCAGCGTTCCGGTGTGCCGGTCATCATGCTGACGGCCAAGGACTCGGAGATTGACAAGGTGGTGGGCCTCGAACTGGGGGCCGATGACTATGTCACCAAGCCGTATTCTTCCCGTGAGCTGGTGGCCCGCGTGCGGGCCGTGCTCCGCCGGCAGGGTGAGCCGGAAGAACTGATTTCTGCCACAGTCCAGGCGGGCCCCGTCCGCATGGACATAGAACGGCACGTGGTCAGCGTGGACGGCGAGCAGGTCCTCCTGCCGCTGAAGGAATTCGAGCTGCTGGAAATGCTGCTCAGGAATTCGGGCCGGGTGCTGACCCGCGGCCAGTTGATCGACAGGGTCTGGGGATCCGACTATGTGGGGGATACCAAGACCCTGGATGTGCACGTCAAGCGGCTCCGCGGCAAGATCGAGCCCGACCCCTCAGCCCCGCGCTACCTGGTGACGGTCCGCGGTCTCGGCTACAAGTTCGAGCCGTAGGCCGGGGCGCGCAGCCGGTAAACGCGTGGCGCCGGCGAATGCAAAAGGAGGGGCTCCCGGGGGAGCCCCTCCTTTTGCGTGTGCTGCAGTTGCCTGAGTGCTGTGTGTGCCTAGTGCGCTGCGGCGGAGGCGCTTGCCGAGGCCGAGGGCGTGGGCGTGGGTGAGGCGGATCCGGTCGGTTCGCTGCCGGCAGGGAGGTACTCCTTGTACTCGGGCAGCGTGGCGTCCAGGACAGGCAGCTTCACAGTCTTATTGACGTTGGTGCCGTCCTCAGTGACCTTGATGTCCACGAGCGAACCCGGAATGCCGCCGCTCGTGCTGAGGATGGCTTCGTCCGTGGATTCGTTGAGCAGGGTGTAGGAGTTGGCCTTTACCGGGACCTGGGTCTGTGAACCCTTGGCGCCGTTGACCGTGAGCTTCACATCCTGCGAGGAAGAGTTGTAGACGGCGCCGATCAGGCGGCCCGGCTTGTCCTCGCCGGAGGAGACGATCAGCATGTTCCGGAGCTGCAGCGGCCCAAGGTCCGCGCGGATGCCGTCCGAGGAGGAGTACTGGTGAGTGGTCTGCTGGGGGGTGATGTAGCCGCAGCCAGTCATCGTCGCCAAGCCCAGGGCCAGAACTCCTGCCGCCAGTGCCAGTTTGCCGCTCTGGGCCCGGTTCATCGCAGTGAAACGCACGTCACGTACTCCTCGAGAGTGTGGAAACATTAATCAGCCTTAGCCTAGCGGCAAACAGGCCCAAACGAGGATTCCGCGCGGTCACATTGTCCTTGGCAGGAGGCCCTGCATGCACTATTATCCGCATCCGTCAAGGGGTCCGAAGGGTCTGATTTGGCCCATTTTCCGCGGAAACACGGGGTTCCGGGCCCGGTTCCCGGCCAGTCATATGCCTTAATCGTGATAAACTGGTTGCCGGGAAAGGGGAATGTTTACATGGTATTTGAGGTCGGCGAGACAGTAGTTTACCCTCACCACGGTGCTGCAAAAATTGAAGAAATCAAGATGCGCACTGTCAAGGGCGAAGAGAAGATGTATCTCAAGCTCAAGGTGGCCCAGGGTGATCTGACCATTGAAGTTCCAGCAGAGAACGTTGACCTTGTTGGGGTCCGTGACGTAGTGGGCAAGGAAGGCCTGGAGCACGTATTCGACGTGCTCCGTGCCGAGTTCACTGAAGAACCCACCAACTGGTCACGCAGATACAAGGCAAATCTGGAGAAGCTTGCTTCCGGTGACGTCATCAAGGTAGCAGAGGTCGTCCGTGACCTTTGGCGCCGTGATCACGATCGGGGCCTTTCCGCAGGTGAGAAGCGCATGCTGGCCAAGGCCCGGCAGATTCTGATTTCAGAACTTGCGCTGGCTGAAAAGACCGATGAAGAGAAGGCGGCAAGCGTTCTCGACGAGGTCCTGGCTTCCTAAGAATTGAACCCCGGGGGTGTGTAAGCACCTCCGGGGTTTCTTTTTGCCCAATTCCGGGCCGTTGCGCCCCGGCGACCGTGGAATCCCGCCGCGGGGCTCCTCCGGACGGGCCGGGTGGGACGTAGGCTAGACGCCATGAACAACGGACTGCCCCGCCCTGTCACCGCCGTCATCCTTGTGGCCGCCGGTTCCGGCGAAAGGCTTGGCTACGGAATGCCGAAAGCGGCGGTGCCACTTGGCGGCGAGCCCATCCTGATGCATGCGCTCCGCGGCGTCGTGGCCTCCGGCGTGTGCAGCCAGGTGTGCGTGGTGTTGCCGGCAGACACTGACGGCCTGCAGGGGCCTTTGGAGGCATTCAGGCAGGAACTGGCCGACGGCGGCCCCGTCCTCACGCTGGTGGGCGGCGGTGCCACCCGCGCGGAGTCTGTCCGGGCCGGCATCGACGGCCTGATCGAGGGGATTGAAGCGGTGCTGGTACATGACGCCGCCCGCGCGTTGACACCCGAATATGTTTTCCACCGCGTGGTGGACTCGCTGGCCGCCGGTGCCGTTGCGGTCATTCCGGCAGTCCCGGTGGTGGATACGGTCAAGACCGTAACCCGAACGAGCGGCGATGACAGCGCCATCGCGCCGGAACTGGTCACCGGTACCGCCCCGCGGGAGGACCTTAGGTCTGTCCAGACGCCCCAGGGGTTCCGCCTGTCCACGTTGCTTCAGGCCCATGAGTCGGCTTCCCGGTTTGATGAGGCGCAGGCCGCCGCGGTCACTGACGACGCCATGCTCGTGGAACTTTTGGGCGTCCCCGTCCATGCCGTCCATGGGGCCACCCAGTCACTGAAAATCACCACACCCCTTGACCTGATCATTGCCGAGGGGCTGCTCGAAGGCCCGCTCGGCATCCGGTGGGTGGAAGGGTGAGCATGGAGGAAGCACGGATGATCCTGCCGCGCACGGGCATCGGCCTGGACGTCCACGCCTACGCCTCCGAGGAGAACCCCCGTCCGCTTTGGCTGGGCGGGCTGCTGTGGGAGGGCGAACGCGGACTTGCCGGGCACTCAGACGGCGACCCCGTGGCCCACGCCGTCGCCGATGCGCTGTTCTCGGCCGCCGGCATCGGAGATCTGGGTACCCACTTCGGCACGGACCGTCCGGAGTTCGCCGGCGCTTCAGGGGTAACTCTCCTGGCCGAGGCGGCGAGGATTGTCCGGGCGGCGGGGTTTGAGATCGGCAACGTGGCAGTGCAGTTTGTGGCCAACCGGCCAAAGTTCGGGCCACGGAGGCAGGAGTCCCAGGACGTCCTGAGCGCGGCGGCGGACGCGCCCGTCAGCGTTACCGCCACCACCAGCGACGGGTTGGGTTTCACCGGCCGCGCCGAAGGCATTTCCGCCATCGCCACCGCTCTGGTGTATCCCAAGCGACCGGGCCGGATCGGCTAATCTGGAGCGGTGACCCTCCGTTTTTACGACACCGCATCCGCCGAAGTCCGCGACTTCGTTCCCCTCGTCCCGGGAAAGGTCAGCCTGTACTATTGCGGCGCCACGGTGCAGGGCATGCCGCATGTGGGCCACATCCGGTCAGCCATCGCCTTCGACCAACTCACGCGCTGGCTTGAGTACCGGGGCCTGCGCGTCACCGCCGTCCGCAATGTCACGGACATTGACGACAAGATCCTTACCAAATCCGCAGAGTCCTTCGAACCCGGTTTCGACCAAGGGCCGGATACAGTCCGCGAGGAGGAGTGGTGGGCGCTGGCCTACCGCTACGAGCAGGAATTCCTCAAGGCCTACGACACACTGGGTGTGTCCCGCCCCACGTACGAACCCCGCGCCACGGGCCACATCCCGGAGATGCACGCGCTGGTGCAGCAGCTGATCGACCGCGGGCACGCCTACCCGGCGCTGGACGGCTCCGGCGATGTCTACTTCGACGTGCGGTCCTGGGATAAATACGGGTCTCTCACGCGCCAGAACATTGACGACATGCAGGGCGCGCCCGACGCCGATCCCCGCGGCAAAAAAGATCCCCGGGACTTCGCGTTGTGGAAGGGCTACAAAGAGGGCGAGCCGACGACGGCGAGCTGGGTTTCACCGTGGGGTGCCGGCCGTCCGGGCTGGCACCTGGAATGCTCCGCCATGGTCACCAAATACCTCGGCACCGAGTTCGACATCCACGGCGGCGGCCTGGACCTGCGCTTCCCGCACCATGAAAACGAAATGGCCCAATCGCAGGCGGCGGGGCACGGCTTCGCCAACTTCTGGATGCACAACGGCATGGTCACCTACCAGGGTGAAAAGATGTCCAAGTCCATCGGCAACACCATCAGCCCCGCCGAGATGCTGGAGCTCGCCTCCCCGCGGGTGGTCCGGTACTACCTCGGCCAGGCGCATTACCGCTCAGTGCTGGACTACCGTCCCACCTCGCTCGAGGAGGCTGCCGCCGCCGTCGAACGCATTGACGGCTTCATCAGCCGTGCCGTTCGGGCCCTCTCCGACGGCCGCAACTACGGCTTCGCCACCTACGGCAAGGTGCCGGGGGCGTTCGAGCGGGCCATGGATGACGACCTCAACGTGCCGCAGGCACTCGCGGTGCTGCACGAAACCGTCCGGTCCGGCAACACCGCACTGACGGAAGGCCGGCCGGAGGACGCTCGCCAGGCGCTGCACTCGGTTCATGACATGCTCCGCGTTCTCGGCCTGAACGCCGTGGCAACCGGCGCGGTATCGGATGCCCGCAAAACGGCTGCCCTCGAGGTGTTGATCGAAGCCCAGCTCGCTGCCCGGGCCCAGGCCAGGACCACCAAGGACTGGGCCGCCTCGGACGCCATCCGGGACACGCTCAAGGCAGCGGGAGTCGCCGTCGAGGACGGCCCTGACGGCGCCACCTGGAGCCTCCAGCGGGACTGACGCCAGGATTTTCGCCAAGGTCAGGCGATTTTACTTGATTCAGTAGACTGGTAAGCAGACTCAGTCAAACAATCAAGGGTGGAACTCTCATGGCCAACAACGGTCGCCGGTCGGTCAAAGCAAAGAAGGGGCCAACCATCGGAACCGGTGGCCACGGCCGCAAGGCTCTGGAAGGCAAAGGCCCCACACCCAAGGCGGAGGACCGCCCGTACCACAAGGCGCACAAGAGCAAGCAGCTCGCCGAACGCTCTGCGGCCAAGCGCGGTACCGGCGCCCGCAGCGCCGGCGCAGCCCGCTCCGGTCCCAAGGGACGCGCCACCGAAGAAGTCGTCACCGGCCGCAACTCGGTGGTCGAAGCACTCCGTGCCGGCATCCCCGCGAAGGCCCTGCACATCGCCATCCGGATCGAAATGGACGACCGTGTTAAGGAATCGCTGAAGATCGCTGCCGAACGCGGCATCCCGCTGCTCGAGACCGGCAAGCCCGAACTTGACCGCATGACCGACGACGCCGTCCACCAGGGCCTCGTCCTGCAGATCCCGCCGTACGAATACCAGGACGCCTATGACCTGGCCGAGGAAACCGTGGACCGCTGGAAGAAGGGCCACGTTTCCAACGCGCCGCTCTTCGTGGCGCTCGACGGCATCACGGACCCCCGCAACCTGGGTGCGATTATCCGCTCCGTGTCCGCCTTCAGCGGCCATGGCGTCATCGTCCCGGAGCGCCGTTCCGTGGGCGTCACAGCCTCGGCCTGGAAGACCAGTGCAGGCGCGGCCGTACGTGTACCGGTAGCCCGCGCGGGCAACCTCAACAGCGCGCTGAAGCAGTTCAAGAACATGGGCATCTTCGTCCTGGGGCTCGACGGCGACGGCGATGTCTCGCTGCCCGCCCTCACCCTCGGCACGGAACCGGTGTGCATCGTGGTTGGCTCCGAAGGCAAGGGCTTGAGCCGCCTGGTCCGCGAAAACTGCGACCAGATCGTCTCCATCCCCATCGACTCCGCCATGGAGTCGCTCAACGCCTCCATGGCCGTCGGCATCTCGCTGTACGAAATCTCCAGGCAGCGCTCCGCCAAGTAACTCGCAGCGAGGCTGCGGGACCAAACGCTCTCTCACTTGATGTGGGTTCTGACGCAACGCTCTCTCACTTGATGTGGGTTCTGACGCAACGCTCTCTCACTTGATGTGGGTTCTGACGCAACGCTCTCTCACTTAATGTGGGTTCTGACGCAACGCTCTCTCACTTTCCCTAAGAAAGTGAGAGAGCGTTGCCGTTTAAGCGACATTAAGTGATAGAGCGTCCGGGTCTAGAACGCGCGGCGGTTGGCCAGCACCGGGAGCTTTTGGCGGGCTTCCTTGACCACGGCGGCGTCCAGGTCTGCGAACAGCAGTCCGGGCGCGCCGTCGAGCTCTTCCAATATCTCCCCAAATGGCGAGACAACCGCCGAATGGCCCACACCCGTCGGTGCTCCGCTCTTGGCCGGGACGCCCTGCGTGACCGGGTCACCCTGCCCGCAGGCGAGGACGTACGTGGTGGAATCCAGCGCGCGGGCCCGCGCCAGGAGCCGCCATTGGTCCACCTTGCCGGGCCCGGAGGCCCACGAGGCGCAGACGATGTTGGCGTCCGCACCCCGCTCAGCGTTGGCCATGAAAAGCGCAGGGAAACGGATGTCGTAGCAGGTGGAAAGCCCGAAAGTCAGGCCGCCCGCAGCGAATGTCACTGGTTCGGTGCCCGGGTCCACGGTGTCCGACTCCAGGAAGCCGAACGCGTCGAAAAGATGGACCTTGTCGTAACTGGTTTCCACTCCTGGCCCGGTCGCGAGCAGGGTGTTGCGCACCTTTCCCTCGGAGCCGGGCGTGAACATGCCTGCCACCACCACGATCTCCAACGAGGCCGCAACACTGCGCACCCGGGAGGCCCACGGCCCGTCCAAGGGTTCGGCAATGTCCAGCAGCGAGTTCCCGAATGCCCGCATGGATGCCTCCGGAAACACCACCATGTCCGCGCCGCCGGCCTTGGCCCTGCGCGCCTCCTGCTCCAGGATGGACAGGTTAGCGGCCAGGTCCCGGCCGCTGATGATCTGAGCCAGCGCAACCCGCACTATGTACCTCCATGTCGACGTTTCCCTCCAGTATGCAACCCGGAGACAGCTCCGGACCCACCCGCCGTGGGCGGACGCCCGGCGTCACAAACGCCGGAGTGCGGCTGAACAGGCGCTGACAGCTACCATTGACCGTGATGGTTATGCCGCTATTTGACACCGCCTCCACCATGGATGCCTCCTCGGCGCATCCACTCGGTGTCACTGTGCCGCGCGCCGGGACTGGCACGGACAGTGTCCTGCCGTCCAGCGCCAATGTTGCTGTCTATGCGCCCGGCGTGGAAAACCTCGAGATTGTCTACAACGCCCCCAACGGTGTGTGGCGCAGGCAACTGCTACCCAATGTCACGCATGGCGTCCACCACGGCATTGTGCAGGATTTCCCCTACGGCTCGCGCTACGGGTTCCGCGCGGCGCCCACCTCCGAGGCTTTGCCGCTGTCCTTCCCCATGCTGGACCTGGATGGGGACGCCGGGCAGCCGCTGCTGCTCGATCCTTACGGCCGTGCGGTGGATGAGCGTGAGGGATTCCTGACTAGTGTGCGCATGGCCGCCGATTTTGACTGGGGAAACGATCAGCGGCCGAGGCTGCACTGGCGGAACACCATCATTTATGAAGCCCATGTCCGTGGCCAGAGCATGCTGCACCCGGATGTTCCTGAAGAATTGCGCGGAACCTACGCAGGCATGGCGCACCCGGCCATCATCGAGCATTTCAAAAGCCTGGGCGTCACCTCGATTCAACTGCTTCCGGTGCACTTCCACCTGGATGAGCTGCACCTTCAGGACCTTGGCCTGACCAACTACTGGGGCTACAACACTGCAGCGTTCTTCGCCCCGCATCCGGACTATGCCACCAAGGCTGCCCAGGAGGCCGGCCCGCAGGCGGTCCAGGACGAATTCAAGGGAATGGTCAAGCTGCTTCACGCGGCCGGGCTGGAAGTGATCCTTGACGTGGTGTACAACCATACGGCCGAGGGCGGGCCCGATGGCCCCACCACCAGCTTCCGCGGCCTTGGTGAGGAAACGTATTACCGCACCGACGGTCACGGGAAATATGTGGACACCACCGGCTGCGGGAACAGCCTGAACTTTGGCCACCCCCGGGTGGTCCAGCTGGTCCTGGATTCCCTCCGCTACTGGGTGGACGAATTCCATGTTGACGGGTTCCGCTTTGACCTGGCCGTGACGCTCTGCCGGAATGCGGACAACCAATTTGATCCCCATCATCCATTCCTGGTGGCTGTGGCAGCCGATCCTGTGCTGTCGGATGTGAAGCTCATTTCCGAACCGTGGGACGTAGGCTACGGCGGCTGGCAGACCGGCCGGTTCCCCGGCGGCTGGGTTGACTGGAATGATCACTTCCGTGACGGGGTCCGTACTTTCTGGCTCGCCGACCGCGCGGCCATTGAGTCTGGCGGGCAGGGCGGATCCGTGGCCCGGCTGGCCGATGCCCTGTCCGGTTCGGCCGGGCTGTTTGAAGCATCGGGCCGTTCCAGGCTGGCGTCGCTCAACTTCGTTACCGCCCATGACGGCTTCACCCTCCACGACCTCGTTTCCTTCGACCGCAAGCACAACGAGGACAACGGCGAGCAGAACCGGGACGGCCACGGGGACAACCGCAGCTACAACCACGGTTTCGAAGGCCCCACCGAGGACGAGGACATCCTGGCCAAGCGGGCACAGTCCCGGCGCAACCTCATGGCTTCGATGATGATTTCCCTGGGCGTGCCCATGATCACCGCCGGGGACGAGCTGGCCCGTAGCCAGCAGGGAAACAACAACGCCTACTGCCAGGACAACCCCCTGACCTGGATTGACTGGACGCGCACCCCGGAATCCCACGAGATGCTCCGCAGCACCAAGCGCTTCATCCGGCTGCGCAAGGAGTTCCTGGCAGGCCAGCCGCACGATTATCCGGCCCGGGACGAACAGTCGTATCTCCACTGGTTCGACCACTCCGGACAGCCGATGTCCATGGATCGGTGGAATGACCCGCGGCACCGGGTCATGCAGCTCCTGCTCGGCTCGGACGACGGCACATTGGCGGGCCTTGTGGTGATCAACGGCGGCGCATCCGACGTGAAGATCACCCTCCCCGAACTCACCAACGACGACGGTACGCCGCGCCGGATGTTCGAACTGCGGCTGACCACGTCGCCCCTCCACGAGATCCGCCAGGGCGGACTCGTGGCATCGGGCGAGACCGACCTGGTGGAGGCAAACTCGATCAACATCTACCGCACGTAGCCGCGGAGGGGCCAAAAATTCGCAACCGCCCTGTCGTTGCCCTGCTGCTGGCCGGACTGCTGGCCCTTGCGCTGTTTGCTTTCGGCGGGCCCGGGCTCCTTGAATCCTTGACGGGAAGTCCGACGCCGGCAGCAAGTCCCAGCGCTGCACCGGTTCCGGAGGCTCCCGTCCCCGGTCCGGCGGAAGTTTCAGGACCCGTGGCGGCGGTTCCCGCCAACCCCTCCGGGCTGCCGGCGATCAGCGAGTCTGCGCTCCCGGCCGAAGCCCGCAGGACCCTCGTGCTGATCCGTAAAGGCGGGCCCTACTCCTACAGCCAGGATGACCAGACCTTCGGCAACTTCGAACGTATCCTCCCGCGAAAGGCGTCAGGCTACTACCGCGAGTACACCGTGCCCACCCCGGGAGAGTCGGACCGCGGGGCCCGCCGGATCATTGCCGGCGCCGGGGGAGAAAAGTACTACACCCAAGACCATTACGACTCGTTCAAATTCATTGCAGAAGGCAGCTGAACCCCGGTATGAAAATCTACTCCGCCGATACATGGACCATGGAAGAACTCCGGGAACAGGTGGCCGATGCCGGCCGCCGCAGCCTGCGGGTGCCTGCTGCGGACAGCAAACGAGCGGTCCTCGAAACGTTCGGTGAGGTCCTGGGCTTCCCCGAGCACTACGGCGTGAACCTGGACGCCCTGAACGATTCACTCCACGATTTCGCGGACAGCATCAGCGAAAACGGCAACGCCCCGGTCACCATCCTCTGGCAGGTCGCCGCGACATTCCGCGGCGACCGTTCCTTCGGGATCATCTGCGAGATCCTCCAGGACGCCGAGAGCTACGCCCGCGGCGACCTGGCGGTCGCCGCGGTCCTCCTCTAGTCAGGCGTTGACGATCAGCCCCAGTTCGGCCTTTGACGCTAACGCCTCATGCCGGGGCAGGACGCGGACGGTGTAGCCAAACGGGCCGGAGCGGTCGATCACCAGGGAGCCGCTGAACAGGTAGCGGCCACCGCCCAGGTCCTCCTTGGGCTGCAGGTCCATCACCGTCACGTCGGCCAGGGTGTCGCTTTCCTCGGCGCGCCCGTAGGCGACCTCCACGGAGACATCGTCCGGCGTCAGGGTGGTCAACGCGACGTAGGCGTTCACCTGCAGGGTGTCCCCGATCTGCGGATCCTCGGAAACGCCCACGGAGTCAACGTGCTCCACGTGCAGCAGCGGCCAGGCTGCACGCACCTGGGCCGTCCACGCGGCGAGCGACCGTGCCTGCGAGTAGGAGTCGGCCACCGCCTTGCGTCCGGCCACCGCTGCAGGCCGGTAGAGAACATTGACGTAGTCATGCAGCATCCGGTCCGCAGAAACGGCCGGGCCGAGGTGCGACAACGTGTGCTTGATCATGGACACCCAGTGCGTGGGTACTTTCTCGGCCCCGGTGCTGGACGGGCCTGCAGCGCCGGCGCTGTCGGACACCGTGCTGCCGTAGAAGCGGGGCGCCACTTGGGTTTCCAGGAGCTCATACAGTGCGGCAGCCTCAATGTCGTCGCGTTCCTCGGGGGACGCATCATTGTTGGCTGTGGGGATCGCCCAGCCGTTTTCGCCGTCGTACATCTCATCCCACCAGCCATCCATCACCGAGAGGTTCAGCGAACCGTTGATGGCGGCCTTCATACCCGAGGTGCCGCAGGCCTCCAGTGGACGCAGCGGGTTATTGAGCCAGACGTCGCAGCCCGGGAACAGCGTCCTGGCCATGGCGATGTCGTAGTTCGGGAGGAACGCAATCCGGTGACGGACTTCGGGGTCGTCAGTGAACCGGACCAGGTCCTGGATCATCTTTTTGCCGGCGTCGTCCGCAGGGTGGGACTTTCCGGCGATCACCAGCTGGATGGGGTGTTCCGGGTGCAGCAGCAGTGCCTTGAGACGGTCCGGCTCGCGCAGCATCAGGGTAAGCCGCTTGTAGGTCGGGACGCGGCGGGCGAAGCCGATGGTCAGGACGTCCGGGTCCAGCACGCTGTCAGTCCAGCGCAGTTCAGCGTCGGCCGCCCCGCGCTTCTTCCACGCGGCCCGGAGCCGGCGGCGGACGTCGTCCACCAGGGCCGAGCGCATTTCGCGGCGCAGCGCCCAGACGTCGGCGTCGCTGACGTTGTAGGCCAAGTCCCAGCGGCCCTGGGTTTCGGCCTCCGGCCCGAATTGTTTCCGGGCGAGCTGGGAAATCCGGCTGTCAACCCACGTGGGCACGTGGACGCCGTTGGTGACGGACGTGATGGGCACCTCGGAGTGGTCAAAGCCGGGCCACAGTGCGGAGAACATTCCGCGGGACACCTCGCCGTGCAGTTTGGCCACGCCGTTGGCCCGCTGGGCCAGCCGGAGTCCCATGACCGCCATATTGAAGACTGACGGGTTGCCCTCGGCGTAGTTTTCGCGGCCAAGCTCCAGGATCCTGTCCACGGGCACGGCAGGCGCCAGCCCGGCCTGGAAGAAGTGCTGGATCTGGGCAATCTCAAAGCGGTCGATCCCGGCGGGCACAGGCGTGTGGGTGGTGAACACCGTGGACGCCCGGCCGGCGGCAAGCGCCTCGTCGAAAGTCAGGGCCGCTTCCCCGGACATCAGCTCCTGGATCCGCTCGACGCCGAGGAAACCGGCATGGCCCTCATTGGTGTGGAACACCTCCGGAGCCGGCGTTCCCGTCAGCCGTTGGTAAGCGCGCAGTGCCTTCACACCGCCCATGCCCAGCAGGAGTTCCTGCTGCAGCCGGTGGTCCCCACCCCCGCCGTAGAGCCGGTCGGTGACGCCCCGCGCGGCGTCGTCGTTGCCCGGAACGTTGGAATCCAGGAGCAGCAACGGAACACGCCCGACGTCGGCACGCCAGATGTGCGCAAGGAGTCGCCTGCCGTTGGGGAGCGGCAGGGTGATCTGCAACGGCCGGCCGTTATTGTCAGGGGACGGTTCGCGGAGCAGCGTGAGGGGCAGGCCATCCGGATCGAGGACAGGATATGTTTCCTGCTGCCAGGCATCGCGGGAGAGCGACTGCTTAAAGTAGCCGGCCTGGTACAGGAGTCCAACACCGATGAGGGGCACGCCAAGATCGGACGCCGCCTTAAGGTGGTCTCCGGCCAGGATGCCCAGGCCGCCGGAGTATTGCGGCAGTACCTCGGTGATACCAAATTCGGGTGAGAAATACGCGATGGCGGCGGGGGCGTCGGCGCCCAGGCCCTGATACCAGCGCGGCTGGTCAAGGTAGCGGTCAAGATCCTCAGCGGCGGCCCGGACGCGTTCCACCACGGACTGGTTCGCGGCCAGGGCCTGGAACTCCTCGCGGCTGACCCGGCCAAGGAAGCTGACGGGATCCTGCTCGCTTTCCTCCCATTTACGCGGGTTCAGGCTGGCGAATAGTTCCCGGGTGGGCCGGTGCCAGGACCAGCGCAGGTTGGTCGCTAACCGGACCAGGGGCCTGATCGGCTCGGGGAGGACGGTTCTGACGGTAAATCTGCGGATTGCCTTCACCTGCGCCACACTAACCGACAACCTCAACAGCGGGAACTGCTTTGGCTTTCTTTTAGGTAAATGACAGTTGACGCCGTGGATAAGACGAATCGCCGCGACAAAAAACCTCGCAGGCTTAGCTATCTGGGTCATTTCTCGCTAACGTCGAGCATGTGACGACTAACTCAGGAACCACCGCCGCCTCCAAGAAAAAGCCGAAAGGCAAAATCACCGACGGCCTCAGGTTTGGCCGTTTTCCAATCACCGCCGTGCAACCTGTGGTCGAGGGTGGAAGCTACCCCGCCAAGGCATTGCCGGGCGAAGGAATCGTGGTCGGTGCCACTGCTTTCCGGGAAGGCCATGACCAACTCGGCGTTAGCGCCGTCCTCCTGGATCCCCGCGGGAAGGAACGCCAGCGCGTCCGGCTGGCGCCGCCCAGGGGGGAACGCGGCCTCGGCACCGATCGCTGGGAGGGCGTCCTCACGCCGTCGGCCGTTGGTAACTGGACCTTCTTCATTGAGGCCTGGCACGACCGCTATGGAACCTGGCACCACAATGCCGAGGTCAAGGTGGCTGCGGGCATCGATGTGGAGCTGATGCTCGCCGAAGGCGAGGCACTTCTCGCTGACGCGGCTGACGACGTCTCCCGCAACGCGTCGGACCGGCGCACCCTGCGCATGGCTGCTTCGATCCTGGGCAACCCCTCCCTCTCCGAGGAGGAGCGCCTCGCCGGCGGCTTCAGTGCAGATGTGGCCGCCGTAGTGGACCGCCAGCCGATCCGGGAACTGGTCACCGTGTCCGAGCAGTTCCCGCTGTTGGTCGAGCGAGACCTCGCCGGCCGCGGGGCTTGGTACGAATTCTTCCCCCGGTCCGAAGGTGCCGTCCGGGACAACTCCACCGGGGCATGGACTTCCGGTAACTTCCGGACGGCGGCCAAGCGGCTTGACGCCGTGGCGGACATGGGCTTCGACGTCATTTACATGCCGCCGATCCACCCGATCGGCGTACAGCACCGCAAGGGTCCGAACAACACGCTCATCGCCGGCCCGCACGATCCCGGCTCGCCGTGGGCGATCGGCGCCAAAGAAGGCGGCCATGACGCTATCCACCCTGACCTCGGCACCTTCGAGGACTTCGACGCTTTTGTGGCCCGAGCCAATGAACTGGGCCTGGAAGTCGCCCTGGACCTGGCTCTGCAGGCCGCTCCGGACCACCCGTGGGTTGAATCCAACCCGGAATGGTTCACCACCCGGGTGGACGGCAGTATCGCCTACGCGGAAAATCCGCCCAAGAAGTACCAGGACATTTTCCCGCTCAACTTCGACAATGATCCTGAAGGGCTTTCCAAGGAGATCCTGCGGGTAGTGCAGTTGTGGATCAGCCACGGCGTCAGGATCTTCCGGGTGGATAACCCGCACACCAAGCCGGTGTGGTTTTGGGAGTGGCTCATCGCCCAAGTCAACAAAAAGACACCCGGCGTGGTGTTCCTCGCAGAAGCGTTTACCCGCCCCGCCATGATGCACGCTCTGGGCCGGGCCGGGTTCCAGCAGTCCTACACCTACTTCACTTGGCGGAACACGAAGGAAGAACTGGAGACCTATTTCCACGAGGTCAGCCATGAGTCACCTGCATACTTCCGCCCGAACTTCTTCGTCAACACCCCGGACATCCTCACCGAATACCTCCAGTTCGGCGGTCCGGCGGCATTCAAGATCCGTGCGGCGCTGGCCTCCACCGCCAGCCCGCTCTGGGGCGTGTATGCCGGCTACGAACTCTACGAGCACGTCGCGCGCCCTGGCGCGGAGGAGTACATCGACAACGAAAAGTTCGAGTACAAGGCCCGCGACTGGGACGCCGCTGCGGAATCGGGCCGAACACTTGCGCCATACCTGACCAGGCTGAACAGCATCAGGCACGCCCACCCGGCGCTTCAGGACCTGCAGAACCTGACGGTCCACCACAGCACTGATGACGCCACGGTGGTGTACTCCAAGCACAAGGCGCTGCCGGATGGCACCAAGGACACCATCATCGTGGTGGTCAACGTGGATCCGCACGGCACCAGGGAGAGCACGGTTTCGCTGGATCTCGCCGCTTTGGAACTGGACCCCGAGGACCTCTCGCCCAACGGCGGGTTCCGGGTGGAGGACCTCATTACCGGCGAAACCTGGGAATGGGGCGAATACAATTACGTCCGCCTGGACGCGCACGTCGAACCCGCACACATTCTGAGCATCAGGAGATCGCATCAGTGAGTTTTAACCCGCAGAGTTCCAGCCAGCATTTCACCCCCAAAAGCACGTTCGAACTGAATGCCCCGGGCCTGGCCCACGATCCCCTGTGGTATCGGAAGGCCGTTTTTTACGAAGTGCTTGTCAGGGCGTTTGCGGATGCCAACGGCGACGGTTCGGGGGATTTCTCTGGCCTGATTGACCGGCTGGACTACCTGCAGTGGCTAGGTGTGGACTGCCTGTGGCTTCCGCCGTTCTTCCAGTCTCCGCTGAGGGACGGCGGCTATGACATCTCGGATTACAACTCCGTGCTGGACGAGTTCGGGACCATCAGCGACTTCAAACGGCTGGTTGCCGAGGCCCATGCCCGCGGCGTCCGGGTCATCATCGACCTGCCGCTGAACCACACCTCGGACCAGCACCCCTGGTTTCAGGAATCGCGTAAGGACCCTGAGGGCCCGTTCGGCGACTTCTATGTGTGGAGCGATACAGACGAGAAGTACCAGGATGCCCGCATTATTTTCGTGGACACGGAGGAGTCGAACTGGACCTTCGATCCGATCCGCCGCCAGTTCTTCTGGCACCGGTTCTTCAGCCACCAGCCCGACCTGAACTTCGAGAACCCCAAGGTGATTGACGCCCTCTTTGACGTCGTGCGGTTCTGGCTGGACCAGGGCATCGACGGATTCAGGGCCGACGCCATCCCCTACCTCTTCGAGGAAGAGGGGACGAACTGCGAAAACCTGCCTGCAACCCACGATTTCCTGCGCAAGCTGCGGGCCATGGTGGACGAAAGCTACCCGGGCCGCGTCATCATCGCCGAGGCCAACCAGCCGCCCAACGAGGTGGTGGAGTACTTCGGGACGGCCGAAGAACCCGAGTGCCACATGGCCTTCCACTTTCCCATCATGCCGCGGCTCTACTACGCCCTGCGCGACCAGAAGGCCGCCCCCATCATCGAGACGATGCATGATACCCCTGAGATTCCCGAGGGAGCTCAATGGGGGACGTTCCTCCGGAACCACGATGAGCTGACACTGGAGATGGTCACCGCCGACGAACGCGCGGCCATGCTGGGCTGGTACGCCCCGGACCCGCGGATGCGGGCCAACATCGGTATCCGCCGCCGCCTGGCTCCGCTGCTGGACAACTCCCGGGCCGAGATCGAGCTGATCAATGCCCTGCTTCTGTCACTGCCGGGCAGCCCGTTCCTGTACTACGGTGACGAGATCGGCATGGGGGACAACATTTGGCTTGAGGACCGCGATGCCGTTCGCACGCCGATGCAGTGGAATCCTGACCGTAACGCCGGATTCTCCAACGCCGATCCTGGGAAGCTGTACCTGCCCGTCATCCAGTCGCTGGTGTACAACTACAACATGGCGAACGTGGAAGCCGAAGCCGCCCACTCCGGGTCATTGCTGCGCTGGACCCGCCAGATCCTCAGCGTCCGTAAAAACCATCCAGGTTTCGGGCTGGGCAACTTCAAGCACGTCGAGGCCGACCATGACGCCGTGGTCTCCTACCTTCGGGAACTCTCGGACGACAACGCCGCTGGTGCGCCCGGGGAAGTGATTCTGTGCGCGTTCAACCTTTCCCAGCACCCGGTCGCCGCGAAACTGCGGATTCCGCAGTACGCCGGCCGCGGACTCCGCGACGTTTTCGGCGGCCAGCCCTTCCCCGGGATTGACGAGGACGGATCCTTGACCCTGACACTGGGAAGCCACGACTTCTTCTGGCTGCGGGTGCGCTCGGCAGCGTCGAACCCCTCTTCGCCCCAGACGCAAGCGCTCCCCATCCTGCCGATCAGGAACTGATATGACCCAGCCAACTCTTACAGCCGAACTCACTGACGTCATGCGCGAATGGCTCCCGCGCCAGCGCTGGTTCCCGGTAAAGTCAGCCGAATTTTCGCTGGAGCAGGCAGGCAGCCTGAGCCTTGAGGATGCGGCCGGACAGGCTCGCCTTGAGGTCTTCCTGCTGGCCGTTTCTTCCCGGACAGCCGACGGCGGACAGCGGACGGACGTTGTTCAGGTTCCCCTGAGCTATCGCGACGCTCCGCTGACAGGCGCCGACAACGCGTTGGTGGGGCAGGCTCCGGACGCCGGGATGGCCTGGATTTACGACGCCGTGCATGACCCGTCCTTTGTGTCCGCCTGGCTGGAGCTGATCCGCTCAGAGTCGGCCTCGCGGGCAGGTGGAGCCACCGGTCACCGGACGTCCTCGAACCACCGCCTGCCCACGGCCCACGGCATGGTCAAAGTCCTTTCCGGGGAGCAGTCCAACAGTTCTGTGATCGTTGACGACGGCGACTCCGCGGCAATCGTCAAGTTCTTCCGTGTGCTCTCCGACGGGACAAACCCGGAGGTTGAGGTTGGTGCGGCGTTGACCGCCGAAGGTACCTCCGAGGTCCCTGCCACCCTGGGCTGGGTGCGGGGGGAGTGGCAAACGGCTGCGTCGCAACCGGCGGTAACGGCTGCGCCGCAGCCGGCGGGGGAGACCGTGCCAGGGCCCCGGCAGGCGCAGGGCGAACTGGCTGTCGCACATGAATTCCTCGCCGGAGGCCGCGACGCCTGGCGCCTCGCCGTGGATGCCGCCCGTACCGGATCTGACTTTACGGCGGAGGCACACGCCCTCGGCGCCGCTACTGCCACCGTCCACCGCAGGCTGGCTGCCGCGTTTGGAACCTCCGTTGAGGCGGTCCCCGGCCACGTAATTGCGCCCGGAGTAGCCAAGCGCGTGCGGCAGGCATGGGCGGAAGCCGCTGCCGCCGTCGGGCCCTACGACGAGCCGCTGCAGGCGCTGCTGGGCAAGCTCGACGGCGTGGAAGCGGGTCCTCTGCAGCGGATCCACGGTGACCTCCACCTGGGGCAGATCCTGCAGGTCCCCGGTCCCGGCAGCGAACCGGGCCGCTGGGCCATCCTCGACTTTGAAGGCGAGCCACTCCGGCCCATTTCGGAACGCAATTTCCCCGACGTCCCGCTGCGGGACGTAGTGGGGATGTTGCGCTCCTTCGACTACGCGGCCGGGGCGGCTGAACGGGAATACCAAGGGGCCCGCGTTCCGGCATCCTGGGTCGACGACTGCGCAGATGCCTTCCTTGCAGGCTATGCCTCCGTCACGCCCGGCACCATCGACCGTGCTTCGCCGCTCTTTGTGGCATTGTGGCTGGACAAGGCGCTCTACGAAGTTGTTTATGAATTGCGGAACAGACCTGACTGGCTGGCCATTCCAGCGAATGCGTCCAGGCGGCTCCTCAGCGTTAAAGGCTCCGGCGATCATGCCAGGGCAGCATCGGAAGGTATCAACATGACAGGTTCAGCACCCACAGACAGGCCGAGCGTGCCGCTTCACGTGGACCCGGATACTTTGGGCCAGGTGGCAAACGGCGAGCACCATGCGCCGCACTCCGTGCTCGGCGCACACTTGGACAGCCATGGTCACGTCACGGTCAGGACGGTCAAGCACCTGGCCGAGTCCGTGAGTGTGGTGACCGCCGCCGGTTCGGTTCCCATGACCCACGAGGACCACGGCGTCTGGGTGGCAGTGGTGGAACCGCTGGAGGCTGGCCACGTGCCGGATTACCGGCTGGACGTCACGTACCCCGGTGCAGAACCTGTGACAGTGGACGAGCCGTACCGATACCTGCCCACGGTGGGCGAAGTGGACCTGCACCTGATCGGCGAGGGGCGGCACGAGAAGCTTTGGGAAGTCCTTGGCGCCCACGTCCAGCACTACAAATCCTCGCTGGGTGACGTGGACGGCGTTTCCTTCGCCGTCTGGGCACCGAACGCCCAGGCAGTCCGTGTCAAAGGGGACTTCAACGCGTGGGACGGCCGCGAAAACTCGCTCCGCTCGCTGGGGTCCTCAGGCGTTTGGGAAGTTTTCATCCCCGGCGTTTTAGCTGGGGCGTGCTACAAGTTTGAGATTCGGACCAAGCACGGCAACTGGGTGGAAAAAGCCGATCCCCTGGCGTTCGGCACCGAGGTTCCGCCGCTCACAGCTTCCAGGGTGGTGGAACCTTCCTATGCGTTCAAGGACGCCGAATGGATGGAAGCACGCGCCAATCGCGACCCGCACAATTCCCCGATGAGCGTCTACGAAGTCCACCTCGGCTCGTGGCGCCTCGGCCTGGGCTACCGCGAGCTGGCCAAGGAACTGGTTGACTACGTCAAGTGGCTCGGCTTCACGCACGTGGAGTTCATGCCCGTGGCCGAACACCCCTTCGGCGGTTCCTGGGGCTACCAGGTGACGTCATACTTTGCTCCGACCTCGCGCTTTGGCCACCCGGACGAATTCCGGTTCCTGGTGGACTCCCTGCACCAGGCCGGCATCGGTGTGCTCCTGGACTGGGTACCGGCGCACTTCCCCAAGGACGCCTGGGCGCTGGCACAGTTTGACGGCGAGGCGCTGTATGAGCACGCCGATCCGAACCTGGGCGAACACCCGGACTGGGGAACGCTGATTTTCGATTTTGGCCGGACCGAGGTGCGGAACTTCCTCGTGGCCAACGCGCTGTACTGGCTCGACGAGTTCCACATCGACGGACTCCGCGTGGATGCTGTGGCTTCCATGCTGTACCTGGACTACTCGCGGGAAGACGGGCAATGGTCGCCCAACCGTTTCGGCGGCCGCGAAAATCTCGAGGCCATTTCCTTCCTGCAGGAAGTCAACGCCACCGTCTACAAGACCCACCCGGGCGCGGTGATGATAGCCGAGGAGTCCACGGCTTTCCCCGGCGTGACTGCCCCGACGAGCCAGGGTGGCCTGGGCTTCGGCCTGAAGTGGAACATGGGCTGGATGCATGACTCCCTCAAGTACGCCTCCGAGGATCCGGTCAACCGCAAATGGCACCACGGGACGGTCACGTTCTCCATGGTGTACGCCTTCACTGAGAACTTCCTGCTGCCCATCAGCCACGACGAAGTTGTGCACGGCAAGGGTTCCATGCTCCGGAAGATGCCGGGTGACCGCTGGCAGCAACTGGCCAACCTGCGGGCGTTCACGGCGTACCAGTGGGCACACCCAGGCAAGCAGCTCATCTTCATGGGCACCGAGTTTGGCCAAGAGGCCGAGTGGTCCGAACAGCACGGTCTCGACTGGTATCTCGCCGAAATTCCGGCGCACCGCGGAATGCAGCTCCTCACTAAAGACCTGAACGAGCTTTACAGCGCGACGCCGGCCCTCTACGAGCGGGATAACGAGCCGGGCGGTTTCCAGTGGATCAATGGCGGGGACGCCGACCGCAACGTTCTGACCTTTATCCGCTGGGACAAGGACGGTAACCCGGTGGTTTGTGCCATCAACTTCTCCGGCGGCCCTCATGTGGGGTACGCGCTTGGCGTTCCGGCGGCCGGGGCGTGGGCTGAAGTGCTCAACACCGACGCAGAGGCCTATGGCGGATCAGGTGTTCTCAATGCCGGCCCGCTGATTGCCACGGACAAGGGGCTCGATGGTCAGTCGGCAACGCTGACCGTGACGTTGCCGCCACTGGGCGCAGCCTACTTCAAGCCCAGCGCCGTGCCGGCCGTTGGGCAGCCCGCCAGCGGACAGCCAGTTGTGAAGCCGGTCTCTTAAAGCCGACGGAAAAAGCCCGGAATCCCTTGAGATTCCGGGCTTTTTCGTTGGCTGATGGACGGGTAGCACGGGGCTGTTCCGGGGCCGGGTGGTCAACCCTGAGAAGTGGTGGTAGAGTTTATCTCCGCGCTGCTCCACGGAGTCAGACCGAAAAAACCGACACGAAAGCCCTAGGGCGTTGAGAGTCGCGGACGCCGGTTTGACAAGAGTGAGACCAGTCGGTAAGTTTGAAAAGTTGCTCCGGAGCGATCCACGGTTGTTTAGTGCTGGTGGTGGTGCCGGGTGTGTCTGTTGTTTGAGAACTCAATAGTGTGCCAAGTTTGTTGATACCAATTTATTATTAATTGGTTGAATTGACTGGATCGTGCCGCCCCTGTGGTGTGGTCTGGTTTTTACAGCTGGTTTCAAATTTTGCAGTGCGGTTTCCGCGTTATTTCCGTGGTTCCGTGTTGTGTTCGTTTTTGTTTTACTTCAACGGAGAGTTTGATCCTGGCTCAGGATGAACGCTGGCGGCGTGCTTAACACATGCAAGTCGAACGATGAACCTCACTTGTGGGGGGATTAGTGGCGAACGGGTGAGTAACACGTGAGTAACCTGCCCTTGACTCTGGGATAAGCCTGGGAAACTGGGTCTAATACCGGATATGACTCCTCATCGCATGGTGGGGGGTGGAAAGCTTTTGTGGTTTTGGATGGACTCGCGGCCTATCAGCTTGTTGGTGAGGTAATGGCTCACCAAGGCGACGACGGGTAGCCGGCCTGAGAGGGTGACCGGCCACACTGGGACTGAGACACGGCCCAGACTCCTACGGGAGGCAGCAGTGGGGAATATTGCACAATGGGCGAAAGCCTGATGCAGCGACGCCGCGTGAGGGATGACGGCCTTCGGGTTGTAAACCTCTTTCAGTAGGGAAGAAGCGAAAGTGACGGTACCTGCAGAAGAAGCGCCGGCTAACTACGTGCCAGCAGCCGCGGTAATACGTAGGGCGCAAGCGTTATCCGGAATTATTGGGCGTAAAGAGCTCGTAGGCGGTTTGTCGCGTCTGCCGTGAAAGTCCGGGGCTCAACTCCGGATCTGCGGTGGGTACGGGCAGACTAGAGTGATGTAGGGGAGACTGGAATTCCTGGTGTAGCGGTGAAATGCGCAGATATCAGGAGGAACACCGATGGCGAAGGCAGGTCTCTGGGCATTAACTGACGCTGAGGAGCGAAAGCATGGGGAGCGAACAGGATTAGATACCCTGGTAGTCCATGCCGTAAACGTTGGGCACTAGGTGTGGGGGACATTCCACGTTTTCCGCGCCGTAGCTAACGCATTAAGTGCCCCGCCTGGGGAGTACGGCCGCAAGGCTAAAACTCAAAGGAATTGACGGGGGCCCGCACAAGCGGCGGAGCATGCGGATTAATTCGATGCAACGCGAAGAACCTTACCAAGGCTTGACATGGACTGGAAATACCTGGAAACAGGTGCCCCGCTTGCGGTCGGTTCACAGGTGGTGCATGGTTGTCGTCAGCTCGTGTCGTGAGATGTTGGGTTAAGTCCCGCAACGAGCGCAACCCTCGTTCTATGTTGCCAGCGCGTTATGGCGGGGACTCATAGGAGACTGCCGGGGTCAACTCGGAGGAAGGTGGGGACGACGTCAAATCATCATGCCCCTTATGTCTTGGGCTTCACGCATGCTACAATGGCCGGTACAAAGGGTTGCGATACTGTGAGGTGGAGCTAATCCCAAAAAGCCGGTCTCAGTTCGGATTGGGGTCTGCAACTCGACCCCATGAAGTCGGAGTCGCTAGTAATCGCAGATCAGCAACGCTGCGGTGAATACGTTCCCGGGCCTTGTACACACCGCCCGTCAAGTCACGAAAGTTGGTAACACCCGAAGCCGGTGGCCTAACCCCTTTATGGGGAGGGAGCTGTCGAAGGTGGGACTGGCGATTGGGACTAAGTCGTAACAAGGTAGCCGTACCGGAAGGTGCGGCTGGATCACCTCCTTTCTAAGGAGCACCTACAACAACCCTGCCAGGCGTTATGTCTGTGTGGTGGTGTTGTCAGGAGTACGCCCGTTGCGCAGACGCAAGTTCTGCGGCGGGTGCTCACGGGTGGAATATCAGCAAATAGGTGCCTGGCGGCACATGCCGGCGGCTAGTACGAATCATGGTTCCCTTCGGGGGGTGTGGTTCTGGAACGTTCGCCGGTGTTCTATCGCTGGGTAGTGTTTGGCACACTGTTGGGTCCTGAGGCAACAGGGCCGGGTGGGATGCGTTGTGGCTTACGGGCTGTGGTGTGTTCTTGTCCTGGTACTTGTTTGTTTCTGGTTTCCTGGCTGCACCGATCACACGGTTGCTTGTCTCTTTGCGGGGGCGGGTGTGTGTGGGGTGTGTGGTTTGGGGTTGTTGTTTGAGAACTACATAGTGGACGCGAGCATCTTTTATAAGAAGCAATTTCCAAGAATATGAACCTGGATCTGTTGTTCTGTCTTTCGGGATGGAGCAGTGGTTTCTGTGGTTCTCTCGAAAATTTCTGAATTGATCTTTTGTGGTCAAGTTTTTAAGAGCACACGGTGGATGCCTTGGCATTAGGAGCCGAAGAAGGACGTAGGAATCTGCGATAAGCCTGGGGGAGTCGATAACCGGACTGTGATCCCAGGGTGTCCGAATGGGGAAACCCCGCCAGGGGAGCGATCTGCCTGGTGACCCGCATCTGAACACATAGGGTGCGTGGAGGGAACGCGGGGAAGTGAAACATCTCAGTACCCGCAGGAAGAGAAAACAATAGTGATTCCGTTAGTAGTGGCGAGCGAACGCGGATCAGGCTAAACCGTTCCATGTGTGATAGCCGGCGGGCGTTGCATGGTCGGGGTTGTGGGACTTTCCATACCAGTTCTGCCGGATTGGTGGGGTGTGATGTGCAGGCATAGGTGAACGGTCTTGAAAGGCCGGCCAGAGAGGGTGTGAGCCCCGTAACCGAAATGTTTTGTGCCGCCTGTGAGAGTATCCCAAGTAGCACGGGGCCCGAGAAATCCCGTGCGAATCTGTCAGGACCACCTGATAAGCCTAAATACTCCCTAATGACCGATAGCGGACCAGTACCGTGAGGGAAAGGTGAAAAGTACCCCGGGAGGGGAGTGAAACAGTACCTGAAACCGTGTGCTTACAATCCGTCGGAGCATCTGCAGCTTGCTGTATGGGTGTGACGGCGTGCCTTTTGAAGAATGAGCCTGCGAGTTAGTGTTACGTCGCGAGGTTAACCCGTGTGGGGAAGCCGTAGCGAAAGCGAGTCTGAATAGGGCGTTGCAGTGGCGTGATCTAGACCCGAAGCGAAGTGATCTACCCATGGCCAGGTTGAAGCGACGGTAAGACGTCGTGGAGGACCGAACCCACTTCAGTTGAAAATGGAGGGGATGAGCTGTGGGTAGGGGTGAAAGGCCAATCAAACTTCGTGATAGCTGGTTCTCCCCGAAATGCATTTAGGTGCAGCGTTGCGTGTTTCTTACCGGAGGTAGAGCTACTGGATGGCTAATGGGCCCTACAAGGTTACTGACGTCAGCCAAACTCCGAATGCCGGTAAGTGAGAGCGCAGCAGTGAGACTGTGGGGGATAAGCTTCATAGTCGAGAGGGAAACAGCCCAGACCACCAACTAAGGCCCCTAAGCGTGTGCTAAGTGGGAAAGGATGTGGAGTTGCGAAGACAACCAGGAGGTTGGCTTAGAAGCAGCCATCCTTAAAAGAGTGCGTAATAGCTCACTGGTCAAGTGATTCCGCGCCGACAATGTAGCGGGGCTCAAGTACACCGCCGAAGTTGTGGATTTCAAATTTTTGCCAAGCCGCTCACTTGTTGGGTTGGTTCAGGCGTTTGGAGTGGTAGGGGAGCGTCGTGTGGGCAGTGAAGTCGCGGTGTAAACCAGCGGTGGAGCCTACACGAGTGAGAATGCAGGCATGAGTAGCGAAAGACGGGTGAGAAACCCGTCCGCCGAATGATCAAGGGTTCCAGGGTCAAGCTAATCTGCCCTGGGTAAGTCGGGACCTAAGGCGAGGCCGACAGGCGTAGTCGATGGACAACGGGTTGATATTCCCGTACCGGCGAAAAACCGTCCATGTTGAACAGGGGATACTAACCGCCCGAGACCTGCCCAATCACCCTTGTGGTGTGCGGGTTTTGGTGGAGCGCGGGACCTGATCCTGGGAGGCAAGCGTATTAACAGGTGTGACGCAGGAAGGTAGCCGAGCCGGGCGATGGTTGTCCCGGTCTAAGGATGTAGGGCGAACGGTAGGCAAATCCGCTGTTCATGATGCCTGAGATCTGATGGGACCCCCGTAAGGGGGGATTTGGTGATCCTATGCTGCCGAGAAAAGCATCGACGCGAGGTTTTAGCCGCCCGTACCCCAAACCGACACAGGTGATCAGGTAGAGAATACTAAGGCGATCGAGAGAATTATGGTTAAGGAACTCGGCAAAATGCCCCCGTAACTTCGGGAGAAGGGGGGCCCCAACCTTGAACACCACACGCTGGTGGGAGGGGATCGGGGCCGCAGAGACCAGGGGGAAGCGACTGTTTACTAAAAACACAGGTCCGTGCGAAGTCGCAAGACGATGTATACGGACTGACTCCTGCCCGGTGCTGGAAGGTTAAGAGGACCGGTTAGCCCTTACGGGCGAAGCTGAGAATTTAAGCCCCAGTAAACGGCGGTGGTAACTATAACCATCCTAAGGTAGCGAAATTCCTTGTCGGGTAAGTTCCGACCTGCACGAATGGAGTAACGACTTCCCCGCTGTCTCAACCATAAACTCGGCGAAATTGCAGTACGAGTAAAGATGCTCGTTACGCGCAGCAGGACGGAAAGACCCCGAGACCTTTACTATAGTTTGGTATTGGTGTTCGGAGTGGCTTGTGTAGGATAGGTGGGAGACGTTGAAGCCCGGACGCCAGTTCGGGTGGAGTCATCGTTGAAATACCACTCTGGTCACTTTGGACATCTAACTTCGGCCCGTAATCCGGGTCAGGGACAGTGCCTGATGGGTAGTTTAACTGGGGCGGTTGCCTCCTAAAAAGTAACGGAGGCGCCCAAAGGTTCCCTCAGCCTGGTTGGCAATCAGGTGTCGAGTGTAAGTGCACAAGGGAGCTTGACTGTGAGAGAGACATCTCGAGCAGGGACGAAAGTCGGGACTAGTGATCCGGCGGTACATTGTGGAATGGCCGTCGCTCAACGGATAAAAGGTACCTCGGGGATAACAGGCTGATCTTGCCCAAGAGTCCATATCGACGGCATGGTTTGGCACCTCGATGTCGGCTCGTCGCATCCTGGGGCTGGAGTAGGTCCCAAGGGTTGGGCTGTTCGCCCATTAAAGCGGTACGCGAGCTGGGTTTAGAACGTCGTGAGACAGTTCGGTCCCTATCCGCTGCGCGCGCAGGAAATTTGAGAAGGGCTGTCCTTAGTACGAGAGGACCGGGACGGACGAACCTCTGGTGTGTCAGTTGTACTGCCAAGTGCACCGCTGATTAGCTACGTTCGGATGGGATAACCGCTGAAAGCATCTAAGCGGGAAGCTCGCTTCGAGATGAGATTTCCATACACCTTGTGTGTGAGAGGCCCCCAGCCAGACCACTGGGTTGATAGGCCGGATGTGGAAGCGAGGACTAACGACTCGTGAAGCTGACCGGTACTAATAGGCCGATAACTTACACCACACACTCTCTTCGTGAACCCGTTTCAAAAGGGGTTCACACCAATGAAGAGAGTAAAAAGAAACAAGACTGCTTGCGTCCACTATGTGGTTCCCAAACAACAAACCCGTTGCTTGAGGAACAAAAAACACAACACAATAACAACACCACAATGTTGTAGCCACAGATTTCCCACCCACGGCCCACACGCCGGCAGGGTGCGGACACAAGGTTACGGCGGTCATAGCGTGGGGGAAACGCCCGGTCCCATTCCGAACCCGGAAGCTAAGACCCACAGCGCCGATGGTACTGCACCCGGGAGGGTGTGGGAGAGTAGGTCACCGCCGGAACACCATTAAACGGTCGAGAGCCTCCAGACACAGTCCGGAGGCTCTCCCGCATTTAACCCCCCACCCACGAAACCCAGGCCACCACGTGCGGGAGCGTCCGGATGGGCCGCGTAGAGTTGACGTCCATGGATAACCTTTTCAGTCACTTGGACGATGCCGTGCCTGTACCAACAGAGCCAGCGGAGAGCCTCGAGCCTGTCGTCTTTACGGTGACGGTGCCTGGCCCGGTGGCGCAGGCGTTTGCCGGGTTCACGGACCACACCCATCTGTGGTGGCCACTGGAATCTCAGGGCGTGTTCGGTGCCGGCTCGTATGTCGAGTTTGAGGAAAACCTCATCATGGAAACGGCTGACGACGGCAGGACTGCTGTCTGGGGCAGTATCGATGATTGGCAGCCACCGTTGTCCTTCCACGCCTCGTGGCATCCCGGAACAACGGCGTTGTGGTCCACGGAGCTGAGGCTGGCATTTAGAGCTGTCCCTGAGGGGACCGAAATCCGTCTGGTGCACGACGGCTGGGAGGGCGCCGAGGACCCGGCTGCCACTCGGGCGTCCTACGCCGCCGGCTGGCCAGAGGTGTTGGACCGTTTTGTGAGGTTCATGGGTGGCGCCGGAAATGATGACGGGGCCGGCAAATGAAGGCAGGAAGCTTCGTAGGCAGCTTTGTTGACGAGCTTGTTGACGCTCTCGGCCCCGGGCAGGTCAGCACGGATGAAGCGGCGCTGGAAAGGTACGCAGTGGACCAGGCCCCCGTCTTGGACTTCCAGCTGCCTGAGGCCGTGGTCTTCGCCCGTACGGTGGCCGACGTCCAGGCCGTCCTCAGGCTGTGTACTATACGCGGGGTTGCAGTGGTGGCCCGCGGTGCGGGGACCGGTGTTTCCGGGGGCGCGCACGCAAGCCGGAACTCCATCGTCCTGTCCTTGGAACGGATGAACCGCATCCTTGACCTGAACGCGGACGACGAGACCGCCGTCGTCGAGCCCGGCGTCGTTAACGCCGCCCTCAACGAAGCGGCAGCTCCCCACGGCCTGATGTATGCGCCGGATCCGGCGAGCTTCCGCACCTCGACCATTGGCGGCAATGTTGCCACCAATGCCGGTGGACTGCGCTGCGCGAAATACGGCGTCACCAGGGACTCGGTCCTGGCACTGGACGTGGTGCTGGCGGACGGGTCGCTTCTCCACACAGGGCATCAGACGTTCAAAGGTGTGGCCGGCTACGACCTGACGGGCCTGTTCGTCGGCTCCGAAGGGACGTTGGGGATCGTGGTGGGCGTGACAGTGCGCCTCAAGTACCTGCCCCGGGACGTACAAACCATCGCTGCGTTCTACCCCGACTTCCGTCAGGCCGCCGCGGGGGTCCTGGCTGTGGGCCGGGCCCGGGTGCAGCCGGCCATCATGGAACTGCTCGACGGCGGGACTCTGGCCCAGCTGGACCACCTCCACGGCTCGGATCTGACTTCGCGCGGACGTTCGCTGCTTCTGATCCAAACCGACGGGTTCGGCGCTGCGGCAGAGGCCGACGTCGTGCGTTCCGTCCTCGCCGCCGGTGGGGCAACGGTGAGTACGGAAGCCACCGCCGAAGCCGAACAGCTTGTGGAACTCCGCCGGAACAGCCGCGGTGTGGAAGTGGACGACCAGTACCGGGTAGGCGAGGATGTTGCAGTGCCGCGGTCACGCCTGGTGGACTACGTCGCCGCCCTCGAAGGCCTGGCAGCGAAGCATGACGTAAACCTGAAAGTTGTGGCGCACGCCGGGGACGGCAACCTGCACCCCACATTCTGGATTGATCGGGACGGTCGTGCCGTCGACTCGGGCGCCATGGACCGGCTGAACCTTGCCCTGGATGCTTCCGTGGTCGCGGCCCTCGACATGGGCGGCACCATCACGGGGGAGCACGGAGTGGGCCAGTACAAACTGCGTTGGCTCGGCCTTGAGCAGCCGGAACCTGTCCGGGAGCTCCAGCGGAGAATCAAGGCACTCTTCGACCCCGCCGGCATCCTGAACCCCGGCAAGGCCATTTAAGGCCCCGGCCCAACTAGGTAGCAACAGATGTCGTTATGAGCGCTCAAAACGACATCTGCTGCTACCTAGTTGGGGTGGTATTAACACAGCCGTGCTGCAACCGGAACGGGGCTTCTAGTCGTCGACGTCCGGGTACTCGTCGGCTGATTCGTCAGCGCCGTAGCGTGACTCTTCCGTCTCCACTTCGAGGATCTTGATCATGTCAGTGTCCGGGTTGAGCATGATGGCGGCTTCGTCACGGCGGTGGCGCAGGATTGAATCAATATAGGACTGCACAGCTTCCGCGAGCGGGATGTGGCGGGCCTGATCCTGGGACATGTACCAGCGGTGCTCCAGCACCTCGTGGACTGCCTCCGCCGGCTCCAGCTTGCGGGACAGGTCGCGCGGGATGGAGCGGACGATCGGCTCGAAGACCTGGCTGACCCACAGGTGCGCGCTGTATTCCTCGTCCATCCCCGGGTTGTTGTCGGCCCGGAAGGTGTCCATGTCGTTGAGGAGGCGCCTCGCCTGGTTCTCCTGGGCGTCCAGGCCGGTAAGCCGCAGCAGTCGGCGCATGTGGTGGCCCGCGTCCACCACCTTGGGCTGGAGTTGGATGGTGGAGCCGTTCTGGGTGGTCTTGATGGCGTATTCCTCGACGTCGAAGCCGAGTTCGTTGAGCCGACGGATGCGGGCGGCCACTCGCCACCGTTCGCCGAGTTCGAAGGATTCCTTCTCCGTCAGCTCCGCCCAGAGCCGGCGGTAGCTTTCCATGATGAGTTCGCTGGTGGCAACGGGGTCCACCTTCTCCTCGATGAGGCCGCCGTCCAGGAGGTCCATCAGCTCACCGGCAATATTGACGCGCGCGATTTCGAGATCGTACTCACGTTGGCCGGTGGAAAGGTCGGGGTAGAGTTCGCCGGTCTCGGCGTCCACCAGGTAGGCGGCGAATGCGCCTGCGTCACGGCGGAACAACGTGTTGGACAGTGAAACGTCGCCCCAGTAAAAGCCAACGAGGTGCAGCCGGACCATCAGGAGCGCCTGGGCGTCGATGAGCCGGGTCAGGGTGTCCTTGCGCAGCATCTGGGAGAACAGGGCACGGTACGGCATGGAGAACTTCAGGTGGCGCGTGACCAGCACCGGGTTCAGCGGGCGCCCGTCCAGGGTGGTGCGGCCGGTGATGACTGCCACCGGGGTAACGCAGGGGACATCCAGGCGGGCCAGCTTGCGGAGCATGTGGTACTCATGGCGGGCTATATGCTCGGATGTTTCCTTGATGGCAATGACGGAGCCGCCCAGATGCGCGAAACGCACGATGTGCCGCGAGATACCGCGGGGGAGGGCCGCGAGGTTCTCGGCCGGCCAGTCCTCCAGTGCGATGTGCCAGGGCAGATCAAGGAGTTCAGGATCCGCGGCCGCAGCCGTGATGCTCAGGGAGCTTGAGACCGCGGCGAGCTTGGAGTCGTTGGCGCTTGCCGCCTCAAACCGGGGCAGTTTGCCCACCTGCGCGTAGTCGGTGGGCTCGTCGTGCCACTGGGCGCTGTTTTCATCGGTCATGAGTCAATTCTTCCGTACATTGGGGCCGCAGGGGGCAAACTGCTGAAACGCCGACGGCGGCCCTCCCGAAGTGGGGAGAGCCGCCGTCGGATAGCGATCTCGTCAGGCTCGATCAGCGGTTGGGTTAGTCGCCCAGGCGCAGGCCGGTCTTGGTGTCGAACAGGTGCACGTGGCCCGACTGCGGGCGGACGTAGATGGTCTCGCCCTTCAGCGGGGGGCGGCGGCCGTCGACGCGTGCCACGATGTCGTGGTCCTTGCCGTCCAGCGTGGTGTGGCCGTAGACGTAAGCGTCGGCACCAAGTTCCTCAACGACGTCGACCTCCACCTGGAGGCCTTCGCCATGCGCGGCCTGCTCCAGGTCCTCAGGGCGTGAGCCCAAGGTGACGGTGCTGCCGTGGGCCTCTTCGAGGACGTTGCGCGGCACGGGGTAAACCGTTCCGCCGAACTGGACGCCGCCGTCGACCACGGGAAGTTCGAGCAGGTTCATGGCGGGGGAGCCGATGAAGCCGGCAACGAAGACGTTCTTGGGCTTGTCGTAGAGGTTGCGCGGGGTGTCAACCTGCATCAGCAGGCCGTCCTTCAGCACCGCCACGCGGTCACCCATGGTCATGGCCTCAACCTGGTCGTGGGTCACGTAAACCGTGGTGACGCCGAGGCGGCGGGTCAGGGACGCGATCTGCGTACGCGTCTGGACGCGCAGCTTGGCGTCCAGGTTGGAAAGCGGCTCGTCCATGAGGAAGACCTGCGGGTTACGCACGATGGCGCGGCCCATGGCAACACGCTGGCGCTGACCGCCGGAGAGTGCCTTCGGCTTGCGGTCGAGGTACGGCTCAAGGTCAAGAAGCTTGGCTGCTTCACGGACGCGCTCGGCACGCTCTTCCTTGGAGACGCCGGCGATCTTCAACGCGAAGCCCATGTTGTCCGCAACGGTCATGTGCGGGTAGAGCGCGTAGTTCTGGAAAACCATCGCGATGTCGCGGTCCTTCGGCGGAACATCGGTGACATCGCGGTCGCCAATCAGGATCCGGCCGGCGTTGACGTCCTCGAGGCCTGCGAGCATGCGCAGGGAGGTGGACTTACCGCAACCGGAGGGTCCAACGAGGACCAGGAATTCGCCATCGGCGATTTCAATGTTGAGCTTGTCAACAGCGGGCTTCTCTGTGCCCGGGTACAGACGCGTAGCGTTATCAAAAGTAACTGTAGCCACAGTTATCAATCCCTTCACCGGCAGGTACGTGCCGGACGATCCGTAGTGAATGGTTCATGTAATTCAGTTATCCACGGCATTGCAGCCGTGTACTCCCCGGCCGAAGCCGAGGAGTATCGCGTGACGCCGCACGGTTCTGTGCGCCACATCACAAACAAGAGTATGTCAGAAGAATGCTGAATTGGTGTAAATGTTACGGACGTCACACGTGAGGTTGGACATAAGGGCCCGCCAGTGAGGGTCCATCACTGCGCGGCGGGGCCTTCCTCGGCCACCACCAGGCTCCGCTCCTGCAGAAGGGCCTCCAGCAGTTCCGCCACGTGGACCGGCGACTCCACCCGGAACTCGGCCTGGGTGAAGTCCAAGCCAACTTTCACGCCCACGTCGCCGGCCTCGAGGCGGCCGAGGGCGTCCTCATCGGTGACGTCGTCCCCGGCGAAAAGGACCGCGGTTGCCCCGGTGATCTGGCGAAGGAACGTGAGGCCCTCTCCTTTCGACGCGTTGACCACGGAGGTTTCCAGGACGCGTTTGCCGTTCTTCAGGAAGACGCCTTTGCGGTCCTGGAGCACCGAACGGGCCGCAGCCACCGCATCCTCGGCAACATCGTCCTCAGCGAGCCGGGTGTGCAGGACCACGCCGGCGGGCTTGTCTTCCAGGAGTGTTCCCGGTGCCTGTTCCACGATGTCTTCGAGGACACCCCGGACCTCGGCGAGCAGCAGGCGCTGGCCCTCGTCGAGGGTCAGCTCTGCGGAGCCGGGGCCCAGCCAGGCTTCGGCCCCGTGGCTGCCGATCAGCAGGGTGTCCACCGGCGGCGACGCCACCGCACGCAGGGAGGCGAGGGCGCGGCCGGAGAGGAGTGCCGTCGTCGTCCGTGGCAGCGCGGCGAGTCCGGCGAAGGCGGTGGCTGAGCGCGGAAGGGGGCGGGCGTCCCCGGCGCGGTCGACGATCGGGGAAATGGTGCCATCGAAGTCCAGTGCCACCAGCAGGTTTTCGGTCTGGGCGATGCGCCGCACGGCCTCCCGGAGTTCCGGGGACAGTGCGAGCGGTTGTTTGGCGGGGCGGCCGTCAGGAGTCATCACGGACAACCTTTTCGTTCAGGGCCGCGAGGAAGTCTGCTGACCAGTGGTCGACGTCGTGCTCCAGGATTTGCTTGCGCATGGCGCGCATGCGGCGGGCAGCGTCCCTCGGGGACATGTTGACCGCGTGCATGATGGTGTCCTTGAGGCCGTCGATGTCATGCGGGTTCATCAGCAGGGCCTGCTTCAGCTGGTCGGCCGCACCGGCAAACTCGCTGAGCACCAGGGCGCCGTCGTTGTCTTTTCGGGCCGTGACGTATTCCTTGGCCACGAGGTTCATGCCATCCCGCAGGGCGGTCACCAGCATGACGTCCGCGGCGAGGTACAGTGCCACCATTTCCTCCACCGGGTAGCTGTGGTGCAGGTAGCGGACGGCTGTGTTCTGGATGGTGTCGTACGTGCCGTTGATGTGGCCGACCGTACCCTCGATCTCTTCCCGCAGGAGGCGGTACTGCTCCACCCGTTCCCGGCTGGGGCTGGCCACTTGAATCAGCGTGGCGTCCGTGACGGCCAGCTTGCCTTCGTCGAGGAGCTCTTCGAACGCCTTGAGCCGGTGGCGGATGCCCTTGGTGTAATCCAGCCGGTCAACCCCCAGCAGGATGGTCTTGGGGTTGCCGAGGTCCTGGCGGATCTGGCGGGCGCGTTCGATGACCTCCGGCTTGTGGGCCAGTTCGCTGATCTGGGCCACGTCAATGGAGATGGGGAATGCTTGGGCCCTGGCGATGTGGGTGATCTGGCCGTCGTGGCCCTTCACGTGCACCTGCTGCTGCTTGACGCTCGCGCCCAGGAAACGGCGGGCGGAGCGCATGAAGTTTCCGGCGTCGCTGGGACGCTGGAAGCCGACGAGGTCAGCGCCCATCAGGCCGTCGATGATGGCCTTGCGCCAAGGCAGCTGCGCGAAAATTTCCGGCGGCGGGAAGGGGATGTGGTTGAAGAACCCGATCCTCAGGTCCGGCCGCGCCTCGCGGAGCAGCCGCGGCACGAGCTGCAGCTGGTAGTCCTGGACCCACACGGTGGCGCCTTTGTCCGCGTGGTGAATGACGGCGTCGGCGAACCGTTGATTGACCTTGCGGTACGCGTCCCACCAGGTCCGGTGGAACTCCGGTGGCGCGATGACGTCGTGGTACAGCGGCCACAGGGTGGCGTTGGAGAAGCCTTCGTAATAGAGCTCGACGTCGTCCGTGCTCAGCTGGACCGGGACCAGGTCCATGCCGCCGTGGCTGAACGGCTTGACGGTTTCATCCGGAGCGCCGTGCCAGCCCACCCATGCGCCGTCGGTTTTGGTCATCATGGGTGCGAGGGCTGTCACCAGCCCGCCGGGGGAGCGGCGCCAGCCGGAGCCGTCGTCTCCGCTCTCACCTGGTGTGCTGCGGTCAACGGGCAGCCGGTTGGACACCACCATGAAGTCGTACTTTGTGGGCGTATTGTGGGCGTGCGCGGCCGGATGGTCGTCGGGTACGGCTGTCGGTTTTTCTTGGACGGGTGTTTGCATTGCGGCCCCCTGGGGTTGCTTGTGCCTTTAGTTCACCTTAATAGGATGGATACTTTGGGGCCATTCGTCCGTTGGTTATCAGGGCCGAATACTTGAAAAGGCAAGCTCTCAGGTTTCTGTCCTAAAATGGGTGGAGTCGCCACAGAGTGGTCCCCCTATGTCGATCGACCCTAGGAACACATGAGCCCCGCAAATGAAATACGTAAGTCCAAGGCTGAGCGCACTACGGAGGCGCGCGAGAAGGCCCGCCTGATCCGGGAGGCCCAGCTTAAGAAGGACAAGCGCAACAAGCTGTTGATCGGCTGGGGCATCGTGGTGGCCGTGGTGGCCATCCTTGCGGTGGTGGCCCTTGTGGTGACCACAACCATGCGGCAGAACGCTCCCATTGCCGACCAGGGGCCGACGCCGGCCAACGGCAACGTCAACGGCGGCATCACCTTGCTCGCGAACGCCGACGTCGCCAAGCTGGAACCGGCCACCGTTGACGCGGCGTCCGTGGGAGAGCCGCCGCAGACTGCCCCGGCAGAAGTGGTTGCTCCCGGCGCCGAAGCTGAGGCCGGCAAGCCGGTCAAGGTGGTCCTGTACATCGACTTCATCTGCCCGGTCTGCAAGAACTTCGAGGCACAGTACAACGAACAGCTGACGTCGCTGCGCAACGAGGGCAAGATCTCGGTGGAATACCGTGCCCTCGGCTTCCTGGACAACCGGTCCTCGACCAACTACTCCTCGCGTGCAGCCAACGCCGCCGCCTGTGTTGTGAACGAGTCCCCGGAAAAGTACGCCGAATTCGTTGATTCGTTGTTCGCCAAGCAGCCGGCTGAAGGCACCGCGGGTATCTCTGACAACGACCTGAAGAAGATGGCCACAGACATCGGCGCCAAGCCCATCGACAGCTGCGTGGATGACAAGACCTACCGCCCGTTCGTGAAGTTCACCACCAAGCAGGCTGCCGCCATCGGCGTGACCGGCACGCCCACGGTGTTCGTTGACGGCCAGCAGTGGGGCAAGGGCGCCAGCGCCCAGACGCCGTTCCCGGACTTCCTGCAGGCTGCGATCGCCGCGAAGGGCTAACCCTCAGCTTCTGCTGATATGGGCCCGGTTCCGGATTCACTCCGGGGCCGGGCCATTTTCGTTTCTGTATGTGCCGCGCTGCGCTGGGCCATTTACGACGGCGGTGCGCCGCGTTTTTACGAGCGGGCGGACTTGGGCTAACCTTATCTAGCGCCGTTCAGGCGCACACCCGGTAAGGGTGCGCCTCCTTAGCTCAGTTGGCCAGAGCACCGCTCTTGTAAAGCGGGGGTCGTCAGTTCGAATCTGACAGGAGGCTCCAGTTGTGGCTTTGGCTGCGGTTTTGGGGACAGCTCGCGTGCGCAGGCACAGACTCTGTGCAGGACTTGGACGGTATTCGTCGGTCTAGTCCGACCGTGGGCTTCGTAAATGGTCCTGACCTGCGATTCGAGTGGGCCGGAGGATGCCCAGCCCCCACGGGACTCACCTTCTACTCACCCTAATCCGGGTCGGGGTACTCCCTTTTCATGCCAGCTGGAAATATCAGCGCGCGGCCTTTTGTGCGAAATTTTGAGTGTCGCGGTGAATATTAGGCGGAGTCAGGGCCATTGTTTGCTGTGCTGGGAGCGGAGTTCGTTTTCGGTCGGGGGATTGGCTCCGGCCCCGGCTACGGTGATTGCAGCCGCCATCGCGGCGGTACGTCCTAGTTGCTCAAGAACCGCGGGTGCCAGGCCATGAGTCCCGCGTGTGAGGAGGCCTAGGATCAGGGCGGACATGTAGGAGTCGCCAGCCCCGATGGTATCTACGACACGGGTGTGCACGGCCGGGATGCTGAGGCAGACGCCGGTTGTTGCCAGCAGTGAGCCGGATGAGCCTCTAGTAATAACGGCCAGTTCGGCGCCAAGGCTCAGAATGTGCGTAGCGGTGTCCTCCAGCGTCTTTCGCGGGTAGAGCCATTGGGCGTCCTCATCGCTGAGTTTGACGACGTTGGTCAGGTGGAGCAGTTCCTCGAAAATGGACCGTGATTCGGCGTGAGTGCCGAGCAACTCTGGTCTGATGTTGGGGTCATAGGTGATCGTGCAGGCAGAGTGTAGTTGCTGCAGTACGGTTTTCACCCGTGAGGCGCCGGGCGCGAGAAAGCTGGCGATGGAGCCGGTATGCAGCACCTTGGGGGAGACGACGAGGGGGTGAAGCGGTCCCGGGTCCCAACGGATGTCGAAGGCGTACCTGGCCGACCCGTCTGCGGCGGTGGTTGCGGTGGCCGTTGAGGTTCTCGCCAGTGAGCGGGAGCCGGGCAGGAGCACCACACCGGCGCTTTGCAGGTGATTTTCAAGGGCCGCGCCGCGGCGGTCAGCGCCCACAGCCGTGAGGAGCCCGGTGCTGACCCCCAGCCGGGCCAGACCGTAGGCGACGTTGGCTGGGGACCCGCCGGGGTGTTCGGTGATGCTTCCCGGGGTGGTGACGATGTCGGTGAGGGCTTCACCGATAACGACGACGTCCAACGTCTGCTGGCTGGGGGCTGCGGTTCTGGCGGAGTGTATGTCTGTGTCTGTGGGCATCGGTGCGGCGCTACGCGAACTGAGTGATGTGCAGGTGGTTGATGGTTGCTGTGCCGCCGGTGGCGTAGACGCCGAAATCGGTGTTGGTATCTCCGGGAAAGATTAATTCGGTCATGGTGACCTGCCCGCCTTGGGCGAAGACTTCAACGGAGCATCGGTCCACGTAGATGGTGAGCTGGTAGACGCCGTCCATTGCCAGGACGGGGGCTCTGTCGATGGACGGAAAAGACTCGTGGAAGTCCGTCTGTCCGGATTCCCGGCGGTCAACGATGAGGGAACCGTCCCCGGGCCTGATGCCAACACGGGTTCCTCGAGGTCCGGCTCCGCGCAGGACGAGGCCGAATTCCTCAGCTGTCGCGGGGGTGAACGTGACGTCGATCCGCTGGACCGTGCCGGCTGCGCCGTCCAGGAGTTGGGTGCCGTTGGATATGGTCGTCTCGGGAAGGCTGAAGGACTTGGACGGGTCAGCCAGTGCCGCCCAGTCGCCTACGGGCCGCTGCACAAGACGCAGGTTTCCGTCGCTGGTGTGGAGTGAAATCTCGCGGGCTAGGGACATGGGGCTGCGCCAGGGTGAGGTGGGGATCTGGTTGGCGTATTCCCAGTTGTTCATCCACGCGATCATGAGTCGGCGGTTGTCCGGTGCATCGCTGAAGGAAACAGCGGCATAGTAGTCCCGGCCCCAGTCCAGCCACTGGTACTCGCCCAGCCGCGCAGGATCCTGCAGTCCTTGGGTGACGGTAGTGGCAGAGGTAAAGGTTTTCCCGTCAAAGTCACCCACGAAGTACTGCCCGGCAGAGCCGTTGTTGGGGCCGCCGGGGTTGAGGTTGACAGTGAGGACCCACTTGAGGTTATCGGGGTCGCCGTCGACCGGCAGTGGGAACAGGTCGGGGCATTCCCAGACACCGCCGGTGGCGTTTGCCGGACCAAAGCTGCTCAGCAGATCCCAGTTCCTCAGGTCATCGGACCTGTAGAGCACCACCTGAAAGTCTGTGGCTTCCACGGCGACCATGACCCAGTAGCTGCCGGCGCCGCCGTCGTACCTTATGACTTTGGGGTCGCGGAACTCGGCCGTTCCCCGGTTCAGTACGGGGTTGGCTGCGTGTTTGGTCCAGGTGTAGCCGCCGTCGAGGCTGTAGGCCAGCGATTGGGCCTGGATGCCCTCATGCGCGGAGCCGGGCTTGAAGGCACTGGTGTAGATGGCGACGAGCGGGGCAATGGACCCGGCGCCGAAGCCGCTGGTGTTGTCACGGTCACAGACGATGCTGCCGGAGAAGATGTCTTCGTCATCGTCGCAGGCAATGGCGACGGGGTGTTCGGTCCAGGTGAGCAGATCTGTTGAGGTGGCGTGTCCCCAGGACATGTTCCCCCACACATTGCCCAGCGGGTTGCTCTGGTAGTAGAGGTGGTAGACGCCTTCATGATGGATCAGGCCGTTGGGGTCATTGAGCCAGGTGTTCCGGGCTGAGTAATGCAATGCCGGGCGGAAAGTGTCGGCTGTCGTGGCGGTCGCGGCAGTCATGAAGGTCATTCTCATTTCGTTGCAGGTTGGGACTCTTGCAGGTTGGGCCGAAAACCAGCAAGTGGATCTGATAGCGGATGGGCCGGCGCGGAAGCACCGGCCCATCCGTATGTCGGAAGCTAGGAGTTCTTCTTGTAGCGGTCGTAGGCCTGCTGGTAGACCTCGATCATTTTGTCGACGCCGACGTTCTTGAGCTGGGCGACGTAGCCGTCCCATTCCTGGTCGATGCCTCCGGAGACGATCCATTTCGCCACGTTCTGCTTCACCAGCGAGGTGGTGTCGGTCTGGATGGTGCTGATCTGCTGCAGTTCTTCGTTGGAGAGAGCGACCGGTGGGTAGCCGTCGTTGCCGGCGAAGGGCTTGTAGAGGTCGTTGACGGTTTTCTGGCGTTCGGCGGCGCGTGGTTCGGGAGCGACGACGGCGGTGAAGTTCTCGGCGGTGTTCGCCTTCGGGCCGCCCGGGGCGACCTTTTGGCGGCGTTCGCCTTCGCTGGTTCCGGCCGGGGCGGGAATCTGGGTCAGCAGGCCGCCGGCGTCCTTCTGCAGGGTTTCTCCGATGGGTCCCCAGTTGGCCTGGGCGGACTGGATGGGATCGTAGAGGTTGTCGGCCCAACGCATGGTCGCTGCCGGGTATTTGTTGGCCCGGGTGATGGCGAAGGCTCCGCGGGCGATTTCCTGGTTGTTGGACTGGCTGGCGATCCGCTTGCCGTTCACGCCTTCGAGGACGGGGACCAGGGTGTAGTTGTTGGCGCGGTCAGCCCCGACCATTTCGGGGACTTCCCACCAGACGAACGAGCCGAGGTTTTCGGTGGCGGCTTTGCCCTTGGCCAGGTAGGCCTTGTCATCCTGGGAGAAGGACTCGGGGTCGATCAGGCCTTCCTGGTACCACTCGTGCAACGTCTGGATGGCTTTTTTGTAGCCGTCCTGGGTGGGGGTGAAGATGACTTTGTCGTCCTGGACGATGCGGTGGTCCATGTTGTCCGGCACTCCGCCGAGGGCGGCGATCAGGTCGACGATGTCTCCGCACCAGGAGCCCGGCATGAAGCTGAGGGGGATGGTCTTGCCCGTCCCGGAGGCGTCCTGGGTCTTGAAGGCCAGCAATGCATCGTGGAACTCGTTGATGGTCTTTGGCATGGGGATGTTGAGTTTCTTCAGCCACGACGTGTTGATGGCAAGTTCATTGGGGAACTGGACCAGGCCGAGTTCCTCGATGGACGGCAGGGAGTAGATGTGCCCGTCCGAGGAAGTGATGGCGGCCTTGATGTCGGGCCGGTCAGAGAGCAGCTTGGAGAGATTGGGTGCGTTCTTTTCGATGAGCCCCTCGAGCGGGATGAGCGTGCCGCTGGCGGAGTACGTGGCGATCTCGGCGTCGGTCAGGCCGGTGTTGAAGAAGGCATCGGGAAGATCGCCGCTGGCCAGGATCAGGTTCTTCTTCTCCTGGAAGACCGTCTCGGGCAGATTCTCCCAGTTGATGTGGACGTGGGTGGCTTTTTCCCATTCCTTCACCACGGTCATGGTGTTGTAGTCCGGGGCCAAGGCGGCTTTGGTGCCTGAAAAGGTCAGGTCGAGTTGCTTGCTGACGATCGGGAAGCCCGTTTCCTGGAAGCCGAAGTCTGCGGAGGCGTCTTTGAGCTCCGTTTTGCCGGAGCCGCCGGAGCAGGCGGTGAACATCAATGTTCCGGCCAGGACGGCGCCGAGGGCGGTAAATTTGCGGCTGAATGCCATGGTCATTCCTATTCTGAGGGGGATGATGCCGTCCGACGGCGGTTGCCCGGGCGGTCGATGCGGGGGACACGTTATTTGACGGCGCCGATCATGGCGCCCTTGGTGAAGTGCTTTTGCATGAAGGGCAGGGCGATCATCAGTGGAAGGCTCGAGACGACGATCATGGCGTACTTGGTCAGCTCTGCTATCCGTTGCGCGGCGGCATAGGATGCGATGTCTCCGCCGGTGGTTCCGGTGGAGGAGACATCTGACTGGATGAGAATGTTGCGCAGCACGAGCTGCAGCGGGTATTTGGAGTCGTCGTTGAGAAAGATCAGTGCATCAAAGAATGAGTTCCACTGGGCCACGACATGGACCATGATCATCAGCATGATCAGTGGCTTGGACAGAGGCAGGACCATCTTGAAGAAGAACGTGAAGTCGGTTGCCCCGTCCATCTGGGCGGCTTCACGCAGTTCGTTCGGAATGGTGTGTTCAAAGAAGGACCTGGCGATGATCAGGTTCCATACGCCCACCGCTCCTGGCAGGACCACGGCCCAGACGGTGTCCAGCATGCCCAGGTCGCGGACCACCAGGTACTTGGTGATGAGTCCGCCGTCGAAGAACATGGTGATGACGAACAGGAGCATCAGGATTTTCCGGCCGGGCATGTCCCTACGGGACAGCGCGTAGGCGCCGCACAGGATGGTGCTGACGCTGATAGCAGTGCCGAGGACGGTGTAAATGACGGTGTTGCCCAGACCGTTCCAGATCCGGCTGTCGGCGAAGATCCGCTCGTAGCCTTCGGTCGTGATGCCGGAGGGCAGGAGCCAGACCTTGCCTTCGTAGACGGCGTTCGGGTCGCTGATGGAGGCGATGACGATGAAGTACAGCGGGTACACCACGGCCAGGATGGACAGGAGCAGAACGGTGGTGGCGCCAATATTAAAGGCGCGGTCGCCGTATTTGTCCCGCAGCGTCTGTTTGGGGCGGCCCTGGTTGATGGTCCGGGGCGGGGCATCGATTGTGCGGGGGTTGGTTGTCAGAGACATTTCGGCATCACCACAGGGTCGCTTGGTTGGCCCGGCGCGCAATCGTATTGAAGACGAGCAGCAGCGCCAGGTTGAGGAGGGAGTTGAACAGGCCGATGGCGGCCGAATAGCTGAACTGCGCCTGCTGGAGACCCGCGTGGTAGACGTACGTCTGGATGATCTCCGAAGTCGAGATATTAAGGGGCGTCTGCATCAGCAGTGCCTTCTCGAAACCGACGTTGAGCAGGTTGCCGATTGCAAGGATGAAAAGGATGGTTACCACCGGCATGATGCCCGGAAGGTCGATATGCCGGATTCGCTGCAGCTTGGAGGCGCCGTCAACCTTGGCCGCGTCATGCAGTGCCGGATCGATGGCCGCCAGGGCTGCAAGATAGACGATCATCGAGAAGCCGGCGTTCTGCCAGACATCCGAGATGACGTAAATGGGGCGGAACCACTCCGCGGACCCCATAAAGAAGATCGGCTCACCGCCGCCCAGTTGAATGGCGTTGTTCACCAGCCCCGACCTTGGGGACAGAACGACGAACATGATGCCCACCACCACCACAGTGGAGATGAACGCCGGCGAATACAGCACCGTCTGGGTGAACTTCTTGAACCGCTCGCTCTGCAACTGGTTGACCAGCAACGCCAAAATGATCGGGATCGGGAAGGCCACCAGCAGTCCGAGGACGGCGATCCACAGTGTGTTACCGACCACCTGGCCGAACTGGTACGAGTTAACAAACCTGATGAAGTGGGTCAGGCCCACCCAAGGGCTGTCCGTGAACCCGTCCACCGGGTTGTAGTTCTTGAAGGCGATCTGCACGCCGTACATAGGCCAGTATTTGAAGACCAGGATGTAGATGATCGCTGGGGCTAGTAATACGTATAACTGCCAGGCGCGGGAAATCCTCTTCAGGCGGAGCGAAAGAGAATTTTTACGCTGTGGCAACGGCGCCGCAGCGGGACGCCCGCGTCTCGCCGGGATGGTGCGGCTCATGGCATCTCCTTGGGATGGGTCACTGAGTTCCGTTCAATCAGAGGGCAGTCCATCAGCTCGACCCGGCCATCGGGTTCCGCGTCCTGGAGGATCAGGTCAACCGCGCGCCGGCCCATGGCGACGAACGGCAATTCAAAAGTGGTCAATCCCGGGCGCAGAAACGGCGCCAGAGTTGCCTGATTATCAAACCCCACGATCGAGACGTCGCCGGGGATTGCGAGGCGCAGGTCCGAGACGGCCTGGTAGGCACCCCAGGCGCCGCGGTCATTCGCGCAGAAGATTGCGGTGGGTGGGTTGCCGGAGGTCAGAAGCTCCATCGTGTACTTGTAGCCGTCTTCCTCGCCGCCCGAGCCGAAGCGGACCAGCGACGGATCAACGCCTAGACCCGCTGCCTCAAGCGCCGCACAGTAGCCCTGGTAGCGGCCGACGGCGGCAGGAAGGTCACTCTCAAGGGTTTCGATGTTGATCATCCCCACCCTGGTGTGGCCTGCCTCAAGCAACCGGCTGGTGGCCGCGTACCCGCCCTTGACTTCGTCCGGGGCGACGCTCGGAACCCGGCCGGACCGGTCCTGCGAATTCAGCACTACGGATCTGACGCCGGCCAGGGCCTCCGGAACGTCCAGCAGCCGGTGATACATGGCGGCGTAGACCACGCCGGCAACCTTGTAAGAGAGCATGGCGTCCAAGGATGCGGCCTCGAGCTCCCGATCGCCACCGGTGTTTATTGAGAGCAGGAGGAGCCCGTCCTCCCAGGCTCGCTGCTGGGCACCTTCGATGATGGCGCCGGCAAAGGGAGTGGTGGCCACGGAATCGCCGATGAAACCGATCATGCCGGCCACTCCCTCGCGGAGAACCTTGGCGTGGGCGTTGGTGCGGTAACCCAGCCGGTTCACGGCGTCCCGAACACGCTTTCGCGTCTCGTCCGAGAAGCGCGAGCCTGAGGCCGAATTCAACACCAGGGATACAGTTGCCTGCGATACGCCCGCGGCAGCAGCGACATCATGCATTGTGGGTCCCGACTTCGGCCGTGATCCAGCCATGAGCACCTCCTTGGGCCATTTACGAGCTGTTAGTTATTCGTATAACTCGCTCAACTGTAGCGTGCATCACATGGAGCGTCAACAGATTCGATTGATCTTTCGGCGCCTGCGGGCCCGGGCAGTGAACCGAAGCCGAAGTCTACTTGCTCTCCATCAGGGGGACCGCCAGACTGAACACGCCACGTAGTCCGGCCATCCTTTCCGCATATCTGAACAGGATCGAATACTCGATGACCACCTCCACCATGAAAGCCCCCGCCACATTCGCCGGGCAGGACGTCAGCCTCCAGTACATCGCCGGGCAATGGCGTGAGGGCCGGTCCGAAAAAATCTTCACCGTGACGAACCCTTTTGACGACAGCGTCCTGACCACCATCCGTCAGGCCTCTATCGCTGACGTGGACGATGCCTACCGCGCCGCCGAGGCAGCCCAGACCGGGTGGGCTGCCCTGCCTCCGGCCGCGCGCCAGAAGGTGATGCGCCGTGCCGCACAGATCCTCGAGGACCGCCGGGAGGAGATCGTCGGCTGGCTGGTGCGCGAGTCCGGTTCAACCTTGCTGAAGGCCAACGCAGAGGTTTCCCTCGCCGTCGGAATCACACAAGAGTCTGCATCGTTTCCCACCCGGGTCCACGGCAAAATCTTTGACTCCAACACCCCCAACCGGGAGATGCGCGTCTACCGCAAGCCGATCGGTGTGGTGGGCGTGATCAGCCCCTGGAACTTCCCGCTGCACCTGTCCCAGCGGTCCGTAGCGCCGGCCCTGGCACTTGGCAACGCCGTGGTCATCAAGCCTGCCAGTGACACTCCTGTTACCGGCGCGCTCATCCTGGCGCGGGTCTTCAAGGAAGCCGGCCTGCCGGCAGGAGTGCTCTCCACAGTCATCGGTGCCGGTTCGGAAATCGGTGACGAATTTGTGGCCCACCCTGTGCCCGGACTGATTTCCTTCACCGGTTCCACCCCGGTTGGACAGAACGTGGGCGCAGTGGCCACCAGCGGGAAACACCTGAAGAAAGTGGCTCTGGAGCTCGGCGGTAACGCCCCAATGGTGGTACTCGACGACGCCAACCTTGAAGCAGCCGTGGGCGCTGCCATTCCCGGGGCGTTCCTGCACTCCGGCCAGATATGCATGTCCGTCAACCGGATTATCGTCGAGGCCCCGGTGTATGACGACTTCGTCGCCCGCTTCGCCGACGCTGCAGCATCCGTGGCCTACGGCGACCCTACCGTCAAGGGCACCCTGGTGGGCCCCGTGGTCAACGACTCCCAGCTCGCAGGACTCAAGCAGAAGATTGCATCGGCCCGGGAAGCCGGTGCCCGCACCGTTGTGGAGGGCGAGATCAAGGGCCGGGTTGTGCCCCCGCACGTTTTCGCCGACGTTACCGCTGACATGGAGATCGCCCGCGAGGAAATCTTCGGCCCGATGGTCGCAATCTTGCGGGCAGAGGACGAGGCGCACGCCCTCGAACTCGCCAACGATCACGCCTACGGCCTCTCCAGCGCGGTCTTTACCCAGAACCTCGACCGCGGCCTGCAATTCGCCCAGAAGGTCAAGGCCGGGATGACCTTCATCAATGAGATGACAGTCCAGGATGAAGCTCACGTGGCCTTCGGCGGGCAACGCAATTCCGGGTTGGGCCGGTTCAACGGCGAATGGGCCATAGAGGAGTTCACCACCGACCACACCATCGGAGTCACCCGCCTCTAAATCAAGCGGGAACAAACGACGGCGGCGATCTGCTTTCCGGCTACCGTTGACTTGGTTGCCTGGTCGGCTTACATTGATGCTCGTCTGTGGGGTGCGGCGCTGCGGCGGCGCAGGTATGGGTCTCGTCGCCGAAAAGGCACTCATCTCTACTGCCGATCGGCAAATTTCGGGCGAGAACCCTGGTTGGCTTCGGCCGCCATCAGGAGTACAAAATGATCACCTTGGTGCGGCATTTCCGCGCGCATTCTGCCCTGTTTACAGATTTTAGAGTCCCGTTCACCCGTGCCAACCAACGCCGCCACAGCGCAGCGTTGGTTGTTCTTGTGATGGCCGGCCTCACGGGCATCGGTGCAACCGCTCAGGCCGCCCCCGGCCACTCGGGTCCGCCATACACGGCGGGTGCGCCGGGCAGCGGTGACCCGTACTTTCCCCATGCCGGCAACGGCGGGTACGACGTCCTCCACTACGACCTCGACCTCCGCTACGCGCCGCCGTCGGACCCTGCCATACTTCAAGGGCACTTGACAGGCACAGCCACCATCAGGGTAAAGGCCACCCAAGGGCTGCAATCGCTCAATTTCGATTTGCGCGGCTTGACAGTAACGGCCGTCAGCGTCGATGGCAAGAACGCCAAGCACGGGAAAGCGAACGACGGCGGGGCCACCGAATGGGCGCAGGTGCAGGATGATGCCAACCGCCTCTGGGAACTCACCATCGGTTTGCAGCAGGGGCTGGATACCGGTCAGATTGCCACCATCGTCGTCGAGTACGGGGGCGTCACCGGCCGTCCCGTCGACACAACCGGGGCCCTCTACGGGTGGGTCACCACTGCGGACGGTGCGCTGGTGGTCAATGAGCCGGAGGGGGCCTCGACCTGGTACCCGGTCAACGATGATCCGGAGGATAAGGCGACCTACACGTTCAGCATCACGGTTCCGGAGGGCAAGACTGCTGTGGCCAATGGGTTGCCCGACGGGCGGCCGGAGACGGTCGCGGGATGGACCACATGGACGTGGAACGCGGCGGACCCCATGGCCAGTTACCTGGCTACTGCAACCGTAGGTGACTTCAAGCTGTCGTATGATGTCGGGCCCAGGCGGCTGCCGATAATTAACGCCGTCGATGCTGGCGTTGCCGGCGAGGCACTGGTGCAGACAAAGGCCGCGCTTGCCCTGCAGCCGGCGATGATCAAGTTCCTGGAGGGTCTGTTTGGGCGGTACCCGTTTGAGGCCTTTGGCGCGATCGTCGACGACGATTCAGTCGATTACGCCCTCGAGACACAGACGCGACCGGTCTACTCAGGAGTCTCCGATGAACTGACGGTGGTCCACGAACTGGGACACCAGTGGTTCGGCAACGCCGTCAGCCCGGCGGACTGGCAGCACGTCTGGATTAACGAGGGCTGGGCGACGTACGTGGAGTGGCTGTGGGCCGAACACCAAGGATCAACAACGGTGAAACAGGAATTCGCCAAGGCTGTGGCCTCCCTCGATGCCAACAATCGCTGGCGGCTGGACATCGCAGACCCCGGCCGGGACAACCTGTTCGCGCCTCAGGTTTATCAGCGTGGCGCGGCAGCCCTGCACGCACTCCGCGCCAAGATCGGCGACAAGGCGTTCTTCCGGGGCGCCAAAGTGTGGCTGGCCCGGTACGACGGCTCCTCAGCCACCACTGACGACTTTCAGGCCGTGATGCAACAGGCGTCGGGAGAACAGCTCGACGGGTTCTTCAACGACTGGCTACGGACGCCGGTCAGGCCGATGGAGATCCCGTAGCGCTGATCCAGGTTCCCAGTTCACTCAGCGTCTGGGCCGAGATTTGGTGTCCACCGGGGTCGCGGCGGGTGTGGACGCGGGCCGACGACTCCGTGGTCAAGTACTCCCAGGTTCGAGCGAGCAGCCCGGCGGGGATGACCCGGTCCTGGTCCCCGTGGGCGACAAATATGGGAGTACCGGCCAGCCTTGCCGGTGTGACCGGCACTCCTGCATCGAACGGCAAGGTGCCGTACAGGATGGCTGCACCGGAGTAGCGGTTGGGATCGTCAAGTACAAGGCCGCCGGCAAACGCGGCGCCGCCGCTGAAGCCCACCAGGAGAACGGGCCGGCCATCCGGGGCGTATCCATCGAGCCAGCGACGGAACCAGGACATTTGTTCGGCCAGGGACTCGGGGATGGGCCGGCCGATGCCCCGGTTGGCAAACCACGCATAGCCGTTGCCCTCCGCAATAGGGGCTCGAACGGCCGCGTAGGCAAAGCCTTGCGGAAGGTGGCCTGCAAGGCTGAGGATCTCGCGCTCATTGGAGCCCCGCCCGTGCAGCAGCACCACCAGCGGGGCGGATGGATCGGTTGAGCCTGCCGTCGCCACAACGTGCTGAGCGCTCGTAGAGGGTAGGCCAGCGGCGGGGTTGGCGGGGAGGTTCATGAGTAGTCCTTGAGGCGTGGAGAAGGGTTTCTTGGTTGAAGATACAACCATTAGATCTCTTTGCAGGACAACTGTCAATGGTCGGGCGCCAAGGCGGCACTGCCATCACTCCGAATCCATCAGCTCCAAAAGCTTCTTGGCGGCGTCCCGAATGTCATCGTGGCCGTGCTGTGCGGCCCGGCTTTCCAGCGAGATTACGGCGCAGCGGTGGATCTTCTTGAAGTCGCCGAACGGAAAGCTGACGCTGCCCTTCGTGCCCTTGGATTGTGCATCGTCCCGGCCCAGATGCCATTCGGCGAATGCCGCGAAGCCGTGCTTGTCGATGTAGGCGTTCCCGTCGTCAGCCGAAGGCGCGTGCTCACTCCAGTCATCGCGGACATCCCGTTCGACTTTTCCGCTCTTGATGAGCTTGCGGGCGTGTGTCAGTGCTTTGGGGTTGAGTTTGGCGGCCATAGTGCCTCCTGCGGGTTCGACGTGGAATGCCGGCCAACTCAGCCTAACCCCGTCAAGGCCCGCCTAATCTGTCGAATTGCCCACACTATTGCCTAAGTGGTGGGGCAATGACCTAAACTGCTTCACTGAGGCGCCTGAAATGGTGCCGCGCAGCAACGAAAGTGAACCCCGCTATGGCTACCGATTACGACGCTCCACGCAAGACAGATGACGAGTCTTCCGCCGAGTCGCTGGAGGCACTTCAGGCGTCCCGCGGCGGCAACGCCCAGACCGCTGTCATCGACGTCGAGGAGAACGATACGGCCGAGGGCATCGACCTGCCCGGCGCCGATCTTTCGGGCGAAGAACTGACGGTTGTGGTTGTTCCCGAGCAGTCCGATGAGTTCACGTGCTCGTCCTGCTTCCTGGTCCGCCACCGCTCCCAGATTGCCCGCGAAAAGAACGGCCTGAAGTACTGCATCGAGTGCGAAGGCTAGGATTTTCCGCCCCCTCAAGCGCGAACCAAGCCCCGTCAGCCCACCGGCTGTACGGGGCTTTTTGCGTCTCCGCGGCGCAACCGGAACACCGCCATCCGGTGGGCCGGTCCGGCGTCGTTATGATGCATAACGGCGGGGTGCAGAAATGGTGTTAAAAGCGTTTCTTTAGGCGGCAAAAACCAGGCGGAATTACTCCGGCGTGACCGGCGAAAGCCGCTCTTAACGGTTCCGCGCCGAAGCGGCCACAACCCTTATTTACGGCCCCCGAGACTCCTACGCTTGAGGTACCAAATCACTCGAAGGGTGGCCCACAATGAAAAAGCTTCATGCATGGCTGACAGTCATTCTGATGGCTGTTGGATTGGGTTTCCTGGCTCCGGGGCCCGCCTCGGCAGCAACATCGTACTGTGGGCTCGCATGGGGGTCGCTGGCTAAATCAGAGCCGGACCTGAGTACCGCATCCGTCACCAGTGTCAGGACGGGGCAGCACTACTGCTTCGACCGGATGGTGGTTGATCTCAACGGCCCGGTTAAGGGCTATATGGTCCAGTATGTTCCGGTGGTAGTCCAGGACGGTTCAGGTGCTGACATCCCGCTGCGGGGTTCGGCATTCCTCCAGGTAACGGTGAACGCTCCGTCCTACGACAGCAACGGCAACCCCACGTACAGCCCCGGTACGCAGGCCGAACTGTCCGACGTGTCGGGATACCAGACCTTCCGTCAGGTGGCCTCCGCAGGCAGCTTTGAAGGCTACACCAGCCTCGGGCTGGGCGTCCGTGCCCGGCTCCCCTTCCAGGTCTTCACCCTGGACGGCACCGGCTCCGGCTCGCGCCTGGTGGTGGATGTAGCGCACTTCTGGTGACCACCGGTCCGCGGCTTTTCCGACGTTGAGACAAATCAATAACCCAAGGGAGGTGCCCTGCCTGGGAAGACTCCGGGCGGGCACTCTTCTGTGCGCTCGCAGCCGGGCGCAAGCCCTTTCGGGGCGGGCATCGGCCGGACCATGAATTCCGACGGCGGGGGCTATTCCGGGCGGCTGCCCTGGCGCAGCGTCGCGCGCAATTCCTTCCAGGCTCCGGTGGACCACAGTGCCCACGCGACCAGGACAGGCTGGAAGAACAGGCGCGATAGGCGCGCACGGTCCGTATCCAGGCCGAACCCGTCGGTCCGGGTCACGTACTGCGAGATGTTGCCGGGAAAGATCAGTACAAAGAACGCCGCCGCCACCAGCCCCACCGGGACCCGGCGCTTACGCAGGGCGATCAGTGCGGCGCCGAGGCTGATTTCAACCACTCCTGATGCCAGCACCACAAAGTCTTTATCCATCGGGAACCACGGGGGGACCTGCGCCTGGAATTCCTGCCGTGCAAAAGTGAGGTGGCTGGCGCCGGCGAACACCAATGCACCGCCCAAGGCAACGGCTCCGATCAGCCGAGGCGCCGAGACCTTCCGGGCGGGGCGCGTCAGGAGCCGGGCCAATGCTGTTCGGGTGAGCGTCATAACTGAAAACGTAGCATGCCTGACTCCCCGGCCTACCCGCCGGTAACTTCCTGCCATTGTTCAGGAATGGAATATCCATGGAGTCCGCTTTGGGCCATTCCCGGCAGCTTAGTAAGCTTACTGAGAAATCTTGTCCGTCCGCCGAGCGCAGCCCCGGCTGGACTGATAGCGTCGGCATTACTGGACCAATCGAGGAGGATTCATGAAGGCTTCACCGACCCTGACCAATAATCTGCAGGCCGTTCTCGCGGACCTGATCGAGCTGCACATCCAGGGCAAGCAGGCCCACTGGAACATCGTAGGAACCAACTTCCGCGACCTCCATCTGCAACTGGACGAAATCGTCGATGCCGCCCGGCAGTTCGCGGACGACACGGCAGAGCGGATGCGCGCCCTGCACGCCCTGCCGGATGGCCGGAGCTCCACCGTGGCCAAGTCGACGTCCCTCGCCCAGTTCCCCGAGGGCCTCATCAGTACCAAGGACGCCATCGAGCGGATCGTTGCCGCCCTTGAAGCTGCTGTGGGGACCATGCGTAAGGTCCATGACGAGGTGGATGAAGAGGACCCCACCACCGCGGACCTGCTCCACGAATTCATCGCCAAGCTGGAGCAGTATGCATGGATGGTGAACGCCGAGACCATGAAACCCTCGGCCAGCGTCACCGCGCCTGACACGAAGTAAGAGTCGGACGCGTCTTGGGCGCGAAGGTCCCGGCGCCGGAATAACTTCCGGTACCGGGGCCTTCTTTGTGCGCTCTTCCGCAGGCCGGGCGGCTGCGCCTAGTCCGCCGTCGGGACCTTTCGGAGGACGACGGCGGTGACGGCCGCCGCGGCCGCCATCAGTAACAGTGCAATTGCCGCAGTGATGTGGACGCCTGAATCGAACGCGAAGCGCGCCGCTCCGCGGAGCGCCTCGTCCAGTGGGGCCGGGAGGCCGGCGGCCAGTTTCGTGGCTCCGGCAAGGGTCTCGCCCGCCTGGTGCACCGCGCTCGCGGACACCGACCCTTCCAGCCCCGCCGGAAGGTGCAGGTTGTGCTGGTAGGACGCAGTGAGGATGGACCCCAGAACGGCAGTTCCCAGCAAGGAGCCCAGCTCATAGCCGGTTTCCGAGATGGCCGCCGCCGCGCCGGATTTCTCTGCAGGGACGGAGCCCAGAATGAGATCGTTGGAAATCGTTTCCGCAGCGCCTACCCCCACGGCAAGAATCAGCAGTGCGGCCAGCAGGAGGACCGGGCCGGAAGCGTGATCTCCAAAGGCGACGAGCCCGTAGCCGGTGGCGCTAAGAGCCAGGCCTCCGGCCACCACGAAGCCCGGGCGCACTTTCCGGACCAGTGGAACCACCGCCAGGCCGGCAATTACCGTGGCCACCAACGCGGGGATCATGGCTACTCCGGCGGCCGAGGGATTCATTCCGTCCAGGAGCTGCAGGTGCTGGGCCAGGAACAGGATGAAGCCCGTGAAGGAGAACAGCGCCAGCACGTTGGCCGTGATGGCAGTGCTGAAGACCCGGTTGTTGAAGAGTGACACGTCCAGCAGCGGGCTGCTTAGCCGCTGCTGGCGGCGGACAAAGACGAATCCCATGGCCAGGCCAAAGGCGACAAGGGCTGCAGGGGCGGCGCCGAAACCTTCCGTTGCCAGCTCCTTGATGGCATACACCAGGGGCACCATCACCAGCAGGGACAGGGCGATGCTCGGCACGTCCAGGCGTCCGGGGTGCGGATCCTTCGACTCCGGGATGAAGGCGGGGCCAAAGGCCACGAGGGGAAGCATGATGGGGACTGCGACCAGCAGGATGGCGCCCCACCAGAAATGCTCCACCAGCCAGCCGCCAAAGATGGGCCCCAGTGCGGCACCGCCGGAAAAGCCCGCCGCCCAGATGGCCACGGCCAGCCGGCGCCGGTTTGGCTCGGGGAAGATGTTGCGAATCAGGGACAAGGTGGAGGGCATCAGCATCGCACCGAAGAAGCCCAGCGCGGCCCGGCCGGCGATGAGCCACTCTGCACTGGGGGCAAAGGCTGTGGCTGCCGAAACCGCAGCGAAGCCCACGCTGCCAATCAGGAGCAGGCGGCGGCGCCCGATCCGGTCACCCAGGCTGCCCATGGCCACCAACAGGCCAGCAAGCACCAAGGGATAAGCGTCCACAATCCACAGCAGCTGGACACCGGTGGTCTGAAGACTGCCCGCGATCGCCGGTAGTGCGAACGTCAGGGCCGTGTTGTCCACTGCCACCAGAAGTACCGGGAACATCAGCAGGATCAGAGCCAGCCAGTCGCGCCACGGCGCCCCCCCGGGCTTCGGCAGTATGGCTCCGGCCTGCGTTCTGTGCGTGTTCTGGGGGAAGACGTTGGACAATGTCATTAGATAACTATACCGTCCAGACGGTATAGTTAAAAAGCCCGCCCGCCGACCGTGCATGATGGGAACCATGGCCAGAAAACCAGTAGCACGCGATGCCGTCCTCGATGCGTTCGAAGAACTCCTGATCGGGGTGGGGGAGCGGGCTGCCACGCTGGAGGCCGTGGCCAAGCAGGCCGGAGTGTCCAAAGGCGGCCTGCTATACCACTTCCCCAACAAGGAGGCGCTGATCGTGGCCATGTTGGAGCGCCTAGATTCGCTGGCCGGCGAGGACATTGCCCTCATGGCGGCGGCACCGGAAGGCGCAGCCACCTACTTCATCCGGACGTCGCTCTGGTCCGGTTCACCAATGGACCGCTCCTTCCTCGCAGCCAGCCGCCTGGCTGAGGTGGCCCACGTGGAGGCCCGGCGTCGTTTCGCTGCCATCCAGCAGCACTGGCTGGAACTGATCGCCGCCGATGTTGGCAGCGGCATGGCCAAGGCTGTGCTCTATATGGGGGACGGGCTGTACCTGAATGCCATGTGGGAAGGCGGGGCAGCCTCGAGCGCGGATGGCCGGCAGGGCGATGTGGAGGTGCTTTTGTCTGCTGTGGAGCGGCTGCGCGGCTGATTCTGCTCAATCATTCGGCCAGGCCTTGGCGCGGCCCGCGGGTGTCCGGACGCTCTGGTGCTCCGCACCGGAATGATGGCGCAAAATCCGACGGCCTATTTGCCCGATGACCAGCCAGCGGAGGAGAATTGGACCTCGTGATGGCCGCCAGCGGCCGGCACAGCATACGAATCACGGTGCCAGCCCCGCTCTGTGAAAACAGGCCCGGCGGAAACTCTCAAGTCCCGGAAAGGGCAGGGAGGAACCGGCTCGATGTGGCGTACCCCTGCCCGCTTTAGTTATGGAGTTCCCTGTGAGTGTTAAGCCCGCCTCAGCCACCTTCGTTGACCGGCATATCGGTGCCCGCCGCGAGTCGCATATCGACACCATGCTCAAGGCCGTTGGCTATGACACCGTTGATTCTTTGGTGGACACCGCGGTTCCCGATTCGATCCGCCAGGCCAAGCCGCTTGCCCTTAAGGACGCCCTCAGTGAGGTTGAGGTCCTGGCTGAGCTGCGCAAGCTCGCCGGCAAGAACAAGACCGCCGTCCAGATGATCGGCCAGGGCTATTACGACACCGTCACGCCCGCCGTGATCCGCCGCAACGTCTTAGAGGCGCCGGCCTGGTACACCGCCTACACGCCGTACCAGCCCGAGATTTCCCAGGGCCGGCTCGAGGCTTTGCTGAATTTCCAGACCATGGTCCAGGACCTGGTGGGCCTGCCGATTGCGAACGCCTCGCTGTTGGATGAAGCCACCGCCGTGGCCGAGGCCGTGCTGATGATGCGCCGCGCCAACAAGAACAAGGAAGCGCATGACGGCAAGACGGTCCTGGACGCCGACGTCATGCCGCAGACCATCGCCGTGGTCAAGGGCCGCGCCGAGGCCCTCGGCTTCGAGGTGGAGGTCGCTGACCTGTCCAAGGGCCTGCCCGAGGGTGTCATTAACGGCATCGTCCTGCAGCAGCCGGGCGTGTCCGGCCGGGTGTTCAACCACGCCGAGGTCATCAATGCTGCCAAGGAGCGCGGCGCGTTGGTCACGGTCGCCGCTGACCTGCTGGCCCTGACCCTGATCACGCCCCCGGGTGAGCAGGGCGCCGACATCGCCGTCGGTTCCACCCAGCGTTTCGGTGTGCCGCTGTTCTTCGGCGGCCCGCACGCTGCGTACATGGCTGTCGCGAAGGGCCTGGAGCGGTCGATGCCCGGCCGCCTGGTGGGCGTCTCCAAGGACGACGCCGGTCTCCCGGCTTACCGCCTGGCGCTGCAGACCCGTGAGCAGCACATCCGCCGCGAAAAGGCGACCTCAAACATCTGCACCGCGCAGGCCCTGCTCGCCATCGTCTCCTCGTTCTACGCCGTGTACCACGGCCCGGACGGGCTGAAGGCGATCGCCGAGCGCACCCACAACCACGCCCGCACCCTGGCGGCGTCCCTTAATGCGGCTGGATTGAAGGTCCTGCATGGCAGTTTCTTCGATACCATCACCGTCAGCGTGCCGGGCAAGGCCGTTGAGATCGTTGCTGCGGCCGAGGCCAAGGGCATCAACCTGCGCGGCATCGACGCCGACACGGTGGGCATCTCGGTGGACGAGACCACGACGCCGGAAAATGTCGCCGCCGTCGCGGATGGCTTTGGTGCCCAGGTCGTAGCTGGCGACGCGGTCACGCAGGCCGGCTTCGCCCTCGATGCCGCCCTCGAGCGCACCTCCGAGTTCATGCAGCACCCGGTGTTCAACACGCACCGTTCGGAAACCCAGCTGCTGCGTTACATCCGCAAGCTGAGCGACCGGGACCTGGCCCTGGACCGGACCATGATCCCGCTGGGCTCCTGCACCATGAAGCTGAACGCGACCGCGGAGATGGAAGCCATTTCCTGGCCGGAGTTCGCCTCGATCCACCCGTTCGCCCCGGAGTCCCAGACCGTGGGCTGGCGCGAACTCATCAGCGGCCTGGAAGCTGATCTGGCGGAGATCACCGGCTATGACCAGGTCTCTTTGCAGCCGAACGCCGGGTCCCAGGGTGAGCTCGCGGGCCTGCTGGCGATCCGCGGCTACCACCGCGCCAACGGCGACACCCAGCGCAACGTCTGCCTGATCCCGGCCTCCGCGCACGGCACGAACGCCGCCTCCGCCGTCCTGGCGGGCATGAAGGTTGTTGTCGTCGCGACCGCGGCGGACGGCACGATCGATCACACCGACCTGTACGCGAAGATCGAGGCGAACAAGGACGCACTCTCGGCGATCATGATCACCTACCCCTCCACCCACGGCGTCTATGACGCGGACGTGACCGAGATCTGCGAGGCGGTCCACGCCGCCGGCGGCCAGGTCTACGTGGACGGGGCGAACCTGAACGCCCTGGTGGGACTGGCGCAGCCGGGCAAGTTCGGCGGCGACGTCTCGCACCTGAACCTGCACAAGACCTTCTGCATCCCGCACGGCGGCGGCGGCCCCGGTGTTGGCCCGGTCGCAGCCAAGGCCCACCTGGCCCCGTTCATGCCCGGCGACGCAAACAAGGCAGCCCACCAGGACGGGACCGGCGTGGCCATTTCGGCGTCGAACTTCGGTTCCGCCGGTGTCCTCCCGATCTCCTGGGCCTATGTGAAGCTCATGGGCGCCGAAGGCCTGAAGGAAGCGACCAAGTCCGCTCTCCTGGCAGCGAACTATGTCGCCGCCCGCCTGAACGAGTACTTCCCCGTCCTGTACACCGGTGAGGGCGGTCTGGTGGCGCACGAGTGCATCCTGGACCTCCGTGAGCTGACCGCGAAGACCGGCGTGACGGCCGAGGATGTGGCCAAGCGCCTCATCGATTACGGCTTCCACGCCCCCACCCTGGCGTTCCCGGTGGCGGGGACCCTGATGGTGGAGCCCACCGAGTCCGAGGACCTGGCCGAGATCGACCGGTTCATCGACGCGATGATCACCATCCGCAAGGAAATCGACCAGGTCGCCAACGGTGACTTCACCGTGGAGAACTCCCCGCTGCGCCACGCACCGCACACCGCGTCCGCCGTCGTAAACACGGACTGGACCCGCGAATACACCCGCGAACAGGCCGTCTTCCCCGTCCACCACCTCAAGCAGGACAAGTACTTCCCGCCCGTCGGCCGCATCGACGGCGCCGGCGGGGACCGCAACCTCATCTGCTCCTGCCCGCCGCTTTCCGAATTCGAAAACTAAGGTCAGCGGGCACAAGCCGGGCGCCAGCCTAGTTATTCAGCGCGGCCCAGAGGTTGAGGGACGACGCGAACACAATCCAGGTGATGTAGGGCAGCAGAAGGAGCCCGGCAACGCGGCTGATCGGGCCGAAGCGGACCACGGTTACGGTCACGGCCACGATCAGCGCAAGGATGATGGCAAAAGCCAGCCAGAGAGCCGCCGTGCCGATCAGGGGGTACAAGCTGAAGAACGTCGGGGTCCACAGCAGGTTGAGGCCCAGTTGGAGTCCGTAGACCACCATGGCTGGCCGCGACGCCGGGCTGTGGCGGCGCCACACCAGCCACGCGGCCACCGCCATGGCTGTGTACAGCGCCGTCCAGACCGGCCCGAACAGCCAATTCGGCGGCGACCAGGGAGCCTTATCAGCGTCGACGTACCAGCCGTTCACGTTGGCCACTGTGGCGAAGGCACCCAGCCAGGCGACGAAGGCGGAGGCTGCCAGGAAGATCGCGAGGGCAAACACTTGGCGCCCGAGCCGTGGTTTCGGGCTGGTGCCTTCGTGGCTTTGGGCGGGATTTTCCGGCAGTGGCTCCATGGGTCAACCCTTGCGAAGGGCGGCCCGTTGGTCAAGCCGCCCGCCACCCTGCTGGAACGGCTGTACCTGATCAGGCTTTAGACTTGTGGCTATATGTCCGCACGCTGCCACGAGAACAGAACCGCGCACGAAACCCTGAGATTGGACACTGCCCCCTTGCGAGAATTCACCGCCCGCTTTGCCACAGCGGAGGAAATTGAGAACTGGGACAAGCACGTCACGGCAAACCCCAACGGCGGCAACATGCTGCAGTCTGCGGCTTATGCGTCCGTAAAAAACGGCAGTGGCTGGAGCGTCCGCTTCCTGGTCCTGGAATCGGGAGCAACGTCCAGCTACAACCTGGTCCTCGAGAGGAAGTTCCCGGTCCTGGGCCGGCTCTGGTACCTGATCAAGGGACCCGACCTGGACTCCGTCGCAGACCTTAAGCCGGCCCTAGAAGCCTGCGCCGCGTTCGCCCGCAGCCGCAAGCTCAAGGTCTTCAGCATCAAGATCGAGCCGGACATCATCTCCTCGCCGGAAGTCCGGGCAGAGCTGGCGGCCGCGGGCCTGGTGAAGGCACCCAACATCCAGTCCAATGATTCCACTGCGCTGCTGGACATCGCCGCGCCCGCGAACGAAGTGCTTCGCGCCATTTCCTCCCGCGCCCGCAACGCGATCCGCCGGGCCGAACGCGAAGGCTGCGAGGTGGTGGAACGAGAAAGCAGCCCGGAAACGTACCGCGCCCTTTATGACCTTATGGCGGACACCGTCAACGCCAAGGGCTCCATGCCGCTGCGCAGCTACGAGTACTACGCCCAGTTCTGGGACGAGTTCTGCAACCGCGGCCAAGGCCGGTTCTTCTTTGTTTATGAGGATGGCAAACCGAGCGTCGGTGCCTTTGTGATCAACTACGGTGCCAAGGCAACCTACAAGGACGGCGGCTCCACCCAGAACCGCAAGCAGTACGGCGATTCCCACCTGGTCCAGTGGGCCGCGATCCGCCGCATGCAGGAGCTCGGTTGCACCGAATACGACTTCTGCGGAACCCCGCCGGCGGCCGGGATCAAGGACAAATCCCACAATCTGTACGGTATGGGCATGTTCAAGACGAGCTTCACCAAGACGGTCACGGACTTCGTCGGCTGCCACGACTATGTCCTGTCGCCGGTCCGGCACGCACTCTGGGTCAAGGGAGCGGAACGGATCTTCCGACGGGTCGAAACTGCCCGCACCGGCCAGCAGTTCTACTGACAGCGCGCCACCAACACACACCGACCACACACAGACGAACGCCAGCGCATGCCCCAGCCGGGCGGCGCAGCCACAGATGAGGTTACTTCCGTGAATCCAACCAAGGCCGACGCCGGACTCCAGCCTGGCATCCTCAGCGATGCCGAGTTCGAGGCTTTCTCCCTCAAACACCCGCAGAACAACTTCATCCAGTCCGCCGACTTTGTCCGCTTCCAGCGTTCCCGCGGCCAGGTGGTGGAACTCTTCGGCGTCAGGCGCGACGGCGAACTCGTCGCCGCCGGCAAGCTCAACTACACCACCAACCGGTGGGGCTACAAGGTGTGCGAGTGCGCCAAGGGCCCCCTCATGGACTATACGGACACCGCACTGGTGCGTGACGTCGTCGGACTCCTCAAGGAACGCGGCGCGTTCCACAATGCGGCGGAACTCCGGATCTCCCCGAACCTGCCGTACATCGCCCGGGATGAAGACGGTGCCGAGCACCCCGACATCACGGATAACAGGCCCCTCGTGGCCGAGCTGGGGCGCCTGGGCTTTGACCACCAGGGCTCGGAGATGGACTTCGTCAACGTGAACTGGATGTTCATCAAGAAGCTCGACGGCATCAAGGATTCCGAGGAGCTCATCATGAGCACCAGCTACCGGACGCGCAAGGCCATCCGGAAGGCTGAGAAAAACGGTGTGTTCCTGGAACAGGCCACCCTGGACACCCTGGATGAGTTCTACAGCGCGCTGAGCACCGCCGGGGACGAGAAGGGCTTCGTCTACCGGGAGCGGGAATACTACGAACAGCTTCTGCGGACCACGTCGCCCGAGTTCACCAAACTCATGATGGCCAAGATCGACATCCCCGCGTACCGGAAGTCCATCACCGAACGGCTGGAGGCCGAATCCGCGGCCGCCGCCGAACTGCGCCGCGAGGTCGAGGAAACCGGCAGCAAGAAAAAAGCCAACCGGCTCAAAGTGGTCCAGGACCTCGCGGACAGCTATGAGCGCAGCCTCAAGGACATTGAGCGGTTCCCCGATTCCGTGGGCGTCGCCACCGTGGCCGCCATCCATTTTGTCTGCTTTGGCGACGAAGTGGTGTGCGTGATCGGCGGCACCAAACAGGACTACATTTACTTCAACGGGGCCACCTCCCTGTACTGGGGCATGATGCTGCACGGCCTGGAGAAGGGCTACGCCAGGTACAACTTCTACGGCACCTTCGGCATCGAGGGGCAGGACGAGGAAGGCCACGGCGGCTACCAGTTCAAGAAGGGTTTCGGCGGGAATGTGGTTCAACTGGTGGGCGACTTCGTGCTGCCGGTCCGGCCCGTCGCCTTCCAGGCCAACCGCCTGGGCCGATCAGCCATTGCCGCCGCCAGGATACTGCTCGGCAAACTGCCGCTGAAGCGGCAGGCGTAATACCAAACCACAAGCGCCAAACAGGGAGGAGGACCAAAATGACCAAACGTCCTGAAAATTCCCGGGGCAAGGCTCATACCGACGGCCTGCCCAAGACAGAGCCGCTTTCGCCCTCCCAGCTCCGCCAGGATGCTGCCGCCAAGCGGATGCTGCGGCGCCTGGTCCAGGGGGAAAACCCGCCGACGGCGCCACTGAGCATCGTGGACAGGCTCGCGGGGAGCCCCTACGCCAACCCCATGATCCAGGTGGGAGGCGTGGACACCTCCGCGCGCAAAACCCTGGACTTTGCCTTGCACCTGGCCGAGACCATGTTCCGGTACGGAGCAGGCGCCCTGGAGGTGGAGACGAGCATCATTGCCGTCACCGCAGCGCTGGGGCTGAAGAACATCGAGGTGGACATCACCAACCAGTCGGTGGCCATCAACTACGCTCCCAAAGACCAGCCGCCCATCGCGTTGCTTCGGGTGGTCCGGTCCTGGACCAACAACTACGCCGGGCTGGCGAAAGTTCACCGGCTGGTCACCGACATTGTGGCCGGGGGAGTGGGACGCGATGAAGCCATCCGCCGGCTGGACGAGGCCATCACCAGCCCCAAACCGTTCCCGCGCTGGATGGTCACCATGGCCTTCGGCGTTTTCGCTGCAGTCTTTGTGGGCGTCCTCGGCGGGGGTCCGGCGTCTTCAGCCATCGCCTTCGTGGCCAACCTCGGGGTCAGCCTCCTGGCCCGCCAGCTGGGCCGGTGGCGGGTCCCGGACTTCTTTACGACGGCGGCGTGCTCCTTCGGTGTCACGCTCACCGCGCTGCTGTTGTGGCGCTTCGGACTCACCAATGCGCCGGCGATCGTGGTGGTGGGCGGCATCCTGCTGCTCCTCCCCACCGGGCGGCTGGTTTCCTCTGTCCAGGACGCCATCAACGGGTTCCCCGTCACGGCAGCGGGCCGGTTCCTGTCCACGCTGCTGACTTTCGGCGCAATTGTGGCCGGGATCGCGGTGGCCTCTGTGGTCGGGGTGATGACCGGGATGCAGGCCATAGACGTCACCGAGACGTTCCCGCCCGCCTACGACCTGTGGGTCCTGGTGATCTTCATTGCCCTCGCTGTGATGGCCATCGGCATCACGGAGCAGACCTCCTGGGATCTGCTGCTGCCCACAGCGGGCGTGGGCGTGGTGGGTTACTTTGTCCTCCTGGGCGCCGGCTCCCTCGGCGTTGGGGACCGGTTCTCCCCGGCGATCGCCGCCGTCGTGATCGGTCTGCTGGCGAGGGTGGTGGCACTGAAGATGGGCGCCCCGCAGTTGGTGGTTGCCGTTCCGGCTGCGCTGATTCTGCTGCCCGGCCTGACCATCTTCCGCTCCATGTACGTCCTGACCATCGAAGAATCCGAAATTCTGTTTGGCGCCGGTGGGATGCTGAACGCCGGGGCGATTGTGTTGGGCACGGCGGCCGGCATTGTCCTCGGTGACACGCTTGCACGGCCCCTGACGCGCAGCCTGGCCAGCAACGAGCGCCGCCGCGCCCGCCGGCGCTAAAGCCGCTGGCAGCACGGCGCCGGGCCGCGCGGGGCGTCTGCAGCGGTCCGCCCGCGCAGATCTTTCCCGCTCAGATCTTCCCTGTTTAGATCTTTCCTACGGGCAGCTTCTTCTCAGCCTGGAAATCGTCCTCTACCCGGCCCTTGGCCCAGTAGCCGGACAGTGACACCTGTTTCCGCTCGAGGCCACGCTGGACAAAGAACACCTCCCGCAGGGCCTTCATGTAGCCACGCTCGCCGTGGGCAAAAACGTCAACCCGTCCCGCCGGCCAGTCGGCGTCGGCCACTGCGGAGACAAGGAGATCGCCTTCGCCCGCGGGGGCACCGTTCCGGCGGAGCCAGTTGAGCTGGACACCTGCCGGGGCCGCGATGTGCTGGATGTCGGCGTCGCCGTCCACCTCGATGAATGCCAGGCCGCGGGCGTCAGCCGGCAGGGATTCGATGACTGCCGCGATGGCAGGCAGGGCGGCCTCGTCCCCGGCGAAGAGGTACCAGTCGGCGTCAGGCGAGGGGTTGTAGGCGCCCCCGGGGCCGGTGAACGTGAAGGTATCGCCGGGCTTCGCGGTGGCTGCCCACGGCCCTGCCAGTCCTTCGTCCCCGTGGACCACAAAGTCGATGGCCAGTTCCTGGGCAGCCGTATCCACCCAGCGGACCGTGTAGGTGCGGGTGAACGGCCACTGCGCCCGGGGCATGGTTTCGCGGATGGTCCACAGATCCAGCGGCCGGGCGTACTCAACGCCGGGCTGCGGGAACACGATCTTCACGTAGCGGTCCACAAAAGCGTTGTTCACGTACGCGGAAAAGCCCGGGCCGCCCGCCACGATCCTGACCATGTGCGGCGAGAGTTCTTCCCGTCGGATGACCGTGAGGTCAATCTGCGGACGGGTGTTCTTTGTTGCGCTCGTGGCGGCCGGGACAGTGCTCATAAGGCAACCCTAAGCTAAACAACCTGGGGGAGCTCCCAGGTTACGCCGGACGAGCCCTGTTCCCGCAGCAGCTCATTGATGGCGCTGAAAGGCCGTGAGCCGAAGAATCCGCGCGACGCCGACAACGGGCTCGGGTGCGCGCTGGACACTACGGCCGCGTCGGACAGAAGCGGCCGGACGCCCTCGGCATCCCTGCCCCACAGCACCGCCACGAGCGGCGGACTGCCGCCGTCAGCGGTGCGCCGGTGGGCCACTGCGGTGACTGCCGCCGTCGTAATTGCCTCCCAGCCCTTACCGCGGTGCGAGCCTGCGGCACCCGCCCGGACGCTCATGACCCTGTTCAGCAGCAGAACGCCCTGACTGGCCCACGCGGACAGGTCGCCGTGGACTCGCGGCGGAATGCCGAGATCGGACTCCAGTTCGCGGTAGATGTTCGCCAGGCTCCGGGGGATGGGCCGCGTCCGGGCGTCGACGGCGAAGGAAAGGCCTACCGCGTGGCCGGGCGTCGGATAGGGGTCCTGGCCCACGATGAGGACCTTGACATCAGCCAGCGGTTGCCTGAAGGCGCGGAGGACGTTCGACGGCGACGGCAACACTTTGTGCCCCGCGTCCACTTCCGCGGCCAAAAACGTGAGGACGCCGCGCAGCTCTGTTTCAACCGCGCCCAGGGCCTCCGCCCAGTCAGCAGCCATCAGCTCACGCAGCGGCATGGCAACCAGCTCGGCGAAACCAACGGCATCCGCCGGCTCCGCCGCCAACTCGAACAGGGCGTCAGATTCAAACACGGTCCCATTCTCGCAGGGATGCTCCCGGGGACGACGGCCACAGCGGCCGGGCCGCAAATGACAAGCCTGTTATTTACGCCGTAGCATGGGATGAGAATTTCAACCTCACCAGCGAAGGGATGTGCCGTGGCGGAGCCTGCTCGGGAACACCTGCCGGAAGCCGCGGAGCACAGCCCGCTGCTGGCTGACTTCACCCTTCGTGACTCCCCGTTGAGCGAGCGCGACCAGCAGATGCTGGCTTTGGAACGGCAGTGGTGGAAGTACGCGGGGGCGAAGGAACAGGCCATCCGGGAGCTCTTCGACCTGTCCGCGACACACTACTACCAGCTGCTGAATGCCCTCATTGATTCCGAGGCGGCGCTGGCCCACGACCCCATGCTGGTCAAGCGATTGCGTAGACTACGTACGTCGCGTCACCGGGCGCGCACTGCTCGCCGCCTGGGTTCCGACGCCTGACTAACTTCGTGCTGAGCCATCAGCAGCAATCAACAAGGACGTCCCTGCACCATGACCAAATACGCTCGCGATGAATTCGACAAGGTACCGGAGACCGCCTCGCGGCAAGGCGTCCACCGCACGGCCGCGGTGGCCGTCCGGCGAAAGCTCTGGCCGGTCCTGGCGGTGGGAATCGCGGCGCTGGCCATCGGACTTGTTTCCTTCCTGATCCTTCCCAAACTCGGCTTCACTCACGCCGGCAGCGAGCTGTCCACAAGCCTGGAAGCGTCCGCGTCACCCGAAACAAGCGCCGCCCCGTCGGCCAGCGCGGAGCCGTCCCCCAGCGCCGAGGCCTCGGAGAGCGCCGAGCCGTCAGCGAGCCCGGAGCCTTCGGCCTCGCCGTCCGCCACAGCGACGCCGGCCACCGTCCTGAACAAAGCGCAGGGCGTTGCGGTGTACAACGCGGCCGGTACCGCCGGGCTGGCCGGACGTGTCAGTTCGGTCCTGCAGAACGACGGCTGGACGCTGGGGCAGGTGGGCAACTGGGCCGGGGCGCCGCAACAGACGTCCAGGATCTTCTATGCGGGTGAGGCTCAGCGGGCCAACGCTGAAGCACTCGGGACCCTCCTGGGCGTCCCCACACTGGTCAACAGCCAGGAGTTCCAGGTTCCCCTTGTTGTGGTGCTGGGGCCGGGCTACCGCTAGCACCAGCGGTCACGCGTCCATAACTTTCGGGCAGCCGTGAGCAGGGCGGCTCGGCCACTTGAAGGGGTTGTGGCTAGAGTGATTTCAGGCTTCGGTCCCTGTCGCGGCGCACGGCTGCACGTGCCCACAGCGGGGTGGACCGTCGGCACTACGGAAAGAGTGGACATCATGGCATTGGGAACCGTCAAGTGGTTCAACACCGAAAAGGGCTATGGCTTCATTACCGTGGATGGCTCAGGGGATGACGTCTTTGTGCATTGGTCGGCCATCGACGGCGAAGGCTACCGGGCCCTCGAAGAGGGGCAGCGGGTGGAGCTCGAAGTCGGCGAAGGCGAGAAGGGCCCGCAGGCCGAAAGCGTCCGGCCCGCAGAGTGAACTGCGGCAGCCTGACATCAGCAATCCTCCGGAGTACCACAGCGGCGGCCGTCCTTCTGGCACTGGCCGGGTGTGCCGTCGCCGCCGGGGGCAACGCCCGGCTGGACACCGTTGAAGCTTCCGGCGATGGTGTCCTGCGCATCGGCATGATCCTGGACAACGCAGGGAAGCAGAGCTTCCTCAACGACGCACAGCGGGCGGCGGCCGAGGTTGCCGTCAAGGACATAAACGCCGCCGGGGGCCACAAGGGCAGACCTGTTGAGTTGATCATCGGGGCCGGCGAGGATACCGGAGCGCAGGCCGGTAACCTCGTTGCCGGCAAAGCCGACGTAGTGATTGGACCCACGGATTCCAGCCATGCGGCAGCCGCCATCGACGTGCTGTCCGCCGCCAGGACACCGCTGATCTCGCCGGCGAATTCAGCAGCGGCGCTGAGTTCGTACAAGAGCGGCGGCTATTATTTCCGGACGGCGGCAGCTGACGTTGCCCAGGCTTCCGTATTGGTGAAGCTGGCCAAGGACGGCGGAGCCAAGAGCATCGCCGTTGTCCACCAGGACAGCGCCTACGGCAAGGACGTCTCTGACGCGGTAGCCGGCGCCGCCACGGCAGCGGGCCTGGAAACCGTCAGCACATCGGGCTTCAAACCGGGCGCCGCGCAGAAGTCAGCCGCAGCTGCCCGGGCTGCAAAGCCCGACGCCGTCATACTGATCGCGCGCGACGACGCTCAGGGTGACCTCGCGGAACTCAATAATGCGGGGCTCTCCGGCGCCAAAATTATCCTCAGTGACGGTGCCTTCGCGCAGTATGGTTCGGGGCTTGGTTCGAAGGCCCTGGATGGTGCCCGCGCCGTGGTGCCCGGCATGTTCGCCTCGGCAGCCTTTCAGGCGCGGCTGCTGGAAGTTAATCCGGCCTTGAAGGACCTGTCCTTCGCAGCCGAGGCCTTCGATGCAGTGAACCTTGCGGCCTTGGCCGCGGCTGTGGCCGATGACGACGCGGGTCGCTCCATCGCGGCCAACCTGATCGCCGTGTCCGGCGGGACTGCCGGCGGGCAGGACGCGGGCCAGCCCGGCAAAGCGTGCCTCTCGTATGCCGACTGCCTGGCAGTCCTGAAGACCGGGGCGAAAATCAATTACGACGGCGAATCGGGGCCGGTTGCCTTCGACTCCCACGGGGACATCACCACGGCGAACTTCATGGTGTTCACATACGGCGCGGACAACCGGGCCGTACTCACCGGACGCGAGGCAGCAGGCCGGGCGGCAGGCTGATCGCCAACGGCGAACGGCCACCGGCGGATACGCGGTTTCGAGGTCCATTCGCTTGCACTCTCACCTAGGGAGTGCTAATTATTGAGTTAGCACTCCTACGTACCGACTGCTAAAGCAACGTCCGGCATCCGCCGGTTGCGGAGCTTGGCGCCGGGCCTGGAGCGAGAGAAACACCTAGCTGGAGTGAGATCCCCAGCCACGGCATACAGAGGCCGCGGTCAAAGATCGTCCGTCGCGGGCACTGCAGTGAGGTTCATTCTTAACGACTGTCCCGAAAGGACTACTGCCGTTATGGCCAAGATCATTGCATTTGATGAAGAGGCACGCCGCGGTCTTGAGCGGGGCCTGAACATCCTCGCCGACGCCGTCAAGGTCACCCTCGGCCCGCGTGGCCGCAACGTCGTCCTCGAAAAGAAGTGGGGCGCCCCCACGATCACCAACGATGGTGTGTCCATCGCCAAGGAGATCGAGCTGGACGACCCTTACGAGAAGATCGGCGCTGAGCTGGTCAAGGAAGTTGCCAAGAAGACTGATGACGTCGCTGGCGACGGAACCACCACGGCAACCGTGCTGGCCCAGGCACTGGTCAAGGAAGGCCTGCGCAACGTTGCGGCCGGCGCTGACCCGCTGTCCCTCAAGCGCGGCATCGAGAAGGCCGTAGAAGCCGTCACGGTTGAACTGCTTGCCTCCGCCAAGGAGATCGAAACCAAGGAAGAGATCGCGGCCACCGCCTCCATCTCCGCCGGTGACGACGAAATCGGCGCCCTGATCGCCGAGGCCCTGGACAAGGTTGGCAAGGAAGGCGTCATCACGGTCGAGGAGTCGAACACCTTCGGCCTCGAGCTTGAGCTCACCGAAGGCATGCGCTTCGACAAGGGTTACATCTCCGCTTACTTCGTAACCGACACCGATCGCCAGGAAACGGTCCTTGAGGATCCGTACATCCTGATCGTCAACTCCAAGATCTCCAACGTCAAGGAACTGGTTGCTGTCCTGGAAAAGGTCATGCAGTCGTCCAAGCCGCTGCTGATCATTGCCGAGGACATCGAGGGCGAGGCCCTGGCCACGCTGATCGTCAACAAGATCCGCGGTACGTTCAAGTCTGTTGCCGTCAAGGCTCCGGGCTTCGGCGACCGCCGCAAGGCCCAGCTGGCCGACATTGCTGTCCTCACCGGTGGCCAGGTCATCGCCGAGGAAGTCGGCCTCAAGCTGGAGACCGCCGGACTGGAACTCCTGGGACGCGCCCGCAAGGTTGTTGTCACCAAGGACGAGACCACCATCGTTGAAGGTGCCGGCGACGCCGACCAGATCGCTGGCCGCGTTTCCCAGATCCGCGCCGAGATCGAAAACTCCGATTCGGACTACGACCGCGAGAAGCTGCAGGAACGCCTGGCCAAGCTGGCCGGCGGCGTTGCAGTCATCAAGGCCGGTGCCGCAACCGAAGTTGAGCTCAAGGAACGCAAGCACCGCATTGAGGACGCTGTCCGCAACGCCAAGGCTGCTGTTGAAGAAGGCATCGTCGCCGGTGGCGGCGTTGCATTGATCCAGGCCGGCGCCAAGGCGTTCGCCAACCTGAACCTCACGGGTGACGAAGCAACGGGCGCCAACATCGTCCGGGTTGCCATCGACGCTCCGCTGAAGCAGATCGCTTTCAACGCCGGCCTCGAGCCCGGCGTTGTGGTGGACAAGGTCCGCGGCCTGCCCGCAGGCCACGGCCTGAACGCAGCCACCGGCGAATACGTCGACCTGCTGGCTGCCGGCATCAACGACCCCGTCAAGGTAACCCGCTCTGCCCTGCAGAACGCGGCTTCCATTGCCGGTCTGTTCCTCACCACCGAGGCCGTAGTGGCCGACAAGCCGGAGAAGAACGCTCCGGCCATGGGTGGCGGCGACGAGATGGGCGGCATGGGCGGCTTCTAGCCCCCATTTGCCCAGGCAAGACGCACCGTAGCCAAACGCACGACGGCGGTCCTCACCAAAGGTGGGGGCCGCCGTCGGCCGTTAACCCCGGCGTTAAGGGTGGCAGGAACTCTGGCAGGATGGAACCGTGACAATTACTGCAGCAGCCGACGGTTCGGCTTTAGGAAACCCGGGCCCGGCCGGCTGGGCCTGGTATGTCGACGACGAGTGCTGGCGGGCAGGGGGATGGCCGCACGGCACCAACAACCAGGGTGAGCTGATGGCAGTGCTTGACCTGTTCCGCGCTACCGCCCATATCCCTGACGAGCACCTGAAGGTCCTCTGCGACAGCCAGTACGTCATCAACTCGATCACCAAATGGATGCCGGGCTGGAAGCGGAAGGGCTGGCGAAAAGGTGACGGCAAGCCTGTCATGAACCTGGAGCTGCTCAAAGAACTGGACCGTGAACTCGCCGGCCGCAAGTACACGTTCGAATGGGTCAAAGGCCACGCCGGCCATGACCTCAACGAGGCAGCCGATGAACGCGCCCGCGCCGCAGCCACCGCCTACCAGCAGGGGGTCGCGGCCCGTTCCGGCCCCGGGTTCGCCGGTGCCCCCACCGCGGCGAGTCAGTCCCAGAGTGCCGCCGGGGCCGGAAGCCCTGCCGCCAAGGCCGGGAGCGGCCTTGGCGCTGCCCGTACGGAGCCCTCTCCCGCCGTCGGCGCGAGCCCCTTCGGACAGGCACCCTTTGAGGAGCCGGACCTGTTCAGCGAGCTGGAGGCCGAGGCGTTCAATGAAGCGGAGCCAACCGGGGCAGAACCCGGCCCGGAGGCGATCGTCGAGGCCCTCGAACGCGAGCTGGCCGGCCCGGAGGCCAGGGGCGACATTGGCCGCACCGGTGTCCTCCTGCACCCGGACTTTATGGAGATCGGAAGTTCAGGCAGGGTCTGGACCCGGGACGCCATGATGATGGCACTGGAAGAGGACCCGGGGCACCAGACGGAGCTCGAAATCCTGGGCGCCGACCGCATCGGCATCAGCGCGGTCCTGCTGACGTACCGAAGCTATACACGCTCGGGCACGGTTCTCCGGAGCTCACTGTGGGTGCTGGATGGCACCAAGTGGCGGCTGCGGTTCCATCAGGGGACACCCGAAGCCTGACCGGCTCAGCTGAAGCGCTGCGTGTTGCCCTGCTCGGCCTGGGCATAGGTGTTCGCCGCAGATGCCAGGGCCAGGTTGATCGATGCCAGCGAGGCCTCAACCTTGCCCTGCGTCAGGGTCCACTCCGCCACGAGGGCCTGGAAATTGTTGGCCGCAGAGCCACGCCAGGTGGCTTGCAGTTCGTCCAGGCCCCGCTTCATGGTCTGCACGTCGGAACTAATCCGGTCCACTGTTGCTTTGACGTTGGCGGACTTGAGCTGGAGAAGTTCGGTGTCGACGGAAATGATGCTCATGGCTGATGCCTCTCGATGAAGTGGGACAGCTTTCGCTGCCCGCCCGGCTGCTCCGGGCCCCTGCATCGAGCCTACGGAGGGGCGCTGCCGGCCCGCCACGCCCGAATGCTATATGTGGATAACCCTGCCGTCGCCCTGACCGCCGCCCAGTGCGTTCCCATCGTGCCGGTTGTCCCTATCGTCCAATTCGGCCCGTTCCGCTGGGATTCCGTGGACGCCGTCAGCAGCTTCATGGCGGACGGGCAGGCTGACCACCAAAGTGGCGCCTCCGCCGTCGGTCGTGGCCACCCTGACGGACCCGCCGTGCGAACCGACGATGGCGGCAACAATCGCGAGCCCCAGCCCGCTTCCACCGGTCTCCCGGGTCCGGGACGTGTCCGCGCGGTAGAAACGCTCAAAGACCTTGGCAGCTTCCTCTTCCGAAATGCCGGGGCCGTGGTCCCGGACTTCAATCACGGCGCGGGGTTGCCCGGCATCGGACGCGCGGATGCCTACGGCCAGTTCGATGGGACTGTCTTCAGGCGTGTAGCGCAGCGCATTGCCTACGAGGTTTCCCACCACCTGGCGCAGCTTGGCTTCGTCACCCAGCACAGGCGCGTGCACGGCAGGGCCGCCGTCGAGCCCTGTCAGGGAGATGGGACGCGTCCGGTCGCTGGCCTGCGTGTCCACCACTGCATCGTGCGCGATCAGCTGCAGGTCAACTGGTTTCTGCTGGAGGGGACGCTGTTCATCCAGGCGCGCCAGCAGCAGGAGGTCCTCCACCATGGACCCCATCCGTTTGGCTTCGCTTTCGATCCGCCCCATGGCAGTGGCCACGTCCTCGTCGGTGGCCAGGGCGCCGTGGCGGTAAAGCTCGGAGAAGCCCCTGATGGTCACCAGCGGCGTACGCAGCTCATGGGATGCGTCAGCCGCGAACCGGCGCATCCTGGCCTCGGAGGCGGTCCTCGCGGCAAATGCCGACTCGATGTGGGCCAGCATGGCGTTCAGCGAGCTGCCAAGCCTGCCCAGTTCGGTGTGGGGATTGTCGATGTCCACACGCCGGGAGAGGTCGCCGGCGGCGATGGCAGCGGCGGTTTTCTCCACCCTTGCCAAGGGCCGGAACGACCGGGACACGGTCCAGCTGGCGATCAGGGAAGCAAGCAGCAGTGTGAGCAGGCCTGCCACGCAGATCACCAGGGTGGCGTGTTTGAGGACGTCATCCACGCTCTGCAGCGGCAAGCCGATGACCACAACGGCAAGGCGCCCGCCGCTGAGGACCGTCACGGCGACGACGCGCCAGTTCTGGCCGTCCGTTCCCCTGACCTGGTAAGGCTGGGAGCCCCGTTTCTGGGCCTCGTCCAAAGAGATGCTGCTGATGTCCGGGCGGGTGTCGGCGTCCCCGCCGAACGCGTAGGGTTCCTCGCCGGGTACAAAAAGAGTCAGCGAATAATCAGTGGGGACCGACATCGGGTTGGGCGCCTGCAGCGGCGTGAACGAGCGCTGCTTGCTCGCGAGTTCGACGGCGGCGTGCAGCTTGTCATCCACCTGGCCCTGGAGATAGCTGTTCAGCAGCGCAAGGGTGCCCGCGCCGGTGGCGGTCAGGGCAACAATCAGTAGCGCCATGATGATGGCGACCAGCTGGGACCTCAGGGAAGCCGACTTCCATCGCTGCAGCAAGGTCAGCGCTTCTCTGCCGTCCGGAGCACGTAGCCCACGCCGCGCTTGGTCTGGATCAGGGCAGGGGCGTCAGGATCGATGTCCACCTTGCGCCGCAGGTAGGAAATGTAGGACTCCACAATCGAGGCATCACCGTTGAAGTTGTACTCCCAGACGTGGTCAAGGATCTGGGATTTCGACAGTACACGGTTGGGGTTCAGCATCAGGTACCGCAGGAGCTTGAACTCGGTGGGGGAGAGTTCGATGACGGTGCCGCCACGGCGCACCTCGTGCGCGTCGTCGTCGAGCTCCAGATCATCAACGCGGATGACGGCGTCGTCGTCGAGCAACGGCTGGGTGCGGCGGAGGACGGCCCGGATGCGCGCCACCACTTCGTCCAGGCTGAAGGGCTTGGTGACGTAGTCGTCTCCGCCCACGGTGAGCCCGGTGACCTTGTCCTCGGTGTCGTCCTTCGCAGTCAGGAACAGGACGGGGAAGTGCTTGCCGGACGCCCGGAGCTTGCGGGTCACGGTAAACCCGTCCATGTCAGGCAGCATAACGTCCAGGACGGCCAGATCCGGTGCGTGCAGCTCGGCGGCGGCCAGGGCATCGCGCCCGTTGGCAGCTGAAACCACCTCGAAACCGGCGAAGCGCAGGGACGTGGACAGCAACTCACGGATGTTGGGTTCATCGTCAACAACGAGGAGCTTGGCTTCGGGACCAGTCTTCTTCATACTCCCATCATGCTCCCAGAGTCTGTGAGTTTTCTGGATGGCTGATGTGTGTTGCATGTGCCTACGCGGCGCCCACATCCTTGGCGTCCATGATGCGGTACGCATAGCCCTGCTCCGCAAGGAACCGCTGCCTCTTGGCTGCGAAATCCTGGTCCAGGGTGTCCCTGGCCACCAGTGAGTAGAAGCGGGCTGCCCGGCCGTCCTTCTTGGGCCGGAGCAAGCGTCCCAGCCGCTGCGCTTCCTCCTGGCGGGACCCGAACGAGCCCGACACTTGGATGGCAACCGACGCCTCCGGCAAGTCGATGGAAAAGTTGGCCACCTTGGAAACCACCAGGGTGTGCACCTCACCGGCACGGAAAGCGTCGAAAAGCTTCTGCCGTTCCTTAACGGAGGTATCTCCCTTGATGACAGGAGCGCCGAGGCGCTCGCCGATCTCGTCCAGCTGGTCGATGTACTGCCCGATCACGAGCAGTTGCTCGCCCTGGTGCCTGGCCACCAACTGCTCCACGATCAGGGTCTTGGACTCTGACGTCGAACAAAGCCGGTACTTGTCCGCGTCCTCGGCCATGGCGTACGCCACGCGCTCGTCCCGGGGCAGGTCAACGCGGACCTCCACACAGTCCGCGGGTGCGATGTAGCCCTGCGATTCGATGTCCTTCCAGGGAGCGTCGTACCGTTTGGGTCCGATGAGGCTGAAAACCTCGCCTTCACGGCCGTCCTCCCGCACGAGGGTGGCGGTCAGGCCCAGCCGGCGGCGGGCCTGGAGGTCGGCCGTCATGCGGAAGATGGGCGCCGGCAGCAGGTGGACTTCGTCGTAGATAATCAGGCCCCAGTCGTGGCCGTCCACGAGTTCCAGGTGCGGGTAGAGGCCGCCGCGTTTGGTGGTGAGCACCTGGTACGTGGCGATGGTAACCGGCCGGACCTCCTTGACCGCGCCGGAGTACTCACCGATTTCGTCCTCCGTGAGGGAGGTGCGCTTGAGCAGCTCATCCTTCCACTGCCGGGCGGCCACCGTGTTGGTAACAAGGATCAGCGTGGTGGTGGAGCTGGTGGCCATGGCTGCTGCGCCCACCAGGGTCTTGCCGGCGCCGCAGGGGAGCACCACCACGCCGCTGCCGCCGGCCCAGAAATTTTCGGTGGCGAGCTGCTGGTAGGGGCGCAGCTTCCAGCCGTCCTCGTTGAGGGCGATCAGGTGCGGAGTGCCGTCCACATAGCCGGCCAGATCTTCCGCGGGCCAGCCGATTTTGAGGAGCAACTGCTTGAGCTGGCCGCGCTGGGAGGAGTGGACCACAATGGTCTCGCCATCGATCCGAGGCCCCAGCAGGGGCTGGATCTTCTTGGCCCGGATCACTTCCTCCAGTACCGGGTAATCATCCGTGCGCATCACCAGACCGTGCTGGGGGTCCTTTTCAAGCCGTAGCCGGCCGTACCGGGACATGGTCTCTTCGACGTCGATCAGCAGCGAGTGCGGCACCGGGAACCTTGAATACTTCAGCAGGGTGTCCAGGACCTTCTCGGCGTCCAGCCCGGCGGCGCGTGCGTTCCAGAGGCCCAGCGGCGTCAGCCGGTAGCTGTGCATGTGCTCCGGAGCGCGTTCCAGCTCGGCGAAGGGGGCGATCGCATGGCGTGCCTCGGTAGCCAGTTCGTGGTCCACTTCGAGCAGGATGGTCTTGTCGCTTTGGACAATCAGCGGGCCGTCGTTCACGTGGGGCAATCCTTACTGGCGCAGTTCCTCTGCGGCTTCGACATCGATGATGCGGTGGATGGAGAGCACGCGCTCGGTTTCCTTGGCAGGATCGAAGACCCTGACACGGCCGCCGCCTACGGAAAGGGGAACAACCGTTTCCAGGTTGGAATTCCCGTGGCTGTCCACCACGTTCATGCTCACCAGCTGCTTGAGCCGGATGGCCCGCTGCAGGGTCTCGAGGCCTAGCTGGGTGGCTGTTTCGCCGGAGCCAAGTGCGGTGACCGGATGGCTTCCGTTGCCCTCTGCCCGGCCTTCTGCCCGGCCGTTCCGGAGGACAGCCAGCTGGGCGGCCACGTCCTCCTCCGCAGGCGCAGTCCGCGGCGCAGTGTAAACGGGCCGGGCGCTGCCGGGGGCGCTGGTGGTTCGCCGGAGCCGGACCAGTGCGGGCTCCGATTCCACCGTGGGGGAGAAACCCAGCCCGCGCAGGACCTGGGCAGTTTCCCGGGGCGGGACTGCCGAAATCAGCACGGTGGGCGCGATGCGGGCCAGCCCCAGGGCGGCCGCCTTCGACTCGGAGGCGAGCTCCAGCACTGCGGCCTCGTCATCGCTTTGGATAAAGCTGGCGGCTGTTCCCACCCGGAGGCGGCCGTGCCGGGATGCGGTGTCTTCCACGAGGTACTCGAGCGGCTGGGGCACGGCGGTGGCTGAATGTTCACGGAGGAAGCCCAACAGGCTGGCCGCGTCGTGCCCGGCGTCGAGCGCGCGTCTGATGGAGTCGGTGGAGAACCGATAGATGGTGGCGGGGCCCTGGCCTTCGGCGTCGGCCATCAACAGGAGCTTTTCGCTCAGCTCCGGGGCCAGGTAACCGGGGGCAACGGCCGTGAGGTCTGCCTGGAGCAGGACGTGGTTGAGCGCTGCCGGCAGGTGTTCGCCGAGGATGTTCAAGGCTTCATCCGGGTTGTCGTCGGCGATGGCGCTGCCCAGCTGGCTCAGGGCGCCGGAGCCGATCAGTCCCAGCAGTTCCGCTTCGGCCAGCACACCCTTGATCAGGGAGCTGAAGCGGCGGGCCATGCGGGGCTGTGCCCATTCAGCCCGCTGCAGGACGGCGGCCGCGTCCAGGACCGGGGCCGTGCCGTCTCCCGCGCCCGCCTCGCGTGTGAGCTCGTTCAGTATCTCCAGGATCCGTTTCCTGACAACCGGGGCGTCGGGCCGCTGCGCCTCGCCGGAGAGGGCGTTGACGGTGGTTCCGGCCAGGCCCCGGTGCGCTGCGGAGGCGCCGGCGGGACCGCTGACGGGCTGCCCCACCAGCGACGGCACGCGCTCGCTCGCGAGCCAGGCGTTGACCAGCCACAGCCATTGCTCCTGCCGGGTGAGATCCAGCCATTCCAGCTGCGGCGGCTGCACCCAGGTGGAGGAGTCAACATCCAGGCGCAGCAGGCCGGAAAGCGCGCTGAGCTCCAGCAGCAGGCCGGCCTGCTGCTGGTCGATGCGCAAGGTTTCGGCCAGCCGCTTCATTTCGCGGACCCCCACTCCGCCGCTGCGCAGCGTGGCCAACGGCTGTGCCCTGACCGCGTGGAGCAGCTCGCCAACCAACCGAAGCGTCTCGGCGATGGCGCCCAGCGCTGCGTTCCGGCGCAGTGCAGCAGTGGTGCTGCCCAGCTCCGGAACCGGGGGCGCAAGGGTGAAATCGTTGATGATGGCACCGCCGCGCAGGGACAGCCCCACGCTGTGCGGCAGTTCCACGTGGGCGGCGTCCAGCGGGACGAGGAGTCCGCGCGCCAGCAGCCAGTCAACGGGCCCGACGTCGGCGCCCTGGTTCGTCACGGACGCTTTCCGTTGCGCCTGGGGGACGGCACCCATGGCCCAGTTGCGGAATTTGGCGAGCAACGCCGTCGTCCGTTCCGGGGCTCCCGCCAGGGCCTGGGCGAGCGCCTCCGGCGAGGACGTCCAGTGCTGCAGCGCGAGCGCTGCCTCCATGGGTGTGGTGGCTTCCTGGATGGCGACGCCGCTGCGGTGCAGCTCGGCAACGAGCTGGACCGCCCGCTGGGCGAACGCCGGCTGGAGCCGGACCAGCTCGGTGTAGCTGCGCCCCAGTCCGGCGGGATAGATGCCCACTACATCCTTGAGGCAACCCACGGGCAGGTAGTAGCGCAGCCGGTGCCCCGACGCCGGCGTCCCGTGCGGCGGCTCGGCCCTGTGGACCAGGGCCAGCTCCTGGAGCGAGGCCAGGATTCGTTCCACGGCCGCCGCTGTGGACCCGGCAATGAGCTTCCGCACGCCTGCGGCCGAGGCGCTGTGTTCAGTGTCCGTGTTGGTGCACAGATGGAGCGTCTCCAGCACCTGCATTTGGGGTCTGTTCAGTCGTTCCAGGGCGCGCTGGACGCTGACCCGGGCGCTGGCCCTTGCCGCCAGCGCGGGAAAATCCGGGACCGGCGGGGACAACAGGTCCGGCCGCGCTGCAAAGAGGGCCCGCAGCGAGTCATCGCTGCGTGCCTCCAATTCTTTGCTGAGCGCGCGGATAAGGGACATCAGTCCAACGTTACAGCCCGCCGGACTTTCCCGCCCGGCGCCTGCCGGCCACGCTGTCCAGGACCAGGACGAGCATCAGGAGGAAGGCAACCGGCAGTCCGTACAAAGCGGTGGACGTGACCCAGACCGGGGCGGCCACGCCCGCGAAGGCCATGGCCATAACTGCCCCCACGGCCACGAGGGAAAGGACGGCAACTACCGCTGCAGAGATCATCAGTGGGCGTCGGTAACGCGAGGGTGTCATGCACGTAACGCTAACAGGGCCCGCCGCCGCCGGCGGGATAATCGTGGGCATCTGAACGGTCGGGCAGGAGCCGCGGCGACGGGCGTGGCAACCGGCGTGACGAAGGGCGTGACCAAGGGCCGCTGAAAGCGGTAATCCGCCCCCGGCAGGATAACCTTGAGGGAACAGACCAACACGGTCCGTCGCTGTCATACCCTGAACCCGCATATCGGTGCGGATGCGGTGACTGCCGGCCGTGTCTCAAGACGCAGAACGAAGAAGGTTGATTACGTGCCTACCGGCAAGGTCAAGTGGTATGACAAGGAAAAGGGCTTCGGATTCCTCGCGGGCGAAGACGGCCAGGAAGTCTTCCTGCCCAAATCATCGCTGCCCGAAGGCGTCACGGAGCTGAAGGCCGGCACCCGCGTTGAGTTCGGCGTAGCCGACGGCCGAAAGGGTGCCCAGGCCCTGGGGCTGCGCGTCCTGGACAAGACCCCGTCCATCGCCAAGGCCAAGCGGCCCAACGCCCGGGACCTGGCACCGCTGGTGCAGGACCTGGTGAGTGTGTTGGACAACCTCTCCGGCACCCTGGCCGCGGGCAAGTACCCGGAAGGCAACAAGGGCAAAGCCATCGCGGCGGCCCTGCGCAAGGTTGCCGACGAGCTGGACGTTTAGGCTTTGACGATGAACCTGGAAGCTGAACAGCCGGACACCACGTCAGGGGAGCAGGCACCCTCGAGCGAGCAGGCACCGGCAACGGAGCAGTCAGGCGTCAAACCTGAGCCCAAACGCCGCGCCGGCGTGCCCGTGTGGCGGATCGGCAAGCCGGATGCTTTCCTCGCGGCGGCCGTCGATGTGGCGCGGGCCGCCGTTGAAGGCATCACGGCGCCGTCGGACATCGGGGCACACCTCGCGGCCAAGAGCGAGGGCGACCGCCTGGTCACCCACCTTTTCGAATGCAGGCTGCCCGGCTACCAGGGCTGGCAGTGGTATGCAGTGGTGACCCGGAACTCCCGCTCTAAAGTGGTTACCGTCAGCGAGTTGGGTCTCCTCCCGTCGGCGGACTCCATCCTGTCCCCGGAATGGGTGCCGTGGGCCGAACGCGTGCGCCCCGAGGATGCACAGGCAGTGGAGGAAGAGCCAGCCAGCAATGACGAGCCGGACGCGGACCAGGCCGGCGAACCCGAACCTGCCGACGAACCCGAATCTGCCGGCGAGGCTGACTAGGCGGTTGGTGACGCGCAGGGTTGAACAGCACGGAGGCCGGCCATGATGTCCACCTTCAAATCCCTGCACATCCTCAATTACCGGATCTGGTTCATTGGCGCACTGGTTTCCAACATCGGAACCTGGATGCAGCGGACGGCCCAGGACTGGCTGGTGTTCGACCACCTGACCGATCACGACGCAGGTGCCATGGGTATCACCATGGCCCTCCAGCTGGGACCCCAGCTTTTCCTGGCCCCAGTCGCCGGTCTCGTGGCGGACCGCTACAGCCGCAAGCAGCTGCTCATCATGACCCAGTCGGTGATGGCCCTGCTGAGTACAGGCCTGGGCATCCTGGTGGTGCTCGGCGTCGGCCAGTTGTGGCACGTCTATGGCTTTGCCCTGCTGCTGGGCATGGTGTCCGCGCTGGATGCGCCGGTCCGCCAGACCTTCGTTTCTGAGCTGGTCCGCGACGACTACCTGCCGAACGCCGTCGCCTTGAACAGCGCCTCCTTCAATGTGGCCCGCATGATCGGGCCCGCGGTGGCAGGGATGCTCACGGTGGTTGTCGGGCCCGGCTGGGTGTTCCTGATCAATACCGTCACGTTCCTGGCGATGCTCCTGAGCCTGTGGAGGATCCCGACGGCGTCCTTGCGGCAGCTTCCCCGCGCGGCGCCCGGCAAAGGGCGTATCCGGGAGGGGCTGCGCTATGTGCGGTTCCGGCCGGACATCGTGGTGGTCCTGGTGGCCGTTTTCATCGTGGGAACCCTCGGGCTCAACTTTGTGCTGTTCATCGCTGCCATGGTGGGCACGGAATTCGGGCTGGATGCGGGCGCCTTCGGCCTGATGAATTCGATCATGGCGATCGGTTCCGTGACGGGCGCACTCCTGTCCGCCGGCCGAGGCAAACCCCGGTTGCGGATGATTTTCGGCGCCGCGGCTGCCTTCGGTGTGACCTCCGGACTGGCCGCACTGGCCCCGAACTACTTCTGGTTCGGCGTTGCGCTGGTGCCGGTGGGGCTGTTTGCGATCACCATGATGACCAGTGCGAACGGTTACGTCCAGACCACCACCGATCCGGTCATGCGGGGCAGGGTGATGGCCCTGTATATGGCCATCTTCATGGGCGGCACGCCCATCGGGGCGCCGCTGGTGGGCTGGGTGGCCAACGTCGCCGGGGGACGCTGGTCCCTGGCCGTAGCGGCCGCCTCCGGGATCATCGCTGCCCTGATTGGCATGGTTTGGATCATCCGTGCCCAGCAGCTCCGGCTGACGTTCAACCGGCGTGCGCGCGGCCTGCGCCACTTCGGCGTCGTCTCCCAAATCGGGGACACAGCAAACGGCGCCGCCCGGGACCAAAGCCCGGACGACGCCGTCGAACGCTGACGCCTGCGGCTTTCCGCAAGCACGCGTGCTGCAGGGAAGCTACTTGCGCAGCTCGCCCACAACGTAGTCGATGCTTGCCAGCAGGGCAGAGACGTCTTCCGGCTCGATGGCCACAAAGGTGGCGATCCGGAGCTGGTTGCGGCCAAGCTTGCGGTACGGCTCAGTGTCCACCACGCCGTTGGCGCGCAGCACCTTGGCGATTGCCGCGGCGTTGATCGAGTCGTCGAAGTCGATGGTGGCGATGACGTTGGAGCGGTCCTCGGCCTTGGCCACGAACGGGGTGGCGTATTCGGAGGCTTCGGCCCAGGCGTAGATCCGGCCCGCCGAGTCGGCAGTGCGCTTGCTGGCGAAGTCGAGCCCGCCGTTCTTGTTCAACCACTGCACCTGGGAATCGAGCGTCACCAGCGTGGAGAGCGAGGGAGTGTTGTACGTCTGGTTCAGCCTGGAGTTATCGATGGCCGTCTGCAGGTCCAGGAAGTCCGGGATCCAGCGGCCGCCGGCCTTGATCCGCGCGGCGCGTTCCAGCGCGGCAGGGGAGAACAGGCCCAGCCACAGGCCGCCGTCGGACGCGAAGTTCTTCTGCGGGGCGAAGTAGTACACATCCGACTCGGCAACGTCAACGTCCAGCCCACCGGCGGCGGACGTCGCGTCCACCAGGACCAGGGAGCCGGGATCGGTTCCCTCGACGCGCTTGACCGGAGCCGCAACGCCCGTGGACGTCTCGTTCTGCGGCCACGCGTAGACGTCCACGCCGGCCTCCGCCTGGGCCGCCGGGCGGGTGCCGGGCTCGGACTTGATGATGGTGGAGGCTTCGAGGAAGGGCGCCTTGTTGGTGGCCGAGGCGAACTTGGAGCCGAACTCGCCGAACGACAGGTGCTGGGCCTTCTTTTCCACCAGGCCGAAGGCCGCGATGTCCCAGAACGCTGTGGAGCCGCCGACCCCCAGGACAACCTCGTAGCCCTCCGGGGCGCGGAAGAACTGGCTGAGGCCCTCACGGACGGAACCCACCAGGTTCTTGACGGGCGCCTGGCGGTGGGAAGTACCGAGGATGGTCCGGGACGCTGCGGACAGTGCTTCAATCTGCTCCGGCCTGACCTTGGATGGTCCCGCGCCGAAGCGTCCGTCCTTGGGCAGGAGGTCGGCAGGAATAGTGATGCTGGTTTCGCTCACAAGGGCTCCAATTCGGCATGGACGGGGTTGGCGTCCGGGACGGTGGGGTGGCCGGCAGTCAGTGACGGCTGCAACGAGGGCCGCTTTTATTCTGCCTGAAACCTTTGATCGGGCGGCAACCGGCACCGTCATAGTCTGGTCAGTGAGACGATTCGCGGCGCCCCGCGATTATCCGGACAAATTCAAAATAGGCTAAGCTTTTTACTGGACCTCGCTGCGGCTTGAACGCGATACGGTGGGTCAACGCAAGGTACTGTGCTCGAGGAGCTGAGCTGGATGACGGATCTGATCGATACCACGGAGATGTATCTTCGAACCATTTTGGAGCTTGAAGAAGAGAACATCGTTGCTCTTCGCGCACGCATCGCCGAGCGGCTGCGCCACTCGGGACCCACGGTGTCCCAGACCGTCGGCCGGATGGAACGTGACGGACTGGTTGTAGTGTCCGGGGACCGTCATTTGGAACTCACGGAGACCGGCCGCAAACGCGCCACCGAGGTGATGCGCAAACACCGGCTCGCGGAGCGGCTCCTGGCTGATGTGATTGGCCTGGACTGGGCTTACGTTCATGATGAAGCGTGCCGCTGGGAGCACGTGATGAGCGAACGGGTTGAACGGCGCATCTACCAACTCCTTGACCACCCCACCAAGTCGCCCTACGGCAACCCCATCCCCGGTCTGGCAGCGCTCGGCGGGGCGGCAGCCGTGCCCGAAGCTGGTGTGATTAATCTCGTTGAGGCCATGCGCGGATACGGGCCGGCGTCGACTGTGACGGTCAGCAGACTGGCCGAGCCCATCCAGGTGGAACCTGAGTTGCTGGTACAGCTGGATGAGGGTGGAATCAGGCCCGGCGCGGCGGTCTCGCTGGAGCGCGTGGGTGAGTACATTTCCGTACGGGTCCCGGGGATCGAGGGCGCGCTCGAGCTGCCCCCGGAAGTTGCTGCCCACGTTTTCGTCTCCGTCAGCTGACACCCACCGCAACCCGGTGAAGGCAGCCCGGTGAAGGCAGCCCGGTGAAGCGGGCCTATGGCGCTGCCGTTCCACTTCGGCGTTAGCGCACCTTCTGCCGTATGGCAAATATAACGGAATTGTTACTGTCCGTTTTGATCGCCTATAGTTTAAAACCAAGCGTCGATATAAAAGCGTTACCTGATCTGGAGCCGAGCTCTGCCAGCGGATCGGGTGCACGAATCACTAACTGGCAGAGGCGGGGGAACCACAACCGGCAGTCGCAAGGCTGCCTTGGGGTGAAGTCCGTCAGCAGCAAGCCTCTTCCAGCGAAGGATCCTCACGGGATAGTTCTGCGCCAAGTGCTTGCAGCGGCGGACCGGGTCTATGAACTCTCTGACCCGAATCCGACAGCTAACTTCGCAGGCTATCCAGAGAGGAACATTCTTGACCACGCAATACTCCAGGGGCCGCCGCCGGGCGGCAGGCCCCGCTTTGGCGCCTCGCGCGGCTGAGGATTCCACCGCGGAGAGGCCCCGTGATCCGCAGCGCGAAGCGCGCCGCCGCCGCCGGGGTGCGTTCCGGCAGGTCACCGAATTCGCGTCCGCCAGCGGCGTTGGGCAGAAGGCCGGCATCGCCCTCGCTGCAACGGGCCTGGTCCTGACCGTGACCGTTCCGGTGACGGGCCCGGTCATGGCGGACCAGCAGCCTGGCCACTCCGTTTCGGCCGTGTCGGCCGCCCCGCAGCCTGAGATTTCCGCCGAAGCCGCCGCGCAGATTGACTTCAGCCGCTCGGCTGTTGTTACCCAGGGCGACCCGGACGGCAAGCTGAAGCAGCTGTTGAGCGCACAGTCGGCAGGATCCATCACCCGTGCGGCCTCCGCAGGGAGCCTGGGTGCGCCGCTCGCCCAGCTGGTCACCGCTTCACCGTTCGGCTTTCGGGTCAGCCCCATCACCGGCGGCACCGGTGACTTCCACCGGGGCCAGGACTACGTGGCCCAGTGCGGGACCTCAGTCCTGGCTGCAGCCAGCGGCACCGTGACGTTCGTCGGCTGGCACCAGTACGGCGGCGGCAACCGCGTTGTAGTGGATCACGGCAACGGCCTGGAAACCACGTACAACCACTTGTCGTCCGCCACCGTTTCGGTTGGCCAGACTGTGAGCCGCGGCCAGGTGGTGGCCCTCAGCGGCACCACGGGCGCTTCCACGGGCTGCCACCTCCACTTCGAGGTTCAGGTCAACGGCGAAGTTGTTGACCCCACAGGCTGGCTCTGAGTCCAAATGATGGCCAACTCTCAAATCACAGTGACATGCCGTGACCTGAATGTGACATTGGCTCTGAACTCCTGTACCGTCTAAAGCGCGTCAACTTTTCCGAAGTTGACGTTCTTGAGTGGATTGCCTAGCTCTGCCACCGCTCAAGGTCCGTTCGCATGACATCGTCTGGCAGGGGCGGGGGAACCAATTTTGGTCTTCGATTCTGAAGGCCTTGGGGTTAAGTCGCAAAGCTTCCCAGGAAGCAGCGCGGCCGGGTGACTCCCATCCGAATCCGACAGCTCACCTCGCAGGCATTGGGAGAGGCTACCTTCGTGTCTTCACGCCATAATTCTGCGCGCCACCGTGCGCAAACGGTTCGCACCAACCCCTTGGGCTCCGTGTCCAAGGCCGTTAGTGCAAATGCCGGGACCGTAGGTCGCCAGGCTGCTGTCATCGCAGCCGCGTCAGGTCTCATCCTGACCATGGGGCTTCCGGCCAACGCCGCGGACACCACCGCTGGTGTGTCCGCATCCACCGAGTCCGGGTCCGCGCAGGCTGCGCTTGCCGTGACCGCCGCACCCACGGCCACCGTTTCCTTCGAGCGCCCGGTAGTCAAGACCACCGCCGCGCCCGTGATTGAGCGGGTCCGTGCACAGTCCACGGCTGCGGAAACGGCAACCCGGGCTGCTGACGCAACCAAGGATGCCCCGGCCAAGCTTGCGGACAGTGTTTCCTCCGCAGCAGCGTCGGGCCTGGCAGCCATCGCCTACACCGGAATCGGCCACCCCTACCTCTGGGGCGGCACCACTCCCAATGGCTGGGACTGCTCCGGCTTCACCCAGTGGGTTTACGCCCAGGCCGGCATCAGCATTCCCCGCACGAACGCCTGGACTGCCATGCGGCCCACCTCCACCCCGTCCCCCGGTGACCTGGTCATGCAGAACGGTGGAGCCCACGTGGGCATCTACGTCGGCAACGGCATGATGATCAGCGCGCTGAACCCCGGACAGGGCACCCTGCTGCACGCCGCTGCAGCAACGGGCACGTCCTCGTTCTTCACCCTGGGCTGATAGTCCTCACCCCGGGCTAGTCCGTCCTCCGGACTTCCTCCCCGTTTCTTCCCTGGAAACTCTTCGCTAAATCCCCGTTCGGGGCGTGCCGGCGTACCCCCAAGATGCCGGCGCGTCCAAAGCCCTTGGGCTGCCTTCGCGGTCCTGAGGAACACGAAAGAGAGAATATTTAATGACTACACGTGCAACTGTTGCACGGCACCGCGCCGAGGTCACCAAGACCAACTCGCTGGCTGTCATTGCCAAGGCAGTCGGCGACAACGCCGGCGGCATGGGCCGTCAGGCCGCGGTTATCGCCGCTGCTTCCGGCCTGGTTCTGACTAGCGGTATCGCGGCCAACGCCGCCGACACCAACGTTCAGCATGAAGCGGCCCCCAGCTTTGAGGTTGGGACGGCAGCACCGGCCGTTATTTCGGCTGAATCCACCATTGCCATCTCCTACGAGAAGCCGGCGGTCACCACCACGCCGGCTCCGGTTGAAGAGCCCGAGCCCGTTGTTGAGGCGCCGGCCGCTCCGGCTGCAACCGCAGCCCAGCCTGCGGCAACCATCAAGGTGGCCGCTTCCGCCCCCGCTGCACCGGCCGCTCCGGTCGCAGCCAGCGGAAAGGGCCAGGCCATTCTGTCCGCAGCGTACGCCCAGCTGGGTGTCAACCAGGACTGCACCATGCTGGTGACCAACTCGCTCGCCGCCGTGGGAATCAACTTCCACGACTGGCCCGCAGGCTACCTCTCCCTGGGCCGCACCGTGAGTGCAGCAGAAGCACAGCCCGGCGACCTGATCTACTACGCGGACGGCGGCGCAGGCATGGCCCACATCGCGGTCTATGCAGGCAACGGCCAGGCCGTGCACGGCGGCTACAACGGCAACCAGACCGTTGTGTTCAGCGCCAACGTTGGCTCGGGACCGGTTTTCATCCGCGTCTCCTAGTAACTGTTTGAACTTTCAAAGGACCTCCGCCTGATGGCGGGGGTCCTTGGCTGTCTGCTGCCAATCCGGGACCGGTCGGGCGGGTGGCGGCCCCGACACGTCAGATTGGCCGGACCCGGCGATTAGTTTTTCCGGGTATTTTTTGTTTACTCTTGTGGTGTCGATCCATAGCCCGGATATGCCGGGGGCAGCCGGCCCTCGTGCCCCTGACGGGTGCGGCCACAAAGAGGTAAGTGCATGCGCACTCTCGTTCTGAATGCTGGATATGAACCGCTGGCGGTAGTCACCTTCCGCCGGGCGCTGGTGCTTGTGCTTACGGGCAAGGCCAGTGTAATTGCCGAGGGCGATGACCCCGTGGTGGGGCCGCAGGAGATCCTGGGCCGCCCGTCCGTGATTCTCCTGAACCGCTACATCCGCCCGAGATATAACCAGAGCACCGCGGTCAGCCGCCGCGGCGTCCTGCGGCGGGACGGCCATCGATGTGCTTATTGCGGCAAGGGGGCCCACACCATCGACCATGTGCAGCCCAAATCGCGTGGCGGCGCGGACTCTTGGGAGAACCTCGTGGCCGCGTGCCTTCGATGCAACAACAGCAAGGGCGACCATACGCCTGCTGAGATGGGTTGGAAGCTGAGGTTTGTGCCTGAACCGCCGCACGGCACCATCTGGCAGATCAAGGAACTCGAGAAGCCGACGCCGGCCTGGGATCCCTTCCTGCTGCCTGAACGGGCGGCCTGAATTCCGTCCGGCGCAGCCAGGTTCCAGCACGCTTAGGCTGGGCACGTGGATGCAGACCCTTTCGACTTTGATGCGCTCATTCTTGCCGGCGGACGTTCGGCGCGTCTGGGCGGCGTACCCAAGCAGGGGTTGACGTACGACGGCGAGACCCTGTTGCGCCGTTCGGTCGCCGCCGCCAGAGGTGCCCGGGCCGTCGTCATCGTGGGTCCGCCCGCTGGGGAAACTCCGGCGGGGACCCTCAGTTGCCGTGAGGAGCCCCCCTTCGGCGGCCCGGCCGCGGCCATCGCGGCCGGGCTTGCTGCGCTGGAGAAGGCGGGCGGCACCCGGCCTCCATTGACCCTGGTTCTGGCGTGCGACATGCCCAATGTCCGGCGGGCGGTGGCTGCCCTTCGGGAGGGGCTGAGCGCCGCCGGCCCGGACTCGGAACGGGACGGGGTGATGGCTGTCTCAGAGGATGGTCGCCGGCAGCCACTGGTGGGCTTTTATAGCACGGCTGCGCTACAACGCTCCGCGATGGAGCTTGCCGCCAACGGTGCCCTAAATAACGGGTCGGTCCGGGCACTCCTTGCTAGTCTTGACCTAAAGCCTGTCGCCGTTCCGGCCGGCTCCACGGCTGACGTGGACACCTGGGACGATGCCGCCACCCTTGGGGTGGCCGGCCCTGATCCACTCGGTGGATTCCGGAGCAATGCGGCCGCAGAAGATTTGGGAGGCAAAGCGTGAAGAGCCAGGACGAGACGCTGGAAGAGTGGTGCAGGTCCCTGCTGCAGGCGTATGACCTGGAGGACGTGCAGATTGACGTCAATGCCATTCTGTCGCTGGCCGGAGTTGCGGCCCACTCAGTAGTGCGGCCAGCCGCGCCGCTGACGACCTTCATTGCCGGCCTCGCGGCAGGTCTGGCTGCAGGATCGGGGCAGGCAACCGACGCCGCAGCCATGACAGCGGCCTTGGACCGTGCCCGGACCCTGGCCGCGGACTACGACTCTGAAGCTACCGCTTCCGAAGCAACCGCGCCCGCAGCCACCGCGCCTGAAGCCACGGCTGCCAAAGCCACCGGGGCCCCCGTCGAATGATCACCGTCGAATGACCGCCGCCCCCGGCGATGAAGCCGGGAGCCCCGACCCGCAGCATTCCCCGCCGTCACCCGAGGCCCACTCAACTCACCTGGCCCACACCTGGGAAGAGGCGCGGCAAGCAGCCTTTGACAGTGCCACCCCGATTCCGCCGGGACGGGTCCCGCTCAGCCATGCCTTGGGCCGGGTCCTGGTTGAAGACATCACGGCGCTGCACGATATGCCGCACTACGCGTCCTCGGCCATGGACGGCTGGGCTGTCAACGGCAGCGGTCCATGGATCGTGGCGGAGGCCGGCCAGCGGTTGGCTCCGCATCAGGCCAGTCCCATTTTCACCGGCGGATTGATCCCGCCCGGCGCCAAGGCGGTGCTGCGCAGCGAGAGCGCGGTGCTGGGCACTGACGATGACGGCCTGCCGCTTTTGCTCACGGGCGGCACCGCCCGGCCCGGCGAGCCGAGGAACGGCCAGCACATCAGGAAGGCGGGCGAGGAGGCAGCCGAAGGGGACGTCCTGGTGCAGGCCGGTGTGACCCTGAACCCGGCTCACCTGGCCGTCGCCGCACTGGCCGGGCATGATGACCTGCTGGTCCGCGGGAAGCCCGTGGTGAAGCTCCTGCTCACCGGATCCGAAGTGGTGGCGCACGGTTTGCCCGTGCCGGGGCAGGTCCGCGATACGTTCGGCCCCCAGCTTGCATCCGTAGTGGACATGCTCGGCGGCCTTTACGCCGGTCAGGAAAGGATCGGCGATTCCTATCCCGAATGGCTGGCAGGGCTGGAGGACTCCGCACCGGAGGTTCCGGACCCCGCCGCGCTGCCCGCCGACGTCGTCATCACCACAGGCGGGACGGGAGTCTCCGACACGGATCACCTGCGCCGGGCCGTGGCGGAGCTGGGCGGACGCCTGATCATCGACGGCATCGCCATGCGCCCCGGCCACCCTGCTGTCCTGGCCGAATTGCCGGACGGGCGTTTCGTGCTGGGGCTGCCCGGGAACCCGCTGGCCGCCATGATGGCGCTGTCCACGGTGGGCGAACCCCTGCTGGCAGCCTTGAGCCACCGCGCCATGCCGCCCATCCAGCACGTCCCCTGCGGGGCCACCCTCGAACCGGAGCCGGGCAGGACACGCCTGATGCCTTTCCGCCTCCTCTACGGTATGGCTTCGCCAGCCAAGCACACCGGTCCCGGGATGATGCGCGGGCTGGCGTCGGCACACGGCGTGATGGTTGTCCCGCCGCACGGAGTGCAGCTCGGCGAGCCCGTGCCCGCCTTCGCCTTGCCGTGGGGGCCGCCGCTGCCGGTACCGGAGCCCGCCGGAGGCAAGCCCAAAACCCGGCCGGCGGCCAAGGGCGCCACTAAGGCCGCAGGCAAGGATGCTGCGAAGCCTGCCGGTCCGGTGGACTGGAGCGCCCTGCTCGGCTGATAGATCCTGTGCGGGCTCGGCTGACGGGCCCCGCTGTATTGGCCCCGCTGTACGGGGCCCGTGCGTACTGCACGGGCTCATCCGTGGTGCGATGATTGACCTATGAACAGCATGGAAGCCCGCTGATGGGACGCGTTACCCAGCGCCGCAAGGTGCACAAATACGTCCTGGATGGCTCGCCCAACGCCCTGGAGTTCCCTATCCGCCACCGCGAGGACGTCCTCGCGGTTGAAGAGCCGCTCGAGATCCGCCTCGGCGAGCTTTCATTCTCGGTAACAATGCGGACCCCCGGTGACGACTTTGACCTGGTGGCCGGATTCCTGGTGTCCGAGGGCATCATTTGGGCTCCCGAGCAGCTTGTTTCGCTCCGGTTCTGTGCCGGTGAGGATGAAAACGGTGTGCAGACCTTCAACGTGGTGGAGGCCCAGCTGCGGCCTGACGTGGAACTTCCGTCCAAGGGACGGAACGTCTTCACCTCGAGCTCCTGCGGCATCTGCGGTACCGATTCAATCGAAGCCGTACGGAAGTCCTCCCGCTACAGCCCGGCCGCGGATCCTGTGACCATACCTGCGGAGGTTTTAGCCACCCTGCCTCACCGGCTTCGGGAAGAGCAGGCGGTTTTTGATACCACCGGCGGCGTCCATGCCGCGGGCCTTTTTCGAATAAAGGACGACGGCGACGTGGAGTTGCTGTGCCTGCGCGAAGACGTGGGCCGCCACAACGCCGTGGACAAGGTGGTGGGCTGGGCGCTGCGGGAGCGGATGCTGCCGCTGACCGGGCTGGTCCTGCAGGTATCGGGACGGGCATCGTTTGAACTCGTCCAGAAGGCAGCATTGGCCGGGATCCCGGTCCTGGCGGCAGTGAGTGCGCCCTCAAGCCTCGCCGTAGAACTGGCGGAGGCCAGTGGCATGACACTGGCAGGGTTCAGCCGCGGCACGAGCATGAACGTCTACGCCGGCCAGGAACGGGTCACCCTGTCCGCCCGGGACGTGGCAGCGGACGCTGCCGGGGTCGCGGGATAAGCCCCGTCAACGCTCCTGGGGCGGGAACTGGCACTTGGCTATTGGTCTACTAGCCGGTAGATTTTTATCCATCGATTGGACGGCGTTGTCCGGATTCGAGTAATCCAATTCACGTATCTAAGAGGGTTTAAAGTGCATGACGACCGCCGGATTACCGAAGTCCGACTGGCCCGGTTTGTCCGCGAGCGGATCAATCCCGCCATTTACGCCCGCAGCGTTCCCCTCACCCTGAGCAGTTGGGACGCACCCGGCGAACCAGTCTCCGTGATGGAAGCCCTGCGTCATGACTTTCTCCCACAGGAACACGGTGCAGCCTGGGGCCAGCCGTGGGGCACCAAATGGCTTCGGCTCCAGGGCGACGTTCCTGAGGCCTGGGGTACAGGCGCGGACACCACGGTGGAAATTGTGGTGGACCTCGGGTTCATCAACGAAGCCCCGGGCTTCCAGTGCGAAGGCATCGCGTGGCGTCCCGACGGCACTATCATCAAGGCGATTTCGCCGCGGAACCAATACATCCCGCTGAAGTTGCTGGGGAGCGGCATGGCCGTTGACTTCTATGTTGAGGCGGCAGCCAACCCTGACATGGCGCAAGGCTGGACCTTCGCCGCCACCCCTTTGGGGGACACAGCGACTGCCGGTACGGCCCCGCAGTACCGGCTCGGCAGGATCGGCATTGCGGAGCTGAACCAGACGGTCTGGGAACTCCAGCAGGACGTCTGGACCCTCTCCGGACTGATGCATGAGCTTCCCATGGAGCAGCCGCGGCGCCATGAGATCCTCCGCGCGCTGGAGCGCATGATGGACCGGATGGACCCGGACGACATCCCCGGCACTGCCGCCGCCGGACGCGCAGCCCTGGCCGAGGTCCTGTCCCGTCCCGCTTATGCGTCTGCGCACCAGCTGGTGGCTACCGGTCATGCGCATATCGACTCCGCGTGGCTGTGGCCGGTGCGCGAAACCATCCGCAAGTGCGCCAGGACGTTTTCTAATGTCGTGTCACTGATGGACGAGGATCCAAGTTTTGTGTTCTCCTGCTCCTCGGCCCAGCAGCTTGCGTGGATGAAGGAGTTCTACCCCGAGCTGTTCAGCAGGATCCGGGAGAAGGTCAAGGCAGGCCAGTTTGTTCCGGTGGGCGGCATGTGGGTCGAATCGGATACGAACATGCCCGGCGGCGAGGCCATGGCCCGCCAGTTCGTGGAAGGCAAGAACTTTTTCCTGCAGGAATTCGGCGTCGAATGCCGCGAAGCCTGGCTGCCGGATTCGTTCGGGTACTCCGCGGCGCTGCCGCAGATTGTCAGGTCGGCCGGAAGCCGCTGGTTCCTGACACAGAAGATTTCGTGGAACCAGGTCAACCGGATGCCGCACCACACCTTCAACTGGGAAGGCATCGACGGCACGCGGCTCTTTACGCATTTCCCGCCTGTGGACACCTACAACGCTGAACTGAGCGGGCGGGAACTGGCGCATGCTGAACGGAATTTCCGCGACCATGGGCGCGCCAACACCTCGCTGGTGCCGTTCGGCTACGGCGACGGCGGCGGCGGGCCCACACGTGAAATGCTGGCCGCCGCCCACCGCACAGCGGACCTGGAAGGCTCACCCAAGGTCAGGATAGGGTCCGCCGAAAGTTTCTTCACCCAGGCGGAAGAGGGCTATGCCGTCCTGCCCGTGTGGGTAGGGGAGATGTACCTCGAACTACACCGCGGTACCTACACCAGCCAGGCCAAGACCAAGCGAGGCAACCGGCGCAGCGAACACCTGCTGCGCGAGGCCGAACTCTGGTGCACTACGGCCGCCATCCGCAGCTCCTTCGCCTACCCGGCTGCCGAGCTGAAACGCCTCTGGCAACTGGTGCTCCTGCACCAGTTCCACGACATCCTGCCAGGCAGTTCCATCGCCTGGGTCCACCAGGACGCGGAACGGAACTACGCCGCCATCAGCGCCGGCCTGGAAACGATCATTGGCCAGGCGGCGGCCGCACTGCTCGGGGAAGGTTCACGGACCTTCCTGCTCAACGCCGCACCCCACGCGCGGAACGGCGTGCCGGCACTCGGCGCCGCCGAGCCGTCCGTCGAGGGACAGCCTGTCCGGGCCACTGAGGTGGATGGCGGTTTTGTGCTGGACAACGGCATCATCAGGGCTGTCCTGGACGGCGACGGCCTGCTCACATCCCTCACCGACTACGCCACGGGCCGGGAAGCCATCGCCCCCGGATCGTGCGGCAACCTGCTGGAACTGCACCGGGACACCCCCAACGAATGGGACGCCTGGGACATCGATGAGTTCTACCGCCGCAACGTCACGGCCCTGACGCACGCGCAGGACGTCCGGCTGGAGCGCATCGGAAACAGTGCCGTTGTGGTGGTGCAGCGCCTTGCCGGTTCGTCGCCGGTGACCCAGCGGATCACATTGGACGTGGGCAGCGACTCCTTGGCCATCACCACGGCCGTTGAGTGGCAGGAGAGCGAGAAACTCCTCAAGCTGGGGTTCCCGCTTGACGTCAAAGCGGACCGCTCCGCCGCGGAAACGCAGTTCGGGCATCTCTTCCGGCCCACGCACAACAACACCTCCTGGGAGGCAGCGAAGTTCGAGATCTGCGCGCACCGCTGGATCCACGTAGCCGAACCCGGCTACGGCGTGGCGATTTCAAACTCGGCCACCTACGGCCACGATGTCACCAGGAACGTCAGGGAGGCCGACGGCGGGACCACCACGTCAGTGCGTCTTTCCCTGTTGCGGGCACCCAAGTTCCCCGACCCGGCGGCGGACCGCGGACAGCATGAGCTAACGGTCACCATCCGTCCCGGTGCAGGAATCGCTGAGGCCGTGGAGGAGGGGTACCGCACCAACCTGGCGCCGCGCCTGGTTCGCGGCGGCCGCGGGGTGGAGCCATTGTTCATCGTGGACAACCCGGCCCTGGTCATCGAGGCCATCAAGCTTGCGGAGGACGGTTCGGGCGATGTGGTGGTCCGGCTCTACGAGTCCTTGGGCCAGCGCTCGGCAGGCGTCATCAAAGCGGCCTTCCCGGTTCAGGGCGTGCAGGCAACGGACCTCCTGGAACGCCCGGTGGATGCACCCGGGGTGACGCCGGCGGGGCAGGGAAGCGTCAGCCTGGCTCTTCGCCCGTTTCAGTTGGTCACGTTGAGGTTCGCCCGGTAGTCCTCAGGGAACTCGAACTATTTACGGTCAGGGACCTCCACGCGATCCCGGGAGCGGCGCTGTAGGGATGCGGAGCGGTAACGAGTTGGGCCGTTAAGCAGGCTGAGTGGGGGCGGTCCCCAACGGCCGCCACCACTCATCCCCCCAATGCGCGCAAAGGCTTAGGGGCAGCGCGGCGTCCAAGAAGTTATCCCCGTTCGCAAACACCCGCGCGCCACCTTCACACATTCATGATTGTGTCACGTCTAATGATTTTGTGAAAGCTGAGCAGGCTACTTTTCAGTAGAAGTCTTTTGCCGCGGATGGTGCCGCCTGTGCACCAGGCTGGCGACGCCAATCAATGCCAGCCCCAACACGAAGCAGAGCACCGCCGTGTAGTTGATAACAAACTCCACAACACCGAACTCCGGTGGGATCAGCGGGAACACCAGGCTCAGGCCAATGGCGACGGCGCCGACGGCCAATAAGAACGCCGACACGCGAACCAGCGCCGGAAGCGTGCTCCTGACTGCACGCCCCATGGCCGGCAGCAGTACGAGTGACACATAGGCCGGGTAGGCTCGGCCGGCGGCTCCGTAGTACTCGACCAGCAGTCCATTGCGGCTGTCCTTGGCGGAAACCGCGACCATGCCCGCTGAGGAACCGGCGGTATCCATCATCAGGAAGACAACCACGACAACCAGGGAGGTCAGTGCCAGGACGGCCATCCCGATCCGTCCTGTAATCAGCCGGTAGGCATTGTCAGCACCAAAGCCCCTGGTGATGCGGATTCCCACGAAATAGATGGCGGCGAAAATGACCAGGCGGAGAATGAGGTTGGCTACGTTGACGCCCCCCAGCGCCCGGTCTATGGCAACATAGGGCGCCTCGATGCTGAGGATGATGGCGAGGGTCATCAGGGCAAAAATGTAGAAGAGCGTCCTGTTTTTCCCGCGCAAGGCGCTGGGAACCCGGGTCACGGCCACCAGGCCGCAGACAGCCAGGGTGGACCATTGCAGGATCTCGATCATCCCAGGTTCTCCCAGATCTTGTCGGTTCGTTCTTGATCATGTTCCTGCCGGCGGAGGGCCCTGCCGAGAGTCTGCAGCCGTTCTCCGGCCAGCACCGTCAGCTCGCCGTCGGTCATGCTGTCCAGCGCTGCCTGCCGGGCCCCGGGAGGCCAACCGGCCTCGGCCTCGGTGACGAGTCCGGTGGCCACCAGCCCGCCAGCCGCAGCGACGCCCGCAGCCGAAGCGGTGGCGACGGCCAAGGCGGGGGTGAGCCGGTTGGCGGTCAACTGCGCTGAATAATTCTGTGGTGCTATCCCGGTGGCGGACGAGACGCGGTGCCGCAGTTCGCCGTCGTCGATTGCCTCCACCCAGTCCCGCACGGACGTGGCATGCGGCGGCGGGCCCAAGGGGGTTGACCTGGTATCCGGAAGACCGGCGCCAGGGGCCTCCACGACGCCCTGCCCTGCTTTCGCCAGTCCGCCTGGTTCGGCGACAGTGCGCGAAAGGAGCGCCCGCAGGAGATCCGGCGTGGAAATCTGGCTGACCAGCTCGGCCCTGGTCGGCTGGAGCGGCGGGGCGGCAAGCTGCCGGAAGGCGTCAAAGCCGGCCAGCGCTGAGACGGGGTTGATGCTGTAGGCGCGGCTGATGCTCACTACCGTCGCCCCGGCCACTTTGCCCCGCACCAGCTGTTGGGCCAGGGTGCTCCGCTTGATGCCGGCCGCCCGACAGATGTCAGAGGTACTCGCCTCGGGGGCGATATCGTGCAGCCAGCGCTGGAACGCCTTGGCAGGAATGGGCATATCGGCTCTCTGCTGAACGGATGATTGCACTTGATTTTAGCCTGCCTGCGGCTGACGGTTTGATGCAGGCTACGGAGTCGACTATGCTTGACGGTCGAGCCCGTTGGTCCGCACACCCCCCAAGTCCGGACCGGCGGGCTCTTTAGTGTCCCGGCACTTTTGCGGGCTGGCATGCTGCGGATTCCCCGCAATTCCGGCTGATTCAGGCGGCGTCATCAGGCCTTCCGCCGGCCGGGCGAGAGGACAGACCAAGCCATGACTGCAACCCTTGTTGCCAAAGACCTTTCCGGTGGCCACGACCACCGGACACTTTTCTCCAAGCTCTCCCTCACGGTGGCTCCCGGCGACGTGGTGGGTGTGGTGGGCGCCAACGGCGCCGGAAAATCCACCCTCCTGCGCCTTCTGGCCGGAGTCGACCAGCCGCAGGACGGGAGCGTGAGCCTCGCACCCGCCGACGCGTTTGTGGGCTGGCTCCCCCAGGAACACGAGCGCGTGGCGGGAGAAACCGTGGCCGGTTACATCGCACGGCGCACCGGCTGTGCCCAGGCGACGGCGGACATGGAGTCCACGGCCGAAGCGCTCGGTTCGGGGGCCCCCGGCGCTGACGATGCCTATTCCCTCGCTTTCGACCGCTGGATGGCGTCCGGCGCGGCGGACCTGGACGAACGCATCCCGGCCGTCTTAGCCGATCTCGGGCTGGAAACCGGGCCGGAGGCCCTCATGACCGGCCTCTCCGGCGGCCAGGCCGCGCGCGTAGCACTGGCCGCCCTCCTGCTCAGCCGCTTCGACGTGGTGCTCCTGGACGAACCCACGAACGACCTGGACCTGGCCGGGCTGGCCAAACTGGAAGCCTTCGTCCAGGGCCTGCGCGGCGGTGTGGTGCTGGTGTCCCACGACCGTGAGTTCCTGGCCCGCTGCGTCACCACCATCGTGGAGCTGGATCTTGCCCAGAATTCCGTGGCGGTGTACGACGGCGGCTACGAGGCTTTCCTGGAGGAGCGGGCCGTCGCCAGGCGGCATGCACGCGAAAAGTTCGAGGAGTTCGCCGCCACCAAGGCAGACCTGGTGTCGCGGGCCCGGACGCAGCGTGAGTGGAGCTCCCAGGGTGTGCGGAACGCCATGAAGAAGAGCCCGGACAATGACAAGATCCGTCGCGCGGCCAGCACCGAATCATCCGAAAAGCAGGCCCAGAAGGTCCGGCAGATGGAGTCCCGGATCGCACGGCTGGACGTGGTGGAGGAACCCCGGAAGGAATGGCAGCTGCAGTTCAGCATCGGCCAGGCGCCGCGGTCCAGTGCGGTGGTTGCCACCCTGCGTGACGCCGTCGTCCATCAGAGCAGCTTCACCCTGGGCCCGGTGAACCTGCAGCTGAATGCGGGGGAGCGGATCGGGATCACCGGCCCCAACGGGGCGGGCAAATCGACGTTGCTGCGCCTGCTCCTGGGCGTCCAGGCACCGGACGCAGGCGACGCCGCCATGGGCGCCTCGGTGGCCATCGGCGAAATTGACCAGGCCCGCGGACTGCTGGCCGGCCACCTCAACCTGGCGGACGCCGTCGAAGCTGTCCTGACGGACCTGACCCCGGCTGAAGTCCGCACCCTGCTGGCTAAATTCGGGCTGAAGGCCGACCACACCACGCGTTCCGTGGATTCCCTCTCACCTGGCGAACGGACACGTGCTGCGCTGGCCTTGCTGCAGGCGCGGGGCGTGAACCTGCTGGTCCTGGACGAACCAACAAACCACCTTGACCTGCCCGCCATCGAACAGTTGGAAGAAGCCTTGGAAAGTTACGAGGGAGCCCTGCTGCTGGTCACCCACGACCGGAGGCTGCTCGAGAACGTGCGGCTGGATGTACGGTGGAATGTGGACAACGGCGCCGTCTCCGAACTGATCGGCCACGCCGCCCCGAAAGGCAACAACTCATGAGCATGGACCGGGTAGCCTGGAGCTCCCTGTACAACATCACGCGCGCCTCGAGTGGCTCGAAGCCCTTCTCGAAAGAGACGCTCAGGCGTGTGTTCACCTTCGCCCGGCCACACAAGGGCAAGCTGATCGCCTTTGTGCTGTTGTCCATCGTGATGGCCGTCCTGGCCGTCGCCACGCCGGTCCTCGCCGGCCAGGTGGTTGATGCGATCATCGCCGGCGCGGGCACCGACGTCGTCGTCTGGCTGGCCGTGCTGATCGCCATTGTGGCGGTCGCCGAAGCCGGGCTGGGACTGGTCACCCGCTGGCTATCCTCCACGATCGGTGAAGGCGTGATCGTGGACCTCCGCACGAAGGTCTTCGACCACGTACAGAAGATGCCCATCGCGTTCTTCACCCGCACCCGTACCGGTGCCCTGGTGAGCCGGCTCAACAATGACGTGATCGGTGCGCAGTCGGCCTTCGCCGGCACCCTCTCCGGCGTGGTAAGCAACGTTGTGGCGCTTGCGCTGACCCTCGTGGTGATGCTGGGCAAATCCTGGCTCATCACCGTGCTGGCCATGATCCTGCTGCCGCTCTTCCTGATTCCCGCCCGGCGGATGGGCTCGAAGCTGGCGGACCTGCGCCGCGAAGCTGCGGAGCACAACGCGTCCATGGGCACCCAGATGACCGAGCGGTTCTCCGCTCCGGGCGCCACCCTGGTGAAGCTTTTCGGCCGGCCGGATGAGGAATCCCGCGAGTTCGCCGTGCGGGCAGGACGGGTACGCGACATCGGCATCCGGACGGCGATGCTGCAGTTCACCTTCGTGACCGCCCTGACTCTCGTCTCGGCGCTGGCTCTCGCGCTGGTGTACGGCCTCGGTGGCTTCCTGGCGTTGCAGGGGCAACTGGCCGCGGGCGACGTCGTGGTGCTGGCACTGCTGCTCACCCGCTTGTACGCGCCGCTCACGGCGCTTTCCAACGCCCGGGTCGAGATCATGAGCGCCCTGGTCAGCTTCGAGCGGGTCTTTGAGATCCTGGACCTCAAGCCGCTCATCGAGCAGAAGCCCGATGCGGTCTCATCTCCCCGCGGTCCGCTGTCCGTGGAGTTCGACGACGTCCGCTTCTCCTACCCTTCGGCGGACAAGGTCTCGCTCGCCTCGCTGGAGGACGTTTCCACCCTGGACACCCGCGGCGGCGAAGAGGTGCTGCACGGAATCAGCTTCCGGGTGGAACCCGGCCAGACCGTTGCCCTCGTGGGCTCCTCCGGGGCCGGCAAGTCAACCATCGCGCAGCTGCTCTCGCGCCTGTATGACGTGGATTCCGGGGCCGTCCGCTTTGGCGGGGCCACGCCCGGAACCGGCGTTGACGTCCGCGACCTCACCTTCGATTCGATGCGGCAGACCCTTGGCATGGTGACGCAGGACGGGCACCTGTTCCACGAGAGCATTGCCTCCAACCTGCGCCTGGCCCGTCCGGACGCCAGCGACGAGCTCATGTGGGATGTCCTGCGGCAGGCCCGGCTGGAGGCCATGGTCCGGTCCCTGCCCGACGGCCTGGACACCGTTGTGGGGGAGCGCGGTTACCGGCTTTCGGGCGGGGAACGCCAGCGGCTCACCATCGCCCGCCTGCTCATTGCGCAGCCGCGCGTGGTGATCCTGGACGAGGCCACCGCGGCCCTGGACTCGACCAACGAGGCTGCTGTCCAGGAGGCCCTCGGCGCGGCGCTCGAGGGGCGCACCGCCGTCGTGATTGCCCACCGGCTCTCGACCATCCGCGCCGCCGACGTCATCCTGGTGGTGGAGGACGGCCGGATCGTGGAACGCGGCACGCACACCGAGCTGCTCGCGGCCGAGGGACGCTATGCCGAGCTGTACCGGACGCAGTTCGCCGAGGCCACCGCGGTGGCTGAGGAAGCCGTCCCCGAGTACTAGGTCCCGGAGTGCGGCGCCGAGCGGCGACTTCGGCGCTAAGACGGGCTTATAGCGCCGAGATCTCGCCTTTGGATGGCGGGTCAGCGGCGCGCGGCGGCCAGCTCGGGCAGGATGTGGTCCGTCAGCAGCGGGGCGAGGTCCGCCGGGGGTTCCGCACCCCGTTCAAGTTCCAGCTCAAGCGCGGCCAGATCCAGCCAGCGGATTTCGGCGATCTCTGCCGCTCGGCGGGCTGTCCACGTGCCGGGTGCCAGGAACACCGTGGCTTCGATGTCGGTGGCGGCCTCGTTCGCGGCGTCGGCAATCCAGACACCCATCAGTTCGAGGTCGCGCGGCGCAATGATGATTCCCACTTCCTCTGCCAGCTCCCGGGACGCGGCCTGGACGGCCGTCTCACCGGGTTCCGGCTTGCTGCCGGGGTGCATAAACATGCCGGTGCCGCGCTTGCGGACGGTCAGGAGCCGCCCGGCGTCATCGAACACGCAGACGGCGGAGACAACAATGCGTGCTTTCACGCCTTCGAGCCTAGCCGCAGGAGCGCCGACGTCAGCAGCAGATCCTTGCTCGGCCCGCTGACGTCCCAGGTGTAGCCGAACGCGTCTGGGCCCTCGTAGCTGTAGGTCACCCGGTAGGTATCGGGATCGCACCAATGCTGGTCAAGGTTGGCTTCCGGGGTGAAGCTCATCCGGTGGAAGGGGCGCCCATCTTCGAAGAATACGTCCAGGGCGTCTATCCGGTCGGCGGGCTGCAGGAGGTATTCACGGGAGGCGGGGCCGGTGAAGGTGGGCCAGCGCATGGTGCCCTCTTCACGGAAGGCCAGGCCGCCGTCGTCAGTTTGAGAAAAAAGTACGACGCCGGAGAAGGTTCCGCGGGTGCCGGTGGACCGATCCAGCAGGTGCCGTTCAACGGACCACTTTCCCGCCGTGGCGGGGCCGGCCGGCGAAGGGCCGAGCAGGTAGGCACGGAGGCTGAACTCCGGAGCAGGAAGGTTCAAGTGCCCTCGATTGGAATCGAACCAACGACACCGGCTTTAGGAGAGCCGTGCTCTATCCACTGAGCTACGAGGGCGCGTGTCCGCTGTTCCGGCAGGGCCGGTCCGTCCGGACACGGATACAAGCATACAAGGTGGGAGGCCGTACTACGCTCTTGGCATGAGTTCAGCCCCGTCGTCCGCTCCCGCAGCGGTCTTTATCCCGGACACTGCGTCCACCCGCCATTACATCGGCGCCTGGTCCGTCCTGAGCGTCCTGCAGTATTTTGTGGCCGAAACAGCCGTGATCGGAGGCTGGGCCGGGCCACAGCCCTATGACCGGCGGACCGGTTTCATCAGCGACCTCGGCGCGGTCCACTGCGGGATTTTTGACGGCCGAAATGTCTGTTCGCCGCTGCACTGGCTGATGAACGTATCATTTGTGGTCCAGGGACTGGGCATGCTCCTGGGCGCACTGCTGCTGACGTCGGGACTCCTGTGTGTCGCCGCCCGGCCCGGGGCCAGGGTGCAGCCCGGACACCGGAAACCCTGGCTGGCCGCGGTCTGGGTCCGGATCCTGGCCGGCACCGCCGGCGCCGGGACCATGATCGTGGGACTGGTGCCGGAGGACGTCGGTTCCGGCTGGCACTACACCGGCGCGCTTATGTACTTCATCGCCGGCGCGCTCGCGGTGCTGGTGCTGGGCGCATTGTGGCTGCGGCAGACGCCGCTCGGATGGTTTGTGCTGGTGTGCGGGCTGGCGTCGCTCGCAGCACTTGTGACCGGCGGACTGACCGGGATGAACGTGCCCGAGCCCGGCACGCTGGAGCGGCTGATGGGGTACCCGGTCACGGTAGGGGTGGCGACAGCTGGGCTGATCATCGCCCAGCGCGTCAGCCAGCACCGCCGGGAGCTTCGCCTGCACGCATCCAGTACGCCGTAACCCCCATCCGCTGCTCCGTAAGAGTCGTTTAGGGCGCTCAAAAGGGCCGTTACGGAGCAATCGATGGGGAGTTCGCCTTGTTGCCCCCCGGTTTCTTGCCCAGGAACACCGCAGCGGCCCCGGCCAGAAGGCTCACAACGAACAGCACCCAGCCCGCAACGGTGAGCGCGGATGCCAACGCGACCTGGCCGGCGTCGGCCGTTTCCGCGGCCAGCACCGAATCGATGGTGACGTTGCCCCATAGCCGGACCACCACAAACAGCAGCGGGACGGCCCACAGGGCCCAGCGGAGGGACTTCTTCGCCACGTTGGTGCCGATCAGCAGCAGCCAGGTGAAGCCAAAGATGAGCGGGAACAGTGTGCCGGCGGTTTTGTGGACGTAGTTGAGCTGACCGCGGGCGTCGTCGTCCATCACGGTGCGCAGGTCACTGATGTACTTTGCATCGAAGCCGCCCACCAGGGAATCAGGCATGGCCCGTCCCGTGGTGAGCTGGGTGAGCTGGTCCAAAGTCAGGAGGTGGACATACCAGAACAGGAACAGGCTGACTGTCACGCCTGCGATAAGGATCAGGTTGGTGTTGTTCTGGGCCTTCTGCGGCGTACGGCTGGTGGTGGGGTTGATCACCGGCGGGAGGTTGTGCTGCGGGACAACCGCCTTGGAGCCGTGCTTCTTGATCCGCTGCGCTGGGGTTTTGGCCATGGCACCATTATGGCGCTGCATAGACTGGTGCAATGACCACTGGCAGGCACAGCGCCCTAGAACTCGACCCCGCCCTGGATGACTACCAGCTGGCATCGGCGCTGGTGCGCGAGGCCGGGCAGCTGGCGCTGCTGATGCGCATGGCCGGCCTGCAGTCGCAGCAGAAAACGTCCATCTCCGACGTGGTGACGGCGGCCGACCACGCCGCCGAAGCCTATGTGCTGGAGCAGCTCCAGCGGTGCAGGCCCGACGACGGCATCCTGGGCGAGGAGGGCGCCTCGGTGGCCGGTACCAGCGGCCGGACTTGGGTGATCGACCCCGTGGACGGCACCTACAACTTCCTGCACGGCTCCACCTACTGGTGCTCGGCCATTGCCCTGAAAGACTCCGCGGACGTGCTGCTGGGCGCGATCTTCCAGCCTGAGGAGGACAAGTTGTGGCTCGGCGGAAAGGCGCAGGCCGCGACGCTGAACGGGGAGGCACTGGCTGCTTACCAGGACGGTGGGGCACGCAACCACAACCCCCTTGCAGAACTCGGGGCTGCCACCTACATCCACCCCACCTGGCTGATGGATCCGCTCTGCGCTATGCCCTGGCACGCGGCCGCGACCTCCGCCGCCGCCCTGCGGATGTTCGGGTCCGGGTCCTGCGACCTGGGCCGCGTGGCGGACGGGCAGCTGGGCTGCTGGTTCCAGCACAGCTGCCCGGAATGGGACTGGCTGCCCGGCAAGGCGATTGTCCGCGCCGCCGGCGGCGCCACGGACACCGTGCAGGTCAACGGGCTGCAGTGGTTCATGGCGGGAGGCACGACGGCGGTGCGGGAGCTGCGTGCGGCCCTCCTGTCCGGCTCGGTGACCTGAGCCGCGGCTGGGGGCTGCTTCGGGCGGCGCGGTGCCAGGAACCGGTGTTATCCACAGGTTGGACCTGACTGTCAGCCCCACCGCCTAGACTTGTAGGCACCATGGATATGTTGTTTGACCCGTACTCTGACGGACCGTTCAAGGCCGCATCGGTAGCCTCAGCCCGCACCAAGTCGCGCCCGGAAGGCCTTTCCCAGGCTGCCGAACTGGGTGGCGGCGGGACCGGCCACCAGCGCCCGGCTGACAGCGCCCAGCGCACCGGCGGCTGGGCCAGCCAGCAGCCCCGCGGTGAGGGCAATGAAGACCAGCCGCACCACCGGCCGAATGCCGCGGAGCTGCTGCAGGGGCTGAACCCGCAGCAGGAGGAGGCCGTTATGCATGCCGGCAGCGCCCTGCTGATTGTGGCTGGCGCCGGTTCAGGCAAGACCCGCGTGCTCAGCAACAGGATCGCTTACCTGATTGCCACGCACCGCGCCCATTACGGCGAAATCCTGGCCATTACCTTTACCAACAAGGCTGCCGCCGAGATGCGGGAGCGCATCGCGGTATTGGTGGGCGGCCGGGCCAAGATCATGTGGATTTCCACGTTCCACTCCTCGTGCGTCCGTATCCTGCGCCAGGAAGCGGCGAACGTGGGCCTGAAGTCGAACTTCTCCATCTATGACTCCGCGGACTCCCTGCGACTGGTCACTCAGGTGTCCAAAAGCCTTGACCTGGACCCCAAGAAGTTCGCGCCCAAGGCCATTCAGCACAAGATCTCCGCGCTGAAGAACGAACTCATCGACGCCGACTCGTTCGCCTCCACCGCCAACTTCAACGATCCATTCGAAAGCGCCGTGGCGGACGTCTTCAAGGGCTACACCCAGCGGCTGCGCCAGGCCAACGCCATGGACTTCGACGACCTCATCGCGGAGACCGTCTACATGTTCCGGGCGTTCCCTGCGCTCGCGGACTCCTACCGCCGCCGGTTCCGGCATGTCCTGGTGGACGAATACCAGGACACCAACCACGCCCAGTACGCCCTGGTCCGGGAGATTGTGGGCGAAGGCCCGGGTGCGTCCGAGCTCACGGTGGTGGGCGACTCGGACCAGTCAATCTACGCGTTCCGCGGTGCGGATATCCGCAACATCGTAGAGTTCGAGAAGGACTACCCGGCCGCCCGCACCATCAAGCTGGAGCAGAACTACCGCTCCACGCAGAACATCCTCAGCGCGGCAAACTCCGTGATCTCGCGCAACCCCAACCGACCCGAAAAACGGCTGTGGACGGCCGAGGGCGATGGCCACAAGATCATCGGCTACGTCGGCGAAAACGAACACGATGAAGCCCGGTTCATCGCCAAAGAAATCGACCGGCTCCAGGACGAGGACAACCTCCGCCCCGGTGACGTGGCCATTTTCTACCGCACCAACGCTCAGTCACGCTCCATAGAGGACGTGCTGGTCCGCGTGGGCCTGCCGTACAAGGTGGTGGGCGGCACCCGCTTCTACGAACGCAAGGAAATCAAGGACGCCCTCGCTTACCTCCGGGTCCTGGTGAACCCGGACGACGACGTCAACCTGCGCCGGGTGCTCAACGAACCCAAGCGCGGCATCGGTGACCGCGCCGAGGGCGCCGTGGCGGCGCTTGCGTCGCGGGAGCGGATGTCGTTCATGGCTGCGGCCCGGCGGGCCGAGGAAGCCCCCGGCATGGCAACGCGCTCCGTTAACGCCGTCCTGGGGTTCGTGAAACTCCTTGATGACCTCGCCGAAGTCGCTACCGGCTCGGGTGCTGCCGCGGCACTGGAAGCAGTACTGGAACAGACCGGCTACCTCGCCGGGCTGCGTTCCAGCACTGATCCACAGGATGAGTCCCGCGTGGAGAACCTGGCGGAACTCGTCGCCGTCGTGCGTGAATACGAACAGGAGAACCCGGAAGGGTCCCTGGGTGCTTTTCTGGAGCAGGTGTCCCTGGTGGCCGACGCGGACCAGATCCCGGACGCTCCCGGGGCGGACATCGACGCCGCCGTGGCGGAGGCCAAGCGCCTGGGCGTGGTCACGCTGATGACCCTGCATACCGCCAAGGGCCTCGAATTCCCGGTGGTGTTCCTGACCGGCATGGAGCACGGGCTGTTCCCGCACCAGCGTTCGGCCACGGATCCCAAGGAGCTCGCCGAAGAGCGCCGGCTGGCCTATGTGGGCCTCACCCGCGCCCGCAAGAGGCTCTACGTCACCCGGTCCGAAGTCCGCAGCATGTGGGGCCAGAGCCAGTACAACCCGGCCAGTCAGTTCCTCGAGGAAATCCCGTCCGAGCTGGTGGAGTGGAAGCGCGAAGGCACCAGCCGGCAGTCCGGCGGGTGGGGGAGCGGTGCGTCGATCGGCTCCGGCCGCTACAACGGATCGTTCTGGGGCGCCGGCACGTCCCGCGGGGCCGCCGCAGACTCCTCAGCCGGGTTCAACGCAGACGTTCCTGCGGTCATCGCCAAGAACCGGGTCCAGCCACAGAAGGAAATCGTGGCCGTCAGTGTGGGGGACAAGGTCAACCACACCAGCTTCGGCAACGGCACCGTGCTGGCCCTCGAAGGCGCAGGCGACAAGACCGTCGCCAAGGTGAAGTTCGACGTCGGCGAGAAGCGGCTCCTGCTCCGCTACGCGCCGCTGACCAAACTGGACGCCTAAGCACCGCACGCTTAGGCACCGGACGCCTGAACGGAACTGCGGGCAGGCCGAGGCTAGTAAGGATCGTCTACTGGGACGGATTCAAGGTACTCGGGCACACGGGCCTTCCACCCCAGCTCGCGTTTGATCCGGATGCGGATGGCATCGGACGAGTCGGCTTCACCGTGGGTGATGTACGTCATGGCCGGTGCTGTGGGGGCGTCTGCCATTGGATCAGCTCGTCGGCGTCCGCGTGGGCGGACAGGCCTTCCATCTGGATGACTTCCGCGCCGATCCGGATGTCCCGGCCGTAGATGCGCAGATGTTGCTCGCCCGCCGCGAGGGACGCGCCCCTGGTTCCGGCGGCCTGGTATCCACTGAGGATGATCACGTTACGCGGGTCCGGGCCGTAGTTTTCCAGATGATGCAGGATCCGGCCGCCGGTGAGCATGCCGCTGGCGGACAGGATAATCATGGGCCCGCCCCGGAGATTGAGCAGTTTGGAATCATCGGCGCTTCGGACGGGGGTGGCCAGTTTGTACATCGCTTCAAATTCGTGTTGTTCGAGCCTGTGTTCTTCACGGTGGCGCTGATACATGCCGGAGGCATCGATGGTCATCGGGCTGTTGAGATAGACAGGGATGTTCGGAATGGCATCCTTGCTCGTTAGGCGGGACAGGTGCAGCAACACCGTCTCGGCCCGCCCCACGGCGAAGGCCACGATCATGATCACACCCTGCCTTTTGGCGACGCGCGTGATGATCTCGCCCAGTTCGGCCTCGGGGTCTCCGCCGGGGTGTGCCCGGTTCCCGTAGGTGGATTCAGTCACCAGCACGTCGACGGATTCCAGGGCTCTGGGCGGATACATGAGGGGATCGCCAGCCCGGCCGAGATCGCCGGTGAAATGCTTGCGGGACTGACGGGAAAAGTTACGCGGTTTCGATCCCGAATCTGTTTGTAGCCTTGAAAGAGCCCGCATTCGACCAGAATTTGCTTCCCGTGTGACTGGACCAGGTACCTGGATCCGTCACAGTGTCCGTTGCGCCGAGAAACCTCAGCCCCGGCGACTGCTGCTTCTCCACGGGGCGCTCCTTAGATGCGGGATTCCGGGAATGGGCTGAGGCACGCCAAGTATGTGCCTGAGTGGAAACAGCCCACGCCGCGGAAATTTATTCGGCCACGGTTGAACGGCGGGGTGGGCTGATCCCAGCGCCAGCGGCCGGGCGGGCGCTCCGGTGCAGCCGCAGCCATGAAGCATAATGGGGACCATGCGACGGACTGTTCTGGGGATCTTCGCCGCCTTCACTTTGCTGGCGGCCACTGCCTGCACCATCACCACTGAGGACCGGGGCTACGTTGCGCCGCCGCCGCTGCCGCCCCTGGAACAGCTTGAACGGGCGGCACTGGTGGACCCGGCAGGGTTCCGGGCCGGCCAGGACGTACTGTCGTTCATCACCGAGGACAGGAACATCGTGTGCTCGCTGACGTCCGCCAAAGGCGAGCACCTCAACCTCCCGTACGAGCTGAACAGCTTCACCGACAGCGCCAACGACAAACTAGCCACTGTTCCGGTGGCGCACTGCCAGTTGGCGAACTACCCTAAGCCTGCCGCCGTCGATATCAAAGACGATTGCGCCGGCACCGGTCTGGGCTACCTCGGGGGGACGGCGCTGCTCAGCCCGGAGAAAGCCACCTACGGGGAATGCCGTTCAGGTGTCACACAAATGGAGGCGACTTACGGGCCCAAGGGGAGCAAGACCGGCCCGATCAGCGAATTGCCCGTTCTGGCCGACGGCGCCAACTTGGAACGGAACGGCATCCGCTGCTCGCCGTACAACCATGGCGTGGCGTGCGGAAATGTCTCCGGCGGTGTCGCCTTCTTCGTCGCCAAGGATCATTACGAAGCTTTTTCCAAAGCTGCCCGGACCGCTGCGCCGGCCCCGTCAGAAGCCGCAAAAACCCCGTAATCTAGGGGTTTTTCTACGCTCCATAGAATAGTGTGCTTACTCACATAAGAGGTACTGTGGAACGGGCCGGTCCTCAGAGAGGACTAGAGTTCCGAGTGGAGCATCGCACGCTGTGGCTCGTTTCCGAACTGGTCGCAGGTGATTGCAATCCGCAGCCCGGTCATCGTCTGACGATGGTGCCCGACTGTACAGAAACTACTTCGACGTAGAAGGACACTAACCCGTGGACCTGTTTGAATACCAGGCGCGCGATATGTTCGAGGCGCACGGTGTACCCGTGCTTGCCGGCATCGTGGCGTACACCCCAGAAGAAGCAAAAGCAGCAGCCGAAAAAATCGGCGGCGTGACAGTTGTTAAAGCACAGGTCAAGGTTGGCGGTCGCGGCAAGGCCGGCGGCGTCAAGGTAGCCAAGACCGCTGATGAGGCACTTGAGCACTCCACCAACATCCTGGGCATGGACATCAAGGGCCACACCGTTAACAAGGTGATGATTGCCCAGGGTGCCGACATCGCCGAGGAGTACTACTTCTCCGTACTGCTGGACCGGGCCAACCGCAACTACCTGGCCATGTGCTCGGTTGAAGGCGGCATGGAAATCGAGCAGCTCGCCGTCGAACGCCCCGATGCGCTGGCCAAGGTCGCTATCGATCCCGCCGTTGGCATCGACCAGGCCAAGGCTGACGAAATCGTTGCAGCCGCAGGCTTCGCTGAGGAACTGCGCGGCAAGGTCGCCGCCGTGATCCTTAAGCTCTGGGATGTCTTCAAGAAGGAAGACGCCACCCTCGTGGAGGTCAACCCGCTGGTCAAGACCGGCGCGGGCGACATCGTGGCACTGGACGGCAAGGTGACGCTGGACGAGAACGCCGAGTTCCGCCACGCCAAGCACGCCCTCCTTGAGGACAAGGACGCTGCGGATCCGCTCGAGGCCAAGGCCAAAGCTCAGGACCTGAACTACGTCAAGCTGGACGGCGAAGTTGGCATCATCGGTAACGGTGCCGGCCTGGTCATGTCCACCCTGGACGTTGTTGCGTACGCCGGTGAAAACCACGGCAACGTCAAGCCCGCCAACTTCCTGGACATCGGCGGTGGAGCTTCCGCCGAGGTCATGGCTGCAGGCCTCGACGTCATCCTCGGCGACGAGCAGGTCAAGTCCGTGTTCGTGAACGTCTTCGGTGGCATCACCGCGTGTGACGCCGTTGCCAAGGGCATCGTCGGTGCGCTGGCCGAGCTGGGCCAGAACGCGAACAAGCCGCTGGTCGTCCGCCTCGACGGCAACAACGTTGAGGAAGGCCGCCGCATCCTGGCCGAGGCCAACCACCCGCTGGTTACCCTGGCCGCCACCATGGACGAGGGCGCCGACAAGGCCGCCGAGCTCGCCAACGCAGCTAAGTAAGGGACGCACCATGTCTATCTATCTGAACAAGGACTCCAAGGTCATCGTCCAGGGCATCACCGGCGGCGAAGGCACCAAGCACACCGCCCTGATGCTCAAGGCCGGCACCAACATCGTCGGCGGCGTCAACGCCCGCAAAGCCGGCACCACCGTCCTGCACGGTGACGCCGAAATCAACGTCTATGGCACCGTCAAGGAAGCCATGGCTGAAACCGGTGCCGACGTCTCCATCGTCTTCGTCCCGCCGGCATTCACCAAGAATGCCGTTGTTGAAGCCATCGAAGCCGGCATCGGCCTCGTAGTTGTCATCACCGAAGGCGTGCCCGTCCAGGATTCCGCCGAGTTCTGGGCACTGGCCCAGTCCACCGTTGACGCTGACGGCAACCAGGTCACCCGCATCATCGGACCGAACTGCCCCGGCATCATCACCCCCGGCGAAGCGCTGGTTGGCATTACGCCGAACAACATCACCGGCAAGGGCCCCATCGGCCTCGTCTCCAAGTCAGGCACCCTGACTTACCAGATGATGTACGAACTGCGCGACCTTGGCTTCTCCACCGCCATTGGCATCGGCGGCGACCCCGTCATCGGCACCACCCACATCGACGCCCTGGCTGCGTTCGAAGCTGACCCCGAGACCAAGGCGATCGTGATGATCGGTGAAATCGGTGGCGACGCTGAAGAGCGCGCTGCCGAATTCATCAAGGCCAACGTCACCAAGCCGGTTGTTGGCTACGTGGCCGGCTTCACCGCTCCCGAAGGCAAGACCATGGGCCACGCCGGCGCCATCGTCTCGGGTTCCGCCGGAACCGCCCAGGCCAAGAAGGAAGCCCTCGAGGCTGCTGGCGTGAAGGTCGGCAAGACGCCGTCCGAGACCGCTACGCTGCTGCGCGAAGTTTACGCAGCGCTCTAGGTTCCAAGCACCACAGCACCACAACGCGGGGTCACTCCCTGCCCCTTCCAGAGGCTGGATTGGGCAGGGAGTGACCCCGCGTTGCTGTTTAAGGCGCAGTGCTGCTCAAAGTACGACGGCGCCCGTCACCTTCCCTTGGAAGGCGGCGGGCGCCGTCGTCGTTAACTCCTTCCGTGCCGGATTCTGCCCAATCATTCGGCGGGGCACGACTCCGGGGCGCGGCATGCCGCTGATGCGCTCTGCGGCGGAGCCAAGGATGGAGCAGAATCCGGCGCTGCCCACCAAGAAAGCCCGCAACCCTCTTGTTCGGCAATGCTTTAATTTGTTAGTATGTCAGGACAAACCATGAAGGAGACGCGCGATGCCGCTGGTTCGAATCGATGTCAACGCAGGCCGGAGCCCCGAGGAACTCGGCAGCCTCAGCCGCCGGATCCATGACGCCATCCTGGCCGAGTACGGCATTCCGGAGCGGGACTACTTCCATATCCTCACAGAGCACGCCCCGGGCCAGATATTCGCCCAGGATGCGGGTCTCGGTTTTGAGCGGTCGTCGGACGTGGTGATGATTCAGATTTTCACGCAGGGCGGCCGCAGCCAGGAAGCCAAGCAGTCCCTCTTCGCGGCCATTGCCACGGGACTCGCAGAGGTCGGGGTCGCTGGCGAAGACGTCTTCCTGGGATATGTGGAAAACAGCGCCAGCGACTGGTCATTTGGTTTCGGCCGCGCGCAATATGTCACGGGCGAACTGGCGATTCCGCGCAAATAAAGGCTTTCCGGGCGCCCATTTTGGGGCCGCCGGGAACACTTTTTTAGAAGACTACGTTTCGTTGTAGTTATGTCAGTACAAACCTTTGACAGGACATGAATTGTGGTGCAGAGTAGTGGTTGTGGCCCCGCTCACGTGCGGTCCGGCCAGGCACCGGAGCTCCGTCCCGCAAGAGTTCACAACAGAAAGGTCCGCGATTACCGTGAACCACGAACTGCTCACGATCGGGCGCATCAGCGTTGATATTTACCCGAACGATATCGGGGTGGATCTGGAGGACGTGCAGTCCTTTGGGAAGTACCTCGGAGGCTCACCCTCAAACGTAGCCGTGGCAGCCGCCCGGCATGGCCGCCGGACCGGCGTGATCACCCGCACCGGCGATGACGCCTTCGGCATCTACCTACACCGCGAGCTTCGCAAGTTCGGCGTGGACGACTCATTCGTCACCCCCGTCAAGGAATGGCCCACTGCTGTGACGTTCTGTGCGATCAAGCCGGCTACGGATGAGTTCCCGCTCTACTTCTATGGCCGGTTCCCCACGGCCCCGGACCTGCAGATCAGGGCCGAAGAGCTTGACCTGGACGCCATCCGGGACGCACGCATCTTCTGGTCCACCGTGACCGGATTGTGCCAGGAGCCCAGCCGGGAAGCGCATCTGAAGGCCCATGAGGCCCGGGACCGCGACCAGCTGAAGATCGGCCAGTTCACGGTCCTTGACCTGGACTACCGGCCCATGTTCTGGGCATCCGAGGAGGAAGCCCGGGAACAGATCGCCAGGATCCTGCCGCACGTCACCGTCGCGATCGGCAATGACAAGGAATGCGCCGTCGCGGTTGGAGAAGGCACACCCGACGAACAGGCTGACCGCCTGCTGGCTGCCGGGGTCGAGATCGCCGTCGTGAAGCTCGGGCCAGAAGGTGTGATGGCCAAAACCCGCACGGAACGCGTGGTATCGGCACCGGTCAAGGTGGAGACCGTAAATGGACTGGGCGCCGGTGATTCCTTCGGCGGCGCATTCTGCCACGGCTTGCTGGCCGGCTGGCCGCTCGCCGAGGTGCTTGACTTCGCCAACGCGGCGGGTGCCATTGTGGCCTCGCGCCTGTCCTGTGCTGATGCGATGCCGACGCCGGAAGAGGTCACCTCACTGCTGGCCGAGCGCGGCCGGCTGGTGCCCGCGTTCGCCGGTGCAGCCGCAGCTACGTCCCACGGAGCAGTTTCCGAAGGAGCAGCGTCTTGAGCGCCAACGACGATCCCCGCCGCTACCAGCACCTCAGCGCCCTCCGGCTCGAAGATCCCGACGCCGTGGCCCGCGCCGCAGCGACGCGCAGGCGCCACCCGGGGCTGAAGTACGGCGTCCAGAATTTTATTGTCGCCGCCGACCACCCCGCCCGCGGAGCCCTCTCCGTTGGCAACGACCCCGTCGCCATGGCGGACCGCCTTGACCTGCTGGACCGCCTCCAGATCGCCCTGGCAAACCCGGCCGTGGACGGTGTGCTCGCGTCACCGGACATCATGGATGACCTGCTCCTGCTGGGGGCACTGGAAGGCAAACTTGTCTTCGGTTCCATGAACCGCGGTGGCCTGGCCGGGCTCGTCAATGAAATTGATGACCGCTTCACCGGCCACACCGCCGAGGCCCTGTCCGCACTGGGTGCCGACGGCGGCAAGATGCTGACCCGCATCTGCCTCGGCGACCCGGACACCGCCTCCGCCCTGGAAGCCACGGCGCGGGCCGTCGATTCGCTTGCCGCACGTAAGCTGATCGCCATGGTGGAACCGTTCCTCTCGGTCTGGCAGAACGGCAAGGTCCGCAACGACCTCAGCCCGGACGCCGTGATCAAATCCATCGCGATCGCGCAGGGATTGGGCTCCACGAGCGCCTACACGTGGATGAAGCTGCCCGTGGTGGCGGAGATGGAACGCGTCATGGCGGCCACCACGCTGCCCACAGTGCTCCTCGGCGGGGACCCGGAAGGCACCCAGGACGAGGTGTTCGCCAGTTGGCAGGCAGCCCTCGCGCTGCCCGGGGTGCAAGGCCTTACGGTCGGCCGGACACTGTTGTATCCGGCCGACGGCGACGTGGCCGGAGCCGTCGCCACCGCCGCCTCGCTCCTCAAGACCCCTGTGCTGCAGTCCTCAGCGAAAGTATCGGAGTAATCATCGTGGGAACAACAACCCGCCGAATGACGGTGGCCCAGGCTGTCGTCGAGTACCTGTCCAAGCAGTACACCGTCGACACGGTTGGTGCCGAGGAGTACCGGGAGCGCCTGATCCCGGGCATGTTCGGGATTTTCGGGCACGGCAACGTGGCCGGTGTTGGGCAGGCGCTGAAGCAGTACCAGCAGCTGGATCCGGCGATCATGCCCTACTACCAGGGGCGCAATGAGCAGGCCCAGTCCCACCAGGCCGTGGGTTACGCCCGCCACACCCGGCGCCGCCAGACGTTCGCGATCAGCACCTCGATCGGGCCGGGTTCCTCGAACCTGCTGACCGGTGCGGCGCTGGCCACCACCAACCGGCTGCCGGTCCTGCTGCTGCCATCTGACACGTTCGCCACCCGCGCCGCGGACCCGGTCCTGCAGCAGTTGGAGCAGCCCTACGCCTACGACATCACCGTCAACGATGCGTTCCGGCCGCTGTCCAAGTTCTTCGACCGCGTCTCCCGGCCCGAGCAGCTGTTCTCGGCGTTCCACCACGGCCTGCGGGTCCTGACGGATCCGGCTGAGACCGGCGCCGTGACCATCTCGCTGCCGCAGGATGTCCAGGCGGAGGCGTTCGACGTGCCCGAGGAGTTCCTGGCCGAGCGTGAGTGGCGGATCCGCCGCCCGGACGCCGACGACGAGGACATCGCCCGTGCCGCTGCGGCGATCCGTGCCGCGAAGCGTCCGCTGATCATGGCCGGCGGCGGCGTCCTCTACGCCTACGCCAACGATGAACTGGCCAAGTTCGTCGAACTGACCGGCATCCCGGTGGGCAACACGCAGGCCGGCGTCGGCGTCCTGCCCTGGGACCACCAGTTCTCGCTCGGTGCGATCGGTTCCACCGGCACGACGGCGGCGAATGCCATCGCGGCGGAGGCGGACCTGATCATCGGTATCGGCACCCGGTACGAGGACTTCACCACCGCGTCGCGGACTGCGTTCCAGAACCCGGACGTGCGCTTCATCAACATCAACGTGGCCGCGATCGACGCATACAAGCACGGCACCACGCTGCCGATCGTGGCCGACGCGCGCAAGGCCCTGGTCAAGCTCAACGCAGCCCTGGGCGGCTACCGCGTCGGCGCGGACCTCGAACAGCAGATCGCAGCCGAAAAGAAGCGCTGGGACGCCACCGTGGACGAAGCCTTCGATACCCGCTTCACGCCGTTGCCGGCCCAGAACGAGATCATCGGCGCTACGTCCCGGGCCATGGAGCCGGCAGACGTGGTCATCTGTGCTGCCGGGTCCCTGCCCGGGGACCTGCACAAGATGTGGCGGGTCCGGGACCCGTTCGGTTACCACGTGGAATACGCCTACTCCTGCATGGGCTACGAAATCCCGGGCGGCCTGGGTGTGAAGCGAGCGGCGCTGGCGGAAGCCGCGCGCGGTGGTGAACAGCGCGACGTTGTGGTCATGGTGGGGGACGGCTCCTACCTGATGATGCACACCGAACTGGTCACCGCCGTCGCCGAACGCATCAAGCTGATTGTGGTCCTGATCCAGAACCACGGCTACGCTTCCATCGGATCCCTGTCCGAATCCCTCGGCTCGCAGCGGTTCGGCACCCAGTACCGGGCCCTGAACGAGGAAGCCCACAGCTTTGACGAAGGTGACACCCTGCCGGTGGACCTGGCCCTGAACGCCGAGTCCCTCGGCGTGAAGGTGGTCCGGATCGAACCGGGGGAGAAGGTCATCGCCGAACTCGAACAGGCCATCCGGGACGCCAAGGCCGCCCCCGAACGCGGCGGACCCATCCTGATCCACGTCGAATCCGATCCGCTGCTGGATGCACCCAGCTCGGAATCCTGGTGGGACGTGCCCGTCTCGCAGGTCTCCGACCTCGAGTCCACCCAGCAGGCCTACAAGACCTACACCGACCACAAGAACCGACAGCGCAAGCTGCTCGGCTAAGCTCCCGCTTTTCATCCCCTTCGACTACTCAAGGAAGAGTCCCATGACTGCCACCTCCACTGAGACCACCACCATCAGCCACTTCATCAACGGCGCCGAGACCGCCGGCGAAGGCGACCGCACCCAGCCCGTCTACAACCCGGCCACCGGTGCCGTCTCGGCCCAGCTGCGACTGGCCAACCGGGCGGACCTGGACGCCACCGTCGCCGCGGCCCGCAAGGCCGCCGATACCTGGGGCGATATTTCCCTGGCCAAGCGCACCGCCGTGCTGTTCAAGTTCCGCGAACTCGTCGCCGCCCACGTGGATGACCTCGCCGAACTGATCACCGCCGAGCACGGCAAGGTCCTCTCCGACGCGAAGGGCGAGATCGGCCGCGGCCTGGAAGTCATCGAGTTCGCCTGCGGCATCCCGCAGCTGCTCAAGGGCGACTACTCGGACCAGGTCTCCACCGGCATCGACGTCTTCTCCTTCCGCGAACCGCTCGGCGTCGTCGCCGGCATCACCCCCTTCAACTTCCCGGTGATGGTGCCGCTGTGGATGGCCCCGATGGCCATCGCCACCGGCAACGCCTTCATCCTCAAGCCCTCCGAACGTGACCCGTCCGCCTCGATGCTGCTGGCCAAGCTCTGGAAGCAGGCCGGCCTGCCCGACGGCGTTTTCCAGGTCCTGCACGGCGACAAGGAAACCGTCGAGGGGCTCCTGACCCACCCGGACGTGGACGGCATCTCCTTCGTCGGCTCCACCCCGATCGCCCAGTACGTCCACGAGACCGCCACCAAGCACGGCAAGCGCGTCCAGGCCCTCGGCGGGGCCAAGAACCACGCCATCGTGATGCCCGACGCCGACCTCGACAACGCCGCCGACCACCTCGCCGCCGCTGCGTTCGGCTCCGCCGGCGAACGCTGCATGGCCATCTCCGTCGCGGTCGCCGTCGGTGACGCCGCAGACCTGATCGTCAAAAAGGTCGAAGAACGTGCCCTGGCCGTCAAGGTCAACAACGGCACCGTGCCCGACGCCGAAATGGGCCCGGTCATCACGCCCGCGTCCAAGGAACGCATCGTGAAGATCGTCACCGAAGCCGAGGCCGCAGGAGCGGCCATGGTGGTGGACGGCCGCGACCTCGTGGTTCCCGGCCACGAGGATGGCTTCTGGGTCGGCCCCACCGTCCTGGACCACGTCAAAACCGAAATGACCGCCTACACCGAGGAAATCTTCGGACCCGTGCTCGTCGTCGTCCGCGTCGACACCCTGGAAGACGGCATCAAGCTGATCAACTCCAACCCGTACGGCAACGGCACCGCCATCTTCACCTCCTCCGGCGCGAACGCTCGCACCTTCCAGCGCTCCGTGACCGTGGGCATGATCGGCATCAACGTGCCGCTGCCGGTCCCCGTGGCCTATCACTCCTTCGGCGGCTGGAAAGCATCCCTCTTCGGCGACAAGCACATCTACGGCCCCGAAGGCGTCTCCTTCTACACCCGCGGCAAAGTGGTCACCTCCCGCTGGCCCGAACCCACCCACGCCTCTGGAGCAAGCTACAACTTCCCCTCCAACTAACAACCACCGCCACCCTCACAACCACCATCGACTGCTCCGTAACCGCCGTTTTGAGCGTCCAAAAGGGCCATTACGGAGCAATCGATGAGAAGGAAAAGTCATGACAGACGTCGAGAACAAGCTCATCATCGGCACCGCACCCGACTCCTGGGGTGTCTGGTTCCCGGACGACCCCCAGCAAACCCCGTGGGAACGCTTCCTGGATGAAGTTGCAGAGTCCGGCTACAAGTGGATCGAGCTCGGTCCGTACGGCTACCTGCCCAACGACCCCACCCGCCTGGCTGAGGAACTCAAACAACGCGACCTCAAGGTAACCGCCGGAACGGTCTTCACCGCCTTCCACCGTGGCGCCAATCAGTACGACGAAGCCTGGGAGCCGGCCCGCAAGGTGGCCGAACTGACGGCGGCCATGGGCGGCGAACACATCGTGGTCATACCGGCCATGTGGCGTGACGATGTCACCGGCGAAGCGGTCGAAAGCGGTCAGCTCACCGAGGCGGCGTGGGCTGACCTGTTCGACGGCCACAACCGCATGGGCAAGGTTCTGCTGGAGGACTTCGGCCTGAAGCAGCAGTTCCACTCCCACGCCGACTCGCACGTTGGTGCCCAGCAGGACATCGAAACCCTGCTGGCAGCTACGGACCCGAAGTACCTGAACCTGTGCCTGGACACCGGCCACGCAGAATACTGCGGGGCATCCAGCCTGGAGCTAATCAAAAACTACCCGGACCGCATCGGCTACCTGCACTTGAAGCAGATCAACCCGGAGATCCTCAAGAAGGTCAACGAGGAAAACATGACCTGGGCCGCGGCCAACCTGGCCGGCGTTATGACCGAGCCGCCCAACGGCCTGCCCGACCTGCGTGCAGTCATCGAAGCCGTTGAAGCCCTCAACCGCCCGATCTTCGGCATCGTGGAACAGGACATGTACCCCGTTGCCTTCGACGTCCCGATGCCCATCGCCAAGCGCACCCGCAACTACCTGCTCTCCTGTGGCTCCCGCACGCGGGTCCAGTAACCAGCCGAACCTCACCAAAGGACAGAACAATGACTGACATTCTCCGCGTGGCCGTCATCGGCGCAGGCCGGATGGGAGCCGACCACATCAAGCGGCTCAGCACCCGCATCCACGGCGCCGAAGTAGCCGCCGTCGTCGACGTCGATCTTGCACGGGCGCAGGCCGCCATCGAAGGCATCGACGGCGCGGTGGCGCTCGCCAGCGCCGACGAAGCGCTCAACAACGGCGACGTCAACGCCGTGCTGATTGCCACCCCCGGCTTCCTGCACGAGGAAATCCTGTACAAGGCACTGGAGAAGGATTTTCCCATCCTCTGTGAAAAGCCGCTCACGCCCGATGCGGAGAGCGCCTGGAAGGTGGTCCAAGCCGAAACGGCACTGGGCCACAAGCGCATCCAAGTCGGTTTTATGCGACGTTTCGACGCGGAGTACGCGGCGCTGGGTTCGATCATCCGTAACAGCGAACTGGGGGAGCTGCTGATGCTGCACCACCAGCACCGCAACCCGAGCACCCCCGAGGGCTTCACCAACGAGATGCTCATCAACGACTCCGTGGTCCACGAGTTTGATGCAATCCGCTACTTCACCGGTGAGGAAATCACCTCCGTCCAGGTCCGCCTCGGCAAAGCCACACGCAATGCCCCCAACGGCCAGCACGACCCGCAGCACGTCCTGCTGGAGACCGAATCGGGTGTCCTGGCCGACGTCGAAATCTACGTCAACGCCAAGTTCGGTTACCAGGTGGCCACGCAGGCTTCGTTCGAGGACGGCATCGTCAGCATCGGCGGGGACAGCGGACCGTACATCCAGTCCGCCGGCAAGTGGGGCGGCAACGTCGCCCCGGGGTTCGAGGACCGCTTCGGTGCGGCGTACGACGTCGAGGTCCAGGCCTGGGCGGACGCCGCCCGCCGGGGCGAAATCGGCGGCCCCACCGCCTGGGACGGCTACGCCACCGCCGCCTGCTGCGAAGCCGGTGTCGAGGCACAGAAGTCGGGCGAGAAGGTCAAAGTCCAGCTCAACACCAAGCCGGCGCTGTACAGCTAACAGCCGGCCGGACCAGGGGCGGCCCGCCGGCAGCAGACCGGCAGGCCGCCTCTGCACGCAGCATCGAAGTTTCCGATCCACAAAGGAGTGACGATGAAAATCGCCCTGGACCCCACCCCGTTCCACCACAGCCACAGCCTGCTGGAATTTCCGCGCGTGGCCGCCGACCTCGGGTACAAATACCTGCAGCTGACCCCGCACGCCGACATGATCCCGTTTTACAACCACCCCAAGGCCGACGACGAACTGGTGGTCCAGCTGAACAAAGCCTGTAAGGACGCCGGTGTTGAGATCGCCTCGGTGCTTCCGGTCCTGCGCTGGTCCGGCCCGGACGAGGATGCCCGCGAGGCAGCCGTCCGCTACTGGAAGCGTGCCATCCAGATTGCCGTGGACCTCGGCGTCAGCACCATGAACACCGAATTCAGCGGCCGGCCCGAGAAAGCCGAAGAGTCCGAGCGCGCCTTCTACCGCTCCATGGAGGAACTGCTGCCGATCATCGAGCGTGAAGGAATGGACGTCCTGATCGACCCGCACCCGGACGACTTCGTCGAAGACGGCCTGGCTGCCATCCGCGTCATCCGCGGGCTCAACTCGCCCAACATCGGCATGGTCTACGTGGCCTCCCACTCGTTCCACATGGGCAACAAGCCGTTGGAGATCATGCGCGCCGCCGGTGACAAACTTCGCCTGGTCCACGTCTCGGACACCATGGACCACCACGCCTCCCACGGGCTGCGCTACATCACCAACCCGCCCGGAAACGCAGTGCGCGTCCACCAGCACCTGAAGATCGGCGACGGCGACGTCAACTGGGATGATTTCTTTGGCGGGCTCAAGGAAATCGGCTTCCTGGACAAGGACAACACCGTCATGGTGTCCAGTGTCTTTGCCGAGGACGACAACGCCGAGGACGTCTCCCGCTACCAGCTGGAGACGATGCGCAGCTACGTCGCACAGGCCAAGTAGTGGTGGGGAAGATGGACCAAAGCAACGGAACCATCACGAATCCCGGCACAGTCCAATCCGACGCACCCCGCAGCACCAAACAGAACAACCCCGCGAGGCCCGCCAATCCGAAGAAATTTATGCGGAAGGTGGCGCTCTTCTCCACCTTCGGCGGACTGCTCTTCGGTTATGACACCGGTGTCATCAACGGCGCCCTGCCGTTTATGCAGCGGGACCTCGGCCTCACCCCGTTGACCGAAGGGCTGGTCACGTCCACGCTCCTGTTCGGCGCGGCCTTCGGCGCCATCAGTGCAGGCCGGCTCTCGGACCGCTTCGGCAGGCGCAAGACCATCATGGGCCTGGCACTGATCTTCATTGTGGCCACTATCGCCTGCACCATCTCGCCGAGCACTGAACTGCTCATTGCGGCCCGGACCCTGCTGGGCCTGGCGGTGGGCGGGGCTTCCGTGATTGTCCCCGTGTACCTCGCGGAAATGTCGCCGGCGGCCCAGCGCGGCCGCATCGTCACACAAAACGAACTGATGATCGTCACCGGCCAGTTCCTGGCCTTCACGTTCAACGCCGTGCTGGGCAACCTTTTCCCCGAAGAAACGCACGTCTGGCGGTGGATGCTGGTGATCGCCACGCTCCCGGCCGTCATCCTGTGGTTCGGGATGCTGGTCTTGCCGGAGAGCCCGCGCTGGCTTGCGTCGGCCGGCCGCTTCGGAGCCGTCCTTGAGGTGCTGCGCTCCACCCGCGCCGCCGGTGACGTCTCCGCGGAGTTCGACGAGGTCCGGCAGGCAGCCCGTGAGGACTACCAGGCCAAGATGGGCACGTTCAAGGACCTCACCGTGCCGTGGATCCGCAGGATCTTCGTGGTGGGCCTCGGCATGGCCATCATCAACCAGATCAGCGGCGTCAACGCCATCATGTACTACGGGACGTCCATCCTGTCCTCGTCCGGATTCGGCGACCAGGGCGCCCTGATTGCCAACGTCCTCAACGGCATCACGTCGGTGGCTGCCGTCGTCGTCGGCATGTATCTGATGACACGGGTGCCCCGCAAACCCATGCTGATTGTGGGACTGTGCGGCACGGCGTCGTCCCTGACGGCCATCGCGCTCGTCTCCATGCTCCTGCCGGAGAGCACGTTGCGCGGCTACCTGGTGCTGCTGTTTATGGTGACGTTCCTGGCTTCCATGCAGGGCTGCATCGGCACCGTCACGTGGCTGACCATGTCCGAGATCTTCCCCATGCACGTCCGCGGCATCGCCATGGGCATCTGCGTCTTTGTGCTGTGGATGATCAACTTCCTGATCGGGTTCTTTTTCCCGCAGATGGTCTCGTGGATCGGTGTTTCGGCGACGTTCTTCATCTTCGTGGCACTGCAGCTGGGTGCCATTGTCTGGGTCAAGCGCGTCGTCCCGGAAACGAAGGACAAATCCTTGGAGGAGCTGGAGCACCTGTTCAAGCAGCGCTCCGGCGTATCCGGCTAAGGTGACGCAAGAACGCCCGACGCCGGCGGGCGTCGGGCGTTTTTTGTCTCCAGCGGGTGCGGTGCCCAGGACGCTCTCTCACTTAATGCAGGAAAACCACCATCCCTCTCTCACCCGGTGAGAGAGGGATGGTGGAAAACCCGCGTTAAGTGAGAGAGGGTGCTACAGCGCGATCACTGCTGCCTCCGCATTCGGGGCGAAGGGCTTGTCGGCCACCACGTGCACGCCTGCTTCGATGGCTTCCAGGAGCAGGTCATGGCGGGTGTGGTGCGGCGTGGTGATGGTGACCGCGTCCACGCCGGCGTCCAGCAGCTCAGCAAGGCTCCCATAAACGGGCACATCCGGGAAGTCAGCTTCCGCCTGCGCCTTTTTCGCTTCCGAGCGGGCCACAATGCCAACCAATTCCACGCCGGGGGCCGCTTCGATGAAGGGCGCGTGGAAGTATCTTCCTCCTGCTCCGTATCCAACGATGCCAATGCGCATACTTCCTTTTCCTTCTCTTGTCGGGGGAATGCTCAGGAGACACAACAGCAGGGACGCCGCGAAAGCGACGCCCCTGCTGCCAGCCCTGTGGCGTGGGTGTTTAGGCCGTCGGGTTCAGGGACGCGGCAAGTGCGGCATCAGCGTCGAGCAGGACCTTGGCTGCCACCTGCAGCCCTTCGATCCGGCCCAGGGACGTGTCCTCGTGTTCGATGTTGACCAGCATCTCCGGGTCCACCTCGTGCAGCGCCCGCAGGAACTCGGTCCAAAAGGCGGTGTCGTGTCCGCGGCCCAGGGCCACGAAGTCCCAGGCGGAGTTCTTCGGCCACTCGTTGGCCCACTCGTCGCCGCCGAGGTTGGTCCGGTTTTCCTCCGGAGCGAGCCGGCGGAAGCTGTTGTCGAGCACACCGTAGAGCGCGGCGTTCGCGGTGTTGACCCGGACGTCCTTTGCGGCAGCCTGGAAAACGAGCGGTCCGAGTTCGCGCACCACCGCTATGGGATCCATCTGCTGCCAGAACAGGTGGGAGGCATCCAGCTCGACGCCGACATGCGTGGCGCCGGTGAGTTCGATGAGTTTGTAGACGTCAGCGGTGTTGAAGACGATGTTCTGCGGATGCAGTTCCAGGGCCACCTTGACGCCGTGGTCAGCGGCGAGCCTGTCGGTTTCCTTCCAGAATTCCGCGGCAACGCCCCACTGGTAGTCCAACACATCCAGTGCCGCCGAGTTCCAGGCGTTGACCACCCAGTTGACCGTGGTGGCGCCCGGCTCGCCGCCGGGCAGGCCGGACATGGTGACCACACGGTCCTGGCCGAGGCGGTGTGCCAGCCGGATGGAGCGGCGGATGTCCTCGGCATGCTTCTCGCCGATCTCCCGCTTCGGATGCAGCGGGTTGCCGTTGCAGTTCAGGCCGGCGATCGAGACGCCGGTTCCTTCGAAGATCGCCAGATAGTCGTCCCGGGCTGCGTCGCTTGTGAGGATCTCATCGAACGTGGGGACGTGGACGGCGGGCAGGAAGCCGCCAGTGTTGATTTCGATGCCTGTCAGGCCCAGGTCCGCGATGACTTTGAGAGCCTCGGGCAGCGGACGGTCGTGCAGGATTGCGTTGTAGACGCCAAGTTTCACAGCGTGATCTTCTTTCCGTTGTTGAGCGCGGATTCGGTTACGGCGCCGAGGAGTTCCATGTTGCGTACGCCCTCGTCGAACGTGGCGCAGCGGGGCAGTGACTCCGCTTCGCTGAGGCCGGCCACCTCTTCGAGGAAAGCGCGGGCCTGGTAACCGAACGCGTCGTTCTGGCCAAAGCCGACTTCGGGGGCGTCCATGGCCAGCCCGCCGGTGATGTACGGGTGGCCCGGGCCGAGGATTACTTGGCGGTAGCCGTTCTCGTTGCCGGAGCCGTCGTTGAGGAACAGCTGGATTTCGGACGGGCGTCGCTGGTCGAACTTGGCGGCACCGTTTTCGCAGAACACCTCGAACTGCAGGCTGTTGGCGTGCCCGGCTGCGACCCGGGAAACTTCAAAGCTGCCGGCACCGTTTTCGAACTCCGCGTTGAACGCAGCGTAGTCGTCGTTCTCGACGGCTTCGAAAGTGTCGCTGACGGCAGCATGGTCGTGGCCCATAACGGCCGCAAGAGGCAGGGGGCGCTTGCCGATGACAGTGCTCAACTGCCCGCCGGTGACAGACTTGATGTCGCCGCAGAGGAACTCAGAAACATAAGCAAGGTGGCTTCCGACGTCGGCCAGCGCACCGGAACCGGGGCCGCCCTTGTAGCGCCAGCTCATAGGGGCGGACGGGCTAAATCCGTAGTCGGTCCAGTAGCGGCCACTGAAGTGCAGGACGTTGCCGAGCACGCCGTTGCGGATGAGGTCGCGGATGTAGGCGATGCCCGGCGTGCGGCGGAAGGTGAAGCCAATGCGCGCGATGGAGCTGGCGTTCCGGGCGGCCTCGGCCATGGCCCGGGCGTCTTCGATCGAGTCACTCAGCGGCTTTTCGCACAGCACGTGCTTGCCGGCGGCCAGCAGTCCCTCCACCACTTCGCGGTGCAGCGAGTTCGCAATGACAACGCTGACGACGTCGATGTCGTCAGCTTCGGCGATGGCCTGCCATGACGTGTCATGGCGCTCGTAGCCAAAGCGGCGGGCAGCGAGGGAACCGAATTCGGCGTTCACGTCACCAATGGAGACGAGGCGGACCTGGGGGAGGACCGGGCTGTAGAGGGTGGACGCTGTCCGGTAGGCCGCCGCGTGGGCCTTTCCGGCCATTCCAGCACCGATGACCGCGACGCCAAGGCTTTCAGCCATTGATTTCTCCTTTGAAATTCAGCCGCGGCGGGGACACACGACGGCTTTTTGTAGCGCTACAATTTTGTATGCTGAGTCTAAGCGTAGCCATGTCTATATGTCCTGTCAATGTTTCCGGGTGAATCCGGATTGGAAGAGAGTGCGGGCCACGAATGAGTGCGATGAGTCCCGGATCCGGGCGGCCCACCCTCTACGACGTTGCGAAACGGGCGGGGGTTTCGCCGTCGCTGGTGTCCCTGGTCCTCCGGTCGCCGGCGAAGGTCAGCGATAAGCGCCGCGAGGCTGTCCTGGCGGCGATTTCGGAGCTCGGATACCGCCCCAGCCGGGCGGCCACAACCCTGGCCAGCAGCCGGACCAAAAGCATTGGCCTGCTGATCGAGGACTACCGGAATCTGTGGTTCGTTGACCTCCTGCGGAGCATGCAGTCCGCCCTGTCTGCGCATGGGTACCACGTGACCCTCGCCGACTCGCAGCCCGGCGAAGACCGCATCAGCGACGCCGCCGACGGACTGCTGGCCATGCACGTGGACGGCCTGGTCATCGCGGCGGAACCGAGCGTTTCCATGCTGGCCCGGAGCAGGGTGCCCACCGTTGTGGCCGGCTGGCGCAGTGGTGTCCCGGAGGGGGCCGATCTGATCACCGGCGACGACGACGGCGGCGCTCGTGCCGCCGTCGAGCACCTCCTCCAGCTTGGTCACACCGGCATCGGGCACCTGTCGGGGAAGGGTGGCGCGGGCGATCATCGACGGGCGGGTTTCCGGAGCCGGATCCTGGAGGCGGGCCTCCGGGACCGAACCGTTGGCGAAGCCGGCGGCACCTCCGAGGAGGATGGTTACGCTGCCGCGGCCCACCTCCTTGAGCAGTATCCCGACACAACGGCGATCTTCGCTGCCAACGACACGATGGCGCTGGGAGCCTTGGCGGTGCTCAAAGCCCGCGGCCTTCGGGTACCGCAGGACATCTCGGTGATGGGATACGACAACTCGCCGCTGGCGCAGTCGCGGTTTTTGGACATTACATCGGTTGATAACCGCAGCGACCTCCTGGGGGCTGAGGTGGCGAACAGGCTACTGGCCAGGATCCAAGACCCAGCCATCGACCCGGAGCGGGTGCTGATTGAGCCAGTCCTGGTGCTGCGCTCCACTACGGCTCGTGCCGCGTCCTGAGTTTCATTAGCCGCCCAAGACGTCAAAACATCCTAATGTCAGGACAAAGTCTTGACTTCTGTGAGTTGAGTCACGATGATCGGTGTAGAGGGCTTTGAGCGTCTGCAGAGTGGCAGGGCCGTAACCCCGATCAAAGGAGATAAATCGTGAATAAGTTTTCGTGGCGGAAGGCGGCCCTGGTGGCGGCCGTCGTTCCGATGATGGCTCTCAGTGCTTGTTCCGGCCAAGGCGGCAAGCCTGCCGACAGCGGCAATGCCGCCGGCGGTGGACAGGCCGTCAGTACTGACCGGATGAAGGTAGCCCTCATCACCCACGCTGCGGCGGGCGATACGTTCTGGGATATTGTCCGCAAGGGTGCCGAGGAGGCTTCCGCGAAAGACAACGTGGAACTGCTCTACACCAGCGATCCCGAAGCCGGCCGCCAGGCCCAGCTCGTCCAGCAGGCCATCGACCAGAAGGTTGACGGCATTGCTGTCACCCTCGCCACCCCGGACGCGCTCAAGGATGTCCTGAAGAAAGCCACCGACGCCGGCATTCCCGTGGTGAGCCTCAACGCCGGCGAGTCTATCTCGGCTCAGCTCGGCGCATTTACCCACTTCGGTTCGAACGAGCAGCTCGCGGGCCAGGCGGTGGGCGCCAAGCTCGCCGAGCAAGGCTACAAGCACCCCGTCTGCGTCATCCAGCAGCAGGGCCACGTAGGTCTTGAGGCACGCTGTGCGGGCGTCAAGGCCAAGGTTCCGGGCACCGAGATCCTCTACGTTGACGGCAAGGACATGACCTCAGTCCAGTCCACAGCGACCGCGAAGCTTCAGGCGGCCAAGGACGCGGATGTCATTATCGGCCTCGGCGCACCGATCACCCTCACGTTGCTCAAGTCAGTCACGGATGCCGGCAGTTCATCAAAGGTAGCCAGCTTCGACCTGAACGCCGACCTTGCTCAAAAAATCGTGGATGGTGCCGTGATTTTCACCGTGGACCAGCAGCCGTGGCTTCAGGGCTACATGTCCGTTGATTCGCTCTGGCAGGCCAAGCGCGGCGGCTTCAAGCTCGGCGGCGGCCAGCCTGTTCTGACCGGTCCCACCATTGTGGACAAGTCCAACGCTTCCGACGTTCTCAAATTCGCCCAGCAGGGCGTCCGCTAGATCCAGGCTTCTGGCCGCGGGGCGGGTGACCGCCGCGCGGCCTGACCAACAAGGAGTTCTTCCTATGGCAAAGACAGCAACCCTGCCGCCGGCACCGGCTTCGGCCCCCGTGCCACGCGCCGACGAAAGAGTGGGCCAACGAAGCCCCGTCCAGAAGCTTCTGGGCCGCCCCGAGGTGGGCGCGCTCGTCGGAGCGGTGGTGCTTTTCGTCTTCTTCGCGCTGGTGTCCTCAACGTTCACCCAGCCCAACGCCCTGGCCACCATCCTGTACGGCAGTTCCACGATCGGGATCATGGCGGTGGGGGTGTCGCTGCTGATGATCGGCGGCGAGTTTGACCTCTCCACCGGTGTGGCCGTCATCAGCTCAGCACTGACGGCTTCCCTGTTCAGCTGGAACTTCTCGATGAACGCGTGGGTCGGCGTGATCCTGGCGCTCGTGGTTTCACTGGGAATCGGTTTCATCAACGGCTGGATCCTCGTGAAGACGAAACTTCCCAGCTTCATCGTCACCCTCGCGACATTCCTCATGCTGACCGGCCTGAACCTGGCCCTGACCCGACTCATCGGCGGCAGTGTGTCCTCGCCGTCCATCTCCAAGCTGGACGGCTTCGAATCCGCCCGTGCGGTGTTTGCCTCGTCCATCAGCATCGGCGGGGTCGAGGTCAAAATCACGGTGTTCTTCTGGATCATCCTCGTCGCTGTGGCGTCCTGGGTTCTGCTCCGCACCCGGGTGGGCAACTGGATCTTTGCCGTCGGCGGTGACGCTAACGCGGCCCGCGCAGTGGGTGTTCCGGTGACCAAAACCAAGATCGGCCTGTTTATGGCGGTCGGTTTCTGCGGCTGGATCCTGGGCATGCACAACCTCTTCGCTTTCGACGCCGTGCAGTCCGGCGAGGGCGTGGGCAACGAGTTCCTCTACATCATCGCCGCAGTGATCGGCGGCTGCCTCCTGACCGGCGGCTACGGCTCGGCGGTGGGCGGCGCGATCGGCGCGTTCATCTTCGGGATGGCCAACAAGGGCATCGTTTACGCCCAGTGGAACCCGGACTGGTTCAAGTTCTTCCTGGGCCTGATGCTGCTGCTGGCCACCATCGTCAACCTCATCGTCAAACGCCGCGCAGAGCTCAAGTAAGGGGCGGAACAAGAATGAATGCCAATCAGATCGACCAGCAGACCCTGCTCAAGGATGAAAAGGACCCGTTGACCCACACCCCCGTGCACCTGCTCTCGCTCGAGGGCGTCGGCAAGCATTACGGCAACATCATCGCCCTGTCCGACGTCACCATGGCGGTGGATAACGGCCGGGTCACCTGCGTGCTGGGCGACAACGGCGCGGGCAAGTCCACGCTGATCAAGATCATCGCCGGCCTGCACCAGCACGACGCCGGGGTCCTGAACATCATGGGCGAGGAACGCAAATTCTCCTCACCGAGGGATGCCCTGGACGCGGGCATCGCCACCGTCTACCAGGACCTGGCCGTGGTGCCGCTGATGCCGATTTGGCGGAACTTCTTCCTCGGCTCGGAACTGACGTCCGGCTTTGGCCCGTTCAAAAGCATGGATGTCGAGAAGATGAAGACGATCACGCTCAAGGAACTCGCCGAGATGGGCATCGACCTGCGCGATGTGGAGCAGCCCATCGGCCAGCTCTCCGGCGGTGAACGCCAGTGTGTGGCGATCGCCCGGGCCGTGTACTTCGGTGCGAAGGTGCTGATCCTGGACGAGCCGACGGCGGCGCTGGGCGTGAAGCAGTCAGGTGTGGTGCTGCGGTACATCCTGCAGGCCCGCGACCGCGGCCTCGGGGTCATCTTCATCACCCACAACCCGCACCACGCGTTCCCCGTCGGTGACCGGTTCCTGCTGCTCAAGCGCGGCAAATCGATCGGCTACTACGACAAAAAAGACATCACCCTCGACGAACTCACCGCCCAGATGGCCGGCGGCGCCGAACTGGCCGAACTCGCCCACGAACTCGAACAGCTCGGCGGCCACGGCGACGTGGTGAAAGAAGTCAAAGCCGAAGTGGCCGACGTCTCGGACAGCGCTAACGCAGGCGGCCCGAAACACGCCTAGCGGCAGCACACGGTGGGGCGCTCCGGACCCCTCCGGAGCGCCCCGCCATGTGTGCACCATCAGGTATCCACGCACGTACGATCGTTAACGAAGGGAACACCATGCCGATCCGGGTAGGCGTCATCGGCGCCGGAATCATGGGCGCGGACCACATCAGGAACCTCTCCACCAGCATCGGCGGTGCCGAAGTCACCTTTGTGGCAGATCTCGACGCCGACCGCGCCGCCGCGGCAGCACCGCCGTCGGCACGCATCACCACTGATCCATCGGAGCTGATCAACTCCAGCGAGGTGGACGCCGTCGTGGTGGCCTCCCACGATTCCACGCACGCCGGCCTTGTCCTGGAGTGCTTTGAGGCGATGACCCCGGTGCTGTGCGAAAAACCGCTGGCACCGACCCTTCTGGAAAGCCTCGAAGTGGTGGCCGCGGACGCAGACATGGTGGCCGCGACGGGAGCTTCCCTGCTTTCACTAGGCTTCATGCGGCGCTTCGACCCGGGGTACGTGGCCCTCCGGCAGGCCGTGCATGGCCGGGCGCAGGGCGAGCCCCTGATAGTCCATTGCATCAGCCGGAACGCGTCCGCGGCTCCCGGTGCCACCGCCGAATCGGCCATCACCAATTCGGCCATCCACGAGCTGGACATCATTCCCTGGCTGCTGGACTCTCCCATCACGGAAGTGTCATGGCAGGCCGGAAAGACCACCCGGCAGGCCGACGCCGGGCTGCGGGATCCCGCTTTTATGACGCTCCGCACCGCGGACGGAACCCTCACCACGCTGGAGCTGTTCCTGAATGCGCAGTATGGCTACACCACCCGCTGCGAGGTTGTTTCGGAACGGGGAACCATAGACCTCCAGGATTCGGCCATGCTGCGGATCCAGCAAGAAGGAACCCGTCAGGAGCAGATCCCGGCGGACTGGCGTCCCCGGTTTGCCGACGCCTACCGGCTGCAGCTGCAGGCGTGGATTTCCGCGCTCGCCGCCGGAGAGAAGCCTTTGCTCGCCGGCGCGCAGGACGGACTCAACGCCTCGCTCGGTGCCCAAGCCATGATCCAGTCGCTGCACAGCGACGGTGCTGCCACGAAAGTCAGCTACGCATGACCTCTAATGCACTCCCACAGTCCCGCGTCCCCGACTCCCGAGATGCCCCTGTTTTGCGCTGGGGAATCATGGGCCCGGGCTGGATTGCCGAACGCTTCACCGAATCGATCCAGGCGCACACCGGGCAGGTAATCGCCGCCGTCGGGTCCCGTTCGCTGAGCCGGTCCAAGGCCTTCGCGGACACCTTCGACGTGCCTGCGGCGTACGGCAGCTATGAGGAGCTGGCCGCCGCCCCGGACATCGACATCGTCTACGTGTGCACGCCCCACACCGGCCACCACGCGGCCGCGGTGCTGGCCATCGACGCCGGCAAACACGTCCTGATCGAAAAACCGATCGGGCTCAATGCGGACCAGGCGCGGGACATCGCCGCCCGGGCCGAGACCGCCGGGGTCTTCGCCGCAGAGGCAATGTGGACGTTCTTCCTGCCCAAGTTTGATGTGATCCGGCAGATCATCGAAGCCGGCACTCTGGGTACCATTACTACGGTTGTCGCGGAGTACGGCGAGCACTTCGAGCCCTCCCACCGCATCTTCAATCCCGAACTGGCCGGCGGCCCGCTGCTTGATCTGGGCACCTACCCGCTGGCCCTGGTCACCGAGGTGCTGGGCAGCCCGCAGCAACTGGCCGCCATCGGGCAGCCCCACGAGTCCGGGGTCAACGCCCAGCTGTCCGCCGTCATACAGTTCGACGGCGGCGCCCAGGCTGTGGTGAACACCCATGTTCACAACTTCACGCCCACCGCCGCCATAGTGGTGGGGTCCGAAGCAACGCTGACCATCGACGGGCCTTTCAACATGCCCGGCGGGTTCGAGGTCCGCTTCCCTGACGGCACACGCCTGCGCCACAACGAACCTGCCGGCGGCCACTTCGAAGGACTGCACTATGAGGCCGCGGCGGTGGCGCGGGCGATTGCCGCAGGCAACACGGAAGTGAAACAACGATCGCTGGCGGCCTCCATCCGCACGCTGGAAGTGGCCGATGAGATCCGCCGCCAGCTCGGGGTTGTGTTCCCCGGCGAAGCGGCCACTCCGGTCCGCACCGCCCGGCACTGACGCACCACAACCAACGAGACCACCCGCACGCCACTGATCCACTCAAACGCTAGGACCCACCCGAAAGGACAAGCCATGGCTTACCTCGCACAGAACCCCGTTCCCGTCCCGGCACCGGTCCGCATCGGACTTATCGGTTCGGGCTGGATGGGCGCATTCCACGCCGGAAGCATTGCCCGCCGTGTCCCCGATGCCGTGCTCGCCGCCATCGCCGACCCCAACCTCGAATCCGCCGGGGCGCTTGCAGCATCGCTCGGCACGGCCAAGGTCACCGCCAGCGCGGATGACATCTTGGCCGATCCCGAGATCGATGCCGTGATCATCGCCAGCCCGGCCCGCTTCCACGCAGCCCTGATCAGCCAGGCCGCCGCGGCCGGAAAGCACGTGTTCTGCGAGAAGCCCGCCGGCCAGGGCCTGGACGAGCTCGACGCCGCAATCGCCGCTGTGGAGGCGGCCGGCGTGCACTTCCAGATTGGCTTCAACCGCCGGTACGCGGAGGACTTTCAGGCCGCCAAGAAGGACCTCGCGGCCGGCACCGCCGGTCAACCGCAGCTGTTGCGCTCGCTGACCCGCGATCCGGGCAACGGCAGCATCCCGAACGCGGCGAGGGTCCCCGCCTGGACCATCTTCCTGGAAACCCTCATCCACGACTTCGACACCCTGAACTGGTTCAACGAAGGGGCCGAGCCGGTGGAGGTCTACGCCATCGCCGATGCGCTGGTGGAGCCCGGGCTGCGGGACCAGGGTTTCCTGGACACGGCTGTGGTGACCATCCGCTACAGCAACGGTGCCATCGCCGTGGCCGAGGCAAACTTCAGCGCCCTCTACGGCTACGACGTCCGTGGCGAGGTCTTCGGCTCCAAGGGCATGGTCCAGGCCGGCCGTTCCACAGAAACTGCAGCCCGCCGCTACACCGCCGACGGCCTTGCGGCAGACACCCCGCGGCTCAATGTGGAGCTCTTCCGGGACGCCTACACGGATGAACTCGCAGACTTCGCCGCTGTGGTGAGGTCCCGGCGCGACGGTACGCCGCCGCCGTCGGGCGATTTCACCCTCACGCCTGGAACCGCAGACGCCCGCCGTGCCCTTTCCATGGCACTGGCCTGCATCGACTCCGTCAAACAGGGCGGCCCTGTTGCTGTCCCCGCGGCCGCTAAGGCAGGAGTCTGATGCGGCTGGCCGTTTGCGCGGAGATTTTCTTCACCGACCTGCCGTTTGCCGAACGGGTGCAGCGCATCCACGACGCCGGGTTCGACGTGGAGCTGTGGGACTCCCGCACCAAGGACCTGGAGGCGCTCAAGGCAACCGGCGCGGTCTTTTCCTCGATGACGGGATACACCGCCGGCAGCCTGGTGGATCCCGACACCGCCGACGACGTGGTCCGGACCGCGGCGACCCTGATCCCCACTGCCCTGGAGCTCGGTGTCAGCCGCCTGGTGGTGCACTCTGCCGAACTGGTGGACGGGAAAGCGGCACGGCCCGTCTTCCGTTCCACCGGCCGCATGTGGAGCACCGGGGCCCGGACCCTGGCACGCCTCGGCGCGCTGGGGGAGGAACACCAGGTGACGTTCTGCCTGGAGAACCTCAACACCGTACTGGACCATCCCGGCATCCCGCTGGCCCGCGCCAAGGACACCCTGGCCCTGGTGGAAGCCGCCGCGCACCCCAACGTGAAGCTCATGCTGGACCTCTACCACGCACAACTGGGGGAGGGGAACCTGATTGAACTGGTGCGGACCGCTCTGCCGCACATCGGCGAAATCCAGGTGGCGGATGTGCCGGGCCGCTGTGAGCCCGGCACCGGTGAAATCAATTACCAGGCAGTCGCCCGGGCGCTCGCCGAGGCCGGCTATGACGGAACCGTCGGCCTGGAAGCCTGGGCCAGCGGCGACAGCGACGCGGCGCTGGACGCGTTCCGGGCGGCCTTCACCCTCCATCCGGCGCCCCTTCAGCCCGCCACAATCCATTAGCACTACTACTGACGAAGGAACACTATGAAGGATGTCATTCTCGGCCTGGTGGGAGTGGGGCGCATCGGCGTGATGCACGCCAACAACATCGCCGCACTCAACGGAGTCCTCAACCCGCGCGGGATCAATGTCCGGCTCAGGCTGACGGATGTGGCGGAAGGCCACGCGCGGAATATTGCCGCAGGCCTCGGTGCCGAGTTCCTGCCCTCCGTGGCGGACCTGATCGCCTCCGGCGTGCACGGCCTGGTCATCGCCACGGGAACAGGGACCCACCCGGAACTCATCCGGGCCGGAGTGGACGCTGGCATTCCGGTGTTCTGCGAAAAGCCGGTGGCCATGAACGTGGCCGATGCCCTGCCGGTGCTGGACTACATCAGGGACAACAACGGCGTGGTGCAGATCGGCCACCAGCGCCGTTTCGACGCCGGCTACCTCGAAGCCAAGCGTGCCTACCAGGCCGGCGAGCTGGGCTGGATCCATTCGCTGCGCGCGGTCACCTGCGACATGACGCCGCCGCCGGTGGAATTCCTGGCGACGTCCGGTGGCCTGTTCCGCGACTGCTCGGTCCACGACTTCGACATCCTGCGCTGGCTGACCGGCCGCGAAATCGTGGAAGTCTACGCAAAGGGGTCCAACAACGGTGATCCGGCCATCGGCGAAGTGGGCGACGTGGACACGGCCCTCGCCGTCATTACGTTCGACGACGGCACGGTGGGAACGGTTTCCGCCACCCGGTACAACGGGGCCGGCCACGATGTCCGGCTGGAGATCCAAGGGTCGAGCCGCTCGGTCATGGTGGGCCTGGACGGGAAGACGGCTATGAAGTCCGCCGAAGCCGGGATCACCTTTCCCGCCGGTGAACCGCACCAGACCTTCGCCGAGCGGTTCGACCAGGCGTACCGCTCCGAGATGGAAGCGTTTGTGGAACTGATCCTGGGCGAGCGGGAGAACCCTTGCACGCCGGAGGACGCCGTGGCAGCATCCCGGGTGGCCGATGCAGCCCAGGAATCGCTGGCAACGGGCGCGCCGGTCAAGGTGGCCCTGAAGGTAGCCAGCTGAGCTACCTCGCCACACGAAAGTGCCCCTTCCTGAACCGCTGGTTTCAGGAAGGGGCACTTTTGTTTGTCTCGGCCTGCCTTGGCTGCGGGTATGTGCCCCGTGACCCGGGCTACGCGGTGAACGGCAGCCGGGGGTCGATGTCCTGTCCGTCCCAGCTCTGCCGCACCCAGCCGTGGTGGGGGTCGTCACTGATGAGCCATTCGCGGACCGGGCCGGGCCCGGCCATCACGTTGAGGTAGTACAGGTCGTAGCCGGGCGCGGCCATGGCGGGGCCATGCCAGCCGTAGGGGACGAGCACCACGTCGCCGGTGCGGACCTCGGCGGCCACATCGATGGGGCGGTCATCGGAGGCGTAGACGCGCTGGTAGCCGATGGCGTCGGCGTCGGCAGGTGCCCTGGATCCGGCGGCAACCTGGGTCTCGAAGTAGTAGATCTCCTCGAGGTTGGTTTCCCCGTCCTTTTCCTCATCGTGCTTGTGCGGGGGGTAGGAGGACCAGTTGCCGGCGGGCGTCAGTACCTCGCAGACGATAAAGCGGTCTGCTTCCAGGGCGGCAGGGGTGCCGAAATTGTGGACCTGGCGGGAGCAGTTGCCGGCGCCGCGCAGTTCCACAGGTGTTTCCGCTGCGGTCACGAGGCGGGTGGGGTGCGAGGCCTGCGCCGGGGCCGTGGCGACGGCCACGCGCCCGCCGTCGGTTGAGCTGATGGTGACGGCCTTTCCGGTGCCTGAGTACAGGACATCACTGGGACCGTGGAACACCGAGCGCCGTCCGGTAAGGAGGTGGTCCACGCCGTCCACGGTGACGGTGAAAGAGCCGTTCAGCGGAACCACAATCCGTTCCTCTCCGGCCGCGGGAAGTTCGACGGCGGCGCCCGCCGCGAGGGTGGCGACCTTCAGGCCCGTGTGGGCCCAGCCGTCCACTGCCGTGGCGGAATCGGAGGTGCCGAGCGAGACGTCCCAGTCGCCGTCCATGGCGGAGCCCAGGGGATAGACCCAATTGGTCATGGCAGAAATCCTTGCGTTAGCGCTGTACGAGTGTCATTTCAAAGCTGTAGGAATCGGCGCGGTACACGTGGTGTCCGGTCTCGACCCGGCGGCCGGTATCGTCCACGGCCGTGCGTTCCATGGTCACCAGGGCAGAGTTCACGTCCGTCTCAAGCAGGGGCGCCTGGTAGTCGTTGGCAATCATCGCGCCGATCCGCTGGGTGGCCAGGCGGAAGTTGACGCCGCCCCGGCGCAGGATCGCATAAAGTCCTTCGGCCGCCAGCATGGCTTCGTCCATGGTGGCGATGTCATCGCGGACCCAGTTCTCCATCAGCGCCAGCGGCTTGCCGCCCACCTTGCGCAGCCGCGTGAAGTGGTAGACCTTGGAGCCGGCAGGAAGCTGAAGCGTGGCGAGGGTGGGGGCGTCGGCCTCCATGTGGGAAAAGCTCAGCACCTGTGTGGTGGGCTTCTTCCCGTTGTTGGTCAGGTCATCAAACAGGCTGGAAAGTTCCAGGGGCCGGCGGACCTGGCTGGAAACCACCTGCGTTCCCACGCCCCGCTTTCGGACCAGCAGGCCGGAGCGGACCAGTTCGTCCATGGCTTTGCGCATGGTTGGCCGGGAGAGGTTCAACTGGGCCGCAAGGTCGATTTCGTTCTCCAGCCGGCTGCCCGGCTCCAGCACGCCGCTGTGGATCGCGGCCTCAATACCCTGAACCACCTGGTGGTACAAGGGCACGGGGGAGGATCGGTCGATGGTGAGACCAAGCTGATTCGCCACTGAATGTTCCCCGCGTTCCAGGCTCAATCCCGCCCCGTCCAACAACAGGACGGGCCGAGTATGTCACCCTTTGTTCTTTTGATAGGACATGCTTCCTTTTCTCGATATTAGCAGCAACCCGGCGAGCGTCAAGGGGGTGTAATTGGCTAGTTGGTGGCGAAATGCTCGAGTGTCAATGTCCTGACGTCAGTCCAGATGATTTCGGGACGCGTGTTCCCTGTGCATCCCGCAGACGACGGCGGACGGTGACCTTCGCCGGGAAGGTGACCGTCCGCCGTCGTACTTTTTGCTGTCTTAGACCTTTGCGCCGCTCAGCAGTTCGTCGAGCCGCTCGTAGCCTTCGGTCATGCCGCCTTCCATCCCGGACTGCGCCATCCCGTCCCGGGCCTCCAGGCTGGGGTAGACGGAGTGGCCCCGCAGCCGGGTGCGGCCGTTGCCGAGGTCCTCGAAAGTCATAAATTCCAGGCTGACCACGTCCGGGTAGCCGCCAAATTCAAACGTCTGGATGGCGAACTCGTTTTCGCGGACCGTATGGAAGATGCCTTTGAATTCGTATGGCGTCCCTTCAGGCCCGGTGTGGAGGTAGCTGTAACTGCCCCCGGTACGGAAATCGTAGTGGTCGATGTCCATCTTGTAGCCCCTGGGGCCAAGCCACTGGACAATCAGGTCCGGTTCCTTGTGGGCGCGGAAGACGTCGGCAACCGGGAAATCGAACTCGCGTTCATAGTCGATAAAGGGGACGCCGTCCGGAACGCTGAGCTTCAGGGAATTGCTCATAATGACTCCTTGGAATTTAGCCGCCGCTGCCCGCGGCGTTTGATCTGAGTACGGCGTCAAGGCTGCGGAACTGCCCTTCGCGGACCAGCCTGTACTGGTCAATCCACGCTGTGAGCGCCTCGAGCCGTGCGGGGTTCAGGTGCACGGGCCGGCGCTGTGCATCCCTGGTCCGGGTGACCAGTTGCGCCTGCTCAAGTACCTGGATGTGTTTCGAGACCGCCTGCTTGGAGATCTCGAAAGGTTCCGCCAGTTCATTCACGGTGGCCGGGCCCCGGCTGAGCCGGGCGATGATGCTCCTCCGGACGGGATCGGCCAGGGCCATAAAGGCCGAGTCCAGGGTGCCGTCGTCGGAGCTCATCGTGTGGCCTTTCTACGTCATCAAACCGGTAATCAACTTCTTCATTGATCAACTGATTGATTGATTACAAATCTATGCCTGAAGCCGCCTCCGGTCAAGGAGTTTTTGTCCAGATAATGCGGTGTGGGGGAGTCCTGGCGGTCGCGCCCTAAAGCCTCACGCGCAAAAGCGTGGTGGCTAGGCCGCGGCGTGGAGCCGCGGCAGGGCGTCGACCAAAGCGGCAAGCTCCGGAATGTCCTGCGCCTCGGCCAGGGCGCGCTCCAGCGTGGTGTCATGGACCGGCCGGGCCTCCTCAAGCAGGGCCACGCCGCTGGTGGTGAGCTCCGTGTAGATTCCCCGGCGGTCATCCGCGCAAAGGATCCGCGTCAGCAGCCCGCGGTCCTCGAGGCGGTTGACCAGTCGGGTGGTGGCGCTGGCGCTGAGGGCGGTGGCGCGTGCCAGCTGCTGCATGCGCATGTGCCAGCCGTCCTGCCGGCTGAGGGCGTCCAAGACGGTGTACTCCACCACGGAGAGTTTTGATTCGGCCTGCAGTGACCGCTCCAGCTCGCCTTCGATCAGGCCGTGCAGCGCCGCCAAGGTGCGCCAGCCTTGCGCGCGAACCTCGACGGCGTCGTCCTTGATGCCCATTTTCCTGTCCTTTCCGGGTATATGCAGGGACGCCTGGGGCGTGAACCGGCACACATATCAAAGTAGTTGCTTGCGCGTTGTATCTGCTCGTGCAACAATAAATAACGCGTCTACAACTACTAGCTTACGCTTCCTATCTCTTCCCGTACATTCTCAAAGGAGCACTCCCATGCCCATCGGCCTGATAGCCCTCGCCCTCGGCGGGTTCGGCATCGGACTCACCGAGTTCGTCATCATGGGCCTGCTGCCCGAGGTTGCCGCCGATTTCCAGGTCAGCGAAGCCACGGCGGGCTGGCTGATCTCCGGCTACGCCCTCGCCGTCGTCGTTGGTGCCTTGCTGCTCACCGCGGCGGTGACACGCTTTGAGCGCAAGCCAGTTCTCGCCGTCCTGCTGGTGCTGTTCGTCGCCGGCAACCTGATCTCAGCCATTGCCCCCGATTACGGGATGATGATGATCGGCCGCATCATTGCTGCCCTGGCCCATGGAGCCTTCTTCGGAATTGGCGCCGTGGTGGCCGCGGACATGGTGGCTCCCACCAAAAAAGCCGGCGCCATCGCCATCATGTTCACCGGGCTCACGGCAGCCAATGTCCTGGGCGTACCGTTCGGCACCATGCTGGGACAGGCTGCCGGCTGGCGCTCCACGTTCTGGGCCATCACCGTGATTGGTGTCATCGCCCTCGCAGGAATCCTCACGCTGGTGCCCAAGACCGGACACGGCGACACGGTGCCGGGATCCTTGCGCACTGAACTGCGCGCCTTCCGGTCCGGCCAGGTCTGGCTCTCCATCCTGGTCACCATCCTCGGCTATGGCGGGATGTTCGGCGCCTTTACCTACATCGCCTTCACGCTCACCGAGGTTTCCGGCTTCGCGGCGTCCACCGTGCCGTGGCTGCTCATCGTCTTCGGCGTTGGCCTGTTCATCGGCAACACCCTCGGCGGCAAGGCCGCGGACCGCAACGTGGACCGCACGCTCGTGGTGGTGCTCTCCGTACTCGTGGTGGTGCTGGTCGGCTTTGCCCTGACTGCAGGCAACCAGGTGCTCACCATCGCCTCCATCGTCCTGATGGGCGGCTTCGGATTCGCCACCGTTCCCGGCCTGCAGATGCGGGTGATGAAGTACGCGTCCAGCGCACCAACGCTCGCGTCCGGAGCCAACATTGGCGCCTTCAACGTGGGCAACGCCCTCGGGGCATGGCTCGGTGGCGTAACCATCACCGCCGGCCTCGGCTACACCTCACCCATCTGGGCCGGCGCCGGCATCACCCTGCTGGGCCTCGTCGTTATGGTCATCGCCGCCGCAGGGGCCAAGCGGACCGGAGCGCGGGCTGCCGCGCTGCCCTCACCCGCGCAGCTGGCGCCGTCCGCCCCCGGCGAGCAAGGCGCCGTCGAACGCGCAGACGCCCTGCTCTAGCTTTTCCACGTCCGCACACGCCACCCAAGGAGAACCCATGACGTCCACCCCCATCACCCCAACCATCCCGGCGATCACCCTTAATAACGGGGTGCGGATGCCGCAGCTTGGATTCGGCGTCTTCCAGGTTTCCGACGCCGACACCACCGCCGCGGTCAGCCTCGCCTTGGCTGCCGGTTACCGCAGCGTCGACACCGCCGCGATCTACGGCAACGAGGCGGGCACCGGTCGCGCCATCGCAGATTCGGGCATCGACCGCGCAGAGCTGTTTATCACCTCCAAGCTCTGGGTGGCCGACCTCGGCTATGTCGCCACCCTGACTGCCTTCGAGGCCAGCCTGGAGAAGCTGGGACTGGACTACCTCGACCTTTACCTCATCCACTGGCCCGCACCGGCCACCGACCGGTACCTGGAGGCCTGGCGTGCGCTGGAACAGTTGCTGGCCGCCGGCAGGGTCAGGGCGATCGGCGTTTCCAACTTCCTCCCGGAACACCTGCAGAAAGTCATTGATCTGGGCGGCACGGTACCGGCAATCAACCAGATCGAGCTCCACCCGGCGCTCCAGCAGCGCGAGCTTGCCGCTTTCAACACCGAGCACGGGATCGTTACGGAAGCCTGGAGCCCGCTTGCCCAGGGCGCCGTGCTGGCCGATCCTGCGGTGGTTGCGATAGCAGACAGCCACGGTGTCAGCCCTGCGCAGGTCATCCTGCGCTGGCACCTGCAGCAGGGAAGGATCATCATCCCCAAGTCGGTGACGCCGGAGCGGATCCGGGAGAACCTGGACGTCTTTGGCTTCGAGCTGACCGCGGACGAACTGTCCGTGATCGACGCCCTCGAGCGGGACGGCCGCACAGGTCCGCATCCGGCAGAGTTCAACGGCTAAAGGGTCCCGGCTGCGGTGCCGGGCCCGGCTAACCATGGCCCTAGGCTGGGGGAATGAATAACCGATACCTGGTGTCCCGTGAACGATTCATCCCCGCATCGCCGGAAGAGATCTTCGAGGTGCTGGCCACGCCGGCGCTGCATAGCGTGATTGACGGCTCCGGCACCGTGAAGGGTGCCCAGCCCCGCGGCCCGGAGCGGCTCGAACTCGGAGCCCGCTTCGGCATGGAGATGAACATGAAAGTGGACTACAAAATCCTCAACACCGTCTGCGAATTCGAGGAAGGCCGGCGCATTGCCTGGCGCCATTTCTACGGCCACGTCTGGCGCTACATCCTGGTACCGGCCACCGACAACGCCGGTACCGCCGGGACGCGCGTCACTGAACAGTGGGATGCCAGGGCAGTCCGGGGCAAGTTTTTCCTCCGGATGGCAGGCTACCTGCGCCGCCACCCGGCCAGCATCGAGAAGACCCTGCTCCGGCTCGATCAGCACCTGACGGGCGCCGCCGGGGTAACAGACTAAGCCCCGGCATGAACCCCTCCGGCGGCCTGACCCCGAGCCCGCGGACCCTTGAGGTCGAAAGCCTCGACGCCTTCGACCGCCTGCTGGCGGCAGGGGCCGTGGCCATGCGCGGCTGGCACGCCCAGTCACTGGACCTGCGTGGCCGGAAGGTGGCGCTGGAGACACTGGACGTGGAAGGCGCAATTTTCCTCGGCTGCACCTTCGATCAGGGGGTGGAGGACGCCCTCCGGCACCGCGGCGCGCTGATCTTTCCCAGGCTGGAGGGGGTGCCGTTCGATGCCTACCGGGCCCGGCTGTACACGCCGCAGGAACTCTACGCCGGGCTGGCATCGAGGCCCTACGAGGAACTGCCCGATGCGCTCGTTTATCAGTGGAGCATCCGCCCCGGTCAGCGTCGCCGGCTTGATGCCACGCTGGCTTCGGCGCTGCACGACCACTCCATCGGCGACGCCCTGGAGGAATTCATGCGGTCGGAGCATTCCACGGGCAGAACCACCGTGGGAGTGATGGGCGGGCATGCCGCACAAAGAGGCACCCCGGACTACGCCCAGGCAGCGCAGCTCGGCGGGCTCCTTGCAGAGTCCGGGCGGATGGTGGCCACCGGCGGCGGCCCCGGCGCCATGGAAGCAGCCAACCTGGGCGCGTACCTCAGCCGGATTCCGGATGCCGAGTTCCAGGACGTGCTGGCCGGATTTGGAACCGTCCCCGGGTTCCGGCCCTCAGTGTCCGCGTGGGCACGCGAGGCGGCCGCCGTCGTCGAACGTTATCCGAACGGAACCCCCTCGTTGGGTATCCCCACCTGGTTCTACGGGCATGAGCCGCCCAACTACTTCGCCACGCATATCGCCAAGTACTTCGCCAATTCAATCCGTGAGGCGATCCTGCTGGAACTTTGCGACGGCGGAGTCATCTTCCTGCCGGGAGCGGCGGGTACCGTGCAGGAAATCTTCCAGGACGCCTGCGAAAACTACTACGGCGCCCGGGAAGCAGTCACGCCCATGGTGCTCGTTGGCAGGCGACATTGGGAAATGGAGTTACCTGCGTGGCCGATGCTGCACAAACTGGCCGCAGGCCGGCCCATGGCGGAGCGGATCTTCCTCGTGGACAGCGTGGGTGAAGCGCTCGCGGTGCTGGGCGGCTAGCCCACCACGGTGCCGAAAGCCAGTCCCAGCACGTAAGTCACGGCGGCGGCCCCGAGGCCAATGGCAAGCTGGCGCAGGCCGCGGCTCAGAGGCGACGTCCCGGACAGTAGCCCAACGATTCCGCCGGTCACCAGCAGCGCCAGCCCCACGAGCACGCCGGCCACAATCAGTGCCGTCAGTCCGGTCAGGCCGAAGAGGAACGGCAGGATGGGGACCACGGCGCCGGAGGCGAAGAAGCAGAAGCTGGACAGGGCAGCACCCCACGCCGTACCCACGGCTTCGTGCTGGTCCTCGGTCTCGGGCAGTTCGGGCTGCAGGGACAGGCTGGGATCGCAGTCGCAGCCGAGCAGGCCCATGCGTTCGGCAACGCGGTGCTCGGCTGCCTCGCGGGACATGCCTCGCGCCAAGTAGACGAGCAGGAGCTCGTTGTGTTCGAGGTCCAGCTTCGGGGCCGCGGCGAGGGTGATCTGGGTGGGGCGGGTGGCCGCCAGCAGCTCCCGCTGGGAGCGCACCGAAACGAACTCGCCGGCCGCCATGGACATGGCTCCCGCCAGGAGCCCGGCTATGCCGCTGAGGAGCACCACACTGCTGGCAACGCCGGATGCGGCCATCCCCACCACAAGTGAGAGGTTGCTGACCAGTCCATCGTTGGCACCGAAGACGGCGGCCCGGAAGGTGCCGGCGAGCCGGTTGCGGCCCCGGGTGGCCAGGCCACGGACCACTTCCTCATGGATTTGTTCGTCTGCCGCCATGGCGGCAGTGGCGTTGGGATCCTTGGCGTAGGGGGAGCGGCCTTCGGCGCGCTGGGCCAGGGCCAGGACAAAGACAGAGCCGAAATGGCGGGCCAAAAAGCCCAGCAGCTGGCTGCGGAGAGACGCCGGCCGGGCCTTGTGTGCGTGCTCACCGAGGAGCTGGAGCCAGTGTGCCTCGTGCCGGCCTTCGGCTTCGGCGAGGGCCAGCAGGATGGCGCGCTCTTCACCCTCGCGGTTCTGTGCCAGATCGCGATAGACGGCGGCCTCTGCGCGTTCGTCCGCCAGGTATTGGCGCCACCGGCGGAGGTCGGCCGTGGTGGGCGTGCCGGCTTCCGGGGACGCATCGGCGGACGGCTGGGTTGGGCTTGAATTGGCGTGGTGAGTCACGGGGGCTCCTATGCTGGACTGGGCATGGTTCGGCCCCATTGCGGAGCCAGCTTACCGCGTAATTCCGCGGATTTTCGGCTGGCTGACCTCACTGCAGAGTTTCGGCTTCCCTTAAAATTTTGCCCCTCCAAGGCCGCTCCCGAGGTGGTTCCAGAGGCGGTTCCAAAGACCCTTGACCGGGCTGTCGGGCGGTGCTGTGATGAAGGTGTGGAGCCCGTTGGCGACACCACAACGAGCACGTCAGGCGATCAAACGGAGGTTGAACCATGAACACCGCCGGACCCCAACCGGACATGCCGCACCTCGAGTCAGTTGAAGCGGATCCCGCGTACGACTACGCCGAGGATGTCCCCATCAGCGAGGATGATTGGGACGCCGGGGACGAACTCGTGGACTCCGAACACGCGGTGGTCCCGACGCCCCCGGTGGAAGTGGATGCCGAGGAGCGCGTGGTTCCCTTGGATGATGACGAATTCCGCGGAACTGAATAGAACGGACGACGGCGGCACTTCCGGTTTCGTTGATGCGGAACCGAAAGTGCCGCCGTCGTGCGCCTAATGTAGTTCACTAGGATTGCTCCAGGGATGGGGCCGGACCGCCGGCCACGAAAGGTCCGCACATGAAGGCACTGCCAGTAGAGCCGAGCAACGTTCCGGTGGCCATCGGGTCCAGGATCCGTGCTGCCCGGCAGTCGCAGCGCCTGACCATCGAACAGGTTGCGGACGCCACCGGCCTGACCAAGGGTTTCCTCAGCCGCGTGGAGCGGGACCTTACCTCTCCCTCCGTGGCCTCGCTGGTGACCCTGTGCCAGGTTCTGTCCATCTCCATTGGCGACCTGTTCGCTGCCCCCGAGACGCACCTGACCAAGCGGGATGAAGGTCCCCGAATCTCTCTGGGTGGCGAAGGCATTGTGGAGCGCCTGCTGACGGCCCGGTCCGAGCGGCGCATCCAAATCATCCAGGCCGTCATCGGGCCGCACGGCCGGGGCGAAGCTGAACTGTATGCCGTGGACTGCGATGTCGATGTGCTCCATGTGATCAAGGGCCACATCCGCCTGATCATGACCAACGAGGAATTCGAGCTCACCACCGGCGATACCGTGACCTTCCCCGGGCGCGAACCACACACCTGGGTCAATCCGACGGACGAGCCGGCGGAGGTTCTCTGGGTCCTGGTCCCCGCGGCCAGCCGGTAGGGCGCGGTTTTGTAAACAGTTGATGCGCAGGGGGCAACCCAGGTCTATGATGGCTGTCACAGATCAACCCTTATAGGAGAGGCCCGCCGTGAAAGAGCTGCGCATTGAAGCCAATGGGAACCTCGGTCCCATCGATTCTGCCCGCGTTCCGCGGTACGCCGGAGCCGCCACTTATGCGCGCCTCCCGCGCCTGGACCAGGTGGCCAAAGCTGATGTGACGGTGGTGGGTGTGCCCTTCGACTCCGGCGTTTCGTACCGGCCCGGCGCGCGGTTCGGGGCCAACCACGTCCGGGAGGCCAGCCGCCTGTTGCGTCCCTATAACCCCGCCTGGGACGTCAGCCCGTTCGAAAACGTGCAGGTGGCCGACGCCGGTGACATGGCGGTCAACCCCTTCAACATCAACGAAGCCATTGAAACCATCCAGCAGAACGCCCTGGACCTCACAGCTGCCGGCAGCAAACTGGTGACCCTCGGCGGGGACCACACCATCGCCCTGCCGCTGCTCCGCGCAGCCGCTGAACGTGCGGGCGGCCCCGTTGCGATGCTGCACTTCGATGCGCATCTGGATACCTGGGACACCTACTTCGGCGCGGAATATACGCACGGAACTCCGTTCCGGCGGGCCGTCGAGGAAGGCATCCTGAACACCGACGCGATCAGCCATGTTGGCACGCGCGGGCCGCTCTACGGCAAGAAGGATCTCGACGACGACCACCGCTTCGGGTTCGGCATCGTCACCTCCGCCGACGTCTACTACCAGGGCGTCCTGGAGACTGTGGCCAAGGTGCGCGACCGGATCGGCAACCGCCCGCTGTACATCTCCGTGGACATCGACGTCCTGGATCCCGCGCACGCACCCGGCACCGGAACCCCCGAAGCCGGCGGCATCACCAGCCGAGAGCTCCTGGAAATCATCCGCGGCCTCCGTGGGCTGAATCTCGTTGGAGCCGACATCGTCGAAGTGGCCCCGGCCTACGACCACGCAGAAATCACCGGCGTGGCCGCCAGTCACGTGGCCTATGAGCTGGTCACCCTGATGGCGGACAATGCAGTGGAAGGTGACCGCTTCGGCGCAGCCAACGGCTACGCTGCCCAGGCCCTTGGCCAGGATGTCCGCCAGCCCGCGGGTTTCGCCGCCGCCACGAAGGAGTCCTAAGGATGATTGATTTCGAACCTGGCACAGCAGCTACCGCCTCCGCCTCCGCCTCCGCGGGGGACGGGACCGGCGCCGGCCAGCGCAACGGCGGGGACCTCGTCGTCGAGACCCTTGAAGCGCTCGGCGCCAAGACCGTCTTTGGCATCCCGGGCCAGCACGCACTGGGGCTGTTTGATGCCATGGGCCGCGGCAACCTGCATTTTGTGTCCTCCCGGGTGGAGAACAACAGCGCCTTCGCGGCCGACGGCTATGCCCGGGCCACGGGGGAGGTGGGTGTGCTGTTCCTGTCCACCGGGCCGGGCGCGCTGACGTCCCTCGCCGGGCTGCAGGAGGCCTACGCCACCGGCGTGCCCATGGTGGTGGTGGCCAGCCAGATCCCCCTCGAGGGCCTGGGTGCCCGGCGCAAGGGCATGCTGCACCAGCTCGATGACCAGAAGGCCTCGGCCGCGAACGTCACCAAGAGCCAGCGCCTGATCCAGCACGCGTCCGGGATCCCGTCGGCCATCCAGGACGCCTGGACCGAGGCCATCTCCTCGCCGCAGGGTCCGGTGTGGCTGGAAATCCCGCAGAACGTGCTGCTGGATCCCATCATGGTCCCGCCGGTGGAGGACGCGCTGGCCGAGGCGGCGGACAACCCTCCGCGGGTGGAACTGATCCGGGAGGCAGTGAGGTGGCTGTCGACGGCGGAACGTCCGGCCATCATTGCCGGCGGAGGTACCCGGCGGGGCCGGGCGGAGAAGTCCCTGCTGTCGATCGCGGAAAAACTGCGGGCGCCGGTGATCTGCACCCCGGGCGGCAACGGCGCGTTTCCTTGGAACCACGAACTGTCGCTGCAGTCCTGGATCGAGGACCGGTACATGACCGACGTCCTGGAGGCTGCGGACGTCCTGATCGTGATCGGTTCGTCCCTGGGTGAGGTCACCTCCAATTACTTCACCTTCGAGCCCCGCGGCCGGATCATCCAGATCGACGCCGAGCCGCGGGTGCTCGAGTCCAACCGCCCGGGCCTGGGTATCCGTGCTGACGCCGGCCAGGCGCTCGCCGCCCTCGACGAAGCCCTGACGGGTGAGCGTGCTGAATCCGGCCAGGCAGAACGGCCCAACTGGCATGGCGCCACCCCCGAAGCGCTGGTCAAGGAGTCCCTCGCCAAGGTCCGCGCCCGGCTGGAATCGCAGGACCTGGCCAAGGAACTGAAGTTCATGGCCGATATCCGGGAGGCGGTGCCGGCGGGCATCCAGACCTTCTGGGACATGACCATCGCCGCGTACTGGGGCTGGAGCTGTTGGGACGCCCGGGAAGGCCAGTTCCACTCTGCCCAAGGCGCCGGCGGCCTTGGCTATGGCTTCCCCGCGGCCATCGGCGGCGCCGTAGGCCTGGAAACGGTGGGCAGGGCCGGCCGGGTACTAGCCGTCTCCGGGGACGGATCGGCCATGTACTCCATCTCCGAGCTCGCCACCGCCAAGCAGCACAACATCCCTGTCACCTGGCTCATTGTGGACGACGGCGGCTACGGCATCCTGCGTGAATACATGGTGGGCGCCTTCGGTAAGGCAACCGCCACCGAGCTCGCCCGGCCGGACTTCGTCAAGCTCGCTGAAGCGTTCGGGATACCGGCAACGCGCGTGGCCCCTGAGGGCGTGGGGGACGCGCTTAAAGCGGGCTTCGCGGCGGACGGGCCGAACGTCGTCGTCGTCGAAACGCTCCTTAAAATGTTCGCTCCCACCCATCTGGACGGCTGACCGGTCTAGGAACCAAAACTCCGCTCCGCCATAGCGCGGAGCGGCCCATGAGGCCCCCGGTCCGGAAGGAGTGGGGGCCTCGCCCATCTTCTTAGTTTCCCAAAGCAACCATTTAATTATATAGTTGCTTGAGGCAAACACTGAGGAGCATTCATCATGGCAGTCGCGCCGGACACCGCAGCGGACCTGGTCTACCGCATTTTCGACCTTCAGCGCATGGTCCGGTGTGTGGCCGCGGCGAGCTTCAGCGGGCAGGACACCGGTGTGGCGTTGCAGGGTGTGCTGCGGTTCGTGGGGGAGGGGGAGTCCCGCGCCACGCACCTCGCGGAGCGCCTCGGCGTCTCCGCTCCAGTCCTCAGCCGCCATATCGCGGACCTCGAGGAGCAGGGCTACGTTATCCGGCGGCAGGACCCGGCGGACGGGCGCGCCCAGCTGGTGGCCCTGTCGACGGCCGGCGTGGAGAAGCTCCGGCAGATCGAGGAGCACCGCACTGCCACCCTGCAGGGCTACCTCAGCGACTGGAGCCAGGAGGACGCCGAAGACACGGCGCGAATGCTGACCAAGCTCTCCGACTCCCTCAAACAATCAACCCGGGCAACGGCGGCCGGACACATCACCACCCCGACCCCGTAGAAGGATTGACATGTCGAGCCAACCACCCGCCGCACCGCCCTTGGCGATGACCCACCGCCAGATCATGGAAGCCCTGACCGGGCTCCTCGCAGCGTTTTTCACCGCCATTCTCAGCAGCACCATCGTGGCGAACGCGCTGCCCACCATCATGTCCGACCTCCACGGCACCCAGACCGACTTCGCCTGGGTGATCACGGCCGCGCTCCTGGCGAACGCCGTCACCACCCCCATCTGGGGCAAGCTGGCCGACCTCTTCAACAAGAAGGTCCTGGTCCAGCTCAGCATCGTCATCTTCGTGGCCGGCTCGGTGATGGCCGGACTTTCCGAGACCATCCCGCTGCTGCTCACAGCACGCGTTATCCAGGGCGCTGCCATGGGTGGGCTCACCGCCCTGGCCCAGGCCATCATCGGCACCATGATCCCGCCCCGTGACCGCGGCAAATATTCCGGCTACATGGGCGGCGTGATGGCAGTCGGCACCGCCGGCGGACCGCTGCTCGGCGGATTCATCGTGGACAGCCCGCTGGGCTGGCGCTGGACGTTCTTCGTCTGCGTGCCGCTCGCCGTCGTCGCCCTCATCCTGCTGCAGGTCACCCTGAAGATCCAGCACATCAGGCGTCCCGCCAAGATCGACTGGCTCGGCTCCATCCTGCTGACGTCCGGCGTCAGCCTGCTCCTAATCTGGGTTTCCTTCGCCGGCAAGCCGGCCTACTACGACTGGGTTTCCTGGCAGTCGGCCGCCATGGTGGGCGGCGGCGTAGTGCTGCTGGCCCTCCTGGTTCTGGTTGAATCCAAAGTGGAGCAGCCCATCATCCCGCTCAAGATCATCTCCGAACGCACCACCGCGCTGGCCATCATCGCCTCCGTGGCAGTGGGCGTCGCAATGTTCGGCTCCACCACCTTCCTGGGCCAGTACTTCCAGGTGGCACGCGGCGCCACTCCCACGGAAGCCGGGCTCCTGACCCTTCCCATGATCGCCGGCAACCTGACGGGCTCCGTTCTTTCGGGTCTCCTGATTAGCCGCACCGGCAAATGGAAGGGCTACCTGATCGGCGGTTCCATCCTGCTGATCGGCGGCCTGGGCCTTGCCGGCACCATGGACCACACCACCGAGCTCTGGCAGGCCGGGCTCTTCACGGCCATCCTTGGCCTTGGCCTCGGCATGCTGATGCAGAACCTGGTGCTGGCCGTCCAGAATACGGTCCGCGCTTCGGACATCGGCACAGCCAGCGCGTCGGTGGCCTTCTTCCGGTCGGTGGGCGGGGCGATCGGCGTGGCCGTGCTTGGTGCCGTGCTCAGCAGCCGGGTCAACGAACTCGCCACGCAGGGTCTGGCAGCAGCCGGTATCCCGGTGACGGGTGGCTCTGCCGGGGCCAGCATGGACCTCGTGGACATGCCTGCACCCGTCCGCGAGATCATGCGCGCTGCCTACGGCGATGCCACAGCTGAGGTCTTCCTGATTTCTGCCGGCGTGGCCGTAGTGGCCCTGCTCTCCGTCCTGTTCATCAAGGAACGCCCGCTGCGGCGCACGGTGGACATCCAGCCGGCCGCCCGGTCGAAGGCAGACGCTGAAAGCTCGACGCCGGAACTCACCAACGCGGCGCGCTGATCCACGGCAAACTGATCACCTTCGCGTACCCCCCAGGGATGATTTTGCCCGGGCGTATTTCGCCCGGGCAACGGATTTCGTAGAGTAGGTAGGCTAAGAATGTCAGCCTCTGCTGCTACTACTTGTCTCACCATTTCGCGCTCTCTCCCTTAAGGACCCATGGGCATGCTCCTGACCCTGATACGGCGCTATTCCAAGCCGTATATGCCGTACATCGTGGCCGTGATTTTTTTCCAGCTGGCGTCCACCATCGCGGCGCTCTACCTGCCCAGCCTCAACGCCCAGATCATCGATGAAGGCGTTTCCCGCGGTGACACCGACTTCATTTGGCGCACCGGAGCCGTGATGCTCCTCGTGGCCCTGGTCCAGGTCGGCGCGGCCATCGCCGGGGTCTACTTCGGCTCCAAGACGGCCATGGCCATAGGGCGCGACCTCCGCCGCGGGGTGTTCCGCAAGGTCACCAGTTTCTCCGCGAAGGACGTAAACACGTTCGGCGCCCCCACCCTCATCACCCGCGGCACGAACGATGTCCAGCAGGTTCAGATGCTGGTGCTGATGGGCCTGAACTTCATGGTGGCTACCCCCATCATGTGCATCGGCGGCATCATCATGGCGCTGCGCGAGGACCTCAGCCTGTCCTGGCTGGTCTGGGTGTCCGTGCCTGTGCTGGTTGTGGTGGTGGGCTACCTGGTGGTCCGGCTGATGCCCCTCTTCCGCGCCATGCAGAAGAAAATCGATCGCATCAACGCCGTGCTGCGAGAGCAGATCATCGGCATCAGGGTGGTCCGCGCCTTTGTCCGCGAACCCTACGAGACCGGCCGCTTTGGTGTCGCCAACAAGGACCTGACCGACGTCTCCCTGAAGATCGGGGCCCTGTTTGTCCTGATGTTCCCTGCCATCGGCATGATCCTGCACCTTTCCACTGCCGCAGTGCTGTGGTTCGGCGGTCAGCGTGTGGATTCCGGCGACATGCAGGTGGGCTCCCTGACCGCCTTCCTGCAGTACCTGCTGCAAATCCTGATGGCCGTCATGATGGGCACATTTATGGCCATGATGATCCCGCGCGCCTCCGTCTGCGCGGACCGCATTGGTGAAGTGCTCGACGTCGAACCCTCCATCCACGATCCCGAACGTCCCGAAACACCCGCCGCCCTCGCCGGCGTCGTGGAGTACAGGAACGTCACCTTTGCCTACCCCGGCGCCGAGTCGCCGGTGCTGAGCAACATCAGCTTCACAGCGAAGCCGGGCGAGACCGTGGCCATCATCGGTTCCACCGGTGCAGGCAAGACCTCCCTGCTGTCCCTGCTGCCACGCCTTTACGACATTGCCGAGGGCGAAGTCCTGCTGGACGGCGTCTCCGTCAGTAACCTGGACCGGGCCGAGATCACCAGGCGCGTTGCCCTGGTCCCGCAGCGGCCCTATCTCTTCTCCGGCACCATCGAGCACAACCTGCGTTTCGGCAAGACCGAAGCCACGGAGCAGGAACTGTGGGATGCGCTGCACATCGCCCAGGGCGAGGAATTTGTCCGGGCGAAAAAGAACGGACTGAACTCCCGCATCGCGCAGGGCGGCACCAACGTCTCCGGCGGCCAGCGGCAGCGGCTGTGTATTGCCCGCGCTTTGGTCACCAAGCCCAAGGTGTTCCTCTTTGACGATTCCTTCTCGGCCTTGGACGTGGCCACTGATGCCAGGCTCCGCGCCGCGCTGAAACGGACCACCGCCGATGCCACCGTGATCATCGTGGCCCAGCGCATCTCCACCATCACCGAAGCGGACCAGATTTTGGTCCTGGACAACGGCAGGATCGTTGACCGCGGAACGCACGAGGAACTCCTGGAAACCTCGCCCACCTACCAGGAAATTGTTGAATCCCAGCTGAGCGTGGAGGAAATGGCATGAGCGCCGCCAAGAAGGACCCCACCGGCCTGAACCTCGAAAAGACGGAATCCGAGGCAACCCCGGAGGACCTCCTGGAGGACGACGAATTCTTCGAGGAGGAATTCAAGCCCTCCGAGGCCGACGGCGATATGTTCGGCGGCATGCCCGCCAAAAAGGCGGAACACTTCTGGCCCTCTGCCAAACGGCTGCTGGGCCTGCTGAAGCCTGAAGCCGCAGGCATCTACGCCGTGGTGGGCCTGGTGGTGGTGTCGGTCGTCCTGAACGTTATCGCCCCGAAGATCCTGGGCCAGGCCATGGACGTGATCTTCGGCGGCGTGGTGGGCAAACAACTGCCCGCAGGCGCGAGCAAAGAACAGTTCGTTGACGGGCTGCGCCAGCAGGGCCAGGAAAACTTCGCGGACATGATCGCGAAGATGGAACTGGTGCCCGGCACCGGGATTAACTTCCAGAAACTGTCCGTCCTGATCGCCATCGTGCTGCTGATGTACTTCGTGGCCAACATCTTCCTGTGGCTGCAGGGCTACGTGCTGAACCGCATCGTCATGAAGGTGATCCGCCGGCTCCGCGACGACACCGAGAAGAAGCTGAACCGGCTCCCGCTGAACTACTTCGACACCCGCCAGCGCGGCGACGTGCTCTCCCGCGTGACGAACGACGTCGATAACGTCCAGCAGGCGCTGCAGCAGGCCTTCGCGCAGCTGATCAGCTCGGTCCTGACAGTGATCGGCATTGTCATCATGATGTTCATCGTGTCCTGGCAGCTCGCCCTGATCGCCCTGATCGCACTTCCGCTGTCGGGTGTTGCGGCAGGACTGATTGGTTCGCGGAGCCAAAAACTCTTCGCCGCCCAGTGGAAGAATACGGGTGAGCTGAACGGCCAGATTGAGGAATCCTTCTCCGGGCACGATCTGGTGCGGGTGTTCGGCCGTGACGCCGACATGCTGGAACGCTTCGAAGAGCGGAACGAGGCCCTCTACAAGGCCAGCTTCGGCGCCCAGTTCGTCTCCGGCATGATCTTCCCGGTCATGCAGTTCGTCTCCTACCTCAGCTACGTGGGCATCGCCGTGGTGGGCGGGCTGCGGGTGGCTTCGGGTTCGATGTCCCTCGGTGACGCGACGGCTTTCATCCAGTATTCCCGCGAGTTCACCCAGCCGCTGGGGCAGATGGCCGGCATGGCCAATATGCTGCAGTCCGGTGTGGCTTCCTCCGAGCGGGTCTTCGAATTCCTCGACGCCGACGAACAGGACGCCGAGACCGCCACCGAGCACCTGCCGGCCAAAACCGACGGGCACGTGGAGTTCCAGGACGTCACGTTCAGCTACACCGAGGACAAACCCCTCATCGAGAACCTGTCCTTCACGGCCGAGCCCGGGCACACCGTGGCGATCGTCGGCCCCACCGGCGCGGGCAAGACCACCCTGGTCAACCTGGTGATGCGCTTCTACGAGCTCAACTCGGGGTCCATCACCCTGGACGGCGTGGACATCACCAGGCTGAGCCGCTCCGAGCTGCGGTCCAAGGTGGGCATGGTCCTCCAGGATGCCTGGCTGTTCGGAGGCTCCATCTACGACAACATCCGCTACGGCAACCTGGACGCCACCGAGGAACAGGTCATGGCAGCGGCCAAGGCCACCTTCGTGGACCGCTTCGTGCGCGCCCTGCCGGATGGCTACGACACCGTCATCGACGAGGAAGGCAACAACGTCAGCGCCGGTGAGAAGCAGCTCATCACCATCGCCCGCGCTTTTGTGGCCAACCCGTCGCTGCTCATCCTGGACGAGGCCACCAGCTCCGTGGACACGCGCACCGAACTGCTCGTCCAGAAAGCCATGGCGGCGCTGCGGACGGACCGCACCAGCTTTGTGATCGCCCACCGGCTTTCCACCATCCGCGATGCCGACACCATCCTGGTGATGGAGAACGGCAAGATCGTGGAGCAGGGCAACCATAAGACGCTGCTGGCAGCCCAGGGTGCCTACTACCGCCTGTACATGTCCCAGTTCTCCGGTTCCGACATTGAAGAAACGGTTGTGGACGATTCGACGGCGGTCCACAGCTGAGCGCGCAGGAAACCGGCCTGCAGCGGGCTGGTTCAGAGGAGACGGCGGCTGTGGCTCCAAGTAGCGCCGAACCCCGGCGCATCGAGGTCCTGGTGCCCATGCGCTGGGGCGACATGGACGCCTACGGGCACATCAACAACGTCCAGATTGTGCGGATGATGGAGGAAGCCCGGATCGCTGCGTTTGGCCCGCCGCGGGGTACCGGCATGCCGGGCGTCGAGCCCGAAGTCGGGCTCTTCAACGAGGTCCCCGAGGGAACCCTGGCTCTCGTGGTGGACCACAAGATCCGATACGTCAGGACCCTTGAGTACCGCAATGTCCCGGCCGTGGTCCAGGTGTGGATCGGGGCCGTGAAGGGCGCCAGTTTCGACATCCACTACGTGGTGCAGGACCCGGTGACCGGCGAGGACTGCGTCCGGGCCAGCAGCCATCTTGCCTTTGTGGACGAGGCCTCCGGGCGCGTCCTGCGTCTGACACCCGAGCAGAAGGAACGGATGGCTCCGTTCACCTTTTGACCCGTTGCACGGCGGCGGTGCAGACCTGAAACTGGGTATATCCACTAAGGAGCGTTGACCATGGCCAAGAAAACCAAAAAGACCTGGAAAGAGATGTCACCGGCGGCACGGGCGGGATTCGTGGCCGTAGGAATCGTGCAGGTGGCGCTGATGCTGGCTGCCCAGCGGGACATCAGCAAGCGCCCGGCAGCCCAAATCAACGGGCCAAAGGCGGCCTGGCGGGCGGCGGCCCTCATCAATTTCATCGGACCCATGGGCTATTTCATTCTTGGGCGCAAGCGGCCCGGTGCGGTTACTTAGGTCGCACCGTCAAGATCCGCCGCGCAAGGTCCGCGGGAACCGGTACCTAGGAGCAGGCACCCAGCTTGAGCCTGTAAATTTGAACATATGACCCCGCCTCCCAAGCCTGCAATGCACCGCGCCCTCGGCGTCTCCAAGGAGATCGAGGAGGCCGCGTGGTTTGTGCTCGGTCCGGGCCTGCAGGGCAAGCCCTCGGCCCTGGACGGCAAGACCCTGACCTGGACGGCCGACGCCGCGGCAGAGCTGCTGGAACGCCTGGAACGGGGAGTGGCAGACGCCAAGGCGCCCATGATGACCAACCTGCGGCAGAACCTCGAGGGCGCCTCCCGCGAGGCGAAACAGCTCGCCGTGGAACTCCTCTTCCTGCAGTCGCTGCCCTTGGCCCACGAGGTGAAGTCGCTCAAGGTGAAGCGCGCCCGGGTGGCAGAAGCTGCGTCCTGGCTGGAGCCTGCGCTGGAGCTGCCCGAAGAACTGTACAAGGACATGACGGACCACGGCGTGATCAGGGACCGCACCGCCGAATTCAACTGGACCATCTGGGACCACCTGAAATGGCTCTGCCGCTTCGTGCAGCACGTGGACCAGCAGGTTCCAGCGGCCATCACCAAGGCGCTGAAGGATCCTCTAAAGTTCCACGAGCTGGCCGCCGGCGCACCCGAGGACCAGCCCGCCATCCGCCGCAGCATCGAGTACCTTGCCTGGCCGAGCTATTTTGAACCGGTGGTGGCCGATGTGGAACGCCGGGAGATCCGTGACGCCTTCGCTTCCCTGGTGGGCGGTGCCAACGGTGACTCGGACGAGGACATTACCGCCGATATCCACCGCATCCGCCTGCACCTGGACGAACAGGCCGGGCAGCGCATCGACTGGTACGCCCGCCAGCTGGTGAGCCAGTGGCGGAAGGTCGGTGACCCGGGGCGCCGCGCCTGGCTGCTGCGGACCCACAGCGACAACGCCGAGCTCCTCACCTCCTGGCACGAGGAGGAGAAGGTGACGCTCGACGTCGAACACCTCCGCCACCTCAACCCCGGCGTGACTGCCGGGCTGGTGCAGCACGCGGTGGATGAAGACTACAAGCACCTGGGCTACGTGGAGCGGGAGGACACCAAAACCGCCGTGTTCGCGTTCCTGACGGTCATGAAACCCGGCGACCTTGTCCTGTACCAGAACTCGGGCACGGTACGGCTCGGCGTGGTGCTGGGCGAACCTGAGCACAATGAGGACAACCGCCAGATGCGGCGGAAGGTCCGCTGGCTCGACGACGAAGGGCACGCCACGGCCGAGCTGCCCCGCCACGTGCAGCGCCAGCTGGCCACCGCCGGCATCATCGTGGACGTCACCAAGGTGGTGCAGGCGCTGCAGGCGCTCGTCCCCGGCGAAGCGGAACCGGACGACGACGACCCCGCAACAGCCGCCGTCGAAGTCGTCCCCGTGCCGGAGGGCTTTCGCCCGCTGGACCGCGCCTTCGCGGATTCGCTCCACATGGACCTTGAGCCGCTGCAGGAGATCGCTGAACTGCTGGAGGAGAACCGCCAGTTGGTTCTCTACGGTCCGCCCGGAACCGGCAAGACGTACCTCGCCAAGCACCTCGCCGCGGAGCTCGCGCAGGACAGCACGGACGAACGGGTGAAGCTGGTGCAGTTCCACCCGTCCTACGCGTATGAGGACTTTTTCGAAGGCTACCGGCCGGACAAAACCGATGAGGGCCAGGTGTCCTTCAAGCTGGTGGCGGGGCCGCTGCGCCGGTTGGCGGAGGAAGCAGCCAAGCCAGGAAACGAAAAGAAGCCCTACTTCCTGATCATCGACGAGATGAATCGCGCCAACCTGGCCAAGGTCTTCGGTGAGCTGTACTTCCTGCTCGAGTATCGCGACGACAGGATCTACCTGCAGTACAGCCCCAACGAGCCGTTTACGCTGCCGGACAACCTTTACATCATCGGCACCATGAACACCGCAGACCGGTCCATCGCCATGATGGACGCCGCCATCCGCCGCCGGTTCGCCTTCATCGAGCTGCACCCGCAGACCGAACCGGTCAAGGGCTCGCTGCTGCGCTTCCTGCAGGCACGGCAACTCGACACCACCCCGGCGCTGCTGCTCGATGCGCTCAACGCGGCCATTGACGAGTGGGACCGGGACCTGATGATCGGGCCGTCGTACTTCATGAAGCCCGCCGCGCAGACCCCCGCCGGGCTGCGCCGGATCTGGAAGTACGAGCTGATGCCGCTGCTGGAAGAGCACTACCACGGCCAGCTGACCCGGGCGCAGCTGGAGGAGCGGTTCGGGCTGGAGCCGCTGCTGGGACGCCTTGCGGCCAGCTAAGGAGTTCCCGGCTGAGTCTGGCCCGGCCAAGCGGCTACCGGCGAAGCCAGTGCCTGCCAAGCCCGTGCCGGCTAAGCCCGTGCAGGCTCCGGCGCACGGCGTGCCCGCCAAGGGGAGCAAGCACCTGGTCCTGGACGAGCTGTCCGGCGGCGTTGTGGAGCGGCTCGACGCCGCCAGCGCCGCGTTCCTAAACTCGAGCGGGCTGGCTAAGGCGTCCCCGATGGGCATGGGCCTTTACCGGATCGAGCCGGTGGGCAAGGTGGGTTCGGTCCGCACGGCAACTATGCAGCTTGATGTCCGGCCCAAGGACCGGCTGGGCCTGAGCCGGCTGCTTTTCCTCCTCAGCTACGGCGGTAACCAGGGCTTCCGGGCCGATTCTGTGTCCGCTGTCGAGGACCGCGAACTGTGGAGTGCGCTGGCGGAGTCGCTAGCGCAGCTGGCGGAGCGTGCCTTGGGCCGCGGGGTACTGCAGGGCTACCTGACGGTGGATGAGTCCCTCCGCACGGTCAAGGGCCGCATCAGGATTTCGGACCAGATTTCCCGCCGCCCTGGCATGCTGGTGCCGCTGGAGGTGTCGTACGACGAGTTCACCGAGGACATCGCCGAAAACCGGATCCTGCGCGCGGCTTTGGAACGCATGGGCCAGGTCCCGCGCGTCCGGCCTGAGGTCCTGAGCCGCTTGCGCCAGCTCAAGGGAAAGCTCGACGCCGTCACCCGACTTCCGGCCGGTGCTCCGCTGCCGTCGTGGACGCCGAGCAGGATGAACGCCCGCTACCACTCGGTGCTGCGCCTGGCCGGGCTGATCCTCCGGAACGCGTCGGCCGAAGCGGGCGAGGGCAAGCAGCAGACGGCGTCGTTCGTGGTGGACATGGCGCAGGTGTTTGAGGACTTCGTGGGCGCGGCGCTCCGCGAGGCCATGGCGGTGTATCCGGGGGAGACCCGGCTGCAGTACAACGCACTCCTCAGCGAGGCCGTCCACGATGCCGACAGGCTCTCGGTTAGCCCGGATGCCGTGCACCTTCTGGACGGCCGCCCCGTGGTGGTCTACAACGCCAAGTACAAAGCCGCCGCGGATCTCGGTGCGTCCCTGACTGTCGACCACTATCAGATGCTGGCCCACTGCACCGCCCTGGGCGTGCCGACGGCCTGGCTCGTCTATGCGGGGGCCGGCGAGATGAAGCTGCGGCGGATCCTCAACACTGATATCGACATAGTGGAGTTTCCGCTGGATCTGTCGCTGCCGCCGTCGGACATCCTTGCCTCGGTGGCGGAGCTGGCACGGCAGTCCTGGGACGAAGTCGTCCGCACGTCCCTAAGACGCTAGGCGGCGGCCAGGGCCGCAGCCGTGCGGCCTTACGGGCGGGCTTAGACCGGCACGCGGAAGATGAATGTGGTGCCCTCGCCCAGCTTGCTTTCCACTTGAATGGTGCCGCCGTGGGCCTCCACAATCGCCTTGCTGATGGACAGCCCCAACCCAACCCCGGGGATGGAGGTCCGGCGTACACTGCTGGTCCGGAAGAACTTTGAGAACACTTCGGCCTGGTCCTCGCTGCTCATGCCCATCCCGGTATCGCTGACGCGGCAGGCCAGGTGGCCGTCTTCCTGAGCCAGGGACACCACCACGTTCCCGCCGTCGGGCGAGTATTTGATGGCGTTCGAGACCAGATTGTCCAGCACTTGGGAGATTCGGGGCCCATCCACGTGGGCATCCAGCCGGGCTGGCGCGTCAGCTTTGAGTACCACCCGGGCGGCGTCAGCCTTGGGCATGGCCGCGGAGACGCTGGCACGCACCAGCTCGGCAACGTCTACGGCATGCGGCGTCACGATCAATTGGCCGTTCCTGGTGGCGAGCAGGTCCGATACCAGAGTCAGCAGTCGCTCTGAGTTGCGCCTGATGATGGTCAGCGGCTCCAGCTGGTCCTCCCGGGGTTCGTCCTCCAGCAGGATTTCCACGTAGCCCAGGATGGACGTCAGGGGCGTCCGGAACTCGTGGGACACGCTGGAGACGAATTCGTCTTTGGCGGCCAGCGCATTCACCAGGTCGGTCACGTCGCTGAACACAATCACCGAGCCCGCGAACTGGCCGTCCGAGTCTTTCATGGCACGGGCACTGGTGGTGATGGCCCGCTGCTCCTTCCCCTCTCCCAGCCAGACGAGGTAGTCCGTGAAGGTCTCGCCCAGGACAGCCCTGCGCACCGGTCGCTCCGCCACGGGAATAGATGTGGTGCGGTCAGGGGCGAAGACCAGCAGCTGCGTCTCGTTCGGATCCTCGATGTTTGCGGGGCGTGCTAGTTCGTGGTTGGCGCGCTGTTTCCGGTTCATCAGGATGTCGTGGCCGTCTGCGTCCACGGCCAGGACACCGATGTTCACGGTTTCCAGGACGGAGTTGAGCAGCGCCTCCTGCTGTTTGGTGCCGCGGAGGCTGTCCTGGAGTTGCCCGTCCTTTTCCTCAAGGGTCCGCTGCTGGCGCATCATGCTCAGGGTCAGGACGCTGACCGACACGCCGATGCCCAGCATCATGACGGGCAGGAGCAGGGACCTGGCCAGGCTGGGGCCGGAAACATCCCCGTGGATGAACAGCGGGACCCAGATGATGGCCAACGGCGCAAGAAAGGACAACCACAGTGAAATCCGTGGATAGTAGCCCGACGCGCAAAGCCAGATGACGGGGAAGACCGACAGCAAGCTGATGCCGGTCAGGCTCTCCTGCCCGCCCTCCCGGCCCACCGCGATTGAGATGAAGTCCAGGAGGGGTATGACCAGGAAGCTGGTGTACGGGAGCCGGTCCCACGGCACCAGGTAACACAGCGCCATGATGGCCAGCTGGGACAGAAGGAACGCCACGAACAGCGGGTTGTCCATGGTCCCTGAGAAGAACGCCCACATGAGGAACGCCGTCAGGAGAGTAGTAATGAACAGTGGCGTCTGGCTGAGGACTACCTTGTCGGTGAGCCGGTATTCGAAGAAAGGGCGACGGAAAAACCGCAGCCGGCCCGTCGCCCACGCTACTGGCTCAGTCATGAACGGCGGCCAGAAGGGTGGGAGTTGTGAGACGCATACCAACAGGGTATCGGCAGCGGGCTATACTTCTCACGTTGTCAAGCTGGCTGAGGGGGCTTGTATGAGTGAAGCACGAGTGGGCCTGGTCATCGAGGATGACCAGGATATCCGCGAGCTGGTCCGCGCGGTCCTGACCCAGGCTGGGTTTGACGTGAGCGTTGCCGCCAGCGGAACTGAAGGTGTTTTGGCGGCACGATCGCTGAATCCGGATGTCATCACGCTGGATCTGGGATTGCCGGATATTGACGGGTTTGAGGTCTCCCGGCAGATCCGTGAATTCTCGGACGCCTACATCGTGATGCTTACGGCACGGGCAGAAGAACTGGACACGCTGATCGGTCTCGAGTCCGGGGCGGATGACTACCTCACCAAGCCGTTCCGCCCCCGTGAGCTCCGGGCTCGGATTGCGGCGATGATGCGCAGGCCGCGCTCGGGTCCTGAACCGGTGGAGGATGGCCCGGCGGGGGAGCAGCTGGGCGATCCCGGAACCGGCCACTACAGCCACAATGGCCTCGACCTGACGTACGCCTCACGCTCCGTCACCGTGGACGGCGAGGAGCTCAACCTGACGCGTACGGAGTTTGAACTGCTCTACGCGCTGCTCGAGGCGGGACGGACTGTCCGGACCAAATCGGATCTGGTGCGTCGCCTCCGGGACGAAGATTACGACGTCGGAAGTTACATCAGCGAGGCAGACGAGCGGTCCGTGGAGGTCCACATGGGCAATCTGCGGAAGAAGCTCGGCGATTCACCACAGCGTCCGCGCTGGCTGCAGACGGTCCGCGGCGTCGGCTACCGCTTGGCGCCGGCGGAGCGCTGAGACTCCAGGCGGTTTAGCGTCTGGCGGCAGCAGAGGTTGATGGGCCGGAGGTAGTCGGCGGCCAGTTGCGGCAGCGCGACCGAGGGCTCCTTGCGGGGTGAGCCCTCGCGGATGGAGCGTTCAAGGTCTATGGCCAGCCCGGCCAACCTTTCTGCGCCCACCATCTGGCTTGACGTCTTGAGGCTGAGGACAGCGTCAACGGCTCCTGGCAGGTCGCCTGTGGTCAGCGCCAGGCGAAGCCTGCCGATCCGGACGGGTAAATAGTCGATGAAATTGCCCACAAAAACGGTGCAGTAACCCTCGTCCTCAGCGAGCTCATCACGGAGGCGGTCAAGGACCGAAGGATCCACCAAGGGGCGCCCTGCATCGTCGGAGGGAGCCATTCCTATCCTTTCCGCGTGTGTCGCCCACTCCAGAAAGCTGGGGTGGAGGCGTGGGTCGTCTTGCATCTTCAGGGTAAATCGCTTCCTTTGCCCGGAGGTCCTCCGGGATCAAGGCATAGGGGTTTTTTGTGGAGTATGCGGGTTTGCCGTAAGAGTTCATCTTTGCCGGTGCCGATCAAGTCGGGCGCGGGCAAACACTCAAGAATGGCTCAAGTTCAGGCGGACGCTGCGTGCGCGCCGAGAAACGCCACCAGTTGGGCTTCGAGGGCTGAGCCGTCCTTGAGCTCGCACTCCCAGACGGTGAGTACCTCCCAGCCGGAGGCTTCCAACTGGCGGCGTTGCTGGTCGTCGCGCTCCCGGGTCCGGGACCGCTTGGCTTCCCAGAAGGCGGCGTTCGCCTTGGGAGCATGCTGGCCCGCGCGGCAGTCGTGGAAGTGCCAGAAGCAGCCGTTGACGAAGATGACTTTGCGCCGGCCCGTGAAGACCAGGTCCGGGTTTCCGGGCAGGCGGATGCTGCCGGACTTGCCGTGGAGCCGGTACCGGTATCCCTTGGCATGCAGGAGGCGGCGCACCAGCAACTCCGGCTTGGTGTTCTTGCCCCGGATGCGGGACATGTTCCAGCTACGCTGCTCGGGCGTCAGCCTGTCCGACATGGTTCCAGTCTAGGAGTTCCTAGATTTCCCGTTCCGGCTGTTCGCCCAGTTCAAAATGGCGACCGCTGACGGAGGTGGGCACAACCTCCACGTAGAAATCCTTGAGCGTGGGCACCCAGGTTTTCAGGCCCAGCTCTTCAACGGCGGCGAGTTCCGCTGAGTTGCTCAGGACCCGTGCCGTTCCCCTGAGCACCACCGACCACGCTTCATCAGAGAGAATGCCGTCTGTTTCCAGCAGGACACTCGAGTTGATGGTGAGCTGGGCCAGCTTGTTTCCCGGTGCCGTCCGGAGGTAAATCTTCCGGTCCGAAGCGAGGTAGTTGACCGGGAAGATGTCCGGTTCGCCGGCAACGGAGACCACCAGCCGGCCGTGCCGGGTGGCTTCCAGGAGTTTCCAGGACTGCTCGTCGTTGAGTTCCAGGACGGGCTGGCCGTCGGAGTGCGTGTACATCATGGGGCCATTGTTCTACGTTCAGTAGAAGAATTCTAGGGCTGGGTGTGGGAATTTCTTTTGTGGCCGCTTAATCTGCGCTGTGGCCAGGCGCGGATCTTTGTGACTTCTTCGGGGACCCGCGCGGTGGTAGAACCGATGCTTGGTGCCTGTGGATAACTTTGATCGCTCTGATGTGTCCTGGGCTACCCTTAGATCATTGTTCGGAGCGAGGCGTCTTGAAACTATCGGGGGATTAGCTGCCCATGACATCGCATACCTTCTTCACCGCGACGCACCTGCGTGCCGCCACTGTCGCGACGGTGGCGGCGGCGGCCTTGGCGCTTTCCGGCTGTAACGCCGGTGGCGGGCCCGGTGCAACGGACACCGCATCGCCCGCGGTCTCGCAGACGCCCAGCGCTACTCCCACACCAACCCCGACTGCCACGCCGGCCTACGTGCCGGCGTCCGCCAGCGGCCGCGCCCAGAACGTGCCGGTGCCGGTACTTCCCGAGGTGGCGAAGACGGAGACGAAGGAAGGGCTGGAGGCCTTCGCCCGGTACTGGTTTGAACAGCTCAATTTTGCATATCAGACTGGGGACACTAGTGGAGTACAAGCCGTGACTTCCCCCGGTTGCGAATTTTGTGCGAACATCACGAACTCTCTGACCACAAATTATCAGGGGGGACGCTGGCTGGTCGGGGGCAAGATTGTGGTCCCCTCCTCAGCGAGTACGTTTGAGCGTGGCGACGATGGAAGCTACCAAGTGGTCGTTCAGGTGCAGCAGGCGAGCATAGGTTACTACGACCCGAGCGGAGCAGAGTTTAGAGCCGCAACTACTCCGTCAGATAGCGGTAACGTCCTGCTGGTGAGATTTGAAGACACAGTGTGGCGCGTTTCCGGACTCCATCCACTGCGCTAATGGCGATAGGTCAGGTTTTTCAGTGGCTCTCGACGTTGTCACTTGTTGTTGGGCTCAGCGTTGCAGTTCCTCCGCTGCCTCCAACGGTGCCTGGGAGTGGAGCGGACTCCGGATTTCAGAACGCCGGTATCGGCGTCATGGTGTGGGTCCACGATCCTTCAACAGGCAAGATCAGACGGGCAGAGCCGGGGGAGCTAGAGCGCGACCCGAATCAGTACAAGTACGAACTTCAATGCCACCTTGGTGGAGGGGATTTTGACACGGTCTGCCTCGGATACCAGTTGAAGTGTGAAAAGGGTCCCGAGGGGACTGAGGGCATTCCTGTTATCTGGCTAAAGGCTCCGGCCGGTGTGGCTAACCCAGTGTGGGCGATCCATTCCGGCCCCACCTGTCTCTACGATGCCCAGCCTGAAGACCTCTTGCCACGAATAGCGGCCGATATCCAGCGGCAGTTCGAGAGCCTGCCGATCAACGCCGGCACTGTCGTCGCGCAGCCGAGTCCACACACGCTCCGTGGTGCCGAAACGAACTTCTACACCAACGCAGCGGAGCAGCAGTTCGACGTCACGATGTTCGGGCAGAAAGTTCATGTCGTTGCCACGCCGGTTCAGTACACCTGGAACTACGGCGACGGCACCGTGTTCGGCCCTCAGCCATCGATGGGCGGCCCGTTGCCGCAGGAGCGCTGGGGCGAGAAGACACGAACCAGCCACGTTTATGCGCAAACAGGCGACTTCCAAGTGGTCCTTACCACGTCATTCCAAGGCACCTACTCCGTGAACGACGGACCGCCGCTGCCCATCCCCGGCCAAGGCCAGTTCAGCGCGCCGCCGCAAGCCATCAGTGTCTGGCGGTCCATCACCCGAAACTACGCCGACGACTGCAACGTGAACCCCCAGGGACAGGGTTGCCCAGGGGTACCGTCAGCGCACTAACCACTCCCCGCAATCAGGTGTGACGGTCCTCTCGACCGGAATAGATGCAGTCCCTAACCAGTTGCGCACAGCAGAACTAATTCACTTTGAAAGGAACTGCCTGTGCTGTTTTCCCCGTTGACTCTTGGTGAGCTCGAACTGTCCAACCGCCTGGTGATGGCGCCCCTGACCCGTCTTCGCGCGGGTCAGGAAGGTGTTCCCGGCCCGTTGCTCGTGGAGCATTACCGTCAGCGCGCGTCCCTCGGCCTGATCATCAGCGAGGGCACCTATCCGAGCCCGGCCGGCCGCTCCTACGCGGGCCAGCCCGGACTTGTCACTGATCGGCAGATCGCCGGTTGGAAGAAAGTCACCGACGCCGTTCATGCCGAAGGCGGCCGGATGTTCGCCCAGGTGATGCACGGTGGACGCGTGTCCCACGAGGACATCACCGGTGGCCACACCATCGTGGCCCCGAGCGCCGTGGCCATCGGCGGCGAAGTCCGCACTCCGTCCGGCAAGAAGCCATTCCCCGTGCCGCATGCCTTGACCGGTGACGAACTGCCCGTGGTGATGCAGGAGATCGTGACGGCCGCCCTCAGTGCCATAGACGCAGGCTTCGACGGCGTGGAGCTGCACTCAGCCAACGGCTACCTCCTCCACGAATTCCTCGCGCCCAGCTCCAACGTCCGCACGGACAGCTACGGAGGGTCGCCGGAAAACCGTGCCCGCTTCGTCATCGAGACGGTCAACGCGGTGGCGGCGGCAGTGGGTGCCCAGCGCGTCGGCATCCGCATTTCACCCGAGCACAATGTCCAGGGCGCCATTGAAGCAGACGCGGCAGATGTCCGCGCCACTTACGAGGTGCTGGTAGACAGCATTGCGCCGCTGAACCTCGCCTACCTCAGCGTCCTCCACCAAGACCCCACCAGCGAGTTGGTGCAGGACCTCCGGGCGCGCTTCAACGGCACGTTCCTGGTGAACTCCGGCTTCGGCACCGTGACCACCCGCGAGGAAGCGGCCGCTCTGGTGGCCGACGGCCACGCTGATGCTGTGGTGGTGGGTCGCCCCGCCATCGCCAACCCGGACCTGGCGCGGCGGTGGAAGGAGAACCTTTCCTTGAACGAACCGGACCCGTCCACGTTCTACGCAGACAGCTCTGCGGGCTACACGGATTATCCCGTGCACTCGGCCTGACAGCCGATGGGTCGGCAAGACCACTGATTTAACGACGACGGCGGCACCCTGCTTGGGTGCCGCCGTCGTTGGCTGCTCGGTGTGCTGTCCCGGCAGCTCGAGCCGAAAGCCATCCGACGGCTGTGGGGCTCTTTTATCAGAAGAATGCTCGCTCGGCCCTGCACAATGAGCGGTAACGCCAGAATACTCCAGCGAATGGATTATCGCTAGGCCTCTACATAAAAGCTTCCCGGCCGGTTCCTTCCCGCATCACCAGTTTGTCGTCCTGGATGGACACGAGCAGGCTTTTGGGCTTTCCGCTGACTTTGGTGATGGCCTTCAGGCCGCGGTTGGTGACCTCAACGCCGACCTGGGCACCTTTGGCCGGGAGTTCAACGGATGCTTCGTAGGCTTCGCCGATGAGCGGGTTGGTTGAGACACCAATATCGCGACGGACCTCCTTGCCGTTGACCATGACGGTGATGTTGGCCTCGTCGAATCCATCCTGAAAGACGATGAGCAGTTCCCGCATGGCGGCCTCTTCCTCGAGAGTAATTCCCTGTGACTGCATATCCACTACAGCACTTCGCGGCCCGCAGTGGAATACCCGGCCGGCCGCGTCCCCCGGACCCGGATGGAGGCGGCCGGGCCCGTAAGGCAAAATGTTCTGGTGACCACCCAACTTCCGCATGCCCCGTCCGCACCCGCGTCCGCCGATACCTCGGACAGCGCCATCCACGCCCAGATCGCTGCTGAGCTCGGCGTGAAGACCTGGCAGGTGAAAGCCGCCGTGGAACTGCTCGACGGCGGGTCCACCGTCCCGTTCATCGCCCGCTACCGCAAGGAAGCCACCGGGACGCTCGATGACACCCAGCTCCGCGAGCTCGACGAACGCCTGCGCTACCTCCGCGAACTCGAGGACCGCCGTCGTACTGTCCTGGAGGCGATCGCCGCGCAGGGCCAGCTGACCGCGCAGCTGCAGACGGCGATCCTGGCCGCGGACACCAAGTCCCGGCTGGAGGACATCTACCTTCCGTTCAAGTCGAAGCGGCGCACCAAGGCGCAGATCGCCCGCGAAGCCGGCCTTGAGCCACTCGCCGACGCGCTGCTCAAGCGGCCCGACCTGGACCCCGAACGCGAGGCAGCCAAGTATCTGAACGCCGAGCATGCCGTCGGCGACGCCGCAACCGCGCTCGCCGGTGCGCGTTCCATCCTCGTGGAACGCGCGGCCCAGGACCCGGACCTTGCCGCGAACCTGCGCGAGCGGCTGTGGAGCCAGGGGCGGATGGTGTCGCGCGTGAAGAAGGGCAAGGAGTCCGAAGGGCAGAAGTTTGCCGACTACTTTGAGTTCACCCAGGTTCCCTCAGGAATGCCATCGCATCGCGTCCTCGCCCTGCTGCGCGGCGAGAAGGACGGCGTCCTGGAGCTGGATCTCGCCGAAGCTGATCCGAATAACGACGCCGCCCTCGCCGCCGCCCGTGCGCGCTATGAGGCTGCGGTGGCGAGGTGTCTCGGAGTGGCGGACCGCGGCCGGCCCGCCGACGCATGGTTGATGCAGACCGCGGAGATCGCCTGGCGCTCGCGGGTGCTCGCCAGGCTGACCTCCGACCTTCGCGGCCGCATGTTCACGGCCGCCGAGGACGAGGCGGTCCGGGTGTTTGCCGCAAACCTGCGCGACGTCCTGCTGGCGGCGCCTGCAGGCAACCGCGCCACCCTGGGCCTGGACCCGGGGCTGCGGACCGGCGTGAAGGTGGCCGTTGTGGACGGTACCGGCAAAGTTGTGGCCACGGACACCGTGTACCCGCACGCGCCGGCCCGGAAATGGGACGAAGCGCTGGCCACCTTGGTGGCCCTGTCACGGAAGCATGAGGTTGAGCTGGTGGCCATTGGCAACGGCACGGCGTCCCGCGAGACGGACAAGCTCGCCGCGGAACTGATCAAGCTGCTGCCCGCAGCCGAGAAAAAACCACAGAAACTGGTGGTTTCCGAAGCGGGGGCCTCGGTGTATTCGGCGTCCGCCCTCGCCGCCGCGGAGCTTCCCGGCATGGATGTCTCCCTACGCGGCGCGGTTTCCATCGCCCGGCGGTTGCAGGATCCACTGGCCGAACTGGTGAAGATTGATCCCAAATCCATCGGCGTCGGGCAGTACCAGCACGACGTCACGGCATCGAAGCTGGACCGCAGCCTGGACGCTGTGGTGGAAGACTGCGTGAATGCGGTGGGCGTGGACGTGAACACCGCTTCACCGGCGCTGCTCAGCCGCGTGGCCGGCGTCGGGCCTCTGTTGAGCGAAAACATTGTGGCCTACCGGAACGAACACGGGCCGTTCGCCAAGCGCAGCGAACTGAAGAAGGTTCCGCGGCTGGGGGCGAAGGCCTTTGAACAGTGCGCCGGCTTCCTGCGGATCACCGGGGGAGCGGAGCCGCTGGACGCTTCGAGTGTGCACCCCGAGGCGTACGCGGTTGCCCGGAAAATCCTGGTTGCGGCCGGCCCTGCGCCGGCCTCGTCCCTGGACCCACGGACCTTTGTGGACGGGACGTTCGGCCTGCCCACGGTCCAGGACATCCTGGCCGAGCTGGACAAGCCGGGACGCGACCCGCGGCCGGCCTTTGCTGCGGCGACGTTCTCCGAGGGCATCGAAAAGATCTCTGACCTCAAACCCGGCATGGTGCTCGAGGGGACTGTAACCAACGTTGCCGCGTTCGGTGCCTTCGTTGACGTGGGAGTGCACCAGGACGGCCTGGTACACGTGTCCGCACTGGCAAACCGATTCGTCTCCGACCCGCGCGAAGTGGTCAAGTCGGGGCAGGTTGTGCGCGTGAAAGTGCTGGAGGCCGATCCGGAGCGGAAGCGGATTTCGCTGACGTTGAGGCTCGACGACGAGCTGCCGCCCTCCGTCGGCAACCCGCGCGGAAACGGCAACCCGCGCGGAAACGGCAACCCGCGGGGAAACGATGCCCAGCGTGGCGGGCGGAACGCAGGCGAGCGGGACAGCGGCTCCGCCGGCGCGCGACGGCCCGGCGCCTCCGGTGGGCCCCGCCCCCGCAGTCAGAACGTTGAACCGGAACGGGGAACGTCCCGCAAACGTCCCGACCATCGGCCTCAGGCGAGCATGCCGGCTCCTGTCGATACCGCCATGGCGGAGGCGCTTCGGAAGGCCGGCCTCGGCAAGTAACCTGTCAAGCCGGTTGGACGCCTGGCCACGGTAGCGTCGGGGCCAGCCAAAGCCGCTAAGGAAGCAGCACGCGGGGGCGCCCGAACTGGGTCCGAACTCCGGGGGAGAAGAGGACAGAGTCAGGGGGACCGGACACGTTAATTCCCGAGGCGCTGATCAGTTCGTCGTTGAGTCTTGTCACCTCGGCCCGGTGAAGGGGCCACGCCGCATGCGTGTTGGGAACGTACAGCGTGTGGCGCCCGACGGTGGTGTGGAGGCCGAACCTCGCTGTCAAGTGAACGGACAGCGGATCGGCAGCGACCGTGTCCAAATCGGGTACGGCGCCGAAGTCGCTCCGCGCCCCGTCCCTGAACCGGCGGACAGTGAAGCCGATGGAGTCATCTATCTGCGACCGACGGAAGCCCGCGCGGGACCAGACGTAGGGGATTCCCGCCGCCCGGGCCGCCAAGACCACAGGCAGCCGGTTGGCGTCCAGGCTCAGGAACACCACGCCTCGGGTGCCATCCTGTTCCCGGGAGTAAAGGCGGACATTGATCTCGTCGAAGTTCCCGAAGTAAGGTATCGCGGGACCGCTGCCGAGCCCGGCCTTCCGCATGCGGAAACCTATCAGGCCCACCCAGGACGAGCCGTCGAAAACGTCAGGTACCACCCCGGGCGGCATGAAGTGTGCTGCTTCGGCTTCAGGCAAACGCCAGTGCAGGAACAGGGCATCATTCCATTGCTGGTCCATAATGATGGGCCCCGGCAGTTGGGGCGCGTCCGGCCAAGGATCCAGCTTCTTCGGTTGGGAAATCGCCACTCCTGCTGTCCTTACTGCGTTTGCGCCGGTGGGGGATTAAGCGTCCGTTCGCGCCGTACCGGCGGGTGCTTTCTGCCACGGCCATCGTCCTGTGATTTCCAGCTCCAGCGAGAAGCTTAGGAAGGTACGGATGAGAACGATGATGGCCAACACCCCGACGCTCTCGAAGGTCGGCGTCACGGCAACTGTCCGAATGATGTCGGCTGCCACCAGAAGCTCCAGGCCCAACAGGATGGACCTCCCCAACAGTTGCCGATAAGCGCGGTAGACCGTCAGCTTCTCGGCCCCGGCCGGTAGTTTTCGCGGCTGGTAACCGCGCAAGGCCATCGGAATGGACACCACAGCGCCGATAACCATCACGGATACCCCCGCCAAGTCCATGAACTTGCCCACGGCCTCGATGATCTGCTGGAAATCCACCCTGCTCCTCGTATGTCACGTGACCGTCACCCCTTGGAAGGGGCGCCTTACGACAGCAGCCTACGGGTGACGGACTCCGGTGCGTGCCAGAACCGCGCGGTAACCTTCCCGGAACGTCGGGTAGGCCAACTCGAGCCCGGAAGCCCGGAGCAGCGCGTTGCTGCAGCGCTTGTTACCGCCGCGGGCCTCGCCTGCCGGACCAACGGGTGGCTCGAGATACCCCATTTCGCCGGCAAGGAACCGCAGGACGTCGCCCAGATCTGCCGGATCGTTGTCCACGCCAACATAGATTGGGGCGGGGTCGGCGGCCATCGAAGCCAAATGCACGATCGCCGCAGCGGCGTCGTCCCGATGGATTCGGTTGGTGAACCGCGGCTCGTCGGGAATGAGGGCAGTACCGCTCCGGACCTGGTCAATCAGACGCGTCCGCCCCGGACCGTAGATCCCGCCGAGCCGCAGCACCACAGGTGCAGAACCGGTGCCGCGCAGCCGCGAAAGCAGGAGTTCCTCCGCCTCGCGGAGGACGCGCCCGGAGAATCCCCCAGGCGCCACCGTCGTACTCTCATCAACCCAGCCGCCGGCAGCGTCCCCGTAAACCGCGGTGGAGGACACAAACAGCACCCGCCGGGGCTTGACGCCGTCACGCTTCAAAGCATCGAGGACGTGGGTTAGCCCGTCCACGTACGCGGCCCGGTAGGCCGATTCCGTGGGGGAGTCCGCGGCAACAGCGACGACGACGGCGGTAGTGTCCGCCGGGACAGGTGGCAGATCCGCAGAGCCCAGGTCAGCCGCCACGCCTTCGATCGCCGCCGGCAGCTTTTCCGGCGAACGTCGCCAGCCCACCACCCTGTGCCCTGCGGCGGCGAACCGCAGCCCGGCCTCAGTTCCCAGATCGCCACAGCCGGCCAGGAGAATCGTCATGCGATCAGGGGGCGAGAACGGAAGGAGCCGGAACCGGGAAGAACACGCGCGGATCCTGCAGCAGTGCGGGGTAATCGAACGTGGACCGGTCGATCACTTCGGTGATGCTGAAGTTGCGGCCGAAACGGCCGTCGTCGAGCGTGATGGGCCGGCCAAGGACCTGCCCCACGGCGAACCTGCGGCCGTCCTCGAACGACACGGCAACGGTGGTTTTGCCGGGCAGCGTGGCGAACGCTTCCTCCTGCGCCTGCCGCTTCCGCGTGGGCTTCTTGACGAGCTTGGGAGGCAGTTTGCGCGGCTGCTTGGAGGGGCGGCGCGACCCGTCATCAATGTAAACGGGGGAATAACCATCGGCCTCCGGGACAGCAGCGGCGGCGTTGGCGCGCCGGACCGGTGGCAGCGCCACGGTGTCCAGCTTCTCCGGATCAACTTCGGTGTGCGGGTCGCGGAGGATCCACAGGAAGTCATCCTCGGGGTCGGCCGGAAGGAATTCGTGCTTGGGCTCGGGCCAGATGTAGTCAATATCCAAGTCGGCGTCCAGGAACACCGACTTGTAGAACTTGGGTTCCTTGCGGAGCAGTTTGGCGCGGTGGCTCAAATGAAAGTCAGGGTTCCCGAGCCACTCCGGCATGGGAATCTTGGCGGCGTAATCGGGATGGGCTGCCTGGGGTGCGAACTCGGTGATGTTGGCGCGCGTGTTGTCTGCATGGCCGCGCGTGGTCCATTCGTCCACCATCGCCAGGCCGTACATGGTCAGGGCCGGCACGTGGCCCATCCACATGCGGACTGCGGGGTGGGTCTGCCAGCCGTACTCGGGAATCACCAGAGCCCGGAGGGTCTGCAGCGCCTCGACACGCTGTTTGCCAAGCCTGGCGGTGTCCAGTGCTGCGGCGCTCTGCCGGAAATCGGGATACGGAAGGAAGGTTTGCATCCCTTCAGTCTGACGGCACGCGGCGGATGTGCCAATTGCAGTGCCCGACGCCACACGCGGCGCCTCCGGCGACGGCCCATGGTGTTCACATAGTGGACCAATACATACACCGGACGCCGTTACCCACTAAGATCACCGAAACGCCCCACCGTCCAGGAAGCCCCCCATGACAATTTCACTTGAAACGACCGCCGGTCCATCGTCGCATTTCAAGCCCAAGTTCGGGCAGATGCTGGGCCCGGAGGCCAAAGGCATCCTGGTCCTTGATGAATTTACGCTTGACCCGGCCGAAGCGCAGAAAGAACAGCACGGCTTCCGCGCCGCCATGGCCTCCGTAGCCCTGACTCTTCGGCGGATCGTTGCGCTGCGGATTGTGATTGCGCTCGTAGCCATCGGTAATCTGCCTTTGTTCCTGCTGACGAGCGGCATGTGGATCTACGCAGTGTCCCTCACCCTCGTGGTCGCCGTCCACTTGGCCGTTTCCTGGCTCAACAAGCACGAGCCGAAAGTTCGTCAACGCCAGCTGTTGGAGCTTCACCTGCACCGCGAGAAGAGCGCCAACTACCGCAAAGTCCGCGACGCCGTGAAGTACATCATCGACACTCCCAGCCGCATGAACGAGCACCTCTACCTCGAGCTGCTTGCTGCCAAGCGCGTGGCACTGAACGTAGCCCACGGCACGGTGGCACTGCTGGACACCAGCGATGCCGGTGCCTGGAAAGTGCGGATCGTCCGGGAAATCCCGGTGGCCGCTTAGCCGCTGGGCAACAGCGAAAAACTGAACAACGGACGACGCCGGAGCTTCCTGGGTGGGGAAGCTCCGGCGTCGTTGTTTTGCTGCTCAGCCGTTCCGGGGCAGGGGAAAGGGGCACCGGAACGGCTGACCTCTAGGCGGGGAGCTGGATGACCTGCCCTGCGAACACCAGGTTCGGGTCGGCAATGGTGGCAAGGTTGGCGTCCGCCAGCTTCTCCCAGCCGCCCTGAATACCAAGTTTCTGGGCAACGGTGCTGAGGGTATCGCCCGCTTCCAGGGTGTAGGTCTCACCGCTCAGCGCCGTGGGGGCGACGTGCTGCGGAGCCGCCACCGGTGCGTAGACTACGGGCGTTTGGGTAACGGGCGCCTGAGCAGCCGGCGCCAGGTTAACCGGCACGCTTTGTGCTGCAGGCGCCGGCGCGCCACCGCCGCCGCTCAGGCCAAGCTTGGCCGCGCAGGCCGGCCAGGCGCCCCAGCCCTGTGCGGCCTGGACCCGTTCGGCCACGGCAATCTGCTGCTCACGGCTGGCGTTTGCAGCGGAACCCGTGCCGCCATAGGCAGCCCACGTGCTGCCGGTGAACTGCAGGCCGCCCGTGAAGCCGTTGCCGGTGTTGATGGCCCAGTTGCCTCCGCTTTCACACTGTGCCAGGGCGTCCCAGGTTGAGCCGCTGGTGGCGGCGCTGGCGCCGGTGGTGGAAAGCACAATTCCGGCCCCTGCGATGGCGGCGACTGTTGCGCCACGGCGTGCGGCAGTACGAATGGTGGTGTTTTTCATGGTGTGATGCTCCTGAAGGCCACCAGCGCTCGTTCCGTCCCCGGAAGTCATCACGCCACTGCCCGCCCTCTGACAAAGAGAGGTCAATTCGGTGTCTGCCGGCCGGGCAGTTCAGGTGGAGGCAGCACCGGGCATTCATGCGCCCGCGGCGTGGCGGGCATGCGTCCCACGCTAGGCCATCAACCGAACGTTATCAAACCGAGATCTTTACTGGGTGTTAGCTGGTGGTGGCCTGGGGGAGTGCCGCCGCCAAATACGGCGCGGTGCGGCCTTCGCCGGAACGCGCGACGGCGGCAGCGGTCCCGGCAGCGACGATCCGTCCGCCCGCATCGCCACCCGAGGGGCCAAGGTCGATGACCCAGTCGGCGCCAGCCACAACATCCATCTCGTGTTCCACCACCACTACGGTGTTGCCGCTGTCCACCAGGCCATGGAGCTGGGTCATCAGCAGTTGGACGTCGGCGGGATGCAGTCCGGTGGTCGGCTCGTCCAAAAGATAGAGCGTGTGTCCGCGCCGGGCCCGCTGGAGTTCGGTGGCGAGCTTGATGCGCTGGGCTTCGCCGCCGGAGAGCTCGGTGGCGGGCTGGCCCAGCCGGAGGTAGCCCAGGCCCACGTCGCGGAGACTCTTCAGGCTGCGGGCCGCCGCCGGAATGTCAGCCAGGAACCCGGCAGCGGCGTCAACCGTTAGACGCAGGACCTCGGCCACGTTCTTGCCGCGGTACGTCACTTCAAGGGTTTCCGGGTTGTAGCGTGAACCGCCGCACTCAGGGCACGGACCGTAGCTCCCGGGTAGGAAGAGCAGTTCCACCGCAACGAAGCCTTCGCCCTGGCACGTCTCGCAGCGGCCGCCGGCCACGTTGAAGGAGAACCGCCCGGCCCCGAATCCGCGTGCCCGGGCCTCGTCCGTGGCGGCGAACTCCTTGCGCACAGCGTCGAAGAGCCCGGTGTAGGTGGCCAGGTTGGAGCGCGGCGTCCGGCCGATGGGTTTCTGGTCCACGGTAACCAGTCTGTCGATCCGGTCCGTGCCGCTGACCGTCCCCACCGTCAACGGCTCGGACGGATCTGCCTCCTCCGGTTCGCCCGGCTCCGCCGCCGGATGGTTCCGCAGGCTGGAACCCACTACGTCGGCGAGGACACGGCTCACCAGGGTCGACTTGCCTGAGCCGGACACGCCTGTGACTGCCGTCAGGACTCCTATCGGGAAACGGGCGTCAAGGTCCTTGAGGTTGTGCTGGCTGATTCCGGTCAGCTCCAGCCAGCCGTCGGGTTTGCGGGCGCCTCCGCGCGCGGCCGGCAAACGTGCGCCGGACGCGCCGCCGTCGGACGCGCCGCCGTCGAACAGGAACGGGCGGGTAACCGACTCCGCAACGTCAGCCAGGCCGGCGACGGGCCCGCTGTAGAGCACCTCGCCGCCGCCTTCCCCGGCGCGGGGTCCGACGTCCACCAGCCAGTCGGCCCGGCGGACCACATCCATGTTGTGTTCCACCACGAAGACCGAGTTGCCTGACGCCTTGAGCTGGTCAAGGACCGCCAGGAGCGGCTCGGCGTCGGCCGGGTGAAGGCCTGCGGACGGTTCGTCCAGCACGTAGATCACGCCGAACAGTCCGGACCGGAGTTGGGTGGCGATTCTCAGCCGCTGCATTTCGCCGGGGGAGAGGGTGGGAGTGGAGCGGCCCAGGGCGAGGTAGCCGAGTCCCAGGTCCAGCAGCACCGTGATGCGGTGCAGGAGGTCGGCGGTGATGGCGACGGCCACCTCGTTCTCCTCCCCGGACGACTGCCGGCGGGACGCGGTTCCGGCGTCCTTAAGGCCTGCAGTGGGGCGGATGATCTCGGCCAGTTCCACCATGGGGGCGGCGTTCAGTTCGGCGATGTTCCTGCCGGCGAAGGACACCGCGAGAGCCTCCGGCCGGAGCCCGGTTCCCCCGCAGCGGGGGCAGGGCCCGGATTCCATGAACGCCAGCACGCGCTCACGCATGGCAGCGCTCTGGGAGTCCGCCAGGGTGTGCAGGACATAGCTTTTGGCGCTCCAGAACCGGCCCTTATAGGGCTTGGCCACACGGTCCCGTTCGGGCGTGACCTCGACGACGGGCTGCTCCTCCGTGAACAGGATCCAGTCACGCTGCTTCCTGGGCAGCTTCCGCCAGGGGACGTCCACGTCGTAGCCGAGGTGGCTGAGGATGTCGCGGAGGTTCTTGCCCTGCCAGGCACCCGGCCACGCGGCGATGGCACCTTCACGGATGGTCAGGCCGGTGTCCGGCACCAGGGAATCCTCGCTGACCGTGTGGGCCACACCCAGCCCGTGGCATTCCTGGCAGGCGCCCGCCGCAGTGTTCGGTGAGAAGGCATCGGAGTCCAGTTGGGCGGCCCCTTGCGGATAGGTTCCCGCCCTCGAGAACAGCATGCGGAGCGAATTGGACAGTGTGGTCACCGTGCCCACGGTGGAACGGCTGCTCGGTGCGCCGCGCCGCTGTTGAAGCGCGACGGCGGGCGGGAGCCCGGAAATCATCTCCACCTTGGGATTGTGGCCCTGCTGGATGAGGCGGCGTGCATAGGGGGCTACGGATTCGAAGTAGCGGCGCTGGGCTTCGGCGTAGATGGTCCCAAATGCCAGTGATGACTTTCCTGAGCCGGACACGCCGGTGAAGGCCACGATGGAGTCGCGGGGAACATCCACGTCCACGTTGCGCAGGTTATTCTCGCGGGCTCCCCGGACCCGGACGAAGCCGTCGGCGAGATGGCCGGAAGCGTTGAGGTTAGGATGGTCAGCCTGCTGAGGGTTCCGCATTGGTTCGACTCTAGCCGTGAAGCGGCCGGCGGGCGATATCCTGAGCCGATGGACAATTACCCGGACATTGCCGCCGATCCGCTGCCGGAATCGGAGCTTCCCGAGACCGACGAAGCGCCGCAACTTCTGCCTCTCGCGGAACTGCACCTGCACATTGAGGGCACGCTGCAGCCCGAGCTGATCTTTGAGCTGGCGGAGCGCAACGGCATGGCACTTCCCTATGCGGACCTTGAAGAGTTGCGGGCGCTGTATGAATTCAGTGACCTGCAGTCGTTCCTGAACCTGTACTACGCCAACATGGCAGTGCTGCAGACTGAACAGGACTTCGCCGACATGACCCGCGCCTACCTGGCCCGGGCCGCCGCTGCCGGCGTCCGGCATGCCGAGATCATGATGGACCCGCAGGCCCACATCTCCCGCGGCGTCAGCCTGGAAACCTGCGTTAACGGTGTGGCCTCGGCCCTGGCGGCGTCCGTGGAGGACTACGGAATTTCTACCCTGCTGATCGCCGCGTTCCTGCGCGACCTTTCCGAGGAATCGGCGCTGGAGGTCCTGGCCGGCCTGTTGGCCATGAACGCGCCCATCGCCGCCATCGGCCTGGACTCGGCCGAAGTGGGTAACCCGCCAGCAAAGTTTGAGCGGCTGTTCGCGAAAGCCCGCGAAGCGGGACTGCGGCTCACCGCGCACGCAGGCGAGGAAGGACCGGCGTCGTACATCATCGAAGCGCTAGACGTCCTGGGCGTGGAGCGCATTGACCACGGCATCCGCTGCATGGAGGACCCCGACCTAGTGGAGCGCCTCGTGGATGAGCGGATTCCGCTGACGGTCTGTCCGCTGTCCAACGTCCGGCTCCGGGCCGTGGACACCTTGGCTGACCACCCGTTGCCGGCGATGCTTGCCGCCGGGCTCAACGTTTCGGTGAATTCGGACGATCCTGCCTACTTCGGCGGCTACGTGGATGACAACTTCGCGCAGCTGCAGGCAGTGTTTGAGTTGTCGGATTTTGACCGGTCGCGGCTCGCAGCCAATTCCATCCACTCGTCCTTTGCTTCCGAAGAGAGGAAAGCCGAGCTTCTTGACGAGTTGAACCGCGGGTAGCTACGGCCCGAAGTGGTCGCTAAACTGGGACTCGCGCGCGTCTGGGAAGTGAGTGGCGGTTCCCGGAAAAGCGGTCAAGGGTTGAGAAAACAGCCCACTAGCCGAGACTCCTGCCTCAGTTCCGCTGTAATCGACGTCATAGTCGGTCACGACACGCAGAGTTAACCATTTCAAGTCGTGCGATTTAATACGGTCTTGGCAAGATGCCTTAAGACAGATCGCTTCACTAAGGGGAATCATGGCCAAGTCCACCGCAGAAAACACCTACCTTCGACTCAAGACCGTGCTGGATGTCCTGACAGAGGGCACGTGGAACGGCGAGGCGCGCAACGCCGGTGAGGTCCTGGCGGAAGCCACCGCCCGCGTGCCGTTCACCGAACATGAAGCCACGCTGCTCAGCGGCGGCATTCCCCGCGGCCACAAGACCCTCACCTCCGCCACGGCCAAACTGGTCAAGGCCGGCTGGCTGGTCAAGGGCCGTTCCGGCTGGACCGTCAGCGAGGACGGCATGCGCGCCACGGTCGCCTTCGCCGATCCGGATACTTTCGCGGCAGCGCTCGACGCCGGGACTCCCGTCCCAGCCGGCACCCCGGTTCCCGCCGCTCCCGCGGTACAGAAGGTCCCAGCAAAGGTGGCGGCCGCCAGCAAGACTTCCGGTGCGAAGGCAGTGGCCACTGAGGCGCCGGCGAAGAAGGCACCCGCCAAAAAGGCTCCGGCAAAGAAGGCTGCCGAGGCTGTGGGCAAGGCCGCGAAGCTGATCGAGGAAGCTGTGGAGCCGGTGGTCAAAGCCGTCCGTTCGCGTAAGGCGCCCGCCACGAAGGCCACCGCTGCCGGCGTTGCGCCAGAGCCGCTTGAAGGCCCGGATGAGGAAACCTTCCCGCAGCCCGAAGCCGTGGCCGTGGCCGGCGATTTCAACACCTTCCTGGGTGCTCCGGAGAACTGGGCACCGCAGTATGACGAGTCGCAGATGGACTTCGACTTCAGCTCGCAGCTGTGGACGAAGAGCACCGAACTGCCTGCCGGTTACTACACCTTCAAGATTGCCCTGAACCGGTCGTGGACCGAGAACTATGGCGCGTTCGGTACGTTCGATGGTCCCAACCACGAGCTGCACCACGACGGCGGCACTGTCACCATCCGCTACGACCACCGCACGCGGGACATCACCATCAACAGCTGAGAGCGGTAACTGCTGCCCGCGGTGATCCGGGCGGCGCATTCTCTGGACAAAAGGTCCTGAGTGAAGCAGTGTGGGAACCGGCTGTACCAGCCGGTTCCCACACTGTTTCCCAGCACAAGGAGATGCAAAAAGTGACCCTTCCCTCAGGCCTGACATCAGGCGTCTGGAACTTGGACATGTCCCATAGTGAAATCGGCTTCACCGTCCGCCACGCAGGCATCAGCAAGGTCCGTGGCCGCTTCACGGACGCTTCGGCGGAAGCCCGAGTTGGCGAATCCTTGGCTGATGCGTCACTTCATGCCACGGTGAAAACCGCCAGCTTCGAATCCGGTGACGCCAACCGTGACGGGCACGTCAAGGGCCCGGACTTCTTTGACGTGGAGCAATTCCCGGAGATGACGTTCCGTGCCACCTCGGTGGAAGGCGACGGCGAGGATTACACGCTCACCGGCGATCTCACCATCCGCGGCGTCACCAAGCCGGTGGAGTTGGAAGTCGAATTCACGGGGGTTGCCGTTGACCCGTTCGGTGCCACCCGTGCGGGTTTCTCCGCTGAAACCGACATCAGCCGCAAGGAATTCGGCCTCACCTGGAACGCGGCGCTGGAAGCAGGCGGCCTGCTGGTCAGCGACAAAGTTAAGATCAACGTCGAAGCTGCGCTGGTCAAGCAGGCCTGAGTGTAATGACCACTGGAAGCCCCCAGCGGGGTGATATCCGGCTCTCTGCCCGCGTCTTTGGCGTGGTGCAGGGGGTCGGATTCCGTTTCTGGACCATGGGCAAGGCTGACGAGCTGGCGCTCAGGGGAGTGGTGAAGAACCTCGACGACGGTTCCGTATCGGTGGTTGCCGAAGGGCCGCAGGAGCAGGTGCACCAATTGCTGGATTGGCTGAGGTCCGAGAACGCCCCGGGGCGCGTGGAACGCGTGGAGGAGGCCATCTCGGACGCCGACGGGTCCTTCCGGGACTTCAGGGCCCGCTGACGCGTTCCCGCTGGCCCGACGGGTCCTTCCGGGACTTCAGGGCCCGCTGACGCGTTCCCGCTGGCCCGGCGGGTAGGCGTAGCGCCTGCCGGCCATGATCAGCACAAACGCGATGGCGGCAGGGATGGCGGCTGCGACAGGGATCAGGAGAGGTCCGGCCACGGTGAGGGCGGCCGCGCCGAACATCGCACCTATGGTGATGCCCACCTGAATGGTCAGCACGGTGAGGCCGTTGGCGGCGTCCCGGTATTCACCGCCCGCGCGGAGGATGGCGGACTGGTTGTAGATTCCCATGGCGCCGATGCCTGTGCCCCACACGAACATGAGGAGCAAGGCTGCCGGCAGTGCGAGGCCTTGCGTGGTGACGCCGCCCGGTGCAAAGCCGGGCAGGGCGGTTCCCACCAGAGGCAGCAGCAGCAGCGAAACCACCACACCGGCGACGGTGATGCCGTGCCAGCGCCGCGGCTTTGAGTCCACGGTGATGCCGGCGATCCAGATGCCCACCAGGCCGGCGACGCCCAGGACGCTGATGGACAGCGGAATGCTGAAGTCGGGGAGCCGGACCTCGCGCAGGAACGGGGCTATGTAAGTGAACAGTGCGAAGTGTGCCATCAGCATCAGCGGCCACCCCACGGCGATGGTTTTCACACCGGGCTGGCTGATCGCTTTCCGGAGCGACGGGCGCGGAGCATCGGGGATGCGCCGGACCGGTGGGAGCAGCCACACCGCAAGGAGGGCCAGCAGCACGCCGGAGGCAGCCAGGACCAGGAAGGCTGAGCGCCAGCCGAGGAGGTTGCCAAGTGCAGTGCCCACCGGGGCGCCAATGGCCAGGCCCAGACTGTTGCCGCTGAAGACGATGGCAAGGGCCTTGCCTACTTGGTGGGCGGGGACAATCCGGGCCACGAACGGGGCCATTGCGGACCACAGCAGGCCGTGGGCAATGCCGCCCACCACCCGCGAACCCATGGCGGCGCCGAAGTCGGAGACCAGCGCCACCAGTGCGTTGCTCGCGGCGAAGGTCAGGATCAGGGCGATGAGCAGGTAGTGCCGCGGAATCCGCGCCAGGGTCATGGACAACGGGATGACGGTGATGACGATGATGGCCGCGTAGCCTGCGGTCAGGTAGCCGGCCGTTGCCTCCGAAACCTTAAAATCGGCGCTGATCTGCGGCAGCAGGCCGGACGGCAGGAGCTCGGTGGTGATGGCCGTGAACCCGATGGCAGCAAGGACGATCAGGGCGCCGACAGGCAGTTTGTTGGTCTGGGATGTCACCCACTGAACTTACCCTGTTGACGGCTACCTGGACGTTGACGGCTACCCGCGTTGATGGCTCCCTGGGCGTTCGTGGCTTCCTATGCGCCGGCGGCCCGGGCTGAGGCCAATGAAGGCGCCGAGCTCTTCGAGTACCGCAGGTTTGGACGGCATGTAGTTGGTGAGTTCGGGTGAACGTACTATCACCGCACGCCATTGCCCCCGAGACACGGCCACGTTGATCCGGTTCCGGTTCAGCAGGAACTCGGCACCTCGCGGGGCTTCAGCCACTGCGGAGCAGGCCATGGAGACCACAACAACGGGCGCCTCCTGGCCCTGGAACTTGTCCACCGTGCCCACCCGCACGCCGGGCAGGCCCGCGTGCTGCAGTTCTTGCCGGATCAGCTGGACCTGGGCGTTGTAGGCGGCCACCACCAGGATGTCCTCGGCGGTCAGCGCCCGGGCGGGTTTGTCGCCTCCCGGAATCCACTTCAGCCCGAGATGCCGCTGCGCCTGCCTGACCACCTCGGCCGCCTCTTCCGGGGAGGACGTGCTGTTCCCGCTGTGCGCCACGAACACGGTTTCGACGCCGGCCGGCAGCTCTGCCAGGCTCCGCAGCGAAGCAGCGGGCGCCGCTTCGAGCTTGCCGTCATAGCTGAGAACGGACACGGCGCGGCACAGATCGGGATGCATGCGCCAGCTGTCGGCCAGGAAGTAACCCAGGTTTTCAGGCAGGGTGGCATGGCCCGCGGCGAGCCAGCCCAAGGCCGATTCGTCCACCGGCTCGGGGTGTGAGCCCTGGGTGACCTGCGGCAACTGCTGTGGATCGCCCAGGAGCAGGAGTCGTTTGGCGGAACGGGCCACGGCCAGCGTGTTGGCCAGCGAGAACTGCCCTGCCTCGTCAATCACCAGCAGGTCCAGCGATCCCGCGGGGACCGACTTGCCGGTCAGGGTCCAGGCGGTGCCGCCAACCAGCGCGCCGCCGGGGGACGCGAGGAGGGCCGAGACGTCGTCGTCCTTCTTCTTCTGCCACGGCACGGCATGGTCGCCGACCACCTTCTTGGCCACCCGGGCGGGATCCACTCCGGCGGTTTCGATGGCGGTGCACAGCATGTTTTCCACTACGGCATGCGACTGCCCTACCACACCGATTTTCCAGCCCAGGGCCACCAGCCTGGCAATGACGTGGGAGCCCACATACGTTTTGCCTGTCCCGGGAGGACCCTGCACGGCCAGGTAGGAATGATCGATATCGAGCAGCGAGGTAGTGATGGCGCTGACGTAGTCCGGTACGCCAGCGCTGTCAGTTCGGGGGCCGCCGTCTCCGGCAGGGGCAGGCCCGGGGAGCGAACGGAAGCGCGGCGGGAGTTTGCGGAGGATGTCGACGCCGGGATGCTTGGGGAGGGAGGGAACTGCGGCACCGACAACCGCGGCAAGCTCCGCCAGCGCGGCTTCGATGCTGGCGGTGCGGACCGGCTGGTCCTCAGTGAGGGCCACCGGGATGTGTGGATACGCCGGAACCTTGCCGGTTTCCTTCTCCTCGATGGTGACGATGCTCTGGCCGGCGATCCGGGGGTGGTCCTCCACGGCTGTCACGAGGGTGCCAAAGGTGAAGCCCCGGCCGGTGGTTCCGGACGGATCCTCCAGGCCGTCGGGGAGCGGTGAATCATAAAGCCGGCACCAGGTGGTGCCGGGCTTGAAGTCAGAGCCCTCGCTCATGGTTCCGGTCAGCTTGAGCGTGCGGGTGCGCATGCGCACGGTGGGCTTGGCCAGCGCCCAGTCGGCCACCACCTCTGCTGTGTCCACCACAAACACGTTGCGGTGATCGGACCAGAGGTCGATCTCGGCTTCGGTGCGGTCGAAGTGTTCCCACCAGAACTGCTTCCGTTCCCGCCGGTGGTACCCGGTGGCCGCGGCCACCATCGCGATGGCCCGTTCGTCGTTCGTCCACGGCCGGGTGTCCGGGAGACCCGCCAGATACTCCTGGAGCCTGAGCTCACCGGGTGTGGGCTGGGCTTCCGGAACGTCGGGAGTCTCAGATCGAAGCGGAGCCGGTGCGCCGCCGTCGAGCGTTTGACCTGTTCCCGGCCCCGCAGCGGTGTGGCCCGGAGCGTGAGCAGGAGAGTCCCGCAGTTCCAGCAGCCAGTCGCGCAGGCGGAGAGTGGAGAGGCAGTCGTACTCGTTGTAATCGGAGATCGAGGCGAGAATCTTCGCAGCTTCCGCGGCATCGCCGCCGTCCCGGGCAGCGCAGTAGGCGGCGTAGGCCACCACGGAGGCGCCTGCGTCCTTCACGTCTCCGGAGCGAAGATTGTCCCCCATGTACAGCGGCTCGAGTTTCTTGATGGAGTAGGACGGCTCGGAGATCCGGAGCGAATGCCGTGCCGTGGCGTAGAGATCCACGAGCACCCCTTCGCGGAGCCAGTTGTCCACGATGTCCTCGCCGGCCAGATGGCGCACGGACAGGTTCCGGAGGGCCGATTTCTCGTACGCGGCGTAGTGGTAGACGTGCATGTCAGGAAACCGTGCGCGGCGTTCTTCCACGTATGCCAGGAAGTGGAGGAACGCCTGCCGTTCCCCGGAACGGGAATGCGCCCAGAACGGCCGGAACACGGGGCTGCTGACATCGCCATCCTGCCTGACGGCTTGTCTGCCATTCTGCCTGTCAGCCGCCGGGCCGTCTCCTGCCGGGCCGGCGGGTGCCTCGACCACGCCAAAGAGGTACTCCAGCCCCCACTGGCTGGTGGCGGGGTCCTGCCACAGCGGATCTCCCTCGAAGTCGAAAAAGATATCGCCGGGGCTGGGCGCCGGAATGCCGGCCAAGGCATTCTCCGGCAGGACCTTGAATGCCACCGTGTGGTCTTCGCCGTCCTTGGTGAAGGTGCGGGAACCGTCTGGCAGGTCCCGGCCCAGCTGCATCCTTGCCTGGTCGCGGAGCCGTACCACCGAACCTGAGGCCTTGCCCGGAGGGAGATCGGCCAGTGCGTCGATGGTGGTGATGCCCTCGGCAATGAGCTTCTTGCGCCGAATCGTGGTCATGCCACCCACCATGAGCAGGTCCCGGTGGTCCTGGACCTGCTCGGCGCAGTAGTTGCACCGGCCGCAGTAGGTGATGCCGGCTTGCTGCCACTGCACCGACGAATCCTGGTCCCGGTGGGCGGCGGTCAGATCACGGAAACGGTCGCGGCGCTCGCGGAACACGGGCAGCAGGTCCGGCAAGGAGTGGTGGGTGCGGACGTAATCGCCGTCTACCACGGCGCCCAGGACCAGCGTGACCCGGGGGGAGGGTTCCAGGCCCATGCCGATGAGTTGGTCGCCGTAGGCGGCCAGCTGCAGAAGAGCCCCCACCTTGGCATGCCGGGCAAGCTTCGTGTCCCATACTTCGTAGCGGCCAGAGCTGGCGGTGCCGGCGGCCTCATTGACGATGAAGTCCGCGTAGCCCAGGAACTCGCCGTCGAAGAAGGTCGCCTGGAAGACAACGTCTGCCCCGGCCCGGAGCGCAAGCTCCGTTTCGGCCTGTTTTGCCAGAAGATCCCCGCGTGAGTTGTCCCCGCGGTCGATGGAGTACACCCCGGCGCCGCGGCCGGCATCCCAGCTGCCGTACTGCTGGATGAGGCCGGCCAGGACCTTTTCCTCATGCCGGTCGCCTAGTTTCCCGGCCCGGCGCTGCATCTCGTCCTCGGGAAACTGGGCTTTGGGGGAGCGGCCCAGTTTCTCATCCAGGATGCGGAGCGTGCGGTACTCACATTCGCTGGCCGCCACCAGGTCGCTGGCTGAAAACACCAGGTCCTGCGGCGCGCCCGCGCCGTGATGGGCACTGCCGGGACCAGCACTGGCAGGATCGAGCAGAAACACGGGGCCTCCCCATTGAATTCCCTGGCCAGCGGTTGATTCCCCGGCCATGATTCGAATCTATCAACAGGGACTGACAACGCGGGGCCACATCACGCCCGTCCGGGGCCTCCCGGAGGGCATCAAATGCCCCCGCGTTGCTCCAGGCCGCGTTGTTCTAGGCCGTGTTGTTCTAAGGGGGCGCTGATTTAGGAGTTCGCGGCCCGCACCTGGGCTTTGTCGTGCTCGGCGTGGGCGCTGCGGAGGAGGTCCATGAACTCGGTTTCGTTGCGGACCAGCCGCTTGTACTTCTCCGGCAACTTCCGGATCTGGTCTTCCTCGCGGACCATCTTCGCGAAAATCCGGTCCCGCTCCACAATGTCCGTTTCGTAGTTCAGGTCCAGGTACTCCACAGCGTGCCGCCTGGCGCCGGACACCGCGTTCTTGGCCTTGCCTTTGGGGCTGAAGATGGAGGCCAGGATGGTGACCACCAGGACTCCCAGGATCACCGTCAGGGAAACGCCGGTGCTGACTTCCACCACGTTGACGGGTTCGCCGTCGTTGATGAACGGCAGGTTGTTCTCGTGCAGCGCGTGCAGGATGAGCTTCACGCCGATGAAGCCCAGGATCCCCGCAAGCCCGTAGGCGAGGAAGATCAGGCGGTCCAGGAGCCCGTCAATCAGGAAGAACAGCTGGCGCAGGCCCATCAGTGAGAACGCGGTGGCAGTGAAGACGATGAAAACGTTTTGGGTCAGCCCGAAGATCGCGGGGATGGAGTCCAGGGCAAAGAGCAGGTCGGTGCCGCCAATCGCCACCATCACCAGGAGCATCGGGGTGAGGACGCGCTTGCCGTTTTCCATGGTGAACAGCTTGTCGCCGTCGTAGTGCTGCGACGCCGGGAGGAAACGTTTGGCGAGCCGGACCACCAGTCCTTCGCTGTCGTCGTCGTGGTCATCGGGCTTGAGCAGGTTGCCGGCCGTGATCAGCAGGATGAGCCCGAAGATATAGAACACCCACGCGAAACTGTTAATCAGTGCCGCGCCCAGGAAGATGAAGGCCGTGCGGGCGATCAGGGAGAAGACGATGCCAAACAGCAGCACCTTCTGCTGATCCGCGCGGGGGACTTTGAAGCTGGACATGATGATCAGGAACACAAAGAGGTTGTCCACGGACAGGGCCTTCTCCGTGACGTAGCCGGCGAAGTACTCGGTGCCCATGGTGGCGCCGCCAAACAGCAGCACGCCAAGGCCGAAGATCATGGCAATGCCCACGTAGATGGAGGACCAAACGGCCGATTCCTTCAGCGACGGGGAGTGGGCCTTCCGGACATGGAAGAAGTAATCGAAGGCCAGCAGGCCGACAATTCCCGCGATGGTCAGGGTCCAGACAAGGGGAGAAACTGCCACGGTGGGGGCCTTTCGTCGTGGGTCTACTTCCAGACTACCTAAGCGGGTTTCAGGAGCTTCCGCTTCACGACGGCATCCCGGGAGAGCGTTTTATAGCCTTCCCGCTCAAACAGGACGGTGATCACATCATCCTCGTAACGCATCACCAGCCCGGGACCCCACTTTTTGTGTGTCACAGGCGATTGGACCGGAAACGGAACATCATCCGAATCCCCGGCAGCGCCGCCGTCGTGATTTCCGGCCTGTGGCTGCAGGGCGGCGCCATGCCGTGGAGCTTCGGTGCAGGAATCACAGTTGCCGCACGGCTCCGGGAGGTCCTCGCCGAAATACCCCAGCAGGAACTGGCGCCGGCAACCATCCGTTTCGGCATAGCCGCGCATCATGTGGAGCCGGGACTCGTCCACGCGCTGCCGCGCGGCGGCCAGTTCGACGGCGCGCTGCACCAGTGCGGCCGGCTTGGCCATGGAGATGAGCCGGACGCCGCGCTTGCCGGAGCTCACCGCGCCGGCTTCCTGCAGCTGGTTCAGCAGGCCAGTCATGTGACGCGGCTTGAAGCCGGTGAGCTCGGCCAGTGACGACGCGAACACAGGCCCGTCCGCCGATCGGAGGGCCTTGAGCACGGCAAGCAGCGCCGCCGGGTCCGGATGGTGCGTGCCGAAGAACTTCCTCAGTCCCAGGTCCTCGGCCCGGTAGTGCAGAACGGCCGACGCCGGCTGACCGTCCCGCCCGGACCGGCCCAGCTCCTGGTAGTAGGCATCCAGCGATGCGGGAATGTCGGCGTGGATCACAAACCGGACGTTGGGCTTGTCGATCCCCATCCCGAACGCCGTGGTTGCCACCACCACATCCAGCTGGTCATCCATAAACAGTTCGAGGACGCGTTCGCGGTCCGCGGCGGAGCGGCCTGCGTGGTACGCCTCGGCACGTAGTCCCTGCCCGGCCAGTTTGGCGGCGTACTTCTCGGTGTCCTTGCGCGTGGCCGCGTACAGCAGGCCGTGTTGGCCGGTGCCGACGCCTGCACTGTTTCCGTCGACGAAGGCAACCACCTGCTCCACCACCGCGCGGCGTTTTTCCTTCTCCTCGTGATGCCGGACCACGTCCAGCGTGATGTTGGGCCGGTCGAAGCCGTGAATCAGGACCAGCGGGTCCTTCATGCCCAGCCGTTCGGCAATCTCCTCCCGCACCGGCGGGGAGGCCGTGGCGGTGAGCGCTGCCACGGGCGGGTTGCCGAGTTGCTCCCTGACGGTGCCCAGGGTGAGGTAATCGGGGCGGAAATCGTGTCCCCAGGAGGAGACGCAGTGGGCTTCATCCACCACAAACAGGGCCGGGCGGACAGCGGCGATGCGCTCCACGGTTTTCTTTTTCGCCAGCTGCTCCGGCGCCAGGAAAAGGAAAGCGGCAGTTCCCGACTCCACCTTCCGCCAGGCGTCGTCCACTTCCGCGTCGCTGTGGGCGGAGTTAATGGCGACGGCGGCGCCCTCGCCCAGTGCCTCGGTGAGGCCCGCGATCTGGTCCTCCTGAAGCGCGATCAGCGGTGAAACCACGACGGCGGGATGTCCCGTCTCCTGGTGGAGGTACAGTGCGGCCACCTGGTAGACCGCGGACTTGCCGTAGCCGGTGGGCATCACGGCAAGGACGTCACGGCCCTCCGTCAGGGCCGACATGCCCGCGAGCTGGCCGTCGCGGAGCTTCGGGAGGGAGAAAGCGGAGGAGGCAAGCGCACTTAGCGCAGGTTTCTCGGGCATTAAGGCAGCTCCGGGTGGTGGGTCCTGCGGCCGCTTGCTTCAGCCGTGGTGACAAGCCTACGCGAGGTGGCCTCCCGCCGTCGTCCGCCGCCTGCAGCACCCTCTCTGGGCGCGGCCGGGACGCCCTTCCTTGACTTCCGGGACGCCCTGAACAAGTGTGGAAGGAACCCGTACCAGTCTGAATATTTTCGTGTTGACGGTGTCAGTATGACTAAGGAGAGTGCAGCGTGGCGCGTAAAAACCCGAAGGTCGAAGAGGTCAACGAGGCTGACATCGAGGTTACCGGCCATCCCAAATCCTGGGCCGCCGGCGTCCCCGGCGTTTACCACTCCATGGAGCCGGCCCTCACGCACATGGGCGCGGGCCGGGCCGGGAAGACCCTGCTGGCGATGAACCAGAAGGACGGCTTCGACTGCATGAGCTGCGCGTGGCCTGACCCGGACCACCGCAAGACCTTTGAATTCTGTGAAAACGGTGCCAAAGCGGTCACGTGGGAGGCCACTCCTGTGCTGGTCGGCCCCGAATTCTGGTCCGAGCACGCGGTGAGTGAGCTCCGGGAACGCTCCGAGTATTGGCTGGGGATGCAGGGGCGCCTCACCACGCCGGTCCATAAAGCCGCGGGTGAGGACCACTACCGGCCTGTCAGTTGGGACCGGGCGTTCACCATCCTCGCGGACAAGCTGAAGTCCCTGCCCAGCCCGGACCAGGCCACTTTCTACACCAGCGGCCGGACCTCCAACGAGGCTGCTTTCCTGTACCAACTGTTCGTCCGGGCGTACGGCACCAACAACCTGCCGGACTGCTCCAACATGTGCCACGAATCCTCGGGCTGGGCCATGGGGCAGACCATCGGCATCGGGAAAGCCACCGTCTCCTACGACGATTACGCCAAAGCGGACCTGATCATCATCATGGGCCAGAACCCGGGCACCAACCACCCGCGGATGCTCACCGCCCTGGAAGAGACCAAGGAGGCCGGGGGCCAGATTGTGGCCATCAACCCCCTGCCGGAGGCCGGGCTGCGGCGCTACAAGAATCCGCAGAAGGTCAAGGGCATCATCGGCCACGGAACCCAGATTGCGGATCAGTTCCTGCAGATCCGGCTTGGCGGCGACATGGCACTACTCCAGGCCGTCTCCAAGCGTGTGCTCGACGCCGAAGCCAAGAATCCCGGCACAGTGCTGGACCATGCCTTCCTGGCGGAGCACTGCCACGGGCTGGAGGAGCTGAAGGCGCACCTCGCCGAACTGGACGAGGCAGCCGTCCTTGAGGCTACCGGGCTGCGGACCGAGGAAATCGACGAGCTGGCGGAGCGCTACCTGAAGGCCGAGAAAGTGATTGTCACCTGGGCCATGGGCATCACCCAGCACAAAAAGGGCGTGGCCACCATCAAGGAGATCATCAACCTCCTGCTGCTCCGCGGCAACATCGGCAAGCCGGGCGCCGGAGCCTCACCCATCCGCGGGCACAGCAACGTCCAGGGTGACCGGACCATGGGCATCTGGGAGCAGATGCCGCCGTCGTTCCTGGACGCACTGGGGAAGGAATTCAGCTTCGATCCGCCCCGTGAACACGGTGCTGATTCCGTTGAGACCATCAGGCAAATGCGTGACGGCCGGATCAAGGTTTTCGTCGGGATGGGCGGCAACTTCGTGGGCGCCATGTCGGACACCCAAGCCGGCATAGCTGCAATGGAAAACACGGAAATGTCCGTTCAGATTTCCACCAAACTCAACCGCTCGCACACCGTCACCGGTGCCGAGGCACTGATTCTCCCCACCATGGGCCGCACCGAGATTGACCTGCAGGAATCCGGACCGCAGTTTGTGTCCGTGGAGGACACCGTCTGCGCAGTCCACGGCTCACACGGCGCCGTCCCGCCGGTGGCGCCCGGGCTGCTGTCCGAGGTGGCCATCCTCAGCAGGCTCGCCCAGAAAGTGGTGGGTGACCGGGTCAACGCTGACTGGGCGGGGTTCGAGAAAAACTACGACCTCATCCGCGACCACATCTCCCGGGTGGTCCCCGGATGCGAGGACTACAACGGGAAGATCCGGCAGAAGAGCGGCTTCGTGCTGCCGAACGGCCCCCGGGACTCACGCAAGTTCGACACCCCCATGGGCAAGGCGATGCTCACGGTCAACCAGCTCGAACACGTCGAACGGCCGGCGGGCACGCTGATCCTGCAAAGCATGCGTTCCCACGACCAGTTCAACACCACCATCTACGGCAATGACGACCGTTACCGCGGTATCAGGAAGGGCCGCGAAGTGGTGTTTGTCAGCCCCGATGACCTGGCGGCCTTGGGCCTCAGCGACGGGCAGCACGTGGACATTCACGGCGTGTACCAGGACAACGTGGAGCGCGTGCTGCACAACTACCGGGTGGTCTCGTACCCCACCGCAGCGGGCTGTGCGGCCGCATATTATCCCGAGGCCAACGTCCTTGTTCCGCTGGACAGCGTGGCCGAAGGCAGCCAGACGCCCGTGTCCAAAGCTGTGATCGTTCGGCTGGAGCCAGCCAAGGAACACGCGCCGGCGGCCGTGGCCGCCGGCTGAGCCCGTGGGCGGTGGTTGAGCCTGTCGAAACCCAGGATTTCGGCAAGCTCAACCAGGGAACCACCTATTGCGCGCTGTGCGTCCAGCCCTTGGCGCCGGGTTCCGGCTGGGGATTCGCCTGCTGGCGGGCGTCCGCACAAAGGCTGAACGCGACGTCGGCCGCTTTGGTGATGGACGCCGTCGAGGCTGCCTTGGAACCGGCGCTTCCCGTGCCGGCCTCGAGCGCGGCAGCGTAGCCCACCAGGAATGCGGTGATCGGGGCTGCTGCGTGCGTCACGGAATCTGCGGATTTCCTGGCCAGCTCAAGGATCAGCTCCGGGTCCACTTTAAGGTCCAGGATCTGCAGGGCCTGGGTCAGTTTGTGGGTCCACTGCTCCAAAATCTGAGCTTCTTCGTCGTTCTGGGCCATGGTGTCTCCTTCGTGGGATGGGTAGTGGAACGGGTTCGTGGAAGCCGGCGGGGCTCAGGTGTCGATGGTGGACATGTTGGGGTAGCGGGCCCCAGCGGCAGCCCCGGCTGGCGCCAGTTCATCCAGCAGCCGGAGGTCCTCTGTGGTGAGCTTGACACCCACCGCGCCAAGGTTTTCGGCGAGCCGTTCGCGCTTTTTGGTGCCGGGGATCGGGACGATGTGCTGGCCCTGGGCCAGCAGCCAGGCGAGGGCGAGCTGGGCGGGGGTGCATTGTTTCTGGCCGGCCAGTTCTTTCACCCGGTCCACGAGCTGCAGGTTGCGGTCAAGGTTTTCGCCTTGGAACCGGGGCGAGTGCCGGCGGAAGTCGCCGGCCGCGAAGTCGTCAGCAGAGCGGATCTGGCCGGTCAGGAAGCCGCGGCCCAGCGGGCTGTAGGGCACAAAACCGATCCCCAGTTCCTCGAGCACCGGAAAGACCTTGGTTTCGGGTTCGCGTTCCCACAGCGAGTATTCGGTCTGCAGCGCGGTGATCGGATGCACGGCGTGGGCTCGTCGGATGGTCTCCGCGGACGCCTCGGATAGACCCAGATGGCGGACCTTTCCAGCTTCGACCAGTCCGGCCATGGCCCCCACGGTGTCCTCGATGGGGACGGTTTTATCCACGCGGTGCTGGTAGTACAGGTCGATGTGGTCCACGCCCAGGCGCTGAAGGCTGGCATCGCAGGCGGCGCGGACGTAGTCCGGATGGCCGTTGATGCCCACCCAGGAGCCGTCCTCACGGCGTTCGTTGCCGAACTTGGTGGCCACGACCACGTCGGCCCGCCGCCCTGCGATGGCACCGCCCACCAGCTTTTCGTTCGTGAAGGGCCCGTACATGTCCGCGGTGTCCAGCAGGGTCCCGCCGGCGTCGAGGAATGCGTGGATAGTGGCTATCGATTCCTGTTCGTCGCCGGTCCCGTAGAACTCGCTCATGCCCATGCAGCCCAGGCCCAGGGCGGAAACGGTTAGTGATCCAAGCGTGCGGTTTTCCATGCGGTTCTCCTTTGTGGCGGAACTGGCTCAACGGCCTGCCTTTCCGCAAGCCGGATGGTGCACCGTAGGCCACTATAGGCACGTTGTGTTGGGGGTCACAACAGCTTCTCGCAGCAGCGTTAGGCTTGGGGAAAGCCCGCAGCGAAGGAGAATCCCTTGAGCGACATCACCATCAGCAACAATCCGGACCGCGAGCGGTTCGAGGTTCTGGATGCCGGAAAAGTAGTTGGGAAGGCCTGGTACAAGGCGTACGACGGCGAGGGCCCGGCGCAGCGGATTTTCTATCACACGGTGGTCGATGAGGAATACGCGGGGCAGGGATTGGCGGGCAGGCTGGCCAAAGCGGCGCTGGATGAGACAGTGGCTGCGGGCCTGCGGATCGTCCCGGTCTGCCCGTTCATCAAGAGCTACATCGCCGGGCACCCGGAATATGAGGCAAGTGCCGTGGCCACCACGCCCGCGCACCTGCAGTTCCTGGACAAGGCGCTCGCTGCCCGGACCTGATGTTCCTCCCGGCTAAGGCCGGCCGGGAGCTGTCATCAAATCGTGCTTCCAGCAGCGGGTAGAGCAGACTGTTTCCGTGAGCAACCAACCCCGGACCCGGCTGGCCGTCGCCGGCCTCAGCTTGGGCACGGCACTGAACCCGCTGAACTCCTCCATGATCGCCGTGGCCCTGGTGGTGCTGCGCGCGGATTTCGGGCTCGACGTCGCAACGGTCACGTGGGTGATCACCTCGTTCTACCTCAGTTCCGCTGCCGGCCAGCCGCTGATGGGGAAGCTGGCTGACAGGTTCGGGCCGCGCCGGATGTTTTCGCTCGGCATGGCGCTCGTGGCCGTGACCTGCGCGCTCGCGCCCTTTTCGCCGAACTTCGCGCTGCTGTGTGTGGCCCGGGCCGTAATGGCGTTGGGTACCGCCGCGGCTTACCCCAGCGCGGTGGTTATGGTGGGCGCCATGGTCCACCAGTCCGGCCCCGCCCAGCCGGCCGGCCTCAGATCGTCCCGGCCGCTGGGGCACATCCAGATGGCCAACACGTCCGCGGCGGCGGTGGGCCCGGTCATCGGTGGCCTGCTGGTGGGCTTCGTCGGCTGGGAGGCGCTGTTCCTTATCAATGTTCCGTTGGCGTTGGCGGCGCTGCTGATCGTACGGCGGGCGGCCCCGGCGGATACGGCCCGGGAACATGGAAGCTTCGCGGCGCTGGTGCGGGATTCGGATATCCCGGGAATCCTCGGCTTCATCAGCTCTTTGCTGCTGGTGATGATGGCTTTGCTCGACGTGGCGCCGGGGTACAGGTGGCTGCTGGTGGGCGCCGGTACCGTGGCGGCGGCGCTGTTTGCCTGGCGTGAACTGCGTTTCAGCCCGCCGTTTTTGGACCTGCGGCTCCTCGGCAGGAACCGGCCGCTGATGCTGGTGTACGTGGGCTTCGCCTTGTTCAACAGCGTCTACTATTTTGCGTTCTTCGGCCTGCCCCAACTGCTGCAGGAGTCGGGCGGCTACGAACCAGGCCTGGTAGGTCTGCTGATGCTGCCGCTGGCCGCCGCATCAGTCGTCGCCACGCCATGGGCAGTCCGGGCGATGGGAAGGTTCGGGGTACGGCGGGTGCTGATTGCCGGCGTCGTACTTCTTGCTGCGGTGGCCGCCCTCATGTGGCTCCTGACCCACTCACTGGCCATACCGCTGGTGCTGGTTCTTACTGCCCTCATGGGTGTTCCGTTCGGGGCGGTGAGCATCGCCTCGAACCAGGGCATGTTCGTCTCCACCCGGCCGCAGGAACGCGGCGTTGCTGCGGGAATCTTCCAGACGTGCCGCTACCTGGGCGCCATCACGGCCACCGTCCTGATCGGCGTGTTCGCAGCCGACGGCGTGGACCAGGAGAGCTGGGGGCTGATGACCATCTCCATGCTGATCCTCACCGGGGCGGCCTTCGGCGTGACGTTGATGTGGCGGGAACGCAGAGACTGAGTGTTGCAGGAATTAGCGGAGCTTCCCGCTTATGATGGCCGCATGTCATCCTACGAAGTCACCCGCAGCGCCTTCATTCCTGCCTCGCCGGAAGCGATTTTTCCGCTGGTCAACAGCTTCCTTGAGTGGACAAAATGGTCTCCGTGGGAGAACGTCGACCCGGAGATGGACCGTTCGTACGCAGGCAACGATGCCGGCGTCGGAGCCCGTTACGCCTGGAGCGGCAACCGCAAGGCCGGCAGCGGAAACATGGAGATTGTTGAGTCTGACTTTCCCGGGAGCATCAAGGTACGGCTCGAATTCACCAAACCGTTCAAGGCCGTGAACCCCACCTCGTTCACGTTTACACCGGCCGACGGCGGCACCCGGGTCACGTGGCGGATGACCGGCGAGAACAAGGGGCTGGCTAAGGTTTTTGCCCTGGTTGTGAACATGGACAAGATGGTGGGCGGCGATTTCGAGCGCGGGCTGGCAGCGCTGTCCACGGCCGCGACGGCCGGCAAAGCCTGACCTGGGGCGGCGGGGCCGTTTCCGGTTCTAGCCGTTGAGGATCTGCTCACGCAGGATGTCGGCATGCCCGCAGTGCTGAGCGAGTTCGCGCAGCACGTGCAGATAGACCCAGTGCAAGGGGAGCGGGCCGCGCCTGTTCCCTGGGAGCAGGTCGTCAAGGGCCAACGACGACGTCGCCTGGCGCGCCGCCTCGCACGCCTTGCGGTGTGCCTGCTGGACCCTGGCGATGGTGTCCTGGTCTGTGAGGATGAACGACTCGTCAGGGCCGGCCGGGATGCCGATCTCGGCGCGGGACCGGCAGGTGACGGCTTCGTCGAACCAGACTTTCTCCACAAAAGTCACGTGCTTCACCAGGCCGAGCAGGGTGGTGCGGGATGCCACCAGGGACCGGCGGGCCTGTTCCTCAGTCAGCCCGTCCAGGCAGTTCGTGAGCATGTTCCTGTGGTCATCGAGGAAGGCCTCGAACTGGGCGCGCGCAGGTTGGCGGATGGCGTTCTCGGCGAAAGCGGTGTGGGGGGAAGGCATCCACGCAGTATTGCAAGCCCGGGGCGCGGAGGCAACGGCCGACGTCGGGCGCTTACCCGTGGTGATCGGCGCACCACGCGCCTATGGTGGTGCCATGTCTAATTCTTTTGCGTCCTTTGTGGAGACCTTCAAGAACGTCGGCGTAGCCAGGGCATACGGCCAGCCGGTCAATGTCGGCGGGGAAGAAATCGTCCCCGTGGCCCTGGTGTCGTTCGGGTTCGGCGGCGGGGGCGAGGCCGGAGACGGCGCCTCCGGCGGCGGCGGGGGCGGGATGGTGCTGCCCCTTGGTGTGTACGGGAACGCCGGCGGCCGCGCGGAGTTCCGGCCCAACACCGTTGTCATCCTGATGTGCCTGGTCCCGGTGATCGCCGTCCTCGGCGCCGCGGTCCGTGGTGCGATCCGCGCCGCACGGTCCTAGCGCGGGGAACGCCGGTTGCGTGCCTGGCGGGCCAGCCGGATGAATCCGTAGACGAACACGGCTTCGATGAGCACCATCAGTCCCAGCAGCAGCCACTGGCGCTGGGCGATGAAAACGACAGCGCCGGTGAGGACCAGCGTGGTTCCGAGCGCCAGCGCATAGACGGCGAACCCCAGGGCCACCTTGGCGCTGCGCACGCCCGTACTGAAGCCGAAGCCCACCGGTTCGCCGCCTGGGCGGCCGGCCACGCTGTCCGGGCGGGTGGGCTTGACCTTGTCGAATTCCTCCCAGAGGTCCGGGTCCTGGTTGCTCATGGTCTCATTATCGCGCGGCGCCACCGCTCGGCCACACCTCTGCAACCCTTGTTACAGGGCGGCTCAAATTAGGGTATTTCGGTCTGTCCCGGTTCGTTCGATAATGGCCACATAACCTTCGGGGACCCTCGCGCCAAATGATGGCTGGCGGGGCGTGGCAGAGTCCCAGGTGGCCATTCGAGCACTTGGCGGACGGGCGGCCACGCGGCCCCGGACAGTGACGTCCCGGGACGGCACCCCAGGGGGCATCGCCATCATGCGGAATCAATGCACAAAGGAATTCATCATGCTCAACGATTCAGAGATCATGGCTGTCCTTCCCGCGAAGGACCTCAACAGGGCGAAGGATTTCTATCGGGACAAGCTGGGACTGGAGTCTTCCGACGTCTCTGGGGACGGCAGCCTGCTGTTCAGCGGCGGAAAGGGAACGAGCTTCCTCGTCTACGAGACCGAGAATGCCGGGACTGCCAAGAACACCCAGATGGGCTGGGAGACGGACAACCTCGAACGAGAGATGGAGGAACTGCGGGGCCGCGGCGTGGCTTTTGAGGACTACGACTTACCCGGGCTGAAGACGGAGAACGGCGTTGCCACCAACGACTGGGGAAAATCCGCCTGGTTCCTGGACAGTGAAGGAAACATTCTCGTCCTCTCCCAGCGCGCGTAACCGCCGCCGGACCTGAGGGCGCCAGCCACGGGCCGCCCCTGCCGCTAGCGCGGGGCGGCCCCGCGGCGGCTACGGCTTTGTGGACGAGTACGACGTCGAGCGGAAGTTCCGCGAGACCCGCATGTTCCAGGTGGCTCCGGTCAACAACAACATGATCAAGAGCTACGTCGCCACTAAAGTCCTGGGCCCGCCCCGCTCCTACCGACAGGCGGCGGCCGGCCGTTATTGATGCCGTCGCCGGCCGGTTGAACGGGTACTCGCTCTCCAAGGGGACCATCCGCTTCACCGCAGAGCGTCCGCTGCCTGACGATGTGCTGGCGGACATCGTCGGGCTTCGCCGCGCGGAGATCCTGGGAGCAGGGGCTTAGGGCACCCGTGGGCGCCCTTGAGTACTCGGCGTGATTCAACGCCCCCGATGAGCCCCCGGTCTAACCGGCTGCCTGGAGGCGGGCTGGGATCCCGTCCTGGCAACCACTCAGGCTGCCTGGTAGATAGCGATGACCACGCCAGTGCTGGTGATCACACTGCTGGCGAGCCGAAGCTCCGACGATGGGCCGCCGTCCGGGAAGAGGCGCCGCCCGGAACCGAGAAGCAGCGGGTGGATCAGCAACACGTATTCGTCGATCAGGTTGCGGCGCCTCAGCGACTGGATCAGCTCCCCGCTGCCCAGGATGGCGATGTCGGGCCCCGTCTCGCTTTTGAGGGTGGCCAGCGCCTCGGCGGCATCCCCGTGGAGCAGCGTTGAGTTCTGCCAGCGCAGGGGTTCGGTCAGCGTCCTCGAGGCAACGTACTTTTGGACGTTGTCCAAGACCCCGGTGAAGGGATTGTCCTTTTGGCGCGGCCAGTAGCCAGCGAAGTCCTCGTAGGTGCGCCGTCCCAGCAATAGGGCACCAGTGTGCGCCATCCCCTCTCCCATCATGCGTCCCATGACGGGGTCGTTGTAGGGCAGCGCCCAGCCACCGTGCTGGAATCCTCCGCGGGTATCCTCGTCTGGACGGCCCGGTGCCTGCATCACGCCGTCCAGAGAGATGTGTTGGTGACGGTCACTTTTCCCATGACAAATTCCTCTCAGGCTGGACCGGCCCAATGGGGGAGCGGGTGGGAGCCGCCGCGATTCACATGCTGGCCTTCGGCGTGCACGGCGTCAAGGGCTGTTCCCTTATGGGACGCACCCCGTCTATCCGCGGGTGGCGCGCGCGTGTAAGCATGGGGGCTTAGCGGGAATGGCGCATTGAGGGAGACCTGATGAAATCCAATGAACTGCTGCTCGACGCCTTCGTCCGGATCCGGGAGACCGTGGAGGCCACCCTTGAGGGGCTCGACGACGGGGCCCTGGTCCGGCGGCCGGCAGGAACCGGGAACTCGATCGCATGGCTGATCTGGCACCTCGGCCGGGTGGAGGACGCGCAAGTAGCCTCTGCCGCAGGCCTGGATCAGGTGTGGACGTCGCAGGACTTTGCCGGCCGCTTCGGCCTGCCTCTGACAGAGCGCGATACCGGCTACGGTCACTCCAGCCACCAGGTCGACACCGTGCAGGCCGCGCCTGAACTGCTGCTGGAGTACTACGACGCCGTCCACCGCCAGACGGTGGGGTTCCTGAAGACTCTTACCGACGAAGACCTGGACCGGGTGGTTGACAAGCGCTGGGACCCGCCCGTGACTGCAGGCGTGCGGCTGGTCAGCACCATCGCCGACTGCCTCCAGCATGTGGGGCAGGCCGCGTATGCGAAGGGGCTCAAATAGTCTTCCCGTCCGGAGGTTAGAGCCGGGCCGCCAGGGTGCGGCCCACTGTCCGGCCGGTGAAGAGGCAGCCGCCTAGGAACGTTCCTTCCAGCGCGTTGTAGCCGTGGGCGCCTCCGCCGCCGAAGCCTGCAGCCTCGCCGGCAGCGTACAGGCCGGGGACGCGGGTACCGTCCTGCGCGAACGCCTGCCCGGTGAGGTCTGTCTGGATGCCGCCCAGGGTTTTACGGGTGACAACATGAAGCCTGAGGGCGATCAGCGGGCCTGCCGCCGGGTCAAGAATCCGGTGCGGCCTGACCGTCCGAAACAGCCGGTCGCCCAGGAAGCGGCGGCTGTTATGGATCCCCACGACCTGCGCATCCTTGGCGTAGGGGTTCTGGATTTCCGCGTCGCGTTCCAGGATTTGCCGCCGGATCCGTCCTTCGTCCAACAGCGCCTCCCCGGTGAGCCGGTTCATCCCGCTCACCAGGTCCGCCAGGTTGTCGGCGACGACGAAATCGGCGCCGTGCTCCTTGAACGCCTCGATCGGGGCAGCGGCGCCGCGGCCCAGCCGGGACCGGATCAGCAGCTTGAGGTCCCGGTTGGTGATGTCCGGGTTCTGCTCGGAGCCTGAGAGGGCGAACTCCTTTTCGATGATCCTCTGGGTGAGGATGAACCAGGAGTGGCTGTGCTGCTGGATGTCCGCGGTGGTTCGCAGCAGTTTCAGGGTGCCCAGGGTGTCGTAGCCGGGCAGCCCGGGCGCGGGGAGCCGGCGGCCCAACGCGTCAAACCACAGGGACGACGGCCCGGGCAGGATCCGGATGGCGTGGTCCGGCCAGATGGGGTTCCAGTTCTGGATTCCTTCGGTGTAGTGCCACATCCGATCGCGGTTGACCAGCCGGACGCCGGCCTTATCGGCGATTCCCAACATGCGGCCGTCGACGTGCCGGGGAACTCCGGTGATCATCTTCTTCGGAGCTGTGCCCAGGCGCTGCGGCCACCATTTCCGCACCTGGTCATGACTGCCGCCGATCCCGCCGGTGGCAATCACCACCGCCGGGGCGTGCAGTTCGAATTCGCCGATCTTGTCCCGGTTTGAGGCCATACCGCGAGGCGAGGACTCCGGTGCCAGGACGGTGCCTCGCACCCCGGTGACGGTCCCGCCGTCGAACGTTAACCCGTCCACCTGATGACGGAAGTGGAACCGGACCTGGCCCGCCGCTGCGGCGGCCCTGGCTTTGTCCGCGAACGGTTCGGAGATTCCGGTGCCGGTTCCCCACGGGACGTGGAACCTTGGGACGGAGTTGCCGTGGCCGCCGGCCCTGCCGTCACCGCGTTCAGCCCAGCCCACCAGCGGGGTGAATTTGATGCCCTGCTCGCGCAGCCAGGCGTGTTTCTCGCCGGCCGCGAACTCAACGTAGGCGCGTCCCCATTGCCGGGCCCATTCATCCTCCGGGTGCTCGCCGTCGAGCCGGTCCCACTGTGCGGAGCCCTGCCAGTCCTGCCACGCCAGCTCGAAGGAGTCCTTCACACGGAGGCGGCGCTGCATGGGGGTGTCCACCAGGAACAGGCCGCCGAGGGACCAGAACGCCTGGCCGCCCAGGTTGGCCTCGTTCTCCTGGTCGAGGATGGCCACGCGCTTGCCCGCCCTGACCAGTTCGTTGCTTGCCGCGAGCCCGGCCAGGCCGCCGCCGATGATAATGACGTCTGCGTCCATACCGCCCTGCTCGTGTAGTTGGGGTCTGACAAGTGAGTGCCAGACCCCAACCTACGGCCTGTTTAGCCGGCCGCCGTGGTGGAGGCGTTGGACGGGCGGGTCCACGGCCCCGTGATGGCCAGGGTGAAGCCCGGGGACTGGATGTTGGCGAAGAGCCACTTGCCGTCCTTGCTGAACGCCGGGCCGCAGAATTCCGAGTCGTTGTACTCGTTCCTGGCCAGGGGATAGGACATGCCCTGATCGGTCACGCCCACCAGGTGCGAGACCCCGTTGCCGTCCTCAGCCAGGATCAGCCCGCCCTGGGGTGCCACGGTGATGTTGTCGGGGCCGTCGAAGGCGCCGTCCTGATCCGGGTTCGGGTTGACGCCGAAGATGGTGCTCAGGGTGATGCTCTCGGTGGCGGGGTCGTAGTGCCAGACCTGGCCGTCGTGCTCGTTGACGGAACCGTCGGAGGTGCGGGCGAAGCTGGAGACGAAGTACGCCCCGCCGTCGCCCCACCACTGGCCCTCAAGCTTGCGGGAGCGGGTGATCTCATCGTTCGTGAACTGCTTGCGGACTGACGTGGTGCGGGCATCACGGTCCGGGACATCCACCCACTCGACTTTATAGCGGGTGCCCACGGTGGTGGCCTCGGAAAGGTCCTTGATGTGGGTGGACCCGCGGAAGGCCTTCATGGCCTGCAGCCGGCCGGCGACGTCGCCGCCCGCGGACTGTGCGAGGGCCACGAACTTGCCCTTGCCGGGGGTGAAGCCCGCTGGCGGGGTCCAACGCAGGTACAGGCCGTTGGGGTTGCCGGCGTCCTCGGTGAGGTAGATCTGGGTGGTGGCGGGGTCCACGGCGACTGCCTCGTGGGAGTAGCGGCCCATGAACTTCAGGGGGATGGCGGAAAAGCCGACGTTGGCCTCGCGGCTGGCGGGGTCCACCTCAAAGACGTAGCCGTGGTCCTTGGTGTTGGTGCCGGACCCGGCCCGCGCCTCGGTCTCCTCGCAGGTCAGCCAGGTGCCCCAGGGTGAGATGCCGCCGGCGCAGTTGTTGTTGGTGCCGGCCACGGAGGTGTACTGGCTCACCCGGTTGCCGTCGGCGTCCACAAGGATGGTGGAAGTGCCGCCCTTGGCACCGGGGTCGTAGGTGAGGCCCTCGACGACGGGGACGGGGAAGGGTTCGGAGCCGCTGTTTTCATGGTTGACGATCAGCACCGAGCCGCCGTTGGAACCGTCGAAGACGCCGATGCCGTCTGGATCGGAGGGGTGGGCGCCTTCGGCGGTGGGAGTCTGTCCGGAGCGGGCCAGCAGCTTGTAGGAGAATCCTTCGGGCAGCGCGAGGATTCCCTGGGGGTCCGAAATCAGCGCCCCGTAGCCCAAGGCGTTGCGGGTGGCCGCGTTGGCGGGGCGGGCGAACGGGGCGAGGCTGCCGGCGCCGGCGAAGGCGAAGCCCAAGGCGGTGGCGCTTGCACCAGCGCCGAGGAAGCTGCGGCGGGACACGGGACTAGGCATGAGGTTCTCCTGGGGGTGAAGGGACATGGGGACCACGCCTAGACTGCCCCCCGCGTGTGAACAGAGGGAAACAGGAGAATGACGGGGAGGCCACCTTGTTGGCGCCGGCGTCACTCACGGATAGGCAAAGCTGGTTAACTGTCAGGTGAGTCGAGAGAAGGAGCCCGCATGTCCGGTATGACTGCAATACGGAACTTACGGGTGAGCCTGCCCAGCCAGGAGCTGGCGGACGCGGTGGAGCCGCCCGCCGGCGTGGAACTCTTCCTGTGGGACTTTACCGGCGACGCTCCGGCGGACCAGTTCGATCTCGTGGTGCCGCCCTACATGGGCAGGCCGGACGCACTCGCTGCGCTCGCCGCCGTCGAGGTGGGGCTGGTGCAGAGCCAGTCGATCGGGTACGACGGCGTCGCCGCGGTCCTGCCCGCGGGGTGCCGATTTGCCAACGCTGCGGGAGTGCATGAGACCTCGACGGCGGAGCTTGCGGTGGGCATGATGATCGCCAGCCAGCGGGGGATCGCCGAGTTTGCGCGGAATGCGGCGACGGGAACCTGGGACAACGGGATGCGCCCCAGCCTCGCGGACCGGCGCGTGCTCCTGGTGGGCTATGGAGGAGTGGGGAAGGCAATTGAGGCCAGGCTGCTGCCGTTCGAAACAGAGGTGACGCGGCTTGCCAGCCGGGCCCGGGACGATGAAAAGGGCAAAATTTACGGGATTGATTCCCTGTACGAGCAACTGCCGCTGCACGACATTGTGGTGGTGAACGTGCCCCTGGGCGAGCAGACGCTGCGCCTGGTGGATGGCAAGTTCCTGGCGGCAATGCCGGACGGCGCGCTGCTGGTGAACGTCGCGCGGGGTCCGGTGGCGGACACTGACGCCTTGCTCCGCGAGACGTCAACTGGCCGGCTGCGGGCGGCGCTGGACGTCACGGACCCGGAACCGCTGCCGCAGGACCATCCGTTGTGGACCGTGCCCGGTGTGCTGATCACACCGCATGTTGGCGGCGCCAGCACGGCCATGCTGCCCCGGATGGCGCGGCTCATCCGCAAGCAGATCGGGCTGCTTCAGGCTGGCGAGGAACCGGTGAACGTGGTGCTGGGCGGGGACACCGGGCGCTAGCCGGCGATCGCCGCGGTGGTCAGGTAATCGGGAGCTGGTTCCAGGCTGAAGTACTCCTCAAGGGTGGCTTTGCCCTTGATGAGCATGTCCTCGGCGACCGTCTTGCCCACGTAGCGCAGATGCCAGGGCTCGTAGGTGTAGCCGGTGGTGGCCTCCGCGCCGGCGGGGTACCGGATGATGAATCCGAACCGCCGGGCGTCCGTGGCCGCCCACTTGCCCGCGGGGGTATTTTCGAAGCAGGCCCGCCACGGCCCCTGTCATCCTGCTGATTCCTTTGAGCACGGTTTCCTCCACGGCGTTTCCGGAACAGATGCGGGAACTTACCGGCTTGCAGGGCCCGGCGTCGTGGGAAAACCGGCGCACACGTGGCAGGGGAGGAGAAAGGGGGCGCGGGCTATGGCCCTTTCCGATAGGGCATGCCTAGACTGACCAGACCTCCGACCGCAGGATGACATTCAGCTGCTCAAGCCACGGGCAGCCCCTGCACCTGGAGGTCCATCGCAACACTTTATGATCCACCGCGCCCCTACCGGGAGCGCGGCGCTGACAAGAGGAGAGCATGATGACAGGGAACAAAGCCGTTGCCTACAAAGGGCCGGGCAAGGTCGAACTGATCGACATTGATTACCCCACCTTCGAACTCAAGGACGGGCCGGGTGTCAATCCCGCCAACGTAGGGCGCCCGGTGCGCCACGGAGTAATCCTTAAAACCGTCGCCACGAACATCTGCGGCTCGGACCAGCACATGGTCCGTGGCCGCACCACCGCGCCTGCCGACTTGGTGCTCGGCCACGAAATCACCGGTGAAGTGGTGGAAGTTGGTCCGGACGTCGAGTTCATCAAGGTGGGGGACATCTGTTCCGTCCCCTTCAACATCGCCTGCGGACGCTGCCGGAACTGCAAGGAGCGCAAGACCGGTATTTGCCTGAACGTCAACCCGGCCCGCCCCGGCGCGGCCTACGGGTATGTGGACATGGGCGGCTGGGTCGGCGGCCAGGCCAATTACGTTCTGGTGCCGTACGCGGACTGGAACCTGCTGAAGTTCCCGGACAAGGACCAGGCCCTCGAGAAGATCTTGGACCTTGCCATGCTGTCGGACATTTTCCCCACCGGTTTCCACGGGGCCGTTTCCGCCGGGGTGGGCGTTGGTTCCACCGTGTACGTGGCCGGCGCGGGCCCTGTTGGCCTCGCAGCGGCGACGAGCGCGCATTTGCTCGGTGCCGCCGTCGTGATTGTGGGCGATCTGAACGAGGACCGGCTGGCCAGGGCGCGCAGCTTCGGCTGCGAAACGGTGGACCTCACCAAGGGCGGCCCGGCGGAACAGATCGAACAGATCCTGGGTGTGCCCGAGGTGGACTGCGGCGTGGATGCCGTCGGCTTCGAGGCGCGCGGTCACGGCCATGACGCCAAGGAGGCACCTGCCACGGTACTGAATTCGCTGATGGACATCACCGCGGCCGGCGGTGCCCTCGGCATTCCGGGGCTGTACGTCACCGGCGATCCGGGCGGAGTTGACGAGGCTGCCAAGACTGGTTCGCTCAGCCTCAGCCTGGGTACCGGGTGGGCGAAGTCGCTCAGCTTCACTACCGGCCAGTGCCCGGTGATGAAGTACAACCGCCAGTTGATGATGGCCATCCTGAACGACAAGGTGAACATCGCCAAGAACGTCAACGCGAAGGCGATCACCCTTGAAGAGGCGCCCAAGGGCTACGCCGAATTCGACGCCGGTGCAGCCACGAAGTACGTCCTCAACCCGAACGGCTACCTCAGCTAGGCGAGGGGTCATTACGTAAGCCGTGGGTACCTTCTCTTGTCGAAGGTACCCACGGCTCTCTGACTTTGGCCTGTAGGCCAGCGTCAGGACGGCAACGTGATCAGGGCTATCAGCGCCGGGACGGTAGCCCCCAGCGTGCCCGGGATGCTGTCGCCCTTCTTGGGGTAATGGCCCAGCATGTCCGCCAGGAACATGGCCGGAGCGGTCAGCACCATGTTGGCGCAGCAGTAAATCACCAGGGTGTAGCCCGCCACGAGGTACCCCATGTTCACGGCCACCACCCCGGCCAGGACCCCCAGGCCGATCGCCAGGTTACGGAACCCCGTGGGAATGGCCCACATCATGACGGCCGGGACGTTTTGCGGCGGGGTGCTCAGGAACTTCTGAGCCCCCGGCCGGTGCATCAGGAAGCTCTCCAGCGGGAACACCACGATGTAGATTACCCCGGCGATGACCGCGAAAATCTGGGATAAAACGTTCATGGCTGAACAGTACGACGGCGGTGCGCGGCATATCCATCCCCCGCCAGGGCGTTCCGGGGTGCTTGAGGAACCCCCGATTTGGGGGATTGCGGCGCCGCTCCGCAGGCGGATACTGGACATATGTGGGAGGAGCGCGCTGAGCGCGCCCGGCGGGAGATCACCGCACTGGCCGCCAAAGGGACAGGACTGGACGAGCTCTATGTCGCCGCGCTCGCCGTCGTGCAGCAGGAGGTGCCGTTCGAACAGGGATGCTGGGCCGCCGTCGACCCCGGCTCCCTGGTGATGACCTCCGTAGTCAATTGGCGCGATTGGGGGGTGACGGAGGAGTACGCGGCGCGCTTCGCGGAGACGGAGTACGCAGGTCAGGAACCCAACCGGTTTGCGGAGTTGTGCCTGCGTCCACGGCCCGTCGCCAGGATTTCCGACGCACCGCACCGGGACGTGGTGCACAGTGTCCGGATCAACGACATCCTGAAGCCGCTCGGCCTGGAACACGAACTGCGCGCTGCGTTCCGGGTTGACGAGGCCTGTTGGGGAGTGGGCAGCATCTTCCGGGGATCGGGCCGGGACTTCACGGACCGCGAGGTGGAGTTTCTGGCCGCGGTGTCGGCGACTCTGGCTGCGGCCAGCCGGGTCGCGGTGCGGGCGGAGCATGCCGTGCGTCAAGCCGTGGGCGGCCCGGTGATCGTGATCGCAGGGCCGCACGGCGAACTCCGGGCGGCTACTGCAGCCGCAGTTTCCTGGCTGGCCGAGGTGGAGGACACCGCCCCGGGCCGCTTCACCATGACCATGCATTCAGCGGTGGCCCAGGCTCACGCATCGAGGTCGGGCACGGCCAGGGCACGGATGCGCGACGCCCGGAACAACTGGGTGGTGCTGCAGGCCAGCCGCCTCCTCACTGGCGACGACCCGGAACAGATGGTGGTCACGGTCGCGCCCGCCACCACCGGAGACCTGACCAGCCTGCTGCTGGCGGCCTACGGCGTCACAGCGCGGGAGCACGAGGTCTGCCTTGAGGTGCTGTCCGGAAAGCCGACCGCTGACATCGCCAGGCACCTGTACATCTCCCCGCACACCGTGCATGACCACCTGAAGTCGGTCTTCGAGAAGGTGGGCGTCGGCAGCCGCGGGGAGCTGGTGGCCAAGCTCGTTGCCTAGCCATCACTCATCGAACCTGCCGACAACCAAAAGATTGGCTCCCACGACTTTTTCCGGGGTCCAGCGACGTGCGGAGTGCTTTGTGGGTACGGTGTCCTCATGCAGAAGATATCGATAGAGGCCCTGGCCCGCCAGCAGATCACCGCAGCAGTGGCGGCCTCGAGCGGACGCGCCGCCGATACAGCCTTCGGCGGGCACGAAAAGCGGCTCCGGCAAACGGTCATGGCGTTCCGCGCCGGCACGCAGCTCAGCGAACACCAGAACCCCGGCGAGGCCACGGTCTACGTCATCAAAGGATCGGTCAGGCTCCGGGCCGGAGCCGAGTCCTGGCAGGGTAGGGCGGGGGACCTGCTGATCGTGCCGGACGGCCTGCACAGCCTTGAGGCGGACGAGGACTCGGCGGTGCTGTTCACTGTGGTCAAGACCGACCGTCCCTGATTCGGGTTCGCCCCCAGCACCGAATCCCCTGTACCTGGCCTGACCTGGCCGCGGCGTCAGCGGCGGCGTGCCGCGGCAGTCAGTTCGTTCGCGCCGTAGCTGTTGTCGTCGGGATTCAGCGTCAGCCCCGGGGCAACCAGGCTGTCGATAGCGTCCAGAACTTCGACTGCCAGCTTCACGTCGGCCGCTGGCAGCTGCGACTCGAGCTGATCCATGGTGCGGGGTCCGATGATCGCGGAGGTGACCCCCGGGTGGTTGATCACAAACCCGAGGGCAAGGTCGATGAGGCTGATTCCCGCTTCCGCCGCGACTCGCGCCAGTGCATCGACAACCTCGAGCTTCTGCTGGTTGGCGGCGCTCGTCATGTCGAAGCGCGCCTTGGGGCGTGCCGCCGAGGCGGGGGTCGGCGCCGTGTCCTTGCGCCACTTTCCGGAGAGCCATCCGCCAGCCAGGGGACTGTACGTCAGGGTGCCCATGCCGTGGCGTTCCGTGGTGGGCAGGACGTCCTGCTCGATGCCGCGGACAAGGATTGAGTAGGGCGGCTGTTCGGTAACGAACCGGGCGAGGTTGCGCTCACGGGAGGCGACCTGCGCTTCGACGATTTGGCTGCCGGAGTACGAGGAGGATCCGATGTACCGGACCTTGCCCTGGCGGACCAGATCCGTGAGGGCACCAAGAGTCTCCTCGACGTCCATCACCGCGCTGGGACGGTGCACCTGGTAAAGGTCGATGTAGTCGGTGCCGAGGCGTCGGAGCGAGTTCTCCACCGCCTGCATGATCCACTTCCGGGAGCCGCCGCTGCGGTTGGGCCCTTGCCCCATCGGCATGAAGAACTTGGTGGCGAGCACGACGTCGTCGCGCCGGCCCCTCAGGGCCCTGCCAACGATTTCTTCCGATTCGCCTGCCGAGTAGACGTCGGCCGTGTCGATGAAGTTGATTCCTGCGTCCATGGCGTGGTGGATGATGCGGATCGAGTCGTCAACGTCCTTGTTGCCCCAGGCGCCGAACATCATCGTGCCCAGGCACAGCGGGCTGACTTCGACTCCGGTGCGTCCCAAGAGGCGGTATTCCATGATTTCTCCCTGTCTGTTGCGTGCTGTCCGTGCGGGCGCTGAACCGGGTATCGGTTCCTATGCCTGGTGGTTTGCTGCCCGGTGATCTGCGCCCACCGCTCTGAGATCTTCACGTACGCGGTCCGGTTCAGCGTCGGCCGGCATGTTCGCTTGGTCCCGTACTCCGTCGAGCGAACCCACCGGATCCTTGTCCAAGGCACCGAAGACGGGGTCCAGGTCACCCTGAGCGGGTCCGTGCTCGGCGACAAGTTCGAACGTCATGTGATCGGATGCGTCTGAGGCGAGGCTGTCGACCAGAACCCGGGCGATCTGGTGACGGGCGATGGCGCCGTCCGCCGAGCTTCCGGCGTGGCGGGTATCGCCCTGCAGTAGTGTGATCACCAACTGGTCGTCATCGTTGTAGTCGAACCAGCCGGGGCGGACGATGGTGTAGGCATTGTCGCTGGCCCGGACCAGGCGTTCGTTGCGTCGCTTCCAGTCGTGGGTCCCGCCGCGCCGGGTCACCCCGATGGCTGTCATGAGCGCGATGCGCACGCGCCGGCCTCCGAGCGCATCGAGCACGTTTTTTACGGCGCCATAGTCCACCGCTTCCGCTGCCGCGGCATCGCCGTACGCGGAGCCTTGGGTGAAGACGACGGCATCAACGTCAGCGACGGCGTCGGCCAGCGTCTCGGCCCGGGTCAGGTCGCCCACTGATTTCTCTGCGGCCGCGTCGAGGCGGCCTGCGCGCGGCGCGTCCCGCACGAGGGCCCGCGTCGTGTAACCCTGACGTACTGCCTCCGCCACGACGTGGCGGCCGACGCTTCCGGTCGCACCGACAACGAGCACGGTGCGGGGTTTTTTCAAGTTCTGTGCCATGGTGCTCTTTCTCGGAGGATGTCAGCGCTCAGTCGAGGCGGTGGCGGGGAGTTCGCTGGCGGTGGTTGCGGCCCAGCTGGCGAGCAGGCTCAGGCGTTCGTCGCTGGCTGAGCCGGGCTCGGCCGTGTAGGCGAACATTGTCCAGCCAGGATTGGCCGGCAGTTCCATCGCCTCGTAGCTGAGCTCGAGGTCCCCGACGACAGGGTGGTGGATGCGCTTAAGACCGGTTCGGTGGAACCGGACGTTGTGGGCGGCCCAGCGGGTGCGGAATTCCTCGCTCCGGGTTGCGAGCTCACCGATCAGGTCCGAGAGACTGCGGTCGTGCGGCTGCCGGCCGGCGTAGCCGCGCAGGGTGGCGACGACGTCGTTGGCGTTCTGTTCCCAGTCCGGGAAGAACGTGGGCGCTTCGGGGTTGAGGAACAGAAAACGCGCGGTGTTGGCGGGCTGAACGCGGTCCGCAAGGACGGGGGCGTAGAGGGCGCGGCCCAGCGGATTGGCCGCGATGAAGTCCATGCGTTCGTTGCGCACCCAGGTGGGGGCGCCGGTGATGGCGTCCATGAACCGTTGCAGGCTGGGCCGCAGTTCCTGCTCTTTGGCTGCGCGCTTCCGGCGGCCCGGGCCGGGCTGGGCGGCCGGGCGAGCGCAAAAAGGTGTGCGGTCTCGGCTTCGTCAAGCCTGAGGGCGTGCGCGATGGATTCGAGCACTTCATCGGAGACGCCGGTGAGGTTCCCGCGTTCCAGGCGGGCATAGTAATCCACACTCACCGACGCCAGGATGGCCACTTCTTCCCGCCGCAGACCCGGCACCCGCCGGTTGCTGCCCACAATCAGGTTCACCTGGTCAGGCGTCACTTTGGCCCGGCGGGATCGCAGGAATTCACTCACATCATTTCGGCTGTCCATGCTCTCAGGCTACGGCCGGCCCGGGGCCAGCGGGAGGGCCTGACAGTACACCCCTTCAGGCCGCCCGGCTGCTGAACGGTGGTCTGCCGGTACATGGAACAGTGGCCACTCCCGCGGTTTCTCCCTTGGTGGTGAAGTGGATAAGCAGGCAAACGGATAACCGCGGCTGCCCATCAATGCGAAGGAAAACCTTGAACACCACCACAGCCGAGCCGCCCGCCAAAGTCCGCTCCACTGCCATCCTGGCGATCATCCTCGTGGGCTACTTTATGATCATCCTGGACAACTCGATCATCTTCACCGGCCTGCCCAGCCTCCAGTCGGAGCTGGGACTGTCACCGACCGGATTGTCGTGGCTTCAGAACGCGTACACGCTGGTGTTCGGCGGCCTGTTGCTGCTCGGCGCGCGTCTCGCGGACGTCCTGTGCCGGCGCCGGGTGTTCATCGCGGGCCTGGCGGTCTTCGCCTTCGCGTCCCTCCTGATCGGAGTGGCCCCCAACGACTGGTGGCTGGTTGCCGCCCGGGCACTTCAGGGAATCGGGGCCGCCGTCGTCGCGCCCTCCTCGCTGTCGTTGCTGACGGCGACGTTCGCCGCAGGCCGGGAACGCACCCGCGCGGTGGGTGCCTACGGCGCTGTGGCCGGCATCGGTGCCAACCTGGGCCTGGTGGTCGGCGGCGCGCTCGCGGAATGGGTTTCGTGGCGGGCGGGCTTCTTCGTCAACCTGCCCATCGGCGTTGCCATGATCTTTGCCGCGGTCAAATACATCCCTGAGACCCCGCGCTCGTCCGGCCGCTTCGACGTGTTCGGTGCGGTGGCCTCGACCCTGGGCATGGGCGCCCTGGTTTTCGCCATCGTCCACTCGGTCGAGGCCGGCTGGGCGGTACCTGAAACAATCACCGCCCTGGCCTCAGCCCTCGTACTCCTCAGCTTGCTGGTGCTCAACGAGCGGAGGGTCCAGCAGCCCATCATGCCGCTGCACCTGTTCGCCAGCCGGGAACGGGCCGGCGCCTACGCGGCCCGGCTGCTGTTTGCCGGCACCATGATCGGTTTCTTCTTCTTCACCACCCAGTTCCTGCAAGGGGTCTACGGCTACAACCCGTTGCAGGCCGGCGTTGCTTTCTTCCCCATGACCGTGGTGAATTTCTTCGTCGCACTGGCTGTTCCGCGGCTCACCCAGCGCTTCGGCAATGCCTCCCTCCTGGCTGCCGGCCTCGCCCTCACGCTGGCGGGCATGATCTGGCTCAGCACCATTACGGCGTCCACCCCGTACCTCACCGGGGTCGCGCTGCCGCTGGTGCTGATCGGCGTCGGTCAAGGCCTCGGCTTCGCCCCGCTCACCGCCGCGGGCATCGCAGGCGCGAGCACCCGCGACGCCGGAGCCGCCTCCGGTCTGGTGAACACCTCGCACCAGCTCGGCAGTGCCCTGGGCGTCGGTGTCCTGGTGGCGGCCTCAGCCAACGCGGGATCACTCGCCGGGAGCGTCGCCGTCGCCTATGCCGGCGGATCGATCATGCTGGCCGCCGCCCTCCTCGTGGCACTGGTGCTGATCGTCCCCGCGGAACGCATGGCGCGAGTCAGCATGGACGGTCTCGACCGGCCTGACCAGTAGGGGTGTTACTTCGGGCAGCCCAAGTCCGGGTTGTAGGCTGCGAACATGCCGTCCGGGTTATCCCTCCATACCCACGCGTGGAGCGCGTAGGAGCCGGGGAACGGCCCGTCCTCGAAGTCGAGGCCGGCAATCGAAGGCCGCTCGGCCGCCGTGGATATGAACTCAGCGGCTACCAGCTTGTACCGCCCGTCCTCATTCGGCATGTACACGAGAACTTCAGGCTTTCGGGCCTGGGTCTTGTCATCGATCAGTTCCTGCTTCGCGTAGTGGAAGCCCATGGCCCCGCCGGGATGCTCGATGCACTCGGTAATTTTCTGGTAGCCGTCAGCCTCCGCGTTCTCCAGCCAGCGATAGTCGTCGGTAACGTGGCGCAGGATCCTGACCAGGCGGCGCTGATCGTCATTGTTCCGCCAGTCGGCGCTGTGGTCCGAGTCCCCGTGCCCGGGTCCGCCATGGGCGACCGCAATTCCGGGAGCAACTCCCATGGCTAGCACTGTAGCGGCGGCCATCGACAGTAGCCTCGTCTTCGTGCGATTCATAGTTGATCTTCTACCCCTCTGAGACCAATATTTTCTGTCCAAAGGATACGAAGCGTGGAAGGGAGTCTTCCACCTTCGTCAAGATGCCGGCCGATTTCCCCGGGAACTGCCGGTGCACGAGCCTCCCGGACGGGTAATCGTCCATCGACTTGAGCGGCGTTTCCAGTATGCTCCTCCGGCGAAACGCGGCGCTACGCTACGGGCGGGTAGTAGGGGGGCATTGCCGCCAGTCGCTGTTTGTTCTATAACTGCTATAACAGCAGCGGGAGGGCAATCATGATCCTCAACGTAGACCTCAGCAGTGACCTGCCGATCTATCAGCAACTTCGGGACCAGATCGTGGAAGCGATCGCCGATGGTGTGCTGATCGAGGGGAGTTCACTGCCTGCCACGAGGACGCTCGCAGCCGACTTCGGGATCAACTTCCATACCGTGAACAAAGCCTATGACTTGCTGCGTCAGCAGGGTCTGATCCGCCTCAACCGCAAGACCGGTGCGGTAGTGACCACGACGGCCGCGGAGCCGCAGTTCCCCTCCGAATGGACCGCAAAGGCCCGGACTCTTCTGGCCGAGGCTGTGGCCAGAGGCATCCCGGCTGAGGAGGTTCTCCGGACCTGCCGGTCCTTGCTCGATTCATTTGGTGCCCGGCAGCGGGAGGACGCGCCATGATCGTTGCCATTGTCTTGAGTTCCGTGCTGTTGGGGCTGGTGCTCCTGCTCGCGCTGGTGCTGCCCTCGGTGACCAGCCCCACCGTTCCGTTCGGGGTCCGGGTCCCGGCTGGTCGCGCCGAGGACCCGACAGTGACCAAGGAGGCCCGCATCTACCGGTGGAGGGTCCTCACCTGCGGGCTCGTCGTCGTCGCAGCTGGCGTGGGCCTCTTCGCGGTGACGGGGGAACCGTTGCTGCTGCCGTTGTCCGTGCTGGTGCTTGTCGGTCTCTGGTACGGGTGCTTTTTCTTGGCCCATCAGGAGATCCGGGCCGCGAAGGCCGCCGGGGGCTGGTTCGAGGGCCTGCACCAGGGCATCTCGGTGGACACCGGACTGCGGACCGACCCGCCGCGGTTTCCCTGGCTCTGGTTGGCGCCAGCGGTGATCATCACCGCCGCAACGGCCGTGCTTGGAGTGCTCATCTACCCGTCGATGCCCCAAATCCTCGCGGTGCACTATGACGCCAGGGGTGTGCCGGACAGGGTGGTCGCCAAGTCGGTCGGCGGGGCGTTCTCACTGGTGTTCGTGCAGATCGGTTTGACGGCCCTGCTCGGGGTCATGGCGGCCGCCATCGTCCACAGCAGGCCGGACATTGATCCGGCGCGACCGGTCGGCTCCGCGCGCTGGTCCCGGCAGTACATGTCACTTGGCGCCAAGGCGCTGCTTGGGCTGGTGGCGATGATCGATTTGGGGATGACGGGGGCGTCGCTGTTGATGTGGACAGGGACGGTCACGCCCTGGGCGCCGCTGGTGGTCGCGCTCCCGGTCCTGGCCGCCGTCGTGATAACCGTTGTGGTCCTGGCCAGGCACAACGTGGAGCGGGATGAAGCCGGGGAGGGCACCGGCCTGACGCACCGGGACGATGACAAGTACTGGCGCGGCGGCCTGCTTTACATCAACCGTGAAGACCACGCACTGCTGGTTCCACGCCGGTTCGGTCTCGGCTGGACCCTTAACCTCGGCAATCCCAGGGCGGCGATGCTTCTGGCCGCTCTTTTGGCCTTGATTAGCTTGGTGATCCTCCTTCGTTTCGCCGGTTGACTGCCCGGGATTTCGTGGGCCGGTTCAGGGGTACGGGGGGCCGCCTGGATGGGATGATCGACCTATGAATGCACCTGACAGGACCCGCCCGGACCGGCGTTTCAACAGGCTTGTTCATCGTTCGCGCCTGCGGGTCGCGGTGATGGTCATTGTGGGTCTGGGGACGGCTCTGGCCGTGGGGGCCTTGTTGAAGTCATGGGCCTACGCGCCAGCCATGGGCTGGGCGGCGGCGTCACTGACCTATCTCATCTGGGTTTGGGCTGTCATCGGGCGGCTGCAGGCGGATGCCACGGCGGCCCACGCGCGGCGCGAAGATCCGGGAAGGGGCGTCTCCGATGCACTCGTTTTAAGTGCCACGATGGCCAGCTTCGCCGGCGTGGCCCTCATTCTGCTGGATGCCTCCAATGCCGAGGGGGGCACGAAGGCGGCCATCATTTCGATGGCCCTGGGCAGCGTGGCGTTGTCCTGGTTCCTGGTCCACACGCTCTTCACCCTGCGCTATGCCTCCATCTATTACCGGAACAGGGCTGGGGTGGACTTCAACGAGGACAAACTTCCGCGCTACCTGGACTTCGCTTACCTGGCTTTCACGGTCGGCATGACCTTCCAGGTCTCGGACACAGACCTGAAGACTGAGGAGATACGAGCCACCGTGCTGCGCCAGGCGCTGCTGTCCTATCTGCTGGGAACTATCGTTCTGGCCACCACCATCAACCTCGTCGCCGGCCTGATCCACTAGACAACGAATCCGGGACGCGGCCCGGATTCAGCCAGAACCTACCGTTGCCAAGCAGTAGCTAGATTGCTAGCATGCTAGGTATGGCCGACAAAGCGCAATTCAATGTTTATCTGCCGACTGACCTGGTCAAACAGGTTAAGCACGCAGCAATCGAACGCGGCTTATCGCTGTCGTCCTTCGTTGAGGAAGTACTCACCGAGGCTTTAGGCAAGGAAGGTTCAAGCAAATGAGGGTTACTCCAATTCGCTTCGTGCGGAACATCGAGCTCGCCGGAAAGTTCTATACCGCCCTTGGGCTGAACGAGAACACTGCGGCAACGAGCGGGACCTGGGCGGACCTGCACTCCGACGGGGGCCAACTGGGCCTCCATATTGCCCAGGCGGGAACCACGCAGGCAGATGCCGGGGCGGTCGCACTGCACTTCTCCACCGACGAAAAGCTGGAGCTTACCGTCGAGCGGCTAACGGCTGCCGGGTATGCACCTTCGGACGTCAGGGACGAGACCTTCGGCCGTTTTATCACTGTCGAGGACCCCGACGGATACCTCATCCAAGTCAATGAAATGGATGAGGACCTTCAGAACCTCAGCTACGAGATACGGGAATCAGCTGCGCTGAAGTAACCCCTTAGGCGTGCCAGCGGTAGAGAAACCTCCGGGGGATGTTCAATGCCTGTGCGCAGGGCTATCCTCGGCAGATGAACCAGCACGCGGTTTCTACCGAGCCCGGCGGATACCTGTTCGCGTTCAGCATCAGCCGGAGGTGGCTTCGGGTAGCTGGGGCGTGTGCAGTTGCATCTGGAGCGGTTATTGCAGTCGTGGCGAATGCAACAGAGCCATTTCGGGTCCCCTTGGGAATCGCTTTAGGCGTCCTTGCGATAACCCTACTCATCGCGATTGCCGTCAAAAACTCATCACGAGGGCGGAGCCCGGAATCCGCGCGGACCGAGGCCCGCGCGGACCATCGCGCAATGCTTGGCAGGATGAGGGGCGGAAGGTCGGTGGCGGCAGAACTGGCTCTCCTTGCAGAGCTCCATGCGAAAGGCGCACTCTCTGACGAGGAATTCAGCGCCGCCAAGCGCCGCATCCTTGGAGACTGATACTGCAGCTAGTAGACGCCGGCCAATGGGATGCCTTCATCACCATCAAACCGCTGAACATCACCGGCGGAACCGCGTCACCGGCGAATGCCACGGCCCTGATTTGATCGGACGCAGCTTACCTTCAGGCGGGCGGGTTAACATAGGTATTCACGGATTGCGTTAGTTTTCCTGACTGCCGGGATCTTGGAGGAGTGGATGAAGGGGTCATCGCCGCGCGTCCTCGCCGCGCTGAAGGCATCCGGTGCTGCGATGCTCCTTCTTGTGACCGCCGCGTGCACCCCGGCCAGCGCTGACGGGCTGGCCAGGCCCGCTCCACCGATCTCAACCGGCACTGCACAGGCAGCTGCCGGGACGAGCATACCGGCGTCAGAGTCCGGCGATACCACGGTCAGGGTTGTCGTGATCGGGGACTCCCTGAGCACGGGACTGGGAACGTCTCCGGAGCAGGCGTGGCCGGAACTCCTTCAATCGGTGCGCCTGTCCAACCAGCGGCCGGTGCAGGTCACCAACGCGTCAGAGAACGGCAGCGGATACCTGGTTCCCGGTGACGACGGGGACACCTTCAGCATGGAAGTCCAGGAAGCCGTCAGCCCTGACACGGACGTTGTGGTCTTTTTCGGGTCCGACAACGATACCGGGGCCCGTCCGGATGAGCTCATGGACGCTGCGGTCCTGGCCTTCGCTGCCGCCTCGTCCGTGGCCCCAAACGCGGTTCTCGTGGCGGTCGGCCCACTGTCCGGCGGCGAGGAGACGGACCCGGTGTTAACCGACGTACGCGACATTGAGGCTTCCGCGGCGCAGTACATGGGCATGGATTTCATCGATCCCATAGCCGAACAGTGGTTAAATGGCCGCGCCGACGTCCTGTTGGGACCGGATGGTGAACACCCGAGCGCCGAGGGGCAAGAGTTCCTGCGGGACATGATGCAGCGGATTCTTTCCGCTGCCATGCAGGACTGAACGCCCGCGCCACGAAAAGCCTGCCGACGCTGGAACAGGCCTGTAGCCGCTACCCCGCGTCGCGGGGTGCCGGAAGGCCCGCGAGGCGTTCGACGACGGCAAGCCCGGCCGGAGTGCCGGGCCAATGACGCCTTAAGGAGTCCGGACCCGCGGAGCGAATCACGGAGCGAAGGACCAGGGCCATGATGATCACGTCATCGGCATAGCCGATCAGCGGCAGGAAGTCCGGGACCAGGTCGATCGGGAAGGCCAGGTAGCCCAGCAGAAGGAACAACTTGATTCGCACCCCGCGCGATACTGACGGGTCGGCGGCCACGCGTCTGAGAACGCGCAGCACGTCAGGCAGTAGCCGCAACGCATCACGCATTCCCACTGTCTCCGGGTGACGCCGGGCGTAGGCCCACAAAGCCAGCAGAAGGATGGCGTAGACGGCCACCAGCCCCGCCAGGGCTCCGAGAACAATTTCCCACCACTGCGCACTCACGTCAGTCGTTCTCCCGTGAGACGAGCCAGATAATCCAGGAGTTCGTCCTGCAGGTGCTGGTCCAGAGCGGCAGGATGCGCCTGATCCCGGTGCTGGTGGTGCCAGTAGCCGCCGCTCGTGAGTGCTTCGGCGTCATCGCTGGTGGCCAGCCACTCCTGGGTAACGTGCCCGAGCCGAAGATCGTCCGGAGCGCCCGGGCCGCCCATCTTGGTGGGCACCCAGCCCGGATCCACGGCGTTGCTGAGAACGTCAGGCCATAACCGGGCGACTGCCGCTGCGAGCGCGGTGACGTAAAGCTTGCTGTCCGAATAGGACACCCGGGGCGCACCGCGTGAGCCGGACCCGGCGCCGGCTCCGTCGCGGAAGCTGCCCGCGTGGCCGCCGCGGTGCATGCCGCTGCTGAGGTAGATCAGCCGGCGCGGGCGGTGAATGAGGGCCGTCAGAAGGTAAGGGGCCGCGACGTTGACCTGGAAAATATCGGGACCGCTCAGCACGCCCGCGTTGTGGATGACGGCGTCCACGGGGCCGGTCCGGTTCACCTGGTCCGCAAGGTCCCGGGTTTGTGCAGGGTCCGACAAGTCGCCCACAACGGTCGCCGCGCCGCGGTCAGCCAGCTCCTGCAGGGCGCCCAGCCGTCCGGTGCTGCGTGCGTGCACGATGACATCGTGGGCGCCGTCCAGGAGGGACTGCGCTGTGGCCAGCCCGAGTCCGTCGGTGGAGCCGGTAATAAAAATGCGCGCCATCAGTCCTCCTTTTCTGCGCCCAGCTACTCTCACAGTACGTTCTGCTTGAGGCACATGAGGGCCCATTACAACGGGTTTTCGGGGGCGGGCCGGGGAATGGGACCTGTTGCAGCTGAATCGGTGATGCTTGACTGGGAGATACGACGGCGACCCTGCCGCGTTTCGCTGCCACCGGAGGTACCAGAATGCGCAAGACCATCCTGATGACGTCGGTCTCGCCGGACGGAGCCTTGGATGGTTGATGTGATCGTTGCCGGCGGCGGTCCCACCGGGATGATGCTGGCCGGTGAGCTGGCGCTGGCAGGAGTGGAGGCGGCGATTGTGGAGCGCCGCCCCACGGCGGAGCTGGTGGGCTCGCGGGCGGGCGGGTTCCACTCGCGGACCATCGAAATCCTGGATCAGCGCGGGATTGTGGACCGGTTCCTCGCCGAGGGGACGCCCGTCCAGGCAGCGTTCTTCGGGACCACCAAGCTGGACGTGAGCGACTTTCCCACCCGGCACCCGTACACGCTGGGCCTGTGGCAGAACCATATTGAGCGGATCCTCGCCGGCTGGATCGAGGAGCTCGGCGTGCCCGTCCACCGGGGGCTCGAAGTGGCCGGCTTCTCCCAGAACGGCAGTGGCGTGGACGTGCATCTCAGCGACGGGGAACAAATGCGCGCACAGTACCTGGTAGGCGCCGACGGCGGGCGGAGCGGTGTCCGCAAGGCTGCCGGCATCGGGTTCCCCGGCTGGGACGCGACCAGGAGCAGCCTGATCGCCGAGGTGGAGGTGACAGGGGAGACGCCGGCGGGCATGCGCATCGACGAGGTGGGCGTCCACGGGCTGCACCTGATGGAGGACGGACGGACCACGCGGGTGGTGGTGACCGAGAAGCAACTGGGACCGGCCACTGAGCCCACCCTGGCCGACCTCAGCAAGGCGCTGACCGACATCTACAACACCGACTTCGGGGTCCACTCTCCGACGTGGATCTCGCGATTCTCGGACGCCACGCGGCAGGCCGCGGCCTACCGCAGCGGCCGGGTGCTGCTGGCCGGGGACGCCGCGCACATCCATTCCCCTTCGGGCGGGCAGGGGATCGGGCTCGGCATCCAGGACGCCGTGAACCTTGGCTGGAAGCTCGCCCAGGTGGTCAGGGGCACCGCCCCGGACAGCCTGCTGGACAGCTATCACGCAGAGCGGCATCCCGCGGGGGCGCGCGCGCTGAAGCACACGATGGCGCAGGCGATCATGCAAAAGGCCGATCCGCGCGTCGGGGCACTGGCAGACACGGTGGCCGGACTGCTGACCATCGATGAGGCCCGGAAGCAGGTGGCGGGGCTCATTTCCGGTCTGGACGTCCGTTACGACTTCGGCGAGGGGCACCCGCTGCTCGGGCGCCGCATGCCCGATCTCGACGTCGTCACCGCCAACGGCCCGTTGCGCGTGTTCGGCCTCCTGCACCATGCCCGCGCGGTGCTGCTCAACCTCGGTGTGCCGGGGAGTATCGAGCCGGGGCCGTGGGCGGACCGGGTGCAGCTGGTGGATGCAACGTACGACGGCGGGTGGGAACTTCCGGTGATCGGTGCCGTCAGCGCTCCTGCGGCCGTGCTGATCCGGCCCGACGGGCACGTGGCGTGGACGGCAGACGGGACTCAGGCGGGCTTGGAGGAAGCGCTGGCCACCTGGTTCGGGCCCGCGCGAAACTAACTCACCGCAGGACGGATGGCGGCCGTGTCGATCCAGTAGCGGCGCTTGCCGTTTCGGGTGTCCTCGTAGACGCCGCCGTTCCTTTCGATGGTGGCCCGGGATCCGGCGTTGTGCTCATCGCAGGTGAGAAGGGCCCTGCGGATGCCGAGTTCCCGGGCAACCGGCAGGGCCGCGGCTAGCGCGGCGGCTGCGTGGCCGCGGCGCCTCGCTGAGGGCCTGACGCTGTAGCCGATGTGGCCGCCCGTGTTGAGGAGGAAATCGTTGAGCTCGTGCCGGATGGCCAGCGAACCCAGGAACGTGTCACCCTCCACGATCCACAAGTAGGTGCACGGAACGTGGCCGGGTTTCCGCGGGCTCTCCGGCAAGGCATCGTTGCGGAGGGTGTCCACAAAGCGGCTGAACGACCGGCTATCTGCAAGGTCCGCCAGGGGCCAGTCCTCCGCGCCGCCGCCGTCCCGGTGGGCCCCGTCGAATTCCGCGGATCCTTCCAGCCATGAGGAATGGTAGCTGGTGTCAGGAGCGATAAGGAGGGGCATCCCACGATCGTAGTCCGGGCGTCAGTCAAGGGAGGTGAGGAACGCCGTCGTATCCGCCGCCACTTGGGCCGGGCATTCCCACAGCACCATATGCCCTACCCCGGGATAGACCTTAAGCACGGCCCCATTGATTCGGGACGCCAGGGTTTCCTGGGTACGTCGTGGCAGCAAGCTGTCCTGTTCACCCCACAGGAGCAAGGTGGGTGCGCGGATAGTGCCCGATTCCGAGGGCGGGGTGGCTTCAGTCAGGCCGCTCAGGATGTTACGCCACGCGTGGGCGGGCATCCTGAGGCCGTCCCGCACGCGGTCATCGATGAACGATGATGGAACCTCGTTCAACAGGGGAAACCAAGTCAGCGATTCACGCACCCAGTCCTCGTCCAGGGGGTCGGTAAGCTTATCCACCTCGTCGGCGAAGTCGGCCCGGCCTTGAACGCTCAGTGGAGCACCCACCAGCACCAGCGCCGCCACCTTTTCGGGATGGTCAACGGCGAGCTGCTGGGCAACGTAGCCGCCGCTGGAGGAACCGACGACGGCGGCCCTCGCCACGGTGATGGCGTCCAGGATGGCCGCGGCGTCCGCGGCCTGTTCCGCCAGGGAATAGCCGCCCGCGGGTTTGTCCGCCTCGCCCTGCCCGCGGAGGTCCGGCGCGTAGACCCTGAAGCCCTTCAGTTCGGGTATCAGGCGGTCAAAGCTGCTCCGGGATTCGCCCCAGGCGTGCAGCAGCAGCACCGGGTTGTCGCCGGAGTCACCGTGGACCAAGCACGGAACTGAGATGCCTGTGCGGAGCCTGAGAACCCGGATTACGGAGGACATGGCAGACCGCACGTGACTCGGCTCATGCGCCCATCATGCCACCGGGCGGCGGCCGCAAGCCATGGCGCCGGAGGAAGAGGCCAGGCTCTCACCGTGTCCTGCGATTTACTCCGGCCCGGCCCGCATAGGGTCGATTTATGGGCAAAGACCGGTGCAGCGAGTTGGAGGGGCAGACCTCCATCAACGAGCTGCTCGAGGAGCCCATCGGCGACACCCACATCCAGCTGGTGCTGCCCTTCCATGTCCAGCTCGCGTCAGGGGAATTCCGCCGCGTGTCCTGATGCCGCGGGCGGGAAACGCAGAAAGTACGACGGCGGCACTAGGGCTGGGTGCCGGCAGATCGTCTCAGCGCAGGGCAGTGACGAAGCCGCCCCGTGACTGCCCGGACGCAGGCTCCTGCGCCGGTGCGGGTTGGCCCTGCGCGTCGAGGGACAGTGTGCGGCCGTAGGTGGCGCACAACTCCTGAACCGAATGTCCGCTGCAAAGCCAGCCCGCTGACGTGAGCAGCTCCGCCGGATCGGGCGGGTCGGCCCGCGCCAGGAGCTCACCCATGGACAGTCCCGTCTGCAGGCTGAAGTCGCGCAGCTTGGCTTCCATATCGTCGGTCTTGGGCAGCGGCACGGCCCGCTCAATCACGGCCCGTGAGCCCGGCGCAGACAAAGCTGCCACTTCCTTCAGCACGGACAGCTGGGCGGCGACGTCGAGGTAGGGCAGCAGTCCTTCGAGGATCCAGGTGGTGGGCTGTTTCGGATCAAAGCCGGCCGATGTGAGCGGCTTCCGCCACGGGCGGGACAGGTCCGTGGCCACCGTGATGAGCCCGCACTGCGGCTGCGCCGAAAGCCGGCCCAGCACGCCGGCTTTGAACTCCAGGACGTTCGCATGGTCGATTTCGAAGACCCGAGAGCCCGCGGGCCAGGGGAGGCGGTACGCGCGGGTGTCCAGCCCAGCGCCCAGCAGCACCGTCTGAGGGGTTGGCGGCAGTGAATCTGAACGCAGGAAATCGTCGATGAACCGGGTCCGCACCGCGATGTAGATCGATGCCAGCAGAAGCGGCTGCTGCAGCGGGGAGGCGGCGCCGGGATCCGCTGGCCAGGCGGTGGGGAAATCCACGTGGGACCGGGCAGCTTCCACCAGAGCCACGGCAAACGGGTCCGTCACGAGGCCGTCGGGCCGGGACGTTTCCACCGCCCTGCCTGCGGCCACGGCAAGGGCCGTCAGCGGCAGCCCCTGGTCCTCAAGGTCACTCACGCGTGGTTCCTCCCGCCGTCGTATTTCTTCTCACTGCGGAGCCTACTGCGCCGCCCGGCGGCGGCGCGCTAAGGCGAGTGCAGTGGCGGGAATCAGGGTCAACGCGGCAATGATGGTGCCCACCAGCCCCGGCCCGGTGGTCCCCAAGGGGGAGACCAGGGCGGCGCCAGCGAGAGCGGTGCCCACCGCGGTGCCGGCGTTGAACGCGGAGACGCTGAGGGCGGAGCCGAGGGTGGCGGCCTTCCCGGCGAAGCGCACCGCAAGGTGGATCAGCACGCTGTTGGCGCTGAGACCGAACAGCCCCAGCAGGACCACCAGGGCGCTGGTCAGCCATGGCGAACCGGATACCAGGCTGATGGCGAGCAGGAGGATGGTGGTCACGGCGGGGGTGATGATGGTGATCGGGCCCGGGTGGGCGTCGCCGAAACGGCCGGCGAGGAGCGTGCCGATGACGGAACCGATGCCGAACCCGGTGAGCACCAGCGGGACCTGGGATACGCTCACGCCAGCCTGGTCGATGAGGATCGGGGCGATGTAGGAGTAGGCGGCGAGTACGCCGCCGCACGTCGTAGCACAGGCAGCCAGTGCCAGCCACAGCCGGCCCGAGCGCAGCCCGGCCAGTTCGGCACGGATGGACGTTGGGTACGCGCCGGGGGCATCCTGCGGAATAAGGCGGGCGACGAGGACGGTGGCCAGCGCGGCGGCCGCCGCGAGCGCCCAGAAGGTTCCGCGCCAGCCGACCAGCTGCGCGACGAAGGCCCCCAGAGGCACGCCGAGGACGGTGGCCAGGGCCCCGCCGGCGCCCACTATCCCCACCGCCCGGGCACCGGAGGACGGCCCCGCGGCGCGGGTGGCCACCACAGCCGAGACCGCCCAGAACGCGCCGGTGGCGAGAGCGCTGACGAACCGTGCCACCAGCAGCAGCGTGAAGTCCTGGCCAAGCGCCACCACAACATGGCCGGCAACGAAGACGATGAGTGCCAGGACCAGCGTCACCTGCTTGGACAGACGCATTGTCAGCATCGCCATCAGCGGCGCGCCCACCACCATGCCGATCGCGAAGACGGTGATCAGCGATCCGGCCTGCGCGACGCTCACCTGCATGTCACTTGCGATCAGCGGCAGAATGCCCGCCACCACGAACTCGCTGGTGAGCATGAGGAACGTGCCCAGCGCCAGAACGTAGACCACCAGCGGAAGCGGGGGCCGCCGTCGGTCCTTAACGTTCTTGGTACCTCCGGCCGTAACGCCGTCCTTGATTGTTGTCTGCCCGCGCATGCGAACTCCTCATTGGTGCAGTGGAAAATGGCCTGCATCCATTGCACCCGTTCGCTCGCTGGCGAGGAAGGCTCCGCTTATAGGGGTATAGCCAGTGCCCCCCTTACGCGGACAGGGGCTGCCACCCGGCCTCCGATCAAGACCGGCTCAAGAATCCATCAACGTTGTCCGAGGTTCATCGCAATTTCGGTTTTCCTGCCTCCCTGCGGAATAGGCTCAGCATTTACGTGAAGTTTCAAGAGAAAAGGTCGGGCTCAACGTCGAGCCCTGACTATTGGGGAATAAGAATTGTCGAACTACCAGACCCTTTTCGGGTCAGCACCGTCTGCTCCTGAGCCCGGGCCGAATCCGCCCAGGCGGCCGCGGGCTTCCACGCTGGTCGCCGGCGGCATTACAGCCCTCTTCGTGATTATTGGTGCCTTCGTTGGAGGGTTCGGCGGGGCGCTGGTTTTCCTGGGCATCTCGGCGGGGCTGACCAGCCTCTACGTCCTGCTCACAGGACGCCGGTCGTGGGCGTGGCTTCCGGCGAAGCGGAAGGCAGGGGCCATCGCCCTCGCGGTTTCCTTTGCCCTGTTCTTCACGGGCGCCGTGACGTTGCCGCGGACCAGCGCGGACGGCCTTCAGGCAGCCTCTTCGGGATGGGATGCCTCGCCGGCAACCGCCTCAGCGAGCGCCTCCCCGGAAACGTCCGTGGCGCCGTCGTCCGCTCCAACCGCCCAGGCCACGGAGGCTCCGCTCGATCCTGAGACGGCTTCCGCCCTGGCGAACGGCGCCAATGCCACGGCTCCGAAGGGGCAGCCCGCGTTCGCCACCAAGGCGGTCGATCTGCTGGCCACCCTTCCCATCAAGGGCCGGGCGCCGAAGACCGGCTATGACCGTGCGCTGTTCGGGCAGGCGTGGCTGGACGTTGACCGCAACGGCTGCGACACCCGGAATGACATGCTCAAGCGCGACCTGACCGGCATCACGTTCACTAATAGCGTTCCGTGCAAGGTCCAGTCCGGAACGCTCGCGGACCCCTACACCGGTTCCACCATCAGCTTCCAGCGGGGGAGCGCCACAAGCAACGCCGTGCAGATCGACCATGTTGTTGCCCTCAGCGACGCCTGGCAGAAAGGCGCGCAGCAGCTGACCACGGAACAGCGCACGGCCTTTGCCAACGACCCGCTGAACCTGCAGTCGACGGACGGTCCCACCAACATGAAAAAGAGCGACGGCGACGCAGCCACCTGGTTGCCGCCGAACAAAGGCTTCCGGTGCGAGTATGTGGCGCGGCAGATTTCGGTGAAGGCAACGTACAGCCTGTGGGTCACCCAGGCAGAGCACGACGCGATGGCCAGAATCCTTGCAGACTGCGCCGGCCAGTTGGCACCGACGAACGAGAAGGCACCTGTGGCCGCGGCGGCACCTGCACCCACTCCGGTGGCGCCCGCTCCGGCGCCGGTGGCACCAGCCCCCGTGGCTCCGGCTCCGGTGGCGCCGGTTGCTCCCGCGCCGGCTGCCCCGGTCGTTCCGGCACCCGCGCCCGCAGCCGTCTACTACGCCAACTGCGCGGCGGCCAAGGCCGCCGGCGCCGCACCGATCCGTGCCGGGCAGGCCGGCTACCGGGCGGCGCTGGACCGCGACAATGACGGCGTGGCCTGCGAAAGCTAGACCAGTTCCATCACTCCAATGTTCCGAACTTTCCAAGGGGGAAATATGAAAAAGACACTGGCATTAGTTGTGCTCACCGGCCTCATGCTGACCGGATGCGGTGGCGCTCAGAAGGCAGAACAGCCGACGGCGGCCGCAGCAGTGGTTGATGCTGTCGCGGTTCCAGGCGTTGTCGGCCTGACTCTGGACAAAGCCACGGATCAACTGGAAGATCTTGGGTTTAAGGTCGAGGCCGTGGACATCATCGACGGCAAGAAGATCATGTCCAAGAAGAACTGGCAGGTCATGTCCCAAGACCCCACGGAAGGCGCATCCGCGGCAAAGGGTTCCACCGTGAATCTTGGCGTCAAGTCCCTCGAAAAGATTGAGGCTGAAAAGGCTGCCGCCGACAAGGCCGCCTCAGAAAAGGCTGCCGCAGAGGCAGCTGCTGCAGCAAAAGTTGCGGCGGACAAGGCCGCGGCTGAGAAAGCTGCGGCAGACAAGGCCGCAGCGGATCAGGCGGCGGCGCAGGCCGCGAAGCCAGCTCCGGTAGTCCCGGCACCCGCACCGGCACCAGCACCCGCTGTCAAGGCGCCGGCTCCGGCTTCCGTCTACTACGCGAACTGCACGGCGGCACGCCAAGCCGGAGCGGCTCCCATCTATGGCGGTACCCCCGGATATGGGAAGCACCTTGACCGGGACGGCGACGGGATCGGGTGCGATAAGTAAACCGAACTGGGGCACATTGACACGGACACGCCGCGGATACTGCCGTTGCGGGGCCGAATCACGGTCTATGTGCCCCACGACGGCCCCGCTCCGGTCAGCACCCAGACCAGTTGCAGAAGTGTTCGCCGCTGATGACACCGGAGTACATAGACGAGGCGCCGAAGAAGACGCCGTCGTCCGGGCACCTGGGCAGTAGATGAGGCACAGCTGGTGAGTGGCCGCCGTCGTGAATTACGATGGCGGCGCGCCATTTCCGGAGCTCCTGGCCCGCCCGAGCCAATCCTTTACGAGGGCGGCAGCCAGATCCGGGCGTTCAAGGTGAGCATTATGGCCGGCGGCATCGAGCACTGCGTAGGTGCCCCTGACATAGTGGTCGCGGAGCTCGATGGAAAGCCCGTACTCGGCTGCTACTTGTTCCAGAACTGTCTGGTTCGCGCCGTGAAGGCCGGGTAGTGCATAGTCTTGGCCGTCGCGAACAATGGACGATCAGGGCCAACCGCTCCACTGGTCCTGGTTGTGATTGGTGGGCGGCGGATTCTTGTACACGCGGCCCCGCTGGGATTGAGGCTCGCCCTGGTGTCGCGGCGGCCTGGTGCGCCGGTGCCGGCGCTGCCAGAAGGAGTTCAGGAGAAACACCATCGCCATAAGCACCGGCACGCAGCCAATAGCCACCAGCGTTGCAACACCCTGATCCATCACCGCACCTGCGCCGCGTTGTCCTGCTGAGCACGCAGCCCGTACTGCTCCGCGTACTGCCGGATCTTGAAACTGCCGGGGTCGCAAAGGGTGCCGGGTCTGCGGAACTGCCTGCGCTGGTTGAACATGGGAACGGATCCTATCGGGACGTGTCGGGTCGGTGGGGACGTTGCTGGCCCAATTCAAGGAGATCGATGTCCACGTTGCCTGTCCCGGGCTTGGGGGAGTTGCGCAGCTTGCGCAATTGCGTGGCCCTGTACTCGTCCCGTGCAAGGCTCAACGCATAGAACGTGAGGCCTGCAGACATGGCCGTCAGGAACAGCGAACCCCAGAATGGACCTTCGCCCTGTCTCAGAGGGGCCAACAAAATTAGCACTGAAAGGACGGCCAGCACAGCGCCAACGGCGGCGAGGATCCCCATGCCCCACCAGGTGCTGACCTGGGCCTGACCGCGTCCGGGAGTGATGCCGATCTCGTCCGCGGGGTAGCTGTGCAACTCCCCGGTTCTGGTCTTGCGGAGGACGCGCTTCTCGCCGGCGGCGATTGCCTTCTTGTGTTCGGCGTAAACGGTGTCGTTGCGCTTCTCACGCTCTCGGTCGTAGACCATACTGTTTCCTCTGGGGTGACGGGGTGGCTCGGCAGGATTCAGACTTCCGTACATGCGCCCGCCGGCACGGAGGGGTGGCCGAACAGGACGAATTGCGTTCCGTCATCCTCCATCACGGCCACGTAGCTGGGGCCGAAGATGGCAACGGCGGCCTCGCATATGGCGATCGCGGTCCTGGCAGGTTCGCTTCCGTTAACACCCCGCGGGTCAACAATACTGGTCTCGATCTTGATCCGGCCGGGTTCGGTGACCGTTGCGGATTTGATCTTGCGACCAGGCTGCGCCGGCGTTCGCCGTGGTGAAGTCGCCCGTCCTATCGTCATCAACTGTGGCCGCAGGCAGTGATGCCGGGGCCGCAGCAGTCTGGCTGGCCGTCGTCATGCCAGACGGGGCGTCCGGGGCGGTGTCCACCGGGGATGACGAAGCCGCGCAGCCCGTGAGCAGCAGGGCTGCGGCCACCGCAGTGGCGGCGATAGCTTTGTTCATGGCAGTCCAATGCTCGATGGCACGCCCGGTGGCGGCGCGCCCCCAAGCCATATGCGCCGGACGGAGGCAGGAACCACGGGCCCGCGCCGTACGCATAGTCCCAGCCTAACGAACCTCTTCCGAACTGATCCGGAACGGCGCCGGCCGCGCAGTGTTAGGGGCTGACCACCCGCCCGTTCTGGACCAGTACGTCCAGGTGGTCGGCAATATCGGCCAGCACAGCGATGTCGGCGAGCGGGTCGGCGGACAGCACGAGCATGTCTGCGTCCGCGCCAGGTGCCACGATGCCGATCTCGCCTTCGCGCCCCAGGAGCAGGGCCGCCGTCGTGGTTGCCGAGCGGATGGCGGCGATGGCCGGCTGGACCTTCCCCAAAAGACGGAACTGTTCGTTCTGGTGGCGGTGCATGCCGCCAAGGAGGTCAGTTCCGAAAGCCATTTTGACGCCGGCTTCGTGCGCGCGGGCGATGGCTTCGAGGCCACTGGTGAGCACCGAATCCACCTTTGCCCACATTTCCTCCGTGAGACCGAAGCTCCTGCCCTCCTCCTTGAGCGCCCAATAGGTCACAAGAGTGGGGACCAGGAAGGCGTCCTTTTCGAGGAACAGCCGGAGGCTCTCGTCGTCGAGCAGGTTGCCATGCTCGATTGAACGGACGCCGGCCTCAAGGGCACGGTTGATGGCACGCGCAGTGTAGGCGTGGGCCGCGACGTAGCGGTTGGCGGCCTCGGCCTCCTCCACCGCGGCACGCATCTCTTCCATCGAATACTGAGTGGAGTCGATCCGGTCGGTAGGCGAGGAAACTCCGCCGGAGGCCATGATCTTGATGTGATGGGCGCCTTTGCGCAGTTCATCCCGCGCGGCGGCCCGGACAGCGTCCACGCCATCAGCCACGCGGCCGATTCCACAGCATCCACGGCCGTTGGGCTCGTGGTCTTCGCCCGGGAGCCGCATGTCGCCATGGCCGCCGGTCTGGCTGAGCGCGTGCCCGCAAAAGTGGATTTTGGGTCCGTCCAGTAGGCCTTCCTGCTGTGCCATCGCCAGGCCAAAGTCAGCCCCTGAGAGGTCCCGGACGGTGGTGAAGCCGCGGCGCAGCATCTGGCCCATGATCCGTGCGGTCTGCGCGTAGACGTATGACGCTGGCGTCCACGTCAGCGACCGGAAGTCGGCACTGGAGGCGACCACGTGGACGTGGCAATCGATGAGCCCCGGAATGACGAACTTGCCGGTGCCGTCGATGACGCGGGCTCCCGAGGGCGCTTCGGCATCCGGACCGATATCGCTTATTTTCCCGTCAATACTGACGACGTCGGCAACGGAGTAGGTGCCTGCCTCGACGTCCAGGACGCTGGCGTTGCGGATCACCAGGGGAGCGGTGCTGGCAGCCTCTTCACTGGGGTCCTGGGTGTACGGGGTGGTGCTCATCTAGACGGTGTCCTTCCCGGGGACTTCGGTGGGGTGGGCGGCAAAGGCCGCGGTCAGGTCTGCCAGGTTCCGGTTGACGACGTCGACGGCGGTAGCGACACTGTGCTGGGTGTAGCCGCCTTCGGCGTCCAGCATGGCCAGGACGCCCACCACGTTGCGGCCGCCGTCAAGGACAGGAACGTTGATGACCGCACCGCACCCGAGCCGCTGGATGAGTTCGGAATCGGCGAAGACGTCACGCAGCGCGTTCAGGTCGGCGGCCAGGAACGGTTCTTTGTCTTCAATGACCGTTCCGAGCCAGCCCGGGGAGATCTCCACGGTTTTCTCGCCACCCACCGGGTAATCTGCCGGGTGGCTGGTGAAGAGCCGCCGAAGGCTGGACCGTTCCGGGATCCATTGGAGGGCGGTGAAGAGGATGACGCCGGGATCCCGTCGCATCTCCTCGAAGGTCTGCTGGAACACTGTGTCTGCCTTCATGGAGTCTGCTATGCCGCTCATTTCTGTCCTGTTCCAGCCGGTGCCGGATCATGCTCGGCGCGGGCATTGATGTCCTCCAGTGATTTGCCCGCGGTGGAGGCGCCGAAGATGACGACACCCAGGACGCCGACGGTCAGCACCACCGTTGTCATGACGAACACTCCGCCAAAGCCAAGGGCCACTGAGAAGATGCCGATGATGGACGGTGCCAGGATGCTGCCGATACGGCCCACGGCGCTGGCCAGGCCCACGCCGGTGGCGCGCATCCAGGTGGGGAACAGTTCCGGCGTGTAGGCGTAGACGCCGGCATAGGTGCCGTTCAGGAAGAACGACAACGTTGCCGCGGCCACCAAAATCATCCCCGAGTCGTTGGATTGGCTCAGCCAAAACGCGCTGAGCGCCGATCCGGCCAGATACAGGGCGATGGTGTTCTTCCTGTCGATCCGGTCGTTGAGCCAGGCGGCGGAGAAGTAACCGGGAATCTGCGCGAGGTAAATGATGATCGAGTACTCGAAGCTCTTGGTGACGGTAATGCCACGACCCACCAGCAGCGTGGGGATCCAGGAGAAGAAGCCGTAGTACGAGAACGTGATCACGAACCAGATCAGCCAGATGACAGCAGTCCGGCGGCGCATGGCCCGGGACCACATGAACTTGAGGGCGTTCCAGATGTTGATCTTCTGCTCGTGCTTGATGATCTCTTCGTTCCCGGGCGTCAGCGGAGTGAGTTGCTTGCCGGTAGCGGCCACCACGCTCTGCTCAAAACGCTCTACTACCTGCGTGGCTTCAGCCATGCGGCCACGGCTGATGAGGAAGCGCGGGGATTCAGGCAGGCTTCGACGCCACCACAGCAGGAGGAGAATCGGGATGGCTGTGACAACCTGGGCCCAGCGCCAGCCGTCCTCACCCATCGGAACAATAAAGCGCCCGATCAGTGCCGCGCCAACGAAGCCGAAGGAGAAGAAGCCGGCCAGGGTTCCAATGAACCAGCCACGGCGCTTCGGGGGAATGAACTCGGACAGGAACGGCGCAATGATGACGCTCTCGGCGCCGGCACCCAAGCCCGCGAAGATCCGTGCAATCAGGAAGATCTCGAAGTTGGGGGCCATGGCCGCCACCACCGACATGAGGCAGTAGAAAGCAAGCGCCCAGAGCATGACCTTCTTGCGGCCGAAGCGGTCGCCCAAATAGCCGGAGAGGATGGCGCCGAAGAAGAAGCCGAACGGGGCGGCGGAGCCCACCAGGCCGAGGCTTGCATTGCTGAGGCCCCACAGTTCCTGGATCCGGGGGAGGAGGAAGGCGACCACTGCCCCGTCCATGCCGTCGAACGAGTAGCCGAGGCCTCCGATGAGGAGAAGCTTGTAGTGTGGACGACTGAGAGCCAGGCGGTCCAAGCGTGCTGTGAGGGACATGATGATTCCTGCCAAAGTGGGCCAAGTTGTACATTTTGAGGAATATGCACAAGTCTGTGCAGATGCGATGTATCGAAGCTACGGCCAGAGTGTGAGGCAGGTCAATAGGTGAAACAGGAAATTAACACTTCGTCGGTCACCGAATGGCTGGACAGCCGGGTCCAGGGACGGAAACTAGCGGCCAGGCAGATGCAGGTCATCGGCATCCTCCGGTCACAGCCCCGCCTCGCCTCCTACGGTTCAGTCAGCGACATCGCGGCAGCGGCGTCGTCGAACGCTTCCACCGTGACCAGGACCGCGCAGGCACTGGAATTCAAGGGCTGGGCGGACTTCCAGTTCGAGCTCCGCTCAAGGTTTCTGGCGTCGCTGAGCGCCCTCGAGGTCGCGGCTGAGCACAACGGCCACGTCAGCAGCCCTGCCCAGGCCGCCGTTTCCACGGACCGGGCCAATCTGGCCCATCTGGAGCGCACACTCGATCCAGGTACGGTCCGCTCCATCGCCGAAGCGATCGCGGGGGCACGGCAGACCCTGATTGTTGCCGCCGGAAGCTACGCGATCCCGGGCAAAGCGTTGGAGCACAACGCGGTCATTGCCGGTTATAACGTCCGGCTGCTCGACGCTGATGTCGCTGCACTGACGAATACCCTCGCGCGGGTGACCTCCGAGGACCTGGTGATCGTGATCAGCCTGTGGAGGGTTTACGACAGCAGCATGCGCGCCATGGAGATCGCCCACAACGTGGGCGCAACCATCGCTTCGATCACGGACAGCGCAGGCTCTCCCGTGGCCGAGCACGCCGAGCAGCGGATCGTCGTTCCCACCGAAGGCGCGGGCTTTTTCCCCTCGCTCACGGGTGCCGTCGCGGCGGTCCAGGCGATCGCCGTCGAACTCGCTTCCCTAGACCGTGAGCGGTCAAACAAAAACATCGCTGCGTCCGAACGGACGTGGGACCAGATGCGGATCATGCATCCCCGTTCAAGCTCTTAATTGCAGGGCGCGCTGTTCATGGAGGCCTTGTAGCCTTTGCGGAAGCTGTTGTCACCGCCCTGAAGTGGGCCTACGCTATGGCCACGGCCCCACGCGGGGGACCGGCCAGGACCCGCCCTCACTGGGGTCAGGCACACGCTGGGATGCCGCGTCCTGGACAGCACGGGACAGGAAAAACCATGACCAAGTATCTGTTTGAAGCGAATTACGTGGGCGACGGTATCACCGGACTCATGCGCGAAGGCGGCACCAAACGGCGTGAGGCGCTGGAGGAGGCGCTCAGCTCGGTCGGGGGATCGCTGGAGTGTTTCTACTACGCCTTCGGGGACATCGACGTCCTCGGCGTTTTTGATGTGCCGGACCAGGCGGGCGCGGCAGCCCTTTCACTGATGATCAATTCGACCGGCACCGTGGACGTGCGCCTGAAGCCGCTCATGACACCGGAGGACATTGACGAGGCGGCCAAGAAGACGCCGTCCTACCGGGCGCCGGGGCAGTAGGCGCAGCGGGGCAGTTGGTCAGCGGCCGCCGCCGGAAATTACGACGGCGGTGCGTCAGTTATCGCCGTTCGATGGCTCCGGGTGCGGGGGCCTGTGGAGTTCGGCGGTAGCCGCGTCCGTATGCCGCCCGCCGTGATTTCTGGAGGGACAGCGTCATGCATTTTGCTTTTGTTTGTCTGCCGGCCGCAGGCCACGTGAACCCGACCTTGCCGGTCGTGGCCGAGCTTGTCCGTCGGGGTCACCGGGTCACCTATGCAACCTCCGCCCGGTACGCGAAGGCGGTTGAGTCCGCCGGCGCCGTCTTCTTTGAGAGCGGGGAGGACCTCGCTGCGATGCTTCCCCGCATCAACCCGCCAGCTGACCCGGCGGCCTCCCCCCGGATGGGGATGCTGGCGGGACTCGGAGCCGGGATGATGTCCGGTCTGCTGGAGCGGCTGCTGGAGAGGGCGAGGGTCGAATTCCCGGCCCTGCTCGCCCGGCTGACCGCCGATCCGCCGGACGCTGTGTGTTACGACGCCATGACCCTGGCCGGGAAGATGGCCGCCATGAAGCTTGCCCTGCCTGACATCGCCCTGCAGCCGACGTATGCCACCAACGAACACTTCTCGATACGCGAGCTGATGCCCGCCCGGGCACCGGCCGAAATGCTCAAGGCCTGGAAACAGGTCCGCCGGCTTATCACCGACTTCGCGGCCGAACAGGGCCTGGAAGATTTCACCTTCATGGAGGGCCCGCCGGCTTCATTGAACATCTGCTTCATCCCACGGGAATTCCAGCCCGCGGGTGAAACCTTTGACGCCAGCTTTCACTTTGTTGGACCCAGCCCCGGCCAACGGGCCACCGAGGAGCTTTGGCAGCCCCGCGCGCAGGACAGGCCCCTGGTATTCATTTCGCTGGGCACCACTCCGTTAAACGACCGCCCGGACTTCTTCCGGATGTGCCTGGAAGCATTCGCCGGCACCGACTGGCAGGTGGCCATGGCCGTCGGCGACCGCATGAATGTCTCCGAACTGGGGGAGATACCGGACAACGCTGAAGTCCGCCCCTTCTTCCCGCAGATCGACGTCCTGCGCCACGCCGATGTGTTCCTCTCGCACACGGGCATGAATTCCACCATGGAGGCGCTGTACTTCGAGGTTCCCGTAGTTGCCTTTCCCCTGCAGCCGGAACAGGAAGCCAACGCACGCCGCGTCCAAGACCTGGGACTGGGCCGCCGCCTCCCCGCCGATGCGCTTTCACCAGAGCTGATCCGCACGGTCATCGCCGACGTCAGCAACGACCAGGAGATCCGGCGCAACCTGGAAGCCATGGGCCTACGCGTCCGGTCGGCCGGGGGAGCCGCTGCGGCGGCCGACGCGATCGAACACTTCATGTCCGCGCCGGAACACGCCCCCTAGTAACCCCGGACCCGCGCTACTGCCTCTCGCCTGTCGCGGTGCCCGTCCCGTACATCCAGAGCACGAGTCGTTTTCGGGCCATCAGTTTGCTGGTTCGCGTTTCGCCCATGCCCCAGCGGCCGGTATCTCGTCCCTGGAGGACGTGCCAGAGCTGAAGCGCGGGGCTGGCTTCGCCGAGTACTTTGTCGAACTCGTCTGCCTGCACATCCGCCATGTCGGGGTCGGCCGGAATCTGCGCGAGGAGATCCGAAATCAGTGCTGCTTGAGTTTCCAGGATGCCAAAGGCGGCTTCGCCGGGGACGTCACCAGAAAGGAAGGAGACGGCGATCAGGTCGTCGGAGTGTCGAGATGGTCTTCATCCAGGATGTCAGGAATTGCCATTTGTCCCCCATAGTTGTGCCCGCCGCCGAGGCAGTCACACGGACTGCGGCTCGTCAGCGAACCCGGAAATCTCCGGAACTCTATCCGCACGAATGCGGCGGGCGCGGTCGGGAATTACGACGGCGGCGCTTCAGTTCCGCGCCCCGCGGCCGGTAGTGGTGGGACAGAAGGCGAAGTCGAGTGCCGCCGTCGGCCTGATGGGGGACGGCAGCGAGCCAGGAGAGTAATCTGAGACCAGTGACTTCTTATTCTTCTCTGTGACCCAGAACCCTTCAGCGATTCCAGTTCGCTCCTTCGAGGGGCCGTGATTCTGTGCGCCCGTGAGGGGAGCTCCCTTTGGAGTTCCCCGGCCACCGGCCCCCATCCCGAATTCACCACTGGAAGATCACATGCAAACGAATTCAGCCAACCCCGCCCCACCCTTGTCGGCTTCCCCTGACCGACAGTCCCTGCGCCCTGACTGCGGCAACTGCTTTGCCCTCTGCTGCACAGCCTTCGGGTTCTCGCGTTCCGCAGATTTTGCGCTCGACAAACCCGCAGGCGCGCCGTGCCAGAACCTTGCCCCCGACTTCTCCTGCACCATCCACAACAGCCTGCGGCCGAGGGGCTTTCGCGGCTGCACGGTCTTTGACTGCTTCGGCGCCGGGCAAAAAGTGTCCCAGGGGCTCTTCGGCGGAACGAGCTGGCGGGAGGACCCTGGCACCAAAGACCAGATGTTTGCCGCCTTCAAAGCCGTGCGGCAGCTGCACGAGATGCTCTGGTACCTGGCCGAGGCCCGGCGTCGGACTTTCGATCCCGACGTCGCCCACCGTGCCATGGAACTTGGCGCCACCATCGGGCAGGCAGTCGACGGCGGGCTGCAGCAACTGCTCGCGCTGGACGTCCAGGATCTTCATACTCAGGTGAGGTCAACGCTGATGGAAGTCAGCGCGGAAGTCCGGGCGGCCTACTTTGCCGCGGGCGGTGATCACCTGGATGCCGGACTGGGGCCCGGAGCGGACCTCATGGGCGTCAATCTCAGGGGGCGCCGGTTGTGCGGGGCGGACCTCAGAGGGGCTTACCTGATTGCGGCTGATCTGCGCGACAGTGATTTCTCGGGTGCGGACCTGCTCGGCGCGGACCTTCGGGACGCGCGGCTTGGGGGCGCCGACCTGTCGGCGGCCCTGTACCTGACGCAGCCGCAGCTCAACGCTGCCAGCGGCAGCCGCTCAACCCAGCTGCCGGCGGATCTGGTGATGCCCCCGCACTGGCTCCGGGAATGAGCGCGTGGTTGTTGCTTCGTTCACGTTGAGGGCTCATATCCGACAAGCCAGTGAAGTCCGTGACGATCAATGACCTGGCCGTCGGAGGCGCCCCATGGTTTGGGCGAGAGGGGATCGATCACCGAGCCGGCAACGGAGAGCTTGTCGAACCACTGGTGAAGGACTGCCGGTTCGGCGGTTCCCAGTAGGGAGAGCATCACGCCTTCCAGCCGGACAGTCGTCTGGCCCTCGGCTGCATCCGATCCCGCCAGGGCAACAACGCCGCTGAGCGTTCCGTGAGCTATGGAGCTGGCCGGGCCATCGCTCCTGCCGAAGTCCTCGTAGGTGTGCAGGGAAAGCTCACCCCCAAAAACGTCCGCGTAAAAGTTCAGTGCTTCCCGGGCCGTTCCCGGGAAATAGACATACAGCTGGGGCCCTGCCATGAGCCCGTTGGTTACCGGGGTTATGGCGGTGCTGTCCTTGACCCGGTCGATGGTGGCACCCCAGCCCTCGCGCGTGCCTCCCAGTATGAGCTTTTGCACCTCGTCGATGTCGAGAGTCTCGGAGAACTGAACTGTGAGGACGAGCTCCGTTCCGGCGCCGCGGTCATTCAGCTGCACCGTGACAACGGGTGCAGTTCGTTCGTTGTCGCCGTCGAGGTCGGGCCAGCCGCCCACTGCTCCCCAACGGAAGACGAGCCGTTCGTCGGGAACAATCTCCAGGTAAATCCCGCCGGTGGGATAGCTGAGGTCGTTGTTGACGATCATCTGCTGTTTCCACGTTCCCCCCACACGGAGGTCCACCTCAACGGGCGTGGTGGGGGCGGGCATCTCCGGGTTGTAGAACCAGGCCAGGTGCTCAGGGTCAGTCCAGGCGGTAAACACGGCATGCCGCGATGCTGCCAAAGTGCGGGTAAGGGTGAAGCTTCGATCCTGCGTCGGGTCGGCGGTCATTAACTATCCTCCGGTTCTGTGAGCGTTTGGGTCTGATCGGACGTTGTGGTCAGTGCCGCTGAAGCTTCGCAAAGGACTCGGTCCAGCCGTCGCGGTGCAGTGCCAGCCGTTCCTCCGTCAGGAACGGACCCTGCGAGAGGGCCAGCCGGGTGCCCGAGCCGTCGCTGACTAGCGCGAGGTCGACGACGGTCTCCCGGTCGTCCGGGGTGGGTTCCTCCCAGTTGAACGTGTAGACCAAGCGCCAGGGCGGATCGATTTCGAGGAACTCGCCGGAGAGGTGGAAGGGCTCGCCGTCCGGCGGTGCCATCCGGAAGCGGTAGCGCCCGCCGGTCACCACGTTGAGTTCAGCCGAGGGGAGGGTGAAGCCGTCCGGGCCCCACCACTTCACCAGTTCGGTGGCTTCCGTCAGCATCCTGAAGACTTTCTCAGGCGGAGCCTCCAGCCGGCATTCCAAGTTCAACACATGGCTCCCCGGCTGCTCATTCATGGTCCCACTCTGCCATCCGACGGGTGGGCGCGGATAGACGCGGCAGCCGTGGGCCCGGCGTTAGCTGGAGGCTTTCCCGGCCCTAAGGCCAGAACAGGCATCGTCGACCAGGCGTCGGGCCATGCGGAGAGCGCGCTTCCCATAGGCGGCGCCGCTGAGGATGTCGGCCGTGATGTAGGCGCCATTAAGGACGATGAGGAGTTCCTCCGCGAGTTCGTCCGGGTCGTCGGCGCCTGCGTCGGCTGCCAGGGAGCGGAACCAGTCACGCACCCGCTGCTTATGGTCCACGGCCGCCAGATGGGCTGGATGCTCTCCCTCGGGAAACTCGGTGCTGGTGTTCAGCATCGGGCAACCCCGGTAGGTGCGGCCGGCAGTGTCACCGGCGAGAACTTCGAAGACGGCAACCAGCTTGTCCCGGGGGTCCGGGTGTTCGCCGGCGGTCAACTGCATCCGTTCGAACCAGGCATCTGCGCGGCCCTGGACGTAGGCGGTGGCCAGTGCGTCCTTCGTCGGAAACTGGCGGTAGACGGTCGCATTGCCCACCCCGCATTCCTTCACCACCGTGTCCATTCCCACAGCCCGGATGCCACGCTGGTAGAACAGCCGCGTGGCCACCTCGAGGACGTTCCGCCGGTTCTCCTCACCCGTCCTGCGGACCACACGAACCACACTCCTTCTGCAAAACCTTTACCTTCAGATAACTCGAGTTTGACAGACGGAACGTTCCGTCACAAACTATGAGAACGATCCGTCACATCGGTGCCGTCGCCATCAAAACACGCAAGGAACACCATGAAAATCGCAGTCCTCGGAACCGGCACTGTAGGCCGGACCATCGCAGAACGCCTGGCAGGCCTAGTTGTATTGACCACGGACGTTAGGAACACCGGCGTGGTTAGGTGACAAAAAGAAGACCTCCGAGTGGAGTTGGGCTTGTCGAGAGTCCAGTTCACAAGGAGGTCTTCAATGTCCCATGCTAACGCGATCCTCACGCCCAAGGGCAGGCTCCGGCTGGCCAGATGCATCGTTGATGACGGATGGCCGCTGCGCCGGGCAGCTGAACGGTTCCAGGTCTCGGTCACGACCGCGTCGCGGTGGGCCAGCCGCTACCGCGACCATGGTGAGGCCGGCATGCAGGATGCCTCGAGCCGGCCCCGAACCTCGCCGCGGAAGACCTGCCCACGGCGGGAACGGCGGATCATCGCGATCAGAGTCAACCGCCGGTGGGGCCCGGCGCGGATCGGTTTTTTGTTGGGGATCCACCCGTCCACGGTGCACCGGGTCCTGTCCCGGTACGGGCTGGCCAGGCTGTCCTGGCTGGACCGTGCCACAGGCCGGGTGATCCGCCGCTACGAGCACGAGGGCCCCGGGGACATGGTCCACGTGGACATCAAGAAGCTCGGGCGGATTCCGGACGGAGGCGGTCACCGGAGCCTGGGCAGGGCCGCTGGCAGGCGGAACAAGACCGGCACGGCGGCGAACCGCAGACCCGGCTACGCGTTCTTGCACAACGCCGTCGATGACCACTCCCGGCTGGCCTATACCGAGATCCTGGCCGATGAAAAGAAGGAAACCGCGGCCGGATTCTGGGAACGCGCCAACGCCTACTTCCAGTCCTGCGGCGTCACTGTCAAACGGGTGTTGACGGACAACGGCTCCTGCTACCGCTCCTACGCGTTCAAGGACGCCTTGGGCCCAGACATCAAGCACAAACGGACCCGCCCCTACCGTCCTCAGACCAACGGCAAAGTCGAGCGCTACAACCGCACCATGCTGGACGAGTGGGCGTACGCCAAACCCTACGCATCAGAATCAGAGCGTGTTGCCGCTTTCACCGATTGGCTCCATCACTACAATCATCACCGAGGCCACACTTCACTCAAAGGTCAGCCACCAGCCAGCCGCGTCACCAACCTCTCAGGTCAATACAACTAGGCCACACCGTCACCATCGGCACCCGTGACCCCCAGGCCACCGTTGCCCGGACTGGCGCCGATGCCATGGGCAATGCTCCCTTTGCCGCCTGGTCCGCTGGAAATGCCGGCATTGGTGTTGCGCGTTTCGCCGACGCAGCCGCCGGGGCTGAACTCATTGTCAACGCCACCAACGGCGGCGCCTCCCTGGATGTTCTGGCCCAGGCCGGGGCGGAGAACCTGGCCGGCAAGGTCATTCTCGACATTGCCAACCCCCTGGACTTCAGCAACGGCATGCCGCCCACCCTGTTCGTCAAGGACACCGACTCGCTGGGCGAGCAGATCCAGCGGGCTTTCCCCGGCGCCCGCGTGGTGAAGTCACTCAATACCCTCAACGCCGATCTCATGGTCAATCCGGACCGACTTTCGGAGGCCAGCACGGTCTTCGTTTCCGGCAACGACGCCGATGCCAAGCACACCGTCACCGTGCTCCTGAAGGAATTCGGCCACCAGGACGTCATCGACCTCGGCGACATCACCACCGCGCGTGGCACGGAAATGCTTCTGCCCGTATGGCTCCGCCTCTGGGGCGCACTCGGCACACCCGTGTTCAACTTCAAGATCGTCCGCTAAGGCCTGGCCGGCCCGTTCCGGGCGCATGCCCGCACCCGGCAGGGCTGCAGTGCATCGCCCGGGCGGACCGCTATTCGTCGTCGGCGGAGCCCTCGTCCGTGAGCTCCGCCAGAACGTCGGCGGCGTCACGGTTGCCGCTGGCGGCCAGCCGCCGGAGCTCGTCCAGGTCCGACTTTTCGGCGGCGAGTTCAACAAGCTGGTCGGCAGCATCCCTGCTGCCGCCGTCCGCGAGGCGCCGCAGTTCGTCGAAGTCTTCCCGCTCCGCGGCAAGTTCGATCAACTGCCCGACGGCGTCAGTGTCCCCCCGGGCCGCCAGCTCCCGGAGTGCTTCAAGTTCGGATTCAGACATAGTGGGTACCTCCGAAATATAGCGCTGCTGAATAGGTATCGGTCGGGCCTGAAGACAGGGGTGCGTCACCCTCACCTCCATGATGTCTGAGCATAGTGGGCCAGACGTTGCCCTTGGGGTCCGCCGGGGCCGGTGGGAGGATGAGTCCGTGGACCAATTCTTTGACTTCCTTCGCCATTACTGGTGGCTCGCCTTCCCCCTCAGCGGAATTGCCGGCGGGTGGGCAAGGCAGTGGTCCAAGGCCAGCGCACGCCGGCACCGCCGCCGCATGGAACTGTACAAGCTCAAGAACCAGACGGTGCAGGCGGAACAAGCCAGCCAGGCCGAGGTTGCCGCCCTGATGGCAGCGCACGACGCCGTGAACCGGAGATGGCTGGACTACGAGCTCGACATCGGGAAACTGATCGACTTCCCGGTCATGACGGATGTGCGGGAACCCCTTACCGTCGCATTCCTCCGGGCGAAGAAAGCGGCTGACGGTTTGCGGCCTGCCGCCCCGGCCGACATTGCGACGCCGGCCCGGCTGGCGGAGTACCGCACGGCCGTGCACGGCTTTGAGCTGGCCTTCGACGTCGCAGAACGCGAAGCCAAGCGGATCAAGGACCACAACTTCACCGAGCTGGAACGCCAACGCCTTTCGACGGCCCGGAAGCTGCTCAACCTCGCCTCCGACAACGCCGCGACCCCTGCCGAACGGCAAACCGCGTACAAGCGCGCCCGGCGGGAACTGGACGGTCTCATCGTCCTGCCCGAGGCCACGCTAGCGGCGCTGGAAGCGAAGATTGCAGGCGAACTGAACGCGCCACGCGCCTCAGAATAGGTTGGCGGGCCTACGGCGTCGTTTCTCGACCTGTACGCCATGGCGTCCCGGGCGCTCTGAAGGAGGTCAGCCCGCGGTTCTTGCGCGCGAGTATCCCCGCGGTCCCACAGACAAAAGCCTTGGCATGTTGCGGTTTCTTTTGGAATTCTGGTCGTAGTTGTCGATCTGAGCTTCCGGCGGGCGTCGTATGAGTAAGGGCCGGAACGAACGGCCTTTGCGACGGCGAGGACTTCGGCGTCGATGCAGTGAAAGCACACAACAGAGTTACGACGACGGGAGCACAAAATGGCAAAGTATCTGGTCCTGATCTTCCAGGATGAAGCGGCGAAACAATCCGAAGGCGAGTCCATGAGCGCCCCCTACCAGGAATTCCAGCAACGCCGCGGCGCGTCCCTGCTCAACGGGGCCGCACTGCAGCCGCCCTCGACGGCGACGTCCATCCGACGCGACGGAGCCGGCGGGTTCTCGGTGACAGACGGTCCCTTCGCCGAGTCAAAGGAAACGCTGGGCGGCTACTACCTGATTGAGGCAGGCGACCTCGATGAGGCGCTGGAGATCGCCAAGGAGGTTCCCGCCGGCATCGGGGTAGAGGTCCGGCCCGTGCGAATGGTCAGCTGATGCCGCAGGCCGCCAGTTCGGAGGTTGCTGCCGCGGTTGCGGATGCGCACCGAAGGGAGTGGGCGTTCGTGCTGGCGGCCACCGTGCGTGTTGCCGGTGATATCGACACAGCCGAAGAGGCCGTTCAGGACGCGTACGCCAGTGCGTTGTCCACGTGGGGTCCGCGCGGGATCCCGAAGCACCCTGGGGCGTGGCTCACCGTGACCGCGCGCCGGCGGGCTTTGGATATGCACCGCCGGGCCGCGACGGCTCAGCGGGCGCTCCCCAAGCTTCTCGACCGGGAGGCGTACATAGACGATGAGCCTGGCCGGGAGTCGGAAGACATTCCCGATGACCGGCTGCGGCTGATCTTCACGTGCTGCCACCCGGCCCTGGCGCGTGACGCCCAGGCCGCCCTGACGCTGCGGCTCCTGTGCGGCCTGTCCACCGCTGATGTGGCGCGGGCGTTCCTGCTGCCCGAGGCCACGATGGCGGCGAGGATCACCCGGGCGAAGAAGAAGATCACGGCCGCGCACATCCCTTACCGCGTGCCCGCGGCGTCGGAACTGCGGGAGCGGCTCGACGGCGTGCTGTCCGTCGTGTACCTCGTGTACACCACCGGGCACACCGCCCCGTCGGGATCGGATCTCATGCGCCGGGATCTCGCGGAGCGCGGGCTAGAGCTGGCGAGAATGCTCCGGGCCTTGCTTCCCGCCGACCGCGATGTCGCCGGCCTCCTGGCTCTCGTGGTGCTCACCGACGCACGCAGGGGCGCGCGGCTCGATGAACACCGCGAACTCGTCCTGATGGAGAACCAGGACCGGTCCAAATGGGACCGGCCGGCCATCGAGGAGGGGGTGGCGCTCTTGCGCGAGGCGTTGAATGCGCGGCCGCCTGGCCGCTTCGCCGTCATGGCGGCCATCGCGGCCGTCCATGACGAGAGCGAGTCGTGGTCCGGCACTGACTGGCAGGAGATCCTGGGGCTCTACGACGTGCTGATGGAGACATGGCCCTCTCCCGTTGTCCAGCTCAACCGGGCCATAGCGCTCGGCTTCGCGGTGGGCCCGGAGGAAGGCCTGGCAGAGCTGAATGCACTCGGAGCCGAGCCCCAGCTGGCCCGCTACCCTTATCTGGCCGCCGCACGAGCCGATTTCCTGGCCAGGCTGGGCCGTCTCGGCGAGGCCCGGGTCGCCTTCGAGGAGGCGTTGATCCTGACCGACAATGAAACCGAACGGCGCTACCTCCGGACCCGCCTGAACGAACTTGCAGGCTGAGCGCGGAGCACGACGGCGGCGCCCGGGTTGGGTGCGGGCGGTGCAATGTTGAGGCACGCGGTCAACGTATAGTTGAATGCTCCCTGCCCGGGGTCTTCCGCCGGCGGGGCCCAAATCTGTCCGTGGAAAGGGCAATGGCGTGGCCAATTCTCGCAGTGGAGATTCGGTGATCGGCCGGGTGGTCCGTGTCCTTGAGGCATTCGACCGCGACCGGCAGACTATGACGTTGTCGAGCCTGGCTGCCAGGGCCGGCGTGCCGCGGTCCACGGCGCACCGGCTCGTTGAGGAACTCATTGGCTACGGCCTGATCCGCCGCTCCGATTCCGGCGAACTGCAGATCGGGCTGCGCATGTGGGAAATTGCCACCCGGTCCCAGGCTGCCATGGACGTGCGCGAGGCCGCGTTGCCCTTCATGGACGATGTCCTCTCGGTTGTTCGCCAGCACACCACCCTCGCCGTGCTGGACGGGAAGTCCGCCCTCTACGTCGAGCGCATGTCGGCACCGGACTCCGTCCTGGATGCAGCACGCATCACTGACCGCCTTCCACTGAACGCTTGTTCGCCTGGCCTGGTGCTGCTGGCCCACTCGCCGTCAGCGTTCCAGGAGAGCTTCTTATCGGGGCCCTTGACGAAGCTCACCGACGAAACACCGGTCGATCCCGGGCTCATACGGCGGCATCTCGCGGAAGTGAGGCAGAGAGGGTTCGTTGCCTTGCCGGGAATCGGGGTTTCGGAGTGGCTGGGCATCGCCGTTCCCGTGTTCGGGCCCCGACGCACTGTAGTCGCCGCGCTGAGCGCCATCGTGCCGCGGGACCAGGGCGACGTGCCGCTCATTGTGCCAGCTCTGCTTACCGCGGCCCACGGAATTTCCCGGACTCTCACTCAGGGGCCACGGCCCTCCGCTATCCGGCCCTCCGCTGTTAACGACGGCTAGCCGCGCCGAAATATTTATCGAAGGTTTGGCGTCCATTGAATGGACGCCTCGACTCTTCATGTCGTGATGGCCCTCACAGTGGAAGCGAGGCATGAACCGGCGGAACGCGTGAAGGATGTTGTCTTTTGCGGTGCCTGGAAGGAACGTCCCCGAAGGTTCTGCCTCACCTTTTTCTCGGCTTTCGATCTCCCCGGCGCGGCTGGCGGTGACGACGGCCCTACATGATGAGAGGACCACGATGCTCGCAGCAACGACGCTCGACACGCCACTTCCCCGAAGTGAGGAGGGCAGCCTTCCCTACTCCCATGAAATGCAATGGCCGGATGGCCTGGAGCCGTTCAAGGTTGTTGACGATGGTTCCCAAGAGGATCCCTACGCGCATTACACCTGGATGCGGGAGAACGCACCCGTCCTCCGGTGCTGGTCACCGGTCTCAGATGTCTACTTCATCTCCCGCTACGATGACGTCCGCAAGGCCTTCCGGGCACCGAAAATCTTCTCCTCGGCTTCGGCCACGGTGTGCACAGTTGCCTGGGCCAGCCGCTGGCCCTCCTGGAGACCACGGTCACCGCGGAAGTGCTTGCCCAGCGGTTGGCCTCGGTCACCCTGGATCCGGCCCACCCGATTGAGTGGGTCCGCGGCAATAACCTGACCAACGCGGGTCCCCACCGCATGAGCGTTTTCCTGGAGGAACAGAATGACTGAACAGGGTTTGGAACCCATCGTAATTGTCGGCTCCGGGCACGCCGGGGTGGCCGTGGCAGCTGGCCTGCGGACCCGGGGCTGGGACGGGCGCATCGTCGTCGTCGACGCCCAGGACGACGTACCTTATGAGCGGCCGCCGCTGTCGAAGGACCTTCTGGCGCCGGGTTCCGGGGACCGGACCCCGCTGCTGCGCAAGGAGGACTACTACGAGGCCAAGGGGATCGAGCGCCTGCCGGGTCAAACCGTCAGATCGATCGACCCGGCAGACAGCGCCGTGGTCCTCGCTGGCGGCAGCCGGCTGCCGTACCACCGGCTGGTGCTCGCCACGGGCTCACGGGCGCGTGAGCTGCCCGTGCCGGGGGCAGACCTTGACGGGGTGCTCGCCTTGCGCACCCACCAGGACGGCGTGGCCATCAAGCGGGCTCTGGTTCCCGGCGCGAAGGTGGTAGTCATCGGTGCCGGTTTCATCGGGATGGAGGTGGCCGCGGCAGCGGTAAAGAACGGCTGTTCCGTCACGGTGCTGGAGTTCCAGGACCGTGTGATGAAACGGGTGACTTCCCAGCCGGTGTCTGCCTTCTTCGAGCAACTCCACCGCTCCCAGGGCGTGGTTCTGGAGTTTGGGGCCGCGGTGACCGAACTGCAGGGCAATGGCCGCGTTCAACGGGTCCTGACCTCTGACGGCCGGAGCTTTGAGGCCGACGTCGTGGTGGCGGGCATTGGGGTCCTGCCCAACCAGGAGCTGGCCGAGGCTGCCGGGCTCACCTGTGGGGATGGTGTTCTGGTGGACGAACAGTGCCGGACAAGCGTCCCTGGCATTTACGCTGCGGGGGACGTCACCCGGTTCACCAGCCCGTTCAGCGGCGCAAGCCAGCGGCTGGAATCCATTCAGAATGCCAATGCCCAGGCCGAGGCTGTGGTCAATGACATCCTCGCTGGTGAGGTATCGCCAACAGAGACCCCTTGGTTCTGGACCGTCCAGCATGGTGTGCGCCTTCAGACCGCCGGCGTGATGCACCCCGACGATGAGGTCATTGTGCGCGGTGATCCGGCCACCGGGAAGTTCTCGGTCGTCTACCTGCGCGAGGGCCGCCTCGCCGCCGTCGACACCGTGGGCGGGTTGGCCGATTTCCGCCCGGCAAAGAAGCTGATTCCTACGGGCGCGCTGCTCGACCCCTTCCTGGTTCAGGACCCGGCAGTGAAGCTTGAGGACGCTGCGACCGGTGCAGGTACCGGGCCCGAACCCTACGAGACCGCAGCAGTACTGGTCTAAATCACCCAAAATCCTAAGAAAAGAGCCCTGATGAGTAACAACACCCTGACCGTACTGGACCGTGACGGGCAGCAGCACGCTGTGGAGTGGGAGCCGGAGCAAAGCCTGATGGAGGCATTGCGGGATAACGACCTGCCGGTGCTGGCTTCCTGCGGCGGAACGGCATCCTGCGCCACCTGCCACGTCTTTTTGGACAATGACATCGTCAAAAGCCTCGGCGGACGCAGCGAGGACGAGGCCGAGCTTCTGGTGGACGCCGAAGGTTTCAGCGAGGACTGCTCACGGCTGTCCTGCCAGGTCGCGTTTGAAGACCGGCTGGACGGTATGACCGTCACCCTCGCGCCGGAAGAGTAGGCCCGAACAAATGACAGTGCCCCCGACGCCGGTCTGGCGACGGGGGCACTGTCATTTTGCCGGTGGTTCCTAACGGACCGGATGGTCCACTTCATCGAGGGCTGTCCGGGCGGCGTGCTGTTCCCGGCGCAGGGCGGTTCCCGCAAGATACGGTGCCCCCAGTTCCTCAGTCGGCGTCTTGAACGTCTCACGGGAGTAGAGCACGCAGACGCCGGCAATCAACATGCAGACGGTCGCAAAAATGGCAACGGGGAGCCAGCCAGTGACTCCCGGCGCCAGCAACATGCTGGCGATCATGGGTGCGAACCCGGCGAGGACCAGGCCGAGCTGGTTGCCCAGTGCCATGCCCGTGTAGCGCACGGGAGTGGCGAACTGCTCAGCCACGAACGCTGGCCAGACACCGTTGTAGGCCGAGTACAGCACGGTCATGTTCAGGAATGCCGCCAGGAAGACCAGCACAATGTTGCCCGAGGACAGCGCGAGGAAGTACAGGAAAATTGTGGCGGAGCAGCCGATCGCGGCAGCCAGCAGCAGGGGCCGGCGTCCTATCCTGTCCGCGAGCCGGGCGGCGAACGGCATCACGAGCATCGACAAGCCGATGGCCACGGCGTTGACAGTCAGGATGGAGGAGCGGTCGAAGCCCGCGGTGGAGGTGGCGTAGGCCAGCCCAAAGACAGTAAACACTGTCTGCATAACCACCATGATGGACATGCCCGCAACGCGCGCCACGTCAGGCGCCTGAAACTTGAGGACCTCCTTGACAGGCATGGGGGCCACCTGGTCCTTCTCCTGGGCTGCTTCGAAGACAGGCGTTTCGTCCAAGTGTGTCCGAACCCAGTAGGCGACGGCGAGGACCACGATGGAGAGCCAGAACGGGACACGCCAGCCCCAGCTCATCATGGCTTCCTGGGGCAGGGCAGTGATGGGAATGAAGACCAGGGTGGCCAGGACCATGCCCGAGGCGTAGCCCATCATCACGAAGCTGGTGAAGAAGGCGCGTTTGCCTTCAGGGGAGTGTTCCAGGGTGAGCGTGGAGGCGCCGGCGGATTCAGCCCCGGCGGAGAATCCCTGGGCCAGGCGACCGGCCACCAGCAGGATGGGGGCCCAGACCCCCACCTGCTCGTAGGCGGGGAGGCAGCCTATGCCCAGCGAGGCCAGGCCCATAATGCCCAGCGTGAGCAGCAGGATCTTCTTGCGGCCCAGTTTGTCGCCGAAGTGTCCCATGACCAGACCGCCAACAGGCCGCGCCACATAGGCGACACCGAAAGTGGCGAGGGCGCCGATCAGTCCGATGGCGGGGTCAGCGGACGGAAAGAACAGGTGCGGAAATACCAGGGCGGCGGCAGTTCCATAGATGAAGAAATCGTAGTATTCCAGCGTGCTGCCCAGGAAGGAGGCCAGGGCTGCCTTTCCTGGGGTCTTGGGTGCGGCCGGGTGTGCAGTTGCAGTGTCCATGGAATCTCCTTAAGACAGCGGTGTCTTGGTGGAAGCCGGCTGGAGATCCTGGAGGTGGAAGTCCACCGAGAGGATCTGCTGGCTGTTGGGAAACGAGTACGCCTTCAGGGGCTCGTGCAGCGGGTGCGCGTTGTACACCGCGATGTCCTCGACGTTTTCGAAGTCCGCCACGATGGCGTAGTCGAAGGAGCGCTCGGTGCTGAGCATGTCGGGTCCGTGCGTCAGGGTGAGCATGCCCGGGATATTGCCCCTCATCCTGTTGAGTCCGGCGATCCAGGCCTGTTTGTCGGTGGCCGGGAAGTCCGGCTTGAACTTGAAAAGTACGGTGTGGCGGATCATGTCAGGCACCCACCAGTTCCGCTGCCGGCTTGCCGCCGGCCAACTGCCCGGCTGCATAGTTGGGGTCCTGTCCGGCGATGGTCCGTCCGGCGAGGTAGCCCATGGTCATGATGGGGCCCAGCGTGGCGCCGGCGCCGGGGTACCCGGCTGCGTAGGCGTTTTCGGTGGTGTTTCCGGCTGCGTAGAGTCCCTCGATGGGGTGGTTGTCGACGTCGAGCACGCGGGCCAGCCCGTCGGTTGCCACGCCGCCGTTGGTGCCGAAGGCGCCGTTGACCACTTCCATGGCGTAGAAGGGTCCGGTCTGCAGCGGTCCCAGGGACGGGTTCGGGTACAGGTTTTCCTCGTCGCCCCAGTACTTGTCGTACGCGCTTTCGCCGCGGCCGAAGTCCGGGTCCTCGCCCTTGACGGCGAACTCATTGAAACGCGCCACGGTTGCGGCGAGGTTTTCCACGGGCACGTTGATCTTTTCCGCCAGTGCCTCCAGCGTTGCCGCCTCGATCAGGTAGGCGGGGGTGGGCTGGCCGGCGCGGTGGGCCAGGATGCCGTAGCGCTCCATGTACGCGTGGTCCACAATCACGTGGGCCGGAGTGTTCAGGGTCCGGTTTGCGGCGGAGTCCCAGGACTGCAGGCTCCGGGCGAGGTCGTTATAGTTCTGCGACTCGTTGGCGAAGCGTCGGCCGTGGCGGTTCACCATAATGGACCCCGGGCCTTGGCGTTCGAAGCGCAGCAGGGTGCCGATCGGTTGCCCGTCACGGGTGTCGCCGGTCACCGACATGGGGGCCCACCAGGCTTCCCGGGTGCCGCGGGTCTGGCCGCCGATCCGCTGGGACATCCGCAGCCCGTCGCCGGTGTTTGAGGGCGGTGAGCACATGGTGTGCAGCCGCGACGCGAGCATCGAGTCGGCCAGCGCTTTGTCCCATTCGAAACCCCCCGTGGCCAGGACCACGCCGTCGTTGGCCCGGATGATTTCACCGGATTCGAGCTCGACGCCGGTCACCCGGCCGCCGTCGGTGAGCAGGCGGTGCCCCCCGGCTCCGGTGACAAGCGCTGCTCCGCTGTGGACCAGGCTGGCCAGGAGCATGGAGACCAGGGCCTGGCCCTTCGCCACGAGGCCCTCCTTTTGGCGGAGGTCCAACTCGTCCCAGGGGAATTTGGTGAAAGCGCCCCAGGTTTCGTATTCCTGCATCGTGAAGGGTGCACGGCCGTCGGTGCGGACATGCGCAGTGAGGGACCCGAGGGCTTCCTTGCTGTTGAACAGCTCCGGCTCCACCGTGCGGCCGCCCGCCAGGGCGCCGGGCAGGTCCTGGCGGTAGTCCGGGAAGTTGTCCAGGAAGATGAACCGGACGCCGCACTCCGCTTCCACAAACTGCAGCATCTGGTCGCCGTAGTTCAGCGCGGCGTCGAGCAGTTCTTCGCGGCCGCGGCCCCGTGCCACCGCACGCACATACTGGGCCGCTGCCTCCTTGGAGTCGGCGATGCCCGCGTCGCGGGCGTGGTGGTTGTCCGCCACCCACAGCATGCCGCCGGACACGGCCGAGGTGCCGCCCAGCAGGTCGCTCTTCTCAAGGATGATGACGGACTTGCCGGCGCGGGCAGCAGTAGCCCCGGCGGTGAGTGCGCCGGCTCCGGAACCGACGACGACGACGTCGTAGTTTTCCGCTGCGGTTCCACTGACGAATTTCATGGTTAGTTGATGCCTTTCGGGAGATGGTTGAATGCGCCGCCGTGCACCTGTAACGGCGCCGGCGGCGGGAGCGGGAGCGTGGCTCAGACCGCGGTGTAGCCGCCGTCGATCACGAGCTCCGAACCGGTGGTGAAGCGGGATTCGTCCGAAGCGAGGTAGAGCACGCCGTAGGCGATTTCCTCCGGTTCACCCTGCCGGGGCAGCGGGTTCGAGCCGAGGAGCTGCTTGTAGTACTCCTCGGGGCCCACCACTGACTGTTCCGCGGAGCGGCGGCTCATCCGGGTGTTCATGGAACCGGGGTGGATGGAGTTGACCCTGATGCCGTGGGCTCCGTAGGCGGCCGCATCCGACTTGCTCAGCAGCCGGACGGCGCCTTTGGTGGCGTGGTAGAGGGGGACGGAGCTGCCACCGGTGAGGCCGTGGATCGAGGAGAAGTTGATGATGCTGCCTGCGCCCTTGGCAATCATGCCGGGCACCACGTGCTTGGTCATGAGCCAGACGCCTTTGACGTTGACGTTGAAGATCGTGTCGAAGTCCGTGACGGAGGCGGTGTGGGAGGCCCCGGCCGGTCCGATGATTCCTGCCGCGTTGACCAGGATGTCCGGGGCGCCCATGTCCTCGGTGACGCGCTGGATTGTCTCGGAAACGCTGTCTTCGTCGGTGACGTCAACGTCGTACTCCCGAACGTTGTTATGGACGACGGCGGCCGGTGCCCCTGCCATGTCGAGGCTTGCAACGGTTGCGCCGTGTTCGGCGAGTAGCGCCGCCGTGGCGCTGCCGAGATCCCCCCTGCCACCGGTGATGACCGCGGTCTTGCCGGCGACACGGCCGAGTGTGTTGTTCATGTTCCGCTCCTTGTAACTCCGCAGCCTCGTTGCCGCGCCTTAGCTACGGTGACAGGGGAGGTGTGAGCGAAACCACAAGATTACCGATGAACGGTAATGGCGGATTTTATTGGCTTTTGCGGACCGTTCCCTTGAGTTCGCCCCGCCAGCCCAGTGCGCGGGAAACCCCGCGGGCCCCGGCCATGAGCACCGGGACCCGGGTGGCCGTGTGCTCTTCGGTCCGCGGCACGATCACGCTCAGGGCTGCAATGGTGGTGTTGTCAGGTCCGAAGACCGGCACGGCAATGCCGGTGGTCTCGGGAACGATGACCCCGGGCATGGCGGCGAAGCCGCGTTGCCGTATGTCGGCCAGGTGGCGGCGGAGCACGGCCGGCTCGGTGAGTGTGGTGTCGGTGTACTTTGTCAGGGGCCTGGCAAGGATCATGTCCTGGTACGCGGCGGGGGAGTGAGCAAGCAGGATCAACCCCGAGGATGTGGCGTGCAGCGGAAGCCGGCCAGCGATTTTCGAAATGTCCACAACAGTTGAATGCGTACCGATCCGCTCGATGTAGAGGACCTCGTCGGAATCCAGGATGCCCAGGGTGGTGGCGTGCTGGACCACGGACTGGACGTCCTCCATGAATGGCAGCGCAGCCTCCCTCAGGCCAACCATCTTTGACCCGCGGGACACAAGTTCCCACATTCGGGTGCCGATATGGATGTCCCCTCCCGGTTCGCGTTCCAGGAGGCGTTCGAGGAGCAGTTCGTTGACAATCCTGTACGCAGTGGTGACCGGAAGCCCTGTCCGGCGGCCCAGTTCGGCGACGCTCATGGTCTGGTGGCTGTCATCGAAGGCGCTCAGAATCCTGACGAAGCGGGCGATAATCGACTCGCCTGATCCGGAATTTGCCACTGAACCTCCTCATGAGTTCCCGTTCAATGGTAATCGCGGTCGTGATGATTCCCCGCACCCGTTCTACTGGTGGCTGGCATTCCATCCGGCTGCCGCACCGACGCGTGCAGCCACTGAACGGGGCAAGAAGCATGAGTAAGAGCGTTGTGTGTGATGTCCTGGTGATCGGCTCTGGTGTGGCTGGAATGGCTGCGGCGTTGAAGGCTGCATCGCAGGGCCTGAGTGTGATCGTTGCCGAGAAGGACCGGTACTTTGGCGGCACCACGGCGATTTCCGCCGGCTGGGCCTGGGTCCCGGGCAACAAACAGGGGGTGGCCCAGGGGGACACCCGCGAGGAAGCGGAAACGTACCTGAAGAACCTCGCGCCGGAGACGTTCAACCGGGCCGGCGTCCGGACCTTCCTGGATACCGTGCCCGAGGCCATCGCCTTCTTCGAAAACGAAACCGACGTGAAGTTCACGTACCCGGAGAAGTCGCCGGATTACAAGATGGACCTCCCCGGGGCCAAGCTCTCGGGCCGGGCCATCCTTCCCCGGGACGTTGACGCGCGCGTACTCGGTGACAAGCGCCTCCTGATGCAGCCGTACATGAGTTCCTACACGGTGTTCGGCTACATGCCGCAGGTTGGCCCGGACATCAACGAGTTCTTCCACGTCAACCAGTCGGTCAAGTCCTTCGTTTATGTGGCGAAGAAGCTGCTACGCACCTGGGCGGACGCCGCCCGGTACAAGCGCCCCGTGCTCCGGTCCAACGGCAACGCGCTGATGACCCGCATGGTCAAGAGCGCCGACGATTTGGGTGTGCGGCTTTGGAACTCGTCACCGGCGCTGTCGCTGACCCGGGACGACGCCGGCACCGTGACGGGCGCGGTCATCGGCGGAGACCATGCCGCCACGGTAACGGCAAAACTGGGCGTCATCCTCGCCGCCGGCGGATTCTCCGGGAACAAGGAACTGCGCAAGCAGTACTTCCCGCACGATGCGGAGGGCGACGACCATTTCACCCCCACCCTGGGCCATGGCGGCGACGCCGCGAACCTGGCGATCAGCGCGGGCGGACACATCGACAACTCCGTGTTCAGCGTGGGCTCCTGGGCGCCGGTGACCGTCTTCAAGTACCTCAACGGCAAGGAGCGGCTCTTCCCGCATCTTCGCGCGATCGGGCTGCCGGGCCTGATTGCCGTGGACCGTCACGGCAAACGCTTCGGCAACGAGGCCCTGAGTTACCACGACTTCGGCGGTGCGATGATCGGCCACAACCAGGACGAGGACAAGACGTTCGGTTATGTGATCGGTGATGCCAGGACCATGCACAAGTACGGCATCGGCTACGCCAAGCCCTGGCCCATGCCGCGAGGTTACTTCTACAAGACGGGCTACCTGGTCAAGGGGGCAACCCTGGAGGAACTGGCCGGCAAGCGCGGCATCGATGCAGAAGGCCTGAAAGCGACCGTGGCGGAGTTCAATCCGGCCGCCGAACGCGGCGAGGACCCGGCGTTCGGCCGGGGTTCCACGTTGTACAACCACTTCCGCGGCGACATGGAGCACAAGCCCAACCCGAACCTGGCCACGGTGGGCAAAGGACCGTACTTTGCGGCCAAGATCCAGATGGGCGATCTTGGCACCTTCGCAGGGATCGGCGTTAACGATCGCTCCGAGGTCAAGACTGAGGAGGGGACGGCAATTCCCGGCCTGATCGCCGTCGGGGCGGCCGCAGTCAGCGTGTTCGGCGGCGGCTACCCGGGCTACGGTTCCCACATTGGCCCGGCCCTCGTCTTCGGTTACCGGGCCGGGCGGGACATTGCCAAACTCGCGGCTGAGCGCGGCAAGCGTTCCGAACTGGTCTGACCGTGGGAGATGCAGGATCCGCTGTGGTGACGGGTGGTGGTTCCGGGATCGGGGAAGCCATCGCCCTGAAGCTTGCGGATGCGGGGTATGCAGTCACCATCGGGGACATCGGAAGTGCCGCTTCGCAGGTTGTCGAGAAGATTACCGCTCGCGGTGGAAGGGCCCAGTTCGTCCACACGGATGTGACCGACGAAGACTCGGTGCGCGGCCTGATGGAAGGAGCGGCGCGTATCTTTGGCGGCTTGGACGTCCTGGTGGCCAATGCCGGGGTTCCCGAAGTCAAGGCTCCGCTTCACGAACTCGACCTGTCGAAGTGGCAACGTGTCATTGACGTCAACCTCACAGGTGTTGCCGTGTGCAACAAATGGGCTGTGGCCACCATCCTCGAAGGCTGGCGGCACAAGGCGGAACCGCGGACAGCCTCCGTCATTAATATGGCGTCGATCCTGGCCCATGTGGGGCAGGCGAACAGCAACGCCTATTCCGCAGCGAAGGCAGCCGTCGCCAACTTCACCCGTTCGGCTGCCCTCACATACGCACGGGAGGGCATTCGGTTCAACGCTGTGTCTCCGGGCTACGTGGACACCCCCTTGCTGGCCCGGCTGCCGGACGAGACACGCTCGCAGATGATTTCCAGGCAGCCCATCGGGCGGCTGCTTCGGCCCGAGGAGATCGCCAACGTGGTGCTGTTCCTCGCGGGCGAGGGGTCGTCGGCCCTGACCGGATCCATCATCAATGCCGACGGCGGATACACCGCCGCTTAGTGGCACCGGAAGCAGAAGTACGACGGCGGCACCCGGTTGGGTGCCACCGGCGCGTGGGGCGGTGGTGAACATCGGGAACATTTCAGCAAAAACAGTGAATGTTCACGGTCTTCACCATTTGGACCCATTGCCGGTTACGGTGAAGATATCAGGATGCTGTTCCGTTTCCTGAACGAACTTTCCGACCATCTGGAGCCGGGCGGTGAGGGCTGGCTTGTCCTCTCCGCTGTTCGAGGCGCGTGAGGCCGAGGTCACGTCCCTGTGGCGGCTGGTTCCCCGCTAGCGCGCCTAGGTGTACATGAGGGAGCCGGGGGTGGTGAGCTTCTCGCCGGTTTCGAGCCAGGTTTTGAGGCCGGAGAGGATCATGGGCCAGCCGCCGTAGAGCTGTTCGTTGGCGCCTTCGCGGAGCTGGTCGTGGGTGACGGTGAGGTGGCAGGAGTCGCCGACGGGTTCGATCTCCCAGGTGATGCGGGAGGTGCCTTCGGCTTTGACGTCCTCGCCCCAGAGCGCGGTCATGGTCTGGACGAGCTTCCGTGGCGGGTCGACTTCGAGGTTCTCGCCTTCGCCCAGCAGCACCCCGGCTTTGGGGTTGCCCATTTCAAACCGTCCGCCCGGGGTCCAGTCGGATTCGAGGGAGTTTCCGAACTGGTAGCTGCTGCGGATCTCGCTGTCCGTGATGGCTTCCCAGAGCCGTTCCGCAACGGTAGGACTTACTGCGGACTGCAGCAACACGGGGATTTGGGTTACCCGGTCTTTTCGAAAGCGTGTGACCTGCAATCCGAGAACTGCTGCGCCAAGCCGGTGAACAGCTCGTCCAGCTCCTGCTGACCAAAAGAGGCAGACTACCTCCGAAACGCCCGGCCCCTGACCCGCTTGGGTGCACCGCAAAGCTTAGGCTGACCGGATGGACTATCAGCTTCGTCAGGCCACTCCCGAGGACGCTATGGCCGTGGTGCTCTTTCATACGCTCGCCCATGAGGAGAGCTACGGGCACCTGCTCTCGCCGGAGTTCTTCCGCGACCGCCGGGCCAGCATCCGCGAACGCGCGGAACGGCGTCGTCCGCACCTCGCAGTAGCCGATCCGCGGATCATTGCCGTTGACGGCGACAACCACATTGTGGGACTGGCGGATGCCGGCCCGGGCCGGGATGATCCGGGGCCCGCGGAGCTGGAACTGTATTCGATCTTTACGCTCCGGCACACCTACGGAACGGGGCTGGGTGCGGCACTGTTGAGTGCCGCCGTCGGCGATTCACCCGCTTATCTGTGGGTGCTGCAGGACAATGCCCGGGCGCAGGCGTTTTACCTCAAGCATGGCTTCCGCCCCGACGGAGCAAAGGGCCTGCTGCCGCCGGAGTGGGAAGAACTGCCGCAGCTCAGGATGCTCCGGCCAGGCCGGAGCGTACGCTAGTCGAGGGCCGCCGTCGATGGTCAGAACCGTCTTTCCGTGCAGGTGTAGATCCATCGTTTGCCTGTTTCCTCAGCGCCAGCCGAGCTGGGGCGCCACATACTTCAGGACCGACTCAATGACGTGGGCGTTGTAGTCGACGCCGAGCTGGTTCGGGACCGTGAGCAGCAGGGTGTCTGCTGTGGCGATCGCCTCGTCCTCGGCCAGCTTCGCGGCCAGCTCGTCCGGGGCGCCCGCGTAGGAGCGGCCAAAAACCGCACGCGTTTTCTCGTCTATGTTGCCCACCTGGTCGGAGCTGTAGCGGTCGCGGCCGAAGTATTGCCAGTCGCGCTCGTCCGTCAGTGCAAAAATGCTGCGGCTGACCGAGACGCGCGGCTCCCGCTGGTGCCCGGCCTCCTTCCATGCCTGCCGGTAGAGGTCGATCTGCTCGGCCTGCTGGACGTGGAACGGCTTACCGCTCTCGTCATCCTTGAGGGTGGAGCTCTGCAGGTTCATGCCGAGCTTCGCCGCCCAGACAGCCGTGGCGTTCGAGCCCGAACCCCACCAGATGCGATCACGCAGGCCCTCAGAGTGCGGTTCCACGCGCAGCAGCCCCGGAGGGTTCGGGAACATCGGGCGGGGGCTCGGTGCCGCGAAGCCTTCGCCGGTGAGCACCTCAAGCAGACGCTCGGTGTGCCTGCGGCCCATATCGGCGTCAGACTCGCCCTGGGCCGGGACAAAGCCGAAGTGGCGCCACCCGTCGATGACCTGCTCGGGTGAACCCCTGCTGATGCCCAGCTGCAATCGGCCGCCCGAGATCAGGTCGGCCGCGCCGGCGTCCTCCGCCATGTAGAGCGGGTTCTCGTAGCGCATGTCAATCACGCCGGTACCGATCTCAATGCGGCTTGTGCGTGCTCCAATGGCAGCGAGCAGGGGGAACGGGGAAGCATACTGCTGCGCAAAGTGGTGGACGCGGAAATAGGCCCCGTCCGCACCCAGCTCCTCGGCCGCGACGGCCAGGTCGATCGCCTGCAACAGCGCGTCCGACGCGTTGCGCGTGCCGGACTCCGGGTGGTCGGTCCAATGGCCGAAGGACAGGAAGCCGATGTTCTTCACACCGGAAACTGTAGTACTAGTCGCATTCCGGCTGAAGCCGGAAATGATTGTGGACTACACGGTCACAATAAACTTGCCAAGCACGTGGCCCTGTTCGCTTTTCGCGTGCGCGGCCGCGACATTGTCCAAGGAAAAGGTTTCCGCGACCGGCAGCCGGAATTTTCCCTGCTCGAACAGCGCCGCCGCTTCAGCGCGGGCTTCGGGCGCACGATCCGCGCCTGCGCCGCCGGAGAACCGCACGCCATACTCGGCGGCCCTGTTGTCGGCTATGGTGATGACCTTCCCGGCACTGCCGGTGAGCTCAATAAGTTCCGGCAGGACTCCGAAACCCACCGCATCGAAGGCGACATCGACACCGCGCGGGGCAAGCCCGCGCACACGGTCGACCAGGCCGGGGCCATACGTCGTTGGGATCGCACCAAGAGAGCGTAGATACTGGTGATGCCCTTCACTGGCGGTGCCGATCACGATGGCTTCGGCAGCCAGCGCGAATTGGACGCCGGCCAGGCCCACTCCGCCGGCAGCCCCATTGACGAGGAGAGTCTGCCCGGACTCCAGGGGCAACACGTTCAACGCCCGGCGTGCCGCTTCGGTTGACATCGGGTATCCGGCAGCCTCCTCGAACGAGAGACCCTCCGGCTTCCGCGCCCACTCAGCCAGCACCGCATACTCGGCTGTCGCCCAGTTGGCTGAACTACCCAAGGGGATACTGCCGAAGACCTCGTCTCCGACAGCGACGCCCATTGCGCCCCCGCCGACCTCGTCCACGACTCCCGAGGCATCAAGGCCGACCCCCGCAGGGAAATTGACCGGCATGAAGGCAGCCAGGTCCCCGCGTCGAAACTTCCAGTCGAAGGCATTCACGCCCGCCGCGCGAACGGCCACCCGGATCTGGCCCGGCCCTGGGTGCGGCTCCTCGACCTCGACGACCTTGAGGACCTCCGGCCCGCCATACTCGGCAAATTGGACAGCCTTCACGGCATTCTTCCCTTCTAAGCTGGCGGCATGATCGGTGTTCTCATGATGCCAACGGCGAACGGGCGCAACAAGGAGCAGTTGGCTTTCGGCACATGGCCGAGAGTGCGTCGCTCCACTGGATGCCGGCGTCGGTCTTTACCGCCTACCGACGAAGCGTCGGCGTCGCGAGTTCTTCCCTGAGCGCAGCCACGTGGCCTGCTGCGTCCACATGGTACTGCGCCAGGGTCACCCTGCCCTGGGGGTCAACAACGACAGTTGACCGGATAACACCCTCAACCACCTGCCCATCGAGGAGCTTTTCGCCCCAGGCGCCATAGGCCATGGCTACGGAATGTTCCCCATCTGAGAGGAGGGGAAAGGTGAGGGTGAAATCGTCGCTGAACTCCGCCAGGGCTCGGGGAGCGTCCGGTGAGATCCCCAGGACCTCGTATCCTTCACGCTGCAATGAGGCAAGGTTGTCGCGGAAATCGCACGCTTCGGTGGTGCAGCCCGGCGTGGCCGCCCTGGGGTAGAAGTACACGATGACATTCGTGCCCCGGTAATCCGCGAGGGACACCGGGTTCCCGGTGGCATCGCTAAGGGTGAAGTCCGGCGCTTGGCTGCCAGGCTGGAGACGGAGGGAATGCGGCTGGTTCGGGTTCATGGTTGGATGATCCTTATCGGTGGGATGAACGGGACGGCGGGTAGCTGTTGCTGTTAGATGGCGTATTCGGACGGGTTCCGGATGGTAACCCTGGAGCCGGGCGTGAACCGGTAGCCGCCGCCCCGGATGGTGGCGATCGCATGCCGTGCCGTTCCGAATTTCCGGCGCAGGCGGCCCACATAAACGTCGATCGAACGCGGCGTGCAGCCGGGAAATTCCAGTGACTCCAGAACGCGTTGCAGTTCCTTCCGGCCGACCGGACGGGAACAGTTCTCGGCCAGATACTGCAGCACGCGGTACTCCACCCCGGTCAACTGGATGGGCGTCCCGTCCAGCAGCACGGGACCCCTGCGAAGGTCCACTGACAGCAGGCCGGGGGCAGACCACCGCAGCGGCAGGTGGGAGGAACCGCCGTCGTCCGCTTGCGGGGAGTCCTCCGCAGGGGACGACGACGGCTCCGGATTTCCGCCGTCGCATGTACCCTCCCCAGGGTTCACGCCGGCGGCGGAAGTTGCGTCCCCGGCGGCAGGCCAAAAATGGACTTCCACCTCCGGGGCAATTCTCTGGGCACGTTCGAGCAGTTCCTGGGCGGCGCAGGCAATCAGCGCATCATCTGGTTCCTGGTTGGCGCCGGGCACGACCCAGACAGCCAGGCCCCGGGCCTTGGGCGCGGGTGCCCGCGCCGGAAGCGCCGGAGAACGTGGGCAGCTCGAAAGGGGGGATTCAGTTGCCACTGACCCGGTTAGATCCCGCCGCGGCGGATGAGCTTGCCGGTGGGTGTCTGGCCGTCCACCACGCTGCCGCGCAGGTAGGTGCGCCGCACCACGCCGGAGAGGGCTTTGCCGTCGTAGGGGGTGATGGGGTTCTTGTGCTTGAGTTTGGAGACGTCCACCACGAACGCCTCGTCCGGGGCGAAGACGGCGAAATCGGCGTCGTAGCCGAGGGCAAGCTGGCCCTTGTTGCTTAACCGGGCCAGTGCGGCCGGCTTCTCGGCCATCCACGATACGACCTGCTCCAGCGGGATCCTGCGGTGCCGGGCTTCGGTCCACACCAGGGACAGGCCCAACTGCAGCGACGACACGCCGCCCCAGGCCACGGCGAAGTCACCGTTCTCCAAGTCCTTCAGGTCCAGGGTCGAGGGTGAGTGGTCCGAGACGATGCAGTCGATGGTGCCGTCCAGCAGGCCCTGCCACAGCAGCTCGCGGTTGGCGGCCTCCCGGATGGGCGGGCAGCACTTGTACGCGGTGGCACCGTCCGGAATTTCCTCGGCCATCAGCGTGAGGTAGTGCGGGCACGTCTCCACGGTGAGCTTGACGCCGTCGCGCTTTGCGGTGGCGATCATGGGCAGCGCGTCCGACGACGAGAGGTGCAGGATGTGCGCACGTGCACCGGTCCAGCGCGCCCGTTCGATGACCTCGGCGATGGCCTTGTTCTCGGCGCCGCGGGGGCGGGAGGCCAGGAACGTGGAGTAGTGGTCGCCGCCGGGATGGGGTGCGCGGTCGATGGCGTGGGAGTCCTCCGCGTGGACGATCATGAGCGAGTCGAAGGACTTCAGCTCGGCCATGTCCTCTTCCATCTCGTCTGCTTCGAGGTGCGGGAACTCGTCCACGCCCGAGTGCAGCAGGAAGCACTTGAAGCCGAAGACGCCCTCATCGTGCAGCGGACGGAGGTCCGCCTTGTTGCCGGGGATGGCGCCGCCCCAGAAGCCGACGTCCACAAAAGCCTGGTCCTCGGCCACCTCGCGCTTGAGCTTGAGGCCTTCCACAGTGGTGGTGGGCGGGATGGAGTTCAGCGGCATGTCGATGATGGTGGTGACGCCGCCGGCGGCGGCGGCGCGGGTGGCGGAGGCGAACCCTTCCCATTCGGTGCGGCCCGGTTCGTTGACGTGCACGTGCGTGTCCACGAGGCCGGGAAGCAGGGTTTCGTCGTCGGCCAGTTCGATGACGTCGGAGCCGGCCAGGCCGTTGCCCAGCGGCTCGATGGCCGCGATCTTTCCGCCCCGGACGCCCACTTCACGGGCAGCGATGCCCGCGGTGGTGAGGATGCGCCGGCCGCGGATGACCAGGTCGTAGCGTTCTTCAGACATGGAGGTCCTCCTTTGTGTCAGCGGTGCGGGCCAGCCTGTTCGCTGCCAGCCTGCCGCCGATCTGCGTGCCCAGCTGCTCCAGAAGCGGTCCTGCCTCTGCCATGCACCTGTCTACATTGGTTTCAAGCTCGGTCAAAGCGTAAACGTCCTCGAAGCCGGCGGCTATGGTCTGTTCCTGTGTCAGCGTGGTCCGGCCGCACACTGCGATGACCGGAACACCCAGCGCGCTAGCAGCCCGGGCAACACCCATGGGTGTTTTGCCCAGCAGGCTCTGCTCGTCCAGGCTGCCCTCCCCGGTGATCACCAGATCGGCGCCGCCAAGCCGGTGTGCCAGGTCCGTGAATTCCAGCACGACGTCGATTCCCGGCCGCCGCGTTGCCGCGAGGACGGCGATGGCCGCGTAGCCCACGCCCCCGGCGGCCCCGGCACTGGGGGCTTCCGCCGCTTTGATGGCACGGAATCCGATTTCCCTGGCCAAGACTTCGACAAACCTGGCCAGGGCGGCGTCGAGCAAGCCGACGTCCTGTTGTGTGGCGCCCTTTTGCGGGCCGAAAACCGCCGCGGCGCCATGGTGGCCCAGCAGGGGGTTGTCGACGTCAGACGCCAGCACAAAGCGTGTATCCACCAGACGTGGTTCAAAGTCGGTGAAGTCGATGCTGTCCAGCTGGGTCAGGGCGGCCCCGCCGGACGGAAGTTCCCTGCCTGTGGCGTCCAGGAACCTGGCGCCCAAGCCCTGCAAAAGCCCGGCGCCGCCGTCGGTGTTGGCGCTGCCGCCGACCCCCAACACAATCCGCCGGCAGCCCTCGTCCAGTGCCGCCCGGATCAGCTGGCCTGTGCCCAGGCTGGTTGCCGTCGTGGCCGCGGCCGAATCCGGCTGGCCGCTGTTCTTTACCCGGGGCACCAGGGCGAGACCGGACGCGGTGGCCATCTCGATGACCGCCTCGTGGCCACGGACAGCGAAGTCCGCTGCGACAGGTTCACCGGTGGGGCCGCTGACTAGGGCACTCCTGCGGGTGAAACCGGAGCCGACGGCGGCATCGAGGGTTCCCTCGCCGCCGTCGGCCACCGGAATCCGGAGGACCTCAAGGGTGCTGGATTTTGCCGTGCCGGCACCGAGGTGCAGGCCCTTTTCCAGGTGTCGGCACACCTCCGGCGCGGAGAGCGATCCCTTGAACTTATCCGGGGCAATGACGATCCGCATGGTTATGCCTGCAGTGCCAGGATGGCCGTGGGGGCGTCAGCGGCGGTCTCGGCCAGTTCCTCGAACTCGTTCACCGCGTTGATTTCCAAACCCATGGAGATGTTGGTGATCTTTTCCAGGATCACTTCCACCACCACAGGCACCTGGAACTCGCCCATCAGCGCCTTGGCTTTGCCGAACGCGGCCGGCAGGTCTGCCGGGTCCTGCACACGCACGGCCTTGCAGCCCAGGCCTTCGGCGACCTTGAGGTGGTCCACGCCGTAGCCGTTCGTCTCGGGGGAGTTGATGTTCTCGAACGCCAGGGAGACGTTCTGCTCCATCTTGAAGCCGCGCTGGGACTGGCGGATCAGGCCCAGGTAGGAGTTGTTCACCACCACGTGGATGTACGGGATGTTGAACTGGGCGCCAACGGCGAGTTCCTCGATCATGAACTGGAAGTCGTAGTCGCCGGACAGTGCCACCACGGTCTCGTCCGGCTTGCCGCGGACCACGCCGAGGGCAGCCGGTCCGGTCCAACCCAGCGGGCCTGCCTGGCCGGCGTTGATCCACTTGCGGGGACCAAAAACGTGCAGCATCTGCGCACCCGCAATCTGGGACAGGCCAATGGTGGAGACGTACGTGGTGTCCCGGCCAAACGCTTTGTTCATTTCCTCGTATACGCGCTGCGGCTTGATGGGGATGTTCTCGAAGTGGGTCTTGCGGTGCAGGGAGGCTTTGCGGTCCTGGCACTCGGCAACCCAGGCGCTGTAGTCCTGCAGGGACCCTGCTGCCTTGCGCTCCTTGGCGAGCTCAAGCAGCCCGGTCAGCGCCGCGCCGGCGTCGGACGCGATGCCCAGGTCCGGCGAGAAAACGCGGCCGATCTGCGTGGGCTCAATGTCGATGTGAACAAACTTGCGGCCCGCGGTGTAAGTCTCCAGGCCACCGGTGTGGCGGTTGGCCCAGCGGTTGCCGATGCCGATCACGAAGTCGCTCTGCAGGTAGGTCTCGTTGCCGTAGCGGTGGGAGGTCTGCAGGCCCACCATGCCGGCCATGAGCTGGTGGTCGTCCGGGATGGTGCCCCAGCCCATCAGCGTGGGGATGACCGGGACGTTCAGGGTTTCGGCCAGTTCAACCAGCTGGGCGGAGGCGCCGGCGTTGATGATGCCGCCGCCGGCCACGATCAGCGGGTTCTTGGCGGCGGTGAGCATGTCCAGGGCCTTTTCCAGCTGCTTGCGGCTGGCTTTGGGCTTTTCGATGGGGAGGGGCTCGTAGGTCTCGATGTCGAATTCGATTTCGGCCATTTGGACGTCGATGGGCAGGTCCAGCAGCACGGGTCCGGGACGGCCGGACCGCATCAGCTGGAAGGCCTTCTGGAAGGCGCCAGGAACCTGGCCGGGCTCCAGGACGGTCATGGCCATCTTGGTGACGGGCTTGGCGATGGACTCGATGTCCACGGCCTGGAAGTCTTCCTTGTGCAGCTTGGCCACGGGCGCCTGGCCGGTGATGCAGAGCATGGGGATGGAGTCCGCCCAGGCGGCGTAGAGGCCGGTGATCATGTCCGTGCCGGCGGGGCCGGACGTGCCGATGCAGATGCCGATGTTGCCGTCCTTGGCGCGGGAGTACCCATCGGCCATGTGGCTGGCGCCTTCCACGTGGCGGGCCAGCGTGTGGCGGATGCCGCCGTGGGCCCGCATGGCGGAGTAGAAGGGGTTGATGGCGGCACCTGGCAGGCCGAACGCCTCGATGGCGCCTTCCTTTTCCAGGATGGCCACCGCTGCATCAACGGTACGCATCTTGCTCATGGTGTGCTCCTACTTAAATATGTGGTTCGCCCGCGTTCGGGGCAGAAAATGGGTGTGGTGAGGGAGCCGCCGTCGTTCGGGGTACGACGGCGGTGTCCCGGTTCTGCGTGATGCGCGCCGTGGCGCGGTGGCTTACTCCCGGCCTGCTCTATTTCCTGCCACTGAGCTTCAGGACCTGCTTGAAGAGCCCGGAATGGTCCAGTGCGCCGTCGCCCTGGTTGACGGTGGCGGCGACGAGCTGGGCGACGACGGCGCCGAGGGGGACCGCGACGTTCGCTTCCCGGGCGGCGGAGGTGACGATGCCGAGGTCCTTGTGGTGCAGGGCCAGGCGGAAGCCGGGGTCGAAGTTGCGGTCCAGCATCTTCTGGCCCTTCTGGTCCAGGACCTTGGAACCGGCGAGGCCGCCGCCAAGGACCTTGAGGGCGGCGTCGGTGTCCACCCCGTAGGCTTCAAGGAAGGCGACGGCTTCGGCGAGGACCTGGATGTTGACCGCGACGATCAGCTGGTTTGCAGCTTTGACGGTCTGGCCGGAGCCGGACGGGCCCACGTGGACGATGGTTTTGCCGACGGCGTTCAGGACGTCTTGGGCTGCGTCGAAGTCTGCCTTGTCGCCGCCCACCATGATGGAGAGGACGGCGTCGATGGCGCCCTGTTCGCCACCGGAGACCGGTGCGTCCAAGGGGCGGATGCCGGCTTCACGGGCGTCGTCGGAGAGGCGCTTGGCAACGTCCGGGCGGATGCTGGAAGCGTCGATCCACAAGGTGCCCTGCTTGGCATTGGCGAAGACACCGTCCTTGCCGCTGACCACGCCCTCAACATCGGGGGAGTCCGGCACCATGGTGATGACGACGTCGGCCTCCTTGACGGCGTCGGCGATGCTGGAGGCGCCCTTGCCGCCTTCGGAGACCAGCTTGTCGATCTTGTCCTGGCTGCGGTTGAAGCCGGTGACGGCGTGGCCGGCCTTGACCAGGTTGATGGCCATGGGCAGGCCCATGATTCCGAGTCCGATGACTGCAACGTTGCTCATGTTGGTTCTCTTTCTGAAGTCTGTGCGTGGTGTCCCAACTAGGTAGCGCTATCTGTCGTTATGAGGGCTCTAAACGACAGTTAGCGCTACTCAGTTGGGCGGGGCGGGTTAGCGAGAGCCGGCGCGCTGGCGGATGGCCCAGCTGAAGGCCGTTTCCTGCGGTTCCTTGTATTCGAGGCCGATGGAGCCGTCGTAGCCGAGTTCGCGGCTGCGGGCGATCCATTCGCCGAGGGGAAGCCCGCCGGTTCCGGGAGCCCCACGGCCGGGGTGGTCGGCAATCTGGATGTGGCCGAAGTCTTTGGCGTGGTTTTCGATGACGGCCCCGACGTCGTCCCCGTTGACTGCCAAATGGTAGAAGTCCGCGAGGAGCTTGATGTTCTCCACGCCGGTTTCGTCCTTGACCCGGGCGATGACGTTCAGGGCGTCCTGGGCCTTGAGGAGCGGGTACTTGGCGGCGCCGCTCACCGGTTCGAGGAGGACGGTGCCGCCGATGCGGGCGACGCCTTCCGCTGCTGCCGCCAGGTTCTTGACGGCGAGCTCGTCCTGCTCCTCAGGGGTGAATTCGTCCTGCCGGTTGCCGTAGAGAGCGTTGAAGGCCTTGCAGCCCAGGCGCTGGCCGATGCCGGTGACGACGTCGATGTTGTCCTTGAACTCGGAGCAGCGTCCCTTCCAGGAGACGAGGCCGCGGTCGCCGCCCGGCATGTTGCCGGCGTTGAAGTTTAGGCCGGTGAGCTGGACGCCGGCATCGGTGATGGCGTCCTCGAACTCGGTGACCTGGGCGTCGGTGGGGACGGAGGTTTCGAAGGGCCACCAGAACTCGACGGCGTCGAAACCGGCAGCCTTTGCAGCTGCGGGGCGCTCGAGCAGGGGAAGCTCTGTCAGGAGGATGGAGCAGTTCACTGTGTACGTCATCGTAGGTCCTTCGGAGGAGGGGCTTTGATCTATCTCCAGTGCTTTCCGGCTGTTTACCGTTTCCGCCTTGTGGAATTTAGATTCTGCTTTATGAAAAGTGTAGAGAGGGGTAAGGGTGGGAGTCAAGGGGGAGACGACGGCGGGACAGCCGGCGCGACAGCCAGCGGACGCCGGAGCATGCGGGGGCACGTTGCGCTGCCGCGTGAAGGCATGGTGCGGATGGGGTGTGGGGCCCGATTACTCCGCCAATGATCGAAGGGGGAGGCATCGTGCGAGGTCCTTCCCGTGTTGTCGGCTCCCCTGCAGCACACTGTCTTTATGACTTTCGCGAATGTGGGCAGCCTTGGAACCAAACCCGGCCAGCAGGACGCTTTAGTGGCGATACTGGTCCGGCCGATGGCAGGACTTGAGGTGGCCGGGTGTCTGCAGTACGACGTTGGCATCAACCCCGAGGTGCCGGACACCGTGTTTGTCAGCGAGCTCTGGGAATCCGCGGAAGCGCACCAGGCCTCGCTGCAGTTGGACAGCGTGCGGGCTGCCATTGCTGAGGCCATGCCGCTGCTTTCAGGGGAGATGGGCGGCACTCGCTTCACGGTGGTGGGGTCGCCGCTCCGCTGAGGCTTTGCACGGGTCGCGACTGGGCGCTGGAAAAAGGGGTACGTGGCGGGTATGAAACCGTTGCCTACGCTGGAACTTGTTGCCCGCCTCGAGGATGCCGCTTGGCTGGATCCGCTAGCCAAATGGGGACGGAACGCCGTCAACGCCATAGTCAGGCCCCGGTGGGCGCGCGACATTCTGCACGGTGTCCCCGTTGGGCATCCCGTGCATCCGCTGGCGGTACAGGTGCCGATGGGAGCTTGGATTTCCGTGGCAGTCTTGGACGCGATGAGTGGACGAGGCGGCCCGGGACGTGGCCGGGCCGGAAGCGGTTGGGCGGGAAGCGGTTGGGCGGGAAGCGGCTGGGCGGGAATCGGCCGGAGCGGAAGCGGCTGCTGGGCGGGAATCGGCCGGAGCGGAAGCGGTTGGGCGGCAAGTGACCGCGCGGGAAGTGACTGGGCGGGAATCGAGAAGGCGGCAAACGTCCTGATCGGGGTCGGAACATTAACCGCGGCGCCGGCCGCCCTGGCGGGTTTCACGGACTGGTCCGAGCTGCATCCCCAACAACAGCGGGTGGGGCTGGTTCACGCTGCCGCCAACATTGCGGCTACCGTGCTGTATTCCGTGTCCCTGGTGCAGCGCTCCCGGGGCAGGCAGGCCAGCGGCAAGGTGCTGGCCTATCTGGGGCTGGCCACCGTGAGTGCCGGCGGGTTCCTGGGCGGGCACCTCACGTACCGTCAGGCGGCCGGTGTTAACCACAGCGAGGAGATCCCGCACCGGTTTCCGCCTGGTTGGCATCACCTGGCCCCGCTCGCGGACCTGCCGGACGGACAGCTCCACGAACGCGTCGTTGCCGGGATTCCGCTGCTCGTCCACCGCGAAGGGGGCAATGTAAACGTGCTGTCCGATGTGTGCAGCCACCTTTCCGGACCGCTGCACGAGGGCAAACTTGAGAGCGCTGCAGATCTCCCCGGCGGAGATCCTTCGGACTACCAGCCGTGTGTGGTGTGCCCTTGGCACAAGAGCACTTTCGCGCTGCGGACCGGCGAGGTGCTTGCCGGCCCGGCCACCGCCCGGCAGCCGCTGTTCAGCACCCGGGTCAGGGATGGGCTTGTGGAGGTCTGCCTGCCGGGTGCTGAGTAGGCGGGTGCTAAGTAGGCGCGCGCGACGGGACCCGGCCAGTCACCCGGTCAGATACGGCAGGATGGCTTGTTCTAAGAGGCTCATCTTCTCCGGCAGGAACCCTGGCGGCCAGTGTGGTGGTTCCCAGTCCTGATGTTCGCTCTTGTACCGTCTGCCCGACGGCGAAATCCAACCGGGTGGTTCACCCTTCGTGGCGGGGGTGGGTATCCAAGGCATGTTGTGTTTAAGGTGGTGGTGTTTGCGGCACGGCTGGCCAAGGTTGCTGATCCCGGTGTTCCCGCCCTGATTCCATGCCAGCAGGTGGTCTGCCTCGTTATCCAGAGAGTTATTGCTGCAACCGGGGAACGGGCATTTGCCGTCCCGCAACCGAAGCCACTGCCTCATTGCTTTCGTCAGCCGGTAGCTGGTCCGGCCGATCTCCAAGGGTGCACCGTCGCGGGGATCAACCAACACCCGGTAGAAGGAGCCGGCGCCGTTAGCTACCAACTTTCTGGCGACGGAGGCAGGGATCGGTCCGTAGCCGTCGAGGAGTGCGGCTTCGTCGCTGACGCCAAGCAGAGAGAATATCGGTACCGTGACCAGCACCTCCGCCCTTGGCGGCGGAACTTTGCTGAAGTCAGTATCTGCGCTCCCCGAAATGGCGGCGCCAAATTGCGCATCCGCACCATCGACGAAGGGTCCTTGATCCTCCTCGGCAGTTTTTGTGCGGCAGGGCCTGTTGCCGAGCAGCACGGCTGAAAAGATGTCGGCCTTGATCTGGGTCAGCGTGCGGGACTCGTCCGGGCTCTGGATTCCCCGGGCGAGGGCCGTGGTTCGGTTGCAAATGGCCAGAGCCGTGTCGGCCGGAAGAAAAGCAGAAATCCAAGCCATGCCGTCGCGGTCCGCGGCAAACTCCACGCGCCGGTCCGCCACCCCCTTCGCATGCCGCTTCTCAATCGAATCCGGGTGGTGGCGCTCCCGCCACGTCCGGACCTTTGACCGGAACCTTGAGGGCACCAGCTCCCCGGCCGGGCATGCCCGGACCGCAGCCGGAGTGTCCGGGTCCAGGAAGTGGGCCTCCAGCGCGGCGGCCATGGCGGCGTCGAGGCCGACGGTCTCGTCTGCGATGATCCGGGCGTGCTGCCACGGTATGCTCCCCGAAGACAACATTTCCATGGCCAGCGGAAGCGAGCGCAGTTGCCCGGCCTGGTCGACCAACGCCCCCGCGGTCCCCGCGCTCACTGTCAACACGCCCGCGACTTCCTCGACCACCGACATCTTCCTGTATCCGCGCTCCTGCGCCGAAGTCTCCGGTGGGGTCATGGCTTCCTGCAGTTCAATGCAGTCCGCTGTGTCCCTGGCCTTGATCGCGGCGAGCTGGGCTTCCAGCCGCGACACAGCGGCAAGCCGAGCCAGGCGATTGTCGTATCCACGCTGCAGTGCGTCAGTCCTGCCATCCCCGCCGTAAGCAGGATCCAAACTTTCATAGTCGCGGTACAGCGCATCAATGGCAGCCAGGGACGCGTGAACCACGTCCATCTCCCTTGCTGCCCTCGCGCTGTATCCCATACCAATATCATCCCGGGAGGGTCTGACATTTTCCGGAACACCGGACAGCGGAACAGCCGAACAGCGGAACACCGGAACACCGGAACACCGGAATAGCAGAAAAGCGTCCAGCCAAGCAACCAGCCAGCCAGGCGGCCAGGCGGCCAGGCGGCCAGGCGGCCAGCCAGCCAGCCAGCCAAGCAAGAGCCGGACGGCCATGCGACCGCCCGGCACAGTGCAGCCTACGTCAGGCGGATCTGCCGGTTGACGTCCTTATACAGCAGGTAGCGGAACGGCCCGGGACCGCCGGCGTAGCAGGCCTGGGGGCAGAAGGCTCGCAGCCACATAAAGTCGCCGGCCTCCACTTCCACCCAGTCGTTGTTCAACAGGTACATGGCCTTGCCTTCCAGGACATACAGGCCGTGTTCCATGACGTGGGTTTCCGGGAAGGGGATCACGCCACCGGGCTGGAACGTCACGATGTTCACGTGCATGTCGTGCGCGAGGTCGTTCGGGTCCGCGAATCGGGTGGTTTTCCAGACGCCGTCGGTGTCCGGCATTGCGCCCGGCTCCACCTCCTGGTCGCTGGTGACGAAGGACTTCGCCTCGTACCCCTCAAGCCGCTCATAGGCCTTCCGGATCCAGTGGAAGGACACGACGTCGTTTGAGACGTTCTCCAGGCCCCACTGTGAACCGGCGGCCAGATAGGCGTAGCCGCCCTCCGCGAGCTGGTGCAGTTCGCCGTCGAGGGTCAGGTTGACCTTGCCCCTGGTAACGAAGACAACGCCTTCAACGCCGGCCTCGAACTCGGCCTTGGGGGCACCGCCGCCCGGGCCGATCTCCACGATCAGCTGCGAAAACGTGGTGGCGAACCCCGAAATGGGCCGGGCGATGATCCAGGACCGCGTGTTGGAAAAGCCCGGGAGGTTGCTGGTCACGATGTCCGTCATGACGCCCTTGGGGATCACCGTGTAGGCCTCGGTGACGATGGCCCGCTCGGTGGTGAGGTGGGTCTGCGGGGGCAGGCCGCCTTCGGGGGAGTAGTACTTTCCCATGCGGGGATCCTTACTTAGAAGTTGGATTTGGCGGCCAGGCGCGGGTGCGCGAGTGTGGTGAGTTGCGCGAGGTCGACGCCGGCACTCGCCAGGACTTCATCGGCACCGATGGCGCCGCACTGGACGCCCCGGAGCACAAACGCTGCGAGGGCGCGCGCCGTTGCCGGCTCATCCATAACGCCGCCTTGAGTCTGTTCCACATAGTTGCGGAGCCGGGCGGCTGCGGCGGGAAGCCCCTGCCGGTAGAAGGCGTAGGTGGCGGCGAAGCGGCTGGGCAGCTGGGCCGGGTGCAGGTCCCAGCCCTGGTAGTAGCCGCGTTCCAGGGAACGCCGGACCAGGCGTCCGTGCAGCCGCCAGGCGTTCTCCACGTTGTCGCCCACCGGAATGATGTTGGTGGAACCGTCGGAGAGCCGGATCCCCGTACCGGCGACGGCCAGTTGCATGACTTCCTTGGCGAAGTCGGCCACGGGGTGTTCCATGGACTGGTACTCGGCCGAGATCTGAAGGGACGCCGAGTAGTCGTAGGTGCCGTAGTGCAGGCCGCTGATCCGGCCCGGCACCGCGTGCGGCAGCTGGGCCACGGGCGAGGTGCCGTCCGGGCCGAGGATGAGCTGCGGGGTTTCCACCTGCACCTCGAACCGCAGCCGGCCGGCAGGCAGGGAATGCACTTCCTCCAGCCGGGACACCGCATAGTCCATGGCCTGGACCTGGGCCACGGTGGTGACCTTGGGCAGCGTCAGGACCAGGCCATCCGGGAGTTCGCCCGCGGCGGCCAGGCCGGAGACGAACAGGTCCAGGGTCCGCAGGCCGCGGGCGCGGGTGGCCGCTTCGAAGCACTTGAACCGGATCCCGATGAACGGCGGCGCGGAGCCGGCCGCAACTGCGGCGGCAACCGAGGAGGCCGCAGCAACAGCGGCGGCATCCTCGGCGTCGTCGCCCCTGTCCCCGAAGCCGTCCTCGAAGTCGAGGCGGAGGTCCTCGATGGGTTCCGAGGCAAGCTTCGCTTCCACGCGGGACGCCACCGCCGCGGTGAGTCCGGCGTCCTGGCCCAGCAACTGTCCCAAACGGGCCAGGCCGCCGTGGGCGTCCGCGGTCGTCAGTGCCTGCGCGCCCCAGTCGGAAGCGAACGACGGCGTGAACCGGTCCGCGGGCACGTAGACCGTGTGGACGGGCTGGCGTGAGCCGTCGTCGCCCGGGTAGTTCCGGTCCAGCAGGCGGTCCGTGGCGGCCAGTTGGGCGTCGATGTGTGCGGTGTCTGCCGCGGTGAGCGATGGTTTGGGGGAGCTGGCCATGCCTCAGTCCACCAGTTCGTAGGCCGGGGTGGTGAGGAACTCCGTGTAGTCCTCGGACAGGCAGATGTCCCCGATCAGCTGGCTGGCAGGCTCGTAGTAGCGGCGGAACGCTTCGTCGCCGAATTCGGTGCGGAGCCGTTCCGTTTCCTCGCCCAGGATCCGTTCCACCAGTTCCCGGGTGACGGTGTTTCCGGTGTCTGTGAGGACAGATTTGTTGCGGATCTGCTGCCATACCTGGGAGCGGGAGATCTCCGCGGTGGCGGCGTCTTCCATCAGGTTGTGGATGGCCACCGCGCCGTTGCCGGAGAGCCAGACGGCGGTGTAGGCGACGGCGACGTAGAGGTTCAGGCGGAGGCCGGTTTCGGTGACCTGGCCGTGCGCGGAGGCAATATCCAGGAGCTGCTCCGCGGTGACGGAAACGTCGGGGCGCTGCTTGTCCAGTTGGTTGGGGCGGCCGCCCTTTCCCGGGTCGCCGAGTACACCGTCGAACACCTCCTGGCAGGTGGGGACAAGGTCAGGGTGGGCCACCCAGGACCCGTCGAACCCGTCGTTCGCCTCCCGGGTTTTGTCGGCGCGGACCTTGGCGAAGGCCGCTTCGGTGACCTCCGGGTGGCGGCGGTTGGGGATGACGGCGGCCATCCCGCCCATCGCGAACGCACCCCGCTGGTGGCAGGTCTTGACCAGCAGTTCGGTGTAGGCGCGCATGAACGGGGCCGTCATGACCACGGACGCGCGGTCCGGGAGCACGAATTCCTCGCCGGCATCGCGGAAGTACTTGATGATGCTGAACAGATAGTCCCAGCGGCCGGCGTTCAGACCGGAGGCGTGGTCCCGCAGTTCGTACAGGATCTCGTCCATCTCGAAGGCAGCCGGGATGGTTTCGATCAGTACGGTGGCGCGGATGGAGCCCTGCGGAAGGCCCAGGAAATCCTGGGCGAACACAAACACGTCGTTCCACAGCCGGGCTTCGAGGTGGCTCTCCATTTTGGGCAGGTAGTAGTACGGGCCCTGGCCGTTCTCAAGGAGCTGTTTGGCCACGTGGAAGAAGTGCAGGCCGAAGTCCACGAGTGCACCCACGGCGGGTTCGCCGTCGAGCAGCACGTGCTTTTCCGGCAGGTGCCAGCCGCGCGGGCGGGCCACCACCACCGCCAAAGGTGCGTCGGTGCGGAGCGTGTATTCCTTGCCTTCGGGCGAGGTGTGGCTGAGGGTGCCACGCGCGGCGTCGCGGAGGTTCAGGATGGCGTCGATGACGTTGGCCCAGGTGGGGGTGCTGGCGTCCTCGAGGTCGGCGAGCCAGACTTTGGCGCCGGAGTTCAGGGCGTTGATGGCCATTTTGGCGGGTGAGGCGGGTCCGGTCATTTCAACCCGGCGGTCCTGCAGCGGTGCGGGTGCGGGCGCAACTTGCCAGTCGCCGTCGCGCACGTCCTGCGTTTCCGGCAGGAAGTCCAGCTTGCCGGTATCGGCCACCCGCTGCCGCTTCACCCGGCGGGCTTCAAGAAGTTCGTTGCGGGTAGGGGCGAACCGGACGTGGAGTTCCTCCAGGAACGCCAGCGCCTCCGGGGTGAGGATTTCCTCCGCGCGATCGATCGGCCGCGGGTCTGTAAGAGTGATGGCCATTTCTGGTCCTTTCCTTGGCTGTGGGTCTCGCAGCGAATCAGGCGTTGGCGAAGGCAGCGGCGGCAACCGTGGCTGCCTCCTTTGACTCGCCCGGAGTGGCTGTTGCGGTCGAAGCGTGGGCGGCTGCTGCCACGGCGGCGGCCACATCAGCGGCCACATGGGGATCAAACACGCTGGGGATAATGTAGCTGGCATTGAGCTCGTCGTCAGCCACCCGGTTGGCAATGGCCTCCGCGGCGGCCACCAGCATCTCCGGCGTGATGTCGGCTGCGCCTGCGTCCAGCAGGCCGCGGAAGAAGCCCGGGAAGGCCAGCACATTGTTGATCTGGTTGGGGAAGTCGCTGCGCCCGGTGGCCACCACGGCCGCGTGCTTCGCGGCGATGACGGGGTCGATTTCCGGCGTCGGGTTGGCCATGGCGAACACGATCGCGTTGGGGGCCATGGAAGCCACCTGCTCCTCGCCGATGACGTGCGGGGCGCTGACACCGATGAAGACATCGGAGCCCGCCATGGCTTCGTGCAGGGTGCCCGAGAAGCCTTCCTGGTTGGTGTTGGCGGCGATCCAGGCGCGGTGCTCATCGCTGTATTCCTCGCCGGCGTGGATGGCGCCGGACCGGCCTGCGGCGACGATGTGTTCTGCGCCCTGGGCCTTCAGGAGCTGGATGATCGCGGAGCCGGCAGCGCCAACGCCCGAGACCACAATGCGGACTTCGGAGAGTTTCTTGCCCACCACGCGCAGGGCGTTGACCAGGGCTGCGAGGGTAACGATTGCGGTGCCGTGCTGGTCGTCGTGGAAGACCGGAATGTCCAGCTCCTCGCGGAGGCGGTTTTCGATCTCGAAGCAACGCGGGGCTGCGATGTCCTCGAGGTTGATGCCGCCGTAGACCGGGGCAATGGCTTTGGCGATCATGATGATCTCTTCGGTGTCCTGGGTGTCCAGGCAGACGGGCCAGGCATCCACGTTGGCGAACTGCTTGAACAGTGCGGCCTTGCCTTCCATGACGGGGAGCGCGGCGGCAGGGCCGATGTTGCCCAGGCCCAGGACGGCGGACCCGTCGGTGAGGACGGCGATGGTGTTGCGCTTGACGGTCAGGTTGCGGGCAGCGGCGGGGTCCTCGGCGATGGCCAGGCAGACGCGCGCGACGCCGGGAGTGTAGGCACGCGAGAGATCGTCGCGGTTGCGCAGGGCTACTTTGGGGACGACCTCCAGCTTACCGCCGAGGTGCATCAGGAAGGTGCGGTCCGAGACATGCTGGACGGTGACGCCGTCGAGCGCGTTCAGGGCATCCTTGACGCGGGCGGCGTGTTCGTCGTCGGTGGTGTTGCAGGTGACGTCAACAACCAGTGTCTCGTGGTGGGACTCGGTAACGTCCAGGGCGGTGATGGCGGCGCCGGCGGCTCCCACGGCGGCGGCGAGTTCGCTGGTGGCGGTGAAGCTGGACGGTGCCTCCACGCGCAGGGTGATCGAGTTTCCGGGGCTGGGGTTCGCCATTGAATGTCCTCCTGTTAGGCCCGTTGACGGGCACTGATCAATCAAACTATTTCGTATGATGGATATTATTATCTACTTTGTGGAAATACAAGTCTCTTGAGCCCATTGGGGGCCATGCGGCGGTGAGGTATCTTGGGAGATCTGGGACAATTCTTTTCACGATGCGAAAACGAGTTGTCAGAAATCGAGCCCTCAGGAGACTGGTACATGGCTGAAAAAGCCTCGGGAGGCGTGCAGTCGGTAGAGCGCGTCTTTGAACTCTTGGAACTGATCACGGATGCCGGCGGAGAGGTCACGCTCAGTGAACTCTCCTCCTCCACTGACCTGCCGCTCCCCACCATCCACCGGTTGCTGCGCACCCTTGTCACCCTGGGGTACATCCGCCAGCTGCCCAACCGCCGGTACGCTCTGGGTCCGCGGCTGATCCGGCTTGGCGAAGCTGCCAACAAGCAGCTGGGGGCCTTGGCCCGGCCGCAGCTCCAGTCGCTCGTGGAGCGGCTCGGGGAGACGGCCAACATGGCGGTGCTGGACTCGGACATGGTCATGTACGTGGCCCAGGTCCCGTCGTTGCATTCCATGCGGATGATGACCGAAGTGGGCCGCCGTGGCTTCATGCACGCCACCGGAATGGGCAAGGCGATCCTGGCCCAGCTGGACGATGAGACGGTGCGGGGCATCGTTGCCCGTAAAGGCATGCCCACCCCCACACCCAAGAGCATCGGCGACGTCGAAGCCCTGATGGCCGACCTGAAGCTGATCCGCGACCGCGGCTACTCCATCGATGAGGAGGAGCAGGAACTCGGCGTCCGGTGCTTTGCCATGGCCGTCCCCAACGCTCCCACTCCCACGGCCATCTCCGTGTCCGGGCCGGTGTCCCGCGTGGACCAATCCTTTGCCGAGCGTGCGGTGCCCATGCTGCGCGAAGCAGCCGAGGCCATCTCGGACGAATTGAACCGGAACTGACGCACCCGCAGTTCCGGACTGACCCAAAAGACGCTGACGACGGCGGTCCCTCCCTTTGGAGCGGGCCGCCGTCGTTCCCCAACCGCGGGATGGCAGTCCGCGGCAATGTTCTTGGGGAACACTGCCGCGAGCTGTCATCCGGGCGCCGGTGCTAGTGCTCCGATGCCTTCTCGGAGGACTGGACCGGCACTTCCTTCCCGTCGCAGTCGATCAGCTTGCCGTCCTCGTAGCGGTCGCCGTGGGCCAGGCACTTGAGGTCCTCTTCCCGGACCACGCGTCCGGTGCCGGCCACAAACACCGACTGGTTTTCTGAGTTGCCGGCCTTGAGGTGGTTGAAGAGCAGGTTCAGCAGGATGGCCATGACTGCGGCCGAGCTGATGCCGGAGTGGAAAATGGTGCCGAACCAGGCCGGGAACTTGTCGTAGAACGTGGGGGCGGCGATCGGGATCATGCCGAAGCCGATGGACGCGGCCACGATGATCAGGTTCATGTTGTTCTTGTATTCCACTTTGGCGAGGGTCCTGATGCCGCTGGCGGCCACGGTTCCGAACAGGACGATGCCGGCGCCGCCCAGGACGGCGGTGGGGACGGCGGCCACTACCCGGCCGAGGACCGGCAGCAGGCCCAGCAGGACCAGGATCACGCCGCCGGCGGCGACCACATAGCGGCTCTTGATCTTGGTGACGGCCACCAGGCCGACGTTCTGGGCAAAGGCGCTCTGGGTAAACGAACCAAATACCGGTGCCACCAGGCTGGAGACCATGTCTGCGCGCAGGCCTGCGGCGATCCGCTTGGAGTCCGTGCGGGTTCCCACGATTTCGCCGACGGCCAGGATGTCGGCCATGGTTTCGGTGAGGATCACCAGCACCACAATCACCATGGAGATGATGGCGGCAATCTCGAAGGTGGGGGCACCCAGGTGGAAGGGGGTGGGGAAGGCCACGATGGGGCCGTCGCCCACCTTGGAGAAGTCGGCCATGCCGGTGACCACGGCCACGATGGTGCCCACCACCATTGCCAAAAGGATGGACAGGCGGGACAGCGTGGCGTTGCCCAGCTTGCTCAGCAGCAGCACTAGGGCCAGCGTGACGGCGGCGAGCCCGATGTTGGCCATGCTGCCGTAGTCCTCGGCCTTGCGGTTGCCGCCCATGGCCCAGTTGGCCGCGACGGGCATCAGCGTCAGCCCGATGGTGGTGATCACGGTTCCGGTGACCACCGGCGGAAAGAAGCGCACGATCTTGGAAAAGACCGGGGCGATCAGCAGGCCAATGGCGGCCGAAACCATCACGGCACCGAAGACCGCAGGCAGCCCGCCGCCGCCGGTCACAATGGCCACCATGGTGGCCACGCTGGCGAACGAAACGCCCTGGACCAGCGGAAGCTGCGAGCCGAAGAACGGGATGCCGATTGTCTGCAGGAGCGTGGCCAGGCCGCCCATAAAGAGGGCCGCGGCGATCAGGATGCCAATGTCGGCGGGGGAGAGGCCGGCCGCCTGGCCCACGATCAGGGGAACGGCGATGATGCCGCCGTACATGGTGAGGACGTGCTGGAAGCCGTAGGCGAAGCTACTGCCGATGGAGAGGCGCTGGTCTTCCGGCCGCCCCGATTCCTGATGGCGTTTGCCGGCAACTGCCGCGGCTGAATTCTTTTTGCTGTTCATGGCAGACTTTCTGGTTCATGGCAGACGTCATCGTCTGGCTAACGTGTCTGGCTAACAATGGTTTGTGCTTCATGGAAGGTAGGGTTCCCGGCCGGCTCAACCACGGGTGGTTGAGCCGGCCGGCACCAAATGTCGGATCAGCAGAAGCCGGCGATGCCGCTCCAGGCGTTCTCGGCACCTGCGGCGTCTTCACGAAGAACCGTGGCTTCGATCAGGCCGTACGGGCGGTCCGCGGCGAAGAAGACCTCATTGGGGTTGTCGAGGCCGAAGGGGGACAGGTCCACGAGGAAGTGGTGCTTGTTGGGCATGGAGAATTTGATTTCGTCGATCTCCGGGTGTGCTTCCAGGACCTTGGTTCCCATGTCGAACAGGGTCTGCTGGAGGGCATGGGAGTAGTTCTCGGTGAAGCCTTCGAGCAGGAGGCTCTTGACGTCGTCGTAGTTCTTGTTGAAGTCGTAGCCGTCGAAATCCGTTCCGGCCTTGAAGCGCCAGCGGGCGGAGACGTCGGTGGCCAGGATGCGGTCCGTGGTCTCCTGGAGGGTGGTGTACTTGTCCTTGGGGTACCCGGTGAAGCCCGACTCGGTGGACTTCAGGACGGTGAGGTCCTTCAGGCCGGAGATCAGGTGTTCCGTGGCGCCGTCACGGACCAGCACCGCAGTGCGGACGTCTTGGCCGTTGCGGACAAAGCTGTGGTTGTGCTCGGCGCCGTGTGCCTGGATTCTGCTCCAGCTGTAGGCCTCGGCTTCCCAGCGGCCCCCGTCCACCCAGTCGAAGCTGGAGGTGAAGTGCTCGCCCAGACGCAGCAGGAAAGCTTCGGGAGAGCCCACGCCTTCACGGGCGAAGGCGTAAACGGTGTTCTTCTGGGTGTCGGTGGGCACCACATGGCTGTTGTCGCCCTGGAGGTGTGCCGCTTCGAAGTCGCCGCGCAGTTGCGAGGTGACGTTCAGGTCTTCGATCTGGTGGCGTTCGGTGTCGCGGGTGACTTTGACGACCCGGACTTCCGCTTTGCCGAACTGGTTGCTGCCGAGGATGATTTTGCTGCTCATGGTCAGATTCCCAACTTCAGGTATGTGGGACCACAGTCCCGCATAGAAATTAAGCGCGTGTTTCCCACGCGTTTCCGTTCCGTCGACCCAACAAAAAATGAGCCGACATCGATGTGATGTCAGCTCATTACGACCCTGCCTGCTGCTCCCAGGTTTCGTGACCCGGGCCACGATGTAGGAAAAAGCGTAGCGCAGGAAAGGGGTGCTGTACATCACTTTCCTTATTTTGCGTTTGTGACTGCGAGGGCCGGAGGCCTGTGCCGGGGGCCCTTGACGCGATCAGGGCTGCGATTCTACAATTTCGTATAGCAGAAAGAAGTTTCCACAAGGTGGAATCATATGGTTGATGAGAGCCCGTAGCCCGAGGAGGCCCAGATGTACCAGCAGGACGATAAGGCACAGGTGCCGGTGGAGGCAGCGCCCAGGCAGGAGTTCTACTTCCCGCACGGCGGCGGCGTTGATCCGGACCTGTTTATGCCGGCCGACAGGGTGCAACGGGCCAGCCGCTTCTCACGCTGGATCCAAGCACTGCCGGTCTTCGGCCGCTCGCGCCGCTGATGGGCCCCGGCGGGACGCAAACAAAGGCAACGGAAACGACGACGGCGGCCCTCACCTTTCGGTGGGGGCCGCCGTCGTCGTTATGTCCGTCGCAGAGTTTTTGTTTCGCAGAGTTTTTGTCCAGATAAAGGGCCGATCAGGGCCAATTGGTGGTGTTATCTGGACAAAAACTCACAGGGGTGGGTCAGGCGTCTCCGCCCGCCCCGCCCGTGGTGCCCGCGTTGACGTCCAGGAGCTTGTAGCGGTCCATGGCGTATTGTGGTGCGCCCGCCTCCACATCACCCCTCGCTGCGAGCAGTTGCAGGGTCTTCACCACGATGGAGTGGGTGTCGTTCTTGAAGAAGCGGCGGGCTGCCGCGCGGGTGTCGGAGAAGCCGAAGCCATCGGCGCCGAGGGAGGCGAACTGGTGGGGGAGGAACTGGCGGATCTGGTCCGGGACTGCCTTCATGTAGTCGGAGACTGCCACTACGGGCCCGTGGGCGTCGGCCAGTTGCTTGGCCACAAACGGGATCCGGGCAGGTTCGCCGGGGTGGAGGAACGCTTCCTCCTCGGCGGCGAGGCCGTCGCGGCGCAGTTCGTTCCAGGATGTGACGGACCAGACGTCGGCGGAGACGCCCCAGTCCTCGGCCAGGATCCGCTGGGCTCCGATGGCCCAAGGGACCGAGACACCGGAGGCCAGGATCTGGCTGCGCGGGCCTTCAGCGCCGGCCCCTTCAATGCCCGACGACGACACCCGGTGAATGCCCTTCAGCACACCCTCGACATCGAGGTTCTCGGGTTCCGCCGGCTGGGTGATGGGCTCGTTGTACACCGTCAGGTAGTACATCAGGTTTCTATCGGAGGCTGGTCCGGTTCCGTCGCCGTTGGCACCGGGCCCATACATGCGCTCGATGCCGTCGCGCATGATGTGGCCCATTTCGTACCCGTAGGCGGGGTCGTAGGTGACCACGGCCGGGTTGGTGGACGCGAGCAGTGGCGAGTGGCCGTCGGCGTGCTGGAGGCCTTCGCCGGTCAGGGTGGTCCGGCCGGCGGTGGCGCCGATGATGAAGCCGCGGGTCATCTGGTCCGCCGCGGCCCAGAACGCGTCACCCGTGCGCTGGAAGCCGAACATGGAGTAGAACACGTAGACCGGGAGCAGCGGCACGCCGTGGGTGGCGTACGCGGTGCCGGCGGCGGTGAACGCTGCCACGGCGCCTGCTTCGTTGATGCCCGGGTGGATCAGCTGGCCCTGCGCCGATTCCTTGTAGGCGAGCACCAGGTCACGGTCCACGGACAGGTAGTTCTGGCCGCCCGGGTTGTAGATCTTGGCGGTGGGGAAGAAGGCATCCATGCCGAACGTCCTGGATTCATCCGGCACGATGGGCACAATCCGGTGCCCGAACTTCTTGTCCCGCAGCAGGTCTTTCAGGAGCCGCACAAAGGACATGGTGGTGGCCGCCTGCTGCTTGCCGGAACCGCGCTTGGCGACGTCGAAGGTCTTGGCCTCCGGCATGTCAACGGCATCATGGTTCGGACGCCGTTCGGGCACGGAGCCGCCCAGCATCCTTCGCCGCTCCAGGAGATAGGCAATCTCGGGGGCGTTCGGGCCCGGGTGGAAGTATGGCGGCTGGTACAGATCCTTCTCCAGTTGCTCGTCGGTGACCGGAATCCGCAGGTGGTCGCGGAACTTCTTCAGGTCATCGAGCGTGAGCTTCTTCATCTGGTGGGTCGCGTTGCGGCCCTCGAAGTGCGGTCCGAGGCCGTAGCCCTTGACGGTGTGCGCCAGGATGACCGTCGGCTTGCCCTTGAACTCGGTCGCGGCCTTGTAGGCGGCGTAAACCTTGTGGTAATCGTGGCCGCCGCGCTTGAGGTTCCAGATCTCATCATCGGAGAGGTCCGCGACCATGTCCTTGGTCTGCGGGGTCTGGCCGAAGAAGTGTTCCCGGACGAATCCGCCGGACTCGGCCTTGTAGGTCTGGTAGTCGCCGTCGACGGTCTCGTTCATGATCTTCACGAGCGAGCCGTCGTCATCCTTGGCGAGCAGGTCATCCCACTCCCGGCCCCAGACAACCTTGATGACGTTCCAGCCCGCGCCGCGGAAGAACGCTTCGAGTTCCTGCATGATCTTGCCGTTGCCACGCACCGGCCCGTCCAGGCGCTGGAGGTTGCAGTTGATCACGAAGTTCAGGTTGTCCAGATTTTCGTTCGCGGCGAGCTGGAGCAGGCCGCGGGACTCGGGCTCGTCCATTTCGCCATCGCCCAGGAACGCCCAGACCTGCTGGTCACTGGTGTCCTTCAAACCGCGGTTGTGCAGGTAACGGTTGGACTGCGCCTGGTAGATCGCATTCATGGGACCGATGCCCATCGAGACCGTGGGGAATTCCCAGAACTCCGGCATCAGCCTCGGGTGCGGGTAGGAGGACAGCGCATGGCCTTCCTTGGACTTCTCCTGGCGGAAGCCGTCCATGTCCTCCTCGGTAAGACGGCCTTCCATAAACGCACGTGCGTACATGCCGGGGGACGCGTGGCCCTGGAAGAAGACCTGGTCACCGCCGCCCGGGTGGTCCTTGCCGCGGAAGAAGTGGTTGAATCCCACCTCGTACAGGGTCGCGGCACCCGCGTAGGTGGAAATGTGACCGCCGACGCCGATGTTCGCCCGCTGCGCCCGGTGCACCATGATGGCAGCGTTCCAGCGCATGTATGCGCGGTAGCGGCGCTCGTATTCCTCGTTGCCGGGGAACTGTGCTTCCTGGTCCACGGGAATGGTGTTCACGTAGTCCGTGGTGGTCACCATCGGCACGCCGACGCTTTGCGCGCCAGCGCGCTGCAGCAGGCTCCGCATGATGTATTGGGCACGTTCGGTGCCCTGTTCCCTGATCAGCGCGTCCAGGGACTCAACCCATTCGGCGGTCTCTTCCGGATCACGATCAGGCAGCTGGTTAGTCAACCCGCTGAGGATATGGGAGGTATCTTCTCCTGCAGCCACGGCAGCCTCGTTTCATCTTTGAATGTCTTGGCCAAGTTTTCATATTGTGAGAAAACTTTCTTGCTGTTCGAGATTACCGAGAGGTGTGCGGGCAGTCAAGATGAAGTGGTCGACGACGGCGACGGGTGCTCCGGGCGCGTCTGCGCACCGATTGTGACTGCGGGGGTGGACTGCCGGACTGACAGTTGATGGGCGGCGTCGTAGGCTACACACCGGCGGCCGGAGTGGCCGTCTGTACTCAGGAGGACCCTATCGCTGCCACCCCAGAACCCAACGTGAGAGTCGCCGTCGTGACCGGAGCAGGTTCCGGCATCGGCCGCGCGGTGGCGCGGCTCATGCTGGCCGAGGGCTACCGGGTGGTGCTGGCCGGCCGGCGGGAGGCGCAGCTGCAGGAGGCCGCCAACGGCCATAAGCAGGCGTACGCGGTTCCGTGCGATGTTACGGTGCCCGACGACGTCGAGCGGCTTTTCGCCGCGGCGCTCCGGCGGTGGGGGAGAGTGGATGTGCTGTTCAACAACGCCGGCGTGGCCGGCCCCGCGGCCGCGGTGGACGAGATCAGCCCGGCGGACTGGGCGGCCACCTTGGCGGTGAACCTGACGGGCTCCATGCTGTGCGCGGCCGCCGCGGTCCGGGCCATGAAGGCGCAGTCGCCGCAGGGCGGCAGGATCATCAACAACGGGTCCATCGCCGCGCATTCGCCGCGGCCGCGCACCGTGGCGTACACGGTCAGCAAGCACGCCATCACCGGGCTGACCAAGAGCATCGAACTGGACGGGCGCGGCTTCGGCATTACCTGCGGGCAGATCGACATCGGCAACACGGCGACGGAAATCATGGACACCTTGGGTGTCGGTTCCGGTGCGCTTCAGGCGGACGGCAGCCGGAAGGTGGAGCCGACCTTCCCGGTGGAGGATGCGGCCCGGGCGGTGCTGATGATGGCGGGGATGCCGCCGTCGGCCAGTGTGGGCTCCGTGGTCATCACGGCGGCCGGAATGCCGTTTATCGGGCGCGGCTAGAGCTCGCTGCCGCGCCCGGGCGGGTCAGCTTCCGCGGTAGCTGGAAAAGGAGAACGGGCTCAGCAGCAACGGGACGTGGTAGTGCGGTTCGTCGCGGGCCACTGTGAACACCAGCACCACTTCGGGGAAGAATGCGGCGGTGTTGCTGTTCGCGAAGTACCCGGCGGTGGTGAACTGCAGCCGGTAGGTTCCGGATTCCAGGACCTCGGGGCCGAGGTCCTTGACCCGCCCGTCGGCATCAGTGGTGGCAGCCGCAACCTCGGACCAGGAGCCTTGGGTCTCGGCTTCCAGCCGTACCGGGATTCCCGCGGCCGGCTTCCCCGTGGAGGTATCCAGGACGTGGGTGGTTATGTGGGACGTGGTCATTCGCTCATCATTCCTTCAAGCCTGTGTACGGCAATTTCGCGGAGCTGTTGCTGCACGATCGGGTTTTCCTCTGAGGCGCTGTGGGAGAGCCTTACCTGGAGTGCCTCGAGGATCTCTTCCTTGCTGCGGCCGGCGGCACGGATCAGGAAGACCCGGCCGAATTTCTCTTCGTAGCTGCGGTTACCTTCAAGGAGCGCGGCGGCCACAGCCGGCGTGGTGCCACCCAGGGCCTCCTGTTCGGCACGGGAGAGCCGGGCCTCGGAACTGTCGCCGGCTGCGCGTTCACCGATCCTCGGATGATGGGCCAGTGCCGACTCAACTTCCTGGTCCGTGAACGGTTTGGCTGCGCGGCCGGCGAAGGTGAGGAGATCGTCCACGGAGGAAAAAGGCCGGGCATCGGCGATCTGATCGGCCCAGCGCGGGATATCAAGGCAAGGGCGCAGCGCTGAGACGATCTCAGCGCGGTCAGCCTCGTTGAATTTCTGGAGCATCATTGCCGGTCCTTTACTGGTGCGGTCATCCACGGCACCGTTATAAGCTATTTCGTATCGTGGAAATTTTATTTCAACATATGCAAACAGTGAAGCGCAAGCAGTATTTCGTGTCAACTTAGCCGGTGGCGCTGCTCATTGCGACTGCGGCCGGTGAAGAGGTGGTCAGCGGGCGCTCGGATCTGACGCGGTTCTGTTGGTTATGCGGGGCGTTGGCTGTCCCGGCCGGTGTTTGCGCCAGCCGAGGCGGCCGGCCAGCAGAAAGAGCGCGGCCAAGGTTGTGGCGGCTGCGGCGGCCACTGCCGGGCTCTGCGGCCAGTTTCCGGTCAGTCCCAGGAGCGCCGGTGCCGTGGCGGTCACCTGGCTCATCAGCACCAGTGACCAGCCAATGAAGGGAACAACGTCATCGCGTCCCAGCACCATCTGGATGAAGAACAGGGCCCAGAGGACGGCCCACGCCAGCCAGAGAACGCCCAGAAGCGGGTCGGTTGGAAGCCAGGTTATTGCGAGCAAAATACCTAGCACCCCGGCCAGGGCGCTGAACCATCCCAGTCCCCGGGATCCGAGCCGCAGAATCGTATTTAGTCCCACGTATACATACGTCAATGCGAAAAGGAACATGCCGGCAGCGCCGAGGAGGGTCTGGGATCCGGCGCCTGTGGTGGCCGTGAAAGTTACCGCTAGGACGAGCTGGACCCCGCCGATGAGCATGCTGAATATTGCTGAATCCCGGAGGGGTACCCAACCCAACAGCCCCAGCCCGTTAATCAGGAGCGCCGCCCCGGACAAAAGAAGGCCCAGGTAAAGCATGGTCATCTACTCCTATGTAGGTGGGGCTCGGGGCGCGTGACGCCCGGCTGGCGTCCACCTCGCCCTCGGGGATTCCAGACTGTGGAATTTAAATATTACTCTACGGAATAATCGGGGCCACCAAGCCTGCCCACAGCTGCCCGGAGCGGGTGATCGGGGTTACCGAAATCCATTGCTGTGCCCGCGGGCCGGTGCCAGACTGGTCGGAGCAGCACAAACAGCTTGGCATGATCCCGGGCAGGACAGAGCCCGGGGGTTCTGTCCGCAGAGTCGGACATTCAATCTTCTGGACAGCCCGGCACGGTTGCCGGGCACGTGGGTCTCACCGCAGCCGTGAGTCCAACGCCAAAGGCGGCGCCATCCGTCGGTGGCGTTGCGACCTCCATGGGAGGAACCAAAGTGCCGGTACGCCAGCGGACGCGCCACCTCAATTTGGAGGTGGGACGGGTATGACCCAGCAACCTCTCAGGAAGCGCCGGCTCCGCGTTTCAGACGTCAATGTGGTGAACCCCCGGACCCTGAGGAAGGCGCTTGGCGGGACGATCGTGGGCAACACGATGGAGTGGTACGACGTCGGGGTGTTCGGTTATCTGATCACCACCATGGGGCCGGTGTTCCTGCCTGAAGCGGACAAAGCCGTGCAGAACCTGTTCCTGCTGGGAACCTTCGGTGCCACGTTTATCGCCCGGCCCGTGGGCGGCGTCTTCTTCGGCTGGCTGGGCGACAAGATCGGCCGCCAGAAGGTCTTGGCCATGACCCTGATGCTCATGGCCGCGGCGACCTTCGCCGTCGGTCTGCTCCCGGGCTACTCGGTGCTGGGCATCTGGGCCGCCGTGCTGCTGGTGGTCACCAAACTGGTCCAGGGCTTTTCCACCGGCGGCGAGTACGCAGGCGCCACGACGTTCGTCAGTGAGCACTCCCCGGACCACCGCCGCGGCTTCTTCGCCAGCTTCCTGGATATGGGCAGCTACCTGGGCTTTGCCCTGGGCGCGGGCCTGGTGTCGGTCCTCCAGCTGAGCCTGGGCCAGGCGGGGATGGAGGCCTGGGGCTGGCGCATTCCGTTCCTGATCGCCGGGCCCCTCGGCATCATTGCGATCTACTTCCGGATGAAGATCGAGGAATCGCCCGCGTTCCAGGCAACACTCGACGCCGAGGCCCAAATCGCCAGGCACCCAGAAACCGGTGAGGTGCTCGGCCCCATGGGCCCGGTGGGTATTTTCAAGGCCTACTGGCAGAGGATAGTGCTGGCCCTGATCCTCGTGGCCGCTGCCAATACGGTGGGCTACGCCCTGACGTCCTACATGCCCACCTACCTGACCACCAACAAGGGATACGACGAGATCCACGGGACCCTCCTCACCATCCCGGTCCTGGTGGTTATGTCCCTGTGCATTCCACTGACCGGTCATCTCTCGGACCGCATTGGCCGGCGCCCCGTGCTGTGGATCGGTGCCATCAGCACGGTGGTTCTGTCGCTTCCCGCGTTCATTCTGATCTCCATCGGAACCGTCCCGGCCACCATCACGGGCCTTGCCCTGGTGGCCTTCCCCGTCACGTTCTACGTTGCCAATCTCGCCTCGGCGCTGCCGGCGCTGTTCCCCACGGCCCACCGCTACGGGGCCATGGGCATCGCCTACAACTTCGCCGTGGCCATCTTCGGCGGCACCACGCCGTTCATTATTGCGAGCCTGATTCAACTGACGGGCAACGACATGATGCCCGCGTACTACCTCATGGCCACCTCGGCAATCGCCGCGGTCACCATTTACTTCCTGCCGGAATCAGCCCGGAGGCACCTGCCCGGGTCGATGCCCAGCGTGGATTCGGAGGAAGCTGCCCGCGAACTGGTGGCAACCCAGGACGATAACCCCATGCTGGACATGGCCACGCTACCTTTCGGCACCGGCTATGAGGCCGCCAAGGCGGCGCATTCGGGACCTGAGCGCGGGGCGGGGGAGCGGTGAGGCGGCAGGAGCCGCCCCTGTATCCTGACAAGGCAGGTTGAAGTCCTCCGGCCGGAATCGCCGCCGCAATCGTCAGTCTCCGATCGGCCCCCCAAAACTCTTCGAATGGATCCTTTATCAGCACTGACACGCCAGCTCCCGTGGACATCCCGACGGCGGCCCCCAAGCCCTCGAGCGCAGCTGCGGTGGATGATCCCGCCGTCGTCACCTGGGTCGAGGACGGCGGAAGCAGGACCGCGCGCTGGCGTTCGGCGAACGGCCGGCCGGCGCCGACGCGCGTGGAAGTGGTGGACGACTCCCTCACGGCCGACGATGCGAACCGGATGGCGTCGCAGGGGATCGCGATGCTCTGGCACGGTGACTTCCACAACGCACGGCAGATCCTCAACGCCCTGGACCGGCGGATAGGCGCCGGAAAGAAGAGCACAGGAACTCCGGCCGATCAGTTCTACCGGCACCGCCAGTCCCGCTCGCACCGTGCCCGCATTCTCGGCCTGGTGCTGATTCCGCTTGATCCGGGCCCGGCGGTGCCGCTGCGCCGCGCACCGGACATCCGGGAGGCCGCCGCGGAAGCGTACGGTGACATCGGCGATCCTTCCGTGGTGTCCCTGCACGAACTGGTCGGGGCCATTGGCGCCCACGAGTGGCGGCGGAACGGCGTCTACGTCGATGCCCTGCAGGACCGCATCCACCCGCACTATGGCACGTTCTTCCCCACCCGGAGTGAGTACGTGGACCTCGTGGCCGCCGCTGCGCTGCCCTCTGACACGCTGGCGTTCGACGTCGGAACCGGCACCGGCGTGCTCGCTGCCGTCCTCGCGCGCCGCGGCGTCCGACGCGTGGTGGCGACGGACAATGAACCGCGCGCCATCGCCTGCGCCGCTGAGAATTTCCGGAACCTCGGTGTCCAGGACCGCGCTGAGGCCGTCCTGACCGATATGTTCCCGCCCGGGCGGGCACCGCTGGTTGTGTGCAACCCGCCCTGGATTCCGGCCACGCCGCATTCCAGCCTGGACAGCGCCGTCTACGACCCCGGGAGCAGGATGCTGTTCCGCTTCCTGAACGAACTTTCCGACCACCTGGAGCCGGGCGGTGAGGGCTGGCTTGTCCTCTCCGACCTGGCCGAGCACCTTGGCCTGCGGTCGCGTGATGATCTGCTGACCGCCATCGAGGCGTCCGGGCTCAAGGTGGTGGAACGGCTCGACACCAGGCCAACGCATTCGAAGCCATCGGACCGCGACGATCCTCTGTTCGAGGCGCGCGCGGCCGAGGTCACGTCCCTGTGGCGACTGGTTCCCCGCTAGACGCAAGCTTCCCCGCACGCCCGCGGACGGGCACCTGGCCAGCGGCCGCCGTCGGGCATTACGACGGCGGCACCCGGGTGGGGTGCCGACCGTCGCGTCAGGTGTACATGAGGGAGCCGGGGGTGGTGAGCTTTTCACCGGTTTCGAGCCAGGTTTTGAGGCCGGAGAGGATCATGGGCCAGCCGCCGTAGAGCTGTTCGTTGGCGCCTTCGCGGAGTTGGTCGTGGGTGACGGTGAGGTGGCAGGAGTCGCCCACGGGTTCGATTTCCCAGGTGATGCGGGAGGTGCCTTCGGCTTTGACGTCCTCGCCCCAGAGCGCGGTCATGGTCTGGACGAGCTTGCGTGGCGGGTCGACTTCGAGGTTTTCGCCTTCGCCCAGCAGCTCGCCGGCTTTGGGGTTGCCCATTTCAAACCGTCCGCCCGGGGTCCAGTCGGATTCGAGGGAGTTTCCGAACTGGTATTTGCTGCGGATCTCGCTGTCCGTGATGGCTTCCCAGAGCCGTTCCGGGGTGGTCTTGATGTAGATTTCGAAGATCTTTTCCATGGGACTTTCCAATCTGGTTTTGAGGTCGCTGAGGCCAGCGGCCCATGGTTCGGCGTATTTGCTCACCCAGCGGTCGTGGATCAGCCGGATGGGCACCGGATTCAGGAAGTGGAGTTTCTCGCGGCCCCGACGGCGGGTGACCACCAGGCCGGCATCCTCCAGCAGCTTGAGGTGCTTCATGACCCCGTAGCGGGTCATCGCGAAGCGGGCCTCGAGTGCATGGAGGGTCTGCCCGTCCTCCCGGAAGAGCTCATCAAGCAGGTCCCGGCGGGTGGGGTCGGCGAGGGCCTTGAATACGGCGTCCACAGTTCAAGAATAGGTGACTAAATGGTCACATGTCTAGGGTTTTCGAAGCCAGAGGGTAGTCCGGTCTCTAGCCGCCCACGCCGGACCGGCGTAGGGTCTGGAGCCATGACCGAACAGCAACCCTACGAGCTGGTTCACCGCTACCCGCACTTCGAGCTGCGCCGCTATCCAGCGCACGTTGTCGCCGAAGTGCACGTCAACGCGACGTTTGACCGCGCCGGCAATGCTGCCTTCCGGCACCTGTTCAACTACATCAGCGGCAGCAACACGGCCCGGCAAAAGCTGGCGATGACGGCCCCGGTCATCCAAGAATCCCGAGGTTCGCAGAAGCTGGCGATGACCGCGCCAGTGCTGCAGAGCGGTCCGCTTCCGGGCAGCGATGAGCCCGCTGACTTTGTGATCGCCTTTGTGCTCCCCGACGGCACGACGGCGGAAACAGCTCCGGCTCCGACGAACCCTGACGTTGTGCTCCGGGAAGTTCCGGGTTCGCTTGCCGCCGTGGTCCGCTTCTCGGGAAGCGGCACCGGAGCGGCCTTTGCCCGCCGCACCACGGGGCTGGAGGCGGCGCTGACGCTCGCCGGGCTGACGGCCGTGGGCCCGCCGCGGTTCGCCCGCTTTGACCCGCCATTCAAGCCATGGTTCCTGCGGCACAACGAGGTCATCCAGGACGTGCAGGAACCCTCCACCGCTCCGGAAACGCCTGGCATGACGCCGGCCTAGGCGCCCCGCAGAGCTTAGTCTGACCGGATGGACTTTCAACTTCGCCAGGCCACTCCCGAGGACGCTATGGCCGTGGTGCTCTTTCACACAATCGCCCATGAGGAGAGCTACGGGCACCTGCTCTCGCCGGAGTTCTTCCGCGACCGCCGGGCCAGCATCCGCGAACGCGCGGAACGGCGTCGTCCGCACCTCGCAGTAGCCGATCCGCGGATCATTGCCGTTGACGGCGACAACCACATCGTGGGATTGGCGGACGCCGGCCCGGGCCGGGATGATCCCGGCCCCGAGGAACTGGAACTGTATTCGATCTTCACGCTCCGGCACACCTATGGAACAGGACTGGGCGCGGCACTGTTGAGTGCCGCCGTCGGCGATTCCCCCGCCTATCTGTGGGTGCTCCGGGACAATCCCCGGGCGCAGGCGTTTTACGCCAAGCATGGCTTCCGCCCCGACGGGACGAGCGGCCTGCTGCCGCCGGAGTGGGAGGAGCTGCCCCAGCTCAGGATGGTCCGGCCGGGCCCGAGCTTGCCCTAGGCGGGGCCGCCGTCGATGGTCAGGATGGTGCCGTTGGTGTAGCCGGACCGGGAGGATGCGAGGAACGCGACGGCGCTGGCGATTTCCCCGGGGGTGGCGGCCCGCCCGTAGGGCATCGCAGCGTTGAGTTCCACCCACCGGTTCTCGTCACCGAATTCCGCCCGGGCTCTGTTCCGAAGCATCGTTTCATTCCGCGGCGTGGACACGGGCCCGGGGTTGATGCCGACCACGCGCATCCGGTCCTGTGCGGCTGACTTTCCGAGGGCGCGGGTGAAGGCCATGAGTGCGGCGTTGCCCGCGGCCCCGGCGATGTAGCCCGGGTTGAAGGACTCGCCGCCGGCGCCGATGACGTTCACGATGACGCCCTGCCGCTCTTTGAGGTTGGCGTACAGGGCGCGGGTCAGGTTGATGTAGCCGAAGACCTTGAGGTCCCAGGCGTCCCGCCATTGCCGGTCGTCAATGTCCTGCAGCGTTCCGGGCGGAATGGCGCCGGCATTGTTCACGAGCACGTCGATGTCTCCCACGCTGGAGCCCACACGTTCCACGTCAGCCGTCGAGGACAGGTCTGCAGCCATCACGCTGACCGAGACGCCGTGCCGTGAGCGGATGGCACCGGCCAGCTCGTTCAGGCGCTGGGCGTTCCGGCTGACCAGGACAAGGTTGCAGCCTTCCTCCGCCAGCACCAGTGCTGTTTCCCGGCCGATGCCCTGTGAGGCGCCCGTGATCAGGACCGTCTTTCCCTGCAGGTGTAGCTCCATCGTGTGCTTGTTTCCTCTGGTTGGTGTTGTTGAGCCTGGGTCCGGCCTTTGCACGCACCGTATTCGGGGTGCCGGTGGTTCTCAGTATTCCTGTCCCACGTACCAACCCCGTGCTAGTCTCCCCGCTATGGCCGTGGATCCCGCCCTTCTCGACTGGATGCTTGACTCCGACCCCGCGCTGCGCTGGCAGGTCCAGCGCGACCTTGCCGGCGAGCCGCCGGAGGTCTGGGAGGCCACACGTGCCCGCGTTGCCACCGAGGGGTTCGGAGCCCGGTTGCTCGCACTGCAGGACCCTGACGGCCAGTGGGCAGGCGGGGCGTACTTCCCCCAGGACTTCGATTTCGAGGGCCCGGAAGCTGCGGACGGCGCAGGCCAGCCGTACACCGCCACCACCTGGTCCCTGAATGCCCTCCGCGACTGGGGCCTGGACGCCGCCGCCCTCACCGGGACCGCCGGGCTCCTCGCGGCGAACAGCCGCTGGGAGTATGAGAACTTGCCCTACTGGGGCGGCGAGGTGGATTGCTGCATCAACGCCTTCACGCTGGCCAACGGGGTGTGGCTGGGAGCGGAGGTGACCGGCCTCGGGCAGTGGTTCCTGGACCATCAGTTGGCCGACGGCGGCTGGAACTGTGAGTGGGTGGAGGGGTCCGGGCGTTCCTCGTTCCATTCCACGCTCAACGCGCTGAAGGGGCTGCTCTACTACGAGGCCACCACCGGGGGCAGCAGTGAGCTGCGTGCCGCGCGGCGCACCGGCGAGGAGTACCTGTTGCGGCGCCAACTGCTTTACACCCTGTCTACGGGGGATTTCGTGGGCCCGTGGGTGGCCCGGTTTGTGTACCCGTTCCGCTGGTTCTACAGCGCGCTCAACGCGGCGGACTACTTCAGGGCCGCGGCACTGCACGACGGCGGCGCGCCGGATCCGCGGCTGGCAGCGGCTATCGAGGTGGTCCGGTCCGGCCGGGAGGCGGACGGGACGTGGCTGCAGGAGCGGCGCCATCCCGGCCGGGTCTGGTTCGAGGTGGACGCTGTCCCCGGTGAACCGTCCAGGTGGCTCACCTTCCACGGGACCCGGGTGCTGGACTGGTGGGACAGCACCAGGCCGCAAAACGACCGTTTGCCGTGAATTCCCTGCCGCTCACCGCATTAATCGTACGTTTGCTTAGTATCTGCATCATGATTGCCGGAGGCGTTCGCCCGTCCAGGGTTTTTCGCCTTCAGATCGCTGGACACCGCTGTCTTCGAACAGGCAAGAGGAGCAAATATGGGCTGGCTGGACCGTGAACGAACTGTTGCCCCGCCGGGATTCAACCGCTGGCTGGTGCCGCCCGCGGCGCTCGCCGTCCACCTCTGCATCGGCCAGGCCTACGCCACGAGCGTCTACAAGACGGCCCTGGTAAAGCACTTCGGTGCCAGCCTCACCGAGATTGGCGTGATCTTCTCCATCGCCATCGTGATGCTGGGCCTCTCGGCCGCGATCATGGGCACTTGGGTGGACACGAACGGCCCGCGCAAAGCCATGTTCACCTCGGCCGTGTTCTGGGCCAGCGGCTTCCTCATCGGCTCGCTCGGCATCTTCACCAACCAGCTCTGGCTGGTGTACCTCGGCTACGGCTTCGTGGGTGGCATCGGCCTGGGCATCGGCTACATCTCGCCGGTGTCCACCCTGATCAAATGGTTCCCGGACCGGCCGGGCCTGGCCACCGGCATGGCCATCATGGGCTTCGGCGGCGGCGCACTGATCGCCAGCCCCGTTTCCACCGCGCTGCTAAAGGCGTACGATCCCAACTCCGGCGCCCAGGGCTGGGTGGCCAGCGGCGATGCGGTGGGAAAGCTCTTCCTGACCCTCGCCGTCGTCTACCTCGCGTACATGCTCTTCGGCGCGTTCACCATCCGGGTCCCGGCCGAAGGCTGGAAGCCCGAGGGGTTCGATCCCGCCAAGGTCAAGGCGGCCACACTCGTCACCACGGACAACGTCTCCGCCAAGAACGCCATCAAGACCAGGCAGTTCTGGCTCGTCTGGATCGCCCTCTTCTGCAACGTCACCGCCGGCATCGGCATCCTGGAGCAGGCCGCGCCGATGATCCAGGACTTCTTCCGCCAGTCCGACGGCGTGTCCCTGGTCAGTGCCGCCGTCGCCTCCGGCTTCGTGGGGCTGCTCTCGATCGGCAATATGTCCGGCCGCTTCGCCTGGTCCGCCACCTCCGACGTCACCGGCCGCAAGCGTATCTACATGGTGTACCTCGGCGTCGGCGCGGTGCTCTACACGGTGCTGGCCCTGGCCGGTTCCACCACAACGTTCCTGTACGTGGCGCTGGCCTTCGTCATCATCTCCTTCTACGGCGGCGGCTTCGCCACGGTTCCGGCCTACCTCCGGGACCTCTTCGGAACCTTCCAGGTGGGTGCCATCCACGGCCGGCTCTTGACCGCCTGGTCTGCTGCCGGTATCGCCGGCCCGCTGATCGTCAACGCCTTCCTGGACGCCCAGGGCAAACCCGGGCAGCTGGACGCCGCGTCCTACCAGCCGGCGCTGCTGACCATGGTGGGGCTGCTGGTGGTCGGCTTTGTGGCCAACCTGCTGGTCAAACCGGTCGACGCACGATTCCACGAACCCCGCCCCGAACGCGGTCGGTACAAACCTGCCATGGAGGCCTGAGATGAGCACAGCACACACTCCCGGCGCACACCCGCCTGTGAAAGCGTCCAACGGAAGACTGGCCGTGGCCTGGGCCCTCGTCGGGGTGCCGCTGGCCTACGGGGTCTACGAAACCCTGACACGGGTGGCGGCGCTGTTCGGCTGAGCCAACACGCCCGGACAAGGCCGCCTCCTACACTGAGCCTAGAACGTACGCAGGGGAAGGCCATCAGTGAAAATCAGCGAAGCCAGGGAACTCATCCAGGTCAAAGCCCCCGTACTCTCCCGGCGGCGCCGGGTGCTGGCCAACGCCTTCAACGTGGACGAGTACCGGAAGGCGGCCCAGAGGGTCCTGCCGGCGGGAATTTTTGACTACCTCGACGGCGGCTCCGAGGACGAGGTCACGCTCCGGCGCAACCGTGCCGTCTTCGACTCCTGGGCGCTCATGCCCACCTGGGGGCCGGTGTCCGGGCCCGACACCAGCACCGTCCTGCTCGGCAAGCCCAGCGCCCTGCCCCTGACTTTGACGCCCACCGGCGCAACCCGGATGTTCCATCCCGAAGGCGAGTCCGCCGTCGCGGCTGCCGCCGAAAGTGCCCGTATCCCTTACGGACTCGCGGGCCTCAGCACCGTGCCCATGGAAACCATTGCCAGGAACCACCCCGCCCTGGACCGCTGGTTCAACTTCGGGCTCGGCGCGGACGCCCAGGCCGCCAAGGACAAACTGGCCCGCTGCGAAGCCGCCGGATTCAGCACACTGATCATCGGCGTCGACACCCGGGCGCTCGGGTCAAGGGAACGGGACCTCCAAAACGGGTTCACTGCCCCTCCCGCACTGACGCTTTCAACCATCGCGGACATCGCCCGGCGGCCGTCCTGGTGGATCAACTTCCTGAAGTCGGACGGGATCAGTTTCCCCAACCTGGATCCGCGCAGCCCCGCAGCCACCTCGATGGTCACCCCGTCCATGTGGCAGCACATCCTGGGCCATTCGGATGCGACCAGCGGGTGGAAGGAACTCGAAGATCTGCGCCAGGCGTGGGGCGGCAAGATCGTGCTCAAGGGCTGCGTCAATCCGGCCGATGTCGAAAAGGCGGCCCGCATCGGCCTGGACGCCGTCCAGCTCAGCAACCATGGCGGCCGCCAACTCGACCACATGCTCAGCCCGATGGATGTGCTGCAGGAATCGCGCCAGCGGGTGGGTGACTCGCTGGAGATTTATGTCGACTCGGGGATCCGGCGCGGCAGCGACATCCTCAAGGCGCTGGCGCTGGGAGCCGATGCCTGCTCCATCGGCAGGGCGTACCTCTATGGCCTGGTGGCAGCCGGCACGCCGGGCGTGGAACGCATCATCGGCATCCTGGAGGAGGAACTCAGGCGTACCATGACGCTGGTAGGCGTTTCTAGCATTCCTGAGCTGAAAGCCCGGGGTGGGGAGATCCTGCGTGACATCCGCTCTTCCGGCGAAATTCTTGAAAAAACGAAGTCAGGCACGAACCAGAAGAATCTCTGAAAGCTAAGGAAGCCATGCGCACCCGATACATACTCCCCGTCCTCACTGTAGTCACGGCGCTCGCCCTCTCCGGTTGCGTGGACAACAGCCAACCTGCCGCCACCGGCTCGGCGTCGGGATCCGCAGGCGACGCTGTTGACGTCAAAAAGAACGACGACGTCGCCGCGATGCTCCCGGAGAAAATCAAGAGCGCCGGCGTGCTGAACGTCGGCATGGCCAACAACTACCCGCCCAACGAGTTCAAGGACGATAACGGTGCGCCGGCGGGCTGGTCGGTTGACCTCACCAACGCCCTGGGCAAGGTGATGGGCGTGAAGGTCAACTTCGACATCGGCACCTTCGACAACATCCTGCCTGCCGTGCGCGCGGGCAAGGATGACATGGGAATGTCCTCGTTCACGGACACCCTGGAACGTGAAAAGCAGGTGGACTTCGTCAACTACTACTCTGCCGGTATCCAGTGGGCCACCGCCAAGGGCAAGACCGTTGACCCCAACAACGCCTGCGGACTCAAAGTGGCCGTGCAGGCAACCACGTACGAGGACACCGATGAAGTGCCCAAGAAGTCAAAGGCCTGCACCGACGCCGGCAAGCCCGCCATCGAGATCTTCCGGTTCGACGCGCAGGACCAGGCAACAAACGCCCTGGCGGTGGGCCAGGTGGACGCCATGAGCGCCGATTCGCCGGTGACCCTTTACGCGATCTCCAAGACCAAGGACAAGCTGCAGACCGCGGGCGACGCCTTCGAGGTGGCCCCGTACGGCATCCCCGTGGCCAAGGGCAGCGACTTCACGCCCGCCCTGCAGAAGGCGCTGCAGACACTGATCGATGACGGTTCGTACAACAAGATCCTGTCCAAGTGGGGAGTGGAGTCCGGCGGAGTCAAGACGGCCGCCCTCAACGTGGCAGCCAAGGGGTAAGCGATCATGAGCGCGCCGGAATCCGACAGGCTTGAGTCGGGCCCCGACAGGGGGCCGCGGACCGGCAGCGGGAGCGCCGGGGACGACGCGCCGCCCGAGACGATCGTCGCGATTCCGCTGCGCCACCCCTGGCGGATCCTGGTTGCCGTGCTCTTGGTGCTCGGGCTGGCGGTGTTTGTGCTGGACGCCGCCCAGCGCCCGGACTACGGCTGGGCGGACGTGGGCAAGTTCATCTTCGACCGCCGGATCAGCCATGCGGCATGGGTGACGCTGTCCCTGACCGTCTACGCGATGATCGGGGCGATCGTCATCGGCCTGGTGCTGGCCATCATGCGCCTCTCACCCAACCCGGTGCTGAAGAACGTTGCTTGGCTGTACATCTGGATCTTCCGCGGGACCCCGGTCTACGTGCAGCTGGTCTTCTGGGGCCTGGTGTCCCTGATCTATCCGGTGTTCACCCTGGGCATTCCGTTCATGCAGCCGTGGGTCACCATCCCGAACGGGATCTTCACCAACCTTTTCATCACCGCCGTGATCGGGCTGGGCCTGAACGAGGCAGCGTACATGTCCGAGATCGTGCGTGCCGGACTGTTGTCCGTGGACCGCGGCCAGGAGGAAGCGGGCACGGCCCTGGCCCTGTCGTGGGGCCAGACCATGCGGTTCGTGGTGGTCCCGCAGGCCATGAAGATCATCATTCCGCCCACCGGCAACGAGGTGATCTCGATGCTGAAGACCACGTCACTGGTGGCCGCAATCCCCTTGAGCATCGACCTGTACGGGGTGTCCCGCGGCATTTCCGCGGTGACGTTCACGCCCGTCCCGCTGCTGATTGTGGCGTCCCTCTGGTACCTGCTCTTCACATCGGTCCTGATGGTGGGGCAGCACTTCATTGAAAAGCGGTTCTCCCGCGGCACCGGGCGGGCCAGCAGCAGCAAGCAGAGGACGACGTCGGAACTTCCGGCGGCGGGCGCGGCGCCGGCGGTTCCCGGGGAGCCCGGCACACCGGGTGCCCCGCTCGGCAATGATTTTGGAGGAAAAGGATGACGGGTGTGCCGATGGTGCTGGCCGAGAAGGTCTCCAAGAATTTCGGCACGAACAGGGTGCTGCGCGGCATCAGCCTGGAGGTTGGCCGCGGCCAGGTGCTCTGCATCGTCGGGCCCAGCGGCTCGGGCAAGTCGACGTTCCTGCGCTGCATCAACCACCTGGAACGCGTCGACGGCGGCCGGCTTTCCGTGGACGGCCAGCTGGTTGGCTACCGTCAAAAGGGGGAAAAGCTGTACGAACTGAAGCTCTCCGAAGCGGCGTTCCAGCGCCGGGAAATCGGGATGGTGTTCCAGCGGTTCAACCTGTTTCCGCACCTGACGGCCTTGGAGAACATCGTCCTTGCCCCGATGCGAGTGAAAGGCCTGTCCAAGGCGAAGGCCACCGCCCGGGCCAAAGAACTGCTGGAGCGCGTGGGGATGGGGGACAAGGGGGACGCCTACCCGGCGCACCTGTCCGGCGGGCAGCAGCAGCGGGTGGCCATTGCCCGCGCCCTGGCCATGGACCCGAAGCTGATGCTCTTCGACGAGCCCACCAGTGCCCTGGACCCGGAACTGGTGGGGGAGGTGCTGGAGGTGATGAAGGAACTGGCCAAGAGCGGCATGACCATGCTGGTGGTCACCCACGAGATGGGCTTCGCCCGCGAAGTGGCGGACACCCTGGTGTTTATGGACGAGGGCGTGGTGGTGGAGGCCGGCCCGCCCCGGCAGGTCCTCAGCAATCCGCAGCACGAGCGGACCAAGGAGTTCCTTTCAAAGGTTCTCTGACGGCGGCTGCGCGGCCGCCAGGATCCGCTCGCCCAGAACCCGCGTGCAAGGCAACGGACCGGCGCCGCGGGTGCCGGATGCCGGCTATTTTGCGCCCGGATCCCCGCGCCGCACGTGCCGGTGGTGCAGCTCGTAGCTGTCGAACACATCGGCGGATGTGGTTCCTGCGTGGCCGAATTTGCCGCGCAGGACCTCCGCGAGTCCTTCGAGGGCCGCGTGGAGCATCCGTCCGGCGAACTGCAGTTCAGCGTTCTCGCTGCGTTGCGCCTGGGATGCCAGCTGCTGGGCGTAGGCCACCGTGGCCGGCAGGGAACCGCGCTGCTCAATTTCACGGAAGTAGTAGGTTTCGTGGAACGCGAGGAGGTCTATGCTCACCGAAGCCACGTTGCCGGCTATTGACTCCAATAGCCCGGCCGCATGGCCTGGGTTCAGAGCCAGTAGGCCGGCCGGGCCTGCAGCTTCCCTGAACAGGTTCAGCTGGTGGGCAAGGGCCCGGCGACGGTTCAGGGCCGGGAACGTCTGCAGGATCCAGGTGACCGTTGCTGTCAGCAACCCGAATCCGGTGACGGCCTGGAGGGCAACAACCAGTCTGAGTACCGGATGAGCTGCCACGATATCGCCGAACCCCACCGTGGAAAGCGTGACCAGGGAGATGTAGAGGGCTTCGGCGAAGTCGGCCCGCAGCGGAACCCCTGCACCGTAAATAAAACCGTCCGTCAGATGGGGCAGGTAGAGCAGGGCCCAGCCGACGGCCGCCAAGCTTGCCCAGGCACCGATGACGGCGGCCATCGCCAGGGGCGCTGCGATGAAGGTGCCCCGGCCCCGCAGTTTCCTGGACACCAGCCAGAATCCGCGCATGATCGCCCGGCCCAGGGGGCCGGAACCGTGCGGGTAAAGGAGCGTACGAAAGACGTCCACCAGCATCAGCAGAACCAGCCCGGCGCCCAAGACCGTCCAGAGCGTGTCCTCGAAGTCCATTCCTCATCTTAGGAGCGGTACGGCGCGGAATCGTGTGCGTGTTTGGACTTGTTGTCCCAGCGGCGCCGGGCGGCAGCTTCGAAAAGCTGCCGCCCGGCCGCGAACACTAGGCCGCGGACTGTAGGCCCGCGAGTTAGCCCTTGACCTCGTAGGCTTTGGGCAGCTTGAGACCCCGCTCCTCCATGAGGGTGCGCAGGCGGGTGGGGTAGTCGGTGATGATGCCGTCCACGCCCAGGTCCATCAGGCGCGCCATGTCGGCGGTGGTGTTGACGGTCCACGGGATGACGGGCAGGCCCAGGTCATGGGCTTCGGCGATCATCGCAGGGGTGACGGAGCGGAACGTGGGGGAGACGACGTCGTACCCCTGGGCGGCTGCCGCCTTGGGTAGCGAGCCCTCGTAGTCGTCGATGTCGATTCCGCCCAGGTTGGGGCTGGCGCCGGGCTGGCCCACGCCCATCCACGCGTCGCCGCTGGAGAGCGCCACCAGCGGAAGCTCGGGCGCGATCTCCTTGGTGAGGTTCAGTGAGGACCAGTCGAAGGACTGCACGGTGGTGCGGTCCGCCATGCCGGAGGCCTGGATCTCAGCGACCACGGCGCGGGTGAGGGACTCCATGCCGGCGCCGCCGATCTCGCTGTCATTGACCTTGGTCTCGACGTTGAAGCGGACCTTCGCGGCGTTGGTGTCGCGGACCAGCTGGTAGACGTCCTTGAGCTCGGCGATCCGGTTGCCTTCGATGACGTCCTGTTCCGGGTAGCCGGGCAGCTGCGTGTAACCGCAGTTCAGCGTCTTGATCTGCGCTAGGGACAGCTCGGCCACGCGGTCGCCCACGTACGGGAACTCTGGGTCGCCGGTGGTGGCGGGTACGGTGTCGACGCACTTGTTGGCCTGGATGGTGTCGTCGTGCCAGACGATCACCTTGCCGTCGTCGGTCAGGTGGGTGTCCAGCTCGAGGGTGGTCACGCCCAGCTTCAGGGAGTTGGAGAAAGCGGTGAGGGACTCTTCGGTCCATTCGCCGCGACCGCCGCGGTGGCTCTGCAGGTCGAAGGAGCCGTTGCGCTCGTTCAACTTGAGCGCGGAGGTGGCAGCGCCTGCGGCGTTCGACGACGGCGTGCCGGCACCGTTCTCCGGTGCGGCGACGGCGGGGCTCGCCATAGTGGCGATGAGGGCGGCAGCTGCCGCGGCAGTCAGGACTTGGCGCATGGGTGGTTTCCTCCTGGGTGACGGGAACCGGTTGTTGGCCGGCGACCCGTCCACCGTAGGGAGGTGAGGTTGCGTGCTTGGTGCGGTGAGTTGGAGGGGAGGTTAACGGCTTGCGCCGCCTGCGCTCTTGAGAAATGGTGCCAAAAATGGCACCATGGTTATGTGGCGAGCATCGAGAAGATCGAACAGCAAGCTAGAAAACCACCTGAGAATGTCTCGTATAGCGACATGCTCAAACTTTGCGCTCACTACTTTGGCGAACCTAGGTCGGGCTCCGGGAGCCACAACGCGATATTCAGAATGCCCTGGGCGGGGGATCCCAGAATCAATCTGCAAAACAAGAACGGCAAGGCTAAGCCGTATCAGGTGAAACAAGCTATAGCCGCCATTGATAGGACCAAGGAGAAGTAGATGTCCACTCGAAAAGCGGCAGCCGTTCCGTCCCCGGTTGTGCAGTACCGGTACTCGGTGCAGTGGTCACCGGAGGACCAGGAGTTCGTTGCAACTGTCCTTGAGTTCCCTTCGCTGTCATGGCTGGATGAGGATCAGTTCGAGGCGCTCCGCGGCATTGAACGTTTGGTGTCCGATGTCATCGATGAACTTACGCAGTCAGGCGAGTCAGTGCCTCAGCCAATTTCCACCCAGAAATTTAGTGGCAGGCTCAACCTTCGGGTACCTCCCGAACTTCATCGCAAATTGGCAATCGAGGCTGCCAATCACGGGGTTCCCCTAAACAAATACGCCACTGAGTTGTTGACGGCATTAGGGGGCGTTCACTGAATGCGAACGGCCGCTTCACGTGGACGGCTAGTTCGCGGCGCCCGGTCCGTCGAAGACCGCGCTGGTGCTGCTCTGGGGCACCACCACGTGGACGGCGTTGCGCTGGACGGTGAAGTCGGCCGGCGTGGTGGCGGCGATCTCGCCGTCGTGATTCACCGGCAGCGGCGGCTCGGTGACCAGCCGGACGTGTCGGGTGGTCAGGTGGTACACCCGGTCGTGTTCGATGAAGCTTCCGTCCTTGAGTAAGCGTGCGATACTCACGTGCTCCCGGAGCGGTCCGGCCACGATGGCGTAGATGTCAAGGATGTGGTCGTCGATCCCTGCGGTGGGGGAGACCGTGTTGCCGCCGCCGTAATGCCGGCCGTTGCCGACGGCCACCTGAAGCAGGTCCCCGAGCTCCATCGGCTCGTGGTCCCCTCCGGGAATTCGAGGCGGGCCCGGAACGGCTTGTGCCAGGCACATGAGAATGTCAATCTGACTTGAGCCCGCCTGGGGTGAAAGTGCAGTCTGATCGGGGCCCACCTAATAGTCAACCTGATTCAAAGCCGGTGTGACGACCCGATCCATGACCCCCACGACTTCGCTGACCAGCGCCAGCGAATGATCGAGTCGTTGAGGCTGACGCTCTTTGTTCCTCCCCTTTCTTCGGACCAAATCGCCGCCCTTTGTCAATTCCGAATCTGCCGGCGGACGTTCTGTTCCGGGTCAACCTTGGCCAGCAGGGTGCGCTCGGCCATCTGCGCCATTTTTCGTGTCGCTGGCGAGAGATACGATGCTTCACGCTGGATGAGGGCAATGGTGTCGTACAGGGGTTCGGCAAAAGGAACTGCTTTGATGTTTTTCGGGAATCCGGCTCCATTGACGATCGCTTGGGGAACGAAGGTGTCCGCGGCTCCGGCGGCCACGAGCCCAAGGGCGGTATCGACGTGCTCCACTTCAATTGCGGGATCGATTTTGAGGCCCTTGAGCCTGGCGCGCTCCAAAATCTGCCGGCGCGTGGGGTCCCGCCAACCGGCAAAAGCGTCGTAGAGCACCAGCTTTGACGCCGCGAGCTCCTGCATGGTCATGGGACCCTGTGACGGATCGCGCGTGGCCGAGACGTAAAAAACCTGGTCCCGGAAGAGCGGCCTTACCTGCAGTCCCGTTTCGACCACAGGAAGAACGATGAGCCCTGCCTCGATCTCCCCGGACGCCACGGATTCAGCCACAGCGACGGAGTTCAGGCCCACCAGGCGCACTTTTACCTTGGGATACCGCCGGTGGAATCGCTGGACGAGGTCCGCGAGATCGTAGTGCGCTCCGTACCGCAGCACTCCGAAGGTGCATACGCCTCCTTCCAGGGAGGACATGGATTTCAAGGCTTCCACCCCGTTGTCAAACGACGTCACAGATCGCTGTGCGTGCTGCTGCAATTCCACGGCAGCCGTAGTGGGGATGAGACGGCGCCCTCCGCGGGTAAAAAGGCTGTGGGCCAGCTCCTGTTCGAGCCTGTTGATGAGCTCTGAGACGGAAGCTTGGCTTGTTTCCAACTTTCGTGCGGCCGCGGTAAAGGAACCAAGCTCATAGGCGGCCAGAAAGGCCCGGAGCTGCGCCAGTGTCATGCCCCCAGCCTATAGGGCGACCCTATGACTGGCATATGGAAAGGCCCCATTGTGCTATGCCTCCGGGGCGCGTACGTTGTGACCCATGCAACTAGCTGAACGTGACAGGGCATACATTCGGGGGAACTTCACCACGCTGAAGAGTCCAGCTGTAGGGGGCGTCCCCGCCCAGCGACTGCCAGAAGTCATTGAAACCGTTTCGGTCATGCTCGGCGACATAGAGAGAAACGGGATCGACGCCGTCGTCAAATACTCACGGCAACTCGACGCCTGGTCCGGTCAAAGCCTGGAGGTCAGCCCGGAAGACCTGGCCAAGACGGGGGACTCACTGTCCGCCGAGTTACGTGAGGCCCTCATGGCCAGTGCCGAGCGGACCCGGCTGTTCGCCGTCGAGCAGCGCGAACACCTGACGGATTTCGAAACCGAACTCCTCCCCGGGGTTTTCACAGGACAAAAGTACGTTCCTGTTGCCAGAGTGGGGGCCTACCTGCCGGCGGGCAGGTTCCCCATCCTCGCCAGTGCCTTCATGACCGTGGGGGTTGCCAAAGCCGCGGGCGTTCCCAGCGTCGTCGCCTGTACCCCGCCCACGGGACCCGGCGGGCACCCGGCCGTACTCTACGCCGCCTACCTCGCTGGCGTTGACCGGGCGTTTACCGTGGGCGGCGTACAGGCGATGGCGGCGATGGCCTTCGGCCTGCTGGGTGAGCAGCCCGCGGATATTCTGGTGGGCGCAGGCAACGCCTACGTAACTGAGGCCAAACGCCAGCTGTTCGGGCGCGTCGGCATTGATCTCCTTGCGGGCCCCTCCGAAGTTGCGGTGATCGCTGACGAAACAGCGGATGCGGAGCTTGTGGCTGCGGACCTTCTTGGCCAAGCCGAACACGGACCGCAATCACCGGCATCCCTGGTGACCACATCCCAGGAGTTCGGCGAGGAGGTCATGCGGCATATCAGCAAGCAGCTGCGGACGCTGGACACCCGGGATATCGCCGGCCCGGCGTGGCGGGACTACGGCACCGTTTATGTCGCCGAGGACCGCGCGACGGCGGTGCAGATCATGGACTTGCTGGCGCCGGAACACCTCGAGATTCAAACGTCCGACGATTCCTACTACCATGCGAACCTGCAAAACTACGGCTCCATCTTCCTGGGTCCGTGGTCGACGGTTGCCTACTCAGACAAGGGCACCTCAGGCACCAACCATGTCCTGCCCACTGGTGGCGGTGCCCGGTCCTCGGCAGGGCTCTCGGTATCCCGCTTCCTGAAACCGCTGACGTTTCAGCGGGTCGAAAAAGCCGCCACTCCGCGCCTGGCCAACTACGTGGCAACGATCTCCGGATTCGAAGGCATGGAGGCTCACAAGGCCACTGCTACCCTGCGGCTCGACCGCTTCAACCGATAAAAACCATCACTAACGAAGGCACTTCACGATGAACAAAAATATGCTCCGCAAGCGGTTTGCTGCATTGGTGCCTATGGGCGTAGCTGTCGCCCTGGCCATGACCGCTTGCGGCTCAGGAAGCGGCGGCGGGTCCAGCACCGGAGGGGCCGAACAAAAGACCATTACCATCGCCACCTCCAACGACGCCCCCTTCTCCTACACCGACCAGGCCACCGGTGAACTCAAAGGCATCGACGGGGAAATGATCAACGCCATCGCCGCGGCGAAGGGATGGAAGGTCAAAGTCTTCACCTCGGAGTTCGCCACGCTGATTGCGGCGCTGAACGCGAAGAAGGCCGACGTCATCGTGGATGCGATGTACATCACCGACGATCGCAAGAAGGAGATCAACTTCACCGAGCCCTGGTACACCGAGGGTGAAGCCATGGTGGTTCCCGCAGATTCCACTTTGGCCTCGCGCGACGACGTCAAGGGCAAGGTGCTCGGCGCTCAGACCGGCACGGTATTCAAGGACCTCGTGGACAGCCTCGGCGGAAGCCAGGTCAAGCTCTTCGACTCGCAGGCGGCCCTGCTCGCAGCAGTGGAAAACAAACAGGTCGACGCCGTGTTTACGGACAGCGCTGTCATCGGTTACAGCCTCGTCCAGAAACCGAACCCCAAGCTTAAGCTCGTCGACCCCTATAAGCCGTTCTACCCGGGCACCATCGGAGCCGGAGTGCGCAAGGATGATACGCAGCTGCTGCAGGACCTGAACTCGGGACTGACCGAGCTCAAGAATTCACCCAAGTACCTTGAGATCCTCAAGAAGTACGGCCTCGGTGAAGCCAACATGGTCAAGTAGATTTCAACTCACGCAGGGCCGGCGGGCATTCGCTAATCCCGCGGCTCCGCCGGCCCTGCCCGACCCTTGACTTAGGGATTCCTTCATGGACTTCATCACCAACACGCTCGCCGTGTTCCCTGCCCTGCTTGTTGCCGTGCCCGTTGTCGTCCAACTTGCCCTCGGCGCCATGGCGCTGGCGCTAGTCCTCGGCCTCCTGATTGCCTTGGCGCGGATCTCCAACATCAAAATCCTCCGCGGAATAGCCACCTTCTACCTCGAGGTGATCCGTGGAACCCCGCTGCTGGTGCAGTTGGTCTACATCTTCTTCGTGCTTCCCAGCATTGGGGTGTCCATCGAACCGGTTCCGGCCGGCATCCTGGGCCTGGGCCTGAACTACGCCGCCTATCTCTCAGAAGTTTTCCGCTCTGCCATCCTGTCCGTGGAACACGGCCAAACCGAGGCCGCCCTCTCGCTCGGATACACACCCACCAAAACCCTTTGGAAAGTGGTCATTCCGCAGTCATTCGTCGTTTCCATGGGGCCAATCGGCAACTACTTCATCGCGATGATCAAGGACACCGCGCTGACCTCGGTGATCGCCGTGACCGAGATCCTGAAAACAGCCAACATCCTCAACAGCCAGACCTTCCAGACCACGGCCATCTATACCGCCGCGGCCATTCTCTATTTGATTATCAGCCTGCCGCTTTCGCGCATCGTGGTAGTGCTTGAACGAAAGGCCCGGGCCAATGGCTGACGACACCATCATCGAGGTCCGCGACGTCCACAAAACTTTCGTCTCGGAAACAAAGCGGACGCTATGGAGCCGACTAACGGGCCGCCCCCACGTGGAAAAACGGGTGGAAGTGCTCAAGGGCGTGGACCTGGTGGTCCACCGCGGCGAAACCATCGCGATCCTGGGGTCCAGCGGATCCGGTAAGAGCACCCTGCTGCGCTGTATCAACAAACTGGAAACCATCGAAGCCGGGCGGATCTACGTCAACGGGCACCTGATCGGCTACGAAGAACGCGACGGCGGACTGATCGCCGAAAAAGCCTCGATTACCGCCCAAAAGCGCACCGACATCGGGTTCGTCTTTCAACACTTTAACCTGTTCCTCAACAAGACGGCCCTGGGCAACGTCATGGCCCCGTTGCGGGACGTGAAAAAGCTCTCCGCCTCAGAGGCCCGCGATGTAGCCGTCCCCAACCTCGAAATGGTGGGACTAGGCGACAAGATGGAGAACTACCCCAGCAAGCTCTCCGGCGGCCAAAAGCAGCGCGTTGCTATCGCCCGTGCCCTCGCCATGGAACCCAGCGTCATGCTCTTCGACGAGCCCACATCGGCACTGGACCCGGAACTGGTGGGCGAAGTCCTCTCCGTCATCAAGAAAATCGCCCAGCAGGGAACCACCATGGTCATCGTCACCCACGAAATGCAGTTCGCCCGGGAAATTGCCGACCGAATTGTTGTCATGGACCAGGGAATCATCGTCGAGGAGGGCCCACCAAGCCAGATCTTCACTACGCCGCAGCACCCGAAGACCCGGGCACTGTTGAGCCGTTCCGGAATCCTGCCGGCCTAAAGGTCCCGTCGCCGCCACCAACAACCACCAGGTGGTGCCCGTCCGCCAGCACCCGATCAAGCGATCCGGAACGGTACTTACAGCAGGCAGTTGTCCTGCTCCTAGCCGTTGTCCGCGCCGTCTCCGGTGTCCTCCCACATGACATCCAGATTGTGGAAGATCACGGGTCCATCGCACAGTTCCGCCATCTTGGCAGCGAACTCGGACGTTTCCGGCCGGCCGGAGTTCTCCATTGCCGAGTCAAAGGACTCGAAGTCGACGATGGTGAAGTAGGTCCCTGGGTGGTCCCTGTCCGCCGTGGCAACAATCCGGCGGAACGTGGCCGGAGCGCTCCCCTCGGTTCTTGAGGGACGGCCCAGTTCTTCGATCTCCTTGATACGGGAGGTCTTGAATTCGATGATCTGCACAAACCCGGCCATGACGGCTCCTCGACAGCAGTGGACGTTGATGCGGCTGAGACTAGTCCCGGCGTGGGACGGTGTACAGGGGAGAAATGCCCTAGTCGGGCGGCTGTGTGGTGCTGGCGCCGAGGCAGGGGATGTAACCCGACCAGTGCCTCGTACAAAGGGGCGGTGGGGTAGGGGATGAAGTAGTCATCCGGCTCCCAGGTGGCAGTGGACCGGGTGCGGGAGTCCTTCCGGATCTCCCGGCAATGGCGGCGGTAGGCCTGGCGGTGGTGGGCGGGTCCGGGATGTTTGGGACCCGCCTCTACCTGTCAGCGGGTGGCGCCCAGTGCCGCCCACGCCTTGTTCCGGCGTTCAGCATGGTCCCGGCGGGCATCCAGGGCATCAGCCAGGCTGACAGCCACAAACCGGGTTGCCGTTCCGGGGGCCGCCCTGGCAACCAGGTCCATGTCGGCGCTGATCACCGTGCCCACCATCGCGTAGCCGCCACCGGAGACGGCATCCCGGTGCAGGATTATCGGCTGGGTGCCGCCGGGGATCTGGATGGACCCCACGGCGTAGCCTGCGTCCACAATGTTGGAGGGGTCCGAGCCGGCACCGAAGGGCTGTTTCCGCTCTTTCCAACTCACGCCCGGCCCGGAGTAGCGCAGACCCATCCGGTCAGCCACCGGCGTCACCTTCCACTCCTCATCCAGGAGACTGGCCAGGCCTTCGTCGGTGAGGCGGTGGTCGTACAACCCCAGCACGATCCGGACTTTCTGCTCTTTGGCGTAAACGGGCCGGAATTCATCCGGAACAGTCCCGGCCTGGGGGAGTTTTCCGCCGTTCAAAGGAGCGCCCACAGGGACTCCGTCACCTGACTCGAGCTTCCGGCCCTTGAACCCGCCGATCCCGCCGAGGCTGTATGTGGACCGGCTTCCGAGCACCTCCGGGACGTCGATGCCGCCCTGGACTGCGATGTAGTAGCGGGCGCCGCCCTGGATGACGCCGAAGGAGAGCTGGTCCCCGGTCTTCAGCGGCAGGCGGCTCCACTGGGGCCGCGGCTCCCCGTTGACCTTCACCTCTACGGGGGCGCCCGTGACGGCGATGACGGCATCGTTGTCGGTGGTGAGCACGGGGCCGAGGTAGGTGCACTCAAGGACCGCTTCCCGTGCCGTGTTTCCCACCAGGGCATTTCCGAGTTCAGCGGAGTACTGGTCCATGGAACCGCTCTGCGGGATGCCCACGTTGTAGTGGCCCGTGCGGCCCTGGTCCTGGACAGTGGTGGCCAGGCCCGGGTTTCCAATTTCAAAAGCCATTGAGGGCCTCCATGAGTTCACGGTTGTAGCCTTCGGGGTCGGCCAGGGCTTTGGACAGCTCGAACGTCACCGGCGCCTGCCGGTAGCGGAAGGTGCCTGCGGATATCTCCGTCTGGATTGCGTTGTACTCCGCCTCGCTGACCGGCCTGAACTTCACGATGTCCCCCGGGCGGAAGAAAACCATGAAATCCTTGAAGTCTGCCAGGGCCTGATCGGGATCAAAGATGGGGGCGGCGGCCACGCCGAACATCTGGTAGCCCCCGGCGCCGCGGACAGAATAGATGCAGCCGAAGCATCCTCCGTGCCCCACCGTCAGTTTGGGGGTGTCGGTCCGCGGGCTCAGGTACTTGGGGACCTCCAGCTGCTTGTCCCGGTCCACCAGCTGGAACAGGAAGGGCAGCCCGGCCACGAAACCCACCATGGACACTAGCCATGGATGTTCATGGTGCCGCTGGATGAATTCCGCGGCGTCCTTGAGGTGGTTGACCTTGGCCGCGTAGTCGATGTCGCTGCCGTGGGGTTCCTGGTGGAATCCTTCACGGAACCGCTGGGCCACTTCTGCGGTGAAGGGGTCCTCGTACCAGACCGGGACTTCAATGATCCGGGTTTCAAGCGCCCGCTGCTGGTGGTTCATCAGGTCGCGCTCTATGTCCCTCACGGCCGTTTCCAGCTGTTGCGGAGGCAGCACGTCAGGATCGAACCGCACCAGCAGGGAGGCGTTGGCGGGGCAGATGTCTACGATTCCCGGGTGCCGGGCATCGGAGAGCCTGCCGGCGATGGACATTACCTTGAAGTTCGCGGGCAGGCTCATGGCCTCAGAGACTTCCACGAACAGGAATTCGTCCCCGCCCCAGGTGTAGCGCGCACCCGGGAAGACGGCTGCTTCGGTAGTCATTTTGCCCCCAACAGGTTGGCTGCAGTTTCGATGAACTTGGAATGGTGGCTGACATCGGCAAATTCGGGACGTGCCAGCAGCGCCTTATGGACGGGGACAGTGGTCTTGACGCCTTCAATGTGCGTTGCCTCCAAGGCCGCCAGCGTAGCCGCGATGGCGGCGTCCCGGTCCGGGGCATGGACGATCAGCTTGGCCAGGAGGGAGTCGTAGTACGGGCTCACAGCCGAGCCAGCCTCCACCCCGGTGTCCACCCTGATTCCGTCGCCTGATGGCCATTCCAGGGACCGGATGACCCCCGGGCTGGGGAAGAAGTTATGGCTGGGGTCTTCTGCGTTGATGCGGCATTCGATGGCGTGGCCGGTGAAGCGCACATCGTCCTGGGATATCGACATAGATCCGGTGGAGGCAATCAGTAGTTGCTCACGGACCAGGTCCACGCCGGTGATCTGCTCGGTGATGGGATGTTCCACCTGGATGCGCGTGTTCATCTCAATGAACGCGGCCTCGTGGTTGACGGGGTCGTAGAGGAACTCCACTGTCCCCGCTCCGTGGTAGCCGCATTGGCGGGCAAGAGCCACGGAAGACTCCCGGATGGTTTTGCGGACGGTCTCCGGAAGGTCGGGAGCCGGGGCTTCCTCCAATACCTTCTGGGAACGGCGCTGCATCGAGCAGTCGCGGTCACCCAAGTGGACGAAGTTAGTCCCGTCACCGAGGACCTGCACCTCAACGTGGCGGGCATGTTCCACGAACCGTTCCAGGTAGACAGTGTCGTCACCGAAGACGGCACCGGCCTCGCCCCGGGCCATCTCGATCGTTGCCAGGAGCTCGCCTTCATCGTGCACGAAGCGGATGCCCCTGCCGCCGCCGCCGGCGGAAGCCTTCACCACCAGCGGGTACCCGATGCCGCGCGCAATTTCCACGGCGTCAGCCTCCGGGTCCAGGGGCCCGTCGGATCCCCGCAGCACGGGGACTCCGGCCTTTGCTGCCGACTCCCGGGCCAGGGACTTGTTGCCCATCATGGCGATGGTGTCCGCGTTCGGGCCCACCCAGGTCAGGCCGGCGCCTGCCACCTTCCGCGCGAAGTCGGCATTCTCCGAAAGAAAGCCGTAGCCCGGGTGCACGGCATCGCACCCCTGCTCCCGGGCCGCGGCGACCAGGGCGTCCTGGTTCAGGTAGCTGGCGGCTGCCTGGGCCGGGCCAACCACCACGTAATGGTCGGCGGACCGGGCAGCCAGTGATTCCGCGTCGGGCTCGCTGACCCCCAGGACAGTTTCGATGCCCATTTCGCGCGCGGTCCTGGCGATCCGAACGGCGATCTCGCCACGGTTTGCGATGAACAGTTTCATGGGCTGCTTTTATCCTTCCCGGATAACGACGATGGAGTCGCCCGGGTTGACCATGTCGCCTTCGTTGACTTCAAAGGATTCAAGGGTCCCGGCGACGTCGGACTGGATCTCGGTGAACTGCTTCATGATTTCCACGATGCCGATGGTCTGCCCGACTTCGATCGTGTCGCCTTCATTGGCGAAGGGAGGTTTGCCCGGTCCGGGCTTGCGGTAGAAGACTCCGGGAAGGGGTGAAACGATCGTGGCCATGTGCTGCTCGCTTTCAGGAGTGGGCGGGGCGGGATGAGTTGAGCGCGTTGCGTACGGCGGAGGCGACGGCGACCGCATTGGGGGCATCGGAATGGACGCAGATGCTTTGGAATGTGATGTTCAGGGGAGTGCCGTCGACGGCGGGCACCGGCTCGCCTGCCATCGCCCGGCTGACGCGTTCTGCGGCGGCGGCCGGGTCCGTGGGTGCGGGCCGGCGCTGGATGAGCAGTTCGCCGGCGGGACCGTAATTGAGGTCAACGTACAGTTCCGGTATGAAGTCCACGCCCATGGCACGGCATACGGATTCATGCGCAGTGCCGGCGAGGCCGTAGAAGGGAACACCGAACTGCTTCGCGGTGCCGGCGGCCGCCTGCATGAGGTCTTCGTCTCCGGCGAGCATGCCGTAGAGGGCGCCGTGGGGCTTGATGTGGTTCAGGGGCAGCCCGTTCTTTGCCAGGAAGGCCGTCAACGCCCCCGTCTGGTAGAGGATGATCGATTCAACTTCCTCAGGGGTGAGGACCATCCGCCGGCGGCCGAAACCCATGGGATCAGGGAGCCCGGGGTGCGCTCCGACGGCGACGCCGTGTTCAGCGGCAAGGGCTACGGTCCGGTTCATCACGTCCGGGTCCCCGGCGTGATAGCCGCAGGCGACGTTGGCGACGTCGATGATTTCCATCAGGGCAACGTCGTTTCCGAACTCGTGCAATCCGAAGCCTTCACCCATGTCGGAGTTCAGGAACACTTGGGTGGCCGTGGTTTCCGTCACGTTTTTTTGCATGCAGGCAACGGTACAGAGGCGATGACCCGGCCGGAATTGGGCGGATCGCCGAATGTGGACAGACGGATTATGCTTCTTGCACTAACCAGGAGGGATTTCCATGCGTGTTGCCGATCTCGTAGCGGATCCCGCGCTGAACATCCGCCTTGCCGTGCCAGGCAGTCCAGGACGTCTTGCCCGCCCCATCGCGTGGTGCGCGCCCACGGAGCACATGGACCCCACGCCGTTCCTCAGCGTCAACGCCCTGCTGCTGACCAACGGGATGGGCCTCAACGTGAAGGACTACCGGATTTGGGATGCCTACGTTGAGCGCCTGATGTCTGTGCCCGTGTCAGGGCTGGTTTTCGGCCTGGGCGCGGCACACCGCGAACTGCCGGCCGGCCTGGTGCAGGCCTGCGAGGCCTACGGCCTTCCGTTGCTTGAACTGCCTCCGGAAGTGCCGTTTGTCCTGGTGATGAGGCATGCGGACCAGCTCATCGCGGCCGAACGTTACGCCGAGCTGCGCACGGGATGGGAGCTCGCGGACGAGTGCACAAGGCTGGCAGCGGGCGGCCATTCCCTGGCTCAGGTACTGGAGCGGGTGGCCACCGCCGTCAGGGCGCGGGTGGCGGTCCTTGACCACAACGGCTTTGAACTCATGTCCGCAGGAACAGCCGGGGGCGGAACGGCCCGGACCACGCTGAGCCTGCCAAGCGGCGGATCCCTCCGGTTCAGACTGGCCATCGAGGGAATCAAGAGCAACGTGGTGTTGCAGCCTCTGCTGGGGCCGGTGGCTGCGGTCATTGCCATGCAGCTGAGCTACACCCTTGGTTCCCGGTCACCCCTGCATTCGCGTGAGGCCGCACGCTTCATGGAGGCGCTCTACGAGGCCAGGGGAACACCGACGCCGGCCCTGGAGCGCTACGCCCTGGAGGCCGGATTCGAACCCGATGCCGAGTGGGGCGCGGTGCTGATCGCCGGCGCCGAAGAGGTTGCGCCGGTCAAGCTGAGGACGATCGCCTGGCGGGTGCGGGTGGGCCTGCAGGCTGAATACAGGACGGTGCGGTTCATGGAAGAGGCCGGCCTCACCACCCTCCTGGTGCAGGGCAGCGAGGCGGGAATGGAGCTGATGGAGGCCGTCCGGAAGTCCTTCCAGGACGCGCCGGAGCTCTCCGCCGTCGTTTCCGAGTGCGGGAGCCTGGGCGAACTGCCGCTGGTCCTGCGGTTGGCCCGCCGCCGGGTGGGCACAACGGGACTCCATCAGGCGCCCGTCGCAGACCTTGCCGGCGTGGTGGAGGGCTTGCCCGGACCCGGACTGGTGGCGATGGCGCGGCGCCTCCTGGCCCCGTTGATGTCCGACGGCGGAACGGCCATGCGCGAAACGCTTGAGGCATACCTGCGGCACAGCGGAAACACCCGCGAGACCTGCAGGGAGCTCTTCATCCACCGCAACACCCTGACGTACCGGTTGCGCAAGATCGAGGAGCTTCTGCGGCTTGACCTGGATGACGGCGAAGTCCGCGCCACCTGCCTGTTGGCGTTGCGGATCGTAGCCGCCGGGACCTAGGTGGCGGACACTTCCGCCGGGGCCCTGGCGGCGCTGCTTTCCCGCACGTACAGGGTGGGCTCTAACCGTGCAGGTTCCGGTTTTTCGCCCCTGAGCACGGCCTGGATGAGCTGCACTGCCGTCCGTCCAATCTCCGCCATGGGGGAGTGGACCGAGGTTAGCGGAATGGGAAGTTCGGCCGCCAGGGAGGTGTCGTTGTAGCCCACCACGGCCACGTCCCGTCCTACGATGAGGCCGTGGGAGCGCAAGGCTCCCATCGCTCCGATGGCGGCGAAATCGTTGACGGCGAAGATGGCGGTGGGACGTGGTTTGCCGCTGGCGAGGATCTTTTCGCCCGCCTCCCGGCCGCCTGCCGTATCGAAGCTGGACCACACCACGTCATCGTCGGAAATGGTCCCGCCAAGGGAACGCCAACGGTCCAGGAAACCGGCAGTGCGGTCGACGGCGGTGCTTGCGTACGGCTCGCCGGCAATCACCGCCACCTGCCGGTGGCCCATCTCCCACAGGTGGCTGGCTACGAGTTCGCCGCCGACCACGTCGTCGCAGGTGGCGGACGGGTAGCCCGGCGCCCGGCGGTTCATCAGCACGAACGGGACCTTCCGGTCCGTCAGTTCCTGCAGGAGGCCGCCGTCAAGGTGGGCGTCGCCAATAATCAGGCCGTCCACCCGGCGCGCCAGCATGAGGTCGATTTTCCGGCGCTGTTCTTCGGGATCATCGCGCGAGTTCATCACAAACGCGGAGTACCCTACCTCGGCTGAGGCCTCGTCGATGCCCTCGTACATGATGGCCAGGACCAGGTCCGAGAGTCGGGGGACGATGACGCCGAGCAGTTTGGTCCGCCGGGTGCGAAGGCTGGCGGCCTGCGGATCGGGGGAGTACCCGAGCTTGCGGGCCAGTTCACGGACGCGCTCAGCGGTGGCAGCCGAGGCGGCTCCCTTGGCCACGTCAGAGCCGGAATGCAGGACCCTGGAGACGGTCGACGGATGGACGCCCAGCTCCCGGGCCAAATCCTTCAGCGTGACCGTTCGGCCGCCGTCGGCCTTTTCTTTCATGTCCATCTCCTGCCCACCGGGGTCACTGTAGCCTAGGTCCGCCGCCCAACTCTGCTTCAGGACCATACGGGCGGCCCTTGACGTGACCCGCTTCACATCCTATAGTCATTCTTCAACGTTACCCAAACGTTTGGGTGGATGATCCCGAAACACCTCCCGGCACCAGCTACCGCTGGCACCGGATCCCTTTTTGCTATGTGACGAACCTTCCTGCGGCACCTTACCCAATCGATTGGGTTTGAGACCGCAGGGCGAACCACCGGAGCTGAAATGACTGTTACCGACTCCCACGTCGTGCTGCTGGCCACTGGAGGCACCATCTCGTCGCGTTCGTCCCATGCTGGCGGCGCCGTCGCCTCCGATACCGGCGAGCAGGTGTTCCAAGCCCTCGGTTCGCCGGTCTCCCATCCCGTCCGGGTGCTGGACGTGTTCCAGAAGGGGTCCTACCTGCTGACCTTCGAAGACATGCTCAGGATCTGCGCCACCATCAAGGATGTCCTCCAGGACCCGCAGGTCCTGGGCGTGGTGGTGACCCACGGGACGGACACCATGGAGGAGACCGCCTACCTCGCCGACCTGACCCATAGCGACGAGCGGCCGGTTGTCTTCACCGGTTCGCAGCGGGCCGCTGACTCCGAAGCTCCCGACGGGCCGGACAACCTGGCCAGGGCCATCGCCGTCGCAGGTTCGAAAGAGGGAAGGGGGAAGGGCGTGATGGTGCACTTTGCGGGCGCCATCTTCCCTGCCGCCGGCGTCCGGAAAAGCGAAACTGTTCGGCTCAATGCCTTTGCGAACCCCGATTTCGGGGTACTTGGCCAGGTATCAGCCCAGGGAGAAGTTGCAATGGCGGGAGGTGGCAGCAGGCCGAAGGCCCTGCCCCTGCCCCAGCCGAACGGCGGCTCACCACGGGTGGACCTCGTTGCCGCCTACCCCGGCGCGGACTCCACCCTGATGCACGCAGCCCTTGAAGCGGGAGCGGAAGGCATCATCCTGCAAGGCACCGGAAGCGGCAATGCCAACCCCAGCCTCTGCTCCGAGGTCGCCGCCGCAGTGGCGTCCGGCGTCGTGGTGGTCACCAGCACCCGCGTCGACGCCGGACCAGTGGTCCCGATCTACGGAGCCGGCGGCGGCGGTGAAGACCTCCGGGCCGCGGGCGCCATTGGCTCGGGCCACCTCCGGCCGTCCCAGTCGCTGATTCTGCTCAGCCTCCTGCTCAGGATCAATCCCGACCGGGAGCGGATCACCGAAATCTTTACCCAACGAGGGAGGCCTCCTGAACCTTCCGTCTGACACCCCAGAACACCCGGTTATACACATAGAAAGGAAATCTCATGGCTAAGGACATTCAAGTCGCCTTCGGCGTGGACGTAGACGCAGTGGCGGGCATGCTCGGCTCCTATGGGGGCGAGGACTCCCCCTGCGACATCAGCCGGGGTCTGTTCAGCGGGGAAGTGGGGGGACCGCGGCTGATCCGGTTGTTCCAGAAATACAACCTCCCGGCAACCTGGTTCGTGCCGGGCCACTCGATCGAGACCTTCCCTGAACTGACGCAGATGATCGTCGACGCCGGACACGAGATCGGCGTGCATGGATATTCGCATGAAAACCCGATCGCCATGACCCGGGAACAGGAGACCGCCATCCTGGACCGCTCAATCGAACTGATCGAGAAGGTTTCCGGGCGCCGGCCCACCGGCTACGTTGCGCCGTGGTGGGAATTCTCGCCTGTCACCAACGAAATCCTCCTTGAACGGGGCATTAAGTACGACCACTCCCTGATGCACCGTGACTTCGAGCCGTACTACGTCCGCGTGGGCGACTCGTGGAAAAAGATCGACTACACCAAGGACGCCGAAACCTGGATGGAGCCGCTGGTCCGCGGCCAGGAGACCGACCTGGTGGAGATCCCGGCCAACTGGTACCTCGATGACCTGCCTCCCATGATGTTCATCAAGGCGGCGCCGAACTCGCATGGCTTCGTCAACCCCCGCGACATCGAACAGATGTGGCGGGACCAGTTCGATTGGGTCTACCGCGAGATGGACCAGGCCGTCTTCACCATGACCATCCACCCGGACGTCTCCGGCCGCCCCCAGGTGCTGCTCATGCTCGAGCGCCTGATCGAACACATCAACTCCCATGAGGGCGTCAGCTGGCTGACCTTCGACCAGATCGCCGACTCCTTCCTTTCCCGCAGCCCCCGTAAGGAGAACAAGTCATGACCATCCAAGAACCGGCTGTCGACCTGTCACAGCCCCGACCGGACGAGAAGCGCCGCTTCCCGGTCTTTTCCAAACGCCACACCACCACCGCAACCGTCCTCGCCTTGCTGGCCTGGACCGTGGCCGTCTTCGACTACGGCCTGTTCGGCACCCTGCTGCCGGCCATGCAGCAGGAATTCGGCTGGTCCGCCACGGAAGCGTACGCCATCAACACGTGGATCGCCGTCGGCACTGCCGTCGTCTGCTTCGGCATCGGACCGGTCATCGACAGGCTCGGACGCCGCAAAGGCATGATGACCACCATCGGTGGAACCGCCGTCGTCTCCGGCCTGACTGCACTGATCCCCACGGGCGTCCCCTTCTTCAGCAACGCCATGCTCATAGTGATTCGTTCCTTCGGCGGACTCGGATTCTCCGAGCAGGCCGTGAACGCCACCTACATGAACGAGGTTTACCAGGTCACGGAGGTGGCCGATAAGCGCAAGCGCCCCGGTTTCCACTACTCCTTCATCCAGGGCGGATGGCCGCTGGGTTTCCTGCTGGCCAGCGCACTGGCCCTGGCCTTCCTGCCCTCCATGGGCTGGCGCGCCCTCTACCTGATGGCCACCATTCCGGCCGCCGTCATCGTCTGGGTCATCGCACGGAAGCTCAAGGAAACGCCCCAGTTCGAACTGCACCACAAACTGACAGAGCTTGAGAAGAGCGGCAAATCTGCAGAGGCACACACGCTCGCCCACGCATACGGCGTCGAGCACTCCTCGGCAGCCCCGCTCAAACGCATCTGGGAGCCGCACCTGCGCCGGAACACCATCGTGTTCTCCCTGGCCTGGATCTTCAACTTCTTCGGCATCATGATCTTCAGCATCCTTGGCAGCTCAGTCCTGAAGAACGCCAAGGGCGTGGAACTCTCGGATGCCTTCTGGATGCTGATCGTCATCAACATGCTGGCCTACTTCGGCTACGTCTTCCACGGCTGGCTGGGCGACAAGATCGGCCGCAAGCGGACCATCATCGGCGGCTGGATCCTCTCCGGCATTTCCTTCACCATCATGCTCAGCCCGATCGCTACCAGCCCGTTCATGATCATCCTCACCTACGGCGCCGGCCTGTTCTTCCTTGTGGGCCCGTACGCCGCCATCCAGTACTTCATGGCCGAGTGCTACCCGGTGAGCTGCCGGGCCACCGGAACCGCCTTCATCGGCGCCATGAGCCAGCCCGGCGTGATCCTCGGCGGCGCCCTGTTCACCGCTGCGGCAGCCGGCGCCGGAACCGGGCCCGCCGCGCTGTGGGTCGGAGCCGTGGGAACGCTGTTCTCCGGACTGCTGATGATCGCCGCCAAGCCCCCCGCTGAAGCCCTCTTGGAGGACCACCCCCATGACGTCCCCTAACAAAGTCGCCATCATCACCGGCGCCGCCAGCGGCATCGGCCGCGCCCTCGCCGTCCACTACGCCCGCCAGGGGGTGGTGTCCGTCATCGGCACCTTCCCCGGGGACCCCCACGATCCGGAGGAAACCCTCCGCCTGGTCAAGGAGGCCAACGGTGAGGCGGTGATCCACGAAGTGGATGTCCGCACCACTAAGTCAGTGGACGCCCTGGCCCAGCGGGCCGTGGACGAGTACGGCCGGCTGGACTACGCCATCGCCAACGCCGGAATCCTCCGCAATTCCCCGCTGGGGGAGATGACTGACGAGCGCTGGCACGACATGCTCAACGTGGACCTCACCGGCGTGCTGCGCACCCTGCGTGCCGGCGCGGAAAGAATGACCGACGGCGGTGCACTGGTTGCGATCTCGTCCATCGCTGGCGGGGTATACGGGTGGGAGGAACACGCCCACTATGCCGCCGCCAAGGCCGGCGTCCTGGGCCTGGTCCGCAGCGTGGCCGTGGAACTCGGTCCCCGGCAGATCCGCGCCAATGCGGTGATTCCGGGCCTGATCGAGACCCCGCAGTCCCTGGACCCGGTGAACTCCCTGGGGCCGGAGGGGCTGCAGCGGGCCGGAAAGGACATCCCCTGGGGCCGGGTGGGAACACCGGAGGAAGTGGCCAGCGTAATCGGGTTCCTCACCTCCGACGAGTCGCGCTACATCACGGGGCAGGCGCTGGTGGTTGACGGCGGCCTCACTGTGAAGATGCGTGCCTAACGGCGCGCCGAGAAGGAAAGGACACTATGAACACATCGACCCATGCTGCTGACCAGGCCTTCGGGAACGCTCCGGCCGGGAAGGGCCGCGGGGTGGTGGTCACCGGCGGTTCCAGCGGGATTGGCAAGGCCATCGCCGAGGCCTTCGTGGCCAACGGGGACCGGGTGGCCGTGCTGGACCGGGCTGCAGGGGACGGCACCATCCGCGTGGACGTTGCGGATGAGGCCAGCGTGCGGGCGGCCTTCGCTGAGGCCCGGGACAGGCTGGGCGGCATCGACGTCCTGGTCAACAGCGCGGGCCTGCTGACGGAGTCTCCGCTGGAGGACATGTCCCTGGCCATGTGGAACGAGACCCTCACGGTGGATCTGACCGGTGTGTTCCTGTGCTGCCGGGAGGTGGTGGGGGAGATGCGGCAGCGGAAGTGGGGCCGCATTATCAACATCGCCTCCCAGCTGGCCATCAAGGGCGGCGTGGGCCTGTCCCATTACAGTGCTGCCAAGGCCGGTGTGGTTGGGCTTTCCAAGGCCCTTGCCCTGGAAACGGCGGCGGACAACGTCCTGGTCAACTGCATTGCCCCGGGCCCCATTGAAACGCCCCTGGTGGAGGGCATATCGGAAAGCTGGAAGGCCGCCAAACGCGCCGAGCTGCCGCTCCGGCGCTTCGGGACGCCGGCGGAAGTGGCACCTGCCGCCGTGCTGCTGGCCAGCGATCCGGGCGGAAACCTGTTTGTGGGACAGACGCTGGGGCCCAACTCCGGCGACGTCATGCCGTAAGGAAAGGGAACGACATGTGCGGTGCCTGCGGAAGGGCTACAGTTGCCGACCCTGCCCTGGGACCGGTGCGGACCATGCGACAGCACCTGATCGTGGCCGCCACGATCAACGCGGTCTGCGCCGGCCTTCCGGGAGCTCCGAAGGTGACTGCCCTCAAGGACGGGTGGCTGATGACCGGCCCCGCCGGGGCGTCCAGGCAGTGCCAGACCCTCGAAGAACTGTGGTCCGCTGTGCTCGGCTGTTTTACCGACGCGTCGGTAGCGGACCGCCTGCGCGGACGCCGGCAGGCATACGCGGCTGATCCAGCCAATGCTGGCCTGCCCGCGCTTGCGGCCCAACCGGACGGGGCCTGGCCGGGCCCCTCTGCACCCAACTACTCCCCAGGAGATCTCTATGACTGATTACACCCCGCTCTGGTCACCCATCAGGATCGGTTCCACTGACCTGGACAACCGGGTTGCGCTGGCTCCCATGACAAGGATCAGCGCCACCGAGGACGGGCACGCCACGGAACGAATGGCCTCCTATTACCGGACGTTCGCCCGCGGAGGTTTCGGGCTGCTGATCACGGAAGGTATCTATCCGGACACTGCCCACAGCCAGGGCTACCACCACCAGCCGGGCATCGCCACGGAGGAGCAGGCACAATCCTGGGCAAAAGTCGTGGACGGCGTCCACGCGGCGGGCGCCAAGATCTTCGCCCAGCTGATGCACGCGGGGTCGCAGAGCCAGGGAAACCGGTTTGTGGCCTCATCGGTGGGACCATCGGCGGTGGCACCCAAGGGGGAGCAGCTGGGGTTCTACCGCGGGGAAGGTCCGTATCCCGTTCCTGCCGAGATCACTGCGGACCAGATGAAGGAGGTCCGGAATGGCTTCGTCACGGCCGCGCTGCACGCACAGCAGGCCGGGTTCGACGGCGTTGAGATCCATGGCGCCAACGGATACCTGCTGGACCAGTTCCTCACGGACTACCTGAACCAACGCGACGACCACTACGGCGGCACACCGGAAAACAGGGTGCGGTTCGCCGCCGAGATCTGCCGCGACGTCCGCGAGGCCGTCGGCCCCGGAATGACCGTGGGGATCCGCATCTCCCAGTCCAAGGTCAGCGACAATGACCACAAGTGGAGCGGAGGAGTGGAAGAAGCCGAAGTCATTTTCGCCACCCTGGGTGCTACCGGAATCGATTTCGTCCACACCACCGAATACCGCGCCGCCGAGCCCGCGTTCGCGGATGCAGAGGAAACCCTCGCCGCACTGGCCAGGAAGTACTCAGGCGTGCCCGTGATCGCGAACGGCAAGCTCGACGATCCGGATACGGCCGTGTCCATGCTGGCAGAAGGCTCGGCGGACGTCATCGCACTGGGCAAGGGTGCCTTGGCCAACCGGAACTGGCCGCACCTTGTCCGCAACAACCTGGAGTTCGAGGAACTCGACCCTGCCGTTTTCGCTCCCCTGGCAGATGTCAAGGACTGGGAGCTGGAGGATCCCACCTAAACGGAGAGTCTGGGTCAGCTACCCCGCCAGCGTCATCACTGGCTGCCAAGGAACGTGAGCCTTCCCACCTTATTTTGAGTGGCTCACAATAGGCCGTAAAGTTGAGTACAGGCCACCGTAGCCCTTGAGTACCGCACCGGTGAACATACCCGGGCCAGCGGGGCAAGCGACACCACGCGCAACCGCCCTCCTGCTTGAGCGGCACAAGAACCTGTACGGCCCTCATCCTGACACTCCAAGGAGAAACCATGACTTTGCTGACCCAGCGCCCCGCACCATCCTCATCCACCGAAACCGCTCTCAAGGCCACTGCCGGGATCACTGTCGCTGACGCTGCACCGCGCGGCGGCAGCTACGTTACTCTCCCCGCCGGCAGCTTCCCCGCGGGCGTCGAGGGAAGCTATGTCACCGTTGCCGGCGGCCGTAACCTGCACCCCGTCACCCGTGGCAGCTATGTCACGGCAGGCGGCACTCCCGTTGTTGCCGCACGCGCAATCGAGGGCAGCTACGTAACGCTTCCGTCGGCGGCCTAGGGTCCAGCGCCCTGCGGGGGACAGTACCCCGAAGGCAGTAAGGGAGGCCGACGGCGGACACTGGGTGTCGCCGTCGGCCTCTTTTTTGCTGCGGTGGGGATCCATCTCCGTTCGCCTGACGTATGTCTTGCGGTCATCTGGGATGCGTACGTTGAACGCACCGTCGTTCGTACTGCTATGCCAAGGAGTTCCATGTCCAGGGGACGCACACTCACCGCTGCCGTCACCGCTGCTGTTCTCGGCAGCCTCGCCGTTGGTTTCGGCGGGGCTCCGGCCGCCGCCGATCCCAACGCCGAGCCCAAGAAGGACCGCACGGTGGACCTGCGGGTCGCCACCTACAACCTGTCGCTCAACCGGGCCAGCGCCGGCGAACTCGAGGCCGATCTGAGCACTCCGGACGACGCGCAGGCGCGCACGGTTGCCGAGGTCATCCAGCGTGCCAACCCGGACGTCATCCTGCTGAACGAGTTTGACTACGTGCCTGGGATGCGCGCGGCCGACCTGTTCCGCGCGAACTACCTGGAGATCGGGCAGGGCGGGGCCGATCCCGTCGACTACCCCCACGCCTACGTTGCGCCCTCGAACACCGGGATCCCCAGCGGGTTCGACCTCAACAACGACGGCAAGGTCGGCGGCGGCGACGACGCCCTTGGGTTCGGAGCCTTCGAAGGCCAATACGGCATGGCCATCCTGTCGAAATACCCCATCGACACGGACAACGTGCGGACGTTCCAGAACTTCCTGTGGAAGGACATGCCAGGAGCGCTGCTGCCGGATAACCCGGCCACGCCCGAACCGGCAGACTGGTTTTCCCCGGAGGAGCTCGACGTGGTTCGCCTGTCGAGCAAGTCGCACTGGGACGTTCCGGTGAAGGTGGGCGGGGAAACGGTGCACGTGCTCGCCTCGCACCCCACGCCGCCGACGTTTGACGGCCCGGAGGACCGGAACGGCCGCCGCAACCACGACGAAATCCGGTTCTGGGCTGACTACGTCACCCCGGGCAAGTCGCAGTACATCGTGGACGATCAGGGTCAAAAGCGCGGGCTCCTGCCAAGCGAACCGTTCGTCATCGTCGGGGACCAGAACGCGGACCCGTTCGACGGCGACTCCGTGGCTGCCGCGGTCAACCAGCTCCTGGATTCCAAGCAGATCGTGGACCCGTTGCCAGCCTCCGATGGTGCCGCGGAAGCGGCCGCCCTGCAGGGCGGAGCCAACTCCACCCATAAGGGCGACCCCCGCAACGACACGGCCGACTTCGGCGACACCGCACCGGGAAACCTCCGGGCTGACTACGTGTTGCCCTCACGCAAGACCACGGTGCTCGGTTCCGGCGTGTTCTGGCCCACCCAGGCGGACCCCCTCTCACGGCTGACCGGGGTCTATCCGTTCCCGAGTAGCGACCACCGTCTCGTGTGGGTGGACCTGCAGGTGCGCAGCTAGCCCGCCAACGCCCCCAGGCCGTTAGTAGTGGTAGCGGGCCTGCAGGATGGTCACGTACTGGTCATCCGCCATGTAGACGAGTCTGTGTTCCTGGTCGATGCGCCTGGACCATGCTCCGGCCAGCGCGTGCTTCAGGGCCTCCGGCTTTCCAATGCCCTCGAAAGGATCATCGCGCAGCGTGTCTTCGATGAGGGTGTTGGTCCGCTTGAGTGTCTTGCGGTCCTGGGTCTGCCAGTAGAGGTAGTCCTCCCACCCTTCGGCGGTCCATGCCAGCCTGCGGCCGGCGGTCACGGATCAGTAAGCTCGTGCTCGATGACTTGACCATCCCGGACGGCAGAAAGGGATGACAGCAATCGCTGGGCGTTCTTAGGCGACCGCAGCAGATGGGTGGTCTCCATCAGGGCGTCGTACTCTTCCTTGGACATGAGGACTGCGGATCCGCGCTTAGACGTGATCTCGACTTCGGTGTGATCGAGGTTGACGCGTTCGATGAGGCCGAAGAGATCCCGCCGTGCCTCGCTGGTGGTGATTGCCATGTCTTCCTCCTTGTTGTACTAGATATGGTACCAGTCGGGCCTGCGGTCAGGCTGGTTGTTTGGCCTGCTTGGACGCCATCCACTCGCTCATCCACGGTGCCCGGACGCTGGAGGTGATCCGGCAGTCGGCCACGAAGGTGCCCTTCGCGCCGGCGTCGATCCACTCCGTGAGCGCCGAAAGGTCCGACAGCGAGCGGATGATCGCGGACTCGGCCCCCAAAGCGCGGGCAACACCGCTAAAGTCCACCTCGGGGATCAGCATGGGCTTTTCGGTAAGGCCCTGGGAGCCGTACTGGTGGATTTCGGCTCCGTAGGCGGCGTCGTTGTAGATCACGACGATGGCGCTGCTCGCCACGCCAATGAGTGACTCGAGGTCGGACAGTCCCATCAGGAAACCGCCGTCGCCCGAGGCCAGCACCAGGGTGCGGCCGTCCTCCAGTGCGCGGGCTGCCCCGACGGCGCTCGCAAGTCCCAGCCCGATGGACTGGAAGGCGGTCCCCACCATCACCAGGTCCTGCGGCCGCGGGATGTTCCAGTACATGGGCGCCCAGCCGAGGAAGTGCCCGCCGTCCTGGACCACCGTGCGGCGCTCCGGCAGCACGGCGTCCAAGGCGGTGGCCAGGGCGCGCGGGTCCAGCCGGCCGTCCGCGGTCTGGTCGGAGCCCGGGTGGTGGGCCGGTCCTTCGGCCAGGCGTTTGCGGGCTTCCGCGCGCCAAGCTTCTCCCGCAGCCTCGCCGTCCACCAGCTGGAGCAGGCGCGCCGCAGCAGACGTCACGTCCGCGCTGACGAAGGTGTCCACCCGGGGGTGCGTCGGCTGCAGGGCGGCGTCGATCTGGATGACGGTGGCGTCCGGGCCGAGCAGGTGCCCGAAGCGCAGGGTGAACGGGCTCAGGCTGGCCCCGGCCACCAGGACCACGTCGGCCTCACCCATGAGGCCGGCCGCGGTGTCGGTGCCGAAACCGCCGGCCACGCCCAGGTATCCCTCGCCATTGAGGAGGTTGAGCGCCAGGGCGGTTCCGGCGGTCAGTGCGCCGATCCGGTCGGCGAGTTCGCGGAGTTCCGGGCCGGCGCCGGCGAGGTGCGCACCGCGGCCGGCGAGGATAAGCGGCCGCTTGGCCCCTGCGAGGAGGCGAGCCACCTGCCCCAGGCCGGCGCCGCCGTCGTCCGCTACCTGGGGTGCCAGCGGCGCTGGAAGTTCTTCGTCCGCAGCCTCGAGTGCCGCGAGGTCGTAGGGGATGGCAATTACGACGGCGGTGCGCTTGGTGAGTGCGTACTCCACCGCCTGCCGGGTAATGGAGCCCGCGGCGTCGCGGGTGACGGTGAAGGTGGCCGCGCCGAGGCCTGCGGCGATGGCCGCCTGGTCCACGTCCTGGGGCCGGGCGCCGCTGCTCGGGGCGTCCCCGGTGACCAGCACGACCGGGATCTGCGCCTGGACCGCCTCCGCCAGGGCCGTGAGCGCGTTGGTGTAGCCGGGGCCGTAGGTGGTGGTGCCCGCGGCGAGGCGTCCCGACGCCCGGTAGTAGGCGTCGGCCGCGGCGATGGCGGCGCCCTCGTGCCGGACGGCGGAGAAGCGGAGGCCCAGCTTTTCCGCGGCGTCCAGGAAGTAGACGTTGCCGTTGCCCATGACGCCGAAGACATCGCTGACGTAGCTGCTGAGAACCTGCGCCACGCGGCCGGAGACGGTAAGAGTAGTCATGCAGGAATCTTGTGGCGTAGTTCACGGATAGGCAAGAGAGTCGAATTTGCTTGGGATATTTGGCAGTCGACTCCTGGTACAAGTGAAAATCTGCCCACTTGTGGCGCGCATCACTCGCACTTAGTTGGAAGGGCGGGATTCCTGCTCCGATAGCCGGCTGAGGAGGCCGTCGTAGCGGGGCGGCATGAGTTCCAGCACGGAGATGGCCGTGCTGGTCCGCTGGATCCCCTCGATTTCCAGGATCTCGTTGGTGATGCGGTAGAGATCGGCCGTACCGCGGGCCACCACCTTCGCCATGAGGTCCGCGTCCCCGGTGGTGGCGTGCACCTCGATGACCTCCGGGATCGCCGCGAGCCCGTCCTCCACCGCACCTGTCCGGGTCTGGCTGATGGACAGCGAGAGGAAGGCCATCAGGTCATAGCCCAGCGCGGCGGGGTCCAGTCTCCGGCTGAAGGAGCGGAGGGCGCCGCTGCGCTCGAGCCGTGCCAGCCGGGCGTGGACCGTGTTGCGTGCGACGCCGAGTGTCCGGGAGAGTGCCAGGGCGCTGGCTTCGGGATCCCCGTCGAGGGCGAGGACGATCCGGCCGTCGAGGGAATCCAAGGTGCGGGGGTTCGGGATGGTCATATTTTCACCACAGTTAGTAGAAGTTGAGCAGAAGTCCCAATGGCTTGAGGGTATCTTGCATTGTGGGCCGGGTCACAATCATGATCAGTCCTCATGACCAGTGATCAGCTCCTCATCGCACCGGATACCGTGCTTCCCACCCTTCGTGGCGCGGTGGCCGGACTTCCGTCCTACGTCCCGGGCCGCCGCGGCGCCGGTACGGACATCGCAGCCCTCGCCAGCAACGAAAGCCACTACGCCCCGCTGCCGGCTGCCGCCGCTGCGGTGGCCGCTGCGGCCGGCACCATGAATCGCTACCCGGACAGTGCCGCCGTCGAACTCCGCGAACGGCTCGCCCTGCACCTGGGCGTCACCGCCGGAGAAGTGGCGGTGGGACCCGGCAGCGTCGGCGTCCTCCAGCAGATCATCACCGGCCTGTGCGACGCCGGGGATGACGTGATCTTCGCGTGGCGCTCCTTCGAGGCTTACCCCGTCCTGGTTGAGCTGGCAGGCGCCCGGCCGGTCCGCATCCCGCTGGACGACGCTGAAGGCCACGACCTCGACGCCATGGCCGCGGCCGTCACCGACCGCACGAAGGTCATCCTGCTCTGCACCCCCAACAATCCGACCGGGGTGCCGATCGACCACGAACGCATCGAGGCCTTCCTGCAGTCCGTCCGCCCCGACATCCTCGTGGTGATCGACGAGGCCTACGTGGAATACGCCGAAGCGGGCAGCGGCCCCGATTCCCTGGCGCTTTACCGCCGGTACCCGAACGTCTGCATCCTGCGCACCTTCTCGAAGGCGTACGGGCTCGCCGGCCTGCGCGTGGGCTACGCCGTGGCGGCGCCTGCCATCGCCGAAGGACTGCGCCGGACCGCCCTTCCCTTCGCAGTGAGCGCGCTGGCCCAGAAGGCGGCCGTCGCGTCGCTGGACGCGGGGGAGGAGATGGAAGCGCGGGTCGCCGCCGTCAAACAGGAACGCGCCCGGATGGCCGCGCAGCTCGAAGCCCAGGGCTGGAAACTGCAGCCGAGTCAGGGCAACTTCCTGTGGATCCGTGCCGACGAAGGCCTCCGGGCGAGGCTGGTGGACGCGTTTGATCGCGCGGACATCATGGTCCGGGCGTACCAGGGCGACGGCGTGCGGATCACCGTGGCCGATCCCGCCTCCAACGACCGCGTGCTCCGGCTCCTCGAAGCCCACGCAGCGTGACAACTGACTGACCTTTTACCAACCCGTTCCGCCTACAACCAGAGGAATCCTCAATGGAACAACAGACAAAGACGTCTGCCCGCACCCTCGGCGCGGCCCTTAAACCCCGCCAGCTCACCATGATGGGGCTCGGAAGCGCCATCGGCGCCGGCCTCTTCATCGGCTCCGGCGCCGGCATCCAGGCCGCCGGCCCGGCCGTGCTGATCTCCTACCTCGTGGCCGGCACACTCATCATCCTGGTGATGTGGGCGCTCGGCGAGATGGCCGCCGCCAATCCGGACAGCGGCGCCTTCTCCGTCTACACCGCCAAGGCCTACGGGCCGGTGGCCGGCGCCACGGTGGGCTGGCTCTGGTGGCTGCAGCTGGTGGTGGTCATCGCGGCCGAGGCGCTCGGTGCGGCGGCCTTGCTGGCCACCATTTTCCCTGCCCTGCCGGTGTGGCTGATGGCCTTCGTGTTCATCGTGGTGCTCACCGCTGTGAACCTCACCAGCGTGAAGAACTTCGGCGAGTTCGAGTTCTGGTTCGCGCTGCTCAAGGTGGCGGCAATCGTCGGGTTTCTCCTGGTGGGCGCTGCATTGCTCTTCGGCTGGCTGCCGGGAGTGCAGTCGCCGGGCCTGTCCAACTTCACCGGTGCCGGATTCGCACCCAGTGGTTTCGCCGGGATTGCCACGGCACTGTTCGTAGTGGCGTTCGCGTTCGGCGGCACCGAGATTGTCTCCGTGGCCGCAGCTGAGACCGCCGAGCCCGCCCGCAGCGTGAAGAAGGCAGTCCGCACGGTGCTGTGGCGCATCCTGGTTTTCTACATCGGTGCGATCTTCATCATCGCGGCCGTCGTTCCCGTGGGTTCGGCCGGGCTGAAAAGCCCGTTCGCCGCCGTGCTGGACGCCGCCGGCATGCCCGGTGCCGCCACCGCCATCACCCTGGTAGCCGTCGCAGCCCTGCTCTCCGCGCTCAACGCCAATCTCTACGGCGCCTCCCGGATGGCGTTCTCCCTCGCCGAGCGGGGTGAAGCTCCGCGCCTGCTTGCCTCGGTGTCCAAGGCCCGGGTTCCGGTTGTCGCGGTCCTGGCCAGCGTCGCCTTCGGCGTTGTCACGGTGGTGCTGGAGCTGGCTTTCCCGGAGAAGGTCCTTCCCGTCCTGCTCAACATCGTGGGCTCGACGTGCCTGCTGGTGTGGACGTCCGCACTCCTCGCCCAGCTCGCGCTGCGCCTCCGCGCTGACCGGGAGGGAACGGAGCTTCCCCTGCGGATGCCCGGCTTCCCGTGGCTCACGGGCTTCGGTCTTCTCATCCTCGCGGCGATCTTCACGGTGGGCTTCATCGGCGAGGATTCCCGCCCCCAGCTCCTGAGCACGTTCGGACTCGTGGCGCTGCTGGCAGTGGCGAACTGGCTGCACCACCGGCGCGGGAAGGTTGCGGGCCAGGTTGAAGCTTCGGACGATGCTAAGCAGCCGGTTCTAATCGACTGACTCAGGAGCTTGGAGCCCCTTTCGAGGCACTTCACGGTTTGTGCGCAGGGCGGGCCCGTCCGGTCTGGCTGGCTCGCCCTTCGCCCGTGCATTCTGGATCCTGGAGGCTGCTCCGTCGATTGCAAATCGGCGCATCAGGCGTGCCGCAAAAACAATGCGAACTGGACACCGAGTTCACCGTGAAAACAGTCCGGGCTCGGGCGGTTCCCTTTCGCTCACGCGGTAGGCGGGGCAGACGAATAGTGTCCACTACGTATGGATATGCAGTGGCACTCTTCAAGATGGCCGTGTGTGCTGGCCGAGCCAGCATGCGCTTTCGCCATGTGTTTTCGGCGGCCAGCAGGCACAGCTCGCCATCAGTCTTGAATACCGGTGCAGCTTCTAGTCAGAGGTGATGCTGGGAGCAACAAGATGCGCAGACGACATAGGCCTAGTTGCTATGGAAACTCCCAACTCGAACGGGGGGCAACGGCACTTACCGGGTGAGGAAGGAAGTCAAGATGCCTGTGGCTTCCGTGTTTGCCGGCATCGCCGGGACGGCCGTCAGCGCGGGGGAGCGGATAAGACCTGACCGCGACGTCCCGCTGTTTTTGGGACACCCGCCATTCCGTTTGCCACGGCTGGTCTAACTGTATTAAATGCCGTCGCACCCAAGGCGTTTCAAGAGGCAGCCCCTCGTTCCTCTAGGAAGCGGCGGTACCGTATCTCCGCCATTCGCCATTCCATCACCGTCTTCCCCAGTTTGGCGTTGTTGCAGGTGGAGCATGCCGGAAGGATATTTCCTGCCGAGTGACGGCCGCCGCGACTAAGCGGAATTACGTGCTCTTTCTGCAGAAGCGGCCGACCATGTTTGTCCCTGCCGGGATCGGCACCGCAGTAGGCGCAGCGGTAGTTGTAATGGACCATAATCCATTGCCAGTCGGCCTCCGTGTACCGAAAAGTCTCCGCGCCGATTTTTCTTGCCCGATAGGCGGCGGCGAAGATGCTGCCACGACCCGGGTTAGCAAGCGTTCTCAGCCTCGTCTGCTCCCGGATTTCTTCACGATTGGTCCTGTACCGGAGCTTCGATTTGAGCCTTTGCTGCTCCTTGAATCCAGGCTCGTTCGCCATCCGTGCTGCCATATAGGCTCGCTTTATCGGTCGCCAGTGCCTGCTGATTCGCGCCCACCTAGTCCGGTTTCTCAACTGGATGGTCAAAGGGTTCCTCCGGCGGTACGCCTTGTCATTACAGATGCTGGAGCAATAGATGGCCTTTGGACCTCGATTGGCTGGGATCGGCGAGCCGCAGACGGGGCACGGAGGTCGTTCGTCACGGCGGGCGACCCATTTCGCATGTCGGCGTGCCTCACTATGGGCCATGAGCGTGTCGTAGCGCTGAGGGTTGTCTCGCCGCCATCCACGGTGGGCGCACAGCCTTGAGCAGTTTCGTTGATTCCATGCGCGTCGTTCGAACTGTTTGCCGCAGAAGTCGCACTCGATCATGACGCGGCGAGCAGTGGCACGCGCCTGATTCGCAGCGAGGCGTTCCTCTTCCAGGCGCTCGGCATTTCGCATGGCATAGGCTTTCTGGCGGCAGTTTTCACTGCAGTATTTGGCCGGGATCCGTTGAGACGGAACCGGGTTTTGGCAGTTTTTACATAGCGGAGGATCCGCCCGTAATACATCAAGGGCAGCGGTTCTTGCAGCTCGCTCAGCGCGCGGCGGCTGACGTTTCCGTGGGCCCTTGCACTCAGGGGAGCAGTACTTTGCGCTCCAATGCAGGCCCTCAATTGGCCCGCCACAGTTCAGGCATTTCTTGTCCATCCCCGAATATTAGACCCAAATTGGAGAGATGTCATTGGACAATAGGTATATTTACGGACCCAACCTTCGGAATATATAAAAATTGACCGTTCAGTCGCTACACCTTGGACATTTGGTCAGCGGTAATAACTGGCAAGTGTAGTATTTCGAAAACGCAATGATTTGCAATAGAGTGAACTAATTATATCCAGAATTATCTTTACCTGAGTGGAGAATTAACTTCTTAGACCTTCCCGTAATCAGAATGCTCGATAGGTATATTTGTAGTAGCTTATTCCAGCCACCTCTGCCGGCTCGGAGCCTGCGGCGAATGTATCACCGTCCGGGTTGTGGTCTTTATCCTCATTACCACGCTGCTGAAGTCGACGAGCAGGCGAGTGCTTCCCGCCTGCTGTACGCGATGGGCCGCGACTCCGTCCTGCAAAAAGACGGTCTTCGGCAGGCTCAACGCGAAGTTCCACACCCCCGTGGCGAACCTGGTGATCACGGGCATCGTAGGCCTGATCGCGATCTTCCTGTGCGTCGCTACGTCGACGTCGTTCTTCGACTTTGGTGCCTTCACCGTCTTCACGATGGTGAACGCCTCAGCGGTGTTCCACTATGCGCCAGCGCCGGTCGGGACACCGGCTGAACCCGGTGTCCTACGTGGTGGTGGTCCCGGTGATAGGCACGATCGCCTGCGCGTACCTTCTCTCCCAGTTGGACAGCAACGCTATTACGCTGGGTGTGTCCTGGCTGGTGCTGGGCGTCGTGTCCTGGCCCTGATCACGCGCGCATTCAAAGCGTCGCCGCCGGAAAAGGATTGCATTGGGGCCTTCCCGGACAATGGGTTAGTGAGGATTAGTGGCTGCAGCCACCCGCGCGGATCTAGAGCGACCGTACTAGAGTGGCTGGCCCATATATGAGACATTAGCGCGGCCATTAGGCAATAGATGTCTCGATTACTTGGATTGCATGATCACTGCTAGCATCGGCCCGTGGGGTTGTCACTGAGGGACTATCTATGATCTTGGGGGACACCTAGGCCTTCGGCAGGGGCGGGCACGAATTCGCACCCCACACCTAAGTAGAGGTGGGGATTCTGGAAATAAAGCTGGCATGGATCATCAACTACATCCATGGGTCCGATCTGAACTTGGATACGTCGAAGTACTTCAACTTAGTTCCGACGAAGGCGCCGTACACAAAGATTGACGTGCAGTCGGAGTTTCGGTATCCGTCCCTAAGGCTGGACTTTCAAAAACCCTTCCACTCCACCTTGGCAAAGGCCTTTAAGTCCTGGCCGCTTGTGGACCACGCTCCGAGCCTTCCTTACAACGTGACAATGGATGATGGACGTAAAGTAAGCTTGACGGTTTCCGCAGTCATCTATTGTCCTCGAATTCTGAGCCTGCGGATCAACATCGTAGATGTTGTCGGGGAGCAGCTGAGCTCACTTGCCGACCGACCGGAGATGTCAAACATTCGGTCTCATCCCGAGATTGATGAGCTTACTCAGTATATTATTCGAATCATTGTTGGTGAGTCTGATTCCAACAAAAAAATGGGCTACCAGCAGTTCCCATTGATGCGGGTCGAAAAAATCGTATCAATCCACTTCTCGACGTGGCAAGAGCACTTCAAACAGTCCATTGCGAGAGTGCTCATTAGAAATGATTCAGCCGGAACGATGCGGGATGAGTTGGTTCATGACTTGTTTCGAAAGGCGGAACACTTTAACTTCAAGTCGTCGCGGCAGTATTTGCTCCTCGACAAGCAGGGACTGCTGATGCTTTCCTCGACTGAAGATGACGATATGAATACTCGACTGCGAGATGCGACCTTCAATAGTGCAGCATTCTTGATCGAAATCGGATTTGTTTTTCAGACATTCCTGCTCAATTACCTGAAACTACGGGCGGCGCGGCCTTTCTTGGCAGACTTCGTCCTGAGTCGCATTGAACCTTGGTGTATTGCCCCTGGTGCCGTCCTGCGTGTCAGCGTGACTAATAGGAAGCTTTGGAACCTAATCTGTGAGGAGCTGAACCTCATGGAGCTTTACGGACTGCTGACTAGCCGTCGGTATGTGCGTCAGAATTTGGATGACAACATGCGGCGCTTCGATGAGTTGTCCGTACAAAATAGCTTTTGGCTTGCAGACGAGGGCAAGGGCCGGAAACTGGACTCTTCCGGAGACTACAGTGTGTGAGTGGGGTGCATTCGCCTTCAATTGGTGGGCTCGATTGACTGAGCATCTCGGGCCGGGCGACTGGCCGACCTTTGTCGGAGCTGTCTTCGCAGGTTTAGCGGCCTTCGCCGCGATATGGACTCTTGGCAAGCAGCGCGTCGATGCTAAAAATCGGAACCAGTTCGAACTTCGGCGCCAAGCATCTCAGATCGCAGCGTGGGTGGTTGAAGAAGATACCCCAAGAAATGGGAGTGCTTTCGGAAGTGGTGCGATACGCACCCTGGCCTGCGTGTCGAACCCGTCCGGGGTGCCGATCTTCAATCTCGTTCTTCGAACCTATGCGGCAAATGAACTTGTGCACACAGAGACTGTGCCGCTGCTGCCTCCTGCTGACCAGCCTATGACCGTTAATATTTCACGACAGGTTTTCGAGAAGCAGAGGATCGCTCTGGAAATTGAATTCATCGACGGGAATGGCGTGTCTTGGCTGCGTGATCGACAGTTTATGCTGAAGAAGACAGATAGTCGGTTGTTTAGTGTATGGCGGCCCGGCACCTGGGCGCGGCGCTGAATAAGGGATCACAACATGTGATTCACGCGGAACAGGCGCCACAAATGGATGCGGCTGACGAGTTCAGAGGCTTCGGTGTTCGGCCGCTGCCAAGGTCGTTATCCGCAGCCCGGCTACAAATAAAGGCCAAACGGATTCTTGGAACCTTTCGCGCCAAGTGGGATTCTGCAGATCTCATGGCGAAACAGGATCTCCGTCATTGCTTTCTACGCGTCAAGGTCATCCGCCAAGCAACCAATCACAGCTGGCAGACACCGCAATCTCGGTCGCCGAGAGGAAAAATGGCCCGCGTGATGCCAGATTGGCATACATAATGGCTTGGAGGGGTCGACGGCCGCCGTGACGGTGACCGTCACAATGCGGAACCACGAAGTACAGGAGTAGGTCTTGACAGTTATAGCCACACACCGGGAACTCAACGTCGCACCCGGTTCGGTGGTCCGTGTCCGTGACGAGGACTGGCTCGTCACGAGCGTCGAGAAATCGGTAGACGGCACCCTCATAAGGGTCCAGGGCCTCAGCGAGCTCGTCAGGGACACCACGGCCGCCTTTTACTCCGCGCTGGACACCATTGAAGTTGTCGACCCCGCCAAGTCCAAGGTCGTCGCCGATGGCACCCCCAACTACCGCCGGGCCCGTCTGTTCCTGGAGACCACCCTCCGCAAGACGCCGACACCCCAGTCGGCGGAGTACCTGACTGTCTCCACCCGCATGCTGTCGCGGAACCTCAAGTACCAGCAGATCGCCGTCGCCAAGGCCCTGGACACCAAGAACATCCGCCCGCGCATCCTGATCGCAGACGCCGTCGGCCTCGGCAAGACCCTTGAGATCGGCATGATCCTCAGCGAGCTGGTCAAACGCGGCCGCGGCGAACGCATCCTCATCGTCACCCCGCGCCACGTGCTGGAGCAGATGCAGCACGAGCTCTGGTGCCGCTTCGCTCTGCCGTTCGTCCGCCTCGACTCCGCCGGCATCCAAAAGATCCGGCAGAAGCTCCCGGCCACACGCAACCCCTTCACCTACTACAAGCGCGCCATCATCTCTATGGATACGCTCAAGAGCCCCCGCTACCGGGCCCAGCTCGGCAAGCTGCACTGGGACGCGGTGGTCATTGACGAGGCCCACAACGTCACCAACACCCAGGCCATGAATAACGAGCTCGCCCGGGTGCTCGCGCCGAACACCGAGGCCCTCATCCTGGCCTCAGCTACCCCGCACAACGGACGCAACGAGTCATTCGCGGAAATCCTGCGACTGCTGGACCCCACCGCCGTCCGCCCGGACGGCACCTTCGACCCCAAGCACGTGGAAAACCTCATCATCCGTCGGCACCGCCACAGTCCCGAGGTCGCCCAGGAAGTCGGCGCGGACTGGGCCGAGCGGGAACAACCGGACAACAGGCTCGTTTCCGCCTCCGCGGCGGAGAACGCCATCGCCGAGGAGCTTTCCGACGTCTGGCTCTACCCGGAAGGCAAGCCGACACCGTATTCGGGGCAGAACGGCGCGCTGTTCTCCTGGATCCTTGCCAAGGCGTTCCTCTCCAGCCCTGCCGCACTTCTCGAAACGGTCACCGAGCGTCTCAGGAAGCTCGACGCCGATTCCCCTTCCGACGCCAAGGAAACCGAAGCCCTCAAACGGCTCAGCAAGCTAGCCGAGACCGCCAACACCGGCGACTCCGCCAAGTACACCGAGCTTGTCAGCTACCTGAAGACGATCGGCGTCGGCAAGGGCTCCCCGATGCGGGCCGTGGTCTTCGCCGAGCGCGTCGCCACGCTCAAATGGCTGCAGGAGACGCTGCCCAAGGCCCTCGGCCTCAAGCCGGAAAACGTTGGCCTCCTGCACGGCGGCCTCAGCGACGTCGAGCAGCAAAGCATCGTGGACCAGTTCAAGCGCGGCAACAGCCCGCTGCGGGTCCTGATCACCGGCGACGTCGCGTCCGAGGGCGTTAACCTGCATGCCGAATGCCATCACCTGATCCACTTCGACATCCCCTGGAGTCTGATCCGGATCGAACAGCGGAACGGCCGCATCGACCGGTTCGGCCAGCGGGAGAAACCGCAGATCACCACCTTGCTCCTGAACCCGCACAACACCCGCTTCTCCGGCGACATCAAGGTGCTGACGCGTCTGATGGAACGCGAGTATGAGGCGCACACGGTCCTCAACGACGTCGCCTCCTTGATGGGGCAGTACAGCGTCAAGCAAGAGGAAGACGCCATCCGCGACGTCCTGCTCGGCAAGAAGAACTTCGAGGACGTTGTCGGAGAGCCCGACGCCGATCCGGACTCCGGCGACCTCTGGGACTTCCTCGACTTCGAGGCCCTGCAGGACGACGGGGAAACCGAGACCGTCCCGGTGGAGAAACCGCTCGGTCTCTACTCCACGGACCTGGACTTCCTCGACGAAGCCCTCAACGAGGCCTTCGGTGATCCGCACAAGGTCCTCGGCTGGACCATCCACGCCGGCCACGGCCTCGCCGAGCTCAACCCGCCCGTTGACCTCCAGCATCGCCTGGGCTACCTCCCGCAGGACTATTTGTCGGAGCGGCGCGTCACCGAGCGACTCAAACTCGCCACGACAGTCGACGCCGGCACCCGGGAACTGAACCGCGCCCGCGAATCTGATGACATGAGCTGGCCCGAGGCTCACTACCTCGGTCCGCTCCACCCCGTCCTGGACTGGGCCAGCGACCGGGCCCTGTCCTCGATGTCCCGCAGCGAAGTCCTCGTCGTCCGCGGCGACGTCGACGCCGCCCAGGTCCTGCTCATGGGAACGTTGATGAACCGCCGCGGGCAGGTCGTCTCGAAAGCCTTCATCGCGGTGGACTTCCCCGATCCCACCAATCCGACGTTCTGTCTTTCCGAACCCCTCGAGGATCTGGGCGAGCACCTGAGCAGCATCGGCGTCGACGCCAAGGCGACCAACCCCGGACCCGTCACGGTGAACGGGCTGCAGACCCTACTGCCGCAAGCGGTGGAGAGCGCCCGGCAGACCATGCAGCTGACCTTTGAAGCGGCTGCCAATTCTGCCAACCAGCGGCTGCAGGCCTGGAATGACCGGGCCACGGGCTGGACCCAGCTGTCCTTCGACTTCGCGCAGCGGGCGGAAGTGAAAAAGCAACGCGAGCGGGTCAGCGAGGAGCAGCGCATCGCGGAGTCGCTCACCCCGGCCCAACGCCTGGTCCGACCCCTCCTGATCGTCGTTCCCCGCGCAACCCCTGTCGCCGTCCCGGAAGGTGCTGACCAGTAATGCCGTCCTTTGATTCAATCGTTGTAGGCGAAGACTGGATTAGCGAACACTTCTTCACCACGGACTCCGCCAAGGAGTCCTTCCAGGCCGAGGTCGTCAAACTCCGCAAGAACTGGGACGAGGCAGCCAAGGAAGGGCACTCCACCACCCTGACCCGCTTTGCCGAGGTCCGCGGACGCCTCCAGATCCTGCTCGCCGGGCTCTCGGAAGACCCGGCGGGCGCGTCTGAGGCCTACGCACTCGTGCGCGGCGCCCTCGGCTTTAAGGGCACGACGGCGTCCGTCGCCTTCGAGCGCAGCGGCACCGAAACGCTCGTCCCCGGCGTGTGGGCGACGGGGAACTCCGAGGTCCTGTTCGTCGAGGCCGCCCCGGCGGACGCGCTGGAAGACGTGCTGTCCACGGTGCTGCCGCTCGGGCGGATTCTGGTGGACGGCAAAGAGCCGTCCCCGGCGCTGGCCGTGGCGAAGGTGGTGTCAGAGGCCTACCTTTCCGACAAGGCCCCGAAATTTGTAGTGATCATGGCCGGGCGCTGGCTGGTGCTCACTGAACGGGAACGCTGGGCCGAGGGCCGCTACCTGGCCGCGGACGCGCTCCTGGTCGCGGACCGCAATGACACCAAGAAGAACGCCGAGACGGACCGGTTCCTGGCGATCTTCGGCCGCGACTCACTTATGCCGACGCCGGACGGCTCCATCTGGTGGGACGCCGTGCTTGAGGCCTCGGTCAAACACACTGTCGGCGTCTCCCAGGACCTGCGCGAAGGCATCCGCCGGTCCATCGAAATCATTGCCAACGATGTCCTGGACCGCCGCCGGGACGCCGGTCTGGGCGTCGAGGACATTGACGGTCAGGTGCTGGCCCGCCAGTCCCTGCGGTTCCTCTACCGGATACTCTTTTTGCTCTACGCTGAGGCCTCCCCGGAGATGGGCGTCCTCCCGGTCGGTGCCGGCGAATACAACGAGGGCTACGGCCTGGACCGCCTGCGGGAACTGACGCTCGTGGACATCGATTCGTTGAGCCAGAGTGGTCAAGACGGCACCCACATTTACGAATCCCTTGCGCAGCTCTTTCGCCTGGTGGACAACGGCCACGCTCCCTCAGGATCAGACCCTTCTGACGATGCCTCCGGGGAGAACGAGGGCCTGGTCTTTCAGCCTCTCAAGGCAGATCTCTTCCACGACGGCGCGACTTCGTTGATCAACGACACCAGGCTCAGCAACGCCAAGCTGCTGCAAGTGCTTCGGCACCTCTTGCTCAGCAAGGAAGCCAAGGGCAAGGACCGCGGTTTCATTTCGTACGCCGAGCTGGGCATTAACCAGCTCGGGGCCGTTTATGAGGGTCTCATGTCCTACACGGGATTCATCGCCGCTGAACCCCTGCATGAGGTGGCCAAGGACGGCAACCCGGAAAAGGGTTCCTGGGTGGTCCCGGTGGACCGTTCGGCGTCTATCGACCCTAAGCACTTCGTGAAGGTAGAGGACGAACTGACGGGGGAGCGGCGCCCGGTACTGCACCCCGCAGGCTCTTTTGTTTTCCGGCTCGCAGGCCGCGAACGCCAGCAGTCTGCCTCCTATTACACCCCGGAGGTGTTGACAAAGTTCGTGCTGTCCCAGGCGCTGGAAGAGCTCCTGGACCAGAGCGAAGAAAAGACCCCGGCCGACGACATCCTGAAGCTGACGGTCTGCGAGCCTGCCCTGGGGTCCGGCGCGTTCGCCCTGGAAGCTGTTCGCCAGCTGGCTGACGAGTACCTGAAACGCAAGCAGGACGAGCTGGACGTCAGGATCCCCGCGGACGAATACCCGCAGGAACTCCAGAAGGTCAAGGCTCAGATCGCCCTGCACCAGGTCCATGGCGTGGACCTGAACTCGACGGCGGTGGAACTCGCCGAAGTCTCGCTCTGGCTCGACACCATGGTGAAGGACCTGCAGGCGCCCTGGTTCGGACTTCGCCTGCGCCGGGGCAATTCGCTGATCGGCGCCCGCCGGGCCACGTATTCGCGGCAGTCGGTAAATGACAAGTCATGGCTCAAGAGCGCCCCGCAGGACGCACCCCTGACCGGGATCGTCAAGGCCATGACGGCCGAGACAGACGATCCAAACGTGGTGGGCCGTATCCACCACTTCCTGCTCCCTGCCGACGGCTGGGGCGCTGCGGCCGACGCCAAGGAAGTCAAGGACTTGGCAGGGCAGGCCCAGCAGGATCTCAAGGCCTGGCGCACCAAGATCAAGTCCAAGCCCAGCAAAACGCAGATCGACCGGATGACGAGCCTCGGCCGTCGGGCGGAGTCGCTGTGGAAGTTGACGCTACGCCGGCTCCAGGTCGCCGAGTCGGAAGCTCGGCGGGACATCGACTACTTCGGCAAACTCCCCTCGGCTGTTGGGCCTGGTGATGCAGGCGCCCGCGTCCAGGCGGTGACCCGCGAGCAGATTGAGGAAAGTCTTAGCGACCCGAACGGCGCCTACCAGCGCCTTCGCCGGGTCATGGACGCCTGGAACGCACTGTGGTTCTGGCCGCTGACCGAGCGCGCGACCGGCGGGGCGACCCCGCCGACACTGGACGAGTGGCTGGCAGCGCTGGAAATGATCCTTGGCCTGCAAGGCAAAGAGTCAAAGATGGCGGGGCAACGGACCTTTGGTGCCGCGTCGACCTGGGAAGAACTGAATGACGCCGAACGGGCCGACCTTGAGTTTGCCCTGGCAACGGACATCGAGATCGCCAAGAAGCAACACCCTTGGATGCAGGTGTGCGAGAACATCGCTGCCGACCAGGGTTTTTTCCACTGGGAATTGGATTTTGCCTCGGTGTTTGGACGCGGAGGATTCGATCTTCAGGTGGGCAACCCGCCGTGGGTTCGACCGGACTGGGACGAGAGTGCCGTCTATGCGGAGTTTGATCCGTGGTGGCAGCTGAACGACAAACAGCCGCAAGCGCAGAAGGCCGAAAAGCAGCGCTTAGCCAAGGCGGATCTCGCTCAGGTTGAGTTCATGTGTTCTCAGGCTGCCGGAATCGTGTCGGTTCGTGAATTTCTGACGTCACCCACGTCTTACCCGATCGTGGCTGGCCTCCGTCCGGACCTCTATCGGTCTTTCATGGAGAGGACGTGGGCCTCCGCATCGAGGATCGGCGTTATTGCTCTTGTTCACCCCGAATCGCATTTCACGGAAAAGAAAGCCGCGCATCTTCGGGCCGAGACCTACCGCCGTCTCCGCAGACATTGGCAGTTCATCAACGAACTTTCGCTCTTCGAAATTCATCATCTGGTGAGCTACGGTGTGCACGTCTACGGTGCACGTCGCGAATCCCCACGATTCAAGATGGCGGCCTCGCTTTACCATCCGGACACTATCGCACGCTCTGAGGTCCATGATGGATCAGGGGAAGTTCCGGGTCTCAAAGACGGTGAGGGCAAATGGGATACCCGGCCTCATTTGGAGCGCATCATCAACGTAGACGAATCCGTTCTGTCGATCTGGGCCAATCTGTTGGACGAGCCAGGGACTCCGGGCGTCCATGCAAGAATGGTGTACCCGGTAAACCGTGCAAGTTCGCGTGTCCTCGAGAAATTGAACCATGCGCCACGAGTACGCGACCATGACCTTCGGTATTCAATTGGGTGGGACGAAACCAAGGAACAAAAGACTGGGCTCTTGCGCGTGGCCTCTCAGGTTCCAGACTCATGGCGTGACACCGTTCTACAGGGTCCACACTTCACCGTGTCTAACCCTCTTGCAAAACAGCCCAATCCGACTATGAAGAACAACCTCGACTGGACAGAAATTGACTTAGAGAATCTGCCCCAATCTTTCATTCCTCGAACGAGCTATCAGCGCTCAGTGTCCATCGAACGATTCGATTCGGCATTCACTAAATGGGACGTCCAAGGAGTGCGAACGGATCCGCGCGGGTTTTATCGGGTCGCTTGGCGGCGCATGATTTCGCTGACAGGCAAGCGAGCATGGCATGCAACGGTGCTGCCGCCAGGCCCAACGCACACTAGCAGCATCCAAGCTGCGGGACGCCCGAATCTAAGTGCAGAAGACATCCTGCTCTTGGCTGCGACATTCTCCTCAGTGCCGGCGGACTTTGTGTTGAAAGTCAGTGGCACCGCCAATCTGAATGGTTCGACCGTGGATAGTTTTCCTCGGCTGGGTAATGCGGCAGATCTGCTACAGCGCCTAATTGTCAATCGGGAGGTGAGGCTGTTGTGCTGCGCAGAATCCTTCAAGGATTTGTGGAACGCGTTATATGAAGCCGGCGTGTGGGGTCTCGATGCCCGCTGGACACCACAGTCGTGGGAACGTTTCGCACTCCCACGGCGGATCCTCGAAATAGAAATCGATGTCCTCGTCGCAATTTGCTGGGGAATCGGAATAGACGATCTTTGCACCATTTATCGAACTCAGTTCCCGGTGCTCCTCGGTTACGAACAGAATGACCTATACGACGCCAATGGTCGTAAGGTTCCCGGCGACATGAACCGGCTTTATCGCAAGGGTGGCGAGAACCTGACCTTGGAAGAGCGAACCTGGACCCACCCGCAGAGCAGCGTCGAGTACGTCTTCGAGTTCCCGTTCCAGAGTTTCGACCGCGAGGAAGACATGCGGAAGGCCTACGCGCACTTATCTAGCATGCTGGAGGAGAAGTTCTGATGTCTGAGCTTCTGCCCACCACCCAGGCCGGGGACCTGCGCCGCGGGCTGTCCGACTACCTCGCCACCACGTTCGCGCTGACGGACGGGAACGCACAGTCCGCCATCAAGGACTTCCTAGCGGATCCTGACCAGGGGCTCTTCAAGGGGGCCTATGTCCGGCTGCGGCTTCCCTTCGAAACGGCCGAGCCTGGCTGGCGCGACTGCCTGGACTGGTACGAGGGTTTCGAACCCTACGGTCACCAGGCCAAAGCCTTCCAACGGCTTAGCAGCAAAGGCACCAGTGAGGCAGACCGTCGCCCGGAACCTACCCTGGTCACCACCGGCACCGGCTCCGGTAAGACGGAGGCGTTCCTCTACCCGATCCTGGACCACGTGCTGCGCGCCAAACGGGACGGCATCACCGGGATCAAGGCGCTCATTCTCTACCCGATGAACGCCCTCGCCAATGATCAGGCCAAACGCCTTGCCGAGCTGCTGACCACCCACGCCGAGCTGTCCGGCGTCACCGCCGGCATTTACACCGGCCAGAAGGACACCAACCGCACCAAAGTAGCCCGGGACGGCCTGATCAATGACCGCGATGTCTTCCACCAGGACCCGCCGGACATCCTGCTGACCAACTACAAAATGCTGGACATGCTCCTGCTCCGCCACACCGACGCACCGCTCTGGCAGAAGTCTGCCACCAGCCTTCAATACGTGGTTCTGGACGAATTCCACACCTACGACGGTGCCCAGGGCACGGACGTCGCCATGCTGTTGCGCCGGCTCGGTCTGACGCTGAAGAGCTACTGGCCGGACGACCTCACGGATCGTCCCCACGGCCTGAGCGAGGAAGACCGTGCCCGACCGCTCGGCCGGGCCACTCCTGTCGCCACATCCGCAACCCTGGGCGGCAAAGGCGACCCGGACGCGATGCTCCGCTTCGCAGAGACTGTCTTTGGCGAGGTGTTTCCACACGACTCCGTCGTCACCGAATCGCGCCTCACCCAGGAGGCTTGGACAGGGGCCGGCAGCGGAACAATTCAGGGTCGGGACCTTCACGCCGTCGCCCTCGACATCACCACCACCAACAACGCCGTCGCGGATCTGCGCGAGACCGGCGGTGGCCCGGAAGCCGTCGTCGGGCCCGTCCTGAAGGCGCTCTTCGGTGAACGCCCCGCAGACCTGCTGGACGCGATGCGCACCCACCCGCTGACCGCCGCCCTGCTGACGCATGCCAGCACCGCCGTCGCACTTTCGGACCTGACCAACGCGATCTTCCCGTCCCATTCGCTGGCCGCCCGAGTGCGGCCGGACGCCGCGGAAGAATTTCTCTCCCACGTCATCGCATTGCTCAGCCATATCCGCGCCCGCCACGGCCGGTCCGCCCTGACCGTGGAGACGCACCTGTGGATCCGCGAGATGTCCCGCGTGGACGCCGCCGTCGACACGACCCCGAAGTTCCGCTGGTCAGACGACGGGGTGGACCAGTCCCAGGACATGTTCCTGCCGGCACTCTATTGCCGGCACTGCGGCCGCTCGGGCTGGGGCGCCGTCCTGGCCCCCACCGGCCTGGACCTGGAGCTGGACGACTCCAAGATCCGTGAAGCACGCGTCACCAACAACCCGCGCTTCCGGACCCTTATCTCGGCCGCTGCCGAGGCAGACATCATCGAATTCCACCAGGACGGCTCTGACCAGGTGCAGGGCCTGCACTGGCTCCACACCGTCAACCGTGGCCTCTCCACCATGCCACCGAAAGCGGACAGCGCCGACCTCGCTGAAGGGCGGATTATTCCCGTCCTGATGCTCACCGGCCAGGACGCGGACGACCAGTCCAAAAAGGACGTCTGCCCGTCCTGCCTGGCCAAGGACGGCATCGCCTTCATGGGCAGCGCCATCGCCACCATGCTCTCCGTGAGTATCTCCAACCTGTTCGGCGCCGAGGGCCTGAACGACGAGGAAAAGAAAGCCCTCGTCTTCACCGACAGCGTCCAGGACGCCGCGCACCGGGCCGGATACGTCCAGTCTCGCTCCCACACCATGACGCTCCGTACCGCCCTGCGCCGCGCCCTCGGCGAGCAGCCGGCCACGCTTTCGGAACTCGTCGACGCCGCGATTGGCTGCGCGGACACACCGGGGGCGCGATACCAGCTGATTGCCCCCGAATTTGTGGACCGGCAAAGCTTCCGCCCGTTTTGGGACCCGAAGGCCTCCCCGGCGGAACGTGTCCGGGCCCGGCGTTTCGCCAAACGCCGCCTGCAGTTCGACGCCCTCCTGGAGCTTGGCCTCCAGTCCCGGACCGGCCGGACGCTGGAACTTACCGGCTCCCTGGCCGTCGAAACCGACGCCGGCAACCCCACCCGCATGCTCTCCGTGGCCCGGAAAGCCTATGACGCGGCCCTCCACCAGACCATGGTCGGGGAGACCGCACCCACGCAGCAGCAGCTGCTGCAGTGGATCCGCGGCACTGTTGAGAGAGTTCGCCTCCAGGGCGGCGTCCACCATGAATGGCTCAAAGGCTACATCGCAACCGACGGCAAGCGCTGGCAGATCTGGGGCGGGCGGCCCAAGGGCGAAGGTATGCCCGCGTTCCCCTCCGGCCGGCCGGCGCCGGCCTTCCCCCGGATCGGCAGCGCCGCCGCGGCCACCGACAACCTGGACGGTGTTACGTCCTCGGCCTCGTGGTACGCACGTTGGACAGCCCGCTGCCTCGGCGTCGCCCCCGCCGACAGCGGCTACCTGGCCAAGGCGCTCATCACCGCACTCGCCGACGACGGGACCCTCGGCAGCTCGAAGACGAACTCCGGGGCCGATGTCTATTGGCTCGACCCGGAGAAGATCGTGCTCTCCGTCCCCGACGCCGAGGACCTGGCCGCAGGACGACACACTGTCCAGTGCAAGGTCTGCCAGGCCATCACCCCCGGGAGCCTGACTGTCATCGACCAGCTGGTCGGGGGCCCCTGCACCCTGGTCCGCTGCAGCGGAACCTTGCAGCGGCACGCCGCCGACGCCCGCAACTTCTACCGCGACCTATACTCCTCACGCGAAAGCAAGCGCGTTGTGGCCCGCGAACACACCTCGCTGCTCGACGACGCAACAAGGATTCTCTACGAAACGCAGTTCAAGGCTGGCACCGACAACCCGCAGGCTCCCAACGTCCTGGTGGCCACCCCCACGCTGGAGATGGGTATCGACATCGGTGACCTGTCCTGCGTGATGCTGGCCTCGCTGCCCACGTCCGTGGCCTCCTACCTGCAACGGGTCGGCCGCGCCGGCCGACTGACCGGCAACTCGCTCGTCCTTGCCTTCGTGCGGGGCCGCGGCGAACACCTGCCCAAACTCCACGAACCGCTCTCCGTCATCAACGGGGAGGTCCGGCCGCCCGCCACTTACCTGGACGCCGAAGAAATCCTGGGACGGCAGTATGTGGCCCACGTCGCGGACCGCTTCGCCCGGGTTGTGGGCCGGCCCCACCCGGTTGACGCCATCCAGGCACTCGGGAGCGTCGGACCGGGATCGTTCATCGGGGATCTGATCGAGGATGCCACGGCGAATGCTACCGGGTATCTCATCGAGTTCCTGGCACAGTTCGGCGGACGGATTTCCCCGGACAGCGCCGCCCGCCTGACAGCGTGGGCGTCACGGCACGACGACGGCGAGCCCAGCGGTCTCGCCCGTCACCTGATCCGGGCGGCAGGGGAGTGGAAGGCCGACGTCGACGAACTGGACACCCGCCGCAAAGAGGTGGGCAATGCCCTGCCCGAGCTGGAGGAGGCCGCTGCCCTGGCGGAACGGCTGGACGACAAAACCTCCGACGCGCATCAGGCCGTCCGGACCGCCAAGGCCACCCTCAAGATGATTCGGGACCAGCTCAAGCAGCTCCGTGGACAGTACTGGATTTCGGTCCTGGAGGCCTACGGTGTGCTGCCGAACTATACGCTCCTGGACGACTCGGTCAGCCTGGATGTGGGGCTGTCGTGGAAGGACGCGGACACGCAGGAGTTCGTCACGGACACGGTGTCATACAACCGTGGCGCTTCGGTGGCGCTGAGCGAATTCGCGCCGGGTGCTACGTTCTACGCGCAGGGCATGGAAATCCTGATTGATGCAGTGGACCTGGGCCCCCAGCAAAGCCATATCCAAAAATGGCAGGTCTGCCCGCAGTGCGGCTGGATCAAGACTGACCTCGGCGCTGCTGCGGCCGTGCAGAACTGTCTGCGCTGCGGCACCTCGGCCATCGCGGACATGGGCCAGGTCTTGGACGTTGTGGTCATGAAGAAGGTCTCCGCTGAAGTGCGCCGGGACGAGGCCGCGATCAACGACCGACGCGACAACCGCGTCCGGGAACGCTTCACGATTGTGGCAGCGGCGGACATCGACCCGCAGCACCTGCAGAAGCGCTGGTTTGTGGAGGGCTACGACTTCGGCGCCGAATACATCAACCGGGTGGACATCCGGTGGCTCAACACCGGGCGGACGGCCTCCAATGGCGGGGTGCGGACCATCGCCGGGGACGACGTCCGGACGCCCATGTTCCGGCTGTGCTCCTACTGCGGCCAGCTGGACCAGTCCGCCAAGGAGAATCTGCCCACCGAGCACCGGTTCTGGTGCAAGTACCGCAAGGCAGCCCAGGAGAGCGTCCGGGAAGTGGTGCTCGCCCGGGAATTGAACACCCAGGGCGTGGTGCTGCACCTTCCCCTGGACGTGACCTACGGCGACGATTTCTCCGTCCCCAGCCTCCAGGCAGCGCTGCTGCTGGGTCTTCAGAAAGTCCTGGGCGGAGCTCCGGACCACCTTGGGGTGCTACGGATCAACGATCCGGCACATGGAGGAAACCGTGTTGCCCTGATGCTGCACGACAAAGTCCCCGGCGGCACCGGATACCTCGCAGAGTTCGCCAACCCCGAACGCGTCTGGGAGCTGCTGCACGCCGCATGGCAAACCGTGCGCGACTGCAGCTGCCGCTTCGAGGAGCGGCTGGCGTGCCACCACTGCCTGCTTCCCTTCGCCGACCCGTGGACGGTGGACAAGGTGGCCCGGGCCAGCGCTGAACGCCTGCTCGGCCTGCTGCTGCGCTCCGGTGAGGCCGCCAACGACGACGCCGTCCCGCCGTCGTTCTCCGACTGGACGGTCACCGAAGAGGCGCCCGACGCCGAAACCTCGATTGAATCGCTGCTTGAAAAGCGATTCCGGAAGGCCTGGATGGACCGGCTCAAGGCGGTGGGTGCACACACGAAGGTGACCCCCGGGGCACTTGCAGACACCATTACCTTCCGGATCCCTGGGCAGCAGTTTCGGTGGCAGCTCATCCCGCAGGTGGATGTCGCCGGAACCCGCCCCGACTTCCTGCTCAAGGGACCCCCGGACCCGAACTTCCCCGTGCTGGCGATCTACACGGACGGTTTCACTTTCCACGCGTCCCCGGAACACAACAGAATCGCGGACGACGCTACCAAGCGCGACAAGCTCCGGCACAGCTCGGAATTGTCCGGGGCCGCATTGCCGTGGGCAGTGACGTGGCAGGACGTGGAAGCGTTCGAAGCCGGCCGTGACGCCGCTACTACGCTGCCTGCCTGGGCAAATGCCAAGCTCAACGCACAGCTCATGGCCAACTACCCCGTGAACGCCGCCATTATGGACCTGCTGGGCAGGGACGCGATGACAATGCTCTGGGAATGGGTTAACCGGCCGGATCCTGAGGCCTGGACGAACTTCTCGGAGCTGGTGCCGCTGATGCTGATGGCGCAGCGGCCGGAGCCCGGCGACGCCGACGCGATGTACGCGCATGCTTCGGCGCTGTCCCAGGGCACCAAGCCTGCTCTCCCTGCTGGCACCGTCACAGCCTGGACGCATAGCTCGGGCAACCTGGGGTTTGCGGCGGCCGGATCTCCCAAGAGCCTGTCCACGATCGCCGTCGGGCTTTGCCTGGACGACCGGGACCAAGCTCTCGGCTCGCCCGCGCACGAAGCATCATGGCGCGAGTGGCTGCGGCTCTCCAACCTCTTGGCGTTCAAGCCCATCGGTCTGACGATCGGGTCGGTGATGTCTACCGTGAGTGTCTGTGGATCAGTAGACGAAGAAGCTGCCCGCCTGGAGATGTCCGGCGGGCTCAGCCCCGCCTGGAACGAGCTGTTGGAGCAAGCCACCGAGTTCGAGAAGGCTCTTCTGCTGGCTATTGCCAATGCGGACATCGGTGTACTGCCGGAACTTGGGTTCGAGGTTGACGGCCTGCCGGTCTCGATCGCTTGGCCTGAGTACCAGATCGCGGTCGTTCTGGACGGCGACGACGGGCGCGCTGAACTTGAGGCCGCAGGCTGGGCCCTGGTGGGAACTGACGTTGACGAAATTCGGGAACTGCTGAAGACGAAGGGAGCTTGATATGGCGCTGGTGACATGGATCAAGCAGAAGGACAAGATCGACGGCACCATGAAGAACAAGGTGTACTCGTTCTTCGAGAAGCTCCAGAAGGACGACACCGCGCCCGGGCTCCATATCGAACCCATGCACACTCCCGCTGACCCCCGCGTGCGTACGGGCCGGATCGATCTCAACTACCGGGCGGTGCTTTTCAAGGTCGCATTCGACACCATCCCGCACTACTTCTATTACGGCGCCTGGCCGCATGACGAGGCAATCGAGATCGCCCGCTCCAGCGTGCTTCAGGTGAACTCCGTCAACGGCGTCCTCGAGGTGATCCGGGCCTCCACGCCCGACGGTGACACCCCCGCTGCTCCGTCCTTTCCTCCTGTTGCTCCCGTAGTTCCCGATGCTCCGAGGCCGGAGCCCGACGTCGAGACTCAGATTCAGGTGGAGGTGCCGGAGTCCCATCGCGGCGGGACCGCTGAATCCTGGATCAATCCGCTTCTTCAGTGCGGCATGGATCCAGCTGGATTGGTTTCAGAACTTGGCCTCGCCGCAGATCTTGTGGGCCGGGCGTTCGCCGCGTCCTCGGACGAGGATCTCCTGAACGTCTTGGACGAGGCGCCGGAGTGGCAAGCAACTGCACTCCTTGAACTGGCTGCCGGCTCCTCCGTCCAGGAAGTCCAAGACAAGCTCGCGCTGAGCCGCTACGTGGACGATCCGCAGGCGACTGAAGAGGAGAAGATCCGGAAGTCGCTGGAGCATCCCGCCACGAAGATGCAATTTACGTTCGTGGGCGATAACTCCGATGAGCTCAAAAAGGTCATCGAAGGGGGAGACTTCGAATCCTGGCGGACGTTCCTTCATCCGGAACAGCGTGTCTATTCGGAACGCCACTACAACGGTTCCTTCCGCCTCTCCGGAGGTGCCGGAACCGGCAAGACCGTGGTCCTTCTCCACCGCGCCCGGATGCTGGCCGCCGCTGAACCGGCGTCCCCGATCGTTCTGACGACCTACACCACGACCCTTGCTGAATCGTTGGAAAGTGGCTTGTTGAAGCTGGATGCCGACCTTCCCCGGGCTGCAAAGCCAGGCGCAGCTGGCATCTTTGTCTCCGGCGTCGATTCGCTGGTCAGCAAGGTGTTTCGCGGTGCACAGGAATCTGAGCAGCGCCTCGCCATGAAGGAACTTTTCGGGCTGGAGGTCTCTGCGCCGGGCAAGATTCTGGACGCGGATAGTGCCCGCCAACAATGGGAGTCAGCACTGGCCGACGTCGATCATCAGCTGGAACTCGAACTAGCCAATCCGACATTCCTCCAGCAGGAGTACGAAACGGTGATCCTGCCCAACTTCATCAGCGGCAAGGACGAGTACCTGAAGGTGCCCCGCGCCGGCCGCGGCACAGCCTTGAACCGTGCGAAGCGGCTTGCTGTTTGGAACGTCGTGGAAGCCTACCGGTATTACAACCGCATCGAGATGCATGCCTCGTTCGTGGAGCTGGCGCACCTAGCAGCTTTGGTGCTCCGGCACCGTAGTGAGAATGGCGTGACGCGGATGGCGGACCACGTGCTCATCGATGAGGCCCAGGACCTGCACGCCGGCCACTGGTTGTTCCTCCGGGAGCTGGTCCAGCAGGGACCGGACGACCTTTTCATCGCGGAGGATTCGCACCAGCGCATCTACGGTCAGAAGGTCCCGTTGTCCCGTTTCGGAATTGGCATCGTCGGCCGTTCACGCCGGTTGACTCTCAATTACCGCACTACCCGGCAGAACCTGGCCTACGCCGTCGGGCTACTTAGCGGTGCCCCGGTAACGGATATTGAGGGCGATCAGGAATCAATCAATGGCTATACCTCATCGCGGGTAGGGCCGCGGCCGGAGGAAGTACCCGCTGCGTCGATCGCTCAGGAACTGGACAACCTCGCGGAGTATTTGCGGAAGTGGAAAGACGAGGGAGTTCCTCTGGAGACCGTCGGAATCCTGGTCCGCTCCAATTTTCAGATCGGCAAAGTCATCAACGGGCTGAACGAACGCGATCTCGAAGCCAGGACAGCTAGTGCAGCGACGGTACCTGGCGTGCCGTCAGTGATGACTATGCACCGCTCGAAGGGTATGGAATTCACGAGAGTGGTTCTTTTCGGGATTTCGGACCAGACTCTGCCGGCCTCCTATCAGGTCAAGGGCCTGGCGCCGGCGGAGCAGGCTGACGCCATTCTTCGTGAACGGTCGCTGCTATATGTCGCGGCTACACGCGCCCGCGACGGCTTGGTCGTGTCGTGGAGCGGAAAACCGTCGGAGCTGCTTGGTACAAAATAGTTTCAATTCTTATGAGGATCGGTCACAGACAATTGGGGGAGCAATGACGATCGGCACGGTTGAAAACAAAGCGCGCTGGTGGGACGGCGACGCCTCGCAGCGTTACTGGATGGAACTGGTCAACGTCGAGACTTGGGGGAGTGAGCTGATTGCGCCCGACACGTCTCGCTATGACCTGATGAAGGACGTGCGCATCGGCGACGTTGTGCTTCATTGGGTGGGGAAGAACAACCCAATGGGATTCAAGTCGGGGATGTACGGCGCCTCGATAGTGGCTGGGGAACTGCAGCCCCGTGCAGGTGACTGGTATGGAAAGCCCGCCAACACCATCCCGCTGACCGGCTATACCCCGCTGCCGCGCCCTTATCTCCTGACGGATCTACGCGCCGACCATCAGGCCGACATCCTTGGTATTAAGGGAGACCTCGAATCTGAATTTCCAACTGGGCGCGGCAAATTCACAATTTACTTCCCATTCCAGAAGCACCCCACCAGCGGCCTGAAGCCGAACCAGGGATACTTGTTCAAGCTACCTGCGGAAGTCCTCCAAGCTGCCCCGGATCTGCTCCCTGACAGCGACTGGGGCGGGTTCGACCGGCCACTCATCGCACCGCCAGTAAGCGGACAAAATGGCGTTAGGCAGCGCTACGCCGGCTTCTGCGCCGACCCGATATTGAAGAAGGCAATCGAGATGCAGGCCGTCCGGCAGGCGATTGCTCACTACGAAGCAGCTGGGTACAGTGTCGAAGACGTCGGCGCCTTCCGCTCCTACGATTTGCTGGCGATACGTGGTGGCGAAGAGCGTCACATCGAGGTGAAGGGCTCTCAGGGATACGTCCAGAAAGTCATTCTGACGCGCAATGAGGTTACGCACGCTAATGACTATGGCCTGACGGACTTGGTAGTGGTGGCTGATATCCAGTGGGAGCGCCACATCGATGGTTCCATCACCACCGACGACGGGACGATGAGTGTCTACCCGGATTGGCGGCCTTCGCCGGAGAACCTGAAGCCGCTGAGCTACGAGTACTTCCTGGACTAAGACCCGGTTTTGCTTGGGGGGTCGGGGCACCGACCCCCCAAGCAAAACATTAGTAGACCTTGTCGGCCAGCTTGTCCGCGAGGTCCGCCGGTGCAAAATCGTTCGTGTGGTAGGTAGTCCAACCTTGTTCCGCGAGCCAGTCGTCGCGTTCGTCATCCCGTTCGACAAGTACCGCAACCCGCGAGGTCGCCCACGATAGGTCAACTTGCCACTGGTTCTCGGGGCCGATATCGGCGCCCCAGTCTCCAAGCTCCACATTCACCTCGACGAGCTCGGGAATGAGTTCCTGGAGCTCGGGACCGGATTCCGCGAAGACTGTCAACCAGGGGCTTTGACGCACGCTGACAGGGACGTTGTCGTCGTGGGAAATGTCCGAAGCGCTGCCTGGTTTTTCGGCGCCAGCGATGGTCACGGGGTTTAGGGCTGCCCAGTCCACGAAGCCCAGCCCGATCTGACCATGAACGCCAAACAGGGAGCCCCGGTCGAGATTGGAATTGAAAAGTTCGCAGCTTGTCTCCGGCACAAGGACGCAGCAGTGGCAGGCGGCCAGGTTTCGTGCATCGGTACCAGATCCGCGGGACTCGATGCAGACAGGATCGGCCGAACACCAGGACGTGCGGAACAGTCCTTCATCCAAGGAAGGGCCGAGGCGCCTGGGGCTCGCCTGTGCTGCGATGCCGCCCAAGCTGCCTGCAGAGTCGGACGATGCCGTATACAAGAGCACTCCGACTTGATCCGGACCTACATAGAGGCGTTCCCGAATCGACGACGCGGGGTAGCCAGCGTCCAGGGAGAGCTGGTCGATGATGATGTGGGAGAGCGTGTGGATCAGGGTCTCAACAATGCTCACGGGAATCGGGTCCTGGCCGCGCTGCTCAGCTGCACGCTTCGCATTCAGGCGGAGAGTTTTCTCCCTGCCGGCTGCGAAATCCGTTTCAGCCCAAGCCTCAACCTGTGATCGGTCCAGCGCCACAAAGAGTCCCTCACCCAGCGTCTCAATCGCGGGCAGCCAATTCGGTCGGTTGTCGTCAGGTGACAGCGGCGACAACTTGGCGTCAGGCTTGTCTTCGCTCTTGGGGTGCAGACGGCTAAAGCCGCACAGGGCGCGGACCTCCCTGAGCCGGGTGACCTTTCGTGCCGCCTTGATCCAGTGCTGATAGGCCTCCGGTACGGCGACTTTCTCAGCGACAAAATCGGTGTCCGGGCTGTCACGGCGGCCGTTCATCAGCGCGAGAAACTCCTGCTCCCGCAGCTGGTCCTCGGAAAGCTCAGTTTCCTCACTGCCATGGAATTGACGCCTGATTTCAGCGCGAAGTTCATCCACGGAGAAGCGGCCGTCAAATTCCTGAACCACGCCCTCGAGAACCCAAGTGGAACCGGGCTCCAGAGCCTGCGGTTGACTGAGCTGGGAGGCTTTTGACGTAACGACCTTGGCCAGAAATTCGGAATATGGCGGGATCGAGATTGCCGACCGAACTACCGGGAACCATACATTTGACGCACCGCGCTGAACAGTCTTAGAAGCCTTGCCGCAGTCGCGTTCCCGATAGCCCCAGCCGAGCCAAGGACGATTGCCTTGGCATTTCATCTCATTCAATGCCACGGAATTGAACGCGTCGGCCATGGTCCGGGATTTCCCGCAAGAACACCGAACCACCATGTCTGCCAGCGATGAAGTGCGGCCTTCGGAAGCAAGGGAGAGCAAATGGTTAGCATCTTCAGTCGGCGTGAAGCCGTGCACCCAGTAGGAATACGGGAAGTCATCGATATGTCCGTCTTCGCATGCGACGACAAAACGGGACGGGGTGAGCGGGGCCAGGGACTTGCACAAGCCACACTTGGGGTCCTCGTAGGAGGCCTGCAGCTGCTGAATACGTCCTAGTCGGTTGCAGCTAGGGCACACGAGCATTTGCGGAAACCGAACGACAGGAATCTTCCCGCGGGCGCCCGCTGGCGGCAGTAGAAGCTCGGCCACCCCCAAGCTGCGGGCAAGGCGTGGCTCACTGACCGGTTTCAGGTGTTTCCTGTCCCATTGATCGATGCTGGTGATCATGAAGCTGTTGTTTTCGGCCGGGAATAGGCTCCCCACCCCGAACGTGGAGATCAACTGGCTGCGTCGGGCAGCGTAGGTCTTTCTAGCCAAGGGAGGCGTCCTTCCTCATAGGGGCTGGCCGAAGGGCGGTCTCGGCATCAACGTCGCGCATGCTCCGAGGTGTCGGCCAAGGAATGCTGCTCGTGCTGTAGACGAAGTCGGGATCTTCGAGGGCCTTGCTTGAATCGATAAGGAGCGAGCGGGGGGATTTCTTTGTGTCCTGGTATGGGAGATCATCGTCGGCAAGCGCAGCTTTCCGCCAGATGTTCAGCAGCCGCTCGAGCTCTTCACTAGTGGCCGCAGCTTCCTCCGGGTCAACTGCGAGGACCCGATTGCGTATCCACGACATAATTTCGTCCACGGCTGGTGACTCATCCCGGACGTGGCCGGCAGAGCTTCTCAAATCGGGGACCAGCATTCTTAGCGCCGAGACCAGCGTGGCGTGGAGGCCGCGATCCCTCGATCTGGCTGCAAACGGCGTCGCGCTGGTTGCTTCAACGGCCCGATACAGGGCTCCGTGGAAGTCGTTGAAGGATTCGTAGTGTGAGCGGTCCCGTGTGCGCGCTGCGTTGAAGATGGTTACTACCAAGCCCGGGTGCTGTCGCCCGACGCGGCTTGTGGCCTGAATGTACTCAGCGCTTGATTGGGGCTGTCCCATGACTGCCATGAGACCCAGGCGGTCGACGTCCAGGCCCACTGAGATCATGTTCGTTGCCAGCACGACGTCTTCGGGTCTCTGGCTACTCATCAAGCTCTTCTCCAAAGACTTGAGCGCCTCCGGAATCTTGTGGTTTTCCACGCGGCTTGTGAGCTCACTCAATTGGATTCCACGTCCCTCGAGCCTGCCGTCTCGCTTGGCCAGCAGATTCAAGCGGGCCCGGACGTCGTCGTAGACCTGCAGGTAGGCGGAGCCAAGCACGCGCAGGCTATTAAAGTAACCGACCAGCGTCCAGTACGGGTCGCGGTCCTCTGTTGCGGCCCCGTCGATCACGTTCGCTGAGTGAAGTAGGGATGCGTAGGTGCGCACCATGAGCGTGGCGTGGCTCGTGCCAGATGCCAGGACGCCGACATATTGCCGTGTTCCGAACTGATCGGAGGGCGCCTTGTTGGCGAAGAAGGAGTCGTCGGGGTCAAGCCCGGGCGGCGGGAACAGGCTGGATTCGCGGTTGAAGACGGACCGGATCTGATCCTTGGCTCGTCGGATTGTTGCCGTCGAGGCAATGATTTTAGGCTTTCGACTGGCGGAGCCATCTTCACGTCCGATGCCGCTTGCCGCCAGGTCGACCGCTGTTTCAAAGAGACCGACGGTTGAACCGAGGGGCCCCGAGATGAGGTGCAGTTCGTCCTGGATGATGAGGTCCGGGCCCAGATCGGCAGGAGAGACACGTCCGAACAGAGTTGCGATTTCACCTCGCCAGGACATACCGGCGAACTTGTCGACGGTTCCGATTACAAGTTCGGGTCGTTCCCGGTAGACGTCCGTGTCGATAATGTGAACGGGGAGTCCATCTGAGAAGTCGCACGCCTTATTGGAGCAGCTGACGATCATCCGGTCCGAGGGAACTTTGACGATCCGATAGTCGTCGACTGTGAGTCGAGTGCCGCACCAAGGGCAGGCCTCGATCTGCTTCGGGTTGCCTTCGACGACTTCCTGGTTGTTTCGAAGCTTTCCCAGGTTGGTTCGTGCAGTTGCGATGTCGTTAGGGGTAGCCCCTCCGCCCACCCAGAGCCCGATGCCGAACGGTGCACCGCCGACCCGGTGCTCATTCTCCAGTCGAACAGATTCCAGGGAACAAATGAGCATGGCAGCACGCTCAAATTGCTGGATCGTTAGAAGCCGGAGGGTATAGCGCATGACCACGGCCACGCCCCGGACGCTTGCGTTCCGCAGCCGTCGGAGCAGCAGGAGGTAGGCGACAAGCCCCAGATAAGCTTCTGTCTTTCCTCCACCTGTGGGGAACCAGAGAAGATCAGCAATGTCGCGTTCCGGGTGCTGATCGTCCGTCACTGACGGCAAGTTAATGAGGATGAACGCAATCTGGAAGGGACGCCACGCCTGGGCGCCAAGTGCGAATTCGCCTACAGCGCCTTTCCGGACCCAGTCCTGGCGCGAACGCTGCATGTGCATAGCCTGATTCGCCAGCTGAAATGCCTCAAAGGCTTTATCATCGTCGACCAGGAGCTGGATGCCAGCTTTGATTCGGTCGCGTGCCGTTCCCGCCTGCTTCATATGGTCGGCAGCGACACCGCGCAAGTGCGGAGGGACCTGGGTTTGACCTTCTGCTGTCACCGAGGCGCTGGAGGCAGTGATCCACGATGCGTAGTCCTCCGCGAGCAAGTCCAGCTGCGCGACGACATCTTCGCGCGTGGCCGAACCCATGAACGAGAGCGACAGGTTGGCGTTGCTGACGCCAGCCATGGACCGGTGGACATCCTGCCGGGGAACAAACGTGGTGGTCACTCGCTGACAGAGCCGGCCATCGACGTCGGACGCCTCCACATCGACCGCGCAGCCGTGTCCGGCGCCGAAGACCATGTGGTTTCGGTAGAGGAGTTCGGAAGACGCCAGGTCGGGGTCCGCGGGAAGGGTGGTGCGCAGCTTTGAACGATCCACAAGAGCGGGCTTCTCGGTGTAAACGGAAACGCCGGCCTGGAACCAGCACGCCACGTCTTTGTCTGATGTGGGGTCAGGTTTGGGCTGCGTGTTCCGCAGCACTACGGTCACTGTGACGACAGTCTCTTCGGGAATGCGTACCAAGGCGTATAGCTCCAAAGCCCCGCCCTCCAACAGATGCCTTTGAGGCCCAGCTGAAGCCAGGTCGATTTCCACCCCGGGGAGTTCTGCAGGCAAACGCTGCCAGTCATATACGTCGCGGCGCTTGCTACCGCTGTCCCGGACAGTGGGGATTGGGGCATATCTGGCCGCAGTAGGCGATACGAGCAGAACGGTAGAAAGCCTGGTGTCGACGGAGACCGTCATGCCTACGCTGCTCGGGTAGGTCAGCCGTGCGTTCGCCACGGGGCTGTCGACGGAGGCCTCGCCGGAAGTGGCAGCTACGGACTCCGGCTCGTCCGGGGCCTCTGCATACGTGTCATCTGCAGCCGGCCAGAGCACTCCTGTCACATACCGCTCAAGAGGGCGCTCCGTGATGAGCTCATCGGCAGCGCCGGGCCCGTAGAGGTCGGTGACAAGGCGATCCACGATTTCGCGGCGGAAGGCGTATTTACTGTCCAGTTTCGACACTGTCATTCTCCTAATCCTTGATCCGGCTGATAAGTCCGGTAAGCCGGGGTACCAGCCACATACCGGAGGAACCGAGTCCTGCGAGTTTGGTCTCCTCCGGATGACCGGTGGCGCACTCGATGGATGTGACCCGGGCGCCGGTAAAGGCGATGGGCCACTCTTGGCCGCGGTGTCCTTTGAAGCCGAAATTCTTCTTCAGTGCGTACGCAAAAGATCTACTGGTTCGGCCAAGCACGCGGCCGTCGCTGGTAGTTAGCGTGTAGCGGGGAACCTCACCGGGTTCCGGCTGGGAGTCAATGCGGCCGGAAACGACTTCTCCCAGAAGGTCATCCAGTACAAGGCTGTTTTGCACCGCCTGAGCGTCTCCGTCTGTCGGGTAATACGGCGAAACGTCGTCGATGTCGGAGTTCATGAACTCCATCCGTGCCGTGTATTGACCGAATTTCCCGTAACCCTTCTCCAGCCATCGTCCCGTTGACCCGTCGGCGCGCTTGAGGATCTTTTTCGGCAGTTTGGTGGAGACGATCTCTTCCCGGGCTCGGCTCAGGGCTACGTACTTCTGCTTCACGGTGGCTGCGTTCTGTTCTGCGGCGGGAGATCCGAACTCCGGTTGTAGATAAAGGACATTGGTGAACTCGAGCCCTTTGGCCCGATGTACTGTCGAAACGATCAACGGGGCGACGTCGGCCACCGTGAGGGTCAACGGGATCGATCTGCTGCGCAGCCGTTGGCTGAGCTGGGGGACATTTAGTGAGTCGTACGCTGAGAAGTTGCCCTCGGCTGTCTTCAACGCGAGCCAGCGGTCGGCAGCTGCGTCTCCGAAGAGCTGGTGCAGGCGTGACTTTATCTCGTCGGCGTCGTACGTCCTGTCTTCCAAGTCCTTGAAGATCTCATGAACCCAGGGCGCCACACTCATGTCCTGTGCCTTCCGCCGGATCAGGTGCGGATACCCGTTCTCCCACAAAAGTTCACTCGCGATGAGGACTTCGTAATTGGTCGAACACAGTAGGGCGGTCGTGTCGCCGTCATTCGGACTGAGCGCACCGGACTCATTCAATACGGAGGTGCTGGAAACTTCTCTGCGGAAGTCATCGAGCAGGCTGTGTGCGGCCTCGCACGCTGGGTTGTTGAGCGCTCCCAGATTGCGGATCTCGTCGCCAACGGAGATGAGCTCCCGGGTGCGATCGGTCACCGCCCTGTAGTGCTTTGCCAGCGTCTGTTGCTCGGCGCCAAACTCCTTGACGAGGGTCTCGATGAGCTCCGCGGAGGTGAGTTGGGATTCCGATTCTTCCAATTGAAAGTCGTAAATGCCCTGCAATGGGTCGCCCAGCACGGTGAAACCGAAGTCGTCACCGAGGACGGAGAAAAACGCCAAGACCAGCTCCGCTCGGTCTCCCACGAGGTCCTGAGCTTCGTCGACCAGGATGTGCTTCAGATAAGTGAGCCGATCGGGCGTCTCGTCCCCGGCGATGTATTTCGTGGCTTTTCGGATCCGGGCGTCAAAGCTGTCGCCCAGAGTCTCTTCGTCCATGTCGATCAGAATCTGCGCCGCAAAGGAGTCGAAAGTGCGGATTTGAAGTCCATCGAGATCATGGATGCGTGCCCGTTTCCTGACAGCTTCGACAGCCGCCCGGGAAAAGCTGAGCACCAAGATTTCGTCGGCAGGATTCAAGCCAGCTTCTACCAAGGTCTTTACCCGGGCCAGAAGGACCTCCGTTTTTCCTTGCCCGGCCGCTGCCGTCACAAACATTCGGGCATCCGGCTCGGCTTCCGCAACGTCTCGTTGACTTTCGTCCAGTTCAATCTCGGCGAGCACTACGAACCGTCTTTCCACAGGTAGTCGAGCTGGGTAAACGCAAGCTTCTCGCCGTACTGGTCCAAGTTGTCCTTGACGTTGACTATCAGGACCTCTTGGCTTCCACCGTTGAGCGGTCCCCGGAGCCCGCGGCCGATCATCTGGATGTATTTATTCGGCGAGAACGTAGGTCGGCAAACGTATACGGCGTCGACCTTGGGTGCGTCGAAACCCTGGGTAAGCACGTCGAAGTTGGTCAGCACACGGATCTTTCCGTTGCGGAAATCTTCGATTATAGAGCGTCGGTGGCCCAAGTCCGTTTTTCCCGAGATGGCCGCTGCAGGAACGCCCTCAACGGACAGGACAGCTGCGAGAGCTTCGGCGTGTTCCACTGAAGCAGCGAAGACCAAGGTCGGCCCCTTCGTCTCAGATGCCTTGATATGGTCGAGGATCGCTTCATTGCGCTGCGTGCTGTCCGCTACGTGCTGCAGGTCGATCCGGGCTTCAAGCATTGCACTTTGGGAATCCCCGTCTGTGGCCGAGCGCATGTCCTTCAGCCTGAGCTCGATACCCTTCAGCTCGCGATGATTGACCTTGGCCAGAACGCCCATGCCCTGAAGATACTCGTGGGCGTTTTCCGCGCTGAACTCATCCGGCTCGATGAGGTTACGTCCGAATCGGGCTACAAGTCGCTCCGTCTCCTTCTCGTTCGTGCCCCGATATGGCGTGGCCGAAAGACCAAGCAGGGACCGGGACTTTTCGGTGAATGAGCGGCCGAACCAGGAAAGGACCGGGGTATATGACGTTGCGGTAGCCCCGTGGGCTTCATCAATGATGACGAGATCCGGGTTGGACATCCATTCGTACATGGACCTGCGGGTCTGTTGGATGCTGCTCAGCGTCTGAATGGTTGCGACGACGAGGTGGAGTTTGGTTTCCTCTCGGATGGCGGTGTTCCCGCCCCACAACCGGCTCACCGCCATTCGTTCACCGGGAACTCCCGCTGCCTGCCAGACGTAGGTCCACGTGTCGATGGCCTGCTCGCAAAGTTCTTCAGATTGGGCAATCCAGATGACCAGGCGGTGGTCTTCCTTCGGAGAGGCTTTGATATCCCGGATAACGGATTCAACAGCTACCCGTGTCTTGCCGGCACCCGTAGGCAACTGCACCAAGCCGCGGCTGTGCTTCGTTTCCCCAGAAAGGAGGCCGACGATCTTCTTGCTGGTCGTTTCCTGGTACGGGTGAAGGGGGTTCAAACCCACCGGTCCAACGAACTCTTCGCGTTCCGGCTTCTTCTTGATGGATTCTCCAGCCATGGCTGGGGAGAACCCGAGCTCCTTCACGAACTCTTGGGCTGTGCGTCCCCCGCGGAACTGATCAGGAGTATCAATGCCAGCTTCAGACAAGGCAGGCTTGAGCACTTTAAGGAGGCTGCTGCCGTGCAAATTGCTGACGATCTCGAACAGGCGTTCGTCGGTGAGCTCAAGTTCACGCGCATCCAGCATCTTCATGACCGCGTCCGGAATTAGCTTTTGAAGGGTCTCACGACCGACAAGTTCGGCGATCTTGCCGGCATCCGTCTTCTGCTTGTTGACTCGTCCAATTCTTGCTTGAGCTTCATCGTCTTTTTTGAGCTGCCGCATTGCCTGCATGACCTGCGCCGACGCGCGTTTACTGCCGAAGGCACCGAGAATAGTAGTGAGCAACGCCTGGTCACCCTGCGGGGCCCGGTAGTAAAGGACACCATCCTGGAGGTATGACGCTTTGGGTGTAGCTTCCGCGCGCGAGTCGAAGCTGTTCGTTCGCACTTCGTCTACGGAAGTGCAAGGAACGCATAGGGTCTGAACGGCAACTTCGCTGGCTGCGCGTTTTAGGAACGGAAACTTCGACTTAATACTCTCGGGTGCCTCCCCATCGAGAGGTGTGGCACGGGCTGAGGTATGGAACTCGACCGTGACCGGCCTTAGCCCCCAGTTCTCGGCTAGGGCTTCGTCCAAATCTGGATGACCGGTGTATATGACGGGGACGTCCGCCGTATCAACCAGGTAGTCGCGGGAGTCGAGGTCCGCAGCCAGAATCACATCTGACGTCAGGTAGCGTGTGTTCCGGCCTCCGCCGAGAGGGGTTAGAAGCTCCTTCGGTGGACGTACATCGAGGACGGCTAGCGCGCCATAAAGTTCATGCAACTGCAGAATGGGCAGACGCTGCTCTGCAAGAGACAGAACAAAACTCCACTGGATCTTGCGTATATCGGTGGGCAGTCCTAACGCCTTAGCTTCTTCCTCGCCTGGAAATGGCAAGTAGTCCGTGGGAATCCCATCGATTTCGCCGACGCAGTGCTTGGTGTCCACTAAGCCAAGAGGGGTCTCAAAAGCGCCGTGGTTTTTAACCCACCATAGGTCTGGCCCGTCGATTGTCTCAGCGGCCCTAAAGCCGCTGCTGAACTCAACTTTTGTCGGGTACTGCGGCCGGCCCAAAATTGTTCGCGTAACCTTTGCGCGGGTTGCTGCAGACGCATCCGCCAACAGATGGAGACCATCTGTTGTCAAAGCCTGGCTAAAGCGTATCCCGGCTTCGGAAAGACGGACCGGTCCGTTTCGGGTCTCATTGGAAAAGCGCGTAGCCTCTTGCCCTTTCCACAAATCGTAGGTGCCCCCGGCGCGGACCATCTTCGTGTCCCCAAGCGACGTTCGTGCGCCAAGATTTCTCAGCAGGGCCAGATCGTGGGCATGGAACTGATCGTCCACTAGGAGGTGCTCGTCCCCGATATTGGTCTGGGGAATCAAGCCACCCGGCAGCCAGACATCACCGAGCGTGCGCCACTTGTGATCGCGGCAGCGAACAAGAATTTTTGTCGGTTCTGTCCTCTCATTAAGTATGGAGAGACTCTCCGGAACGGACAGCGACCGGGTTAATTTCCAAAGGGATCCAGCTAGTTCTGAGTCTAGATAGTCTCCCGCGACGTCGCTCGCGACACGATTGACGATACCCCTGCCGTCTTGCGCCTGGAGGTCGAGGGCTCGAAGGTAAGCGTTCGCATTCCCGTGATGCATAAGCTCGTAAGACACAACATTGGCGGACTCGTCATCCATCTTCATGGGCAGAAATACCCTCGAAGTGATTGGCGGTTGGACGCTGCCATCTGACATGAGCACAATCCGGCTTCGTCGCATTGCGGGCCGGTAGTCGGTGTAGGACTTGTCGATCATCGCGGCGAGCTGCAGGGAATTCTCGTAATCCTGAAGTTCTCCACCTGCCGCAACTTCTTCCAGCCACTCTTCAAGTGAGGCGCGCTTAAGGTTGGCTTCCTTCAGAATTCGCATGACCTGGAAGTCCCGCCGTAGGGCTGACGAGTGCAGCCAGTGGCGGTCAGCTGGCACCCATGAGTCCCAGAGAGCGATGAGGCGAGTCGCTTCTTCCAGTGCTGGTTGTACTTTGATTTCATTGGGGAGCCTGAGTATGCCGGATCTGTCCGGCAGACATGGCGCGAACGGCAGAATTTCAAAAATGGGTTTGTTGATCACGGAGTCGGCCCACGAACTTGACTCCTTGTCACGCGACGGCAGAATGTCCAGAAAGAGAGCCGGATCTTCCGGAGTCCTGAGGTCGTTTAGTGCGCTTGCCACCATACGGGGAAGTGTCCGGGTGAGAATTTCCCGATTATAGAGGGTCTCCAGCATGCTGTGGCGGTCTTCATTCATTTTGAAGGCCGCGTTAACGATGCCGCGAAGCGACGTCTCGTGCTGAGTCGGGAAGTAGTTCCAGAAGCGGCCCATCTTGCGCCGCTGGTTGCCTGTCAACGGGACAGCCCAAGTCACGTCGACATTTTGTCGCGCAACGATGCTGCCGGCCTCGATCGCAGCTTGAGGGCTAACTTCATGCCTATTTTTGAATATGAGCCATTCGCTGCTGTTGGCGCCGTCATAGAGGCTGACGCGGCTGCCGTCGCGTGTTGCGGTCCACGTCCAGGACGAGCTTTGGGCTCTGTCCTCAAATTCAAGGGAACCAATTTTGTCGGAGAAGAGGAGGAACTCTTCGGGAAACTTCTTCATTTCGTCCGAGAGCCAGGTGACGCTGCCACTCAGAGGAAGCTTGACCACCGTGGTGGCCCATTCAAAAAGCTCAGAGAGGACGGGGTCTTTGGCCGCTTCGACGTCGGGGTCCACCGGGGCGGCCAGGCGAAGAATGGGATAGGCGGTCAGGCCCGGGTACAGTCCTTCAAGGAGATTGCGGCTTTGATCCTGGCTCCACGAGACCGAGCCACTTCGGCTGAAGATGCGGGGTTCTGCAGTTACCTGAATAACCGATTTGAACCCCAGGCCAAACCGGCCGATCTCGTCGTCCCGTTTCTCGGAGGAGTGGGACAACATTAGTGTCCTGAAGCCTGCCTCGGTGAAAGGCTGTCCTTCGTTTGCGCAGTACAGGGCGTCTGTCGTCAGAACAACGCGGATGCGGCCGCCTGGTTCTTTGATGGCGTCCGCTGCGTTTTGAACGAGTTCGTTAAGCTGCTTGCGGCCGTAGCCGCCCTGGGAGATGGCCGCCTCGATATTGCTGTGCTCGCGGACAAGATCAGGGCGAGCCCGGTAAGCATTCAGCGCACTAGCGGTTTCTGCAGCAACAAATCGGCTGAGCGACGACGTCGTTCCAGCCCATGAATCTTGAACCACCATTGGTTCCATCCCCCAAATCGACACTGGTGCTCTCGGCCCCTGCCGAAGTCTTCAGATAATATCTACCATCCAAAGGCGACATTTAGTTGAAGGTTTCGCTACCGGCACGTTTGTGGCGTCAATACGGCTACAAATGTTGGACTAGCTGGGCAGCTATGGCCCTTCCCAATGCAGTCGGCACTGCGTTGCCAATCTGTTTGGCAATCGCCGTCTTGGACCCAACCCATAGCCGATCGTCCGGGAACCCCTGAAGCCTCGACCAGATAGCCTGCCCCGCAAATTCCTCGACCGTTGCTATGAAGCAGTGCCTCCACAGCGAAGCTTCGGCTGGCCGCCGACGGATCCGCAGTCTTGGGATCTGATTTGGACCGGTCCCTCACATCCCCCACCCGTTGCTGCCATCAGTATTCGCTCCGTCCACGGGCTGGGCCGTGTTCGCGAGGGCTGACCGCAGTCCGTCGATCGAGGCTCATCCTCAGAGGACGCCTGAATGCGTGGCGGCAAGAGGCCGCCAGCGCTGTTCATAGCGACCCTCATCAGCTCCCCGCTCCTCCCTCGCATCGGGGCTCGGATCTGGGGTCCGGTCGAAGTCCTCTTCCTCTCCGGGCGCGGGACAGCCGAGGGAATGCCCGGTGTGCGCTGATTGTATGGTCTCGCTGTCGATGGCAACCCAAGGGGTTCTAGTCATCGCGTCGAAGAATTCCGGGGCGAGTTCTAGCCCTAGGGCTGCTGCCAGGACGTGTGCGGCGAGACGGGGTGGAATAGCGTTACCGATCTGCTGGGAGACGTCCTTTCCCGACCATGGGTAGTTAGCGGGGAACGTCTGCAGACGGCCCGCTTCTGAAACTTTGAGTCGATCGAGTTCGGCCCCGTTTGAGAACAAGCGATTTCGAGAGACTTTCCCGGTGACCGTGAAAGCTGGTTCCTTCGAAGTGCGCCGACCACGGGCTTTCGGATCGCCGCCGGTTCCGTAATTGGAGACCAGCTCGAAAGGCCCTAGCCGGTCGAGGGTCTCGCCGATGCTCTGGCACGGAAGCAAAGCGCGTTGTTCGGCGGACGCTTGGACTTTTCTTCTCCTGAACTGCTGGTGCGTAGGGACAGGAAGGGCAGGTACGACATCTCGGCTCGCGATTAGGATCGCGCGGCGGCGGGTCTGCGGGACTCCGTACTCTTCGGCGTGGAGTACGCCGGTCACAGTCTCGTAACCGAGTGTCTCCAGGACCGTCGCCATGGCCTGCCATACCGGCAGGACCGCTGGCACCTGCTCCAAGACGATCACCTTGTAGGGGTTCCCCGCTTGATGGGCCTCCAGCGCCCATCGCAGCGGCTGCAACACCAGCCCGGTTCGTTCATCTTCTAAAGCGGCTAGCTCATCGGTGATGTCGTCCCCATCGACCATCCGCTCAATAAAGGACAGGACCTGGTTCAGGGCCTTGCGGCCAGCACCTGCCCCGGCGACGGTGTACGTCTGACACGGAGGCCCCCCGGTGAGGATCGTCGCATGTGGAAACTCGGCCGGCCCGTGCTCCCGAACGTCACCTTGGACGGTTTCCAGGCCAGCGCTGCGCCTGGTTGCGCAGGCATTCTCGTCCCATTCGATGCCGGCCACGGACAATCCCAGCCAGTGTGCAGCGACATCCAATCCACCAGGACCGGCGAAGAGATCCACCATTTGAGCGTCAGAAGAAGGCGGGTCCGATTGCACGAAGGTCATGGGACACGATCTTATCGGTCGACAGGTCACCTATGGATCAGCATCCGTGCTTTTCCAGCCGATCACAAGCATTTCTCGCCGTGCCGATGGTGCATCCACGCGCGGTAACAAGGGCATGGATCGCTGGTTCGGTGGGGCTCTATGAGTTCTGGCCCGACCCAGCAAGGGAACTAGGACGAGGAGCTGACCAGTCCGTGGGCGCGGCGCAATGCCGGCACTGGGCCACGCTGACGGGTCTCCAGACCGGCGTGGTCGAGCGGGTTGCCGCCGCAGAGCACGTAGCTGTCTTGCCTTTACTCGCACAGGTATTCGCAGGCCCGGTCCGGGCGCGGTCCTAAACGGCTCAGGTCTGCGCACAGCCAGCGCTGTGTCATTAACGGTGAACGGATATGGAAATGCTGTACAACTTGGGTTGGGAGAAATCGTTGCGCAATTATTCAGGCGATGTCTGACACTATGCAGGTAAACCGAAAGCGCGCTTTTCGCCGAGAAGGATTGGGGTCCAAAGATGGCAGCGAATGAGATTCGGCCTCGGCCAGCAGCGGTAACGGGGGCGCCATCATGAGTCAGCGCGCGTGGGATACCTTCATGAAATTTGCGGCGCAATTCGCGAAGACCGTCGATTTGGACGCCGAGGAGTACAACTACAAGCTCACCCTCGCCGAGCGGCTGCGCAAGTCGCGGGAGGGCTACCTCCGCAACGATCCGGAGTGGTTCGAGACGCTCCGACGCGACATCTCGTCGTCGAACCTCATGAACCAATACTTCATGATGCGCCTTGTTGATCTTGGACGCACGAAGCCGGACAACCTCCGTGAGGTCATTGATCTGTTGTGGACGGGTGAGCCCGAGGTTCAGCGCATTGATGCCTTCGCGGAAAAGCTGCGTCCATACAATCCCGAGCAGTTTTCGGCCGGGGGGATCGTAGGCTTCGCATCGATCCTCCTTCTTGCCAGGGATCCTTTGGTGTTTCCTCCATACCGCGCCCGCGCCGTGAAGAAGTTTCTGAAACTGGTCGGCTGGGAGGACAGGGGAGCGAACGGGGCACCCGCCCGGCGCTACGAGCTTCTTATCGAGGCCCTCGATGAAATCCTTCGTTTGGCGCCGGAGTATGGTCTGAAGCTCCGGGACCGGCTGGATGCGCAGGGCCTCCTGTGGACCGTTATGAATGTAGACCCAACTTCTGAATGGAGCGTCGCCGATAGCGCGGCCTTTCGGGAATGGCGCGGCGACAAAGTGGAGAACGTATCAATTGAGGCTCGGCCATTTGGACCGTATCCAGCGACGGAGGCGGCTGCACGCGCCATCATAGATGCCGGCCTTCTTCTGCAGCCGTCGCCGTTCGGCGGAGGCGAGCCGACGTGGACGCTGGAGAACGCCCAAGAGATCTTCCAACGCGTCATCGTCAATGCAGACTTCGGATCTGGGACCTTTCTAGGCAAATTGGAGCAACAGCTGTCGGGCGCTTCCGCGGGGGTTATTCGTCTGGCGGCAGAACTGGTTGCGCTGCAGACTCTGCCTCTCTCTAACCTCACAGCTGCAACGCGGCGCGGCCGTATCAGGACAGTTCTGTCGTGGCTGGGAGACGAGCAAAGCATTCCAAACGTCATTGAAGAAGGACTCGGTGCCGGGGGAGCATTCCACGGCGGTACTGGCTTCAACATGTATCAGTGGAAACATCTTGGTTGGCTGGCAAGTCTTGTTGTCGCGGTCCGTCAACAGGGAATTCGGCCAGAGCAGCTCTTGGAAAATCCGGAGCAACTTTTGCAAGTGACCCAATCTTTGGATGAGGATGTCCAGGCCATCCGGTATGCGTTCGAGTACTTGGTGTGGCCGTCATTTGCTGAACCAGTTGTTAATCGAGGGCACCGCGTTAGGATCCGGAATGCGTTTGCGCCTGTAATTGGCGGCGGAACTGGCGACACCGATATTGATATCGCTCGGGACTTACATCAGATCCAGTCAGTGATGGCTCAGCGCGATGGTCACAGGATCGAATGGTATGACGAGCCGTATAGCTTCGAATGGATGGGGCATCAGACCGGGGGACAGCGCGCTTGGCTTGTCCGGCAAAATCAGGGCGGTATAGCCATGATGGATCAGTGGCTCGCCGAAGGGTTTGTCTCGACGCGAGCTCAGCACCTTGGGTCACCGGCGCCCGGATCCACCTTTGAGCAGGTACAGGGTGCGGTCAACTCTGGATACCAACACATTGATTATTCGGAGCGAAAAGTTCGCTCGTTCGAGTTTTTTCGATTCCTCAGTCAGATGAATGTTGACGACCTGGTTCTCACTCCGTTCGGGGACAAACTGCACTTTGGAGTTGTCACTGGCGAAGCTGAATATGTCGACGATGAGACCTCACGGCTGAGGCGCGGCGTGGCCTGGCGGAATCAGCCAATCAGCAACGTCGACTTGCCCGCACCCCTGCCCCGGCTCCTTGAAGAACAGGGGTCAGTTGTGGATCTGACCGACGGGCTCTCCGTTATCGCCGCATGGTTCAGCGAGGATGACATCGCAGAGGACGGTGCGTCGGAAACCGCGCCGATCGCGCAGCCGCAGGCCGCCGTCGTACCTCAACTGCGGGAAGCAACCGCTGAGCTGGCGGGCAGGCTCCACGTCGACCAGAAACACCTACAGGAAATCGTCCGGCTCCTCCAGACTCGGCAGCAAATCGTGTTCTATGGACCGTCAGGCACAGGCAAGACATACCTAGCCGGCAAGATTGCCCGCTTCCTGGCCGGCGAAGAACACGGTGATCACGTCAAGACCGTGCAGTTCCACCCGTCGTATGCGTACGAGGACTTTTTCGAGGGCTACCGCCCGGCGAAGACCGAGGGCGATAACGTTGGGTTCAGCCTCGAGCCAGGACCGCTGCGGAGGATTGCGGCGGAGGCATCGCTGGATGGGAACCGGGACAAACCCTACTTCTTGATCATCGACGAGATGAACCGTGGCAACCTGGCAAAGATTTTCGGTGAGCTGTACTTCCTGCTTGAATACCGGGATCAAGGCATCAACCTGCAGTACAACCCTCAGCAGACGTTCGTATTGCCACCCAACCTGTTCATCATTGGAACCATGAATACCTCGGACCGGTCCATTGCAATGGTTGACGCGGCAATCCGCCGGCGCTTTGCGTTCGTGGAGCTGCACCCACAGGACGGCATGATTTCCGGAATGCTCGAGAGGTTCCTCTCCGCCAACGGTAAACCACCGCTGCGCGCAGTTCTCTTGAACGCGCTGAACAATGAGATCGAGGCCACCAATCGCGATCTCATGATCGGGCCGTCTTACTTCATGAAGCCCCATGCCGAGACCGACGAAGGCATTGAGGAAATCTGGAAATACGAACTGCTGCCTTTGCTGGAGGAACAGTACTTCGGACGGCTCAATCGAGATAAGGTGCGGGAAAAATTCGGGCTGGCAGCAATGCGGAAGAAGGCGGGTCTGGACATGGGGCCCGTTGACCTTTCCTTGGCGGATGGTCCCGCAGAGAACGGCCAGTTGGAGGGGGCGCAGCCCGACGAACTGGAGCAGTTGTTCACCGAAACGGACGAAGCCGAGGCCTGATGGTCCGCCACATAGTCCTCGACGAGCTGAAGCCTTTTCCGGAAGCTGTTGAGCTGGATTCGGAAGAAGCGGCTACGCTCGGCGAATCCGGTCTCGTGACGGTTGCGCCTGCCCACGGCGGTGAATGGACCCTAGCGCCTTGCGGAACGGTCGGTGCCGTGCAGGTCGGCGGGCTGCTTGTGGAGGTCAAGCCGAAGCACAAAGTAGGGCTGGGCCGCTTGCTCTTCCTGCTGGGGTACGCGAGAAACCCGGGCTTCCGCCCGGAAGACGTTGCCGGCGTCGAGGACTCTGAATTGTTTGCAGCCCTCGCGGAGTCGCTGGCGCGCCAGACGGAGCGAGCTCTGGAGCGCGGTGTGCTTCATGGGTACCTTCACGTGGAAGAGGCGCTGCGTACGGTCCGCGGACGCATCCGAGTTGGAGACCAGATGACTCGCCGGCCAGGGATGCTCCTTCCATTGGAGGTCGCTTATGACGACTACACCGTGGACATTGCCGAGAACCGTATACTACGAGCCGCCGTGCGGTTGATGATGCAGGTGCCGCGCCTAGCGTCCGATGTCCGTGGCCGGCTGGCGCACCTGGACGCAAAGCTTGACGGCGTCTCCTTGCTACGGTGCGGTGCGTTATTGCCGGTATGGACTCCGAGCAGATTGAACGAGCGCTACGGTCCAGGGCTGCGATTGGCGGACATCGTTGTGCGCAACATGTCCGCAGAGGCCGGCGTTGGCACCCGGACGGTTGCATCGTTTGTTGTGAACATGGCTACAGTGTTCGAGGACTTCGTGACCACGGCTTTGCGCGAGGCGTTGGATCCATATGCGGGGGAGACAGAGGGGCAATTTCCGGCAGATCTGGACGAAGCCGAGCCTGGGTACAGAACTACGGACCGAGTGCGGATGTTCGTAGACATTGTTCATTCCGTGGGTGGTGCGCCGGCGATGGTTTTTGATGCGAAATACAAAGCACCGAGCGAGACGAACGCACCAAACGCAGACCATTACCAAATGCTGGCGTACTGCACGGCGCTCGGTGTTTCAAAAGCCTGGCTCGTGTATGCCGGTCCCGGCGGCCATCGCCATCGACGCATCCGCAACACGGGCATATCCGTGGAGGAGTTCAGGCTGGATATTTCACAGCCCCCTGCGGCGTTGCTGAAGCGGGTGCGGGAGCTGGCTGATTCGGCGTTCCGGAGCCGCACAGAGGGACAGTCTTTCGTCCCAGACGACACGTACGGCGTCCATTAGGATGATGGAAATTTGAAGAAACAACCAAAATTCAACAGGGGACAGTTGACCGCCCAAGTGCATGGTCTCAGGACGACGTACGCAGCGGAGAAGGCGCAAGGGCAGGGCTGCTTCGACGACGCCAAGGACGTACTTCGGGCCGTCGCCGGCGATGAAGAGGGACAAGCTCTCTGCTGCCTGCTGCCCACGGCTGACGGTCTCGCTCTTGGGCCGCGCCAGATCGTCGGTGCCTTCCCCTATCCTTCAACCAGATGGCCCGTTTGCTCAACTTTGTTCGGTGTTATTTCCTCCGCGCCTTCTTCATAATTTCCGCTGCCTGACGGTAGGCCTCCTTGGCCTCGGGGCTCGTGGCTGCTCGATACATCTTCTTACCGTCTTCAAACAGCTTCTTGGCTTTAGCTTGCGTATCCGGATCCTTGGCCAGCGAGCGAAGCTTGGCTCCGCCAGCTCTTGCTTTGTCCTTGGTGTCTTTCAGAAGGGCGGCGGCTTTGTTTACCTTCTCGGTCATGGGTGCCTCCGTATCGTCAGTCGTTCATCAAATGAGATTGGTACCGCATGAGAATGCATCAGCCGCCTTTAGCTGGCGTCACGGTTCGGCGAATCAGTTGTGACGACTTCATCACGGCGACGCTCTTGGGGCTCCACTCTTTCCGAGCCGCCGGCTCGCTGCGCCTCTATTTGGCCAGCAACGCGGATAACCGCATCCCCACCAACCTTCGCGATGCCCACCGGCACCGCTCGGGCTCCCGAGGAGACCACATTGCCGGTGGTTTTGGCGAAGTCGGTGAAGGACTTGCGCCAGGATTCCCGTTCCACTTCGCCGGTAGTCAGGCCGTCCAGACCGTAGATCTGAGCGAAGACCGCAATCAACCCCACAGCGCGCTCCGCGGAGTCCAGCAGCATCTTGCTTTTCTGCGGGCTACGGACCCGATTGAAGTCACTCACATTTGCTGCTGCAGTCAAGGCATCAACCAGCTCCTGAACCCTGGCAGTGACAGCAGTGGATCGATTGGCTGCAGCTGATCGGATGGCAGCAGCATGCGCTTCAACTGCATCGGGATCGTGCTGACGTACATGCACAAGTTCGAGGGTCTCGAGCCGCTGCTGGTTTGCCTGGGCTGCGGCAAGGATAACGAGCCAAGCGCGCAGCTCTTTGGCGGCAATCGTTTGCGCAGCAGAGGCCTTTTCTGCCAAGGATTTGGTGTTGAGCGTCTGCGTCATGTTATCGATCTGGGCCAGAGCATGAGAGCTCGCCTGGGCCAGCGACGTAGCGTGACCGGCAATCTGAGACCAAGCCGTTTCGCTGATTCGTCCTGTCGCCTCATAAAGCTCGAACGCGCGGGTGAGAACCACCGTTAGGCCCTGCACGTCGCCCAGAGCCTTGGCTCTGTTGTCGTCCAGCAGCCGATCCAGTTTGACGTCCATGGCTTCCGCCAGCTCTTCCAACTGTGCAACCGCGCGCCTCAACGCCATCGTTGCCGTCAACGTGGCCAGGTTCGCCATGGCTACCGGGTTCATGCCACCCGTGGTGAACTGCGCAAACGAATCAATGCGTCCCATCGAACCGCGAAAGACACCGCTGAATAAGCCATCTTGGGACATATTCAACTGGGCAAGTTCCGCAAGCCTGCGGGTGGACTCTGGAGTTAGTTGCACCCAGCTACCATCTATGGCGGCCGCTACTGCGGCTACCCCCGTTGCCTGGGCCAGGAGGTCAGCAGATCCTTGCCCCAATCGGTCTACATGGGTGCTGTCAATGTCCAACTTTGCCATCAAAGATTCCACCAGGCCACGGTCACCTGTCAGGACGGCTGCGTCGCCGGAGACATGAATGCCAACTTCAGTCGTTTCGCTCATGTGAGCATTCTGGCACAGCAAGCAGACACCGACTGCGAGCTGGGAGAGTAGCGTCCAATGGAACGCGCGGAGGAAGCATTTCGCGATCCGCGGACGTGCGGATCACCGTGTTCGTAAAACCGTTCGCGCGTTTGATCCCGGGATTAGTCAGCCAGCGATGACGACACTTTTTGCTCCGGCGCGAACACGCCAGTCGCGTCCAGCACAAGCGCTACACTAGGTCTGCATTAGCCCACCCGGCAGCCGCCGGCCGGGCAACCAATCGGAACGGCTCCAAGGCGTTCACCGGGGATGAGGGGCCGATGATCGGCAAGCTCTTTAAAGGCATCGCACTGGTTCTGGTTGGCGCCCTCGTGGCGCTGACGCTGACAGGGCTCGGTGTCTTAAACATGTTTTCGGGTGTAATGAACATGTTTGGGTTCAAGCCGTTCCAAGTGAGCCAGACGGACCGGAGCCAGCCCGTGCTTCTGAAATCGATACAGGACCTGAGTCGGTACCATGCCGCAGCTGGCAACTTTGAACTCGTGCTCGATATCGAGGACGATGTCGCGGGAATCCCCGACATCATCGCCGGAAAGCGGACTCTCTTTGTCGCGGCCGGTAAGGTCGACGCCTACGTCGATTTGTCTGGCCTCGAGGATAAAGACCTGACGCTGTCCCCGGACGGCAAGTCGGTGACCGTGTTTCTTCCGGAGTCGCAGCTCGACAAGCCCAACATCGACCACGACAGGTCTTATGTGTTCCGCCAGGATCGGGGCGTGCTCGATCAGATTGCCGACGCTATTGAAGTGCCCCAGCAGGCGCAATTTTTCAAACTCGCCGAAACCAAAATGACCACCGCCGCGGAGGCGTCGGAGCTACGGAAACAAGCTACCGATAACACCAAGGGCGCCCTGACCGCCATGTTCGGCGCTCTGGAAATCCAAGTCACATTTGTTGACGGTGCACCCTCCTAGTCCGAGCTGATCCAGTGTGTCCTGATCCAATCACCTAAGTCACTACCGACGGTGGGGCGCAAACAATTTCTGGCTACCTCGTAATCGTCGTACCTGGTTTTCGAGGTTGACCGGGTCTTGCGGGCTCTATAGAGCGTCGTTAACTGCGTCACTAAAAAGTGTTGATTAAACTCGCGCTAGCTTTCCGCGAGTTTAACTGCTCCTGCTGGAGAAGTCCCGCTGCGCGCGGCACACCGCGAAACGTTCCCGCCGTGGGTGAGGATTGAGCCATGTCCAAGCGCAGACGCGGCCAGACCGCCCTCAACCCCGAGCAGACTGTTTCCGTGCCGGTGATCAAAAGGACATCCTCATGAAGCAGATGAGGCTCCGTTACGCCGGAGCGTGCATGGTGTGCGGCGCGTCTCTTGCGGCCGGGACGGTAGCCATCTACGAAAGCGAGACGAAGACCGTCCGCTGTGTGGAATGTGCCACCGAGCCTCCCGAACTCGAACCACCTGATGACGAGTCATTCTCCCCTGACTCCGGAGTAGCCGGGTCGTCCGCCCGCCGGGAATATGAGCGCCCAAAGGCGAAGGACGAGGAGAAGCTCCGCGAGAAGTGGGGTCGCTTCGGTGGCCTCGCAGTCGCCCTCTCGGACGAGCGGCAACACACAAAGTCCTGGGATCGGGGCGCGATCGGTGAGGAACGCCTCGGTGCCCGGCTCAATGCCATGGGCTCGGCCGGCCTGGCTGTCCTCCACGATCGGCGCATCCCCGGATCGAAGGCCAACATCGACCACATCGCCATCACCCCGGGTGGGATTTGGGTTATTGATGCCAAACGGTACAAGGGTCGGCCTGAACTGAAAATCGAAGGTGGCATCCTCCGCCCACGCGTCGAGAAGCTCCTCGTTGGCCGGCGCGACTGCACGAAACTGGTCGACGGGGTCCTCAAACAGGTCGACGTCGTGCGCGACCTCGTCGAGGACGTCCCGGTCACCGGGGCTCTGTGCTTCGTCGAAGCAGACTGGCCCCTGATCGGGGGCTCGTTCTCGACTCGTGGCGTTCACGTTCTCTGGCCGAAACGACTAACCAAAGTGCTGACAGAGCAACCAGCCGGCGACGTTGATGTGGCGCAGATGCGTGAGGCGGTAGCGTCGCGGTTCAGGCCTGCGTGACGTCAAGTGGGGAAATTCGTTGGTGCAGGGCTTCGACACCCTCATCAACCACAAGGACACGGCGGTGAAGGTGCTGGTGCATCCGTAGGGCTGGCGGCCGGTGGCAGAGAAGGAAGGCCGACGGCGGGACGCAAGTCCCGCCGTCGTTCTTCTGACATTGCCTGCTGGCCACTGCCCGGGCAGCCGGGAACAAATCAAGGGACTTTCCCCCTATCCAGCCGGGTCATCTGCGCGGATGATTAGCCCATGAAAAAGCTTGTGCTGGCGAGTCTCGCCGCCCTTCTCATGGTTATTGGCACCCGTGTGGGCGGTGTCGTCCCAGGCAATGCCGCGCCGGACCCCGCCATCACGGCAGGGCAGATCCTGGTCAAGTTCCGCGACAACGCCGCGGCCGCGGGCGTCCTCCGCCCGCACGGGCTTACCGACGGGCCCGACGTCGGCAGCACCGGCGCGCACCTGATTACCGTGCCGGCAGGGAAGGAGCTGCAGCTCGTCGAAGCCCTGGGCCGGAACCCGATGGTGGAATATGCCGAACCGGACTACGTGGTCTCTCCGGCCTCAGAGGACACCTACTTCCCGCGCCAGTACGCGCTGCAGAACACAGGCCAGTCATTTACGAACACTGACGGTACGGTGACGGTTCCCACGGGGACCACGGACGCCGATGTGGACGCAGTCGAAGCCTGGACCGTCACCACGGGTACCGGGATACGGGTGGCTGTCCTCGATTCCGGCGTCGCCATGGACAACCCCGACATCACCCCGAAGGTCGTGGCACGGACCAACTTCACCACATCGCGAAGCAACGACGACAACTACGGCCACGGAACACACGTCGCCGGAATCGTCGCGGCAACCGCCAACAACGGCATTGGCGTCGCCGGAGTATGCCCGGGATGCTCCATCCTGGCCGGAAAAATCCTCAGCGACACCGGAGCAGGGTCCAGCTCAGGCCTTGCGAACGGCATCAACTGGGCAGTCAAGAATGGTGCGCAAGTCATCAACATGAGCTTGGTGGTTGGTACGTCAACCACCCTGGAAACCGCAGTGAACAACGCTTGGAACGCGGGCGTGGTGCTGGTTGCTGCAGCCGGCAACGGGGGGAACACCAGCATGAATTACCCGGCCGCATACCCAAATGTCATTTCCGTGGGGGCAACGGACAACAACGACAAGAAAGCGTCGTTCTCCACCTATGGCGCGTGGGTGGACGTGGCAGCGCCGGGGGTCAGCGTCTACTCCACCTTCCCCAACCACAGGTTCACCCTCGCCAGGGAGTACGACCGTTCCCAGGGGTATGACATCGGCAGCGGCACCTCGATGGCCTCACCGATTGTTGCCGCAGTCGCCGCGCTCACCCGCAGCGCCAACCCCGGCGGCACCAACTCTGACATCCGCGCCAAGGTGGAATCCACCACCGACGCAGTTGGCGCTATCGGCACTGACTGGGCCCACGGCCGGGTTAACGCCTGCAGAGCGGTCGGGGCGCTAGGTTGTTGACCCTTCCGGCGGCGTGGAGCCCGTTGTAGGGTCGTGGCGTGATCGTCCCCGATATACCCCAGAACGCCGTGGCGGTGGCGAATCACTACGACGAGCTCGACCCCATCTATCGCCGGGTGTGGGGGGAGCATGTCCATCACGGCCTCTGGGTGACGGGCCGCGAGACGCCGGGCGAGGCCGTCGAGGCGCTGGTGGACACCGTCGGCGATCGGTTGGGCCTCAGGCCCGGCCAGGCGTGCGTCGACATCGGCTGCGGTTACGGCTCCACCGCACGGCGCCTTGCGGTGACACGTGGGGTCCGCGTCACCGGCTTCACGCTGTCCGCTGAGCAGGCCCGCTACGCCGCCGTGCCTCCAGTTCCCGGAGTCGATGTCCAGGTCCGCGACTGGCTCGGCAACGGGCTGTCCGACGCCTCGGCCGATGCCGTCTGGGCGATCGAGTCGAGCGAGCACATGGTGGATAAGCCCAGGTTCTTCGCCGAGGCGAACCGCGTGCTGGCGCCCGGCGGCCGCTTCGTCATCTGTGCGTGGCTCGCCGAGACCGGTGTTCGAGGCTGGAAGGTCCGCCATCTGCTCGAGCCGATCTGCCGCGAGGGGCGCCTGCCCTCGATGGGCACGCGAGAGGAGTACGAGGCGATGGCCATGGCGGCGGGCTTTACGGTCACCGGCTACGAGGATGTCAGCCGCCGCGTCGCCCGCACCTGGCCCATCTGCGCTCGCCGGCTCGTGAAGGCCCTGCTCGTCGACCGCGAGACACGCCGTCTGGCCCTCGGCGCACGCAACCGCAACTCGTTTCTGGGCATTCCCCGCCTGATCCTCGCCTACCGCACCGGTGCGATGCGCTACGGGATCTTCACGCTCACCAAGTTTGAGGAGAACGGGGCCGCACCCGGCAAATCGACGCAGCAGAAGCCGGTTGATCGCACGCCCGCTTAACGCACTGCCTTACGGCAGCGGCTGCCGTTCGCCCCCGCTGACGGAGGACGACGGCGGCAGGTAGTCCCGTCGTCGTCGTTCCATCCGCTGCTGCTGGCCGGGAGACGGATCCGGGCGCGGGTAACCAGGAGCATGTTGGCGCGGATCGGCAAGCTCCTGAAAACAGTCCGTGCAACAATGACGCCATGACCCACGAGCTGCACGCATCCGCCGCGCCGGAACTGGACCGCACCGCCCACCCGGCATTCGAAGCCGCCTATCAGGCCGCCCGGAAGAGCCTGGCTGAGGGCGGCATCCCCATCGGAGCGGCGCTCGCCCGGGACGGCGTGGTCATTGCCAGCGGGCACAACGAACGGGTCCAGAACGCCGATCCGATTGCCCACGGAGAAATGTCGGCGCTCCGCGCCGCCGGGCGGCAGAAGAGCTACCGGGACACCACGCTCTACACCACACTCGCCCCGTGTGCCATGTGCGCGGGAACCATCGTCCAGTTCAAAATTCCCCGCGTGGTGGTGGGTGAAGCGCGCACCTTCGACGGCGAGCTGGAGCTCCTGCGGACACGCGGGGTTGAGGTGGTGGTCCTGGATGATCAGCGTTCCGTCGACATGATGCGCACCTTCCAGTCCGACAACCCGGACCTCTGGGCAGAGGACATCGCCGATTAGGGCCTCGTCGTACACTGGCGTTCATGGTCTCCCGAATCAGCGAACTGGTCCTCAACTGCTCCGATCCGGAACTCCTCGCATTGTTCTGGAGTGGGGTCCTCGGATACGTCGAGCTGGGCCGCGAGGACGGTGCCATCGAGATCGGGCCGCAGGACGCCGGGTTCGGCGGCCCGCAACCGACCATCATCCTGAGCCCGAGCAGCAACCCGCAAGCCGGACGCCTTCCTCTGCACATCGACGTCAACCCGGTGGACCGGGACCAGGACGCGGAGCTGGAACGCTTGCTTGCCCTTGGGGCCCGCCCGGCCGACGTCGGGCAGACAGGCAGCGAGCAGTGGCACGTCCTGGCTGACCCTGAAGGCATCGAGTTCTGCCTCCTGCGCAGGCGGCTTGACCCCTGACCGGACGCCGGGGCTAACCCAACAAGTCCCTTCCCGTGTCGCTCATGCCCGCCCGGAACGACAAATACCGCGCGTCCCCTTGTCCCACGAGGCGGCCGAGCCCCTCAACTGCTTCAGCATCCGGGGCCCCCATGTCCGTGGACAACCAGCGGACAAGCAGACCAGCATCGCCGCTGGACCGCACCGCCGACTGCAAGGTCCAGCTGGTCCCGGAGCAGCTGCGCCGCCAGGGCGCCCGAACGGCTGAGCAGGGGAGCGGTGTACGCCTCCAGCGCGTCGTCCGCCCGTCCCTCGTGAAGCAGCCGCAGCACCCGCCCCGAATCCGAGCGTCCGGTTAGGCCGGCAACGAACCGGTATGGGTTCGACTCCATGGCGTCTCCGAGCATGGAGCGGACCCGGAACATCTCGGTGCGGATGGCCCGCGGCGTGCCCGCGTCGCCGTAGAGCTCGTAGGCCAGCTCGTCGGCAGTCCAGCCCTGGGCGCGTGAATCCAGCAGCGCAAGGATTTCCGCCCGGCGCAGCGTAAGCGGCACGCGGCTCCGATCGGCAAACACTGCGGCAGGCGCGTCTCCGAGCAGCTCCAGCGACTCCACAGCAACAGCCGGCCGCCGGACAGCCTGCCGGGACGCGCGAACGGGAGAAGCGGCACCCACGGCCATCCCGCCGTCGGGCGTTCCCAACAGCGTTGCCCCACCCGGACCGCGCACCGCACCATCCGCAGCGTGTCCGCGCTGAGGGTGTCCAGCGGTCCGGAGACGTCGAGCACGCCCAGCAGTTCACCCTTCAAAGGGTCCATGATGGGCGCCGCCGTGCAGGCCCACTCGTGGTGGGTGCGGACCAGGTGCTCGGCGGCGAACAGCTGCACCGGCCGGCCGGTGACCAGCGCCTCGCTGATGGCGTTGGTGCCGATCCCGGCCTCGGACCAGTCGGCCCCTTCGGAGAACTCCAGCCGGTCCGCCTACCGCAGGACGTCCGGGCTGCCCACCCGCCACAGGACCTCGCCGCTGGCGTCGGTCAGCACCAGCAGGTGCCGGCCGGAACTCGAATCGTCGGCCAGCAGGTCGTGCAGGACCGGCATGACCTGCTGCAGCCGGTGCTCGCGGCGGAGCCCCAGGACGTCGGCCACGTCGTGCAGGTGCCGGGGACTGTGCTGGTCCGGGCTGATGCCCAGGGCCATGGAACGGCGCCAGGAATCCGCCAGGTCGGTGTGGATCTCCCGGCCGGTGTCCGTCAATGGATGAGCCCCGGGGCAGACTGGCTTTCACAGCCTCTCCATAGGTAATCGGTGCCCTGTTCCCATGTGGGGAATCCATGATCAGGGTATGAGCGTATGGAGAAGAACTCTTGTTCCAGGGCTGGCAGCAGTCGCTGCGTTTCTCCTGGTCGCAGCCGGCGTGGCCGGAATTGATGAAATGGCCAACGCCAAAATACCGGGTCTGGCCAACGGCACCGTCCAGGCAGCGACGATAAACACAGTACCGGGGCTTGAGCTTGTCCTTCTGGATGGCCTGAACCAGGGCGCACTTCCCGGTGGTTTCCCGAATGATGAACCACGTGAAGAGAAGTACGACGAAAACTATCTTGAAACACTTCACTTCCAGCCACGTCCCCCGGCCTGAGAACACCGGACCATCAGCAGGCCATCGAATGAAGCACTTCATGAGCCGCTTCAAGAATATGAGTCGATATAAGGAATCTCATATATGGACTCATATTATTTATGGACGTGCGGTCAGTGCTGCTCCATCGGCGCCTTGCATGCTGGCGGACGAGGCGCGGACTGCGCACCGGCAAGTGATGTTCGAGGCATCAGTCGGCTCCTGGGGACGGCCACTGTGGGCGGCGTCTAGCAGTTTGAGGCGGGGCTGGCGGCTACTGATTTCCGGAGGCGTCGCCCCTGTGGCGGCGTCATGTGGGCGGCCAGTTCTGAGAGTGGCTGGGGCGGTTCCACGAGTGAGTCCCAGTCATAGCTGCCCTGGGTTTGCATGAGGAAGTCCACGGCCTGCTGAAGGTGTGCCGGTTCGTAGTTGTGCACGCCCGTGACAGTCAGGAGGGAGCGGACCATGCGCTCCGGGTCCATCGCGACCGCGGGCCCGGGGGAGGCCGAGCCCGCGAGCACCAGCCGGCCGCCGGTATCGAGGGCGGCCAGTGCTGAGGTGACAGCGGGCTGCGCACCGGAGAGTTCCACCGCGACATCGAATACGGCAGTGCCGTGGTCCTTACCCGCCATGGTGGCCATGGTGGCCCGAACTGGCGGGCCAGTTCCAGGCGTTCGGGGTTGAGGTCGCGGACCTCGACTGACTCAGCACCGCGGGCACGGGCCACGGCGCAGGCGACGATCCCGAGCATCCCGGCGCCGCTGACGAGCACCCGCCGGCCTAGGAGCGGGCCGGCTGCCCCGAGGACGGCCATGACGGTGGCTGTAGCGCAGGCGGACGGCGCCGCGGCCAGGTCGGAGAGTCCGTCCGGTACCGATACCAGGGTGATGCCGCGGGGCAGGTGTATGTGCGAGGCGTAGCCGCCGGACAGGCCGCAGGCGCCGTTGACCGGTTCGTGGCCGGTCTTGAGCAGGCTCCGGCACTTGGCCGTTATCCCCGCAGCGCAGCGGTCGCATTCGCCGCAGGAGACGGTGACGCTCCAGACCACTCTGTCTCCCAGCTTGAGTTCCCTGCCGCGGTGGTCACGGACTCCGCCCGGTCCGGTGGCGACGATGGTGCCCACCGCTTCATGCCCGAGGATCCCGGGGAAGGGCCCGGGCCGTCGGCCGGAGACTGTGTGCATGTCCGAACCGCACACAGTCGCCACGTCGATTCTGGCCAGTGCTTCGCCGGGGGCGAGTTCCGGTGCCGGCAGGTCCTGTGGGTAGAAGTCCTGTCCGCCGGTCCAGACCTGGGCGGAGACGGTCAGCGGACGTGTGTGCGTATCCATGCGGAGAGCCTTTCAATGGCGAAGACGATGACGAAGATGATCAGGATGATCGTTCCTGCCACGTCGAAGTTCAAGGTGCGGATGGACTCCATGAGCAGGAAGCCGATGCCGCCAGCGCCGACGATTCCCAGCACTGTGGAGGTACGGATGTTGACGTCGAGCACCCATCTCAAGCGCTGTACAAGCTCAATCAAAGGGGCGGTTTGGCGCAGACTCAACACCCGCAGTTGTGTATCGGCCACCTGCGTGATTAGGTAGGGCGATTCGGCTGGCAGCACTTTCCAGCTGGTGCAGGTTGGAGCAAGATGACCTCCATGAAAAGAATCGTGATCGGTTTGGCGGCGGCATTGTTGGCGTTCGGCGGCATCAACTCAGCGGGTATGAGCAACGCGGCCGCCGATCCATCCCGGGCCGCGGGGCAGATCCTGGTCAAGTTCCGGGACAGTGGCGCTGCGGCCGGCGTGCTGCGCCAGCATGGCCTGAGTGCGGGCCCCGATGTTGGGGACACCGGCGCGCACCTCATCACGGTGCCAGCCGGCAAGGAGCTGCAGCTCATCGAGGCGTTGAGCCGCAACCCTGAGGTGGAACACGCCGAGCCGGACCAGGCAGCTACCTCCGCCACAGCCGATCCGTACTTCGGCCGCCAGTATTCCCTGCAGAACGATGGCCAACCGTTTACCAACACGCGTGGCGATATACAGATAGCCGCCGGCACACCGGACGCTGACGTGGACGCCGTCGAAGCCTGGAGCGTCACCACCGGCAGCGGGATCAAAGTTGCTGTTCTCGATTCAGGTGTCGCAAGCGACAACCCCGACATCAACCCGAAGGTTGTTGCCCGCGCCAATTTCAGCGGCGCGACAACCAATGAAGACATTTACGGCCACGGTACCCACGTGGCAGGCATCGTCGCCGCCACCCACAATGCGGAGGGCGTGGCGGGTGTGTGCCCGGGCTGCACAATCCTGGCCGGCAAAGTCCTCAACGACAGCGGAGTCGGATCGTCATCGAGCGTTGCGAACGGCATCAACTGGGCCGTCAGCAACGGGGCCAAGGTGATCAACATGAGCATCGGTGTGCCAGCATCACGCACCCTTGAAACCGCCGTCAACGATGCATGGAGCAAGGGTGTGGTCCTCGTGGCCGCAGCAGGCAACGGCGGTAACCAGGCCAAGATCTACCCGGGCGCGTATGCCAAGGTCATTGCCGTCGGCGCGACCGACAACAAAGACGCCAAAGCATCATTCTCAACCTACGGAGCCAGCTGGGTTGACGTCGCAGCGCCCGGAGTGAATGTGTACTCAACGTTCCCTAACCACCCGTTCGCCCTTGAGAAACCGAACAACCGGTCCCAGGGGTACGACGTCGGCAATGGCACCTCGATGTCCTCAGCGATCGTCGCTGCCACGGCCGCGCTTGTCTGGAGTTCCACTCCCGGTGCCACAGCCACTTCAGTGCGCGCAAAGGTCGAAACGACCTCCGAGAAGAAGACCGGCCAGGGGACCTACTGGGCCTACGGCCGCGTGAACGCGTTCAACGCCGTCAAGTAGTTCCATATCCGGCGGAAGTACCGACCCAGGGTCAAGGTCGGCGCCTTCGCGGCATGCTCTGTTACAGTCAGGCCCCATGATCGAACTCCGCCCCGACGGTCCGGGCACAGTCGGCTTCCTCCACACGGCACAGGTCCACGTGGCTACGTTCGATGCCCTGTCCCGGGAGTTCATGTCCTCTGCTCGCACGGTCCACCGGGTGGATCCCGAAGCTCTGGAGCTTGCCCGACAGGACGGAACAGGGGAGCGCGTCCGAGCCGTCGTAGCCGGCCACCTTTCGGAACTCCGGGAGGCCGGATGCGAGGTCATCCTCTGCACCTGCTCAACGCTCGGCGAGGTCGCGGAAGGGCTGTCAGGAGACGGTCTCGAAGTGATCCGGATCGACCGGCCGATGCTTCGCCGGGCCGTTACTCTCGGCCCGCGCATCGGTGTCCTCGCGGCGCTTGCAAGCACCGTGGAGCCGACAACACGCGTTCTTGCCGAGGAAGCTGCGGACGCGGAACCCGGCATATTTGTCGAGGTCTGCGTGGTGGACGGCGCATGGGGCGCCTTCCTCAGCGGAGATGCGGACGACTACGGCTCCCGCATCGCGGAGGCGGCGCGAACGCTCTCAAACCGGTGCGACGTCGTCGTCCTCGCCCAGGCGAGTATGGAACCTGCCGCCGCCCTGCTTACCGGGCTCGCGACTCCCGTCCTGACGAGCCCCCGCTCGGCCATCGAAGCGGTCGCCGCAGTCATCCCGTCCCGCTAGCGGGGAGGCTCCGAACAGCAGTTGGAGGTGGGGCAAATGAACGGACCGTCCGCTCACAGTGGACCGCACTGGCGACGGGTGATGGCGGCGCTCGCCAACCGGGATGCCCGGACCACTTACGCGCAGATCGTGCTCGGTGAAGATGTCCTTGCCGACGCAAAGGAGCAGCGCCGTAACCGGGCAATCGCCATTCTGCTGGAAGCCGGACTGGTGGACCGGACGGCAAGCAACGGTTATCAGGCCGCGGAGACGATCTTCAACGAGCTCTTGTCCCAGCAGCCAAGGCGCCAGCCGAAAACCGGGGTGGACCGTTTCCTGCGCCTTGGCCGGATCGACAGGTACCCGGCCGGCGCGGCGGATCGGCGCGAGCTCCTGGCCACGATCGTCGACCAAGCCATCCAGCCCGGGGAGGACCTCACCGAGAGGCAGGTCAATGAGCGGCTGCTGAGCTACACGGACGACGTGGTGCTGCTGCGCCGCTACCTGATCGACTTTGGGCTGCTCACCGGGGTATCCACTGCGTGAAAGATCAGATTCACGCCAGGAAACCGCTAACTAATTCTTCATTTCAGCCAGTTCTTATGTCTCTTTACATCCGGTGGAAGTTCTCAGTAGGCTGGCGCGTGGGCCGGATGCCGGCCAATGACGTTACACAGCGCGATGGGGCGCTGTGCACAGGGCACGACCCGGACTTAGTACGGCGGACGGTCTCCTCCCCCAGTTTGGTGGTGCGCCAGCTCAAACACGAACCTGAGGCAAATGGAGGAACCCAAAATGAGGAAAATTCTGTGGCGGCTGCTGTTCACGTCCCTGCTGGCAGCAATGGCACTGACCGTTCCGCAATCGGTCCTAGCAGCCCCGCCCGCCCCTGAGCCCCTACCTGAGTATGCGGCTTGCCCCGGCTTTAGCGTCACCGTCGAGTCAAGTGGCGGGAACCAAGCCGTCCGCAACTCGCGGCTCAGGGATGGCATCATTTACACCATTACTGCTGGCCGCGGGACGACCATAACGGTGACGAATGTCACTACCCGCGAGAGCGTGACGTTCAATACGAAGGGTTCGGTTACCAGGACTGCCCAGGACGCTGTAACAGGCGACATTAACTGGTCGCTTTCGGGCGCAAATCTGGTCCTGTTGTTTGACAAGGTCGACGTTGGTGGTCCGTCCACCGTGCTTTACACCGGGTTGGTCAGGTTCACCTCTGACAAGTTCGGCACGTTGCACAAAGCCATCGAGAAGACATCAGGTACCCAGCGGGACATCTGTGCAGAGCTGAGTTAGACGCAAGTGTCGCCTGGGCAGCGGAAGAACGCCGCTGCCTAGGCGATATCTTTTGCTGGCCGATTGAAAGAACGCAAAGGATAACTGGAACCAGCGGACAGCCTCGTCGGCGGGCTCAACCGCCGACCTCAGCCACCTCAACCTCCACCCCGGCGTCCCGGAACCTCCGCACCTGCTCAGGGTCCGCGCCGTCGTCCGTCACCAAAGTCCACGGCAAAGCCAAACGTGCCCACGCGTGAAAAGGCCGCAGGCGGAGCTTGGACGAGTCCGCCAGCACATACACAGCATTGCCGCGCCGGGCCATCAGCTCCTTGCGCCGGGTCTGGGCGTGGTCGGCCTCGCAGATGCCGTCCTCGGCGGTGACGGCGTCGGCGCCCAGGACACCCGGTCAAAGCTCATCCGCTCCAGGGCTGCCTCGGCCAGCGGTCCCACAAAACTCTGCGAAACGCTGCGCAGCCTGCCGCCCAGGCAGTCCACCTCGATGCCCTCGGACTCGGCCAGTTCCGCATCGTATTGATGCCCGGCGTCGTCACGGACAAACGATCAAACCCGCGCAGTTCGTGGGCCAGGGCACCGACGGTGGAGCCGGCGTCGAGCAGGATGTTCTCCCCGGGCACGATCACGGACGCGGCCCAGCGGGCGATCGCATGCTTCTGCTCAAACGCCTCGCCGGGGCGCTGCCGCAGCGACGCCTCCGGGTGCGCGCCCAGGGCCATCGCCCCGCCGTACGTGCGGGCCAGCCGGCCCTGCCCGTTCAGGAGCGCCCGGTCGCGGCGGATGGTGGAGGCCGTCACCTCGAACTGGGCGGACAGTTCCTCCACGGAGGCCAGGCCGGTGGTGACGGCGAGGTGGTAGATCTCCGCGCGCCCCGCGTTGGCGCTCAGCATTCCCGGTCTCCTTCCACTGCCATGGACGGCCGGGCGGCCATCTCCGTCGCCTGGTGCAGCGTTTCCCGTTCTCGCCGGCGCTTGGGTTGATGGCGCACTAGAACGCACGGCGTCGGGCTCCTCCGACTCGCGGCGCGCTGGCGAGCCCAGGTCTTGGGAATAGCCGCATTGGACAATGACGGCATGACCCACGAGCAGCATGCATCCGCCGCGCCGGAACTGGACCGCACCGCCCATCCCGCATTCGAAGCCGCCTATCAGGCCGCCCGGAAGAGCCTCGCTGAGGGCGGCATCCCCATCGGAGCCGCGCTCGCCCGGGACGGCGTGGTCATTGCCAGCGGGCACAACGAACGGGTCCAAAAAGCCGATCCGATTGCCCACGGAGAAATGTCGGCGCTCCGCGCCGCCGGGCGGCAGAAGAGCTACCGGGACACCACGCTCTACACCACACTCGCCCCGTGTGCCATGTGCGCCGGAACCATCGTCCAGTTCAAAATTCCCCGCGTGGTGGTGGGTGAAGCACGCACCTTCGACGGCGAGCTGGAGCTCCTGCGGACACGCGGGGTTGAGGTGGTGGTCCTGGATGATCAGCGTTCCGTCGACATGATGCGCACATTCCAGTCCGACAACCCGGACCTCTGGGCAGAGGATATCGCCGAGTAGACCTCGTCGGTCGGGGCCACCTGGCAGTCCGGTGTACCCGCCCATGGGACGCGCGGCGGGGCGAACGGAACCGTGCGCTCCGTGCTTTCGAGCAGTTCCTTGTCCTGCTCAGACAGCTTCACGCCGATGGTGGGGCAGGACAGACAAGAAACGCTCCCTGTCGGCGTCGGACGGTTTGGGCATCTGCATGGCGGCTCCCGGGTTGCTGTGGGGCGAGAAAAGGACTGCTATCGGCGCTGTCGCGGTGCCGGCTGGGCCGCCTCGTAGGAAGGCTTCCCAGAGCACCGCACGAAAGCGGGACCGGTCACCTTTCGGCAACCGGTCCCGCCGTCCTACTTTCCGCCGTCGTACTTAAGGAGTGGACTCTTGAACAGATTCCACTTTGTCCGGCGACGACCTAGTGGCGCACCAGGACGCCGCAGGCTGCGGGATCAGTGGCCTCGGCCGGGAGCTTCGGGTCGAGTTCGCTGGCGCCGACCTTACCGAGGTCGTACTTGCCGTTGTCGTTGTAGTCGATGCCGTGGATCACCACAACACCTTCGCCGTCGCGGATGGCCTGGGCGATGTCCTTGGCCGTTCCGATGCCGCCGTTGTCGGGGTCACCGATCCCGGCGACGTCCGTGAACTTGATGTTCTTGCGCTTATAGTCATAGCTGCCGTCCTTGGCAACCGGGAAGCGGTCCACCGCCAGGAGGCTTGCCGGGGTGGTGTCGCCGGTGGTGGTCAGGGACACGACCACCGGGCCGTAGGCAGGGATGCCCTCCACCGTGGTGAGTCGTCCGTCGTGGTTGGTGTCGAGGGCCAGGGTGGGGCACTCATTCAGGGCCTGCTGGCCGTAGTGGATGTGCTGGGCGTGCGGTGCATCGGGGGTTAGGCCCTCGGCATGCACCTCGATGCGCTTGACCATTTTGTTGCCGACGACTGCTGTGGCAGTGCCGGAGGCTCCGGAGCCGTTTAGCTGGGTGAGTGTGGCGGTCAGGGTGACGTTCTTGTCGTTGTCTTTGCTGTCGCTTTGGTCGTTGTGCGCCTGGGCCGGAACTGCTGCCAGGGTGGCGGCGGCAAGTAAGACAACCGCTGAGCCCCCAAGGGTTATCACTGATTTACGATTCACAATTTGCTCCTCGGTCTTGGCCAGTGAGGCGGTCCCTCTGGTCCACAGTGATTCGGAACACATTGCCCGGCGGATGGGTCGGGGCTTGGCAGGCCCTCTTGCCGGCGCCATCGCGCAAGCGGAGAATGTCCTCACTGGCGGGGTTCCATGTCCTTCTCCGCCGTGGATATCGGGGATCAGTTCGCAAAACCCTCAAACTGATCGGGAAATTTCGCGGCTCTCCTGCTGCGCCTCGTCGTAAACGGACCATGAAGGTGAAGGAGAACCCATGAACAGCGCACCGTCAGTCATCGTTTTCGACGTCAACGAAACGCTCTCGGACATGTCACCGATGGGGGAGCGATTCGCCGAAATCGGCGCTCCCGCCCAGCTGGCGAAACTTTGGTTCGCCGCGTTGCTGCGCGACGGCTTCGCCCTGACCGCTGCCGGTGGCAACGGGACGTTCGCCGAGATCGGTGCCGAGGTCCTGCGCGGGCTGCTGGCCGGTTCGGGTATCGATGCCAATGTGGACCGGGCGGTGGAGCATGTCTTGGGAGGAATGGCTGCACTGGGGCTGCATCCTGATGTGCCCGAAGGAATCCGGGCCTTGCGGACGGCGGGGTACCGGCTGGTCACTTTGACCAACGGCTCGGCCCAGGTGGCGGAAAAACTCTTCGCGCCGGCCGGGATCCGGGACCAGTTCGAGCGGCTGCTTTCGGTGGAGGATGCCCCCGCGTGGAAGCCGGCACCGGCTGCCTACCACTACGCGGCGGCTGCCTGCGCGGCGGACCCGGGGCAGATGCTGCTGGTGGCCGTGCACCCCTGGGATATCCACGGCGCTTCCCAAGCCGGCCTGGGCACGGCATGGATCAACCGGACCGGGGCCAACTACCCGGGCTACTTCACCGCCCCCGACTACACCGTCGCTACCGTGGCACAACTTCCGGAAGCCCTGGGGACGCCGACAGAACGGTGAATCGGGGCGGTCGCTCAGCAGGTGCCCAAACGCAACGAAGGCGGGGCCCACCGAAAGGTGCGTCCCGCCGTCGGGCGTTCACGAATTGAACTTCAGGCCGGCTGTTTATGCGCGTGCCTTGTGGCCCTTGGTGAGGATGAAGGCCAGGGCGATCATGCCGGCACCCAGCACCAGGTGGAGTCCGTTGTCGAAGGCGTTCAGCGGGACGAAGTTCGCGGCCGATTCCTGGTCGAACACCAGGCCGTAGACGAACAAGACAAGGTAGATGACTCCGCCGTAGAGAAGGAAGGAGCGGGCGCCGGTGGCGCTCCGGGCGAGAAGCAGTCCGGCTGCGCCGAAGAGGAGGTGGACGATGTTGTGCAGGGCCGAGACCTGGAAGAGGCCCAGCAGCATTGCCTCGGAGTGGCGGCCGGCGAACTGCAGCTCGCTATAGTTGCTGGTGATGCCAGGGACGAAGCCCAGGACGCCGACCAGCAGGAACACAGCACCGACTGCCATCGAAGCCTTCTGGACGTTGGTGCGGGTTGCCGTACCTGCGTGGGTGAATGTAGCCATGGTTATCTCCTGAGTGCGATGGTGTTTGTGGATCGGCCAGGTTAGTCCCTGACTGCCAACCCAAAGGGTTATGCCAGCTATTCGGGCGCAATCGCGTTCCGGATGGGTAAATCGCCGAATACCTCTATCCACCCGGCAGCGACTGGAGCAAGATAGCGGATGAAAAAAGTCGTCTTAGCTGGTTGGCTGGGGCGGCGGCGTCTTGGTGCACGTCATGCCTCGCTTTCTCCCGACTGCCGTCCCGGAACACCGCGGCAGGTTTGTCCCCGAGAAGTTCCAGCGACGTAACGGGAGCCACCCGCCGGCTAACACGCTGCCGGGACGCACCCCGGGTAGGAGAGGCACTCACGGTCGTCCCGCCGTCGGGCGTTCCCAAAAGCGCCTCTGCCACCCGGACCGCGCAATGCACCATCCGCAGCGTGTCCGCGCTGAGGGTGTCCAGCGGTCCGGAGATGTCGAGCACGCCCAGCAGCCTGCCCGGGGCCGGGTCCGTGATGGGCGCCGCTGTCCTCGCCCTTGGCCAGTCAACTCGTAGCTCGGTACGGCAGTGCACTCGCCGTCGCCGCCGGCCTGCTCATAGGTGCCGGAATACTGGCCGCCGCCACCTTGCCCTCCAAACCAGCGGCACAAGCGGACGGGAAGTCCGCGGTGGCTAGGGTAGACCAGCCGAGCCGCTAGCTGCAGAGACGAATTTTCGGCGTCCCGCCCCGTTCAGGGCAGTGTGTTGGTCATCCGAGTGGCTTCGGCAGCACATGCTTCATGCGCTGTGTAGCGCGCGTTTGCGTGCGTAGGCCCGTGCGGCGCGGACTCGGTCGCCGCAACGGGTTGAGCACCATTGCCGTCGTGCGTGGGTGCGGAGGAAGAACCGTTCACACGAGTCCGCTTCGCAGGACGCGAGCAGCGATGCTTGATCGCCGCTTAGCAGCGAGGCGGCATCATCGGCGATGACGGCCATGACGTGCTCGACGACCTGTGTCACGGGATGGTCGGCGCTGCGGGTGAACCCCGCCGCAGGGTCGAACCGTAACAGCAGCGCGCCGGGGGCGGAGGTCAGCGCACGATTAAGGGCATGCACGGCCGCTGCCGTGGGGACGTCTCCAGTGGTGTGCGCAGTGAAGAGATCGCGCAGATCAGAGCGCAGCGCTGCGAGTCTGCCCCGGCAGTGCTCGTGCAGCACCGATTCCGGTGCGATGAGATCGTTCGCCATCAGCCAGGCCGCCGCCGCCTCAGGGCTGCCCAATTCGTCGTGGCGTTTGCCTCCGGGCAGATCGCTTGCGCTGTTGACGAGCGCGAGGCAGGGATGCTCTTCGGCTCCTGGTACGGATGCTAGCAGTGTCTCGGACATGATTCTCATGGTATCAGTTTCATTTAACCGTGAGGCAGCTGTTAGGCTCCAATCACGCCAAAAAGCATTTTTTTCCATGAGGAGTTTGTATGAAGTTCGGTCGACCATCCGGCACGGCCCCTTTCACGTTGTCCGTGCTTTCCGCGGGCGGCACCGGAGTGGGGGTGACCGCTGAGGAGGGGCTCGCGGGCACCATCTCGCTGGCACGGGCGGCGGACCAGCGCGGCTATCACCGGTTCTGGATGTCTGAGCATCATGCGATGGGGGCGACCTCGGTGTCCTCACCGCCGTTGATGGCTGCCCGCCTCATCGCGGAGACGAAGCGCATCCGCCTTGGCGCCGGAGGGGTAATGCTGCCCAACCACTCCCCGTTGCTGATCGCCGAGCAGTTCGGAATGCTTGAGGCCCTCGCCCCCGGCCGGATCGATCTTGGGCTGGGGCGCGCCCCCGGCACTGATGGGGCGACTGCCGCGGCTCTGCGCCGGGGCGCGGATGCCAACGACGGATTCCCCCAGCAGGTGCTCGAGCTGCTCGGGTTTATGACTGACGGGTTCCCTCTCGGACACCCGTACCGGCACGTCCATGCGGTGCCCGGCCCCTGGCAGGCAATGGAAAACCGGGTGCCTGCGCCCTCGACCGCGCCGGAGGTGTGGGTGCTGGGCTCCTCTCCGTACTCAGCGCAGCTTGCCGGGCAGTTCGGCCGGCCGTATGCGTTCGCGTTGCAGTTCGGCGACGCCGACATCGATACGGCCATGCGTCTCTATCGTGAGAGCTTCCAGCCCTCCGATGTGCTGGCCGAGCCGCACGCCCTCGTCAGCGTGCCCGCGGCGATCAGCGACGACCAGGCTGAGGCGAAACGGCAGGCGGCAACGTCGGCGATGGCGATGCTGCGCATGTTCAAAAGCGAAGGTTACCTGCTCCTGCCCCCGGACGAGGTTGAGGCCTATCAACCAACGATCCAGGAGCGGCAGATCCTCGACGCCTATACCAACCGCAGTTTCCATGGCACCGCCGCTACTGTCGCCGACCGTCTCGAAGCCCTGCACGAGCGCACCGGTGTCGATGAGGTAATGCTCGTCGTCGGCGGCCACTCGGCAACCCTCGACCAGCGCGGGATCACCCTGATCGCCGATCACTACGCACTTCCCCGCCTGGAGGCACCGCTCTCGGCCGCCGCGCGGTAGTACCCATACCAACATTCCACACGTTCACAACCAACCCCATATAAGGAGAACCACATGACCGCACCGCGCAGAGCCCTGATCGTCATCGACGCCCAACAGGAATACTTCGACGGACTGCTCCCGATTCAATACCCGGCCCGCGACGAATCCATCGCCAGCATCCAGACCGCGATCAACACCGCCCAGCAAACCGGAACGCCGATGGTGCTCGTCCAGCACGAACTCCCGGCAGAAGCCCCGGTGTTCGCATCCGGGTCGGTGACCTGGCAGAACCACCCCGAAGTAGCCGCCCACGAGAACGCCGCAGCCAAGCGCATCAGCAAGCAGTTCTCCAGCATCTTCGCGGACACCGACCTCGAAGCCTGGCTGCGGGAACAAGGCATCGACACGATCACCCTCGTTGGGTACATGACAAACAACTGCGTGATCGCCTCCGCCGCGGCCGCCGAGCCCCTCGGATTCGCCGTCGAGGTTCTCTCAGACGCGACCGGAGCAATCGACCTCGCCAACGACGCCGGCACCGCGCCTGCACGCCAGGTCCACGAGACCCTCATGGCGCTGCTGCACTCGAACTGGGCCGCCGTCACCGACACCGAGACCTGGACCTCAGCACTGCGTACTGGCGCGCCGCTGACCAAGAGCGACCTCATCACCTCCGCCGCGCAAGGCCGCAGCACCCGGTAGAAAGTACCGCGATGGTGGTCATCCTGCGCTCAGCATGCCCGGACTATGCATCTTGAGCTAGGACCGGCCGCACACCGATCGCTCCGTGGGCACTGAGCCCGCCGGCGTACCACCGTCGGCGGGCAGCCGAATCAGGCGTGGGGGCATACCTCAACGATGCATTCTGAAAGGAAACGCATCACTTACAGAACCTCCCTCTGGGCCCAAATCATCTTGAATTAACATCTACGCAACCGTTAGCTTCCTGCTGCAGCGTGAAGGACGGGATCATCGCCTGACTTGCAGACATACTCTCTTTCCCTCGTTCGTGGCCACGAGAGCCACCTCGTCCTCCAGATCACCCAGTAGCTCATCACGCAAGGAACCAACCCCATGACCAACACCACTAAGGCCTGGCTACTCCTAATTCCCGCCATCCTGGTCGAAGTGACGGCCTCACTCGCCCTCAAGGGCGCACTCGAGCACCCTGCCCTCTACGTCGTCGTTGTCATGGGCTACCTCAGCGGATTCGTTTTGCTCGCCGAGATACTCCGCACGGGTATGGCCCTCGGGGTTGCCTACGGTATCTGGGGAGCTACCGGTGTCGCCCTCACTGCCGTTGGCTCCCTCCTGCTCTTCGGAGAACCGCTCACCGCCCTCATGGGCATCGGAATCATCGTCATCATCGCCGGCGTCCTATGTGTGGAGCTCGGAGCCCAGGGCGCCCACAAGAAGGCAGAGATTGCCTGATGACCTATCTTCTCCTCATCGGCGCCATCCTGTTTGAGGTCTCCGGCACGATCAGCCTCCGCCTAGCCATCGACAACACACGCTGGTACGCAGCAGTTGCGGTCGGATACGTGGTGTCCTTTAGCATGCTCGGCCTCACCCTCGCTCATGGGATGCCCATTGGCATCGCCTACGGAATCTGGGCCGCAGCAGGCGTCGCCCTTACCGCCGTCCTTTCCAAGTTCCTCTTCAAAGATCCCCTCACCTGGCTAATGAGCCTTGGCATCATCCTCATCATCGGCGGCGTCCTCCTCATCGAACTCGGCGCGACCCACTAGCCAGAACCACAGTCACCCCCTTACGGGCAGTCACAGCTGCGCTTGGTACGCCCAGCCCTACAGGGATCGCCCGTAAGGGGGTTCCCATCTCAAAACGGTGTCTCGAAACCTTAGTGCCTCAAAACGCTAGGGATATGACACGTCTCGATGACTGAAGGACGGCGGCTACGCGACCAGTTCGTCACATGCCAGGCTGAGGTCCCAGTAGATGGTGGCGCGGCTGGCCCCGGCGATCTTTCCAATATCGGCCTGCAGTCGCGCCGGCCGCCGGATGTTAGGGCTCGCACCCCTACCCATCCGGCAAGGGCAGGGGCAAGATGACCCTATGAAAAAAATGCTCATGGCCAGCTTCGCCGCGATGATCCTGGTGCTGGGCACCGTCACCACGTCCGTCCCGGGCACTGCGGCGGCAGCTCCGTCAGGCGCGGGCCACATCCTCGTCAAGTTCCGCGACGACGGTGCCGCAGCGGGTGTGCTGCGGCAGCATGGCCTGGGCGAGGGGCCCGACGTCGGCAGCACCGGCGCCCGCCTGATCGCGGTGCCGGCAGGGGCCGAGCAGCAGCTCATGGACGCCCTGAGCAAGAACCCGGCGGTTGACTATGCCGAGCCGGACCAGCCGGTCACCGCCTACACAACGGACGAATACTTCCCCCGGCAATACGCGCTCCAGAACGACGGCCAGGCCTTCACCAACACCAAGGGCGACATTCAGGTAGCCGCAGGCACACCGGACGCCGATGTGGACGCCGTCGAAGCGTGGACCGTCACAACCGGCGTGGGCATCAAAGTTGCAGTGCTCGATTCGGGCGTGGACGGCAACCACGAAGACATCTCCTCGAAGGTCGTGGCCCGCGCCAACTTCAGCACGTCACAAACCAAGAAAGCTGACGTGGTGGCAGAAGACTATTACGGGCACGGCACCCACATGGCGGGCAGCGTTGCCGCCACTGCCAACAACGCCAAGGGCGTGGCCGGGGTGTGCCCCGGCTGCACCATCCTGGCCGGCAAGGTACTCAACGACAGCGGGGTCGGCTCCAGCTCAAGCCTCGCAAACGGCATCAACTGGGCGGTCAGCAACGGCGCGAAGGTCATCAACATGAGTCTCGGCGTGTCGGCGTCGCGCACGCTCGAAACTGCCGTCAACAACGCCTGGAACAAAGGAGTGGTGCTGGTTGCCGCGGCAGGCAACGGCGGCAACCAGACGAAGATCTACCCGGGCGCGTACCCGAACGTCATTGCTGTCGCCTCCACAGACAACAACGACCTGAAAGCATCGTTCTCCACCTACGGCGCCAGCTGGGTGGACATCGCAGCACCCGGAGTCAACGTGTACTCCACCTTCCCGAACCACCCGTTCGCCTTGGCGGCGCCAAATAACCGGTCGCAGAATTACGACGTCGGCAACGGCACCTCGGTGTCCTCGGCCATCGTCGCCGCCACTGCCGCCCTCGTATGGAGCAAGAACCCGGGCGCCGACGTTTCGGCAATCCGCGCCAAGGTCGAGTCAACCGCGGACAACATTGGCGGGACCGGCACGTTCTGGGCCAATGGCCGGGTGAACGCGTATAACGCGGTCAAGTAGTGCCGCCCGGCAACCGTCGCGGCGGAGGCGCCGGCCATCACCCTGATCGGGACGATCGCCATGCTCTGGGTGGGTGGCCACACCACGCGGCAGGAGGCCTGCGACCTCGGCCGGCATGCGCCGTACGACCCGCTACTCAACATGCTGCCGTTCGGCAAGAAGAGCGCTCACGAGGAGTGCGACGTCCGCGCCGAACTGGCCGGGTACCGGCCCGGCGAAGCACGACGACGGTTCCGCAGGATAGGGGTCTAGGCCGGCGCTGCTTGCCGGTTCCTGCCCTGGTAAAGACGGCGGTAGCTTGAGGGCGTGGTGTTGAGTTTCCGGGCGAAGTGAAGCCGGAAGTTTGCTGTCGTTCCCAAGCCGGTTTTGGAGGCAATGGCCTGTACCGTCAGGTCGGTGGTTTCCAGCAGCCGGCATGCAACGGCCATTCGCTGATCGTTCAGCCAGCTCAAAGGTGTCATGCCTGCTTCGGCGGTGAATTTCCGTGTGAAGCTCCTGGCCGCCCACCCGGCATGGGCCGCCAGTTCCTCCACAGTGAGCGGTTCAGCCAGGTTCTGCCTGGCCCAGGCGCAGGTGTCCGCGAACAGGGCCAGAGGTGCGGCGACGGCACGTTCCATAAACTGGACCTGGCCCCCTTCCCGGTGCGGGGCCACCACCATCCGCCGTGCAATGCTGTTGGCCGCCTCAGTTCCATAGTCCTTGCGGACCAGGTGCAGGCACAGGTCGATGCCAGCCGCGACCCCGGCGCTGGTGCTGACGCTGCCCTGGTCTATGTACAGGACGTCCGCGTCGACGGCGATGAGCGGGTACAGGGTTTGCAGCCGTTCCGCGTTTTTCCAGTGGGTGGTGGCCCGTTTGCCGTCCAAAAGGCCCGCAGCAGCGAGGGCGAAGGCACCGGTACATACGGATACCACGCGGGCTCCGTTGGCCGCTGCCTGACGCAGCGCCTCGGAGACCTCGGCGGGCGGATCGTCGAGCGGTGCGTACCCGGGCACCACCACCGTATCCGCTGACCGAAGGGCATCCAGGCCGTCGAGTGCCTGGATGGAATACCCGGAGGTTGTCGGCACCAGGCCGGGCCGGGCTGCGCAGACCCGGAAGGAGTACCGTTCCCGTTCATCCTCATGGCCAAAAACCTGCGCGGGAATGGCAAGGTCAAAGGCGACCACACCCGGCAGTGCGAGGGCGACAACTCGGTGCATAGGCCCACTGTAGCCACTAAGCCGCGACGTGGGCAGGATCCTTTCCCTAAGGGGCATTTTTGCAGCGCACTTCCGCCGCCGCTGAATGACAGCATGGGCGCATGACACTTATTCCAGCGGGGCAGAAACCGACGGCTGCTACTCCCACCGCCCCTACATCCACGGGCCACCGCCGTCCGTCCGGCACTGATCCTTCCCCGAAAGGGCACCTCAGTTGGGTTGTGGCCGGATCCCTGGTTGCCGGGGCCCTCGCTGCCCTGCTGCTGGCCGCAGCCCCCATCATTCCGGCCACTGAAAGCGGCGTAACCGGCGCCATCCTGTTGGGGCTTGGGCTGGGATGGGCCATGCTGGCAGCGCTGTCGCTCCGGTTCACGGATCAGCCACAGAAATGGGCCGCGGCTCCGTCGCTTTTCCTGGCACTTGGCGGTCTCCTGCTGTTGGCGTTCGGCGCCCCAATGCAGGATGCGCTCGCTTGGGTATGGCCCCCCGCCTTGCTGGTGTTGGCGGCCTGGATGGTCTTCCAGGCCCGCCGGCAGCTTCGCAGCCGAGTCGGCCGCTTCCTGATCTACCCGGCGGTGGCGATGCTCGCTCTGGTTTCCGTGGGTAGCGGCTTCGAAACCGTGCACGCGGCGGCAAGTGCAGGCACTGCTCCCGCGCAGGGCCAACTGGTCGACGTCGGCGGTCACCGACTGTTCCTGAACTGCACCGGGGAAGGCAGTCCTACCGTCGTGATGGAACCGGGTGCAGGCCAAATGTCGTCTGACCTCGCCTTGATCGCACCCGTTGTTGCCGGCAATACCAGGGTGTGTGTCTACGACCGGGCAGGACGCGGATGGAGCGATCCGGTGAACACCCCGCAGGACGCCGCGCAAATCGCGGCGGACCTCCACACATTGCTGCAGCGAGGAAACGAGCCTGGACCGTATGTGCTGGCCGGGCATTCATTCGGCGGCCTCTACGCACTGACTTTCGCTGCGCTACCCGGCGGAAGTGGCCGGACTGGTGCTGGTGGACTCAACCGCACCGGCTTCGGAACCGGGCCAGCCCACCCGCACCGACTCCGATGACACCATGAACCGTGTCTCCGCGGTAGCGTCCAGTGCAGCCCGGCTTGGCCTCGGCCGGCTGCTCGGCGTGACACCCAGCCATCTCCGAAGCACCGTACACGAGTACACCCAGGCGGGCTCCTCCACGTGGCAGGCGGCAGCGCTGAGGAGCTTTGGCGACAAGCCGCTGGCCGTTCTGACAGCTGGCAGTGGGAGTGCCCCCGGCTGGTCCGCGTCGCAGGACAACCTAGCCGCACTCTCGTCCAAGAGCCTGCACCGCGTTATCGACGGCGCCACCCATGCGTCGCTTGTCTACGATCAGGAGGACGCGGCCGAGACGACCCGGGGGATCCTCGACGTCGTCTCCGCCGTCCGGACGGCAAGCCCGGCCATCCCATAGGCGCCGGGGTGGACCGTTTGAGCGCAGGGAGGCTCGCCGGCCAGGACACAGCCATGGGTGATGCACTCCAAATAGGCGGTGCAATTACGGCTCGCCAAGAGTATTTTGAGCTCCATGCACACCTCACCCAGCGCACCTGGTGCTTCCACGAGGGAACAGCTCCCGCAGCCGTCCGGCCGCTCCGTGCCTGCCAATAACGGCAGGAACGGACGTTATGCTCGGCTCCTTGGCCGTCTTGAAGAGTTGCCTCTAGGTGCTCTCGTAAAAGGAATTGAACCCATTGCCGGCCGCCTCACGGCCCGCCCTGGAATTCGAGGTTTCTTTCGCGGAGACGCCACCGGCATCCCCCTGCATAGCATCCTGACCGACGCCCCTTTTGGCGCCTGGTGGTCGGCCATATTCCTCGATTACTACAAAGACGACAGCTCGCGGCTCGCAGCAAAAAGGCTGATTGCTGTGGGCGTCGTGGCAGCAGTTCCCACAGGTGTCGCCGGCTGGGCGCAGTGGTCCATGAAGGATCAGGGCACGAAGCGTGTTGGCATTGTCCACGCCGCCGTCAATGGCGCGGCCACCCTTGTTTACCTTGCCTCCTGGGCGGCCCGCGAAGGCGGCCGCCACGAGCTGGGTATTGGCCTGGCACGGGCAGGGGCCGTGCTGCTGCTGGCCAGCGGATTCCTTGGTGGCCACCTGCGCAGCGGCCGGCCACGCCGCGTGGCAAAGCTTCCGCGGGAATGATCGGCCCAAGGACAGGGACACCTTTTTGCTCCATGACCCGCGCCTGACTCAGAAACCGGCCCTACGAACGGCGTCAATTGATTTGCCCAGAAGTGAAAGGCGCTGAGCTACGCCGGATCCCCGTGGTGCAGAGACTTTCAGTCCCCGGTAGGGTTCCGCCTCACTGCGGAGCAATGCACTGTCCAAGATGGCTGCGATGGCACGGATGCCTTGTGGTGTTAGGAGCGATACCGGTTCCACCGGCGCGGGCGGGAGGTGAACATCGTCCCACGCCGGGCCGAAGGCCGTGGGCTGCGATGAGCAGCCGGCCAGGACGAAGCCCGCCAGCAATCCGGCGTGAAGGGCCAACTTCATGTGCCGGTCCGGCGTGCTGGTATCACGGCCCTCAATTACCGAGCGGGCCCAATTCAGGGCAACTCCTGCACCCGTCCCCGCGGTAGCGACGGCTTCAATTTCCTGCTCGAGCGGCAGGAATCCTTTGATGGGTGAGTTGTGATTGATGGCGGCGTCGCAGTGTTCCAGCACTGGCCGGGCTCCATCCCAGTCAAGCTCCGCCAGCTGCTTCAATGAGGCAGCCAAGGCTTTGACAGTTGCATCTTTCCTGGAAAAGGACCCATCGCCCAGTACGGAGGGACGCGGAGCACTGAATAAGTGCACTGCGCCGACTGCCTTGCGGCCCAACACGTCATTGAGGCGGCGTACTGCCTCCGACGCGGCCACGGCCCTTCCCAGTGCCGCTTCCCGTCCCGCCGGTACGGCCGATGCCAGGCCGAATGCGGAAGCGCTCCTGAGCTGGTCCATCGTGTCCGGAATGGTAGTGACGATGAAGCTGAGATGATCGGGCAGGAGACGGACACGCTTGAGGAACCAGTCGGCGTCGTACTTGTGCAGCTTTCCCGTGGCGTAAAAGGGAATCTCAAGCCCGCTGACGTGCGGCAGCGACGCCGCCGCGGATAGAAACGCCGCCTCATGCTCCGGATTCCAGCCGTCCATGGCCGGAGCTGCGGCGTAGCTGCTCAGAATGACCCCCGCGCGGCGGGTCACGCCCGGATCACGGCGGGGGACTCCAGCAAGGACACCGGATTCGTAAGTGTTCCCACACCTTCGATGTCCACCGAAACGGTATCGCCCGGGTGCAGCTCGAGGACCGATTCGTCAGCGGCCCATGGGGTGCCGGTGAGGATCACATCGCCGGGGAAGAGGGTCATGAACCGGGAACAGAACATCAGCAGCTCCGCTACCGGGAAGATCATGCGGGATGTGGAGGACTTCTGGACCACCGAACCGTTGATCGTTGTGACCAGGCTGAGGCTTTGGAGGTCCGCGATCTCGTCCAGGGTCACCAGCTCGGGGCCGAGGGGGCAAAACGTGTCCAGGCTCTTTCCCCGTGTGGACTGGACATCGGCTGCTTGCAGGTCCCGGGCTGAGACATCATTGGCCACTGTCACTCCCGCGACCGCCGCGAGCGCGTCTTCCGCTCTGCGCGCATTCTTCAGGACCCGCCCCATGACGACGGCGAGTTCACCTTCGCAGACGACGGGTCCGGAATGTGAGGGCTCAAGGACTATGGGTTGGCCGTGTCCGGTCAGGCTGCCGGGAAACTTGCCAAATACCAGGGGAATGCGTCCCGGTGCCCGCCGGTCCAGGGCTATGCCTCCGGCGGGCCCGGGAGGAAGTGGGAGTCCATTGCCTTCGGGGGAGTCTGGCAAGTAGTTTTCCCCTATGCCGATGAGCTGCCCGGGCAGGCGGACTCGAGGCAAGAGGCCGCAGTCCATAAATGGGCGGACGTCAGGCCGGGGCTGAGCGAGAGCGAGTGGATACCGGGGCATTCAGTGGCTCAGGTGGGACGCATAGACCCGCAGCCGAGGGTGCTGGAATACCACGTCCGGCGGTCCCTCGGCCACGATGCCGCCGTGTTCCATAAAGATCACGCGGTCCGCCACCTCCCGCGCGAACTTCATCTCGTGCGTCACGATAACCATGGTCATACCGGTCTTGGCCAGCTTGGCCATGATGTCCAGGACCTCGTTCACCAGTTCCGGGTCCAGGGCGGACGTGGGTTCATCGAAGAGGATGGCCTTGGGATCCATCATCAGCGCGCGGCAGATCGCTACGCGCTGCTGCTGGCCGCCCGACAGGTCGGCAGGGTAGGTGTACGCCTTGTCCTCCAGGCCAACCGAACGGAGTTTTTCCATGGCCCGCGGCACGGCGTCGGCCCGTTTCTGTCGCTTGGAGATCACCGGGCCTTCGAGCAGGTTGTCCAGCACTGTACGGTGCGGCCACAGGTTGAACTGCTGGAACACCATGGAGATCTCCCGCCGCAGCCAAGTAAGCCGGAACTGGTCCACGACACCGAGTTTCCCGCGTGGGTTGGGTGTGTAGAACACCTGCCTGCCGTCTACGTGAATCCGCCCGGCGTCCGGGACCTCGAGCATGTTGATGCAGCGGAGGAGGGTGCTTTTCCCCGCGCCGCTTGGGCCGATGATGGCCACTACCTCGCCGGGAAGGATGCGCAGGTCAACGTCTTTCAGGACCTCGCGTGAGTTGTAGCTCTTGGTCAGTCCAGTGATGCCGATCATGCCATGCTCCCTACAGCTTCGCGGAGTTGTTTGGTGGTGCCCATTTTGCGGCCCATCTTCTTTTCGATGATGATCTGAAGGACCATCAGCAGGCTGGTCATGACCAGGTACATTGCTGCCACCACGCCCAGGGTTTCCATGACGTTGTAGGTGGAGTTGTACGCCTTCTGCCCCTGCAGCATCAGGTCCGGCACGGTGATGACGGATATCTGCGCGGACTCCTTGAGCATGATGATGCAGTTGTTGATGTACGGGGGAGTCATAAGGCGGATACCCTCCGGCGCTGTGACCCGCAGGAACTTCTGCAAGGGGTTCATGCCCACGGAGTCCGCCGCTTCCAGGTGGCCGGCATTGACCGATTTGAGCCCGGCCCTGATGATTTCCGAGAAGAACGACGCCGAGTTGAGGCTCATGGCGATCAGGCCCGCCGTGAACGCGTCCATGGTCAGTCCGAACGGCTTCGTGTAGTAGAAGAAGAACAGCGACAGCATGAGCGGAAGGCCGCGGAAGAGCCAGACGTAGGCGGCGGCGAAGATCCGCAGGGCGCGGATCCTGGAGAGCCGCAGTGTGGCTATGACGTATCCCAGGACGGTGGCGCAGACTATGGCCGCGGCAACGATTCCCAGAGTGGTCAATGCGCCGTTCAGGAAGATCGGGAAGTATTCGGCTGCAACAGAGCCGGGCTCGGAGATGTTCATGGCTGCTTAGGCGGCGGGGATCTCGACCGTGAACCCGAACCACTTCTGGTTCAGTTCTTCCAGGGTGCCGTCAGCCTTCAGCTCTTCGATGATCTTGTCCACCTTGGGCTTCATCTCCGTGTCATCCTTGGGAAGGCCGACGCCGGCGGGCTTGGTTCCGTAAACGTCACCGACAATTTTGAGTTCTGCGGCGAGCGGCGAGTTCTTCATGAAGTTCTCTGCTGCGATCCTGCCGGTGGCGAACACCTGGATCCTGCCGGCGGCAACATCCGCAAACCCTTCGGGAGCGCCGGGGTATGCCTTGAGCTCTGTGAATCCGCCAATGCCCTTGACATCGCTTTCTGTCCCGGATCCGCCGATGGCACCGACAACCAGGCCGTCCAGCTTACTAAGTTGCTCCACCGAGGTGTTGTCCTTCTTCACCACCGCAACCGCACCGTCAGCAAGGTAGGGGGTGGAGAAAGTGATGGACTGCTTACGGGCTTCGGTCATTGTCAAACCCGACATTACGGCGTCGAATTTTCCACTGTTAAGGCCTGGGAGCAGTCCGGTCAGCTGGCCTTCTACGAATTCTGCTTCCATGCCCAGCTTGTCCGCGATCAACGTGCCCACTTCAATATCGAAGCCGGTGAGCTTGCCGCCCTCCGAGAAAGTGATGGGCCGGAAGGTGCCGCTGGTGGCGATGGTGAACTTCTCCTTCGCCGCAGTATTCGCAGAGGCGGAACTGCTGGCTGAGCAGCCACTGGCCGCCAGGGTCAGAGCGGCCAGAGCGGCTACGACGGCGGCTTTGCTAGTGCGTGAAAACATGCGTTGCTTCCCACTTTCAGTGATCCGTGCCAGTGATGAATTGCTGACAGGAATGACGTTATGGGCTTCGTGTGTCCGGAAATCGCCTGCTTCATTTCGAAAATGTTAATTATGAATTCTGTAGACAATTTGGCGGAACAATATTCCTGCGGGACGGATGTGGGGCGTTTTACCTGGGGCCGGCTGCCAACTTTTCAAGCAGTTCTGCGAAAGCGAGGGCCCTCATCTCGCCACCTGGAGAGGCCACCACCTGCACTGACAGGGGAAGGCCCTCCGCGGATAGTCCAACCGGCAGGGACACCACGGGGCAGCCGGTCAGGGTCACGGCCCGGCAGGGGCCCATGATCTCCCAGCCCTGTAATTGGTGTCCGTCCACGTCGAGGTTGCCCTCCACTCCTGCGGCCGGGCCTCCGGCAACCGGAAGCAGGGCAATGTCCACGGCGTTGATCTGGCGGATTGCGCCGCCGCGGGCAGACTCCGCCGCTGTGCGGGCAAGCCCTATCTCCACGGGGGACGCCGCGAGGGAATCCCGGATGGTCTTTAGGTTTGGCGCGGAAATACTGCCTTCCTTGCCGGCAATGGCCGCGGCGTGATCCAGCATGGGATCCAGTGCCCGGAGCCGGTTGTAGGCCGGCAGGCATTCGGCGAACAGGTCCGGTTGCTCCACTACGGTGAAACCCTCCGCGGCAACTGCGGCGGCCAGCCGTTCCATGAGCGCGGTCACCTCGCGGCGGACGGGCCCAAAAACCCGGCCGTCGCTCCATGCAACGCGGAAGTCTTGGCCGTGTTCAGGCCCGTCATCCGCTTCCATGCCGGACATCACATTGTAGGCAGTCCGCAGATCACGCACGGAACGCGCGAGGGGGCCGATCGTCTGGAATGAGCCCTGCATGCCGGGGCTGACTGCGGGAAGCACCCCTTCCGAGCCAAAGTTTCCGCCAAGCCCCGGTACCTGCCCTTCGCCGGGCAAGGCTCCGATTCCAGGCCGTAAGGAGACGATCCCTACACATTGGGCAGGCCAGCGCAACGACCCGCCGAAATCTGTGCCGACTCCCAGGGCAGAGATGCCTGCCGCGACGGAGGACGCCTCGCCTCCGCTGGAGCCGCCAGGGGTGGCGGCGGGAAAACGGGGGTTGGCGGTCCGGCCAAGTAGCGGGCTGTCGCAGGTCACGCCGAAGGCGAATTCGGGGCAGTTGGTCTTTCCTATGAGGATGGCGTCGGCTTCCAGCAGCCGCTGCACGGCCGGCGCTGTGGTTGTTGCCACGGTACTGGCAAACGCTCGGCTGGCTGCGGTCACCGGAAGGCCGGCGACGGCGATCACGTCCTTGACGCTGAACGGCACTCCCGCCAGCGGGCCAAGTGCGCCGCCGTCGGCGCGGCGGGCATCGAGGGCGGATGCAGCCATTGCCGCGCCGTCCCAGTCCTCTGTCACGAACGCGTTGAGCGCCGCCCCCTCCTCAGAGGAGGCGCGCCTGCGGGCGGCTGCAACAACGTCAACGGCGGACAGTGACCCTGCCTGCACCGCTTCGGCGATGGAGGTGGCATCCTCAAATCCGGCGTTCAGGGCGGCCAACAGTGAAGTCCTCATTCCCCGGCCGCCTTCTTGCCGTCGGCGCCCTGTGTTTCGAGGTAATCCCGCTCGCCATGCTCTTCGAATTCGCGGCGGATCCGCTGCGGGTCTCCTGAACGGAGGCAGGCCAGCAACTCTGCATGCCGGTCGCACCCTTTGGTGAGGTCACCCTTGGTCCGTGCCTCGTTCCTTACGTTGGCCGCCATGCAGAGCTGCATCTGCAACATCAGGGACCGGTAGGTGTCACTGAGCCTTCGGTGGCCGGCGGCGTCAACAAGTGCCGTATGGAAGTCGATATTCGCCTGGACAATCGCTGCCTGGTCTCCACGTTTGGCAGCTGAGCGCATGGCCTTCATGATCGGATCGAGGGCCGCGTAGGTGGATGGATCTTTTTTTGTCAAGAGGTAGTCCAGGGCAAACATCTCCAAGGCGCGCCTCAGGGAGTAGATCTCGTTGATATCCGTCTCCGTCATGGACGCCACCCGGTAACCCCGCCGGGGCGATTGTTCGAGGAGGCCTTCGCTCTCAAGAGTCCGGAGGGCCTCGCGTAGGGGAGGGCGGGAGATTCCCAGGCGTTCTGCCAGCGGGGGCTCATTCAGCTTGTCACCAGGCGCCAGCTCCCCGCTGACTATCAACTTTCGGATCTCAGCGGTGGCAAGTGAGACGAGGCTTTCCTGGACAATCATGTTCCAAGACTACTGTCTACAGTCTCCGCATTTCCAGGGTCCGGCACGAGTTTACATAGGCTTTACACGGAAGGCGTTTTCTGTAGATTGTCTACAGTATTCTTGAAGTCACCGGACGAAAAGGATGTTGTGACATGGGTAAAACGGCTGCAACCGTTCGTCGACTACGGCGATGGAGCGGGTGGGTGGATCTCTTTGTTGTGCTCGTGCTGGCCACCCTCGCAGGGGCCGCACTCTTTCCTCCAGACGAAGAAGTGCGCCCTGCCTTGTCAACTGCCGGTGGCATTGCGGTGGCCACGCAGTTCTTTATCAGTGGGCTGCGCCTGCCGTCATCCGCGGCGCTGAAGGGCCTGAAGGCCTGGCGGTTGCACCTCGTGATTGTCGCGTTCTCCTTTGTGCTGTTCCCGCTCCTTGGCTTTGGCATGGCAGCTGGATCCTCGTGGTACCTCAACCATGAACTTGTCGCCGGACTGTTGTTTCTGACCATGCTTCCCACGGCTGTGCAGACAGCGACTACGTTTACCGGGATTGCGCGGGGAAACAGTGCGGCGGCCATATGCGCCGCGTCCATCTCGAACCTGCTCGGAGTGGTAGCCACGCCTCTCCTCGTGGCACTTGCGCTCGGTTCCTATAGTGGAATGAATGTATCCTCGGTTGCCAAGATAGGGCTGCAGATTGTGGCCCCTTTCGTCTTGGGCCAGCTGCTCCACAAACTGACCGTCAAATGGACGCAACGCTGGGCTCCAGCACTCAAGGTCATGGACCGGGCAGCCATTCTCTTGGTGGTTTACGGCGCCTTCGGTGCTGCGGTGGCTGACGGAGTATGGCATCGGATCCCTCCTGCCCAGCTGGCGGTGGCGGCCGGCATCTGCGCCTTCATGCTGGCGCTGACTCTATGGATCACCTCTTTGGTGGGCAGGAAGCTGGGCTTCGCTGCTGCGGATGCCACGGCCATCATGTTCTGCGGTTCAGAAAAGAGCCTGGCCACCGGACTGCCGTTGTCGGCGATCCTGTTCCCGGGACCGCTGGGCGGCGTAGTGATCCTGCCGGTGATTATGTATCACGCCATGCAGTTGATCGTTTGCGCCGGGATCGCCCGCCGGCTGGCACAGCGTCAAAGCGAGGTATCCGCGGGCACGCCAGAACTTGCGCATGTCTAGTGTTGACGGCCACGGCTTGCGGCCGAAGTAGTCCGAGGCGCGGCCGATGGCCACCTGGACGCGGCCGGAGACCGACTCACTCCGCCTGCGGATAAGGCATTTCCGGTAACGCGTATGCGGCGTCACCGGGGAGCAGCCACCAATATTGCCCCTCGGCGTCGTTCGCCGCTTCAGTTGGACGATTCACCGGGCGGCCAAGGCCAGAACTGAATCCAATTTTCAGCCACCAACTGGTTGTTTTCTCCTGATCGTTCACTGCACTCCTGTCAACGCTGGGGATCTGAATATGGGTTTGTCATCTGTGGGCTGGCGTCCAGGGTTCCTGCAATTCGAGGATTGCAGCCACTACTACCTGCGTGTGGTGTTTGCGTGGCGGCCCCGGGTGAACCCGGTCAGGAGCGAGTCCCGGAGGCTGTCGCGGGCGACTTGCCCTGGGGACTCCGATCCGGTCGACTCGGCCGCCATTGCAGCAATCCAGTCGCCGTGGCTTGTGATGTCCCGGCCAGCGGCGGCAGCCACTGCGTCGCAGGCGAAGCCGACAGCGCGAGTACCATCTGCCAGGCGAACGGATCCAAGGAGCATCGGTTCGGGCAGCGCGGCCAGGAACCGTCCCAGCGCCGCTTCCGGCAACAGCCAGCGCTCTGCCACGAGCTCCGCACCGTTCTCCGACCGGTACACCCCGGGCTTCGGTGGCTGGGTGTCCAGTGCGACCATGCGGTAGCGGGCGGCCGTGCGCACTTCGCCGTCCCAGGCGGCGCCTAAGCTTTCTAGTTCGTGGGACAGGGGCTGTCCTTTTCGATGTGCCCCCACCACTACGAGCGGCTGGGCGGAGGCGCCAGCACGGACAGGCCATGGTTTCCGGGGTCCGGCCGGTGGCGCCGGGACGGCACCGGCCGTGAACAGGGCCGGCGGGGCCGGCGTTGATTCGATTCTGCGGGCGATGTCAGCGGCAACCGCATCCTCGAACGTTCGCCCTACAACGGTGAGCCCGAATTGGAAGCCGCCTACTTCCCCGGCCGGTACGGCGACAGCGCACAGGTCGAAGAGATTGCAGAAGTTGGTGTAGGTTCCCATCTTCGAGTTCACCCCGACAGGGTCCCCTGCGACGTCCGAGAGGGACGGGTGGAATGGTGCTGTGGGGACGATCAGTGCATCGAAGCCGTGCAAATGCGCCATTGCCTGGCTCTTGAGGCTGTTGAGCCGTCCGGTGTCTGAAACGTACCGGTGGGCAGGCACCTCGCCGGCCCGGCGGACAATCCCGGCCACGGTGGGATCCAACCCGTCGGGACTGCTTGAGTCCGCGGTAACGGAAGCAACGAATTCTCCGACGGCAGCATAGCGCTCAGCCACCAGGCCGCCGTCGTACAACAGACGCGCGGCCTCAAGGAAGTCCTCGAACTCGATCGGCTCCGCATCCACTCCCGAAGCCTTGAGCCTGGCAATCTGGCGGCCGAACTCATCCGCCCAATCCTGCGGCAGTTCCGGCAAGCAGGCTGGATAGGCAACTCGTGGTCGGCCTGGCGCGGCAAGCTTGGCGTCCGAGGGCCAGGCCCGTGAGTTCCCGGCCATGATTCCCATGGCCAGTTCAGCTGTAGCCAGGTCCCGGGCGAACATGGTGACGGCGTCCCAGGAGCGGCACGCCGGAACCACTCCGGCGGTGGAAACCACGTTGAGTGTGGGCTTGATGCCTACAATCCCCTGAAGTCCGGCGGGTACCCGTCCCGAGCCGGCGGTGTCCGTGCCGATCGCAACGTCGGCCAGCCCCAGGGCCACTGCGACGGCGGACCCTGAACTGGAACCGCCGGAAATAAGGTCGGGTCGGCGCGAATCGCGGACGGCTCCGTGCGGGCTTCGCGTCCCTACCAGCCCGGTGGCGAACTGGTCCAGGTTGGTGGCGCCGAGAACCACGGCCCCGGCCGCCCGCAGCCGGGCAACGGCCTCGGCGTCCTGCTGCGGCATGTAGGCGAACCCGGGACATGCCGCGGTGGTGCTGATCCCCGCCACGTCAACGTTGTTCTTCACGGCAAGGAGTATTCCGGCCAGGGGGAGGTCCGCTCCGGCGGCCACTGCCGCGTCGATTCGGCCGGCCTCGACCAGGAGTTCAGCCGCCGGACGCAGGGCAATCCAGATTTCCGGCCTGTCCACGGTGTCGATGGCGGCCAATGCTGCTCTCACGCGCTCGGTCGCGCTGCGGCTGACGGTTACGGTGCTCATGCTGCGGCCTCTTCCAATTCGTCGCTGTCCGCAGCGGAGTGCGTGGTTGCGGTGTGGTCTGCTGGTGGTGCGATGACCACAAGGGCTTCGCCTTGCACTACCTGGGAACCCGCCACAGCCAGGACCTGCTGGACCACGCCATCGCACGGGGCAACCAGCACGGTTTCCATTTTCATGGCCTCCAGGGAAACCAACGGCTGGTCTTTGACAACCCGGTCACCGGCTGCCATGTCCACTTTCCACACACTCGCGGCGTAGGGCGCGGCAACCACCGTTCCTCCCTCGGGAACGACCAGCTCGTCAGCGACGGGAACAACGGCGGCTGCTGCATCGGCGCGGTCAAACTCCCCAGCGTCGGCCCAGGCCTGGCGTTCGACGGCGAAAGCCGCCGCCTGCTTTGCACGGAACACCTCGATCGAGTCCGTGTTCCGGGCGAGGAAGTCCTCATGGTCCGCCAGGGAGAAGGTGCCTTCCTCGATTTCCACGCCGCGGCCCCGGCCTGCGGCCATGTCGGCCCGCAGGTCCAGCAGCTCTTCGGGGCTGACCGGGTACCAGGAGATGCGGTCGAAGAACCGCAGCAGCCAGGGCGAACCGGCCTCGAACGGCGCGGAATCAGCGTAGCGGGACCATACCTGGGTGGTCCGGCCCACGAACTGGTAGCCCCCGGGACCTTCCATCCCGTAAATGCACATGTAGGCCCCACCGATTCCCACGGCGTTTTCCGGTGTCCAGGTCCGGGCCGGGTTGTACTTGGTGGTGACCAGGCGGTGCCGGGGGTCCAGAGGCGTGGCTACCGGTGCGCCCAGGTAGACGTCGCCGAGGCCCAGGACCAGGTATTCGGCGTTGAAGACCGTGTCAAAGACCTCGTTCACGGAGTCCAAGCCGTTGATTCGCCTGATGAATTCGATATTCCACGGGCACCAGGGAGCGTCGTCCCGGACTCCGGCCATGTAGCGCTGGATGGCTTCGCGCGTGGCCGGGTCATCCCAGGACAGCGGCAGCCGGACGGTGCGGCTGGGCACCACCAGTTCCGAGCTGGCCGGCAGTGCAGCTTCGATTTCCTGCACAAGGCCCAGCAGCTTCGGCGTCGGAAACACCGAAGGGTCAACCTTGATCTGCAGGGAACGGATGCCGGGGGTGAGGTCAACGATCCCCGGCAAGCGGAGTCCTTCAATTTGCTGGTGCAAGGCATGCACGCGGGCCCTCAGGCTGAGGTCAAGGACCATGTCGCCATATTCCACCAGCAGGTTGTCGTCCCCCGAGCGGCGGTACGTGACAGCAGGCCGTCCCGGAGCTTCGGGCACGCGTCCCAACACGCCGTCGTCGCCGTCTCCTCGACGGCGACCGGCGGCTGGCGCCGCTCCGGACGCCCAGCCATGATCGCCGGGCAGCACCAGCTGCCGGCCGGGACCCAGGTCCTTGGCCGATGGCGCCCGGCGGGCTTCCACCGGCACGAAGCGCACAGTATCACCGGGACGCAGCTGGCCCAGCTTCCAACGGTCGGCGCTCACCACGGTGACCGGGCAGACGAAGCCGCCCAGGCTGGGACCGTCCGGACCCAGCAGAATGGGGGTGTCGCCGGTGAAATCCAAGGCTCCTACTGAATATGCGGTGTCGTGGATGTTTGAGGGGTGCAGCCCAGCTTCGCCGCCGTCTTCCCGCGCCCACCGGGGTTTAGGCCCGATCAGGCGTACACCGGTGCGGGCGGAGTTGAAGTGCACCTCATAGCTGGCCGAATACAGGTCCTCGATGTCCTCGCGCTGGAAGAACTCGGGCGCCCCGTGCGGTCCTTCGACTACGGTCAGCTCCCAGTCGGACGTCAGCGCAGGCCGACTGTCCAAGGGGACCGGGCCGGCCAGTCCCGACCCGCCAATGGGCGCGGACGGGATCTGGTCGGCGTCCGGTGTCACTGCCCTCAGCACGTCACCGGCGCGAAGTACACGCCCTCCGTGGCCGCCGAACTGGCCCAGCGTGAACGTTGACGCGCTGCCCAGATACTGGGGCACGTCGAGCCCGCCCTGAAAAAGGATGTATCCGCGGAGGCCGGAACCTTTGGCGGTGCCGACGTCGAGCGTGCCTCCAGCGGGGACAGTGACTGGCTCCCAAGTGGAAACATCGGTACCGTTCACCGTCACCGCCACGTGCGCGCCGGTGACGCACACGGTGGCGCTGTGGCTGAAGTGCAGGCTGGGGCCGGTCATGGTGAACTCAAGCCCGGGCGCGCCTTCCGCGTTGCCGAGCGCCTGGTTGCCGAGCCGGAAAGAGAGATCGTCCATAGGACCGCTCGGCGGGACGCCGACCTGCCACAGGCCCACCCGGCCGGGCCAGTCCTGGACTGAGGTCTGCAGGCCGGGCCGTCCCACGGTGATCCGGGGTTCGGGATCGCCCAGCTCATCCAAGGTTCCAGTGAAGTGTTCCGCGCTCCGGACCGCATCGAGTCCGGTGACTGCGCGGAGCATTCCGAGGTTGGTTTCGATGCCGTCGATCCGGGTTTCCTTCAGCGCATCACCGAGCCGGTCGAAGGCCTGGTGCCGGGTGGCGCCTGTGGTGATGATTTTGGCGAGGAGGGGGTCATAGTTTGTGGATACCTCACTGCCGGTTTCCACCCAAGCGTCCACGCGCACGCCGTCGGCTGCGGGGTAGACGGCGTTGGTCACGGTTCCTGAACTTGGCTGGAAGTTGCGGGCCGGATCTTCGGCATAGAGGCGGGCTTCCACGGCGTAGCCCGCCACGGGCATGCTGTCCGGGCGGCCGGCCAGCACCGCGTTTGCATCGGTGCCGCCCTGGGCAAGGCGGAGCATCCACTCCACCAGGTCCACCCCGGTAATGGCTTCTGTAACGGGGTGCTCCACCTGAAGCCGGGCGTTGACTTCGAGGAACGACGCCTGCCCGCGAACGGGGTCATAGACGAACTCCACGGTCCCGGCCGAGCGATAGTCCAGGGACGCGCACAGCGCCCGCGAGCTGCGGTGCAGTTCGTCGCGGAGGGCTTCGGTAAGGTCCGGGGCGGGCGCCTCTTCCACGACTTTCTGGTGACGGCGCTGGAGCGAGCAGTCCCTGTCCCCGAGGCTCACCACCCTGCCGTCGCCGTCGCCGAAGATCTGCACTTCCACGTGCCGTGCATGCTCAACGTACCGCTCGGCGAAGACGCCGGCCGTGCTGAAACTTGCGTCCGCCAGCCGCGCGACGCGGGGGTAGCTCTCGGTGAGCTCGTCCTCGCTGCGGCAGACGGTCATCCCGATGCCGCCGCCGCCGCCCGTAGCCTTGAGCATCAGCGGGAAGCCGATCTCCCGGGCCGCCAGCACGGCCTCGTCCACACCGGCGAGAAGTCCCGAGCCTGCGATCATCGGGACTCCGGCAGCGCGGGCCGCATCCCGTGCCGTGTGCTTCGTGCCGAAGATTCGGAGCTGCTCCGGGGTGGGACCGACGAAGACCAGTCCGGCTGCCTCCACTGCCTCGGCGAAGCCGGCATCCTCGGAGAGGAAGCCGTAGCCCGGGTGGATGGCTCCGGCCCCCGTTGCCGCGGCGGCCGACAGCAGCGCGTCGATGCGCAGGTACGATTCCTTGGCCGGTGCCGGGCCTAGGAGCACGGCCTCATCGGCGAGTCGGACGTGGCGGGCGCCGCGGTCCGCCTCGGAGTACACGGCCACCGTGCGCAGGCCGATCTTCCGCGCGGATTCGATGATGCGGCATGCGATTTCCCCGCGGTTGGCAATGAGCAGGGTGTCGAAACGGTTCACAGGGCAGCCTCCGGCCGGGTGACGATCATACGGACGGGGGTGGGGTTGAAGCCGTTGCACGGGTTGTTGATCTGCGGGCAGTTGGAGACCAGAACCAGCGTGTCGGTGTCCGCCCGAAGGGCCACGCGTTTGCCCGGGGCGGAGAGGCCGTCAACGATGCCGAGGGCACCGTCGGGGTCAACGGGGACATTCATGAACCAGTTGATGTTCGAGACGAGGTCGCGCTTGTCCAGCCCCCAGCGGGAACCCTCGATCAGGAAGTTCTCGACGCAGGCATGCTGCTCGCGGGTGTGCTGGCCGTAGCGGAGGGTGTTGGATTCCTGGGAGCAGGCGCCGCCGATGGTGTCGTGGACGCCGACTTCGTCAGCCATGACCGTCATCAGCGGGGCGCCGGTATCGGAGCGAAGCACGGAGCCGGTGGTCAGCACGATGGAGCGCTGCGCGGCGATGGTGACGGCGGCGGAGTACCTCACCGACGTGTCCTCGGCGGCGTACAGCAGGCAGTCCACTGCCTGGTTGCCTTCCAGGTCCACAATGGTGAGGACGTCGCCGGCGGCAATGATGGCGGACCAGGGCCCCCGCGCTTCCACATATTCGTCAAGGACGACGGCGCCGGCTACGAGCGCTGTCTGGCTCACCGTTGCGTTGACGGGGGGGCGGGTTTCGGTGGCGGTGTTCATCGGGCGTTCCTTGCCGTGAGGTCGTGGTCGGTGTTGTTCAGGGCCTGGCGGTGTTCGGGCGTCAGTGGCCCAACAAGATGGCCCGCGGCGAGCAGGTCGAGGTCTTCGAGGGCGTGCCAGGCGACGACGTCCACGGCGGTTCCGGTGAAAGCGGGCCTCGGGTCCAGCGGATGGGCTGTATTAGCCAGGAGTACAACAGCATCCATCTGCAGCAGGATGTCGACGGCCGCGCCGGGACCGGCACTTCCGGTGAACCGGATGCCGCCGTCCGGATCCACCCGGATCCCCTTGAACAGCGAGATCGACGGCGCCACGTCGCGTACACCCAGTCCCTGCTTCAGTGCAGCAAGGGTGAGCAGTTCGCGTCCGGCCGGCGAGCTGCTGTGGGCAGTCCCGGCTCCGTAGCGGGCGGTGTTTCCTGCGAGGGTGGTGGCACCGGTCAAGGCATCGTGGCGAGAGGAGGTGTCCGCCACGATCGTGGCCATGAGCCGCCCGGCGTCGGAGAGCAGAGGGTGTCCTGCGTCGGGGTAGGCCTGCCACGGAACCTTGACGGTGTCTGCCACGTTGAGCCGCTCGTGCAGGGACCCTGTCCGATAGAGAAGGACATGAACGCAGGCGTCGCCGCCGGTGTCCGTGAGCCGGATCCGGGAACCCCGGGCCAGCGTCAGGGCGGTGTAGCGGCCAAAGGCCACCGACTCGGCCCAGCTCAGACGCTCCTTGGCGCCGTACGGCAGGTCGGAGGTGAGCCGCTCCGGAGCGGACGCGGCGGGGACATGCCTCATGGTGTCCCCGGCGCGTCCATGCTGCTCCCGGGCATGGGCGCGGGCTCCGGCGGTGGTGGCGGTGGCTGGTGCTTCAGTGGTCGATGTCATGTCAATCCTGGTGTGTCGGCGTGCGTGGACAGTGCAGTGCGTGAGGCGATCCGATGGGGCAAGGGCCTGGCGGGCCGGCGAATTTGTTCAGGCTTCCGAGCGGGCGGCCGACCGGGAGCTCGAGCGCCGAACCCATACACCGAGGAGCAGCACCACGCCCACCATCAGCGGAGCGGAGTAGAGGAGGATTCCGTTTTCTCCGGAAGGGTCGTAGACCTCGGGTCGTGGCCAGGCCAGATTGACCACCATCACCGCCCCGTACAGCACGGCGAGGAGATTGATCGGCAGGCCCCACCGCCCCAGCGAAAACAGCCCCACCGGCATGGTCTCGCCAACCCTGTCCCAGTCGCCGCGGAGACGGTTGAGGAGCTGCGGCACGGTGACCAACAGGTAGGCCAGATAGACCATCACGATGCAAACGCTGCTGAGCGTGGTGAACAGCGCCGCATTGCCTACATTGATCGCCAGAACGCCGACAGCCAGGGCGCCGATGGCAATGGAGGGCCACATCGGAGTGCCGCGCCTGGGATGGACGGCCGAAAGCAATGCCGAGCCGGGAAGCTTGCCGTCACGGGCCATGGAGAACACCAGCCGTGAACCGGCCGTCTGAATGGCCAACGTGCAGACAAAGATAGCCACGGCCACGTCGACCAGGAGTACCTTTCCCCAGAAGGTCCCGAGGACGGCAGTCAACACATACGGAAGGCCCTCGGTGGCGAGCCGCCCGTCATCGAGGCTGGGAGCTGCCATCAGCGCGGTGACGATCATCAGCGCTCCGCCGATGCCGGAAATGATCAGAGCCGAGAGGATGGTGCGGGGCGCGGTCCGGCGAGGGTCCTTGGTCTCCTCGGAGAGTTCCCCGGCGGAGTTGAAGCCCACCATGACGTAGGCGGCCATCAGGCCCGACACCATGAATGCGCCTACGCCGCCAAGATCAGAGCCCTGCAGGACGACGGTGTCCAGCACGACGTCCGGTCCGCGCTGGGCAGCCGTGATGAGCGCCAGGACCACCGCTATGACGCCGACGATCTCGCACGTCACGCCAACGGAGTTCACGTGGGCCATCAGCCTGACACCCATGGAGTTGATTACCGTAGTAACCACCAACAGAATGGCACCCAGGACCACGGCGTTCGCGGCACCCGAGACAGTGTTCAGTGCAGCGTCGCCGCCGACCAGCTGAAAGCCGTCCCAGAGCTGCGGAAGGACCACTTGCAGGGCAATGGCCGCAGCGGCGGCGGTGACAACCTGGGCCAGTGCCATGAACCAGCCAGCGAACCAGCCAACCGTTTCGCCGCCCACACGTCGTGCCCACTGATACACGGCGCCGGAGAGCGGGTAGCGGGCGGCAAGCTCCGCAAAATTCAGTGCCACCAGAAGCTGGCCAATCAGGACAACGGGCCAGGTCCAGAAAAAGGCCGGTCCGGCAAAGGAGTAGCCGAACGCGAAGAGCTGGAAGATGGTGGTCAGGATGGATACGAACGAGAAGCCCGCCGCGAACGAAGCATAACGGCCAAGCTTGCGGTGCAGGGACGGCTCGTAGCCAAGGGACGCAAGGTCTGCATGATCGGCCTGCGCGGACTTGGGAAGAACAGTGGATGTCATCGGGGTCTCCGGGGCTGGAACGGCGTTGGGACAAAGCCTTCCGGCACAAGCAGCGCTAGCGCCGGCGCTGCGTAATACCGGTCAAGTGATAGTTTTGCAGGCGAAGATCCCGGGCTCGTTTCCCCCTTGTAAAGAGTTGATGGACGGCACATTTCCGGCTCATTTCAGGCTCCTCACTGCCGGCGAAGCGGCCACGAATGGGGCGCCCGGAGTGCAAGAATAAGGCCGTGACAGCAACCGGCCCCGGCCGCCCCCGCAATCAGCAGCCCTCCCGCCCGGGAGCCACCGCACGTGAGGAAATCCTCGACGCCGCCGCCGAACTCTTTACAACCCAGGGCTATGCCAGCACGCCTACGCGGTCAATCGCGGAGGCCGTGGGAATCCGTCAGTCCTCGCTCTACCATCACTTCAAAACCAAAGACGATATTCTTGAAGTGCTGCTCGCGGGCACGGTATCCAGCGGCCTGAGTTTTGCGCGCGGCATCTGTTCGGAGACCGACGGCAGCCACGACCCGGTGTTGGCTGCTGCCCGGCTTCACGCCGTGGCGCTGTTTGACGGAACCCAACTGTGCAACGCCCGCTACAACGTCGGCGTGCTCTACAACCTCCCGGAATCACGCAGCGAGCGGTTCCACAGCTTCATTGAAGGCAGACGGGAACTCCGCGGACTGTACCAACGCCTGGGGGCAGCACTCCCCGAGAACGGCTGGACGGATACTGGCCAGACCGGAGACCTGGCCTTTCGACTCGTAGAGACCCTCATCAGCCTCCGCGCAGACGGGCTCTCCGTACCTGAATCCCCCCTCCAGACGGCCGACGCCGGCATCGTCCTCAGCGGCCTTGGCGAACACCTCACCTCAATCCGGGCCCGGAGTGCGGCACTCATCGCGGACATCGAAACCGCCCCGGGGTCACGTTTCTTCTCGTGACCGGGCCGTTTCGCAGACGTAGAATCGTGCTGAAAGCTGGCCACTGCAGCGCGCAGACGCCCCAAGGAGGACTGTAATGAGTCATGAAAAGACCAGCCCCAGGGCGGCAGCCGCTGCTCAAACACTGTTCCGGGTTGCTCTCGGGGGCGTACTCATCGCTCATGGATCTCAAAAACTTTTTGGCTGGTTCGGGGGAGGAGGCGTTGAAGGTACCAGCAAGGGTATGCACGCCATGGGTTTCCGCCCCGCGAAACCCAGTGCCGTCCTCGCCGGCGTGGGTGAAGCTGGAGCAGGTCTTGCCTTGGCCTTGGGGCTCGCCACCCCTGCCGCCGGCGCCGCCGCTGCAACCACGATGGGCGTCGCGGCCAGCGTCCACGCACCCAACGGCTTTTTCGCTACTGAGGGCGGTTTCGAATATCCCGCGGTGCTGGGCCTGGCCGCAGCATCGTTCACCATCGGAGGCTCCGGACCCTTGTCCGTCGATGCCCTCACCGATCATGTCCTGGACCGACCTTGGATGCGGGCGACCGCTTTAGCCGTGATCCCCACAGCCATTGCAATCCAGATTTATCGCCGGCGTAAAGCTCTGGCCAGCGACTCTATCGCTCAGGCTCCAGTCACGGTGGCGGAAGAAGACTGAACCCTTTCCCGATATGCCTTGGCGGTGATCCTCAGTAATCCCTACCCGCGCGTTGAACTCTCAGCGCCGATTCGTCCATGTCTGGCCGCCTCCGACGGAGCTTTTGGGGGACTGGGGATTCCCGCCGTGGTTCTGTCATACAAGCGTGTTGCGACACCGCAGGCGCTGCCTCACAACGTCACGGACATGAATGGCGAATTCCAGTGGTGCCTGCAACACGGGATTTAGTTGACTGGGTTCGAGACTAGCTCGGCGAGGACTTCTGCGGGCGTTCGGTAGCCGTGTCGTTTGCGGGGCCGGCGGTTCAGTTCAGCTGCGACGTTTTCGAGGATTCCGGGCCCGTGGAACGATAGATCGGTGCTTTTCGGGAAGTACTCGCGGAGGAGGCCGTTAGTGTTTTCGTTGCTGCCGCGCTGCCAGGGTGAATGTGGGTCGCAGAAGTAGATCGGCAAATCGGTCGCCATCAACGAGTCCGGCATCGGCAGGCGCCGGCCCACGGAGCCGGTGGCCGCGTTCGCCGGGTCCCTGGGGACCGGCGGGGGAGTTCGAATGGTGGGCTTGGACTGAATGGTGGACCGACCGTTATATAAGGATCCCCCACTTAAGATGGACGACTTCCCTATCACAACTGGGGATACCGTCTCAGTCCTTGTCTGTGCGTCCAACCCGAACCAGGGGTACGCCTGCATACAAAACATCACGACGGGGAAGTACACCAGTGTCCACATCCCTACGCCCCACGAAATCATCTCCAGAGGCCTGACAGCCGAATGGATTGTCGAGCCGATCGGGACCGGGCTCCCGGTTTTCGTCCCGTCCGTGACATTCACGAACTGCAGCGCCGGCACCAAGAACACAACATTCGACCTGAAACCATCGGGATTTTCAAATGAGATCATGGGAAATGATCCTGGCGAGCTTCATACCAAAACGACAATCGCAAGTGGCAGCATCGCCATCGTCCAATGGTTGGACTGGGCTTAACACTGATCATCGCTCACAATAGACGTTTGTGACATCGCTCAAGCGTTCCAATCAGCAAACCTTTGATTTAGGAGACAACGCCCTAGCCGACAATGCTGTGTTGGTTAGTGTTCTGTTGTGTCAGCCGCATGCCGAAATAGAGTAAAAGTATGCCGGGCGTCAAAAGCGAAACAGTGATGATCGTGACGGATACGGCAGTAGGTACCTGAAGGAACTGCAGAAGCCATGCCAGGGCCTGAGGGACATACAGCGAAGCCAGCAGCCATCGTGCCATTCCTCTTCGCTGCTGAGTGGAGTGTGATAGCAAAGCCGCTGAAATCCCGCAGCCCAGATGAACCACCGTGAGGACGACCATCAGCGGTGAGGTTGACGCGACTGCCACCTCGAGGACCCATACAACCAGGTCGGTCGCGATCGCCGCCCATAGAAGCTGGCGCACTGCTTTAGACCGTCCCGCCAAGCCCGACAGGATCAAAAGTATCTGGGCCGAAACCAGGAAAAGGAAAAACCAACTAAGGGCGGTCGATGGGCTTGTCGACCAGGGCCCGACGGCGCGGACGAAGCCGGCAGCTATCAGCGACGTTCCGCTGGCCCAAAGGTAAGGCGGCTTGATAGCGATCAGTCCCGCGGCGGAAAGCGTGCTTTGCGGAGGCAGCTTGCGGGCCGGCTTCGGGATAGCCTGACTTGACCCGACTGGTAGTGGCTCCGCATCCTCGGTACTGACTGCGAGGGTGGTTTCACGTTGGCTTCGGTCCGCTACAGCGTGACGGGCGTTGCCCTGAGCCGAATTCAGGGCAGCCCTCGCCAGTTCCGCGACACTTGGCACCTCGTTCTCCGCCATCCTCGTGAGAGCGTTCTCTGCGGCCAACGCCAGTTCCGGTGGTCCACTATCCAGCAGGTCGGCAAGCTCTGCCACTCCGGACGCTCGAACACGCGGCCGTGAGCTTTCTATCGCAAGAACGATGTCGGCTGGTAGTGGTGCAGGGCGTATTTCCCGTTTGCGGACACTGTGGGCTACTAAGAGGTCTCCCTCTGAACCGAAGGTCCACATCATAGGTGTCTGCCGGGGCTCTTCCTGGCGGACCTTGTTGAAAACATACTGATAAAGGTCAGCAACCGTCACATCACCGTCACCGTTGACGTCAGCCGCTCCCGTCTTCAGTCCATCCACAATAGCCTTGGTGAAAACAGACCTAACCCCGTTTCCGACAATTTCCGTTCCTTCAAACGAATATTCAGTCGCACGGGACGCTGTCAGCACAACCTTTCCACGGCCGGGGAACTTATCCTGCAAGGCGAGGGCTTCGTCCCCTTTCGCACCCTTCGCGAAAGCCCCGCTGTGGCAACAATCAAGCACAAGAATCTGGCTACGTGCGCGGCAGTCTTCCAACTGATCATTCAGCCAAGCGGCCGCAAGCGAGGTGGCAGCCAAGAGCCTGCGTTCCGTATTCGTGGTTGCGTAGTAAAGCCTCCCCTTATCATCCAGCACTCCGTGGCAAGAAAGGTAGACAAGGATAAGATCGCTCGGGCCCACGCTGGCGCAGACTTCCAGCACGCCTCGCATCAACCGGTCATGGGGGGTATCGAGAAAGGTATGAACGTCGAATTTCCCAATTTTGGAGTCCGAAAGGACTTCTGCTAAATCATGCGCGTCCGTCCCGGGAGCCCGCAGATGAGCAAGCGTGCTTTCCTCATAGGTGGAGGTAGCGATGATGAGGGCAATACGCCGCGGGGCATTAGTCTGGCTTTGCATGCCGGGATACCCACAATTCGACCAGACGTTCCTGCTCCTCGGAAGAGATATTTGTCAATTTCAATGTGTCCCCATCGACCGTGACTTCGATGGAACGCAGGCGCTGACGGATCAGCCAATCCTTCAATGCGGATACGACTTTTGCAACGTCGACTTTGGATATGAGCTTCACCAAAAGTGAACCGATAACGGTAACTTCAAGACCTTTGGCTCCACTTGGGATATGGCCTACAGCGTCAAATGGCACCACGTCATAGACGTCGAGATCGAGAAGTTCGGCACGGAGGCGTTTCGCAAGGGAATCGAGTTCTTCATCGTCCAGGTCAGGATCATTTAGCCGTACGCCCAATGCATCCATGACCGTGCTCCTTCGCCGCAATGATGTGAGGCTCTCGGCGTCGATGCTACTCCTATGTGGAACGCCGGGACCAGAGCCCATGCCGGCCGTCAGCATCGATCTGTTGCGCAAAATAAGCGACGTGACCGTGCCGGCTAGTTGCTGCATCGGCTGCTATGAGGTGGGCGCCATCTTGCCGAGTATTTCTTTGGAAGCTTTGAGAGTGTTGTCCTCCTGGTACTCAAATATGCCAATGTGGGCCTCTGTGGTGTCACCGGCCTCAGAAAAGGCCACCGGCCCCGATTGGCCGTCGTAATCGATGTCCTTGTTTTCGCGAAGCAACGAGACACAAGCTGCGTAATTGTGGCACTTGTTGCCGCCTTCCGACACGGCCTTGAGGTGGGTGGCAACGTCGGTGCCCTTGGTGCTTTTGGCGGACTCAGCTGCAAGGGCAATCAGGTTGACAGCGTCGTAGGACTCGGCCGCGTAGCCAAAATACGTTAGCGCTGGGTCAATCGTCAGCAGTCGATTCCTGAAAAGATCATTGGGAATCGATTCCGGAAGGGCGCCCTGGGCGCCCTTCAGAATGCCTGCTTGGAGGTCTCTGCTGTAGTCCGTTGTGTTTCCGTCGACCAAGAATAGTTGGCTTCCTTTTATGCCCTTGTCTGCCATTAAAGGGATGATGCTTTTAGCCTGATCGAAGGTGATCAGGGCGATGGCGTCAGGTTTGGTGGCGGCAATCTTGTCGACCTGGCTGCTGAACTCCGAATCGCCAGTGTTAAAAAGCTCCTCCGAGATCACTTTTCCGCCGGTGGCCTCGAACGCGGCCTTGACGTTATCCGCGAGGACGGTACCGTACGGGTCATTCAGGACTATCATTCCGAGGGTCTTTGCCCCGCATGCAGCAATGTAGCCGCCAAGGGTCCTGCCCGTTAAGACGTCAGAGGGGGCAGTGCGCCAATAGAGGCCCTTATCGTCCCATGTGCTGAAGTCGGCGGACGAGTTTGCGGGCGAAAGCTGGATGACCCCGGCGCCGGTAATCCGGTTGATGACGTTCTTTGACACGCCTGACGAAACAGCGCCAATGACGGCGCTGACGCCACCGTTCAGCAGCTCCCGTGTTGACTGCGCTGCAATGTCCGATGAGGTGTCCCCAGAATCGCGGTGGATTACCTCAACTGGCTTGCCCAGTACACCGCCTACGTCGTTGATCTCCTTGATGCCGAGGTTGACGCCAGCTGTTGAAGGTGGACCGTAGTGCGCCAGCGACCCTGTTGCGGGCAGGAGGGTACCGATTTTTAGCGGCGTAGGCGTGGTGATGCTTGAAGAAGGGACGGCCCCCGCGTCTGAAGCGGCTGAATCCGGAATCGAGACTACCGAGGTGCAATCGGGGATTGCCCCATCTCCAGAAGGAGCCGACCCGGGGACTGTCCCTGTCGTGCCGTTTGGCTCTGCCGAGGCGCTCGGGCCCTTGGGACCGGCAACTGAATGAGGGGAAGTCCCGCACGAGGCCACTGCAAGTACCAGGCTGATGCAAAGCGCCAGCCTTATGCGAAGAGACCGCGATGTGTGCGGGGAAACAACCATTTTAGTCTCCTACTAGAAGTACAACAGCTTTGTTGCACGTGTTCCAGCGCTGCTGTTACCTGCTCAAAATAGTGCAACTTGCCCTTGAAAATAAAGGGACCGAGGGCCCCTGAGCGTTGTGTCTCCGAGTGACGCACTCGAGCACCTGTTTGATGTCGCGCTGGGGTCACTGGTTTGGTCATGGGCCGGCCTTTCGGTTTCGCGCGTAGGCCTTCCTCGCCTCGAGTCCGGTACTGGCCCGCCCCCAACGCTAATTAAGTGTGGCGAGGACAGGGGCTCGCGCCGAAGAACTCCGCGCGCAGGCGGCGAAACTGGCCCCGGAAATGGAACGTCACGAAGTACCCGCTGAGTACCTTGCCAACCCCGAACTGGCCCAGGCATTGCAGACTGCACACACGGCCAAGACCCCTGCAGCAGTGGCGGCCGCCGACGCTACTGTGCAGGAACGCCTGTTCCTCATCGGCAAGGACGGCATCAACGGTCCCGACATTGACCAGCTCCGCAAAGAGGCCACCGCGAACGTCAACGGCGCCGGAGATTCACGCTTCGAGGGTCCCGCGTTCGTTCAAGCAGCTAAGGAGATGCACGAAGCCAAACTCCTGGGAGAGGAGGCTTCGCAGGGTCCGAACGGACGCCCGTGGAACAGCGGTACGCACCAGCCGAAAAGGAACTCTTCGCCCGCATCGAAAGTGTCGGCCACGAGATCGAGAACCGCGTCACCAGTAACCTCAGCCGCCGACTCAAAGACCAGGGCCTCAAAACGGAAAGCATGTCTGCGGCTGACTACGGCTCAGCGGAACGCCAGGAAGCTTTCGCCGCATCCTTGGCCGTAACCGGGGCGAACGAAACCCAGGTCCGTGGAAGCCTACTGGCTGACCATGTCAACCACATCCTCATGAACCTATACCGGCAAGAGCTCTGGCCGGGCAGCAACCCGAGGGACCAGCACGCACTCACAATAACCGGCCCGGTGGTCAACAGCCAGGCCAGGACCGTGGAACCGTTACTCCGAGATGGCGCTAAACTCGGAGTTCTCAACGGCCGGTTTCAGCTTCCAGTCGGGAATTAGGGTATCCGGAGGGGCCGCCCTTTCTCATCGAAGATGATGGGCGTCCCTCTTTCGTCAACCAGGAAATCTTCGATGACTTTCCCGGAAGCGGTGCCGATGATGACTATTGAGCTCGCGGGCCAGTTCGGGTCGGGGACGACGTCGAAGTCCGCGTCCGAGGTCAACGTGACTTGGCCAGCGTCGTTTCTCGCCCTGTTTTCTATGTCGAGGCTTCCAACACAATCGCCAGTACCTTTTGTGCGTGGAGGTCCCCAGAGGCAACCGTCTACTTTCCGCCCGGAAAGGATGGAGCCGTTGAGACTTGGTCCGATCGGGGAGACCACGCAGAGTGGCCGGCGAACGGCACTGAGACCACTCACGTCGAGATGCTCGGCCGCGATGTGCTTCTCACAGCAGGGTGGGGCGGACTGCTCCGGGCCTGGCGGTTCCCCGAGCGGCGGCTCATCGCCGAGGCCGGCCTGGGTGCGCCGATCATCTCAGTTTGCCCAGTCGACGAACACGCCGTACTCGTCGGGACTGACTCAGGTCTTGCATTGGTCCATATCGCCGCGGAGGGCTAACTAACCTGGTTGCAGCGGAGCAGACGTTACGGCACTGACAGAGGCATCTGAAAGCTGTAGTGCGATTTAGTATGAATCACCGCTCCATGCGCAGGCCGTGCAAGGCAGTTCATGCTCGAAGCTCGCAGGACCCGCGCCAGCGAAGACGGCCTAATCTCGGACCACAGCCACCTCAACCTCAACCCCCGCCTCCCGGAACTTGCGCACCTGCCCGGGGTCGGCGCCGTCGTCCGTCACCAAAGTCCACGGCAAAGCCAAACGCGCCCACGCGTGGAAGGGCCGCAGGCCCAGCTTGGACGAGTCCGCCAGCACATACACCTCCCGGCCCCGCCGGGCCATGAGCTCCTTGAGCCGGGTCTGGGCGTGGTCGGCCTCGCAGATGCCGTCCTCGGCGGTGACGGCGTCGGCGCCCAGGAACACGCGGTCAAAACTCATCCGCTCCAGCGCCGCCTCGGCCAGCGGCCCCACGAAACTCTGTGAAACGCTGCGCAGCCGGCCGCCCAGGCAGTCCACCTCGATGCCCTCGGACTCGGCGAGCTCCTGCATGGTGTTGATGCCCGGCGTCGTCACGGACAACCGGTCGAAGCCGCGCAGTTCGTGGGCCAGGGCACCCACGGTGGAGCCGGCGTCGAGCAGGATGTTCTCCCCTGGCACGATCACGGACGCCGCCCAGCGGGCGATCGCGTGCTTCTGCTCAAACGCCTCGCCGGTGCGCTGCCGCAGCGACGCCTCCGGGTGCGCGCCCATCGCCATCGCCCCACCGTAGGTGCGGGCCAGCCGGCCCTGCCCGTTCAGCAGCGCCAGGTCACGGCGGATGGTGGAGGCCGTCACCTCGAACCGGGCGGACAGGTCCTCCACGGAGGCCAGGCCATGGCTGACCTGGGCTCAGGAGCTGGCGCCGCGGGGGATCACGGTCAACGTGCTGTCCCCGGGCCCGACCGACACCCCCATGCTCAACGACCCCGGCCGTGCCGCCACCCCCGTGAAGATGCCGGCGCTCGGTGCCCTGGTGGACCCAGAGGACGTCGCCGCCCTGGCGGCCTTCCTCCTGGGCCCGCACGGCAAGTCCATCACCGGCCAAAACTACGTCATCTGCGGGGGAGCCTCCCTCTAAACCTCAACCACCCCACCGAACGCTCTCTCACTTAACGCGGCTTTTCGGGGATCGCTCTCTCACGTGATTGGCTTTTGGGCGTACGCTCTCTCGAAGCAATAATTTCCGACCGGCGCGACCGATTGGAACTAAGCTCGACCTCGGCCCTGTCCACGACCCGAGGAATCTTCATGCGCGCTACCATCATCTACGGCCCCGGCGACATCCGGGTCGAAGACCGCGACTACCCCACCGTCATGCAGCCCACAGACGCTGTCGTGAGGGTCACCGCCTCCTGCGTTTGTGGCTCCGACCTCTGGCCCTACCGCGGCGTGAAGCCCACCCACAACCCCACTGCGATCGGGCATGAATTCATCGGTCTTGTGGAAAGCATCGGCGACGCCGTAACCGATTTGGCCGTGGGAGACTTGGTCATCGCTCCGTTCGTGGTCAGTTGCGGAAAGTGCGCACAGTGCCTCAACGGCGTCACCGTTGCCTGCGACCACTTGGCTGGCTGGGGCGGCAAGGACGACGCCGGACTAGCGATCGACGGCGGTCAGGGCCAGGCGGTCCGTGTCCCGCTGGCCGAATCGACCCTGGTCAGGGTCCCTGGAATCACTGAGCCTGACGATGCTCTGCGCGCCAGCTTGTTGACCCTCTCTGATGTCATGGCCACCGGCCACCACGCGGCCCTCGCCGCGAAGGCCGGACCCGGCCGAACCGTCGTTGTGGTCGGCGATGGCGCCGTGGGCCTGTGCGGGGTGCTGGCAGCCAAGCGTTTGGGTGCCGAACGGATTATTGCCATGTCCCGGCATGCCGACCGGCAGGCCATCGCCCGGGAATTTGGCGCCACGGATATCGTGGAGGAACGCGGGGATGAGGGCGTGGCGAAGGTCCGTGAACTCCTCGGCGGGGTCCTGGCCGATTCAGTCTTGGAGTGCGTCGGTACCAAGGAATCCATGGAGCAGGCGCTGCACAGTGTCCGCCCGGGCGGGGCTTTGGGCTTTGTCGGGGTTCCCACGGGCGGTGCCGAGATTCCGCTGCGCTACCTCTTCGACACCAACATCACCATCGGAGGCGGCATGGCCCCGGCCCGGACCTACATCCCGGAGCTGCTTGCCGATGTCCTGGCTGGCAGCATCAACCCGGGCCGGGTGTTCGACGTCGTCATGCCACTCGAGGAAGCACCCGAGGCCTACCGCGCGATGGATGAACGACGCGCCATCAAAGTCCTGCTGACCCCCTAGCCGGGCCAAAAACCCAGCGTGGCCGATTCCTTAAGTGTGAGCCCCTTCACAAACAAATCAAATACCCTATAGGATCTAGGATTGTGCAGCCGCGGAGCTGCGAGGAGATCACGAGGGAGTGAAAAGTGCAGACTGAGACTTTTGCTACGAAGCCAAAAGAGTCGGCTACGCGGCGTACTATCAAGAATTTGCGGTGGTGGATCCTTGGCTGGGCGCTGGCCGCCGGGATCATCAACTACATGGACCGAAGCGCCATCTCCATTGCGGCGCCCCAACTGATCAAGGAATTCGGCCTTAGCCGGACGGACATTGGCCTGCTTGGAACAGTCTTCTCCTGGACCTACGCCTTTGCGCAGCTCCCGGCCGGCTGGCTCGTGGACAAGCTTGGCGCCCGCCGGATGTACTTCCTGGCCATCGCCGGCTGGAGCATCGCCACCGCGCTGATGGCGATGGGCAGCCGGATGTGGCAGTTCATCACGTTCCGTTTTCTGCTCGGCGTTGCGGAGGCTCCCAACGGGCCGGCGTCCGCGAAGCTCACCGCCGACTGGTTCCCCCGGTCAGAGCGCGGACAGGCAACCGCGATCTGGGACAGCGGTTCCAAGTGGGGCCCGGCCATCGCGCCGCCCATCCTCACCGCCATCATGCTGGCCTTCGGCTGGCAGGCCATCTTCATCTTCCTCGGCGTCGCCGGCCTGGTGCTGGCACTTGCCTTCTTCATCTACTACCGCGCGCCGGAAGAGCACAAGCGCGCCAGTGCCGAGGAACTTGAGTACATCGAAAGCCAGCGGACCACGCAGCAGCTGACTGCCAAGAAGGTTTCCTGGCTCGGGCTCTTCAAGCACCGCCAGATCTGGGGCATGATGGCCGGGTTCTTCTGCGTCATCTGGATCTGGAACATCTTCATCGTCTTCCTGCCGCTCTACCTGCAGGAAGAGCGCGGCGCCAGCATCGCAAACTCCGGCTGGCTCGCGGCTGTCCCGTACCTCGGCGCGGCCATCCTCGGCATCACCGGCGGTTGGGTGATGACCCGCTACTCGAAGAAATCCGGCCGCGATCCGCTGCAGGCCAAACGCCACGTGATGTCCGTTGCGGCCGTCGTCGCCGGTATCCTGATCTGCCTCATCCCGTTCGTCGATTCCCTCCCGCTCGCCATCGCCGTGATGACCCTGGCCCTCGGCTTCGTTGCCACCATGCAGGCCGCCGCGTGGGCCATGCCCGGAGACATCGTTGACAACTCCCAGGTGGCATCCGTGGGTGCCATCCAGAACTTCGGCGGCTACTTCGGCGGCGCCTTCGCACCACTCCTGACCGGCGTGATCGCCGACGCAACCGGCTCCTACGCGCCGTCGTTCGTGATCGGCGGCATCATCGCCGCAATGGCCGCGGTGGCCTACACGGTGCTGGTGCGGGAACCCATCCGGGAAAAGGACGCAGCACCCGCCGGAGCCTCGGCATGAGCACCGCAACCAATGAATTGACGACGCCGGGAACCTCCGTGCGTGCTCCGTTCACCGTCGCGGTCACGGCAGACGCCGCAAAGCCCGATGGCAGTTCCATTCACGGAGACCTCGGCCTCCGGCGGCTCACCGAGCAGGGCGTTCAGTGGCACGTCCTGCCCAGCTACACGGACCCGATTCCGCCGGTCGATCTCACCGGCGTCCACGCCGTGCTGTCGCTCGGCCACATCGCCTTCGACGCCCGGACACTGGACCATGCGCCGGACCTTCGGCTGATTGCCCGGTTCGGTGCCGGGTTCGAGACGATCGATCTCGAGGCCTGCACCCGGGCCGGCGTGGTGGTCACCAACACGCCGGACGCCATCCGGCGGCCGCTTGCAGTGGCAGGCCTGACGCTGCTGCTGGCTCTCGCGCACAAACTGCTGGCCAAAGACCGTCTCACCCGGACCTCGGACTGGGCTGCCCGCGAACGCTACCGCGGGGACCAGATCGTCGGCCAGACGGTGGGCATCGTGGGCTTCGGCAGCGTCGGTGCCGAGCTCGCCCGGCTCCTGGCCCCGCTGGGCATGAAAGTGGTGGGCAACAACCGCAGCGGCCGCCACCCGGAGGCCGCCGGCCTGGGGGTGGAGCTGCTCGGACTGGACGAGCTGCTTAAACGTTCCGACTACGTGGTGCTGTGTGCGGCGCTCACCCCGGAGACGGAAAACCTCATCGGCGCGGACGCCCTGGCACGGATGAAGCCAAGCGCCCACCTCATCAATATCGGCCGGGGAAAACTGGTGGACACCGACGCCCTGCGCCACGCCCTGCAAACGGGAGTCATCGCCGGTGCCGGACTGGACGTCTTCGAACCCGAGCCGTTGCTTCCCGACGACGCGCTGCTGACCCTGGACAACGTGGTGCTTTCACCGCATTCACTGTGCTGGACCGAGGACTTCACCCGGGACGTCTCCGCGGGTGCCATCGGTTCGATCCTTGCCATGGCCGCGGGGGAGGAGCCGCTCAACGTGCTCAACCCCGAGGTGTTTGGCACGACTGCCTTCGCCGCCAAACTCGCCGCCAAACAGGGGACGAACCGTGACAGCTGATCAGGCCGACAGCCGTATAGTTGCAGCCCATCAGGCCTACGAGTGCGGCCGGGACGTTGAGCCGCGCGTCAGGGCACGGTGGCTGGAGGAAGTCGCCTCGGCCTTGGAATCCCATGCCGATGAGCTCGTGGCACTGGGGCAGGAGGAAACCCACCTGGACGAGGCCCGGCTCCGCTTCGAGCTGCGAAGGTCCGTTTTTCAGCTCCGGCTGTTCATCGGGGAAATTGTCGGCGGGGAACACCTCGATGCGACCATCGACCACGCGGATCCCACGTGGGGGATGGGCCCCAGGCCGGACATCCGGCGCGTCAACGTGCCGTTGGGTGTGGTGGGCGTCTTTGGCGCCTCGAACTTCCCCTTCGCCTTCAGCGTGATGGGCGGGGACAGTGCTTCGGCGCTCGCGGCCGGATGCGCAGTGGTGCACAAAATCCACGACGGGCACCTCCGGCTGGGCATCCGCACAGCTGATGTGGTCACGGCGGCCCTGGCAAAGGCCGGCGCTCCCCAGTGCCTCTTTTCCACGGTGGTTGGCAGGGAGGCGGCCGAACGTCTCGTGGACCATCCCCTGGTCACGGCGATCGGCTTCACCGGGTCAACAGCCGGCGGCCGGGCACTCTTCGACCGGGCGTCCGGCCGGCCCACGCCGATCCCGTTCTATGGCGAACTGGGCAGCATCAATCCCGTCTTCGTCACCGAAAAGGCCTGGGAGGCCAGACGCGAGGAAATCCTGACCGGCTATGCCGCCTCCTTCACGATGGGTATGGGCCAGTTCTGCACCAAGCCGGGGCAGCTGTTCGCGCCGGTGCAGGATCCCGGCGAGATCAGTGAGCTCCTGCGTCGGGAGTTGGCTTCGAAACAGCCAAGCCCGCTCCTGAGCCCCGCCTTGCGGGAAGGGTTCGGCAAGGCGCTGAACTCCGTCCAGGCAGCGGCCGGCGTCGAAGTCCTGGTGCCCGGGGATGATGCAGAAGCGCCCAAACCAACGGTGCTGTTCATCACTGCCGGGAACGTCCGTCACCACCCCGAAGTCCTCGAGCAGGAGATGTTCGGTCCGGCAACACTGGTGGTGGGTTACAACCCGGGCGATGACTTGGCGGACCTGGCCCGGCTGCTGGACGGGCAGCTGACAGCAACCGTCCAGGCGGAGCCTGAGGAAGACGTGTCCGCTTTGCTGACGGAGCTGCGGGAACGGGCCGGCCGCCTTCTCTGGAACGCCTGGCCGACGGGCGTCACCGTGACCTACGCCCAGCACCACGGCGGGCCATACCCCGCCACCACGGCCGCCACCACATCCGTGGGGACCGCTTCCATCGGCCGCTTTATGCGCCCCGTCGCTTACGACAGCTTCCCGCCGTCGCAATTGCCTGTTCCCTTGCGCGACGGGAATGCCTGGCAAATTCGACGCCGGGTGGATGGCGAGTGGCAACCGGCCGGGCAACGAGAGGCCAGCAAATGACAGCAACCGATCCCCAGCAGATTCTCCCCGCACAAGTTCTCCCCACAGAAGGGGCAGCCGCGGTCCTGGTGGGCCGCGTGTGGGATCCGGCGTCGAGCGGGCCGCGGGTGGTGGGCGTCCGTGGCGACGAGGTCTTCGACCTCACCCACAAAGCCCGCACTGTGGCCGGGCTCCTGGAGCAGGAAAACCCTGCGGACTACGTGCTGCACTCCGGTGGTGCTCCCAGGTGGAACCTTGCCGACCTGATCGAGGCTTCACTGGCGGGGGACCGGGCACGCGCCCATCTGCTGTCCCCGATTGACCTCCAGGTGGTCAAGGCGTGCGGAGTGACGTTTGTGGAGAGCATGGTGGAGCGGGTCATCGAAGAGCGCTGCGGTGGGGATTCCAACCGCGCGGCGGAGGCCCGCAGGACGGTCCTCGAGGCGCTCGGTGGAAGCCTGGACACGCTGCGCCCCGGCTCGGAACAGGCGCGGGAAGTCAAGCGGGTGTTGTCAGCCCGGGGGATGTGGTCGCAGTACCTTGAAGTGGGCCTTGGTCCCGACCCGGAGGTGTTCACCAAGGCTCCCGTCCTGTCCTCCGTGGGTTTCGGCGCCGGAGTGGGAATACCCGGCTTCTCGTCATGGAACAACCCCGAACCGGAGCTGGTGCTTATTGTCGACTCGGCCGGAAACGCCAGGGGTGCGGCACTGGGCAATGACGTCAACCTCCGTGACGTGGAAGGCCGCAGCGCCCTGCTCCTGGGCATGGCAAAGGACAACAACGCATCCTGCGCCATCGGCCCGCTGATCCGGCTCTTCCACGAGGACTTCACCCTGGAGTCCCTCCGGGCGGAGGAAATCAGCCTCACGGTTGAAGGAACGGACGGTTACCGGCTGGAAGGCCGCAACAGCCTGGCCCGCATCAGCCGTCCGTTCGAGGAGCTCATCAGTGCTGCCTGGGGCCGTCACCACCAATACCCGGACGGCTTCGCCCTCTTCACTGGAACACTTTTCGCGCCGACGCAGGACCGGGACGCCGAAGGACTCGGGTTTACGCACAAACCCGGCGACGTGGTTACCATCAGCAGCCCGCAGCTTGGAACGCTCGTCAACCGGACCCGGAGGACCGAGGACATGGAGCCGTGGACCTTCGGGATCAGTGCCCTCTTCCAATATCTGTCGGGGTTGGAGGCGGGGGCAGAGAGCGGCCGGTTGAATGCCATGGCCGCCGCAGTGCCCGTACCGTAGCGGCTGGAGGCCCGGCACGCTGTAGTCAGCCAAGCAGCGTGCCCGGCTGCCGCTCGCCGAACCAAAGGCGGTGCAATTGCGATGCGCCAAGAGTATTTTGAGCTACATGCACTTGTCATCCAGCGCACCTGATGGCCTCGCGAGGGAAAAGCTAGCACCGTTGGCCGGCCGCCCGCATACCGATACCGGCAGCAGTGGCCGCTATGCGCGGCTCCTTGGCTGGCTTGAAGGGGCAAAGCCCCTGGGCACAATCGTCAAAGGAATTGAACCCTTGGCCGGCCGCCTTACGGCCAGTCCGGGAATGCGAAGTTTCTTTCGCGGGGATGCCATCGGCATCCCCCTGCACGGCATCCTGACCGACGCTCCTTTTGGTGCCTGGTGGTCGGCGATATTCCTCGATTTCTACAAGGACGACGGCTCGCGGAACGCCGCAAAACGGCTGGTGGGCCTCGGCGTCGTGGCAGCAGTTCCCACCGCTCTCTCCGGCTGGGCGCAGTGGTCGATGAAGGATCAAGGCACGAAGCGCGTCGGCATCGTCCACGCCGCCGCTAATGCCGCGGCCCTCCTGGTGTACCTTGCCTCGTGGGCGGCACGTGAGCGCGGCCGCCACGAGCTTGGCATAGGCCTGGCACGGGCAGGAGCAGTGTTGCTGCTGGCCAGCGGATTCCTGGGTGGCCACCTGCGCAGCGGCCGGCCACGCCGCGTGGCAAAGCTCCCTCGGAACGATAGCCCCGAGAACGGGAGGCTTTGATCCCTAGGCACTTAGTGGCCTCTTCCCTTCCTTGCCAGCTTCCTCCCCAACATGCGGGAGCTTCCCGTCGCGGTAGGCAACGGTACTGCGCTTGAAGATCCCGGCGAACAGCGAGACGCCCACGCCGTTCACGCCGGGACGCGCCGCGATGCCCGCCATGACCGCGCGCAGCTCCGCGAGGCTCCGGGTGGCGGTCTGGACGAGGATGCGGCCCGCGACGTTGGCGGCCCAACGTGTTGCTGGCAGATCCGCGATGTACCGCCCGGCGGCGTCCAGCGCGGGAGCCTCGGCGCGAACGGTCAGCAGGCCCTCCACGGGATACCCGATCGACGCCGGGTCGAGGATCGCGCGCACGTACACGGCACCGTTGGCGATGAGTGTCTCGAGCCGCCGGCTCGCGGTCGCTTTGGACACCCCGAGACCGGCGGCCAGCTCCTCGATGGTTATGCGGCCGTTGGCACGCAGGAGGTCGGCGAGGGCGCGGTTCGGCTCGTCGAGGAGCTGCATCCCCAATTCGGCGTACCCCGTGGCGAAATGGGGGAGCTCGGAGGGGCTGAGCGCGTCGTACTGCTCCAGGCTGAGCACGTCCGGCCGCCAGCCGGAGACTGTGCGGTAGTACTCGAAGACCGGGTCCAGCGAGAAGTCCCGCACGCCCTTGAGCGCGGCCAGCTCCCCGTACAGGAACCCGCCCACGGCGTCCCGTTCCAGGAAGAGCTCCACGACGCACTCGCTCGCCCCGGACAGCGCGCTGACCCAGTGCGTCTCGGGCCGCTCGGCAAACCACATCCCCGCCGTCGTGACAGCGGACGGCGCGGCAGCGACGCGCAGCATATAGAGGTCCACGTTCCCGAACGCCGCAGGGCTCGGGAACGACTGCACCCGCACCGCCCCGGAGGCGAGGAGCCGATTGCCCCGGCGGGCAACAGTCCGCTCCTGCTGCCCAAGCACCTCGGCAATGAGTCTCCAGGGCGCGCGGCCATTGCGGATAAGGGCTGCCACAATCTGGCGGTCGAGGTCGTCGAGCATGCGCTTTATCCTTCCATGTCCCGGGCCGCGGTCCCGGCAGCCTTCCCCGCTTAAGGCGGAAGTACGACGGCGGGTGGGAACCCGCCGTCGTTCCTCACCTACTTGGCCAGGTACTCGAGCAGCACCGCAAGCGCGGCACCGGTGCCGTTGACCACGGCGAGCTCGGCGTCGGGCGCGAACTGCGGGGAGTGGTTGCCGGCCGGCGCCCGGCCGTCGGCGAACGCCGCGGCCGGGAACGCGCCGAACGCCCAGAACACCACGGGAACGCCGATCGCGTCGCCCAGCCAGCCGGCGTCCTCCGAGCCCATGCCCAGCGGCGCGGCGATGACGGAGTCGGGTCCGAAACCGGCCTGGAGCGCCGCCGTGGCGCGTGCGGTGTGCTCGGCGTCGTTGAAGAGGCGCGGGAAGCGGTTGATCTCCACGATGGCGGGTTCGTCGATGCCGGAGGCGGCGGCCTCGGCGGCGACGATACGGCGGATCGAGCCCAGGACCTGGGCGCGGACGTCCTCGTCGGGGGTGCGCACGTTGACGGAGAACTCCGCCGTCTCCGGGATGATGTTTTCCTTCAGGCCCGCGTGGAAGGTGCCGACAGTCACCACGGCCGGCGTGATCGGGGCGAGCTCGCGGGAGACGATCGTCTGCAGGCGCAGGACCATGGCTGCCGCGGCGACGATCGGGTCAAGGGATTTCTCCGGCTGGGACCCGTGTGCCTGGCGCCCGCGGACCGTGATCCGCCACGAGTCGGCGAGGCTCGCCATGTTCCCGGCACGCAGCCAGAACTTTCCAGCCTCCACGGGCATCACGTGCTGGGCGAGGACCACCTCGGGGCGCGGCGCACGGTCCCAGAGGCCGTCGTCGACCATTGCCTTGGCACCCCACGCGGTCTCCTCGCCGGGCTGGAAGAGGAACACAACGGTCCCGTGCCACTTGTCCCGGTTCGCGGTGAGGTAGGCGGCGGCGGCGAGGGCTGCGGTGATGTGGGTGTCATGGCCGCAGCCGTGCATGGTGGGCGCTTCTTTGCCGTCGGGCAGCGTGCCCGTGGCGGTGCTCGCGTAGTCCAGGCCGGTGGCCTCCTCGATGGGCAGGCCGTCCGTGTCCGCGCGGAAGCCGACTACCGGGCCCTCACCGTTGGTCAGGAGACCGACGACGCCGGTCCCGCCGGAGCGGAAATGCTCAACTCCCAGCTCGGTCAGCCGGGCCTCGATCGCCTCGGCTGTCCGGTGCTCCACCGAGGACAGCTCGGGTGCCCGGTGGTACCCCTTGTACATCTCGACGTGTTCGGCGACGAAGCCCGCGGGGACCTCGATGCCGTTGGCGAGGGTGGCGGTGGTGGCGGTGTCAGTCATGGGGGCCTTTCGGGTCAGTCAGGTTCGGTGCTGTTCTGCAGGCGGAGCTTAGTGTCCGATGGAGGACGGGGCCTCGGAGGATGTGGGCTCGACGCTGCGATTCCGGGCGAACCAGGCGACGAGGATGACAGCGACGACCGCAACCGCGGTTGCATAGTTCGTCAGGGCCGGTGCGATCCGGATCACGCCGTAGACGACGATGGCCGAGACCACGGCGGCGATGATGGTGGTCCGCGCGTTCTTCATGGTCACCACGGCCTGGACCGTCACGGCGCCGAAGACCGCGGCGAGGATGTACAGGCGGGCCACGGCAATGAGTCCCGCCGGCAGGAGGCCGAGAAGCCACGTGCCGAGGAATCCCACGAAGATGATGAGCGAGAGGATGTGGACAGCCGCCGCGCCGATGATCGCAGCGCCGGCAATGAGTTCGGCGCGGCGCGTGCCCGGCTTCTCGCCGAGGTCGGTCTGGGCAATCAGCGCGGAGGGGAGCAGCTTGTTGGCGATGTTGCCGATCATGAACGCCTGGTACATGGCGGAGCGTCCGAGGATCGGGTAGTACGAGATCGGCTCGACAACGGCGATGATGCCGAACGTCGCGAAGACGATGCCGAACGCGGTCCACACCTCCTGGCCGGTGATGCCGAGGCCGGTGCCAAACGCTGCGAAGAGCGCGGCGGCGAGGGAGACGAGGAAGCCGAGCCCCAGGGTGATGGGGCCCCAGATGGACGTGGTGCGCTCGAACTGGGCGAGCCCGTCGAGGGATGCGGTCTTAGAGGACATGAGCGGTTCTCCTGGGCTACTTGGCTGTGACGAGGAAGGCGGCGGCGAGGGCCACGAAGATCGCGATGCCGAGGCCCCACTCGCGCAGCCAGGGCTTGTCGAAGAATTTCGCGGCGGCGATGCACAAGCCCATCACCACCGCCGAGACGAGCAGCGTGAGGACATGGACGCCGGACTTGGTGGTCTCAGTGAGCGCGAGCGTAAAGAAGGCGGCGAGGATCGCGGCCGTGGGGACCACGGTCATGACGGCCGGGTTGACCTTGCGCAGCGTCTTGTCCCCCTTGGCCAGGATGGGGGTGAGGATGAGCGCGGTGAGCATCCACACCAGGCCACCGAGGGTCATCGCGGCGAAACCGATGGCGAAGACCTTCTGGGTGTAGGTGGGGCCGCCGAGTTGTGCACCCTGCGACTGGGCCGCCAGGCCGGCCGCGGCGACGTCAAACGCCGCGGAGCCCACGAGGCCGATGCGGGTCAGGACAGCTGGCGTGCTGAAGAGCGGCAGGAGCGAGATCGCGACGAGGGCGACGGCGAGCGAGGGGCCGATCGCGGCGATGCCGCCGCGGCGGACTGAGCCGATGACCTGCTTGTCCGTGAGGTTCACCGAGCCGGCGGCCTTGCGGATGGCCCGCAGGTAGATGACGGACTGGAGCACGATGACCGCGAAGACGGCTGCGGCGCAGATCCAGAGGAAGGGGTGAAAAGACACGGGGCTGATGTCGGTCGAACCCGGGTCGACGGCGAAGCGGTGCATCCGCACTCCTTGGGGGTTTCATGGGTTGGCTCAGGTGTGATGTCGATCTAACGCCTCTGTGATCTACATCATTACTGATTTCTTCCATGAAACGCCCTGAGATGTCCATAAGTCAAGTGTTTTGTCGTTTTTCTGTCGATATCGACGAAAGAGTCACTACTGCGGGTGGTGGAGGCCGCCCCTTCAACGCTCTCTCACTTAATGCGGGTTTCCCGCGGACGCTCTATCACTTGATGTGGGTTTTCGGCGGACGCTCTCTCACTTGGGTGGACGCAGCGAAACCCCCGGCCGAGCAGACTCGGGCGGGGGTTTCGACAGGCTCAACTGACGGAGCGTCAGCAGGTTCTATTTGGCGACCAGCCCCGCCACCCCGTCCCGGATCTCAAACGATGCCTTCGTCGATACGGGAGCACCCGGCGTCGTGACGTAGTCCAGCGTCCGGAAGTCAGCGGTCATCGCATCCTTGGTGATGCGGGTGTTCACGTAGCCCCGGTTGTCGTTGTAGAACTTCAGGTGCGGGTTCCAGGCCATCACGGGATCGACCGTTGAGCCGTTGCCGTTGCCGGTGGAGGTGATGGAGGTGCAGACCAGTTCGGAACCGACCACGGGGGAGGCGGGGTCCTTGTAGTCCACCTTGACGTCGTTGGCCCAGTTGCGGTGCACGTCGCCGGTGAGGACGACGGCGTTGCGCACGTTGGCGTCCACCCAGCCCTGGGTGATGCGGCGGCGCGAGGCAGCGTAGCCGTCCCAGCCGTCCATGGAGACGTCGTCGATCTCGGGCGCCTTATTGCGGTCACGCTCGGTGAAGAAGACCTGCTGGCCCAGGATGTCCCAGCGCTGGGTGGAGTTCTTGAACCCGTCCAGCAGCCACTTCTCCTGCTCGGCGCCGGTGATGGTGCGGTCCTCGGCCAGGCGCTCGGCGACGTTTTTCTTCCAGCCGTCGCCGGCGAGCTGGTCGTCGCGGTACTGCCGGGTGTCCATCATGTGGAAGTTGGCCAGCTGGCCCCACTGCAGGGTGCGGTAGATCTTCATGTCGGCTCCCGCCGGCACCGAGGAGGACCGCAGCGGCATGTTCTCGTAGTAGGCCTGGAACGCGGCGCTCCGGCGCTGGCGGAAACGCTCGGTGGTGTCGTTCAGCTGGCCGGCGTCCGTGTTTTCCGGGACGTCGTCCGCCCAGTTGTTGTCCACCTCGTGGTCATCCCAGACCACCAGCCACGGCGCGATCGCGTGCGCGGCCTGGAGATCGGCGTCGGCCTTGTACTGCGCGTGCCGCTGGCGGTAGCCCGCCAGGCTGACGGTCTCCGGGCCGGCGTGGTCGCGCGGGTTGCCGCCGCCGATCACGTAGCTGTCCTTCTTGTACTCGTACAGGTAGTCGCCCAGGTGCAGCACCAGGTCCGGGTGGTCCTGCGCCAGCCGCGAGTAGGCGGTGAAGTAGCCGTGCTCGTACTGCGCGCAGCTGGCGAACGCCATGGCCAGCGCCGCCGGCGTCTCGTGCAGCGCCGGGCTGGTGAGAGTGCGGCCCACCGGGCTGATGTGCTTGCCGGTGCGGAAGCGGTAGAAGTATTCGCGCCCCGGGCGCAGGCCCTTCAGTTCCACGTGCACCGAGTGCGCGGTTTCGATCCGGGCGTGCTCGACGCCGCGGGCTACTACGGTGCGCATGCTTGCGTCCTCAGCCACTTCCCACTGCACTGCGACGTTGCGGGAGGGCATGCCGCCCAGGCCGTCCTCTGCCACGGGGTTAACGGCGAGGCGGGTCCAGATCACGAAGCCGTCCGGCCACGGCTCGCCGGAGGCGATGCCCAGCATGAACGGATCGGTGCGGAGACCGGCGTCGTCCGCGGTTGACGTAGCGTACGCGGCACCCGGCAGGGCGGCGACGAGGCCGGCCCCAAGGCCGGCGGTGAGGAGGGATCTGCGTGAAATGTTATCCATGTGTTCGACCGTAGGGAGGCCGGTTGGACAGGTTCTGAGGAAGATGTGAATGGACGGTTAACTGCGTGACAAGAGATGTCGATTTGGCTTGATGCCTAGGATCATCCACTGCGCCCTCCGCCGAAAGGGTATCTTTGGCGAGGGGGGCCGTACCGGTCAAGTCCTACACCGGTGTCCGGGTTTGCCCGCGGCCAGGCCGAGCAGCAGCACGTCTCCGGTGTCAGCGCCCGACGGCAATGACGCCGTCATCATGACTGAGGAGAGTGACTGGTGAGCAACGCCGGTGAATGGACTGCCACGCTCAAGGCATTCCACGAGAAGCAACTGGATCGTCCCCGCCGTGTGTACCGGCTCGGCAGGACAAAGGTCATCTTTTCCGGTGGCCATGCGGCATGCACCGTGGGTGCAGCAGTTGTGGCGTCATGGTTGGATTTTCCTACCTTGGCGTTTTGGATTGCCATCGCCGTCGGGTTTGTCGTCGGCAAGTACCTCTTCCCGGTCCCGCGCAGCAGCGTGGCGAGCCGCTACGGCTCCAGGGGCGTGGCCAGGAAATCTCCCGGCGAACTGGACTACATGACGCCGGAAGAGATCCGGGCCTACCAGTACAACGTCCAGTTCATCCAGAAGGGCGTTACCCCTTTGGAGCTGGGGACCGAAGAAGCTCTAGGCCGCCAGTCTGAGGGAGTCAGGACAGTGTCCCGGGGTGCGGGCGCTGACGCCGGGTTGCTGGCGCACCTTTCCCTGGCCGATGTCAACGAATACGGGCGGACCGCCGACCGACACGATCTGCTGAAGCGGCGGTGGCTCACCTACGAGGTGGACCCGCAGTTGCAGTTCGATTTCCCCGCCATGTCCGATATGGCACTACCGACGACCGTGGCGATGATCAGGGCCATGCGCGCCGCCGATCACGAGAGAACGACAGGCAATGCTGCAGGCTACAAGCTGGCGGTGGACTGGTTTTCGCAGACCCTGGCCGAGGCGGAACGGGCGGCCGGCGTCCCGTAGACGGAGTATCTCAGAACGTCGACGGGCGAATGGCATATCGCCGGCTGCCCGCCACGTCCTGCTGTGCGTGATCCCTCAACTTTTGGTCTGGTTGGGATGGCTTTTATGTACCTGCTCAAGAAAGACCACTTGATCCACTACATAGAACCAGATGCGGGCATCGCCCTTAAGTGTGGGCTTGTGCTGCCACCGCTTATGGGTCGCCCCGCCGCGGATCACAAGGCCCAACTCACCCCGTAGAGGGTAGTTGAGCGGTGTTATCTGCTCAGGGGTCTGCGTCAGAAAATCCCAAGTGTCCACTATCGGATTCCTGATAGTAGCTTTCAGATCTGTCCAGCCACGCCGCGCCTGGACAGAAGCAAACCGAAGTTCGTACTCGCTCTTCTTCGTGGGCCCTCTCAACCTTTTCGATCTTCGCCATGCTCTACGGGCGCTCGACGGCTTCGGAGCCGTCGAGCCACTCCACGGGTTCCTTGCCAAGGCCGGCTGCGATGGCCGTGGCAGTCTCACGCCATGAAGTCAGTTCTGCGATAGCCAAATGGGGCTGATTGGTGGCGAAGGAAGCCCTCGCTGCCGCCAGGACGTCATTGGCGCAAGACTCCCGGTCAGATGGGCCCAGGGCAAGCATCCACGGGAACCGGTCGCTCATGCGGGCTGCAAGCGACCCGTCCGTGCTTGTTGAGACTGCAACGAGTTGTGCTGCCAGTTCGAGAAGTGAAATGCGTGCCGCATCTGCGCTTTCGGACATTAGTACGAGGGACTCGCCGTCACGGCGAGTGACCCGGACAGGGTGATCTGCCGCTGCGGCAAAAACATCAGCGGAGGAGCGACTAAGTTCAGACGACTGGAACGACGTCCGGGTCTTCACGGGCTGGGGTGTGTCTGAAGTTTTGGAAGACTGCGAGGTCTTTCGAGGTTTTGTTGCTGCGCTCATGCATCCACACTAACTCAGAACGTGTTCTGAAGTCTATGAAGGCCGACTGACTGAAATGGCCGAATGGCGCTTCGATCAAGCCCTGATTTTGCCCATACCAACCAAAGGTCCCTACCGGACTTCCGGCCCCGGTGCGAGGATGTTCGGATGCGGCCCGGCTGCCCCTGGGGTCCCGGTCCTGCGAGGACATTCACGTTCACCGAAGGGAAGGATCCATCATGAAGGCAGCACGTTTCCATGGCCGCGAGGACATCCGCATCGACGATATTCCGGAACCTGAACTCAGGGCAGGGGCGGTGAAGATCGACGTCGCGTGGTGCGGTATCTGCGGCACTGACCTGCACGAATACCTGGAAGGCCCCATTTTCGTCCCCGCGCCCGGGCATCCGCACCCACTTACCCACGAGGAACCGCCGGTGACGCTTGGGCACGAATTTTCCGGGACTGTCTCTGAAGTCGGCGACGGCGTGGAGGGGCTCGCGGTGGGGGACAACGTCGTCGTCGAACCGTACTTCGTGGACGGCGACTGCGACATGTGCCAGGCGGGCAGCTACCACATGTGCCGGCAGCTGGGCTTCATCGGGCTGGCAGGCGGCGGAGGCGGCCTGAGCGAGAAGATCGTGGTGGACGCGCGGTGGGTGCACCCCATCGGGGACGTTCCCCTGGACGAGGCGGCCCTGATCGAGCCGTTGTCCGTGGCGCACCACGCGGTGGCCCGCAGCGGGGCGAAGGCCGGCGACGTTGCCCTGGTGGGCGGCTCCGGGCCCATCGGGCTGCTCACCGCTGCCGTCCTCAAAGGCATGGGTGTGACCACCATCATCAGCGAACTCACCGCGGCGCGGAAAGAGAAGGCGACCTCCAGCGGGGTGGCGGACCATGTGCTCGATCCCAGCCAGGAGGACGTTCCGGCGCGGGTGCGGGAGCTCACCGGCGGAACCGGTGCGGACGTCGCGTTTGAGTGCGCCGGCGTGAACGCCGTGCTGGACACCATGCTCGACGCCGTCCGGCCGAGCGCCGTGGTGGTCAACGTATCCATCTGGGGCGCTCCCGCCAGCGTGGACATGCAGAAGCTGGTGCTGAAGGAGATCGACCTGCGCGGCACCATCGCCTACGTCCGCGACCACCCGGCCGTGATCAAGATGGTGCAGGAGGGCAAGGTGGACCTGAAGCCGTTCATCACCGGGCGGATCGCCTTGGATGACCTGGTGGAGCAGGGCTTCGACACCCTCATCAACCACAAGGACACGGCGGTCAAGGTGCTGGTGCATCCGTAGGGCCAGCACAAAAGCTGGTTTCCGCGTGCGCTTGCGGGGGTCCACGCGGAGGCGGAGAATGGCCTCACTGGCGGGGTTCCATCTCCTTCCCCGCCGTGGGCATCGAGGCCCCGCCGGCGTTGTTTCAGTTGCACCCGCAACCACCGTCCCACAGGAGATGAAATGCCAAATCTAGTACGCATGAGCCTGGATTCGCCGGAGGAGACCCGCCCCTTCGAAGGTGATACCGGCCAGCTTCAACTCGTCAACATGGAAAAGGGCGCCGTCGGCCGCGCCACGTTCCTGCCCGGATGGCGCTGGTCCGAGCACGTGAAGCCGATCGCGAAAACGGAGAGCTGCCAGGCATCCCACATGGGGTACTTCGTGTCCGGCCGGATGAAAGTGGTCATGGACGACGGCGAAGAGATGGAATACGGACCCGGCGACTTCGCCACCATGGCCCCGGGGCATGATGCCTGGATCCTGGGAGACGAGCCCTGCGTGGTCATCGACTGGCAGGGGTTCGCCGACTACGCCAAACGCTGAAACGCGCTCAAAGCGGAAGCTCGAGTTCGCCCGGGGCTTCGATGGGCTCAACCACCGGCTTTATAGGCTTCGAGGGTTTCGGCGATGGCCGAAGCCAGCGGAGTTGCGGAGATCCCCAGCCGGGCCGCGATTTTGCTGCTGTCCACGATGAACGGTTCCTCGAACTGGTACTGCATTTCGAGGAGTTCACGGATGGTGGGGTTGAAGAGGCCGAGGCCGCGCAGGAGCAGCGGCGGCAGCCTTCGGAGCCTGCTGCGGGGCTGTCCGGCAAGGCGGAAGACCATGTCCACGAGTTCCCGTGTGGTGCGGGTTTCGGGATCGTTGGGCAGATGCCAGACCTCGCCGGGAGCGTCCGGGTGTTCGCCAAGAACGGCGAGGCCTTCACCGATGTCAGGTACGTACGTGTAGGCGTGCGGCTGGTCCGGGTCACCGAGCACCTGGGCCGGTTTGCCGGCCAGGGCTGGGCGGAAGACGCGGTCGCCCAAGTTGGATTGGGCGCCGCCGCGGGGGCCGAAGTAGTCCGAAGCGCGGCCGATGGCCACCTGGACCCGGCCGGCGCGGTGTGCCGCCATAAGTTCTTCTGACATCCGTGACCTGAGTTGCCCCTTCTTGGTGTGGGCATTGTGGGGGCGGTCTTCGGTGAGTGGGTGCCCGTCCGGCCGCCCGTACATGTAGACGTTTTCCATGCTGACCAGCCGGGCGCCGGTGCTTTCGGCGGCACTCAGAACTGCTGCCTGCAGCGCGGGGAAGTGGGCGGTCCATTCGGAGTAGGCCGGGTTCAGTGTCTGATAGACGACGGCGGCACCGCGGGCTGCGTGCGCGGCGAAAGCGGGATCGGCGGCGTCACCTCCCGCAACGTCGACGCCGTCGGGAACGTGCGCGCGTCCTGACCGGTTCACGAGCCGCACGGTGGCTCCGCGGCGCCGCAGTGCTTCGAACGTGGCGAGTCCGATGGCACCGGTGCCGAAGATGACGTGCAGTCCCGGACTCATGCCGCACCGGGAAAGGGGCCGCTGGCGGACCTCACAGGGGAAGGGAATCTGTCGGTGCTGATACATCCGATGCAGCGGGGGAGTCGGTGGTGGCCTGTCCTGTCCGGTCGGCGGAGCGGACAAGGATGCACACACCCAGCGCGGCCACCCACAGTCCCCAGCCGGTGCTGCCGAGGAGACCTGCCAGGTCCCAGACCGGGAATCCGGGAACGGCGGTGGCCAGGATGTCGCCCTGGTTCAGCAGGTAGAGGATGCTGACGAGGATTCCCGCTGCGCCAAGCCAGGCCGGAAGGATCCTGCTGCGCAGAATGATCACACTCAGAGTCACCGACCAGCCAATGACAAGCAGCTGTCCCAGGTGTTCTCCCAGCAGCGCGCCGCCAAACTGGTGCTGGGCCGTCCATGCGACGTCCACTGCGGCGCGTACCGTGGCGTCTCCTGTCACATATGAAGCTGCCAGAGGCGGGACCACGAACACCCAGCGGAGGAACCCGATCAGGGACAGGAGCACCGAAGCGGCACCCACATGGGTGGCCACCCGCATGGCCGGATGATCGCGGAGGCCCAGCGCTGCCGGCAGCAGCAGTACGGGCACGGCCAGGAGGCCGTAGGTCCAGGCCGTGGCAAACCAGGTCCAGACCAGCCCGGGTCCGCCAGCTTCGAAGGCGGGCAGCACAACGCTGGCCGGCTCCCGCAGGATGTCCGGCCAGTCGAACGTCACCGACAGGGTGGTGGCTGCCGCAGCGAACGCCAGCGCACTCACCACGAACAACGCGCCAGCCGTTCGAAGAACCCTCTTGTGGGGATGGGTGATTGCCATGGTGTCCGTCTCTCGGGGATATTTGTACGATGTACAGATACTGTACGATGTACAAAGATTGGACGACGGGCGGGAGCTTGTCAAGAGAGGATCTGAATTTGACGACGTCACCAGCCCGGACTTTCCGGCCCGGTCCCCGCCGCGCCCTCTCGGAAGCGGAGATCCTGGAGGCCGCACTGACCCTTCTGGATGAGGGCGGCATGAAGGCAGCGTCCATCCGGGGGATCGCTGCACGGGTGGGCGTGGCACCGAACGCGGTCTATACGTACTTTCCTGACAAGGCGGCGGTGGTCCAGGCGATTGTGGAGCACCTGCTCGGGCTGGTGGACCACGCGGTCTTCGCGGACCGCGCCATGCCATGGCGCCAAAGAATTGAAGCCCTCGCCCTGGAGCTGCGCGACCGGCTCACAGCGCATCCCGGTGCGGTCAATCTAATGATCGGCGGGCCCATGAAGGGGCCCAATGCACTCACCCTGAACGAACGTCTCATGGGCATCCTCGTGGAAACCGGCCTCACGCCGGGGGACGCTGCCAGGGCGGCCTATCTGCTGATCGTCTACGTCTTCGGTTCGATAGCACTGGAAGTGGCGGAGTCCGGTGGCACTCACAGCTTGGCGCCGGAAGCCGAGCGGATCACGGCACGGCAGGCCGGCTTTGCCGCCATCCCGGCCGCAACCCATCCGATATCCGCTGCGGCCGCGGGAGTCATGGCCGGCTACATCTCCACTGACCAATACCTCTGGGGACTGCGCAGAGTATTGGACGGCATCGCTGCGGGCGCCGTTGTGGACGGGCTTCCTACAGACGCGTAAGTTACCCGTCATTGCCCTGTCCGGGGAGGAACACTGCACATGGTCACTTTTGCCGGTTCGATCTTGATCCGGCGGTTGCCGGCCACCGTCATCGACGCTATCAACCTCGGACTTAAGTCCCTGTTTCGAAGGGCAGCTCAGGCGTAGGTTGAAGGCGGGCCCGAAATGCGGTGCCCGCACTCAAGGGGGCATCATGACCAGGCCCAGGCTTTCGGCATTCAGCGTTCTTGGGGTCTGCTCCCTGTTCGCGCTCGCAGGGTGTTTCGGCCCGCCGGCCCCGGCGCCCACGAGTAGCTCGGCCGCCCCCACCACGTCATCGACCCAATCCGCCGCGCCGAGCCCCACGGAAAGCACCAGCGCGACGCCGGGCCCGACGGCGTCGACCAGCGCGCCGGTGACCGCATCTCCCACGGCGACGACCCCGCCGTCGTCCACCCCCGCGAGCCCGACACCGGCACCGGAGCCTGCCTTTACGGGGTTCCCGGAGCAGGTGGCCCCGCTGACGGTCTACTACGTCGCCGTCGGTGACAACGGCATATCCGGGCCGAAGATCGGCTGCGGCGACAGCCTCGTCGCGACCACCACGGCCCCGGTCCGCTTCACGGACCAGGTGGGTCCCAGCATTGGGGCATTGCTCGCGAACAAGAGCCGCGACGTCGGCATGTCCGGACTCGTGAACGTGCTGTACCAGTCGAACCTGACGTACCTCGGCGGCGAGCTGGACGGCAGCACCATCACCATCTACCTCTCCGGGCAGTTCATGCTGGGCGGCGTGTGCGACATCCCGCGCGCGAAGGCACAGCTGGAGTACACCGCCATGGCCGCGTCCGATGCCACGAGCGCCCAGGTGTTCGTCAATGGGCGCCCGATCGACGAGGTGCTCAGCCTCAAGTAGTGCACGCCGCAGGCCTACCTCCCAAGATCGACGTGTCCGAACGGATCCGCATGCCAGAGCTGAACGTCCAGGAGCGGACCTCCCTCCAACTGCCCATCACCGACGCCGCGAGCCTGTCCGCCGAACAGGTGCTGGAACGTTTGGGCTCGGGTCCGGAAGGCCTCTCCGAGGAGGAAGCCGCCGCCCGCCTGGCCATGCTCGGGCCCAATGCCGTCCGCACCCACCGCGCCAACGGCTGGGCGGTCCTGGGCCGGCAGTTCGCCAGCCCCATCCTGATCCTGCTGCTCATCACCGCAGGGCTGTCCCTCTTCCTGGGCGACGCCACCAACTCGATCGTGATCGGCGTGATCCTGCTGGTCAGCGTGGGTCTCGGCTTCACCAACGAGTTCCGCGCCGAGCGGGCCTCCGAGGCCCTGCACTCCCGCGTCACCCATCGCGCCGTGGTGCTCCGCGCCGGAACCACCCGGGAAGTGGACGTCACCGCGCTGGTGCCCGGCGACGTCGTCCATCTCTCCCTCGGCGCCATCATCCCCGCGGACCTCCGGCTGCTCAGCACCAAGAACCTCCTCTGCGACGAAAGCATCCTCACGGGAGAGTCGCTGCCCGCAGCCAAGGACCCGGCCCCCGTGGCCGCCGGCTCGTCCCTGGGCGACCTCGCCTCCTGCGCCTTTATGGGCACCGTGATCCAGTCCGGCGGCTGCATCGGCGTGGTGGTGGCCACCGGCGGGCGCGCCGAATTTGGCCGGATCGCCCTGGGCCTGGGCGAACGGCAGCCGCAGACCGAATTCCAGCTCGGGCTCAAGCGCTTCTCCTTCCTGCTGCTGCAGGTGGCAGTCGGGCTCACGTCCCTGATTTTCATCGCCAACCTGCTGCTGCAGCGCCCGCTGATCGAATCGCTGCTGTTCTCCCTGGCCATCGCCGTGGGCATCACGCCGCAGCTGCTCCCCGCCGTCGTCAGTACGTCCCTTGCCACCGGCACCCGACAGCTGGCCAAGCGGAAGGTGCTGGTCAAACGGCTGGTCTGCATCGAGGACCTCGGTGACATGGACATTTTGGTTACCGACAAGACCGGCACCCTGACCGAGGGGCGGATCAGTTTCACCGCAGCCCTTCCGGTCACCCCGGAAACGTCCGACGGCGGCCTGCTCACCTTGGGGCTGCTGGCCACCGAGGCGGATTACACGGAGGCCAAGCTCTCCTCCGCCGGGCAGAACCCGCTGGACGCGGCCCTGTGGGAAAGCCCCGGCGCAGCCGCCTTCGACCCGGCCCGGTTCGAACGGCTGGACCTGATCGACTTTGACCACCAGCGCCGCCGCACCACCGTGCTGGTCCGGGAGGCCGGCGGCCCCGCACGGCTGGTCACCAAAGGTGCCCCCGAGGACGTACTGGCGCTTTGCGGGCCCACCCCGCCTGCCGTGCAGGCGACGCTGGATGAACAGTTCGACGCCGGCTCCCGGGTGGTGGCGGTGGCCACCCGCCCCGCCGCGGGGCTGAGCGCGCTGACCGCCGCCGACGAGCGCGACCTGGTTCTGGCCGGTTTCCTGATCTTCCTGGACCGGCCCAAAGCCAACGCCAAGGCTTCGCTGGACCAGCTGGAGGCGCTGGGAATCTCGGTGAAGATCGCCACCGGGGACAACGCCAAGGTGGCCGAAAAAGTCTGCGCGGAGGTCGGCGTGCTGTCCGGCGGGACACTGACTGGAGCCGAGATCGCGAAGCTGTCCGACGCCGAGCTCGCCGCTGCCGCCCGGACCGCCACCATCTTCGCCCGCGTTTCCCCCGAGCAGAAGGCCCGCATCATTGCCCTGTTGCGCCTGAGCGGCGGATCCGTGGGCTTCATGGGTGACGGCGTCAACGATGCCCTGGCGCTGCACAAGGCGGACATCGGCATCTCCGTGGACAGCGCCACCGATGTCGCCAAGGACGCCGCCGACGTCGTGCTCATGGACAAGGACCTGGGTGTCCTGGCCGAAGGGGTGATGGAGGGCCGGCGGATCTTCGCCAACACCATCAAGTACGTGTTGACGGGCACGTCCAGCAACTTCGGCAACATGTTCAGTGCGGCCACCGCGTCGGTGGTGCTGAGCTTCCTGCCCATGCTGCCTGGCCAGATCCTGCTCAACAACCTGCTGTACGACTCCGGGCAGCTGGCCATCCCGGGCGACCGCGTGGACAAGGAACAGCTTCGGGCGCCGTCGCACTGGAACATCGCGTTTATCCGGCGGTTCATGTTCCTGTTCGGGCCGATCAGTTCGCTGTTCGACTTCGGCACGTTCGCGCTGATGCTGTTCGTGTTCGATGCGGTGCCGGGGGAGTTCCGGGCCGGCTGGTTCATCGAGTCCATCGCCACCCAGACCCTCATCATCTTTGCCATCAGGACCCGGCGGGTGCCGTTCCTGCGCAGCCGGCCCTCCGTCGGTTTGCTCGTTGCCTCGCTGGGTGTGGTGGCACTGGGGATCTTCCTGCCGCTCTCACCGGTGGCCGGTGTGCTGGGCTTCGACCCGCTCCCGGTCCCGTTCTTCCTGGCCCTGCTGGGCATGATCGTGGTCTACCTGGTGCTGGTGGAATTCGCCAAGCAGTGGTTCTTCGCCCGCGACGCGCAGGCGCTGCCCGCCGGACCGGTGGCCGTCCGCCGTCGCACGCCCAACCACCACCTGGCCCGCCGCGCCTTCCGCTTCAGCGCCCCGGTGGCGCCGCGGCACCTGCGCCGGCTGCGGCGGAGCCGCGCCGCGGCCTGAGGTTCCCTTCCGTGCGTTGCTTGGTGCCGCGAAGCATGCCCACCTCCATGTAGGGGTGCAAGGGATCGGCGATGAGGAAGTCGATGCCGCGGGCCAGCAGCATCGCGCCCGGCAGATGCTGGATGGCGTAGGCGATGGCCTTGCTCAGAGCAGTCCCGCTGGGTGCATAAAATCGTTTGGGAGAAGCTAAGGCGCTGTTGGAGCCAGCGTAGGACAGTAGCTGGAATGACTTACGCCTGTGCCTGAATCGACGTCGTAGACGACACCGTTGACTCCCCGAACGTAGAATTTGAGTCCGCTGTTCAGGTACGGGTTGCATTGAAATTCATTTTTCAAAAATGGAGTCAAGACGAGGAAAAGCCGAGTTGAACCTGCCACGTCTATCTTTCGCGGCATTGGGCAGTTCTCTGTCTCATTCCTCCCCGGCTGTGCGGGCAACGAAAGGCAAAATACAGTGGGTACCGCCACTCGTTCAGACGCAGACTTGTAAAAACCAACTTCCTCAATAGCGCCGGAGTAACGGCCGGAGTTTGTGACGTCGACCCTGGCGTACAACTCTTTCGGTGCCGTCGTTGCATCCGCTGCTATGTTGCTCCCGCGTGAGACTTCGAACATTTCCTCCTTCGCAGTGTCATAGATGCTCAGTGAACTACTCAGGGCAAAACCGGCACTTTCCTCCTGCCACCGCTCTTCGGCAGCTGCCAGCGACTGCTTTTGAACTTCCACTGCGTTGTTGTTTACAACTAGCGCACCTATAGACGCTGCTAAGGCAAGCGACGAAATGATGATCGGAAGAGCCTTGCTTGTTTCCACTGTCTGGAGGTCCTTCCTTAGCGCAATTACTTCTTCGGTCGTCAGGCTACCTGACGGCAATCAGCAAAGAGGCGGGCACTCAATTGTGTCGCACTTAAACCTCGTGGTCCTCTTGGAAATGAAGACAGGGCACCCAGCCCGATCAGGCCAGCCCGCAAGGGTCCGTCTCCGGTCGAAGGTCCCCGCCAGCGCTTTCACGGCAGTCGAACTGCAGCTAGCTAAGGAACCACCGCACCAGCCGACCGAGGACCCGCAAGGGCAAGGTCCGCGAGGAGCGAAGATCAAGGCCCGCTAGTCCTTTGGGACGGGGTCAGCCGTGGTCATGCCCCAAGCTTAGGGTTTCGAACGGTCCGGGTTCGAGGGTTTCGACGAGCCTATGTAGCGGGTCGCCCAGTCCCAGCTGATCAGCTCCTGCTCCAGCCTGACAGCCGTCCCAAAGGCGTCGGTGCGGAGTCCTTCATAAAGCGCTGACTCCTGTGCCGTCAGCCGGCTGAGCGGAGCCTTGGACGGCGAGGGCTCCGTGACCCAGGCTTCGCGGTGAGCCTGCAGGGTGGCCTCGTCCATCAACAGGCTCACCACATGCGGGTGCACTGAGCGCAGCTGGTCCAGGATCCGGAACCCGTGAGTGTCCAGGTCCCCCCAATACAGGACTTCGCAGTCCCGCAGCCAGCCAGCGTCCCGCAAGGACGAGAACCCGTAGCCTGCACCATAGATCGCCAGAGTGCCCGGACGCTCCGGAAGAGCCAGGAAGTTGACCAGGTTTTCAGTGATAAGCACTGTTGTGACGGGCAGGCTCAGCGTGCTGAACGCGGCTGCGGTGACGGTGAGATCACGCGCCTGGCCGAGCAGCGGAATGTCCGGATCCAGCAGGCGGAACCGCACCAGTTCGGGTGGGTGCAGGAAGGCGTGCCGCGCAGCGAAACGCGCCGCCGGCGTCCGGGCGGGCGTCAGCCCCAGCATCGAACCGGGTTCCGCAGGCACCTCGGCAAGGGGTTCAGCGGCTTCGTCGGCGTCGGGCCGGGATCGTAGCCCGGCGGCGAGCTCGCTGATCACAGCCCGGTGGTTTTCGACGAATTTGGTGTGCACGCCCGGAAGGCTCAGCTGCCGGACGTAGATGCGGGGCTCGGGATTGGCCTGCAGCCACAGTGCCACCCGGCCGGCGGTCAACGCGTCTGTGCCCAACTCCAGCAGCTTCAGCGGCCGCCGCAGCGCCCACTCGCGGAACGACGGGTGAAGGGCCAGCAGCCCGTCGGCGAGTTCAACGAACCGGGCCGCGTCCTTGGCCTTGCCCACAAACGCGATCTCATCTTCCACGGAGGCAAACACGGCCGCTGCCGGCAACTGGTTCGCCCCCACCGTGGTGCGCCCCACCTCCGAGGTTTCCATACTGAACGGACCGGCGGCGCCCAACAGCTCGTCTGCCCATGCGCGGGCCGCAGCGAATTCCCGGAGGAGCGCGGCCGCCGTCGGACGCTTTAACGGACGACGGCGTGGATACAGTCCGCCGGGGTCCAGCACCTCGCGCAGCAGCGAACCGCTGCCCCAGGCCTTCAGCGACTGCGCCCGCAGATCAGCCAGCGTGGTCCAGCCTTGTGCCTGACCCGCCCGCGTACTGGCAGCCGCACGCGGCTCAGGCACGCCGGTCCCGCTCGTCGCGATACTCCTGGATGGTCATGTTGCGCAGCTGGGAATCGTCGCCGTTGGTGTTGGCCACGAACCCCACGTGCGAGACGAAGGGCTCGATGACGTGGATCTTCTGCAACGGCGTGACAATCAGCAGCTGCAGCTTCATCCGCTGGAACAGCTCCAGGCCGTACCGGGCTGACTCGTCCGAGCCGCGGCCGAACGCCTCATCGATCACCACAAAGCGGAAGCTCCGCCCGCTGCCGGCGTTCTTGCCGGCACCTTTGCCGGACGCCAGCCCGAACTGGAACGCCAGGGCCGCCGCGAGAATCGTGTAGGCCAGCTTCTCCTTCTGGCCACCGGACTTGCCGCCCGAGTCGGTGAAGTGTTCAAACTCCTCCCCGGTTTCGGTCCATTTCTCCGAGGCGGAAAACGTGAACCAGTTCCGGACATCAGTGACTTTTGCGGTCCAGCGTTCATCGAGCGTGGTGTAGCCGTCGCGGCCACGGAACCGCTCGATCAGGCGCGCCACCTGCAGGTACTTCTGTTCGGAGTACTGGTCATCGTCGCCGATGGTGCCCTCCGAACAGGCCCGCAGGTCCATGCCGAACTGCCGCACGTCCAGGTCGCTGCTGTTCTGGTGCTCCAGCTGAATGTGCCGGCCGGTGTTGTACTCAATTCCGGCCAGGGACACGTTGATTTCGCCGATCCGGTTTACGATGTCCTGCCGGCGGCTGTCCAGGAACGCGTTGAACGCCACCACCTCGTGGATGGTGTTCTGGTTCAGCGACTCCTTGAAGTGGGCCTCGAACCGTGGAAGATCGTTGCTGACTAGCCGCTCCAGCAGCGTCCCGAAGTCCGCGGCGGCCTCCAGGGCGGCGTCGATCTCCGTGGTCTCGTTCGGGTATTTGTTCCGGAACTCAGCCATGAGCCTGACGGTCTTCTCGGCGGTCCGTCCGATCTGCTTGGACAGTGCGTCGATGGAATCGGTCAGCCCGTTCCGGACCGCACTTTCGATGGTGCCGGTGTTCTTGTAGGTGAGCGGTTTGCCGGCGAGTTCCGCGGCGGCGAGCTGTGCGACGGCGGCCAGTACGCCTGCGTCGTCCATCAAAGGGGTCTCCCTCAGAACGTCGCGGCAGTCCTCGATCGCCTCGGCGATGTCCTTGGCGGCGCCGCCGTTGGAGCCGATCCGGCGCTGCACGTCATCGGCCTTCGTTTGGAGGCGGTCCAGCTTTCCGGTGAGCTCTGTTTCCTTCGCCGTCAGCTGCCGCAGCACGTCGCTGGTGGACTCCAATTGGGCCTTCTCAGCCTTGAGCTCCTCGATCCGCCGCGCGGTCAGCTGCCAGCTGAGCTCGGCGAAATCGGATACCGCTCCGATGATGCCCAACTGCTGGTTTTGCCGGCCGATAGCACCCAAGGCATCGTTGACCCGCATCAACTGGCCGGCAAGCACGCTGAGCTGGCCCTGGACCTCATCCTGTTCGGCACGGAAGCGGCTGATTTTGTCCAGGTTGTCCCAGCCCAAGACGTAGTTCCGCCGGTCGGCGATGTCCTGCCGGTCATCCTTCTCATGCCGGCCGCGGCCGCCCTTCAGCTGGCCGTTGGCGGTGAGGGCCTTGGAGCGGCGGCGGAAATCGTCCAAGGTGTCACAGCAGAAATAGTCGAAGCGGCTGCTGAGCTCGTCCAGCAGGAAATTGCGGAACGGGGTGCCTTGCTTGATGGCGATCTTTGCTGTGAGCGTGCCCGCCTCGGCCGGCTTTGGCGCGTACGATTCGCCGATCTTCAAGTAAACCAGCCGGCCGCGCAGGTTGTTGCCATCCACCCAGCCGCTCACCGCCGCGTAGTGCTGCGAGGGCACCAGCAACGACAATGCAAAGCCGCGCAGGGTGCGTTCGGCGGCGCCCTCCCAAGCCGCTTCGCCACCGCGGACCCGCAAAAGCTCACCAGCGTAGGGCAGCTCGGACTCGGCGATGCCGGTCCCGTCACAGAGCCGACGGCGGAGCTCCACCTGGGGGCGCGGAAGCAGGTTGGGGCGGGCCTGCAGGCTCGTCAACTCCGCGGCGATGTCCGCAGCGCGGCCGGTGAGCACCGTGTGCGTCATGGTCAGCTCGGTGCGACTGTCCTGGACCTCGTTGGCGCTGGCGGCGAATTCCTTTTCGACGTCGGCGAGCCGGGCCCTGTTGGCATCGAACTGGACGCGGTCCGCGGGGGCCGGAAGGCCAAGGTCCCCGGCCGCTTCGGCGTACTTTTCGAACCGCACACGCTGCGACCTGGACTCCTCGCCGAGGCGCGCAGCCTCGGCCTCGATGGCGGCCAGCCGCCCGCCGCCGTTGCTGCGGATGTCCTCCTTGACGGCGGCCAGGTCGAGGCGGAGCTGGGTGATTTCGGTGGCCAGCTTGCCGCCGTCCTCCTGCAGCCGCAGCCCGGTCTTCTGCAGTTCCCCCTGGTGCTCGATGCTCAGCTGCAATTTCTGGTCCGTGAACCACGGGTGGAGCTGGTCCCGTTGCTGGCGGGCAAGCTCCTCATCCCGGCTCAGCGCGGCGTGCTGGGAGGCGCCCTCTGTGATGGGGGTGAGCAGGGCGATCTGGTCCTTGGCGCGGAGGACGGCGTCGTGGGCTTTTTTCAGGTCGTCGAAGTGGTGGACGAGGTTGCCGATCCGGGCCTCGACGTCGTCCTCCTCAAGCATGTTGGTCCGCACGAAATTGGTGATGTTTTCCACCTGTTTCATGGACACCGTGCGGTGGAAGAGCTCCATGGCCTGGTTGCCGCTGATGCCGAACTGCCGCTTAAACGCCGCCGCGTAGGGCTCGAAGGTTTCATGGACGGAAGCGCCCGCGGCCTTAAGTTGCTTCTTCAGCTTTGCGGGATCCTGGCCGAAGTTGGCGAAGTCTCCTGCGACGGACTGCTCGCCTTCCATCAGCGAGTAGAAGCGGTTGGGCTGGCCGGCTTCCTGCGTGGCCCAGAGGGTGATGGCCAGCGTGACCGACTTGCCCAGGACTGCGTTGTGGAAGACACCCAGAACCACCGTGAGCTTGCCCGTGCCGCGGAGCGCCACGGGTTTGGAATATTCGCCGCCGGCGCTGCGGGTGCTCTTGTGGAAGCCCCGCACATAAGACATCAGGGTGCGTTCTTTCTTCTGCGCGCCCGCGGCCTTGTTGTATTCGATCCTGTTGGCCGGCAGCAGCAGCGTGGTGATGGCATCCACCACCGTGGACTTGCCGGAGCCGATATCACCGGTCAGCAGGCTGTTGGAACCGTCCAGCCGGAACGTGCGCACCTCCTGGTGGAACGTGCCCCAGTTGAGCAGTTCCAGACGATGCAGCCGGAAGCCCGGGGGAGTGCCGGCGTCGTCCGCTTTTTCATCCAGGCTGAACAGCATCTCCTGCTGGTCAGTGGTGGTTTCGGTGCTCATGCGCGGTCCTTATCTGTGCTGCCGGTGCCGGCAGCGGTGCCGGCGAGCGTGGCACGGTAATCGGCCAGCCGCGCCTCAAATTCCTCGAGCCACTGGGCGTCCACGTAGGCCTTCAGGATGCGTGCCACTTCGTAGGTCCCCACTTGGCCGCGCAGCTTCCGAAGGAAGCCCAGTTCCACGACTTTTTTGATGTTCGTGCCGAGCTGATCAAGGATCCGCGCCTGGTTGCTGGACTCCGGCAGGAAGACGGAGACCATGTCCGCGATGTCCTGCTCCGTCATGATCAGGCGCAGTTCGCTGCTATTGGTATCGAACTCGAGCATCCTGCCGCGCAGCAGGGCCAGCAGGAGGCTGACATTGAACGTCAACGGGCGGCGTGGGATCAGCCGCGGCAGCGTGCCGTCGGGATCCTCGCGCGATTTCAGGAAGGCGTAACCTTCGGACTCGTCCAGGATCAGGTCAAGGCCCAGTACAGCCACGTAGTCGCGGACGTGGGAGGCCAGACCCAGCAGCGACTGCCAGGCTTTTTCGTCTGAATCGGCGTACACCACTCCTTTGAAGAGCCTGGTCACAACGCCCGGAAGTTCCTCGGGAGTGTGTGTTTCGGGTGCATCGATGGGGGTCATGCGGGCCTCACGAAGATGATCTGTTCGACGGTGGCTTCCCGGATGCTGCCGTCCGGGAGCTGCCAGGACAATTGCTGTGACTCGTCAGGGTTGATGGATGCCCAATCCGATTCGGTGGCGAGCTGGTAGTAGGCCACGATCTCGGCCAGTCCCTGGGAGAGGGGATGGGCGGCCGCAACGTCCCCGAGGGTGGCCTGCTCGGCGCCGGCCAGGACGTCGTCGATGTTGGACTTCAGCCGCTCAGTGTCCACGTGGAACTGGCTGAACAGGGCGCCCGCGTCCACGTCGGCATCGTTTGCCGCCACCACGACGTCGTCCACCATGATCCGCCGGCTCGGCTCGTACAGCGGCCGTTCGAAGGGGAGCGCCACGTCCACGGTCTGTGCCGCGATCTCCATGAAGACGCCCGACGGCGGCGCCTCCCGGGTGCGGAGCGCGGCGGATTCGATGCTCCTGATGAGCTGCATGATGCGCTTGTTCTCGAGGAAAACCTTGTCGTCCAGGAGCCGGCGCATCTGCTGCGAGAGCTGGCGGACAGTGGCCTGGGTCTGCTCGACCGCGGGCAGCCAGTCCTGGTGCAGGTTGGTTACCGCGTGCAGGTTGTCCAGCTTGCCAAGGGCCTCGATCCGGGTGGCCCGCTGAAGCAGGTCCCGGAGCTCGGTGCGCAGCTGCGGGGACATCAGGTAATCCCAGAATCCCTGGAAGGTGCGCCCTTGGAGGGAACCGCTGATGTCCTGCTGATTGGCGAAGATGCTCGCCAGGAGCTCACCCTGCGTCCCGTCCCAGGTGGCGATCTGTTCACGGACCTGCCGGTCCAGTTTCCGGAAGTTTTGCTCCACCTCCCGGAAATCAGAGAGCAGATCCTTGGCCAGGGTGGTCAGCTGCTGGAAGTGGTCCAAGGCTTCCGGGGCGGTCATCACGCGGATGTTGCCGTCGCGGATGCGCTGCATCTCGGCGTCGATCCCGTCCCTCTGGCGCTGGAGCTCGGCCAGCCTGACTTCCGGATCGGTTTCTGACTGCTGGACCAGCGCCTTCAGGACTGCGAATATGCTCGTCAGCCTGGATTGGGTGGCCACAAAGTCCCGCCCGCTCAGGCTCTCCACCCAGCGGACCACGTCCTCCGCGGCGGCCGTCAGGTCGTAGCGGGGCTCGTCCTGGCCCGGCACGTAATACTTCCGCAGCCAGGCCCGTTCCGGGGCGGCCCATTCGTCCAGGTACTCGCCGGCCGGACGCGGGAACCTGTCCTCGCCGAAGACTTCACGGAGGCCGAACAGGACGTCGTCGAGGTGGTCGATCAGTTCCTGGCGGCCGATGTCGCGCTGGTTAGGCCCGGTGAACGCCCTGATGAAGAAGCTAACGGCCAGCGGGGCATGCTGAGCGCGGAGCAGGGACCAGCCTGCGTGGTTCTCACGCAGAGCGTTGATGGCGTAGAAATCCATGGCGTCCTCATACAGGGTGGCGGTCATTCCTAAGCTACACGGAGCCGCCGACAATCTGCGGGGACCACAGACTCAGCCGTCGGGGGACAGGACGCTAAGGCCGGAGTCGACGGCGGCAGCCAGGAGTTCTGCGTGGTAAGCCACCATCAAGTCGGACTGCAGACGGATGGCGGCGGCCAGGTGAATGGCATCGGCGCTGCGAACAGCAGCATTGAAGCCACTAAATGATGGCCTTGGGCTGTGGCGGCGGAGAGATACTCGGCTGCGCTGACGGATTCCTCTTCCTCCACCACGAGTTTGAGGACTGCCGACGTGTCCAGGGAAATGATCACCGGTCTCCACGCAGGTCAGCCATGATCTCGGCGGTGCTCGCCTCGGACCTGATACGAGGCAAAGACAGGAAATCGATGGGCCCGGTGACGGCTGGCCGGACCTGGCCAGCCAGCAAAAGCCGTTCAAAAGGAGACACCGAGGGTGGGATGAGCGTGGCAGCTACTTCGCCGTTGTTTGTCACCTCGATGGTCTCGCCATTTTTGACGCGCTCCAGAATCTTGCTGCTCTGATTGCGCAACTCGCGGTGTGGAATGGTTGTCATGACTGCCTCCGTAGCAAGCGGAGCAACAAAAGCTGGGTTTCGGCAGGCTCAACTGCCGGAGCCCTCGGCCTGACCCCAGTGCCGCCTCAGCATCTCGGCCAACCGCTCCGGTTCGATCCGGTGTGGCGGGTCAAAATGGTGGCATCTCGGGAACACTTCGAGGTGGTAGTCCGGGAAGAAGACCCGCGACAGCCTGGTGGCGATGTCGCCGAAGTCGTCGGGATTGCTGTGGCCGCCGAGGGCGAAGAAGACGGGCCGGCTGAAAGCGGCCAAGCGCCCCCTCTCCAGGTCATAGGTTTTGAAGGCACGCAGAAACGCCTTGATGCCGGCCGGCCGATTGACCATCCACGAAGGCAAGGGATCCGGCGGCGGCGGGATGACGACGTCGGGCTTAACTCCCAGCCTCGCGAAGGTTGGCAGGAACTGCTCCGGCGGGAGTTTCTCCAGCTGCTCGTACTGCTTCCGGAGCTCCGCATAAGCATGGCTCCAGTCCCATTTGCCGGCCCAGGCGGGCTCTAGCAGCGACAGGCTGAGCAGCCTGCCGGGGTGTTTTGCCGCGAAGGCCAGCGCCACCGTGCCACCGGCTGAATAGCCCGCCAAGTGAAACCGCTCCCATCCAAGGGCGTCGGCTTCGCGGAGCACTCCGTCGATCTCTGTGTCCAAGCTCCAGTCCACTGGCAACTCGTCCTCGGCGTAGAGCTCGAGATCTTTGGCGACCGCATCGACCTCTGCCCCGAGGGCTGTGATGAGTTCGGCGTACGCGGCGTGAGCGGGGAGGCCGGCCCCCGGCAGAAGAATGGCCCGAATCGGTCCCATGAAAGAACGCTACGCCTGGCTTTGGGCCGGCTCAACCACCGGTTTATCGGGGCGACTGCAGCCTCAGCTGCCCGGCCCGGGCCGCGTTTGGTTGCTGTTGGTAAATAACGCCCGAAAACTCCTGTACTGTTGATCCTGTTGTTGTGTTTATGCAGTTGGTAGTTCAGGCAGTACGCGCGGTCGAAAGTCCGCGTTCTTCTGAAGTAGCGGTTTTGAACACCCCACACCGGAGGACCCGAAAGTCGGGACTTTTCCTCTACCTTCACGAAGGACAAAAATAATGGCTACTGGTACCGTCAAATGGTTTAACGCTGAAAAGGGCTTCGGCTTCATTTCCCCCGATGACTCCTCACAGGACGTTTTCGCACACTACTCTGCGATCGCTTCCTCCGGCTTCCGCTCACTCGAAGAGAACCAGAAGGTCTCCTTCGAAACCGAGCAGGGCCCCAAGGGTCCCCAGGCCGTAAACATCCAGTCCCTCTAATTCTTTAGAGATTCTGGGGCCTTAGGGTTTCATATTTCAAAGCAGGGCCGGTCTTCTGACCGGCCCTGCTTTTTTGTTAACCCCAGCGTGATCTCAACGCTGTGGCGGCTCTGGCACAATGGCCTGCATGCCCGAACCCGCAACTGTTGCCGCCCATGACCTCCGGATCAGCATCGAAGACACCAAACCGCTGATTTGGCGAAGGTTGCAGGTGCCCACCACACTGTCGGTTCCCGAGTTTCACCTTGCCGTGTAGGCCGCATTCGGGTGGGAAAACGCTCACCTCTACGCGGTTCGGTGCATGGACCCCGCTGGAAAGCTGCGCACGGTCATTGGCCCCGACGACGCAACGGAAGATCTAGACGCGGAGCCCGCGTCCGGCGTCGTACTTTCCCAGCTGCTGGACGCCCGGACGCCGGGAACCGCATTTGAATACGAATACGACTTCGGCGACAGCTGGAGCCACCGCGTGGAGCTGCTTGGCCCGGCGGAACTCGGAGCTGGCGAGCTGATGTGCGTCGACGGTGCCAGCCGGGGTCCCCTTGAAGACTCCGGCGGCCCCCACGGCTACGCGAGGCTGCTGCAGATCGTCGCGGACCCCCAGCATCCGGAACACCAGGAAGTGAAGTTCTGGATATACAGGATGGCAGGCGAGTTCGGCGCCAACTTCGATCCCGCGGCCTTCGATATCCATGCCGTCAACCGCAGACTCCGGCTTCTCAGCCTGCAGTGGTGGCCGCAGCCACTCAGCGACGAGGAACGCGACGCGTTCTGCGCCCGGTCCGTTGGTTGATGGAAAACGCATCGCCCGACGGCCTGGAGCTCACCAAGGACGGCTACTTGAAGCCCGCCACGGTCCAGCGCGCCATGGAGGAGCTCGGTTGGAGCGATCCCATCATGGGCAAGGGAAACCGGGAAGCCAATGCGGTGCCCGTTCGCGAGCTCCGCGAGCATCTCATGGATTGGAAGCTGCTGCGGAAGTACAAGGGCAGGCTACTGCTCACACCTCTCGGCAAACGTGGCCTGGAACGGCCTGCGGAGCTGTGGAGACACCTCGTGGAATCCGTTGGCCGGCCGGAGCACGACGCCGTCAGGCTGGTCACCGGACTCTACGCGGAGTGGCACCTCAGCGGCATCGCACCCCCGTCGGGAGAGCGGCCGGAAGTGATTATGCAGGCGCTGCAGGCGGCCGGTTTTGTCACCCGGTCCGGGCACCCCATCCCTCGGGACTGGGCAGTCGAGATCAACTACACAGTGCGCTGGACTTTCAAATGCCTGGACCTGCTGGCGCCCAAAGTGGAGCGTTGGGGCCGAGCAATACTTACCGACGGCGGCGTGAAGTTTCTTCTCGAGGTCCGCGCTATGGGGCGGCAGGGATAAATCGCCAGCTACTCGTCGGGGTCCGGGTTCCGGACGTCCCTGTCGCCAATATCGGCAGCGCCGAGCACGGCGGCTGCGGGACTGTGCGTTGTGTCGTGTTCACGGATGCGGAGCTCCGGGTGGTGCAGGTCAAGCGCCGGGCGCTCTGAACGGATGCGGGGCAGTGACGTGAAGTTGTGGCGTGGCGGCGGGCAGGACGTGGCCCACTCCAGGGAGGCGCCAAAGCCCCACGGGTCATCCACTTCCACCTTCTCGGATCTGCGCGCCGTGATGTAAACGTTCCAGAGGAACGGAATCAGCGAGGCGCCCAGAAGCATGGAGGAAATCGTGGAGAACTGGTTCATCCACGTGAAGTTGTCCTCCACCAGATAGTCCGCATACCGCCGGGGCATGCCCATCACGCCGAGCCAGTGCTGGATGAGGAACGTTCCGTGGAAGCCCACGAACAGCATCCAGAAGTGGATCTTGCCCAAGCGTTCATTGAGCATGGAACCCGTGAACTTGGGCCACCAGAAATAGAACCCCGCGAACATTGCGAAGACCACGGTACCGAACACCACGTAGTGGAAGTGGGCCACCACAAAATAGGTGTCCGAAACGTGGAAGTCCAGCGGCGGCGAGGCAAGGATGATGCCGGTCAGCCCGCCGAAGAGGAACGTGACCAGGAAGCCGATGCTCCACAGCATGGGCGTTTCGAAGGTCAGGGACCCTCGCCACATGGTGCCGATCCAGTTGAAGAATTTGACCCCGGTGGGCACGGCAATCAGCATGGTCATGAACGCGAAGAACGGCAGCAGCACTGAACCGGTGACATACATGTGGTGCGCCCACACCGTCATGGACAACGCGGCAATGGAGATGGTGGCATACACCAGGCCCTTGTACCCGAAGATCGGCTTGCGGCTGAACACCGGGAAGATCTCCGAAACGATGCCGAAGAACGGCAGTGCAATGATGTAGACCTCTGGGTGGCCGAAGAACCAGAACAAATGCTGGTATAGGACGGGACCGCCGTTTTCGGGATCGTAAATATGTGCGCCGAACCGTCGGTCCGCTCCCACAGCGAACAGCGCCGCAGCCAGCGGCGGGAAGGCCATGATCACCAGGATGGACGTGATCAGCGTGTTCCAGGTGAAGATGGGCATCCGCCACATGGTCAGGCCGGGGGCCCGCATGCAGATGATGGTGGTGATGAAATTGACGGCACCAAGAATGGTGCCGAAACCGGACAGAATCAGGCCGAAGATCCACAAGTCACCGCCGACGCCCGGGCTGAACGTGGTGTTGTTCAGCGGCGCGTAGGCGAACCAGCCGAATGACGCCGCTCCCTGGGGCGTGATGAAGCCGGACATTGCAATGGTGGAACCGAAAAGGAAGAACCAGAAGGCCAGTGCGTTGAGCCTCGGGAAAGCGACGTCGGGGGCGCCGATCTGTAGCGGCATGACGAAATTCGCAAACCCGGCAAACAATGGGGTCGCGAACATCAGCAGCATTGCGATGCCGTGCATGGTGAACAGCTGGTTGTACTGCTCTTTGGTCTGCAGGATCTGCATGCCCGGCTGGAAGAGCTCCGCGCGGATCAGGAGCGCCATGACGCCGGCCAGGCAGAAAAACACAAACGCTGTGATCAGATACATGTACCCGATGGTCTTGTGGTCGGTGGTGGTAATCCACTTGACCACAATGCTGCCTTTGCGCCGCGGTACTACCTCAGGGGCTTCGGTCCCTATGCGCGATTGTCCGGTGATGGCCATCTTTCACCTTCCAGATACTTCTGCCCTGCACTAATGGGCCCCTTACATGAGCCCCTAATTGCAGGCTACTCAGGAAATCGGGGTCCGGGAAGAGGCTGCGCCCAGCTCCGCCGCCGGGGCGGTTTAGTGCAGGCCCATTGCGGTGCGAACCTCCTCCAAAATATGGTGCATGGCTGTTTCGGCGCGGGCGGTATCCCCGCCGGCAACGGCCATGGCCACGTCCTCGTGGGCCTTCAAAACTTCGTCCTCGGGCTTGAACGGCATGAGACCCTGCTGGGTGCGGCTGGTGAGGACCTCGGCCACCATCCCTTCCAGCGCCATAAACATCTCGTTGCCGCAACTGCGCAGCAGGAGGCAGTGGAACTCGATGTCGGCGGCCAGGAAGGCGTCGAGGTCGCCGGCCTCGCCGAGGCGCCGCAGCTCTGCAGCCAGCTCCACCAGCCGTGCACGCTCGGCGGCGCTTGCTCGGCGGGCGGCCCCCGCGGCGGCAATGGGCTCGACGGCGATGCGCAGCTCGGTGAGGCTGCCGTACTGGACCTCGCGCCTGCCCGAAGCGAGTCGCCACCGGACAAGCTGCGGGTCAAAGACGTTCCACAGCCTGCGCTCCTGGACCACGATGCCTACGCGGCGCCGCGAATAGACCATGTTCATGGACTCAAGCACTTTCATGGTGTCCCGGGCAACCGTCCGGGACACGCCATGTTCCTGCTGGATGCCCTCCAGGGTGAGCCGGCTTCCCGGCGGAAGGCTCCCGGAAGCGATGGCAACCCCAACCGCCTCCAAGACGCGGCCAGCGGGCGCGAGGTTGGCGCCGCCGTCGTCCGCTTCTTTGAGGTGGTGCTTCCCCGCGTTGTGCATTTCTGTCCCGATCATGGTCTGGCGCAGTCAGAGAACCCGGCGCGCAATAAAGGTAAAGACTGGTATCAGCAGAAGGTAGTATCTTATCCATCTAATGGTGATACCTTATCGCCGCACAGCACATTCGGAGGCCGACATGCAGAATCCCCCCACGCACCTGGTGGTCATGGGAGTTTCCGGAACCGGCAAATCCACCATCGCCGCCGCCCTGTCCGAGCAGCTTGGCTGGGATTGTGCGGAGGCAGACGAATTCCATCCCCAGGCCAACATCGACAGAATGAGCCAAGGAATCCCGCTGCAGGACGAGGACCGGTGGCCTTGGCTCCAGGAAATTCAGGATTGGATGAGCGCCCAGGCCGCCGCCGGAAAGAGCACAGTCCTGACCTGCTCCGCCCTCAAACAGACCTACCGCGACCTGCTGTCCGCTGCTCGGGGCCGAGTGGTCCTTGTGCACCTCGACGGCGACGCCCGCCTGATCAGCGAACGCATGCAGGGGAGGGAGGGTCACTTCATGCCGCCGACGCTCCTGCCCAGCCAGCTTGCCACCCTGGAACCGCTGAGCGTGGAGGAACTGGCGGGCGGAAGCATGCGACTGGATATTTCGCGGACACCTGAAGAGCTGGTCCACGCCGTGGTGGAAGCTCTCCAGGCTCAGACGCAGTCCTAGCCGCGGCCGCCGGCGATGTGTTCCGCAATGAATTCAGCGTCCGGGCCCACCCCGGGAAGAGCGGCCGAAACATGCCGGGTGAGCCAGGGCAGGCCAACGGCGTACAGCCCGGGCACTTCGGTGACGCCACGTGTGTGGCGCGGATAATTCCATTCATCCAGCACAGGCATGTCCACAATGCTGTTGTCCAGCCCGTACCCGGTGGCCCAGATGATCGATGTGATGTTCTCGGCATCCAGATTGAGGCGTGAGCTCTGCGTTTCGGGGAGCCAGTCGTCCTGCGTCGGAGCGTCGGGCTCAGGCGCGTTGATGCCGGCCGCGGCGATGTAGGCGTCCGCCATCAGCTTGAGCCGTTGCCCGAATCCGGCCTCCACCATCGCCAGGCGGCCGGGCAGGTCATCGGTGAAGAGAAGGTTGCCGTCGTCGGCCGTCTCCAGATGCCCGTGGAGCTGCACGCCCCGGCGCCCCAGATCCCTCAGGTGGATGCTGTGCCCGCCGTCGTTCCCGGAGAGCAGCGGGTTGCAGGCGAACCGCGCGGCGGGCGAAGGCAGGTGGTCCACCATCAGGCCGTTGATGCCATACTCCGGGCCGTGCAGGTTGACCTGCAGGATCCAATGGAAAACATCCCGGCCACGGTATCGCCGCGGGGCTTCGGGGCACATCGCGACCGAGAGGTGCACCTCGCGGCCGGCGTCCAGCAGGTCCTCGGTGATCTGCCCGCCCGACTGGCCTGTCCCCACCACCAAGACGGCGCCGGCGGGCAGTTGCTCCGGGCTGCGGTAGCCATGGCTGTGTAACTGAAGGACGTGCTGCGGGATCTTCCGGGCGGCCGCGGGAACACGGGGCTCCTGGAAGGCGCCGTTTGCCAACACCACATTCCGGGCAGACCATGTGCCCTGATTGGTCTCCACGGTAAGGCGGGCCCCGTCCCGGGCGACCCGCGTGACCTCAGTTTCCGGCTGGACGGGCGCGGCAATCCTTTCCGCATAGTTCCGGAAAAACTCGACGGCGGCGTCCCGGGGAATGAAACCGTCCGGGTCGTGCCCCTCGTAGGGCAAGCCTGGAAGGCTGAGGGCGAAGTTGGGCGTGTTCAGGTAAAACGAATCCCACCGATCCAGCCAGGCGCCGCCCAGCGTGCGGCGCCGCTCCAGCAGCACATGCTCCGCGCCGCCGTGCGTGAGCCAGTAACTCATCACCAGGCCGGCTTGGCCGGCCCCGATCACCAGCGTGTCCACCTCGCGGTGTGTGCCTGCCTGATCGGACACGGCTACTTCTCCGTGGCCTTGGGAGCCGTGGCCTTCGGCGCTGCAGCTTTGGGTGCCTTCGGCGGGAGCGCCGAGACGTGGGCGTAGGCCTTCTCCGCCCAGGCCCGTGCCCGGGCGTCGTCGCCGTCACCTTCGGCGTTCCACACTTCCGGAAGCCCGGTGTAGCCGCCCATCGGCCGCTCCGGCGGGCCGAACGGGACGGTCCGCTCGGTGTCCTCAAGCTCCCGTTTGTCGGCCTCGGCAAGCTTGACACCGATGGTGGGGCCGAAGAGTCCGGCGAACATGTTGCCGTTGACGAAGGCGCCGAGGTTGCCGAACATCGGTTTGATGGTGACGTCCGGATGACCCGGCACCACGGCACGGAACCGCTCCTTGTCTTCGTTTGAGGCCTTGGGCATTTCCATGGTTGTCCTCTTCCGATGAGAATTTATGGAGGATCTGAGTGCAGGATATGCCCGCGGGGGCGGCGGGTACAGGGCGGGATCAGCCTGGTGGCCGGCGGGGTTGGCTGGCCGGGTGCCGGGCCCCCGGGGAACACCGGCCGCTCCGCCGTCGTTGTGCCAGAGGCAGCGTGTGCCACCCGAGCGCACCGCCCCTCGACCAAAGGACACCCCTTGACTCCTCGCACCATCGTGATCACCGGCGCCAGCGACGGCATCGGCGCGGCAGCCGCACGGACACTTGCCGCGGCAGGGGACCGGGTGGTCGTCGTCGGGCGTTCCGAGGCGAAGACAAGCGCGCTCGCCAAGGAGCTCAATGCCGACTACTTTGTAAGTGACTTCGCCGAACTGGACCAGGTGCGCACGCTCGCCGCGCAGCTGCGGGACGACTACGAACGGATCGACGTCCTGGCCAACAACGCCGGCGGCATCATGGGCAAGCACCAGCTCACCGTGGACGGCAACGAATCCACGTTCCAGATCAACCACCTGGCGCCGTTCCTGCTGACCACCGAGCTCATGGACGTCCTGACCGCCAGCAAAGCGAAGGTCATCAACACCTCTAGCGGCGCCAACAACTTCGGCAAAATCGACCTCTTCGACCTCAATGCCGAGCACAGCTACTCCACCAACCGCGCCTACGGCACTGCCAAACTGGCCAACATCCTCTTCACCAGCGAGCTGCACCGCCGTTTCGGTGAGCAGGGAATTACGACGGCGGCGTTCCACCCGGGCGTGGTCCGCACCAACTTCGCGGCGGACTCCACCAGCCCCATGCGGCACGCCTACAAGACGCTCCTCAACCGCTTTATGCTCACCCCGGACCAGGGTGCCGACACACTTCTCTGGCTCATCAACGGCAGCGCCGGCACCGACTGGGTCTCCGGCGCCTACTACGCCAAACGGGCCCTCGCCAAAGCCAACGCCCAGGCCTACGACGCCGAACTGGCGCAGGGTTTGTGGGAGGCCAGTGAGGCGCTCGTCGCGCGCTGAGTCTCTGGCAGTGCCCGTTCAAAATCCCATGTAGGTAGCAGTAACTGTCGTTTTCAGCCCTCAAAACGACAGTTACTGCTACCTAGTTGGGTCGGTACCTAAGGTCTGGCAGGCGGGGCCTGGCGCGCTACTCGCCGAGCAGGCTGTAGGTGCTGACGACGTTGCCTTTGGCGGTGCGGTACTGGTCCGTCAGGCTGAGCCGGGTGGTGGGGTCTCCGGCTTCGAACAGGCGCCGGCCGCTGCCTGCCACCACCGGGTGGGTCATGAGGGTCAGCTCATCCAGCAGCCCGGCGAAGAGGAGTTGGCGCACCAGGGAAATGCTGCCCATGACGGCGATCTCACCGCCGTCGCGCTCTTTCAGGCCGGTCACGAAGTCCTCCAATGGTCCCTCGATCAGGTGCGAGTTCTGCCACTCCAGCGGCTCCTTGAGGGTCCGGGAGGCCACAAACTTCTCAATCGGGTTGATGAAGCGGGCGAACTCGTTGTCCACGGATGCGGTGGGCCAGTAGCCTGCCCACTCCTGGTAGCTCACACGTCCCAACACCACGGTATCCACACGCTCCATCACGCCATTCAGGCCCTTGCCCAGATCGTCATCGAAGCTGTCGAACTGCCAAAGATTCGGGTCTGACACGACGCCGTCAACGGAGTGGAACAGGCCAGACGTGACTTTACGCATAAGGACCTCCAAGGGCTCTGACTGCAGTGCGGGCCGGCTGACGCGCCGGACAAGTCCACGGTATTCTGCAGCCCGCCATTGGGGAAGGGCGTCAACGGGCGGTTGGTCAAGTTATGTTCATCACCACTGCCTGCGTGTTGCGCGATTCCACGGCCCGGCAGGCTCATACTTGTCTCTATGCGGCCTTGCGCTGCGCCCCGGCCAGGCAGGAGGAAGTGCGTGGAAACCCTGAAAAAAATCGTGAGCAACCAGTATTTTCCGGCGGCAGCTGTGCTGACGGTCGTGGTGCTGTTCTGGACCATCGCCATGTTCGGCGGTCTCTCCCTCCTGCACAACAATCAGCCGCCCATGGCCACCCTGACCTGGATGCTGTTCGTCTACGGCGCGGCAGTCCTGACCCCACTGGCGGGTGCCATCGCCGCCGGAGACCTGATCCGACGCTGGCGCCGCAACCGCCAGTACGCGCAGGACGAATTGGCTGATTATGAATTGGCCGAGTATGAATGGGCCGACGACGAACTGGCGCCGGACGTGGTTGCCGAAACCGAACCGGCTGACCAGGAAGTGGCGCCGGACGAGGTTCCCGAAAGAGAACTGGGGCAGGACCCGCAGGCCGCCGCCCCCGAAGCGCCCGAGCAGGCCGCCCCTGAGACTCCGCGGCAGTCCGCCGCTCCGCAGCCGGTCCAGCAGCGGCCGGCCACTCAACAGCCCGCCAAGCAGCGGACCGAGCCCAAGCAGCGTAAGACGGCTGCTTAGCCGAAGAGGCCGGAGCGGCTCGACAATGCGTCGAGCGCCTGTCCTGCATTATTCAGCGCCTGCTCGAAGTTGGCGGCCGGCTCCGGGTGCGAGAACAGATAGCCCTGCAGCGAATCGCATTCCAGCCCGATGAGGTAGTTCGCCTGCTCCTCGGTTTCGATGCCCTCGGCCGTGACGGTCAGCCCAAGGCTGTGCGCCATGTTGATCATGGAGCTGAGGATGGGCAGGCGTTCGTTGCCGGTGCGCACCATGGAGACAAAGGTCTTGTCGATTTTGATGATGTCCACCGGCAGCTCCTGCAGCCGTCCCAGCGATGAATAACCGGTGCCGAAATCGTCCAACGCCACCCGCGCCCCGGCCGCCCGGAGCCGGCTCAGCTGTTTGATTACGTTGCAGTCGGCGTCGAAGAACACACTCTCGGTGACCTCAAGCACCAGCTGGTAGGCCTCCACGCCAAATTTTCCGGCAAGCCGCAGGACACTTTCGGCGAAGTCGGTTTCCTGCAGCTGGACGCCGGAGACGTTCATGGACAGCGACCGCGACGGGTCCTCGCACTGCCACGATGCGAGATGCTTCAGGCTTTGCGCCATCACTTCGCCGCCGAGTTCGTTGATGAGGCCGCTGCGTTCGGCCAGGGGAATGAAAAGTCCGGGCGGGACACGCTGGTTCCCGCGGTCCCAGCGTGCCAGTGCCTCAAACTTGACCACGCGGCCCATCCGCGGTGACACGATGGGCTGGAATTCCACGGAAATCTCGCCGCGGGCCACGGACAGCTGAAGGCCGGCTTCCAGGTCGGTCCGCTTGACCAGGGCGGTCATCATGTCCGGGTGGAAGCGAAGGAACCGGTTCTTGCCCGCCGCCTTGGCCGCATACATGGCGATATCGGCCTCGCGCAGCAGCTCCGAAGCGCCCCGGGCGTATCTGCCCATTGAGGCGAGCCCGAGGCTCAAGCTGGGGCGCAGCATGGTGCCCTCGATGGAGAACGGCACATGCAGGCAACGGACAATGCACTCGGCGATGGCTTCCGCATTGGGGCAAGCCGTCAGGAGGACCACAAACTCGTCACCGCCCAGCCTGGCCACCACATCCGCGGTGGGGACGCAGCCCCGCAGCCGGCGGGCAACTTCCACCAGCATCACGTCGCCCGCGTGGTGGCCAAGAATGTCGTTGACCTCTTTGAAATCGTCCAGGTCAATCAGGAATACATCCACGGACTTGAGCCGCGGCTCCTTCAGCGCGGAGAAGAGTTCCTCGTTGAATACCGCCCTGTTTGCCAGGCCGGTCAGCGGGTCCGTGTACGCCATGGCCCGCAGCTGCTCCGCTTGGGAGGCGAGCTCCCGGAGGGCCCGCTGCGCCTGCTCCTGGGCTTGCTGGGCAAGTTCCTGGGCCTGCCGGCGCGGTGTCACGTCCCGGAAGCTCCAGACCCGGCCTACTACCTTGGTGCCCACCCGCTGCGGCCGCGAATACCGTTCGAAGGTGCGTCCGTCCAGGAAATCCACCACATCGTGGCTTTCCGCGGTCGGGTCCTGTGTCAGTTCAGACACCCGGGCCAGGAAGTCCTCCGGATCCTTCACCTGGGCGAGGATTAACTGCATGGCCGGCTCGTCTGAACCGGCCTCCATGTATTCGGGCGGTATGCCCCACATCGTGAGGAACTGGTCGTTGAGCCCGGCAATCTTGCCCTCGGCGCTGATGACGAGGATCCCGTCAGCCGTGGACTCCAGCGTGGCCGTCAGCAGGGACATCGCTTCGCGCAGCTCCGCGTCTGCCGGCTTCCGATGGGAGGTGCCGCGGAAAGAGAGCAGCAGCAGCTGCGGGCCGCCGTCGTCGATCAGCGAGCCGGCCATTTCGGCGGCGAAGTCCGTGCCGTCCCCGTGAAGCATGCGCACCTCGCGCGGCGGCGCGGGCTGGCGGGGGCCTGCCTTCAGGCCTTCCAGCAGCTGGCGGGTTTCGGTTCGGAACGGTTCGGAGAGGAGCCGCGAGTGGTCGCTGCCCAGCAACTCGTCGCGCGTGTATCCAAACAATTTGGTGGATGCTGTGTTCGCGAGCCTGATGATGCCGTCAGGGTCCAGTGCCAGGAGCGCGTCCGGACTGGCATCAAGGAGCGCGCCAAAAGTCGGTGCCGCTAAAACCTTGTTCTGCCGCCTGGTTCCCCCCATGCGCAACCACCCCCACGCACATCATAAAGTGCCTGCGCGGATCACGGGACGAAAATGCCCGATTTTGCGCCCCTTCAGAAAACTCCTGCCCGGAAATCCGCGCTTCTGACATCCTGCAGCAAACTGCCGGAGTTCGTGCCCAGCCCGCGGACCGCCCACCCCGCCGCCTGCCAGGCGGCAGCATCCAGGACGTTCCGCGCGTCCAGCACCACCCGGCGTCGGACGAGTCCGCCCGCAACGGCGGGGGACAGACGCCGGTACTCATCCCACTCGGTGAGCAGCAGCACCAGCTCGGCGCCTTCCAGCGCCCGGGACGTGGAGGCCTCAAACCGCAGCTGCGGGAAGCGCAGCCACGCGTGGTTCACGGCTTTCGGGTCCGTCACGGTCACGTGCGCGCCGGCAGCTGCGAGCCTGACGGCGACGTCCAACGCGGGGGAGTCACGGATGTCATCCGTTTCCGGTTTGAAGGCGGCGCCGAGGATGGTGATGGCGCGCCCGGAAAGGGCCCCGCCGCAGAGCTCGGCGGAGAGGTCCACGGTCCGGGTCCGCTGGCGGACGTTGATTGCGTCCACCACACCCATCCAGTCGTTGACCGCGTCAACCCCCAGCGCGGCGGCCTGGCTGCTGAGGCTGCGGATGTCCTTGGGCAGGCACCCGCCGCCGAAGCCCAGCCCCGCATGCAGATAGCGGCTGCCGATCCGGGGGTCCATGCCCATTGCCTCGCTGAGTTCGGCCACATCGGCCCCGGACGCGTCGCACAGTTCGGCGATGGCGTTGATGAAGCTGACCTTGGTGGCCAGGTACGCGTTGGCGGCCGACTTGATCAGCTCCGCCGTGGCGAAGTTGCACACCAGGCGCGGAATGCCGGCGTTCAGCAGGGGCTCGTAGACGGCATCCAGGGCCGCTGTCACCCCGCGCGGCGCACCGTTTTTAGGGTTGAAAGCTGCGGCCCGGCCGCCCGCCACGCCGTACACCAGGCGGTCCGGCACCAGCGTGTCCTTCACCGCGGTGCCCTGGCGCAGGAACTCCGGGTTCCAGCCCAGCTGCACGTCCGGCCGCCCCGCCAGGGCTTCACTGAGCATGTCCACCGTGCCCACGGGCACCGTTGATTTACCGACGACGACGGCGCCCCTCGCCAGGTGCGGGAGCAGCGCCTCGGTGGCGGCCACCAGGAAGGTGAGGTCGGCGCCGTCGGACGTCTTGGACTGCGGCGTACCGACGCACAGGAAGTGGACCTGGGCACCCGCGGCGGCAGCGAAGTCCGTGGAGAACGTCAGGCGGCCGGTGGTCCGTCCGTCGCGCAGGAGTTCGTCCAGGCCCGGCTCGAAGAAGGGCGCCACGCCGCGGCCCAGCTGGTCCACCTTGGCGGCGTCCACATCGATGCCCACCACCGTGTGGCCCATGGACGCGAGGGTGGCGGCGTGCACGGCGCCAAGGTAGCCGCAGCCGATCACGGATATTTTCACAGGGACACTCCTCGTTTGTACGCGGCCGGCCGGATGACCGGATGGCTTGCAACAACTTCGCCGTACTGCTCCTCAAGCTGGGCGCACAGCGCGGGCCATGTCCGGTCCTGGACCGAGGCGTGCGCTGCTGTGGCGAACGCGCGGCGCTTGGCGTCATCGCCCATCAGGTCCATCACGTGGGCGCGGAAACCTGTCAGGTCCCCGGGCTGGTACAACCAGCCGGTGCGGGAGTTTTCCACCAGGTCCAGGGGCCCGCCGCGCCCGGTGGCCACCACGGGAACACCCGAGGCCATGGCCTCCTGGATGGTCTGGCAGAAGGTCTCAAACTCGCCGGGATGGACAAAGAGATCGAACGACGCCACCGCCTTCGAGAGGTCCTCGCCGCCGAGGAACCCCGTGAAATGGGCGTCCGGCAGTGCTGCCTGCAAGGCCGCCCGCTGCGGACCGTCGCCTACAATCACCAGCTTGGAGTTCGGGACACCGGCGAGCGCGGCGAGGTCCTCCACCTGCTTTTCGACGGCCAGCCGGCCGACGTAACCGATGATCCGCTCACCCCCTGGCGCCACGGCAGCCCGCCACCCGGCGTCGCGCTTTTCCGGCGAAAACCGAGCGGTATCCACCCCGCGCCGCCACATGCCCACCCGCGGGATTCCGCGGCCGCGCAACTGGTTCAGCGCGAACGTGGAAGGCACGAGGGTCCGGGTGGCCAGCAGGTGGATGTTCTCCACCCGGTTCCACGCCCAGTTCTCCAGGAACGGCACGCCATACCGGGCCGCGTAGCTGGGCACCTCGGTCTGGTAGATGGCTATGGTGGGGATCCGCAACTGATGCGCGGCCTGCACTGCCCGCCAGCCGAGGATAAACGGCGAAGCGAGGTGGACGACGTCCGGAGCGTAGTCGGCAAGGATTCGCTTGACCCGATACACACCGCCCATCGCCACTCTGACGTTCGTATAACCCGCCAACGGAACCGCCGGGACCCGGTGCACCTTCGCGCCGTAAACCACCTCGGCAGGCCCAACAAACTCGGCCATGGCATCGGCCACCGCGTGGGTTGACGGGGCAATGACCAGCACGTCGTGACCCTGGCCCTCCAGGTGCTCCAGCACCCGCAGGATGGAGTGGGTCACCCCGTTCATCAATGGCAGGAATGATTCGGCAACAATTGCGATCCTCACGCCTCCAAGGTGCTCCCGCCGCCTGACGATGCGGGGGAGGGGGCGTGACGGGGAGGGAAAGCTTGGGTGAACTCGGGAAAGAAATGCTCAAGAAAATTGCTAAGTACCCTTTGCTTTAATTGATAAGCATGCTTACGGTAGTGGGGCAGCTGTAGCTGGGCCTCAAGCAGACGGGGCGAACGCCAAGCGATCCGGAAGCGGGAGCCACCGGAACCGTGGGCCAATGCAAGCCCCAATCCCCAACACATGTAGGAGACCTCATGCAGAACAGGGAAAACATTGAAAACCTGCTCACCAAGGGCGGAAACGTCGTCGGCTCGGACGGCAGCAAGATCGGTTCGATCGGCCAGCTCTACGCCGACGACGACACCGGCGAGCCCACATGGGTGACGGTTAAGACCGGGCTGTTCGGTACGTCCCAGTCCTTTGTCCCGGTCGAGGAGGCCCGGGTGGACGGCGAAGATTTGGTGGTGCCCTACACCAAGGACCACGTCAAGGACGCCCCGCGGGTGGACACAGACGGACACCTCGAACCCGAGGAGGAGGACCGTCTGTACACCCACTACGAAAGGGGCGCCCGGAGCTACTCCGAAGTCCGCGACGACTCGGATCTCCGGGACACGGACCACCGCGGCGATTCCGATCTGAACGCGGGTACCGGTGCGGGCCTGGGCGCCCGGACCGGCACGGGCACCACTGTGGGAGCAGTGGGCCATGACACTTCAGGCCCCACCACGGATGACGCCATGACGCGCTCCGAGGAACGCCTCAAGGTGGGCACCGAGAAGGAAGCCACCGGACGCGTCCGGTTGCGCAAGTACGTCACCACCGAAAACGTCACCAAGACGGTTCCGGTGCAGCGCGAGGAAGTCCGCCTGGAGCGTGAACCCATCACGGAGCAGAACCGTGGCGCGGCGTTGTCCGGCCCGGATCTCAGCGATGAAGAGCACGAAGTTGTTCTGCACGAGGAGCGCCCGGTGGTGGACAAGGAGACCGTCCCGGTGGAGCGTGTACGCCTGGACAAGGACACCGTGACGGAGGACGTCACCGTGAACGAGGAAGTCCGCAAGGAACGCATCGAAACTGACGGCATCGACGAGACCCGCCGGTAACCATCTCCATCAATAAATCAATAATCAGCATCGACGCCGGGAGCCTTGGGGGTTCCCGGCGTCGCTGGCTTTAATCAGCGTTAATCGGTTAATCCGGGCCAAGGATTTCCCGGGCCACCCGCTGTGCCTCCAGATCCGCGGGGGTCACCACTGCTCCCGCCAGGTATCCGGCGTTGGCGATGGCACGGCGGAGTTCCACTTCAGTCCTCGCGGTGGTCACCCCGTAGTGGGCCATGGCATGGCAATTGGCGCAGAGCGGCACCAGATCGGTGAGCGGGTCCAGCTGGTAGTCGTTGCCTAGCTGCGCCACGGGCACCGTGAGGTGGACGTGGATGAAGTCCGCGCCGATTTCGCCGTAGGCCACTTGGAAAGAGAACCCGCAGGCCGCGCAGGTAGTGCCGCGGTGCGCGATGCAGGCCCGCCGCGCTGAGGGGTCCCGTTCGTACCGGTTCACGGCAACGTGGGCGACGGCGCTCGCAGGGTAAGTGCCGGGTGCTGGCTCGGTGGGGTCGGGTCCCTGGCCCGGTCCGAGTTCGGCCCACAGACTGCGGATGGCCGCCGCATTACCGGGGGCGACCTCCAGGCCCTCGACGTCAGTGCTGTCCCACGTGACGCCAGGCACTGCCTTGCTGAGAATCTCTGCAGGCACGTGGTCGCCCAAGGGCAGGAGCGCATCGAACGCCACCTGCACAGTGATCTTCGTGGCGTCCTGGTCTGCGGACTCCTGCTGGCCCGAAAGGACGATGCCATGGCCGAGAAGGCCGGGACCGTGCACCCCCCGGAGAAGCAACCACGCATCACTGCCGGCGGCAACACCCCGGGTCACGCCCCAAGGCTCCAGGTGGAGCCCTGAAACGCCAACCTGTTCAACAACAGCCGAGTAGTTCCAATGGTTCCAGCGGGCAGGGTCCCAGCCCAGGATGACGGCGCTCATGGGCCCATTGTTCCAGCGGCGCGGCCCGGGCAGCCGCAGGAGGGGCCGGACAACAAAAGGCCGCTCCCTCAGTTGGACTTTCTCCAGGCCCGGGCCGTTCCGGTGGGCTCGGCGGCCCGGGTATGAATTTCCGGGCACAAAGAAGCCGGTGCAGCGTTCGCGGGACCGCGCCAACTGCACCGGCGAGTAGGACGAATATTCAGAATTTACGGATCATTCCTCATGCGCGGCTCCTATGTCCCGGCTTGTCTTTCCGGGCTATGCCCTGTCCCCGGTCCTGTTGCGGGACAGCAGCCAGCCGCAAGCGATCATCGCTACGCCCAGCACCAGGTGGGTCCAGTTGTCCGTCATGTTCAGCGACAGGAAATTGGCCGCCGACCCGACACCGACACTCAGACCGAAAATGCTGAGGATGATGTACAGCGCACCGGCGCCCATAAGGAAATTGCGCGCACCGTGTTCGCTCCGGGACATCGCCCAGCCTGTGGCACCGATGGCCAACTGCACAATATTGAGCAGCATGGACACCTGGAACGCGCCGAGGAACATGGCGTGGGAATCAGGCCCAAGGAACATCAATTCGCTGTACCGGGTGGTGATGCCGGGGACAAAGCCCAGGACACCCACTACCAACATGAGGATACCTACACCCATGCCCGCATTCTGGACGTCTGCGCGCCCGAAATGAATGCCGTGTGCATGTGGGGATGCGGTAGTCATTTTTCTGCCTCCAACCACTGATTGCGGACAATCCAATTTTACGGCGGAGCTGTGGAAAAAGCGCCGGATGAGCCCTGATGGGGACTTCTGCCCAGCGACAGAACGGACCCATTCTGTTGGACTGGAACCCTTATGCAAACTGCCCCGCTCCCCGCCCGCCTCGCCCTTGCGGCAGCCGTGCTGCTGCTCGCCCCCGGCTGCAGCGTCACGGTCCCGGAAGGCCGGGCACCGGCCGTCGGTGCTCTGGTGGTGACCGGCCCGCTCGAGGCTCCGCAACCCGCTGAACTCCCGACGACGGCGCCCGCACCGGCGGCGCCAGCCCCGCCGTCGTCGTCGGCTGCTCAGGGTCCTGCCGCCCCCGCTCCCGCCGGCCCGGCGTCCGGCCTCGCGCTGAACCGGGCGGAGGAACTCCTGCCCAAGGTGAACGTCAAGCCCTGGCGGGCCACGCTGCCGGTGGTGGTGCAGTCGGTGGGCAAGGACATGCAGTGTTCCATCGGGGCCGACGCCGCCGCGTGCCACTTGCTCAACGAGGTGGCGCCAAGGCCCGCCGACGTCAAGGGCCAGTGCAGGGGGCTGAGCGAGTACTTCGGCGGCTACGCGGTGGTCACGCTGGACGGCGGGGCGCAGTACGGCCTCTGCGGGGACGGCGTCTCGCCGATGGAAGCGGAGTCCGTGGCCGGGCCGGCGTTCCCGGGGCCGTGGATTGAGGACGGCCAAACGGTGCGGATCGGCAACATGGTGTGTTCGCGGGAGCCGGCAGCCATGGTGTGCGCCCACGTGCGCACCGGACACGGGTTCGTGATCAGCGCCACGGGCTATGAACTTTGGTGAGGCGCGTCTCCTAGCCGAATGAGCCTGTCGCAGAGCGGCTGGCGGGTCCGGCCGTGACACCATGGGACACGATGAAACTGCGCGCTGATCAGACCGGAGACCGTGGCCTTCCCATGCCCTTGTGGCTGCAGGGCGCCCTCGAAACGGCGCAGGCGGCCATCATCTCGGCGCTCCTGGTGCTCGTTCCGATCGTCGCTGTCTGGGCGACGGGCGGCTTCCGCAACACCGCGTTCGACGCACTGGCCAGGCTCGCCGGCCAGGCCTGGCTCCTGATCCACGGCGTCCCGCTGGAACTGGCGGACGTCGGAACCGGTGCGGCCGGCAGTGCGAACTCAGGCGTGCTCAGCCTGATTCCGCTGGGGCTCACCCTGATCCCGTTCCTGCTCGCCTGGCGGGCGGGGCGGCGGCTGGCCCGGGCCTCGTATACGGACCAGCTCTGGCAGGCATTGCTCGGTTCCTGGCTCGTCTACTCGGCCTTCGGCGCCGCTACCGGCTTTGTGTGCCGCACGCCGGACGTCGCCATTAACATCTGGCACGCCATGGTGATCCCGCTGATCCCGTTCGCCCTGGGCATGGCCATCGGGGCGCGCCGCGAGGCCGGTTCGTGGAGCCGCCTGATCGGCGTCGACGCCGTGGACTGGATCTCCCGCACCAGCCAGCATTCGCGCTGGGCGGGGTCCTACCTTGGGTCCGCCGCGAAGGCCGGCTTCCTGGCCCTGGTGTCTGCGCTGACGCTCGCCTGTGTGCTCCTGGCCGTGGACGTCTTCATCCACTGGAACCTGGTGCTGGCGGTGTATGAAGCGGTCGACGCCGGAGCGGTAGGGGGTGCGGCGCTCACCATCGCGCAGCTGGGCTACCTGCCCAACCTCGCGGTCTTTGCGCTGTCTTGGATCTCCGGGTCCGGTTTCGCCATGGGCCTCGGCTCCCAAGTGGGGCCGCTGGGCACCGCAACCGGCCCTCTGCCCGCTATCCCTGTTTTCGCCGCGATCCCGTCGGGCCCGCTCGACTACGGATTTGTGGCTCTGGTGGTTCCGGTCCTGGCCGGTGTGCTGGCCGGCTGGTGGTTCCTGCGCGAAGGGGAGAACCATTTCGATGAATGGCTGTCCATCAAAGTGCACGCCCGCTGGTTCACCGCCGCCGCGTCCACCCTGGCGCTCGGGGTTCTGATCGGCGCCGTGTCGGGCCTGCTGGCGGCCGGACTGGCCTGGCTGGCCGGTGGCTCTGCGGGACTCGGACGCCTCACCGACATCGGACCCGACCCCGTGTGGCTGGGACTCTGGCTGGCAGCGGAAGTGGGGATCGGCGTCGTGATCGGTTACGCGGCGGGGCCGTGGCTGGAACGCCAGCAGCAGGTGGAAGAGGACTCGGAACTGGTCGCCTAGCCCTAGGGGTGGCAGGTGCACGCCACCATCTGGAGACTCGCGTTTCGGCGGCGAAAGTTATTCCGGAGCGAGCCGGTTTGGCCGGGCGTTTTGGGGCTAGTGTTGCATAGGTCGGCAACCGCCGCGAATACCCTCAGGGAGGGTGCATGAACTCCAGTCAATCCAGCTCCAGTCAATCCAGCTCAGAGCAGTTCGGCCAGCACTTGATCAGCGTAGGGGGTTCAGAAGCTGACGTCAGTGGATCCGCCTACGCGGTGACCGACGACGACACCGTCGAGAGCGTCGCGTCGGGTCTGCGGATCAAACAGCAGCAGCAGGGCACCCCCGCCAGCAAGCCGTCCATTCTTCATGCTTCTGCGCAGGTCCTGATCAGCAGACGCGATGAGGGTGACCCCGCAAGTCACGCCGGGACGTCCCAGCCGGGGGAGTACCAGCTGGACATCCACCTCAGCGCGGACCACAGCACCCGCGAGTCCATCCCGGAAAAGGATCTTGAGCAGGCTCAGATTTGGGCGAAGGGGCGGATCGAGGCCGAGGGGGCCGACTTCGGTGCCATCTACTTTCCTGCCGGCGGCGGCGTCGAACCCGGCACTGGTTCGCTTGAGTGCCGCTACGATCGCGCGGTGGGCTGGTACCGGTAGCGGAGTACCGGCGCGGATTCGAGCCCCACGCGGGTTGGAGCCCCTAGCGCATGCCGGGCAGTGACTGCTCCAACTGGACGCGGCAGCTGGACATCGCCTGGTCCGTCAGGGCCTGCCGCTGGCAGGCCTGGAACTCCTGGACCTGGCTGAAGAACACCGCCGACGCCAGGATGACCAGCAGCATGATGAGGGAGACCACCAAGCCCGCGATGGTGCCGAATAGGACCAGCTTGGACTCCTTCAGCTTTGCCGACCGGACCAGCAGCACGATTCCCAGGACGAAGCTTGCGACGGTCAGGATGCCGGTAAGCCAGAGGTAGCCGACGTCCAGCTGGTAGACGAAAAAGGCGCCGAGAACGGTGAGGATGAAGATCCGGAACAGGTTGCGGGTCTTGCTGAGCGAGGTCTTGGCGGCCTCGCTGAGCTGCGGTTTTGTCCGCTGCTGGCCAGCTGGTTCCGGGGGAGTAGTCATGGATTCCAGCCTACGCGAGCCTGCCCATAAGCTAGACCCATGCGCATCGTAGTCCTCGTTTCCGGAACCGGCTCCAACCTCCAGAGCGTCATCGACGCCGTTAAGTCAGGGGAGCTGGACGTGGAAATCGCGGCGGTGGGTGCCGATCGCGAGGGGACCTACGGCGTCGAGCGTTCCTCCGAAGCGGGGCTGGAAACCTTCGTGGTCAACTTCAACTCGTTCCCCACCCGCGACGAATGGGATGCCGCGCTGACCGCGAAGGTGGCTTCCTACGCCCCGGATGTTGTGGTCTCCTCCGGGTTCATGCGGATTGTCAGCGCGGACTTCATCGATGCCTTCAAAGGCAGGTACCTCAACACCCACCCCGCCCTGCTGCCTGCCTTCCCCGGGGCCCACGGCGTCCGCGATGCCATGGCCTACGGCGTGAAGGTCACCGGCTGCACGGTGCACTGGGCCGACGCCGGTGTGGACACGGGCCCCATCGTCGCGCAGGAAGCCGTCACTATCGAGCCGGCCGACAGCGAAGAAACCCTGCACGAGCGCATCAAAGTGGTGGAGCGCCGCCTCCTGGTCCAGACGCTCGCAGCCCTCGCCGCCACCCCTTCCGCCTGACCCTTCCCCGTCCCCCCTCCCCAACTAGGTAGCGCTATCTGTCGTTTTGACCCCCCAAAACGACAGATAGCGCTACCTACTTGGGCTGGCGGGGACGATCCTGTGGATAACTCCAGCGGCGATATCTTGGGGCTGCCAACATGGGCACATGAAGGTTCCCCGTTCTCTTCCAAAGCCGCTGGATGTTCTGCCGTTCACCTTGAGAGAAGCGGCCGACGCCGGGATCACGGAACGGCAGTTACGTCACCCAGGTCTGGCGCGGCCCACCCGTGGAATCCGTGTGCCGAGGGCGGACGAGCTAATCATCCCAGGTCTGGCGCCCAACATCCGGCCGTACACCTTGGTAACGGAGTTTGCTGCAGCGTCCCACGCTTCTGCGTTCCGGCTATGGCAATTCCCCGGGTTCCTGCCGGGGAGCGATGATCTGCTGATCCATGTCTCGCGCCCAGACACCGTAGCCATCATGCGCCGTCCGGGTGTGAAGGGTCACAGGGGCCAGTTCTTCGCAGACGAAATTGTCGCCCACGACGGCCTGTTCATTACGTCCCGAACCCGGACGTGGCTCGATTGTTCACGCAAGATGAGCGTTGACGAACTGACTGTGGTCGCGGATCACCTGTTGAGGATTCCGCGGCCAGACTTCGAGGGAAGGTCCAAGCCATTCGCAACGACGGACGATCTGGCAGACATGCTGGACCGGCACAAGGGGACCCCGGGAATCCGGAAGGCGCGACTTGCTCTTGAACAGGCACGGATAGGGTCTGATTCCGCCCCGGAGACCAAGCTTAGGCTGGCACTGGAGTACGCGGGGCTGCCGGAACCGCAACTGAACGTGCCCACGGAGCTGAGTGTCGGCGTCGTACGTCAACCCGATCTCGCCTATCCGGAACAAAAGGTTGCGGTGGAATATGACGGCGAGGGGCACTCTGAGGTGGCTCAGATCGTCAGGGACATAGCCCGAGAGGAAGACTATGTGCGGGCTGGCTGGTTGCCGGTCAGGATCTCAAAGCGCCACATGCAGAACGACGCGCGGGCCGCCGTCGCCAAGGTCCGCACAGCGCTGCTGAACCGCGGCTGGCGGCCCAAGTAGGTAGCGCTAACTGTCGTTTTGAGCGTCCAAAACGACAGTTAGCGCTACTTAGTTGGGAGGAGGGGAGAAGGCCTAGTCGAGGCGGCGCAGCCTGGTCTCGGGGGAGAAGAACGCCATCCAGAGCACCGCCACCAGGACCAGGCCGCCGGCCAGGGCGAAGGATGTGGCCAGGCCCAGCTCCGGCCAGAAGTAGTTGGCGAATATGAGCGGCCCGAAGCCTGCACCCAGCCGGGAGAACGTGGAGGCCCAGCCGAAGCCCGTGCCGCGCAGTTCCGTGGGGTACAGCTCGGACACGTAGGCGTAGAGCACCGGGATGGCCACCTGGACCACAAAGCCGAACACGAGCAGCCAGAAGATCGCCGCCGACGGGATATCCACCACAAACGCCACGATCACCAGGGTCAGGGCGGCGAGCGGGCCGGTGATGGCCAGGATCCACTTGCGGCCCACACGCTCCACCAGCAGGGCCGCCACCACTACGCCCAACAGGCCCACAGCCGACATGGACGCAGTGGTCACAAAGGCCTTGTACTCGGCGAAGCCGGCACCGATCAGGATCCTCGGCATCCACGTCAGGGACAGGTAGTAGACCAGCAGGATGCTGAAGAACAGGGCCCACGCGGTCGTCGTGATCTTCCAGTTGAACTGCCACACCAGGCGCAGCTGATGCCATGCACTGCCGGCGGACAGCCGCGGAACGTCCTGCGCGTCGGGCAGGCTGTAGGCGCGGGGTTCGGCGCCGGTGGCTGCCACGAGATCATCAATGACCTTGGCTGCTTCCTCCCGGCGGCCCTTCCGGATCAGGAACAGCGGAGACTCCGGAACGCTGCGCCGGATCCAGAACACCAGGAGCGCCGGCAGCACCATCACCAGCATGGTCAGCCGCCAGTCACCGTAAATGCCCACCAACCCAGCGGATACAAAGCCGGCCAGGGCAGCGCCCACCGGCCACCAGCCGTCCATCGCGGTGAGGACCTTGCCGCGTTGCTTCCGAGGCGTGAACTCGCCGACCAGCGCATAGTCAACGGGAATGCAGCCGCCCAAACCGAAGCCGGCCATAAACCGGAACACGCAGAACCAGACGAAGTCGGGGGAGAAGGCGCCCAGCACGGTGAACAGCGAGAAGATCAGCAGCGTGGCCGTGAATGCCTTTTTTCGCCCGATGGTGTCCGCGATGGTTCCCCACACAAACGCGCCCAGCGCCATGCCGATCAGGTTGGCGGTACCCACCCAGGCGACTTCACCGGCCGACAGGGCCCAGTGGGTGGAGAGCAGGGGGATGAGGATGCCGTTGAGCGTCACGTCCCAGGCGTCAAACATAAAGCCGAAGCCGCCGATCACGAAGATCCGGCCCTGGACCTTCCACCGCCACGGCAGTTCCTGGACCACCTGTTCGCCGCTGGGCACAGTGGTGTAAATATTCATCGCAGCCTCCTGCCTAAATCTTAGAGGCATGCGCAGTTGCGGACGGCCCCGCTCTGCGCCGATTCGTGCGTCCGGGGCCGGCAGGGCCGGCCCCCGCAAACGGAGGCAAGGCACAACACGATAAACTGGCCCTATCCCCACCACCCGCGGCACTGGTCCGCGACATAAGACGGAGACTTTTTGTGAGCTTCACGCAGCCTGAACGTGTATCCATCGACCGTGTTCCCATTCGCCGGGCCCTTATCTCGGTCTACGACAAGACCGGTCTGGAGGAGCTCGCCAAGGGACTGCACGCAGCAGGCGTGAAGATTGTCTCCACCGGCTCAACAGCCAAGAAGATCGCCGCGGCCGGCATCCCCGTCCAGGAAGTCGAGGAAGTCACCGGCTCCCCGGAGATGCTGGACGGCCGCGTCAAGACCCTGCACCCCCGGGTCCACGGCGGCATCCTGGCTGACCGCCGCGTCCCGGCGCACATGGAAACCCTCGCCGGCATGGAGATCGAGACCTTCGACCTCGTGGTGGTGAACCTCTACCCGTTCGTGGAGACGGTCAAATCCGGCGCCGCGCAGGATGACGTGGTGGAGCAGATCGACATCGGTGGCCCCGCCATGGTGCGTTCGGCAGCGAAGAACCACGCCGCCGTCGCCATTGTGGTGGACCCCGGCTTCTACGGCCAGGTGGTCACCGCCGCGGCTGAGGGCGGCTTTGACCTGAAGACGCGACGGCGGCTGGCCGCCAAGGCGTTCGCCCACACCGCCGCGTACGACAACGCAGTTGCCACGTGGACGGCCAGCCAGTTCAAGGATGAGGACGGCGACGGCATCATCGACTGGCCCGCCTACGCCGGGCTGTCCCTGGAACGCTCCGAGGTCCTCCGCTACGGCGAAAACCCGCACCAGCAGGCCGCGCTCTACGTGGACAAGGCCGCTCCGGCCGGCATCGCCCAGGCCGACCAGCTGCATGGCAAGGCCATGAGCTACAACAACTTCGTCGACGCCGACGCCGCCCTGCGCGCAGCGTTCGACTTCACCGAGCCCGCCGTCGCCATCATCAAGCACGCCAACCCATGCGGGGTGGCTGTGGGGTCGGCCGATGCTGAAGACCCGATCGCCGACGCCCACGCCAAGGCCCACGCCTGCGATCCGGTCTCCGCGTTCGGTGGCGTCATCGCTGCCAACAGCACCGTGACCGCCGGCATGGCCCGCACCGTGGCCGGCATCTTCACCGAGGTGGTCATCGCCCCGGCCTTCGAACCCGAAGCCGTGGAAATCCTTTCCAAGAAGAAGAACATCCGCCTGCTGGCCCTCCCGGAGGGCTACGGCCGGTACCCCACGGAGTTCCGCCAGGTCTCCGGCGGCATGCTGGTCCAGGCCACCGACAAGGTGGACGCCGACGGCGACAACACCGCCAACTGGACCCTCGCCGCCGGTGACGCCGCGGACGAAAAGACCCTCGCTGACCTCTCCTTCGCCTGGACCGCCTGCCGCGCCGCCAAGTCCAACGCCATCCTGCTCGCGGACAACGGCGCTGCCGTGGGGATCGGCATGGGCCAGGTCAACCGCCTGGACTCCTGCCGCCTCGCCGTGGAGAGGGCCAACACGCTCGGCGTCACGGTGGAGTCAGACGTCGACGGTGCCGGCGGTGCGTCGAACGTGGGGACGACAGAAACGGGCGCGAGCGGTGCACCCCAGCGTGCACGCGGCGCCGTGGCTGCGTCCGACGCGTTCTTCCCGTTCGCCGACGGCCTGCAGATCCTGATCGACGCCGGCGTGCGCGCCGTGGTCCAGCCGGGCGGGTCCGTCCGGGACGAGGAAGTCATCGCCGCAGCGAACGCGGCCGGCATCACCATGTACTTCACGGGTGCCCGCCACTTCTTCCACTAATCCCCACCGGCTCCCTCACCTCGCAAGTCCCCATCGGCTCCCAAACCTCGCTTCGCTCGGTCCGGGTCCTTCGCCGATGGGGGCCCACGGTCAGGGAACCCGGTGTGGGCCCAGGGTTTAGAACGCCCGACGGCGCCTGTCCCCGATGAGGGGAGAGGCGCCGTCGGGCGTTAACGGGGATTCAGGAATCGGTCTGCGCCCGGTCCTCGTCGTCGTGCGCGGGACGTGGACCGGGGTCCGGAAGCCGTAGCTCGCGGGGCTTCGCCTCCGCCATCCGTTCCGGAGTCCAGTAGGCGAGAATCTCCTCCTGCGTCTGGTCCGATTCGCTGTGGCTGACGGCGCTGTCGCCCCGATGAAGGCCAGGACCGGGCGCCGGGGCAGGGGACTTTTTAGGCTGCTTGGGCACTGTTGTACGTGTTCTGGATGTCAGTGCCCCAGTACGGGGCGTACATCACGTTGGAGTCGTTGTAGCCGTAGCTGTTGATGGAGTTCTGCAAGCCGCTGCTGAGGAACCACGGGCCGCCGGAGGAGCCGCCCGTCATGGTGCACGGGATTCCCTGAGTCTTGAACTCAGGGTGCTTGGTGTCGTCCGACGCCTTGCCCTTGCAACTCCAAAGCTGTTCGCCGTTGTACGGCGCGGAGGCAGGGTAGCCATAAGCGGTGTACTGCACGCCGCGCAGCGCATTGAATTCAACCCCTGATCCGCCGACCACGTCGGTGAGGGTCTCGCCCGCCGCATTAAGGTTCATAACAGCAAAGCCGGTATCGAAGGCGATATCACCCTTGTCCTTCCACTGGGGTGTGGTGAGCAGGCTCTTTGCCGTCCACCTGCCGTTGGGTTCGTCGCCATTGTCGTAGCCGGGAACAAAGATGAAGTTGGTAGCGTACGCGCCGGGACCTTCGTTGACGCAGTGGCCGGCTGTGGCCACGGTGCTTTCGTTCGCGGAGGAGACGGCATTGCCCGAACACACGTAATTGAACCCGCCCATGGTGAAGAACACCTTGCCGATGTGGTCCACCGAGTCTGCCTCCCGGGCGAACTTGGGGCTGTTGCTGTTGACTTTGCTCGCCTTGCTCGGCTTGACCTTGGTGTTCTTGCCCTTAGCCACGGCGACACTGGCAGTAGTAAGGCGTTCGGGCGTAGCGCCCGCCAGGGCGTCGCCGGGAATCGCGGCGCGCATGCGGTCCGCCGTCCAGTATTCCGCTGCACCTGTACTGTCCACCTTGACGCTGGCAACTACGGGGGCTGTATTATCGTCCGACGCCGCCGGAGCGGCATTCGCGGTTCCGGCGCCAACCAGCGCCAACATGGCAGCCGCCGAAAGGCTGAGGAGACTGGCCGCCAGGGACCTGGTACGCGTCATGATTGTCCTGTCTGAACGGGTAGAGGGCGGCCTCAGAGAGCCCGCCCGTGACCAGTAGAACCTACCGATGCAACACGACTTTTGTAAATAGTAGTACCGTCTCGAGTGGCGCGTCACTCTGGTAAAAGCTCAGGTCAACGGGTACTTTTCTCTTATCAATGACTTGTCCGATCTGGGCTCCGGACTCCGAGCGAAGTTGGGGCCCCATCGTGATTGCATTCTGGAAATCCGCCAAAAAATCCGCAGCCAACGGCAGGCATTTTGCCGCCGACGGGCGAGCGGAGACCGCTGTTCCCGACATGGAGGCCTTCACCGCGGCTCTCCAGCTGCGGGACGTCGATCCGGTCCATACGTTCACCGCCACCGAAGAGCTGCGCCGCCAAGACCCGAAGTACGTGCAGCTCTGGCCTAGTGACATTCCCCACAAGCGGCGCTGACTGACGCACGTCGCTGCCGGCTGCTGCCGGAAGTAATGCGCGACGGCGACGGGCCCCACCGCGGTGCCTGCCGCCGTCGTGCGCTGCCCAGCGCTCCCCAAACCTGCGGTAATACGGGGGCCTTCGACCGTCCCGGGTAGGGCTCAAAGCCGTGTCCTCGGGTAAGTTAGGCGTGGTGAAATAGACCAAATTTCCACAGCCGACCTCTAGGGAGACGCCCGCGCATGTCCAAGATTATCTATACCCACACCGACGAAGCGCCGATGCTGGCTACTTATTCGTTCTTGCCGATCATCGAGGCGTTTGCTTCGACTGCAGGTGTGGAGGTGGAGACCCGTGACATTTCGCTCGCAGGCCGCATCATCTCCGTGTTCGGTGACTACCTCACCCCGGAGCAGCAGACCGGTGACGCCCTTGTTGAGCTTGGTGAACTGGCGAAGACGCCGGAAGCCAACATCATCAAGCTGCCGAACATCAGTGCATCCATCCCGCAGCTGAAGGCCGCCATCGCCGAACTCCAGGGCCAGGGCTTCAACCTGCCGGACTACCCGGACAACCCTTCCTCCGATGAGGAGACGGCCATCCGCTCGCGCTACGACAAGATCAAGGGTTCCGCCGTGAACCCGGTCCTGCGTGAAGGCAACTCGGACCGCCGTGCGCCGCTGTCCGTCAAGAACTACGCCCGCCAGAACCCGCACTCCATGGGCGCCTGGTCCGCGGACTCCAAAACCAACGTCGCCACCATGGGCAAGGACGACTTCCGCTCCAACGAGAAGTCCGTGGTCATCGACGCCGACGGCACCATCGCTCTCCAGCTGGTCCGCGAAGACGGCTCCGTCAAGGTCCTCAAGAAGGCTTTCCCGGTCCTGGCCGGCGAAGTCATCGACGGCACCGTGATGCGCGCCGCCGCGCTCGACGAATTCCTGGCAGCCCAGGTTGCCCGCGCCAAGGAAGAAGGCGTCCTGTTCTCCGCCCACCTGAAGGCCACCATGATGAAGGTCTCGGACCCCATCATCTTCGGTCACGTGGTGAAGGCGTACTTCTCCGAGCTCTTTGAAACCTATGGCAAGCAGCTCACCGCCGCCGGCCTGAGCCCCAACAACGGCCTGGCCGCCATCCTGAACGGCCTCGAGGACCTTCCCGAGGACGTCCGCGAAGGCGTCAAGTCCCTCATCCAGAAGGGCCTCGAAGATGGCCCCGCCCTGGCCATGGTGGACTCGGACAAGGGCATCACCAGCCTGAACGTGCCCTCCGACATCATTGTGGACGCGTCCATGCCGGCCATGATCCGGTCCTCCGGCCACATGTGGGGCCCGGACGGCAAGGAAGCCGACACGCTGGCAGTCCTCCCGGACAGCTCCTACGCCGGCATCTACCAGGTGGTGGTGGACGACTGCCGTGCCAACGGCGCATTCGATCCCACCACCATGGGCACCGTCCCGAACGTCGGCCTTATGGCCCAGGCGGCCGAGGAATACGGCAGCCACGACAAGACGTTCGAAATCCAGGAAGCCGGCACGGTGCAGATCGTGGACGGTTCCGGCGCCGTGCTGATTGAACACGACGTTGCCCCCGGCGACATCTGGCGCGCCTGCCAGACCAAGGACGCCCCCATCCGCGACTGGGTCAAGCTTGCCGTGACCCGTGCGCGTGCCTCCAAGACCCCTGCAGTGTTCTGGCTTGACGAGACCCGTGCCCACGATGCCAACCTCATCGCCAAGATCAACGATTACCTCAAGGACCACGACACCGAGGGCCTGGACATCCAGATCATGTCCCCGGAGAAGGCCACCGCCTTCACCCTGGAACGCATCCGCAAGGGTGAGGACACCATCTCCGTTTCCGGCAACGTGCTGCGTGACTACCTCACGGACCTGTTCCCCATCCTGGAACTCGGAACCAGCGCCAAGATGCTTTCCGTGGTTCCGCTGATGAACGGCGGCGGACTCTTCGAGACCGGCGCCGGCGGATCAGCCCCGAAGCACGTCCAGCAGCTGCTGAAGGAAAACCACCTGCGCTGGGACAGCCTGGGCGAGTTCCTGGCCCTGGCAGTGAGCTTCGAACACCTGGCAACCACCACGGACAACGCCCGTGCGCAGGTGCTGGCCGACACCCTGGACAAGGCAACAGGAACCTTCCTGCTCGAGAACAAGTCCCCGAGCCGCCGTGCAGGAGAGCTGGACAACCGCGGCAGCCACTACTTCCTGGCCCGCTACTGGGCTGAGGAACTTGCCCAGCAGACCGAGGATGCTGAGCTCGCAGCATCGTTCTCCGCTGTTGCAGGCGAACTGGCGTCCAACGAGGAAACCATCGTTGGCGAACTCGCGGCAGTGCAGGGCTCGCCGGTGGATATCGGCGGTTACTACCGTCCCGATGAGGCCAAGGCCTCTGCTGTCATGCGCCCCTCGGCCACGCTGAACAAGGTCATCGCCACCCTGAACTAAGAGGCAGCGCGCCTCAGAGGCGCGGTACACGGACGCGGCGCCCCGGGAAACCGGGGCGCCGCGTTTTTGTTCGGCCGTTCTTCTGCGGCGCCAAGACCTCGAGCCTGTGGATGCGAAGTATTCGTGGCCCGGATACCGGAACCCGGGTTGTGGCAAGAGGCATCCTTGCCTATGGTGCTAAGTACACTTAGTATCTCGGCGGAAGCCGATGACTGCTGAGGTTGCCCACCCAGAGGAGAAGAATCCGTGCGTGAAGAAAGCAACATCCAGATCCCCGGTGTTCCCGCCAGTGAACCCGCGAGCCTGAACGAACCCGCCACTCCGCGTGAGCCGTTGCCGCCCAAGCCGGACCAGCAGGGCCCGGAGGCAGTCTCACCCACGGGGAGCCCAACTGGGGCACCCCTGACGGCGCGTGCCCAGTCCGGGCAATACCTCACCACGGCGCAGGGGCTGAGGCTTGGCGACACGGACCATTCCCTGAAGGCCGGTCCCCGCGGACCTATCCTGTTGCAGGACCACCACCTCCGGGAAAAGATCACGCATTTTGACCACGAACGCATCCCGGAGCGTGTGGTGCATGCCCGTGGCGCAGGCGCGCACGGGGTGTTCAGGTCTTACGGGACCGCCGCCAAGATCAGCCGTGCGGGGTTCCTGGCCAAGGATGTGGAAACGCCGGTATTCGTGCGGTTTTCAACGGTCCTGGGTTCGCGCGGGTCTGCGGACGCTGTCCGCGATACCAGGGGCTTTTCCACCAAGTTCTACACGGATGAAGGCACCTACGATCTCGTGGGGAACAACATCCCGGTCTTCTTCATCCAAGACGGCATCAAATTTCCGGACATCATCCACGCCGGAAAGCCCCACCCGGACCGGGAGATTCCGCAGGCCCAGAGCGCCCACGACACTTTTTGGGATTTTGTTTCCCTGCATACCGAGGCGCAGGCGCATACCATGTGGAACATGTCCGACCGGGGGATCCCGCGTTCCTTCCGCACCATGGAAGGTTTCGGCGTCCACACCTTTCGCTTCGTCAATGCGGAGGGAAATACCACCCTGGTGAAGTTCCACTGGAAACCGAAGCAGGGCGTCCACTCGCTGGTTTGGGAAGAGGCCCAGATCATCAACGGGATGGACCCGGACTTCCACCGCCGAGACCTGGCCGACGCCATCGAATCCGGCGCTTTCCCGGAATGGGAACTGGGAGTGCAGACTTTCCCGGACACCGAGGATCAGATGTTCGAGGGCATCGACCTGCTGGACCCCACCAAGTTCGTTCCCGAGGAGTTGGCCCCGGTCCAGCCCATCGGCATCATGACGCTTAACGCCAACCCCACCAACTATTTCGCGGAGACCGAGCAGGTGGCCTTCCATCCCGGGCATCTGGTACCTGGCATCGACGTTACCAACGACCCGCTGCTGCAGGTCAGGCTGTTTTCCTACCTTGACACCCAGATCTCTCGGCTCGGCGGCCCAAACTTCGGCCAGATCCCGATCAACCGCCCCCAAGCACCGGTGAATGACATGCTGCGCGACGGCATGCACCAGCAGGCGGTGCACGGCGGGGCGGCACCATACCACCCCAATTCCCTGGACGGCGGCTGCCCTTTCCTTGCCGGCCAGGATGTGAGTGCCTTCATCGACGTTCCTGAGGAGCTTGCCGCGGCCATTAAGGAGCGGAAGAATCCCGCATCCTTCAACGATCACTACAGCCAGGTCCGCCTGTTTTTCCGCAGCCTCACCCCCGCGGAGCAGGACCACGTCATCCAGGCGTACACATTCGAACTGGGCAAGTGCTACGAGAAGACAATCCGGGAGCGGCAGTTGCTCGCCTTGGCCAATGTGGACAGGGACCTGTGCGCAGCCGTGGCGAAGGGCCTGGGCCTGCCCGCGCCGGCCGCCACCGAGGACGTTGCAGACGCCGAACCCAGCCCCGCCCTGTCCCAGCTGGGCAAGACCTGGCCAGTGGCCGGCCGGGTCGTGGGCATCGTGGCAGATCAGAGCAGTGACTTTGCGGAGGTCAACGCCGCACGCAAGGCCCTGGACGCTTTGGGCATCGTGCCGCTGGTCATCGCACCGGCCGGCGGATACCTGGGGGAAGAGGGCGACGGTGGCGTCCCCGTCCAACGGACATACCTCACCGCCCGCTCGACCGAGTTCGATGCAGTCCTTGTTGCCGGCGGAGCAACGCGGGCTCCGGATGCCAAAACGGCCCGTGACGCCAAGGCCGGCGAAACGGGCGCTTCACTGGACCCGCGGGTTGTGCTGCTGCTCTCAGAGGCGTTTCGGCATGCCAAGGCGCTTGGCGTGTTGGGCGAAAATTCTGCGACGCTTAACGCGGCAGGGATCGCTTTGGGCGCTGCCGGTGTTGTTGCGGCAGACACAGCAGGCGAGCTGGTTCCTCAACTCGCCGAACTGATGGCGAGCCACCGCGTTTGGGAACGCTTTCCGGCTAACTAAAAAGGATCGTGCCTCTGAGGCTCGGAAATAGAGAGCGGCGCCCTGGATACGGGGCGCCGCTCTGTTGTGGGCGGTGCAGGATCAAGATGGGGCGGCCCAGGCTTTGTGACCGTTAGCTGTCCTTGCCCTTCCCCTTGCCAGCTTTGCCATTGTTCTGCGCCGGCGCCGGGACGGGCGCAACCGGTGCTGGAGCGACATTGTTTGCCTCGGCCGCGGCGGCAGCCGCGGCCGAGGCCGCATCTGCTTCGGCCTGCCGTTGTGCCGCGGCGGCATCCTCAGCGGCCTTCGCGGCTGCGGCTGCTGCCACGGCTTCATTCAGGTCTGCGCGGACGGCCGCAACCGCGGTCACTATCGACCGCCGGCGGTCATCGGACACGGTCCCGTTGCTGGTCGCTGCCGCCAGATCCTCCTCTAGGGCAGCCAAAGCGGTCAGGGCGCCGGTTGGGTCATTGCCTGCGGCCGCCTGGCTGACGTCGAGGACGCGTTGCTGGAGTTGCGCCGCGGTGTCCTTCTTCAGGCCCGAGTCTGCAGGGCCGCATGCGGCTAACGACCCTGCCAGCAGAAGTGCTGCCGCCGCCGCTGACACGCAGCGGAAGGCACCCCGGCCCCAGCGGCCGTTCCGATCCACCGTCATGGTTCCACGCTCTTCTGAAGCTCTTGAAGGTGGTCACCCAAGTTGCCGGTTACGGTGGGGTAGGGGGCGACGTCGGGCGTCTGCTGTGAGGCGAGTCCGACGGTCAGTGCCGTTGCGGCAGCCACGATGGCGAGAAGCCCCAGCACAACAGCGAGCCAGAAACGCTTTCCCCCGCGGTGCACGCGGGGCAGCTCAGATTCGGCGGTGATGGCTATGGAGGGCGGCCTGAAAGGCATGGCAGGCAGCACGCGGGTGGTCTCGGTGGTGAGTTCACCAGGGGTGGATGCCGGCGAAACCAGTGCCTGGCGGAGTACGGTTTCGACGCCGGCAGCGGCAGGACGCTCCAGGGGTTCGATTGCCGTCATGGAGCGGATCAGCTCAGCCCATTCGACAGGGAGATCCTCCGGAATTTCCGGCGCGCGGTGCAGCCTTGCCACGGCAGACTCCACAGCGTTGCCCGGAAACTCCACTGTTTGCTTGATGCACTCCAGCAGGACCAACCCGAAGGAGTAGATGTCCGTGGCTGGAGATAGCGGCGAGCCCAGGGCCTGCTCCGGGCTGAGGTACGCCGCGGTGCCCACCATGGTTCCTGTGGCGGTCAGCCGTGTCGAGTCCACGATCCTGGCTATGCCGAAGTCCGTCAGCTTGGGCCGCAGAGGCTCGCCCGGGCGGACCTGAACGAGGAGGATATTGCCCGGCTTGATGTCACGGTGGATGACGCCCAGGCCGTGCACGTAGGCCAGTGCGTCGGCTATGCCGGCCCCGATCACGGCGAGCTCGTCCAGGGGGACAGGGCTGTGCCTGATGCGGCTGCGAAGGTCCTGCCCCTCCACCAGTTCCATGGTCAGGAACGGCCTGGGTTCGTCCGTGATTCGGGTATCGATTCCGGCGTCGAACAGGGTGACCAGGCTGGGATGGTTGAGCGTGGCGAGAAGTTGGATTTCCGCTTCCTGGCGTTTCAGCTCGTCTGCATCCGGGGCTTGCGGTGCGAAAAGCTTCAGGGCCACGTCGCGGCCAAGGTTTTCGTCATGGGCACAGTAAACGGTGGACATGCCGCCGCGGCCGACCACTTCGCCCAAACGGTACCGTCCGCCGACCACTTCATCCTTGATGGAGCTAGGCGATTCCGCCCCCATGACCCGTTCCTCCCGGTGTGCGCTGCGGCACTGTTGTACGTCAAATTATACCGGTGAACCGGGAAGCTAAGGCTACTGTCCTTTTGCTCGTATTGCACACCGAAGGCCCGGTTGGGAAGTTGTAGGGACTTCCCAGCCGGACCCTCGGTAACAAGGATGAGTGCTGGTGATAGGGCTCTGCGGTGGCCCACCTCCTTTCAGGGCCGCTCACGTGTAGCGCGAACGGTTAGACGGCGAACGGATCGGTTCGTGCGTCCTAGGGTCCTCCGGGGAGGACCGTCAAAGGTAGGACCCTAGGAGGTCCGGCGGCGCCTGAGCAGCAGCACGCCGGCTACCAGAAGGATCAGCGCGAGCGGGATCAGTGAGGCGTCGAGGCCGGTCTTGGCCAGCGTTTCGCTGCCGCCCTGAGCGCTGTCGCTTGCTGCTACCGTTCCTGCTGCTCCCGTGGTTGCCAGACGGGTGATGGTTCCGGCAGGAGTAACGGTGATGTCTGTTGTTGCAGACACTGCAGTGTCGGCTGTGTTTGTTCCGTTGCCCGGCATATCCGTTCCGTCAGCCGGGGTGTCCGTGCCACCCGTCGTGCCGGTTCCCGGGTCCGTGGTTCCCGGGTCCGTGACTCCGGGATCTGTGGTGCCCGGATCCGTCGTGCCCGGGGTGTCAGTGCCATCCGCGGATCCGCCGATGGTCACCGAACCACCGACACCCACGACAGCGTCATTCAAAGGGCCGGAGGCATCCAGGCTCACACCGAGATCAACTGCGGCATCCAGGCCGCCGTCGGTGCTGCCGAGCAGGCCGCCGGTGCCGCCGAGGTTGACGTCGACTGCGGCTGCGACGTCGGCGAGGGTGCCACCGTCAGTGGTGCCGTTGGTGCTGCCGAGGAGGCCGTCGCTGCCGCCGAGGTTGACGTCGACTGCGGCTGCGACGTCGGCGAGGGTGCCACCGTCAGTGGCGCCGTTGGTGCTGCCGAGGAGGCCGTCGGTGCCGCCGAGGTTGACGTCCACTGCAGCCGCCACGTCAGCGAGGGTGCCACCGTCAGCGGTGCCGTCACTGTTGCCGAGGAGGCCGTCGGTGCCGCCGAGGTTGACGTCGACTGCGGCTGCCACGTCAGCGAGGGTGCCACCGTCACTGTTGCCGAGGAGGCTGTCGGTGCCGCCGAGGTTGATGTCGACTGCGGCTGCGACGTCAGCGAGGGTGCCGTTGTCGGTGGTGCCGTCAGTGTTGCCGAGGAGGCCGTTGGTGCCGCCGAGGTTGACGTCGACGGCGGCTGCGACGTCAGCGACGGTGCCGTTGTCGGCGCTGCCGTGGGTGCTGCCGAGGAGGCCGTCGGTGCCGCCGAGGTTGACGTCCACTGCGGCCGCGACGTCAGCGACGGTCCCGTTGTCGGCGGTGCCGTTGGTGTTGCCGAGGAGGCCGTCGGTGCCGCCGAGGTTGACGTCCACGGCGGCTGCCACGTCAGCGACGGTCCCGTTGTTGGTGGCGCCGTTGGTGTTGCCGAGGAGGCCGTCCGTGCCACCGAGGTTGACGTCGAGCGCAGCGGCGACATCCGTGGTGTCCGACTGCGTTGGGCCACCCAGCAGGCCCAACGTCGTCGTGTTTGCGGATGCCGCCGCTGAGACCAGTGCGGAGGCCGTGAGGTCCGGTCCGCTGGTTGTGTCCGCAGCGTTGGCTGCGGTGGCGCCGAAGGCTATGAGGCCGCCGGCAAAGAGGGTGCCAAGCAGCCCTCTGCGTAGATTGGAATGCATGATGGTTGTCTCCTGACAAGTTGATGGGGGCCGCATTGCAGCAACCCGATGGCCGTGTTCTGCCGTGAAGAAGGCAGAGGGGGCTCAACTAGTCAGGAGAGGAACCGGGGTCGAATGACACCGGCGAGGGGGCATGCTCGGATGCTCCACTGATCGGGTAGGTACCCGACAGTGGCAGGCCAAGATCAAAGTCATTGAGCCACGCGGCAGCGCCTGACGGGCCGGACGGCGATGTCGCGCCTCCTGCACCCGAACCCGGAGCCGCCGGGACCGGAACCGGTGAGGGCGACGGGTCTTCATCCAACGGTGCCCGAGTGGCGGCCTGATGGAGAGATGCGCCGGGTGCTGCTGCCGCGGGGGAACCGGTAAGGGCCAGTGATGGTCCTGAAGAACCTCTAGCCTCATCGACGGCAGTGTCCGCATGGTCCGGAACGGCGGCTGCCGATGCTTCAGAGCCCGTCACATCAGGGGCCGCCGTGGGCGCCTCTGTATCCGGCGCCGGCGCCTCGGCGAGATCGCCTGAGGCATTCAGGACACCGGGCAGAACAGCAGGCAGAGGAGCTGCGCCCGTTACGAGGTCGGCAACAGGCTGCACCACAGGTTCAAGAATGGGAACCGCTTCGACCAGCGGCGGAACGGCGACGTCCACGAGTCCGGCCACGGCACCATCGGCAACGGCGGCAACGGGAACGGCCACCGCGGACACAGCTCCTGAAGGAACAATGTTGCTCACAACGGGGACGGCTGCCACGACCTGATCCGTGGTGTTTGCCAGGCTGCCAACCAACGGCTGCAAGAGTCCGGTGGGCGCCGCAGCGGGACTGGCCAAGGCAAGAGGAGCCTTGGTTTCCGCGGGGGGAGTAATGCCAGTCAGCGGAGCCGTAAGCGACGAAACAGAGGACGTGACGCCGCCCAGCAGGGAACCGGAATCCGTGGAACTGTCCGCCATTGCGGCGGACGAAGAAAGTGTCAGCCAGGTCGCGGTTACCGCTCCTGCCAGGAAGAGCGGGCGGAGCAGACGCCATGGCGAACGAACCTTTGCCACGCGTACCACCCCCAGTACATACCGTTGAGACCGACGATGGCTACAGCCTAAGACCGCTCCTTGCAGCGCGTCTAGGGAAATCGGAAAATAAATAAAGCAAACTTACTAATCCGCCGTGTTGCCGGCTGACCCTCGGCTAGTGGGCATCGTTTGGGTAGCTGACCCCCAGCTGCCCGCGGACCCCGTCAAAGAGACGCATGGTCTTGAGGGAATCCTCCAATGGCATGACCGGACTTTCAGTGAGGCCCTGCTGGATGCAGCGCGTCACCTCGCGGAGCTCGTAGGTGTAGCCGAGGCCAACGACGTCGAACGGTTCCGTCCGCAGCTCGCCAAGGCCGATGCCGATCACCAGTTCCCGCGGGTTGTTGATGGAGCCCACACTCTGCAGGTAGCCCAGGCCTCCCGCCACCGTGGCGGTCCGGGGGCCAAACGCTAGGAGCGAGGACGTCAGCTGAGCCTGGGCACCGTGGTTGTAGCCGAGCGTCAACGCATTCTGGGCGTCCACGCCGTCGTCATTAATAAAGCCTGTGGCACTGACCGTTTGGGGGAACCCCAACGTCCCCACGGCCCACAACAACGGGTACACCGAGATGTCCAGGAGGGCACCGCCGCCGTCCTGCCGCGCCCACAGCCGCGAGGTCGGGGAGTACGGGGCGGGGAAGCCCAGGTCGGCCGTAACCCAGTGCACATCGCCCAGTTCGCCGGATGCGGCGATCTCGAAGACCCGCTGCATCCCGGGCAAAAACCGGCTCCAGATGGCCTCCATCAGGAAGAGCTTCCGTTCACGCGCCACGGCCACCAGCTCGCTGGCCTCACGTGCATTGATGGTGAAGGCCTTTTCGCACAGGACATGCTTGCCGGCATTCAGCGCCGCAAGCACGATCTGGTGGTGCTGCGCGTGCGGCGTGGCGACGTAGACAACGTCCACCGCATCATCGGCGAGCAAATGCTGGTAGCCGGAGACGCCGCCGTCGTCCCAGTACGCCCGGGCGAAATCGTACGCGGTGGCGAAGCTCTCCGCCGTGTCCCGGCCGCGGGAACTGACAGCGTAGAGCTCGGCGTCCGCCAGCAGTGCCAGGTCCCGCGACACCGAACGGGCAATGCCGCCGGTGGCGATGACGCCCCAGCGCAGCGGCCGTCCGGTAGCGGACCGGGGATCCTGATCAGACTGGCTGGACAACCACGGCGTGGCAATTGGCGCGCTCATGGTGCCCATCCTCTCACCCCGGCCAGCCCGTGCGTCAGACCATGGCCCGGACCGTTTCTTCCGTAAGCCTGCCCTGCTGGAGCCTGAAGCGGCGGTCCGTCCTATTGGCCAGTGCCCTGTCGTGCGTCACCACCAGGATGGTGGTGTTGTGATCACGGCTGAGCGCGTTGAGGAGCTCGATGATGTGGTCGCCGGTCTGCTCATCGAGGTTGCCGGTGGGCTCGTCCGCGAGGATCAGTTTCGGTTCGTTGGCCAGTGCGCGGGCAATCGCCACCCGCTGCTGCTCGCCGCCGGACAACCGGTTGATGCGCCGCACCTGCTTCTCCGGGTCCAGCTGCACCTGTTCCAGCAGGTCCTTCGCCCGCTGCAGCCGCTCGGACTTCCGGACACCGGCGAACTCCATGGGGAGCATCACGTTGTCCACCGCGGAGAGGTTCGGGATGAGGTTGAACTGCTGGAAAACAAAACCGATGTCCCGGCGCCGATATTCGGTCAGCTTGCCGTCCGGCATTCCGGCCAGGCTCACGCCGTTCACGACGACGTCTCCACTGGTGGGTTTGTCCAGCGCACCGAGGAGGGACAACAGGGTGCTTTTGCCGCTGCCGCTCTTGCCCACGATGGACGCCAGGGTGCCCTGCTCAAGCACAAAACTGACATCGTTGACGGGCTTGATGGTGCGGTCGCCCGAGTTGAAAGTGCGGACCAGGTTCTTGACTTCAATCATGGTTATTCTCCTCGCAGGACTTCGATGGGACGGATTCGCGCAGTGAGCAGTGCCGGGACCAGCGCGCCGATGATGGCCACACCGAACACCGCGGCGATGCCGGCGGCGATGACACCGGGGGAGGCGCTCGCCGTGACCGAGGTCAGCAACTGCGACGCCCCGCCCAGCGGATTCCCGCCGGGGAACGCGCCGCCGGGCATTCCCGCTCCGCCGCCGGGGAAACCGGTTCCGCCCGGACCGCCGGCCGCGCGACCGACGGTGGCCGCCGTCGTCGTACTCGTGTTGGTGCTGATCAGCGCGGAAGCGATGCCCCCGCTGGCGAAGGACGCGACGGCGGCACCAACCACGCTGCCCATGGCCACGAGTACCAGCGCCTCCAGCACAAACTGCAGGCCGATGGTGCGGTTGGGTGCGCCGATGGCCTTCAGGACGCCGATTTCGCGCCGGCGCTCGCGGACCAGCATCACCATGATCAGCAGGATGATCAGCCCGGCGGTGCCGAGGGCCGCTACGAAGGCGATGAATGAGATGTTCTTGACGCTGCCGAGGGAGCTGACGGCCGATTCGAGGTTCTGGCCCTGGGTGACGTCGGCGGTGTCCGTTCCCAGCGCGGACTGGAGCGCGGTCTTGGTTGACCCGACGTTGTCCAGGCTGTTGACCGTGACGATCATGGAGGACAGCTCGCCGGGAAGTTCCGCGAGGGTCTGCGCCGTGGGGAGGGTGACGTACAGGGCGTTGTTGCCGAACGTGGTTCCTGCGTCGAAGAGGCCGGCCACGGTGAATGTCCGGTCATTGATGGTGAAGGTGGACCCGATGGTGAGGCCGTTCTTTTGGGCCAGGGTGGTGCCCACGAGGGCGTTGGCGGATTCGGCCGTGTAGTCGCCCAGCCCGGTTCCCTCGGTGATGGTCAAGGCTTTGCCTGTGCTGTCCACTTCGCCGCCTGTGCCGGTGGCGCTGACGGGAAGCGAGCGGGCCGGTTGCGCCGTGGTGGTGCCGGTGGACCCGGTGGTGCCGTTCGCGGCCTGGTTCCGGCCGCCGAGCGTGCCGGCATCGATGGCTGCGGTGAGGCTGGTGGTCAGGGTCGCCGCGGAGGGGCCGCCTTGGGCGCCGCCCTGCCCGGCACCTTGCCCTCCGCCGGGGCCGGCCTGTGTGCCGGTTGCCCCCTGCGCGGCTGCCCGTGCCGCGGCTTCGGTGGCGTTCCGAAGCCGCAGGGAGCTGGTCCCGACGACGGAGCTCACGTTGGGGACGGCGGCTGCGGTTGCGGCCTGCTCGGCCGTCAGCGGTTCGCCGCCGCCCTCGAAGCCCTGGCCGCCGGCGGGGTTGACGGTCAGGACGGTTCCCACGGAGGCATTCAGCTCCTGGACTTTCGCGCCGACGGCCTGATTGGCCACCAGCATGGCCAGGGCAAGTCCGATGGCGACGGCCAGGACCGCTACCACCGCAGCTGTTCGGACTTTGTTTCTGAAGGCGTTGCCAACACTCCGGGCAAGGACGCTCACTGTACTCCTCGGGACATGGCCTGCTTGGTGCGGGCCTCTGCTCCCACAGTGCTGAGCTCTGCTGTGCACCTGCGGTGGCATTCCTATGCAGGGGCTGTGAATCCACCGGTGCGAGAGCGTTTGGGAAATTCCTGCGTTAAGTGAGAGAGGGTTGCCGGAAAACCCGCATTAAGTGAGAGAGCGTCCGTGGACAGCAAAAGGCCCCGGTCCGCCGTTGCCGGCGGGCCGGGGCCCGGTGTTGCTGGTTACTTGATGATCGGTCCTACTTGGTGATCAGTCCTACTTGGTGAGCGGGCCGAGGGCCGGATCGTCCACGTAAGCCGTCTTCACATTGGCCGCGGTCACAATGACCGGCGGAAGCAGATACGCGGGAACGGTCTTGGTCCCGTTGTTGTAGGACTTGTCATCGTTGACCTCAGGCGTCTTGCCTGCCTGAAGATCCTTGACCATGACGATCGCGTGCTCAACGAGCTTGCGGGTGTCCTTGTTGATCGTGGAGTACTGCTCGCCTGCAAGGATGGACTTGACCGATTCCTCCTCGGAGTCCTGTCCGGTGATGACCGGAATAGGCTTGCCGGCCGCCTTGACAGAGGTGATGACAGCGCGGGCGAGGGTGTCGTTGGGTGAGAGGACACCGTCCAGCGAGGCCGACCCGTAGGAACCGGTAAGGAGGGTATCCATGCGGCGCTGGGCGTTCTCAGCCTTCCAGTCCTGGGTGACAGCCTTCTCGAACGTGGTCTGACCGGAGAGTACCTTCAGCGTGCCGTCGTCAATTTTCGGCTTGAGCACCGACATGGCGCCGTCGAAGAAGACCTTCGCGTTGGCGTCATCCGGTGAACCCGCCAGGAGCTCGATGTTGTACGGACCCGTGGCCTTCTTGGCCTTCATGCCGTCCAACAGGGCCTGGCCCTGGAGCACGCCGACCTTGAAGTTGTCGTAAGCCACGTAGTAGTCCACGTTGGCGGTGTTCAGCAGGAGGCGGTCGTAGGCGATGATGGTGGCGCCTGCGTCCTTGGCCTGCTGGAGCTGGGTCCCCAGCTGGGAGCCGTCGAGGGCGCCCACAATGATCACCTTGGCGCCCTTGGCGATCATTGCGCTGATCTGGTTTTGCTGCTCAGCCACACCGTTGTTGGCGAACTGGACGGTCGGCTTGAATCCGGCACCTGTAAGGCCGTCGTTGAAGAGCTTTTCCGCCAGTACCCAGTTTTCGCTGGTCTTCTTGGGAAGTGCGACGCCGATCGCGGAGTCCTGCGGGAAGCCGGCGGTTCCCCCGCTGGCACCGCCGCCCGGGGTGCTTGGTTCGGAACGTCCGCAGCCCGTCAGCGCCAATGCTGCGATCGCAGCTATCGCTGCTGCCTTTCCTGCTTTGCCAAACATTCGCATTTCTGTGTCCACTTTCTTTTGGGGGTGTTGGGTCAGGAAGCTGAATGCTCAGGCTTCCCGGGAAATGGTTTCTCTGGTGGAGGTGACTTCATCCGGCTGCAGCGGTGTGCCGGGCCCGCCCGACGGCCGGTTGAAGTTCTTCATCATCAGCCCGATGATCGAGGCCCGGCCCTGCGACTTGTTGTAGACGTCGATAGCTACGGCCACCAACAGCACCAAGCCCTTGATCATGGACTGCCAGTCGGCGCCTACGCTGAGGAGCTGCAGGCCATTGTTCAGCACAGCCATGACCAGGCCTCCGACGATGGATCCGATGACGGTACCCACACCGCCGGTGACAGCCGCGCCGCCAATGAAGACAGCGGCGATGGCGTCAAGTTCCCAGCCGGTGCCGTCGGAGGGGCCCGCAGAGGTGGAACGGGCCACGAAGATCATGCCGGCCAGTCCGGCGATGATGGACATGTTCATCATGACCAGGAAGTTGATCTTCTTGGACTTCACACCGGAGAGTTCCGCCGCGTGGCGGTTGCCGCCGACGGCGTAGACGTGGCGGCCAACCACGGTCTTGGACGAGATGAAGCCGTAGACCAAAACCATGACGGCGAGGATGAGGCCCGGAATGGGGAAGGACGTGCCGGGCCGGCCGGTGGCGAACAGGTACGTTGCGTAGAGGATGGCGCCGCAGACCAGGACGAGCCTGAGAACGGTGACCCAGGTTTCCTCGACGTCCGCGCCGAGCGCTTTGTTGGTGCGGCGGCGCCGGAGCACGCTATAGATCACGAACGCGACGCCCGCAAGGCCCAGGAGCAGCGTGAGGTTGTTGAAGCCGGTGTCCGGCCCGACCTCCGGGAGGTAGCCGGCACCGATGTACTGGAATTCCCTCGGGACGGGAATCGAGTTGGACTGGCCAACAAACTGCTGGGCCCCGCGAAAGATCAGCATGCCCGCCAGGGTCACGATAAACGCCGGTATGCCTACATACGCAGTCCACATGCCTTGCCACGCGCCGATCAGGGCGCCAAGGCCCAGCCCCAGCAGGATGGCAACGAACCAGGGGAGGTGCCAGTCCCGCATGCAGATGGCCACCACCATGCCCACGAAGGCGGCTACAGAGCCCACCGAGAGGTCGATGTGCCCGGCGATGATGACCAGCACCATGCCGATGGCCAGGATCAGGATGTAGGAGTTCCCGTTGAAGAGGTTGATGACGTTGCCCGGGGTGAGGGTGATGCCGCCTGTAAGCCACTGGAAGAGGACAATCAGAGCCACGAGGGCAAAGATCATCCCGAACTGGCGGGTGTCGCCACCGAAGAGTTTCTTGAGCGCGTTCATTGTTTTCGGTCCTCGTATCTGGAAGGTTCTGGAAGGCTCCAGAGGATTAGGCGGCTTTTCGGGCGGAGGTCATGAGCTTCATCAGGCTTTCCTGGCTCGCTTCCTCTTTGTTGAGTACGCCCGTGATGGCGCCCTCGAAAATGGTGTAGATGCGGTCCGAGAGTCCCAGCAGTTCAGGCAGTTCGGAGGAAATCACGATCACGCCTTTCCCCTGGTTGGCCAGTTGCTGGATGATGCCGTAAATCTCGTACTTGGCTCCAACATCGATGCCGCGGGTGGGTTCATCCAGGATCAGCAGCTCCGGGTCCGTGAACATCCACTTGGCCAGGACAACCTTCTGCTGGTTCCCACCGGACAGCTTGGCCACGCCTTCCTGCACCGATGGGGCCTTGGTCCGCAGGGACTTCCGGTACTCCTCAGCGACCGCAAACTCCTTGTTCGTGTCCACCACGCTGCGTTTGCTGATTTTCTCCAGGTTGGCTGACACCGTGGTCGTTTTGATGTCATCGAGCAGGTTCAGGCCGAGGGACTTCCGGTCTTCGGTGACGTAGCCGAGCCCGGCGTCGATGGCCTGGTGCACGCTCTTGAGGTTCACTTCCTTGCCGTGCATGTAGACCTGACCGGAGACGAAGTGCCCGTAGGACCGGCCGAAGACGGAACGGGCCAGTTCGGTGCGGCCGGCGCCCATGAGGCCCGCAAATCCGACGATCTCGCCGCGGCGGACAAAGAAGTTCGAGTTCTTACAGACCATGCGGTCCTGGATCTGCGGGTGGGCCACGTTCCAGTTCTTGACCTCGAAGAACACCTCGCCGATCTTGGGAGTGTGTTCCGGGAAGCGGGATTCCAGGGCACGGCCCACCATGCCCTTGATGATGCGGTCTTCGTCCACACCGTCGGCCTTGACGTCAAGGGTTTCGATCGATTTGCCGTCTCGGATGATGGTGATCGAATCGGCGATCTGCTCGATCTCGTTGAGCTTGTGGGAAATGATGATCGACGTGATGCCCTTGCCCTTCAAGCCAAGCATCAGGTCCAGCAGGTGCTGGGAGTCCGATTCGTTCAAAGCCGCCGTGGGTTCGTCAAGAATGAGGATCTTCACGGACTTGTTCAGGGCCTTGGCGATTTCCACCAATTGCTGCTTGCCGACGCCGATTTCCTTGATGGGGGTGTCCGGGTTTTCCCGGAGGCCCACCCTGGCCAGCAGCTCGGTGGAGCGCAGCCGGGCTTCGGCCCAGTCGATAACCCCGCGTTTGGTGGGTTCGTTGCCCAGGAAGATGTTCTCCATGATGGACAGTTCGGGGATCAGTGCCAGCTCCTGGTGGATGATCACGATCCCGGCCTGCTCGCTGGCCCGGATGTCCCGGAACTGCTGGACCTCGTTCTGGTACACGATGTCGCCGTCGTAGCTGCCGTACGGGTAAACACCCGAGAGCACCTTCATCAGGGTGGACTTGCCGGCGCCGTTTTCACCGCAGATGGCGTGGATCTCGCCTGCTTTGACTCGAAGGCTTACTTCCGACAAAGCCTTAACGCCGGGAAATTCCTTGGTGATGGAGCGCATCTCCAGAATTACGGGGTCTGTGTGCGTGGGATGGGACGTCATGTGCCCTTACGCCTCCAATACGTGACTTCTTTGTCCGCCCCCGCAAAGCGCAGGGGTCGTCTGATGAAAAAGTAAACTGGATCACACCGGTTGTCGTCAAGTCTTTAACGCAATTGGCGGATAACGAAATGGTCTACGCGCTGCGGATCCCTGCATGCCGGAAGACCAGCGCCGCTGCTCCCAGGGCTTCTGCGCGGTCCCCGAGCGAGGACATCGTCAGGGTGGTGGTCTCGCCGACCACGGGCACGGCGTGGCGGATCAGGCCCCGCCTGATGGGGTCAAGAAGCAGGTCCCCGAGGCCGGCCAGGGGGCCCCCCACCACGATCACTTCGGGGTTGATCAGGTTGGCCACGTTCCCCAGGGCACGTCCGACGGCCAGGCCGGCGTCGTCCACCACGCGCAGGGTGGCAGGATCGCGGCCCAATGCTTTCCGCACAATGTCCGCGGGGCTGGCGGGAGGGTCTTCGCCGCGGCTAAGCAGTTCGATCATGGTGGTGGTGGAGGCGATGGTTTCGAGGCAGCCGCGGTTCCCGCAACGGCACACCAGGCCGTGCTCGTGGATGGTGGCATGGCCGATTTCGCCGGTGATGCCCACAGTGCCGTAATACGGTGCGCCGTTGAGGATCAGGCCTGCGCCGATGCCCGATCCGATTTTGAGGAACATCAGGTTGCTGACCCCGGTATGGGGCCCCCAGGTAACCTCCGACCAAGCGCCCAAATTGGCGTCGTTGTCAACGAACACGGGCATTTCGAGGGTCTCTTCAAGGTGCTGCAGGATGTTGATCCCCACCCATTCTGGAAGGATGGCGCCCTGCGCTACAGTTCCGGTCCGCCGGTCAATAGGGCCCGGGATTCCGACGCCGGCGCCCACCACGGCGGCACGGTCCACGCCGCTCTCCAGCAAGAGCTTGTCCAGGAGCAGGACAGCAGCGTCGATGCCTTCTTCGGACTGGTGGCCGAGCGGGAGCAGCACTGATTCTTCGGCGATCACGTGGTAGCTCAGGGACGCCAGGACGACGCGCAGATGCCGCCTGCCGAAGTCGATGCCGACGGCCACGGCGCCGTTGCTGTTAAGCCGGACGTTCAGCGCCCGGCGCCCGGAACTGGTGATCGGCTCGGTGGACGCCAGGCCCGCGTCCTGCATGATTTTGACGATGTTGGAGACCGTGGCGGTGGACAGCCCGGTCTGCCGTGCAAGCTCGGCCTGGGTGGACGGGCCGCTCATCAGGGTCTCGATGATCCGCTGCTGGTTGAGCTGCCTGAGGGCGGACTGGGACCCCGGATTTTTTGGCCTGCTCTTCGTCGAGCGCGGTGTGGGGGACATAGAAAGAAGATTGCCCTACTGTGGCGGTTGCGGTCAAGAAGTTAACGCAAGTCGAGGTAACCTACCCGTGAATGTCGCGGTGAGCGCGGGAGAGTTCCACATAGCGCGCGGCGTTCTGTTTCACGCCCTCGAATTCTTCGTCGGTGAGTTCCCGGCGCACCTTGGCCGGAACGCCTGCCACCAGCGAGCGGGGCGGCACAACGGTCCCCTCGAGAACAACAGCGCCGGCCGCCACCAGCGAGCCGGTGCCGATGACCGCGCCGTTCAGTATGGTGGCGCCCATGCCGATCAGGCAGTCATCCTCCACGGTGCAGCCGTGCACCACGGCCGCGTGACCCACGCTGACCCCGGCGCCGACGGTGCAGGGAAATCCCGGGTCGGCGTGCAGCACCACGTTGTCCTGCAGGTTGCTGCCCGGGCCCACCATGATGGCCGCTGTGTCGGCCCGGACGGACACCCCGTAGAAGGCGCTGGAATCCCGGGCGAGGGAGGCGTTGCCGATGATGGACGCGGTGGGGGCGATGAACGCGGTTTCGTGGACGGCCGGAGCATGGCCGGCGAAAGTGTGAAGAGGAGCCATACGGCCAAGCCTAGGACATCTGCCCCCGGCCCCAACTAAGTAGCAGTAAATGTCGTTTTGAGCCGTCAAAACGACACCTACTGCTACTTACTTGGGGGAGGAAGGGGTGCGGAGGAGCAGGAAGTGGTGGTGCTGCGTCCGGGCAGGCTCGTCATCCTCACCTGAAGAGAGGACGACGCCGATGGGCGCCCCGGGTGCCGTCACGCGCACCAGTTCGCGCAGGACGGCATCGATGTCCGTAGCGGGACTGTGCAGCAGCGCACTCGTGGTCCAGGCGGAAGAGAACGTTCCGTCCGCGAAGGGCAGGTGCCGGGCATCTGCCACGGTGACGTCCAGGCCCTTGGCCCGGGCCAGATGGACGTTCTCTTCCGAGGGGTCCACTCCCGTGTAATGGATGCCGGCGCGGACAAATTGCACACCGTCGTGGCCTTGGCCGGCGTCCACCTCCAGGACGTTGTGCCGGCCCTCCGCCTTGAGCAGGCTGATGAACCGACCGCGCTGCGCGTCCCGCCCGGTTGCTGTCGGATGCTCCATGTCGTTGCGCCGCACCCAGTCAGGCGGTGGCTGCTAGTTGAAGACCACGGTCCGGTTGCCATCCAGCAGCACCCGGTGCTCGGCGTGCCACTGGACCGCCTGGGTTAGTGTCCGGCCCTCGACGTCCCGGCCCATTTGCACAAACTGTTCCGGGGTCCGGGCGTGGTCCACCCGGATGACTTCCTGCTCAATGATGGGGCCCTCGTCCAGGGCGGCCGTGACGTAATGGGCGGTGGCACCAATCAGCTTCACCCCGCGCGCGTGGGCCTGGTGGTACGGCTTGGCGCCCTTGAACGAGGGCAGGAACGAGTGGTGGATGTTAATGGCTTTGCCGGTCAGCTCCGCACAGAGGTCATCGGAAATGATCTGCATGTAGCGGGCCAGCACGGTGAGTTCAATATCGTGTTCGGCCATCAGGGCGCGAAGTTTGTCCTCGGCTTCCGCCTTGGTCTGCTGCGTGACCGGGATGTAGTGGAACGGAATGCCATAGAACTCGGCAAGGCCGGCGAGGTCCTGGTGGTTCGAGACGATGGCGGGGATTTCGATCGGCAGGGTGCCGGAGCGCTGCTGGAAGAGGATGTCGTTGAGGCAGTGTGCTGAGGTGCTGGCCATCAGGAGGGTCCGCACTTTCTGGCCAACGGCGTTAAGGCTCGACTGCATGCCGAAGGCCGCCACCACGGGCTCAAGGGCAGCCTGGAGCTCTGCCCGGGAGGCCGTCGTCGTGGCTTCGACGCGCATAAAGAAGTTCCCGGTGGCGGGGCTGCCGTACTGCTGCGAGTCCAAAATATTACAGCCCGCCACCAGCAGGGCGCCGGCCACGGCGTGGACGATTCCGGGCCGGTCCGGGCAGGACAGTGTTAGTACATACGCTTTGTTCAGCTGCTCATCACTCACGACAATTAGCCTACCCGCGCGTCACCGAAGGTTTTGGTAGTCTTGGCAGGTCGCAACTGGCGTTGGGTGGCTTAACCACCAGGGAGCGGCAATCACGAAGACCACGGATCGTACGCCTGGGCCGAGGGTCATGTCTTGCCGGACAAGTGCTGCAGCCCTTTGGGGAAACAGCGTCTTTCCCGCACTTTCACGCCCTGTCATTTAGGGGCGGTTGTGCGCGCCAGCCGGTAGCCTGACCTTAGCAGTGCCCGTATCCCTAGCCAGGAGTTTTTCGTGACTACTACCGCCACCACAACAACCGCCGTCAGCAATCAGTCGCTGGCCGAGCTGGATCCCGAGATCGCTGCAGTCCTCGACCAGGAACTTGGCCGCCAGCGCGGCACCCTGGAAATGATCGCCTCCGAAAACTTCGCGCCGCGCGCTGTGATGGAAGCCCAGGGCTCGGTCCTGACCAACAAGTACGCCGAGGGTTACCCGGGCCGCCGCTACTACGGTGGCTGCGAATATGTGGACATCGCCGAGCAGTTGGCGATCGACCGCGTCAAGGCACTGTTCGGCGCCGAATATGCCAACGTCCAGCCGCACTCCGGTGCGCAGGCCAACGCTGCAGCACTGTCCGCCATGATCACTCCCGGTGACAAGATCCTGGGCCTGTCCCTGGCCCACGGCGGCCACCTGACCCACGGCATGAAGCTGAACTTCTCCGGCAAGCTGTACAACGTGGCTGCCTACCAGGTGGAGGAAGACAACTTCCGCGTGGACATGGACAAGCTCCGCGAACAGGCCATCGCCGAAAAGCCGCAGGTCATCATCGCCGGCTGGTCCGCGTACCCGCGCCACCTTGACTTCGCAGCCTTCCGCTCCATCGCCGATGAGGTGGGCGCGCTGCTCTGGACCGACATGGCGCACTTCGCCGGTCTGGTTGCAGCAGGCCTGCACCCGAGCCCGGTTCCGCACTCCGACGTCGTTACCTCCACCGTGCATAAGACCCTCGCCGGTCCGCGCTCAGGTGTGATCCTGGCGAAGCAGGAGTGGGCCAAGAAGATCAACTCCAACGTCTTCCCGGGCCAGCAGGGCGGCCCTCTGATGCATGTCATCGCCGCCAAGGCCGTGGCCTTCAAGATCGCCGGCACGGAGGAGTTCAAGGAACGCCAGGAGCGCGTCCTCGAAGGCGCCAAGATCATTGCGGACCGCCTCAACCAGGCCGACGTCGCCGAAGCGGGCGTCTCGGTCCTCACCGGCGGCACCGATGTGCACCTGGTCCTGGTGGACCTGCGCAACTCGCAGCTGGACGGCCAGCAGGCAGAAGACCTCCTACATTCCGTGGGCATCACCGTGAACCGCAACGCCGTTCCGTTCGACCCGCGGCCGCCGATGGTCACCTCCGGGCTGCGCATCGGCACCCCCGCCCTGGCCACCCGCGGCTTCGGCGCAGCGGAATTCACCGAGGTGGCCGAGATCATCGCCACCGCACTCAAGGCCGGCTCCGCCACGGACGTTGAAGCCCTGCAGTCCCGCGTGGACAAGCTCGCCGCCGACTTCCCGCTGTACCCGCAGCACGAGCAGTGGTGATCCATGACTAAGACCCAGACTGCCAAGATTCTTGACGGCAAAGCAGCCTCCGCAGCCATCAAGTCTGAGCTCGTCGAGCGTGTCGCGGCACTGAAAGCCCAAGGCGTTGTCCCGGGCATTGCCACCGTTCTTGTGGGCGCGGACCCTGCCTCGCAGCTCTACGTGTCCATGAAACACAAACAGTCAGCGGCGATCGGGATGAACTCGATGCAGCGTGAGCTGCCGGCGGATGCCACCCAGGCCCAGGTGGAGGCCCTCATTGACGAACTCAATGCGGACCCCGCCTGCCACGGGTACATCGTGCAGCTGCCGCTGCCCAAGCATTTGGATACTGACGCCATCCTGGAGCGGATTGACCCCGCCAAGGATGCTGACGGCCTGCACCCGACCAACCTTGGCCGGCTGGTGCTGAACGTCAGCGGCGAAATCACCACGCCGCTGCCGTGCACGCCCCGCGGCGTCATCGAGCTGCTGGAGCGGAACGGCTACAGCCTCGCCGGCAAGCACGTTGTGGTGGTCGGGCGCGGTGTCACGGTCGGCCGTACCATCGGCCTGCTGCTCACCCGCCGGTCCGTGAACGCCACCGTAACGCTGACGCACACGGGCACCGAGAACCTCTCGGAGCTGCTGCGGGAGGCGGACGTCATCGTGGGCGCCGCGGGCGTCAAGCACATCGTCAAGGCCGCGGACGTCAAGCCCGGTGCCGCGCTGCTCGACGTTGGGGTCACGCGTGAAACCGATACTGAGACGGGCAAGAGCAAGGTCCACGGCGATATCGAACCTGCTGCCGCCGAGGTAGCCGGCTGGATTTCGCCGAACCCCGGCGGCGTCGGTCCCATGACTGTGGCGCTGCTGATGACCAACGTGGTCGAAGCCGCGGAACGCCAATTGGCACAGAAAAGCGGTTCCGGAACCGCGTAGTTCCGCCGCGCTAAGCAACGCCCGACGGCGGCCCGCACCTTTTTCACTCGAGGTGCGGGCCGCCGTCGGCCGTTAAGGGACCAAGTGCAGGTCCCCTTTCGCATTCATGGGCGCTCCATTAGTCTGCGGAGGGTGCGCAACAAAGCCATCGTGTCCTCCACCACTTCCGGCGGCCTTCCCGCCCGGCAGGCAGCGGTCATCTCCGCGGAGGACCTGCGTAAGACGTATGGCGACGTCACCGCCGTCGACGGGATTTCGTTCAGCGTGCCGGCAGGGGAGTCCTTCGGCCTGCTCGGCCCGAACGGTGCGGGCAAATCCACCACCATGAAGATGATCGGCGCGGTCACGCAGCGCACGTCCGGGAAACTCAGCATCATGGGCCTGGATCCGGACAGTCACGGGCCGGAGGTCCGCGCTCTCCTGGGCGTGGTGCCGCAGCAGGACAACCTGGACGAGGAGCTGCGGGTCCGCGACAACCTGCTGGTCTATGGGCGCTACTTTGGCCTGCCCATGAGCTATCTCCGGCCGAAGGCTGACGAGCTGCTGGAGTTCGCCCAGCTCACGGACAAGGCCAAATCCAAGGTGGACGCGCTGTCCGGCGGCATGAAACGGCGCCTGACCATTGCGCGGTCGCTGATCAACGAGCCGCGCATCCTGCTGCTGGACGAACCCACCACCGGGTTGGACCCGCAGGCGCGGCACACCCTGTGGGACCGCCTCTTCCGCCTCAAGGAGCAGGGCGTCACCCTGATCCTGACCACGCACTACATGGATGAAGCCGAGCAGCTGTGCGACCGGCTGATCGTGGTGGACAAGGGCAGGATCATGGCCGAGGGATCGCCCGCCCAGCTCATCCGCGAGCACTCCACCAGGGAAGTGCTGGAATTGCGCTTTGGCTCCGAACGAAACGCCCTCATCGGCCCTGAGCTCCAAGGGATCGGCGACCGCCTCGAGGCACTCCCGGACCGGGTGCTGATTTACGCGCACGACGGTGAGGCCGCCCTTGAGCAGGTATCTTCCCGTGGCCTCCGGCCGGTGACCTCCTTGGTGCGCCGGTCGTCTTTGGAGGACGTCTTCCTGCGTCTTACCGGCAGGAGCCTCGTTGACTGAACGGGCTCACGCACCGGAGATCTCCGCGGCGAGGGCGCGCCGCTGGGGTGCGTTTTACTACGCGGAACAGGTCCTCCGCGTCATGAAGGGCTACGGCTGGTCAATCCTGATGTACAGCGTGGGGCAACCCGTGGCCTACCTGTTCGCCATGGGCGTGGGGCTGGCCACGCTGGTGGACGCCGAGGATGCGGGAGCCTTCGGCGGGGTCAGCTACCTGGCCTTCATTGCGCCGGCGCTGCTGGTCTCCGCCGCGGTCATGTCCGCCGCCAACGAGTTCACCTTCCCTGTGATGGACGGGTTCAAATGGCGCCGGACCTATTACGGGCCGCACGCGTCCCCGCTCACCCCGCAACAAATTGCCGCCGGGCAGGTCATGGCTGTGACGCTGCGCTTGCTGCTGCAGTCCGCCATCTATTTCGCGGCCGTGGCACTGTTTGGAGCCTCGCCGTCCGGCTGGGGCTGGGCGGGCATCGCGGTGGCCACCCTCGCCGGGCTGGCCTTCGGCTTGCCGCTGATGGCCTACTCGGCGTCGATCAAGGATGAAAAGGGCCAGTTCGCCCTGGTGATGCGCTTCATCGTGATGCCGCTCTTCCTCTTCTCCGGAACGTTCTTCCCTCTGGACTCGCTGCCCTTGGGGGTCCGTTGGATCGGCTGGATCTCACCGATCTGGCACGGCACCGAGCTGGGCCGGGCTGTCAGCTACGGCTATCAGGAACCGCCGGTCCTCACCCTGGTGCACGTTGTGGTGCTCGTGGCCCTCACGGCGCTCGGCTGGATTCTTACGAAGCGCCAGTTCATCCGGAGGTTGGGCCAATGAGCACCGGCACCCGCCACAGCGTCACGGAGGAGGCGCGGAACAGGACGTTCGGTCCGCTGTATTCCCGCAACGCCAAAGCCGTGGTCTCGCGCGGACTGATGGCCACCAGGAGCACCAACTGGCTGGTGATGCTGTCCGGCTTCTTTGAGCCCGTGCTGTTCCTGATCTCCATGGGCGTGGGCCTGGGCGCCATTGTGGGCGCCGTACAAGGGCCCGACGGAACGGAAATCAGCTACGCCGCCTACATTGCGCCTGCGCTGCTGGCCGTGTCCGCAATGAACGGTGCGGTGTACGACTCCACCTGGAACGTGTTCTTCAAGATGAATTTCGCCAAGCTTTACCAGGGCATGCTGTACACCTCCCTCGGCCCGCTGGACGTCGCGCTTGGCGAGATCTTCCTGGCGCTCCTGCGCGGCCTGATGTACGCCACCGGGTTCACCGCGGTGATGGGTCTGATGGGTTTGATCACCACACCCTGGGCCATCCTGATGATTCCGGCGTCCTTACTCATCGCCTTCGGATTCGCCAGCCTGGGGATGGGCATCACCAGCTTCCTGAAGACCTTCCAGCAGATGGACTGGATCAACTTCATCATGCTGCCGATGTTCCTCTTCAGCGCCACCTTCTACCCGCTCAGCGTCTACCCGCAATACATCCAGTGGCTCATCCAGGCCATGCCGCTCTGGCACGGGGTAGAGCTGCTCCGCCAGATCAGCGTGGGTGTGTTTACCCCGGCCACCGCGATCCATATCGGGTATTACCTGCTGATGATCGCGCTGGGCATGCTGCTCACCACAGTGCGGCTGCGGAAGCTGTTCCTGAAGTAGCCCCAGCCCTTGGGGAGAGGGGGTGTTCGCCGGGGGTGGAAGGTGCGCAAAGGGGGCCGCGGCGTTTGAGACAATGGACCCATGCAATCTCTGGGTAACCCTCACTCTCCGTCCGGCCGGTCCAAGGGCGGCTTCTCCATGCTCCGGATCAGCGGGCCGGGGATGATGGTTTTTATCATCGCCTTCCTGGTTGCCGTGATCTTCGCCGCCAACCAGAACGACGTCGTGGGCTGGGTTGTGGCGGTCATTGCCGCCTTCTGGCTGGCGCTCGCCTGCTTCGTGGTGTTCAGCATCCAGAAGGCCGCCAAAAAGGCAGGCGCCAAACTGACGGAAGCCCAGAACGCCTTCAACAGCGCTGCCGGCCGCGCACCGTCGTCGGCCTCTGCTGACCACGGCGGCACCCGGGTGGTGTCCGAGCGGACCGGGGCGGGCGAGGTCCGGGACCTCAAGCTGGACCACTCCTTCAAGATCGTGCAGGTGCAGATCCGGGTGGTGGAGCAGGAACGGGCCAAGGGGGAGGCCGCGGACCAGGACACCATCCGCCGGGCGCTGGAGACCATCGAGATCACCGCAACGAACGCCCGGGACATGATCCGCTCCGCCGGCAGCACCGGGGACCCGGTCAGCGGAACCATCATCGACTAGAGTGGTGCGGGTGAGTTCGGCATTGAAGAAGGATCACCTTCGCATCGCATCAGTCAACGTCAACGGCCTCCGGGCTGCCTATAAGAACGGCATGGCGGCCTGGCTGGAGCCTCGCGACGTGGACATTCTCTGCCTCCAGGAGGTCCGGGCACCTGACGCGATCGTCCGTCAGCTGCTCGGCGACGGCTGGCACATCCTGCACGCCGAGGCGGAAGCCAAAGGCCGCGCCGGCGTCGCCATTGCGTCCCGCGAAGAACCCCTGTACACCCGCAACGGCATAGGCGATGACTACTTCGCCACCGCCGGCCGCTGGGTGGAAGCCGATTTCCGGCTGACGGACGCCAGCGGAGCACCTGTCCAGCTGACCGTTGCCAGCGCCTACGTGCACTCCGGCGAAGTGGGAACCCCCAAGCAGGTGGACAAGTACAGGTTCCTGGATGTCATGAGCACCCGCCTGCCGGAGCTCACCAAGCACAGCGATCACGCCCTGGTGGTTGGCGACCTCAACGTTGGCCACACCGAACGGGACATCAAGAACTGGAAGGGCAACGTCAAGAAGGCAGGCTTCCTGCCGGACGAGCGTGCGTATTTTGACCGCTTCTTCGGCGAAGACATCGGTTGGAAGGATGTCCATCGGGGCCTGGCAGGCGACGTGGACGGCCCCTACACCTGGTGGTCACAGCGTGGCCAGGCGTTCGATAACGACACCGGTTGGCGCATCGATTACCACCTGGCCACCCCGGACCTCGCCGCTGCCGCCTTCTCGGCCGTTGTGGACCGGGCGCCCTCGTGGCACACGCGCTTCTCTGACCATGCCCCGCTGGTAGTGGACTACCGGCTCTAAATCTTAAGGTTCGAACGAATGACCAGCTCACCCTCACACGGCCGCAAGCGCATCCTTTCCGGCGCGAAGCCGACAGCCGACTCCCTGCACCTGGGCAACTACATCGGCGCAGTCCGCAACTGGGTGGACATGCAGTCCGCTTACGACGCCGTCTTTTTCATCCCCGACCTCCACGCCATCACCGTGGACTTCGACCCGGCGGAACTGAGCAACCGCACCCGCGTGGTGGCAGCCCAGTACATCGCCGCCGGCATCGACCCGGACAAGTGCATTTTCTTCGTCCAGTCCCACGTCCCGGAACATGCGCAGCTCGCCTGGGCGCTGAACTGCATCACGGGGTTCGGCGAAGCCTCCCGCATGACGCAGTTCAAGGACAAAACCCAGAAGGCCGGCGCCGATGCCGCCACGCTGGGACTGTTCGCGTACCCCACCCTGATGGCCGCCGATATCCTGCTATACCAGACCGACCTGGTGCCGGTGGGTGAGGACCAGCGCCAGCACCTGGAGCTGACCCGGAACCTGGCCCAGCGGTTTAACACCCGTTTCGGCGAGACCTTCACCGTGCCTGAGGCCACCATCCTCAAGGAAAGCGCGAAGATTTACGACCTGCAGAACCCCACCGCCAAGATGTCGAAAACGGGGGAGTCGCCCAACGGCTCCATCCAGCTCCTGGAGGACCCGAAGGTCGCCGCCAAGCGCATCAAGACGGCGGTGACGGATACCGGCACGGAGATCCGCTTTGACCTCGAAGAGAAGCCGGGCGTCTCCAACCTGCTGACCATTTATTCCTCCCTCACCGGCAAATCGGTGGCGGAGCTCGAGGCCGAATACCAGGGCAAGATGTACGGCCACTTGAAGGTGGACCTCGCCGAGGTGATGGTGGACTTCATCACTCCGTTGCGGAACCGCACCAACGAGCTGATGGCGGACCCGGCCGAGCTGGACCGGCTGCTTGCCCAGGGCGCGGAACGTGCCCGTGAGATCGCCTCCGTGACGCTCAGCCAGGTCTACGAGCGGATGGGCTTCCTGCCCTCGCTGCACCTGGCCGGAGTCCGCTAGAGCCATGCCGGCCGCACGGACTGTCAGCGAAGGAATGAGCGTCGGCGTCATTCTCGGGTTCCCGCCTGCCATCGCGGCGGAACTGCAGCGGTGGCGGGCCTCGTTCGGTGATCCGATGGCCGGGGTGGTCCCTGCCCACATCACGCTGGTCACCACCACCCCCACCGACGACTGGGAAGCAACCCGCGCCCACGTCCACGAAGTGGCGCGCAACCAGGCCCCGTTCATGGTGACGATCTCCGGCACGGGGACTTTCCGGCCAGTCTCCCCGGTGGTTTACATCAAGGTTGAAGAGGGCTTCGACGATTGCGTGGACCTGCATGCGAAACTCCAGACCGGTCCACTCCAACGGGATCTGCCGTTTTCGTACCATCCCCATGTCACCATCGCCCACGATGTTGCCCCGGAGAGCCTCGATGAGGCCGAAACGGTACTCGAAAGCTACAAGGCCACCTTCCCTGTGGTTAGCATGGGACTCTACGAGCACGATGCTGACGGCATCTGGCAGCTACGGGAAGAGTTGGACTTTGGGACCGAAACTGACGACGACGGCGGGACCCGCGGCACCAAAACGGACGCCGACGCAAACGGAGCCACCGCTTCCCACTGAACAGGCCCGCCTGAAGCTGGCTGTCATCCAAAAAAGGATGGATTGGGGCAAAGTCAGAAGGTCCGACGGCGGCCCGCTGGCCAGCCTGATGGCCATGGTCCAATGGCTGCTCGCCCGGCTTAGTGCCTTCCGGCCCATGCGCGCGTGGCAGCACTACACCCTCCAGCACGGCCCGCTCATGAGCGCCGGCATCGGGTTCAACATGTTCTTCTCCATTACCGGCCTGCTGGCCACCGGGTTCTCCATTGCCGGCCTGGTGCTGCGGGGCCAGCCTGCCCTCCTGGACACCATCATCGCCAGTGTGGCAAAGAGTGCGCCCGGCCTTCTAAAAGTCAACGGCGGGGCCGGACTGGTTGATCCCAAGGACCTGCTGAACCCGGACGGACTGGGTTGGACAGCCGTGATCGCGGCTGTGGTCACGGTCATCACGTCCCTGGGGTGGATCGCTGGGCTCCGCGACGGCCTTCGCGGGGTGGTGGAACTACCGCCGCTTAAAATGAACATCATCCTGATGAAGCTGCGGGACGCCGGCACCCTGCTGCTTCTGGGAGTTGCCCTGGTCATCAGTGCGGGAGCATCCCTGGTGTTCGGCACGGCAGCTGGCTGGGTCAGCGACTTTCTGCGGCTGGACCCTGCCGTCGCTGGTCCGTTGACCACGCTGATCAAGATCGGTGTGCCGCTGGTCCTGAGCTGGGTGACCGCCGTCGTCATGTTCCGGCTGGCGGGCGGGCTCAAGCTGTCCCGGCGTGCCCTGCTTGAGGGGACCGTCCTGGCGGCGGTGGGCACCACCATCCTTCAGGTGTTCAGCACAGAGCTGCTCGCGGGCGCCGGCCGGAACCCCATCCTGGCGCCGTTCGCCATCATCATCGGGCTGCTGATCTGGTTCAACCTCGTCAGTCAGGTCTACCTGGTTTCGGCAGCCTGGTCAGCCATCCGTGACGAGGACCTCAAGAGCGTGGCCGCCGGACACGACAAGGCGCTGTGGGGCTCCCGCCACATCCAGCCCGGCAAGACTCCCGTGGAGCACGACGCCGGTGCTGTTACGAGTGCGCGGCGTCGAGGTATTGGTCGGCCCAGGCAGAAATAATCCGGGCGGCGCGGGCCGCCTGGCCTTTGCCGGTCAGGAGGTGGTCGCTGCCTTCGAGCGAGATGAAATTCCGCGGGTGGCGCGCGGTTTGGAAGATGGTGCTGGCGTTCTCGATGCCCACGGTGTTGTCGGTGGGGGAGTGCAGCACCATCAGCGGCTTGTGCAGCTGCCGGATGCAGTCCGTGAGGTCGGCGTTCTCCAGGTCCTCCACAAAGTGCTTGCGGATTTCCACCCGTTTCCCGCCGAGGTCCACCTCCGCGCTGCCTTCACTGAGGATCTTGTCCAAGGCGGCGTCGAACACGTGCGCCACGTGCTTGGGCGAGAACGGGGCACCCACGGTAGCGACGGCGTCGAGTTCGGGAATCTGTCTGGCGGCGGACAGCACGGCGGCACCGCCGAAGGAATGGCCCACCAGCAGGGAGATGGCCTTGCCCTGGGCACGCATGAACTCCGCTGCCTTCACGGTGTCCGCAACTTTATGGCTGAACGAGCCCTCCGACCAGTGGCCTGCGGACTCGCCCAGCCCCAGGTTGTCGAAGCGCAGCATGCCTATCCCGGTGTCAGCCAGGGCTTTGCACATCCGCGAAGCCGACGGGCTGTCCTTGCCCAGCGTGAAGCCGTGGGAGAACAAACCCCAGCCCCGCACCGGTCCCTCCGGCACGTCGATGATGCCGGACAGGATTTCACCGGTGGAGCCTTCGAAGCTGACTTTTTCGGAACGGGACATCGTGTGCTGCTTTCGTGGGTGCCGTCATGAGTTAAACCACGACGGCGCCTGTCACCACAAAGGTGAGAGACGCCGTCGTACGCAAAAACTGAAATTAGATCTTGCGGGAGAGGATTGCCTGCTTGACCTCGGCGATTGCCTGGGTCACCTGGATGCCACGCGGGCAGGCTTCGGTGCAGTTGAAGGTGGTGCGGCAGCGCCACACGCCTTCCTTGTCATTGAGGATTTCCAGGCGCATATCGCCGGCGTCATCACGGGAATCGAAGATGAAGCGGTGTGCGTTGACGATCGCGGCCGGGCCGAAGTACTGGCCATCGGTCCAGAACACGGGGCATGAGGACGTGCACGCGGCGCACAGGATGCACTTGGTGGTGTCGTCGAAACGCTCACGGTCCTCCGCGGACTGCAGGCGTTCCTTGGTGGGCTCGTGACCCTTGTTGATCAGGAAGGGCATGACTTCGCGGAACGACTGGAAGAACGGCTCCATGTCCACGATCAGGTCCTTCTCCACCGGCAGGCCCTTGATGGGCTCAACGGTGATGGGCTTGGACGTGTCCAGGTCCTTCAGGAGGGTCTTGCAGGCCAGGCGGTTACGGCCGTTGATGCGCATGGCATCGGAACCGCAGACACCGTGGGCGCAGGAACGGCGGAATGAGACACTGCCGTCAATTTCCCATTTGACCTTGTGCAGGGCATCCAGCACGCGGTCCGTGCCGTACATGGTCACCTTGAAGTCATCCCAAGTGGCGTCCTCGGACACCTCGGGGTTGTAGCGGCGCACGCGCAGCGTGACGTCGAAGGAAGGGATATCCCCGCCCCCGCCGACGCCGGCGGGCAGTTCGATCTTTGAGGCTGGCTCAGCGAGTTCAGCGGTCATCTTAGTACTTCCTCACCATCGGCTCGTAGCGCGTAAAGACCACCGGTTTGGTGGCAAGTCGGATGCCCGCGATCGACTCAGCGGAACCGTCCGCCGGTGCGTGGTCGTCCTTGTACGCCATGGAGTGCTTCATGAATTTCTCGTCGTTCCGGTCCGGGAAGTCCTCGCGGAAGTGTCCGCCGCGGGATTCCTCACGGTGCAGGGCCGCAACGGTCATGACCTTCGCCAGCTCCAGCAGGAAGCCAAGCTCAACGGCCTCAAGCAGGTCCAGGTTGAAGCGCTTGCCCTTGTCCTGGACGCTGATGTTCTTGTAGCGCGCTTCGAAGGACTCGATGTCGCGCAGAACCTGGTTCAGCGTGTCTGCGGTGCGGAACACCTGCATGTTGGCGTCCATGGTGTCCTGCAGGTCCTTGCGGATCAGGGCCACCTTTTCGTCGCCGGTGCCGTTGCGGGCAATGTTCAGCAGGTCGATGGTGTAGGCCTCCGGGTCTTCGGGGAGTTCCACGAAGTCGGCGGTCTTGGAGTATTCAGCCGCTGCAATGCCGGCGCGCTTGCCGAACACGTTGATGTCCAGCAGCGAGTTGGTGCCGAGGCGGTTGGAACCGTGGACGGACACGCAGGCAACCTCACCGGCGGCGTAGAGGCCCGGAATCACGGTGTCGTTGTCCTGCAGGACCTCGGCGGTGATGTTCGTGGGAATGCCGCCCATGGCGTAGTGGGCCGTCGGGAACACGGGAACCGGCTCCGTGTAAGGCTCCACACCAAGGTAGGTGCGGGCAAACTCGGTGATGTCCGGCAGCTTGGCGTCGATGTGCGCCGGCTCCAGGTGGGTCAGGTCCAGGAGGACGTAGTCCTTGTTCGGGCCACAGCCGCGGCCTTCGCGGACTTCGTTGGCCATGGAACGGGCCACGATGTCACGCGGTGCAAGGTCCTTGATGGTGGGGGCGTAGCGCTCCATGAAGCGCTCACCCTCGGAGTTGCGCAGGATGGCGCCCTCACCGCGGGCTGCTTCGGAAAGCAGGATGCCCAGGCCGGCAAGGCCTGTCGGGTGGAACTGGAAGAACTCCATGTCCTCCAGCGGGATGCCGCGGCGGAAGGCGATGCCCATGCCGTCACCGGTCAGGGTGTGGGCGTTGGACGTGGTCTTGAAGACCTTGCCCGCGCCGCCGGAGGCGAACACCACGGACTTGGCCTGGAAGACGTGCAGCTCACCGGAGGCGAGGTCGTAGGACACAACGCCGGCAACGCGCTTCTGCTTGTACGGCGTGCCGTCTTCGCGGACGGCGTCTTCCTCGACCGTCAGCAGGTCCAGGACGTAGTACTCGTTGTAGAACTCCACATTGTGCTTGACGCAGTTTTGGTACAGCGTCTGCAGGATCATGTGGCCGGTGCGGTCGGCGGCGTAGCAGGCGCGGCGGACCGGAGCCTTGCCGTGATCGCGGGTGTGGCCACCGAAGCGACGCTGGTCAATCCGGCCTTCAGGCGTGCGGTTGAACGGCAGGCCCATCTTCTCAAGGTCCAGCACGGCGTCGATGGCTTCCTTCGCCATGACCTCCGCAGCGTCCTGGTCAACCAGGTAGTCGCCGCCCTTGACGGTGTCGAAGGTGTGCCATTCCCAGTTGTCTTCCTCGACGTTGGCAAGGGCCGCACACATGCCACCCTGCGCCGCACCGGTGTGCGAGCGGGTGGGGTAGAGCTTGGTCAGTACTGCTGTGCGCGCGCGCTGACCGGACTCGATCGCGGCGCGCATGCCAGCGCCACCGGCACCGACGATGACGACGTCGTACTTATGGACCTGCATACTTGGGCGCTCTTTCTCTCAAAATTCGCAATAAAACAACGGGCAGGCGTTACCTGCACCGCAAAACTCAGGCCGTGGTCCGTGGGCGACGGCCGGGATGTGGCTACGCGGGGCAGAAGCCGCCGGGCAGGGGAACACCGTCGACGACGGGGCACGGGTTGAAGGTGAAAATCACCAGGGTGCCCAGGACGATGATCACGGTAGTGGCTGCGTACAGGACGATCTTGAGCGCGAGGCGGGTGGAATCCTTCTCGGCGTAATCGTTGATGATGGTGCGGACGCCGTTGGTGCCGTGCAGCATGGCGAGCCACAGCATGGCAAGGTCCCAGACCTGCCAGAACGGGTCCGCCCACTTGCCGGCGACAAATCCGAAGTCGATGGCATGGATGCCTTCGCCCACCAGGAGGTTTACGAAGAGGTGGCCGAAGATCAGCACCACCAGCACAATGCCGGAGAGACGCATGAACAGCCACGCCAGCATTTCGAAGTTGCCCTTGGAACCGCCGGTGCGGCGGTACTGCGGCGAGATCTTCCCGCTGCGTGGGCTGTCAATAGTTGCAGTCATGTCTTAGTGACCTCCAAGAGCGAGGGAAAGGTGGCGAATGGAGAAGCCGACCATCACAACTACCCACAGGGCCAGGACGGTCCACAGCATCTGGCGCTGGTACTTGGCGCCCTTCTTCCAGAAGTCGACCGCGATGATCCGCAGGCCGTTGAAGGCATGGAAAACAATGGCGGCAACCAGGCCCGTTTCACCCAGGGCCATGAGGGGGTTCTTGTATGCACCGATGACTGCGGTGTAGGCCTCAGGGGACACTCGCACCAATGAGGTGTCCAGCACATGGACCAACAAGAAGAAAAAGATCACTACACCGGTAATACGGTGTCCTACCCAGGACCACATGCCTTCACGGCCGCGGTACAAGGTGCCAGCTGGTTTCGTCGGCACTGATAAACCTCCCTGCAACACAGCGGCGCTGGCATGAGATCCACGCGGGGGGAACGCCTGCTGCGAGAGCACTCGTAGCTCAGAGCCTAAATGTAGGCTTCGCTAACAGCTTATTCAATTTAGGAACCACTTGGTGACCCCGCAATGCCGGGGTTTTGGTTTTAATTGAGACAAAGGCCACACGCGGCCGCCCGGCGAACGCCTTATGACACCACCACAGCGGGGACCCGGGGGCCGATCGGCTAAAGTAGGCCCTGATGAGTACAGACCAATTGACAAGCCCGGTTTCACCCCTTGACCGTTTTATCGCGGTGATTCCGGCAGGCGGAGTGGGGACCCGCCTCTGGCCCCTGTCACGTGCAGCAGCTCCCAAATTCCTTCACGACCTCACGGGGTCCGGCAGTACTTTGCTGCGGGCCACCTACGACCGCTTGGAGCCCCTCGCGGGCCGGCGCGTCCTGGTGGTCACCGGCACTGCGCACCGGGCCGCCGTGTGCCGCCAGCTGCCTGAAGTGCAGGACTCGGACCTGGTCCTCGAAAGCGAGCCTAAGGATTCCGGCGCAGCGATCGGCCTGGCCGCCGCCATCCTGCACGAGCGCGACCCGGAAACCATCATGGGCTCGTTCGCCGCGGACCAGGTGATCAGCCCGGACAACCTCTTCCAGGCAGCGGTCCGCGAAGCCATTTACACGGCAGCCGCAGGCAAGATCGTAACCATTGGCATCAAGCCCACCCACCCTTCCACCGGCTTCGGCTACATCCGGGCCGGACGGGAACTCCACATCGACGGCGCGCCAAGCGCCCAGGCCGTAGTGGAGTTTGTGGAGAAGCCGGACGAGGAAGTTGCCCAGCAGTACGTTGACAGTGGCGAGTATGTCTGGAATGCAGGCATGTTCGTGGCTCCCGTGGCGCTCATGCTCAAGCACCTTGAAGCCAACCAGCCCGAGCTATATAAAGGCCTGCTCGAGATCGCCCAGGCCTGGGATACTCCGGACCGCGATGCCGTCACGGCCCGGGTCTGGCCCACGCTGCCCAAGATCGCGATCGACTATGCGGTGGCCGAACCTGCCGCAGCCGCCGGTGACGTGGCCGTTGTGCCGGGTACTTTCGGCTGGGACGACGTCGGTGATTTCGCTTCCGTGGGCAGGCTCAACAGTGCGCGGGAAGTTGACGACGTCACGGTCATCGGAGAGGGTGCGCGCGTGTTCACCGAAAACGCCAGTGGTGTGGTGGTTTCCGATACGAAGCGTGTGATTGCCCTGATCGGTATTAAGGACGTGGTCATTGTGGACACCGGGGATGCCCTGTTGGTGACCACCAAGGAACACGCCCAGCGGGTCAAGGGCGCTGTTGACGCGCTCAAGGCCAGCGGCGACACCGACGTTCTGTAACCGGCCGGGACTGTCCCGGCCGGGCGCGGGTTGTAACTCTGCAACGCTGATGACGCTATTCCCCGGTCGCTCGCTAGAGTAAATGAGTGCGTAATTACACTACTGAAGCCGAGCCCACCACATTAGTGCGGCCGTGGCTGGAGCCGCTCCTGCCGGAACTGATCGATTTCCGCAGGGATCTTCATGCGCACCCGGAGCTATCCTTCAAAGAGTTCCGCACTACTGACAAGCTGGTGGAGCGCCTCGAAGCCGCGGGCCTCGCGCCGCGGCGGCTTGAGGGCACCGGACTCACCGTGGATATCGGTGAAGGACCGATTGCCACGGCACTTCGCGGCGACATTGATGCCCTGCCGATCATCGAAGAAACAGGGCTGCCGTTCGCCTCGAAGAACCACGGCGTCACGCACGCCTGCGGTCATGACGTCCATACCGCCACCATGCTCGGCGTCGCCCTTGTTCTGCAGAAGATGAACGAAGAGTCACCGTTGGCCGGCACTGTGCGCATCATCTTCCAGCCGGCCGAGGAGACCATGCCCGGTGGCGCGCTGTCCTGCATCGAGCAGGGTGTCCTGGAGGGTGTGCCGCGCATCTTTGCGCTGCACTGCGACCCGAGGATCGACGTCGGACGCATCGGTACCCGCATCGGCGCCATTACGTCCGCTTCGGACACTATCAAGATCGAACTGAGCGGTCGCGGCGGCCACACTTCGCGGCCGCACCTCACCGAGGACCTGGTGTTCGCCCTGGCCCAGATCGCTGTCAACGTCCCCGCGGTGCTGTCCCGCCGGGTGGATGTCCGCAGCGGCGTGTCCGTGGTGTGGGGCCAGATCAACGCCGGATCCGCGCCGAACGCCATTCCCGGAACGGGTTACATGGCAGGCACCATGCGCTGCCTCGACCGTGATGCTTGGCACGATGCCGGCGAGCTCCTGGACGAAGTGGTCCAGCAGGTGGCCGCACCCTACGGCGTGGACGTGCATCTGGAGCACACTCGGGGAGTGCCGCCCGTAGTGAACTCCGAGCACGAGACGGCGCTGATTGAGGCGGCGGCGCGCGCCGAACTCGGCGAGAGCGCAGTGACGTTGACGCCGCAGTCCATGGGCGGCGAGGATTTCGCCTGGTTCCTTGCCGAACTGCCCGGCGCCATGGTGCGCCTGGGCACCAAGACTCCCGGCGGCGAGGAGTACGACCTGCACCGGGGGGACTACATCGTGGACGAACGTGCCCTGGGCCTGGGTATCCAGGTCCTCACAGCCGCAGCCCTCCGGACCATCCGCGACCTCTAGAACGCCGCAGCGAACGGACATTTGAGGCCCCCGCAAGGGCTGTCAGGTGTCCGTTTCGCAGTTAAAGAAGGGCAGCAACGGCAAGATAAGTTGTGCACAATTGAATTGTGCCCTACAGTTTTAGGTGTGAACGATGCCCCCCGCCTCGACCGCCAGGTCTGTTTCGCCCTCTACTCCGCCTCCCGCGCGGCCACAGCGGTGTACCGCCCCGTGCTTGAGGACCTCGGCCTGACCTATCCGCAGTATCTGGTCATGCTGGTCCTCTGGGAATCGGAACCGAAGGGAGTCAAAGAGCTCGGCGTCGAACTGGGCCTGGACTCCGGCACCTTGTCGCCGCTGCTCAAACGCCTCGAAGCGATGGAGCTGGTAGAACGCCGCCGGTCCGGGGAGGATGAGCGCCGCGTAGCGGTCCACCTGACACCGGCCGGCCGCGAACTCAGCAGCAAGGCCAACGCGATTCCTCAGCGGCTGGCGGAGGCCGCGGGGCTGTCGGACGGGGAGCTGGAACAGCTCCGTGCCACCCTCGAACGGCTCACCGAGGCACTTCACAGCTCCCACTGAGCACCCACAGATTTCCGTTAACCACTTCAACAGAACGGACCCTATGAAAACCCTCTACACTGCCGAGGCCCTGGCCTCAGGCGAAGGCCGCGACGGCAACGCCCGCACCAACGACGGGAAGCTGGATGTTAACCTCGCCAGTCCCCTGGAGCTGGGCGGTGACGGCAACGGCACCAACCCCGAGCAACTCTTCGCCGCCGGTTACGCAGCCTGCTTCCACTCGGCACTCCGCCTCGTGGGGCGCAAGGAGCGTGCCGACCTGACGGACTCGGCCGTGGCGGCCAAAATCCACTTTGGCGCTTTGGATGACGGCATGGGTTACGGCCTCGCAGCAGAACTGGAGATCGCCGTTCCCGCCCTGGACCTGGCCACCGCGGAAGCCCTCGTGGCCAGGGCGCACCAAATCTGCCCCTACTCCAACGCCACCCGCGGAAACATCACCGTAGACATCAAGATCCTGGAGTTCGCCGCATGAGCACCCCCACCTCACTGCCAACGTCCACCCGCGAAATCCGCCTCGCCTCGCGTCCGGAAGGACGCCCGGTCCCGGAGAACTTCCGCCTCGCCGAGTCACCGCTTCCCGAACTCGGGGACGGCCAGATCCTGGTCCGCAACCTCTACATCTCCGTAGACCCCTACATGCGCGGCCGCATGAATGACACCAAATCGTACTCAGCGCCGTTCGCGCTGGATGCAGCGCTCGACGGCGGCGCGGTGGGGGAGGTCATCGCGTCCAAGTCCGACGCGCGCAAGGTGGGGGACGTCGTCGTCCATCAGTTGGGTTGGCGCGAATACGCCGTTCTGGACGCCGACGCATCGTCGGTTGCCCGCACGGACCTCGCCCCGGCGTCGGCCTTCCTTGGCGCCCTGGGCATGACCGGCCTGACGGCCTACGCCGGACTGCTCAAGGTTGCCGAATTCAAGCCCGGCGATGCGGTGTTCGTTTCAGGCGCCGCCGGGGCCGTAGGTTCCCTGGTGGGCCAGATCGCCAAAGCCATGGGCGCATCACGCGTGATCGGCAGCGCCGGAACACCCGAAAAAGTGGCGCGGCTCCTCGAGCTGGGCTTTGACGCCGCCTTTAATTACCGTGACGCCCCAGTCCGCGAACAGCTCAAGGCAGCCACCGGCGGCAAAGGGATCGACGTTTACTTCGACAACGTTGGCGGCGAGCACCTGGAAGCGGCCTTGGCCGAGCTCAACGTGGGCGGACACGTGGCAATGTGCGGGGCCATCGCGCAGTACAACTCCACCGAAGCAACGCCGGCTCCGCGGAACCTGATGCTCGCCATCGGCAAGCAGCTCACCCTCCGCGGTTTCCTGGTGGGCGGACAGCGCCAGCATCGGGCGGAATTCTTCGAGAAGATGTCAGCCTGGCTTGCGGACGGTTCAGTCCGGTACGACGAGACCGTGGTGGACGGGCTGGAGAACGCCCCGCAGGCGTTCATGGATCTGCTTGAGGGCGCCAACACCGGCAAGATGCTGGTTCGACTCTAGGCGGCTCGGGGGTGTTCTACCCGTTGGTAACAAATTCTCAACAATCTTCGGGATCCAACCCGTGATGTGGTAATCGGTGTGCTTCAGACCACTAATGTTGCTTCTATCAGTGCGCTCCGGCGCAGTGCTGCGAAGCCGTCAGTGATAACAGAATTTCAGTGTAGAAATGGACACTCATTGAATTCGAGTCGTAGCGCCACTCTCTCCCTGGAGGAAATTTGAAGAACACACTGCGCACTAAGTTCAAGCGCGGCTCGATGGTCGGCGTGGCCTCAGTAGGTGCTACAGCACTCCTGCTTACCGGCTGCGGCGCCGCACCTGACAGCGGAAGCACCACCACAAACACGGCAAGCGATTACAGCGGCTGCATCGTCTCCGACTCCGGCGGATTCGATGACCAGTCGTTCAACCAGTCCTCCTACGAAGGGCTGAAGAAGACCGAGAAGGACCTGGGCATCAAGGTCAACCAGGTGGAGTCGAAGACCAACAACGACTTCGAGCCGAACCTGCGTGCCATGGTCACCGCGGGCTGCGACCTCACCATCACGGTGGGCTTCCTCCTCGGTGACGCCACCAAGGCCCAGGCCACTGCCAACCCGAACAGCCACTTCGCGATCATCGACTTCGGCTACGCCACGCCGATCGCCAACGTCAAGCCGATCATTTACGACACCGCCCAGGCCGCCTTCCTTGCAGGGTACCTGGCCGCCGGCTCCACCAAGACCGGTACCGTGGCCACTTTCGGCGGCATCAAGATCCCCACCGTCACCATCTTCATGGACGGCTACGCCGACGGTGTGAAGTACTACAACGAGAAAAAGGGCAAGAACGTCAAGGTCCTGGGCTGGGATAAGGCTGCACAAGACGGCAGCTTTACCGGCGACTTCGAAAAGCAGGACGTCGGCAAGCAGCTCACCCAGAACTTCCTGGACCAGGGCGCGGACATCGTGATGCCCGTTGCCGGTCCGGTGGGCAAGGGTGCCGGCGCAGCGCTGAATGAGGCGAAGGCGGCCGGCAAGGACGTCAAGCTCATCTGGGTTGACTCCGACGGCTTCCTCACGGCTCCCGATTACAAGGACATCATGCTGTCCTCGGTCATGAAGCAAATGGGCGAGGCGGTGGAAACCGTTGTGAAGGAAGACAAGGACGGCAAGTTCACCAACACCCCGTACGTCGGCACGCTGGCGAACGACGGCGTCCAGTTGGCCCCGTTCCACGGCTTCGATTCCCAGGTTCCGGCCGAGCTGAAGTCCGAGCTGGACCAGATCAAGAAGGACATCGTGGACGGCAAGCTAAAGGTCGAGTCTGCGGCTAGCCCCAAGGTATAGCTTTCCTCGCTAAGCGCCACCCCCGGATGGTCATCGACTGGCCGGGCGGTGGCGCTTTTCGTTGGACCGCATGCCTCAGCGCAACAGCCCACCCGGGACTGCAGGCACTAGGCTGGTGCTGCAGCCTCATATCCCGTCCGGTACGGTTACGGACGCTTCGAGATTGGTCAGAGTTTTGAAACTTGAACTCAGAGGGATCACCAAACGTTTCGGCTCCCTGCTCGCCAACGATCACATCGATGTGGTGGTTGAACCCGGACAGATCCACTGTCTGCTGGGCGAGAACGGGGCCGGCAAATCCACCCTGATGAATGTGCTGTACGGGCTTTACGAGCCCACCGAGGGCGAGATCCTCGTTGACGACAAACCCGTTTCCTTCCGCGGCCCCGGTGATGCCATGGCCGCAGGCATCGGCATGGTGCACCAGCACTTCATGCTGGTACCGGTGTTCACCGTCGCAGAAAACGTCGCACTGGGCGCCGAAAGCACCAAAGCCGGCGGCTTCCTCAACCTGGAGGACACCCGCCGCAAAATCAAGGAGATCTCGGACCGCTACGGGTTCGACGTTGATCCGGACGCGCTCGTGGAGGACCTCCCGGTGGGTGTCCAGCAGCGCGTGGAAATCATCAAGGCCCTGGTCCGGGAGGCCAAGGTCCTGATCCTGGACGAACCCACCGCCGTGCTCACGCCCCAGGAAACCGACGAACTGCTGGACATCATGCGCCAGCTCAAGTCCAACGGCACCTCGATCGTGTTCATCTCGCACAAGCTGCGCGAAGTGAAGGCCGTCTCGGACACCATCACTGTGATCCGGCGCGGCAAAGTTGTGGGCTCCGCCAACCCGGGTGACTCCACCACGGCGCTGGCCTCGATGATGGTGGGCAGGGCCGTTAACCTGACCTTGGACAAGGCCCCCGCCAAGCCGTTGGAGAAGACCTTCAAGGTCAAGGACCTCACCGTCATCGCCCCGAACGGGCAGCATATCGTTGACGGCATCAGCTTTGACATTGCCCGCGGCGAGATCCTGGCCGTCGCCGGAGTCCAGGGCAACGGGCAGACGGAACTTACCGAAGCCATCCTGGGACTCCAGGAACGGGTGCACGGCTCCATTCTCTTGGACGACGTGGAGCTGGTTGGCCGCAGCGTCAAGGACGTCCTCAACTCCGGCGTCGGTTTCGTGCCGGAGGACAGGTCCGTTGACGGCCTGATCGGCACGTTCTCGATCGCCGAGAACCTGGTGCTTGACCGTTACGACCAGCCGCCGTTCGCCAAGGGCATCAGCATGAGCCCGGCGAAGGTCCTGGAGAACGCAAAATCGCGGATCGATGAGTTCGATGTGCGCACCCCTTCAGGCCTCCTGGCCGCCGGCACCCTGTCCGGCGGCAATCAGCAGAAGGTGGTCATGGCACGGGAGCTGTCCCGGCCGCTGCGCCTCTTCATCGCCTCACAACCCACCCGCGGTGTGGACGTCGGGTCCATCGAGTTCCTGCACAAGCGGATCGTCGCTGAACGAGACCAGGGCACGCCGGTGATGATCATCTCCACCGAGTTGGATGAGGTCATGGAACTCGCCGACCGGATCGCCGTGCTCTACAAGGGAAAGCTCGTGGGAATCGTCCCCGCCGGAACCGGCCGCGACGTCCTTGGCCTCATGATGGCCGGCATCCCGCAGGAGGACGCCGGCACGGACCACGCTGCTAAGCCGGACCACGCTTTCAAGACTGACGCCGCAGCCGCTGAAGGCCGCGCAACCTCCAGCCCCGAAGGAGGCGAACATGCCTGACGAGGATCGCCCAAAACACGCCGACCAGCACGCCAAGCCACACGAAAAAAGCGCGGCGGCGGAAGAAACTGCCGCCGTAGCGGCGGTGGACACTGCCGGCGGCGCCATCAGCCCATCTGCAGTGCCCGCCACCGCCCAAAGCGGAAAACTGCCCGGCGGCCCGGACACCCTGCTCCGGAAGATTTTCACCGGCAGCGGTGTGGTCTCAATCCTGGCGGTGCTGCTGGCGCTCATCCTCGGCGGCCTGCTGATCGCTGCCACAGACGAACGCGTGGCAGCCACCTCGACGTACCTGTTCGCCCGTCCCACCGACTTCCTTTCGGCGGTGTGGAACGCCGCCACCCGGTCCTACGTTGCCCTGTTCCAAGGCTCCGTCTTCAACCCGAAGGGTTCCGGCCTGGCCGTGCAGTTCGCGCCGCTCATGGAAACCCTCACCATCGCCACGCCTCTCATCACAGCGGGTCTTGGCGTGGCCCTGGCGTTCCGGGCAGGCCTGTTCAACATTGGCGCCCAGGGCCAGATCATCATGGCCGGCATCCTTGCAGCCTGGGTCGGTTTTGCCCTGCACCTGCCCCTGGGGCTGCACCTTCTGCTGGTCCTGGTGGCCGGCATCGTGGGCGGTGCGCTTTGGGGCGGCCTGGTAGGCCTGCTGAAAGCCCGGACCGGTGCCCACGAGGTCATCCTGACCATCATGTTCAACTACATTGCCCTGTACTTCCTGCGGTACCTCCTGAACACACCCGCGTTCCAGCGGCCCGGCGAGTCCAACCCGATCTCGCCCATCCTGGATCCCACCGCCGTCTACCCGCAGATTTTCGGCTCGCAGTACCGCCTGCACCTGGGCTTCATCCTGGCCATCGCGGCCACTGTCCTGGTGTGGTGGCTGCTGAACCGGTCCACCGTCGGCTTCGAATTCCGGGCTGTAGGGGCCAACCCCAAGGCCGCCCTGACCGCCGGGATCAACGTCTCGCGCTCCACCATCCTGGTGATGGCAATCGCCGGCGCCCTGGCCGGCATGTCCGGCGTCGCCCAGGTGGCGGGCACGGAAAAGGTCCTGACCGACGGTGTCGCGGCAACGTATGGCTTTGACGCCATTACGGTGGCACTGCTGGGACGTTCGACGCCGTGGGGTACCTTCGCCGCCGGGCTGCTGTTCGGCGCCTTCCGCGCCGGCGCCGTGCAGATGCAGATCCAGACGGGCACGCCCATCGACATTGTCCTGGTGGTTCAGTCGCTGATTGTCCTCTTCATCGCGGCTCCGCCGCTGGTGCGGGCCATCTTCGGGCTGAACCCCCGCCGCAAAAAGCCGGCCGCAGCCGGCAAATCCCAGCAGGCAGCAACCACCGGAGGCGCAGCATGAGCGCAACAGCAACATCGCCCTTGCCGGGAAGTGGCAGCCCCGGAACAGTGCCCGAAGCCGGCAAGATCCCGGCTGCGTCCGGTAAGCCGGTGCTCTGGAAAACTCCCGTCGTGCTCTCCGCCCTGGCAATAGTTGCTTTCATTTTCTTCGGGCTGATGGGCTCCGGACAGACTGCGAAGTTCGGTATTTCCACCGGCGGCGATTTCTTCCAGCTCCCCGCGCTGGAAATCCCCGCCATGGCCGGCGGCATCGTGCTCTCGGTCCTGATGCTCGGGCTGGCGGCCTACGCCGTTTACCTTAAAACCAAAGACCGGCCGGCACCGGCCTGGCTGACCATCACCTTCACCGTGCTGTTTGTCGCAGCTTTCCTGATCTGGGTTGTGGGCGGGGCCAAGACACCCAGCATTTCGCTGGCCGGGCTCATCGCCGGTTCCGTGACGCTCGCCGTTCCGCTGGTGTTCGGGTCGCTGTCCGGTGTGCTCTGTGAGCGCGTTGGCGTGGTCAACATCGCCATCGAGGGCCAGCTCCTGGGCGGCGCTTTCACAGCAGCCATCGTGGCCAGCATTACCCAGAACCCCTTCGTGGGCCTGCTGGCTGCCGCTGTTGCCGGCGCGGCAGTGTCCATGGTGCTGGCAGTGTTCAGCATCAAGTACCTGGTCAACCAGATCATCGTGGGCGTGGTTCTCAATGTCCTGGTGTCCGGCGTCACCGGCTTCCTGTTCAGCACCGTGATGCAGGAGAACAAGGCCAAGTTCAATTCACCCCCCGGCCTGGATATCGTCGAGATCCCCATCCTCTCCGGCATCCCCATCATTGGACCCATCCTGTTCAAGCAGTCAGTGGTGGGTTACCTCATGTATCTCGCCGTCATTGTGGTGTGGGTGGGGCTTTTCAAGACCAAGTGGGGCCTCCGGGTCCGCGCAGTTGGAGAGCATCCCCAGGCTGCAGACACCATGGGCATCAAGGTCAACGCCACCCGCTTCTGGAACGTGACCCTGGGCGGTGCCATCGCCGGCATCGGCGGTTCCTTCTTCACGCTCGTTGCCATCGACAGCTTCACCAAGGAGATCTCCGGCGGACGAGGCTTCATCGCCCTGGCCGCGCTGATCTTCGGCCGGTGGAATCCGATCGGTGCGTTCTTCGCTGCCCTGCTGTTCGGTTTTGCGGACAACCTGCAGAGCATTGTGACCATCATCGGAACGCCGGTGCCCAGCCAGTTCATGGCCATGCTGCCCTACCTGGTAACAGTGCTCGCCGTCGCGGGTCTCGTTGGACGGTCTCGGCCGCCGGCGGCCAGCGGCATCCCGTACGTCAAGGGATGACGGCGATGGAAGCGGGCATCATCGACTGGGATCTGCTCAGGGCGGAGGCAACAAGCGCCATGAAAAAAGCCTATGCCCCGTATTCGAAGTTCCCGGTGGGGGCGGCGGCCCTCACCGCCGACGGCCGGCTGGTCAGTGGCTGCAACGTGGAGAACGCCAGTTACGGGCTGACACTCTGCGCTGAATGCGCCCTGGTGGGGAACCTGCAGATGACCGGCGGCGGTCAGTTGCGGGCCTTCTACTGCGTGGATGCCGCCGGCAATGTGCTGATGCCGTGCGGCCGCTGCCGGCAACTGCTCTACGAGTTCCGGGCTCCCGCCATGGAACTTATGACCACGCACGGCATCAAGACGATGGACCAGGTGCTGCCCGACGCATTTGGTCCCCAACATCTGGAGGACTCCGGTGACACAGGCAACTGAAGCGTTCGACGCCGTCGACATCATCCGTACCAAGCGGGACCGCGGCGTCCTTAGCCCGGAGCAGATCGACTGGACTATCGATGCCTATACCCGCGGGGCCATCGCGGATGAGCAGATGGCCGCGCTGAACATGGCCATCCTGCTCAACGGCATGGACCGTGCGGAGATTTCCCGCTGGACTGCCGCCATGATCGCCTCCGGGGAGCGGATGGACTTCAGCGGCCTTCGGCGGCCCGACGGCGGCAGGAAGGCCACCAGCGACAAGCATTCCACCGGGGGAGTAGGGGACAAGATCACCCTCCCGCTGGCCCCGCTGGTAGCCGTATTCGGCGTTGCCGTGCCGCAGCTGTCCGGCCGCGGGCTGGGACACACGGGGGGCACCCTGGACAAGCTGGAATCGATCCCGGGTTGGCGGGCCGACCTGAGCAACGACCAAATGATGGCACAGCTGCAGGACGTTGGTGCCGTGATCTGCGCCGCGGGGGCCGGACTGGCGCCGGCAGACAAAAAGCTCTACGCCCTGCGGGATGTTACCGGCACGGTGGAAGCCATCCCGCTCATCGCCTCCTCGATCATGAGCAAGAAAATTGCCGAAGGGACGGGCTCGCTGGTCCTCGACGTCAAAGTGGGCAGCGGAGCCTTCATGAAGGACGAGGCCAGGGCACGGGAGCTGGCGGAAACCATGGTGGCGTTGGGTAAGGACGCGGGCGTTAACACCGTGGCGTTGCTGACCAACATGAGTACGCCCCTCGGCCTGACGGCGGGCAACGCGATCGAGGTCGAGGAATCAGTGGAAGTCCTGGCCGGCGGCGGGCCGGAGGACGTGGTGGATCTGACGGTTCGACTGGCCGAAGAGATGCTGGCCTGCGCAGGCGTCCACGATGCCGATCCCGGCGCCGCGTTGAAGGACGGCCGGGCCATGGATGTCTGGAACAGGATGATTGAGGCGCAGGGCGGCGATCCGCGGGCCAAGCTGCCGGTGGCCAAAGAGCCGGAAGTCATCTACGCGCCCGCCGACGGGGCCCTCGTGGAACTCGATGCCCTGGCCGTCGGGGTCGCCGCGTGGCGCCTCGGGGCAGGCCGTGCCCGCAAGGAGGACGCCGTGCAGGCAGGCGCCGGGATCCGCATGCATGCGAAGCCCGGCGCGGTAGTACGGGCCGGAGAACCGCTCATGACATTGCTCACCGATACGCCGGAAAAGTTCGCGCGCGCCAAGGAATCCCTGGAACATGCGGTCACGATTGCACCGGAAGGGTCACGCCCGGCACAACGGCTCATCATCGACCGAATAGCATAGGGAGAATGCAGGCCATCAATGACTTCATCCTCACTGCCGCCGGGCAGCCGTGGGTGTTGCTCCTCGTGTTGGCCTGCTGCCTCATTGACGGCTTTTTCCCGCCGATCCCCAGCGAATCGGTGGTGGTGGGCCTGGCCGCCGTGGCAGCCACCGCAGACGTTCCCAATCCGTGGCTGCTGATGGCCGTGGCGGCCCTGGGCGCATTCTCGGGTGACAACATCGCCTACCTCATCGGACGCAGGGTGGGCACTCAGCGCTGGCAATGGATGCGGGGGCCGCGGATGCAAAGCGCGTTCCGGTGGGCCGGCAAGGAACTCAGGAAGCGGCCGGCGTCCTTGATCCTCGTGGCGCGGTTTATCCCCATCGGCCGGGTCGCAGTGAATCTCACGGCGGGCGTGACGCATTACCGGCACCTCCGTTTTGTTGGCCTGACGGTCCTCTCCGCCACCCTCTGGGCAGCATATTCGGTAGGGATCGGACTGTTTTTCGGCCAGTGGTTTGAGAACAACCATTTCCTCGGCGCTGTCATAGCCATTGTCTGCGCCGTCGGCCTGGGAATCGTCGTGGACCTGGTCATCAACCGCGTCCGTGGCAAGGTTCCGGTGGTGGAGCGGCTGAAGGATCCCGGCGCGCAGGAATGAAGGGTCCGCGGGCGTAGCGGAGGGTGTCCCGGACATGGGACACTGAGGAGCGATTTACCTCACTTTCAGCTGCAGCTTTCGTCTAGGAGCAACACCCGCATGGAGTTTATTAATGAAGCCGTGCTCCATGCGGCGGGCCAATGGTGGATCTACCCCGTTCTGCTCCTGTTTTTCTTCGTTGACGGCTTCGCCATGGTGGTGCCCAGCGAAACGCTCATTGTGGCGCTTGCAGCGTTTTCCAGGACCGGCGGCGAACCCAACCTCTGGATCCTTGGCGCGACGGCACTGGTCGGCGCCATCGCCGGCGACAATATGGCCTTTATGCTCGGCCGGAGGATCGGCCTCGAACGCTGGAAATGGATGCGCCGGCCCAAGATTCAAAAAGCCTTCGGCTGGGCGCGGTATGAGCTGGACAAGCGCGGCGCCGTCCTGATTTTCACGGCCCGCTACATTCCGTGGGGGCGCGTGGCGGTCAACTATGTGGCCGGCAGTACAGGTTTTGGGCATCGCCGCTTCTTCCTGCTGGACGCCTTTGCCTGCCTTACCTGGGTGGGCTATTCGATCGGCATCGGCCTGCTTGCCAGTTCCTTCCCTTGGCTCGAACACAACCCGCTGCTGAGCGCCGGCATCGCCGTGGTGTTCGCCATTGTGCTGGGCATCGTGATCGACCACCTCCTGCGGATGTGGCACAAGCACCTGGCCAGCAAGGACGCTGAAACTGTGGATGAATGGCTCGACGGCGGCCCGGAAGGTTCCCTGCCCCCGCGCACGGGAGCTTCCCCGCTGCTGGCACCCGCACCGGCGGAGGCCGAGCCCGGAAAGTAGCGGGTGGCATAAGCTGCCTGCCGACCCTAAGGTTGGAAGGTGACTGAGCCCATTGTTGACACCGCCCCTGCCATCGATTTCGACCTGAAGAGCCTGCCCAAGGTTTCGCTTCACGACCACCTGGACGGTGGTCTCCGGCCCGCCACCATCATTGAATTGGCCCAGGCCGTTGGACACACGCTCCCGTCCACCGAACCAGTGGCCCTGGGCCAATGGTTCCGCGAATCCGCCGACTCCGGCTCGCTGGTCCGTTATTTGGAGACCTTCGACCACACTGTTGCCGTAATGCAGACCAAAGAAGGCCTGTTCCGGGTCGCCAAGGAATTCGTGGAGGACCTGGCGGACGACGGCGTGGTGTACGGCGAGGTGCGCTGGGCACCGGAGCAGCACCTCCAGAAGGGCCTGTCCCTTGACGAGGCTGTCGAAGCTGTGCAGGAAGGCCTCGAGGCCGGTGTCGGCGCCGTCGCGGAAGGCGGCCGCGAAATCCAAGTTGGCCAGCTGATCACCGCCATGCGCCATGCCGACCGCGGCCAGGAGATCGCTGAACTGGCCGTCCGCCACCGCAACAAGGGCGCCGTGGGCTTCGACATCGCCGGCGCCGAGGACGGCTTCCTGCCGTCCCGGTTCAAGGACGCATTCACCTACCTGGCCCAGCACAACTTTCCTGCAACCGTGCACGCCGGCGAGGCCGCCGGGCTCGAGAGCATCCAGTCCGCCCTGGTGGACGGCCGGGCGCTGCGCCTGGGCCACGGTGTCCGCATCGCTGAAGACATCCTGGTGGAATTCGACGACGAAGACGACACCGAGGGTGCCGAAGGCGGGGAGGACAGCATTGGCCTGGTCACCCTGGGTGACCTCTCCAGCTGGATCCGTGACCGCGGCATCGCCTTGGAGATCTGCCCCTCATCGAACCTCCAGACCGGTGCCATCGCCGGATTCGGTGAAGGCATCGAGAGCCACCCGCTGGACATGCTCTACCAGCTGGGTTTCAACGTCACCATCAACACGGACAACCGGCTGATGAGCGGCGTGACGCTGACGGACGAATTCGAGCTCCTCGTCGAAACGTTCGACTACGACCTCGACGACCTGCTGGAGCTCACCCTGAATGCCGCGGAGGCGTCATTCCTTCCCTTGGAGGAGAAGGAAGCGCTGGTGGAGTACATCAACGACACCTACGCCAACCTTGGCTGACCAGCCGCCGGCCGAACGCCTGGTCACGGTCATAGCCGAGTTGCGGGAGCACTGCCCATGGATGGGTGCCCTGACGCATGCCTCGCTGGTGGAGTACCTCCTGGAGGAGGCCTACGAGGTTGCGGAAACGATAGAGACGGGCGCCGATGATACCGAACTCCGCGGCGAGCTGGGTGACGTGCTGCTCCAGGTGGTGTTGCACGCCCGGCTTGCCGAGGAGCGCGGCTCGTTTACGTTCGACGACGTCGCGCGCGGACTGAGTGCCAAGATGGTCCGCCGCAATCCGCACGTGTTCCAGGCCGACGGCACGCTCCAGGACAGCTTCCCGGCAACGGTGGACGAGATCGTCCGGAAATGGGACGCGGTCAAGAGTTCGGAGCGGCCCGAACGCAGCGAGCCAGCAGACGGGATCCCGGACGCCCTGCCCGCCCTGGCCAAGGCACAGAAATTCCTCGACCGGGCTGAACGCGCCGGGTCTGCCGTCCCGGTGGGTGAGCTGGCCGAAACCTCGGCGATCACTTCCGAGGAGGAACTCGGTGAGCTGCTGCTCGCCGTCGTCGGTTCTGCGCGTGCCCAGGGATTCGACGCAGAGCGCGCCCTGCGGGGAGCCATCCGCCGGCGGTCCGGGCCGCCATCATGACGTCCGGGTGACGGATAGCGTTCCGTAACGTCCGCCACTCTCGACTACGCTAGTCCCTGACAAAGACGTCCCAAAGATTCCGCCAATTTTCAGCTGTTAGATCCACCAAAAATCGCCCCCAAGGAGCAAATCCATGGCGCTTATCGATGCCATCCACGCCCGCGAGATCCTCGATTCCCGTGGCAACCCGACCGTAGAAGTTGAAGTACTGCTCTCCGACGGCCAGATCGGCCGCGCAGCGGTTCCCTCCGGTGCCTCCACCGGCGAGCACGAGGCCGTTGAGCTTCGCGACGGCGACAAGGGCCGTTACCTCGGCAAGGGTGTGCAGAAGGCCGTTGACGCTGTCATCGACCAGATCGCTCCGGCCCTGATCGGCTTCGATGCCACGGACCAGCGCAGCATCGACCAGGCCATGCTGGACCTGGACGGCACCCCCAACAAGGGCAAGCTCGGCGCCAACGCCATCCTGGGTGTTTCCTTGGCCGTGGCCAACGCAGCCGCCGCGTCCGCCGACCTGCCGCTGTACAAGTACCTCGGCGGCCCGAACGCGCACGTCCTCCCCGTTCCGCTGATGAACATCCTCAACGGCGGCTCCCACGCGGACTCCGACGTCGACATCCAGGAATTCATGATCGTCCCGATCGGTGCGGAGACCTTCTCTGAGGGCCTGCGTTGGGGCGTTGAGGTCTACCACAACCTCAAGTCCGTCCTGCAGGCCAAGGGCCTTTCCACCGGCCTGGGTGACGAGGGCGGCTTCGCGCCGAACCTGCCGTCCAACCGCGCCGCGCTGGACCTGATCCAGGAAGCCATCAAGAACGCCGGCTACACCCCGGGCAAGGACATCGCCCTGGCCCTGGACGTCGCCTCCTCCGAGTTCTTCAAGGATGGTGCCTACCAGTTCGAGGGCAAGGCCCTGTCCGCCACTGAGATGAGCGCCTACTACGCCGAGCTCGTTGCCGACTACCCCCTGGTGTCCATCGAGGACCCGCTGGACGAAAACGACTGGGACGGCTGGAAGACCCTCACCGACAGCATCGGCGACAAGGTCCAGCTCGTGGGCGATGACCTCTTCGTCACCAACCCGGCCATCCTGCAGCGCGGCATCGACACCAAGACCGCCAACTCGCTGCTGGTGAAGGTCAACCAGATCGGTTCGCTGACCGAGACGCTGGACGCGGTTTCCCTGGCCCAGCGCGCCGGTTACACCACCATCACCTCGCACCGCTCCGGCGAAACCGAGGACACCACCATTGCTGACATCTCCGTTGCCACCAACGCGGGACAGATCAAGACCGGTGCCCCGGCCCGCTCCGAGCGCGTTGCCAAGTACAACCAGCTGCTGCGCATCGAAGAGGAACTCGACGACGCCGCACGCTACGCCGGCCGCAGCGCGTTCCCGCGTTTCAAGGGCTAGTAGCCGCGTAAACCACTGACCGGTGGCTATGGTTGAAAGACCATAGCCACCGGTTTTTGTTTCGGCCTGCTGCTGTACCAGCGCAGGCATTTTGTTTCAGCGCAGAGTTGCGGCCCGAGGCAGGCCGCACGTTTCAGGAGTGTCATGGCTACCCGCCGTCCCAAAGTTCCCAAGGCCGTTTCCACGCATCAGGCCAAAACGGATCACGCCAAGGAATCCGCCGACACCGCAGATGTCATCCGCGCCCATTTTGGCGGCACCAAAGATGGCAACGCCCAGGGCAAGGCCGGCCAGCCGCAGGGCACCGCCGCGAAAGCCGCAGCCTCTTCCAAAACCGCCGCCGCCTCCAAGGGGACCCCCGCGAAAGGTTCCCCCAACGCGAAAGTGCGGGGGAGCGGCAGGTCCGCTGCGGGCGGAACGCCGCAGGGAGAGGCGCTGCACGAAACCCACCCCGTACCGGCCAAGGCCTTCTCCGGACGCATGCTGGCACTCGCCGTCGTGATGATTGCCATCACCATTATGCTCGCGCCCACCGTCAAGATTTTCTTCGACAAACGTGCCGAACTTGCTGCCCTGAGCGACGATATCGCCGCCCGCCAGGCCGAGGGGGACAGGCTGCGCCAGCAGATCTCGCGCTGGCAGGATCCCAACTACGTGAAACAGCAGGCCCGCGACCGCATTAACATGGTTATGCCGGGCGAAACCGGCTACTGGGTCTTCGGCAGTGATTTGCCGGCAGGATCAAGCAGTAGCCAGAACGCCGCAGCAGCGCAAGACCCCGCCGATCTGCCGTGGGTGGATTCCCTGTGGGAGTCCGTCAGGCGCGCGGCCACAGACTGAACCACCAGAGGAAGGATGGCCGCGCCAGTGGAAGCACACACGGCACCTGAGCCGGAGAAATCCCGCCAGCCATCAGCACATGATCTTGAAGTACTCAGCAGGCAACTGGGAAGGCCGGTGCGCGACGTCGTCGAAATCCCGGCCCGTTGCGCATGCGGCAATCCCTTGGTGGCTGCCACGGCGCCCCGGCTGGGGAACGGCACGCCGTTCCCCACCACCTTCTACCTGACGCACCCCGTCATCACCTCGGCAGTCTCCCGGCTCGAAGCTGCCGGCCTGATGAACGAGATGAATGAGCGCCTCACCGCGGACGAGCCCCTGGCGGCCGCCTACCGGGCCGCCCACGAGGACTACCTCGCTGCCCGGGCCGGCATCGGCGAACGGGCGGGCATCGGTGCAGTCCCGGAAATTGACGGCATCTCCGCCGGCGGCATGCCCTCCCGCGTCAAATGCCTGCATGTGCTGGTGGGGCATTCCCTGGCCGCCGGGCCCGGCGTGAACCCGCTGGGCGATGAAGCCATCGCCGGCATCCGCGAATGGTGGACCGCAGACCGCTGCTACTGCGATGGCGCCTGGGACACTGACGGCGAGGCACCGTCGCGGGACCTGAGCCGCCACGGACCCCAGGGCCTGCCGGAGATCGTTGGCCGGCCTGCCCCGGTCCGGAAAACAGCGGGTACCCCGGAAGCCACTCCGTGACCCGCGTCGCCGCCATCGACTGCGGCACGAACTCCATCCGCCTGCTGATCGCGGACGTGGACCGCAGTAACGGCACTGCCAGGCTCACGGACGTGGTCCGGGAAATGCGCGTGGTCCGCCTCGGCCAGGGCGTGGATGCCACCGGCGAACTTGCTCCCGACGCGCTGGAGCGCACTTTTGCAGCCACCGCGGACTACGCCGCGCTCATCCGTCAACACGGCGCCACGTCGGTGCGGTTTGTGGCTACTTCCGCGAGCCGCGACGCCCGCAACCGCCACGTTTTTGTGGACGGAGTCCGGGACCTGCTCGGAGTGGAGCCCGAGGTCATCTCCGGGGACGAGGAAGCGGCCCTGTCCTTCGCCGGCGCCAGCAGCGTCCTGCCCATCCACGACGGTGACCAGGTCTTGGTGGTTGACCTCGGCGGCGGCAGCACTGAATTCGTCCTCGGCACGGCCAACGGTGTCACGGCCGCCAAATCCGTGGACATCGGCTGCGTCCGGCTGACCGAACGGCACCTTCGGGACGACCCGCCAACCGCGGAACAGATCGCTGCCGCGGAAGCCGACGTCGACGCCGCCATCACCCGCGCGGGCCTCGACGTTCCGCTGGAACGTGCCACCGCCGTCGTCGGCGTTGCCGGTTCGATCACCACCATCACGGCGCACGCCCTGCGGCTGCCGGAATATTCGCCGGAGGCGATCCACGGAGCTGAACTTCCCCTCAGCACTATCACTGCAGCCGCCGCAGACCTCCTGGCGATGACCCGGGCTTCACGTGCGGAACTGCCCTATATGCACCCGGGCCGGGTAGATGTGATGGGCGCCGGCGGGCTGGTGTGGGGCCGAATCCTGGACCGGCTCCATGACCTCAGCGGGGGCAGGATCGTCACAGCCACCGCCAGCGAGCACGATATTCTTGATGGAATTGCCCTGAGCCTCAACTGACGCCGGGCATCAGCGCACCAAGCAGGGGAATCCACATGACCAGAGCAACAGCCCGGTTCCGCCGGACCGCCGCAGCGCTCCTGGCGATGTCCCTCGCAGGCGTCAGCCTTGCCGCAGGCCTGGCGCTGGCGCCCGCCGCGCAGGCGGATGAGGTGCGGGACAAACAGTATTGGCTGGGCGAATCCGGAATCATCAAGGCCTGGGACGTCTCCAAAGGTGCCGGGGTAAAAGTCGCCGTGATCGACAGCGGCGTGGACGCGGGCCACCCTGACCTGAAGGGTGCTGTCACCGGAGGGTACGACGCCTCGGGGGCAGGCACCGCCAACGGACAGAAAACCATCGGCATTAAACCCGAACACGGCACCCTGGTGGCCACGATGCTGGCCGGCCGCGGCCACCAGCCGGCCACGGCGTCACCGTCACCGACTCCCGCCCCGTCACCGGTCGGCCCGGACGGCATGGTGGGGGTGGCGCCGGAAGCGGAGATCCTGTCCGTCTCCACCTGGCTGGGCTCGGCGAACCCCGCGGGCAAGAGCGACCAGGACCAGATCCCCGAGGCCGTCCGCTGGGCCGTGGACAACGGCGCCAGGGTCATCAATATTTCCCTGGGAAGCACCACGCCGCAGTGGCCCCAGAGCTGGGACGCTGCCTTCCTTTATGCCGAGCAAAAAGACGTGGTGATCGTTGCCGCCGCCGGTAACCGGGTGGGAGGCAACCTCCAGGTAGGCGCTCCCGCCACAATTCCCGGTGTCCTGACGGTTGCCGGGCTGGACCGCAAAGGGGTTGCGAGCGTCGATTCGTCCTCCCAGGGGATCAGCATCGGCGTGGCCGCACCGGCGGAGAACCTCCTGGGCGGACTGCCCGGCGGCGGGTACGCCGAATGGGCCGGTACGTCGGGCGCGGCCCCGATTGTGTCCGGTGTGGCCGCCCTGATCAGGTCGAAGTGGCCGGACATGAGCGCGAAGCAGGTCATCAACCGGATCGTCAGTACTGCCAAGGACGCCGGTCCCGCCGGGAAGGACCCGCTATACGGTTTTGGCGTGCTCAACGCAGAGGCGGCCTTGAAGGATTCGGTGCCTGAAACTGCGGCCAACCCTTTGGGCTCCATTTCTGACTGGATCCGGGTGCACCGCCGCGGGAACCTTGCCACGCCCGCCCCGGTGGCCAGCGCTGAGGTGGCCAGCGCCGTTCCCACCCTGCCGGATCCGTCGGTGCCCGCCGCGAAGGCTCCGTCCCAGCGTGACAGTGCCATCGGCGCCGCCGTCGTCATCGGATCAGCCCTGCTGTTTGTGGTGATCATCGCCGTGGCCGGTTTCCAGTTGCGCAGGGCTGCTCGGGACCCGGTCCTGGCGGGCGACGATCCGGATACGGGCGTCTTCGATACTGCGGATTCAGGCGGCAAGCACAGTTAGTGAAGATTTTCACAAACTACGGTATCCTTGAGCCATGGCAACCACCCCAGAGCTCCAGGACCGACCCAGGGTACTCGTCGTCGGCGGCGGATACGTCGGCCTGTACGTAGCACTCAAACTGCAGAAGAAGATCGCGAATGCCGGTGGCATCGTCACCCTCGTGGATCCACTGCCCTACATGACCTACCAGCCTTTCCTGCCCGAGGTCGCCGGCGGCAACATCGAGGCCCGCCACGCAGTGGTGTCCCACCGCCAGCACCTGAAGCAGACCGAACTTATCCAGGGCAGCGTCACCTCGATCGACCACGCGAACCGCACCGCCGTCGTGGCACCCGCGGATGGCGGCGGACACATCGAAGTTCCCTACTTTGACATCGTGGTCGCCGCAGGCGCCATCACCCGCACGTTCCCCATCAAGGGCCTTGCGGACAAGGGCATCGGCCTGAAGACCATCGAAGAGGCCGTGGCCCTGCGGAACAAGGTGCTGGAACGGATCGAAGCCGCTTCCACCATCACGGACCCCGCAGCCCGCGCCAAGGCCCTGACATTCGTTGTGGTCGGTGGCGGTTTTGCCGGCATCGAGTGCATCACCGAAATGGAAGACCTGGCCCGCGCCGCAGTCCGGAACAACCCGCGCATCAAGCAGGAGGAAGTCCGCTTCGTCCTGGTCGAGGCCATGGGCCGCATCATGCCCGAGGTCACCGCTCCCCAGGCTGAATGGGTTGTGGAGCACCTCCGCAGCCGCGGCATCGAGGTCCTGCTGAACACCTCGCTGGACAGCGCCGAAGGCACCCTGAAGCTGATTAACCTCCCGGACAAGAGCCTGGCCCAGGAATTCGAAGCCGACACGCTTGTCTGGACTGCCGGCGTGCAGGCCAACCCGATGATCCGCTCATCCGACTTCCCGCTGGAGCCGCGCGGCCGCGTCCGCGTGCTTCCGGACCTCCGTATCGCCGGTGACGAAGGCATTGTTGAGAACGCCTGGGCTGCCGGCGACATCGCCGCCGTGCCCGACCTCACAGGCAGCGGCCTGCCGGACGGTACCTGCGTCCCGAACGCCCAGCACGCACTGCGCCAGGCCAAGCGCCTCGCCAAGAACCTGTGGGCTTCCCGCTGGGACAAGCCGCTGAAGGACTACAAGCACAAGAACCTTGGTGCCGTGGCCGGCTTCGGTGAGTGGAAGGGTGTCGCCAACATCAACCTCATCGGCCGCATCGGACTCAAGGGCCCGCTGGCCTGGCTGGCACACCGCGGCTACCACGGCATGGCCATGCCCACGGTTGAGCGCAAGATCCGCGTGATCATGGGCTGGATCCTGGCATTCTTCATGGGCCGCGACACCACCCAGCTCATCGATCTGGACAACCCGCGCGGCGCGTTCGTTGCGGCTGCCACCCCGGCGCCCAGGCCGGCCGCAGCCCCCGCGGCTGCTCCGGCGGCACCCGAGGCCTCCGCCGCAAAGCCCGGCTCGGCTGCCGCCACCAGCGTGGACCCGAAGCAGTCAGTCACCGCCGACGCCAAGTAGCGCCGACCGCACCGCATCGCAGCAACGCCCGACGGCGGCTGTCCCTTTACGGGGTCGGCCGCCGCTTGCGTGTCCCGGCACGTCGTCCTTGCGAGGCACGTCTTCCTTTTAGACTGGCAGGATGACTGGCGAAACGAACCTCCAGGCCCTGCTCGCAACGCTGCATCCCGTGCTTCGGGACGGCGAATACGTCTACGTCCTGTGGCCGCACGGGAGGCCACTGGAGGCGGGGATCCAAGCCGCGGTCCGTGAAGCCGAGGGCCTCACGGTGGTCCTGCCGCGCGAGACCGCGGACAGCTTGGGGCTGCCCTACGACTTTGTGGGTGCCTGGATCACCCTGCAGGTGCATTCTGAAGTGGAAGCTGTTGGACTGACGGCCGCCGTGGGGAAAGCCCTGATTGATGCCAGGATCAGCTGCAACGTGCTGGCCGGCTTCCACCATGACCACCTGCTGGTGCCGGCAGCGGACGCGCCGCGCGCCCTCGAAGTCCTGCACGAACTGTCAGCGGCTAGCCTGGACCAGCCGCGGCCCGAGCTGCTGCTCCGGAACGAGACGCCGGCGGACAGGGAAACGATCCTCGCTCTGACATCCGAAGCGTTCGCCATCTCGCCAGTGACCGGTCTGGCCGTGGAGGGCGAGCCGATTGAAGTTGACATGCTCCGCCAACTCTTCGAATGCGAGGAATACATGCCTGAATTCAGCGTGGTGGCGGAGCTGGCCGGTGAAGTGGTTGGTCATGTGATCAGCACCCGGGGCTGGGTGGGCGATTACGGGTTGCTGGGGCTGGGACCCATCGGCGTCACGCCCCGGCTGCAACGCCACGGGATCGGCACTGCGCTGATGAACGACACGATCGCCCGGGCCAACGCAGCGGGGGAGGGCGGCATTGCCCTGCTGGGCAGCACTGAGTATTACCCCCGGTTCGGCTTTGTTCCGGCGGCATCTTTCGGCGTGCTGCCGCCTGACGAGGCCTGGGGCGACCATTTCCAGCTGCTTCCACTGGCGCTCTGGCCCGGCGGGGTGCACGGCACGTTCCGGTATGCCGCACCACTGGCAGGCTAATCACGGGATACCATTGACCGGGCGCCCCAGTAGCCCAATTGGCAGAGGCAGCGGACTTAAAATCCGCGTGTTGTGGGTTCGAGTCCCACCTGGGGTACACATTCCCTCTTTAGGCGCGCCTCGCGGGAGCGCCTAAACCAGCACCGTTCCTCCACCTCCCGGCGTGCGCCGTCCTGACACCCGAGGACCCCCTGTGCGTGCTTGATTCCGTATATGCAACAACTGTTATAAGGATGTGACCTCAGTCACTTATATCCGCAGCATATATGCATTATTTTGAAGCTAAATCAGGAGCCCCTGATCCACGTTGTCATCCAGTTTTGGCCACGCCCTAACTCAAATGTGTTTCAGGACACACTTTAGGGAGTAGTCTCAGGAAACAATTTCGGAAGTACGCGTAAGCTGCCTCGGTCATCCGCAGCAGTCGAGATAATCCGGCTCGGAAGGTAAATAAATGTACCGAAAGAAAGTCATTACGGCATGGGCGGCGGCGGCCACCCTGACCCTGGCACTCTCAGGCTGTGCCAATCAGGCCGGCCCCACCACCAGTGACACCTCTGGAGCCTCCGGCAAGGTGAATATCCCGTCAATTTCCAAGGTCGATGTGCCCTCCGGTGCTGTCCTGCCGAAGGGCGACGGCAAGGCTACCTGCGCTGCAACAACGACGTTGGCATATGCAGGAGCACAGACAGGACCGAACGCCCAGCTCGGCGTCAACATCTTCAACGGCATCCAGCTGGCAATCAACCAGCACAATGCCGCAAATCCTGCCTGTCAGGTGCAGTTCAAGAAGTTCGACACTGAAGGGGACCCCAACAAGGCCACAGGGCCCGTCACCCAACTGGTCAGTGAAGCGGACATTGTAGGCGTCATCGGGCTCCCGTTCTCGGGTGAATCCAAGGCTACCGGCAATATTTTCGAGCAGAAGGGCCTGGTTCACATCACGCCTTCGGCTACCAACCCCGGCCTGACGGAGAATGGCTGGACCACCTTCTTCCGTGGTCTGGGTAACGATGCCGTGCAGGGCCCGGCTGCGGCCAAGTTCCTGACCGGAAAGCTGGGCGCGAAAAAGGTTTACCTCGTCCAGGACGATTCCGATTACGGCATCGGACTTGGCACGTCGACCTCCGCCGGGCTCGGCAGCGCACTGGTCGGCACGGAGAAGGTCACCACCGGCCAGAAGGACTTTTCGGCAGTGATCTCCAAGATCATGAACGCCAAGGCCGACGCCGTGTTCTACTCCGGCTACTACGCCGAGGGCGCGCCGTTCGACCAGCAGCTCTCGGGCAAGGGCTTCACCGGCACGTTCGTCGCACCTGACGGCGTCAAGGACGATCAGTTCATCAAGCAGGCCGGCGACGCGTCCAGCAACGCGTACTTCACCTGCCCGTGCATCCCGGGCGAACTGATTCCTGATTTTGCGTCAGGATACAAGGAGGTCTCGAAGGGCACCGAACCCGGAACCTATTCCATTGAGGGCTATGACGCAGCCACGGTGCTTCTGTCGGGTATCGATGCTGGAAAGCAGTCCCGCGCAGATCTGCTGTCCTGGGTGAAGTCCTATGACAAGGACGGCCTGAGCAAGCACTACAAGTGGGACGCCAAGGGCGAACTGCAGGCACCGACTGTTTACGGTTACAAAGTTGAGAACGGCAAGATCGTTCCCATTGGACCAATCGGCGACTAATCGTCGCCTTAGAGTAACCGGCTGTGGGGGCCAGCATTCGCCGGCCCCCACAGCCTTTTCCTGACCTAACGCCTGACAGGAAGTCCCGATGCTCCCACTTCTCGTCCACCTGCCGCTGGAAAATGATTGGATTTCCTTCGACGTCCCGTCCCTTATGGAAAACTTCTGGAGCGCAACGTTTGACGGCCTGACCTTCGGTGCCATCTATGCGCTGGTCGCGCTCGGCTACACCCTCGTCTACGGCGTCCTGAATCTCATCAACTTTGCGCACTCCGAAGTATTCATCGTCGGCTGCTACGCAGTCTTTTTCACCCTTAGCGGCCTGGGTTTCGGCCCTTCGGCCCCCCGGCTGGACATCTGGGCCATCATCCTGAACCTGGTGCTGGCGCTGGTAGTCGCCATGATTGCCTCCGCACTGACCGCCTTCGTCCTGGAACGCGTGGCCTACAAACCGCTCCGAAAGCGAAATGCTCCCCGCCTGGTCTTCCTGATCACCGCCATCGGTGCATCGTTTACCATTCAGTACCTGATCTACCTCTGGCGCGGTCCGAGCCCGGAGCTGGCATTGACCATGTTCCGGCCGACCCCCATCTTCGATGTCTTCGGGACCATCATCGATTCCCAGCAGCTGGTCATCATTATCGCTGCAGTGATCATGATGGTTGCGACCGAGCGGTTTATCCGGAAATCGCGGACCGGCCGCGGCATTCGTGCGGTGGCCCAGGACCCGGACACGGCGACGTTGATGGGCGTCAATAAGGAACGCATCATCATTACCACCTTCGTCATCGGTGGTCTGCTGGCCGGAGCGGCGGCCCTCTTTTACGTCATGAAGATCCCGTCCGGTGTCCAATACAGCGGCGGTTTCGTTCTGGGCATCAAGGCGTTTGCGGCCGCAGTACTGGGCGGCATCGGCAACGTCCGGGGCGCACTGCTCGGTGGTCTGCTCCTTGGCCTCATCGGCAACTATGGCCAGATCCTGCTCGGAAATTCGCAGTGGACCGACGTCGTTGCCTTCGTGGTCCTTGTCCTGGTCCTCCTGTTGCGACCGCAGGGAATTCTCGGCACTGCCCTGGGAAGGAGCAAAGCATGAGCATGACAGATGGACCCACCCCGCTTCCGGAGGCGGCGTCTGCCCAGGCTGCTGCGGAGCGGGAGGCGGAGACCACCGGACCGGGAAGCAGCGTAACCCCGGAAAAGCGCGGGCGCGGGATCTTTGGCTCCTGGAGTGAGCGATGGAATGCACTCTCCCGCCAGCAACAGTGGGCCTTCCTGATTGTGGTTGTGGTCCTCGCCTACCTGCTGCCGCTGATCAATCCGCCCATCATCACCACAGAGCCGGGCAACAACTTCGCCCTCGCCTGCTTCGACATGGCACGCTTCGCCCTGATCGCCGTCGGACTCAACGTGGTGGTGGGTTACGCGGGCCTGCTGGACCTCGGGTACGTTGCCTTCTTCGCCGTCGGTTCTTACTGCGCGGCGATGCTGACGAGCCCGGACTCGCCGTTCCTGCACATCCCGTACTTGTGGACCATCCCGATTGCCATGGCCGTGACCATGTTCTTCGGCGTGGTGCTGGGCGTTCCAACCCTCCGGCTCCGCGGAGACTATCTGGCCATCGTCACCCTCGGGTTCGGGGAAATTGTCCGGATTCTTGCCACGATTATTCCGGCCATGAAAGGTCAGGTGGGATTCCAGAATGTTGGCCACCCGCCCGGAACCGAGGCGGACGGCACTCCCATCTTCTCCAATTCCAACGGTGTGCCGTGGTACTGGCTGACCCTGACCATCATCATCATCATCACGCTGCTTGTGGGGAACCTTGAGCGCAGCCGCGTGGGGCGGGCCTGGATTGCCATCCGGGAGGATGAAGATGCTGCGGAAATCATGGGCGTGCCCACCTTCAAGTACAAAGTGTGGGCGTTCGCTATCGGGGCAGCCATCGGCGGACTCTCCGGGGCCCTGTTTGCCGGCCAGGTGGGCTTCGTGAACAACCAGAAGTTTGACGTCACCACCTCCATCCTCTTCCTGGCCGCGGTGGTGCTCGGAGGCGCCGGAAACAAAGTCGGAGCCATCTTGGGTGGTGCCCTGGTGAGCTACATTCCGCTGCGTTTTACTGCAATTGCGGAGTACAAATACCTCATCTTCGGTATTGCCCTGGTGCTGATCATGATCTTCCGGTCCCAGGGCCTGCTGCCCGCACGCCAGCGCCTGCTCGCCTACGGGCGGACGGCGTACAGCAGGGTGGCAAAGAAGGACAGCACCGGCCCGTCGTCGCCCGGGGTGGCCGGTCCGCGGCCGGGCCCGAACAGTGAGAAAGGAGCGCAGGCATGAGCGAGGAAAACGCGCCGGCCAAGCCGACGCAGGCACAGGAAGCGGAGGCGCCCGCGCAAGCCGGACCTGACGTGGCTGCGCTGGCCGACGCGGGGGTGGAGCCGGAGCTGGCCGAAATGGTGGCTCCGGACCGGGAAATCGCCGCCAAGGTCGGGGAAAACATTGTTGAGGTCAAAAACCTCACGATCAAATTCGGTGGTCTTGTCGCGTTGGACAACATCAGCTTCAACATTAAACGTGGCGAGATCCTTGGGCTGATCGGGCCCAACGGAGCAGGGAAGACCACCTGCTTCAATGCGATGACGGGGGTCTACAAACCCACCAGTGGCCAGGTGGTCCTCGAAGGCCAGGTCATCAACGGGCTGAAGCAGCATAAGATCACCAGGCTGGGGCTTTCACGCACCTTCCAGAACATCCGTCTCTTCGGCGAGATGACGGCCCTCGAGAATGTCGTGGTCGGTTTGGACGCGCGCCACCGCACAAGTGTCGGCGGGGCATTGCTGAGGCTGCCCACCCACATCAGGGAGGAAAAGTCCGCTATTGAGCGCGGAATGGCCTTGCTGGACTTTGTGGGAATCGCCGACCACGCGCATTTTCTGTCCAGACACCTTCCCTACGGCTATCAGCGGCGCCTGGAGATTGCACGCGCCCTGGCCACGGACCCCAAGGTGCTGTGCCTGGATGAGCCTGCTGCCGGATTCAATCCGGCGGAGAAGGAGGAGCTGATGGCCCTGATTCGCACCATCCGCGACGAAGGCTATACGGTGCTGCTCATTGAGCACGACATGAAGCTGGTCATGGGAGTAACGGACCGGATTGTTGTCCTGGAATTCGGCAAGAAGATTGCCGACGGCCTGCCACGGGCCATTCGTGAAGATCCGCGGGTTGTTGCGGCCTACCTGGGGGAGCCCGAAGATGACGTTGCTTGAGGTTGAAGGAATTTCTGTCCACTACGGGCGCATTCGCGCCATCCGGGACATGTCCTTCACGGTCAACGAGGGGGAAGTTGTTTCCCTGATCGGAGCCAATGGGGCCGGCAAGACAACCACCATGAAGACGATCTCCGGGATCCTTAACCCCACGGCCGGCAAGATCACTTTTGCCGGTGAGGACATCACCAGGATGAAGGCCCATATCCGGGTTGTCCGGGGTATTTCCCAGGCTCCGGAAGGGCGGGGGATCTTTCCGGGTATGACAGTCATGGAAAACCTGGACATGGGAACCTTCGGCAGGAAGGACAGAAGCGGCGTGCCGCAGGACCTGGAGCGGGTGTTTGACCTGTTTCCGCGGTTGAAGGAACGGATCAAGCAATACGGCGGCACCATGTCCGGCGGTGAGCAGCAGATGCTGGCGATCGGACGGGCACTGATGTCAGGCCCCAAGCTCTTGCTCCTTGACGAGCCGTCGATGGGACTGGCACCGCAATTCATTCGCCAGATCTTCAAGATCATCAGGGAAATCAACAACCAGGGGACCACCGTACTTATGGTGGAACAGAACGCCAACCAGGCGCTTGCGGGCGCACACCGAGCCTTTGTCCTCGAGACCGGAGAGATCACCCACAGCGGAACCGGCGAGGAGCTGTTGGCGAATCCGGCGATCAAGGAGGCCTACCTCGGAGTGGGCTGACCCCGGCCAGCATCACAGTTGGGTTTCGGCGCCTTCGATAGGGGAACTTATTGGCGCGTGAGCGCGTAGATATTGGTAGCGTGACTTATAGTTCACGACTCTCAAACCTTTATTTGGAGGACACCAGCAATGGCACTTGGCGGAAACCCGATCTTCAACGGAAAGAATTTCCGTGGAGCAACGCAGGCACCGCGTGTCCCGCAGGCGCCCTACGGACAGCAGTCGTATGGCCGCGCGCCCGGCCAGGTGATGGACGGGCAGGCCGGTTGGGGCCAGCAGCAGCCGATGACCACTGAGCAGCTGCAGCAGATGTACAACCAGCCGGCCGCGGGTCCTGCGGATACCGGCCGGATGACGTACGACGACGTCATTGTCAAGACCGCTGCCTGCCTTGCCGTGGTTGTTACCGGCGCAGCCGTGACCCTGTTCGTCAGCATGGGCCTTGCCAGCATGCTGATGATCGTCGGTGCACTGGGCGGCTTCGTCCTGGCCATGGTCAACACGTTCAAGAAGCAGCCCTCACCGGCGCTGATCCTCGCCTACGCCGGACTGGAAGGCCTGTTCCTCGGCGGACTTACCCGCATCCTGGACCAGATGTATCCCGGTGTCGGTCTGCAGGCTGTCATCGGCACGCTGTCGGTGTTTGCCGTGACGCTGGTCCTGTTCCGGAGCGGTAAGGTCCGGGCCACGCCCAAGGCCATGCGCTTCTTCATGATTGCGATCATCGGCTACGCCGTGTTCTCGCTGATCAACCTGGTGATGATGTGGACCGGTGCGGTGCAGGAACCCTTCGGCCTGCGGACCAGCGTTGAAATCTTCGGCATTCCACTGGGTGTCTTCATTGGCCTGCTCGCCATCGGTCTGGCGGCGTTCTCACTCATCATGGACTTCACCAGCATCGAGGCCGGCGTGCAGAGTGGCGCTCCGCAGCGCTTCTCCTGGACCGCAGCCTTCGGCCTGACAGTCACCCTGGTCTGGCTGTACGTGGAGATCATCCGCCTGCTCGCCATTCTGCGCGGCGACGACTAGTACCCAAGCGGCATTCGCCGTCGTACGAATCCACTCAGGAGGGCTCCCGCCCCGTGCAGCGCGCACGGGGCGGGAGCCCTCTTTTGTTGTTGCTGTCAGCCGTGCCCGTGGGCTACGAGACGCGCTTCGCGCCGGCGGCCGGGGTCACGGTGAATATCTCTGGAGCCGTGTAGCCAGCCTTGGAGAACGCGCGTTCGACGGCGGTGCGCACCTGCTGCTCGGCCGACACCGGTGTGAGGGCGATGGCCGCCCCGCCGAAACCGCCGCCCGTCATCCGCGCGCCAATGGCCCCATTGGCGCGCGCGGTTTCCACTGCAAGATCCAGTTCCGGGCAGGAGATCTCGAAGTCGTCCCGCATGGACACGTGGCTGGCGTCCAGCAGCGCCCCGATGGCGCCGGGGCCCTTACTGCTGAGCAGCTCCACGGTCTGCAGGACCCGCTCGTCCTCGGTCACCACGTGCCGGACGCGCCGGTAGGTGACCTCGTCCAGGAGGCTGCCCGCCTTCGGCAGATCGCCGGTCTGGACATCACGGAGCGCCTTGACGCCGAGCAGTTCGGCGCCTAACTCGCAGGACGCGCGGCGGGACGCGTAACCGCCGTCGGCATGGGAGTGGGAAACCTTGGTGTCGATCACCAGCATGACAAGTCCGGCGGACTCGGCATCGAAGGGAACCAGCTGAACGCTCTGGTCCCGGCAATCCAGAAACACGGCATGGCCTTTGGCGCCGCGAAGTGACGCAGACTGGTCCATGATGCCTGTGGGGGCCCCGACGAAGTCGTTTTCGGCGCGCTGCGTGGCGAGGACCATGTCCTCCGGTCCCAGCCCGGCTCCCGTCAGTTCGTTGAGGGCCGTGATGACAGCGCACTCGATGGCGTGTGAGGAGGACAGGCCGGCTCCCAGCGGCACGTCGGAATCAAGGAGCAGGTCCAGGCCGGGGACCGCGATGCCGCGCTGCTGCAGGGCCCAAATGACACCAAGCGGGTACTTGGTCCAACCTTTCGCTGAGCCTGGCGCCAGAGCGGCCAGGTCAGCGGTCACCATGCCTTGGTCGCCGTAGGTGGACAGGAGCCTGACCGTGGAGTCCGTCCTGACTGCGACGGCGACGCGGGCAGCTTTGTCGATGGCGAACGGGAGCACAAAGCCCTCGTTGTAGTCGGTGTGCTCGCCTATCAGGTTAACGCGTCCCGGTGCCTGCCAGACGCCGTCGGGAAGACGGCCGAACTCCCGCTCAAAGCGGGCGGCAAGTTCCGCCGCGCCGGCCGGGGCCGGTGTGGTCAGCGGGTCAGGGGCTGCGCTCATGTGTGGACTCCTTCGGGTTGGGCGGCCAGCGGGTCAGTGGGGGCAGCAGACTGCGGAACAGTGACTGCACGGAGCCGCTCGGCCACGCTTTCCGGTGTGGTGTCGTTGATGAACGCGCCCATGGCGGCCTCGGAGCCAGCGAGGTACTTCAGCTTGTCCGCTGCCCGGCGGGGGGAAGTCAGTTGGAGGTGCAGATAGCTTGCCGGGCGCAGCACGTGGTCTAGGGGGGCCTGATGCCAAGCCGAAATGTAAGGCGTCGGCGTCGGGTAGAAGGCGTCAAGCCGCTTCAGGAGGTCCAGGTAAACGTGAGCCAGTTCGTCCTTTTCCTCGCCGCTCAGGGCGGCAAGATCAGGTACCTGGCGGTGCGGAACAAGGTGGATTTCCAGCGGCCAGCGGGCAGCAAACGGCACGTAGGCGCTGAAGTTCTCGCCTTCCATCACCATCCGGCTCCCGTCTTCGCGTTCCGCCCGCAGCAGCGACCCGGTGAGGGTCTGCCGGCCGTCGGATCCATCATAGAATTTCCGCGCTGCAACTCCGAGGGTTTCCGCCCGCGGGGTGATGTAGGGGTAGGCGTAGATCTGGCCGTGCGGGTGGTGCAGGGTGACGCCGATGTCCGCTCCCCGGTTCTCAAACGGAAAGACCTGACGGACCCCCGGGAGCTTGCTAAGGGCGTCGGTTCGGTGTGCCCATGCCTCCACCACGGTGCGGGCGCGGGCCTCGCTCAGTCCGCTGAATGAACCTGTGTGTTCGGGCGTAAACGACACCACTTCGCAACGCCCGTTCGCGGGACCGGTGGTTCCCCACGCCGGATCCTCCGGGATCGGGCCGGCCGCAGGGCCCAGGGACGGGAACCGGTTTTCGAACACCACGACGTCGTAGTCGGGCGAAGGAATTTCCGAGGCATTGTGTGCGGTGGTGGGGCATAGGGGGCACTGGTCGGCGGGCGGCAGGTGCGTACGTGTCTGCCGATGGGCCGCAACGGCCACCCATTCATTCGTCAGGGCATCGAAGCGGATTTCTCCGGGCTCCGCGCGCTCAGGAAGCTCACGCCGATCGGGGGCCGCCTCCCGGGCGCGGGACGCGGCAAGACGGGACCCGGCGTCGTCGAAATAAATAAGCTCCCGGCCATCGGCGAGCCGGGTGCTGGTGATTCCTGTCATGGCTGAGGTCCTTAGAAAGTGCGGCGTGGATCAATCATGCCAAGAATCGGCCCAAAAAGGAAGATTTTCAAACAAAACATAACAAACGACGATGGCCGGAGCCGCCCGCCCCCTGTACGGTGGTGCTCATGACTTCGAGTACAACCCCGGACGCGAGCGCTCCCTCCTGTTTTCAGGCTTACGCCACCGGACGTCAATACGAGATCCGGAGGGCTGATGCCCTGGCCGTGGTTACCGAGCTGGCGGCCGGCCTCCGGCTCTACAGCCGTGCCGGTGTGCAGCTCACAGAGACCTACGGCGATGCCGAAATTTCTCCCGGGGCCGCCGGCATCACGCTCGCCCCCTGGGCAAACAGGGTGGAGGACGGGGTCTGGTACCTCGACGGTAAGAAGCAGCAGCTCGACATCACCGAGGTCTCGCGGAACAACGCCAGTCACGGGCTGCTCCGCAACGCCGCCTACAGCCTGGTTGACGAGTCCCAGTATTCAGTGACCCTCGAAGCGACGGTATTTCCGCAGCACGGCTATCCCTTCCTGGTACGCCACCGGGTGCAGTACCTCTTGGCGGAGGATCTGGGCCTGGAAGTGCGTCAGACCCTGATCAACGACTCCATCGCCCCGGCACCGTTCGTGCTGGGGTCCCACCCGTACCTCCGGCTCGGCGACGCGGACGTGGATAACCTGGTGCTGACTGTGGCTGCTGACACCCGCCTGGTGGCGGACGAGCGGCTGATTCCGCGCAGCACGGAGCCTGTCAGCGGGGACAGCGACTTCCGCGACGGCCAGCGTGTCGGGGACCTTGACATCGATGTGGCACTGACAGGCCTCACGTTCGACGGCGGCGCGGCCCGCCATACGCTCACCGCGCCGGACGGCCGCAGTGTGACGTTGTGGCAGGACGAATCCTGCGGTTACGTCCACGTCTTCGTGACAACCCAACTGCCGGGCCGGCCCAGGGCGGTGGCCATTGAACCCATGACCGGTCCCGCCAACGCCTTCAACTCGGGCGACGGGCTGCGCTGGCTCCCGCCGGGAGAATCCTTCACCATGACGTGGGGGATCGATGCTGTGTTGGGTGATGACGGGTAGTCGTTTCGCATAAGGGCCGCAGCTGAGGAAGTATTAGGCTATGACGCCAGCCGAGGACGCCGCCCCATCCACTTCAACTCCGGGCCGGCAGGTACCGGACTCGGTCCGGCCTGCTGAAAAGCACCGCCCGCCCCGCATACGGGGGGACCGCGAGCTCGACCAGGACATCCCGTACGGGGTCCGCATCGCAGCCTCGTGGGCCTGGCGGATCGGGCTCATCCTGGTGGTGGGGGGCGCCCTGATCTGGCTGCTGAGCCGGATCAGCTTCCTGATCATTCCCGTTATGGTGGCAGCGCTCCTGGCCGGACTGCTGAGTCCGGTGGTGCGCTGGTTGCGGAGCAAGCGGCTGCCAAACGGCGCCGCGGTAGCCCTCACCGTACTGGGATTCATCGGGCTGATCGTTGGCGCCCTCGCCCTCGTTGGGCGCCAGCTGGTCTCCGGCTTCGGCGAACTCTGGTCGCAGGCGCTGGCCGGTGTGAAGCAGGTCCAGGACTGGCTGGCCGACGGGCCGCTGCACCTGACGGCGGACCAGATCGACCAGTACCTCAAGGAAGCCACCGCGGCCCTGCAGAACAACAGCAGCAGCATCCTCAGCGGGGCACTGTCCTTTGGCAGTACGGCGGGCCACTTCGCGGCCGGCCTGGTGCTGGCCCTTTTCATCCTCATTTTCTTCCTGCTTGAGGGCGACAGGATCTGGGCCTTCATCGTCCGCCTGCTGCCGAAGAAGGCGCGCGCTGCCACGTTTGGTGCCGGACGCAAGGGCTGGACGTCGATGGTCAGCTACGCGCGGATCCAGATGTTTGTGGCTTTTGTGGACGCGGTGGGTATTGGCGTTGGAGCGGCGATCATCGGTGTTCCGCTGGCACTGCCGCTGAGCGTGCTCGTGTTCATTGGTTCCTTTATTCCGGTGGTCGGCGCCCTGGTCACAGGCGCCATCGCCGTCCTCCTGGCGCTCGTGGCCAACGGTCCGATCAACGCCCTCATCATGCTGGCCATCGTGCTGCTGGTCCAGCAGTTGGAGAGCCACATCCTGCAACCCCTGGTGATGGGCAAGGCCGTATCCCTGCATCCGGTGGCGGTCATCCTCAGTGTGGCCGCAGGATCGTACCTGGCAGGTATTCCCGGGGCGCTGTTCTCGGTGCCCATTCTTGCCGTAGCAAACTCCGCAATTCGCTACATCGCTGCCAGAACGTGGGAACATGAACAAGTGCTGGTAACCCCCGAAGGGCCAGTGACGCTAGGCCCGGACACTGATGGCACCATCAGGGACGTCCGGTTGCCGGGCGGCCGGTCCCTCCGTGGCAAGGATGCCGCAGCCAGCACAGACGCATCCAACCCGGAGGGCAAGGCTTGACCCGTCGGCCGGCCACCGGGGCCGAATCCACCCAAGGAGAACAGTCCGTGAACACCCTCGATACCCTTCCCGTCACGCTGGACGATGTCCTGGAGGCGCAGAAGCTGCTCGAGGGAATTATTACGCGGACACCGGTGGAATCCTCGCGGGCCCTCGGCAGCATGGTGGGCGGCGAGGTCTTTTTCAAGTGCGAAAACCTGCAGCGGGCCGGATCCTTCAAAGTCCGCGGCGCCTACGTGCGGATGGCAAAGCTGTCCGCGGAAGAGAAAAAGCGCGGCGTTGTGGCTGCGTCGGCGGGGAATCACGCCCAGGGCGTGGCGGTGGCCGCCAAAGCGCTAGGCATTAAGGCCCGTATCTACATGCCGCTGGGCGTAGCGCTTCCCAAACTGGCTGCCACCCGCAGCCACGGAGCCGAGGTAATACTCCACGGGCACAACGTGGACGAGGCCCTCGCCGAGGCGCAGCGGTATGCCGACGAATCCGGCATGGTTTTTGTGCACCCCTTCGACAACGTGGATGTGGTGTCCGGCCAGGGCACCGTGGGCCTGGAGATCCTGGAACAGATCCCCAACGTGGACACCATCCTGATGGGAGTAGGCGGTGGCGGGCTGCTGGCCGGCGTTGCCGTCGCGGTCAAGGCAAAAGCCCGGGAGCTTGGGCGTGAGATCCGCATCATCGGCGTCCAGGCCGAAAATGCAGCCGCTTATCCGCCGTCGCTCGCCGCAGACGCCCTGGTTCCGCTGAAGAAAGTTTCCACCATGGCTGATGGCATCGCCGTGGGCCGCCCCGGCCAGCTGCCGTTCAGCATCATCCGTGAACTGGTTGATGATGTGGTCACAGTCAGCGAGGATTCGCTGGCGCGTGCGCTGATCTTCCTGCTGGAACGGGCCAAGCTGGTGGTGGAGCCCGCAGGTGCCGTGGGGGTTGCAGCGCTGATGGACGGCAAGATTGAAAACCCGGGCACCACCGCTGTGATCCTGTCCGGCGGGAATATTGACCCCATGCTGATGCTCAAGGTCATCCAGCGCGGTTTGTCCGCCGCCGGCCGCTATATGACGGTGCGTATGATGCTCGATGACCGCCCGGGCTCGCTGGCAACCATCGCCCGGATCATTGCCGAAAACGATGCCAACGTGACCGGGCTGGACCACACGCGGGTTGGCGGCTCAATCAGCATGGGTGACGTCTCCATCACCGTTAACCTCGAAACCAAAGGCCACGAACATTGCGAACAGGTCCTGGGTGCCCTCCGCGCCGAGGGTTTTCAGCCGATTGTGGTGCATTAGGAGCGGCCATGCTGGATGCGATGGGGGACGGAAGGCCACGGAGCAGGGAAACCACGGCTTCGCGCGCCAAGGGCGGGCTGCTGGTTTCGGGCGGCTTTGTGGTCCTGCTCTTCGTCATTGAAGTGGTCAATATGCTGACCCTCCACGCCCTGAACCGGACGTTCGGGCTGAGGCCAAGGTCGTTGGACGGGCTCCTGGACATCTTCACCTTCCCGCTGCTTCACGCCAACATGAACCATCTGCTGTCCAACGCCCTCCCGCTGGTCATTTTCGGGTTCCTTGTTTTCCTGTCCGGCCTGCGGGTGTTCCTGACGGCGCTGGCGTTCAGCTGGCTGGGCTCCGGGCTGACCGTGTGGCTGATTGGCGACGGCGGCATCACCGTGGGCGCCTCCGGCCTGGTCTTCGGATTGTTCGCCTTCCTCCTGGTTCGTGGTTTCTTCAACCACAGTTGGCGGCAGATCCTCCTGGCCGTGGTCCTTTTTATGGTCTACGGGAGCATCCTGCTGGGTGTGCTGCCGATCATGGGCGGCTTCATCTCCTGGCAGGCCCACCTTGGCGGCGCGGCCGGTGGTGTAGCCGCTGCTCTGCTGCTGCGCCCCAAGCACACCAAAACGCCGGCCCCCTGACGGGGGCCGGCGTTGAAGTTGAGGCTAGGGAATGTCAGCCTGTGTAAGGCTTGGCCGAGATGATCTCAACCGAGATGTCCTTGCCGTTCGGAGCGGTGTAGCTGAGCGTCTCGCCCTCTTTGTGCCCGACTATGGCGGCGCCGAGCGGTGACTTCTCGCTGAACACGTCCAGGTCCGAGTCGCCGGCGATTTCGCGGGAGCCGAGCAGGAACGTCTCTTCGTCACCAGCGATCTTGGCGACAACAAGCATGCCGGCCTCGACGATGCCGTCATCCGCCGGGGCTTCCCCAACATGGGCATCGCGCAGAAGTGCCGTCAGCTGGCGGATCCGGGCTTCAATCTTTCCCTGTTCCTCTTTGGCTGCGTGGTAGCCGCCGTTTTCCTTGAGGTCGCCCTCCTGCCGGGCAGATTCAATCTTCTGGACAATCTCCGCACGGCCAGCGCCGGAAAGGTGGTCCAGCTCTGCCTTCAGGCGGTCAAAAGCTTCCTGGGTGAGCCAGGCTGCAGGCGCGCTGTTGGTGGTAGACACGGACTTCTCCTAATGGTCATACATGCAAAAGACCCCGCCACGGTGGCCACTTGTGGAACTCAGTAACCAGCTCAGCGGGGTAAAGGTATTGGTTCATTGTAGTCAAAACTGTGGAGATATCCCAACGGGGAAGCGGCGCAGATCACATGTTGTTACTTTCCGCTACCCGGAACCCAGCAGTTGTCCACCACTCCGGAAACGGAAAGCGATTCCGTCCGCACTGCCACGCGCTGCGCAACTGTTCGGCCGCCGTCGGGCGTTTTGTCCGCTTCTCCCAGCGGGATGTCCACCACTTTCCAGCCCACAACGGCGAACTTGGAATCCAGGGCCTTTACAGCGCATTTAATGGCCGTGCCGGGCTCCCTGGTGACCTGGAAATCAATCTCGGCCTGCGTGGCGTCCACGGTGCTGAAACCGATGTCCTTGAAGCTGACAGCAGAGACGGCTGAGGATGTGGAGACCCAAGCCATGAAACCAACGCCGACAGCAAGGCCAGCCACGGCGATGCCGCGTTTGGCCGCCCGCGAAAGGGACCGCTTTTGGCCGCCATAACGATTGGCTAGGCTAGTGTCTGCAGGCGGGGACACGGCGGGCTGATCCTGGGAAGTCACCAGTCCAGTTTAGTTCGGATCCGGACCGTGCCCGTCCCAGCGGATCATGCAGCCGGTCCGTGCATGGGTCTGCGCCCGATTCAGCACCGCAGGCGTCAACGTTTCCACAGCCCGTTAAGCCAGATGGCCGAAGTGCCAGCCCCTCAAGAATCCAGACCCAGAAGAATAAGGAGCCGTCCTTCGATGACAGCGTCCACCCAAAGCCCGGCTCCACTCCGCCTGCTCGCCGTTCATGCGCACCCGGACGACGAATCCAGCAAGGGAGCGGCAACCATGGCCATGTACGCTGCGGCCGGCGTGGACGTCATGGTTGCCACCTGCACGGACGGCTCCCGGGGCGATATCCAGAATCCAGCGGTGGAGGATGCGCCCCATCCAAAACGGGATATGGCGGGGGCGCGGCGGCTGGAGATGAATGAGGCGGCCAGGATACTGGGCATTAAGCAACGGTGGCTGGGGTTTATGGATTCGGGGTTGCCCGAGGGCGACCCGTTGCCGCCCTTGCCCGTCGGATCATTCGCGCTGCAGCCGTTGGAGCGCGCCGCAGCGCCCCTGGTGCGCCTGGTCCGGGACTTCAAGCCGCACGTCATCGTGAGCTATGACGAAAACGGGGGATACCCGCACCCCGACCACATCATGGCCCACCGGGTGGCCGTGGAGGCCTTTGCCGCTGCCGGCGACCCGGACCGCTACCCCGGAACGGGTCCTGCCTGGGAACCGAGCAAGCTGTACTACGACCGTGCCTTCAACCCTGCGCGGTTCCGTGCTTTGCATTTTGCCCTTGAGGAAGCGGGCCTGCGGTCCCCGTACGCGGAGCGCCTTGCCGCCTGGCTCGAAGCCGACGCCGAGGGCCATACCCCGCCGCCGGGCGCCCACACCACCACCACGCAGATTGATTGCGGCGACTACTTCGAGGCCCGCGACGACGCACTCCGGGCGCACAGCACCCAAGTGGATCCCCTGGGGTTCTTCTTCGCTGTGTCCGCTGAGATGCAACGCCGGGTGTGGCCATGGGAAGACTACTCGCTGATCGAGTCCAGGGTTCCGGCCACCTTTCCGGAGAAGGACCTGTTCGCCGGGCTAAGATAGATGCGGCAGATTATTCTATGCCGTGTAGAAAAGCAGTGGGATGATCCGGGTCCAGCGGCCCCGGGTGCGGAAACCGTCGCCGGCTGCCCACCAGTTTCCATAGAAGGTTAAACCGTGCATCACTTGCTCCTGGCTTTGTCCACCACGCCTATGCCCATGCCCACGCCAAGCCTGCGGGAAGGCATTTCCGAGGACCAGATCACTCCGGGCCTGTGGGGCTTCATCATGACGGCCTTTTTTGTCCTCGCCACCACGCTGCTGATTGTGGACATGGTCCGCCGCATCCGGCGGGTCCGATACCGGGGCCAGGTGGAAGAAGAACGCCAGGCGGCCGCCGAGGCTGCAGGCATTGAAGCTGACGAAGTCCGCCATCCGTTGGAGGACGATATCCAGAGCCGCGCCCAGGACAGCTCAGACGCCAACCCGCGCAGCCCGAAGGACTAGCCGGGCACCTCTCCCGCGCCACCGCCCCGCTCGTCACTACCTCCGTAGACTGGGACTGCCGGCAACATTCCCTGCAGTCAGTGAACGAAGGGGCACGGATGGACAGCGAGAACCAAGGCCTTCCCTCTGAGGAGAGCCTGCCCGCCCCCGCCACCAATGCCTTGGGCGCTGAACCTTCCGCGTATCTGCGCCAGCATGCGCACAACCCGGTCCACTGGCAGCCGTTCGGTGCTGCTGCCTTCGACGCCGCCGCCGCCAGGGATGTGCCGGTGTTCCTGTCGATCGGCTACGCAGCCTGCCACTGGTGCCATGTCATGGCGCATGAGTCTTTTGAGGACCAGGAAACCGCCGAGTATTTGAACGCGCATTTTGTATCCATCAAGGTGGACCGGGAAGAGCGTCCCGACGTGGACGCCGTGTACATGGCGGCGACGCAGGCGATCAGCGGCGAGGGCGGCTGGCCGATGTCCGTTTTCCTCACTCCCGAGGGCCTTGCCTTCCATGCCGGAACCTACTTTCCGCCCCGCCCGATGCCCGGGCGGCCCTCGTTCCGGCAGGTGCTGGCAGCGGTCCAGGACGCATGGCAGGAACGGCGCGACGCGGTGGAACAGAACGCAGCGTCGCTGGCTCAAAGCCTGGGCGACGCGCAACTCTCGGCCGCCGTGACGGTCTCGGGACCGCCGCCCCTGCTTGACCCGGACCTCCTTCCTGCTGCCGTGGCATCCCTGGCCCGTTCCGAGGACGTGTCCGGCGGCGGCTTCGGCGCCGCACCGAAATTCCCGCCGTCGGCCGTGTTGGAGTTCCTTATCAGGCACGCCGCGGTACCCTCGGACACTGCTGACGCCGCACGGGACATGGCGGCCCGGACGTTGGCGGCCATGGCCCGCTCGGCGTTGTTCGACCAGCTGGACGGTGGCTTTGCCCGGTACTCGGTCACCCGGGACTGGTCAGTCCCGCACTTTGAAAAGATGCTGTACGACAACGCCCAGCTACTCCGGGAGTACGTGCACTGGGTGCGCCTGGGCGGCAATGAGGTGTTCCCCGCCGAGGAAGCCGCGGATGTGGCCATCAGTACCGCAGAGTGGCTGCTGGAGTCCCTCGGCCTCGGCCCGGTCGGCGATGCAGGCGGCCCAGGCCTCGCGCTCGCCTCATCCCTCGACGCCGACTCCGTGGTGGACGGTGAACATCACGAAGGCGCAAGCTACCTGTGGACCCTTGAGGGCCTCCAGGAGGTGCTGGGCGACGCCGACGGAGCCGCCCTCGCCCGCCTGATGAACGTCGGGGAGGAAGGTACCGTCTCCCGGTACGGCTCGCCGCTGCACCCGGCACGGCGCCTGGGCCGTGCAGAGGCCGAGCTTTGGGCCAAGGCCCGTCCCGTTCTGCTCACCGCCAGGAAACTGCGGCCCCAGCCTGCCCGGGACGAGAAGGTGGTGGCCGGCTGGAACGGGCTCGCAGTCGCCGCGCTGGCCGAAGCCGGGGCGGTGCTGGGCCGGCCCGACTTCGTCGGCGCTGCGGAGTCCATCGCCGTCTACCTTGAACGCGTCCACTGGCAGCCTGACGCCCGCGCGCTGATCCGGGTCTCACACGCCGGAACGGCCCGCGGGATGGAGGGGCTGCTTGAGGACTACGCCTTCTGCGCAGAGGGGATGTTTGCCCTGTATGCAGTCACTGGCCGGACGCGCTGGTACCGCTTTGCCGAGCAGCTCGTGGACACGGCCGGCAGCCGCTTTGTGGTGGCCGGCCGCCTGGTTGACACCGCCGGGGGAGATGGCCAAGTCCGGGCGGCGCAGGGCGGCCAGTCGGGCCTGGACCCGTTCGACAACGCCACGCCCAGCGGCGCCGCCGCGTTCGCCGGCGCCCTGCTCAGCTACGCGGCGCTTTCGGGGTCCGCGGAGAACCGGGCCCTGGCCTCACAGGTCCTCGCGCTCCTGCCGCCGCTGGCAGGCCGGGCGCCGCGCGTGGCCGGCTGGCTCCTGGCGACCGCGCAGGCAGCCCTCGCAGGCCCCGTGGAGGCCGCCGTCGTGGGGCCGCCCGGTCCTGAAAGGGAGGAACTGCACCGGGAGCTGCTCACGTCAGCCAGTCCAGGCTTGGTGATCGCGGTGGAGGACGACGGCGGCGCGCACGTTCCGCCGTCGGACGCCCCTTCCGGAGGGGAACCTGTCCCGCTGCTGGCGGGCAGGCCCCCCGGGCCGGGGGGATCCCCAGTGGCCTATCTGTGCCGGAACATGGTGTGTGAACGCCCTGTGGCCACGGCCGAGGACCTGCGGACGCGGCTCCAGCTAATGCTGGGTGCGGGCCCCGTCAGCTGAGGACGGCGATGAGGATTGCCGCGAAATGCGCGCCGAAGGCAAACACCGTCAGCGCGTGAAAGAGTTCGTGGAAGCCGAAGTGCTGGTAGCTGAAGTTGGGCTTCTTGAGCGCATAGAACACGGCGCCGGTGATGTACAGGACGCCCCCGACGCAGATCAGGATGGCCGCAGGGACGCTGGCGGCGAAGAACTCCGGCAGGTAGAACAGCGATCCGCAGCCGAGGGCGATGTAGATGGGCACATACAGCCAGCGAGGGGCCTCGGTCCACAGGAGGCGGAAAAGGACGCCAAGAATCGCGCCGGACCAGATGACCCAGAGCAGCAGCACGGCCTTGGGCTGCTCCAGCAGCGACCAGGCAAGCGGCGTGTAGCTACCCGCGATGACCAGCATGATGTTGGTGTGGTCCAGTCGTTTGAGGACCATCTTGACGCGGGGGGACCAGTTTCCCCGGTGGTATACGGCGCTGACTCCGAAAAGCAGTACGCCCGTGGCGGCGTAGATGGCTGAGGTGATCTTGCGGTCCGTTGTGGGGGCCACGGCCACCAGGATGATCCCCGCCACCAGCGCCAGCGGTGCCGCGACGGTGTGGATCCAGCCGCGCCACTTCGGCTTGATCATCAGGAGCTCGGCCAGCCGTACCGCGGCGTCATCCACCGGGCTATGGCCGTCCGATCCGGGGGCGCGGCCGGCGTCGGGAGTCTGGCTGTTCATGCCTCCAGAATATCCTCCGGCGCCGTAAGTTACTCACCGGTAACCAATTTTGACGGCCGGGAAGGGTCGCGACGGCGCAAGCGGCCCGCCCGCGGACGGTAGCCTAGGATGTGCAATGCCGTCGAACAGTAACGGAAGTCAGGTGAGTCTCCTCGTGGAATTGGGCGGGTTCCTTTATGGCTTCTACGAGAGGCGGCTTCTCCGGGAGCTGGCCGGCGGCCGCATCCCCAAGCACATCGGCGTGATGGTGGACGGCAACCGCCGGTGGGCCAAGCAGTTCAACGCGCCCACCAGCCAAGGCCACCAGGCCGGCGCCGACAAAATCCACGAATTCCTCGGCTGGTGCCAGGAACTCGGCGTCAAAGTGGTCACGCTCTACATGCTTTCCACGGACAACATGAGCCGCTCCAGCGAGGAACTGGATCTCCTGATGGGGATCATCGCCAACACCCTGGACCGGCTCGACGAGGACGCCAACATTTCGGTGAACGCCATGGGAGCACCCGAGCTCCTTCCCGACTACCTCGCCGAGCGGCTCAACAAGCTGACGGCCCGGACGCCGGTGCAGGAAAAGATCCACGTCAACGTTGCGGTGGGTTACGGGGGGCGCCGGGAGATCGTTGACGCCGTACGGGAGTTGCTACACGACGCCGTGGCCAAGGGATCCGACATTTCCGCGCTTGCGGACAGCCTGACCGTGGACGACATTTCCCGCTTCCTGTACACCCGCGGCCAGCCCGACCCCGACCTGGTGATCAGGACCTCCGGGGAACAGCGGCTGTCCGGCTTTCTCATGTGGCAAAGCGCCTACAGCGAGTTCTACTTCTGCGAGGCTCTGTGGCCGGCGTTCCGCAAGGTCGACTTCCTGCGGGCACTGCGCGACTACGCCGGCCGGCAGCGGCGCTTCGGCACCTGAGCCCGGTTCATCTGGAATTCACAAGCCAGTAACAGGACTCGCCAACGGATGATTCCGGAAATTACTGGCGGGGGATTTACGTTGTAACCATCAGCAGGCAAAACCGCCGGCTGTTCGGGGAGGCCAGTACATGGAGCGAATTTTCGCACCGGTTGTATGGGAGGCCGAGTCCGGCCTTCAGGCCGAACCGCCTCACCAATAACAAATCCGGGCATGTGCCCGGGGCTGGAGTCGATGTGGCTACTTCTGAACTACTGCCCGAGGTCGTTTCCGAAGGACAGAAAGCTACCTCTCGCACCACGCGAGCTACCTCAAAAACCGGTGCAGCCAACAAAGCTGCGGCCGGTTTTGCCGTCTCCGGAAGGGAAGCCACCATCAGCAGCTTTGTCATTGACACCTCCGTCCTGCTCTCGGACCCGCGCGCACTGCTGCGCTTCGCCGAGCACGAGGTGATCGTCCCCATCGTTGTCATCACCGAACTTGAGGGGAAACGGCACGACCCCGAGTTGGGCTACTTTGCCCGCAAGGCCCTCCGGCTGCTCGATGACCTCCGCGTGAAGCACGGCGGCCTGAGCCAGCCCATTCCCATTGGCGACAGCGGCGGCACACTGATGGTGGAGCTGAACCACATCTCCGCAGATGTGCTTCCGCTCGGGTTCCGCAGCGGCGACAACGACAGCCGCATCCTGGCAGTGGCCAAGAACCTGGCCAACGAAGGCCGGAACGTCACCGTTGTGTCGAAGGACCTGCCCATGCGGGTCAAAGCCTCCGCCATGGGCCTCACCGCCGACGAATACCGCAACGAACTGGTGCAGGACTCCGGTTGGACGGGCATTGCCGAGGTGGAAGCCAGTGACGACGAAGTCAATACCCTCTACGGCCACGAGCCGGTCTTCATCCCCGCAGCCGCGGAAATGCCGGTCAACACCGGCCTGGTGCTCCTCTCCAACCGCGGTTCAGCCCTGGGCCGCGTGGGTGCCGACAAGCAGGTCAGGCTCGTTAAGGGTGACCGCGACGTGTTCGGGCTGCACGGACGCTCGGCAGAACAGCGGCTGGCCATCGACATGCTGATGGATCCCGCCGTCGGCATCGTGTCCATCGGCGGACGGGCGGGCACAGGCAAATCCGCCCTGGCCCTTTGTGCGGGCCTCGAAGCGGTGCTGGAACGCCGCGAACACCGCAAAGTGATCGTCTTCCGGCCCCTCTACGCTGTGGGCGGCCAGGAACTCGGCTACCTGCCCGGCTCCGAGTCGGAAAAGATGAACCCCTGGGCGCAGGCCGTCTTCGACACCCTCGGTGCCCTGGTCAGCCAGGAAGTCGTGGAAGAGGTGATGGACCGCGGCATGCTGGAGGTCATGCCACTGACCCACATCCGCGGCCGCTCGCTGCACGACGCCTTCGTGATCGTGGACGAGGCCCAGTCGCTGGAGAAGAACGTGCTCCTCACCGTGATGAGCCGTATCGGCCAGAACTCGAAGATCGTCCTCACCCACGACGTCGCCCAGCGCGACAACCTGCGCGTCGGCCGGCACGACGGTATCGCCGCCGTCGTCGAAACCCTGAAAGGACACCCCCTCTTCGGCCACATCACCCTGACCCGTTCAGAGCGCTCACCCATCGCGGCCCTGGTCACGGAACTCCTGGAGGGGGCTGAGATCTAAGCCGGCGTTTCCGTGTGAGCGGCCCGTGGTTCCGTTCGTCGGGCCACGGCCCTTCTCCGTCGCTTAGACACGTCGCAATGGGGCCCCTTCGGTCGCTGGGCGACCTCTGGGTCCCGATGCGCCGCGATGCGCTCCTACGAGAAGGACCGCAACCCGACTGCAGCGTGCCGTTCACCTTGAGAAGCGGGCCCGCGCACTCGTCCGGTCCGAGTCCTTCGCGTAGGAGCGCATCGCCGACCAAAGCGTTGCAGGTCGCTTAGCGTAGCGGCGCGTCGGGAGGTGTCTAAGCGACGGCGAAGGGCGCGGGGCGGACGAACCCAGCCACGCCTCGGCACTCAGACGAGCGAAGCCCCGAGAAGCCTGGCGGCGGCTTCGTGGCCTTCTACTTGGAGCGTCCAGTCGGGGCGCTTGAATGTTGCCGGGGTGAGGCGGACTTTTTGGACGTCCACGGCTTTGCCGCCCCAGGCCGTGCGGGTGGTGCCGTTGAGTTCGTAGCCGAGGGAGCGGGACACTCCGAGGGAGGCGGCGTTCCAGGCTGCGGCTTCCGATTCGGCGACTTCGGCGCCGAGCCAGTCGAAGGCGTACAGCGCGACGGCGGCGCGCATCTCCTTGCCCAGGCCCTGGCCGTGGACGGACTGCCTGAGCCACGAGCCGGTGCTGACGGTTTTGAGGGTGGCGAAGTCTTTGGCACCGATGTCTTGGCAACCCATGAACTGGTCTTCGTGCCAGATGCCGAGGAGCAGGGTCCAGTCTTCGGGGGTGGCCTGGCCGCGGCAGCGCCAGTACCACTGGGCCATGTTGGTGCCCAGCGTCTCCGCCGGAAGTTCCGTCCAGGGGTTGCTGAAGGGGTTCCGGCCGGGATCATGGATGCCGCTCGCGGCCGCTGCGACAGCGGCTGGTATGTCGTCGTCGGTGATGGGCCGCAGTACCAGCCTGGGTGTGGTCAGTGTGAGGCCGAAGAGGGGCCAGATGGAGGTCAGCGCGGTCATCAGCGAAGCCTAATCGACGGCTGGAGATCCGGCCTGTCAAGCGGTTCGGTTCAGGCCCGGATGTCCCAACTGATGTGGCGGCGAACGTCCGTGAGGTTCATTGACTGGGCGAGGAAGAGGTCGTCGAGCATGTACTCGTCGACCGCTATGATCCGGATCCAATGGCCATGATCCAGCGACGCGTCCTCCAGCGACTGGCTGGCGACACAGACGCCCGTCTCAAGGTCGACTCGCACGCGGTTGCTGCCGGGCAGGCACAGCGGTGCACCGGAATCCGTGGGGCGGTAGGAGGCAGTGGGAGAAACTCTCGCCTCCAATGCTGGCCGGCCGTGGTGTTCGACGCGGCGGACCCCGTCCACGTCGACCGGATTCGTTCCCGGGAACTCCAACGGAACCGGAGCATTGCCGGCAAGCTCCACGGGATCCAGGGCGGCCGAGAAGCGGCCGTTTCCAAAGCCCGGTTCGCCGTAGGCGGCCTCCGGCCGGCGCCTGACCAGGCCACCGTCGTCGTATACGGGCGCCACAAGGTGCGGCGGCAGTAGCCAGGACTTCCGCGTGGAGCTGACGTACAAGCCGTCCCTCGAATCATTGATCCCTGTGGTGCTGTGGAGGACAAGTCGGTCGGCGGTCTCCAGGCGGAGCGCTCCGGGCCGGCGCAGCCAGGCCCTGACCAACGGCGCCGCCGGATCGGGCGTATCGGCAAAGGGCTCATCCCAGTATTCAAACCGCAGGGATTGCCATTTCCAGGGGGAAGAACGGCACAGGTTCCGGAACGTCGCGGTCAGGTCTGTGGCCGCTGCACTGCTGTCCGGGTTTGGCCGGCGCCTTGTGTCCCAGGTCGACATATCCACAGTTTACGCGTGGACCCTGCGCGGCCGTGGCGGAATCCAGTAGCATCCGAGGGGTGATCCGACGACTCGATGGACTATGGGATGCCACCCCCCTGGCGTTCTGGCTGGTACTTGCTGCGTGTGCCTACTTCCTGGTGATGGCCGCCCGACTGACGGTCATCGATGTCCGCCACCATCTGCTGCCCAACCGGATTGTCTTCCCGTCCTACGCCGTCGCGGGAGTTCTGCTTCTTGCCGCGGCCATAGTGCACGTCGTTGGCGGTCCAGGCGCCGTGCAAGGAACGCCCGACGGCGGCGCCGAACTTTGGGGCGTACCCGCCCTTCGGATACTGGCCGGGGGAGCGGTTCTCTGGTTGTTTTACTTTGTCCTGCGGCTGGTTTACCCACCCGGCATGGGCTTTGGCGACGTCAAGCTCGCAGGCGTCCTGGGGATGTATTTGGGTTACCTTGGCTGGGCGCATGTGTTTGCTGGAACCTTCGCAGCCTTCCTGCTGGGCGGCCTCTGGTCGCTGGCCCTGCTGGCAGCACGACGCGGCACACTGAAGTCGGCTATCCCTTTCGGTCCGTTCATGCTCGCGGGCGCGGCCGCCGCCATGCTGCTGCCGGCCTGATTCGGCCGCGATATCGACCTATCCTGACGAAAACAGGGGCGCCGCAACCCCCAATGTTGCGGCGCCCCTGCAGGCCGTTTATGGCACCGGGACCGTGACCTCTGTGGCACCTGTAGCTCTTGTGGTGTCCGCCCCGTCCTGGCGCAGCCCCTGCAAACGCTCTGCTTCCAGCCGATCCGCCTCCTCGCCGCCCACGGCCTCACCCCGGGCCACCATACCGGCGGTGTCCGACAACGGTATTTGCTTCAGCGTGATGGCAAGAAACAGCGCGGCGGCGATGAAGGGGATGAGGTACCAGAACACCGGTGCCAGGGACTCCGCATAGGCGTTGACGATCGCGTCCCGAAGCTGTTCCGGGAGCTGGCTCAAAGCCTGCGGATCCAGTGAGCTGGTGGACTGGGAGGCCTGCGCCGCCGACGCCCCGGCGCCGGTGAACGCGTTCGTCAGGGACTCGGAGAGCCTGTTGGTGAAAATGGCACCAAAGACTGCCACGCCCATGGCGGCGCCGACTTCGCGGAAGTAGTTGTTGGTGCTTGTGGCTGTCCCGATCTGATCGGCCGGGACTGAGTTCTGCACCACGAGGACCACAACCTGCATGATCAGGCCCAGGCCGGCGCCGAAGATGAACAGCTGGACGCAGATGACCCAGATCGGGGTGGCAGCCGTCAGCGTGGTCATCCACAGCATGGCGGCCATCGTGAACGCTGCGCCCAGGATCGGGAACATTTTGTACTTGCCCGTCTTGGAAATCCGGATTCCCGAGTAGATCGAGGTACCCATCAGACCCACCATCATGGGCAGCATCAACAGGCCGGACTCGGCCGCAGAGGTGCCCGAAGACATCTGCAGGAAGGTGGGAACGAAAGCGATCGCCGAGAACATGCCCAGGCCAAGGGTGAATCCGATGGCCGTGGCGTTGACGAAGATCCGGTTCTTGAAGAGGCTCAGGGGGATGATGGGGTCCTCGGCCCGGCGCTCCACCATAACGAAGGCCGCGGCCGTGAGGATCAGGCCGGCGCCGAACGCCCACGTCAGGGGTGAATCCCAGCCTTCGTCCTTCTTGCCGCCGAAGTCGGTGAAGAAGATCAGGCACGTGGTGGCGGCGGACAGGAGGAGCACGCCCAGGATATCGATCCGTTTCCCGGCCTTCTTGTTCGGCAGAGTCAGGGTGAACCAGGCGATGGCGAACGCAGCGATGCCGATGGGGATGTTGATGTAGAAGGCCCACTCCCAGGTCAGGTGGTCGACAAAGAAGCCGCCAAGCAGGGGACCGGCGACGGCAGAGAGGCCGAAGATCGCTCCCAGCGGGCCCATGTACTTGCCGCGGTCTTTGGCCGGAACAATGTCGGCGATGATGGCCTGCGACAGGATCATCAGGCCGCCGCCGCCCAGCCCCTGGATGGCGCGGAAGATAACAAAACCCCAGAAATCCGTGGCCAAGGCACAGCCCACCGATGCGAGCGTAAACAGCGCAATGGCAACGAGGAACAGGTTCCGCCGGCCCAGGACGTCACCGAACTTGCCATAGATGGGCATCACGATGGTAGTGGCCAGCAGGTAGGCAGTAGTGATCCAGGCCTGGTGTTCCACTCCGCCGAGCTTCCCCACGATGGTGGGCATGGCCGTGGAGACGATGGTCTGGTCAAGGCTGGAAAGGAGCATCCCGGCAATGAGCGCCGAGAAGATGATCCAGATGCGCTTCTGGGTCAGCAGCAGCGGACCTGCCGCGGCTTTGGAACTGACAGTGGTGCTCATGGGCGTCCTTCTATGGTTTCTGGCATTTCAAAATGCTGGGGGAAGAGTTGGCTGGCGGCGGTGATGTTTTCCATCAGTAACTCGGCGTAGGGGCGGGTGTTGCCGTCGGAGAAATACGCCATGCTGCTTTTCCGGGCGATGGTGCCCAGCAGGGCAACAGCCATCTGCACCACGGGATGGTCAGGGGCCACGCCCTCGCGATGCGCGACGTCGTTGGCGAACTGCGCTTCCCGGTGCTCCGTCGCACCGATGATCCGGAGGACCAGTTGGGGTTCTTTTTTGACGACGCCGATCAGTTGGCGGGTCTCCTCTTCGGAAGCAGCCATGTGTTCGGACAGCTTCAACGAGAGTCGGATGAGGTCCCGAAATAGAGTGGGGGAAATTTCCCCGGGAGGCGACGATGAGCCGCCGGCGACAAACTCGTCCACAACGTCCTGGGGGATCTCATCGTCGGCGTGGCCGATGATGGCGTCTTCCTTGGTGGGGAAGTAGTTGAAGAACGTCCGGCGGGAGATCTCGGCGCGCTCGCAGACCTCCTCCACCGTGTAGCCGTTCAGGCCGCGCTGGGCAGTGAGGGAACGCGCGACGGCGGTGAGGGCCGCCCGCGTGGCGGCGCGCTTGCGCTCCCTGAGACCACCCTCGATTTCTGCACTATTATCCACAAAGTAAAGTTTTGCACTCAGCAACTAATAGTGCAAGATTTCGGAGTGTGGCCTTAACCACCAGCGGCCGCCCGCCTTCGTTATGAAGGTGGTCGGCCGCCGTCGTACTACTGCTGGGAGCCTCGCGGCTGGGAACTATGCCTTGTGCGGCGGGCGCGTCATGGACATAACGTCCAGCGCGGTGTCCAGCTGCTCTTCGGTCAGTTCGCCGCGTTCCAGGAAGCCCATGGCCACCACGGTTTCGCGGATGGTCAGGCCCTCTGCCACGGACTTCTTGGCGATCTTCGCGGCGTTTTCGTAGCCGATGTGCTTGTTCAGCGGCGTGACGATGGACGGCGACGCCTCGGCCAGGAAGCGGGCGCGCTCCACGTTCGCCGTGATGCCGTCGATCATCTTGTCGGCCATGACGCGGCTGGTGTTCGCCAGCAGGCGGATGGACTCGAGCAGGTTGGCGGCCATGACGGGGATGCCGACGTTCAGCTCGAAGGCGCCGTTGGTGCCCGACCAGGCGATGGCGGTGTCGTTGCCGATGACCTGCGCGCAGACCATGATGGACGCCTCGCAGATGACGGGGTTGACCTTGCCCGGCATGATCGAGGAGCCCGGCTGCAGGTCCGGGATGGCGATTTCGCCGAGGCCGGTGTTGGGGCCGGAGCCCATCCAGCGGAGGTCATTGTTGATCTTCATGAAGGAGATCGCGATGTTCCGGAGCTGGCTGGAGGCTTCGATGAGGCCGTCGCGGTTGGCCTGTGCCTCGAAGTGGTCGCGGGCTTCGGTCAGCGGCAGGCCGGTGTCGGTGGCGAGCAGTTCGATGACACGCTCCGGGAAGCCGGCCGGGGTGTTGATGCCGGTGCCCACGGCCGTGCCGCCGAGCGGAACCTCGGCAACGCGGGGGAGGGAAGCGTTGATGCGCTCGATGCCGTAGCGGACCTGCGCTGCGTAGCCGCCAAACTCCTGGCCAAGGGTTACCGGGGTGGCATCCATCAGGTGCGTGCGGCCGGACTTGACCACGTCCTTGAACTCAACAGCCTTGCGCTCCAGCGACTCGGCCAGGTAGCCGAGGGCGGGGATGAGGTCGTTGATCAGGGCCGAGGTGGCGGCAACGTGGACTGACGTGGGGAAAACGTCGTTGGAGGACTGCGAGGCGTTGACATGGTCGTTCGGGTGGACAACCTTGTCGCTGCCGGCAGCCTTGAGGGCGCGCGTGGCCAGTTCGGCCAGGACCTCGTTCGTGTTCATATTCGAGGACGTGCCGGAGCCGGTCTGGAAGACGTCGATGGGGAAGTCGCCGTCGTACTTGCCGGCTGCTACCTCGTCGGCGGCCTCGGCAATTGCCTTGGCCAGCTCGCCGTCGAGCACCCCAAGTTCTGCGTTGGCCTGGGCTGCTGCCTTCTTGACCCGGGCAAGGGCTTCGATGTGCGCCCGCTCCAGGGTTTTGCCGGAGATGGGGAAGTTCTCAACTGCACGCTGCGTCTGGGCACGGTACAGGGCGTTCACGGGGACGCGGACTTCGCCCATCGTGTCGTGTTCAATGCGGAATTCTTCAGTGGAAGTCATGGGGCTAGCTTAGGACGATGTGCGCCCGGGGCTAAAACCGTGAACCGCATGCTACGGACGCGGCCAGGGGCTTGGGCTAGAGCTCGCCGATGCCCGAAACCAACTTGGCCCGACCCTCGACGAGGCTGTACTTCAAACCGATCACGGCGGCGCGGCCTTCATCGACTGCGTCGGAGATCACACGGGAACTGTCCACCAGCCGCTGTGACGTCTGCTTGGTGTGCTCCACCACCATTTGATTGATTTCATGCTGGTCGTTCCGCAGGGACGTCAGCACCGAGGGAGTGATCCGCTCCACGAGGTCACGCATGAAGCCGACCGGCATCTCGCCGGTGTCCACCGCCGCTTTCGTTGCGGTCACGGCGCCGCAGCTGTCGTGGCCGAGCACCACGATCAGAGGCACCCCCAAGACACTGATGCTGTACTCCAGGGATCCCAGGACGGCGTCGTCAATCACCTGCCCTGCCGTTCGCACCACGAAGGCGTCCCCGAGGCCGAGATCGAAAATAATCTCTGCCGCCAGCCGTGAATCGGAACAGCCGAAGATCACGGCAAACGGATGCTGGGTCTCCACCAGCGACGACCGGCGGGACGCATCCTGGTTCGGGTGCGACGATTCGCCGTTGACAAAACGTTCGTTGCCTTCGCGCAGCCGGCGCCAGGCGAGGGCAGGAGTCAGGTATGTAGCCACTGGCCTACCTTACGGCGCAGGGCTGGCTGACGGTGAAACCGTTACGGCAGGATTGCTGTCCATGGATTTCACGACGGCGTCAGCCAGGACAGTGAACTCGTCCAGTTGCGCGGTACCGGTGAGGACAACGGTGGTGCCGCGGTAGTCCAGGATCATGCTCTTTTCACCCTTGCCGGCATCCCGGAGTTCCCAGGACTGGCCGCCGGCGTCGCGGGTTCCGGTGACCGGGGCGCTTTTGGTCTGCTGCAGCAGCCAGGTGGGATTGGACTGCCTGGCCTGGACCAGGCCGATGAAGGCATCCTTCGGCGTGATGTAACCCACCTCCCACGTGGGAACGCCGCTGCCGCTGCCTGACTCCCACCGCGCGTAGTTTGGCCTGAAGGTGTTAGCCGTATCGGGGGAGGCGGGTGTGAATCCCGCCACATCCGCGGCGTTCCGTGCCACGGCGCTGACGTCGATGTCCGGGCGGAACCCCTCGCTTTTGGGAAGCGGATTCATCAGGATGATGGGCAGGAAGGCAGCAATGCTGACCACCAGGGCAACGATCATGCCGATCACGGACGCATTGGCGCGTTTGGCGGCTGCGGCCGGAATGACGGGCTTAACCGCCGGCTGGTCCACCTCGGGCGTGTCCTCTACGGCGCGTCCGGTGTCCGAGGGATCTGGCGCGGGGCTTGTCTTTTCCTGCATTTCGCTCACCCCTCTATAGTCGCCCATGCATGGGCCCAACTCACACTCGGGGCCGCACCCAGCTCTGAGGGCCATGTTGCGTCCGCACGTCATCCCAGCACTCCGGAGTGGCGCCGCGACTATGATCAGTAACAGAGGAATCACCGCGTCTGCTGAATCCGGCTGAGCGGGTCCAATGATCGCCACTCGAAGAAGAGGTTCACGTGTCACCAGCGTCCATGACCCAGAAGTACTCCACACTTTCCCCGTCGCTCGCCGTCGGCATCGATGAGCCGGACCGCAACCTTGCACTCGAACTTGTCCGCGTCACCGAAGCCGCGGCCATCGCCGGCGGCCACTGGGTGGGCTTCGGCGACAAGAACAAGGCTGACGGCGCCGCTGTCGATGCCATGCGCTCCTTCCTTCAGACGGTCCACTTCAACGGCGTTGTGGTCATCGGCGAAGGCGAAAAAGACGAAGCCCCCATGCTGTTCAACGGCGAACACGTTGGCGACGGCACCGGCCCTGAGTGCGACGTTGCCGTGGACCCGATCGACGGCACCCGGCTCACCGCGTTGGGCATCAACAATGCCCTCGCAGTCCTCGCCGTGGCCGAACGCGGCTCCATGTTCGACCCCTCCGCAGTGTTCTACATGGAGAAGCTCGTCACGGGCCCGGAAGCTGCCGACATGGTCGACCTGCGCCTCCCTGTGAAGCAGAACCTGCATTTGATCGCCAAGGCGAAGGGCGTAAAGGTCAACCAGCTTAACGTCATGATCCTGGATCGTGACCGCCACCGCCCCTTGGTCGAAGAGATCCGTGAGGCCGGTGCCCGCACCAAATTCATCATGGACGGCGATGTCGCCGGCGCCATTGCTGCAGCCCGCTCCGGCACCGGCGTTGACGCCCTCATGGGCATCGGCGGCACTCCGGAAGGCATCGTCGCCGCCTGCGCCATTAAGTCCCTCGGCGGCGTTATCCAGGGCCGGCTGTGGCCCACCAGCGACGACGAGAAGCAGAAGGCCCTCGACGCCGGCCACGACCTGGACCGCGTGCTGTCCACCAACGACCTCGTGTCGAGCGACAACTGCTACTTCGCAGCCACGGGCATCACTGACGGCGACCTCCTCAAGGGCGTCCGCTACTCCAAGGACAAGGTCCTGACCCAGTCAATCGTGATGCGCTCCAAGTCGGGCACCATCCGCTTTGTCGACGGCGAGCACCAGGCCAGCAAGTGGGAAGGCTACGCCCGGAAGAACTAGTTCCACGGCACAGTGAGAGAAGCGCCACACCGCAGTTGCGGTGGGGCGCTTCTCTGCATGCAGCCTGGCTTCCAGTGCGGACTGCGGCCGGAGCCGGGGCCAGCCGTAACAGGGCCTTGGTATAGGGTGGAATTCATGAGTCTTGCCGTTGTGCCCTGTACTGACCGCGCCGTCTGGGACGGATATGTTGACCGGTTCCAGGGCCATCCTCAGCAGCTATGGGGCTGGGGAGAAACCAAGGCCATGCACGGCTGGTCCGTGGACCGCGTTGTGGTCACTGACGACGAAAACATTCTCGGCTGCGCGCAGTTGCTGATCCGGAAGCTGCCGTTGCCATTCCGGGCACTGGTCTACGTACCGCGGGGTCCCATGTGCTCCGCAGAGAACGCCACCGCCGTCCTGGAACAGTTGGCCAACTATGCTTCTTCCCGCCACCGGGGCGTGGCGCTGAGCATTGAGCCCGATTGGGACGCCGAATCCCCCTACGGAGGGGCAGTCGCTGCCGCCGGCTTCAAGCCGTCCGGGAACACCGTGCTGATCCCGCGCACACTCATCCTTGACCTGGCCAGGACGGATGATGAGCTCATGGCCGACATGTCCAAGTCCACGCGCGCCAACATCCGCAAAGCGATGCGAAGCGAGGTGGACTTCCGGAAAGTCCAGACCCCCGCTGAGCTTGAGCAGGTGTTGGGCATTTACCACGAAACGGCTGCCCGTGCCGGGTTCGGAATCCACGAGGACCAGTACTACCGGGACATCTCCGCCAACCTGGGAGAGGGTTCACCCATCATCGGGGCCTTCGACGGCGACCAACTCCTGGCGTTCGTTTGGCTGTCCCGGAGCGGGGCAACAGCGTTTGAGCTCTACGGAGGAGTCTCGGCCGAAGGCCAGAAACAGCGGGTGAACTACGGCGTCAAGTGGGCCGCCCTGCGAGCCATGCGCGAGGACGGCTGCGGGCGCTACGACTTCAACGGCCTGCTCAACGACGGCATCTCCGACTTCAAGAAGCAGTTCGCCAAGCACGAGAACATGCTGATGGGAACGTGGGAGAAGCCGCTGTCACCGCTCTACCCCGTGTACGCGCGGGCCATGCCGGCCGCCCGCAAGGGACTGCAGGCAGCCCGGAAGGGCCTGCAGGCGACCCGCAAGGCGCTGCCGGCCGCCCGCAGCAAGGGACTGCCCGCCGCGCGCCAGCTCCTGAAGCGGGTTACGCGGCGCTAAGGGCCCCGGTGGTGACGGCGAACGCCACCGCCGTCTCCGTAGCCCCGGCCACAGCATGGACGTTCACCGGAGCCTCGGCGGCGGCCAGGAACGCGCTGCCGCCGCGGGCCAGCTCCAGGTCGCCCTTGGGCGAGTCGAGGTACACCGAGCCTTCCACCACAATGACAACGACGGCGCCTGCCTGGGCGAGCGGGACCGGTGCGGCGCCCGGGGCCAGCTCGATCCGCTGAAGCTGGAATTCCCGGAACGGGGGCCGGTACAGTTCCTGGCCCAGTCCGGAGAACTCCGGCGTGAGCAGCGGAACATCCACCGGCCGGAACTCGATGGTCTTCAGGAGCTCGGGGACGTCAACGAACTTCGGTGTCAGCCCGCCGCGGAGCACGTTGTCTGAGGAAGCCATGACCTCCACGCCCAAACCGTGAAGGTAGGCGTGGACATTTCCGGCCGGCAGATAAACGGCGTCGCCGGGTGCCAGCGAAAGCCTGTTCAGCAGTAGCGATAGCAGCACTCCGGGATCGCCGGGATATTTCTCATTCAGGCTGACCACGGTGGACAGTTCCGCTTGGTACGGCACCAGCGGAGCGCCGGAAATCAGGGCGACGGCCACCGTCGCGGTGGCATGGGAAACCTCTTCGCCACCATTGATCAGCCGTTCGAAGGCGCTCCGCAGGCCGGCGCCCTCATCCGGATTTTCCAGGAGCTGCAGCAGTTCGGTCAGCAGTGCCGGGACCTCGGTGTCCACCAGGTCGAAGCAGCCGGCCAGGTGCAGCAGGACCTTCCGGGTGGCCGCCGGCGGCCGGAACCCGCAGAGCGCCTCAAACGGGGTGAGCGCAAAAATCATCTCGGGCTTGTGGTTGTCGTCCCGATAGTTCCGGTGTGGCGCATCGGGAGCTACACCCTCAGCGTTCTCCCGGGCGAAACCTGCCTTTGCCTGCTCAAGGCTGGGGTGGACCTGCAGGCTCAGGGGCTGGGACGCCGCCAGGATCTTGGTCAGGAAAGGTAGCTTCGGCCCGAACGCGGCCACGGATTCCGCGCTGAGGTAATGTTCCGGGTCTTCGGCGATGAGGTCGTCGAGAGGCACTGTCGTGCCGTCGGGACGCCGGGCAACGGACGGGGAGTCCGGGTGCGCGCCTATCCACATTTCGGCTTCCGGCCGGCCGGATTCGGGGCGTCCCAGGAGCCCGGCGATCGCCGTCGTGGATCCCCAGGCGTAGTCGCGGAGGACGTTCTCAATTTCGTGCACAGCCGGTGTCCGTTCTAGGTTTCAGGTCTTTGGGTCGTCGGGGCCTATGCAGCCGGGCAACAGCGGGCCTTTACAGGGGCGCGCATTGACCGTTGGTGGCCACGAGCTGGCGGATGGCTTCCTCATTGCCCTCGCGCTTGAGCTGGGTCAGCAGCTCCTCGGTGATCGGTTCGCCGTCGGGCGTTGTGGTTACCGGCGTGAAGTCCGACGACGGCGGGGGAGTTTGTTGCGCCGGCCAACCGCCTGCCAGGCCGGAAGCAGCCTGCAGCGGTCCGGCTGCCTGCACCTGTCCGCCAGTCGTGGGAGGCTGCACCACGCCGTCGACGAACGCCGCAGCCTTGGGGCCCGAGGCAGAGGCCAGGAGCTGGTCCACCTTGTCGTGGATGACGTCGAAGTCAGGCACCGTGGAGAAGGAAGCATCGAAGTCGGGCGGGCCGATGGTGAGCCGCTTGGCCTGCTGCCCCTTGGCCTTCATGGCAAGATCCACAAAGCTGCCGAGCTGGGACGAGGAGATGTTGGACTCCACCACCTTCGTGCCCGCATTCGCGATGTCCTCGAATTTGGACAGCAGCGTGGCAGGGTCCAACTGCTTCAGCATGGCCTGCTGGACGCACTGCTGGCGCTGGATCCGGGAGTAGTCGTCCACGTATTCGCGGGACCGTCCGTACCAAAGTGCGTGCTCGCCATCGAGTGTTTGTTCACCGGCGGGAATCCAGCCCAGTGGCATGCCGTGGGTGCGCGTCACCTCATCGAAGTAACCGCTCATCGGAACCCAGCCGCCGGCCTTGATTTTGATGCCGCCCATGGCGTCAATGAGCTTGGCGAAGCCGGCCATATCCACCAGAACATAGGCCTGGACAGTAATGCCCAGCGTCCCTGAGACTGCCTCGAGGGTCGCCTGCGCACCTGGATCGGCTACACCCGGGTAGAGGTCGGCGTGCTCATTCGTTACTTCAGTGTTGATGGCGTTGATCAGGCACTCGTCACCACAGTTGTACCCATCCGGGTAGACCTTGCGCATGGGGGAGTTTTCGCTGAACTGGGCGTTCTGGAGGTTTCGCGGCACGGAGATGATGGCGGTCTGGCCGGTCTTGGCGTCCACGCTGAGGACGGAAAGGCTGTCCGGGCGCCGGCCTGTGCGGTCGTCGCCGGCGTCACCGCCCATCATCAGGAAGTTGTAGCGGCCCTCCACCGGGTCAATCGCCGGTCCGGCCGAGAAGATATTGCCAATGGCATTGCGCCCCACGTTGAGCAGGTAAGCGGCGTACCCCAAGGTGCCGCTGCTGAGGACCAAGGCAATAACAAGGGAAAGGACGACGGCGGGACGCGCCCCCGGTGCCAAGAGGACCGGCCTGATCAGCCGCAGGGTGTTGATAAAGAGGAACGCCCACCCGAGGGCGAGCGCCACCAGGAGCACGATGATCACCAGCGAAGCGAAGGGGTCGGTGATGACATTGATCAGGAGGGTGCGGTTGAGGATAAACAGCAGCACTGCTGCCACCAGCACCACCCAGGCGCCCAGGGTCACCCGCAGGGCGGTTCGGCCGAGTTTACGGTCACCGGCCACAATCTGAGCGCTTCCGGGCACCAGAAGGGTCATCAGCAGCAGGACAAAGGCCCGCTTGGTCCGGACAGGGGACGAGGCGCCGGACGGAAACCGTACGGGGTCGGTCATGACCGGGCCGGGGGCGGGGTGCTGCGGTTCGCTTCTGGACATGTCCGGTTCCTAGCGGCTGCCCCGGAGGACGCCATTGCCGTCGGCGAAGACTTCGCGGACTTTCTGCCTGAGGCTGGCTCCCTTGCGGGCCGCGGCGTCGTTGAGCTCCTGGGCGAAGTCTCCGAGATCGGCGCGGAGTGAGGCCGCCAGTGCGTCCGTGCCCGAGGCGAGGATGCGGACGGCCAGCAGGCCGGCGTTGCGGGCGCCGGCTATGGACACGGTGGCGACCGGCACGCCGGCCGGCATCTGCACGATGGACAGGAGGGAATCCATGCCGTCCAGGGTCTTCAGCGGGACCGGGACACCAATGACAGGCAGGGGAGTCACGCTGGCGAGCATGCCCGGAAGGTGCGCCGCCCCGCCGGCACCTGCGATGATGACACGCAGGCCGCGTTCATGGGCGGTCTGCCCGTACCGGATCATTTCCGTGGGCATCCGGTGGGCGGAGACTACATCGGCTTCAAAAGGTATGCCGAATTCGGCCAGCGCATCAGCCGCGGCCTCCATCACCGGCCAGTCCGAATCTGAACCCATAACAAGCCCGACAAGAGGGCCGCTGCCCGTGTCGGCAGTCCCGGTGCCGGGGGTGGTTTCGTTGCTCATGCGTTCTCCTCGGAAATCCGTGCTGAATCTTCGGCCGGGATCCGGCCGTCCCGAATGATGGCTGCCACCCGCGTGGCGCGTCGCCGGACCGAGTCCACATCATCGGTGGAGTCCCCGACGAGGTTGACGTGGCCGATTTTGCGGCCCGGACGCACCGATTTGCCGTAGCAGTGGACCTTCGCCGCCGGCTCACTTGCGAGGGCAGCCGGGTACGCCGAGAACAGGTCCTGGTTGTCGCCGCCCAGGAAATTTTTCATCACCACCACCGGGCCCAGAACATCGGTGGCCCCCAGCGGAAGGTTCAGAACTGCCCGCAGATGCTGCTCAAACTGGCTGGTGACTGAACCGTCCTGGGTCCAGTGGCCGGTATTGTGAGGCCGCATGGCCAGTTCGTTAATGAGGAAGCCCGCGCCGGTGCCGGGTGTTTCGAAGAGTTCTGCGGCCATCACACCGGTGACGCCGAGTTCGTGGGCGATCCGCAGGGCTGCGTCTTCGGCTGCTGCCGCAACCTCCAGGGGGATGCCCAGGGCAGGCGCTATGACTTCATCGCAGACGCCGTCCACCTGGATGGTGTGCACCACCGGCCAGGCCCTCGCTTCACCGTCAGGGGTCCGCGCAACCAAGGCGGACAGTTCGCGGCTGAACTCAACCTTTGCTTCGGCGAGGAGCGGGCTCATGGCCTCGAACCACGGAGCAGCCTCGGCGGCATCCTCGGCGGAGTCGACGATCCGCACGCCCTTGCCGTCGTAGCCTCCGCGGGGCATTTTGAGGACCACCGGCCAGCCGATCCCGTCGCCGAATCTCACCAGTGCGGCGACGTCAGCGACCTCCGCCCACGCCGGGTTTGGGAGGCCGAGCCTGTCGATGGCAGCCCGCATCACCAGTTTGTCCTGCGCGTTGACCAGGGCATCGGGGCCGGGCTGGACGTTGACGCCGGCGGCCAGGAGTTCGCGAAGGTGGTCATTGGGGACGTGCTCGTGATCGAACGTCATGACGTCCAGCCCGTCGGCGAAGTCGAGGAGGGTTTGGAGGTCTTTGTAGTCACCAACCGGTGAAGTGGCGACGGCTGAGACGGCTGAAACGTCTTCAGCTTCGGCCAGTACACGCAGTTCAAAACCAAGGGCGGTGGCGGCTGGGGCCATCATGCGCGCGAGTTGGCCGCCGCCAACCACGCCGATTACTGGAAAAGTCACATATGCCAGCCTACAGAAAAGGTCGCCGGATCCCGGCTTTCGGGCGCCACGACGCCCCCAAACCTGGTAACCCGGCCACCGCCGGACCAGGCTGGCAGGCTGGTTCCCAGCTTTGGGGGCTAAAATAAACCTCTGGCCGTGTGGCCCATAGAACGGACGGCCATGGAGGGTCATGATTAACTCACTCGCAGATCGTATCCGGGGACTAGCCTCGCTGTTTTGGCGCGAGGTAGCCAAATTCGGAGCAGTTGGCGGTGTGGCGTTCGTCATTGACAACGGCCTGACCTACTACCTGATGCACGGTCCCATGACGGACAGCGAAGCCAAGGCACGCTTTGTCGGCGCCAGCATCGCCACGGTCTTTTCCTGGATCGCCAACCGGCTCTGGACGTTCCGGCATCGGCGGCAGGCAAACGTGCTCCGCGAATTCGGGATGTTTATCCTCATTAACGGCGTCGGCATCGGCATCTCAACGGGGTTCACTGCCCTGGCCAAATATTCGTTCAACGTGACGGACAAGAACATGCTGTTCGCCGCAGGTGTTGTAGGAATCCTGGTAGCTACTGTGGTCCGGTTCTTTGCCTACCGGTTCCTTGTGTTCAACCAGGAACTGGACCAGGAGCCGGAGTTCTCCCACGACCACGAGATCATCGAGGGGCACCACCACGACAAGGCTGCTGCGGCAACCGTCCCGGGCGGGAAAACACCTGCGGCCAGCGCCCACAGCTCGGAGGTCCCTGATCCGGACGCGACCGGAAGTGCCCGGCAGCCCTAGAAGGTAAGCCCTGGTTCTTCGGCAGCTGCTGGGGCAGTTGCACTTTACTGGGGCAGCTGCGGTACCTGGGCCGGCGCCCCGGGCCCGCTACCTTCCTTGGATGCGCTCCGTAGCCAGAAGCTGGTCTGTCAGCTGTACATCGGGGTGAGCCAGCACCACCGAACCCCCGTTGTGCCAAGCGCCAAGGGAGTTCGCCAGGGCTGCCTCCAAACCCTCCCCAGCCGCGACCAGGAGCCTCACTCCTTCATCGTGCGGGGCTGAGAAACCGGTCAGCAGGTCGCCATGGAGGTAGCGTGTCCCCTCGCGGTCAAGGATGGCGCAGCCGGACGCGGACGGATCTGAGTGGGCCATAAAAACGTCGCCATGGGAACGCACCTCGGCCGCATAGTCGATAACCCCGGCAGGCAACTCTCCCGGCCACCGCATGGCAAGCGCAGGCAGCGCGACGGCGATAACGGCGTCGTGCTTTCCTGCTTCGGTTCCCGGCTTGTCGGTGACGAGCAAGTCAGCCTCGCCTCCATCGAGGACTGTCTCCATGCCGAGTTGCCAGGCGGCCAGGGCCCAAATCAGTGATTTCCAGTGGGCAGGGAGGTCAAGGCCCAGCCGCATCCCCGGTTCGGCGTCCAGTTCGTCCTGCAGCAGGTTGCCGGTCTTGGCGACCCAGTTATCCAGGACGCGGCCGGAGAGTTCCACCCGTTCGGAGTCCGGCCCGTACCAGGTGAGCCGGGGTGATGTGGCGTGGCCGGAACGCAGGTTGGTCATCAGTTCGATCGCCGGGATGCTCATGGCACCATCTTGCCACGGACGCCCCGGGCACATCCTTGGCCGGGGAGTGCCTCCCGCCACCCGCACCGGCGGTCTGCAACCGCTTTTTTTGATGTGATGTTCCTCACAGCCTGTTTGTCAGGTTATTTGTCTTATTGCAGCGGCGCCTGTACTTTTGGCCGTTATTCGTGGCAATCGGGGGCTGTCGGCGATATGCTGAGGCCGCTCGCCGCTCGGCGCGCCGATCCTTGGGAAAATTCCCGGGCGTGGCGTGACGGCGTTTCGCCGGGAAAGTTGATTATTATCCATCGACGGCTTGACTCTCCGCTAGTTACACACGTGTAATTAGATATCGAAAGCGACTGCATAAATACCCGCACTCAACCGAGTGTCCATGGGAACCATGCAGTGGTTGCAAACTTTCAGGAGGGTCGCCGTGGGGCAAGCAGAGCGTATCCATGAAGATGCCGTCGCCGGCCAGGCAACGGCTAAATACCGCGCACGGGGCGTACCGAGCGACTGGTACGTGGACCCTGCTGATCCTGACGCCGCGGACCGCTACAACCGAAATACCAAGGACCCCCTCCAGGACCAGGCCACAGCGTTCCTGGCGGCCCATGAAGCACTCCTTGACGGCGGGCACGACCAGGACGAGGACGACCTGGATCCGCCCATGGAACTGCGCACTGCCGGCCCCGAGACTACCCAGCCGGTCTGGATCGGATTGCCGTTCCAGCAGGACTTTGATGACGAAGGTGAACTTGGCTGGCAGACTGACGCACTGTGCGCCCAGACCGACCCGGAAGCATTCTTTCCGGAAAAGGGCGGATCCACGCGGGACGCCAAGAAGGTGTGCGGCGCATGCAATGTGCGCTCACAGTGCCTGGAATACGCGCTGGCGAATGACGAACGGTTTGGCATTTGGGGTGGCCTTTCCGAGCGTGAACGCCGGCGGCTAAGGAAGCGAGCAGTCTAATTCTTCAGGAAGTACATGTCACTGCCGTTGTGGTCTCCCACAACGGCAGTGCCTATCTCCCCAGGACCCTGGCCGCCCTCGCGGACCAGACGCGGCCCGCCGATTCCGTCATCGGAGTGGATACCGGCTCTCGCGACGATTCCGCGATCCTCCTGGAACGGGCCTTAGGCGCAGAGAATGTCATCGGCTTTCCGCACGGCAGGAGCGGGATGGGCGGCGCCGTGCGCGCCGGGCTCGCCGCGCGCTCACCCTGGGAAGGACAGTCCGAACGTGCCGCCACAGAGTGGATCTGGCTGCTCCACGACGATGCAGCCCCCGCGCCCGAGGCACTTGCGGAGCTCTTGGGTGCCGTGGAACGAGCACCCTCAGTCACAGTCGCCGGCTGCAAGCAACTGGACTGGCACAGCGAACGCCGCCTGATCGACGTCGGACTGTCCACCAGCCGGTGGGCCGAGCGCCTCACCCTCATCGATGCCGACGAACTCGACCAGGGCCAATACAACGGCCGTTCGGACACCTTTGCGGTGAATTCTGCCGGAATGCTGGTGCGCCGTGACATCTGGGAACACCTGTCGGGCTTTGACCCCGCGCTGCCGGGAACCGGCGACGACGTGGACTTCTGCTGGCGCAACCGTCTCGCCGGGCACCGTGTCGTGGTGGTGCCCACGGCGCGGATGTTCCATGTGGCCCATCGGCCCCACGCCCAAGGAAACCCCTCAGCAGCCCGCAGAGCGCAGGTCCACCTGCGGCTTAAGCATGCGCCGCTCTGGAAAGTGCCTGTCCACGCGGTGGGCGCGCTGCTCGGCAGCATCTTCAAACTCGTGCTCAGCGTTGCCGTCAAGGACCCGGGGCATGGATTCTCCCAGCTGCTAGCCACCTTTGCGGCCTTGGCCCGGCCCACTGCTCTGGCTAAGTCGCGCCGTACGGCGGCCAGTACACGCCGGATCCGGCGTTCTGTCATCAAGAAGCTGCAGACTCCCCGCCGTGAAGTGTGGAACCACCGCCGCTCCCTGATCGAAGCCTTGGGCGCAGACAAGTCCACTGCGGACGGCCTGCTGCATGATCCGCTGGCCGATCAGCCGACAGGCGACTCCTCAGACGACTTCGCAGCGCTGACCACCACCGAACGGGGCTGGGTGGGGGCCGGCGCGTTTGCTGCCATCATCCTCGCGTCTGCCGCTTCCCTCATGGCGCTCAGCGGCTTGTTCCGGGCCGAAGCTGTTTCCGGCGGCGGACTGATTCCGGTGTCGGCGTCCTTGGGGGAAATCTGGCATCACGCCTCAAGCTGGTGGATCAGCCTGGGGGCTGGTCTTCCCGGCAAGGGAGACCCCTTTGACTACGTGCTGTGGATCCTCGGTGTTCTTGGCGGTGGAGATGCCAATACGGCCATGGCCTGGCTCCTGCTGCTCGCTGCTCCGCTGTCCGGCCTGACGGCGTGGTTTGCCTCCGGCGGGGTGACCATCCGGCGTCGCTTCCGCTTTGTGGCTGCGCTCTTCTGGGCTGCCGCGCCAGCCCTTCAGGTGGCCCTCAACCAAGGCCGGGTGGGGGCGTTGGTTGCCCACGTCATGATCCCGCTACTGGTTTTGGCACTGTTGCGGGCCACAGGGTCCGCTGTGGGCCATGGGCGGTTTGCCCTGCCCTCCCCGGGCGAGCGTCGGTTCACTGAAAAACCGCCTTCACGGCCCGGGATCAACGGCATGCCCTCGTGGACTGCCGCAGCCGCCGCGGGCCTGGCCTTGGCCGTGGTTGCTGCCTCTGCACCATCGCTGCTGATCCCGGCCACGGTGCTGATTGTGCTGTGCGGGCTGATGCTGGGCCGGCGCGGCCGCACCGTGTGGTGGGCGCTACTGCCGAGCGCTGCACTTTTTCTCCCCTTTGGACTCTCCGTCCTGGACAGGCCGCGGGCGCTCCTGGCGGATCCGGGCGTTCCGCTCGGATTCGAGGGGGCACCGCTGTGGCAGCAGCTTCTGGGCCAGCCACTGCTCTTTGCACCCGGCGGTGGCCTGCACGGCCTTGCCTGGTTCAGCGGGGAGGTTATCCCGTGGGCACTCTTCCTGGCGCTGCTGGTGGCCGTCCCGGTCCTGGTGCTTGGAGCGGCAGCTCTCTTTCTCCCCGGCAAACGGAGCCGGACGGCGCGCGCCCTGTGGGTGGCGGCCCTGATCATCCTGGCGGGGGGCTGGCTGGCGGGACATGTTGCCACAGCCGCGAATGCCGACACGTTGGTCACGCCGTTCACTGGCCCGGCTGTTTCGGCCGCCGGCTTCACACTCCTTGCGGCGGCACTCATCGGCGCCGAGCGCCTGCTGGACGCCGCTGACCGTGCCGCCTCGCTGAACGTCAGGCGCAGCGTTGCCCTTCGCTCTGCCATCGCCGTCGCCACGGTGATCCTCCTCGCCGGTCCCTTGGCCGGCATGGCCGTGTGGTCGGCGCAAAACATCCTGCGGCCCGCTGCGGCGGCGCAATCTGCCGAAGGTCCGGCCGGACCGGCCCTTGGCACGCCGCGACTCGTAGAGGCAGGGAATGAGCGGACGCTCCCCGCTACGGCGATCGACCGGGGTACCGGGCCGGAACAGACACGCACCCTGCTGATCAGCACCCACGAGAACGGCACCTATGACGCCTCACTGATGCGCGGTGCAGGAACCACCTTGGACAGCCTTTCGGCCATCGCCGCCGCACGGAACATCATGGGCGCACCCGGCCAGGAGACAACCAGGGACGACGACGATGTTACGGCCTCGCTCCGCAGTGTGGTGGCCACACTGGTGGCCGGGCAGGGAGTGGACCCCAGGCCTGCACTGGAGCGCCTGGGCGCCGGGTTCGTGGTGCTGCGCTCCGCGGACACGGCAGCCCAGTTGACCGCCAGCAGGATGGACGCCGTGCCGGGCCTCGTTGCCGTAGGCCAGACGGACGTCGGCTGGCTTTGGCGGATCACCCCGCTGAACCAGCCTGCCCTGCAGCCCGCAGACGTCGCCCACCGCGTACGGATCGTGGACCCTGCCGGAGCCACCGTGGCTCTGGTGCCGTCCAAATATGACGACGTCGACACCGCCGTCTCTGCGGGCCCGGAAGGCCGGCTTGTTGTGCTGGCCGAGCGGGCGGATCCGGGATGGAGCGCCTGGTTCGACGGGCGGAAACTCACGTCCACAACGTCAGGCTTCGCCCAGGCCTTCACCCTGCCGCCCTCGGCAGGCCAGCTGACCATCCGGTATGACGCCCCGTGGGCCCTGTGGTCTGGAGTCGCGCAGATCACGGTCTTCGCGCTCACCGTGATACTCGCCCTACCCATGCCCGCACGGCGGCCCAACACGGGCCTGTCACGGGACGAGGGATCTTTGCGTAAGGAACACCAGAATGCATAAGGACGCTCCAGGCTCCGCGCCGACGGCCGGAAACACTACGGCGGCCACGGTCCAGGAACAGGATGCCACTGCAGGCGTGCCGGCGGTGGCCAATGCCCCTGAACCGGCCCGGCCTGCCGCCCGGCGGACGCCGTCCAGGGAAATGCTCGCTGGACTGGTTTCCGCGGTGGCGATTGTCGCAGCGGCCGGCGGGATCGTCGCAGCCACCTCCTTCGCCCCGCAGCCCGCTGGCAGCCGCGGCATCCCGGCCGCGTTGGCGTCGGTTCCCGCCGGCGCAAGCGTGGGGGTATGTCCGGGGCCGGCCCGTCTGCTCGAAGGCACTGAAGCGGGCACCGACCCCCAGTTCAGCCCGGAGTCCGCGACGGCCAAAAGCGTCGTCACCGGCGCCGTGCTGAGCGCTCCCGGTGGTGTCCTGCCCGCCAGCCAGCTATCTGCCCTCAACGGAACGCCCGCCGTCGAAATAGCCAAGGGAGGCGGCCAGCCGGCTCAGGAGGCCGGTCCCCAGGATCTGAAAGCCGGGGTGCTCAACGGTCACAGCGTGAATGGCGCCACCGTGCTGGGCGCGGAGGCCATGGCAGGCCAGAAACCGTCAGCGGCCGGAGTGCTGAAATATTCGGCCACGGACGGCGACCTGCAAGGTTCAGCGGCAGCCAACTGCACACCGCCGGCCAACGACCTCTGGCTCGCCGGCGCCAGCACCACTGTGGGCCGCACGTCCGTCCTGGTCCTGAGCAACGCCTCGAGCACCCCCGCCACTGTGAGCCTTGAGCTGTTTGGCAGCAAGGGGCAGATCCAGGCTCCCGGCAGCCGGGGTCTGCTGGTCGCCCCCGGAACCACCCGTTCAATCGTCCTCGCCGGGCTGGCGCCCGGTGAGCCGCAGTTGAGCGTCCATGTCCGCAGCGCCGGCGGTCCCGTGGCGGCAGCCATTCAACAGAGTGTGCTGCGGGGACTGACACCAGGGGGCGTGGACTTCATCGTGCCAGGGGCGGCCCCCGCCGCCCGCCAGGTCATGACTGGCCTGGACATCCAGGACGCCGGCGGGATTGCCGCAATCACCGGAAAAGACGGCTTCGGCGACGCCGGCCCCGCCCTTAGCATCACGGTCCCCGGCCCCTCCGACGCAGTAGTCGAGGTCAAGCTCTTCGGCCGGGACGGTCAGAAAGCCCTGCCCGGCGGCGGCGTGGTCACGGCGAAGGCAGGGTCCGTCACCGAGATTTCGCTGGCCGGTGTCCCGGCTGGCCACTACACGGTATCCACCAGCTCGGACGTGTCATTCGTGGCCTCGGCGCGCGTTACGCGCGGCGTCAACGGCGAAAAGGCATCGGATGTTGCCTGGGCAGCCTCCGGCGTCAGGCTGGGCAGCCAGCATGTTGTACCGGTGCCGCAGGGTGGTGACCGCAGTCTGGTCTTCGGCGTGCTGGAGAACCGGGCCACGATCTCCTACGCGCCCATCACAGCGGACGGCCGGATCCGCCCGGCGGCGACTGCCGACGTCGCCGGCGGAACCACCACCTCCATCAAGCTTCCGGAAAAGGTCGAGGAGTCAGCCGTAGTGGCATATGTGGTGTCCGCGTCAGGCGACGCCGCCTACGGCGCCCTGCTGCTGCAGCTGGAAGGCCGGGAAGACGTCTCGACCCTGGCCTTGATGCCGGCCGCGTCGGGACAGGAAAAGGTGGCCGTCGCCCTCGGCTACTAGGGCCTGTTCTGCCGGCTGCTTAGTACCGGCGGCGGTAGACCGGATCGAGAGTCTCCGGTGCCACTCCGAGCATTTCGGCAGTGTGCTCCACCACGACGTCGTGGACCAGATCCTGGAGTTCGTCCCGGCTGCCGCAGCCCTGCTCCACCACGCGGCGGTACAGGGTGATGACCGGGCCCTCCTTCTCCGTCGCGGGAGTGTAGGCACCCATGGGCGGAGGCGCAGCGTTGGCCACCAGCTGCTCCAGGTCCGGCGGTATCTCGTCTACGGCAAACCGTACGCCGTCCAGCGTCTTTCCCCAGATGTCGTGGAGCCGCTGGGCAGAGTCAAGCACCATGTCATCAAAACGGTCGGAACGCGTCCGGTACCCGGGATGCGTGGGCAGGACCAGTTCCCCTCGCAGGCCGCGGCCGTGGCGGTTCCTGCGGCGCATTGCGAAGCTTCTGCCCAGTGCGTCCGGTGCCGCGTCGCCGCTTCGGGCGTCCGGGTCAGCCAAACGGACCGAAAAAGCTGAATCATGGTTCGATGACTGCATACATTGACTGTAAACCCGGCCGCAGTTTTACGCGACACCAACCGCGGGCAGGGTCCGGGGCGCGGCGACCGGGGCGGCAAATACGCGGAAAGTCCGGTCGGACAGAGTAGTCTGTGATGTCGTGGGAGCTATCCGTCAATGTTCAAGATCTGCCTGCCGTCAGTCAGCGGTGGCAACTTTGACGTACGTCTACGCGGAATCCACCGCAGTCCTTGGCCCGCTGGCTACTTACGCTGAGCCGCATTGTTACGATTTGTGCGAGCAGCATGCCGGATCGCTGACGGTTCCACGTGGCTGGGAGGTGCTTCGCTTGGCGATGCCCACCACCCCGCAGCAGCCGGGCCCGGATGACCTCCTTGCCCTTGCCAACGCGGTCCGGGAGGCAGCGGCGCTGCCACCCAAGCCGCAGACAACTCAGGCCCAGCGTGCCACGCATTCGGCGCTGGAAGCGCCGGCCGGAGCCGAAGGCACCCGCCGGGGGCATCTGCGTATCCTGCGCGAACCGTCCTGATCGCGACCCTGCTCGGTGGCACACCTGGCTCATGCTGATGTGGCGGTAGGCTTGAACCTGCTAATCAGTCAGCCACCGGCGCGAACGCGCGCCATTTCGGGAGCATCAACCATGGCAAAGATCAGTCCTGAGCTGTTGTCCGTCCTGCGCTGTCCCGTGACCGGCTCGCCGCTGGTCCAGGAAGGCGAAGAGCTTGTATCGACGGCGGCGGGAGAGTCGGGCGTGAAGCTCCGCTATCCGATCCAGGACGGCATCCCGCTCCTCCTGCCGCCCGAACTGCTGCAGGCCGCCACCGCTGCCGGCTCCGACCAGCACGACTCCGTTCCCTCCCCGCCAGCCAGTAACAGCTTGGCCGCACGCAGCGAAACGTCCGGCAACGCCATCTGAGGCAGCGCTCTCTGAGGCGGTTCGACGCGAGCCATCGCTGCAGAGCCAGTCCCTCATCGGACTGAAGAAACCGGCCGTTCCCGCCTTGGCGATGCCCGGACGCCCGTCACCGCCGCAGACGGACTCCACCCTAAAACGATTTCCCTGTAAGCGACATTTACCCCAAATCGAACTGCACGCAGACGCTTCAACGCCGTCGCCGCTATCGGACAGAGCAAAGGAATACCATGACAATTGACTACAAGGTCGCCGACATTTCGCTGGCCGAAGCCGGACGCCATCAAATTCGGCTGGCCGAACATGAGATGCCGGGGCTGATGTCCCTTCGCAAGGAGTTCGGCCCCACCCAGCCACTGAAGGGCGCGCGGATCGCCGGCTCGCTCCACATGACGGTGCAGACCGCTGTCCTGATCGAGACCCTCACCGCGCTCGGCGCCGAGGTCCGCTGGGCTTCCTGCAACATTTTCTCCACCCAGGACGAAGCTGCGGCCGCCGTTGTGGTCGGCAGCGGCACAGTTGAAGACCCCCAGGGTGTCCCGGTGTTCGCCTGGAAGGGCGAAACCCTCGAAGAATACTGGTGGACTGCGCAGCAGATCCTCACCTGGCCCGGCGCGGACGCTGATCCGGAGCTCGGCCCCAACATGATCCTGGACGACGGCGGCGACGCCACTATGCTGGTCCACAAGGGTGTTGAATTCGAAGCCGCCGGCGCTGTGCCGGCCGCAGCCGAGGATGAGTCCGAAGAAGGACGGATCTTCCTGGACGTCCTCCGCGCCTCCCTCCAGGAGGACACCCAGCGGTGGACCCGGATCGGTTCCCGCCTGCGCGGCGTCACCGAGGAAACCACCACCGGCGTGCACCGCCTCTACCAGCTCGCGGAGCAGGACAAGCTGCTGTTCCCGGCCATCAACGTCAACGACTCCGTCACCAAGAGCAAGTTCGACAACAAGTACGGCATCCGGCACTCCCTGCCCGACGGCATCAACCGCGCCACGGACGTCCTGATGGGCGGCAAGGTCGCCGTCGTGTGCGGCTACGGCGACGTCGGCAAGGGCGCGGCCGAGGCATTCCGCGGTCAGGGCTCACGCGTGATCGTTACCGAGATCGACCCCATTTGCGCGCTCCAGGCAGCCATGGACGGTTACCAGGTGGCCAAGCTTGAGTCCGTGCTGAGTGAAGGCCACATCTTCATCACCACCACGGGCAACAAGGACGTCATCTTGGCCGAGCACATGGCCGGGATGCGTGACAAAGCGATCGTGGGCAACATCGGCCACTTCGACAACGAGATCGACATTGCCGGACTGGCCAGGATCCCCGGCGTCAAGAAGGTCGAGATCAAGCCCCAGGTGCATGAGTGGGTGTTCGACGCCGGGACTGCGGAAGAGCGCTCCATCATCGTCCTGTCCGAGGGCCGCCTGCTCAACCTCGGCAACGCCACCGGCCACCCGTCCTTCGTGATGAGCAACTCCTTCGCCAACCAGACCATCGCCCAGATCGAGCTGTGGACCAAGCGGGACCAGGCCGAAGGTGAACGCGAATACGAAAAGCAGGTCTACGTCCTGCCCAAGATCCTCGACGAAAAGGTTGCCAGGCTCCACCTGGACGCGCTCGACGTTGAGCTCACCGAACTATCCAAGGAACAGGCCGAGTACCTGGACCTCGACGTCGCCGGGCCGTACAAGCCGGAGCACTATCGTTACTGAGGTGTGACTCCCCGGGCGCGGACCGCGCCCGGGGTTGTTATCTTCAACCAATAAGATCGAAGCATGGAGCCTGAAGTAAAGCCACGCCGCATGTCGACCATCAAGAAGGTTTTTGTCGTGGCCGCCGTCTGCGTGCTTGCTGCTGCAGGCGGTGTCTTCGCCGCCGTCGCTCCGGGCCTCACCCGCGGTGCACTCGAGCCGGAAGCAGCTTCCGCAGTCCGTTCGGCACCGGGCGTGGCATCGCCTGTGGTGGCCCCGGTCAAGGTGGACATCACACCTGCTGCGGCCGCCAAACAAGTCAACCCGGCATCACCGGTCTCCGTGAAGGTGGGCAACGGCAGGATCGAGAGTGTCACGCTCACCAGCACCTCGGGCGAAGCAATCCCGGGCACCTTCGCCACCGACGGCAGCAGCTGGTCCGCCACGGCACCGCTGAAGTTCAACACTGAATACAGCTACACGTACGTGGTTACCGACGAAGCAGGACGCGAAACCACCACCACGCAGTCCTTCAATACGGTGTCCAGCACCCACGAGGCCGACGCCGCGATCTACCCCCTGGACGGCATGAAGGTGGGCGTTGGCCAGCCACTTCAGGTCGTTTTCAGCGAGCCGGTGGTCAACCGGGATGCTGTGGAGAAGGCCATCAAGGTCACTTCCAGCGCCGGCCAGGCCGGGGCCTTCCACTGGTTCAGCGACACCATGGTCCGGTATCGCCCGGAAGCCTTCTGGGCCGCCAACTCCACCGTCACCATGGACATGCAGCTCTTCGGAGTGGACCTCGGCAATGGCCAAATCGCCAACTTCAACAAGAAGGCGAACATCCGCTTCGGTGACAAGAAAGTTGCCATCGCCGACGCCTCCGCACACACCTTCACCCTCAGCGTCAACGATCAGGTGGTCAAGACCCTCCCGGTCAGCATGGGCGACAAACGCTTCCCGTCTGCCCGCGGCTACGCCGTGCTGATGGAGAAGAACCGCCATGACCACTTCCGCGCCGCGAGCATCGGCCTCAAACCGGGGGACCCTGCGTACTACGGTGAAGTGGATGTGGAATACTCCATCCGGCTGACACTCAGCGGGGCGTACATTCACCAGGCGCTCGAGTCCGCCTACCCCTACATCGGCAACACCAACGTTTCCCACGGCTGCATCGGGTTCGCCCCCGACGGCGCGGCCTGGGTCTTCGACAACATGACCACGGGCGATGTTGTGCAGATCATTAACACCGAAGGCGACTACGCCGCCTTGGATGACGGCTATGGGGACTGGAACATCCCTTGGGCCCAGTATGACAACTAGGCCGCTAGGCTCGAGACCAGACACACTGCGCTGCCCGGACCAGAGCCGGGCGGCACGGACCCCAACGGAAGTGACGCTGCTGTGAACGACAACTCGCCGACCCCTGCCAAGCGCACGGAGCCGCAGCCGGATCCGCACCTTGATGCTTCTTCGGACTCGGATGAGCCCGCATTCGCCTGGATGACGGGACAGCCCGAAAGCCGCGCCGACCGCAAAGCCGCAGAGGCCGCCGTCGGATCTGCTGACGCTCAACCCGCAGCCGCTGAAACTGCTGCCGTTGAGCCGGCAGCGGCCGAGCCCGTCTGGGACGAACCTGCAGGGGAGGAAGCCTCCCCACGACGCGCTGACGCAGACCGCGCTGACGCAGACCGCGCTGACGCAGACCGCGCTGATGCCGGTCGCGCTGGCGAGCGTACCGCCGGCGCGTCCTCCGCCTTGGCTGCCGGGTCCTCGGCCGTGGCTGCCGGGAGGGAAACACCTCTCGCCGGCGCGGCACGACACCAGTCCAGCCCTTACAGTGAACCGCTGCCCACCTCGGCACTCCAGGTCCGCCCTCCCCAGGAGGAAGTGGAGCGCCGCAACGCGGAGCGGGAAAGCGCGGCCAACGCAAAACCGGTGGCCCCGCGCATCTGGCAGGTCCTTCTGGCCCTGTTCTACCCTGTGATCCTTTTGGTGCTCGCCGTCCGTGCAGTGACCAGCCCGCTGTTCCTGTGGGTCGAGTACAACAGGCCCGGTTTTCCCGGCGACGGGTACGGCTTCAGCACCGATGACAGGATGACCTACGGCTCCTACGCCGTCGACTACCTCAGCAACTGGGCTGGGCCGCGGTACCTCGGAGACCTGGTGAACCGCAGCGGCGGCAGTCTGTTCAAGGACGGCGAAGTCAGCCACATGGCGGACGTAAAACTGGTCATCCTCTCGTCCTTCGCCGCGGGGGCGCTCCTGATCGTTCTCAGTATCGTGGCTATCGCCTACCTGCGCCGCCGAAGTGCCGGGGGAGTACGGCGGGGCCTGTTCGCGGGCTCCATCGTTTCCCTGGCAATCATCCTGGGTCTCGCCGCGCTGGCCGTGCTGGGCTGGCAGCAGTTCTTCACAGAGTTCCACCGGCTGTTTTTCGCCAGCGGTTCCTGGACTTTCGCCCTTGAGGACACCCTGATCCGTCTGTTCCCCGGGCAGTTCTGGATTGATGCGGGCATCGTCATCGCCGGGCTTGTCTTCCTGGCGTCCGTGGTCACGCTGATCCTCACCTGGCCCACGCGCCGCCGTCGCGGTCTGCTCAAAGACGACCAGGAACCCGCTGAGGTTCCGGCCTAACTGCGGTACAGCCCGCTAATCTCCGCGTCAAAATCACTGACGACGGCGGCCCTCTTGAGTTTCAGCGATGGCGTCAGGTGGCCGGATTCCTCCGTTAGCGTCGCCGGCAGGATCGTGAAGCTGCGGACGGCTTCAGCCTTGGACACCAGCGTGTTGGCCTGGTCCACGGCAGTCTGGATCGCGCTCCGGATGCGGGCGTCCCTGGCGGCTTCGGGCAGGGACAAGAGGTTCACGCTGTTTTCCTGGCACCAGTTTTCAAGGCCGGCGGGGTCCAGGCTGACGAGCGCCGCAACGTAGGGTTTCCCGTCGCCCACCACCACTGCGTGGTCCACCAGCTGGTGCGTTCGGATCTTCTCTTCGAGCGGTCCGGGAGCAACGTTCTTCCCGCCGGCGGTCACCAGCAGGTCCTTCTTACGGCCGGTGATGGTCAGGAAACCCTCGGGGTCGAGTTCGCCGAGGTCCCCGGTGCGGAAAAACCCGTCCACAAAGGCCTCTGCGTTGGCCGCTTGATTGGCGTGGTATCCCTTGAAGACTCCGATGCCCTTGACCAGCACTTCGCCGTCCTCTGCGACACGGATGGTGGTTCCCGGCAGCGGGATGCCCACGCTGCCCACCCTGGTGCGGCTGATCGTGTTGGCGGTACAGGGCGCCGTGGTTTCGGTCAGCCCGTAGCCCTCCAGAACCGGGATCCCCGCACCGCGAAAGAAATGCGCGTCGTCGGCTGCGAGGGGGCTGGCCCCGGAGACAATGTGGCCCATCCGGCCGCCGAAGATGTGGCGGATCCGGGCATACACGAGCCGGTCAAAAAGGGCATGCCGCGCTCGCAGCGCGAAGCCCGGCCCGCTGCCTTGACCGCGGGCGGCATTGTCCTGCTCGGTGGAATAGCGGATGGCCGCTGCAGAGGCGGCCCCGAAGATCCGTGACCTTCCTGCCATGGCCGCCTTATGCGCGGCGCCCGCGCGCACCTTCTCGAAAATCCGGGGCACGGCCAGGAGGAAAGTCGGCCTGAACGTCCCCAGGCCCTCGAGCAACGCTGCAGCATTGTTAACGTGGCCCAGCGTTGCGCCTGCATGGAGGCAGGCCACCTGGACAGCGCGGGCCAGCACGTGCGCCAAGGGCAGGAACATCAGGGTGCGCGCATGTGGCTGCTTCAGGATCTCGGGCAGGAAAGCCACCACATTGACGGCCACGAGCGCAAAATTACCGTGGGTGATCTCGCAGCCTTTGGGGCGGCCGGTGGTGCCCGAGGTGTAAACCAAGGATGCGACGTCGGCCAGGCCGGCGGCGGTGCGGTGCCGTTCCAGTTCGGCATCCGTGACCCCCATGCCTGCGGCCGAGAGGCTGGCGAGGTCCGGGGCTTCGCCGTCGAAGTCCATCCTGACCACACTGACCAGCCGGTCCCGGAGGACCGTCGAGGTTTCCAGCACACCGGCGATCAGAGCCACTTTGCCGCGGTCCTCGGCGAACACGTGGCGGGCACCGGCGTCGTGCAAAATCCACTCCACCTGTCCGGCAGATGAGGTCTCATACACGGGCACGGTCACGCCGCCGGCGAACCAGACGGCGAAGTCAACCAGCGTCCACTCATAGCGGGTTGCGGACATCACTGCCACGCTGTCTCCCGGCTCCAGGCCGCCGGCAATCAGACCCTTCGCGAGGGCGCGGACGTCCTGCAGGAACTTGTGCGCGGGTACATCAGTCCAGCCGTTGGGGCCTTTTCGGGCGTACAGCGGGTGGGCAGTGTTGGCAGCTTCCTGCTGGAGCAGAAGATCAGTGACATTACTGTCCGGGTCCAGGTCCACGAGCAGTTCGGTGCTTGCTTCTCGCACGGGGGCGTCTCCGTTCCGCAGCCGTACCGCGGCGCGCGGCTATTTCGAGGGTCTGATGCAATCCTGCCTTAGATCCAGGATGGCATCCACATTCTGAAACGCCATTCCTCGTAGGAAATGGTCTCCGCGGTCCACAAGGGGTAGAAGAAAGCGGACAGCAGCAGCGCAGCGGCGACGAACAGCGCCAGCAGGTAGAGTCCGGAACGCCGGCGCCAGAGCGGGTCGCCTTCCCGGCCCAGGACCAGGCCCAGGCAATAGACGAGGGCGAGTATCAGGAACGGCTCAAAGGAGACGGCGTAGAAAAAGAACATGGTGCGTTCCGGATACAGGAACCACGGCAGATACCCCGCGCCCACGCCCGCAAGGACAGCCCCTGCGCGCCAGTCCCGGCGTCCGGCCCACCAGAAGAGAAGGACCACCAATGAGATCGCGGCACTCCACCAGATCAAGGGGTTCCCGACTGAGAGGATGGCCGAGGCGCAGCGGGCTGCAGCGCACTCCAAGGTCTCCGGTCCCGGCTGCTGGTAGTAAAACGAAGTCGGCCGGCCCATGACCAGCCAGCTCCAGGCGCTGGCCTCGTACGGGTGTTCCGAGCCCAGGCCCTGGTGGAACTTATAGGCTTCCAAATGGTAATGCGCCAGCGAGCGGAGCGGGTCCGGTACCCAGCCCCATTCGGCGGACGGGTTGTCCTCGGCCCAGCGGCGGAAGTAGGCATCCCCGGAACGGAACCAGCCGGTCCACGTTGCCGTGTAAACGAGGGCGGCCACGGGAACCATGCTGGCGAAGGCCGGCAGCCCGTCCTTGATGATTCCTCCGCTGATCCAGCCACGGATGCCTGCCACCCGGCGTGCATTCAGATCCCACAGGACAGTGAGGATACCGAACCCGGCGAGGAAGAACAGGCCAGACCATTTAGTTCCTATTGCGAGGCCCATGCAGACGCCCGCAGCGACCCGCCACCAGCGGATACCCAGCCACGGGCCCGCCAAGAGCTGGCCACCGGACGGGAGGCCCGTCGTCGACGCCGCTGCCACCCGTGCGAGCCGGGCAGCGAGGCGCCGCCGCCCGTCGTCGCGGTCCAGCAGCAAGGCCCCGAAGGCGGCCAGGATCCAGAACATCAGGAAGATGTCCAGCAGCGATGTCCGCGACATCACCAGGTGGTGGCCGTCGACGGCGAGCAGGAGTCCGGCCGCCGCGGCCAGTGGCAGGGATCGGAACAGTTTCAGGGCGATGAGCGTCAGAAGCAGGATGGACAGGGTGCCCGTCAACGCCGCGCCGAACCGCCAGCCAAACGGATTATCCGATCCGAACAGCCACATGCCCCCGGCGATCATCCACTTGCCCACCGGAGGATGGACCACGTATTCGGGACTGTTCAGCAGGATGGCAGGGTTGCCGGCGTTGAAGGAGTCGTTGGCCTTGTCCGGCCAATTGCGCTCGTAGCCGCTGACCAGGTAGGAGTAGGCGTCCTTGACGTAATACGTTTCGTCGAAGACCAGGCTGTGCGGGTTGTCCAGCCGCACAAACCCGAGGATGCCGCCGATCAGGGTTGTCAGGGCAGGAACCAGCCAAACCCAGATACGCAACGACGGCGGATAATCACGCCAGCTGCGGATGTCGCCAATGAGGCGCTCGCGGAGGGCTGCCGCAGAGTACGCCTCGGCCGGGCGCGCGATCCACGGGCGGCCGGCTGGGGGAATGGTTTCTCTGGCCTCCGCAGGCCGCATCGAGGTCTGCGTCACGAGCCCCATGCTACCTTTTACCACCTGCTTCCCCTGCCAGCAGTAGGCTGGTGGGGTGGACCCTAACCCCAGTACCTTCGCCGATTCCAGCCCTGCCGATCCCAGCCTTTCCGATCCCTCGCCCGAAGCTGAGGCGGGCCAGGTTGCCGCTTCTCACGTGGCTGCCGGTCCTGCCGCTGCCGGGCCGGGCCGGATCGTCCTGGCGGCCACGCCGATCGGCAACACCGGCGACGCCTCCGCCCGGCTGATCGAACTGCTTGGCACGGCGGACATCGTGGCGGCCGAGGACACCAGGCGCCTGCACCGCCTTGTCCAGAGCCTCGGCGTTACGGTTGCCGGGCGGGTTATCAGCTACCACGAGCACAACGAGGCCACGAAGACAGCTGAGCTGTTGGAGCAGGTCCGTGCGGGAAAAACGCTGGTCATGGTCACTGACGCCGGCATGCCGGCCGTGTCGGACCCCGGCTTCCGCCTGGTGGAAGGCGCGGTGGCTGCCGGGCTGACAGTGACCGCCGTCCCGGGACCTTCTGCCGTGCTGACGGCCTTGGCATTGTCCGGCCTCCCCACCGACCGCTTCTGCTTCGAGGGCTTCCTGCCCCGGAAGGCGGGCGAGCGCGCGTCGCGGCTTGCGGACCTGGCCGCAGAGCGCCGGACCATGGTTTTTTTCGAGGCGCCGCACCGGCTTGAGGCGATGCTGCGGGCGCTCCGGGAACGCTTCGGCGCGGAGCGGCGGATTGCCGTCTGCCGCGAACTGACCAAGACCTATGAAGAAGTTATCCGCGGCACCGTGGGGGAATTGTTGCTCTGGGCGGAGAGCAACGAGGTCCGCGGCGAGATCGCAGTTGTGCTGGGCGGTGCACCCGAGCAGGCGCCGGGTACGCCCGAGGACCACGTGGCAGCCGTCAACGAGTTGATGGCCCAGGGCATCCGGCTTAAGGAGGCAGTGGCCGCCGTCGCTGAAGACGTGCGTGTCAGCAAGCGCGAGCTGTACTCAGCGGTGCTGGCGGCGCGCTGAGTGGCGGAACTGCGGGGGCCGAGAGGCATCAGGCGGGCAGACACGGGACAGGCGTGAATCAGCCGCAAACAACCCGACGCACGGTTGTGCAGGTGCACACCTTGGGGCCGGCCGAGTGGTGCATTCAGGCGTAGACCCTCGGTCCCGCTGAGCAGTACTGTGAAAAAGAATCAGCCACACGGCGGGCCACCCACGGCCCCGCAGGCTCAAACCATTTTACTGACGAGGGAGTCACCGTGACCGTCACTGCACAGCCAGCCGTTACTGCGGACCGCGAGAGCGAGCTGCTGGCTTCTGTTCCTACCGGCCTGCTGATCAACGGTGAGTGGCGGCCCGCCGCTTCGGGGAAAACGTTCGACGTCGAAGATCCCGCCACCGGGAAGGTGCTGGTAAGCATCGCCGACGCCGGCCCCGAGGATGGCATGGCGGCTCTGGATGCTGCCGCTGCCGCCCAGGAGTCCTGGGCGAGGGTGCCGGCGCGGGAGCGCGGCGAAATCCTGCGGCGGGCGTTCGATCTGGTGACGGAGCGGGCCGAGGATTTCGCGCTGCTGATGACGTTGGAGATGGGCAAGCCGCTGGCGGAGGCCCGGGGTGAAGTCACCTATGGGGCGGAGTTCCTGCGCTGGTTCTCCGAGGAAGCGGTGCGCGCATTCGGGCGCTACTCCGTATCGCCTGACGGCAAGTCCCGGCTGCTGGTCACCAAGAAGCCGGTGGGACCGTGCCTGCTGATCACACCGTGGAACTTCCCGCTGGCCATGGCCACGCGCAAGATCGCCCCCGCGGTGGCCGCTGGCTGCACCATGGTGCTGAAGTCGGCAAACCTGACGCCGCTGACGTCCCAGCTGTTCGCTGCCGTCATGCTGGAAGCTGGTCTGCCTGCCGGAGTCCTGAATGTCATTCCCACGTCCACCGCAGGCGCCACCACCGGCCCGCTGATCAAAGACCAGCGCCTGCGCAAACTGTCCTTCACCGGCTCCACCGAAGTGGGCCGCCGCCTTCTGGCCGACGCCTCCGAAACCGTGCTGCGGACTTCCATGGAGCTCGGCGGGAACGCCCCGTTTGTGGTGTTTGAGGACGCGGACCTGGACGCCGCCGTCGCCGGAGCCATGCTGGCCAAGCTGCGCAACATGGGCGAGGCCTGCACAGCAGCGAACCGCTTTATCGTGCACGAATCGGTCGCGGACGAATTCGCCGAAAAGTTCGCCGCGAAAATGCGCGACATGACCACGGCCCGTGGCACCGAGCCCGAGTCCAAGGTGGGGCCGCTGATCGATGCCAAGAGCCGGGACAAAGTCCATGAACTCGTCACCGACGCCCTGGCCTCCGGCGCCAAAGCAGTCCTGGGCGGTGCCGCGGCTGATGGCCCGGGTTACTTCTATCAGCCCACCATCCTGACCGGCGTCACCGAAGGAACCCGGATCCTGTCTGAGGAGATTTTCGGGCCCGTGGCACCGATCATCACCTTCGGCACGGAAGAAGAGGCCGTCCGGCTGGCGAACAATACCGAATACGGGCTCGTGGCCTATGTCTTCACGAGGGACCTGAACCGGGGGATCCGGATGGGCGAACGCCTGGAGACCGGCATGCTGGGCCTCAACGCGGGCGTCATCTCCAATGCCGCAGCGCCGTTCGGCGGCGTCAAGCAGTCCGGGCTGGGACGCGAAGGCGGCCTCGAAGGCATCGAGGAATACCTGTACACCCAGTACATCGGGATCGCTGACCCTTACGCAGGCTGAACAGAGGAGTGCCGCTGGCCGGACGGGCCGCTGGCCTTGTCAGTAGCCGCGCCCCGGGCGGAACAAGCCGCCGCGCGCCCTTGACCAGAAGCGCGCTGCGGCTCCAGCCGCCCGGCGGGTCAGCGTGCTGATCCCGCGGAAGGGAACTGCCAGGAGCCGGGCCCAGCGGCCCAGGACCGATGCCGGGAGCCAGTCGGCGCGCAACCGCCGGGGGAGCGGGGCGTTGACCCGCAGCGACTGCTGCACCGCCGAGATGCGCGGCCCAACCCGTTCAGGCTCCTGCGCAGGGGATGCGGGGCTGCCCGGCCGGCCGTAGTTCCGGCGTTCGAAGTCGGCGGTCAGCGTGAGGACGGCCTGGTGAGCGGCGTCCTCCATGCCGCCGGGCTCCCCGATCAGTGCGGAACGCCGGAGGCGTGCAGAGTAGGCCCGGGCCGTTTCGCTTGACTGCGGCGGCAGGCCGTAGTCGGTGCCAAGGTCGCGCAGTTCAGCCCAAGCCAGCGGAACGGCGTCCCCTCTGTCCGGTTCTGGCCCCTGCAGCCGCCGGGAGCGGATTCCCATGCGGACCAGCCGTGGCGACGCCACGAGGAGCAGCAGCCCCAGGACACCGGCCACGCCCGGCAGCCACGGCAGGAGCAGCTGGCCGATGTCGTTGCTGCCACCGGAGCCCGGAAGGGGCGCCGCCGTGGCGCTCGGCGTCGGAACAGGGGATGGTGCGTTCGGCAGCAGGTCATTGTTGTTTTCAACGAGGTCAGGGGAGCTGGGACTGACCGGTTCAGTGGCATAACCAGGCACTACCCCGCGTGACGGGGTGGGCTCGAAGGGCACCCAGCCCAATCCCTGGAAGTAGAGCTCCGGCCAGGCATGGGCGTCGCGGGCATCCACTTCGTACTCCGGGAGCGCCCCCAGCCCGGCAACAGAGACGCTGGCTCCCGTAGCCCGGCCCGGCGCGTAACCCACGGCGATACGGCTGGGAATTCCCTCCAGCCGCGCCATCACTGCCATGGCTGAGGAGTAGTGGATACAGTAGCCGCTCTTCTGGGTGAGGAAATCGGCCAGTACGGAGAGCCCGTTTCCGTCGTAGCCGCCCTGGACGGGGGACTGCAGGGAGTAGGTGAACTCTCCCGAGCGCAGATATTTTTGAATGGCCATCGCCTTGGCGTACGCGTTATCGCTTGAACCGGTCACCGCATCGGCGGTGCGGCGGACTATGTCCGGCACGCCGCCGGGAATCCTGGTGAATGCGGCCGGGATTCCGCGCACGTCCTGGGAGGACTGCCGCAGCATGGCTGCGGTGAGCTCCGGCACAGTGGACGCCACAATATATTGCTGGGCGCGCGTGTTGGTGTTGACCCCCTTGACGGCCAGGGTGGCAGGGTCCCACGTCCAGGACCCGTTGAGCCCGCGGATTGATTCCGGCGCATAAGGCAACGGCAGGTAGGGGCTGGTAAAAGTGCCAGTGTCCACCACGGTGACCTGCCGCTGCTGCGGGGCGGTGATGTCATACCCGGTCTGGATTTGCCCGGAAACAGGCCGGCGTTCTGCGTCCCGGTCGTCGGGTCCCCAGGTTTCGCCGTCGAAATTGTCCACCGTGACGGAGCGCAGGTACAGCGGCGCCGACGCGTTGGTGGCGTAGGTGATCCGGCCCGAGCCGGCGGGGGCCCGCAGGCTGTTGCCGAGGGTGATCATGGGATTCAGGCCGGTGCCGGCACCCCAGGGGTTCAGGCGGGAGCCCTGAGGGAACGTACCGTGATCGAAACCCGGAATGGCCAGCGGAACCGCCAGGGTGGCCACCAGGGCCACGGTGCCCGTGAGCACTGCCCGCCGGAGGTGCCCGGGAGCCCGCCCGCTATCCGCCGAGGTACGGGAATCAGGGGAAAACCATTGACTGCAGGCCAGGATCAGCAGGTAGCCGGCCGCCGCAGCGCCGAATCCCCATACGCCTACACTCTGCGGTTTCACCATGGCAGGAACCACCATGATGGCAAGCAGGCCAAGGCCGGTTGTGGCCGGCATGCCGAGGGGGACGGCCAGCGCGTCAATGAGGATGACGGTCAGGCCCAGGACGGCGCAGGTAACCATGACGATCCCCGCGTTCGGGGCCACCGGGGCGCTTTCGGCAAGTACGGTCTCGCTGGCGCGGCGAACGAACCTGTCCAGTTCGGTCATGGTCGCCCCGGAGGGGATGAAGCCTGCAATGCCGGTGCTGCGGAAGAAAGTCAGGGTGAGGATCGCAATCAGGGACGCGAAGCCGGCCGCCGCCACCAGGACCGGATGGGTCCGCAAGGCGCGAAGCACGGCAAGGGTCAGGCACACCGCCACTACGGTCGTCAGGACGGGCAGGTACCAGGCCCACCCCCGCAGGACGCCGTTAAGTGACAAAGCTGCCCCGGCCACGGACAGTGCGACTGCACCGGCCATGGCCCACGGGTACGCCCCCACCCGGGCCCGGGCGGGGGCCGGTGCCGGGCTGCCCGCCGTGGTGCCCGCGCCTGCGCCTGGGGACCGGGGTTCACGCGGGGCGTTTTGTTCCGGTGCCAGCGTCACCGCCCCACCTCCGCTCCGCGCGGACGTCGGCTGCCGCTGTGGCCGGCGCCGCTCCTTCCTCGTCAAAGTAACTCCAGGCCACGGGTACGGCAACCTTGGCCTGCACGGCAACGGCCCGCCAGCCGCCACGGCGCAGTGTTTCCAGGGCTTCTTCGGAATCCGCGGGCCGCTCGGACACCATGATCGCGAAGGCATTCGCCCCGTAACCTGCACCCGGCGCCAGTGCCCTGGCTTCGGCCGGCGAGATCCTGCCCAGCACCGCGATGATGGGCCCGCGCATCCGGTGCGCTGACAGCTTGTCCATCAGGTGGTCGTCAAAAACGTCGGGACCTGAGTCGTGGCCGCCGTGGTCCCTCGCGGCGCGCTTTTCCCTGCCGGAGTGCAGTTCCCACCCGCCGTGGTGCGGTCCGGACAGGTGGATGGCGGCGAGGCTCTCGGCGATGGACTGGAGGCCCGATGTCCCCGAGAACTCCTCTGCATCCGGCTCGGGTGCGGACGGGGAACGGAGGAAAGCCGGCTCGCCACGGGGATCCAGCAGGCGCAGGGCGTAGTTCCGCTCCGCCAGGTGCGTGCAGATGGACATCGCTGCCACGACTGCCCACTCAAACGTGCCGCTGCTCGCCATCTCATAGCCGTCCACGTCAGGCGTTCCCCCGAAACCGGGGCCGGAGCCGCCCGAAAACGCCCCAAACCGCTGATCCAGGATGATGGTGGCTTCCGGCGTCGTCACGGATTCCTCCTGCCGCACCATGAGTTCGCCATGGCGGGCGGTGGCTGCCCAGTGGACCCGCCGCATCGGATCGCCCGGGCGGTATTCACGGGTCATCACGTCGTCGTCGCTGGGGTTCGCGCGGATACGGGTGGCTGTGATGCCGTCGTTGCCGCGGGCACCCGCGAGGCCCGTCACGGGAAGCTCGACGGCGGCGGGCGTCACGGTGAGGAGGTCGCCGTCGTCGATGGCCTGGCGGTGCAGGGACAGACCGAACGGATCCGTGAACTCGGCAGTCACGGGGCCAATCAGGTACTGCCCGCGTTTGGTGGAGTGCAGGTGGTATTCATACCTGCTGGTCCCGCCGGTGGCTGACCGCGCAGGAAAGCGGAAGGCCGGGGACTCGCCGAAGCGCGGGGGCAGCCTCTCCGCCATGATCGCCCGTCCGCCTCCGGAACCGCTCCGGGCCACCGCAAGCCGGACGGTGGTGGCCGCGGAGGTCTCCACCGGGGAGGGATGGAATTCCCGGTACACCTGGAAGCGCGGCTTTACGAGCCTAATGCCCGCAAGGGCAACCAAAGGCAGGACTATCAGCAGCACACTCAGGCTCAGGAGGTCCCGGCGTCCCATGATCTGCGCCGCCGCCAGCGAAACAGCACCTGCAGCCAAAAGCCCCCACCCACGCTGGCTGAAGAGATGACGGGGAAACCGATCAAGCAGCGCCATGGGAATGCCCTGCCTAGTGGTTCCGCCGCAACCCGGCCGGTGCGGCCGGGGACCGGGCCTGACTCTTCGCCGGATCCTGGCTCACTGGAAGCCGGGACAGGATCCCCCGGATCACGCTGTTCGGCGTCTCACCGGCACCCGCAGCCTTGCGGTCCAGGATGATGCGGTGAGCCAGCACCGACTCCGCCACTCCCACGACGTCGTCGGGCAGCACGAAGTCGCGGCCGTCCAGGGCCGCCGTGGCTTTGGCGGCCCTGAGCAGCTGGAGCATGGAGCGTGGGCTCGCACCCAGCCGGAGCAGGGGACTCTCACGCGTCGCCCTGCCCACGGAAACGGTGTATTCCTTCACCGCGTGGGACACATAGACCTGTTGGACGGTCGCTATCATTGCGGCCACATCCGCCGCGGTGACAACGGCGGACAACTTGGCCAGCGGCGAGGTTGCCTGGTGGGTCTCCAGCATTTCGATCTCGGATTCCTTGTCCGGGTAGCCCATGGAGATTCGCGCCATAAACCGGTCCCGCTGGGCCTCGGGCAGGGGATAGGTCCCCTCCATCTCGATGGGGTTTTGCGTGGCCACCACCATGAATGGCTCTTCGAGCTTGTAGGAGTCTCCGTCCACAGTGACCTGATGCTCTTCCATGCACTCCAGCAGCGCAGACTGGGTCTTGGCAGAGGCGCGGTTGATCTCATCGCCGATCACGATGTTGGCGAAAACGGCCCCGGGCCGGAATTCGAACTGGCGCGTTGACTGGTTGTAGATGGACACGCCCGTCACGTCCGAGGGCAGCAGGTCGGGAGTGAACTGAATCCGGCTCACTGTGCAGTCGATGGTCCGGGCCAGGCTCTTTGCCAGCAAAGTCTTCCCCACGCCGGGCACGTCTTCAAGAAGCAGGTGGCCTTGGGCGAGGAGCACCGTCAGGGCCAGCCTGGCGGCATCGGATTTTCCATCGATCACGGTGTTAATCGAGTCAAGGATGCGGCGGCTGGCGGCGTGGAATTCCGCGGCGTCCATGGCGGACGTCCGGTGGCCGTTGAGGTGCCCCATCTGCCCGGCGACCGCGGTGAAGTTCCGGCCGGCCGGGGATACCTCGTTGACTGCGGTGCGGCGGTGGGGGTCCATCTGCAACCTTTCAGCCCGGGGATCACCTGGGACGGGAGAGCCGGCCTGCCTTCGCCCGGCGGTGGGCGTTCGCAGCTGTTGCTACCAGACTACTAACACAACTGTCGGTGCTGACAGAGAGTTCCCTGAATTCTGCGGGCATCCGGCGGCGCTAGGGTGGAAGGATGTGCAATTCGCTGATTCCCGCCGCCTACCGCGTGGCGGGGGACGACGCTCCAGCCGGTTCCGGCCAGCAGAAGCGCCCCGATTATCCGCCGGCCCCGGAACCCCTGCCGGTTCCCGTGATGGACAACCATACGCACTTCGATTTCGCCAGCGGCGGCAGCCCGGTGGCCATTGCCGCCGCGTTGGACGCAGCCCAGGCCGTCGGTGTGCGGGGCGCCGTCCAGGTGGGTACGGACCTTGAGTCCTCCCGGTTCACCGTCCAGGCCGTCGACCTGGACAGCAGGTTGCTGGGGGCGGTGGCGCTCCACCCGAACGACGCCCCGGACTATGCCAGGCGCGGCGAGCTGGAGGAAGCGCTGGCTGAGATTGAACGGTTGGCCGCCCATCCGAGGATTCGGGCCATTGGAGAGACGGGCCTTGATTTCTTCCGCACGGAGGGAGAGGGCCTGGCCCACCAGCGTTATTCGTTCCGCCGGCACATCGACATTGCCAAGCGACTGAACCTCACACTTCAGATCCATGACCGGGACGCGCACGACGACGTTGTGCAGGTTCTGCGGGAAGAGGGGGCCCCGGAGCGGGTGGTGTTCCACTGCTTCTCCGGTGATGAGGAGCTTGCCAGGATCTGCAACCAGGCGGGCTGGAACATGTCCTTTGCGGGAACGCTGACATTCAAAAACGCCGCCAACCTCCGGGCTGCGCTCGCAGCGGCAGACCCGGAACTTGTGCTGGTGGAAACTGATGCTCCGTTCCTGACCCCGCATCCGCACCGTGGCCGCCCCAACGCCAGTTACATGGTGCCCTACACCGTCCGCGCCATGGCCGAATTGACAGGAACCGACCTCTCCGGGCTCTGTGCGAGGATCAGCGAAAATACCGTGCGGGCATACGGCTCATGGGGGTAGCGCATGCTTCTTCGTGACCCACTGCACCATACTGAGTATGCGGATTTCTTGGTTGCTTTATAACGCTACGGTTACAGTGGAGAATTATTAGCCGGGGTCGGGGAAGGCCTTCGGATAATTTCACTTCACTCGCAGAAGGCCAGGCAGGTATCTGATGCCCCCTGCCCTGGGAGCGAAGTGTGGCGGCGCAACGGTGCCCGGAGCTGTCCCCAGGGTCATGCGCCGGCTATTTCACTGCGTTTTTCCCCGTGCCCGGATGGATCTAAAGTTACGGGCAATCGTGGTCAAGCTCTTCACAACGGACGGCAAGTTCAGTTTTATCAAAATCGGCACCCAACTCGTGGTGCTCTGCGCGCTGGTAGTAGGCCTCGTCGCCTTCGTCGGAAATAACAAAACCGTTACCCTGAACGTCGACGGAAAAGTGACTTCGGTCCAGTCCTTCGGCGGCACGGTTGGCCAAGTAGTAAAAAGCGCAAACGTGGAACTGAAGCCGGCTGACCGCGTCTCGCCCTCGGCGGACGTCAAAGTGGAGAACGGCACTGTCATCAACGTCAACATGGCCAAGGATGTCAAGGTCAGCCTGGACGGTGCGGAGAAGACCGTCAGCACCACTGCACCTGACGTTGCCGGCCTTGTGACCGAACTCGGAATAGCGAGTGCCTCGTCGGTTTCCGTGCCCAAGGATGCGCAGCTCGCCGTGGCAGGTTCATATGTTTCAATCTCCACCCCCAAGAGCATCAGCATTGTTGCTGACGGCAAGGTCTCCACGGCCACCACGACGGCGGGAACCGTCGCCCAGGTGCTCGAAGACGCCGGCATCACTCTCGGAGTCGATGACCGCACGTCCCAGCCCGGCAACGCGCACGTCGTGAACAACATGGTTGTCAAGATTTCCCGCGTGGACACCAGTCAGACCGCCGCCACCACCGAAGAGGTGGGCTTTGACAGCATGAGCACCGAAAGCGACGAACTGCTCAAGGGTGAGAAAAAGGTCACCCAGGCAGGCGTCGCCGGAAAGGTCGACAAAACCTTTAAGCTGGTGCTGGTGGACGGCCGCGAAGCCTCCCGGACGCTGGTCTCCGAAGCAGTTTCGGTCCAGCCCGTGACCGAAAAGGTTACCGTGGGCACCAAGGCAAAGCCTGCTGCGCCCGCGGCGCCGGCCGCGGGTGCGAACACCGGTGCGGCGGCCCCGGCCATGATGAACGAAGCCATGTGGGACAAGATCGCGCAGTGCGAGGCCGGCGGAAACTGGGCCATCAACACGGGCAACGGCTACTACGGCGGCCTCCAGTTTGACGTCCGCACCTGGATCGGTTCCGGTGGCGGCGCATACGCCCCGAATGCCAGCTTGGCCACCAAGGCCCAGCAGATCGATATCGCCAACAAGGTATACGCGCAGCGTGGCCTGCAGCCGTGGGGCTGTGGCTGGGCCGCAACAAGCTAGGCACTCCTCAAACACCTGTGACGGCGGCAGCTGACCACAGCCGCCAGGTACGCAGTCAGCAGTGGCCGGCCCCGGGATTCCCGGGGCCGGCCACTGCCGTTAACCGGGAACGGTCACGGCAAAGACGGCGCGGGAACGCCACGAAGCGGGCGGTGCGTGATGGCCGCCGGGATAGGATACCTACGTGACTGAACCGACTGCCGCCGCGCCCGCACCCCTCTTCGGTGCCTCCGACATACGCCGGCTGGCAGAGGAAATCGGGATCCGGCCCACCAAGACCCTTGGCCAGAACTTCGTCATTGACGGCAACACCATCCGCAGGATCGTGTCTGTGGCCAGCGTCGGGGCGGACGAGACTGTGCTGGAAGTTGGCCCGGGACTAGGTTCGCTCACACTGGGCCTGTTGGACGCCGCGAAGGCCGTGGTCGCCGTCGAAATTGATCCGGTCCTCGCCGCGAAGCTCCCGGAAACGGTACGGACGTGGCGCCCCGAGGCGGCGGACTCCTTCCACCTCGTCCAGGCCGACGCGATGAAGGTCACGTCACTTCCCGTTGAGCCCACCGCCCTCGTGGCAAACCTTCCGTACAACGTGGCCGTGCCGGTGGTCCTGCACCTGCTCCAGCACTTCCCGAGCCTGCAGCACGGACTGGTTATGGTCCAGGACGAAGTCGCGGACAGATTGGCCGCCGGGCCAGGTTCGAAGACCTATGGAGTGCCGTCCGTCAAGGCCGCCTGGTACAGCAGCATGCGCAAGGCCGGAGTGATCGGTATGAACGTGTTCTGGCCCGCACCGAAGATCCACTCCGGCCTTGTGGCCTTTACCCGGCGGGAAGCGCCTGTGACAACAGCCACCCGCGAGCAGGTGTTCGCCGTGATTGACGCAGCCTTCGCCCAGCGCCGCAAGACCTTGCGGGCAGCCCTGGCGGGCTGGGCCGGCGGCGCCGCGGAGGCCGAACGCTGCCTGCTGGCCGCAGGCGTGGACCCAACAGCGCGGGGCGAAGTCATCGATATCAACGCTTTCGCACGGATCGCTGAAGCCCGCGAGGCCACGGCGTGAATGCGCTGGCCGGGCGGTTTCCCGCGCGGACAGTCCGTGTGAAAGCGCCCGGAAAAGTCAACGTCTCTCTGGACGTTGGGCCGCTGCGCGCCGACGGGTACCATTCCGTGGCCAGCGTCTACCTGGCCGTTTCCCTCTATGAGGAGGTTGCGGCCACCAGCACGCAGACGCCCGGGATCACAGTCAGCATCAGCCCGGAGAGCACCCTGGACCTGGACGGGGTGGACATCCCGCTGGATGAAAACAACCTGGCCTACAAGGCCGCGGCCATGATGGCCGATGTGTCGGAGCACGCCACCGGCGTCCACCTGGAGATCACAAAGCGGGTCCCGGTGGCCGGCGGCATGGGTGGCGGCTCGGCCGACGCCGCCGCCACCCTCCTGGCCTGTGACGCGCTGTGGAACAGCGGGCTGTCAAAGGACGAGCTGGCACATATCGCCGCCGACCTGGGCGCGGATGTCCCCTTTTCCCTCTTGGGTGGCACCGCCGTGGGGCTGGGCGTGGGCGATGAACTCTCACCGGCTCTGGTCAAAGCACAGACAGACTGGGTCCTGGTGGCAGCAGACTACGGCCTGGCCACGCCCGAGGTCTTCCGTACGTTGGACCGGCTCCGGGACGCTGAAGGCCACGAAGCAGCCGAGCCAACGGCCGTGGACCCCAGGATCCTGCAGGCACTCCGCGGGGGTGACGCCGCCGCCCTCAGCCGGGTGCTGGTCAACGACCTCCAGCGGGCCTCCATTGAACTTGCCCCCAAGCTCCGCCATACGCTGGGACGGGGCGAAGCGCTCGGCGCCCTGGCAGGGATTGTCTCCGGCTCGGGTCCCACCGTGGCGCTCTTGACCCACAGTCCTGCCGCCGCAGACAGCCTGGCCGAGGACCTGCGGCATTACGGGCTGACGGCGTTTCCAGTCCACGGGCCTGTACACGGCGCCCGCATCATCTCCGATACCCTCCTTTAAAGCACCGAACCTCACCCAGCAGCAGAAAGCAGTCCCCTTTGGCACACCTTCTTGGCGGCGAGAACCTCACAGTTTCGTACGCAACGCGCACCGTCCTGGACGGCATCACCCTTGGACTCGAGGAGGGTGACCGGATCGGCATGGTGGGCCGGAACGGTGACGGCAAGTCGACGCTGATGCGCCTGCTGGCCCTGCGGTCCACCCCGGACTCCGGGCGGGTAACCAAGCGCAGCGAGGTCAACATCGGCTACCTGGACCAAAGCGACGTGCTCGACGGCGACCTCACCGTCGGGGCCGCGATCGTGGGGGACCAGGCCGACTACGAATGGGCCCGCAACCCGCAGATCCGCGAGGTCATGGGCGGCCTGGTGTCCGACGTCGACTGGCACGCCAACGTCCATGCCCTCTCCGGCGGGCAGAAACGGCGCGTGGCGCTCGCCAAGCTCCTCATCGAGGACCACGACGTCATTATGCTCGATGAGCCCACCAACCACCTCGACGTCGAAGGCGTCGCCTGGCTGTCCCGGCACCTGAAGACCCGTTGGCGGGCCAACCAGGGCGCCTTCCTGGTGGTCACCCATGACCGCTGGTTCCTCGACGAAGTCTGCAACAAGACCTGGGAAATCCACGACGGCATCATGGACCCGTTCGACGGCGGCTACGCCGCCTACGTCCTGGCCCGCGCCGAGCGTGACCGGGCCGCGAACGTCATGGAAGGCAAGCGCCAGCAGCTTGTGAAGAAGGAACTCGCCTGGCTGCGCCGCGGCGCCCCGGCCCGCACAGCGAAGCCCAAGTTCCGCATCGAGGCCGCCAACGCCCTGATTGCGGACGTCCCTGAGCCGCGTGACTCGACGGCCCTCAGCAAGATGGCCACCGCCCGGCTCGGCAAGGACGTGCTGGACCTCGAGAACGTGTCCCTCGACTTCCTCGGCGGTGACGCCGGCCAGAAGCTCTTCGACAACATCACCCTGCGCCTCGCCCCGGGTGAGCGGCTGGGCCTGGTGGGCGTCAACGGCGCCGGCAAGACCACCCTGCTGAAGCTCCTGAACGGCGAGATCCAGCCGAGCTCCGGCAAGGTCAAACGCGGCAAGACTGTGGTCACCGCAGTACTCACCCAGGAAGTCAAAGAGCTCGACGACGTCTCCGACCTTCGCGTCATCGAGGTCATCGAGCGCGAGAAGCGATCCTTCAACGTGGGCGGCAAGGAATTCACGGCCGGCCAGCTCGTGGAGCAGCTTGGCTTCACCAACGAGAAGCAGTGGACCCCGGTCAAGGACCTCTCCGGCGGTGAGCGGCGCCGCCTCCAGTTGCTGCGCCTGCTCGTGGGCGAACCCAACGTGCTGATGCTCGATGAGCCCACCAACGACCTCGACACGGACACGCTCGCCGCCGTCGAGGATGTCCTGGACGGCTGGCCCGGCACCCTCGTGGTAGTCAGCCACGACCGCTACCTGCTGGAGCGTGTAACCGACCACCAGATGGCGCTCCTGGGCGACGGCAAAATCCGTGCCCTGCCGCGCGGCGTGGACCAGTACCTGGAACTCCGGGAATCCGCCCTCGCCGGCTCCACCATCACCGGCGGCGGCAACCCCGTAACCGGCGCAAGCGGCAGCTCGACACCGGCAGCCCCGGGGGCCTCCGAAGCCGAGAAGCGCGACGCCCGTAAGGCCAAGAACCGCATCGAACGCCAAATGGGCAAGCTGGAACAGGCGGAAAAGAAGGTCCACGACCAGATGGTCAAGAGCACCGCCGATTCCGACTTCGACGCCCTCGCCGAACAAAACAAGAAACTCAAGGACCTCGCAGGGGAGCGCGAGGCGTTAGAACTCGAATGGCTCGAAGCCCTGGAAGTCCTCGGCGAGTAAGCCGTTCCACGTTGGCGCCGCTGCCGTCTGGGTGCCGATGTCGCCTCTGGGGCGGGTGAGCGGCTGGGGTGCCGCAGCTGGCCCTTCCGCGTCGCTTAGCGCGTAGGTCCCTTCCCGACACTCGCAAGCTCGCGTCGGGTCCCTCGGGACGACGCTTACGACGCGTGGAGGCCACTCCGGTCGCTGGGCGACTGTTGGGCCCCTATGGCTCGTGTCTAAGCGACGGCGAAGGGCTCCTGCGCCGCGGACCTGACCACAGATGCCTGCAACGGTGACCAAATCGGCGAGACCCGGGCTAACCCTCGGACTGGAGTTCGGGGTCCTTTTTGAGGCCTGTCAGGCCGTTCCAGGCGAGGTTTACCAGGTGTGCGGCTACGGTTTGTTTGTCGGGCTGGCGGCTGTCCTGCCACCATTGGCCGGTCATGGCCACCATGCCTACGAGCATTTGGGCGTACATGGCTCCGTCTTCGGCACTGAGGCCGCGGCGGTCGAATTCGTCGGTCAGGATGTGTTCAACGCGGGCCGTGACGTGGGAGAGCAGGGTGGAGAAGGCGCCTTCGGGCTGGGACGGGGGAGCGTCCCGCATCAGGATCCGGAAGCCTTCGGTGTGGTCTTCGATGTAGGTGAGCAGGGCCAGGGCGGCACGTTCCACGAGGATGCGGGGCTTCGCTTCCTCGGTCAGTGCTGCGGTAATCGCGTCCAGGAGGATCCGGAACTCGAAGTCCACCACCTGGGTGTACATGCCTTCTTTGGAGCCGAAGTGCTCGTAGATTACTGGTTTGGACACTCCTGCGCAGGCCGCAATTTCCTCGATGGTGGTGCCGTCGAGTCCTCGCGCGGCGAACAGGCCACGGCCGACCTCAATCAGTTGGCTGCGCCTCTGCACGCCTGTCATCCGTGCCCGGGGTGGGTTGATACTCACATTTCCATCATGCCTTAGGGGCGTTGACTGGCGCGGTTGAAACGGCCGGAAGAGCGTGCGGGACAGGACATAGGGCGCCGTGATTCCTGCCCGTGTCGCGGGCTGCCCTGAACCCATGGCAAAATAACTACTTGTGCCTTGGCCTTGCGCCTCTGGCACGGTCCGCCCTGGTGTAATGGCAGCACCCCGGCCTTTGGAGCCGTGGAGTATAGGTTCGAATCCTATGGGCGGAACTGCTGTGCCGAGAGCGTCCAGTAGTATGAACTCGGTGCCCCGCAAGGCTTGAAGCCGGCCAGGCACCGCACCCAGCGCCACGCGCAACCAAGCAAGGAGAGCCCGTACGTGATCCCCGAGAATACCGGCCCAGCCGCCGTCATTGTTCTGGCAGCAGGCGCCGGTACCCGGATGAAATCCCGTACCCCCAAGATCCTGCATGAGATCGGCGGCCGGTCCATGGTGGGCCACGCCCTGCTCGCGGCCCGCAGCATCAACCCCGGGCGGTTGGCCCTGGTGGTACGCCACGAACGCGACCTGGTTGCCCGTCACCTGAACGCTCTGGACCCCGAAGCCCTGATCGTGGACCAGGACGAAATTCCCGGCACCGGACGTGCCGTCGAAGTCGCACTCGCGGCCTTGGACGCCCACGAAAAACTTTCCGGCACCGTGGTGGTGACGTACGGCGATGTTCCCCTTCTCAGCGGCGGCCTTCTGGCTGACCTGGTGGCAACACACGAACGCGAAGGCAACGCCGTCACGGTCCTCACCGCGCTCCTCACCGACGCCACGGGCTACGGCCGGATCCTCCGCGGCGATGACGGCTCCGTCACCGGCATCCGCGAGCACAAGGACGCCACGGAAGCCGAACGACTGATCCGCGAGGTCAATTCGGGCATCTACGCATTCGACGCCGCCGTCCTCCGCGACGCGCTGGTCCACGTCACCACAGACAACTCGCAGGGCGAGATGTACCTGACTGATGTGCTGGGCCTGGCGCGTGAGTCCGGTGGCCGGGTTGCCGCCGTCGTCACCGAAGACCGCTGGCAGGTGGAGGGCGCCAACGACCGCGTGCAGCTCGCAGCCCTCGGCGCTGAACTGAACCGCCGCACGGTCGAAGCCTGGATGCGGGCCGGAGTCACCGTTGTTGACCCCGCCACCACCTGGATCGATTCCACCGTCGCCCTTGATGAGGACGTCCGCATCCTCCCCAACACCCAACTGCACGGCGCCACCACCGTGGCGAGGGACGCCGTCGTCGGTCCCGACTCAACCCTGACGGATGTCCGCATCGGCGAGGGCGCCAAGGTGACCCGAACGCACGGTTCCGGTGCTGTCATCGGTGCCGGCGCCGCCGTCGGACCTTTCACCTACCTGCGGCCAGGCACCGTGCTTGGCGATACCGGCAAGATCGGCGCCTTCTACGAAACCAAAAATGTCACCATCGGCCGGGGATCCAAGCTTTCCCACCTCGGCTACGCCGGTGACGCTGAAATCGGCGAGGACACGAACATCGGCTGCGGCAACATCACCGCCAATTACGACGGCGAGAAGAAGCACCGCACGGTGATCGGTTCGGGTGTCCGCACAGGTTCCAACACAGTGTTTGTTGCACCGGTCACCGTGGGGGACGGTGCCTACAGCGGCGCCGGCGCGGTGATCCGCAAGGACGTCCCGGCCGGGGCGCTCGTCCTGTCGGTTGCTGCCCAGCGCAATGCCGAAGGCTGGGTTGTTGCCAACCGTCCCGGCTCGCGCTCCGCGGAGCTGGCCAAGGCTGCTGCGTCAGACTCCTCAAATACCCCAGCATCAACAGAAGAGGGCAAGTAAATAATGAGCGAAATTACCGCACACGGCGAGAAGAAGCTGGTGCTTGCCGCCGGGCGGGCACACCCCGAACTGGCGCGGGAAATCGCGAAGGAGTTGGGGACCGAGTTGCTCCCCATTGACGCCTACGATTTCGCCAACGGGGAGATCTACGTGCGCGCCGGCGAGAGCGTCCGGGGTACCGACGCGTTCGTCATCCAGGCCCACCCTGCCCCGCTGAACAACCACTTGATGGAACAGCTGATCATGATCGATTCGCTGAAGCGTGCCTCCGCCAAGCGGATCACGGTGGTATCCCCGTTCTACCCGTATGCACGCCAGGACAAGAAGGGCCGCGGCCGCGAACCCATTTCCGCCCGTCTCGTGGCGGATCTGTACAAGACCGCGGGCGCTGACCGCATCATGAGCGTTGACCTGCACACCTCCCAGATCCAGGGCTTCTTCGACGGCCCCGTTGACCACCTGATGGCCATCCCGCTCCTGGCCGACTACATCCGGACCAAGGTCGGCGCCGACAACGTCACGGTTGTCTCCCCGGACACCGGCCGCGTGCGTGTTGCGGAGCAGTGGGCTGAGCGCCTGGGCGGGGCTCCGCTGGCGTTCGTGCACAAGAGCCGCGACCTCACCGTCCCCAACCAGGCCGTTTCCAAGACCGTTGTGGGTCAGGTTGAAGGCCGGACCTGTGTGCTGATCGATGACATGATCGACACCGGCGGAACCATCTCCGGAGCGGTCCAGGTGCTCATGAATGCCGGTGCCAAGGACGTCATTATTGCCGCGACCCATGCAGTGTTCTCCGATCCCGCCGCCCAGCGGCTGGCGGAATCCGGTGCCCGTGAAGTGGTGGTCACCAACACCCTGCCCATCGCCTCCCACCAGCGCTTCCCGCAGTTGACGGTGCTGTCCATCGCGCCGCTCATCGCCCGTGCCATCCACGAAGTGTTCGACGACGGTTCGGTCACCAGCTTGTTCGACGGCAACGCCTGAAGCCGCAGTTAAGGCGCCCGGCGCCGGTCCCGTTTTCAGTTTTCGGGACCGGCGCTGGTAAGCTTTTCTACGATACCTTGGCGAGGGAGAGCAGTCTCCGTTATCGACTGGGTCTGAATCTCCCTTCCGGAAGGGCGCCACACGGCCGCCCGGCGTTGAAGGTCGCAACAGACCTCCGCCCTTGCTGAACACCATTTAGTCTTCCGAGGAGATACATATGTCTGAGCAGAAGCTCGCAGCAGAAGTACGCACCGAATTCGGCAAGGGCTTTGCCCGCCGCGCCCGCATGGCCAACCTGATCCCCGCCGTCATCTACGGCCACGGCGCCGAGCCGATCCACATCACGCTGCCCGCCAAGGCCACCACGCTTGCAGTCCGCAAGGCCAACGCCCTGCTGTCCCTGGACGTCAACGGCGAAGACCACCTCGCCCTGGTCAAGGACGTCCAGCGCGACCCCATCAGGCAGATCATCGAGCACATCGACCTGCTGACCGTCATCAAGGGCGAAAAGGTCACGGTGGACATCCCCGTCCACCTCGTTGGCGAACTGGCTCCGGGCAGCGTCTACAACCAGGAACTCACCGTTATCTCCCTGGAGGCCGAGGCAACACACCTGCCCACCGCCATCGAGGTAGACATCGAAGGCCGCTCCGCCGGACAGCACATCCACGCTTCCGACTTGGTCCTGCCGAAGGGCGCCGTCCTGCTGGCCGACGCCGATGCCCTGGTTGTCAACATCTCCGAGGCCACCGAGGTCTCCGACGAAGAGGCCCAGGCTTCCTCTGAGGCCGCTGCCGAGTAACACCCACTCAGTTTGCAGCTGTGGCCGGGCCCCGTCGGGGTCCGGCCACAGCCATGTCCGGACCAACTTAGGATGGAACAATGACTGACACCTGGCTGATTGTCGGCCTCGGAAACCCCGGAGCCGAATACAAAGGCAACAGGCACAACGTTGGCCAGATGGTTCTTGATGAACTCGCCGGCCGGCTCGGCGGAAACTTCAAAACCCATAAAGCCCGGGCCCATGTCCTCGAAGGCCGGTTGGGGATTGGTGGCCCGCGCGTGGTGTTGGCCAAGCCGCTGAGCTACATGAACGTTTCCGGCGGACCGGTGGCTGCCCTGGCAAATTTTTATGGCATTGGACCAGACCACGTGGTGGCGGTACATGATGAAATCGATATAGCGTTTAACACCGTGAAGCTCAAGTGCGGCGGTGGCGAGGGCGGCCACAACGGACTGAGGGACATTTCCAAAGTCCTCGGCACCAAGGACTATCTGAGGGTCAGGGTGGGGGTGGGTCGTCCGCCGGGCCGCATGGATACTGCCGACTATGTGCTCCGTGATTTTGGTACCACCGAGCGCAAGGACGTGCCGTTTTTGCTGGACGAGGCCGCGGACGCCGTGGAGATGCTGGTCAGGGACGGCCTGACAGCGGCGCAGCAGAAGTTCCACCCGGCAAAAACAGACGAGTAGCAAATGGACTAAAAACGCCCAATACCTGTTCAGGCTTCCTTGCCTAGGGGTAGTCTTCTTCCTAAGCGGGGGGCGATGGGGCTTGTTCCCGCTTTATTGGGACGTAGGGGATAAGTTCATGTCAATCGAGCCACTCAGCTGGGAACGTGGGTCGCAACTCAAGGACCCTGAGCTGCGTACGGACACCGCCGGCGTGTCAGAGGCGCAGCGATGGTCTGCGCCCGCACGCAGTGCCAATCTTGAAGCAGTCCGCACGGCGCTGACCAGCATCGACTCCCTCGGAGTGGTCATCACAGGCGGCCGCGGTGTCGGCAAGTCATCATTGGCCAGGACTGCCGTGTCCGAGCTTGGCCCCGATGTCTGGACGCTACAGCTGCGCTGCGGGACCACGACGGGCGACACCCCATACGGCTGCCTGGCGTTCCTCCTGGCGCGTCTTCCCCAGGCCTACATGGGCTCGCCAACCGCCATCCTGCGTGGCATAACGTCACTGATCCGGAGTGACGCCGCCGGTCGGCAGTGCGTCATCACCCTGGATACCGCCGGCAGTATTGATGACATGAGTGCTGGCGTCCTGCTCAACATCCTCCTGACGGGGACCGCGCGCATTGTTGCCGTGGCGCCCAAAATCAGCGACCTTCCGGCAGACTTCCACTGGCTTCTCACCGACCGCCGGCTGACTGAGGTCAGGCTGGATAACCTTAATGAGCTGCAGACCCGCCAGGTGTTGCTTACCCTGCTGGGGCACCGTGTCTCCGCCTCCTTGGTCAGTACCTTCCACACGATGGTGGGCGGAAACCCGCTGCTGCTCAAAGCGCTGGTCGCCGAGCAGCAGCAGTCCGGAAATCTGGTGCTGTCGGACTCGGTCTGGACATTGCGGGACAAGGTAGTGCTCGACGGCGCTGCGAGCCTCGAGGACATCGTGCGGTCGCGCTGGTCCCGGCAATCTCCCCAGGAGCGGGAAGTCATCGAAATGCTTTCCTGTGCCCGGCGGGTGGAGCTGTCAAGGCTTACTGCTGTCTACGGTGCCGGCATCGTAGCGGACATGGAAGATGCAGGGCTGCTGGAGATCGACGCGTCCGAGAGCCGCTGGGTTTCACTGCGCGAAATGTACCTCGGCGACGTTGTGCGCTCCTGGCTCAGCATTACCCGGCGGCGGGAACTGCGGAGTGTCCTGCTGGACGGCCAGGAGCCCGGCCCGGCCAGCATGACCGTGGAAGAGCTGATGGCGTTCGCTGCATGGACCCATGAGTGTGAAGCCGAGCTGAGTCCGGCCATGGCGCTGGCCGCGGCCGAAGCGGCCGTGCAGCTCTTTGACCCGAACTTCGCCCTCAAATATGCCGAGACACTGAGGCGCAACGACTCCCAATGGGTAGCCGGCCAACGGCAGAAGGCTGCTGCCTACCTGCTCCTGGATCTTCCTGTCCAGGCGATGGCGGCCCTGGACGACATCTCGCAGCCGCAACTGGACGGCCTGGATGTCCAGGAATACGCCCAGGTCATCGCAGCAAAGTCACGGGTCATGGTTTGGCTGCCGGACCACGCCGACAAGGTACCGGCCCTCCTGCAGACGGCACGGGAGCGGCTCGGAGAAGAACCAGGCAACGCGAAAAAATGGCCTGATCCTGTTGCCGCTGCAGCCAACAGGATCAGCCTGAGCGAATTCGAGTACCAGGTGTTCGTGGGAGATTACGCAGCGGCCATTCCGGGCCTGGAAGCCGCTGCTGACCCCGGGCTGAACTCCGATCTTTGGTTCCGGATGAATTCCGCCATGATCCTGATGACCGCCCTGGCCATGACGGGGCGCGAGATGGACGCCTTAAGCCTGATGAGGCAGTTGGGCGGCCAAATTTCCGACGCCGGCCAAATCGTCGGCCTGCGGGAGACATTCACCGAACGCGCTTACTACGTCCTGTTGACCGCCGGGCAGTGGCACCGTTGCATCGATCTCCTCGATCCCGCAGCCCGTGAGACCCACCAGCTTCCCTACCGAAGCGCCGCCACTGAGCTGGCGGCCGGGATCGCTTACGTCTTTGCGGGGCGTGGCGCCGTTGCCTTGGATTCGCTGCTGTCAGCGGTGGCCCAACTTGAGCTGCGGCCCGCTCAGGGCATCCGCCGGGAAGCTTACGCAGCTGTTGCGTTCGCTTATGCGCAGTTGGGAAATGCCGGTCAGTCCCGGAAATATTTGGACAAGTTGCAGCGGACCGGGGGAGCCGCCGATCATGCCACCCGTAGCATCACCGACTTCTGCGCCGACATGGCAGGGCGGTGGCTGAACGACACCGAGGCGGTCAACCGCCTGAAGGAGTCTGCCCGCCGCGACATCGCAGCGGGGAGGTACACGCTGGCCGGAATCAGCCTGTTGGGGGCCACGGTCCACGGTACAGAGGCTGACTTCCGCCTGCTCGAAGAAGTGGCCGGTCACCGCCAAGGCCCCTTGGCGGAAATTTCGCGTTTGATTGCCGTGGGAACCAGGACCCATGACGCCAAGACCTTGCTCGCCGGCGGGGAACTGGCCGCCACGCTGGAACTGGACGCTGTTGAGGCGCGCTGTATGGCCCTGGCCGTTGACTACGCCCGTCAGGCCGGCGACCCGGCCGCAGCAAGGACTGCCCAGGCGCGGCTGGACATCCTCGCTGCCACTGTGGCCAGCCTGCCCATCGTGCCCAGCAGCGGCAGCCCTCTCCTGACCAGCAGGGAACGGCAGATTGCAAGGCTCGCAGGCAGGGGTGCCTCCAACCGCGACATTGCGCTGGATATGGGTGTCTCCGTCCGCACCGTGGAAGGCCACCTTTACCAGGTCTTCACCAAACTGGGAGTTACGTCCAGGGGTGATCTGACTGGACTCGTCTAACGGCCACTCACCTAAACCGGGCCGCCTGCTCACGGGCCGGCGGCAGCCGCTGGACCGGATCTGCAACATCATCCGGACCCGAACCAGCCAGGCAGTGTTCCTGATGGCGGGCCCGGGCATCGGCAAGACCGCGTTGGCCGAGGCCATTACCGAGCGGCTGGCCACTGACATGATCGTTGTTCAGATCCATGGAAGTTCCTCGCTCTCACGCGTTCCCTTTGGCATCCTTGCCCCCTACACTGCGGAGCTGACGGCCGAGGATTCGGTGTCACCGGTGGCTGTCCTGAGGTCCGTTTGGAGCTACTTTGAAAAGCTCAAAGCGGGCAGGGACGCACCGCTGCTGCTCGTGATGGATGATGCACACCATCTGGACGAGGCTACGGCGGGCATCGTGGCAGACATGATCTCCGCGGGCTGGGCCAGCGTCGTGGCAGCTGGCAGGCCGCGGCCCGGCCTGCCCCAGCCTCTGGCGCAGCTTTGGTATGACGGCCTTGCCGATCGCGTGGACCTTCGTCCGCTGAACAGGGAACAGATCGAGGAAGTCCTTGCCCACGCCCTGGACGGCACCGTCCCAGCCGGAACTGTTGACACCATCTGGAGCGCTTCCGGCGGAAACCCGCGGATCCTCGACGCCCTTCTGCATGACGCCGCCGAAGGAGGCCAGCTCGCCAAACGGAACGGGATCTGGATGCTGGTGGGGCAGTTGCCGGCCGATGGGCCGCGACTGACGAACGTCGTGGTGAAGGACATGCTGCGCCGCACGCCTGCAGAACAGGAAGCACTGAAACTCATTGCGCTGGCCGGGCCCGTGAGCCGCAAGGTGATCGAGGACATCTGCGGCGCTGACGTGGTGCGCTCCCTGCTTGACCAACAGATGGTGGTGGAGAGCCATGGCACGCCCGCTGATCTCCGGATCTGGAACGCCATGTTCGGCGACGCCCTCCGGTTAACCATTTCCGTTTCGCGGAGCCTGCAACTTCTGGAAAGGGTACGCGAGCACCTGGGAACGTCCCCGGCCGGGTCAGAAGGCCGGTTGAGGGCTGTCGAGTGGGCGCTTGAATGCGGAGTTAAAACAGGAGAGCCTGAGCTTCTCGAAGCGGCCAGCACGGCACTGGCCCACTTCAGGAGCCGGAGCGCCCGGACCATGGCGGCAAAGATTACGGACCCGGCACTCGTGCCCGAGGCCCAGGCCATTCAGGCGCGGGCTCTGTTCAACGAAGGTGATCACGCTGGCGCGGCAAAGCTTCTGGACGGATGCTGGCTCCAGCTGGGGTCCAGCGCCGCCGCTGCCCCCGCCCTGATGCTCAGGGCCCTTGTCCATCAGGCCTTGGGAACACCACTGGCGGTGTTCGCGGCAGAGTACCGTGAAGCGCTCCGCGGCGCCGCGGCTGAAACTGAAACCTCCCCGGCCACGGCCTGGCAGGAACAGCTGCTGCGCCTGCTGGAATTCGGCGAAGCTGGGAACTGCGAGGCCCTGGACAACGAGGTCCAGGACCTTCGTAGCCGTAACCCTGACGGCCCCACCGACCACGCCCTTCGCACGGTGGGAACCGCGCTGCTTGCACAGGCACGTGCTGCAGCCGGACGCGCCGTCCAAGGCCTGGATGCCGGACTCCTTGCGGTTTCGGAACTCCCTGCACTGGATAGGGGAGTGTTTTTCTTCAATGAGTTCGTCCTGGGCCGTCTGGTGGTTGACTACCTGTCCGTGGGGGACTGGGAGTCAGCGGAACGGGAGCTTGTGGACTATGCGGCGGATCAGCCGCGGGATGCAGCCGCCTTCGCCGGCAGCATCCAGGTGCTACGCGGCTATTCATTGCTGCGGCAGGGGCGGATCGAACGCGCTTACCAGACGCTGCTGCCTGCGGTAGAGACCCTGAGGCTCAGTGATCCCCTGCAGGTGTTCCGGTTCGGATCCGCACTGGCGTTTTATGTGGCAGCGAGGCTGGGTGACGCTGCCCAGTCCAGCCGGCTCGAGCTGGACTACAAGGATTCGCTGCTGGGTTCAGCAAGCCAGGATCTGCTCGCAACGGCCTACGCCGCGGCAGGTGCGGAGTACGTGACCCGTGACGGGAAGGGGTTGGCGTCGCTCCATACACTGGCCACCACCCCGGAGGTCTCGGCCAGGGGCGGCACATTGCTGGAACTGTTGGCGCTGTGCTGGGACTTGGGCGACCATTCGGTGATTCCCCTGGTGCACAACCTGGCAGGCAACGTCCAAGGCCGCTGGGCCGCGGCGTTGCTCAGCCTCGCGGAGCATTGGGAATCCGCCGACGCCGACGCCCTTATGGAGATGGCGGCCCGGCTTGAAGCCGAGGGCTTCGTCAACGTGGCAAGGGAAGCATACGCGCGGGCAAGCACCGTGTTGGAAGCGGACGGTGAACGCCGCCGGTCCCGCCAGGCGGTGGCCCTGCGGGAGAAATGCGACCACGAACTTGGCGAGCGGTTCCGGGAGGGCCAGTTCATCGCCGCAGCGCCCACGGTGCACCTCACGCGGCGTGAACAGGACATCGTGGAACTGGCAGTCCAGGGCCTCACGGATCGCGAAATCGCCCAGCGGCTCATGGTCTCCGTACGAACAGTGGAGGGCCACCTGTACCGCACGTACGTGAAACTCGGAGTGCGGAGCCGCGACGAACTGTCCACTGCCTTGGCCCACTAGGTCCTCTGCACTGCGATCGTTCGCTGAACCCATGCCCCGCCGACGAGTCATGACTTCGAGTGTCCCGGCATCTGGAATACGCGTATCAGCCGGGCCCGACCCGGTAGCCTCACCGTCGAAGTAGAGTACTGCCTACTCGTGCCGTCCGGGTCCGCGTGCGATTAACTTGATTCGGGAGCAAGGAGCGGCGAAAGCCCTCCGACTCCCACCATCAGACTTTCCAGGTCCCGTCTTAATTCAAACTTTCCGGCCCCCGGGCCGGACTGAGACTGGGCCGGCGACGTCAGAGTCTTCTGAGACCGAGGCTCTCCCCCCAGCCGTCGCCGGCCCTCTTATCCGCGGGCTGAAGCCCGGAGCCACCGTGGCGGCCGCCCCCCGGGCGGCCGCCACAGTGGTGTTGTGGGACAATTGAATGTCAATCCATTGGCATTTCAAGGAGTTCACTTTGGCATTCGTAACCACGCCAGCCACGCTGGAACATGCCGTTCCGGCCATGGACAACGCCGAAGTACTGAGAATCAGGAATGACTTCCCGGTGCTCGACCAGCTGGTGAATGGCCGGCCGCTGGTGTATCTGGATTCGGGTGCCACATCGCAGAATCCCCTGAGCGTTATTGAGGCTGAGCAGGAATTCTACGAACAGCGCAACGCCGCCGTGCACCGCGGCGCGCACCACCTTGCGGTCGAGGCCACCGAAGTCTTCGAAGACGCCCGCCAGACCATTGCAGGCTTCATCGGGGCCGACTACGCGGAAACGGTGTGGACCTCCAATGCCACCGAGGGACTGAACCTGGTCAGCTATGCGCTGTCCAATGCCTCCCTTTGGTCTGCCCAGGGTCGCGGCGACGGCAGGCTTAAGGATCTGGCCGTGGGTCCGGGGGACCAGATCGTGGTCACCGAAATGGAGCACCACGCCAACCTGATCCCTTGGCAGGAACTCGCGTTCCGTACCGGCGCCACTTTGCGATACATCCCCATCGACGACTCCGGAGCCCTGCGCCTGGACATCGCGGCTGAGGTCCTGGGAAGCAAGACCAAGGTCCTCGCCTTCACGCACGCGTCCAACGTCCTGGGAACCATCAACCCCGTCAACGAGTTGGTGGCCCTTGGCCGGGCGGCCGGAGCGCTGGTGGTGCTGGACGCCTGCCAGTCCGCGCCCCACCTGCCGCTGAACGTTAAGGAACTCGACGTCGACTTCGCTGTCTTCTCCGGCCACAAGATGCTGGCGCCCACGGGAATCGGCGTGCTGTATGGCAAGCAGGACCTTCTGGACGTGCTGCCCCCGTTCCTCACCGGCGGTTCCATGATCACCACCGTGACCATGGAACGGGCCGAGTACCTGCCCTCGCCGCAGCGCTTCGAAGCCGGTACCCAACGCATCTCCCAGGCCGTGGCCCTGGCCGCCGCCGCCAGTTACCTGACAGAAACGGGACTGGCCCGGGTGCACCAATGGGAAGCGGAGCTGGGCCAGCGCATGGTGGCCGGCCTTGAAGCCCTTCCCGGAATACGTGTCCTGGGGCCCGCCGCCGGGCAGGAGAGGATAGGCCTGGCCGCGTTCGACGTCGCGGGTGTGCACGCGCATGACGTCGGGCAGTTCCTGGATTCCAGGGGCATCGCGGTCCGGGTGGGGCACCACTGCGCCCAGCCGTTGCACCGCCGCCTGGGCCTGACGGCAACCACCAGGGCGAGTGCCTACCTGTACAACACCACCGACGACGTCGACGCTTTCCTCGAGGCTGTTGCTGGCGTCCGCTCCTACTTCCGCGTCTGACGCGGCCACCGAAGGTAGACCGAATATGAGCCTTGACCAGCTGTACCAACAGATCATCCTTGACCATTCGAAGGCCCGCCACGGCAGCGGCCTGGCCGGCCTGGCCGCCCCTGCGGGCGCGTCCACCGGACAGTCACACCAGCTGAACCCCGTCTGCGGGGACGAAGTCACCCTTCGCGTCGCAGTGGAAGATGGCAAAGTGGCGCAGATTTCCTGGGACGGAGCCGGGTGCTCAATCTCCATGGCGTCGGCCTCCGTCCTCAGCGAGCTCGGTGAGGGACTGACCGTGGAAGAACTCCACTCGATCATTGGCAACTTCCGGGAAGTCCTGCGGTCCCGTGGGAAGGTACACGCGGATCCGGAGATCCTCGGTGACGCGGCCGCGTTCGAGGGTGTGGCCCGCTACGCCGCTCGAGTCAAGTGCGCCATGATTTCCTGGGTGGCCGCCGAGGACGCGCTCAACCAGGCAGCATAGACACGCACCCTGGCATTATGTAGGCCGCTCAAACAGAACAGGTCCGCCTCAACAAAACAGGGCCACTTAAACAAAACAGGCGCTTCCTCTGCTCTGCGGCAGGGGAAGCGCCTGCGTGAACCTGTGCAGACAGCCCGGGGCGTCAGCCCAACAGGCCCATTACGCCGATCACGGCGGTGGCGGCCCCCAGCACCATGGAGATGCTGACCAGCACCACGTGAACGGTGAGGAACTTTGTTGCTTTGCCGTCGGCGTCGCGCGCCCGCGGATCCTTCATGACCCGGCGCAGGAACTGCGGCCAGACCACCAGCGACCAGGCGCCGGCGATGATCAGCAGTAAAGCGGCGAACAGGGGAAGCTGCATGGACTCAGTGGCTTTCGAGCCAGGCCTGGGCCTGCTGCGACTGGATGTTCAGGGCCTTGGCCACCATGGGTTCGGCGGCCTCAGCGATCTTGCCGCCCAGGAATGGCACGGACGAGGTCACGTTGCCTTCAAGCTCAACCCGGGTGCTGCCGCCCTCGGCAACTAGCCGCTGGACCGCGGTCACGTCGAGGGGAGCGCCGGCAATCTTCAGCGTGATGTTGCTCTGGCGGGAACCATCAGCCGCGGGGGCTTCCCAGTTTTCCACCTGCGTCACGGTGAGGTTCTCGCCGACGAACTTGCGGGCGATCTCCGGCAGGCGGGTGGTGGGCAGGGTCCGGACGGAGGTGGTGCTGAACGCGCCGGCAACGTCGCCATCCACGGAAAATGACTCCAGTGTGCCGCCGACGTATTCGCTGGTGTGCCGCTGGAAGTCCTCGTTGATGAAAACAGCAGCGACACTGTCAACGGCGTGCGGAAGGGTGGTGGTTGCACTCAGTGCCATGAATCCTCCAGTGATACGGGGTCTATACGCTTTTTCCTCCCCACATCCTACGGGGCACCAGGCGTGTTCTTTGAACCGGCCTCTGCCCGCTCAGCGTCGGCGATCTTCCGCGCCGCCGTGGTGATGTTCCTTGCCATGGCCGGAAAAATGAGGCTGTGGAAGGGCAGGACGGCCAGCCAGTAGAGTCTGCCGCTGAGGCCTTTGGGGAAGAAAATGGCGCGCTGCCGGTAGCGGCTGCCGCCGCCGTCGGGCTCTACTGACAACTCGAGCCAGGCGCGTCCCGGCGCGCGCATTTCTGCACGCAAGCGGAGTAGTTTGCCGCGGTCTATCCGCTCCACGCGCCACCAGTCCACCACCTCGCCCGGAGCCAGGTTGCCGGGGTGCCGGCGTCCCCGCAGGAGCCCGGCGCCGCCGGTGAGCTTGTCCAGCCAGCCACGGACCCGCCAGGCCAGCGGCAGCGAATACCAGCCGTTGCGGCCACCGATTCCCTCGATGACTGTCCACACGTGTGCCGGGTCAACGTCCCCGTGGAAAGTGCGCTCGTCCACGAAAACCGTGTGGCCGGCCCACTCCGGGTCGCTGGGCAGGGGATCGGCATCGGCGCCGGCGCTGGCCCAAGTGGTCTCCACCTGGCCGTCCCGCTCCTTGCCCAGGGCCAGGGCAACTGCCCGCCGGTACGGGGTCAGCCCGCCCTCAGGCACGGGAATGACGGCGTCAACGTCGCGCTCCCGGGACACGGCGTCGTGCTGCAGCGACTGGACCAGCGGCAACGACATGGACAGGGGGATGGGCGTAGTGAGGGCCACCCACAACCCTGCAAGTTTGGGCGCGGGAACCGGCAGTGCCAGAACCACCCGGTACGGCAGTCCGGCCTCGGCCGCATACTCCTTCATCATGCCCGCGTACGTCAGGACCTGGCGGCAGCCGATATCGAACGTGCGGTTAATGTGTCCGGTGAGGGATGCTGCGCTGACGAGGTAATACAGCACGTCCCGGACAGCGATCGCCTCGATCTTGTTCCGCACCCAACTCGGCGCCGGCATCAGCGGGAGGGTTTCGGAGAGGTGCCGGATCATTTCGAAGGACGCAGACCCGGACCCGATCACCACGCCGGCCTGGAAGACCACCGCGTCCACCGGGCTGTCCAGGAACACCTTGCCCACTGCCTCGCGGGACCGCATGTGAGTGGACAGTTCCACATTGGCGGGGTGCAGGCCGCCGAGGTAGACAATCCTGTCCACGCCGGCGTCGGCGGCCGCCTTCGCGGCGGTCCGGGCCATGGCCTTTTCCTTGGACTCAAAACCCGACCCGGCGGCCATGGAGTGGACCAGATAGTAGAGCACGTCGACGCCGGCAAGCGCGTCGCGGAGGGCACCGTCGTCGTCCAGGCTGCTCTGCACCACCTCCACATCCGCCAGCCAGGGCACGCCGGCGATTTTGGCCGGTGTCCGGACCAGGACCTTCACGGTGTGCCCTGCCTCGAGCAGTCGCGGAACGAGCCGGCCGCCGATGTAGCCGGTGGCGCCCGTTACCAGGACGGTGCGGGCTTCGGTGCGCGGTGAGGATTCGGTTGTGCCGGTCATGCTGTCTCCTTCCAGTCATCCCGATACGGGGTGGCTGTCACTATGCCATTCGGAGCGGCAAAGCATCCGGACGGCCGTGGATCCTGAAAGCTTAGTCCGCCGCGCGGCGCGGCAGGAGTAGGCTGGGATGACCCGGGATTCGATGTGAATCTCGGGCTTTCGTGTTGCCTGCGCTCCCCTTGAACCCACAGGCCTTGAACACCCCAGGAGTTTCTGCCATGAGCCCGAGCGCCTCCCGCACCGGCACCCCCCAGCCCGGCCCGTCGCTTGCTGGACTCCGCCGGGTCCTGGCCGAAGACCGGACCTTCGCCAGGGTCAAAGCCGAGGCAGAACGGGGATTCGAGGTCCGCGGCCAGGATTACCAGATCAGCGCACCGGCAGGACTCCGGGCCGCCTTGCTCGCCGAAATGGCCGACGGCCTGGCCGCCGCCGACGCCGCAGAGGGAACGCCCGACGGCGGGATCCCCGCAATGGTGCTCGCCGTCACCGCCACCGGACGTGAAGCCGAAGACCTGACCGCCGCGCTGCGCGCCTACCTGCCGGCCGACTCAGTGGCCGAATTCCCCAGCTGGGAAACCCTGCCGCACGAGCGGCTCTCACCCCGCTCGGACACGGTGGGCCGACGGCTGTCTGTCCTGCGCCGGCTGGCGCACCCGGAAAGCTCGACGGCGGCCCCGCTCCGGGTGGTGGTGGCTCCCGTCCGCGCGGTGGTCCAGCCGATCGTGGCCGGGTTGGGGGAGCTGGTTCCGGTCACCCTGAAGGTTGGCCAGGACATCCCTTTCACTGACGTTGTGCGCCGGCTGGCCGATGCCGCCTACGCGCGAGTGGACATGGTCACCCACCGCGGCGAGTTTGCCGTCCGCGGCGGCATCATCGACGTCTTTCCGCCCACGGAGGACCACCCCATCCGGGTGGAGTTCTTCGGCGACGAGGTGGACCAGATGCGCTGGTTCGCCGTGGCGGACCAGCGCTCGCTCTCAGCCCCCGGCATCCACCACCCCACCGAACTGCACGCGCCGCCGTGCCGCGAAATCCTCATCACACCGTCGGTGATGTCACGGGCCGCCACGCTGAAGACACAGCTTCCGGCAGCGGCCGACATGCTGGAGAAGATCGCCGGAGGAATCGCCGTGGAAGGCATGGAATCCCTCGCGCCGGTGCTGGTGGACGCCATGGTTCCCTTTGTGGAGCAGTTGCCCGCCGGCTCGATTTCCGTGGTCATCGAACCCGAGAAGGTCCGCACCCGTGCGCACGACCTCGCGGCAACCAACGAAGAGTTCCTGGAGGCTGCCTGGTCCACGGCGTCGGACGGGGGCACGGCACCGCTGGACCTCAGCTCGCAGGCATCCGAGGCTTTGCACTCCGCCAGCTTCCGCTCCCTCGCCGAGACGCGCAGCTTTGCCCTGGACCACAGTGTCTCCTGGTGGTCCATCACGTCACTGGCCACCGACGAGGAGCTCCTGCCCGAGATCGACGTCCTGAACCTGCACGCCCGGGAACCCCGCGGCTACCAGGGCGACGTCGCCGAAATGATGGACTTCATCGGCTCGCACGTCCGCGACCAGTGGCGGATTGTGGTGGTCACCGAGGGGCCCGGTCCGGCGCAGCGCCTGGCGGAACTGTTCCACGACGCCGATATCCCGTGTGCCCGCGTGGACACCCTGGACAAGGAACCACAGGCGGGCATCATCGAGGTGACCACTGCCGCCGTCGGACGCGGTTTTGTCCTCGACAGCCTCAAACTGGGGCTACTCACAGAGGCCGATCTGCTCGGACGGACTTCAGCAGGTTCCACCAAGGACATGCGGCGCATGCCGTCCAAGCGGCGCAACGCCGTGGACCCGCTGCAGCTGGTGGCCGGTGACCACGTGGTGCACGAACAGCACGGCATTGGCCGGTTCATCGAACTCATCCAGCGCAAGGTCGCCGGCGGCGGTGACGGCGTCCGGGAGTACCTGGTCCTGGAATATGCCCCGTCCAAGCGCGGCGCCCCGGGGGACCGGCTTTTTGTCCCCACCGACCAGCTGGACCAGGTGACCCGGTACGTGGGCGGCGATACCCCGGTGCTCAGCAAGATGGGCGGCTCGGACTGGGCCAGCACCAAGTCCAAGGCCCGCAAGGCGGTCAAGGAGATCGCCGGCGAACTCATCCGGCTCTACTCAGCACGGATGGCCTCCCGCGGCCACGCCTTCGGCCCTGACACGCCCTGGCAGCGCGAGCTGGAGGAAGCCTTCCCGTACGTGGAGACGCCGGACCAGCTGACCACCATCAACGAGGTCAAAGCGGACATGGAACGCGAGATCCCCATGGACCGCCTGGTCTCCGGTGACGTGGGCTACGGCAAGACGGAGATCGCCGTCCGCGCCGCGTTCAAGGCGGTCCAGGACGGCAAGCAGGTGGCGGTCCTGGTGCCTACCACCCTCCTCGCCCAGCAGCACTACGAGACGTTCACCGAGCGCTTCTCCGGCTTCCCGCTGCGCGTCAAGGCCCTGTCACGCTTCCAGGGCGCCAAGGAATCCAAGGAAACCGTGGAGGGCGTCAAGACCGGATCGGTGGACGTAGTCATCGGCACACACAGGCTGCTGTCCAAGGACTTCGCGTTCAAGGACCTTGGCCTGGTGATCGTGGACGAGGAGCAGCGCTTCGGTGTGGAGCACAAGGAGGCGCTGAAGAAGATGCGCACCAACGTGGACGTGCTGGCCATGAGTGCCACGCCCATCCCGCGCACGCTGGAGATGTCCCTGACGGGCATCCGCGAAACGTCGACCCTGGCCACTCCGCCGGAGGAACGCCACCCCGTGCTGACCTACGTGGGCCCGTACACGGACAAGCAGACCTCGGCCGCCATCCGGCGTGAGCTGATGCGCGAAGGCCAGGTGTTCCTTGTGCACAACCGCGTGTCCACCATTGAACGGACCGCGGCCAAGGTCCGTGAACTTGTTCCGGAGGCGCGCGTGGAGGTGGCGCACGGGCAGATGTCCGAGAGCAGGCTGGAGCAGATCATCGTGGACTTCTGGGAGAAGCGCTTCGACGTGCTGGTGTGCACCACCATCATCGAAACCGGCCTGGACATCTCCAATGCCAACACGCTGATCGTGGACGGCGCGGACAAGTACGGGCTCTCCCAGCTGCACCAGCTCCGTGGCCGGGTGGGCCGTGGCCGCGAACGCGCCTACGCCTACTTCCTCTACCCGTCCGAGAAGCCGCTGGGCGAGGTGGCGCTGGAACGCCTCAAGGCCGTGGCCACACACAACGAACTTGGTGCCGGCATGCAGCTGGCCATGAAGGACCTCGAAATTCGCGGCGCGGGCAACCTGCTCGGGGGCGAGCAGTCCGGCCACATCCAGGGTGTGGGCTTTGACCTGTACATCCGGCTGGTGGGCGAGGCCGTGGCTGACTACCGCGGCGACGCTGAGGAAAAGGCTGCCGAGATGAAGATCGAACTGCCGGTGAACGCCCACCTGCCGCACGACTATGTGCCGGGGGAGCGCCTGCGACTGGAAGCCTACCGAAAGCTGGCTTCCGCGCTGACCACCGAAGCCATCGAGGAAGTCCTGGCCGAACTGGTGGACCGCTATGGGGAACCGCCGCTGCCGGCCCAGAACCTGATCGCCGTGGCCCGCTTCCGGGTAGGCGCCCGCGAAGCCAGCCTGTCCGATGTCGCGCTGCAGGGAAACTTCATCAAGTTCTCGCCGGCACAACTGCCGGAGTCCAAGCTCATGCGGCTGACCCGGATGTACCCCGGCTCCCAGTCCAAGCCCGCGCTGGACGCGGTGCTGATACCGAAGCCCAAGACCGCCAGGATCGGCGGCCGGGACCTGCAGGACGCCGAAATCCTGGAATGGGCCAACGGGGTCATCCGCAACATCTTCTCCGACGCACCGCTGGCGGTGAGCTGACCGTTGATGGGAGGACATCACGCCGCGTCGGGAGCCGCGGCGTGGGTAGCCATTGCCTCGACCGGCCCCAACGCCCTGGGCTGGTATCCGCTGGATGCCACCGGAATCCTGATCGGCGGCATGGCGACGGCGGGTACAGCCCTGGTGTGCGACTGGGACCACCGCCACAGCACCGTGGCCAACTCGCTGCCGCCGCTGTCCAACGTCATTGCCCGGGGGATCGAGAACGCCAGCGGCGGGCACCGGCAGGGCACCCACTCCATCCTGGGGGCGGCATTCTTTGTGGTGCTCGCCATGATGGCCGGGCAGATCCAGCTGAAGACCGACTGGGGCCTGCTGTCCATCGGCGCCGGCCTGCTGTGCATGTTCATGATCAACATTGCGGCCAAGGCGCTGAAGCTCTTCCCCAAGTCGGGATTCATCACCAACTGGATCTTCGCCCTGACGATGGCCGGCTTGGTGACGTGGTTTGCCCCGCACCAGTGGACCTGGCTGCCGGTGTCCATGCTGACCGGTGTTGTGGTCCACATTGTGGGGGACATGATCACCAGCGGGGGCGTGCCGCTGCTCTGGCCCATCGTCATTAAACCGCCACGATTCCTGCGCAAGCTGCCGGTGCTCAACGACGTCTGGAAAGCGAACGGGGCGTTTTCCCTGCCGCTGCTGGGCCGCGCCGGGTCGCGGCGGGAGTGGCTGGTGCTGATCCCCGTGAGCGCCTACGCCATGGTGGGGATGTGCGTTGCCGCCTGGGCAGTGGCCAAAGCAACTCTTCCCGCCGCCACTGCGCTGGGAAAGACAGCGGTCAGCCGCCTGCTGGGTACGGGCTGACCGGTTTCCGAAGAAAAGGCTGTGGCCCCGGATTGATCCGGGGCCACAGCCTTTACGTTCGAGACAGACTCAAGCGTTTGTTACTTCTCTCCGGCGGTGTCAGAGCGGCCCGTGACGGTCTGCGGGATCCAGAACGCCAAGGCGAACAGGACCAGGCAGACGGCCATCGGCCATGCGTTGCCCAGTGTGAGGAAGGAGAGCGAGTAGAGGGCGCCGAAGAACAGGGCCATCATGACCACGAACAGGACGATGCTGCCCGCCAGGTTGTTTTCGTTCTCCGGGGTCTGCACCTTGGCACTGCCTGACGCTGTGGTCTTGCTGGACATTCGTTCCTCCTCGGCCCCGCGGGGCTCAATCTGTGGCGGCTCCGGGGGCGTTAGTAGCCGGCTGAACCCTGTTCACCCTTGACGATCGCAATGCCGGAGCTGGCACCAATACGTGTTGCACCTGCAGCAATCATAGCCTGAGCGTCTGCCAGGGAACGCACCCCGCCGGAGGCCTTGACGCCCAGCTCAGGACCGACAGTCCGGCGCATCAGGGTGATGTCTTTCGCAGTGGCGCCCCCGCCGTTGAACCCCGTGGAGGTCTTAACGAAGTCCGCCCCCGCTTCAACTGCCGCCTGGCAGGCCAAGACCTTCTGGTCGTCGGAGAGAAACACCGTCTCGATGATGACCTTCAAGATGGCGCCGCTGGCGTGGACGGCTTCGGCGACGGCGGAGATATCATCCACCAAGGCGCCCTTGTCCCCGGCCCGCGCGGCCGCGATGTTGATGACCATGTCGATTTCATCGGCACCGTCGAGCACGGCACCGCGGGCTTCAAAGGTCTTTACATCCGTAGGAGTCGCCCCCAAGGGAAAGCCGATCACCGAGCACGTCAGCACCCCGGAACCCTTGAGTGCGGTCTTGACCGTCTTGACCCACACGGGGTTCACGCAGACAGACTTGAAGTGATATTCGGCGGCCTCGGCACACACCTTGAGGATGTCCGCTTCGCTGGCTTCAGGCTTGAGCAGCGTGTGGTCGATATAGGACGCGATGTTGCCCGGCGTTGAGTCAGTACCGGCTCCGCGCTGGCCGGCAGAAGTGGCTTCGTTGCTCATGATGGTCCTTTCCTCGTGGCCTTGCGGGCCGCTGGAGCCACGGAGTGCGTGGCCATTCAGATGACCATCTTGTCATAGCAGCACCCGCAATCAGCCAGCAGGAAGGCGGTCAGGCGGCTGCCTGGAGGGCAGCATCAGCCGAGGACGCGGTCATCAGCTGCGCGGCACAGGCACCGGCCGCTGAAGCCGCGGCGACCAGCAGTCCCAGCCTGACGCCGTCGAACGTTGCGGCGTCACCGATTGCCCAGATCCCGGGCACCGAAGTGCGGAAATCCTGGGTGATGGCGATCCCGCCGCCGGGCGCTGTCCGCAGCCCGGCGGTGGCGGCGAGTCCGTCGAGGGAAACCCGTTCCTCGGCCAGGACCACGAGGTCGCCGTTCATGGTGCTGCCGTCCGGAAAGACAATCCCGGCGGACTGCAGTCCCGGGCCGGGCGTCCGGGGCGTCACCGCGGCGGGTCGCATGGTGGTGCGGACGGGCCGGACGCCGCGGGAGCGCAGCACAGCCTCTGCCTGTCCTGCCGCGGCGCCGGTGCCCACCAGGATTCCCAGCGGCCGCCTGCCCAGTTCCGCACTCAGGTCCTTGACGGCTGATCCAATGCGGGCGGCGTCGTCGATGGTGGAGTAGCTCAGGCAGTGGTCCGAACCCTCCACGGGGGCTTGCTCGGGTGCCGAACCGGTGGCGATTACCAGGTGGTCGTAGCCGAATTCCATGCCGTCGGCCGTGGTCACCGTCCGTGTTTCCGCCTCGATGTAGCTGGCGGGCTGGCCGCACCGGAGTGACACCTGGGGGTGGGCTGCGAGTTCCAGGAGTTCCGCCGAGACGTCGTCGCGGTTGCTGAGGACGGTGATCGTGCCGGTGAACCGGGCCCGGTCCAGCTGGCTGACGAGCGCCTGGGCGGCGGGCCCCGCGCCTGCGATGACAATGCGGGTACCGGTGGAGGTGGATGTGGAGGGAGCCGGAGCGGACATGTGCTGGCCCTTTCGCTGGCGGCCGCGGAACGGCCGGAACTTCGTGATGGTGCCAGCGTAGGCGGCTCGTTTTTCCGGCGTGTTTCGCCGTCATTGCAGGTTCAACGGGGCGCGTTCGCCAATGTTTACGCGCCAGTAATGGCGTGGGTCACACCCGGATCCGGTAGCCCCGCTTGACCACTGTTTCCACGAGCCGGCCGTCCGGCAGCGAGGAGCGGAGCCGGCTGACGGTCATGTCCAGGGCATGGACTGAGCCCCGCAGTTCAAGCAGGTCCGAGAGCGCTTCCCGGGAGAGTACCGCCCCGCCGGCCCCCAACAGGGCGCGCAGCAGCAGCAGCGGCGCCGGGGCCAGCTCAACAAGCTGCCCGTCCACCCGGAGGCTTCGGCCGCGCAACTCGATGTTGCCGGAGCCGGTGTTCAGGCGCCGGACGTGGTTCAGGGCGAGGTGCTCGCACACCAGCCGGATGAGGGCACCCATCCGGAACCGCTCGGGAATGAGCGGGGTGACACCGGCGTCAAGCAGCGGCTGTGCAGTCACGGGGCCAACTACAGCCGTGGTGACGTTGGTCTTGAGGCTGTGGATCAGCTCCTTATAGACGCCCATTTCGTGCGCGGTGCTCCACATGGCGTCAACGGCGGGCGCGCTCGTGAAGGTGAGTACATCAAGGTTCCCGCTGCACGCTGCCTCGATGAGGCGCGGAAGCCGGTCTTCGCCGTCGGGCTTCACCCAGCGGTAAGGGGTCACGGTCAGGACGGTGGCACCGGACATGCGCAGGCGTTCCAGCTGCCGCACATCCGTGTAGCCGTGGAGCTGCACGGCCACAGTCTTGCCCCGCACCCCTTCTGTAAGCAGCATGTCCACCAGTGTTGCAGTGGTTTCGTCGCTGCTGATGCCGACGTCGGCGAGACCGGCCGCGCGGACGGCACCACGTGCTTTGGGGCCGCGGACGAACATCCGGCACGAGCCGAGCGTCTCCAGCAGTTCCTCCCCGATCCCGAAGGAATCGGCCGCCTCGCACCAGCGGCGCATTCCGTACGCCGTGGTGGCGATGCAGATGTCCGGGCGGGCGGCGATGATGGCCTTGGTGTCCTCGATGAGGCGGATGTCCTCCTGCACGGGCGCGATTTTCAGCGCCGGGGCGTGCAGCACTTCCGCGCCGCGGCGTTCCAGAGCCTCGATGAGGTCCCGGGAGCGCCGGTGCGAGGTGACGCCGATGCGGAAACCCTCCAGCGGAGAGCTTCCGGCGTCCGATGCTTCGTCTGCCTCAGGTTCTGCCGGTGCCAGTGCGTTCATGGGGGTCAATCCTTTCACGAACCCAGCAGCGAGGCCGCCAGCCTGTCGAGGTCGGCGGCAGCCTCGGCATGGCCCCGGTTGGCTTCGGCCACCCGGACCACCTCGCCGATAACCAGCACAGCGGGGTTGCTGCACCCGGCAGCGGCGGAGGTGATGGTGCCCAGGTCAGCGATGGTGGTGCGCTGGCCGGGGCGGTAGCCGCGTTCGACGACGGCCATGCGCATGTCGGGGCGCATGCCGGCTTTGCGGAGCCCGGCTGCGAGCTGGTGCAGGGTGCCGATGCCCATCAGGACCACGATGGTGCCGCCCAGGCCTGCCAGGTGAGTGTGCTCTTTCTCGGTCAGCGGCGCGTGGCCGGAGACCACGGTAAACATGTGGCTGACCTCGCGGTGCGTGACCGGGATGCCCGCGGCTGCCGGGACTGAGATCGCGCTGGTGACACCCGAGATGACGCGGACGGGGACGCCTGCCGCGACGCAGGAGGCCACTTCCTCGCCGCCGCGGCCGAAGACGTAGGGATCGCCGCCTTTCAGCCGGACCACGTTGTTGCCTTCCAGGGCGGAAGCCACCATCAGCTTTTCGATGTCAGCCTGGCTGACCTTGTGGTGGCCGGGCTTCTTGCCCACGTCCACGAGTTCGGCCGAGGTAAGGATCGGCAGGTCCTGGCACGGGGCCAGCCGGTCGTAGAACACCACATCGGCGTCGCGGAGGGCGTTGACGGCGGCGACGGTCAGCAGCTCGGTGGTGCCGGGTCCGCCACCCACCAGGGTGACCTGGCCCACGGGCCCGGCGGCCGGTTCGGCCGCTACCGGGATTCCTGTTGCGCGGCACCGGCCGAGCAGGGCCTCCCAGCCCGGCTGGCCGTCGTCGACCGCGGCGACCAGGAAGGGCCGCTCGGGGACCGGGCCGTCATGCGCGGCACCCTGCGGGGTGCTGAGGCGGTAGACGACCGCGCCCGCGGCTTCGTAGCGGCGGACCGCCTGGCGGGCGGCGTGGTCGGAGCCGGTGACCAGGACTTCACGGCCGGTGAGATCAATGCTGAGCTGCATGGCTATACCTCGTTCTCGTCGCGGGGTCGCATGGGGATGGAGGCGCCGATCAGGACCTTGCCCTTCTCCTCCGCCGTTGCAGGCCGCATCTGGCCGCGCTCGTCGGAGACGAACGTGATGGAATCGTCCTTCTGGTCCGGGGCGTTGACGAAGGAACGGAACCGGCGCAGGCGCTCGGGGTCCTTCAGGGTGTCGGCCCACTCGTCCACGTAGGTGTCGACGTGCTTTTCCATGGCGGCTTCGAGTTCCTCGGCGATCCCCAGAGTGTCCTTGACCACCACATCCTCGACATGCTTGATGCCCCCGTCGAGCTCTTCCTGCCAGCGCGCGGTGCGCTGCAGGCGGTCGGCGGTGCGGATGTAGTACATGAAGTACCGGTCGATGTACTTGATCAGCGTCTCATCGTCCAGGTCCTTGGCGAGCAGCTGGGCGTGTGCCGGGGTGGCACCGCCGTTGCCGCCGACGTACAGGTTCCAGCCGTCGGCGGTGGCGATAACGCCCACATCCTTGCCGCGGGCTTCGGCGCATTCACGGGCGCAGCCGGAGACGCCCATCTTGAGCTTGTGCGGGCTGCGGAGGCCGCGGTAGCGGAGTTCGAGCTGGATGGCCATGGCCACCGAGTCCTGCACACCGAAGCGGCACCAGGTTGAACCCACACAGGACTTCACCGTCCGCAGGCTCTTGCCGTAGGCCTGGCCGGATTCGAAGCCGGCGTCCACCAGTTCCTTCCAGATTTCCGGAAGTTCCTCCAGACGGGCACCGAACATGTCGATCCGCTGGCCGCCGGTGATCTTGGTGTACAGGTTGTACTTCTCGGCCACGGCGGCGATGACGCCGAGCTTTTTGGGGGTGATCTCGCCGCCGGCGATGCGGGGGACCACCGAGTAGGTGCCGTCCTTCTGCATGTTCGCAAGGGCGCGGTCGTTGGTGTCCTGCAGGGTGCCGCGGCCGGCGTCCAGGACGTAGGCACTGTTCTGGCTGGCCAGGATGTTGGCGATGGTCGGCTTGCAGATGTCGCAGCCGGCCCCGCTGCCGTACTTGGCCATGATCTCCTCGAAGGAAGTCAGTTCCAGGACGCGGATGGCATCGAAGAGTTCCTGGCGGGAGAGTTCGATGTGCTCGCAGAGGGCCTTGGAAACTTCGACGCCGGACTTGGTCAGCTCGGTTTCCAGCAGCTTCTTGAGCATCGGCACGCAGGACCCGCAGCTGGTGCCGGCGCGGGTGCAGCCCTTAAGCTCGCCGAGTTCCTGGACGGGGGCGTTGCCGTCGCAGGCGCCGCAGCCGTTGACGGTGTCGCGGATGGTGCCGGCGGAGACATTGTTGCAGGAGCACAGGATGGCGTCGTCCGGCAGTTCAGTGTCCGGGGCGTCGCCGCCGCCGGCCGCCGTAAGGTACGCGCCGGGCTCGGCGCTCAGTTCGCGGCCCAGGAGCGGGCGGAGGCTGGTGTAGGGGCTGGCGTCGCCCACAAAGATACCGCCCAGGAGGGTCTTGGCATCATCGGTGGTGACGATCTTTTGGTAGACCCCACGGGCGGGGTCGGCGTAGACGATCTCGAGTGAGTGCTCGGTCCTGGCGAAGCCGTCACCGAAGCTGGCCACGTCCACGCCGGAGAGCTTGAGCTTGGTGGCGGTGTCGAAGCCGGGGAAGGTGGCCTCGCCGCCGTGCAGGCGGTCGGCCACGATCTCTGCCATGGTGTTCGCGGGGGCAACCAGGCCCAGGCACATGCCCTCGAAGTTGGCCACTTCACCGATGGCCCAGATGCCGGGTACCTCGGTGGCGCAGTAGTCGTTGATGACCACACCGCCACGCTGGCCCAGGCTGAAGACCTGTTCGTCGCCCTCGGCGGCGCGGAAGAGTTCGTCGCGGGGCCGGACGCCGATGGCCACGATGACCATGTCTGCATCGATGATGCGGCCGTCGGCCATCAGGACGCCCGTGACCTGGCCCTCGTCGTCGGACAGGACTTCCGACGGGTAGACGCCGCCGTGTACTTCAAAGCCTTTGGCCTTGATGAGCCGGCCCATTGCCTGGCCTGCTCCTTCGTCGAGCTGCGTGCCCATCAGCCACTGCGAACCGTCGATGACGATCGGGTTGGCGCCGAGCTGTTCCGTGCCGGCGGCCGATTCGAGCCCGAGGAGGCCGCCACCGATGGTGACGGCGTTGACTTTGCGGCCCAGCTTTTCGGTGAGCTCGGTGACGGCCTTGTTAATGGCCCACACGTCTTCAAGCGTGCGGTAGACGTGCGTGAGTTCGTTGCCGGGGATGGGCAGGCGGGCCGCATTCGAGCCGGTGGCGACCACCAGGTGGTCGTATTCGAAGGTGCTGCCGGCTACGGTTTCCACCGTCCTGGCTTCGGGATTGATTTTCACGACGCGCTCGCCGGTCTTCAGCTCCAGGGAAGTGTGGTCCCACATGGAAGCTGATCCCAGTGTCAGGTCCACGTCGGTGTCCGTGAGGGCTTTGGAGAGGGCCACGCGGTCGTAGGGCAGGTGGGCTTCCTCAGTGAGGACCGTGACATGCCAGCCTTCGAGGCCACGGGAATGCATGGCATCGGCGAAGCGGTGGGCAGCAGGGCCGCCACCGGCGACGACGACGCGGCGCGTGTTCTCTGTGCTTGAAGTCTGTTCGGTCACTGTGGGCCTTTCGCATGGGCCGCAGACGGTATTCTGCGACCTTCTCTGACGAGGTGTCCATTCAGACTACGGAGACGCAGTTTCGCTTCAGTTTCCCAATTGTTTCGTGGGCTTAACTTCTGCATCACGAACGCATTTCCGATCGGGTGAGTTCTCTTTTACCCATCGGACACATTCACTGCACGCCGTTGAAACACCCGGTGCCTACGTTGTTAGTACGGCCGCGAAGGTCATGAGGTCACACAAACGTGGCCCCGACAATCAGACTGACAAGCACGGGGAGTTGAACCGGATATGACGGCAACACTGGAATTAGGGGCACTCGCCGCCGACACCATCGAGATCGGTATTGGCTGGCACCGGGTTTGCGCTGTGGCTGAACTCGAGCTCGCCTGGGGCGAGGCAGCACTCATCGCCGGCCGCCAGGTAGCCCTCTTCAGGACCGGCCCCAGTGAGGTTTTTGCGGTGGCACACGAGGACCCGGCAACCGGCGCCCACGTGATGGCCCGGGGCATCCTGGGATCCCGCGGCACCAGGCCGACCATCGCTTCGCCGCTGCACAAAGAGGTTTACGACCTGGAAACCGGTGATTGCTTCGGTACCGCGGCCGTGCGCCTGGAAACGTTCCGGACCCGCATTTCTGACGGCTTTATCGAAGTCGAGGTCTAGCAGGCACCGCTAAAGGCCGAGGGCCTCGCGGACATCGCCGATCACGGCATCCAGGGCGAGCCGAGCGGCCTGCCTGGCCTCCGGAAGTTCGGCTGCTGACTCCACCGGATGGAGGACCTCCAGGTAGCACTTGAGCTTCGGTTCCGTGCCGCTGGGCCGGATGATCACCCGGGTCTGGTCACGGGTCAGGTACAGCAGGCCATCGGTGGGCGGCAAGTGTTCGCTCCCTTCGGCCAGGTCCACAAATGTCTCCACGGCGGAAGCGCCGAACGACTCAGGCGGGGTGACGCGCAGGCGGTTCATCATGGCGTCCAGCAGGCCCAGGTCAGCCACCCGGATGCTCAGCTGATCACTGGCGTGCAGGCCATGCTGGAGGTAGAGCTCATCCAGCGTGTCGAAGATGGTCTTGCCGGCAGCCTTGGCGGCGGCAGCCATCTCGGCGATGAGGACCGCCGCCGAGATGCCGTCCTTGTCCCGGACCAGGTCCGGCGCCACACAATAGCCCAAGGCTTCCTCATAGCCGTACAGCAGCCCGGGTACCCGGGAAATCCACTTAAAGCCGGTCAGTGTTTCCTCATGGGCGTAGCCGGCTGCCGCGGCGATGCGGGCGAGCAGCCGCGAGGACACGATGGAATTAGCGAACACGCCGGCTGGTCCGGCGCCCGCTGATTCGCCGCCGTCGGGCGTTTCGGCCCCGGCTACTCCAGCACCGTCAAGTCCAGCGCTGCCCGCCGCAAGACCGTGGGCCGCCGCGAGACGGGCCACGATATGAGCCCCCAGCAACGCCCCGACCTCATCCCCGCGCAGCATGCGCCAGGCGCCGGTGTCCGGGTCCTTTGCTGCCACCGCGGCACGGTCTGCGTCGGGATCGTTGGCCAGGACAATGTCGGCGTCGAGGCGGGCGGCGGTCTCGAGTGCCAGGTCCAGGGCGCCCGGCTCCTCCGGATTGGGAAAACTCACCGTGGGGAAATCCGGATCGGGCTCGGCCTGTTCAGCCACCAGCGTGACGTCGGCAAAGCCGGCGGCCGTCAACACTGTCACGGCCGTTTCACCGCCGACGCCGTGCATGGGGGTCAGGACGATGCGCAGGTCGCGGGAGGGGAAAAGGACAGGATCCGCGAGTGCCGCCGTGGCGCGTTCATAGTCAGCGGCCACGGAAGGGTCCAGCACCGTCCAGCCGTCCGCGGCGAGGGCGATGGAATCCAGCGCCCCCACGGCCTCAATCCGCGCGGCAATCCGTACGTCGTAGGGCGCCACGACCTGCGCTCCGCGTCCGCTTTCCTCCACGGTATGGCGGCCCAGGTACACCTTGTAGCCGTTGTCCTGCGGCGGGTTGTGGCTGGCGGTGACCATCACGCCGCCGTCGCAATCGAGGGAACGCACGGCGAAGGCGAGCAGGGGAGTGGGCAGTGCGGCGGGCATCAGGAAGGTGTCAATCCCGGCAGCGGTGAAGATGGCCGCCGTCTCCTCGGCGAAGATGTCCGAGTTATGGCGGGCGTCGTAGCCGACGACGGCGCGCGGCCGGGTTCCCGGCGCAGCCTCACCGACGGCGTCGGTCAGGAAGGCGGCGAGTCCGGCGGCGGCGCGGCGCACCACCACGCGGTTCATCCGGTTTGGCCCGGGTCCGAGGGCGGCGCGGAGGCCGGCGGTGCCGAACTGAAGGGTGCCGCTGAAGCTGTCGGCGAGTTCCTGGTTGGCGGCGGCGGAGCCGTCCTCCGCCAGTTGCAGCAGCTCTTTGAGCGCGGCGGCCGTGGCTGGATCCGGATCTTTGGCCGCCCATTCCCGGGCGTGGCTGAGCAAGGAGGCGGCATCGGTGGACGTCATGGGGTCAACGCTATCGTCATTGCTCGCGGAACGGTCCCGGACACTCGCCGCAAGTGCGCTGTTCTAAAGCTTCGCGATGATCCCGGCCAGCAGTTTAGAGATGCGCGGCCCGGCTTCCTGGCCTGACTCGAGGACTTCCTGGTGGCTCAGCGGCATGGCGCTGATGCCGGCAGCGAGGTTGGTCACCAGGGAAATGCCGAACACCTCCATGCCCGCATGACGGCCCGCGATGGCTTCCAGGGCCGTGGACATGCCCACCAGGTCCGCGCCGATCCGCTTGGCAAACTGCACCTCGGCCGGAGTTTCGTAGTGCGGTCCGGAAAACTGGACGTACACGCCCTCATCCAGCGAAGGATCCACTTCACGGGCGAGGTCCCGGATGCGGGAGCTGTAAAGATCTGTCAGATCAACGAAGGTGGCACCCTCAAGGGGGGATGTGCCGGTGAGATTGATGTGATCTTTGATGAGTACGGGCGTGCCCGGAGTCCAGCTATCGTTGATGCCGCCGCAGCCGTTGGTAAGGACCAGGGTTTTGCAGCCGGCGGCCGCCGCGGCGCGGATGCCGTGGACTACAGCACGGACCCCCTTGCCTTCGTAGAAGTGTGTCCGCGCGCCCAGGACCAGCGCGCGCTTGCCTTCCTTGGTCAGCACGGAGCGGATGGTACCCACATGCCCCACCACGGCCGGGGCGTGGAAGCCGGGGACCTCGTCCGCGGCCAGGGTGGCAGTGGTTTCGCCGATCAGATCGGCGGCCTCGGCCCAGCCTGACCCCAAAACCAGCGCGACGTCGTGGCTGGCCACTCCGGTCTTCTCGGCAATGTAGTCAGCGGCGGAGCGCGCGGCGTCGAAGGGGTCAGTGTTCAGGAAGTCTGTATTACTCACTGGTACAAGTTATCGTGCTGCCGCCCTTGTGCACAGCGTCACGGGTGCCGGTGACATGCACCATGATCCGGGCTTTTTGTTGGTGTCCCGGCGAGATGGAGAGAGAATGGTTGATTGTGACTACGCATCCAGATTTCAGCTCACCCCGGATCGCAATCCTGGGAGGTGGCCCCGGCGGATATGAAGCTGCCATGGTCGCGGCCTCCCTGGGGGCGCAGGTCACCATCATTGAACGTGCCGGACTGGGCGGTTCGGCCGTGCTCACCGACGTCGTTCCCTCCAAAACGCTCATCGCGACTGCGGACCTGATGACCCGCGTTGGGGAGGCGGGGGAGCTGGGAGTGAAGTTCGACGTCGACGGCGGCGACTTTGTGCCGGTGATGCACGCTGATCTCAAACACATCAACGACCGCCTTCTTGGCCTGGCCCGCCAGCAGTCACAGGACATCACCTCCGGGCTGCAACAGCACCAGAACATCCGCATCCTGATCGGATCCGGCAAGCTGGTGGATAGCCACACCATCGAGGTCCTGACAGCGGACGGCACGCAAACTGTGGAGGCCGACACCATCCTGCTCGCCGTGGGTGCACACCCGCGGGAGCTGCCCACGGCCCGGCCCGATGGTGAACGCATCCTGAACTGGGCGCAGATCTACAACCTCGATGAGCTTCCCGAGGAACTGATTGTGGTGGGCTCCGGTGTGACCGGTGCGGAATTCGCCTCCGCCTACAACGGCCTTGGCTCCAAGGTGACGCTGATTTCCAGCCGCGACCGTGTGCTGCCAGGGTCGGACACCGACGCCGCAGTGGTTCTTGAGGAAGTCTTCGAACGCCGAGGGGTGCGGGTCCTGTCCCGCGCCCGCGCCGAAACCGTGGAGCGGACCGACGACGGCGTGGTGGTCACCCTTGGAGACGGGTCGAAGGTCACCGGCAGCCACTGCCTGGTCTGCGTGGGCTCCATCCCCAACACCGCCGGCATCGGCCTCGAAGAGGCCGGCGTGGAACTCAGCGAGAGCGGCCATATAAAGGTCGACGGCGTCTCCCGCACCACCGCGCCGAACATCTACGCCGCCGGTGACTGCACCGGTGTCCTGGCGTTGGCTTCGGTGGCCGCCATGCAGGGCCGGATCGCGATTGCCCACTTCCTGGGCGACGCCGTGACGCCCATTAAGCTGCACCAGGTGGCGTCCAACATTTTCACGTCCCCGGAAATCGCCAACGTCGGTGTCTCGGAGGCAGAGATCCAGTCCGGCAAGTACCAGGCTGACGTCATCAAGCTGTCGCTCAAGAGCAACGCGCGCGCCAAAATGCGCAATGCCAAGGACGGCTTCGTCAAGATCTTTGCCCGCAAGGGCTCCGGCACCGTGATTGGCGGTGTGGTGGTGGGACCGAACGCCTCCGAACTGATCTTCGCTATCTCCATCGCGGTGAAGCAGAAACTCCACGTGGACGACGTCGCCAGCACGTTCACCGTGTACCCGTCCCTGAGCGGCTCCATCTCGGAAGCCGCCAGGCGCCTGCACGTGCATATGTAGCCCGTCTGCCGGGCGTGTCCGTCCAGCACCTGGGACGGGGGACGTTCGGCCCTACTTCCTTACGGAACGGCGCGGACACACTGAAGCATGGCCAAGATCTACATCCCTTACGGGAGCGTTGAAGGACAGACCGCCCAGATTGTGGAGTACGTTGCCGACGTGATCCGCGCCCACGGGCACGAAGCGGAAACCGTGGACCTCAAGCACTCCGCAGACACCATCCCGGACGGTCAGGACGCCGACATCGTGGCGGCGTCCGTGCACATGGGCAAGCACGAGAAGTTTGTACTCGACTTTGCCCGCAAGAACCGGCCGGACCTCGAGCGGCTCCCGTCCGCCCTGATCTCCGTGAGCCTGGCCGCCCACGGAGACGAACACGACGCCGAGGGTTATGTGGCGGAGTTCGAGGAGCAGTCCGGCTGGCATCCCGCCCACGTGGGGATTTTCCCGGGCGCGCTGCTCTATACGCAGTACAACTTCCTCAAGCGCCAGCTGATGAAGAGAATCACCAAGGACAAGGGCTCCACGGATCTGGACACGTCCCGAGACTACGTCTACACGGAGTGGGACGGCGTGAAGCGTTTCACCGAGGATTTCCTGGCAGGAGTCACCGGGCCGTCCAGTTAGGACCCGGGAGTAAACCGTCTAGGACCGGGCGTAGGCCGGCACCACGTCTCCGGGCGCAAAGGGCTTGAACCACTGCTCGAAGCCCAGGTTGTCGGTGTCTATTTCGGCAGCGTCGGGGCCGTCCGCGTACAACGCTGCGCTGTCCGCGTCTTCGAGAAGGACCTCCTCAACCTGGGCCCGCCATTCCTCCGGCAGGTCCAGTTCGTAGATGTCCTCTGTGATTTCCGCCTGGTCGAGCAGGCAGCGGACGGCGAGTTCGGCAGCGATGCAGCCGGGAGCGGCCCAACCGCGGCCAAGTGAGGCAGCGACATCGGAGGCGACGACCAGGAACTTCCGCGTGAATCCGGCGTCGTAACTGGACGAGAACTGCGGCGGCAGCGAGGACAACACATAAGACTTGGCGATGCCGGACGGTGTGACGGCATCCAGCCCGCCCAGGGTTTCGAGATCGCGGAAGAGCTGGTCGAGCAGAACGCCAGACGAGTTCCAGAGGAGGCCTGCCAACAGGCGGGTCTGGCTTACGGCCTTGTGCCGGTCCTCGGCCGTGACCTCAGCCATTTCGGCCAGGTCTTCCGGGGCGAACTCGAGCAGCTGTTCCGCGGTCATGTCGTCCGGGTGCGGATCAAGGCCTAGCAGTTCCAGGCTCAGTCCGGTCAGGTTGCCCGCGTCAGCCAGCAGTTCTTCGGTGATGTCGTCTTCGTCGTCGGCATTCATGGCCCCGATGCTACCGCCCGCCTGCCGGCATACCGATTCGCGTTACGCATCCATGTCCACGGTGGGCGTGTACATGCCCGGCCTGCCCAAAATGGAGCAAGTCATACCGGGTCTCTTGAAGTACAACCAAAACAGGTCGTTTCTCTTCATGAAGCCTATATCCTTACCGAATGGAAAGTACCGCTAGTGCGTTTTGGAGCTATACGCATGAGGATGATGAGCGATTGGGCGGCGCCATCACAAGGCTCGCCAAGCGGCTGGGCAACGAATATGCAGTGTCCAGCGGTGACGACCTCGACCTGTTTCTAGACCGGCAAAGTCTGGATTGGGGAGACGCCTGGAGGCAGAAAATTGACGCGGCCCTTGGAACGGCCCCTCTATTTATTGCAATCGTGACTCCGAAGTTTGTCAAGAGTGCGGAGTGTCGGCGCGAACTCCTTAGTTTCATCGGTCAGGCCGAAAGTCGTGGTTTCAGCCGTCTCCTTTTGCCAATACTTTTCATTGATGTCCCTGGCCTTAATGAAAACAACCCGGACGAAGTACTTGCAATTCTAGCCAGGACGCAGTATGTGCCATGGACGCGGCTCCGGCTTCTCGCTGAGGATTCGTCAGAAGTACGCACGGCGGTGAATACCCTTGCACTACGTATCATGCAACTGCAAGAGGAAGCTGACGAGTCGATGCTGGCCGTTGAGAAGCGCGTGGAAGAAAAAGAGTCAGCAACCTTGGAAGAAGTCTTCGGCGTTATTCACGATCGGATGCCAGCCTGGGCAGACGCCGTAGAGTCGGACGGCCTCCGTCACGCACAGTGGAATGGTGCAGTAGTGCAAGCTGAAAAGCGCGCAGAGCGGGCTGCTATGGCGCCGGGACGCAAAGGATCGCTGTTGTCCGTATATACGAAGCTTGGCGTACAAATAGAGCCGCTGGCGGCCAAGCATCTGGAGGACGCACAGACATACCACCGCCTTACTATTGAGCTTGATCCATATATTGCGTCTGCTGTCAGAATGATTTCGCAGAAACCCTGGTTATCCGAGTTGCTGGACGAAGCCCGAGGTTGGATTTCGGAGGCCATGCTGCAGATTATCGTCGGCAAAAATGTTCCCGCCGACGGTGTCAAAAACCCCCACCACGGGAAGCGGACTGACACTGACACTGGCTTCCTAGTTGGACGCGATTGGAAGGAGTACGGTCCGAACTTGAGACGCGCCGCAGCAGTCATGGACGAGGCGAGTCTGTTCGTAACTGAGGCTAACGAAGTCGTGACGGGATGGAAGAGGAGCCTAGACGGGCTGGGGAAAGAGCAGGCGAGCCGGGTGAGCCCAACAATCCCTGATAAGACGGCATAGCTCATCAAGCGGTCGCTAAATTTGGGGCGCACCCCCGCAAACCTGTCTACATCTGGTGATTGGAACGAAAGGGGTAGACCGGCACATGTGTTCCAAGCGCTCGTAGCGTTTCTGGGCTGTGTCTGAGCAATCTCAGGGCTTCCGGTCTTCAGCACAGCTTAGGCGGCGGGGGCCGCCTGGAAGTGTTTCTCGATCATGCCCTTGATGTCCTCGTGGCAGCCGCCGCAGCCGGTGCCGGCGCGGGTTGCCTTGGATACGTCGGCCACGGTGGAGCAGCCGCCCTCCACGACGCCCTGGATCTTGGCGCCGCTGACTCCGGCGCAGCGGCACACCGTGCCTGCTGGATCGACCGGTCCCGAGGACGCCAGCTGGTCCGGGCCGTCGAGCCGAAGCAGCAGGGACCTGTCCGCCGGAAGTTCCGCACCGCGTTCGAACAGGCCCACCAGCTCGGCAGCGGTCCGCGGCATGCCCACCGCTACCAGGCCTTCCAGCACCCCGCCGCGGGTGGTCATCTTGACGTAGCGGCCGTGCTCGGGGTCCGCCCACTGGGCGATCTGCAGGCGGGGGCGGCCGTTGACGGCGCCGGCCGTCAGGGCTTCCTCGTCCCACGGATCCGCGGCGTTGTTCCCGGCCACTGCCATGTTCATGCCACGGGCCTTGAGGACAATGACGCCGGCCTGCTCCTGGGCCAGTTCCGCCAGCGCGTCGGCTTCGTCCTGCGTGCCGGTGGCCAGCAGCGTCAGGTATTCGGCCAGCCATTCTGCCTGCCGCCAGCCCGGGCCCACCAGCCCGGAGGGGCCCCTAGCGGTGCGGCACTCGTTGCAGCCAGGGTCCGGGCAGCGCACCTCGGCGCAGTCGCCGATGGCGAAGATGTGCGGCTCGTGGTGCGCACGGAGCCGGTGGTCCACCAGGATGCCGGTGCCGGTGGACAGGCCGCAGCCCTCGGCGAGCTCGGTCCGCGGCCGGACGCCGCACGACAGGACCAGGAGGTCCCCGTCGATCGCGGAACCGTCAGCGAGCAGGAGTGCCGAGAAGCCGCCGTCGGGCGCGTTGTGCTCCACTCCGGTGGAGCGGGCGTTGCCTGCCATCCGGACGCCGCACCGGCGCAGGCTGGCCGCGAGGACCGCACCGCCGCCGCGGTCGATGTTGCGGCCCAGGGGGTGCGGGCCGTTGTGGACCACCGTGACGGTGGCGCCTTCCTCCGCTGCGGCGAGGGCCGTCTCCAGGCCCAGGACACCGCCGCCGAGCACCACCACGCGCTTGCCGCCGTCGACCGCTGCTCGCAAAACCGAAGCGTCGCGCAAGTCGCGGAGCGCCGTCACGCCGGCCGGCAGGACGGGGGAGGCCGGGTCCGGGTTGATGCCGGTGAGGTTGGGAATGACCGGACGCGAACCCGTGGCAAAGACAAGGCGCTCGTAGTGGGCCGACGAGCCGTCGGTGAGCAGCACCTGCTGGCGGGCCCGGTCCACCCGACGGACCCGTACGCCCAGGCGCACGTCCACGCCGTCGGCGATCAGGGCGGCCGCATCCGAAAGCGCCAGGGCATCCGCGGTGGTGCGCCCCACGCCCAGGTCGGCGACCAGGACGCGGTTATAGGCGGCCTCTGCTTCCTCGCCCACCACGGTCAGGCGCACATGCCCGTCGCGGACCGCAGGCATCAGTTCATCGACCAGGCGGGCGGCGACCGGGCCAAAACCTACTATGACAATCTGCTCACTCATGAGGCCTCCGCTGTTTGAAGAACGCTGTGCTGACGTCCGGCGGGTGCGGCCGCCCGCACCCAGACCTTGTTGAACTTGAATTCGGGCATCCCGGAGACGGGGTCCGTGGCGGCTTCCGTGAGCCGGTTGGCGCTCTCGAGTTCCGGGAAATGGAACGGCAGGAACACCGTTTCCGGGCGGATCGCGGTGCTGAGCTCGGCCCGGCAGACCACTTCGCCTCGCTCGTTCGCCACCGACACAAAGGCGCCCTCGGTGATGCCCATGGCGGCTGCGGCGGCCGGATGCATCTGCACCTTCGCCTCGGGCTGTGTGGCCAGGAGCTCGGCGACCCGCCGGGTCTGGGCGCCGGACTGGTAGTGCTCCAGCAGGCGGCCGGTGATGAGGGTCATGGTTTTGGCGGCCAGATCAGGGTTAGCAGCAGGCGTACGACGGCGGCGCGGCGTCACCGGGGTCATGACCGCCTTCCCGCCGGGGTGCGCAAAAGTGTCCAGGAAGAGCCGCGGCGTACCGGTACTACCTGCGGGGTACGGCCAGTAGGCTGCCTCGCCACGGTCCAGCATGGCGTAGTCGATGCCCGAGTAGTCGGCCAACCCGCCGGCGGAAGCGAGCCGCAGCTCTTCGAAGACAGTTTCCGGGTCCTCGCTGTAGGTGGAGGGAGCATTGAGGGACTCGGCCAGCCGGGCCATGATCCACAGTTCGCTGCGGGCCCCTGCGGGCGGCTGGATGGCCCGGCGGCGGCGCAGGACGCGTCCCTCGAGATTGGTGAGTGTGCCCTCTTCTTCGGCCCACTGCAGTACGGGGAGGATGAGGTCGGCCTCGGCCGCGGTCTCGGACATAAAGAAGTCGCAGACCACCAGGAAGTCCAGGCTGCGGAGCCCGGCAATGACGGCGTTCGCGTCGGGGGAGGCCACCGCGATGTTGGAGGCGTGCACAAAAAGGCACCGGACGCCGTCGGGCTGTCCCAGTGACTTCAGCAGCTGGACGGCGGGAAGGCCGGGGCCGGGGATGGTTTCCTCCGGAACGCCCCAGACCCCGGCCACGTGGGCGCGGGCGGCGGGGTCGGTGATCTTGCGGTAGCCGGGGAGCTGGTCCGCCTTCTGGCCGTGCTCACGCCCGCCCTGTCCGTTGCCCTGGCCGGTGAGGGTGCCGTAGCCGCTGCGGTTGGAGCCCGGCAGGCCCAGGAGCAGGCTCAGGTTGATGGCTGCGGTGGCCGTGTCGGTGCCGTCCACGTGCTGTTCCACGCCGCGGCCGGTGAGGATGTAGCTGCCGCCCTTGCGGGCGCCGTCGGCCAGCCGTCGGGCAGTCTCCCGGATGAGCTCCGCCGGGACGCCGGTGATGGACTGGACGCGCTCGGGCCAGAAGGCGCTGACGCTGCGGGCCACAGCCGCGTAGCCGGTGGTGCGTGCCGCGATGAAGTCTTCGTCTGCCAGGCCTTCGTGGATGAGCACGTGCGAGAGGCCCAGCAGGAGGGTGAGGTCGGTGCCCGGCAGGGGCTGGAGGTGGAGTCCGCCGCCGTCGGCCGTGAAGTTTGCCGTTGCGGAGCGGCGGGGATCGACGACGATCAGCCCGCCGGCGTCGCGGGCGCCCTTGAGATGCTGGACAAACGGCGGCATGGTTTCGGCAACGTTGGAGCCCAGCATCAGGATGGTGCTGGCGGTGTCCAGGTCCGTGAGCGGGAACGGCAGGCCACGGTCAACGCCGAAGGCCCGCATCCCGGCGGCCGCGGCGGAGGACATGCAAAACCGGCCGTTGTAGTCGATGCGGGAGGTGCCGAGGGCCAGCCGGGCGAACTTGCCCAGCATGTAGGCCTTCTCGTTGGTGAGGCCGCCGCCGCCGAAAACGCCGACGGCGTCCCTCCCGTGGCGTGCCTGCGTGTCCTTGACGGCGGTGGTCACCACGGCCAGGGCCTGGTCCCAGCCGATGGGCCGGTGGACGCCGTCTGCGCCCTTCAGGAGGGGCTCGGTGACGCGTCCCGGGTGGTTCAGGAGCGTGGCCGAGGTCCAGCCCTTCCGGCACAGGCCGCCGCGGTTGGTGGGAAAGTCGCGGCCGCTTACTTCGAGGAGCGGTGACTCGAAGGTTTCCGGCGCAGCCGTTTCGGCGGCCACGGGCGCTGGCCCCGGCTCGGAAGCCGGGGCCAGTCCCGCTGGAGACGTGAGCGTCATGGCGCACTGCAGGGCGCAGTAGGGGCAGTGCGTGTCGGCGCTTTTGGTCATGTTAGACGTGTCCCATCGCGTTTCGGTTGGCGTTGCGGATGTAGCAGAACCAGCAGACCGCCAGCATCAGGACGTAGGCGCCGACGAATCCGTAGAAAGCCGGGGTGTAGGAGCCGCTGGCCGTGTTGGACGCGTTCAGCACCTGCGGGATCACGAACCCGCCGTAGGCGCCGATGGCCGAGATGAGGCCGAGGGCGGAGGAGGCGAGCCGCTGGGTGGCCACCGAGTCGGCACCGTTCCGGGCAGCCCGGCTGGAGGTGGCGAAGATGACCGGGATCATGCGGTAGGTTGCGCCGTTTCCGAAGCCGCTGGCGGTGAAGAGCATCAGGAACAGGATCAGGAAGAGCCAGAAGTTCTTCAGCGGCAGGGTCCAGATCATGGTCAGGGTAATGACGGCCATGGAGGCGAACGCGGCCACGGTCATCCGGGCGCCGCCCATCCGGTCAGCCATCCGGCCGCCGTAGGGGCGGGCCAGGGAACCGACCAGCGGGCCGAGGAAGGCCAGCGAAAGAGCCACGGTGCCGACTCCGATGGAGGAGAATGCCGGGAAGTAGTCCTTGATGAGTTTCGGGAAGACGCCGGCGAAGCCGATGAACGAACCGAAGGTGCCGATGTACAGCAGCGCCATGACCCACAGGTGGGGTTCCTTCAGCGCCGCGACCGAACCGGCCACGTCACCCTTGGCGCTGGTGAGGTTGTTCATGTACTTGAAGGCGCCGTAGGCGGCCAGAAGGATGAACGGAACCCACATCCAGCCTGCCAGCGGCAGGTTGACGGTGCCTGCGGCCAGCAGGGTGATGACAATGGGCACGGCGAGCTGTGCGACGGCGGCACCCATGTTGCCGCCGGCGGCGTTCAGGCCCAGTGCCCAGCCCTTTTCGCGGGCCGGATAGAAGAAGGTGATGTTGGCCATGGAGCTGGCGAAGTTTCCACCGCCGAAGCCGGCCAGGGCTGCCACCAGGAGCATGACGCCGAACGGGGTTTCGGGGTTGGAGACGCAGAGTCCCAACCCGACGGCGGGGATCAGGAGCAGCAGGGCGGACACGATGGTCCAGTTCCGGCCGCCGAAGCGGGGAACCATGAAGGTGTAGGGGATCCGGAGCGTGGCGCCCACCAGGCTGGGCATCGAGATCAGCCAGAAGATTTCCGATGTGGTGAAGGTGAAGCCGGCTGCCGGCAGCTGGACCACCACGATGGACCAGAGCTGCCAGACCACGAAACCGAGGAACTCGGCGAAGATGGACCAGTTCAGGTTGCGCCGGGCGATGGTGCGGCCCGTGGCTTCCCACTGCTCTTTGTTTTCGGCGTCCCAGTTGGCGATCCAGCGGCCGGGGAGGAATTCCAGGGCCGGGGCGGCTGTTGTTCGGGTGGAGCGAATGTCTGTGGTGCGGTCAGCAGTCACGGCGTGCCTCCTTGGGGGAATGTTGTTCCTCCACGCTAAGGACGGCGCGTTTCGCGGACGGTCGCGCTGTGTTAACGCGCTGTGACATTTGCCTATCTGCGTCCCCAAAGCCGTGTGAGGCGGCGTGAGGACCACTCAGTGAGACGAAGCCCACATGTCCATATTCTGGGACTCTTGTCCATTGACTGGACGGTGGGAACTAATATTGAACTCTAACTACTCAAGCCTGGCCGCACCACGCCAGGCCGGTTCTCAGGAAAGTGTTCAAATGTCATCCAAACAAACCACCGCGGAGCCAGGTTCGCCCAAGGCGGTGAACTCGCGCGGGCGCGTGATCGTGGCCAGCCTGATCGGCACTACCGTGGAGTTCTACGACTTCTACGTGTACGCGACCGCCGCTGTGCTGGTCTTTCCGGCGCTGTTCTTCCCCAACCAGAACGAGACAACCCAGCTGCTGAGCTCCTTCGCTGTGTTCGGCGTGGCGTTCGTCGCCCGCCCGCTGGGATCCATCGTCTTTGGCCACTTCGGTGACAAGTTTGGCCGCAAGGGCACCCTGGTGGCCTCACTGCTGACCATGGGTATTGCCACCTTCCTCATCGGCTGCCTGCCCACGGCGCTCGTTCCGGGCTGGGAGTTCTGGGCTCCGGCCCTCCTCGTGGTGATGCGCTTCGCCCAGGGCCTGGCCCTCGGCGGCGAGTGGAGCGGCGCGGCCCTGCTGGCCACCGAAAACGCCCCCGCCAACAAGCGCGCCATCTACGGCACGTTCCCGCAGCTCGGCGCACCCATTGGCTTCATCATCGCCAACGTCATCTTCCTGGTCTTCAGCTATGCCCTGTCACCGGCCGCCTTCATGGCATGGGGCTGGCGTGTGCCGTTCCTGGTCAGCGCCGTCATGGTAATCATCGGCCTGTACGTCCGTCTGAAGCTGATCGAGACGCCTGCCTTCACCAAGGTCCTCGAATCCAAAGAGGTTGCCAAGCTGCCCCTGGCCCGCGTCTTCAAAACCAGCTGGCGCCAGCTCATCCTGGGCACGTTCATCATGCTCGCCACCTACGTGCTCTTCTACCTGATGACCACGTTCACGCTGACCTACGGCACCCGTGCCTCGAGCCTGGACACCGCCAAGGCAGCCGCAGAAAAGGCCGGCAAGCCCATGTCTGAGGCCGCAGCCGCAGCGTTCGTTCCCGGACTGGGCTTCACCCGCAACGACTTCCTCTGGATGCTGATTGCCGGCGTCGTCTTCTTCGGCATCTTCACCCTGGTCTCCGGACCGCTTGCCGAGAAGTATGGCCGCCGCAAAATGCTGCTTGCAGTGACAGCCGGCATCTTCGTCTTCGGTCTGCTGTGGGTCCCGCTCTTCAGCGGCGGCTTCGCGGGCACCATGGCCCTGCTGATCATCGGTTTCTCACTGATGGGGCTGACCTTCGGACCCATGGGAGCTATCCTGCCGGAGCTCTTTCCCACCAACGTCCGGTACACCGGTTCGGCCATCGCCTACAACTTCTCCAGCATCCTGGGCGCAGCGGTGGCACCGTTCGTGGCCGTCTGGCTGTGGGAAATGGCGAAGGGCAGCCCCGTGCTGGTGGGCGTTTACCTCACCGTGATGTCGGTCCTGACGCTGTTCGCCCTCTTTGTGAGTAAGGAAACCCGCGACGTGGACTACGAGAACAACGTGGCCTGACGCTCCGGCGTCGTTCTGTCCGGCCCGGTTGCTGACAGATCTGCCCGGCGTGTTCCCTGGTTTCCAGGGAGCGTGCCGGGCATTCCTGTCTCCGGGGCCAATCAAGTGGGAACGCACGACGGCGGCGCCCGCCGCCCGTCCGAAGGCTCACCCTGCGTAGCGGGCCACGAAATTCTTCAGGATGGTCATGGGTTCGGTCACGGTGAATCCGCGGGCGGATGCCATCAGCTCCTCCGCGGACTCCGGCGGAAAGTAACCGGCATGGCGGTAGATGTCGATCCGTGTGACCAGGCCTTCAACATCCAGTTCGGGATGGAACTGGGTGGCATACAGGTTCTGCTTGATCCGGAACATCTGGACCGGGCAGGCCTGTGAGGATGCGAGCAGCACGGCGTGGGAAGGCAGCGTGGTGCAGGCCTCCTTGTGGCCGGTGAAGGCAGTGAACCGGCGCGGCATCCCGCGCAACACCGGGTCTGCGATGCCGGCGTCGGTCAGTTCGATCTCCACGCCGCCCAGGGGTTCGCCGAACGTCCTGTCAATCACCGCACCCTGATGCGTTCCCAGCGTCCCCACCCCGTAGCAGGCGCCAAGGAAGGGGAAGTCCTGGTCCACGATCCGGTCAAGCAGCCCGGCAAGCTCCCGCTCCACGCGATGCTGGGTGGGACTTTTCTGGTCCCCGGGATCGCTGGACGTGAAGGGGCTGCCACCCACAATCACGCCGGCGTACTCCGCCAGGTCCAGCTCCGGCAGGGGAGCGGCCTCCAGCCGGATGCGATGGACCTGTTCCGGTGCCAGCCCGCCGTACCTCAAGTAGGCGGCGTACTCGTCCTCGGCGGCCGCATCTTCGGCCCGGGAGGCGAGGAGCAGGAAAGGTTTCACACGCTAAGTCTGCCCGCGGCGCCCTGATGAACGCCAGAGCACCAACGACAGGGCAGCGCCTCAGTGCCCGGCAGGTTCACCCGCGGACTGGGCCAGGGACCGCCGGGACTGCGGACGGGCGGCGGGGTCGGCGTGCCGGTGGATCAGCTTCCAGTAGCCTTCCTCACGGCGGAAAACACTGGTCACCCGGAGCGCGAACTCCTCCGTGAGCGATGCACCCTCCAGCCGGGCCCGGAAATGTTCGGTCTCCACCAGGTAGGCGGTGTCCCGTGCGGTGTAGGACGTGATGGTATCGAACCCCAGCATCTCGCCGTCCTGGAACTGTCTGGAGGCCTGGTCCAGGCGTGCTTCCACCTGGGCCCAGCCACGGGCAATGCCGCCGAAAGGATTAGCCAGGGTGACGTCGTCGAGCCTTGAATACAGGTCCTTGACCGGGCCGGGGTTGCCGCGGGTGATCTCCGGAACGGCCAGGTGGTAACGGGCAACTTCTTCTTCAAAACTGGGTGCGAGCATGGGGTGCCTCCGGCGCTTCTAGTCTTCGATGCTGGCGATGACGGCGCCGGCCGCGATCGTTTCACCGGCTGCGGCACCCAGGCCGCTAATGGTTCCGGAACGGTGCGCGGTCAGGGGCTGTTCCATCTTCATGGCTTCGAGCACCACGATCAGGTCGCCTTCGACCACAACGTCGCCGTTGGCCACGGCCACCTTGACGATGGTGCCCTGCATCGGGGACGTCAGTGAGTCGCCGGTGGCGGCTGCCGCCGCGCCGCCTGAGCGGATGCGTTTCTTGGACTTGCCGGCCTTCGCGCCGCCGCCGGAACCCGTGCCGATGGATCCAAGGGAGGCCGGCAGGACCACTTCGAGGCGTTTGCCGCCTACCTCGACCACGACGCGCTGGCGCTCACCGGCGTCTTCAGCGGACGCCCCTGTTCCGTCGGGGGACCAGGCGGGAAGGTTGTTGACGAATTCGGTCTCGATCCAGCGGGTGTGGACCTTGAAGGGGCCGTCGGCGGGGGCGAAATCGGGGTTGGTGACCACGGCCAGGTCGAAGGGGATGACCGTGGGGATGCCTTCCACCACCATCTCCTCCAGGGCCCGGCGTGAGCGCTGCAGGGCCTGGGTGCGGGTGGCGCCGGTGACGATCAGCTTGGAGAGCATGGAGTCGAAGTTGCCGCTGATGATGTCGCCCTGCTCCACGCCGGAGTCAACCCGGATTCCGGGGCCTGTGGGGTTCTTCAGGGTGGTGATGGTTCCCGGGGCCGGCATGAAGTTCCGGCCCGGGTCCTCGCCGGTGATGCGGAACTCGATGGAGTGGCCGCGTACTTCGGGGTCGCCGTAGCCCAGTTCTTCACCGCGGGCCAGGCGGAACTGCTCGCGGACCAGGTCGATGCCGGTGACCTCTTCGGAAACACAGTGCTCCACCTGGAGCCGGGTGTTGACCTCCAGGAAGGAGATGGTGCCGTCCTGGCCCACCAGGAATTCGCAGGTGCCTGCGCCGAGGTACCCGGCTTCCTTCAGGATGGCCTTGGAGGATTCGTACAGTCGGCGGTTCTGCTCTTCGGTGAGGAAGGGGGCAGGGGCCTCTTCCACGAGCTTCTGGTTGCGGCGCTGCAGGGAGCAGTCGCGGGTGGAGACCACCACCACGTTGCCATGGGCGTCCGCGAGGCACTGGGTTTCCACATGGCGGGGGGCGTCCAGGAAACGCTCGATGAAGCATTCGCCGCGGCCGAAGGCGGCTGTGGCTTCCCGGACGGCAGATTCAAACAGTTCCGGAATTTCCTCGCGGGTGCGGGCCACCTTGATGCCGCGGCCGCCGCCGCCGAAGGCAGCCTTGATGGCCACCGGCAGTCCGAACTTGTCCACGAATTCAAGGATTTCCTCGGCTGACTGCACCGGGTCGGCGGTGCCGGGAACCTGGGGTGCACCCACCTTTTCGGCGATGTGGCGGGCCTGGACCTTGTCGCCGAGGGCGGAGATGGCATCGGGGGAGGGGCCGATCCAGGTGATGCCCGCTTCAATGACCTTGGCTGCGAACTCAGCGTTTTCGGCGAGGAATCCGTAGCCCGGGTGGATGGCGTCGGCACCGGACTGGCGGGCAGCGTCGATGATTTTGTCCATCACCAGGTAGGACTCAGCGGCGGTGTTGCCACCCAGGGAGTAGGCCTCGTCTGCGAGCCGGACATGCAGCGCGTCCCGGTCAGGATCGGCGTAGACGGCCACGGAGGCAATGCCTTCATCACGTGCCGCGCGGATGATCCGCACTGCGATTTCGCCGCGGTTGGCGATCAGCACCTTGGTGAGGTTCGACTGCACGGGACTTGCGGACTGCTCCAAAATTGCTGACAAGGCGTCTCCTTCTTTCCTTCAGGGAGCCTAGCGCGATTTTGAGGGTTCCGCCGATATTACTTGCGGATTCCGCGTGTAAACCGGCATTGCTTTGTAGGGAACCTACAAACGTCCGAGCAATCGAGGCGATTATGGCGCGGGCCAAAGCTCCGTGATGCGGACGTTGGCCTGGCCCAGAAGGGCCCGGAGCGTCGAAATGGAAAGGCCGACGACGGTGTGCGGGTCCCCGTCCACCTTCCGGATGAACGCCCCGCCGAAGCCGTCGATAGTGAACGAGCCGGCGCAGTGGAGCGGTTCCCCGGTGGCGATGTAGGCGTCGATCTCCTCCAGTTCCATGTCCGTGAAGTGGACCTCGGCGGAGGTGACCGCCCCGAGGGTGGCGCCGGATCCCGGCGCCGTTATGCCGCCGTCGGACGCTGCGCCGTCGTCGGACGCTTCGCCCGTGCTGTCCGCCGCCACCGCGCGGCAGTCCACCAGCCAATGTCCGGTGTGCAGCACCCCGCTGTTGCCGCTCATCCGGAGCATCCGTTCGCGGGCGACCTCGGCGGTGTACGGCTTCCCGTGCGCCTCGCCGTCGAACTCAAACACCGAGTCGCAGCCGATGACCAGCGCACCCTCCGCCTCCGGCAGCGCGGCCACGGCCTCAGCCTTGGCCCGCGCCAGCAGCAGGGCGGTATCGTGCGGATCCGTGACCCCGTAGCGGGCCTGGACTGCGTCCTCGTCAACATCGGAGACGAGCACCGAGTGCTGAATGCCGGCGTCGGCGAGGAGTTTGGTGCGGGCGGGGGACTGGGAGGCCAGGATTAAGCGGGTCACGGATTCAGCCTAGTGGACCGGCTGGGCGAGCTCCTGCGGCGTGTTTTCGCGGCGTTCGAGCTTGGCGCCCTCGACGTCCACATCCGGCAGGATCCGGTCCAGCCACGTCGGCAGCCACCAGGTCTTTTCACCGAGCAGGTACATCACGGCCGGCACAATGGTCATCCGGACCACAAAGGCGTCCAGCAGCACCCCGAATGCCATGGCGAAGCCCAGGGGCCGGACCATGGTCAGGTGGCTGAAGATAAACCCGGCGAACACACTGACCATGATGATGGCGGCGGCGGTCACCACAGCGGCGGCATGGCTGAAGCCGATCCGCACAGCCTTTTTCGCTGGTGCGCCATGCATGTACGCCTCCCGCATGCCGCTGGCGATGAACACCTGGTAGTCCATCGCCAGGCCGAATAGCACGCCGATCAGGATGATCGGCAGGAAGCTCAGCACCGCGCCGGGGTTGGCGACGTCGAACACGGCTCCCAGCCAGCCCCACTGGTAGACGGCCACCACGAGGCCGAATGCGGCCGCCAATGACAGCAGGAAGCCGCCGGTTGCCAGCAGGGGAACCACGATCGAGCGGAAAACAAGCAAGAGGAGGAGCAGGGAAAGTCCGACGACGATCGCCAGGTAGGGCGGCAGGGCGTCACCGAGCTTCGTGGAGACATCGATGTTGCCGGCGGTCTGACCGGTTAGCCCGATGGTGACTCCCGTTTCGGCCTGGATCTGCGCACCGCGTTCGCGGAGCTCACTGACCACCTGCACGGTACCGGCCTTGGCCGGGCCTTCCTCTGGGATGACCTGGAAAACGGCGGTGCGGCGGTCCTCACTGAGTGCCACCGGAACGGCGGCCACCACATTGTCCACGCCCCGGATCAGGTCGGCGACGTCGTACTGCAGTTTCTGGGCCTGGGTTACGTCCAGGTTGGCAGGGAACTCGCCCACCACCACGATGGGGCCGGTGACGCCTTCGCCGAAGCTGCGGGCCGTTACGTCATAGGCCTGGTAGGCCTCGGAGTCCACCGGCTCGGCGCCGCCGTCGGGCAGGGCGAGCTGAAGCTGCGCGGCCGGCAGGGCCAGGCTGCCCAGCAGGAGTACACCCGCGACGAGGGCCACGATGGGGTGCCTCGTGACCAGGCCTCCCCAGCCGCGGGTGCTCTTGGCTTCGTCCTTGGCCTGGTCAGCTGCCTCGTGGCCGGACTCCGCATTGTGGGCCTCGGCTTTGGCCCAGGCCCGCCGGGAAATGATGCGCCGCCCGATCAGGGACAGCATTGCCGGCGTGAGTGAGAGGGCAACCAGGACGGCCACCGCCACGGTGCCGGCGGCGGCCAGGCCCATGACGCTCAGGAAGGGCAGGCCCGGCACCACCAGGGCGGCCAGGGCGATGATGACGGTCAGGCCGGCAAAAAGCACGGCGTTGCCGGATGTTCCCGTGGCGCGCGCCACGGATTCCTCAGGATCCATGCCGGTGAGCAGTTGGGTCCGGTGCCGGTTGACGATGAAGAGGGAGTAGTCGATGCCCACGGCCAGGCCAAGCATCAGGGCCAGCATGGGGGAGATGGAGCTCATGTCGAACGCACCGGACAGGGCAAACGTGATGCCCACGCCCACGCCGACACCGATCACGGCCATCAGCAGCGGCAGCCCGGCGGCGACCAGTGTGCCGAGCATCAGGATCAGGACGAGGGCGGCCACTGCGATGCCGATGATTTCTGCCGTGCCGAAGAGCTCGGAGATGTCTTCGGTGATTTCCTTGCTGGCCAGTGCTGTGACGCCGGCGGCCGCCGTTTCATGCGCGATGTCCTGGACCTGCTGCCGCACAGCAGGGGTAAGGGCGTTGATGGAGGTGGTGAATTGAACCTGCGCCACCGCGGCCTGGCCGTCCGAGGAAACGAAACGGATCCCGGTTGAGGCCTCGGCCTGCCGCTTGCCGAGCTCCAGTTTCGCCTTGGCGGCTTCGAGTTCCTGCGTGCCCGCAGCAAGCTGTTCCTGCCCTTGGGCCAGGGCAGCCTTCTGCTGTCCCAGCCGTGCCTCGACGACGGCGGCGGGCGCACCCGCGGCCGTTAGCTGCTCCTCTGCGGCACTCAGCTGCGCTGCACCGGCGTCGAGCTGGGTCCGTGAGGCGTCCAGCTTGGCTTGGCCTGCAGCAAGCTGCTGGCCGCCGTCGGTGATGGCCTGTCCGGCCTGGTCCAGCTGCGCCTGGGTGGCGAAAGGATCGGTGGTGGCCTTGACGTCCGGGAGTTCGCCGAGTTTGGTGAGGGCGGCTGTGACGGCCGCTCGGCTCTCGTTGGTGAAGCCGCCGGCGGGGGCTTCGAACACGATCGTTGCGGAGCCGCCTGAGGCCGCCGGCAGTTCCTGCTTCAACTTGTCCGCGATGCGCTGGGTCTCCGTGCCCGGAATCTGGAAATTATTGGAGAGCGTGCCGTGGAAGGCGGCAGCTGAGCCGCCGACCGCCACCAAAACGGCGAGCCAGAGTGAGATGACCAGCCATCTGTGGCGGTAGGAGAACTTGCCGAGGCGGTAGAGCAGCGGGGCCATGTCAGAGCCGTTCTTTGAGGAGGGTGGGTGCAGTAACGGGAGCAGGGGTGCCCGGACTGCCGAAGCCGGAGCCGAGGTGGCCCATGGCATCAATCAGCAGTTGGCGCAGGACGGCGAGCGAGTCGGGGGAAAGGTCGGCGCCGCAACGGGCAAACCACACATCCATGGCCGCCTTGCCGCAGGAGATGACGGATCCGGCGAGGGCACGCAGGTAGAGCTCATCGACGGCGGCGCCGGGGGTTCCGGCGAAGCGTTGCCGCGCCGCATTGATGATCTGCTCTGTGCAGTGGTCCCAGGCTTCGAGTTCGGAGCGGGAAAGGAGCGCGTTCTCCTGGGTCAGGGTGAAGAGCTCAGCCAGCGGGGCCACGGTCATGGGGTCCGCCAGTTGCATCAGGGCCGCGCGCGCGGATTCGAGGATGGGCTCGTTGGCCGGGCGCTGCCTGAACTGCTGCAGGGCGCTGTCCAGGAATCCGTTCGTTACCGCGGCCAGGGCCGCTTCGATGCTGCCGAAGTAGTTAAAGAAGGTCCGCCGCGAGATGCCTGCCAGCTCGGCAATGTCCTCCACCGTGAAGTTCCCCGGGCCGTTGCTGCGCAGCAGCATCAAGGCAGCATCGGTGATTGCCTGGCGCGTGACGGCCTTGTTGAGTTCACGCCGCGAAAGGGTTTCTGTCACGAAATTACACTACGTGCAAGTTTGCACGCCGCGCAAATTCATTCACAGGAAGATGAAAGGTTCCCAACAGCTGGAACTGATCCTGCGGCCCAAGACTGGAAGAGTCCCGACAGGGAGAAGATGACCAGCCGTCAGGGACGGCAGATTCAGGAGAAACAAATGGCACGCACTAGGAAAATTACGCTGGGCCTGACGGCTACGGCCCTCGCCCTGGGAGCCGGAATCGGGGTGGCCGGGATGGCCTCTGCAACCACGACGCCGGCCCCCACCCCCAGCGCCAGCTCAAGCACCTCCGCGGACGGCAGCACCAGCACCGCTCCGACCGAAGGCAAGGGCGGCCGGGGCGGCCACGGCGGCCACGGCGGCTTCGGTTTCGGCGGCGACGACGCAACTGAACTGGCCACGAAACTGGGCGTGGACCAGACCAAGCTGACCGATGCCTTGAAGGCCTTCCGCGACGCCAACAAGCCCGCGGCAGGTACGGAGAAAGGCACGCCGGCTGACGGAACCCGGCCTGACCCGGCAGCCATGCAGGCGGAGCTCGCCAAGTCACTCGCAGCATCGCTGGGTATCGATGAGGCTAAGGTGACGGCGGCGCTGGAGGAGCTGCGTACCGCTGAGCAGGCGGAACATGCCGCGGAACTGAAGACCCGCCTGAACAAGGCCGTTACTGACGGCAAGCTGACCCAGGCTGAGGCGGACGCTGTCACCAAGGCGGTGCAGAACGGAGTGATCGGCGGCGGCGGCCGCTAACCCGCAGGCCACGGAGCAAAGGAGCCACAAAAAGAAGAAGTCCCCGGAACAGTCAAGTTCCCGGGGACTTCTTCGTTATGCACTCTTGAGGCGGCTGCGTCAGGCCTTTGAGTCGGCCAGTTCCCGTCCGGCGCCAGCCGGGTCAGTACCCCGGGCGGCAGTGGAAGGATCCGCGGTGGCGGAGCCGGCGTCGGACTCGGTGTCGTCAGCGAAGGGGTTGCCGTTGCGAGGTGCGTTGTAGAGCGTCTCGTCAAGGATCCCCTGGCGCTTGGACACGATGGCCGGGACGAGCGCCTGGCCAGCCACGTTGAGCGCGGTGCGGCCCATGTCCAGGATGGGATCGACGGCCAGCAGGAGGCCGACGCCGGCAAGCGGCAGTCCCAGCGTGGAGAGCGTCAGGGTGAGCATCACCACGGCGCCGGTGGTGCCCGCGGTCGCTGCGGAGCCCAGGACAGACACGAGCGCGATCAGCACGTAGTGGCTGAAGTCCAGTTGGACGCCGAAGAACTGGGCTACGAAGATTGCCGAGATGGCCGGGTAGATCGCGGCGCAGCCGTCCATCTTAGTGGTGGCGCCCAAGGGTACGGCGAAGGAGGCGTACGCACGCGGAACGCCCAGGTTGCGTTCGGTGACCCGCTGGGTCAGCGGCAGGGTTCCGATGGACGAGCGGGACACAAAGGCCAGCTGCACTGCCGGCCAAACGCCGGAGAAGTACTGCTTGACGGAGAGCCCGTGGGTGCGGATCAGAACCGGGTAGACAACAAACATCACCAGGGCCAGGCCAACGTAGATGGCGACCGTGAACTTGCCGAGCGCGCCGATGGTGTCCCAGCCGTAGACGGCCACGGCGTTGCCGATCAGACCGACGGTGCCGATGGGCGCGATCCGGATGATCCACCACAGGACCTTCTGGATAACGGCCAGAGCGGAGGCGTTGAGGTTCAGGAAGGGCTCAGCGGCCTTGCCGACCTTGAGGGCGGCGACGCCCACGGCGATGGCAATGACCAGGATCTGGAGCACGTTGAAGCTGACGGAGGTGCTGACGGTCGTAGCGGCGTTGGCGCTCTCGGTCACGGTGGAGCTGGCGCCGAGGCCGAGGAAGTTCTTGGGGAACAGGCCAATCAGGAAAGACCACCAGTCGCCGGTTTTGCCGGCGTACTTGGCTTCCTGAGTGATGCCGGTGTTGGCGCCGGGCTGCAGGAGCACCCCAAGCCCGATGCCGATCAGGACCGCGATCAGCGACGTGATGGCGAACCAAAGCAGGGTGTTCCAAGCCAGCTTGGCGGCGTTGGAGACCTGGCGCAGGTTCGAGATGGAGCTGACCACCGCCGTGAAAATCAACGGGACCACGGCGGTCTGCAGCAGCGAGATGTAGCTGGAGCCGATGGTCTGCAGCGTGGCGCCGAGGCCGTTGGGCTCTGTCTTCGTGCTGCCCGTGTACTTGGCCAGCAGGCCGAGGCCAAGGCCCAGGATGAGGGCGGCGATGATCTGGAAACCGAACGAGCCAGCCCACTTGGGCAGCTGGAAGCCGGTCTTTCCTGAGGATTCGGGGATGCGGGTTTGAGTGCTCACCCGAACACGCTAGGTCCGCATGAATTACCACGCCCAACGGATGTTGAGAAATGTTACGTGGCTACAATTCCCACCACAGGCACAGATCCGCGCAAAACCGGCATACGACAAGCCAATTGTGAAGTTATTCCCGCGCCGGATGTGGCGAGGATCTCTAGTCCAGCAGTGCCCGGCGGAGCGTGTCCAGGCCAACCGAGCCGATGTTCAGGGCCTTGGTGTGGAAGGCCTTGAGATCGAAGCCTGGCCTGGCTTCGAGGTCGGCGCGGATCTGTTCCCAAAGGCGCTGCCCCACCTTGTAGGACGGGGCCTGGCCGGGCCAGCCGAGGTAGCGGGTGAATTCGAAGTTGAGCTGGCCTTCGCTGATGGCCAGGTTTTCCTTGAGGAAGCTGTAGCCCTTGTCCGGCGTCCACGCGCCGGTGCCCCAGCGTTCAGGGACGTCAAGTTCTAGGTGGACACCAATGTCGAACACCACCCGTGCCGCGCGCATCCGCTGCATGTCCAGCATGCCCATGTTGTCGCCCGGGTCGGACAGGTAGCCGAGTTCCTGCATGAGCTTTTCGGCGTACAGGGCCCAGCCTTCGCCATGCCCGGAGGTCCAGCAGACGTTCCGCCGCCACTTGTTGAGCAGTTCCCGCCGGTAGGTGGCGGTGGCTACCTGGAGGTGGTGGCCGGGGACGCCCTCGTGGAAGACGGTGGTGGTTTCAGCCCAGGTGGTGAATGTGTCTTCACCGGCGGGGACGGACCACCACATCCTGCCTGGCCGGCTGAAGTCGTCGGAGGGGCCGGTGTAATAGATGCCGCCCTCGTCGGTGGGGGCGATCAGGCATTCGAGCTTCTTCATGACGTCGGGGATCTCGAAGTGCACCCCGGCAAGGTCGGCAACGGCTTTGTCGGAGAGTTGCTGCATCCAGGCCTTGAGGGCTTCAGTGCCCTTGAGCTGGCGCGCGGGATCGTTGTTGAGGACGTCCTTCGCCTCCTCGATGCCGGCCCCCGGCTTGATGATGGACGCCACCTTTTCCTGCTCGGTGATGAGCCGGTCCAGTTCCTGGACGCCCCACGCGTAGGTCTCTTCGAGGTCGACGGCGGCACCCAGGAAGGAACGCGATGCCAGTGCGTAGCGCTCGCGGCCTACGGCGTCCTTCTCCGGTGCCACGGGCAGCAGCTCACCGCGGAGGAAGTCGGCGAGCTGTTGGTAGGCGCCGCGCGCGGCGGCAGCACCGGCGTCGAGCTTCTCCTGCGCTGCGGTTTCAAGCGGACCGTCAGCAATCCGGGCGCCGGCGGCCAGCTTCGCGAAGAAGCCGTCCTCAGCGGCATACTTGGTGGCCTGTTCGATGACGGCGGAGACCTGGCGTACGGCCGACACTTTCCCCGAGTCCTTGGCGTGGCGCAGGGAAGCGATGTAGCCCGTGATAGCGCCCGGAACATTCAGGGCACGGCCGGCGATGTGCTCCCATTGCCCGGCCGTGTCAGTGGGCATCAGGTCAAAAATGGACCGGATGTCCTGCGAGGGCGAGGAAATATTGTTCAGGTTTGCTTCGTCCCAGCCGGACTCGTGGATTTCGAGCTGCAGTCCCAGGCGCTCCCGCATGGCGTCCAGCGTGACGGCGTCCACATCGTCCTGGGGTTCCAGACCGTCCAACGCAGCCAGCGCCTTGGTGGCCTCCGCCGCGAATACGGCGATGCCGGCAGGGGAGTAGTCAGGGTACTCGGTCTCGTGGCCGGGCAGCCCGAGCTCCGTGGCAAAGGACGGATTTAACCGGATGAGCGTGTCGGTATAGGCATCCGCCACAGCATCGATGGCGGAAGGCGGACGGACAGCAGACAGGGCTTCGGTAGTCACCCCACGAGCTTAGCCCCGGCTTCGCCTCCACTCGCCGGGACCCGGCGTAGGCGCGAGTCGCAACTGTTGCCGGCGCACCCAGTGCCGGAGGTTGGGCTTCCCGGTGCCCGGCGCGTCCGTGACACCGAGGGAAAGCACGACGGCGGTCAGCGCCGCGAGCTCCTCGGCGGACGGTTCGCCCTTGACCACGGAGAACAGTGGCGAGGCAGCTTCGGCGGCGGGGTTTTCGCCGGGGCCATCGTTGGGGGTCACAGCGGGATGTTCCCGTGCTTCTTGGCGGGCAGGCTGGCCCGCTTGTCACGCAGGGCGCGCAGCCCCCTGATGATCTGGATCCTGGTTTCGGACGGGGCAATGACCGCGTCCACGTAGCCAAGCTCCGCAGCCTGGTAGGGGTTCAACAGCTCTTCTTCGTACTGCCGGATGACCTCGGCGCGGCGGGCTTCAACATCCCCGCCGCTCTCGGCAACAGCCACCAGTTCCCGGCGGTAGAGGATGTTGACCGCACCCTGAGCGCCCATCACGCCAATCTGGGCAGTGGGCCAGGCGAGGTTAAGGTCCGCGCCGAGCTTCTTGGAGCCCATCACGATGTACGCCCCGCCGTAGGCCTTGCGTGTGATGACGGTCAGCTTGGGGACGGTGGCTTCCGCGTAGGCGTAAAGCAGCTTGGCGCCGCGGCGGATGATGCCCTGGAACTCCTGGTCCTTGCCGGGCAGGAAGCCCGGCACGTCCACCAGGGTGATGATGGGGATGTTGAACGCGTCGCAGTTCCGCACGAACCGGGCAGCCTTCTCGGAGGCGGCGATGTCCAGCGTGCCGGCGAACTGCAGCGGCTGGTTGGCGACGATGCCCACAGTGTGTCCTTCTACCCGGCCGTAGCCGATGATCACGTTGGGGGCATAGAGGGACTGCATCTCCAGGAAATGCGCGTCATCCACGATCTGCTCGATGACGGTCCGCATGTCGTAGGGCTGGTTCGCGGAGTCCGGCACGAGGGCATCCAAGGCGAGGTCGTCGTCGTCGGGCTCCAGTTCCTGCTGGTGCTCCAGCACCGGGGCCTCTGCAAGGTTGTTGGACGGCAGGAAGTCCAGCAGTTCGCGGACAAACCCGATCGCGTCGGCCTCGTCGGAGGCAAGGTAGGTGGATGTGCCTGTGTTGGCATTGTGCTGCCGTGCGCCGCCGAGCGTTTCCATGTCCACGTCTTCGCCCGTGACGGTCTTGATGACGTCGGGGCCGGTGATGAACATGTGCGAGGTCTTGTCCACCATCACCACATAGTCCGTGAGCGCGGGGGAGTATGCGGCACCGCCGGCGGACGGTCCCATGATGAGGGAGATCTGGGGGACCACACCGGAGGCGTGGACGTTGTTGCGGAAGATGTCCGCGAACATGGCCAGGGAGGCCACGCCTTCCTGGATCCGGGCGCCGCCGCCGTCGAGGATGCCCACCACCGGGCAGCCGTTACGCAGGGCGAATTCCTGGACCTTGACGATCTTTTCGCCGTTGACCTGGCTGAGGGACCCGCCGTAGACGGAGAAATCCTGGCTGTAGACAGCTACCGGGCGCCCGTCCACCGTGCCGTACCCGGAAACCAGGCCGTCTCCGAGGGGCTTCTTCTTGTCCATCCCGAAGGCGGTGGAGCGGTGCACTGCCAGCGCATCAAGCTCCACGAAAGACCCCTCATCGAGGAGGAGGTCGATGCGCTCGCGGGCGGTGTTCTTGCCGCGGGCATGCTGCTTCTCGATGGCTTCGGGGCCGGATGGCTGCTCTGCACGGGCCTGGCGGTCGCGGAAGTCGGCGATTTTTCCCGCAGTCGTGGTCAAGTCGTGGCTCATCAAGTGTCTCCGGCTCTGTAGCAGATTGGTGCTGTAACAAAAAGGTGCTGCGTCTCGGTGCTGGCAGGCAGGTCGAATGCTGGGATTTAAGTAGCTTCCGCACAAAGGACGAACCCTGCTGGCTAGTCTAATGACGCTTTTGCGGGGGACGGCTGTAGAAACCCTACAATTTTGTGGCACATCCGCCCATCAAGCCGTATGTTACTGGCCGGTAATATCTCTGGACTACAGTGGAACCCATGACTTCCAGCAATGACGCAAGGTCCGCCGCCATCACGCCGTACCAGCCCACTGGCTCCCTTCGGGGCCGCACCATATTGATGTCCGGTGGCAGCCGCGGCATCGGCCTGGCCATTGCCACCCGTGCTGCCCGGGACGGCGCCAACGTGGTCCTGTTGGCCAAGACCGGCGAGCCCCATGCCACACTCGCCGGCACTGTCCACAGTGCGGCGGAACAGGTAGAGGCCGCCGGCGGCCAGGCACTTGCCATCGTGGGGGACGTGCGCCGCGACGAGGACGTGGCAGGCGCAGTGGCTGCCGCCGTCGAGCGTTTCGGCGGTATCGATGTGGTCCTGAACAACGCGTCCGCAATCGATCTGTCCACTACGGACGACGTTGAGATGAAGCGCTACGACCTGATGCAGGACATCAACGTCCGCGGGACGTTTCTGCTGTCCAAGCTGGCCCTGCCGGCACTGCGTAAATCGGACAACGCCCACATCCTGACCCTCTCGCCGCCCCTGAACCTGGACCCGAAATGGGCCGGCAGGCACCTTGCCTACACAATGGCCAAGTACGGCATGAGCCTGACCACCCTGGGCTTGGCTGAGGAACTCAAGGCAGACGGGATCAGGGTCAACTCCCTCTGGCCGTGCACGCTGATCGACACCGCCGCTATTCGGAATATGCCCGGCGGCCGGGCCATGGTGCAGGCTGCCCGTGGACCGCAGATCATGGCTGATGCCGCCCACGCGATCCTGACCGGCGGCAATCCCGCCGGCACATCCGGCGCCGGATCTTCGCCCGGCACTGCGCCCGCCAGCGGAACGGGCCCCAGCGGGAACTTCTACACGGATGAGCAGGTGCTGGCGGCGGCAGGAGTCACTGACTTCCGGCCCTACAGCCTCGGAGCAGCCGAGGATCAGCTCGTGCCGGACATCTTCCTCTAAAGCACCTTCCCGTCAGCTGCTCGGAGTCAGGTGCGTGGGGGTGTTCGCCGGAACAGCCGCCGGAGGCGCGTGAGTCGATAGGATTCAATCATGGCTGACTCACAAATCCCGGGAATTCCGTTGAACCGCGGGGCCCTGGCGGACCCGGATTTCCTGGCCGCCACCGGCATCGCGAAAATGGTTGTGGTGGACTCCACCGGATCCACCAACGCGGACCTCCTGCGGGCAGTGACCGTTGAACCAAAAGAGTGGCCTGACTTGTCTGTGCTGACGGCCGAGTACCAGACCGCGGCCCGGGGCAGGCTGGACCGGAGCTGGGAGGCGCCGCCGCTGAGTGCGGTGTCCGTTTCCATCGTCCTGCGGCCCATGAACGCTGAGGGCAGGCCCTTGCCCACCCACACCTATTCGTGGCTGTCGTTGCTTGCCGCGCTGGCCCTCCGCGAGACGCTGTTGGAGACGGCCGGTATCCCCGCCGAGCTTAAGTGGCCCAACGATGTCCTGGTCCGCGGCCGCAAGATCGCCGGAATCCTGGCCCAGATGGGCCCCATGGGTGACGGTTCAGTGCCGGCTGTTGTCCTCGGGACCGGCCTTAACGTGTCCTTGACGGCGGCAGAACTGCCGGTGCCCACCGCCACCTCCGTCGCGCTTGAGCAGCCGCTGACCGATGACCGGACCCAACTGCTCAAGAGCTACCTGGCACACTTTGCCCGGCTCTACCGCAGTTTCTGCAATGCCGACGGCGACCCCACCGCCGGGTTGGCAGGCGGACCTTCCCTCCACAAGCGGGTGGAGTCGGTGATGGTCACGCTGGGCAGGCAAGTACGCGCGCAGCTGCCGGGAGACCACGAAATCATCGGGCATGCAACCAGGCTGGACGAATACGGCTCCCTGCTCGTGGTGGATCAGGACGCCCGGGAACACGTGGTGACCGCCGGTGATGTTGTGCACCTGCGTCCCTGGACCCCGCCCGGCCACGACACCGAAGGCGGTTATGCGTAAAGGCCTCGTGCCGGGCGAACAGGTCATTACGATCACACGTCCGCAGCCGAGGAAACTGGCAGGCCCGGCCGCAGCCTTCATCGCGGCACCGGCCGCTGCCGCCTTCGCCAGCGCCTGGACCCTGCGGGGCGAGGCCGCTCGGGTGGTGCCGGCCATCTCCGCGGATTGGGCGCCGTGGATTGCACTCGCATGCGTCCTGACTGCCGCGTGGATATGGTTGGCATATTGCCTGCCGCCTCTGCTGCGCTGGCAGGGGACCCGTTACATACTCACCAGCCGGAGGATTGTTGCCCGCTATGGCATGGTGCGGCGCCGGGATGAACAGGTCAATCTCGGCTCGGTACGCAACGTGACGGTCCACCAATCGGTGTGGCAGCGCATATTGCACTCCGGGAATATATCCTTGGAAACCGGATACCAAAGCGTGGTGACCATCCAGGATGTCCCGGAAGCGGCACGGTTTCGGGATTTTGTGCTGGATGCCATGGCCGAACTGCCCGCGGGCAGGGATCCGGAGGCCGATGAACTGCCGGAATATGCCGATGACGTACTGCCGTGGGAGTTGAGAGAAGGTGGACACGATGAACGATGAGGACCCGCAGGACCAGCACGACCTGCCGGCCCGCGCAGCCGAAAGTGCCCACCCCCCAACGGGCACACTGTCTGCTGAACGGCTGGCCGCCAAAGCGCTCGAGGCCAAGCTGCTGGGCGGCGAACGCAGGCTGCGGCGCCGTGAGGTGGCTGCCGGCGCAGGGTTGTCGCTCCTGTCTGCGCGGAAGCTGTGGCGCGCGCTGGGCTTCCCGAATTTCGGTGACGAGGACGTTGCGTTCACCGAACGTGACCAGGCCGCGCTGTCCACGGTGGTGGACCTGGTCCGCTCCGGAGTCCTGACCGAAGAGGCCGCAATCTCGGTAACCCGGGCCATCGGTCAGATGACTGACCGGATGGTGGTGTGGCAGATCGAAGCCCTGGTTGAGGACATGGTCCACGAGCAGGGCGTCACGGACGCTGTGGCCCGCAAACGCCTGGTCAACGAAATGCCGTCGCTGCTCGACGCGCTGGAGCACATGCTTGTCTACTCGTGGCGGCGGCAGCTCAACGCCGGCATCCAGCGGCTGGCCGTCCGCGCCGAAGCGGGCCTGCAGGCCAGTGAAGAGGGCCGGGAAGGCGACGAAGACGATGCGCCGCTGCCGCTGGCACGTGCCGTCGGGTTCGCCGACCTCGTGTCCTATACAAGCCTCTCGCGCCGCATGAACGAAAAGACCCTTGCCCGACTGGTCCAGCGCTTTGAGAACAAATGCGCCGAGATCATCTCCGTGGGCGGCGGCCGTCTGGTCAAGACCGTGGGCGACGAAGTCCTCTACATCGCCGAGACGCCTGCAGCGGGGGCCGAGATCTCATTGGCACTGGCCCGGGCCTTCACCGAGGATGAGATCCTCCCCGAAGCGAGGGTTGCGATGGTCTGGGGCAGGATCCTCTCCCGGCTGGGGGACATTTACGGGCCCACGGTCAACCTGGCTGCCCGGCTGACCACCCTTGCCGATCCGGGAACTGTCCTGATCGACTCCATGACGGCTTCGGCCCTGGATCATGATGAACGCTTTGTCCTGGTTCCGCAGCCCGCCGAAAACGTGCGCGGGTTCGGCGAAATCCACCCGGTGCTGCTGGCGCGCGGTGAAGGCCGGGGCCTGGTAGTCGACTAGTCTTTCTTTCCGGCGGCTTCGGTCCCATTCGATGACCCGCGGATTTATCCAGTTGTTGGTCAATCAAGCTATAGTCATTTCTGGCCGCTGGAGGGCCCCGCAGTAGCAACAGCGGGCCGCGCGGCGGTTCGTCAGGCTGCATCAGCATTATTCCGGCGTCTCTACGGGGGAGTGGCGGAGTGGGCCCGTGGTGGCTACCACGGGCAATTCTGCTGCCGGACGGCAGTAATAATTTCAGGGGAATAGAAAAGCTGTGAGAACGCTGCTGGGGAAGCTTGGTCTCAAGAGAAGCCACAACAAGATGGTTACCGGGTCGGCTTTTGCTGCCGCCGGTGCCGTGTTGGTTGCTGGTGCGATCATCTATCCGGGGTTTAAGACCACTGAGGTGGAATTGAACGACGGCGGGGTGTGGGTTGTCAGTAAGTCCAATAACGCTGTGGGCCGGCTGAATTATCCGTCGCGGGTGCTTGACGGTGCGGTGACGCCGGCGAGCACTACTTTTGACATCCTGCAGAACGCGGGGGATGTGTTTGTTGATGATGAGACGGGTTCAACGTTGAACCAGGTTTCTCCTGCGAACATGCGCCTGGGTGGGGACAAGCAGCTGCCTGGCTCCGCGGACGTAAGCTTTGGTGCCGGCGTGATCTCGGTGACGGATCCGGCCGCCGGCAAGGTCTGGGCCCTCTCGCCGTCCACGGTCAATGGTTTCGACCAAGAGGCGTCCGAGCCGGTGATGGTCGGTTCCGAGGGCCTGGTGTCCGCGGTCGGTGCCGATGACCGGGTGTACTCGGCGGATCCGAAATCCGGCGTGGTCACCGTGACCGCCGTGGACGCCAACGGTGCAGTGGTGGCCTCGGATACCAGCACCTGGGGTGAGCTTAAGGGTGCGGGTGATCTGCAGATCACGGTGGTGGGGGATAAGCCGGTGGTGTTGGACGCTGCGGCGGGGAATCTGTTCCTGCCCGGCGGCAAGCGGCTGCAGTTGGACAATGCGCGGGATGCGAAGCTGCAGCAGGGCGGTCCTGCGAGTGATTTTGTGGCTATTTCCACCCGGAAGGCGTTGTTGAAGCAGCCCCTCGACGGTTCCACAGCCAAGACGGTGACGTTCGACGGCGAGGGTGTGCCCGCTGCGCCCGTTCAGTTGGGCGGGTGCGTGCACGCGGCGTGGTCGGGGGCGAACAAGTATGTCCGTGACTGTGTGAATGATGCTGATGATAAGAACGTGGCCGTGCCCAAGGCGAGTGCGTCGCCGTCGTATGCGTTCCGGGTGAACCGGGACCTGGTGGTCCTGAACGATGTGAACTCGGGGAACGTGTGGCTGGTGAACCAGAACATGCAGCTGGTGAACAACTGGGACGACGTTATCCCGCCCAAGGAGACGTCCGATGATGCGGACAAGGATTCCGCCGACGAAGTCCAGCAGACCGTCCTCCCGGACCGCACCAAACCCAACAGCGCTCCAGTGGCCAAGCCGGATACGTTCGGGGTGCGTGCCGGCAGGACCGTGGTCCTGCCGGTCCTGGACAATGACACCGACCCCGACGGCGACATCCTCACCGTGCGTGCCCCCGATCCGATCAGGTCCGGCATACTTGCCCCGATCTACGGTTCCACCGGCTTCCAGGTCAGCGTCCCTGCGGACAAAACCGGGTCCGAGACCTTCAAATACACTGTGGACGATGGCCGGGGCCTCAGCGCCTCCTCCGATGTCACGCTCAATGTCGTTCCGCCCGGACAGAACTCCGCCCCGCGGCAGAAGCCGAACCGAAATACCACGCTCGTTGTGCAGGCCGGCAAGTCCGTCAGCCAGAACGTCCTCATCGACTGGATCGATCCCGACGGCGACGATCTGTACGTAGTCAGCGCTACAGGCAGCGATCCCCGTGACCAGGTCAAGATCCGGCCTGACGGACTCCTCACCTTCCAGGACGCCGGCACCGAGCCCGGCCGGAAGGCGGTAACCCTGACAGTTTCCGACGGCCAGTCGACCGCCGAAGGCAAGGTCACGGTGGATGTTCGCGCCTCCGGCGCCCTGCCGCCGATCGCCAATGCGGACCACGTGGTGGCGGTCGCCGGTGTTGACACCGTGATCGCACCGCTGAAAAACGACTCTGACCCGCAAGGGGGTGCCCTTCGCCTCGCCCAGGTCACCCCGGACGGTAACTCCACAGCCACGATGGGAGCGGATCAGCAGACCTTCACCTTCAACTCCGCATCCGAGGGCTCCCACTATGTGTCGTACCTGGTAACCAACGGGCCAGCCAGCGCGCAGCAGTTGGTCCGGGTGGATGTGGTTTCCGGCGACGGGGACGGCTCACCCGTTGCGGTGCGCGACATAGCCCTGCTGCCCAGCGGCGGAGCCGTCCTGGTGGACGTCCTGGGCAACGACTCGGACCCGTCCGGTGGCGTGCTGGTGGTCCAGTCCGTCACAGCTGCCGACGGGTTGCCGGTCAGCGTCTCAGTGCTGGACCACTCGGTGATCCGGATCACCGATATCCGGGCGCAGGGTGAGCTCAACGTCAAGTACACGATTTCGAACGGCAAGTCCTCGGCAAGCGGCGACATCGCCGTGCTGGTGGTGCCTGCTCCGGCCAAGCTCCAGGCCCCGCAAGCCAAACCGGACGAAGTGTCGGTCCGGGTGGGCGACGTGGTGACCATACCTGTCCTGGCGAACGACACCGACCCCAACGGCGGCAAGCTCATGCTGGAGCCGGTGCTGGCCCAGCAACCCGACGACGCCGACGGGCGGATGTTCCACGCTGGGGACACCTTGCGCTTTATCGCCGGAGACGTGCCCAAGACGGTTTACGCAATTTACAAAGTCACCAACGAATCCGGCCAGTCGGACTCCCAGCAGGTCACCATCCGCATCCGCGCCCGCGACGACGAGCGGAACACCCGGCCGGAACCGAAAAACCTTACCGCCCGTGTGGTCTCCGGAATGGTGGTCCGGATCCCGGTGCCGCTGGATGGCATCGACTCGGACGGCGACTCCGTGCAGCTGATCGGGGTGGACAAAGCCCCCGCCATGGGAACGGCCGTGGCCAAGGATGGCTACCTCGAATTCACCGCCACGGGCACGGCTGCCGGGACGGATACGTTCACCTACCGCGTCCGGGACCGGATCGGCGCCGAGAACACCGGCACCGTTATTGTGGGCATCGCACCGCCCGAAGCCAACAACCAGAAACCCATCGCCGTGGACGATTCCGTGGACGTCCGCCCCGGACGCAAGATCGCCGTCGACGCACTCAGCAACGATTCGGACCCTGACGGCGACCCCATCGGGCTCGTCTCCAACGCTTTTGAAGCTCCATCCGAACTCGGCCTCGAGACCACTGACGGCAGGGTTGTGCTCACCGCTCCCAGCACCGCCGGCAATGAGAACGTCAGCTACAAGATCCAGGATGACAAAAAAGCCCAGGGCGGTGCAGTGATCCGGGTCAGGGTCAGTCCCGACGCCGCCCTCAAGGCGCCGCTGGCGAAGGACGATGTCATCACTCCTGCTGAAACGCTGGGCAAGTCCGCCGTTGATGTGCCGGTCCTGAAGAACGACTCGGACCCCGATGGCGTGGCTGCGGAGCTGAAGGTCAGCCTTCCGGACGGCAACCCGAACGCGCGCGTGGGCGGCGACGGCAATGTGGTGGTCAGCCTCGCGCCGGGCGACCAACTGGTCCCGTACACCGTCACCGACGTTGACGGCCAGAGCGCCACCGCTGTCATCTGGGTGCCCGGCCAAGGTGAACAGCACCCCAGCCTGGCCCGAACCGACGTTGTGGAAGTGATGGCCGGCAAGGAAATCACCCTCGACCTCAGTGAATACGTCCGGGTCCGGGAAGGCCGCTCACCGCAGATCACCCAGGCGGACAAGGTCCGCGTCCAGGGCGCTGACACCCGGAACGTCATCGCAGGAAGCGGGGACGCCCTGCGCTATGCGGCGCTCGAGGATTATGTGGGCCCGGGCTCCGTGACGTTCGAAGTGACGGATGGGTCCGGTCCGGAAGATCCGCGGGGCCTGAAATCCACCCTGACCATCATCACCCGGGTCATCCCGGACCCGTCCGCAAACCATGAGCCCACTTTCAGCGGAACGGACCTTGAGGTGCCGAAAGCCGAAACCGCCAGCCTGGAGTTGGGCAACCTGGCCAAGGACGTGGACTCCGGGGACCAGGAGAAGCTCAAGTTTGAGTTCGACGGCACCATGCCGGAAGGCTTTACGGCAACCATTGAGGGCCAGACGCTCAGAGTCAGCGCCGCAGCAGGCTTGTCCGCGGGCCGCAAGGGAAGCATCCCGCTGAAGGCCACGGACGGCCGCTCGGAACCGGTGAAGGCGTCGGTAACGGCCACCGTAGTGGCCTCCAACAGGCCCCTTCCCACAGCCAGTGAGGACGTCATCGAGAAGGCCAACGCCGGCCGGGCCGAAACCATCAACGTCCTCGCCAATGACTTCAACCCCTTCAGCGACACCCCGCTGAAGATCGTCTCGGTCAGTCTTGAAACTGGCTCCGCAGCCGGCCAGCCGGTCAGCAGCGGGGATTCCGTCACGGTGACGCCCGCGGAGGGATTCAAGGGCGTTATGGTGCTCCGCTATACCGTCTCCGACAAAACCGACGACCCCTCCCGCCATGCGAACGGCCGCGTCAGGATCACTGTCCGGGACAAGCCGGACGCGCCCTCGGCTCCCACCGCCACTGACGTGCGCAGCCGGACGGCAGTGCTCAAGTGGGCGCCGCCGTCGGACAATGGCGCAACGATCACGGGGTACACCGTCCGGTCCAACAACGGCTTCGAACAAAAGTGCATCACCACCACCTGCACGCTGAGCGGGCTGACCAATGATGTGAAGTACGTCTTCACCGTCATGGCCACCAACGAGGTGGGCGACTCCCAGGCCTCCGTGCAGTCGAACGAAATCCGACCGGACGAAAAGCCGTCCCCGCCCGAGGCACCCACGGTCAAAGCCGGCGATAAGAACATGGTCATCAACTGGCCGCCTGCCAAGACTGAGGGCTCGCCCGTCAAGAGCTACAACCTGGAGATCTCACCGCCACCGGCAAACGGCATCGCGGTGAAAAACGGCGTAACCGGACTGACCTACACCTGGCCCGGCCTGACAAACGGTGTCCGCTACAAGGTCCGCGCCCAGGCAGTTAACGAACAGGGGCCCTCAGAATGGGGGATCTACTCTTCCGAAGACAACCCGGCCGGGGTGCCGGCGGCACCTGCGGCACCGACCTCAGCCGTGGCCTCATCCGTCGGGACCACCAACCAGCTGCGGGTGAACTGGACTGAACCCGATACCAACGGGGATGCAATTAAGAACTACTACGTCACGATGACCGGTGGCGGCGGGGCGCCGCAAACCCAGACCATCGCGGGCACGGTGCGTACGGCGAACTTCACGGCGAACAACTCCGAAGCCGGTTACACGTTCACGGTCCAGGCCGAAAACAAGGCAGGCAAAGGGGCCGTCAGCCCGGCTTCGGCACCCCGGCGCGCCACCGGCAAGCTGGGGCAGGTTTCAGGGGTGAGTGCGGCAGCCGCAGACACCGGGGGCGCGGGGCGCCAGGTGACCATCAACTTCAAGGAGCTGACTGCGGCCGAACGCAACGGTTCGGCGTATGGCGAGGTCAGCTACAGCTACAACGCCAGCACCGGCCAGAGCGGTTCCATCCAGCCCGGGCAGACTGTAAGTGGCTTCACGAACGGTACGCCCACCTCCATCACCGTGGTGGCCAACTCCAGTGTGGCCCCGAGTTCGGACGCCAGCACAGCAGCAAACACTACGCCACACGGTGCGCCCGGCACGCCCTCGGCGTCCGGCCAGAACGGCGGGCAGAACCAGAAGTCGCTCAGCTTCAGCTGGACCTCACCGTCCCCAACGACGAACGACGTCGCCTACACACAGATCAACATCGACGGGCGTGGTTGGGAACGGGTCGCAGCGGCGGGAAGCCGTACGGTGAACACCGGCGGGTTCGACGAACCGCACTCGATCCAGGTGCAGACCGTGAATTCCGTCGGGACCGCCGGATCCGTAGCCACGGCGACGGCCAGGTCCGGGCCTGCCAAGACAAATTGGGACAACTCAATCGTTGGCTTCCGCACGTGCACCGATGCGCCTGCGTCGGGCCAAACGTCGTGGCGGTCGCCGGCGGGTGCGGAACATACCTGTGACGGTGTCATCCGCGACTATCCCTGGATTTACGGCTCCGGTCCGTCCTTCACCGTCAATTGCTTCATGTGGCGGACAGTCCCTGACGCCCGCGGCACTTACAAGTGGTACCGCATCAACTCCCATCCCGACGGCCGTTTTGTGGGCCGCACCATCCAGGTGGGCAACACCACCCTGGGTGAGCCTGAGGGCCATGGGATCCCGCAATGCTGATGACGAACATTACCGCGGGTCAGGCCATGGGGGAGCGCTACCCATCGCGGCCCCAGCCGCGCTTCGGTAGGCTAACGCGGGAACAGAGAGCCCGGTACCGGGTCTCTGGACGGTACGGCCGGGGGGCCGCCACAAATTTCAGGGGAATAGAAAAGCTGTGAGAACTCTGCTGGGGAAGCTTGGTCTCAAGAGACGCCACAACAAGATGGTTACCGGGTCGGCTTTTGCTGCCGCCGGTGCCGTGTTGGTTGCCGGTGCGATCATCTATCCGGGGTTTAAGACCACTGAGGTGGAATTGAACGACGGCGGGGTGTGGGTTGTCAGTAAGTCCAATAACGCCGTGGGCCGGCTGAATTATCCGTCGCGGGTGCTTGACGGTGCGGTGACGCCGGCGAGCACTACTTTTGACATCCTGCAGAACGCGGGGGATGTGTTTGTTGATGATGAGACGGGTTCAACGTTGAACCAGGTTTCTCCTGCGAACATGCGCCTGGGTGGGGACAAGCAGCTGCCTGGCTCCGCGGACGTAAGCTTTGGTGCCGGCGTGATCTCGGTGACGGATCCGGCCGCCGGCAAGGTCTGGGCCCTCTCGCCGTCCACGGTCAATGGTTTCGACCAAGAGGCGTCCGAGCCGGTGATGGTCGGTTCCGAGGGCCTGGTGTCCGCGGTCGGTGCCGATGACCGGGTGTACTCGGCGGATCCGAAATCCGGCGTGGTCACCGTGACCGCCGTGGACGCCAACGGTGCAGTGGTGGCCTCGGATACCAGCACCTGGGGTGAGCTTAAGGGTGCGGGTGATCTGCAGATCACGGTGGTGGGGGATAAGCCGGTGGTGTTGGACGCTGCGGCGGGGAATCTGTTCCTGCCCGGCGGCAAGCGGCTGCAGTTGGACAATGCGCGGGATGCGAAGCTGCAGCAGGGCGGTCCTGCGAGTGATTTTGTGGCTATTTCCACCCGGAAGGCGTTGTTGAAGCAGCCCCTCGACGGTTCCACAGCCAAGACGGTGACGTTCGACGGCGAGGGTGTGCCCGCTGCGCCCGTTCAGTTGGGCGGGTGCGTGCACGCGGCGTGGTCGGGGGCGAACAAGTACGTGCGTGACTGCGCCAACGACGCTGACGATAAGAACGTGGCCGTGCCCAAGGCGAGTGCGTCGCCGTCGTATGCGTTCCGGGTGAACCGGGACCTGGTGGTCCTGAACGATGTGAACTCAGGGAACGTGTGGCTGGTGAACCAGAACATGCAGCTGGTGAACAACTGGGACGACGTTGTGCCGCCGAAGAACGAATCCGATGAGCAGGACCAGGAATCGGCGGACAACAACACCATTAACGTCCTTCCGGACCGCACCAAACCCAACCGGCCGCCGGAAACCAAACCGGACGCCGTCGGTGTCCGTCCCGGCCGCACCACCATCCTCAGCGTCTTGGATAACGACTCCGATCCCGATGGCGACGTCCTGACCGCCGCAGTCGGTGACTCCGGACCCAAGGCCGGAACGCTCCAGAGCATTTACGGCGGCACGGCCTTCCAGATCTCCGTGCCTGCAGACGCCCGGCCCGGCACCGAAACGTTCAGCTACAACGCCGCGGACGGCCGGGGGCTTTCCGCCGGCGGACAGGTCACGCTCAACGTGGTGGGAGACGACGAAAACCGTCCGCCCGCCTTCAAACGCGGCAGCGATTCCACCACCATGCTCGTGGAACAGGGCAAGTCCGTCAGCCAGAACATCCTCACCGACTGGACAGATCCCGACGGCGACGACCTCGTGCTCATGGACGCGAAGGCCGACAACGACCAAGACCAGGTCAAAGTCCGCCGCGACGGCCTGCTGACGTTCCAGGACTCCGGCGCCACCGCCGGCAAGAAAAACGTCGAAGTCACCATCTGGGACGGCCGCGCCACCGTCACCGGCAAGGTTGTGGTGAATGTCCAGCCCCCCGGTGCCTTGGCGCCTGTTGTCAACGCCGATCACGTCACGGCGGTGGTGGGCCAGGACCTGGTGATCGCACCCCTGAAAAACGATGTCGATCCCAACGGCGGTGCCCTCCGCCTGGCGCAGGTTGAGGCCAACGGTCCCGCCGAACTGGGTCCCGTTACCGACGGCGGCACCTTCACGTTCCGCAGCACCACCCCGGGCCCGGTCTACCTGACCTACATCGCCAGCAACGGGCCGCAAAGCAGCCAGGGCCTGATCCGCGTTGACGTGGAATCCGGCAACGACGCCGGCGATCCCGTCGCCGTCCACGATGTGGCACTGATGCCAACCGGCGGCAGCGTCCTCCTGGACCCGCTGGCGAACGACTCGGACCCGTCCGGCGGCGTGCTGGTCCTGCAATCCGTGAAGCTTCCGGAGAACACCACGGCCTCGGTGAGCGTGATCGACCACAGCGTCCTGCGCATCACCGACGTGCTGGGCAGCAAGGAGCCCTTCCGCTTCGAATACACCATGTCCAACGGCAGGAAGTCAGCCACCGGCAGTGTCGCCGTGGTCCCGGTCCCGGCTCCCGCCGTCGTCGAAGCACCCCAGCCCAAACCTGACGAAGTGAACGTCCGCATCAACGACGTCGTCACCATCCCCGTCCTCGAAAACGACACCCACCCGCAGGGCCAGCAACTGACCGTTGACCCCGTCCTGCCGCAGACCGTCGACGAAGTGGACGGCAAGAGCTTCATCTCCGAGAACACCGTCCGGTTCATCGCCGGCGCCCAGCCCAAAACGGTCCGGGCCATCTACAACGCCGTGGACCCGCAGGGGCAGAAGAGCGCCGCTGCTGTCACCATCCACATCCTTCCGCTGGAAGGCGCCGAAAACTCCCGGCCGCAGCCGCGGAACCTCACCGCCCGCGTGGTGGCCGCCGGAACAGTGCGGATTCCGGTCCCCCTGGATGGGATCGATCCCGATGGTGACTCCGTGCAGCTGACCGGTATCGACAGCACCCCTGCCATGGGAACCGCCACCGTGGGCAGCAACTTCATCGACTTCACCGCGGCCGGCGACGGCGCCGGAACAGATACTTTCCGCTACAAAGTGGTGGACCGCCAGGGCGCCGTCAACACCGGCACCGTGACGGTGGGCATCGCCCCCCGGGGCGAGACAAACCAGAACCCCACCCCGGTGGATGACGGGGTGAAGGTCCGTCCCGGACGTCAGATCGCCGTCGATGCCACCGGGAACGACACCGATCCCGACGGTGACCTCATCCGCATCCTCACGGACGGCATCGAGGCTGACGCTGCCCTCCAGGCCACCGTGAGCAAAACCAGCGGACGCATCATCCTGCTTGCCCCCAACGCTGCCGGGACGGTCAACGTCCGCTACACCATCGCCGACGACCGGGGCGCATCCGCCCAGGCCACCATCCGCGTGGTCGTGGACAACGAGGTTCCCCTGAAGGCTCCCATTGCCCGGGATGACCGGGTGACCTCCGCCCAGGCCATGGGAAAGACCGCCGTGGACGTGCCCGTCCTCAAGAACGACGAAGATCCCGACGGCGTGGGTGAGAACCTCAAGATCAGCACCGAGGCCGTCACGGCACGCCCCGGGGCCGAGGGCAACATGATCGTGGAACTCACCGAACAGCCGCAGCTGATCCCGTACTACGTCGAAGACGTGGACGGCCAAAAATCCACCGCGATCATTTGGGTGCCGGGTCTGGGGCAGCAGGTCCCCACCCTCGCCAAGGACGAGGTCATCGAGGTGATCTCGGGCCAATCCGTGAACGTTGACCTCAAGGACTGGGTGAAGGTCCGTGAAGGACGGTCACCCCGGCTGACCCAGACAGACCGCATCAAGCTCATCGGCTCGGACGGCGGCAATCCCGTGTCCGGCGACGGAACCTCGCTGAAGTACACCGCCGGCGTGGACTATGTGGGGCCCGGCTCGCTGAGCTTTGAAGTGACCGACGGCACCGCCGTTGACGATCCTTCAGGCCTGAAGTCCACCCTCAGCATCCGCACCAAGGTGTTGCCGGACCCCAACCGCAACAACCCGCCCGAACTCCTGGGCGCCAAAATTGAGGTGCCAAAGGGGGAGTCTGCCGACCTGGACCTGAGCCGGCTGACCTCTGACCCGGACCGTAACGACGTGGACACCATGAAGTACGAACTGGTGGGCGGCAGCCCTACCGGCTTCAACGTCCGCATGGACGGCAAAATCCTCAAGACCTCGGTGGACGGATCAACCGCCACCGGCACCTCGGGGGCTGTTCAGGTCAAGGCGACGGATTCGCGCGGACTGGAAGCGACCGCCACCTACCAGCTGTCCGTCATCGCCTCCAACCGGCCGAAGCCGGTAGCCAATGATGATCTCGAACCCAACGCCGCCGCCGGAAAGCCTGTCACCGTCAAGGTCCTCGCCAACGACGCCAACCCCTTCCCCGAAGAGGCCCTGAAGATCATTGCCGCCACCGCCGAAACCGGCAGCGGCAACGTGGAGGTCTCAGGAGATGCAGTCACCGTGACGCCGGCCCCGGGGTTCAGCGGATCAATGGTGGTCTCCTACACGGTGGCCGACAAGACGGGCGAAGCCTCAAGGCAGGCCACTGCCCGGATCCGGCTGACAGTCAAGGACAAGCCACTGGCACCCACCACACCGCAGGCGCAGAGTGTCGGGGACCAGACGGCACTGCTGTCCTGGAGCGCGCCGGCCGACCGCGGCTCACCGATCACCAAATACACGGTGTACGGTGCCGGTTTCAGGCAGGACTGCCCGGCGAACACCTGCACACTGACCGGACTGGTCAACAACACCAAATACACCTTCGAGGTCACGGCCACCAACGAGTTCGGTGAATCCGACCGTTCACCCGCCTCGGCGGAGGTCAGGCCCGACGTCAAGCCGGACACTCCGCTGGCGCCCAACCTCAAGTTCGGTGACAGGCAGCTCGCGGTGAACTGGGTGGCTCCGGCCAGCAAGGGATCCCCGGTCAAGTCATACGACCTGGAGATTTCACCGGCACCGGCAGGCCAGAACGCCCAGGTCCAGGGCCTGACGGCTGTCAGCTACGTGTGGAAGGGACTCCAGAACGGGGTGTCCTACAAGGTGCGTGTCCTGGCACGGAATGACGCCAAGGAACCGTCCGAGTGGAGCACCTACTCGGCGGCTGAGGTGCCTGCAGGCGTGCCGGCGACGCCGGCTGCGCCATCGGCGACGGCGGCCCCTTCGGTGGGTACCCAGAGCCAGCTCAAGGTGTCCTGGACTGCGCCGAACAACAACGGTGACGCAGTGTCCTCGTACACCCTGACCACCCTGAGGGGAGGGGCCGCGGTGTCATCCCAGCAAGTCGCGGGCACTTCGCAGAACGTCACGGTGGACAACTCCGAATCGGGTTACACCTTCACCGTGTCAGCCACCAACAAGGCGGGCACCTCCGGGACGAGCGCGCAATCCGCAGCCGTGCGTGCGGTGGGCAAACCGGCCATGGTGGGAACTCCGTCGGCCACCCTTGTCGGCACCAACGGTGACGGCGGGAAGATCGATGTCCGGTTCACCCAGCTGACCGATGCGCAGCGCAACGGATCGACGGCAAGTGAGATCTCCTACCGGTACCGGCTGACGTCAGGCGGTGGAACCGGAAATATCGTCGCTGGCGGAGGAACCGTGGCGGCCGCCAACGGCACCGACACTTCCGTCGTAGTCTGGGCTGTTTCATCCCGCAGTTCAACGGCGGGTGACGCGAGCCCCGCATCGAACAGCGTCAATCCTTATGGGCTGGCCTTCGCTCCCACCGTGACGGGCAGCAACAGCAGCGGCGTCGGGGATAAGACAGTTTCCTGGAGCTGGAGCGCGCCCAGCGGCAATGGCCGCGCGGTGACCGGATACCAGTACAGCCTGGACAACGGGACGTGGCAGGACACCGGGCAGAGGTCGTTCTCCAAGAGCGTCGGCTTCAGCGAGACGCACAAGCTGGAAGTCCGCGCGGTCAGCGCAAACCAGCCTGGCAGGATTGGCAGTGACACCTCACGCAGCGGTGCCGCACCGCCGCCGCCGGTCCCGACGTCGTGGAGCATCACGGCCACGCCGGTTCGCAGTTGCACCGAACCGGGATACGGCACGGACAGCTTCCGGCAAGGCAACCCGTCCTCCTGTGTCGGCGGCGGCAAGTGGATGCCCGCGAACCAGCCTGCTGACTCGGACTTCTACGTGGTCTGGTACAAGACAAACGAAAACCCCTCCGGCATCTGGTACCACCTGACCAGTGGTGCCGCGGCAGGAAACTACGTCCGCAGCGATACCACCAACCACCCCGGCAACCCGCCCAACGGAATGCCCAAGCGCTAAGCCAGACACCCTGACGCCCCACCCGGGTACGCCCGCTACAACTCCAGCACCACAAGCAAAGGAACCCCTTTCATGACCATGACCACCGAGCAGGCCGAATGGTTTGCAGGCACTTTCGACAAGCTCGTTTCCAACGTGGGCCAGGCGGTGCTGGGCAAGGAGCACGTCATCCGGCTGACCTTCACGGCGATGCTGGCCGAGGGGCACGTGTTGTTCGAGGATGCGCCCGGCACCGGCAAGACCATGCTGGCCAGGGCGATGGCCGCAACGGTCCAGGGCTCCAACAACCGCATCCAGTTCACCCCCGACCTCCTGCCCTCGGACGTCACCGGTGTGACCATCTACGACCAGAAGACGCAGAAGTTCGAGTTCCACAAAGGCCCGATCTTCAACAACATCGTCCTGGCCGACGAAATCAACCGTGCCTCACCCAAGACCCAGTCGGCACTGCTGGAAGTCATGGAGGAATCCCGCGTCACCGTGGACGGCGTGACCTATGAAGCAGGCCGGCCGTTTATGGTGATGGCCACCCAGAACCCCATCGAGCAGGCCGGTACCTACCGACTTCCCGAGGCGCAACTGGACCGCTTCCTGATCAAGACCTCCATCGGCTACCCGGACCACGCCTCCACCGTGCAACTGCTGGGTGGCTCCAATCTCAAGGACCGTTCCAAGGAACTCACTGCAGTCATCACCACGCAGGCTGTCGCGGACATGGCCGATCTGGCAGCCACCGTGCACGTTGATACGGCTGTCCTGGAATACATTTCCCGGCTCTGTGAGGAGACCCGCAACGCGCCCGAGAGCCGGTTGGGCGTCTCCGTGCGCGGTGCCATCGCCATGGTCCGGGCTGCGAAGGTCTGGGCTGCGAGCCAGGGGCGCAACTTCGTCCTGCCGGACGACGTCAAGGAACTGGCCCCCATGGTCTGGACCCACCGCTTCGTGATGGACCCGGAAGCGGAGTTCTCCGGCGCCACACCCGAGGCCATCCTGGCCCGGGTGCTGTCCGACGTCGCCGCACCGCAGCAGCGCGCCACCGTCTGACGCTCTCCAAAGCCCCGGACGATCACCCTTCAGCGCGAACAAAGGTACCTCTATGTCCAGCAGCACTCCGCTGAACCGGCTCGCTGAACGCCTCCGGCAACCCTTCCACCGGAACGGCAAACCCACCAGGCTGCACCCGTCCTCTGTTTGGGCCGAGGCCACCAGCACGGCAGGCCTTGCCCTCACCCCGGCGTGGGAGAAGGCCCGTGGCTTGTGGCTGCACTACGCGTGGCCGGTTCTGTCGGTGGTCAGCATCCTGGGCTGGTCGGTTCTTGCCGCCTCGATCCTGCTGTGGACCGCGGGGCAGGCCTTCGGCTGGCAGGAGGCAAAAGCTGCAGCCATCGCGGCGTTCGTCCTCTTCCTGATCGCTATCGGGTTCATCCTGGGCCGGTCCTCGTACGGCGTGATCCTGGACCTCGCCCGGACGCGGGTGGCAGTGGGGGACAGTGCGGTAGGTAGCATCGCCGTCTCAAACACCTCCACGCGCCCGCTGCTGCCGGCCGCCCTGGAACTGCCGGTGGGCAACGCTACGGCCGTCTTCCACCTGCCCAGGATGAAACCCCAGCAGGTGCACGAGGACCTTTTCACCATCCCGACGGCCCGCCGCGCTGTGATCGTGGTGGGGCCCGTCCGGTCTGTCAGGGCAGACCCGCTGCACCTGCTCCGCCGCCAGGTGATGTGGACCGAACCGGAGGACCTCTTCGTCCACCCCAAAACGGTGGCCCTGGCCGGTTCCGCGGCTGGCTTCATCCGCGACCTTGAAGGCATGCCCACCACGGATCTGTCCAGTGCCGACGTCTCCTTCCATGCGCTGCGCGACTATGTCCCGGGCGATGACCGGCGGCATATCCACTGGAAGACCACGGCGCGGACCAACAAGCTCATGGTGCGCCAGTTCGAGGAGACGAGACGCGCCCACCTGGCCATCTCGCTTTCCATCAATACCGACGAATACGCCTCTGAGCAGGAATTCGAAATGGCCATTTCGGCGGCCGCATCGATCGGACGGCAGGCCATCCGCGAGCAGCGCGAGCTCAATGTCCTCACGCAGAAGGGGCCGCTTCGCTGCGAAACCGGCCGCAACCTGCTGGACGACATGACCCGGATCGCCGGGGCACCCATGCGGCGCAACGCCGTCGACCTCGCCCGGACCCTGGCCGACACCGTCCCTAATGCTTCGGTGGTGTTTTTCGTGGTGGGCAGCAATGTGACGCCCTCGCAGCTCCGTTCGGCGGCGGCGTCCGTCCCGCCCGGTGTGCGGAGCCTGGCGGTCCGGCTCCAGATCGGGGCAGCCCCCGGCCGCGCCAACATTGCAGACCTGACAGTGCTGACGCTCGGCGACCTCGCCGACCTCGCCATCGTCCTCAGAAAGGCAGCAGCATGAGCTCCGCATCCGACCTCCGGCCCCGGGCGTCCTCGCGGCGGCAGGGTGAGTCAGCCTTCGCCGACGGCCAGCCCGCCTGGCACTTCATTCTCGACGCCGGCGCGCTCACCGTATTGCTCGGGCTCGGCGTGCTGGGATTCAGCCTCAGCTTCGGCGGCGACCCCTATTACCTGATCGCCGGATTCGGCGGCATCATCCTGGGCCTCGGCATCGCCGCCCTCAATGCCCACCTGCGCCTTGGCCTGCTGATCACCACGGCACTCGCCCTGGGCGCCTATCTGGTTTTCGGAACGTTCCTCGCGGTGCCGGATGCTGCGATTGCAGGCTTCGTCCCGAGCCTCGACTCCCTGCGTACGCTGCTGCTGGGCGTGGTGTTTGCCTGGAAGGACATGCTCACGGTGGGCGTTCCGGTGGGATCCGCCGGCGGTGTCCTGATTGTCCCGTTCCTGAGTTCGCTGCTCACAGCCCTGGTTGCCGGCCTGCTGATCTGGCGTCTGAAGAGCCCGTACTGGCCGCTGCTTCCGGTGCTGGTGCTCTTTGTCACCGGTATTGCGTTCAGCACCAATGCGGCCTTCCTGACCGTTGAGCGTGGCATTGGCCTGACCGTGGTCGCGATTGCCTGGGCGACCTTCCGCCGGGACGTGCTGCGGCGCAGTGATACCCGGAAGGTCTCGGTCAACCGGCCGCAGGCAGACGCCGCCACGGCTAAGCGGGCAAAGCTCCGCAGGCTCGGTACCGCCGCCGCCGTCATCGCGGCCAGCGTGGCCATCACGGCCGTGGCCGCGCCACTGGTCACCGCCAGCAGCGACCGCAAGGTCCTGCGCAACGTTGTGGTCCCGCCCTTCGACCCCAAGGACTACATCACGCCCCTGGCAAGTTTCCGGACGTTCGTCAAAGACCAGAAGGACGACACCCTCTTTGTGGTCAAGGGACTTCCCCGGGACGGCAGGGTCCGGCTGGGCGCCCTGGATGCCTTCAACGGCACCAACTACAACATGGACCCCAACGGTTCCGGCAGCTTCAGCAAGGTGGGAGACACTGCGTCCATCAACACCTTGGCGGACACGGCCAGCGTGGTGGCCACCAACGATTACTCCCTGGACATCATCATCGAGGACTACCAGGGATATTTTGTCCCGGGCGGCCGGAAGACAACCGGCCTGAGCTTTGACCGGAGTGCGTCCGTTGCGGCCTCGGGCCTGTACTTCAACGCGGGCACGGACACCGCTGTCACCACCCAGGGCCTGTCCCAGGGCGATTCCTACAGCGTCCAGGTCTCGGATCCGGTCAAGCTTGAGCACGGCCAGCTGACCCAGTACGACTTCGCGAAGATCACCCTTCCCGATGCGCTTGAGGTCCCGCCGGTGGTTGGTTCCCAGGCCAATGACCTGTCGTCCGATGCGCCCACCCCCATCGACCGCGTGCGCCAGATCGAAGCGCATTTCCAGAAGACCGGTGCTTTCAGCAACGGGCTGGTCACTGAGGGCCAACTGCCCAGCGTGTCCGGCCATAGTTCGTCCCGCATCAGGAACCTGCTGACCGCCAAGCAGATGCTCGGCGACGACGAACAGTACGCCGTGTCCATGTCCCTGATGCTGCGCCACCTTGGCATCCCGTCGCGCGTCGTTATGGGTTTCTACCCTGATCCGACCAGCCCGGAGAACGGCGCCGGAGAGGTCAAAATTACGGGCAAGGACGTCCATGCCTGGGTGGAAGTTGCCTTCGACCGGGTGGGCTGGGTCAGCTTCGACCCCACGCCGCCCAAGGACAACATCCCCATCCCGCCAGACCCGGAAAACAAGTCCAAGCCGAAGCCGCAGGTGCTGCAGCCGCCGCCCCCGCCGCAGGAGCCGGTGGACCTGCCGACGGATTCCTCGCCCGACGCGCTTGACGCGGATGAGAAGAAGAACAACCCGTGGCTGTTCTGGGGTGCCCTGCTCGGTGCTCTGGGCGTGGCGCTGATCCCGCTGGCCATCCTTGCGTTGCCGCTGCTGCTGATCGCGTTCCTCAAATCACGACGCCGGAAGGCGCGTTTCACCGACGGCCATCCTGCGCAGCGGGTCGGCGGGGGATGGAATGAGGTCCTGAGCCTGGCTACGGACATGGGCGCCGGGATTAACACCCGTTCAACGCGGCGCGAAAGTGCGGCAGTGGTCGCCGAGGCCTTCCCGGCCACGGGACAGACCACCACTCTGCTGGCGAACCGCGCGGACGCCTCCATCTTCGGGGCGGGCCAGCCCACCGAGGACGAGGTCCGGGAGTACTGGGCCATCGTGGACGGTTCACTGAAGGAGATCACCGGCACCGTCGGATTCTGGCGGCGCCAGCGGGCCAGGTTCTCGCCACGGTCCCTGCTGGCCGATGGCCGCACTGCCCTGACATCCCGCAGTACACGGCTCGGGCTGCTGCTGCCGACGCGTTCCGCCAGGACTGCAGCGGCACAACCGCCCGCCACCGGTAGGGTGGAGACCGGTCCGGACGTTCCCGGCAGCACGGATCCTGCGGTGCAGGGCAACAGCTCCGGCGGCACGGCGGCTGCGTCCGAGGCTGATGAGACCACCGTTCTGCGGAACCCTGGCAGGAAGAACCACACTAAATCATGATGACCGAGCCCGAGCGCTGCCAACGGTGCCAGCAACTGATCCGCGGCGGCGCCACGTTCTGCACGGCCTGCGGTGCCCCGCTGCCCAACAGATCTGCCCGCAGCGGACGCAACGTGGACCATGCACAGCGGGCCCTGATGGAAAACGCTGCGGCGCACGCGGGTCAGATTCCCGGTACTATCCCGGTAGTACAAACGGCTCCAGGGGGAGGAACGGGAATGGCAGCCAATCTTGAGCTGGTTCCAGCCACGGCCGGCAAAAGGCTAGGCGCCGCAGTACTGGACTGGCTGGCACCCGTCGCGGTGTTGGTGGTGACCTTTGCCATCGGCTTTGCCGGCATCACCCGCACCCAAAGCGGCGGTTTTATCATCTACGACACCGCCTCCCTGGTCCTGTTCGGCAGCATCGGACTGGGCCTGACCCTGGTGTATCTGGTGGTCCTCGCCGGCATGGAGGGCCGTTCCGGTGCCACCATTGGCGGCCGGGTCATGGGTATCCGCAGTGCTGACAAGGACGGTTACGCCCCCGGCACCGGCGGAGTTTTCGTGCGTGGCCTGGTCACCGGTGCCGGGATCATCCTGGCAGTCTTGGCCGCGGTGCTGATCGTCATCTTCAAATGGTTCGACATCGCGCTGTTCATCCTCGGGCCGTTGGTTCTGGTCGGTGCCGTGTGGGCCGTCCTGGTGGTTGTGTCCAATACGTGGGACGCCGATGGCAGGCTCCGTGGCTGGCACGATGCAGCGGCCAAAACCCTGGTTTTCGATGTCAACGCGGGCCGCAACCCCATCACCACGGGCGGGATCCAAGGTCCCTACAGTTTCGCGCCCCTGGACCTGCCGCCCGTGCAGCCGGTGGCTTCGCCGGTGGCCCAGCAGGCCGCCCCCGCCCAGCGTGCCTCCGTCCAGCACGCCCCCGTCCAGTCGTATGCTGCACCCCCTGCACCCGCGCAGCCCGCACCCGCGCAGCCTGCGCAGGTCCAGCCATACGCCCCGCAGCCTGCGCCGCAGCCCACAGCCGTTCAGCCGGAAACCGCGCAGTCCGCCCCCGCTCAGCCTTACGCCGCGGCACAGACGTATGCGCCGCCGTCGTTCTCCCCGCCGGCAGCCAATTCGTTCCACCCGCCAATAGCCCCGGCGGCGACCCTTCCGGTTCCCGCCTCGGGCGCAGCACACCCCGACGATGACCTGGACCGCACGCAGATGCGCGGCGGTGCGGCCTCTGCCGCCCCAGTCGCCGTGCTGCGGATCAAGCTCGACGACGGCCGGGACTTCCAGCTGGACCGCAGCGTCCTGGTGGGGCGGAACCCCGTGGCCCAAGCGGGTGAGCAGCAGGCCCAGCTCCTGCCCGTTACGGATCCCGGCCGCTCTATTTCCAAGACACACCTCCACCTGCTGACCGACGGTGCAGGCGTCTGGGTGACGGACCGCAACTCCACCAACGGCAGCGCCGTCACCACGCCGGATGGCCGCCGGACGCCCCTTCAGCCGGCCGTGCCCGCCTTTGTCAGCCCGGGATCCACCGTCCACTTTGGTGACCGCTCCTTCCACCTAGGACAGGCATGAACCCTCAGCCCGCCAGTGTTTCCCCCGACGCAGAAAACGTGCCCGGCCTCAGCCTGAGCTATGGCTACGGCACGGACCGCGGACTGCGCCGCGAGCTCAATGAAGACTCCTTCATCGCCTCGGACCCGGTCTTTGCCGTGGCCGACGGCATGGGCGGGCACGAAGCCGGGGAGATCGCCAGCGGCATGTGCGTCCGTGCGTTGGCGGCCATGCCGCAACTGGCCACCGGCGAGCGCAGCGTCACCGCCGCCGTACTCCAGCAGTACCTGCTCCGCGCCGACAGCTCCATCCGCGAAGCCACCGGCGCCCGGGCCGGAACCACGCTGACAGGCGCTGTTGTGGTGGAGCAGATGGGAATGCCGTACTGGCTGGTCCTGAACATCGGCGATTCCCGGACGTATCGGCTGAGCCAGGGGCATTTTGCCCAGGTCAGCGTGGACCACTCGGAGGTCCAGGAACTCGTGGACGCGGGCGAAATCACGCCCGAGCAGGCCACTGTCCACCCCCGCCGCCACGTGGTCACCCGGGCTCTGGGCACCGGCGACGAGACGGAAGCGGATTACTGGCTGCTGCCCGTTGAGGAGGGCGACCGGATCCTGATCTGCTCGGATGGCCTCACCGGTGAGCTGACGGACGAGCACTTGTTCCGCATCCTCAGCACCGTTGCCCATCCCCAGGACGCCGTGGATGCCCTGATCCAGGCCGCCCTCCGCAACGGGGGCCGCGACAACGTCACCGTCATTGTGGTTGACGCCAAGAACGTGATGAACGACGCCGGCATTGCCACCACCGCCCCCCGGCCCACCGTGGATGCGGCAGTGGAGGTCACGCTGCCCAGAGCAGAAATTGTTGACGCCAGCCGGGCGGTTGCGGATGAAGACGAAAGCGGGAAACACTGAGATGGCCACCGCCAACTACACAGCGGGCGCCTGGCTGGGCGTCCTCCGCTCGCGCACTGCCGTGTTCCTGGGCCCCGGCACCTCGCCGGCCCTCGTCCAGTCGCTCTGGGACCTGCTCGAGGACGCTCCTGAAGTGCACGAGGTCCTGCATGCGGTCACCAGCAGCTTCGGTGTTTCGCTGGCAAAGATCCCGTCGTTCGGCATCGTGGATTTCCGTGACGGGCTGCGGGTCTTCCTCCGCGGTGACCTGGACCTGACCGTACAGCTGCCCGGCGGCCCCGTGGAACTGAATGGACGGGACGTCACCACGTGGACTGAGCGGCGCTTCGACCTGCCCGAGTGGTACCGCCTGACTGTCGCGGGCGGGACCCGGCCCGGGACAGTCCTGCCGCTCACCGAGGGCGTGGTTCTGCTGCAGTCGCTGACCGTGGCGGTGACGAGTGCCCCGGCTGAGACACGGGAAATCGTTGCACCGGGACCGCCTGTGGTACCTGAACCGGCAGGGGCACCGGACCCGTCGGACGCGCCTGAATTCGCCGCCGCAGCCGAGCCCGAGGTTGCACCTCAGCGGGAAGTTGCACCACAGCCCGAAGCTAAACCGCAGCCGGACGCAGCACCGGAGCCCGCCGTCGTACGGGAAACTGACGCGGCGCAGGAAGCTGACGTTCCGCCAGAGGCCGACGCCGACAGTTCGCTCAGCGGAAGCACCGGCAGCACAGGAACCACGGACCGCGAGGCCTCGGTTGAGACGGTGATGGGGCTCATGGACGATGACGCCCACTATGCCGCGGAGACAGCTGAGACTGAGCAGGAGGCCCGGGCCGAACCTTCCTCGGAGGTTGAGTCCGCGGCCCCTGCCGACCAGATGCCCGCACACGAGCTGACCGGCACGTACGACCATCTGTGGGAAAAGACTGTGATGCGCCGCATCGAGGACGCGGCCGTGCGCGACGAGCCTGAAGATTCCGACGCTGACGCAGCGCCTGACGCAGCAGCACCTGACACTGACGCCACGCCGGACGCGCCATCTCCGGGCACACCAGCGCCGGACGCACCCGTTCCGGCCACACCCGCTCCGGCCACACCCCTTCCACTCTCCGTGCCGGCGACAGGCCCCGGCGGCGGCCTCATTGACTCGGTCCCGTGGCGGACCGGTGGGAGCACCGTTCCGGCCGCACAGGTTCCGCCGTCGTTCAACCCGCCCCAGGTGCCCGTTCCCGCCAGCGGCCCAATTGTGGATCCCGAGGAGTTTGACGGAGACCATGACGGCCAAACCATCATGAAGAGCGACCTTGCCGGCCTGGGCGCACACCCGGAACCCGTACACGAACCGGCATCCGGCACCGGGCCCCTGGTCCTGGCCCTGGTCTGCGGCAGCGGCCACGCCAACCCGCCCACCCACGCCCAGTGCGCCACATGCGGTTCGCCGCTTCCACCGGACGCCGTCCAGGTTGCCCGGCCGCGGCTCGGTAGGATGCGTGTCTCTACCGGTGAACTGGTGGACCTTGACCAGTCGCTGGTCATCGGTCGTCAGCCTTCCGTTTCCCGGGTCCAGGGCGGCGTGATGCCCCGGCTCGTCCAGGTATCCAGCCCCGGCGGCGACATTTCACGTTCGCACGTTGAGGTCCGGCTCGAGGGCTGGCATGTGATGCTGTGCGATCTGAAAGCCACCAACGGCACGGTCCTGGTCCGTGAGGGTCAGCAGCCGCGCCGCCTGGCACAGAACGAGATGGCCATCCTGCTCGACGGCGATATCGCGGAACTGGGTGACGATATCTCATTGCGTTTTGAGGAGATTCTTTGAGTTCCAAACGGCCGATTGCGCCGCCGCCCCCTATTCCGGGGTTCACTTACATCAGCCTGCTCGGCTCCGGCGGGTTCTCCGACGTCTACCTTTATGAACAGGACCGACCCCGGCGCAAGGTGGCCGTCAAGGTACTCCTCTCGGACCTGAAGACCGAGGGTGCCCGGCGCCGGTTCGAGTCCGAGGCCAACCTGATGGCCCAGCTCTCGTCCCACCCGTACATCGTGACGATTTACGAGGCAGAGGTGACCGAGGCCGGGCACTCCTACCTGGCCATGGAGTACTGTTCCAGGCCCAGCCTGGATGTCCGCTACCGCCGCCAGCGTTTCAGCGTTGACGAAGTCCTTGCCGTCGGCATCCAGGTGGCCTCCGCCGTCGAGACAGCCCACCGCGCCGGCATCGCCCACCGGGACATCAAACCCGCCAACATCCTGGTCACGGACTACAACCGGCCCGCCCTGACGGACTTCGGAATCTCGGGCACCCTGGGTGGCGACGCCGATGAAGACGCGGGGATGTCCATCCCGTGGTCGCCGCCGGAACAGTTCACCGACGGCCCCGTTGACGGAGTGATGGTGGACGTTTGGGCGCTGGGCGCCACCCTCTACACCCTGCTTGCCGGCAGGTCGCCGTTCGTGATGCCGGGCACCGACAATTCCCAGCGTGAGCTGATCTCCCGTATCACCAACTCGCCGCTGCCCCGTCTGGGCCGGGCTGACGTGCCCGAGTCGTTGGAACGCGCGCTTGCCACCGCCATGGCCAAGCCTGCTGCCTCCAGGTACTCCTCGGCCCACGCCTTTGCCCTCGCCCTGCAGCGGATCCAGGCCGAACTGAACCTCTCGGTCACGCCCTTTGAAGTGCTCGAAGAGGCCAACCACGATGACAGTCACCCCGACGACGGATTCGAGGAGACCCGCGTCCGGAGCATTGCGGCGATCGATCCCGAGCGGACCGGCAGCGCCCCCACTTTCCCGGCCCGCACCCGGCCTCAGGGCCCCGGCGCCGGCGCCCCGCCGTCGGGCTTTTCCGCAGGAGGATTTGCCCCGGCACCTGCGGCCGCGTCAGTGCCCCGGCCACAGGTTCCGGGCAGTCTTTTCACCGGCCCGCAGGACGGCCAGGGTGCCGGCACTCGGGTGGGCGGCCCGGCAGGCAGCAGCCCGGCCGGCCAGGCGGTTGGAGATCCGGCGGGGGAGTGGGCCCATGCCACGATGCTCCGCGGCAGCGCGCCGGCCGCCGACTATGGCACGGTACCCGACGCAACTGTCCAGCGCCCTGGCTTGCTCCCCGGCCAGGCGGCACACCAGACCGGACAGCAGGCGGCGCAGCAGGCGGCGCAGCATGCCGGCGGCCGGACTGGCCGCGCGGAACCGGAAATCGATGCGACCATCAGCCGTCCCGCGGCCGCGCCGGAAACGGCACCGGAGACCGCTCCTGACCAGGGCAAACGGAACCTGTGGCTCGCCCTCGCGGGCGGGACGGTGCTGGTGCTGGCCATGATTGTGGGGATCGTGCTGGCGTCATCAGCACCGGGGCCGAAGGTGGCCGAGACCGCCCAGATCAGCAAGCCCCCGGCGGATGCCCTGGACAACGGGACCGTCCCGGATGTTGCGGGCCTCGATGGTGTGATGGGCGCCAACGGCAGGATTGTCTTCACGTGGACGAATCCCCAGCCGAAGGACGGCGACACCTACAAGTGGCGCCTCACTGATTTCGTGACCCGCGAACCAGGGCCCTACCAGGTGGCAAAGGAGACCCGCGTCGAGGTAGCACCGCCGCCGGACAGGAACATCACCTGCATTGACGTCATGATCGTCAGGTCGGACGGAGCCGCGTCCCCAATGGAGGGACCCTCTGGAACCTGCTACACGAAATAGACAGGCACCCGACCTAAGAACATGCGTTTTGCCCAACGAGGAGAGGCACGGAAACATGGGGGATCTGGCAATAGATTTCTGTGGTGAATGGTACGAACCGTCCGATGAGGAGATCTTCAACATCGGCCGGGAAGGCGATCTCGAGGTGGACGACAACCCGTACCTTCACCGCCAGTTCCTGCAGGTGGCCCGCTATGACGGGATCTGGTGGCTCAGTAACGTGGGCAGGATGCTGTCCGCCACTGTGGCCGACGGTTCCGGCGGCATGCAGGCGTGGCTGTCCCCGGGCGCCCGCATACCGCTGGTGTTCAGCCACACAAACATCATTTTCACAGCAGGCCCCACCACGTATGAGTTCGCAGTGCATCTCAAAACGCCGTCCTTCCGCCAGCAATCACGTGAAGACGACAGCAACGGCGACACCACCATCGGCCCGGTCGTCTTCACCGATTCCCAGAAGGCCCTCATCGTGGCGCTGGCCGAACCCATGCTGCGTCGCGAAGGGACCGGGTTCAGTGCCATCCCGTCGTCGGCCGCAGCCGCCAAAACCCTGGGCTGGGCCCTCACACGGTTCAACCGGAAGCTGGACAACGTCTGCGACAAACTTGACCGCGTAGGCGTCGTGGGCCTCCGCGGCGGCGGCGGAAAGCTGGCCACCAACCGGCGTGCCCGGCTCGTTGAACATGCGGTCACCACCCACCTGGTGACCGTCGAAGATTTGCATCTTCTGGAAAAGATGAGGGGCGTGGACGACGTATGAGGATCCGGCTAACACTCCGCCGGAACCCGGCGGAAACCAAGGACCTGGCCGTCACGGTGGACGGCCTGGCCACCGTGGCGGACATCGCCACCCAGTTGTGGGTCGCGGACCCCGACAGGAAGGGCTCCCCGGCGCCGGACAATCTTTCCCTGCGCATCGACGAGGCCTTTGTGGGCGGTGGAATCCGCGGCAACGTGCTGACGCGCACGGACAACCTGCTGGAGTCGGGGCTGCGCCCGGGCTCCGTGGTCTCGCTGGCTGAAGTCAGCGAACACTTCAACGCTCCCGGCGCCAACCGCGGTCCCGCCGCCGCGACGTTGCGGATCCTCTCAGGGCCCGACGTCGGGCAGGAGTTTTCGCTGCCCTCCGGCACCAGCTACATCGGCCGGGACCGGGACGTTGACATCCGGCTCACGGACCCGCTGACCTCCAAACGCCACGCCCGCATCACGGTGGGCGAAAGCGTGGAGATCGTGGACACCAACTCCGCCAACGGCCTGCTCATGGACGGTCTTCCGGTTACCAGGGCCACGCTCAACTCGTCGGACACCGTCACCCTGGGGGAGACCACCGTGACGGTGGTGCCGCTGGGGCACAACCACGCGGCAGCCCCGACGTCGCCCCTTGTCGATTTCAACCGGTCCCCGCGCGTTGTTCCCCGCTTCGACGCGCCCAAGCGCGTGCCCCCCGCCGGGCCGAAGCGGCCGGACCACCAGGCCTTCCCGTACATCATGCTGATGGCGCCGCTCCTGATGGGCGGCGTGATGTTTGCGGTCACCCAAAACATGCTCTCGGTAATCTTCATGATGATGATGCCGCTGTTCATTGTGGGCCATTATGTGGACCACAAGATGCAGACCAGGCGCCAGCAGAAGGAGCAGCTCAAGCAGTTCCGCGGTTCCATGGCCGCCTTCCGGCAGGACATCACCGAACTGCAGCGTGTGGAACGGGCGGTCCGTGTGCAAGAGGCGCCCTCGGTGAGCGACACCGTGGATTCCATCTACAAGCTGGGCCCGCTGCTGTGGACCCACCGCCCGGAGCACCTCGGTTTCCTGGGGCTGCGGTTCGGGCTTGGCACCAGTCCGTCGCGCATCATGTTCGAGGAACCCAACAACAACGAGACCGAAGCTGAATACATGCGCGAGATCCAGGACTGCCTGAAGCAGTTCCGGGACATCGAAGGTGTGCCCGTGGTCTCGCAATTGCGCACGGCAGGGGCTTTCGGTGTTGCCGGGGCACGCGGTCTCGTCGACGATGTGGCCCGCGGCATGGTGCTGCAGTTCGTGGGGCTGCACTCGCCTGCTGAAGCGGTGGTCACCGCCATCACCTCCGCCCAGTCCCGCCAGCGCTGGGATTGGCTGCAGTGGCTGCCCCATGTGGGCTCGGGCCACAGCCCGCTCTCCGGTGACCACTTGGCCGCTGGTTCCGCCAGCGGCTCCTCCCTCCTGGCCCGGCTGGAGGACCTGCTCGATGCGCGGGAGGCCATGGCCAAGCGTTCAGCTCCCGAAGCCAGGGGAGTGATCGATCCGGCCAAGCACGAACTCCCTGCACCGGTGCTGCCCGCGGTCCTGGTCATTGTTGAAGACGACGCCCCGGTTGACCGCGGCAGGCTGACCCGCCTCGCCGAACGCGGACCGGACTCCGGCGTCCACGTCATGTGGGTGGCCACCGACATCCAGGCGCTCCCGGCTGCCTGCCGCGACTTCATGGTGGTGGACGGGGACAACGGCACCACCACCGGGCAGGTCCGGCTGGGCCGGCACACCTACCCCGTCAGCTGCGAAAGCCTCGACTCCGAACTGGCCGCCCAGCTGGCCCGGATGCTGGCCCCCGTGGTCGACGTCGGCAAGCCGGTGACGGACGATTCCGACCTGCCGCGCGCGGTCTCTTATGCCACGCTGATCGGCAAGGACTTCCTGGACAACCCGCAGGCCGTCGCGGAGCGCTGGGAGGAAAACAACTCCGTCCATGCTTCGGCCGTGCCCAACCGGAAGGACAACGGAACCCTCCGTGCCCTGGTGGGTTCCAAGGGCATCGAACCCCTGTACCTGGACCTGAAGAACGAGGGCCCGCACGCCCTGGTAGGAGGCACCACCGGTGCCGGCAAATCCGAATTCCTGCAGTCCTGGGTCATGGGCATGGCCGCGGCCTACAGCCCGGACCGGGTGAGCTTCCTCTTTGTGGACTACAAAGGCGGGGCCGCGTTCGCTGACTGCCTCAACCTTCCCCACACGGTGGGCCTGGTGACCGACCTCTCCCAGCACCTGGTCCGCCGCGCGCTGACGTCGCTGCGGGCCGAGCTGCATTACCGGGAGCACCTGCTGAACCGGAAGAAGGCCAAGGATTTGCTGGCCCTTCAGCGCGAGGCCGATCCCGAGGCCCCGCCGTACCTGATCATCATCGTTGACGAGTTCGCTGCGCTGGCCACCGAAGTGCCGGAGTTTGTGGACGGCGTGGTGGATGTGGCCGCCCGTGGCCGGTCGCTGGGCCTGCATCTCATCCTGGCCACGCAGCGTCCCGCGGGCGTCATCAAGGACAGCCTGCGCGCCAACACCAACCTCCGCGTGGCCTTGCGCATGGCTGACGAAGACGATGCGTCAGACATCCTCGGGGTGCCGGATGCAGCCTACTTCGATCCCTCCATCCCGGGACGTGGCGCGGCTAAAACCGGGCCCGGCCGCATCCAGGGCTTCCAGACGGGCTACGCCGGCGGCTGGACGACCGAAAAGCCACAACGCCCGCAGATCGACATCGTGGAAATGGCGTTCGGGTCAGGGCAGAGCTGGGAAGCGCCCGCCCCCGAGAAGCCCGTCAAGGAAGCCCCTGCAGGTCCCAACGACATTGCCAGGATGACCACCAACATCGTCCGTGCGGCAGAGTCGCTGGCCATCCGGCCGCCCCGCAAGCCGTGGCTGGACGAGCTCGCCACCACCTACGACTTCTCCAAGCTGCCCAACCCGCGGACGGACGAGCGGCTGCTGCTGGGAGTGGCGGACGATCCCACCCGCCAGGACCAGCCCACCGTGTTCTACGAACCGGACAAAGACGGCAACATGGCCATCTTCGGCACCGGCGGCTCCGGTAAGTCCGCGGCCCTGCGCGGGATCGCGATCGCGGCCGCCGTCACGCCCCGCGGCGGTCCCGTGCACATTTACGGGATTGACTGCGGCTCCTCCGGGCTCAAGATGCTCGACGAACTTCCGCACGTGGGCGAGATCATCGACGGCGACGACGTGGAACGTGTTGGCCGGCTGCTGCGACTGCTGCGCGACATCGCGGACGAACGGTCTGCGCGCTACGCCGACGTCCGGGCCTCCACCATCGTCGAGTACCGGTCGTTGGCAGACCGCCCGGACGAGAAGCGCATCTTCGTCCTGCTCGATGGCATGTCAGCGTTCCGCGAGACCTACGAGTACAGCAAACTGTCCGCGCTGTGGGACATCTTCCTTCAACTGGCTACTGACGGCCGCCCCCTCGGAATCCACCTCGTCATTACCGGCGACCGGCCCAACTCCGTACCCGCGTCGCTGCTTGCCTCCATCCAGCGACGCCTGGTGCTGCGCCTGTCCTCGGAGGACGACTACCTGTCCATGGATGTCCCGAAGGATGTGCTCAGCTCCGCCTCACCGCCAGGACGGGGACTGCTGGGCGGCCTCGAGGTGCAGTTGGCCGTCCTCGGCGGGAACTCCAACCTCGCCCTCCAGGCACGCGAGGTCCACAAACTCAGCCAGGCGATGCTGCGCCAGGGACTGGAGCAGGCACCAAAGATCCAACGGCTGCCGGAACAGGTGGACCTGGACCTGCTGCCCGCCGGCAGTCCGGACCTCCCGGTCATCGGCGTCGATGACGAAACGCTGCAGCCGGCCGAGATCATGGCCAAAGGCCCCCTGCTCCTGGCCGGGCCTCCCGGAGCCGGTCGTACCGTGGCGCTGGTCAGCCTCGCCTATGCGCTGCGCCGGTCCAACCCGGATACGGAACTGGTCTACATCGGCTCGCGCCGGTCCGCGGTGGCGTCACTGCCGCTCTGGAACCGTTCAGTGGTGGGCGCCGACGACCTGTCCGAGATTGTGGAAGACCTGATGGAGCATTCCAGCGGAAACCCGGGCAGGGTGGCGATCTTCATCGAAGGCCTGACCGAGTTCACGGACACGGTGGCGGAATCGGGCGTTTCGCAGCTCGTGACGGCATCCATCAAGGCTGACCAGTGGGTGATCGGCGAATCCGAGACGTCAACCTGGTCCTCCGCCTGGTCCCTTGCGCAGCCGTTCAAGTCCGGCCGCCGGGGACTGCTGATGAACCCGGGCGACATCGAAGGGGACAGCCTGCTGAGCACGTCGCTGGGCCGCGTGAGCCCGCAGTTCATCCCGGGCCGCGGGTACATTGTGGGACGCGGAAAGGCGCGCAAGCTGCAGATCGCACTGCCGCCTGAAAACAGGGACTGAGTCCAGCCAGCACCGGGGCCCGCAAATCCAAGGATTTGCGGGCCCCGGTGCGTTGTAGAAGACTACCGGCAACACTAGTTCGCCGCGGAGGGGTGCCGCGCGCCGTTCCGCAAAGGTAACCATGATCCGATCCTCTTCCGCGCCCCGCGGCGTCGCCGCGGCTGCCATGGCGGTGCTGGCGCTCACGGTCGGCGTCTCAGCTGCTGCTCCCGCGCAGGCCGACGACGGCGGCACGGGTCCGGGCTGCGGAGTTGTCTGCGGGCTGCTCCCCGGGGAGCAGAAGAACCCGCCGACTGGTCCCGGCACAGGGAAGCCGACCGAGCCGCCGTCGGCCACTCCTACTCCTGCACCACCTCCGCCGGAGCCCGCTCCGGCGCCCACAGGCCCGCCCGTTCCGGACGAACCGGCTCCCGCTCCGGTTCCTACCGTGGCCCCTGACCCCACGGTTTCTGCAGCTGAGGAAACGCCGACGCCGGAGCCCACCACCAGCGCCGCGTCACCTTCCGCGACTTCCGCGAGCCCGTCGGCTGCATCTAACTGGAACACCCCGGTCACGAGGGCGGCGAAGCCCACGCAGGCGGGCGCAGTGTCCCGGAACGATGGCTCAGGGCTGTTTGGCGGCCCCGGGCTGCTGCCCGTCATGGCGGGCGTGCTGCTGGTGGGAGTCGCCGGCCTGGCGTTCGCCTGGTGGGGCAGGAACCGGCTCTCCTCGCACTGACTACGTTTTTTCTTTCCGTTTTTCGCACTGGCGACTGATGGGCAGTGGTGCATGGGCAGCGGTGCCCATCGACGGGTTTCCGGGGCCGGGATAGGTTTGGGGCAATGGATCTTCCGGATGAGCCGGGGGCCGCTGGGGATGTCGATCTGGATCGGATCCAACTACTTATGAGGAGAAACTGATGGCTATTTGGGGCGCAGATGTAGAGCAGCTCAGGACTCTTGGCACGAAGCTGCAGGCCGGTGCTTCGGAGATCGAGCAGCAGCGGAGCAACCTCAGCCGCCTGCTGGACAGCACAGTCTGGGAGGGCCCGGACGCGAAGCACTTCCGCAGCGAATGGTCCGGCACCCACACCAGTGCCCTGAACCAGGTCATCCAGGCGCTGAAGGATGCCGGCCAGAAGGCCACGCGGAACGCCAGCGAGCAGGACCAGGCTTCACGCTAGGCCAGCCTTGATTGACCGAGGGCCCGGACATATTGTCCGGGCCCTCGGGCGTTAAGTGTCAGAGGGGTAAGGCAAGATAGGTCTGTGAGCACAGCAACGGGCCCCGCAGAGGCTACAGCCGCCAGCAATGAGACCACGACCGAACAGGAAGCCGTCCCTTCCGAATCGGTCCGCGAAGAATACGAGAACCTGGCTGATTCGGTCAGGAAGTACCGCTTCGCGTATTACCAGGAGGACGAACCCCTGGTCTCGGACGCCGAATTCGACGAACTGTTCCGGCGGCTGGAGGAGATCGAGGCGCTGCACCCCGAGCTCATTGCCAACGATTCCCCGACGCAGGAAGTGGGCGGTGAAGTCTCAGCCGCGTTCGCCGCCGTCGAACATCTGCAACGCATGTACAGCCTCGAGGACGTCTTTTCCCTCGAGGAACTGGAGGCCTGGATCACCAAAGCCGAGGCCAGCATCACCAAACTCGGGGACACAGCCGGGCCCGCCTGGTTGACAGAACTCAAGATCGACGGCCTGGCCGTCAACCTGTTGTACCGGGACGGCAAGCTGGTCCGGGCCGCAACCCGGGGTGATGGAACCACGGGCGAGGACATTACCCACAACGTGCTGACCATCAAGGAAATCCCGCAGGAACTGACCGGAAGCGGATTCCCGTCCGAGATGGAAGTACGCGGCGAGGTCTTTATCCCGTCCAAGGCATTTGCGGAATTCAATGAGGCGCTGATTGAAGCGGGCAAGGCACCCCTGGCCAACCCCAGGAACGCCGCGGCCGGTTCCCTCCGCCAAAAGGATCCTGCGGAAACGGCCAAGCGGCCGCTGCGGATGTTCGTTCACGGAATCGGTGCCCGCGAAGGGTTGGAGACCCTCAGTCAGTCCCGGACGTATGGCCTGCTGGAGACGTGGGGCCTGCCCGTCAGCCCGTACTTTGAGGTTCTCGGGAGCCTGCAGGAAGTGCTTGCGTTCATCAAACGCTACGGCGACAAACGGCACAGCCTGATGCACGAAATCGACGGCATTGTGGTCAAAGTCGACGACCTCGCCACCCAGCGCGCCCTTGGGTACACCACCCGGGTGCCGCGGTGGGCCGTGGCCTACAAGTACCCGCCGGAGGAAGTCCACACAAAACTCCTTGATATAGCAGTCAACGTGGGACGCACCGGCCGTGTGACCCCGTTCGGTGTGATGGAGCCGGTGAAGGTTGCCGGGTCAACGGTAGGCATGGCCACCCTGCACAACCAGGACGTCGTGAAGGCCAAGGGTGTGAAAATCGGCGACATTGTTGTGCTGCGGAAGGCCGGTGATGTCATCCCGGAGATTGTTGGCCCCGTGCTGGCTCTGCGCGATCAGCAGGAGCCGCCGGTGCGCGACTTCGTGATGCCCACCGAATGTCCCTCGTGCGGAACCACCCTCGCGCCCGGCAAAGAAGGGGACGTGGATATCCGCTGCCCCAACGCCAGGTCCTGCCCGGCGCAGCTCCGCGAACGGGTCTTCCACCTGGCCGGCCGCGGCGGCTTCGATATCGAGGCCCTCGGCGGGGAAGCCGCCATCGCGCTGACCTCCGGACCAGGCCCGGATCCCGCCACCAACGGTGGCAGGGTGGAGCCGGCCGGCGATGGCATCCTGAGCAGTGAGTCCCAACTGTTTGAGCTGGCCGCGGACTCCGGACTGGACGAGCTGCGGAACAAGCTGGCCGACGTGGCTGTCTGGCGGGAGAAGCGCGTCAAGGGTGTAGGTACGGGAACCTGGGATCTGGTCCCGTACTTCTGGACAAAGGCCACGGCGAAGTCTCCGTCGAAGCCCACGGCCACCACGGAGAAGCTGTTCAAGGAGCTTGAGAAGGCCAAGAGCCAGCCGCTGTGGCGTGTGCTCGTGGCGTTGTCCATCCGTCATGTGGGTCCCCGGGCTTCCCGCGCCCTGGCTACAGCGTTTGGCAGCATGAACAGCATCCGGAATGCCTCTGAAGAAGACCTTGCGCACGTGGACGGGGTGGGGCCCACCATCGCGGCGGCGCTCAAGGAATGGTTTGCCGAGGACTGGCATCTCGAGATCCTCGACCGTTGGGCTGCCGCCGGCGTCCGGATGGAGGACGAACGGGACGAGTCAACACCCCGGACCTTGGAAGGGCTGACCATTGTTGTCACCGGCTCCCTGCCTGATTTCAGCCGGGACGAGGCGAAGGAAGCGATCCTCACCCGGGGCGGCAAGGCAGCAGGTTCCGTCTCCAAGAACACCAGTTATGTGGTGGCCGGGGAGAACGCCGGCACCAAGCTGGACAAAGCGGAGCAGCTGGGAATACCCGTGCTGGATGAGGACGGCTTCCGGGAGCTCCTGGCGAACGGTCCTGCCGCGGCGCCGGACGGTACTGCTGAATCCGGTAACGCTTCCGAACCGGAAAACGCTGCCAAATCCGACGAGACAGACGCACCCGGCAACACTTCCGAATCCCAAGAGGTATCAGAATGAACCGGCCAGACCTCACTCTTGAACTCCTTGAGGTGGCTAAGCAGGCGGCCGCCGCGGGCGCCGCCGTGCTGGCTGCACGCAACGGCGACGCCTTGGGGGTTAGCAACAAAGGTGATGCCGGCGACTGGGTCACCGCCTTCGATGTCGCCGCGGAAAACGCGGTCCGGAACGTCATCACGGCCGCCCGGCCGCGGGACATCATCACGGGGGAGGAACACGGGACCACGCGGCCCGCGTCCCCCAGCGGCTATCGCTGGTCCATCGACCCGCTGGACGGAACCACCAACTTCATCCGGAATATCGTCTACTACGCCACCTCCGTAGCAGTCGCCGATTCCGACGGCGTCTGGCTGGCCGGCGTCGTCAGCGCACCTGCCTTGGGCCGCGTGTATCATGCTGCCCGCGGCCACGGCGCGTGGCTGGAAGAGGGCGGCCGGCTGACCCCGCTGCAGGGTCCGGTGACGGGCCGCGCCGGCCAGATCCTGGCCACTGGCTTCAGCTACGATCCCGCAATACGTGTTGAGCAGGCTGCGATGCTGGGTGACCTTATGGACGGGTTCGCCGACGTCAGGCGGCTGGGCTCGGCGGCGTTGGACCTTTGCCTCGTGGCGGACGGAACCCACGACGCCTACGGGGAACGCGGCCTCAACGAACATGACTACTCAGCCGGGGCGCTGATCGCGGAGGAAGCGGGCTGCTGGGTGCGGCGTCCCCGCCTGGACAGCCCCCTCGACGGCGGGCCCACTGACGCGGACAGACTTGCTGCCTGGACCTGCGCCGGAACCTTGGAGCTGGCCGGGAAGTTTCCGCTCTGACCCCGTTCCGGCACTAGCATTGTCAGGTGCAGCCGCAAATTAGCATCCGACCCGCCGTTGAGGCAGACTTCGACGCCATCGCCAGGATCACCGCAGCCTCCTACCTCGCAGCGGGATATTTTGACAGCGCCGACCACCCCTACATGCAGCAGATCCAGGAGGTCGCGGCGCGTGCGGCGAAAGCCACCATTTGGGTTGCCGAGCGGGACGGGCAGGTGGTGGGTTCTGTGACGTTGGCGCTCGCAGGCGAACCGTACGCCGACATCGCACTGGCGGATGAGCTGGAGTTCCGGATGCTCGTGGTCGATCCCGCGGTGCAGCGCAGCGGTGCAGGGCAGGCCATGGTGAAGGCCATCATCGAGCATGCGAAGTCGCTGGATGGGATCAACGGAGTGGCGCTGACCACCGGCAGGACCTGGGAGAGCGCCCATGGCCTGTACCGGAAGACAGGATTCCGCCGCGTCCCGGCACGCGACTGGCTGATTCCCGGCACCGACATAAAACTGCTGGTTTACCGGCTCGATGTCTAGCCGCCCTAAAGTGGTGCCGACTCATTTTCAGCACTGAAAGGCCCACCATGCGCAAAACATTCGGCACCGGCTCCGTCTGGGAACAGACCCTCGGCTACTCCCGGGCCGTCCAGGTGGACAACACGCTTTACATTTCAGCCACTGCCGCAAGCGGTGAAGACGGCATCGTGGGTGAGGACTTCTACACCCAGACCCAGTTCATTCTCCAGAAGCTCGGGGGCGTCCTGGCCGACGCCGGGTTCAGCTTCGAGGACGTCGTTCAGTCCAAGCTTTACCTAACGGACATCACCAAGTGGGAGGAAGCCGGCCGGGCGCACGGCGAAGTCTTCGGCGAGATCCGGCCCACCCTGTCCCTGGTGCACGTCCTGCCGTTACTGGACCCAAAGATGCTGGTGGAGATCGAGCTCGTCGCGCAGAAGAGCGCCAGCTAACGGAAAATCGAAGCCGGCCGCCGCGCGGCAGGGCAAAGGCGAAGCCAGGCCGGCAGTCTTGCCAATTACCTTCGGCAAGTTATCCACATAGAGGTACAGCCTTCGCACTGTTGACGGGCTGCTCCGTGATGCTGGAGATATGGACAAAACGGCAGCTGCGGAGATTATGGAGGCCATCGCGGCGTCTGCTTTGCAGCTGGCCGGTGTGCTCCGGGGGCCGGCGCTAATTCCTGCGGGTGATCTGGCTCGTTGGGAAGCTGAGGCGTGTCTGACGGTGTTGTCCGGGGCGGCGGGGTTGGAGGCTATGGCCGCCGCGGTAAAGGTCCATGCCGCGGGTGGCTACGACGAGGCCGCCCGCGCAACTGCCGGACCGCCGGTGTCGACGGAAGACCACACCGGTCAGGAAATGAGTATCGTGGCCGAGGTCTCGTGCGCCCTGACGGTCAGCGAACGCACGGCCGGCGGGCTGCTGGGCGAAGCCCACCGCTTGCGTACTGCCCTGCCGCTCACGCTTGCCGCTCTTGAGGCAGGGACCATTTCGTGGCAGCACGCCCGGATCATGGTGGATGAAACAATCAACCTGGACCCCGCCGGCGCCCACGCGTTGGAAGCCCATTTCCTGGACCCTGACGCGCCGAACCCGGCCCGGGGCCCGGCCGGGCACTTGGTCCCGGGCCGGTTCCGGGCCAAGGCCCGGACCTGGCGAGAGCGTCACCACCCGGTCAGCATCGAACAACGCCATGCCAACAGTGCTTTGGACCGTCGGGTTGTGTATTCCCCGGACCGGGACGGCATGGCCTGGCTCTCGGCCTACCTGCCCGCCGATCAGGCATCCGGGATTTGGGAGCGGACCACCGCAGCAGCCCGGGCCCTTCAGGGCCCTACCGAGGGCAGGACCCTCACTCAACTCCGTGCCGACAACGTCGCGGCATGGCTCCTCGGCGGCACCCTGGACGGCACTCAGGACGACGCTGCCGGGATAATTCCGTCACCGACAGCCCAGGTCCTCGTCACCGTGCCGGTGTTTGCGCTGATGGGTCTGACCGAGGAACCCGCCATGCTGGACGGGTACGGGCCGATCCCACCGTCCATGGCCCGCGCCCTCGTGGCTGACGGTGCCCAGTCGTTCCACCGCCTGAGCGATCCTCGCGACGGCGCCCCGTTGGAGATCGGCCGAGACAGTTACCGGGTCCCCAAGGCCCTGCGTCAATGGCTTAGGTTGCGGGACGGAAAGTGTCCATTCCCTGGCTGCTCCAACCCGTCCCTGGACAACGAGGCCGACCATATCCTTGCCTGGGCCAACGGCGGCACCACCGGCATCTCAAACCTTGGCCAGCCATGCCCCAAGCACCACCCGACTCAAGCACAGCACACCCTGGGAACCAACCGCTGCCACCAAGGACGAACCGCCCGGCTGGATTTCACCCACAGGCCGGCACTACCAAAGCGAACACCCCGATTGGGAACCACCCCACTGGCCGGACGTCATTAACGCCAGAGACAGTCGGCAGGATGACACGTTGGCACCCACCCAACTGGCCGCTGCCCTCCTGCCCTGACTGGCTACTGCCTTATCTGGCTACTGCGCAGGCAACCCGTAGCGGTGTTCCGGACGTCCGGTGGTCCCGTAGCGGAGCTGGATGTCGACGGCGCCGTCGTCGGCAAGCGAGGACAGATACCGTTGCGCCGTGGCCCGGGATACGCCAACCCGGGTTGCCACCTCCGCTGCAGAATACTGCTCGCCGGCAACCAGCGATTCCAGAACTGCGGCCTCGGTGGCGGACCGTGGCTTGGCCGACGGCGTTACATCGCCGGGGATCAGCGCCCGCTTGGCACGCTCCACTGAGCCTTGGTCGAGAATCCCCGGCTGGCCCAGCAGCCTGCGGTATCGGGCATAGGAACGCAGCTGCTGCGACAGCGATTCTGACGTAAACGGTTTGAGCAAGTACCCCAGGGCCCCGCGGCGAAAAGCTTTGCGAAGCGACTCGGCATCCGAGGCTGCACTGAGGATGATGGTGTCCACGTCCAGCTGCTGCAGCAAGTCGAGCCCCGACGCGTCAGGAAGGTAGACGTCCAACAGCACCAGGTCGGGGCGGAGGCTATGGATTGTCTGCAGCGCCAGGGATGCCGTACCAACGGGCGCAAGGGCTAGGAACCCCGCCACCGAATCGACGTAGGCGGCGTGCAGCTTGGCTACGTGGAAGTCGTCGTCCACGATCAGCACGCGGAGGTCCTCAGGCATCGTCATCCTTTTCTGAAGTGCTTATTTGTCCGGCAGCCCCGGTATCAGTTCCGTCAGCGGCCGCGGCGTGGGTTTCGTCGGTGTGAGTTCCCGCAGTGATGCCCGAATTAGTTCCGGCCGTGGTGCCGGGCAGGGAGGCCATAAACACAGCTCCGGGTCCACCTGGCGTGCCAGTTTCCAGGATCCGGATGTCCCCGCCACGGCGCCGGGCCAGTTTCCGGGCAAGTGCAAGGCCGAGGCCCTGCCCGCCGCCATTCGGGCCGCGACGCTTCCGGCCTCCCCTGTCCAGACCGGCACCATCGAGACCGGCACCATCGAGACCGGCACCATCGAGACCGGCACCAGCGAGACCGGCACCAGCGAGACCGGCACCAGCGAGACCGGCACCGCCGAGCCCGGCCCCGTCCAAACCTGTACCGTCCAAACCTGTACCGTCCAGCCCGGCGGGCGCCGTCGCCGTCGTATAGCCCTCCGCGAAGACGCCCTCGGCATCCGTCCCCGGAGCCAGCCCGTCACCAGAGTCAGCGACGACGATGAGGAGGGTCCCGCCGTCGTCGTGCGGTTCGTCCAGAACCTCCAGCTCCACCCATCTGTCCGTGGACGAGCCTGCCACCGCGGCGTTCACGGCGTTGTCGATAAGGTTGCCCAGCACGGTGGTCACGTCCTGCGGCTCGATGACCTGTCCGCGGACCAAGGTTTCCGGCCCGATCCGCAGGGTGACACCGCGTTCGTCAGCTTCCACCCCTTTGGCACCAACAAACGCCTGAAGGTAGGGGTCCTGGAGCAGCTCGGCCTGGTCCACCGGGAATTTCAATGGTCCCGTAGCCGCCAGTCCGGCCAAATAGTCACGGGCCTGCTGGTGCTGCCCGATGCTCATCAGTCCGGCGATCGTGTGCAGCTGGTTGGCAAACTCGTGGCGCTGGGCGCGGAGGGCCGTGGACATGGTGCCAACGGCGTCGAGCTGGCGGGTGAGCTGCTGCAGTTCCGTGCGGTCCCGGAGCATCACCACCCAGCCCAGGTCCTCCCGGCGGTGGAGTGCTTTGCGCGCACTCGCCACCAATACACGTCCGCCGGCCACCAGCTCAATGGCGTCAGCCTCCTCGGCATCCGCCTTCGTCAGGGCTTTCAGCTGGCCGGGCACGGACGCGCCGGCCCACGAGGCCCCAGTGAGGTCCGGCAGATCCAGAAGGCGCTGAGCGGCAGCGTTGAAGACGCTGATTCTGCCGTCGGCCGAAACGCCGATGACGCCGTCGTCCACCCCCTGCAGGACGGCCACCTGGTCGTGGACAAGGGTGCTGATCTCCTCAGGCTCAAGGCCCATGGTGAGCCGCCGCAGCCGGTGCCGCAGCAGGAAGGACGCCAGCACGCCGGCCAGCAGCGCCCCGGCAGCGGTGAGGGCGACCGGTCCGATGTCCCGTTCCAGGCTCTGGCCCACAGTTTCCATGGAGTAGCCCACGCTGACCTCACCTACCACGGTGTCAGTCCCCGGCGCGTAGACCGGGACCTTGGCGCCGGCCGACGGACCCAGTGTGCCGGTGTTCCGGGTGGTGATGTCCTGCCCGGCAAGGGCCTCGGTGGGGTCCGTGCTGACCTTTTCACCCAGCCGGGCGGGGTCGGGATGGGCCAGACGAAGGCCGGTTTCGTCGGTGATCACCACAAACAGGGCACCCGTCCGGATCCGCGTCGCCTCCGCGGCGGCCATCAGGGGTCCGGCGCGAAGCTCGGCAGGCGGGGGAGTGCCCTCCCGCTCACTGATGGCCAGCACGTCGGCCTGCACTGACGGGTCGGCGGCCACCGCCCTAGCCAGGGTCAACGCCTGGTTTTCGGCCTCTCGGCCCACCCTGTCGTACGTCAGCCAGGCGTGGACGGCCGTGCTCAGCAGCACCACCAGCAGGACCACACCGAGCTGGAGGAACAAAGTCTGCGTGGAGAACCGGATCGGCGGCGTGCGCCAGGAACGCGGCATGGTCCTCCTCTCGTGTGTCGTACGGTCGCACGGTCGTGCGTCTGGTCCGGCGTCGGGTTTCGCCCGCCGGGCGTGTGAGCAGAATGCGCAAAATGCTCCGAATAAGCAGTATGCCAATCAATTGAGCCAAAGGCACGGCCGTGACGGCGGCCACTCTACAGTCTGTAGCACGCGTCACACCGCTGTGCCGCTGTTCACAATGAAGGAGCCGGCCGTGCTGGTATTACTTGGATTCGCCATGATCGCGGTATTCATGGTGCTGATCATGACGAAGAAGTTGACGCCGGTGCTGGCGCTGATCATCGTCCCCACCGTTTTTGGCCTGTTCGCAGGCGCCGGACTGGGCATTGGCGACATGGTCATGGACTCGATGAAGTCGATGACGTCAACCGCCGCCCTGCTGATGTTCGCCATCATCTACTTCGGCCTGATGATCGACGTCGGGCTGTTCGACCCGCTGGTCCGGTTCATCCTGCGCAAGCTCGGCAATGACCCCGCGAAGGTGGTCCTGGGTACCGCCCTCCTCGCCGCTGCAGTCTCCCTCGACGGTGACGGTTCAACCACGTTCATCCTCACCACGGCAGCCATGCTGCCCATCTACCTCCGGCTGAAGATGAGCCCCGTGGTCCTCACTGTCGTGGCCGGCCTGGCCAACGGCACCATGAACATCGTGCCGTGGGGCGGCCCCACCGCCCGTGCCGCCAGCGCCCTGAAGATCGACGTCAATGACGTCTTCGTCCCCATGATCCCGTCACTCATCGCCGGCCTCGCCGTCGTTCTGGTCTTCGCCTGGGTTCTTGGACTCCAGGAGCGCAACCGCCTCCGCGCCACCCAGCCCGAAATCTGGGGAGTGCCGTCCTCGGCCGAACCCTTCACCGCTGAATCGTTCGACGGCGGCACACCTGCCGGCGGCAGCAGCACCTCCCGCGGTGGTTCAGGCGGTGTTGGTTCTGGCAGCGGAGTCTCTGGACGCGGTCCGGCACTCGTTCCCGCAACGGGCGGCCCCGCCGTCGGCGGTTCCTCGATCGCGGTGCTGGAACGCACCGAAGCGCTGGTTTCTGACAGCGACACCAGCATGGCGGGCACTGCCCTGGACCCCAACCGAAAGACCCTGCGCCCCAAGCTGCAGTGGTTCAACCTTGCCCTGACGGTGGCTGTCATGGGAGTCCTCGTGGCCAACATCATCCCGTTGCCTTACGTCTTTATGGTGGGTTCCGCCATCGCCCTGCTGGTGAACTTTCCGCACGTCAAGGACCAGGCAGCGCAGATCGTGGCACACGCACCGTCCATCGTTGCCGTGGTCAGCATGGTCATGGCTGCCGCAGTCCTGACCGGCGTCCTCAAGGGCACCGGCATGGTGGAGGCCATGTCCGCCTGGCTGGTACAGATCATTCCGTCCAGCATGGGCCCGCTCATGGCCGTCATCACCGGTGTGCTCAGCATCCCCATGACGTTCTTCATGAGCAACGATGCGTTCTACTTCGGCGTGCTGCCGGTCCTCAGCGAGACGGCTGCGCACTACGGCATCAGCGGCGCCGAGATGGCCCGTGCCTCCATTACCGGGCAGCCGTTCCACATGCAGAGCCCGTTGGTTCCCGCCATCCTCCTCCTGGTCTCCCTGGCCAAGGTGGACCTGGGCGACCACCACAAGAAGGTCCTGTGGCGCGCGGCAGTGGTTTGCCTTGTCATGTTGGGTGTGGGAATGCTGACCGGAGCCATCGGTATCGGTTAGTCTTATGCTGCCTGTGCCCCGGTCCCCGTGACCGGGGCCACGGCACCGAGGTGCCCGTCTGACGCCCGCTGGGGGTCGTCAGACGGGCACTGACGTTTCCCCACTAGACTGGTTCGGAAAACAATCCGAACTTGCAGGGGAGATCCATGGCTGCGATCAACCGTGACGATGTTGCGCACCTCGCGCAGCTCGCTCACATCGAGATGAGTGCTGAAGAGCTGGACAGGATGGCCGGCGAACTCGCCGTCATCGTTGATTCAGTGAAGTCCGTGAGTGAAGCCGCCGGTGATGACGTCCCGCGCACCTCCCACCCGATCCCGCTGACCAACGTGTTCCGCGAGGACGTTGTGGGCCATACCTTCACCGCGGAGCAGGCACTCTCGGGAGCTCCGGATTCCGATGAGAACCGTTTCAAGGTCCCCGCAATCCTGGATGAGGCATAACCATGACTGACACCAACGAACTCATCCGCCTCTCCGCCGCCCAGCTGGCTGAGAAGCTGCGTGCCGGCGAGGTCACCTCCGTCGAGGTCACGCAGGCGTTCCTTGACCGGATCGCAGCGGTCGACGGCGGCGAACGCGGCGTGAACGCGTTCCTCCACGTCAACACGGACGAGGCCCTCGCGGTCGCCGCTGAAGTGGACGCCATCCGCGCCGCCGGCGGCGCCGCGGCCGAGGAACTCCACGAACTCGCGGGGGTGCCGATCGCGGTCAAGGACCTCATCGTCACCATCGGCCAGCCCACTACGGCCGGGTCGAAGATCCTCGAGGGCTGGCACAGCCCGTACGACGCCACCGTGGTCAAACGGCTCCGCGCCGCGAAAATGCCCATCCTGGGCAAGACCAACCTGGACGAGTTCGCCATGGGGTCCTCCACGGAGCACTCCGCGTACGGTCCCACCCGCAACCCGTGGGACCTGGACCGGATCCCGGGCGGTTCCGGCGGCGGTTCGGCAGCCGCCGTCGCCGCGTTCGAAGCGCCGTTGGCCCTCGGCACGGACACCGGCGGTTCAATCCGCCAGCCCGGCGCCGTCACGGGCACCGTGGGCGTCAAGCCCACTTACGGCAGCGTCTCCCGTTACGGAGCCATCGCCATGGCCTCCTCGCTGGACCAGATCGGCCCGGTCTCCCGCACCGTGCTCGACTCGGCTCTCCTGCACCAGGTCATCGGCGGGCACGACCCGTTCGATTCCACGTCACTGCCGGAGCCCCTGGAAGACCTTGTGGCGGCTGCCCGTGTGGGCAACGTTGAGGGCCTGCGGGTCGGCATCATCAAGGAACTCCACGGCGAGGGCTACCAGGCCGGCGTCGAGAACCGTTTCAACGATTCCCTGGAACTGCTCAAGGAAGCGGGCGCGGAAATCGTTGAGGTGTCCTGCCCCAACTTCCAGTACGCCTTGGGCGCCTACTACCTGATCATGCCGTCGGAGGCTTCCTCCAACCTGGCCAAGTTCGACGGCGTGCGTTACGGCCTGCGCGTCCTCCCCGAGGACGGGCCCATGACCATCGAACGCGTGATGGGAGCCACCCGCGCCGCCGGCTTCGGCGACGAAGTCAAGCGCCGCATCATCCTGGGCACCTACGCCCTGAGCGCCGGCTACTACGACGCCTACTACGGCTCGGCCCAGAAGGTCCGCACGCTGGTGCAGCGCGACTTCGACGCCGCGTTCGCTCAGGCGGACGTCCTGATCTCGCCTACGGCCCCCACCACGGCCTTCAAGCTGGGGGAGAAGCTCAACGATCCGCTTGCCATGTACCTCAACGATGTCGCCACCATCCCCGCCAACCTGGCCGGCGTCCCCGGCCTGACCCTGCCCGGCGGCCTGGCGGACGAAGACGGTCTGCCCGTCGGCATCCAGCTCCTGGCACCCGCACGCCAGGACGCCCGCCTCTACCGGGTTGGCGCTGTCCTGGAATCTCTGCTGGAAGCGAAGTGGGGCGGCCCGCTGCTCGCACAGGCACCGGAACTCGCCGGTTCGACCGAAACTCAGGAGGCAAAGTAATGAGCATGGACGCAACCCTGAGCTTCGAAGAGGCCATGGAGAAGTACGATCCCGTCCTCGGGTTCGAAGTCCACGTGGAACTCAACACCAAAACGAAGATGTTCTCCTCCGCGCCGAACGTGTTCGGTGACGAGCCGAACACCAACGTCAACGAGGTGGACCTGGGCATGCCCGGCGTACTACCCGTGGTGAACAAGACCGCGATCGAGTCCTCGATCAAGATTGGCCTTGCGCTGAACTGCAAGATTGCCGAGTCCTGCACGTTTGCCCGGAAGCAGTATTTCTACCCGGACACCCCCAAGAACTTCCAGACGTCGCAGTATGAAGATCCCATCGCGTACGACGGATACCTGGACATCGAGCTGTCCGACGGCACCATCTTCCGTGTGGAGATCGAGCGCGCCCACATGGAAGAGGACGCCGGCAAGCTGACACACATGGGAGGGTCCGCGGGCCGCATCCAGGGTGCCGACTTCTCTCTGGTCGACTACAACCGCTCCGGCGTTCCGCTGGTGGAAATCGTCACCAAGCCGATCGAAGGGGCCGGTTCCCGCGCTCCCGAGCTGGCCAAGGCCTACGTAGCCGCCGTCCGCGAGATCGTCAAGAACCTCGGCGTATCCGACGCGAAGATGGAACGCGGCAATGTGCGCTGCGACGCGAACGTATCGCTGCGCCCGCACGGCCGCGAACGCTTCGGCATCCGCTCCGAGACGAAGAACGTCAACTCGCTGCGCGCCGTCGAACACGCGGTCCGCTACGAGATCCAGCGGCACGCCGCCGTCCTGGACTCCGGCGAGCCGGTCATCCAGGAAACGCGCCACTGGCACGAGGACACCCGCACGACGACGTCGGGCCGGGCCAAGTCCGACGCCGACGACTACCGCTACTTCCCGGAGCCGGACCTGGTTCCGATCGTCGCGTCCCGTGAGTGGGTGGAGGAGCTCCGGGCCACCCTGCCCGAGCCGCCGGCAGCCCGCCGCAAGCGCCTGCAGGCTGACTGGGGTTACTCCGACCTGGAATTCCGCGACGTTGTCAACGCCGGCGTTATGGACGAGATCGAGGAAACCATTGCCGCGGGTGCCTCGGCGACCGTGGCCCGCAAGTGGTGGATGGGCGAGATCGTTGGCCGGGCCAAGAATGCCGACGTCGATCCCGGTCAGCTGGGCGTCCAGCCCGCCACCATTGTGGAGCTGAACAAGCTGGTGGAAGACGGCAAGATCAACAACAAGATGGCCACCGAAGTTTTGGACGGCGTGCTCGCCGGCGAAGGCACCCCGGCGGAAATCGTCGAGAAGCGCGGCCTGGCCGTGGTTTCCGACGACGGCCCCCTGCTGGAAGCCATCGACGCCGCTTTGGCTGCGCAGCCCGACGTCGCGGAGAAGATCCGCGGCGGCAAGCTGCAGGCCATCGGTGCGATCGTCGGCGGCGTCATGAAGGCCACCCGCGGCCAGGCCGACGCAGCCCGCGTCCGCGAGCTGATCCTGGAAAAGCTGGGAATGGAAGGCTAAGCCAAACGCCTGGCTGAACCAACCGCCTTAACCCAACTGGGTAGCAGTTAATGCTGTTTTGAGCGCTCATAACAGCATCTACTGTTACCCAGTTTGGCGTTTAAGTACTCACTTCTCCGGTATTGCCGGCTACTCGTGTGCTCCGGTATGTGCGCGCCCTACACTGAAGAATCAGGGCGCCGGTGCCTTGGGTTGCTGTGGGAGGTGGGTCATGTCAGTTCGGGAGCCGATGAGGCTGCGTAAGGCAATGCTGGCCGGCGTGGTGGCGCTGGCGCTGACCGGCGCGGGCACAGCGATCGCCTGGTCTGCCGCGGACTCGCCCTCTCCGACGCCGTCCCCGTCCGCCTCGGGGAAATCCGGGGAGCCCGCCCCCGGGAAATCGGGCAAAGCGGACAAAGCGGACAAAGGCAAGGCGGACAAATCCCAGCGCCCGCAGCAACTGCACAGCGAAAGCGTGGTGAAGAAGGCCGACGGGACCTTTGAAACGCAGCTGACCCAACAGGGCATCGTGGACTCCGTCAGCCCCACCTCGGTGACGGTGAAAAGCGAGGACGGTTTCACCCGGAGCTACGCGGTCAACGCGGAAACAAAAATTACCAAGTTCCCGGCGCCTGCCGCGGATGGCTCGCCGGCTAAGGGCGACGACGGCAAGCGGCTCAAGCCCACAGAAGGAACCATCGCAGACATCGCCGCGGGTGACGCCGTCCGGATCTCGGGCGTCAAGAGTGGAGACCAGGCCACGGCAGCGCGGATCGTCGAAGGCGCCGGTGACGGACCCGGGCTTGGTCTGGGTCGCGGTCACGGGTACGGCCACGGCAAGGGCCACAAAGCAAGTACCAATACGAGCCACCACCCCGCCCCAAGTAAGTAGCAGCAGATGTCGCTATGAGCTGTCATAACGACATGTGCTGTTACCCAGTTGGGCCAGCCGCGCGCAGGCTCAGCCCTGCTCCACCAGCCCGGTCATGATCGCCTGCAGCGCCTCGCACACAATCATCACCGACCGGCGTTTGAGGTTTTCCGGGCGCGCCAGGATATCGATACGCCGCCGGGTGCTGATGCCCTCGAGCGGCCGCAGCACAATGGCGGGGTTCAGCACCGGCCGCGCGGTATGCCGTGGCAGCAGGCCCACCACGCCACCGGCAGCCACCAGTGCGGCGACGGTGGAGTAGTCGTTGATCCGGTGGACGATGTTCAGTTCCTTGCTGGAGACGGCGGCGACGGCGGACAGCACGTCCGCGGGGGAGTATCCCGTGTGGCTGGTCACCCAGGGTTCGCCCACGACGTCGGCCGCTGTGACGGTGTCCTGTCCGGCGAGGCGGTGGTCGGCTGGAAGTGCCACATCCAGGGGCTCGTGCGCCAGGGGGATCACAGCCACCCGTTCCTCCGGCCAGCGCGGGCTGTGGTCCATCCGGTGCGCCAGCACCAGGTCGTAGCGCGCCGTCAGCCCGGGGAAGTCCTGCTGGGCCACGTCCTCGTCGGACAGCTGGATCCTCGGCTGGCCAGGTGCGTCGAGGAGCCGCGCGAGCGGAGCAAACAACGCCTGGCCTGCACTGTGGAAGCCGCTGAGCGTCACCGGTGCCACCGGCGAGCCGTGATACGCGCCGATCGCTGTCCGGGCATCGGCCATGGCGCTGACGACGGCGGCACCGGCGTCCGCCAGCACCTGGCCGGCCTCGGTGAGCACCAGGTTCCGGCCCTCTTTCCGGGTCAGTGGGACCTCCACGTTGCGCTGGAGCAGTGACAGCTGCTGGGAGACGGCGGAGGGTGTCACCATGAGAGTTTCGGCGACTGCCTTCACGCTGCCCAGCGCACCGAGCTCACGGAGGATTTCCAGCTGATGAATTTCCATCCGACCAGTCTATGCATTAGCTATAGCTTCATCGTCGATTGAGAATTTACTGCTTGTGCTAACGCTTTGGAATGGCTCTAATGAAGGGAAGATTTCCGCCCCGCAGGAAGCGCGGCGACCGCCAAGAGTCAGGAAGCCAATGAAGGCCCTCTACAAGTCCGGCGCCCACGCAGGGTTCGAGCTGGTTGACCGCCCGGAGCCCGAAGCCGGCCCCGATGACGTCAAGATCCGGGTCATGACCACCGGCATTTGCGGCACCGACCTCCACATCCAGTCGTGGGATTCCTGGGCCCAGGGCATGATCGAGGCACCGCTGATCGCCGGTCACGAGTTCTATGGCGAAGTGGTGGAGACGGGCGCAGACGTCCGGGACGTCAAGGTGGGGGACAGGGTGTCCGGTGAGGGCCACGTGGTCTGCGGTATTTGCCGCAACTGCCGTGCCGGCCGTCGCCAGATGTGCATCCACACCGTCAGCGTGGGCGTGCAGCGGGACGGCGCCTTCGCCGAGTATGTGGTCATCCCCGAGACCAACGTCTGGGTCCACCACGATCCCTCCATCACCCCGGAGCTCGGCGCCATCTTCGATCCGTTCGGCAATGCCGTGCATACCGCGCTCAGCTTCCCCCTGGTGGGCGAGGACGTGCTCATCACGGGTGCCGGCCCGATCGGTCTCATGGCCATCGCTGTGGCCCGCCACGCCGGAGCCCGCAAGATCGCCATCACCGACGTCTCCCAGCCCAGGCTTGACCTGGCCCGCCAACTGGGCGTCGACCTTGCCATCGATGTCTCGAAGACCCGTGTCCGTGACGCGCAGCGCGAACTTGGCATGCGTGAAGGCTTCGACATCGGTATGGAAATGTCCGGTCACCCCACTGCGCTGCCTGAGATGATCGACAACATGAACCATGGTGGACGGATTGCCATGCTTGGCCTGCCCAGCCAGGACATCACCATCGACTGGGGCAAGGTGGTCACGCACATGCTGACCCTCAAGGGCATTTACGGCCGGGAAATGTACGAGACCTGGTACGCCATGAGCGCGATGCTGTCCTCCAATCCAGTGCTTCACGCAGGCATCTCGGCAGTGGTCACGGACAGGCTTCCTGCACGGGAGTGGGAAACGGGCTTTGACATTGCCCGCGCCGGCGTCGGCGGAAAAGTTGTCCTCGACTGGACCGAACTCTAAAGGAGCACCATGTACACCGCCATCAAAGACCAGCTCCAGTCCGAACTGGACGAGATCCGCACTGCCGGGCTTTTCAAGACCGAGCGCAGCATCAACTCCCCGCAGTCCAGCCACGTGACGGCCGGGCAGATCGGCCAGCCCGGCACGGCCGTTCTGAACTTCTGCGCCAACAACTACCTGGGGCTGGCTGACCACCCGGACATCATTGTCGCCGCCAAGGATGCCTTGGACAGCCGCGGCTTCGGCATGGCCAGCGTGCGCTTCATCTGCGGGACACAGGACCTGCACCTGGAACTGGAAGCCCGCGTCTCCAAGTTCCTGGGCACCGAGGACACCATCCTGTTCTCCAGCTGCTTTGATGCCAACGGCGGTGTCTTCGAATCCCTCTTCGGGCCGGAAGACGCCATCATCTCCGACGCCCTTAACCACGCCTCCATCATCGACGGCATCCGGCTTTGCAAGGCCCAGCGCTTCCGCTACGCCAACCAGGACATGGCGGATCTCGAGGCCAAGCTGCTTGAAGCGAAAGACGCCCGGCGCAAGATCATCGTCACCGACGGTGTCTTCTCCATGGACGGCTACCTCGCGCCGCTGGAGGCCATCTGCGACCTCGCCGAGAAGCACGACGCCCTGGTGATGGTGGACGATTCCCACGCCGTCGGCTTCATGGGTGCCACCGGTGCCGGAACCCCCGAGCACGCAGGGGTCTCCCACCGCGTGGACATCTACACCGGCACGTTCGGCAAGGCGCTCGGCGGGGCGTCCGGTGGTTACGTGTCCGGCCGCAGCGAAGTGGTGGCCATGCTCCGGCAGAAGGCCCGGCCGTACCTGTTCTCCAACTCGCTGGCGCCCGCCATCGTTGCCGCCACCATCAAAGCACTGGACCTGGTGGAGAATTCCGGCGAACTGCGGACCAAACTGTTCGAGAATGCAGCGCTGTTCCGGCGCCGGATGACGGAGGAGGGCTTCGATCTCCTGGACGGCGAACACGCCATTGTCCCGGTGATGTTCGGCGATGCCGTGATGGCTGCCAAGGTGGCGGACCAGATGCTCCAGCACGGTGTGTTCGTCACAGCGTTCAGCTTCCCCGTGGTCCCGCGAGGTGCCGCCCGCATTCGCGTGCAGCTCTCAGCCTCGCATTCAGCGGACGACGTCGAAGCGTGCGTGGGTGCCTTCGTCGCCAGCCGTGCGGCCGTAGCGGGCTAAACCGCACCCTGCCGCGGGTGAATCAGTAATGGTTAGATGGAGCCATGGCAGCCCATTATGACGTCCTGATAGTCGGCGGCGGCATCGCCGGCCTCTCCCTTGCCTCAGCGCTCGCCGGACGGTGCAGCGTGGCCTTGGTGGAAGCGGAACAGGAGTTGGCGTATCACTCGTCCTCCCGCTCAGCCCGCCAGCTGATCCCCAGCTTTGGCCCCGCCGTGGTCCAGGAACTGACGCTCCGGACCCTGGACCTGATGGCTGTCCGGGACGCGGAGCTGCCCGCCCCGGTCCTGTCACCGCGGAGTTTTATGCTCATCGGAACGGAGGAAGCCGTGCGGGCCGAGGCCAGCGGCAACATGAAGGCCATTACGCACGCCGAGGCTTTGGAGCTTTGCCCTGCCCTGGTGCCGGAATCCTTCACGGCCGCCGGCCTGGATACCGGGGCGTACGGCTGCGACGCCCCACTGCTGCTGGCCGACCACCGGGCGCGCGCCGAAGCGGCCGGGGTGGACATCATGACCGGTGCCCGCGTGCATTCCGCCCAGCGGCTGGGCTCAGGATGGCAAATAGGCGCCGGCCAGGAAGGTTTCGAAGCCGCCGTTATGGTCAACGCAGCCGGCGCGTGGGCTGACGAGCTCGCGGTGATCAGCGGCGTGGAGAAGCTCGGGCTGCAGCCGTACCGCCGCACGGCGGCGATTGTCGACGTCGAACGCTCCCTTCCGGAACACGGTCCCATGGTGGCGGCAGCAGACAACTCGTTCTACTTCCGCCGTGAGGGCGATGGCGTGCTGATCTCGCCGTCGGAAGCGGTCCCCAGCGGCCCTGAGGATGCGCAGCCGCGGCCGGGTGATATCGAGCGCCTGATCGCGAAGCTCAACGAGGTGACCACGCTCGGGATCAGCGGTGTCCGGAGTGCATGGACGGGGCTCCGGACGGAAGCGGCCGACGGCGTTCCGGTAGCAGGCTTCGACGCCGAGGCTCCCGGGTTCTACTGGCTCGCGGGCCAGGGCGGGTACGGGTTCCAGACTTCGGCGGCCATCGCGGAGTTGGCCGCTGCCCAGATTCTGGCCGGGAAGGGCCCGGCACCCAACTCGGCAGCGGCTACGCCAGGAAGCAACGCAGTCCGTCCGGAATCCCGGACAGCGGAGGCACTGGCCGCCACACGCTGGTCCATCCGGCGCTGAAGAATGGACTCATGAGTACCCTGATCACCAATATCGCCGAGCTGATGACCCAGGACCTGGAACACCGGGTCCTGAAAAATGCCGCAATGGTGATCGAGGGCGAGCGGATCGCCTGGCTGGGCGCCGCCACGGACGCTCCCGCCGCAGACGAGGCTGTGGACGCCGGCGGCCGGGCGGTGCTGCCGGGTTGGGTGGATTCGCACACGCACCTGGTCTTCGCCGGGGACCGCACCGCTGAGTTCGAGGCACGCATGGCAGGGGAGTCTTACTCGGCCGGCGGCATCGCCGTGACGGTGGATGCCACCCGGCGGACGTCGGACTATGACCTCACCACACTGGCCATGGCGCGCGTGTCCGAGGCCGTCTCCCAGGGCACCACGTACCTCGAAACCAAGACCGGCTACGGCCTGGATGTGGAGCACGAGGCGCGCAGCGCAAGGATCGCGTCCACGGTGGCGGATGAAGTCACCTACCTGGGTGCCCATCTGGTGCCTGCCGGCTCCGATGCCAACGCTTACACAGACTTGGTTTGCGGGCCCATGCTGGACGCCGTCCGGCCCTACGTTCGCTGGGCGGATGTGTTCTGCGAGGAGGGGGCTTTCAGCGCGGAACAGTCCCGCCGGGTGCTGGCGGCCTGCCGCACTGCCGGACTCGGAATCCGGGTCCACGGCAACCAGCTCGGCGTCGGCCCGGGCGTCCGGCTGGCGGTGGAGCTCGGGGCGGCGAGCGTGGACCACGTGAACTATCTGGCACGCGCTGACGTTGCGGCACTCGCGGACAGCTGGTCCGGCTGGAATTCCGAGAACGGCACGGGCTCGCGGGGGACCGTTGCCACCTGCCTGCCCGCGTGTGACCTGTCCACCCGGCAGGCGCTGGCCCCTGGGCGCAAGCTGCTGGATGCCGGCGTTCAGGTGGCCCTGGCCTCCAATGCCAACCCCGGCACCTCCTACACCAGCTCCATGGCGTTCTGCGTGGCCACGGCCGTGCTGCAGATGCGCCTCAGCGTCCACGAGGCGGTGCGCGCCGCGACGTACGGGGGCGCGCTCGCGCTGCACCGGGAAGCAGGGAACGACGCCGACGGCGAACGTGCGGTGGGATCCCTCGCCGTCGGGCACCGTGCCGACCTGCACATGCTGAACGCGCCGTCCGCCACGCATCTGGCCTACCGTCCGGGCATGCCGCTCACGTACGCTGTGTGGCGGGCCGGGGTTCGGGCGCGGTAGTTGGACGCCACGGTAGTTGGACGCCGCGGTAGTTGGACGCGCGGTCCCGTGGCGTCCTGCCGGAAAGCCCAGCCAAAGTGACGTTATATGATCGATCGTCTCTGATATGATCATAAAACGTCACATTTTGGTGATCGTTTGACGCTGAAAGGCCCCATGACCCGCACCGACCGCTTGACGGCCATCCTGGACATCCTCGCAAAAACCGGCCAGGTAGAGGTGGAGGAAATCGTCACCCAGCTCGGCGTCTCTCCTGCCACTGCGCGGCGGGACCTGGACAGCCTGGCCAACCGGCGGCTGCTGACACGGACCAGGGGCGGTGCCACCATCGGGGCGCTGGCCTATGACCTGCCCGGACGCTACAACCGTGACGACCATGCGGAGGCCAAGGAACAGATTGCGCAGGCTGCGTCGGCCCTGATTTCACCGGGCGCGGTGATCGGGCTTTGCGGCGGTACCACCAGCACCGCCCTGGCCCAGATCCTGGCAACCCGCGAAGACCTCAACGCTCCCGCGAACCAGCCCACCCTGACGGTGGTCACGAACGCCATCAACATCGCTTCGCAGCTGGCCGTCCGGCCCAACATCAAGGTCATGGTCACGGGCGGCATCCTGAATCCGCGCTCGTACGAGCTGGTGGGGCCGTACACGGACATCATCATGCAGAAGGTGACCCTGGATATCGCCTTCATCGGTGTGAACGGCATCGACCCCGTGGTGGGGCCCACCAACACCGGCGAAGGCGAAGCATCCGTAAACGCCCTCCTTGCCAGCCGGGCCAGGGTGTCCTACGTGCTGGCCGACTCCTCCAAGGTGGGTGTCCGGGCGTTCGCCACGATGGACGGCTATGAGTTCAGCCGGTTGATCACTGACGCGGGCATCTCCGCTGAAGACAAGGCAGCGTTCGAGGCCAACGGCACCGAGGTCATTGTGGCGCCGCACGAGCAGCGGTAATCCATGCACTGACAGCGGCACCACATGCAGGCGGCCTTAGTACATCACGGGCGGCGCATCCAGGACGGTCTCGTCCACCCGGCGGTCCACCCATTGCGTGAACGGATTATCGAGTTCGTACTTGCCGAGTTCAGTGCGCACCAAGGTGCGGACCTCGGCGTTGTTCGGATTATTGAGACTCTCAAAATACTCAACGGACCAATGGAACCAGCGCATGCAGAACAGCCTCATGGTGAGGCCGTGGGTCACCAGCAGGGCATTCGGCGCATAGTCCGGCTTGGACCAGTGCCGGTGCAGCGTCTCCATGAAGGAGGAGATCCGGTCGTAGACGTCTGAGCCGGACTCGCCCTCGCGGAACCGGTAGAAGAAGTGGCCGTAGGCGTTGCGGAGCTCTTTCTGGTCCTCGATCTCGCCGCTGATCTGGAAGTTGGCCCAGTCCTGTTCGCGGAGCCTCGGCTCTTCGATGACGCGCTCCGTGAGGTCGCCCAGTTTGAGGGCCTCCAGGGTTTGATACGCGCGCAGGTAGGGCGACACGTAGACACACACCTGCCGGCCGTCCAGCTCCCGGCGGATCCGTTCGCCGGCCGCAGTGGCCTGAACCAGGCCCTGGGGAGTCAGGGGAATCCGGTAGTCCGGGATCCGGTTATAGATGGTCGTATCCACGTTCGCCGCGGATTGGCCGTGCCGGATCATGATGATTTTCCCTGGCTCGCTCATAAGGCCCAAGCATAAGTCCCCACCCCGGACGCTCTCTCACTTAATGTGGGTTTTTGGCGAACGCTCTCTCACCGCGGTGTGCCCGGCGAGCCGGGTTGCCAGTAATCAGCAAAGAATCAGTTACTGCAGGCAAGATGGAACCATGTTGGTTCCCTCCCGCCGTCGGCTGCGGTTTGAAGTCTGGATTGTGCTGGGGCTGTCCCTGGGGCAGTCAGCCGTCTATTCAGTGGTTCAGTTGGTGGACAAGATGTCGCGGGCCCCGCTGGCAGAGGGGACTTCCACCCTGAACCAGTCGCGGAGTCCGCGCGAATACTTTGACCTTACGTACCAGCTGCTGGACATCGTCTTCGCCTTGGTGCCTGTGCTGCTGGTCATCTACTTCCTCACGGACCAGCGGCAGGCGGCCACGGGGAGCACCCGCGGCAGCTCGGCCTTCCAGAAACTCGGGTTCAACTTCGCGCGGCCCGGCCGCGACCTGCTGCAGGGCCTGGGCCTGGCGGCGCTCATCGGGATTCCGTCGCTGGGCCTCTACGCCGCGGGCCGTGCGCTGGGGATAACCACCGCCATCATTCCCAGCGCGCTCGACGCCCACTGGTGGACCATCCCCGTCCTGATTCTCTCCGCGCTGCGGCATGCCGTGGTGGAGGAGGTCATCGTGGTGGGCTACCTCCTGGACCGCTTCGGCAAGTTCGGTTGGAGCGTTCCCCTGGCGATTCTCACCAGTGCCCTCCTGCGAGGGAGCTACCACCTCTACCAGGGCTTCGGGCCGTTCATCGGCAACGTGGTGATGGGGCTGGTGTTCGCCTGGCTCTACACCAAAACGAAGCGGGTGATGCCGCTGGTGGTTGCCCATGCGCTGCTGGACATTGTCGCGTTTGTGGGCTTCAGCCTCTTCGGCCGGGCCGTGGGCCTGGGCTGAAAAGTGATTCGGCCGCCATCAGCGGGTGGCGGCGCTGGCACCCGCTGATGGCGGCCGAAGATATGGTCCGGGCGGCACTGCCCGGGAGACCGGAAGCCGGTCAGGACGGAACGACTAGATGGTGACTGCGCCTGTGGCTGTTTCGAAGGTCACGGACAGGATGCCCGGGGTGCCCTTGGGCGCGACCCACTCAACAGCCACGTCCTCAAGCGGCTTCTCCACTGGTTCCCCGAGCCACTCGGTCACGCGCTCGGCAGAGCCTGCGATGGTCAGGCAACTCATCTTGACGTTGCTTTCGTAGGCGTTGGACGGGTGGAGGGCGGGGTCGCCTTCCCACTTGAGCATGTAAGGAACCTGCGGGTCCGCGATCAGGCCGAGGATGCCGATCTGCTTCCAGATCAGTTCGCGGCCGTCAGGGAACTTGCGGTTACCGTTGACGGCGGCGCGGCCCAGGCGGTCTTCGAACGGTGCGAGGTCGTCCACTTCGACGCACCAGCCCATCCAGCCGCCGCCGGCTTCGGAGCGGGCCCGGACAGCCTGCCCAAAGGGAGCCTTGTCCGAGGCCGGGTGGTTCAGCACCTCCACAACTTCCAGGTACTTGTGGCCGGCGAGGGGAATGATCATGTTCCGGGTTCCGAAACGGGGATGCACTCCACCCTTCACGGCTTCAACGCCGAGGGCAGACGAAATACGTTCGGTGGTGGCAGCGAGGCCATCTTGTTCACAGGCGTAAGAGACGTGATCCATGCGCATGCCATCATCTTGGCACTTTGTGATGCCCCTCTCAGCTAAGGGTACCCTTATCGTGTTTTTTGTTTCGTTCCCGGAGAGGAATTGTGCCCCCCCGGCGCCGAATTCCCTCTACCGACCACCTTCGTCACAATCCTGTTACCGGTCAGGCAGCCTTCCTAGACTGAACGCACACGTGCAGTGCCACACCTCGTCAAAGGAGTCCTGAATGTCGAACGGATGGTCTTTCGAAACCCGCCAGATCCACGCTGGACAGGAGCCGGACAGTGCCACCGGTGCCCGCGCCCTGCCGATCTATCAGACGACGTCGTTCGTCTTCCCCAGCGCGGAAAGCGCCGCCAACCGGTTCGCCCTCGCGGAACTCGCGCCGATCTATACGCGCATCGGCAACCCCACGCAGGACGCCGTGGAACAGCGGATCGCCAGCCTGGAGGGCGGCCTGGGAGCCCTGCTGCTGAGTTCCGGACAGGCAGCGGAAACCTTTGCCATCCTGAACATCGCCGAAGCCGGGGACCATGTGGTGGCCAGCCCGAGCCTCTACGGCGGCACCTATAACCTGCTGGCGCACACGCTGAAGAAGTTCGGTATCTCCGTCACGTTTGTGGGGGACCCGGACAACCTGGACCAGTGGCGGGACGCCGTCCAGCCCAATACCAAGCTCTTCTTCGCCGAGGTGGTCTCCAATCCGCGCCAGGACGTGCTGGACATTGAAGGCGTGTCGCAGGCCGCGCACGACGCCGGTGTGCCGCTGATTGTGGACAACACCCTGTCCACGCCCTACCTGATCCGGCCGCTCGAATGGGGCGCGGACATTGTGGTCCACTCCGCCACCAAGTACCTGGGCGGTCACGGCTCGGCCATCGCCGGCGTGATCGTGGATTCGGGCAATTTCGACTTCGGCAAGGACCCTGAGCGGTTCCCCGGCTTCAACACCCCGGATCCGACGTACAACGGCCTTGTCTACGCCCGCGATCTTGGGGCGGACGGAGCACTCGGCGCCAACCTGTCCTACATTCTGAAGGCCCGCGTCCAGCTGCTTCGCGATCTGGGCTCCGCAGTGTCCCCGTTCAATGCCTTCCTGATTGCCCAGGGGCTGGAGACGCTGAGCCTTCGGGTGGAACGGCACGTGGCGAACGCCGTCGAAGTGGCGCGCTGGCTTGAGGCGCGCGACGACGTCGAATCGGTCGCCTACGCGGGCCTGCCGTCCAGCCCGTGGTACCAGCGGGGACTCAAGTACGGGCCCAAGGGCACCGGCGCGGTAGTCGGCTTCAACCTGGCCGGCGGCGCGGAGGCAGGCAAGCGCTTCGTGGACGCCCTGGAACTCCATTCCCACGTGGCCAACATCGGGGACGTCCGGTCGCTGGTCATCCACCCGGCCTCCACAACGCACAGCCAGCTCTCGGCCGAGCAGCAGGCCATTGCCGGCGTAACGCCGGGGCTGGTCCGACTTTCCGTGGGCATCGAGCACATCAATGACATCATCGCCGACCTCGAAGCCGGCTTCCGGGCAGCCAAAAGCGCCGAAGGGGCCGCCGGAACGGGGCAGGACACAGCGGGCAGCCAGCAGTAAGCCGCTTCACGGGTCAATTCCGTGAAGTCATAACCGGTCACACGCTTAGCCAGAAGCCGGGGCTGTTTCGTACACTCGAACCAGGTCATGAGTGCCAGCGACAGCCCCGGCTTGCTGGCCGGCAACCCTCTTCCGTGGTGGGGTGCCCCGGGTGAGGACCTGGCCAGCCGGTCAATTGACGGCGGGCAAGCGCGTAGAAGAGGTCCTTTCCATGACGATCACCATCTCCCGAACGGCAGCTCCCGGAAACGGCGTGGTCCGCTATGCCACCATCGGTGGCCTGGAACTCGAAGCCGGCGGTTACCTGCCGGACGTCACCCTGGCGTATGAAACGTGGGGAACCCTGAACGCGGACGGCACCAACGCCGTCCTGATTGAGCACGCCCTGACCGGCAGCACACACGTGACGCGCGGCGACAGTGACGAGCCCGGCTGGTGGGAGCAGCTGGCCGGACCCGGGGCGCCAGTGGACACGGACCGCTTCTTTGTGGTTTCCATCAACATTGTGGGCGGCTGCTACGGCTCCACCGGCCCGTCGTCGGAAGCCCCGGACGGAAAGCCCTGGGGGTCCCGGTTTCCGCTGGTCACCCTGCGCGACACAACGGCGGCCGAGGCCCGGCTGGCGGACCAGTTGGGCATCCACAGCTGGTTTGCAGTGCTGGGCGGTTCAATGGGAGGGGCCCGCGCCCTGGAATGGGCGGTCACCTTTCCGGAGCGGGTGCAGCGCTGCGCCGTCATCTCCGTGGGGGCCGCGAGCACGGCAGAACAAATCGCCTTCGCCCAAGCGCAGACTCTCGCCATCCGCCAGGACACCAACTTCAACGACGGCGACTATTACGGCGGACCGCTGCCCGAGGACGGCCTCGCCCTCGCCAGGCGCATTGCGCACATCACGTACCGCTCCGCGGCGGAATTCGACGGCCGGTTCGGACGCTCGGCGCAGGTCCCGGAATCGCCGTTCAAGGCTGCGGCGCTGGGGGAGCGCGGCCGCTACCAGGTGGAAAGCTACCTGGACCACCAAGGCAAGAAGCTGGTGAGCAGGTTCGACGCGAACAGTTACATCGCGATTACCGATGCTTTGATGAGCCACGATGTCACGCGCGGGCGGGGCTCCCTTGACGAGGCACTCGGCCGCGCCACCGCCAGGTTCTTTGTGGCCGCCGTGGACAGCGACCGGCTCTACTTCCCGTCCCAGTCCCGCGAACTGGCTGACGCCCTGCCCGGCGACGTTGATGTGCACGTCATCGAGGCCCCGATCGGCCACGACGGTTTCCTGACCGAGATCGGCCAGCTCAGCAGCCAACTGCGGAGCACATTCCTGGTCTAGCGCGGACGCACCCGTGGTGGCCCGGCTTGTTCCTGGCCCTGTGATCTTGGCCTGAGTGTTCCTGGCCCGGGTATTCCGGGTCGATATAAGGCTCTGCGTCTAAGACGTCGATCTGCGTCTAGCGGGTCTGCAGAGGTTCAGGCGTGACCCTTCAGCCGTTCATGATGTCCGAGCGGCGTTTCATGTATTCCTCCATGGCCAGCTCGCCATTACTGTACTGCTGGTCCAGTTCGGCGAGCTTCCGGGCGCGGTAGCCCTGCGGGGCCGACGGCGGCGGAGGAGTTGCCGGGGCAGAAGGCTTCGGTGCTTCTTCCCGCTGCCCTGGCTGGCCATATTGCCCCGGCTGGCCAAACTGCTGCGGCTGTCCGTCATTCTGGGGCTGCCCGTACTGCGGGAATTGCTGGCCGGGGAACTGCTGATTCGCTGGCGGGATGGGCTGCATGGGCGGCAGCGGCTCGCCCGGCGGGAGTGGCTGCGGGCTCATGATCTCTCGGTAGCCGCCGCTCATGTAATCCTGCTGCGTGTAGCCGTCGCGGGGCTGCTGGTTCTGCGGCCCGGGAAACTGACCAGGATACTGGCCGGGGTAGCCTCCGGAGAAGCCCTGCCCCTGGTTCCGTTTATTGACAGACTTCCGGTACATCCGCATCGCCATCGGTATCACGAACGACAGGATGATGATCCAGAAAAACAAGCTGTTCACGGTGTAGTGCCTCTCATATATGTCTCTCCAGCTTATGCCCCGGGGCGGTCTAAGTCGTCGAACCCACCCAGACCGCCGGGATACCCAGGAAGGCCCCGTACCGGGACACGGCACGTTGAACCGCGTGCTCCACGGCCTTGCCACGCAGTGAGGCCGGATCCGAAGAACCGAACAGGCGGATGTCCAGCTCGCAGCGGCCCGGAAACAGGGTGTGCCGCCAGGAGCCTTCCATCCGCCCGTCCAGCAGCACAACGTGCATCGGCACGCCGCCCAAGGGTAACGCCGGGGCACTGCCGCCCAAATAGTGGCGCGTCGCGGAATAGCCCATTACGTACTCGTCGTAGCACTGGATCAGGTCGATCCGGGGAACGGCGTCGGCCAATCCGCCGTCGCGCTTGGTAACGCCGGTGGCAGCAGTGCCGCCGGTAGCAGCAACGCCCCGGAAGCAAACGTGCCGCCTGTAGCAGCCGCGCCGCCGTCCTTGCCCGCCTGGAAATAATGTTCGACGCCCTCCATCGCCACCGTCTCCAACACCGCCGGAGCGGAGTCCAGAACCCGCGCGAGGCCGTGACGGACATCGGTCATCGTGAGCCCGGACCAGTCTGCGCAGTCCTTGACCGTGGCTGGACCCCGGCTCGTGAAGTACCGCCTGACCAGCTCGCCGAGGGCTTCGTCCCGGTCAAAAAGTCCGACGGGTCCGGCCGGTACACGCTCATCAAAAAGGGCGTACGTCTGTTTCAACGCGCCGCCGGGACTGCGCACGGGCGATCCGCTGGCCAACACGCCGCTGATCTCGGCGTGCATGATCAGGTATGCCAGTCCCAGGCCGGTCGCAGCGAACCCGGCACGCCGCAAAGTACTCCGCCAACTGTTCCCGGGTGAGGTGCCGCCCGCCCTGGACGGCTTCGGCCAGGACCCGTCCGCTTCGGCCGGCAGCGGCCGCGTCCATTCCGGTACGGCGAGGAGGTGCCGGACGGCGTCGTCGGGGGACTGCGCCCCGGAACCTCGCAGTAGCTGGGCGTTGAGCCGGCGATGCACCACCTCGTCCTGTTCCATGGCGGGCTGCGTTTCCCTCCCGGACTCCCTATCGGCGTCCTTTACTACAGGCGCTCGCGCCCGCGGCTAGTGGCGGGCTTCCGTGGTGCCCAGGGGACCTTCACCGGAACCCAAGGGGACCCCCGGGCCGAAGACGGGCCCCGGCGTCGGGCGCTTTGCCGTAATGCCGTCACCGGAGGAGCGGTTACGCAGCCGCCGCACCACCCACGGGACGAAGTATTCGCGGGCCCACACGAGGTCGCCGCTGCGTGCTTCGCGCCAGGTCCGCGGCGGCAAAGGCTTCGGCATGCTGGGTTCGAGGGTGTGCCTCACGTTGAGCGAATCGAGCACCATTGCCGCGATGGTGTGGTGGCCGAGAGGGGAGAAGTGGAGCCGGTCCACGTCCCACATCTGTGGATCGTTGAGCTGTTTAAGCGACCACATGTCCGCGATGACGGCGTCGTGGCGGGCGGCTACGGTGCGGAGGTTCTCGTTGTAGATGGCCACCTTGCTGCGGATCCGGCCCAGGACCGAGGACCCTGTGTCCGGTCCGTTGAACAGCACCACCGTGGCGCCGCCCATCGAAAGGATCTGGACCACCGAATCGAGCTTTTCAGCGAGGGCATCCGGGTCACCGCCCGGCCGGATGAGGTCGTTGCCGCCGGCGGAAAGGGTGACCAGATCCGGTTTGAGTGCCAGGCACGCGGCGAGCTGCTGGTCCACGATCTGCTGCAGGAGCCTTCCGCGGACAGCGAGGTTGGCGTAGGCGAAATCATCCTGCCCGCGGCCCAGTTCCTCGGCCACCCGGTCCGCCCAGCCTCGGAACCCGCCAGGGCTTGAAGGTTCCGGGTCACCGATGCCTTCAGTGAAGGAGTCGCCCATGGCCACGTAGCGGCTCCAGGGGTGGGCTTGGGTAGCCGTGGGGTGGTTCTGCATGGCTCTTGCGTCAGTCACGGTCCTATCCTGCCCTTTCGTTCTCAAGCTACGCCACCGTAGGTAGTTACCGCTGGGTAACTGTAAGAATGGAAACCATGACTGACGCCGAAGTATTTCCTGCCCCTGTTGTTATGTGGTCCCGTCCCGAGGACCAGCGCTCCGGCCGGCCGCTGCTCGTGCTGCTCCATGGCTACGGGGCCAACGAACACGACCTCCTGAGCCTCGCCGACATGCTGCCCCAGGACTTCGTTGTTGCCTCGGTCAGGGCGCCACTCGCTACAGGTCCGGGATTTATGTGGTTCCCGCTCACGGCATCTGTCGACTACTCGCTGGACGCCGTCAAGAAAGCGGCCGACTACATGCAGGACTGGATCGACACCGTCAAAGCCAATCATTCCTCGGTCACACTGCTCGGCTTTTCCATGGGAATGGCCATGGCCACCACACTGCTTCGGTACCGTCCCGCGGACTACGCAGCCGTCGTCGGGCTTTCCGGTTTTGTCATTGATGCCGACGGCGATCCGGCCTTCAAGGACAGCGAGCTGGACGGATCCGTGCCGCTCTTTTGGGGCCGCGACCAGCAGGACCCTGTCATCACCCCGGACAAGATCGACTACACCATGGGCTGGGTGCGGGGGCACGTCAAACTGACCAAGGTCCTCTACACGGGCATGTGGCACGGCATCAACCAGCAGGAGATCGGGCACGTCTCCGAGTTCCTGACGCACGAGGTGCTGAACAAGTGAAGTGCTGACCACGTAACGCACGACGGCGGCAAGGGCACAGTGCCGCAGGTCGCGTTGTCATCGCTCGGGGGGTCGATGCCTCGCCCGCGCTTAGGCGTCTGGTTTTCAGGCCTCCGGGGCAATGACCTTCACGGTCTGGCCGTTGACGGTCACGGTGTCACCGTTGTGCAGCTGGCGGCCGCGCCGTTCATCGATTTCGCCGTTGACCTTGACGAGGCCGTTCTTGATGAGCTCGGCAGCTTCCACACCGTCTTCCACCAGGCTGGCGAGCTTCAGGAGCTGGCCAAGGCGGATCATGCTGTCACGGATGGGGATCTCTTCGATGTCCTGGTTGCTCATACAGCAATGATGCCTGACGTAAGGTGAATTCAATGACCCACACCCCACGGCTGCCGCTGCTCGCCGGCCTTCCACTGGCAGTCGGCGCGGGGCTGGCCATTCCGGTCCAGGGCCGCATCAACGGCGCTCTCGGGGTCCGGCTCAACGACGGCATCGCCGCTGCGGTAGTGAGCTTCAGTACGGGGCTGATCCTGATCGCGGCCATCGCGCTGCTGCTGCCCCAGGGCCGGGCCGGGCTGGCCCGCATCGTCCCTGCCCTCCGGAAGCGCAGCTTTCCCCGGTACTACGTCCTCGCCGGCGGCGTGGGTGCCTTCTTCGTCTTTGCCCAGTCAACCACTGTGGGGCTGCTCGGCGTTGCCTTGTTCACCGTGGCCACAGTCACCGGACAGACCCTCAGCGGCCTCCTGGTGGACCGGCTCGGTATCGGGCCGGGCGGAAAGCGCGGCATCACGGGAGTCCGTGTCATCGGGAGCGTGTTGACCATCATTGCCGTGGCCTGGGCCGTGTCCCCGCGCTTTGGGAATGCCGCCGACGTCGGGCTGCTCCTGCTGCCGCTCATACTGCCACTGGCAGCGGGATTCCTGATGAGTTTCCAGCAAGCCATGAACGGGACCGCAACCCTCCACTACGGGACGCCCATCGCGGCGACGCTGGTCAACTTCGTCGCCGGCGGCATCCTCCTGTGGATTGTGTGGGGCATCAAAGTCGCTGTCGCGGGCGCGGGGAGTCCGCTGCCGGCGGAGTGGTGGTACTACCTTGGCGGGCCCATGGGCTGCATCTTCATTGGGCTGGCCGCCGTGCTGGTCCGCGGCTTGGGCGTTTTGGTGACGGGCCTGGGCATGATTGCGGGCCAGCTGGTGGGCTCCCTGCTCCTTGACGTTGTGGTCCCGGCACCTGGCTCCGTGGTGGCACTGCCCACCATCCTGGGGACCCTCCTGACACTGGCCGCGATCCTGGTGGCCACCCTTCCCTGGCCCCGCGGCGCCTTTCGCCGGTAGCGCGCCGTCCCGCGGCCGCGGCCGGTAGGCTAGGACACGCAGTCCTCTGCACCTTGCTTCCTGCACCCTGCTTCCTTCGTCTGCCCCCCGCCCCCGGCGGGATCGCACACCCGTGCGTCAGGGCCAAAATAACCGCGGACCGCACCCAGCGGCCCTGTAGAAATTGGAGTTCCACCATGGCACCAAAGTCTGTTCTCGACCAGGTCATCTCCCTCTCCAAGCGGAGGGGTTTCGTGTTCCAGGCCGGTGAGATCTACGGCGGTTCGCGTTCCGCGTGGGATTACGGGCCTTTGGGTGCCGAGCTGAAGGAAAACATCAAGCGCCAGTGGTGGCAGTCCATGGTCCGCGGCCGCGAAGACGTGGTTGGCCTGGACTCCTCCGTGATCCTGCCCCGCCAGGTATGGGAAGCCTCCGGCCACGTGGACGTCTTCTCCGATCCGCTGGTGGAGTGCCTCTCCTGCCACAAGCGCTACCGTGCCGACCACCTCGAGGAAGAGTACGAGGAAAAGAAGGGCCGCCCCGCCGAGAACGGCCTGAAGGACATTGCCTGCGCCAACTGCGGCACCCGTGGCGAATGGACCGAACCGCAGGAATTCTCCGGCCTCCTTAAGACCTACCTCGGCCCGGTGGCGAGCGAGGAAGGCCTGCACTACCTGCGCCCGGAGACGGCCCAGGGCATCTTCGTGAACTTCAGCAATGTGCTGACCACGTCCCGCAAGAAGCCGCCGTTCGGCATCGGCCAGATCGGCAAGTCCTTCCGGAACGAGATCACACCGGGCAACTTCATCTTCCGCACCCGTGAGTTCGAGCAGATGGAAATGGAATTCTTCGTCGAGCCCGGCACGGACGAAGAGTGGCACCAGTACTGGATGAAGGAGCGCATGTCCTGGTACACCGGACTGGGCATCCGCGAGGAGAACCTCCGCTTCTTCGAGCACCCGCTGGAGAAGCTCAGCCACTACTCCAAGGGCACCACCGACATCGAATACCGCTTCGGTTTCCAAGGCTCGGAATGGGGCGAGCTCGAGGGCATCGCCAACCGCACCGACTTTGACCTCTCCACGCACTCCAAGGCATCCGGCCAGGACCTGAGCTACTTCAACCAGGCCACGAACGAGCGCTACACGCCGTACGTGATCGAGCCGGCGGCGGGCCTGACCCGGTCCTTCATGGCGTTCCTCGTGGACGCCTACACGGAAGACGAGGCACCCAATGCCAAGGGCGGCGTCGACGTCCGCACCGTCCTGAAACTGGATCCGCGGCTGGCGCCGGTCAAGGCGGCCGTGCTGCCGCTGAGCCGCAACGAGGACCTGTCACCGAAGGCCAAGGACCTGGGCGCGCAGCTGCGCAAGAACTGGAACATCGACTTCGACGACGCCGGCGCGATCGGCCGCCGCTACCGCCGCCAGGATGAGATCGGAACGCCGTTCTGCATCACGGTGGACTTCGACACCCTCGACGACCAGGCCGTGACCATCCGCGAGCGGGACACCATGAGCCAGGAGCGCGTCTCACTGGACAAGGTGGAAGGCTACCTGGCCGCCCGCCTGATCGGCGCCTGAGCATGGCCATCGAATACCGCGAATGGCGCGAGGGCGACGACCTGACGCTGCTCGAAATCTGGGGCGGGCCCGAGACGGAACAGGCGCGGCAGTTCCGCGGTGCCCTCACCGTGTCCTCAGCCGGGACGGACGGCACCCCGTGGCGCCGCTGCATCGTGGCTGAGGACGTTATCGACGGCGTCGGGATCCCGGTGGGCGCCGGTGTGGTCTACGAGGCTTCCCTGCACCCGGAGCGGCTGTGGGCCTACATCGAAGTGGCGCGGGACCACCGGCGCGCAGGCATCGGTGCCACGCTCCTGACCATGCTGCGCCGCGAAGTTGAGCGGGCGCCGTCGGGCGTCTTCAAGCTGCGCGCCAAGGTTCAGCCGGGAAGCCCCGGGGCCGCGTTTGCCGACGAGTTCGGGCTGCGGCCCATCCAGCGGTCGCGGCTGGTGGTGGTGGAGCCCGGCGCCCTGAAGCTGCCGGTCTTCCCTGCAAAGAACAACGGCGGAGGGCCGGCCAACGACGAAAACGCCGGCTCCGACGTCGTGATGGACCTCGCTACCGGTTCGGTGGAGCTGACGGACGTCGTAGGCCGCTATTACACTTCCATCCACGGCTGGGATTCACCGGGCGTGCTGTCGGTGGGGCAGGTGCAGAAGCTGTTCCTGGACGACCTCACCGGCGCCCATGGTGCGATTGTGCTCCGCGCCGAGCCGGCATCCGCCTTCGGCGCCGGGGTTGCCCCCAGCAAAAAGGGCCGCATCCGGGCCTTTGCCGTGAGCTATGCGGAGCCGGCCCAGGACCCGGCCGCCCCCGGGCAGGGCACCCAGGCGACGGACGTCTTTGTGGGCCACGAACCCGCACTGGACGCAGAAGACGCCGCGGCCGCGGTCCGCGACCTCCTCGCGCTCCTCGCGTACCAGCACCCGGTGATGCTGGAACTGGACGATTCGATGACTGCGCTGCGCGCCGCCGTCGAGCCCTTGCTGGAAAGTGGCAAGGCGCACCAGCAGGGTGCCGACACGCTGGTCGTCTCGGACTGACCGGTCCCAACCAGGGAACGTCTCCAGCCCCAAGTAAGTAGCGCCATCTGTCGTTTTGAACCCTCACAACGACAGATGGCGCTACTCAGTTAAGTGTCTTCCGAACGTACGGCACTGCTGCTAAGGCGCTGGCGTTCCCGGCGGGAACACCGGCGGGACGAACTCAAAGGTCATCCCGAGCAGCCACACCAGCAGCAGCACCACCGGCAGGTGGAACACAAACTGCAGGAACGTGAACCCCACCAGGTCACGGGCGCGCAGCCGCAGCACAGCCAGGAGCGGCAGCATGAAGAACGGGTTGACCAGGTTCGGCAGCGCCTCGGCGATGTTGTAGATCTGCACGGTCCAGCCAAGGTTCATCTGGACATCGGTGGCGGACTGCATCACGTACGGTGCCTCCACAAGCCATTTGCCGCCGCCTGAGGGCACAAACAGTCCCAGCAGCGCCGTGTACAGCGCAATGACGACGGCGAACGCGCCGCCACCGCCGATGTCCGAGAAGAACTCGGCCAAGTGCGAGGACAGGGTCATGCCGCCGTGGCCGGTGGCCCTGGTCAGGATCGCAGCCATGGCCGCGTAGAGCGGGAACTGGACCAGGATGCCGGCCGTCGCGGGGACCGCCTTGTTGACGGCCTGCAGGAAGTTCCGCGGCGTGCCGTGCAGCACCAGGCCGAGGATCAGGAAGACCAGCAGGTAGCCGTTGAGGCTGCTGACCACGGTCAGGAACGGCTTGTTGACGAACTGTGAAATAAGCCAGCCAAGGGTCAGCAGGCCCGCCAGGATCGGCAGGATCATGCTGTACTCCAGCCACTCACCGGGGCGCGACCGCGGCGCCGCGGCGGCGGGCTCGTCATCAAGGTCGACGCCGAGGTCCTCGGCCGTGCGGATCGCACCGCCCTGGGGCGCGGAGAAATGCGCGATCACCGTGGTGAGTGCCATCAGGATCGCCAGCGTGACCAAGGACTGCCAGGTGAAGATGGTGGTGCCGAAGTCCAGAACGCCGGTGATCTTCAGCAGCGCCGGGGGCAGGGATCCGGCCGTGGCCTGCAGCTGCGCGGCGGAGGAGGACAGGCCGAGCGCCCAGACTGCTCCGAGGCCCATAAAGGCGGCCGCACCGAGGGCTCTGTAGTCCACGGTCAGGTCCTTGCGCCGGGCAATGGCGCGTGCAAGCAGGCCGCCGAAAATCAGGCTGAGCCCCCAGTTCAGGAAGGAGACCGACATGGACATCAGCGCCACGAAGCTCACTGCCGTGCGGGCCGTTGCCGGCATCAGGGCGAGCTTATTGATGAGCCTGGCCACGGGCGGGGATGTTGCCACGACGTAGCCGGTGAGGACCACCATCGCCATCTGCAGGGTGAAGGCGGTCAGGTCCCAGAAGCCGTTGCCAAACGAATCGGCGATGGACTGGGGCGAAGCGCCTATAGCCAGGGCTGCAACTGCAATCAGGACAACACCGGCCAGGGCGAAGATGTAAGCGTCCGGGAACCACTTCTCCGTCCACGCCGCCATCCTCTGCGCTACGCGGGCGAGTCCACGTTCTTCAAGACTCCGATCGGTCAGGACTGCGTCTCCCACAGGAATACCTCTCCATTGAGTTGAGTAATACCTCAAGGAGTCTAGCCACGGCGGCAGGATGCTTTAACCGCCGCCCCTCTCCATGGCCCGTTCAGGCGCCGTAGCCGGTGCCTGGTAGGCGCCGTCGGCACGGCGTGGTCCAGGCCGCCCGCTGCTTGGTCAGGAACCTCCGGTCCTGCGCCGGCGGGGCGGGAGCGGCAGGAACCCCGACGTCGACTCCAAATATTCCTGATAGCCCGGCCGGCCGGACATTGCCTTCTCTGCGAGGGGCTTGCCGGTCTTGGCTGTCAGCGTCCAGATCATCAGGGCCGGTGACAGCACGGTGAGGATGCCCGGCCAGGAGTCGGCGGCAATGAGGAACAAGCCCGTCCAGACAGCGGCATCACCAAAGTAGTTGGGGTGCCGGGTGTACCGCCACAGACCGGTGTTCAGCACCGTTCCGCGCCGCGCCGGGTCCTTCTTGAACCGGGCCAACTGCCAGTCGCCCACCGTCTCAAACACGAACCCTGTAACCCAGAGCAGGATGCCCAGGACCGCAACCCAGCCCACGGCGCCGGTGGCGAACATTCCCACTTGGAGTGTCAGGGACACAAAAAACATCACCACCCCCTGCGGCAGGTAGACACGACGCAGGGCATAGACGTTGCGTGAACCCGGTGCTGCCTTCAACAGATCCTTGTAGCGCGGGTCCTCATGCCCGTCCCGCGCCCGCCAGCCAATATGGACTCCGAGCCGCAGGCCCCAGGCAGCCGTCAGCAGGACAAGCAGCAGGCGCCGCGTGTCGTCACCCTGCCCGGCTGAAAGGAACCAGGAGGCCACCGCCACCGCCACGAATCCCGGGCCCCAGGCAACGTCCATCACCGAGTGCCTGCGCTGCCGGACGGCCACAACATAGGTCAGCGCCAGGACCACCACCACGGCCAGCGCCGTCCACGGCAGCGAAGCGGCGAATACCGGCCACGGAAACGGGCTCACAGGCTGACCTGGCTGGCCGACTCCGGCAGGATCTGGTCCAGCGTGCCGGACGCCGGGTAGGTGAACCCGGTGCGCTCGGCGAAGGACTTCATCACGAATCCCGTTGCCAGGGTGTGCCATAGCCGCACCCGGCGGATCATGAAGTGGCCGGCACCGTTGAGCGAAACGTACTGCATGGACGCCGCAGCATGAGCGGCGCGGCGGGCAAACGTCAGGGACTGGGCCGGGCTGGTCATCCGGTCTCCCGTGCCGTGGACGATCAGGATTTTGCGCCCGGCAACCCGCTGGGCAGGCGTCTCCGGACCGAGCCACGGGGCCAGGGCCACCACGGCCTCCACCTGCGGGTCGTCGGCCGCGCAGACGGCGGTAAGGCCGCCCATGGAGTGGCCCACCAGATAGACGGGAACGCCGGGGTGCTGTGCACTGATCTGCTCGAGGGCCCAGCGGGCGTCATGGAGCGCCGACATGGCCTGTCCGTTCCAGCCCCGCACACTGTTCCGCAGCGACCAGACAGCCAGCCCGTAGTCCTTACCAGCGCGGTGCAGGTGGCGGGCGAACGGCAGCATCCGCAGCGGGCTAAGGTGCCTGGCCTCCACCGGCTCAAAGCTGTGCGCCTTGCCGCCGTGCAGCACCAGTGCCACGCCCCTTGTGGGCCCGGCAGCTTCCAGCACCGTAAGCGAAGCCTGCCGCGTTGTGTGTACTGCTCCGGACGGGTGTCCGGCGGTGCGGTCCGTCATGCCTGGGTCCTTCCCGCTTCTTACCAATTATCAACCCTAAGGTGCCGGACGTAGAGTTCAAGGTATGAGGATTAGCTGCTGATGGGATCCGGTCACTCCCACGCTTCAACAGGTCATTCGGAGCCAACTGCAGAAGCGATTGCTGCCCGCCGGAAGGCGAACCGCATACTTGCCGCCATCCTGGTGCCGCTGACGCTGCTGACCCTGGCAGGCATGGCCATGCTTTGGCCGTCCGGGTCCAAGGAGGGGATTTCGCTTGCCAGCCCGTATTCAGCAGCGCCCGGAGTTAGCTTCGATACCGGCAAGATCCAGAGCGTGGTGGAAGAAAGCTGCATGCAGGGCTCCCCGGCGGGTGCGCCCGCCAACCCCACAGGTCAGCCCGCCCCGCAAGGTTCGGACTGCATGTTCGCGTTCACCCAGCCCGATCAGGGCGGCAGCCCTGTCAAAGTGGTAATCAACCCGGACGTGGCAAAGTCCCACGGTGTGAAGCCCGGGGATCAGATCAGGTACCTCAACCTTTCCAACGCCCAGGGCGCCGCGGCGTCGCAAGGGTCGCCGTCGTACATCTTCGTTGACTTCGTGCGGACGCTCCCCATCGTGGTGCTGGCCCTCCTTTACGCCTTGGTGGTCATCGTTGTGGCTCGCTGGCGAGGGCTGCGGGCACTCCTGGGATTGGTGGGCGCATACTTCGTCCTGGCCGGGTTTATGCTGCCCGGGCTGGTAGAGGGAAAACCGCCGTTGCTGCTGGCACTGGTGGGGTCAACGGTGATTATGATTGGGGTCCTGTATTTTGCCCATGGCTTCTCTGCCCGGACGTCCACGGCGCTGCTCGGCACAATGTTCGGGCTGGGCATCACGGCGCTTCTGGCCGCCTGGGCCACTGACGCGGCCAACCTCGCCGGAGTGGGCAGCCATGACGCCACCACCCTGATCAATACCTCGGCCAACATTTCCATTTCCGGGGTGATCCTGTGCGGACTGATCATCTCGGGCCTGGGTGTCCTGAATGACGTCACCATCACCCAGTCGTCCGCCGTCTGGGAACTGTACGAGTTGGCACCGGGCACAAGTGCCCGAAAACTGTTCACCTCCGCCATGCGGATCGGCCGCGACCACATCGCTTCCACCGTCTACACCATCGCGTTCGCCTATGCCGGTGCAGCCCTGCCCATCCTCATCATCGTGATGCTCTACAACCGGCCGCTGGGGGACACCCTGACCAGCGCGGAACTGTCCGAGGAGGTCATCCGCACGCTCGTCGGCTCCATCGGGCTGGTGCTCGCCATTCCGGTGACCACCCTGATCGCGGTGCTGGTGGTCAAGGCCACGGGCGTCCGGCCGGTGGCACCCCAGTCGGAAGCCGGATCCGGGGATGCCGTGGAAAGGCGGGTGCCGGACATCAACCTGAACGACGTCGGCGATACGGGCGCGCTCTCAGCGGCAGCCGAGGCTGGCCGGTCCCGCCGTGCAACGCTGGCCGTTGCGGGGCCGGGCGGGCCGGAGAATGCAGGGCCCGGCGCGGCGCCGGAAACCCGCCGGGGCCGTCGTGCGGAGCGCAACTGATCCTGCACAGGGCGGTCGTCGACACCAGCAGGGGACCGTGGCTGGCCCTCCACCGCCCACCGGCTGACCCTGCAGAGGGCCGATTCCCGCCGATTTGCCCGCCTTTGCGACAATGGACAGGTGACTGTTACCGCAACCCCTCCCGCCCCCAAGCTGGAACTCCCGCCCCTGAAGCTGGGCAACATCACGGTGGACACCCCCGTGATCCTGGCTCCGATGGCGGGCATCACCAACTCCGCTTTCCGTCGTTTGTGCCGTGAATACGGTGGCGGCCTCTACGTAGCGGAGATGGTCACCTCGCGTGCCCTGGTGGAGCGCACCCCCGAATCCTTGCGGATCATCTCCCACGACGACGACGAAAAAGTCCGCTCGGTCCAGCTCTACGGCGTGGACCCCGTCACCGTCGGCCAGGCGGTGCGCATGCTGGTGGACGAGGACCGGGCAGACCACATCGACCTGAACTTCGGCTGCCCCGTGCCCAAGGTGACCCGGCGCGGCGGCGGCTCCGCCCTACCCTGGAAGATCGACCTGTTCACCTCCATCGTCCAGACCGCGGTCAAAGAGGCGTCCAAGGGCAATGTCCCGCTCACCATCAAGATGCGCAAGGGCATCGACGATGATCATCTGACGTACCTCGACGCAGGCCGAATTGCCCGCGATGCCGGGGTCGCCGCCGTCGCGCTTCACGGCCGCACCGCGGCGCAGTTCTACTCCGGCCAGGCGGACTGGACCGCGATCGCCCGCCTGCGCGAAGCCCTCCCAGACATTCCCGTCCTGGGCAACGGGGACATCTGGTCCGCTGAGGACGCCGTCCGGATGGTCCGGGAAACCGGAGTGGATGGCGTGGTGGTGGGCCGCGGCTGCCAGGGACGGCCGTGGCTGTTCGGCGACCTGATGGCTGCTTTCGAAGGAAGCGACGTTCGTCACAAACCGGATCTGGGCAAGGTTTCCGAGAGCGTCTACCGACACGCCGAACTGATGGTCGAAACCTTCGGCGATGAGGGCAAAGCCCTGCGCGAGATACGCAAGCATATTGCCTGGTATTTCAAGGGCTATGTGGTGGGCGGTGAGCTCCGGACCCGGATGACGCTGGTGAACAGCCTTGAGGAACTGCGGGCGGCGTTGGACGAACTGGACTCCGCATCGCCGTACCCCGGCGTGGACGCCGAAGGCCCCCGCGGCCGCGCCGGCTCGCCGAAAACTCCTGCGCTGCCAAAAGACTGGCTGGAATCCCGGGCCCTGAACGATGCACAGTCCAAGGACATCTCCGCCGCGGAGCTGGATGTTTCCGGTGGCTGAAACGCGCACCACAGCGCCGGTCCTGCCCGGCTACGAGGCCCAGGACTCCGCCCGCTGGGTGGAGGAGCCGCCCAAGAGCACCTACCGGTCCGACTTTGAGCGTGACCGCGCCCGCGTGCTGCATTCCTCGGCGCTCCGCAGGCTGGGCGCAAAGACCCAGGTGGTGGCTCCCGACACCGACGACTTCGTCCGCACCCGCCTGACCCACAGCCTCGAGGTGGCGCAGGTGGGCCGGGAACTGGGCCGTGCGTTGGGCTGTGATCCGGATGTGGTGGACACCGCGTGCCTGAGCCATGACCTGGGGCACCCGCCGTTCGGCCACAACGGCGAGTCCGCCCTCAACGAGGTGGCACACGCCATCGGCGGATTCGAAGGGAACGCCCAGACACTCCGCCTGCTGACCCGCCTTGAGCCCAAGGTGCTGGCCAGTGACGGCCGCCCCGCTGGACTGAACCTCACGCGCGCCAGCCTGGACGCGGCGTCGAAATACCCTTGGTCCGCCCTGGACGCCCCGGTGATCCACGGGCAGCGCACCAGCAAGTTCGGTGCCTACGAGGACGACCTCCCCATCTTCAACTGGATCCGGGAAGGCGCCCCGGCGCGGCGGTCCTGCCTGGAGGCGCAGGTCATGGACCTGGCCGATGACATTTCCTATTCGGTGCACGACGTCGAGGACGCGATCGTGGCAGGCCACTTCCAGCTGCGCTGGATGGACAACCCTGACCACCGCGCCCGCGTGGTGGGTTACGCCAAGCAGTGGTACCTCCCGCACAATGATCCCGCCGCCATCGACGCGGCCCTGGCCCGGCTCGAAGCCACCGACGTGTGGGTCCGCGAAGCCGACGGCAGCCGCAAATCCATGGGCGCCCTGAAGAACATGACCAGCCAGCTGATCGGCAGGTTCTGCCAGAGCGCCCTGGAGACCACCCGTGCCCTCTACGGGCCCGAAAACCTCACCCGGTACAACGCCGAGCTGATGGTCCCGGACGAGACGGTGATGGAGATCGCAGTCATGAAGGGGCTGGCCACCACTTTCGTGATGACCACCGAACACCGCCAGCCCATCTACGAGCGCCAGCGCGAAGTCCTGCACGCCCTGGTGACCGCTCTGAATGCCACGGGAGACCGCCACCTGGAGCCGATGTTTGCAGCCGACTGGCGGGACGCGGCCGACGACGGCGCACGGCTGAGGGTGGTTATCGACCAGGTGGCGTCGCTGACCGATGGATCGGCGCTGGCCATGTACGAACGGCTCGTGGGGAGCCTCCCGTCGCTTTGGTGAGGACTAGGATGGCTCTGTGGCCGGCCTGATCAAACGTGAAGATATTGACGAAGTACGCCAGCGCACGGACATCAAGGAAGTGGTGGACGGCTACGTCACCCTCAAGGGTGCCGGGCTGGGAACCTACAAAGGACTATGCCCCTTCCACGACGAGCGCTCGCCGTCGTTCACCGTCCGCCCGCAGGTGGGCAGGTATCACTGCTTCGGCTGCGGCGAAGACGGCGACGTCATCGCGTTTGTCCAGAAACAGGACCATACGTCCTTCCACGAGGCCGTGGAGAAGCTGGCTGCGCGGATCGGTTACGAGCTGCGGTACGAGGACGGCGGAACGGGCCCGAGCCGTGAAGAGGTGGGCAAGCGCCAGCGCCTCCTGGACGCTCACAAGATCGCTGACGAGTTCTTCCGCGCCCAGCTGCTGACGCCGGGCGCCGCCGAGGGCCGGAACTTCCTGTACAACCGCGGCTTCGACCGCGCCGCCTCGGAGCAGTTCGGGGTGGGTTACGCGCCGCAGGGCTGGGATGCCCTCCTGAAGCACCTGCGCGGGCGCGGCTTCACGGACGCTGAACTGAAACTGACCGGGATGTTCTCGGAAGGCAACCGGGGAATCTACGATCGGTTCCGCGGCCGCCTCATTTGGCCCATCCGCGACATCGCCGGCGACACCATCGGCTTCGGTGCCCGGAAACTCTACGAGGACGACCAGGGCCCCAAGTACCTCAACACCCCCGAAACCACGCTGTACAAAAAATCGCAGGTGCTCTACGGGATCGACCTCGCCAAGCGTCATGTCGCCAAGGACAGGCAGCTTGTGGTGGTGGAGGGCTACACGGACGTGATGGCCTGCCACCTCGCGGGAATTCCGACGGCGGTGGCCACCTGCGGCACCGCGTTCGGCACCGAACACATCAAGATCGCCCGCAGGCTGCTGTCCGACGACGGCAGCGGGGGAGAGGTCATCTTCACCTTCGACGGCGACGCCGCCGGGCAAAAGGCCGCGCTGCGTGCCTTTGAGGAGGACCAGCGCTTCGTGGCGCAGAACTATGTGGCCGTTGACCCCACCGGCGCCGACCCCTGCGACCTCCGCCAGACCAAGGGGGACGCCGCCGTCCGCGACCTGATCAACAGCCGGCGTCCGCTGTTTGAATTCGCCATCAAGGCCACGCTGAAGCGCCACAACCTGGACACCGTGGAGGGTCGGGTGGCGGCCCTGCGCGAGGCTGCTCCGGTGGTGGCCCAGATCCGCGACGCCGCCATCAGGCCTGCCTACGCCCGCCAACTGGCCGGCTGGCTTGGCATCGCCGTTGAAGAGGTCAGCCGGGCAGTCGCCGTCGCCATGAAGCGTGAAGGCAGCGGCGCAGCGGCGTCCTCGGCAACACCATCCGGTGCGTCCGGTCCGGTGCGTGGCACCCAACCCGGCGGACCCGGCGTTGCTGCCGGACCGGCGTCGGGCGCTGTCCCTTCTTACCACCGCCCCGATCCACGCGACCCGGTGGCGTCCATGGAGCGGCAGGCGCTGGAGGTGGCGCTGCAGGAGCCTGCATTCCTGGGCGGCGGCATCTGGGAGCGTTTCTCGGCTGCGCGGTTTGTGACGCCCGCATTCCAGGCCGTTCACGACGCCATGCGTGCCTCGGGTCCGGGACTGATCGGCGAGCCGGTGCGCTGGGTGGAGCAGGTCATGAACGAAGTCCCCGAACCCTTGCGTCCGCTGGTATCCGAACTCGCCGTGGTGCCGCTGCCTGCCAGCACCGCCGAGGCCGTCCAGAAGTACTGCAAGGACATCCTGGCCCGGCTGTTCGAACTGCAGATCACCCGCGTCAAGGCGGACAAGATGGGACAGCTGCAGCGGCTGGACCCGGCGGCCAATCCCGACGACTACCAGCGGCTCAACCGTGAGCTGATGATGCTGGAAATGGAGCGCCGGGCGTTGCGGTCCGACGCCTAGCCTCAGCCCGTTCCCTTTCCCGATCTTCTGATTTCGCTTCCAGGCGGGGTGTTTGCTAGGCTGATACCCGCTTCATTCCTCCTTAGCTCAATTGGCAGAGCATTCGACTGTTAATCGAAGGGTTGCTGGTTCAAGTCCAGCAGGAGGAGCGCACAATCCCCGTTCCGGTTCTCCGGAGCGGGGATTTTTTTCATACCCGGGGAGGGTATTCCAGCTCGTCCGGGAGCCGATTTCACATTGTCGGGAATCCTTTGCTAATGTCATACCTGCTTCATTCCTCCTTAGCTCAATTGGCAGAGCATTCGACTGTTAATCGAAGGGTTGCTGGTTCAAGTCCAGCAGGAGGAGCAAACACCAAAAAGTCCCGTCCTCCGTGTGAGGGCGGGGCTTTTTTGCTTTTTCAGACGAAGTCCATTTCCACTTGCAGGAAACGTTCGGCCTCCGCGATCGCGGCCAGGAAGGCGTCCTGCTCGGTGGGGGCCTTGCGCGGTTCGCGCGGGTGCCATTCGTGCGGCGCTGAGTGGACGCGCGCGAAGCCGGCGCCCGGCGGCGCGTAGAAGATCCCGAAGCGCTGCACCGGCCACTCAGGGGAGGTTTCCGGGGCTACCAAAAGGGCTGCGCTGAAGGCGGGGTTGAACCACTGGGCGATGGGCCGGCGTCGGTCCTCAGTAAAGAGCCCGGCCGCGTAGAGGGCCGCGGACTGCTGGCCGGTCTGCGCGCACAGCCGGTCCCACCACAGTGGCAGGATGCCGGAATCGCAACGTTGCCATGTGGCCGGAAGCGGCGAGGAGTACTGCCAGCTGGGCACGGAATTATTTTATCGCGGGAGCGTGCGCCACGGCAGGTGCCGGCAGCCTGCAGGGGGCACGGCTGTTACCGCCGGTTCCAGGGACCCGGATTGACGCGGTACAGCAGGGCAGCGCCCGCCAGCGCGCCAAGGATGATGCCCAGGGCACCACTGCCAAATGCCCGCCCAACGAAGTATCCGGCGACGGCGCCCAGCACCGCCCCGAGGAACAGCCCCCGGGGGTTGCGGTGCGGCTTACCTCTCACTGGATCGCCGGGACGGTACGCGGCCTGACGATGAGCCAAAGACCGGCGATCGCCACCAGGATGCATGCTGCCTGGACGGCGCCCATGGGCGTGGCGCTGGTGATTCCCAACCAGCCCACCACGGGCGAGATCAGGCCCGCGGTCATAAAAGTTGCGGCACCCAGAAGGGAAGCGGCCGTCCCGGCCTGTGCGCCGTGGCTGGAGAGGGCCAGGACCTGCACGCAGGGGAACGTGAAGCCTGTGCCCATGATGTAGAACCAAAGCGGCACCAGGACGCCCCAGAGGCCCAGACCGGCCTGGTCGAAAATCACGATCAGCAAAGCCATCAGGAACATCCAGCCTGTCGAGCCGGCAAGGATCCATTGAGGGGGGACGCGCCTGATGAGCCTGGAGCTGATCTGGACGCCGGACACGATGCCGAGAGAGTTGATGCCGAACAGCAGGCCGTACTCCTGCGCGGAAAAACCGAAAATGTCCTGGAACAGGAACGGCGAGGCGGAGAGGTACGTGAAGAGGCCGGCGAAGTTCATCCCGCCCACCACCAGCAGGCCCACAAATATCCGGTCCGTGAAGAGAGCCTTGTAGCGCTGGCCTGCGGTCATGCCGGACTGGCCGCGTTTCTCCGGGGGCAGGGTTTCCCGGACCAGTGCGAGCGATGCAACGATCACCAGGGCCCCGTAGCAGGCGAGGAACACAAAGATGCCGGGCCACGGCATCACCAGGAGAAGCTGGGATCCGATGACGGGAGCCAGGATCGGCGCCAGTCCATTCACCAGGGCCATGCGCGAGAACATCTTCACCATGGCGTAGCCGGAGAACAGGTCCCGCACCATCGCCATGGCCACCACGCCGCCGCCCGCGGCGCCCACCCCCATCAGGACACGAAAGAGTCCCAGCGTGGCGATGTCTGTGGATAGCGCCGCCCCAACGGAGGAAGCGATGTGGACGGCGGTGGCCAGGATCAGCGGGAGCCGCCGGCCAAACTTGTCGCTGAAGGGTCCCACTATCAGCTGTCCCAGAGCAAAGCCGATGGTGGTTCCAGCCAATGTCAGCTGGACCTGAGCCTCGGAGACCCCCAGGCTGGCCTCAAGGGCAGGAAAGGCCGGCAGGTAGAGGTCGATCGTGAAGGGTCCCAAAGCGGTGAGCGCGCCGAGCAGGAGGATGTACAGCAGTTTCCGTCGGCGGCTCAGGGCATCGCCCGGATTGGAGTGAATGGTCACGGAGACCAATCCTAGGCCCGGGCCGGCCCGTCTTTACGGTGTGACAGGCGCGCCGCGAGGCCACCCGGAAGTTTGGCCTGAGCCTGAATGATAGTTTTGGGGGCGGGACCATGCTGGCGCACGCTCCCGCAGAACACGGAAGCCGAATCGACCAACCAACATGTAAGGCGGGAACCGATGAGCGGACGACACACCGGGCGCACCAGCCAGGGACTGCGCATCACCGCGCTGCCCAAAACGCTGAAACTACTTTTTCGCCTGGCGCCCCGCCAACTCAACGACGAAATCGCCTTCGCCAAGGTGGAGCTCAAGCGCAAGGGCATCCAGGTAGGGGTAGCAGCGGCGTTCCTCGCCGTCGCCCTCCTTTTCGTGGCCTTCCTGGTGGTTGGCCTCATCGTGGCCGCCATCATGGGCCTTGCCACCATCATGCCGGCCTGGCTCGCGGCCCTGCTGGTTTGTGCGGTGTTCCTGATCATCGCCCTCATCGGGGCCCTGATCGGCGTGCGCAAATTTAAGAAGGCCATGCCCCTGATGCCGGAAGAGACTATCCGGGGCATCAAATACGATCTGGGGATCGCCAAGGAAGGCACGGGCTTCAACGCTGCCCTGCTTGATCCAACGAGCCCCGAGGCGAAGGCCGCAAAGGCCGCCAAGGATGAGGCCGCTGCGAAGGCCAAGGCGGAGAAGGAAGCCAAAGCCGAAGCGCAGAAGGTGGAATTCCCGCACGCGTCCGAGCCCGAGCTTCACCGCCGACTGGAACAGCGGCGGCGGCACATCGCGGAGGTCCGGGACGAACTGGACACCGAGTTGGACGTCAAACCCCAGGTCAACTTCCTGGTTGGCGCCGCCAAGGACAAGCTCGGAGAAGGCAAAGCCGTTTTGGAACAGGGCAGGGCCGCTGCCGGCCAGAAGTTCGCCGCGTTGTCTGAGTCCACAGAAGGTGCCAACGTTCGGTGGAAGCCTCTAGCCGCCCTCGCGGCCTCAGCCACGATCTTCGTGGTGTTGCTGCGCCGGCTGCTCCGGAATCCGTAACGCAACCGCCACGTCCACGCTTTGCTTTAGTTCCACGTTCACGCTGTGCTTTAGGAGGAGGGGAGCGGAGTGAGGTTCATCGGCGCTGGTGCGCGTTCCGACCGCCCCCAGATCGACCACGACCGCGTCTTCACCGTCCCCAACGCCCTGACGGTGCTGCGCTTCATGGGTGTGCCGCTCTTCATCTGGCTGGTCCTCGCGGAGAAGGAATACGGCGTGGCCGTGGTTGTCCTGGCCGTCATGGCGGGCTCTGACTGGATCGACGGCTATGTCGCACGCCGCTTCGACCAGGCGTCCAAATTGGGCCGTGTCATGGACCCCCTTGCTGACCGGCTTGCGCTGATCGCGGTGGCGGTCACCCTGGTGATTGCCGGCGTCGTACATTGGCTCTACCTGGTGGCACTCCTGGTTCCCGACGCCGTGCTCCTGGCCCTGACCCTCTCCTTTTTCCGCGGTCATCCGGATCTCCCCGTGAGCCGGATCGGCAAAGTCCGCACCGGACTCCTCCTGCTCGGCACACCCCTGCTGGTCCTGTCGCGGCTGGATTCCCCGTTCGGCGGCCCGTTGTTCGTAGCGGCCTGGGTTGTCCTGGGCCTCGGCCTCGTGGGCCACTGGATTGCCGCCTACAACTACTTTTGGGCCATTCTGCGGAAGGGCAGAATGCAGCCACATCATGACATCCCGGGGCACGACGCCGCGGGGCACCACCGCGCGCGGCACGGCGGCGAAGAGAACGACGGCGGCGCCGCCTGATGGTGTGGGTGGCGGTCCTGCTGGCGGTGCTTGGCGCGTTCTGCCTTGCCTTGGGTGCCCAGAAGCAGGGCAGTGCGGTCAAGGCCGATACCGGGGGTCTGGCGCTGAGTTCAAACGGCTTCCTCCGCCTGCTGCGGAATCCGCGATGGATGTTTGGTCTGCTCCTCCTGTGCCTCGGGATGGGAATGAATGCGGTGGCGCTGGTTTCCGCGCCGCTGACCGTGGTGCAGCCGATCGGAGCCATCGCGCTGGTCATCACCACCGTGGTGAATGCGCGCGACCAGGACATCACCATCAACCGGGCCACCATGGTGTCCATTGCAGCCTGCGTGGCCGGCTCGGCGCTGTTTGTCCTCCTCGCCGTCAACGTGACCCAGGAGAACCACCATGTGAACCAGGAGGACGAACTCACCATAGTGCTGCTGCTTGCCTTGGCAGTCGGGGTGTTCGGCACACTGGCGGTGATGCTCCGGCACCGGATGAGCGCGTTTGTCTATATCCTCGGCGCCGGAGTTCTGTTCGGTTTTGTGGCTGTCCTGACACGCATTATCGGCAAACACCTGCTGGATCCCAACGGGTTGTTCCTGCTCAATGTCCAGTGGTACTCGGTGGTGGCCATTGCGGCAGCGGGCGGCCTTGGTTCCTGGTTTGTCCAGAGCGCCTACTCGGGCGGGCCGCCGGACCTGGTCATCGCCGGCCTGACAGTTGTCGATCCAATCGTGGGAATTGCCATTGGCATCGTCATCCTGGGTGAATTGCGGCCTGACGTCCACGCCGTCATGGCGATTGCGATGGCTACGGCAGCTTCGCTTGCTATCGTGGGGGTGATCGCCCTTTCCAGGCACCACCCGGAGGTCACCAAGCGCAAGAAAGATGCGCGCAAGGCTGCGGGCAGGGCGTCCCACTAGCCTGTTGGCCCAACGAGTCCATTTCCATCACCAGACATTTCCACCCGCCGACTATCCACCCAGCCGATTTTCACCCAGCCGATTCTAAGAGGCCCCGCGCCACCGCGTCGGCGGCCACCCGGTGCTTCCAGCGTCAGCTGCGCACCGTGACCTTCAGGAGCTCCCCACGTGACAACGCCCGCCGACCAGCGTCCCCTGACCATCCTGATAGCCGCGGATACCTATCCGCCCCACGTCAACGGCGCCGCCCAGTTCAGCTACCGCCTGGCGAAGGGCATGACAGGCCGCGGCCATAACGTGAATGTGCTGGCCTGCCGCGCGGACAATGGCGCGAGCTTCACCGAGTTCCGTTCCGAGGCCACCGTTCACCGGCTCCGCTCGCATGGCGTCTTCACGCACGAGTACTTCCGAATCTGTTTCCCGTGGGAGATCAAGAAGGAGATCGGCCTCCTTTTCGACCGGGTCAAACCTGACGTGGTGCATATCCAGAGCCACTACATGATCGGCGAACACGTCCTGTACGAAGCTGTGAAGCGTGGCGTCAGGGTTGTGGCCACCAACCACTTCATGCCGGAGAACCTGAACCCGTTCCTGCCGTTCCCGCAGTGGTTCAAGGACATCATCGGCAAGATCTCCTGGAAGGACATGGGCAAAGTTATGGGCCAGGCCGATGTCGTCACCACGCCCACACCCCTGGCTGCCAAGGCCATGCACCAGCATGCCTTCCTCCGCAAGGTGCTTCCCCTGTCCAACGGCATTGATTCGGCCGCTTATGAGCTGCAGCCCGGTGAAGTCATCGAACCGCATGCCAACCCGACAGTGGTTTTTGTGGGCCGGTTGGCAGAGGAGAAGCACGTTGACGTCCTGATCAACGCGGTGTCCAAGACCCCGGCAGAGCTGAATGTCCATCTGGAGATTGTGGGCGGCGGGGAAGTCCGCCCGGCCCTCGAAGCTCAGGCCAAACGGCTGGGCCTGGAGGACAGGGTTAAGTTCCTGGGCCTGGCCAGTGACGAAGACCTCCGGGAGACGTACATCAAAGCCGACCTGTTCTGCATGCCGGGTACCGCCGAGCTGCAGTCCCTGGTAACCCTCGAGGCCATGTCCGCCTCGACGCCCGTGCTGCTCGCGGATGCCATGGCACTCCCGCACCTGGTGCGCGACGGCGAGAACGGTTACCTGTTCATCCCCAACGACAGCGACGACCTCGCGAAGAAAATCACCCGCATCCTCGAACTGCCCGTCGAAGAACGCGCAGCGATGGGCCAGGCCAGCAGGCGGCTGGTGGAAACGCACAGCATCGAGGGCACCCTGCAGACCTTTGAGGACCTGTACCGCGGTGCAAGCTACGAAGACAAAGTGGTCTGAGGTCGGGCAGGAAGTCCGCGCCCCGGCGCCCGCCGCGACCTGACCGGCATCAGCCGTGGTCTGAGGAAGCGTCCCGGTTTGCTAGAGTGTTTTTGCCCTGCTGAAACCAAAGTCCTCATCGGACCGGGCAGGCAGCGGGCATGGGGCTATAGCTCAGCTGGTTAGAGCGCGGGACTCATAATCCTAAGGTCCTCGGTTCAAGTCCGAGTAGCCCTACCAATGCACAAAGCTGGACAGTTCCAGAGCATCACGTAAACAACCGCGGACCGCGGCTGACGTTGACCGTCGGCCGCGGTTTCTTTTGTTTTGCCAGAATCTGGGGTAAGTTACCCACCAGTAACTTACTGCTTCTGTTGATCGTTGCGAGGGAACCCATATGTCAAAAGCGCCTATTGATATCAACAACCTGCCGTACGCTGATGGTGACTTCTTCGCCTTTGAGCAGTTGCTGACGGGCAAGGAGCAGGACCGGCTGGCCGAGATCCGGGGCTTCTTGTCCCGCGAGGTCCGGCCGATTGCCGTGGATTGCTGGAACCGCGGCGAATTCCCCATGGACCTCATCCCGAAGCTGGCCGAAATCGACCTGGTAAGCCCTGTGCGCCGCCAAGGCTATTCGAACGTGTTTGCCGGTCTGGTCCACGCCGAGGCCACCCGCGCCGACGCCTCCATTGCAACGTTTATGGGCGTCCACGACGGTCTCTTTACCGGCTCCATCGAGGCCCTTGCCTCCCAGGAACAGCAGGAAGCCTGGTTGCCGGACATCTACTCGCTGAGGAAGATCGGCGCTTTCGGCCTCACCGAGCCCCTTGGTGGCTCAGACGTGGCCGGCGGCACCCGCACCACGGCACTGCGCGATGGCGACACCTGGATCCTCAACGGCGCCAAGCGGTGGATCGGCAACGCGACCTTTTCTGACTGGGTGGTCATCTACGCCCGGGATATCGCAGACAACCAGGTCAAGGGTTTCATGGTGGACACGAAGCTTCCCGGTTTCCGTGCCACAAAGATTGAAAACAAGATCTCGCTCCGGACCGTCCAGAACGCAGACATTGTCCTGGACAACGTGGTGGTTCCCGACTTCTTCAAGCTCGCCGGCGCCAACAGCTTCCGCGACACCAACAAGGTCCTCAAGGTCACCCGGCTGGCTGTCGCCTGGCAGGCGGTGGGACAGCAGCTCGCTGCCTTCGATGTAGCGCGCAGGTACGCCGTGGAGCGCCACCAGTTCGGCCGTCCGCTGGCGTCCTTCCAGCTTGTCCAGAGCCAGCTGGTCCAAATCCTGGGTAACGCAGTCAGCTCAATGGGCATGATGGTCAGGCTTTCCCAGTTGGAGGACGCCGGCCAGGCCAAGGACGAACAGTCCGCCCTGGCGAAGGCATTCACCACGGCCCGGATGCGCGAAAGCGTGGCGATCGGCCGCGGCCTCCTCGGCGGCAACGGGATCGTGACCGACTTCGAAATGGCGAAGATCTTCGCTGATGCGGAAGCCATCTACTCTTACGAGGGAACCCACGAAGTCAACACGCTGGTGACAGGCCGTGCCATCACGGGGATCTCAGCCATCGTCTAGAAAGAGCCGATGATTACCGGTGGCGGCGTCCGCCCTGCGTGCTGAATGATTGCTCACCGGGCCTGCCCGGCTGACCGGCAGCAGGATGGACGGGCGGAGGTCCGTCACGAATTCCAACGGATTGACGTAGTCATCCGCTCGTCTAACGCCCCAGTGGACACAGTCCACGACGCCGCAGTGGCCGGCCTGAAGAGTGCCGATGATCTCGCCCTTCGCCACCGCGGCTCCGGCTGTCAGTGGGCTCTCAACAGGCTCAAAGCTGCTGCGGAGCCCGCCGCCGTGATCGATGGTGATCACGGGACGGTCAACCACCACGCCCACGAAGGTCACGGTCCCCGAAGCCGGGGAGGTGACCGGGACGCCGTCGTGCGCCGCTCCAAGATCTACGCCACGATGCCCGCTCATCCACGGCTTGTCCGGCGGGTCGAAGGCGCGCAGCACTGCCGGTTTGGGGGAGAGCGGCCAATCCCAGTCAGGTCGCGGAGCCGCCGCCTGCGGAGCCGCAGCTGCCTGGAGCAGAAGAATGGCGGCAAACGCAAAATTTGCTTTCATCTGCCCAGCATTCCGCGCCGGATCGGCCACCGGGAGGGCCCGCTGCTGCCATGTGGAAAACGTCCGCAGGCGGACCGGATACTGTCCAGCGAATATCGGCGCCTGTAGTACACTTGGTGGAGCAGTTTGCTGTGCCCTCAACGCGTTTGCGTCGGCACGCCTCATTCAGGAATGCGGGGGAGCAGTAACTGACTACGCGCATCCAGACCTCCAATTCTAAAGCTCCGGCTTTGTTTGAGGAGGATTGTGCCTCTTGCGGTCAGGGCCCCGGTCCTGATGAGAGTCGCAATGGATGCCAGGAGCACGGCCCGCCTTGGGCCACGCTAATCAACCGTCAACTATTGGCAGGGTAAGAGGGCCGCGAGGCTTTCTCATGAATGACCTGCCGGAAGGAGCGTCGGCATGCCCGTCGTAACTATGCGCCAGCTGCTTGACAGCGGCGTCCACTTTGGACACCAGACCCGCCGTTGGAACCCGAAGATGAAGCGATTCATCTTTACGGAGCGCAACGGCATCTACATCATTGACCTTCAGCAGTCGCTGTCCTACATCGACCGCGCCTACGAGTTCGTGAAGGCCACCGTTGCACACGGCGGCACCGTTCTCTTCGTCGGCACCAAGAAGCAGGCCCAGGAAGCAATTGCTGAGCAGGCTACCCGCGTTGGCCAGCCCTACGTGAACCAGCGCTGGCTCGGCGGTATGCTGACCAACTTCCAGACCGTCTCCAAGCGCATCCAGCGCATGAAGGAACTGGAAGAAATCGACTTCGACGACGTCGCCGGTTCCGCGTACACCAAGAAGGAACTGCTGCTCCTTCGCCGTGAACTCACCAAGCTGGAAACCAACCTCGGCGGTATCCGCAACCTGACCAAGGCACCTTCCGTGCTCTGGATCGTGGACACCAAGAAGGAACACCTGGCTGTTGACGAAGCCAAGAAGCTGAACATCCCGGTTGTGGCCATCCTGGACACCAACTGCGATCCTGACGAAGTCGACTTCCCGATCCCGGGCAACGACGACGCCATCCGCTCCGTGAACCTGCTGACCCGCGTTGTTGCGGACGCCGTTGCTGAGGGCCTCATCGCCCGCAACCAGCGCGCAACCGGCACCACGGAAGCTCCGGAAGAGCCGCTGGCTGAGTGGGAGCGCGAGCTCCTCGAAGGCAGCAAGACCGAAGCTGCTGCCGCAGCTCCGGCAGCAGCAGAAGCTGCTCCGGCAGCAGAAGAAGCTGCTGCTCCGGCTGCAGAGGAAGCCCCGGCCGCTGCCGAGGCTCCGGCCGCCGACGCGGACAAGTCAGACAAGTAAATCTGGATTCTCCGACGCTGTTCGCAGCGCCGGATCACTGACAGGATGGCGGCTCACCCGGTGAGCCGCTGTCCTGTCGGTCCGTACACCACATAAATTTTCTAGACAGAGGGGTTCACATGGCGAACTACACTGCCGCTGATATCAAGGCTCTGCGCGAGCGCACAGGCGCCGGCATGATGGATGTCAAGAAGGCTCTCGACGAAGCCAACGGCGACGCCGAGAAGGCCATCGAGATCATCCGCATCAAGGGCCTCAAGGGCGCTACCAAGCGCGAAGGCCGCTCCACCGCTGAAGGCCTGGTTGCTGCCAAGGTCAGCAACGGCGTTGGTGTCATGATCGAGGTCAACTGTGAGACCGACTTCGTTGCCAAGGCTGACAAGTTCATCCAGCTGGCAGACAAGGTCCTGGCCGTGGCTGTAGAGTCCGGCGCTGCCGACCTCGACACCCTGCTGGCCACCGAAGTTGACGGCAAGCCGCTGTCCGAGGTTGTTGTCGAAGAAGGCGCAATCCTGGGCGAAAAGGTTGTTGTCCGCAGGATCTCCCGCATTGAGGGCGGCACTGTTGACGCTTACCTGCACAAGACCTCCAAGGATCTCCCGGCCCAGGTCGGTGTCCTGTTCGCTGTCGACGGTGAAGGCGAAGCCGCTGCCACCGCCGCACACGACGTTGCTGTCCACATCGCAGCGATGTCCCCGAACTACCTGACCCGCGAGGACGTTCCGTCCGACCTGGTTGAGTCCGAGCGTCGCATCGCCGAAGAGACGGCCAAGGCTGAAGGCAAGCCCGAAGCCGCCATGACCAAGATTGTGGAAGGCCGTGTCACAGGCTTCTACAAGGGCGAGGTCCTGGTTGACCAGGCATTCGCCAAGGACGCCAAGAAGTCTGTGGCGCAGGTCCTCGAAGAGGCCGGCGTCAAGGGCACGTCCTTCGCACGCTTCCGCGTCGGCTCCTAGTCGAATCCGCTAAAGGGGTGGCCACTTCGGTGGCCGCCCCTTTTGCATGCACCCGGCAAGGGCCAATGAGACCTTTGGCCGCCCGGCACGATAACCTTTTTCAGAGTTCAACAACGGGAAGGCACCCATGGAAGCCGTCAATACTTCAAGCCAGCCAGAAAAGAACCGGCGCCGCGTCCTCCTGAAGCTCTCAGGTGAGGTCTTCGGCGGAGGAAAGCTCGGCGTTGATCCTGACACTGTCCGCGGCGTCGCCAAGCAGATCGCCGCAGCAATTCCCGACGTCGAAGTCGCCATCGTTGTTGGCGGCGGAAACTTCTTCCGCGGAGCCGAACTGTCCCAAAGCGGTATGGACCGCTCGCGCGCAGACTACATGGGCATGCTCGGCACGGTCATGAACTGCCTCGCCCTGCAGGACTTCCTGGAGCAGGCCGGGGTTGAAACCCGGGTCCAGAGCGCCATCACCATGGGCCAGGTTGCCGAGGCCTACATCCCGCGCCGCGCAATCCGGCACATGGAAAAAGGCCGCGTTGTCATCTTCGGTGCAGGTGCCGGACTGCCGTACTTCTCCACAGACACCGTCGCTGCCCAGCGTGCACTGGAGGTTCATGCGGACGTTGTCCTGATGGCCAAGAGCGGCGTGGACGCCGTCTACACCGCGGATCCCAAAAAGGATCCCGATGCGGAGCGCCTGGACACTCTGAGCTACGACGACGCCCTGCGCCGCGACATCCGCGTCATGGACCAAACCGCGATGACCATGTGCAAGGACAACAACCTGTCCATGGTGGTCTTCGGGATGGAAGGTGAAGGGAACGTTACCCGCGCCATCCGGGGCGAAAAGCTGGGTACGCTGGTGACCCCCTAGCTACGGCTAGGATGATTTCAGCACGGTTCCATCCCCGCTGGCAGGACCAGCGATGGAACCAGGAACACTGAACCAAGATTGTGCAGCCGGCATGCGTGCTGCACTGATTTCTGAGGAGAGACCGTGATCGAAGAAACCTTGCTCGAAGCCGAAGAGAAGATGGACAAGGCTGTCGAGGTAGCCAAGGAAGACTTCGCCTCGATTCGCACCGGACGGGCAAATCCCGGCCTCTACAACAAGGTGCTGGTGGACTACTACGGCTCACCCACCCCGTTGCAGCAGCTCGCGTCCTTCGCCATCCCGGATGCCCGCACCATCCTCATCACGCCGTTCGACAAGACCGCGCTGCGCGACATCGAACGCGCCCTGAGTGACTCCGAGGTGGGCGCCAACCCCTCCAACGACGGCAACGTCATCAGGATCACCATTCCGGACCTGACCCAGGAGCGCCGCAAGGAGTACGTGAAGATCGTCAAGACCAAGGGCGAGGACGCGAAGATCTCCATCCGCAACATCCGCCGCAAGGCGAAGGAAACGCTGGACAAACTCGTCAAGGATGGCGAAGCGGGCGAAGACGAAGGCAACCGTGCCGAGAAGGAACTGGATGCCCTGACCAAGTCACGCGTTGACGGCATCGATGAGCTGCTCAAGCGCAAGGAAGCAGAGCTGCTCGAAGTCTGATGAGCCAGGCAGAGCAGGCCCCCGCACAGAGGGCGCGCACGAAGAGGAAGCAGCCGCGGAGCAACCCGACGCCCAAGGCGGGCCGGAATCTTCCGGCGGCTATTGTGGTGGGGCTGGCCATGCTCATCGGCGTGCTTGGGGGACTGCTCTTTCTCCCGCTCGGATTCGTTGCCGTCACTACGGGGTTCGCTGTCTTCGGCGTATGGGAGATCTTTCGCGCCCTCGAGGCCAACGGAACCCGGATGCCAATCGTTCCGGTGATGGTGGGCACCATCGCGATGCCGTTCGCCGCATACTTTGGGGGTTTGGAAAGCCTCCTCTTTGCCATGCTCCTGAGCTGCGTGGCGGTGTTGCTGTGGCGATCGGTGGAAAGCCCCGCCGGATCGGCGAACAGCATCTTCGCCGGGGTTTTCACGCTCGGATGGGTGCCGTTCTTCATCAGCTTCGCGGCACTGCCGCTGCACGCGGCCGGTGTGGCCACCCCGGTGGGACTGTGGCCTGATGGGATTATTCCTCCGGGAGCGTGGCAGGTGGCAGTCATGCTCCTGCTGGTGGTCTCGAACGATACGTTTGGCTATCTCGTGGGCGCTTCCCTGGGCAAGCATCCCATGGCGCCGAAGATCAGCCCCAAGAAATCCTGGGAAGGGTTTGCCGGTTCGATTGCCGGGGCAATGCTGATCGGAGTCCTGGCCTGTATCTTCATCCTGGACAAACCCTGGTGGGTGGGCGTGGTCCTCGCCGTGGGCCTCGTCGCGGCGTCCACCGCGGGAGACCTCGCCGAGTCCATGGTCAAACGTGAGCTCGGCATCAAGGACATGAGCAGCATCCTGCCCGGACACGGCGGCGTGATGGACCGGCTGGACTCCATCGTCTTTGCCTCGCCCGTGGCGTTTGTCCTCTTCTCCACGGTCTCGGGTACCTGAGCCAGCCCGCACCCATCTGAGCACGCCCGCCCACCTCGCCGGACATCGGCGGCACCAATAGACTGGTGCCCAACCTGACCCAGCCGAAAAGCAACAAAGGAACAACAGTGGCATTGGATTTTCAACGGAAAATTCCCGCGTCGTTTGAGCGCGTACGGGGCAACGAGTTTGGCTACAACGCCAGGCAGGTGGACCAGTTCCTGCAGCGGGCAAAAGTGGCGCTCGAGACACCCAAGGCCGCCCTCCATGCCGTCAGCAGCTCCGATGTCCGCAGCGTCTCCTTTGACCCGGTCAAGGGCGGCTACTCCGCCGCCGTCGTGGACGCAGCATTGGACCGCCTTGAAGACGCCTTTGCGCGCCGCGAACGGGACGAATTGATCGCTGCGCGGGGCGAAGATGCCTGGCTCCGCGAGATCGGCAACCTGTCCGGGATCCTTCGTGGCCGCCTCCACCGGCCGGATGGGGAACGCTTCCGGCGCCCCGCCAAGAAGAAGGCCCGCAGCTACAACATCCTGGACGTAGACAACCTTTGCTATGACCTGATCGGCTACCTCGAGGAGGACAAGCCACTCAGCGTCGACAGCGTCCGCCGGGCCGTCTTCCGCCCCGCGGCGGGCCAGGACGGGTACGAGGAAACCCAGGTTGATGCCTTCCTGGACCGCGTAGTGGAACTCATGGCAGCCATCGACTGAGAAGGCTGCGGCCCGCGCGGCCTGACGTATCCGGTACTCAACCGTTCCCGGATCAGGGGGCTTACGGGGGTGTCCCCGGGTCGGTTGGCGTGGGCGACACCGGGGTGTAGCTGCGCCAGAACGTCGCATATGACCTGTAGCCGTGGATCGAGGACCCGGCCAGGAAGGCCAGCCCAGCCACGGCCGCCAGGACGGCGGCCACGCCCGTACCGGTACCCAGAACGGACGCCAGTAGGCCGGCCAGGATGGCGATGAGGGCAGAGTTCACCGTGTGGATAAAACCATGCTGCTGCCTGCAACGTGGCTCCATGAACTGCGCCGGCCCAGGAAATAGTAGGTCTGCACGGAACCGGCCATGTCGTCGTGGGGGGAAGCCATGATGAACTTCGCGATGCCGGGGTCCAATTCCAGGTAGGCCGCCCGGAGCCTGTTCATGGCGAGCACATACATGATGTCTTCGGCGGCGACGTTGAGCACCCGGAGCTGGGTGAGCAGGCCCACCACCAGGTCCGTGAGCAGCACTACGCCGGCCAGCAGGAGGAAAACATCCGAGAACCTGGTGGCTTGGCCCACCAGGGCAAGGCTCACCAGGCTTGCGGAGGTTAAGGTCAGGAACATGCTGATGCGGGTGAGGACCTCGCCTTGCGTTGTGCTGCGGGATGCAAGCAAGCTCCAGTGTTCAGTGGCGAGCAGTTGCGCCCGGACTGAAGGTGAAGGGCTGTCCGGGGCGCCGTTGCCTGAGCTTAATCCGTCCTGCTGGGACATGCGGACATTGTCCACCTTTGCGGCTTCCGGCGCGAGGGCCTGACGGCGGACTGCTGAGGGCGGCCCTGCCGCTTCCAGCCGTTCTGCTCTCCCAGCCGTTCTGCGCTTCCACCATTCCGGCATCTACCGTTCGGTGACCAGCGGCCGTTCCGGCGTGTGCAGCCGCGTCATGACCCGTGTCATGGTTTTGGGAATCCGGTCTTTTGTCTGGCGGGAGACCAACACCATCACGGCGAACGCGGCTGGCACGGTCCACGCCGCCGGCTGGGCAAGCCAGAACGGTGTCGTTGCGCCCAGGACAGCCCCGCACACCATTGCCCCGCCACAGAGGACGGCACCCGTGACCATCCCGGCGATGGCGCCGGTGTCCGTGAGTCCGCGCCACCAGATGCCCAGCAGGAGGACCGGGCAGACCGTGGAAGCAGTGAACGCGAACACGAGCCCCACGCTGCCGGCGAGAGCCATGGAATCCGTGGTTACGGCGAAGCCCAAAGGGACGATGGCGGAAACGACAGCCGCGAGCCGGAAGCCGCGGATGCCGCCGCCGAGCACGTCCTGGCTGATCACTCCGGCCAGTGAAACCACCAGCCCCGACGTGGTGGAAAGGAAGGCGGCAAACGCGCCGGCAACCACCAACGCCGAGAGCAGGTCGCCGGCAGTACCGCCGATGAGCTGTCCCGGCAGGAGCAGAACCACCGCGTCCGCCTGCCCTGACCGGGCGAGCTCCGGTGCGAACATCCTGCCCGCCAGCCCGTACGCGGTAGGAAAGAGGTAGAACACCGACAGCAGGCCGAGCACGATCAGGGTGGTTCGCCGCGCCGAACTGCCGTCGGGGTTTGTGTAGAACCGCACCAGGACGTGGGGGAGTCCCAAGGTGCCGAACAGCAGTGCCACCAGCAGTGAGACGTTCTGGTAGGCGCCAGCGGGAGCCATTGCGGTGGGGTTCACGGCTGCGGGGGCCACGGCAGCGGTCCCGTTTCCGGCCAGGGTGAAGACAATAAACAGGACCGGAACAGCCAGGGCAGTGAGCTTCAGCCAGTACTGGAACGCCTGCACAAAGGTAATGGAACGCATGCCGCCTGCCACCACCGTCAGGCAGACCACGATGACCACGGCCGCTGAGCCCACCCAGGGCGGTAAGCCGGTGGTGATCCGGATAGTGAGTGCGGCGCCGTGGAGCTGCGGCACGATGTACAGCCAGCCCACCACAACCACCACCAGGCTGGTAACCCGCCGCACGGCCCGGGAATCCAGCCTGGCCTCGGTGAAGTCAGGGATGGTGTACGCCCCGGACCGGCGCAGCGGTGCGGCCACAAAAAGCAGCAACATCAGGTACCCGGCGGTGTAGCCGACAGGGAACCACAGCGCGTCCGTTCCCGAAAGCAGGATCAATCCGGCCACACCCAGGAAGCTGGCCGCGGACAGGTACTCGCCCCCGATGGCCGAAGCGTTCCACCACGGCCGGACCGTCCGGGAGGCAACATAGAAATCGCCGGTGGTGCGGGAAATCCGGAGTCCGTAGAAGCCAATCACGGCAGTGGCCACCGAGACGACAACAAGGGCCACCACACCGACCGCGGGATTCATCGGGAGATCACTTGTCCCCGGCCAAATCGCGGTACCTGGCCTCATTCCGGGCGGCGGTGCGGATAAAGAGCCACGCGCTGAGTCCAATGATCGGGTAAATCCCCGCACCCAGCAGCAGCCAGTCGAAGGGGATGCCCCAAACCCGGGTGTCGGCAAGGCCGGGTACTGCTGCCAGCAATACCGGGAAGGCGCCCAGGATCAGCATGAAGCCGACGGCCACCACCAGCGCGAGCCGAAGCTGGGAACGGATCAGGGACCGGACAAAAACCTGTCCCACCTCTGATTCCTCGGCAGCTTCGCGTGTTTCGCCGGCCGGGCGGGGTACCGAGCGAGGTGCGGTAACGCGGACGCGTGTCATGCCTGCGGCCGGATGCGGGTGGCTTCCAGCTTTTCCCTGACCGTGGGAAGGTGGCGGCGGCTGATGGGAAGGCTGGCGCCGGCCACCGAGACGCTGGGCCTGTCGGCAGCCAGCTTCATGGACGAGACGTGCTTCAGGGCCACCAAGTACGACCGGTGTGTCCTGATGAAGCCCGCGTCCGCCCATTGCTGCTCCAGGTCTGCCAGCGGCACCCGGATCAGGTAGCTTGCGTCCGCGGTGTGAAGCCGGGCATAGTCTCCTTGCGCCTGGACGTACGTGACGTCGTCGCGCCGGATCATCCTGGTGGTGCCGCCCTGGTCAACGGTGATCATCTCAGGCGCGGGGCCGCCGTCGCGCAGCAGCTCGCTGATCCTGCCCACCGAGCGGGCCAGCCGCTCAGCCCGGATGGGCTTGAGCAGGTAGTCCACGGCGGCGAGCTCGAAGGCTTCGAGGGCGCAGTCCTCGTCCGCCGTGACAAACACGACGGCCGGCTTCTTGGCGCTGCGGGAGATGGCGCGGGCAACATCAAGGCCGGACACGGCAGGCATGTGGATGTCCAGGAAGACGGCGTCCACGGATTCGCTGGTGAGGGCCCGCAGCGCCTCGGAACCGGAGGAGGCACGGTGAATCGTGCCGATGCGGTCGTCCCTGCCCAGCAGATAGGCCAGTTCCTCAACGGCGGGTAGCTCGTCGTCGGCGACGAGGACATTAATCATGGTCCTACATTAGCCGCCGCAGGCGGTTCGAAGCAGGCGGCTGGAAGCAGGCGGCTGGGATCAGGGGGCCGGATTCAGGCATCATGGCCGGGCTGTGACTTCGGTACCCGCAGGGTGATCAGCGTCCCTTCACCCGGTGCGGTCTCTATCACCAGGCCGTGCTGGTCCCCGTAAACCTGGCGGAGCCTGGCGTCCACGTTGCGCAACCCCACGTGGTCCCCGTCCCGGTGCCCCGCGAGCATGGACTGGAGTTCGGCGGGATCCATCCCCACGCCGTCGTCCTCGATGGTTACCTCCGCGAAGGCACCCGAATCGTTGGCGGTAATGGTGATGTGGCCGGCGCCTTCCTTAGCCTCAAGGCCGTGCCGAACCGCGTTTTCCACCAGCGGCTGCAGGCTCAAAAACGGGATGACCGTGCCCAGCACTTCAGGTGCGATGCGCAGGCTGACCTGCACGCGCTCCCCGAACCGGGCCCGCTCCAGCAGCAGGTACCGGTCGATGCAGCGCAGTTCTTCGGCGAGGGTGGTGAAGTCGCCGTGCCGCCGGAAGGAATACCTTGTGAAGTCCGCGAACTCCACCACAAGTTCCCGGGCCCGCTCGGGGTCCGTGTTGATGAACGACGCGATGGCGTTGAGCGAGTTGTAGATGAAATGCGGGCTGATCTGGGCCCGCAAAGCCCGCACTTCAGCTTCCATCAGCAAGGTCCGGGACGCGTCCAGCTCCGCGAGCTCAACCTGGACGGCCACCCAGTCGGCCACTTCGCTGGTGGCACGTACCAGCCCGGCGCCGGCCGAGGGGGCAAACGCTGCCACTGCGCCCACCACGCGGGAGCCGGCGCGTACCGGTGCGATGACGGCGGCCAGGGCGCCGGATGCAGGCTCCACGCCCAGCTCACGGGCCTGGAGCACAGTGGTGCGTCCACCCGTCAGGACGTCCGCGGCCAGGCCCATGAGCAGCGGCTTCAGCTCCTCGGCCGCCCCATCCCAGGCGAGCACGCCCGCCGTGTCCGTGATGGCCAGCGCATCGCAGCCCAGCAGGGCGCGCAGCTGCTTGCTCGCCTTCGCAGCCCCCACCGGATTGAGTCCCGTTCGCAGGTGCTGCCCCGCCCGGGACGCTGCGTGGAGGGTCTTGTAGGTAGCCTGCTCGGCGTCGGTGCCCAGCTCGCGGAAAGACCGCAACAGCTTGATTCCCAAACCAACGACGACGGCGACCGCCAGGGCGATCACTGCAACTGCGGCGGCAGTCAGGAGGGGGGAGTCCGGCATGCTGCCAGCGTAGCGTCGGCTGCCGTTAGGCGCAGCATCGTGACCGTTGGGCGACCGTTCAGGCCGTCGCTATGGAATGCAACCCCTGCGCGCGCGCACAGTGATTGCAGTCACATTGGCGGCACCCCTGTATGCAGGAGTGGCTGGCTGGTGGACTAGTCAAACTCTCAATGAGGAGGAACGATGGGTAATGATGCCCGGACTCCGGACGCGGCGGCGTCCGTGGACTTCGAAGAAGTCCAGTCGACCGCGCGGTTCCAGGAACTGCGCAAACGTCACCGCAGCTTTGTATTCCCGATGGCCGTAGCCTTCCTGCTGTGGTACTTCGCGTACGTCCTGCTGGCTGACTACGCAGTCGGTTTTATGTCCACAAAGGTGTGGGGCAATATCAACATCGGCCTGATCCTGGGCCTCCTGCAGTTTGTGTCCACGTTCGCCATCACCGGCTGGTACGTCAGCTACTCCAACCGGAAACTTGATCCCATTGCGGCGGAGATCCGCCACGAAATCGAAGGCCATGAATTTGATAAAGACGGCAATCGCGTGACCGGAGTGAACAAATGATCGGGATTGCCACGTCAGTTGACGTCACCCAGCTCAAGGAAACCACGCTCCTCAACATGGGGATCTTCGGCCTGTTTGTTGCCGTCACCATGGTGATCGTGCTTCGGGCCAGCCGGAACAACAAGACGGCCGCGGACTACTACGCGGCCGGCCGTTCGTTCACCGGCTCCCAGAACGGAACCGCCATTGCCGGCGACTACTTGTCCGCGGCATCATTCCTGGGCATCACCGGGGCGATCGCCGTCAACGGCTATGACGGCTTTATGTACTCCATCGGCTTCCTGGTGGCCTGGCTGGTGGCTCTGCTGCTCGTGGCCGAACTGCTGCGGAACACCGGCAAATTCACCATGGCCGATGTTCTATCCTTCCGGCTCAAGCAGCGGCCGGTCCGCATCGCGGCCGCCATTTCCACCCTGGTGGTCTGCTTCTTCTACCTGCTCGCGCAGATGGCCGGAGCCGGCAGCCTGATCTCGCTGCTGCTGGGCATCAGCGACTGGGGTGGCCAGGCCCTGGTGATCATCGTCGTCGGCGCCCTCATGATCATGTACGTGCTGATCGGCGGGATGAAGGGCACCACCTGGGTCCAGATCATCAAGGCGGTCCTGCTCATTGCCGGCGCAGCCGTGATGACACTCTGGGTGCTGGCTATCTACGGCTTCAATCTCTCCAGCCTCCTCGGTGCCGCCGTTGAAACCTCCGGCAACCCGGCGGTACTTAACCCGGGCCTGCAGTACGGCAAGTCGGAGACGTCCAAGTTGGACTTCATGTCCCTCGGCCTCGCGCTGGTCCTGGGGACCGCGGCACTGCCCCACGTGCTGATGCGCTTCTACACGGTGCCGACAGCCAAGGAAGCCCGGAAGTCCGTGGTGTGGTCCATCTGGCTGATCGGGCTCTTCTACCTCTTCACCCTGGTGCTCGGCTACGGTGCAGCAGCACTGGTTGGTGCGGAAACCATTAAGACCGCTCCAGGTGGGGTTAATGCGGCGGCACCGCTGCTCGCCTTCTACCTCGGCGGCCCGCTGCTGCTTGGCTTCATTTCAGCTGTGGCGTTCGCGACCATCCTTGCCGTCGTAGCCGGTCTCACCATCACCGCGGCCGCATCGTTCGCCCACGACATTTACGCCAATGTCATCGCTAAGGGGAAGGCTGACGCCGAGACTGAAGTCAAGGTTGCGCGGCGCACCGTGGTGGTCATCGGTATCCTCGCCATCCTGGGCGGCATCCTCGCCAACGGCCAGAACATAGCGTTCCTCGTGGCACTGGCCTTCGCGGTTGCAGCGTCGGCCAATCTGCCCACCATCGTCTACTCGCTGTTCTGGCGGCGATTCACCACCCAGGGCGCGGTGTGGAGCATGTACGGCGGCCTGGGCTCGGCCATCCTCCTGATCGTCTTCTCGCCCGTCGTCTCCGGCGGAGCGACCTCCATGATCAAGGACGCCCACTTCGCCATCTTCCCGCTCAACAACCCGGGCATTGTGTCCATCCCGCTGGCGTTCCTGCTCGGCTGGCTCGGCACGGTGCTGGACAAAAAGCGCGAAGACACCGCCAAGCAGGCCGAAATGGAAGTCCGCTCGCTCACCGGCGTCGGTGCGGAGAAGGCCGTGGACCACTGACACCAGGCAAACGAACGACGGCGGCCCGGAAGCCGCCGTCGTACGTTTTGGAAAGGCCCGCCAGCCCCTTCGGGGGCCGCGGGCCTTTCCTATGTCTTGGGGCCCTACGCCTTGGGCTTGATTTTGATGTTGATCATCTTGAGTTCGTCGGTGCCCTCGAAGCGGTAGACGAGGTCGATGTTCTTCCCGTCGTTGCACGCGATGAGGCCCACCACGTCGGCTGCCTTGGCGCCGTTGTCCGTGCTGGCCTGGACCTCGTTGTAGGTGGGCTTGCAGGAGTTGTCCATCTCCAGCGTCTTGATGCCGGCTATGAACGCTTCCTTGGATACCTGCTCCTGGAGGGCCGGGTCGAGGTAGTTGTCATAGGCTGTGGACGTGTCGCCCGCGATCACGAGTTTCGTGAAGTCGTCCGCGAGGCTCTTGGCATGGTTGGTGGGTCCGGCAACAACATTTGCCAGGATCACCACGCCGAGGATAACCAGCAGCAGGACGCCGGCCACCACACCCAGGATGGTCCACAGCCGCCTGCGGCCATGCGCGGGGGGCTGTTCACCGGGGAGCCCGAACGGCCCGCCGGCAGGGGGTTGTCCGGGAGTGCCATGCTGTGCTGGAGCGCCGTAATGTCCGGTACCGCCGTATTCTCCCGGCGCCGCGTACCGTCCGACTGCTGCGTACTGGCCCGGCGCAGGATATTGACCAGGGGTGCCGTACTGTCCCGGGGTTCCAGGCTGACCCGCCACTGGCTGTTGCTGCGGCTGTTGGGGCCAGGACGCCGGCTGGACCGGCTGGTGCGGTTCCTGAGGGTTGCTCACGTGGAGCCTTTCCGGCAACGCGGTGGCACTGCCTTTTTGCTGGGGGCCGCTGGGCGGTACCCGCGGATCTACCTGGGAACAGCCTATAGCCCCGTCCGCGGGGTGGGCGTCGGCCGAAGTCTCGCGGAAACACAATTTTGCGTCAGGTTTTGGGCGCCCTAGCTATCCTGACCGTCGCCGGATCCCCGGTCCAGAAGTGGCTGGATGCGGAAGGGAATGAGCTCGCCCATCGCCAAGGCAGTATCGGTCCGGTCCACTCCGTCGCACGCCAGGATCTTTCCGTTGATCCGGAAGAGGTCTTCGGCGTCCAAGGCCACCACACGAAGCAGCAGATCGGCGGACCCCGTCAGGCCGTACCCTTCGAGGATCTCCGGTATGCCGGCAAGATCACGGGCCAGCTGCCCCAGCTTCTGCTGCTGGACGTGGACCGAGATGAAGGCCATCAGCGGGTACCCCAAAGACGCCGGGTTGATCCGGCGCTCGAAGGACAGGAAGACGTGTTTCTTCTCCAGTTGGGCCATGCGCGCCTGGACAGTGTTCCGGGACAGTCCCAGCTTCTGGGCAAGCGCCACCACCGTGCGCCGGGGGTCGCCGGCCAAGGCTGAGAGCAGCCGGGTGTCGGTGCCATCCAAAGTGTGCATAATGCGCAACGTTAGCACGGTGAAGCCATCCCATACAGGGCACAATGGTCAGTATTCGCGGCGGTAGTTGTACCCATTGAACATTGTGAGTAGGGTCACAATTATCCGGGGCAACGGCGCCCGGGCGGCCGACGGCGGGCGGGACCACAAGTCTCCAAGCTCCGGTCAAACGACGTGAGAAGGTTGCGTGCCATCGTGTCTACAGACGAAACGGGCCAGGGCGGAACAATGGCGGGTGGTCCCGCCGGCAGTACAGGAAGTCATGGTGGATCCGGCAGGAACCTGATCCAACTGATCACCCCGGACGGGGAACGGATCAGCCATCCGGAATTCGATCCCTGGGTCAAAGACATCGGGGATGAACAGCTGTGCTCCCTCTTTGAAGACCTGACGGTCATCCGGCGCATCGACGTCGAGGCAACCGCGCTCCAGCGCCAGGGGGAGCTCGGTCTGTGGCCGCCGCTGCTGGGGCAAGAAGCTGCGCAGATCGGGTCGGCCCGGGCACTCCGCAGCGATGACTTTGTTTTCTCCAGCTACCGGGAAAACGGTGTGGCCTACTGCCGCGGCGTGGGCCTGACGGACATTTTGCGGGTCTGGCGCGGAAACGCCGCCTCCGGCTGGGACCCGTACACCGTCAACATGGCCACCCCGCAGATCATCATCGGTGCACAGACCCTGCATGCCACCGGGTATGCCATGGGCATCCAGAACGACGGCGCCGACTCGGTGGCGGTAACCTACTTCGGCGACGGTGCCACGAGTGAAGGCGACGTCAATGAGGCCATGGTCTTCGCCGCAAGTTTCCAGGTGCCGGTGGTCTTCTTCTGTTCAAACAACCACTGGGCCATCTCGGAACCGGTGCGGCTGCAGTCCCACGTGCAGCTCGCGGACAGGGCTGCCGGATTCGGAATTCCGAGCCTCCGGGTGGACGGCAACGACGTTCTGGCCGTGATGGCAGCCACGCGCGTGGCCTTGGACCGTGCCCGGCACGGCGGCGGACCCACGTTCATCGAAGCCGTTACCTACCGCATGGGGCCGCACACCACTGCTGATGATCCCACCCGCTACCGCGACGCCAATGAACTCGAAGACTGGGCCGCGAAGGACCCCATCGAGCGGATCAAAGCCCTCCTGGACCGGAAGGGCCTGTTCACGGACCAGTTCCAGCAGCACGTCAGGGATAAAGCGGATGAAGTTGCCCGCGAACTGCGTGCCGGCTGCATCGGAATGCCCGAGCCTGAGCCGCTGGATGTCTTCAAGTACGTGTACAGCTCACCCAACTCATGGCTTGACCGGCAGCAGGACCATTATTCCCGCTACCTTGCTTCCTTCGGTGACCCCGCAGAAGCCACTTCACAGGAAGGTGCACGCTGATGACCCAGATGACCTTTGCCCGTGCCATCAATTCCGGCCTGCGCAAATCACTCGAAAATGATCCCAAGGTCCTCCTCATGGGCGAGGACATTGGCACCCTCGGCGGTGTGTTCCGCGTGACCGACGGGCTGCAGAAGGACTTCGGCACGCACCGCGTGGTGGACACACCCCTGGCCGAATCCGCCATCATGGGCACCGCCGTCGGCCTCGCCTACCGCGGCTACCGGCCCGTGGTGGAAATCCAGTTCGACGGTTTCATCTATCCTGCCTTCGACCAGATCGTCAGCCAGGTGGCCAAGATGCACTACCGCACCCTGGGTGCGGTGAAGATGCCCATCACCATCCGCGTCCCCTTCGGCGGTGGCATCGGTTCGCCCGAACACCACTCCGAGTCGCCCGAGGCGTACTTCACCCACACGTCCGGGCTGAGGGTGGTAACAGTCTCCAATCCGCAGGATGCCTACACGGTGATTCAGCAGGCCATCAGGTCTGATGACCCGGTCCTGTTCTTCGAACCCAAACGCCGCTACCACGACAAAGGTGAAGTGGACGAGGGCCTGGACCTATCAAACGCACTGCCGATGGACACTGCCCGTTTGCTTACCGAAGGCACCGATGTGACCCTCGTGGCTTACGGACCGCTGGTCAAGACTGCCCGGGACGCCGCCACTGCTGCCGCCGACGAAGGGATCTCCATTGAGGTCATCGACCTGCGCTCGCTGGCGCCGGTGGATTACGCCACCGTTGAAGCATCCGTGCGGAAGACGGGCCGGCTGGTGATCACCCACGAGGCCGGCCAGTCAGGGGGCGTTGGCGCGGAGGTTGCTGCCAGCATCACCGAACGGTGCTTCTACCACCTTGAAGCGGCCCCCGTCCGCGTCACCGGGTTCGATGTTCCCTACCCCTACTCCAAGGTGGAGATGCATCACCTGCCTGGGCTGGACAGGATCCTCGACGGCGTGGACCGTGCACTGGGGCGGCCCAACTCACTTAGCGGGCTGGAAGGATGAGCGCCACCATGATCAAGGAATTCAGGCTCCCGGACCTTGGTGAAGGCCTCACGGAATCCGAAATCGTCAGCTGGAAAGTCGCCGTGGGGGACACCGTGAGCCTGAACCAGGTGATTGCCGAGGTTGAAACGGCCAAGGCTGTGGTGGAGTTGCCGTCTCCTTTCGCCGGCGTGATTACTGCGCTTCACGAGCAGCCCGGCACTGTGGTGGAAGTCGGTAAGCCGATCGTCTCGTTTGAAGTACCGGACGACGCCGGCGCGTCACCTGCCGTGGCCTCCCCGGCTGAGGGGGAGACCGCCAAGCGGCAACCCAACCTCGTGGGGTATGGCGCCGTCGTCGAAAGTTCCGGCCGTCCGGCCCGGCGGCAGCGCAACTTCGGACCTCCGGCGGATAAGACCGCCGAAACCCAGGCTGCCGCTTCCCCGGTGGTTGAGCCGGCTGAAACCCCGGCCTCTGAAACTCATTCGTTCGAGCGGCCGCGCTCAACACCGCCGGTACGGAAGCTTGCCAAGGACCTCGGTGTTGAGTTGACATCAGTCCAAGGCACCGGAGTCCATGGCCTGATCACCCGGGAGGACGTCCGCAATTTTGTTGGCGGCGGAGACGTTCCTGTGGCGGCGCGCCATCTGTCTGCCGTGTCCGACGCCTCCGCCCCGGCCGCCCCGGCCGATCGGGGCGCTGTTCAGGGCGCTCGGGAAATCCGCACTCCCATCAAGGGCGTCCGGAAGTTCACTGCGGCCGCGATGGTGGCAAGCGCGTTCACCGCCCCGCATGCCACGGAGTTCCTCACGGTGGATGTCACCCCCACCATGGATTTGCTCGCCAAGCTGAAAGCAAGCCGGGCTTTTGCGGACCACAGGCTGACTCCGCTGACCCTGGTGGCCAAGGCTGTGCTGGTCGCGCTCCGGCGGAACCCGTCGCTGAACTCGCGGTGGGACGAGGCCAACCAGGAGATTGTGCAGTTCAACTTTGTGAACCTTGGCATTGCCGCCGCAACGCCCCGCGGGCTCACGGTTCCGAACATCAAGGACGCCGAAGCCATGTCGCTGCTGGAACTCTCGGAAGCGCTCACTGCCCTGACGGAAACGGCCCGGGCCGGCAAGACCGCTCCGGCCGAACTGGCTGACGGGACCATCTCCATCACCAACATCGGAGTCTTCGGGATCGACGCCGGCACCCCCATCCTGAACCCGGGCGAGGCTGCCATCCTGGCCGTGGGCGCGGTCCGGAAGATGCCCTGGGAATTCCGGGACGAAGTGGCACTGCGCCAGGTGATGACCTTGAGCCTTTCCTTCGACCACCGCCTGGTGGACGGGGAGCAGGGCTCACGGTTCCTTGCCGACGTCGGCGCCATCCTCGCTGACCCCGGCATGGTGCTGACGATGGTTTAGGCAGCGGCAGTCCAGGCAGCAGATCTACAGCAACGCGGGGTCACTCCCTGTCCGATAATTCGACTCTATTGGGCGGGAAGTGACCCCGCGTTGCTGCGTGCACCACCGGCCGGTCAGGAGGCGGGGGTGACGTCCACCGTCAGGGCCGCCAGTGCCATGCTTTCCAGCAACGGGCGGGCGGTCTTGGGCGCGATCCGGCGGCCATGGCTGCGCACCGAGTGGGGTGTGGAGTTGATCAGGCCGAAGGTGGCGTGCGCCCGCATCCGCAGTTCGGCCGCGTCAACGGTGGGGTGCAGCCGGGCCAGGACCTCCACCCACAGTTCCACGTAGCTCCGCTGCAGCGCCCGGACCTCCGACTGGTCCTCGAGCTTAAGATTGCTGAAGTCCCTGTCCTGGACGCGGATGACGTCCGGCTTGCCCAAGGCAAAATCCACCTGGAACCCCACCAGCTGACGGAGTGCCGTGAGCGGATCACTGGTTTCGGCGGCCACGCGCCGGCCGCCTGCCAGGAGGTCCCGGCTGACCGTGAGCAGCAGATCGCCCAGCACCGCCTGCTTGCCCGGGAAATGGCGGTATACGGCCGGGCCACTGACGCCCGCTGCTGCCCCAAGGTCCTCCAGCGACACGCGGTTGAACCCGTTCACCGCGAACAGCGATGCTGCGGCAGTCAACAGTGCCTGGCGTCGGAGTTCTTTGGCCTGGCTGCGCTGGGTGCCAGGAACCGGTTGGGCGCCGGAGGCCGGTTGCGCAGGTGGGCTGATGGACACGTTTCCTCCTCGGACCCGCAAATTCTAGCAACGCGTCCATGTGTTGGACATCACAGTTAATAAAGACTAACCTAAATCTCAGTTACATAACACTAACCGAGTGATGTTCGGGGACCTGCAGGGGGACCTGCGGCAGCCGCTCTCACAGGACAGGATCGGACCGCGTCGATGGAGACCCTCACCAGCCGGCTTGACGCCGCAAGTGACGCGTTTGCGGCCAACCAGACAGCGCAGCTCGCCCTCGCCGGTGAACTGCTGGACAAACTGGCCGAGGCCGCCCAGGGCGGGCCGGAGAAATCGCGCGAGCGCCATGTGGCCCGCGGAAAGCTCCTGCCGCGCGAACGCATCGACCGGCTGCTGGATGACGGCAGCCCGTTTCTGGAAATCGCACCGCTCGCTGCCATCGGCATGTACAACGACGAATCGCCTGGTGCGGGGGTTATCGCCGGCATCGGGCTGGTGCACGGCCGGCAGGTGCTGGTCATCTCCAACGACGCCACCGTCAAGGGCGGCACCTATTACCCGATGACGGTCAAGAAGCACCTCCGGGCCCAGGAAATCGCGCTGGAGAACAGGCTGCCCTGCATCTACCTCGTGGACTCCGGGGGAGCGTTCCTGCCCAAGCAGGACGAGGTGTTCCCGGACAAGGAGCACTTCGGCCGGATCTTCTACAACCAGGCCAGGCTCTCCGCGGCGAAGATTCCGCAGATCGCCTCGGTCATGGGCTCCTGCACGGCCGGTGGCGCCTACGTTCCGGCGATGAGTGACGAGACGGTCATTGTCCGGAACCAGGGCACCATCTTCCTGGGCGGCCCTCCGCTGGTGAAGGCCGCGATCGGCGAAATCGTCACCGCGGAGGAACTCGGTGGCGGCGACGTGCATTCGAGGATTTCCGGGGTCACCGATCACCTCGCCGAGAACGATGAACACGCCCTGCAGATCATCCGCGACATCGTGGCCACGCTACCCAGGCCAGCAGCCCCCGCATGGGAGGTGGCTGCCGCCGTCGAGCCGGCAGCGGACCCAGCCGAGCTCTATGGCGCGGTGCCCACGGACGTTAACGCGCAGTATGACGTTCGGGAGGTAATTGGCAGGCTGGTGGACGGCAGCAAATTCCACGAGTTCAAGAAGGAGTACGGCACCACACTGGTCACCGGCTTCGCCAGGCTGCACGGACACCCGGTGGGGATCGTGGCCAACAACGGCGTCCTGTTCAGCGAGTCGTCGCTGAAGGGAGCGCACTTCATCGAACTGTGCGATCAGCGCGGCATCCCGCTGATCTTCCTGCAGAACATCTCCGGATTTATGGTGGGCAAGGATTCCGAGCAGGGCGGCATCGCCAAGAACGGCGCCAAGATGGTCACCGCGGTGGCCACGGCCCGCGTGCCCAAGCTGACCGTGGTGATCGGCGGATCCTTTGGGGCAGGCAACTATTCCATGTGCGGGCGGGCCTACTCGCCGCGCTTCCTCTGGATGTGGCCGGCCAGCAGGATTTCGGTCATGGGCGGGAACCAGGCCTCGAGCGTCCTCGCCACCGTTAAACGCGACCAGTACGAGGCCCGGGGTGAAGAGTGGTCAGCCGCGGATGAGGACGCTTTCAAGGCCCCGATCAAGCAGCAGTACGAGGACCAGGGCAGCCCTTACTACTCCACCGCCCGCCTCTGGGACGACGGCGTGATCGACCCCGCTGACACCCGCACCGTCCTGGGACTGGCGCTCGACGTCGTCTCCCGCACCCCACTGCCGGAGACCTCCTTCGGCCTCTTCCGGATGTGAGCCAGCTGTGACTATTCCTTCACGGACATCTCCCGCACCTGCCGGCACCCCCGCACCTGCCGGCACCCCCGCACCGGCCGGCACCCCGGCGCCGGGAAAGCCCCTCTTCGGCACAGTCCTCGTGGCCAACCGCGGCGAAATCGCCTGCCGCGTGATCCGCACGCTGCGCGCACTGGGCATCCGTTCCGTGGCGGTCTACAGCGATGCCGACGCCGGAGCGCGCCACGTGCGCGATGCCGACGTTGCTGTGCGGATCGGCCCGGCCGCCGCCGCGGAGAGCTACCTGAAAATCGAGGCCATCATCCAGGCCTGCCGCGACACCGGCGCAGAGGCCGTCCACCCGGGCTACGGCTTCCTGAGCGAGAACGTCGACTTTGCCCGCGCCTTGGAAAAGGCCGGCATTACCTTCATCGGCCCCGGCGTCGAATCACTAAACGTCATGGGCGACAAGATCCGCTCCAAGAACCACGTGGCAGGCTACGGGGTTCCCGTGGTGCCGGGCATTGCCGAACCGGGGATGACGGACACGCAGCTGATGGAAGCGGCGGCCGCCGTCGGCTTCCCGTTACTGATCAAACCCTCCGCCGGCGGCGGAGGGAAGGGCATGCACATCGTGGAACGGCCTGAGGAACTCGAGTCCACCCTGGCCACCGCCCGGCGGGTGGCTGCCAGCGCCTTCGGTGACGACACGCTCTTCCTGGAACGGCTGGTGCGCGCGCCACGGCACATCGAGGTCCAGATCCTCGCCGACAACCACGGCAACGTGATCCACCTGGGGGAGCGCGAGTGCTCGCTGCAGCGCCGCCACCAGAAGGTCATCGAGGAAGCCCCGTCGCCGCTGCTGGACGGGCTGAACGACGGCGGAGCCACCCGCGCCAGGATCGGCGAGGCTGCCTGCCAGGCGGCACGCAGCGTTCACTACAGCGGGGCCGGCACCGTCGAGTTCTTGGTCTCCGATGAAGCCCCGGACGAGTTCTTTTTTATGGAAATGAACACCCGGCTCCAGGTGGAGCACCCCGTCACCGAAACGGTGACGGGCATTGACCTCGTTGAGTGGCAGGTGCGGATCGCCGCCGGCGAGGAACTCACCGTCCGCCAGGCCGACGTCGAACTTAGCGGGCACGCCGTTGAAGCCCGCGTCTACGCGGAAATCCCGGAACGGAACTTTATGCCGTCGGCGGGCGAAGTTGTGCTGCTGGACGAGCGGGGCTCAATCTTCACCGGCATGGACGACCTCGATTCCTCCACCCCGGCGTCCGCTGATCCGGAAATCCGCATTGACTCCTCGCTGCTTGAGGGTCTCGAAATTTCCAGCGACTACGACCCCATGGTGTCCAAGGTGATTGCCTGGGGCCGGGACCGTACTGCTGCGCTGGACAAGCTGGACACCGCACTCTCGCGTTACACGGCGCTGGGCATCGACACCAATGTCGAATACCTGCGCCTGCTGATCAACGACGCCGACGTCCGCGCCGGCCGGCTCGACACGGGCCTGATCGAGCGCAAGATGCCGGACTTTACCTTCCGGCGTATCGGAGACGCCGATCTCATAGCCGCGGCTGTGCAGTTCTGGGTCCTGGCTGAAGGGCCGTCCACGGTGGGATCCCCCTGGGACACCACACGCGGATGGCGCCTCGGCGCACCGGCGGCCTGGCGGATGAGCTTCGGCGTTCCGGGCGGCGGGATTGCCGCCGTGGCCCTCACCTGGCAGAGCAACATCGATCTGGGCCACGCGCTTGTCAGCGTCGATGACGGTCCCGCCCACAAGGTCGTGGTGATCGGCCTGTCCAGTGACAACGTCTACCTGGAAATCGACGGTGCGGAGGTCCGCTACGCACTGGGCAGTTTCTGGGACGACTACCCGCGCCAGAGCAATCCGCAGACCGTGTATGTGGGCAACGGCGGGTGGTCCTGCCGGCTGGAAGTACTGACTCGGGAGTCGCGGCTTGCCCGGGTACTCGCCGCGATCGAGCGCGAGGAAGGTATTGCGGACCCGGAGGTCCGCTCGCCCATGCCCGGAACGGTGGTATCGGTCGCCGTCAGCAACGGTGACACCGTGGAAGCCGGCCAAGTACTCCTCTCCGTGGAAGCCATGAAGATGGAGCACCAACTGGTGGCGGAGGTGGCCGGCACCGTGCACACCAGCGTCAAAGCGGGCGATCTGGTGAAGGCGGACCAAGTACTGGCCACCATCCATGCACTAACCAACATTGCAATCAACGAACCGAACACCACAGGCGAGGGAGCCTAGCCATGCCGGATTTTGAACTCAGCGAGGAATACCAGGACCTCAGTGACACCGTCCGCGACTTCGCGGACAACGTGGTGGCGCCGGTGTCCGCCAAGCACGACGAGGAACACAGCTTCCCTTATGAAATCGTGAAGCAGATGGCAGACATGGGTCTCTTCGGACTGCCGTTCCCGGAGGAACACGGCGGCATGGGCGGTGACTACTTTGCCCTCGCGCTCGCCCTCGAACAGCTGGGCAGGGTGGACCAGTCCGTGGCCATCACCTTGGAGGCAGGCGTCTCGCTGGGCGCCATGCCCATCTACCGCTTCGGCACCGAGGCGCAGAAAGATGAGTGGCTGCCGATGCTGGCCTCGGGCCAGGCGCTCGCCGGCTTTGGCCTCACGGAACCGGAAGCCGGTTCTGACGCCGGCGGCACCAAGACGCACGCCGAGCGTGACGGCGGGCAGTGGGTGATCAACGGTAACAAGGAGTTCATCACCAACTCCGGCACGGACATCACCCGCCTGGTCACCGTCACCGCCGTCACCGGCCGGACAGAGCGCGCGGACGGCAGCATCAAAAAGGAAATCTCGACCATCCTGGTGCCCACCGACACCGCGGGGTTCAAAGCTGAAAAGGCCTACAACAAGGTGGGCTGGAACGCCTCGGACACGCATCCGCTGACGTTGAAGGACGTCCGCGTGCCGGCGGAAAACCTGCTGGGTGAGGAAGGACGCGGTTACGCAAACTTCCTGTCCATCCTGGACGAGGGCCGGATCGCCATCGCCGCGTTGGGGACGGGGGCAGCTCAGGGCTGCGTGGACCTGTCCGTCAAATACGCGAAGGAACGCAGTGCCTTCGGGCAGAACATCGGCAAGCACCAGGCCGTCGCGTTCAAGATCGCCCGCATGCAGGCGCGTGCGCACACCGCCCGCCTGGCGTACTACGATGCCGCCGCCAGAATGCTGGCCGGCAAGCCGTTCAAGACGCAGGCGGCCATCGCTAAGATGGTCGCAGGTGAGGCAGCCATGGACAACGCGCGGGACGCCACCCAGGTGTTCGGCGGCTATGGCTTCATCAACGAATTCACCGTGGCTCGCCACTACCGCGACTCCAAAATCCTGGAGGTGGGGGAGGGCACCACGGAGGTCCAGCTGATGCTGATAGCCCGCGAACTCGGACTTTAGCAACGCAGCTGGTTCGGGAACGCCACCCGGTGGTCGAGCCTGTCGAGACCCTTGAAAGGACCAACGATGATCAACAAGGTTATTGCCAGCGCCGAGGAAGCCGTAGCCGACATCCCGGACGGCGCGTCGCTCGCGGTCGGCGGGTTCGGCCTGTGCGGGATTCCCGTTGCCCTGATTGATGCCCTGCACCGGCATGGGACCAAAGACCTGGAGACGGTGAGCAACAACTGCGGCGTGGACGACTGGGGACTGGGCGTCCTGCTGCACGACGGCCGCATCCGGCGGACAGTCAGCTCCTACGTCGGCGAAAACAAGGAGTTCGCGCGCCAGTATCTCTCCGGTGAGTTGGAAGTGGTGCTGACCCCGCAAGGCACCCTCGCGGAGAAGCTCCGTGCCGGCGGCGCCGGGATTCCTGCCTTCTACACCAAAGCAGGCGTGGGCACCCAGGTGTCCGAGGGTGGGCTTCCGCAGAAGTACGACGCCGACGGCGGGGTTGCGATCGCATCTGCCGCCAAGGAGGTGCGGACATTCAACGGGGTTGATTACGTGCTGGAGGAGTCACTAACACCCGATTTCGGCCTGGTGCACGCGTGGAAGGGTGACCGCCACGGCAACCTGGTCTTCCACGCCACCGCCATGAACTTCAACCCGCTTTGCGCCATGGCGGGCAGGATCACGATTGCCGAAGTGGAAGAGCTCGTGGAACCGGGCGAACTGGATCCCGAGCACGTCCATGTGCCTGGCATCTTCGTTCAGCGGGTGGTGGTTGCGCCCAACGGGGAGAAACGCATCGAAAAGCGGACCGTGTCCCTGGCAGCGGCCTCGGACGCGGTGGGCGGCGCTGAACCCGGCGCGCCGCAAGCCACCCAACAGGCAGGAGCCTAGCCATGGAATCCAACAGCCCGCAGGGAGCGCCTCCCCGCCCGGAAGCCGTCCGGCCCGAATACCGGCGTGCCGCCGTCGGCCACCCCGATGGCACCAACCCGGACACCAAAGGATGGACCCGCAACGAGCTGGCCGCCAGGGTTGCCCGGGAGCTCCGCAACGGCCAGTACGTCAACCTGGGCATCGGCATGCCCACGCTGATCCCCAACTACATCCCCGATGGAGTGGAAGTGGTGCTGCACTCGGAGAACGGCATTTTGGGCGTCGGACCCTACCCGGCGGAGGACGCCGTGGATCCGGACCTGATTAACGCCGGTAAGGAAACTGTCACCGTCAACAAGGGCGCCGCATTCTTCGATTCGGCCTCCTCGTTTGGGATGATCCGCGGCGGCCACGTGGATGTGGCCGTGCTGGGTGCCATGGAGGTGGCACAAAACGGGGACCTCGCCAACTGGATGATCCCCGGCAAGATGGTCAAGGGTATGGGCGGGGCCATGGACCTGGTGTTCGGCGCCAAAAAGGTCATTGTGATGATGGAACACGTTGACCGCAACGGCCATCCCAAGATCGTGGAGAACTGCACCCTGCCGCTGACAGGCAAGGCCTGCGTGGACCGGATCATCACCGACCTCGCCGTGATCGATGTTGTCACCGAGGGCGGGCGGTCCCGGCTGGTGCTCCGGGAACTGGCACCCAACGTGTCCGTCGAGGAGGTCGCGGCGGCCACGGGCGCCGAGCTCTTCGAAGAGGACCAGGAGCTCACCGTATGACGGACGGCGCAACCACCGGGGCAACAGGCCCAACCACCGGGGAGCCAGGCCCAAGCAGCCGCACCAGGGTGATCGAACAGCGGGGCCTGTACTTCGACGAGCTCGAGCAGGACGTTGTGTACGCGCACCGGCCCGGACGCACCGTGACGGAGGCGGATAACGTCCTGTTCACCACCCTGACCATGAACACCCAGGCTTTGCATCTGGACGCCGCCTGGAGCGCGGCCCAGCCCTTCGGCCAGCGCCTGGTCAACTCCATGTTCACGCTGTCCACGGTGGTGGGACAGTCCGTGTCGCAGCTGACCCAGGGCACCATCATCGCCCAGTTGGGCCTGACGGATGTGACCTTTCCGCATCCGCTCTACCACGGGGACACGCTCTATACGGAGACCGTCATTACGCAGAAGCGGCCCTCGAAGTCACGGCCCGGCCAAGGAATCGTGACCATGCAGCACACCGGCAGGAACCAGGACGGCGTTGTGGTGGCACTGGCCACGCGGAGCTGCCTGATGTGGACGCGTGAGGCTCACAGCGGGCAGCCGGCAGATCCCCACCAGGGGAGCCAACAGGCGAGTGGACAAGGCAGCGGACAGGGGAGTCAACAGGGCAGCGAAAAGGGGACAATATCCCTATGACATTTGTGATGGGACCCGCCCTCTTGTTCTGCCCCGCCGACCGCCCGGAGCGTTACCAAAAGGCCTCCGAGCGCGCGGACGCCGTCATCCTGGACCTGGAAGATGCCGTGGCCCCCGCGGACAAGCAGCGGGCACGCGGCGCCATCCTTGCCCAGCTCGGAGCCGCCGGGGACGGGCCCGAGCTGGACCCCAGCCGGACCATCGTACGAATCAATCCCGCCGGCACCGAGGAGTTCGCGCGGGATCTGCACTGCCTGGCGCACACCCCCTACCGCACGGTCATGCTTGCCAAAACGGAAAGCGCAGAACAGCTGGCCGCGCTGAAGGACTTCCACGTCATTGCCCTGTGCGAGACCGCCGCCGGGATCCTCAACGCGCCTGCCATCGCAGCGGCGCCCAACGTGGTGGCCCTGATGTGGGGCGCCGAGGACCTCCTCGCGTCGCTGGGCGGGACCTCGAGCAGAATGGACGACGGTGGCTACCGCGCCGTGGCGCTGCAGGCCAGATCCACGGTGCTGCTCGCCGCCCGCGCCTTCGGGAAGGAAGCCGTGGACGCCGTCTACGTCAACATCCCCGACCTTGACGGGCTCGCGTTGGAGGCCGCCGATGCCGTGGCGTCGGGGTTCAGCTCCAAGGCGTGCATCCACCCCACCCAGGCCAACGTGGTCCGTGGCGCCTACGCCCCCTCCGACGTCGACGTTGCGGCCGCCCAGGAACTGCTGCGGGCCGCTGCCACGGCCGGGTCCGGCGTCTTTAAGCACAACGGGAAAATGATCGACGGCCCCATCCTCAAGCACGCCGAAGCAACTCTCCGCAGGTCCGGGGCACACGCGCGGGTCACTGGCTTCTGAACCCTGCGGTCCTGAACCCTGCCGTCCCGGATTAGCGCCGCCGCCCGTGGGTACCGCGCAGCGACAGCGGCGGAATGGCCTCATAGAGCAGTGTCCGCACCCACCGCTCCCCGCTTTCCCGGAACTCAGCGCGGGTAGCGAAACGGTACAGGTAACTGTTGACGCGCACCCAATGCGGCGGTTCGCCGTCGAACGGGTCCTCACGAAGCAGCCGCAGGGTCCGGGAATCAGCCTCGAGGAGTTTGCCGAGGAAGGCATAAAACCATTCCTCGTGGACTGTGCGCAGCGGGAGGAACCACATCAGCCAGTCCAGCCGCAGGTGGTAAGGCGCCCACTGCCGCGGCAGGCGGCGGACGTCGCCGGGCTTGCCTTTGAACCCGTACTCGCGCCAGTCCGCGGCGTCGTCCGGCTCCGCGTCCAGGGTGCCTTCAACGACGATCTCGATGCGCTGCCTGGTCACTGTCCCGAACGCACCGTAGGTGTTGACCAGCTGCCAGCGGTTGAAGCTGGCGTTCATCAGCTGACCCTTGGAGATGAGGTTCCGTAGCGGCCAATAACTCAGGACTACCAACAGCAAGGTCGCGGCGAGGAAAATTGCGAGCCAGTACGGCGGATTTCCGCGCGAGCCCGCCTTGGGGGCCCAGTCCAGGGGCAGGAACGGTAGCACGGCATGGGCCACCGGGTCACTGACAGCGGCGAAGGCCAGCACAATGGCCATCCAGTTCAGCCACGCAAAGTTGCCGCTGGCCACAAGCCACAACTGCGTAAAGATCACAACGCCCGCGGCAATGCCGGCCAGGGGCTGCGGGGCAAAGAGGAAAAACGGTACCACCAGCTGGGCGAACTGATTCCCAAGCACCTCCAGCCGGTGAAAAGGCTTCGGCAGCAGATGCGCCTGCCGGCTCAGGGGCCCGGGCATCGGCTGGGTCTCGTGGTGGTAGTACAGGGCCGTCAGGTTACGCCATTCCCGGCCGCCCCGGATTTTGATCATGCCCGCGCCGAACTCCAGTCGGAACACCAGCCAAACCACCAAAATCAGGATGGTGCGGGGCGGTTCCGTCTGGTCAGAGCCAAGGAAAGCGACCGTGAACCCGGCCTCCAGCAGGAGCATTTCCCAGCCGAAGCCGTAAAACGTCTGGCCAACGTTGGATATGGACATGTACAGCAGCCACAGGGCCAGGAACGCGATCAGCGGCACCCATGGGGGGCCACTTTGGGGAAGGCCGGCCACCAGCGTCGCCGAGATGGCCAGTCCCGCGGTGCAGACCCAGCGCAGCAGCCTGTCTGAGTAGCGCCAGCGGAAGAGGGTGGGCCGGCGCCGGACGCTGAACCCCTCCAGATAACGGGGTACCGGAAGCAGCCCGTGTTCACCAAGCAGCGCCGGGAACTGGTTGAGGGTGGACAGGAAGGCCACGAAGTACAGCGCTGCAATGCCTCGCTGCAGCACCAGCCGAGCGAATTCATAGTCCGGAGCGTCGAACCAGGAAACCCAGTCCACGCCATCAACGTTACGCCTGGCCCGTCCCGGCTCCTAGACGGACCACGCCGCAGGTGCGGGATACTTAAGCCATGCAGCCTCGCAGAATCGTCCTCCTCGGATCCACCGGTTCCATCGGCACCCAGGCGATTGACGTCGTCGACGGCGCCCCGCACCTTTTTGAAGTAGTGGCGCTCAGCGCGGGCGGCGGGAACCTCGAGCTCCTCGCCCGCCAGGCGGTGCACACCGGCGCCGCCGCCGTCGGCATTGCATCCGGTGATCCCAAGCAGCTGCAGGACCTGATCGCCGAGGCTGCCCGAACCGCAGGGCGGCAGGATTATCGCCCGGAAATCATCGCCGGCCCCGATGCCTCCGCGCGCATCGCAGCCGTGGAGGCAGATGTGGTGCTCAATGGCATTACCGGCTCCATCGGCCTCGCACCCACGCTGGCCGCGCTAAAATCCGGGGCAACGCTGGCGCTGGCCAACAAGGAATCGCTGATCGTCGGAGGCTCGCTGGTCAAGGCCGCGGCACGTGAGGGCCAGATCGTTCCCGTGGATTCCGAGCACTCAGCCATCGCCCAGTGCCTGCGCTCCGGCACCGCGGCCGAGGTGGAGAAACTCATCCTGACGGCATCCGGGGGCCCGTTCCGCGGCCGCACGCGGGAGCAGCTCCACGACGTTTCCCCGCAGGAGGCCCTGGCGCACCCCACCTGGGACATGGGCCTGATGGTCACCACCAATTCAGCCACCCTGGTCAACAAGGGGCTTGAGCTCATTGAAGCCCATCTGCTGTTCGACGTGCCGCTGGACCGGATAGACGTTGTGGTCCACCCGCAGTCGGTGGTCCATTCCATGGTCCAGTTCTATGACGGGTCCATCATCGCCCAGGCATCACCACCGGACATGCGCCTGCCCATCGCCCTGGGACTCGGCTGGCCGGACCGGGTGCCCAAGGCAGCGTCCCCGTGCGACTGGACCCGGGCCACCAGCTGGACCTTCGAACCCCTGGACACTGTGGCGTTCCCCGCTGTGGACCTGGCCAAGGATGCCGCCAATCAGGGGAGCACGTACCCCGCCGTGTTCAACGCGGCCAACGAAGAGGCCGTCCTGGCTTTCCACGCCGGGCGCATCCGCTTCACCGACATCGTGGACACCATCGATGCTGTCCTCAGCGAACACCCAGGATCCTCCGAGCTGACCCTTGAGTCAGTGCTGGATGCTGAAGAATGGGCACGAACACGCGCCCACGAACGTTTGGCAGTAAGCAGTCTCTAGGAAGCAGCAGATCCACGCATGAGCCCCATCCTCCTTTTTATCCTCGGCGTCGTCTTTGTGGCGATCGGCATTGCCGTGTCCATCGCGTTGCACGAAGTGGGGCACCTGGTACCCGCCAAGCTGTTCAAGGTCCGCGTCACCAAGTACATGATCGGCTTCGGCCCCACTCTGTGGTCCAAGCGGAAAGGCGAGACCGAATACGGTGTGAAGGCGATCCCGCTGGGCGGCTACGTGTCCATGATCGGCATGTACCCGCCCAACAAGGCCGACGGTACCGTCCGCCCCTCCAGCACCGGCATGTTCCAGACCCTCGCCACCGAGGCCCGCTCCATGGCCCACGAAGAGGTGGGCCCGGAGGACGGAAACCGGGTGTTCTACCGCCTGCCCGTCTGGAAGAAAGTCATCGTGATGCTGGGCGGTCCGGCCATGAACCTGCTGATCGGCGTGGTGCTGACCGCCGTGCTGCTGATGGGCTTCGGCGTCGCCACGGCCACCACCACTATCTCGGACGTATCGAAATGCCAGGTGGCCGCTGGCCAGACCGTGGACCCCGATTCCGCCGACTGCCGGCTGACCCCCGCTGCGTCCGCCGGGCTCCTGCCCAATGACGTGGTCACGTCCTTCGACGGGAATGCGGTCACAGGCTGGGACCAGCTGACGGAATGGATTCGTGCGTCCGCCGGCCGGGAAGTCAGCATCACTGTGGAGCGCAACGGCGCCCCGGTCACCACCACTGTCACCCCGGTACTTTCCGCCCGCCCGGTGGTGGGCGTCGACGGACGGCAGGCCAAGGACGACGCCGGCAATTTGCAGTACCAGGACGTGGGCTTCCTCGGCATTGGCGCGCAAACAGAACTGGTACCCCAGCCGGCGTCGTCCGTCCTGCCCATGGCGGGGGAGAACATCAAGCAGGTGGCCGGAGTTGTCCTCAACCTCCCCGCCAGGGTGGTGGGCGTCGCCAAGGCGGCCTTCAGCGAGGAACCGCGCGATCCGAACGGCCCCATCAGCGTGGTGGGCGTTGGACGCGTGGCCGGCGAAGTCGCGGCCATGGAAGCAGTGCCGGTCCAGTCCCGGCTGGCCGTGCTGGTGGGACTGCTGGCCGGACTGAACTTCGCGCTCGCGGTCTTCAACCTGATCCCGCTGCTTCCGCTCGACGGCGGGCACGTGGCCGGAGCCCTGTACGAGGGGGCCCGGCGTCGGGTAGCCAAGCTGTTCGGGAAACCGGACCCGGGAGCCTTCGACATCGCCAAGCTGCTCCCCGTGACCTACGTGGTGGCCGCCCTGCTGATGGGGATGAGCGTGCTGTTGATCTACGCCGACATCGTGAAACCGGTAAACCTCTTCGGCTGAGATGTTTTCCCGCAGCCTGATGCCGCAGGTGGAGAAAGGTGAACACAAATGGACCCACAGAAGATCAGCCGCTGGATCCGGGCGGGGCTGTGGGTGCTGGCGGTCGCATGGCTCGTCACTGCCTTCTCCACGCTGGAGCCACAGCCTGACCAGACGAAGGACCCCGAGGCCTGGGCCCGCTTCGTCAGTTCCGACTCCTACCAGTTCCGCCATCTGTTCGGCAGCACGGCGGGCACCATCCTTGCCATCTTCGGGTTGTTCGCCCTGGGCTGCTGCCTGGCCGGCAGCCGGACCGTGCGGCTTGCGCTGACAGCGATGGTCACAGCCGTGGCCGGGACGGCGCTGCTGCTGGTGCCGGCCGTGATTTCCACCTTCGCCACGCCGGCCATTGGAAAGGCCTACCTGGCCGGAAACCAGGACGTGATGCAGTTGGAATTCCCGGGATCCATGACCGGGGCGTTCCTGCTTGGCCTCCTGCTCGCCGTCGTCGGCAACGTGCTGCTGGGGCTCGCGGTGTGGCGTTCCGCTGTCCTGCCGCGTTGGGCCGGGGCACTGTGGGCGGCCGGTGCCGTGCTGTTCTTTCTTTTGGGCGTTGTCCTGGGTCAGGCCACGACGGGTAGCAGCCTGCCGACCCAGACTGCCGGGGCGCTTCTTATGGCCGGTGCCGCGGCTTGGATCGCATGGGGCGGGCCGCGGCCGGCCTTGAGGGCAGCGGATACGGTCGAGAGACGTGTCAGGTGATTCCGCAATATCAGCCTATTTCGGCTGATATTGAATAATCAGCTATTTTCGATTGATTATTAATGATCACCTCCGTACGGTTAAGGCATGTACGTACTGACCATCGACCAGCGCGGCAGCACCACCGACATGGACCGGGTTCCGGGCCTGATAGCAGCACTCCGCAGCCTCACCCCGGATCCGTTTGAGCGCTCCGTTGGCGACGAACTCCAAGGCGTCGTCGAGCAGGCTGCGGACGTGGTGGACATCGCCCTCCATGCTCTCCGCGACGGGCATTGGTATGTCGGAATCGGGATCGGCGCTGTTCAGCTCGCTCCCGGTGGAAGCCCGAGGGAGGGAAGCGGGAGCGGTTTTGTGGCAGCGCGAAAGGCGGTGGAAATCGCCAAGGGCGCGGCAACCCAGGTTCCACTGTCAGTGGTGTCCGGCAGTATTGGACGTGGCCGGGACATTCCACCCGGTGCCGGGGAAGGAGCCATGAGCAGTGCAAACGCCCAAGCGGTGCTGCGCCTGATCGGGCGTGTGGTCCAGCAGCGCACGCCGGCGCAGTGGCGCGTGGTAGACCGGCTGCGCGTCCTTGACGGTGGCCACGTCCGTCACGGCAGCCAGAAGCAGGTGGCCCAAGAACTGGGAATATCCGAACAATCGGTGAGCCGTGCCGTACTTAGGTCCGGCTGGCAGGAAGAATGGGCCGCCAGACCGGCGGCAGCCATGCTCCTCGAATACGCCCGCACCCAGGTACTGGCGCCCTCGAACCCCGCCAAAGGAGAACAGTGAACGCACTCTGGATCGCAGTGGCCCTCCTGGTGGCCGGATTTGCTGGCTGGCCGGTGACCTCGCTGGTGTTTCGGCTGGCCAGGACCATTGATGACAAAGCGGACGCAGCGAGGGCTCAAGCAGCCCAGGATGCTTCCGGCCAGGACCCGTCGGCGGATGTCACGGTGGACACGCTGCCGGCTGTCCCGCCACGCGCCCCGGAGGCGGGGCCGGATCATCAGGAACGCGGGCAAAGCGTGGACGGTGAGCTGACAGCGGGTGGCGGGCGGCCGCCGTCGGACGTCTCCACCCCGGCACCGGAAGCCGCGGGACAGGCCTCTCCCGGCCAGCGGATCCTGCGCGGCGGGGCAATCATCGGAGTCCTCGAACGCCTGGGCGTTGGTGTGGCCATCCTCACAGGACAGCCGGTGGCCATTGCCTACATCGTGGCGATCAAGGGCCTGGGCAGGTTTGCCGAGTTGAAGGAAACCCCCGTGGCGGCAGAACGGTTCATCATTGGAACGCTCACGTCGTTGCTGTGGGCGGCAGGCACGGCAGCCATCGTCAAGGTGTACTTCCTGAAGTGAGCGGCCGGTCCTCAAGTGAACACACGGATCGGTGTCAGTCCGCCCCGGGGGATAGGCTGTGTTCATGACTGTTTTTGCCGTTGAGTATGTGTACGCCGCCGATTCCACCGCCGCCCGTGATGAGCACCGTCCCGCGCACCGCGCCTGGCTGGCAGGCCTGGCGGACGACGGCCAGTTGCTGACCAGTGGACCGTACGGTGACGGGGCAGGTGCCCTCCTGATCTTCAAGGTCCAGGACGAAACCCAGTTGAATGACCTGCTGAAGCGGGACCCTTTCGCCACCGCCGGGACCATCGCCGGTACCCGTTCTACGGAATGGACGCCCGTCATCGGCATCCTCGCTCCGCACGCGTCCTGATTCCCGGACCACTTTCCCCTCCGTAACACCTACCCAAGGAGTCCATGTGACCTCGGTCAGCCTGGGAATGCCGTCAGCACCGCCGCCTGTCCTCGCCCCCCGCCGTAAGACCCGCCAGATCAAAGTGGGCTCGGTCGGAGTCGGCTCGGACTCGCCCATAAGCGTGCAGTCCATGACCACAACCCCCACCACGGACATCAACGCCACCCTGCAGCAGATCGCGGAACTCACCGCCTCGGGCTGCGACATTGTGCGCGTCGCCTGCCCCTCCGCCGATGATGCGGAGGCGCTGCCCATCATCGCGCGCAAGTCGCAGATCCCTGTCATCGCGGACATCCATTTCCAGCCCAAGTACGTCTTCGCGGCGATTGAGGCCGGGTGCGCGGCAGTGCGCGTGAACCCGGGCAACATCCGCAAATTCGATGACCAGGTCAAGGAAATCGCCCGCGCCGCCAAGGACCACGGCACATCCATCCGCATCGGTGTCAACGCCGGCTCGCTCGAGCCAGGCATCCTCAAGAAATACGGCAAGGCCACGCCCGAAGCACTCGTTGAGTCGGCAGTCTGGGAGGCGTCGCTGTTCGAGGAGCACGGCTTCCACGACTTCAAGATCTCCGTCAAGCACAACGACCCCGTGATCATGGTGGCCGCGTACGAGATGCTGGCCGAGAAGGGCGACTGGCCGCTGCACCTTGGCGTCACCGAAGCCGGCCCGGCGTTCCAGGGCACCATCAAATCCGCCACTGCCTTCGGAGCCCTCCTGGCCAAGGGAATCGGCGACACCATCCGCGTTTCCCTCTCCGCGCCGCCGGTGGAGGAAATCAAGGTTGGCAACCAAATCCTCCAGTCCCTGAACCTGCGCCCGCGCAAGCTCGAGATCGTTTCGTGCCCCTCCTGCGGCCGTGCCCAGGTGGACGTCTACACGCTGGCCGAGCAGGTCACTGCAGGCCTGGAAGGCATGGAGATTCCGTTGCGCGTCGCCGTGATGGGCTGTGTGGTGAACGGGCCCGGGGAAGCGCGCGAAGCCGATCTCGGCGTGGCCTCCGGCAACGGCAAGGGCCAGATCTTTGTGAAGGGTCAAGTCATCAAGACTGTTCCTGAGAGCGAGATTGTTGAGACACTAATCGAAGAAGCCATGCGCATTGCCGAGGAGATGGGGGAGGCCGATGGCGAAGATGCTGTCCAGGGTAGCCCCGTGGTTAGCGTCTCATAAGGAGGGCGCCGCGCCGGAGGGGACCAGTGTCCGGGCCCTTTCCGGCGCGGATACCCCTGCCTTGCGGCGCCTTGCCCTGCAGGACCCGGTGGCGAATGTCTTTATGCTCGCGCACCTCAGGGCAGCAGGGTCCGCGGCACCCACCACCGGCGGCGCCGCAGTGTTGGGAGTCTTCGACGACGGCGTCCTGCTGGGTGCCTGTTGGGCGGGAGCCAACCTGGTCCCGGTGGAGCTGGACCCCGGGTTTGCCGGGTTGGTGGCCGAAGCGGCCAGCGCGTCCGGCCGGCGCTTTGCCTCGGCCTTTGGCCCTGCAGATTCAGTCCTCGCCCTCCACAGCGAGCTGGCGGAACTGGGGCATGCAGCCCACGAGGTGCGGGACGAACAGCCACTGATGACCCTTTGTGGGCCCCCTGCAGTGGTGCCGAACGCCGATCTGGAGTTGGGCCGCCTGGCCGATTTCGACCGCATCCTTCCAGCCTGTGCGGCCATGTTCGAGGAAGAGGTGGGCTACTCACCGTTCCTGGGCGGCAAGGAGTTCTACAGCCGCCGGGTTGAAGGCCTGATCCGGCAAGGCCATTCCCTGGCACACGTCAACGACTCCGGCGAAGTGGTCTTCAAAGCCGAACTCGGGGCTGTCACTGCCGACGTCACACAGATCCAGGGTGTCTGGATGAACCCTGACTACCGCGGACAGGGTCTGAGCGCCGGCTACATGGCAGCCGTGGTGGAGAAGGCCCGGACCCTGGCGCCGGTAACCAGCCTGTATGTCAACGGCTTTAATCTCCGGGCCCGGTCCACGTACGAGCGGGTGGGCTTTCGGCAGGTCGGCACGTTCGCTACGGTCCTGTTCTAGGTCCGGCAGCAGACCCGGGCAGGGTGGTCTACCCCTTCGAATGGAGAAACCCCTTGTCAACGCGGCCGCTATCCCATAGGTTCGATCTAGCTGCGCTGGAGTGGGTGGGCGGTCTCACCAGTCCTCACCAGTACCTAAGCGTCAACGGCCGTAGAGCCACGCCCGGATGCAATGACCAGCCGTTTACGGCCAGGGGCTTTGCATTACCAGGCGTGGCTCTATTGCGTCCGGCCCTCTGTGGCCTTTGACCCCTGCCGCCAAGCGGGGCGTGGTTTGCCGGTAGATTGGTACCCAGAAGAATTGCCCGGCTCTGCTTTCCAGCAGCCATTCCCCAGAAACGGATACCTGCCCGTGGTCACAAGACTGTCCCAGCTTTTCCTGCGCACCCTGCGTGAAGATCCCGTTGACGCCGAGGTGGCCAGCCACCGTCTCCTGGTCCGGGCCGGCTATATCCGACGCGCCGCACCAGGCATCTACACCTGGCTTCCGCTGGGGCTCAGCGTGCTGCGCAAGGTTGAAGCGGTCATCCGGGAGGAAATGGCGGCGATCGGTGCCCAGGAAGTGCATTTCCCGGCCCTGCTGCCGCGGGAACCCTACGAGGCCACCAACCGCTGGACCGAATATGGCGAAGGCCTGTTCCGGCTCCAGGACCGTAAGGGGGCCGACTACCTGCTGGCCCCCACTCACGAGGAAATGTTCACCCTCCTGGTCAAGGACCTGTACTCCTCGTACAAGGACCTGCCGCTGAGCCTCTACCAGATCCAGAACAAGTACCGCGATGAAGCGCGTCCCCGCGCGGGCCTGCTGCGCGGCCGCGAGTTCATCATGAAGGATTCCTACTCCTTCGACATTGACGACGCCGGCCTGGACGCCAGTTACGCAGCGCACCGCGCGGCCTACATCCGCATCTTCGAGCGGCTGGGCCTGGAAGTCATCCCGGTCGCGGCCACCGCCGGCGCCATGGGCGGGTCCAAGAGCGAGGAGTTCCTGCATCCCACCGAGGTCGGCGAAGATACCTTCGTGCGCTCCGCCGGCGGATACGCAGCCAACGTCGAGGCCGTCACCACCGTGGTGCCCGCGGACGTCGACTTCAGCGAAGCCCCCGCCGCCACGGTCCTGGACACGCCGGACACCCCCACCATCGACACGCTGGTGGCATCCGCCAATGTGCTCGCCCCCCGTACAGAGGCCGACGGCGGCGCCTGGACTGGCGCTGACACACTCAAGAACGTCGTCCTCGCCGTCACCCTGCCCACCGGGGAACGCCAACTGGTGGTCATCGGGCTGCCCGGCGACCGCGGCGTCGACCTGAAGCGCGTGGAAGCCAACATAGGTTCCTTCCTGCCCATCGGCGGCGAGATCGGCCTGGAAGCAGCCAACGACGACGACCTCAAGAAGCAGCCCCTCATCGTCAAGGGGTACCTTGGTCCGGGCCTGACCCTGGCGGACCCCCTGCTGGGCAGCGAAAGCTCAACCAAGCTCCTGTATCTCGTGGATCCCCGCGTTGTCAGCGGCACGGCCTGGATCACCGGCGCCAACGAAGCCGGAAAGCATGTGTTCGGCCTCGTGGCCGGACGCGACTTCAGCTGGGACGGCGTCATTGAATGCACCGACGTCCACGAAGGCGACCCCGCACCGGACGGCTCCGGCCCCCTGGAAATCGCCCGCGGCATCGAGATGGGCCATATCTTCCAGCTTGGCCGTAAGTACGCCGAAGCCCTCGAGCTGAAGGTCCTGGACCAGAACGGCAAGCAGGTGGTGGTCACCATGGGTTCCTACGGCGTAGGCGTAACGCGCGCCGTGGCAGCCCTTGCTGAGTCCAACCACGACGACAAGGGCCTGACGTGGCCGCGCGCCGTCGCCCCCGCGGATGTCCATGTGGTGGCCGTGGGCCGCGGCGAGGAAATCTTCGCGGCCGCCGAGAAACTGGCGCTGGACCTGGAAGCCGCCGGCCTGGATGTCATCTATGACGACCGCCCCAAGGTGTCCCCGGGCGTCAAGTTCGGTGATGCCGAGCTGGTAGGTGTCCCCACGATCCTGGCCGTTGGCCGGGGACTGGTGGACGGCGTCGTCGAGATCAAGGACCGCCGGAGCGGCGTAGCGGAGAACGTGGCCGTGGACAAGGCTGTTGACTACGTGGTCACCGCCGTCCGCAGCTGATTTCCGGCGGTGATATCTGGTTTCGAGTCGATCCAGCTCACCACGATCATCCTGATTGTGGTGGCTGGATTTGCCGCCGGCTGGGTGGATGCCGTGGTGGGCGGCGGCGGGCTGCTGCAACTGCCCGCCCTGTTGCTGGTTCCGGGAATCACTCCGGTCCAGGCCTTGGCCACCAACAAGATGGGCTCGATTTTCGGGACCACTACCAGTGCGGTGACGTACTACAGCCGGGTCAAACCCGACCTTCGGACCGCCATCCCCATGGCGGGGATCGCGCTGGCGGGCAGCTTCGGCGGCGCTGTACTGGCCGCTAACCTGCCGGCGAGTGTGTTCAAACCGATAATCGTAGCGGCACTGGTGGCCGTCGCACTTTTCACCGCACTGAAACCCAGCGTCGGCGACATCACCCTGCTGCGCCATGACGGGCGCACCCACTATGTCGTAGCGTGCCTCATCGGCGCCGTCATCGGTTTCTACGACGGCCTGATCGGGCCGGGCACCGGTTCCTTCCTCATCATCGCGCTGGTATCGGCGATGGGCTACGCCTTCCTTGAAGCCAGCGCGAAGGCCAAGATCGTGAACATGGCCACCAACGCCGGCGCCCTCATCTTCTTCCTGCCCCACGGCTCGCTCCTGTGGGGTGTCGGCCTGGTGCTGGGCCTGTCCAACATGGCCGGGGGCTACTTGGGGGCCAGGACTGCCGTAAAGCAGGGCAGCAGGTTCATCCGTGTGGTGTTCCTCCTTGTGGTCGGTGCCCTGATCATCAAGCTCGGCTTCGACGTCTGGCAGGAAAACTTCGCCTGAACGGGGTTACGGGGAATGCTCGCAGCCCTGCGCTGCCCGGGCGTACCATGCAGGTATGTCCGCAGGTGGGGAACACTATTCGGAAGCATTGGCAGTCGCGGCCCGGCGAGCCGCCGAGTGGCTGGCGAGCCTGCCGGACCGGCATGTGGGGCCCGCCCAAAGCGCCCACGATCTCGCGCCTGACTTCAACGGACCTCTTCCAGCCCAAGGGATGCCCGCCGCGGCGGTGGTTGAATATCTCGCGGACAAGGCCGAGCCCGGGCTGATGGCCATGCCCTCCGGGCGCTTCTTTGGCTGGGTGATCGGCGGGACGTTGCCTGCAGCGCTGGCCGCCGACTGGCTGGTCAGTGCCTGGGACCAGAACGCGGTGCTTCGGGTCTCCGCGCCTGCCATGGCGGCCATCGAGGACGCGGCCGGGCGCTGGCTCGTGGACCTCCTGGGCCTACCGGACGAATCCGACGTCGGCTTTGTCACCGGGGCCACGATGGCTAACTTTGCCGGATTGGCCGCTGCCCGCTGGAGCCTGCTCGCTGACACCGGCTGGGACCTGGAGCGCGACGGGCTGTTCGGCGCTCCGCGCATTCGCTGTCTCGTTGGACAGGAACGCCACGATTCGGTGGATCTGGCGCTGCGGTATCTGGGACTGGGCCAGCCGGAGGCCGTGCCGTCGGACCGGCAGGGCAGAATCCGAACCGACGAGCTCGACCGGCAGCTGTCCGCAGGTTCCGGTCCGGCCCTCGTGTGCCTGCAGGCCGGGAACCTGCATTCGGGCGCCTTCGATCCTTTCGTGGAGGCTGTGGGCGTCGCGAAAACCCACGGCGCCTGGGTCCATGTGGACGGGGCTTTTGGGCTCTGGGCCGCGGCGGTGCCTGAACTTGCCGCGCTTACCGCCGGGATGGCCTTGGCGGACTCCTGGGCCAGCGACGCACATAAGACCCTCAATGTTCCTTACGACTGTGGCATTGCAGTGGTCAGGGACCCAGCAGCCCTGCGCTCGGCCATGGGCGTGCACGCCAGCTATCTGATCCGGGCCGCTGACGGTGCGGCCGACCCGCTTGAAAAAGTCCCGGAACTCTCGCGCCGGGCCCGCGGCGTGCCGGTGTGGGCGGCCCTGAGATCACTTGGCCGGGACGGAGTGGCGCAGCAGGTCCGTGGGCTTGTGCACCACGCCGGTCAGTTGGCCGGGCGCCTCGCGGCCCTTGACGGCGTCGAGGTGCTCAACGACGTCGACTACACCCAGGTCTCGCTGGCCTTCGGGGAAGACGCCACCACCCGCGCCGTGACAGCCCGGGTGATCGAGGACGGCAAAGTCTGGATGTCCGGGTCACGCTGGCAGGGCAGGGACGTCCTGCGGGTTTCGGTCAGCAACTGGAGCACAAACACGGACGACGTCGGTACTGCGGTCGAGGCGGTCAGCTCCGCTCTTGCGGCGGTCCGGGCAGCCGGCTGACAGGCCTGGCGGCAGGGCCACAGCTCCTCAGCGGTCCGCCTCGCCTGGGTTGGAGCCGCCCGGTTCGGGCAGGTCGTGAGCCGCGGGGAGATCAGCGAGGGTCTGCCCGGCGAGGGTGCTGGCAACCCACAGCGACCTCGCCAGATCGCCCTGATGGCCTGGCCGTGCGGCGTACCAGAGCGCGTTTTCCACCTCCCGCACCACTGCCCATTGGCGTGCGGCTTCGGCGTCAAGACCCGCCGCGGTGCTGAAATCCACGCAGCGCTGCCTCAGCCCCGCGGCCGGATTGCCCCGTGGTAGGTCGCCCAGGCGGTTCCATAACAGCGGGGCGACAGCGAACTCGGGTTCACCGATCATGGGCTGTGGGTCGATGGCGACGAAGGTCGTACCGCCTGCGCCCTGAACACCAGCGCCCTGAACACCAGCGCCCTGAGCGCCTGCGCCCACGACATCCGTGGCCTCGGGTCGGGCCAAGATATTCAGGAAGTGGAAGTCAGTGTGCACCAGGACGTCCCGGCCCGAGCGCCGGCCCACGGCACCGCGGGTCTGGCAAACTTCAAGGGCCGCTTCGAGCAGCCAGCGGGGAAAGGGTCTGCCTTGCTGTTCCCAGTCGGCGGGCAGGTCGTCGCTCCACTGTTCTGCCTTGCCTGCAATGTGGTCGAATTCCTGCCATACGGGCTCATCGCCGGGCGTCAGGCTTAACTGCCGCATGAGCCCACCCCACACAACCGCCGCTTCCTCGAGGGGGACGGTCTGCAGTGAGCACCCCGGATCCAGCCGTTCCAGGAGCATGGCGCAGGTTCCGGCGTCGGACTCGAGCAGCCGGACGGCGCCGGAGCCTCCCCAGAGGGACAGTGCATGCCGTTCAGCCTTGGCTTCGTCGTGAGGAAAGGCGATCTTGAGGGCAGCCAGGCTTCCGTCTTTCCTGCGGACCGGGATCACCATGCCACCGTGTCCATGCCAGGGGAAAGCGCCGGTTTGCAGGTCCACAGCCAGTTCCCAGTGCTCCAGCCGTCCGTGCATGAGGTCCGGCAGCGAGGAAAGCCAAGCCCGTCCGGCGCTGGTGCGTCCGTAGCGCAGGCTGAGCGCCGGCGGGACGGGGACCTCCGTCCTGAGATTCACATCACGCCGCTTGCCCCGAGGAGGCTGCCGATGGAGAACGTGGCCACCAGGGCCAGCGCGCCGCCCACCACCACGCGCACCGCGGCACGCAGCTGCGACCCTCCGCCGATCCAGGCGCCCAACGCCCCGGTAGCCGCGAGCGCCACCAGGACGGCAGCGAAGGTCAGCGGAATCCTGACGTCCGCAGGCGGCAGGAGGATGGCCAGCATTGGCAGGACCGCGCCGATCAGGAATGCCACGGCGGAGGCAAACGCGGCGTGCCAGGGGCTGACGATGTCCGTCTCAGTGATGTTGAGCTCAGCAGACAGATGGGCGCCCAGGGCGTCGTGGGCGGTGAGCTCCCGCGCAACGGTCAGGGCAGTATCCTCGCTGAGCCCCTTGGACTGATAGATCGCCGCGAGTTCCGCGAGCTCCTCTTCGGGCTGTTCGAGCAGCTCGCGCCGTTCCTTTTCGATCAGGGCCTGCTGGCTGTCCTTTTGGCTGCTGACGGAGACGTACTCGCCCAGTGCCATGGAGATGGCGCCGCCCACGACACCGGCAGCGCCGGCCACCAGGATCGGACCCGGCTCGTTGGTCACGCCGGCGACACCAACCACGATGGCGGCGACCGAGACGATTCCGTCGTTGGCGCCCAACACACCGGCACGGAGCCAGTTAAGGCGGTGGGCTATGTCATTGTGGTGCGGCTCGTTCTCATGAAGAGCTGCTGCAGGTGCGTTGTCCATGACCTCAGCAAATCACCTGATGCCCGTGGCTGACCAGTGTGCTGAGCCTAGGCTAAGGCGTGCCGCGGGATGGTGTGCTGCCTGTTGAAGGACGCTGGTCCACGGCAGGCAGGGGCGGCAGTGCGGATTCGTTCAGGACCATGCCCGGTACCGGGCCAGGTGAAGTACCCCAATGGGCTGCCCTCCGCGCCGTCGATTGAAGCGCTGCGAGCGCCCATGCCCGTTCGGCTCCGTCGCTGAGGGCGACCAGGTCTCCGTATGCCGGGAGCGTGCCGGCCTCCAGCACGCCCAGCGCAGCTGCCGGATCTGCCAGGAACGCTGCGTCCAAGGCGTAGCCGGCGGGCGTCGGAGGCAGGGCGGCGCAGCGGGTCGTGGCCGCCGCTTCGGCCTCGCGGCCGAGGTCTTCGTGCCGGGTGAGAAAGTCCGACGCCGGGGCCACGGACGCGGGGGGAAGCCGGGTCAGTGCCGCCTGGTAGGCGTACACGAGTTCCAGCTCTGCGCGCGCCACCGAGGTGAAGGAAGAGGCCAGGTCGGCACGGCCGCTGGTCGCCGTTGCGGTGCAGCCTGCAGTCAGCGGCGCAGCGGAGGAGCCGGCGGGGGAAGGCAGTGCAGGGGAGGTAGGGGCGGACCCGGGCAAGGTGGGGCCGGGAAGTGAGTCCAACGCGGTACCCGTCGCCGTCGCCATCTCCTCGGCCGCCAGGAGTTGGGCAGTGCCGGTGCCTGCGAGAAGGCGGACGATGCCGCCGTCGGCCTTTTCAGCGTCACGGAGCCGCTGGGCACCACTCGCGTGAAGGGCAGCGGCGAGCTCAGCGGCTGAAGACGGCGGCACCTGCGCTGAAGGCGCCGCGGCTGACCCGGTGGCCGTCTTCGGATCAGTCGGCAGCTTGTCGGTTGGCAGCATCAGCGCCCGCGCCTGCACAGTCAGCAAAGTCACAGTGCGCTGTGATGCGGAGGCCGTGGGTTCCTCCCGGGCTGCCTCGGCGGCATCGCCGACAGCGATGGCAAGTGCCCTCAGATCCACGGCATCCGAGAACGCTGCAGCCCTGGCCTGCTCCGAAAACGGCGGTGGCGCGGGGGCGGCCGGTTCGCGGGGGATCAGCACAAATCCAAGGCTCAGCACCAACAATGCGGCCAAGGCGAAAACGGCGTACCGGAAATAGCGTCTGCGCGGGCCGGATTCCGTGGTGTCGTCGTTCACAACAGACCATGTTGTCACGGGCAGGGGGCATCTACGTGCACCACTGCGGCCGGAAAATCGCTAGTCTAGTAGTCACAACATCATCTATTGGAAGGCGGCCGGCATCGTGAGTAATGCAGAAGCCACGACTTCATCAGACCCTACCGGATCGGGTACGGCTGAAGCTGCGCCCGCCTATAATCCGGAAGCTGCACGGCTCCGGGCCCTGCTGGAGCCCTCGGTCCAGGCCAACCGCCTCTACCTGGAGGACGTGTCCATCATTCCCGGCTCCCACCGTGTGGTCCACGTAGTGGTGGACCTGCCGCAGGAGGAAACAGGCGGCGTGAATCTTGATGTCATTGCGGACATTTCCAGGGTCCTCTCGGACGTCCTGGACAATGATCCTGCGGACGACGGACGGCCCTACGATCTCGAGGTGTCTTCCCCCGGCGTCGGGCGTCCCCTGACGGAACCCAGGCACTGGCACAGGGCCAAGGGCCGCCTGGTCAAGATCAACGTCATCCAGGGCGAAAACGTCACCGGCAGGGTGCAGTCCGTAGACGAAAACGGCGTGACCATCATCCCGGAAATTGCCGTCAAGAAGGGCATGAAGCCCAAGCAGGGCGAGCCCCAGAATCTTCCTTTCGACAGGATCCGTAACGGAAAAGTCGAGATCGAATTCAGCCACCTTGAAGAAGCTGGTCTGGAACCTGAGCACAATGGACCTTCTGAGGAGGCCTGATGGATATTGACATGAGCGCACTGAGGCTTCTGGAGCGTGAGCGCGAAATCCCGCTGGACCTTCTGATCCCCACCATCGAGCAGGCGCTCCTGGTGGCGTACCACAAGTCGCCCGGCGCCTTCGAAAAGGCCCGGGCCGAGCTGGACCGCAAGAGCGGTCACGTGACTATTTGGGCTGTGGAGATTGACGACGACGGCGCCCCCATCGGCGAGTTCGAGGACACGCCTGCCGGTTTCGGCCGGATCGCGGCAAGCACCGCCCGCCAGATCATCCTGCAGCGCCTGCGCGACGTCGAGGACGACAACATCCTCGGTGAGTTCAAGGGCCGCGAGGGTGAACTGGTGGCCGGCCTGATCCAGCAGGGCAACAATCCGCACATGATCCAGGTCAACCTGGGCGCGGTGGAGGCGCTGCTGCCGCCGCCCGAACAGGTGCCGGGGGAGAAGTACACCCACGGCAACCGGCTCCGCGCCCTGGTCATTGATGTGCACCGCGGCACCAAGGGCCCGTCCGTCACGCTGTCCCGTTCACACCCGGGCCTGGTACGGAAGCTGTTTGAGCTGGAGGTCCCGGAGATCGCGGACCGCTCCGTGGAGATCGTCGCCCTTGCCCGCGAGGCCGGTCACCGGACCAAGATCGCCGTCAAGGCCAACGCCGCCGGCATCAATGCCAAGGGTGCATGCATCGGTGAAATGGGTTCACGTGTCCGCGCCGTCATGACGGAACTGAACGACGAAAAGATCGACATCGTCGACTTCAGCGAGGACCCCGCAACGTTCATCGCCAGCGCACTGTCCCCGTCCCGGGTGAATTCGGTCACGATCGTCGACGAAGCAACCCGCTCCGCACGTGTGGTGGTTCCGGACTACCAGCTCTCCCTGGCCATCGGCAAGGAAGGCCAGAACGCCCGCCTGGCGGCAAAGCTCACCGGCTGGCGGATCGATATCGTTTCGGACGCCGTCGCACCAACGCAAAGCTGAACCGACTCCAACGCATCGGCCCGCTCTGGATCATGCCGGCCGATGCACTGGTTTCGGGCAGAACGGCCCTGAGGGGCTAGAATAGACAATGACCGCGCCTAACGGCCGGTATTCGTGTGCCCTGAGTGTTTTCGTTCGCTAACCGGCGGCGGGAACCCCGGGGCCGGCAGTTATGAACGTCAGGAAGATGCTCACCGTGGCAGAAGTGCTTCACAGCGCGATTCAGCACAGCGAGGATCAACCGCAGCGTACCTGCATCGGATGCCGGAAGAAGGCTCCGCGGTCTGAGTTACTCCGGCTCGTCGCCGAAGGCAGCGGTTCCACCGCAGTGCTGGTAGACGAACGACGCCGGATGGCTGGCAGGGGTGCATGGCTGCACCCCAGCGAAACGTGCCTGGCCCTGGCGGTCAAACGGCGAGCATTCGGAAGGGCCCTCAACGGCGCAACCGGGGCCACCGCCGTCGAACGCTGGATCCTGGCAGGTAAGCAGGCTGCCGGCCCGCTGCAGAAGTCCTCGGTCACTGCAGCAAAAACCGTCCAACCTGAAAGCGGGTCAGAAAACTGATGGAAACCCGATGAGTTCCCAGCGATGAGTGCGCAACGATGACAAATTTGTTGCGCTCTGCAATGGGCCCTTCAGCTGCAACCGCGGCTGGGGCCCGCAGTAAGAAGTAGACGGTTCGTGCCTGGCTCGGTGCGGACCGAGACAGGAGAAATGTGGCCAAGGTCCGCGTACACGAGCTCGCTAAAGAGCTCGGTATTACTTCCAAAGATGCAGTGACAAAACTGCAGGAACTGGGCGAATTCGTTCGCTCCGCCTCTTCAACTATTGAGGCCCCGGTGGTGCGGAAGCTCCGCAACGCCTACCCCGACGCCGCGGCCAAGGCCGCAGCTCCGGCAGCCGCGCCCAAGGCGCCTGCCCCGTCGGCAGAATCACGTCCCGCAGCACCTGCTCCGGGTCCCGCAGCTCCCAAGGCCCCGGCAGCACCTGCTGCTGCGGCTCCGGCTGCAGCAGCTCCCTCAGCGCCGGCCGCCCCTGCTGCCGCCGCTCCGGCTGCGCCTGCAGCACCCGCTGCAGCAGCCCCGGCCGCAAGTGCCCCGGGCACCGGCGCCAAGCCCGGTGCCCGGCCCGCACCCAAGGCCGAAACCCCGTCAGCCCCCACCCGCTCCGGCGGATCGGGCTCGCAGGGCGGCTCTGCACCGCGCCCCGGCGGCCCCCGCCCGGGCAACAATCCGTTCGCCACGTCCCAGGGCATGCCCCGCGGCCGCGGTGGCGATGGAGAACGTGCTCCGCGTCCGGGTAACAACCCGTTCGCTCCCGCGCAGGGCATGCCCCGCGCGGGTGGACGTCCCGACAGCGAACGCCCCGGTGGTCCGCGTCCCGCAGCCGGTGCAGGTGGCCCCCGTCCGGGTGGTCCGCGTCCCGCGGCCGGTGCAGGCGGCCCCCGTCCCGCTGCTGGCGCAGGTGGACCCCGCCCGGGTGCACCGCGTCCCGCGGGTGCCGGTGGAAACCGTCCTACTCCGGGCATGATGCCCAACCGCACTGAGCGTCCCGCACCCGCTGGTGCAGGACGTCCCGGCGGCGGGGCCCGTGGACCCGGACGCCCGGGTGGCGCTCCCGGTACAGGCGGCGCTCCCGGTGCCGGTGGCGGCGCTCCGGCCGGCGGCGGCTTCGGCAAGGGTGGCCGCGGTCGCGGTGGCACCCAGGGTGCCTTCGGTAAGGGCGGCGCAGGCCGTGGCAAGCAGCGCAAGTCGAAGCGCGCCAAGCGCCAGGAACTTGAGCAGATGAGTGCCCCGTCGCTGGGTGGCGTGAGCGTACCCCGCGGCGACGGCAACACCGTAGTGCGGCTCCGCCGCGGTTCGTCCATCACGGACTTTGCCGACAAGATCGAGGCAAACCCCGCAGCACTGGTCACCGTCCTGTTCCACCTGGGCGAAATGGCCACGGCCACCCAGTCACTGGATGAGGAAACGTTCGCACTGCTCGGCGAGGAGCTTGGTTACAAGCTTCAGGTCGTGTCGCCGGAGGACGAGGAGCGCGAGCTGCTCTCCGGTTTCGACATTGACTTCGACGCCGAGCTTGAAGCAGAAGGCGACGAAGACCTCGAGGCGCGTCCTCCGGTTGTCACCGTCATGGGCCACGTTGACCACGGTAAAACCCGACTGCTCGATGCCATCCGCAAGTCCGACGTTGTGGCGGGCGAACACGGCGGCATTACGCAGCACATTGGTGCCTACCAGGTCGCCCACACCCACGAAGGCGTAGATCGCAAGATCACCTTCATCGATACTCCGGGCCACGAGGCGTTCACCGCCATGCGTGCCCGTGGTGCGAAGGTCACCGACATCGCCATCCTGGTGGTTGCCGCGGACGACGGCGTTATGCCGCAGACCGTTGAAGCCCTCAACCACGCACAGGCAGCGAATGTGCCGATCGTGGTTGCAGTGAACAAGATCGACAAGGAAGACGCCAACCCGGACAAGGTCCGTGGCCAGCTGACCGAGTACGGCCTGGTTCCCGAGGAATACGGTGGCGACACCATGTTCGTGGAGGTCTCTGCCCGCCAGAACCTCAACATTGACGAGCTGCTTGAGGCTGTGCTGCTCACCGCAGACGCCGCCCTGGACATGCGCGCCAACCCGAACAAGGACGCCCGCGGTATCGCGATTGAAGCGAACCTGGACAAGGGACGCGGTGCAGTTGCCACCGTCCTCGTGCAGTCCGGTACGCTGCGTGTCGGTGACACGATCGTGGCAGGCACGGCCCACGGCCGCGTCCGCGCCATGTTCGACGACGACGGCAGTGCCCTGACCGAGGCCGGCCCGTCCCGCCCCGTGCAGGTACTGGGTCTGTCCAACGTGCCACGCGCCGGCGACACCTTCTTTGTGACTGCTGACGAGCGCACCGCCCGCCAGATCGCCGAGAAGCGTGAAGCAGCCGACCGCAACGCCGCACTGGCCAAGCGCCGCAAGCGCATCAGCCTCGAAGACTTCGACCAGGCCGTGGCCGCTGGCAAGATCGACACCCTCAACCTCATCCTCAAGGGTGACGTTTCCGGTGCCGTGGAAGCCCTCGAAGACGCCCTGCTCAAGATCGACGTCGGCGAAGGCGTGCAGCTGCGCGTCATCCACCGCGGTGTTGGTGCCATCACGCAGAACGACGTCAACCTGGCGACGGTCGATAGCGCCGTCATCATCGGCTTCAACGTCAAGCCTGCCGAGCGTGTTGCCGAACTGGCAGACCGCGAAGGCGTCGACATGCGCTTCTACTCCGTCATCTACGGAGCGATCGACGACATCGAGATGGCTCTCAAGGGCATGCTCAAGCCGGAGTACGAAGAAGTCCAGCTGGGCACCGCCGAGGTCCGCGAAGTGTTCCGTTCCTCCAAGTTCGGCAACATTGCAGGCTCCATCGTTCGCTCGGGCATCATCCGACGCAACACGAAGGCCCGCGTCAGCCGCGACGGCAAGATCATCGGTGACAACCTCACCGTTGAGACGCTCAAGCGCTTCAAGGACGACGCCACTGAGGTCCGCACGGACTTCGAGTGTGGTATCGGTCTTGGTTCGTTCAACGACATCACCGAAGGCGACATCATTGAGACCTTCGAGATGCGCGAAAAGCCGCGCGTCTAAGTTGTTGCTTTGACTGGCGGGGCCGCTGGGATTTTCCGGCGGCCCCGCCCCTTCGCTGGGTGGCCAACGTCTTACGACGTCGGCCACCCAGCTTCGGCAGGCCCGATGCCACTCCCAGGCCGCCGGAAAAATCCCACCGGCGTCCGTCGTAGACTCGCCTTAGGTGCGTGGCATCAAAACCCAACAGTTGTGCGGGTGCCGTTCCGGTGCCGTCGTACAGCCCAAATTTTTAGGAGTGGAAATGGCTGATCCCGCACGGGCTGCCAAGTTGGCGCAGCGGATCAAGGTTGTTATTGCGGAGGCTCTTGGCCGGAAGGTTAAAGATCCCCGGCTGGAGGGCATTACTGTTACTGATGCCCGCGTGACCAATGATCTGCAGCACGCCACGATCTACTACACCGTTTTCGGTGACCAGGCTGTTCAGCTGGATGCCGCCAAAGGTCTCGAGAAGGCCAAGGGTGTGCTCCGCCAGGAAGTGGGCCGGAACGTTACTGTTCGGCTGACCCCCACCCTGGAATTCGTGGCCGACCAGATTCCTGTGGTCGCCTCCAATCTTGAGGAACTCCTTCGGGAGGCCAAGAAGCGCGACGCCGAAGTGGCTGCCCTTGCCGAGAACGCCAAGCATGCCGGCGACGCCGATCCCTACAAGAGCGATATTCCCGCCGATGTGGAGATTGACGAGGACGACTTCGACGAAGAGGACCTTGACCTCACCGACGCCGAAGAACTCGACGAAGACGGCAACAAGTAAAGTCTCACGCATGGAAGGCCCGGTCTGCACTTACTGCGGACCGGGCCTTCTCTCGTCTGCCGGGCCCATGCACCCCGCAGGATCTAACGGATGCTGGCCTTAATCACCGTTCCAGCCGGTGCCCCGGGGCCGAAGCCTGCCGTGGCATAGAGGGTATCCCCGCGCAGTTCCACCGCTGCAGGGCCTTTCACAGCCAGGAACTGCGACTGCTCACGGCTCCGCGCGTCAATCTTGACGATCTCGTTACCGAACATCGATGCCGCATAGACGTCGCCGTCGTCGGCTACCGCGATGCCCGTGGGGCTCAGGATATCCTCGGCCCACAGGCGCGTTGCGCCCGTCCATGGATTCACCTTGAAGATCGCACCACGGGCGCCGAGGGACGGGTCCTCGGGACCGCCCGGGAGCGACGAGACGTAGAGCCAGCCGTCGGGGCCGATCTCGACGTCCGTTGGCACAGATTCAAAGGCATATTCGTGGCCGACAACACAGGCAGGGGCTTCAACCGTCCCTCCCGCCATGTCGATCGGGATCCTGGTGCCGGCAGGGATGACGGCGGGCCGGGGCGGCAGCACGGCGAGGGTGGAGATATCACCGGTATCGGCATTGACTTCCAGGATGGCATTCGCGCCGGCGTCGGCGATGTACAGCGTGTCGCCGTTGACCGCAGTGGCATAGGGATGCGAATCAACCAATCCTTCGTACCGGGCAGGCGGGAAAAGGGGCCAGCCCTTCAGGCACTCGTCAGAAACCTCGTCACCGAACCCATACTGTTGGTCGGCGTCCGGGTTGTGGGCGCGTTCGTAGCTGGCGAGGTCCGCGATAGTACGCACTTCGCCCGACCGGTCGACGGACTTGACGAAGCCTTTGAGCGCATCCGGGTTACCGCCGCCGGCCCCCACGCTCTCCAGGAAATAGGTTGTTCCGCCCCTGGTTTCGACGCCGGCAACATCCCACTCGGCCTTGGTGTAGACGTTGGCGAGTTGGCCGTCATCCTGCACACGGTCCAGTCGGCCGGAAAAATTCTGCGTGACAAGCACAGAGTCGGTCTTGTCGACCGCGAGGCTCAAGGGCGAGAGCAGCCCCGTGGCGAGGGTCTCCGGCTCCGGCTCTGGCGAGGAACCGGCCGCGGCCGGTCCTATGGGAATGACTAACGCCGCCGCGGCAAGGCACGCGGCATAGGGAAACTTCTTCTTCATTGCATCCTCCGGATTGAGGTGCGCCACCCCGCAGACGGGGCAAGGCAATGAGACCAAAGTTGATATGGACTTATACAGCCCCCGGGCGCAAGATTAGTCCTCCGGGGCGGCGCCGTCGACTGATTTTTCCCCTCGAGTGCCCCCTATTTTGACCGCGCAGCGCCCGGTGATGGCTAGGATCTAGCTATGACTCAGGCGAGCGCGAACCACGATGCCACCCCGTACCTGCAGCAGGCCATTGAGCTGGCCATCCGGAACGTTGAAGCCGGGGGCGGTCCTTTCGGTGCACTGGTGGTAACCCCGGACGGCGGCATCCACGAGGGCGTCAACCGGGTCACCCGCGATAACGATCCCACTGCCCATGCAGAAGTTGTTGCAATCCGGACGGCAGCCACTGCCACTGCGAACTTTGATCTCAGCGGCGCAGTGCTTTACACCAGCTGTGAGCCATGCCCGCTCTGCCTCTCAGCCGCCCTGTGGGCACGGATCGACCGTGTCTATTTCGCGGCGGACCGCCACGGTGCGGCGGCCGCCGGTTTCGACGATGCCGTGTTCTACGACTATTTTGCAGGCACCAGACCGGAACTGATGCCGGTGGCGCACGAGGCGATTCCGACGTCGGACGCCCCGTTCGAGGCGTGGCGCGCCAATGCGCAACGCACGGAATACTGAGTCCGGAGGCACCTCGTGGAACCTGCACTGATCAACTGTCCGGGTTGTGGCAAAACCAACCGGGTCCCGGCCGCTGCGTCCGGCCGTCCACGTTGTGGAAACTGCAAGCAGGGACTGCCATGGATCACCGCCGCAGGGGACGACGACTTTGCCCTCGTTGCGGAGCAGTCCCCGGTCCCGGTGCTCGTTGACTTCTGGGCCGCCTGGTGCGGACCTTGCCGGATGGTGAGCCCTGTCCTGGATAAGCTGGCCACTGAGCGGGCCGGCGGCATCAAGCTCGTCAAAGTCGATGTTGACCGGGCGCCGCGGCTCTCCAACCGGTTCGACGTCCAGGCCATTCCCACGTTGATGGTCATGGCCGGGGGCAAGGTGCTGGCTAAACAGGCAGGGGCAGCGCCGGCTGCCGCCTTACGCTCCTGGCTCGATTCGGCACTGGCCGGACACTCTTAACCGCGCCGACTTGTCTTAACCGGGCCGGCCGTCCTAGGCGCGCTGTTTATAGCCGCCCTGTGCTAGTTGCGTCCCGGCAACCGGCCGAGGCCTTCAACGAGCTGCGGCCGGTCGCCGCACAGTGCGATCCGGACCCAGCCCTCGCCGATGGAGCCGAAGGCCGTGCCCGGCGCCAGTGCCACGCCGGAGTCGGCCAGGAAGCTGTGGGTCCAGCCGCGGACGTCGCCGCCACTGGCATGGGAGACGTCGGCCCAGAGGTAAAACGCACCCTGCGCGCTCAAGTAGCGGATGCCTTTGGCCGCCAGCACTGCGGAGGCCGCGTCCCTGTTGGCGCGGTAGTGCGCGTGGGCTTCGCGTACGTAGTCCTGGGGCCCGGTCAGGGCCGCCAGAGCTGAATACTGCGACGGCGAAGCGACGCAGGAGACGATCGCTTCCATCACGTTGTTCATGGTGCGCTCCAGGCCAGGCGGACAGATCAGCGCGCCGATCCTCAGGCCAGTCAGTCCGTACGTCTTGGACAGGGTCAGTGAGGTGAAGACGCGCGCCTCGCCGGGGACATCGCTGTCGAACCGTGCCGGGCTGACGTGCGGAACATCGTACGTGAACGCCTCATAGCACTCGTCGGAAATGACCCAGAGGTCATGCCTGCGTGCCAATTCCACGAGCTGCCGGGTCAGGTCTTCACCCAGGACGGCCCCGAGCGGGTTGGACGGCGAGTTCAGGATCAGGACGCGCGTCCGGTCGGTGATGAGCGCCTCAAGGTCCTGGACCCGGGGCTGGAAGTCCTGGTCCGGATACAACGGGTAGCTCACCGGAACGGCGTTCAAAAGCCGGCAGGTCATGGCGAACGTGGGGTAGCCGGGGTTGGGGATCAGCACCTCGTCGCCGGGGGAGAGGAGGAGGCTCATGGCAAAGTGCAGGCCCTGCTGGGCGCCGTCCACCACGTAGGCGCGCTCAGCACCGATCCTGCGCCCGTCCAGGCCGGCTCGCTCGCTGAACCTCGCCGCGAAAGCATCGCGGAGTGCAGGGATACCGGCGTTGGGCGTGTAGTTGGTCTCGTCCCGGTCCAGGCAGGCCATGCCGGCCTCCAGGACATGGCGGGGCAGCGGGAAGCCCGGTTCGCCGATACTGAGCACTATTGCACCGGGTGTCCGCCAGGCAGCTTCAGTGATTTCGCGGATCTGGTTGACGGGGACGTCGCGGGCGTGCGCGGCAAGCTCAGGCATGCCTGCAATCCTAACCGGCCCGCCATCACGTGGGCGGGGGGCGGTGCCGGCGCCGATATACTGGGGAGCGTGCTTTCTGGACTGGTGATAGTGGACAAACCGCAGGGATGGACCAGCCATGATGTGGTTGGCCGGATGCGGCGCATTGCCGGAACCCGGAAAGTGGGCCATGCCGGGACCCTGGACCCCATGGCGACGGGCGTGCTGGTGGTGGGGATCAACAAGGCCACGCGCCTGCTGACCTACATCGTGGGCACCTCCAAAACATATACGGCCACCATCCGACTGGGCGAGTCCACCATCACGGACGACGCCGAAGGCGACGTTATCGCCACCGTCAGTGCCGCTGCCGTCGTCGATGAAGCAATTCACGACGGCGTGACAGCCCTTACGGGCGAGATCCAGCAGGTGCCCAGCAGCGTGAGCGCCATCAAAGTGAACGGTGAACGCGCCTATGCCAGGGTGCGCTCCGGCGAAGAAGTGAAGCTCGCGGCGCGCTCGGTCACCATCCACCGCTTCGACATCCACGGCATCCGGCGGGAGCGGGGCGGTGACCTCATAGACATCGATGTCACCGTGGAGTGCTCCTCCGGCACGTACATCAGGGCGCTCGCCCGGGACCTCGGCGACGGACTGGGTGTAGGCGGGCACCTCACGGCTCTCCGCCGGACCCACGTGGGGCCCTATTCCCTGGACCAGGCCCGCACCCTCGAGCAGTTGGCCGAAGAGCTTACTGTCCTGGAAATGTCCCAGGCGGCACGGGCATTGATGCCTAACCGCGAACTGTCTGTTGAGGAAACCACCGAGATCTCCTTCGGCCGCCGCATCGCGGCAGGGGCGCCCGCCGGCAGCCCCGGGGCAGCCACCACCGAACACCCCGCGGCGGCTTTTGCGCCCGATGGCAGCCTGGTGGCGCTGTTGGCCGATGCGGGCAACTTCGCCAAGCCGGTCCTGGTGTTCGCGCCCGGGAACGCTTCGTCCGCAAACGTAGCCGGCAGGGACGCCTAGGTATGGACGCCTTTTTCTACATCATTCTTGTGGTGGGCCTGCTTTCGAGCGGAACCTGCCTGGTGGCCGGCATTTTCAAGAAGGCACCCAACGACATCACCATCCTTTCGGTCGCAGCCGTGGAACTGGCACTCGTGGTCTATTTGGTGGGTTCCATCGTGAGGGTGATCGCAGGCGAACCCATCGCCGGGGAGGCCTGGGAATTCTGGGGCTACCTGGCCACGGCAATGCTCCTGCCACCGGCCGCCGTTTACTGGGCCATCCTCGAACGGACCCGGTGGAGCAACTTTGTCCTGGCCGCCGTCGGTGTCACCGCGGTCGTGATGGCCGCCCGAATGAACCAGATCTGGTACTGACATGGAAGAAGCCCGCAACGTGAATGCTCCTCATCCCGAAGCGACTCCGAACCACGGATCGGCCTCCGCCAAGGACGCCCGCAACGCCGATTCAGCCGGCGCCGACACCGGCAGCACAGACACACCTCACGCAGACACGGCCACTACCGACGCCCGCAGCACCCGCAATACCGGGCCGGGCAGGCTGCTGATTGCCGTCTATGCGGTGTTTGCCATTTCCGCCACGGCCCGGGCCGGCTACCAGATCCTGACCAAGTTTTCCGATGCCCCGCTGGCGTACCTGCTGTCCGCTTTCGCCGCGGTTGTGTACCTCGTGGCCACCGTTTCGCTGGCCAAGCCAGGCAGTACCTGGTTCAAGGTGTCGCTGGTCGCCGTTCTGGTGGAGCTCGTCGGAGTTCTGGTGGTGGGCGCATTGAGTGTCGTCGATCCGGTGGCTTTCCCGCACGAAACGGTCTGGTCGCTTTTCGGCCGGGGTTACGCGTTCATACCCCTGCTGCTCCCCATCCTCGGGCTGGTCTGGCTGTACCGTCGCCGGCCGGGCAAGCGCCTGTCCGGCGCTGGGAACTAGCCAAGAACGCCTTCTCCAACCACAGGCAGCTGCCCCCAGCAATGCGGGCAGCTGCCCCGGTTTACCGCAGGAAGCTTTTACTTCTTACCGAATTTACTCTTTACCGCCTATTTCTTACCGAAAAGGCCACCAAGAAGGCCGCCCAGCCCGTCTGACTTGTCATCTTCCGGCGGCGCCTTTTCCTCGCCGGGAAGATCCACTTGGATGGCCTCCGAGGGCTGAACGGAGCGCTTCCCGGGCAGGCGCTGGAGCCCGGGCTCCTGTGCCGCGTCGGGACGCTGACCTGCCGGGGACTCTTCTGGCGTGCCTGTACCAGCGCGGGCGCCCGTCCCGCCACCGAGCAGCCCGCCGAGGCCACCCAGGATGCTGTCCAACACCGAGCCCTGCTGCCCCGGTCCCGCATTTCTTCCGGCACCTGCTCCCGCGCCGGCTCCAAGGATTCCGCCCAGAATGCCGCCAAGGTCGATGCCGCCAGCCTGGCTTTGTCCAGCTCCGCCGGCTCCAACACCACCGGCTCCAACACCACCGGCTCCAACACTGCCGGGCTGCGAAGCCTGACCGCTGCCCGGGCCGCCCTGCCCGAAGATCTTCTTGGCGAGGTAGGACATAACGATGGGTGCCAGGATGGGCAAGGCCTTGCGGATGAGGTCACCGCCCACACCACCCAGCCCCGCAGTACCGGCCAGTTGCGCGGCCACCTGGTCCTGCTGGCCGCCAAACACGTGACCAACAATTTTTTCGCCGTCGGCGGTGTCCACCTGGCTCACGTCCACGCCGCCGTCGAGCAGGCCGTCCTGGTGCTGGCCGAGCGCCGATTGAAGCGAAGCGGCGCCGCCGGGAGCCTGGGCGTTGGTGTGCATGCCCGCCAGCAGGGTGGGCAGGGCCGCTTCCACGGCCGACTGCGCGGTGGCCGGGTCGGTGCCCAGCAGCGCCGCCACCTGGTTAACGTCAATCTGGTTGAGAAGGTCGTGAATCTCGGTCATGAGGTACTCCTTCAGCGCCGCGGCTGGTCGCGGACATGGGTTTTTACGGCACGCGCAGTGTGTCGTAGGAGGACTGCCCTTGAATCGTAGTCCCGGCGCCCGGCCTGCTACTAGGGGGATAGCCGCGTGATTTCGCGCCTGCTGCGCGCCACCGGTCCGCGTCAGGAAGGCATGCTTAATGCGGGTAATCTTAGAGAGTTCCGGCGCCGGCGCGTTCGGATAGATGTCAGTGCAGGCAGTAAAAGGCGAGGGTGATGGTCTACATCTGGAACGATCCGTCCGAGGTCCCGGCGGACTTTGGTCCCTCCGTTGTCACTTTCGGCAACTTCGACGGCGTCCATCGCGGCCACCAACAAGTGCTCTCCGAGCTCATCCGGTCCGCCCGCCTCAACGGGACCAAAGCCGTTGCTGTGACCTTTGATCCGCATCCGGCGCTGATCCACCGGCCGGAGACCGCGCCCGAGATGATCATGGGCCTGGAGGACAAACTGGTGGCCTTGGGGGAGCTGGGCCTGGACGGCATCCTGGTCATGAAGTATTCGCTGAACCTCGCCAGCCTGACTCCCGAGGAATTCGTTGGCCAGGTCCTGGTGGACAGCCTCCACGCCAGCCACGTCGTCATCGGCCACGACGCCCGGTTTGGCCGCGGCAACTCCGGCGACCTCGACACCATGAAGCAGCTGGGCGAGAAGTTCAACTTCGACGTTCAGGTCATCAGCGAGTTCGGCTCCGAAGGCTACCCGCTGCATAGCGAAGGCGGCACCGACCGGCGCTGTTCCTCCACCTGGGTGCGGGAAGCACTGCAGGAAGGCGACGTCGCCACGGCGGCAGAGGTACTGGGCCGTCCACACCGCATGCGCGGCGAAGTGGTGCACGGCGCTGCCCGCGGCCGTGCCCTCGGGTTCCCCACCGCCAACCTCGCCCACGATGCCAGCGGGTTTGTCCCGGCAGACGGCATTTATGCGGGCTGGCTGGTTGACCAGGGCGGCAAACGCTGGCCCGCCGCAATCTCGGTGGGCTCGAACCCCACATTCGACGGCGTCAGCCGCCAGGTCGAAGCCCACGTGATCGACCGCCCCCATGAGGACGTGGAGGACTTCGATCTGTACGGCCAGACAGTAGTTGTGGAATTTGTGGCGCGGCTCCGCGGCATGGTGGCCTACCGTGGGCCTGAGGCGCTCGTTGACCAGATGCGGCTGGACGTCATCCAGGCCCACGATCTCCTGGCACTGCGCTGACCGGGCCGCCGGTAACCAAAGGCGGCCATCGTGAAGGAGAAAGGCAGCGCAGTGACCGTTGAGAAGAACACCCGCAAACTGGACAAGGGGATCGTCCGCGATTTCAGTTCCCGGATGAGCTACGCGTCCTACCTCCAGTTGCCCACTCTTCTCAGCGCCCAGCAGCCGGTCAGCCAGCCCGAGCACCACGACGAAATGCTGTTCATCATCCAGCACCAGACCACAGAGCTGTGGCTGAAGCTGGTACTGCATGAGCTCCGCAGCGCGGCCGCCTGGCTGCGTGCCGACGATCTTGGCTCAGCGCTCAAGGGCATCGCGCGCGTCAAACACATCCAAAAGACACTCACCGAACAATGGTCGGTCCTGGCTACGCTGACGCCAACGGAGTACTCCCAGTTCCGCGGCTTCCTGGGCAATTCCTCGGGCTTCCAGTCCAGCCAGTACCGCGCGGTGGAATTTGTCCTCGGCAACAAGAACCGCAAGATGCTGCCGGTGTTCGAATCCGATCCGGCCGCCCACGACATGCTGACGGAGCTACTGAATGCCCCCAGCATCTACGATGAGTTCCTCTCGTACCTCGCGCGGAAGGGCTACGATGTGCCCCGAACCGTCCTGGAACGGGACGTCACCCGCGCCCACGAGTTCTGCCCGGAGTTGGTGCCGCTGTTCAAGCACATCTATGAAAACGCGGCGGACAACTGGGGAGCCTACGAGGCGTGCGAGGAGCTTGTGGATCTTGAAGACAACTTCCAGTTGTGGCGGTTCCGGCACCTTCGCACCGTGCAGCGGACCATCGGCATGAAATCAGGAACCGGCGGATCCAGCGGTGCCGCGTTCCTGCAGAAGGCCCTTGAACTCACCTTTTTCCCGGAGCTTTTCGCGGTACGGACGGAGATCGGCCAATGAGCAGCGCCACGGACGCAAAGATGGAAGATCACGACGCCGCCACCGGACTCGAGCGGGCTGGGCACCTTGACGCGATGGACCCGTTGGCGCGCTGCCGTGATCTTTTCATTGGCACGGACACGGACCTGTCCTACCTCGATGGCAACTCGCTGGGCCGGCCGCTGAAAAGCACCGTGACCGATATCAGCGCCTTCATCCAGGACGGCTGGGGCGGGCGGCTGATCCGCGGCTGGGATGAGGAATGGCTGGACCTCCCGCAGGCCATCGGCGACCAGTTGGGCCGTGCGGTCCTCGGCGCCGCGCCGGGCCAGGCCGTCATTGCCGACTCAACCACCGTGGTGCTCTACAAACTGATCCGCGCGGCCCTGGCCGCCGTGGCGGATCCAGCCCGGACAGAGATTGTCCTGGACACTGACAACTTCCCGACCGACCGGTACCTTGTCGAGGGAATCGCCCGGGAGGAAGGACTGACCCTCACCTGGATCGAAGCCGATCCGGCAAGGGGGGTGACCCCTGACCAGGTGCGGGACGCAACCGGACCAGCCACCGCCGTCGTACTTCTCAGCCACGTGGCGTACCGCTCGGGGTTCCTTGCCGATCTGCGGAGCATCACCGAAGTTGCGCACACTGCGGGGGCGCTGGTGGTGTGGGACCTCTGCCATTCCGCCGGTTCCGTGGAGCTGGACCTCGACGGCGCAGGCGTGGATTTTGCCGCCGGCTGCACGTATAAGTACCTCAACGGGGGACCGGGTTCGCCCGCGTTTGCCTACGTCAACGCCCGCCACCTGCCAGGCCTCCGGCAACCGATCTGGGGCTGGATGGGGCGGAAGGACGCCTTCGAGATGGCCGCCGGCTACGAACCGGCGCCCGGCATCCGGGGTTTCCTCAGCGGCACTCCCGCCATTTTCGGGATGCTGGCCATGCGCGGGACTTTGGACCTCATCGAGGAAACCGGCATGGCGGCCATTAGAGAGAAGTCGCTGAAACTTACCGCCTACGCCGTGGAGCTCTACGAGCCGTGGCTCGCGCCGCTGGGAGTGGAGCTGGCGTCACCGCGGGATCCCGAACGCAGGGGGAGCCACATCACCCTGGATCATCCGGCCTTCCGGAACGTGACCGCGGCGCTGTGGGAACAGGATGTCATCCCGGACTTCCGCGCGCCGCAGGGTATCCGGATTGGACTGTCGCCGCTGAGCACCAGCTTCGCCGAAGTGCACCGGGGAATGGCCGCAATCCGGGATCTCCTGCAGCGGTGACTGCCCGCCAGCCGTGTCTCCCCTTCCTTGCGGCGGAGCGGCTGTTTCGACAGTTCACCGCGCTGCCGGTAAACTGAACGTTGGATCTGGCTGCAGTCCGTGGCGGCTGGTTCCTGCCATGCATGGAAAGCCCCTGATATTCAGGGAATTTCCGCGCGGGCAGACCCGGCAGTGAATTACTGATTCGGGCCTCACGGCACATCTCTAGGAGTTATTGTGGCACTTGACGCCGCTGTAAAGCAGTCCATCATCAAGGATTTCGCAACGTCCGAGGGCGATACCGGTTCGCCGGAGGTTCAGGTTGCAGTCCTGACCCAGCGGATCAAGGATCTGACTGAGCACATGAAGGAGCACAAGCACGATTACCACACCCAGCGCGGTCTGCTGGCCATGGTTGGTCGTCGCAAGCGCATGCTTGGTTACCTCAAGAACACTGACATCACCCGCTACCGTGCGCTCATTGAGCGTCTCGGCCTGCGCCGCTAGTCAGGCTTAAGGGGCGGCCCTTTCCCATGTGGATCGGGCCGCCTTCTTCAAACAAAAATTAAACAGGAGGATCAACCGCATCACGCATTCGCGGTCCTCGGTAGTGATTCCCGGGAACGGCTTCCACGATGGAAGCCCCGGCCCGTGGGTCTCGATCGATGACCGGGTGCAGTGCAGGCCAGTAGACAGATGCTGGCCTGGGTTGATGCGGCTGGGCTCCGTTGATCAAGAAACGGAGGTGACTCTCTTGGAGGGTCCCGAAATCCAGTTCTCAGAAGCAGTCATTGACAATGGCCGCTTTGGCAAGCGTGTAATCCGCTTTGAAACCGGCCGTCTTGCTAAGCAGGCCGCCGGCGCAGCGATGGTGTACATCGATGAAGACACCGCGCTGCTGTCCGCCACCACCGCCGGCAAGCACCCGCGTGAAGGCTTCGACTTCTTTCCGCTGACGGTTGACGTTGAAGAGCGCATGTACGCCGCCGGCCGTATCCCGGGCTCGTTCTTCCGCCGTGAAGGCCGCCCGTCCACCGAAGCCATCCTGGCTTGCCGCCTCATGGACCGCCCGCTGCGTCCGGCCTTCGTCAAGGGCCTGCGCAACGAGGTCCAGATCGTGGTGACCGTCCTGGCCATCAACCCTGACGAGCTCTACGACGTGGTGGCCATCAACGCTTCCTCCATGTCCACCCAGCTCTCGGGCCTTCCGTTCTCCGGCCCGATCGGCGGCGTCCGCGTTGCCCTCGTCGCCGACGAAAACGGCTCGCAGTGGGTTGCTTTCCCCAAGCACTCCCAGCTTGAGAAGTCCGTGTTCAACATGGTTGTAGCCGGCCGCGTCGCCGGTGACGACGTCGCCATCATGATGGTCGAAGCCGAAGCGACCGACAACTCCTGGAACCTCATCAAGGAACAGGGCGCCACTGCCCCCACCGAAGAGGTTGTTTCCGAGGGCCTTGAGGCTGCCAAGCCGTTCATCAAGGCACTCTGCGACGCCCAGGCTGACCTGGCTGCACGGGCCGCCAAGCCCACTGTTGAGTTCCCGGTCTTCCTGGACTACCAGGACGACGTCTACGCAGCTGTTGAGGCCGCTGCCGCTGAGAAGCTGGCAGCTGTCTTCCAGATCGCCGACAAGCAGGACCGCGATGTTGCCACGGACGCGCTGAAGGACGAAACCACCGCTGCCTTGGCCGGCCAGTTCGAAGGCCGCGACAAGGAACTGTCCGCAGCATTCCGCTCGGTCACCAAGCAGGTTGTGCGCCAGCGCATCCTCAAGGACCAGATTCGCATCGACGGCCGCGGCCTGACGGACATCCGCCAGCTCACCGCCGAGGTTGAGGTTCTGCCCCGCGTACACGGCTCGGCTATCTTCGAGCGCGGCGAAACCCAGATCATGGGCGTCACCACGCTGAACATGCTCAAGATGGAACAGCAGATCGACTCGCTGTCACCCGTCACGCGCAAGCGCTACATGCACAACTACAACTTCCCGCCGTACTCCACCGGTGAGACCGGCCGCGTGGGTTCGCCCAAGCGCCGCGAAATCGGCCACGGTGCCCTGGCAGAGCGGGCACTCGTGCCGGTGCTGCCGTCCCGCGAGGAATTCCCGTACGCCATCCGCCAGGTGTCTGAGGCTCTCAGCTCCAACGGTTCGACGTCGATGGGTTCAGTCTGCGCCTCCACGCTCTCCATGCTCAACGCTGGCGTGCCGCTGAAGGCAGCTGTTGCAGGTATCGCCATGGGTCTGGTCTCCGACCAGGTTGACGGCCAGACCCGCTACGCAGCCCTCACGGACATCCTGGGCGCCGAAGATGCTTTCGGCGATATGGACTTCAAGGTTGCCGGTACGTCCGAGTTCGTCACGGCCATCCAGCTGGACACCAAGCTCGACGGCATCCCCGCCTCCGTGCTGGCGGCAGCACTGAAGCAGGCCCGCGAAGCACGCCTGCACATCCTGGATGTCATCAACTCCGCAATCGACACCCCGGACGAGCTCTCCGAGTTCGCGCCGCGCGTCATCGCGGTCAAGATCCCGGTTGACAAGATCGGCGAGGTCATTGGGCCCAAGGGCAAGATGATCAACCAGATCCAGGAAGACACCGGCGCTGACATCTCTATCGAGGATGACGGCACGGTCTACATTGGCGCAACCAACGGTCCGTCTGCAGACGCAGCACGCTCCGCCATCAACGCCATCGCCAACCCGCAGATTCCGGAAATCGGCGAGCGCTACCTGGGCACGGTCGTCAAGACAACCACCTTTGGTGCCTTCATTTCCCTGACCCCGGGCAAGGACGGCCTGCTGCACATCTCCGAGCTGCGCAAGCTGGCCAATGGCAAGCGCGTGGACAACGTTGATGACGTGGTTTCCGTCGGCCAGAAGATCCAGGTGGAAATCACCAAGATCGATGACCGTGGCAAGCTGTCGCTTTCCCCCGTAGTGGCTGAAGAGGAAGGCGCTGGCGACAGCGTTGACGCTTCCGCTGCAGAGGGCGCTGCCGAAGCGGAGTAGTCCACACTGACGCGGAGGAACATCCTCCTGCATCACAGCATGAATCGGCGGGGCCGGTGGATGATCCACCGGCCCCGCCGCTGTTACGATGGCAGCCAGATCCGGCTGCCGCTCCTGAAAGGCTTCAATTGACTGTTGTACCCCTGCCGCTTGAGCAGAACCAGCCCGGCGACACCCTGGTCCACGGCTCCGACGGCGGCTCCGTTGTCCGGCGTTCAGTGCTGCCCGGTGGCGTGCGGGTGCTCACCGAAGCGATGCCGGGTCAGCGCTCGGCAACCATCGGGTTCTGGGTAGGGGTAGGCTCACGCGATGAGGCCCCGGGCCAGCACGGCTCCACGCATTTCCTGGAGCACCTCCTCTTCAAGGGAACCAAGCGCCGCACGGCCTTGGAAATCGCCTCGGCCTTCGATGAGGTGGGCGGCGAGTCCAACGCGGCTACGGCCAAGGAGAGCACCTGCTACTTCGCGCGGGTCCTGGACACGGATCTGCCCATGGCCATTGACGTAATTGCGGACATGATCACGGGTGCCGTCCTGGACCCGGCCGAAATGGAGCAAGAGCGCGACGTCATCCTGGAAGAAATCGCCATGGACAGTGACGACCCCACCGACGTGGCGCACGAAAACTTTGTTGCGGCAGTGCTGGGCACACATCCACTGGGCCGGCCCATCGGCGGCACCCCGGCCGCCATCCGCGCGGTGGCCCGGGACTCCGTCTGGGATCACTACCGGCGTTACTACCGCCCGGACGAGCTGGTTATCACCGCCGCCGGAGGCCTGGAGCACGACGTCGTCTGCACCCTTGTGGTGGAGGCCCTCCACTCTGCCGGTTGGTCGCTTGAGTCGGACGCCGCCCCTGTTGATCGCCGCTCCACTGCCCGTGCCGAGATCGCCGGCACTGCCGGCCTGCACGTGGTCAAGCGTGCAGTGGAGCAGGCCAACATCATCATGGGGTGTCCCACCATCGTGGCCACGGATGATCGCCGCTACGTCATGAGTGTTCTCAACGCCGTACTGGGCGGCGGGATGTCCTCACGGCTGTTCCAGGAAATCCGCGAGAAGCGTGGCCTCGTGTACTCCACCTACTCGTTCGCATCTTCCTACGCTGATGCCGGCTACTTCGGGATGTACGCCGGGTGCACACCGTCCAAAGTGCGCCAGGTGCTGGACCTGCTGGGGCGGGAGCTGGATAAGCTCGCCGAAGGCGGGATCTCCGACGACGAACTCCGCAAGGCGGTAGGGCAGCTGTGCGGCGGCATTGTCCTGGCTCTGGAGGACACCGGTTCCAGGATGTCTCGCCTGGGCCGGGCCGAGCTCGTCTCCGGCGAATACCAGGACATCGACGAAACGTTGCGGCTCATCAAGTCGGTCACGGTCCAGGAGGTCCAGGACCTTGCCCGGGAGTTGGCGGCCGCGCCACGGACCGTCACGGTGGTGGGTCCCTTCGAGGAGACTGAGACCTTCGGCCTCTGACGGGGGTGTTCCCGGGGCTGGGTCTCCCCGACCCGGGCCATCGAGCCTAGGACCTCCTTCTCCGGATCACTCTGTCGAGGACCTTCCTGTCCGGCGATAATGAAGCCATGAATGCTCCCCAGTCGGGCGCTGTGCATGCCGTGTTGGAAGACTTCCTAGGGCATTGGCGCGGAAACACACGCCTTGCACCGTCAGCGTGGGGCCCTGCGCGCTCAGCAGTGGCGGAAATCAGTTTCACGCGGGCGGCGGGAGGGTTCGCCGTCGTCCAGAGCTACCGGCACACTGAAGCAAATGGCACTCATTTCGACGGCCATGGTGTGTTCACTGTCGACCCCGACCACCATGATGTCCTCTGGTACTACGTCGACAGCACGGGCCTGCCCCCCGGAGCGCCGGTCCGGTGCACGTGGGTGGACGGGGTCCTGCGCGTGGAGCGCCATAGCGACCGGGGGACCGCCCACCATACCTTCCGGATTGCCGATGGCGTACTCACCTACTCTGCCGAGTTGCGCCTCGGCGAGGGCCATAGCTTTGTCCCGTTCATGACAGCCGAGTGTCGCCGTGCATGAACACTGCGTCGACAGCTGCGTCCACATCTGCAGGCAGAAAGCCAGGCCTTTTCCAGAGCCAGAGCCGTCAGGCACGTGATCCTTCAGGCACCCGGGGATGCTGGTTAGGCGGGCGTGCATCATCCGTCTCGATGCCATTGACCGCGTCACTGTCACTGAGCTGTAGCAGGCTTCCGGGTTGCTGCCCACGAGTTCCGGACGCGCCACTGTCACTGAGCGCATCACAGTCCGCATCACTGTCTGTGATCGCATCAGTGCCGTTGATACTGACTCCGTCTGGCCAATGGGGTGGTTCCCAATCGGGGTGTTCGCTTTGGTAGTGGCGGCCGGCGGGTGAGATCCAGCCGGGTGGTTCGTCTTTGGTTGCGGTAGTGGGTTTCCAGGGTGTGGTGTGTTTGAGCCGGTGGTGCTTGCGGCATGGCTGGCCGAGGTTGCTGATACCTGTGGCTCCGCCCTTGGCCCAGGCGAGCAGGTGATCCGCTTCGTTGTCCAGCGACTGGTTGGAACAGCCGGGGAACGGGCACTTCCCATCCCGCATCCTCAGCCATTGGCGCAGTGCTGTGGGGACCCGGTAGCTGTCCCGGCCGATCTCCAGCGGTGCCCCGTCGCGGGGGTCGGTCAGGACGCGGTGGAACGAAGCGGCGCCGTCAGCGACAAGGGCCCGGGCCATCGACGGCGGGATGGGCCCGTAACCGTCGAGCATCGCGGGCTCCTCGGTCAGGCCCATCAGCGCGAACACCGGCACCGTCACCAGGACCTGGGCCTTCGGTGACGGGATCAGGTCAGCTTGCCCGCCCAGGAGCCAGGCGGCGGCATTGTCCGCGCGGAGTTGGGTGAGGGTTCTGGTTTCGGTGGGGCCTTGGAGGGCACGGGCGGCGGTGGTGGTGCGGTCCCAGATCCCGGCGGCCTGATCGGCCGGGAGGTAGGCGGAGAGCCAGGCCATCCCGTCGCGGTCAGGGGTGTACTCGAGGCGGCGGTCGGCGGCCGACCGGGTGTGGCGTTGTTCGATGCTTTCGGGGTGGTGGCGTTCGCGCCAGGTCCTGGCTTTGGCGCGGAACCGGCCAGGGGTCAGCTCACCGGCAGGGCCCCGGGCGGGGTTGGGTGCGGCGGGGTCCAGGAAGTGGGCTTCCAGGGCTGCCGTGCCCGCGTGATCGAGGTTGAGGGTTTCGTCGACCATGACCCGGGCGTGCTGCCACGACATGGTCCCTGCTTCCAGAGCGGCCAGCGTCAGCGGCAGAGCAGTGCGTAGGCGGTGCGCTTCGCCCAGCAGCGCGCTGCCTGTCCGTTCGCTCACGGTCAGGGCACAGGCCACCTCGGCCACGATACTCATCTCCTGACCGGTGTGGTCCTCCGGCGACACGGGAGGTTCCAACAAGGCCTCCGCTGCGCCGACGTACCCGCCAGCCAGATGGATTCGCACGGCGGCCACTTGGGCATCAATCCCGCTGGTCTGAGCTAGCCCGTCCAGGAAAGCATCCGCTGACTGCCGCAGCGGATCCGCATTACCGGAGCCGGGCGATTCTTCAGCCCGCAATGAAGCAACCAATGCGGAGGCAGAGGCAGCTAGAGCCTCTGCCGCCTTCACCGCCGCTCTGCGTTCCATACCTCAAGCATCACAGAGGGGTCCGACAAAAAACCGCGGGGCTACGCGGCTATGTGGATAACCTGAAGAATTGCTTACCCGCCGGCGAACGGCGGCAATACGTCGACCACGTCGCCCGGAGTCAACACAGTGGCGCGGTCCCGGACAGCCACCTCGTTGAGGAGGAAACTGCTCCGGGAGAGGATGCGCTGAAGGGGAGGAGTGCCGACAGGCGGTTCGGCCCGGTCCACGGCCAGGACAGCCTGCAGCAAGTCAGCCACAGTGGCTCCGGACGGCAGGTCGAAGCCTTCCTCTTCCACGCCGGCGGCGGCGCGCGCGGCAGCGAAGTATCGAACGTTCAAGAAATTCAGCCTCCGATGGCGCTCATGCTGCGGTCCGGCTGGACGAAGTCCGCCGCGCCGAGACCCGTGTGGTCCATTCCGTGCGCCTTGGGCTTGACCCACATGGCGTCCTGCCAGCGTTCCGCCAGGGCTTCATCGCTGGCCCCTTGGCGAACTAGGCCCAGCAGGTCAAACTCCTCACGCGAGAACAGGCAGCTCATGATCTTGCCCTCGGCGGTAATCCGCGTGCGCCGGCAATCCGCGCAGAACGGCTCGGTGACTGAGGCGATGATCCCCACGGTACCCAGTACCGGCCCCTCAGCGCCCGGCGCAGACCCAGAGGCCCCCGCTGACCCAGCCAGCCGCCGTCGTACTTCAAAGCGCTCGGCAGGGGCGCCGTCGCGGGCGCGCGGGTCCGGGCTCAGGACATAGTCATCGGAGAGCAGGGAACGGATTTCGGCCGCCGTGATCATGTTCCGGCGGGTCCAGCCATGGTCGGCGTCCAACGGCATCTGTTCGATGAACCGCAGCTCGTAGCCACGGTCCAAAGCCCAGGCGAGCAGGGAAGGTGACTCGGCGTCGTTGATGCCCCGCATCAGCACGGCGTTGAGCTTGACGGGACCCAGCCCGGCCGCCCACGCGGCGTCTACCCCTGCGAGCACACGGTCCAGGAACGGGCGTCGGGTGAGCTTGGTGAACGTCTCTTCGTGCAGCGAATCCAGGGAAACATTGATGCGGGTCAGGCCGGCAGCCTTGAGCGCGGCGGCCTTTTTGTCCAGCCCGACCCCGTTAGTGGTCATGGAGATCGGCAGCTCGGGATGATTGCTGCGGAGCGCGGCGATGATGTCCACCAGGTCTGCCCTCACCAGGGGTTCCCCGCCCGTCAGGCGAAGTTCCCGCACACCCAGCAGTTCCACGCCGATACGGACAATGCGCACGATCTCGTCCGCAGTCATCACTGCCTGCTTGGCGAGCCACTCAAGCCCTTCGGCAGGCATGCAGTAAGTGCAACGCAGATTGCATTTATCCGTCAGCGACAGCCGCATGTCCGTGGCGCGGCGGCCAAACCGATCGGCCAGCCCCGCCGGCGCGTCCGCCGGCCGGGCAGGCGGGAGGCCGGGACCTGCGCCGTCCCGGGGTTGCGGCATGCCTAGCTGAACGCTCATGGATTCAGGCTACGCCACGTTTGCCCCGGGCATTACCCCCGTGACGCCCGGCATCGGAGACAGCGTCCGGGACGGGGCCCGCCTCCTGCCGATATGCGGCAAAGTCCGGTGCCGCCAGGCTGCCGCGAACCTATGCTGGAGGAGTGAACAGGTACCAGCCCGTGGAGGAAACCGCCGACGACGGCGCGAGCTCCGGAATGCGGCCAGGCAGCCCGCGTGCCGCTCAAGGCAGCCGCCGCTGGGCCGCTGCGTCGGGGATGGTTTCCACCGTCGCGGCCGTGGTGGCGGGCGAGCTGCTCGCCGGACTGCTGAGCCCCTCCCTGTCACCGCTGACGGCCGTGGGCGGGGCCTTGATCGACGCTCTTCCGCCGGGCGTGAAGGAGTGGGCCGTCAGCCTGTTCGGCACGGCAGACAAGGCGGTATTCGTCACCGGCATGCTCATCGTTATCGCAGCTGTTGGGGGTCTCGCCGGAATCCTGGAACAGCGAAGGCGCTTCGCCGGTGCGGCCGTGATTGCCGTTTTTGGGCTCGTGGGGCTCGCTGCCGTCCTGAGCCGCGCACAGCTGACTCCAGCCGCCGTTCCGGTTCCGCTAGCCGCAGCGGTAGCCGGCGCACTCCTGTTGCGGTTCCTGATCCGCAGGCTCCGGGAGGTTGTGCCGGGAGACGCGGCAGGGCCAGCGGCCGAGTCAGACCCAGAAGGAGCGCCCGGTACTGGGCGGCGAACGTTCCTGCAGGTCCTGGCAACCAGTGCCGCGGTGACGGCTGTTGGCGGGATCATTGCCGGAGTCTGGCGGGGCGCGGCGGCGGGCATCAGCAGCGCCCGCGAGAAATTGAAGCTGCCCGCCGCAGCATCAGAGGCTCCTGCGATTCCGGCGGGTGCAGAAGTAAGCCTGGACGGCATGCAGCCGCTGGTCACGCCGAACAGGGATTTCTACCGGATTGACACCGCCCTGATCGTCCCGGTCATCGACCCCGATACCTGGACACTCCGGGTGACGGGGATGGTGGAGCAGGCGATCGAACTGAACCTGGCCGACCTGCTGGCCAAGCCGCTTATCGAACGCCACGTCACCATCGCCTGCGTGTCCAACGAAGTGGGTGGTGACCTGATCGGCAATGCGCGCTGGCTGGGGTGGCCGGTGCGGGAACTGCTCGCCTTGGCGCGTCCGCAGGCCGGTGCAGACATGGTGCTGACGCGCAGCTCTGACGGCTGGACTGCAGGCACACCGCTGGAGGTCCTCACCGACACCCGGGACGCCTTGCTGGCGGTCGGAATGAATGGCGAACCGCTGCCGCTTGAACACGGCTTTCCCGTCCGGATGATTGTGCCCGGCCTCTACGGCTATGTTTCCGCCACCAAGTGGCTGACGGAGCTCCGCCTCACCAAATTCGCCAACGACGAAGGCTATTGGACCCCACGGGGCTGGTCCGAACGCGGCCCCATCAAAACAGCGTCCCGTATCGATGTGCCCCGCTCAGGCAGGCGAGTCAGCGCCGGCACAGTGAAGTTCGGCGGAGTGGCCTGGTCGCAGCACACCGGCGTTGGCAAAGTGGAACTGCGGGTCAACCGCGGTCCATGGCAGGCAGCTGACCTCGCACCGGGGATTTCAAAGGACACGTGGTACCAGTGGCAGCTGGGCATCCAGCTGACGCCGGGCCAATATGAGGTCCAGGTCCGCGCCAAGGACCTCAACGGCGATGCGCAGGCTGAAGAACGCCGGCCCGTTGCGCCGGACGGAGCCACAGGCTTCCACACCATTAGAGTGGACGTGAATCCATGACGGCGCCCACCGAAGGCAGGACCATGCACAGCTCCCCGCACGAGCACGGCGGCGCCCTGCACCAGCACGGCAGCGCCCCGCACGGGGCGCGGTCCATTGCCCGGCACCGCGCCGCCGTCGCCGAACTGTTGGCTCCGCTGCTGACCGAAGCACGGGCGGAAACTCTGGCGCTGCGCGACGCTCTGGGGAAGGGCCTGGCCCACGACATCGCGGCGCCCCTGAGCCTCCCGCCGTTCGCGAACTCCCAAATGGACGGCTTCGCCATTAACAGTGCTGACGTGCCCGACGGCGGTGCGGAGCTCAGGGTGGTTGATCCGGTTCCTGCAGGTGCCACGCCCGCAGCCCTTGAGCGCGGCACCGCCGCCCCCATCATGACCGGCGCCATGATTCCTGCCGGTTCTGACGCCGTCGTGCCCGTGGAACGTGCCGTTCCGGACCGGTTCCCCACGCCAGGAGTGGCAAGCACGGTTTGGTTGCCGACCACGCCGGCCGGCACCTTCGTGCGCACCGCCGGCAGCGACATTGAGGCAGGGGAGCGGGCGCTGGCAGCCGGAACGTTCCTCGGCCCGGCACAGCTGGGTTTGCTCGCTGCCCTGGGCATCGCGGAGGTGACCGTGCATCGGACCGTGACGGTTCTGCTGGCCACCACCGGTGACGAAGTGGTTGAGCCCGGCCGGCCGCTGCCTGCCGGCAAGATCTACGACTCCAACGGAACCCTCCTGGAGAGCGCCCTGCGGCAGGCCGGCCTGGCTGTGGTGCGCACGGCCATCGCCTCTGACCGGCCAGAAGAACTACGGGCACTGCTGCGCAGCCACGCCGGCTCCGTGGACCTGATTGTCACCACCGGCGGGGTCAGCAAGGGAGCCTATGAAGTGGTCCGGCAGGCGATGGACGGGCAGGCCGCCGAGTTCGTGCACGTCGCAATGCAGCCTGGTGGCCCGCAGGGTATCGGGACGTTCGACGGGGTGTCCTTCCTGGGGTTTCCCGGAAACCCCGTGAGCTGTCTGGTGTCCTTCGAGATGTTCCTGCGGCCGGTGCTGTCCGGAATGCTTGGCTCACCCGCTCCCCGGACCGCCATTCCCGCGCGGCTTGCCCACGGCCTGACGTCTCCGGAACACAAACACCAGGTCCGCCGTGGAACCTACCAGCCTGACGGCACGGTCCGCCTGGAAGGGGGCGAGAGCTCCCACCTCATGCACGCCCTGGCCGGCTCCAACGCGCTGGTTCATGTACCGGCGGGAGTCTCGGCGCTCGCCGAGGGCGACGAGGTGGAAGTATGGATGCTGTGAATCCAGAACAAACCCCGCCGGCACTGACCCACCTGCGCCAGGATGGCAGCGCCCAGATGGTGGACGTGTCGAACAAGGCCGAAACCACCCGGGAAGCCACCGCCACAGCCACCGTCCGCACAACGAGCGAAGTGCTGGGCCTGCTCGGCTCCGGCGGACTGCCCAAAGGTGACGCCCTGGCCGTGGCGCGCGTCGCCGGGATCATGGCGGCCAAAAAGACGCCGGAACTCATCCCGCTGTGCCACCCGCTGCCGCTCTCCAAAGTCACCGTCGACTTTGAGCTGGGGGCGGAGTCCGTGGACATCCTTGCCACGGTGAAGACCCGCGGTGTTACCGGAGTTGAAATGGAAGCGCTCACGGCGGCGTCCGTGGCGGCCCTCAGCGTGTACGACATGATCAAGGCCGTCGACAAGCACGCTGTACTGACGGACATCAGAGTGCTGGCGAAAAGCGGCGGCAAGAGCGGGGACTGGACACTATGAGCGGAACCACCGAAGACACTTTCCTGCCTGAACCGGATACGTCTGAGCCGCACAAGCCAGAGCCGCACACTCACGGGAACCACACTCACGGCGAGGTGCAGGGCCGGAAAGCCGGGGTTGTCATTGCCTCCACGCGGGCCGCGGCCGGCATTTACGAGGATGAGACCGGCCCCGTGATCATCGACTGGCTCACCGAGCACGGCTTCGAGCCATACCCGGCCATGGTGGTGCCGGACGGCGAGCCCGTCGGCGCGGCGATCCGCGCGCTCCTGACCCAGCACCCCGCCGTCGTCATCACCAGCGGCGGGACAGGGCTCAGCCCGGATGACCGGACCCCTGACGTGACACTGCCCCTGCTGGACCGGGAGATCCCCGGAATTATGGAAGCCATCAGGCATGCCGGGGCCGCCAAGACGCCGCTTGCCGTGCTGAGCCGCGGCTACGCCGGGGCCACTGGGCGTACCTTCATTGTCAACCTGCCCGGTTCGCCGAAAGGGGTGATGGACGGGCTCTCCGTCCTGGACCCTGTGATCGGGCACCTTTGCGACCAGCTGGAGGGCCGGAATGGGCACTGAATCAGTTTTTGAAGTTGTCCACGCGGTCTTGAGTGCGGAGCCAATTTCCGTGGAACAGGCCATCGCCGCGGTCGAGTCGGAAACCGCCGGCGCCGTTGTCAGCTTCAGCGGGGTGGTCAGGAATCACGACGACGGCAAGGCAGTCGAGCGGCTCAGTTACAGTGCGCACCCCACAGCGCACCAGGTGATGGCCGACGTCGTCGCTGCCCTTGTCGCAGAGCATTCTGAGGATTCGTCCGGCGCGCAGCCTGTACGGATCTGGGCTGCCCACCGCATCGGCATGCTGGAAATTGGTGATCCGGCACTGGTATGCGCCGTCTCAGCCGCCCACCGGGGCCAGGCTTTTGCGGTGTGCTCCGAGTTGGTGGACCGGATCAAGGACCAGGTTCCCATTTGGAAGGAACAGTTCTTCACCGACGGCACGGTCGAATGGGTGGGCGCGGGCAGCTGACTGCGGCGCGCGCCACGCATGCGAGGTAACGCACGTCCGCAGGTTCCGTCCCGCGCCCGGCCCGACGGTAGGGTTAAAGGCATGACCGAACAACACCCCGCTCCCAGCCGTGTGGCTGTCCTTGGCGCCAACGGGCGCATGGGCGCCGAAGCCGTCAAGGCTGTTGAAGCCGCCGCAGATATGACGCTTGTAGCCGCCCTGGGGCGCGGCGATTCGCTCGATCAGCTGCCCGCCTCCGGAGCTGAATTCGTCGTCGATCTCACCGTTCCCGAGAGCACCGAAGCAAACGTACGGTACGCCGTCGAGCACGGCATGCACGCCGTGGTGGGAACCACCGGGTGGGATTCCACCCGGCTCGACGCCCTCAAAGCCCTTCTCGCGGAACACCCCGAAACGGGCGTGCTCATCGCCCCCAACTTCGCCCTCGGTTCGGTGCTGGCCTCGGCGTTCGCCGCCAAGGCCGCCCAGTACTTTGAATCCGTGGAGATCATCGAACTGCACCATCCGGACAAGGTGGACGCACCCTCCGGAACCGCCGTCCGCACCGCCCAGCTCATCGCCACGGAACGGGCAGCGGCAAACGTGCCGGCCAGCCCTGACGCGACCACCAGTGAACTCGCCGGCGCCCGGGGCTGCGACGTGGACGGAGTGCGCGTCCACAGCGTCAGGCTTCGCGGACTCGTGGCACACCAGGAAGTCCTGCTCGGCGGGCCGGGGGAGCAGCTGACCATCCGGCACGACTCCTTTGACCGCGCCTCCTTCATGCCCGGTGTGCTGCTGGGCGTCCGCAAGGTGGCGGCGAACCCGGGGCTGACGGTCGGCCTGGACGGCTACCTGGACCTGGGGCTTTAGGCCGTGGGCGCCTTCCTCGCCGCGTTCCGGAAGAACCGCACCAAGCTCTGGGTGGGAGCCGTCACGCTGCTGCTGGTCTTCTACTTGGTGGTGTCTTTCCAGCGCTCGATTTTGCTGCTCACGGACAACAACCTTGCGGCCAAAGCCATCGGCGCCGCGTATCTGGTGCTGCCGATCGTCGGCGCCTGGGCCCTCATCCGGGAACTGATGTTCGGGGCCCGCACGGAAAAGATGGCCCGGATCCTGGAAGCCGAGGGCGGGCTGCCCGTGGACGACCTCCCGCGGACTCCCGCGGGCCGGATCATCCGGTCGGCGGCTGATCAGGAATTTGAGAAGTACCGGGCCGAGGCTGAAGCTGCTCCCGAGGACTGGCGCTCCTGGTTCCGCCTGAGCTGCGCGTACGACGCCGCCGGGGACCGCAAGCGCGCCCGCGCCTCCATGCGGGACGCCGGCCGGCTCTTCCGGGGAAACGTTCCTGCCAGCTAGGGTGCGCTGAGCCGTCCGCTGCGGCCGAGCTGGTTGGCGCTGTGTCCCAGGTACTCCAGCGGCCCACGCCATTTCAACAGCACAAACACGATTCCGACGAGGATGGCTATGGCGGCCTGCGCAAAGTACATACCGTCCTCCGTCCAGCCGGCTGGCAGGGGCTTGAGGTAGAACCCCGACACCACCCAGACGTGCGCCGAGTAGAGCGTCAGCGTCATGGCGCCCGCCCCGCGCAGCGGCAGCAGCAGGTCCAGGTCCAGCCAGTCCGCCAGCCTGCCGAGCAGGAGGCACGCGCCAACCACCGCTGCGGCCACCCCTGAAGTGTGCGCCAGGTCCAGGGGTGTGGCGGAATGCGGTGCAGCGGACGCCAGCCACCACCACGATCCTTCCTGCCGGATTCCGGTGAGGTTGACCTGGAGCACGCTATCAAGCGGGTAGCCCGGGGCGTTCAGCATTTGCTCCAGCGCTGCCCGGCCACCCCAGTTCTCCATGGCTGCCGTCCCCAGGGCCTTGGCGAATGCGGCCACGGCTGTGCCGCCGGTCAGCAGCAGGACCGGAACCATCGCCTTGGTGAGCGGCAGCCGGCCTATCACCAGGCCAACCAGCAGATACGCCAGCCATTGGAAGGCAGGGTAGTAGCCGGTCAGGAACAGGTCACCCAGCAGGGGCAGGGGCGTCGACAGGTCCTCCCAGGACGGGTTGTGCCCCAGGTGCAGGGGCGGGTCCGCTGCCATCAGCCACGGGCGCAGCAGGTAGGCGAGCACTGGTGAAAGCACGATCCAGCCCATGGCCCACGCGCAGAGCGCTTTCAGCTTCAGTCCCAGGAACGGCAGGACGCACAGAAACAGCAGGGCATAGTGGACCAAGATGATCGCAAGGTTGACTTCCAGCCCGCCCAGGGAGAGTCCTACGGCGGCAATCACCAGTGCGCGCAAGGCGACACCGCGTTGGGCAGCGCTGAGGGCAGTTCCTTCCGGCGGCACCTGCTTGCCGGTGGAAAGCGCCAGTCCGACGCCCGCCAGTACGGCGAACAGGGCAGCCGCCCGGCCCGAAAACGTCAGGCCGATCCAGGTTGGAGTCAGGTCTGCATTGGCCTCGAACGTCGGCAGCAGGTGCGTGGCCATCATGCCCAGGAGCGCGAGTCCCCTGGCTGCATCGATTCCACGGAGACGGCTGGCCGGGGGAAAAGGTCGGGGCGCCCGCGAGGGTCTCGCTGTGGCTCGGGACGTCATGAGGCGATGTTCTCACACCGACCCGCCCGTCCCCAGTCAACATGTCACCAACAGCTCCTGCTGGTAGAAAAACCCGCTGGCAAAAAAGACTGCCCAATCCTCACTTGTGTTCGAATATATGTTCTAATAACATGGCGTTATGCACACTCCATTCGAGCCGCAGCAGTTCCCGGAACCTCCAGCCGCTGGTGGCCACGTGTGGCCCGCGCCTGACGCCAGCACCGCGTTGCAGCCCACGGGGTTGATGAGGGCCATGAGCCCGGGGGTAGTCGACTTCCTCTTCCGCCAGCTTGTGGCGGGACGGTCCGCCGAGGACATCCAGTGGCAGCAGGAAGGTATTGCCCTGACCGCGCAGCCGCCCGGAGCCGAACTGGCGCGCCGGCTGGCCGAGACTGACCTTGATGCGCTCACGCCCACCGAACTGTTCCACTACGTCCGGTCCGCCCAGCGCCTGGCGGCCTGGGCCGAAGGATTGCGGGAGGCCGCGGTCCAGAGATACTGCCAGCCGGGCGAGGTGCAGGACGCCGAAGTACAGGATGCAAAACTGCCTGGTGCGCGGCTGCAGGGTGGTTGCCTAGGATGAAGGGGTGACCGAGGCCCTGACAGTATCCGCCATCCAGTACCAGGCGCTGGACGGCGGGATCATGCCGAATGTCGAGGAGCACATCCGGCTGATCGAAGACGCCGAATCCCACGGTGCGAGGCTGGTGATCTTCCCGGAAATGTCGTTGACCGGTTACCACATGGCGTTGCTATCTGCTGATGAGGCCTGGCTTAGGCCGGAGGATCCGCGGCTGGGTGGCCTCCACGAAATCTGCCGCAGGACCGGGATTACTGCTGTGGCAGGGGCCGCCTACCGGGAGCCCGGAGGCACGCCGCGGCTCGCATGCCTCGCCATCCACCCGGACGGCACTATCGATTTCGGGTTCAAGACCCACCTTCGCGGGGCGGAAAAGGACCTCTTCACCGCAGGCGACGGTGCCTTCCTCCTCGAGTTGGACGGCTGGCAGGTGGCACTGGCCATCTGCGCGGATGCTTCGGTTCCCGCCCACTCCACCGAGGCGGCACTGGCAGGCGCTGACATCTATGCGGTGTCGGCGGTCTACACGGTGGAGGAGGAGCGACGGCTTGCCCTGCACTTAGGGGCCAGGGCCATGGACAACCGGATGTTCGGCGTCCTGGCGAACATGGGCGGAGCCACGCCGTTGGGCCTTTCCTGCGGACTGAGCGGATTTTGGGGACCTGATGGCCACAGGATGGAACACGCGGCCGGAACCGGCACCGAGGTCATTACCGCAGTCCTACAGCGAGGTGCTTTGCGCAAATTCCGCTGACGGGGGCAGCTATTTGACGCTTATCACCCTGCCGCCATTGTCCTAACCGGTGGCGGACAGGGTAACGTTTTTTCCATGCCTCACACATCCGCCACCGCTCCTGCCCTTGGTACGCTCCTGACCGCCATGGTCACGCCCTTCACCAAGGATGGCGCCGTGGACTACAAGCAGGCGGCCGAACTGGCTACCAAACTTGTGGACGATGGCTGTGACGGTCTGGTCGTCACGGGGACAACCGGCGAAACATCCACCCTTTCGGATGAAGAAAACCTTGGCATGTTCCGCGCCGTCAAGGAGGCTGTGGGGGACCGTGCAGCCATCATCGCCGGCACCGGAACCAACGACACCGCGCACTCGGTGCACCTCTCCCAGCAGGCGGCAGCGCTCGGCGTCGACGGCCTGCTGCTCGTCACGCCGTACTACAACAAGCCCAGCCAGGCAGGCGTCCGCGCACACTTCGAAACGGTCGCGTCTTCCACCGATGTGCCGGTCATGCTTTATGACATCCCGGGCCGCTCCTCCATCGCGATCGAACCCGAGACCATGATCAGCCTGGCGCAGCACCCGAACATCGTCGCCGTCAAGGATGCCAAAGCCGACTTCATGGCGGCCAGCCGCGTGATGGCAGAGACGGACCTGTACTTCTACTCCGGCGACGACGGACTGACCCTTCCGTGGATGTCCTTGGGCGCCGTCGGACTGGTGGGTGTCACAACCCACATCGCAACGCGCCGGTTCCGCGAACTGATCGACGCCATTAACGTGAACGACCTCGAAACCGCGCGTAAGATCAACTTCGAGCTGCTGCCCGTAGTGAGGGCAACGATGACCCGCGTCCAGGGAGCCGTTGCAGCCAAACAAATTCTTAAATGGCAGGGAGTCCTGCCCAACTCGATTGTCCGTTTGCCCCTCGTGGAGCCGGACGAAACCGAGATCGAAACCATCCGCGAGGACTTGGCGGAAGCGGGGCTGGTCTTTTCCTGAGGGCTAAGACCGGCACCCTTCCGCCTGGAAAGTAGTGCACTATGACCCAAACCGCCCTTCCCGGCCTTGTCACGCCCCCACGCCTTCCGCAAGGCACACTCCGCATTGTTCCGCTTGGCGGGCTGGGGGAGATCGGCCGGAACATGGCCGTGTTCGAGATCGACGGCAAGCTGCTGATCGTCGACTGCGGTGTCCTCTTCCCGGAGGAAACCCAGCCCGGCGTTGACCTGATCCTGCCCGATTTCTCCTACATCCAGGACCGGCTGGACGACATCGTGGCCGTTGTCCTGACCCACGGTCACGAGGACCACATCGGCGCAGTTCCCTACCTCCTGCGGCTGCGCGCCGACATCCCGCTGGTGGGCTCGCAGCTGACACTGGCCCTCATCGAGGCCAAACTGCAGGAACACCGGATCCGTCCGTACACGATGACCGTTGAAGAGGGCCAGGTCGAAAAGTTTGGCCCCTTCGAATGCGAGTTTGTCGCCGTCAACCACTCCATCCCCGACGCTTTGGCAGTGTTCATCCGCACGGCCGGTGGCACCGTCCTGCATACGGGCGACTTCAAGATGGACCAGCTGCCCCTGGACGGCCGGATCACCGACCTCCGGCACTTCGCCAAACTGGGTGAAGAGGGTGTTGACCTCTTTATGTCCGACTCCACCAACGCCGACGTCCCGGGCTTCACCACCGCCGAGAAGGAAATCGGCCCAACGCTGGAACGGCTTTTCGGCCAGGCCAGCAAGCGCATCATTGTGGCGTCCTTCTCCTCGCACGTCCACCGCGTCCAGCAGGTCCTTGACGCAGCGGCCAAGCACAACCGCAAGGTGGCTTTTGTGGGCCGCTCCATGGTCCGCAACATGGCTATTGCCGCAAAACTTGGCTACCTCGACGTCCCCGATGGCCTCCTCGTGGACATCAAGAACATCGACAACCTGCCGGACAACCGCGTTGTGCTGATGTCCACCGGTTCGCAGGGCGAACCTATGGCCGCGCTTTCCCGCATGGCCAACGGGGACCACCGCGTGGTGGTAGGTGACGGCGATACCGTGATCCTGGCGTCCAGCCTGATCCCGGGTAACGAGAACGCTGTGTTCCGGATCATCAATGGCTTGCTGAAACTGGGTGCGGATGTCATCCATAAGGGCAACGCCAAGGTCCACGTCTCGGGACACGCAGCCGCCGGTGAACTGCTGTACTGCTACAACATCCTTGAGCCGCTCAATGCCATGCCGGTGCACGGCGAGACCAGGCACCTGATCGCCAACGGCAAGATCGCCATCGAGTCCGGCGTTCCCACCGCCAGCGTCATCCTTGCCGACAACGGCACCGTCATCGACCTCAAGGACCACCGCGCAGACGTGGTGGGCCAGGTCGAAGTGGGCTTTGTCTATGTCGATGGCTCCAGCGTCGGTGAGGTCACGGAAGCTGACCTCAAGGACCGCCAGACGCTCGGTGATGAAGGCTTCATCTCCATCATCACCGTCATCCACCGTGCCACCGGCAAGGTGGTCTCGGGACCGGAGATCCACGCCCGCGGTGTGGCCGAAGACGACTCAGTCTTCGACGAAATCATCCCGAAGATCAACGCCGCCCTGGAAGAAGCCGTGCTCAACCGCACGGACCACACCACGCACCAGCTCCAGCAGGTTGTCCGGCGTGTGGTGGGCACGTGGGTCAACCGTAAGCTGCGCCGCAAGCCCATGATCATTCCGGTGGTCCTCGAGGCGTAACCGCGCCCGAACCTCGCGGGAGCCCCAAGGCCCGGTTCTTCGGAACCGGGCCTTTCGCTGTGCCGGGGACAAGATCGGGCTCGGATGGGCAACATGGAAGCCTCGAATCAGGCGGAAATCCGCGGAATACCGGACCAGTTCCGGTACCGTGGCAAGTATGGCCACTCGTACTACCCCCGCGCCCAAAGGCACCGCCCGAGGCACGAACACCGCCAAATCCGGCAGCTCCGCGGGCCGCGGCACAGGCTCAACAGCGTCCAAAGGCGGCGGCACCAGCGGAAGGGCGGGATCTTCGGCCGGGGCCGCGCGCACCCGGCAGCTTCCCGCCGTCGAACCGCGGCAGCCTTGGCTCCTGCGTGTGGTCGGTGGCGCATGGCTGGGCGTAGGGCACCTGGTGGGCGGGGGAGTCCGCAGGATCGGTTCCGACGTCAGTGACCTGCCGGCGGAGGAGCGCCGCGACGGTGCTGCCCTGTTCAACCTCGCGCTGGGCGTCTTTATCGCCACGTTCGCGTGGTGGGGGCTGACGGGCTGGTTCCCGGACGCCGTCTACAGCGTGGTCAACGGCACCTTCGGCTGGATGTCGCTGGTATTGCCGCTGATGCTTTTTGCGTGTGCCTTCCGGCTGTTCCGGCAGCCCGACGACGGCCGCGGAAACAACCGGGTGGGCATCGGCTTCCTCATCATGACCTTCGCAGGCTGCGGCCTCGCGCACGTGCTGGGTGGTCAGCCCACCGTCGCCGATGGCTTCGACGGCCTCCGCCAGGCGGGCGGCATGCTCGGCTTCCTGGCGGCATCGCCGCTAGCCGCCATCCACGCCGTGGTACCCCTTGTGCTGTATGGCGTCCTGGCCTTCATCTCACTGCTGATCATCACTGCCACACCCTTCGGGGCCATTCCACGCCGGCTTCACTCAGCCTACGAACACCTGATGGGCATTGACCTGCAGGAGCCAGTCGACGCCGGCGACCGTCACGACCGCAGCTACCTTGAGGAAACGCGCGCCGCCGCGGCCCCGAAGAAAAAGAAGCGGCGCCTCTTTGGCAAGGACCAAGACTCCGACGCCGGGCTGGAAGGCTACGTCGGTGACGAGGCCTTTGAGCATGCGGTCATCGATGACGAGGAGGCCGAAGGCGGGCAAACAGGCCGCGGAGCCCGCCCTGCCCCCGGGGTGCGCCGTCCCACGCAGGCGGAAATCGCCGTCGAAAAGATCAAGGCCGCCCAGGGCCTTGGAGGTGCAGGACACAGCCCGGCGGACAACGCCACCGAGGCCATTCCGCTTGTCACCCCCGGCATGGTGGCCGCAGGCTCGCTCAACCCTGCTCCTCCCGCCGTCGCGCAGGTGCCGGCCAAACCCGTCACTCCCGTACCGCTGCCCACGCCCATCCCGCAGCGGACCGAGCAGCTCTCACTCGCCGGCGACGTCACGTACACCCTGCCGTCGTCGGACGTTCTCACCCCCGGTTCCATCCCCAAGGAACGCACGGAGGCCAACGACGCCGTCGTCGCCGCCCTCACCGACACCCTCCAGCAGTTCAATGTGGACGCCACGGTCACAGGCTTCAGCCGCGGCCCCACGGTGACCCGCTACGAGATCGAACTGGCCTCGGGGACCAAGGTGGAGCGGGTCACTGCCCTGTCCAAGAACATCTCCTACGCGGTGGCTTCCAGTGACGTCCGCATCCTTAGCCCCATTCCCGGTAAATCCGCCATCGGCATTGAGATCCCCAACACCGACCGCGAGACGGTCTCCCTGGGCGACGTCCTCCGCAGCCAGAACGCGCGCAGGACCGAGCACCCGATGGTGATGGGCGTGGGCAAGGACGTCGAAGGCGGCTACGTCGTAGCCAACCTCGCGAAGATGCCCCACCTGCTCGTCGCCGGTGCCACCGGTGCGGGCAAGTCCTCCTTCGTGAACTCCATGATCACGTCCATCCTGATGCGGGCCACCCCCGATGAGGTCCGGATGGTTATGGTGGACCCCAAGCGCGTGGAGCTGACCGCCTATGAGGGTGTGCCCCACCTGATCACACCCATCATCACCAACCCGAAGAAGGCCGCCGAGGCCCTGCAGTGGGTGGTCCGGGAAATGGACGCCCGCTACGACGACCTCGCGAACTACGGGTTCAAACATATTGACGACTTCAACAAGGCCGTCCGGGCCGGCAAGGTCATCCCGCCCGAAGGTTCCAAGCGCGTCGTCCGGCCGTACCCTTACCTGCTGGTGATCGTTGACGAGCTCGCCGACCTCATGATGGTGGCCCCCCGCGACGTCGAGGACTCCATTGTCCGCATCACCCAGCTGGCGCGTGCGGCCGGCATCCACCTCGTCCTGGCAACCCAGCGTCCCTCCGTTGACGTCGTTACCGGTCTGATCAAGGCCAACGTGCCGTCCCGCATGGCGTTTGCCACCTCCTCCGTCACTGACTCACGGGTGGTCCTCGACCAGCCCGGCGCAGAGAAGCTCATCGGCCAAGGTGATGCCCTGTTCCTGCCAATGGGCGCCTCCAAGGCCATGCGCGTCCAGGGCGCCTGGGTCACCGAATCGGAAATCCACAAGGTGGTGGAACACGTCAAGGGCCAGCTGAAGGCCGTCTACCGCGATGACGTGGCACCCGAGGCACAAAAGAAGCAGATCGACGACGACATAGGGGATGATCTCGACGTACTGCTGCAGGCCACCGAACTCGTGGTCACCACCCAGTTTGGTTCGACGTCGATGCTTCAGCGCAAGCTCCGTGTCGGCTTCGCAAAGGCCGGCCGGCTCATGGACCTGCTGGAGTCCAGGGGAGTGGTTGGCCCGTCGGAAGGTTCCAAGGCCCGGGACGTCCTGGTCAAGCCGGACGATCTGGCTGCCGTGCTGGCAGCCATGAAGGGTCAGGACGCGCCGGCCGTTGCGGATTCCAAGACTGCGGCGCTGAGCGACAACGCCAACGCCAATATCGCCCAGGGCGGCTACGCTGAGGACCTGGTCCAGGCCGACCTGGACCAGCGAAGCCAGAGCGTCGAATACTTCGACGGAGCAGATACCGGCTCCAATGGCGACGACGAAGACGGGTCCGAAGACGCCTGGTCACTCACCGGACGGTAGCCTAGAAGGGTGACTAGCACCGAAGCAACTGCCGCCGGCTCCAGCAGCCCCGGGATCTGGAATCTTCCCAACATCCTGACCATGCTGCGCATCGCTCTGGTACCGTTCTTCGTCTGGTTCCTCCTCCTCGATGCCCCCGGCCTGCGCAGCGAGTCAGGTCCGTGGCGATGGGCGGCGGTGGTGGCGTTCGCCGTCGCAATCTATACGGACAAGCTCGACGGCGACATTGCCAGAAGCCGCGGGCTCGTCACCAATTTCGGCAAGATCGCCGATCCCATCGCAGACAAGCTCCTGATCGGCTCTGCGCTGGTCATGTTGTGCGTGCTCGGTGAGCTGCCATGGTGGGTCACCATCGTGATCCTTGTCCGGGAATGGGGCATAACTGCACTCCGCTTCTTTGTCATCCGCTATGGCGTCATCCCGGCATCGCGCGGCGGGAAGCTCAAGACCGTGGTGCAGACTGCCGCGATCTTCCTGTATCTGCTGCCGCTGGGCGCGCTGGTACCCTGGCTGGTCTGGGTGGCTTTTGCAGTCATGATGGTGGCCGTACTCATCACGGTATGGACCGGCGTCGAATATGTGGTGGAAGCCCTGCGTCTGCGGGCGCGGGGAAAACGGTCCCGAAACACAACGCTTGGCACCTAGGAGCTGACGTGACAAATCTTCACCATCTGGCCGAACAGGCAGTCAGGAATGCCTTGGAAACCGGCCGCACCGTTGCTGCCGCGGAGTCACTTACTGCGGGGATGGTCACCGCCGTCCTGGCCGATACTGCCGGGGCCTCGGGCATGCTGCAAGGCGGGGTGGTGGCGTACCAGAACTCCGTGAAGGTTGACGTCCTGGGCGTCTCGGCTGAACTGCTGGCCACGGTCGGCTCGGTGGACGGCGACGTCGCTGCGGCCATGGCCACGGGTGTCCGGTCTGCGCTGGGCGCGGACATTGGCGTCGCCACCACAGGCGTGGCCGGCCCCGAGGAACATGACGGCAAAGCGGTGGGAACGGTCTTCATCGGTGTGGCAACCGCCGAAGGCGCCTCCGCCTTCCACTACACTTTCACCGGGAACCGCGCCGATATCCGCGGGCAAGCGTGCGGCGCAGCGCTGGAAAGGCTGCTCACAGCTCTGTCTTCCTGAGGCCCTATCGCGTCAAAGCTACCGGGCGTAAAGTTGCCGGGAACAAATCCCCGAACCTATTAGTTATTACATTGTGTCGCTTTGGCAGAGCCGAGGCGCCTAGGATAAATAACAACTCCGGTATCGCATGGTGAGCCGGACATATGAAGGAGCAAGGCGATACAGATGGTAAAGCAGCCCGTATCCGTAAACGGCGTTGTCCGCTGGAAGGATGTGGGCCTCGCCGATCAGGCTAAGAGCGAACAGAAGGAGCGCAAAATGGTTGTACTTCGCCACGAAATCGGTGATGTCCTGCGCGATGTCCGCCAGCGCCAGGGGCGTACGCTCCGCGAAGTTTCGCACAGTGCGCGTGTATCCCTGGGCTACCTCAGCGAGGTGGAGCGGGGACAGAAGGAAGCATCGTCAGAGCTCCTGTCGTCGATCTGCTCGGCCTTGGACGTGCCGTTGTCCATCATGCTCCGTGAAGTCAGCGACCGCGTAGCCGTCGCTGAGGGCGTTGCCGTTCCAGACACCGTTCCCCAGGAATTCTCACAGCGCTACGGCCGCGATCTTGACCGCGACCTCAATGCTGAACTCACCAACGAACTCTCCACGGGCCTCCTTTCCGGCGCACGGTAAGCAGGTCCGCAGGGATCTAAAGCATTAAAGACGAAGCCTCCGGCCACTGGCCGGAGGCTGTGTTCTGTCCTGCTACCTGGTGGTGCTGGCTGCCCGGTTCGTCGCGCCGCCCCGGGCGGCTGCGTCTTTGCCGAGGACGTCCAGGTCAAAGATCGAGTTGAGCTTGGCCATGTATTCGGCGAGCGTCTGCAGTTCCTCCACCGGCCATTCCCCCAAGCGTTCACGGAAGTCCCGCCGGCGTGCGTCCTGGACCTGGTGCATCTTCTCTTCCCCCTTTTCGGTAAGGCGGATCGACTGCGCCCGACCGTCCAGGGGATCGGCTTCCTTGGAGACCAGCCCGATGCTTTCCAGGAACGCGATTTGGCGGCTGACCGACGGCTTGCCCACGCCGATGTTCTGGGCAAGGTCGGTCAGACGGATGGGGCCCTCACGCCGGATGACTGCCAGCAGCCCGTACGCTGCCGGCTCCATGTCCGGATGAACCTGGCGCGAAAGCTGCTGGGATACCGAACGCGCACGCCGCCAAAAAAGACTGATCTGATGTTCCACCGTGTTGAGCGTCTCGTCGAGGGTGTCCCCGCGGGCACCCGTATCAGGAGCGGCTGCATCAGCAGGTGCTTCCAGTGGACGGCCATCGGCTGAGTTGCTCATGGCAACAATTCTAGGGTCCGGGATCATGAGAGACTCTATTGGTGCGGATCAGTGACTATTGGCGGCTTATGGACGACGAATTCGGGGCAGGGTACTCCCGGGTCCTCAGCAGCACCCTCGTTCTCGCCGGAGTCGGCGGGCGCACGGCTGACCAGGCACTCAGCGCCGGCGTGAGCCCCCGGAACGTTTGGCTCGCCGTGTGCGAGGTGCAGGACGTGCCGCCTGACCGGCGCCTGGGCCGCGACGTCAAGCCCCGCAACTGAATTCCCTCTGCTGACCCACTGCAGGTCTCTGCGGCTGACACGCCGTCGGATCTGTTCGAATATCTGTTCGGGTAAAGCTATGCTTTTTGTAGTGGGTTATCCACATACGCGATGTCGCCCGGCTGGAATGTCGGAGGGTGCCATTAGCGTCAGAGATGACCAATAAAGGCCCCTGAGGCCACTCCAAAGCGAGAAAGCATTAGAGGTGTGAACCATGGCGGCAGCCCCGGATCGTGCAAAAGCGTTGGAAGCAGCGCTGGCCCAGATTGACAAGCAGTTCGGCAAAGGATCGGTCATGCGCCTGGGGGACGAAGTCCGTGCCCCCATCGAGGTCATCCCCACCGGCTCCATCGCCCTGGACGTGGCCCTGGGAATTGGCGGCCTGCCCCGCGGCCGCGTCGTAGAGATCTATGGCCCGGAGTCCTCCGGTAAAACCACAGTGGCCCTGCACGCCGTCGCAAACGCCCAGCGCCTGGGCGGCATTGCCGCGTTCATCGACGCCGAGCACGCTCTGGACCCGGAATATGCTGCCAAACTGGGTGTCGACACCGACGCCCTCCTGGTCTCCCAGCCTGACACCGGTGAACAGGCCTTGGAAATCATGGACATGCTGATCGGTTCCGGCTCGCTGGACGTTATCGTCATCGACTCCGTTGCCGCCCTGGTGCCGCGCGCGGAAATCGAGGGTGACATGGGTGACAGCCACGTTGGCCTGCAGGCCCGCCTGATGAGCCAGGCGCTGCGTAAGATCACCGGCCGCCTCAGCCAGACCAAGACCACTGCCATCTTCATCAACCAGCTCCGTGAAAAGATCGGCGTGTTCTTCGGCTCCCCGGAGACCACCACTGGCGGTAAGGCCCTGAAGTTCTACGCCTCCATCCGCATCGACGTCCGCCGGATCCAGACCCTTAAGGAAGGTGCCGACTCTGTCGGTAACCGCACCAAGGCCAAGATCGTCAAGAACAAGATGGCGCCGCCCTTCAAGATCGCCGAGTTCGACATCATCTATGGCCAGGGCATTTCCCGTGAGGGCGGCATCATCGACATGGGCGTTGAGCACGGCATCATCAAGAAGTCCGGTTCATGGTTCACGTACGACGGCGACCAGCTGGGTCAGGGCATGGAGAACTCCCGCCGTTTCCTGCGCGACAACCCCGAACTTGCCGCTGAGCTGGAGCGCCTCATCAAGGAGAAGCTGGGCGTGGGCGTCAAGCCCGCTGCGGATGAGTCCAAGGATGCGCCCAAGCTGAAGGCCGTCGACGGCTTCTAAGGGCGACGGCTTCTAAAGTTGAAGAGTTATAGGGCCGTGCGTTCGAAGGCGCCGCGGATTTATGGGTGAATGGGACTCGGCGGCCGGGCGCGGGCGGCGTAGGAGCGCGGGCGGCCGGCGCAGCGCTGGCGCGGACGGGCCTGATCCGGAGTCGTCTGTGGCTGCGGATGCCGAGCCTGACCCCGCCTCTGTCGCCCGCGCCATAGTCCTGCGGCAGCTGACCAGTTCGGCGAAAAGCCGGCTGCAACTGGCCCGCAAGCTTGCGGAGCGGAACATCCCGGAGGACGTGGCCGAGGCCGTCCTGGACAGGTTCGAGGAAGTCCGCCTGATTGACGACGCCGACTTCGCCGATATGTGGGTACGCAGCCGGTCCCAGTCGCGAAAGCTGGCAAAAGGGGCGCTCCGCCGCGAGTTGTCGGACAAGGGCATCGACGCGGACATCGCCGCTGCCGCGTTGGAGCAGGTCTCCGACGCGGACGAGGAAGCGGGCGCCCGGGTACTGGTGGAACGTAAGCTCCGGCCCGGCTCGGACCTGTCGGACAGGGCCGAGCGGGACAAGATGACGCGGCGCCTCGCCTCCATGCTCGCCCGGAAGGGCTACCAGCCCGCCCAGGCATTCAGGGTGGTAGGTGAGGTCATCGACGCCCGGCTGGGTGGCCACCAGGCCAGCCACGACGGCTATGAGCCGGGGTTTTAGGCTGCCGGGGCGGGGCCTCCGCTGAGCCGGTACCCTTAACAGGTGAGTTTGACCATTCCTTCCCCCGCATCCGGCACCGCCCCTTCCGCAGCCTCTGGCGCAGCACAAGCGATAAGTGCACCGCACCCCCGGACCTATCAGGTGCGCACTTTCGGCTGCCAGATGAACGTCCATGACTCGGAGCGGATGGCCGGCATGCTTGAGGCCGCGGGTTACGTACCGGCCCAGAGTGAGCAGGCCGACGTGGTGGTGTTCAACACCTGCGCCGTCAGGGAGAACGCGGACAACAAGCTCTACGGGAACCTGGGCATGCTGGCGCCCGTGAAGGCCGCCAACCCCGGAATGCAAATCGCGGTGGGGGGCTGCCTGGCCCAAAAGGACCGGGAGGCCATCCTCAAGAAGGCGCCCTGGGTGGATGCCGTGTTCGGCACTCACAACGTCGGTGCGCTTCCGGCGCTGCTGGACCGGGCCCGGCACAACAACGAGGCCCAGTTGGAGATCCTCGAATCCCTCGACGTTTTCCCCTCCACGCTGCCCACCAAGCGGGACTCGGTCTACTCAGGATGGGTGTCCATTTCGGTGGGCTGCAACAACACCTGCACCTTCTGTATCGTGCCGGCCCTGCGCGGCAAGGAGAAAGACCGCCGTCCCGGCGACGTCCTGGCCGAAATCCAAGCGCTCGTGGACGATGGTGCGATTGAGGTCACGCTTCTCGGGCAGAACGTTAACTCCTATGGAGTGGAATTCGGCGACAGGCAGGCCTTTTCGAAGCTCCTGCGCGCCTGCGGTGAAATCGAGGGCCTCGAAAGGGTCAGGTTCACCAGCCCGCACCCCGCCGCCTTCACCGACGACGTCATTGACGCGATGGCCGAGACGCCCAATGTCATGCCGCAACTGCACATGCCGCTGCAGTCCGGGTCAGACAAGGTCCTGAAGGACATGAAGCGGTCCTACCGGTCCACCAAGTTCCTGGGCATCCTGGACAAGGTCCGGGACAGGATCCCGCACGCCGCCATTTCCACCGATATCATCGTGGGTTTCCCCGGCGAAACGGAAGAGGACTTCCAGGCCACCCTCGACGTGGTGGAGAAATCGCGCTTCGCCACCGCCTTCACATTCCAGTACTCCAAGCGGCCGGGCACCCCCGCTGCGGACCTGCCCGATCAGCTGCCCAAGGCCGTAGTCCAGGAGCGCTTCGAACGCCTGACCGCGCTGCAGGACCGGATTGCCGCCGAAGAAAACGCCAAGCAGCTTGGCCGACGGGTGGAGGTCATGGTTACTGCCCAAGCCGGCCGGAAGTCTGAAGAGACCCACCGGCTCTCTGGCCGGTCCCAGGACCAGCGGCTGGTGCACTTCTCGGTTCCCGAAGGTGCCGAGTCGCCACGTCCGGGTGACGTGGTGACCGTCACCGTCACGGAGGCCGCCGCCTTCCACCTCGTCGCCGACCCTGCACTGCAGGACTACAGCCTCCGCCGGTCCCGTGCCGGCGATGCCTGGGACAGGTCGCAGGCCGACTCCTGCGGCGCTCCTGCACCGGGCGCCGCAAGCAGCGGTGCTGGCCGGACCGGGGTCTCGCTGGGCATGCCCACGCTGCCGGTCCGGAGCCGCTGACCGGTGGCCCAGCCTCCGGTCATCGCGGTCGTTGGTCCCACTGGCTCGGGTAAGTCGGATCTCGCGGTCAGCCTTGCCCTCGAGCTGGATGGCGAGGTGATTAACGCCGATGCCATGCAGTTCTACCGGGGCATGGACATCGGTACTGCCAAGATCACCCTGACCGAACGGCGCGGCGTGCCCCACCACCTCCTGGACACGATGGACGTCACCCAGGAAGCGAGCGTTTCTGACTTCCAGCAGCAGGCCCGGGAGGTCATCAGCGGCATCCACGCCCGCGGCAAGCGCGCCATCCTGGCGGGCGGATCCGGTCTTTACGTGCGGGCAGTCCTGGACGTTCTTGAGTTCCCGGGTACCGACCCCGCAATCCGCCGCGCCCTGGAGGCGGAGCTTGAGCAGTCCGGGCCGGAGGCACTCCTCGCCCGGCTCCGGGAGGTGGATCCCGTGTCCGCCGGCCGGGTCGGCGATGCCCGGCGCATCATCAGGGCCCTGGAGGTGCACCAGCTCACCGGCAGGCCCTTCAGCTCCTTTATGCCCCAGCGGGAGTACTACCAGCCAGCCGTTCAGGTCGGGCTGGCCGTGGACCGCGAAGCACTCCGTGAACGGCTGGCCCTGCGCGTGCACAGGATGGTGGACCAGGGCCTGCTGGCGGAAGTGCGCCGGCTGGATGCGGCAGGACTGCGCAGCGGCAAAACCGCGCCCCGGGCACTGGGCTATGCCCAGTTCCTCAAGGTGCTCGACGGCGTCGCAACCGCCGCCGAGGCCACCGAGGAAACCATCGTGGCCACCCGGCAATTCGCCCGACGCCAGCTCACCTGGTTCCGGGCGGATCCCCGCATCAGCTGGCTGGACTGGCAGGCGCCGGACCTCACGGCGCAGGCCGCGGCGCTGTGTCACTGACGCCGCCGCCGCCGTCGGCCGTTTTAGCCGATTAATGCCTGCCCGGTAACCTAGGAGCATGGACGCAACCCCCACAGAGACCCCCGAGCCCGCCTTCCGTTCGCTGGGCGGACTTCGTTTCTCCAAGGGCCACGGCACGGGCAACGATTTTGTGCTCATCGCTGATCCGGACGGCGTCCAGACCATCGACGCCGGGCAGGTCGCCGCGCTGTGCGACCGGCACCGCGGCATCGGCGGGGACGGGCTGATCAGGGCCGTTCCGTCCCGCTACTTGTCCGAAGGCCGCGAGCTCCTGCAAACCAGCCCCGGGGCGGAATGGTTCATGGACTACCGCAACGGTGACGGGTCCCTCTCGGAAATGTGCGGTAACGGTGTCCGCGTTTTTGTGCACTTCCTGCGCGCTGAGGGTTTGGTTGACCTGCCCGACGGCGGATCGCTCACCATCGGAACGCGCGGCGGCGCCAAGACAGTTGTCCGGACAGGCGAGGGCTACGCCGTTGATATGGGGCCGTGGGAGTTCATTTTCCCCGGCGAAGCAACTGCCAAGGCCATGGATTCCCTCGTGACCGCGGACGGCCTGGAAGTTCCCCGGCCGGCTCTGTCCATCAGCATGGGCAACCCGCACACCGTGGTGGCCCTGGCGGAACTGTCGGAATTGGAGTCCGCCAGGCTCTTCACGGCACCGCTGGTGGATCCGCTGCCCGCCAACGGCACCAATGTCGAATTTGTGGTGCCCGACGAACCGCTCGTCCACAACGGCGTCGGCACCGTTACCATGCGTGTCCACGAACGGGGCGTTGGGGAAACGCAGTCCTGCGGCACCGGCGCGTGCGCCGCAGCGGTGGCCACCAGGCACTGGGCCGGAGCCGAGGCGCCGGACTCCTGGCTGGTCAACGTGCCGGGCGGGGTAGTCGGGGTCAAATTCTTCGTGGGGGCGGCAGGCCACGAGCACGTCGAACTCAGCGGCCCCGCCGTGATTGTGGCTAGCGGGACGATTTCCTGACCCGCAGGATCCGGAAGGACTTGGCGGTGCTTTCGCGGGTGACGGTGAACGATTCGTCCAGTTCTGCGGACAGCCAGCGCTGAAGCGAGTCCGAACCAAGGTTCTTCTGCACCACCAGCCACGCTGAGCCGCCGGGGGCCAGCCGGGGGAGCCACAGCGTGAGCAGGCTGTGCAGTTCGTCCTTGCCGATCCGGATGGGCGGGTTGGACCAGATGGTATCGAAGCGCAGGTCCGGGTCCACCGCGTCAGGGGTGCTCGCCGCCACGTTGTCCAGCCCCAGCAGGGCTGCGTTTTCGTTGGTCAGCGTGATGCAGCGTTCATTGACGTCAACGGCGTACACCCGGGCATGTGGCGCCCGCAGGGCAAGGGTCAGGGCTATGGGCCCCCAGCCGCAGCCGATGTCCAGAAGGTTCCCGCTGGGGGACGGCGCCGGGACTTCGGCCAGGAGGACCGCCGTACCCTTGTCGATCCCGTCGGGGCTGAAGATCCCCGCCGAAGTCTGGAGGGTACGCGTTTCGCCGGCCAGTTCCACCGTCAGGGGCTTGCGGGTGAACGGCCCTGCGGGCGATGCGCTGAAATAGTGTGCGGACTCCATAACTGGCCAGATTAGTTGGCCGCACAGGACAATGCGAAACGGCCCCTGCGAAATCGGAGGGTCCCGGTTCTGCTAATCTTGAACCCATGTTCTTGATCTTCGAGTAGCCGGACCGGGGCTGCGCCTTCCGCGGCCCGCCGTCCCCAAGCCCGTGCCCCACAGCGATGCAGGTATCAACCTTCCGTCTGTGCGACACAGGGCAGGTCTCCAGAACCTGTCCTGCCGCAGGGCCAGACTCGAGTGATCAGCCGCCGCGCCGGTCCCTATTCTGAGATTTCCTGCGCCACTTCCATCACTCCATGCATCAGCTGTGATGCGACCCACCTGCGCGACACCGCTTTGACGGGACCGCAGGGCAGATCAGGAGGCCAGGATGACTGCAAGCCGTCAGCCCAGCGCGAATACTTCACCAGACACCAATAAACGGCACTATTCTGAAAGTGCCGATTCTTCAAAGGAGAACATGACCAGCCAGCCCAACACCGGTTCCGATCCAGCAGCCCAGGACATGAGTCCCGAGGAGATCCAAGCTGTCATCGACCGGATTCTCGCCAAGGACGTTCCTGCCAGGAACGTCAAAGCTGCCGACGGCGAGAAGGCCGTGCTGGGCAGGGCACAGGCCATTTCCCGCCAGGAAGACGAACACACAAGCTACGACGGCGACCAGCAGGACCTCGACGAACGCCGGGCCCTGCGGCGCGTAGCCGGCCTGTCCACGGAACTCGAAGACGTCACCGAAGTCGAATACCGGCAGTTGCGGCTCGAACGGGTGGTGCTGGCAGGTCTCTGGTCCGAGGGCACCCTCGCGGACGCTGAGAACTCCCTCCGTGAGCTCGCCGCCCTCGCCGAGACGGCAGGCTCGGAGGTCCTGGACGGGTTGGTGCAGCGCCGTGCCAAACCGGACCCCGGCACCTTCCTTGGCTCCGGCAAGGCGCAGGAGCTCAAGGACATCGTCATGGCTACCGGCGCGGACACCGTGGTGGTCGATGCCGAACTGGCGCCATCCCAGCGCCGTAGCCTCGAGGACATCGTCAAGGTCAAGGTCATTGACCGGACGGCTTTGATCCTGGACATCTTCGCCCAACACGCCAAGAGCCGTGAAGGCAAGGCCCAGGTTGAACTGGCGCAGCTTGAATACCTTCTTCCGCGCCTGCGTGGCTGGGGTGACTCGATGTCCCGCCAGGCCGGTGGCCAGGTGGGTGGCGCCGGCGCCGGCATGGGTTCGCGCGGACCCGGTGAGACGAAAATCGAACTGGACCGCCGCCGGATCCGCACGCGCATGGCCAAGCTGCGGCGGGAGATCGCCGCGATGAAGCCGGCACGGGAAACGAAGCGGGCCAACCGTCGTCGTAATTCGGTGCCGTCCGTGGCAATCGCCGGGTACACAAACGCCGGAAAGTCTTCCCTGCTCAACCGGCTCACCGATGCCGGTGTGCTGGTGGAGAACGCCCTGTTCGCCACCCTGGATCCCACTGTCCGTAAAGCTGAGACCTCGGACGGGCTGGGGTACACGCTGGCCGATACTGTAGGTTTCGTCCGGTCCCTGCCCACACAGTTGGTGGAAGCGTTCCGCTCCACGCTGGAGGAAGTGGCTGACTCCGATCTGATCCTGCACGTGGTGGATGTTTCGCACCCGGATCCTGAAGGCCAGATCGCTGCCGTCCGCAAGGTGTTCAGCGAGGTGGACGCCCGCAACGTGCCTGAGATCATCGTCCTCAACAAGGCCGATGCCGCCGACCCGTTTGTGGTGGAGCGTCTCAAGCAGCGCGAGCCCCGCCATGTGGTGGTGTCGGCCCGGACCGGCCAGGGCATTGCTGAACTCCTCAAGGCCATCAGCGACGGCATTCCGCGGCCCGGCGTCAAACTCGAACTGCTGATCCCGTACGACCGTGGTGACCTGATCAGCAAGCTGCACGAGACCGATGCCGAGATCCTCAGCCTCGAGCACGGCGAGCACGGCACGCGCGTTGTGGTCATGGTCCGGGAGGGCCTCGCAGCTGAACTGGAATCCTTCGTCAGCAATGACTGACTTGGTGGCAGGGGAGATCTCCGAGACGGCCGGCGAGGAGTTCGTGATTGAACTGCTCGACCGCGCCGTCGCAGGGATGGGCGGCCAAAGCCGGGCCGGCCAGCATGAAATGGCCCGGCAGGTGGCGAGGGCCATCGAAACCGGCGACCACCTTCTGGTCCAGGCCGGCACCGGCACCGGCAAGTCACTCGCCTACCTCATCCCGCTCATCGCGCATTCCCTGGTGAGCGAGAAGCCCACGCTCGTTTCCACGGCAACCCTTGCGCTGCAGACCCAGATTGTGGGCCGGGACCTTCCCCGGCTGCTGAAGACCATCACCCCTGCACTGGACCGCCCCGTCAAGGTGGCTCTGGTCAAGGGTCGCTCAAACTATGTTTGCCGGCACAAGCTGGAAGGCGGGTTCCCGTCCGAGGAACCCGCCGAGGGCCAACTCTTCTCCCTCGGCGAGGACACCAGCGTCCCGCACTTCGCCGCCGCCATGGGCGGACCGTCGTCGCAACTGGGCAAGGAAGTGGTGCGCCTGCGCGAATGGGCGGAAAAAACCACCACGGGAGACCGCGATGAGCTCCTTCCCGGCGTCACCGACCGCGCCTGGCGGCAGGTCTCGGTGACGTCGATGGAATGCCTGGGGGCGCAGAAGTGCCCGATGGCGGCCGAATGCTTCAGCGAATTGGCGCGCCACGACGCGGCCGAAGCTGACGTTGTGGTCACCAACCATGCCATGCTGGCGGTCAGCGCCTTTGAGGGCCTTGCCGTGCTGCCCGAATACGACGTTGTGGTGGTGGACGAGGCCCACGAACTCCAGGACCGGGTCACCGGCGCGGTCTCCGGGCAGCTCTCCGTTGCCATGGTCCACGCGGCGGCGGCCGGCGCCCGTAAGCACACCGCCATCACTGTTGATGCCCTTAATGCGGCCGCTGCCAACCTCGAACTCGCCCTGGCCGGCGTCCCGAACGGGCTGCTGCCCAACGGGCTCGACGACGAACAGTTGGACTGCGTGGATCAGTTGCGGGAGGCCTGCCGGGCCGCCCTGTCAGATTCCAAGGGGGACGGCAGCCAAACGGCCGACGGCGGGCGGCAGCTTGCCCGCTCGCGGCTGATGCTGATCCTTGAACTGTGTGAACGCCTCATCGTTGCCCGCGAGAACCGCGAAGTCGTCTGGTTTTCCCGCGCCAGCTCCTTCGATCCGCAACAGGGCTATTCGCAGCCCGACGAGACAGCCCCTGCGCTGATCAACATAGCCCCGCTTAGTGTCGCCGGTAAGTTGCGTGAGGGGTTGTTCGCAGGCCACACCGTCGTGCTCACCTCGGCAACTTTGGCCATCGGTTCGGCGTTCGAACCGGCCGCCGGAGGCCTGGGGCTGGTAGGGGAGGGCGCACCGAGCTGGACCGGCATCGACGTCGGCTCACCGTTCGACTATCCCAAGCAGGGGATCCTCTATGTCGCCGGGCACCTGCCCAAACCTGGTCGCGGAGCGTCACCGGAGGCCCTGGACGAGCTGGAGGCGCTGATCCGGGCTTCCGGCGGCGGTGCGTTGTGCCTCTTTTCGTCGCGCCGTGCTGCCGAAGAGGCGGCTGAGGCGATGCGCCCGCGGCTCGGGCTCAGCATTCTTTGCCAGGGCGACTCGACCATGACGGCGCTTGTGAAGCAGTTCGCGGACGAGCCCGATACTTGCCTGTTCGGCACCATGTCGCTGTGGCAGGGTGTTGACGTTCCCGGTGGATCGTGCCGGCTGGTAGTGATCGACCGCATTCCGTTCCCGCGGCCCGATGATCCGCTCATGACCGCCCGCTCCCGCGCCGTGGCGCAGGCCGGCGGCAACGGCTTCATGGCAGTTTCCGCCACGCACGCGGCCATCCGCCTGGCCCAGGGGGCAGGCCGGCTGATCCGTTCGACGGGGGACAAAGGAGTGGTGGCCGTACTCGATTCACGTCTTGCCACGGAGCGTTACGCCGGCTTCCTGCGCGCTGCGCTCCCGCCGTTCTGGCCCACCACGGACCGCAAGACGGCATTCGCGGCACTCGAAAGGCTGGCCGGGAAGGGCGCCTGAGGCTACAGCGACCGCAGGACCGAGACGACCTTCCCCATGATCGTGGCGTGATCACCAAGGATCGGCTCGTACTGGGTGTTCTGGGGCAACAGCCACGTGTGGCCGTCGCGCTGGCGGAAGGTCTTGACGGTGGCTTCGTCGTCCAACAGGGCCGCAACGATGTCCCCGTTGGCGGCGTCCGCCTGGCGGCGGACCACTACCCAGTCGCCGTCGCAGATGGCGGCGTCCACCATGGAGTCGCCGGCGACGCGCAGCATAAATAGTTCACCCTGCCCCACAAGTTGGCGGGGCAGCGGCATCACGTCCTCCACCACCTGATCGGCAAGGATCGGTCCGCCTGCCGCGATGCGGCCAACCAGCGGCACCATGGCAGTGTCCATGGCAGTGGGAAGTTCGGTGACAGTACCGCCGAGGCTGTGCAGGGCCGCGGATTTGACCGAGGCACCGTTTTTGCCGGCGCCCCCGTCCAGCGTTAGGGGCATGAGGACCTCCATGGCGCGCGGACGCTTCGGGTCACGGCGGAGGTAGCCCAGCTTTTCCAGCTGGGAGAGCTGATGGGTGACGCTCGAAAGGCTGGCCAGGCCGACAGTGTCTCCGATTTCCCGCATGGAGGGCGGGTAGCCGTTGTCATTGACGGAACGCTGGATGGTTTCCAGGATCTTCTTCTGGCGGGCAGTGAGCCCCTTGGGGGTCCTCTGGGGCTGGCGGCCCTGCGGAGTCGCCTTGCCCTCGGCGGCTGGTGCTGCCATGTTCGCCAATGCCTTTCGGTTGCCCCGGATCCGGTCCGGCGTTCCTCGCCGGAATGTCCGGGCTGCTTTGAATGTCAGACCCTGCTGATCAACTACACGAGTGGTTGATCCTTGATCCAAACGTAGGCCAGCCACATAGCTTTTTCAAACATTTGTTCTAGCGAGTCTCGACAATGTTCGGTGATAAGTGCTAAAACTGAGGAAGCAAAGTTCGAATATGTGTTCGACTCGTTGCCAGCGGATTCGAATATCCGCCGAATGCGGAGGCGGGAGCCTCGGGGCATTGGCGACGTGGAGGCCACGCCGGGCAGCACAGTATGGTCCAGGAGGGCTCATCTCATGTCAGCTACATCTGCTTCACAGGATTCCCGTCCGCAGTTCGTTTCCGTCGAGCACCTGACGTCACAGCAGCGCAGGGAATCCCTGCCGCCGCTCCGTCTGACCCGCAGGGGCCGGGTTGTCCTCATCGGCATCCCGCTGGTGCTCCTTGCTGCGCTCCTTCTCTCGCTGGCTGGTTTTCTCACCTCGCCGGCAAAGGCGGCGGATTCCGCAGCTGATCTCTCCGTCACCCCCACCATCACGGTGACCGTCCAGCCCGGACAGTCCCTCTGGGCCATTGCGGGCACGGCAGCACCCCAGCGCGACGCCCGGGACGTCATTGCGGACATTGTTCAACTGAACAACCTCACGGGCGGCGGCGTGGTGCCGGGCCAACAGCTCTTTGTCCCCACCCGTTAGCCGCCGGCGAGGGGCCGGTTGACGCAGGGACAGGTCCGCTGGTGGCCGTCACATTTTCCGGCAGTCTCCTTCGGAACTAAACTGTTCAGGTGAATGACCAGCTAGAGCGTCTGAACCGACTTCCCCTCCGGACCAACCTTCGCGGGCTTACCCCCTACGGTGCCCCGCAGCTGGATGTTCCCATCCTGCTGAACGTCAATGAGAATACCCATGGCGTTCCGGCGGATGTGCAGGCCGCCATCGCGGCAGCTGTAACGGAAGCAGCAACCGGGCTCAACCGCTACCCGGACCGTGAATTCACCGAGCTCCGCGAAGCGCTGGCCGAGTACCTGGGCCACGGACTTGATGCCACTAACATGTGGGCCGCCAACGGCTCCAACGAGGTCCTTCAGCAAATCTTGCAGGCATTCGGCGGCCCGGGTCGTAAGGCCCTCGGGTTCCCGCCCACGTATTCCATGTACCCCTTGCTGGCAAGCGGCACCGACACCGAATACATCGTCGGTCAGCGCGCTGAAGGGTACGGACTTAGTGCCGAATCAGCCGCCCTTCAGGTCAAGGAACTTCAGCCGAACATCGTTTTCCTGTGTTCGCCCAACAACCCCACCGGGACAGGGCTTGGGCTGGACGTAGTGGAGGCCGTGTACGCCGCCGGCGAGGCCAGCCAGACCATCGTGATCGTCGACGAGGCCTACCACGAGTTTGCCCATGACGGCACGCCCAGTGCCCTTACCCTGCTGCCGGGCAGGGAACGCCTGATTGTTTCCCGCACCATGAGCAAAGCGTTTGCCCTCGCCGGAGCGCGCCTCGGCTACATGGCGGCGGCGCCGGAGGTAACGGATGCCCTCCGCCTGGTCCGGCTGCCCTACCACCTCTCCGCGATCACCCAGGCCGCGGCCCTGGCCGCCCTCCAGCACCGGACCGCCCTGATGGCGGACGTCCAGGACATCAAGGAACAGCGGGACCGGATAGTCACGGAATTGACCCGGATGGGCCTCAAGCCGGCGGCCTCGGATTCCAATTACGTCTTCTTCGGCGGCCTGGACAGCCCGCACGAGGTCTGGCAGCAATTGCTGGACGCGGGCGTGCTGATTCGCGACGTCGGGATTCCCGGCCACCTGCGGGTCACGGCGGGAACTGAGAGGGAGACCACAGCCTTCCTGACCTCCCTTGAGGGCATCCTGGCCAGCCAAGCGAAGCTCCCCGCCTAGACTTGAAGTACCGGCGCCTTAGCGCGCCCTACCACTCCTGCGTTAAAAGGACCAGATAATCATGAGTTCCACCGGATCGAACGCTGCCGAGCCCCGGACCGCGCGCATGGAGCGTGCCACCAGTGAATCGTCAGTGCTCGTGGAGATCAACCTCGACGGCACGGGCGTATCGGACATCGACACGTCGGTCCCGTTCTACGACCACATGTTGACGGCGCTGAGCAAGCACTCGCTCATCGACATGACGGTCAAGGCCACCGGTGACATTCACATTGACGTCCACCACACCGTGGAGGACGTCGCCATCACCTTCGGTGAGGTCCTGCGCACGGCGCTGGGCAACAAAGCCGGCATCCGCAGGTTCGGTGAGGCCACTGTGCCCCTCGACGAAGCCCTTGCGAACGCCGTGGTGGATGTCTCCGGCCGCCCGTATCTCGTACACGGCGGCGAGCCCGCCGGGCAGGAATACCACCTGATCGGCGGCCACTTCACCGGGTCGCTGACCCGTCACGTCTTTGAGGCCATCACGCTGCACGCAGGCATCTGCCTGCACATGAACGTCATTGCCGGCCGCGACCCGCACCACATTGTGGAAGCACAGTTCAAAGCCTTCGCCCGCGCCCTGCGTGCCGCCATTGAACCCGACCCCCGCGTTGAGGGGATTCCGTCCACCAAGGGTGCCCTGTGACCGGCCAGCTCCTCCGTGATGGCGCCGTGATCGATCCGGCCACCGGTAAAAAGCCCGTGTCGCCCGACGGTAAACCCACCGTCACCGTTCTCGACTATGGCTCCGGCAACGTCCGCTCGGCCGTGCGCGCGCTTGAACGGGCCGGAGCCGAGGTCATCCTCAGCTCCAAGCCTGAGGACGTGCTTAATGCCGACGGCCTGGTGGTACCTGGCGTGGGAGCCTTTGAAACCGTGATGCGCGAGCTCAAAGCCGTGGACGGCATCCGGCTGATCGGCCGGCGCGTGGCTGGCGGCCGGCCGGTTTTGGCCATCTGCGTGGGCCTGCAAGTGATGTTCGAAGCCGGGGTCGAGCACGGGACCGAGGCCGAAGGCATGGGGGAGTGGCCCGGCAAGGTGGAGCTCCTTCCCGCGGACGTTGTGCCGCACATGGGCTGGAACACCGTGGAGGTGCCCGAAGGCTCAAAGCTTTTCGCCGGCGTTGAGAACGAGCGGTTCTACTTTGTCCACTCCTACGGTGTCCAGGACTGGAACTTCGATGTGATCCAGCCCCGGATGACGGCGCCGTTGGTGACCTGGTCCGAGCACGGCGCGCGCTTCATCGCCGCGGTGGAAAACGGCCCGCTCTGCGCCACCCAGTTCCACCCGGAAAAGTCCGGCGATGCCGGCGCCCGGCTGCTGCGCAACTGGGTGGACGGTCTTCGCAAGCCGGCTACCACGGATGCAGCCTAGATGTGGTCCATCGTCCTGATGGGCCTGGCCGGCCTCCTGGTAGGCGGGGCCTTGTCCTTCCGGCAGCAGCGCAAACCTTTGTGGACGCAGATCAGTTTTTACGTCCTGGCCGGAATGTCGCTGATGGCTGCCTACCTGCTGACGCTTCCTGGCAACTAGGCTCCCGCCACACCACCGGACTCTGCAACACCACACTCCGCTCCACCAGCATCACAACATTGAAGAGGATTTGAGATGACTACCTCAACCGATCTGCCGGTTCTTGAACTGCTGCCCGCCGTCGACGTCGTAAACGGTCAGGCCGTTCGGTTGGTCCAGGGGGAAGCGGGCAGCGAGACGAGCTACGGCACACCGCTGGAGGCGGCCCTCAACTGGCAGCAGCAGGGCGCCGGGTGGGTGCACCTGGTGGATCTGGACGCTGCCTTCGGACGTGGCTCCAACGCCGAGCTGCTCCGCGAGGTAGTGGGCCGGCTCGACATCAAGGTGGAGCTCTCCGGTGGCCTCCGGGACGACGAGTCCCTCGAGGCGGCGCTGGGTCTTGGCGTGGCCCGTGTCAACCTCGGGACAGCGGCGCTGGAGAACCCGGAATGGACCCGCAAGGCCATCGAACGTTTCGGCGACAGGATCGCCGTCGGCCTTGACGTCCGCGGAACAACGCTGGCGGGCCGGGGCTGGACCAAGGAAGGCGGGGACCTCTGGGAGGTTCTGGGCCGCCTGGAAGAGGCCGGCTGCGCCCGGTATGTTGTCACCGACGTCACCAAGGACGGCACCCTCAAGGGCCCCAACGTGGAGCTCCTGCGTCAGATGGTGGAAAAGACCGGCAAGCCGGTGGTCGCCTCGGGCGGCATCTCCAGCCTTGACGACCTGAAAGTACTCCGGTCCCTGGTGCCCCTGGGCGTGGAGGGCGCGATCGTCGGTAAGGCACTCTACGCCGGTGCGTTTACGCTGCCCGAAGCCCTCGACGTCGCCGGACGCCGCTAGCCGGACACCGTGGACAGCACGCCTAACTCAGAAGCGGCTGGCGGGGCTCCCGTCCAGCGCCACCTTCCCGGACACATCGCCGCTGCCCTTGCCGGTGCGGGCGGCCCCAGCGATTCGGCGGGGAGGCCCTGGGAGGGCCGGAGCCTGGCCGGGGACGACGCCAAGATCCACAACTTCGAGGACGACGACGGAACGGCCGACGCCGGTTACCTCGCCGCCGCGGGCGCCCTGGTTGAGGGCAGCGGTGACGAAGCGGCGGTGGTGGCTTCGCTCGCCACTGCCCGTGTCTTCATCCCCATCATCGCCCAGCTCGGCGCAGAAGCGGAGGGCGTGGACGGGCTGACCGCGGACAAGCAGGCCGACATGGCGCTGGTCACCCTGAAGGCACCAGACGGCCGGACAGCCATGCCCGCGTTCACATCAGCTGACCGCCTCGCCGCCTGGCACCCTGACGCGCGGCCCGTGGCTGTGTACGCGGCACGGGCCGCGCTATCAGCCGTCGCCGAAGGGGCCGAATTGCTGGTCCTTGACCCGGGCTCGGACGTAACCGTTGTGGTCCGGCGGCCTGCCGTGTGGGCACTGGCACAGCAGCAGGAGTGGATTCCCTCCTACACCGATGCCGCGCTGGCAGCAGAAATGGCCTCAGCGGCAGGCGGATTCCCGGCGGTCCGGAACGTCGAACTCCTTCCAGGTTCCGGGGTTGCCGCCGTGACTGGCGGGGGAGTCCCGCTCTCAGGGGGCGGTGCCGGACCGGAACTGCAGGTGGTTCTGTACCTCGAGGATGGCCTTGATGCCGCCGCGGTGCAGGGGCTCGTGGCCGGACTTCAAGCTGCCTGGTCGCGGAATGTATTGTTTGGGGAGCGGGTCGATTCGATGGAAATTAAGTTGCGGCGCGCGGTTCAGTAGCTGACGGTCAGCGGGGGAGACCCCTCGGGCTGCCCGTGCCAGACCCAAAGGATTCTCCGTGAATTTCGCTCTCTACCGGGAGTTGCTCGCCGTCGAGCCCATCAGGCGGCTCCTGCTTGTGGGTATGGTGGCCCGCATCCCGCACTCTGCTGCCGGCGTCCTGCTGACTTTGCACATCGTCCTCACCCTGGACAAGGGCTATGCCGCGGCCGGCGCAGCTGCAGCGGTGATGACCATCGGCATAGCTGTGGGAGCGCCATGGCGCGGCCGTCGTGTTGACACGGTTGGCCTTCGCAGGGCCCTTATCCCGTCAGTAGTTTCCGAAGCGGTCATCTGGTCCGTCGTTCCGCATGTCAGCTACGAATTGCTGTTGCCGTTGGTGTTCATCGGTGGCCTGCTGACCCTGCCGATCTTCAGCGTGATCCGCCAGTCCTTGGGCGTCCTCGCGGACGGTACCCAGCGGCGGACCGCTTTTGCCTTGGACTCGATCACCACTGAGGTGGTGTTTATGATCGGACCCGCGGCCGGCGCTGTCGTGGCCACCAGCGGCTTCACCGTTCTGGGTCTCACCGTGGTGGGTGTGTCCACGTCCCTGGCCGGCCTGTTCCTGATGTGGTTCAACCCGCCCACGCGCAGCGCCACGCAGACCGAGGAAGGCGAGGCGGACCAGCGGCACGCTGCGGAGGTGGCAGTCGTGTGCGCGGCTCCCGCCCACGTCCAGGAAGCAGCGGCCGACCTTGTGCCGGCCGGTGCCGAAACTGCCCGCCGTGGCCGCGCGGGCCTGCGCGGTAAAGTGGTCCACAATTTTGCCTGGTTCACGGCCACCGTTGCGGCGGTCTTTGCGGTTGCGGCGGGAACCGGGATGGTTCTTAGTGGCACCGACGTTGGAATTGTTGCGGCCCTGGAAACCGGCGGCCACCAAAGCGAAATCGGCATCGTTTTCCTCTTTTGGTGCGCCGCGTCCGTGATCGGCGGACTGGTCTACGGCGCAATGCACCGGCCGATCCTGCCGAACGTCCTGCTCTTGGGCATGGCGGCCCTGACCATTCCGATGGGCTTTGCGCACGATACGTGGACCCTGGCGTTTGTTTCGATTCTTCCGGGATTTTTGTGCGCACCGGTGCTCTCGGCGGCTTCCGAAAAGGTGGCGGACTTGGTGGCCGAGGACCGCCGCGGCGAGGCGATGGGCTGGTACGGCTCTGCGCTGACCGCCGGTGTGGCGCTGGGCGCACCCCTCGCGGGAATCTTCATCGACGGGACAGGACCGTCCGGAGGGTTCGTGGCAGTGGGTGCGGCCGGCGTTGTGCTTTGCCTGGTGGGACTGCTGCTCCAGGCAATGCGGCGCCGCAGAGTCGCCACCTGACGCTGCAGGAACCAACGACGGCGGCGGGCGGACCTCCGTGGTCCGCCCGCCGCCGTCGTGATTTAGCTTGTGAACGAATTGCCGCGTCGGGTACTAGTTGACGGCGCCGGTGTACTTCTCGCCCGGGCCCTTGCCCGGGGCGTCCGGAATAACGGACTCTTCCCGGAAAGCAAGCTGCAGGGAACGCAGTCCATCGCGCAACGGCCCCGCGTGCTGGGAACCGATCTCAGGGGCTGCAGCCGTCACCAGGCCGGCAAGGGCGGTGATAAGTTTGCGGGCCTCATCCAGGTCCTTCAGTTCCTCCGCGTTGTCCTCGGCGGCCAGGCCGAGCTTCACTGCTGCTGCACTCATCAGGTGAACGGCGGCGGTGGTGATGACCTCGATGGCCGGCACCTCGGAGATGTCGCGGATTTGCTGGCTCACGTCAGCCTCGGCAGGGGCTGCCTCGAAAACGTGTGAATTGCTGTCTGGGGTACTCATACTGGTAAGCTTGTCACAGACCGACTGAATGTCGTTATTTTGCTGTGTAGGTCCCGCCGGCGCCCCGCTGCGTCGTTAGGGATTTTTTCTGTAGAATGGCATCCAGTTTGCAAGCGGAGTTCTCTCCCACCCGCGTCAGCCGTTTTCCCACCGGAAGTCATTCCAGGGAAGCAAGGTTGCCGGGTACCGGTCGGACAGTTCATCAGGCATTGGCCCGAAAAACTGCGCACAGTTTCTCTTCGGAGAAGCGTGCATCCGATCATCGAGGCCTTCGATTGCTCCGGCAATTGGGGGCCTTCTCTATTTGCCGGTGGGTTTATCACATCAATCACAGGAGCTTTAACATTAGCGAGCCAAGAATCAATGAGCGTATCCGCGTCCCCGAGGTGCGGCTGGTCGGTCCTGCAGGTGAACAGGTAGGAGTCGTCCGTATTGAGGATGCCCTGCGTTTGGCTGCTGAATCCGATCTTGATCTCGTTGAAGTAGCACCTCAGGCCAAGCCTCCGGTGTGCAAGCTGATGGACTTCGGCAAGTACAAGTACGAGGCCGCAGTCAAGGCACGTGAAGCCCGGAAGAACCAGACCAACACGGTTCTCAAGGAAATCCGCTTCCGTCTGAAGATCGACACCCATGACTACGAGACCAAGCGGGGCCATGCGCTTCGCTTCCTCGGTGCAGGTGACAAGGTCAAGGCCATGATCCAGTTCCGTGGCCGCGAGCAGCAGCGTCCGGAGATGGGCATCCGCCTGCTCCAGCGTTTCGCTGACGACGTCGCCGAGGTTGGCGTTGTTGAGTCCAGCCCGCGTATTGATGGCCGCAACATGGTGATGGTCGTGGGCCCGCTGAAGAACAAGGCTGAGGCCAAGGCTGAGGCACGCCGCGCATCGCAGCGTGCAGAGGCCAAGGCGCAGAACGAAGCCAAGGCTTCGGGCCGCATCGATGTCACCGGTGATGACCAGGCGCCGCTGACCCAGTCGCTGGCTGACCTTCTTCCGGAAGGGTTCGCCATCAACACGCAGCCCGAGGCGGAAGCCCCCGAAACTGAGGCCACTGAGGCGGCAGCTGCGGAAACTGCAGCGCCCGCCAAGGCCGAGACACCCGTTGCTGCTCCTGCAGCCGAGGCCCCTGCGAAGGAAGCCCCGGTAAAGGAAGCTGCTGCGAAGGAAGCTCCGGTGAAGGAAGCCGCTGCACAGGAGGCGCCTAAGCAGGCTGCCCCGAAGGCGGCTGCTCCCAAGCGGGAGGCGCCCAAGGCAGCCCCGGCTCCGGCCAAGGCTCCCGAGGCCAAGCCCGCCGAGGCAGCCAAGGCAGCCGCTCCGGCAGCTCCGAGGCCGCCGGCACCGATGCCCAAGCCGGTTGCCCGGCCGGCAGCACCGAAGCCTGCTGCGAGGCCTGCCCCCAAGGCAGCTCCGAAGCCGGCCGGTAAGAAGACTACCTAGTTCACAGCTGCAGGAGGTTTCCTCCAGCAGTACGCAACCAGTACGCCGCCTGCAGGGGTGGCTGCTCGAAAGAACTGCAGACAATGTCTGCGGACACGTAAGGAGATCGGTTCCCATGCCGAAGATGAAGACCCACAGTGGTGCTAAGAAGCGCTTCAAGCTGACCGGCAGCGGCAAGCTGCGCCGCCAGCAGGCCAACCGCCGCCACTACCTCGAGCACAAGTCCTCCAGGCTGACTCGTCGTCTCGCCGGCGACAAGATTGTCTTCAAGGGTGACGCAAAGGTCATCCGGAAGATGCTCGGCATCTAAGTTCCAAGTTCTCTGACTGATGCCACCTGGCAGCAGTCAACTACCAAAAAGGCTTCTCAGGCCAGCCGGTTGTACCGGCAGTAGATGCTTGGGATCAGATTTTCGAAGGAGTACGCACGTGGCACGTGTGAAGAGGGCGGTCAACGCCCACAAGAAGCGCCGGGTTATTCTTGAACGCGCAAAGGGCTACCGTGGACAGCGTTCACGCCTGTACCGCAAGGCCAAAGAGCAGCTGCTGCACTCGTTTGTGTACAGCTACGGCGACCGCAAGAAGAAGAAGGGCGACTTCCGCCGCCTGTGGATCCAGCGCATCAACGCTGCATCCCGCGCCAACGGCCTCACATACAACCGCCTGATCCAGGGCCTGAAGGCCGCTGAGGTCGAGGTTGACCGCCGTATGCTGGCCGAGCTGGCCGTCTCCGACGCCAACGCTTTCGCCGCACTGGTGAAGATCGCCAAGGACTCCCTGCCTGCTGACACGTCAGCTCCGGCTGCAAAGTAGCACTGAAGGCAGTTCAAGGACTGGTGGCTGAAGCCACTAAGGTTCTTATATGAACGAAACCGGGCGCCCGCAAGATTTTCCACTGTCCAACCCCCGAGCTGATCGGGTGAGGAAGGTGGCACAACTTGCCGGGCGCCCGGCCCGTTTAAAGCGCAGCGAGTTCCTGGCGGAGGGCCCGCAGGCCGTCCGTGAGGCCCTGACGCTGCACCAGAAGAGGATTGCTGCGGGGGAGCCCGGCGTCGTCTATGAGGTCTACGCGAGCGAGGCGTGCCTCGACCGGCACCCGGATCTGGAGTCCCTGGCCGAGGGCATTGACGCTTTCCTTACTACCGACGAAGTGCTTGCCGCGATGGCGGACACGGTCACCCCCCAGGGGATTCTGGCGGTCTGCGGTTTCCTGGACGTGAGCCTCGAGCAGGTCCTCGACGCCGGTCCGCGGCTGCTTGCGGTGCTGTGTCAGGTCCGTGACCCCGGGAACGCCGGCACCGTGCTCCGGGCGGCCGACGCGGCCGGAGCGGACGCCGTCATCCTGACCGCATCCAGCGTTGATATCTATAATCCCAAGGCGGTCCGTTCCACGGCCGGTTCCCTGTTCCATCTGCCCGTGGTCCTGGGTGCCGATATTGCGGCAGTGACAGCCGCCTGCCAGGCACGGGGGATTGGTGTGCTGGCCGCCGACGGCGAAGGTGACGTCAACCTGGATACGCTCCAGGACCAAAACGCCGCCCGTCGCCTTGCGTCCTCCGGCGTCGAATCCGTCTACGCGTTGGAGTCACCCACAGCGTGGCTCTTCGGAAACGAGGCACAGGGGCTCTCAGAAGCTGAACTGTCTTTGGCGGATCACCGCGTGGCTGTGCCGGTCTATGGAGCTGCGGAAAGCCTAAACCTCGGTACCGCGGCTACGGTATGCCTCTATGCAAGTGCACGGTCCCAGCAGGAACAGGCACGTTAACTAATCACCTTACCTCCGGACATAGCACCGGCTGCACGACCCTTTGGCAACTTAAAAAGGCAGGGCCCCGGCACTTCCGGGGCCCTTGCTGTATGAATCAGATGAGGGGATCAGGGTGCGCGGGTGGACCCTCGACGTCCGGTGATTGCGCCGTAGATGCCGGCAACTACCAGGCCGCCAACGATGGCGAGGATCCAGGTACCCAGATCAAAGAAGGCAAGGTCGCCCTTACCGAACAGGAGGCTGCCAATCCAGCCGCCTACAATCGCGCCGACTACACCCAGCACAAGGCTCGTCACCCAGCCGCCGCCGACCCTGCCGGGCATAACGGCCTTGACGATGGCCCCGACAATGAGGCCGAGAATAATCCAAGCAAGAAAACCCATGTCTCCTCCTTCATATTCGTCGGGATTAATCGTCCCGATTAGTGTTCAAGCTAACATAAGGGCGCTCCATTGTCAGCAGGCTTAGTGCCTGTCGCACGTGCCTATTTTTCGGCCGAAAAGGTACCGTAATCTTGGGCGGCACCCGTTCCGGCGTCGCGAATCATCCGGCTCGTTCCGTAATCCCGAAGGGGTGAAGCCTCCGTGGCTGCAAATGGCGGTAACAAGGCGATCGTCGCGGCTCTTGCCGCCAACCTGACCATCGCCGTCCTTAAGTTTGTTGCGTTTATCCTGACCGCTTCGTCATCAATGCTGGCCGAATCGATCCACTCTCTTGCCGACTCGGGTAACCAGCTGTTGCTGCTGATCGGCGGGAAGCGCGCCCGCAAGGAAGCCAGCCCTGAGCATCCTTTCGGGTACGGCCGCGAACGCTACATTTACGCCTTCATCGTCTCCATCGTGCTCTTCAGCGTGGGTGGTCTTTTTGCGCTCTTCGAAGCGTGGAACAAGTTGCAGGATCCGCACGGCATTGAAGGGGACTTTTGGTGGGTGCCGTTGGCCGTGCTGATCGGGGCGATCATGGCGGAGTCCTACTCCTTCCGGACGGCGATCATCGAGTCAAACCGCATTCGTGGTAAGCAGGGCTGGGTGAGCTTTGTGCGCACGGCCAAACAGCCTGAGCTGCCGGTGATCCTGCTGGAGGACTTCGGGGCGCTTCTTGGCCTGTTGTTCGCGCTCATTGGAGTTGGCATGACACTCATCACCGGCAACGGCATTTGGGACGCGGCCGGCACCGGCATGATCGGCCTGCTGCTCGTGGCCATTGCGGTGGTACTGGCGATCGAAACCAAGTCCCTGCTGCTGGGTGAGTCTGCCACGCGGGACGATGTGGTCCGCATCAGCGAGGCCATCGAGGCCGGAGGGCACAACCGCATCATCCACCTGAAGACCCTTCACCTCGGACCGGAGGAGCTGCTGGTGGCCGCAAAGATTTCCGTGGGGGCCGCCGAAACGGGTAGGGATATCGCCGCTTCCATTGACGGCGCTGAGTCCAGGATTCGCACCGCTGTTCCGATTGCCCGCGTGATCTACCTGGAACCGGATCTGCACCGCGACGACGCACAGGGCGCCGGCCAGGTCCCGGCCGAGGCGCGGCCGCAGGACCTGCAAGGTTGATCCCTGCCCAGGGTGCCCTGGGCTGAGCTCATTGCGCCGGTTGTCCCAGTGAGGCCGTTGGCTGCCCGTCCCCCTGGATCAGGCAGCCAGCGGCCTTTTTCGCTCCAGCAGGCCGCTGGTTACAGCGACGGCGAGGCCCAAGAGGGCCAGGACCGCACCCACGAGCGCGGGCGCCACAAAGCCCCACCCCCACGCGATCACCACGCCGCCCAGGAATGCGCCTAAAGCGTTGGCAACGTTGAGCGCCGCGTGGTTAAGCGAGGACGCCAGAGAAGGGGCATCCGGGGATGCGTCCAGCAGGCGGGTCTGCAGCGCTGGGATGAGCAGGGACCCCGACGCACCCACCACAAAGACCATGACCAGGGCTGACCAAGGCCAGTGAACCGCGACGGCGTAGGTCACCAGGGCGGCCGCGATGCCCGGCAGGACCCAGTAGAGGGTCCCCATCACCGACTTGTCAGCCAGCCTGCCGCCCACCACGGTTCCGGCAACCATGCCCAGCCCATACAGCGCAACCACAAGGGGGAGGAGTGAAGCGGGGATGCCGGCCACCATCGTCATCGTGTGGGCAATGTAGGTGTACGTGGCAAAGAAGCCACCAAAGCCCACAATGCCGATAAGGATGGCCAGCCAGACCTGCAACCGTTTGAGAGCACCCAACTCGCGGCGGATGCTGGCGTCCGGATGGGGGGCCTGGAACGGCACGTATTTCCACAGCAGGACCAGCGTCAGGGCGCCAATGCCGCCCACGAGGACGAACAGCAGCCGCCAGCCGAAAGTCTGGCCCACCCAAGTGGCGGCTGGAACGCCGATGACGTTGGAGACTGACAGGCCGGCCATCACCATGGAGATGGCCCAGCCGCGTCGACTGGCAGGAACCAGGGAAGCGGCAATCACGGCCGCGACGCCAAAGAACGCACCGTGTGGCAACCCTGCTGCGAACCGGGAAACCAGCATGCTGCCGTAGTCCGGAGCAAGATATGAAGTCAGGTTTGCCAAGGTGAAGAACAGCATCAGGCCGAGGGCGAGGTGTTTGCGGGGAAGCTTTGCCCCGACCGCGGCGAGCAGGGGCGCGCCCACCACCACTCCCAGGGCGTAAGCGGAAATGAGATGTCCCGCTTCCGGAGTGCTGATGTTGAGTCCCTGCTCCACCTCCTTGAGCAAGCCCATCATGGTGAATTCAGTAACGCCGATCCCAACGCCGCCCATGGCCAACGCGAAAATGGCCGCACCAATCTTAGGAGTCTTCACTCTGGACGTGGTGGGCGTTCGGGTGGTGCTGCTCATGTGCCTGCTTTTCAACGAGGATGCTTGATGGTGCCGGGGGATGGGCCGCCGCGGCCACTGTACGCAACCCCGAATCGGGTGCAGGTATTCCAGTCCGGCCGCCGGCGAACGCCTGCCGTCCATTGTCCCCTATCGCCAAGGACCATCGCCAGGGACCAGCACCGAGGCCGCGCGCCGAGACCGTATACCTGCCTCAAGGCCAGTGCTTCCCGGGCAGGGGAGCAGTGCTCATAGACTGGGGCGGTGAGTGAACACATACAGGTGGTTGGCGCAGCAATACTGGACTCGTTGGAACATCCTGCCCGCCTGCTGGTGGCGCGGCGGACGGCTCCCGAGCAGTTCGCCGGACTCTGGGAATTTCCCGGCGGCAAGGTGGAAGCCGGCGAGGAGTGCGATGCCGCGCTGCACCGTGAACTCAAGGAAGAGCTTGGTGTCGGTGTCAGGCTCGGAGCCGAATTGCCTGCCGGCACGCCCGAGGGATGGCGGCTGAACGAGCGGGCCAGCATGCGGGTTTGGCAAGCCGAAGTCACCGAGGGGGAGCCCCATCCGCTGGAGGACCACGACGAACTGCGGTGGGTGGCCCTGGCTGACCATCAGGCGGTTCTTGAGCTTCCCTGGATCCCGGCCGACTTCCCCATAGTGCGGGCTCTGCTGGACGCGCTCAGCTCACAGGCGTTGCCGTCCCGCACAGGCTGAGGTCAGAACAGCCTGGAAGTTGAACGGGCAGAAACTTCGGGTCAGAAGAGGGTTGGCTGGCGAAGAGCCGGACCGCCGGCTCCATGCCCAGTGTCCGGGCCGGCCTGCCCGGAAACCGGCAGGATGCCCTCCGGATACTGTGCCTCCTCGCTGCGGGGATCGTCCTCCAGATCGCGGTGGCTGAACCCGTGGCCGCTTGTGAATCCGTGCCGCTGCTTGAAATAGCGAACTTTCGCAGCGAGCCAGGTGCGGTATTCCTTGGAGGCGTACGAGCCCGTGCCATAGAGGCGGCGGTAGCGGCCGGCGAGCTCAGGGTGGTTCTTGGCGATCCACTGCATAAACCATTCCCGGGTTCCCGGCTTCAGGTACAGGGCGCCGGCTGTCACTCCCGTGGCACCCGCCGCGGCCAGCGATCCGAAGAGTGCATCCAACGCTTCGTCGCTGTCAGAGAGCCACGGCAGGATGGGCATGGCCATCACGCCGCAGGGGAGCCCTGCGTCGCGCAGGCGGGAGACGAGCTTGAGCCGGGCGCGGGGCCCTGGCGTGCCCGGTTCCACAGCCTCGGACAGTGCCTCGTCCGTCATGGCAAGCGAAATGCCAACGCCCACCGGAACCTGCGTGGCAGCGTGCTTCAGGAGCGGAATGTCGCGGGCCAGCAGGGTCCCCTTGGTGAGGATGGACAGGGGCGTGCCGGAGTCCGCCAGGGCTGTAATGATTCCCGGCATCAGCTGGTAGCGCCCCTCTGCGCGCTGGTAGGGGTCTGTGTTCGTGCCCAATGCCACTTGGTGGCGGCCCCAGGAGGGCTTGGCCAGTTCTTTGCGGAGGACTTCTGCGGCGTTGACTTTGACCACCACCTGGCTGTCGAAATCGAGTCCTGCGTCGAAGTCCAGATACGTATGGCTCTTGCGCGCGAAACAGTAGACACAGGCGTGGCTGCAGCCGCGGTAGGGGTTTACTGTCCACTCGAAGGGCATTTTTGAACCGGAAACCACCTTGTTGAGCACCGATTTGGCGGTGACCTCATGGAAGGTGATGCCGGCGAATTCGGGGGTGGTGATGGAGCGGACCAGCCCGGCCAAAGGAAGCAGAGCGGGTGATGCCACGCTGCCGGCGTCGTCGGCGGGCCGCTGCATCAGTGCTTGTGCATCCCATCTCATGGACTCCATTCGAATATATGTTCGAACTTAAGTCAAGGACCTCCGGTGCAGTGTTGCGCGGCAGCCGGGGATTCGGAGCCCAAGAGGGACTGTCCTCAGGCGAGCAGTTCCCACACCACGGTGACGCTGGCGCCGATGCTCGCGTGCCCGGCCTCGATGCTGATGGCGTCCGTGGCTACTGCCCGCTCGAGCCTGGCCACTGGGACCGGCCCGGATGAGAGGGGGTGCTCAGAGACGGACACAACCGCTCCGAGGTGTGCCGAGGCGAGGGAGGCAAACTTCTCCGCCGCGGCAACGGCATCCTGCCACGCGGCTTCCCGGGCCCGGGCAAGCACAGCGGATTCGTCTGCGAAGCCGAGCTCGAGGCCGTTCAGCCGCACGTCGTCGCCACCGGCGTCAACGACGGCCGCGATAATGGCTGAAGCAGCAGCCACCCGCCGTACCCGCACGGTGAGCATGCTGGACGCGACGTACCCGGCCACCTGCTGGCCCTCGCCTTCGCGCCAGATTAGCTCCGGCCGGACGTTTAGCCCGGACGTCCGGATATCCGCGTCCGCCACGCCATTCTGCCGGAGGACCTCCGAAACGGCGGCCGACGCTGTGCCGGCGTCAGCGTAGGCGGCGCCAACGCTGGCCCGCCGGCATTCGACGCCCACGGAAATGGTCAGCAGGTCAGGCGGTGCCTCGGCGGCTCCCGTTCCTGTCACGGTAATGGTCCTGATGCTGTCGCCCGCCATGGTCAGACCTCGATTCCACCGGCGTCGCCAGGAGCCGGCCTTGGTATCCGGGTGTCAACGTATCCGCCGGCGGCCAGCCCGGCTTGCCGCTCGAAAAAATTCGCCGAGGCCGGATTGCCGGTTCGAAGCTGTGACCAACCCGCAGCCAGGAAGTACAGCGGAAGGAAAGGCAGCCCCAGGCACCAGGCGTACTGGCTGCAGTGCTTTTCCTCATGCCCGAGAAGCGCCGGGTTTGCGGTCAGTTGGCGGGCAGCGACGCGGCAGATGACGACGTTTCCCAGGGTGAACGCCCCGGCGAAGGGAGCCCGCCACGTATAGCCGGAAGCGATAATGAGCCCCGCGGGCCCCGCGGTGGTAGCCGTTCCGGCAGCCCGCGCCAGGGCCAGGCCCAGCAGGGTTGTTCCGTTGGCAAGGTTGGCAAGCTGCCTCGCGCGTTGTCCGGCCGTCAGGCGTGTCCTTGCCTGCCCCGTCACAGCCGAATTTTGCATAGGCGGCACCGGCCATAGTCCTGCCAGACGCCGACGTTCTGTCATGAGGCCATGGTAGCCGGAGGGTTCAATTAGACTGATGGATAGTGGCCGCCGGTAATTCTTCAGCCGGTAATTTTCCAACCGGGTATTTCGCCAGCGGCCCTGCCCTGGTCATCGAGTGCATCCGTGCTGCACGGATTCACGAAATGACCTGCCAGTGACGGATGCGCTGCCGGGAGACCGCGCACTGCTGCACGTTCACCGGCAGCCCCGACTCGTAGCTAAGAACAGTAGATGACTGAAACTTTGCCGGGCGCCGCCATCCCGAACCCTACGGATGAAGCCGCCATCACTGCCGCTGTAGACCAGGCCATCGCCGCCATTGCCGGCGCAGGCACCCTTGACGAACTCAAGGCGGTGAGGCTGGCCCATACCGGTGAGAAGTCACCTCTGAGCCTGGCCAACCGCGAGATCGGTGGCCTGCCGAAAGACCAGAAGGCCGTAGCCGGCAAACTCATGGGCGCGTCCCGCGGCAAGGTCAACAAGGCGCTCGCGGACCGGACAGCTGAGCTGGAAGCCCAAAACGACGCCCGGATCCTGCTGGAAGAAACGGTGGATGTCACTGCCGCACCCCGCCGTCGTCGGGCTGGCGCACGCCACCCGCTCTCCACGCTGCAGGACCGCGTGGCGGACATCTTTGTGGGCATGGGCTGGGAAATCGCCGAAGGCCCCGAGGTTGAATCCGAATGGTTCAACTTCGATGCTCTGAACTTCAAGCCGGACCACCCGGCCCGCGAAATGCAGGACACGTTCTTCGTTGAGCCGCCTGAGGCCCACCTCGTGATGCGGACGCACACCTCCCCGGTGCAGGTCCGTTCCATGCTGGAACGCGAGGTGCCCATCTACGTGCTGTGCCCCGGCAAGGTGTTCCGCACCGACGAGCTGGACGCCACCCACACGCCGGTCTTCCACCAGTTCGAGGGCCTGGCCATCGACAAAAACCTGAGCATGGCCGATCTCCTCGGCACACTGGAGCACTTCACCCGGCAGATGTTCGGCGACGAAGCATCCGTCCGGCTGCGCCCGAACTACTTCCCCTTCACCGAGCCGTCCGCGGAACTGGACATCTGGCACCCGGGCGCCAAGGGCGGTCCGCGCTGGATTGAATGGGGCGGCTGCGGCATGGTCAACCCCAACGTGCTTCGCGCGGCGGGCATCGACCCGGACATCTATTCAGGTTTTGCCTTCGGCATGGGCATCGAGCGCGCGCTGATGTTCCGCAACGAGGTTGGCGACATGCGCGACATGATCGAAGGCGATGTACGTTTCAGCGAGCACTTCGGGATGGAGATCTAACAGTGCGTATCCCACTTTCCTGGCTGCGTGAATTCGCAGCAGTACCGGTCGGAGCAACGGCCGAAGACGTGATGGCCGAACTGGTCAAGGTCGGCTTTGAAGAAGAAGCCGTCCACCGCCCCACGGACACCCTGCAGGGCCCGGTTGTGGTGGGCCAGGTGCTGAGCATCGTCAAGGAACCGCAGACCAACGGCAAGACCATCAACTGGTGCCAGGTCCGGGTTGTCCCCGAAGGCCAGGCACAGACCCTCACCGGCGAGGGCATCGACCCCTCCGGCGTACAGGGGATCATCTGCGGCGCCCACAACTTCGTGGAGGGCGACAAAGTAGTGGTCACCCTTCCGGGGGCGGTGCTGCCGGGCGATTTCCACATCTCGGCGCGTAAGACCTACGGCCACTTGTCCGCCGGCATGATCGCCTCCGTCCGTGAACTGGGCATCGGCGAGGACCACGACGGCATCCTGGTCCTGTCCCGGATCGGGCTTGACCCGGAAATCGGCACGGACGCCATGGACCTGCTGTGCCTCTACGACCAGGCAGCCGAAATCAATGTGACCCCGGACCGCGGCTACGCGTTCTCCATCCGCGGAGCGGCCCGTGAATACGCGCATGCCACCGGAACGTCGTTCACCGATCCCGCGTCCACGGTGCAGGCGCCGGCCGAGCTGACAGGCGGCTACGGCGTCAAGCTCAACGACGACGCTCCCATTTACGGCAAGCCCGGCTGCGACCGCTTTGTGGCCCGCACCATCCGCGGCGTGGATGCCGCCAGGCCCACTCCGCCGTGGATGACCTCGCGGCTGCGGCTGGCCGGCATCCGCTCCATCTCCCTGCCGGTGGACATCTCCAACTACGTGATGCTCGAGCTCGGCCAGCCCACGCACTGCTACGACCTGGACAAACTGTCCGGTGACATCGTGGTCCGGCGTGCGGTGGCAGGGGAAAAAATCACCACCCTGGACGACAAAGAGCGCACGCTCGATGTCGAGGACCTCCTCATCACGGACGGTTCCGGTGCCATCGGCATTGCCGGAGTCATGGGCGGCGCCGCGACCGAGGTGAGCAAGTCGACGTCGAACATCCTGGTGGAAGCTGCCCACTTCGATGAAGTGTCGATTGGCCGTTCCCGCCGCCGCCACAAGCTGCCGTCCGAGGCGTCCAAGCGCTTCGAACGCGGCGTTGACTGGCACGTGGCGGACATCGCCGCCCAACGTGTGGTTGACCTCTTGGTGGAGCTCGCCGGTGGCGTCGCTGACCAGGCGGGGACCGACGTCGGGACCGCACCTGACGCCGTGACCATCATGTTGCCGGCGGACTTCGCCGCCCGGCGGATCGGGATCGACTTCACCGAGGAGCAGATCACCACGTCGCTGGTGGACCTCGGCGCCCTGGTGGAGAAGACCGACGGCGGCTGGACCGTAACCGCCCCCAGCTGGCGCAATGACCTGGAAACCAAAGAGGACCTCACCGAGGAAATCGCGCGGCTGGTGGGCTACGAAAACATTCCCGCCACCCTCCCGGTGGCCCCGCCCGGACGTGGCCTGACCCGCGTGCAGCAGCAGCGCCGTCGGCTCATCCAGGCGCTGGCGGACGCCGGCCTGACCGAAGTGCTGGCCTACCCGTTCGTCTCCAAGGCAGCCAATGAGACCTTCGGCGTGGCCGAGCAGGGCGCTGCCCGGCCCGCGATCAAACTGGCCAACCCCATCAGCGAAGAACACGGCTACCTGCGGACGTCCATCCTGCCCGGGCTCATCGAGGTGGCTAAGCGGAACCACTCCCGCGGCTTCCGCGACCTGGCACTCTTCGAATCGGGCCTCGTCTTCCTGCCCGACGGCACGATGGGGACGCCGTCCATCCCGCCGCTGGGCGTCAAGCCCGCCGACGAGGTCCTGGATGCACTGTACGACGGCGTTCCTGACCAGCCGCTGTACGTCGCCGCTGTCCTCACGGGACATGATTCACCCGCTGCCGCCAGCCACACGCCGCGACTGTGGGACTGGTCCGACGCACTGGATATCGCCCGGCTGGCCGGGGACGTCCTGGGCGTGGAGGTGGTGGTCAGCCAGGGTGCGCACCAGGCGTTCCACCCGGGCCGGGCCGCGCAGCTCTCGCTGCGGACCGGTGAAGTGGTGGGTTACGCCGGCGAGCTGCACCCGAAGCTCCTGGCCGCGCATGACATGCCTGCCCGCTCGGTGGCGCTGGAAATCAACGCCGATGCCCTGTTCGAGGCGGCCGCGGACGTCATTGTGGCCCGCCACATCTCCACGTTCCCGGTAGCCACCCAGGACGTGGCCTTGGTTGTGCCGCAGGATATTCCGGCCGACCAGGTTCTCGAGACGCTGCGTGAAGGCGCCGGCGAGCTGCTGGAGGACGTGGCCCTGTTCGACGTCTACGCCGGCAAGGGCATTGAGGAAGGCAAGAAGTCGCTGGCTTTCGGCCTGCGGTTCCGTGCAACGGACCGGACGCTGACGGCAGATGAGGCTTCGGCCGCCCGCGAGAGCGCCGTGGCACTGGCCGCCGAGCGCTTCGGCGCCGTGCAGCGCTAAGCCTGATCTCCGTGGCAGGTCCGGCAACGGTGGTTCCGGTCCTGCGTTCCTGCCCTCCCGGTTATCCGGGAGGGCAGTCCGGGTTGATACCGGAGCGCGAAGGGCTTATGCAGGGCCCGACGGCGGCCGGCTGGCTCCCGCTGTTGGGCCCCGCAGAGCTGGAGCGGGCGGCAGCCCTGGCGCCGGGCCCACGGGCCATTTTTGTTGCCGGCAGGGGGGCTCTGCGAACGCTCGCCGCAGAACTCCTGGACGTTCCGGCGTCGGACCTCACCACGAACTTCAGCTGCCGCCGGTGCGGTACCGGCCCCGATGTATCTCACGGCAGGCCGGGCTACGCGTTCCGGGGAGAGCCGGTGCCGCTGGCACTGAGCCTGTCCCGGAGTTCCGGCTGGATCCTGCTTGGTGCCGTGGTGGAACCACCTGCCGGTGTAACGATCGGCGTGGACCTGGAGGACCCGGCGCGGCTGGACTTTGACGGGTTCGACGCTGTTGCCCTGACGCCGGCCGAGCGCGCGGCACTTGCCGGGCTGTCCGGGCCTGCCCTCCTCGACGAGCGCGCCCGGCTGTGGGTTCGCAAGGAGGCCTGGCTGAAGATGACAGGCCGCGGCCTCACCGTCGCCCCGGACAACCTCGATGTTCTGCATCGTGCGGAGCTCCGTGACCTGGCTCCCGGGGAGGCAGGCCTGCCGCTGGACCTCCGTGCCGCCGTCGCACTTTCAGCTGCCGCGTCGTCTTAGCGCTCGGGCAGTCAGCGCACGGGCCGTCAGCGCACGGGCCGTCAGCGAACGGGCAGGGGCGGCAGGGCCGTTTCGTGGAGCCACGGGTGCAGCACCGCCTCGGTATCCAGCCCGGTGGCCCGGTCCGCGGCGAGAATAAAAGCAGCGGTGCTCACCGACGCGTGCCGGTGGGCAGCGGTCCAGTCGTGCAGCAGGGCGAAAAACGCCAAATCGCCGCACCTGACACGCAGGGCGTGCAAGGCCAGGGCTCCGCGCTTGTACACGCGGTCATCAAACATCAGCTCCGGACCCGGGTCACCGATGACGATATCCTGGCTGCCGGACGCCAGCTTCCGCCACGCCGCGGCGGCCCGGTTGGCCACCGGCATGACGCCGGCTTCCTCGGACCAGATCCACTCTGCGTAGCAGGCGAAACCCTCGTGCAGCCAGATGTCCGCCCAGGATGCGGCCGTGAGGGAGTTGCCGAACCACTGATGGGCGAGCTCGTGGGCGATGAGCCGCTGGGACTCCCACTCCTGTGTCAGGTGGTTCCGGCCCAGGATGGAGAGCGTCTGCGCCTCAAGGGGTATTTCCAGCTCGTCTTCGGTGACCACGACGGTGTATTCCGGGAAAGGGTAAGGCCCGAAGCAGCTGGCAAAGGTACGCATCATCTCCGGCTGCCTGGCCAGGCCTTCGCGGGCTGCGTCACACAACAGCGCCGGCACGGCGGCATACTGGGGGACCTGCCCGTTCGCGGTGGCGGCATCCAGCCGGAGGAGCTCGTACCGGCCGATCTGGACCGTGGCAAGATAGGTGGCCATGGGCTCCGGCTGCTCGTAAACCCACGTCTCGCGGCTTGACCTGCTGCTGTGGGAGACAAGGGTGCCGTTGCAGACGGCCCGGTAGTTGGTATCGGTGGTCACGCTGATGCGGTAGCTGGCCTTTTCGCCGGGATGGTCGTTGCACGGGAACCAGGACGCAGCGCCGTTAGGCTGGCCCGCCACCAGGACTCCATCGGTTAACTCCTCCCAGCCCACTTCGCCCCAGAACCCCCGTCGGGGAGCCGGATTGCCTTCGTACTTGATGTCCAGGGTGAAGACTTCGCCGGCCGGCAGCGGAATGTCAGGCACGATGACCAACTGCTCCGCGCGCTGGCTGTACTTGCGCACACGCCGCCCGCTGAGCTGGATCTTGGTGGCGCGCAGCCCGGTCAGGTCCAGCACCAGGGCCGCCGTGGTGTACTGCGTGACAGCATGCAGGACTGCGCGCCCGCTGAGGCGGTTGCTGCTGAGCTTGTAGTCAAGTTCCAGTTCGTAGCGGTTCACTCGATAGGCGTTGGTGCCATGGCCGGGCACGTACGGGTCCGGCGCTGACGGGCGCTGCTCCGAGGTGGGTGACGGGCCGGTACTGGCGACCGCGGGGCTCGGTGCGGGGGAACTCATAAGACGGACTTTCCGGTCAGGAGGGGCGGACAGTTGGGTGCTACGGGGCTACCTCGGTTTGGGCGCGGACTTCGATGGGCCACTCCAGGGACTCACCGGATTGCCCATCCAGTACGTCGCGGCCGGAACCGATTCGCCACGCATCACCAGCGACGCCGGTCCCACTGTTCCACCGTTGCCGATGCTTGCCTGGGGCAGGATCACACCGTGGGGTCCCATGGTTGCTCCGTCTTCGAGGGTAACAGTGTCCAGGCTCATGACCCGGTCATGAAAGAGATGGGTTTGGACTACGCAGCCACGGTTGACGGTCGAATTCCGCCCGAGGGTCACCAGATCCGCTTCGGGGAGCCAGTAGCTTTCGCACCACGTGCCGCGGCCGATCTTTGCGCCGAGCGTCCGGAGCCACCAGACCAACGCGGGGGTTCCGGTTGCTGCCCGTGCGAACCAGGGGGCGCTGACCATTTCGATGAACGTATCCACCACCTCGTTCCGCCAGATAAAGGAACTCCACAGCGGGTGCTCGCCCTTATGGATCCGTCCCACGAGGACCCATTTGGCGACGACGGCGCTGCCCGCGGCCACCGCGCCGGCCACCAGCATGACCACCCCGCCCACCGCGGCAGCAATCCCGTAGTTGTAGGAGGCAGCCAGCCAGTCAAAGGCAAGCATCACGCCGGCGGCTATGGCTACTGTGGTCACCACCGGGACGAAACGGCCCAGCTCCCAGAGGCAGCGGGCAAACTTGAGCCGCAGCGGGGGTTCATAGGTGCGGGTATCGTCCGAGGCGATCGCCGTGCGGCGGAGCCGCACGGGCGGGCTGCCCAGCCAGGATGTTCCGGACTTTGCCTTGGCAGGTGTGGCGGACAGTACCGCGACGAGCGAGTTCTTGGGCACGTTCCGGCCGGCAGCGGTCATGCCGGAGTTGCCCAGGAAGGAGCGTTTGCCGATCTTCGCAGGAGCGATCCGCAGCCACCCGCCGTCGAGCTCGTAAGACGCCACCATGGTGTCATCCGCCAGGAAGGCGCCCTCACCCACGGTGGTCATCTTGGGAATGAGGAGGACGGTGGAGGCCTCGACGTTTTTGCCGATCTTCGCCCCCAGCAGGCGAAGCCACACCGGTGTGAAGAGGCTCGCGTAGACAGGGAAGAGCAAGTCACGGGCCAGGTCCAGTACCCGTTCGGTGGCCCAGACCTGCCAGCCGATCCGGCTGCGGACACGGTAGTAGCCCTCTTTCAGGCCAATGCCCAGCAGCCGGGTCGTGCCCAGGATCAGCAGGAGGTTAACCACGAACCAGGCAAGGGCCGCAGGCGCCAGCGCGGCCAGGATGTGAGGCACGGCGGCGGACAGCGATTGGCTACCGCGGATGAAGGCGAAGATCACGAGGGCGGCGGCCGCGGCGGAGATGTAGGGAATGAGCGCCAGCGTGGCCGAGGCGAGGGAGAAGCCGGCGAACCAGAGCCGGCCAATCAGCCGGTGTTCTTCCGGCGTGTCCGGCAGGGTGTGTTTGGCCTTGCCCCGGCGCTCGGCGGGGGAACCGGCAACGTGGTGCCCGGCCTTCACTTTGCCGAGGACGGCCGAGCCCGGTTCCACCTGTGCGCCTGCGCCGATCGAAGCGCCGGGCATCAGCGTACTGCGCGCACCGACGCTGGCACCGGCACCGATGCGGACGGCGCCGATGTGGACCACATCGCCGTCGATCCACCAGCCGGAAAGATCCACCTCGGGCTCCACGTTGGATCCGCTGCCGAGGGACAGCAGTCCGGTGACCGGTGGCAGCGAGTGCAGTTGGACGTTATTGCCGATCTTGGCGCCCAAAGCACGGGCGTAATACGGCACCCACGGTGCACTGGCCAGGCTGATCGCCCCCGCCAAATCCTGGATCTGTTCAGCCAGCCACAGGCGCAGGTGTATCTTCCCGGAGCGCGGGTACGTGCCGGGGACCACCTTGCGGAGCAGGAACCGTGCCGCGGCGATGGAAATCAGCATGCGGCCGGCAGGGGAAACGAACACCAGCCAGGACGCGGCCACCCACCACCAGGACACGGTGGGGGCAGCGCTGAAGCCAGCGAACGCGGACAGCAGGTTGTTGGCCAGCATCAGGTAGGTCAGCCAGCGCATTCCCACCAGGATGTGCAGCGGTATGCCCATCAGGGTCTGGAAGATCTGCGACTTCAAGGCAGTGGGGCGGACGGTCCTCGCCGGGGCCGGTCCGGCAGCTCCCTCCGGAAGGGACTGGCGGGCAGTATCAATCAGCGCCCCAATCCTGGGCGTCGCGTAGATGTCGGCAACAGTGATGGTGGGATAGTGCACCCGGAGGGCCGAAACCAGCTGGGCGGCCGAGAGCGAGCCGCCGCCGTACGCGAAGAAATCGGCGTCGAGGCTCGTCACCGGGCCGCCGAGGACGGCGGCCCATCGTTCGGCCACCCACGCGGCATCTTCGGGGAGGTTCAAGGGTGCTGCGTCAGCATCGGCTGCGCCGGACCCGGTCAGCGGCCACGGCAGCGCGTGGCGGTCCACCTTGCCGCTCGTTTTGGTGGGCAGCGAGTCCACCACAGTCAGCAGCGGAATCAGCGGGGCAGGCAGGCTTGCGGCCAAGTGTTCGCGGGCGGTCACCAGGTCGAGATCCGCATCTGCGGCCAGGTAGCCCACCAGGATCTGGTTGCCGGCCGCGGTTGTCTTGACGGCCGCCGCAGCTCCCGCGACGTGGGGGAGGGCCTGGAGGGCAGCATCAATTTCACCCAGCTCGATCCGGCGGCCGCCCAGTTTCACCTGTTCATCGGCGCGGCCCATAAAGATCAGGCCTTCGGCTTCGTAGCGGACCAGGTCGCCCGAACGGTAGGCGCGCTCCCAGCCGAAGGCGGGCATCGGCGCGTACTTCTCACGGTCCTTGTCCGGATCCAGGTAGCGGGCCAGCCCGACGCCGGCGATGATCAGCTCGCCGATTTCGCCTGCGCCGACGGGCAGTCCGTCGGTGTCCACCACGGCCAGGTCCCAGCCATCCAGCGGCAGGCCGATGCGGACGGGGCCGGGGCCGCCCATGGGAGCAGCGCAGGCCACCACCGTGGCCTCGGTGGGGCCGTAGGTGTTCCAGACTTCACGGCCGGGGACGGCGAGGCGCTCGGCGAGTTCGGGCGGGCAGGCCTCACCGCCGAAGATGAGGAGCCGGACGTTCTCGAGGGATTCAGCCGGCCACAGGGCGGCAAGAGTGGGGACGGTGGAGACGGCGGTGATGCCGTGGTTGATGAGCCAAGGACCAAGGTCCGTCCCGGTCCGGACGAGGGCGCGCGGGGCCGGTACCAGGCAGGAGCCGTGGCGCCAGGCCAGCCACATCTCTTCGCAGGAGGCATCGAAGGCAACGGAAAGACCGGCCAGGACCCTGTCCTGCGGACCGAGCGGTTCTTCCTGAAGGAAGATCCTGGCCTCGGCGTCAACAAAGGCCGCGGCGGAGCGGTGCTGGACGGCTACGCCTTTGGGCGTGCCGGTGGACCCGGAGGTAAAAATGACCCAGGCGTCGTCGCCCGGCTCCGCAAGGCGGTGCACGGCAGCGCTGTGGTCACCGCAGCCGGCATCGGCGGGACGGGAAGAGTCCCGGGGCTCTGTGAAAGTGACTGCGTCCCCGCCGGTGAGGACTGCCGCGACGCGCGCCTCACCGAAGACCAGCCGGGCACGCTCCTCAGGATCGTCCGCGTCGACGGGCACGTAGGCGGCGCCGATGTACAGGATGGCCAGGATCGAGATGTAGAGCTCGTTCGTCCCGGAGGGAATGCGGACGCCGATCCGGTGCCCGGCGCCGAGGCCTGCCGCCTGCAGGTCACGGCCCTTGGCCCGCACGGCGGCCGTCAAGTCGGCGTAGCTCAGGGACCGCCGTCCGTCGTCCAGCGCCGACGCCTCGGGGAAACGGGCAGCCGAGTCCTCCAGGACAGCCATCAGGGTCCGTTCCGGCGGGGCCAGCGGCAAACCGGGCAGCTGGGGCCGGTATAACTCTTCAGGCAGAGATGCGACGACGTCAGACAAGTGCTCACTCACCGTCGGATTATGCCCGCTCAAGGTGAACGGAAGGTGTCCTCAATTAGTTGAAGGTTCACATTCCGTTCACCCGGACCGTGGCGGATGTCAGGGAACCAGCAGGACTTTGCCCGTGGTGCGGCGGCCTTCGAGGTCCTCGTGGGCGCGCCGTGCCTCGGCCAGGGGATAGCTCGCGCCGATCCGCACGTTCAGGCTTCCGTCCGCCACGGCAGCGAAAATTTCGCTGGACCGCCACAGCCGTTCCTGGGGATTGGCGAGGAAATCAGCCAGCTTTGGCCGTGTCAGGGACAGCGAGCCACCGGCATTGAGCCGCTGCGGATCCACCGGCGGCACAGCGCCGGAAGCGGCTCCGAACAAAACGAGGAATCCCCGGGCGCGGAGGCTGGCAAGCGAGCCGTCGAACGTGTCTTTTCCCACGCCGTCGTACACCACATCGACGCCCACGCCGTTGGTGATTTGACGGACTGCCTCTGCGAAACCCTCGTAGCGAAGTACTTCGTCGGCGCCGGCGGCGCGCGCCAGTTCTTCCTTTTCCTCGGTGGAGACGGTGGCGATGACGCGGGCGCCCCGGGTCTTCAGGAGCTGGGTTATGAGCAGTCCGACGCCGCCGGCTCCGGCGTGGACCAGCACCGTCTGGCCGGGCTGCACGTTGAAGGAGGAGTTGATGAGGTAGTGGGCGGTCATGCCTTGGAGGGGCAGCGCTGCGGCGGTGTGGAGGTCCACGCCGTCAGGAACGGGAAGTGCTTTCGCCGCGTCCAGGACGGTGTATTCGGCGTAGCATTCCTGCCCCTCGGCGGTTGCCACCCGGCTGCCCACGGTGACGCCCTCGACGCCTTCCCCGACTTCCTCAACGGTCCCGGCAGCCTCGGAGCCGGGGGTGAACGGATACGACACCTTGTACATGCCGCCGCGCTGGTAGGTCTCAATGAAATTGACCCCGGTGGCCGCCACCTTGATCAGCAACTGACCTGGGCCGGGGGTGGGCCGCTCCACCTCCGCGGACTCGAGGACTTCCGGACCTCCGGACTGGCGGGCAACGACTGCATGCATGGAACGTCTCCTCTCCGGGCGGGGATTTCCCGGTCCGGCTTCTCTGACCATCCTATGGACGCCGCTTCCGTCGACGAAGTTCTGCGGGGTCAGGGGGTCAGTAGCGGCGGGTGACCGTGGCCATGGGGCACTCGAAGTGGCGCCCGGCGGAGAGTCCCACGTTGTTGAGGTAGCGGACGATGATGCCGTAGGACTGGAGCAGGGTGGTTTCCGTATAGGGAACCTGGTGCTTTTTGCAGTACTCGCGGACGATTTTGGCGGCCTTGTCCAGTTGGGGGCGCGCCATGTCCGGGAAGAGGTGGTGCTCAGCCTGGCGGTTCAGGCCACCGAGCAGGATGTCCATAAAGCGCCCGCCCGAGATGTTCCGTGAGGTCAGGACCTGGCGGCTGAAGAAGTCCACGCGGCTGTCCGCGGGCAGGACCGGCATGCCCTTGTGGTTCGGCGCGAAGGATGCGCCCATGTAGAAGCCGAAGACGGCAAGCTGCACGCCGATGAAGGCGAACGCCATTCCCAGCGGCAGGAACGTGAAGGCCAGGACGGGCAGGGCACCGAGGCGGACCAGCAGGATGGGGATCTCCACCCAGCGGTGCGTGACCTTCGCGCGGCGGAAGACGAACTTGACGGAGTCGATCTGCAGCCCCAGGCCCACCAGGAACAGGAGCGGGAAGAAAAACCAGCCCTGCTTGCGGGTCAGGAACGAAAACCGGCCCTGGCGGTCGGCAACCGCTTCGGTGTGGAACGCAATGGGGCCGGGGGCGATGTCCGGATCCTTGGAAATGACGTTGGGGTGGTTGTGGTGGGCGCCGTGCTTCTGCTCCCACCAGGAGTAGCTCATGCCGGCCACCGAGGTAGCCAGGATGCGTGCGGTCCAGTCGTTGGCCCTGCGTGATGCGAAGATTTGGCGGTGGCCGGCCTCGTGGGCCAGGAAACTCAGCTGCGTGCAGAGGACGCCGACAGCTGCGGCGATGAGGAGCTGGAACCAGCTGTCGCCGATCAGGGCGAAGCCGAACCAGGTCGCAGTCATCAGCAGGACAAGGCTGGAAAACAACGTGATGTAGAAGCCGACGCGGCGTTCCAGCAGGCCTTCAGCCTTAACGCTCTTCAGCAGCTCCGAGTAACTCAGGACAACTGCGTTAGGCTTCCGGACGCGCGATTGAGGGCGCTCGGGGGTGTGTAGGGTGGTGGACATGAAGCGGGGCCTCGTCACAGTTACGGGCAACGCTGCAGCCGACATTCGGACTGCGCGGTCAGGATCACCCTCAGTCCAGCTTACGCGTACGTGTCCAAACGGCTTTGGGCGCGGAGTTGCCGCGAGTGCATAAATATCGGGCATCATGAATACTTTTGCTGTAAGATGATGGCTATGACTATTTCTGTTGCCGTCTCCGGGGCCAGCGGTTACGCCGGAGGGGAAGTCCTGCGCCTGCTCGCGGGCCATCCGGACGTGACCATTGGTGCCATCACTGCACACAGCAATGCGGGCTCCCGCCTCGGCGAACTCCAGCCGCACCTGCACGGGCTTGCCAGCCGCATCCTCGAAGACACCACGGTGGAAAACCTGGCCGGTCACGACGTTGTGTTCCTGGCGCTCCCGCACGGCGCGTCCGCCGAGATTGCGGCGCAGCTTCCTGAAGGCACCGTGGTGATCGACGCCGGCGCAGACCACCGCCTCGAGGATCCGGCCGCGTGGGAAAAGTTCTACGGCTCCGCGCACGCAGGTACGTGGCCCTACGGGCTGCCGGAACTCCCTGGTCAGCGGGACGCCCTCAAGGGTGCCACCCGGATCGCCGTCCCCGGCTGCTACCCGACGTCGGCCCTGCTGGCGCTGACACCAGGTTTCGCCGCCAAACTGCTCCAGCCCGACGACGTCGTGATTGTTTCCGCCTCCGGTACCTCCGGCGCGGGCAAAGCTGCGAAAGTGAACCTGATTGGCTCTGAGGTCATGGGCTCCATGAGCCCCTACGGCGTGGGCGGCGGCCACCGGCACACTCCGGAGATCGAGCAGGGACTTTCCAACGCTGGCGGGGAACGCGTCACCGTCTCCTTTACCCCCACGCTGGCCCCGATGAGCCGCGGCATCCTCACCACGGCCACGGCCAAGGTCAAGCCCGGCACGACTGCCGCCGACCTCCGTCAGGCCTGGGCCGATGCCTACGACGACGAACCGTTTGTGCACCTGCTCCCTGAAGGACAATGGCCCACCACCAAATCCGTGGTGGGGTCCAACCATGCAGCCATGCAGCTGGCCTTCGACGAACACACCGGCCGCGTGATCGTGACCTGCGTCATTGATAACCTCACCAAGGGGACTGCCGGCGGCGCCGTGCAGTCCATGAACATTGCACTTGGCCTGCCGGAAACGGCCGGCCTCAACCTGCAGGGAGTTGCCCCGTGACCGTTACCGCCCCCTTGGGATTCCGCGCTGCAGGCGTCACCGCCGGCCTGAAGACATCCGGGAAGCCGGACGTCGCCCTTATTGTCAACGATGGCCCGGCCAAGACGGCGGCCGCGGTCTTCACCAGCAACCGGGTGGCAGCGGCACCTGTTCACTGGTCCCGCCAGGTTGTCTCGGACGGCAGGGTAGACGCCGTGGTGCTCAACTCCGGCGGCGCCAACGCCTGCACAGGTCCCCAAGGCTTCCAGAACACGCACAGCACAGCAGAGAAGGTCGCCGCGGTCCTCGGCATTTCGGCCACGGACGTGTTCGTGTGCTCCACCGGCCTGATCGGCGAACAGTTGCCGATGGACAAGATCCTGCCCGGCGTGGAGGCTGCCGCCGCGGCGCTCAGCACAGACGGTGGCCCGGACGCCGGAAACGCCATCATGACCACCGACTCCGTGCCGAAGTCCGCGCTGTTCATCGGAACGGATGCGGACGGCCAGGAATTCACCATCGGCGGGATTGCCAAGGGCGCCGGCATGCTCGCTCCCGGGCTCGCCACCATGCTGGTGGTCCTCACCACCGACGCCACCGTCGAAGCGGAAATGCTCGACGTCGTCCTCCGCGATGCCACGCGCGTCACCTTCGACCGGGCGGACTCCGACGGCTGCATGTCCACGAACGACACTGTGGTGCTGCTGGCCTCCGGCGCATCGGGCGCGGTCCCATCCGCCGAAGCCTTCGGAACCGGGCTGACCCAGGTGTGTGCAGAACTGGCGCGCAAGCTCATCGGGGATGCCGAGGGTGCCAGCCACGACATCGCCATCCGCACCTTCAACGCAGCCACTGAGCGGGACGCCGAAACTGTCAGCCGCTCCGTGGCCCGGTCTAACCTCTTCAAGGCAGCCATTTTCGGCAAGGACCCCAACTGGGGCCGTGTGCTGTCCGCAGTCGGAACCACGGACGCCGTTTTTGAACCGGACCAGCTGAACGTCGCCATCAACGGCATCCAGATCTGCCGGAACGGGAGCATCGGGGACGACCGCAACCTGGTGGACCTGGAACCCCGCGAAGTGCTGGTGGAGATCGACCTGCAGTCCGGTGACGCCGAGGCCACCATCTGGACCAACGACCTCACCCACGATTACGTCCACGAGAACAGCGCCTACTCAAGCTAGATCCGCCAGCAACCCTGGAGAGACCGCCGCATGAACACCCAGACCCGCGAAACCACGTCCATGAGTGATGCCCAAGGCAAGGCAGGCACGCTGATCGAGGCTCTGCCCTGGATCCAGCGCTTCGCCGGCACCACCATGGTGATCAAGTACGGCGGCAACGCCATGGTCAACGAGGAGCTGCGCCGGGCGTTCGCGGAAGATGTCGTGTTCCTGCACCATGTAGGTATCCATCCTGTAGTGGTCCACGGCGGCGGTCCCCAGATCAACTCCATGCTGGCGCGGCTGGGCATCGAGTCCGAGTTCAAGGGCGGCCTGCGGGTCACCACCCCCGAAGCCATGGACGTGGTCCGGATGGTGCTTACCGGACAGGTGGGCCGCGAACTGGTGGGCCTCATCAACTCCCACGGGCCCTATGCGGTGGGCATGTCCGGCGAAGACGGCGGTTTGCTCCAGGCCGTCCGCACCGGAACCGTCATTGATGGCGAGGAAGTGGACCTTGGCCTGGTGGGCGAAGTGGTTGGTGTGAACCCGGAAGGAATCCTGGACATCCTGGCCGCCGGCCGGATCCCGGTCATCTCCACGGTTGCCCCGGAGATTGAATCCCACGGCGTCGAAACAGCGGCTGGCGAGGTGCAGACCACCGGCCAGGTCCTCAACGTCAACGCCGATACGGCAGCGGCCGCCGTGGCGGAAGCCCTCGGGGCATCCAAGCTGGTGATCCTGACCGACGTCGAAGGCCTCTACGCCAGCTGGCCGGACCGGTCCTCGCTGATTTCCTCCCTGACGGCGTCGGAATTGCGCGAGCTGCTGCCCTCCCTCGAGTCCGGCATGATCCCCAAGATGGAAGCGTGCCTCAAGGCCATCGAAGGCGGAGTGGAGCGCGCGCACATCGTGGACGGCAGGCTGCCTCACTCGATGCTCCTGGAAACCTTCACGACGGCGGGCATCGGCACGCAGGTCGTCCCCGACGAAGAGGTAAAGGCATGACCAACACAGAACTAAGCCAGTCCGCCGCCAGCGCACTCGTTGGCCACACCAGCGGCGCCGAGTGGCTGGCCCGCTACTCCACGTCCCTGATGGGAGTTTTTGGCACCCCGCAGCGTGTCCTGGTCCGTGGTGCCGGTTGCCTGGTGTGGGATGCGGACGGCAAGGAATACCTGGATCTGCTCGGCGGCATTGCCGTCAACGCACTGGGCCACGCCAACCCGTTTGTCACCTCAGTGATCTCCAGCCAGCTGGCCACGCTGGGGCACGTCTCCAACTTCTTCACCAGCCCCACCCAGATTGCGCTGGCCGAAAAGCTGTTGGCCCTGGCGCAGGCTCCGGCAGGCTCCAAGGTTTTCTTCGCCAACTCCGGCACGGAAGCTGTGGAGGCCGCCTTCAAGCTGGCGCGGCGGAACAGCACCGGCCCCAACGGTGCGCCCCGGACCAAGATCATTGCCCTCGAAGGTGCCTTCCACGGGCGCACCATGGGTGCCCTGGCCCTGACAGCCAAGGAAGCCTACCGGGCGCCGTTCGAGCCGCTGCCCGGCGGCGTGGTCCACATCCCGTTCGGCGACGTTGCGGCACTGGAAGCTGCCATCGACGAGACCGTTGCAGCCGTCTTCCTGGAACCCATCCAGGGCGAAGCCGGCGTCCGGCCCTTGCCCGCCGGCTATCTGAAGGCAGCCCGGGAAGCGACCACCAAGGCCGGCGCCCTGCTGATCCTGGATGAGGTCCAGACCGGCATCGGCCGCACCGGCAAATGGTTTGCCAGTGAGGACGCCGGGATCGTTCCGGACGCCATCACCCTCGCCAAAGGCCTGGGCGGTGGCTTCCCCATCGGCGCGCTGATCACCTTCGGCGAGCAGACGTCGTCGCTCCTGACCGCCGGCCAGCACGGCAGCACCTTCGGCGGGAACCCGGTCGCGACCGCGGCCGCCCTGGCCACGCTGCATGCGATCGAAAGCCAGCGGGTTTTGGAGAACGTCGTGAAGGTGGGGGAGTACCTCCGCGCCGGACTGTCCGGCGTCGACGGCGTCACGGAAGTCCGCGGCGAAGGCCTGCTGATCGGCTTCGACCTGGACGCGGACGTAGCCCCCGCCGTGGTCACTGCCGGACTGGACGCAGGCTTCATCGTGAACAGTCCAGGACCCCGCACCATCCGGCTGGCCCCGCCGCTGGTCCTCACCATCGAACAGGCCGGCACGTTCCTCGCCGCCCTCCCGGCCCTCCTCCAGACAGCTAAGGACGCGCAGTGACCCCCGTAGTTTCATCCGCCGGTACAGCACCCGGCACCACCCGCCACTTCCTGAAGGACACCGACCTCAGCCCCGCCGAGCAGGCAGAGGTCCTGGAGCTTGCTGTCCGGATGAAGGCTGAGCCGTACAGCGTGCAGCCGTTTGCCGCCAAGGGGAACGGCCGCAAGACCGTTGCCGTCATCTTCGATAAGACCTCCACGCGGACGCGGGTGTCGTTTGCCACCGGCATCGCGGACATGGGCGGCAACGCGCTGATCATCAACCCGGGCGAAGCGCAGATCGGCCACAAGGAATCCGTCGAGGACACCGCCAAGGTCCTGGAGCGCATGGTCTCCACCATCGTCTGGCGCACGGGTGCCCACTCCGGCCTGGTGGCCATGGCGGAGAACTCCAGGGTGCCCGTCATCAACGCCCTGTGCGATGACTACCACCCGTGCCAGCTGCTGGCGGACCTGCTCGCCGTCAAAGAACACAAGGGCGAGCTCAAGGGCCTCACCATGGCCTACCTCGGCGATGCCGCCAACAACATGGCCAACTCCTACCTGCTGGCGGGCGTCACCGCCGGGATGCACGTCCGCATCGCCGGGCCTGAAGGCTACCTGCCGGCCGCGGAGATCATCGCTGCCGCCGAGGAACGCGCAACCGAGACCGGCGGGTCCGTTTTGGTCACCACTGACGCCGCAGCAGCCCTGAAGGGAGCCGACGTCGTCGCTACTGACACGTGGGTTTCCATGGGCCAGGAAGCCGAAAAGGAAGCCCGGCTGCAGCTGTTCCGGGAGTACTCCGTCGATGAGGCGGCGATGGCACACGCGGCGGATGACGCCGTCGTGCTTCACTGCCTGCCCGCTTACCGCGGCTATGAAATCTCCGCTGGCGTCATCGACGGCCCGCAGTCCATCGTGTGGGACGAGGCCGAGAACCGGCTGCACGCCCAGAAGGCGCTGATGGCGTGGTTGATGCACCGGTCCGGGCTGGCATTTGTCGAGGGACTTTCTCCGGTTGAAGGCACCGGGGAGAGCACGTTCTAATGTCCGTCCCGTCCGCAGCGCCGGGCTCCAGCCCGGCCACCAAAACGGCCCGCCAGGCGCGCATCGCCGCCATCCTGACGGGTGAATCGGTGCGCTCCCAGGCGGAACTGGCCGCGCTGTTGGCGGACGACGGCGTCCAGGTCACCCAGGCAACCCTGTCCCGGGACCTCGTGGAACTCGGCGCCGTCCGCGTCCGCGGCAAGGAGGGCGTGCTGGTCTACGCCGTGCCCGGTGAAGGCGGCGAACGCGCGGCCAAGAGCGGTGTGAGCCAGGAAATCCTGGACGCCAGGCTCGCCCGGCTGTGCAGCGAGCTGCTGGTCACTGCCGAAGCGTCGGCCAACATCGCTGTGCTCCGGACCCCGCCCGGCGCGGCCAACTTCCTGGCACTGGCCATTGACCACTCGGTGATGCCGTCCATCCTGGGGACCATCGCCGGTGACGACACCGTCCTGCTGGTCTCCCGGGATCCGCAGGGCGGGCAGGATCTCGCCGTCCGGTTCCTGCAGCTGGCCGAGGAAGCCGCGCAATAAACTTCGCGCCATAAACTTGAAGACAACCAAGAACCAAACAACTAAGGAGCATTTTCGTGACTGAGCGTATTGTTCTGGCCTACTCCGGTGGTCTGGATACATCTGTAGCCATCGGCTGGATCGGTGAAGCCACCGGCGCCGAGGTCATCGCGGTAGCGGTCGACGTCGGACAGGGCGGCGAATCGCTGGAAACCATCCGCCAGCGCGCCCTGGGCTGCGGCGCCGTCGAAGCCTACGTGGCCGACGCGTCCGATGAGTTTGCCAACGAGTACTGCATGCCCACCCTGAAGGCCAACGCCCTCTACCAGGGCCACTACCCCCTGGTCTCCGCCATTTCGCGCCCCGTGATCGTCAAGCACCTGGTCAAGGCCGCCCGCGAATTCGGCGCCACCACCGTTGCGCACGGCTGCACGGGCAAGGGCAACGACCAGGTCCGTTTCGAAGTCGGCATCCAGACCCTCGGCCCGGACCTGAAGTGCATCGCCCCGGTCCGCGACCTCGCCCTGACCCGCGACAAGGCCATCGCCTTCGCCGAGGAAAAGGGACTGCCGATCGAGACCACCAAGAAGAACCCGTACTCCATCGACCAGAACGTCTGGGGCCGCGCCGTCGAAACCGGCTACCTCGAGGACATCTGGAACGCCCCCACTAAGGACATCTACGACTACACCGCCACCCCGGAATTCCCGCCGGCACCGGATGAAGTCACCATCTCCTTCGAAGCCGGCGTGCCGGTAGCGATCGACGGCGTCCGGGTCACCCCGCTGCAGGCCATCAAGGAACTCAACCGCCGTGCCGGCGCCCAGGGCGTGGGCCGGATCGACGTCGTCGAGGACCGCCTCGTGGGCATCAAGTCCCGCGAAATCTACGAAGCTCCGGGTGCCATGGCGCTGATCACCGCGCACAAGCACCTCGAGGACATCACCGTCGAGCGTGAGCAGGCCCGCTTCAAGGCCACGGTTGGCCAGCGCTGGGCCGAGCTGGTCTACGACGGTCAGTGGTTCTCCCCGCTGAAGCGTTCCCTGGATGCCTTCATCGAGGACACCCAGAAGTACGTGTCCGGGGACATCCGCATGACCCTGCACGGTGGCCAGGCAGTGGTCAACGGACGCCGTTCCGAGACGTCGCTGTACGACTTCGACCTCGCCACGTACGACACCGGCGACACGTTCGACCAGTCCATGGCGCGCGGCTTCATCGAGCTGTGGGGCATGTCCGCCAAGGTTGCCTCCGGCCGCGATATCCGCGTCGCAGGAAAGTAGCCCGCGTGGCTGAGCAAAAGTCCGAGGCAACGAATACCGGTGCACTGTGGGGCGGCCGGTTCGCCGGCGGCCCCGCAGATGCCCTCGCCGCGCTGAGCAAGTCCACGCACTTTGACTGGCGGCTGGCCCGCTACGACATTGCCGGCTCCAAGGCCCACGCCCGCGTGCTGCACAAGGCCGGGCTGCTGGACGACGCCGAACTCGAGGGCATGCTTGACGCCCTGAGCCGGCTGGACGGCGACGTCGCCTCCGGTGCGTACCTGCCGGCGGAGTCCGACGAGGACGTGCACGGCTCGCTGGAACGCGGCCTGATCGAGCGCGCCGGCACCCAGCTGGGCGGCAAGCTCCGTGCCGGGCGGTCCCGCAACGACCAGGTGGCCACACTGGGCCGCATGTTCCTGCGTGACCACGCCCGGATCATCGCCCGCGGCGTGCTGGCCACCATCGAGGCGCTGGTGGACCAGGCCAAGGCGCACCAGGGTGTGGCCATGCCCGGACGCACCCACCTGCAGCACGCCCAGCCGGTCCTGCTCAGCCACCACCTGCTCGCCCACGCCTGGGCGCTGCTGCGCGATGTGCAGCGGCTCCAGGACTGGGACAAGCGCGCGGGCGTGTCGCCCTACGGTTCGGGCGCCCTCGCCGGCTCCTCGCTGGGACTGGACCCGGAAGCAGTTGCTGCGGACCTCGGCTTCTTCTCGGCCACCCACAACTCGATCGACGGCACCGCTTCCCGCGACGTCTTCGCCGAGTTCGCCTGGGTGACGGCCATGATTGGTGTGGACCTGTCCCGCGTTTCGGAAGAGGTCATCCTGTGGGCCACTAAGGAGTTCTCCTTTGTTACCCTGCACGATTCGTACTCCACGGGCTCCTCGATCATGCCGCAGAAGAAGAACCCGGACGTGGCCGAGTTGGCGCGCGGCAAGGCGGGACGTCTGATCGGCAACCTGACCGGGCTGCTGGCCACTCTTAAAGGCTTGCCGCTCGCGTACAACCGCGATCTGCAGGAGGACAAGGAGCCGGTCTTCGACGCCGCCGACACCCTGGAGCTGCTGCTCCCGGCGGTTTCGGGCATGATCGCGACGCTGAAGTTCAACACGGAACGGATGGAGTCCCTGGCACCCCAGGGCTTCGCGCTGGCTACGGACATTGCCGAATGGCTGGTCCGCCAGGGTGTTCCGTTCCGTGAGGCACACGAGCTCTCCGGAGCGGCGGTCAAGCAGGCCGAAAGCCGCGACGTGGAGCTGTGGGACCTGACGGATGAGGAATACGCTGCCATCTCGGAGCACCTCACCCCCGAGGTCCGCACGGTGCTCTCGACGGAGGGGTCGCTCAATAGCCGCAACTCCCAGGGCGGCACCGCACCGGCCGCCGTCGAACGCCAGCTGGTAGCGCTGGAAGCCGAGCTAGCCGGCGTCCGGGACTACGCGAACTAACCGTCAAACGCTCTCTCAGTTAATGCGGGTTTTCTGACAACGCTCTCTCACTTTCCTGAGGAAAGTGAGAGAGCGTTGTCGTTCTTCCTGCGTTAACTGAGAGAGCGTTGTGCGGTAACGGGCGGAACTTCCCCGCTACCATTGCGGCATGAACGACGCCTTCCGCAGCCAACTCCGGGCCCTGCCGGATTTTCCCTCAGACCTGCCGGACTTCGACCTCGCCACGGCGCCGGCTGATCCGGTGGCGCTGTTCAAACTGTGGCTGGACCAAGCGCTGGCTGCAGGCGTGCTGCAACCGCACGCCTGCAGCCTGGCAACGGCGGACCACAATGGACAACCGTCCGCCCGGATGCTGATCCTGAAAGATATCGTCGACGGCGGCTGGCAATTCGCCACGTCCCGCACCTCGCGGAAGGGCCGGGAACTCGCGGTCAACGCCGCCGCGGCCCTGAACTTCTATTGGCCGCAGCAGGGCAGGCAGGTCCGGGTGGCCGGACCCGTGGTTGAACTGTCTGCCGAGGCGTCGGCGGCAGACTGGGACGCGCGGCCGGCAGCGGACGGCAGCCACAATCCCGAGTGGCAGCTCTACGCTGTCAGGCCAACGGAACTGGAATTCTGGCAGGCACGCCACGACCGGCGGCACATCCGGCACCGCGTCGGACCGGACGGAATCCCGCTTGAGTGAGGGCTACACCGCCTCGCGGGCCAGCAGGCTTTCGTTTGCCTCCCGCGCGAGCAGGCTCTCCTTGATGGCCAGGCCCCAGCGGAAGCCGCCCATGGAACCGTCGGTACGGATGACGCGGTGGCACGGCACAAACAAGGCTGCCGCGTTGAAGGCGCAGGCGCTGGCCGCGGCCCGGACCGCCTTGGGGTTGCCTGACAGCTCGGCGTATTCGGTATAGGTCACCGGGGACCCCGGACGGACCGTCCTCAGCACATCCCAGGCGTGTGCCCTGAACGGCCCGGACCTCTGCAGGACGGCAACGGTCATGGCAGGGGCGGGATCCCCGGCATAAAACGCTTCCACCGCCCGGGAAATCGGACCCAGATCGGTCACGGCCTCCACGTCGGCCGGACGCAGCTGCGGGTGGATCTGCCCGGTCAGCTCGCCAAGCTCGGCGGTCCAGCCGGACGCAAGGACCACGCCGTCCTGCGCGAGGATAGTGAACGGACCGTCCGCGGTGGACATAGTCAACAGCTGGGCTTTCATTGCATCGCTTTCTCTGGAATGTTCTGCTTACGTCGGGGGGCCTTCGACGACGCCGCCGCCCGCCACAGGTGCATGGTGGCGTAGGACCGCCAGGGGCTGACTTCCCGGAAATCCGGCGCCGTTACCACCCCCGAGCCGGCCCCCGAGCCGGCAGCTGCCGGGGCGAGCGCGCGGATGCCGTTCCGTACGGCGGCGTCGTTGGCAAGGAAGATGTCCGGGGCGCCGAGGACACGCATGGCCACGTAGCCCACCGTCCAGGGTCCCACGCCCGGCAGGGGGAGCAGTTTGGCTTCCAGCCCGGGCAGGTCGTCGCCATAGCCGAAGTCCAGCTCGCCGCCGGCGAGGGATGACGCGGCGGACCGAAGGGAATCAATCCGACGCTGGGGACCACGCAGCAGCGAGTAGCCCGAACCGGCGATCTCGGCTGCAGTGGGAAACAACCGGTCCAGTCCCTCGCCCGGAACCATGCTGGAACTCCCGGCGGCGGACAACTGCGTCAGGGCGGTCCGTGCCGCCGCCACCGTGATCTGCTGACCGATCATGGCCCGGACCAGGAGTTCCTGGGGGTCCACCGCCCCGGGCATCCTGATGCCGGGCACACGCGCCACTGAGGGGGCGAGGCGTGGATCAGCAGCCAACGCATTGTCGATCGCCACGGGGTCGGCATCGAGGTCGAACAGCCGGCGCACCCTGCTCAGCAGCGCGGGCAGGTCCCGGAGGTCCACCGCGCCGATGGTGAGGGTCAGCGGGCGCCCCGGTGCGCCGTCGTCGTAATTCACACTGAAGCGGGCGTCACCGTGGGGGAGCCGCAGGGTACGGGCGTACGACGTCGGTGTCCCCGCCTCGATCCCGGGGATCGCCCTGACGGCGAGGAAGGAAAAAACGCCGGAGTCGAAGGGTTCGCGGTACGGCAGGCTCAGTGTCAGCGAGGTCGTCGCAGCGGTGGTTGCATGGTGCCGGGCAGTGGCGCGCAGGGCGGTGGGCGTCATGGCGAAAACCTCCACCATGGTGTCGTTGAATTGCCGGACGCTGCTGAAGCCGGACGCGAAGGCGATGTCTGCCAGCTTCATGGAGGTGGACACCAGCAAGGTGCGCGCGGTCTGGGCACGGCTGGCACGGGCGAGGGACAGCGGGCCGGCGCCGAGTTCGTGGCTGAGGATCCGGTTGAGCTGGCGGGCGGAGTAACCCAGCCGGGCCGCCAGACCTTCCACGCCGTCGCGGTTGATCACGCCGTCGTTGATCAGGCGCATGGCCCGCCCGGCCAGGTCCTGCCTGACGTTCCAGGCCGGTGTCCCGGGGACGGCTTCGGGGAGGCATCGCTTGCAGGCCCGGTAGCCGGCGTCGTGGGCCGCGGCGGAGGTTTCGTAGAAGGTGACATTGGCCGCTTTGGGGGTTCGGGCCGGGCAGGACGGGCGGCAGTAGATCCCCGTGGTCCGGACAGCAGTGTAGAACTGCCCGTCAAAACGGGTGTCCCGCGCGTCGATCGCACGGTAGCGCTGCCAGAAGTCCATCCCCCTATCCTGCCAGCCTGGCCTCGGGTGTGCTAGCGGAAATCGGACATGGCCGTGCGTGTTGGGTAGAGTCGATGGATGACCGTCAGCAGCAGTCCCGCGGGGCCGGAGCATTCCCCGGAACAGCTCCGCAACCTGCTTTCCGGTGATGCCCGGAGGATCGCTCCGCTGCTGCTGGGCGCCGTCCTCAGCCACAACAGCCACGAGGGAACGGTCGCCATCCGGATCACGGAGCTGGAGGCCTACATGGGTCCCGGCGATTCCCTGCACCCGGATCCCGGCTCCCATACATTCCGCGGCCCGACGCCACGCAACGCGCCCATGTTCGGGCCGGCCGGCCACCTGTACGTCTACTTCACATACGGGATGCACTACTGCGCCAACATCGTCTGCGGGCCTGCCGGCACGGCCTCCGCCGTGCTGTTGCGCGCGGGCGAGGTGGTGGAGGGGCGGCACCTGGCGCAGGTGAGACGGCCGACGTCGAAATCACCACTGGACCTTGCGAGCGGTCCCGCCCGGCTCGCCACAGCCCTGGCGCTCACCACCGCGGACAGCGGCCGGGACGCGCTTGCAGAGCCCTTCGAGCTGCGGCTGCCGGCGGCGCCCGCGCCCGCTTACAGTTCCGGGCCCCGCGTGGGTGTTTCCGGGGACGGCGGCTCCGCCGAGTACCCCTGGCGTTTCTGGCTGCCGGGGGATCCCACCGTCTCCCGCTACAAGGCCGCGAAGGTCCGGCGGGTATAGATCGCAGTGCCGGTGTGGCCGGCCGGGCTTCCCGGCCGGGGTTCGGCGTGATCTGGTGCCCCGTCGCCCTGCTGGGCGAACGGCTCCAGCCGACGCTGTAGGTTGCGCTGCACAGCGGGCCATTCCGGCCCCAGGATCGAGAACACGGCAGAGTCCGCCCTGGTGCCGTCAGGCGCCGCGCGGTGACTGCGCAGCACCCCCTCAAAGGTGGCCCCGAGGCGTTCGATTGCCGCGGCGCTGCGCACATTGCGCGCGTCGCACCGGAAGGCGACCCGCTGGACGTGGAGAACCTCAAACGCGAAGGTAAGCAGCGCGTGTTTGCTGGCAGGGTTGACGTGGCTGCCCCAGAACTGCCGGCCAAAAAAGGTTCCGCCCACCTCCACCCGTTGCTGTCCGGCGTCGAAAGCGTTCAGGGCGGTGGTCCCCAGGATGGCGCCCGTCCGCTGGTCCGCCACGGCGAAGGCCAGGCTGGCCGGATCGGAAATCTTCGCCTCAAACAAGACCGCGAGCTCCCCGGCGGTGCGCGGCTGCGATGCGGCCATGCCGGCCCACATCGTGGCATCCACGAAGTCATACAGGGCACGGGCATGCTCCGGTGTCAGCGGAATGAGGGACAGCCCGTATCCGGGCAGGACAGTCTCATGGTGCATTGCAGTATTGAATCAGTCCGGGGCCAGCGCCGAAACAGATGGCGGCGGCCGGAAAAGTGAACATTGGATGACATCCGGGGCGAGGGGGCAGGCGGGCACGTTAACCGAAATGGTTGTAGAATGGACGGTCTGTCTTTTGCGATAGGGGAACGTTTAATGCTTGACGCCGATTTGGCCCACGAACGCGATTACGTCGCTGGCTTGTACACGCGGCTCGAAGAGCTGCGTGCTGAGAAGCGCCAGCAGTTGGCGCAGGTCCGCCGGGCCGGTGCCGTGGGCACCATGCAGAATGTTTCCGAACGTGACGCCTTCGCCGCGCTCTATGAGGACCGCTTGGCCCAGCTCGATGCTGTTGATGACCGGCTGGTGTTCGGCCGCCTGGATCTGGATTCCGGTGAAGCCCAGTACATCGGCCGCATCGGCCTGACCACCGATGACCTGCAGCGGCTCATGGTGGACTGGCGCGCGCCCGAAGCCGGGCACTTCTACCAGGCAACGGCGTTTGACCGGCAGGGTGTCCGCCGCCGGCGGCACCTCATCCTCCAGGGCCGTGAAGTCAAGGCCATCGAGGATGACGTGCTCGACGCCGGAATGCTGGCGGACAATGACTCGCTGCAGGGCGAAGGCGCGCTGCTGGCCGCGCTGGACTCCAAGCGCACCGGCCGGATGTCGGACATCGTCGGCACCATCCAGTCCGAGCAGGACCGCATCATCAGGTCCTCCATCTCCGGGGCCCTGGTGGTTCAGGGTGGTCCGGGAACCGGCAAAACGGCCGTCGCGCTGCACCGTGCGGCATACCTGCTGTACACCCACCGGGAACGGCTGAAGACTGCCGGCGTGCTGCTGGTGGGGCCGTCGTCGTCGTTCATGAAGTACATCGAACGCGTCCTTCCCTCACTCGGTGAGACCGGCGTGGTCATGGCGAGCCTGGGCCGCCTGATGCCGGGCATCAACGCCGTTCCTGAACCCGAGGCCGACGTCGCGGCCATTAAGGGGCGGCTGGACATGGCGAAGGTTGTGGCCAACGCCGTGGCGAACCGGCAGCGGATCCCGGCTGAGGACCGCATCCTTGAGGTCGATGGCCGGAAGCTGGTGCTGACGTCCCGGCAGGTGAGCCGCGCCCGCGAGCGTGCCCGGTCCACCGGCAAGCCCCACAACGAGGCACGCCTGACGTTCGTCAAGATTCTGCTCCGTGAGCTGACGGAACAGATGACGGAGCTCGTGGAGGCCGGGAGTATCGGCAACAATGCTGACCGCTCCTACCTGGCGGAGGACGTCCGCACGGCCCGCGATGTCCGGATCGCGCTCAACCTGTGCTGGATGCCCATGACTCCGGAGAAGCTGATCACCGAACTCCTGAGCAAGCCCGCCGTGCTGGCGGCCTGCACACCGCACCTCAGCCTCAAGGAGCAGTCGCTGCTGCTGCGCCCGGCGGATGCGCCGTGGACTGAGGCGGACGTCCCGCTGCTGGACGAAGCGGCCGAACTCCTTGGTGAGCTCGATCCGGCTGCGGGCCGCGGGCTCGCCCAACAGGAGCATGACCGTGCCCGCGATCTTGCCAACGCCAAACAGACGCTGGTGAACATGGAGCACATGGGCGTTGATGTCATGATGACCGCCGAGGAACTGGTGGACCAGAACCAGGAGCGCCAGAACCGCCTGACGGCCGCCGAGCGGGCAACCACCGACCGCACGTGGGCCTTTGGCCACATTGTGGTGGATGAGGCCCAGGAGCTCTCGCCGATGCAGTGGCGCCTCTTGGTCCGCCGGTGCCCGCTGAAGTCGTTCACCATCGTGGGGGATATCGCCCAGACGAGTTCCGTTGCCGGGGCCAACTCCTGGCAGGGTGCTTTGGGACCCATGTTCGGTGACCGCTGGCAGTTGGAGGAGCTGACGGTCAACTACCGAACGCCGTCGCAGATCGCCGAAGCCGCCGCCCGCATGGCCAACGCGGCCGGGCTGGTTGTGTCCGCCCCGAAGGCCGTTCGGGAGGGACGCTGGTCGCCTGTCATTGACAAGGTGGATCAGGGCCAGGTGGTCAGCCGCCTCGTGGAGGTGTTCCCCGAGGAATTGGAAGCGCTCGACGGCGGCCTGCTGGCGGTTATTGCCGACGGCGACCTCCTTCCCGCTGCAACCTCAGCCCTCCGCGCGGCCTACGGCCGGCGTATCGGCAACGGGGCGGGCAGCTATGAACAGGACATCGTGGTCATAAGCCCGCGTGAGGCCAAGGGCCTGGAGTTCGACGGCGTAGTGGTGCTGGAACCGTCAGAGATGCTCAACCATGAGCACGGCCGCGTCGGTGACTTGTACGTAGCCATGACCCGTCCCACGCAGCGGCTCCGACTGATCGCCGCGGAAGGTATTCCCGCCGGCATTGAAGGCTGAGCTGGCCGCTTTTGCCCTTCTGACGCCCGGCCCCGTTCATGACGGGGCCGGGCGTCGTTGATCCTGCTAACTTAGAAGTCGTGTTAGAACTCAACGATCTTGAATCCCAGCAGAACGACCCCACCTTCGCCAATGTTTGGCAGGAGCTGAAGTGGCGCGGCCTGGTCCACGTCTCCACCGACGAAGCGGAACTGGAAAAGCTCCTCGCCGGGGAACCGATCACCTACTACTGCGGGTTCGATCCCACTGCGCCGAGCCTGCACTTGGGAAACCTGGTCCAGCTCCTCCTGATGCGCCGTCTCCAGCTGGCCGGCCACAAGCCCCTGGGACTCGTGGGTGGTTCCACCGGGCTGATCGGCGACCCGCGGCCCACCGCCGAGCGGACGCTGAACACCAAGGACACCGTGAACGAGTGGGTGGGCTACCTGCAGGCCCAAGTCCAGCGCTTCCTGAGCTTCGACGGCGCAAATGCTGCCCGCATGGTCAACAACCTCGACTGGACCGCGCCCCTCAGCGCCATTGATTTCCTGCGGGAGATTGGCAAGCACTACCGAGTGGGCACCATGCTCCGCAAGGATGCTGTGGCCTCACGGCTCAGTTCAGATGAGGGCATCAGCTACACGGAATTCAGCTACCAGATCCTGCAGGGCATGGACTACCTGCAGCTCTTCCGCGACCACGGCTGCATGCTGCAGACCGGCGGCTCGGACCAGTGGGGCAACCTCACCAGCGGGACCGAGCTGATCCGCAAGGTGGAGGCCAAGACTGTCCACGCCCTGGGTACGCCGCTGATCACTAATTCTGACGGCACCAAGTTTGGCAAGAGCGAAGGCAACGCCATCTGGCTCGACGCCGGCATGTGCAGCCCGTACGCCTTCTACCAGTTCTGGCTCAACACTGCCGATACTGACGTGGTGGACCGGCTGAAGGTCTTCACGTTCCTGAACCGCGCGGAGATCGACGGGATTGCCGCTGCGGTGGCCGAGCGTCCATTTGCCCGGGAAGGCCAGCGGAAGCTGGCGTTCGAAGTTACGTCACTGGTCCATGGCGTTGAAGCAACCGAGAAAGTCATAGCCGCATCGGCTGCCCTCTTTGGCAACGGTGACCTGTCCGCGTTGGACAGGCCTACCCTTGAGGCGGCGACTTCGGAACTGCCGTCCGCCCGGATCCAAGTGGACGGGCTTGGGATCGTTGATCTGCTGGTTGCTTCCGGTCTGTCGGACAGTAAGTCTGCTGCCCGGCGCACGGTCAGCGAAGGCGGTGCCTATGTGAATAACGAGAAGGTGTCCGATCCGGAGGCTGTCATCTCCGAGGATGAACTGCTGCACGGGCAATACCTGCTGCTGCGCCGCGGCAAAAAGAACCTTGCCACGGTGGAAGTACTGGTCCCTTAGGCTCCTTGCCGCCTCATGCACGCTCCTCCGCAGCCGATTTGCACGGCCGCGGGGGAGCGTGTAATGTTTTCTGAGTCGCCGCCGCTGAGTGGTGACAAACCCCCTTCAAAATCAAGTAATTCGTCATGTGCAGTGCACGAAGATGATGAAATGCTTCGGTTTTTGGTGGGCGGATTCAGCTTACTGAAGTGAATATCCGGAAAATACCGGGATTTGCAAAGTAAACTTGAATCAACTAAAGTATAAACATCGCAGCGAAGAAAAACGAAGCAAAAGAATTCAATTATTGAATTGCTTCGGAAAGTATTCGAATGTGTCTGTTGTTTGAGAACTCAATAGTGTGCCAAGTTTGTTGATACCAATTTATTATTAATTGGTTGAATTGACTGGATCGTGCCGCCCCTGTGGTGTGGTCTGGTTTTTACAGCTGGTTTCAAATTTTGCAGTGCGGTTTCCGCGTTATTTCCGTGGTTCCGTGTTGTGTTCGTTTTTGTTTTACTTCAACGGAGAGTTTGATCCTGGCTCAGGATGAACGCTGGCGGCGTGCTTAACACATGCAAGTCGAACGATGAACCTCACTTGTGGGGGGATTAGTGGCGAACGGGTGAGTAACACGTGAGTAACCTGCCCTTGACTCTGGGATAAGCCTGGGAAACTGGGTCTAATACCGGATATGACTCCTCATCGCATGGTGGGGGGTGGAAAGCTTTTTTGTGGTTTTGGATGGACTCGCGGCCTATCAGCTTGTTGGTGAGGTAATGGCTCACCAAGGCGACGACGGGTAGCCGGCCTGAGAGGGTGACCGGCCACACTGGGACTGAGACACGGCCCAGACTCCTACGGGAGGCAGCAGTGGGGAATATTGCACAATGGGCGAAAGCCTGATGCAGCGACGCCGCGTGAGGGATGACGGCCTTCGGGTTGTAAACCTCTTTCAGTAGGGAAGAAGCGAAAGTGACGGTACCTGCAGAAGAAGCGCCGGCTAACTACGTGCCAGCAGCCGCGGTAATACGTAGGGCGCAAGCGTTATCCGGAATTATTGGGCGTAAAGAGCTCGTAGGCGGTTTGTCGCGTCTGCCGTGAAAGTCCGGGGCTCAACTCCGGATCTGCGGTGGGTACGGGCAGACTAGAGTGATGTAGGGGAGACTGGAATTCCTGGTGTAGCGGTGAAATGCGCAGATATCAGGAGGAACACCGATGGCGAAGGCAGGTCTCTGGGCATTAACTGACGCTGAGGAGCGAAAGCATGGGGAGCGAACAGGATTAGATACCCTGGTAGTCCATGCCGTAAACGTTGGGCACTAGGTGTGGGGGACATTCCACGTTTTCCGCGCCGTAGCTAACGCATTAAGTGCCCCGCCTGGGGAGTACGGCCGCAAGGCTAAAACTCAAAGGAATTGACGGGGGCCCGCACAAGCGGCGGAGCATGCGGATTAATTCGATGCAACGCGAAGAACCTTACCAAGGCTTGACATGGACTGGAAATACCTGGAAACAGGTGCCCCGCTTGCGGTCGGTTCACAGGTGGTGCATGGTTGTCGTCAGCTCGTGTCGTGAGATGTTGGGTTAAGTCCCGCAACGAGCGCAACCCTCGTTCTATGTTGCCAGCGCGTTATGGCGGGGACTCATAGGAGACTGCCGGGGTCAACTCGGAGGAAGGTGGGGACGACGTCAAATCATCATGCCCCTTATGTCTTGGGCTTCACGCATGCTACAATGGCCGGTACAAAGGGTTGCGATACTGTGAGGTGGAGCTAATCCCAAAAAGCCGGTCTCAGTTCGGATTGGGGTCTGCAACTCGACCCCATGAAGTCGGAGTCGCTAGTAATCGCAGATCAGCAACGCTGCGGTGAATACGTTCCCGGGCCTTGTACACACCGCCCGTCAAGTCACGAAAGTTGGTAACACCCGAAGCCGGTGGCCTAACCCCTTTATGGGGAGGGAGCTGTCGAAGGTGGGACTGGCGATTGGGACTAAGTCGTAACAAGGTAGCCGTACCGGAAGGTGCGGCTGGATCACCTCCTTTCTAAGGAGCACCTACAACAACCCTGCCAGGCGTTATGTCTGTGTGGTGGTGTTGTCAGGAGTACGCCCGTTGCGCAGACGCAAGTTCTGCGGCGGGTGCTCACGGGTGGAATATCAGCAAATAGGTGCCTGGCGGCACATGCCGGCGGCTAGTACGAATCATGGTTCCCTTCGGGGGGTGTGGTTCTGGAACGTTCGCCGGTGTTCTATCGCTGGGTAGTGTTTGGCACACTGTTGGGTCCTGAGGCAACAGGGCCGGGTGGGATGCGTTGTGGCTTACGGGCTGTGGTGTGTTCTTGTCCTGGTACTTGTTTGTTTCTGGTTTCCTGGCTGCACCGATCACACGGTTGCTTGTCTCTTTGCGGGGGCGGGTGTGTGTGGGGTGTGTGGTTTGGGGTTGTTGTTTGAGAACTACATAGTGGACGCGAGCATCTTTTATAAGAAGCAATTTCCAAGAATATGAACCTGGATCTGTTGTTCTGTCTTTCGGGATGGAGCAGTGGTTTCTGTGGTTCTCTCGAAAATTTCTGAATTGATCTTTTGTGGTCAAGTTTTTAAGAGCACACGGTGGATGCCTTGGCATTAGGAGCCGAAGAAGGACGTAGGAATCTGCGATAAGCCTGGGGGAGTCGATAACCGGACTGTGATCCCAGGGTGTCCGAATGGGGAAACCCCGCCAGGGGAGCGATCTGCCTGGTGACCCGCATCTGAACACATAGGGTGCGTGGAGGGAACGCGGGGAAGTGAAACATCTCAGTACCCGCAGGAAGAGAAAACAATAGTGATTCCGTTAGTAGTGGCGAGCGAACGCGGATCAGGCTAAACCGTTCCATGTGTGATAGCCGGCGGGCGTTGCATGGTCGGGGTTGTGGGACTTTCCATACCAGTTCTGCCGGATTGGTGGGGTGTGATGTGCAGGCATAGGTGAACGGTCTTGAAAGGCCGGCCAGAGAGGGTGTGAGCCCCGTAACCGAAATGTTTTGTGCCGCCTGTGAGAGTATCCCAAGTAGCACGGGGCCCGAGAAATCCCGTGCGAATCTGTCAGGACCACCTGATAAGCCTAAATACTCCCTAATGACCGATAGCGGACCAGTACCGTGAGGGAAAGGTGAAAAGTACCCCGGGAGGGGAGTGAAACAGTACCTGAAACCGTGTGCTTACAATCCGTCGGAGCATCTGCAGCTTGCTGTATGGGTGTGACGGCGTGCCTTTTGAAGAATGAGCCTGCGAGTTAGTGTTACGTCGCGAGGTTAACCCGTGTGGGGAAGCCGTAGCGAAAGCGAGTCTGAATAGGGCGTTGCAGTGGCGTGATCTAGACCCGAAGCGAAGTGATCTACCCATGGCCAGGTTGAAGCGACGGTAAGACGTCGTGGAGGACCGAACCCACTTCAGTTGAAAATGGAGGGGATGAGCTGTGGGTAGGGGTGAAAGGCCAATCAAACTTCGTGATAGCTGGTTCTCCCCGAAATGCATTTAGGTGCAGCGTTGCGTGTTTCTTACCGGAGGTAGAGCTACTGGATGGCTAATGGGCCCTACAAGGTTACTGACGTCAGCCAAACTCCGAATGCCGGTAAGTGAGAGCGCAGCAGTGAGACTGTGGGGGATAAGCTTCATAGTCGAGAGGGAAACAGCCCAGACCACCAACTAAGGCCCCTAAGCGTGTGCTAAGTGGGAAAGGATGTGGAGTTGCGAAGACAACCAGGAGGTTGGCTTAGAAGCAGCCATCCTTAAAAGAGTGCGTAATAGCTCACTGGTCAAGTGATTCCGCGCCGACAATGTAGCGGGGCTCAAGTACACCGCCGAAGTTGTGGATTTCAAATTTTTGCCAAGCCGCTCACTTGTTGGGTTGGTTCAGGCGTTTGGAGTGGTAGGGGAGCGTCGTGTGGGCAGTGAAGTCGCGGTGTAAACCAGCGGTGGAGCCTACACGAGTGAGAATGCAGGCATGAGTAGCGAAAGACGGGTGAGAAACCCGTCCGCCGAATGATCAAGGGTTCCAGGGTCAAGCTAATCTGCCCTGGGTAAGTCGGGACCTAAGGCGAGGCCGACAGGCGTAGTCGATGGACAACGGGTTGATATTCCCGTACCGGCGAAAAACCGTCCATGTTGAACAGGGGATACTAACCGCCCGAGACCTGCCCAATCACCCTTGTGGTGTGCGGGTTTTGGTGGAGCGCGGGACCTGATCCTGGGAGGCAAGCGTATTAACAGGTGTGACGCAGGAAGGTAGCCGAGCCGGGCGATGGTTGTCCCGGTCTAAGGATGTAGGGCGAACGGTAGGCAAATCCGCTGTTCATGATGCCTGAGATCTGATGGGACCCCCGTAAGGGGGGATTTGGTGATCCTATGCTGCCGAGAAAAGCATCGACGCGAGGTTTTAGCCGCCCGTACCCCAAACCGACACAGGTGATCAGGTAGAGAATACTAAGGCGATCGAGAGAATTATGGTTAAGGAACTCGGCAAAATGCCCCCGTAACTTCGGGAGAAGGGGGGCCCCAACCTTGAACACCACACGCTGGTGGGAGGGGATCGGGGCCGCAGAGACCAGGGGGAAGCGACTGTTTACTAAAAACACAGGTCCGTGCGAAGTCGCAAGACGATGTATACGGACTGACTCCTGCCCGGTGCTGGAAGGTTAAGAGGACCGGTTAGCCCTTACGGGCGAAGCTGAGAATTTAAGCCCCAGTAAACGGCGGTGGTAACTATAACCATCCTAAGGTAGCGAAATTCCTTGTCGGGTAAGTTCCGACCTGCACGAATGGAGTAACGACTTCCCCGCTGTCTCAACCATAAACTCGGCGAAATTGCAGTACGAGTAAAGATGCTCGTTACGCGCAGCAGGACGGAAAGACCCCGAGACCTTTACTATAGTTTGGTATTGGTGTTCGGAGTGGCTTGTGTAGGATAGGTGGGAGACGTTGAAGCCCGGACGCCAGTTCGGGTGGAGTCATCGTTGAAATACCACTCTGGTCACTTTGGACATCTAACTTCGGCCCGTAATCCGGGTCAGGGACAGTGCCTGATGGGTAGTTTAACTGGGGCGGTTGCCTCCTAAAAAGTAACGGAGGCGCCCAAAGGTTCCCTCAGCCTGGTTGGCAATCAGGTGTCGAGTGTAAGTGCACAAGGGAGCTTGACTGTGAGAGAGACATCTCGAGCAGGGACGAAAGTCGGGACTAGTGATCCGGCGGTACATTGTGGAATGGCCGTCGCTCAACGGATAAAAGGTACCTCGGGGATAACAGGCTGATCTTGCCCAAGAGTCCATATCGACGGCATGGTTTGGCACCTCGATGTCGGCTCGTCGCATCCTGGGGCTGGAGTAGGTCCCAAGGGTTGGGCTGTTCGCCCATTAAAGCGGTACGCGAGCTGGGTTTAGAACGTCGTGAGACAGTTCGGTCCCTATCCGCTGCGCGCGCAGGAAATTTGAGAAGGGCTGTCCTTAGTACGAGAGGACCGGGACGGACGAACCTCTGGTGTGTCAGTTGTACTGCCAAGTGCACCGCTGATTAGCTACGTTCGGATGGGATAACCGCTGAAAGCATCTAAGCGGGAAGCTCGCTTCGAGATGAGATTTCCATACACCTTGTGTGTGAGAGGCCCCCAGCCAGACCACTGGGTTGATAGGCCGGATGTGGAAGCGAGGACTAACGACTCGTGAAGCTGACCGGTACTAATAGGCCGATAACTTACACCACACACTCTCTTCGTGAACCCGTTTCAAAAGGGGTTCACACCAATGAAGAGAGTAAAAAGAAACAAGACTGCTTGCGTCCACTATGTGGTTCCCAAACAACAAACCCGTTGCTTGAGGAACAAAAAACACAACACAATAACAACACCACAATGTTGTAGCCACAGATTTCCCACCCACGGCCCACACGCCGGCAGGGTGCGGACACAAGGTTACGGCGGTCATAGCGTGGGGGAAACGCCCGGTCCCATTCCGAACCCGGAAGCTAAGACCCACAGCGCCGATGGTACTGCACCCGGGAGGGTGTGGGAGAGTAGGTCACCGCCGGAACACCATTAAACGGTCGAGAGCCTCCAGACACAGTCCGGAGGCTCTCCCGCATTTAACCCCCCACCCACGAAACCCAGGCAGGCAGGAAGTGCAAGCCTGATAAGGCGCCGTGGGCCAGTTTGAACCTAGAAGCGCTTAGAGTCTTTGGTGACCCCAACTCGGTCTTCAGGTGGAGCGTCGTCGTTCGAGCTCCCGATAGTTGGTGGTCCGTGACACCCGGAACAGCTCCGCCAGTTCAGCCTGTGTATGCTCGCCGGCGTTGTGCAGCTGTAGAAGCAGCTCCGCTGGGGCGCAGATAATTTTGCCTGCTTCCCTTTTAGCCGCCCTTTTGCCTTGGCGACTGCCATCCCCTCGCGCGTGCGCATACGTATCAGGTCCGACTCGACCTCGGCCACCATGCCCAAGACGTTGAACAGCAACCGGCCTATCGGATCTGTGGGGTCGTATGTGCTGCCGCCAAGACTGAGCTTCACCCCCTTATCCGTAAGCTCGTCCGCGATGTCCCTGGCATCGGGAAGCGATCGCGCCAGCCGGTCGAGTTTGGTCACCACGAGCGTGTCCCGTCTCGGCAGGCCGCCATTGCTTCACGAAGTCCTGGGCGTGCACGGTTTGCCCGCTTCTCGTCAACACCGAGGGCAAGCAGAGCATTCCGTTGCGCATTAAGGTCTTGTTCATTTGTCGAGACTCGGGCATAGCCGAATTTCATTCCCGTCATGAGGATATGGTTCCAGTAATCCCACCGGCTGCGTGCATGTCTTCGTCCGGTTTTTACGTACATGGTCGCTGACCAGCCGCTATGTAGTTTGTTGTCAGTGTCAGAAGTCGTCTGCACAAATTTTAGAACCCTCCTTCACAGCCCTCTGAGGGGTAGAACAGCAGGCCGACACACGCTGGCGGGACCGGCTTACGGGACGAGCAGCGGCTAGGCCGCTGCCGGGACAACCTGACAAGTTTCGTGGGGCAACGGCCCGGATCATTTTAGGGGAAACACCTTGAAGACATCCCTATGGTGCTTCACGCCCCAGAGATGTACCGACCCGTCCGGTTTCTTGACGGCAATGGACCGCTGAACTTTCAGGATGTCCACTCCCTGTGGATATTCCTCATGGGTATGAGTTGCAAACTCGTCTGCGAATCGGTGATTGATTAGGAGTGCAAGCTCTCTCTGCTTCCGCCACCCATAGATGGACAAACCTAAGAACAGCGCGAACGGAATTAGCCCAATAATGAACCAGGGCAGGTCTGGAACATCCGGGCCTCTAAATGAGTCGACACCCCACAGGATCCAAAACACCAAGAAGAAAACTGTGGCCAGAGTGCTGGCCGTTCTGGTTTTCCTCGCCTCGGGGAATGCGACTGTATAGGCTTCACTGTAGTTTTCCATAAGGCACTCCCGGATCCGCGGTCTCCTGCCTCAGACTAATGCCGCTGGGGTCGGAAAGCAGTAGGTCGCCCATCCGCAGGCTGGATACCTGATCTGCTGCCGGTGTAGACAAGCCGGCACCAGTCCATTGCGGTTGAATTTCCCGGGCATTCAAAGCGGGAAGTCTGCTGATCGACCGGATGCCCAGTTCAGGTTCGGCTCACGACCGCTGATTATTTTGAATGGTCCTCTTGGTGCCTCGCTGAGAGAGCGAATTCCGGATTCCGAAGCCATGGAACGCGGACTCACGCTAGTGAAAGGAAGCTCTGAGCCTTGGGGGAAAGGCAGGACTCCTTGTGCTGGCGTAATGGTGAACCAGTCGTCGCCCTGCTTGGAGGCAAAGATGATGACTCGTTCAGCTGTATCGAGCGGATCGCCGTCCGGGTAGGACCCTCCGACAGTGCAGGTCGGGGGCGTAGAGGTGATGTGGAGGTTCCCCTCTCCGGGATTCCCTTTGAGTACCTGCTCGACTTCTACAAGGTGGGTCGTGGCCATATGACCGTAAATGCTGGTTTCGCCAGCCCGGCTTAAGGCCTTTCCGATGAGCACCAAGCCGGCGTTGTCGTATTGGTCCTGAGCGGCCGCGAACCGGACCCACTCAACGCACGCGAAGGGGCCACCGCTTGGAACGGGGCTGCTGGTAGAACCAGGGATCGAGCTGGTGGAGTTCACCGTGGGCTCGGCAGTTCCCGGGCCGCCCGTCATCGTGTCGCTGCATGATGTCAGCAGCATGGTGAGAAGTAGGGATGGAACCAGGCATCGCCACAACCGAATGCTTTTCATTGTGTTCCCTCATAAGTGGACGCTGATCGGGGAAATAATGCGGTCAAGCGGCAATTCCTTTAGTTATGGCTCAATCTCTCAGAGCTGTTCAATCCTGACAAGGGCCCTCATGGCTACTCACTTAGAAAGCCCTGGCCTGATTCCTTGGCGACCATTCCGTAGAGGGTTTGGGCAACGCGGGTGAGAGACGGAGTCTCTAGTTGTCTTCCTCTATGGGCCGTGAACGAAGCCGGAGCAATTGGTACGCCAGCCAAATCGTTCCGACGATTGGCAGGAGAGGGAACGGGGGTCGGCCCGTAGCGGCAACGAAGGCGAAAGTCGCCCAAAGAATAGCGGTGATGACAGCGCCGGAGATAAGTGACTTGCGGGTGACAGGATAGGACGGCAGGACGATGCCTTCGGCGCGGAGTTTGCGGGTTTCAATCATGGCCCCGCGAATCAATGGACCGAACAGCGCAGCTAAACCAGCAATGGCCAATAAAGTACGCCAAGGTTGCGGAACATTGGCAGCCTCCAAAACGCTACCCAGCAGCACCCCTAGAAAAAGGAACCACCACAGACCCCATACAACAAGTCGCCGTCGCTTCGGCGGCATGCCCTCTCGCGAATCGGAAGGCCAGGATTGCCATTCATACTTGTTGCCGCTTTTGGGTGCCTCCGTGTCCATGCGCTTAGCCCAGCCCCAGGACTCACGACGCGACCGCAGTAGTTGACGTAGCGCTGAGAGTTGTCCCGTAGAGGGTTCCGGAACCGCACCGAGAAGTCCAGTCCAGGTCAGAGTCGAATGCAACCGTGTTGTTGACCCTCTCACGACTATGGGTTTAGATCGGCAGACGTGACGCAGGGGGTGTGCATGCAGGAAGTTAGGGCGAATGCCGCCGGCAGACCTAGGCCAATATCCGTCTTCTCATTTCTCCTGGTCGTCGCTGGCCTTCTCGGCCTAACCGTTATCGGCTTTATCCTTTACGGACAATCGCGAGCCGGTCTCGACTATTACTGCATAGTGACCCCGCTGCCGATACCTCCAGGGAGTGCCCCTGACGTCACACCTATTGGGACCTTCTCCTGGCTTCCCCTCGGGGTTGCTTGCGAATATACGCAAACTGTTGGGGGTCAGTGGGCCGCGCGTGTCCCGGGGTGGGACCTGACCATCAGCGCAATAATTGCCATCTTGTTGGTGCTTACAGGTGCCATAAAGCTCCCTCGCAAGAGGCGTCCTACCGACTGAACTGTCGCGAATACCCGACAGGCTAGAAAGTGTCCCGCAGAGGGTTGCCCCTGGGACCACGTTAAACTTAGCGTTGCTGTGTTGGGATGGAGCCGTTAGCTCCGGGTCGTGAATTGGACTTGGATGTACTTGAGCTCAGTGCGTGGAAGCACAGCGGTCACCACCCCGCCGCCTGGCAGTTGGGCTCCGATGGCGTACACGAACGGGTCCGTGTCGACTTCTGCGGCGGGCATGTCGACTCCGTTGATCACGGTCTTGGCCTGGCTGTTGACCATCTGGCCGGTTACTGTTGGTGCGTGTTGGTCCCACGGGTTGCTGCCAGGCCAGAGCTCTTGCCGGTATAGGTTCATGAGGATGTGGTTGACATGGTCAGCCAGTAGGCTTCGAACCGAAGAGCGCTCGGATGGGACGCGGTGCCAGGTGGTTCGCACGGCCTCGCACAGTTGCGGGTAGCGCAGTCGCTCCACATGCTCGATCAGCCATAGGGGCCGCGGCCATGGCGGAACTTCCTCGATCGATCTGCGTGTCTTCTCGTCGAGGTCTGCGAGGTTTACCGGGTCTGCGCGGTCATCCGGGTTTCGCCAGAGCGTGTAGGTGATGCTCGCCGTCATTTCGTTGTACCCGCGATCATCTAGGCCGTAGCTCAGACCGACGCTGTCCGTATCCTCCAATGACGGTTGGGGCGTAAGCCCTATCACCGGAATGGGCATGAGTTTCAGGCGCTCGGCCCATTCGGCACGGGGGTCGGGAGCGTCTGCGGGGAGAATTCCAGCCACTCTCATACCCCGACTATGAACCACACGAGGCCGCCTGTATACGGAATTGGACTTTCGGGCCTCAACTGTCTCGGAGAGGCTCGGCTAGGGACGCTCGACGCGATCGGCAACGAAGGAGAATTCGTCCTGCTGCGCCTCGTGCCATGTGAGTCTTACGTGCTCGCCCGGGACAAGCTCGAGAAACTCATTCGCCCTCTGTACGATGCAAGAAAAATGGACGAAGCATTCTTCGGCCATGCCTTCAATCCGGATAGATCCCCACCCTTCATTGCGGTGCCAGGTCTTCACGGTTCCCTTGCTCAGAAGTTCATCCATGCCTCTGATAATAGGCATCTCCTATTCTTGGCCACTTTGCGCAGTCGGAGTTGGTCACGGCGCAGACGAGCACCCGCACCAGCCTTTTCGTCACGAAAAAGTGAAGCCTGATCAGGTTGAAACTAAAGACCCGCCTGAACCCTGTTTTTGTGATCCGTGTTTGGGGACAATCACGGAATGGGACGTTCGACAGAGATCCGCGGGTTTACTGCTGCGTGCGTCCTCACCTTGTCCATCACCGCCTGCGGAAATGCCGGCGATAGTGGGCAGGGAGAAGTTCTGCACCAGCCACCGCTTCCTTCTGCAGGGCCTTCCCTCGAAGCTGGTGAGGGCGCAAACGTAGTCGACGGAAGCGAATGTCGGGAGACGGTCCAGCTCCCAACCAATTCACCAGAATCGATTGCCACTTCCGCTGCTTCTTTGACTGCGTCAAGCTGCGGCACAAGATCCGTCCCGCTCACCGAAGAACAAATGCGAAACGCTACTCCTGCGCCGATGCCTCTTCGATCGCGCGCCCTCCCAGAAGAGAGCTCGACAGATTCTCGGGTCACTACGCCCAAAGAGGGAGAGCAGCGCGAGTGGACCCCTGAACGAATGCGAAGTGCCTCTCCAGAACCAATGCCAAGGTTTCCGTGGGATACCAAGCGGGGGGAGCCCCAGAATTAATGACGAGAACGTCCTTGCGGACCGCCCAACGGCCGATGGCTGCCGCTAGGCCAACGGTGGCCCACGGGATTAGCATCACGGGCTGCCAGCTAAAAACGAGCATGCTGCCCAAGAACCCCCACACGTGGCCGGTGTCAGACCCATCCTGCACAGCGGGTACGCCAAAGAATGCCGCGACCACTAGCAGCAGTAAACCTACTCAGAGCCAGGTCGCGATCAGCCATGATTACCGGACGTTAGGCTTGGTCGACCGCCGAGATGAGACGTTCGATTCATCCGCCAGTTCTGGGACCGGGCGGCGCCCATCGAGTTCGAGGGCTGCCCCGTTCCGAAGCAACGGTTCGACATCGAGTACGTATTCGCGGATTGCGGACCGATCTGACTCTGAACTGCCGTAGGGATTGCTTGAACGCGCTGAGACTCGCTCGATGAGGACTTCCACAGGTGCGCTCAAGAGAACAACAGCGGCAAAGCGATCATAGAAACGGCCTTGATTCTCCACGGTGCCGGAGAGAATGAAAGCCGAATCAGACGCGAGAAGTGCCGACATACGTGGTTCATCCCATGTGCCGTCGGGAAGTACCCATCCGTCGTAATCGGTGTCGAAAGTTCGGTAGCCTCTCTTGGCCAACTCGTTCAGCACAGTTGTTTTCCCTGCCCCTGACATGCCGGTGATCAGAATTCGAGCCATGCGAGCCAGCGTAGCCGGTGCTCTGGGCCCCCCGTAAGCAGACCGGCCTGCGGGGCGAAGCGAAGGCTCGATGGCAGACAGGGACTCGCAGAACGTTGGAAGGGGGTCATCAGCCGACAAAGGATCACCATAGCGGGTGACCCTCCGCTGCTAACGGGCGGCTATGCGCCCAAAAAGTGCTGGCCAAAGCTGCGGCGGCCGGTACAGTCTGCCGCGGTCGGGTCCCTGCGGCACTGGAGCTATACGGCCCGGCTCGGTAACGTGCAACCCATGGCCATCAAATTTGAGAACGTCGGCATCGCCGTTCGCGACCTTGAAGCAACAATCTCCTTTTTCACCGACCTCGGTCTCACGGTCGTCGGCCGCGACACGGTCAGCGGCGAGTGGACCGACACCGCCGTCGGCCTTGACGGCAACCATGCCAACATAGCGATGCTCCAAACGCCAGACGGTCACGGTCGCCTTGAGCTCTTCGAGTACATCCACCCCGAAGCGATCGAGTCGGAGCCCACACGTCCCAACGAGATTGGCATGCACCGCGTCGCGTTCTCAGTCGACGACATCGACAAAGCCTTGGAAATAGCCGCGAGGCACGGCTGCCGTCCGCTTCGGGGCGTGGCTACTTACAAGGACGCCTACAAGCTCACCTACGTCCGCGGTCCAAGCGGCATCATTGTGATGCTCGCACAGGAACTCAAGAATCCCTGAGGGCCGGGTCGGCGCTGCGCACCACGTGCCGCCACGCGTCAGTGTGCAAGTCTGAGGGGTTATGTCGACTTCCCCGGCGGGCACCTCCAGCCCATCGGGGTTGCACCTAGGATCGGAGAATGCTGATACGCGAGGCAGTCCCGGAGGACATCATAGGTGTGCACGATGTCTGCGATGCCAGTCAATGCGAACGCTGGCCTGCGCACATGCTCTATGTGCAGCAGGACCGTCTGGTGGTTGTCGCGCAAAGAGAAGGCCAGGTAATAGGCGTGGCCAAAACTCACTTCCAACAGGCGCCGGACGAAAGTGCGCCCGCGGGCCATTATTTGGGAGGGGTAATCGTCTCGCGCGCCCACCGCCGTCATGGCGTCGCCTCCGCGCTCAGCCGGAGCAGGCTGGAATGGATCTGGTCTCAGTCCAGAACGGCCTACTACTTCGCTAATGAGCACAACACCGCGTCGATCAGGATGCATGAGGCGTTCGGCTTCCACCCAATCGGTCGCTTTGCCAGCATCCACGGGGTCACCGCAGACGGCGGACGCTCAGAGCTTGTTCTGTTCGAGGTGTCGCACTGAAGCTTCCTGTCCCGTAAGCGGCCGGAAGGGCGTCTGCTCCCAAAATGGATTACCGGGCCGTGCGTCGAGTGAAGACCATATGGAGTACTCCGGACGGAGAAGGGGCCGATTCGATGTCAAAGCGTTGTTCGAGTCCTTCGAGTCCGTCCCAGAGGCGTTCGCCCCGGCCAAGGACGATCGGCACGACAGCGATGTGCATGTGGTCGATTAGATCCGCGTCGAGGAACTGTCGAACAGTGCTGACCCCGCCACCGATCCGGACGTCGAGGTCGCCGGCCAGGGCGCGAGCCCGCTGGAGCGCGGAGGCGGGGTCGGCGTCAACGAAATGAAAGGTTGTTCCGCCTTCCATCTCCAGTACCGGCCGGGGATGATGTGTCAGGACAACCACGGGGGTGTGGAAGACAGGGTTATCGCCCCACCATCCCTTCCATTCCTCGTTCTCCCAGGGACCGCGTTGAGGGCCGAACTTGTTGCGTCCCATGATCTCCGCGCCGATCCCGGGACCCCACTGGCTGGCGAACGCCTCGTCGATGCCGAAGGATGCCTCCGATTCCCCGTGGAGGCCCATCGCGCGGAAGGTGCGCGTCCCGATAGCCCACTCCATTAGCCGCGAGCCTGCGTGACCGAACGGCGCGTCCAGTTGCTGGCCCTCGCCGGCACCGAAGCCGTCGAGGGAGACCGAGAAGTTATGCACGCGGGCGAGGGACATGTCATCTCCTGAAGTGCTAGCCGGTCCGCATCACTTTATGGTGATCGAACCAGCGACTCAAGAGCGGCGAGGAAAGAAACAAGCCGGGATGTACACGGGACCGCGTAGCGGATGCCCCATCAGTGCGGCGCTCAAGGTCCTCGGCGCCGCCCGGCCCCTCGTCGCAGCGGCCTTAGCCGAGGACGGCCCACCCCCGCGGAGGCACCAGGACGGTGTCGGCACTGAAATCGACGGTCGCCTGTCCGGCGACGACGCCGGTGGCGCCCGCCGCGCTGATCCGCTGGGTGTCAGGCGAGAGGTTCAGTGCAACCACGAGTGCATCGTCGTCCACCGCGATCCGGTACGCAAGCACCTCGTTCGAGAGTTGGATGACGTCCGTGGTGGCCCGGTGGAGCCATGGGTTCCGTCGCCGCACCCCAATGAGTTCCTGGTGCACCGCGAAGATGGGTCGCCCCACGGAAGAGAGCTGTTCAGGGGAGGACGGGAAGATCGGCCGCACGTCGTCGTCGCCCCCTGCTCTGTCCTCCTTGACTCCCCGGTAGCCCTGCTCGTCGCCGTAGTAAACGGACGGCGTTCCGCCGACCGTGAGCAGGACGACGACGGCGTGCGGCACGAGCGCTGGATCGTTGAGTTTGCTCGCGATGCGGGTGACGTCGTGGTTGCCGATGAAGGTGAGCGGTGCGTAGGAGCCCAGGAGCGCATTGTGTCGTTCGAGGGCGGCCGCGAGTTCGAAGAAGTTCGCATCGTTGAGTGAACTCCAGACGGCCTTCCAGAGTTCGTATTGCGTGGCGGAATCAAGTCCGCCGGACCGGACCTCCGCCGCATAGTCCCCGTGGATGTACTCGCCCACGAAGTACGCGTTCGGATGGGATGACCGGACGCGAGTGGTGACCGGGGCCCAGAACGACGACGGGACGGCATAGGCGGCGTCGAGTCGCCAGCCGTCCGCACCCCGTCCCAGCCAGTGCTCCATGACCTCTACGACGAAATCGGCGACAGCCGGCTCGTCATGGTTGAGCGCCACGAGGTGGTGGTGGCCCTCGAAGTCGCGGTAGGCGGGTTCGACGCCGGGAGCGGCGCCGTGGGGCCACTCCAGCGGGAACCAGGAGGCGGAGTCCGCGTCCGGCCCATGCGTGAGGACATCCTGGAACGGCGCGAACGAGCGCCCGACGTGGTTGAAGACGCCGTCGAGCAGTATGCGCAGTCCGCGACGGTGTGCCTCGGACACCAGGGTGTCGAAGTCCTGCTCGGATCCGAGCCGGGGGTCGATCCGGAAGTAATCCGTGGTGTCGTACCCGTGCGTTTCCGACGCGAAGATGGGGCCAAGGGCGAGCCCCGACGCACCGATTTCCACGGCGTAGTCAAGCCACGGCACAAGGTTCAGCAACCGGTGGTCAGCGGCGGGTTCCGGCGTCGCAGTCTTCTCCGCGCCGACGAAGCCGAGGGGATAGACCTGCCACCAGATGGCGTGCCGGACCCAGTTAGGTTCGTTCATGGCGATCATGCCCTTCCGTCCGTTCCCGGCCCGCCCCGGAAGGGCGAAGGGTTGGCCCGGGCGGGGCCACAGTTCAGCCTATATCTACCGAGAGCACGCCGCCGGTGGCAAATTTCCGGCACCGAGTACGTTCAATCCTCGACGAGCGTCATTCATAGATGTTCAGGTCGAGTGCGTAGTGCAATATTTCGTACTCAACTCCGTTCTGCAGGACCGTTGCAGGGCCCCCTGCGACCTTGCCAAAGCCGGAGCGCTCTAAGACTCGCTGGGATCCATAATTCACGAGCGTCGTTATCGCCGTGAGGTCTGTAATCCACGCTCGCGTGCAAATGCCTTCACCAGGCCGACTGCGCGTCCAGCATGTCCAAGTCCGGTCGCTTCCCGCGCTATGCGGTACCCGAGGGATGCGGAACCATCCCTGACATCCACCAGATTGACGCGCCCGACCAGTCGATTTGTTTCGTCGCGCACAACAAAGAACAAGCAGTCGCCCGCTGATTGTTCGTCCAGGAGTGCCTGGTGGCGCGCCTGGAACTGTAGGAAGTAGTCGTCCCCGCGGTCCGGCACCCACTCGGCGAAATATGCGCGATTGTCTCGTTCGAAGGTGAGCAGTTCCGGACTGACTCCGATGCTCAAAGGTTCTATCGTCGTCGTGATTTGGAATGCATGTGGCATGACCGCATGCTATCCGCTCACCCTTTGGCTGCTCTTAGGTCACGGACGAGCTGTGGGAGGCGCCGCTTGCGCACGCCGGTAAGCCAGCGGAGTGGGGGATAGGCGAGCCGAATCAGAAAGTAGTTGATGTACTCCAATGCGCCAAGGACCCATACCGCTGTCACGGCTATGGCGCTGCCGATGTGATCCGGCCACCAGACGAGGACCCCGACCAGGCCTGCGGCCATGAGAAAGGCATCACCTGTCCGCCCAGCTCGGTACCAGCAAGCAGTGGTGGCGGGCATCGGCCTCAGCTCGACCCACGTTCTCGCCAAAAGCCAGTAGATACCGCTTGCACCAGGATGACGAGCAGGGGCGTCAGCGCCGCCCAAAGAGCGAGATGAGCGCGTGAATTCTCCATCCTCGGCATCACTACCCCGACGGCGACAGCCGCAAATATGGCAGCCGCTACAAGTTCACCCCCTCCGAGTTCCAGATACTTGCCTCTGAGCTGGCCGCGCCGTTCATCTGTCACTCTGCCCCCGGCTCGCCGTTCCGTGCTCACAATCTATCTGGACGCAGTAGCTGTTTCTGCAGGAGCAGCCCTGACGTTCAGATACGGCGGTCGAAATGGCTCAACATGGCATGCGGCTGACACTGCGTTGAGGTCATTGTCTATCGGCGCTTCTTGAACCTGGGCGGCGTGTATTTGGGTCGATTTGCGGTGGGGGTTGGGTGGGTGTATTGTTTTCTAAGTCGCCGCGAGGGGAACAGCGAGTAGCTGGTTACCGCGGGCGGCCAAACCCCCCAATTTCAAGACCATGTTCTGGTTGCTCTTTTGAGGCGCCGATTTGTGGTGGGGGATGGTGTTTTCTGCTGGTGCGGGTCCTGGAAGATGGATTTGCGTCGGGGCGGGAAACCGGGTAAGTTTGAAAAGTTGCTCCGGAGCGATCCACGGTTGTTTAGTGCTGGTGGTGGTGCCGGGTGTGTCTGTTGTTTGAGAACTCAATAGTGTGCCAAGTTTGTTGATACCAATTTATTATTAATTGGTTGAATTGACTGGATCGTGCCGCCCCTGTGGTGTGGTCTGGTTTTTACAGCTGGTTTCAAATTTTGCAGTGCGGTTTCCGCGTTATTTCCGTGGTTCCGTGTTGTGTTCGTTTTTGTTTTACTTCAACGGAGAGTTTGATCCTGGCTCAGGATGAACGCTGGCGGCGTGCTTAACACATGCAAGTCGAACGATGAACCTCACTTGTGGGGGGATTAGTGGCGAACGGGTGAGTAACACGTGAGTAACCTGCCCTTGACTCTGGGATAAGCCTGGGAAACTGGGTCTAATACCGGATATGACTCCTCATCGCATGGTGGGGGGTGGAAAGCTTTTTTGTGGTTTTGGATGGACTCGCGGCCTATCAGCTTGTTGGTGAGGTAATGGCTCACCAAGGCGACGACGGGTAGCCGGCCTGAGAGGGTGACCGGCCACACTGGGACTGAGACACGGCCCAGACTCCTACGGGAGGCAGCAGTGGGGAATATTGCACAATGGGCGAAAGCCTGATGCAGCGACGCCGCGTGAGGGATGACGGCCTTCGGGTTGTAAACCTCTTTCAGTAGGGAAGAAGCGAAAGTGACGGTACCTGCAGAAGAAGCGCCGGCTAACTACGTGCCAGCAGCCGCGGTAATACGTAGGGCGCAAGCGTTATCCGGAATTATTGGGCGTAAAGAGCTCGTAGGCGGTTTGTCGCGTCTGCCGTGAAAGTCCGGGGCTCAACTCCGGATCTGCGGTGGGTACGGGCAGACTAGAGTGATGTAGGGGAGACTGGAATTCCTGGTGTAGCGGTGAAATGCGCAGATATCAGGAGGAACACCGATGGCGAAGGCAGGTCTCTGGGCATTAACTGACGCTGAGGAGCGAAAGCATGGGGAGCGAACAGGATTAGATACCCTGGTAGTCCATGCCGTAAACGTTGGGCACTAGGTGTGGGGGACATTCCACGTTTTCCGCGCCGTAGCTAACGCATTAAGTGCCCCGCCTGGGGAGTACGGCCGCAAGGCTAAAACTCAAAGGAATTGACGGGGGCCCGCACAAGCGGCGGAGCATGCGGATTAATTCGATGCAACGCGAAGAACCTTACCAAGGCTTGACATGGACTGGAAATACCTGGAAACAGGTGCCCCGCTTGCGGTCGGTTCACAGGTGGTGCATGGTTGTCGTCAGCTCGTGTCGTGAGATGTTGGGTTAAGTCCCGCAACGAGCGCAACCCTCGTTCTATGTTGCCAGCGCGTTATGGCGGGGACTCATAGGAGACTGCCGGGGTCAACTCGGAGGAAGGTGGGGACGACGTCAAATCATCATGCCCCTTATGTCTTGGGCTTCACGCATGCTACAATGGCCGGTACAAAGGGTTGCGATACTGTGAGGTGGAGCTAATCCCAAAAAGCCGGTCTCAGTTCGGATTGGGGTCTGCAACTCGACCCCATGAAGTCGGAGTCGCTAGTAATCGCAGATCAGCAACGCTGCGGTGAATACGTTCCCGGGCCTTGTACACACCGCCCGTCAAGTCACGAAAGTTGGTAACACCCGAAGCCGGTGGCCTAACCCCTTTATGGGGAGGGAGCTGTCGAAGGTGGGACTGGCGATTGGGACTAAGTCGTAACAAGGTAGCCGTACCGGAAGGTGCGGCTGGATCACCTCCTTTCTAAGGAGCACCTACAACAACCCTGCCAGGCGTTATGTCTGTGTGGTGGTGTTGTCAGGAGTACGCCCGTTGCGCAGACGCAAGTTCTGCGGCGGGTGCTCACGGGTGGAATATCAGCAAATAGGTGCCTGGCGGCACATGCCGGCGGCTAGTACGAATCATGGTTCCCTTCGGGGGGTGTGGTTCTGGAACGTTCGCCGGTGTTCTATCGCTGGGTAGTGTTTGGCACACTGTTGGGTCCTGAGGCAACAGGGCCGGGTGGGATGCGTTGTGGCTTACGGGCTGTGGTGTGTTCTTGTCCTGGTACTTGTTTGTTTCTGGTTTCCTGGCTGCACCGATCACACGGTTGCTTGTCTCTTTGCGGGGGCGGGTGTGTGTGGGGTGTGTGGTTTGGGGTTGTTGTTTGAGAACTACATAGTGGACGCGAGCATCTTTTATAAGAAGCAATTTCCAAGAATATGAACCTGGATCTGTTGTTCTGTCTTTCGGGATGGAGCAGTGGTTTCTGTGGTTCTCTCGAAAATTTCTGAATTGATCTTTTGTGGTCAAGTTTTTAAGAGCACACGGTGGATGCCTTGGCATTAGGAGCCGAAGAAGGACGTAGGAATCTGCGATAAGCCTGGGGGAGTCGATAACCGGACTGTGATCCCAGGGTGTCCGAATGGGGAAACCCCGCCAGGGGAGCGATCTGCCTGGTGACCCGCATCTGAACACATAGGGTGCGTGGAGGGAACGCGGGGAAGTGAAACATCTCAGTACCCGCAGGAAGAGAAAACAATAGTGATTCCGTTAGTAGTGGCGAGCGAACGCGGATCAGGCTAAACCGTTCCATGTGTGATAGCCGGCGGGCGTTGCATGGTCGGGGTTGTGGGACTTTCCATACCAGTTCTGCCGGATTGGTGGGGTGTGATGTGCAGGCATAGGTGAACGGTCTTGAAAGGCCGGCCAGAGAGGGTGTGAGCCCCGTAACCGAAATGTTTTGTGCCGCCTGTGAGAGTATCCCAAGTAGCACGGGGCCCGAGAAATCCCGTGCGAATCTGTCAGGACCACCTGATAAGCCTAAATACTCCCTAATGACCGATAGCGGACCAGTACCGTGAGGGAAAGGTGAAAAGTACCCCGGGAGGGGAGTGAAACAGTACCTGAAACCGTGTGCTTACAATCCGTCGGAGCATCTGCAGCTTGCTGTATGGGTGTGACGGCGTGCCTTTTGAAGAATGAGCCTGCGAGTTAGTGTTACGTCGCGAGGTTAACCCGTGTGGGGAAGCCGTAGCGAAAGCGAGTCTGAATAGGGCGTTGCAGTGGCGTGATCTAGACCCGAAGCGAAGTGATCTACCCATGGCCAGGTTGAAGCGACGGTAAGACGTCGTGGAGGACCGAACCCACTTCAGTTGAAAATGGAGGGGATGAGCTGTGGGTAGGGGTGAAAGGCCAATCAAACTTCGTGATAGCTGGTTCTCCCCGAAATGCATTTAGGTGCAGCGTTGCGTGTTTCTTACCGGAGGTAGAGCTACTGGATGGCTAATGGGCCCTACAAGGTTACTGACGTCAGCCAAACTCCGAATGCCGGTAAGTGAGAGCGCAGCAGTGAGACTGTGGGGGATAAGCTTCATAGTCGAGAGGGAAACAGCCCAGACCACCAACTAAGGCCCCTAAGCGTGTGCTAAGTGGGAAAGGATGTGGAGTTGCGAAGACAACCAGGAGGTTGGCTTAGAAGCAGCCATCCTTAAAAGAGTGCGTAATAGCTCACTGGTCAAGTGATTCCGCGCCGACAATGTAGCGGGGCTCAAGTACACCGCCGAAGTTGTGGATTTCAAATTTTTGCCAAGCCGCTCACTTGTTGGGTTGGTTCAGGCGTTTGGAGTGGTAGGGGAGCGTCGTGTGGGCAGTGAAGTCGCGGTGTAAACCAGCGGTGGAGCCTACACGAGTGAGAATGCAGGCATGAGTAGCGAAAGACGGGTGAGAAACCCGTCCGCCGAATGATCAAGGGTTCCAGGGTCAAGCTAATCTGCCCTGGGTAAGTCGGGACCTAAGGCGAGGCCGACAGGCGTAGTCGATGGACAACGGGTTGATATTCCCGTACCGGCGAAAAACCGTCCATGTTGAACAGGGGATACTAACCGCCCGAGACCTGCCCAATCACCCTTGTGGTGTGCGGGTTTTGGTGGAGCGCGGGACCTGATCCTGGGAGGCAAGCGTATTAACAGGTGTGACGCAGGAAGGTAGCCGAGCCGGGCGATGGTTGTCCCGGTCTAAGGATGTAGGGCGAACGGTAGGCAAATCCGCTGTTCATGATGCCTGAGATCTGATGGGACCCCCGTAAGGGGGGATTTGGTGATCCTATGCTGCCGAGAAAAGCATCGACGCGAGGTTTTAGCCGCCCGTACCCCAAACCGACACAGGTGATCAGGTAGAGAATACTAAGGCGATCGAGAGAATTATGGTTAAGGAACTCGGCAAAATGCCCCCGTAACTTCGGGAGAAGGGGGGCCCCAACCTTGAACACCACACGCTGGTGGGAGGGGATCGGGGCCGCAGAGACCAGGGGGAAGCGACTGTTTACTAAAAACACAGGTCCGTGCGAAGTCGCAAGACGATGTATACGGACTGACTCCTGCCCGGTGCTGGAAGGTTAAGAGGACCGGTTAGCCCTTACGGGCGAAGCTGAGAATTTAAGCCCCAGTAAACGGCGGTGGTAACTATAACCATCCTAAGGTAGCGAAATTCCTTGTCGGGTAAGTTCCGACCTGCACGAATGGAGTAACGACTTCCCCGCTGTCTCAACCATAAACTCGGCGAAATTGCAGTACGAGTAAAGATGCTCGTTACGCGCAGCAGGACGGAAAGACCCCGAGACCTTTACTATAGTTTGGTATTGGTGTTCGGAGTGGCTTGTGTAGGATAGGTGGGAGACGTTGAAGCCCGGACGCCAGTTCGGGTGGAGTCATCGTTGAAATACCACTCTGGTCACTTTGGACATCTAACTTCGGCCCGTAATCCGGGTCAGGGACAGTGCCTGATGGGTAGTTTAACTGGGGCGGTTGCCTCCTAAAAAGTAACGGAGGCGCCCAAAGGTTCCCTCAGCCTGGTTGGCAATCAGGTGTCGAGTGTAAGTGCACAAGGGAGCTTGACTGTGAGAGAGACATCTCGAGCAGGGACGAAAGTCGGGACTAGTGATCCGGCGGTACATTGTGGAATGGCCGTCGCTCAACGGATAAAAGGTACCTCGGGGATAACAGGCTGATCTTGCCCAAGAGTCCATATCGACGGCATGGTTTGGCACCTCGATGTCGGCTCGTCGCATCCTGGGGCTGGAGTAGGTCCCAAGGGTTGGGCTGTTCGCCCATTAAAGCGGTACGCGAGCTGGGTTTAGAACGTCGTGAGACAGTTCGGTCCCTATCCGCTGCGCGCGCAGGAAATTTGAGAAGGGCTGTCCTTAGTACGAGAGGACCGGGACGGACGAACCTCTGGTGTGTCAGTTGTACTGCCAAGTGCACCGCTGATTAGCTACGTTCGGATGGGATAACCGCTGAAAGCATCTAAGCGGGAAGCTCGCTTCGAGATGAGATTTCCATACACCTTGTGTGTGAGAGGCCCCCAGCCAGACCACTGGGTTGATAGGCCGGATGTGGAAGCGAGGACTAACGACTCGTGAAGCTGACCGGTACTAATAGGCCGATAACTTACACCACACACTCTCTTCGTGAACCCGTTTCAAAAGGGGTTCACACCAATGAAGAGAGTAAAAAGAAACAAGACTGCTTGCGTCCACTATGTGGTTCCCAAACAACAAACCCGTTGCTTGAGGAACAAAAAACACAACACAATAACAACACCACAATGTTGTAGCCACAGATTTCCCACCCACGGCCCACACGCCGGCAGGGTGCGGACACAAGGTTACGGCGGTCATAGCGTGGGGGAAACGCCCGGTCCCATTCCGAACCCGGAAGCTAAGACCCACAGCGCCGATGGTACTGCACCCGGGAGGGTGTGGGAGAGTAGGTCACCGCCGGAACACCATTAAACGGTCGAGAGCCTCCAGACACAGTCCGGAGGCTCTCCCGCATTTAACCACCCACCCCAAAAACCCAGGCCACCACTCAGACCCCGCAGCAACTGCGAGAGCATCCGGGGAACGCGCACCAACCGAGAGAGGGTTCCCCGGGAACCGGGATTAAGTGAGAGAGCGTTCCCCGGGAACCCACATCAACTGCGGGAGCGTTCCAGGAGATGTGAACATTCCCACGACGGGGGCCTGCAAGCGGATCTATGTCATACGCCGGTGGGGTCTCGCTTAGAATTGACTGAGATGTACGGACTTCGAAGCGCTTGATTTCGGGTTGCGTAGGAGAACGAAACACGGAACGAGCGGCTGCGATTGCGCAAGTGGTCGGCTCACAACAGGAGGAATCCCCATGGCTGAGCACAACGGCGGCAATCGCGGCGGCAACGACCGCGGCCCTTTCCGCGGGACAAACAATTCCGGCGGAGTGCCGCGCGGATTCCGTTCCCGTGACGACAGGAATTCTGAGGGGCCGAAGAGTGGATCAGGCTCCGGTGACCGCAAGTCCTTCGGTGAGCGGAAGCCCTATGGCGACCGCGATAATAAGCCTTATGGTGATCGTCCGCGCCGTGAAGGTGAAGGCGATCGCCGCAGCTTCGGCGGCGGTGGCGGCGAGCGCAAGCCTTACGGCGACCGCGACAACAAGCCCTATGGTGACCGGCCACGCCGCGAAGGTGACAGCGAACGCCGCAGCTTCGGCGGCGGTGGCGGCGAGCGTAAGCCGTTCAGCGGTGGAGGTGAGCGGAAGCCTTACGGCGACCGCGACAACAAGCCCTATGGTGACCGGCCACGCCGCGAAGGTGACAGCGAACGCCGCAGCTTCGGCGGCGGTGGCGGCGAGCGTAAGCCGTTCAGCGGTGGAGGTGAGCGGAAGCCTTACGGCGACCGCGACAACAAGCCCTATGGTGACCGGCCACGCCGCGAAGGTGACAGCGAACGCCGCAGCTTCGGCGGCGGTGGCGGCGAGCGTAAGCCGTTCAGCGGTGGAGGTGAGCGGAAGCCTTACGGCGACCGCGACAACAAGCCCTATGGTGACCGGCCACGCCGCGAAGGTGACAGCGAACGCCGCAGCTTCGGCGGCGGTGGCGGCGAGCGTAAGCCGTTCAGTGGTGGAGGTGAGCGGAAGCCTTACGGCGACCGCGACAACAAGCCCTATGGTGACCGGCCACGCCGCGAAGGTGACAGCGAACGCCGCGGGTTCTCCGGCGGCGACAACCGCAAGCCGTTCGGCGACCGCCAGGACCGGGCACCCCGCAGTTTCGACCGCGGCGACTCCGGTCCCCGCCAGTTTGGACTGGACCGTGCTGAGGACCGCCCGGCCCGTGTTCCCAATGCGCGTGACCTGCGCAGCGCCAACCGTCCCGACCGTGAACGGTCCCCTGAGATCGATGAGGATGTCACGGGCAAGGAACTTGACCGCGCCACCCAGCACCAGATCAAGACTTTGGAAGCCAAGAGCGCCGAGTGGGTTGCCCGTCACCTTGTCATGGCTGGCCGCCTGATCGATGAAGAACCTGAGCTTGCCTTCCAGCATGCCCTCGCCGCCAGCCGGCGAGGTGGCCGTCTGGCGGCCGTCCGTGAAGCCGTTGGACTGACCGCTTACGCAGCAGGACATTACGGCGAGGCCTTGCGCGAATTCCGGACCTACCGCCGTATCAGCGGCTCTAACGTGCACCTGCCTGTGATGGCGGACTGCGAACGTGGCCTGGGCCGGCCTGACCGTGCACTCGACGTGGTGCGCTCCGAGGAAGCCAACGACCTGGACGCTCCGGGCAAGGCAGAGCTGGCCATTGTGGCAGCAGGAGCCCGGACAGATCTCGGCCAGCTGGACGCTGCCGTGGCAGAGCTTGAAATCGCCCAGCTGGACATCAACCGGGCGTTTTCCTACAGCCCCCGGCTCTTCCGCGCCTACGCTGACGCACTGGCCGCGGTGGGCCGCCAGGACGAAGCCGCTAAATGGCACAAACAGGCCGTGGTTGCTGAGAATGCCCTGGGCCTCGGCACGGACGAAGAACCGGACATCGTGGATCTGGGTTGGGACGAGGAAGAGGAAGCCCGCGAGGAAGCCCAGCGCAGGCGTCTGCTGGAACGTGCTGCCGGAGCCTCTGACGCCAAGTCCGCCGGTTCTACCGCCGGGACGGGAGCCACCGCTGAGTCCTCTGAAGGAAAAGCAGCATCCACCGGTGTGGACGCCGCAATCGATGACGTGGAATCCGACTACTTCGAGTCCGATGACGCCGAGTCTGATGAGGACTCGGTCGAATCGGATGAGCTCGAATCCGGTGCTTCCGAAGAGCCCGCTTCGAATCACGACCACTCAATCCACGACGACGCAGCCCACGAGGATTCAGCCGACGCCAGTGACCTTGAGGGCGGCAACGCAGACGACGCCGGCCACTCCGAAGGACGGGACAGCTAGCCTGCCATGACTGACGTTCCCCTGATTTCCCTGTTTGATGCCCTGCTGGCAGACCTGGACGGAGTGGTTTACGCGGGGCCCCACGCCATCCACGGCGCCGTGGAATCGCTGCAGCAACTGGCAGGCCTCGGCATCGGCCTGGGCTACGTCACCAACAATGCGTCCCGCACGCCCGCTCAGGTTGCGGCGCACCTGCGTGAACTTGGCGCACCGGCCGAGGACAACCAAGTTGTCAGTTCCTCGCAGGCCGCGGCCGAACTGCTGTCGTCGATGCTGCCCCCCGGGGCCAGGGTATTGATCACCGGCAGCCCGGCGCTTGCACAGGAGATCGAGCTGGTGGGGCTGACCCCTGTCAGCGGCCAGGACGAGAACCCTGTGGCCGTCGTCCAGGGCTTCAATCCGGGGATCGGCTGGAATGACTTGGCCGAGGCCACCTACGTGGTGTCCGCAGGGGCCCTCTGGGTGGCCACCAATACGGACATGACCATCCCGCAGGCACGCGGTATCGCCCCCGGCAACGGCACCCTGGTGGCAGCAGTTGCAGCAGCCACCGGCAAGACCCCACTCGTCGCCGGTAAACCTGAGGCCCCGCTCTTCCACGCCGCGGCCAAACGGCTTGCCGCCGACCGCCCCCTGGTGGTGGGCGACCGGCTGGACACGGACATCCTCGGCGGCAACAATGCAGGCTTTGCCACGGTGGCGGTGCTGACCGGCGTCGACACCAGGAGCACCATCCTCGCCGCGCGCACTGCAGAACGCCCGGACTACATGATCAGCGAACTCAGCGACCTCCACCGGCCCTACCCCGCGATAAAGAACACCGGCGGAACGTACCGCTGCGGCGACGCCACGGCACAGGCCGACGGGGACACCGTCAGCGTCCAAGGGCGTGAGGATGACCTCAACGCTTGGCGGGCCGCCTGTGCCGCATGGTGGGCCGCCGTACCGGAAACCGCCGAGGCCCGGGCGCCCCAACTCGAATGGCGCACCCAGTAAATAAGTAGACTGGTTCAATGACTGAGCTGAACGGCGAGCGCAACGGTGAACTAGCCCAGCCCACACCAAATTGGCCCGCGAACGAGGTGTCAACGGTCAGCGATCCGGAGATCGCGGCCATCGTTGGCGCTTTGGATGGAGTGGCGGACAGGCCCGTCGCAGAACACGAGGCTGTCTACGCAGAACTGCACGACGCCCTGCTTCAGGCGCTGAACGAAGACGCTCCCAACAGCGAAGGAAAGGCCTGAGCATGGCACGGCTTGACCAGGCCCTGGTGGCCCGCGGCCTCGCCAGGTCACGAACCCACGCCGCCGCGCTCATAGCCGAGGGCAAAGTCAGCTCCGCGGGGCAGGTCCTTTCCAAGGCCTCCCTCCAAGTGCCGGAGGACAGGGACCTGGCCGTCCAGCACACAGAAGAGGACAGCTACGTCAGCCGCGCCGGCCACAAACTCGCGGGAGCGCTGGATGCTTTCCCGGAGATCGTCGTTGAAGGCAAAAGGTGCCTGGACGCCGGCGCGTCCACCGGCGGCTTCACCGAAGTGCTCCTGCGGCGCGGTGCGGCACACGTCGTGGCGGTAGACGTGGGGCACGGCCAGCTGGTGCCGCAGCTCCGTGAGGATGCCAGGGTAGCCGTGCACGAAGGCATGAACGTGCGTTACATGACGCCGGCGGATATCGGCGGACATGCCGAAATTACGGTGGCCGACCTCTCCTTCATCTCGCTTACCCTTGTGGCCCATCCGCTGGCCCTGTGCACACAGCCTGGCGGTGACCTGGTGCTGATGGTGAAGCCTCAGTTCGAGATCGGCAAGGAGCGGCTGGGCCGCACCGGGGTGGTGAATTCTGAACGCGAACGCCGGATGGCGGTGGAAAAAGTCGCCAATTCAGCGCTCGACGCCGGACTGGACCTCTGCGGATTGGCGGCAAGCCCCCTGCCCGGCCAGGACGGAAACGTCGAATACTTCCTGTGGATAAAGCGCAGGATGACGCAGGACCTGCCTAAGATCGAAGAGCGCCAGGCAGCCCTTGACGGCTTGCTTGGACGAATCTGGCCGAACCACTAGAAAGCGGAACCTGATGACCAGGCGAGTACTTGTCCTTGCCCACACTGGCCGCGAGGAATCGCTGAAGGCTGCCTGGGAGGCCTGCGCCCAGCTCCACGACTCAGGAATCATCCCGGTGATGCAGGAATCCGAGTTGGCGGACATGGAAAGATTCTTCGGCCACCTCACCCAGCCGGTGGAAATCCTGCACGACCATGTGCGGCTTCCGGACGTGGAGCTCGTCATGGTCCTGGGCGGCGACGGCACCATCCTGCGGGCCGCCGAGCTGGTCCGGGAAGTTGACGTTCCGCTGCTGGGCGTGAATCTCGGGCACGTGGGGTTCCTGGCCGAGAGTGAGCGTGCGGACCTGGCACAGACCGTGGAATGGATTGCCCGCCGCGACTACACGGTGGAAGAGCGGATGACCATCGACGTGCAGGTCTGGGTCCGCGGCCAAAAGATCTGGCACACGTGGGCCCTCAATGAGGCTGCCATCGAAAAGGGCAACCGCGAACGCATGCTTGAGCTGGTTACCGAAGTGGATGAGCGCCCCCTGTCATCCTTCGGCTGCGACGGTGTGGTGCTGGCCACGCCCACCGGCTCCACCGCCTATGCCTTCTCCGCGGGCGGGCCCGTGGTCTGGCCCGAGGTCGAGGCCCTGCTGATTGTCCCCATCAGCGCCCACGCGCTCTTCGCCAAGCCCTTGGTGGTATCGCCGCGGTCGCGGCTGGCAGTGGAGGTCCTCACCCGCACCGGCGCCGAGGGCGTTCTCTGGTGCGACGGCCGCCGTTCCGTGGACCTCCCGCCCGGCGCGCGCGTGGAAGTGACAAAGTCCCCCACTCCGGTCCGGCTTGCCCGGACCCACCAGACGCCGTTCTCCGCCCGGCTGGTCCGCAAGTTCGAGCTGCCTATCCACGGCTGGCGCGGGCCGGTTCCCCAGTCGGACGTCATCCACACCGGTCCCATCCCGGTGGTCAGGACGCCCTCCCCGATGCCGCCGCTTCAGGTACCCTCCAGGGACCAGCCAGAAGACGAAACCGATCCCGCGAACGCAAAGTGAACCATGCTTGAAGAACTGAGAATCCGCGATCTGGGCGTCATCACCGACGCCACCCTGCCGCTGGGCCCCGGGCTGAGCGTCGTCACCGGCGAAACCGGCGCCGGCAAAACGATGGTGGTCACTGCCGTCGGCCTCCTGCTGGGGGCCAGATCCGACGCCGGGGCGGTGCGCAGCGGTGCGAAGAGCGCCACCGCGGAAGCGGTGCTTAAGCTCGACGCCGGGCACCCCGCGATTGCCCGGGCAGTGGACGCAGGTGCCGACGTCGAGGAGTTCGACGGCGGCGCAGAACTCATCCTTGCCCGCCGCCTCGGTGCGGACGGCCGCAGCCGCGCCTTCCTGGGCGGGCGAGCAGCGCCGGTGGGCGTCCTCGCCGAGATCGGTGAAACCCTGGTGGTGGTCCACGGTCAGTCGGACCAGATCAGGCTGAAGGGTGCGGCCGCCCAGCGCGGCGCCCTGGACAAGTTCGCCGGCGAGGCCCTGGCAGGTCCGCTGGGCACCTACCAGTCGCTGTACGGCCACTGGAAGGCCAGCCAGGCGGAGCTGGAAGCACTCCGCAGCGCCGCCCGCGACCGGCTCCGCGAGGCCGAGTCGCTGGAGATCGCGCTGGCCGAGATTGACGAGGTGGATCCGCAGCCGGGGGAGGACGAATCCCTGAAAGCGGAGGCGGTCAAACTGGCCAACGTGGAGGAGCTCAGGATCGCGGCCAACACCGCGCACCAGGCCCTCATCGCGGAGGATTACGGTGATGCGGGCGATGCCACCACCCTTGTGGACGCCGCGAAGCGGACCCTCGAACATGTGGCTGAACACGACGCCGAGCTGGGAGCCGCCGCCGCACGCCTGGCCGAAGTGGGTTTCCTGCTCAACGACATCGCCACCGAACTGGCCGGCTACCAGGCGGGCCTGGACTCAGAGGGCCCGGAGCGGCTCGCCGAAATTGAGGAACGCAGGGCAGCCCTGGCCAGGCTGGTCCGCAAGTACGCTCCCAGCATCGATGAAGTCCTGGTCTGGGCGGAGAATGCCCGGGTTCGCTTTGACGAACTGCAGGACGATTCCACCCGGATTGAGGCCTTGGACGCTGAGGTTGGCCGGGCCGGGGCGGAGCTGCAGAAGCAGGCCGCCGCCATCAGCAAGATCCGGGCCAAGGCAGCGAAGGACCTCTCCGGCCGCGTGAGCGCCGAGCTCAAGGCGCTGGCAATGGCCGACGCCACCCTGAAGATCAATCTCGAAGCTGCCGGACAGCTAACCCCGTACGGCGCGGACGAGATCTCGTTCCTGCTGCAGCCGCACTCCGGGGCCCCTGCGCGGCCGCTCGGCAAGGGTGCCTCCGGCGGTGAGCTGTCCCGTGTGATGCTTGCCATCGAAGTGGTGCTGGCAGCGGTGGACCCGGTGCCCACGTTCGTGTTCGACGAAGTGGACGCCGGCGTCGGCGGTCGGGCCGCCGTCGAGATCGGCCGCCGGCTCGCCATGCTCGCCCGGCACGTGCAGGTTTTGGTGGTCACGCACCTGCCTCAGGTGGCGGCCTTCGCCGACCAGCACATCACCGTCACCAAAACTTCGGTCAGGGGAGCCGACGGCGGCACCGCCACCGGGTTCACGTCCAGTGATGTGCGACTCCTCGACGGCGCGGAACGGGTCAAGGAACTCGCCCGCATGCTCGCAGGCCAGGAGGACTCCGAATCCGCGCAGGCGCACGCCCAGGAGCTTCTGGACGACGCAAAACTCCTGCCGCAGCGGGCCTGACCCGTGGCCAACCCTTGATCGCAAGGGGCCACTCCGTGCACACTGGATCATTTGGGGAACCAGTTCCTGATCCGGGAAAGGCTCAATTGATGATAGGCTCGAATTCCGTGGTGCAGCGATCAAATTCCCGTGTAAATTCCCGGTTTCCGGGCTCGTCCAAGACGACCAAACACATCTTCGTAACCGGTGGTGTGGCGTCCTCGCTCGGTAAGGGACTGACGGCTTCGAGCCTCGGTCACCTCCTGCGGGCACGCGGCCTGTCTGTAACTATGCAGAAGCTCGATCCCTATCTGAACGTGGATCCGGGCACGATGAACCCCTTCCAGCACGGTGAAGTCTTCGTCACGGACGACGGCGCTGAAACCGACCTGGACATCGGACACTACGAGCGGTTCCTCGACGAGAACCTCGAAGGCTCGGCCAACGTAACCACCGGCCAGGTCTATTCCACCGTGATCGCCAAGGAACGCCGCGGAGAATACCTCGGCGACACCGTCCAGGTCATTCCGCACATCACCGATGAGATCAAGCGCCGCATGCGCCTGCCCGCTGAAGGCAAGAACGCGCCGGACGTCATCATCACCGAAATCGGCGGCACCGTCGGCGACATCGAATCGCAGCCCTTCCTCGAGTCAGCCCGCCAGGTCCGTCAGGACGTAGGCCGCGGCAACGTCTTCTTCGTCCATGTCTCGCTGGTTCCCTACATCGGGCCGTCGCAGGAACTGAAGACCAAGCCGACGCAGCACTCGGTTGCAGCCCTGCGTTCCATCGGCATTCAGCCGGAGGCAATCGTGATCCGCTCGGACCGCGAAGTGCCCGAAGCCATGCGGGCCAAGATCGGCCGCATGTGTGATGTCGACATTGAAGCCGTGATCGGCTGCCCTGATGCGCCGAGCATCTACGACATCCCCAAGACCCTGCACACGCAGGGCCTGGACTCCTACATAGTCCGCGCCCTGGACCTGCCGTTCAAGGACGTTGACTGGACCAGCTGGGACAAGCTGCTCGAAGCAGTCCACAACCCCAAGCACCACGTCGAAATCGCGCTGGTGGGTAAGTACATCGACCTCCCGGACGCCTACCTGTCCGTGACCGAGGCCCTGCGCGCCGGCGGCTTCGCCAACGACACCAAGGTCAAGATCCGCTGGGTGCCGTCGGACGAATGCGAAACGCATGAGGGCGCAGTGGCCTCCCTCGACGGCGTGGACGCCATCTGCGTGCCCGGCGGCTTCGGCATCCGTGGCCTCGAAGGAAAGCTGGGCGCCCTCAAGTTCGCCCGCGAATCCAAGCTGCCGGTCCTGGGCCTCTGCCTGGGCCTGCAGTGCATGGTGATCGAATATGCACGCAACGTGGTTGGCCTCGAGGGTGCATCCTCCAGCGAATTCGAACCGGACTCCAAGTACCCGGTGATCGCCACCATGGAAGAGCAGCTGGACATCGTGGAAGGCAAGGGCGATCTCGGCGGCACCATGCGCCTGGGCCTGTACGAGGCAAAGCTCGACGAAGGTTCCGTCATCGCAGAGACCTACGGCAAGACCACCGTGAGCGAACGCCACCGGCACCGCTACGAGGTCAACAACAAGTACCGCGAGCAGATCGCGGCCCAGGGTCTGGTGTTCTCCGGCACGTCACCGGACGGCAAGCTCGTGGAATACGTTGAACTGCCGCGCGAGGTCCACCCGTACTATGTGGCAACCCAGGCGCACCCGGAACTGAGCTCGCGTCCCACCCGCCCCCACCCGCTCTTCAGCGGGCTGATCAAGGCCGCCCTGGACCACCAGAATGCACAGAACCAGAACGCACAGGACGCACCGGCAGCCAAGCCGTCACGTACGGTTGCCGCAAAATAGAACCGAATAAGTAGAGGACGGCGCGATGCCCGGTACACCTGAGACGACTCCAGCTGCAAAGCAGGTTTCGGATGCACCGAGCCCGCGCCGTCTTTTGTCTACGGAGAAGGTCTATGAAGGCCGGATCTGGGACGTTGTCAGCGACAGCTTTCAACTGAGCGAGACCGGCGAGGCCCTGACCCGCGACTACATCGACCACCCCGGCGCGGTTGCGGTTCTGCCGATGAACGACGCCGGTGAGGTCCTGCTCATCAGGCAGTACCGCCACCCCGTGGGCATGGACCTCTGGGAAATCCCGGCCGGCCTGTTGGACGTGGAAGGCGAGGATTTTGTGGTGGGCGCCGCCCGCGAGTTGGCTGAAGAAGCAGACCTCACGGCGGCCACCTGGAATGTCCTGGCCGACTTTTTCAATTCACCGGGTTCCTCCAGCGAGGCCATCAGGATCTACCTCGCCCGCGACCTCACCGAAGTGCCTCACCACGAGCGCCACGAACGGACCCATGAGGAAGCGGAAATCGAATTCCACTGGATCTCCCTCGACGAAGCCGTGGCCGGCGTCCTGGCCGGACGGCTGCACAACCCGTCCGCCGTGGTCGGGGTCCTGGCCGCAGCAGCAGCGCGCGCTGACGGGTTTTCCGGGCTGCGCCCCGCCGGTGCATCCTGGCCAGCGCACCCCAGCCAGCGCTGATGACAGCCTCCCCGTCAGCGGAAGCCGCGGCCCCGGACGTGGCGTCTCCGGAAGTACCCGTCCCTCCCCAGAGTCCTATCGACCGCGCCGTCACGGGGTATCTCCAGCACATGGGCGTCGAACGCGGGCTGGCCGCGAACACGCTCGCCGCGTACCGTCGTGACCTGGCTCGGTACTCCCGCTACCTAAAGGCACAGGGCTGCGAAAGCCCGGACCAGATCACCCGCCACCATGTGACAGGGTTTGTCCTGGCTCTCAACGACGGTTCCGACGGCGGCACCGCCCTGGGTGTCAGGTCCGCGGCCAGGACGGTGGTGGCTGTCCGCGGCCTGCATAAGTTTTGGGCGCTGGAAGGGCTGACGACGACGGATCCTGCCAGCGACGTCCACCCGCCCATGCCGGGCAAAAGGCTGCCCAAAGCCATCAGCGTGGACGAAGTCACCCGCATCCTCGAAGCGGCCGGCACAGACACCGCCACCGGACTGCGGGACCGAGCACTGCTTGAATTCCTCTACTCCACCGGGGCCAGGATCAGCGAGGCCGTGGGCTTGGACGTGGACGATATTTCCCTCCAGGACCCTGAAGAAGGGCCTGCGGTGGTCCGGCTGTTCGGCAAGGGATCCAAGGAACGGCTGGTGCCGCTCGGCTCGTACGGGGCCCGGGCCCTGGACGCGTACCTCGTGCGGGGCCGCCCGCTGCTGGCAGCAAAGGGCAAAGGCACGCCGGCTCTCTTCCTGAACGCGAGGGGCGGAAGGATCAGCCGGCAGAGCGCCTGGACCATCCTGAAGGCGGCAGCTGATAAAGCCAACATCACCAAGGACGTTTCGCCGCACACCTTGAGGCACTCCTTCGCGACGCACCTGCTGGAGGGCGGAGCTGATGTCCGCGTGGTGCAGGAACTGCTGGGCCACGCCTCCGTCACCACAACCCAGGTCTATACCCTGGTCACAGCGGACACCCTCCGCGAAATCTATGCCGCCGCCCACCCGCGGGCACTGGGCTGACAGCCGGGGATCCATCCCAATTCCCCAGTCCGGCGAAAATATCTTCGCCGGACTGTAAGAATCACGGCGCCGCGGGACACTTAGTGGTTAACACCAAGGTCATCCGATGCCGGGGGAACACTATGTTGGCAGCCAGTGAACACGACTTTATCGACCTGCACACTCAACATTTCACCCGTGTCTACCGCTACATCGCCTATCGCATCAACGACCAGTTACGTGCCGAGGAACTGGCGGCGGACGTTTTCAGGATCGCCTGGGAAAAAAGGCCTGCAGAACCTCCCGGCATAGGCTGGCTGCTGGCCACCGCCCGGAAGGTGCTCAGCAACGAATACAGGGGCCGCCGTCGACGCCTCGAACTTATCGAACGCCTCAAAGACCAGGCACGGAGCCAGGCCCCCGGCCCCAACAATGAAGAACAGGGCGCCGTGGCAGATGTCCTGCTCCGGCTCAACGAGCGGAACCGCGAGGTTCTGATGCTCAGCTACTGGGACGACCTGACCGCCGCCGAGCTGGCACAGGCGCTGGGATGTTCTCCATCGACCGCCGCCGTCCGGCTGCACCGGGCACGCCGGGCCTTTGCCAACGCCGCCCCCGCGCACCTCATGAACGAACGGAAGGGTTAGTCATGGACCGGATTGAACAGCTCATGAAGGATGCCAAACCACATGTGGTGGAACCACGGACCGCGCCGGCAGCCGCCCCTTCCCTCGCCTTTTCAGATGATCCCAACGTGGTGCCACTCTCCGGGGGCAGGTCCCACCGCCGGACAGCTGTCCGCGCGGCAGTTGTCACCCTTGCCGCTGCCGCCGTGGTCGGCGCTGTGGTTGTGGCCAACGGAATGGGGGCGTCGCAGCCGGTGCCCGCCCCGGCCGGCACCACCGATGCCACTCCGTCCCAGAGCGCCACCACCGAAGCCGCCCCGTCGCCGTCGGCCAGTCCCGCCGCCACCCCGGGAGTCCGGGCCACCGGGGGAGTGCCGTGCATCGTGGCCAACATCGACCAGCTTTTCCAGACCCAGGCACCAGCCATTAAGCCGATTCCTGAAGCTGAGCAGCATTACTACACGGTGCTTGGTTGCGCGGAAGGCTGGCTCGTGTATGAAATTTCCGACGACGGGGCCAAGGCTCTTCAACTCGACGGAGGCAACGCCTGGTACCACGTGGCCAGGCTGCAGGACGGGCGCTTCCTTTTTGACGTACAGGCGCCCTGGTCCACAGTATTCAGCTGGAAGTTCCAGGCTTTGAACAACGACGTCTCGCAGAACGGCCAGCGGGTGACTGCGCAGGAAGCGATGGACCAGGAATTCGCACTGAAGGGGATTCCGGTAGAGCTCCGGCCCCAGCTTGTGGGGGAAGGCCCGGTGGTGGTCCCCTGAGCAGCGAATCCACACCGGGATCGTCGGGGTGCCGGCCACCTCGGCGATAAGGTTGAAGGCATGACGTTCACCCCTGTCACGCTGTGCTTTCTCACCCGCGAGTCCGACGGAATGCGCCAGGTCCTGCTGGGAACGAAGAAGACCGGCTTTGGGATGGGCAAGATCGTTGGTCTTGGCGGCCATGTTGAGCCGGGGGAGACCGATGAAGAGGCTGCCTGCCGCGAAGTGCAGGAGGAAGCGGGCGTGGTTGTCCGTAAAACGGACCTCCGCGACGCCGGTGTGGTGGTCTTCGACTTCCCGGCCCGGCCGGACTGGAGCATGACCACCCGCCTGTTCGTGACGGAGCGCTGGGACGGGGAGCCATCCGAGAGCGTGGAGATCGCGCCGGAATGGTTCGACGTCGGTTCCTTGCCAGTTGAGCGGATGTGGCAGGACGCAGCCCACTGGCTGCCGCTGGCGCTGGACGGGTCCTTGCTACGCCTCACCGTGGTCCTGAACGATGACAACGAAACCGTCCGCGAAGTGCTGGACTACTCAACCCGCTGACCCCGACACACCAACGGCGGGCCAGCCACCCCGAAAGGTGACCGGCCCGCCGTCGTGCGTTCCTGAAACGTTTTTACGGCACGTGCCGTTCCTCCGGACCGTTGTATTCGCTCAGCGGCCGGATCAGCGAGTTCGAGGCGGCCTGCTCCATAATGTGCGCGGTCCACCCGGTGATCCGGCTGGCCACGAAGAGCGGCGTGAACGTGGGGGTATCGAAGCCCATGAGGTGGTAGGTGGGGCCCGCCGGGTAGTCGAGGTTCGGCTTGATGGCCTTCGCCTCGTCCATGGCCTGCTCGAGCCCGTTGTACAGCCCCAGCAGCTCCGGCCGCCCGTAGTGGGCGATCATCTTGTCCAGCGCGGCCTTCATGGTGGGGACGCGGGAATCGCCGTGTTTGTAGACACGGTGGCCGAAGCCCATGACTTTCTTCTTCTGCGCCAGGGCGTCCTCCATCCAGGTCTTCGCCCGGGCGGCGGCTTCCTCCAGCGATTCCTCGGGCCGGATGCCGATCTCGTCGAACGTGTGCATCACGGCCTCGTTGGCGCCGCCGTGCAAGGGCCCCTTGAGGGCGCCGATGGCAGCCGTCACGGCCGAATGAAGGTCAGCAAGGGTCGAGGTGACCACCCGAGCCGTGAACGTCGAAGCGTTGAACGAGTGCTCCGCGTACAGGATCATTGAGACGTTGAAGGCCTCAATGACCTCGTCCACCGGGTCTTCCCCAAATGCCATCCACAGGAAGTTGGCTGAGTAACCCAGGTCATCCCGCGGTTCCACCACGTCCTGGCCGCGGCGGCGCCGCTGGTCGTAGGCGACCACTGCGGGCATGGCGGCAAAAAGATCCACGGCCTTGGCCATGTTCGCCTCGGGTGAAGAGTCCTCGGCGAGCTTATGCCGCGCGCCCAGCACGGACGCCGCCGTCCGGCACACGTCCATGGGGTGTGCGGTGGTGGGCAGGGCGTCGATAACCTGCTTTACCACCGGATCGAGGGCACGGCCGGCGCGCTCGCGCTTGGTAAATTCCGCAAGCTCCTCCGGTGTGGGCAGTTCGCCGTTCCAGAGCAGGAAGGCCACTTCCTCGAAGCTGCACTTTGCGGCCAGCTCCTGGACCGGGTAGCCGCGGTACAGCAGCGAGTTGGTGTCGGGGTTGACCTTGGAGACCGCGGTGTAGTCCACCACGACGCCGGCCAGGCCCTTCTTGATATCTTCAGCAGCCATGTTGAACTCCTTCGTTCTTGCGGGATTCGGGTCCTAGCGGACGCCGGGAATCTGGAAGTTGAAAACGCCGGTATCGAAGTGGTTGTAGGCCTCATAGTCCACAAGGTCATAGAGCCGCGCACGGGTGAGCATGTTCTCCACCTGTGCTTGCTGCGACCCTGTTGCCTTGATTGTTTCCAGCGTACGCTCTGCAGCTCCCATGGCAATGCGGAGGAGGGTGACCGGGTAGATCACCATGTTGACGCCCACGGACTGCAGCTGGTCGACCGTGAACAGGTCGCTCTTGCCGAATTCGGTCATGTTGGCCAGGATCGGCACGTCCACGGCATCGCGGATGGCCTGGAACTCGGACAAGTCCCTCATCGCCTCCGGGAAGATGGCGTCCGCGCCGGCCCCCACCAGTGCCTTGGCGCGGTCCTGTGCCGCCTCGATCCCGTCCACGGCCCGGATGTCGGTGCGGGCCATGATGAGGAAGTTTGGATCCCTGCGCGCATCAGCTGCAGCGCGGATGCGCTTGGTGGCGGTGTCCAGGTCAACCACATTTTTGCCGTCCAGATGGCCGCAGCGCTTGGGGTTGAACTGGTCCTCGATGTGGCAGCCGGCCAGGCCGGCGTTTTCGAGTTCCTGGATGCTGCGGGCCACGTTCATGGGCTCGCCGAACCCGGTGTCGGCGTCCACCAGCGTGGGCAGGTCGGTCATGCGGGCGATCTGCCCGGCACGGGTGGCCACCTCGGTGAGCGTGGTCAATCCGATGTCCGGCAGGCCAAGGTCGTTGGCCAGCACGGCACCGGAGACATACACGCCGGCGAAGCCCTTCTCCTCGATCAGCCGTGCCGAGAGCGGACTGAAGGCGCCGGGGAACTGCTGGATGGTGCCGGAGGCGAGCATCTGGCGCAGTGCGACGCGCTTCTGCTCCGGGGTTGTCTTGGAGTACAGCATGGGTTCTCCCTGTCGGAGGTCGGAATAGGAAGGCCTAGAAGAGGCCTGCGGGTGCGTCGCTGAGGTTGATCACGCCGGGGGCGGCGGTGATGTTCAGCTGGTCAAGCTCGCCCGGGCCCAGGTCCGGGAGGCTTACGGCGGCCGCGAGGAAACGCTCGATTTCCTGCTCGGCGACGAGACCGGCCGCCAGCGTGCGGAACTTGTTGATGTACTGCTGGCGGGCGAAGGGCCGGGCCCCGAGCGGGTGTGCGTCGGCCACGGCGATCTCATCGGTAATAACGGTGCCGTCGTTCAGGGTGATCTCCACGGAGCCGCCGAAGGCCTTCTCTGCGATGTCCAGCGAGTGGTAGCGGCGGGTCCATTCAGGATCTTCCTCAGTGGTGACCTTGTGCCACAGCTCCACCGTGTCGGGCCGGCCGGCCCGCACCGGGGCGTAGGAATCAACGTGGTGCCAGGAGCCGTCCTGCAGGGCGACGGTGAAGATGTACGGGATGGAGTGGTCCAGGGTTTCGCGGCTTGCCGTGGGGCTGTACTTCTGGGGGTCGTTCGCGCCGGAACCGATCACGTAGTGGGTGTGGTGGCTGGTCTTGATCAGGACCGACTTCACGTTGGCGGGGTCGGTGGCCTCCGGGTGTTCCTTGTGCAGCTTGCGGGCAAGGTCGATCCAGGCCTGGGCCTGGTATTCGGCCGAGTGTTCCTTGGTGTAGGTGTCCATGATGGCGCGCTTTGCTTCGCCTGCTTCGGGCAGCGGAACCTCGTAGGACGCTTCCGGGCCGTCCAGCATCCAGGCGATGACACCGTCTTCGCCCTCGTAGATCGGCACGGGGGAGGTCTGGCCGCGCATGGCGCGGTCCACGGCTTCGACGGCCATCTTGCCGGCGAACGCGGGAGCGTGGGCCTTCCACGTGGAAATCTCGCCCTTCCGGGACTGGCGGGTGGCGGTGGTGGTGTGCAGCGCCTGGCCGACGGACTGGAAGATGGTCTCGACGTCGAGGCCCAGGAGCGTGCCGATGCCGGCAGCGGCGGACGGGCCGAGGTGTGCCACGTGGTCGATCTTGTGTTTATGCAGGCAGATGGCCTTGACCAGGTTGACCTGGATCTCGTAGCCGGTGGCGATGCCGCGGATCAGGTCCCGGCCGCTGGCCCCGACGTGCTGTGCAACGGCGAGGATCGGCGGGATGTTGTCGCCGGGGTGGGAGTAGTCAGCCGCGAGGAAGGTGTCGTGGTAGTCGAGTTCGCGGACGGCCACGCCGTTGGCCCAGGCTGCCCATTCGGGGGAGACCCTGTCGGTGATGCCAAAGACGCCGGAGCCCTTGCCGTTCGTGGTGGGTGCGTGGGTCAGTGCCTGGGCGCGGGCGGCGACGATGGGCCCGCGGTTCAGGGAAGCGATGGCGACGGACGCGTTGTCGATGACCCGGTTGATGACCATCTCGGTGACGTCCGGGGTGACCTCGACGGGGTCGGCGGCGACCTCTGCGATCTTGTGGGCCAGTTGGTCTTCACGGGCGAGGTTCTCTTCGCTCTTGTAGACACGGACGTGGTTGAGCTTAACCATGGTGCTCCTCAGTAGGTGAGTGGGTGGCTTTGACGTGGGAGAGGCTGCGGTGCAGATGCAGGGTGGTGGCTGCTTCGGCGAGTCTGGCGTTGCCTGCGGCGATGGCCTCGGCAATCGCTGCGTGTTCGACGGCGGCCGCGTTCAGGCGCGGTGCGTCGTCGGCCGCGAGGCGGCGGACCCGGACCAGGTGGACCCGCAGGCTGCGCATCGCCTGGGCGAGGTAGGAGTTGGAGATGGCGGCGTCGATCGCCTCGTCGAGGCGTCCCACCAGGGCGTAGTAGGCATGCCGGGCGGGATCGTCCTGGCTGATCAGTTCGGGTGCGCGCAGAAGGTCGGCGTGGAGCTGTTCGAACACGGCGCGCTCGCCGCGTTCGGCAGCGAGGGCCGCCGCCTTGCCCTCGAGAGTCTCACGGAGCTCGAACATCTCGTCGATGTCGTCCAGGGAGATATCGGTGACGACGACGCCGCGGCCGCCCGCCGCCGTCGTGAGCCCTTCTGCGTTCAGCCTGCTGAGCGCCTCCCGGACCGGGGTGCGGGACACGCCGAGGCGTTCAGACTGTTCCACTTCGGCGAGGACGGTACCTGGCGCGAGGCGCCATTCGATGATGTCTTCGCGGAGTGCCGCATAGGCTTTGTCGCTGGCTCGCAAGGTTGCCTCCCCTCTTTCCGTGGATGGTGCCAGTGTATACATAAACCACAGTGAAGCCCAAGCATTTGGGTGATAATTGCGGTAAATCTGTTCTCTATGTATACAAAACCCTTGTCCGGAACGCGCAGTCGGCATAGCATGGAGCGCAAGATGTCAGAGTCGACAGGAGCAGAGCAATGGCCAGCACGAACTATCGGGACACCTACGCACGGAGCCTGGAAAAGCGGGACGACTTCTGGCTGGAAGCTTCCAAGGCCGTGGCGTGGAGCAGGGAACCATCGGAGGCGCTGGATGACTCGGCGGCCCCGCTGTACCGCTGGTTTCCGGACGGCATGCTGAATACCTCCTATAACGCCCTGGACCGCCACGTCGAAGCCGGCCGCGGGCACCAGGACGCCCTCATTTACGATTCTGCGATGCTGGGAATCAAACGCAGCTTCACCTATGCCGAACTGACCGCACTCGTGGCACGGTTCGCCGGGGTGTTGCGCTCGCAGGGCGTGGGCAAGGGTGATCGCGTGGTCATCTACATGCCCATGATTCCCGAAGCGGCCATTGCCATGCTGGCGACCGCACGGCTGGGGGCAGTGCATTCTGTGGTGTTTGGCGGCTTCGCGCCGAAGGAGGTGGCAGCCCGGATTGACGACGCCAAGCCATCTATCATTGTCACCGCCTCGGGCGGCATTGAACCTTCCCGGCGGGTGGAGTATCTGCCTGCCGTTGCCGAGGCCCTGGCCCTGAGCAGCGCCGGCGCGCTCCCTGTCATCGTCAAAGGCCGGGAAGGTTTCGCCGCCCCACTGTCTGAATTCCCCGGGTGGCTCGATTGGGACCTCGCCATGGAAGGCGCCGTCCCCGCGGCACCCGTGGACGTGGCCGCAACGGATCCGCTCTACATTCTCTACACCTCCGGCACCACCGGGACGCCCAAGGGTGTGGTGCGGGACAACGGCGGCCACGCCGTCGCGCTTTCCTGGACCATGGAGAACATCTACGACATTGGTCCCGGCGACGTGATGTGGACAGCCTCGGATGTCGGCTGGGTGGTTGGCCACTCGTATATCGTTTACGGCCCCCTGCTGGCCGGCGCCACAACGGTCCTGTACGAGGGCAAACCCGTGGGCACCCCCGACGCCGGCGCGTTCTGGCGCGTTGTCCAGGACCACCACGTGAATGTCCTGTTCACAGCCCCTACTGCCCTCCGGGCAATCCGGAAGGCAGACCCCCAGGCCGCAGAGCTGGCCCGCTATGACATCTCGAGCCTCCGGACGCTGTTTGCGGCCGGGGAAAGGCTCGACACGGAAACTTACAAGTGGGCCGGCGCGGCCCTGGGCGTCCCCGTGGTGGACCACTGGTGGCAGACCGAGACCGGCTGGGCAATTTGCGCCAACCCGCGCGGTTTGGAGGACTTGCCCTTCAAACCCGGCTCACCCACAGTGCCCATGCCCGGCTATGCCCTGAGCATCGTGGACGGTTCCGGCGAGCCGGTGGACCAGGGGGAAGAGGGGAACATCGTCCTGGGGCTGCCTCTGCCTCCCGGCACCCTCACCACGCTCTGGCAGAACGATGACCGCTACGTGTCCTCCTACCTGGCGGCTTTCGAGGGCAGCTACGTGACGGGGGACAGCGGCTACCGGGACGCCGATGGCTACGTCTTCGTGATGGGCCGCACCGATGACATCATCAACGTGGCAGGCCACCGGCTGTCCACGGGTGCGATTGAGCAGGTCATCTCCAGCCACCCGGCTGTGGCGGAATGCGCTGTGATCGGCGTGGCAGACGCCCTCAAGGGGCAGCGTGCCAGTGGCTACGTGGTGCTCAAAGCCGGCGTGGACACCGACGAGGCCGAGCTGGTCCGCGAGCTGGTTGCCCTGGTCCGGAAGGACATTGGACCCGTGGCCGATTTCAAGCACGCAACGGTGGTTCAGGCCCTCCCGAAGACGAGGTCGGGCAAGATCCTGCGCAAGACGATGCGCCAGATTGCCGACGGCGACGAATATGTTGTGCCCTCGACCATTGAGGACCCGGAGGTGATTGCGCAGTTGCTGGGTGTGCTCCGGCCGGACGGTGCCGCTTAGGCCCGTTTCCAGCCGTATTCGTTCTCCGGGCGGCCGGGCGTGCCGTAGCGCGGTGCCCGCGTGGCCGTGCCGGCGTCGGCAAGGTATTCGAGGTACCGGCGGGCGGTCACCCGGGACATGCCCAGCGCCGTCATGACCTCGGTGGCTGAAACTGCGCTTCCTTGCCGTTTCAGGTACTCCTTGACGGAGTCGAGGGTGGAGCCGGACAGGCCTTTAGGCAGCGGCAGTTCCGACGGCGCCCGGAGGCTTGCGAACGCCTGGTCCACTTCGCTTTGGGACGCCCCGGCCCTGCCCGCCCCGGCTGCCGGCGCTGCCAGCTGCTGCCGGAACAGCCGGTAGCTGCCCAGCTTGTCCGCAAAGGTGGCATACGTGAAGGGCTTGATCAGGTACTGGACCACGCCGATGGCAACCGCGCTCCGGACGATCGCCACCTCGCGTACGGCCGTAATCGCGATGATGTCGGCCAGGATGCCTGCGGCCCGCATCCGCCGGGCAATGTCCAGGCCGTGCAGATCCGGGAGGTTCATGTCCAGCAGGACGAGTTCCACCGGTTGGCCGGCGGCCGCGAGCTCCGTCAGGAGCCTCAGCGCGGACTGGCCGTCAGGTGCGGTGCCTGCCAGCGAGAACCCGGGAATCCGGCCCACATAGGCCGCATGGGCGGCCGATGCCACCGGTTCGTCCTCCACCACGAGGACGCGGATATCACTCACAGGATCTGCTCCTCTTTATCGATTCCGGTGGCCAGGGCTGGCAGGAAGACATGGAAGCGTGCGCCGCGCGTGCCTGTGATGGTCATGGTACCGTCCAGGCGCTGCACCGCCTGGCGGACGAGGGCCAGTCCAATGCCGCGTCCAAAAGGACCCGCTGCCTTAGTGCTAAAGCCGTGCCGGAAAATGTCCTCCACGGCGGCCGGGTCCACGCCCGGCCCCGAATCCTCCACCGTGATGTCCAGACCCTCTGCATCGGATTCAACCGTCAGCTGCACCAACTTTGGTATCCCGCCGTCCGCGGCCGCGTCGATCGCGTTGTCCAGGAGGTTTCCCAGGATGGTGACAAGATCCTGGATGGCCAGGCCGGTGACAGCAGCGGACCCTTGAGCAGCGAGCGTCAGCTTGACGCCGCGTTCATTTGCCTCGGCCGCTTTCCCCATGATCAGGGCGCTGAGAACCGGTTCGTCCACGGAGCTCACCATCTCGTCCGTGAGCTGCTGGCTCAGCTCGAGGTCCTTCGTGGCGAAGTCCAAGGCCTCCCGGGTGCGGCCCAGTTCCAGCAGCGAAACCATGGTGTGCAGCCGGTTGGCGTGCTCGTGGGTCTGGGCACGGAGGGCATCGGACAGCGTCCGCATCGTCTCCAGTTCACTGCCCAGCGACTCGATCTCCGTCCGGTCGCGGATGGTGGCAACGGTCCCGAAGACAGCAGGGCGGCGGATGCCGGGGGAGGCTGGCCCCACGGCCGGGCCCTGGTTAACCACTACGATCCGCGGGCCCGTCAGGTGGATCTCATCGAGGGCCGTCCGGCCCGATTCAAAGAGACCCTTCAGGCTCGGCGCCAGCGGAAGGTCGGCCAGCAGCGGTGGCCGGGACGGATCGTCGCCCGAGCCGCGGGGTTCCAGGCCCAGCAGGTCAGCTGCCTGGTCGTTGTACATCACCACCCTGCCCTTGGTGTCAATAAGGATGAGTCCTTCCCGGACGGAGTGAAGCACCGATTCGTAATAGGCAAACAACTGCGCGAGTTGCTCGGGGCCCCAGCCCCTGGTGACGCGTCGCAGGTACCGGCCCAACAGCCAGGAGGCCAGCGATCCGCCTACCAGCAGGGCGAGGCCGATGGCCAGCAGGGCGGGTAACCGCCCGGACAGGGCCACGTCGACCGTCCGGACGGTGACACCCGCGGCCACGAGGGCCCTGACTTTTCCTGCCGCATCCTTGACCGGGACAACCGTCCGCACCGACGGCCCCAGCGTTCCGGCCGTGACCTCGGTGAACACTTCACCGCGTAGAGGAGCATCAATGGAACCGATGTACGGCTTGCCGAGTTCCTCATTCCGGGGATGTGTCCAGCGTGTCCTGTCCGGTGCCATGATCGTCAGGAAGTCCGCTCCGGAACCCGCCATGACGTCCAGCGCATACGGCTGCAGCAACGCCGACGGATCCTGGGTGTCAGCAGCCTGCAGGACCAGGGGATTGGCTGCGACGGCAGCCGCCACCCCGGTCATCCGCCGTGCTGCTTCCTCATAGCTGCGGTCCCGGGCATCGAGGTAGGTTGCAGTGCCCACGATCGCGATGAAGGCAAGCACAATCAGCAGATTGGCAACAAACAGCCTGCGGGCGATACTCCAGCGGTGGATCATCAAGCACCTCCCATGACCAATATGAACGCAACGGTGAGCTAAGTCACGGTGTGCCCAATGATGGATATCACACCAGACCGACGCGATGAGCCCAGAGAATGCGCCGCAGCGTCTACCAGATTATCCATATAAGGAGACACATCATGGCTTCTCAACGAGGAGAGTCAGCAGCGCCTGCGAAGGCCGCCCGCAAGGGCCTCGACAAATCCCACTACCTCTACATCGCCGTAATTGCCGCCGTGATCCTGGGCGCTGTAGTCGGTCTGCTGTTCCCCGAGGTCGGCAAATCGCTGAAGCCCCTCGGCGATGGCTTTATCAAGCTCATCAAGATGATGATTGCACCCATCATCTTCTGCACCATCGTCCTGGGTATCGGTTCCATCGCCAAAGCCGCAACGGTCGGCAAGGTGGGTGGCCTGGCGCTTGGGTACTTCTTAATCATGTCCACCTTTGCACTGGCCATCGGCCTGGTGGTGGGCAACCTGATCCACCCGGGTGAGGGCCTCAAGCTGACGCCGTACGATCCCAACAAGAAGGCCGCCACTGACAGCACTGTGGACTTCCTGCTGGGCATCATCCCCAGTGATATCCCTGTCCTGCCCACGCTCCTTGCAGCCATCCTTGTCGGGTTTGCCCTGCAGAAGATGGGCCCGCAGGGTGCCCCGATCCTTAAGGCCATCGGGCACGGCCAGGGACTGGTCTTCCGCATCCTCATCATGATCATGTGGCTCGCCCCCGTGGGTGCCTTCGGTGCCATCGCCGCAGTGGTTGGCGCCACCGGCTTCCAGGCGATCGTGAGCATGTTCACGCTGATGGTGGCGTTCTATATCACCTGTGCACTGTTCATCGTGGTCATCCTCGGCGGCATCCTGCAGGTGGTTGCAGGCGTCAACATCTTCAAGCTGATGAAGTACCTGGCCCGCGAATACCTCCTGATCTTCTCCACCTCATCTTCCGAAGCAGCACTGCCTCGCCTGATCGCCAAGATGGAACACCTGGGCGTCTCCAAGCCGGTTGTGGGTGTCACGGTTCCGACCGGTTACTCGTTCAACCTGGACGGCACCGCCATCTACCTGACCATGGCGTCGCTGTTCGTGGCGAACGCGATGGACATGCCGATGGATCTCGGCGCCCAGGTTTCCCTGCTGATCTTCATGATCATCGCCTCCAAGGGTGCCGCCGGCGTCACCGGGGCAGGCTTGGCCACGCTGGCTGCGGGCCTGCAGGCCCACGCGCCCCAGCTGCTCGGTGGCGTGGGTATGATCGTCGGCATTGACCGGTTTATGTCCGAGGCCCGGGCCCTGACCAACTTCACCGGCAACGCGGTGGCCACTGTCCTCATTGGCACCTGGGTCAAGGAGATCGACGGCGAGCAGGTCACCAAGGTGCTTTCCGGCGAACGCCCCTTCGACGAGCAGACCATGATCGCAGGCCACGGCGACCGGATGGGCACGTCCGCCGCCACCTCAGAGGTAGCGGCGCACGCCTAAAATCCCTTCTGATCCTGACAGAGAAACCGCCCCGGCAGCCCTGCTGCAGGGGCGGTTTCTCTGTCAGCGAGGGCAACCTTCGACCTCTAGTAGAAGGTCAAGGCTCAGAATGCTTACAAAGTCAAGTTCCCTCGAATGCCGTGTCGGGACCTGTAGCCTAGGTGAAAAGCAGGATCGGCGCTGGATCATCAGCGGCAGGAAGAATCACCGTCATCGAAAGTGTGGATAGATACGTGAGCAGCGAACAGGGTTCGGCAACTCTGGAAGGCACGGAACTCGATCTGGAAGACGCCGTGATGGGTCCCACCGGGCGCCCCCACCGCGAATTTCCGGAACCCGCACCGCTGTCGTCCCACGGTCCCGCGCGGGTGATCGCCATGGTCAACCAAAAAGGTGGCGTAGGCAAGACCACGTCCACCATCAACCTGGCAGCGGCCCTCGCCGAGTACGGCCGCAGGGTGCTGCTGGTTGACTTTGATCCCCAAGGCGCACTGTCCGCAGGCCTGGGCATCAATCCCCACGAACTGGACCTGACTGTCTACAACGTCCTGATGGACCGCAAAGTGGATATCCGCGATGCCATCCACCAGACCGGCGTCGAAAACGTCGATCTGCTCCCGGCCAACATCGACCTCTCGGCCGCCGAGGTGCAGCTTGTCAACGAGGTGGCCCGCGAACAGGTCCTGGACCGGGCGTTGAAGAAAGTTGAGGACGACTACGACGTCGTCCTGATCGACTGCCAGCCGTCGCTGGGCCTGCTGACCGTCAACGCCCTCACTGCCGCGCACGGCGTGATCATCCCGCTGATTTGTGAGTTCTTCGCCCTCCGTGCGGTTGCACTGCTGGTGGAAACCATCGACAAGGTCCAGGACAGGCTCAATCCCCGCCTGCAGGTGGACGGCGTCCTCGCCACCATGTACGACGCCCGCACCCTGCACAGCCGCGAAGTCATCAGCCGCCTGGTGGAAGCCTTCGGCGACAAGGTGTTCGAGACCGTCATCAAGCGCTCCATTAAGTTCGCCGACGCCACGGTGGCGGCCGAACCGATCACCAGCTACGCAGGGAACCACATCGGCGCGGATGCCTACCGCCGCCTGGCCAAGGAACTGATTTCCCGCGGCGGCGCACCCTAGCCAGGCCGTGGCTGAGTCCAAGCCCGGCTTTGAGGTGCGGCTGGCCAACTTCACGGGGCCGTTTGACCTCCTGCTGGGCCTCATCGCCAAACATCAGCTGGACATTACCGAGGTGGCCATCGCCACCGTCACTGATGAGTTCATCAAGTACATCAGGAAGCTCCAGAAGCTGGGAGAGGAATGGGCGCTGGACGAAGCCAGCGAATTCCTCGTCATCGCAGCCACGCTCCTGGACCTTAAGGCGGCACGGCTGCTGCCGGCCGGCGAGGTGGAGGACGACGAAGACATCGCCCGGCTGGAGGCCCGCGACCTCCTGTTTGCCCGCTTGCTCCAGTACAAGGCGTTCAAGCAGGTGGCCGCGCTGATGGCCGACAGCCTGGAGCAGGAGGCACAGCGTTTCCCTCGGCAGGTTGCCTTGGAGGAGCACTTCGCGGCCATGCTTCCGGAGCTGGTGTGGAAACACACGCCGCAGCAATTCGCGCGCCTGGCCGAAGCCGCCCTGCAGCCAAAGGCGCCCAAACCCACTGAAGTGGGCCTGGCGCACCTTCACGGCAGTGCCGTCAGCGTCAAGGAACAGGCGGAGATCCTGGGCCTGCGGCTTCAGTCGGGGCAACCACTGTCCTTCCGGGCGCTGATTGCCGACGCCGAGTCCACCCTGGTGGTGGTGGCCCGTTTCCTGGCGTTGCTGGAAATGTTCCGTGACAGGGCGGTCTCCTTTGACCAGCTGTCGCCGCTGGGTGACCTTACGGTGCACTGGTCGGCGGACGGTACGGACTGGTCAACAGAAAATTTAAGCGAAGAGTATGAGGAGCAACCGTGACTGAGGACTTTTCGGCCACTCCCACGGCGCCGGCAATTGATGATGACCAGGAATATCCGGATGTCCACGGACTCCCCGGAGGTGCCAAGGCTGCACTCGAAGCGGTCCTGATGGTCCTCGACCAGCCTGCCACGGCCACGGAACTTGCCGCGGGCCTTAATCTGACGGTCGCCGCCGTGGAGCAGTTGCTTGCGGACCTGCAGCAGGAGTATAGCGGCTATACTGTTAAAGCCCCGGACATGGACGATGCCAGCGTTGCTGGTTTCAGCTCCAGCCCCCGGGGTTTTGAATTGCGGAGCATCGCCGGTGGCTGGCGGATCTATTCCCGCGCAGACTTCGCCGATATTGTTGGCCGGTTTGTGCTGGAGGGTCAGACGGCCAGGCTGACGCAGGCGGCACTGGAAACACTTGCCGTCATCGCGTATCGCCAGCCTGTCTCCAGAGCCAGGGTGTCTGCAATTCGAGGAGTCAATGTCGATTCTGTCGTACGGACATTGACCCAGCGCGGGCTGATCGAAGATTCGGGAAACGATCCCGAGTCGGGAGCCATCCTCTACCGGACTACTTCGTATTTCCTGGAACGGATGGGAATCGGCTCCGTGGCGGAACTGCCGCAGCTCTCACCCCATCTTCCGGGGCTCGAGGGCATCGCCGAGTTCTACGACGCCGACAGGATGTAGGCGGGAAATCCCGCCTGCGCACAAGAGTATTCATAAGGGCAGATAAATTCTGCACGGCTGGTTAGGGTTGTTTTGGACAACTTGCCGGTCAACATATCGAAGGACGGGTCATGACACAGGCGGGACGCCAGGGTTCACCACGTAACAGTTCGGGACGCAACAGTTCAGAACGCAATGCCGGGCAAGGCGGCGCGAGCCGCAGTACGCCGGCTAGCCGCAATACCCCGGCGAGCCGCAGTACGCCGGCGAGCCGTAACCCGGCGCAGGGCGGCACGGGCCGTAACCCGGCGCAGGGCGGCTCCGGCCGTCCCAGCGCGGCGGGCGGCGGCTTCCGTGCCGGCGCCGGCAAGCGCAACGCCGGTTTCGGCGGCGGCGACCGCCCCTACAAGGCACCGCGGCCGCGCGAGGAGCCTTTCGTTGATCCCGGCGATGCGCCGGCCTCGCCGGACGGCGGCGGGGATTCCGGCTGGAAGCCAGCCGCCCCCTCATCGCGGAAGCCTGCTGCCCGGAAGCCGGGCGCCAAAAAAGCACCGGGAACTCCCGGGGCACTCAAGCCCAAGCCACGCGCGGGCAAGCCGGGGGCCGCAGCCTCCCGTGCTTTTGGCAGCGAACGTTTCGGCCAGAACCTTGGCCCGGTACGCAAGCCCTCCCGCAAGCGCGGACCCCGCGGTGACGTTCCGCAGTCCGAAATGCACGACGCCGACGGCACCCGCCTGCAGAAGGTTATGGCCCAGGCCGGCGTGGCGTCACGCCGCGTCTGCGAGGAAATGATCGCCGAAGGCCGCGTAGAGGTTGACGGCCAGGTCGTCACGGAGCTTGGTGTCCGCGTGGACCCCAAGACAGCCATCATCCACGTGGACGGACTGCGCATCCAGCTGGACGAAAACCTGGTCTACATGGTCTTCAACAAGCCCAAGGGCGTCGTGTCCACCATGGAGGATCCCGACGGCCGTCCCTGCATCAGCGATTTCGTGCGGAAGACCCACCAGGGCGAACGCCTGTTCCACGTGGGCCGGCTGGACGTCGCCACCGAGGGGCTGCTGCTGCTGACGAACGACGGCGAGCTGGCCAACCGGCTGACCCACCCGTCCTATGAGGTCCCCAAGACCTACCTGGTCCAGGTCCGTGGTCCGTTCCCGCAGGGGATCGGTGCCCAGCTCAGGGAAGGTGTGGAGCTCGAGGACGGCTTCGCCAATGTGGACTCGTTCAAGCTGGTTGACTCCACGCCGGGCCACGTGCTGATCGAAGTGATCCTGCACTCCGGCAAAAACCGGATTGTCCGGCGTCTGTTTGACGCTGTTGGCTTCCCGGTCCTGCGCCTGGTGCGCGTCAAGGTGGGCCCCATCGGCCTGGGCGACCAGCGCCAGGGCAGCATCCGCAACCTTGGCAAGCAGGAAGTCGGCCATCTGCTGGCATCCGTAGGGCTCTGACGCATGTCCGCATTTCGCTCACACGGGCGCGGACACCTCAACGGTCCGGTCGTGGTGATTGGCACCGGCCTGCTCGGGACCAGCATCGGGCTGGGCCTGCGGGGGCGCGGCGTGCCGGTGTTCCTCTCTGATCCGTCGCCCACCAACCAGGCCGTTGCTGTGGACATCGGCGCCGGCCAGCCGTTGAACCAACTCGGGGATGAGTCGCCGGAGCTTGTGGTGGTGGCGGCACCGCCGGACGTGACAGCCACTGTTGTGGCGCGGGCACTGACTGACTACCCGGAATCCGTGGTGGTGGACATCGCCAGCGTCAAAGCTGCCATCCTGGCGGAGCTGCAGGGGAGCGGCGCGGACATGTCCCGTTATGTGGGCACGCACCCTATGGCGGGGCGCGAAAAGTCAGGCCCCGTTGCGGCCCGCGGCGAGCTCTTCACGTCCATGCCGTGGGTGGTTTGCCCCGGCCCGGCATCATCCGCGGCTGCGGTGCAGACGGCCCGTTCGCTGGCAACCGATCTCGGAGCAGTGATTTCGGAGTTCACGGCTGACGAACACGACCAGGCCGTGGCTCTCGTCTCGCACCTGCCCCAGATCATGTCTTCGCTGCTGGCCAGCCGGCTGCAAGGGACACCGCTGCACTCGCTGTCCCTTGCCGGCAATGGCCTGCGGGACGTGACCCGGATCGCCGCCAGCGATCCGAAGCTGTGGGTTCAGATCCTGGGCGGCAACGCGGCGAAGGTGGTGGAGATCCTCTACGGTGTCCGCGAGGACCTGAACCGGCTCATCGGCACCCTGGAGGAACCCCTCGCGCCGGGTGCCAGGCTGGACCTGGCCCAACTCATCAGCGAAGGAAACGCCGGGCAGGCCCGCATTCCGGGCAAGCACGGCGGTCCGCCGCAGGCATACGCCTGGCTGACGGTCCTGGTTGACGACAGGCAGGGTCAGATCGCCAGGCTGCTCACCGAAATCGGTGAAATCGGCGTCAACGTGGAGGACCTGAGGCTGGACCATTCGTCCGGACAGAACGTGGGAATGGTGGAACTCTCCGTGCTGCCGAACAAGCATGACCACCTGATCGAAGCACTCAACGACCGCGGATGGCGGGTACTGCAGTAATGACACAGGAACTTCTTGACACCGTGCCAGCATTGCGCGTCGGCAGGCCACTGGTGGTGGCCATCGACGGGCCTTCCGGCTCGGGCAAATCCAGTGTCAGCAGGGAAGTGGCCCGCAGGCTGCACCTTGCCTACCTGGACACCGGCGCCATGTATCGTGCCCTCACCTGGTTCTGCGTCACCGGCGGAATCGATCTGGCCGACGCCGCCGCCGTGGAGCAGGCAGCCAGGGACCTCGTCCTGGACCTGAGCACCACGCCCCAGGCGGAATACGTGCGGGTGGACGGGGCCGACGTCACCGATGCCATCCGTGAGCCCGCCATCTCCTCGGCGGTCAGTGCGGTGGCCACTACCTTGGGCGCCCGGACGGAACTGATCCGCAGGCAGCGCGAACTCATCGAAAAGCACCACCGCCGCATGGTGGTGGAAGGGCGGGACATTACTACCGTCGTCGCGCCCGGCGCAGAAGTCCGGATGCTGCTGACTGCCAGTGAGGAAGCACGGCTCCGGCGCCGCGGCATCCAGCTGGGCGGCACCCAAAACGCGGAGCAGCTCGCCGCCCAAGTCACCGCGCGCGACGCGAAGGATTCCACGGTGGTGAACTTCACGCAGGCTGCCGACGGCGTGGTCACGCTCGATTCCTCTGAGCTGGACTTCGCCGAAACCGTCGATGCCGCCCTGGTGATCGTGACGAAGGTCCTCAACCGTGACTGACCGCGCCAAGCTTCCCTCCGGCCTGACCATGACCTGGAGCCGGCCCGTCGGCTGGCTGTTGGACCACGTGGTGTACCGGACGTCCGTCACCGGCAGGCACAACGTCCCCACGGGCGGGCCGGTTATTTTTGCCGGAAACCACATCAGCTTCCTGGACGGGCCGGTGATGTTCGGCGCGTCGCCTCGCCCCATGCACATCCTCGTTAAGAAGGAGATGTTCAAAGGGTTCCTGGGCCGGGTCCTCCACGCCTCCGGCCAGCTTTCAGTGGACCGTTCCGGGGACCGGGCGGCGCTGCTGCTGGGCAAGGACGTGCTCGACGCCGGCCGCTGCATTGGGATTCTCCCGGAAGGTACGCGGGGGAGCGGGGAGGCGACGGACATCAACAAGGGGGTCGCCTGGCTGGCACTGAACTCGGGGGCACCCGTGGTTCCAGTGGCGATCCTCGGCACCCGGACGGGCAGCGAACACCTCGACACCGTACCCAGGCCAGGGCGGCGTTTTCACGTCAGCTTCGGCAACGCACTGACCCTCAGTCGGAACCCCGGCGAAACAGGCCGTGCTTCAATGGACAGAGCGGGAATGGAAATCCGCGCTGCGCTGGCGGGGCACGTCCAGGACACTATCGAACACAGTGGGCAGCCATTGCCCCACGCGGATTCCCGCACGAACTTCACAGCAGTAGCCGGGACGCCGGCAGATGACCACTTAAGGAAAGTGCAATGAGCGATACGACTCAAACCTCCGGCCCCTCCGGCGCCGGCGAAGACGAATACACGCCCACCGGCACGGACCAGGTGGCCGAGCGGCTGGCCGCCATTGGCGACGACGAGGCGGAGCTTCGTGCCGCCTCGCTCCGGGCCGGACTGGCGGACTACGACCTCGATGAGGACGACGCGGCCCTGCTGAGCGGGGACTATGACGACGAAGACTTCGACGGCCCGGTCAAGCTAGACCCCGTCCTGGCAATCATCGGCCGACCCAACGTGGGCAAGTCCACACTGGTGAACCGCATCCTCGGCCGCCGCGAAGCCGTTGTGGAAGACACTCCGGGTGTGACGCGCGACCGCGTGATGTACTCGGCGCACTGGAACGGGCGCAACTTCACCCTGGTGGACACCGGCGGGTGGGAGCACGATGCCCGCGGCATCCATGCGCGTGTGGCCGAACAGGCCGAAATGGCCGTGGAACTCGCCGATGCCGTGCTGTTTGTGGTTGATTCGGCCGTAGGGGCCACGGCCACTGACGAGGGCGTCATGAAGATGCTCCGCCGCAGCAAAAAGCCGGTCATCATGGTGGCCAACAAGGTGGATGACTTTGCCCAGGAGGCTGACTCCGCCACGCTGTGGGGCCTTGGCTTTGGCGAGCCGTACCCCGTCTCGGCGCTGCACGGCCGCGGCGTAGCCGACCTCCTGGACCATGTCATGGACACTCTCCCGGAGTTCTCCACCATTGAGGGCCTGGAACGGTCCGGCGGACCGCGCCGCATTGCGCTGATTGGCCGCCCCAACGTGGGTAAGTCATCGCTGCTGAACAAGTTGGCGGGCTCCGAGCGCGTGGTGGTGGACAACACCGCCGGCACCACCCGTGACCCCGTGGATGAATTCATTGACCTCGGTGGCCGCACCTGGCGCTTTGTGGACACGGCAGGCATCCGCCGCCGTCAGCACATGGCGCAGGGCGCGGACTACTACGCCTCCCTGCGTACGCAGGCCGCGCTCGAGAAGGCGGAGGTCGCCGTCGTGCTCCTCGCGGTGGATGAGGTGCTCAGCGAGCAGGATGTCCGCATCCTTCAGCTGGCCATCGAGTCCGGCCGGGCCCTCGTGTTGGCGTTCAACAAGTGGGACCTGCTCGACGACGAACGCCGCACGTACCTGGAACGCGAAATTGAGCAGGACCTGGCCCACGTGGCCTGGGCACCCCGGGTCAACATTTCGGCGCTTACGGGTTGGCACAAGGACCGTCTGGTGCCCGCCCTGGACCTGGCCCTGGAGAACTGGGACAAGCGCATCCCCACCGGCAGGCTCAATGCCTTCCTGGGCGAATTGGTGGCGGCGCACCCGCATCCGGTCCGTGGCGGAAAGCAGCCGCGCATCCTCTTCGGCACGCAGGCATCGAGCCGGCCGCCTAAGTTCGTGCTGTTCACCACCGGATTCCTGGACCCCGGTTACCGCCGCTTCATCACCCGCAGGCTGCGTGAGACCTTCGGTTTCGAAGGCACTCCCATTGAGGTCAACATGCGCGTGCGCGAAAAGCGTGGCAAGCAGCGTTAATTACGACACACCGGAGGCGTGCAGGTGGCAAAGTGTCACCGGCACCCTCCGGGATCGTGTAAGCTTTTCAAGGTGGTTCGGCCGGACTGCTGAGTTGAAATCCTGGGTAACACCGGGAGTAAACGCAGCGGAGAACGGCGGAACTGACGGGCTGTAGCGCAGCTTGGTAGCGCACTTGACTGGGGGTCAAGGGGTCGCAGGTTCAAATCCTGTCAGCCCGACCATGAAGGGCCGTTTTCCGGTTTGTCTACCGGAAAACGGCCCTTTGGCGTATACGGACTATTCACTACCCCACGATGATGATGATGTAGTGCACGTGGCCGCGGCTGTCCCTGTACCAGGAATCCGACGTGCGGTGATGGCCGTGCCGGTCATTACCGTAGCGGTTGTACCCATCGCAGTCGTAGCCCTCCCTGTTGTAGCCGTCCTTGTCGTAGCCGTCCCTGTCGTAGCGGCCGCGGCCGTCCTTGTCGTGGCCGTTATTGTCGTGGTCGTTGTGATAGGACGAGCTCCGGTTACCATCTCTGGAATGGTCGCTGGCAGAGGCTGCTCCGGCTGTCAGGGCTGCACCACTGAGGGCCAGGCCTGCGGCGAGGACAGTAGTACCGAAGAAGCGCGATATTTTATTCATTGAATTTTCCAAACGTAATCATTTGATAGATACCCGCAGGAACAGATGAACAAGGTGAGTGGGCGCTGGCCACCCCTTTGCGAAACTCGCCTGTCTACGGTTGTCTCCCAAGCCCGGTAGGTGCGCTGGCGCGGTATGTGCGCAGGAAGCACCATGCTCGAGGGTGCCAACGCCCGCAACAAACAGTGAACCCTGTAATGCCCCCGGTTCACCGATGTGAAGGGCGCTGTGGGTGATTTACTGAGATGACAAAGGCCCAAATGGGCGCTGAACTTAAGCGATGGGCGCCGGGTTTCCGGGCCATCATGCAAACAGTTTCCGTCCGCGCTTTGTATTCGAAGGGGGGACGTGATATCCACACTACTGAGGTGGCTCCGGCTTTAGAAGACTTAGGGTTCCATTACTGGAAGTTTTCTGCAGAACATGCCTGCCAATACGGTCCCTACTTCAGGAACTTGGATGTCCTGCGGTCCGCCAGGATCTTTCCATGCGTCTGGCAGGTGGGGCAGTACTGCAGGGCCGTGTCCGCGAACGAGACTTCCCGGACGGTGTCGCCGCAGACCGGGCATGCCTCTCCGGCCCGGGCATGAACGCGCATATGGCTGCGCTTGACGTCCTTGAGTTCACTGGGCGGCTTCCCCGCGGCCTCGGCCAAGGCCGTTCCGAGGATGCTGTGGATCGAGTCATACAGAACCTGCACGGTAGCGCGGTCCAGGGATTTGGCGATGGCGAAGGGGGAGATCCTGGCCGCGTGCAGGATCTCGTCGCTGTAGGCGTTGCCGATCCCGGCAATAACGCTTTGGCTCCGCAGGAGGCCCTTAATTTGTTGGGAACTGGAGCCGAGAATCTCCGCCAGCGTGTCGGCGTCGAACCCGTCGCTGAACGGGTCCGGGCCGAGGGCTGCGATGCCCGGCACATCGCGGGGATCGCGCACTACATAGACTGCAAGGCTCTTTTTGGTCCCTGCCTCGGTGAGATCCATGCCGTGGCGGCCATCCGGGCCGGTGAAGGTGAGCCTGGCGGCGATGTAGCTCTTGCCCAGACGGAGTTGCGTGTCGGCAGGGGAGTCGGTGAAACGGACCCAACCAGCCCGTGCCAGATGGAAAACGAAGGAGGACCCGTCGGTGTCGATGCAGATGAACTTTCCGAACCTCCGGACACCGGCAACAGTGCTCCCCTCCAGCGCGGTGTAAGGCGGATCTGCGGTCTTCAGGACGGCGAACGATACGATCTGGACCTTCTCCACCACCGACCCGCGCAGTTGTCCGTCCAGGAACCCAGCCAAGCCTGCAACCTCGGGTAGCTCCGGCATGGGACTACCCGCGGTCAGCTGGCGTGTCAGTTGCTGCGGGCTTTGGCTCGGCCGCGCCTTCCCCGTCTATCTTTGACGCAAGGGCAACACCGCTAAAGATGATCCGCGGCGCCCAGTATCCCTTTTTCCTGGGTGTTTCCTGTGCCTGTGATCGCATGCGTCCCATCATGTCAGAATCATCCTCGAACGCCCGTGGACTTGTGCCTATACTTTCAGCGGCGGCTTATTTCCCAGGCCCCGTTGACATTGGTGATTGACCCGATGAAAGGCCCCTGATGAGCAACATTCCCGAAGACCTGTCCTACACTGCCGAGCACGAGTGGGTGACCGCACCGAACGCTGACGGCGTGGTCCGTGTGGGCATTACCGATTTCGCCCAGGACGCCCTCGGAGATGTTGTCTACGCCCAGATGCCTGAAGCCGGCAGCAAGGTTACCGCGAATGAAGTGGTGGGCGAGGTGGAATCCACCAAGAGCGTCAGCGACATCTACGCCCCGGTGAGCGGTGAAGTGGTAGCCCGCAACGAATCCCTCGACACGGACTCGGCCCTGATCAACACTGATCCGTATGGAGATGGCTGGCTGATCGAGATCAAGCTCGCCGAAGCCGACGCCGTGGACTCATTGCTCAGTGCATCCGAGTACGAACAGCAGGTAGGCTGAACATAACGGGTTCATCCGGTCCGGCCAGCGGGCGTCGTCGCACGTCATTGGCCGGATGCGGGCCCGCGTCGGAACTGCGCGGGGTATCCCGCAGCAAATGTTGAATGCAGTCGTGTGAGCTGCAGCGAAAGAGGAGGAAGCCCATGGTTGGCCACAAAAAGGACCATGCCGAAGGCGATTACGGCACAGGTGCGGCCAGGGCTTCGGAGACCACCTCGATCCATCTCACCCCCGTTGCCGACGAGCCCACCATCGCTCCCCGGCTGTCCACCGAGGAACGGTCGTCCGTCGAAGCGCTGCCGGCTGGATCTGCGCTCTTGGTTGCCCACAGCGGACCGAATGCCGGGGCCCGCTTCCTGCTTGATTCCGACACCACCACCGCCGGCCGGCACCCGGACGCCGATATCTTCCTCGATGACGTCACCGTTTCGCGGCGCCACGTGGAGTTCCGCCGCACTCCCCGGAGCTTCGAAGTGGTGGACACCGGCAGCCTCAACGGGACGTACGTCAACCACGACCGTGTGGACAGTGTTGAGCTCAAATCCGGGAACGAAGTCCAGATCGGCAAGTTCCGCCTCACCTTCTACCTGAGCCCTGCCCGCGCAGCAGGCCGCGCCTGATTCAGGGGCACCTGCCTGTGGCAATGGCACAACCGGAACGCCGGGGACCCCAAGTCCTGAACATCGGGGAAGTCCTCGCCCAACTCAGCGCCGACTTTCCCGGTATGAGCGCGTCAAAAATCAGGTTCCTTGAGGAAAAGGGGCTGATCAATCCGCGCCGTACCCCGGCCGGTTACCGGCAATACGCAGAGAGCGATGTTGAGCGCCTCCGCTTTGTGCTTGCGTTGCAGCGCGACCAGTACCTTCCCCTCAAGGTCATCAAGGACTACCTCGACGCGATCGACAGGGGAGAGCGCCCCGAAAACCTGCCGCCCGGCGTCGTGGTTTCGCCCCGGATCGTCTCCGACGAACTGGCAGCGGAGCTCCAAAACCGGGGGCGGAAATTCAGCGAGGAGCAGCTGCGGGCCGAGTCCGGCGCGAGCGTCCCGCTGCTCCAGTCTCTGTTGAGCTTTGGACTCATCAGCCACAGCAACGGCAGATTTGATGAGCATGCGCTCCAAGTGGCCCGGGCATGTGTGCAGTTGGAGGGTCACGGTCTGGAGCCGCGCCACCTGCGTCCTTTCCAGGCCGCCGCGGAACGCGAATTCGGGCTCGTGGAGCGGGCAGTTGCCCCGTTGGCGTCCCGGCGCGATTCCGCTTCCCAGGCGCGGGCGGCCGAAGCAGCCCGCGAAATTTCCGACCTTTGCCTGATCCTGCACCGGGCACTTGTGCAGGACCGGATCTCCCGTATGGACATCTGATGATCGAAGTCGAGATCGTGGGCGTTCGCATCGAACTGCCCTCCAACCAGCCGCTGGTCCTTCTCCGCGAGATGCACGGTGAGCGCCACGTGCCCATTTGGATCGGAACGCCGGAAGCCAGCGCCATCGCCCTCGCCCAGCAAGGGGTAGTCCCGCCGCGGCCCATGACCCACGACCTCCTGGTGGACGTGGTGGAGTCCCTCGGGCATTCAGTTGTCAGCGTGAATATCGTCGCCGTGGAGGACAACATCTTTTATGGTCAACTTCAGTTTGAGAACGGCACCACCGTCAGCTCTAGGGCTTCGGATGCCCTGGCCATCGCACTGCGGGCAAAGTGCCGCATCTGGTGCGCTGACTCGGTGATGGATGAAGCCGGTGTCCGCATCACCGAACACGATGAGGGCGAGGACACCGAGCCCGGGCCCACGGTGGACGAAGAGCGGGAGCTGCGGCGTTTCCGGGAGTTCCTGGACGACGTGGAACCGGAGGATTTCGACGGCTGAGGTCTCATTAAGGTTAAAGTTGAGGCTGAAAGTTCCGACACGCCTTTGCGATCCGTTCAAGGTCTTTGACCTGCGGCCTCCGCAGGCCTAACGTCGAAGGTATCAAGCTCCCATTGCTTACAGCAGCCGCGCAAGTCACACTGTAAAAGTGCGACCCCCGCGAAATTACACACATGGACTTCATGCGTGCACTGGCTGATGCAGAAGTCCCCGGGAGCTTATACGAAGGAGGATCCAGGTGAGTCCCAAAGGCGAAGCAGGCGGACTGAAGCAGCCCACCACCACTGGTGTGGCTGTGCCGGCAAGCGGTGCCCAGGGCCTCCTGTTTACCGAAGACCTCCCTGTCCTTGACGAAGACGCAGGCTACCGCGGCCCCACGGCCTGCAAAGCTGCGGGCATCACGTACCGCCAGTTGGACTACTGGGCGCGTACCGGCCTGGTTGAGCCCGCCGTCCGTGGTGCTGCCGGCTCCGGCTCGCAGCGGCTGTATGGTTTCCGGGACATCCTGGTGCTCAAGGTGGTCAAGCGCCTGCTGGACACCGGCGTCTCCCTCCAGCAGATCCGATCGGCCGTGGAGCACCTGCGCGAACGCGGTGTGGAAGACCTGGCACAGATCACCCTCATGAGCGACGGCGCGAGCGTCTACGAATGCACCTCCGCTGACGAAGTAATCGACCTTGTCCAGGGCGGCCAAGGGGTCTTCGGGATCGCGGTGGGCCGGGTCTGGCGCGAAGTCGAGGGTAGCCTGGCCTCCCTGCCGAGCGAACACGCGGCAGTCCAGTCTTTTCCCGACGACGAACTGAGCAAACGGCGCGCTGCACGTAAGACAGGCTGACTCAAGACAAGCTGACGCAAGAGAAGAGGCCAGCCCGGTCTGACATGTTCAGGCCGGGGTGGCCTCTTCTGCGTCCAGGATTGTGCCCGGCAGGATCAGCGCTGGGTCCGGTTGCGCAATCCGCTGCCGGCCGCGAGAAGGTTTGCCAGCAACGCATCGAACAAGGCGGCCGAGGTTTTGGCCGATTCTCCCGGCCAGTGGTGCACCGGGTGGGCGGCCCCCTGGATCTGCTGCCAGTTCGCCTGCTCCGGAATCCGCGGGCTCAACAGCAGGTCCCCGAACATGGACTCCATCTCGGCGAGCCGGTAGGCGTGTTCGGACGAGCCGGTGCGTACGCGGTTGGCGACAATGCCCGCGGGAGAGAGATTGGGCGCGAATTCCTGCTTGAAGAGCTGGATGGCGCGCATGGTGCGCTCCGTGCCGGCCACGGAAAAGAGCCCGGGCTCGGCCACCAGCGCCACCTTGTCGCTCGCGGACCAGGCCATCCGGGTCAGTCCGTTCAGGGATGGAGGGCAGTCGATGAGGACCAGGTCATAACCATCGGCGCCGGCAAGGACTGACGAAAGCCGGCGGAGGTCACGGCGGCCAAGGTCCGGCCGGTCGTAGATGCCGGTGTACGCGGAGCCCACAGCGACGTCCAGTACGGCCGATCCGGATCCGTTTGAGTGCGCCCGTGCAGTCCACGAACTGCCCGCTACGTTCTCAGCCAGCTTGGCGCGGCGCGGGCTCTTCAGCATCCTGCCGATGTCCAGCTGGTCGCCGGGCTGGACGCCGAGGGCCGTGGTCGCGTCTGCATGGGGATCCAGATCCACCACCAGTGTGGGGATGCCCGCGGCAAGCGCCGCAGACGCCAATCCTGTGGTGACGGAAGTCTTGCCGACTCCGCCCTTGAGGCTGCTGATGCTGACTACTTGCACTTGTGAGACCAAAACCTAACGCCGGATGCCGTGTTGGGGGTAATGTTTGCTCCGGCAGTGCCGAAGCCGGGCGGCCCCTGCCGCCGTACTCATCATATGTGGCCATGCCGGCGAATACCGCCTTAAAGGAGACCGACATGGCTTCGCGGTCCGGTCAGCGGACCGGTTTCTGCTAGCGTCCGTCGATTCACGCGGGACATGACGGAAGTTTTTGTGACTGTGGCCACAATGATTTGTGTTTGTCCGCACAGGTCTTAGACACTGTCACCACTGACCGATACACCCGCGATGATGCAGGAGAAGTATGTTTTCCAAGATTCTGGTGGCCAACCGCGGCGAAATCGCGATCAGGGCCTTTCGCGCCGGCTACGAGCTGGGCGCCAAGACCGTTGCTGTCTTTCCCAACGAGGACCGCAACTCGATCCACCGCCAGAAGGCCGACGAGGCGTATCTGATCGGTGAAGAGGGGCACCCTGTCCGGGCCTACCTGGACGTTGCCGAGGTTGTGCGGGTGGCCAAGGAGTCCGGGGCTGACGCCATCTACCCCGGGTACGGTTTCCTTTCGGAAAACCCCGACCTGGCACGCGCCGCCAAAGAAGCGGGCATCACCTTTGTGGGCCCGCCGGCCGAGGTGCTGGAGCTGGCCGGTAACAAGGTGGCTGCCCTGAAGGCCGCACGTGAAGCAGGCGTACCGGTCCTGAAGTCGAGCGAACCGTCCAAGGACGTGGACGAGCTGATCGCGGCTGCCGACGAGATAGGCTTCCCCATCTTCGCCAAGGCCGTGGCCGGCGGTGGCGGGCGCGGCATGCGCCGCGTGGACACCCGCGAGGCCCTGCCGGAAGCACTGCAGGCCGCCATGCGCGAGGCTGATGCGGCGTTCGGTGACCCCACGATGTTCCTGGAGCAGGCGGTCCTCCGCCCCCGGCACATTGAGGTGCAGATCCTGGCAGACGCTGAGGGGAACGTCATGCACCTGTTCGAGCGCGACTGCTCCATCCAGCGCCGTCACCAAAAGGTTATTGAGATCGCGCCCGCGCCCAACCTGGACGAAGGGATCCGCCAGGCGCTTTACCGCGACGCCGTGAAGTTCGCCAAGGCCCTGAACTACGTCAACGCCGGAACCGTCGAGTTCCTGGTGGACACGGTCGGCGAACGCGCAGGCCAGCACGTCTTCATTGAAATGAACCCCCGCATCCAAGTGGAGCACACCGTCACCGAGGAAGTGACCGACGTTGACCTGGTACAGGCACAGCTGCGGATCGCGTCCGGGGAAACACTCGCAGACCTCGGCCTGTCCCAGGAGACGGTCAAGCTCCGGGGCGCAGCGCTGCAGTGCCGCATCACCACCGAGGATCCTGCCAACGGTTTCCGTCCCGACGTCGGGAAGATCACCGGTTACCGTTCCGCGGGCGGCGCCGGTGTAAGGCTCGACGGCGGCACTGTTTACTCGGGTGCCGAGATCAGCCCCCACTTCGACTCCATGCTGGTGAAACTGAGCTGCCGTGGCCGCGATTACCCGGCTGCCGTTGCCCGTGCCCGCCGCGCCCTCGCCGAATTCCGCATCCGCGGCGTATCCACCAACATCCCGTTCCTGCAGGCCGTGCTGGACGATCCTGACTTCATTGCCGGAAATGTGGCCACCAACTTCATTGACGAGCGTCCCCAGCTCCTGAAGGCCCGGGTCTCTGCTGACCGCGGGACCAAGCTGCTCACCTGGCTGGCCGAAGTGACAGTCAACAAGCCCAACGGCGAGCTCACCGTCCAGTCGGATCCGGCGGCGAAGCTGCCTGACGTAGGCGATCTGCAGCCGACGCCCGGCTCCCGCCAGCGTCTCCAGGAGCTCGGCCCGGAAGGCTTCGCCAAGGCCCTGCGCGAGCAGAATGCCGTCGCCGTCACTGACACAACGTTCCGCGACGCCCACCAGTCGCTCCTTGCCACCCGGGTACGGACGCGGGACCTAGTGGCGGCAGGCCCGGCAGTAACCGCGCTGCTGCCTGACCTCCTGTCCGTCGAAGCCTGGGGCGGCGCCACCTATGACGTGGCCCTGCGTTTCCTCGGCGAGGATCCGTGGGACCGCCTGGCGGCCCTCCGGAAGGCGCTGCCGAACGTCTGCCTGCAGATGCTGTTGCGCGGCCGGAACACCGTGGGCTACACGCCGTACCCCGAAGAGGTGACCGAGGCTTTCGTTAACGAAGCTGCCGCGACGGGCATCGACATTTTCCGCATCTTTGACGCGCTCAATGACGTGAACCAGATGGCGCCCGCCATCCGTGCTGTCAGGGCCACCGGCACCGCAGTGGCAGAAGTTGCCCTCTGCTACACCGGCGACATGCTGAACCCGGATGAGAAGCTCTACACCCTGGATTATTACCTTGAACTTGCGCAGCGGATTGTGGACGCGGGCGCCCACATCCTGGCCATCAAGGACATGGCCGGCCTGCTCCGGCCGGCAGCGGCTGCCAAGCTGGTGGCCGCCCTGCGCGAGCGTTTCGACCTTCCGGTCCACCTCCACACCCACGACACCGCAGGCGGCCAGCTGGCCACACTGATGGCTGCAGTTGACGCCGGCGTGGACGCCGTCGACGTTGCATCGGCGTCGCTGGCCGGCACCACCAGCCAGGTCTCGGCCTCCGCCCTGGTGGCGGCACTGGCCCACACTCCGCGGGACACCGGCCTGGACCTGGACGCAGTCAGCTCACTGGAGCCGTACTGGGAGGCTGTGCGCCGCGTCTATGCACCGTTCGAGTCGGGCCTGCCGGGCCCCACCGGCCGGGTCTACAAGCACGAAATCCCGGGCGGCCAGCTGTCCAACCTGCGCCAGCAGGCCATGGCGCTGGGACTGGGGGAGCGCTTCGAGGCGATCGAGGACATGTACACCGCAGCGGACCGCATCCTCGGCCGCCTGGTGAAGGTCACGCCGTCGTCAAAGGTGGTGGGCGATCTTGCACTGCACCTGGTGGGACTCAACGCAGACCCCGCGGACTTCAACGAGAACCCGCAGAACTACGACATCCCCGATTCCGTCATCGGGTTCCTGTCCGGTGAACTCGGGGACCCGCCCGGAGGCTGGCCGGAACCGTTCCGCACCAAGGCACTCCAGGGGCGCAGCATCAAGGTCCGCGACGTTGAACTCAGCCCCGAGGACAGCGCCGCGCTCAAGGGCGATTCCAAGACCCGGCAGGGCACCCTGAACCGGTTGCTCTTCGACGGTCCCACCAAGGACTACCTCAAGAGCGTGGAAACCTACGGCAACATCTCTGTGCTCGACACCCGCGATTACCTCTACGGGCTGCAGCGCGGCGTGGAGCACGAGATCCAGCTCGAAAAGGGCGTCCGGCTGATTGCCTCGCTGGAAGCCGTTTCCGAGCCGGACGAAAAGGGCATGCGCACGGTGATGTGCACGCTGAACGGGCAGTCCCGCCCCGTCGTCGTGCGGGACCGTTCCGTGGTCAGTAACGTCAAGGCTGCCGAGAAGGCTGATCCTGCCCAGCAGGGCCAGGTAGCCGCGCCGTTCGCCGGCGCCGTCACGGTGACCGTCAAGGCCGGTGACACGGTCAAGGCCGGTGACACCGTGGCCACCATCGAGGCGATGAAGATGGAAGCATCCATCACGACGCCGGTGGGCGGCAAGGTCTCGCGCCTCGCCATTTCAGCGGTGGAGCAGGTCCAAGGCGGGGATCTCCTCCTCGTAGTGGAGTAAAACCCTATAAGCAACGCGGGGTCACTTCCCGCCCCAATAAACACTGTTTATCGGGCGGGAAGTGACCCCGCGTCGTTGTTGGCTTGTGACGGTTATCTGCTAGTCGCGAGGTGCGCCGTACATTTCCTCGATGACTGTCTCGAAGTCCTTCATCACCTGGGCTCGTTTCACTTTCATGGACGGGGTCAGGTGGCCGGATGCCTCAGTGAAGTCGGACGCGACAATCCGGAACGACTTGATGGCTTCGGCCTGGGACACGGAGCTGTTGGCCTGCGTAATGAGATCCTGCACAGCTGCCTTGACCACAGGATTCTCCACTGCCTCCTCAAGGGTGGTGGACTCGGGCAGCCCATGGCGCTGCAGCCAGCCGGGGAGTGCTTCCTGGTCGAGGGTGACCAGGGCGCCGATGAAGGGCCTGTTGTCACCGACAACCAGGACCTGCGAGACCAGCGCGTCAGCGCGGATCTGGTCCTCCAGAAGGGCCGGGATGACGTTCTTGCCGCCGGCAGTGACGATGATTTCCTTCTTCCGGCCGGTGATCCAGACAAAGCCGTCTTCATCAAGGCGTCCGATGTCACCGGTGCGCAGCCAGCCGTCGGCAAAGGTTTCCGAAGTCAGGCCGTCAAGGTTGTAGTAGCCCCGCATGACGCAGACTCCCTTGGCAAGAATTTCGCCGTCGTCGGCAATCTTGACCGAGTTGCCCGGCAGGGGCTTGCCAACGGACCCGATTTTGATCAGGGACGGGGTGTTCACCGAGATGGGGGCGGTGGTCTCCGTCAGGCCGTAGCCCTCCAGGATCTGCAGGCCGATGCCCTGGAAGAAATGGCCAAGCCGTTCGCCGAGCGGTCCGCCGCCGGACACAGCATGGGCCACATTCCCGCCCATGGCAGCGCGCAGCTTTCCGTACACCAGTTTGTCGAACATGGTGTGCTTGAGTTTCAGGCCCAGGCCCACGTGTCCGGCCTGCCGGGCCTTGGAGAAGGCGATGGCGGTCTCGGTGGCCTTGTGGAAGATGGCGCCCTTCCCGCCGTCCTCCGCCTTGGTCAGCGCTGAGTTGTAGACCTTTTCGAACACGCGGGGGACAGCCAGGATGAACGTGGGCTGGTAGCTCTGCAGGTCAGCGAGAAGGTTCTTGATGTCGGGAGTGTGTGCCACGGTGGCGCCGGCGGCAACGGCCAGCACCGAGATGAAGCGCGCAAAAACGTGGGCCAGCGGCAGGAACATAATGGTTTTGGCCTGCTCATTGACGACGTCGCCGAGGATCGCCAGCGTGTTGTCGGAGAGCTCAACGAAGTTGCCGTGGGTGAGCTCGCAGCCTTTGGGCCGGCCGGTAGTGCCGGAGGTGTAGATGACGGTGGCTACGTCGCTGAGACTGGCAGACGTCCGGCGTTCCTCGAGCTCGGCATCGCTGACACCACGCCCCGCCTCACGAACTGCGTCCAGCCCGCCGCCTTCGAGCTGCCAGACGTGCTGCAAGGCAGTGAGTCCCTCAGAATTGGCTGCCTGGCGGATCACGTCTTCGTGGTGGGCGGACTCAGCGAAGGCGGCAACGGCACCCGAATCGCCAAGGTTCCAGGCGACCTGCGACGGCGACGACGTCTCGTAGATAGGCACCGAGACGGCCCCGGCGAACCAGATGGCGAAGTCAACGAGCGCCCATTCGTAGCGTGTGCGGGACATGATGCCCACCCGGTCCCCGGCGGCCACGCCACTTGCCATCAGACCCTTTGCAAGCGCGGAGACGTCCGCCAGAAAGTCCTTTGCGGAGACGTCCTGCCAGGCGCCTGCGGAATCGAGCCGCGAAAACAATGCCGGGTTGCTGGGCTTGGCGGCCTGCCGCAGCACCAGATCGGTGATGTTGGTTTCCGGTGGGACAACAACCAGTGGCGGAACACTGAATTCGCGCACTATAGCTCCTTTGATATCCATGGACCCGCGCAGGGTGTCCCTAAAGACTAATACGCCCGCAACGTGGTCGTGCTGTCATAAACCTACTGGCCAGTAACATAGGAGTCAAAGGGTGCGGGAAAGGCGCGGTGCCGGGCTGCCGGAACCGGGCCCGGCGGCGCGCTTAGAATGAGTCACTATGTACGCAGCCTCCCCTGAGCAGAACAGTCCGCCCGGCCGGCCAGTGCCTTGGCGGCGGCAGCCCCGGGGTGGCCGCACACAGACCTGGCGCTGGGAGAGGTTCCGCGCGAGTCCGCGGCTCGGGCGCAAAGGACTCGCGATCGGGATCGACATTGGTGGCACAAAAGTGGCCGCCGGAGTGGTGGACGCCGACGGCCGGATCCTCAGCGAGGCGCGGCGATCCACGCCCGGCAGCGATCCGCGGGCCGTGGAGCAGGTCATCGTGGAGCTCGTGGACGAGCTGAGCGCCGGTCACCGGATCCGGTCAGTGGGTATCGGGGCGGCCGGCTGGATGGATCTCGACGGCGGAACAGTACTTTTCAGCCCGCACCTTGCCTGGCGCAACGAGCCTTTGCGGGCCAACCTGCAGCGCCTGCTGCGCAGGCCCGTCCTGTTGACGAACGACGCCGATGCCGCAGGGTGGGCGGAATGGCGCTTTGGTGCCGGGCAGGGTGAGGACCGGATGGTGTGCATCACCCTCGGCACCGGCATCGGCGGTGCCATGGTGATCGACGGCCGGGTGGAGCGGGGCCGGTTTGGTGTCGCCGGTGAATTTGGCCACCAGATCATCATGCCGGGCGGACACCGTTGTGAGTGCGGAAACCGGGGCTGTTGGGAACAATATGCCTCGGGCAACGCGCTGGGGCGCGAAGCGCGGATCCTGGCTGCGGCCAACTCGCCGGTGGCCCAGGAACTGCTTGCCGCGGTGGGAGGAAATCCGGACCGGATCACCGGCGCGATAGTTACCGAACTTGCCCTGGCCGGCGACGCCGCCTGCCGCGAACTCCTCGACGAAGTGGGGGAGTGGCTTGGCCTGGGACTGGCAAATCTCGCCGCAGCGCTGGACCCGGGACTCTTCGTGATCGGCGGCGGGCTCTGCTCAGCAGGGGACCTGCTGGTGGAACCTGCGCGCAAGGCGTTCGCCAGGAATTTGACGGGCCGAGGCTTCCGACCCGCCGCCGGCATCGAACTGGCAGCGCTGGGACCCAACGCCGGGCTCATCGGAGCAGCGGATCTGTCACGCGTCAGCAGCCGCACGCGCGGCTGAGGAGCGAAGCTGCCGCGACACCCGCTCGGACCTACAGTGCTGGGTCGGCACCGCTCAGACGCGGGCGCCGTCGTCGTTGTCGTCTTTTTCCTGGGGCAGCTTCATGATCAGGTAGACCACGGCCAGGATGAACGCTGACACCATGCCCACTATTGCCAGCAGGGGCGCTGTCCGCCAAAACATGGCTGACAGCAGCAGGGCAATGGGACCACCCACCGCGCCGAGCCAGGCAAGCATCGTCAGCGGGTCCGTCCCGGAAAGGCTTGGCGGTTCCTCCGGGACGAACTCGCCGCCGTGGTCCTCCACCGCATAGTCCCGTGGGCCGTCAGGGCTGCCCTCGATGTCCTGGCCATCCTGCCCGTTGCCGGTACTCTCGCCGGATCGTGGTTGACCGGTGCCGCCCCTTCGGGCTGCGGCCGAACGCTCGGCCGCGGACAACTCGGTGGGAGCCCGGCCGGCAAGGCCCAGGGGGTCAAAGTCGCGGAAAGTCGCAGGCCGTCCAGGGGTGTCGGCTGGTGCCAGGGACGGGACCGGGCTGGGGTTGCCGGGTCCTTCAGCATCAGGATTGGTGGGAATGATCGGAGCGTTCGGGGCAGTGCCGTGATCCGCAGTGCCGTCCTCCGCAGCGCCGCCCTTTGCAGTACTCCCGTCCGCAGTGTTGCCGTTCGTCGCGCTGCTGTCCTCGGAGGTCGTGCCCTCCAGCCGGGCAACAAGATCGAGCCAGACAGCATCGTCCTGGTTTGCACTCTGGTCCGGCGAGCCGGAGTCGGGCCTAGTCACGGGCAGCGCCCTCCTTTGGCTCGACTGCTGCAGCCTCGGCAAGTACAGTCCGGATGAAGTCCACCGACCCGCCGAAAATTTCCTGGGCGTCGTTATCAAGCGTGGCCACGTGGTAGCTGTTCTCGAGGGTGGTTAACGTCACGGGAGCATTGACCAGGCCGCGGCGCAGTGCCACGATGCTCGAGTCTGAGACCACATGGTCCACCGTGGAACGGAACACCCTGACCGGAGCAGTAACACGGGGAAGCATCCGGATGGTGTCCTTGAACATTTTGTTCAGTTCATGGGCCGCGGCTACCGGTGTCCGTGGATAGGCCCCCTCATCCATGCCGGGTTTGAGGATGTCATTCGCGATCGCCGGAGTGCTCTTCAGTACGAGCTTCAGGATGCCGGCCAGCGGGGCGCGGGGATCATCGATGACCAGCCCGGGGTTTACCAGGATCACGCCGGTCACCGGCCTGGTGGCGGCGATCCTCAGTGCAAGCGCGCCGCCCATGCTCAGCCCGGCGGCGAAGACATGGTCGCACTGGGCGTCGAGGTCGAGGAAAGCGTCGTCCAGGGCGGAATGCCACTGCGGCCAGCGGGTCCGCGCCAGTTCCTGCCAGCTTGTGCCGTGGCCCGGCAGCAAGGGCATGCGAACGGCGAAGCCGGCGTCGGCGAGTGACTGGGCCCAGGTGCGGAGTCCGTGCGGGCTGCCTGTGAACCCATGCGAGAGAACCACCCCGACCCGGGCTCCCTCACCGGCGGCCGGGCTGCTGAAGGGGCTGTGGTCCGGAAGGCTGGTCATGAAGTCTCCGAGGTGGGTTGGGCGCTGTTTGACGTGCGGGCCGGCTCTGCCGTGCCACCGGAATGGTGACCGGCGGGTTGGCCGCTGGCCGAATGGTCGAGGAAGAACTGGCTGGAACGGTTGAAGATCTCCGGCGCGTCAAGGTCGAGGGTGGCTACGTGGCCGCTGTTGTGGAGATCAACCACTTCCACCAGCCGGGGACCCAGCCGACGCCGCAGGGTGGAGAGCGAGGTGGGCGGCACCACGGCGTCGGCACTGGACTTGAAGACCTGCACCGGGGCGTTGACCTTGTGAAGTCCGCGGACGGTTGCGCCGAACAGCTTCTTGAGCTCATGGACGGCTGCCAGCGGCGTGCGCGAGTAGTCGCCGTCGTCGGTTACTGCCGCCGTCGGCTGTTCCTCCTGGATGGGCAGCGTGGTCCGCTGGAAATACTTGAGGACCCCGATGACACGGACGCGGCGGTCGTAGAAGCTAAGCCCCGGGTTCACCACCGAAACCCCTGCCACCGGATGCCGGGAGGCCGTCAGCAGCGCGATGGCGCCGCCCATGGACAAGCCGGCCACAAAACAGTGGTCCGTGCGCGCGTTCAGTTCCTGGTAGGCAGCCACGAAGGTTCCGTACCATTCCCGCCAGCCGCAGCGCGCAAGCTGCCTCCAGTCAGTCCCGTGGCCCGGGAGTAGGGGAACCGACACGGCAAATCCTTGGGCCGCGAGCTGTTCAGCCCAAGGCATCACGCTCAGCGGGCTGCCGGTAAAGCCATGGCAGATGGCGATCCCGGTCCTGGCGTTGGGCCCGTGGCCGGGGTAGCTGAAAGCGGCAGGCCGGGGCGGTGTGCTGCTTTCTGTCATGACTCCATCGTGTCACTCTTCGGGACAAATCTCACTAGAGTAGGGTTGCATTGAAGTGCTGGCCTGACCCAACGGAGGGCCGGCCGGCAGGCTTCCGGAGAGGTTCGACACGTGTTTTATTGGGTCATGAAAAGGATCTTCCTGGGGCCGGTGCTGCGGCTTCTTTTCCGCCCCTGGGTCAAGGGCCTGGACAACGTTCCGGCGGAGGGCGCGGCAATCATCGCTTCGAACCACCTGTCTTTTTCGGACTCCATTTTTATGCCGCTGACGGTGCCTAGGCCCGTCGTTTTCCTTGCAAAGTCCGAGTACTTCACGGGGACAGGTGTTAAAGGCCGGCTGACGGCAATGTTCTTCAGGCTCACCAACCAGTTGCCCATGGACAGATCCGGCGGGGCAGCATCTGCGGTTTCGCTGAATGCCGGCATGGATGTCCTCACCAGCGGAGGCCTGCTGGGGATCTATCCCGAGGGGACCCGCAGCCCGGATGCGCGCCTGTACCGCGGCAAGGTGGGCGTGGCCAGGCTCGCGCTGCAGGCAGGCGTGCCGGTCATTCCAGTGGCGATGATCGGGACGGACAAGGTCCAGCCCATCGGCAAGCGCCTGCCCAATATCCGGCGGATCGGCATGATTTTTGGGGCGCCGCTGGATTTCAGCCAGTACGCCCACCAGGCCGATGACCGGCTGGTGCAGCGCAAAGTCACCGACGAGATCATGTTCGAGCTGATGCGGCTCTCCGGCCAGGAGTATGTGGATGAATACGCTGCAGTCGTGAAGCTCCGGCTTGCCGGCGCCGAGACCGCAGGCCCGGAAGGCAAAGACCCGGCCGCAGGCCCGGAAGGCAAAGACCCGGCCGCAGGCCCGGAGGGCACAGACCCGGCCGCCGGCTCACTGTGACGCCGCTCTCTGGACGCGTGACGGCCGGGTGTCCCGAAGAGTCCGGCGCGCATTAGTCTTAGATAGTGACTGAGCTATCTGCAAAACCCGCCTTTTCGCTGTCCAGCACCGCCCAGAGCGGAGCAGCCAATTATCCTGGCCTTGATGACTGGCGGGATCTTCCGATTTCCCAGCAGCCGAGCTGGCAGGACAAGGACGTTTTCGACGCCTCGGTCCGCGAACTCTCCATGCTCCCGCCACTGGTTTTCGCCGGCGAAGTGGACGTCCTGCGTGAGCGGCTGGCAGCTGCGGCCCAGGGCAAGGCGTTCCTGCTCCAGGGCGGCGACTGTGCTGAGACCTTCGAAGCCGCCACGGCGGACAAGATCAGTGCCCGCGTCAAGACCATCCTCCAGATGGCAGTGGTGCTCACCTATGGTGCGGCGATGCCCGTCATCAAGATGGGCCGGATGGCCGGGCAGTTCGCCAAGCCCCGCTCCTCCAATGACGAGACCCGCGACGGCGTGACCCTGCCGGCGTACCGCGGCGACATCGTCAACGGGTACGAGTTCACTCCTGAATCCCGTGGCCACGACGCCGCGCGGATGCTCAGGGCGTACCACACCTCAGCCTCCACGCTGAACCTCATCAGGGCCTTCACCCAGGGCGGGTTCGCGGACTTGCGCTCGGTGCACCAGTGGAACAAGGGCTTCACGGAGAACCCTGCCCACGCACGCTATGAGTCCTTGGCCAGGGACATCGACCGCGCCATCAAGTTCATGGCCTCCTGCGGCGCCGACTTCGAAGCGCTCAAGCGGGTGGAATTCTTCGCGAGCCACGAAGCCCTGCTCCTGGACTACGAGCGGGCCCTCACGCGCATCGACTCCCGCACCGGCTTCCCTTACGACACCTCGGCCCACTTCCTGTGGATCGGGGAGCGCACGCGCGAACTCGACCACGCCCACGTCGATTTCCTCTCCCGGGTCCGCAACCCCATCGGCGTGAAGCTCGGCCCGTCCACCACCGGGGACGACGCCCTGCGCCTCATCGACAAGCTGGACCCCGAACGCGAACCCGGCCGCCTGACATTCATCACGCGCATGGGGGCAGGAAACATCCGCGAGAAGCTCCCCGCCGTCGTCGAAAAGGTCACCGCTTCCGGTGCCCAGGTCCTCTGGGTCACGGATCCGATGCACGGCAACACCGTCACGTCGCCCAACGGCTACAAAACACGCAATTTCGACGACGTCATTGACGAAGTGCGCGGGTTCTTCGAAGTGCACCACGCCCTGGGCACCGTGCCCGGCGGCCTGCACGTGGAGATGACCGGCGACGACGTCGCGGAATGCCTCGGCGGTGCGGATCCTGTGGACCAGGAAGCCTTCCTGGACAAGTACGAGTCCGTCTGCGATCCCCGACTGAACCACATGCAGTCCCTCGAGATGGCGTTCCTTGTAGCCGGGGCACTGGCCAAGCACTGACCGTTTCCGCGGGAGCGCTGCGAGTGGTGTGACCGGCAGCTGCCGGTTACACCACCGTGAGGGTGATGACGGAACCTTCGGGGACGTCCTCGTCCACGGGGTTCTGATCCCGCACCGTGCCAAAGAAACCGCCCAGGATGTTGTTGACCTCAACCTTGAACCCCAGGGCTTCCAATCCCTTGCGGGCCTCCCCGGCCTGCTTGCCGATAAAGCTGGGAACCTTGACCATTTTGGGGCCCTTGGAGATGGTCAGTGTCACGGTGCCGCCCTTGGTTAAGGTGCCGGTTGCCGGGGACTGGCTGACCACTGACCCTTCGGGGATTTTGCGGTCGAAAACCTCCTCGGACGCGACGTCGGCCTTCAGCCCGGCAGCTTCGATGGCATCGACGGCGTCGTTCTCCTCCTTGCCCAAAACTGAGGGCACGGGAATTGGCTGCGGGCCTTTGGACACCACCAGGTTCACCGGGGTGCCGTGCCTTGCCGGGGTCGCGGCGGCCGGATCCTGCGCGAGCACCACACCGGCGGCCACCGCTTCGTCAAACTTTTCCGTGATATTGCCCAGCGCCATCTCAGCCTGGTTCAAGGCAATCTTCGCCTGGTCCAGTGTTCCGCCCGCCAGCTTCGGCAGCTCGTACAGCTGCGGCCCCTTCGAGACAAACAGCGCTACCGGCTGGAACTTTCTGATCTGGGCACCCGCTGCGGGTTCGGAGCCCACCACCAGTCCCGAGGGAACGTCGTCGTCGAACACGTCGTTGGTCCGGGACTGAAAGCCCGCCTGGCTCAACAACTGCTGAGCCTGGGCCACTGACTTGTTGGCGACGGCAGGAATGGTGGCGGATGCGCCCGGCCCCATGCCGAAGAACCAGCCGGCCCCGGTGGCAAGCAACGCAATGATAATCAGGGCCACCACCCAGAGGATGCCCCGGCGGCGCGGGTTTCCTTCGCGCAGGCTCCTGACCGGCGTCGCCGCTGCCCGGGACCTTGCTTTCTCATCCTCCCGGTCAACCTTGCGCTGCGCGCGTTTGCTGAGCGGGAGGGACTCCGGAGCCCCAGCCTGGCTCCGGACGTCCTGTTCGTACTGGATGGGCCGCGGGTCTGACGGGTACAGGTCGTCCGGCGGGTAGAGGGCATGTGGCGGGTTCGCGGCCTGCGGCGGACGCGACGGCTGCTGTGGCTGCGGCCGGCCGAGGGAGGAGGACAACACCGCAGTTGGATTGTTGGTCCGGGAGATGATCTCGGTGGGGTTCGGTTGCCCGGCCGGGACGGCAGCCGGAGGCCGGAGGTCCAGCTCGGAATTCGTGAGGTTGGTCCGGATGTGCCGCAACTCCTGGAGGAGCGCATGGCCATCCACCGGCCGGTTTTCGGGATCGTTGGCGGTGCACCACTGGACCAGTTCATCCATTTCGGCGGCGAGCCCCGGCACCAGGGCCGACGGCGGCCCGACGGTTTCGTTGACGTGCTGATAGGCCACCTGGATGGGGACCTCGCCGTCGTACGGTTGCTGGCCGGTGAGCATCTCGTAGAGCATGATGCCCACAGAGTAGATGTCACTGCGGGCATCGGCGGTTTTCCCCAGGACAAGCTCGGGGGAGAGGTAGCCCACGGTGCCGATCAGGGCGCCCGTGCTGGTGGTCGTTGTCACCGCCCGTGCCAATCCGAAGTCGCCGATCTTGATGCGGCCGTCGTCGGCGATCAGGACGTTCTCCGGCTTGACATCGCGGTGGATCAGGCCGGCCGCATGGGCCTCGCCCAGGCCTTCCACCACGGGATCGATGAGGGCAAGTGCCAGCCGGGGAGGCAGCGCCCCCTTGGACCTGATGACGTCGCGCAAGGTGTGGCCCTTGATGTACTCCATCACCAGATAGGCCGTCACGCCGTCGTTGCCCTGGTCCAGTACTCCCACAACGTGCGGGTGGGAGAGTTTCGCGGCGGCTTTCGCCTCCCTGCCGAGGCGGTCCAGGAAGGTCTCATCCGTGGCGAGGTGCGGATGGAGGACTTTGAGGGCAACATCCCGTTCCAGCCGGAGATCTGTGGCGAGATAGACGGTGGACATGCCTCCGCGCGCGAGTTTGGAACGGACGGCGTAGCGGTTATCCACCAGCGTTCCAACGAGACGGTCAGACACTTGTTCCTGCACCATACGATCCTAATCCCGCAACGAAAAGGGTCCGAACCGACGTGCGGTCCGGACCCTTATCGTTATCCGCGGTGCCTGTATCGACAAGCCCCCGGTGCATTGCGAAGGTGGCCGGTTAGCCGAAATTCTTCTGGTGTGCCTTGATGGCGCCTACGTAAGCCTTGGTGTCGTCGTACAGGCCGTACTTGCTGACTGAGTACTGGCCCTGGTAGTACCCTGCAATGGCCGTGTCCACGTCTTTGCTGGTGGCAATCAGCCGTTTGATGATGGCCACACCGGCAGTCGCGTTGTCGTAGGGATCCAGCAGGTTCAGCTTCCGCCCTACGAGGTCTGAGGCCCACTCGCCGGACGTGGGGATCACCTGCATGGTGCCGATGGCGTTGGCGGGCGAAACCGCGCGCTGGTTAAAGCCTGATTCCTGGTACGCGAAGGCGAGGGCCAGGGACGGCTCTACCCCCATCGCACGGGCAGTGTCGGCCACGATGGTGCGCATCTCATCGCGGGACGGCACCGGTGCGGCGTTCAGCAACGCCTTGTTCTGGTTGGCGGAGCTGACCACGACCTCAGGGTACGTGAAGCCCAGGAAGGAACTGGGCACGAGCGGGGTCACGGTGGCTGCCGGAGTGGACGACGCCGGCTGGATGGAGCCGCCTGGGATGACCAGTTTATTGCCCGGGTAGATCACCGTGGTCATGCTGAGCTGATTGGCTGCCAGGATGTCCGAGAGCTTCACGCCGTGCTTCGAGGCGATCGCGGACAGGGTGTCGCCGGCCTTGATGGTGTAAGAGCCACCCGGAGCGGAGGCCGGTGCAGGGGCTGCCGGTGCAGGGGCCGCCGCCGGGGCAGCGGGTGCAGCAGCTGGCTGCGCCGCTGGGGCTGAAGCCGCTCCCTCGCCGGATCCAACCTTGATTTTCTGGCCCGGGTAGATGATGGAACGCATGTTCAGGCCGTTCCAGGTGAAGATCTCAGACAGGCCTACGTTGTGCCGGGAGGCGATGGCGCTGAGCGTGTCCCCGGCCTTTACGGTGTAGCTGCCGCCGGAGCTGGCCGGCGCGGACGGGGCCGCTGCCGGGGCAGCGGGGGCCGGAGCTGCCGGGGAGGCAGCGGAACCGGACAACTTGATCTTCTGGCCGGGGTAAATGATGGTGTTCGGCTGAAGGTTGTTCAGGGTCAGGATCTCCCCGGTGTTCAGGCCGAACTTCCCGGCGATGGCGCTGATGGTGTCGCCGCGGGCGATCGTGTATTCGGCAGGGGCAGAGGGTTGTGCCGGCATAAACGCCGCGGGAATGCTGGAGGAAACAGAGGCAGCCGGGATGAGGGCTGCTTTGACTTCCGCTGCCTGTGCTTTCATGGCGGCCGCAAGCGTTGCCGGGATGGCGCGGGCTGGCGCCTCTGCCGAAGCTGGCTGGGCGAGGGCCAAGGACGACAAGACGACTACAGGAAGTGCCGCTGTGGTGGCAGCAATCATGGGCAGACTCGGCCGGGGTGCCTGCTTTGGCGAGCGGGACGTCGTCATGGAAGGAATCCTCTTCTTTAACTGCCGGGGGACGGGTGATGCGTGTGACTATTGATACTAGTGTTACTTAAGTTGTTACTGTTACAAATGTGACCTATGTGAATCTCTCATGAATTTGGCTATAGCACAAGAAGTTGACACCGCCCCGTATCTAAGGTTTTGCGGAGTGTCGAATAAATCGTCGGCGTGCGCGGTAAAGCCGACTAGGCGGCAGGGCTCCGGCCGTGGCAACCTTGATCCGTGAGTAACGTAGAAAGCCTTGTGGGCGAGTGGCTGCCCCTGCCTGATGTCGCGCAGCTGTTGGACGTTTCAATTACGAAAGTCCACAGCCTTATTGATGAACGTGCCCTGGCGGCCCTGCGGGTGGGGGAACGGCGGATCCGGTCCGTTCCGGCCGCGTTTATCCTGGACGGCCAGGTTGTCGACAGCCTGCGGGGAACCATCGTCGTCCTGGCGGATGCCGGCTATTCCGACGAGGACCTCATTGTCTGGCTGTTCACCACTGACGAGTCCCTGCGCGGCCGACCAATTGATGCCCTGCGGGAAGGTCGAAAAACCGAAATCAGGCGCAGGGCGCAGACTCTCGCCTGGTAGCGCTGCCGGATACCGGTGCAACAGGACCGTAAGCCCGGTGTCCAGGCAGCGCCTGCCCCGGCGGCGCGGCTCGTGCCAGAGCCGAAATCAGGCGGCGCGGCTGACGGTGGCTTCGGCCAGCCGTCGCAGTGCCGTCTTGGGCAGTTCGTCGAGTGGCAGTTGCTCCAGGGCCTCGTAGGCGGCCGTGCCGAATTCGTTGATCAGCAGTTCGGTGGCCTGCAGCGCTCCGGACTCTTCAATAATCCGGCGGATCTCGGCCACGTCCTCTTCGCCCAGATCCGGGCTCCCGAGTTTTGCATCGATAAACGCTGATTCCTGCGCTGACGCTTGTTCCAGGGCGAGAGCAATCAGAACAGTCCGTTTGCCTTCGCGGAGATCGTCGCCTGCCGGCTTGCCGGTAGTGACGGGGTCGCCGAAGACGCCCAGGACGTCATCACGCAGCTGGAACGCCTCGCCCAGAGGCAAGGCGAACGCCGAGTAGCCGCGGAGGAGGTCGTCCGAGGCCCCCGCCAGTGCACCGCCAAGTGCCAGCGGATGTTCGGTGGAGTACTTCGCCGACTTGAACCGGATGATGGACTGGGCCCGCGTCACAGCCCCTGCCCGGTCCCGCACCGGTCCGGCTACTTCTTCAAGGATGTCCAGGTATTGGCCGGCCATCACTTCTGTGCGCATGAGGTTGAAGATCAGCCTCGCCCTGCTGCCGGAGGCCGCCTGCCCGCCGATGTCAGTGAAGGCCTCTTCGCTGAAGGACAGGCACAGGTCGCCGGTCAGGATGGCCGCTGCGTGTCCAAACCGTTCACTGTCCAGTGCCCAGCCCTGGGTGTCGTGCAACTGGCTGAACCGGCGGTGGACGCTCGGGCCACCCCTGCGGGTGTCCGAACGGTCGATGATGTCGTCATGGATGAGTGCCGCCGCCTGGAACAGCTCCAGGGCCGACCCGGCCGTGACGATCTGTCCGGCCGAGGGCTCGCCACCGGCGCCCCGCCAGCCCCAGTAACACATCAGGGCGCGGAGCCTTTTACCGCCGGTCACCAGGTTGGAGATAGACCCCATGAGGGGTTCGATGTCGGGGGAAATTCCGGCCACAAGGGCCTGCCGCGTGGTGAGGAAGTCTGTCAGCTCGCCGGCAACGGCTGCTACGAAGGCGGTCTGTTCAAGCCTCAGCTGCTCCGAAACCGTCACTTGGCTGACTCAACTGCGGCGTTGGCGCCGATGGTGAAGGTGGAAACGCCGGCCGCTTCGACAACCGCAACGTTGACAGTCTCGTTGTCGTTTCGGACGAAATCCTTGGAGGCCACCGCTCCCACCGCATCGCCGGGTACGGCTTTGAAGCCCTGGCCCTCGAGGTGCTTTGTGTAGAAGTCCACGACGGCGGTAGTGGGGGCTGTGATGCTGGCCACGAGCGCTGCCGTGGCAGGCTGTTTGGCCTTATCCAAACTGCTGGAAATTACCGTGGCGCCAGGCATCACCGGTATCAGCGTTTCGGGAAATCCATCCACGATCTTTCCCACCGTGGCAGATGTTCCGGGTGATGCCGTCGGGCTTGCCGACGCCGTGACGCTGGACGGGCTGGGGGCTGGTGAGGACGTGCCTGCTGACGATGAGGCCACGTCGGGCGCCGCGGGACTGCAGGCGGCAAGGGCCAACATTGCGCCGGCGGCGAGGGCTGCTAATCCCGTTGGCTTAAGTTTCTTCGTGACCGTCACAGGGACTTTCCTCCTGGGGTTGATGCCGGGCTCAGCCTCCAGTTTAGTCAGTACCAACAGATAGAATTGCCGTTGTGGGGCCTGAGCGGAACAACCAGTACAGCGAAGCGGGTCTTCGCGAGCTCCGGCGCAACTGCATTATGCACGTGGACATGGACGCATTTTTCGTATCCGTGGAGCTGCGCACGCGTCCGGAACTCCGTGGAAAGCCAGTGATCGTGGGATTCCCGGCGGACCGTTCAGTGGTCCTGTCAGCTTCGTATGAGGCCCGGGCCTTCGGCGTGAAGTCCGCCATGCCCATGGTGGTCGCAGCACGGATGTGCCCCCGGGCCGTCATTATTGAGCCGCGCCACAAGCTGTACTACGAGGTCTCCGCGCAGCTGATGGAAATCTTTCAGTCCATCACGGACCTCGTGGAGCCTCTTAGTGTTGATGAAGCCTTCCTGGATGTGGGAGGGGCCATCCGGCGCCTGGGTCCCCCGCGCGAAATTGGTGAATTGATCCGCCGCCGGGTTGCTGCCGAGTTGGGCATCACGGCGTCCGTTGGAATCGCGGCCAGCAAATTCGTTGCAAAGATTGCGTCCACGCGCTGCAAGCCGGACGGGCTGCTGCTGATCGGGCCGGACGAGACGGTACCTTACCTGCACAGCCTGCCCGTGGGGGCACTGTGGGGAATCGGTGCCAAGACCGCGGACGTGCTGGCCCGGATGGGCATCCGGACCGTCGCGGATGTGGCCGCCACGCCGGTGACATCCCTGAAGAAGGTGCTCGGCACCATCGGTGAGCACGTCTACCGGCTGTCATGGGGGATAGACCCGCGTCCGGTGACCCCTGTCCGGCTGGAAAAGAGCATCGGTGCGGAAGAGACCTTCGCGGTGGACACCGCCGATGATGCCATCATCAGCCGCGAATTGCTGCGGCTGGCCCACCGCACTGCCGGCCGGTTGCGGAGTTCGGGAACGGTGGCCCGGACCGTGGCGTTGAAGCTCCGCTATGCGGATTTCTCCACCATTACCCGGAGCCGCACAGTGCACACGCCAGTGGACAGCGCGCAGTTGATCCACGGGGTGGCACTCCAACTCCTGGAATCCCTGGGGCCGCGTCCCATGACCGTCCGGCTGGTCGGCATCCGGGCGGAGCAGCTGGAAGAGGCCGCCCAAACCTCCCTGCAACTGAGCTTTGACCGCAGGGATGACAACTGGCGCGCGGCAGAGCAGGTGCTGGACCAGGTCAGCCGGAAGTTCGGAAACAAATCCGTCCTGCCGGCCAGTCTGCTGGACCCCGGCAGCGGGCGCTAAGAGTCATTTCAATTCGGCTTCATGACGGGCCAGGAGGGTGATGGCCGTCTTTCAGAACAGGCTCCGACAAACTATCCTTATATGTACATAGTTTTCAGTTACTGCCGGACTTCTTGGACGTACTGCCGTTCCAATCACCCACATGCCGGTGTTCGCAATCCGCCACCCTTGGCGGGGCGGGAACCTCCCGGGCATGCGGGTCGTTATTGGAGCAGGAGTACGGGATGGGACCAGCCCGGACGTTGGCCTACATAAGGAGGTCGTGATGCCGCTCTCGGAGCACGAACAGAAGCTGCTAGAGCAGCTGGAGAAGCAGTTGCACGAGGACGATCCGAAGTTCGCGAATTCCATGGGATCGGATCCTGGGCGTACCTGGTCCACCCGGCACCTTGTCATCGGTGTCCTCTGCACTTTGGCGGGCATCGCGTTGCTTCTGGTCGGCGTCACCACCCAGTTCATCATTGTTGGCGTCCTCGGCTTCGTGGTTATGGGCGGTGGTGTCTACTTCGCCACCATGCGCAACGCGTCCGGCGCCAAGGGAGGCTCCGCATCCGGTACGGGGAAGTCCGGAAAGCCCAGGAGTTCCTTTATGTCCAGCCTTGAGGAGCGCTGGGACGAGCGTCGCCGCGACGACTCCTGAGGCCCTGCCGCCGCTGATGGCACGGTTGTTCATGTTGAATTGCCCGCTGCCCTGATTGCCGGGCCTTTTACTCCACTTCCCACCCCTCCACTTTTCTCCCCCTGGCTCGTGCTGCTGATGGGGGCCGCTGCAGAAGACCCGCCCCGGCGGGTCTTCTGCGTTTAACGGCACCACAGGGGGGTGCCCGACGGCGCGGCCGTACCGCCGTCGTGCCCTCCCGTTGGGGGCGGCCCACTTGGCTCCCCAGGCCCTCCACTCTCATCCACCACGTGTTTCCGCGCCATTTGGGGGAAAAGATCACCGAAAGGGGGCTGGTGGGGCCCATTTTGCATTGACTGTGGGGGAAAGTGGAGTAATGTGGAGGACATAAGAGGGTAGTTGCAACATTAGGGGATGTGCAGTTCCTGACGGCAGACGGGCGGTGGGCCAGTGTTTCTGGGCACACATTCGCCACGTCTGGACGAAAAGGGCCGAATTATCCTCCCCGCAAAGTTCCGCGAGGAACTTGCCGCCGGGCTGGTTCTCACAAGGGGCCAGGAGCGTTGTATCTACGTCTTCAGTGAGCAGGAATTTGCGAGGGTTCACGAGCAAATGCGGGAGGCGCCCATCTCCTCCAAGCAGGCTCGGGACTACATTCGTGTCTTTCTCTCTGGAGCCTCGGACGAGGTACCTGACAAGCAGGGGCGCGTGACCATTCCGGCGGCGCTCCGGGAGTACGCAGGCCTCGGCAGGGAACTGGCCGTCATCGGCGCAGGAACCCGCGCCGAGATCTGGGACGCCCAGGCCTGGAACGAGTACCTGGCAGAGAAGGAAACCGCCTTCTCTGAAACCGACGACGCCATTCCGGGGATTCTGTGATCACCTGAACGGCCCCGAAGACCCGCTTCTTGAACGAGATCTCCAGCCGCCCATCGGATAGTCCACCTGGCTCACTTCCCCGGAGCCAGGCGGCCGGGACGATAGGCGCGGATGGGGATCTGGCTCAAGAAGCACCCCTGGATACCCGCCGAATGAAAGGACGAAGGCATGAATGATCACCCGAAGCCGACGTCCGAACGCCATGTGCCGGTCCTCAAGGACCGGTGCATCAATTTGTTGGCGCCAGGTTTCGAGGCCGCGCGCCTCCGGGGCGATACACCCATCGCCATAGATGCGACGCTCGGCATGGGCGGTCACTCCGAAGCCATGCTGGAGAGCTTCCCGGACCTGCACCTGATTGGGATCGACCGCGACGAAGAGGCCCTGGCCCTGGCGGGGGAGCGGCTGGCCCGTTTCGCTGACCGCACGGACCTTGTGCACGCTGTGTACGACGAAATTGCCGAGGTTCTCGAGGACCTTGGGGTCAGGGAAGTCCACGGCATCCTGATGGACCTGGGGGTCTCGTCCCTTCAGCTGGACGAGCGCGAACGTGGTTTCGCCTACTCCTTTGACGCGCGGCTGGATATGCGGATGGACACCAGCAGGGGCCAGACAGCGGCCGATGTGGTCAACAACTACAGCGAAGAGGACCTCGTCCGGATCATCCGTAAATGGGGCGAGGAGAAATTCGCCGGCCGGATCGCTAACAGGATCGTCGCAGCAAGGGCCGTCAAACCGATCACCACAACCGGTGAGCTGGTGGAGCAGATCCGTTCAGTGGTTCCCGCTGCAGCCGCCAAATCGGGCGGCCACCCGGCCAAGCGGACTTTCCAGGCTCTCCGGATCGAAGTCAACGAGGAACTCGACGTGCTGGAACGCGCGGTTCCTGCGGCTGTGGAAGCCATAGCACTGGGCGGACGCATCGTGGTGATGTCGTACCACTCCCTTGAGGACAAGATCGTCAAGTCCGTTTTCCAGGCCGGCTCCAAATCCTCAGCGCCGCTGGGGTTCCCGGTGGAACTGGAAGAACACAAAGCAGTGCTGAAAACCCTGACCAAGGGCACCGAGGTACCCACCGCCGTCGAAATCGCCGAAAACCCCCGCGCCGCCTCCGCCAGGTTGCGCGCCGTGGAACGCATCAGAGCCAGGAGAGAAGCATGAGCACCGCCGCCGTCAAGAACTTTCCGGTCCTCTCCGGCAGCAGCGCGCCCGCTATCAAGGCCCTGCCTGCCGGTCCGGGCCGGAAGGAACGCACACCGTTGTCCGTGGTGCGCTCAGCACCGAAGAAGCGCCGTGCCCCGTTTGTGGTGATGTGCTTCGCCCTGCTCGCCGTGGCACTGGTGGCGGTGCTGGTCCTGAATATTTCGGTGTCCACCTCCCAGTACCAGCTGGTGGAACTCAGGAGTAAGCAGAGCACTCTCACGAAAGAGAACCAGGATCTGACACAGCAGCTCCAGAACTTCGAAGCTCCCCAGAACCTTGCTGCCAAGGCGGCAGACTTGGGAATGGTAGCTTCCACTGTCAAAGGCCAGATCGACCTTTCCACCCTCACCGTCACGGGCAAGGCAACTCCGGCCGTGAAGGGCGGCGCTGCAGGAGCCGTTATCCCGGCTCCAGCCATCGCCGGGGTGTTGACGGTGGTGCCGCCGGTAACAGCCACCGAACCGTCAGCGAGCCGCAAGCCTGCCAGTGAAGTGCCTGCGCCGGCAGCAGCGGTGCCGGCTCCGGCCGGCGCGCCTGCCGCAGCACCGGCGGCGGTACCGGCACCCCCGGCACCGGCGGTCGAGCTGCACGGCGGTTCCGTGCCGGCACCGGAACAAAAGGTGCCGGGGCAGTAACTGACGGCCGCTGAAAAGCAACCGGTCAGGCAGAACGGCCAGGCGCCCAGCCCGGCTCCACAGCAGGCAACAAGGCGAGCAGCAAGGGATTACGGTGGCGCAGAGGACCGGTAAGGCAAGCGGCGTCAAAGTGCCAAACGCTACAAAGCGATTGCGCCTCGGCCTGGGAATCATGCTGACACTGCTGCTGGTTGTGGGTGGCAAGCTTTTTATGGTCCAAGGCCTGGACGTCGGCGGGATGGCTGCGGCTGCCCTTGACTACCGCATGCGCGAAACTACCCTTCCTGCCGAGCGCGGCAGCATCCTGGACTCCAACGGCACAGTCCTGGCCAACAGTGTGATCCGGTACAACGTGGTGGTGGACCAGACTGTCAATACAAAGACCGAGACCTTTAAACGTTTCGAAAAAGTTGACGGCAAAGACAAGCTGGTGGACGTCAGCCGGGAGCAGGGTCTGAAAGAACTCGCCTCGGTCTTAGGCATGAGCCAGGATGCCACCCGCGAAGCTGTCACCGGCGAACAGCGGTATTACATCGTGGCGAAGGACCTCAAGCCGGACGTTGAGCTGAGGGTCTCGAAACTGAGCATCCCTGGAGTGGACACCGTGGGCGTCAGTAAGCGCGTCTACCCGAACGGATCCGTTGCGGGCGGGATCATCGGCTTCCTCCAGGACGGCAATACCGGCCAGGCCGGAATTGAGCAGACCCAGGACGGGCTGCTGCGCGGAGAAGACGGTAAGCGGCTCTTCGAAATCGGGGCCGACGGCCTCAGGATCCCCGTCGGTGTGGACGAACTCACACCCCCGCAGGACGGCAAGGACGTCAAGCTCACCCTCAACTCGGATCTTCAGTACTTCGCCCAGCAGGCCATCCAAAGCCAGAGCGACAAACTGGGTGCGGAGTGGGGCAGCATCGTGGTGATGGATACCAAGACGGGCAACATTGTGGCCATGGCGGACACCAACTCCCCTGACCCGAACGAGCCCGGCAGGGTGGCGGCCAAGGACAGGGGCGTCCGTTCGGTGACCGCCGCGTATGAACCGGGTTCCGTGGAGAAAATGATCACGGCCTCGGCGCTCATCGAGGAAGGAAAATCCAGCCCCTTGGACACCTTCACACTCCCGCCGTCGTACACGATCGACGGCCAGACCTTCACGGACGCCTTCACCCACGGCACCGAAGAACGCACGCTTGCCGGCATCCTGGGCTGGTCCATGAACACGGGAACCGTAGCGGCCGGCTCCCGGCTCAGCAAGGAGCAACGCCATGACTGGCTGCGGAAGTTCGGCATCGGCGAGGCGCCGGACATCGGACTGCCTGCCACGGCGTCCGGCATCCTTGCGCCAGCAGACCAGTGGGACAGCCGCCAGCAGTACACGGTGCTGTTCGGCCAGGGCGTTTCACAGTCCACCCTGCAGACAGTCCGCGCCTTCCAGACCATCGCCAATAACGGTGTGATGCTCCAGCCCCGCCTGATCGACTCCTACGTTTCAGCAGACGGCACCGAGGAAAAGGTGGCCCCGCAGCCGTCGCGGCAGGTGGTGTCGGACGGCACCGCGCAGCAAGTCCAGGACATTCTGGAGAGCGCAGTGACCGAGGGCCAGATCAAGGACGCCGCGATTGACGGCTACCGGGTGGGAGCCAAGACCGGAACGTCCGAGTCCCCGTGCGACGACGGCAAGTCCGGCTTCTGCGGCTACACGGCCTCCATGGTGGGGATGGCGCCGATGGACGATCCGCGGTTTATTGTGGAGGTGGTCCTGCAGCGTCCCAAGGGCAGCATCTACGGCATCACCAATGGCCCGGTCTTCCGGTCGGTCATGAGCCAGGCACTGCGCACCTACAACGTGCAGCCTTCCACGGGCGAACCGGCCCGGCTGCCGCAGTACGCCAAGTAACGTCAGGCAGCAGTACCTACACCGCCCGCGGCGGGGCTTCTTCGCGCGGGCATGATCCACTAGCACCATCGGAGATTCCCTTGTCAGAGCAGAACTCACCCGGCAGTCATACCGCGCCTGCGGAGGAACCCGCCGCTGCCCGGTTCAGGCCGACAGCCGTTGCCGCGGTCCGCCTGGCCAGCATCGGGGAAGCCGTTGGCGTGCAGGTCCCAGGCGTCTCGGCCGCCGTGGGAGTCACGGGGATCTCACTTAACTCGCGCACGGTGGAACGCGGCGACCTCTACGTCGCGCTCCCGGGCGCGTCCCGCCACGGAGCTGACTTTGTCACCCAGGCAGTGGAGCGGGGAGCTGTGGCAGTCCTTACGGACGACGCCGGGGCGCGCCTGCTTGCGTTGTCGGCGGAGACTGCGGTCCCCATACTCGTGGTGGAGGGTCCGCGCAATGTGGTGGGTCCGCTGTCCACCATGATCTACCAGAGCCAGCCGGCCGCGGGCCACCCACCGCACCTGTTCGGGGTAACCGGCACAAATGGCAAGACCACCACTACGTACTTCATCAATGCCCTCCTCCGCGCCGTGGGACGACGGACCGGCCTGATCGGAACCATCGAAATCCTCGCCGGTGGAGACCCCATTCCCAGCCTCCTGACCACGCCCGAGTCAACGGATGTGCACGGCCTGCTGGCACTCATGCGGGAGAGGGGCCTGGACGCAGCCTCCATGGAAGTGTCCTCCCACGCCATCTCCTTCCAACGCGTGGACGGAGTAGTTTTCGATGTCGCCGGATTCACTAACCTGACCCAGGACCACCTGGACCTCCACGGCACCATGGACGAGTACTTTGCCACCAAGGCCGAGCTGTTCACGCCCCGCCGCGCCCGAGCGGCCGTCGTGACGGTCGACGACGAATGGGGCCGCAAGCTTGCAGCGGCGACCGGGATCCCGGTCACGACAGTCGCGACCACGCGGGCGGGCGGTTCGGCGGACTGGACGGTCACCGCGACAGCGGCGCGCGGGCTGGGTACCGAGTTCACCCTCAGCGGGCCGGACAACGCCCGCCTGCAGGTCCACACCGGCCTGCCCGGCGCATTCAACGTCGCCAACGCGGCGCTGGCCACCGCGATGGTCCTGGCCAGCGGAGTGGATGTCGCCGCCGTCCAAGCCGCCCTGGCGCATCATGACCCGTTCACCGTGGCGGTACCAGGCCGCATGCAACTCGTCTCCGAGGAACCGGCCGCCGTTGTAGATTTTGCCCACAACACCGACGCACTCGCCCGTGCCCTTGAGGCTGTCCGGTCACCGCTTCCCGGTTCCCGGGTCATTGTCGTTTTCGGTGCAACCGGACAGCGGGACCAGGGAAAGCGACCGGCCATGGGGGCCATCGCGGCCCAACTTGCCGACGTGGTGATCGTCACCGATGACGACCCCCATGACGAGGACGCAGCAGCCATCCGCGCGGACGTGCTCGCGGGTGCCCGGGCCGCCCAGGAACAGGGAGCACTTGAGTGCGTCATCGAGGAAATCCATCCCCGTGACGCCGCCATCAAACGTGCCGTTGAGCTGGTCCGACCCCAGGACACCATCCTGGTGGCCGGCCGCGGACACGAGGTCTGGCAAGAGGTCAAAGGCGTCAACCTTGCCCTCGATGACCGGGTGGAACTCCGGAACGCCTTGACAGCAGGGGGATTCACCGTTCTCCAGGACGACCGGATAGAGTCCTAGACCGAGATGATTGCACTTACTGCGGCGGAAATCGCCGAAATCACAAACGGCCGCCTGGACGCCGATCCGGGGATCACCCCGCATTCGGTGGTAACGGATTCGCGCGACGCTACTCCCGGGGCGCTCTACGTCGCGAAACCCGGCGAACACGCGGACGGGCACGACTTCGTCGCAGCCGCCTTCAGTCAGGGTGCCGTGCTGGTTCTCGCGGAGCGCCCTGTCACAGGACCCGACGGCGTGAACTATCCCGCAGTCCTGGTCCAAGACGCCGTGTTGGCCATGGGCGCGCTGGCCGCCGAAGCCGTCCGCCGCATCCGTGCGGCCCGGGCTTCGGCCGGCGAATCCCTCACCGTCATCGGCATCACGGGCTCAGCAGGGAAGACCACCACGAAGGACCTCCTCGCCGGGATCCTCACAACCCAGGGCAACACGGTGGCGCCTCAAGGCTCCTACAACGGCGAGGTAGGCGTGCCCCTCACCGTTTTCCGGGCCGACACCGGGACCCGGTACCTGGTCATCGAAATGGGTGCCACCGGCATCGGACACATCCGCTACCTGGCTGACATGGTCAAGCCCGACATCGGCGTAGTCCTGGGCGTCGGCACAGCCCACGCGGGGGAGTTCGGCGGCGTCGAAAACATCGTGCTTGCCAAGGGCGAGCTCGTGGAGGCACTGGCGCCCACCGGCACCGCCATCCTGAACCTTGACGACGACCGGGTCGCGGGCATGCGGCCCCGCACGGTCGCCGCTGTGCTGGGCTTCTCCGCCGAGGACCGCCCTGAAGCGGCCGTCCGGGCTGTCGAACCGGACACGAACGCCTTCGGAAACCCGGAATTTGACCTTGTCCTGCCCGGCAGTGAAGCCGGCCTGCACGTGAGCAGCGGCCTGATTGGTGCCCACCACACGGGAAACCTCCTGGCTGCAGCAGCGGCAGCGCATGCAGCAGGCGTGACGGGAACGGACATCGCAGCTTCCCTCAACACCCAGTCAGCGGCCAGCCGCTGGCGGATGGAACGCACTGAACGCGCGGACGGCGTCACGGTCATCAATGACGCCTACAACGCGAACCCCGAGTCCATGCGTGCCGCCCTGCGCACCCTGGCCGACCTCGGCCGCGGACGCCGAACCTGGGCCGTGCTGGGAGCCATGCTTGAGCTGGGGCCGGATTCCATCCGCGAACACACGGCTGTGGGCACCCAAGTGGTGCGCCTGAACATTTCGCGGCTGGTAGTTGTCGGCCGTGAGGCACGGGCCCTGTACGTTTCCGCCGTCCAGGAAGGCTCCTGGGGCGACGAATGCGTGTTCGCGGAAACGGTCGAGGACGCCTATTCGCTCCTCGACGCCGAGCTCGAACCGGGTGACCTGGTGCTCTTCAAGTCCTCCAACAGTGTGGGGCTTCGGCACTTAGGCGATCGGATAGCATTACCCCCACAAACCACGGAACCTGCCGAAGAAAGGAGCGAGCTGCTGTGATTGCTCTATTGATCGGCGCGGGACTTGCCCTGCTGTTCGCCCTGGTGGGAACCCCCCTGTTTATCCGCCTGCTCGTCCGCAAGAGCTACGGACAATTCATCCGCGATGACGGACCCACATCGCACCACACCAAACGCGGCACGCCCACCATGGGCGGAACCGTGGTGGTGGGAGCGGTCCTCCTCAGCTACGGACTGACCCACCTGATCATGTGGTTGATGAACCCGGCGTCCGCCGGCCCGTCAGCTTCGGCCCTGATCCTGCTGTTCCTCATGGTCGGCATGGGCCTGGTGGGCTTCCTCGACGACTTCATCAAAATCTCGCGCCAGCGGAGCCTGGGCCTGGATGCGAAGGCCAAGCTCATCCTCCAGGCAGCGGTAGGCATTGCCTTTGCCATCCTCGCCCTGAACTTTCCCGACCCCGACGGCCTCACGCCGGCGTCGACAAAAATCTCCCTGGTCCGCGATATTCCCTGGCTGGACTTGGCCTTCGGCGGCACCGTTGTTGGCGCCATCCTGTTTGTCCTCTGGTCCAACCTGATTGTGACGGCAGCAACCAACGGCGTGAACCTGACGGACGGCCTGGACGGGCTGGCCGCCGGCGCTTCCGTGATGGTCTTCGGCGCCTACACCCTGATGGGAATCTGGCAGAACAACCAGGCCTGTGGATCGCCGCGTGAAGCCGGTAGCGGTTGCTACACCGTGCGCGACCCCCTGGACCTGGCACTCCTGGCAGCGATCCTCAGCGCCGCCCTGGTGGGCTTCCTGTGGTGGAACACCTCGCCCGCCAAGATCTTCATGGGCGACACCGGGTCCCTCGCGATCGGCGGCGCCATTGCCGGCTTCGCCATCCTGTCCCGCACCGAACTGCTCCTGGGCATCGTTGGCGGCCTGTTCGTCCTGATTACCCTTTCGGTGATTATCCAGGTGGGCTACTTCAAATTGACCGGCGGCAAACGTGTCTTCAAAATGGCACCGCTGCAGCACCACTTCGAGCTTAAAGGCTGGGCCGAAGTCACGGTGGTTGTCCGTTTCTGGATCCTGGGCGGGCTCTTTGTAGCCGTGGGCCTGGGTGTCTTCTACGCTGAATGGGTTGTGCTCCTGTGACTGTTTCTCCCCGCCTTCAGAACCTTGTCAGCTGGGACTCCGACTGGGCGGGACTGCGCGTTGTGGTTACCGGAATCGGGGTTTCGGGGTTCGCCGCCGCAGACACCCTCATCGAACTCGGGGCCCGCGTGGTGGTGGTGGACGCCGCCACCACGGACACAGCCAAGGCCCAGGCCGACACCTTGAAGATCGTCGGCGCTGTGGACGTGTTCCTCGGCGAGGAAGCTGTCAGCAGGGTCCCGAAGGTGGACGGTAGTTTCCCCGACCTCATCGTCACCTCGCCGGGCTGGCGTCCCGACCAGGCGCTGCTGGCCGCCGCTGCGCGCGCACACACTCCGGTGTGGGGCGACGTCGAACTCGCTTGGCGCCTGCGCGTCCGGGAGGGCCACAAAACCGCTGACTGGCTGACCATCACGGGCACCAACGGAAAGACCACCACGGTGGGCCTGACGGCGTCGATGCTTCAGGCCGCCGGCCTGAAGGCCATTGCCGTCGGCAACGTGGGCACACCCATCCTGGATGCCCTCCGCGACCCCGTTGAGTACGACGTATTCGCGGTTGAACTGTCCAGCTTCCAGCTGCATTGGGCTGAGTCACTGTCGCCGGTCGCCAGTGTGTGCCTGAACGTGGCGGAAGACCACGTTGACTGGCACGGTTCCTACAACTCCTACCTGGCTGATAAGGCCAAGGTCTACGCGCGGACCCAAAAAGCCTGCATCTTCAACGCCGAGCAGATCGAAACAGAACGCATGGTGGAGGACACCGATGTGGTTGAGGGCTGCCGGGCCGTTGGCTTCACCACCCTCACGCCGGCCATCAGCATGCTGGGCGTGGTGGAAGGCCTCCTCGTGGACCGCGCCTTCATTGAGCAGCGCAAGGACAGCGCTGCCGAGTTGGCCTCGATGAAAGACCTGGGGCAGTTTGCCCCCCGCCACATGGTGGCCAACGCCCTCGCCGCGGCCGCCCTGGTGCGTGCCTATGGCGTGGACGCGCCGGCGGTTCGCCGGGGCATCCAGGACTATGCGCCGGGCAACCACCGGATCCAGCAAGTGGCCCGCCTGAACGGTGTTCTCTGGGTGAATGATTCGAAGGCCACCAACCCCCACGCGGCGGCGGCATCGCTGACTGCTTTCGAGAAGGTCATCTGGATCGCGGGAGGGCTCTCCAAAGGAGTCAGCTACGATGACCTGGTTCGCGATCAGGCCGCCAGGCTCAAGGGCGTGGTGCTCATCGGCGTCGACACCGCTCCGCTGGCCGACGCCCTGCGGCGACACGCGCCGGATGTCCCCGTGATCACCGCTGCGGCGGGCGACACTGAAAATATGCAGACTGCCGTAACGGGCGGAGCCATCGCGGGCGACTCTCCGGTTTCGGGGGAGGACGTGATGTCCCGGGCCGTTGCGTCAGCGGCGCAGCTGGCCGTATCAGGCGACACCGTACTGATGGCACCGGCGGCTGCTTCCATGGATCAGTTCTCTTCCTATGCTCACCGCGGCAACGCCTTCATCGACGCTGTCCGCGAGCTGGTGGAAGGGCAGGCCCAGACCGGCGAGGAGTAACAATGGTCAGTACGCCCACCCGGCCGAGTGCCCGGCCAAACCTGCCCGCCCGGATCAGGGGCTGGTACCGGGGCTTCTGGGCCGCCCTGGAAGGAAACGGGACGTCCCGGAACGGCTCCACGTACTACCTCATCCTGGGGTCCACGCTGGCGCTCACGGCCATCGGCATCATGATGGTGCTCTCGGCTTCCAGCGTTGAATCAATCGCCGCCGGGAAATCGCCCTATGGTGACGCCCTCAAACAGGGGATGTTCGCCGCGATCGGCATCTTCGTGATGTTCGTCCTCTCCCGCATCAACGTGGTCTGGCTCAAGCGACTGGCCTGGCCGGTACTGGGCACGGCCCTGGTCCTCCTGGCCCTGGTCCAGGCGGTCGGTGACGAAGTCAACGGAAACAAGAACTGGATCGATCTGGGCGGCATCACGTTCCAGCCGTCCGAGGCGTCCAAGCTTGCCCTGGCGCTCTGGATGGCCACGGTACTTGCCAGAAAAGGGAAGCTGCTTCGCCGTTGGCAACACGTGCTGATCCCCGCCGTCCCGGCGGCAGGATTAGTGATCGGCCTGGTGCTGTTGGGCAATGACCTCGGCACGGCCATGATCATCATGATGATTACGGCAGCGGCGTTGTTCTTTGCCGGCGTGCCGCTGTACCTCTTCGGATTCGCGGCGGTGGCGGCCGCGGCGGGAACGGCCTTTATGGCCATCACCAGCTCCAACCGGATGTGCCGCATCACCTCCTGGTGGACCGGGCAGTCCTGCGCCGACGGGATCGATGCAAACTACCAGGCCACCAACGGGCTTTACGGACTCGCGTCCGGGGGTTGGTTCGGCGTGGGCCTTGGCCAGAGCCGGCAGAAGTACAGCTGGATTCCGGAAGCCCACAACGACTTCATTTTCGCCATCATCGGCGAGGAACTCGGCCTGGTTGGCACCGTCGTCGTACTTGTCCTTTTTGCCATCCTCGGAGCCGCCATTTACCGCGTGGTGGTGGCGCAGGAGGACATGTTCCACCGCGTCCTTGCCGGCACCATCATGGTGTGGCTGCTGGGGCAGGCTACTGTCAACATGGCTGTGGTGACGGGCCTGATGCCCGTCATCGGGGTGCCCTTGCCGTTCATTTCCTACGGCGGCTCGGCCTTGCTGATGTCGCTCTGTGCCGTGGGAGTGGTGTTGTCGCTGGCGCGCGAACAGATGGCGCCCGCCCTTCGCCCCAAAAGAATGCTGAAGTTCGGCGCCAAGAAGAAGGCCGGGAAATCCGCCCGCACCAAAACCGCAAGAAAGCGTACCTAGCACCAGATGACTTCCCAGAACCTGTCCATAGTCCTGGCGGGCGGCGGCACCGCCGGCCACATCAGCCCGCTCCTGGCGATTGCCGCTGCCCTCCGGTCCGCCTCACCGGGGGCCAGGTTGCTTGCAGTGGGCACTCCGGCGGGCATGGAGACCCGGCTGGTGCCCGCGGCCGGCGTGGAGCTCGCCACCATTGACCGGGTGCCGTTTCCGCGGAAATTTTCCCTGGACCTGCTGAAGTTGCCGGCAAGGCTTGCCGGCGCGGTGCGGCAGTCAGGCCGCATCCTGGACGAGGCCTCGGCTGACGTTCTGGTGGGCGTGGGGGGATATGTCTGCACCCCGCTGTATCTCGCCGCCCGCCGCCGGGGGATCCCCATCGTGATCCACGAAGCCAACACCAGGCCGGGCCTGGCCAACCGCGTGGGGTCACTGCTGACCCGTCACGTGGCTACGGCCTTCGACAGCACCCGCCTGCGGCATGCCCGCCATGTCGGCATGCCGATGCGGACCGAAATCTCCGGCCTCGACCGGGATGCAGCCCGTGGAGCTGCGCGGGAAGCCCTGGGCCTGGCTCCGCACAAACCCACGCTGGTTGTGACGGGTGGGTCATCCGGCGCCCAGAGCATCAACCGTGCGGTGGCCGGTGCGGCCCGGGAACTCGGCGCCGCCGGGATCCAGACGCTGCACATCACCGGCCGCGGCAAAACGGTCCTGGGACCCGACGGCGGCCCTCTGACCGCTGAGGGTTACCGGCAGGTTGAGTACGTGGACGGCATGGAACTCGTGTACGCGGCCGCTGACGTCCTGCTGGCGCGGTCCGGTGCCGCCACAGTCTGCGAAGTGGCAGCGGTAGGAGTTCCGGCCGTCTTTGTTCCGCTGCCGATCGGGAACGGCGAGCAGGCACTCAACGCGGCTGGACTGGTGGAAACCGGTGGCGCCCTCCTCGTCCCGGACAAGGACTTCACCGCGCAGTGGATAACGAGCGAACTCATCCCACTGGCCACCGACTCCGGCCGGCTGGCCACAATGGCCGCCAAGTCCCGCAAACTTGGCATCAGAAACGCCGACCAGCGCATGGCTGGTCTTGTCCTGGAAGCGGTATCCGCATGACCCCCGCAGGCATCCGCAGCCAGGAGTCCTTGGGCCGCGTCCACTTCATCGGCATCGGCGGCGTCGGGATGTCCGCCGTGGCCCGCATCATGGTGGCCCGCGGGGTCACCGTCAGCGGCTCAGACGCGAAAGACCTGCCGGTCATGGCGGAGCTGGCTGCCGCCGGAGCCCGGATAGCCGTCGGCTACGGAGCGCCCAACCTGGGCGACGCCCAGACGGTGGTTGCGGGTTCGGCCATCCGTGCGGACAACCCCGAGCTGGTAGCTGCGCGTGCGGCCGACCTGCCCGTACTGCACCGGTCCGAGGCGCTGGCGGCCACCATGGGGGATGACATCGTGGTGACCATCGCGGGAACCCACGGAAAGTCCACCACCACCTCCATGATTGCGGTTCTGCTCCAGGGAGCCGGGCTGGACCCTTCGTTTGCCATCGGCGCCAACGTGCCTGCTTTGGGGGTCAACGCAGCCCACGGCACCTCCGGAATATTTGTGGCCGAAGCGGATGAATCCGACGGCTCGTTCCTGAACTACCGGCCCAGGATTGCCGTGGTCACCAACGTCGAACCCGACCACTTGGACTACTACGGCACTGCGGACGCTGTGTACGAGTCCTTCGACCGCTTCACCGGGCTGCTGCCGGCCGACGGTGTCCTGATCGCCTGCGCGGACGACGCCGGCGCCCTCGCACTCGCAGAACGCACACGGGCCCGCGGGAACACCAGGGTGGTCCTCTATGGAACCTCGGATAGGTCCGATCTGGTGCTGCACGACGGCGGCCCCGGGACGGTGGAGGTCTCCTCTCCCGCCGGCCGGTTCGCTTTGCAGCTGCAGGTCCCGGGCCGGCACAACGCACTTAACGCGGCGGCCGCCGTCGCCGTCGCCCTGGAGCTGGGGGTCGACGCCGGCGCTGCCGCGCAGGCGCTGTCCCACTTCTCCGGAGCGTCGCGCCGCTTCGAGCTGAAGGGCGAGGCCCGTGGCGTGCGCGTTTTTGATGACTACGCGCACCATCCCACTGAAGTCCGCGCAGCCCTGACGGCGGCCCGGTCCGTGGCGGGCGGGCACAACGTCCATGTCCTGTTCCAGCCCCACCTGTTCTCGCGCACCAGGGAGTTCGCCAGCGAGTTCGCCGCGGCTCTGAACCTGGCGGACACCGCCCTGGTCCTGGACATCTACCCTGCCCGTGAAGATCCCATCCCCGGGGTGACCAGCCAGCTCATCGCCGATCATCTGGGACCGGGGGGTCGGCTGGTGGAAGCGGCTGAGGCAGTGGCTTCCCTCGCGGGAGCGGCCGTGCCGGGCGACATCATCCTGACCGTTGGAGCGGGCGACGTGACAGGCTTCGGGCCGCAGATCGTGCAGGCACTCGGTGGGTAGCCCGCGCCGCCCCACCTACGCTTCACCGACACGGCGGCAGCCTGCGGCCAAGACGCCGGCGGCTGAACCGGACACCATCTCCGCATCCAAGAGCGCCCCCGTTCCGGACACAGCTACCACGCGGCCCAAAAAAGGAAAGAGCCCGGGCTCAGCACCGACCCGGGAGAAGGCGCCGGCCGTCAGCGACAACGTGCTGGTCTTTCCTGAGCCGCCGGCAAAGCGCCGGAAGCGGCATCTCCTGGTCGCCACGGGAGTTGTCCTGGGGCTGGTTGCCGCCCTGCTGGCTGCAGCCATCTTTTCTCCCATCCTGGCCGTGGGTACTATTACTGTGACCGGGACCAAACTGGTCACGACGGACCAGGTCCGTACCGCGCTCGAACCGCTGAAGGGCAAACCGCTTCCGCAGGTCAGCGACGACGAGGTGGGCCGCATGCTTGAGCCGCTGGTCCAGATCAAATCCGTGTCGACGCAAGCGCGGCCGCCGTCGGAACTGGTGGTGCAAGTGCTCGAACGGGTCCCGGTGGCTCTGGTCAAGCAGGGGGAGCAGTACCAGTTGGTGGACGTGGACGGCGTGGTGCTGGCCACTACGGGGGACCCCGCATCCGTTTCCCTGCCCGTCATTGACGGCGGCGCCGGCACCATTGGCAAGGACCTTTTCCAGGCCACCGCTGAAGTGCTCGGGGCGCTCCCGCCCGACGTGCTGTCGAAGCTTTCCAACGCATCCGCCCAATCGGTGGATGCCGTGGAACTGAAGCTGGTGGACGGTCAGACCATCATTTGGGGAAACGCGGGGGAGAAGGAACTGAAAGCCACGGTGCTTGCCGCCCTGCTGAAGGTCCCCGCCGATCCGAAGAACCCCGTGCGCGTGTACGATGTGAGCGCGCCCCGTCATCCGGTGACGCGTTGAACGTTTCTGCGGCACCTGCAAACTTTCCCGGTATTCCTGCGACACGCGGCCCCGGTTATTGAATGTCAGAACCATAGGAAATAGCGTTCCAGACATGAGTTACTTGACATAACTATAACCTTCAACTCGAAGGTTAATGTTGCAAGGTTCAAGCCCGACTCCACAGTTTTCGCAATAGGACACGAACAAGGGACACGTAACGTGGCAGCTCCGCAGAATTACTTGGCCGTCATCAAGGTCGTCGGCATCGGCGGCGGTGGCGTGAACGCAGTCAACCGCATGATCGAGGTCGGCCTCCGGGGTGTCGAGTTTATCGCCATCAACACAGATGCCCAGGCACTGCTGATGAGTGATGCCGACGTCAAGCTCGATGTCGGGCGTGAGCTGACCCGCGGCCTCGGCGCCGGCGCCAACCCCGAGGTGGGCAAGCAGGCGGCCGAGGACCACGCCGACGAGATCGAAGAGGTCATCCGCGGTGCAGACATGGTGTTCGTGACCGCCGGCGAAGGCGGCGGCACCGGAACCGGTGGCGCTCCCGTCGTGGCCCGAATCGCCCGTTCCCTCGGTGCACTGACCATCGGTGTGGTCACCCGTCCGTTCACGTTCGAGGGCCGCCGCCGTGCAGGCTCGGCCGAGGCGGGCATTGATGCCCTGCGCGACGAGGTGGACACCCTGATCGTGATCCCGAACGATCGGCTCCTTTCCATCAGCGATCGCAACGTCTCCGTCCTGGACGCTTTCCGATCCGCTGACCAGGTCCTGCTGTCCGGTGTCCAGGGCATCACGGACCTCATCACCACCCCCGGCCTGATCAACCTGGACTTCGCCGACGTCAAGTCCGTCATGCAGGGTGCAGGCTCGGCCCTCATGGGCATCGGCTCCGCACGCGGTGAAGACCGTGCCGTGAAGGCCGCGGAACTGGCCATCGCGTCACCCCTGCTCGAAGCCTCCATCGACGGCGCCCACGGTGTCCTGCTGTCCATCCAGGGCGGATCGGACCTCGGCCTGTTCGAGATCAACGAAGCAGCCCGACTCGTCCAGGAAGTGGCCCACCCCGAAGCCAACATCATCTTCGGTGCCGTGATTGACGACGCCCTCGGCGACGAGGCCCGCGTGACGGTCATCGCGGCCGGCTTCGACGACGTGAAGGCCACCTCGCCCTCCATGGACCAGTCACAGCCCCAGGTGGCGCCGCAGCGGCCCGCCGCAGCGCCCGCACCGACGCAGGCCCCCACGTCCGGCGGCGGCAGCCACCAGCTGAACACACAGCCCGTCCACGCCGGAGTGGGTGCGTCCGGGCTCAGCAACTGGGGCCAGCAGCGCCCGTCGGCCGTCCCCGCCGATTCAGGCTTCGACGTCGACCTTCCGTCAGTAGTGGAGCCGGATCTCTCGGGGAACCGCGCCGATGACCTGGATGTCCCCGACTTCCTGAAGTAGGGCACGGCTTGTTCCTTTGGCGGGCTGAAGTCTCACCCGGCGTGAGTGTGGCATTTACGGACACGGGCGCCGGCAACCTGGCCCTGCATGTAGGGGACGACGCTGCAGAGGTCCGGCGGCGCCGCGGAGCGCTGGAGGACGCCGCGGACCTGGCCCCGGGATCCCTGCGGTTCATGGATCAGGTCCACGGCTCCACGGTGGAAATGATGGAGCTCGGCACCCCTTCGCCGACGGCAGACGCCATGGTGTCCCGGGGGCTGCCGCTCGCGGTCATGGTGGCTGACTGCATCCCGGCCGTGCTCGTGGGGCACAGCCCGGACGGCGGCCCGGTGCTGGCCGCTGTACACGCCGGCCGGCCGGGAGTAGCCAACGGCATTCTGCCGGCAGCAGTGGAACGCATGCGGGCAGCCGGCGCCACCGGCATCCGGGCCTGGCTCGGGCCCTCAATCTGTGGTGGCTGCTACGAAGTCCCCGCTGACCTGCGTGACCAGGTGGCTGGGCTGGTGCCGTCAGCCTGGGCCGAATCGTCATGGGGGACCCCCGCGCTGGATCTGCCGTCGGGAGCGCGCAGCCAACTGGAGGCTGCCGGCGTCGTCATTGAGTATGCCGGGCCGTGCACGCTGGAAAGCGACCAGCTGTTCTCCTATCGGCGGTCCACCACCACCGGACGCTTCGCCGGTCTCGTGTGGTCCCATGAATGACGGACTGATTGCGGAAGACACCGCACGGATGACGGAGCTGGCGGAACGGCTGGCCGCGGTTCAGCGGCGGATAAAATCCGCCACCGCGGAAGCAGGCCGCGGCGATGAGTTGCCCACTTTGATCGTGGTCACCAAATTCCATCCCGCCGCGGACATCAGGCGCCTGGCTGCTCTAGGGATACGTGATGTAGGCGAAAACCGTGACCAGGAAGCCGCAGGCAAGGCCGCCGAACTGGCCGACCTCGAGCTCAACTGGCATTTCGTCGGACAGCTGCAGAGCAAGAAAGCCAAGTCCGTGGCCAAGTATGCCCATGCCGTCCACTCGATCGACCGTCCGGGCTTGGTTGATGGCCTGGAGCGCGCTATCGCCGCGGAGCAGGACCGGACCGGCCGCGGCGCTCTGAAGTGTTTCATTCAGGTCAGTCTCGATGACGACGCCGGAGCACACCGCGGGGGCGCGGCGCCGGCTGAGGTCCCGCTCCTGGCTGACAGGCTGGCCGCGGCCGACGGGCTGGAGTTGACAGGCGTAATGGCCGTCGCCCCCCTCGGGATCAGTCCGGAGGTGGCCTTCGAAAAACTCGCCGCCATTTCAGCGTCCCTGGTGGCCGTGCATCCATCTGCAACAGCCATCTCCGCGGGTATGAGCCAGGACCTGGAAGCGGCAATCCGGTTCGGGGCGACACACCTGCGAATCGGTTCCGATATTCTCGGATCGCGTCCCGCCGTGGGGTAGCGTCGAGCACATAGGAAGTGAGTGGCGGGGGATTCCAGTGCTGTCAAGTTATTGGGCGGCCCGCCTACGGACACGATTAGGAGTCGACCATGGCCGGCGCTCTGCGCAAGACAATGATCTATCTTGGGCTCGCCGATGGCGATGAACACTACGAGTCCGAGCACACCACAACACGTAAGGACGAGGACGATTCAATGGAAGCTGACCGCGAGGAACGCCGGGCCCCTGCACCGGTCCGCGAAGTCAGCCGTGAATCGGTCCACGCCCCTGAAGAGGAATACCGCGCACCAGTGACCCCCATCAAGCGTGCGGCCTCGAGCCGCGAAGAAACGTCCGGACTTCGGCAGATCACCACGATCCACCCACGGTCCTACAATGACGCCAAGCTCATCGGTGAGAGTTTCCGGGACGGCATTCCCGTCATCATGAACGTCACCGACATGGGCGAGGCAGACGCCAAACGGCTCGTTGACTTCTCGGCCGGACTCGTGTTCGGGCTCCGTGGCAGCATCGAGAGGGTGACGAACAAGGTCTTCCTGCTCTCGCCGTCGTACATCGAGGTCATCGGCGATGACAAGAAGGTCAGCGAGACCCAGGCCAGCTTTTTCAACCAAAGCTAGCCACAAGGCTTAGAGCAGATGCCAGGCAGGGACACCTGTCTGGCATCTGTGCTGAAATAGACAAGAAACGTTGGCAGGGCACTGCGGTATCCGGAATGGACATGGAGATATGAGTTAGTCATGGGAATTGTTTTCGGACTTCTCTATATTGCCCTGCTGCTGTTCTTCGTAGCCCTGATCATCCGCCTGGTCTTTGACTGGGTGCAGATGTTTGCCAGGGAATGGCGCCCCCGCGGTGTGGCCCTCGTGGCCGCGCACACGGTGTACTCGGTGACCGACCCTCCGCTCAAGGGACTCCGGCGGGTCATCCCCCCGCTGAGGCTCGGCGGGGTGACCTTGGACCTCGGATTCCTGGTTCTCTTCATTGCGGTAAGTATCGCAATGGCGGTGACCAGGGGTTTCGCGTAATCTTCGACAAGACCTAGCAGTTCAGGGGCGGTTCCTGGAATGGAACCCATCCCTGTGAAGCGAAAGAAATCTCCGGTTTGACACCCAGTGTTGAATTAGAGGAACGAGACAGATTTTAGGTACCGTAGTTTTGACGGCCGGAAGGCCTACTGACTAACTAGACCAATGAGGTGACCAGATGGCTTTGACGCCAGAAGACGTTGTCAACAAGCGCTTTCAGCCGACCAAGTTCCGCGAAGGCTATGACCAGGACGAAGTTGACGACTTCCTGGACGAAATCGTTGTGGAACTCAGGCGCCTGAACCAGGAGAACGACGAACTCCGGAAGAAGCTTGCCGAATCCGGTTCTGCCGTGCCGGCCAGCTCCGCTGCAGCCGCTCCCGTGGTTGAGAAGGTCCCTGCGCCCGTCAAGCTCGACAAGGTCGAGTCCCCGGCGAAGGCCGAAGCCGAGACGAAGGTTGCCGAGGCTCCGAAGAAGAAGGAAGCGGAGCCAGCCGCTGCCGTAGCAGCCGTCCCGGCCGCCGCTCCTGCACCCGCCGCGGGAAGCAGCGTTTCCGCCGAGTCCGCAGCCGGTCTGCTCGCCATGGCGCAGCAGATGCACGACCGCCACGTGGCCGATGGCCAGTCCCAGAAGGACAAGATCATCGCCGAGGCCCAGATCGAAGCCAGTAGCCTGGTAAACGATGCCCAGGAGAAGTCCCGCAAGATCCTCGGCGCTCTGGAGCAGCAGCGCTCCGTCCTGGAGCGCAAGGTTGAACAGCTCCGCGGCTTCGAACGCGATTACCGCTCACGCCTGAAGGCCTACATCGAAGGCCAGCTGCGCGACCTTGACGCCCGCGGTTCCGTTGCGGCGCCTGAGGTTGAAGCGAACTAGTCAGTCAAGCACGTATTCTGAAAGCCGGTGGCTGAGGATTCCTCGGCCGCCGGCTTTTGTGATTAACATCGGTTTTACAAATGAAAGCACCATGACTGACGATTTCGCCGCCGACGCTGCCCACCCCGCACCCTCATCACCCCGTCCCGGGAAAAGGCTCCTGCTCTCGCTTTTCGCGGGCTTCGCGGTCTTTGCGTATGCCTTTGACCAGCTGACAAAAATCTGGGTGACCACCACCATGGTGGAAGGGGAGCGTATCCCCGTGCTGCCGCCGCTACTTCACTGGTACTTCATCCGGAATTCAGGCGCTGCCTTTTCGATCGGCGAGAACGTCACGTGGGTGTTCTCCATCATCATGGCCGGGGTTTCCATTGCCATCCTGTTCCAGGTGCGTAAGCTCGGCTCGGCCTGGTGGGCGCTGGCCTTGGGCCTTCTCCTCGGTGGTGCGCTGGGCAACCTGACCGACCGGCTGTTCCGGGAGCCTTCCTTTGCCATGGGGCACGTGGTGGATTTCATCCAGCTGCCCAACTTCGCGATTTTCAACATCGCTGATTCCGCGGTGGTCTCTGCGGTGTCCATCATTTGTATCCTGACGCTGCGGGGAATATCGCTGGATGGCTCCCGGCATGTCGCGGCGCCTAAGGAAAAATCCGATAATGCCTGAGCGTGTGGTGGTGGCCGACGAATTCGGCGGAACCCGGGCGGATGCCGGGCTCGCGGGGTTGATGGGGATTTCCCGCTCGATGGCGGCGACCCTCATTGCCGAAGGCAATGTGCTCAGCCGCGGTAAAACACTCGGAAAGTCCGCGCGCCTGGTGGCCGGGGACGTCCTGGAAGTAACGGTGCCTGAACGACGGGACCCGCTCGAAGTGGTGGAGGAAGTTGTGGAAGGCCTGAAAATCCTGCTCGACGACGACGATTTTGTTGTGGTGGACAAGCCGGTGGGGGTTGCCGCGCATCCTTCGCCCGGGTGGGTGGGACCCACCGTGGTGGGCGGCCTCGCCGGAGCCGGTTACCGGATCTCCACCTCCGGTGCCCCCGAGCGGGTGGGCATCGTCCACAGGCTCGACGTCGGCACGTCCGGGGTGATGGTTGTTGCCAAGACCGAGCGCGCGTATACCGCCCTGAAGCGTGCCTTCAAGGAACGCACCGTGGACAAGGTCTACCACGCAGTGGTCCAGGGGCTCCCGGATCCGTTGGAGGGCACCATTGACGCTCCGATCGGTCGCCATCCCGGACACGACTGGCGCTTTGCGGTGATCGAGGACGGCCGACCGTCCATTACGCACTACGAGGTGCTCGAAGCGTTTGGCAAGGCAACCCTGGTGGAAGTGCACTTGGAAACAGGCCGCACGCACCAGATCCGGGTGCACTTTTCGGCCCTGCGCCACCCGTGCGCCGGTGACCTGACCTACGGCGCGGATCCCAGGCTCGCCGCGACACTGGGCCTGACACGGCAATGGCTCCATGCACGCCAGCTCGGTTTTGACCACCCCGTCACTGGTGAGCGTGTGACAGTCACCAGCGAATACCCGCAGGACCTGGCCTACGCCCTGGAAATTCTGGAGTCGGGCGAGGCCTAGGCGTTGGGTCGCTGCGGCAGGGAGGGCCGGCCAGCGCTTAGAATGGTCCGGTGACTTCCAGCAATGCCTCGTTCGTTCATCTCCACAACCACACCGAGTACTCCATGTTGGACGGCGCCGCCCGTCTGGGAGAGCTTTTCAATGAGACAGAACGCCTCGGCATGCCAGCCCTCGCCACCACCGACCACGGCTACCTGTTCGGCGCCTTTGACTTCTGGAAGCGTGCCACGGACCAGGGCATCAAACCGATTATCGGCGTCGAAGCCTATGTGACCCCCGGTACTGCGCGGACGGATAAGAGCCGTGTCCGCTGGGGTGAGGAACACCAGCGCAAAGACGACATCTCCGGCGGTGGTTCGTACACCCACATGACGTTGCTGAGCTACAACAACGCCGGCATGCGGAACCTCTTCCGGGCCTCGTCCATCGCCTCCCTCGACGCAGTCTTCGGCAAGTGGCCGCGGCTGGACCGCGAGCTCCTGAACACCTATTCGGAAGGCCTCATCGCCACCACGGGCTGCCCGTCGGGCGAGGTCCAGACCCGGCTCCGGCTCGGCCAGTACCGCGAGGCCCTGGAAGCGGCGTCGGAATTTCGAGACATTTTCGGCGCAGAGAACTATTTCTGCGAGCTGATGGACCACGGCCTGGACATCGAACGCCGGGTCACCGGGGATCTGCTGCGGCTCGCCAAGGACCTGAACCTGCCACTGGTGGCCACCAACGACCTGCACTACACGCACGAACATGATGCCAAGGCCCATGAGGCCCTGCTCGCCATCCAGTCGGGTTCCACGCTGCTGGAGCCCACGTACGACAATGGCGGTTCCCGGTTTGCGTTCTCCGGCAGCGGCTACTACCTCAAGTCGCCGCAGGAGATGCGCGAGCTGTTCCGGGACCACCCGGACGCGTGCGACAACACACTGCTGATTGCCGAGCGCTGCGAAGTCTCGTTCAACACCGGCGCCAACTACATGCCGCGCTTTCCCTGCCCGCCGGGCGAGGACGAGACCTCCTGGCTGGTCAAGGAAGTCGCCACCGGACTGGAATTCCGGTACCCGGGCGGCGTGCCGGACAAGGTCCGCACGCAGGCTGACTACGAGCTCGAAGTCATCACCTCGATGGGATTCCCGGGCTACTTCCTGGTGGTGGCCGACTTTATCAACTGGGCGAAAAACAACGGCATCCGCGTCGGTCCCGGCCGTGGCTCAGGCGCGGGTTCCATGGTTGCCTACGCTATGCGCATCACCGACCTCGATCCGCTGCACCACGGCCTGATCTTCGAGCGCTTCCTCAACCCGGACCGCGTTTCGATGCCTGACTTCGACGTCGACTTCGATGATCGCCGCCGGTCCGAGGTGATCGACTACGTCACCCGCAAGTACGGTGACGAACGCGTGGCCATGATCGTTACGTACGGCACCATCAAAACCAAGCAGGCGCTCAAGGACTCCTCCCGCGTGCTCGGCTACCCGTTCAGCATGGGCGAGCAACTCACCAAGGCCCTGCCGCCTGCCGTGATGGCCAAAGACATCCCGCTGGCCGATATCCAGAACAAGGACGCCAAGCGGTACGGCGAGGCGGGGGACTTCCGCCAGCTGATCAGCACCGACCCCGAAGCCGCCAAGGTCTTCGAAACCGCCCTCGGCATCGAGGGACTGAAGCGCCAGTGGGGCGTCCACGCCGCGGGCGTCATCATGTCCTCGGACCCCATCATCGACGTCATTCCCATCATGCGCCGTATCCAGGACGGCCAGGTGATCACGCAGTTCGATTACCCCACCTGCGAAGGCCTGGGCCTGATCAAGATGGACTTCCTCGGTCTGCGAAACCTGACGATCATCTCGGACGCCCTGGAGAACATCAAGCTCAACCGCGGCCACGACCTGGACCTGGACAGCCTGGCCCTCGACGACGTCCCCTCCTACGAACTGATGGCCCGCGGCGACACCCTGGGTGTGTTCCAGCTCGACGGCGGTCCAATGCGTGCGCTCCTGAAGCTGATGAAGCCTGACAACTTCGAAGACATTTCCGCTGTCCTGGCGCTCTACCGGCCGGGTCCCATGGGTGCCAACGCGCACACGGACTACGCCCTGCGAAAGAACGGGATCCAGGAAGTCATTCCGATCCATCCCGAGCTCAAGGAACCCCTTGCGGAAATCCTTGGCGGGACGTACGGCCTGATCGTGTACCAGGAGCAGGTTATGGCCGTGGCGCAGAAACTCGCCGGCTACTCCCTGGGCCAGGCAGACATCCTCCGGCGTGCCATGGGTAAGAAGAAGAAATCGGAGCTGGACAAACAGTTCGCCGGTTTCTCCCAGGGCATGCAGGACAACGGCTATTCCATGGCGGCCGTCAAGACCCTCTGGGACATCCTCCTCCCGTTCTCGGACTACGCCTTCAACAAGGCGCACTCGGCCGCGTATGGCGTGATTTCGTACTGGACCGCCTACCTGAAGGCACATTATGCGCCCGAGTACATGGCCGCCCTGCTGACATCCGTGGGCGACGATAAGGACAAATCGGCGATCTACCTCAATGAGTGCCGGCGCATGGGAATCACCGTGCTGCCGCCGGACGTCAACGAGTCAGCGCTGAACTTCACCCCGGTGGGCAACGACATCCGCTTCGGAATGGGGGCCATCCGCAACGTGGGTGTCAACGCCGTCGAAGCCATGGTGGCCGCCCGTGAGAAGGAAGGCGCATACACGTCCTTCAAGGATTACCTGGTCAAGGTCCCCGCAGTGGTCTGCAACAAGCGGACCATTGAGTCCCTGATCAAGGCCGGCGCGTTCGACTCCCTTAACCACCATCGCCGCGCGCTGGCGATGATCCATGAGGAGGCCATCGATTCGGTCATCACCCTCAAGCGCAACGAGGCGATCGGCCAGTTCGACCTCTTCGCCGGCTTCGAGGAAGCCGAGTCCGAGGCCTCGCTGAGCATCGAGATTCCCGACTTGCCGGAATGGGAGAAGAAAGACAAACTGTCCTTCGAGCGGGACATGCTCGGCTTGTACGTCTCGGATCACCCGCTGCAGGGCCTTGAAGGCCTCCTCAGCCAGCACGCTGACCAGAGCATCACCTCGATCATCGCCGACGACGGCCCGCACGACGGCTCGATCATCACCATCTCGGGAATGATCACCTCGCTCAGCCGCAGGATTGCCAAGGCCAGCGGCAACGCCTACGCACGTGCCGAGATCGAAGACCTTGGCGGCTCCATCGAGGTCATGTTCTTCGGCCAGGTCTACGGACCCATCGCCTCGGTGCTGGCGGAGGACCTGGTGGTAGTGGTTAAAGGCCGCCTGCAGCGGCGCGATGACGGCGCCGTGGCACTGAACTGCATGGAACTCAGCGTCCCGGACCTTAGCGAGGGAACGAACGGTCCGCTGCAGATTTCGATGCCCACCCACAAGGCCACCGAGGCAGTGGTGACCGAGCTCGGCGATGTCCTGCGTAACCATCGGGGGAATTCCGAAGTCCGGCTGCACCTGCAGGGGGATACCCGAACCGAAGTCATGGCTCTGCCGGTGCACCTCAGGGTCAACCCCAGCCCGTCGCTGTTCGGGGACCTGAAGGTACTCCTCGGACCGACCTGCCTGGACTACTAGGCTTTCCTGGCTAGATTTCGTAATCCAGGGGGACCGGCTGGCCATAGCTGCCTGCGTGGTACAGGAGCGGCGAGCCGTCCTCGCCCACAGCACCCTCCACCACTTCGACAACCACCACGGCGTTGTTCTCGAAGGAGAGCCGCATCTGGATCTTGCCGATCAGCCAGCCTGCGACGTCCTTGAGGATCGGGACATCATGGGGTCCCAGTTCCCAGTGATCGCCGCCGAAACGGTCCTTGGTCCGGGCGAAGCGGTCGGCCAGTGCCTGGTTTTCCAGGCCCAGCATATGGACGCCGAGATGGGTGGCGTTGGCCACGGCGGGCCAGGAGCTTGAACTGCGGGCCATGTTAAAGGTAAACCGCGGCGGCTGAGCGGAGAGGGATGCCACGGACGTGGCCGTGAAGCCGTACGGCTCACCCTGGTAGTTCACCGTAATGATCGCGACGCCGGCAGCGTGGCGACGGAACATTTCCTTGAACGTGCCCTCAAACGGCGCTGCATCTGACATCGTAAAACTGCTCCCTCAACCATGCTCATATGAATTCTCCCTTAAGCGTATTGCTCTGGCCGTGCACAGCGGAATCGGCTGACCACCCACGTCATGCGGCCATATGCATCCACGTTTGTTAAGGTTTGTTTCATGGAAAAAAACATCCGCCGCCCTTCCGCCCGGCTGCCGTGGACATGGTTTGCTGCTGCCGCGGCCGGCGGCGTTCCGGTGGGGTTGCTGTGGTGGCTGCTCGCACCGGGCGGACTGAACCTGATCACGCGCAATCCTGCACTGGGTGACGGGACCAATCCGGAAGTGTGGCTGCCGCGGGACCTGACCCTCGGCGGTCTCCTGGTCTTCGCCGGGTGCCTGGTGGCCGTATTCCTGACCGATAAGGGCGGCCGTGCTGCGCAGCCGGCCTTTCTCCTGAGCCTGGCAGGCGGCCTCGCGGGCGCCCTCATTGCCTGGCAAACAGGGGTGTTGGCGGGGCGGTTGTGGGGCCCGCCAGTGGATCCGACGTTCATTGCCAGTGTGGCCTTCTCCCTCCGCTCGTTGTCCGTACTGCTGCTGTGGCCGGCCGCAACAGCAGTGTCAGTGTTTGCCCTGAGCCTGCTCAACCTGCTCCGGAAGGGAACTGAGGCCGGGAGCGCACCCCGTGCCGGGCGCGAACCCGTCGCCGAAGGCACAGCGTCTGGCGCGTAAAATGAACGGGTGACCACTTCTCCTGAATCTCCAGCAGCCCCGGCAACCGCAACCGTCAACTTCCGGACAGTCGACCTGCGGGGACGGGGACTGACCTCGGCTGGCCTGCGCGCCGCCGTGCCCCGCGCCAGGCAGAACACCGTGGCGGACGCGGAAGAAAAGGTCCTTCAGATCATCGACGCGGTCCGCCAGCAGGGGTTCGCCGCCCTCGGCGACCTTGCCCGGCGGTTCGACGGAGTGGACCAGGTGCACCCCCGGGTTCCGGCCGGCTCGCTGGCGAAGGCCTTGGCCGAACTGGACCCGCCCGTTCGCAGCGCGCTGGAGGAATCCATCAGCCGTGCCCGGCGGTTCGCGGACGGGCAGCGGCCGCGCAACGTCGACGTCGAACTCGGCGACGGTGCTCTGGTGAGCCAGAACTGGGTACCAGTCTCGCGTGTGGGGCTCTACGTTCCCGGCGGCCTGGCGGTCTACCCGTCCTCGGTCATCATGAACGTTGTCCCCGCGCTGGCCGCCGGTGTGGAATCCATCGCACTTGCATCCCCTCCGCAGAAAGACTTCGGCGGACTCCCGCACCCCACCATTCTTGCGGCGGCTGCCCTGCTCGGTATCAGCGAGGTGTACGCCATCGGCGGCGCACAGGCGATCGCGGCGTTCGCGTACGGCGTGGAGGCCTCAGCCGCGGGACCGGCCCTTGAGCCCGTTGATGTGGTCACCGGTCCCGGCAACATCTTTGTGGCGACGGCGAAGCGGCTCGTCAAGGGCGTGGTGGGCATCGACTCCGAGGCCGGGACCACCGAGATTGCCATTCTGGCTGATTCCTCGGCGCAGCCGGACCTCGTGGCTGCCGATCTCATCAGCCAGGCCGAACACGACCCCAAGGCCGCCTCGGTGCTCATCACCGATTCAGAGGATCTTGCCGCCGCCGTCCGCATTGAACTGGACCGGCAGGCGGCCGCCACCAAGCACTCAGCCAGGGTGTGCGAGGCACTCTCCGGGCCCCAGTCCGGGGTGGTCCTCGTGGAGGACCTCGACCAGGGCGTTGCAGTCTGCGACGCGTATGCTGCCGAGCACCTGGAAATCATGACCGCCGAGGCCTCCGCGGTGGCCGCCAGAATTCGGAATGCGGGCGCCATCTTCGTGGGGGACTACAGCCCCGTCAGCCTGGGGGACTACTGCGCCGGCTCCAACCACGTATTGCCCACCAGCGGTACGGCGGCGTTCTCCTCCGGCCTGAACGTGACCACGTTCCTCCGTGCCATCCAGGTGGTCAATTACAGCCGGGCCGCCCTGCAGGAGGTCAGCGGCCACATCGTCAGCCTTTCCGGTGCCGAGGACCTGCCGGCGCACGGCCAGGCGGTCACAGCACGTTTCGCCGGGACTGCCTGATTCCGCCGACGGGGCGCGCTCAGTACTACATGTAGTTGCGCCGACCACTACATGTAGTGCGTACGGGCTCCCACATGACGTAAGATCACTCGTAGACCGCTAGCTGAAGATCGAGGAGGGGACACCATGTACTGTCCGTTCTGCCGCAATCCGGACTCCCGAGTTGTAGACAGCCGCATGACAGACGACGGCTCGGCCATCAGGCGCCGCCGTCAGTGCCCCGAGTGTGGCCGCAGGTTCACCACGGTGGAAACCACCAGCCTTTCGGTTATCAAGCGCTCCGGTGTCGGTGAACCCTTCAGCCGCAGCAAAGTCATCAACGGTGTCCGCAAAGCGTGCCAGGGCCGCCCGGTCAGCGAAGATGACCTGGCGCTCCTTGCCCAGGAAGTGGAGGAGCAGATCCGCGCCTCGGGGGCCGCGGAGATCGAAGCGCACGAAGTGGGTCTTGTCATCCTTGGCCCGCTGCAGAAGCTTGACCAAGTTGCCTACCTGCGCTTCGCCAGCGTGTACCAGGCCTTCGAATCTTTGGAGGACTTCGAGACGGCCATTGCCTTGCTCCGCCACGAGTCGGTTGAAGAAACCGCCGGGCCGGCACCGAAGAGCACCAGGAGCTCGGAGAAGAGCCCACTGTAGTCATCGGTGCCGGTGGTTGGGAATCCCCGCTACCGCCAGAATTCGGTGAGCTGCCCGGCAAGGGCCCTGCCTTGGTTATGACCAGCCCGGGCTGCCGGCGGACGCAGTGACAAGTCCATCGCATTGGCGCCGAACATGTGCTCGGAGGCGGTTTCCGGGAAGATCGTCTCGACTCTGCTGCCGCGTGCGCGCAGTTCCTCGACCTGTGCCGCAAGCTGCATGCCCCATTCCAACGGCGTCCGCGTTCTGCCGCCGAAAGGTGACAGCACCAGCACCCGCCCGCATCCGGCTGCCAGGTCGGCATTCTCGTTGCGTCGGTAGCCGCCGTCGATATATCGGTTGTCCCCGATCCTGTAGGCGAAGCCACTGGCACAGCTGGCTGCAACGGCGTCCACCAGGTCCACTCCGCTCCGGCGGTCGAATACGACCGGTTCACCGGTGGGGGCATCGACCGCCGTGATGAGTACCGCTCGCTGCGGCCATTGCTGACTGGGCAGCCGTGAGGCGACGGTCGCGCGCCACCGCGTTTGCGCGGAACCGTCGGACGCCGCAGCCATGTCGAGTGCCGCCGCGCCCATTCTGCGGCGCATGTCAGCCAGGTCCTCCGCAGCGGCGATGATCTTCCCCGTTCGCTCCAGGTGGTCTGCCGTCGGCCTGACCGGAACGCGGCCGCCGTCGGATCCGAGCGGACCGGTGCGTTGCCGGGGAGGCGCGGCAAGGATGGCGGCAAGGAGTTCCGCCGGGGTCGCCCCGGCCAGCTGGGCCGCGGCCGTGGAGCCGGCCGATGTGCCGATGACCAGATCGGCATCGGTCACATCCAGCCCGGCATCGGACAGGCCGGCGATGACGCCGATCAGCCACGCGTTGCCTGTCGAGCCGCCGCCGCCGAGGACCAGCGCCCGTCCGCCCGCGACGGGCCCCCGCTGTGTGGCGTCGGCCTGCGGCTGATCCCGATCGGACCCCGGCCAATGAGAGGCCGTTGTCGAGGGGAGGTGCAAACCTGAAGAAGGTGTTGTGTTCATGGGAGTCGCCTTTCACGAATTGCCTGGCGGGCGCTCCCAGCTGCGACTAGTTCAGTCGCGCGATCCCGGACAGCAGGGGAGCGCCCATTGCGGATACTGCGTGCATGGGTCTCACCTCCTGTCGATGGATAACGATTACGGGAATGGTCGCACACCTGCGAAGCGGTGTGCAATGGGCACCCGGGGGTCGCGGGTCAGCCAAATCAGTCAACGGCTACTTGGTGAGCTTGTGCTTCACGGCGATTTCGACGGCGGCGCCCACGATTCCGGCCTCGTTCTTCAGCTCAGCGGGGACGATGGGGGTGCGGAGCTTCAGGTTGGGCAAGTACTCGTCCGCACGCTTGGAGATGCCGCCGCCCACAATGAACAGCTCCGGGGAGAAGAGAAACTCGACGTGCGAGAAGTAGCGCTGCAGCAGCACGCTGTACTGGTCCCAGGTCAGGCCGTCCCGCTCGCGGGCCACGGCGGACGCCTTGGTCTCGGCGTCGAAGCCGTCAATCTCCAGGTGGCCCAGTTCGGCGTTCGGTACCAGGTGGCCGTTGAAGATAAAGGCGGACCCGATCCCGGTGCCCAGGGTGATGACCAGGACCGTGCCATCAATCCCGGCACCGGCGCCGTACCGCGCCTCAGCCAGCCCGGCGGCGTCGGCGTCGTTGATGACCTCTACCGGGCGGCCCAGGCGGGCCGTAAGCAGGGCATCGATGTCCGTGTTGAGCCAGCTCTTGTCCACATTCGCCGCGGAATGCACCACACCGTGCTGGATGATACCGGGGAACGTGACGCCCACCGGCGAGTCGGCGGCCGGAGCCTCAGGGCGGCCGGAAAGCTCGGCCACGACCTGTGCCACCACTTCGGCTACGGCCTCAGGGGTGGCGGGCTGGGGAGTGGGAACGCGGAATCGGTCACCCAGCAGCTTGCCCTTCTTCAAGTCGACGATGCCGCCCTTGATCCCGGTACCGCCGATGTCGATGCCGATCAGCGGGGCTTTTTTGTGCGACTTCTCGTCCTTGTTGGCCAATGTCGTTCCGTTCGTGGCAGGGCGGGCAGGCCGGGCGGCTGACCGGGGTCCAGAGATGATTAGGGAAGGGTGAGGATTTCGGCGCCGGAGTCCGTCACCAGCAGAGTGTGTTCAAACTGGGCGGTCCGCTTGTGGTCGCGGGTGACAACAGTCCAGTCGTCTTCCCACATGTCCCACTCGATGGTGCCAAGAGTCAGCATGGGTTCGATGGTGAAGACCATGCCGGGCTCGATCACGGTGCTGTAGGCGGGGGCGGCATCATAGTGCGGGATGATCAGGCCGGTATGGAACGCTTCACCGACGCCGTGGCCGGTGAAGTCCCGCACCACGCCGTAGCCAAAGCGCTTGGCGTAGGACTGGATGGCGCGGCCGATCACGTTGATTTCGCGGCCCGGGGCCACGGCCTTGATGGCCCGGTTGAGCGACTCCTGGGTACGCTCCACGAGGAGGCGTGATTCCTCGTCGACATCGCCTACCAGGAACGTGTAGTTGGTATCGCCGTGCACGCCGTTGATGAAGGCCGTGATGTCGATGTTGATGATGTCGCCGTCCTGGACCACTGTGCTGTCCGGAATGCCGTGGCAGATGACCTCATTCAGCGATGAGCACAGAGACTTCGGAAATCCGCGGTAACCGAGGGTGGACGGGTAGGCCTTGTTGTCCAACAGGAACTCGTGACCCACCCTGTCCAGCTGGTCCGTGGTGACTCCCGGCTGGATATGCTTCCCCACTTCCACAATGGCCCGGGCCGCGATCCTGCTGGCAATCCGGATCTTTTCAACGGTCTCAGCCGACTTAACTTCCGAGCCGGTGAACTTGGCCGGGCCGGGCTTGCCCACGTACTCCGGCCGCGGGATGGACGCCGGAACGGGGAGCTGCGAGCTGACGGTTCCCCTGGTCAGGGTTCCGGTAGGTGCAGTTGAGGCGAGGGAAGGCATACATTGATCATATAAGGCGGCGCAGAACGCCAAGTAATGGAAGCCCCAACCTGTCCGCATCGGTTCTTAGGTTACGTGGATCACAGCGGGGACTCCTGCAAGCCGGAATGAGGAGCATCGATGACTGAGTACTGGTACAACGTGAATACCCACGAAGTGGAAGAGGACGCGCTCTCTGACTGGAGCCAGCTGATTGGCCCGTACAAGACGCGTGAAGAAGCGGAGCACGCCCTGGAGAAAGTCCGTGCCCGCAATGAATCCTGGGAAAAGGGCGACGAGGACTGAACCGTACCGCAAGGAGGCATGTCATGGCTGAGATCAGGCCTGAATACGCAGGTCAGTGGCGATTCGACCCGGCGCATACGCGCATCGGCTTTTCCACCCGCCACGCAATGGTCACCAAAGTCCGCGGAGCTTTCAATGATGTCGAGGGCACCATCAGCGTCGACCCGGATGCCCCTGAACGCTCAGGTGTGCTGCTGACCATCAAGGTCGAAAGCATCGATACCCGTAATGCGGACCGCGATCAGCACCTGCGGACCAACGACTTCTTTGACGCTCCCCAGTTCCCGGAGATCACGTTCGTGAGCGACCGCGTTGATCAGGTAGACGAGGGCCATTTCATTGTCAGCGGAAGCGTGACCATTCGGGGCATTACGCGGGAGGTGTCGATTCCGATCGACTTCATGGGCGTCGAACGGGATCCCATGGGCAACCTCCGGGCCGGCTTCGAAGGTTCCCGTCGCATCAACCGCCAGGATTTCGGGCTGAAGTGGAACACCACGCTGGACTCCGGCGGGGTCCTGGTGTCGGACAAAATCACCCTGGAGTTCGAGGTGTCCGCCATCAAAGTCGATGGCGGTGCCACCCAAGACGGCGCCACAAAAGTCGGGGAGTAACGCGCCGGCCCCAAAGCGGCTGCGCTAGAACGAGTGTTCAGGGCCCGGGAACTGTCCGGAGCGGACGTCCTCGCCGTAGGCCTTCGCCGCGTCGCTGAGGGTGCTGCGGAGATCGGCGTACTGCTTCACGAATTTCGCCATCCGCCCGCCCCGGAGGCCGGCCATGTCCTGCCAGACCAGAACCTGGCCTGTGGTTGCGTTGCCGGCGCCTATGCCCACCGTCGGAACGTCTATTGCTGCGTCGACGGCGGCCGCGGTCTCCGCGGGCACCATCTCCATCAGGACACTGAACGCGCCCGCATCAGCCAGCGCGACGGCGTCGTCAATCAGTCTCTGGGCGTCGTCGCCCCGGCCCTGCACGCGATAGCCGCCCAGCGCGTGCTCACTTTGCGGCGTGAACCCAATGTGGGCCATGACCGGGACCCCCGCCTGCACCATGGCTTGGACGGTTTCCGCATAGTACTTGCCGCCTTCGATTTTGACGGCGTGTGCCAGTCCTTCCTTGAGGAACCGGACGCCCGTTGCGACGGCCTGCTGGGCGGAGACCTCATAACTGCCGAAGGGTAGGTCCGCCACTACCAGGGCGCGTTTTGCTGACCGGGCTACTGCGCGGCACAGCGGGAGGAGTTCATCCACCGTCACCGGCAGGCTGGTCTCGTTGCCAAAAACGTTGTTGGAGGCGGAGTCTCCCACCAGGAGAACGTCGATGCCGGCCTGGTCGAAGATCTCGGCACTGTACTGCTCGTAGGCGGTCAGCATGGCGAACTTGGTGCCGTCACGCTTGGCCTGCTGCAGATGGTGGAGCCGGACCCTGGATGATGGCTTGGCAGAAGCCCCCGACGACGGTGCCTGCGCCTGTGCGGGCCCGTTTCCGTAGGGTGCGGGTACTTCGGCGGACGCGCTTGAGTGGGAGCTATTGGTTGTGGCCATGGCAAGAGCGTAGTGCGGCGCAGACGGTCCTAGCCACCCGCCTGCAGCCGCCCGGCTGTGATACGCACCATAACCCTGATGCCGGACGGGGCGATTCGGCCGCTGGTTTGCCCGATCGCCCCGTGTTGGGATGTTAACCCTGTGTTACGTGCGGCGGCGGCTCCCGCATCAGGATGGATTGCTTAGTAAAGTGATGGTGAACTGCTGCCGGCTGCCGCTCCCGCGGAACCGGGGCATGAACGTTGACCGGAGAAGAGGCCCCCATGGACCGCCAGCAAGAGTTTGTCCTGCGCACAATCGAGGAGCGCGACATACGGTTCGTACGTTTGTGGTTCACCGACGTCGTAGGTTCGCTTAAGTCGGTGGCACTGGCACCGGCCGAGGTTGAGGGTGCCTTCGAAGAGGGCCTCGGCTTCGACGGCTCATCCATTGAAGGCCTTGCCAGGGTCTTTGAATCGGACATGCTGGCTCAGCCGGATCCTTCCACCTTCCAGATCCTGCCGTGGCGCGGTGAGACCGAACAGACGTCCCGTATGTTCTGCGACATCCTCACCCCGGACGGTGAACCGTCCGCCGCGGATCCGCGAAACGTCCTCAAACGCACGCTGGCGAAGGCTGCAGACATGGGGTTCACGTGCTACACGCACCCCGAAATTGAGTTCTACCTCCTGAAGTCCCAGGAACCCGGCCCCGACGGCTCGCCCATTCCGGTGGATGAAGGGGGCTACTTCGACCACGTGCCCGGTGGTGTGGCCCAGGATTTCCGCCGCACAGCGGTGACCATGCTCGAATCCGTTGGCATTTCGGTGGAGTTCAGCCACCATGAAGCCGGGCCGGGCCAGAATGAAATCGATCTCCGCTATGCCGATGCGCTGCAGACGGCGGATAACATCATGACGTTCCGGACTGTCATCAAAGAGGTGGCCCTGCAGCAGGGCACGTATGCCACCTTCATGCCGAAGCCCTTCACCGAGCACCCGGGCTCCGGCATGCACACCCACTTCTCGCTGTTTGAAGGCGACGCGAACGCGTTCTACGAGGCCGGCGCTGAGTACCAGCTCTCCAAAACGGCGCGCCAGTTTATCGCCGGCGTTCTGAAGCATGCCCCGGAGTTCACGGCGGTGACCAATCAGTTCGTCAACTCGTACAAGCGTCTGTGGGGCGGCGGCGAAGCCCCAAGCTACCTGAGCTGGGGTCACAACAACCGCTCCGCGCTGGTCCGCGTGCCGCTGTACAAGCCGGGCAAGGGCCAGTCAGCCCGCATCGAATACCGCGGCATCGACTCCGCGGCCAATCCTTACCTCGCCTACGCAGTCCTGCTGGGCGCGGGTCTGAAGGGCATCGAGGAAGGTTACGAACTCCCGGCAGCGGCGGAGGATGACGTTTGGTCGTTGAGCTCGGCTGAACGCCGGGCCATGGGGCATGATCCGCTCCCGGCCAGCCTCCACGACGCCATTAGGACCATGGAGGAATCGGAACTGATGCCGCAGATTCTGGGCGAACAGGTCTACGAACACTTCCTGCGCAACAAGCGGGCCGAGTGGCAGGACTACCGGCTCCAGGTGACTCCTTACGAACTGCAGCGCAACCTCGGCATCCTTTAGGCGGCGGCGGTGAGCCTTGCCCGCCGCCTCATCTCGGCCGGCTTCAGTGACCTGGAGAAGGGCGAGCGGTTCCTGGCTGCCCCCGAACTGGAAGGCCTGGACCCGGAGAGGGTCTTCGCGGGCCTGCAGATGGCCGCGAACCCCGACGTCGCGCTGCAGTCCCTGGTCCGCCTGATCGAGAAACACCCGGCCCTCCGGGAGCTGGCTGCCGCCGACCCGGAGACCAGCGAGCCGCTCTACCGCGTCCTGGGCGCCTCGGAGGCGCTGGGTGAATTCCTGATCCGGCATCCCGAACACCTGGTGGCCTTCGAGGTCACCGCCAGTCCGGAACCGCTGCCGGCAGACCCGGAGCAGCTCCGGGCGACTCTTCTCTCATCCGTCCGGGCAGACTCCAGGTCGGCCAGGCCGCTGGCCGGGATAACCGGGCCCGAAGCGTATGCCGCATTGCGGACGGCCTACCGCCGCGGGGTAGTGGACCTGGCAATCAAGGACCTGTGCGCCGCGGACCCGCTCGACTTTATGCCCGCCGTCGGCGCTGAACTGGCCGATCTTGCAGGGGCTGCCATCGAGGCTGCCCTGGCGGTATCCCGGGCGGAGGCGGCAGAGAAGTTCAGCGCCGTGGAAGTGGCCGGCGTTGGCCTTGCCGTCATCGGCATGGGCAAGTGCGGAGCCCGCGAACTGAACTACATTTCCGACGTCGACGTTATCTACGTGATCGACGCCGGAGACCTGGACGATGCCCGCGCCAGCACGATCGGTACTACCCTGGCCGCCGGAATCTCCCGGGCCATTTCCTCGGTGGCGCGGGAGCCGGGCCTCTGGGAAGTGGACGCCAACCTTCGGCCGGAGGGGAAGTCCGGGCCGCTGGTGCGGACGCTCGCGTCCCACGAGAGCTACTACGCCCGCTGGGCCGAGAGCTGGGAGTTCCAGGCGCTGCTGAAGGCCCGCACCATCGCGGGCGACAGAGAACTAGGGGAACGCTACGAAAACGCGGTGGCGCCGCTCATCTGGACTTCAGCCGGGCGGGAGGGCTTCGTCGAATCGGTGCAGGCGATGCGCCGCCGGGTTACCGAACACATTCCCGCAGCCGAGGAGCAGCGACAGATCAAGCTCGGCCGGGGCGGTCTCCGTGACGTTGAGTTCACGGTGCAGCTGCTCCAGCTGGTGCACGGAAAATCCGACGAGTCCCTCCGCCGCAGGGACACCACCGCTGCCATCGCGGCGCTGTCATCCGGCGGCTACATCGGCCGGTCCGACGCCGCGGCCTTCGACCAGGCCTACCGCTACCTCCGGCTCCTGGAACACCGGATCCAGCTGTTCCAGCTCCGCCGAACGCACCTCATGCCAGTCAGTGAACCCGCCCTGCGCGCGCTGGCCAAGGCAGTGCTCGGGCCGTTCTCCACCGATCGCCCGCACTCGGACGCGCTGCTCGCACAGTGGCAGAAGACCAAGAGATCCGTCCGCGAGCTGCACGAACGCATCTTCTACCGTCCGCTGCTTAACACGGCTGCCAAACTCAGCACTGAAGATGCCAGGCTGACGCCAGAGGCCGCCCAGGGCCGCCTCGCTGCACTGGGTTACCTTGACCCCCAGGGAGCCATGCGGCACATCGAGGCGCTGACAGCCGGGGTCAGCCGACGCGCCGCCCTGCAACGCCAGCTGTTGCCCATCCTGCTGGACTGGCTCGCCGAAGGGGTTGATCCGGATGCGGGACTCCTCGCGTTCCGGCGGGTCAGCGAAGCCCTTGGAACAACACACTGGTATCTGGGAATGCTCCGTGACTCCACGGCCGCGGCCGAGCGGTTGTGCCACGTTCTCTCCAACTCACGCCTGATCGCGGACCTACTGGAGGTATCGCCGGAGTCGGTGGCCTGGCTGGGAACAAACAAGGACCTCGCGCCGCTGGGTTTTGAAGCCCAATGGCAGGAAATTACCGCCAAGATGTCCCGCCATTCCGATCCGGAAAGCGCCATGCGCCTGATCCGCCTGATCCGGCGCCGGGAAATCCTGCGGATCGCCATTGCCGACTCTGCGGGACTGCTCAACCAGGACGAGGTTGGCACGGCCCTCGCGGACACTGACCGGGCAGCAGTGCTGGGCGCCCTGCGGGTAGCCGAAGGCATTGTGTCTGCGAAGGGCCCACTCAAGACCGCCATGCTGATCGTTGCCATGGGACGGCAGGGCGGACGCGAGATCGGGTACGGCTCCGATGCCGACGTGATGTACGTTCATCGGGCGCTGCCCGGCTTCACGGAGGAGGAAGCCCAGGAGCAGGCGGCCCGGATCGTCTCCAAGGTTTCCAGCCTCCTGACGCAGCCACTGAAGCCTGCCATCATGGCGGAACGGGTCCTGCAAATGGACGCGGATCTTCGTCCCGAGGGGAAGAACGGCGCCATGGTGCGTTCCCTGGATTCCTTCGCCGAGTACTACCGCCGGTGGTCCCTGGTCTGGGAGGCTCAGGCGTTGCTGCGGGCGCGCCCCATGGCCGGGGACGATTCCCTGGCCAGCGATTTCGTGGCTCTCATCGATCCGATCAGGTACCCGGAAAAGATTTCGGAGCACGACGTCCGCGAGGTGCGCAGGGTTAAGGCCCGGGTGGAGGCGGAGCGGCTGCCTCGCGGGGCGGATCCTGCACGCCACTTGAAACTGGGGCGCGGGGGATTGAGCGACGTCGAGTGGCTGGTTCAGCTCCTGCAGCTCCAGCACGCAGGGAAACACCCGGAGCTGCGGACAACGTCCACTGTGGAGGCGCTGGACGCCACGGCGTCACTGGGCCTGCTCTCCGTGGCTGACGCGAAGCTCCTGACGGATTCGTGGCGCCTGGCCAGCCGCATCCGTTCCGCCAACGTCATCTGGAGTGGCAGGGCTTCGGACCTGCTGCCGTCCTCACGGCGGGACCTTGAAGCCGTGGCGCGCTGGTGCGGCTATGAACCCGGCCACGCTGCTGCACTGGAAGAAGATTACCTGCGCCTGAGCCGGCGGGCCCGGGCGGTCTTCGAGAGGGTTTTCTACGGCCACTAGCGGCGGACAAGTCCTTAGGCGGGCGCGCCGGTGACGACAGGCGCCAAATGCGGGTAGCCTCTAGGGGTCAGTTTGCCGGTCCAAGGACCGGCAACCGTACTTACCTAGGGGTTGTAAGAACTTGTCCAGACTCCAGCAGACCGGGTCCGTCCGGCCGCGGCGGGCCACGCTTATCGGAGCGTTGCTGGCCATGTCCGCCATGCTCTTCGGTGCCGTCGGTGCTTCCGCGGCACCGACTGACGCACCGGCACTCACCGCCGGTTCAGCGCATCCGGCCACCGCGCCGTCGAGCCTCTCCGGCAAGACCTTTGTCATCGGGACGGACACCACGTTCGCCCCGTTCGAGTTCCGCGACGCCGGCGGTGACCTGACCGGCATCGACATGGACATCATCCAAGAGATCGCGAAGAAGCAGGGATTCGCCGTCGAGATCAAGTCGCTCGGCTTCAACGCAGCCCTGCAGGCGCTCTCCTCCAACCAGGTGGACGGCGTGATCGCCGGCATGTCCATCACGGAGCCCCGCAAGCAGATCTACGATTTCTCCGACCCCTACTTCGAGTCGGGCGTCCAGATGGCCGTCGCCAAGACCAACTCGGACATCAAGGGTTACGAGGACCTCAAAGGCAAGACGGTCACGGCCAAGACCGGCAGCGAGGGCGAAACCTTCGCCAAGTCCATCGCGGACAAGTACGGCTTCACCGTCAAGTCCCTGGACCAGTCCGCCACCATGTACGAGCTCGTGAAATCCGGGAACGCCGTCGCCGTCTTCGACGACTACCCGGTCCTGGCGTACGGCATCAGCCAAAACAATGGACTGAAGGCCGTGACGGAGAAGGAGAAAGGCGGCTCGTACGGCTTCGCCGTCAACAAGGGCAAGAACCCGGAATTGCTTCAGGCCTTCAACACCGGCCTGGGGGAGCTGAAGTCCACTGGCAAGTACCAGGAAATCCTGGACAAGTACCTTAAAGACCCGGCCCAGGCTACCCCGTCCAGCTTCTGGGACTTGCTGGTCAGTAGCTTTCCTGCGCTCATGAAGGGCCTGGGCAACACCGTGCTGGTGACCGCCATCTCCTTCGCGATCGCCATGCTGATCGGTCTGTTCATGGGCTTCCTGAAGATCTCCACCAGTGTGCTGCTCCGTGGCATTGCGACGACCTTTGTCAGCGTCTTCCGCGGGACCCCGTTGCTGGTGTGGGCCTTCTTCTTCTACTTCGGCATCCCGCAGCTGACCGGCCAGCCGATCGACATCTGGGTGGCGGGCGTGCTGACCCTGAGCCTCAACTCCGGCGCCTACATCACGGAAATCGTCCGCGGGTCCATCCAGTCCGTGGACCCGGGCCAGCTCGAAGCCAGCCGCAGCCTGGGCCTCGGCTACGCCAAGTCGATGCAGAAAGTCGTTGTCCCGCAGGCCTTCAAAATCATGACGCCCTCCCTGATCAACCAGCTGATCATCATGCTTAAGGACAGCTCGCTGCTGCTCGCCATCGGCTTCGCCGAACTCCTCTACCAAGGCCAGCAGATCTACGCCGGGAACTTCCGGATTACCGAAACACTGCTGATTGTGGCTGTTCTGTACTTCGTGGTGATCATGCTCCTGACCAAACTGGCCAACGTTGCAGATAAGAGGTTCAACAAATGAGCACAGCAGTAAGTGCCGCCAGCAAGATCTCGGTCACGGGCCTCAAGAAGTCCTTCGGGGTGCATGAGGTCCTCAAAGGCATCAACGCGGAAGTTGCGGAAGGCGAGGTGGTTTGCGTCATCGGTCCCTCCGGCTCAGGCAAATCCACTTTCCTGCGCTGCCTGAACAAGCTCGAGGACATCACGGCCGGTCACGTCACCGTGGATGGTTTCGACGTGTCGGACCCCAAAGTGGACATCAACGAGGTTCGGCGCCATATCGGTATGGTCTTTCAGCACTTCAACCTTTTTCCTCATATGTCAGTGATTGAGAACATCATGCTGGCACCGGTGGAATCCAAGAAGCAGGGCAAGGATGAGGCCCGGGCAAGCGCCCTGAAGCTGCTGGAACGCGTCGGACTGGCCGAGAAGGCCGATGCCCGCCCGGCGTCGCTGTCCGGCGGCCAAAAGCAGCGCGTCGCGATAGCCAGGGCGCTGGCCATGAACCCGGATATCATGCTTTTCGATGAAGCTACGTCGGCGCTCGACCCCGAGATGGTGGGCGAGGTGCTGCAGGTCATCAAGGACCTGGCCGCCGAAGGCATGACCATGGTACTGGTGACGCATGAAATGGGCTTCGCGCGCGAGGTCGCCGACCGTGTGCTCTTCATGGCCGACGGTGTCATCTGCGAGCAGGGGAAGCCGGAGCAGCTGTTCGGAAACCCCCAACAGCAGCGGACCCAGGACTTCCTGTCCAAAGTTCTTTGATCCGGAGATGCCTGAAAACGTCTGGCTGATGCCGCTGAAGGATGTGGACGACGACGCCTTCGCGGTGAAGTTGGGGGAGATTGCCGAACTCGAAGTCACCGAGGACCAGCGGAGCTATGTTCATGAACCCCTGCGCATGGCACTCGTCGGATTGGAAGAGGATAGCCGGCATCCTTTCGCCATTGACTCCAACGGGATCGCGGTCGGTATCCTGACGCTTCAGACGGGCGCCGCAACCCTGGCCGGCTGGCCGGACAACGAATCCGCCTGGCTGCTGCGCGGGTTCGCGATCGACCGTCGGCACCAGGGCAGGGGGCTGGGACGGCTCGCGGCGGCCGCGGCAGTGGCGGCAGCCGCGCAACTGACAGCGAGGCACGGCGGCGGTCAGGCCGGCGTCGTACTCTCAGTCAATGAGGGCAACCCTGCCGGCCTCGCCGCCTACCGGAACGCAGGGTTCGTGGATCAGGGACAGTACCTGGGCGGGAGTTCCGGGCCGCAACGGATCATGTTCCGCGCCTTCACGGGGTAATTCGGCCAGACACGCAGCCACAACATTGCCTCGGAGCGCACATTGACCCATCATGTGGGTGGCGGTGTTCTTCAGTCCTTGTTGGGGGGAAGGCTTGAAAAGTCTTCGTCCGGGGGAGCACACGTCAGGGGGCTGGCTCTTGGTCTCAGCACGTCTGGAGCCAGCCTCCACCTTGCGCCACGGCCAGCAGATACAAAAAGTCCGCCCGGACGGCTCAAGCCGTCCGGGCGGACTTCTTAGGACTGAAAGGTCAGCCCTGCGGTGTTCTAGACGCCGTAGTAGAGCTCGAACTCGTACGGGTTCGGGCGCAGCGACAGCGGGCGGATCTCGTACTCGTACTTGTAGTCGATCCAGGTGTCGATCAGGTCCTGGGTGAACACGCCACCGGCCTGCAGGAACTCGTTGTCCTCGCGGAGTGCCTCAAGGGCCTCTTCCAGGCTGCCCGGAGCCTTCGGGATGTCCTTGGCCTCCTCGGCGGGGAGCTCGTAGAGGTCCTTGTCGATGGGGGCGGGCGGTTCGATGCGGTTGCGGATGCCGTCAATGCCGGCCATCAGCTGGGCAGCGAAGGCCAGGTAGGGGTTGGAGGACGGGTCCGGAGCGCGGAATTCGATGCGCTTGGCCTTCGGATTGGAACCCGTGATCGGGATACGGATACCGGCGGAGCGGTTGCCCTGCGAGTAAACCATGTTGACCGGGGCTTCGAAGCCCTTGACCAGGCGGCGGTAGGAGTTCACCGTCGGGTTGGTGAAGGCCAGCACTGCGTCGGCGTGCTTCAGCAGGCCGCCGATGTACCAGCGGGCGGTGTCGGACAGGCCGGCGTAGCCCTTTTCGTCGTAGAACAGCGGTTCGCCGTTGGTCCACAGCGACTGGTGGCAGTGCATGCCCGAGCCGTTGTCACCGAAGACCGGCTTGGGCATGAAAGTCACTGACTTGCCCCACGCGTCCGCCGTGTTCTTGATGACGTATTTGAACTTCTGCAGGTCATCAGCCGCGTGGGTCAGGGTGGTGAACTTGTAGTTGATTTCAGCCTGGCCGGCGGAGCCTACCTCGTGGTGGCTGCGCTCGACCTCAAGGCCGGCCTCGTCCAGGGCAACACACATGGCGTCGCGGAGGTCGGCCTGCTTGTCGGTGGGGGAAACCGGGAAGTAGCCGCCCTTGACGGGGGTCTTGTAGCCGAGGTTTCCGCCTTCTTCTTCGCGGCCGGAGTTCCAGTGCGCTTCTTCCGAATCGATCTTGTAGAAGCTGCCCTCGGGGGAGGACTGGTACTGCACGTTGTCGAAGACGAAGAATTCGGCCTCGGGAGCAAAGAATGCGGTGTCGGCGATGCCGGTGGAGGCGAGGTACGCCTCAGCCTTTTCGGCCACGCCGCGGGGGTCGCGGTGATAAGGGTCTCCGGTGCGCGGGTTCACGATGGAGAAGTTCAGCGCGAGGGTCTTTTCCATGCGGAAAGTGTCCAGGAATGCGGTGGTGACGTCAGGGATCAGCTGCATGTCGGATTCTGCGATGCCCTGGAAACCGCGAATGGAGGATCCGTCGAAGAGCTGGCCGTTGACGAAGAAATCAGCGTCAACGCTCTTGGCCGGCACGTTGAAGTGCTGCTGGACGCCGGGGAGGTCGGTGAAGCGGATATCGACGAATTTGACATCCTCGTCCTTGATGAACTTGAGGACTTCGTCCGCATTCTTGAACATCTATGCTCCTATCGCATATGTAAATATCTGGCTGCAAGCCGTCTGGTCCAGCGCAATCCGAAGGGCAGGGAAACAGCGTTCCCCTGCTCGGGCTATTGCTTGAAACTGCTACCAACCTTATGGACATGTCATTTCCCGACAGTGTCCGTATTGTTTCGCGCAGGTTACAGAATGCCCCGCTCACGCAACGCTATCCGGTGACCACACTGCGGTCCAGCGGTTTCCACGCTGTGAATGGTGACGAGTCGGTAAGATTGGACGGTGGTAGATCGCAACGACATTGGCTCCTGGCTCACCGGACCGGACACTTCCGGCATCTCCAAGTATCCGGGGGAGCGGCTGGGGCTGCCCGAATCCGGACCCGGTTCCATCGCCCGTGCGGGACGCCGCATTGTGGCCATCGTGCTGGATTGGGGACTGGCCCTGCTGATCAGCAACTTCGCGTTCGGCGGTGACTCCTGGGCCACCCTGGCCGTATTCGCAGTTGAACAGACGCTGCTCGTCGGCACCCTCGGGTACAGCATCGGCCACCGGATTGTGGGGATCCACGTTCTCCGGCTGGGCGGTGCTCCGGCGGGCCCGCTGGCCGGGTTGGTGCGGTCCCTGCTCCTGTGCCTGGTCATTCCGGCCGTGATCTTCGACCCGGACCACCGTGGCCTGCACGACAAGGCCATGAACACGGTCCTGGTGCGGCGCTAGATTTTTCCGCCCGGGTATGGCCTAGACCCCTGCGGTTACCTTGGCTTCTGAGGTTCGTGCTGAGGTGTCGGTGAGGTGACCGCGCTTCCCGGCCCAGCGCTCGAAGGCGATGGTCGCGAACGGGAAGACTGCTGATACCCCGGCAAACAGCGCCACGACGAACGGCCAGCGCTGGAGCCGCCACAACGCGAGGGCTGCCACTCCGTAGCCAACGAACAGTGCGCCGTGAACGGGTCCGGCGATCTCTACGCCCAGGTCGGTGGTCTTGGCGATCCACTTGAAATACATGCCGATCAGCAGGGCCGCCCAGCTGAACGCCTCGGCAACCGCCAGGATCCGGAAGGTACGGATAACAACAGTCTTCAGCGGCATTTTCATGGGCTTCTCCGATCTCAGGATGTGTTGGCGCGACGGTTGGCGCCACAAAAAAGACCGCCCCGGTGCCCAGCCTGAGCCGGAACCGGAGCGGTTCTAAGTTCTTAGCGTCCGCGGTTGGGACGCGCTTTGTAGGGGTCGATTCCCTTGGGAATGGGGAGGCGGTTGCCCAAAGACGAGATGCGCTTGGACACTGCGTTCACCTCGAGCTTTGTCAGTTCGTTCTTCAGTTTGCCCATCTTCTTGGCAACCTGGCTGATGGGAACCTGGCCCTCGCCGCGGCCGCTCTCGATCACGTGGACCGTGACGTTCGGGAGGATGCGCGCCAGTCGCTTGCGCTCCGCATCCAGCAGCGGCTTGACGCGGACGCTGGGGCCTTCGCTGACAAGGACGACGCCGGGACGGCCGATGGCGCGGAACACGGCATCCTGGGTGCGCGGGTTCACAGCAACCGGCTGGTCTTCGGTGACCCAGCCTCGCTTGAGGGTGCCCAGGGCAGCACCGGAAGCGCCGGGCTGGTTCTCGATCTGCGCGAACGCCGCGCGCTCGGCCCGGCGGGACAGGATCAGGGTGGCACCGAGCAGACCCAGCGGAATGCCGATCAGCAGGCCCGTGATCCAGTTCTCCAGCCAGAAGCCCACCAGGAAGCTGATGGCCACAACGCCGAGGAATACCAGCAGCATCAGCCACGGCACCATGGGGTCGTGGCGGCGGGTCATGTTGAAGACTTCGCCGATCTGCTTGAGCCGGCTGGGCTTCTTGACCTTCGCTTCTTTTGGCTTGCGCGAGAAGAGGCCACGCTTCGGGGCGCCGTCGGCCGCCGGTGCAGTGTTACTGGAATCAGGGGATTTCGCCATAGTGCCTCAATTCTACGTGATTTATGACTGAGGGCCGGACGCCGGACGTTGTCCGGTGCCGGCCCTCAGGGCCCAACAGATTTGCTGCTCAGGATCGGGCGGCGAGCAGTGAGCTGGCTTCCTGGCGGGTGCTGCCGGAGGATTCGATGTGCGCGAGTTCGGCGGGGATTTCCCAGCCCTTCTTGCGCATCGCGGTGGCCCAGAGCCGGCCGGCACGGTAGGAGGACCGGACCAGCGGGCCACTCATGACGCCAAGGAACCCGAGCTCTGCGGCCTCGTCCTGCAGGTCCACGAACTCCTGCGGCTTGACCCAGCGGTCCACCGGCAGGTGCCGCTCGGACGGGCGCAGGTACTGGGTGATGGTGATCAGGTCACAGCCGGCCTCGTGCAGGTCCCGCAGGGCCTCGGAGATCTCCTCGCGGGTCTCGCCCATGCCCAGGATCAGGTTGGACTTGGTCACCATGCCCAGGGCCCGGCCCTGCGTGATGACATCCAGGGACCGCTCGTACCGGAACGCCGGCCGGATCCGCTTGAAAATCCGAGGCACCGTCTCGACGTTGTGCGCGAAGACCTCGGGCTTGGAATCGCAGATCGCCGCGATGTGCTCGGGCTTGCCGGAGAAGTCCGGGATCAGCAGTTCCACCCCGGTGCCGGGGTTCAGCTCGTGGATCTTCCGCACCGTCTCGGCGTACAGCCAGACACCCTCATCGGCGAGGTCATCACGGGCCACCCCGGTGACGGTGGCGTAGCGCAGCTGCATGGCCTGGACACTCCGGGCCACCTTGGTGGGTTCGAACATGTCCACCGGGGAGGGCTTGCCGGTATCGATCTGGCAGAAATCACAGCGCCGGGTGCATTCGGAGCCGCCGATCAGGAACGTGGCTTCCTTGTCTTCCCAGCACTCGAAAATGTTCGGGCAGCCGGCCTCTTCACACACCGTGTGCAGGCCTTCCTTTTTGACCAGGTTCTTGAGCTGGACGTACTCAGGACCCATCTGGACCTTGGCCTTGATCCACTCCGGCTTCCGCTCCACGGGTACAGCGGAGTTACGCTGCTCAACGCGCAGCAGCTTCCGGCCTTCTGGTGCCAATGTCACAGGAGCGCTCCTTCGGGGTTTAAAACGAGTGCTTCTTCGTGTTTGCGGAACTCGTCCATAAACCGGTCGGCTATGTCACTCGGATTGATGGTTCTGCCGGCTTCGATGGACATCGTGGTGACGCCGGCGTCGGTTATGCCACAGGCAATGATCTGGGCATAGGGTGCCAGGTCATTGTTGCAGTTGATGGCCACCCCGTGCATGGTGACCCCATCCAGGACACGGATGCCGATGGCGGCAATCTTCCGGTCCGGGCCTTTGCTGTCCGCGGTGATCCACACGCCGGCGCGTCCCTTGATGCGCTCGGCGTTGATGCCATAGTCGGCCATGACAGCGATCATGACGGCCTCGAGCCGCTCAACGTAGTCGCGGATGCCCGACCGGTTCTTGAGTTTGATGATGGGGTAGGCGATCAACTGGCCGGGGCCGTGCCAGGTCAGCTTGCCACCGCGGTCCACAGGGATCACGGGGGTTCCGTCCAGCGGGCGCTCGTGCTCTTCCGTGAGCTTGCCGGCGGTGTAGACGGCGGCGTGTTCAAGGATCAGGACCGTGCTGGGTGCCTCGGCTGCGACAACCTTCGTGTGGATTTCGCGTTGCAGGTCCCAGCCTCGTGTGTATTCGACCAAGTCCGGGGCGAGACCCACCTGTGAAAACTCAAGAGTCATGGCATCCAGCTTAGACCCCGGCCCCTTAGGGGTCCGCTATAAGTGGCGGACCTCTCATGCTGCCCGGTCCGGGCCCGAACCGCTGACTGCCTGTGGATAACTTCTGCGCGTATTCCGGGATTCCGCTAGACATGACTCATGGATCATTTCACTGCTCCGGTGGTTCCGGGGTTTCGGGCGGGACGTATGTTGGGCCGTGGCGGAAGCTCAACAGTGTGGCTGGTCACCGAGGAAAGGACCGGCCGGGAGTTTGCGCTGAAATGCCTTGGCATCCGGAGTATGGGGGCCGTCGAGGGCAGCGGGGGAACGCGCACCGTTGAGTCGGGGCCGTCCGTCGCAGCCGCCGACGAGGAAGACGTCCGCCGTGAGATCCGGATACTCTCGCTGCTGGACCATCAGCATCTGATCAAGGCCCACGACGCCGTTCGCTTTGCGCAGCAGCCGAGGGAGGCGGGTGCCGCGGAGGTCAGCAGCAACGGGATTGGCCTGCTGCTGGACTATGCGCCCGGCGGCTCGCTGGCAGACCTGGTTGGCAGCCGTCGCAAACTCCCGGTCGGAGAGACCATCACCGTGCTGACCCCCATCGCCCAGGTGCTGGGCTACCTGCACGCCAACGGATTTACCCACGGCGACGTCTCGCCCGGAAATGTCCTGTTCACGGGGCACGGCAAACCGATGCTTGCCGACGTCGGCATTGCCAGGATGGTGGGAGACGCATCGGCAGCGGCGGCCCATGGCACGGCTGGTTTTATGGATCCGGCACCGGTGGATGCGGTCCGGGCCGGTCTGCAGCCGGAGCGTGACGTCTACTCGGTGGCAGCCCTGGGGTGGTACTGCCTGACAGGTGAGCCGCCGCGGCGGAGTGCAGACCGCGCGCCACTATCGCTCCTGCTCCCGGAGGTGCCACCCGAGCTGACAGCAGCCCTCGAGGCCGGCCTGAACGAGGACCGTCGGCTGCGGCCCACGGCCGTTGAGCTTGCGACGGCCATCTACCGCTGCGCGACGCCCTTGCCGATAGACCTCGCGTCCTCGGTCCATGCCACGGTCATCCCACAGCTGCTGACCCGGCGTCACGTTCCGGAGCGTCCTGACAGTGCTGTCCGGAACGGCCTGCGGGCCTGGCGCAGAAGACTCTCGACGTCGCGCTGGTCCGGACTTATCGGAGTTCGGCAGGCACTCCCTTTCCCGGCCGAGCCGGGAGCACCTGAGCCGCAACCGCGCAGGTCAGACGAGGCCCTCCCTGCCAGGCTGCCCCTGACCGCAGGAGAGGAACAGTCCACGCCGCGCGGCAAGCACGCCCGGCAGCCTGGGACCGGCCGCCGGAGCCCGGACACGCCCCCGGAACCCTTAGTTCCGGCCACGGCTCCGCAGCGCTCGGAACGGCAGCGCTCAGGTATCCGGAGGCAGGGCGACGAGGTGCCGCAGGCGGCGCAGAGGCGGGGGACAGTTGTGCTGGCCGCGGGCGCCGCTGCCTTGGTGGCAGGTGTCATCTGGACGGCCGGTGCCTTCGGGCCGGCCGGACCGCTGGCAGGCCTGGCCGGCTTCGACAAGCCGGCCGCCGGCAGCGACTCAGCCCAGGCAGCGCGGAATGGTTCCGATCCGGACCCGTCCCGGCAGGCAGCAGAGGGTATGGACAACATCGGGATTCCGGCTGCCGTCGCGGCGCGGCTGGGTTCAAGGGACCCGGCCGAGGCAGTCCACGGCCTGGCTGCCGTCCGCTCGTTGGCGCTCAGCTCGGGCCGGCTGGAGCTCCTGGACCTTGTTAACGCCCCGGGCTCCGCGGCGGCCGCCACCGATGCAAGGCTGAGGGACGAACTCCATGGATCCGGGCATGTCCTCGCCGGCTTCACCAGCACAGTTTCCGAGGTCCGGGTTCAGCCCGGAGGTTCAGCCGGGCAGGCGATAGTGGGAGTCACTTCGGCGACATCGTCCTATGTGGAACAGGACAGCTCCGGCGCGGTGGTGGCCGCCGCTGCCGCCGGGACGGAACAGGATCTTCGGCTCGTCCTGGTTTCCCTGGAGGGGCAGTGGCGGATAACCGATGTCCTTCCAGGCTCCTGAGCACTAGCGTCCGGCAACCCAGGCAGCGGCCTGGTCAAGGGAGGGGTGCTGCCACTGGAACCCGGCTGCCTTGAGCACGGCAGGCTCCATCCGCTTGCCGGACAGCAGGAGTTCGTCGGCCATCTTGCCCAGGACCAGCCGGAGTGCAGGCGCCGGCACCCGGAAAAAGGCCGGCCGGTGCAGCGCCGAGGCCAGGGCTGCGATCAGTGCGTTCATGTCCGCTTCCTGCGGGGCGCACACGTTCACCGGGCCGTGAATGTCCGAGCCCGCCAGAAACTCAAAGACGGCACTGATATCCGGCAGAGTAATCCAGGGCCAATACTGCCTGCCATTGCCCAGCGGACCGCCCACGCCGAGCCGAAGTAGTGGCAACAGTCGTCCCATCGAGCCCCCTGAGCGGCTGAGGACAATCCCGGAACGGGTGGTGACCACGCGGACGCCGGCTGGGGCCTGGCGGGCGGCGGCCTCCCACTCGACGCAGATTTGGGCGAGGATGCCGGAACCCGGCGAGGCGTCCTCGCGAAGCTCCGCAGACCCCGAATTGCCGTAAAAATCAGCCCCGGACTGGCTGATGAACGCTCGCGGTGGGTCATCGAGCTTGCCCATGGCCTGAACCAGGGTGTGAGTTGCCCTGAGCCGTGAACTGAGCAGTTCCTTGATCCGGGCACTGGTCCACGGCCTGTCGCCTATCCCGGCGCCGGACAGGTTAATCACGGCATCCGCTCCGGCCAGCGCCGCCGGGTCCAGGCTGTGGGCCGCGGGATCCCACTGGATTTCAGCGGGCGAGGAGGGTGTGCGGCGGACCAGGGCAACCACCTCATGGCCGGCCCCGCGCAGCGTTGCGGACAAATGTGTCCCGATCAGCCCGGAGGCTCCGGCTATGACGATGTGCATGATCTATCTCACCACGGCCCAACCTTTGACGGAACCGCCGTACGTCCCCGGGACGTCAGCGTGGGTTGACTATGATCGAACGATGACTTCTTCGAGCTACTTCCGATTTCCGCACGTCCACGGCGATCTGGTCACGTTTGTTGCAGAGGACGACGTCTGGATCGCGCCGCTCAGCGGCGGCCGGGCGTGGCGTGTTTCGTCACTGCAGTTGCCCGCACGCAACCCGCGCTTCACACCGGACGGCAAACGGCTGGTCTGGACTGTTATCCAGGGAACAGCCCCGGAAGTGGTTTCAGCCGAGGTGGACGGCGGTGGCTACCGTCAGCTGACTTACTTCGGCCACGGCACCACCAAGGTCAAGGGCTTTACCGCGGCCGGTGATGTAGTGGTCACCAGCGCCTTCCGCCAGGCTGAGAGCCGGCACACGTACGCCTACAGCCTGCCCGTTGAGGGAGGCTGGGCTGAAGAGCTGCCCTTCGGCCCGGTGGAGTCCGTGGCCTTCGGCCCGGAAGTGGGCGACGAACGGCCGGTTGTCCTGGCCAGCGTGCTCTCCCGTGAGCCGGCCTGGTGGAAGCGCTACCGCGGCGGAACTGCCGGCAAGCTCTGGATTGATGCCGACGGTAACGGCGAGTTCGAACGGCTGGTTCCCGAACTGGACGGAAACCTCACCGACCCCATGTGGGTGAATGGGCGGATCGCTTTCCTCTCCGACCATGAGGGGTTTGGAAATCTGTACTCGGTGCTTCCCGGCGGCGGTGACCTGCGCCGTCACACCGACCACGAAGACTTCTATGTCAGGCACGCAGCCAGCGACGGCGAACGGGTCGTCTTCGAATCCGCAGGCGAGCTCTGGATCCTCCATGATCTTTCCTCGGAGGCTGTACGCCTGGACATCACCCTGGGCTCGGCGTCGCAGTCTCGGCGCCCGGCCTTGCTTAAGGCCACTAAACACCTGGGTGCGGTAGTCCCGGACGCGTCCGGGTCGGCCAGTGCCGTCGAGGCCCACGGCACGGTCCACTGGATCCGGCACAAGGACGGGCCTTCCCGCATCGTTGAAGCCACCCCCGGCGTCCGGGCGCGGCTGCCCAGGCCGCTCGACGGCGGCCGGCTCGCCTACGTTGCCGACCACGACGGTGTGGAGGCCATCTACATCAAGGAAATCGCTGCCGACATCGCCGCGCCTCAGGGTGCCGTCCCGTCCGTGCACACACGCGCAGTTCCTGGCGCTGCGGTTACCACCCGTGATGCAGCCGCACCGAACGAACTGGAGCCCACGCTTCCCCGCCCCGTTCCGGCGGCCGGCCCGGCCGGAGTGGTGACTGCCGACGTCGTGGTTGCCGGTGATGCCGCATCCACAGTTGCTGCCCCCGCTTCGGACGCGAAAACTGCCGACGCCGGAGGTGCCGCCGGCCAAACCCCTGCCGCTCCGGCGGCCCCCACCCGCATTGCCTTTCCGAAGCCGTCCCGGGCCAGCGCCCTGGAAGCCAGCCCGGACGGTAAGTGGCTTGCCGTGGGGACCTCCTTCGGCGACGTGTACGTTGCCAACACAGCCACGGGGGAGTTGTCACCGGTCACCAGCATCGGTGAGGGAACCATCGGCGAGTTGGCGTGGTCGCCGGACTCACGCTGGCTGGCCTGGTCTGAACCCGTCACGTCGTTTGGCTCCCGGAGCCGGCTGCGGCTGGCGAACGTGGCGCAGCTGGACGAGGGAATCGTTCAGGTCACCGACGGACGTTTCTGCGACGCGTCGCCGAGCTTCACCCCGGACGGGAAGTTCCTGGCCTTCCTGTCGAACCGCAGTTTTGACCCGGTCTACGACGGACACTCGTTTGACCTTTCCTTCCCCAGCCCCATCAAGCCCTACTTGGTGGCACTTGCGGCGGACACGCCGTCGCCGTTTGGTCCGGCTGTTGACCTGACGCCTGCCGCCAGCCCGGACAAAGAAGCCGACGAAACAGAAGTGGCCCCGGTCCATGTAGATCCGGAGGGGCTCGCCCACCGCGTCATCAGCGTCCCGGTGCCGCAGGGCAACTACACCGCCCTGACAGCAACGGAGGGCGCCCTGCTCTGGCTCGATTGGGCTCTTGCCGGCGTCACGGGCGACGGTAAGGCCAGCCAGGAAGATAAGGACGCGCGCCCCAGTCTGGTCCGCTTCGACCTCGCACGGCGCAAGCCGGCCACGCTGGTTGAGGCGTTGGACAGCTACCGGGTCTCCCGCGACGGCCAAAAGGTGGTGCTGATCAGCGACAAGCAGGTCAGCGTTGTTCCTTCCGCCGCCAAAGCGGACGAGGAGTCCGGGCAGCTGGTCAAGGTTGACCTGGGCAGGATCCGCGTGATGATGGACCCCGTCAGCGTCTGGGGCCAGGCCTTTGACGAGGCCTGGCGGCTGCAGCGTGACTTCTTTTGGGCGGAGGATATGGCCGGCCAGGACTGGGAGTCGATCCACAAGCGGTACCGTCCGTTGGTGGACCGGCTGGGCTCGCATGACGACCTGGTGGACCTGCTCTGGGAACTGCACGGGGAACTGGGCACGTCCCACGCCTACGTCAGGCCCGCCATGGTCACGGAAAACGGCAGCAACGGCCAGGGCCGGCTGGGCGCCGACCTCGCCTTCACACCCGCCGGCTGGGAGATCACGCGCATCCTTGCGGGGGAATCGTCCGATCCGCTGGCCACCTCGCCGCTGACCCGGCCGGGTGCTGCCGCCATGGCCGGGGACGTGCTGCTCGCCATTGACGGCGTACCGTTGTCCGTTGCGGTGACACCGGCCATGCAGCTGGTGGGCGCAGCCGGGCGCGCCGTGGAACTGACCCTGCGCAACGGCCACGGCCACGGAGCCGAGGCAGGGAAGCAGCGGCGCATCGCCGTCGTCCCGGTCAAGGACGAGGAGCGCCTGCGGTACCAGGAGTGGGTGGCGGCCAACCGCCGGACCGTCCGGGAGGCATCGGGCGGACGCTACGGGTACCTCCACATCCCGGACATGATGGCCAACGGCTGGGCCCAGCTGCACCGTGACCTGGACACCGAAACGGCCCTCGACGGGCTGATTGTGGACGTCCGGCGCAACCGCGGCGGCCACACATCGCAACTGGTGGCAGAGCTGATCGGCCGCAAGGTCACCGGCTGGAGCATGCCTCGCGGGGAACGCCCCCGTACGTACCCGCATCACGCCCCGCGGGGTCCGGTGATCATCCTCGCCGATGAGTTTGCCGGGTCCGACGGCGACATCATCACCCAGGTCTCCAAGCTGCGGGGCATCGGGCCCGTCATCGGCACGCGGACCTGGGGCGGCGTGGTGGGCATCGATAACAGGTTCTCACTGGCCGATGGCACCGGCGTCACCCAGCCACGCTACGCAACCTGGTTCGGCGGTGGAGTGGGATGGTCCGTGGAAAACTACGGCGTGGATCCCGACATCGAAGTCACGTATCCGCCGCACGCTTACGCGTCCGGGCGGGACCCGCAGCTGGAATACGGCATCGGCGCGCTGAGGGAAATGATCCAGGAACTGCCCACGGACCGTCCCCCGGCCCGTGAAGGCTACCGCCGCCTGCGGCCCGCGCCGCTCCCGGCCCGCCGTCACGGCGGCTGACCGCGCCGCAGCACAGACATAAGGCCCTGCCCCCTCCGGTCATCCGGTGGGGGCAGGGCCTTTTTGTGCGGTTTAGCGGCGTTTTAGGACCGGCCGCCGGATCAGGACTGCAGGGTCGCGTCCAAGGTAATTTCGATGCCTGTGAGGGCCTGGGATACGGGGCAGCCCTTCTTCGCCGACTCGGCGATGCGCTGGAAGTCCTCCTCCGAAATGCCGGGGATGCGCGCATTGAGGGTCAGGTGGCTGCCAGTGATGCCGGTGCCCGGCTGGAACCCAACCTCGGCCTTGGTGTTGACTTCGTCCGGGGTGAAGCCGGCCTGGCTCAGTTCATGGCTGAACGCCATGGAGAAGCATGCGGAGTGCGCCGCAGCGATCAGTTCCTCAGGGCTGGTCTTGCCCTCGGCGGCCTCGGTGCGGGCCTTCCAGGTGACGTCGAACGTGCCGAGGCCTGAGCTGTCCAGCGTAGTGTTGCCGGAGCCCTCCGTCAGGCTGCCGGTCCAAACAGTGTGCGCGTTGCGTGTTGTAGCCATGTCGCTCCTCAACATTGATTCCATCCGGGGCCAGGCAGTTGCCGCAGCCCGCCGGTTCCCATCCTAGGGACTCGTGTGCACGCTTGCACGGGCTGTCCGCTCTCAGTGGATTATGAGCGCGAAAGGGGCTTAGACGCCGACGGCGCCGCTCCCCGGAGAGGGGAGCGGCGCCGTCGTGGGCGGTGCTTGGGCGATTAGTTCCAGAGCGTGGCGATGGCAATGTTGACCAGCGCTAGTCCACCAACGCCATGCGCTAAGCCGGTGGAGACCGGTTCACCCTTCTTGACCTTCCGGGTGCCGATCACGGCCAGCACGGCGACGGCGAGACCGATGGCGAACTTGATACCGAGTTTGAAGTAGTTGGGGTCGGCGTCGGGCATCATAGGAATGATGCCCATCATGGCGATGCCTGTCAGTAGCTGCACGAAGGCGCCGTCCCGCTGGCGGGGGTGGACCGTGGGCTCTTTGAGGGTGGCGATCCAGTAGCCAACAATCATTGCGGCGCCGACGATGTGCAGAAACACCAGGATGCTGAAGACAATAGTCATGGGATCAGCTTATCCAGTAGCTTCTACGCAATGTAGCAAAGCCACGCACAGGGCCGCGAAAAGTACTGCCTTCGACCCAAAACGCGGGGCAGGTGCCGGTGGTCTCCCACCCGCGCCTGCCCCGCCTTTCGCTTGTCTTGCCAGTGGAGCTAGAGGCCCAACTCGGCCTCGAAGGCGCCTTCTTCAAGGCGTGCCTTCAGGGTCTGGAGGAAGCGGCCTGCGTCAGCGCCGTCCACCAGACGGTGATCGTAGGTCAGTGACAGGTACATCATGGAGCGGATGGCGATGGAGTCGTCGCCGTTTTCATCAGCCACCACAACAGCACGCTTGACGATCGCGCCGGTGCCGAGGATGGCGACGTTTGGCTGGTTGATGACCGGGGTGTCGAAGAGTGCCCCGACGCTGCCGATGTTGGTGATGGAGAACGTGCCGCCGGACAGTTCGTCAGGACCGATTTTGCCCTGGCGCGTGCGGGAGGCGACGTCGGCGATCTTCCCGGCAATGCCGCCCAGGTTCAGGTCGCCGGCGTTGGAGATCACGGGAACCAGGAGGCCCTTTTCGGTGTCCACCGCAATCGCCAGGTGCTCGGCGTTGTGGTAGGTGATCTGCTGGGTTTCCTCGTTGTACTCGGCGTTCAGCTTCGGGTGCTGCTTCAGGGCCTCGGCCACAGCCTTGGCGATGAACGGCAGGTAGGTCAGCTTCACGCCGTTGGTGGCAAGGAAGTTATCCTTGCCCGCGGTCCGGAGCTTGACGATGCGGGTCATGTCGACCTCGTGCACCTGGGTCAGCTGGGCGGAAAGGTCCAGCGACTCACGCATGCGGCGGGCGATGACCTGGCGGATGCGGGGAGCCTTCTCCGTGGTTCCGCGAAGCGTGGACGCAACCACAGGAGCGGCGGACGGCCTTGCCGCGGCTGCGGCAGGAGCTGCTGCCGGGGCGGCCTTGGCTTCTGCTGCGGCGAGCACGTCCTGCTTGCGGATACGGCCACCGACGCCGGTGCCGGATAGTGCGGCGACGTCAACACCGTGCTGGTTGGCCAGCTTGCGGACCAGCGGAGTGACGTAGCCGGACTCGCCGCCTGCGGACTCGGCAGACTGCGCCGGTGCGGCGGCGGGAGCGGGGGCAGCTGCGGGAGCCGGAGCCGCCGGAGCTGCTTCTGCCTTCGGTGCCACGGAGGCGGCCGGGGCGGGGGCAGGCGCAGCAGCAGGTGCTGCAGGCTCGGCCTTGGGTGCTGCGGGGCCAGCCGGGGCAGCGGCCGCGGGGGCTGCCGCGCCGGAGCCGATGACGGCGAGGACAGCGCCAACCTCGGCGGTCTCGTCCTCGTTGACGCGGATTTCCTGAAGCGTGCCGGCCACGGGGGAGGGGATTTCGGTATCAACCTTGTCGGTGGAAACCTCGAGCAGCGGCTCATCCACAGCTACGGTGTCGCCCACGGCTTTCAGCCAGCGGGTGACAGTGCCTTCGGTGACGCTTTCGCCCAGGGCGGGCAGGGTGACGTCGTGGCTTTCGCCGCCGGAAGCGGCCGGGGACTCTGCAGCGGGAGCTTCTTTAGGCGCTGCGGCGGGAGCTTCTTCAGCCTGTGCGGCGGGAGCTTCCTCTGCCGGTGCTTCCTCTGCCTGCGCCGCAGGAGCTTCTTCCGCTGCGGGGGCTGCCCCGCCGCCGGAACCGTCACCGATGCGGACCAGGGGAGCGCCCACTTCGGCGGTCTCGTCTTCGGCTACGAGGATTTCCTCGATAATGCCTGCTACTGGAGAGGGGATTTCAGTGTCTACTTTGTCGGTGGAAACCTCGAGCAGCGGTTCGTCCACCTCTACCCGGTCACCTACCTGCTTGAGCCAGCGGGTGACGGTTCCTTCGGTGACACTCTCACCGAGGGCGGGCAAGTTAACGGATTCAGACATGTCGTCCCCGTTCTCCTTATTGATCTTTTGTGCGGATGATTGCTGCCTGTTCGAGCTTAGTGCACCCGGCAGAATGAGCCGGGTGCACCAAACCCTGATGTCTTGCGGTGAAACGGGGGCTGTTAGCCGTGCAGTGCCTTGCCCGCGAGAGCGAGGTGGGCCTCGCCCAGGGCCTCGTTCTGGGTCGGGTGGGCGTGGACCAGTGCGGCCACGTCCTCCGGGTAGGCTTCCCAGTTCACGATCAGCTGTGCTTCACCGATCTGCTCGCCCATGCGGGCACCGATCATGTGGACGCCCACAACGGGGCCGTCCTTTTGGCGGACCAGCTTGACGATGCCGCTGGTGCCCAGGATGGAGCTCTTGCCGTTTCCGGCGAGGTTGTACTCCTGCGTTTCCACCTGGTCCTCGCCGAACTTCTCCTTTGCGCCCTTCTCGGTGTAACCAACCGTGGCGATTTCCGGCTCGGAGTACGTGACCTTGGGGATGTTGACGTCCTCGACGACGACGGGCTTCAGGCCTGCGATTTCCTCGGCCACGAAGATTCCCTGCTGGTAGCCGCGGTGCGCAAGCTGGACGCCGGGGACGATGTCGCCCACGGCATAGACGTTGCCAACACCGGTGTGCAGGCGCTCGTTGGTGATGACGAAGCCGCGGTCGATGGTGACGCCGGCTTCCTCATAGCCCAGGTTGGCCGTCACGGGGCCACGGCCAACTGCCACGAGGAGCAGGTCCGCCTCGAACGTCTTGCCGTCCACCAGGGTGACCTTGACGCCGTCGTTATTCTGCTCAACGCCCTGGAAGAACACGCCGGTGGAGAACTTGATGCCGCGCTTCTTGAAGGCACGCTCGAAGTTCTTCACGATTGTCGCGTCCTCGTTCGGGACCAGCGAGGGCAGGCCCTCCACGATGGTGACGTCGACGCCAAAGGACTTCCACACCGAGGCGAACTCGACGCCGATCACGCCGCCGCCCAGGATGATGGCGCTCTTCGGGATGTAATCCATGGTGAGGGCTTCGTCGGAGGTGATGACCTTGCCGCCGATTTCCAGGCCCGGCAGGGTGCGCGAGTACGAGCCGGTGGCGAGCACAATGTTCTTGCCCTTGTAGGCCGTGCCGTTGACGGTGACGGTGTCCGGGGCGGTCAGCTTGCCTTCGCCTTCGATGACAGTGATGCCCTTGGACTTGATCAGGCCCTGAAGGCCCTTGAACTTGCCGGCAATGATGCCGTCTTTGTAAGCGTTGACAGCCGTGATGTCGATGCTGTCCAGGGTGACATTCACGCCGTACTTTGCGGAGTCGCGGGCGTGGTCGGCCAGCTCGGCTGAGTGCAGCAGGGCCTTGGTGGGGATACAGCCGTTGTGCAGGCACGTACCACCGAGCTTGCCTTTTTCGACGAGACCAACGGTGAAGCCAAGCTGAACGGCCCGCAGGGCGGTGGCGTAGCCGCCGCTTCCGCCACCGAGTACCAGGATGTCGAATTCTTGCGCAGTTGCCTGATCGGCCACTTAGACGCTCCCTCGCGTGAACGATGACGCGAGCTTGCGCATCATCTGGTCTTTGGAACTTGTACTGCCGTGATTATGCCAGCAGGCAGGTTCTCTTTCATTTGTCACTACCGTGGTTTACCTTAGCGAACCACTTATCCATGCTCCACCTCGCAGCTGCGTTTGTGGAGCGCTTGTGTCCAGTGTCACGCGGCTTTGTGCCCGACGGATCACGCCGGTTCCACAAAGCCGCGCGTCACAGACGGAACGGGGTCAGGCTGCCGCGAGGACATCCTCCACGTAGGCCACCAGGGTCCTTACAGTGCAGCCGGTGGCCTGCTTGTGCGTGTAGCCGTACGGGCTGCCGTTGTTAAAGGACGGGCCGGCAATGTCGATGTGGGCCCAGGGGATCTGTTCCCCGTCTTTGCCCTTGCCCACAAACTCGCGCAGGAAGACCGCAGCGGTCATCATGCCGCCGTGCCGTTCGCCGATGTTAGCCAGGTCCGCCACCTGGGAGTCGATGCTGGGGCGCAGCTCCTCGGGCAGGGGCATGGGCCATACCAGTTCGCCGGCGCGGTCGGCGGCCGCCTTGAGCGGGGCGGTGACGCTGTCCGAGCCCATAACCCCCGCTGTGCGGTTGCCGAGGGCAATAAGCTGCGCACCGGTGAGCGTGGCGACGTCGATGATGGCATCCGGGTATTCGCGGCTGGCTGCGACGATGCCGTCCGCCATGACCAGGCGGCCTTCGGCGTCGGTGTTCAGCACCTCAACGGTCTTGCCGCCGAACATGGTGAGGACGTCCGCGGGGCGTGATGCCGCGCCGCCGGGCATGTTTTCGGCGATGCACAGCCAGGCGGTGGCCTTGACGGGCAGGCCAAGACGCGCAATTGCCAGCACAGTGTTAAGGACGACGGCGGCGCCCGCCATGTCGCTCTTCATGTCACCCATGCCGAGGGCCGGTTTCAAGGAAATGCCGCCGGTGTCGAAGGTGATTCCCTTCCCGACGAGTGCGATCTTCTTGGTCGCCTTGGCGGGGGAGTACTCCACTTTCACCAGGCGCGGCTGGCGGGTGGAGCCCTTGCCGACGCCCATGATGCCGCCGAAGCCTTCCTTCTCCAGACGCTTCTCATCCCAGACCGTCACTTTGATGGGCAGGCCCTTGGCCAGTTCCTTCGCGGCCTCGGCGAATGATTCGGGGTAGAGATGGCTGGGCGGCTGGTTGACCAGCGATCGCGTGGCATTAACTGCCTGGCCGATCAGGCCCGCGCGCTTCAGCGCGGCGCTCAGTTCGTCGCTTGACGCCACGTCCGTATAGATCACCGCGTTGCGGACCGGATCCTTCAGTCCGTCGCTGGTGGACCTGTGCTCGGTGAAGGCGTAAGCGCCCAGAGCGGCACCCTCGGCGACTGCCGCGACGTCGGCGACTCCCGTCGTCGGGAATGCCAGAACAACGGTGGGCAGGCCAGCCAGCTGGCGGACGGCGGAACCGGCAGCGCGCCTGAGTGCCTCTTCGGACAGCGGCTGGCCGGCGGCGACCTTGCCCACGCCTGCCAGGACAAGCACGCCGGCGCCGGTTTCAGGCAGGCCGGGAAGCCTGACCGCCTGATCGGCGGCCCCCGTGATCCCCAGGACCTTAAGGGAATCAGTCAGCGCCTCGGCTGACTTCGCGGTCAGCGGGTTCTCAAGCAGCACGGGGCCGTCGGGGCCCTGTCCCACGCCGATGACAACGGCGTCACTGCTGGCCCTCTTCAGGTCCTTGGCGAGGGTACTAAGGTTGATTTCAGTATTCTTGACCACGGGGTAAAGTCCTCAATTCTCGAAAAGGCTGTTCGCGCAGGAATGGATGTCTGGCGCTGGCCACGGAAGTCCTGCGGCCGTCCGGTCGCGACGTAGCCGGGGTGCCGGCTAGCCCGTCCGGCAGGCCACTTGTCGATCGTAGCCGTTGGTAGGCGCGGGAGCGGAATCTCCTGAGACTTGCGCCACACCCGCTGACGGAATGCCGGGACCCCCGGCAGCGTTGTACAACGTATCCACCCGAATCCTGGAAAGGAAGACGCTGTGCTTGAACGGATTTCCGGCTCCCTGCTGGACCCCGATGCGCTCTACGCGAGCAACATCGAGCTGTTCCACAGCCCGGCGCTCCGCGGGCTGAACCTGGTGATGGGTTTCACCGGCTTTGCCGACGCCGGCCACGTGGTTAAGCAAATCAACGCCGAGCTGCTGGACACCCTCGATGCTGAAACGGTGGCAGTCTTCGACGCCGACCAGCTCATCGATTACCGGTCGCGGCGGCCCCACATCTCCTTCGTTGAAGACCATCTGCAGGACTACCAGGCGCCGAAGCTGGCTCTGTACAAACTAAAGGATGGGCTCGGCAACGCGTTCCTGCTGCTGGCAGGGTTCGAACCCGACCTGCAGTGGGAGCGGTTCGCACGCGCGGTTGTCGGCATTGTGGAGAAGCTCGACGTGAATCTCGTGACCTGGATCCACTCCATCCCCATGCCGGTGCCGCACACCCGGCCGGTGGGCGTCACTGTCCATGGCAACCGCCCCGAACTCATTGAGGGCATCTCCGTCTGGAAGCCCACGGTGGATGTCCCGGCGGCTGTGGGCCACATTTTGGAACTGCGGCTCGTGGACGCCGGACGCAACGTTGCAGGGTACGTGATCCATGTCCCGCACTACCTCGCAGAAGCGGAGTACCCCACCGCCGCAGTTGCCGGGCTCGAATTCCTGGGTGCGGCCACGTCCCTGATGCTCCCCACTGACAGGCTGCGCGAAGCAGGCCGGGAAGTGGCCCGCCAGATCGGCGAGCAGGTGGAAGCCTCCGAAGACGTCCGGCAAGTGGTTTCCCGGCTTGAGGAACGGTACGACGAGAAGGCCGACGGCACCGTGCGGCGGTCGCTGCTGGCGGATGAGAATGACGAACTGCCGAACGGGGACGAACTGGGCGCGGCCGTCGAGGCGTACCTTGCCCGCGAGAACCCCGGCCTCTAGCCTGTCCGGCTGCCCGGGCGGGCACGTGTCCGCATGGCAGACGGTTGCCATGGTGCGCGGCGCGGCCCGGGCATAATGAGGGAGTGACTTCCCCCCGAGCCTGGCTGATCTGGACCATCGGTATCTTCGCGTATCTGGTGGCGGTCTCGCAGCGGACGTCCTTCGGCGTGGTGGGGCTTGAAGCTACAGAGCGGTTTAACGCCAGCGCCTCCGCGATCTCCTTCTTTACGGTGCTGCAACTGCTCGTCTACGCGGGCCTTCAGATCCCGGTTGGCGTGCTTGTGGACAGGTTCGGCTCACGGGCCATGATCGCCGGCGGGGCCGTCCTGATGGGCCTCGGCCAGCTCCAGCTCGCTTTTGCCGAGAGCATTCCCGGCGGCGTGGCGGGGCGGGTGCTGGTGGGCGCCGGCGACGCCATGACCTTCATCTCCGTGATCCGCCTGATCCCTTTGTGGTTCGCCCCGGCGCGGGTTCCCCTGGTCACCCAGCTGACGGGCATGTCCGGCCAGTTGGGACAGCTTTTCAGCGTGCTGCCGTTCGCCTTTGTGCTGCATTCCTTCGGCTGGACCCCCGGTTTCCTGATGCTCGCCGGGATGTCCGGACTGGCAGTGGTCCTGGTGGTGGTCCTCCTGCAGGACCAGCCGCCCGGAACCGTAACCCCCGAAGTCCAGCGTGGCCTGCGGGCAACCGGCGTCTCACTCGCCAGTGCGTGGCGCCAGCCCGGGACCAGGTTGGGGATGTGGAGCCACTTCACCATCCAGTTCAGCGGCACCGTGTTTGCTATGACCTGGGGCTACCCGTTCCTCATCTCCGGGCAGGGTTTGGAAGCGGGAACGGTGGCAGGGCTGATGACCCTGTACGTTGCCGCCGGACTCGCCGCCGGTCCCTTCATCGGCAGCTTTGTCGCCCGGCACCCGCTCCGCCGGTCCACCATGGTGCTGCTGATATCGGGCGCTACGGCAGCAGCGTGGGCCGCTGTGCTACTGACGCCGGGCCGCTCTCCGCTGTGGCTGCTCGCCATCCTGGTGGTGGTGCTGGCGATTGGCGGGCCGGGGTCCATGATCGGCTTTGATTTCGCCCGGACGTTCAATCCCGCACACCGGATCGGTACTGCCACGGGGATCGTCAACGTGGGGGGATTCATCGCGGCCCTGGTGGCGATTTTCCTGATCGGCTTCGTGCTGGACGTCCTCCTGGCCAGCGGCTATTCCGGCGGCGAACTCTACGGCCTTGAACCCTTCCGGATCGCGTTGAGCGTGCACTTCCTGCTGCTTGGGTTCGGGGCCGTCATGATGCTGCGGACTCGCCGAAAGGTGCGGCGCCAGATGGCGGCGCAAGGTGTGGTGGTGGCCCCGCTGCTGCAGGCCATGGCACAGCGGCGGGCCAGCCTTGCCCAGCGCCGCCGACAGGACAGTGCGGAATAGGACTGGCACTTGTCCTCCACATCGGCCTGCCAGAGGCGGTTGTTGACATAGCGGAGCTGGGGGCTTCAACGCTGGGGGCGCCGGCCCGAGGCTGGAGTCATGAAACCTCCAGAACACCTGACCGTCCGAGGCCCTGAAGATATCCTCGGGTTCATTCCACATTCCTTGGGGTACTGGCCCGCAGACAGCCTGGTGGCCATGACCATGCAGGGAAAACGGCTCGGAGCGACCCTGCGGCTTGACCTGCCCGGCCCGGAAACGCTCGCAGACCCGCGGGATTACGCCCGGACCGTGCGCGACTACCTCTCGGCCGACCGCAATGCCGACGGCGCGCTGCTGGCTATCTTCACGAACCACGGCTGGATGGAACCGCCTGGCACCTACCGGGGTCTCCTGGACGCCTTGGAAAGTCGCCTCGACGCCGCGGGCATGACCGTACGCGACGCGTGGTACGTGGGAGACGACTACTGGCGGAGCGCTACCTGCACTGACCTGGTGTGCTGCCCCTTGCCGGGCATGCCCGTGCAGGTGATCAGGGACAGCATGCTGAACGCCGAAATGGTCTATCGCGGCAGCAGCGTGGGGCCGGCGCCCGAGAACGGCACCCTCCCGGCGGCCGCGGTGTCCGGTGAGGAGCGTGCCGCAGTCCTGGCGTCGGAGGACGCCTGGGCAGCGCAACTGGACCCGCGCCGGGGGAGCAGGAAACAACTCAACAGCCTCCTGGCCCAGTGGGGCTCCGTCCTTACCGGCGCCGGCCAGGAGTTGCCAGCGAACGACGTCGCGTTCCTGCGGGCCTCCCTGCGCGTCCCCGCCTGGCGTGATGCGGTCTTCGTTATGGCCGCGGCGGGCATGCCGGCCGCACTCGCGGGTGCCGAAGCGTTTGGCATCTTCCAAGACGGCTGCAACCTTGCGCCGGTTGGTCCTGCAGGCCTGGGCAAGGGCGACTCGGGAAGCGCCTACGCGGGTGGGGGCGGTCTGCCAGGCTATGGCGAGGATCTGCTGGGTCTGGAGCCCGAGGTTCCTGCCTGGGACTGCTTGAACAGTTTGGATGCCGTCCTGGATAAGCTTTCGGCGTGCGGTGGTCAGCCCGGCGCTGCTGCCCTGACCGGCCGCGGCTGGATTGCATGGTGCCGGGGGAGGGGATCGTACGCTGCCGCGTATCTCGGCCGGGCCCTTGACGAAGAACCGGGCTACCGGCTCGCCGAGCTCATGCTGGAACTGGTGCGGCGCGGAACCCTGTGCGGCTGGGCTGCTCGGAAGGAGGCTGCCTGGCGTCGATTCGAAACGGACGCAGCCTAGCTCCTGCTGCTTCTTGAGCCTTCTACGGGAAAACCGTGAGACAATGGATGCCGAGACCCGGTTGGGTCCGTGTATCAAGTGCATGTATTGGCCCCTGACGGGAACATTACAGCCGCCCCGGCAGTTCTACTTGTAGACTCTGCGGCCGTGGTTTGTACCTGATGTTGATCACGGACTTGACAGGGTCATAGTGGTGTTGCCCGTATGGTGATTCCACAGACCGCCGCTAGAAAGGTTTTCTGTGACCCCGTCTTCCGCGAAGAAGGATCCCGCCACCCAGGACGTCTTGTCCCCTGAGGAGAAGCAGGCTGCAACGAACGCCAAGCGAGCAGCGACGCGGGCAGCCAACAAAGCCGTCAAGGATGCCGCCGCCGGTGACACCGCCGTCGACGGCAAGCCCGAGCCCAAGAAGCGCGGGCCCAAGCCCGGTGCCAAAGCTGCTGCCGAAGCAGCCGGAAAAGCCGCACGTGGCGCATCGGATTCCGATGACGACGACGTCGAAGACCTCGACGACGCCGCGATTGAGGGCGGCGATGCCGGCGAAGACACCGAGATTGACGCAGCCAAGGCCGCATCGGCAGCCACCGGCAAGGGCTTTGTCTACTCGGACGCCGACGACGACGACGCCCCTGTCCAGCAGGTAATGTCCGCCGGTGCCACGGCCGACCCCGTAAAGGACTACCTCAAGCAGATCGGTAAGGTTGCGCTGCTCAATGCCGAGCAGGAAGTCGACCTGGCGCTCCGGATCGAAGCCGGGCTCTTTGCCGAAGAGAAGATCAACGCCGACGACGGTTCCATGGACGCCAAGTTCAAGCGTGAGCTTGAGTTTGTCATCCATGACGGCAAGCGTGCCAAGAACCACCTGCTTGAGGCCAACCTCCGCCTGGTGGTTTCGTTGGCCAAGCGTTACACCGGCCGCGGCATGCTGTTCCTGGACCTCATCCAGGAAGGCAACCTGGGCCTGATCCGTGCAGTGGAGAAGTTCGACTACACCAAGGGCTTCAAGTTCTCCACGTACGCCACGTGGTGGATCCGCCAGGCCATCACCCGCGCCATGGCTGACCAGGCCCGCACCATCCGCATCCCGGTGCACATGGTGGAAGTCATCAACAAGCTGGCCCGCGTCCAGCGCCAGATGCTTCAGGACCTCGGCCGCGAACCCACGCCTGAAGAGCTGGCACTCGAACTGGACATGACGCCGGAGAAGGTGGTAGAGGTCCAGAAGTACGGCCGCGAGCCCATCTCGCTCCACACCCCGCTTGGCGAGGACGGCGACTCCGAGTTCGGTGACCTCATTGAGGACTCCGAAGCGGTGGTTCCCGCCGACGCCGTGAGCTTCACGCTGCTGCAGGAACAGCTCCACTCGGTGCTGGACACGCTGTCGGAACGCGAAGCCGGTGTGGTGGCCATGCGGTTCGGCCTCACCGATGGCCAGCCGAAGACTTTAGACGAAATCGGCAAGGTCTACGGCGTCACGCGCGAGCGTATCCGCCAGATAGAGTCCAAGACCATGTCCAAGCTCCGCCACCCCTCGCGGTCGCAGGTGCTCCGGGACTACCTGGACTAAATCAGACCCACGCAACGCGGGGTCAGTTTCCTCCCGAAGTCGAAGGATTTTCGGGCGGCAACTGACCCCGCGTTTCTTCTTAAGACAAAACAGGACCCCCTCCCATGGGAGGGGGTCCTGTCCGGATGTCTTGCAGGTCAGTCGACGGCTACGGGAGCCTTCTCGTGAAGCCTGCCGGTTTCATCGTGCCAGTCAGAGCTCAAGGGCCTGAGTGTCGCCTCGACTGCACGGGCATGGTGGCCGCAGAAGAGCAACTCACCGCCGGAGGTCTCAAGTACAACGCGGACATATGCCTGAGCCCCGCAACGATCGCACCGGTCCAGTGCGTTGAGTGTGCGGTCTGCCACTGCTGTTGTCATATCGGCCTCCTTAGTAGATCTGTATGTCTATATAACCAGCATTCGTATCAATCCCGTCGCAAGGACGGGTCAAGTTCGCTGACCGCGTAGCCACAAGAATGTCTCAAGCCGCGGATTTGGGTCACGGAGACATCACGAGTGGCCCCGGCCACAGCCCGGGCGAAGTGTGGCAGCAGGCCCTCTGCGCCCGCGCCGACTAGGCTTGAACGAGCGTCCGCAGCGCCAGCTGTTCCGTCACTGAAGGAGTTCACCACCCGTGGCACCAAGTTCTGATTACACCGCCAGGCACCTTTCCGTCCTGGAAGGCCTCGAAGCCGTCCGCAAACGCCCCGGCATGTACATCGGCTCCACTGACTCGCGCGGCCTGATGCACTGCCTGTGGGAGATCATTGACAACTCCGTGGACGAAGCGCTGGCGGGCTTCGGGCACGACATCAAAATCATTCTCCATGCGGACAACTCGGTGGAAATCCACGACGACGGCCGTGGCATCCCGGTGGACGTCGAACCCAAGACGGGACTCACCGGCGTCGAGGTGGTGTTCACGAAGCTGCACGCCGGCGGCAAGTTCGGCGGCGGTTCCTACACCGCCTCCGGCGGCCTGCACGGCGTTGGCGCCTCCGTGGTGAATGCGTTGTCCGCCCGCCTGGATGTGGAAGTCGACCGTGGCAGCAAAACGTACAAAATGTCGTTCCGCCGCGGTGAACCCGGACGCTTCCAGGACCAGGGCAGCAAAGTCGATCCCGCCGCGACTTTCGCGCCGTTTGTGGACGGCTCGGTGCTGGACGTTATTGGCAAGGCGAAACGCGGCGTCACGGGAACGCGGATCCGCTACTGGGCTGACCGCCAGATCTTCACGCCGGACGCAAAGTTCTCCTACGACGAACTGGCCGCCCGGGCGCGGCAGACATCATTCCTGGTTCCCGGGCTCAAGCTCACAGTCCGCGATGAACGCAGGCTGGCTGGCACTCCGGGTGAAGCAGGTCCCCACGAGGAGGTCTTCCACCACGACGGCGGCCTCTCGGAGTTTGTCGACTTCCTCGCGGCGGACCCCGCCGTGACCGATATTTGGCGGCTCCACGGCTCGGGCAAGTTCAAGGAAACCGTGCCGGTCCTCGATGAGCGCGGCCACAGCCAGCTCGCCGAGGTTGAGCGTGACTGTGAAGTGGACGTGGCGCTGCGCTGGGGGATCGGCTATGACAGCACGGTCCGCACCTTTGTTAACATCATCGCCACGCCCAAGGGCGGAACCCACCAGTCCGGCTTCGAGCAGGCCCTGGTCAAGACGTTCCGGAAGGCAGTGGAAGCCAACGCCCGCAAACTCAAGGCGGGCAACGACAAGATCGAAAAGGATGACATCTTCGCCGGACTGACGGCGGTCCTGACGGTCCGGCTGGCTGAGCCGCAGTTCGAAGGCCAGACCAAGGAGATCCTTGGCACCTCGGCAGTGCGCGCCATCGTCGCCAAGGTCGTAGAGCAGGAGATCACCGCAAGGCTGAACTCTGCGAACCGCAACGACAAAGCCCACTCTGCGCTGCTGCTGGAGAAGATTGTCAGCGAGATGAAGTCCCGTATTTCCGCGCGGGTCCACAAGGAGACGCAGCGGCGCAAGAACGCGCTGGAAACGTCGTCCATGCCCACCAAACTCGCTGACTGCCGGACGGACGACGTCGTGCGTTCCGAACTGTTCATCGTCGAAGGTGACTCCGCGCTGGGAACGGCAAAGCTGGCACGGTCCTCGGACTTCCAGGCGCTGCTGCCCATCCGCGGCAAAATCCTCAACGTCCAGAAGGCTTCTGTGGGGGACATGCTCTCCAACGCAGAATGTGCTGCCCTGATCCAGGTGGTTGGTGCGGGGTCGGGCCGCAGCTTTGATATCAGCGCCGCCCGGTACGGCAAGGTCATCCTCATGACCGACGCCGACGTGGACGGCGCCCACATCCGGACGCTGCTGCTGACCCTGTTCTTCCGGTACATGCGGCCCATGATTGATGAGGGACGCGTTTTTGCCGCCGTCCCGCCGCTGCACCGCGTCGAAGTGATCAATGCGGGCCAGAAGGCCAACGAGATGATCTACACCTACTCTGAAGCGGAACTCCACGCGCTGCTCGCCCGGCTGGCGAAGGAAGGCAAGCGCTACAAGGAGCCGATCCAGCGGTACAAGGGACTCGGCGAGATGGACGCCGAACAGCTGGCGGAGACCACCATGGATCCCCGGCACCGGACGCTGCGCAAGGTGGGCATCGAGAACGCCAAGCAGGCCGAGGACACCTTCGACCTGCTGATGGGCTCAGATGTGGCGCCGCGGAAGGACTTCATCATCGCGGGCGCATCCAGCCTGGACCGGGAGCGGATCGACGCCTGACCGGCGGGCTCAGCAGGGCGCACTTAGCCCAGCAGGCCCGGCACGATCAGCAGGGCCGTCGGCAGGGCAAGCAGCAGGACGCAGCAGACCTGCACCGTGGCGCGGGCCGTGGCAGAGAGTTCAGGCTGTGGTGAGAGCAGCCGGCTGACCCGTGAAGCGGTGGTGCGGGCGGCGTCGGAGCCTGTTACGCCTGCTGCGGCCTCCAGCCCGTCGAGGGCAAGGCCGGCCTGGGCGGCCGGCCGGAAAGCCCCGCCGCCGCCGGACGACCCGCTGGCCACGATCGCAATGGCTTTGATGAGGGTTGCCCGGCTCTCCGTCTTCAGCGCAACGTCGTCAGCCAGCATCTCGATCAGCGAGTTCACGGACTCCTGGGCGAGCCTGGTGGTGGGAAGCCAGGGGAGCGCCTGGCGCCACGCTGCGAAGGCCCACAGGAGCAGGTGGTGGCGCTGGTTGAGGTGGGCGTTTTCATGGCTCAGGACTGCCCGCAGCTCGGCCGGTTCGAGGGCTGCCATCAGGCCGTCGGAGAGCACAGTGACAGAGCGCGCCCCGCCGGGCAGGCAGTAGGCCACGGGGGAGTCGTGATTGATAACCACGGTTCCCGCCCCCTCGGCCGAAGGCGAAGCCAGGAGGGCAAGCAGCTCACGGTGGCGCCGGCGCTGGCGCTCGATCTTGTAGTACGTGAGCAGCAGGGTGAAAACCAGGTGTGCGGTCAGCAGGGCCGCGGCGGAGAGGGCAAAAAGATGCCAGAAGCCGAGTGCTGTGGTGGGCGCATTAAAGAGGACCATGCCCGCGAGGGCACGCAGGCCGGCGATCAGGTTGTCGCCCACCGGTTCCAGGCCGTAAACCAGCATGGCGCCGATCATCGAGAGCCCGCCGGCCAGCGCGATTGCCTGCCAGAGGAGCATGGCGGTGAAGGGCGACCGGGCCGGCCACCGGGCGCGGGAAAGAAAGATAGGCACTGGCCACGCCAGCACTATCGCAAGGACCGCCAGCAGGTATGAGGTCCAGAACATGGGCCCGCTAGACGTGGCCGAGCAGTTTGCGCAGTGTTTCGGCTTCGCTTGCGGTAACAGACCCGATGAACTGCGCCAGCACGGCTTCACGGTCAGGGGCGGAGCCCAACACTTCGTGCATCAGTTCGGCTGTGTGTTCTTCCCGGCTGGAAACAGCCTGGTAGCGGTGCGGCCTGGTGCCACGTTCCCGCTCCACAAGGCCTTTCTTCTCCAGACGTGAGAGCACAGTCAGGACGGTGGTGACGGCAAGCTCCTTGCCCTCATGGCCGGCCGCATCCCCTTTGGCCTCCGTGCTGGTTGCCAGTTTGTCACGCAGGGTATTTGCGGTGGCTGCTTCGTGGCCCGCCCAGAGCAGATCCATCACTGCCCGTTCCAGTTCCCCAAGACTTGCCATTGCTACATCCTTCTTGTTCCCGCATCCGTGGCTGAGCGCCGCGGTGCCTGCACATTCTTCGCTACAGATACATGACCAAATTTACCTGTTTTTTGTCTGAGTTTCTACGTACGGTAGAACACAGCGTGTTTCGCAGCCTTGTGGGGCGCGGGGTGAGGTGGAACTCTTGTTTTTACAGTGCTCGCCGCATTGTTCTACACTCTGTAGAAGTTACAGTTCTACGAATCGTAGAAGTTGAACCCCGACCCCGAGGGACTGCTGTGGAAGCTCTGGAAATCGCACGCTGGCAATTCGGCATCACCACCGTGTACCACTTCATGATGGTGCCCCTGACCATCGGGCTGGGCCTGGTGGTGGCCGTGATGCAGACCATCTGGCATCGGACCGGCAAGGTTGAATACCTCAGGATGACCAAGTTCTGGGGCAAGCTGTTCCTGATCAACTTCATCATGGGCGTGGCCACCGGCATCGTTCAGGAGTTCCAGTTCGGCATGGCCTGGAGCGAATACAGCCGGTTCGTGGGTGACGTCTTCGGGGCTCCGCTCGCACTGGAATCGTTGTTGGCGTTCTTCGTTGAGTCCACGTTCCTGGGGCTATGGATCTTCGGCTGGAAGCAGCTGAAGCCATCCATCCACCTCGCCTGCCTGTGGATTGCCGTGGTGGGATCGGTCTTTTCCGCCTACTTCATCATTGTGGCCAACAGCTGGATGCAGCACCCGGTCGGCGCGGAAATCATCGACGGCCGGCCGGTCATGACGGACGCCTGGGCAGTGTTCACCAACAACACCGCACTCGTGGCATTCCCGCACACCCTGATGGGAGCCTTGGCTGTGGCCGGCGGATTCCTCCTGGGCATCGCCTGGTACCACCTCTGGCGCAGGCGCAAGGACGGTATCGACACCATCGGCCCTGACGGCAAGGTGGTTCCCGGGGAAGCAGCCATTCCCGGCCGCGACAAAACCGACTACAAAGTCTGGATCCGCTCCCTGCGGATCGGCGCCGTCGTCGCGATGATCTCGTTCGCCGGCACCGCACTCACCGGCGACCTGCAGGGCAAGCTGATGTTTGAGCAGCAGCCCATGAAGATGGCCGCCGCCGAAGCCGCCTGCCACGACGGCACCGGATTTTCGGTCCTCAGCGTCGGAAACCTCGGCTCCAAGAACTGCGACGACATTACGGCTGTGATCGAAGTGCCGGGCATCCTGTCCTTCCTCGCCAAGGGCGACTTCACCACGGAGGTCAAGGGCGTTAACAGCCTCCTGGACCAGTACAAGGCCGACTACGGTACGCACCTGCCGGACAACCCGATCTACGGCGAGCGGGCCGGCCAGGAAATCCAGTACGTCCCCGTCATGGAAGTCACGTACTGGGGCTTCCGGATGATGATCGGCTTCGGCGGGGTGGCGGCGCTGGCAGCGCTCGTTGCCCTCTGGCTGACCAGGAAGGGCACCGTCCCGGCGTCGCCCTGGCTGATGCGATTGGCAGTCTTTGGCATCCTGGCCCCGTTCGGCGCCAACGCCGCCGGCTGGATTTTCACCGAAATGGGCCGGCAGCCGTTTGTCGTGGCGCCCAACCCGGACCTGAACGGCATTGACCAGGTGTTTATGTTCACCGCGGCGGCCGTTTCGCCCGGAGTGTCGGCCGGCGAACTGCTCACGTCACTCATCGTCCTGTCCGCTGTGTACGGCGCCCTGCTGGTGGTGGAGGTCAAACTCCTCGTCAAGTACATCCGCGGCGGAGTGGTTTCCGCCATGCCGGAACTGGCGAATGCCCCGGTGGATGAGAACGAGGACGCCACCCCGGGCCCCGGCACCGGCACCGCCAAACCCGCCGACGACGTCCTGGCATTCGCCTACTAAGAAGACCAGAGGATATTCGATATGGAACTGCTGCCCACTATCTGGTTCATCATCATCGCGGTGCTCTGGACCGGCTACCTCTTCCTTGAAGGCTTTGACCTCGGCGTCGGAATGCTGATGAAGCTGTTCGCGCGGAACAACACCGAGCGCAGGGTGCTGCTGAACACGGTGGGCCCGGTCTGGGACGGCAACGAGGTCTGGCTCATTACGGCGGGCGCCGCCACCTTCGCGGCGTTCCCGCTCTGGTACGCCTCGCTGTTCTCCGCCCTCTACCTCCCCCTCCTGGTGGTCCTCGTCGCCCTGATCTTCCGTGCGGTGGCGTTCGAGTACCGCGGCAAGGTGGATAACGACGGTTGGCGTGCACGCTGGGACTGGGCCATTGCCCTGGGCTCCGTCTTCGCCGCGTTCGGCGTGGGCGCTGCCCTGGCGCTGACCACCACCGGCCTGCCGCTGAACGCGAACGGTGACCGTGTAGGCGGTGCCATGGCCTGGTTCAGCGGCTACGCCGTCCTGGGCGGGCTGGCCGTGGTGGGGTTCTCCCTGCTCCACGCCCTGGCGTTCCTGGCACTGAAGACCGACGGCGACGTGCGGCACCGTGCCCGCGCCTGGTTTGTCCGGCTGCTGCCGGTCCTGCTCCTTCCCATGGCCGGCTGGGCACTGGCCCTCCAGTTCCTGGAGGGCGAGCTGTGGACCTGGGCCGCGGTGCTCCTCGCCGTAGTGGCGGCAGTCGCGGCATGGGTCCTGGCGCGGCGCGGAGCCGAAGGCCGCGCGTTCATGGCGATGGGGGCTTTCCTGCTCCTGGGCAGTGCATCGATCTTTGGCGCAGTATTCCCGGTGGTGTTGCCCTCAACCCTCGACCCGGCGTTTGACCTGACCATCGCCAACGCTTCCTCCTCTGACTACACCCTCGGCCTCATGAGCGTGGTGGCAGCGGTGGGCCTGCCCCTGGTGATCGTCTACCAGGCGTGGACCTACTGGGTGTTCCGCCGCCGGGTCAGCGCCGACCACATCCCGGCGGCCCACAGTTTCCTGCCGGCAGTGGCCGTCAGGGCATTTACCACTAAGGACTGACCCCGCGTGCGCCCAGACTTTCCTGCCGGACCGGCCACCCGTTCCGCCGTCTACTGGCTCGGCCTGCTGGCAGCGCTGAAAGCGCTCGCGCTGGTCCTCATGGGACAATCCGTGGCAGCCATGCTCTCCGGGCTGGCCACCGGGAATGATTCCTGGCAGGACCAGCTGCCCTGGGGCCTGACAGGCGTGGTCCTGAGGTCCATCACCGTGTGGGCGCAGGGCATCGCCGCCCGCCGGGCCGCGCTGGGGATCAAGGAGGAGCTAAGGCAGGAACTGCTGGCCCGCGCCCTCCGGAACGGCGCACGCAGCACCGGTCCGGCCGACGGCGGCCTGGCCGTCCTGGCGACGCGCGGCCTGGACGCGCTGGACAGCTACTACACCCAGTTCCTGCCCGCACTGGTGAACTGTGCCACGATCCCGCTGCTGCTGGGCGCACGCATCCTCTTCGCCGATTGGGTCAGCGCTGTTGTGGTTGTCCTGACGGTTCCGCTGGTCCCGCTGTTTATGGTGCTGATCGGCCGGTACACCGAGGACCACGTCCGCGAGGCGCAGGAAACCCTCACCCGGCTATCCGCCCACATGTTGGAGCTGGCCAAGGGGCTGCCCGTGCTGGTGGGCCTGGGCCGTGCCACCGCGCAGCGCAAGGCCCTGGAGGAGATCTCCGAGGAATACCGTGCGAAGACGATGGGGACGCTGCGCACCGCGTTCCTTTCCGCCCTGGCACTGGAACTCATAGCCACCATTTCGGTGGCCGTGGTGGCTGTCTTCATCGGCGTCCGCCTGGTGCACGGCGACATGGCCCTCGAAGCAGGCCTCCTGGCGCTCATCCTGGCACCGGACTGCTACCTGCCGCTTCGCGAACTGGGCACTGCACACCACGCCAGCGATGATGGCCGGGCAGCGCTCGCCGCGACCCGGACGGTCACCGATGCACCCGAGCCGCGGCCGCTTTCTATCGGGGGCACCGCCGCCGGCGCCACCCGCGGAGTGCCGGTCCTTCCCGCGGACGACGGCGGCACCCGGCTTTCCGCGCCCGACTCGGGGGGAGTGACGGTCACCGATCTCACGGTCACCTATGCGGGCAGGGCGGGAGCCGCCGTCGGGCCTCTCACCTTCACGGCCCCGCCGGGCCAGATCACTGCCATGGACGGCCCCAGCGGCGCGGGCAAAAGCACGGTGCTTGGCGTGCTGGCCGGGACGGTGGGCGACGGCGGCGGAACCGAAGTGTCCGGGCACCTGTCCGGCTTTGACCGCAGCGCCATCGCCTGGGTTCCACAGCACCCGGTCATGGTGGCGGATTCGGTCCTCGAAGAGGTCACGCTCTACGTCAACAGTGGATCTGCGGACGAGGCGCACCAGACGGCCCGCGAGTGCCTGGCCGCGGCTGCCGCCGGTCACCTTGCCGGCCACCATCCGGCCGAGCTGAGCCCGGGGGAACTGCGGCGTGTCGCGTTGGCCCGCGGCCTGGCCCGCATCCGGGCTGGTGCCACCGTGCTCTTGCTTGATGAACCGACAGCCCACCTGGACGCGGCTTCGGCGGGGCTGGTGCAGGAGTCCATCCGCGCCCTCCGCGGACAGGTCACCGTCATCCTGGTGGCGCACGACCAGCAGACCCGCGAACTGGCAGACCACCTGGTGCCCGTCTCGGTCCGCGGAATCACGGCACGGTCGGAGACCACGTCGATGCCGGACACAGCGGAGCATCCCGCAGGGCTGAGCAACGCAACAGGGGGCAGTGAAGATCCGCAGGCTCCCGGAACCCCCGGGCGGGGAGAGCCCGTCCCCGCTGCGGGGAATGGCCAGACGGCTCCCACCACGCGGCTGCTGGGCAGCCTCCTGGCGCCCGTGGCCGGCCGGTTCTCGGGCGCAGCCGTGGTGGGGACCTTTGCCGCGATCTTCGCCGTGGCGCTGTCCGGACTGTCCGGCTGGCTCATCATCAGGGCGAGCGAGCAGCCGCCCATCCTCTACCTGCTGACCGCCATCGTGGGTGTCCGGTTCTTCGGAATCGGGCGGGCCGTCCTGCGCTACTGGGAACGGCTCCTGCTGCACGACGCCGTCTTCGGTGCCCTCACCCGGCTCCGCGGCCGGCTCTGGGAATCGCTGAGCCGCAAGGCCCTGTCCCTGCGGCGGCTCCTGCAGGGCGGCAACGTCCTGGGAACGGTGATTGACGACGTCGATACCATCCGGGACCTGCTGCCGCGCGTTGTGCTACCACCCATGACCGCTCTTGCGGTGGGCGGTTCGGCGCTGCTGGCCACCACCCTGGTGGCCCCGGCCGCGCTGCCCGCAGTAGCCATTGCCGCAGCCCTGAGCCTGATTGTGGCGCCGGCAGCTGCAGTCCGCGGTGACAGGCAGTCGGCCACGGCGGAACAGCGGCTGCGCGCCGGCGTCCTGCGGCGCACGTCCGCGGCCCTGGACGCACGGGCTGAACTGCACGCCAACGGCATCGCGGCAGCAGTCCTGAACGCGCTTCGGTCCGAGGACCGCACGGCAACCAAAGCATCCCAGCGCTCGGCCTGGGCGGAAGGCCTCGGCCAGGCGATCACGGTGGCTGCCTGCGGAACAGCCGCACTGGCCGCCGCCGTGCTGACAGCCCCCCAGGTCATTGCCGGCGCCATGGAACCCGCCACGGCTGCAGTGATAGTTCTCCTGCAGTTGGCGCTGGTGGAACCGTATGCAGCCATGACGACGGCGGTCCGTCAGTACCCTGCCCTGCGTTCAGTCATGCGGCGGGTTGCAGAGTCCGGTGTGCTTGACGCCACCGCAACGGCCGCAGAAGGCGACGGGCGGCACGAGGTCCCGGCCCGCGCCGGTGCCGCCCCCGGGGTGGAACTGTCCAACCTTGCGGCGGCATGGCCAGGCGGCAGCACAGTGTTCTCAGGGGTGTCGGCAACAGCCGGGCCGGGCAGTTGGCTGGCCGTCACAGGGCCTTCCGGTGCCGGTAAGTCCACCCTCCTCGCGGTACTCCTGGGCTTCCTCCCGGCCGCGGCCGGCAGGGCCGCGGTGACCGGGACGGCAGCCTGGTGCCCGCAGGAGGCACACCTGTTCGATTCGACCCTGCGCGGCAACCTGCTGCTGGGCCTGCCGGCACCGACAGCGGCACCGACAGCGGCACCGACACCCGTACCCGCAACCGGAGCCGGAGCCGGGCCCGAAGCCGGGCCCGACGGTTCGTCGGGCTACGGCACGGTCTCTTCCACCGCCCGTGACCGGGAGCTCGCGGCGGCGCTGGCCGCCGTCGGCCTTAATGCCCTGGTGTCGCGCCTGCCTGACGGGCTGGACACCAGGATCGGCCCGGGCGGCTCGTTCCTGAGCGGCGGCGAGCGGCAACGGCTCGCCGTGGCGCGGACCATCCTGACGGGCGCCGAGGTAATCCTGCTGGACGAGCCCACAGCCCATCTGGACGCTGAATCCGGACGGGGAATGCTGGCCGACCTCCGCGCCGGCCTCAAGGACCGCACAGTGGTTATGGTGACCCATAATCCAGCCGATATCCACCCGGCTGACACCGTTCTGAACCTGTCCGCGGCATCACTGACAGGCGCCGCGGGCAGTCACAGGGTGCCGTATCCGGAGGGGAGCCTTCGCTAGCCGGATGTCATAGCCTGTTGCCATGAACCAGGAACCAAGAGTCTACTTTCCGCAGCTTCACTGGCGGCCGGCAGCGGCTTCCGACATTCCGGCGTGGGCCGCGTTGATCGCACGGACGGCCGCCGCGGAGAACCCCGTCTGGTACGAACGGGAGGCAGACCTCGAGCAGCAGGTGGCGTCCGGGAAGAACCCGCTGGCCGCCAATACCGTGCTGGGCCTGGACGGTGGCGGCGTCATCCGGGCCTATGCCAGGATTTCGAAGAACCCGGAAGCGGACAAGGCCCACGGATTTGGCTGCGTCGACCCGGAGTGGCAGCGCCGCGGGGTGGGAACGGCACTTCTTGGCTGGCTGGAGCAGCGGACCCGGCAACGCTTCGCCGCAGACGCCGAGGGCACCGAAACCTCGGTCCGGCCACGCCTTCGGATCGGCACCGAGCAGCAGCACGCGCACCAGGCCAGGATGCTGGAGGCAGCCGGCTACACGGTGGTCCGCTACTTCAATGAGATGCACCGGTCACTGGAGCAGCCGTTGCCCACAAACGTCCTGGCCGGCGGCCTGGTGCTGGCGCCCATGGCGCCGGAATGGCACGAACAAGTCCGCCTCGCGCACAACGAGGCCTTCAGCGACCACTGGGGCAGCGAACCGCGGGATGAGGAGGCCTGGTCCTTCACACTCAACCATCCACATACCCGGCCCGACCTGAGCGCGGTGGTGTTGGACGCCGCCACCGGAACAGTGGCGGGATACCAGCTGGCCGCCCACGATCCGGACATCGCCGTCCAGCGTGGATTCCGCGAGGGCTACACCTTACTGCTGGGAGTGCGGCAGGAACACCGCGGCAGGGGCATCGCCCAAGCGCTGCTGGCCGATGCCATGCACCGTTTTACCGACGCCGGAATGGACGTGGCGTCGCTGGATGTGGACTCGGAAAACCCCACGGGCGCGCTGGCTCTCTACACAAAGATGGGCTACCGGGCAGTCAGCCGCAGCATGGCGTGGGATAAGGAGCTGTAATCAGCCGTCCACATCGTGAAGGTGGTGGACCACATCATGCAGGAAATACTGCGACAGGGTCAGGACGGTGAACTCCGAGCCGTTGCCGCGCAGGCCCGTCCGGCCCCACTCTGACTCCCGGACGCCGGCGAAGGACGCAGCGATCTGTTCGCCTTCTGCTGTCAGCTCGGCGCTGACCACTGTGGGATCGGCGCTGGGGTAATCCTTCTCGACTGCCGTCCGGTCCTGGTCCCAGTTGTCGAACCGGGCGTCCTCGGAAGCGAGCATCAGGTTCAACCGCTGGTCGAACAGCGCAAAAACGTCGCGGACGTGGCAGGCGTACTCCAAGGCCGACCACGTGTTCGCGTCCGGACGTTCGGCAACTTCTGGCCTCCGGAGCACTGCCCGCCAGCGCGGAAGCATGTTCGACACGCTGCCAGAGACGGTGGAGGGGGTGACGGTGGACGCGTCGAAGGAGCACTCCGGGCAGGGCCGGGAGAGTACCCAGGTCCAGTCCTTCTCATCGGGAATGATAGGCATGGCAGCAGTCTAGGCCGGATCGGTCCATGCCATGGCCGGCCCCACCGCGTCCACGGCCTGGGACAGTGGAATTCCCGAACCGTCACGCCGGCCGTGTTCCTGCGGCAGCGATCTGGCCACGCCCGCCAGCGAGGATGCCTTGGCCGGTCCGTGCCCTGCCCAGCCCAACAGGAGGGTGTCCTCGCCCTTGAGGAAACGGTGGGCGCGGACACCGGCTGTGGCGCGGCCCTTGGCCGGATACTCGGCGAAGGCCGTCACCTTCGCGGCACCGGGCGCGGTACCCGGCAGGGCGCCGTCGGTCCCCGCGATGGTGACCACGACGGCGGCGTCATCGTCCGGCGCTACCGCACCGAAGAACACCACGTGATCGCCGTCGGCAAGCTTGATGCCGGCCATGCCGCCCGCTGTCCGGCCCTGGGCCCGGACGTTCGCGGCGCTGAACCGGAGCAGCTGCGCTTCCCGGGTCACGAACACAAGGTCAGTGTCCTCTGGCCCGGCCGGAGCCACACCCACCACCACGTCCTTGTCCTTGAGGGCAATGACCTCCCAGTCCTCGCGGTTCAGGGGATAGTCCGGCTGGACCCGCTTGACCACGCCCTGTGCAGTGCCGATGGCGAGGATCTCATCCAGCGGCGCGAAGGCCACCAGCGTTTCACCCTTCAGCAGGGTGATGAAGTCCTTGGCCGGGACACCGCCGGCGAGGTTGGGCAGCCCGGACATCGGCGGCAGCACCGGCATGTCCATGACTTGCAGCCGCAGCATCCGACCCTGCGAGGTGACGGCGGCGATTTCACCACGGGCGGAGGTCTTGACCACCGAGCGGAACACATCATGCCTGACGCGCGGACCGGACTCGGCGAGCGGTTCCTGGTTGGACGTGCGCGCAATCTGGCCTGACGCCGTGAGGATCGCCCAGCAGGGATCGTCCGCGATCTCCAGGGCCAAGGGTGCGGCTTTGCCCTTCGCTCCGGGGGCAGCAGCCAGGGCGGCTGCCACTGTGGGGGAGACGGCCTCGGATTCGAGCAGGACGGTCCGGCGCGGCGTGCCGTATTTTTCGGCAATCTCGCCGAGTTCAGCTGACACGAGTCCGCGCAGCCGTTCCTCCGAGCCGAGGATGGCCTCAAGCTCCGCAATTTCGCGGCGGAGCTCGTCCTGTTCCTTCTCCAGCTCGATCCGTGAGTACTTGGTCAGCTGGCGCAGCCGCAGTTCCAGGATGTAGTTGGCCTGGATTTCGGTGAGGTCGTAGATGGACATCAGCCGTTCGCGGGCGGCGGCCACCTCATCCGAGGAACGGATGATCTGGATGACCTCGTCAATGTCCACGATGGCGATCAACAGACCCTCCACCAGGTGCAGGCGGTCCTTTTTCTTGCCCAGCCGGAACGCCGTGCGCCGACGGACCACATCGATGCGGTGGCCAACATAGACGGACAGCAGATCCACAAGCCCGAGGGTCTGCGGCTGGCCGTCCACCAGCGTCACGTTGTTGATGCCGAAGGAATCTTCCATGGGGGAGTAGCGGTACAGCTGCTGGAGCACGGCATTCGGGTTGAACCCGTTCTTCAGCTCGATGACAAGGCGGAGCCCGTGCTTGCGGTCCGTGAGGTCAACGATGTCGCTGATGCCGGTCAGCTTCTTGCCGTTGACCGCATCCTTGATCTTCTCGATCACCTTTTCCGGGCCCACCATGTAGGGCAGTTCGGTGACCACCAGGCCGGTGCGCCGGGCAGAGAGCTGTTCGATCTCCACCTTGGCCCGGGTTTTGAAGGATCCGCGTCCGGTGGCATAGGCGTCACGGATGCCGTCCAGGCCCACGATCCGGCCGCCCGTGGGAAGGTCCGGCCCGGGGACAAACCGCATGAGGTCATCCAGCGTGGCGTCCGGATGCGCGATCAGGTGCCGGGCTGCGGAGATGACCTCCACCAGGTTGTGCGGGGCCATGTTGGTAGCCATGCCCACGGCAATGCCCGTGGCACCGTTGACCAGCAGGTTGGGAAACGCTGCCGGAAGCACGTCCGGCTGGGTCAGTTGATTGTCGTAGTTGGGGACAAAGTCCACCACGTCTTCGTCGAGGTGGTCGGTCAGTGTCAGGGCCGCCGCCGCGAGGCGGGCTTCGGTGTACCGGGGAGCCGCCGGGCCGTCATCGAGCGAGCCGAAGTTGCCGTGGCCGTCGATGAGCGGCAGGCGCAGCGAGAAGTCCTGGGCCATGCGCACCATGGCGTCGTAGATCGCGGTGTCGCCGTGGGGGTGGAGCTTACCCATGACCTCGCCCACCACACGCGCGCTCTTGACGTGGCCGCGGTCGGGCCGGAGGCCCATCTCGCTCATCATGTACAGGATCCGGCGCTGCACCGGCTTCAGTCCGTCCCTGGCATCGGGCAGGGCCCGGGAGTAGATCACCGAATAGGCGTACTCCAGGAAGGAACCTTCCATCTCGGACGTGACATCGATGTCCACGATGTTCTCGACGAAATCCTGGGCGGCTTCCCCGGCTGGGGGTGGGCTTTGGCGGCGGGCCATGGGGCTGGTGGATCCTTCTGGGTTACTGATGGTGCTCTGGTGGGGCGCAGTTTCCTGGCGCCGTTTCGTTGGCGCAGGGCCTGCGGCGTCTGTTTGTGGTTAGGCTAAGCCTATGGTGGATCAGCCCGGGGACGGCGAATATCCGGAACATTGGGAAGCCGATGTCGTGCTCAGGGACGGCGGCACCGCGCACCTGAGGCCAATTCATGCCAGTGATGCGGACGCTGTGCAGGCTTTCCACACCGGACAGTCCCAGAACTCAATCTACATGCGCTTCTTTACCTTCAAGGCCCGGCTGTCCACCAAGGAGCTCAAACGCTTCACGGAAGTGGACTACAGGGACCGGGTGGCGCTGGTCATCACCTTCGGGGGTGAAATCCTGGGTATTGGCCGCTACGACAGGCTCGATGACCCGGCCGAGGCTGAGGTCGCCTTCAACATCGCGGACGCCCACCAGGGCAGGGGAATCGGTTCCATCCTCCTGGAACACCTCGCCGCAGCCGCACACGAAAACGGAATCCGCCGCTTCACCGCCGAGGTGCTGCCGGAAAACCGCAAAATGCTGATGGTTTTCGCCGACGCAGGCTACGACGTCAAACGCCATTTCGACGACGGCGTGGTCAGCCTGGAGTTCAACATCGGGTCCACCGAGAAATCCCGGGCAGTGATGGCGTCACGCGAGCACCGCGCCGAGGCGAGGAGCGTGCGGGACCTGCTGACGCCGTCGTCCGTTGCGGTCATCGGTGCCAGCCGCAAATGGGGGACTGTGGGCCACCAACTGCTCGAACACATTATCGAGGGCGGCTTTCCAGGGCCGGTGTACGCCATCAACCCCGAGGCGCTGGAGCTCGCCGGAATGATGTCGTTCGGCAAGCTCTCCGAGGTCCCGGACCCGGTACAGCTTGCCGTCATCGCTGTTCCCTATGCGGAAGTGCCCGGTGTGGTGGACGACTGCGCCGCGGCCGGAGTCAAAGGGCTGGTGATTGTGTCAGCCGGTTTCGCGGACGACGGCGAACGCGGCCTGCAGCGCCAGCGGGACCTGGTCCGGAAGGCACGGGCGAACGGCATGCGGGTCATTGGACCGTCCTCGCTCGGGATCGTGAACACGCATCCGGACGTATCCCTCAACGCGTCCATGGCGCCCGAGATGCCGCGGCGCGGCGGCCTGGGGCTCTTCAGCCAGTCGGCGGCCATCGGTGTGTCCCTCTACGCGGCGTCCAGCCGGCGCCGGCTGGGACTTTCCACGTTCCTCTCGGCCGGCAACAGGGCCGACGTATCCGGCAACGACATGATGCAGTTCTGGGAGGACGACGCCGACACCACCGCGGTGGGCCTCTACCTTGAGTCAATCGGCAACCCGCGCAAATTCTCCCGGATCGCCCGGCGCCTTGCCCGCACCAAGCCGGTGGTTGTAGCCAAGTCCGAAACCATGGGACTGCGGCTGCCGCCCGGCCACGCTGTCAGGACCACCCAGGCGCCGGCCGGGGCACTGGACGCGATGATGCGGCAGGCCGGCGTCATCCGGGTGGAGACCATTGAACAGCTCACGGACGTCTCCCAGATCGTAGCTGGCCAGCCACTGCCCGCGGGACCACAGCTGGCCATCTTCAGCAACTCCATGGCACTGGGCAAAGTGGTGGCCGACAGCGCTGAAGCCCACGGCCTTGCCGTCCACAGGATCGTCACCGACGTGGATCTCGAAGCGGGAATGTCCCTCGCACTGCCGGCTCTCCGCCGCAGCCTCGAGGACACACTCGCGTCAGACGCCGTACACGCCGTGGTGGCCGCGCTGCTGCCGGTCCGCGGACTCACGGTGGACAGCATCGCCGAAGTGCTGGCCGAGTGCTCAGCGGCAGCAGGCAAACCGGTGGTGGCCGCCTTTACGGGAATCCTTGATGCCTCCGTCTACGTGGAGGGGATGGTGGGCTCCGAGGCGCGCACCGTACCGTGCTTCTCGAACCCGGGCGCGGCCGTGGCGGCGCTCGCAGCCGTGGTGCGTTATTCCGAGTGGCTGGCCCGGGACCCTGGCCATTTTGTGGAACCCGCAGGCTGCGATCCGGAAGGCGCAGGCATGCTCCTGGACGAGCTGCTCCAGGATGTCCAGGGGGCCGAGTTGAAGGCCCTGGATGCCGAGTCCACGGCGTCGCTGCTCTCCCACTACGGCATTCCCGTGCTGCCATCCGCCGGGTTCGAGTCGGCGGACGAAGCGGTGGACGCTGCGGGCCGGCTGGGCTGGCCGGTGGCCCTGAAGACCACTGATCCGGCCCTCCGGCACCGGCTGGACCTTGGCGGAGTGCGGCTGGACATCGAGGACGCGGACTCCCTGCGCCGGACCATCGAGCAGATGCGCCGCTCGCTGACGCCCTACGGTTCACGGTCCCTGGAGGTGCAGTCCATGGCCCCGGTGGGCCAGGCCTGCACGTTCCGGGCCATTGAGGATCCGCTGTTGGGGCCGGTGATCTCATTCGGCCTGGCCGGGGACGCCGTCAACCTGCTCGATGACTGGGCGCACCGCGTACCGCCGCTCTCCGCTGCCGACGTCAAGGACTTCGTCCGCGGACCGCGCGCCGCCCGCAAGCTGCTGGGCTACCCGGGCCTGCCCGCCGTCGACATGGACGCCCTCGAGGATCTCGCCGGCCGGCTGGCCTGGATGAAGGACAACCATCCGGAAATAGCCCTGGTTGAATTCAACCCGGTCCTCTGCGGAGCAGAAGGATTGTCCATCCTGGCCGCGGAGATCCGGATCGGCAACGCTGCCCGGCGCACTGACAGCGCCCGCCGGGCCATGCTGGGCTAAGCACGGTTAGCATGTCCACGGCCGATCTGTGAAAATGGGGGCATGAGCTCACAGCCTTCCCAGTCGACGCCATCCACGCCCGGCGATGAGAACCAGGCAACCCGACCCCACAGCTCACACAGCCACACGCCCCAGGCTTTGAGCCTGGACGACGCTCTCCAGAAGGCCGGCTTCTACCCGCCCCTGGTGGCCGACGTCGTTGACGACGCGTTGGACGGCCGCGAATGCGTGGCACACCTGGTGCACCTGGAAACCCACTTCGACCGCGCTGAGGTCCGCCGCCACATCACGGTACTGGTCCTGACCTCCGACATGCTGGTGATCACCCACGTGGATGACCAGCAGCTCGACGAGGCCGGCGAACAAATCGTCGCCCAGATCTCCACCGAGTCAGTGCCGGTGGCACAGATCCGCTCAGTGGTCCTGAGCTACATGTATTCGCAGCCACAAAACTACAAGCCCTCGGACCCGGTCCGGGAAGTCACCCTCGCGATCGCCTGGTCCGGCGGCCAGCGGTTGGATATGGGTCCGGCAAGTTGCGGTGATCCCCAGTGCGAGGCAGACCACGGCTACAGCGGCACGATTGCCCAGGAAGACATCGTCCTGCGCATCAGCGCCGAAGCGGACGGCCCCCAGGCAGTCCAGGACGCCAAGCTCTTTGCCCGCGCCCTGCGGGCCGTGAACACCGGCTCCACAGCCCCGGTGCTCCATGCCGGCCAGACGCTGCAGCCCCGGCCCAGGACCGGTGTGTTCGGCAACAGGCTCAGCCGCGGGCACCAGCGCTGAGATGCCGGAGCAAACAAAGGCGACTCTCTCAGCAGCCCCGGCCGAAGGCAACACCCGGCCACTGAACGTGCCGCCGGCTCCCGCGTTTGGCCGGCGGTCCGTTGCCGAGGTCCTCACCAGCGCCGCAGCAAGCCTGGGCGTGGAAGGGTTCGCCAACGCCCTGGGGCTGCCACCTGCGTCGCGTGTCTGCGTGGTCCTGGCTGACGGCCTTGGCCGCAACCTGCTGAAGCAAAAGTCCGCCCACACCCCGTTCCTGCGCTCCGTCATGCAGGCCGGGCAGGGCGAGGTCCCCGTCTGGCTGGACTCCACGTTTCCCTCCACCACTGCGGCGGCCCTGGCCAGCTTCGGCACCGGACTCCCGCCCGGCCAGCACGGCATGGTGGGCTACGACGTCCTGGATCCCGCACAGGACAAAGTGGTCAACATGCTGGGCAACTGGGATGCAAATGTGGACCCGCTCGCCTGGCAGCCGCACCCCACCGTGTTCGAACGGGCAGCCGCGTCCGTCACGGTAACCACAGTCAGCCTGCCGCAGTTCGGCGACTCGCCCATGACCCGCGCAGCCCTCCGCGGCGGGAATTTCGTCTCCGCGGTCACCGCCCACGCCCGCACGGCTGCCGCTGCCGAAGCCATGGCCGTAGCAGGCCCCGCCCTGATGTACTTCTATATCAACGAACTGGACAAGGCAGGCCACCGCTACGGCTGCCAGTCAGAGCAGTGGGAACACCAGCTCGAAGAGCTCGACGCCACGGTCAAACGGCTCAATTCGTCCCTGCCGGCCGGAACCACCGTCCTTCTCACCGCAGACCACGGCATGTTGGACGTGCCCGAACAGCAGCGGATCGACTACGCGGCGGACCCGTCCCTTATTGAGGGGGTGCGGCACACGGCGGGGGAACCGCGGATGGTGCACCTCTACCTTGACGATCCGGCCGATGCCGGGGCGCGGGAACGCCTCCTGGCGGCCTGGCGCACCCGTTTCGGCGACAGGATCTGGGCATTCAGCCGGGATGAGGCCATCGCGGCCGGGCTGTTTGGGTCCGTGAGCCCGGCCGTCGGGCCCCGGATCGGTGATGTGATGATTGCTGCGCGGGACGCTCTTGCGCTCTACGACACCCGCCGCGTCCGGCCTGCGGCCATGGAGGTCGTGGGCCAGCACGGTTCGCTCACCAAAGCCGAACGTGAAGTTCCGCTCCTGTGCTTCGCCGCTGAAGGCAAGGCCCGGGGACGCTGAGGACTTAGTCGCCGCTTAGTCCCGCTTGGTCCCAAAGACGATTTCATCCCAGCTGGGCACGGTTGACCGTTTCGGTTTGGCCGGCTGCCGCTCAGGCAGATCGGCGTCCTGGTGCCGGCCCGGTGCCGGTTCATCGCTGCCGGCCGCGTAGGCCGCGCGGCGGGGGCTGCCGCCCAGGAGTTCGTCCAGGCCCACACTCGGTGCGGGCGGCCCGGCTTCCCCTTGCCCTTCCGCCGGGGCAACCGGATGTGCCGGACGTAGAGGAGACGCCACAATGGTGATTTCCCGCGTCTCGGTGCTAACGCCGTCGTGCAGTTTCAGGTTGTCATCTTCATCATCAGCAGGGCGGTGCGGCGGAATGAGGCTCAGGCGGGACAGCATGGACGGACGGCCGTCACGCTTGCGGGCCGCGGGATCCAAATGAGCGGCCGGTGCTGTGCTGTCCGGACCGGTGGTTTCCGCGGGTGCGTCTTCCTGGCTGGCCTGCTCCGCATCCTCGGTGGCGCGTTGCTCAGGCGTCACCTCCGACGGGCGCGGGTGCGCTGCCGGCACACCGTGCGTCAGCAGCAATGCCAGGGCATCGTCAGCGTCCTCGTCCACCCCAAGACGCTGGCCGCGGCGGGAACGAAGCATGTCCAGAAGTCCATCGGACTCCTTGGCCTGCAGAATGGGCTGCGGTCCGGTCGCATTGCGGGCAGCCGCTTCGGCGTCGGTCTCAAAATCGAAAGGACGGTCGGACACTGCCGTCAGCCGGCGTGCGGGGACGGGTCCGTCCAGCGGCTCGAGTTCGCTGAGCTGCTGGGCCCAACGGTTGGCGTTCTGCAGCGATTTGCGTGCCGGACTGAAGGTCCACAGCGCCGGCGGTTCCTCACCGATGCCCGCCGGGCCCTCCCGTTTCGGTTCAAAGCGGGCCGCCACCGTCCAGTTGCCGTCCTGGCGCCGCCAGGAATCCCATTCCACCGTGGACGGTTCAATTCCGTGGGTGGACAGCCGGTGCTTCACCATGTCATCTAGGGTGGCGGGGTTGTCCCCGAAAATTGAACGGTAGGTGTCGTGGCCGGGTGAGGGCGCAGCAACCTCAACCTTCCGCGCCTGCTGGGCCACGTATTCCCGCTCGGCGAGGACGGGGCCCTCGTACCGCTCCACCTTGGCAAGGGGAAGTCCGGAGAGCTCCGCCACGTCCGCTGCGGTGGCACCGCTGCGGATGCGCGCCTGAATGTCCCGCGGGGACATCGCAATGGGCGCGACTGTTGTTGCGGTCTTCGGCGAAGACCGGCTGGCCGCCCGCAGTGCTTCATCGATCGGCAGCTGGAACATCTCGCCGCCGGCACCGCTCAACAGGAGATGCTCCCCGTCGTCGTGTACGCCTACAAGCCGTAGATCCTGCATGCAAATCCTCCACCCTGGCATTACTATCAATCGAAACTCTGCCACTGACAGGCACTGTTTTCGGTTAGGAGCAAGGGCGCGCCGCGATATTCCGGGACTTTCGCGCGCCGGGCACAAACCGGAGGTGCGCTGCGTTATCAACGGTGATACCCGCCGACGTGAAGGAACGGAGTTGAGCGGAGATGGCCACCGACTACGATGCGCCGCGCAAGACTGAAGAGGACCTCAGTGAGGATTCGCTGCAGGAGCTGAAGTCCAGGCAGACCGAGAAACCGGCGGCAGCGGTGGAGGAGGACGAGAACGACCTCGCTGCGGGCTATGAGCTTCCGGGCGCCGATCTGTCCGGTGAGGAGCTCCTGGTCCAGGTGGTACCGCCCCAGCCGGACGAGTTCACCTGTTCCTCATGCTTCCTGGTCCACCACCGTTCCCAGATCGCCCGGGAACAGAACGGCCACTTCTACTGCACCGAATGCGAAGGCTGAGCCCCGGCGCACTTCCCGGGGCTCAGGTGCCGGGCCTTACCATCCTGCGGTCCTTATTTTCCGGACAGCGCAGCGGCCAGTTCTTCAGGCCGCCGCGACGAGGTCAGCCAGTAGGGCGTCCGGTCGGACGGGTCGGTGATTTCCATCCGGACCACCGGGTCGATCCAGCCCCGGATGCAGAGGTACGCCAGACCGTTGAGCTTCGTGCCACGCTGAGCCGTGGCTTCCTTGCCCTTGTAGGCCTCCACGAGGCCGACGAAACGGCGCTCGATGGTGGCCCGGCCCACGGTCAGGGTTTCTTCGGTGACCAGGATGGTGGGAGTCGAGAGAACCAGCAGGACGGCAATGATCGCGAACAGCACCCCTGCGGCGGTGTAGCCAGCTGTCATGCTGATCGGGGCGAAGACCAGGATGCCCGCGCCGGAGATTCCCGCCGCGATGATCCAGATCCAGGCGTTGGGCCACAGTTTCTCCCGGAAGACTGCCGCAGCGCCGGCGGAGGGGGTGTTGGGGACAGGTGAAGCTGAACTGGATTCGGGCATGCCATCAGCTTTCCATCTTTGCCCGGCTAATTCATCTTGGCGTTCCCCCGGGGCAGCCGTGCGTTTGGTATGCGTCTAGGAGGGAACGGCGGCTGGGCGTTAGAGTGAGTGACTGTGACTGACGAACTCGCCACTGTTGAAACCGTACCTGACCCTGTTATCTCCGGCTCCGCGCCGGAGGGAGCCGCCTACGGTGCGCCCACGCTGCAGGTACAGCTGAAAATGCTCGACGCCGGCCTGGAAGCGCCGTCGTACGCCCACCCCGGCGATGCCGGTGCTGACCTCAGGGCCAGGGAAGATGTGGTGTTGCAGCCCGGCGAGCGAAAGCTGGTGCCGACGGGCGTTTCGCTCGCCCTCCCGGACGGGTTTGTCGCGCTGATCCACCCCCGATCGGGCCTGGCCACGAAGCATGGGCTGACTATCGTCAACGCTCCGGGCACCGTGGATGCCGGTTACCGCGGTGAAATCTCCGTGACGTTGCTGAATACCGATGCGCGGGACGCCATCGAACTGCGGCGCGGCGATAGAATTGCACAGATGGTCATTCAGCGCGTGGAGTACGCGCAGTTTGTCCCTGTCAACGAATTGAGTGAATCCGTTCGGGGCGCCGGCGGGTTCGGTTCCACCGGCGGTTTCACGCCGCGAAACGCCTGACACCCGCCGTGTGCATGCACCCGCAATGTGCATGCAGCGGCGCGAGGGCTGCCCACAGCAGTGCTGAATTCAGCGGGACCCCCGGGCCCGGCCGGGCACTTTCACAACTAAGGAGACAAACCCATGGTTTTTGGGCTCGGCAGGAAATCCAAGAAGGAACAGGACGCCGAACAGGACGAATCCTCCGCGTCAGCGGAATCAGGGGATTCCACCCGGGCGGCTTCGGAAGATACGGGACGGCGGGCCAACGGACCCTTCGATGTATCCGAAATCGACAGCCATGACGGCTACGTTGATCTCGGTGCCCTGCTCATCGCGCCGAGCGAGGGACTCCAGCTCCGGCTCGAGGTTGAAGAAGCTACCCAGCGCGTGGTGGCCGTGACCATGGACCTGAACGGTTCAAGCCTGCAGTTGCAGGCCTTTGCCGCCCCCAAGACCGAGGGGCTGTGGGACGAAATTCGCGAGCAGATCGGCCAGTCCGTGGGAAGCCAGGGCGGCCAGGTGGAGGAAGTGAAGGGCACTTTCGGAACCGAACTGGTCGCCAAACTGCCTGCCGGTGCCTCTGACGGAAGCCAGGGTTACCGGGTGGCCCGTTTCATCGGCGTGGACGGACCGCGGTGGTTCCTTCGCGGCGTCCTCGGCGGGGAAGCGGCAATGGAGCGTGAGGCCGCCGCTCCGCTGGAAGCCCTGTTCCGCCGGATCGTGGTGATCCGTGGCGACAGCCCCATGCCGCCGCGCGACCTGCTTCAACTCCGCCTGCCAAAGGACGCCAGCACCACCCCGCCGCCCTCCGCCACTGAGTTCAAGGAGCCGGAGCGCGGTCCGGAAACCACACAGATTGGCTGATTCCCAGCATGTATCTCCGGAACCCTCGCCTCACGCGGGCGTACCGGTCAGCCGGCTCCCGGAAAGGGGCCGGGTGCTTTGCCACGGGTTCATTGAATCGGTGACCTTCCTGCCGGCCAATCAAAGCCCGGCGTTCACGGCAATCGTCTCTGACCTCGACAACCCGCGCGCCGGCGCAGGCAACGGAGCCGGCCAGGGAAGCGAAAAGCGCCTCCGCGTCGTCTGGCTGGGCCGGCGCAGGGTGCCGGGGATCGAAGCCGGTACGGAAGTGCGGGTCGAAGGCATGCTGACCCAGAGCCACGGCCTCCCCACCATTTTCAATCCGCGCTACGAAATCATCTCCAGCCAGGAGCACGAATGACCCCGTCCCAGCTGCCCGAGCCGTCCTCCGGACCAGACCGGCACCATCCGGAACCCGCCCGGCCCGAGGCGTCCCGCCCGGAACCGTCTCCGATGGCAGGACTTGCGGAGGATTACGCGGCCAAAGCCGGATTGCACCGGACCCATGACGGCCGGATCGACGTCCTCAAGAGTGCCGGCGGAGTCCAGGGCATCGCCGAGAGCATCGTCCCGGGACTGGCATTCCTCGTGACGTTCACGATCACCAGGGACCTCACCCTGTCACTGGTGGGGGCGCTGGCGTCCGCTGCAGTTTTTACCGTGGTCCGCCTGGTCCAGCGGCGTCCGCTGACCCAGGCCCTGGCCGGAGTGGTGGGCGTGGGTATCTCGGCCTGGCTTGCCAACACCACAGGAAAGGCGGAGGACTTCTACCTTCCCGGCTTTTTCACCAACGCCGCGTACATCGTTGCCATGGTCATCTCCATCGCCATCAAATGGCCGGTGGTGGGTTTGCTGTTCGGATTCATCCGCAACGAAGGCGTTGAGTGGCGCAAGGACCCTGCCCGGGTCAAGGCGTACCGACTGGGCACGTGGATCATGGTGGTGGTCCTGGCCCTGCGGCTGGTTGTCCAGGTTCCGCTCTACCTGATGGGGGAGGACGGACTCGCTGCCCTCGCCACCACACGCCTGATCATGGCGACCCCGCTGTATATCCTGGGCGTCTGGATCGCCTGGCTGGTCACCCGGCCGCTGCCGGTCGACGCCGACCCCGACGCTCAGCCGTCGAAGCCGTCGTCCTCCGGGGCCTGAGACCCGGCAGGCTGCACGCCTTCGGGCCCTTCGGCGTTATCCGCAGCCTCGGCTGATTCGGCGGACAGCAGTGTCCGCAGGTCGTCTTCCGCGGCGATGGTGGTGACAAAGAACAACTCGTCGCCGCCGTCGATCACGTCGTCGCGGCTGGGCGTGATGGGCGCATGGTCACGGAGGATCGCCACCAGGGTGGCGTCCTCGGGCCACTCGATGTCACCGACTGTCAGGCCGATGACGTGGGAATCGTGCGGCACTGTGAACTCCACCAGCGAAGACACCCCGGTCTGCAGGGTCAGCAGGCGGACGAGGTCACCGATCTCCACCGCCTCTTCCACCAGCGCGGTCATCAGCTGGGGGGTGTTGACGGCAACGTCCACGCCCCAGGAATCGTTGAACATCCAGTCGTTCTTGGGGTTGTTGACCCGGCCCACCGTTCGGCCCACGCCGAATTCGGTCTTGGCCAGGAGTGAGACCACCAGGTTGACTTTGTCATCCCCGGTTGCAGAGACCACGACGTCGGCGTCCTCCACTTTTGCCCCCTGCAGGGTGCTGAGCTCGCAGGCGTCGCCCACCAGCCAGTGCGCGCCGCGCAGACCGCTGCGGCCGATGACCTCCGGCTTGAGGTCGATCAGCAGGATGTCGTGTTTGTGCGCCAGCAGTTCCCTCGCGATCGATGACCCCACACTGCCGGCACCGACGATAACAACTTTCACTACAACTCCTTGGCAGGTGCTTTGGCCAGGATCTGGGCGACCTGGGAACTTCGGTCCACCGGCAGCATGGCATGCACGGTATCGCCGTCCTGGTAGAGGGTGCCGGACTCAGGCAGCATGCCTTCGCCGAACCTGGTGAGGTAGGCAACCCGGACGGTTGCGGCTTTTTCGATCGCGGTGATCCGCTGGCCGACCCAGCCGGCGTCGAGGTCCACCTCGGCGAGCACCAGACGGCCGGAGGGCTCGCGGAAGTCGCCGGCGAGGTGCTGCTCGGGGAGGATGCGGCGCAGCACCTGATCAGCGCTCCAGCGCACCGCGGCCACTGTGGGGATGCCGAGCCGCTGGTAGATTTCCGCCCGGCCGGGGTCGTAGATCCTTGCCACTACATGGGGAACATGAAAGGTTTCGCGCGCCACCCGGGTTGCCAGGATGTTCGAGTTGTCGCCGCTGGACACAGCCGCGAAGGCATAGGCCTCGGCCACTCCGGCCTGTTGAAGCGTGTCCCGGTCGAAGCCCACCCCGGTGACTTTGCGTCCGGTGAAGCCCTGCCGGAGCCGGCGGAACGCCCTGTCGTCCTGGTCGATAATCGCGACGGAATGCCCTGCGTCCTCCAGTGTGTGCGCCAGGGTCGCCCCCACCCGGCCACATCCCATGATCACGAAATGCGCCACCGTGTTTCCTTACCTTCCGTCGGCTGTTGCTGCTGCAAGAACTCTACCGGCAGCCCGCGTTGTGCAGCCGCTTCGACGTCGTCATGACATGCGCCGCGAATAAGACTAACTTTGTGGAGTGCTGACAATACTGAATGCCGTAAAACGGGTGCTGGTGGGCAGGCCCTTCAGGAATGACCGGCTGGCCCACACCCTGCTGCCCAAACGGATAGCACTTCCGGTGTTCGCTTCCGATGCACTGTCATCGGTGGCCTACGCGCCGGACGAAATCCTGCTGACCCTGGCCCTTGCCGGCGTCAGTGCCGTCGCCATCTCGCCGTGGGTGGGTCTGGCCGTCATGGTGGTGCTCCTGACAGTGGTGGCGTCGTACCGCCAGAACGTGCATGCGTATCCATCCGGTGGTGGCGACTACGAAATCGCCAACGAAAACCTCGGCAAGTACGCCGGGCTGACGGTTGCCTCCGCCCTCCTGGTGGACTACGTCCTGACCGTCGCGGTCTCGATGTCCTCGGCGGCCGCGTACCTCACCACGGCCGTGCCGTCCCTGCATGGGCAGCAGGCGCTCCTGGCCACCATCGGCGTCGCGCTCCTCGCCTTGGTCAACCTCCGCGGGATCAAGGAGGCCGGAAGCGTTTTCGCCGTCCCCACCTACATCTTTATGGCCTCGATCCTGGGTATGACAGCAGTGGGTGTCTTCCAGGCGGCCACCGGCCAGCTCGGTGAGGCGCCCTCGGCGAACTTCGAGATTGTGCCGGCTCCCGGCTTCGACGAAGGGCTGGTGGGCCTGGCGGGCGCCTTCCTGCTCCTGCGTGCCTTCTCGTCCGGCGCCGCAGCCCTGACCGGTGTTGAAGCCATCAGTAACGGGGTGCCCAACTTCAAAGTGCCCAAGAGCAAAAACGCGGCCACCACCCTGCTGCTGCTCGGCACGATTGGCGCCGCGATGCTGGCAGGCATCATCTACCTGGCCAACGCCACCAGGGTTCATATTGTGCTTGACCCGGCTACCGAATTCCTCCTGAACGGCCTGCCGCTGCCCGAGGGCTACATTCAGACCCCTGCCATCAGCCAGATCGCGCAGACCATCTTCGGCCCCGGGTCCATCCCGTTCTACATCGTGGTGGCGGCCACGGGCGTGATCCTGGTGTTCGCCGCGAATACGGCCTTCAACGGCTTTCCCGTGCTGGGCTCCATCCTGGCCCAGGACGGCTACCTTCCGCGCCAGCTGCGGACCAGGGGAGACCGCCTGGCGTTCAGCAACGGCGTCCTTGCCTTGGCCGCCGGCGCACTGGTGCTGATCGTGGCGTTCAACGCAGACGTCACCAAACTGATCCAGCTCTACATCGTGGGCGTCTTCATTTCGTTCACGCTCAGCCAGTTGGGCATGATCAGGCACTGGGGCAGGCACCTGAAGCTCGCCAAGGACAAAGCGGTCCGGCGTCGGATGATGAAGTCCCGCACCATCAACACCATCGGCTTCGGCATGACAGCCCTGGTGCTGGTCATCGTGCTGATCACCAAGTTCGAACAGGGCGCCTGGATCGCGCTGCTGGCCATGGTGGTGCTGTTCCTGATCATGTGGAGCATCCACGCGCACTATGACAATGTGGCCAAGGAGTTGGCCGTGGATGAGGATTCCTCGCCGCGCGCCCTGCCGTCCCGCGTGCACGCCGTCCTGCTGGTGTCCCACGTGCGCAAACCTGTGCTGCGTGCCCTGGCATACGCGCGGGCGTCGCGGCCTTCGCGGCTGGATGCCATCACTGTGGACATCAACGCCGAGGAAACAGCGCACACGGTTGCCGACTGGGAAAAGCTTGAAATCCCCGTGCCGCTCACGGTCCTCGCCAGCCCGTACCGCGAGACCATCACTCCGATCATGGAGTATGTCAAGAACATGCGCCGCGACTCGCCCCGGGACCTCGTGGTGGTCTACATCCCCGAATATGTCGTGGGTAAGTGGTGGGAGCAGTTGGTCCATAACCAGACAGCACTGCGTATTAAGACCCGGCTGCACTTCGAACCTGGCGTCATGGTTGCCAGTGTGCCGTGGCAGCTTAAATCATCCGAAGAAGCAAAGAACCTGCAGGATATTCAATGACCCCCCAGCCCCACAGCCCTTCCACCACCGCACCCGCCCAGGGAGCCGCCGTCGAGTTGGTGCTCGACGTCGGCCCGGTGGCTCACGGCGGCCACTGCGTGGCGCGCCACGAAGGCAGGGTGATTTTTGTCCGGCACGCGATTCCCGGCGAAAAAGTCCGTGCCCGGCTCACCGACGCGGGGGAGTCAGCCAGTTTCTGGCGCGCCGACGTAGTGGAGGTGCTGGATGCCTCCCCGGACCGGGCGGAGCACTTCTGGCATGCCGCGGACTCGCTCCGTTCCTGGCAGCACGGGCACCCGCCGGTGGGGGGAGCCGAATTCGGCCATATCTCCCTGGCGCGCCAGCGCGGACTGAAGTCGGCGGTGCTGGCCGAACAGCTTAAGCGCCTCGCCGGCGTCGAACAGGTGCCCGGCGTTCCCGACCTGGAGAGCCTGGTGGAGGCCGTGGAGGGGAGCGGCCCGGAGGCCGGGTCCGGACTGGACGCAACGTACGACGCCGGCACGGGGCTCGGGTGGCGGACCCGCGCCAGCTTCTCGGTCACGGCGGCCGGAAAACTGGGCATGCATGCGCACCGTTCGGACTACGTCATTGCCGTCCGGGAGATGCCACTGGCCTCCGATCGGATTAACCGGTTGCGGCTCTGGGACCTCGATTTCCAAGGCATCGAACGCGTGGAAGTAGCGGCGCCGTCGAACGGTTCGCGCCCCCTGGTGCTGCTCGCCCCGGCGCCCGGAACCAGCCCCAAACGGCTCAACGCTGTGGCCGCGCAGCTACCCGCCGACGTTTCCGTGGCCTCGTTCGACCCCCTCACCGAATCAGTGGGGCAGTTGCGGGGCCGGACGTGGGTCCAGGAGTCCGCGGCCGGTCACGAGTACCGGGTGACCGGGCCGGGTTTCTGGCAGATCCACCGCGACGCGCCCGGGACACTTGTGGGCGCTGTCACAGAATTCCTCCACAGCGGCGGCTTCCTGGGGCCGGGTTCCGTGGTGGCGGACCTCTACGCCGGAGCGGGTCTGTTCACTGCGCCGCTGGCCGACGCCGTGGGTGAGACGGGTTCTGTCCTCTCGGTGGAAGGCGCTCCGGGAACCAGCCGGGATGCCCGCAAGAACCTTCACGGAGCCCCGCAGGTGGAAATCGTACAGGGCCGCGTGGAGCGCGTCCTCCGCCAGAAACCGCGGAATTTTGATGCCCTGCTGCTGGATCCGCCCCGCGCGGGAGCCGGGAAGGCCGTGGTCAGCCAGTTGGTTGCCGCCGGGCCCCGCGCGGTCGCCTACGTTTCGTGTGATCCGGCGTCGTTTGCCAGGGACGTGGGGTACTTCCAGCAGGCGGGGTGGACATTGGCCGGACTGCGTGCGTTTGACCTGTATCCGCACACCCACCATCTGGAGACGGTGGCGTTGCTGACGCCGGCCCGGTGATGATACTAGGATGGCGGTAGTAATCCCACGTCGCGCACCGTATTCACGGCTGACCTCCTGCAACTTTGTGGCCAGCACTAATTAGGCCTGCCTAACTAGCAAGCGGTCTACCGCGCGACAAAGATGAAACTGTTGCGAGAGGAGTCCTGCGATGAGCACAGTGGACAGCTTCGGTTCAAAAGGCAAACTTAATGTAGCCGGAACCGAATATGAAATTTTCCGGTTGAACTCCGTTGAAGGTGCAGAAAACCTTCCGTTCAGCCTCAAGGTATTGCTTGAAAACCTGTTGAGGACCGAGGACGGCGCGAACATCACTGCCGATCACGTGCGTGCCTTGGCCGGCTGGGATCCCAATGCCCAGCCCGATACAGAAATCCAGTTCACGCCTGCCCGCGTGATCATGCAGGACTTCACCGGCGTCCCCTGCGTGGTGGACCTGGCGACCATGCGTGAAGCGGTCAAGGAACTCGGCGGTGACCCCAAGCGGGTCAACCCGTTGGCTCCGGCGGAAATGGTCATCGACCACTCCGTGCAGATCGACGTTTTCGGTAACTCCGGCGCGCTGGAGCGCAACATGGAGATCGAATACCAGCGCAACGGCGAGCGTTACCAGTTCCTTCGCTGGGGCCAGACGGCGTTCGATGACTTCAAGGTTGTTCCCCCGGGAACCGGCATCGTGCACCAGGTCAATATCGAGTACCTGGCACGCACTGTCATGACGCGCGAAATCGACGGCGTTGTCCGGGCCTACCCCGACACCTGCGTTGGCACCGATTCACACACCACCATGGTCAACGGCCTGGGTGTCCTGGGCTGGGGCGTTGGCGGCATCGAAGCCGAAGCGGCCATGCTGGGACAGCCCGTCTCGATGCTCATTCCGCGCGTTGTGGGCTTCAAACTGACCGGGTCCATCCCGGCCGGCGCCACCGCCACTGACGTGGTGCTGACCATCACCGAGCAGCTCCGCAAGCACGGTGTAGTGGGCAAGTTCGTGGAATTCTACGGCGAAGGTGTTGCGGCTGTGCCGCTGGCCAACCGCGCCACCATCGGTAACATGAGCCCGGAATTTGGTTCCACGGCCGCAATGTTCCCGATCGACGACGTCACATTGGACTACCTGCGCCTCACCGGCCGGTCCGAACAGAACGTCGCCCTCGTGGAGTCCTACGCGAAGGAACAGGGCCTCTGGCACGATCCTTCCAAGGAGATCAAGTTCTCCGAGTACCTCGAGCTGGACCTGTCCACGGTTGTTCCTTCCATCTCCGGCCCGAAGCGTCCCCAGGACCGCATCGAGCTCACGGATGCCAAGGAGCAGTTCCGCAAGGACATCCACAACTACGTCGCCATCGAAGACGGCAGCGTGGACGAGTCCCTGGACGAATCGTTCCCGGCTTCGGACGCCCCGTCCTTCACGCACGCCGACTCGCACACCACCGAGACCACTCGTGTTGTGTCCGCAGCGAACGGCGCCCACGGGCGTCCGAGCAGCCCGGTGCACATCAAGACCGAAGATGGCCGCGAGTTCGAACTGGACCACGGAGCGGTGTCCATCGCCTCGATCACGTCCTGCACCAACACGTCCAACCCGTCGGTGATGCTGGCAGCCGCGCTGTTGGCGCGCAACGCCGTCGACAAGGGCCTTATGTCCAAGCCGTGGGTCAAGACCTCCGTGGCTCCGGGTTCAAAGGTAGTCACCGACTACTACGAGAAGTCCGGCCTGACCCCGTATCTGGAGAAGCTCGGCTTCTACATCGTCGGCTACGGCTGCGCCACCTGCATCGGCAACTCCGGCCCGCTGGACGCTGAAATCTCCGAGGCCATCCAGGCCAACGACCTTTCCGTCACCGCAGTGCTCTCCGGTAACCGCAACTTCGAAGGCCGCATCAACCCGGACGTGAAGATGAACTACCTGGCCTCACCGCCGCTGGTCATCGCTTACGCCCTGGCCGGTACCATGGACTTCGACTTCGACACCGATTCCCTGGGCAAGGACGAAGCAGGCAACGACGTCTTCCTGAAGGACATCTGGCCCAACCCGGTTGAGGTCCAGCAGGTCATCGATTCCTCGATCGACAAGGACATGTTCGCCCGCGGCTACGAAGGCGTTTTCGACGGCGACGCTCGCTGGAAGGCGCTCGACACGCCCGCCGGTGACACGTTCGCCTGGGATCCGAACTCCACGTACGTCCGGAAGCCCCCGTACTTCGAGGGCATGAAGGCGCAGCCGGAACCCGTCCAGGACATCACTGGCGCACGCGTGCTGCTGAAGCTGGGCGATTCGGTCACCACCGACCACATCTCCCCTGCCGGTTCCTTCAAGTCGGACACCCCGGCAGGCCAGTACCTGTTGGCCAACGGCGTGGAGCGCAAGGACTTCAACTCGTACGGCTCACGCCGAGGCAACCACGAAGTCATGATCCGCGGCACGTTCGCGAACATCCGCATCAAGAACCAGCTCCTGGACGGCGTCGAGGGTGGCTTCACCCGGGACTTCAGCCAGGCCGACGCGCCGCAGGCCTACGTCTACGACGCCGCACAGAACTACCAGGCAGCCGGCACCCCGCTGGTGGTCCTGGCAGGCAAGGAATACGGTTCCGGATCCTCGCGTGACTGGGCTGCGAAGGGCACGGCGCTCCTGGGCGTCAAGGCCGTCGTCGCCGAAAGTTACGAGCGCATCCACCGCTCCAACCTGATCGGCATGGGCGTCCTGCCCCTGCAGTACCCGGCTGGAGAATCTGCGGCCACCCTGGGCCTGACCGGCACGGAAACCTTCTCGGTTGAGGGCGTCACCGCCCTGAACGAAGGCACCACGCCCAAGACCCTGAAGGTCACTGCCACCGCAGAAGACGGTTCCGCCAAGTCCTTCGATGCGGTCCTCCGCATCGATACCCCGGGCGAAGCGGACTACTACCGCAACGGTGGCATCCTGCAGTACGTCCTGCGTCAGATCACCGCTAACTAGCAGGCATCTGAACCGCAGCATCCTCCCGAAGCCCCGGCCGGTCAACGACCAGCCGGGGCTTCGGCTTTGCATTTCACCCAAGGCGTTAGAGTTAACAGGCACGTCTACCACCCGAAGGAGGGGTCATTTGGGAATCTTGGACACCATCCGGAAACCGCAGGACCTGCATCAGCTGTCCCAGACGCAGCTCGAAGAACTGGCTGATGAGGTCAGGAGTTTCCTGATCACCAACGTCTCCCAGACGGGTGGGCACCTTGGCCCCAATCTCGGTGTTGTGGAACTGACGCTCGCCGTGCACCGCATCTTCGATTCGCCGCGGGACAGCATCGTGTTCGACACCGGCCATCAGTCCTACGTGCACAAGCTTCTGACCGGCCGCCAGGATTTCAGCACCCTGCGCCAGCAGGGCGGCATGTCCGGCTACCCGTCCCGCGCAGAGTCCGAGCACGACATCGTGGAAAGCTCGCACGCATCCTCGTCCCTCTCTTGGGCGGACGGCATTTCCCGCGCCCGGCAGCTCACCGGAGAAGGCGACCGCTACGTCGTCGCGGTGGTTGGTGACGGTGCGCTGACCGGCGGCATGGCTTGGGAAGCCATCAACAACATCGCGGCAGACAAGCGCCGCAGGGTGGTGATCGTTGTCAACGACAACGGCCGCTCCTATGCGCCCACGGTCGGTGGCTTCGCCGACTACCTCGCCTCGCTTCGTCCCACCATCGACTCCTTCCGCGCCACCCCGGCCTACGAAGGAACGCTCGACTGGTGGAAGCGAAAGCTGCAGAACGGCGGCCCGGTGGGCCAGTTCACCTACAAGAGCCTGCATGCCATCAAAAAGGGCGTCAAGGACTGGTGGGCGCCGCAGGGGATGTTCGAGGACCTCGGCATGAAGTACATCGGCCCGGTTGACGGCCACAATCTCCAGGCCATGGAACATGCCCTGTCCACGGCCCGGAACTATGCCGGACCGGTGATTGTCCATGCCATGACCGAAAAGGGCCACGGCTACGCTCCGGCCCGGGCTCATGAAGCTGACCAGTTCCACGCCGTGGGGATCATCGACCCCGAAACCGGTGAACCCACCGGCGCGTCGGGGGCACAGTCCTGGACGTCTGTTTTCGCCGACGAAATCGCAGCCATCTCCGATGAGCGGGCCGACATCGTTGGCATCACCGGCGCCATGCTGATCCCTGTGGGCCTGCACAAGTTTGCCGCCAAGCATCCCGACCGCGTGATTGACGTCGGCATTGCCGAGCAGCACGCACTGACCTCAGCCGCCGGCATGGCCTTCGGCGGGCTCCATCCCGTAGTGGCCGTCTACGCCACCTTCCTCAATCGCGCCTTCGACCAACTCCTGATGGATGTTGCCCTGCATAAGGCCGGCGTCACCATTGTGCTGGACCGCGCCGGCGTGACCGGTCCGGACGGAGCCAGCCACCACGGCATGTGGGACATGGCCATGGTCCAGATTGTGCCCGGGCTGCACCTCGCCGCGCCGCGTGATGCTTCGCGCCTGCGCGAAGAGCTCCGCGAAGCCGTGGCCATCAGTGATGCCCCCACTGTGGTGCGTTTCTCCAAAGGCACGGTCGGAGCCGAGGTGGAAGCCATCGAACGCCTCACCGACGGTGTGGACGTGCTGGCCCGCCGCCCCGCAGGCTCCACCGAAAATGACGTCCTGATTGTCAGCGTGGGCTCCATGTCCGAACTTGCGCTGGACGTCTCCAACCGGCTCGGCGCCCAGGGCATCAGCACCACTGTGGTGGACCCGCGGTGGGTGCTGCCCGTGCGCCGCTCCATCATTGCGCTGGCCTCGCACCACCGGCTGGTTATCTGCATTGAGGATGGCGTCAGGGCAGGCGGAGTGGGATCACGGATCCGGCAGGAGATGCGCGCCGCCGGGGTGGACACCGCCTTGAACGAGGTGGGCCTTCCCGCAGAGTTCCTTGACCACGGCACCAGGAGCCAGGTGATGGAACGGGTGGGACTGACGGCACAGCAGATAACGCACGACGTCGTCGCGCAGGTTTTGGGGACGAAGGTTCCGTTTGCGCGTCCCTTGCCAGGCCAGGAGCATCCCACTACCGGCAGCCTCCCGATTCTGTGAGGGACGAAGACGCCCTGAAGTATCCCGGTGCCGCAGGGGAATACGGCCCGGCCAGGCATACCAGCACCACGAGGGTTCCTGCAGGCCTCCAGCCAGGCCAGCTGGTGGTGGCGCGGAACAGGAAATGGAACGGCAAAGCCCACTGGGTGGTCCCGGGACGGTACCTGGGGGAGGACCGGCACGGCTGGTGGATCTTCCAGGGAACCAACGAGTTCTGTTCCCGGCCCGGCGCCGCGTTCTACACCCGGTCCGATGCCGTGCTGCTGGTGCCGCGGTCGGGGGACTGGGTTGCCACCTTCTATGATTCCGCACATCCCAACGGGGTCCGGGTCTACGTTGACCTGGCAGTGGGCCACGAATGGACAGAGATTCGGCCCGCGGTCAGCGAGTTCCATGTGATCGACATGGATCTGGACGTCATCCGGATGGACGGGCGCGGCGTCTTTATCGACGACCAGGACGAGTTTGCCGAGCACGCGGTCGCCATGAACTACCCGGACCGCCTGGTGCAGGACATCCAGGTTGCCGCAGAAGAGCTTTATCAGGCCGTCAAGGCACAACAGGCACCGTTCGACGGCTCAGACGTCGAATGGTTCACGAAGGGACGGTCATGAGCGGAATTATCAGGGTCTACAAACGGGATGACGAGGGAGTGCTGCACTTCCGTGAAGGCTGGTTCGACGAGGACTACAGCCAGTTCGTGATGAATTACGGCGTGGTGGGCCACCAGAGCAAAACCGAAGAAACAGACGTTGCGGACGCCGCTGCGGTGGAGGGCCTCATGGACGCCTTCGCTGTTCAGTGCGCCGAGGACGGCTACGCCGAGATCCCGGACGAGGAGCAGTTCTGGGTGGTGGCGCAGTTCGCCCTCAAGACCAGGGAAGGCACCGACCGTGACCGCTACCTCGAGGAAAAAGCCAAGGACGCGATCATCAGCCACCTGGCTTGGCGCGGGCTGGGAACCGTGGAACGCTCCGAGTTCAGCGACTACAAGCTCAACATCTTCTGCCTCTGCCCCGAGGTGAACAAAGCTGTGAACGCCATTAAGGTCTGCAGCCGCGGCGAGGACTTGGACTTCACCAAGCTCAGCATCGGTGCCGCACCTTTTACCGACCCGGAAAACTTCAAACTCAAGCACTCGGCGAAGCCCGCCAACAGCTTCAGCGTCTAGGGGACATCCATGACTGAATACCGTCGCCTGGGAAAGTCCGGGCTGTCCGTCTCCGTGGTGGGACTCGGCTGCAACAACCTGGGCCGTGTCAATACGGTGACCGAGTCGCAGGCCGGAACTGACGCCGTCGTGCATGCCGCACTCGACGCCGGCGTAACGCTTTTTGACGTCGCGGACAATTACGGCCGGGAGCCCGGACTCAGCGAAACAATGCTGGGCAAGGCCTTGGCCGGCCGGCGCGACGACGCCGTGGTGGCCACCAAGTTTGGCATGGATGTCCGGGGAGCCAACGGGAACGACTTTGGTGCCAGGGGCTCCCGGCGTTACATCGTGCGGGCGGCGGAGGCGTCGCTGCGCCGGCTGGGCACGGACTGGATCGACTTGTACCAGTTCCATACCCCGGACCCGCTGACCCCCATCGAGGAAACCCTGGCAGCGCTTGATGACCTGGTCACCAGCGGCAAGGTCCGCTACATCGGGCACTCAAACCGCGCCGGCTGGCAGATTGCCGAAGCCGAGTTTGTGGCCCGCGCCGCCGGCGGGACCCGGTTTATCTCCACCCAGAACCACTACAACCTCCTGGACCGGCGCGCCGAGCTGGAAGTTACGCCGGCCGCCGAAGCCTACGGCCTGGGTGTCCTGCCGTACTTCCCGCTGGCCAACGGGCTCCTCACCGGAAAATACTCGCCGAACACAGCGCCCGCAGGGTCCCGGCTCAGCCACACGCGAACCAACATGGTTCACGACGCCGACTGGGACCAGCTGCAGCGGTTCAGCGCCTTCGCCAAGGAGCGCGGGCTGTCCGAGATTCAGGTGGCCTTCTCCTGGCTCGCAGCACAGCCCGCAGTCAGCAGCGTGATCGCAGGGGCCACCAGGCCCGAGCAGATCCGCCAGAACGCCGAAGCTGTCGCCTGGGTGCCCACGCCGGCTGAGCTGGACGAACTCGACGGGATCTTTCCCACGGTCCCCAAAGTCGCACTCTTCTAGGGGCGCGGCCGATGACCAGGCTCCTGCTGGACGTTGACACCGGGATCGATGACGCCCTGGCGCTGGCCTACCTCGCCTCGCTGCCCGACGTCGAGTTCGTCGCCGTCACGGCGTCGCCGGGGAATGTGGATGCGCACCAGGTGGCACGAAACACCCTCGCCATGCTGGAACTGTGCGGCCGCACCGGGGTGCAGGTCGCCGTCGGCGCTGAAAGTCCGCTCGCCATCCCGCTGGTGACCACGCCGGAAACCCACGGACTGCAGGGCGTCGGCCACGCTGTCCTCCCGCCGCCCGCCGGGGCGGTATCGGCGCGGCACGCCGCCGACCTGTGGGTTGAGGCGGCCCGGGAGAGCCCGGGGGAGCTGACGGCGCTGATCACAGCCCCGCTGACGAACTTCGCGCTGGCCATCCGGCGGGAACCCAGGCTGCCCGAACTGCTGGGCAAGGTGGTGATCATGGGCGGCAGCTTCTACCACCAGGGGAACACCACCCCCACCGCTGAATGGAACACCCACGTGGATCCGCAGGCGGCCAAGGAAGTCTACGCGGCCTACCGCGGTGTGCCGCTGGAACGGCTGCCCATTGTCTGTTCACTGGACACCACTGAGCGGATCGAGCTGCGGCCCGAACATGTGATGCGGCTCGCGGAGGCGGCCGGCTGCGCTGAGCGGGAGCTGGTACTGCCGAAGCAGCCCGAAGGGCTCAGGAGCACCGCGGACAGCCCGCTGGTGCGGCACCTGTCCGACGCCCTGCGCTTCTACTTTGAGTTCCACCGGCTCTACGGGCAGGGCTACGTGGCGCACGTCCACGACTACTTCGCCGCCGGTGTGGCAGCCGGGACCCTCGACTACGCCACCCGCCTCGCCACTGTGGACGTGGAGGTTGAATCGGCGCTGCTGATGGGGACCACCGTAGCCGACTACCGGAACCTGTGGCAGCGCCCGCCCAATGCCCGGATCGTGGCGGACAACAACCCGGAACAGGCGTTCGGGGAATTGATTCGGTCCATCGGGGCCCTCGCAGCGCGGCTGCGCTGAACCGTCACTGTGCAGAAACCCGGCCCTACAGCGGAGCGTTGTCGGGCACGTCCACGTCCAGCGCCAGCAGGGCGTTTTCCACCACCTCGGTCAGGGCGGGATGAATCCAGTACGGTCCCCGCGCGAGGGTGGACACAGGGGTAGACAGGGCGATCGCCTGGATCAGGGGCTGGATCAGGCTGGATGCCTCATGGCCGAGGATGTGGGCACCCAGCAGCCGCCCGGTGGACTTCGCCGCGACGAGTTTCACGATTCCCTCGGCGTCCTCCATGGCCCAGCCATAGGCCGTGCTGCCGTATTCCTGGACGGCAACCACTATGTCCGTGCCGTCTTCGGCGTCCTGCCGGGCTTCCTCCTCCGTCAGCCCGACGGCGGCCACCTGCGGATTACTGAACACCGCAAACGGAACCCCCGTGTAGTCGATACTCCGCTGCCCGTCCGGGTGTTCGAGATTGTGGGCCACCACCCGCGCCTCACGATTGGCCACGTGCTTGAGTTGATAGCGGTTGGCGATGTCGCCCAGCGCATAGACGCCCTCCAACGGTTCCCCGTCCGAGAGAATCCGCAGCCGGGCGTCCACGGACAGCGTCTTGTCATTGTTCAGGTCGAAGCCCGCCGCGCCGACGTCCAGCCGGTCAGTGTTGGGCACGCGTCCGGTGGCCATCAGCACGATGTCCGTTTCGAGGCGCAACTGCTTGCCGTCGCCGTCGTCGAACACTGCTGTGACCCGGCCGTCCCCGTTGTCCTCCACCGCCTGTAGCGAGAAGCCGAGCTCCAGCTTCCAGCGGCGGGCGGCAGCCTCGGCGAAGTGCCGCGAAATTTCCTCGTCGTTGCCGCGGAGGAGCCGTTGGGAGCGGTTGACCTGGACCACCTCGGACCCGAAGCCGTGGAAGATGGCGGCGAACTCCGCCGCGATGTAGCCCCCGCCAAGCACCACAACGTGCCTGGGCGGGCCGTCGATGCGCATCACGGTGTCCGAGGTATGCACCTGGGGGAGATCCATGCCCGGGACGTCCGGCACCACCGCCCGGGACCCGGCGGCCACCACCACTTGGTCGGCCGTGATATCGGTTCCGGAGTCGGTCCGCAGCGACCGGGGTCCGGTGAAGCGCACGAATTCCTGATACAGGTCCACGTTGTCCAGCTCCTCGGCCCGGTAGCGCCGGCCGTCTTCGGAGATGGCATCGATGCGGCCGAAAATCCGGTCGCGGATGTCATTCCAGCGCACTTTGTCCAACGTCAGGTCCACGCCGAGACGCGACGCTTCGGCAGGAACGGCGGCCAGGGCCGCGGGGTAGACAAACATCTTGGTTGGGATGCACCCGACATTCACACACGTGCCGCCGAAGACGCCGCCGTCGATAAGGGCCACCCGCTTGTCGTCCCAGAACGGGGTGATCAGTGAGTTTCCCGATCCGGAGCCGATGATGGTGAGATCGTAATGCGGCATGGTTCGGCCTTTCGGAAAGTCAGGACGGCAGGTGTCAGGGAGTCTACTATCTACCGCGTGCCGGGCTGCTTCCCGGTAGACTGATGCCGGACCCGGGCCGGCGCAGACGCCCCCGGCTGCCGCCGAGGTGACATAGGCGGCGTTCCGCGCCGCCCGGCATTCCGGGCGTCAGAGCCTGCCTCCCCCAAAGGAACGCCATGTCATCGCCATCCCTCACCCTGCCGCCGCACACGCCGGCCACAGCCCGTAACCGTCGGCTGCTGGAAACCCTCGGAGCCCTGGCCATCGCAGGGACCTACACCTATCTCGTCCTCAACCAGCCGGCCGACATCACCGGCGGGCCAGGCAGCGCCGCGGCTTTGATCGCTCTTTCCGGCTTCCTCGTGGGCGCTGTCCTGCTAATCGTGGCCGTCCTGCCCACTCTGCCGGTGTCCACGCTGGTGCTGATTCCGGTTGCCCTGGTGCTGAACATCGTCCTGGGACAGTTCGTCGGCAGCACGCTGGTGCCCTTCTACCTTGACGCGATCGGCACTGTGCTGATCGCAGTTCTGGCCGGCCCGGCCGCCGGCGCTGCCACCGGCGCCCTCAGCAGCATCGTCTGGTCCTTCTTCAACCCCACCGTCCTGCCCTTCGCCGCGGGCGCGGCCCTCATCGGCTGCCTGGCCGGCCTCGCCGCGCGCTACGGCCTCTTCCGTCGCTTCTACTTCGTTCCCGTGGCTGGATTCCTGACGGGCATCATCGGGGGCGTGGTCTCGGCTCCCGTTGCGGCCTTCGTCTTCGGCGGCACCTCCGGCCTGGCCACCGGCGCCATCGTCAGCGCCTTCCGCTCCATGGGGGACAGCCTGCTGGCCGCCATCACCAAGCAGGCCCTGATCTCGGACCCGATGGACAAGGCAATCGTTTTCACCCTCGTGGCCCTTCTTGTGTATGCGCTGCCCCGCCGCACCAGGCTGCAGTTCCCTTTCGTCCGGCGGCACCGGGTGCTGGCCGGCCAGGATGTGCTCCCGGAAGCGGATGTGCGGGCGGGCAAGGCCTCCGGCCAGGATTCCTGACTCACCCCTGATGCGCCTCCACCCACTGACGTCGCTGGCGGCTGCCGGCAGCATTGCGGTCATCACGACGGCGGCAGCCTACTTGCCGTTGTCCGTTGCCGTTTGTGCCGCTGCCGTTGGATGGTCGTTCGTGACCGGAACCGCGAACCGGATGCTGCCCGCGGCGGCCGCCGTCCTGGTTCCGTTGGGGTTGTCCCTGCTGGTGCTGCATGGGCTCTTCTTCCCTGAGGGCGTCACCGTTCTGGCCCAGTGGGGCCCGGCGCGGGTGACCTCCGAGGGGCTACGTTTCGCCGTAGAGCGCGTGGCGCAGCTTTCCGCAGCCGTGCTTGCCCTGCTGCTCTTCTCCTTCAGTGTCAGCGTTCCCGACCTGGTGGCGGCTCTGTCGTCGCGCGGAGTTAAGGGACGGTTCGGCTACGTCCTTGCCTCGACCCTCACTCTCTTGCCGGCCATCAGCGCGCGAGTGCACCGGATCCGGCAGGCGCAAGAATCCCGGGGCCTGGTGATCCGCCCGGGCTGGGTTTACCGGGTGATCGCGTTCCGCCTTCAGGCCGTCCCGCTGGTCCTGGGCATGGTGGAGGAGGCCGGGACGCGCGCCCAGGCGCTGGAGGCGCGCGGCTTCAGCGGCCAGGGCCCCCGCAGCAGCTACCGCGAGGTTCCGGATCCGCCAGTCCAGCGTGTTGTGCGGGTGGTGCTGCTTGTTGCCGCCGGTGTGGCAGTCGCCGCCCGGCTGGGTTTCCCGACGGCGGGCGCCTAGCCATGCGCCAGACCTCGGCTCCGGCGCTGGCCGCACACATCAGGCGCTTCACCTACCACGGTGATGAAGCCCCGGTGCTGGGCGGTATCAACCTGTCCCTGGCCCCCGGAACCCTGACAGCAGTCCTGGGCGGCTCGGGCAGCGGCAAGTCAACCCTGGGCCGGCTTCTGGCCGGCTGGCTCCGCCCCGGCAGCGGAGGTGCTTTCGAAGGATCACTGGAACTAACCGGCACCCGGCTGGAGTTCCGGGGAACGCCCGGGGACCCGCAGATCGACCCGGCCGCCTGGTGCCGCCAGGTTGGCTTTGTCCCGCAGGACGCAGCGGCATCGTTGTCAACGATCCGTGCTACCGTGGCCGAGGAGCTGGCGTTTGGTCTCGAAAACCTGGGGACGGGCCGGGCTGAGATGCAGGAAGCCGTGCGGCGGGTGGCGTCCCTGACAGGGCTGGACCAGCTCCTGGAGCGTGACCCGGCCCGGATCTCGGGGGGTGAGCTCCGGCGCCTGGCTATCGGCTGTGCCATGATCAGCGGCCCGGCCGTGCTGGTTCTCGACGAACCTTTCGCCTCCCTGGATACCGACGGCTCAGCGGCCCTGACGGTCCTGGTGCGGAGCCTCGTGAAGGGTGGCACCGCCGTCGTGGTTTTGACTCAGGAGGCGGACGCCCTGCTGCCGGACGCCGGCCACTGCATCCTGCTAAGCCACGGCGCGTCGGTTGTTGAGGGCACCCCCGCCCAACTTGCCGCCTCCCCGGAGCTGGCTGCAAGCGCCGTGATCCGGCCGGATTCCGGCAGAGACAACCAGCGGCCGCAACCCTCAGCACGGGCCGGTCAGGCCGGCATCCGTCCAGCCGGGGTTGCGTCCGTGCCGGCAGGGGTGCCCGCGCTGGAGCTTCAGGACGTGAGCTTTGCCTACGCAGGGCCCCGCACGCCGAAGTGGTCGCGGCGGCCCGCTGCCGGCACGCCGAACCCCGCCGTCCTGGACGGCGTGAGCCTCGCAGTTCACCCCGGTGAGATCCTTGCCGTCACCGGGCCGAACGGAGCGGGAAAATCCACGCTGCTGCGGCACCTGAACGGCCTGCTCCAACCGCTGACCGGTACCGTCAGGATCAACGGGCAGGACATTGCCGGGCTGTTTCCCGGCAGGGTGGCCGCGGACGTCGGACTGCTCTTCCAGAACCCTCGTGACCAGCTGTTCGAGCGGACAGCGGAACGGGAAGTCGGTTTTGGATTGGCTGGCGGCCCGGCAGCCAGAGCCTCGGTACGGCGTGCTTTGGCTGCGGTGGGACTCGAGGAAGCAGCAGGAATGCACCCCGCTGAACTGCCTGCCTCCCGGCAGCGTCTCCTGGCGCTGGCCACGGTGCTCGCCAGACAGCCGCGGGTTATGGCCCTGGACGAACCGACAGTAGCCCTTGACCGCCAGGGACTGGCCATGCTGGAAACCGCGGTACGGCAAGCGGCAGCGGAGGGCGCCGCCGTCGTGCTGATCACGCACGACCTCGCCTACGCGCGGTCCGTGGCGCACCGGCTGGTGCGCCTGGATGCCGGCCGCCTGCACAGGATGTAGGCGGCCAGCACCTTCACATTTTGAGCTTTTTGGATGCGGCGCCCGGGGCGTGGAAGCGCTTCCCGTTCACCCGCTCCGAGGCGCCAACCCGGTCCAGGTAAGGGGTGATGCCGCCCAGGAACATGGGCCAGCCCGCGCCGAGGATCATGCACAAATCGATGTCCTCGGGTCCGGCCACCACGCCCTCGGCCAGCATCAGTCCGATCTCCTCGGCCAGCGCATCCTGCACCCGGTGCAGAACTTCATCGGCGGTGGAGGGGGACGTGCCGAAGGACATCAGTGAGAGCGTGGACGCGGGGATTTCCTGGCTGCCGTCAGCGGCGGGAGCCCAGAGCGACTTCACACCGTTGTCGATCAGTTTCTTCAGGTTGGCAGACACTTCGAAGCGGTCGCCAAACGCGGCGTGCAGGGACTCCTGGACGTGCTGCGCCACCGGCAGGCCCACCATGGCGCCCAGCGTGAACGGGGTCATCGGCAGACCCAGGGGGCGGAGGGCATTGTCGGCAGTCTCGGCGGGGGTGCCTTCATCAAACGCCGCTATCACTTCGCCCATGAGCCGCAGCAGGATCCTGTTGACCACAAAGGCAGGTGCATCCTTGACCAGGACGGCCGTCTTCTTCAGGCCCTTGGCCAGCTCAAATGCCGTGGCCAGCACGGCATCGTCGGTCTTGGGAGCCCGCACGATTTCGAGGAGCGGCATGACGGCCACCGGGTTGAAGAAGTGGAAGCCCACCAGCCGTTCCGGGTGCTGAAGGTCCCCGGCCATGGCGGTGACGGAGAGGGAGGAGGTGTTGGTGGCGAGGATGCAGTCCTGCGAGACGATGGCTTCCACCTCGGCGAAGACCTGCTTCTTGACGTTCAGCTCTTCGAAGACGGCCTCGATGACAAAGTCGGCGTCGGCGAAGGCTTCCTTGGACACAGAGCCCGTCACCAGGGCCTTGGTGCGGTTGGCTGCGTCCGGGCTGATCCGCTTCTTGCCCAGCAGCTTGTCCACCTCGGCATGGACATAGCCCACGCCCTTGTCCACGCGGGCCTGGTCGATGTCGGTCATGACCACCGGGACCTTGAGCTGGCGGGCGAACAGCAGCGCGAGCTGGCTTGCCATCAGCCCCGCGCCCACCACGCCCACCTTGGTGACCGGACGGGCGAGCTTCCGGTCGGGTGCGCCCGCAGGCCGCTTGGACCGCTTTTGGACCAGGTCCAGGAAGGCGTACACAGTGGCACGGAATTCGTCGGTCTGCATCAGCCCGGCAAGGGCCTCGCACTCGAGGGCTGCCGATTCGGCCCGGCTCATGGTGCGGTTGGCCTCGAGGATGTCCAGGACCTTGGCCGGTGCCGGGGACGCGTTGGACGTCTTGGCCTCCACCAGCGCACGCCCTGCCTTGACGGCCGCTGACCAGCGCCCGGCGACGGCGGGGTCTGCAGGATCGACCTCGTTGACCCGCTCGGGAGCGGCCTCGCCGGTGATGACTTTCGCGGCCCAGAGGAGGGACTGCTCCAGGAAGTCGGCCGGTTCGAACAACGCGTCGGCGATGCCGAGTTCGAAGGCCTGCGGCCCGCTGAGCGTGCGGTTGTTGCTGAGCGGGTTTTCGATCATCACCTTGACCGCGTTCTCCGGGCCGATCAGGCGCGGCAGGATGTAGACGCCGCCCCAGCCCGGGACCAGTCCGAGGAAGGCTTCCGGCAGTGCCAGGGCGCCGGCTCCGGTGGACACGGTGCGGTAGGTGGACTGCAGGGCGATTTCGAGGCCGCCGCCCAAGGCAACGCCGTTGATGAAGGCGAAACTGGGGACGCCGAGGTTGGCCAGCGTGGCGTAAACCTCGTGGCCGAGCTGGGCCATCCAGAGGCCGTGCTCGCGGTTCTCCAGAGACTTGACTGCGGACAGGTCCGCGCCGGCCACCAGGAAGTAGGGCTTGCCGGTGACGCCGACGCCAACGATCTCGCCGCGGGCGGCGCGCTCCTTCAGCCCCTCCAGGACGGTGCCCAGCTCAACCAGGGTGTTCGGGCCCAGGGTGGTGGGCCTGGAGTGATCCAGGCCGTTGTCGAGGGTGATCAGTGCAAAGACCCCGGGGTTTGGCTGCCCCGGCGCCGCCGGCAGTTCGATGTCCTGGACGTAGGAGTGCGTCACAGTTTCATTCGGAAAGAGTTCGGCAAGCTTGGTGAATTCTGCGGCGCTCATGCGGCGGCTCCTTCGGTGGTTGCTTCGGCTGCTGTTTCGGCAGGTGCCGCGCTGGTGGCGGCGCCGCTGTACTCGGCATGGTGCGGGTTTTCCCAGATCACGGTGGCGCCCATGCCCAGGCCGATGCACATGGTGGTGACGCCGTACCGGACGGACGGGTCTTCCTCGAACTGCCGGGCGAGCTGGTTCATCAGCCGGACGCCTGACGACGCGAGCGGGTGGCCCACCGCGATGGCGCCGCCGTAGCGGTTAACCCGGGGGTCGTCGTCGGAAATTCCAAAGTGGTCCAGGAAACTCAGGACCTGGACGGCGAAGGCTTCGTTGATCTCGAAAAGTCCGATGTCCTCAATGCTGAGTCCCGCGTTCTTCAGGGCTTTTTCAGTAGCGGGGACGGGGCCGATGCCCATGACCTCAGGCTCGACGCCCGCGTAGGCGTAGCTGACCAGCCGCATCTTGACGGGAAGGCCCAGTTCCGCGGCGGCCTCGGAAGATGCCAGGACCGCGGCTGTGGCGCCGTCATTCAGGCCGGCCGCGTTGCCTGCCGTCACACGGCCATGGGCGCGGAAGGGCGTGCGCAGGGCGGCGAGGTCCGCCAGCGTGGTGCCCGGGCGGGGCGGCTCGTCAACGCTGTTCAGCGTCCAGCCCTGGCCCGGTTTCAGGGACGCCACGGGAACAAGGTCAGGTTGGATCTGCTCGCGGGCGTAGGCCGCCGCCAGCTTGTCCTGGGAAGCGACAGCGTAGGCGTCGGTCCGTTCCTTCGTGATTGCGGGGAAGCGGTCATGCAGGTTTTCGGCCGTGTTGCCCATGTTCAGTGCCGCCGGGTCGACCAGCCGCTCGGACATAAAGCGCGGGTTCGGGTCGGCGCCGGAGCCCATCGGGTGGTTGCCCATGTGCTCCACACCGCCGGCGATCACGACGTCGTAGGCACCGAAGCCGATGCCGCTCGCCGTCGTGGTGACTGCGGTCATGGCCCCGGCGCACATCCTGTCGATGGCGAAGCCGGGAACAGTGCGGGGGAGCCCGGCCAGAAGGGCGGCCGTGCGGCCGAGTGTCAGGCCCTGGTCGCCGGTCTGGGTGGTAGCGGCCACGGCTACTTCGTCGATCCGTGCCGCGGGCAGGGTGGGGTTGCGGCGCAGCAGTTCGCGGATGCACTTCACCATCAGATCATCGGCGCGGGTTCCGGCGTAGATGCCTTTCTCGCCGGCTTTCCCGAAGGGGGTGCGGACGCCGTCAACAAAAACGACGTCGCGGACAGTGCGCGGGGACCCGCTGCTGTGTTGTCCGCTGTGGCGGGCTTGGCTCACGTTTACTCCTCATCGAGACATTGGCGCCGTCCGAGGCAAACAGGCGGCGCTCGGCCGGACGGCAGTTGTCACTATGTTACTCACGAGTAACATAGTGTGCAAGGGTCCGATGAGGGGGTGTTACTCCGCGGGAGCGGTGGCCTTGGTTTCCTTATCCGGCAGCGGCTGCGGGTTGAGGAAGGCGTCCGTGATGAGCGGCGCCACCAGGTCTATCTGCCACTCGCGTGCGCCCAGGGAGCTGAGTTCGGCGGCCACCGACTCTTCGTTGAGGTCCGACGGCGGACGCCAGGCCACGCGACGCAGGTAGTCCGGCGTGAGCAGGTTTTCCATCGGCAGGTTCAGTTCTTCGGCCTTCGCCTGCAGGAGCGGGCGGGCTGTGGACAGGCGCTGGGCAGCCTCGGGATCGCGGTCAGCCCACACACGCGGCGGAGGAGGGGCGTTGGTGGGCAGGTGCAGGGGCGGAAGTTCCTCAAGCTCCCTGGCGGCCGCGATGCACCGGAGCCACCTGGGCGCTTCGCGCTGCGCCGCCCGCCCGTGGAAACCCTTGGTGCCCAGGAGCTGGGGCACGGTGGAGGGCATGGCCTTGGCCGCGGACACCAGGGCCGAATCGGGAATCAGCCGGCCCGGCGCAACATCACGCTTCTGCGCCAGCGAGTCCCGCTCGAGCCACATCTCACGCACTGCCGCCAGCTGGCGGCGGTCGCGGATCTGGTGGAGTCCGGAGGTCTTGCGCCAGGGGTCAATCCTGGGCGGCGCTACGCCAGCGGCCAGGATCGCGGCGAATTCCTGCTCCGCAAACTCCAGCTTGTCGTCGGCCACCAGCAGTTCGATGAGTTCTTCGCGCAGCTCCGTCAGGACTTCCACATCCAGTGCGGCGTAGCGCAGCCAGGGTTCCGGCAGCGGCCGGGTGGACCAGTCGGCGGCAGAATGTTCCTTGGCCAGGCCGAAACCAAGCAGCTGTTCGATGACGGCGGCCAGGCCCACGCGTGGCAGACCCGCCAGCCGTGCGGCCAATTCCGTGTCGAAGAGTTTGTCCGGCCACATGCCGAGCTCCAGCAGGCAGGGGAGGTCCTGGCTGGCGGCATGGAGGATCCATTCCACACCTTTGAGCGCATCGTTGATGATGGCCAGGTCATCGAACGGTTCGGGGTCAATCAGCCAGGTACCGGAGCCTTCGCGGCGGATCTGGACCAGGAAGGCGCGCTGGCCATAGCGGAATCCTGAGGCGCGTTCCGCATCGACTCCTGCGGGTCCGGTTCCGGCGGCGATGGCAGCCGCGCACCGCTCCAGCCCGGACTGCGTTTCAATGACCAGCGGCACGCCGTCGCGGGGTGCATCGAGGTCAATGACTGCGGGGACCTGGCTGTCGAAGCCTTCCACCGTGATGTGGGAAGTGGTGTCATCAGCCGGGGCGCCGGCTGTGGTGTTATCCGGAATGTGAGGGGTCATGATTCCTTCAGTTTACCGATCCCTGTTCAATGACAATGACCGGTCCTAGTTCCGGCGGCGGTTCGGAAGGGCGGAGACACCGTCGGGTAGAGGGGGAAGGCCGGCGAACGTGCACACCATGTCGGACCACGCCTCAAGGTGCGCCGTGACATCCGATGAGGCCGGAGTCCAGGAGGCGCGCAGCTCGATGTCGATCGACCCGGGCCGGTCCGAAAGCGTCCCGAAGCTCTCGGACAGGACGCGGGTGGCCGTCCCGCCGGCGGCCTTGTAGGGGGCCTTGTGGTTCTCGAGGGCTTCAACGAGCCACGTCCAGGCCACGGTGCCGAGCATCTCGTCATTGCCCATTTCGGGCTCGAGCTGGGCCCGGATGTAGGTGACGATGCGGAATTCGCCGTCCCAGACCTCCGATCCCTCGGGGTCGTGCAGCAGGATGAACCGGCCGGTTGCCAGCTCGGTATCGTCGTCGGCCACGGTGCCGGAAGCGGCGGCCAGGGCCATGGCTGCGGGGCCGTGGACGGGGGTGGTGCCGCTGCCGGGACCGGGCGCCATGACCTCGGCACCGAGCGCCACTGCGAACGGTGCCAGCCGCGCCGGCGCCGGAATTTCCGCCAGGCGCAGTTCACTGCGGCATTGGGCCTTCCTGAGGGTTCCCAAGGCGTGGAGAAATTCCGGGGGAACCTGGGCGAGTGCGTTCACCATCGCAGATTACGCAACAGCACCGGGCACACGCTGCAGGCTCGCCGTCGGCCGGTCATGCTACCTGGCCGCCCTGCCTTCAAAGTGGGCCGCAAGCTCCTGGCGGATCGCGGCGGCGAACGCGTCGATGTCCTCTTCGCTGGTGTCGAAAGAGCACATCCAGCGGACCTCCCGGGCGGCTTCGTCCCAGTCATAGAAACGGAAGGATTCCCGCAACCGGTCGGCCACCCCGGCCGGAAGGACCGCGAACACACCATTGGATTCCGTCTTCTGGGTGGGCTCCACGCCGTCGATGGTCTCCACCGCCGCCCTAAGGCGGGCGGCCATGGCGTTGGCGTGCGCCGCGGAACGGAGCCACAGATCGCCCTCAAGCAGCGCAATGAACTGGGCCGAGAGGAAGCGCATTTTTGAGGCGAGCTGCATGTTCATCTTGCGGAGGAACACCAGGCCGTGGGCGGCTTCGGGGTTCAGGGCAACCACCACTTCGCCGTACAGCAGCCCGTTCTTGGTGCCGCCGAAGGAGAGGATGTCCACGCCGGCGTCGCGCGTGAACGCCCGCAGCGGCACGCCCAGGTGAGCGGCCGCGTTAGCCAGCCGGGCGCCGTCCATATGGAGTTTCATGCCTTTGGAATGGGCGTGCTCGGCGATGGCACGGACCTCGTCCGGCGTGTAGCAGGTGCCCAGCTCGGTGGTCTGGGTGATGGAGACGGCAAGCGGCTGGGCGCGGTGCTCATCGCCGAAACCCCATGCTTCGCGGTCGATCAGCTCCGGCGTGAGTTTGCCGTCCAGGGTGGGGACCTGCAGCAGTTTCATGCCGCCGATGCGTTCCGGGGCGCCGTTCTCATCCATGTTGATGTGGGCCGTCGACGCGCACACCACGGCACCCCAGCGGGGGAGCAGGGACTGCAGGGAGAGGACGTTGGCGCCCGTGCCGTTGAACACCGGGAAACACTCGATGCCGGAGCCGAAGTGCTCTTCCATCAGCTCCTGCAGGCGGGCCGTGTAGTCGTCCTCGCCGTAGGACACTTGGTGGCCTTCGTTGGCTGCCGCGAGGGCTGCCAGCACTTCCGGGTGGACGCCTGAGTAGTTGTCCGACGCGAAGCCGCGGATCGACGGATCATGCAGCCGCGCGGAGGCGTGGTCGGTCAGGGCGGCGGCAGGTGCCGTGGTTGTCATTGCTTTGCTCACGTTCTCAGTCTAGGGAGGTCAGGTCCAGGGCGGCGACGTCCTGGAAGCCAGGCTCAGGAGCCAGCCGCAAATGCCGGCCGTTCAGCTCGGTCGCCGGCCGGCTGAAAAGTCCGACGACGGTGGCCCCCAGGTCGTCGACATCGGTGGCACCCGGGAAGGTTCGGTCCGGGTGCTGCTGCCGGAGTCCGGCGTCCACCAGCGACTTCACCACAAGCACGACGGCGGCGCTGCGCAGTTCTGTGCCTGCGCCGGCGGCCGCGCGGGCCAGTCCATCGGCCACGGCGAAGGTCCAGGTTTCTGCAGCGGCCTTGGCCGCCACGTAACTGGCGGTCGCCGCCGTCGGCTTCTCCACTGCAGTGGAGGAGACGATGGCAAACCTTCCCCTGCTGGAGGCGGCGACGTCGTCGTAGAAGGCCCGGGACACGTTCCGGAGCGTGGTGATGGCGCCGCGCTCGAGGAAGTCCCAGTCGGCATCGCTCTGGTCCGTGATGCCTTTCGCGCCGCGCCAGCCGCCGACCAGATGGATGACGGCGTCGATCCGTCCGGCCGTTTCGGCCAGCGCGTCCCGGAGGGTGCGGACAGCGGCCAGATCAGCGAGGTCGCACACCAGGGGAGTGACGCCGTCGCCCGCTTTTGCTGCGGCGGCGTCGATCCGCACTTTGTCTGAACCCACGGTGAAGACCCGGAACCCGGCCTGCCGCAGCGCCTTGGCCACGGCGATCCCTGAGGGTCCGCTGCCGCCTGTGACCAGGACATTCAATGGGTTGTGTTCGTTCATAGGGCGGAGGCTCCTGTGATGCCTGCGGTTGATTCGATGACCGGGCGCATTTTTTTCTCCAATGCCTCGTAGAACATGGATAGCGGGAATTCGTCATCCAGCACCTGATCCGTAAGTCCGCGCGGCGGGCCGGACACCGGAAGCGCGTCGGTGCCCTTGGCCCACACTGATGCGGGGCTGGGTGTGACGGTGCTGGAAACCAGTTGGTAGGCGGCCAGCCAATGCGCCGTCTTGGGCCGGTCGATGGAGCGCCAGTACAGGTCATCGATGGCCGTACCCAGCGCGATGACTGCGTCCGGCACCTGGTCCCAGTCGATGCGGAGCCGGGTGTCTGTCCAGTGCAGGACGTGGTGCTGGTGTAGCCAGGCAAAGAGCAACTGGCCGCCGAGGCCGTCATAGTTGCGCACCCTGCTGCCGGTGATCGCAAAGCGGAAGATCCGGTCGAAGATGATGGCGTACTGCACGAGTTTTGCGTGCCGGCGGGCTTCCGGCCGGGCGTCGTCGTCCTTTTCGATCCGGACGGACTCCCGGAACGCGGTGAGGTCGCAGCGGAGTTCCTCCAGCGAATACAGGAAGTAGGGCATGCGCTGTTTGATCATGAACGGGTCAAAGGGGAGGTCCCCGCGCATGTGGGTGCGGTCGTGAATCAGGTCCCACATCACAAACGTGGCCTCTGCCAGTTCCTGGTCGGCCAGGAGTTCAGCGGCGCCGGCAGGAAGGTCCAGGGAGGTGATGTCGGCCGCCGCACGCAGGACACGGCGGAAGCGGGCAGCCTCACGGTCCGCGAAAATCGCGCCCCAGGTGTAGGTCGGCGTTTCCCGGACAGCAACGGTTTCCGGGAAGAGCACGGCCGAGTTGGTGTTGTAGCCGCGGGTGAAGTCCAGGAACCGGATGGGTACAAAAAGCTTGTTGGAATAGTCTCCGGCCTCCAGTTCAGCCACGAACTCGGGCCAGATAACCTCCACCAGGACGGCCTCCACCAGCCTGCTGCTGCTTCCGTTCTGCGTGTACATGGGGAAGATGACAAGGTGCGCCAGCCCGTCCTGGCGCTGCAGCTGCGGCTGGAAAGCCAGTAGCGAGGCCAGGAAGTCCGGCACGCCGAAACCGGTCTGCGCCCAAGCCTCGAAATCGGCGACGACGGCGGTGAGGTAGGCGGCGTCGTGCGGGAAGAGCGGCGCCAGTTCCGTGACGGCGTCGGTGATGGCGGCGACTTCCAGCGCGGCAGCGGCATGGTGGCCCGGCTCAGGCACTGAACCGTCCTGGACCTGCAGCGTCTGCAGGGATTCGGCAGCGGTCCTGAGACTCAGCCAGGTGGGGTTCGTGGCGGTGATCCTGGTGGGGCCGGCGGTGATGGTGACGGTCATTGACCTCAGCCTTTCGCATTGCTTGGGTATCTACGGCGAGCGTAGCAAGCAACCAGAGCCGCTAACCCAAAAGACGGCCAAGCATAAGAAAGTCTCATGCTTGGGCGCCACGGAGACACAGTCAGGTGCGGCCGGGCCTCTGCCTGGGCGGCTCAGGGCTAGGCGGATTGGTGCCCGTCCGCACCCCGTGGAACCAGCTTCAGGGACACCGAATTGATGCAATACCGCTGGTCAGTAGGCGTGCCGTAGCCTTCCCCGGCAAACACGTGGCCCAGGTGGGAATCGCAGTTTGTGCACCGGACCTCAACCCGCTCCATGCCGAGGGCGCGGTCATGGATGTACCGCACGGTGCCGTCAGCCAGGGGTGCCCAGAAGGAGGGCCAGCCGCAGTGGGAGTCAAATTTTTCGTTGCTCCTGAAGAGTTCGGCCCCGCAGGCACGGCACTGGTAGACACCCTCTTCGTGGGTGTCCACGTACTCGCCGGTGTAGGGACGCTCGGTGCCCGCCTGCCGCAGCACGTGGTACTCCTCCGGGCTGAGTTCCTGCCGCCATTCGTCGTCGGATTTCCGGACGGCGGGTTCCGACGCCTCTGGTCCGGCGCCCAGCGCGGACGCGTGGATGGAATCGGTGGCCTTGTTTCCGAAAACGCTCTTTCCAAAAATACTCATAGTCTGGTCAACGCTCAGGAGTCGCCGATAAATCCCGAACCGGCATACAGGTGGAGCACGGGGAGCCCCAACTGGTCCTGGGCCTTGTTGGCCCAGTCCGTATGGAAGGTGTCCGCAACCGCATGCGGCCGGGTGATCACTACTGCCTGGGAGGCTCCGAGTTCCTTCACTTTGGCCACCAGGCCACTCACGGCGCCGCCATCCATCACTTCGCCGGTGACTCCGCCGCCCAGCCCTTCCAGGGCGGCCAGCGAGACCGCCAGGGTCTCGGCAGCCTCCGCCCGCTCAGCACTGGGATCAGGGGCGTGCGCGGTCAGGTCGCGGAAGGCTTTGGCGACATCCAGCATGGACAGATTCTCTAGAAAATCCACCACGAGATGCCGCTCGGTGTTCGCCGGGACCAGCAGGACAAGCCGGGTGTCCGAGCCGTCCACCAGCCGTTGGATGTTAACGCGGTCATCTGCACCCAGGGGTTCTTCAGTCAGAATGACGATTGGATCGCTCATGGCATCAGCCTAGTCGTGCGCACTCGCGCCTGCACAGGACGCCACGGCAGTGGAAATGTGGCCAACCGGCCCTCGGCGGTAAGAATGGTTGCATGGCACCTTCCACGCGAACTCCCACGTTGACGGCGATACCGCCCATCCAGGCCGACGGCCGCATGTCCCTGCGCGCCAAATGGGCTTTGGGCGGCGCCATAGGCGGCGGAGCCCTCACCGGCCTGCTTGCCACAGGATCCTCAGCCCTTGCCCTTTACTTTGCCCGGCGGGTGATCACTCCTGTCAAGCAACGGGCGGCCGACCAGGAAGTCCTGGCGGTCATCCGTGAAGGCGACCGGTTGCAGGTCATCCTGGCCGCTACGCCGGAAACAACCGTAGAGGGTGTCTACGGTTTCTTTTTCGACGGCGGCAAGGGACACGCCCGGATCGGCCGGATCGTCTCCTACACGCCGGCGGACGGCACAGTCCTGCGGGAAGTGGAGGCCGTCTATGCCGGCGACTTCGCCACTGCCCGCCGCGGGTGGTGGAGCGGGGCGCTTTATCCGGATCCGGCAGCGGCCGGGATCGCATCCGAGGACGTGCTGATCGACGTCGAAGGCGGCCAGGCGCCGGCATGGCTGGTCAAAGCCGAGGGCGGCGCCCCGATATGGGCCATCATGGTTCACGGCCGCGGGGCCACCCGCCAGGAGGCGCTGCGCGCCGTGGCTCCTGCGCGGGAGCTGGGACTGACCAGCCTGCTGATCTCCTACCGGAATGACGGACTTGCCCCCTCTGCCGACGACGGCCGGTACGGCCTCGGATCAACGGAGTGGCGGGATGTGGAAGCGGCCATCGAGTATGCGCTGGCTAACGGTGCCGAGGAGATTGTCCTTTTCGGCTGGTCCATGGGCGGCGCCATTTGCCTGCAGACGGCGGACCTGTCGCGTCACCGCCACCTCATCCGGGCCCTGGTTTTGGATGCGCCGGTCATTAACTGGGTCAATGTGCTGGCCCACCACGCCCAGCTGAACAGGATTCCGTCTTTGGTGGGGCGTTACGGTCAGCTGATGCTGGGCCACCCGCTGGGGCGCAGGCTGACCGGCCTTTCAGCGCCCGTGGACCTCAAGGCCATGGACTGGGTGGCGCGTGCCGTCGAGGTCCGCACGCCCACCCTGATCATCCACAGTGTCGACGACGAGTACGTTCCCTATGAGCCCTCTGCCATCCTGGCCGAACGGAACCCCGACATGGTCACGTTTGAAACCTTCAGCCGCGCCCGGCACACCAAGGAATGGAACGTCGATCCTGAGCGCTGGGATAGCTTGGTCAAGGCGTGGCTTCGTACTCAATTGGCGCCGCGGACGAACCCCGGCCAGCGCAGTACGGAGGAACCCGAGCCGGCGGGATAACACTTCGCGGCAGTGTTCGGGCGGCCCGCAACTGCCGTCACGTGCCATGTCGACGCGGGGCAACGAAGGCTAGGGCGTGTTCGTGCCGATGTTGGCGGTGACCGCCGATGTCAGCCGGATAAGCTCGGCCGGGGCCAGTTCGATATCCAGGCCGCGCTTGCCGCCGGAAACCAGCATGGTGCGGAGGCCGAGTGCGCTCCCGTCAATCACTGTCGGTGAGGCCTGGCGCTGGCCGAGCGGCGAGATGCCGCCCAGGACGTAGCCGGTGCGCCGTTGGGCTGCAGCGGGGTCTGCCATGGAAGCCTTCTTGGCTCCCAGAGCGGCGGCGAAGGCCTTGAGGTCAAGGTTTCCGCTGACCGGCACCACTCCCACTGCCAGCCTGCCCTCCACTTCGACCATGAGCGTCTTGAACACCATTTCGGGGGCGATGCCCAGGGCTTCGGCCGCCTCCGTGCCGTAGCTGGCCGCGGTCGGATCGTGCACGTAGGGGTGCAGCACAAAGGGAACGCCGGCAGCAGCCAATACTGCTGTTGCCGGCGTTCCCTGTGAAGAACTCTTGCGTCCCATGGCCAGTTCGGTTGGACCTCAGGCCTCGAGCCGCTGGATGGCGGCGACCTTGCGCTTGATCCGTCCCAACATGGCGGTCATGCCCCTCATTCGCAGCGGGGTGATGGCACGCGTGAGGCCCAGCAGTTCGGGCATGTCATCCGGAACGGCCAGGATTTCCGCGGCGCTGAGCCCATCGAGTCCTTCGTGCAGCACCCCGGCGAATCCCCGAGTCGTGGGGGCCTCCGGTGGTGCTTTGAAGTAAAGCCGCACCGCGTCGGCCGGGCTGCCGGCGTCGTTCTTTTCCGTCTCAATGGTCAGGAACAGAGGTGACTGGCATTCGACTACCTGCTCAAGGAGTTCCGGGTGGTCCTTCAACCGGTCCGGAAGCTCAGGGAGCCCCTGGGAGAATTCCAGCAACAGCTGGAGCCGCTCGGGTTCGGTCAGGGCCTGGAAGTCGTCGATTATTTCCGCCAGGGCGGCGGGGAGGGCTTGGGTATTCATCAGGTCCAGTTTACGCCGGTACCGTGCCGCGCTCGGTTCCCTTGGCGATCGGGACACGGACGGCGTTGCCCCACTCGGTCCAGGAGCCGTCGTAGTTGCGTACAGTCTCGAAGCCCAGGAGGTACTTCAGGGCGAACCAGGTGTGGCTGGACCGTTCGCCGATGCGGCAGTATGCCACGACGTCGTCGCCTTCCTTGAGGCCGGCCTCACCGAGGTAGAGTGCCTCCAGTTCGCCGCGGTTGCGGTACGTGCCGTCGCCGGCGGCCGCACGTGCCCAGGGGATCGACGCGGCCGTCGGGATGTGGCCGCCCCGCAGCGCGCCTTCTTCCGGGTAGGCGGGCATGTGGGTGCGCTGGCCGGTGTATTCCTCGGTGGAACGGACGTCGATGAGCGGCTTGCCGAAGTGTGCCAGCACATCGTCCTTGAACGCACGGATCGGGGCATCGTTGCGCTCCACCACCGGGTACTCACCGGGTGTGGGCGAAGTCCGGTCGGTGGTCAGCTTGTGGCCTTCGGCGATCCACTTGTCCCGGCCGCCATCGAGCAGGCGGACATCCTCGTGGCCGAAGAGGGTGAAGACCCACAGGGCGTAGGCGGCCCACCAGTTCGACTTGTCCCCGTAGATAACCACCGTGGTGTCACGAGAGATGCCCTTCGACGCCGCGAGGGCGGCGAACGCCTCACCGTCCACGTAATCGCGGGTCACTTCATCGTTGAGGTCGGTGTGCCAGTCAATCTTGACGGCGCCCGGAATGTGTCCCGTCTCGTAGAGGAGGACGTCTTCATCGGACTCCACCACCACGAGCTTGCCGTCAGCCACGGCGCCCGACTCCAGCGCGGTGGCAAGCCACTCAGTGGACACCAGGCGCTCCGGGTTGGCGTAGGCGGCAAACTTCTCGTTCTGTTCAACGGCGTAGGGCATGGTGATGGCCTTTCCTCGAGGTGTATGGCGGATCTGCACATGGTCCGAACCTCACTCCAGCCTAGCCATGGCAGTCCTGCATGTCCGCCCGGCCGTTAACCGGGGGAAATATGGTCTTCGTCACGCGGTGGTCATTGACGGCGGCCTTGCGGGGGAGGGCCGGGCCGTTGCCGGTATCCTTTCTGGGGACAACCCACCAGCAGAACGGACCACCTTGGTACAGATCGAACAGCTTGCCGCACGCACTCCGGCGGTATCGGTGGATGAACTCCTCAAGGGTTTTTATCCTTCCCCACGGTTTGGCCAGGTCTCCTTCGCCAGCTACCGGCCGGACCCCAACCAGCCGTCCCAGGCGGCGGCGGTCAAGGCGTTGGAGGGATTCGCAGCCGGCGTCGGTGCCGGCGACGGTGCCGGGCTGTTCAAGAAGCTTTTCGCCAAGAAGGTCGAAACCAGGGCAGGGATCTACCTGGACGGCGGCTTCGGCGTGGGCAAGACCCACCTGCTGGCGTCACTGTGGCACGCCGCTCCGGGGCCCAAGGCCTTTGGCACGTTCGTGGAGTACACCAACCTGGTGGGCGCCCTGTCGTTCCGCAAGACGGTTGAGGCCCTGAGCCACTACAAGCTGGTGTGCATTGACGAATTCGAGCTCGATGATCCGGGCGACACGGTGCTGATGTCCCGTCTGATGCGCGAACTGGCCGACGCCGGCGTGAAGCTCGCTGCGACGTCCAACACCCTGCCGGGCTCGCTGGGCGACGGCCGCTTTGCCGCCGTCGACTTCGCCCGTGAGATCCAGGTCCTTGCGGACCAGTTCGACGTCATCCGGATCGACGGCGAGGACTTCCGCCACCGCGGCCTGCCGGCTGCCCCGGCCCCGCTGAAAAACAGCCAGCTCTCTGCCCAGATGAAGGCCGAGTTTGACGGCAAGACGGTGGCACAGGACGAATTCAGTTCGCTGATCGGCCATCTCGCCGGCGTGCACCCGAGCCGGTACCGGCAGCTCCTCGACGGCATCGACGGTGTGGTGTGGCGCAACGTGGAAACCATCACCGAGCAGGCAGTTGCCCTGCGGTTCGTGGTGTTGGCGGACCGCCTCTACGACAAGGATGTGCCCATCCTGGCCAGCGGCGTCCCCTTCGACAAGCTGTTCACGGACGAGATGATGCACGGCGGCTACACCAAGAAGTACTACCGCGCCGTATCGCGCCTGACCGCATTGGCACGCGAGGGCCAGAACCACGAGCCGTCCTAGGCCCGCGTCGGCTGCCGTCCTGTCGGCGCCAACCCGGTTAAACGCCAAAGGTGTGGGTGCCGCCTCCCGGCGGGACCCACACCTCCTTGACGTACCAGGGCAAAGCCCCGGTCAAATCCTTGTTACGGAGCCCGGTCTACCGGCGGAACCGGCGGAACAGGGTTGACCGGCGGTACCTGCTCGCTGGCAGGAGTCTCGCCTAGTGTTCCGTTTTTATCAACGAGGTTGGAAGCGCCATCCTGGATCTTGTCGACGTGCTCGGCGTACTTGCCGCCGGTCTTGGTGTCGACGAAGTCCCCGGCCTTGGTGATGCCGTCCTTGATGGCCTGCTCGTTGCCATGGATCAGACCCTGAGCCTTGCCCTTGAGATCGTCAATTAGTCCCACGAGCACCTCCCTTCAATCGCGGAGCCAGGTCGCTCCTCCGCAACCGATCCTAGCCCTGTCTTCGGGGCGTGCCAAGGAAATAAGGCGTGGTGGGCGTTCGCTTGCAGCGGATGCATCGTCCACTCTCCCGGCTCCATCAGGATTGGTCGTCACAGCACCGTGTTGGGGGACCGTGCCCGGACTGTTCGGGACCTATCCTGCTGGAACAACGGCGGGAAAACGGGCAACAAAAAAGCAGCTCACGAGGAGCTGCTGCTGTGGGCGATACTGGGATCGAACCAGTGACCTCTTCCGTGTCAGGGAAGCGCGCTACCGCTGCGCCAATCGCCCGGAACCGGACGACCGGCTTGGTGGGGGGTGTATCTGGGAGAAGAGAGCGGACGACGAGATTCGAACTCGCGACATCCACCTTGGCAAGGTGGTGCTCTACCAGCTGAGCTACGTCCGCGTATGAAGTATTTTTCGGCAGAGCCAAAAGTACTGCATGAAGCAAGTTGCCTTGCTTGGTGGGCGATACTGGGATCGAACCAGTGACCTCTTCCGTGTCAGGGAAGCGCGCTACCGCTGCGCCAATCGCCCATTGCCATCCGGGTAAACCGGAAAACCATGGTTTTCACCGAGGTGGGTACGGGATTCGAACCCGTGTAAACGGCTTTGCAGGCCGCTGCCTCGCCTCTCGGCCAACCCACCGTGTAAGCGCGGGTTCCGAAGAGCCGTTGCCGTGACAGTGTCCTGCGAGCGGACGACGAGATTCGAACTCGCGACATCCACCTTGGCAAGGTGGTGCTCTACCAGCTGAGCTACGTCCGCATGTTGACTGTTGATTCCGTGCCGTTTCAGGCATTTCCTCGCGTTCCAACGAGTAAGAACTCTATAGGAGGTTGAGGGAAACTCCAAATCGGGCATCCCGGAACGGAGACGACGGCCGTGGATCCCTGCAATCTAGGGGTTTTTGCGAATTACAGGCATGTAATTCATGGCAGGCGCCATCTCGATTTCCATAAACCCGGTCGGGTCCGCTAGCATTCAAAGGCATCGGGCGATTGGCGCAGTGGTAGCGCGCTTCGTTCACACCGAAGAGGTCACTGGTTCGAACCCAGTATCGCCCACCGAGGAATCAGGTCCGTTTCCGCTCAAGCCGAGCGGGGACGGACCTTTTTTGTGCCCCGCATTTTGTCAGCCCCCTGTGAAAGAGTCTTTGTATGACTGATCCACTCCTTGCCCACGCCACGGAATATGGCCGTATGTACGCCCGGTCCACTTCCGAACAGTTCTCCGTTCCGTCCATCACCACTGTGATCGGCCAGCAGCCGCACGGGTTGGATGGCTGGTTCGGCTACATGGGTGCCAGCAGCCTGGCCAAGGACCCCCTGCTTGCTGACTGCCTGGGCAGTCCGGCCAAAATCCGGCAGGCCGTTAATCGGGCTTCAAGGGCGGCCGAGACGTACCGTGATGACGCCGCCAAACGAGGTGACCGTGTCCATAACTACTGCGAGCAGGTGGCGCTCCGGGCGCTGGGACGGCCGCACGCCATGAAGGAAACCCGCGAGGCCCTGGCAGCCAACGGTGAAGAAGCCTTTGCACTGCGGTTTGATGAGTGGTGGGAACTCTACGATGTGGAACCCATCGCCCCCGAAATCACCGTCTGGAACAAGTCCGTGGGCTATGCCGGGACGCTGGACCTTGTGGCCCGCATCAACGGCCGCATCTGCCTCATCGATTACAAGACCAAAGGCACCACGCGGGACGGCACCGTCAAGCCGCTGGATGACAAGGTGGTCATGCAGCTCGTGGCCGGCATGAAGGCCGAGGAAAGCCTGGTGGACCCGATTGCCGGGGAGTGGGAGGCATGGAAGTACGGCGAGAACCCGTTGCTTCTTGCCGTAGCCATTGGTGAGACCGAGGTCCGGCCGGTCCGCGCCAACCCGGAGGTCCTCAAGCATCACTGGTGGAAGTTCTGCGCCCTGCGCCGCGTATGGGAGCTCTCCGCGGACACGCTCGCCGCGGGTACGGCCCTCCTTCCGGTAGCTCCGCCACCGTCAGTGCAGGCACGCAGCGCCTAGCAGTACTGGCGGCAGCCGGGGATCAGTCCCGGCAGCGGAGCCCCTGCGCCTAAACTGGATAGGTTCGCCACCACCCACCGTGAGGAAAGACAACACATGGCCATTCTGAATATCCGCATCATTGGTGATCCCGTGCTCCGCACGGTGGCCGATCCTGTGACGGAATTCGGGCCCGAGCTCGCCAAGCTCGTTGCGGACATGACCGAGACCATGGAGGACGTGGAGGGCGCAGGCCTGGCCGCGCCCCAGATCGGTGTCAGCCAACGCGTCTTTACTTACCGCGTGGGTGGCGTTGACGGCCACATCATCAACCCGGTTTTGGAAAACAGCGAGGATTACCAGCCCGACCACGTGGAAGGCTGCCTCTCCATCCCGGGTCTGGGATTCCCCGTCCGCCGGTTCAGGGCCACAAAGGTCACTGGCGTGGACCTTCACGGGAATCCCGTCACGGTCGAGGGGGAGGGCATGCTGGCCCGCTGCTTCCAGCACGAGACCGACCACCTGGACGGCGTCCTCTACACCGACCGCCTCGAAGGCGAGGACCGGAAGAGTGCTCTGCGCTCCATCCGGAATGCCAACTACGACGCCATCACTGAACGCACGACGGCGAAGCGCGCCAAGACAGTCGGCTCCAGTTTTGGGGGCGGCAGCTTTGGCGGGTCAAGTTTCGGCGGCGGAACGAACTCATGAGGGTCCTTTTTGCGGGTACACCTGCGGTCGCCGTTCCGTCCTTGGATGCCCTTGTCGAGGCTGGCTTTGACGTTGTTGCCGTCCTGACCCGCCCGGACGCGCCGATTGGCCGCAAACGCGTGCTGACGCCGTCGCCCGTTGCCGCCCGCGCCGCCGAGCTGGGCATCGACGTCATCCACGCCACCCGCGTTGATGACGCCGTCACGGCGCAGATTGCCGCCGCCAAGCCGGACGTGGCCGCCATCGTGGCCTATGGGGGACTGATTCCCCGGGCTGCCCTTGATGTCCCGCCGCACGGCTGGATCAACCTTCATTTTTCCCTCCTTCCCGCGTGGCGCGGTGCTGCCCCGGTGCAGCGGGCCGTTATTGCCGGCGACGACGTGACCGGCGCCGTCACCTTCCTTCTGGAAGAAGGGCTGGATACCGGGCCTGTCTTTGGGACGCTAACCGAAAGTGTCAGAACGGACGACACCGCGGGGGCGCTGCTGGAGCGGCTGTCCCACGGCGGGGCCGTGCTCCTCGCACAGACACTGTCGGCGGTGGAAGCCGGAAAGGCGGCACCGCAGCCGCAGGCGGGGGATGTTTCGCTGGCGCCCAAACTGACCCTCGATGATGGCCGGCTCGACTGGAAGCAGCCCGCGCTGGCTATCGGGAGGCGGGCCAGGGGAGTCACTCCCGAGCCCGGGGCCTGGACCACTCTGGAGGGTCAAAGGGTCAAACTGGAACCCGTTCGGCTTCGGCCGGGCGCCCCCGCCCTGGCACCGGGGGCGGTGTTCCTGGACGGTAAAAACGTGCTGGTGGGGACGGGGTCCCACGCGGTGGAGCTGACCAGGATCCAGCCTTCCGGCAAGAAAATGATGGCCGCAGCTGATTGGGCCCGCGGCATGGCTTCACTTGAAAGCGTGGTGTTCGAATGAGCGAGTCCGGCGGTAATACAGGCGGCCGTGGCAGGAGTGGCGGCGGAGGCGGCCGGGGCAAGGGCGGACCGCGCGATTCAAGCACCCGCAATGCCCAGGGCCGGGAACGGAACCGAAGCTCCGAGAAGAGTTTCACCGAGAACGCCCCTGCCCAGCGCACGCGCCGGGCGGATCCGGCGCGCCTGGTGGCCTTTGAAGTCCTGCGGGCAGTCGCCGCGGAGGACGCCTACGCGAACCTGGTGCTCCCTTCCCGCATCCGCCATCACGGCCTGGACAAGCGCGACGCCGGCTTCGCCACCGAACTGAGCTACGGCGCCCTGCGGGGCCAAGGCACCTACGATGCCATCCTGGCCCGCTGTGTGGACCGGCCGTTGGACCAGCTGGACCCTGCCATCCTTGACGCCCTGCGCATCGGCGTCCATCAGCTGTTGGCCATGCGCGTCCCAGCCCACGCTGCCCTGGACCAGACAGTTGGCCTGGCCCGCGCTGTGATCGGCGCAGGCCCGTCCGCCCTGATCAATGCGGTGCTGCGGAAGGTTTCGGCACACACCCTTGAAGAGTGGCTTGAACTCTTGGTAGCCGGCGAAAGCGATGAAACCAAAATCGCATCCATTCGCTACGCCCACCCGGAATGGATTGTCCGGGCCATGCGGCAGTCCCTGGTGGCGCACGGACGGTCCGCGACGGAAATCAACGACCTGCTGGAAGCCGATAACGCAGCTCCTGTGGTCAACCTGGTGGCCCTTCCGGGCTTGGGCAGCCTTGATGAGGCGTTGGAGAACGGTGCCACCCCTGGTGAACTGGTGGAGGGCTCGGCACTTTCCAGCGGCGGGGACCTCGGCAGGCTCGCCTCGGTGCGCGAAGGCAGCACCCGAGTCCAGGATGTTGGCTCGCAGCTGGTGGCCCGGGCCATGGCCGCCGTTGACCTGGGTCCTCGAACCAACGGAGGGGCCGGTGCCACCGGCGAAGCGTGGCTGGATCTCTGTGCCGGTCCGGGCGGCAAAGCCGCACTCCTCGGCGCCCTCGCCCGGCAACAAGGTGCCACGCTGCTCGCCAACGAGCCGGCCCCGCACCGTGCCAAGCTCGTGAGCCAGGCCCTGTCCGCAGTGCCGGAGGATGTCTGGCGCGTCCGGACCGGGGACGGCCGGGAGGTGGGCACTGAACAGCCCGAATCCTTCGACCGGGTCCTGGCGGATGTTCCCTGCAGCGGACTCGGTGCCCTTCGGCGCCGGCCGGAGTCCCGCTGGCGCCGCACGCCCAAGGATCTGGCCGACCTTGGCCCGCTGCAGCGTGCGCTCCTCACATCCGCACTGGACGCCGTCCGTCCCGGCGGAGTGGTGGCCTATGTGACCTGTTCACCGCACCCGGCCGAAACCACCGCCGTCGTCACGGACGCCCTGCGGAAGCGCGACGACCTTGAACTGTTGGACGCCGGCGCGGTACTGGACGGCGTGAGCCTTACAGGAAACCTGGGGGCGGGCCACAACTCCACCGCCCAGCTCTGGCCGCACATCCACAGCACCGATGCCATGTTCCTGGCCCTCATCCGCAAAAAGGCCTGACCCGTGAAAGGTTCACCCATGCCGCAGTGCTGCATCAACCCGAGCATTCTGTCCGCCGACTTCGTCAACCTCGAAGCCGAACTGCAGCGGATCAGCAACGCAGATGCCGTCCACGTTGACGTCATGGACAACCACTTTGTCCCCAACCTCACCCTCGGGCTGCCGGTGGTCCAGCGGATCCAGGCTGTCAGCCCCGTCCCGCTGGACGCCCACCTGATGATCTCCGACGCGGACCGCTGGGCGCCCGGCTTCGCCGACGCAGGGCTGGCGTCGGTGACCTTCCACGCCGAGGCATCCATTGCGCCGGTCAAGCTTGCCAGGGAACTGCGGGCCCGTGGTTCCAAAGCCGGCATGGCACTTCGTCCGGCCACCGCGGTGGAACCGTACCTGGACATGCTTGAAGAACTGGACATGCTCCTGATCATGACCGTGGAGCCGGGTTTCGGTGGGCAGGCTTTCCTTGACCTGACCCTCCCCAAGATCCGCCGTGCGCGCGCAGCCATCGACGGCTCCGGGCTGGAGGTTGCCCTCCAGGTCGACGGCGGCATCACCGAGGAGACCATCCTCCGGGCCGCCGAGGCGGGGGCCAACGTCTTTGTGGCCGGCTCGGCCGTTTACGGTGCCGAGGACCCGGCCGCAGCCATCGGGCGGTTGCGCGAGGCCGGCAGCCTTAAGTTACGCAGCGGGTCCGGGGAATAGTCTTGGCTGCTTAGCAGTTATGCCACAATAGCAACACACAATACGTGCTCCGGGGTCGGTGTAAGTCCGAACCGGCGGTGATAGTCCGCGACCCGCGAGCCGGCGCTTTCCCCTACCAGGGAGGGAACCGGCGGACGGTTGAACTGGTGAAATTCCGGTACCGACAGTTAAAGTCTGGATGAGAGAAGCACGTACAGCTGTATCTGCGGCGTCATGGCGACGCCGCGGCCTTCTGCTGTCGTATACCCCCGGAGCCATCGCGGTTCTAGAGGGAAGGAACGACACACACATGAACCCCTTGCGATGGCTCTTTGAAGCCAGGCTGTCCCATGTACGGGACGCCGAAAACGCCAAAACGGTGGCCGCCGTATGACCGGGGCCGGCACGGTGACGGCGTTCAGCACCGCTGAGACCGCCGCCATGGACGCAGCCCTCGATGCCGCCCTGCGCGGGCCGCGCGGAGCGAACCCGCTGGTGGGCGCCGTCGTGATCGATCCCGAAGGCCGGCACCTGGTGACCGGGTACCACCGCGGCGCCGGGACCCCCCACGCCGAAGCGGACGCGATCAACCAGGCGGAGGCGGCCGGGCTGGACCTGACCGGCTGCACGATGGTGATCACGCTGGAACCTTGTGACCACAGCGGCAGGACTGGACCCTGCACGCAGGCGATCATCGCCGCAGGGATCAAAGACGTGGTGTATGCCGTCGACGACCCCCATGACCCCGCCGCGGGCGGCGCAGCCACCCTGCGGAAGGCCGACATTAAGGTTCGAAGCGGGCTAGCCGCCGTCGAGGCCTTCGAGCTGAACCGCCAATGGTTCCTGGCCGTAGCCGCCCAACGGCCCTTCGTGACCCTGCACATCGCCCAGACTTTGGACAGCCGGATCGCGGCGGAGGACGGCACCAGCCAATGGATTTCGTCCCCGGAATCGCTCGCGGACAACCACGGCCTGCGGGGGCGGATCGACGCCATTCTTGTGGGTACCCAGACGGTGCTAGTGGACAACCCGCGCCTGACCGCGCGTGACGCGTCAGGTGCGGAGATAGGAAAACAGCCGCTGCGCGCCGTGATGGGAATGCGGGAGATCCCTGCCGATGCCGCAGTCCGCGGCGACGACGGCCACGTGCTCCACCTGCCAACGCGCGATCCCCAGGAGGCCTTGTCGCTGCTGTACGCGGCAGGAATCCGCCACGTCATGGTGGAAGGCGGCTCGCGTATCCTCAGCTCCTTCCTTGCCGCCGGGCTCGTGGATGAACTCATTGTCTACCTCGCGCCCACCCTGCTGGGCTCCGGAACACCGGCCCTGAACGGCTTGGGAATCACGACGCTCGCAGACGCCCGGCACTGGGAATGGGACCCGTCCGACGGCGGCGCGGTGCTGACGCTGGGACGCGACCTGAGGCTGCACCTCCGTCCGGAACCACTTGAAGCTTTGGAACCACAACCAGCCCGCACTGCCGCGGAACCAGCCATGGGAGGCTACTGATGTTTACCGGAATTATTGCCGAACAAGGACAGGTGCTGTCCGTGGAGCGTGACGGTGATAACAGCGCAACCCTCCGGCTGCATGCCCCGGGTACTACCGACGGACTTGCCCTCGGCGGGTCCATCGCCGTGAACGGCGTATGCCTGACTGCCACCGAAATTGATGGCAAGGACTTCAGCGTTGACGTCATGGGCGAAACCCTGGTGCGCAGCACTATCGGCGAGCTCGCCGCCGGTGATTCGGTCAACCTGGAGCGTTGCGTCCCGGCCGGCGGGCGGCTGGACGGCCACGTTGTGCAGGGCCATGTGGACGGCGTCGGGCACTTGGTCGAACGCGAAGCCCTGGGCAACTGGGAACGCCTCCGCTTTGCCGTGCCGGCCAACCTTGCCCGCTATATCGCGGAAAAGGGCTCCATTGCGATCGACGGCGTTTCGCTCACCGTCACGGCGGTCGGCCCGGCGGCGGAGACCGAACCCTGGTTCGAAGTGGGGCTGATCCCCACCACCCTCGCGGACACCGGGCTGGGAGCCAAGAGCATCGGCAGCCGCGTCAACCTTGAAGTGGATGTGCTGGCCAAGTACACCGAACGGCTGCTGGCATTCAGCACCGGCGCAGCAAACGGAGGAACCCGATGAACGCTACAGCCCGCCTCGAGCGCGCCGCGAAGGCGGCGCCGCACCCCGACACAGCCAGGGGGCTTGACCAAGTGGAAGATGCCGTCCGCGCCATGGCCGCCGGCCTGCCCGTACTGGTGGTTGATAACGAGGACCGCGAAAACGAAGGCGACATTATCTTCGCGGCCCAGCATGCCACGCCGGCCCTGATGGGCTGGACCATCCGGTACAGCTCCGGTGTCATCTGCGTCCCGCTGACCGGGGAGCGCGCAGACGCCCTGGGGCTGCCTCCCATGGTGGCCGTGAACCAGGACGCGAAGGGTACGGCCTACACCGTTTCCTGTGACGCGGCAGCGGGCGTCAGCACCGGAATTTCCGCCACGGACCGTGCGCTGACCGCACGCGTGCTGGCAGATCCCGGTGCCGGACCGGCCGCCGTGACCCGCCCGGGGCATATTTTTCCGCTCCGCGCCGTTAACGGGGGAGTGCGTGAACGCCCCGGCCACACCGAAGCGGCCGTGGACCTCTGCCGGCTTGCCGGACTGGAGCCGGTGGGCGTAATCGCCGAGGTTGTGTACGACGACGGTGAAATGATGCGGCTCGACGGGCTGCGCGCATTCGCTGCCGAACACGGGTGCCCCTTGATCTCGATTGAGGACTTGGTGGCTTACCTTGAAGCGGGGGCCGCGGTTCCCGCCGACAGTAACACCGGGCTGGGCGCCCGGGCGGAGTAGAGGAGTAACGATGACGGTTTCCGGAATTTCGGACGACAGCCACAATAACGGCCACCACCGCGGGGCAGCCAGCAACGGCCATGCCCACCACCCGGTGAGCGCCGGCCCTATCGTGCAGCTGCCCACCGCCTTTGGCGACTTCATTACGCAGGCCTGGACGGACCTGGTCACGGGCGCCGAGCACCTCGCTGTGAGCTCCCCCAATCCTCCCAAGGACGGCGTTGCGCCCCTGGTCAGGCTCCATTCAGAGTGCCTGACCGGCGACGTCTTCGGTTCCTACCGTTGTGACTGCGGGGAACAACTGGCCTATGCCTTGGAGATGATCAACGAGTTCGGCGGCACGCTGCTGTACCTGCGCGGGCAGGAAGGCCGGGGGATCGGCCTGGCCAACAAGATCAAGGCTTATGCCCTCCAGGAAGCCGGTTTTGACACGGTGGAGGCCAACGAGCAGCTCGGCCTGCCGGTGGACGCGCGCTGCTACAAGGCTGCCGCCCAGATCCTGGCTGAGATGGGGCTCCACGAAGTACGCCTTCTCAGCAACAACCCTGACAAGCAGAACAGGCTGGCCCAGGCCGGCGTACGGGTCGTGGAGATGGTGCCCACCGAGGTGCCGTCCCGCGACCAGAACATCCGCTACCTGCAGACCAAAAAGGACCGCATGGAGCACCGGCTGACGCTGGACACCCACGTTGCATCGGTGCCCGGCGCCGCTGCTGACACTTTCGCCCTCGAACAAGACTGAACGGACCAGATACACGCATGAGCGGACACGGCGCACCAGATATCGACCTCACTACCCTGAACCCGGCGGAAACGTCCCAACTGAGGCTGGCCATTGTGGCCGCCAGCTGGCACACGCAGATCATGGACGGACTCCTGGACGGTGCCTTGCGCGCCGCCAAAGACGCAGGCATCAGCGAACCCACCGTCCTGCGGGTTCCAGGAGCCTTCGAGCTTCCGGTCGCTGCCGCGCGGCTGGCGCCGCACTTTGACGCAGTGGTGGCCCTCGGCGTCGTGATCCGCGGCGGCACGCCGCACTTCGAGTACGTCTGCCAGGCGGCGACGTCGGGACTTACCGATGTGAGCGTCTCCACCGGAGTGCCGGTTGGCTTCGGCGTGCTGACCTGCGATACGGAGCAGCAGGGCCTGGACCGCGCGGGCCTTCCCGGCTCCAACGAGGATAAGGGCCACGAAGCAGTGACGGCGGCCCTGGCCACGGCCGTTCTCCTCAAGCAGTACAAGTAGGACTCCGACAAACAGCAACTGGCGGGCGCGTGTGTGTTCTCTCACATCGTGCCCGTCATGCGTCGGCCCGACAGGCGCCGTCATGCCCGCAGCAAGTAGGCTGTAGGGCGTGAAGAATTTCGAGACGCTGTTCGCTGAACTGAGTGAGAAGGCAGCCACCCGTCCGGCAGGCTCCCGCACCGTCGCTGAATTGGAGTCCGGAGTCCACGGCATCGGCAAGAAAGTCGTGGAGGAAGCAGCCGAAGTATGGATGGCCGCTGAGTATGAATCCGATGAGGCCGCGGCCGAGGAAATTTCCCAGCTGCTGTACCACCTGCAGGTTCTGATGCTCGCCAAAGGTTTGACCCTGGAAGACGTCTACAAGCATCTGTAGCCACTGCGCACTGTGCGGACTTCCCGGTCCGCCTCTGCTCCCTGTGGCCCGTTTGCCTGATCAATAGACCTTCAACAAGAAAGACCCCCCATGCTGCGAGTAGCCGTCCCCAACAAGGGCTCCCTGTCCGAAGCCGCCTCAGCCATGCTGTCCGAAGCCGGGTACCGCCAGCGCCGCGACACCCGCGAATTGGTCATGATGGACCCGGACAACGGCATTGAGTTTTTCTTCCTCCGCCCGCGCGACATCGCCGTCTACGTCGGCCGCGGAACGCTCGACGTCGGCATCACCGGCCGCGACCTGCTGCTGGACGCTGAGGTGGAAGCGGATGAACTGCTGCCTTTGGGCTTTGCCGCCTCCACGTTCCGTTTCGCCGGACCGGTGGGGGACTTCACGGCAGTTGAAGAGCTTGAAGGCAAGCGCCTGGCCACCAGTTATGACGTGCTGCTGCGCGGCTACCTCGGTGAGCGGGGCATCAACGCCACAGTGGTCCGGCTCGATGGCGCCGTGGAATCCTCCGTGCGCCTGGGCGTCGCGGACGCCATTGCCGACGTCGTCGAAACCGGGAACACGCTCAAGGCCGCCGGCATGGAGATCTTCGGTGATCCGATCCTCAAATCCGAGGCGGTCCTGATCCGGCGCACCGGGAAAGGCGGCGCCGCGAACGGCACCGCTAAGGAGATCGAAGTACTCATCCGCCGCCTGCAGGGCGTCCTGGTGGCACGGCAGTATGTCCTGATGGACTACGACATCCGCAAGGAACTGGTGGAGCAGGCCGCAGCCCTGACGCCCGGCCTGGAGTCGCCCACGGTCTCGCCGTTGCGTGACTCCGAGTGGGTGGCCGTGCGGTCCATGGTCCCGAAGAAGGAAACCAACCGCATCATGGACGAGCTCTACGACCTGGGCGCCCGCGCCATCCTGGTCAGCAGCATCCACGCCTGCCGCATCTGAGCCTTTCGCCGCGTAGCGCCGCAGAACCCACCCGAAAATTCCAGGAGTACCCATGGCTGTAGCAGTCCGAGTCATCCCGTGCCTCGACGTCGACGCCGGACGCGTTGTGAAAGGCATCAACTTCGAGGGGCTCCGCGACGCCGGTGACCCTGTGGAGTTGGCGCACCGCTACGACAACGCGGGCGCTGACGAACTGACGTTCCTGGATGTCACGGCGTCTTCGGGCAACCGGGAAACCACGTTCGACGTGGTCCGGCGAACCGCGGAGGAAGTATTCATCCCGCTGACCGTTGGCGGCGGCGTCCGCGGCGTGGCAGAGGTGGACAAGCTCCTGCGCTTCGGCGCGGACAAAGCCTCCATCAATACTGCAGCCGTAGCCCGGCCGGACGTCATCAACGAAATCAGCAGGCACTTCGGCTCCCAGGTGCTTGTCCTGTCCGTCGACGCCCGCCGGACGCGCCCCGGGTCCGAGCCAACGCCGTCGGGCTTTGAAGTAACCACCCACGGCGGACGCACCGGCACCGGCATCGACGCCATCGAGTGGGCCAAGGAAGCCGCCGACCGCGGCATCGGAGAAATCCTGCTGAACTCCATCGATGCCGACGGCACCAAGGACGGTTTCGACCTGGAGCTCATCCGCCTGGTCCGGGCCGCTGTGAAGGTGCCGATCATCGCCTCGGGCGGAGCCGGGGAACCCGCCCACTTCCCTCCGGCCGTGGCTGCCGGCGCCGACGCCGTGCTCGCCGCCTCGATCTTCCACTGGGGCCCGGACAACATGATGGCCCAGGTCAAGCAGGCCATCCGCGAAGCAGGCTTCGAAGTCCGCTAGTCCCCACCCGCTTAACCACAACGCGGGGATCCTTCTGTGGAAGGATCCCCGCGTTGTTTTTGTGCGCAGTGCTTTTTGTTAGAGGCCGACTTCGGCTGACTGCAGGAGCGCGACGGCGTCGGGCTGGCCTTCGAACGTGACGAGGGCGTGGCGGGTGCGGCCGTGGGCGTGCATCAGCAGTTCACCGGGCTCGCCGACGATCGCCACCGAAACGCGTGCGCGCTTGGCTACATGGCGGGGGCCGGAGGGGCGTACCAGCACAATGCCGAGGTCCACGCCGCGGTAGAGGATCGCGGCCCGTTTGATGAGCTCGTCCCAGAGGGCATCAGAGTACGCCTCGTCCAGGGCACGCGGAGCCCAGCGGTCACCGGCCCGGCGGATGTCCTCAGTGTGGACGAAGTATTCGATCAGGTTGGAGCTCTCGTCCAGGGCCTTGATCTTCATGGGCGACAGCGCCGGTGGGCCGCCGCGGAAAGTGTTGACGAGGCCCGTGTAGTCGTCCGCGGTCTTCAGCTTGGCGGCGAGCTTGGCGGTGGCCTTATCGGAGGCCTTGGACAGGCTCTTGATGATGAGGCCCAGACCCACGGCAGCCTTGCGTTCGCGCAGGTAAAGGTGCGCGGCAAGGTCCCTGGTGCGCCAGCCTCGGCAGAGGGTGGGGGCATCAGGGCCGGCCGCCAGGAGGGTTTCGGCCAGGACTTCTCGGGACGGGTCAACGTAATGCATCACTTGTGAAACTAGCACGAGAGCGCGGAAGTTGGGCAGGAGAACCGCCATGGCACGAATGCCGTTGGTAACACACGCTTGTATGCCGGCCGGGGCATATTCGGGCCCCTCTTATCAGGCACTAGACTTGACCTGATGTCTGAGCAGCCCGCCCCCGCCCCCTTACCTGTCCCCGCCCCTGCCGCCAGCCCGCTTCCGCCGGCTGTAGCCGCAGCCCTCAAGCGTGACAGCGCCGGTCTCGTTGCCGCCGTGGTCCAGCAGTTCGACACCAATGAGGTGCTGATGCTGGGGTGGATGGATGATGAGGCGCTGCACCGCACCATGACCAGCGGCCGGGTCACTTTCTACTCCCGGTCCCGGCAGGAATACTGGCGCAAGGGGGACACTTCGGGCCACGTCCAGTGGGTCAAATCCGTGGCCATGGACTGCGACGGCGATGCCCTGCTGGTCAGGGTCGACCAGGTCGGCGCGGCCTGCCACACGGGCACCCGGACCTGCTTCGACGGGCGTGCACTTGACGTCCAGGCAGGCCCGGCCCTCTGACCCACCCCCTGCGACGGAACCCGCCGCAGGCTTCATACCCAGCATAAAGACTGACGCCGCCCGCGGCGGCACACAAGAACAGGCGGAGAACCATAGCCATGCAGGACCTTGGAATCATCAGCCCGGGCCTCGAGGAGTTCCGCGAACTCGCCGGCACCAGCCGGGTCATCCCTGTCACGCTCAAGGTGTTGGCGGATGCTGAGACGCCCATCGGCCTGTACCGCAAGCTGGCCAACGGCCAGCCGGGAACTTTCCTGATGGAGTCCGCTGCGGTGGGCGGCACTTGGTCCAGGTACTCCTTCATCGGCGCGAAATCCCGGGCCACGCTGACCACCAAGGACGGCCAGGCCCACTGGCTCGGCCAGCCCCCTGCAGGCGTGCCCTTGGACGGCAACCCGGTGGACGCCATCCGCGACACCGTCGAAGCGCTGCGGACCAGCAGGTTCGAGGGGCTCCCGCCGTTCACGTCCGGCCTGGTCGGCTTCCTCGGCTGGGAAACCGTCCGTCACTGGGAGCGCCTCACCAGCCCGCCCGAAGATGACCTCCACCTTCCCGAGCTGGCACTGAACCTGGTCACGGACATGGCCGTCCATGACAACCACGACGGCAGCGTGCTGCTCATCGCGAACGCCATCAACTTCGACAACAGTTCCGAGCGCGTGGACGAGGCCTGGCACGATGCCGTGGCCCGGGTGAAAGCCCTCCTCACCAAGGTCAGCACACCGGTGGCGCAGCCCGTCTCCGTCCTGGAACCCGCTGCCATGGACTTCGCCTCCAGCGTCGAGGAGCGCTGGGCCGAACCCGCTTACCTGGAGGCACTGGACCGCGGCAAGGAAGCCATCGTGGACGGTGAAGTCTTCCAGGTGGTGATTTCCCGCCGCTTCGAAATGGAGTGCGGAGCCTCACCCCTGGACGTGTACCGGGTCCTGCGCAACACCAACCCCAGCCCCTATATGTACCTCTTCAGCCTCGAAGACGCCGACGGCCGTGAGTACACCATCGTCGGGTCCTCACCGGAGGCCCTGGTAACCGTGACCGGTGACGAAGTCATTACGCACCCCATTGCCGGTTCGCGGCCCCGCGGCAAGACGGTTGAAGGCGACAAGGCGATGGCCGAGGAACTCCTGGCAGACCAGAAGGAACGCGCCGAGCACCTGATGCTGGTGGACCTGTCCCGCAACGACCTGTCCAAGGTCTGCGTAGCCGGCACGGTGGACGTCACCCAGTTCATGGAGGTGGAACGGTTCAGCCACATCATGCACCTGGTTTCCACGGTGGTGGGCACACTGTCCCCGCAGGCCAAGGCCTACGACGTCCTCAAAGCAACCTTCCCGGCAGGTACGCTCTCAGGCGCCCCGAAGCCCCGGGCCCTGCGGCTGCTCGACCAGCTGGAGCCGCACCGCCGCGGGATCTATGGCGGCGTGGTGGGCTACCTGGACTTCGCCGGCGACATGGACATGGCCATCGCCATCCGCTCTGCCTTGCTGCGTGAAGGCCGGGCCTACGTCCAGGCCGGCGGCGGCATCGTGGCGGATTCGGTGAACCCCACCGAAGCGATCGAAACCGTGAACAAGGCCGCGGCCCCGCTGCGTGCGGTGCACACGGCCGGATCGCTGCGCAACATCACCGCAGAGTCACTGCCCGAACCGGGGAAGGCCCGCGAATGACCCCCGTCTGGGCCCGAAAATCCACGCTGGTCCTGCTGATCGCCGTGCTGGCCCTGGCAGTCTTCGGCACCACCACCCAAACCTGGATCACGGTCACCCTCGACCCGGCCCAGGCCGGCCAGGCCGTGGGGGGCAAGAACGCCCTCGCGGTCCAGGGCAGCAAGGCAGCCACCGCCGTTACTGCACTCGCACTCGTGGCATTGGCCGGCGGGCTGGCCGCGTCCATTGCCGGGAGGATTGCACGGTGGGTCATTACCGTCATCGTGGTCCTCGCCGCGGCCGGCATCATCGCTGCAGCCGCCACGGTGCTGGCTGATCCGCTGGCCGCAGCGCAGGGGTCAATTGCTGCCGCCACCGGGGTCACCGGAAGCAGCGCGGGAGCCGACGTGACCGCCTTCCCTGTGCTCGCCGTCGTCGTCGGAATCCTGCTGGCGCTGGGCGCCCTGCTGATCGTCCCGGCAGGCCGGTACTGGAAGTCCCGCACCAAATATGACGCGGCCGCCTATGGTGCCGCGGCAGGAAGTTCCGCCGCGGCCGCAGGGCCGGTGGATGAGATCGACAGCTGGGACAGGCTCTCGCGCGGCGACGATCCCACCTGAGCTTGGCCGGCAGTCACCGGAACAAGACTCCCAAACCAGGGCCCGGCCCGCCGATGGGCAGGTTGCGGCCAAAAAATGGCAGAATGTAAGCAGTATTGATCCTGAGGAGATTCACATGAGCAAAGCACCCGCACCCGCGTCCAAAACCGCCCCGGCATCTGCCGTGCACCACGGCGTTGACCACAGCCAGGAACTGGGCCACGGCAACAGCCCCGCTGCGTGGACCTGCGTGATTGTCATGCTGGTGGGCGCGCTCATCGCAGCAATCGCCTTCGTCATCGCCAACACACCCATCTTCATCGCCGGCGCATGCGTTATGGTCCTGGGCCTAATCCTGGGCTTCGTCATGCGCAAGGCAGGCTACGGCGTCGAAGGCAGCAAGCTGAAGAACACCGGCCACTGATGGCTACTGTTCTCGATGACATCAATGCCGGTGTCAGGGAGGATATGGAAACCAGGAAACGTCTGGTTTCCCTTGCGGAACTGAAGGATTTGGCCGTGGCGGCCGCACCGGCGCGTGACGCGTGGGCAGCCCTGGGCGGCCCGGCCGCACCGCGCGACCAGCTCAAGGTGATCGCCGAAATCAAGCGCCGCAGCCCCTCGAAGGGGGACCTCGCCACCATTGTGGATCCGGCCTCGCTCGCGGCCCAGTATGCCGACGGCGGTGCGGCCGTGATCAGTGTCCTCACTGAACAGCGCCGTTTCAAGGGGTCCCTCGCTGACCTGGATGCCGTCCGCGCCCGCGTGGATATTCCGCTGCTGCGCAAGGACTTCACGCTCGACGAGTACCAGATCTGGGAAGCCCGCGCCCACGGCGCGGACCTGATCCTCCTCATCGTGGCGGCGCTTTCCGACAGCCAGCTGCGGGAGTTCAGCGGCCTCAGCCGCGAACTGGGCATGAATGTCCTGGTGGAGACGCACACGGAAGCCGAAATCGAACGTGCCGTGGCGGCGGAGGCGCGCGTCATCGGCGTCAACGTGCGCAACCTCAAAACGCTCGACGTCGACCGTTCCGTTTTCGCGTCCCTCGCCGGCCTGATCCCCGGCGAAGCGCTGGTCATCGCCGAATCCGGCGTGCGCGGTGTGGACGACGTGTCGCATTACGCCGCGAGCGGCGCAAACGCGATCCTGGTGGGCGAAGCCCTGGTGAGCGATTCGACTCCGCGGGAGCGCATCGCCGAGTTCACTGCGGCCGGCGCTGCCGCCATCGCCGCACGGGCCTAGTCCTCGCAACCGCCGGCAGTGGGGCCGGCGGCACAACACTTCTGAACGATCAACTGGAACAGGACGGTGACACTGATGGTTGACGCACCCTCAGAGAACGCTGAGAACAACGCCGCGGAGGCATTCCTGCAGGGCGGCTCATTGAAGCACGCCCCAGGACCCTACTTTGGCGGTTACGGCGGACGCTGGATGCCCGAATCGCTCATCGCCGCCCTGGACGAGCTTGAGGACACCTTCGAAAAGGCCAAGGCCGATCCTGAGTTCCTGGCCCAGATCGCAGAGCTGAACAAGAACTATTCCGGCCGCCCGTCACTGCTGACTGAGGCCAAGAGGTTCTCCGAGCACGCCGGCGGCGCACGGATCTTCCTTAAGCGCGAGGACCTGAACCACACCGGCTCGCACAAGATCAACAACGTGCTGGGGCAGGCCCTGCTGGCCAAGCGCATGGGCAAGACCCGTGTCATTGCCGAGACCGGCGCGGGGCAGCACGGCGTGGCCAGCGCCACCGCCGCCGCACTGCTCGGCCTCGAATGCGTTGTCTACATGGGTGCCGAGGACTGCCGCCGCCAGGCGCTGAACGTCGCCCGAATGCAGCTGCTGGGCGCCACGGTGGTGCCGGTGACCAACGGGTCCCAGACCCTGAAGGACGCCATCAACGACGCCCTGCGGGACTGGGTCAGCAACGTTGACACCACCCACTACCTGCTGGGCACGGCTGCCGGTGCGCACCCGTTCCCCGCCATGGTGCGCTTCTTCCACGAGGTCATCGGCGAGGAAGCCCGTGCCCAGATTTTGGAGCAGACCGGCAAACTGCCCGACGCCGTCGTCGCCTGCATTGGCGGCGGTTCCAACGCGATCGGCATCTTCCACGGCTTCCTGGATGACCCCGGCGTGAAGATCTACGGTTTCGAGGCCGGCGGCGACGGCGTCGAGACCGGGCGTCACGCGGCCACCATCACGCTGGGGAAGCCGGGCGTGCTCCACGGTGCGCGCTCCTACCTCATGCAGGACGACGACGGCCAGACCATCGAGTCCCACTCCATCTCCGCAGGTTTGGATTACCCGGGCGTCGGACCCGAGCATGCGTACCTGGCCGACATCGGGCGGGTCACCTACGAGCCCATCACGGACAGCGAAGCGATGGATGCGTTCAAGCTGCTGTGCCGCACCGAGGGCATCATCCCGGCGATTGAGTCCTCCCACGCCCTCGCCGGCGCCATCAAGGTGGGCAAGCGCCTGACCGAAGGCAGCGCCAACCCGTCCGAAACGGTGATCATCGTGAACCTCTCCGGCCGCGGAGACAAGGACGTGGAGACCGCCGCGGAGTGGTTCGACATGCTCGACGAGGAGGGCAAGGTCAAGGGTACGAACCTCTCCACCCGCAAACCCAAGGGCCCTTCCGACCGGGCAGAAACTGAAGCCGTTCCCGCCACCGGCGCTCCTGCTGCCGTCCGCGACCAAGCCGTCGCAGACGCCAACGCCGCAGACCACACGGCCGCTGACAACAACGAGGACCACTGATGACTGAACTGACGGCCAGCAAGTCCGCCGCCGCCATCGACCGCGCCCGCGATGCCGGGCGCTCAGCTCTGGTCTGCTACCTGCCGGCGGGGTACCCCGATGTCCAGGCCACCATCGATGCCGGCATTGCCATGGCGAAAAACGGCGCCGACCTGATTGAAATCGGCATTCCGTATTCGGATCCGGTCATGGACGGTCCCGTCATCCAGGCGGCCACCACCGAAGCCATTGCCAACGGATTCCGCGTGGAGAGCGTGTTCGACGTCGTGGCCGGGATTACGGCAGCCACGGACGTGGCCGTGCTGGTCATGACCTACTGGAACCCTGTGCTCCGGATGGGCGTGGACGAGTTTTCCCGCAGGCTGGCCGAGGCCGGGGGAGCGGGGCTCATCACGCCGGACCTTATCCCGGACGAGGCATCCGAATGGTTCGCCGCCTCGGATAAGTACGGACTGGACCGGGTGTTCCTCGTGGCCCCTTCCTCCACTCCCGAGCGACTGGCCATGACCGTGAAGGCAAGCCGGGGCTTTGTGTACGCCGTGTCCATCATGGGCGTCACGGGCACCCGCCAGGATGTCAGCAGCAGCGCTGAACAGCTCGTTGCCGACACCCATGCTGCCGGCGCCGAGCGCGTCTGTGTGGGGCTCGGCGTGTCCAACGCCGATCATGTCCGCGAAATCGCCGCCTACGCTGACGGCGTCATCGTGGGCACCGCGCTGGTTGCCGCAATCCGCGACGGCGGTGTCCCCGCCGTCGCAGACCTTACCCGCGACCTGAGCGCCGGCCTCGCCAGGGAAGTAGCCTAGCCACGATGCAGATCCTCCTTCAGGCCGCCGCCCTGGTGCCGGCCAGCATTCCCAGCCCGGACTGGTCCGGCTTCGACATCCCGCTGCCGTGGGGGACACTGCGGATCCACGCTTATGCCTTGTGCATCCTGGCCGGGATCATCGCGGGCCTGTGGCTGACCTCCGTCAGGTGGGCCAAGCGCGGTGCGCCTGAAGGCAGTGTCTGGGACATCGTCATCTGGGCGATCCCCTTCGGCATCATCGGCGGCCGTCTGTACCATGTGGTCTCGTCGCCGGACCAGTACTTCGGCCCCGGTTTCGACGGCACCGGTGACCTTTGGCTGATCCCGCAGATCCAGCGCGGCGGACTGGGCATCTGGGGTGCCGTGGTTCTGGGCGTCCTCGGAGCCTGGATCGGCTGCCGGCGCGCGGGCGTGAAGCTCACGGCTTTCCTTGATGCTGCGGCACCGGGGCTGCTGTTGGCCCAGGCCATCGGCAGGTGGGGGAACTACTTCAACCAGGAGCTTTTCGGCGGGCCCACGACGCTGCCCTGGGGACTGCAGATCGACGCGGACAACCCCAACTTTCCCGCCGGCACGCCGGCGGATACGCTCTTCCACCCCACCTTCCTGTACGAATCGCTCTGGAACATCGCGGGCGTGCTGATCCTGCTCGGCCTTGACCGCCGGTTCCACTTCCGGCGAGCACGGCTCTTCTGGCTCTACGCCATGTACTACACGCTGGGCCGGGTCTGGATCGAAGCGATGCGCATCGACGAGGCGGAGCAGATCAACCTGTTCGGCATCACCACCAGGCTCAACGTCTGGACGAGCATCTTCGTCTTTGCCGCGGCGCTTATCGTGTTCGTCCTGCTGGGCCGGAAAGGCCGCCCCGAACCGGATACCCCCTATCTGGCCGGCCGCGGTCCGGATGGTGACAGTGTGACCTCTGGGACTCCGGCAGTCCGCGATGCGGATACCCGTGTCTCAGATAGTGAATCGCGTGATAATCTGCCTGTTATCCAAAATGGATCGGGACATTCTTCCACCCCAACGGAAGAGGAACCGGCATCCAGGGGCGGCGACAAGTCCATCCCTGTGACGTCGGAGACCGGGAATTTCGGCCACAAGGCAACGGAATCCGCGCCGGAGGCTGGCACAAGCAAGTAGGACGCCGGCACGGCAGGGCAGCAGAGTCACCCCTCGGAGCGCCCGCACCCCACAACGTCGTGGCACAAGGGCCCGCCCGGACAGCAGATAGCTGCTGCTCGGTCAAGCCCGGGTCAGGGGCCTGCGTAACTGTTCGTTCTGCAGGCCGGTCTGGCCTACAATTTCCTGTAAATAAACACTTTGTTGTGCCCATCACACCGGCGCTCAGAAGTGGGGCCAACGGTGTCCCTTCCATACGTACGATCTCGAGGAAGGACGTCTTCAATGACCCATCTTCATAGCCCACGTTGGTCCGAAAAAATAGGATCCGACGGCCCCGTCTCTCCGTTCAAGCGCTTTGCTGCGCTGCCGGAGGCCCGGGGTCTATACAACCCAGAAAACGAAAAAGACGCCTGTGGCCTTGCGATCATCGCCACGCTCCGCGGTGAGCCCGGTTACGACATTGTCGACGCCGCCCTGACCGCCCTGCGCAACCTTGAGCACCGTGGTGCCGTGGGCGCTGACGAAGGCACCGGTGACGGTGCCGGCCTCCTGATGCAGATCCCCGATGAATTCTTCCGGGCTGTCACAGAATTCGAACTTCCCGCGCCCGGGCAGTACGTTGCGGGCACCGCATTCCTGCCGTCCGAGCAGCGCGAGGCCGACGCCGCCAAGGCAGGCATCGAAGGCCTCGCCGCCGACGAGGGCCTCACCGTCCTGGGGTGGCGCGAAGTGCCCATCGTGGCTGACCTGGTAGGCGCCATGGCGCGTGCCTGCATGCCGTACTTCTCCCAGCCCTTCCTTGCCTCGGCGACCGGCGAGAACCTGAGCCACAACGAGCTCGACGCCCGGGCCTGGCGGATCCGCAAGCGTGCCCAGAACAAGTTCGGTGTGTACTTCCCGTCCCTGTCTTCCCGCACCATTGTCTACAAGGGCATGCTGACCACTGCCCAGCTGGAGCCGTTCTACCCGGACCTCTCCGACAAGCGCTTCAAGACCAAGCTGGCCATTGTCCACTCGCGCTTCTCCACGAACACGTTCCCGTCCTGGCCGCTGGCCCAGCCGTTCCGCACCATCGCCCACAACGGTGAGATCAACACCGTCAAGGGCAACCGGAACTGGATGCGCGCCCGCCAGTCCCAGCTCGCCAACCCGCTGCTGGGGGATTCACCGGAAGAGCTGTACCCCATCTGCACGCCCGGTGCCTCCGACTCCGCGTCCTTCGACGAAGTTGCCGAACTGCTCTGGCTTTCCGGCCGGCCCATCACGCACTCCATCATGATGATGATCCCGGAGGCCTGGGAGAACCACGCCACCATGGATCCCGCACGGCGTGCGTTCTACGAATACCACTCACTGCTCATGGAGCCGTGGGACGGTCCCGCCGCAGTGTCCTTCACGGACGGCAACCTGGTGGGTGCCACCCTGGACCGCAACGGCCTCCGGCCCGGACGCTATTGGATCACCGAGGACGGCCTGGTCATCTTCGCCTCCGAGGTGGGCGTGATCGACGTCGAACCTTCCAAGGTGGTCAAGAAGGGCCGCGTTTCCCCGGGCAAGATGTTCCTGGTGGACACTGACGCCGGCCGCATCATTGACGATGAAGAGATCAAGGCTGACGTCGCCGCGGCGAATCCCTGGGCCGCGTGGCTCAAGGACAACCTGATCGATCTCAAGGACCTCCCCGAGCGCGAGCACGTGGTCCACACCGCTGCGTCGGTGAACATCCGCCAGCGGACCTTCGGTTACACCACCGAAGAGCTGAAGATCCTCCTGGGCCCGATGGCCCGCACCGGTGCTGAACCGCTGGGTGCCATGGGCTCTGACACCCCGGTGGCAGTCCTGTCCAAGCGTCCCCGGCTGCTGTTCGACTACTTTGTGCAGTCCTTCGCGCAGGTCACCAACCCGCCGTTGGACGCCATCCGTGAAGAGCTTGTCACGTCGCTGACCTGTGCCATCGGCCCCAACGGCAACCTGCTGGACACCAAACAGGTCCGGCAGCCGCAGGTTTCGCTGCCGTTCCCCGTGATCACCAACGACCAGCTGGCCAAGATCGCCAATATTGAAACGCCCGACGGCGACCGCATAGCCATGAAGGTCCGTGGCCTTTACCGCCCCGAAGGCGGCGAGTCCGCGTTGCGTGCCCGGCTCACCGAAATCTGCGAGCAGGTTTCCGGTGCCATCAACCGCGGCGTGCAGTACGTGGTGCTCTCCGACCGTGACTCGAATGCCCAGTGGGCACCGATTCCTTCGCTGCTCCTGGTCAGTGCCGTGCACCACCATCTGCTCCGCAGCGCCAACCGCACCAAGACCGCCCTTGTGGTCGAGGCCGGCGACGTCCGCGAGACACACCACGTTGCCGTTTTAATCGGCTACGGCGCCTCGGCCGTCAACCCGTACCTCGCCATGGAATCAGTGGAACAGCTGATCTCCACCGGCGACGTGGTGGGCGTGACGCCGCAGGACGGCGTCTACAACCTGATCAAGGGCCTCGGCAAGGGCGTCCTGAAGATCATGTCAAAAATGGGCATCTCCACCGTGGCGTCCTACACCGGCGCGCAGACGTTCGAGGCCCTGGGCCTCGGACAGGAGCTGGTGGACGAATTCTTCGCCGGCACGCACTCCCAGCTGGGCGGCGTTGGCCTGGACGTCATCGCCGCCGAAGTTTCCGCCCGCCACCAGATGGCGTACCCGGAAGGCGGCATCGAGCAGCCGCACCGCCCGCTGCTGGGCGGCGGCGAATACCAGTGGCGCCGCGACGGCGAGCCGCACCTCTTCAATCCGGAGACTGTCTTCCGGCTGCAGCACGCCACGCGTGAGCGCCGCTACGACATTTTCAAGTCCTACACCAAGGGCGTGGATGACCAGTCCGAGAACCTGATGACCCTGCGCGGACTGCTCAAGTTCAAGAATGAGCGTCCCGCGGTTCCCCTGGAGGAAGTGGAACCGGTCTCCAGCATCGTGAAGCGCTTCTCCACCGGCGCCATGAGCTACGGTTCCATCTCGAAGGAAGCCCACGAGACCCTGGCCATTGCCATGAACCAGTTGGGCGCTAAGTCCAACACCGGTGAAGGCGGCGAGGACGTAGACCGGCTGCTGGATCCGAAGCGCCGTTCGGCGGTCAAGCAGATCGCCTCGGGCCGGTTCGGTGTCACCAGCCTGTACCTGACCAACGCCGATGACATCCAGATCAAGATGGCGCAGGGTGCCAAGCCCGGCGAAGGCGGCCAGCTGATGGCGCAGAAGGTTTACCCCTGGGTTGCCCGCACGCGTCACTCAACGCCCGGCGTCGGACTCATCTCCCCGCCCCCGCACCACGACATCTACTCCATCGAGGACCTCGCGCAGCTCATCTACGACGCGAAGCGCGCCAACCCCTCGGCCCGCGTCCACGTTAAGCTCGTCTCCGAAGTGGGGATCGGCACTGTGGCATCGGGCGTCACGAAAGCGAAGGCCGACGTCGTACTTGTCTCCGGACACGACGGCGGCACCGGAGCCTCCCCGCTTAACTCGCTCAAGCATGCGGGTGTGCCGTGGGAGTTGGGACTTGCCGAGACCCAGCAGACGCTGATGCTCAACGGTCTGCGTGACCGCGTGGTGGTGCAGGTTGACGGCCAGCTCAAGACCGGCCGCGACGTTGTTATTGCCGCGCTGCTCGGCGGTGAGGAGTTCGGTTTCGCCACCGCTCCGCTCGTGGTGGAAGGCTGCATCATGATGCGCGTCTGCCACCTGGACACCTGCCCGGTGGGCGTCGCGACGCAGAACCCGGAACTGCGGGCCCGCTTCAGCGGCAAGCCCGAATTTGTGGTCAACTTCTTCGAATTCCTGGCCGAGGAAGTCCGCGAGATCCTCGCGGAGCTTGGCTTCCGGAGCATCGAGGAGGCAATCGGCCACGCCGAGGTGCTGGACGCCCGCGAGGCGATCAACCACTGGAAGGCCGACGGCCTGGACCTGGACCCGATCCTGCATGGTCTTGAGTTCGACGACGACGCTCCGCTGCGAAACATGACCTCGCAGAACCATGAGCTGGACAAGCACTTTGACCAGCGGCTGATCACCATGGCCACGGAGGCGCTGACCGACCGCACCCCGGTGAAGATCGCCGTGGACGTCATCAACACTGACCGTTCGGTGGGCACGATGCTCGGCCACACGGTGACCAAGACGTTCAGTACCGACGTGCTGGCACCGGACACCATCGACATCACCCTGACCGGCACCGCCGGACAGTCGCTAGGCGCGTTCCTGCCCGCCGGCATCACGCTTCGTCTCTTCGGCGACTCGAACGACTACGTAGGCAAGGGTCTTTCCGGCGGACGCATCATTGTCCGGCCGGACCGCAGCAACGTGTTCAAGGCGGAAGGCAACGTCATTGCCGGCAACGTGATCGGCTACGGCGCCACGAGCGGTGAAATGTTCCTGCGCGGCCAGGTGGGCGAACGCTTCCTGGTCCGCAACTCGGGCGCCACCGCCGTCGTTGAAGGCATCGGCGACCATGGCTGCGAGTACATGACCGGCGGTCAGACGCTGATCATCGGCCGCACCGGACGCAACTTCGGCGCCGGCATGTCCGGTGGTACTGCGTACGTACTGGACCTGCGGACCACTCGGGTCAACAAGGACGCCCTGGAATCCGGCGAGCTCCAGCTCTTGGAGCTCGACGCCGAAGACCGTGACATTGTCCACGGCCTGCTGGTGAAGCACGTTGAAGAAACGGAATCGCTGCACGCTGCCCGGCTGCTGGAGAACTTCGACGACACTGCTGCCCGCATTACCAAAGTGCTGCCGCGCGATTACGCGGCAGTCCTGCAAACCCGTCTTGACGCTATCGAAGAGGGCCTTGACCCCGATGGCGAAGAAGTATGGGCTCGAATCTTGGAGGTAACCGGTGGCTGACCCACGCGGATTTCTAAAAGTACGCCAGCGTGAAACCCAGCCACGGCGTCCCGTTCCGGTCCGCATCATGGACTGGAAGGAAGTCTATGAGGCTCAGGAAAAGGGCGTCCTGAAGGCCCAGGCGGGCCGCTGCATGGACTGCGGCGTCCCGTTCTGCCACCAGGGCTGCCCGCTGGGCAACCTGATTCCGGAGTGGAACGACCTCACCTGGCGGGGCAAGGGCGAGGAAGCGATTGAGCGGCTGCATGCCACCAACAACTTCCCGGAATGGACCGGCCGGCTGTGCCCGGCGCCCTGTGAGGCGTCCTGCGTGCTGGGGATCAACCAGCCTGCCGTGACCATCAAGCAGGTCGAAGTTTCGATCGCTGATGAGGCCTGGGACAACGGCTGGGTCAACCCGCTGCCCCCGGCCCGCCTGACCGGAAAGACCGTTGCCGTCGTCGGCTCCGGCCCTGCCGGCCTGGCCGTGGCACAGCAGCTGACCCGGGTTGGCCACACCGTGGCGGTTTACGAGCGTGACGACAAGATCGGCGGGCTCCTCCGGTACGGTATCCCCGACTTCAAAATGGAGAAGGAGCAGGTGGACCGCCGCATCGAGCAGATGAAGGCCGAAGGCACCCGCTTCCGCACCGGCGTCGCCGTGGGTACCGACGTGACGTGGGAGCAGCTGCGCCGCCGGTACGACGCCGTCGTGGTTGCCACCGGCGCCACCGTGCCCCGTAACCTGCCCATTCCCGGCCGTGACCTGGACGGCGTGCACTACGCCATGGATTACCTCGTGCCGGCCAACCGCGTGGTGGCGGGGGAGACAGTGGAGAACCAGATCCATGCTCGGGGCAAGCACGTGGTCATCCTGGGCGGTGGCGACACCGGAGCCGACTGCCTCGGCACCGCGCACCGCCACGGGGCCACTTCGGTGACCACCCTGGCCATCGGCAAGCAGCCCCCGTCGGAACGTGCCGGGCACCAGCCCTGGCCCACGTTCCCCACGCTGTTCGAAATGGCCAGCGCACACGAGGAGGGCGGCGAACGCACGTACCTCGCCTCCACCGTGGAATTCGTGGGGGAGAACGGCAAGCTCACCGGCGTGAAGGTAGCTGAAACGGAATTCGTTGACGGCAAGCGCCTCCCCAAGGCGGGCACCGAGCGGATCATTCCGGCGGACCTGGTGTTCCTGTCCCTGGGCTTCACCGGAGCCGAGCCGGCCGGCATCACCGAGCAGGTCAGCGCCGAGTTCGACGGCCGCGGCAACGTGTCCCGCGACGGCTACTACATGACCAACACCGAGGGAATCTTCGTGGCGGGCGACGCCGGCCGTGGGCAGTCGCTCATCGTGTGGGCCATCGCCGAGGGCCGTGCCTGCGCTGCCGCGGTGGACAAGTTCCTCATGGGCAGCACCATCCTGCCGGCGCCGGTGGCCCCGACGGACCGAGCCATCGCAGTTCTCTGACGCACGGTCCTGACGCACGGTCAGTTCGCCTCAGGTTCACTTCCACAATGACTTAACCAATGCAGCACACTATTAGGGTAGGTATATGAGACGCGCTAAGATTGTGGCCACCTTTGGCCCGGCAATTGCCAGCTTTGAGAACACCTTGGCGGTGTTGGAAGCCGGCGTGGACGTGGCCCGGATGAACATGAGCCACGGCGACTATTCCGTGCATGACAACACCTACGAGAACGTCCGGAAGGCTGCAGCCCAGCTGAGCAAGCCGGTGGCCATTATGGCTGACCTGCAGGGCCCGAAGATCCGGCTGGGCCGCTTTGTGGACGGCCCCCACGCCCTCGCCGAGGGTGACGTCTTCACGATCACCACTGAGGATGTACCGGGTACCAAGGAGATTTGCTCTACCACGCTCAAGAGCCTCACCGAGGACGTCAAGGTGGGCGATGCCCTGCTGATCGACGACGGGAAGGTCGCCCTGCGCGCGACCGAGGTGGACGACGTCAAGGTCGTCACGGTGGTAACTGTCGGCGGCATGGTGTCCAACAACAAGGGCATCAACCTGCCCGGCGTTGCCGTCAACGTTCCCGCACTGAGCGAGAAGGATGAGGACGACCTCCGCTGGGCCATGCGCCGCGGGGTGGACATGGTTGCATTGTCCTTCGTCCGCGACGCATCGGACATCACCCGCGTGCACGAGATCATGGACGAAGAAGGCCGCCGGGTGCCGGTCATCGCCAAGATCGAGAAGCCGCAGGCTGTGGAGCAGCTCCACGAGATCATCGACGCCTTCGATGCCATCATGGTGGCCCGTGGCGACCTCGGCGTGGAGCTTCCCCTGGAGGAAGTGCCGATCGTGCAGAAGCGTGCCATCGAACTGGCGCGCCGCTGGGCCAAGCCGGTCATCGTGGCCACCCAGGTCCTCGAATCGATGATCGACAATCCGCGCCCCACCCGCGCGGAAGCGTCTGACTGCGCCAACGCCGTCCTTGATGGTGCGGATGCGGTCATGCTCTCCGGTGAGACCAGCGTGGGCAAGTACCCGATCGAGACCGTCAAGGTCATGGCCCGGATCATTGAATCCACCGAGGTCCACGGCCTGGAGCGCGTTCCTCCGCTGGGGACAAAGCCCAAGACCCGTGGCGGCGCCATCACCCGCGCCGCCGTCGAAATCGCAGACCAGCTGGAAGCGAAGTACATCTGTACCTTCACCCAGTCCGGCGATTCCGCACGCCGGCTGTCCCGCCTGCGTCCCATCCGGCCGGTGTTCGCCTTCACCCCGGTGGAGCATGTGTGGAACCAGCTGGCGCTGACCTGGGGCATCCAGCCGGTGCTGGTCCCCATGGTGGGCCACACCGATGAGATGACCGCCCAGGTGGACCGCAGCCTCTTGGAAATGAAGCTGGTGAAAGATGGCGACCTGGTGGTCATCGCCGCCGGTTCGCCTCCCGGCAAGGCTGGGTCCACCAACATCCTGAAGGCGCACAGGGTGGGCGACTTCGCAGACGCCGGCAGCCTTGGCGACAGCGCCGAAGGTGCTCCTCGCGAGAAGCTCGGCCCCTGGCCGACGTCCTAGCGAGTTAAACGAAAAGAACCCCTGCCGGTTGGCAGGGGTTCTTTTCGTTGTCCTGAGTCTTAGTTGACCTGGTTGATGATGGTCTCGGCGACCTCGCGCATGCTGAGGCGGCGGTCCATGGAGGTCTTCTGGATCCAGCGGAACGCTTCCGGCTCCGTCAGGCCCATCTTGGTGGTCAGCAGGCTCTTGGCGCGCTCCACGAGCTTGCGGGTGGCGAACTGCTCCTGCAGGTCCGAGACTTCGCTTTCGAGAGCCTTGATCTCCTCATGGCGGGAGAGGGCGATCTCCAGGGCGGGGATGAGGTCCGCCGGGGTGAAGGGCTTGACCACGTAGGCCATGGCGCCGGCGTCGCGGGCGCGCTCCACGAGTTCCTTCTGGCTGAACGCCGTCAGCAGGACCACGGGGGCGATGCGGGCCTTGACGATCTTCTCGGCTGCGGTGATGCCGTCCATGACGGGCATCTTCACGTCCATCAGCACGAGGTCCGGCTTGAGTTCTTCGGCGAGCTGCACGGCCTTCTCGCCGTTGTCTGCTTCACCCACGACGTCGTACCCTTCACCGCGCAGGATCTCGATGATGTCGAGCCGGATGAGGGTTTCATCTTCGGCCACAATGACGCGGCGCGCCGGCTGGGACGTGGGGTTTGACTCCGTCGGTTCAGTCACGGGATCTCCTTGGAAAGGTACGGGGGACATCACCATTTTAGGTGCGCCCGCGGCCGTACTTCGAACTGCATGGTCTATTGCGGCTTCAGCGGCGCGATTCTGGAATTTAGCCTATCTGCATGTAGAGTAATTCCGCGTACGTGAAGCGATCGCGTTGCTCACAATCAGCTGTGGGCGTACCGGTTTGCACCACGTATTCCGCGCCCGAGTGGCGGAATTGGCAGACGCGCCGCACTCAAAATGCGGTATCGAAAGGTGTGTGGGTTCGAGTCCCACCTCGGGCACAGCATGACCCCTCGTCAGAGGGGTTTTTGCTTTAATGTGTGGACATTCTCCCTCCGCGGGTTCCTCTGACACTGGCCGCGGTCTGCGCCTGGCGCCGTGGTCGCCTGTTCGGTTGTGTGGATGGCGGGGTCAGGGTCCTGGCTGGTGGGCCCTCCGCCTGCTGGAATCTAGGGTATGTGCCGTCCTAACTAGCTGTTTCTGTGGCCCGTTGTTGGCCGTCACTCATTCATGCACATAGGTTGTGGTGACGACATGACCAAGACGAATTTCTTCGAGTGTCTTCCTCGGAGCTGCTTTGTACGGGCCAGGTAGAGTGCGCTCATCGCATGTTTGTCCGGCCAAAGGGGGTGCGCATTGTGCACGGACGGTTTTCGACCCGCATTTTGATCCTTTCCTCCCGGTTCTGCCGACACCACTTCATGCAGTTCTCCTTTTCAGGCGACATGACTTTGCGGCTTACATCGTCGGACGATATTCCGATAGCCTTTCGCTTCGCTGCAGACATCAGGTTGTGGTGTACCTCAGCATGATCCTCGACCCAAGTCCTACGGTTACCCAACCTTGGCCGTTGACAGGCGATAGAGGGTCCGACACTTGCCCTTAGGTGAAATTGGCCCTGCGTGATTCGACGGCCGCGTGAACCTGTTGCCGGTCCTCGCTGACAGTACACACTTTCAGTGCCGACGGATCGAGCAACAGCCTTTCGCGCCAGTCGGACCGCGGATAGGGCTCGTTCCGGGCGTCAGCGGAGGGACATGGGTGCCCATGGGTGTCGAACCGGGTCGCGTCGAATCCGACGAAAAGCCGGCCGTGCGACAGCGATCGATCGGGACCCCGGAGTCGATCGAAACGACGGTGACTTCAAGTGAAATTGGTCGCGAATTGCGACAGCTCCAGCGTAGTGCGGGTAACCGCGCGACGACACGTCTTATCGATTCGCATCGCTCTCAAACAGATCGCCAAGGAGCCAGCCTCGCTGTAGGGGTTCAGCGAGATGGTCCGGTGACAATGCCAGCGGGATCGATAACGGGCAGTCGCCGGGCGGCGACAGTCGTCGAGCTTCGCGCGATGGACGAAAAGGCTGTCGATGCCGAGCTGAAGAAGACGTCGCACGATGATCGAATCAAGGTCGCCACCGCGATCTACGCGACCCAAGTCGCTCCAGGAACCCAGTCGGCAATAATGATGCAGACGTTCCAAAAAGTCGACAGCGAGGCGCTGCGGATCGGTCTGTTGAACGCCAATTACGATCGTTCGTACCGCGAAGGAAACTGGCACGACATCATCATGTACCTGAACGGGTACGACGACCCCGGAATCGCGGATCGCGTCGCCAAGTGGCAGACGAGTGAGCTGACCGAGGGCATCTTCCAGGCACGGCAGCAGTTCGGACCGTCCGGGGAAGCCAGGCTCGGCGGACCCATGCTCAAGCGACTGCCGCCGCCAGCAGCGGCGCCAGGTAAGGGTGCCCAACTGGTCGCACTTGGGCCTGACGCGATCAGGACCTCTGCACTCATGCTCAAGGACTCGGCGCCGGTCAGGGTAGACGGCGGCGTTGGCGGGGAGATCGAACTTAAACCGGGCTCGACTGTTGGGAAGAAGATCCTCGTCAGCGTTTCTGCGACTTCCGTGCATTACGCAGAGGGCCCAGCGCTGTTCGTCATGTGGGCACCGGACTTCGTGCGAGACATGTGGCTGCAAGCGTTTGCCGAGGGTGCCCAGCGCGCCGAGGGGATGGTCACGCTTGCAAAGATGGAGTTCGCGTTTCTCATCGCATTCTTTGTTCCGTGGTACGGCACGCTCGCCTTGGGCATCCTCGAAGCCATCGCGACGATCGTTGAGAACAAGGAATCTATAGACAAAGTCCGCGCCGCGCTGCCCAAGTTCCTCGCGGCGCGTGCGCAATTCAAGGCGCAGTATCCGGCCCTGTACGACAAAATCTTTTGGCACTGTTTCCAAGAGTTGATCGTGCATCTTCCGGACGGGGTTGAAGGCGAGGACATCGCCTATCTGTTGGGTCGGGTTCTCGGCAGGCAAGGGTATTTGGGCGCCTTTGAGAAGGCGCTCGCGCAGGGTGCGAAGGTGACGGCGAAGACTATTTCAAAGATCGTGGCCGAGTACACGGTGCTGGTGGCGCTCATCCACGCTCCAGGCATCGCGTCCCGTGCGGCGAAGGAAGCGGCCAAGAAGGGCGCCGACGACATCAAGAAGGTGCTCGCCGAAATGGGCATCGAGGCGACCGACCCGGAGGCGATGAAGATTGCGAAGGAGTTGATCGCTGCCGGGTCGCCCGAGGTCACACTCGCCGCGCTGAGCGATTCTGCACGCGAGACGGCCGAGGCCCTGGCGAAGATCGAGCAGTGGGCGAAGAAGAACACCCTGTAGCCGGTGATTGCATCCCCCTCTGATCCGTGGGGCCACCGGGACATGGCTGCGGCTCAAGATGTGCGGCGCCGCGGACTGTCATTGGATCTTCTTCGACGCGTCCAAGCCCCGGACGGCGCGGTGGTGCGAAACAGACGTCTGCGGCAACCGGACCTAGATGAACTACCAGCGGCAACGCAACCTCGCACGGCCAACGGAGCGGAATAAGGCTCTAAGGGACATCACTACCCACCATCTCGGCGTATGCGGGCTGTATCGCTGCACCGATTCGGGAACCCCATACGCCGATGCCCCGTCCCGGCCACCGGCCCGCCTTGGGTCGTGGAGACCTACTTTGCCCTTCGACGCTTCATGAGCGGGAGCCCTGTGTACAGTCCCGCGCACGCGAAGGGGAACGCCACGAAAGCTGCGAGGTAGAACCGCCGGAGCCGCCACGAGAGCCGCCACCCAATATGTACAGCCCGCCGACCGAACCAGAATATGACCTGGTGGTTGCTTCCATCATTCAGCGTCATGCTGAATGCACTGCACGTTCTGGCCCCATCCGCTTCAGTCTTCGACACGTAGTTGTGCGCCCGGAGAATGCATCACAGTTTAGGGATCCTCGTGGGTTTCCCAAGGTGCATCCCTCGGGAATCTTTACCGGGCTGAAAGGGGCTCCGCCGACGGGTGAAGGTTAACCATCCGGCTCACGACGGGCAGAGTGAAAGCGAGAGTCAACGCTTGTTGAAGTACGCCTCGCCCTCAGGGAGGACCAGAGTGCCGGTCCCTGCTAGGAATTGTTTCTGAGTGCTCGGTGACCGCGGATGAGGGCTCTAATTAAACCGGCTGCGAAGCCGGCCACCAGCAAGAGAGAACAGCGGTTATGGCCCACGTTGTAGCGAAGCCGCTACAGGTCCCACATAACACGAGGTGTCCCCTGGAAGTCACCGGTGTATGCGGCGCAACTCCCCACCGGTATCCATAAAGATCCCGTGAACAGGACGACCGGGGCGATGAAGAACATCCAAGACCAAGGTCGATTCCATGGCCACTCATCAACTATTCTCGTCACTTGTGCCCCCATCTGGCGAGTCTAGCTGCGCTAAGAACGGCACTACGCCAACTACTGCGGTCGCGTCGTGAGTCCTGAGGCTAGGCTAAGCGCGCCAGCCGACGCATCGCTCTCGGCGATGACGGATCGCTACCCGAGGCCTGGCTGATCGCCGAATGGCCCCCGGCGCGAAGAAACCCACCGATTACTGGCTCTCCGACCTGCCCGCCGACACACCGACCAGAACCCTGGTCAGGCTGGCGAAAATCTAGTGGCGCATCGAACACGATTACCGCGAACTGAAAACCGGACTGGCCTCTCCCACTTCGAAGGACGGTCCTTCCCGGGATTCCACCACGACGTCACCCTCGTCCCCGGCACACCTGTTTATCAGGAGGAAACGCCTCGCCGCCCCAAAAGCGGCCGGGGCAGCCTGAGCCTGGACGGGGTCTCCTGGGAACTCGAACTGTTCCTCACCCGACAGCTCGGCCGCTGCCCCTACTGCCAACACGCACCACCAACCAACTACTAGAATGGAACTTCGATGCCGAACCAGCCCTGGCCTTTGCTGCCCGGGCCAGCCCAGGCGCCCGTTAGGGTCGGTCGATCCTCACCCGCAACCGTCTGCGACTCAGCGAATGTCGATTGCTTCGAATGCCCGCCGATGATGATCGACGCATCGAAGTCGGGAACTTTCTCGAGGAGTTGGTCGAAGACCGGGATATCGAGGTCGCCCAGTCGTACGTCGCGCAGGTGGATCCGGCCCTCGATCGTCCCGCCGCCCTCAAGACCGGCCCGTGATCCCCCGAAGTCGCGGTAGCGTGCCTCGACGCGGCCGTCTGCGCCAACGTTGATCTCAACCGAAACCTTCGTACTACTGCCGATCTTAAACACAACTGACTCTACTTTCAGTATCAGTCCGGCACCCATCTGCGACTCGTGGGTGCCGGCGATGGCGTCGCCCGAACCCGTGAGGCTGAACTTGAAATGCGCTTCCTCAAAGTTGGCGTTCGACGCCCATCGCCAGAGCTCCGTCGAACCGCGAAGCCCGATCGCCGCGTAGAGCTCCGCCGGCTTGGTCTCCCAGTCGAACCAGGGGATTCCGAGTGTCGAGTGGACGAGCCGGTTCTGTCCAAACTCACCCATCGCGAGATGGTTGGCCCCGGCGCGAGTGACCAGCATCAGCTCGCTCGATCCGGCGCCCGTGATGCTGTAGATGAGCTCGGCGAAGATCGGCGACTTGTAGCCCCCGGAATCGCGGCCAGCCGGGCTCGGGTATTGGCCCTTGGGGTTGCCAGGGTGTTTCTCCGGGGCGCCGCCCTTCAGGGGCGTCCAGATCTCGAAGTTGTAGCTGCCCGACTTCCAGCCTTTCGCGTTGTTGTCGAACTTGACCTCGATACGGACGCCAGCTGTCAGCTCCTGGTCGCTGCCACCGCCGATGTTCGGGAATGGCGAGCGGCCATCGTTCGTGTAGATCGCGGTGATCGATCGTATGTTGGGATGTGCCAGCACGTCCTTCTTGCCGCGGTGCTCCAGTCGCACGTTGCCCGCCTTTGCCAGCTGTCTCGCCTGGTCGGAAGTCAAGTCAATCGCCCACGCCTGCTCGCCAGAAATCCCCTCTGGATTCGGCACCTTTCGCGGGGCTCCCCACTTGGCAAGATGCTCAAGGTACTCGAAGGCTGGGCCGGGCCCACGGGCGCGGGCTTGGATCTCGTCCAGGGATGCCGGCGCGTCGAGTTGGTGGTTGCCGAGGTTCCGCTTCGCCTTCGACGGGGTGAGGGGTGCGCCGGCCACCTGCCGCTGGACAAGGCTGGTCACGGCGCGGTTCCCTGCCGAGCGACCGAGATTGAGAAGCGCCGCCTGTGCACTCGTTGGGCTCACGAACACCGACGGAGGCGGAGCGACAGGCACCCGGACCGAGACGACATGGTCGGCCGAGAGGCGCGCACCACCTTCGTATGTTCGCACCTACCGAGTCTGCACCCGCTCACTTCGAATGGCGTGCCCGTTCGGGCAGATGTTCGTGAGGGTCGCCACGAACACCGGGGCGGGCCGCGAAAGTCAGCCGGTGGACATTACCGAGCACCCGCTGCCGAAGGGAAGCTCTATCTCTGTGGGGTGAAGGACGTCGACACGGGAAGCATTCTTGGCTTCTCGATGGGCTCGCGGATGAAGTTCTCGCTAGCGGACTCCGTGGACGCTGATGGTCTTGATGCTCTGGATCAACGGGTTCTGGCATGACTTCAGCACTGATGGGGCGTTCGATCTCGTCGTGGGCGTTGCCGTCGGCGACATCGGTTTGGAGGACAGTGCGGGGATGATTGCTGCGCACCTCGTAAAACGGTAGCCAGGTAATTCTGTGGCCGAGTTAGTGGTGCTAGCTCATGTGCCGGAATGCCGCGCGCGTCCGCTACATCCGGCACCGGTCCTGGTGCGAGGCCGGATGCCCGCATCATCCTTTTGCCTGGTCATGTGTCTACCCGCCCCAGAACTCATGAAATGGGTGAAGGAGGTGTCGCCACGTGAATGTCTCCATTGTTGACCGTTTATGCCAGCCATTGAGTGCTCCCTCCCCCTGGGGGGAGGCCCCACCCGGAACGTGGGACGGGGCGACCCCGTCCGTCGTCGCAGTACTGCCAACGCAAGACAAACCGCGTTCCCTCAGTGAGGGGGCGCGGTTGCCGAGTGTTCAGAAGGGCAAATTTTGGGGTGTGCACAAAGTGCACACTTTCGGCTTCGGATTGGGTCGTAGAATGGCCGGACCGCTTCGGATCCAGCGTGTTTTCGCGCGTTCCCAGTGTTTTCAAGGGCTCGGAATGCAGTTCGAGTCCCACCTCGGGCACAGCATGACCCCTCGTCAGAGGGGTTTTTGCTTTAATGTGTGGACATTCTCCCTCCGCGGGTTCCTCTGACACTGGCCGCGGTCTGCGCCTGGCGCCGTGGTCGCCTGTTCGGTTGTGTGGATGGCGGGGTCAGGGTCCTGGCTGGTGGGCCCTCCGTCTGCTGGAATCTAGGGTTTTGTGCTGTCCTTTCTGGCTGTTCCTTTGGTCAGTAGTTGGCCTTCACCTATTCATGGCCAGGAGCTGTGGTGACGACATGACGAAGCAGAATCTTCTTCGAGGTATTTCCTCGACGGGTGTTTTCTGCCAACCAGACAGAGTCCGCTCTTCGTGTATTTGTCCGGCCAAAGGGGGTGTGCACATTGTGCACTCCTTTGTGCACGGGCGGCTTTTCGGCGTGGATTTTGGTCCCTTCCCATGGTTTTCCCTTCACTACTTCATGAAGTTCTCTGCTTCAAGAGACATGATTTTGCGCTTGGCTCGTCTGTGTCGATGGACGTTTCCTGTCAGTGTGAACCTCTATCTGTGGCCGGCGTGCGAGCCGTCGATAGCGTGGAGGTGTGTGGGATCCGGACTCTTCTTCCGGTGACTGTCCTGGTTTGGGTGATCCGTCATGGCCGGTCCGCGTCTGGACTCACGGCTAACTGGGTGACCAGCCACCTTTTTTGGGGCGGAAGCGCTCTTCTTTTGGGGCGGAAGCGCTCTTCGGCTCGGAACATGCCCGGCGCTGCGTGACATCCAGTCATCATAAACGCTGAGAAGATTCCGATTGGGTGCCTGAGATTTGCATCTTAGGGTGCTAGCGGTAGTTCGTGCAGTCGCACCACCACATCGGCGACCCCCTCTACGGCGGCGACAGTCTCAGCGTCCGCAAAGTGGTGTGATGCACAGCCGGCGGCACACCACGCGGTCGCACGGTGCAGAATCTTCGAAAAGCTGATCAGAGGGGTTCGGACGCATCGCTGGATCGGCGATCACGTGCTTTTGGTCTCCCACCCTATGGGAGTCGAGACCGGTGGATCGCCCCCTGCGTTCTGGGAGACGCCAGCGACTGCAATAAGAAACAACAAATGATTCAAATGCGGGAGTGGGCGGAACGCCTTGCGTTCCGCCCTCTCGAACGAGCCCAGGATTGGCTTCGTTGAACCGCTAGTCGGATATTGCCGTAAAGGCCTTTACCAGGAGCGGGACGTTCTCCGCGCTGGGCGTCAGCTCACCTCGCTCAATACGTTCCGCGACATCGAGAATGATTTCGTTGACGGGTGCCGAACTGCCCAGCTCACGCCTTTTGGCCACGATGTAACCGCTGAATCCGTCGAGTTCCGCCCGTCGGCCCTTTTCTCAATCCTGCAGGACCGCCACCTTGGTGTCGGGGAGTGAGTAGCTCGCGAGAACCGCGTCTAGGAGATCAACTGCGTATTGGTCATCGGCCGGAACTTCGTCCGCAGTCTGACCGAAGATCGGGAGCATGGTGATCCCGAGGTCCTCGGCCAGGCGGTAGGCTTCGCGGCCGGCCGCGTCCATGACTTCGCGCATTCCGTCGAGCTTGACGGCGGACGTCAGTGGAAGCCCTACCAGGGCTGACGGCAGCATCTCCGGAATGTTGGCGATCAGCTTCATCCATTTGGACGACCTAATGTGCCGGCTGATTTCCACTGTTCCCGCGGCCCTGAGCACCTCCGCCACCTGCACGACTCCCTCGATGTTGGATCCGTCGTAGGAGCCCACGGTGAACCACGTTCCTGCCGGCGGGATTTGACGAACGACCACGCCGGGTTCATACATGTTGGCTGCGATGCCGAGGGCGGCGCCGATCGTGCGCTCGGCTCCGTTTCGACCTGGCGAAAGGCTTCCAGCTCATCTGGACCAAGAAGGTTCGCTGGCCCTCAGCCGCGTACGAGCCGCTCTGGTTCCTCCGCGTTGAGACGAACGTGAAATGGCTCCAGGAACGCGGCGTGCGGATCTGGAACGAAAGGAGCAACTACGGGGTCGGCTTTTCGTACGTTTTCTTACAGCTCGCAAGTAAGCTAAACGCTGGAATGCCTGATGGCCCACGGAGCTGGAGTGTTGGAAGATTCTAAAGGCGTAGCGCCCTAATAACCAAGCAGTAAGTGGCCGCGTTCCCGCATCCCTAGTTTCATTTCCATCCGGTTCCCTGCAGAGCAACTTGGAATGAAATTTCACGAAAGGGACGCTGATGGCCACCGGAATTGCACAGATTGCAGAAGATACGGGTCACACACCGCTGAATAGGCGGGAGCTCTATGACAATAAAGACGAGGTGATGCTTCGGATCGAGGTCGGCCCCGGCAATTATCTCATTTTTGGTCGGGCGGTGGTCTGGATTGCAGACAGCGCCCCGCAGACTGCCGGAGGGTGGTTGACGTCCAAGGACGGCGGGAACCTAATCGATCAGGTGGAGGTACGCGTTACTGGCGGCCAATCTCAGGTCCTTTCTCTCCAGGGCGCGTTGACTGTCGGGGAACGTGACACCGACATCGTGGACCTGCGTTGCGGAACATACAAGGGATTCGCTTGGCAACCCTCTCTGATTGTCCTTGGAGTCAACCAGCTAGTCCGAGTTTGATGCCCCGTTCGGCATCTGCGCCCCCTAGCCCAGATTCCGGCAAAAAGAAGGCCCGCACACCATGAAGTGGTCCCCGAAAGTTGGACTCGCAATTGTGTCTCCACCTTAGTGGCTAGCGAAGGGCTTTTCTGCGAATGCTCCGTCCCATTCTGGGACGGAGCCTTCGTCGTGTAGAGGCAGCGTCTCAGCTCTCCTCCAGGATCCTGTTTTCAAGACCTCACTGCTGAGCCTGTTATTTCTGCGCCTCTAGTCAGGTGCGCTGCGTTTCTTCCGTTGGATAGATCCCGACTGCCTTCAGTCCTGTTGCAGAACCTGCGACTTCAAGCACGCCCGTGCCCGTCTTTACGTACACCACGGTGTGGTCCCGACGGGCCCTGACCGAGATACCAACGTCCCGTAGCTAGCGGTGAATCCACCGTTATTCTGACAGTCTCTAAGAACGGGCTATTCGTTGGGTTCGGGCTTGGATCCGAGTGTGGTGGCTGCGTCGAGGGCGTCTTCGACCACGATGAGGTAGTTGTCCCGGCCTGCGGCGAGTGGGAGGGAGTGTTCGCCGTATTTGTCGTAGGTGAGGTCGACGGCGTCGGTGGCGTTGGTGATGTTGAGTCGGCGCAGGCGCCCGACGATGTCGAGGGTGTCTTTGTCGCGTTCGGCGGCTATTTTCATGGCCAGGAGCGTTTCGGTGTCTGCGGCCTGGATGGTGAGTCCGTCGAGCTGTTCAACGTTGACCCAGGTGGCGTTCTCGGGGACGAAGGCTGCCGCGTTGGTGTTGAGCCAGTCGGGGGCGAGGTCGTAGTCGACGGCCATTTCGGCGACGACGGTGTGGATGGTGTGTGGGTCGGTTGCCGATGCCTTGGAGGATGAGGGCGGCACCGCCGACGAGTTTGACGTCGCCGTGTGCGCCGGTGGCCTGCATGCGTCGGCCGAGTTCACGGAGGAGTGCGCGGATTTGTGCGTCGGTGAGTTCTCCGCCGGTCATGCGGTGGCCAGGCTGCGTTCGCGGATGAAGACGTTTAAAGCGGCGAGTTCCGGCGGGGTCTCGTTGCGTGTGAGTTCCTTCATGGATGTTCGGATGGTGCGGTAGGACTCTGCAGGCATCCATGCCGCGTCGAGAGGCTTGATCCGGCGTGTCCAGGATGGCGCGGGTTGGCCGAGGCGGTGTGCGGTGTAGTTGGTGATTCCGGCGAGGGCTGCTGACCAGTGCGGGTCTTTGAGACGGGGGCTGTGCTGGAGCAGCGGGGTGCCGGCGGTGAGGGATGCGGTGGCGTAGTCGGCGAGCATTTTGATGGCGAACTCAAAGTCCCGTTCGGCGATAAGCCGGCTAAAGGTTGTGGCGTAGTCGCGCCGTGCCGGGTCGAAGTCGCTTCCGTGAGGGATGGGATCTGTGGCGGACAAGGATAGGCCGAGGGCGGCTAGGACGGTCAGGGTTTTGCCGAGTTCGGCGCGGTCGTGGCCGGCTTCGAGATCGATGAGGAACTTCCGTGACACTCCGGCCATGTCGGCAAGGGTTTGCTGGGATAGCCCCTTGGCTGTGCGGCGGGCGCGGATGATGGCACCGGCCGCTGCAGGGGTCTTGATGGTCTCAAACGTCATTGCATCCTCCTGTGCTGTATCCAGTATGTCACCGAATGGTGACACGAACGTCATTGCTGGGCAGGCCTCGTGTTCGGTCGGGGGTGGTCATGTCCTGTGTCGTCCAATGCCCCATGAGCTAAGTAGGAAATAGCCGGCGAATGGAAGGGAGCACGTGATGCGTCTGAACCCTCGATTGGTAGCCGATTCTCGTGGCTCGGGGAGTGTCGGTTCTGGTGACTCGTCGTGGTGGTTCGGTGGTCGCTAGCGTGTGCCGGTGTACTGCCTCAAAGCAAAAAAGAGGGTGTTCACAATGTGGACACCCTGGCCGTCGGACTGAGCCGTACAGCTGCCGGACTGTGCCGGATTCCGCATATTTCCGGCACTTCCCAGTGTTTTCAAGGGGTGGAACCCGGTTCGAGTCCCACCTCGGATACGTGTTTTCCCTGTGCAGGTGCGGGGCTGATCCGAACAGACAGCTTTCCCTCAACACCCAAGCGAGCTGTAGTCCCCGGCAGCGGCTGCTCTCCTCCGGCGCTTTGGTCTGTGAGTCGCCAGCAAGGCGATCAGAATGAGTGACGTGGACAGGCCCTGCACCAGCGGTACCTCCGGTACTTTGACTGCTTCGCTGGAAGAGTCATCCGAGGCTACCGCCACCGTTGGTGCTGGTGCCGTTAACAGCCAACCGCACAAAAGGCGAAGTCTCAGGGGTAGGGTTTGCTCTAGCCGACGAAGGGGTCACCATGAGCTACAAATTTCGAACCGTCCGGGTTCGCGGTACCGAGCTGGTTGGAACAATTGCCAGGAAGCACGGGAGCGCGGCCGAGATCTACGAAACGTCCAAGGACCCGAGTACATCAGTGGTTCCGGTGTTCTTCGAGGCAACGGGCGAGGTCCGTTTTTTCGACAGGTCAGTGCTGGAGGACGTGGTGGCGCCAGCCAGTTAGCCGCCCAGGTACACAGGCGCCGGCCACACCCGGGGGACGGGTGGTCAGGTTGTTGACTGCCCGCGCACGCGCGCCAACCATTCGGCCACGAGTGCCCGCACCAGGCCGGGTTGTTCGTGCAGAAGCGCTTGGCCGGCTCGATCGAGCACGGCAAAGGTAGCGCGGGGGTAGTGGTCAAGCAGTTCCCACGGGCCCGTGTACCCGGCCGTGGCATCCTGGCGTCCGGCAACGATTAGCACTGGATGGGGATAGGGTGCCGCGGCTTCGGGCCCGTCCGCCAACTCCCAGTTCGAAAAGATCCGCGTAAGGCCTGCTTCGTCAACGATGGAGGCAGAGGGAGCCACATTCTCCTGGAACCGGCGTAGTGTTTCCGCCGTTTGCACCACGAAGTAGCCGCGGAACGTGGCTGCGAGATCCGGGTCCAGTACGCCGGCCGGATCAGCCAACATAACAAATTCTTGGTGCTCGGGCACGTCACGCGTCTGCGCGCCAACGGGGCAGACTAGCGCGAGCCCGATGGCCCGGCCGCGTCTCCGGCTGGCGATCGCCCGGGCGAGGTACCCACCGTAGGAATGACCCAATACAAGAAACGGCTCAGCACCGATGGTGCTGTCGATCAGGCCCATCAGGGCGTCCAGCACGTCATTGTTGCTCTGGACCGTCTCGGGCGCGGGGGTGCCGCCCATCCCCGGCAGGTCCGGATACAGGCGCCGAAACCCGGGAATCCTGGTAACACCGGTTCAAGGACGCCAGCGATCTCGCGATGATCCACGTCGGCCCCGTGGAGGGCGAGAATCGGTGTGCCGCTGCCGTACTCGGCGTAATGCACAGGCACTTCGGTGGCCGTCACCTTCATCCGGACAGCGTGGGCCTCGTCGCGGCTCACCTGCACTCACCCCGCAAGACGGAGGGCCGGCCCTCGCCTCTAGAGAGTTCGTTCTTGGCAGGCAGACATCAAGGCAAGGACACAAATGAGCTGGCCGTATCGTTGAATTCGAAGCGGCCAAGATCGGGGAACTCGACATACGGCAGCCCGATTAGGTAGAGACGACGACCCCCGTACCACGTGTGCTGGAACAGGATGTTGCCGCCCCATGCCTTGGCCGAGGACGCAGCGTCGTTGAACTTGTAAGGCCACCACTTGAAGTTCGGCCACGTGACGGTAAAGAACTTCGACCCGCCATGGAAGTCGCGATCGCGGTAGAGGAGCGCCGATCCGACCTCGGCATATCGGTGGTACTGGTCCACCCGGGCCCGATGCTCCTCGGGCTCCAAATGTTCAAGGTCGTGGCTGAGAAGCTCACCTACGCGGCTCTGCGCCCGCTGCATAAGGAAGTACTCCACGGTCATGTCGGGATCGCCCACCACCTCCGCACGGATAGCCTTCACCCGATCCTCTGCGGCCCTGAGACGCTGAGCGATACCCTCGTCAGCGCGTGCGATGATATCGACGACTTCTTCCGTCGAGACACCGTCGTGGACCTCTGGCTTGCTGTCGCCAACCTGGATGACGACCGCAGCACTGCTCGCTTCACCTTCGGAGGACATCACGTTGATCCTTTCGCTCTGGGGGAGGGGGCCGCAAGCGGCTACAGCAAGTACAGCAGTCACCCCGTTACCGAGCCGTTACTGGGTGATGGCCAGCGCGGTTCACCACCATGGCTGTCGTCCGATCCGCCGCATAGGCGACGGCAGCACCACCGGCGTAGGCCAACAAGTCCGCAGTGCCGAATGTGGTTCCGAGGACTAGCCGAATGGGTGGCCAGGATTCTCCGAGTTCGGCTGGCAGGCCAGTGAGCTGTAACAGTTCGATCATCACGCAGACCACCAGGGCCGCGGCTCCAATCAGTACTTTGGACTTCGCCGGAATGAGGATGGCCACGAGAATATAGATCAGAACCGCGTACAGGCCATCACCCGCAGGGCCGGTCCACGCTGCATCGCTGAGCGTGCGAATGCTCAACCCAAGCACAATGCTCATCAGCCCGGCGATGCAGAGCAAGACCCGTCTAGTTCTCAATCGCCCCAGTACGACGAAGCGGCTCACAGCCCCAGCACCGCCGCTTTTCCCGGACAGATCATTGCTCCAAGCCCCCATTTTCGAAGCTGCATTTCCCTCAGCGGAAGCAAGGGGACTTTCGCATTCAGCCTAGCTCAGTGTCCTATTCAGGATTACCGAGACTCTCGCGTTCTCGGGCCTTGAGGCTTGGTGGGTGGCCGTTTGGATCGGAAATAATCGCTGCCCCTTCTCCCGGTGGGTGCGCAATAATACTCTCCATGACCAGCAGGGAGATCGGTGAGAGGGAAGCCCGACAGCCGGCCGCGCGCACTGCGGCACATGTCGATGCCGCAACGACTCTGCCGGAAGCCATGACCGGCAGGGCCAGCCCCGCGAAAGCGGCGGTGGGGGACAAACCGGTCTTCGCATACATCGCCAGCCTGCCGCAGCCGCAGCGCGGCATTGCCGAAGCGGTCGATGCTTTGGCGGCAAGGACGCTGCCCGGCCTCCGGCGCTCAGTGAAGTGGGGCATGTCGTACTACGGCGTCGGCGACGGGTGGTGCTTCAGCTGCGGCGGTTTCGCTAAACACGTCAAACTCATGTTCATCAATGGCGTGGCGCTCGAGCCTGTACCGCCGGTGACACCGGTGGGGATGGGCAAGTCAACGCGGGGCGTGGAGCTCGAATCCTTGGACGACATCGATGAACACCAGATTGCGGCGTGGATGAAACAGGTTACGTCAATACCGGGTGTCGGGGGCAAGAAGGAGCATGGCTAAAGGGGAACAAGACCCGCCGGACGCCACCGCGGGGGCCCTGCCGGACGGCCCGGTGGGCGCCGGTCCTGCTGCTGTTGCACCCGAACATAAGAGGGCCGGGAATCCTGTTTCCCGGCCCTCCTCCGTGCTGACTGTCCCGGTGCCGCAGCGGCTGCCCGCCTGGCTAGTCCGCAATCCGCTGCATGCAGGCTGGGCCTGGACCGGGTTCTGGGCCTTGCTGATCATTGTTGACGAGTTCGTGGACCTGGCCGGCTGGACCTGGTACGTGTTTGTGGGGATGGCTGCCCTGCCCACACTGGCCTGCACTGTGGCCGTGCTCCATGCGACCCCGCGCCGGTACCTCAAGCCCCAGAAGGAATCAGTGCTCGCGCACTTCTTTGTCCGGTTCCTCGCGCTGACGGCCGCGTTTATGGTGTGGGGCCTTTCCGTGGTGGCCAGCGCCTCGATTTCCACAACAGTGCAGGCATTGGCCGGGAACTCGGAGCGTGCGGTGACGTCGTTGGGGTTCAACCTGCTCCTGGCGGCGGTCCCGTTGGTTGTGTCCGTGTTGTGGATGGCGCTTATTGTGCGCTGCGCGTGGTTCCTGCGCCGTCTCCGCGGCTGGCGCCAGAGCCCGGAAGATTCGCGGCTGCCCAAGAAATTCCTGCGGGATTCGCCCCAACTCCGGCGTGTTGTGGTGGGTCTCGCGCACCCTGGCCTGCTTCTGGTGGCGGGGCTTGGCACATCGGTCCTGGCACTCTTCCTCGGCGCGGTGGAACTCACGCTCAACGTCATCGCCTGAGGACCCACAGCCTCCGGCAGCGCCCTCCAGAAGTTCTTGGACTACCCGGACGTCGGCATGGCTTTTGGACCGTTGACACTGCCCAGGGCCGCGAGGAGACTTTAATTTTGGGGGGTGCCTCTTCGAAAGGAGCCCAAAATGCCGTGGCATGTGGAGGGTACCTATTTTGAGAATTGCAACTGCGATATGGTCTGCCCGTGTCTGACTTCAGGGCTGACCGCTCCGGCGGATAATGAACGCTGCAACGTGGCCTTGGCGTTCCATGTGGAAAGCGGCGAAGTGAACGGTGTCGACGTCGGCGGCCTGACAGTCTGCGTCGTGGTCGATACGCCGGCGGTGATGGGTGACGGGGGCTGGAAGGTTGGAGTTCTGCTGGATGCCGCTGCCTCGGCTGAGCAGGCAGAAGCGCTCGGTGGAGTATTCGGCGGACAGCTCGGCGGACCGATGGCCGGCCTCGCACCCTTGATCAGTGAAATGGCGGGAATGGAATCCCTGGAAATGGCCTACGCCGACGACGGCCGTGTCCACCGGGTCCGCATTGGGAGTGCCGTGGACATGGTGGTCGAGGACTTCGTGTCTCGCCTGGATCCCACAGGACAAGGAATCAAAGTCAGCGGGGCCGGATTCCCGGCCGACACTCTGGCGGCGGGCACATCCAGCACCGCCCGCGTCGACGTGTTCGGGATGACCTGGGATAACGCCGGGAAGAACTCCTTCTCGGCCCCCTTCGCCTGGTCCGCGTAGGTGGCGGGCAGAAGCGGCCTGTCAGTCAGCCGCCATGCCGCGGAGTTGGCGTTGATCGCGTGCGCCGCACTGGCGTGGTATTACACCGTCTCAGGATTCGCCGGCATGTCCGCAGCCCCGGGGACCATGGGGCTGGGGCTCTGGGCTTTCCTTGGGGTGTGGGCGCTGATGATGACAGCCATGATGCTGCCGGCGCTGGCACCGCTCACTTCGACATATCTCAGGTCGATCCGTGCGGTCCGCAGCCAGCGGATCCGGGCCCTCCGGACCACAGGCCTGCTCGGCGGTTACCTGCTGACATGGGTCGGATTCGGAGTGGTTGCATTCGCGGCCGCTTCGCTCACGGCGCTGATGGCTGAGGACGCGGCGGACATCGCACCGTGGGTGGGAGCCGGAGTGCTCGCGGCGGCCGGCGCCTACCAGTTGACCCCTTTGAAGGATTTCTGTCTCAGGCACTGCCGATCGCCCGTAGCATTCCTGTTGCACGTATCCGGGTACAAGGGCCGCCTGCGGGATGTCCGCGTTGGCATGTACCACGGCGTGTATTGCGTGGGCTGCTGTTGGGGGCTCATGGTGGTGCTCATTGCTGTCGGCGTGATGAACCTGGCATGGATGGCGGTGCTTACGGTAGTTATTTTCCTTGAGAAGACGTGGAAGCACGGGCCCGTCCTCAGTCGGATCACTGGCGTCTCACTGATCGTTTTCGCGCTCTTCGTTCCGGCTCACCCGGAGCTTCTGCCGGGGCTTTTCATGGCCGCGCCCATGTAATCAGGCGGACCCCGGACGGGTGGCCGGGATTATTCTCTTGAGCCAAGCAGTTATGCGACTAGCCGGATGAGGTCTGCGCGCAGCGCTCTGTGATGACAACGGGAATGAGATTACGTGACGACAATGCCTGCAGAGGGGGTCGGCTTCCGCTCGAAGCGCGGTCCCATACTGGTTTCCTTGATGCTCTCGACGGGCCTGGTGGCGATAGATTCGACTATCGTTGCGACGGCGGTGCCGTCGATCGTGCACGACGTTGGCGGGTTCGCATCTTTCCCGTGGCTCTTTTCCGCATACCTGTTGGCGCAGGCTGTGGCGGTGCCCGTCTACGCGAAGCTCTCCGACGTCGTCGGCCGCAAACCGATCATTCTGATCGGTATCGGGCTATTCCTGCTTGGTTCGATCCTGTGCGGCCTGGCATGGAGCATGCCGGCGCTCATCGCCTTCCGTGTCCTGCAGGGCCTGGGTGCGGGAGCAGTCCAACCAATGGCGATCACGATCGCTGGCGATATCTATTCGCTGACTGAGCGGGCGAAAGTGCAAGGCTACCTTGCGAGCGTGTGGGCGGTGTCCTCCGTTGTTGGCCCCACGCTTGGCGGCGTGTTTTCCGCACTGGGCATGTGGCGAGGGATCTTCCTCGTGAACATCCCCTTGTGCCTCCTGGCCGGGTGGATGCTGCTCCGAACGTTCCACGAGAATGTCGAGCGCACCAGGCACCGGGTGGACTATCTGGGGGCAGCACTACTGACGGCCTCGCTGACCCTGGTCATTCTGGGGGCCCTCGAAGGCGGCCAGACTTGGGGGTGGACCTCTGCCATCAGCATTGCGGTGTTCGCCGGCGGAGCACTCCTGTTCGCCGTGTTTATCCTCGTCGAGCGGAGGGCCGCGGAGCCGGTCCTGCCGCCGTGGGTCGTCTCCCGGCGACTGCTGGCGACGACAGCGCTGATCTCCTTTGGCGTTGGAGCGGTCATGCTTGGCCTTACCTCTTACGTTCCGACTTTCCTCGAAGGGGCCCTCTCGACCTCCCCGATTCTGGCTGGGCTCGCACTGGCGGCACTGACGATCGGCTGGCCGATCAGTGCGTCCCAATCGGGCCGGTTCTATCTTCGGTTGGGTTTCCGAAAGACCGCGATGATCGGCATCACCATCACGGTCCTGGGTACAGCGGTACTTGCCCTCACCGCTTCCACACCCAACGTTCTCCTGGCCGCAGCAAGCTGCTTCATCGTAGGGCTAGGGCTGGGGCTGGTGGCCACCCCGAGCCTCATCGCCGCCCAGTCCAGCGTCGACTGGAACGAGCGCGGAGTTGTCACCGGCACCAATCTTTTCGCGCGGTCGATCGGCAGTTCCATCGGTGTCGCGGTTTTCGGGGCGGGTGCCAATGCGATCTACGCGGGCACTCCTGGCGGCAACACGGATCCGCACACCGTCGTCGCCGCTTCGGGGGCTGTTTTCCTGGCTGTACTGGCCGCCGCAGTACTCACGGTCGTGGCTGTTGTGGCGATGCCCGTAACAGACAGCACGGCCACCGCCCGCCCTGCCGTAGACGCTGCGGCTCAGGCTGAGCACAGTACGGCACCTGCACAGGATTAGGACAACCCGGTACCGGCGGGAATTTTCGGTCCGCGCCCGCGTTGGCTTTGGGTATGAAAGCAATTGTTTACCGCACCAGCGGCGACCCGTCTGTCCTTGAGCTCGTTGACCGCGACATCCGCGACCCCGCGCGCGGGGAGGTACGGGTGCGGATCATGGTCTCCGGGGTGAACCCCACCGACTGGAAGTCGCGCCGCGGCGCCAAAGCGGGCGAGCCCCTGCCGTTCGCGGAAGTCGTGCCCAATCAAGACGGCGCCGGTGTGGTGGACGCCGTCGGCCCCGGCGTCGAGCACCTCCACGTCGGTGACAGGGTCTGGTTGGCCTTGGCCGCCTACCAGCGCGGCGACGGCGGGACAGCCCAGGAGTTCGCCGTCCTGGCGGCCGAACGGGTCTTTCCGCTGCCAGAGCACGCCGGGTTCGACGTCGGCGCAAGCCTGGGCGTCCCCGCGATCACCGCGCACCGGGCCTTAACGATCGCCGAGGACGGACCGCGGCGGCTGCACCCGGGAGCCTTGGACGGGAAAGTGGTTCTCGTCGCGGGAGGTGCCGGCGCCGTGGGCCATGCGGCGATCCAGCTCGCCAAGTGGGCCGGCGCCGTTGTGATCACGACCGTGAGCGGGCCGGCGAAGGCGGCGCTGGTCACGGCCGCCGGCGCCGATCACGTGATCAACTACCGCGACACCGACGCAGCTGCGGAAATCCGCCGGATCGCCCCCAACGGTGTAGATCAGATCGTGGAGGTGGCGCCGGCGCAGAACTCGACCTGGCAGTCATCCGGAACCGCGGCTCCGTCGCGGTCTACGCCAACAACGGCGGCGACCACCTGAGCCTGGACGTGCGCAGGCACTTCAGCCTCAACATCCGCTACCAGTTCGTGCTGCTCTACACCGTTGGTATGGAGGCGGTGCACGCCGCCGCCGAGGACATCAATGCGGCCGTCGCCGACGGCGCCCTTCCGGTAGGAGAAGCCGCAGGCCTGCCGCTGCACCGCTTTAACCTCGCCGCAACGGCTGCGGCACACACGGCGGTTGAAGAGAGCATCGTCGGCAAGGTGCTGATCGATGTGGCAGCGGCGAGCTAGCCGCCTGACGAGCCGTCCAGCGTCTGAGTCGGCATGCCGGGAGGTGCCGGCGGCCTGCACTGATACGAGTACTCACCACCCGGCCGTGCCCGGGCCACCCTTGAATGGACCGACGATCTGTTTGGTGATCCATCCGCCGTAGAAGTCCCCTTCCTGGAACGTCACCTGCTCACCGTTGACCTCGCAGGAGTCCATGTGTCCCGGGTAGAGGGCCACTCGGGTACTGAGCGCTTCGAAACCCGGCGTGGGTTCCGGATAGGTCCACCCGGCACGAGAAACGGCGATTCCGCCGGCAACAACGTCGAAGTAGTGCGCTTCTCCCTTGAACTCGCAGAAACTGGTCCCCTCGACCGGGACGAGTACGCCGGCCGGGAAGGAATTCAGCGGTAAGTAGTAGACAGGCGGATGACTCGTCTCAAGGACGCGGAGGGCATCGGTGGTGTCGGCGATTACCTCCCCGCCAAGCCGCACGACGATCCGTTCGGATCGCGGCTCGACCCGTGGCGGCCGCGGGTAGTCCCACACCGATTCTTGACCGGCCTTGGGTTTGATGGGCTGCGGACGCCGGAAGAGGCTGGAGAAACCGTGAGCAGGAGTCATGTCTCCATGGTGACATCCCCTATCGGTATAAGGAACAACGGATGTATCGTTGACTATCGTTCGCGACTCGAAGAGGAGAGCCATGATGCATAATTCCTACCCGGCGGGCGGATTTGGCGGCCCCAATATTGACGGCATGTGGCAGGCCGTTGAGGAGTTGCGTTCAAGGTTTGAGAAGCGCTCGGGCACCCGCGCGGGTCGAGGCGAAGTGCGGTCGGCGATACTGGCCCTACTCGCGGAGCGGCCGATGCACGGCTACCAGATTATCGGTGAGATCGAGGAGCGCAGCCGTGGCAGCTGGAAGCCGAGCGCCGGCTCGGTCTACCCAACGCTGCAGCTGCTGGCCGATGAAGGGTTCATCAGCGCCGAGGAATCCAACGGCCGCAAGATTTACTCGCTGACCGAAGCAGGCCGGGAAGAGGTAGCGGGCGCCGATGCGTCAGCTCTGTGGGAGTCAACTGGTTCGGAGTCAGGACCAGGGTTTGCGGCGCTGCCCAAGGCCGGCATCGAGCTCGCACAGGCTGCAGCCCAAGTGGGTCGCACCGGCTCGCCGAAGCAGGTGCAGGAGGCCGTGAAGGTGCTCGACGAGGCACGTCGTCGGCTGTACTCAATCCTCGCCCAGGACTGACGAGGGTGGCGTCGGTTCGCCGGGATCGGCCAGATCCGGTCCCCGGCGCCGCGGTCCACCGCGCCCGTTACCGTCGCATCCTGCGCTTCGCCGCATGGCATCTCGCGGTGACCTGGTGGTTTGAGCTGCTGCTCCCTCGGATCGGGCTGGTGCGAGTTGCCGAACGCACAAGGACTACCAGGATGCGGCGCTTCGCACAGAGCTTCCACGCGCTCGCGGTGGACCTCGGCGGTCTGATGATCAAGGTTGGTCAGTTCCTGTCATCCAGGCTCGACGTACTTCCGCCCGAGATCACAAAGGAGCTTGAAGGACTGCAGGACGAGGTGCCGCCCGTCCCGTTCGACGCAATCCGCGCCCTCGCCGAGGAGGAGCTGGGGGCGCCGCTGAGCCAGGTCTTCGCCTCGGTCGAGGAGACCCCAATGGCCGCAGCCTCCCTCGGGCAGGCGCACAGCGCACAACTTCTGCCCGCCAACGCCGCCGACGTCGGGCTTCACAGCGTGGTGCTGAAGGTGCAGCGCCCGGGCATCGACGCGATTGTCGACGTCGACCTGGCGGCACTTCGCAAGGTAGGCGGCTGGCTCAGCCATGTGCGCCTGGTGTCCAATCGTGCCGACATGCCCGCCTTGGTGGAGGAGTTTGCACAAATCAGCCTGGCGGAGATCGACTACCTGCACGAGGCAGTGAACGCGGAGCGCTTCGCGGCTGATTTCTCCGATGACCACAGGGTCACTGTGCCTGCCGTCGTCTGGGAACGGACCACCCGCCGGGTGCTCACCCTCGAAGACGTCACGGCGATCAAGATCACGGACTTGACGGCGCTCCTAGCGGCGGGAATCGATCCGGCGAAAGTCGCCCCGGTTTTCGCAGCTGTCATGTTTGACCAGCTGTTCACGGAGGGCTTTTTCCACGCCGATCCGCACCCCGGCAATATCTTTGTCACCCCGGACGCCCATATAAACGCCGAGCGACCATGGAAGCTGACGTTCATCGATTTCGGCATGATGGGCGAGGTTCCGGCACGTACCCGCAGCGGCCTGAGGAAGCTGCTCATCGCGGCCGCCTCCCGCGACGGCAAAGGCCTGGTAGCCGCGATCAGCGACGTAGGTGTGCTTTTGCCGTCGGCGGACACGGCGGAGCTTGAGCGCGCCATGACGCAACTGTTCGCCAGGTTCGGCGGGATGGGGTTTGCAGAGCTACGCGAGGTGGACCCGAGGGAGTTCGTTGATTTTGCGGCGGAGTTCGGCGACCTCGTCCGCTCATTGCCCTTCCAGTTCCCGGAGAACTTCTTACTCATCATCCGCGCGATGTCACTGACTTCGGGTGTGTGCAGCTCGTTGGACGCACGATTCAATCTATGGGACTCGGTGGAACCCTATGCAGCACAGCTGCTGCGCGACGAGCGCGGCAACATCGTGCAGGACCTCACCCAGCAAGCGTTCGACGCCGTCAGCGCCGCCGTGCGGCTGCCGAAACGATTGGACGAGCTTGTCACCCGAGTCGAGGACGGGTCACTATCGGTGGCCAATCCGCGCCTCGAACGGCAGGTGGCACGGCTTAACCGCACCGCGCAGCGATCGGCATCGGTACTGGTTTTCGGCGGCCTGCTCATCGCAGGTGCCGTAGTCCGGGCGGATGACTTGGTGTTCGGGAACGTTCTGATGATCGCATCGGTGGTTCCACTGCTGCACGGGCTGTGGGCCGGGCGCCGCGGGCTCTAAAGGATTTGGTGTGGAAGTAGGGCTGTACGCTCTGCGGGTCTACGGCCAGGGGACGGCCAATCCGGTCATTTTTCCGGGTTCAGTGTTCCCCGGGCGATGCTGTCGTCGGAGTGAGCCGGATTCCCGTTGTAGGGCTGGTCCGAGATATCGACGACCGGGTATTGGGCCAGATCGATGCCGTCAGGAAGGGCGAAAAGGCCGGATTCATTGTCGAGGACGCCTAGGCTGACCATTCTGGTGAGGTCGGCGGAGCCGACCCAAACTCCCCTGAATCCACTGATGTGGTCATTGGAGAGCCGGACCATCAGTTGGCGGGTTCCATCGGGGAGTTGCTTGACCTGTGCTTCTCCGCTGCCGGCATGCGTGGATAGCGGAGTCAGGGACGTTTGGGCGAGGATCACTTCTGAGGAAGCCGTTTGGGTGGCTGAGGGGGAGGGAGCGCCGGTGGGTCCGAGTACTCCGGCGGCGGTCCATCCGGCAGCGGTACCGAGAACCATACCGGCCGCAGCGACGGCAATCCAAGGCCAGGGACTGGGCCGCCGGGTGCTGGGGCCGGCCTCTTCCGGCGTCTTCGCGGCCGCCGTTTGCTTGCCGTGTTTCAGGGGTGCTTCATCCCCGTCTGGCGTGATGTGGGGCGTCACCAGCGGGGCGGGGGGATAGGCGGTGCGCAGGCTGAGAGGGCCTGACGCGAGGGGATCTGTCTCCAGTGCCGGCGGGAGCCCGAGGGCGCGATGGATGGCGGTCCAGTTCTGGCTTCCTGGTTCTTCAAGTTCGATGCCTGCGAGGTCTAGGGTGGCTATGCGTACGGCGTGTTGAAAGCCTCGGAGGGTTTCGCTGCATGTCACGCAGCCGGCGATGTGGCCTGCTTCAGTTGCTGTACCCACCGGCTCTCCGAGTGCCATCAGGCTGAGAAGATCGGGATCAACATGTTCCATGTTCCACCTCCAGGCGGTTGCGCAATCGGGTGAGGCTGCGCCGGATGTGGCTTTTGACGGTGCCCAGCGGGAGGTTCAGACGGGATGAAATCTGGTCGTGTGTCAGGTCCTCGTAGAACGCCAGCCGCATTATTTCCTGCTGTGGATCTCCTAAATGCTGCAATTCCTCTTCCAGGGTTAGGCGCTCCGCTACCTCATCGACGAGCCCCGTTTCCCGTCCGCCGGTAGGGTCGGTGACCAGATGAATGGCCGATTGCTCAAGATGGTGCTGGCGGGAGCGTGCGGACAATGCGTCGGAAATCGCGTTGCGCGTGATCCCAATCAGCCAAGCTGGCACCCGTGCCGCCTCGGGACGATATGTGGTCCGTGACTTCCAAGCCCGAATGAACACCTCCTGTGTCACGTCGTCGGCTGCGGTACGCTCGCCCAAGGATCTCAGCGCCAGCGTGTAAACCAATGGGCTCAACCGCCGGTACGCTTCCGCGAGGACGCGCTCATCGCCGCCGGCAAACGCGCGATCGAGGACGGGGTCCCAATCATTCGTGGTGCCAGCTTCCATCGGGTGCTCCTTTGAGCGGCAGCGACCGCTGATGAACCACATTATGCCGCTGCCTGGTGGACTCCGCTATGGTCCGGCGGCGCCTGCTTCCCGGATCTCTCCCGCGCGTGCCGGTGGGGCCGCGGTCGACGCGGCCCCACCGGTGATGGAATGGATGACTGCGGAGTTGGGGAGGGCTAGTCCTCGTGGCCGCACGATGAGGAATCCACTACCTGGACGGCCACCCCAAGATTGTTGTTGGCCAGGCTGCCCCAGGCGTAGACGATGGTGTTCTTGCCTTCGGTGACTTTGAGGTCCGCGGGGCCGATTAGCGGGACAGTGGTACCCGCCGCTGCCACGGAGGCCGAGACAGTTCCGGCGTCGAGGGTGAGGGTCTCCTCATTCGGATTCGTAAGTCCTTCGATGACGGCGGTTCCGCCGGCCAGCACATCGACGTCGGGAGCTGCAGCAACGTGCCGGACGGTCAGTTTGCCCTGTCCCTCCGGGCTGGGCGAGGTGTCGTTGGTGAAGAGAGTGGCAGTTGGGGTGCCGTCAGCATCCAGATGGGCAACCGCTGTGTAGTCCCGGCCTTGTTCCAGGTCCACGGTGACGGGGCCGATCACCGCGTTGTCGGCGCTCGTGGCGTCGGCCCCGGTGATGGCGATCTGGTGATCCCCATCAGGGACATTCAACGGGCCCGCCAGAGTGCCCGGCTTGAAGTTGTCCAAAGTGAGCTTGCCGTCGACCCAAACATCCACGGTCAGGCCAGGGACGCCGTGGAGGACGGACAGTTTGGCTGTGGCCTCGCCTCGACGGTGACCATTGTCGGCCTGGGCCGGGGCGGCCAGGGCGAGTGCTGCCAGCAGCGTCAATGCTCCGGCGGTTGCAAAGATCTTCTTGCGCATTCCAACTCCTCAGGGAGGCCCACTTGGGGGCGGTGGTTGTGCTTACACCCTTACTACCGACCCGAGGCCGTACTTGGATGCACCCTGGAGAAAATTTCGAAAGACACGGCCCGAATGGATGCACGGAGAACCGACGCGTAGTCCCACCCGCGGTGTCACCACCTGACAGTTCCGGCGGCGCCGTCCACCGTGACGCTCTGGCCATCGTGCAGCCGTGTGGTGGCATCTGCAACACCCACCACTGCGGGGATACCGTACTCGCGGGCAACCACGGCTCCGTGCGATATGACGCCGCCCATCTCCATGACCAGGGCGCCGGCCGTCATAAAAAGCGGTGTCCAGCCGGGATCAGTGGAGGGGGCCACCAGAATTTCCCCGGGTTCCAGGTGGGCGCCCACCGGATCCATAATCACCCGGACCTTACCGCTGGCGGTGCCCGCAGACGCAGGCGTTCCCGTTAGGTGGTCGCCTGCAGCCGCGAGGGGAGTCGCAGCGGCCTCGACGTCGGTGCCGTCCGAAAGCAGAAGGCGCGGAACGTGCCGCCGCCGGAGTTCGACGTCGTACAGCCGACGGCGGCCGGCGACGATTCCCCTAAGGTCCGCCCCGCGAAGGCCCACGCGCAGTTCGTCGAAGTCCAGGAAGAACACGTCACCGGCGTCGTCGATGGTTCCGTCCGTCACCAGCTCAGCGCCGACCTCCCTGAGCTGCCGGTGCATCTCCGCGAGCACCATCACGATACAGAACTTGGGGAACTCCCGCAGGCCGGCGAGCTGCCTGGTCCGGCGCAGGCACAGCGACACCAGGCGCCCCCGCAGCCGGCTTGATGTGCCGGCACGGTCCACCAACTCACCGATCCGGGCCTCCGCGTGGTCAGCGGCCCTGGCGAACTGGCGGTCCGGCGCCTGCTCCGGATCTTCCACGCGGAGAAAGTTCGAGATCATTCCGAGGATGTGGTCCGGTTCGTCGGACCACCGCGGCATCCCCAGATCGATCTCCGCCACCGCACGGTGGCCGTACTTTGACAGGAACTGCTGCACCCCGGACTGGGCAGCGGCTGGCAGCACGCACCTCCTGTAGCGGGACGCCAGCTCTTCCGGTTTCAGTTCCGTGAACGCGCGGCGGGACTCCGGGTCGCTGGCCAAGGACACTGTCAGGTTCCACAACTCCAGGTCCATAATGGTGGTCACGTTGTGAGGAAGCCCGCGAAGGACAGCCTCAAGTTCACGCGGCTTGGCAACTCCGCGCAGCAACCTGCGGGCCGCGGCCAGCATCAGGTATCCCACGGACGGAGCCGGCAGCGTGGCTTGGATCAACCCGTCGATCGAGGTGGCCAGGATGTCCTCACTGTGCTGGAGCCGCCTGGCCGCAGTGGCGGGCAGGGGGAGGACCAGCGTGGCTGCGAGGCGGTCCTGGTACCGCCGCGCACTCCGCAGTTCCCGGTCCGGCCACAGCAGGGCCCGGACCATGGCGGGAAGGAGACCGACGAACTGACCCAGACTTTGGCTGATGTCAGCGCCCTTGGATTGCGCCCGGCCGGGAGCGGAGCGGCCGGATGCTTTCCGGGGACGCCGGACAATGCTGAACCGCGGATCTTCCAGGAGGGCAGGGAAGACGGCGGCTGACCTGCCGTCTGCGAGCGGCAGCATCCTCTCCAACGCCCTGCGGCCGGACTTGTTGCGGATGAGCGGCGTCAGCTCCACGTACATCCGCAAGCCCGGGTTCACGTAATTCCACGGTCCTTTGTTGCCTCTCATGAGGCCCAGGACGGAGAGGCCCATCGGCGTAATAGGGCGCGTGAGGCCTTGGAGCAGCGTGCCGCACAGGTACACCCGCGCATCCGCGCCCGAGGCTGCGTCCGGGGCACGGTCAGTGCCGGTCCGTCCGTCGAGCGGATCGTCGTCTGGTAGCGGGTAGAGCGTGGTAATGGGCCGCGACTGGGTCAACCACGCCTTTCCGTCACCGTCGATCACCCATTCCACGTCCTGGGGCGCGCCCAAAAGCCGCTGGGCAGCGTCGCCGAGGGATGTCAGTTTGCGAAGCTGCACCTCGGTCAGGCTGGGCGCCCGGCCCTGTGCCTGTGCCTGCTGCAGGATCCGGCCCGACGCCGTCTCCACCACGAAATGGTCCGGGTTCACGGCGCCGGAAACCACCGCTTGTCCCGGCCCGGGACTGGCATCAATCACCGTCTCGGTCCGTGTGCCGGTCACCGGATTGGCGGTGAACAGCACACCCGCCGTGGCAGCGTGGACCATCCGTTGAACGACGACGGCGAGGCTCACCTCGCGGTGCGCGATCCCGTTCGTTGTGCGGTAGGCCACCGCCCGGTCCGTCCAGAGGGAAGCCCAGCAGCGCCGAACCGCCTCGACGACCGCGTCGCCTCCCACCACGTCCATAAAGGAGTCCTGCTGCCCTGCGAAACTGGCAAAGGGCAGGTCCTCGGCAGTGGCGGACGAACGCACGGCCACTGGCCCGCCGCCCATCGCGGCATAGGCATCGCGGATGGCGGCTTCGACGTCGGGCGGTACCGGCGCTGCTGCCATCGCCTCCCGGCCACGCCCCGCGAGCCCGTTCCGGTCTGACTCCCGGAGCCCGCGCACGCCGTTCAGGCTGCCCTCCCCGTCCAGGCGGCCGGCGATGTGGTCCATCTCCGTTGGTGCGGCCTTCCGGTAGCCGGCCGTGGTCAGGCAAAAGCCCGGTGGAACCGGAAAGTCCGCGGCGGCGAGGCGGCCGAGGTTGAGGGCCTTGCCGCCCACTGTGGCGAGCGACGCGGACGCCACCTGGCTGAGATCAACAACGAGGCTCGTATCGGCGTCGCCCCGATCCGGAACAAGACCCACAGAATGCTCCTAGCCGTAGACCTTGCCTATGGGAAGATCCGGAGTGCAGTGTCCCAGTTGAAGTGTTGATGCTCAGGGCTGACCTGCAGACCCATGACAACCAGCATGATGGCTTCAAGTTCGCGCGCCCGCCGGAGGGGCCCGACGTCAATAGGCCTGAGTCCTGCGGACGCTGCCACAGCACTGACCTTCTCTTTGGCCCGCTCCTAGTCGCCGGCAATGAAGACGTCCAGATGTTGCCCGGCGACTTCTCCGGCCTCCAGGGTGGAGGCAAACGTAGTATTAAATGCCTTGACCACATCCGCGCGCCCTTCGAGAAGGCGGGCTGTTTCTTCGGCTGCGGACGTGCCCGGTTCCGTGGTGAGCCGGTCGAAAGTCGAAACGTCCACGGGGTTGCTGATGTCCACCACCACGCGGCCATCCACGGAATCGCCCATTTCCAGGATGGCGTTGTGTACATCCTTATGTGGAATTGCCAGGAAGACTATGGCTCCCGTGATTCCGGCCCCGAGGACGCCGCCAGTAGCTCCTGGTCCGAGGCTCTCAACCAGTTCGCGGGTTTTGGGGCCGTCGCGCCCCAGAATCTGTACCGGATTGTTGCCCCTCAGCATTGCCTTCGCGAGTGCCCGGGCCATGTGTCCGCTGCCGAGAATGCTGATGTTGGTCATGATCATCCCTTGCCGAAAACGCCGCGGTCTGTGTGTCCATCCAGTAGACCTTCATAGACCGTTGCTGCAACAGGGACGAAAGCCCCGGATCCTAGTGTCCGTGCCTCATTCCCCGTGCCACAACACGTCCGGAAGTTCGTCCACGTAGACCGTTTGCGGCGGCTCGAAGTAGATCACCAGCACCTCATCACCCACTGCGAAGCCGCTCGTCTTGTCGAACGGGTGCGCGTGGAAGGCCATGGTGCCCCCGAGGTAGGGCAGCATCACTTCGCCTATGGTGCCGGGCCCGATGCGTCCGGTCACCCGACCGATCTTGCCTGTCAGGCTCCGGTCAACCTCCCTGTGCATGCGGTATCCCTATGCGCCGGGAGCCTCGGGTGGGCGCTTGGCTTCCGGGCCTTTCTTGAGCGCCGACGCCAGGGCAGGGAGGTAGTCGCCTACCTGCGCGAGTATTCCGCCAAGCATCTTATTGACGCCTTCGCCGCCGTTCAGGACGGTCATCTGGCCTACGTGCGAGAACGGTTCGGCCGCTGCGGCAATGATGGCGGGCATGTTCTCGGCGAGCTGCTGTGAAATCACCGCGTCCTGGTTGGTCCCCAACGCTTCGGCCCGCGCTTTGATGCCGTCAGCCTCTGCCAGCGCCTTGGCCTTGATGGCGGAGGCTGCAGCATCACCCTTGGCCTTGGTGGCCGCGGCTTCGGCCTCGCCGGTGACCTTGGTGGCGCCGGCTGCGGCAGCCGCGGCGGTGGCGTTCGCCTGTGCCTGGAGTTCCGTCCGGCGGGCGTTGGCCTGGGCCTCAAGTTCGGTGCGGCGTGCCAGTGCCTCGGCGGCGCTGATGTCCGCCGCCTTCTGGCCTTCCGCGTCGGTTCGTTTGGCGTAGGCTTTCGCATCAGCGGGTTTCCGGACGGTGGTCTGGAGTTTCTGCTCTTCCCGGTCCGCCTCGAGCTTGGCGACTTCGGTTTCCTGGACCACCACCTGCTGCCGCGCCGTGGCGTCGGCCAGGGGGCCGGCCTGGGCAGCGTTGGCCTTGGCGCGCTCGGCGTTGGCTTGCGCCACCGACTGCCTGATTGCTGAAATGCTCTGCGCGTCTGCGATCAGCGCTGCCGCCTCCGCCTCCTTCTCGGCCGCTTCACGGTTGCGGGTGGCTTCGGCGATGCGGGCCTCCATCTTCACCTGGGCAATGTGCGGCTTGGCAATGTTCTGGATGTATCCCGTGGGGTCCTGCAAGTCCTTGATCTGCAGCGAGTCCACCACGAGCCCCAGTTTTTCCATCTCCACGCCGCTGGCGCTGCGGACCTGCGACCCGAGCTTGTCCCGCTCCCGGATGATTTCCTCCATGGTCATGCTGCCGATGATGGAGCGGAGGTGTCCCTCAAAGACGTTGTACACCTGGCTTTCCATCTTGGGCTGCTGCCCCAGGAACCGCCGGGCCGCGTTGGCAATGAAGGGCGGGGCGTCGCCAATCTTGTAAATGACCACACCTTCCACGATCACCTGGATGCCCTGCGAGGTAACACAGGACACCTTGAGTTCGGTTTCATTCAGGGTGAGCGACAAGGTCCGCACTGTTTGGAGGCCGGGCAGGACCAGCGCACCCTTGCCCGTGACAATCTTGAAATCCATCCCGGCCCGGGTTTCAAGGGTTCCCCGGGTCAGCCCGGAGATGATGAGGGCTTCATTGGGCTCAGCCACCTTCCACATCAGTTTCGTTGCCAGCCAAACAAAGCCAATGGCAACAACTACCCCCAGGATGGTGGCAATAAGCGGGAAGAATGCTGAGAAGTCCGGCATGACCAGGTCCTTTCAAAGGTGTGGAACAGGCATCGCGGTAAAGCCCCAATACTGCAGCTGTGCATTCCCGAGCGCTCAGGATACGGGTGGTTCCGGGCTGCCGGGCCAGCTGTTGTAGTCAGTCTGATTGGGCACCGCCCAAAGGTCCAGAGCCTGGCTGATATTTGCCTGCGGCAACGGAAATGATGCACGACGGCGGCACCTGGCTCGCGTCGTTGGGTGCGGTTCGGGCCCCTCGGCCGAATTCACGGCCGCAGGAAAAAGCCGCTCCCTAAATCAGGACGCGTTGCGGTCCCGGCTGCCCATCACGTTGAGGGGTCCGATGTTGGCCAAGTCGTAGCCCTGGGCATAGACCGGCGGGGCGGCCTCTCCGGGAAGGAAACTGGGAAGCGTACTCAGGGGAGTGCGGCGCCGGATCGCGTTGCGTACGCCCAGGCCTGCATTGAGCGCGAGGCGTGACCACCAGGTGCTTCGGGGGAGTCCGAGCGCCGCGGCAAGGTGGGCGTCGTCGAGCATTGTTGCGATCATGCGTTCCGTGACCGGATGGAGGAGCTTTGGCTGCATGCTTTGAAATACCTGAATGGTGGCGCCCATCAGCGTCTTGCCGGCCGTGCTTGGGGCCACCCGGCGGCGTTCGTAGTCGTCGAAAAAATTCGCGGCCGCCTCGAACGTGACGGGAATGTCCGAGATATGGATTCTCGCGCCCAGTTCGCGGAAGAAGCGTGTTGCGGCGTCTCTTTCGGTCTGGGTTGGTTTGCGCCAGCCGTAACGGTCGGCCCACCGGATCGGAACCACCAAGAGGGTCATGAGCACATAAAGGAAATCCTCCTGGCTGCCTGGAACGTGCCGGTGGACGCGGTTGAGCAGCGCCGTCATGTGCCGGCCGCGTTCCGAGTCCAGGCCGCAGGCGATGAGTTCGTAGATTACGAGGCCGGTGTCGATGGACCGCTTCATGGGCCGGGCGGGTATTTCCCCGTTCCGCACAAGGGTGGCTGAACCGGACGGAATGGCGAAGTTCCGGTAATAGGCAAGAAAGAAGCCGAACTTGATGTCCTCTGCAAGGTCGAACAAAGCCATCTGACGGAACGTCTGCTCAAAGTCTTCCGGGCCGCGGGACAGCTGCCTGTCGAGGCTCTGCGCCAGCGATGAATGGAGCCGCATCATGAGGGACCTCCAACGTGAAGAAGGTTGCTCAGCCGTTGTGCTCCGCGGCGCCGGCATCCGGTGTAGCGGCGTCGGCGGCCAAGGCCTGATGCCGCCGATAGATTTGGACGGCGGTGACTGCGGGTACGGTGGCTAAAGCGACAGTAGCGGCGGCGCCGGCGGCCGGGGTCGCCAGCCCTAAGGCAAGGGCCAGGCCGGCTCCTGCTTCTCCAACGCCTGCGAGTACGGCGCTCGATTTTGCGGGACGGAAGCCCATGGCGTGCATGCCCTTGCTGGTGCCTTCGAGGCCTCCGCCTCCAAACCACCCGAAGAGCTTTTGGGATCCGTGCGCCATGAGCACCCCACCCAGAGCGACTCGGAAGATGGTCTGCGCGGCGGTTGCAGCAGCGGAGCTGGTCGTTTCATGGCTCATGGTGTGCTCCTCAAGTGATGTTTGCCGCCGCGCTGCGCGGCGGCTCTGACGTGAAAATTCTACGTCGGCGACCCGATCAAAGTCCTTCAAAGAGGTCGGTCAGCAACGGACTCCCGGGAGGCCGGCCCGGCCACGCCATGACCGTCGATTCCCGGGACGCCATCCTGGTCCAGCGGCGCTCATCCATGCCGGGATCCACCAGGACATCCCGCTGGGACTTGTGCTCCAACAGGCCCGCAACAACCCGGTGCGCCACCGCGCCGGTGTCCACTTCGATGTCTATCCACTCATCAGGCACGGGTCGCAGGTGGTACTCAACCGTCGGGTCCCATGGCGTCAGCCCCGCCTGTTGCCGCCTGAGGTTCCACCGTTCAAACGTAGAGGCCCGCATGGCACCGTGCACCAGCCGGCGGAAGCCCGGGCCCGGCGACTGCCGTGCCCGGTGGAATGCTTCATCGGTGGCCCTGCCGACGGCGATATGGTCCCGGTGCCCGGTGATTCCGTCGGGCCCGAAGGTCGCCACAACCTGGGGCCGTTCCGCAAGCAGGACCTCCAGGATCCTGCCGACCAGTTCCTCGAAATCCGCCTCCGCCACCTGCCCGTCGGCGTAGTCCAGCCATTCGTGTCGGTCGGGTACTCTGCCGTGCGCCCGCCACGCGTTGGCGCTCTCACGGCGACGCCAGGCACCCAACTCAGGGGGCGTCGTCGGGACCCCGGCGGCGATCTGTCCGGCTCCGCCGTCGGTGGCGAGCACCAGGCAAAACCTGAACCCAGGATCATTCTCGTGCAGGGCAATCGAGCCCGCGCAACCGTACGCATCGTCATCCGGATGGGCAACCACCACCGTCAGGGAGTGCTGCTCATTCATGGGACAAACGCTAGACCCTACAGGGGGAGAATCACAGCAGTGCGGATCCGTCAGGAACCCGGCCGTCCCGGCCATTCCTTGCCCGCCCACGGATCGTAGTCGGCAATAAGTTCCTCCTGCGGCGGACGCTCCGCCTCGGGGATGTGCTGGAGGTTCACCCGCACCCGGTACCAGAGCGAACTGGAACCGCGCATCCCGTCCACGAGCACATCGGCGGGATGCAGGGCCGGAACGAGGCCGGCATGCCGGGTTTTCCACTCGTCGAGCGCCGCGAGAGCTTCGGGCTTGGTCTTCGTGCGGGCCACCTCGACGAGCGGCATCACCGACTGCCGGCGCCCGGAACCGTCGCCGGCGCGCGGCGGCTTTTCGGCGGGGCCGAGTTCGGCAGCCAGGGCGAGGAGCCCGTCGAGGGTGCCGACGGCGTCGTCGATCCCGTTGTGCGGATCGCCCATATCGGCGAGGCGCCCCGGAACCGTGCGCACGGTGAACTGTTCCGGGCGGGCGGAACGGACCTCGCCCCAGGTGAGCGGCGTGGAGACCCGGGCATCGGGCAGCGGCCGCACTGAGTAGGCGGACGCCACTGTGCGGTCCTTTGCGTTCTGGTTGAAGTCGACAAACACACTCTCGCCGCGTTCCTCCTTCCACCACCGCGCGGTGGCGAGGCCGGGGGCCCTATTCTCGACCTCGCGGGCGAGTGTCTCGGCGGCCAGCCGCACGTCGCGATATGACCACTTCGGCGCGATCCGCACCAGGACGTGGAGCCCCCGCGACCCGCTCGTCTTGGGCCAGCCAACGAGTCCGACGTCGTCGAGCACTTCCTGTGCGACGTACGCGACGTCCACGATCTGACTCCAGTCCACTCCCGGCATCGGGTCGAGGTCGACCCGGAGCTCGTCGGGGTGCTCAAGGTCCTCGGCGCGTACCGGGTGCGGGTTGAGGTCCAGGCAGCCAAGATTCACCACCCATGCAAGGCCCGCGGCATCCCGGATGACGGCTTCCTCGGCTGATGTGCCGGACGCATAGTGCAGTGTCGCGGTGTCGATGAAGTCGGGGTGGTTTTCGGGCACCCGCTTTTGGAAGAACGGCTCGCCGTCGATGCCCTTCGGAAAGCGTTTGAGTACCATGGGGCGGCCGCCGGCGCCGCGCAGCGCCCCCTCTGCGACGGCGAGGTAGTAGCGGACCAGATCAAGCTTTGTGATCCCGGGCCCGGGGAACACCACCTTGTCCGGACTCGAGATGCGAACCTCGGTACCGGCAATGGAGAGGATCTCGGCCGGAGTCTTTGAGGGGTTCATGACGCCACGCTAGCAACGATCGGATGACCGGGCCAGACTGGTGTTGGAAGCCAGAAATAGGAAGGGGCCAGCCGCGTGAGGCCGATAACCGGTGAAATTTTCGTCGACGCCCCCGTGGAAGAGGTGTTCGACTTCGTTGCCGATGAAAGCAACGAGCCGCTGTACAACCCCAACATGCTCAGGGCCGGGAAGCTCACCCCGGGACCCGTCGGGGCCGGGACGCGGTTCGTCGCGGTCATGCGGGGGCGCAGCCGCACAACGTTGGCCATCGAATGCACCGGCTTCAATCGCCCGCAGACGCTGAGCTCGCTCAGCCGGACTACCGGGATGGAGATCGAAGGCGAGCTGACCTTCGTTCCCGAGGGAAACGGCACCAGGCTCCGCTGGGTTTGGAGAGTGCACCCTCAGGGCGCACTGCGCCTCCTCACTCCCGTGATCCGCACGATGGGGAACCGTCAGGAACGCGCCAATTGGTCAGCGCTGAAAGGCTATCTGGAGGCTGCCCGTAGGACGGCATGAGCTGATGGGCCGTTTGGGCGCGGTCACGTGGCAAGCAGCCGGCCACTGGATCCGCGCACGATCAGGCTGGTCGGCAGGTCCGCACGCCCCAACGACTCCGCCGGCAGTGGGCTCGTCCCGGCGCTTGGAAGGGCCGCCATAATCAGGGACAGGGCCGCAGTGCCGGCTTCCCTAAAGGGTGAAGCGATAGTTGTCAGCCCCGGGGTGGTGAAGTCGGACCCAAAAATGTTGTCGAAGCCGATCACACTGAATTCGTCCGGTATCTTCAATTGTGCTGCCTGCAGTTCCCTCATCAGCCCGATGGCCAGGACATCGTTGTAGCACAGCGCGGCGGTGGTCCCGGAGGCGATCACGTTCCTCGCCGCACGCCGGCCACCCTCGGTTGTGGGTTCTGTGGTGGGAATGAGCAGAGCCTCCAACCCTGTCCATTCACAGGCTGACAGCAGGCTTTCCCAACGGCGGGCCGAAACCCAGGAGGTGTCGGGTCCGCTCAGGAAAGCGATCCTCCGGTGGCCGCCGGCGGCAAGGTGGCGAACCGCTTCCGAGATGCCGGGTTCGACGTCGGGGACCACGGAATCGACGCCTTCAACGCTGCGGTTGATGACAGCGACAGGCTTCGTGTTGTTGAGTGCCCGGATCTCCGGATCGGACATGCGCGGGCTGGCCAGAATGATGCCGTCGGTGGAGGGCTGGATACGCTGGGCAACCACCAATTCCGTTGACGCCGACTCGGTCGACTCGGCCAGGATCAGGGTCAGTCCCTGTGCGGCAGCGGCGGACTGGGCGCCGCGGATCATGTCGAAATAGCTGGGGTTGGTGATGTCCGCGACGATGAGTCCGATGGTGCCGGTGCGCCCGCTCAGCAGCGCTCGGGCAAACGGATTGGCCCTGAAGTTCAGCTCGGCGGCTGCCTCCTCCACGAGCTTCCTCGTTTCGGGGCTGACCCGCTCCGGTTTTCCCAGGGCCCGGGACACGGTGGAGGGATTGACCCCCGCAATTTTTGCGATGTCGTAAATCGTGACCTTGGTGCCAGCCGTGTCCGAACTCTTCGCCATGGCTTCATTCTCCCAAAGGGAACCCTTGAACGTCCGAATGCTCCGGGGTTAGCATGTCCGGCACGCGGCCCAGCGGAGACTGACGTTGATTAGATCGGGGAGACGGCCATGAGCGAGACAACTGCGGAGGCGTCATCGGCAAAGCTGATGGTGGACCTCATCATCTCGCTGGACGGCTACGCCTCCGCGGAGGGGTGGCCCGGCTGGTGGGGTCTGGAAGGGCCCGAGTACCTGGCGTGGCTCGACCAGGAAGGGGAGAAAGGCTATACCTTCCTTCTCGGGGCGAACACTTACCGGCTGATGTCCGGCATGTCCGATGAGGCCGCGGTGGACGGGGCCGGATACTCCGAGCATGAGGGGGCCAGCCTGACCGGCCTTGCCGCGGTGCCCAAGATTGTTTTCTCCTCCACGCTTCAGGCACCGTTGACGTGGCCGAATTCCGAACTGGTCACCGGCAACGCGGTGGAGGCCGTGACGGAAATGAAAAGGACCGGCACCGGCCCGCTGAGCACCCTTGGCAGCCTCAGTCTGGCCCGATCGTTGCTGACGGCCGGCCTGGTGGACAGGTTTCGGTTGGTGGTTTTCCCCGTGATCACCGGCCGCACCGGACGGGAGCGGATCTACGACGGCTATCCGGACGTCGCGCTCGAGATGGTGGACAGCAGGACCTTCGACGGCCGGATCCAGCTGCTTGAGTACGTCCCCACAGTTCTTAACGGTCCGCCGGGCGCGCGGACAGGCTGAGCCGCGGCCGGGCCCTGCCCACACCACGAAGTAGTCAGTAAACTGGGTCGCATGACCGAGCAGGAACCGGCCTTTCCCGAGGCCGCTGCCGTTCCCGACGCCGTCGACACGTCCTTGCGCAGTCCGGCACAGCGGTCCCGCACGTTCGCCGGGATCCTGGTGAACACTGCCCTGGCCAACATCACCACCAGCTACCTGTGGTTTGCCCTGACGTTCTGGGTGTATCTGGGGACGCGCAACGTGATCGCCACCGGGGTGGTGGGTGGCGTTTACATGCTGTTGATCGCCCTCTCCAGCATCAGCTTCGGCACCTTCGTGGACCGCTACCGCAAGCTGGCGGTCATGCGCTTCGCCGCGGGTTTCACCCTGGTGATGTTCATGCTGTCCGGGGTCATGTTCCTGTTGACACCGGCGGACTCGCTGTTGGACCTGACCAGGCCGTGGTTCTGGATCTTCACCCTGATCATCCTGGTCGGTGCGGTGGTGGAAAACATGCGGAACATCGCCCTCTCCACCACCGTCACCATCCTTATCGAGCCGGACCGGCGAGCCAACGCCAACGGGCTGGTGGGCATGGTGCAGGGACTGATGTTCATCGTCACCTCGGTGCTCTCCGGGCTGTCCGTGGGGCTGCTGGGAATGGGCTGGACGATCGTGGTCGCCCTCGTCCTGACCGCGCTGGCCTTCGCGCACCTCCTCACCCTCCGCATGCCCGAGGAGCTGCGCGCGGCGGCCACGGATGCGCATGGCAGCTTCGACCTGCGCGGCTCCCTCGCGGCCGTGCTGGCCATCGCCGGACTGTTCGCTCTGGTCCTGTTCTCCACCTTCAACAACTTCATCGGCGGCGTCTATATGGCGCTGATGGACCCCTATGGCCTGGAGATGTTCCCCGTGGAGCTGTGGGGGACTTACTTCGCTCTTGCCGCCACCGGATTCATCCTGGGCGGTGCGCTGATCGGCAAGTTCGGGCTCGGGTCCAACCCGCTGCGCAGCATGCTCATCGCGGTGATCCTGATGGGAATCCTTGGTGCCGTGTTCACCCTGCGGGAGTGGGGTTGGCTGTACATCGCGGGCATCTGGCTATACCTGGTCCTGGTTCCTTTTGTGGAGGCAGCAGAGCAGACGGTCATCCAGCGGGTGGTGCCCTTGCCGCGGCAGGGCCGGGTGTTCGGGTTCGCCATGGCTTTCGAGTCCGCGGCAGCGCCGATCACCGCATTCCTCATCGCGCCGCTCGCCCAGTTCTGGATCATTCCCTATGCCCGGTCAGCGGAGGGCGCCGCCCAACTGGCCCCGCTGCTGGGCGGCGAGGGCACCTCCCGCGGCATCGCGCTGGTCTTCCTGGTGGCTGGACTCATCATGGTCGCGGCCGCTCTACTGGCCTTCCTGACCCCCGTGTACCGCCGCGTCTCGGCGTCCTACGCGCAGGTAGCCGCAAAAGCCGAGGACGCGGCGGACACCGTCTCCTCGAGCTCTCTGGACGATTAACGGCGTGGCGCCCCGATTTCGTGACAGCGCCCCCACCGACATGTGGCATTAAGCTAGTGACCCCTTGTTTCGCCCCATCCTGGAGTGCCAAGATACGCAGACTATGCGCAATTCGCCGTTGTTAGTGGACGAGCCGATCCGGCGGTACTTCGCGTATTGACGCTCCAGATCTATTCGAATCCTCGAGGAGGGAGTCACGGTGAGAGCCATCGTTGCGGCTGCCGGAGCGGCGTTAATGTTGTTGCTGACTGCCTGCGGGAACACTCCAATCAGTGGCCCGGCTCCTTTGGAAACGGCAGCCGAAAATTCGCCTTCTGAACCGATTAGCGGTAGCGCCGATCCCTCGAAATCGACGCCCACATCCGCCCCTCCAACGTCCGCCCCTCCAACGTCCGTGGCTCCCACGTCTACCGTGACACCAGCGCCGGTAGATCTGGTCTATGCCACACCTGACGGATCGCTCAGCTTCAGTTATCCGCCGACTTGGCGTGTCACTCCGAAGTCGTCGGGCGACGGCGACGATTACGTAATCCAGGATGAGTCGGGGGCGACACGTGCCACGCTGAGGGATAAAGTGCCTGGCGTGGCCGATCGGAGCGTGTCCGGGGGAACCGACACGGGGTTCCGGGCTTCTGTTCCAGGTGTAAAAGGACCTGACGGGGAGACCATCGAACTGGCTGTGCGGGGTTCATCCGGGAAGGGCCCTGGAACGCAAACGGCCATTTATGCCGTGACGACGGCAGGCAGCAGCCAACCCCTAGGCAACGCATCCGTCGAAGTCAGGCAGGGCGGATATTATCTCCAGTTTGGCGGCAGCGTACCGCTGAAACAGCTACAACCAGGGGATCAACAGGGGCTCCTCACGGCAGCGAAAGAGTTCTCAGCGTCCCCCGAATTCCAGCAAACGGCCAAAGTCATCACGTCTCTTAAACTGAACGCTGACAAGGTAGCGCAGGTACGTTGTTTCGGCTTCAGGTATCGCTACGACAAGATCTCAGGGCTAAGTTGCAGTGAAGCGATATTGATCCTTGACCGCGTCGAGAAGACTGGGACTGTAAACGGCGCCGGAAATCGCGAGACACCCGACTACCTGTGTTCCTATGCTGGAGCCACGGCGAAACAGGACGGGCTCCCAGATGTCTCGTGCCGCAAGAAGTCCAATAAAACTGTCGGGTTCGAAGCCCGGAAGAAATAGCAGTCTTCCAACGGTTGGACACGCAGTGTCGCCGCGCAAGCCGACGGACATCAAGCCAGCCACCTAACTCATTGGCCAAAAACCCCGGCACAGTTGGCCGCAAAGTGCCCTCTTGGCTGCCCTTATGGGCGCCCTTTTTCAGCTCGGCGCTTCGAAAATATAGCCTTAAAAGGGTTCATAGGCATGGGACGAGAAAACTGTGACCAACAGCCAACAAGAGTTTGGGTCCGGCCGACCGACGGCGCGGATCTTGCTGCGGCGGCCGCACAGGACGTTTAGTGGCTCAATCATGCTCACGGTGCTCGGCTCCTGTGCTATGGTTGGCCCCCTTCTTGTCATGGACTCAGCAGCTGCGACGAACCAAACGCAGTCCCTACGGACGGCGCCGACGCCGTCCAAATTGGCTGGCGGAATCGAGGTGACGCCGTCCCCGACACGGGAGGGATCTCCTGTGGTCGCTGATCCTGCGGGGTTCCTTTATTTCGATCGCGTGGACGTGGAAAGCATCGGGGCGGACGGGACACGGCGGATGACGGTTGCCTCCCATGGCCTTGCACGTCCTCCCGAAGGAGAGCTGCTCGCGCCCTTGGAAGTTCTCAGCCCGTCTTCAAAATTCGGATTTCGATTCAATCCACTTACTGGCGCTCCGGGGGAGTTTCATTGGGGCCAGGACTTCGCGGCACCATGCGGGACCCGTGTCTATTCAGCAGACAGGGGCGTGGCCCGGGCCGTCGGATGGCATCCTTGGGGCGGCGGCAATCGCGTGGAAATCGATCATGGTAACGGGATTATTACAACGTACAACCATCTGGAGTCCATCGCAGTTAGACAGGGAGCGTCCGTAAAGGTGGGCGAGGTCATTGCGTACGTCGGTACCACGGGATCGTCCACAGGATGCCATCTCCATTTCGAAACTATTGAGAATGGGGTTCACACCGATCCCCTTCACTGGACGCTAATCCCGGTCTCCCAACTGGACCGCCTTGATGAAATCCCGCGTTTCAGGTTCGATCCAGGCAGCGGTACCGAGGCCGATCGTGCCCCAGTCTGGGCTGTACCGCGGAAGAATGCCGTCAACCGCGGAGTTACTGGCGGAACAAATGAAGGCCCTGCGCTCCAACCGCCCGAGACCGGCGGCAAGGCAACAAGCACAGCAGAGCCTACGAGCACCGCGTCTCCGACCGGCGGATCGTCGCCGGCAACGGCAACGGCCTCCCCGTCCAGCGGATCGTCGGCGTCGAGTGGGTCATCGGCGTCGGCAACGGCGTCTCCGACCGGCGGATCGTCGCCGGCGCCGGCCAAAACGTCGTCGCCCGCGCCCGGGCCGGCCAAAACGTCGTCGCCCGCGCCCGGGCCGGCCAAAACGTCGTCGCCCGCGCCCGGGCCGGCCAAAACGTCGTCGCCCGCGCCCGGGCCGGCCAAAACGTCGTCGCCCGCGCCCGGGCCGGCCAAAACGTCGTCATCGCAGCCGCAGCCGCCGCCGGCCACATCGCGGCAGCCGGACCCCCCGCCAGCATCCAAGTCGGCGCCGAAACCTCAGGCACCATCGACCACGGCAGGCCCCCAGGCACCGGCGATCTCGTCTGCGGATCCGAAGGAACGGCGTTAGCGGGGATGCGGATTTATCCGCCGATGATAACAGTAGGACAGCCAGGGCCCGGGGCAATTGGTGTTCCGTGCAGGGTGAGGTCCCCGAGCCGGGCCGCCGGAAAACCGCCGATCAGTACGGTGAGGCTCCCCGAAGCGATTCCGTTTGGGGCAGGCGAAACGCAGAGGATTCCACCGGGAGCAGAGTTGGCGACAGCGGCCGGCATGCCACCTATAAGCACGGTCACCGCAGCAGCTGCGGGCGTGACCGGACCGCCACCATGCGGCTTTGGACCGTCGAAAAGCGGGCAAAGGGACGTATCTCCGACCCTAAGGGCAGGTCCGGCAGGCACGGGCGTCTCTTACCGTGGGGCCGGAATGCTTATCGTGCCGCTGAGGAACGCCGCAGACTTGCACTGGGCAGGTGCGGTCTGTTCGGGGGGCGCGCCACCCCGGATGCAGGACATTGTCAGGCTCAGATTCTGCGCAGCCGTGACCCTTACAGGGGTCAGGAAGTGGTAATCCATGTCGCGAAAGTTTTCCAGGGCCATGTCCAGAAGGGGAGCACCATCAAGTTCCAACCGCAGCCGCCCGGAGTCGCCCTGGGGGTTGTTAAGGACCAGGTCCGTCAGCTTCAAGGTTCCGTTCGGATTCTCGAAAACGAAGGGTGCCGAACTGGACGCGCCTGCGGCCGCGGTAACTTCCAGGCGCTTGGCAATGGAAGTGACTAGGTCGGGCGGGGGCTCCGCCCCTGTGGCCACACTTGCCTTGGCTGCATCTGTTGCCGCACTTGTGGCCGAATCCTGTGCCGACTGTGCTGCCACCCCTGCATTGGCAGCACCGGCTGAGGCCTCAGTTGCCTTGGTAGCAGCTTGCGAAGCGCTCTGATCGGCCTTCGTGACAGACTCCTGGACGGCAGCCTTGGCAGTCGCCTCGACCGCAGGTTTGAACCACAGGTACCAGAGTGCAGCGAGGCCCAGCGCCAACACCAGCAGGGCGACGATGGCCTTGACGATCCACTTAGGCAGCACCGGTTCTTGCAGGTGGGTTCCATCCAGGACAACCGGGGTCCCATCGGCAGGTGTGGCAGTGATGGCGAAGGTGTGGGTGGCGGACATACCGCGCCAGATTTTCCTGACGGGACGGATCCGAACATGGCCGAACTGAACCGTTCCCGGCTCGACGGTCAGTGCCTGCTCGGGCAGGCCTATGTTCAGCATTTCCCCTGGGTCGGCGCCCGCCAGCGTAACTGTGATGGGGACGTTTCCCCGGTTGTCCACAGCGAGTCGGTGTAGTGCCCCGAATCTTCCCCGCGATGTTCGGGGCATGAGTTCAGCAGTGGTTTCGTAGAAGGGGAGGAGATTCACCACCCCTTCAGGCACTACGGCATCTTCTGGATGTTCCGTCGGGAGGACCTGGACCCCATACAGGAATTCCCCTGCCTGAACGGTTGCGGACCGGGGGGGCCGGAACTCCACGGACGCGGTCGCATCCTGCCCTGGGTACAGAGAGACCAGTCCAGGAACGACTTGAGACCAGGCGCCGCTTGGCCCCACCACTTCAAGCCGGTACTCTTCAACGATTTCTCCGTCATTGCGTATGTGCAGGGGTACAAACGCCTCAGCGCCGGCCTCAAGACTGATGGGGCGCGAATCCAGAGTTGCAGTGGTGCTCATGGCCTCTCCTCACAAACTGAGCAGCGTCCGGGGACCCGCGGCGCTCGTAGGTATTCCGAGGCTAGGGCCGGTGTTGGTGGTGGCAGCACATCGGCCGGGCGGTCTTACGGGCAAAGGTGTTGCCCGTTGAGCCCTTGTTGATTGCACGAAGAGCATGCACCGCTATGTTCATGACTACGGACCACACCGGGCAGGCAATGCCGGCCTACACCGGCCCGGGGAGTCGATGGAGGATTCATGGAACCTATAACTGTTCGGGTCCACGCGCGTGACCCGATATCGGAAGCTGGCGTCGCCAGCGAACTGCGGGCGCGCCCCGAGGTGCGGGTGGTAAAAGTGCACGACGCCGAACAGGCGAGGGTCGTCGTCGTGGTCACGGATTCAGTGGACGACGACGCACTGACGTTACTCCGCGTTGTCCAGCGAACCGGGTTGTCCCGCGCTGTCCTGGTTGCGGGCAACTTGGACGACGGCGATCTCGTCAAGGCGGTCGAAACCGGTGTTGTGGGACTGGTCCGCCGCAGCGAAGCTACCCCTGATCGTTTGGTTTCAGTCATCGCGGCGGCCGCCTCCGGCGAGGGAAGTGTGCCGCCGGATCTGCTTGGAAGGCTCCTGGACCAAGTGGGGAAATTGCAGCGGCATGTCTTGGGACCGCGGGGAATCATGTTCACCGGCCTCGCGCCGCGTGAGGTGGAAGTACTCCGCCTGCTGGCCGACGGCCTGGACACAGCCGAAATAGCGCACAGACTCGCGTATTCAGAGCGGACCGTCAAAAACGTTGTCCATGACGTGACGACGCGCCTGCAGCTCCGCAACCGTTCGCATGCGGTGGCGTACGCGTTGCGGGAGGGATTGATTTAGGCCGTTGCCCCAAGGGGCAGGATCCGGTGCCCATACGTGTGCCCGGCGCCGCGTGCCGGACCGCCGTCCCGGGCATCACTGTGGTCCTTAGGGTGTGGGGGTGTGCCGAAGGCTCGCCGCCGGTTCGATGGCGCAGGAGGGCCAGTGCAACAACCAAGATGGGCGGCAGCGTCGCTCGCGGCGTGGGGAATCGCGCTTGCGGGGCTGGTGTTGCCGTCTGCCGGCACCATGCTGCCGTCCTCGGACGTGGTGGGAACTGCGGTCAGAGTCCCCGAACCGGTTGCACCCCAGGTGGCTTTTACCGAAGGTCGGGCCGAGATATACCAGGTCTCCCTTCCCGGTGCGGCTGCGCCCAAACCGTGGGAACAGCAGAAGGATCCAACCCCGTACAGGGCGGAACTGTCCGCCGCCTACGGTACGCGCCAGTTGGCCTATGTCAGTACCAAGGACAGTGCGCAGGGGGACGTGTACGTCTCCAAATCCGACGGTGCGAGTCATCAGCGCGCGACGTGCGACAACAGCGCGGCCGAATTTCATCCGGTGATTTCCCCGGACGGCAAAATGCTGGCATATGCATCGGATGGAAAGGGAAACCTTGATATCTGGATAAGTCGGCTGGGGGAGGCCTGCTCGCAGGCCCGGCAATTGACATTCTCCAAGGCTGCCGACACCTGGCCCGCCTGGGCTCCGGACTCGTCCTCCATCATCTTCAGCAGCGGACGGGAGGATTCTCTCGGCGACCTGTTCCAGTTGCCTGTTCCGGACCTGAGCGAAACTTCTGACCGAGCTTCAGAGGCTGGCCTCATCCAGCTCACAAGTGGACCTGACGCTGATACCCAGCCGGCTGCGTATCAGTCCGTGGACGCAGATTCAGGGTCCGGGCCGACCTGGGTCGCGTTCACCACCACCCGGTACGAACGAGCCGGAAGTCTGGCCGCGCTGAAGCTTCCGCCCGCCGGTGCCAAGGTGCCGGAAGTATTTCCACTTTGGCCCACAGCAACGGAAGCCGGTGGCCCACTCGCCCAGGGCTATGGAACATCGGAGCCTGCATGGTCTCCGGACGGCAACCGGATCGCCTTCACGTCGAGACGCGATGATCCGCGCGGCGACGTGTTAATAGCCGGGCTGGTGTTCGGTGACGATTCCTTCCGAATTGATCCGGCCCGGATAGTGGAGGCCGCCGCAGTTTCGGGCACATCCGAGTCCCACGCCGCTTGGCTTGGCGTTGACGGCGAGTACGCATCCATTGGGTACACCCGCCACACTGCAACGGCGGATATCTCCGACGCCAATGCGTCCAACGGTTCGGCGCGGCGTGTCATTGCTGCGGCAACATTGGACGACGCCGGACCTGCCTATTCCCCGGACGGAACGTCGATTGTGTGGGGCCAGGAGCTCGACAGGGGAGCCGGTTGGCAGCTGATCCGTGGCCGGGCGGACGGCGGGAATGCCAGCCCGCTGAACTATGAGCGCGGTGACCGCGACGTGGACGTTGATCCGGTTTGGTCCCCCGATGGGCGGCGTATTGCCTTTACCCGATATTTATGGACGGAGAAAGGCTATAGTGACCCGGCCACCTGGGTTGTGGACCTGGAGGCAAAACGCGATGAAGGTGCCCGGGCTCCCAGCCGCCGGGCCAGCAAGGTGCCACCGGAGGACGTGCGCTACGGCGAAGAGAACCCGGTTTGGTCCCCGGACGGCTCCTTCCTTGCAGTCGACCGGCGCTACGCGCCGGATCTCAAAATCGAGTTAAAGGCATCCCCGACCGTCCGGGCGGGGCAGGACATCAAAATAGAAGCAACCATAACGAATGCCGGGAAAGTCTCTACGGACCCGACAGAAATCACCCTCACCCTCCCACCGGGATTGGCAGCGGAGCCGGTTCCCGAGGGGTGCAAATTGGGGAAGGCTGAGGTCAGGTGCCAGGTGGGCACGTTGACCCCTGGAGCGGCTTCGGTTCAAGTCTGGACACTGCGCGCGAACACCCCCGGCGGCTGGGAGATCACCGCGCAGGTGCTGGAACCTTCCGACTCCAACCCCGCAAACAACAGAGCAACCTCGACTCTGACCGTTACCGGAGCATCCGACCTCGAGGTGAACCTCAAATCCGAGACCCGGATCCGATCAGGGTCGGAGGTACCCGTCCACGAAGTGACCGTCACAGCTACGGTCACGAACCGCGGCGAACTGGGTGCAGGCCCCAGCACCCTGACCTTTTCCGCTAACGGAGTCCTGGCCCTGCCCCCACGCTGTACCACGAAGCGTCCCTGCGCTGACCCGTGTCCGTCCACGGGGACCGCTGTCACGTGCCGTATCGAGGCACTGGCCCCGACGGCCACTGCGACCCGGAAAGTCGTCCTAACGGCCGCCACCACTGGGAAGGGGACCATCACCGGCGCCGTATCGAAAGACGCTGACGAGTTGATTATCGACAACAACACGACAACTTTAGAAGTGACCCTTGAGCAGATCATTCCCAGCCGGGGTCCTTCGGAGAGTGGGGTGCCGTCGCGGCCCCCTGTGCCGCAGTCTCCGCCCCCCGTAATCAACCTCCGCCTCATCTCCTCGCCGAGCAGTGCTCCGACCGTTGCCACAGCGAACGCACTGCAAACTCAATCGCTGCTTGCCTTGAAGCCGCTGCGTGAGCCGATCACGTCACCGCAGGAGTTGTGGGTGCTGAATTCCAGCACCGGACAAGCGAATCCGGTGACAGCCCCCAAGCCCTGTTCGGCCCCGTGCCCGGTCACCGGCGCGCACCCGGCCTGGTCACCGGACGGCACCAGGATTGTCGTCACCGACCGCGGAACGCTTAAAGATGTAGTGCTTAGAGACGCCGACGCGGCCGGCGGGCCGGACGTTCCTCACGCCGCCGCGTCCCTTGCCGCCGTCACCGGATTCGATGCGGCAGGCGCGCCGAGTGCCAGCCGGGGTGAAATTACTTCAGCGGAAGACCCTGCCTGGTCCCCGGACGGCGCCGAAATCTATTTCACCGGACAGGCCGCGGGCCAACCGGACCATCGCGGAATCTATGCCGTTTCCCCGGATGGCAGCAAACTCCGGACAGTCGTCCAGGGCCGCGGTCCGGAAACACAGCCCGCCCTTCAACCATGGGCTGATCTTGCTGTCCGACTGCCTGCGGATCCGGTCACCATATCCAAAGGGGACACTGCCACACTCAAGGCCTCTGCCGTCAACAACGGGCCCTCGCCGGCGGCGGCGGTGAAGTTCCTGCTCGAAACGACGGATGGGCTGACCGCCCTAGGCGCAACCACCAAGGGTTGTGACGTGTCAGCACGATCCGTGGAGTGCAGGCTCGACAAGCGGCTGGAAAAGGGCGCCACTGCCACCATCGAGATACAGGTGAAAGGCGAAGCCGCAGGCGAACACGTCGCCACCGCAACCGTCACTGCTGAAACCCCTGACCCACGCCCACCAGACAACCAGTCCCGGACGGGTACGCGGACCCCGGGAGAAGTGGCCTCGGACATAGCCGTAGACCTCACCCTGAGCCAACGCGAAGGCTGGACCGGCGGCAGGCCGGCGACGGCAAAAGCCAAAGTCACCAACAACGGCCCCGCCGCCGCCTCCGGTATCAGCATCAAGGTGTCCAATACAGGTCCCCTGACCCTCCAGCCAGCCGGAGGGTGCAGCGACTCACTGTGCTCGATGGACTCGCTTGAGCCGGGAGCCAGCCGCGAAGTCGAGCTGAAGTTTGCCATGCCGGCGAGTGAGCCGGCCGGAGGGGTAACTTCCCGCCCGGCAGAGATCAGCGTCGAGGTCAACGCGTCCACCACGGACCCCAAGCGAGAAAACAACACGGACCGTGAAGGGTTCACCGTCCGCCAACCGGGCGTCACCGTCTACCCCGCCGTCGGAAAACCGGGGGACGTGGTCACCGTAGTGGTGGAGGGCCTGCCACAGGGCGCCCCGGTGAAGTTTGCCTGGTCGAAGGGTATCCCGCCGTACTCAGCGGCAATAGAGCATGCGGGCACTGAGCTCCGCAGGGGCGTGCTGCTGGTTCGCCGCGACCAACTTGGAACGCGGGAAATCATCGTCACCAGCGCGGACCAAGAGAAACTTTTCGGAGAAATCCGCGCGCCCGTTCTGGTGGTCGCCCGCTCGGTAGCCCCGATGCCGGACTTCATTGGGAGGGGGTAGGCCGTGATCGCCCAGATCGACGACGCGTTGCGGACCTTGGTACGAACCGAGGCGCTGGACGGCTCGGAGGTGGACGTGGTCTTCGACGCGCCCACCAAGGACTGGGCCAGCCGGCGCAACGCCCCTACCGTCAATCTGTACCTCTACGACATCCGGGAAGACCTGCGTCGGAGGGAACGGGGACTGTCCGAAGATCGCGGAGATGACGGGTACGTCCGGACACGCCGCCCGGCTCCTCGCCATTTCAAGCTCTCCTACCTCGTCACAGCCTGGACGCAGCGGCCTGAAGACGAGCACCGTCTGCTGGACCAGCTGCTGCGGTGCTTCATCAGGCACGAGGCACTGCCGGACGAACTGGTTATCGGCCCGCTCGCGGAGACGGGACTCGTCGTTCCACTGACGGTGGGTCTGCCTCCTCCGGAGGACCGCGCGTTCGCGGACGTGTGGTCCGCGCTGGGGGGAGAACTGAAGCCGTCACTCGACATCGTCGTCATCGCTCCGGTTGCCACGGGCATCGTCTACGTGGCGGCACCGCCGGCTTCCCAGGGCACGCATGTGGATATGTCCGATCTGATCGGCGGGGGCTCCGATTCCGGCCGCCACCAGCACATCCCGCCACCCGCGGCGCTGGGCAGGTCCCGCCGCCCGGCACGGTGACCACGGTGGCGCGGGTTCGATGACAGGCGATTCCAGTCTCGCCCACGTGCTTGGCCGCGTGGGGGTGGTGGAGGAGCGAATCCGTCTCCTCGTAGCGCTGCGCCGCGCCGACGACCCGCAGCCTGATGACCCGTTCCGCGGGCTCTACCTCAGCGATGAGGCCGTCGACCGTCTGCTCGGGCAGGAATCTGCGGAGCAGGGCGACGACGGGACGGATTCAGGTCAGGAGCGGCATTCACCGCGCCTCGAGGAATGCGAGGCCCGGGCGGACGCCGCCGAGGCCACCGGGCACCGGCTGAGGCTGCGTGAACTGGCCGCCACCTTCGGCCTGTCGGATCTGGATGTCGATCTGCTGCTGGTTGCGCTCGCAGCCGACCTTGACCCGCGCTTTGAGCAGCTGTTCGGCTACCTGAACGACGACGTCACCCGGCGCCGTCCGTCCGTCGCCGTCGCGCTGGCGCTGTGCGGCACCCCGTTGTCAGCGTCCGACGGACGTGCACGGGTGCTGTCCGGTCCGCTGATCACCGGCGGCCTGCTCGTCGTCGAGGACCCCGACCGTCCACTGCCGGGGAGGGCGCTGCGGGTGCCGGACCGCGTCGTCGGGCATCTCCTGGGCGGTGATACGCCCGAACTGTCCCTTCAAGGCCTGCTGGCCGAACCGCCGCCGGTTGCCTGGGGAGATACCGTGCCGCTGGAACGGGCGCTCCGGGCGGGTGTCCGCCTTGCTTACCTGCGGGAGCCGGCCACAGGCTCGGGCCGGGTGCTGGCCGCGGGCGCCCTGAGCGCTGCGGGCTACGGCGCAGTCCTGTTCGACCTGACCCGGCTGGCCGCCGAGCGTGAGCCGCTCCAACTCGTAGACGCTGCCGTGCGGGAAGCGCGGCTCCGCGGCGCCGGGCTGGTGGCGGGGCCGCTTGCTGCAGTGTCGGACCGGCCGGCAGTGCTCGAATCCCTGCATGCGGAACCGCAGCCTGTGATTCTTGTGGGAGACGCCGCCTGGGATCCTGCATGGACAACCCGGCCCCCACTGCTGGTGGAGGTTCCTGCCAGCACATCGGCGGAACGGTCAACCCTTTGGCGCAGGGCGCTCGGCGTCATGAACGGGCTCGACGTTGAGGCCGCCACGTCGACGTTCCGGCTACGGCCCGAGCAGGTTGCCCGGGCTGCAGGATCCGCGCGGGTGCAGGCCACGCTGACCCCGGACGGACACATCACGGCGTCTCACCTCGGCGCGGGGGCGAGGGCGGAAAACGGTTCAGCCCTGGACCGCCTGGCCCGTCGCGTGGAGCCGGTGGTGGGCTGGGAGGACCTGGTCCTGCCGGATGCCGTGCTGCTGGCGCTGAAGGAAGTGGCGTTGCGGGCCAAGCACCGTGAGCAGGTCCTCGGTGACTGGGCAATGCGGCCCGGTGCCGGCCGCGGACACGGTGTCGCGGCGCTGTTTGCCGGGGATTCGGGCACCGGCAAGACCATGTCCGCGGAGGTTGTGGCCCGTGCGCTGGGACTGGACCTGTACGTGGTGGACCTGGCCACCGTCGTCGACAAATACGTGGGCGAGACCGAGAAGAACCTGGAACGGATCTTCACGGCAGCGGGAGGCATCAACGGCGTCCTGCTCTTCGACGAGGCCGACGCCGTCTTCGGGCGCCGCTCCGAGGTGAAGGACGCCCACGACCGCTACGCCAACATCGAAAGCGCCTACCTGCTCCAGCGGATGGAGACGTTCGACGGCCTGGCCATCCTCGCGACGAACCTGCGCGCCAACATCGACGAGGCGTTCACCCGCCGGCTGGACGTCGTCGTCGATTTTCCGCTCCCGGATGCCGCGCATCGCCGGATTCTGTGGGACCGCTGCCTGGGACGGACGCTGGACCGGGCGGGGGACATCGACCTCCCCTTCCTGGGGCAGGCCTTCGAACTTGCCGGCGGAGCCATCCGCTCCGCCGCGGTCACTGCCGCCTATCTGGCAGCGGACGACGGCGGCACTGTCACCATGACCCACCTGGTCACCGCGGTGCAGCGTGAGTACCGCAAGCTGGGGCGTCTGACGCTGCAGAGCGAGTTCGGCACGTACTGGGGGATGCTCACGATGCCGCGAAGCACCGGGGGGTAGGCCGGGTTTTGCCCCTCGGGGCACGGCCAATTGCCCGTTTGGACGCCGTGGCGGAGCTTGCGGGCCGTACTTGCGGGGCGCATCGTCGGTGTAGGTCTGATGAAAGGGGTCCACCATGCACAGCCACGACCACGACCAGTCCGACGTCGACGGGCTGCTCAGCAAGCCCGCCCGGAAGGAAGCCGCTGACCCGGCCGTGCTGTTCCGGGCTGCCGCTGCCGGCCGGACGGACGTTGTCGGGTCCCACGGGATGCTGGCGCTGCAGCGCGCCGTGGGGAACAGCGGCGTCCGCGCGATGACGGAAGAGGACCGATCACCCGTACTGGACGTCGTCTCGTCGGGCGGCGGCCAGCCGCTGGAGGAACCGGTGCGCGCCGACATGGAGGGCCGGCTGGGCCACAGCTTCTCGGACGTCCGGGTCCACACGGGGGAGGCGGCGCACAATTCTGCCGCATCCGTGAATGCCCATGCCTACACGGTGGGGTCCAACATCGTTTTCCAGCGGGACAAATACGACCCCGGTTCGGATGCCGGCAAGACGATGATTGCCCACGAGCTGACGCATGTTGTCCAGCAGCGGAGCGGGCCGGTGGACGGAACCGCGACGGGCAGCGGGGTGCGGGTCAGCGATCCGTCCGATCGCTTTGAGCGCGAGGCCGCAGCAACAGCGGAGCGGGCGATGTCCGCACCGGCAGCTGCGGCGACGGTACAGCGGGCCGGTGGCGCCGCCGTCGTGCAGCGCGACGCGGATGAGGACACGGCCCAAGGGGCGTTTGTGGACGGTGCCTCCGTGCAGCGCGAAGAGGAGGAAGAGGAAACTGCCCAGGGCTCCTTCATGGATGCGCGGTCCGTCCAGCGCGACGAGGCGGAAGAGGAAGAGTCGGGCTGATCCCGGCGGGAGCGGTCCATGGCGACGACTTTTCGGGGCGGACCGGGTAAGGTGCCAGCGCAACGCGCCGGCCCAACAGTGGCGCGCCAGCCTCAGAGGGCACCAAGTATGCTCCAAATGATGCAGCGGAGCGCCGGTAACGCGGCTGTTGCCTCCTACGTTCAAAGGCTGGCTGAGAGCCCCGGACCGGTCCGCCCATCAGGACTGGCGCCCGGCAGTGACCCGCGCTTTCTCGCGGTCACGTCAAAGGTAGCTTCCCAAGGGAACTCATTCCGTCAACACCCACCACCGCGGGCCGAAGTCGAAAAGGTCAAGAACGCTGCCGTCCCGCCGGCAGGGGACAAGGAAGCGCAGGCAAAGGAAGCCCAAGCTGCAACGATGGCCGGGGCCAAACCCGGAGGTTTCGACAAGGCGGGATTCATCGCTGCAGTGAAAGGTGCTATCGCGGCCCAGACCCCGAAGTCCTTTGAGGAGGCGGAGGAATTTGGCAGTTCTGGAAAAACGGAGGCAGTTAAAAGTCAGGTAGCCGGCAAGGTAACGGATGGGAAAGCTGCCTCCGCGAAGGACATCGCAGATAAGACTGCCGCCGCACCCGATCAATCGAAGGCTGTCGATAAGCCGGTGACGCCGCTTGCGCCGGACAAACAACCTGCCGCAGTGCACGTAGATACTGCGGCCGGCATGCCGGCACCTGCCCCCGCTGAACAGACAGATTTAAGTGGCGGTAAACGGGATACTGATGCGGCCATGGCCGACGCAGACGTCTCCGAACAGCAGCTGGCGGCCGCAAACGAACCCGAGTTCGTCGGGGCTGTCGCCGCGAAGAAGGCCGGTGAAGAGCACTCGATGTCGGCCCCAGCAGCCTTTAGGGAGTCTGAGGCCGCCCGGCTCGGATCTGCCAGACAGGCGGCGCAGGGCGCTGGTGCCGTGGGGCTGGGCGGTATGCTCGCCGCGAAGAAGGGCGCACTGGGCAAAGCCGGCGCTGCCAAAGGCTCGGCGAAAGCGAAGGATGAAGCCGAACGGGCGAAGGTGGCCAGCGAGGTCAAAGCCATATTCGACGCGACCAAGAAAGACGTCGACGCCATTCTCGGATCCCTTGACGGGGCTGTTTCCAAAGAGTTCACCGACGGTGAGAAGACCATCCGCGATGCGTTCACGGCCGACGTGAAAAAACGCATGGCCGACTACAAGAAACGCCGCTACTCGGGGTTGGGCGGTGACCTGCTCTGGGCCAAGGACAAAATCTTCAACCTGCCCAAAGAAGCGGACCAAGAGTACGTCGCTGCGCGGCTGAAGTATGAGAGCGAAATGGCGGCATTGATCGGCCGTATTGCCGACACCATTGGCGAGCGTCTCTCGGCGGCCAAGGACCGCATTGTCAAGGGCCGTTCAGAGATCAAGGCCTACGTAGACTCCAAGCCGAAGAATTTGCAGAAAGTCGCGCAAGACGCGGCGTCGCAGTTTGCCGCGCAGTTCAACCAGTTGGAAAGTGACATCGACTCGAAGAAGGACTCGTTGGTGCAGGACCTCGCGGCGAAGTACGTCGAATCCCGGACAGCCGTGGATGCCGAGATCACGGCGATGCAAGACGAAAACAAGGGCCTCTGGGATCAGGCAAAGGATGCCGTGGGCGGGGCGATCAAGACAGTCCTGCAGCTCAAGGACATGCTTTTCAACGTTTTGGCCCGCGCTGCAAACGCCGTGGGAAAGATCATCAAGGATCCCATTGGGTTCCTTGGCAACTTCGTCAGTGCCGTCAAAGGCGGGATCGTCCAGTTTGGACAGAACATCGCCGAACACCTCAGGAAAGGCCTGCAGGGCTGGCTTCTTGGTGCCCTGGCGGAGGGCGGGATTGAACTGCCGCAGAAGTTCGATATCAAGGGTGTTGTCCAGCTGCTGATGTCGATCTTCGGTCTGACCTTAGAGCACATCAAGGCGCGGATAATAGCAAAAATTGGTGCGCCCGCCATGGAAAAGGTGATGGACGGCTTTACCGTGATCAAGATCCTGGTCGCCGAAGGTATTGGTGGCATTTGGAAGTGGGTGCAGGAAAAAGTCGGGAATGTCAAAGAGATGATCATGACCCAGATCCAGCAGATGGTCTCGGTGGAGATCATCAAAGCCGGAATCGTCTGGCTAATCTCTTTGCTGAACCCGGCATCCGCGTTCGTCAAAGCCTGCAAAATGATTTACGACGTCGTGATGTTCTTCGTGGAGAAGGCTGCCCAGATAAAGGAATTTGTCGACGCAGTGCTCGATTCCGTGGAGTCGATTGCCGCTGGCGGAGTGGGTGCCGTGGCGGGTTACATCGAAAAGACGCTGGCCAAAATGCTGCCGGTCCTCATTGGCTTCCTTGCTTCGCTCCTGGGCCTGGGTGGCATCTCCGGAAAAATCAAGAAGCTCCTTGAGACCCTTCAAAAGCCCATGAATGCTGTCGTGGACTGGGTGGTCACAAATGCGATCAAGTACGGCAAGAAGTTCCTGGGCTTTGCAAAGAAGGTGGGCAGTAAACTCAAAGCCAAAGGCACGGAATTGCTCGGTAAGGCGAAGAAGAAACTCGGGATCAAAGAGAAGACGTCCGAGCAGATCGCGAAGGAGAAGCAGGACCGGCTAGACAAAGGTGTGGCTGCCGGGGTGAAGGCCGTGAATCGGCTCAAGGGCAAGGCTGTGGGTGAGCAGATTCTTAAGCCACTCCTGACGGCTATCCGTATCCGCTACGGAATGGCGATCCTTGAACCCGTGAAGCAAGGACAAAAATGGGGCGTTCATGGGAAGGTAAACCCAGAATCTATCAAAAAATCGGATCTGGACATCGGCTTGGGCTTTGACGAGATTCTGCGTCATCTTAGCGAGCCGCCACTGCAGAATCTAGTCATTGCTTTGGATTATTTGTCGCCGGAAACGCATGCCTTCGTGACATTTCCGAAGGGCATGAAAACGTACACGAACAAAAACGGAGCCCACGCGGAGTGGCAATTTGACAAGGATGTCCGTGCTAACTTGCTGAAAAACTCGGACGGGCGAAAGTATAAGAATGGGAGCGTAATTCCACTAACAATGCGGATAAATCGAACCCCGTGTGATACCTGTATGTTGGTCCTCGATCACCTCAAATCTGCAACCATCCAAGGGAGGCGTGTCGAACTAACAATATTATCCACGAGCGCATACGGAGGTACTAGATGGGAAAAGTGGCTGGCGCAGCATCCTGAGGATCCGCGGATCCCGGTGCCCATTCTCAGGAGCTCGCTCGAGAATCTGGCCTCTCTCCAAGCTCGGGGCGTCAAACTTGGTGTCTGGGACATATGGGCTGAAATTGGTGAAGCTGTAGTTAAGGGGGATGAAAGGCTGGCCGGTCTCGATCCCAACGTGCTGAAGAGGAATAAAGCTGCCGCAGGTATCCTGAGTGGCGTACTCGCTGAAGCACAGCGCCGTCTTAGCGTCCCATCGGGGATGCGGAAGTGAAACTCCTGCCCCTTCGTGCACCCCATCCTTCCCGTCAGCGCATCCGCATAGCCGTACCGCCACAGGCCTCCCCGCTGGACCCTTGAATCACGTTTCGGTTCATCGAGGAGACAAAAATGCCAAGCTATCTTTCGCCAGGTGTATACGTCCATGAGGTCGAAGCGGGGACGCGTCCGATCGAGGGCGTGGGCACTGCGGTGGCCGCCTTCGTCGGGCTCGCCGCCAAAGGCCCGGACAACGAGCCCACGCTCGTGTCCAACTGGACCCAGTTTTCGGAGACGTTCGGGGACTTCATCCCCGGCTCCTACCTGGCCCATTCGGTCTACGGCTACTTCCTGAACGGCGGAGGCAACTGCTACGTCGTCCGGATCGGCGCCAACGGAACGCGCGAGGAAAAGCCAAAGCAGCAGCACAAGGCCGTAACCGCAGCCCCCATGGCAGAACTTGGCGGATACCGCCTGACGGCGAAGTCCAACGCGGCCAACCCCAAGCCGGTGACGGTGGAAATCGCCGACCCAGGAGGCGAGAACCCTCCCGAGGACCAGTTCAAGATCGTCGTCTCGGTTGAAGGCAAACCGCCCGAGGTCTGGGACAACGTGACCACCAAACGTGGCAACAACAACGCAGCAACCAAGGTCAGCGCGGAATCCAAGATCGTCACCATTGAGGAAGTCGCCACGGGCGGGGCCCTCGTAAAGCCCGACAAAGGAACTATCCAGCTGGTCGCACCCGAACCTGAGCCCGAACCGCCCAGCACCGACGAACTAAACGTGGACGACTACGTCGGCGACGCAGCCGACCGGACCGGATTCAGCGGCCTGGAAGCCGTCGACGAAGTAACCATGGTGTCCGTCCCCGATCTGATGGCCGCCTATGAACAGGGCTCCATTGACCTTGAAACCGTCAAAGCGGTCCAGCTCGCCGCCATTGCCCACTGCGAACTGATGGGCAACCGGATCGCCATCATCGACTCGCCACCGAACCTGAATGCCCAGCAGATTAAGAACTGGCGCATGGACGGTGGCGGCTACGACTCCAAGTTCGCGGCCCTCTACTGGCCATGGGTGAAAACCTTCGATCCCTCCACGGGAACCAGCAGGTTCATTCCGCCGTCAGGTCACATGGCCGGTGTCTGGGCACGGAACGATGACACACGTGGCGTCCATAAGGCTCCGGCCAATGAGGTCATCCGTGGCGTCACCAGCCTGCAGACCCAGATCACCAAGACCGAGCAGGAGCTGCTGAACCCCATCGGGGTCAACTGCATCCGCACTTTCCCGGGCCGGGGGATCCGCGTCTGGGGAGCCCGCACGATGTCCAGCGACGCCGAATGGCGGTACTTGAATGTCCGGCGCCTGTTCAACTACCTGGAGGAGTCCATCCTGCAGGGGACACAGTGGGCGGTCTTCGAACCGAACGACCCCGCCCTGTGGGCCCGCATCCGCCGTACCATCAGCGCTTTCCTGACCAATGAATGGCGCAAGGGTGCGCTCTTCGGGCTGACCCCCGAGCAGGCCTTCTTTGTGAAGTGCGACTTCGAAACCAACCCGGCCGAAGGCATCGATGCAGGTCAGGTTGTGTGCCAGGTGGGAGTTGCCCCCGTGAAGCCGGCCGAGTTTGTCATTTTCCAGCTATCCCAGTTCTCCGGCGGCACCAGCCTCGTGAGTGAGTAAGTACAGTTCAAAAGGAGCAAGACCATGGCCCTCGGCGATTTTGACAACTCATCAGCCAACGCCTTCTCAGTCACAATCGACGGCATTGAGGTTCCACGCGTGATAGAGGTCAGCGGCCTGAAGACCGAGGTCGACAAGATTGAGCTGAAGCAGCAGATGCAGGACGGCAAGTACGTTGTCCGCCAACTCATCGGGCGGCCGAAGGCGGGAACATTCTCGGTCACGAGAGGACTGACGGACAGCAAGACCGTCACTGACTGGCTCAGGATCGTCATGGATGGCGACGTTGCCGGTGCCCGCAAGACGGCCGCCGTCTCGTTGCTCGACTACAAAGGCGACACGCTGAAAACCTACAACTTCGTCAATTGCTGGGTGCAGAGTGTTGAACTGAACTCGCTCAAGGCAGGCGCCACCGAGCAGGCCACAGAGAAATTCACCATCTGCTACGACGAATCAACCATCTCGTGATGCAGCGGACACATGGCGGCGGGGTGTTCGCGGAACCGAACCTGGAGAACGGGCACCAGTCGGATCGGCGCGCCGACAGGGGAGGGCCAGCGGACCGCCAAGAGCTCCGCACGGAGTTCAGCTTCACCTTGCCGCGAGGGTACATGGACCAGGACGGAGCAATCCACAAAGACGGAGTCATGCGGCTGGCGACTGCCCGGGACGAGCTGCTGCCCCTTTACGATGCCCGCGTCCAGGAGAACGCCGCCTACACCACAGTGGTCCTCCTGGGCCGCGTCATCACCTCGCTCGGCACGCTCGGAGCCGTTTCCTCCGCCGTCGTCGAGAGCATGTTCGCCTCTGACGTCGCCTTCCTGCAGGACTTCTACCGCCGGATCAATGCCGAGGGCCACACCCGGATCGCCGTGACGTGCCCTGAGTGCTCCCACCGGTTCACTGCCGACCTTGCCGGTGGCCGCCTGGGGGAATCATGACGTACGCCCCGGACCGGATCTATGAGGAGGTGGCGTACGTGGCCTACCACTTTCATTGGCCGCTCAACGACATCCTGGACCTGGAACACGGCCAGCGCCTCCGCTACGTCAAGGAAATCGCCGGAATCAACACCCGGCTGTCCCAGGAGCGGTGAACCATGCGGTGGCCTTGGCAACGCGAGCGGACCGGACCCCCGGCTGGCACGCTCCGCGGCGGGCCCACGGAACCGGCTGCGCCCGGTTCCCACGTTCCGCCCTCCGGCTGGGCCTTCCTGCCGCCACTGCAACGCACCGTCGGAAATATTCAGCTGACTTCGGATCCCGGGCATTTCGCAGGAGCCCTTGCCTCGTGGAACGATCCGTCCTTCACCGGCCCCATGACTCATCTGGTCAGCGCAGCAGCACCCCCGGGATTTATTGATGTCGACGGCGGCGGCCCTGTTTCGGGAAACGCCGCGTACTCGCCGTCGCCAGTGGAGATGACGCTGCTACCGCCGCCGGCGCCACGCATTCGCACGACGCCGAACAGAGCGGGAAGCGCTGGCTCGCTTCAGCGCACGGCGTCCGACGGCGGCACTCCCGCCGGTGCCTCCCTCCTGGCCGCTGAACCAGAGGCATTTCCGGTGCTTCACGTTGACGCCATCCCGCTCCAGCCGCCTTCGGCGGCCGATATGCCCGCTGCGTCCGCCACTCCGGCGGACCCCGGAACGTCCGAACCGCCCTTCTCAGAGGCGGCAGGAGAATCTTTCCGAGCCAGCGTGCCCTCGCAACCGGGCCCTTCCGGCCGCCCCGAGGGCAGCACATCCGATGGGCACGCCACCTATGTTCCGCTGCCCTCGGCACCAGCCGTGCAACGGGCCTTGTCCGGGACGGGCGGGGCCTCGAAGCAGTACCAGCACGTGCCGCATCCGTCCAAGCTGGGGCTCGGAATGCCGCTGTCCTTTTCCGGACCCGTCACGCCCTCGGAACCGACGGCTTCGGACGGGCCGTCACAGAAGGCAGTGCAGCGTTCGCCAACAAGTCCGCGCGGTTCCTCTGACACCCTGGACCTGGCACCTGTCCAGGCGCCGGAGCCACAAGACGAGCCAGCCGGCCCGGCCGCCCTCAGGGAGGGCGAACCACAGGTTTGGCCGCCAGCCGACGAGACGCCGGTCCCGTTGTTATCGGGCCAGGTTCGTGACGAACCAGCTGACCATTTAGGCCCCGCCGCTACGCAGAAGACGCTCCTCGCCGCAGTCGGCGATACCACCGCACCCAACATGCCGATCGTGTCCCGGTTCGGGCCTATCGTTAGCGGAACGCCCGCCGTCCAGGAGGTCGGAGTCGATCCCGACGTACGCGAAGCCCACTCCAAGCACTTGGCGAGCGCCGGTTCGGCGGCAGACTTTTCTGGAAACGGCGATGCGAGCGCCCGGACCGCCGTGGCGGACGCTGCGCTCTCACCCGTCACGCAGCGCGCCGAAGTTGTCGCCGAACCCTTCGCTGAAGCCTCAACCCGCCCGTCCCTGCCACTCACTCCCGTTTCCGTACGCGGCGCCGCTTCCACCGGAGAGGCCTCGGTCCAACGCGATGCCGGGAACGACGCGCCAGCAGAACCGGGGTCGGGCGCTGAATTGTTGGCGCAGGATCCCGTACCCGGCATCCGGGATGTGTACGGTCCAACGACTACCGGACCGGGCGACAGCGGCCAACGCCGCGGGGGAAGCCCTGAATCAACTTCGTCCCTGACCCTCCCCACAGCCACCACTCCGGTTGTCCTGCGGGTTATCCGCACGGCTTCCCCCGGAACCAGGCCCGAAACGTGGCAGCGCCTCATCGCGTTGCCCGCCGCGGCGCAACCTGTGTATGCCGTGACGCTTCCCCTTCCCGCGCCGGCGTTAAGCCCGGGCGGACGGGACATTGACGAAATTGGTGACGCTGCCACACTGCCCGGGCTGGCCATGAACTTGATTAGCGACCCTGCTGCACCGCCGCCGATGCCAGTGGGAGTCATCAGAGATGCCGGCACACGAGTGAATGCCGGCATTCACGGTGATTCCGGCACATACGGTGCTGCCGGCTTCCACGGCGACACCAAAAGCGGCTCCGACTTCGACATGGTCCCCGGCCCCGCGGCAGCAGCTCCCGCCGTCGATCTGGTGCCTGCGGCACCTCCGCGGCAGAGTGCCGCCGTCGGACGTTCCATTCAGAGAACAGTTGCCCTGGACGGCGTATGGTCCACTGCCGACGCCGGGCCAGGAACGCTTGCCCCCTCTCACTGGGCCGTTGAAACGGTGTCCGCAACGAATGGCGCAGGAACACAATCCGCAGGACGGGGTGGCGGCATTATCCAGCGCTCGGCTGCATTCTCGGCCGTGTTCCCTCGCCACGTCGAACTGGCGACTGCCGGCGTAGCTTCTCGACAGGTGGGCCCTGCCGGCACCGCCGGACTGGCGGTCCCTACCGGCGCGCCTGCCAATGAGTACTCTTCGCCTGCCCTTGTCCTGAGCCCCGCTGCTCAGCCCGCCGACCAGGCCACAGCAAGCGCCGTTGCTCAGCGGGAGGTCACCCCCTTTCCACCGGAAGCCCAATCCGGGGCTTCTGTGGCAGGTCCTGCGCCCGCCGCTGGACTCCCAACCGCAGCGCCGGATACTGCAGGTTTCGCGGCTTCCGTGCAGACCGACGCCGAGTCTGCTCCGGCCGGAGACGCCCGGCAGGCGCCAGCCGCGAGCGGAAACGGCCGGGCAGGGCCAGAGCCGCAGAGCCCGGGTGCTCCGGCAGCCACGCCAGAACAGCTGGAAGAGCTAGCCAAGCGGCTTACCGGACCGCTGATTCGTCGCATCAAAGCTGAGATGCTGCTGGACCGCGAGCGCCGCGGCCTGCGGACCGATGTGAACTGAGGAAATCATGCTGCAAGACATAGATACCGCGGTCAGCGTCCGCTACACCGTGGCCCTGGATAACGTGAGCTTGGGAACCTTCAGCACGTGCGAGGGACTGGGATGCGAAGTGGTCATCGAATCCCGGGAGGAAGGTGGCAACAACTCGTTTGTCTGGCAACTGCCCACCCGGCTTAAGTATCCGAATATCACCCTGACCAGGCCGTTGGGGAAGGATACCGAAAAAATTGCCAAGTGGTTTGCCGGGATAGCGTCCGGCTACACCCGCTGTACCGGCATCATCGAGGTCATGTCTGCCAACGGCAATAAGATCGCTGGCTGGGAACTCTACGACGTGGTCCCGGTGCGCTGGAAAGGTCCCTCACTCAACCCGGACCAGCCGAAAGTGATCATGGAGTCACTGGAGATCGCGCACCACGGATTTGTCTCCAAGCTGGACCGGTAGGGGCCGGCCATGACAACCAAGACCCGGGCTGCAAAGGCGGCGGACGCGGAGGATGCCAATCCGGCGGCGGCCGCCGCAATCGCTGCCGGCCGCAAAGCCCATGACGGAGGCGAAGAAGCGCTCAAGCTGTCGCACGCGTACCTGGAACTCCGCGAACCGTCCAAAGATGGATCGCTGGACAAAGGCGGGCCGCCGATAGGCCGCATCAAATTCCAGTTCAACCCCAAGGAACTGACACTGGGCAAGTCGGCGTCCTGGAGTCGGCAGACTGCCAAGGGCAACAAGAAGGCGGGGCCGCCGCAGTACAACGGACCAATGCCCTCCAAGCTCTCCTTGGAGATGTTCTTTGACGCATCCGCAAAGCAGGACGGTGAAGTGGTCAAGCGGGTGGAGCAGCTGATTTCCTGCTGTACTCCCACTCCCGCATCCCTGAAGCAGAACAAGGGATCCCCGCCGTGGGTGCTGTTCCGCTGGGGGGATCTGACCGGGTCGCTTTCCTATATAGCCAGCGTGCAGGTCAAGTACACCCTGTTCACCGCTGCAGGGCTTCCGGTGCGTGCCACCTGCACCGTGGCACTTGAAGAGATAGCGGGGGAACCGCCGAAGCAGAACCCGACGTCAGGCGGTCTGGTGCCGCGCCGCGTTCATGTCCTCGTCGAGGGGGAGACGCTCGCCGGCATCGCCTACAACGAGTACGGAACCCCGTCCCTGTGGCGGGCAGTTGCCGCAGCCAACGGGATTGATGATCCGATGCGGCTGCGGTCCGGCCTGTCCATATTGCTGCCCGCGGTGGATGAGCTGCCGTCAGCGGCACTGCAGGACGACCTGCCCGACGGGCGGGGGGTGCTCCGTGGCGCACGGTGACGAATTCAGCAACATGCTGCTGGTGGAAGTCGCCGGCCAGCCGCTTCCTCCGGAGATTGCCGCACGGCTCGTGTCCGGCTACATCGACGACAGCAGCAATGTACCGGACCTGTTCCTGCTGAGGTTCAGCGATGAGTATTCGACGGTGCTGGACAAAGCAGGAATCAGCATCGGGGTGCCGGTCAAGCTGATGGTCCAACAGAGCGGCCCCGGCGGCCCTGCGCCTTTAATGTCCGGCGAGGTCACCGCCGTGGAAACGGAAATGGATCACGACGGCATGCACACCATCGTCCGGGGGTTGGACCATTCCCACCGCCTGTTCCGGGGACGCCGGGTAGAGGCATACCTGCAATGCACGGCCGCGGACATCGTCCGCAAGGTGGCGCGTCGCGCCGGAATCGAGGCCGGCACGATCGACGCCAAAGGCCCTGTGCTGCAGCACGTGGCCCAGGACGGCATCAGCGACTGGGACTTCCTGCACAGACTGGCCGCCGAGGCCGGCGTGGTCCTGTCCGTGTCTGGCGGCTCGCTGCACTTCACGTCGTCGACTGATGCAGCGACAGCCCCGCCGGATTCCGGCGGTGCGAGAAACGAGCCGCTTGTGCTCGAAAGGGGCGTGAACCTTGTGTCCCTGCATGGAACTGTCACGTCCGCTGAACAGGTTCCGGACGTGGAGGTCAGGGGCTGGGACGTTGCGGCGAAACGGGCGATTGTAGCCGTCGCACCGGCAAAGACACGTAGCGCCAAGCTGCCGGACGTGAACCCCGTGGCGCTCGCCAAGAAATTCAACAGCCCGCGCTATGTTGCTCCGGCCACAGCTTTCGACCAGGCGGCACAGTGCGACGCTACAGCTGCGGCCCTCGCCTCCCGCCTGAGCGGCTCGTTCGCCGAACTGGAAGGTGTTGCCCGCGGAAACCCCAAGCTGCGGGCCGGTACGGCTGTCTCCCTGAAGGGGGCCGGGAGGCCATTCGACGGGAGCTACACTCTGAGCTCATCGCGGCACGACTTCAGCCCCGATACCGGCTATCTCACCACGTTCGCAGTGAGCCACGAATCCGAGCGTTCACTCTACGGAGTTGCGGCCGGAGCGAACAGCAGGGCCTCCGTTCCCGCAGTCGTCAATGCAGTGGTGACCGCCGCAAAGGATCCCGAGAACCAAGGCCGGGTCAAGGTGAAGTTTCCCGTCCTGTCGGATAACTACGAGAGTTGGTGGGCGCGCACCGTTCAGGCCGGCGCGGGCGCGTCGCGCGGCGCAGTGGTCCTCCCGGAGGTGGGCGACGAGGTCCTCGTCGCCTTCGGACACGGCAGCTTCCAGCAGCCTTTTGTCCTGGGAGGCCTGTACAACGGCAAGGACAAACCCGACAAGCAGTGGGCAGACCATGTGGGTTCCACCGATGGTGCTGTCCGGCGCCGCGCCTTCGTGTCCCGGTCCGGCATGCTCGTAGAGTTCCTTGAATCTTCTGACGGCGAACAACTCACCGTCAGCACCAACGGCGGAAGACAAAGGATCACGCTTGTCCAGAAACCAGATGCCGCTATTGAGGTCCTTTCCGAAGGGCCGGTCAACATCACCGCGAAGAAGGACGTTTCAGTCACGACGGCAACGGGCGAGGTGAAGATCAAGGGCAAGAAGGTGACCGTGGAAGCGTCGACTGGCCTCGAACTGAAAGGTGCCACCGTAAAGATCACTGGCAGCATGTCGGCTGAACTCAAGGCACCGAACGTCAAGGTTGCGGGAGACGCAACAGCCGAACTGAGCGGCGGCGCTACTACAACGGTCAAGGGCGGTCTGGTCCGCATCAACTGAATGCGAACACCAGCCGACGACAGGAGGAATGACGTGGGACAGGAATTCATCGGTGCCGGCTGGGCGTTCCCGCTTCGAACCGACAGGACGGGCGGCATCGCGCTGGTTCGGGATCAGCGTGAGATCGAGGAAAGCATCCATCTCATCCTGGCGACATCACCGGGGGAGCGGCCCATGCGTCCGGAATTCGGTTGCGCTGTCCACGACTACGTTTTTGCGCCAGCGGATGCCGCAACAGCCGGAGACATCGCATACGTGGTCCGCGTAGCACTGAACCGCTGGGAGCCCCGGATCGATGTTGAAAACGTGCTGGTCCACCTCGATGGGGCCGACGACGGCGTGATGCTGATCGACATTCAGTACACCATCAGGGGCACCAACGACCCCCGGAACCTTGTGTTCCCCTTCTATGTCATCCCGCGTAGCGGGGAAGAACGTGACTACTGATGCTGCCCTCACCCAACCTTGACGATCGCCGCTTCCAGGACCTTGTGGATGACGCAAAGCGCCTGATCGCAAACTACTGCCCGGAGTGGACTGACCACAATGTCTCCGATCCTGGGGTGACCCTCATAGAATCGTTCGCTTTTATGGTTGATCAGCTGTTTTACCGGCTCAACCGCGTGCCGGACCGCCTGTATGTCGCTTTTTTGGATCTGCTGGGCGTCACACTCCACCCACCGACGGCCGCCTCAGTTGAGCTGTTGATGTGGCTCTCAGCACCCCAACCCGACGCCGTCAAGATTCCGCAGGGGACTGAAGCGTCCACCCGGCGCACCGAGGAGGACGAAGCCGTAGTGTTCGCCACTACGCGGACGCTGACCATTCCTCCGCGCCGCCTGGCCCACATCATGGCCCAGACCGACGGCGGGGTCCCAGTGCCACATCCGGAGGCTATGCATGGGGACGGCGGTTTCGCCTGCTTCAACACCCCGCCGGTGCCGGGGGACGTCCTGCTGCTCGGGCTCAACGACCCGGCGCCATCATGCGCAACGGTCCTGCGCTTCGACTGCGAGGTCAGGGGTGTTGGAGTCAACCCGCAGAACCCGCCGCTGGTGTGGGAAGCGTGGGACGGCACTGCCTGGGTTTCCTGCGACCTGGACAGTGACGGAACCGGCGGCCTGAACCGACCAGGTGACGTTGTTATCCACCTGCCACACAACCACACGGCCTCCGTACTAGCCGGCTCCAGGGGTGGCTGGTTGCGCTGCCGCGTCGTGGAGCCCGACACCGGCTACCCCTCATACAGCGCGTCACCCACTGTGCGGTCCGCGAGCGCTTTCATCATGGGCGGGTCAGTGCCGGCCATTCATGCGGAGACCATAGCCGATGAGGTGATCGGCATGTCGGAGGGCGTTCCGGGGGAGTCCTTTGAACTGGGCAGGCACCCTGTGGTGCCTGGCGGCCAGGATTTCGTGATTGAGATAGCTTCCGGCTCCGGTTGGGATTCCTGGACGGAAGTGGATTCGTTCGCCGGATGTGAACCGGATGACATGGTCTTTGTACTTGACCGCACGGCCGGCACGGTGCACTTCCCGCCCGCCACCCGCGAACCGGACGGGACCCTGCGCTACTACGGGGCAGTGCCGTCGGCCGGCAGCCTGGTCCGCGTTCCGCATTACCGTACGGGAGGCGGTCCAAAGGGAAATGTCGCCACCCGCGCCATTTCCGTGCTGCGGTCCACCATTCCATTTGTCAACAGCGTCGAGAACCGCCGCGCGGCCCACGGCGGTGTGGCTCCGGAAACGATTGAACAGGCCAAGGTCCGCGGCCCGTTGGCACTGCGCACCAGGGACCGTGCCATCACCGCTGAGGACTACGAACAGTTGGCGAAGAGAGCAGCGCCGGACATTGCCCGGGTCCGCTGCATCCCGGCCACGGCAGCGGACGATGCTGGCGGGGTGCGTGTGCTGGTGGTCCCCGCCGCCGTTCGGGACAAGGAACAACGCATCGCCTTTGAAGATCTGGTTCCGGACGACCAGACCCTCGCTGAGGTGGCCTCTTATCTGGATGCACGCCGACCCGTAGGGGCCCGGGTACTGGTGGAACCGCCCTTCTACCGCGGTGTTACCGTGGTTGCCCGGCTCACGGCACGTCCCCGGATCTCGCGTGAGGTCCTGCAACGGGATGCCCTGCAGGCGCTCTACCAGTATTTCGATCCGATCAGCGGCGGTCCTGACGGTGACGGATGGCCCTTTGGCCGTCCCGTTCACACCGGCGAAGTCCACGCGGTGCTTCAGGGGCTGGCCGGAACCGAGATTGTGGACGAGGTGCTGGTGTTCGCCGCGGATCCAATCACGGGCCGGCGGGGAGAACCACTGCAGCGGGTGGATGTGGAACGGAACGCGTTGGTGTTTTCCTTCGACCACCGTGTTCGTGTTGTGGAAGGGGCCTGACATGCGCGGCATGGTGAACGGACTTACCAGCGCCGTACCGCTGGCGCCCCGGCTGCCCGCCGTCCTCCAGGAGGACGATTTCCTCCGGCAGTTCCTAAGGGCTTTCGACGATGCCCTCGCGCCGGTGTTCACGACGCTGGACGGACTGGACTCCTACTTTGACCCGCGCCTGGCCCCCGAGGATTTCCTGGATTGGCTCGCGGACTGGGTGGGTATCCGGCTGGACGAGTCGTGGCAGACGGACCAGCGGCGCGCCGTGGTCGCCAACGCGGCAATGATCCACCGCCGCCGAGGTACCGTCCCCGGGGTGGCCGACGCCGTTCGGCTTGCAGTTGGCGGGGCCCTGGATGTGCAGATCGAGGACAGCGGTGGTGCGTCGTGGTCATCGACTCCCGGGGCGGACCTTCCGGGCAGCCCGGCTGCATTGCTTCATGTCCGGGTGTTCGCCCCTTCGCAGGAGGATGTCAACGTTCGACGCCTGGAGGGGGTTATCAACGCTGTGAAACCGGCCCACGTATTTCACAAGCTGGAGATTGTGCCCCGAGTCACCCTGTTGCCGGACGATTCCTAAGGAGCCCAAGGTGCTGATCTGCGGAGATTGCAGTGCCCGGAACAACGACGGCGAGAGCTTCTGCAGCAATTGCGGTGCCTATCTCGTTTGGCAGGGTGAGCCGGGGGAACCACGGCAAAGCGCAACAGAAAAGCCCGGGTCAGATCCCGGCCCTGCCATGAAAACGGTGCTCTTGCCAAAGCTTCCTCCGCCGCCGGACCACGCCCCGAGTCATGCGCCGGCCCAAGGGCCCGGCTCTACACCGGGCCCGGCACCACGGGCTGGCAAGGTCGCCAGCCTTCTTCCCCCCGTGCCGCGGGTAACCCTCATGGCCGGCGGCTCCCGTGAGGACGATGCTCCAGGTGCCGTCAAGGCAGGGAAGCCTGCCGTACCCGTGACCGATGGCAGCACCGGGCCCGGTGAGGTAAAACCGGGCAAGCGGACAACCCCACCTCCGGCGGCCGCCCTTCCTCCCGGTAATGAGCCGCCGCCAGCTCCGGGCGAGCTGATTTGCGGTCGATGCGGGACAGGGAACAAATCCGACCGCAACTTCTGCCGACGGTGTGCAGCGAGCCTCAAGGAGGCCGCCGTTGTTCCGCCACCGCCGTGGTGGCGTCGGCTCGCATCGAAACGCGCGAAGCCTTCCCTGCCCGCCGGGACCCGGCCGAAACGCAAACGGCGCCGGTTCCCCGTCAGGCTCGTATCCTTTCTGGCGGTGCTCGGCGTTCTTGGCGGCGCAGCCTACGCGGGCAAGGATGCGATTGCCGGTGGTGTGGAACGTGTCCAAGACATCCTGTTCAGCGGAGATGAACGCGCCATTAAGGCCACTGCATCGAGTTCAGCACGTGACCGGGGGGCCGATCTGGCGATAGACACCTTCAAGAACACGTCATGGGCCGCGGGAGTGACGGGCAATACGGCAGACCAATACCTTGACATTACTTTCGAACGGGAAATCCGCTTGACGTACATCTACGTCACCGGCGTGCCAGACAGCGAACGGCGTCCGCGGAGTGTGGAGATTATTGCACTTGAAGCCGACGGCGAGCATCCCATCAAAACGTTCGCGTTGATGGACGTGTCGGCAAGGCAGGACGTCTACGTCGGCGCAGACCGGGTTTCTTCGGTTCGGTTCAGGATCCTCGACTCGTCGGGTCCGGAGGAAGCACCCGTGGCCGTCGCAGAGATTCAGTTCTCAAGCCGACGATGACGTTGTCAGGCGTTGTGCGGCCAGGGCCGGCCGGGACTCCCAACGCGTTCAGCACGACGTCGTATCTCCTCTGCGCCCGTTGTGCGGCGGCCGGATCCCCTAACTGTCGGAACGTCTCAACCAGGGTCCGCCACGATTCATCCCGCCAAGGATCGATTTCAACGCTCCGCGTTGCGGCGGCGGCCGCTGCGGCCGAGTTCCCTAAACCAAACTCCACCCCTGCGAGCGATGCGGCAGCTTCGGCAGCCCGCATGCGGTACCTTTCGCGCGTCCCGGCGGCCCATTCGGCCGGCCCATCCTCGGGGAGCACCTCGCCCGTGTAGAGCTCCACGGCGCGGCGAAGTTCCACTGCCGCGCCGGAGTTGTCGCCGGCCGACCTAGCCTTCGAGGCGGCACAGAGTGCGTCGTCGAAGTCAGCAAGGTCAAAGGTGGACCCTGTCCCGAGCACCAGTGCATAGGCCTCGCCTTGTCGGGCCAGAAGCTGCGGGCAGTCGGACGTCCCTTCAGGCTGCAGTGCGCCCCGAAGGCAGGACACGCTCACCTGCAGGGCATGAAGAGCAGCTGGCGGGTCCAAGTCGGGCCAGAGTACGCCTGCGAGCTTCTCCCGGTGCACCAACCGGCCCGCGTTGAGCGAAAGAATCCGCAGCACGGTACGTGCCTGGGGCCGGATCTTGGCGAGGTCCACCGCTATGCCGTCACGGCGAAGGGCGAACCCACTGAAACACGCAACGTCCAGCGATGGCAGCCGGGCGCCCCGGCGCGGTGCTTCTGTTCGGCCGGGCTCCTGACTTGTTGAAGGCGGCAGGTCGGTGGCCACAGCCCGCTGCATACGGGCCGGAAGGCCCCGCTGCTGAACCTTCGGGACCAGCCAGGTCCAAGGACGGCACAGCATGCCTGCAGACTGCCCGGTTTGCGTGGCCTGCCGCATCAGCTCTTCATACTCGTCAGGCTCCTGGAGTGCCATGGCTGCGTATGCGATGGCAAGGGCACCGGGCACGGCAGCGGCACGTGCGAATGCTTCGGCGGTCTGCACGGTGTCGAGGGCTCCCGGGATGTCGAGGTTTGCGTCGACAAGTGCTTGCGCGGAGCGGGCCCAAGCTTCGAGCGTGCCAGCCGAAAGCCGGCGGAAGCGCAAAGCTAGGGCCTCAAGCTGCTCAGGATCTGTGGCTCCCGCCCGCAGACGTATGAGCGCTGCGGCAGCGGCGACGAGCGCCGCCCCCCATTCGTCGCCCCGGTCCTCGCAGGCTGCAATGACAGCGTCCACTGCCTTGACACCCGCAGGGGTCCTGCGCAGTGCCGCCTGGATGCCGTGAGCCAGTCGGCACAGCCACGTTAGGCCCCGCCGTTCTGTCTGGACCAGGACCGCGTCGACCTCAGCGGCGGCGGCACCAGAGGCCGTGCCTGAGTTGTCGTGCCCAAATACGGCCAGGACAAGTTGCGCCGCGAGGGCCGACCCGGGGCAGGTGTCGGGCCGCTCGGCAGCCACAATTAGCAGTGGCAGCGCGGATTTCTGGTCTCCCGCCACCAGAAGGGACAATCCCGCGGCCAGCATGGTTTCGGGCTGGCGCTGGTTTTCCAGCGAGCGTGCTGCAGCAGCACACGGATTACTGTGGACGGCATTCCGTAACTCCCACGACGGGGCAATTTCGGACGGCGGGGCGATGACGGGCGGCGGGGCAGCCTCACCCGCCCACACGGCTGCTGTCAGACGAAGATCCCGGGCAACGCGCCGGCAATCGCTGTCGGCCGTTAGTTCGGGTACTCGGGCGGCGGCACGCTCCGCCGCAGCGGCGAGCCCGTCGTCGACCATTTGGCGGGAGCGCGCCAGCATTGTCCAAGCGTCGTCCCGCAAAACGGAATCAGGCAGCGATGCCGCCCACCTGCACATTCCGGGCAGTACCGCTGACGTGCCGGCCCGCCGAAGAGACTGCCCCACTGCCTTCCAGTCATTACCCTCGGCCAGGACCTGAAGCCCTGCGCCCACCGCACCTTCCTGTTCCAGAATGGCCGCGGTTCGCTGCCGGAGCCCGACCTGCGCATCTGCCCCCGCATCGCTGAGGCCGGCAAGGAGGTACTGCCGCAGGACCGTCGGCGTCCGGAACGCCGCTCCGTCGTCGTCCATGGATAGGACCCCAAGGCGCTCGAGCTGCTGGAGCAGCACCTGGCTGTCGTTTCTATCGAGAAGCGCATCGCAACGGGATGGCGTGAGGACTTCAAGCAGGCACGAGACGTGCAGCAATTCCTCCATCTCGGCTGAGATTCCGGCCAGGAGGTGGTGGGTCAGGTAGTCCCGGGCAAATCGTGACGTCGCGCCGAGAGATTCCGCGGAACGCCGCCGTTCTGCACTGGTCCGGTTCTTCGTTGCGAGGTGGAAGAGCTGCAGTGCTGCGGCCCAGCCCTCGGTCATCTGAGCCAGATTTGAGACGCCGTCGGGGCTGAGCGGCTGCCTGTAAGTCTTGCGGAAAAGCTCATCAATTTCGGGAATGCGAAACCTCAAATCGTCTCCGCGCACGGATAGTGCTGTCTGCAGCTCGGATCTGGCCAGATTAAGATGAGGCGATCGGCGGCTTCCAACGAGGAAGCGCAAATTCGGCGAGTCGAGGGTTATCAGCTGTTCAAGTTCAGCCTCCGCGCCTGCATCTGCCAAGAGATGGAAATCGTCCACGACAAAATACAGTGGACGTTCCAGCCGCTCGGCGGCCCGTGCCAAGGCGGGGAAAGAGCCGGCAGGTTCGCCGTTGATGGCTCGAGCCACAGCAATTGCGAAACATAAAAACATACTTTCCTGTTTCGCGTCGCGCCTGCTCGACCGGTACCAGGCCACATGGCCTGAACATTGCGCTGCCCACTGCGTGAGAAGGGTTGTCTTTCCAGTGCCAGGGGGGCCGACTGCCAGTACCAGTCGCGGGCTGTGTCGATCGTTGAGGTCTGTGGTCAGGCGGGGGCGCAGCAATCCAAATGCTGAAGGTGCCTTGGAGAGACGTTCAAGATGCGGGTCGACCATACCGTCCTGCTTTCCTACAGTTTCGGTTCCCGATGTTTGAGACACGCCGGGGGCCTGTGGCAGACGCTGATGGCTGAGGCCCTAACGAGCGCATCCGGCAGGCACGCCACGATCTGCCTTCTTCACAAAAGTTCTCGCCACATGACGCGCTCCGAACATTAGGGCTGGTCCCAGCAGTTAACCCGGGCGAGCGTTACTGACGCGTTATTGGATCATTTCGACTGCCCGAAGGTCGGGCCATATGGGCTTTCCTGGCAGGATAGATGCCGCGAAAACGGGGCGGACCTCGGGGGACCGCCGAGGAGGTGCGCCCTGCTGGCCTTCCTGGCCCCCGTGTACCGCCGCGTCTCGGCGTCCTACGCGCAGGTAGCTGCAGAAGCCGAGGAAGCGGCGGACACCGTCGGGTGACCCGCCGCCTCCGCGCGCGCCCCTATCCGACGGCGACCGGCAACGGCTCCAGCGGCACGTGGCGCACTGCGCCCTTGTCTGCGGAGAGCGCGAAGGCCGCGTAGGCCCGCAGCGCGGGGGAGACGGCGCGCTCACGGTCGCGGGGCCGGTACCCCGTGGTCGCCTCCAGCAGATCCCGGCGGCGGTCAACCTCGTCGTCGGGCACTTCCACGCTGATGGAACGGGAAGGGATGTCGATGGAGATGGTGTCGCCGTTCTCGATAAGCGCGATGGCTCCGCCCGCGGCGGCCTCGGGGGAGACGTGGCCAATCGAGAGTCCTGACGTTCCGCCGGAGAAGCGGCCATCGGTGATCAGCGCGCACTTCGCGCCAAGACCCAGGCCCTTGAGGAACGACGTCGGGTAGAGCATCTCCTGCATGCCGGGTCCGCCGCGCGGGCCTTCGTAGCGGATGACAACGACGTCGCCTGCGACGATCCGTTTGCTGAGGATGGCTTCGACGGCGTCGTCCTGCGATTCAAACACGACGGCCGGGCCGGAGAACGTGAAGATCGATTCGTCCACGCCGGCGGTCTTCACCACACAGCCATCCACCGAGATGTTGCCCCGCAGCACGGCCAGACCGCCCTCCACGGTGTGCGCGTTCGGGACCGACCGGATACAGCCGTTGGCGTCGTCGGTATCCAGGGTGTCCCAGCGCTCGGACTGGGAGAAGGCCGTCGCGGAGCGGACGCAGCCCGGCGCCGCGTGGAACAGCTCGACGGCGGTGTCCGTGGCCTTGCCGCCCCGGATGTCCCAGTCGTCCAGCCAGGAGCGCAGGTCCGGGCCGTGCACGGAGCGCACATCGTGGCGGAGCATCCCGCCGCGGTCCAGTTCGCCCAGGATGGCCGGGATGCCGCCGGCGCGGTGGACGTCCTCGACGAGGTAGTCGCCGTTGGGGGCAACCTTGGTCAGGCAGGGCGTCTTGCGTGAGATCGCGTCGATGTCCTCAAGCGTGAAGTCGAGTTCGGCCTCCTGGGCGGCGGCGAGCAGGTGCAGGATGGTGTTGGACGAGCCGCCCATGGCGATGTCCATGGTCATGGCGTTCTCGAATGCGGCGCGGCCGGCGATGGCCCGCGGCAGCACCGACTCGTCGTCGCCGTCGTAGTAGGAGTTGGTGATGTCCACGATTGCCTTGCCGGCGTCCTGGTACAGCTCCTTGCGGGCGGTGTGCGTGGCCAGTGTGGTGCCGTTGCCCGGCAGCGAGAGGCCCAGCGCTTCGGTGAGGCAGTTCATCGAGTTGGCCGTAAACATGCCCGAGCAGGACCCGCAGGTGGGGCAGGACGTTTCCTCGATGCGCAGCAGGTCCTCGTCGGAGACGGAGTCGTTGACGGCGTCGGCGATGGCCGAGATCAGGTTCAGGCGCTTGCGGACGGTGCCGTCCACCAGGACGGCGGTGCCGCCTTCCATGGGGCCTCCGCTGACGAAGACGGTGGGGATGTTCAGGCGCAGCGCGGCCATCAGCATGCCGGGGGTGATCTTGTCGCAGTTGGAGATGCAGATCAGGGCGTCGGCGCAATGCGCGTTGACCATGTACTCCACCGAGTCGGCGATCAGGTCGCGCGAGGGCAGCGAGTAGAGCATGCCGCCGTGGCCCATGGCGATGCCGTCGTCGACGGCGATGGTGTTGAACTCGCGCGGGATGCCGCCGGCCTCGATGATGGCGTCCGAGACGATGCGCCCGACCGGCTGGAGGTGTGTGTGGCCGGGGACGAATTCGGTGAAGCTGTTGGCGACGGCGATGATCGGCTTGCCGAAGTCGGATCCGTTGACGCCGGCCGCCCGGAGCAAGGCGCGTGCGCCCACCATGTTGCGGCCGTGGGTGACTGTTCGTGAGCGTAGAGGAGGCATGTAAGCAGTCAACCAGTGGGCGTGCGACGGTGGAAGACGGTGCTGGTACTAGTAGTGGGAGTGCTAGATTCTTGGGATGAGTGATGAACGACGGCGGGAGCTGGGGCAGTTCCTGCGTGACCGGCGCGGAAACCTGGTTCGCGCGGAGCTGGGGCTGCCGCCCATCGGACGCAGCCGCACCCAGGGGTTGCGCCGTGAGGAGGTTGCCTCCTTCGCCGCCGTCAGCGTCACCTGGTACACGTGGCTCGAACAGGGCCGGGAGATCAACGCCTCCCGCCAGGTCCTCGAGGCCATCGCACGGGTACTTCAACTGACAGCCGCCGAGAACTCCTACCTTCTGGCGTTGGGCGGCTACACCCCCGTTCCGGTCGCGGACATCGCCCCGATCGAGGAAGCGCCCGCACACGTGCAGCGGCTGCTGGACTCCCTGGACTTCCCGGCCTTCGCCGTGGCCCCGGACTGGGGGATCGCTGGCTGGAACCGGGCTTACGCAGGCCTGTATTCGCGCATAGCGGCCGTCGGGCCGGCTGACCGGAACCTGCTCTGGCTGATTTTCACGGACCCGCACCTGCGCGAGATGCTCCCCGACTGGGAAGAAACGTCGCGGCATTTCGTTGCTGAATTCCGCGCCGAAGCAGGAGCGCGTCTAGGATCCGCGGCCCACACGGCGCTGATCGCCCGCCTGGCCGGGGCCAGCCCCGAGTTTGCCCAGCTCTGGGCTGACCGCGGGGTGGAACGGTTCGCCTCCCGGCAACGGGTCTTTCTGCACCCCGAGGCAGGCAGGTTGGTTTATGAGCAGCACCGGCTGGTTCCATCGGACGCGCCGGAACTGCACCTGGTCATGTATGCCCCTGTGCCGGGCGCGTGAACAGGTTCAGCCATCGGCGGGAACCTCCGGCGCTTACGTGCCGGCCGTGGGCCAGTCCTGTTCCTTCTGTATCACCAGCTTGTCAGGGGCCCACGAGTGAACGATCCGGCGGCGGGAACCGCCCGCGGCCGTAAGGCTGCTGATCTCTGCCTGCCCGTTTCCAAGATCCTGCCAGCGGCCCGGTGTGGCCTGCCCCCGGTCATCCGGGCTGCTGCCGTGCCAGACGCAGGTGCCGTCGGGACGCAACTCAATTGCATCCCGCCAGCGAGCGGGCGGCAACGGGTATTCGCGGCGGCGGAAGATCATCGCGGAGGCAGTATCTTCTTCGTGGCAGTGCAGCCACATGCCGGTGATCTCCGGTGGGGGTCCGGTCATGGCCTCCACCGCCCGGCAGGTGTCATCATTAGCCCATCATCCACCCGCAGCATTGACGTTGTCACTGTTGAGCGCCGCGCGCAGGCCCTCCAGGATCATCAAGGCTTTTCGGTTGTCCCGGCGCAATTGCTCGACTTCCTTCCGGAGCCGGAGCAGTTCCGTGTCGCCTGATGCCTGCGCCGGGGCGGCCGGTGCTGGCGCGGCCATCGCCTGGCCAGCGAGCGCAGGAGCGGGGGCCGCCGCCGGGGGCGCGGATGGAGCAGCAGGAGCAGCCCCCGTCCCGCCGCCAGTCAGGGCGAATGCCGGTGCCATCAGGAAGGAAGCCCGGGCACCATCCAGGCATGCGTCCATCCGCCTCGACTGGCCCTCGGTGAACATGAACATGGCGGCGTCATCGGTGTAGTCCATGTAGTTCATGAACATGTTGCCGTCAGGCCCGTTGTTGCAGCTGATTTGCGGGAACGTTGGACTGTTGAAGGTGGCGTCGGCCTGGTTGGGCGTGTCTTCCACCATGTCGCTGCCGCTGCATGAGCCGCGGTCGTCACCCCAAATGTGCCGCAGGTCCAACCAGTGGCCAATCTCGTGGGTCGCGGTCCGGCCGAGGTCGAAAGGAGCTTGCGCAGTTCCGCCTTTGCCGAAGCAGAAGCTCGCGATTACAACACCGTCGGTGGTCGGCGGCCCGCCGGGAAACTGTGCGTAGCCGAGCAGTGACCTCCCGATTGAGTCACGGAGGTCATGGCAGACCCAGAGGTTCAGGTAGTCGTCGCTGGGCCAGGCGTCTGCCCCGCCGGTTGAACTGGATTTGACGTCGTCCAGTTCGGTGGTGAAGAAAGGGACCGTGGAGGCGGTCCACGTGATGCCGTCGGTGGGATCACCGTCCGGGTCCTGGGACGCGAGCCGGAACTCGATATTGCAGTCGGCCACCCGGTTAGTCCACACTCCCGGCACCTTGGTCACGTCAGGGTTGGTTGCCCGGAAATCCTCGTTAAGGACGTCGATTTGGCTTTCGATCTGCGCCACGCTGACGTCTTGGGCAGGGTCAGCCGGATTGTGCACCACGTGGACGACGACCGGAAGGGTGAGCAGCCCGCTCCGCGCGATAGCGCGTGTCCGGGCCTCGTATGCCAGCGCACGGTTGTCGATCTGGGCACGGCGTTCCTGGTAGGTGACGCTCACGTTCAGCAGCCGGCGGTGAACTTCCATGGTCCCGCACAGTTCCCGGCCGCGCTGCTCCGGGAGGTTCACTAAGTTTGTGTCATGCATCGCTGGTTCTCCTTCACCTGATGGGTTGCGCAATACTGGTGCCGCTGTTCAGAGCCTGCGCCACGAAGATGGCGTTCATCTGCAAAATCTCCAGGGCGAGGCTGATGTCGAGTGTCCCGAGGGTGTCCCGATCAGTGTGGACGCGGTCGTTTGCAGAGTCTGTCCCTTCGATCGTCAGGACAGCTGGGATGCCCGCATCGATGAAGGGCACGTGGTCGCTGTTGAATGGCTTGAGGCTGGTCTGAACGGCCAGCGCCGTATTCGCCTGCGCAATATCTGCCAGGGCGTCGATCATGCCCTTCGACACGGGTGCCCCCTCCAGCAGCACCGTGGCCGTGCCGGTATTTTTGCAGGCGATCATGTCCATGTTGATGACGGCGCTGATCCGCGCGCGTTCCGCCGCGTTGAGGCCGCTCACGTATTGTGTGCTGCCGAACAGGCCCTGTTCTTCGCCTCCGAACAGGATCAGTCGCAGGTCATGCTTCGCTGGCCGGCCCGCCAGCGCCCGGGCGATGGCCAGCACGCCGGCGCTGCCGGACGCATTGTCGTCCGCACCCGGCGCGGCGGCGGAGAACCCAGTGATATTCACGGAATCCAGATGCGCAGTGACCAGCACCAGGTCACGATCCGCACCGTCACCGGGACGGTCAGCAATGAGGTTTCGGCTTGTGCCGCCAGGCACCGCCACGGTCTGGATCTGCGTGGCATATCCAAGTCCGGACAGCCGGTTTTCCGCCCACTCCAGAGCCCCGAGGAACTCGGTACTTCGGGAGTGGCGCGTGCGCAGGCGGGCAAGCGTACCGACGTCGTCCTCAAACGCTGTTTGGGACAGCGCGGCGGCGTCGGTGCCCACCTCCGCGGCTGGCTGCCCCGGGTGCCCGGACCCGGCAGCCCTTTGGTCAAACACCACGGCGTCGTCCGGCAGGGGGCTCACCCGGTAACAGGACGCATGCGGTCCGTCGGCGGGGGAGCCCGCGGCAGGATCGAATTCGACCACCAGGTAACGGCCCTTGTCCACCACCACCCGAACGTCAGGATGGTCCGCCTGGAAAAGTCGGGCGGTCTGGGTGACCACATGAAGATGCCGTTCGGGAACCAGCAGGCGATCGGCCGAATCAGCGGGTCCGCCGCGGGCAGTGGTCTGTCCGGGGTGGCCGGCGCGGGAGCGCACCACAAGTACGTCACCGAGCCTGGTCCACCTGGCACTGGCGGCCCGGAGGCGGTTCAACTCCTCGTCCTGACCGCCTGGTGGAATGTTCAGGACGATGGTCTCCACCGGTTCCCCGGCGTCAAGGAACGCCTGCACAAGCGGCACAACGCCGGCCAGCGTGTCGATCTCACCGTGCGGCTGGCCCGGCCCGCGGAGGTGGACAGCCTCCAGACCGAGACGACGGGCTGCAAGCACGTGGTTGCGGTTCTCGGTGACAAAAAGTACGTCGCGAAATTCGACGGCGGGACCGGCCTTTGAGGCTGCCGCGCGGAAAACGGCCTGATCCGGTTTGAACACACCCACCTCCGTGGACAAGGTGACGCGCTCCGAGACGGGCTCGAAGAATTGCCGGATGCCGAGGTCGTCAAGCAGGCTGTAGTACTGCTGCTGGATGGCGCCCACGTCCGAGGGTGCGGCCGGCATGTCAAAATCTGACACGAGACCCAGCACGGCTGCCGGTTGCCCGTCAGTGCGGAGTGAAGCAATCGCCTCAAGCGTCTCCACGGCGCCGGGCAGGAGGACACCACCGCTCTCAAGCGTGTCACCAAGATCGAACAGGACGAGTTTCACAACCGACTCCCACATTCGGGCCCACCACGGGAGAGTCCGTACCCGGCCTCCTCGTCCTGAGTCTTGATCATGATGCGTTACTGGCGCGTTACTGCCGCTACAAATCCGGAGTAACGGCCCTGTAACGCCGCCCTCCGTAAACTCGCGGGTGGAATATCGGGTGCGGCGAGTGCCGGGCCAAGAGCCACCAGGACCGGATGGGAAGAGGCAGGAGATGTCTGAATCACTGCAGGGCCTTCACTACCAGGCAGGGGAAGACAACACGGCGGCGCGTTCGCCCGAATCCTTTGGCCGCTCCCCGGCAGGCCCGGAGGACGCTCCTGCCCTGACCTTCAACAGCAATGAGGGGGCGGCGAGATACTACTTGGACCAGCTGCTCCAGCAGGACCACCGTGAAGGTATGCGGTCCTTGACCGAACCCGAACGGCCCGAGCGCGTCCCCAGCCTGGTGGTGGAGAGTGAACGGGATTTGCCTGCTTTGGGTACTCACGCTTTGCGCTTTTCGCAGACCTACCGGGACATCCCGATCTTCGGGGCCATGGCACTGGTGGAGCTCACGGACTCGCGGGATCTTGTGAGCGTCAACGGGCAGCTCGGAGAAGCCCCTGAGGTGGATCCCGTGGAATCCCTTAGCCGTGCGGAGGCACTGGCGAGGGTGGCCGACTTTACCGGCGCGGAGATTCCGCCCGACGCCGGCGTGGGTGCGAAGCTCAATTTCTACAAGAAGGACGACGACGGGTCCTGGCACTTAGCGTGGTTCCTCCAGGAACTACCGGCCGAGCCGCCCGCCAATGACGATGACGCCAGCGACGACGAGGCGATGCTCGGCCACGGCTTGGGGAGGCGGCCTGTCCCTCCCAGCTTCAACTACCTCGTGGACGCACACGACGGCGAGATCCTCTTCTGCTACAGCGCCGCGCCTACTGCCCTGCCCATCCCCGTCCGGTGCACCGGCATTGACGAGAACGAGGAGGAGCAGGCGTTCTTCGGGGAGTTGGTCGCACCCACGGGAACGGCCTGCCGGCTCCACGACCCCCGACGCATGGCCCGCACTTACGACTTGGAGTTCGCTGACATCGACAACGATCCTCCCGACCCTGCCGCCCCGGTGGAGGCGCCGGACAGTGACTATGGCACCACGAACCGTGCCGCTGTTTCCGCCCACATGAACGCCTCCCGGGTGCTGGACTTCTACAACGTTGTCCTGCAGCGCAAGGGGATCGACGATAACGGGATGGACCTCGTCTCGCTGGTCAACGTCACGGCAGCGACCATGCAGGCTCCGCCGAGCCTCCTCAACGCGTTCTGGTTCAACCATCGCATGTGGTACGGGCAAATCAAGAAGAACGGCCGGCTCGTCAGCCTCTCGCGCTTCCTGGACGTCATCGGCCACGAGCTCACCCACGGCGTGGTGGAAACGACCTCGCAGCTGGTCTACGCCACCCAGTCCGGGGCGCTCAACGAATCCTTCGCCGACTGTGCCGGGGTCATCATCAAGAACTGGTACGAGGCACCGGACCGGAACGATGTGGCCACCTGGGACTGGGAGATCGGCCCCGGGCTCAGGGCTGACGGACGCCCCCTCCGGGACTTCGCCGACCCCTCCCACACCGGTCACCCCAAGCACATGGACGAATTCCGCGCGCTGAGCCCGGGCGAGCTGCCAAGCCGGTCCAACGATCAGGGCTGGGTCCACTTCAACAGCAACATCCACAACAAAGCAGTCCACAACCTGCTGACCATGACCAAAAACGGTGCCAGGGTTTTCCGCGTCGAAGACGTGGCGGTGCTGACGTATCTGGGCATGGCCCGTCTGACGCCACGCGCCACCTTTACTCAGGCACTGCAGTCAGTGGTCGACGTCGGGCAAACGTACTTCGGCGGCGACCTCCACAAAGCGGAAAAGATCGCCGCAATCCGGAAGGCCTACCAGCTCGTCGGAATCATCTGAACGGCGCTCAGCGACGGTGCCCGGTAGGCTTCCAACTATGGGGCTGTGTACCGGCATATGCCATAAAGTGACTGCTCACCACTGAATGTCTGCGACGCTGTTGAGCGGTTCCCGGTCCCCGCTGATTGCGGGTGCCCTGAAAGCATCAGCGGTGCGCAACGCCTCCGCGAACTGCAGGTGCGTTCGCTCCTCCAACTCGGCCGTGCTGATCTGAAAGGCGCGGAACTCGTCGAAGTCGATCGCTTCCAACACATTCAGGTTCTGGGTCAGCAGGAATGCATGGTTCTTGAACTGTCCCTGCTCCACGTAGGCGAGGACCTTCCAGTACTCCCGGGGCAGCCGCGTGTCCCGGTACACGCGGTCATCATCATGGAAAATCGGCCCGCCGAATGCGCTCACCCTCAGGTCCTGGACATCAACGTCGGCAAAGACCGCGTCTTCCAGCCGCCCCCACACGCCATCCTTGCTGCTTTGGTTAAAGTCATCCATCTGCGGTGTGATGTTCGTGAAGAAGAACGAGTCACTGTTTGCACTCTTCGCCTCGGGCAAGGGCCCCCACAACAAGTCGGCCCGGCGGGCGATATGCCCCCGGTCGAGGCGGTTAGCGTTGTACAACTCGTCGCCACTCTGGAATTCGGCCGGAATTCTCGGGTCCTTGATGAAGGGGATGCCGCTGCGGTTGATCTTCTTGAGGGTCCCGCCGTCGATGTTCCAGGCGACCCAGCGGGCGAAGCGCCTGGACTTGCTGAGCGCCAGCGAGAAGTGTGTGTACGGGATGATCTCCGAGCCGTCGAGCCGGACTGCGTCTTCGAGCAAAGCATCGTCGCTGGTTGGCGGGTCCACCCGCTGCCCCAGAAACTCAGCCGAGTATCCCATGGTCCCCGCCGCTGCCTCTCTGGATATGTCAGTGGTCATTGGGTCAGCCTAATTGCACCCCGTTACTCAGGTGTTACGGGTCACAAATCTGACCGAAGACGAAGGCCATTGACAGCCCGCTCGGGACTGCGGAAAGTGGTTCTTACATCTTTCGGGGGTACCCATGGGCAATGGCGACTATGGTTTTGAGTTGAGGCTGCTTCAGTCGTGGCAGCTACGCCGGGACGTCGACGTCGTCCATGTCGCAGTGCGGCAACAACGGCTCATCACAGCGCTGGCCATCAACGGGCCCCGCACCCGAAGCTACCTTGTTGGTCTGCTCTGGCCGGAGACCCCCGAGTCCAGGGCGCTCGAAAGCCTACGCGTTGCCCTGCATCTCATTTCCCGGCAGGTTCCTGGCCTGCTGGTCAACAACGGGCCCATGCTGTCGCTTGGCGAAGGTGTCGATGTGGACCTGCACCGGCTCCGGGACCAAATCCGGGAGCTGAGCCGGGCCGGCCTCAATGGAAACGTCCCTTCCTGTCTCCAGCAGCTGCGGAACTCCGAGCTACTCCCGGGCTGGTATGACGATTGGGTGCTCTTTGAACAGAGCAGGTTGCAGCAGGACAGGCTCCACGCGTACCACATCATTGCCCGCGAATCGCTGTTACGGCGTGATTATGAGTCCGCCCTCGAGGCCGCGGAGGCGGCTTTGGAAGTCGAACCGCTGTACGAAAGTGCCGTTGGCCTCCTCATCGAGGCTGAACGGCAGCGCGGCAACAACGCTGCCGCGCTGCGCGCCTTCAACAAATACGAAACGAAACTGAAAGCGGACATGGGGCTGGTGCCATCGGGGGCCATACGGCAGCTTGTCTCGGACATGTCGTGAGGGCCAGCCGCCAGACGAATTCAGAGATCACGTAGTGGCGCCGATCGGGCGTTAAGCCACTGCCGGACCAACCTCAGGACCTCATCCGGATCAGCAGTGGAAATGGTGCGAGGATCGTCGTCCGGTGCCTGGCTGTAGGTTAGCCTGGCGCGGAACCCCGGCGCCTGGTCCGGCTCGTTCCACGTGCGGATAACCAAGGCAGCCATTGCCGGGTCTGACTCGTTTTCGGCGGAGACTCCTGACGGCGGATCGTCCTGTGTCATCGCGTTTCACCCTACTCTCATTCGGCGGGCTCCCAGTGAGTGGAAGTTCGCTGAGGCTTCCCCGATCCTGCAGCAAAAGAATCAGCAATCGGCCTAGCTAAGCGAAAGGTTTGCTCAAGATCGCCGGCCTGACATTTCCGTCGACGGCGACAGGGGCTGTTTCACATTGGAACACTGTGTCCTGCGCCAAACACCTCAGTCTGAATGCAGAGACAGTGGTCTGGATCACAGTCTGACCAATGAGCCTGTTTCAAGGGAGAAACACAGGACAAGCAGCACCACGTCGCCGCCCGCGATGACGCCCCGCCGAGCGGCCACCACCGCACTCCTTGGCAGCGCGCTCGAGTACTACGACTTTTTCGTCTACGGCGCCGCAGCAGCCCTCGTTTTCAACGTACTGTTCTTTCCGTCGGGCGACCCCACCGTGGCCCTGATCGCCTCGTTTGCCACTTTTGCCGTCGGCTACGTGGCCCGGCCTGTCGGCGCGGCGGTGATGGGACACTTCGGTGGCCGCCTCGGCCGCAAGCGCGTCATGCTCGCAACGGACAACCCGGCGCTCGGCCTGGTCCTCGCGCTTGCGGAACAGGTCTGGGCAGGACCGGCAGAAGCAGCCGCAGCGGAGTGAAACCCGCGCTACTCCGCGCTGGGCCGCCGTCGTTGCTGTTTGGTTGCTGACCGCTGTTGCTTGGCGGCGAGGTGCCGGTGTTTAGAGCCGCGGGTTGGTTTGGTGGGCCGGCGGCGAGGGCCTGCCGGCGCAAGGGCAACCTGCACGAGCTCGGCCAGCTTGGCCAGGGCGATCTCACGGTTGCGCAGCTGGGACCGTTGCTCCGAAGCAGTCACCGTGATCACCCCGGAGATCAGACGTGGTCCGAGACGTGCCAGGAGCATCTGCCGCTGGCTTTCTGAGAGCGCCGCCGAGTCACTGACGTTCCACAAGAGTTCCACCCGGCTGTCCGTGGTGTTGACGTGCTGGCCGCCTGGCCCCGACGAGCGCGAGAACCGCCAGGCCAGTTCCGTGGCGGGAATGGTGAGCGCGGGCGACACCTCCAGATCCATGCCACCAGCCTTGCACAAAATGCCCTTCGCCAACGGCACCATCCCGGGTTCGGCGCCGACGTAAGGCACTGTTAGTAGCATTGCCAGCAGTTGAAGGGGAGAAGTCATGCCGATGTGGTTCCAGGCGCTCATGTGGGGGACGGTTGCCGGCGGCGCGCTGGTCATTGGCTCCGGTGTCGCCTGGCTTTGGAAGATCCCGTCGAAGTTGGTGTCCACGGTGATGGCGTTCGGTGCGGGGGTTTTGATCTCCGCCCTTGCCTTCGAACTGGTGGACGACGCTGTTGAAGGCGGCGGGCTGCTGCCGACCGTGGGCGGATTCCTGCTCGGTGCGCTGATCTTTGTCGGCTCCAACATCCTGCTTACGCGGCGTGGGGCGAAGCACCGGAAGCGGTCAGGGGAGCGGCAGCCCTCCGAGCAGGAATCACCCGGCAGCGGCACAGCCATCGCGGTCGGTGCGCTGATTGACGGGATTCCTGAATCGGTGGTCCTCGGACTTGGCCTGGTGGCGACCGGAACGGTCAGCCCGGCCATGCTCGCGGCCGTCTTCATCTCCAACGTCCCCGAGGGTCTGTCCAGCACCGCCGGGATGAAGAAGGCGGGCAGGAGCCCGGTGTACGTCTTCGGGACGTGGACCGGCATTGCCGTGTTTTCCGGGCTGGCCTCGCTCATCGGCTTCACAGCGCTGGAGAACGCATCCGGTGAAGTTGTTGCCTTCATTACCGCCGTTGCCGCCGGGGGAATCCTGGCCATGCTCGCGGACACCATGATCCCCGAAGCCTTCGAAGAACATCACAACCTGACCGGGTTCACGGCCTCCGTTGGCTTCCTGACAGCCCTCACCATCCATCACGTGGGCGGCTGAGGTCAGGAGCGGGCAAACTAGTGTCATGGATGATGCTGAGGCCGCAACTACCCAACGCTCGACGGTGGAGGATTGGACGCGGGCGCTGGCAGAGTCCACCGGCTCGCCTGGCGGCGGCGCCGGGACAGGAGTCATGCTCGCCATCGCCGCTTCGCTGACGTCCATGGTGGCCGGCTATACCGAGCTAGACCCGCACCAGCGTACGGAGCTCGTTGGCATCCATGAGCGGGCTGGTTTGCTTCGCCAGACTGCGCTTCGGCTTGCGGACGAGGACGCCTCGGCTTCCCAGGCCTTCGGCGCCGCGTTCGGTTTGGAGCGTGGACCGGAGCGCGAGGAGGCCATCCACCGGGCATCCATCGAGGCAGCGAAGGCATCCGCCGTGCTCGGCGATCAGGCCATTGCCGCCATAGGGGACTTGGGCTGGCTTGCGGCCAACGGCAACCCTGCGCTGATAGCGGATGTCGTCGTCGCGTTCGGTGCCCTCAGGGCAGCGGTGACCGGGGCGCGCACCAACGTGAGTTTCGATCTCGCCGCGCTCACGTCCGCGGGCGGCACGCTCGAACAGGTCCGTGAACAGCACCCGGCGCTGTGGGAAACAGTCGAGCGGCTCAACGCCGCGCTTGAGCGCATCGACACCCTGACCGCCGGGATTGATCACCGCGCCGCCCCGACGGACGCCGTGTGACCCATGGGTTCCGGCGAAGTTCAGCGGGCCTACCTGGGGGCGAGTTCGCTTGCAGCCGTACCCGCGCGGCGGGTGCGGGCGGTGAGGTAGAGTCTGTGCGCTGTGATCACCAACGCTAGCCAGGCCGCCCCGAGTGCCCACGCGGCGAGGACGTCTGTGAGCCAGTGGTGGCCCAGATATACCCGGCTCAAACCGATGGTAAAGGCAAAGAGCCCTGCCAGGATCGCTGTGATGATCCTGGCACGCGGCGACTTCAGTCGGAGGATGATCAGGTAGGCAACGATCCCGGCGATGACCACAGAGTTCAAAGAATGACCGCTAGGAAAGGATGCCGAGTACTCGTAAGGCGGAACGGCGTCGACCAGCGGGGGCCGGGTCCGCCCGATGAGCGACTTGCCCGCGATGGTCATGAGCAATGACCCGGCGCCGGCAATGACGATAAGGATCACAGGGGTCCAGGACCGGCGTCGGACAGCCAACGTTGCCATGACGGCCAGCGCGAGGAGCGGCATGCCGATGGTTCCGCCAACATCCGTGTATGCCGTCGTGATGATATTCAAGGCGGGGGAGCGAAGCGTCTTGGCAGTATCCAGGACCGGATGGTCCAAGCCGGCGACACCGTCGGCTTCGACCACGGATTCGTAGACCTGCGCAAATACTGCGGTGAGTGTCACAGCCAGCGCCGCACCAACGGCCAGGGTCAGGATCAGCGCTGCGTGCGGGCCGAGAATACGGCTGACACGCCCGACGACGAAGGCCAGGAACTGCCCGAGCCGGGTGTCCCAGCGGGTAAGGTCATTCCCACCGATGAAGCGGTCGTGTTGCACTTCGCCTTCTACGCCGCCCTGAGGCGCGTGCCTGTCTTCCGGCGCCACGCGTCCTACCTTCCGCTCGGTATTCCCAAAATAATAAGTAACCTTAGCATTTGGTTGGTCATTTTCCGATCGCGGAGCCGCCCCTCACACCAGCGGCCACGGATACCGCATGCCGGTATGGTCCACCGGCAGCACGCCGTCATGCAGTATCCGCCGAACCCGGCGTTGTAGTGCTGCAACCTCGGCGTCGTCGAGGAGTTCGGCCACCTTGGCGGGTACGGCCTCGGCGAGCGGGATGATGTCCTCGAGCAGGGCGCCGGGGATCGGTTCGCCCGCGAAGTCCCAGATGACGGTCCGCAGCTTGAAGGGCGCGGAGAAGCACAGCCCGTGATCGATGCCCCAGATCCGCCCGTCGTCACCGCGCAGCACGTGCCCGCTCTTCCGGTCGGTGTTGTTGGTGACGTAGTCGAAGAGGGCGATCCGGGACAGGAAACGGTGGGTCTCGGGTGCGTCGGCGTACAGGGTGAAGTAGTGCTCACGGAAGTCGCACTCGACGAACCACTGCAGCGAACCGATCCCCAGAGGGGCGTCCTCTCGGATCACCGTCGTCGGCACCAGCCCCCACTCCAGGTACTCACTAAGCAGATAGGCCGCGCGTTCCCGGCGGAACAGCCCGGGCTCGAAATCGGAGAGCGGGCGTTCCCCGGCTTCAGGCTTGTAGACCGCTTGTGCGGAGTCGGCCCCGTTGGAGATCCTGACGAGGAACGTCTCGTTGCTGCTGCGGAGGATCCGTCCGAGCAGCTCCACCCGGCCTTCGCTCAGCAAGGTCAGCTCCCTGCCAGGCACCAGCCGCCCCTTTTCACCATCGGTCCCACATTCACGGCGCCCTCAGTCCACTCAGCGGTTCGGCGGTGGAATTCACCATCAGCACCGCCGGTGCCCGGCCCTCCATGAAGGAGATGGCCGACACCGAGCCGGGGCTGATAAGTATCCGCTGGAACAGGTCCAGGTGCGTGCCCAGCGCCTGGGCGAGGGCTGCCTTGATGGGGTCGGCGTGCGAAAAACATACGACGACGCCCCCTGAATGCGCAGTGCAGAGCGCCTCCAGCGTCCCCACCATGCGTGCCTGCATCTGCACGAAACTCTCCCCATTCGGGAAGCGGAACGCCGAGGGGGTGTGCTGGACGGTCTGCCACTGCGGCAGCCCCACCAGTTCCGCGAGCGCGGCACCCGTCCAGTCGCCGAAGTCGCACTCGAGCAGGCCGGCATGTTCGTGCACTTCCAGCCCGCTGCGGGCGGCTGTCGGCGCGGCCGTCTCGCAGGCGCGTTCGAGCGGCGAGGAGTAAATGCCGTCAAGGGGCAGGCCGGCGAGGCGGTCCGCCAGGCGTTCGGCCTGGTCGCGGCCCCGGTCGGACAGATGCAGGCCGGCGGCCCGGCCGGGCAGCACCATGCCGGTGGTGGGCGTCTCACCGTGCCGCACCAGGAGCAGGAGCGTGCCTGGCGGTTCCGACGCCGGGGCCGATTGTCCCGTTGGAGTGGCTGCAATCATCAGGATCCAGCGTATCGTTCACCGGTCGCCCCCGGGCAGGAATTCTTGGGAATCGCTCGATTCCCCGCTGGTTCGGGGTCTACCGTAGAGGGGTGAGTGATCGCCCCGATATTTTCACCGTTGGTGAGTTGCGTGCCGCCGGCCATGCCCGCAAGGACCTGCGCCTCGAAATCCGTGAAAACCTGCTGGCTGCGCTCGCCGCAGGCCGCGACCCCTGGCCGGGGATCTACGGGTTCGGCCGGACTGTCCTGCCGCAGCTGGAGCGCGCCCTGATCGCCGGGCACGACGTCGTCCTGCTCGGTGAACGTGGGCAGGGCAAGACGCGGCTCCTCCGTACCCTGGCAGGCCTGCTTGACGAATGGTCGCCGGTGATCGAGGGCTCCGAACTGAACGAACACCCGTACGAACCGATTACCGAGCAGTCCCGCGCCCAGGTCCTGACCGAAGGGGACCGCCTGCGGGTGGCATGGCGCCACCGCTCGGAGCGATACGTCGAGAAGCTGGCGACGCCTGACACCTCTGTTGCCGACCTCATCGGCGACGTCGATCCCATGCGTGTGGCCGAGGGCCGCCGGCTCGGGGACCCGGAGACCATCCATTACGGCCTCATCCCGCGTTCCAACCGTGGCATCGTCGCCATCAACGAACTGCCGGACCTCGCCGAGCGGATCCAGGTGTCCATGCTGAACGTGATGGAAGAGCGGGACATCCAAATCCGCGGCTACGTGCTGCGGCTGCCGCTCGATGTGCTGGTGGTCGCGTCCGCGAACCCGGAGGACTACACCAACCGCGGCCGGATCATTACGCCCCTCAAAGACCGCTTCGGCGCCGAGATCCGCACCCACTACCCCCTGGAGCTGGAGGACGAGGTCTCCGTGATCCGGCAGGAGGGCCGGCTCGTGGCTGACGTCCCGCCCGTCATCCTTGAGATACTGGCCCGGTACACCCGCGCACTGAGGCTGTCGCCGGCGGTCAACCAGACCTCGGGCGTCTCGGCACGGTTCGCCATCGCGGGTGCCGAAACGGTTGCCGCGGCGGCCCTGCGCCGGGCCAGCGTGCGCGGCGAGGAGCAGGCAGTAGCGCGGATCATCGACCTGGACACCGCCGTCGAAGTCCTCACCGGCAAGATCGAATTTGAATCAGGGGAGGAAGGCCGCGAGGAGGCAGTCCTTGAGCACCTTCTGCGCACGGCCACCGCGGAAGCGGTGCTGGCGCACTACCAGGGCCTGGACCTTGGACCACTTGTGGCCGCACTGGACGGGCACCGGACCGTCACCACCGGGGACCAGGTCACCGCCCGCGAGTTCCTCGAAAACCTGCCATCCCTCAACGGATCAGCCCTTTACGACGAGATCAGCGGCAGGCTGGGCGCACAAAACGACGGTCAGCGCGCCGCCGCCATCGAACTCGCCCTCGAAGGCCTCTACCTCGCCCGGCGGATCTCCAAAGAGTCCGACGACGAGGAAACCATCTACGGCTAGCAAACCCGGAGAGAGGCGAACCATGAGCCTTCACCACCGATCCTCCAAGTACGGCCGGTACGCGGGAGGGCCGGACCCGCTTGCGCCTCCGGTGGACCTGGCGGAGGCCCTGGACGCAATTGCCGAGGACGTTATGGCAGGCTACTCGCCCCGGCATGCCCTGCAGGAGTACCTTCGCCGCGGCGGCCGGAACCGGGAGGGGCTGGATGACCTCGCCAGGCGGGTTCAGCAGCGCCGCACCGAACTGCTCAGCCGCCACCGGCTGGACGGCACGCTGAACGAGGTCAAAAAGCTGTTGGACACTGCCGTCCTGGAGGAGCGCAAGCAACTGGCCCGCGACGCCATGATGGACAACACCGACCGCGCCTTCCGGGAGATGCAGCTGCAAAACCTGCCGCAGTCCACGGCCGCGGCTGTTAACGATCTGGCCTCCTATGACTGGCAGTCCAGCACCGCGCGCGAGGCCTACGAAAAGATCAAGGATCTGCTGGGCCGTGAAGTCCTTGACCAGCGCTTCGCTGGCATGAAGCAGGCACTTGAGGGCGCCACGGAGGAGGACCGCGCGGCCGTCAACGAGATGCTGCAGGACCTGAACGGGCTGTTGGACAAACACCGACGCGGCGAGGACACTGACGCGGACTTCCAGGACTTTATGGCCAAGCACGGCCAGTTCTTCCCGGAGAACCCGCAATCTGTCGAAGAGCTGATCGATGCCCTCGCCCAGCGTGCGGCGGCAGCCCAGCGGCTCATGCAGTCGATGTCCCCCGAGCAGCGGGACGAGCTGATGCGCCTGTCCGCCCAGGCGTTCGGCTCACCCGAACTCATGGCACAGCTCGACCAACTCGACGACAGCCTGCGTGCCCTGCGCCCCGGCGAAGACTGGACCGGCTCCGAACGGTTCGAGGGACAGGAAGGCCTCGGCCTGGGTGACGGCACGGGCGTGCTCCAGGACCTCGCCGAGCTCGACGAGCTGTCCGAACAGCTCTCCCAGTCCTACAACGGATCACATCTGGACGATCTGGACCTGGATGCCCTCGCGCGGCAGCTCGGGCAGAACGCCGCCGTGACAGCCCGCACCCTGGCCGACATCGAGCGGGCCATGCAGGACGGGGGCTATTTGCGGCGCGGGACCGACGGCGACCTCCGGTTGTCCCCGCAGGCGATGCGGCGGCTTGGCAGGTCCCTGCTGCGGGACACCGCCAAACAGCTCTCCGGGAGGCAGGGGCGCCGCGACACCCGGGTGGCCGGCGCCGCCGGCGAGCAGACCGGTTCCAGCCGGCAGTGGGAGTTCGGGGACGCGGAGCCCTGGGACGTCACCCGCACCGTCACCAACGCCATCCGCCGGACCATGGCCGACGGCGGCGACCCGGGCAGCGGATTACGGCTCAGCGCGGCGGACATCGAGGTAGCAGAGACAGAGGCGCGCACCCAGGCCGCCGTTGTCCTCTTGGTGGATGTGTCATTCTCGATGGCGGCCGAGGGACGCTGGGTGCCGATGAAACGGACCGCGCTTGCCCTGCACCACCTGGTTTCCAGCCGCTTCCGGGGCGACAGGCTGCAGCTGATCACCTTCGGCCGCTACGCACAGAACATGGACATCGGCGAACTCACCGCGCTGGCCTCGCGGCGGGAGCAGGGAACAAACCTGCACCACGGCCTGCTGCTGGCCAGCCGCTTCTTCCGCCGGCACCCCTCGATGCAGCACGTCCTCCTGGTGGTGACCGACGGCGAGCCAACCGCGCACCTGCTGCCGGACGGAGACTCATGGTTCGACTATCCACCCGACCCCGAAACCATCCGTGTCACCATCGCCGAACTCGACCGCCTGGGGCGGGCCGGCACACAAGCCACCTTCTTCCGGCTAGGCGACGACCCGGGGCTCGAGCGGTTCGTCCAGCGGATGGCCCGCCGGGTGGACGGCCGGGTGGTTGCGCCCGAAGCCGGGGATCTCGGCGCCGCCGTTGTGGGCGAGTACCTCAGGGCCCATTTCCGCGACCGCCCCTACGACGACGCCGACTGGGTCTCATAGGCCCGTTCTGCGTGCGCCTGGGCCGCGTGCGCCTGCGCCTGCCGGCCAAGCCAGTGCGCGCTCTCCTTGGGCGTCCTTTCCTGGGTCTCGCGGTCAACAGCGATGAGGCCAAACTTCGGACCGTAGCCGAACACCCATTCGTAGTTGTCGAAGGCGGTCCAGGCGATGTAGCCGCGGACGTCGATGCCGTCCGCCAGGCATGACGCGACGCAGTCCACTGCGGCCCGCAGGTAGTCCACGCGCTGCGCATCGTCCTCGGAGGCCAGGCCGTTTTCCGTCACGATCACCGGAATACCGGAAATCCTGGCAGCTTCCCGGATGGTGGCTTCGAGTGCCTGCGGGTAGATCTCCTCACCCATCTGGTTGGTGGGCACGCCCTCCGGCGCCGGGGCGTGGCCGTTCGGGCCGTAGACGGTGCGGCCGTAGGTTTGGATGCCCACAAAGTCGTCACCGCGGGATGCCTCCAGAAAGCGTTCGTTGACGTCGCGGCGCACCCGGCCGGCAAGTTCCTCGCCGCCGTCAATCGACTGGATGTCCGAGTTCGCGAGCGTCCAGCCCACCGGAAGTTCCGGCCGCCGGGCTTTAATCGCGGCGGCGGCGGCGCGGTGTGCCGCCAGCTTCACGGCGAACCCGGCCTCCGTGGAGCAGAACTGGAACGGCGCCACCGTGCTGGCGTCCACGCCGAGGCGTTCCGCGGCCGCGGCCCACACCGGCACTGAGCCACGGTTCTCCGGTGCCACGCCGCCGATCCCGAACGACTCCAGCAGCCACGGCAGGTTGGGCTCATTCAGGGTGCAGGCAACGCCAATAAGGTCGCCCAGGTGCGCCATGACGCGGTCGCAGTAGCGCGCGAAGAGCTCCGCGGTCCGGGGGCCCTCCCAGCCGCCCACGGCGAGGAGCCAGCGCGGTGACGTGAAGTGGTGGAACGTGACCACAGGGGTGAGGCCGTGCTCGTGGCAGGCCTCCAGCATGCGCCGGTAGTGGTCCAGCTCGGCCCTTGAAAAGTGGCCTTCCTCCGGTTCGATCCGGGCCCACTCAACGGAAAAGCGGTAGGTGGTGAAACCGAGCCCGGCGATGAGGGCGATGTCCTCGCGGTAGCGGTGGTAGTGGTCCACGGCGTCAGCCGACGGCTCAGAAAACATGCTGCCCGGGAGGTGCTCGAGGAACCACGTGTCGCTGTTGACGTTGTTTCCCTCCACCTGGTGCCCGGCGCTGGCGACGCCCCAGAGGAAGTCCTGCGGGAATGGTGTTGCGGTAGTCATGTAGTTCCTTTCGGTTCAGCGCTTAAGAACAGCGCACGGGGCCTCTCTGCCCTGGCTTTCAATCCTTTCCTGCAGCGTGACCGGGGACACAATACCTTTTCAATCAATGACATTCTCATGTGAGCGCCAAACCTCCCCGGCCGATGCTTGAGGGGAGCCGGCCACCAGCCCGGCCCCCAACTCTTGAATCTCCGTTGTCACATCAGAATGCAAAGGCGCACTACATGAAACTGAACTCCACCGCCCGTGCGAGCTCCGCCGTTCTGGCCGGCGCGCTCCTGCTGGGATCGCTGACCGCCTGCGGCGGCTCCGGCCAGTCAGCCGCCAAAGCGGACACCAGCTCCCTGACCCTCGCCGTCGACAGCGACTCGGCATCGTTCGGCTTTGACCCGCTGCGCGTCTCAGCTGCCCAGCGGCAGTTTTTTGAAGGCCTCTACGAGAGCCTGATGACGCTTCAGCCGGACGGCTCCGCAGGTCCGGGCCTGGCCAAGGAGTTCAGCTACAACGCCGATAACACCGTCCTGACGCTGACGCTCAAGGACGGTGTGACGTTCACCGACGGGTCAAAGCTCGACGCCGAGCTGGTCAAGGCAAACCTCGACCGCCGGTCCGATACTGCCCTGAGCGCCTACTCCGCCGTAGCCAAGGGCGGCGCCCAGGAAATCGCCTCCGTTGCCGTGGTCAGCCCCACCCAGGTGGCTTTGACCTTCACCAAGCCCCAGCCCGGCTTCGAGAAGAACCTGGCCTCCACCACCGGCATGATTGTGGGCAAGAACGGCGTCACGGACACGGCCAGCCTCGCCGCCAACCCGGACGGGTCCGGTCCCTACACGCTTGATCCCAGCACGGTGAAGGGCAACAAATACGTCCTGGTGAAGAACAGCAAGAGCCCGGAAGCCTCGAAGTACACGTTCGACAAGGTCATCTTCAGCGTGGTCCAGGACCCGCAGGCCCGGGCGAACGCCCTGGTTTCCGGCCAAGCCGACGTTGCCATGCTGACCTCGAACACCGTTGACTTCGCCAAATCCAAGGGCGTGGGTGTCTCCCAGATCGGCGGCACCGTCAACACCATGATCTCCTTCGACAAGATCGGCAAGACCGCCCCCGCGTTCGCGGAGGAGAAGGTCCGGCAGGCCATCCAGTACGCCATCAACCGCCAGGCCCTGGTGGACGCACTGCACAAGGGTGACATCCCCGCCTGGAACGCCCTGCCCAAGGATTCCGCAGGCTTCACCAAGGACATTGAAACCACGTTCGCCTACAACCCGGACAAGGCCAAGAGCCTGCTGGCCGAAGCCGGCTACCCGAACGGTTTTGAGTTCACCATCATTGCCAGCGCCCAGACCCAGACGGACCTGCAGGCAGTCCAGAAGGATCTCGCCGCCGTCGAAATCACCATGAACGTGAAGATGGCCTCCTCAACGGATGAAGCCTTCGCCGCCGTGGCCACCACGCCACTGGGATACGCGCCGCTGAACTGGGACAACCCGGTTGGCGTGATGTACGGAGCTATCCTGAACGGCTTCACCAACGTGCAGAAGGCCACCGACGAGAAGCTGAGTGCAGCCACCGGCGAACTGGCAGCCGCCAAGGACGACGCCGCTGCCAAGGCAGCGGCCACCAAGCTGAACACCCGGCTGGTGGAATCGGGCTGGATGATCCCGCTGTACGAAGCGCTCACCAATCAGGGCTACAACACCAAAAAGGTGGCCCCGGTGCAGTTCGCCGGCACCAACGCCTACCCGCTCCTCTCGTCCTACAAGCCGGCCAGCTAATACCCCCAAACTCTCCGGGCGGCCGCCTTTAGCGGGACGGCCGCCCGGAAAGCTCTGACCGATGGAGGTCACCATGGCACTATTCATCACCAAGCGCCTGCTCATGGCGCTGGCCACCGTGCTGGTGGTTGCGGTGCTGGCATTCCTGCTGGTGCACGCAATGCCCGGCAGCCCCGGTGCCGTGTCCCTCGGCGCCGGTGCTTCCCAGGAGGCGATCGATGAGGTCAACCGCCGGCTTGGCTGGACTGACCCGCTCCTTGTCCAGTTCTTCAGCTGGCTCGGCGGCGCAGTCCAGGGTGACCTCGGCATCTCCCTCATCGACGGACGCTCGGTGAGCGCGGACCTCGCCAGCAGGCTTCCCGTGACCGCGTCACTCGCTGCCGGCGCCACGCTGCTCAGCGGAATCCTCGGCATCGCACTGGGCGTCACAGCGGCTGTCCGGGGCGGCCTGGTTGACCGCATCATCGGCGGCGTAGCGGGCATGGCCGTAGCACTCCCGGCCTTCTGGATCGGCATCATCTTCGTCTACCTCCTCGCAGTCCAGTCCTCCGTCTTTCCCGCCACCGGCTATGTTCCGTTCGAGGACTCCCCGCAGGACTGGGCGTTGTCCCTCGCGCTGCCGGTGATCACCCTGGCCGTGGGTGGCGGGGCCTTCATTGCCCGGCAGACCAGGGCTTCCATGCTCGAGGCGCTCCAGCAGGAGCACATCCGTACCCTCCGGGCCACCGCCACCCCTACCTGGAAAATCCTGTACGTCCATGCCCTGCGCTACGCCAGCCTCCCGATCGTGGCCGCCATCGCGCTGCAGTTCATCCAGCTTTTCGGCGGCTCCGTCATCGCCGAGCAATTGTTCGCCATGCCGGGCCTGGGCCAGGCCGTCCAGAACTCCGTCAGCACCCATGACGCCCCGTCCGTCCAGGGCGTGGTGGTGATCGCCACCGTTGTGGTGGTCGCCGTGAACCTGGTGCTCGAACTCGCCACCAAGTTCCTCGACCCGAAGTTGCGTGCCTCATGATCCCCAACGTTGCCCCCGTCCCCGCGGACGCGGACCAGACAGCAAGTACGACGGCGGCTGCCGTCCTTCCCGGGGCCCCGCGCCAAGGCGCGGCGAAGAAGTTCTCCGGCAGCAAGCTGTTCGGCTCTCCGGCGAGCATCGCCGGCGTCATCTGGCTGGCCGCGCTGGTGGCCGCCTCCCTGACGGCGCCGCTGTGGCTGCCGTTCAAGACCGAGGACCAGGACTTCACCGCCGTCCTGTCCGGACCAACTGCCGCACACTGGCTCGGCACCGACGAACTGGGCCGGGACCTCCTGAGCCGCATCTTCGCTTCCGCAGCCGGCACACTGGGGACATCCATGATCACGGTGATTGTCGCCGTCGGCCTCGGAACCCTCCTGGCGATGCTGGCGGCGGCCGCCGGGGAACGTGTGGAGAACGTCATCAGCCGCGCCACCGAAATCATGATGTCGCTGCCCGGCACGGTGATCATCCTCGCCGTCATCGGCGCCGTCGGAACCAACATCCCGCTGGTGATGGGAATCCTGGGCGTGCTGATCTCGGCGGGCATCTACCGCGTGATGCTGGGCCAGGCGAAATCCCTGCAGTCCCAGCTCTACGTGGACGCCGCCAAAGTGGACGGCATGGGCACGGCCGGGATGAGCCTCCGCCACGTGCTGCCCGGCCTGACCAACACCATCGTGGTCCAGGCGGCCCTGATCTTTGCCGTCGGCATGCTCATCCAGGCCGGCCTGGCGTTCATCGGCTTCGGCCCGCCCATTCCCGAACCCAGCTGGGGCGGCATGATCCAGGGCGCCTCGCAGCACGTCTACGACGCCCCCTGGCTGATGGTCCCCACCGGTGCCGTGCTGGCGCTGACAGTCCTGGCCGCCAACGCCATCGGTAACGCCCTCGGCAAGGCACCCAACGCCACTGCCTCACACCTGCCCTCCGCCGCCGCGCGGCGCCAGCGCGCCAAATCCGTCGCCGCGATCGCGGCAGCTGCGCCGGCTCCGAAAGACTCAGCGAAGGACACGCTCAGCGTCCGGAACCTTTCCGTAGGTGTGGAGAACGGGGTCCGCCTGGTCACGGACGTCTCCTTCGACGTCGAACCCGGCACGGTCCTGGGCCTGGTGGGCGAGTCCGGTTGCGGCAAGACCATGACGGCGCTCTCGCTGCTGGGACTGCTGCCCTCCGGAGTCTCCGCGGCTGAAGGACAGATCCTCTGGAACGGCAAGAACCTGGCCGCGGCCACCGAGAAGGACATGGAAGGCATCCGCGGACGCGAGGTGGCCCTCATCTCGCAGGAACCGATGCGCGCCCTGGACCCCATGTTCACGGTGGGCTACCAGCTCACCGCAGCTATCCGCCGGCTCCGCAGGACGGGCAGGTCCGAAGCGAGGGCCGAAGCCCTGGGCCTGCTGGAGAAGGTGGGTATCGTGGACGCCGCGCGCATCCTCAAGACCTACCCGCACCAGATCAGCGGCGGCATGGCCCAGCGCGTGGCCATCGCCCTAGCGCTCTCCGGACGGCCCCGCCTGCTCGTGGCAGACGAACCCACCACCGCACTGGACGTCACCGTGCAGGCCGAGATCCTCTCGCTGCTGCGCAGCCTGGTGAAGGACACCGGAATGTCGGTGGTCATGGTCACCCACGACCTCGGCGTGGTGGCCGACCTCTGCGACCAGGTGGCCGTTATGTACGCGGGCCAGGTGGTGGAGAACGGCCGGACGGACAACATCCTGGACAACCCGCGCCACCCCTACACCCTGGCCCTGCTGGCCGCGGATCCGCATGCCAACCATGCCGCGGACATGCCCGAACGGCTGGCCACCATCACCGGCCAGGTTCCGCAGCCCAAGGACTGGCCAAGCTCGTGCCGGTTCGCCGCCCGCTGCCAGTTCGCCGGCTCCGCCTGCACGGTCCCCATTCCGCTGCTTCCCTCCGGCACCGGCGACGGCGTGGTGCGCTGCGTCAAAGCCGACGAACTCGCCGTCGAGGGCTTGGACTGGGTGCCAACGGACGTCCCCGCCCGCCGCGTATTGACCCTGTCTGAAACCCTGGCTGTTGAAACCCGGACTGTTGAAAAGGATCACGCATGAGCACCGCAACCTCGGTCCGCCCCGAAGCGTCGCGGCCCGCTCCCGCCCAGCCCCTGTTGGAGGTCAAGGACCTGGTGGTCCGCTACGGACGCGGCCGCAAGGCAACTGCTGCACCCGCCGCCGTCGACGGCGTGAGCTTCAGCATCGCCGCCGGCGAAACCGTGGGGCTCGTGGGGGAGTCGGGCTCGGGCAAGTCGACCATCGGCAAAGCGATCCTGGGCCTGCAGAAGGTTTCCGGCGGGTCCATCACCTACCAGGGCAATGACATCACGTCAGCCGGTGCCTCCCAGCGCAGGGCATTGGGCGGAGAACTGCGGGCCGTCTTCCAGGACCCCAACTCGTCGCTGAACCCGCGGAACACCGTGGGCTCCTCGCTGGCGGAACCGCTTCGGCTCCGCGGCGTGAACGCGGCCGAGGCCCGGCAGCGCGCGGAGGACATGCTGGAACGGGTGGGCCTGCCCCGAGAGGCCGTGGACCGGTACCCCAGCCAGTTCTCGGGCGGCCAGCGGCAGCGCATCTCCGTGGCACGCGCCCTCATCTGCGACCCCAACCTGGTGGTCTGCGACGAAGCCGTGAGCGCGTTGGACCTCTCCACCCAGGCCCAGGTGCTGAACCTCTTGGCCGACCTGCGGGACGAGCGCGGCCTGGGCTACCTCTTCATCGCCCACGACATCGCCGTGGTCCAGTTTCTGGCCCAGCGCGTGGTGGTCCTCTACCGCGGGCAGGTGATGGAAAGCGGACCTGCCGCCGCCGTCACAGAGAACCCCAAGCACCCGTTTTCCCAGGCCCTGGTGGCGGCGTCCCCGGTGCCACGGCCTGCCGAGCAGGCCGCACGCCGCCAGGCCCGCGAGTCGCTCGGCGTCCGGACCGGAGCGGCCGCCACCCCCGGTCCCGGAGGGTGCCCCTTCAGGCTCCGCTGCCCCCTGGCCACGGATCTCTGCCGCGACGAGCGCCCGGCGCTGCGGCTGGTGGGCGCTTCCGAGGTTGCCTGCCACTACGCTTCCTGACCCTTTTCTCCCCAACCCCTGACCTTTCCCTCCGTCACGTCCTGACGGCCCAGCAGAATGGAACACCACCCCATGCCATTGGCACCCTGGCACGCAGCCATGATCACCCCTGATGAGGAGTTCGACGGCGCCCCGCTCCTGCGCAAGGAATTCCAGCTGGCGGAGGGGCACGGCCCCGTGGCCAGGGCGACGCTCCGCGCCACCGCATTCGGCGTCTACGAGGCCTTCATCAACGGCGTTCCCGTTGGCGATGACGTGCTCAGCCCGGGCTGGAGCTCCTACGAATGGCGCCTCCGGTACCGCAGTTATGACGTGACCCACCTCGTGGCACCGTCCACCGTCCTGGGTGTCGAGCTGGGGAACGGCTGGTACCGCGGGCGGCTGGCCTGGCACGGCATGTCCAACCTCTACGGCAGTGAATTGGGCTTCTACGGGCAGCTGGACGTCGAGTTCGCGGACGGTTACGTGCAATCTGTCGCCTCCGACAGCACCTGGCAGTCCGGCCCGTCCGCCACCACCGCGAACGACCTCTATGACGGGCAGACCATCGACGCCCGCCGGAACCAGCCCGGCTGGGCGGAACCAAGCTTCCACGCCGGCACGTCCGCTGGCGGCGCCTGGTCCGGGGTGCATACGGTGGAGTTCGACGTCAGCCGGCTGGCCGAGCCGGTGGGCCCGCCCGTGGTGCGCACCGGCGTCGTCAAACCGGTTGAAATCTTCGCCTCCCCGTCCGGCAGGACGCTCGTGGACTTCGGCCAGAACCTGGTGGGCTGGCTGCGGTTCACCGTCCAAGGCGCGGCGGGGGAAACCATCACGGTCCGGCACGCGGAGGTGCTGGAGGATGGCGAACTCGGGGTCCGCCCGCTACGCTCGGCCAAGGTCACGGACACGTTCATCCTGTCCGGCGGCGAGGACTCTTTCGAGCCCACCAAGACGTTCCACGGCTTCCGCTACGCCGAGATCTCCGGCTGGCCCGGCACACTCACACAGGAGTCACTGGAGGCCGTGGTGGTCCACTCCGAGCTCGAGCGCACCGGCACCTTCGAGTGTTCCAACGAGCTGGTCAACCAGCTCCACCGCAACATCGTCTGGGGGCTCCGCGGCAACTTCCTGGACCTCCCCACGGACTGCCCGCAGCGCGACGAGCGGCTCGGCTGGACCGGAGACATCGCCGTCTTCGCGCCCACCGCGGCCTTCCTCTACAACGTCAAGGGCTTCCTCCAGGACTGGCTCCTGGACCTCGCAGCCGAGCAGAAAGCGGCTGACGGCCTGGTGCCCATCACCGTCCCGGACGCCCTCAAATACTGCCCGCAGCCGCCCGAGTTCCCGAAACCGGAATCCTCCGCGCTGTGGAGCGAGGCCTCCGTCTGGGTGCCGTGGGCGCTGTGGGAAGCGTACGGCGATGACAGCGTCCTGAAGAACCAGTACGAATCCATGACCTCGCACACCCGCCGTGTGGAGGGCCTGCTGTCTCCCGCCGGGCTCTGGGACACGGGTTTCCAGTTCGGTGACTGGCTGGACCCCGACGCCGATCCGGACAAGCCGTGGGATGCGAAGGCGGACACCGGCGTTGTGGCCACCACGTGCATGTTCCGCACCGCCTCCATCACGGCCAGGACCGCCCGGCTCCTGGGACACCGGGACGATGCCGAGTACTTCGAGCAGTTGGCTGCACGGGTCCAGGCCTCGTTCCTGGAGCACTACGTGGCCACAGACGGCACCATCCACAGCGACTGCACCACGGTCTATGCCCTCGCGATCGCCTTCGGGATCCTGCCCAGCGCCGAGCATGTGGACTTCGCCGGGGGGCGCCTTGCCGAGCTGGTCCGAAAGAACAACTACCGTGTGTCCACCGGGTTTGCCGGGACCCCGTTCATCACCGGAGCCCTGACGGATACAGGCCACAGCGAGGAGGCCTACCGCCTGCTCCTGGAGGAGGGCTGCCCCTCCTGGCTGTACCCGGTGACCATGGGCGCCACCACTGTCTGGGAGCGCTGGGATTCCATGCTTCCGGACGGCACCATCAACAAGGGCGAGATGACCAGCTTCAACCACTACGCCCTGGGTGCCGTGGCGGACTGGCTGCACAAGGGGGTCGGCGGGATCAGGCCGCTGGCACCGGGCTACAGCAGGGTCCTGATCGCGCCGGTGCCCGGCGTTGGTATCGACTGGGCGAAGACGTCGCTGCAGACCCCGCACGGAACCATCCGCGTGGAATGGAAGCTCGACGACGGCGCCCTCCACGTTGAGGCGACGGTACCTGAGGGAGTGGAGGCCGACGTCGTACTTCCGGGCGGCGAGCGCCGCAGCGTCGGCGGCGGCACGCACTCCATTACCGCGCCCGCAGCGCTGGCTGTCCCGGCAGGGGCATCGGCGCCGTGACGGTGTCGGGGAAGGCCTCTGCGGAACTGCTCGTTGTGGACAATGACTACGCCGGAGACCCCGACGGGCTCGTTGCCCTGGCCCACATCCTCGTGCGGTCTGGGCCGGACGCGGCCGTGCTGGTCACCGCATCACCCTTGGATCCGGGACTGGCCTCACTGGCGGGAGCGGACCCGGCAACCACGGCGACCCGTGGCCGGGAACTCGCCGGGCACCTCGTCGAGCTGATGGAGCGCCACGACGTGCGGGTGATCGCCGGCGCGGAGTCCACCGGGGTGACTGAGGAGCAGGTCAGCGCTGCGGCGCGGGCGATCGTTGAGACGTCCGGCCGCTTCGACCGGACCACAGTGTTGTGCGGGGGACCACTGACAAACGTTGCTGCTGCGCTTCGGCTGGACCCTTCGCTCGCGGACAGGGCAACACTGGTGTGGGTGGGCGGCACGCTGGCTGAGCCGGGCGGGGGAGAGTACAACTCGGATACCGACCTCGATTCGGCCACCCAGGTGTTGGCTGCCGGAATGCCGCTTGTCCGGATCCCGTACGAGGAGTACACCCAAATGGCCATTGCGGTGGACGCGGTGAAGAATGACCTTGCTGCCGCCTCGCCGGTGGGTTCCTGGCTGGCGGAGCGGCTGCTTGACGTGCCGCCCTTCGTGCAACTGGGTGCAACGCTGATTCTCGGTGACAGTGTTCTGGTGCCGTTTGGGCCGGGCCAACACTCGCATGCTCTCCAGGCTGCCCCTGGAATCGTAGTCCACAACCAGGTTGATAGCGCCGGGTTGTGGGCCGATTTGATCCGTCAGCTCGCGGGCGCGTCGACAGTGCAGCGAATGGCCTGAATCTGCGACGATGTGCGAAACGAAAATTCCCAGGAGGATGCATGCCGTACACCGTTGATTTCAAGAACGTGTCCACCGTTGGTCTGGAATCGTCACCAGTCGCGGAGGCCCTGGCGGGGCTGCGCGCCAACGAGGCGCGCTACTTCAAAAACAAGTACGATCACGATTTCACCGTTACGCCAGCAGACGAGGCACCGGAGACGCTCGACTGGATCCACGGGATTCTCTCGAGCGAACGCAATATCGCCATCTCCTCCCGCCCGCTTGAGGTGACATCCTTCGAGGTGGACGGCACGCGGATGGCCTACGTGTTCTACGAGTCCGGCCTGTCCATCAACGTGATGTACGGGATTGAGGACGGAAGCAAGCGGGCCGTCGGGTTCAAGCTCTCCGACGGCATGGAAGTTCCGGAGGAGCTTGCGTCAAGCTTCAAGTTCGCGCGCCAAAAGTCAAAGCTCGCCGGCACCATCCGCGGCTCCTACTTTGTGATCAAGGGCCAGCACTGAGGCCAGTGCCTGAAGGTTTTCCAAAGAATGGAATCAGCCCCTGCGGGTCTCTCCGGGAGGCGGAAGGATCTAGGGAAGGCCAGTAGCGGCGAAGGCATCTGCAGTTTGCGGTTGTTGGCCAATAAGGCCACTGCAACGACTGATTGAGAGACGCCGCAACCGATGAAATCCAACCCCATTCTTTCCGGGTTCAATCCGGATCCCAGCATCGTCAGTACGCCAGAGGGCTACTACGTTGTTACCTCGTCGTTCGAATACCTGCCGGCGCTGCCCATCTATCACAGCAAGGATCTGGAAAGCTGGCAGCTGGTGGGCCACGTGGCGACGCGCGAAGAGCAGGTCCAACTTGCGGACGTACCCACGCCCGGGGGTGTCTGGGCGCCGACCCTCAGGTTCCGGAACGGTGTGTTCTACCTGATCGTCTCGGTCTTCCTCGGCGGCCGGGGGTGTGTCCTGTTCACTGCAACAGACCCCGCCGGGCCGTGGAGCGACGGGACCGTCATCAAGGCAGTGGACGGCATCGATCCCGATCTTGCCTGGGACGACGAGGGTACCGCGTACGTGACGTTTGCCCGGCACCCAGACGCGATCCGGCAGGTCCGGGTGGACCTTGCGACGGGAGAAGCGCTCGAAAAGCCGCGTCCCCTGTGGTCCGGCAGCGGGCTCTATTCCCCTGAAGGACCGCACCTGTACCGGCGCGGCGACTGGTGGTACCTGATTGCGGCAGAAGGCGGGACCGACCGGGGTCATGCGGTGACTGTTGCTCGCTCACATCGGCCCGACGGGCCCTTCCGCCCGGCACCGCACAACCCCATCCTCACCGCTGCGGGGACAGGCGCGCCGGTCCAGAACACCGGGCATGCAGACCTCTTCGAACTGCCAGACGGCGGCACTGGGATGGTCCTGCTCGGCGTGCGTCCGGTGGGCCTCACCCAGGCGTTCTCACCCTTGGGCCGCGAGACGTTCCTGACCACGGTGGACTGGATTGATGGCTGGCCCCATCCCCGGACGCCGCAGCCGGCCGGTGTGCGTTCGGAGGAGGTCGAGTACGACTTCACGAACGGCGCGGGCCTGGAAGACCCTGCGTGGATCGCTGTGCGCCGGATGCCTTCGGAATTCGCGGCACGCACCCCCGACGGTCTTGTTCTCAAGGGGGAGGGGAACAGCCTGGATTCGCCCCGGCCCAGCTTCCTGGCCCAGCGGCAGCGCCACCTCGGCATCGACTGCCGGGCGGTGCTCGATGTCAGTTCCGGCATGGGCGGACTCGCCGTGCGCAACGCCGAGGACAACTGGTTCGGCCTCGAAGCCAAACAGGACGGGGACTCCGTGAGGGTGACCGCGCATGCTGTCGTCGCCAGTTTTGCACGTACGTGGGAGGCGGTAGTTTCCGGTGGTGACATTGAGCTGGTGATCCTGACAACCCCGCCCTCGAGGGACTTCAGCGCCGTGGCCGTCGGTGGCGACAGAATCCGCCTCCTCGCCAGGGCTGCAGGGGCCGACGATAAGGGGGAGGCGGTGCTTCTGGCCGAACTCGACGGAAGGCACTGGGCATTCGAAACCGCCAAGGCGTTCACCGGCAGGGCCGTCGGCGTCTACGCCTTGGAAGGTGAGCTCCTGGTTCGGCGCCTTCACTACCGCGGCAGGGACTGACCGGGGGCAGCCTGAACCAGAGACAGTATATCTCTGACTGTTGATTCAGAATGGCGGTCTTTTCGCAGCTTAATTTCAGAGAAGGAGCCGGCGCCCGGGGGCGGGATCGCCTATCGCATCAGCTGGTCACTTGTCGGAGCTTGAACACGATCGAGTCGAAGACGGTGCGTGCCTCGCTCGTCAGGTCCGGATTGATCGATTCGTGGAATTGAACCATCCAGAACATGGCGCGCTTGCCGTTCAGGTTGACCACCCTGTAGGTTTCGCGCTCAGCGACGCTCGAGTACCAGCGTGTGCATAGGTTCGAATATTCTGAGTGGACGCAAAACTGACCGTTGTCGCAGGCTTTGATGTCCACGGCGCCCTCGACGGAGTGGTCGAACTCGACGCCGGAGTAATCGCCCACTATGACCTCGACGGGAGGGGTGCTGGCCGTGGACGTCTGCGCCGTCATCGCGTCGACGAAGGCCTTAGCCGACGGATTGACCTCGACGAGCGAGCCCTGCCACTTGCATGCGTCCCTCGGCACATGGTTGGAGGGCCACCAACCGACGAAGACCCCCATCGCATCCGGGTGATTCGGGTCGTCCTTTCCCAGGCCATCGCCGTCGGCCGACCAGCCGTCTGGGACGGTAATCTCGAAATTCTCTGCAAAGCTGGTGACGAGGTATGTGCCGGCGTCGATGGCGCCACTCTTCGGCAGCGGTGGGACCGTGGGAGTGTCGCCGCCGTCCGGCAGCGGTGGGGGCGTGTGAGCCTCCGTAGTCGGAGAACTGGCGGACGGGAGGGGGACGTCCTTGGACTCATACTGGCACCCCCCGAGAAATCCAATCAGTGCGATAGCCACCAGGGGCAAGACGTGGCGAGGCCGCTGAGCGGCCTTTTCGAGGGGTGTCATGGAGCTCATCGATCCACCAAGGCCGCTACAGGGTGCTGTGAGGCCCCGCAGCCGGGTGGCCCCGCGGGCGGCCCGAAATGGGAGGCCGTCGTCTCAAGTCTCCTCCGGCACAGAACCCGTGACAATGAAGAGTTGTACGGAGATCAGTTTCGACTCATGCCATCCCCCGAAATGACAGAACCGCCCTGAGGCAGTGTTGATGAAATGCCAAATTTGGTGGCAGCTTTTCTCCGCCCGGGTCTAACTGGCTCAAGAGATCTGGCGGCAGCTGCGTCGCGTAACCAAGGTTCTATTGGGGTCCGACGAGACTCCGGCGCGGAACGGCGTCGTTTGTGCATGTCAGGCGCCGTAGGGCGTTTCTCTAGCGTGAGCCACAGGTGTGGGCCTAGTGGTTACTCCGGGTCTGACAAGGGGGTTACTTGCTGTCGCCGGCTCGTTGAATGGCCCGGTAGACGGTTGAACGCGCTACCGAGAAGAGTTCGGCAAGTTCCACCGTCGTGTGTGTTCCTGCCCGGTGAACGGAGACCAGGTGTGCTTCCTGTTTTTTCGAGAGCTTGGGCTGCTTGCCCCGCAGGCGGCCCTTTGTCTTGGCGACCGCCATTCCTTCACGGGTTCGGGCCCGGATCAGGTCGGCTTCGAATTCAGCGACCATGGCGAGGACGTTGAAGAGGAGCCGGCCCACGGGATCGGTCGGGTCGTGGACGGAGCCGCCGATGCTCAGCTTGACCTCGCGCCGGGTTAGTTCGTCGACGATGTCCTTTGCATCGCGCAGTGACCGGGCCAGGCGGTCGAGTTTGGTCACGATCAAGGTGTCCCCCGCCCGGCAGGCGGCCAGCGCTTCCCGGAGTCCCGGCCGTGCCCGGTTGGCGCCGGTCAGGCCCTGGTCGGTGAAGGTCTTCTCCGACGACACCCCCAGAGCGGCCAAGGCATTCTTCTGCGCGGTGAGGTCTTGGTCGTTGGTGGATACGCGCGCATATCCGATCAGCAGTCCGGTCATGGTCCTGAACGTACCGTTTATCCCCCCGTCACCGGGCATTTTCTCGGGCGGGTCTTACGGGAATCGGGCGGCCGCGGAAACGCGACGAATCGTGCTCCGGAAATTTCGCGTGTCCGTTGCCCCGGAGGGGGACCCTCTAATGGGACCTCCATTTGGACGACCTGCGGGCTGCCGACTTTTCGGACGGTAGGCGCCACTGGGTTACTGGTCACCTAACCCGTCGCCGCTAGAAGCAGTCGAAGTTCCGGAACAGCCCTGTTATCTTTAGGCATGAATCGAGAAAAGATTCGGCGATCGTCAATTGCTCAACTGAGTTCCTTGAGATTGAGCCGCTTTCTCATTGGTACTAGCCTCGTTCTCGGCAGCGTCTTGCTCTTCGAGTGGAACACCTCGCTGAACACATGGGTAGCTGTAGCAGCTTTTGCCTGCGCCCTCGTCTGCTTCTACCAAGCGACGCTTGCTTGGTTGGAACTGAAACGTCGTGAGCGAAGTGTTCCAACCCAACCCGACGGGGACAGGCCGAGCATCACCTAGGACCCGATGGCGGCTTCCTGGAGCGGCCAGCACCCTCCGATAGTGGCATGGAGGCGACCGGCTTAGGGCAGCCTGAGAACGAATCAGAACACTGGGGCCACCTCTGGATTCCTTTCGTGCACTCGAGCTTGTCCGTTCAGGGTTCCTCAGCGGGACACGCAACCTTCCAGGAACAGATTTTCGGACAGGGAAAATACCTAATACCGCTCTATGACGAATTCGCCGATGACAGTTTTGCCTGTCACGTCGTAGACACGGACGGAGAATGTTTTGCCGCGCACGGACTCCTGCCAGGCCACCGCATCGGCAGGGCTCTTGAAGGTCTTCATCGCCGCGGTACCGTCCGCTTCCTCCAGTTCGGTCCTGTAGGAGTACCCCCGCTTACCGTTGGTCGCTATGACGGCGATCATGTCGGGTGAGCCGTTTTCGTTCTCCATGCCGTAGGTGTCGCCGTCGGCGTTGACGCCCCAGTCAGTGGTCTCCTCATTGACGTACTTAGCGCTGATCCGCCAGCTCATTGTGGGATCCGCTGTAATCGTCACGGAATCTTGGCCGGGGAGAAGCTCGCTTACTCCCCAGGAGTTAGGCCGAGACCTTGGGGTGGGGCCGACGTCAGCAGCGTTGCAGGTAAGGCTCTCGCCGGCGGATCCTATTTCGAGGCGACCTGGGGTAAGGCAGGCCAGCTCCATATGAATGCCGGTGGCGCCTTCGGGGGCCTTTCCCAGTTCTACTGTGGCGGTGCCCGTGAACGTCCCTTCTATGGGAGAGGACAGCGGTGTTACCTGCTGCCCGCCAGGGGTTACGAACAATCCAGCTGCAGCGGCACCTATTCCACCAAGGAGACCCGTCCCGGCAAGCACTCCGGCACCGAGCCAAAGCCTGCTGCGAGCCCGACGCCTGCTTGGCGAGGCCTTTCGAACCCGTGAGACGAGTTCTGCGCGCAGGGCGTTGCTGAACTGGTCATCGACTCGTAGCTGATTCATGACCGTTCTCCTTCCAGTACCCGGGACGGGCCCGTTTCGGCGTCCCCATGTATTGCTGCTTTCATGCGCTGACGCGCCCGGTGCATCCTGGTCTTGGCGGCGCCAGGCGTGAGGTTGAGGACCGCTGCAGCGGCGGCAAGGGTGTACTCCTCAAACACCACCAAGCTCACCAGGTGCAGGTCAGTCGCGTTCAGGCTGCCAAGGGCACGGGACACATCCTTGTCCAGGGCATCCTGCGAGAAAGGCGATGCCTCTTCATCGTCGGCTGCATGCCCTGCGCGAGGGAGATTATTGAGGAGGTTGCGGTAGCGGGACGCTGCCCGTCCGCTGTTGCGGGCCACGTTGGTCGTGGTCACGAGTAGCCAGGGAAGAACCGAGTTCTCCACCAGCCGCACCGTCAGCCGTCTGCGCCAGAGTTCAAGGAACGCTGTCGCTATGATGTCTTCGGCATCATGGCGGTCAGCGCACAACCGGTACGCATGGCGGAAAACGCGGTCACGGTGCCGATCGAACAACACCCCGAAAGCGTCACCCTCTCCCTGGAGGCTGCGCAACCACAAGACACCATCGTCCGATTCAACGTTCCCCATGCCCTGTATTGTCCGGGAACATCAAAAAGGTTACATAAGTTCAGAAAAACTTCGAGAACTTTTTCAGGCACCGTCCCGTTCAGCGTTCCTCCCCGTGCGCCAAGATCCATAAGCGATACTTCCTCCACGGAGTGTTCAAGGGCTACTGATAGCGAAGAGCAGCGTAAGACGCAATGACATGCACCTCAAAGCGGTTGTAGGCTCCGGATATGTCGGAAACAGAGGGTCGCAAGCGTCTCCGGCCGAAAATGGGGCGCGGGAGCTGGCGGTTCGGCATGTGGGCCTATAGCGGCCAAGTCGCCGCCAGTGCGCTCCTCGCCGTCAACCAGTTCACAAGGGGATTGAACAACGGTTGGGATATTGCGTTCTTCTGCCTTTACGCCGTGTGGTTCTTGCTAAGCGCCGGCCAAGTCCTTGACATGGTCCGGGTGCGCCGAAATGACGCCCCATTTTGGGAAGAGGAAGAGGTTCGTCGGGCGGATTTGGAGCGTCGGGGAAGACGACTCTGAGCACTCTGTTGCCGGTTCCAGACAACCCCTTGAATCCGTTCCCAAGGTTTGTCTGAGGGAAAGGGAGTAACCCGTAGAGGGTTCCTCAAACGCTGCATGTAAACGTCGCACCAGCCATCCCTTAGCGGGCGCGCTCAGGTAGCCTCGGGGCGGGGGCAAGAGCCGTCGCCGGTAGATTCGTTGCGGTTCTCAACCAGTGAACTGGCGCACCCGGCGCCAAGCGGGGTCAGGCGCGGACTCGATGGTGAGGTGGCGGGAGCGGGCCCAGTCGGACAGCCCGGCTGCAACGTTCTGGTCTTCGCCGTCGGTGTAGACGTGGAAGGTTCGACGGCCGGAGGCGGTCTCGTGCCCTATTAGCAGACCACGGGAGCCAAGAAGCGTTTCCAGCTCGTCCTCGAGCCTTCGAAGTGAGTCGAGCGCCGCCCCGTCCGCTGGAAGACCGTTGTGCTGCCCTGCGAACGCAGCATGGACGCCGTGGTGTATGTCAAGAGTCGGGTGGTCGATCCAACGCAGAGCTCGACGAAAGCTCGCAAATACGGCAGTGCCGTTCGCGTCTTCCCAGTGGGACAGAGTCCACTCGTCCGGGTCGTGCTGATCGGCGATCGACTCGACAGCGCGAAGCAGGCCGTCGCCGTCTGTGGACCCAACCGGAACCGTCTCTAGTGCCTCAACCTGGCCCAGCCAGCGCTCGACGTCATCCTCGCCGAGAAGCCAGTCGAGAACGAGGAACGTCACTTGCAGTCGCGCGGACTCCGGAAGGTCCGGGAACACCGGGTGGTGGACCCCGACGTGGACCCTGAGCTCCTGCTCCACGGGTTCTACACGGAACTCCATTTTCGACAGATCGAGCTTGCTCCCGGCGATCTCCAACACAGTGCCGAGAGCGTTCGGGTCGGCCTCTTGACTCGAACGGAACTCCCAGATCACATCCGCGGGAGGTGCGGCACGGAGCCAGCGTTGGGCCGACGGGCGCACTTCCGCGGTTCCGCCCGCTGAAACCGTGAGTCGGTGTTCAGACTTGCTGCCCGCGCCGAAGTGCCACGTCAGGTCTGGGTGGATCGCTGCAACCCTTTGGCTCAGCTGTTCCAGAGCAGGCGATTGCTGGCGGGGATCGATCGTGTGGCCCTCGCTTACCCACCATTCCCAAAAGGCAGAGATCGGGTGCACGGGAGCGGAGGGGTCTCTCCTGCGGAAAAGGCGCATGGCGTAAAGAATTCCATTAAGGCCAGTTCCTTACAACCTAGGCATCGCAAAGCTCCGGAAGGCTGCTTCGTTGAGTTCCGTATACAGCCCCGGCGCTCATCCTGGCTTCTCGGAGGCGTCCGGCAAGGAACCAACTTACGGGCACTGGAAACGTACAGCCGTGGACTACGCGATGACCTCTGGCCATGCCGCTTTTCAGCTATGGCTGCTGCGACACCGAGCAATCGCAGAATGCCGCCACGGAGCGATCAAATTCTCGGCACGTCTGCCCGATAGCCGATCCTTCATGGGGCGCTCCCACCGTCAGGGTTCTTGCTGCCTATTGCTCACTCGAGGGTGAGATTGGCCGGGGTGACAGTGCGAAGGTTCAACGCCGCCAGGAAGGCCACTATTTGGTATTGACCCGTTGGCAGGCCCTCGAGTTCGGGATTGTTCCGGAACACGGGCAGAGTCGTTTCCTGCCCTGGTCGAAGGTTCGGTAACCGTGGCTTGCTTCCCGTGACATACCAGCCACTCCCGATTTGCTCGCCGTTTTGTTTGAGCACCAACCCCTGAACATGGGAAGAGTCTTCCTCGCTGGGCGTCCACTCCCGCGATGATTCGTTCACGAGGACGACATTGATCTCGGGCACAGATCCCTTCGCCATTGAAAACGTTGGTTTTGCCCATTCCAGGCGCAGTCCAGAACGGCGTTCTTCTCTCGTGGGAATCGGCCCAAAGCTGGAGTACGGTGTCGCAAACTGCCACCCGTTGTCGTCCCTGGACAGCTGAACGAGCACCCACCTATTGGGTTCCCCATGGGAAGGGGCGCCAAGGATTATGACCTCGTGCGCCCATACCGGATGAAAGGCGTGAATGATTCTCCAGCCCTTCGATGGAAAGTCATCGGGAGCCCTCGGTGGCAGCCTGTTAGCCGCCGGCAACCAAGCAAAGGCGACGTCGTCCCAGTCAGAACCCGGTCCCTCTAACAATGACTGCTCGATTTCCCAGTTCCCTAGCTGTACAAGCCTCGCCGCCGCGTCATCGTTCCCCATGACCTACATTCTGCCTCGGTACTTGCAGTTACACCGCGCGCAAGCCGATCCCTAGGCGGACACCAGGAGCCTTCCGAGTCCGAGGACGAGAACAAAGCCACGGGATGCCGAAGCTAAATGGGCGGAACGCCGTGAACAAGCAGGGGACGGGCCGCCGGCCTGGCCTACGCCGTCTAGGCATCGAGGCCTCATAGTTTGCGGAGTCCCAGCAAAGAATGGCTTGAGAAATCGGGTGTCAAACCTCGATGCCATACTCATCTCCCATGAAGACATTGCTTGTAGTGATCAATATCCTGGCCTTTGTTATCTCGTTCGGGGCGATTCTGTGGGCCTGGTTCATTGTCCACAAGGACATGCGTGAGAACTCCGCATTATTTGCTCGGCTGAAGGAGATTGAGCAGCGGTACTCCAACGAGCCCCCTTCGATCTTTGGCGGTGGGTCGCGCACTGAGGAGATGCGAGCAGAGCAGCGCGCGGCCGGGAAGACAATGTTCACGTACAGCGATATGGACAACATGCCTGAGCTGGTCAAGCATCTTATCTACAGCCACGCTGTTAGCGGCCTTGGTTTGCAGGTCTGGCTTGTTGGAGCTGGTCTGGCATTAGGCACAGCAGCGAACATCTTGTCGCTATTCGTGTCGGTGTAACGAAGTCGATGGAGGCATGGCCGTGAGACGATCGGCGTACGGGAACGGGTGCGACGCCGAGCGATCACAGAACGCCGCCACGAAGCGCCAACATCCACAGTACTCCCGCCGTTATGTCGCGTTTAGGGGTTCCTCAACCGGGGCATAGAAGCGTCGCGGCCGGCCACCGGCTAACGGGCGCGGCTAAAGGTGGCCTCAAAGGAGCTCCCATGTGTGTGCTCTGAGTCGCGGAGGGGACAGCCGGCTGGCTGTGCCGCTAGCTCGCTATTGGTCTCAGCACAGGCATGACTTCGGTAAGGGCAGCAGTACCCTTGTGATTGACGCCGATACCGGATTTGATCAGGCCATGAACATTCTCATTGGGGTAACTGCCATCGTCATCGGAGCATTGGGATTCTGGCAGCGGGACAGGATTTCCCAACTGAATCGCGGTTGGAATGAGCGTCTGGGCAAACCGGGTGAGATGGCCGCAGAAGTCGGAACCGCTAAGTACTTTGGTATAGGCGCCATTTTTATGGTTCTGGCGGGGGTGGCCACTGTCATCTACTCGCTCGTCACGGGGCAAATGGGCGGGTCAAACGACAGAACTACCGCACTCCTCGTTATCATCATTGCCGCTGTAGGATTCGTCGTGCTCGGTGTGGTTTTCGCAGTGATGCTATTCAAACGACGCTCTAAGCAGTAGGTCAAGCACCAAGAGAAACCGTGAGGCCCACCAGCCCCAGGGACTAATCCGCCTCGGCTGCGCACCGCCGCCCTGAATCCGATCCCCTGAAAAGACGCAGTTGGAGTAGGACCAGCTGCTTCGTGCAGCCTCGGGGAGCAAAGAAATGAACAAGCTTTGTTGGGCGACGACTATGGAAGGCTCCCCGGCGATCCCGTAGTGTCACGGTCAATTGATGTTTGCCGTGGTTTACCAGGATTCCATATGACGAGGTGGGGAATGTTCAACGTAGGGCCGTTTTCACCGCAGCAAAAGTTGATTCTGACCGTAGGCACATCAATCCTCACAGTCTTGGCGCTCATTAGATGCATTTCTTTTGTGGCAACGAGCAATAGCGAATGGCCATGGACAGCTGGGACGGTCCTGGTAGGGGTAGTTATGCTCGTCTGGATCCGAAGAGTCCCCACCAAGGAGAAAGGCCAGTGAGCCCCCTCGGACTGACGCTTTTCGGTATAGGATCATCGGGCTGTTAGCCACGGTCATATACGCGCACATCGACAGGGAGCGCACCGGTGAGCTGTTAAGCGGAAGGCCTTCTTTCTTCCATTGATCCTTGTTTCCGGAGCCTTCGGATTGGCCGGAATGCTCGTGGTTTACCTGTAGAAGCAGTCCTAAACCACGGCCAAACCCCTCACTCCAGTCCGCCTTTGAGGTTAACTGCCGGGTAGAGGGTGGGCGCCCGGTGAAGTATCCGTAATCGGACGCATCGTCGTCCAATGAGCACCCGGCTTGCGCAACAAGTTCGTTGACGAATGTGGCTTTGTCTAGGCGATCAGGACCGATCGCCAATTACCCCTAGTGCGCTATCCGCAAGCCCAGTCGAAAGTATCAGATTCCAGATCGAATTGAGCGTTGCCGCCACCGCCGAAGTTCAGCCCCGAGATCTCTTCCAGTTCGAGGTACCAGGGAGTAAGGCCGTCAGGCATCGCCTGGACGGGGAAGGCCGTTCCGCCCAAGTGGCTTATGGCGAAAAGCGGTTCAGCCCAGTCCGAAAGGCTGCTCCCACCTGCTGAGGGATTGACATACGCATCGGCGCCGACCTCATCCCCCCAGAGTTCCACCGGGGCCTTGCCGGCATTTGGATCGACGCGCGGAATCAACCAAATGTCGATGGTCGGCTCGACGATATCCCAAGCATTCGTACCTTCTGAATCGTCCACGTGCTCCCCCGCGGCACGAACATCGGGACGAGGCGCCGTCGGGCCGGCGGCCAACTCATCATCTGTGAGCCAGAGGATCGCGAATTCTCCGTCGATCACGTCTCTGCGCCTAAGCAGACCGGGATGGTCCTCGGTTGCGGCAAGGTCGCGTAGGAACGGATCGGTTGATTCGGCGCTGGGGATGGGAGATTTGCTGTTGTCTGCGAATTGTCCCTCACCAGCAAATATGGCGATTCCAGGAAACTGTGGACCACGCCTTTGAAAGTCACCGGGTAGCCAGAGCGTCAGCACATGCATCATGGGCAAACCAGTGTTGAGGCTTCGTGGCCACTGTTCCCAACGAACGCCCGGCCCAAGGCTTCCTGTCCAGCCGGACGGTGGCTGGCTGGGAAGGGCAGCCTCGGCAGTTCGCCCCGGCGCCTTGCCAACTCCATTGCCGCAACGAAATGCCAGGTTCCAAGCGATCGCCTCAGTCATGGCACCACCATATGAGGTCATGATCCAATCCAACGAAGCTGACTGAATCTTTCACGGGGGCCTAACGCCCAGCTTCGCGATGAAGAATCGCTGAAGAGTCGGCAGGGTTCGCACACCATCGGCCATAAATTGAACTCAACGAGTGCGCTGGCATTGTGCCCCGCCCCCGCAACTAGCCAGTCAAAAAGCGTTCGCTGAGGGATCGGCTTACGGTCCACGACGCCCGTCTCAGGGGCGCCGGTAGAGTGGGAAATGGTCAGTCCTCACTTCAACAAAGGGAAAACATGCCGCGTGCTGTCACCCTCGTCCGCTCGAACGCCCTCAGCGACATCGCGCAGTACGCGTACGCCGCGACATCCCCCAGCGGAGCGCGCTTAATCTTCCTGGCGGGTTCCTCCCCGCTGAACGAGGACGGAACGACCGCAGGCGTGGGGGACTACGCAGCCCAAGCTGCGAAGGCTATCGAGAACATGCACCTTGCCCTGGAAGCCGCCGGTGCCTGCCTCGAGGACGTGATCTCCACTCGGGTCCTTGTGGCGTCGACAGAGCGGGCGGATCTAGTGACGGCGTGGGATGTGGTTCGCGAGGCCTTCGGCGACCACGATGCTCCGAGCACGTTGATGGGTGTCACCGTGCTCGGCTATGAAGGCCAGCTCGTGGAGATCGAAGCAATCGCCGCCGTCATCGATTGAAGCAGCGTTGCCGATCACGTTCGCACTCTTACCCACCGGTTGACGAACGATGAAACCGTCCCATTGAAGGTTCGGCTTACGTGCACCAGGGGTGCATTAAGCGCCGCGAATAAAGCCACCACTTATCGCTGCGATTCACAGGGGCCGGGCTCGCTGCCCGGCCACGCGCAAACAAATGATCGATTTTTGGCATGGCTTACCAAGGGACACTCGGATGGCCGTGGGTATCCTGAGCCAATGTCACGACTTTTTCTTTTCCATGGCGGCGTACCCGGACTCGCTGTGAGCGAGTCAATACTTCCCCCAACCATCACTAAAACCACGTCAACAACTCTTCAGTCCAGTCTGCAGGAGGGCCTGACGGAAATAGCCCAACGCCCAGACAAGGTGTACATGACCTCTCGGGTTAATCTAGCCCGCGGCTATGCCAGCGCTTGGATCAATCCGGACACGGGTATAGAAGGCGGCGGATGGGTATACGAGGTGGAAGTCAACGACGGGACCATGGAGCCTGATCAAGATCTCTTGTCCAGCGACGGGACTTCGTTCCAGGCTGATTCTGCCGTGATTATCCGCATCCAGGACAAAGGGGTGGCGTCCAACCCAAAGCGTTACGCCAAAGAATTTCGGCAGGTTCTGAACGGACACGAGGCAGCAAAAAAGGCAAAGGAACGCTAGGCCGTAGTCACAGCGCCCTGTCCTGTTGCTGGCCTTGCCCCTTGGTGTGCTTTGACGCTTCGGATGCCGGTGCTTCGGTGGGTGGCCACAGCGCATGACGCGCCGAAACCGGGTAGGAGGCGTGCACGAGTTTCATGACCTGTTCCATCCTGGGATCCATGACGACGGATTGTTCCTGGTCTTTCTGCATCGGGTGCTGGCCTAATGTCGGCGGGTTCGTGCGCAGCTCCTCGGCCCATCCGCTGAGACGGGATTTGAGCTCTGCCAGGCCAGGTCGACGCCCGCTAGAGGATCGGCGTACGGGAACGGGTGCGACGCCGAGCGATCACAGAACGCCGCCACGAAGCGCCAACATCCACAGTACTCCCGCCGTTATGTCGCGTTTAGGGGTTCCCCAACCAGCACTTTGTTCAGATAGCTACAGTTTCGGCCGAGGAAGTTCTGTGATTCCTGGGGCGAAGATCGCCCCTTGAGAAGGTCATTTTCTTTTTCTGTTCTTACGTTGTGGCTGTATGCGCTGGGTCTTGGCAGCGATAGCCGCAGCCGCAGCCGCCTCGTCCTCAGCGTCGGTATCGGCCGTCTTTCCACCCAGGATGGGCAGCGCTGGCAGGCCCTTGGCGGCACGTCGCTCGGCGAGGGCCTTGGCGGCGGGGGAACCCGGGGTCGGCATGCGGCGGATGACGAAGAACTGCTGTGCCATGGTCCAGAGGTTGGTGGTGGTCCAGTAGATCAGTACACCGATGGGGAAGTTGATGCCGCCTACCCCGAATACGACGGGCAGGATATAGAGCATCATCTTCTGCTGGCGCATGAAAGGGCTGGCCATGGCCTCCTCGGACATGTTCTTGGCCATGATCTGCTTCTGGGTGATGAACTGCGAGGCCGTCATGGCAAGAATCATCACGATGGTTAGTACCGTGACTGCGACATTGCCGGAGTCATTGCGCAGTAGCACCGCAGACAGCGGTGCGCCAAAGATGCTGGACTCATCGAACTGTCTCACCTGCTCGATGCTCATTGCACCGACGCCTCGGCCACCCTGTTTCGCCGTGCTGATCCCGGAAAGCACTTGGAACAGTGCAAAGAAGAACGGCATCTGAATCAGCATCGGAAGGCAGGCCGAGAACGGATTGGTTCCGTGCTTCTTATACATGGCCATCTGCTCCTGCGCCATCGCCTGGCGGGAGAGCTGGTCGGTCTTGCCCTTGTACTTGTCCTGCATCTTCTTCAGATCCGGCTGCAAGAGCTGCATACCGCGCTGCGCCTTGATCTGTTTGACGAAAACAGGGATCAGGGCGGCACGAATGACCAACACCAGCCCAATGATGGACAGGGTCCACGTCCAGCCGGAAGCGTCAGGCATCCCTATGGTGCTCAGGCCTTCATGGAAGCCCACCATGATGATGGAGACAAACCATTTGAACGGAAACATGATTGTTTCAAAGAAGTCCATACCGATGCCCCTATTTCGTCAGGCCGCAAGGCGGCCGCTCCATCAGTCTGCAGCCACATGGTCGAACCGCCCCCGCGCAACATCGCGGGGCTCTCAGTTTCAGGCAGAACACGTTGACCTGCGGAGCTTCATACGGCGAGCCTAGCTCAGCTGCCATCTGGTGGTTTCCACCAGAGGCGGCCGTGGCAATTGCACGCCCCCATTTACCTGCAGTTCGCCTGCACCCCAAAGCTGACGGGGAAGAGTGTTCCGTTTAGCGTTCCCCTATCGAACGCTGGATAGTCCGTAAGGCCACCGGCTTACGGACGCTCCTACCGCGCCCTCCCTCGATGAGTCGGTACCAGCGCTTACAGTGCGAGTGTGATTGAGGAAAGCTACCCGCAGGCGGTCTCCCACCTTCGTTCTGCCCAGCGATGCGCATCCGAGATGGCTGCGGCTTGGAGCGCGGCTTTTGACGAGCAGTTCATGGGTGCGACTGTGATCGTCAATGACGAGGGGTCGGGGACTATTACCGCTTCAGTGGAGTGGCCCGGAACCCTACAGAGTGATCTGACGCGGCGGTTTTCGAGCTGCGTAAGCGAGCTATGGTCAGCGCTGGACGCTCTCATTATCGAGACGGTGCAGCTCTTCTCGTCCTCGCGCACCCCACGGGACCCGGACGTTGAAAGATACTGGCCAATTGCGGATTCCGAGGAGAATCTCAGTCTTCTACTGGAGAAGGCCTGTATCAATGGGGTGCTGCGTGTTCACGCGGACATCGTCTGTAGTACGCAGCCATTCCTTCCTGATTCAGGTATCGAGCAGATAGGACGATTACAAGCGGGCCTAAGACAACTTCTAAGTTGGTCTGAAGCCCTGGAAGCCGGCTCAAACATCACCGTTTGGGCAACTCCAACTGAGCCAATAATTTTCACGAAACCCCATCGTGAGGGAATTGAATGCCTACCTCGCCCCTCTTTCGATCTTGGAGGCAGCCCAGATGGAGTAGTTGCGACCTTCCGTGTGCCTGCCTACCAACGAGGCATGCAGGTAGACGCCCGTCCAGGCACATTGTTGGACCTGGGGTTTGCGCCAGGATTCATTCCAGTCGGGACAGACGACACGTTCGAATCGCGGCTAAGAGAGGTTACTGAGGTCATCGCCCTGCTCCATGCTCATTTCGCAGCAGTTACAGGCAAGGTAAGCGGCACTCGTGCGCTCCCCATCGAGGTTGTCGGCCGGCAGAATCTTTGGAACGATGCGGCGGCCTCTCCCCGCCGTTGGCAGCAATCAGAGCTTGCGAAGTTAACGGAAACTGGTGCTCGGGTCGCTGTCGTCATCGATCCAGACCCTGGCGAGCTCGTACTACTTATTCCCACCGCAAGCGGGGTCTTTGAACGACGAATCCCCAATGCCACACAGCTCCGGGCGTCACACACCGTCGGCCTTGCAGCAGAACGCGCAGTGCATGAAGCCGTTGCAACCTGGGGTCTCCCAGATTTTGTGATGAAACCTCAGGTCGAACGTAAAGGGTCCGGCGTGCGAGAAATTGGCGACGGGCTCCTCATGGCTGGCGACATTGGCGCAATCGTTCAAGTTAAGGGTCGCAGCGCTGAAATTTCGGTGCCAGACAAAGAAGCCCGATGGATCAACAAGAACGTCGAGAAGGCGCTAAAGCAGGTTCAAGGCACTTATCGGCGTCTCCAGCAATCACCCGTCGATCTTGAAAATGGTCGCGGGCGCCTGCTACGCCTCGACGGTCGAGCAGTGAAATGGGTCGGCGTCGTCATCATTGACCACCCTCAAATTCCAACGAAACACCCCCTCTCCACGGCCGAGGGACCACTCCCTACAATCGTGCTCGCTCGGCGCGACTGGGAGTTTCTCTTCGAGCAGCTCAAGTCCACCAGCGCTGTCATTCGCTACCTGATCCGAGTTGAGACCTCGACCGAGTACCTGGGCGAGGAACCTCATCGTTACTTCGATCTAGCATCACTTGATGCCGCCGTTTCAGAAACCGATTCCGATCCAGCCGACGCGACGGTAGAAGCACTAGGGACACGGTTCAGCTACCCCTTGTTGCCGATGGAGCCAGCGGGAGCGCAGTACCCTACCGAATTTGGGCTCACCCGTCTTATCTGCGAGGACATCGCCAGCATCGACGGCAATGAAGTCACGCCCGAAATGGAAGTCGAAGTCCTCGCCTCTATCGATGCACTTCCGGTAGCTTCACGAGTAGAGCTTGGAACCCTCCTCTACAGTGAGCTCGACACAAAGCACGGGGCAAACGGCGTTCGATGGAGATCCCGGACATTCCTGCCGCCCGCGCCGGGCGGTTATCAAGTCTCCTTCGTTGTTTGCTCGGCCTACAACGAAGCGACAGCGGATGCATTCAAGGCATGGTTGATGTTTCGTCATACTGAGCGCGCACAGACCGAAGACATCACAAGAGCTCGGTCGATCGCAGTCCTACTCACCCCACGCCTAGATGACGTTCGGCCGTGGGATACGACCTTGCTCGTCGTAGAGGGCGATCTGCAACTATCGGAGGAACAATTGGCCAGCTACGCCGCACTCTGGGGAAAACGGGAAGAGCAAGGGAGCCGCCAAACTGGGAGCTTGAAGTAGGGTAAGCGAGCAACGACTCGGTCACTGCCGGTCGGTTCTCGCGCCTGCTCCACACGCTACTGACCTCTGAATCTTTCGGCGGTATGGCCGGCGCAACGTTCGGTGGGGGATCCCTTGCCGGAACAACCCGCTGCTACGCTGGCGACACAATGCATTACCGATGACGAGAGTGCTGACTGATGAAGCCTTGGATTCACCCACAGGAGAGACGATCCAGGATCTATTGGTGGATTCAGATCCCCGTCGTAGTGATCGTCATGATTCTGGGGCCACTTCTGTTGTTGCGCGAGCCCACGGGCGAGCACATCCTCATCTCCGCCCTTATCGTGGCGGTCGGCGCAGCGGCATTAGTCCTGGCCATAAAAGTGCTGAGAAGACTTCCGGAAGAGTACCGATACGAGGCCGAAGACGACGCCGGGAGCTAGAAGGCCACGCATCCTGTCTCGAACCGCCGTGTTTCGAATCCAAAGCTGAGTAAGACGGCTAGCCTGCGTCGATGCCACGTCCGGTAGGGATCCTTCACCGGACACCCGCACCCTGGCAGACCCGACTGCAAGGACGTGATGCCGTTACCTACGGGCCTGTCAGCAGGGCCCCTGAAGTGAACTAGGGAAGGTTTGGATTCTGTGAATGCCGCTTGCGGACTATTAGCTGAGCCACGATCTGGGCATATCGCGCGATGACGAAGGCAATCGCTATTCCCAGGATGAGGAGACCGGAGATGCCATAGCCCGACCCATCCTCGAGTACTACGTGTCCCAGCAGGTGACCATGGAAGATGAAGTACTCGAGGAGCCAGGCGCCAAAGCTGACGACAAAGGCTACGGCGAAAAGGGCCCAGACTGTGTTCATGCCTCGAAAAAAGCCCCGGCTCTTTCCAGGGCCTCCTGTCGTCGCGTGCATAGCTCCTGCCTTTCGCTGGTTATGGACTCTGCCCCAACGCAGATCTGCCAATGCACCCCGGAGCGCACGCCATGCAATGGATCGGCTGGCCGCCTTCCGCGTAAGACCGCTGCGGGCTGCTGCTGCGTATTGCTCGTAAAGGTCCGACAGCAGCTCCTCCCGCCGGCCCTCAGCGATCTGTTTTGGAACTGAGCGGGTGTAGGTGGTGACCCACCACAGAACAGCTTTTGCTGTCCACGATTCCAGGTACTCACTCATGCGCGCGCCGGCCTCATTTGAGTCGGAACGGGGTTCCGCGCTGGCGCCACTTGCGCTAACTGGAGTGCAGCTTTCCCTGGTGCTGTGATGCTGTAAAGGCGGCGTCGGGGACGTCCTTCGCGTTCTGCAATCTCTGGGCTTTCCCACTCGGCTTCCAAAAAACCCGCGTCACTCAGTCTCGATAGAGCTTTGTAGAGTGTCCCGTGAGCTGCCAGCATCGTTCCGCCTTTTGCTGCGAGCGTGTTGGCGAGAGAAAAGCCGTAAGCCGGCCGGCCAGCGAGTTTCGACTCTTCAACGATCTCCAGGATGTGCACCTCCAGTGGAAGTAGCGTTCCCTGCTTTCTACGGCCCATAGCCAAAGAATAGGAAGATACCTTCTTATAGTCAAGGACTGGGACCGCTCAGGTTGAAACCAAATAGCAGCAGGGTGCTTGTGGAAGAGTGCGTCAGCAAGACGGTGGCCCAAAGGACGCACCTGCATTTCGATAGAGGAACCCTCAACGGGACACCCGTTTCCTCTTGGCGGCTGGTAATTGGACGTCCATGTATCATGGGCAAGCACACCGCAATGAGAGGAACTAATGGTCGATTTGTTCTTTTACCTTGGAATCCTGCTGGCATTAGGTGCAGTGGCGGTTCTCGGTGTGGCTCTTCGACAATTAGTCCGGGAAAAGAAGTCGATGTCTCGCGGACAATACTCACTCTTCATCGCACTGTGCGCCGCGGGAATTGCCTCATTCTTCATGCACGCATGGCTACAGTAGACACGACCATACAGGTCTGCATGGGCGCCAAGAGGTGTCGGTCAGGGTTCCCCTTCGGGGACAGAAGTTATGCAGGGCCTAACCCTTCGGAACGGCTGGGCAGTAACGACTTCGTACGGGCCGGAGGAAAACGTATCCCCTCTATTAACTTCACCGCAGGAAGCCCTGCCTCAGTTACCTATCCTCAAGCTTGAAATTGAAGCGCCATCCGGAAGATCGCGGGTGGCGACTATGAGCTGTCCCATGATTGACCAGTAGACGTCGATGTCAGTTAGTTCCAAATTTGATTCATCGTCGCTACCTCCGAGAAACAGGGGCGTTTTGTAGCCGATGCACTGATTGAACTCAGGTGCGGGCCCGCCCCCGGCGCACCAATCCTCAAAAGCTTCGGGAAACAAGCAGGAATCCCTGTATCTGAAGAGTGCGTAGTCGTGGAAGTCAGAGAAGGCAACGGGTACCTCCAATGCTTCTCCGGTTCCTGGTTCCAAGAGCACTACCCCAGGTTTCTCAGCCGAGCCTCTCCGGAAGTCGAGGGCAAATTGGCGCCCCAACCAGTCGAATCCGAAACAAAGCAGGGGTGCCTTGAGGGCGGGAAATGCAAATGCAGCGGCTTCAGAGGCTTCCCTGGACGAGCCGACGTCGTGAACGCGGTAAAGGCCACCCTCGAAAGTTGTACCGCCGTATGTCTCGAAGAGGTTTTGGAGGATTGGAACCGCATCATCGGGCGTATTTCTTGAGGCGGCGGACTCTCGGGACGATGGCGTAAAGCTCTTGGCAAAAGTTTCAAACATCGTGATTAGCATTCCTACGAGTCGGACATTTGCATAAGTCTAGGCCTCGGCAGTAAGTGCCCCGACCGCATGGTGTGATCACAAGTGACGTGAACAGCCACTGGAACGAGCACCAGCACCAAACTGTCCCGCTGAGGGTTGGGTTGCGAGACATAGCCCTAGGCAAGCAGCATCCGGAGGACCACCATCAGCGCACCGGCGCTGAAAAGTAACGCACAAAACAAGGTGCCTACAACTTCCATGCCCCGGACTTGCTCGGCTTTGTCCCTAGGAGGCAGGACTTTGTACTTCTCCGTGATGATGTACACCTGATATGCCGCGATGCGCCTGCGGAAAACGAACCAAGCAGCCGCCACCAGCATGAACACAATGCCTTCCATTTCGCCCCCTCGATCTCCGCAAAGCATGCCCTTTACTCAGCGACGCTACTCCATGGCTTGGGCGCGAGACAGCGACCTAAGTATGGGCGCCTCCCCACACGCCCGCTTGGAACGGCCTAGCTGTACCCATGACTTGGAAGATGTCCCGTCCAGGGTTTGAGCAACGGAACAGCAGATAGTCCTGGATCAGGCCCTCTCAGTGGTCCTGAATCAAGTTGACCTACTCAACAGCGATGCCCCAAACGCCAGACGGTCAGTGTCGACTTGAGCTCTTCTACATTCACCCCAAAGTCGTCGAGTCGGAGCCCACTCGTCCCCAGTGAGATTGGCATGCACCGCGTCGCGTTCTGACTCGAGATAACAAATTGAGCCGACCTCTTGTGGGACCCTATTCACCATCATATCGTCTATCAATAACATCGGTAATCAATAAAGGAGCATCATGGACAAAGCAGTCTGGAAGCGCCGCGGAGCAACTACAGCCGCGATTACCGGAGTCACCGTCCTAGGGGGTGCCATGATCGCGGGATCGGTTTTACCGCCCTGGCCAATGCTTTCCAACCAGTACTTCGGCCAGAACTCACCGATCGGGAACTTCGTCCAGGGTGTGTTCGGCTATCCCATCGAGGGCCTCTTTACGTCTGCGCCTGTCGTTGCAAATACGCCTCCGCACATCGTGCTGTTGGAAGCGGCGCCGCCTATTCTGCAGGCAGTCATCCTCGCCGTCCTGACCTTCGCAATGGCCCGCCTCCTGGCCGGGATCGCCGGCGGTGATTCGTTCGCTCCCTCTGTCCGCAGCTCGCTGACGCTCCTGAGTGTGACCGCGGTGGGCGGCGCCCTGGTCCACTTCGGCGTGGGATTGCTTGCCTGGACCATTTGCAAGCCATGGCTGGAGTCGGTCAGCACCTTGCCGATCAATGATCTCGTCTACGGTCGGCCGCCTTTTCCCGACTGGCCGGTGACGCTCCTGATCATCGGAATACTGGCTGCTGCCTTCCGGGTCGCGTTCCGCGACGGCGCGAATCTGAGGGAGGAAGTTGTCGGCATTGTCTGAGCGAAAGGAAGAACAGCACCGCATCGCCTGCCATCTCGACGACGTACTGCGCGACCGCGGGGTGACCTTGACCGAGCTTGCCCGGCGGACCGGGATCACGATGGCGAACCTGTCCATCCTCAAAACCAACAAGGCCAGGGCTATCCGCTTCTCGACCCTCACGGCTGTCTGCGAAGCGCTCGACACCGAACCAGCCGAACTTTTCAGCTTCTCCCGAAGTGAGACCTTTCCGGTGAACGCCAAAAGTTGACCCGCCTGACAGAAGGCCGGTTGCAGCACGCGACTGAAGATGGTTGGAGCAAAATCAGCGATAGCTTACTCATACGATAGGGGTCGTCCGTTGAGGGTTGCTTTGCTGCACGGCTACTTCGCTACGCGCTCACGGGAACTAAGCTTTTCTGAGCACCGAAATATCTGTGGGGGAACGAGATGGAAATGAAAAACGCGGAACTTGTGCTTTTTGTGCCCAACCGGGATGAATGGGAAGCAAAGTTCGAAAACTACATGCGGGCACGTAAACGCGCGGTGTCATGGGTTGGCGGAGTTTTCGGTATCCTCCTGATCGTTGGGACCGCATACCTGGCCGCAATGCTCTACCCATTGATCAGCGGCGACATTGCCTTCGGCCACCCCAGATACTACGACTACCGCACAGGCTCAGATGTGGCGCTGGTTCTTGTCAGTTTGGCTTTGTTTCTCTATTGCGGTGGCACCATCATGCTCAATCGGTGGGTCCGCAAAACCAACGGCATGCTTGGACTAACTCCCGACGGCACCGTCGCCGATGTGCGTGAGGCGCCTGGTCGAGTTGAAGCCCCGTGAGGCATCTGGAGGAGCTGAAAGCGCACTATACGGCCGCTGTCGGCGCCGAACCTGAGTTCGGCACGATGACCTCGTTGGAGGGCAACACCGCCGGCATCTTCTACTGGCCTAAGGCATCATCACGGATGGGGGTCCACGTATATGCTTCCGCCGGCATCAGCGTCCCCGGTCCCCGCGGCCGCGGCCATTCACACACAGTGGAAGTCTTCACCGGCATCAAGCAGGACTTTCCTCAAGTTCGAGAGGCATTCGCCAACCTCATCACCAGCATGGTTTGCAGCACCACGCCCCACCCTGCCCGCCACGGCGTATTTGTCGCCGGGAACTGGCAAGTGATCGAAGGCCGAAAGTTCACCGGCTGGGTCCTGACAGAACGACCGGACGAACTCATTCCGGACCTGCAGCTGAAGGACGGACGCCACATCACTTTCCTCGACGCGCTGCCGGTTTTCCCTGAAGAGGCAGAGTTCCGGCACGGCAACCGAGCGGACGATCTGCTCGGGATGTGGGAGGAATGGGAAGTGAAGTCCGCGGATCTGGACCGGGAGCTGCACCCAAGCCTAAAGAAGCCGAAAAAGACCTCGTGGCTGCGGTCCGCCCTGAATATGGGACGGCGATGACACAGACCAGGGGAACCGGAGCACTCTACGGGTTCCTGCAGAGGTTCCTCGGATAGACCGGCTTGCATCCAGATGTTTTCGACGCCGCAACAGCAATCCGCGATCAGCAGGATCGACTCAGGGCTGCGGTATCACGAAGTGCGCGACGACTGTCAGGACCAGGATTACAGGCACTGCGAGGACGACGCTTCGGTACATGCCACCCAGCCAGGTGCTTGCCTGAGACGGCCGAAGCAATAGTCCGATGATGACAGTCGCGAGCAGTGCCACGAGGATGCCCGCACTAATTAGCGACGCACGAACAGGCAGCAAATGCGGCGGGCACATCGCCGAAAGGCTGACCGCACATCCCCAACTAGGCAAAATAGGCTGCGCCATCCAAAGGACAAGCAGGCCTAGAAGGACGACGCAAGCCGCGACTACAGGAGAGCGCGTGGCGCCGTGTGTCTGAATGGGCATATTGCCAGACTATCGAGTAACACCCCTGGTTCACGCCGATAATGAAAAGGGCTACTGGGTGTCCCGGCAGCCCCCAGAGGGTTTCCTCCCGTGCGCCAAGATCCATAAGCGGTACTTCCCCCACGGAGTGTTCAAGGGCTGATAGCCAAGAGCAGCGTAAGACGCAATGACATGCACCTCAAAGCGGTTGTAGGCTCCGGATATGTCGGAAACAGAGGGTCGCAAGCGTCTCCAGCCGAAAATGGGGCGTGGGGGGCTGGCGGTTCGGTATGTGGGCCTATAGCGGCCAAGTCGCCGGCAGTGCGCTCCTCGCCGTCAACCAGTTCACAAGGGGATTGAACAACGGTTGGGATATTGCGTTCTTCTGCCTTTACGCCGTGTGGTTCTTGCTAAGCGCCGGCCAAGTCCTTTACATGGTCCGGTCTACCGAAATGACGCCCCATTTTGGGAAGAGGAAGAGGTTCGTCGGGCGGATTTGGAGCGTCGGGGAAGACGACTCTGAGCACTCCTGTTGCCGGTTCCAGACAACGCGTTGAATCCGTTCCCAAGATTTGTCTGAGGGAAAGGGAGCAACCCGTAGAGGGTTGCCTTTGCAATGCACCAGTTCCCGGGCCCTAGGCTAGGAACGGCACTAGGCATATATGGGGGAGAGAATGACGCAGACGACAGCGAGCGACCAGAAAGAACAAACCGCAGCTTGGGACAAACGATGCTGGAAGACGCAGCTCAAGTACGGCGCGGTGGTGTTGCCGACAACGTGCCTGCTAATGCTCCCCTTTTTTGTCGCTCTTTTTTACTTCATAGACATTGTGAATCCTCTGATGTCCGGCGAGCTGGCATACGGCCAGCCCGGATACTACGAATACCATGCCGCAAAGGATGAGCTCCTCATCATCATGGCCGTTCTGTTTGTCCTCTACATCATCGCGTTGTACTTCGCGTACCGCTGGTACAAGAAGATGATGCGCGACCTAGGCCCGCGGCCGGGCGGATACCCCGGCAGATGGAAACGCTGGCTGGGCTCCGCATAAGAATTCAAGCAGCTCCATGCGGGCGTCTTCCGATATATATCCTCAAGCTTTGAATTGCAATCTTCTTATAGATGGCCGTCTAAAGTCTATTTACGGCTCAGCCGCCCGGAGCACTAAACGTGAGGGCACCGCGCTGGTCAAGGGACTAAAACCGATTGCTGCAGAGGTGATTGAATGGAGCCGGTGAAAGTGTCCTCGTTCAAAGACCCACTCTTGCTGCGTGCGATCCCGCGGAATGCCCGTCCCGCAGCTCAGCAGACGATGCGGATCCTAGAACGCCCGGAAATCCCGACGTCAGCCCGCTTGATTCAAGACACCAACTGGCATGTGGCCGACTACCCGGAGATTCATGTCGCCGCGGACCTTCTGCAGATCCCCTACCGCATGTACTACTCCTGGCCAGCCGAGGCCAAGACCTCGCAGCTCACACCATAAGAACATCTCGTCCTGGCCTGCTGGATGTCACGGCACCACGATGGCCGGGTACGGCAAAAGGCGCTTTCCCTGATCCTCGCTTCAAACACCCCCTGGACCATACCTTTCGTTATTCAACTCTGCGGCGAGTATGTCATCGAGTTAGGTAAGGACGTGTTGGCCTTCTTGGACCAGGACCTGCCGGACCGGCCAGTTCTTCGACGGGCTTACAGGCAGTTTTCCGATGAGAACCCTCAGTTCATCAGCCTTACCGAGCAGAGAGCGGCAAGTTATTGGCTAGATGATTATCAATCCGAAATGACACGAGACGAATATCCTCAGCTTGCGGCGTTGAAGATTTTGGCGAGCTTGTCCGGCTGATCCGAGCCATCAGACGACAACCGAACGAATAGCGTTGGGCAACGCGCCTGAGAGACGGAGTGTCTAGTTGTCTTCCTCAATGGGCAGTGAACGAAGCCTGAGCAATTGGTACGCCAGCCAAATCGTTCCGACGATTGGCAGAAGAGGGAACGTGGGTCGGCCCGTAGCGGCGAGGAAGGCGAAAATCGCCCAAAGAATAGCGGTGATGACAGCGATGGAGATAAGTGATTTGCGGGTGACAGGATAGGACGGCAGGACGATGCCTTCGGCGCGGAGTTTGCGGGTTTCAATCATGGCCCCGCGAATCAATGGACCGAAGAGCGCAGCTAAACCAGCAATGGCCAATAAAGTACGCCAGGGTTGCGGAACATTGGCAGCTTCCAAAACGCTACCCAGCAGCACCCCTAGGAAAAGGAACCACCACAGACCCCATACAACAAGTCGCCGTCGCTTCGGCGGCATGCCCTCTCGCGAATCGGAAGGCCAGGATTGCCATTCATACTTGTTGCCGCTTTTGGCTGCCTCCGGGTCCATTCGCTTAGCCTAGCCTCAGGACTCACGACGCAACCGCAGTAGTTGGCGTAGCGCTGAGGGTTGTCCCATAGAGGGTTCCCATTCGGTCCGGTGCTGCTTTAGATCTGGCACGTGAACCCTGGTGTTACTCTCAACTTGTGGCCGCCCAGCCGGTAAGGGGAATCACGGGTTGTTAGCGCATGCGAAACAAGAAGGGCTGGAAGTAGACCCCGGATACTCGCCACCTCGGTTCGTTAGTCACGTGACTGCATACTCCGCTAAGAGGACAGTCAGACGCATGGATGTAACTCGTTGTTTTGGACCACGGAATAGTCGCTGCATCAGCAGCGCCTCGTAACGGGTTGGCTACTGCATCGGCCGGTTGGCAACGTCGGCGTCCCACGTTAGGTCTGCTCCTTCATCCAAAGGCAGCGCCTCGATGGCAGGGTCCAGGACCAGCGCGCCGATATGAGCTCATGGCTGCCGGCCACCACCGTGGAATCGAAGTCTATTTCTGACACCATGACCCAGCTTCTGTCCGCCGGCCACAGAATGCTCGGTGACTGCGGGGAATGGTGCCACGGCACATGATTCACCCACCCGGGGTCAAGGTAAAACTGGGGCGCAGCATTGAAGAGGTAATAGGCGCGCCCCGGCAGGTTCAGTGTTTCTCCGTTGACCACCTCTGCCGGCAACAGGCCCGAACCCGGTCCGCTGTCCAGCGCGGCAGCCCTTGATGAACCCGTAGGCATCCAAGACCACCTTGTACGACGGAACTGCTTGCGGCTGTACCGCGTCCCCCAACGCCATAGGCCCAGCCTACAGATGGACGTCGCGTTGGGGGTTCCCCAAACGGACGGCAGAATGCCAGGCGCCGGGGTCTTCTGGCGTTCACGCAGACGGCGATCATGGCGCATTGAGCCTGGGAAGTTCTTACTCTTAGTCCTGATGGAACCGGGGAGGGGTTGCCGGACACTTATGGGTATGGGGAACCAGGGGAAGGCACATACGGACAGTGAACTGTGGTTGCGCGTCCTGGAAGGTGACGGTTCCGCTTTCGCAGCACTCTTCCTTCTCCACCGGGACAGAGTCTTCGGTCACAGCCTGCGCGTGGTCAGAACGCCCCATGAGGCTGAAGACGTCACTGCGATGGTGTTCCTCGAAGCCTGGCGCTGCAGAGCAAAGGTCCGGTTGGTCAACGATTCGTTAATCGGCTGGCTGCTGGTCACGACCACCAACGTCGCCAGGAACCGGCTCAGGTCCACTCTCCGGTATGAGCAACTCATCCGGAAACTTCCGCAGCCAGAGACGGCACCGGATCACGGCGACTCCGTGGCCGACGCCGTTGACCAGGACCGACGCTCTCAGCTCCTGTACCGGGCCTACCGTTCACTGGGCCGCAGAGACCAGGAAATCATCGCCCTCTGCGTTCTCGAGGAGATGAGTACCGCTGAAGTAAGCCAGCTGCTGCGTATTCCGCCTGGCACAGTAAAGTCGCGGCTCTCGCGCGCCAAACACAAACTGTCCCAGCTGATAAAACCACAAGCCGGATTGCGACCGGCCAACCCACTCACCCCTGAAGAGGGCACACCATGAATGACACCACCCGTCCACAGCCCTTCAACGAGGAACGCAGCAAAGCCATCGAACAGCTCCTCGCCAACGTTGCCCAGGATGGAACCCCGGAAAACCGTCACTTTCAAAACACAAAGGGTAAGCGGATTCTGCTCTCCGCCGTTGTGGTCGCCGTGGCAGTAAGCGGAGCGGCTATAGCGCTGCAAATGCCCGTCACGGATAAGAGTTCAATCGCTTGCTTCGCACGCGCCGAGCTCAGCGGCAACCAATTCCCCGGCACCACAGCTGTCTTGGGAGAAGGCACCAGGGTTGGTGAACCATCAACGCAACGCAACCCGATTCCTATCGAGGACGCGTTGACTCTCTGCCGGGACATGTGGGCCCACCACGGGCTCGACCCCGATAGCCCGAATGGCAGGGCACATCCCAGCCTTTATGACCGCAGCTTCTCCTACCCGATCCCGAACCCACTGACCGTATGTGTTCTGAGTGACGGCCGCGCCGCGGTAATCCCCGGTGATGAAGACGTTTGCGCCAAGCTTGGCCTTGCTTTGAAAGCCGACGAGTCACCCTGACCCTGATCGTCAACAGCCTTCTTCCGCGACTATCTGAGATGGCTGCTTTCCGTCCGCTCAACGTTCCCCCAACGGACCCCAGGCCGCCAGAGCGGGCCTGTCTTGACCACCACCTCTGGCTTTTCACGGTTACCGGATCGCGTGGTCCGGGTTTTGCTGGTCGTACAGTTCCCGTGATTGCCCGATGGAATCCTTATGTTCCAGTGACCAGTCCGCGAGCTGTTTGACCAGATGGGTGAGGCTGCTTCCGCGCTGCGTGAGTTCGTAGGTGACCTGCGCGGGGACCGTGGGGTAGACGGTCCGGGTGACCAGGCCATCGCGTTCGAGCCGCCTGACGGTGAGGGTCAGCATGCGCTGGGAGATTCCGTCGATCGCGCGCTGCAGTTCCCTGAAACGCCTCGTGCCGGAGGCCAGCTCTACGATGACGAGCACTGACCATTTGTCGCCGATCCGGTCCAGTACGTCACGGATACCGCAGTCCGGATGATCGGCATCACCGCACGGCTCAAGCATGGCGGTTACTTCCGTGTGACTGCCTGACACCAGAGTGCCTCCTTGTGCATATTCAGGTGGTTACCGAGGATGAGTCTAGTTACCGAAAAGTACCAGCGAAAAGAGCGCATGCATGATTCTCGTTACCGGGGCCTCCGGCCACCTCGCCACAGCAGTCCTCGAACACCTCACGGAATCCGGTGCGCCGGCTGTCGGGGGAACCCGCAACCCTGCCGGTAACGGGCAGCTCCGTCAGCTGGACTTTGACGATCCCGGAACGCTCGACTTCGCCGGCGTGCACACGCTGGTCCTCATCTCTGCCGGGACGGCCGAAGACGACGTCGTCATCGGCCGGCATGAGAACGCCATCACGGCCGCGGAACGCGACGGAGTACGGCACATCGTTTACACCAGCCTCGCCGATGACGGCGATCACCTCGGATTCGCTCTGGCCCACCGGTGGACCGAACGCCGCCTCCGGAACGGAGAGCTCCCGTGGACGGTCATGAGGAACGGTTTGTATGCCGAGCTGATCGGTCAACTCCTTACGCCACGAGATGGAGTGATTACAGCTCCGTTCGGCCGCGGCGGGGTAGCGGCCGTCGCTCGGCAGGACCTCGCCGAAGCGGCGTCAATCGTCGCCCAGAACCCCCGGCCGCACAGCGGCCAGACCTACAACCTGGTCGGGAAAAGGGTGATCACGGGCCAGGACGTCGCGGACCGCCTGGGGTCGGCGTACCGGCCGGGCACATTGGAGGATCTTAGGGACACCCTGGACACGGCAGGGCTGTTGCCGTTCCAGCCCCCAATGCTGTTGTCCATCCACACCGCTGCCGCTCACGGATTCCTCGACGGAACCGCAACCGACATCACACATATTCTGGGAAGGGACCTGGTGGATCCGCTGACTGTTGCAGCAGCAGCCGCGCACAGCTGACACGAATCGAGAGGGCGCCCGCTCAGGGTTCCCCAAATGGGACGGCAGAGCAGCCGAGCATGCTGCTCCAGCTTTTTATTGAGATCACAGCCAAAGAAATATTGATCGGATTGAAACTAGTGGTTCAGACTGGACCACTATTTTTGTGGCCCGCGTATCGGGACAATCAGGGCATGGGACGTTCGAGAGAAATCCGCGGGTTCACTGCTGCATGCGTTCTGATTTTCTCCGTCACCGCCTGCGGAAGCGTTGGCAATAACGGGCAGGGAGAATGGCGCCAGGAGCCGCCACTGCCATCTGCAGAGCCTTCCCCCGAAGTTACTGAGGGTACAGAAATAGCCGACCGAAGCGAGTGCCAGGAGACAGTCCGGCTTCTGACCAAGTCAACAGAATCGATAGCCCCTTCCGCTGATTCTGCGACTGCATCCAGCTGCGGCACAACCTTCGTCCCACTGACCGAGGAACAGATGCGCAATGCCACTCCTCTACCCATGCCCCTTCCACCAACCCGCAGCTCCGACGGGAACTCGGCAGATTCGCAGGTCACGACGCCGAAAGAGGGAGAGCAGCGAGAGTGGACCCCCGAACGAATGAGAAGTGCCTCTCCACAACCAATGCCCGGGGTTCCGTGATGCCTAACTATCCAAACTGAGGCGGAGTGTCCCGTAGAGGGTTCCCCCAACGGGCGGCCCAATGTCTACTGGACGCGATTCCCAGCAACGCGCTAGTCAGACCTCAGTGCAAGCCCCTTTAGGCACTGAGGGGTGTCCGAACAGGACGAAGTTCGTGCCGTCGTCCTCCAGAACAGATACGTAGCTCGGCCCGAAAAGAGTAATGGCGGATTCGCAAATAGCAATCGCGCTCTTTGCCTCCTCGCTACCATCGGCGCCGCGCGGGTCCACGACACTGGTCTCGATGCGGATCCTGCCCGGCTCGGCTTCAGTCAAGGATTTGATCTTGTCCAACCAAGGCGCGTCTTTCTTGGCTGTCTTGAAGTCCGCAGTTTTGTCCAGCCCATTGGTTGCGCTGGGAATGGAGTCAGGGGCTGCAGCAGCCTGGCTGACGATCGCTTGTGTCGGCGTAGCAGTACTGGGTGCCTTCTGCGGAGCGGAGGGTGAGCAACCACTGACCAGCAGGGCAACAGTAGCCGGAGCTAAGACTGAGAATGAGGAAGCAATCCTGTGGGCAGTTGATTGTCTTGCATATTTCGACTGGTTCCGCTGCATGTTCTGTTCCCCCGATGTCCGCAACCGCTGAAAGTAACGCTCGTGCCTTCAGCATGGCACCTGGGTATGCCGCTGCCAAAAGTTCTAAGAAAGCCGCAACAATCACCCGTAAGCCAAAACCGGAAAAGGAGGTCGGGCGGCGTCCGGTGAAGGATCCCCTTGAGGGCTGCAACCGTCCGCTGAGGTTCGGGGCTTGGGGGGGGTGGCTAAGGGATTCATCGGGAGTTCATGGGCAAGGGTTGGGCTCACTACTGAAAGGGAAGCTTTGAGCCTTGGGGGAAAGGCAGGACTCCTTGTGCTGGTGTATTGGTGAACCACTCGTCGCCCTGCTTGGAGGCAAAAATGATGACTCTTTGAGCTGTATCGAGCGGATCGCCGTCCGGGTAGGACCCTCCTACAGTGCAGGTCGGGGGTGTGGAGGTGATGCGCAGGTTCCCCTCTCCTGGATTCCCTTTGAGTACCTTCTCGACTTCTACAAGGTGGGTCGTGGCCTTGTGACCGTAAATGCTGGTTTCGCCGGCCCGGCTTACTGATTTTCCGATGAGCACCATGCCGGCGTTGTCGTATTGATCCTGAGGGGTCGCGAATCGGACCCACTCAACGCACGCGAAGGGGCCACCGCTTGGAACGGGGCTGCTGGTAGAACCAGGGATTGAGCTGGTGGAGTTCGTCGTGGGTTCGGCAGTTCCCGGTCCGCCCGTCACCGTGTCGCTGCATGATGTCAGCAGCATGGTGAGAAGTAGGGATGGAATCAGGCATCGCCACAACCTAATGGAGGACAGAGGGTGCGTACCCGCACTCACGGATGGCGCTCCCGGAACGGCGGAATGCGGCTGAGTGCAGGGATACCAGCGAATGATTGGTTCACCCTGGCGGGGCACTTCGCGTTGGGTAGGAGGGTATCCCTCCGCCGGAGCCGGCGGCCATGAAGACACCTATCTGGGTTTCTCCGTCGCTTTTGAAGACGGGGACCTGGCGCGGAGGGCGCGGGGTACTGAAGTTCTTGACGGCATCTTCCGGGCTGGTAGGCATGGGACCTCCGTACAGGTCACGGGCGTGGGCGTACCCGGATTGCCCGTTGGTGGCCATTACAGCGATCAGGTCGGGGGTTCCGTTCTCCTGGCTTTCGACGCCGTAGGTTTCACCCTTGGCATTGACACCCAGGGGTGTTCGTTCCTGCTTTACGTACTCGGCGGTAAGCTGCCAGCGGGCCTCGGGGTCGGTCTTGATCGTGACACTGTCCTGGCCGGGGACGAGGTTGATGGTGTAGCCGCTCCAACCCAGTCTGTCGCTGGCCGCATCCACTTCCGAGCAGCTGCTCGATGCGCCGTCGGGAAACTCAAACCAGCCAGGGGTCAAGCACCTAAGTTCCATTTGAATCCCCGTCGTTCCGTCGGGAGGAGTGCCCAGCTCAACGGTTGCTGTGCCGGTGTAGGTTGTGGTCACGGGCGAAGCCAACGGTGTCACCGTTTCGCCTCCAGGGATGAAGAAAAGACCTGCCGCCGCTGCTCCGATACCAAGCAGTCCCGCCGCGGCCAGAGCGCCGGTACCAAGCCAGACCCTGGTACGCCTGCGTTTCGCAACTAGTGCTCCCTCGTTGACTTGGGATACGAGTTCCGTCCGTAGGGCATCACTGAACAGATCATCGACGTGGAGCTGGTTCATGTCCGTTCTCCTTCCAACACCGGGGTTGGAGCGGTGGGCGGGTTAGGTGATGCATCAGGGGCGAGGGCTGCTCTGAGCCGCTGGCGGGCCCGGTGGATCCGTGATTTCGTTGCGGCAGGGGTCAGATTCAGGACAGCGGCGGCAGCGGCGATGGTGTGCCCCTCGAAAACGACCAGGGTGACCAGGTGCAGGTCCTCGGCAGTCAATGTGGCCAGAGCCCTTGCAAGGTCCTGGTCAAGAGTGTCCTGGTAAGAGCGGTAAGAATCTGCTGATGGGTCGCTGAGGTCCTCGGTTCGGGGAAGGGAGTTTAGGAGACGTTGATAGCGGAGCGCTGAGCGGGTGCTGTTGCGTGCCATGTTCGTGGTCGTCACCAGCAACCACGGAAGGATCGATCCTTCCACCACCCGGACCTTCTTTCGCCGCAGCCAGAGCTCAAGAAAGGAGGCAGCCATGATGTCTTCAGCGTCGTGGTGGTTCCCGCACAGCCGGTACGCGTGGCGGAAAACCCTGTCCCGATGCCGGTCGTACAGGGCGCCAAACGCATCGCCCTGACCCAGAAGGCTCTGGTGCCACAGCCCCTCTTCACCGTCTCCGTTCTTCCCCATGCCCTTTAGTGTCCGGCAAAGCCCAAAAGGTTTCACCGAATCCGAAAAAGTTTGAGATCCGCGCTCCGACGTGCGACCAGGTTAAGGGCAAGCGTTGAACGGGTCCAGCCGGGGCGGCGACATCTCGGGCGTCTTCCGCACCGGCGGGACAGGGTCCGAAAAGGCCTGAATTTTTCGCCCGGTCAAGGTTCGGCTTACGGGCACCACGAGGAACGCGACGGCAGGCTCCCACATAACGTGACCGACCCCGGCTAATGGGACAATTTTGGAGGCTCTGGAGTAGTGGGGGCAAACCTACGGGGATGGAACAAGCCTGAAGGCGTAACGGCAGTCTGGGCCAGCAGCGGGCTCCACCTTCATATCTGCTCCTTCAGTGGCCAGCTGCACTGTTGTTCTAAAGACCTCCCCATTGCATGGGACCTGCATGGGAGCGAGAACTTCGGCGCCGTCCCAGGCCGCCGACACCGAGATCTCTGCATCGGGTGGTCCTTCGCAGAGGAAATGCAATTCGTACTTCCCGGGTGCAGCCGGCTCTCCACTTGCGTAGCTGGTGGCTGTGTTCGATTCCCGTGCCCCGAACACTTCACCGGGCAACTCGGGTTTCAGCTTCTGTCGCGACCACTCCAACAGATCTTTTGACCTTGAAATACCCGGGTTGCTGTTGGGGCCTACCGTAACACCGGCTACAGCCGCGTCGCCCGGGAACGGAGTCGCACGGACGGTGAGGGGACCGCCCGCGTGCCTTTCGAATCGCCTCATGGCGGTGGAGTCGCACGGATATTCCATTTCTTCCGGCGGGCCCCCGCCCCTCACCACGGTGAGCGTAGCCGTAAGTACCCCAGCACAGGCGACAGCGATCTCATAATCTCCCGGGGCGAGATCCACCGTAAGCTCCCCCGCGGGGTTGGCTTCCGATGGCATTCCAGGATCGGTCTTGGATACCAGGAGCAAACGCGCCACATCGTCAATGTTGTCCTGGACAGACCGCGGCCGCCCCGTTGCGCTCTGCGACGCGGGGTTAGGTAGTTCCTCGCCCATGCCAACGTACTCACAACCCACCAGGGCAAAGGCGAGTACGGTCAAAAACAGAACTCTTCCCGGCAGAGTCTGCATCCCCCAATGAGCTGACATGGCCTGAGTCTAATCCCACGCTTTCCAGGTTCGCGCGCCTGCGGCTCAGATAACAATGTTGCGAAACCGTATCAGCCGCTACGGGGAGCTTCAGCATCGCCCCCAACAACGAAAGCGGTGCTCAAATATGTCCGCTAGTGGTTCCCCATTTGGACGTCAGGGAAGTGCAATCATACGGTCAGGTTGGGACGGCCAGTGCCATTTCAGAAGTCGCCTTCAGGAAAAGTCGAAGTCGTCTGTAACAGTTCTGACTGTTGCGCTCGGGTCCCGTTTGGGGAATGCCTAGCGGTTGCTACCCTCGGGGTGTGGCCGGTTAAGCCGGGTCATGAGCTCTCGGTTGGCGGCCCGTGCCGCGTCGAGCTCGTCGTCGCGTTCTGAGAGTTGCCGACGTTGTTCTGCGGTGTGTTGTTCCAGTTCGTTGAGGCGGCGCTGGAGACGGTCGACGTCGTCGGGGGCCCCGAGGCCGGACTCGCGCCACACCTCTTCACCGAGATGCTCGGACAGGCGCTGGCGGAGTTGGGCGTTTTCGCGGGACAGACGGGCCATGTGCTCATGAGCGTTGGCCAGGTCTGCAATGAGGGATGGCCTGCTAACGCCCGGTCCTCCGGCCTTGGCGGTGGTCGGTTCGGCGGCCTTGAGAAGCACCGCGGCGTGAAGGTCGCGGTGGCGATAGAGGAAGCTGCGGTCCACCCCGGCGCGGCGGGCGATCGCGGAGATGCTGATTTCGGCGCCCAGATGGACAGCTTGCTCGAGCGCGGCGAGGACACGTTGCCGGCATCGTGTGCTGTGGGCTTGCCGGGCCGCGGCGATGCCGTTGGTGTTGCTGTTCACAGTTTCTCCGGTCCCGTGCTGGGATCGGGCTTGCCCCTGATCGCGGGCATGCCCAGATTGGTCACTTGGCGGGTGCGGCGAACGGCCGAAACGGCGGCAGCGATGTCGGCCTGTTCGGCGGGGGCGAGCTGTTCAAGGTGTTCCCCGACCCGGTGCACGAGTTCTTTCACCCGGCGGATTTCCTCCTCTGAGGGTAAAGCTTCTGTTCTGGCCCAGTTTTCGAGATCGGTGGTGGCCAGCACGCGTTCGCGGTCGCGGAGCAGGTCATGCAGGTATGCCTTCAACTCCGGCAGATGCGAAGGATCGGTGTGGAAGTGATCGCAGCCGACGCAGCGAAACCGGAATGGGCAGGCGCCACCGCCTGCCTGGACGTTGGAGGGTTCGTGACAGTTGCCGTAGGGCACCGATACCTGGCCGAGTGTGTGGCGCGCGTGCTCGTCTTCGAGTAGAGCCTGGGTGTCTCGCCAGAGGTGGTTGCCGTGCCGGTCGAACCGGTGGTCGGCCAGCCGGTCGACCGCGGCACGGCGGCGTTTCTCGCCGACTTGGTAGTAGGCCTGGGTCGAGCTCAACAGCTCGTGGCCCATCAGCTCGGCGAGTACATCGAGCGCGACGCCGGCGTCGGCATGCCGTTGCGCGTAGGTGTGTCGATAGGAGTAGGGCGTGATCGTGGTCAGGTCGTAGTTGCTGCCGTCAGAGCGCCGGAGAGGTGAGGGCAGCGAAGCGAGCCAGCCGCGGTGGGCCCGGCCGATGCGATGCCGGGCCATCGGGCGCCGACCGTCGGGGTCTTCGTCTGAGGGCAGCAGAACCAAGGACGCCGGGTTGCTGCCGGGGAACTGCTCCCGCATTGCTTTTTGTTGGGCGGTGATTAGCTCGGCGGTCGCCTGGGTGATCGGAAGCCGCCGGCCCGGCCTGTTGTTCTTGAGATCGTCGTAGACCAGGACATAGTTCCCGTCGTGGTCGCGGTCTATGCACTCCCAAGGCAGGTTCAGGATCTCGCCGGGCCGGCGGCCCGTGTCGATGAGCAACTCGATCGCAACGGCCAACTCTTTGGGCGCCCGGCTGCGCAGCAGCGGCAGGGCATCGCAGAGCTGGGCAAGGATCTCGGGAGGCAGCGACCGGTTGGGAGCTTGCCGGTCGGGGCGCCGGGGAACGTCCTCGCGGCGGAACGCGAAGTCGTCAGGCAGCCCGCTGAGCGGGTCACCGGCCCGGGTCAGGCCGAGCAGTCGCATCTGACGCAGCGCATGATGAGCCTTTCGACAGCTCAGGGACCGGGGACAACGCGGTGATCTTCCCGCAATGCTCCAGGTAGGCGAGTCGCTGCAGAAACAACTCAATGTCAGGGCGGCCGAGGTCACGGATGATCAGGCCGCGGTCGCTTCGATGGGCGCGCAAACTCTCTGAGAGACCCGCCAATGCCGCCACGTGGGCCCTCAACACCGTGGTGGCGCCCTCGCCCCGACGACGTATCAGGTCGTGTATCGCCCACCGTTTCGCACCCTCGCGTAACCAGGGTTGGCTGATCGCCGTGAAGTCCAACCGCCCGCTGTGGCCAAACAAGGACATCGCCCAGATGTCCTTGGCCTGTTCTGCATCCAACTGGCCCTCGGGCGACAACGTGACCAGAGCACGGGCTGGCACCGCGGTCACCTCGTCACGTTCCCGGTGACGTGGCGGCCCGGGCTACCCGCTCCACCGCCGCGCGCAACCGCTCCGGTGCCGGATGGAGATACACCTGGCTCGAGCTGATCGAGGCATGGCCGAGTAGCTCCTGGACCTCGTCGATGCTCCCGCCGGCGTCCAGGACGTTGCTGGCAAACCCATGACGCAGCGCATGCGGGTGCACGGCCGGATCCAGACCCGCACGGCGGGAGGCTGCGGCCAGCAATTCGTTTACCGCAGCGGGAGTCATCGGTGCGCCGATGGGGGCCCGGAACAGGTTCACGAACACGAAATCGCTCCCACCTGCCGCGGGATTCATGGCCCTCTCGGTGAAGTACTGGTCGTGGGCATACACGACCAGTGAATCCACCGGGACGATCCGGGAGTGCCGCGATTTTGCCCACGCGCCGTTCGTGTTCTGCCTCCGCACCACGTGCAGGTGAGATCCGGGAAAGCCACAACCCAAGGACGACGAGTCAACCAGGAAATGGACGTCCTCACGCCGCAGCCCCACCAGCTCGCCGCGACGCAGCCCCGCCCGCGCGAGCAGCATCACCAGCAGCCGGTCACGCGCCGAGAGGCATGCCCTCAGCAGCGCAAGGACGTCTTTATTGCTGGCCCGGTCAGGCCGTAGTCTGATAGCCGGAACCCGGTGCCGGGCCTTCACCCGCAGCCTCCAGGCGCCGTCCTCGCCGCGCGCCTCAGCCGGCAGATCCTGGCTATTGGCAAGCTCATAAAGACGACCAAGCACTCCTCTCGGAGCGTCGCCGTGATCCACCGCAAAGGCCAGGAAGCCCCGCACCCCTGCGAGCACGCAGTTAATCCGCCGCGGTCCTCGGACCGCAGCCTCGACCGGACCGCCGGTCGTTGTCCCCGGCTGCGACGGGGAGTGGCGGAGCCACAATACGAACGCCGGCATCTTCCCCGCAGCGGCCCGCCAATCCTGCCCGGTGGCCGCACACCACGACAGATACAATGCGACCGCGCCCGCATAGGTCTTAGTCGTCGACTCGGCAGCATCTGTCTATGTCAATCTCATTCAGGACCACCATGACGGTCTGATTCAGGTCCACCCTCAGCAAATAGGTGTGCGCCAAATCGGCGACTGAACCCCAGGAGGAGACGATTCTGAAGCGGAGCTGGCCGCGTCGGCGGGGAGCTTACATCCGCGCGAATTTGGCCTTCACCATCAGGTAAAACCCGTAACAGATCAGACCTGCTCCGACGGCGGTCAGCATGTACACCCCGTACGGCTGCTCGCGCAGCGCCTTCAGCCCGCCATCCAGGCCGGTGGACTCCTGAGGGTTGGCGTTAACGGTGGAAATGATGAACAACAATCCCACCAGAAACAGTGCAACGCCCTCCGCTATGTAGCCGACCACGCCCAGCCCCGTCACGACGGACCGGGCGATGCCAGAGGGCGGCAGCCGCAGATCCTTCTTGAACGATCCCTTGACTCCGAGGACCACGAAGACAAGGCCGACGACGGCGATCGCGGCTCCGATGGCGATCAGCAGGATCGCACCCCCGGGTGCTTTGATGATGGAGACGGTGAAATCGCTGGTGGTCTTACCGCTGTTCTTGCTGTTGCCGCTGGCGGAGGCAGCAAACGTCAGTGCGATGACAGCGAACACCACCGCCTTGCCGGCTGCGGCAAGCTTCCTGCCCACCTTCTTCTTGGCCTCCAGCTGACCGTAATCGAACACGGCGTTACTGGTTTGCCAGAGAGCCAGAGCCACACAGGCGGCGAATCCGGCCCACAGCAACAGCAGCCCCTGCGGCTGGGCGGCGAGTTGGGCGACGGCACCGGCCTGATCCGCCGGTCCCGCCTTTCCCGCCGTGCCTAATGCCAACTGGATAGCGACGAACCCAACCAGAAAGTGCAACAGGCCGCTGACGGCAAAACCTGCCCTGGCGGCAATCACAAGAGCCCTCGAGTTCGATGCATCCTCGACCGCGTTCGCCGCGTCCTTCAGCTCTCTCTTCATTTCCGATCCCTAGCGCAAACGCAAGCACAGATGTGGTGGTCTACTACGCCTATTTTGTCACGTGAGTGCACGCTCAGACAGGCCTGGTCGAGCCAGCGAAGACAGCCTGGCCCGGAGCCGAGCCGGTTCAGGCAGGGAGCGCGCACAGGCAGGCCGATCAGGTCGGGGCCGGGGGAGCCGACGAACCGGACCGGCTTGCCCGGACCCTGACGCTGCTGCCGCACGGCGCGTTGAGCATCAGCAGCGAGCACAGGATGACGGTGACGCTGCGGCCGCGCGGGAAGCCGCCCGGCTCCTCGACCGGGTCAGCTCCACCTGCACCAAAGTGCCTATACCGGGATTTCATCCCGGATCCGCTGTGACGGCCTGAATCCGGTCCTCCACGAAGCTGTTTTAGAGGCCGGATTGCTGTTGAAGGGTGTGGGCGAGGCGGTAGGAATCGGTACCCGTTTCGATGATGGTGCCTTTGAACGTGAGCCGGTCCACGATCGCGGCGCACAGGCGCGGATCCGTGAAGGTCTTCGTCCAGCCGGAGAACGACTCGTTGGAGGCGATGGCGATGGAGTTTTTTTCCTCTCGTTCGGTGAGGACCTGGAAGAGCAGCTCCGCTCCGCGTTTGTCCAGTTCCATATAGCCCAGCTCGTCGATGCAAAGCACATCCACCCGCCCGTAGCGGGCGATGGTCTTGGCCAGCATCTTTTCGTCGGCAGCTTCGACGAGTTCGTTCACGAGCCTGGTGGCGAGGGTATATCTGACCCGGAAGCCTTTCTCCGCGGCCGCCGTCCCCAGTCCGATGAGCAGATGGGATTTGCCTGTGCCTGAGTCACCGATCAGGCACAGGGGCGATCCTTTACGGATCCAGTCCCCGGTCGCGAGGGTGTGGATGGTGGCGGGGTTGATGTTCGGGTTCGCGTCGAAATCGAAATCGCCGAGCCACTTGTCCCGCGGGAAGCCTGCTGCTTTGACCCTGCGGATGGAGGAGCGCCGGTCACGGTCATCGCACTCGGCCAGCAGCAGCTCGGCCAGGAATCCCTGGTAGCTCAGCTGTTCCTTCCCGGCGACGGTCAAGGCTTCGTCCAGGACCGCCCGGACGGTGGGCAGGCGCAGCCGGCGGCAGGCCTGGTCCACGGCCGCGACGGCTGCCTGCTCGGTCAGGCCGCGCCGCCTGCGTAGGGTCGGGGTGATGGTGGTGGTTGGGGCGATGGGGCTCATGAGATGTTCTCCTTCGACGCTGTTCCTGCGGGGTGTTCGGTGCGTTTGGCCAGCAGCCCGTCATAGGCACTGACCGATGGCAGCGGCCGGATGTCCGGCGGGAGCCCGGCGATGACTGCTGCCGGATCCATGAGCCGGCGCTGGGTAAGACTGACAACCCGTTGCACTTTCACCTCATCGTGAGCAGCGGGATGAAGGTCCGGACCGGACCCACCCCCTGAAGACATCGTTGCGTGTCTGCGGGCCTCGACCGCGACGACGTCGGCGCTGACAGCGCCCACTCCCAGGGCCGCTGTGATCCCTGCCTTGATGTCGCCGGCGTCCATGGACCGGTGGAGCAGCAGGACGTCGATGAGTTCACGGGTGCCGTCCGCGTCGCCGTTGACCCGGCGGGAGGCGGCCCAGAACGCCTCATGGGCGCTGGTGAACGCCCCGGACTCCCGGGCCCTGGCCAGGGCGGTGGAACCGGGCAACGCCCCGGGTTTGGTCTTGAGGACCTCCAGATAGTGATCCAGCTGGACCGACTGCCCCGACCGGGCCGCTACCCGCTGATGCCTGGCAACCACGGCACGGCCGTCAAACACGACGACCTCGGACGCCCGCAGCGAGACCCGGACCTTCCGGCCGATGAACCGTGCCGGGACGGAATACTTCACCATCCGCACCGTGACCATCGAGGACCTGTCCACCCTGGGGTTCAACACAAGGCCCGGATTGAAGTCCTCCGCCGGCAACGGTGCCAGGAACGGCTGCTCGGCGGCGAAGTCCTGGCCGATCGTGCGGATCCTGTCATCGATCCGCCGGACATCGTCCCGGGCTTCCCATCTGCGGATCCGGTCGTTGAGCTCATCCAGGGACCCGGCGACAGGCATCGGGGAGAGCCGGTTGCGACGGAACCAGCCCACCTCGCCCTCAACCCCGCCCTTTTCATGAGCCCCGGCGATTCCGGGCTGGCATAGAAGGCATCAAAGCCATAGTGCGAGCGGAACAGCACCCACCGGTCATTTTCCTGCCGCTGACGGCCCTGCCCGAACACCACAGCAGTGACAGCGCTGGTGAGGTTGTCATAGCGGATGTGCCTGACCGGCACGCCACCGATCTCATTGAACGCCTCGATGTGGCCTTCCAGAAACGCTTCCTGGGCCTGCGTCGGATAAATCCGGTGGATGGCCTTGCCGGAGTGGGACAGCCGGAAGATGAACATGTGGCACTTCGTCTTCACACCGTTCAGGACCACCCAGACTTCACCGAAATCCACCTCAGCCTCCGCCCCCGGTGAATGTTCCTGCGGGACCCCCGGCTGCGAGACCAAGCCCAATGTTCGCCGCCATCTCTTGTGCAACATGCACAGGCTGCCCAACAAGATCGGGAACAGTCAGCGTCTGACGTTCAACCATCTCTGCATCTCCTTTGAGCTTGACAGCTAGAACGGCGAAACCAAACCTTCTCCCACCAGAATACCGCCGGCCGCTGGCGCAGCCGGGCTCTCACCGGACCCCGTATAACATGGGTCCCAATGAGACTGCGGTTTAACGCCAAACTGGGCTCAAATCAGATTTGACATTCTCAGGCCTGGCGTCGGAGTCGCGCTGCGTGCAGAGGACTTCTGACATCCCGTGCAGACGACTTCTGAAACTGACACCGGGCGTAGCCGATGCGGTGCGTGACCATGGGGTGTTCTCTTCTCAAAACTCGGTTCGGGGTCCTAGTTCGACTGTACCGATTCGAGAACTATTTGTGAGAACCAGGGCGGGGTTGCCGCTTTTCTTCATTCAGCCAATTTTCCGCGCCAGGACGTCGCGCACTTCAATCAGCGATCGGCCCCGGGATTCTCGATTCGACCTTTTCTCGAAATCATTCGTTTGTGAGATTCCTTTTACCGCCCTTGCAGTGCGGCCTGCACGCTTCAGGCATTGCCGATCCGCAGCGTCCGGGACGGAGTGCACTGGCTCAACGTGCCGGGACGGTCAAGTCCGGCCTGCGCTGACATGAGGCGACACACGATTGGTTGACATTCAAGCCCTAGTGACAGGATAGATGTATATGCATACGAGTTGAGCAAGTCATCGGCTTGGGCGACTACAAGGGGGTAGCCATGGCCGGAACGTTCGAGGTTATTCATGACGGAGACGTCTCTTTCATGTTTAGGTTGAAGGCTCCCGATGGGACGGTCGTAGCGGTATCCGGACCGTATCCGGATAAAGCGTCTGCCGTTGACGGGATACATGTCGTCCGTGAGTGTGCTGGAACGGGTTTGATCAAGGATCTTTGCCCGGTCCCCAGCCCCGGTGAAGGGGTGCCGGAGGAGCCGAGCCCTTCCCCGGCTGCAGCGGCGGGGTAACAAGCAATCCGATCCAAGGCCGCCCGCCCCGTGTGCTTGGACTCGAAGCGGACTGTCCGCGGTGCCACGCCACTGGAACGCGCCGGTTCGGACCTTGGTAGGACGTGAAGCCTTTTTCACGCCACGGCAATGCCTGTGGCAGGGTTAGACCCGCGCGGCCGCCATGGACATCGCCATGAGCACTATTGCCCTTGCCGGGGCAGGGATGGCTGCCTGCTTTCGTAGGCTGACGCAGGAAAGAAGGCAGGCAGTGGTTGGTCATCCAAAGGTCTCTCAACCAGGTGCGAGTGGTGCGCCGGCTTCCGGGCACGGTCCGGAGAAACTGTCGCGGGATGAACGACGCGCCCAGCTCTTGGCCGCGGCTCAGGAAGTCTTCGTAGCCAAGGGCTATCACAGCGCCGGCATGGATGAAATTGCCCGGATGGCCAGAGTGAGCAAGCCAGTGCTGTACCAGCACTTTCCATCCAAGCGCGATCTGTACATTGAGCTGTTGGACCTTAACCTCAGCACCCTGACCGATCTTCTGCTGGGGGCCCTCAGCTCCACGAAGGACAATAAGGAACGGGTGCAGGCAGCCATGCGCGCCTTTTTCCGCTTTATTGACAGTGACGATCGGGCACACCGCCTCGTCTTCGAATCCGGCCTCATAAACGACCCTGGCGTAAGTTCGCGCCTTGAAGCATTCAACAAGGCCTTTGCCGGTGCACTTGCCCGGATTATCAGCGAAGATACAAAATTGCCGCTCATAGAAGCGGAACTGCTGGCCAGAGGTCTGGCCGGCTTGGCACTGGTGAGCGCACGCTATTGGCTGGAGACCAAAGGAAATCTGGATCTGGATACAGCCAGCGACCTCGTCTACCGGTTGGCCTGGCGTGGAATCTCACGCTTTCCCAGGGAGACCTGAACCCGATTCAGGAGATGGTCGAAGCCACCGGTCACCCTTACATGGGACCGGGGTGCGGAGAGGACCAAGACGCCGAAATGCTGCCGTAATCGCGTCTGAGGATAACTACTCTTCCTTCGAGTCCAATTTGTCCTTGATATGGTTGCACGTTCGGGTCCAAAGGGAGCAATGATGAACTCAGAGGCAAGTGTCCATAAATCGGAGCACGAGGATCTGCAAGTATCCGCCTCTCCGGAACCATCCGCTGCGGGGCATCGACCACTGGATGACTGGACGGACGATCCCCTGTTGGCACGCCGGCAGCCCCAGCCATTCAAACCTTCAGAGTGGCCCTGAACCGCTCCAACTGCATCTTGCGTGCCTCCCCCAGGCTGCTCGGTGACCGGCCTGGTCTAGGATCATAATGCCGTCCGGCGTCTGTTCGGGCGGAATTTTTATTGGGGGAACGGCCTATGTTATTGGAACACTTGGGAGCCCGACTGACCGTCGGAATAGACGGATCGTTCGGAACTCTGTACCATCCACTCCTGGCCGTGGCGCCCGCGGCCAACACGACCAGCAGCGAAACTGGCGCCGAGCATCCGCACTATTCGCTGACTGCGGATCTGCTGAAACGTGGGTTCAGGCCAGCGTGCAATACCGATAATGGAGACATCGCGCTTAGAGCTCAGCCTGCCGACGGCAGCATTCAGTGCCGTGCTACTACTGACGGCCTTATCTCTTTGGTGTTCGACAACAAACCAGTATGGTCCCAGCGGTTCGACCCAAAAGACGCTGAGACCGCCCTCTGGCTTACCGCCGCGCAAACCAGGGAAGTGACCCTTATTGGCGGCGACGATCTCCAGATCACTGAACCCGAGATTGACCTGACACTCGCCGCTGTCATGGGGAACTTGGTGATAGCCAGAATTCCTACTGTGTGGACCTAGCCGCGACCCGGAGGCCGTTAAGCAGCCCCTCAGCGGCAGTTCAACCCTCGCAAAGTCACCCTGCCAAGAACAAGAGAATAAACGGCGCGCAAACGTCGGGCCGCTGATTCTCGATTTGAATCACTCTCCGTATCCTCCGTTTGTGAGAAGTCGGATCATGGCCGCAGTGTGTGATTGTTCGCCGTGGATGGCGGTTAATTTGCAGCTTCTAGAAAGGCTGGCTTTCTGTGCCGTGTCGAGACCGTGATTCTGACTGCTCTGGCTCACTTAGCGCGGGCTGGTTCAGACCAAGCCGTTTGTCCTCGGCGAGGAAAGCCGCAGCCGGTATGGTCCAGACAGGCCTGAGTGGAGCCCCCACTGCAGACTCGCTCAGTCAGGCTTTCCGGGGCGGCAGTGCGAGTTTGCAGACCTTTGCCCAGGTGGAGCCGACCTGCTTCCAGATGGGGCCGGTGGTGTAGATCAGGCCGTAGCGCTGGCAGATTTCGCGGACCTGTGGCGCGATCTCGGCGTACCGGTTGGAGGGCAGGTCCGGGAACAGGTGGTGCTCGATCTGGTGGGAGAGGTTGCCAGTCATGAGGTGCATGAACTTGGACCCGGAGATGTTGGCTGAGCCGATCATCTGGCGCACGTACCAGTCGCCGCGGGTTTCGCCTTCCACCATTTCCTCGGTGAAGGTGTCCGTACCTTCGGGGAAGTGGCCGCAAAAGATCACGGCATGCGCCCAGAGATTGCGGACGGCGTTGGCGGTCAGGGTGCCGTAGAGGGCTTGTTTGCCCGAACCGGTAAGCATGGCCACGGCGGGGGTCGCGGCGTAGTCCTTGGTGAACTGGGTAACGACCTTCCGGCCCAGGGCTTTGAGGTCCTTGAGCAGGGCTTCCTTGGACTTCTGGCCTTCTTTGTACTCGGTCAGCTCGAGGTCGTAGATGGCGATGCCCCACTCGAAGACCGGGGCCAGGAGTGCGTTGTACAGCGGGTTTCCCAGGTTGTACGGCGTCCAGGGTTGGTTTTCGTCCATGCGGAGCAGGTTGAATCCGACGTCGTTGTCCTTGCCCACCACGTTGGTCCAGCGGTGGTGCGAGTCGTTGTGGGTATTCTGCCAGGCACGTGACGGGGTGACGAAGTCCCACTCCTAGGTGGTCGAGTGGATGTCCGGGTCCCGCATCCAGTCCCACTGGCCATGCAGGATGTTGTGGCCCAGTTCCATGTTCTCGAGGATCTTGGCCAGACTCAGCAGCGTGGTGCCAGCGACCCACGCCGCCTTGTTCTTGCTGACCAGCAGTGCCGCCCGGCCGGAAATCTCCAGCCCGCGCTGGATCTTGATCATCCGCCGGATATAAGCGGCATCCACAGCGCCACGTTTGGCCAGGATGTTGTCGCGGATGGCGTCGAGTTCCCGGCCCAGCTCGGCGACCTGCTCGTCAGAGAGGTGCGCCGCGGACGGCGGCCTCAGCGTGGGTCCGCCGGACTCGGCGAGAGCGCCGGGCCGGATCTTCGCCGCACCCGGTGCCTTCTTCGTGGGGGCATCGTCCCCGGAAACATCAGGCTTGTTGGTAATGATCGTCATGTACTGGTACTCCTCAGAGGTCGAGGTTCACGGGTCCGGCAGCTGCCGAAACGCGCGTCTGGATTAGTTGGTTCGGACGGCCATGGACCTCGCCGGGACTCGCGTCACCGGGATGGCTGGCCCGAAGCGAAGAAGAGGCTGGCTGCTCGCCGTCTACGGTTTCACCCGGGCAGCGCTCTGTAAGGGCACCCCTGCCGTCCGCGTAGAAGAGCCACGGCGGCATGAAGCTGACGAGTTCGCGTGCAAGATCGTGCGCGGTGGAGGGCTGGCCCGTGCTGAAGGCGTGCATCACTCCACTCACGATTAGCCCGCCGATCGAGCTCGCCATGAGGTCAATTCTCGCGTCCGGCCACTGTGGTCGGGCGATCGCCATGATCGGACGGGCGCCCCGGGCGAACCCCTTGATGGCTCTCGCTACCTGTGGCGCCGGTGCCCTCGGAGAGCAGCAGGTGCCCGTAAAGTTCCCGGTGCTCGAAGACTGACTGGAGAATGAGCTCGAGAGCGAACTCGGAGACAGCTTGTCCCTCGGCGCCGTGCACGGTCCGGGCCTCAAGGTCGAGGGCACCAATCTCGGTGACCAAGTCGTCGAGGATGAACAATGCGAGCTCGTCGACGCTGGCGAACTGCTCGTAGAACCCGCTCCGGCTGAGTCCCGCCTCGCGCGCGATGCGGGTCACGGACGCAGCACCGAAGCCTTCCGCCTTAACGACCGCCGTCAGCGCTTCGACTAGACGGCGTTGCGATGTGATCGCCCGAGGATCGGTCGATTCTCTCCGGGTCATGCGGGCCTGACTACGTCCATGCTGTGCCACACACACATTCTAAAGGTAGTTACAGCACATATGTGCAGTAGCCTGCGGGGAGGGGGCTTACCTATTCACTTGCGCTTCGATGGGCCGGGGGCTCCGATGCGTGCCATTGGAGCCAGAGACTCAAGGCGAGATCGAGACATCCCTTAGGCTCGCCTCGTCGCTCTTGTCGAGGCAGGCGAAGATGTCGTGCTCGACTCTCCTTCTGGTCGCTAAGCATCCGTGAAGACTACCGCCGCTTGGTTAGGCCGCTTGGTGTCGAACCCGAGACCATCCATTTGCCGCCCCGTGAGAAGTTGCCCTCGCCCGCGTTCGGGCCCGGCAGGCATAGTGACCCCCGATGACTTCCGTCTGAGTGAAGCGGTGGCGGCCGAGTATTTCGACCACTTTGAAGTCCCGACGAGGAGGAAGGACCTCTGACTGTCATTCCGTAGTTAGGTGCGTTGCGTCGGATTGGTCCCAATCTGGATGAGTGCAGACGACTTCTGACATTTCGTGCAGACGACTTCTGAAACTGACAAGATTCTTGTAACTATGTCTCTAAACCTTCTGCTTGAATCGGCGTATCAACCATTAGTTATGCGACACATTGGAGACGGGCATGTCGAAACTGATTGGGTACGCACGGGTTTCGACGCGGCAGCAGTCCACCGACCGACAAACTGCGGATCTACTTGCCGCCGGCGTTCGACGCGATGACCTCTATGTTGACCACGGCGTATCCGGAGCCCGCGCTTCACGGCCAAAATTCGATGAAGCACTTGACGCGCTCATGGAGGGCGACACCCTCGTCATCACAACCTTGGACGGGCTCGGGCGGTCCACCCAAAACATGCTCGCCTTCGCTGACGAACTCCGCAGCCGCGGCGCGGGTCTGCGCGTCCTGAACCTGGGCGGAGGCAACGTCGACACAGCAACACCGATGGGCTCTATGTTGTTCACAATCATGGCCGCCCTCGCGCAGATGGAACACGAGATCAAGCGCGAACGCGTCACTGATTACATAATCAAGCGAAGAGAAGCTGGCAAGGACCTTGGCGGCCGGCCCCGCCGGGTCACTGAGAGTCAGATCAGAAACGCTGTTCGCCTGGTCAAAGGTGGGGAGCCCGCGGCGCAGGTTGCACGGGATTTCGGTATGTCCCGAGCGACGTTCTACAGGCGGTCACGAGCGCTTGCCGACTAGCAGGGCGACATTTAGCGCCGCAAAAAGACCGCCATTTACCGCCAACGGTCACAACCATGGGCTCGCCGTACACCCTGGATTGGGTGTCCGAGTTGGAGTGCCAAGTAGATTGGGCGATGAGCGGGAAACACCATCAGGGCTAGGAAAAGGGTTGAGCATGGCGGGGAAGAATACCCGGAAGGAGATCTGGTCTTACTCCATCTTCGGTTCGGTAGTGCTGGCCGGAACTGTTGCCCTCATGATGTTCGGCGTGAACTCTTCGGTGTCAGCGGACATCGGGCCGCTTCTTGCAGGGCTGGCTCTCAGCACCTATGTATTCCGCTTCGGCTTGCCCTGGAAGTGGCTGAACTTCCTGTTCCTTGCATCGTTCCTTATCGTCGGCATGCTCCTGGGGCAACCCGGACTCATGTGGATGGGCGGCTATCTTGCAGGGGCCCAGTTCGGTGTTGCCTGGAGGCTCGTGGGTAAAAAGTCCGAGATGAAAGCCACGTGGACTGTAAACGGGAGGGGAATCGACACCCTGACTGAGGCTCGCAAGGTTGCCCAGCAGGAGCTGGGTATGTTGGACGGGGAACACCACCACCGCTTGGTAGTGGAACATGGGCCCGCCCGTTTCGAAGTCGCCGGAAGCCTGCCATCGAAGCTGGTGTGCCACCGCAACCATGATGCGGAAAATGATTTCTCATGGGCGGTCATGCAAAGCCACGGGCGCGTAGGGGACCTGTCGGTAGAGGTCCCGATCGGACGAGTTGAAGGCTTTATTCCCTCCCGCTATGTCAACGACATTGGGACCGTTGACGAGGCCCTGAAAGAGTTCTTGAAGAATCCGACCGCAGCGTCACTCGGTCCGGAGTGGGACACGGCAGATATTGCATTCGACCTGCGCCTCAGCGCATAACACTTGAAATGGAGTCGGAGATGACGACGGACGTAAATTCGCTGGCCCTCGATATGCTGACGTTTTCCGGGCTGCTTCGAATCATCCGTCAGCCCCAGTTGGCAGAGAACTATGAGGCACGGGCGAAGTATCTTCTATCCAATCCTGCAGCCGAAGATGTTGAGGAAACCCGTGCATGGGTTCGCCTGACACTCCAGGGAGGTGCTGGTGGACTCGGCGACAGGTACGTGCAGAAGGCGGACGGGGCGGTGGACGAGGTGCTCAACCAGCAGTATCAGGAGCTACTGCAGAAAATGACCGACTTCGCACTTGGCGCTGATGAGTCATTGTCGCTGCTCCAGCAGATGGGGAACACCATGTTCGCCCATGGCTACACCTACCTTCGCCTGGTGGAGGTCCCAACTGGCAAGTGGCCCTTCCGGCGCGGACACACCATGTACGAGGTGATGACCGCGCCTGGCCTGAGCCGCCTGGTGGATTCGACTCTTCTGGGTGGTGCCGTCGGCTACGACCCGCGCGGCACACGACGGGACATGCAGGAGTGCCAGATGACGGCACGCCGCCTTTTCGATGAGGGCCGGACCGATGACTGGGTGCACTTCTCAAGCTCGCAGGTGATTCCCGGCGAGACCCTGCGGCGGGCCACTGCGTGAAGCATGGCGGATAGCGGACTGTAGACCCGGCCTGTGGTGGTGGGGACTGGTCAGCCGTACGACCACGAGTACCGCAGCCAAAATGCGCATGAGCAGCTCCGGCTGTTCCCGCTGACCACAAAGTGCAACGCCGAGAGGGCTGCCGCACGCACATCCTCCGGATCACCCCTCCGAGTGCGTCCTTACGTCCGGGCTGACCTCGGCAAGGTGGCCGAGATTCCTTGAGACTGCGCGCGCCGTGGCGCGGACCGCCGGTGCCAGGACGTTGGGCGGGGTGGAACCGTCGGGGACCACGATGGAGAGCGCAGCCACCACGGATCCCTGCGCGTCAAAGATCGGCGAGGCCACGGACACTGTCCGCGAGGGGGCTGAGCGGCGGATCATGGCAATTCCGGTGCGCCGGACGTCGGACAGGGTGCGGCGCAGCTGGCCTTCGGGCATATGGTCAACTCCGGGTTCGTTTTCCGGCGGTTTCCGGAGCGTGGCCTCCTGGAACTGCTGGTCGGCGCCGGCCAGCAGCACCAGCCCGACGGCGGTGGACCGCAGCGGCGCGCGCCCGCCCACCCGGTAGGCCACTTCGGTGGCTTCCTTCGAGGACAGCCGCTCGATCAGCACGGCCTCTTCGTTGTCGCGGACGGCAAGCAGCACGTGATGGCGGGTCACCTCGAAGAGGTCCTCAAGGTAGGGCAGCGCGATCTCGCGCACCCCGTGGCCCCTCGGCGACAGGGACGCCACCTCCCACAGGCGGACCCCCACGACGTACCGGCCGTCGTCGAGCCGCTCCAGCGCACCCCACGCAACCAGCCGGGCGATCAGGCGCAGCGCGGTGGGCGCGGGCATCCCGGCATGTCGCGCCAGTTCCGAAAGGGTCAGCGCCCGACGGCGGTCGGAAAAGACCGCGAGCAGGCTCAGCGCCCGGTCAATCACCGGTTCGCCCTGCTTGGGCCGCTTCCCGCGGGTGGGACTGGTGTCGGTGTCCGGTTGGACAGTCATGGCCTGTGGTCCTTGCGCCGTTACGAGTTCGGACCGCAGTCCGTGAGCTAGAGCACAATACCATTCCAACCAATGAAAGAACCCTGTGGGCTTTACCTTGCCGGATACGAAGCTGGAACCCCAGGTACCCCACGTTCAGGAGCCCTTCCGCATGACCGCCCCCACCAGGCTTCGCGCCGAAAACCTCCGGGAAGCCCTGGGCGTCACCGTGTCCGAGCCCCGGCTCAGCTGGACCCCTCCGGCAGGAACAACGGAGCAGACGGCGTACCGCATCACAGCCACCAACGGCTGGGACACGGGCCGGGTGACGTCCGGGCGGCGCCGGGTTTCATACTCCGGCCCGGCGCTGCAGTCACGCAGCCGGTTCGAGTGGCGAGTCAGCACCTGGAACACCGGTTCGGAAGGCGTCGACAGCGTCTCCGGCTGGTCGGAGCCCATGCCCGTGGAGCTGGGATTCCTGCACGCCGCGGACTGGACGGCGCAATGGATCGGCCCGGACGAACCGGACGTTCCTGCCCCCGGCGAACGCCCCGGCTATGCCCTGCACAAGACTTTCACCCTGGATGCAGCACCGGAAACAGCCCGCGCCTACGCCACCGCCCACGGCATCTACGAACTGTTCCTGAACGGCGAGCGGGTGGGGGACCAGCAGCTCACCCCCGGCTCCACCAGCTACAACACCACCCTCCAGGTCCAGGCCTACGACATCACCCCGCTGCTGCGGCCGGGCAGCAACACGGTTCGTGCAGTCCTCACCGACGGCTGGTACCGCGGAACCTTCGGATACACGCGCGACGCCGACATGTACGGCGCGCAGACGGCATTCCTCGCGCAGCTGGAACTGGAGTCCGGGGACAGCAAGACGGTCATCGGCACCGATGAGTCCTGGCTGGTATCGAGAACGGAAATCGTCAGTGCGGACCTGATGAGCGGGCAGCGGGTGGACTTCCGCGTGCCGCAAGCTCCAGAAGGCAGCGCACCCACGGGGAGCGCCGCCGTCGTCCGCCAAGGCAGCTACGGAACGCTGACCGGTCCGGTGGCGCCGCCCACCCGGATCGTGCAAGAGCTCACGCCGGTCTCCATCAACCGCCTGGCCAACGGACACCAGGTGGTGGACTTCGGCCAGAACATCCACGGCTGGGTGCGGCTCACCAGGCTCGGCGCCGCCAGCGAAACCATAACCCTCGTCTACGGCGAGGCGCTGGATGCCCGCGGCGACGTGACCCAGGACCACCTGCGCCCGCACGACTTCAAGCGCCCCGGCCAGTTCCTGGCCGCCGGGCAGGTTGATGAGGTGACGGCGTCCGGCACCACGGGGGAAGTCTTCGAGCCGCGGCACACCACGCACGGCTTCCAGTACGCGTCCGTGCAGGGCCTCGCCGTGGACCTGGCGCCGGAGGACATCACGGCCTGCCTGGTCCAGACCGACCTGGAACCGATCGGAACGTTCACCTGCAGCGACAACCGCCTGAACAAGCTCCACGAAATTGTGCAGTGGAGCTTCCGCGACAACGCCTGCGAGGTCCCCACCGACTGCCCGCAGCGGGAAAAGGCCGGCTGGACGGGGGACTGGCAGCTGTTCGCCCCCACCGCTGCGTACCTCTACGACGTGACCGGCTTTTCCCGGAAATGGCTCAACGACGTCCGCGCCGACCAGTGGGCGAACGGCGTCATCGCCAACATTTCGCCGTCGCCTGGCCCGGAAACCACCGCGGCGGACTTCATGGCCTTCGTCAACGGTTCGGCGGGCTGGGGCGACGCCATCGTGATGGTGCCGTGGGAGCTCTACCTGGCCACCGGAGACGCCGGGATCCTCGCCGAGAACTGGGATGCCATGAGGCGCTGGCTGGATTTTGTCCGGACCGCCGCCGAATCTCACCGGCACCCGGTCCGCGCTGCTGCCAGCCAGGTCCCCGCGGAGCGCGAGAAGTACCTCTGGGACACGGGCTTCCACTGGGGCGAATGGATGGAACCGGACGGCCCGGAGCCGGACCTCTTCGCGGCCCGAACCGCCGATCACGGCATCGTGGCCACCGCGTATTACCGGCACACCACCGCGCTGATGGCGAAGATCGCCGGCGCCCTTGGCCTCAACGAGGAAGCCGCGGCGCTCGCTGAACTCTCCGAAAAGGTCCGGCAGGCCTGGGAAGCGGAATACGTGGACAACGCCGGGCAGGTCGCTGAACTCTCCGAAAAGGTCCGGCAGGCCTGGGAGGCGGAATACCTTGACAACGCCGGGCAGGTCACTGAACCGAGCCAGGCCAACTGCGTCCGTGCCCTCGCGTTCCAGCTGTTTGGCCCGGAGCAGCGCGCCGCTGTCACCGCCCAGCTCGTCGCGCTGATCAGGGCCGCCGGCACGCACGTGGGGACCGGGTTCCTGGCCACGCCCTACCTTCTGCCCGTCCTCGCGGACAACGGTGAACTGGACCTGGCGTACGAACTCTTGATGCAGGACTCGGAACCGTCGTGGCTGGCCATGGTGGACCGCGGCGCCACCACCATGTGGGAGCTGTGGAACGGCACCGACGCCGACGGCACCCCGCACCAGTCCCTGAACCACTACAGCAAGGGCGCCGTGGTGTCCTTCCTCCACCGCTACACGGCGGGACTTCGGCAGGCTCCCGGCAGCGCGGGCTACGAGCGGATCATCATCGAGCCTCGCCCGGGTGCAGGTCTGACGTCCGCGGCCACCTCGCATCGCGGCCCGCAGGGCCTGATTGAGGTGCAGTGGGCAACGGACGACGGCGGGCTGCAGCTTCGCGCGACCGTCCCCCCGGGCACCACCGCCGAAGTCCGCCTCCCCGGCCCGACTGCCGCCGTCGTCGGACCAGGAACTCACCGTTTCACTGCCCCCGCCACCCGCCAAACCACCGAACGTCCCCAGCTTGTAAGGAGCGCGCCATGAGTGTCAACGAAGCCACCGAGGTCTACGAAACCGGGCTGCCCGATGCTGCCCGGCCGGGCGGCGTGAAGGTTCCGCCGTTCCCCGTCTACGACGCCCCGGGTGTTCCCGAAACCGTCTCGGACGTCTCCGCGGTCCACCGGGAAGTCACCTATGCCCGCACCATCGGCTTCCGGCCGCTCAAGATGGACATCTGGCTTCCCCGCCGGGCCGCCGGACCTGTCCCGCTGGTGGTGTGGGTTCACGGCGGCGCGTTCCAGCTCGGGGACCGGCGCGAACTGCCGCCCACCTTCGCCCCGGATTCGGTGTTCCGGCTGCTCAACGAGGCCGGGATTGCCTGCGCGACCATTGACTACCGGCACTCCCTCGAGGCGCCCTTCCCGGCCCAGCTGCATGATGCGAAGGCCGCAGTCCGCTATTTGCGCGAAGTCTCCGGGGACCTTGGCGTCGATCCGGACCGGTTCGGGGCGTGGGGCGAATCCGCGGGCGGCCAGCTGGCCGCGATGCTGGGACTGACCGGGAACCGGGAAGACCTGCACGGCGGCCTCGGCGTGCAGGGGCACCCCAGTGCCATCAGCGCCGTCGTTGATTTCTACGGAACCTCCTCACTCGCCCAGATCCCGCCGAGGGACGAACTGGCCGGGCTGTTCCCGCCCGCCTTGACTGCCGCCGTACCTGCCGGGATGCCCCTTCAGCCCGGACCCATGCTGGTGGGCGGCGTGGACGACCCCGCGCTCCTGGCCGCGGCGAGCCCGGTGAGTTACGTGACCGCCGGCGCGCCGCCGTTCCTGCTGATCCACGGTGACAGCGACGGCCTGGTTCCCCACGAGCAGACCGACCTCCTTGCCGCCGCCCTTGCAGGCTCCGGGGTGGAGCATGAGGTCGTCACCATCAAGGGCGCGGACCACTGCTTCTTCGGGGCGGAAGACCAGCTGGACGCCATCCTCGCTGCCGCCGTCGGCTTCTTCGCGGAAAAGCTGGGCACGCCGTGACAGCCCGGCAGCGGGAGGCATCCGCTCCTGCAGACGGCGGGACGCTGGCGCCCGACGCGGGCTTCGCGCAGTACCTGGCGGCTCCGGAGGGACCGGAAACCATCGCGGGACAAGTGGGCCCCGATGTTCCCATCCGGACCGTCACCGTGGACGGCCGGCACGGGCCGGTAGCGATCCGGATTTACGGCGAGGCGGGCCGCGCGTCTGGACCGGCGCTGGTGTGGCTGCACGGCGGAGGTTTCGTCAGCGGCGGGCTGGACATGCCCGAATCGGACTATCTGGCACGGGTGCTGTCGTCCGCCGGGACGCCGGTCCTGTCCGTGGACTACCGGCTGGCCCGCGACGGGGTGCATTTTCCCGTGCCACACGACGACGCCCTTACCGGCTGGTTCTGGGCCCGCCGGAATGCCGCGGAACTTGGCGTGGATCCGGCACTCCTGTGCCTGGGCGGAGCCGGCGCGGGCGGCAACCTCGCCGTGGGGGCAGCGCTGTATCTGACCGACGCCGGAAAAGCCCTCCCCGCGAAGCTCCTGCTGGCCTACCCCTTCCTCCACGCCGAGCTGCCACCGCCTGCCGGCGGACTGGACGAGGACGTGATGGCGACACTGCCCAGGCACCTGCGCTTCACCCCCGAGGACGGCCTGCGGCAGGCTGAAAACTACGTGGGCGGCCCGGTGAGCATGGCGTCTTCATATGCCATGCCTGGCTACGCCGATCCTTCCGGGCTGCCGCCGGCGGCCATCGTCGCGTGCGAGTACGATGACGCCCGCGGCTCCTCGGAGAGCTTCGCAGCCAACCTGGAGCGCGCCGGGGTCCCGGTATCCTTCTTCCTGGCCCGCGGCGCAGTCCACGGCCACCTCAACCACGCGGCGGGCAGCCCGGAGGCGCAGCCCGTCCTGGATTTTCTGGCACGGGAGCTGGCCTCGGCAAAGGCTGTCTGAAGGCTCCGTCCGGGCCCGTCCTCCCTCTGTCCCGCCCTCCCTCCTTCTTCCCATCCCCGAGTTTTTGTCCAGATAATCGCGCGGAAAAAGCGTTTTGGAGCGATTATCTGGACAAAAACTCACCCGGCAGGGCCTGCTGCTTGTTACCCGGGCCGGTCATGAATTCGCGCTGACCCGCCGCGGAGTGTCAGCATTATTGGATGCTTGAGGCAACAAAACACCAGAATCCCCAGGGCGAAGCGCCCATCAACCCGGCATTGGCAGCGGAAAGCAGGATTGCCCGCGTCGCGGTCACCGTGTTTCCGCTCCTGGTGGTGGTTGCAGGCATCGTTGGTTTCCTGGCCCCTGGCGTGTTCAAACCGATGGCGCCCAGCGTCCCGTACCTCCTGGGCATCATCATGTTCTGCATGGGCCTCACGCTGACCCCGCCCGACTTCGCCGCCGTTGCCAAGCGCCCCTGGGCCGTTGCCCTGGGAATCGTGGCGCACTATGTGATCATGCCCGGGGCCGGCTGGCTGATCGCCGTCGCCCTGAACCTGGAGCCGGAGCTGGCCGTGGGCCTGATCCTGGTGGGTTGCGCGCCGTCCGGGACTGCCTCCAACGTGATGGCTTTCCTGGCCAAGGGCGATGTTGCCCTCTCCGTGGCCGTAGCCTCCGTCTCGACGCTCATAGCCCCGGTGGTCACCCCGTTGCTGGTCCTGTTCCTTGCTGGCTCCTACCTCCAAATCGACGCCGCCGGCATGGTCCTGGACATTGCCAAAACAGTCTTGCTGCCGGTGGTGGCCGGCCTGCTGGCCCGGCTGTTCCTCAAGAAGCTCGTGGCCAAGGTCCTGCCGGCACTGCCCTGGGCATCCGCCGTCGTGATCTCCCTGATCGTGGCCATCGTGGTGGCCGGCAGCGCCAGCAAGCTCGTGGCAGCGGGCGGCATCGTGTTCCTGGCCGTGGTGCTGCACAACGGTTTCGGGCTCGGACTGGGCTACCTCGCCGGAAAGATCGGACGGCTGGACAGCAGGGCACGCAGGGCCCTCGCCTTTGAGGTGGGAATGCAGAACTCGGGTTTGGCGGCGACGCTGGCCACCACCCACTTCAGCCCCCTGGCTGCCCTGCCGTCGGCCGTGTTCTCGCTGTGGCACAACGTTTCCGGCGCGATCGTCGCCGCCTGGCTGGCCCGGCGCCCGCTGGAGGACACCAAAGGCTGACCGGCCCCTTCTGTAGTCCCGAAGTAGTTCAGCCCCAATGCTGTTTCATTGAGTGAAACCGGCCACGTAGGACGGACTCCTGTACGCCAGAGTTGAGTAGTGACGCGGTCCACATGGGTGGCCCGGCGCATGAACGAAACGGCGCGGTACAACATGGAGTCAACGATGACGGCAGGGCGGGTTCTGAAGGGCATCGAATTTGCCCACCCCCACGGATCAGCCCCGCTGCTGCTTGACCTCTACCTCCCCGCGGCACCGAAGCGGTCCGGGGCTTTGCCGGCCGTCATCCACTACCACGGCGGCGGCTGGCGCGTAGGCGCCCGATCCTCCCTCGGCCCCACTGTGGACGCGCTGGGTTTGAGCCCTATCGAGCGCCTGGTGGACGCCGGGTTCGTGGTGGCCTCGGCGGATTACCGGCTGAGTTCAGTGGCCTCCTTTCCTGCCCAACTGCTGGACGCGAAGGCTGCCGTCCGTTGGCTTAGGGCCCATGCCGCTGACTACAACGTGGACCCGGACAGGATCTACGCCTGGGGCGATTCGGCTGGTGGGCATCTCGCCAGCCTGGTGGGGCTGACCGGCGGGTCGCCGGAGTGGCCCGGCCGGGATGATTCCGGCGGGCCGACGGATGTCAGCGATGTCGTTGCCGCCGTGGCCGCCTGGTACCCGCCCACGGACCTCCTCCGTATGGGGGAACAGCGCCTGCCCGACGCCGTCGCCAGCGCCGACGATCCCGGCTCCCGGGAGGCGCTCCTCCTCGGCGCCCAGCCGGCCGAAGCGCCGGACAAGGCGGCAGCGGCAAGCCCCATCACCTACACGGGGGACCACGCTCCGCCGTTCTTCCTGGCGCACGGCACCGCAGACCGTTTCGTCCCGGCGGCCCAGTCCGCCACGCTGGCCGCGGCGCTGGAAGCCGCGGGCACCGACGTCGAACTTTTGCTCATTGAGGGTGCCGACCACATGTGGGAGCTGCCGGGGCAGGACCCTGCCGCGGCCGCCAAGGCAGCTGACGCCACCATCGATTTTTTCCGCCGCCAGGCGCACAAGCCCTGACCTAAACATCCCGGGCACCCGTGCCCCGGCAAGAATTGAAAGGCCCCTTATGCAGTTTGTTGGTATCAACCACCGTGGCGAGTCGTGGGCTGCGGTCCTCGTGGACCCGCATCTTTTCCCGCTCGCACCGGTCGCCGAGTTCTGGACCGACCCGACGGGCTGGCAGGACAAGGCAGTCACGCTAACGGCCGACGCCGGCACCTCGCTTGAGCGCGGAACCGTCACCGAAGTGCCGCTGGTCCCCGCCTCCGCCCGCGTGATCTGCGTCGGGCTCAACTACAGGGCGCACGCTGCCGAGGGCAGCTACAAGGACCAGGACCTGCCGCCGTACCCCACCCTTTTCGGGCGCTGGACGGCGTCGTTGTCCGTCGGCAACGTCCCGGTCCCCGTACCGGGCGGCGAAGCAGGGCTGGACTGGGAAGGCGAAGTTGCCGCCTACATCGGCAGGCGCGTCGAGTCCGCTGATGAAGCCGCCGCGGAGGACGCCGTCTTCGGCTACTCCACCTTCAACGACCTCACCGCGCGGCGCGCCCAGAAGCTGACGTCCCAGTGGACGCTGGGCAAGAACGGTGACTTCACCGGCCCGCTCGGCCCGTTGGTGAGCCGCGACGAGGCGGGCGACCTCCGGGATGGCCTTCAGGTCCGGACCCGGGTGAACGGCACCGAAGTCCAGAACGGAAATACGCGGGACATGATCTTTTCCGTGCCGGCCATCATCTCCCTGATCAGCGAAACCCTCACGCTCCACCCCGGCGACGTGATCGCCACCGGCACCCCCGAGGGAGTCGGCTACGCCCGCACACCGCAGTGGCTCCTGCAGGCCGGCGACACCGTGGAAGTCGAGATTGATCGGCTGGGCACGCTGACAACCCCCATCGGCGGCCCGGCGCTCCGGGCGAGGGCCTGATGACTGTCATGGCCCATGCCCGGTTGGAGGATCTTCCGGATGACACTCTGGTCCTGATCTCCGGCGGAGGCCCCAGCGGATTGTTCCTCGCCCTTGACCTCGCCCAGCGGGGGATTCACAGTGTTGTCATCGAGCCGCGGACCTCCATCGATCCCGACCGGCCGCGTGCCAAGACCACCAACGCGCGCACCATGACACACCTCCGGCGCTTGGGCCTGTCAACGGCACTGCGCGGCGCGGCACCCCTTCCGGTGGAGTTCGCTCAGGACATCATCTTCTGCACGTCGCTGACGGGACGCGAAATCCGACGCTTCGCCAACGCCTTCCAGCTCCAATCCGGCCGGTATGAGGCGCAGCCCGAATGCGGGCAGCAGGTACCGCAGCCGGTCCTGGAATCCGTGCTTCGTGAAGCCGTGGCGGCGTCGGCGCATGCCACTCTGCTGACCGGCCTCCGGGTTGAGTCATTCGACGGTTCGCGATCAGGTCAGCAGGTAACGGTGGCAGACGCCGCAGGCCGTCGCCGCACAGTGGGGTGCACGTTCCTTGCGGGGGCCGACGGCGGATCCTCCACCGTACGCCGCGGCCTGGGACTGCGGCTGGAGGGCGGCTCAGCAGCACTGTCCAACATCAGTATCTTGTTCCGGTCCGCTGACCTGGCCGCAACCATCAGCCTGGACGCCGCCGTCCAGTACTGGGTCCTGGGTGAAGATGCGGCCGGCATGGTGGGCCGCATGGACCTGGACCAGACGTGGTGGGCCATCATCCAGGGCGTCGAGGCCCAGGGTGACGGCGGTCCGCCTGACCTGGATGCCGTGGCGTTGGTCCGTTCCCTGGTGGGGGCCGACGTCGAGGTTGATGTCATTGCCACCGACCCGTGGACGGCACGCATGCTCCTCTCACCCTCCTACGGGCACGACGGCGTCTTCCTGGTAGGCGACGCCGCCCACCAGAACCCGCCCTGGGGCGGCCACGGTTTCAACACGTGCATCGGCGACGCCGCCAACCTCGCGTGGAAAATCGCGGGCGTCCTGGACGGCTGGGCCGGGCCCGGCCTGCTGGACAGCTATGAACTCGAGCGGCGTCCCGTGGCCGGGCGCACCATCAACGATGCCGCGGCCAACGGCAAGGCACTTGCCTACCACTTCGCCGACCCGGACCTCGAGGCCGAAGGGACCAGCGGCGCTGCCGCCCGTGCCAGCGCGCACGCGGCGCTGGGCGTCAAGCAAAGTGAATTCGATTCCCTCGGACTGGTGCTCGGCTACAGCTACGCGGCGTCACCGCTGGTGGTCCCGGACGGGTCCCCCCTTCCGGTGGAGGATCCCATCCGCTACACCCCGTCGGCCGCCCCCGGCGCGCTCCTGCCGCATGTGTGGCTCGATGACTCCACGTCGGTCTACGACGTTCTGGGGGTTGGGTTTACCCTGCTGGTCGACTCCGCGACGTTGGCCGGCGCCGCAGTCGGGGACTCGTTTGCGCCAGTCCTGGCCACAGCAGCCGCACTGCGTGTTCCCCTGACAGTTGCCGCGGTGGGCCCGGACCGGAACGGCGTCCCCCTCGCCGATACCTGGGCTGCCGATGCCGTTCTGGTCCGTCCTGACCAGCATGTGGCGTGGCGAGGAGCCTCCGCCGGTGCTGCCGCCAGTGCCCTGCGGATCGCCGCCGGCTGGACCCACACCCAATCTTTGGAACCAGAGGAGAACGCCCATGTCAGCGCCGTCATTTCGTGATTACCTGTTTCAGCCCGACCATCCGCGCGTCGCCAAGGTCCGCGGCCTGGATGCGCGGTCCTACGCGGAGGCGGCCAAGGATGATCCGTTCGCCGGCCCGATGATCCAGGGCTGGAAGGAACTCTACCCCCAGCCGTTCACCGGGGTGACCAGCGACGGCGTGGTCCGTGAAGGCCTGTTCCCCCTGGCTGATGCCTTGCCGGGGGAGGAGGCGCCGACGGCGGACATGGTGGCAGCGGCCGAAAAGCTCCTGGCTCTGGCCTCGCTGGAACAAATAAGCCGGCTGGGCTACCCCGTGGATGCTCGCGAGTGGCAGAGCTGGGCCAACCCCGAGTTCATGCAGCACGATACGGGCCTGCGGCTGGACGAACTGGATCCGGCCCTGCGCGACGCCGCGCTGTCCGTGGTGGAAGCGAGCCTCAGCCCGGAAGGTTTCGCGCTGATGCGGAACCTGATGCGGATCAACGGCTTCCTGGGTGACCTGGTGGACCTGCCGCTGCTCATGAACGAGTACAGCTACAACTTCGCCCTCTACGGGGTGCCCTCCGAGACCGAACCGTGGGGCTGGCAGCTGTTCGGGCACCATGTGGCGCTCAATTGCCTGGTGGCCGGAAGCCAGCTGGTGGTCTCGCCGGTGTTCCTCGGTGCCGAGCCGGACATCATCGACGCCGGCCCCCACCAGGGCGTAAAAGTCTTCAAGGAACGCATCCAGTGGGCCCGGGAACTCATGGCCGAACTGCCGGCCGAACTGCGCGCCGGCGCCGTGGTGTTCGAACACATGGAGGATCCCGCCATGCCCGACGGGCGGCTGCATCCCGGAGACGAACGGCACCTGGCCGGCTGCTTCCAGGACAACCGCGTGATCCCCTACGAAGGCATTGCAGTCAGGTCGATGCCGCCGTCCGCACTGGCCTTGCTGGACAGGATTGTGGAGGACTCCATCGCTTACCTTCCGGCCGGGCCGCGCGCTGCCCGGCGCCGGGAAATCCAGGCGCACTACGCCGAAACCTGGTTCTCATGGATCGGCGGCTGGCAGGGCGCGGACGCCTTCTACTTCCGCATCCAAAGCCCGGTGGTCATCCTCGAACTCGACCACCACACCGGAGTCTTCCTCGACAACGACACGCCCGCGCCGTTCCACATGCACACCGTGGTGCGGACACCCAACGGCAACGACTACGGCCGGACGCTGGTCAAGCAATACGCATCGATTGCTCCGTAAGCGCCCTTTTCGGGGTTCAAAACGGCATCGTCTCGGCAGTCGATGGGGTCCATAAGCCCGATGGCCCGGACTTCCTTTCGGAGGTCCGGGCCATCTGGTTGCCTAGGGATGAGCTAAAAGATCTCCAGGGCGGTACGCCGCTGCGGGGGAGGACCCACCACGGTGAGATCCATCTCCGCCTGTGCCCGGCCGAAGCCTTCCATGTCCATGTAGGGCGTGCCGCCCTCGGTGTACATGTAGTCCTCGGTGGGTTTGTTGAAGTACTCAAAGAACCCGTTGAATACCGACGGCGTCAGGAACCCCACCATCTGCGTGTTGTGGGAATCAAAAGCGAACGAGTGGATGGTGCCGGCCGGGGCATGCACAAAGTCCCCCTTGGTCAGCAGCATCTCGCGGCCGTTCGCGTACAGCCACATCCGGCCCTCGGTGCACAGGAAGTTCTCGGTGTGCTCGGAGTGGAAGTGCAGCGGGATGTACGGCGTCTTGGCTCCCTTGGTGTGCACCGCGAAGTAATTGGAGCCGGTGTTCGCCGGCCGGGAGAGGTAGGTGAACATCGTCTGGTAGCTGGCCAGGCGCTCGCCCTCGTGGGCACTGAGGAAGTACGGGCTCTGCGCGGGCGGCAGGCCGGCGTCGTGCTTGAACGTGGGGGTGACGCGCTCAACGTCCGGGAAGGTGATGCCGAACTCCGCGCCCACTTCTGCCTGTTCCTGGATGCTGGCCTTGTGGCCGGCACGGACGGGAGGGACGTGGGAGTCGATGGGAGTGCCCACGCGCTCGTAGTAGGCCTCCGCACCGCCGGGGGTCATCCAGTTCAGGAAGCGGGTGTAGTGGCTGGCCATGCGGTAGGCGTGGGGCGTTCCCGGCGGGATAACCACGGAGTCGCCGGGCGTGAGGATGCGGCTCTCGCCGGGCAGCCAGACGTGCAGGATTCCGTCGAAGACGTAGAGGGTCTTGTGCTCCACCTTGTGGCTGACGAAAGGTGACTCCGCCCCCATGCCGCCTGAGATGTACGCGGCGCTGAATATTCCGCCGGTGTCGGCTGCGCGGGCGATCACGGTGACCAGCTGGCCGTTGATCTCGAAGCGGGCACCTTCCCCCGAGGCCATGTAGTAAGGCACTGCCTCGCCGGGCAAGGCATTGGACACCGGCAGCTGCCGGTTCATTTCCTCAACGCTGAGGGACATCGGTTCCTTCTTTCGTGTTCGCCCAAATGGGGGTCATGAAGAAGTTTCCCCGATATTCCCCGCTGAAAGGAGACGGATTTTCATTGGTTGAAAGCTATCCGCTGCTTGGGTTACGAGCGGCAGCCAATGTGCCGATCGGGACGACGACGGCAGGCCGGGCTAGTTCCGGGCGGTGCCGTTGTAGTCGTCGTCGGTGATGTGCTCACGCCAGGTGGTGGTCTTGGCGGGGTCCTCACCGTTCTGGAGCATGGCTATATGTTCCATGAAGCAACCGGGGGCGGCAGCGTGCCAGTGCTCCTCGCCTGGCGGGGTGTAGAGGGTCTGGCCGGCGTGAACCTCGATGATGGTGCCGTCCCGGCCGCCGAAGCGTGCGACGCCCTGGGTGACCCGAAGGTACTGGCCGTGCTCGTGGGAGTGCCAGGCGGTGCGGGCGCCGGGAGCGAACCGGACGGTGGCGACCACCATGGTCTGGCCGGGCTCGTGAGGCAGTGCGATCGGGTCGAGCCACACGTCGCCGGCGAACTGGGCAGCGGGGTTTTTCGAGGTAGGAACCGAAGGTTCGATATTCATGAAGTTCCTTACTTGGAATCTGTGAAGTGATGCTTGGCTACGACCATCGCCCCCATGCCCTTGGGCCAGCCGGCGTAGAGCGTGACGTGGGTGATGGCTTCGATGAGCTCCTCCTGGGTCACGCCGTTCTCGATGGCGCGGCCGAGGTGGAATCCCAGCTGGTCGGTGTTCCCGCCGGCGGTGAGCACAGCCACGGTGATGAGGCTGCGGTCCCGTGCGGAGAGTTCCGGCCGGTTCCACACGTCCTCGAACAGCACGTCGTCGGTGAGCTCGGCAAGCTTCGGTGCGAAGTCGCCGAACATCTTTCGGCCGCCACCGAGCTGCTTGGGTTGGTCAGTCATGATGATCCTTCTCTCGGCTTGGAAGAGGTTCGTGCCGGGCTGCGCTCCAGTCAACCGGAGTTCAGGGCCGCGAGGGAGTCCCTGCTGTAGGTAGCACTAACAGGGCCTGTCTCAGTTGGCGCTCGCTGATCGACCGGCCGGGCCTGATGGGAGTCGGCCGATGTTGGACTAATGTTTAGCGATGATTGAATCGCACCAACTCAGCGAGAGCGTCAGCATGCGATTACTGCGCCTGAGCGATGCGCCTGCGCTCGCTGCTGCATATGTGCGCAACCGGGTGTACCTCTCCGCCTGGGAGCCAGTGCGGCCCGACGAGTATTTCACCGAGACCTGGCAGCGTGCCGACACCGCCAACCGCATCGCTGCGCATGAAGCCGGTGAGGGGTGTCCCTTCGGCCTGTTTGCCGGCGACACACTCGTGGGCCGGTTCAACCTGGCCGGCATCGTGCGCGGCCCGTTCCAGAGCGCGGGGCTGGGGTACTGGGTGGACGACGACTATGCAGGCCGCGGGCTAGCATCTGCTGCAGTCCAGAGGATCGTCGCAGTGGCACGCGATCAGCTTGGGCTGCACCGCATCGAGGCGAGCACGCTTCTGCACAACGCTGGCTCGCAGCGGGTGCTGCAGAAGGCCGGCTTCCAGCACATTGGCATGGCCCCGCGGTACTTGCGGATTGCGGGACAATGGCAAGACCACAACCTCTACCAGGTGGTGCTGCACGACTGAAGTCCAACACCGCCCGCAGACAGACCCCGCTTGTCAGGGCAGGTCCAGGGTGAAGACGACAATCTGAACCAACGGAGCCGGCCGGGGCTTCTCGCGGTCTGGGCGCCGGACGAACCCGAAGCGCCGGTAGAGCACCTGGGACCGCTCATTTTCCAAGCCCGTGTCCAGCACCATCCGGCGCGCACCGCGCTCGATGGATTGTGTTACTGACTCTTCGAGCAGTTTCCATCCGATACCGGAACGCCGCGCTTCTGGAAGGACGGCCAGGAGGCGGAGTTCCGTTTCCCCTTCCGTGGCCTGGCGGGCAAGCGGGGACCCGAACGGGAGCAGGCTGGCAGTGCCCGGGCGGACCCGGTATCTGGCGGCCAGTGCTGTAGTGCTCATGGTGGGATCCCGTCGTCGAAAATTCTGTTTGGAGGCTGGCGTCCAAGGTCAGGCTAGTCATGACCGCCCGGCCCTTTCCACCAGGCCGCAACACGTCTACGCACCGCTTAATGCTGGGACCCTAAGAAGGGTTAAGGCGCAGGTCAGCCCCCTGTGGACGAGCCATTTCGTTACCCCGTGCTTCGGACCGTGAAGCCACGTTGCGTCACGCGTCGGCGCATTTCACCCCCGGTTGAAAGGGGTCCGGGCGGGTGGTTGCTTGGACGTATCGGCTTTGAAAGGAAAGAACATGACGGAACATTTTGATCTCACTCCACAGCGTCTGCGTCACGTCCTGGGCCACTTTGCGTCCGGGCCGACAGTGATCACCGCAGCAACTGACAACGGTCCGGCCGGGTTCACCTGCCAATCCTTTTCTTCCCTGTCGCTGGACCCGGCACTGGTGACTTTCAGCCCCGCCCGGAGCTCCAGTACCTGGCCGTTGTTGCGCAGCGCGGGACGCTTCACGGTGAACATCCTGCCGGCAGAGCACCAGCACCTGGCCGCCCAGTTTGCCCGTTCGGGCACCGACAAGTTTGCTGGCGTGGATTACTCCGCGTCGCCGCTGGGCAATCCGGTGCTGGACCAGGCGCTTGCCTGGGTGGACTGCGAGCTTCACGAGGAGTACGACGGCGGCGACCACACCATTGTGGTGGGAGCGGTACACGCTCTCGGCGCGCGGGAAGGCGCCGAGCCGCTGCTCTTCTTCAAGGGCGGCTACTTCGAAGGCGTGCCGTCCCGGGCTGAATTGCTGGAAAGCGTCGCATGACAGGGGGGCGGCGCTGTCGGCCAGCTCTTGACCGCCGGCGTCGGAACCAACATCCAAACCTGAAGGAAGTACGCGCATGATCGGGACACTCACCCATAGGATCCACATGATCTGCGGCGACGAGCTCTCATTGCTTCGTCGGCAGATGTACGCGCTCGCCCGGCAGGATATCCACGAAGGCGCGGTGGACGGCGCCGCAACGGCCATGGCCCGCAAGCCGTCCTGCGTTAACCACGGCGTCAGCGTGGACGTGGTCTGTTTTGCCACTCCCCCGCGGGGGAGGCTGCCGCCTTCATGATTTCCGTCGCGATGCACCTGCATCCGGTTGCGCGATTGGCGGCCCCGTTTACAACGCGAAGAAAATCGCGCCTGCAGCGGAAACGGGCAGGATAGACGTCCTGCTGTCGCTGGAGGACGACTTTCTCTGCCTGATCGACACGACCCGGTACGGTACCCCCGCCATCGAGCGGGTGGTTAGGCTGGGTGGATGGCGACAGTTATTCTCGTGCGGCACGGCCGCACCACAGCCAATGCCACCGGACTGCTGGCCGGTCGGGCCGTCGGCGTCACCCTGGACCAGGTCGGACGCGACCAAGCGGCTCTGACCGGAGACCGACTCGCGGCCGTGCCCGTAGTCGGGGTGGTGTCGAGCCCTCTTGAGCGTTGTCAGCAGACCGCCCAGCTCATCCTTGATCGCCAGGCTGGCACTCCGTACGCGCCGTTGGAATCCGATCTTACCGAGTGCGATTACGGCCAGTGGCAGGGCCGCACGCTCAGTGATCTCGCAACCGAGGATTTGTGGCAGGTTGTGCAGTCGCAACCGTCCGCCGTCGTCTTTCCCGGTGGTGAATCCATGGCCGCGATGCAGGCGCGGGCGGTAGCGGCAATTCGACGCCACGATGCAGCCTTCGAAGCCGAATACGGGCCAGGAGCCGTATGGGTGGCGGTGAGTCACGGTGACATCATCAAGTCAATCCTCGCCGACGCGTTCGGCATGCACCTCGACCTGTTCCAACGCATTAACGTTGGCCCTGCCTCCGTATCGATCGTGCGGTACGGAGCCAGTCGGCCGAGCGTCTACGCTACCAACACCGACGCGGGTGATCTGGCGTGGCTGTCGAACGGCATCCACGCCGGCGATGCGCCGGTGGGCGGCGGTGCAGGGCAGAAGGCGCCATGAGCCTCATGTGCCTAAAATACTGACATGCCTACACTTATTCACGAGTTTGCCTGGCCTGATCGGGTCGTCGTTGGCACTATCGGCCTTCCGGGGGCGCGAACGTTCTACCTGCAGGTGCGCGCAGGGACGCAGATCGTGAGTATTGCCCTGGAGAAGCAGCAGTCGGCTCTGCTCGCGGAAAAGATCGACGAAATTCTCGACCAGCTTCTTACTGTCGAGGGCAACCCCTTCAGTGTTCCCACGAGTACTCCCATTGAGTTGGTTGACAATGACCAGCTCGAGGGCGTTCAGGAGCAGTTTCGCACCGGCGCCATGAGTTTAGGTTGGGACCCAACCACGGCCCAGGTCGTACTGGAGGCCCACCCGATCATCGATGTCGATGCTGATGACAACGACGAGACGCTTGATGAGGACGGCGCTGACGTGCCCGAAATGCTGCTGGTGCGGATGCCGGTCGGCACCGCCCGCGCATTCGCCAAGCGAACCCGTGAGATCGTGGGCGCTGGGCGTCCCGCGTGCCCGCTCTGCGGTTATCCCGTAGACGCCGACGGGCACGTCTGCACTCTTCCCGAGGCCTGATGCCGGCGCCAGACCTGTTGACGGCGGAGCTGACGCTCACTGGGCGCATCAGGACGGCTTCAAACGCTACATTCCTGGGCAGCATCGGGGACACGACAGTCGTCTATAAGCCGATAGCCGGGGAGAAACCACTGTGGGATTTTCCCGACGGCTTCCTTGCCCACCGGGAGGTTGCCTCCTACCTGGTTTCGGAGGTCCTCGGCTGGAACGTGGTGCCACGCACCTGGCTGCGCGATGGTCCGTTCGGCGAAGGGATGGTGCAGCTGTGGCAGGAGACAGACCCCGACCAGAACGTGGTGGACCTCGTTGCGTCGGACGACGTGCCGGAGATCGGCTGGAAACACGTCCTCGAGGGTCAGGATGAGAATGGGCGGATGGTCGCCCTCATTCACGAGGACTCTTCGGCGCTCAGACGCATGGCAGTGTTCGACGTCGTTGTGAACAACGCCGACCGCAAAGGCGATCACATCCTTGCCATGACGGGCGGACACCGGCACGGCGTGGACCACGGGCTTACCTTTCACCGTGACCACAAGCTGCGCACCGTGCTGTGGGGGTGGCTGGGAGACGCTCTGACCGCCGAGGAACTTGAGGGCATCGATCGTGTCAGCCACGGACTGGACGGTGAGCTGGGCCGAAACCTGGCGGACCTGCTCAGCGACGAAGAAATTGCGTCGGTCGCCGCGCGCTGCGCCCGGTTGCGCTTGGCGCGTCGGTTCCCGGCCCCGAGCGGTGAGATGTCGGCGGTGCCCTGGCCGCTGTTCTAGAGGAATTACGGTACTTCACTGACTGCGGAGGAATCGCGCTCAGCGCCTCGTCTCGTACCTGGTCAGGACCACACCGCCGGGAAACGTCCGCGTCTCCACCAAGTCCAGGTTCACCGAGTTGTCCAGGGCTGTGAAGAACGGTGTGCCGCCGCCCACCAAGACCGGATGGGTGACGATCACGTACTCATCGATCAGTCCGGCCCGCATGGCCGCCGCGGCGAGTGTGGCACCGCCGATGTCCATGGAGCCGCCGTCGTCGGCCTTGAGCCGGCTGATCTCGGTGACGGCGTCGCCGGTGACCAGACGGGTGTTCCAGTCGACCGTCCTGCTCGTCGAAGAGAACACCACTTTAGGCATGTCCCGCCAGCGGCGGGCGAACTCGATCTGCGCCGGTGTGGCGCCAGGCTGCTTGTCGGCGGTCGGCCAGTGGGAGCTCATTGTCTCCCACAGTTTGCGGCCGTACAGCGCCAGGCCCGTTGCCCCCACCCGGTCGGACCACCATTGGAACAGCTCGTCGCTCGGTGCGCTCCAGCCGAGGTCGTCGCCGGGCGCGGCGATGTAGCCGTCGACGCTCAGGTTCATGCCGAAGGTCAGGTTGCGCATGGCGTCAGTCTCCCTTGAGTTGGTATTCGTTGTACAGACCGGCACGGCGCGAAATCATCGGTCAGGCCACACATGATCGGCAGCCTCCTGTCCCGCGTGGAGCCACCGCAACCGCCCGCGGCCTAAACGGCCGCCGGTCTCACAGCGGGTCCTGTGGTGGTCGCGCCTGCATCGCGCAGGGCCAGGAAGCCGCCGTCCACGTGATGCGCCCGTCAACCAGCTGGACGCCGTCCCCGATAAGCCGGGCCGCTTCGTCGGCACTGATCAGCTGGGAATCGTGGAAAATCTCAGCCCGGCCCGCACGCAGCCGCCAGGAGTTCCTGGGAGCGGATGCGGTGGGCGTGGCTGTGGGTATTGGTGGTGAACAGGATTTCGTCGGCGCCGGTGACCCGCGGCAGGGTGCGCAGCCTGCGCGGCAGTCATCTGCGCGGGGTCGCCGACGAACCGGGTGTCCAGCCTGTCCCGGACCAGGTCACGCTCGGCAGGGTTCCAGTGCCGGCAGTCCGACGGCGTCTTGCGGGGTTGGGTATGGAATGGCGCCTTAGCCGGACCTGATGCTGTGTGCCCACAGGCCCAGATCCTGGACCTGCTCACGGCCTGCAGGAGCGGGACGGACTGGGTTACCTGTTCATGTCCCACGACCTGGCCGTGGTGGAGCAGATATCGGACCGCGTCGCGGTGATGCGCGCCGGGAAGCTGGTGGAGATCGGCACCACGGCGGAGGTGCTGGGAAACCCGGCACACGAGTACACGCGCCAGCTGATCGGCGCCATCCCGGGCAGGAAGCCGGCGCTCACCTGACCAGCGCCGCGCGTGCAGCCGGTCGGCGCAGCGGTCCTGTCCTCAGATGAGGCCCAGGTCAGTAAACGCGGCAACCAGTCCTTCGCGGTGCGGCGGCGCGGCAACACGGTCAGCCAGCGCGAGGAGTTCCGGTGAGGACCCCTCGATGGCGATGCCCACACCCGCAAACGCGATCATTTCCAGGTCGTTCTGGCCGTCGCCTGCGGCAATGGTGTTTGCCTGTTCGATGCCCAAGCGGGCAATGACGGCCGCCACGCCGTCGGCCTTGCTGATGCCGTGCTGGTACAACTCGCCCGCGTGCCGCCCCTCGTTGGCGATCGAATTAGCCACCACGGCGATGCCCTCGCCAATTTCCCGGGCAATGCGCTCCATGGAGACCGGGGCTTCGAATACCGAGATCTTGGCGAAGGCAGTGGCTGCGCGGTTTGTTGTGGCGCGCACGGAGCCCAGGATGGCCGAGGAGCCTGTCGAACGGCCGTCCGGCGCGCGGCGGAAGTGTTCTTCGATGATGGCGCGGAGCCGCGGCTCGGCCTCCGGGGCAACGTGCAGCGAATCCTGGGCTTCAAGAATGTAGACGGCTTCGTGGCCATCGAGCACAGCCACCGTCCTGGCTGCCAGGTCGGCCGGGAAGCTGCGGTCCAGCAGGACTTCACCGTCCACCTCTGCGTAGGCACCGGCACTTGCCACCAAACCGTCAAAGCCGGCGGCCAGAATGCTCTGGGGCAGCATGGACACCGGACGTCCGGTGCAGAGCAGGACCTTGTGTCCGGCCGACCGTGCGGCACGGACCGCCCGCACATGACCATCCGGGACAACCCCGTAGTCCGCATAGGTGCCGTCCACATCGAGGAAGATGGCGCGGACGGTTGCTGTGGAGGTGCCTGCTGTGGAGGTGACTGGCGTGGAGCTCATGATCCCGGATTCTACAGGGGTCCGCACGATGCCCCGAAGCCTGATGCCCTGCATTTCCGCCGCGGGTGCAGGACCTGACACTCGCCGTCGTCCTTCCGGCCGGAATGCCGCCACCGGGCTACGATGATGTGGCTGCCGGTCCCAACCCGGCCGCAGGACTCAAGAGCAAGGAACGCTGAGATGGCACAGTCATACTTCCAGGTAGTTGTCCGGTACACGGTCAAGCCTGAGGAAACGGAAACCGTCCTTGGGCTGCTTGGCGAGATGGCCGCTGCTACCCGCACGGAAGAAGCGAACCTGTCCTACGAGTTCTTCCAGGGGGTGGAGGACCCGACGCAGATCGTCATCCTGGAACGCTACCGGGACGCAGCCGGCTTTGCCGCGCACCGCGACTATGAGCACATTGAACGTATTGGCGCTTCGCAGATCATCCCGAGGTTGGAGCGTCGCACCATCCAAACGTTTGACGTGACAGAGCGCGCCTAGCAGCCGGGACACATCACGATGTGTGGGACGTCGCAATGTTGTTCGTGGCGGCCCATTCGCTGACGTCCCTGCGTTCGATCGCCGCCGCCATCAGGTCCGGAAACAGGTCCGGAGTGCAGGCGAAGGCCGGGACGCCGATGCCCGCGAGCGCGGCGGCGTGGTTGGAGTCGAAGCTGGGGTGGCCACTGTCGCTGAGGGCCAGGAGGGCAATCATGGTGGCTCCTGATCCGACGATGGCGGCGGCGCGCCGCAGCATCTCCTCGGCGATCCCGCCCTCGTAGAGGTCGCTGATCAGCACCAGGATCGTGTCGGCGGGCCGGGTGATCTGGCCTTGGCAGTAGGCGAGCGCCCGGTTGATGTCCGTTCCGCCGCCGAGCTGCACACCGAAGAGCACATCCACCGGATCTTCGAGGTCCTCGGTGAGGTCAACCACTTCGGTGTCAAAAACCACCAGCCGGGTGCGTACGGATCGAAGTGAACTGAGGACCGCCCCGAAAACGCTGGAATACACCACCGATTCGGCCATTGAACCGGACTGGTCGATGCACAGGATGATCTCGCGCTGCACCTCGCGGCTGCTCCGGGCGTAGCCGACCAGCCGCTCGGGCACCACGGTGCGGTACTCCGGCTGATAGTTCTTGAGGTTGGCGGCGATGGTGCGGTTCCAGTCGATGTCCCGGTGCCGGGGCCGCCGGGTCCTGGCGGCCCGGTTCAGCGCCCCTGAAACGGCCTGGACGGTCTTGGCGCGCAACTTCTCCTCCAGCTCCCTGGTCACCTGCCGGACCACCGTCCTGGCGGTCTCGCGTGAATGTTCGGGAATCACCCGGCCCAGTCCGATGAGCGTGCTCACCAGGCTGATGTCGGGCTGTACGGTGCGGAGCATCTCGGGTTCGAGCAGCAGTTGCCGAAGGCCCAGCCGGTCCATGGCGTCGGCCTGCATCACCTGCACCACGGTGGACGGGAAGTAGCCCCGAATGTCGCCGAGCCACCGGGCAACCCGCGGACTGGACGCCCCGAGGCCTCCCGGGCCCTTGTTCGGGGCATCGTAGAGCGCCTCCAGCACGCTGTCCCGGCGGGCGTCATCGGCCGAGAGGACAACGCTTTCGCCGCCGTCCCGCATGATGCCATCGGCCTCATGCCCGCCGAGGACCAGGCGCCACCGGCTCAGCCTGTCGCGGCCCGCAGGATTCATGTCGGTCATGCGATCGCCTCCCATCCCAGGATCCGAGCCATTGTGTGGATTGCGGGGCCCGCGCCGCTGACGTCCGTCTCGGCGGCGTCCGGCCCCTGCTCAGGCCCGGGTGCACGGCTGAGCTGTTCGCCGATCTCGCGCCGCTCAGGCCGGCTGAAGGCGGAGAACGTCCTGCGCAGCAACGGCAGGACGTCGTCGAACATCCCGTCCTGGACGCCCGCCACCCAGTCATCAACGATCTGCAGGAGGCGCCGGTCGTGGATCAGCAGCACCGCGTCGCCGGACAGGAAACCATCCAGCCAGGCCGCGGCCTCGGGTGCCGGCGTGGCAATGGACAGCCGCCGGCTGAGCCGGGCGGCCACCTCATCCCGTTCCACCAGTCCGGCATCCAGCAGAAGGCGGGTGGCGCGGCCGGCGACAGAACCGTGGATCCGGTCCGAACCGGCGACGGCGGCCAGGGCCTGGTGCCAGTCGTCCAGGGGCAGGTCCGGCAGCAGCGACAAGCCGTGGTGAGCCGAATCCATGGCGTGCCGCATGGCGCCGGCCGCGGTATCGTCCAGCCCGGCACAGGCGACAGGCAGGCCGACGCAGGCCCGCACCACTGTCGCGTCGAGGATCGTGTGCACACCGGTGACATCCACCCCGCGCACATTCCCGTACCGGCAGGTCCGGGCCAGCGGGGCGATGGTTTCCAGCAGCGGGGCAACATCCTGCTGCACTGCGGTTCGCTCGGCGAGGACGGACACTACGGAGCCGATGCCATCCGGAAGGTCAGCGAGCAGGCAACTTTCGAGGAGCTGGCTGAGGTCCGCCAAGCTCCCCGAAGCCTGGGCGCGTTCGGCCACGCATGCTGCGGCGGCCGCGGCGATTGTGGTCCCATAGCGGCCGGCGTCAACCACCGCAACGGCGAGTTCGGGCTGCCAGCTGAGTGTCCAGGCCTCCTTGAACGTACCGGTGGTGCGTCCGGTGTCAGCAGGCGTTCCCCAGTCCACCCCCAGCAGGGCAAGCCGGTGCAGCAATACGGAACGGGCCAGCTGAGCAGGCTTGCGCAGGTCGATTGCCACGACCTCTTCCATCGCCTTGGGCTGCAGCCGCAGCCGGCGCTGGGTAGCCGCCAAATCGGCGGCGAGGGGAACGGTGGGCGCGGATTCCGGGACGGTTCCCAACGCGAGCCCGATGGTAAGTTCGCGGCGTACCAGGGCGAGGGGAAGCGGGGACCCGTCGCAGAGAACGGACTGGGCGGCGTCGTCCAGTTCAGCCAGGCCGGGGCTGGGACGGCCGCGGACGGAGGCCAGGGCGGCCGCCAGGCGGCTCGCCTCCACCACGGAAGCCGGCGACGCGTCGAGGTTCTCCTGGCGGAGAGTACGGGCGACGCGGACCAGCCACGTGGTGGCCACATCAGCCACGGGGCCCTGGGCAGTCCAGTGGGCGAACAGGTGCTGGTACCAGCCGGGTGCCGTGACACCGGCCCCATAACCGGTTTCCAGGCGAAGCCGGTCCGCTGTCCACGGCACCCACGTGACCTGCACCTTGGTCTTGGGCAATCCGGCCAGGAGCTTGCTGTCCGCCGACGCCGGTGGAAAATTCGCCGGGACCAGGGCGGGGGCGTGATAGGCCCCGCACACCACCACGATCCGTGCGTGCCCCTCTCGCATGGCGGCCCGAAGGAGCCGCCGCATCGCGGCTTCGCGGCGGGCGTTCTCGACGACGTCGGGGTGCCCGGCGGGCCGGTCGTCCACGGCGCGGATCTCCCCGATGGCGTCCGTAATGGCCGCGAACCGTTCGAGGGGATCGGAGGTTCGGTGCTCGACGGCGTCCTCCCACCAGCGCTCGGCGTCACTGTACCCGGCGGCCTGGGCCAGCATCGAGATCGCATCGGGCCGATAGGGCTGCTGCGGAGGTGATGGCTGAACGGGCCCGGCCTCGCCGCCGGGCTCATCCCCGGCTTCGTTGCCGGTCTCGTCGCCCGCCTCATCGCGGGCCGTGTGCAGTGCGAAGCTGTGTGCCGCCGGCAGGTCGATGGTCCGTACCGGTATCCCTGCTGAGTGGGCCCACCTGATCGCCACCCACTCCGGGGAAAAGTCTGCCAGCGGGTAGAACGTTGCCAGGCGGGGCCGGTCAGCGGCGTAGATCAGCGCCGCCACCGGCGGGACCATCCCGGCATCTGCAACCAGCGGGATGACCGGGTCGAGCTCCGGCGGTCCCTCCACCAGCACCAGGTCCGGCCGGATGGTGGCCAGGGCCTCGGCCACCGAACGCGCCGAGCCCGGCCCATGGTGCCGGATCCCCAGGACATGGACGTCCGTCATGGATCAGTTCGAGCTTTCAAGGTCGCGGCAGGCCCGGTAAAGGTCCTTCCACTCCGGCCGGTTCCGGACAACGGTCTCCAGGTACTCCTGCCAGATGACCCGGTCCTGAACCGGGTCCTTCACCACCGCCCCGACCAGGCTGGCCGCCACGTCGTGGGCACGGACGCTGCCGTCGCCGAAGTGGGCTGCCAGTGACAGGCCATTGGTCATTACCGAGATCGCCTCGGCCGTGGACAGTGTGGCGGACGGGGATTTGATGGTGGTGCGCTGGTCCTGTGTGAGGCCGGCTCGCAGTTCCCGCATCACCGCGACCACCCGGCGGATCTCGGACAGAGCGGCCAGGTCCGCCGGAAGGTCCAGGGCCGCGCCGAGGCTCCGCACGCGGGTGGTGACGATCTCCACTTCCTTGTCGAGGCTGTCGGGCAGCGGCAGGACCACGGTGTTGAACCGGCGGCGCAATGCCGAGGACAGGTCGTTGACGCCTTTGTCGCGGTTATTTGCGGTGGCGATGACGTTGAATCCCTTGCGCGCCTGCACTTCAGCATTGAGCTCAGGGATCGGCAGTGTCTTCTCGCTCATGATCGTGATCAGGGAATCCTGCACATCCGACGGGATCCGGGTGAGCTCCTCGACCCGGACCAGGCTGCCGGTCTCCATGGCCCGCATCACCGGACCGGCCACCAGCGCCGCCCGTGACGGGCCATCGGCGAGCAAGCGGGCGTAGTTCCAGCCGTACCTCAGCGCCTCCTCCGGTGTGCCGGCGGTGCCCTGCACCACCAAGGTGGACGTGCCGGAGATGGCCGCGGCCAGGTGTTCGCCGAGCCAGGTTTTTGCGGTGCCCGGCACTCCGAGCAGCAGCAGGCCCCGGTCGGTGGCCAGTGACGCCACGGCGATTTCAACCAGCCGGGCCGAGCCTAAATACTTCGGGGTGACCACGGTGCCGTCGGAGAGGGTGCCGCCGAGGATGTACGTGGCTACTGCCCACGGGGAAAGCTGCCAGCTGGGCGGCCGGGGCCTGTCGTCGGCGGCAGCCAGGGCCAGCAGCTCATCGGCGTAAGCGGTTTCCGCATGGGCGCGCAGAATGTCCGGGGCGGTGGTCTGGGCATCGGTCATTGGAAGGCCTCCGTCAGGGATTGTCGGAATGATTGGTATTGCACCACATCCCGGAACACGCGGCGCCGGCTGGCGTCGTCGTCCGAACGTTGCAGCAGGCGGTGGCAGTGCTCTGCCGCGGCGGGCGGCAGCGCCAGCGGCAGGAACCCGGACACCATCTCCGCCAGGTAGCCGCCGTCCTTGGCCGCGAGCAGTTCCAGAACGGCGTTGCCCAGTGGCAGTCCCCACGGCCTCACCATGTCACGCAGCAGCGCGGCCAGGGCCATGGGCTGCAGCGTGCCGCCGTTGATGTGGCGCAGAAGTGCGGGCTCCTGTTCGGCGGCCGGCAAACAGCCCAGCAGGCGTGCATCGGCACGAAGATCGAGCAGGGCGCGCGCCCATTCCGGGTCGGAGCGCAGGGCCGCGGCCGTGAAGATGGCTTCGACCACGCGGGGTTCACGGTCAAGCATTGCCAATGTCGCCGCCGGGTTCCGCCCGCTGATGGCCGTCCATACGTCCAGCGGGGCGCCCCTGACGATGACGTCCAGCCGTGCCAGCCGGTCGGGTTCGCCGGTGCGGGGTGTAGGGGCGATCCCGTCGCGGACGGCTGCGGGGTCCGGATCCGGCGGCAGGTCGATGTCGAACTGCTTGCGCAGCAGCCCTTTGACGCGGAGCAAGGGCGCAAGCCGGGCGGCCATCCGCTGCGCCCGGGCGCTGGTTGGGAGCCGGTCAAGCAGCGCGGCGGCGGCGTCCCGGACAATCTTGGCCTTCTCGTCCAGTGCCGGTTCCAGCAGGTCCTCGTCATCCGGGCTGAGGTTAGTGGCAAGAAGACCCAGACGCGCGGCGCGTTCCCGGGCGCTGAGTCCATCCCACTCTTCGCGCAGCCGGTCCCGCGCAGCACCCGGGTCGCTGCGCCGGAGCCGTTCACGTTCCGCTGCAGCGTCGGCTGCTTTCGGCGCTGCCCCGGTGGTTGCGGTTCCGGAAACCGAGCCGGGGGCCGTGGACCCGATGTCCAGGAGCCAGCGGCCCCGGACGCCGGCGGCCGGAAACAGCTGCGCTGCCACCGCCGGCCGTGCCTCGGCCAGGGCAAGCACTGCGGGGAGCGAACGGTGCGGAACGCAGAGCCCGGCATGGGCCGCGAACTGCAGCCAGTCAATGACAAGCCGCGTCCGCAGCTCCTGGCCAACGGGCGGCTGGCTCAGCAGCAGGTCCAGGAGGCGTGCTGCTTCACCCGTGGCCTGTGGTGCATCATCCGCCGGCGCCGGATCAGCAATCCTGCCGGCTTCCGCCGTGCCCGGGCGGCGGGCCGCGCGGGTGATGACATCGGCCAAGGCTGCCTGGTCAAGCAACAGCTCCTCGGGTGCCACGTCGTCCGGAGGGCGGAACCCCAGCCCGGGCATCGGCGCCGGCACGGGATGCCGTCCCGTGCCGATGAGTGCTGCACTGCGAAGATCCGCCACCCAGGTCATGGCGTCAGCACCGTTCCGTTGACGACGACGGACAGGGGCCGGACGCGCCCGTCCTCCAGTTCGCCGAACACCTCGACCGGATGGCCGCCGGTGAGTGCCAGCAGGGAATCCAGGGGCGCATCAAGCAGGGGGAGGGAGTGGCCGGCACTGTCCTGCAGGGATCCCGGTGTGCCCGGGCAGACGCGGACGCCGGCGAACAATGATGGGTGGCGCTCACGCCATGGGGAAAGCGCGACGGCGGCCGCTTCCGTTTCCAGCACGTCCGCGATGCTGCAGCCCTCACCTAAGGTGTTGGCCAGTCCGCGCGGGGTGATCGAACGGGTGAACATCGCCCGCCGCGGTGCGGTGCCGGGATAGCGGGCCAGTGCCACGTCCAGCACGGCGCCGGCCAGCTGCGGTGTGGCGAGCGCTTCGCCCTGCGCCGCAAAGTCAAGCACCACCACCACGGTGCCATCAGGGCCGCGAAGCCACGTGCGCTGCTGCTGAAGCCGTCCGTCGTCACCACGATGGGCGCCGAGCACCAGCCACGGTCCGGGAATGGCTTCCGTGGCCTGGACGTCGGCGGACGGCGTCGGCCAGCCCAGGGCCACCCGCAGGTCCGCCAGCTCTTCGGTGGTCAGCTCTTCCCGTTTGCCCCAGGCTTTGCTGATCGCCCACCACCGGCCGGTACGAAAGAGCAAGTGGTCGGCCCAGTCGGCGCGGGCGTGGACGTCCGATCCCATGGACCGCACCTGTTCCGCCAGGCCCGGCAGTTGGGCGTCAACCAGGCGCCCCGCTACTCCGTCCCACCAGGAATATGGCTGGTTATGGGCGGCGGCCAGGCCGGTCCGCACCAAATCGGTGAGCCAGCGGGCGAAGTCGGCCATCCCGGCGTCCATCACTGAGAGCCTGTCCGCCAGCCGTTTGGCCTGTGCGGCCGGATCCGCCGGCTGTTCTGCCTGACGCCGCTCCTTGGTGGCGGCCCGATCAGCCCGCTGGCTTGCCCACTCCGCGGCGAAGGCGGCAGTCTCCGCACCGCCGTCGGCCATTTCTTCCCGTGCCCACATCAGGAGCAGGGCCAGGGCGTGCTTGCACGGGAACTTGCGGCTGGGGCATGAACACCGGTACGCCGGGGCGGCAACGTCCACGCTCACCTGATACGGAGTCTTGCCACTGCCCTGGCACTTGCCCCAGACCAGGGCATCGTTGCTGCCGGTCTCGGACCAAGGGCCTGGCCGTGCCAGCTTTCGGGCGGCCGCAAACGAAGAGGGGTCGGGCGCGGCGCTGATCACTTGCTCCTCGCTCCATCGCCCCATGAAGCACATTCTGCCCGATGCCGCCAACTCCGCAAACAAGCGCGGCGGTGTGGCGGGCCTCTGTCTCAGGGAACCGCGTCCGTGTCAGGATCAGGTATGTCCGAACGCCTGATGCTGCTTGACACCGCGTCCCTGTACTTCCGCGCCTTCTACGGCCTGCCCGACACGATCCGCCGCCCTGACGGCACGCCGGTCAACGCGGTCCGCGGCCTCCTGGACATGATCGCGCGGCTCACCACCGATTACCGGGCAACGCATCTGGTGGCGTGCTGGGACGATGACTGGCGTCCGCAGTGGCGCGTGGACCTCATCCCGACCTACAAGTCCCACAGGGTCGCAGAGGTGGTGGCCAACGCCCCTGACCTTGAAGTGGTCCCGGACGCGCTCGAGGCACAGCTTCCCATGATCCGCCGGGTCCTGGAGCTCGCCGGCATCGCGGTGGTCGGGGCCGCGGACCACGAGGCCGACGACGTTGTGGGTACCTACGCCAGCGGGGCTGACCTTCCCGTCGACGTGGTGACGGGCGACCGCGATCTCTTCCAGCTCGTCGACGACGACCGCCAGGTGCGGGTCATCTACACCGCGCGCGGCATGCGGAACCTCGAAGTCCTGACCGACGCCGTTGTGGTCGGCAAATACCGGGTGCTGCCCAAACAGTATGCCGACTATGCGACCCTCCGCGGGGACGCCTCGGACGGGCTGCCGGGTGTTGCCGGCATAGGGGAGAAGACGGCAGCGGCCCTGCTTGGCGAATACGGCACGCTGGACGTGCTGCTTGCGGCGGCGGCGGACCCGGGAAGCGGGCTGTCCGCCTCCGTGCGGTCCAAGCTTGGCAAAGCGAGCGACTACCTCAAAGTCGCGCCGACTGTGGTGAACGTGGTGCGTGATCTTGCGCTGCCGTCGCTGGAGCAGGCGGGCGCGCAACTGCAGCCCGTCGTCGGGGAACCGCGGACGGAACTGGAGCGCCTTGCCGGTGAATGGAACCTGGGCGGCTCGATGACCCGGCTCCTCGCCGCCCTCGACCTTCGTCAGTGACGGCGTCTACATGTGCGCGGTCTACATGTGCGCGGTCTACGTGTGCGCGTAGGTGAGGCAATCCGCATTGTCACGGCCGGGGCCCACATGGACTTCCGGTGCCTTGCACATCAGGTGGTCGTTGTGGACGCACTCGCCGCGCTGGCAAGCTCCGACGTCGGCCAGAACCTTCGGCAGGCCGCCGTGTACGCCGGTATCGATGAAAGTGGCGCAGGACGCGTGGTCTTCAGCCCCGCCCACCGTAATCGCGGCGGCGTTGCAGTGGGAGTGGTCGTTGAAAGAACAGTTGGCAACACTGCAGTCTGCGACGTGCGTTGTCATGGAATCCTCCGTGTTCAGGCTGCCCGGACGGGCGGCTCCCTTTGCCCACGGTAACGCTGCGGAACACGATCAAAAAGGCCCAGTCGTGTGACCTAATTAGCTGTGTGCCCATCGGCGGCCGGTTGCTCATCGGCGGCGGGCAGGAACTGGCCGTTCCTGATGCGGGACGGCCCGCAGGCCACGGCGACCGGCGGAATGTTCCACGGCCCGCGTTCCCGCAGCGGCGGCCGGCCAACGGCGACATGGGGCACCCAGTGCGGATACCTGAAGCCGAGGGCCCGTGAGCCGAGGATGAAGTCGTCCACATTGTCCACCAGGAGTCCGTCCAAAAGGGTTCGTAGGCCCTCCACCAGGGAAACCTGGTAGTCGTGCACGTGCTGTGGCACCTGCACTTCGAGTCCGGAAATCCGGCCGCCGCCCAGCACGATCAGCCGGTCCGAGGTTCCGCCGAAGCCTTCCAGTTCAGGCAGGGAATGCAGCCAGCGCACGGTCGCCCGGATCGCATCTCCGGCAGGGGTGATGCCCTTGGTCCAGTCCTCAACGTCCTGGCCGAAGTCGTCGAGGATGCCTACATGCAGCAGGGTCAGGTGCAGTCCCTGCGGCCTGCGGAGCGCCTCGACGAAGTTGCCCAGTGACTCGTAGTCAGCCGGGCCGGAACCGACCGCGATGACGGGAACCTCCACGGTGATGCGGGGCGGCGCTTGCATGCGGACCTCCTCAGGCCGGTGTTCAGTGCCATTATCCTCCGGCGCGGGACCCTCCCCGCGGGGGAACCTATTGCCGTTCGGTGCGCAAAGGTGTCGAATCAAAGGACACGATTCGGCCCGGTGCACGGCAAGACGCCAGGAGGTTCCCATGTCAGTGAAGGGCGCAAAGGACGCAGCACGGACGCCGGGCCGGGGCGGGCCTGAGGCGCGGCGGGGTGACGCGGCCGCAGGCATCGAGGCGGACGGGCCGGCCCAGGTGCGGAACGTGGCACTCATCGGGCATTCGGGCGCCGGGAAAACCATGCTCATCGAGTCGCTGCTGGCCGCCCAGGGCATGATTTCGCGGAAGGGGTCCATCGCCGAGGGCACCACCGTCAGCGACTCGGACTCCTCGGCCGTCCGGCAGCAGCGTTCGGTGGGGCTGGCCGTGGTGCCGCTGCTGATCAACGGCATCAAAGTGAATGTGCTGGACACTCCCGGCTACCCGGACTTCATCGGCGAGCTGCGGGCAGGCCTGCGCGCTGCGGATGCGGCCCTGTTTGTGGTCTCAGCCGTGGACGGTATTGATGCCACCACCACAGGGCTGTGGGGCGAATGCGAACGGGTGGGGATGCCGCGTGCTGTAACCATCACCAGGGTTGACCACCCCCGGGCGGATTACGACGGCGTCCTAGCCGCCTGCCAGCAGGCGTTCGGCGATGCGGTGGTGCCGCTGTACGTACCGGTCCGGACCGGCGGCGAGATAACGGGCCTGCTCGGACTGCTGCAGGGGACCGTGTCCGAGTACTCCGAAGGAGAGCCCGGCGGGAAGGCGCGGGACGCCGTCGCCGGCGAGCTCGCCGGCTCCGAGGCGGCACGGGGCCAGCTCATCGAAGGGATCATCGCCGAAAGCGAGGACGAGACCCTGATGGACCGCTACCTCGGTGGCGAGGACATCGATACTGACGTTCTGGTCACGGACCTGGAAACCGCCGTCGCCCGCGGTTCGTTTTTCCCCGTGCTGCCCACCTCGGCGGTGACCGGGCTGGGGGCTTCCGAGCTGATGGAAGTCCTGGCGAGGGCCTTCCCCTCACCCCTGGAGCGGGAGCTGCCGGAGGTGACTGACTTGGCCGGCGCTCCGGCGGGAGGCCTTTCCTGTGATCCCGGCGGGCCACTGGCCGCGGAGGTTGTCCGCACCACGGTGGATCCCTTCCTAGGCCGCGTTTGCCTGGTCCGGGTTTTTTCGGGCACGCTGCGGGAGGACACCCCGGTTCATGTGGCCGGCCACGGACTGGCGGACCGAGGCCACCAGGATCATGACACCGACGAGCGCGTCACCCACCTGTATTCACCGCTGGGTGCCAATCTCCGGCCGGTGGCACAATGCGTTGCCGGCGATATTTGTGCCGTGGCCAAGCTGGGAAGTGCCGAGACCGGCGACACCATCTCAACCAGGGACCAGCCCGTGCTGCTGTCCACGTGGGAGATGCCGGAGCCGCTCATGCCGGTGGCCATCGAGGCTGACTCGCGGAGTGACGAGGATGCCCTCTCCCGGAGCCTGGCCAAGGTCGCCGCGGGTGATCCGACGCTGCGGGTGGAACGGAATGCGGAAACGCACCAGCTGATCCTTTGGTGCATGGGCGAGGCGCATGCCGACGTGGTGCTGGACAGGCTGCGGGACCAGGGCGTGAAACTTCATACCCAGGACGTGGTGACGCCCCTGCGGGAAACTTTCGCCGCCCCGGCAGCGGGCCACGGCCGGCACGTCAAACAGTCCGGCGGCCACGGGCAATATGCGGTCTGCGATATCAACGTGGAACCGCTTGCCCGGGGCGGCGGGTTTGAATTTGTGGACAAGACGGTGGGCGGGGTGATCCCCGGAACGTATATCTCCTCCGTGGAGAAGGGCGTGCGGGCCCAGATGCAGAAGGGGCTGGCCGCCGGTTTCCCCGTGGTGGACCTGCGCGTGACCCTGCTGGGCGGCAAGGCCCACAGCGTTGACTCGTCCGATGCCGCCTTCCAGGCTGCCGGTGCCCTGGCGCTGCGGGAGGCGGCAGCCGCGGGGCGCATCCAGCTGCTCGAGCCTGTCTCCTCGGTCAGCATCACCGTGTCGGACGAGCATGTGGGTGCGGTCATGAGCGACCTCTCCGGACGCCGCGGCCGCCTCACCGGCACAGCGTCCGCCGAGGGTGAACTGACCGAAATCAGCGCCGACGTGCCGGATCAGGAACTCCTGCGCTACGCCGTCGAGTTGCGGGCGCTGACTGCCGGCACGGGCCGCTTCCGCCGCCGCTACCTCAGGCATGAGCCAGTGCCCAGCAGCTGACCAGGGCAGATCATGAACCCCGCCGCCCGCAAGATCCAGCGCATGTACCTCACCCTGACGTTGGGCAACACCTTGGCGGCCTCGTTCATCTGGGGGATCAATACGCTGTTCCTGCTGGACGCCGGGCTCACCAACCTTGAAGCCTTCACGGCCAACGCGTTCTTCACCGCCGGCATGGTGCTGTTTGAAGTACCCACGGGTGTGGTTGCCGACGGCTGGGGGCGCAGGGCCTCGTTCCTCCTTGGCACGGTGACACTGGCGGCAGCCACGTACCTTTACTATCTCCTGTGGCAGCTCTCCGCTCCGTTTTGGGCGTGGGCGGTGGTGTCGGTGCTGCTGGGCCTGGGCTTTACGTTCTTTTCAGGGGCGGTTGAAGCCTGGCTCGTGGACGCCCTGCATTTCTCGGCTTACGAGGGCGACCTGGAGACCGTCCTGGGGCGGGGACAGATGGTGTCAGGCATCGCCATGCTGGTGGGCTCCGCCGCCGGCGGCGTGATTGCCCAGGTAACCAACCTGGGCGTGCCGTTCCTGATGCGCGTCGGGGTGCTCCTGGCGATGTTCGCCGTGGCGTTTCTGCTGATGCATGATGTTGGGTTCACACCGGAACGCTCCCCGCATCCGCTGCAGGCAACCAGGGCAGTGCTGACCGCATCCATCGACGGCGGGCTCAAGAACCCGCCCGTCCGGTACATCATGCTTGCTGCACCTTTCAGCGCCGGCGTCGGCATTTACGTCTTCTACGCGCTGCAGCCCTTCCTCCTTGAACTCTTCGGGGACCCCCGGGCTTACTCCATTGCGGGCCTCGCGGCAGCCATTGTTGCCGGTGCCCAGGTGGTGGGCGGCTGGCTGGCGCCGACGCTTAGGCGACTGGTCCGCAAGCGGACCAGTGTCCTGGTGGCGACCAGCGCCCTGGGCGGGCTCATCCTGATGGCCTTGGGGTTCACCCGGCTGTTTTGGGTGGCATTGCTGCTGCTGACACTGTGGGCGCTGGTCACCGCAGCGGCCACCCCTGTACGGCAGGCCTACCTCAACGACATGATCTCCTCCAAGCAGAGGGCAACAGTACTGAGCTTCGATTCCCTGATGGGATCCAGCGGCGGAATCGTGGTGCAGCCGCTGATGGGCCGGGCGGCCGACGTGTACGGCTACCCGTTGTCGCTGGCCATGAGCGGCGTGATCGAGCTGTTCGCGGTGCCGTTCCTGCTGGCAAGCCGCCGGCGGCGCTCGCCGGCCGACACCGCTACCGCGGCCACCGAAACATCCCTCTGACGCAGTTGTGGCGCCGCTTTGATTTAGCCTTGAGAGTGGCATTCAGGGGGAGTAATGTGACGCAAACCACACTTCGCAAAAAACTCTGACAAGGGGTCATCATGCCTACTTTGCGACGTCAAGTGGCTGCCGTCACGGCAGTTCTGGCTTTGAGCGTGACGGCTGGCGCCGTTGGCCCCCCGGCCTTCGCGGGCGACGACCGGCAGGCCAGGAAAACTTCGATTGCCACCGGGTACGGCGGAGCTGTGAGCACCGTTGACCTGGACGCGTCCGCAGCCGCCATCGAGGTTCTTCGCCACGGCGGCAACGCAGCGGATGCTGCAGTGGCCGCGGCCGCTACCCTGGGCGTGACCGAGCCGTACAGCGCCGGGATTGGCGGTGGCGGCTACTTTGTTTTCTACGATGCCAAGTCCGGCGAGGTCCAGACCATCGACGGCCGTGAGACGGCCCCGGAGACCATGCCCGCCGACGCATTTATCAATGCCGCCACGCAGAAGCCCTACCCCTTCGCCGAGCTTGTCTCCAGCGGCGTTTCCGTCGGCGTCCCCGGCTCGCTCGCCACGTGGGAAAGGGCCTTGAAGCGGTGGGGCACCCTCAAGCTTGGCGACGCCCTGCAACCTGCCATCGACGTGGCCCAGGACGGCTTCGTCGTCGATGACACGTTCCGCCAGCAGACCCTTGACAACAAGGTCCGGTTCTCGGCATTCACTCCCACGAGCAGCCTTTTCCTGCCCGGCGGCGACGCTCCCGCCGTCGGAAGCATTTTCCGCAACCCCGACCTCGCCGCCACGTACCGCCTCATCGCGAAGAAGGGGACTGACGCCTTCTACGCCGGCCCACTGGCCGAAGAGATGGCGGCCGCGGTGCAGGCTCCGCCGAAGGACCCGGCCTGGGTACCGCCTGCCACCGCTCCGGCGACCAGCATCCCGGCCTTTCCCGGTTACCTGACGACGGCGGATCTCGCCGCCTACACGACGCTGGACCAGGACCCGACGCATGTTGAGTACCGTGGCTACGACGTGTACGGCATGGCGCCTTCCAGCAGCGGCGGCACCACCGTGGGTGAGGCGCTGAACATCCTGGAACCGTTCAACCTGGGCGAAATGTCGACGCCGGCGGCGCTGCATCACTACCTTGAGGCCACCGCGCTGGCCTTTGCGGACCGCGGCAAGTACGTCGGGGATCCGGCGTTTGTTGACGTCCCCGCCGATGCCCTCACCGATCCGCTGTTCGGCAAGGAGCGGTCCTGCAGCATCAACCCCGCAACGGCGGCTACCAAGCCGGTTGCAGCAGGGGACGTGTCAGCCTACGACGGCGTCTGCCCGGTTACGCCCGCGGCTGCTGCCCACGAGACGGACACCGAGAATGTCTCCACCACTAACATGACGGTCGCAGACAAGTGGGGCAACGTGGTGGATTACACCCTCACCATCGAGCAGACCGGCGGTTCCGGCATCGTGGTTCCCGGCCGCGGGTTCCTGCTGAACAACGAGCTGACGGACTTCTCCTACGACTCCACGAACCCGGAAGACCCGAACCGGGTGGAACCCGGCAAACGCCCTCGGTCCTCGATGTCGCCCACCATCATCCTCAAGGATGAAAAGCCGTTCCTCGCACTCGGCTCACCCGGCGGATCCACCATCATCACCACCGTCCTGCAGACGATTCTCAACCGTGTGGACCTGGGCATGACCGTGTCCGAGGCAATCGCGGCTCCGCGCGCCGCGCAGCGGAACACCGTCAATGTCACAGCCGAGCCGGGGTTCATCAGTGCCTATGGAAGCGGTCTCACGCCGTACGGGCACAAGTTGGTGCCGGCCGGCGACGCGTTCAGCTCAGCAGCTGAGATCGGCGCCGCCACGGCCATCGAGTTCGACCGGCACGGACGCATGGAAGCTGCAGCGGAACCTGCCCGTCGTGGCGGAGGTTCGGCGATGGTGGTCACGCCGGCACCTTGAAGCGGGCTGCCAGCCGGCGTTATTGCCCCATCCCGGGGCGGACAGCAACGAACTCGATTCCGGCCTGCACTTTTTTCTTCGGTCCCCGCGAAAAGCCCTTGGCATCAAGCTGGTTCTGCGCCCGGTACACCGCCAAAGCCTCATCGTAGATCGCGTTGAGCCTGCTGCCCTTGAATTCTTCCTGTGAGCCATCGCTGAAGGTGATGGTCACGGGAGTGCTGGCTGGAAAGTGCCTCTTCATGCGGATGAAGCCTTCGGAGTCCTGCTGGAGGTGGATCAAGGGGGTCCCGCTTTCATTTTTCGATGACTTCCAGTCTGACGCATCCGCCTGCGCCTGCAATCACGCCGTTCCTCGGATAGCGGCGACAATGGACGGGTGACTTCATCGAGCAGCCCCGACGCCGCCCCGGCTGACGCCTCTGATCAGGGCACCTTTGACCTCGGAACCATCGGCACGGGCCTGGCTTTCGCAGCCTCGCTTGCGGAGCTGGCTGAGGTGCTGCGCGCGGGCGGGCCGGCAGGGACAGCCGTGGTGCAGGCCCCTCCGGGTACGGGCAAAACCACGCTGGTCCCGCCGCTGCTTGCCAACCTCGCGTCCACCCACGGGCTCGCGTCCACACCCCGGGCCTTGCGTGTGATGGTCACCCAGCCACGGCGCGTCGCCGCCCGCGCGGCCGCCCGTCGCCTGGCCGCCCTGGACGGCACACAGGTGGGGGACCGCGTCGGATACACCGTCCGCGGCGAACGCAAGACCGGGCCCGGCACGCTGGTGGAGTTCGTCACTCCCGGAATCCTGCTGCGCCGGCTCCTGGACGATCCCGGACTGGAGACCACCGGTGCTGTCATCCTTGACGAGGTGCACGAACGCGGCCTCGAGACCGACCTGCTGCTGGGCATGCTCAGCGAGGTCCGCCAGCTCCGCGGGGATTTCACCCTGGTGGCCATGTCCGCCACGCTGGACGCGCCCCGCTTCGCCGCCCTGATCGGAGGGGCTGCACCCCATGGAACAGCAAGGGGAGCAGCGCACGACGGCGGCGGGCCGGCTCCCGTCGTCGACTGCCCGTCAGCCCTGTACCCGCTGGAGGTTCAGTGGGCTCCTGCGGCCGTCCCCCGGCTCGACGGCCGCGGCGTGGCGCGCGGGTTCCTGGACCATGTGGCGGATGTGACGGCGGACGCCCACGCTGCCGGACTATCACGGGATCCCGGCACCGATGCCCTGGTTTTTGTCCCTGGAGCCTGGGAAGTTTCGTACGTTGCGGCCCGCCTCCGCAGCAGGGCTGCCCCGGGGACGGAGGTGCTGGAGCTCCACGGCCAGGTCAGCCCGGCCGAACAGGACCGGGCCGTCTCCGGGCGCCGGCAGGGTGGTCCGGCGCGCATCATTGTCTCCACCGACCTCGCCGAATCCTCCCTGACAGTTCCCGGCGTGCGGCTGGTGATCGATTCCGGCCTGACCCGCGAACCGCGCCGGGACGCCAACCGGGGCATGTCCGGACTGGTGACCGTCTCCTGCTCCCGGGCCTCGGCGGAGCAGCGCGCCGGCCGTGCCGCGCGGCAGGGACCGGGTCGCGTAGTGCGCTGCTACGACCAAAAAAGCTACGGTGCTGCGCCGGCGCACGTGACGCCCGAAATCAACGTCGCCGACCTGACGGGCGCCGCCCTGACCCTGGCCTGCTGGGGATCGCCCGGCGGCCACGGCCTGGCACTGCCGGATGCGCCGCCGGCGGCGTCCATGGCGGACGCCATCGAAGTGCTGAGGGAACTCGGCGCCGTGACCGGCGACGGGCATCCCACCCGCCTGGGCCGGACCTTGGCCAGGATCCCGGCCGATCCGAGGTTGGCCCGCGCGCTCCTTGACGGTGCCGTGGCGGTGGGGCACCACCAAGCGGCTGAAATAGTGGCAGTCGTGGCGGGGGACCAGCGCGCCCCGGGCGCCGATCTCACCGCTCTGCTTGCCACCCTCCGCAGCGGCAGGGAGCCTGCCGCCCGGCGCTGGGCGGAGGACGTCCGGCGGCTGGAAACGATCGCGCGGAACGAAAGCGCCGCCGTCGGCCCTTCCGTTATCACTGTTTCGGTGGCCTCCGCCGAATCCCCGGGCGCCGTCGTCGCGCTGGCGTTCCCTGACCGGGTGGCCCGGCGGGTGCCGGGTGCGGGCCCGGCGCGCTACCTGCTGTCCTCCGGTACACGCGCGGGGCTGCCGGCCGGCAGCCCGCTGTCCGGGTACGAATGGCTGGCCGTGGCGGAGGTTTCGCGCGCCGCCGGACGGGACGCGGCCGGCACCGGTGCGCTGATACGCTCCGCCGCCCCGCTGAGCGCGGATCTCGCGCAGGAGGCCGCCGGGCACTTACTCAGCGACACGGTCGAGGCGACGTTCAGCCACGGCAGGGTCACGGCCCGCCGGGAACGGCGGCTCGGAGCCATCAGCCTGTCGTCCACCCCTGTCCGCCCCTCGCCCGCCGAGGGGCGGGCAGCAGTGGCCCGCGCGCTGTCTGAGGAGGGGCTGGGAACCATCGGATGGTCGACGGCGGCAGACGCGTTGCGCCGCCGTCTCGCCCTCCTGCACCGCGAACTCGGCGCGCCCTGGCGGGACGTTTCCGAGCGGGCGCTGCTCGCGGACCTCGACAGCTGGCTGGGGCCTGAGCTCGAAAAGATGGCCGGCGGCGCTGCCGCCAGCGGCATTGACCTCACCGACCCCCTTCGGCGGTTGCTCCCTTGGCCGGAGGCCGTCCGCCTGGGCGAGTTGGCCCCGGAGTCGCTGAAGGTGCCCAGCGGATCGATGGTACGGATCGAGTACCCGGACGTGTCGGAGAGTGCAGGGCCGGGAGGCGCCGGAGGACCCGGCGCGGACGACACCGGCCGGCCGGTTGTGGCGGTCAAGCTGCAGGAGTGCTTTGGCTGGGCCGAGACCCCGCGGCTGGTGGACGGCAGGGTGCCGGTCCTGTTTCACCTGTTGTCGCCGGCGAGGCGGCCGCTGGCGGTGACGGATGACCTCGCGTCGTTCTGGGCGGGGCCGTATGCGCAGGTGAGGTCGGAGATGCGGGGACGCTATCCGCGGCACCCCTGGCCGGAGGATCCGTGGACAGCGCAGGCAACTGCCAGGACCAAAGCCAGGATGTGACGCCGGCGGCTTTTTTCGTCGTCGCGGCCGCCGGGGCCGAACTGGGGCACTTTGACACGGACCCGCCGCGTATTGAGCTTCTTCGGGGTCGGGTCACGGTCAATGTGCCCCACGACGGTGCTCCTGACAGCCGGGCAGCGTTATGAGAGCCACTCATTGTTGGCCGGGAGTAATGCGTGAGATGTCCGATACCTGGCCGAAACCTTGCGTCGACCCCCTGAAACATCACGCAGTTAGGCTCGTTCCCACTGGGACACCGTGGTCCAGTCACCATACGAAGGGATGCACCAATGTTGCTTTTGAGTAGCCTGAACCTGCTGTTTGATGCTGGACACCGCGAGCGCGTCGGCGGGAGCGGGGAGAACGAATTTCCCACCGGACAGCTGACCTCCACGGCCTGGGAAGGCTGGTGGCACGAGGACGCGGCTTAACCGGCGCAGGGGAAGGCCTGACGCCGAAAGATTCGGGGTGCCTGGTGCCCAGTGGTTCAGTCGCGGGTCCGCATGAAGTCTGCGACCGCCGGCGCCAGGGACGCGCCAATCTCTGCAGCGTCTCGCTTCTTTCCCGCCACGGCAAAGGAATGGTCGCCGCCGTCGATCCACTGCAGCACCGCTGACGGACCGACCCGTGCCACCACACCTTCCAACAGCTCCGGCGTCGCGAACGTGTCGCGGGAACCCTGCAGGAACAGCATCGGCAGCGTGAGGCCATAGAGGTGTTCGTCGCGGAGCTTCTCTGGCTTGCCCGGTGGGTGCAGCGGATACCCGAGGTAGACGAGCCCGGCAGCGGACATTCCCTCCGCGACAGCCATGGAAGCCATCCGGCCGCCGAAAGACTTGCCTGCGGCCCAGACAGGGCCCGTATCACCGTGGGACTGCGCCTGCCGGGCGGCTTCGGCCATGGCCGCGCGCCAAGTGGCGATTGCCGCCGGCGGGCGGTCCGGGAACTTCCGCCCCGCCTCGCGGTAGGGGAAGTTAAAGCGCAAGGTGGCGACGCCGTCGTCGTTCAGTCCGCGGGTGAACCCGCTCATGAAGGGGTGCTCCATGCCCGCGCCAGCCCCGTGTGCCAGGACGAGCGTGCCGACGGGGTGCTCCGGGCGGGCGTAAACCCCGGAGACCTCGAGGTCGCCGGCGCGGATGGTGACAGGGGATTCAACTGCGGGCATAGGTCCATGATGCCGGATCAGCAGCGGCCGCGCGCGCCGGGTGCTGACGCGGCGGGCGGTGCAGGGTAGGTTGTCCCCATGGCGAGCGAACAGACCACCATCACTGTCCCAGGCCCCAACGGCGAGCGCGAGATGCGCATTTCCAGCCCCAGCAGGGTGCTGTGGCCGGAGCTGGGACTGACCAAGCTTGACCTGGCTCGCTACACGGTTGCGGTGGGGGAGGCATTCATTGCTGCCAACGGCGACCGGCCCGTTGCCCTGCAGCGGTACTCGGACAACGTCGAGGGCGAGCAGTTCTTTTCCAAAAACCCGCCCAAGGGAACCCCGGACTTTGTCCGGTCGGTCAAGGTAACTTTTCCCAGCGCACGCTCGCACCCCATGCTGGTCCTGGACGAGCCCGCCGCCGCGGTCTGGGCCGTCCAGATGAACACGGTGGTGTTCCATCCGTGGCCTTCGCGTGCGGAGAACACCGACAACCCGGACCAGCTCCGGATCGACCTTGACCCGCAGCCGGGGACGGACTTCGACGACGCAGTTCCCGCCGCGCTGGCGCTGAAGGAAGTCCTGGCGGAGGCCGGCCTGGAGTGCTTCATCAAGACCTCCGGAAACCGCGGGCTCCACGTCTACGCGCCGATCACGCCGGCGCGCGAATTCCTGGCGGTCCGGCATGCCGTGATCGCCGCGTGCCGTGAGCTGGAGCGGCGCATGCCTGACAAAGTCACCACGGCCTGGTGGAAGGAGGAGCGGGGCGAGAGGGTGTTCCTGGATTTCAACCAGGCCAACCGGGACCGGACCATCGCCGGCGCGTACAGCCCCCGTGCCCTCGCCCACGCACCCGTGTCCTGCCCCATCACTTGGGACGAACTGGAAAGCATCAGCCCGAAGGACTTCACCATCCTCACTGTCCCGGACCGGCTGAAAACAGTGGGCGATCCCTGGGCGGAGATTAACGCCAACCCCGGCACCCTTGACACGCTGCTGGGGTGGTGGGACCGCGATGTGAAGTCCGGGCTCGGTGAGCTGCCTTTCCCGCCCGACTATCCGAAGATGCCGGGCGAGCCGCCCCGGGTGCAGCCGAGCCGGGCCCGCAAACCGGACTAAGTCCGGTGGGGCCGCCTATTCGAAGCGGGACGGATCTCCCGCGCCGCGGCGCACCACCTCGGCCACCCCGCTGGAGAAATCAACCACCGTGGTGGGCTCCGACCCGCAGTCGCCGGCATCAATCACGGCGTCCACCTCATGGTCCAGCCGCTCCTTGATCTCCCACCCCTGCGTCAACGGATCCTCCTCGTCGGGCAGCAGCAGCGTACTGGAGAGAATCGGTTCGCCCAGCTCAGCCAGCAGGGCCTGAACCACCCGGTTGTCCGGGATGCGCACGCCCACGGTCTTCTTCTTGGGGTGCAGCAGCCGGCGCGGAACCTCCTTGGTGGCGGGCAGGATGAACGTGTAGCTGCCGGGGGTGACGGCTTTGATGCTGCGGAAGACGTCGTTGCCGATGTTCACGAACTGGCCCAGTTGGGCGAAATCCTTGCAGACCAGCGTGAAATGGTGCTTCGCATCCAGCTTGCGGATGGCGCGGATCCTGTCCAGCGCGTCCTTGTTGCCCAGCTGCGCGCCCAGCGCGTAGCAGGAGTCCGTGGGGTAGGCGATCAGCCCGCCGTCGAGCAGCATCTTGACCGCCTGCGTGATCGCGCGGGGCTGGGGATCGTGGGGATGAACATCAAAGTATCGGGCCATGCTCCTGAGCCTACGTCCCGGCAGCCGATTGGTGCATCAGATGGGTGCGAGGATGGGCTCATGACGCTTGCTGGGGAATCGCTTCTGGAGGGGCCTCGGGGCCGGCGGCTGTGCCTCGAGTTGGCGATGGGGTTGGACCCGGACATCAGGAGGGCGGTGTTCCAGCTTGGATACGACCTTGATTCGGGCCGCGGAACCTCCCGGGTGCTGCTCACCGCTGTTTCCCCGGACGACGCCGGAGGTCCCCGGTTCAGTCCCTCACCTGAGGAGGTGGCAGCGGAGCTCGCTGCCTTGGATCCCACCGGGCTTGAGGATTCGCTGCTGCAGGAGGCCCTTGAGCGATCGGTTGATTCCGCAAGGTACTGGCAGGAGCCCGACGGCGAGGATGTGCTTGCAGGACTGCCGGTGATCCGTGCGGCCCTGCGTCCTCTGGCTGAGCAGGTCCTTCTCGCACCGGGAGTGCAGTGGTGGGGTGACGCCCGGGGCGTGGACCAGCGGGCCATCGACTGGCGGTCGGCGGAGGACCCGGCCCCGTTGAAGGTTCCGCAGCCAACTCTGGCCGAATGGGTGGCGCGGGTACGCGACGGGGAGGAACGTGCGATGCATGAACTCCCCGCCGATCCGTACGCTCCCGTGTCCGGAGGCTGGTGGTCCGTTCCGCCCGGCCCCCTCCGAACTGTAGGGCGCATTCCGGCCGGTTTAAGCCTCGTGGAGGACTCGCTCGGCTGGGAGGTTGCAACCACGATTCCTGTCCGAGGTGCGGGCCGGACACTGGAGGTCCGAAGCCCGCATGACTGGACATCGCTGTGCAGCGAATTTCCGCTCGACGTCACGGCCTCCCGGCGCCATGACTGGTTCCGTACCACCGGCCGCGATGGGCGATGGGTGATCCCCGACTGGGAACGTGTGGCGGAGGAGTGGGACGCCGTGCATCTGACGGTCCTCGGCTACCTCAGCGGCGCAGGGCGCGCCCTTCCGGTCAGCCCCGGCACGGCGACAGTCATCGCGGGATGGGACCCGGACAGCACCATTTGGCTAACGGAGATGGCCCGCGAGTGGGAGGGCCCGCGGCAGTCATGGCATCGTGCACCCCACGACCGGTCCTGGCGCCACATGGGTTAGCCCCTCTGACGCGAAAAGCACCCTGTAAACGCGGCCGGAATTGCGGCAGGATGGGGACTGTTCCAACACCCTTCTGTCCACTCTGCAAGGAGAACCGGCCATGCCCACGACCCTCAATCCTTACCTTGGTTTCCGCAACAACGCCCGGGAGGCCATGACCTTCTATCACTCTGTCTTCGGCGGCGACTTGGCCCTCAGCACCTTCGGGGAATTCCATGCAAGCGAAGATCCTGCCGAAAAAGACAAAATCATGCACGGCATGCTGACCACCACCGGCGGCCTGGTCCTGATGGGGGCTGACACTCCCAACAGCATGGACTACTCGCCCGGCAGCACCATTTCGGTCTCGCTCAGCGGCGATGACGAAGCTGAACTGCGCGGCTACTGGGACAAACTGGCCGGCGACGGCGGCACCGTGACCGTACCGCTGGAGCCTGCGCCCTGGGGCGACGTCTTCGGCATGTGCACTGACCGGTTCGGCACTGCCTGGCTGGTCAACGTCAACGGCGCAGCTGCGGCTCCCGCGTCCTAGACGGGATGTGTTTTACCTGCCGTCAGGATCCGCACGGCGCTGAGGGTGACGAACTGGTTGGGACCTTCCCGGCCCCAATCAGTCACGTCAGCCTGGCTGGCTGCCTGTCCGGTTGACCCGCCGGGCGCCACCAGGCTCCCTCGACCGGCCACCGGCCGTCGGGAAGCATCTTTTGCCACAGGATGCCGGCCGCCTCATCAGTACGGGGATCAGCGCCCAGGCCCATCCTGGCCAGGAGAAGCAGAGCGGGGAGGATCCCGTAGTGCCAGAACTCCGGATAGCGGAGCTTGACCCAGAGGGGGTCGATGGTCCGGCCAGTCGAGGAGGCCTTGAACAGCCGGTGCTCGAGCAGCAATTCGGCCGCCCGCTCAGCGCCGGTCCGGGCCACCGGCGATCCGGTGGCCCGCCAGAACTCGTGGAGCCCCTTGGCGGCAGGCAGCGTTTCATGGAACGAGGACCGGCGGCCGCTCGCGTGCACGTCGCAATTCCAGCCGCCGTCGGGTCACTGCCACGCCGCGAGGTCGTGCGCGAGCTGGACCACCCGCGGATCTGCCGTCATGCCCAGTCGGCTGCAGACGTAGAGGGCATTGCCTTCCTGCGATGCGCAGCGGCGGGTCAGGCCGTCGATGGTCTTGATCTGGCTGCGGTGCTGATCGCTGTGCAGCCAGTCCAGCACTGTCCCCGCTGCCGGAAGCAGCAACGGAGCGTCTGCGCCCGTGGTGGGCTGCCCGCCGCACTGCCGGCTCGGGGACCCCGCGAGCCACGTGATGGCCCGGCGGACTGGCTCCTGGTCCATGATCCGAGGCTAACCGGGGATCGCTGGGGGAGTGAGGGGCTTTCGGCCCGGCCCGGCCGAATGCTTTCAAGCCCGGCCGCCTGCGGTGGGAGGGAAGGCCGGTCAACAAGTAAGGCCCCCTCGGTTGAGGGAGCCTTACTTGTCAGTACCCGGTCCTAGATCCATTTCGGAGCGGCTGGAACTGTGTCCAGGGGTGCTCCGCCTTGGGTGGCAGTGACGCCGTCGGTGCCCCTGCCGGTGGCCCACCGGGTGACTCCGGCGAGCGGGCCGGAGACCACCAGGGGAGCGTCCGTACCGGCGCTGCCGAGCTCAAGCACCGGCTGCTGGCCGGTGACCTTGACGAGCAGTCCGGTGTCGGTGCCGCGGATCTTCCACGCTCCGGTGATGTCTTTAAGGAGACGTTCGAGCACCGTGGCGGGGATGTCGTTGAAGGTGGCGCCGTTGTCCAGGTCCACGGCGTGGGTCCAGACCTCGCGGGTGCGCATCCAGACTGTTTCCTCGGCCGGGACAATCCGTCCTTGGGCGGTTTTGACCTTGTGGTGCCAGGCGTCTGCGGGAAGGTCGCGCCATTCGACGTTCAGGTGCACCGCTGAGTGGTCAAAGAGGTGCCGCAGCGCGATCGGAGGGAGGGTGGCCCCGAAATTGATTTCGTGGTCCCTGATCTGGGTGGACGCGTACATGGGTGTTTCCACCCCGGTCGCGGCCCACTCGATGAGCCGGGCGATGGCGCGGGCGTTGTAGCCGATGTGCGCGGTCACGTGGCGGCGGGTCCAGCCCGGCAGCAACGACGGGCCGTCGAGGTCCGCGTCCGTGAGCTCGTTGAGCTTCCGCGCGAAGAACGCGGTCCCGCGCCGGGCCTGCAGCAGCGATTCGAGCAGCTGCGGGTCCGTCGTTTGGTCGTGGCGTGCGACCATCAGGATTCCTTGACCACGCGGTTGTTCAGCTGGCCCAGGCCCTCGATGGTGGTGACCAGGAGCTGGCCTTCCTGCAGGTAGCGCTTCGGGTCCTGCGCGTGGCCCACGCCGCCGGGGGTGCCGGTGGCGATGACGTCGCCCGGGTTCAGCGTGATGATGGTGGAGATGTAGGAGACCAGGAATTCCGGGGTGAAGACGACGTCGTTCGTCGGCGTCTGCTGCTGGATTTCGCCGTCCACCGCGGTGGTCATGAGGCCGCCGCTGAACTCGTCCTTGGTGACCAGGGCGGGGCCGAACGGGGTGGAGTTTTCCCAGGTCTTGCCCTGGAGCCACTGGATGGTGCGGAACTGGTAGTCGCGCATGGACACGTCGTTCAGGACGGCGTAGCCGGCGATGTGGTCCGCGGCGTCGGCTTCGGAAATCCGGCGGCCCTTCTTGCCGATCACGACGGCGAGTTCGGACTCCCAGTCCACGGTGTCGGATTCCTGCGGCAGGGCCAGGTCATCGTTGGGGCCGATCAGGGATTCCTGGTACTTGGCGAACAGGGTGGGGTACTCGGGAACTTCCCGGCCCATTTCCTTGATGTGGTTGCGGTAGTTGTGGCCCACGCAGATGATCTTGCCCGGGAACGGGACAACAGCTTCGAGGTCGGCGCCTTCGAGGGGGTGCGTCGCACCGTTGGCCCCGGCGGCGATGGACTCCCACGCAGCGTCCTTCAGGAGCGCCCCGACGTCGGAGAACCCGTCAATCTCGGTCAGGGTGGTCCCGTCCTGGCGGACAGCCACGGTGCCCTTGATTCCGGTTCCGTTTTCAGTGCGGAGGGTCAGGAGTTTCATGCGTTCTTGCGTCCTTCGGTGTAGGTGCGGTTAAAGTTCAGCCGTTCAAAAATGGGGGCGTCACTGAAGCGGAACAAATCAAACTCCGTTTGAGAACCAGCGTCGGCCTGCAGGGACCATTCCTGCCATGACGGGACCACAAACAGGTCGCCCTTGGCCAGGGTCCTGACCTCGCCGTTCAGGACCACGGTGCCGGTGCCTTCGAAGACCTGCCAGACACTGGAACCGACCTCGCGGACCGGTTCGGTGGACGCGCCGGCGCGGAGGCGGTGGAACTCGGCCCGGATGGTGGGCATCACGTCCCCGCCCGTAGTCGGGTTCGAGTACCGCACCGCGGCGTGGCCCTGGGAGACGGTGGCAGGGTGGCCCTCGTCCTCAAGCAGGAGCTGTTCGCGCAGCGCGGCGTCGGTGTACTTCCACCGGTATGCGGCGATCGGGGAGCTGGTGGTGTTATCCAGGCCGGAGAGCGGGCGCAGGCCGGGGTGGGCCCAGAGCCGCTCGGACCGGGAAATGTCCGGGGTCGCTTCGTCGGTGACGCGCTCGGTGCCGAACTCGAAGAAACCGGCGTCGGCGTAGTGCACGAACGGGATGTCCAGGCCATCGATCCAGGCCATCGGCTCGTCGGTGTCGTTGTGGTGGCCGTGGAAGTTCCAGCCCGGGGTCAGCAGGAAATCCCCGCGGGACATCCGCACCGGGTCCCCGTTCACCACGGTCCAAACACCCTCGCCCTCGACCACGAAACGGAAAGCATTCTGGGAATGGCGGTGCTCCGGGGCCGTCTCGCGGCCACCCAGGTACTGGATCGCAGCCCACAACGTCGGGGTCGCATACGGGGTCCCGGCCAGGCCCGGGTTGGCCAGGGCGATCGCGCGGCGTTCCCCGCCCCGGCCCACCGGCACCAGGTCACCGGCACGTTCGGCCAGCGGGTACAGATCACTCCAACGCCACACATGCGGCACAGCCTTCGGCGACGGGACCATGGGCATCAGATCCGCGATTTCGGTCCACAACGGAACCAGGTTCTCGGTCTCGAAATCCGCGTACAGCTTCTCCAGCTGGGCAGCCTCTTCAGGCGTCGGCTCCGGCAAGGCGTGCCTTGCGGCCACTGATTCATGGGTCGTGTTCTCGGCGCTGATGGACACGTCGGCCTCCTTTAAGGTCAAACACTAATTCTGCGTAGTCAGACTCTACGGATACGGACGTGTGACTCCCAACATATTCTGCCAGTCAGAATTACGGCCGCAGGGTCTGCGCTTGCGTCAGTCCGGATCGGCCGGATTGGCGGCAATGTCGATCTCCAGCTGCCGGCACGTTTCCCGCAGTGCCGGGACGAGGCCAGCGTCGAAAACCTTACGGAAGCGCGTGGCGGGAGTGGCCACGCTGAGTGCACCGACCACGTTCCCGTGCCGGTTGTGCAGCGCCATCCCCAAGGCGCTCACGCCCTCCTCGGTGCCTTCGAAATTGGCGGCGAAGCCGTTGCTGCGGATGGACTCGAGCTCCCGCAGAAATGCCGGGTAGTCCTCGGCAGGGATGGTGTCGCCGCCGATCTCCGCGTTGTGGCTGCGGAAGAGCTGTTCAATCATCTGGGGTTCGAGCTCCGCGAGCATGACCTTCCCGCCGGAGGTCTTGTCGGCCGGCATCACCGTTCCCTGCCGGTCGCCAATCCGCAACACGTTGTTCCCCTCCACGGTGGCCAGGAAGCGCACTTTTGTTCCCACGCGCACCATGAGGTTGACCGTCTCGTTGAGGCGGGAGGAGAGCAGTTCCATGTGCGGCTGGGCAAGCGTGCGGAGCAGCCGGGTCCAGCTCAGCCCGGCCGGACCAACCCCCATGGCGGGGCCGGGAACGTACCGGCGGGTTTCATCCTGGATCGCAAAACCCCTGTAGACCAGCATCGCCAGCAGGCGGTGGGCAGTGGACGGCGCGACACCCAGCTCCGCGGCGGCGTCCTTGAGGCGCAAGCTCCCGCCGTCGCGCAGCAGCTGCAGCAGCAGCAAAGCATTGTCGACCGCCTCGATGGAGTACGTGGGCCGCTTCTGCATTGGCTTTCGGGCTGACCTGGCTGCCGGGCTGGCTGCTGACCGTGAAGGGGTGTTGTTCTGCACATCAGAATTGTATTGTGGTTCACCTTCAGCTGCCATGACAGTAGTGGGATGAATCACACACTTCCCGCTGCAGTGCCGCAACGGCCATCGCCGGGGGCTGCCGGCCTCGCTGCCGCCGACGGTCCTGGCACGCGGTTCTCCAAAGGTTCGGCCGCGGCCGTCCTCGTCTGTTGGCTTCTGGTGGTCTTCGATGGGTACGACCTCATCGTGTACGGCACCGTCCAGTCCTCGCTCATCGCCGAAACCGGCTGGGGCCTGACCAAGGCCACGGCCGGAACGATCGGCTCCATGGCCTTCGTCGGCATGATGATCGGGGCGATCTTCGCCGGCCGCATGGCCGACTCGTGGGGCCGCCGCCGCACCATCCTCGGCTGCGCTGTCGTCTTCTCCGTCTTCACTGTGCTCTGTGCGTTCGCTCCCAATGCGGCCATCTTCGGCGTCCTCCGGCTCCTGGCCGGCATCGGACTCGGTGGACTGGTGCCTTCCGCGAACGCCCTGGTTGCAGAGCTTGTCCCGGCCAAATGGCGGTCCATCATCGCCACCCTGATGATGTCCGGTGTCCCGATCGGCGGATCCATCGCTGCCCTCGTGGGGATCCAGCTCATTCCCGCCTTTGGCTGGCAATCGATGTTCCTCGTGGCCGTACTGGCCCTGCTGATCGTGGTGCCGCTGGGGCTGAAGTACCTTCCTGAGACCCTGGCCCCGGCCAGCGCAACGGAGAAGGCTGCCCGCAAGGCGGCCGGCCCGGACAATGCACGCCAGCAGCCGGCCGGCTTCTCCTCCCTGCTCCGCGCCCCCTACCTGGGCATCAGCCTGCTGTTCGCGGTTGCAACCATCGCCACCTTGTTTGCCTGGTACGGGTTGGGCACCTGGCTGCCGAACCTGATGCAGCTTGCCGGCTACAACCTGGGTTCTGCACTGACGTTCGCCCTGGCGCTGAACCTCGGTGCGGTGGCCGGTTCGGTGATCACCGCCTGGGCCGGAACGCGGTTCGGGCCGGTACCCACCGCCATCGCGGCAGCCGCCGTCGCCGCCGCCGCGCTGCTGGTCCTGGTCACGGGGCCGCCAGTCGCCGTCGTGTATCTCATGCTGGTCCTCGCCGGCGTCGGAACGCACGGCACGCAGTGCCTCATCATCGCCGCCGTCGCTAGCCACTATCCCGGACACCTCCGGGGAACGGCGCTTGGCTGGGCACTCGGGACCGGCCGCATCGGTGCCGTTGCAGCTCCCCAGATCGGCGGCCTCCTGCTGGCTGCCGGGCTGGGCGTCAATTCCAACTTCCTGGCCTTCGCCGGTGCAGCCGCCATCGCGGCGGTCCTGCTGGCCGCCGTCGGCATCAACCTCAAGTCAAAACTCGCAACATCTCAAGGAGTAAACAATGTCTGAGCACGCCACATCCACTGATGTCCTGGTCATCGGCGGAGGAATGGCCGGGCTGGCCGGTGCCCTCGCGCTGCGTGAAAACGGCGCCGAGGTGACCCTGGTGGAGAGGGCCCCTGAATTCGGTGAGGTGGGCGCCGGGCTGCAGATGGCCCCCAACGCTTCCCGGGTTCTTCAGCGCTGGGGCCTCTTGGAGAAGGCCCTTGAGATCGGTGTCCAGCCCAAGCACCTGGTGTTCCGCGATGCAGTCACCGGCGAGGAACTCACCCGCCAGACCCTCGGCGGCGAATTTGCTGAGCGCTATGGCGCCCCCTACGTCGTCATCCACCGTAGCGACCTGCACCGTGTCCTGCTGGAGGGCTGCGAGGCTGCGGGCGTCAAGCTCGTCAACGACGTCATGGTCGAAAGCGTTGAAACCGTGAACGGCCGCGGCGTGGCGCACACCGCCGCAGGCGTGGACTACGAAGCTGACGTGGTGATCGGCGCCGACGGTCTCCGGTCCACCCTGCGCCCGCTCGTGGCCAATGACGAGCCCGTCTCGTCGGCCTATGTCGCCTACCGCGGCACCGTGCCGATCACCGAGAACACCCCCAAGGCTGACCTTGAAGATGTCATCGTCTACCTCGGACCGGACTGCCACCTCGTGCAGTACCCGCTGCGCAAGGGCGAACTGCTGAACACCGTTGCCGTCTTCAAGTCCCCGTCCTTCGAGGCTGGCGTTGAGCAGTACGGTGGGGTGGACGAGCTTGAGGCAGCCTACAAGGACTGCGTTCCGGCCGTTCAGAAAGCGCTCAAGAACCTGGCCACGGGCATCCGCTGGCCCATGTACGACCGCGACCCCATCGAGAACTGGGTCGCCGGCCGTATGGTGCTGATGGGTGACGCCGCGCACCCGATGTTGCAGTACCTCGCCCAGGGTGCCTGCCAGGCCCTCGAGGATGCTGCCGTGCTGCAGGACGCCACCAACGGAACGGTCTTTACCGCCGAAGGCGTCAACCCCGAGGCCTGGGACACGGCCATCAAGGAATTCAACGGCATCCGTGCCGGCCGCACCGCCCGGGTCCAGCGGACCGCGCGCGTCTGGGGCGAGTCCTGGCACGTTTCCGGCCTGGCCCGGACGCTGCGGAACCTGCTGTTCAAGAGCCGCAAGGACGGGGATTTCCAGTACAACGACTGGCTGTACGGCCAGGACCAGCCCGGCTCTCCGGAGCGCCGCGAGGCTTCCCGGCCGGCGACGGCCTCTGTCTGAGCTGAGTTGCTCCAGCTGACCTGAGCTCCAATCCAGCCGGGCCGGCCGGAAGGCCATGAGTCCTTGAGAAGGGGCTGCACGCAATGCGACCATTGATGCGTGCAGCCCCTCCTGCATTTAAGGGCCGGTCAGGAATCTGACGGCTGGCCCGGAACAGCGGTAAGGGGCTTTGATGAAGGGGATCCCTGTGCTGAATGTCGCCCTGTATTTGGACGTCGACGGCGTCGTGTGCCCGTTTGGCGCGACCGGCACCACCCCGTGGGGTAGCGAATGGCGCCTCGCGAACGCCGGCATGCTCGAAGTTGCGTACGCCGGGGAGTTGGTTGCCGGACTAAACGGCCTTGCCCGGCTTCCGGGCCTGCGCTGCGTCTGGTTGACCAGCTGGGAGGACATGGCTCCCCACTACCTCTGTCCGGCTATCGGCCTGGCCGGCGGCCGCTGGCCCTGGCTCGCATTAGAGGGGGCCGGCGCGGGGGAGGGCTGGTGGAAACTTGCTGCCCTTCAGGAAGATGTTGCCGCTACCACCCCGAACGGGATCGTGTGGATTGATGACCAGTTGCGGTATGAGCAGGATGCCCAGGACTGGGCGGCCATCCTGGGCGCGCGCATCCTTGCCATCTCGCCCGATCCGCGCCGCGGAATTTCGCCCGCCGAGTTGAACGCCATCAGCGCCTTCGTCGCGGAGCCCGTGTTTTGACGTCCTGCCGCGGGCGCGTACGATCGGTAGGGTTTCAAGCCGGTCCTGTTAACACCGCGAGTCACTCCACGTGAACTTCAGGTGAATTATGCTGTGCAGGGCAGGCGGGGGTTAAGGAACTGCTGAACGTCGAACTCTGCAGATTGGGCAACAGGTGGATATCACCTTAATGGTGGCGCTGGTCATCGGACTGGCACTATTTTTCGACTTCACGAACGGCTTCCATGACACCGCCAACGCGATGGCCACGCCCATCGCCACCGGTGCCATTAAACCGAAGACCGCCGTGACTCTGGCCGCAATCCTGAACCTGGTGGGAGCTTTCCTGTCAACGGAAGTTGCCAAGACGGTTTCCGGCGGCATCATCAGGGAAGGATCCGACGGCGTCCTCATCACCCCGGACATCATCTTTGCCGGCCTGATGGGTGCCATTCTGTGGAACATGATCACCTGGCTAAAGGGCCTGCCGTCGAGTTCTTCCCACGCGCTGTTCGGCGGACTCATCGGCGCGGCCATTGCCGGGATCGGCTTCCATTCCGTGAATCTGGAGACCCTCCTTCAGAAGGTCATCCTGCCGGCCGTTTTCGCCCCGCTGATTGCCGGGATTGTTGCCTACATCTGCACCAGGCTCGCTTACGCACTGACGGCCCGCCATGACCCCGAAACCGGCAGCAAGCTCACCCAGAAGCGCGGCGGTTTCCGCACCGGCCAGATCTTCACATCCAGCCTCGTTGCCCTGGCCCACGGCACCAACGACGCACAGAAGACGATGGGCATCATCACCCTGGTGCTGATTTCCGCCGGCACGCAGGCTCCGGGTTCCGGCCCGCAGCTATGGGTCATCGCAGCCTGCGCCCTGGCGATCGCCGTTGGCACCTATGCCGGCGGCTGGCGCATCATCCGGACCATGGGCTCAGGCCTCACCGAGGTCAAGCCGGCCCAGGGCTTCGCAGCCGAGACCAGCACCGCCTCCGCCATCCTGGCATCCTCGCACCTGGGCTTCGCCCTCTCCACCACGCAGGTGGCCTCGGGTTCCGTCATCGGCTCGGGGATGGGACGCAGGGGCACAACCGTGCGCTGGAACATGGTGGGCAAGATCGCCCTCGGCTGGCTGTTCACCCTGCCGGCCGCGGGCATCGTGGGTGCGCTGACGGCACTGCTCGTCAAGACCGGGGTGGTGGGCCTCGTGATCGCCGCCGTCGCAGGCACAGCCGCCGTGATGTTTATGTTCGTCTATTCCCGCAAGTCCCATGTGAGCCACCACAACGCAGTGGAGGTCGAGGAGGCAGGGCAGGCGGTCCGGTTCGCCAAGAAGAAAGCGCTGGCCCGTGCACGCGCCAAGGCCAAGACCAAGGCCAAGACAAAGTCGGAGACCACGGCCACGCCAACGCACACGCCAACGCCCACGCCGCCGGCCCCGGCGGACGTGAACCAGCAGAAGGATACTCAGCGATGAAGTGGTTGGAACTCCTGACCGTGGGCGGCGCCACCCTCGTGGCTGCCGTGACCGTGGTGGTCCTGTATTCGCTGGGCGTCCGGCTGACGGCCATTGCCGGAGACGCCCGGCAGGGCTCACCCCGCAGTAAGCGCGCCTTCGCAAACATCTGCTTCGGGCTCTGCGGTGTGGCCGTCCTGTTCGGCCTGTACCTGATCATCCCGTACTTCAGCAGCTAAGGGTTCCTTAGCAACTCTGCGCCGGCACGGCTACCCTAGGTCCATGTCCAGGATCCAGTATTTTGTCGCGGCCTCAATCGACGGCTTCATCGCCACAGCCAAGGATGACCTCGCCTGGCTGCTTGAGTTTGACGGTTTTGAGGGCGGCAAGGAAAGCTACGAGTCCTTTATGGACGAGGTCGGCTGCATTGTGATGGGCGGGGAGACGTTCGCCTGGCTGATGGAGCATGAGCCGGACAACTGGCCATACTCCGCCACGCCCTGCTACATCTTCACCCACCATGAATTCGCGCCACCGCCGGGTTCGGACGTGACGTTCGTGCGCGGCCCGGTGCAGGAGTTCATCGCTGACTTCATCTCCGACGCCGGCACCAAGAACGTCTGGGTGGTGGGCGGCGGCAACCTCGCCGCGCAGTTCGCTGCCGCCGGGCGCCTCGATGACATCATCCTGTCCGTCATCCCCGTGGTGCTGGGTGACGGTAAGCGCCTGCTGCCTGTGGAAGGCCCGACGCCGCCGCTCGAGTTGACGGCGTCCCGCACCCTGGGCCGGGGGATTGTGGAGCTCCGCTACAGTTTTGGCTCCCGGGAGCGGTCAGCCGTCTGACGGCGTGTTGTCCCGCAGCATGTTGGTGATGCGGGCCGTCGAGAGGCGCCGGCCCTGTTCGTCGGTCATCACAATCTCATGCGTGGTCAGAGTCCGGCCCAGGTGGATGGCGGTGCAGGTGCCTGTCACGGTGCCTGCCGCAATCGAGCGGTGGTGGGTGGCGCTGACTTCGATGCCCAGGGCATGCCGCCCCGCTCCCGCGTGCATTCCGGCGGAGAATGAACCCAGCGTTTCAGCAAGGACCACGTGGGCGCCGCCGTGCAGGATGCCAGCCACCTGCGTGTTGCCGTCCACCGGCATGGTGGCCACGGTCAGTTCCGGGCTCATCTCCAGGAAGTGGATCCCCATCTTGACCACCAGGGCGCCGATGCCGAACGGGCCAAGCCAGTCATGAAGGTGCTCCGGGACGCCCGCTGTGACTAATTCCTCAGTGAAGGGGCCGGGCGTGAAATTGTCCATCATGGGAACTAGGCTGGCACCTGTGAGTGAAACTACCAAACCGGCCCCTTTCCCGTCTGAAACCGCTGTGCTTGACGCAGACGCCGCCCTGCAGGGCATCAGCGTCCCGCCGTCGGCCGAGGGCCGGGTTTCCGCCACCGAAGCTCCCGTCATCCCCCTGACCGACCAGCCGCGCCTGCTGGTGCTGGACGGGCACTCGATGGCCTTCCGTGCGTTCTTCGCCCTCCCGGCGGACAAATTCTCCACCGCCAACGGCCAGCACACCAACGCGATCCACGGCTTCACGTCCATGCTGATCAACCTGATCAAGGAACAAAAGCCCACCCACGTCGCCGTCGCCTTCGATGTTTCGGATGAAACCACTCACCGCAAAGCCGAATACAGCGAATACAAGGGCGGCCGCAACGAAACGCCGCGCGAAATGAGCGGCCAGATCGACCTGATTGACAAGGTCATGCAGGCCTGGGGCATCACCACCATCAAGATGCCCGGCTACGAAGCTGACGACATCCTGGCCACCCTTGCCGCCATGGGTGAAAAGGCCGGCTACGAGGTGCTCCTGGTTTCAGGCGACCGTGACGCCTTCCAGCTCATCACCGAGAACGTCTTTGTGCTTTACCCGCGGAAGGGCGTCAGCGACATCCCGCGCATGGACGCGGCGGCCATCCAGGAAAAGTACTTCGTGACCCCGCCGCAGTACTCGGACCTCGCCGCGCTCGTGGGGGAGACTGCCGATAACCTCCCCGGCGTCCCTGGAGTCGGGCCCAAGACCGCGGCAAAGTGGATCAACCTGTACGGCGGCCTCGAAGGCGTCCTTGAAAACCTGGACGCCATTGGTGGCAAGGTCGGCGTTTCCCTCCGCGAGAACGTCGAGGACGTCAAGCGCAACCGGCGCCTCAACAGGCTGCACACGGATCTGGAGCTTCCGGTGACGCTGGAGGACCTCGCGGACCCGCGGCCGGACGAAGCCGCTCTTGAGCAGCTGTTCGACGAGCTTGAGTTCAAGACCATTCGTGCCCGGTTGTTCGCCCTCTACGGCACCAAGGACCTGGAACCGGCCGAACGGGAAAGTGTGGACATCCCGGAGTATGTGACACCCGCCGGCGCAGCCGAACTCGGGGACTTCCTGGCCGCCGGAGCCGGGAAACGCTCGGCAGTCGCCGTCGACCTCGTGCCGGGCCGGATCGGCGAGGACGCCGCAGCCGTCGCCATCGTGCGTGACCACGCGGCCGTTTATATCGACTTGGCGGCCCAGGACGCTGAAGCCGAAAACATCCTGGCGGACTGGCTGCGGGATCCTGCCTCTCCGAAGGTCATGCACGGCTACAAAGCCGCCCTGAAAGCCCTCTCGAGCCGCGGCCTTGGCTTGGAAGGCGTGGTGGATGACACCTCAATTTCCGGGTATCTGATCCAGCCTGACCGCCGGACTTATGAGTTGGCCGAACTGGCCCAGCACCACCTCAACGTCAGCATCTCGGCCGAGACGTCCAAGGCGGGCCAGCTTGAGCTGGCGTTCGACGGCGATGACGCCGCAGCTGCGGACGCCCTGGTTCAGGTGGCGGCAGTTGTGCAGGCCCTCAGCCGGCACTTCGAATCGGAACTGATCGAGCGGAAGGCGGGTGACCTCCTCACCACGCTCGAGCTGCCCGTCAGTCGCGTTCTTGCCGACATGGAGACCGCCGGAATCGCCGTCGACATGCAGCGCATGGACGAGCAGCTCGCTGACCTGTCCAAGGTCATCGACAACGCCCAGGAGCTGGCCTTCGCCGCCATCGGCCACGAGGTCAACCTCGGATCGCCCAAGCAACTTCAGACGGTGCTTTTCGACGAGCTTCAGCTGCCCAAGACCAAGAAGATCAAGTCCGGGTACACCACCGACGCCGCCTCGCTGAAGAACCTGCTGGAGAAGACCGGCCACGAATTCCTGGTCCAGCTGATGGCGCACCGGGAGTCCTCGAAGCTGCGCCAGATGCTGGAGTCGCTCAAGAAGTCCGTGACGGAAGACGGCCGGATCCACACTACCTACGCGCAGAATGTCGCTGCGACCGGCAGGATCTCCTCCAATAACCCCAACCTGCAGAACATCCCCATCCGCAGCGAGGAGGGCCGGCGCGTCCGCGGCATCTTCGTGGTCAGCGATGGTTATGAGTGCCTTCTGTCCGCGGATTACTCGCAGATCGAAATGCGCATCATGGCCCACCTGTCCGGGGATGCCGGCCTGATCCAGGCGTACAGGGACGGCGAAGACCTCCACCGTTTTGTTGGCTCCAACATCTTCCACGTGCCCACGGACCAGGTCACCAGTGCCATGCGCTCCAAGGTCAAGGCCATGTCCTACGGGCTCGCGTACGGTCTGACCTCCTTCGGGCTGTCAAAGCAGCTGGAAATTTCCGTGGACGAGGCCCGCACGCTCATGAAGGACTACTTCGACCGGTTCGGCGCCGTGCGCGACTACCTCCGCGGTGTGGTGGACCAGGCCCGCATTGACGGCTACACGGCCACCATCGAAGGCCGGCGCCGTTACCTCCCGGACCTCACCAGCACGGACCGGCAGCTGCGCGAAAACGCTGAGCGCATCGCGCTGAACTCTCCCATCCAGGGCTCCGCCGCGGACATCATCAAGCGCGCCATGCTGGGAGTGCAGGCTGAACTTGCCGCCCAGGGCCTCAAATCGCGGATGCTCCTGCAGGTCCACGACGAACTGGTACTGGAAGTCGCGGCCGGGGAACGGGAAGCGGTGGAGAAGCTCGTCACCGAACAAATGGGGTCTGCAGCTGACCTCAGCGTCCCGCTGGACGTGCAGATCGGCGTCGGACCCAGCTGGTACGACGCCGGCCACTAGCACCGGGAGGGCGGGGCGCAGCGGGGGAGCGGTCGGCGTGTTGCTGCTGGCCAGGCGCCGGATTCATTGGTTAGGCTCGGCGTTGTGGCTGAACTGAGTGATGACTATGAAATCCGGCGCTTCGAACCGGCGGCCAAGGACCACCCCGCCTACCCCGCGGCTGTTACGTGGATGCGCGCCGTAGCCTTCGGATTCCACGATGCCCGCCGCAGCGACGAACGCGTGGACCGGGGCATCGAAATGCAGCGCGCGGACGGGCGCGTCATGACCGGCGCCTACCAGCGCGGACCCGTAGCCAGCCACTCACTCGGCGCCGACGTCCCCGTCGCGACCTTCGGGACCATGGACAAGACGCTGAACATCGGTTTCGGGTGCCTGCTGGATACCCGGCTGGTCACCGCCGTGACGGTGCGGACCTCGCACCGCCGGCGGGGGTTGCTGCGCCGCATGATGTCCGAAGAACTGGAACTGGCGCGCCGGGATGGCCTGGCGATGGCGGCCCTGACCGCCTCTGAGGCTTCCATCTACCGCCGTTTCGGCTACGGCGTAGCAACCTCGGAACAATCCATCAAGGTGGACACCAGCGCCCGGTTCAGGGTGAACCACACCCCGGTGGGCAGGGTGGAGGTGGCTGACCCGAAGGTGCTTTTGGAGGTGGCCCCGGCGGTCTTCGAACGCCTGCACCGCCTCACCCCCGGTTCCGTTGACCGGCACGAGTTCTACCGCCAGTTCGCGTCGGGCTCCATCAGCCGCGACTCAGACGAGGACCCGAAGGTTAAGGTAGCGCTGCACTACGGCCCTGGCGGCGATGTTGACGGTTACGTCTCGTACAAGTTCGGTGGCTGGTCCAGCACGCCATACACCATGGAGGTGGTGGACCTGGTGGCGGCCACCCCGGCCGCTTACCTGGAGTTGTGGCAGTACTTAGGCGCGATCGACCTGGTTGAGCGCGTCACGTGGGAGGAAGCGCCGGTGGACGATCCGCTGCCGTGGGCACTCGAGGATCCCCGCTGTATTGATGCGTCAGAGGCCCGGGACATGCTCTGGCTCCGCATCCTGGACGTGGAGAAGGCCCTCGCGGCGCGCCACTACCCGGCGGACGGCCGGCTGGTGCTGAAAGTCCTTGACTCCCTTGGCCTCACGGCAGGAACCTTCGCCCTCGCAGCCAACGGCGGTGAGGCCGCCGTCGAACGCGTTGACGCGGAGCCGGACCTGACACTGGATGTCTCCGCGCTGTCATCAATTTATTTGGGTGCGGTCTGTCCGGTTACGCTGACGGCGGCTGGGCGGATCCGCGAACACAAGCAGGGCGCGTCGCTCCAGGCCCGTGGGTTGTTCGCGGTGGAACGCGCCGCCCACTGCCTGACCCATTTCTAGGGGCTCCTGCGTCATCGAAGGAATACCTGTGGGGGATAGCCACGCGCCGGAAATGCCCGGCCGCCGGGCTTTGTTGCTCGGAATGGCCGGTTTGGCGTCAGTGGCACTCTCGGGGTGCATGGCCACGGCGGATGCGGCGCAGCACGAGGACCTCCCAACTCCGGAGGAAACCATCCTGGTGGATCCGGCGGCACCCGCGCCCTCACGCACCGCACCGGCGGAAGCCCCCACGGATGAGCCCTACCGGCCCACGCCCCCGACGAAACAGCAGATCATTGCTGAATTCGGTTCCCGCAAACCCCGCGAGTGGGGGCTGCAGGTCACGGGTACCGTGGGCAGGTCCGCGGCCCGGGACATTGCGCTGACGCTGGATGCCTGCGGCGGCCCGGGCGGCACCGGGTGCGATCAGCAACTGCTGACGACCTTGCGGAAGCTCAATGTTCCGGCCACCCTGTTCCTCAACGAACGGTGGATCCAGGCAAACCCGGCCCTGACGGCTGAGTTGGCCCGCGACCCCATATTTGAACTCGCAAACCACGGATTCCTGCATCGTCCGCTGTCCGTCAGCGGGAAATCTGCCTATGGCATCGCCGGAACAACGGACGTAGGCCAGGTCTATGACGAGGTCATGGGGAACCAGGCTGTGCTCCAGGACATCATCGGCCACGTTCCGGCTTTCTTCCGGCCAGGAACGGCGTATTACGACGACGTTGCTGCCGCCATTACGCGCCGTATGGGCGTGGTGCCGGTAAATTTCTCGATCAATGGTGACGGCGGTGCCACGTTCGCACCGTCCACCGTGGCGGCCGAGGTCGGCAGGGCCCGGACCGGGGACATTGTGATTGCCCACTTCAACAAGCCTGGCAGCGGCACCGCCGCAGGGCTTGCCCAGACCCTGCCCCGGCTCCTGGGCCAAGGTGCAACGTTTGCAAAGCTGGGGGCGGTCCTGCATTATGACCTGCCCTGACTTTGACCCGTGTTGGCCGCTGCGACTAGAATAAGTGGGCGCGTACTACGTGCACGTTTTCTAGAATCCAAAAATCAGGATAACCCGGCGGATCCCCGTGATCCGCCGCCAACTGCGCCTGCGTTCCATGACGCGGATGCAGCGGTTCGCCTGAACAACTAACTATCCACAACGGAGCCCCTACTACATGACCATCACCTCCACCGAGAAGCCCGGTACCCCCGTAGTCGCGATTAACGACATCGGTACCGCTGAGGACTTCCTCGCAGCAGTCGACGCAACGATTAAGTACTTCAACGACGGAGACCTCGTCGAAGGTACCGTCGTCAAGGTCGACCGCGATGAAGTTCTGCTCGACATCGGTTACAAGACCGAAGGTGTCATCCCCTCCCGTGAGCTGTCCATCAAGCACGACGTTGATCCCGGAGACGTCGTCTCCGTTGGCGATCAGGTCGAAGCCCTGGTGCTCACCAAGGAAGACAAAGAAGGCCGCCTGATCCTCTCCAAGAAGCGTGCTCAGTACGAGCGCGCCTGGGGCGACATCGAGAAGGTCAAGGAAGAAGACGGTGTTGTCACCGGTACCGTCATCGAGGTTGTCAAGGGTGGTCTTATCCTCGACATCGGTCTGCGCGGCTTCCTGCCCGCATCCCTCGTCGAGATGCGCCGTGTGCGCGACCTGGCTCCGTACATCGGCCAGCAGATCGAAGCCAAGATCATCGAGCTGGACAAGAACCGCAACAACGTTGTGCTGTCCCGCCGTGCCTGGCTCGAGCAGACCCAGTCCGAGGTCCGCTCCACGTTCCTCAACAAGCTGGAAAAGGGCCAGGTCCGTCCCGGCGTCGTCTCCTCCATCGTCAACTTCGGTGCGTTCGTGGACCTGGGCGGCGTAGACGGCCTCGTTCACGTTTCCGAGCTGTCCTGGAAGCACATCGACCACCCGTCCGAGGTTGTCGAAGTTGGCCAGGAAGTCACCGTCGAGGTTCTCGAGGTGGACCTGGACCGCGAGCGCGTCTCCCTGTCGCTCAAGGCTACGCAGGAAGATCCGTGGCAGACCTTCGCCCGCACCCACGCCCTCGGGCAGGTTGTTCCGGGTAAGGTCACCAAGCTGGTTCCGTTCGGTGCGTTCGTTCGCGTCGAAGACGGCATCGAAGGCCTCGTGCACATCTCCGAGCTGGCTGTCCGCCACGTTGAACTGGCCGAGCAGGTTGTCTCCGTTGGCGACGAACTGTTCGTCAAGGTCATCGACATCGACCTGGAACGCCGCCGCATCTCGCTGTCCCTCAAGCAGGCCAACGAGGGCGTCGACGCCGAGTCCACCGAATTCGATCCGGCTCTCTACGGCATGGCCGCTGAGTACGACGAAGAGGGCAACTACAAGTACCCGGAGGGCTTCGATCCGGAGTCCAACGAGTGGCTTGAAGGCTACGAGAACCAGCGCGCCGCCTGGGAGCAGCAGTACGCTGACGCCCAGACCAAGTGGGAAGCGCACAAGAAGCAGGTTGCCCAGCACGCTGCCGACGACGCTGCAGCTGCAACGTCCGGTGACAGTGATTCCGGCACCACCAGCTACTCCTCGGAGCCGGCTGCAGAGTCCAACGCCGGTGCAGGCACGCTTGCATCCGACGAGGCTCTCGCCGCTCTGCGCGAAAAGCTGACCGGCAACTAATTGCCACCAGCCCGGGTTTCCCGGGCCGACACCACGGGCCCCTGCGAAAGCAGGGGCCCGTGGTGCTTAACGCCCCATCCGGTTGGCAGCAGGCGCTGCCAACGTGCGTTTCAGTGCGTCTACGGCAAGTCGGGTGAAAGTACGACGACGGCACTCACCCCGCCGCCGCCGTCGTCAGTCAGCACCGCGCCCGCCGCGGTGAGCAGACCTCGGGCGCCGGCGTTGCCGGCCGTCGTGTGGGCCACGACGCGCCGCAGGCCCGCCCGCCGGGCCTCTGCCAGGACCAGTTGCAGCGCGGCGGCGCCGACGCCCCGGCCCCTGTACCTTCGTCCGAGCCAAATACCAGTCTCTGCGGTGCCGTAGTCCGCCGCCCGCTTCAGACGGATAGAACCCGCGGGGATTCCGTCGAACAACACAGCCCAGCTCTTCTCGCCCGCCGGCCCGTCCAGGCCTGCCGACGCCGCCCGGTGGTAGGCAACGAACCACTCGGTCCGGTTCGTGTTCCACCCGGCCCCGTCGCCCAGCGGCGGCGTGACCTCGTCCGGTGCAGCGTCCTGCTGCGCCAAGGCCACAAGCAGCTCCAGCATGCGTTCGTTGACGTCGGCCAGCCTTACCTCAGGGGAGTGGGACATCGATCCACTCCGTCCCGCCTGGCAGCAGTTCCGCCGCCCCGGCGGTAAGGGACAAGACACGCTCAGTGGCCGCGGCAATCTCTGCGGGTTCGTCGGTGACGGCCACGCGCAGGACAGTGTCCAGGGCGCCGTAACTGGTGTCCGCCATGACAAATTTTGCAGCCCGCAGATCGTTCTCTAGCCGGCCCGCGGCGGAATGCGGAACTGTAGCCGCGCAGATCCGGAGCCTGCGGCGCAGGACAAGCGGCGCGCGTTCGATGGCCGTGGACACCGACTCAGAATAGGCGCGCACCAGCCCGCCGGCCCCCAACAGGACGCCGCCGAAATAGCGCACGACGACGGCGCTGACGTCGCTGAGGTCCGCAACTCCCGGTGTGGTCTCCCGCTTGAGGATTGCGTCGAGCATGGGGATCCCGGCCGTGCCGGACGGTTCGCCATCGTCATTGGACCGCTGGAGGCCGCGGTCCGGGCCCAGGACAAAGGCCGAGCAGTGGTGGCGGGCATCGTGGAATTCGCGTCGCAACCCCGCCACGAGGTCCCTGGCAGCGTCCTCGTTGTCGGCGCGGCGCAGCACGGTAATGAATCTGGAGCGTTTGATTTCGATCTCGTGCCGGAAGTCAGGTCCTGCTGCAAGGGTGGTGTAGGAGGTCGCCCGGCTTTCTTGCTCTTGCACCGCCCCAGTCTAGGCGCCACCGCCCATAGGGTGGGCGCAGGCACGAAGGCACGCAGGGGCAGTTGGGTAGGCTGAGGGCGTGCTGAAGATCGGTTTGACGGGCGGCATCGCCTCAGGGAAGTCAGTGGTGGCCTCGCGCCTGGCGGGGCTGGGTGCTGTGCTGGTGGATGCTGACGCCCTGGCCCGGGACGTGGTTGAGCCCGGTACGCCTGGACTGGCCCGGGTGGTGGAGGCTTTCGGGACGGACATGCTCGACGGCGGGGGCAGGCTTGATCGCGCCAGGCTGGGTGCTGTGGTCTTTGGCAACCCCGCCCAGCTGGCCGTACTCAATGGCATCGTCCATCCGCTGGTCCGCCAGGCAGCGGCCGGCATTATTGCCGCAGCTCCGGCCGGTGCCGTTGTGGTCCAGGACATCCCGCTGCTGGTGGAGACGGGGCAGGGCCGCACCTTCCATCTGGTGCTGGTAGTGGACGCGCCCGATGACGTTCGAATTGCCCGCATGCTCGAACACCGGGGGATGACCCGGGACGAGGCGTTGTCACGCATGGCGGCCCAGGCCACGCGTGCCGACCGGCTGGCTGCCGCGGACGTGGTGCTGGACAATTCCGGTTCCCTGGAAGCGCTGCTGGCGGACGTGGACAAGCTCTGGGCCGAACGGCTGGTTCCGTTCGCGGACAATGTCCGGCGCGGTGTCAGGGCGGCGAGGGCAGGCTCAGCCGTCTTGTCAGCCCCGCAGGCGGATTGGGTGGCCCAGGCGGCGCGGCTCGGCGCCCGGATCATGGCCGCAGCACCGGATGCCATTCTGTCCGTGGACCATATTGGCTCCACCGCGGTGCCGGGCCTGGCAGCCAAAGACGTGATCGATCTCCAAGCCACGGTGGCAGGCCTCGACGTCGCGGACAGGATTGCGCCGTTGCTCTCGGCTGCCGGGTTCCCGGCCGTTCAGGGGGCCAATTTCGACACCCCGAAGCCGGCCGCGCCGGAACGGGCGGACTGGGAGAAACGATTCCACGCCAATGCGGACCCCGGCCGCGCCGTGAACGTGCACGTCAGGCCGGCCGGATCGTCCGGGTGGCGCTACGCGCTGCTGTTCCGCGACTGGCTCAGGAGCGACCCCGAAGCCGCCGCGTTGTATGCGGAGCATAAACGCTCTCTGACCGAACAGTTTGCCGACGCCAAAGGCACCCACGCCTACGCTGAGGCGAAGGAGCCGTGGTTCACGGAGGTAGCCTGGCCGCGCATGGACGCGTGGGCTGCGCATACAGGCTGGCAGCCGCCGTCGTACATCTCTGAAAGTCCCCGCCCCTGAAGCGGATTGTTCGCCTGTAACGGATCCCGGGCCTGGCTGTCGGTCCCCGGTTGTAGATTAGATGCATGAGCCTTGCGCAGGAGATCAACCGTTTTGTGGCCCCGTTTGAGGTCATCAGTGAATTCCAGCCTGCGGGGGACCAGCCCGCCGCCATCACCGAACTGACGGAGCGCATCAAGAACGGCGAAAAGGATGTTGTCCTGCTCGGCGCTACCGGTACAGGCAAAAGCGCCACCACCGCCTGGCTCATCGAACAGGTCCAGCGGCCCACCCTGGTGATGGTGCAGAACAAGACCCTCGCGGCGCAGCTCGCCAACGAATTCCGGGAACTCCTGCCCAACAATGCGGTCGAGTACTTCGTCTCCTACTACGACTACTACCAGCCCGAGGCGTACGTAGCGCAGACGGACACCTTCATCGAGAAGGACTCCTCCATTAACGAGGAAGTCGAACGGCTCCGGCACTCCGCCACCAATGCCCTGCTGACCCGGCGCGACGTCATCGTGGTCGCCACCGTGTCCTGTATCTACGGCCTGGGCACCCCGGAAGAGTACATCGCGGGAATGGTCACGCTCCGCAAGGGTGCCGAGATGAACCGCGACGACCTGCTCCGGAAATTCGTGTCCATGCAGTACGCGCGCAACGACATGGACTTCCACCGCGGCACGTTCCGGGTCCGCGGGGACACCGTGGAAATCATTCCGATGTACGAGGAACTGGCCATCCGGATCGAATTCTTCGGCGATGAGATCGAGAACATCCATACCCTTCATCCGTTGACCGGGGAAGTGATCCGGGACGAAGAGGAGATGTACGTCTTCCCGGCCTCGCATTATGTTGCCGGGCCCGAGCGGATGGCCCGCGCCATCAAGCGCATCGAGGACGAACTCGCCGAACGGCTCCAGGAACTGGAAAGCCAGAACAAGCTCGTGGAGGCCCAGCGGCTCCGCATGCGCACCACCTATGACCTTGAAATGATGCAGCAGATGGGCTTCTGCAATGGCATCGAAAACTACTCGTCGCACATCGACGGGCGCGCCCGCGGCACAGCTCCGCACTGCCTCATCGATTACTTCCCGGACGACTTCCTGCTGGTCATCGATGAATCCCACGTGACTGTGCCGCAGATCGGCGCCATGTACGAAGGGGACATGTCCCGTAAACGGAACCTGGTGGACTTCGGCTTCCGCCTGCCCTCGGCGATGGACAACCGCCCCCTCAAGTGGGATGAATTCCTCGACCGCGTCGGCCAGACCGTCTACCTGTCGGCCACCCCGGGCAAGTATGAGCTCGGCAAGGCCGACGGTTTCGTGCAGCAGATCATCCGGCCCACCGGTTTGATCGACCCCGAGGTGGTGGTCAAGCCCACCAAGGGCCAGATCGATGACCTCCTCGGTGAGATCAAGACTCGGACGGCGAAGAACGAACGCGTGCTGGTCACCACCCTCACCAAGCGGATGGCGGAGGATCTGACCGATTATCTGCTGGGCCACGGCATCAAGGTGGAATACCTGCACTCTGACGTGGACACCCTGCGGCGCGTGGAGCTGCTCCGTGAGCTCCGGATGGGTGTCTTCGACGTCCTGGTGGGCATCAACCTGCTCCGTGAAGGCCTCGACTTGCCGGAGGTCTCGCTGGTGAGCATTCTGGACGCGGACAAGGAAGGCTTCCTGCGCTCCTCCACGTCCCTGATCCAGACCATCGGCCGCGCCGCCCGAAACGTGTCCGGACAAGTCCACATGTACGCGGACCGCATCACCGATTCCATGGCCCACGCCATCGATGAGACCAACAGGCGCCGTGCTATCCAGGTTGCTTACAACACCGAAAGAGGCATCGATCCGCAGCCGTTGCGGAAGAAGATTGCTGACATTACGGATCAGCTGGCCAAGGAAGACGCGGACACCCAGGAGCTGTTGAACAACAACCGCCTGGCCAAGGGCGCTAAGCGTGGGAAGTCCGCAGCGAAGGGCGCAGCGCAGGTCCGCAAGGACGGTTTGGCCGCGGCCCCGGCCGAAGACCTCGTTGGCCTGATCGAACAGCTGACTGAACAAATGCACGGCGCTGCCGCCGAACTGCAGTTCGAGGTTGCCGCGAGGATCCGCGATGAAGTCAGTGATCTGAAGAAGGAACTCCGCCAGATGCAGGCGGCCGGCCACGCGTAGCTGCGGTACAGTTAACGTCACGTAGGGGAGTATCCCAAGTGCTACGATCGTCAACACGCCAGGCATAGTTGCCTCGCCGGGCGTAGCGGGTCGCCAACTCAGCACCAAGTGCACAGGCCGGCCGGAGAGACTTACACCATTTCTCTGTGCCCTGCGAAAGGCTACTCGTGCTCGATTTACCCGTATGGTTTGAGGTCGGCTCTTTTGTTGTCCTCGGCCTGATTATTCTCCTGGACCTTCTGCTCGTTGTCCGGCGCCCCCACGAACCGTCCATGAAGGAAGCCGGCCTGTGGGTGGCCTTTTACGTCAGCCTGGCCCTGGTGTTTGCCGGCGCCATGTTCGCCTTCACCGGCGCTGAACACGGCGGGCAGTTCGTTGCCGGCTGGGTCACCGAATACAGCCTCAGCATCGACAACCTGTTTGTCTTCATCATCATCATGGCCAGGTTCTCCGTACCCCGGAAATACCAGCAGGAAGTCCTGATGGTGGGCATCATCATCGCCCTGATCCTGCGCGGCATCTTCATCCTCCTCGGCGCCATCGTGATCGAGCAGTTCAGCTGGGTCTTCTACATCTTTGGCGCGTTCCTGCTCTGGACCGCGTGGAAGCAGGCCCAGGACGAAGGCGAGGACGAGGAGGACAAGGAAAACCCCCTCATCGCCCAGATCCGCAAAGTCATCCCCATGTCGGAGAAGTTCGACGAAGGCAAACTGCGCACCACCGTGGACGGCAAGAAGGTCTTCACCCCCATGCTGGTGGTGTTCGTCACCATCGGCCTGACCGACCTACTTTTCGCCGTTGACTCCATTCCCGCGATCTTCGGCCTCACACAGAGCCCGTTCATCGTGTTCACAGCGAACCTGTTCGCCCTGATGGGCCTGCGCCAGCTGTACTTCCTGCTCGGTGGCCTGATGAACCGCCTCATCTACCTGAAGCATGCACTGTCCTTCATCCTGGCGTTCATCGGTGTGAAACTGGTCCTGCACGCGATGCACGTGAACGAACTGCCGTTCATCAACGGTGGCAACCACATCGAGTGGGCTCCGGAGATCCCCACCTTTGTCTCCCTGGCCGTTATTGTCGGCACCATCATCGTTGCCGTCATCGCCAGCCTCATGAGCTCCAAGGCAGAGTCGACCCCCCTGGACCCCCGCCTCGAGGAAGACGCCAGGAAGAGCCTCAGCGACGCCGAGTAGGCCCTTCCGCCCAACCCCGCATGTCACAGGAGTCCCGGCCGCCCAGCGGCCGGGACTGCCGGCGTTATTCCCCCTGCAGGACCGGACCGGTGAGGACTATGCTCGGACCATGGCCCGCATCCTCATGACGGAAAGGGGAGTGCGCCAGGTGCAGCGGCGCACCGTGGTGCTCCTCAGCGCGGCCCAGGTGTTCGGCGGCATCGGAACCGGCGCAACCGTTTCCATTGGTTCAATCCTTGCCGTGGAGCTCTCGGGATCCAGCGTATGGGCGGGGGCAGTGGCCACCGTCATGACCTTGGGGGCCGCCCTGGTCGCGCTGCCATTGGCTTCCCTGGCGGACCGCCGCGGCCGACGGATAGGCCAGGTCTGGGGACTCTCCGCGGCCCTCGCGGGCACAGTGCTGATCGTGTGGGCCATCGTCTCCGGCGTCTTTGGCCTGCTGGTGCTGGGGGCGGTGGGCATCGGCGTTGGGACAGCTGCCAGCCTGCAGGCCCGGTTTGCTGCCGTGGACCTCGCGGACGCTGAACACCGCGGCAGGGCGCTGTCCGCCGTCGTGTGGGCAGTGACCGTGGGCGCCGTAGCCGGCCCCAACCTGATCCAGCCCGGCACCTTGGTGGGGCAGGCTCTTGGCCTGCCGCCCGTCGCCGGGCCCTTTGTGATCTCAGCGGCCGGACTCCTGCTGGCCATCGTGCTGCTGTCCGCCGGCCTCAGGCCCGATCCGCTGCTGTTCGCCCGCGAACTCGCCGGCCGGGAATTTGCCGCTCGGGAACTCGCCGGCCGGGATCTTGCCGGCAGGGACCGCGCCGGACAGGAATCTGCAGGCCAGGAATCCAGCCATGGCTCCGCGAATCAGGCAGGCCCCGCTCCGCGCAGCGCGACGAGCGGCTCACTGGTGCGCGGGCTGCGGGCCGTCCGCCAGTCCCGGCAGGCACGCGTGGCCTTGGCCGCAGTCGTCGGTGCCCACATGGTGATGGTGGGTGTGATGTCCATGACCCCACTGCATCTGCAGGAACTCGTGGCCGGGCCCGCTGCAACCCACGCCGGTCATGCCGCCTCCGGGGACGTGCTGGTGATCATCGGCTTCACCAACTCCCTGCACATCGCCGGCATGTTCGCCTTGTCGCCGGTCATGGGCTGGCTCACCGACAAGGCAGGCAGGCCGGAGACGATCATCATCGGCTTCGCCACCTTGGTCATCGCCGTGATGATCGCCGGCTTTGGCCAGTCGTCCACGGTCGCCGTAGCCGTGGGACTTGTGCTGCTGGGCATGGGCTGGTCGGCCGCCACCATTGCCGGGTCCACATTACTGGCTGAGAGCGTCGGCGCGGATTCCCGCGTGGTGGTCCAGGGACTGTCCGACATGCTGATGGGCGCCGCCGGAGCGGTGGGCGGGGCCACGTCCGGCCTGATCCTCAGCTGGGCGGGCTATCTGGGGCTGAACCTGGCAGGCGCGCTGGTCGGATCAGCTGTACTGACAGCCACCGCGGTGGCCGTGGTGGCACGGCGGCGTGGCTCAGCCCCGGGTCCGGTTGGCAGCTGAGCGGCCGCCGCTGCCGGGGCTCAGCCGCCACCCGGAACGCCGGTTCCGTTGCCGGCCGAGCGCACCATCCCCAGGAGGCGGCTGAAGATGGCCTCGCCGTCGTCGGAGATGCCGTCGTGGTGGAACTCCGCCGTCTCCCAGACCTGGAGGCCGCGCACGGCGGCAGCGGTTTCCAGCGACAGATCGCGGTCCACGTAGATGTCGTCGCGGTAGACCGCCGCGGCTGCCGGCACGCTGTTGGCGGCCAGGCGCGGGCGGTCATACAGCGGCTTCCAGTCAGGCTTGGCGGCGAGCAGTCGGGCCACCTCCTGCAGAGGTTTCAGCGCCGGGTCCTGCTCGAAGTACCACGGGTACACCATCTCGCCGGTCAGCAGCAGCGGCTCCGCGTCTGGTCGGAAATCCGGATACTCGCCCAAAACACGCCAGGCGGCCCAATCGGTGGGCCCGCCCTGCCCATAGATGGACTCGTGCATCAGGGCATAGAGCGGATTGCCCAGGCGCGATACCAGTCCCTGCACCTGCTCCAGGAATGCATCGGACAGCCTGGGTCCGTCCGGTGTATCACTGAAGGCTCCCTCGAGGAGGTAGTGCAGGCCGTCGACGCGGGTGTTTCCGCCGAGGAAAGCGCCCACCATCTGGAAGCGTTCCACGGTCAGCCTGCCGCCGTCGGGAAGGAACTCTTCAGCGTGGCTCAGGTGGGCAGCGATCCGCTGTACCGTAGCCCGGTCTTCCGGATACCAGTCGAAGTATTCGGTGTTGCGCGCCGCGACGCGCGCAAAAGTGGCGCGGTAGACGTCATCGGCATGCCCGGACAGCGGCGCCAGGCCACCGGTGATAAGGGCTTCCTTGACGCCTTCCGATGCAAAGGAAAGGTAGGTGAGCGCGCAGAACCCCCCATAGCTTTGTCCGTAGATGCTCCAAGGCCCGGAACCGAGCGCCGCGCGGATGAGCTCCGCATCGGCCACGATGGAGTCTGCGCGGAAGTGCTCCAGATAGGCAGCCTGGGCCGCTGCCGTTCCCCGTACCGGCAGGGAGTTCCGGTCGATGGGTGAGGAAAGGCCGGTGCCGCGCTGGTCAAGCATGAGGATCCGGAAGTCCCGGGCGGCTGCCTTGCTCCAGCCGCCCAGCGAAGCCAGTCTGTTCCCGCGGCCGCCCGGACCGCCCTGGAGAAAGAGCAGCCAGGGAAGCTCTTCGGCCTCAGCGCTGGAGTGGTCCGAGGAGACGTACTCACGGGCAAAGACAGTGATGGTCTCCGGCCCGGCGCCGCGGTCACCCGTTGCCGGTGCGAAATGGTTCAGGGGCACGGTGAAGTAATGCTCGGCGGTGCGCATGCCCCGGAATTCGTGGCGGGCCTTGACCGTATGGCGGACCGGAGACGCCGTGCGTGTGATTCCGGCGGACGCGGCCTGATCAGGCACGTGCGGCTGCCGGAGCGTTGGTGCCAAAGCTCTCCAGTGCGTTGCCGGTCAGCCGGAACGTGGACCAGCCGTCCATGGGGTTGGCGCCCAGGCTCCGGTAGAAGTTGATGGACGGCTCGTTCCAGTCCAGGACGCTCCATTCCACCCGGGCGTAGCCGCTTTCGACGGCGGTGGCGGCCAGGTGCTTCAGGAGCGCCTTGCCGTGGCCCTCGCCGCGGGCGTGCGGGCTGACGTAGAGGTCCTCGAGGTAGATGCCGTGGACGCCTTCCCATGTGGAGTAGTTCAGGAACCAGAGCGCGAACCCCTGGACTTCGCCCCCGGCATTTTCAGCCATGGTGGCAAACACCCTGGGATTCGCGCCGAACAGGACTTCGGCCAGCATCTCCGGCGTGTTTCGGACTGCGTCGGGTTCCTTCTCGTAGATGGCCAGCTCATGGATCATCTGCAGGATGGCGGGGACGTCTTGCCGGGTGGCGGGGCGGATTACACTCATGGGTTGAGTTTACAAGGGGTCCGTTGAACCGGGTGCCGCCGGACTGCCTACTGCCACCGGAGCTGGGAGCTGCCGTACCGGACCGGGCTCGCCGCATATGCAAGCGGCACACCGTCCGCCAGAATGGGCGGCCCCACGAATCGCAGGCTCCCGTAAGGGCTCTCCATCACGCGAAAGTCCGGTCCGGCCAGGGTGCCACCAGAGGCGGGTACGTCCGGGAGCCGCAGCAATTCCTCAGCGGTTCGGGCCAAGGACAGCCGGGCCAAGCCGCCCTTTCCGCTTCTGAGCCGCTCGGCCAGCAACGCGAGGGCTGCTGCCGCCAGGCCGTACCCGGTGGCGTGGTCCAGTGCCTGCACCGGGAGTGCGCCGGGCATCCACCCGTTGACGGCGGCGTGGCCGCACCTTTCAGCGATCCCGCAGGCTGCCTGCACCAGGCTGTCGAAACCGCGCCGTCCGTCCCACGGGCCGCTGTCACCCCAGGCGCTGAGGGCGACCACCACAAGGCTGGGCCGGGCCTGCAACATCGACTCAGGCCCCAGCCCGAACCGTTCGAGTGCGCCGCCGCGGTATCCGGTCACCACCACGTCCGCAGCATCAACCAAGCCTCTCAGGGTCTCCAATGCGGCGGGGTTCCGGATGTCCGCCACTGCGCTGCGTTTGTCGAAGCCCGAGTCAATGAACGCATCGATCAGCTCGGGGAGATGCGGCGGGTCGATGCGCAGGACATCCGCGCCGAGGGCTCCCAGCAGGCGCGTGGCGGTAGGGCCGGCGATGACGCGGGTCAGGTCCAGCACCTTGAGGCCCGCCAACGGACGGAGGGCATACGGCGACGGCTTCCACAACGGCAGCGGGACGTCCTGCCAGGGCTGCCCGGACTCCCCGGACTGCTCGGGCGGCCGGGAGATGCGGATCCACGGCCCGGCACTGGCCGCCGCGTGCATCGGCGTCGCCAGCCATTCCCCGCGCCTGCGGACGGCAGCAGCCACGCCGTTGTTCGCCGTGATGGCTTCCTCCGCTTCGAGGGACGTCATGCGTAGCAGGGCATGATCCACGTCCGGTGGCGTGCCGGCGGAGAGCGCGGCCATGATCCGGGCCGCGTGGTGCGGATAGTTGGCATGCAGGCGGATCCAGCCGTCCGAGGTGGGGCGGAACCCCGACAGCGGAGCGAAACCTTCCGGTTTCCTGCCGCCGATCCGCAGGTGCCCCAGTGAATCGAAGGAAGCGGCCGTGGAACCCGCGGCCAGCGAATATCGTCCGGGAGCAGCCGTCAGGGCGTTCAGGGCTGTGGCGGCCGCCTGCACTGCGCCCAAGGCCAGGCCTTCAACATCCAGGGGGCCGTGCCACCACTGCCGTGGTCCGTCCCACTGTGCCGCAGGCTCGGGCCTCAGGGCGTCCAGAACCCGCAGGCTGGCGGTCAGGTCGGGGACTGTTTCCACGGCGCGGGCACCCTAAAGCCGGTTGACGTCGGCGACCTGGACCACGGCGGTTCCGGTCTCGTCCGATGCCGCCAGGTCCACCACGGCTGAGATGCCCCAGTCATGGTTGCGCGCCGGATCGTCGAAGATCTGCCGGACCTTCCAGAGCCCTGGTTCCTCGGTAATGATGAGCAGGCCGGGGCCGCGGGCGTCCGGCCCGGTGCCGATGTCATTGTGTTCGTCAAAGTAGTCGTCCAGGACGTCTTCCCACCGGTCGGCATCCCAGCCCGCGCCGGCGTCGAGCTCGCCCAGCGCGGCCGCGTCCTCATCGGCGAACAGTTCCACCCGGCGGAACATTTCGTTGCGGACCATCACTCGGAAGGCACGGATGTTGGACGTCAGCGACGGCGGCGGGGGAGGTGGAGCGTCGTGCGGCGTGGGTGCCGCGCCGGAGGTCAGCTCCTCCCATTCGTCAAGGAGGCTCGAGTCCACCTGCCGCACCAGTTCGCCCAGCCAGGCAATGAGGTCCTCAAGATCCTCCCGCAGCATGTCCTGCGGCACCGTCTGGCGTAGCGCCTTGAAGCAGTCCGCAAGGTAACGCAGCACGATGCCTTCGGAGCGGGCAAGGCCGTAGAACTGGACGAACTCGCCGAAGTTCATGGCACGTTCGTACATGTCCCGGACAACTGACTTGGGTGCCAGTTCAAAGTCGCCCACCCATGGGGCGGCCTTGCGGTAGACCTCGAACGCTTCGCCCAGCATTTCGGCGAGGGGCTGCGGGTATGTAACCTCCTCCAGCATCGCCATCCGCTGGTCGTACTCGATGCCGTCCGCCTTCATCGCCGCGATGGCTTCGCCCCGGGCCTTTTTCTGCTGGGCGGAGAGGATCTGCCGGGGCTTTTCCAGGGTCGCCTCGATCACGGATACCACGTCCAGGGCGTACGACGGCGAGTCCGGGTCAAGCAGTTCCAGTGCCGCCAGCGCAAACGGCGAGAGCGGCTGGTTCAGCGCAAAGTTGGCCTGCAGGTGGACGGTGAGCCGGACTGTCCTGCCGTCTGCGCCCTGTTCCGCCTCGGGAATGCGTTCCACCACCTCGGCAGCGAGGAGCTCGCGGTATATTCCCAGGGCACGTTTCATCAGCCTCAGCTGCGAGGACCGCGGCTCGTGGTTCTCGGTCAGCAGCCGGCGTGCCGCGGTGAACGGATCCCCTGGCCGTTCCATCAGGTTCATCAGCATTGAGTGCGTAACGCTGAAACTCGAACTCAGCAGATCGGGCACGGACTCGACAAGCCGCTTGAACGTTGGTTCGCCCCAGGACACAAACCCCTCGGGCGGCTTCTTCCTGACTACCTGGCGGAGCTTCTTCTGGTCATCGCCGAACTTGGCCGTGGCCTTGGCCATGGCTTTCACGTTCTCGGTCACATGCTCGGGTGCCTGCACCACCACCGTCCCGGCGGTGTCGTACCCGGCGCGCCCGGCCCTGCCGGCAATCTGGTGGAACTCCCGGGAGTTGAGCAGCCGGGTGCGTACGCCGTCGTACTTGCTCAGCGCGGTGAGCAGGACGGTACGGATGGGCACATTGATGCCCACCCCGAGGGTGTCTGTTCCACAGATCACCTTGAGCAGCCCGGCCTGGGCGAGCTGTTCGACCAACCGCCGGTACTTCGGCAGCATGCCGGCATGATGGACGCCGATGCCGTGCCGGACAAGCCGGTTGAGGGTTTTGCCGAACCCGGCGGCGAACCGGAAGTTCGCGATCAGCTCCGCGATCTTGTCTTTCTCCTCGCGCGTGCAGACGTTGATGCTCATCAGCGTCTGGGCGCGGTCAATGGCCTCGATCTGGCTGAAATGCACCACATACACCGGCACCTGTCGCGTGGAGAGCAGCTCCTCAAGCGTCTCGTGGACCGGAGTCTCGTGGTAGTAGTAATGCAGCGGAATGGGGCGCTCGGCCGAACTGACGGTGGTGGTGGGACGGCCCGTGAGTTCGGTGATTCCTTCCTCAAAACGGCTGACGTCACCCAGCGTGGCGGACATCAGGAGGAACTGGGCCTGGGGGAGCTCCAGCAGGGGGACCTGCCATGCCCAGCCGCGCTGCGGGTCGGAGTAGAAATGGAATTCATCCATGACCACCGAGCCGAGGTCCGCGCTCTCGCCTTCCCGCAGGGCGATGTTCGCGAGGATTTCCGCCGTGCAGCAGATAATGGGCGCGTCCTGGTTGACGCCTGAATCGCCGGTGATCATGCCGACGTTTTCGGCGCCGAAGATGTCACACAGGGCGAAGAACTTTTCGGAGACCAGGGCTTTGATCGGGGCCGTGTAGTAGCTGCGCTGCCCCCGTGCCATGGCCTGGAAATGCGCAGCGATGGCGACCAGCGATTTCCCCGACCCCGTGGGCGTAGCGAGAATGACGTTGGCGCCGGTGGCCAGCTCCATCACGGCCTCGTCCTGGGCCGCGTACAGCTCCAAGCCACGGCTTTCGGTCCACTCAAGGAACCGGGAGTAGAGCGCGTCCGGGTCGATGCCTGCGCCGGGGCGGTTCGAGGCGGACAGGACAGACAGCTGGTCAACGAGTTTCATTGATTTCCAGCTTAGTGCCCCGCAGGTGCCCGAAATCCGGGCCGGACGGGGTTAGGCTCGCGGGTAGTGACCGGCAGCACAGATCATGGAGACGAACGTGAAGTGGGATCCCCTGAAGTACGTCCAGTTCGGCGACTATCGCGACAGGCCGTTTTTTGACCTCACAGGACGGATCCATGCCGACCACCCCCGCGAGGTGGTGGACCTTGGCTGCGGTCCCGGCAACCTGACGGCCACCCTCGCCCAGCGGTGGCCGGACGCGCAAGTCGTAGGGCTCGATTCGTCAGCCGAGATGCTGGCCAAGGCTGCCATGCAGTCCGACGGGCAGCACGGCCTGACATTTGAACTGGCCGATATCGCCCACTGGATGCCCGCCGCCGAAACCGACGTAGTGGTTACCAATGCCGCGCTGCAGTGGGTGCCCGGCCACCAGGAAATGCTGGGACGTTGGCTGGCGGCGCTGAGGCCCGGGACCTGGTTTGGCATGCAGGTGCCCGGTAACTTCAACGCCCCGTCCCATGCGCTGATGCGGGAGCTGGCGGCCACGGCCCGCTGGCGGCCCCTGTTGAAGGACGTGCTCCGCGGCGGGGAATCGGTGGGGGAGCCGGCCGACTATCTCCGCATCATGCTGGACGCGGGCTGCACGGCGGACGCCTGGGAAACCACCTATCAGCAGGTCCTCCCCGGGACGGATCCCGTGCTTGAGTGGGTGCGCGGCACGGCGCTGCGGCCGGTGCTGTCGGTTCTGTCAGCCGAGGAGGGACAGGCTTTTGAAGCTGAATATGCTGAGGCGCTCCGGGTGGCTTACCCGGGGACACCCCACGGCACGGTTTTCCCCTTCCGACGGATCTTTGCCGTAGCGCAAAAGCGACTTACCGCCTAAACTCCATTCGATCGATGTTCTTTACAAGGTCCGTATAGTCATGTGACTAATAGTGGAATTCGACACCATGTGATGATGAAGAAGGGGATTCTGGGGGATGGTCATTCGCTGCAACCTCATGGGACTCCCGAGCGATCCAGCCTCCACACCACTTCAGGAGGTGCCGTGCTTTTCGCCTTACTGATGAGGTTGCTGGCGGCCCACAAGGGCCGGGTTGCCGCCATCATTGCCCTGCAGCTGGTTCAGACCGCGGGCATTCTGCTCCTGCCCACCATCAACGCCGCCATCATTGATGACGGCATCGTGGCCGGGAACACCCCCGAAATTTTCCGGCTGGGCGTCGACATGGCCGTCGTGGCGGCTGTCCAGGCGGGAGCCGCCGTGGCCGCGGGCTATCTCGGCGCCGTGGTGGCCATGACGCTCGGCCAGCAGTTGAGGGCCGAGGTCTTCACGAAAATCCAGTCGCTTTCTTCCCAGGAGGTGGCGGCCTTTGGCACCCAGAGCCTCGTCACCAGGGCAACCAACGACACCCAGCAGATCCAGTCGTTCGCGGTCCTGGTGTTTACCATGCTGGTGGCGGCGCCGGTCATGGCCGTGGGTGGCGTCTACCTTGCCTGGCAGCAGGACATTGTGCTTTCGAGCATTGTCATCATCATCATGCCCGCGCTCCTTCTCATCATGTATTTGATCGTCCGCCGCCTGGTGCCTCTCTACCGCGACGGCCAGGAGTTGCTGGACGGTACCGGGCAGATCCTGCGCGAGCAGATTATCGGTGCCAACGTCATCCGTTCCTTTGTCAGGCAAGGACATGAAACACGCCGTTTTGCCCGGGCAAACACCAGCCTGACGGGAAACAACCTCCAGTCGGCATTGCTCATCGCCGCAATGCTCCCGCTGATCATGATCGTGGTGAACCTGTCATCGGTGGCCGTGGTGTGGTTCGGCGGACAGCGGGTGTATTCGGGAGAAATGAACATCGGGGCCCTCACGGCCTTCATCGCCTACATCATGCAGATTCTCCTCGCCATCATGATGGCCATGTACGTGCTGACCACGGCCCCGCGTGCCGCGGCGTGCGCAGAGCGGCTCAACGCGGTGCTCAACACCCAGCCGTCCGTCCGGGACAGTGAGGCCGCCGCAGGCACCGGGCACGAAAAGGACGCGGCGGGCGGCGGGGGAGCCTTCGGCGGAGGCGGCATCACCTTCACGGATGTCCGTTTCGCCTATCCCGGTGCCGAAAGTCCGGTGCTGCAAAACATCAGTTTTACGGCAAGTCCCGGCAGCACCGTTGCCATCATCGGCTCCACCGGCAGCGGTAAATCAACTCTTCTTGGTTTGCTGCCCCGGTTTCTCGATACCACTGCCGGTACCATCACCGTCGCCAGCCGGAACATCCGCACAGTGCCGTTGGACGTCCTCCGCCGGGCGATGGCTGTGGTCCCGCAACGGTCCTATCTGTTCACCGGGACCATTGCCCACAATCTGCGGATCGCCGACCCGTCGGCCAGCGACAGTCAGTTATGGGAGGCGCTGGAAACGGCCCAGGCCGCAGGGTTCGTCCGCGAGCTGCCCCTCGGGATGGCCACTGAAGTCGGCCAAGGTGGAACAAACCTCTCCGGCGGCCAGCGCCAACGTATCTGCATCGCGCGCGCCCTGGTGCGGCGGGCGCCGATCTACCTTTTTGATGACAGCTTTTCCGCGCTCGATTTCGGCACGGAGAACCGGCTCCGGGACGCCCTCGCGGACACACTCACCGACGCCGTCGTGATCGTGGTGGCGGAACGGATTTCCACCGTCGCGGGCGCGGACCGGATACTGGTGCTCGACGACGGCCGGCTGGTGGCGCAGGGTACCCACCTTGAATTGTTGGAGACTTCCAGAACCTACCGGGAAATCGCGGAGTCCCAATTGGCCTTGGAGAGCCTGCCGTGACCGAGCCGCTCCCGGAAGGAGTTCGCAAAACGTTCTGGCCGGCGACGCGCCGACTGCTCGGCCTGCTGCGCCCGTTCAGATGGCGGATGCTTGGTGCCGTGGCAGCCACATGCTGTTTTGCCGGCCTGAACGTGGCCGCACCGAATTACCTCGGTGACGCCACGGATATCGTGGTGGACGGGGTTTACAGCGGCGTGTTCGAGCATGACCGGCTGGGACGTTTGCTGGCGGTCGTCGCTTTTATGTATGTCGGGGCTTCACTTTTCAACTGGATCCAGGGAAAGCTGACCGCGGGCTCGGTCCAGGGCCTGATGTACAGCCTGCGGGCATCCGTGGAGGAAAAGCTGCACCGGCTTCCCTCCACCTACTTTCAGGAGAAGTCCCGCGGCGACGTCCTGAGCCGGGTCACCAACGACATCGACAACATTTGCAATCCTTGAGCCAGGTCCTGACTCAACTGATCATCTCTGTTCTGATGCTGTCCGGCGCCTTGGCCATGATGCTCTGGATATCCCCGCTCCTGGCTCTGATTGCCCTCGTCTCCGTGCCGGTGTCCACCCTGATAACGGTCCTGGTGGCCCGTAAATCCCAAGCACATTTCGCGAGCCAGTGGACCGAAACCGGCGCCCTGAATGCGCACGTGGAGGAATTCATTACCGGACATGAGGTCATTATGGCCTTCGGACACCAGGACCAGGCAGCGGCGGTCTTCCGGGCGAGCAACGGTCGCCTGGCGCGGGCTTCCGCCCTTGCCGAGTATTCCTCGGGGCTTGTCCAGCCCCTGATGATCCTGATCTCCAACCTGACGTACATTGCGGTCGCAGTGGTGGGCGCCTTCCAGGTCACCCTCGGCGCCATGACTATCGGCGGAATCCTGGCGTTTATCCAGTTCAGTCGGTTGTTCACGCAGCCCGTGAGCCAGATCGGCGGAATGCTGAACGTCATCCAGTCCTGCGCGGCTTCGGCGCACCGCGTCTTCGAACTCCTTGATGCCGAGGAAATTCCTGCGGAGCCCGAAACAGCCGGCCAACGTGCCAGGCTGGGCGGACGGATCGTTTTCGACCACATCACCTTCGGCTACGCGCAGGAACCCGTTATCCGGGACCTTTCGTTCACGGTGGAGCCTGGCCAGACCGTGGCGATCGTCGGGCACACCGGGGCAGGCAAGACCACTATTGTGAATCTCCTCATGCGGTTCTACGAACCTGACGCCGGCCGGATCACCATCGGTGGAACCGACATTGCCGCCATCCCCCGGGATACCCTGCGCGAGGGTTTCGGGGTAGTGCTCCAGGATGCGTGGCTGTTTGCCGGCACCATCAAGGAGAACATCGAGTACGGCCGGCCCGGGGCAACGGACGCTGAGGTGACCGCGGCCGCGGAGGCCAGCCACCTGGACCACTTTGTGCGGTCGATGCCGGCCGGCTACGACTCCATCCTGGACAGCGGCGGAGAGCCGCTGAGCCACGGGCAACGCCAGCTCATCGCGATAGCCCGGGCACAACTCGCGGACCGGGGGGTGCTAATCCTCGATGAGGCCACCAGTTCAGTCGATTCGCGGATTGAGGTCCTGATTCGCCAGGCCATGCAGAGATTGCGGCGGGGCAAAACAAGTTTCGTCATAGCTCACCGTTTGTCTACGGTCCGGGACGCTGATCTAATTTTGGTCATGGATCACGGACGCATCGCAGAGCAGGGTACCCACCAGAACCTGCTGGCTGCCAACGGCCACTACTCACGGCTCTACAAGGCCCAGTTCGCCGGCCGGGCAGGAACACTGGAGGCAGGACGGTGACTGCCGTGGCTGCGTTCCCCGGGACCTGGAAGCCCAACCAGGCCAGCACTGTGGCACTCTTTGAGCAGCTGCGGCTGCAGGTGATCCGCCTCGCGGACAGCGGTGACCTGCCGCCCGGGACCAAGCTCCCGGCGGTCCGTGCACTGGCAGAGCTGCTTGACGTGGCCCCGCACACTGTGGCACGCGCCTACAAAGAGCTCGAGGCGGCCGGAGTGGTGTCCACCAAGGGCCGGAACGGCACCGTCGTCAGCGCGCGTGATGAGCGGGCGGACGCGCTCTCCGCCGCCGCCGGCACCTATGCGTCGATGGCGAGGGCCCAGGGGGCCACGTTTGCGGAGGCCGTCAAGCTGCTGGCGGCCGCCTACGACGCCCACTGAACCACCCGCATGGATATTCGAAGAAGTTTTCGATTAGCATTAGTGGGTGCCTAAAGCCGTAGCTGAAGAATCAGCAGTCCAGTCAGTGCCCGTCACCATTGCCCGGGGCGCAGCCACGCCTGCCCGTCCTGACCTTTCCCGCCTTGTCGTCAAGGGGGCGCGGGAGCATAACCTGCGGAACGTGGACCTGGACCTGCCCCGCGACGCCATGATCGTTTTCACCGGGCTGTCCGGATCCGGGAAATCATCCCTGGCATTCGACACGATCTTTGCCGAGGGTCAGCGGCGCTACGTGGAGTCGCTGTCGGCCTACGCCCGCCAGTTCCTGGGCCAGGTGGATAAACCGGACGTCGACTTCATCGAGGGACTCTCTCCGGCCGTATCCATCGACCAGAAGTCCACCAGCAAGAACCCCCGCTCCACGGTGGGTACCATCACCGAAATTTACGATTACATGCGCTTGCTGTGGGCGCGCGTCGGACGGCCGCACTGCCCCGTCTGTGGCGAGGTCGTCGCCAGGCAGACGCCGCAGCAGATTGTGGACCAGCTGCTCGAGCTTGAAGATGGCACCCGGTTCCAGATCCTGGCGCCGGTAGTCAGGGGACGCAAGGGCGAATTCGTCGACCTCTTCAAGGAACTGACCGCCAAGGGCTACTCCCGGGCCCGCGTGGACGGTGAGCTCGTCCAGCTCAGTGATCCGCCGAAACTCGGGAAGCAGTTCAAGCACACCATTGAAGTGGTTGTTGACCGGTTGGTGGTCAAGGAGGGCATCAGCCAGCGCCTCACCGATTCGGTCGAGACGGCACTGGGCCTCGCCGAGGGCCGCGTGCTGGCGGAGTTCGTGGACGTGGATGCGGACGCCCCGGAGAGGCTTCGTGCGTTTTCGGAGAACCTTGCGTGCCCCAACGAACATCCCCTGGCAATCGACGAAATCGAGCCGCGCTCGTTCTCCTTTAACAATCCGTTCGGGGCCTGCGCGGCCTGCAGTGGCATCGGCACGCGGCTGGAGGTGGATGAAGAACTGATCGTCCCCAACCCGGAACTGTCGCTGGCTGAAGGCGCCATCGCGCCCTGGTCGCTGGGAACGGCAACCACTGAGTATTGGAACCGCCTGCTGGAAGGGCTTGCCAAGGAACTGGGCTTCTCCATGGTCACGCCGTGGGAGAAGCTGGGCAAGGACGTCCGCCAGACCGTCCTGCACGGCAAGGACCATAAGGTGGTGGTGCAGTACAAGAACCGGTTCGGACGTGAACGGAAGTACAGCACCGGCTTCGAAGGTGCCATCCAGTATGTCCACCGGAAGCACGGTGAAACGGATTCGGACTGGGCACGTGACCGCTACGAAGAGTACATGCGGCAGATCCCCTGCCCGGCCTGCAACGGCGCCAGGTTGAACCCCGCATCCCTGTCCGTGCTGATCAATGGCAAGTCCATTGCCGACGTCGCCGCCATGCCCATGCGGGCGTGCGCAGACTTCCTGAACAACCTGGTCCTCACCGGCCGGGAAGCCCAGATCGCCCATCAGGTACTTAAGGAAATCCAGGCCCGGCTGACCTTCCTGCTCGATGTCGGACTCGAATACCTCAACCTCGAGCGGCCCTCCGCCACTCTGTCCGGCGGCGAAGCCCAGCGCATCCGCCTCGCCACGCAGATCGGCTCCGGCCTGGTGGGCGTGCTTTACGTCCTCGATGAGCCGTCCATCGGCCTCCACCAGCGGGACAACCGCCGGCTCATCGAAACCCTGACCCGGCTGCGGGACATGGGGAACACCCTCATTGTGGTGGAACACGACGAAGACACCATCCATGTGGCTGACTGGATCGTGGACATCGGTCCCGGCGCGGGCGAACACGGCGGCCAGGTGGTGCATTCGGGTTCCTACAAAGATCTTCTCGAGAACACCAATTCCCTTACCGGCGACTACCTGTCCGGCCGCAAGAAAATCGAAATTCCCAAAAAGCGGCGCAAATACGACAAGAAGCGAGAGCTCAAGGTTGTCGGCGCGCGGGAAAACAACCTGGTGAACGTTGACGCGGCGTTCCCGCTGGGGCTCTTTACGGCGGTAACCGGCGTCAGCGGCTCCGGCAAGTCCACCCTGGTCAACGAAATCCTCTACAAGGTGCTGGCCAACAAGCTCAACGGCGCCAAGCAGGTTGCCGGACGCCACAAGAGCATCCAGGGCCTGGAGCACCTGGACAAGGTGGTCCACGTGGACCAGAGCCCGATCGGTCGCACCCCCCGGTCCAACCCGGCAACGTACACCGGTGTGTTTGATAACATCCGCAAGCTCTTCGCGGAGACCACCGAGGCGAAGGTCCGGGGTTACCTGCCGGGCCGGTTCTCATTCAACGTCAAGGGCGGTCGCTGCGAAGCGTGCTCAGGTGATGGCACGCTCAAGATCGAGATGAACTTCCTGCCGGACGTTTATGTGCCGTGCGAGGTGTGCCACGGTGCCCGGTATAACCGGGAAACGCTGGAGGTCCACTACAAGGGCAAAACCATCGCGGATGTCCTGAACATGCCCATCGAGGAGGGAGCGGAGTTCTTTGCGGCCTTCTCGCCCATCGCCCGGCACCTGAACACCCTGGTGGACGTTGGCCTGGGTTACGTCCGGCTGGGACAGCCTGCCACCACGCTGTCAGGCGGCGAGGCCCAGCGTGTCAAGCTGGCCGCGGAGCTGCAGAAGCGCTCCAACGGCCGCAGCGTCTACGTCCTCGACGAACCCACCACGGGCCTGCACTTCGAGGACATCCGGAAGCTCCTCATGGTGTTGCAGGGCCTTGTGGACAAGGGGAACACCGTCATCACCATCGAGCACAACCTGGACGTCATCAAGAGTGCGGACTGGATCGTGGACCTTGGCCCGGACGGCGGCTCAGGCGGCGGCCAGGTGGTCGCCACCGGCACTCCTGAACAGGTGGCGAAATCGACCACGAGCCACACGGCGTCGTTCCTCGCTGACATTTTGGCCTAAGGGCCCGTCGGCGAGGAAGTATGCCGTGTCGGGAATGCGAGTTTCTGCCATCCGCGGTGTCGTGAGAAACTAAGCCGGTGACTCAAACAACAGTGCCCGTGATCTTTGACCTGGACGGCACTCTTGTCGATCCGGCAGGCGGAATAACCGACGGCATCGCAGCGGCCCTGGTGGCCTCCGGCCTCCCGGTTCCTGACCCGGACCTGCTGGCCGCGATGATCGGCCCTAAACTCAGCGACTCGCTTCTCACTGTTGCCATGGTGCCGGCGGACCAGCTGGATGGCGTCATCCGCCTGTACCGGCAGCACTACCTGGCGACGGGCATCGCGCAGAGCCGCCTGTACCCCGGGGTCAAGGCCGTGCTGGAGGGATTCGCGGAAGCGGGCAGGCCCGTGGCCGTCGCAACCCAGAAGCCCGAAGGGCTGGCGCAGATTGTGCTGCAACACCACGGCATCGCCAACCTGTTCCAGACGATCAGGGGATCCGCGGACGACGAGACCTCAACAGAGGGTCCGGTTGGCAAAGCTGACATCATCGCTGCCGCCCTCGCTGACTTGTCCACCCACCACGCCGTGATGGTGGGGGACCGGGCTCAAGATGTTGCCGGCGCCATCGCGAACGGGCTCGACTGCATCGGAGTGGGCTGGGGCTTCGCCCCCGCCGGCGAACTGGAGGTGGCCGGCGCCGTCACGGTAGTAGAAAACACTGGTGACATGGTTGCTGCCATCGAGCGGCTCGAAGCCATCCACACTGCGGCGATGAGTGAGGTGCGCAACGATGGCGTTGTTTGAGGCAGTCCGCTGGACCTTTCGCGGGCTGGTCGCCGGCACCTGCCGGCCCACGGTCGTCGGCCTGGAAAATGTTCCCAAAGAGGGGCCCTTCATCGTGGCCCCCAACCACCTTTCCTTCTTTGACAGCGTCATTGTCCAGGCACTGATGCCTCGGCCGGTGGCCTTCTTCGCCAAAGCCGAGTACTTCACCACCGGTGGCGTGAAGGGGAAGGTCATGAAGTCCTTCTTCGAGTCCGTGGGCTCCATTCCCGTGGAGCGCGGCGAGCAGGCAGCAAGTGTCCAGGCGCTCAAAACCCTCATGGACATCCTGGAGGCGGGCAAGGGCATCGGCATCTACCCTGAAGGCACACGCTCGCGGGACGGCATTCTCTACCGCGGGCGCACCGGCGTGGGCTGGCTGGCACTGGCAACCGGAGCTCCGGTGATCCCGGTTGGACTGATCGGGACGGAGAACCTGCAGCCTGCCGGTGAGAAGGGTTTTAAGCCGCACCATTTCACTATGAAGGTGGGGGAACCGCTGTACTTCGACAAGACCGGCCCGGACCACTCACTGCCCGCACGCCGGCAGGTGACGGACCGGATCATGGACGCCATCGCCGAACTCAGCGGCCAGGAACGTTCCACCAGCTACAACCAGAGCAAGGCCACGGACTAAGGATCAGTAGACTGAAGTAGTGGCAGATCCAGTAACTTACAGGCCCCAGACGGGTGAAATTCCCACCAACCCGGGGGTGTATCGGTTCCGCGATCCCCATGGCCGGGTCATCTACGTCGGCAAGGCAAAGAACCTCCGCTCCCGCCTGAACTCCTATTTCGCGAACCCGGCAGGCCTGCTGCCGAAAACCCATGCAATGGTCTATGCGGCCAGCAGCGTGGAGTGGACCGTGGTGGGAAGCGAACTGGAGTCCCTGCAGCTCGAATACACCTGGATCAAGGAATTCAAGCCGCGGTTCAACGTGGTTTTCCGCGACGACAAAACCTATCCGTACCTGGCCCTGACCATGAGCGAGAAGCTCCCGAGGGTCCAGGTGATGCGGGGGGACCGGCGCAAGGGCACCCGGTACTTCGGCCCTTATACGGCCGGGGCCATCAGGGAAACCATGGACACGCTCCTGCGCGTCTTCCCCGTCCGAAGCTGCAGCGCCGGAGTGCTCAAGCGGGCCCAGGCCAGCGGCCGCCCCTGCCTCCTGGGTTATATCGACAAATGCTCCGCGCCCTGCGTCGGCCGCGTGACCCCGGAGGAACACCGCGCCCTGGCCGAGGACTTCTGTTCCTTCATGGGCGGCGAAGCCAAGCGCTTCATCTCAAAACTCGAAAAACAAATGGCCGAAGCAGTGTCCACTCTCGACTACGAGCGTGCGGCAAGGCTCCGGGACGACATCTCTGCCCTGCGGAAGGTCTTTGAACGCAACGCGGTAGTGCTTGCCGAAGACACCGATGCCGATGTCTTCGCCCTGCACGAGGACGAGCTCGAGGCCGCAGTGCAGGTCTTCCACGTTAGGGGCGGCCGGGTCCGCGGCCAACGGGGCTGGGTTGTGGAAAAGGTGGAGGACTCCACCACCCCCGACCTGGTGGAGCACCTGCTCCAGCAGGTCTACGGCGAGGACAGCGACAGTCACGGCAGGCTCCCGCGCGAAGTCCTTGTCCCCGTGGCGCCCAGCAACGCAGCCGAGCTGACCGAATGGCTGGGCGGCCTCCGTGGAGCCAAGGTGGACGTCAGGGTGCCGCAGCGCGGCGATAAGGCCGCGCTGATGTCCACCGTCCGCGAGAATGCCGAGCACGCCCTGAAACTGCACAAGACCCGGCGGGCCGGCGACCTGACAGTCCGTTCGCAGGCACTCCAGGAGTTGCAGGAAGCCCTGGACCTGCCCGTGCCGCTGCTGCGGATTGAGTGCTACGACGTCTCCCACGTCCAGGGCACCAACGTGGTGGCCTCCATGGTGGTGGTGGAAGACGGCCTTCCTAAAAAGTCCGACTACCGGAAGTTCTCTGTCACCGGAGCTGCGGCGGCAGACGACACCGCGGCGATGCACGATGTCCTGACCCGGCGGTTCCGCTACTACGTGCAGGACAAGGTGGCGCAGGTCGAAGCAGCGGCACTCACCGGCCACCAGGCGGCGCTGGATGCGGCGGCGGACGCCGCGGTCCTGGACACCACCACGGCGGCCCCGCGGGCAAAGTTCGCCTACCCGCCAAACCTGGTGGTGGTCGACGGCGGCCAGCCCCAGGTGAACGCGGCAGCCCGGGCGCTGGCGGAGCTCGGCATCGACGATGTGTACGTTGTGGGCCTCGCCAAGCGGCTGGAGGAAGTCTGGCTCCCGGACAGCGACTTCCCGGTGATCCTGCCGCGGACGTCCCAGGGGCTCTACTTGCTGCAGCGGATCCGTGACGAAGCACACCGCTTCGCCATCACCTTCCACCGGCAGAAGCGCGGCAAGGCCATGACCCTCTCGGCCCTGGATGGAGTGCCGGGCCTGGGGGAGTCCAAGCGCAAGGCCCTGGTGGCCCACTTCGGCTCCATCAAGGGCGTGAAGGCGGCCACCGCCGCTGAGCTCACGGCCGCTAAAGGCATCGGTCCGTCCCTGGCCAGCGCCATCGTGTCCCACTTCAATACCGAGGAAACTGCCGGCGAGACGGTTCCGGCCGTCAACATGACCACCGGCGAAATCATTGAAACCTAGGTAGGGTAAGAAACGCAGGTTTCCGCCGACGCGGTTGCTTGCTGGATCAGGAAAGAAACGGGGCAGGACGAATGACAGACTCTACGGCGGAATCCGGGATGGGCCAGGACGGCATGACGCCGATCAAACCCGTCGAAGCGGAACTGCTGGTGGTCACAGGCATGTCCGGCGCGGGGCGCAGCACCGCCGCGGACGCGTTGGAGGACCACGGCTGGTACGTCGTCGAGAACCTGCCGCCGCAAATGCTGGGCACCCTCGCCGAACTGGTGTCCCACGCGCCGCAGTCCATTCCGCGCCTGGCCGTGGTGATGGACGTTCGCAGCAAGGGCCTCTTTGCCGACATGCGGGCCACGCTTGGCGCCCTGGCGGCCAGCGGGGTCACGTTCCGGGTCTTGTTCCTGGACGCCAATGACGACGTCCTGGTCCGCCGCTTCGAGCAGGGCCGCAGGCCCCATCCCCTCCAGGAAGGCGGCCGGATCCTGGACGGCATAGCAGCCGAACGTGAGGTCCTTAAGGAGCTGCGGGAAAGCTCCGACGTCGTTCTGGACACCTCCGATTACAACGTCCACGGCCTGGCGACGGCCGTTACTGAACTTTTCAGCGAGACCGGGCCCGTGGCCTTGCGGCTCAACGTGATGAGCTTCGGCTTCAAGTACGGCCTGCCGGTTGACTCCAACTACGTCGCGGACGTCCGGTTCATTCCAAACCCGCACTGGGTGCCGCAGCTGCGCCCCCACACCGGCCTGGACAAGGACGTCAGCGATTACGTCCTGGAGGCCGAAGGTGTCAAGAATTTCGTGGACCGCTACGTGCTGGCGCTTGAACCGGTCCTGGACGGCTACCGACGCGAAAACAAGCACTACGCCACCATCGCCGTGGGCTGCACCGGCGGCAAGCACCGTTCGGTGGCGGTCGCCGTCGAGCTTTCCAAGAAACTTGCGCAGTATCCCCGTGTGACCGTCACCACAACACACCGGGACCTGGGCCGCGAGTAATGGGGATGCTTACCGGGCCGCTGCCGTTGATACCGCTTACCAGCGGAACGGCAGGCGGCCAGCAGGACAAGGGTCCCAACGTGGTGGCACTCGGCGGCGGGCACGGCCTGTCAGCGTCGCTGTCGGCCCTGCGGCTGCTCACCACCGAACTGACCGCCATTGTCACAGTGGCGGACGACGGCGGGTCTTCCGGGCGTCTGCGCGAAGAGTACGGCGTCCTCCCGCCCGGAGACCTGCGCATGGCGCTCTCCGCATTGTGCGACGACACCGACTGGGGGCGGACCTGGCGCGATGTGATGCAGCACCGTTTCCGGCCCGGGAAAGGCGGCGGCGGGTCCCTCGATGACCACGCCACCGGCAACCTCCTCATTGTCACCCTCTGGGAACTGCTTGGCGATGCCGTGGCGGGCCTCAAGTGGGCCGGTGCACTCTTGGGGGCGCGCGGGCAGGTCCTGCCGATGTCCACCGTGCCGCTCACCATCGAGGGCGACATCCGCGTCACGTCAGCCAACGGCGAATCGGTCCTGCAGACGGTCAGCGGGCAGGCGCGCTGCGCCGTGGCCGGTTCGCTCGAGCACGTCCGGCTCCTGCCGGAACAGGCACCCGCATGCACCGAGGCGCTCACGGCCATCGAACTGGCCGACTGGATCATCCTGGGGCCGGGGTCCTGGTACACCTCTGTGCTCCCGCACCTGCTGCTCCCGGAAATGCGTGATGCCCTCAGTGCAACGGCCGCGAAACGCTGCCTGACCATGAACCTGGCCACCGACACCAAAGAGACCACCGGCATGACGGCAGCCGACCACCTCCATGCCCTGCGCCGGTACGCACCGGACTTCAGCGTCGACGTCGTCCTGGCCGATCCCGCGTCCGTGCCCGACCGGCAGGAATTCGAGAAAGCTGCTGCGATGATCGGCGCCGAGGTTGTCTTGGGTAAAGTGGGGGCGTCGGGCCGCCGACCCGTCCATGACCCTTTGCGTCTGGCAGCGGCGTACCACGACATTTTTGGGAACAGTTAGGAAGGTGCCATGGCACTGACATCATCGGTCAAGGAAGAACTGTCCCGGCTGGACATCAAGAAATCTTCGGTTCGCAAGGCTGAGGTTTCCGCGATGCTCCGGTTCGCCGGCGGGCTGCACATCATCTCCGGCCGGATCGTGATCGAGGCGGAAGTGGACCTCGCGTCCACCGCCCGCCGCCTGCGCGCAGCCATCGCCGAGGTTTACGGCCACCAGAGTGAAATCATCGTGGTGTCCGCCGGCGGCCTGCGCCGCGGCAGCCGCTACGTGGTGCGGGTAGTCCGGGACGGTGAATCACTGGCCCGGCAGACGGGGCTACTTGACGGCCGCGGGCGTCCGGTGCGGGGCCTGCCGTCAGCGGTTGTCAACGGTTCCGCCGCTGACGCGGAGGCCGTGTGGCGCGGCGCCTTCCTGGCCCACGGTTCACTCACCGAACCAGGCCGCTCATCCTCCATGGAAGTCACCTGCCCGGGACCCGAATCCGCTCTGGCCCTCGTGGGTGCTGCCCGCCGCCTTGGCATCCAGGCGAAGGCGCGCGAAGTCAGGGGAGTGGACCGCGTAGTGATCCGCGACGGCGACACCATCGCTGCCCTGCTCACCCGCATGGGCGCCCACGACGCCCTGATGGTCTGGGAGGAACGCCGGATGCGCAAGGAAGTCCGTGCCACCGCCAACCGGCTCGCCAACTTCGACGACGCCAACCTGCGCCGCTCCGCCCAGGCGGCCGTGGCCGCCGGCGCCCGGGTGGACCGTGCCCTGGAGATCCTGGGCGACGACGTCCCGGACCACCTCAAATACGCCGGCGAACTCAGGGTGGCCCACAAGCAGGCCAGCCTGGATGAGCTGGGGCGACTGGCCGATCCTGTCATGACCAAGGACGCCATCGCCGGCCGGATCCGCCGGTTGCTGGCCATGGCGGACAAACGGGCCATCGACCTCGGCATCCCCGGCACGGACGCCAATGTGACGCCTGAAATGCTGGACGAGTAGCAGCGCCCTAGAATCAGAGCGTTCACCACGATTTTCCGGATGCCTGTCATCCGGATGCACAATCCGAGAGTTAGCAAACCGGACGAACCCGTCCACGATATTGGAGGATTTTGTGACCGAGTACGTACTGCCCGAACTTGACTACGACTACGCCGCGCTTGAGCCGCACATTTCGGCGCGCATCATGGAGCTGCACCACAGCAAGCACCATGCAACCTACGTTGCCGGCGCCAACAACGCGCTGAAGCAGCTGGCCGAAGCACGCGACAAGGGCGACTTCGCCAACATCAACCGCCTGTCCAAGGATCTCGCGTTCCACACCGGTGGCCATGTCAACCACTCGGTGTTCTGGAAGAACCTGTCCCCGGACGGCGGCGACAAGCCCGAAGGCGAACTGGCCGCAGCCATCGACGACGCGTTCGGTTCCTTTGACGCGTTCCGCGCCCAGTTCTCAGCAGCCGCACTCGGCCTGCAGGGATCGGGCTGGGGCTTCCTGGCCTACGAACCCATCGGCGGCAACCTGGTCATCGAACAGCTCTACGACCAGCAGGGCAACGTGGCACTCGGCACCACGCCGCTGCTCATGCTCGACATGTGGGAGCACGCCTTCTACCTGGACTATGTCAACGTCAAGGCTGACTACGTCAAGGCCTTCTGGAACATCGTCAACTGGGCCGACGTCGCCAAGCGCTTCGACGCTGCACGCGCCAACGCCACGGGTCTCATCACCCTGCCGTAGTGACGCGCGGTACATGCGCCTGTAACAAACTTCACATTTCGGCGTGATTTCGGCTGGATTGTGGAAGGTCCGCCCCCGCACTTGCGGGGGCGGACCTAGTTAAACGTAAGATGGATCACGGAAGGCGGTCAGCCTTCAGCAACGTGGCTGGTCGCCCTCCGTTCTGTTAATCATCTCTGCCCAATGGCGTGCGGGATCTGTTAGTTGGCTTCAACGCCCGCTCAACTAGTTGTGCTTCATCAAGCACCAAGGAGACTGAAAAAGTGACGACCCGTATTGGTATCAACGGCTTCGGCCGCATCGGCCGCAACTACTTCCGCGCAGCACTCGCACAGGGCGCTGACCTCGAGATCGTGGCAGTCAACGACCTCACCAGCCCGGAGGCCCTGGCCCACCTGTTCAAGTACGACTCCGTAGGCGGCCGCCTGAAGGAAACCATCGAGGTCAAGGACGGCAACATCGTCGTTAACGGCAATGTGGTCAAGGTCCTCGCGGAGCGCGATCCTGCCAAGCTTCCCTGGGGCGAACTCGGCGTAGACATCGTCATCGAGTCCACCGGCTTCTTCACCAAGGCCGCCGACGCGCAGAAGCACATCGATGCCGGCGCCAAGAAGGTCCTGATCTCCGCGCCCGCCTCGGACGAGGACATCACCATCGTGATGGGCGTCAACGACAACCTGTACGACTCCGCCGCGCACCACATCATCTCCAACGCTTCGTGCACCACCAACTGCCTGGGCCCGCTGGCCAAGGTTATTAACGACGAGTTCGGCATCGAGCGTGGCCTGATGACCACCATCCACGCCTACACTGCCGACCAGAACCTCCAGGACGGCCCGCACAAGGACCTCCGACGCGCCCGCGCCGCTGCCATCAACATGGTCCCCACCTCCACCGGTGCGGCCAAGGCAATCGGCCTGGTCCTGCCGGAACTCAAGGGCAAGCTGGACGGCTACGCCATCCGCGTACCCGTCCCCACCGGTTCCGCCACCGACCTCACCGTCACCGTCTCCCGCGAGACCACCGTTGAAGAGGTCAACGCAGCACTGAAGAAGGCGTCCGAATCCGAGGCGCTCCAGGGCTTCCTGACGTACACGGACGAGCCGATCGTCTCCTCCGACATCGTGGGGGACCCGGCGTCGTCCATCTTTGACTCCGGCCTGACCAAGGTCATCGGCAACCAGGTCAAGGTTGTTTCCTGGTATGACAACGAATGGGGCTACTCCAACCGCCTCGTGGACCTGACGGAGCTTGTCGCAGCCAAGCTGGGCTAGGGTTAGACACATGACATTCCACACCCTCAACGAACTGATCGCTGAAGGTGTCCGCGGGCGGTACATTCTGGTTCGAAGTGACCTGAATGTGCCGCTCGACGGCTCTACAGTGACTGACGACGGCCGCATCAAGGCCTCCCTGCCAGTGCTGACGAAGCTCACGGACGCCGGTGCCCGCGTGCTGGTAACAGCCCACCTCGGACGCCCCAAGGGCGCTCCGGACGTAAAATACTCACTCAAGCCTGCCGTGTCGCGGCTGGCGGAGCTTGCGCCGTTCAGTGTCACCCTCGCCGGTGACACGGTAGGCGACTCCGCCAAAGAGCTGTCCGCCTCCCTGACGGACGGCCAGGTGCTTGTGCTGGAGAACGTCCGGTTCGACGCCCGCGAAACCAGCAAGGACGACGCCGAGCGCGGAGCCTTCGCAGACGAACTGGTGGCACTGACCGGTGACAACGGCGCATACGTTGACGACGCCTTCGGTGCCGTGCACCGCAAGCACGCCAGCGTCTACGACGTCGCCACGCGGCTGCCGTCCTACCAGGGCGACCTCGTGCACACCGAGGTGGAGGTACTGCGGAAGCTGACAACCGACACGCAGCGCCCGTACGTTGTTGTCCTCGGCGGTTCCAAGGTTTCCGACAAACTGGCAGTCATTGACAACCTCATCGGCAAGGCCGACACCATCCTGGTGGGCGGCGGCATGCTGTTCACCTTCCTCGCAGCGGAGGGCCACAGCGTGGCCGGCAGCCTCCTGGAGGAAGACCAGATCCCTGTCGTCCAGGACTACCTCAAGCGGGCAGCGGACGCCGGCACGGAGTTCATCGTGCCCACCGACGTTGTGGTGGCCGGCAAGTTCGCCGCAGACGCGGACCACGAAACCGTCCCCGCGGACGGCATCGAGGGCAGCAGCTTCGGCGCGCAGGGCATTGGCCTGGACATCGGCCCGGACTCTGCGGCGGCCTTCGCTGACCGGATCAAGGGTGCCAAGACGGTCTTCTGGAACGGGCCCATGGGCGTCTTCGAGTTCGAAGCGTTCTCCGGCGGAACCCGTGCCGTGGCCAAGGCGCTGACCGAAGCCGAGGCGTTCACTGTGGTTGGCGGCGGCGACTCCGCCGCGGCCGTCCGCACGCTGGGCTTTGCTGATGACCAGTTTGGCCACATTTCCACCGGCGGCGGCGCCAGCCTGGAATACCTTGAAGGCAAGGAACTCCCGGGACTGAGCGTCCTGGACCGCTAGGAATCCGGACTGCCAAGTCCTCCGGCCGGCAGGGAGCCCGCGGGCACCCTGCCGGCCGCACACATATCAAGTCTTTGGAGAACACGTGACTACGTCAACGAACGGCGCTTTTGACCGCACGCCTCTCATTGCGGGCAACTGGAAGATGAACATGGACCATGTCCAGGGCATCACCCTCCTGCAGAAACTCGCCTGGACGCTGTCCGACGCCAAGCACGACTACAACCGTGTGGAGGTTGCGGTCTTTCCGCCATTCACCGACCTCCGCGGTGTGCAGACCCTGGTCCAGGGCGACGAACTGGACATTGCCTACGGTGGGCAGGACCTGTCCCAGTTCGACTCCGGAGCCTATACCGGCGACATTTCGGGCCAGTTCCTGAACAAGCTCGGGTGCCGGTACGTGCTGGTGGGGCACAGCGAACGCCGCACCATCCACAACGAATCAGACGAGGTGCTTAATGCCAAGGTCCAGGCAGCGTACAAGCATGCCGTCACCCCCGTCCTTTGCGTCGGCGAAGGGCTGGAAATCCGGCAGGCTGGAACACACGTTGAGCACACCCTGACCCAGCTGCGCGCCGACGTTGCAGGACTCAGCGCCGAGCAGGCTACTGGGCTCGTAGTGGCCTACGAGCCCGTCTGGGCCATCGGCACCGGGGAAGTTGCCGGACCGGAAGATGCCCAGGAAATGTGCGCAGCCATCCGCGCCGAACTCGCCACCATCTTCGGGGACGACGTCGCGGCGAAGATCCGGCTGCTCTACGGCGGTTCGGTCAAGGCAAACAACGTTGCTGCGATCCTGAACGAACGCGACGTTGACGGCGTGTTGGTGGGCGGGGCCAGCCTGGACCCTGCGGAGTTTGCTAATATTGTCAGGTTCGAGAGTCACCCGCTGACGGACTAGTCCGTCAGCAGCACCTGGCTCCCGCAATTCCAATCTTCTGAAAGGCCGTCGTGGACGTTCTTCATGTCATTCTGCAGATTCTCCTGGGCATCACCAGCCTTCTGCTGACCTTCCTTATCCTGCTTCACAAGGGACGGGGCGGCGGGCTGTCTGACATGTTCGGCGGCGGTATGAGTTCCGGCCTAAGCTCTTCAGGCGTAGCGGAGCGAAACCTCAACAGGTTTACCGTGGTCCTTGGCATCACGTGGGGCGTCGTGATCATCGCCCTGGGACTGTTGATGCGGTTCAGCGGCGCAGGCGACTCCTAGCCTCTCAACTGATCGTGGTCCGGCACTGCCGCCACGGGAGTCTCCGAACTAAACTGTGGCTGTTGGGTTCCAACAGCCACAGTTTCGTTTAACCAGCCAGGAGTCCCGATGGTACATAGTGCGTCAGCGTTCCGCGGCACCCGGGTGGGTGTGACAGAGGGCTCCGGTCCCAAGAACCAGTCCGAAGCTGCCTCGGGCGAAAGAGTACCCCGGATCCAGGTCACATACTGGTGTGCCAAGGGCCATGAGACACAGCTGGTTTTTCTCCGACTGCCTGATGAGCAGATCCCCTCCAGCTGGGACTGCCGGCGGTGCGGTGCCCCGGCGTCGCGGGACGGCCAGGAAGCTGCCCGGGACGAACAGTTCGAAGAGGGCTACAAGAGCCACCTTGAGTATGTTAAAGAGCGGCGCTCCGACCAGGACGCCGAAGACGTCCTGGCCGGAGCGCTCGAAAAACTACGCGCCAGCCGCGTCCTTCCGGACGAGCTGCTGCGGGACCCTTGAGGCAGCGTTTTCGTCGATAAGCCAGAGCGTACGGGACGTTCCCCGCGGCCCTGCCGCGGGCACCTGCACCGGATTGGCGCCGGCCAGCGCCAGGCCAACGGCTCCGGCCTTGTCCTCCCCGGCCACCACCATCCAGACCTCAGCGGCCGTGTTGATGGCGGGCAGGGTCAGGGAAATCCGCTGCGGCGGCGGCTTGGGCGAGTTGCGCACACCCACCACCGTCCGTTCCTTTTCCCGGATTCCGCCCTGCTCAGGGAACAGCGAGGCCACGTGGGCGTCCGGGCCGACACCAAGCAGCACCACGTCCAGCCGGGGGAGCTGACCTGCTTCATCGGGCCGGTCATCTGACATGTCTGCAGCGTGTTCAGCCGCGGCTGCCTCCCGCAGCCGCCGCGCGTAATCCTCCGCGGCTTCCTCGGGGGTGCCAAAGTCGTCCGTGGACGCGGGCTGGTTGATCCTGGCCGGGTCAACGGGAATGTGCGCGAGCAGGGCATCAAATGCCTGCCTGGTGTTGCGGTCGGGATCGTCCGCCGCGACGAAGCGCTCATCACCCCACCAGAAATTGACCTTCGACCAGTCGACGGCGGGCGCCGCCGGCGAGTCCGCCACAGCCTTCAGCGTACCGATGCCCACTGTGCCGCCGGTCAGCACAACTGTGGCCTCACCGTACTTGTCCTGCACGTCCACGAGCTTGGTGATCAGGCGCGCTGCGATGGCGGCCATCAGGACGGACGAATCAGGGTGGATGCTTACTCTGGGCTCAACGCTCACTTGGCCGGACGCTCCTTAGATTGGTACGTGGAAGTCCAATAGTAATCACTTCTCCGAAAACCTCGTCGGGGTCGAGGCGGCGGAGCTCTTCGGCGAGGCAGTCTTTGAGGCTGCGGCGGGGCAGTGAGATGCGTTGCGCGGGCTGGCCTGGCTGGGTCAGTTCCGCGATGGACAGGCCGGGCCGGAAGAGCTGGACGTCGCCGCTGCGGCGGCTGAGCCGGACGCGGCGGATGCCGGTACCGGCCGGGTCCGCGACGATGGTCACGGGCGCCTCCAAAGCCAGGGTGAGCCACGCCGCGAGCAGGATGGTGCTCGGTGAGTCCGAGGCCCCCTCGACGGCGACGGCGGTGACGGGGGAGGAGTCCACCTGGTCCAGGACGGCCGCGAGCTGGATCCGCCAGTTCGTCAGCCTGGTCCAGGCGAGGTCGGTGTCCCCGGCCTTGTAGGTGTTCCGGATGTTCTCCAGCGCCTTTTGGGGGTCCGGTTCGTTTGCCGAGTCGGTAATCCGGCGGTGCGCGATCCGGCCCACGGAGGTTTCGCAGGCGTTCTCGGGCGCCCCGTGCGGCCACCAGGCCACGATCGGGGCGTCCGGGAGCAGCAGTGCGGCAACGAGGGATTCGGACTCGTGGGCGAGTTCGCCGTAGCCGCGGAGCACAATGACTTCCGAGGCGCCGGCGTCGCCGCCCACGCGGATCTGTGCGTCAAGCCGGTTGGGCGCCTCGGAGCCGGCGTCGGCGAGGACGATGATCCGGCAAGGGTGTTCCCGGCTGGCCTCGTTCGCGGCCTCAATTGCTTCCTCCTCCAGCCCCGACCGGGTGACGACCACGAGGGTCAGGACCCGGCCCAAGGCAATGACGCCGCCCTGCTCACGCAGGGACATCATCTTTTTGGAGATCTTGGAGGTGGTGGTGTCCGGCAAATCTACAATCATGGCCTTCTCCAGGTTCGTCCGTCGCGGGCCAGCAGTTCATCCGCGGAGGCGGGGCCCCAACTGCCCGGGGCGTAGGGTTCAGGCTGTTCGTCGAGCCCGGCCCAGTAGTCTTCAAACGGGTCCAGGATCTTCCAGGACAGTTCCACTTCCTCGTGCCGCGGGAACAGCGGCGGCTCACCGAGGAGCACGTCCAGGATCAGCCGCTCATAGGCTTCCGGGGACGATTCGGTGAAGGAATGCCCGTAACCGAAGTCCATGGTCACATCGCGGACTTCCATCTGGGTGCCCGGGACCTTGGACCCGAACCGGATCGTGGCGCCCTCATCGGGCTGGACCCGGATGACCACGGCGTTCTGCCCGAAGTCATCCTCGCCGTGGTCACGGAACAGCAGGTTCGGGGCCCGTTTGAACACCACAGCGATTTCAGTCACGCGGCGGCCCAGGCGCTTGCCGGCCCGCAGGTAGAACGGGACCCCCGCCCAGCGGCGGGTGTGGATGTCCACCCGGATCGCCGCGAAGGTTTCGGTCTTCGAATCGGCCGGGATGCCCTCTTCCTCCAGGTAGCCCTGGACCTGTTCCCCGCCCTGCCAGCCACCGGCGAACTGCCCGCGCGCTGAGTGCGTGGACAGGTCCTCCGGCAGTTTGACCGCGGCAAGGACCTTTTCCTTTTCCGCGCGCAGGTCATCGGCGTTGAAGGAAATGGGCTCCTCCATCGCGGTCAAGGCCAGCAGCTGAAGCAGGTGGTTCTGGATCACGTCCCGGGCCGCGCCCACGCCGTCGTAATATCCGGCCCGCCCGCCCGTGCCGATGTCTTCAGCCATGGTGATCTGGACGTGGTCCACGTAGTTCGCGTTCCACAACGGTTCGAACAGCTGGTTCGCGAAACGCAGCGCCAGGATGTTCTGCACCGTCTCCTTGCCCAGGTAGTGGTCGATGCGGAACACCGCATCCGGCGGGAACACTGACTCAACGATGTCGTTCAACTGCCGGGCGGACTCCAGGTCATGCCCGAACGGCTTCTCGATGACCACGCGGCGCCACTTCTCCCCGTCGGCCTGCGCGAGGCCATGCTTGGAGAGCTGCCGGCAGACCTGCTCGAACGCCTTCGGCGGGATCGAGAGGTAGAAGGCGTGGTTACCGCGCGTTCCGCGGACCTCATCGAGCTCAGCGATCGTCTCACCCAAACGCTCAAACGCGTCGTCGTCGTCGAACTCGCCCTGGACAAAACGGATGCCCTCGGAAAGCTGGTTCCACACCGCCTCATCAAACGGCGTCCGCGCATAAGCCCGCACGGATTCCTCCACCTGCGCGGCGAACTCCTCATGGCTCCAGCCGCGCCGGCCGAAACCGACCAGCGCGAAACTCGGCGGCAACAGGCCCCGGTTCGCCAGGTCGTACACGGCGGGCATGAGCTTCTTGCGGGCAAGATCACCGGTCACTCCAAAGAGCACCAACGAGGACGGACCGGCGATCCGGTTCAGGCGGCGATCCCGCGGATCCCGAAGCGGATTGCGCCCCGATTTTCCGGAACGCAGCCCGGACGTTCTGCCGTTTTCAGTTTCTGGCATGGTTGCTGTGGAACCTTAGTTGTCGGTGACGGATGCGGACCGGGAGCCCAGGGCTGCGATGATGCCCTGCAGCTGTGCGACGCCGGCGGCGCGGTCGGTGAGGTGCAGGCGCAGGACGGGCCGGCCGTGACCGGCCAGGACCTGGGCATCGCCGGCGGCCTGGGCGCTAATCAGTTCGCCGAAAGTAAAGGGACGGTCCGGGATGGCAAGGTCCTCTGCGGGGGCCGCGGTGACCTGGAGGAAGACGCCGATGGCGGGGCCGCCCTTGTGGAACTGACCGGTTGAGTGCAGGAAGCGCGGTCCCCACCCGAACGTGACAGGGCGGCCGCTCGCGTCGGCGAGCTGATCGCGGATGCCTTCCAGCCCGGCGAACGCCAACCGGTCAAAGTAGGCCTGGACACTGAGGTAGCTGTCGTCATCGAGCGTCCCGAGGAGGGCGCCCACGGCTTCCTCCGCAGTGGCTGCACCGCGGAGCCAGTCGCCGCCGCGGACCTCGATGGCGCCGTCAACAAATGCAGCCGGCGTGGGCGCGGGCTGGGCATCCAGCAGGCCGCGGGCGGCCACCTTCGCCGCTTCAACGTCAGGCTGGTCGAACGGGTTGATCCCGAGCAACCGTCCGGCAACGGCGGTCGCGAACTCCCACACCATCATCTGGGTGGCGAGGCCACCGGCGATGGCCACTTCGTTTTCACCGAGTTCGACGTCGGCATCGGCGGCTACCAGCCGGACTACCAGGACGTCGCCGGCGCCGGAGGTGACCTCCGGGGAGTTGGGACCGGCCACCACCGGCAGGACGCCGGTGCCGAGCTTGCCAGTGGATTCGGCGATGAGCTGTTCAGCCCAGTCGGCGAACCCCACGATGCCGGAGCCGTCCTCGGCGATGACAATCTTGTTGCGCAGCGGGTTGGTTCCGCCGAGGGCCGTCCCGAGGGCCAGCCCGATGTTTTCCGGGGCGTCGTCATTGAGGATCTCGGCGGCTTCCTCGGCCTCATCCAGGAACGCCTGGATATCAACACCGGCCAGGCCCGAAGGAACCAGGCCGAAGGCGGTGAGGGCCGAGTACCGGCCGCCGACATTCGGGTCTGCGTTGAAGACGGCACGGTAGCCGGCTTCACGCGATGCCTTGTCCAGCGGGGAACCGGGATCGGTGACGATGATGATCCGGCTCTTCGCGTCGATACCGGCCTCGTTGAAGGCGTGTTCGAAGATGCGCCGCTGGGAATCGGTTTCCAACGTGGAACCGGACTTGGACGAGACCACAATCGCGGTTTCGGCCAGCCGGTCGGCGAGGGCGGCGCGGACCTGGTCGGGGTCCGTGCTGTCCAGCACAGTCAGCTCGACGCCAGCGGTGCCCGCGATCACCTCGGGAGCCAGCGAGGATCCGCCCATGCCGCACAGCACGATGCGGCTCACGCCATCGGCTTTCAGGGCATCGCGGAGCTCGAGGATGCTGCCCACAAGGGCCTGCGAGACGGTGGCCGCCTCGACCCAGCCAAGGCGGACAGCGGACTCGGCTTCGGCGTCGGGACCCCACAGAGTGTGGTCCTTGGCGAAGATCCGGGTGGCAATGCGGTCCGCCACAAGGGTGGGCAGGTGCTGCTCGAGTGCCTGCTGTGCGGCACCGGTGGCGTCGTAGCTGAGTGTGCTCATGGTGGGTTAGGAAACCTTCCGTGCAGAGGCAAGGGCGCCTTCGACGTCGGCCAGCAGTTCTTTCCAGCTCGCCACGAACTTGTCCAGGCCTTCGGATTCGAGGAGGGCAACAACCTCGTTGTAGGAGATGCCCAGCGCTTCCAGTGCGTCCAGCGTGGCGTTGGCGTCCGCGTAGGTGCCGGAGACGGTGTCACCGGTGACCACTCCGTGGTCGAACGTGGCGTCGAGGGTCTTCTCCGGCATCGTGTTCACTACGCCCGGGGCGACGAGTTCGGTGACATACAGGGTGTCCGGGTAGGCCGGGTCCTTCACGCCGGTGGAAGCCCACAGCGGACGCTGGGGAAGTGCACCGGCTTCGGCCAGCACCGTCCAGCGCTCGGTGGCGAACAGCTCTTCGTAGACCTGGTAGGCGAGGCGGGCGTTGGCAACGCCTGCCTTGCCCTTGAGTGCCTTGGCTTCGTCAGTGCCGAGGGCGTCGAGGCGCTTGTCGATTTCCGAGTCCACGCGGGAGACGAAGAACGAGGCGACGGAGTGGATCTTCGCGAGATCGTGGCCGTTCTCCTTGGCCTGCTCCAGGCCGGACTGGAAAGCGTTGATGACAGCCCGGTAGCGCTCCAGCGAGAAGATCAGCGTCACGTTCACGCTGATGCCCTCGGCGAGGGTGGCGGTGATCGCCTCCAGGCCTTCGATCGTTGCCGGGATCTTGATGTGGACGTTGTCCTTGTTGACCTTCTTGTAGAGGTGCTTGGCTTCGGCGATGGTGCCGGCCGTGTCCCAGGCGAGGCGCGGGTCAACTTCGATGGACACGCGGCCGTCAACACCCTTGGTCGCTGCTGCCACGGGGGCGAACAGATCGCAGGCGTCGGCGACATCGGTGGTGGTGATTTCGAAGATGGTCTCCTCGATGGTTGCCCCGGCCGCTGCCTGGGAAGCGATGGTGGCGTCGTAGTCCGAGCCCGAAGTGATGGCGGCGTGGAAGATGGACGGGTTGGTGGTCACACCAACCACGTTCTTTTCTTCGATGAGCTTGCGCAGCGTGCCGGTTTCGAGGCGGCTGCGGGAAAGGTCATCAAGCCAGATGGATACTCCGGCGTCGGAGAGCTGCTGCGTAGGGGTAGTCATGGTGTTATCTCCTGAATTCTGGGTTAGGCCTGCAGGCCGGCGAGGGAGTCCTTGGCGGCGGCGGCGACTGCCTCCGCGGTGATGCCGAACTCCTTGAAGAGGCGCTTGTAGTCGGCGGAAGCGCCGTAGTGTTCGAGGCTGATGGAGCGGCCGGCGTCGCCGACGAACTCCCGCCAGCCCAGGGCCAGCCCGGCCTCGACGGAGACGCGGGCCTTGACGGCGGCGGGCAGGACGGACTCGCGGTAGGCGGCGTCCTGCTTGTTGAACCACTCGACGCACGGCATGGAGACCACGCGGGCGGCGATCCCTTCGGCCTGGAGGGCTTCACGGGCCTGGACGGCCAGCTGGACCTCGGAACCGGTGCCGATCAGGATCACGTCGGCGGGGACGGTGGCGCCGTCCTTGGCCGCTTCTGCAAGCACGTAGCCACCCTTGGCGACGCCGGCAACGGAACCGAAGGTGTCGCCGTCGGCCGTGCCTTCGCCACGTGCGTAGGTGGGGATGTTCTGGCGGGTCAGGACGATGCCCGCCGGGTTTTCGTGGTTCTCCAGCATGGTTTTCCATGCAACGGCGACCTCGTTCGCGTCACCGGGACGGACAACGTCCAGGCCCACGATGGCGCGCAGGGAGGCCAACTGTTCCACGGGCTGGTGGGTGGGGCCGTCTTCGCCCAGGCCGATGGAGTCGTGCGTCCACACGTACAGCGAGGGGACACCCATCAGCGCGCCGAGGCGAATGGCCGGGCGCTGGTAGTCGGAGAAGATCAGGAACGTGCCGGAGAAGGCGCGGGTCCGGCCGTGCAGCGAGATGCCGTTCACGATCGAGGCCGCAGCGTGCTCGCGGATGCCGAAGTGCAGGACGCGACCGTACGGGTTACCGGACCACGCATCGGTCTGCTTGGACGCCGGGACGAACGACGGCGATCCCTCGATGGTGGTGTTGTTGGACTCGGCCAGGTCAGCAGAGCCGCCCCAGAGTTCAGGCATGACCGGGCCCAGAGCGTTCAGGACCTTGCCCGATGCCGCGCGGGTGGAGACGTCCTTGCCGGCTTCGAAGACCGGCAGGGCTGCGTCCAGGCCTGCGGGCAGCTCGCGGGCCTCAATGCGCTGCAGGAGTGCTGCGCCTTCGGCGTTGGCTGCCTGCCAGGCGTTGAAGGACTCTTCCCATTCCTTGCGGGCAGCGGCTCCGCGGTCCACTACGGCGCGGGCGTGGGCCAGGACGTCCTGGTCAACGTCGAAGGACTTGGCCGGATCGAAGCCCAGGACCTCCTTGAGGCCTGCCACTTCCTCTGCGCCAAGTGCTGAACCATGGATCTTGCCGGTGTTCTGCTTCTTCGGGGCAGGGTAGCCGATGATGGTGCGCAGCGAGATGATGGACGGCTTGGAGGTCTCAGCCTTCGCGGCGAGCAGCGCGGAGTAGAGCTCCTGCACGTCTTCCTTGTATTCGCCGGTCTTGGTCCAGTCAACGCGCTGGGTGTGCCAGCCGTAGGCCTCGTAGCGCTTCAGGACATCTTCGGTGAAGGAGATGTCGGTGTCGTCCTCGATGGAGATGTGATTCTCGTCGTAGATCACCACGAGGTTGCCCAGTTCCTGGTGCCCGGCCAGCGACGAAGCCTCGGACGTGACGCCTTCCTGCATGTCGCCGTCGGAAGCGATGACCCAGATGGTGTGGTCGAAGGGGCTGCTGCCCTCGGCGGCGTCGGCGTCGAAGAGGCCGCGCATCCGGCGCTGTGAGTAGGCGAACCCGACCGAGGAGGCAAGGCCCTGGCCCAGCGGGCCAGTGGTGATCTCCACGCCCGCAGTGTGCTTGTACTCAGGGTGGCCCGGTGTCAGGGAATCCCAGGTACGCAGCGCTTCCAGGTCCTTCAGTTCCAGGCCGTAGCCGGACAGGAACAGCTGGATGTACAGCGTCAGCGAGGTGTGGCCGGGTGACAGGATGAAGCGGTCACGTCCCAGCCAGTCCGGGTTGCGCGGGTCGTGGCGCATGAGCTTCTGGAAGAGAAGGTACGCGGCCGGGGCCAGGCTCATGGCCGTACCGGGGTGGCCGTTGCCGACCCTCTCCACAGCGTCTGCGGCCAGAACACGGGCTGTGTCCACCGCGCGCTGGTCCAAGCTGGTCCATGACAGTTCTTGCTCTTCCAAATGTGGCACGAAAACCGGGCCCCTCTCTAGGCTGATGGCGGCACGGCGGATCCCGTCCGTGGCACGCTGAGGCGCCGCTGCGGTGTGTATCAGCCGTTCACCATCGAAACGTGGATCTATAACTCAGACACTGACCAACGGGAACGCGGTTTCCACTGCGTTCTTTTGGTGTGCTGATCTGGTGACAGCTTAGCTCTATTCCATTCTGCGGGCAGCGCAAATCTCACGTTTTGGACGCAATTTCGCTTTATGTGAATGCGTGTTCCGTGAGGTTGAGTTAATCTGCTCGAATCGGACTGTGAGCGATCATCTGGGCCTATTACGCGGGGATCTGTTGCAAATGCGCACGGTATGATATTTGGAGGCCGACGCCGGATGGCCGTGCCCTTCGGGGGCTGCGGGCCAGCGGTACTGCCGGGACCCTTGACCTATGACAATGGCGGGTACCAGGGCAAACGGCCGCGAGATCCAGCTGCACTGACAGACAGAACTGCCAACAAGAACGGGTGACTGCCACCGTGAGCACAACCGATACGCCGCTAAATGCTGCCCCCGCCCGAGGGAGAGCCGGGCTGGCCCGAAAGGCCAAGGCGTATTTCGCCCTCACCAAACCACGCGTCATCGAGCTGCTGCTCGTCAGTACGTTGCCCACCATGATTTTCGCCGAACGCGGCTTCCCGTCGATCGGACTGATCCTGGCCACACTGGTGGGCGGCGCTTTTGCCGCCGGAAGTGCCGGAGCGTTCAATTGCTACTTTGACCGCGACATCGACAAACTGATGCACCGCACCGAAAACCGGCCCCTGGTCACCGGCGAGGTGACTCCGCGTGAGGCGCTGATCTTCTCCTGGCTGCTCGGTGTGGCCGCCATCGCCATCCTCTGGTTCGGGGCCAACCCACTGGCCGCATGGCTTGGGGTCGCTGCGATCTTCTTCTACGTGGTCATCTACACACTCATCCTCAAGCGCCGCACCGCACAGAACATCGTGTGGGGCGGGGCTGCGGGCTGCTTCCCGGTGGTGATTGCGTGGGCGGCCGTCACGGAAAGCGTGGAGTGGCCCGCCATTATCCTGTTTATGGTGATCTTCCTGTGGACCCCGCCGCACTACTGGCCCCTGTCCATGCGCTACGGCGAGGATTACCGCAACGCTAACGTGCCCATGCTCGGCGCCATTGCCGGTGCCAAGGTGGTTTCCGTCCAGGTTGTCCTCTACGCGTGGGCCATGGTGGTTTGCTCGCTGCTGATGGTCCCGGCGGGCGGCGCCGGCTGGGTCTACACCGTGACGGCCGTCCTTGCCGGGGCCTGGTTCCTCTACGAGTCGCATGCCCTGTACAGCCGGGCTCAGCGCGAGGACATCCCGGACAAGCGCGCCATGAAGGTGTTTCACGGCTCCATCAGCTACCTGACCCTGCTGTTCATCGCCCTGGCAGTGGATCCGTTCATCGGGTCCGCCATCATCGGCTAGTCCCGCCACCGCCCCCCGGACGCTCTCTCACTTAATGCGGGTTTTCGACGGACGCTCTCTCACTTAACACTTAATGCGGATTCGTACCGGCATAGTGAACGCTCTCGCAGTACGTGCAGGATTCTCAGGGACCCTCTCTCGCCACCGGTGAGGGAGGGTCCTTTTGTCTCTGATGCAGGTGAGAGAGCGTTCCTCAATTTCCCGCATCAAGTGAGAGAGCGTTCCTCAATTTCCCGCATCAAGTGAGAGAGCGTTCGTGAAATTCCTGCAGCAAGTGAGAGAGGGTTAAGGGGGAAGTGCCACGGTTCCGGGAACCGTGGCACTTCGGCGCTGCGAGCATGGGGAGGCGGGACTGCTTCGCGGGGGGCTACTTCGCGGGGGCTACTTCGTGGGGCTGGAATGCGCGACGTCGGCGGCGTTCGTTGAGGCGCTCATCAACAGTGCCGCACCCAGCATGTGGGCGCCCACGAGCAGGGCGGGAATCCCGTTGTAGTACTGCGTGAAGCCGATGACCGCCTGCAGCAGAGTGACAGCCAGCAGCAGGACAGTTGCCGTCCTGAAAGAGCCCGGTATCCGGCCGGTAAACACCAACACGAGCGCGAACAGGGTTCCGGCCGTGACCAGGTAGGCCGGTACGGCGTGGATGTGGGAGAACAGGTCCCAGTCCAGCCCGTTGCGCGGCGCGTCAGCATCTCCAGCGTGCGGACCGGCGCCGGTTACCACGACGCCGAGGATGACGGCCGCTGCCGAGAAAAGCGCGACGGCGGCGGTCACCGGGCGCAGTACGCCCGGCAAGGCGGGCAGTGAGACGGGGGCAAACCGTCCGGTCCGCCCGTAGGCCCGGTTCACCAGCAGGGTAGCGATGACGACCAGCGCCATGGACACCAGGAAGTGCAGGCCCACCACCCAGGGATTGAGGTTGGTCAGGACGGTGATGCCGCCGATCACGGCCTGGGCTGGGATGCTGGCCAACAGGCCCAATGCCAGCAGGAACAGGTCGCGGCGCTCCTTACGCAGGTTCCACAGGTACACCAGCATCAGCACCGCGATCGCAGCCAGGGCGAAGGTCAGGAGCCGGTTGCCGAACTCGATGAACCCGTGGATACCCATTTCAGCGGTGTTGACCAGGGACGTGTCGGTGCAGCGCGGCCAGGTGGGGCAGCCCAGCCCGGAGGCGGTCAGCCGGACCGCGCCGCCGGTGACCACTAGCAAGGTCTGGCCAACGAGCGAGGCCACGGCGAGGCGCCGAACGCGGGCGTCGACGATACGGGGCAGCCGCGACGTCAGGCGGCCGGCAAACTCAGGGAGGCGTGAAGCCGTGCTCACGGATATCTCAATTCCACTTGAACCAACGGATGGCTGCTGCTCCGGCAAGGACTGTCCAGATCAGCAGTATGAGGGCAGCACCAAAATTAACGGTGCCGAAGAGGAAGGCCTCGCGCAAGGCCGCACCCAGTGCGCCTGACGGGAGGTAGTGCACCACTCCCTGGACGACGGCGGGTAGCCGATCGGCGGGAATCACAATGCCGCCTAGCGCGCCGAGCAGGATCCACAGCAGGTTGGTGATGGCCAGCGTCGCTTCGGGCCGGACAGTGCCGGCAACCAGCAGTCCGAGCGCGGTGAACGCCGCCGCGCCCAGGACCAGCAACGTCAGGCCCGGCAGCCAGCCGGCCGCGGGCGGACTCCAGCCGAGGGGCAGTGCCACCGCCGTGATGACGGCCACCTGAAGCGCGAGCACGGCCAGGACGGCAAGGACCTTGCCCGCAATCAGGCCGGGACGCCCCAGGGGCGTGGTGGAGAGGAAGCGGAGGACCCCGTACCTGCGGTCGAACCCGGTGGCGATGCCCTGGCCGGTAAAGGCGGTGGACAGTGCGCAGAGCGCCAGGATGCCGGGGACTGCGATGTTGATGCGGCTGCCGCCAAGTCCGTCCAGGAGCGGTGTAACCGTCAGGCCCACCAGGGCGAGCAGCGGCAGGACCACCGCAAGGATCAGTTGTTCGCCGTTCCTGAGCATCGCGACTGCTTCGTATTTGCCTTGGAGCAGGATGCGGCGGGCGAGGGTCGCGGGCTGCTGGCGCACGACGGCGTCCGGAGCGGTCATCGGATTTCCTTTCCCGAAACATCGAGGAAGACGTCTTCGAGGCTTCGCGCCGCGAGGCTCAGCGATGTGGGCATCACCCCGTGGGCGGCCCACCACGAGGTGAGGGCGGCCAGATCCTGGGGTGTGAGCGGTCCATTGGCAACATAGCTGCCGGCGCGTGTTTCGCTGACGGTAATGGTCTCGGGAAGGACCCCGGTGAGGTTGAGCCCGGCTTCGGCTTCAAAGAGGAGAGTGCGGATGTGCTCGCCGGACTCGACGGCGGGCTCCCGCTGGAGAAGCTGCGCAACGGTACCTTCCGCGACGTTGCGGCCGGCGTCGATGATGTAGACGTAGTCGGCCAGGCGCTGCGCGTCGTCCATGAGGTGGGTGGTGAGAATGATTCCCATCCCGGCGTCCCGCAGCTCTGCAATGAGCTCAAAAACCAGCTGCCGCGACTGCGGATCCAGACCTGCGCTGGGCTCGTCCAGGAACAGGACCTCCGGATTGCCGATCAGGGCCGCTGCCAGGGCCAGACGCTGCTTCTGGCCGCCGGAGAGCCGGCGTACCGACGTCCTGGCGAAGGAATCAATGCCGAGTCGTTCAACGAGTTCGTCAACGGAACGCGGGCGGGCGTACATCCCCGCAATGTGGCGCAGGAGGGGAATGGGCCTGGCCGACGGCGGGAGCCCACCGTCCTGAAGCATCACGCCAACACGGGAGCGCAGGTCTGCCCCCGAACGGCCGGGATCCTGCCCCAGCAGCGAGATGGTTCCACCGCTGCGCGCCTGGAGACCCTGGGCGCATTCGATGGTGGTAGTTTTTCCTGCCCCGTTGGCGCCCAGCAGGGCGGTCACCTGGCCGCGTTCGGCGACAAGGGAGACGCCGCTCACCACCCGGAGCATCTTTCCATCCAGGCTGGCCAGCGGACCAACATCCTTAATAAGCCCGCTGATGGACAGAACCGGGGATTCGGGGGATCGCACCCCAGCATTCTACGGGATGTAGTACTTCGGCCGATTCCCGGACCCTGACTCAGGTCAGCCTCGCCTTACTGGAACAGGGGACTAAATTACGACATGATTGTGTTGTGTATTCCATGACCAACGCTACTGTTGTGCCCGTCGCCGGGCACGGAGCGCCGCGCATCACCACGGACCGCGGCCACGTCGCCGTTTCGCCGGTGGCGGACCCTGACGAGCGTACCCGGGACCGCGTGCTCGGTGCAGTTCTGGAGCATGGCCCCATCAGTGCCGCGGAACTCGGCGACATGCTGGGCTTCACACCTGCCGCCGTCCGGAGGCATCTGGACCATCTGGACCGCAGCGGTGTCATCGAAGTCAAGCGCGTTGCCAAAGCCGGCGCCGGCGCGGGACGCCCTGCACGCCGCTATGTCCTAAGTTCACAGGGCCAGTCCACTCTCGGCAACGACTACCTCGACATCGCAACCTTGGCGCTCAAGCAGCTCCACGAGATGGCGGGCGACGACGCCGTCCGCGCATTCGCCGTCGAGCGTTTCGCGGACATGGAACGCCGCTATACGCCCGAAATTGAAAATGCCGGTACGGACATCACGGCCCGGGCGCAGGCGTTGTCCGCAGCCCTGAGCCGGGACGGCTTTGTGGCCTCGGCAGCCTCCATCGAGGCCAAGGCCCCGCTTCCAGCGGCACTGTCCAGCGTTCAGCTGTGCCAGGGGCACTGCCCCATCCAGCAGCTCGCCGCCCATTTTCCTGTTTTCTGCGACGTGGAGACCGAAGTGTTCTCCCGGCTGGTGGGCGTAGACGTGCGTCGCCTCTCCACCCTTGCGCGTGGCGGGCACGTCTGCACCACCCACATACCCACAGGCCGGCTGGCTGCCGGCGGACCCCAGGTCCCGCAGGCAGCCCCCGCCAGCCTGAATGAAGTAACCAACCATCAGCAAGAAAGGCCGTGATGACGGACCAACTATCAGAGAAAGCGGTAGCCGAAGACACTGTGATCTCGGAGATTCTGGAAAAGAATCCCGAGCTCCACGGCATTGGCACCTACGAGTACGGCTGGTCCGACAAGAACGACGTCGGCGCCAACGCCCGCCGCGGTATCAATGAAGAAGTCGTCCGTGACATCTCGGCCAAGAAGAGCGAGCCGGAATGGATGCTTGATCTCCGGCTCAAGGGCCTGAAGTACTTCGACCGCAAGCCCATGCCCACCTGGGGTGCAGACCTCTCCGGCATCGACTTCGACAACATCAAGTACTTCGTGCGTTCCACCGAGAAGCAGGCCACCAGCTGGGAGGAACTCCCCGAGGACATCAAGAACACGTACGACAAGCTCGGCATCCCCGAGGCCGAAAAGCAGCGCCTGGTTTCCGGCGTCGCCGCCCAGTATGAGTCCGAGGTCGTCTACCACCAGCTGCGTGAGGACCTTGAACGGCAGGGTGTGATCTTCCTCGACACCGACACCGCCCTGCGTGAACACCCTGAGATCTTCCAGGAATACTTCGGCACCATCATTCCTGTGGGCGACAACAAGTTCGCCTCACTGAACACGGCTGTCTGGTCCGGCGGCTCCTTTGTGTACGTGCCCAAGGGCGTCCACGTGGACATCCCGCTGCAGGCATACTTCCGCATCAACACGGAAAACATGGGCCAGTTCGAGCGGACCCTGATCATCGCCGACGAGGACTCCTACGTCCACTACATCGAAGGCTGCACTGCGCCGATCTACACCTCGGACTCGCTGCACTCCGCCGTCGTGGAAATCATCGTGAAGAAGGGCGCCCGCGTCCGCTACACGACCATCCAGAACTGGTCCACGAACGTGTACAACCTGGTGACCAAGCGTGCCATCTGCGAAGAGGGCGCCACCATGGAGTGGGTCGATGGAAACATCGGTTCCAAGGTCACCATGAAGTACCCGGCCGTCTACCTGGTGGGCGAGCACGCCAAGGGCGAGACCCTGTCCATCGCTTTCGCCGGTGCCGGCCAGCACCAGGACACGGGCTCGAAGATGGTGCACATCGCACCGAACACCAAGAGCTCCATCATCTCGAAGTCCGTAGCCCGTGGCGGCGGCCGTGCTGCCTACCGCGGCCTGGTCCAAGTACGCGAAGGCGCCAAGCATTCTGCCAACACCGTCCGTTGCGATGCGCTGCTGGTAGACACCATCAGCCGTTCGGACACCTACCCGTACATCGACATCCGTGAGGATGACGTGGTGATGGGCCATGAGGCAACTGTTTCCCGGGTCAGCGAAGAGCAGCTCTTCTACCTGATGTCCCGCGGCATGCGCGAAGACGAGGCCATGGCGATGATCGTCCGTGGCTTCATCGAGCCCATCGCCCGCGAACTCCCGATGGAGTACGCACTTGAGCTGAACCGCCTGATTGAACTGCAGATGGAAGGGTCCGTCGGATAACGATGACTGAAATCACTACTGAAAAGGCCCGCATCGGCGCGCCCTCGGCCCAGCCGTTTATTAACGGTTTCACGGAAGAAGGCGAAAGCCTGTCTCCGATCAATTCGGCCACGTCCAAGGCCCCGCTGGCCGGCGAAGCGGTCAAGAGCCACTCGCACGGCGGCGGCGTGGGCATTCCGGACAGCTCACGCGCCGGCCGACTGACCTCGTACAACCTGGCGGACTTCAAACCGCTGACCGGGCTCGAAGAGGACTGGCGGTTCACCCCGCTCAAACGCCTGCGCGGCCTGCACAGCGAGGTACTCGCGGGTGCTGCCCCCACCGTCACCGTCAGCGGTCCTGACCGGGTGACGGTGGAGACCGTGGCCCGCGATGACAAGCGCATCGGTTCTGCCGGCATCCCGGAGGACCGCGTGTCCGCCAATGCCTGGGAGAACTTCAGCGAAGCCACCGTCCTCACCATCCCGGCGGAGTTTGAAGCAGACACCGAGGTCACCGTCCTCATCACCGGCCAGCACACCGCGGCCGCCGCCCAGCACCTGGTGATCGTGGCGGAGAAGTTCTCCAAGGCCGTTGTGGTCCTCGACCACCAGGGTTCAGCCGTGGTGGCAGAGAACATCGAAATCGTTGTTGAAGACGGCGCCGACCTCACGGTTGTCTCGCTCCAGGAATGGAACGAGGACGCCGTGCATGCTTCCTCGCAGCAGGCCAGGATCGGCCGTGACGCCAAGCTCAAGCACGTCGTCGTCAGCCTCGGCGGCGACCTTGTCCGCGTGACGCCGTCTGCCCGTTTCACCGCTCCCGGCGGCGAAGCGGAAATGTTCGGCCTGTACTTCGCCGATGCCGGACAGCACCTTGAGCAGCGACTGTTCGTTGACCACGCAGTGGCCAACTGCACGTCCAACGTGCTGTACAAGGGTGCGCTGCAGGGCCGCAACGCCCACGCAGTGTGGGTGGGCGATGTCCTGATCCGCAAGGAAGCCGAAGGCACCGACAGCTACGAGGCGAACCGCAACCTGCTGCTTACGGACGGTGCCCGCGCCGACTCGGTTCCCAACCTGGAAATCGAGACCGGCCTGATCAAGGGAGCCGGCCACGCCAGCGCCACCGGTCGCCTGGACGACGAGCACCTGTTCTACCTGCAGGCCCGCGGAATCCCAGAAGATGTCGCCCGCCGGCTCGTAGTCCGTGGCTTCCTGCACGAGATCATCCAGCAGATCAAGGTACCGGCCCTCGAAGAGCGGCTGACCGAGGCTGTTGAGCGCGAACTCGCCGTAACGAACAACTAGAGGGCGCGGACCAACAGATGACTGACCAGCCAAAGGGCGAACTTGTCTGCAAGACGGATGAAATCCAGCTCAAGCAGGCGCTGCGGATCCTGATCGACGACTACCCGGTAGCCATCGTGAAGGATTCCATGGGAGAAATCCACGCCATCGGGGACACCTGCTCGCACGCGGACATCTCCCTGTCCGAGGGCGAAGTGGAGGGGTGCAAGATCGAATGCTGGGGCCACGGCTCCCAGTTCGACCTGCGCAGCGGTGAACCGCTCCAGCTGCCCGCCTACGATCCCGTGCCGGTGTTCGCTGTCGAAATTGTCGGCGACGAGGTTTACGTGGACTTCACCAACGTCCTCAACGGAGCCGAAGCCCCGAACTTCAGCTAGCAGCATCACCCGGTGCCAGCCGGACACAAGCAACAGAACCAAACTTCCAGATACAGACCGCACCGCCGCCGAAAGGCCCGGTGCAGAGGAGAACAAGACATATGTCTACTCTTGAGATCAAGGACCTGCACGTCAGCATTGACACGGAGCAGGGCACCAAGGAGATCCTGAAGGGCGTCAGCCTGACCATCAAAACCGGCCAGACCCACGCCATCATGGGCCCCAACGGTTCCGGCAAGTCCACCCTCGCGTCCACCATCGCCGGGCACCCGCGCTACAACGTCACCAGCGGCACCATCACGCTCGACGGCGAAGACGTTCTCGCGATGAGCGTGGACCAGCGCGCCCGTGCCGGTGTTTTCCTGGCCATGCAGTACCCCGTGGAGGTTCCCGGTGTCAGCATGACCAACTTCCTGCGCACCGCCAAGACTGCCATTGACGGCGAAGCGCCCAAGCTGCGTACCTGGACCAAGGAAGTCAAGGACGCCATGGGCAAGCTGCGCATCGACGCCGACTTCGCCCAGCGCAACGTCAACGAAGGCTTCTCCGGCGGCGAGAAGAAGCGCGTGGAGATCCTTCAGCTGGAGCTCTTCAAGCCGAAGTTCGCCATCCTGGACGAGACTGACTCCGGCCTGGACGTCGACGCGCTGAAGGTTGTGTCCGAAGGTGTCAACCGCGCCCACGCCGAAGGCAACATGGGTACGCTGCTCATCACGCACTACACGCGCATCCTGCGGTACATCAAGCCTGACTTCGTGCACGTGTTCGTTGACGGCCAGGTTGTCGAAGAGGGCGGCCCGGAATTGGCTGACCGCCTTGAAGAAGAAGGCTACGACCGTTACGCCACGGGCGCCGGCGCAGCCACCATCGCTGCAGCACAGGCCTAGTAAGGACTTACGCCATGACCGAAATCAAAGCGGCCCAGACGGGCCTCGAGGATATCGAAGAGGCATTGAAGGACGTCATCGACCCCGAGCTCGGCGTGAACATCGTTGACCTGGGGCTGCTGTACGGCTTGAAGTACTCAGACGACGACGGCGCCCTGCTGATCGACATGACGCTCACCACGGCCGCCTGCCCGCTCACCGACGTGATCGAGGAGCAGGTGGGCAAGGCCCTGGACGGCGTTGTGGATGACTGGCGCCTGAACTGGGTGTGGATGCCGCCGTGGGGTCCGGAACGCATCACGGACGACGGCAAGGACCAGATGCGGGCCCTCGGCTTCAACATCTAATTCCCCTCCCTACCGCGGGAAAAACGTACGACGACGGCCGGTTACCTTCTGCGCGAAGGTGACCGGCCGTCGTCGTACCCCACCGGCCCCATCTAAAGGTTGGCAGCCGAGAACGTGTCGCACTGGTTGATGTCGCCGCTTTGGTAGCCGGTGTAGAACCATTTCTGCCGCTGTTCGCTGGAGCCGTGGGTCCAGGCTTCGGGCGAGACGCGACCGGTGGCCGCCTTCTGGATCCGGTCATCGCCTACTGCCGAGGCCGCTGACAGGGCGTCGTTCAGGTCCTGCTGGGTGATCGGTTCCAGGAACGGCTGCCCGTCCGGTCCTGGCTGGGTTGATGCGTGCCGCACCCAGAGGCCTGCGTAGCAGTCAGCCTGCAGCTCAGACCGGACCGCGCCTGACTCCGGCCCTTGCGGATCCTGCTGGGCACGGTCCAGGTAGCCCAAGGTGTTCTGGACATGGTGGCCGAACTCGTGCGCCACCACGTACTCCTGGGCCAGGGGTCCGCCGGAGGAGCCGAACCGGTCCACCAGTTCCTGGAAGAAGCCGGGGTCGAAGTAGGCCGTAGTGTCAGTGGGGCAGTAGAACGGGCCCACCGCACTGGAGGCGGTGCCACAACCGGTACTGACGCCGTTGTCGAAAATGATCGTCTTAGGCTGGGGGTACTGCACCCCGTAGTCCTTCAGGTATGCCGGCCAGAAGGCGTTCAAGCTGTTGACCGTTCCAGTGATCCGGCAGTCCAGCCGTGCATCGGCGTCGGCGCCTGTTTTGCACGCCGGTGCCGTGCCCTGGCTCTGGTCAGGGGTACCTGCGCCGCCGGTAAGGCCCTCCAGCAGGGCGGGGTTCACGCCGAGCAGGGCTGCGATGAGCAGGATGAGCCCGCCCCCGATGCCGCCGCCGACTTTGACGCCGCGGCCCATGCCGCGACGGTCCTGCACCTGCGATGGGTCCAGTTGGACGTTGTCATTGAAGCTCATGAAGTCACAATAGCGCTTGCCGGAGCAGCTGAAGCGGGTCCCACCGGTAAAGTTGAGAGATGCCTTTTCTCGACAACATCCAGCGCTGGGCCGACGAGCGCCCCCATGACACCGCGGTCGTGGTTGCGGGCCGCCGCATGCGCTGGGCCGAGCTTCGCGATGCCGCCACAGTGGCCATCCCCGGCACAACAGCTGTCACCGTCCTGGCGGAAGCCAACTCGGTGGGCTTTGCTGTGCGGTTCGCGGCGGCGCTGGCCGGGGAGCGTCAGTGCGCCGTCCTGGACCCGGCCTGGCCGGAGGGACTGCGCCGGGAGATCAGGGAACGGCTCAAGGCGGCAGCCCGGGCCGGCGCGGTCTCCCCGGCGGATGCGCTGGCTGACGGGCAGCCGGAATCGACCTTCCTGATCGGCCTCACCTCAGGCACCACGTCTGTGCCCAAGGCCTTCACCAGGTCGCGGCAGTCCTGGCGCGAATCCTTTGAGGCCTCCATCGAGTTCTTTGGCCTGCGTCAGGACGACGTGACGCTGGCACCTGGACCCCTCGCAGCGAGCCTTAACCTTTATGCCCTGGCCGAGTGCCTGTATGCAGGCTCGGAGTTCCAGACGCTGGAGGGTTTCGACGTCGGTGATGTCCACGCGGCCATCACGCACGACGGCGTCACCCGCCTGGTGCTTGTGCCCACCATGTTGCGGTTGCTCAGTGAGCGCGGCCTCGCCGGCGGTGTGGACGCCGCCGGATTGCGGGCCATCATCTGCGCCGGCTCAAAGCTTGATGCACGCACGCTCGAAGCCGCGCGGCGCTGGGCACCCAACGCCACCATTTATGAGTACTACGGTGCGTCGGAGTTGAGCTTTGTGTCCGGTATGGGGTTGCCCGCCGGGAAGCTCGACGCCGGCGGCACCGGAATCGGCCGCGCGTTCCCCGGGGTGGAGGTCCGGATCCTCGACGACGGCGGTTCCAACCTGCCGGATGGCGAGATCGGCAACATCTGCGTGCGCAGCGGCATGGTGAGCAACGGCTACCTGTGGGGTGACGACGGCCAGGCCCTCCGTTCCTTCGGCGGGCTGCTCACCGTGGGGGACCAAGGGTATCTCTCCGACGGTGAGCTGCACATCCTCGGCCGGCGCGCGGACATGATCCTCACCTCAGGGAAGAATGTTTACCCGCACGAGGTGGAGCTCGCGCTGGCGTGCGTCCCCGGAGTGGCGGCGGCGATTGCCGCCGGGATGCCTGACGACATCCGCGGCCAGCGCGTGGTGGCCGGCGTGGTTCCGGCCCATGGCGGCATCAGCGCGACGCAGCTGAAGGCCGGCGTCGAAAACATCCTGTCGCGCGACAAACGCCCGGTGCAGTACTTCTCCCTGACTGAGCTGCCCACCACTGACCGCGGCAAAATCAGCCGAAATATCCTGCTTGAATGGATCGGATCCCGCGACCCCAGGGTGCGTCAACTTGACCGCTGACGTGCTGCCGGCAGACCGGCAACCGGTGATCATCGCGGCCCGGCGCACACCGGTCTGCCGGGCCAGCGGGTCACTCAAGGACCTCCGGGCGCACCAACTGCTGGCGCCTGTGCTGGCACAGCTCCTGACCGAGAGCCGTATTTCCCCGGACGCCGTAGCCGATGTGGTGATCGGCAACGCTGTGGGCGGCGGCGGCAACGTGGCCAGGCTGGCCCTGCTGGAAGCCGGACTTCCCGTCACCGTCCCCGGCTTGACCGTGGACCGGCAGTGCGGCTCGGGACTGGATGCGATTGCGCTCGGGGCCCGGCTGGTGGCCGCGGGCGGAAGCCCTGTGTACCTCGCCGGGGGAGTCGAAAGCATCAGCACCGCACCCTTGCGGGCACACCGGAACGACGACGGCGAACCTGACTTTTTCGCGCGGGCCCAGTTTGTGCCGCACAGCTTCGGCGATCCGGACATGGGGGTGGCTGCGGAGAACGTGGCTGCCCGCTTCGCAGTCAGTCGGCAGCGGCAGGATGCGTTGGCCTTGCGAAGCCATCAGCGTGCCCTGGCGGCGGCCGCGGCGGGGCACTTCAGCGGCGAGATCACGGGGCTGGATACCCCGGCGGGAACCGTCAGCACGGATGACGGGCCGCGGCGCGGACTCAATGCGGCAGTCCTGGCGCGGTTCCCCGCTGCCTTCGTGGACGGCGGAACTGTCACCGCCGGGAACTCATGCTTCGACGCGGACGCCGCCTCCGCCGTCCTCATCACGTCGCTGCAGGCGGCGCGGGAACTCGGTGCGGCCGACGGACTGCTGGTGCTGGCTACGGATACGGCAGGCGTTGACCCGGAGCTCCTTGGCATCGGTGCTGCGGTTGCTGCCAAGCGCCTGCTGGCGGCCCGGGGAATTTCTGCGGACAGCGTGGATCTGGTGGAGTTCAACGAAGCCTTCGCTTCGCAGGCCCTGGCTTGCCTGGACCAGCTGGGCATCGATCCGGAACGGGTGAACCTCGACGGCGGTGCGCTGGCGCTGGGTCACGCCTATGGAGCTTCGGGAGCAGTGCTGGTGACCCGGCTGCTGGCCCAGTCCCGGCGCGCCGGCAACCATGGTTCCCTTGCGCTGGCCCTCATCAGTATCGCGGGCGGCATGGGGACAGCTGCGCTGCTGCGCTACGAGGCCATCACCAGCTAAGCCCTGCCCGCATTCGAATACAACGGGCGGCTCGAGGGGTGACGTGTCAGCGCTCAGGAGCCGCCATAGCGCCTGGACCTCCCCGCTCGATGGTGGGAACCGTCAGTCCTCTGCCTCGCCGAGCCCCCGGGCCGCCAATGCCTCGCCGGTCTGGCGCGCGTACGCCACCGTAGTGATGAAGACAGGCAGCACCAGCGCCCGCGGATTTCGCTCGAGCCCGCGGGCCCGGGCAGAATCCCTGACGTCCGCAAACGCGCCGGCAACGTACGGGATGCTCCGCAGCATGACTCCGATGGTCAGGGCGAAGCGCTCGGGATCGGCACCGAAGCGCCGGAAGGGCATCGCCAGGGATACGACGCCGTCGAGGAGCCGCTGCATGGGGGTGGTGGCCGTCAACAGGGATGCCGCCACCACACATACGAGGATGTTCAGGACAATGCGGGCTGCGGTGGGTCCGCCGAGCTGCCACCACTGGAACAGGCCGATGACCAGCAGAACAACCAGCAGGGGCCGGACGGCAGCCAGGAGCCGGCGCGGCCCGGCCCCCGTCAGCAGGAACAGGCCGCTCATCACGGCGAGGACCGCGGCGGACACCAGCCAGTCCAGCACCAGGAACGATGCCAGGCCGCAGCCCACCACCAGCAAGAACTTCAGCGCCAGCGGCGCCCGGTGGATGACTGAATCGCCGGGGACGTAGTTGGCGAGCAGGAAACCGTGCCCTCTCACGGCGCGGCCAGCCCGGTGGCGCACAGCGCCCGGTACGTTTCGACGGCAGCCGCCGGGCCGCCGTCGAACACCACACGCCCTGTTTCAACCACCAGCACACGGTCCATTTCCAGCGCCAGGTCCAGGTCGTGGGTGGACATGATGATCTGCTGCTCGAGGCCGGACAGCGTGCGGCGGAGCAGTTCCCGGTTCCGAAGGTCCAGCAGGGTGGACGGCTCATCGAGCACCAGCACCGACGGGTCCACGGCAAGGACGGCCGCCAGTGCCATGAGCTGGCGTTCGCCGCCGGAGAGTTCGTAGATGCTCTGCTCCGCGAGGCCCAGCAGCCCGAACCGGTCCAGGGCTGCCTCGGCCAGGCTCCGGCGTTCCGGGCCGTTCCGGACCGAACGCCGCAACGACAGTTCAACATCCTCGCGCCCCGTGGGCATGACCAGCTGCGAGAGCGGATCGGTAAAGACGAACCCCACCTGCCGGCGGACGGCCCGCACTGCCCGGACGGTATCAGCGCCGTCCACCGTCACAGTGCCCGACGTCGGCTGGACCAGACCGTTGACCAGCCGCAGCAGCGTGGACTTGCCGGAGCCGTTGGCCCCGATCACGCCGATGCGCAGTTCTGTCAGCTCCAGGCTGACGTTGGCCAGCAGTGTTTTGGGCTCCGGCCGGTTGTCGAGGGCCACCGCCACGGACGTCTGCAGGAAGGAGATCGTTGCCATGGCTTCCTAGGCGCTGATGCGCTTGACCCGGCGGACCAGCAGGTCGGGAAAAGCGCGGTGCAGGGCAACGGCGATCACCGCGGCGACGGTGTTCTTGATGATGTCGCCTGGGTAGAAGACCAGATCGGCCAGGAAGGCGTCGCCGATGGTTGCCTTGGAATTGATTGCCATCCCCAGGACGCCGAGGGTGTGGACCAGGGAGATACTGGTCACGGTTGCCGCGAGGAAGAACCACAGTGCGCGTGCCCGTGATGTGCGCCGGATGACGATAGTGGCAAGCCAGCCCACCAGGGCTGCAGCCAGGGGGAAAGCGATGATGTAGCCCGCCGAAGGGCCGGCCAGGATGCCGAGCCCGCTGCGGCCCTGGCTGAAGATCGGCAGGCCTGCAAGACCAAGCAGAGTGTAAAGGCCGACAGCGGCGAAGCCGCGTGCGGGGCCAAGCATCAGCCCGGTGAGCATCACGGCGAGGGTCTGGAACGTGATGGGAACGCCGAAAACATTGGCCGAAATGCCTGGAACCAGCGCGGCACCGGCAACGAGGGCAGCAAAGACGGCGATCAGGCCGAGGTCGGTGGCGTCCCAGCGGCTGCGTGCGGGGGAGGCGGGGCCGGTGACGGCAGTGTCAGTCTGGCTCATGGGTAGTCCTGTCGTGGTTGTACAAGCGAAGCATGGGGTGATCCTGACGTTACCGGCCGCCGTCGGGCCTTATTTTGTAGGGGATCTACTAAGCCGGTGCCGGGAGTCTGAAGGCAGGGTACAAAGGACGCAGTGGCCGCGTTGCCGTGCCCGCGGTTACGGGCAGAAGCTGGGGCCGGTAGACTTGGACAGGCCGTTCTGTCCGGCCATTCTGCCCGGCTGCTCCAGACACCATCCGTAGAGCTGCGGCGTTTCCCTGTTGTGAAAGGCCTTACCTGCTGTGATTACTGTCCAGGATCTTGAACTGCGCGCCGGCGCCCGGCTCCTCATGGACCAGGTGAGCTTCCGCATCGACAAGGGCGACAAGATCGGCCTCGTGGGCCGAAACGGAGCAGGCAAGACCACCCTCACACGCGTCCTCGCCGGCGAAGGACTCCCGGCGGGTGGCAAGGTGACCCGCACCGGCGAGATCGGGTACCTCCCGCAGGATCCGCGCACCCCGGACATGGAACAGCTCGCCCGCGACCGCATCCTGGCAGCCAGGGGCCTGGACGTAGCTGTCGGCAAGCTCCGGAAGGCGCACGACGAGATGGCCAGCGAAGACGCTGACGTCCAGCGCAAGGCTATGAACCGCTATGACCGGCTGGAATCTGAATTCCTCGCGGCCGGCGGCTACGCGGCCGAGGCTGAAGCAGCTGCAATTTGCTCCAACCTGGCCCTGCCGGACCGCATCCTCAACCAGCCGCTGAAGACCCTCTCCGGTGGTCAGCGCCGGCGTGTCGAACTGGCGCGGATCCTCTACTCGGACGCCGAGACCATGCTCCTCGATGAGCCCACCAACCACCTTGATGCGGACTCCATCGCGTGGTTGCGCGAGTTCCTCAAGAACCACCAGGGCGGCCTGATCGTGATCAGCCACGACACCGAACTGCTGGAAGCCACGGTTAACAAGGTGTTCCTGCTGGACGCCAACCGTGCGCAGATCGACTTCTACAACATGGACTGGAAGCGCTACCTCACCCAGCGCGAAACCGACGAGCGCGCCCGGAAGCGTGAACGCGCCAACGCGGAGAAGAAGGCACAGGTCCTCTTCGACCAGGCCAACAAGATGCGCGCGAAGGCTACCAAGGCTGTCGCAGCGCAGAACATGGCCAAGCGGGCGGAGCGCCTGCTCAGCGGCCTGGAAGCAGTCCGGGAGAACGACCGCGTTGCCGCCCTGCGGTTCCCGGATCCGTCCCCCTGCGGCAAGACCCCGCTTACTGCGGAAGGCCTCAGCAAGTCCTACGGTTCGCTGGAGATCTTCACGGATGTGGACCTCGCGATTGACCGCGGCTCCAAGGTTGTCATCCTGGGCCTCAACGGTGCCGGCAAAACCACGCTTCTGAGGATGCTCGCCGGCGTTGACAAGCCCGACACCGGTGAAGTTGTGGCCGGCCATGGCCTGAAGGTTGGCTACTACGCCCAGGAGCACGACACCCTGGACGTGAACCGGACGGTGCTGGAGAACATGCGCTCCTCCGCCCCGGACATGAAGGACGCCGAAGTCCGCGGCATCCTTGGCTCATTCCTGTTCTCCGGCGATGACGTTGAGAAGCCCGCCGGCGTTCTTTCCGGTGGTGAGAAGACCCGCCTGGCCCTTGCCACCATCGTGGCTTCCAGCGCCAACGTTCTCCTGCTCGACGAGCCCACTAACAACCTGGACCCGGCCAGCCGCGCCGAAATCCTCGGCGCGCTCCGCAACTACAGCGGCGCCGTCGTCCTGGTCAGCCACGATGAAGGGGCCGTCGAAGCCCTCAACCCTGAGCGCGTTGTCCTGCTCCCGGACGGCGTCGAGGACCACTGGAACGAAGACTATCTGGACCTGATCACACTGGCCTAGCCCTAGGCCTGGGCCTCGGCGCTGGGCAGTGTAAGGATCTCTGCGCCGTCGTCTGTGATGGCAATGGTGTGCTCCGTGTGTGCCGTCAGGCAGCCTGTGGCGCTTCGGAGCGTCCACCCGTCTGCGTCGGTGACGAGTTCGGCGGTGTCTGCCATGACCCAGGGTTCAAGGGCGAGGAGCAGCCCGGGGCGTAGTTTGAATCCGCGGCCCGGCCGTCCGGTGTTTGGCACGTGCGGGTCCTGGTGCATCGTTGACCCGATGCCATGGCCTCCGAATTGGGTGTTGATGGGGTATCCGGCTTCGCTGAGGACCTCCCCGATTGCATGGGAGATATCGCCGACGCGGGCACCGGGCCCGGCAGCGGCTATTCCTGCGCTCAGTGCGCGCTCGGTCGCGCTGATCATCGCCACGCTCTCGGCGGGCTTTGAGTCGCCCACAATGAAGCTGATGGCAGCGTCCGCCGCAATCCCGGCTTTGGAGACAGCAAGGTCCAGAGTCAGCAGATCGCCGTCGGCCAGCGAGTAGTTGTGTGGCAGCCCGTGAAGTACGGCGTCGTTCACGCCCGTGCAGATGTAATGTCCGAACGGTCCGCGTCCGAAGGACGGCGCGTAATCGACGTAACACGAGACAGCGCCGGCCTGGAGGATCATCTCCTTGGCCCACCGGTCGATGTCCAGGAGGTTGGTGCCCACCGTGGCACGGCCCTTCAGCGCTTGCAGGATGTCGGCGACCAGCGTCCCCGTCTGTTGTGCCCGGCTGACCTCTGTGGGGTTCAGTATCTCGATCATGTGGCGCCTTCCTCTAGCCAACGGCAGATACGCTGCAATATACCTACCGCACCTTGAGTTCCTGGGCTGCAGTGATGATTTTTAGCTCCTCGTAGGTGATGCTGAACATCGAATTGTGGTCACCTGCTCCTGCCCAGAGGACGGGATGCGCGGCCAGGGATTCGTCCAGGAGGGTTTTGATCTTGGCGGGGTGGCCGATTGGAGCCACTCCGCCCACCTCCTGCCCGGTGTGTTCGAGGACGAACGCCGGGGAGGCGCGGCGAATCTTTCCTTGTCCCAAACGGTTGGCTACCAGCGCGGTGTCCACCCTGGCCGCGCCGCTGGCCAGAATCAGGAGCGGGGCGCCGTCGAGCGTGAATACCAGGCTGTTGGTGATCGCCGCGACGTCGCACCCCAAAACGGCGGCCGCGGCAGCCGCGGTTGGGACCTTCGTACCGAAGACCCGAACCGTGTCCCGGAGGCCGGATGTGATCAGTGCCTTCTTGACGTTGGCCACGGGCGCGGGCACTTTCCGGGGCTCCACGTTTCAGTACCCCTGCGCGTCCAGGAGGGCGTCTTCCTCTTCCTCGGATGTGGCGTGTTTGCGTTTACGGGCGGCCGGCGCACGACGGCGGGCTGCCGCGGCAGCGGAGTGGACCGGGCTGCCCGAATCGCGTGACCCGTCCTCAGCGTCGTCCTCATCTTCGGCGTCGATGGCGGCGTTGCGGGCCTGCTGCCGGGCCGCGTAGCCGAAACCAACAAACATCAGCACCCCGAACGCGAACCATTGCAGCGAATAGGACAGGTGCGTACCCTCCTCCGTGGCCGGCTTCGGGAACGGGAACGGCACCTCGGCCGGGGCCGGCGATTCAGACGCCAGCTGGCCGTAGGCGCCGGTCAGCAGGGGGTAGGGCAGCTGGTCGGCATAGGTGGGCAGGTCGATGGAGGCCAGCTGGCCGTCGGGCGCGCCGCGGTCCAGCTTCGGCTCGCTATGTTTGAGCCGGACAATCGCTGTCACGGTGCCCGATGGGGGCGATGGGATGGAATCCGGGCTTCCCGGGTTCTTGTTGCCGATGGGTAGCCAGCCGCGGTCAATCACCACGGTCTGGCCGGACTCGAGCTTGAACGGGACAACCACCTCGTACCCGGGCTGCCCGTTCAGTGGTCGGTTGCGGACAATCCGCTGGCCGTCGACGTCGTAGGTGCCCTGCAGTTCCACCTGCGTCCATTCCTTGGCGGGGTCCAGTTCAGAAAATTCTTCTTTGGCCTGGTCGAAGGATATGGGCGTGGCCGAATAATTGGTGAGGACGCGGTTGATCTCAGCGAGGGTCTCGGCGCGGCGGTCCATCTGCCACCTGCCCAGGAACACGCAGGCGGCGGCGAAGATGGCGGCCAGCAGGAGGTAACCCATCCACTTGCTGGAAAAGAGAAAGCGGTACATTCAGCCGTCCTGCCCCACCGGCGCCTGGCCGGACTCGTGCCCCGAAACCAGGACGACCGTTTCCTTCCACAGGCCACGGACCTGCAGGTAGTCCTCCAGCCAGTCGCGGTGCTCCGCGCAGGCCAGCCAGATTTTGCGGCGCTCCGGGGTGTGGATCTTGGGATTGTTCCACAGCAGCTGCCAGGAAGCTTCCGAGCGGCAAGCCTTCCGGGAGCACATGGCAGCCGTGGCCGGCGGGGGACCGGCGGTCCCTGCGGCCAGGTCGAAAATGTTCATGAAGCGCGTCGTTCCTGTCCATGCGTTGGTTCGTCGTCGTCCTCAATAAGTTCGCCCTTGAGCACAGCTGACGGGTCTTCTTCCTGGTCCGGCTGCCAACCAGGGCTTTCCAACTCAGCAAGGGGAGCGTAGTCGAGAAGCGAGTCGCTGTGGACTTCTGCTTTGTCGCTGCCATTGGCGATGACCACCGCAATCCAAGGGAGGAATACCGCGCCGGCCACCATGAGGAGCTTGAACCACCCGTCCACCACGAAAATGAGGATGAGGCAGACCATGCGGATACCCATGGCCAGCGCATACTTCATCATGCGCCGGTGCATGTCCTCGGAGTGGGCTGTGGCGGCGTCCGTAATGCTGTGGACTCCAGTATCGCCGGAGAACCGTGGGGGGTTTCCGGGCACGAACTGTCCAGCATTGTTTTCAGGGGTCACGGCTGTTTGATCACGCTCCAAAGGCTTGCCTCCATTCTCCCACTATCGGCAGAAGCACCCAAACCTATCCGTAGAAGGACCCCAACGGAGGCTAAGATCGGAGGCAGTAAAAATCCCACCCGTTTCTACAGCGGTGCTTCCTGCCGCAGAATCCCGGAGCGTCCTATGTCTGAAGCCACCACCCCCCGCAGCGTCCTGATCACCGGAGGCAACCGCGGCATCGGGCTGGCCATAGCCGAAGCCTTCCTGGCCAACGGCGACAAGGTGGCTGTGACTTACCGGAGCGAGTCCAAGCTGCCGGCAGGAATCCTGGGCGTCAAGGCCGATGTCACTGATGAAGCATCCGTGGACGCGGCCTTCACAGAGGTGGAAGCAGCCCACGGGCCGGTGGAGGTGCTGGTGGCGAACGCCGGGATTACCAAGGACACCCTTCTGCTGCGCATGAGCGAGGACGACTTCACCTCCGTGATTGACACCAACCTCACAGGTGCTTTCCGCGTAATCAAGCGGGCGTCAAAGGGCATGATCCGGATGCGGAAAGGCCGCGTGGTCCTGATTTCCTCCGTGTCCGGGCTGTATGGTGCCCCCGGCCAGATCAACTACTCCGCGTCCAAGGCCGGGCTCGTGGGCGTGGCCCGCTCGCTGACCCGGGAACTTGGCTCCCGCGGCATCACCGCAAATGTTGTGGCGCCCGGCTTCATCAACACGGATATGACGGCCGAGCTTCCGGAAGCAACCCAGAAGGATTACCTCTCCAGCATCCCGGCCGGCCGGTTCGCCGAAGCTTCCGAGGTGGCGAATGTGGTCCGTTGGGTTGCCAGCGACGAAGCTGCCTACATCTCCGGTGCCGTCATTCCGGTCGACGGCGGCCTCGGAATGGGTCACTAACCGGGCCAACAGGACGCCCGTGCTGAACTAGCCGGACGGTGCATCTTTGTTGGGGTCGCACAAGGGAACTCGGGGCCGGCGCTGGCATGATGGACTGCAGACCCCAAGCGATTTAGACGTATCGAACAAAGGAGCCCTTGTGGGACTGCTGGACAACAAGACAGCCATCGTGACCGGATCCTCCCGCGGGATCGGCGCCGAAGTGGCGAAGATCCTGGCCGGCGAGGGTGCCGCCATCGTCGTTAACTACCGCCAGAAAGCGCCGCGCGCCAACAAGGTGGTGGCGGGCATTGAGGCCGCCGGCGGCCGTGCCACTGCCGTCGGAGCAGACCTCACCACGCTCGAGGGTGTTCAGGCTCTGGCCAGTGCGGCCATGGAGAACTTCGGCTCGCTGGATGTGCTGGTGCTTAACGCGTCAGGCGGCATGGAATCCGGCATGGCGGATGACTACGCGCTGAAGCTGAACCGCGACGCGCAGGTGAACATGCTCAACGCTGCCGTGCCGCTGATGAAGGAAGGGTCCCGGGTGGTCTTCGTGACCAGCCACCAAGCCCACTTCATCAACACGGTGCCCACCATGCCCGACTACGAGCCCGTCGCCCGCAGCAAGCGTGCCGGCGAGGACGCCCTGCGCGAACTCATCCCCAACCTGGCGGACAAGGGCATCTCGCTGGTGGTTGTTTCCGGCGACATGATCGAGGGCACCGTCACCGCCACGCTGCTCGACCGGTCCACCCCGGGCGCCATCGAAGCCCGCCGCGCCGAGGCCGGCAAGCTCTACTCCGTGGAGGAGTTCGCTGAGGTGGTGGCCGGGATGGCCACCGCCGACGTCGAGTCCGGACACACGGAGTACGCAGGCGGCGCGGACTACTTCGGCAAGAGCGCCAAGTAACGCAAGGGCAAGTAACGCGAGAGGGCAGTTCGCGGCAGTGTTCCCGGGGAACATTGCCGCGAACTGCCCTTTCGTTTGAGTTTCAGACGCCGGCGATGTGCCGGACTGCGTCCAGGTAAGGCATGTTGATGGCGGAGTCCGCCACGGCCCGGACAGCCGGTTTGGCGTTGAACGCTACCCCGATGCCGGCGGCTCCGAGCATGTCGAGATCATTGGCGCCGTCGCCCACAGCAATGGTGTGCTCCATGGCAATTCCTTCGGCTGCGGCCCATTCGCGCAGGTACTTCTCCTTGGCTGCCCGGTCGATCACCGCCCCGAGCACCTTGCCGGTCAGGGCGCCGTCGACGATTTCGAGCTCGTTGGCGATCCAGTAGTCGAGGCCGAGCTCCTCGGCGATGGGACCCAGGATCTGGTTGAAACCGCCGGAAACCACCGCCACCACGTGGCCTGCGGCCTTGAATGCGGCCACGAGATCGGCGGCACCCTCACTCAGTTTCACTTCGGCCCGGACGGACTCGACGACGGCGGCAGGCAGCCCCGCAAGCACCGCCACCCGCGCGTGGAGGCTCTGCGCGAAGTCCAGTTCCCCGCGCATGGCGGCTTCAGTGACGGCAGCCACTTCCTCGCGTTTGCCTGCGTAGGCGGCCAGAAGTTCAATGACTTCCTGCTGGATCAGTGTTGAGTCCACGTCCATGATCAGGAACTTCCGTGGAGCTTCGCGCAGTCCGGCGGGAACGATGGCCGTGTCCAGCCCGGCAAGGGTGGACTCCGCGACGGCGTGGCGGAGGGCGGTGACGCCGGCTGCGGTGCCGTCGGCGACTGCCAGCCCGGCCGTGTGGACCTCAAACCGGGTGTCCCCGCTCCGTGATTCCGACTCGATGGTGGCACCGTTCGCGGCCCACAGGGAACGAAGCCGCAGCAGCCCGGAGTCGGTCAGTTTCGGGCCATAGCTGACCGCAGTTACGTTCGGAGTCATGACTGCAATCTTAGCCAGCGCGGCACGGCGGCCCGAATTCATTGCGCTGCGCACCACTTGCGGATACACGCGGGATGACCGGGATGGTTCCGGTTATCAGTCGGTCCCTCTTTTGTCCTAGTGTCTACACCATGAGTGATGTTCTTGAAATGGCTTCCGTCAGCGTAGTCCGAGGCAAAAAGACCCTGTTGGACAAGGTGGACTGGCAAGTCAATGAAGGGGAACGCTGGGTCATTCTGGGACCCAATGGCGCCGGCAAGACCACTCTCCTGCAGGTCGCGGCAGCACGTCTTCACCCCAGCAGCGGCACGGCAGGGATTCTGGACGAAACCATGGGCCGGGTGGACGTGTTCGAACTCCGTCCCCGGATTGGACTCTCTTCAGCGGCACTGGCCAGCCAGATTCCGGAGTCCGAGAATGTCCTGAACGTTGTTGTCACCGCAGCCTACGGCGTTACCGGCCGCTGGCGCGAGGGGTACGAGCGGCCGGACGAACGGCGTGCTTTTCGCCTGCTGAATGACTGGGGCATGGGCCCGCTGCTGAACCGGACCTTTGCCACGCTTTCCGAGGGGGAACGCAAACGGGTCCAGATCGCCCGAGCCCTTATGACGGACCCCGAATTGCTCCTTCTTGATGAGCCTGCTGCCGGACTGGATCTCGGCGGCCGCGAGGAACTGGTCCATAAGCTTGGCGAACTCGCCAGCGATGAAGGGTCCCCGGCCATGGTCCTGGTGACGCACCACCTTGAGGAGGTTCCGCCCGGTTTCACGCATGCCATGCTGCTGCGTGACGGCGGTGTTGTCGCTGCGGGCCCCATCAAGGATGTGCTCACTGACGAGCACCTCAGCAACACTTTCGGGCTGTCCCTGGACGTCACCGAAAACGCCGGCCGGTACACGGCCACTGCACGCCGCTAGGGCGCTCCGTTCAGGTGGAGCTTCTCAGCAGCATCCTTGTGTTTTTTGCCGGCCTGTGGGCAGGCACCATCAACGCCGTTGTCGGTTCCGGCACCCTCGTCACCTTTCCTGTCCTCATCGCCCTGGGCATTACGCCGGTGACAGCCTCCATCAGTAACGCCATGGGGCTGGTGGCCGGTAACGCGGCCGGTGCATGGGGATACCGGAAGGAACTCAAGGGCCGGGGCCCGCAGCTGATGAGGCTCCTGCCGGCTTCGCTGCTCGGCGGTATCAGCGGCGCCTGGCTGCTGCTGCACCTGCCGGAAAAGGTGTTTTTTATTGCCGCTCCGGTTCTGATTGTTCTGGCCCTGCTGATGGTGGTCTTCCAGCCCCGGCTCCAGCAGTGGGTGCGGGCCCGGGAGGAAAACCCCGAGCACGCCCTCAAGGACAAGAACCACGGCGTGCTGTTGATCGTGCTGGTGTACCTGGCCGGAGTCTACGGCGGCTACTTCGTAGCGGCACAGGGCATTCTGCTGGTGGGCATCCTGGGCGTATTTATGGCGGGAACCATCCAGAACGCCAACGCCATGAAGAACATCCTGGTCCTGGGCGTAAACATTGTGGCCGCGGCCTCCTACCTGCTGTTCGCGTTCGGACGCATCAACTGGCCGGTGGTGGCCATCATCGCGGTCAGCTCGCTGATCGGCGGCCTCATCGGTTCCAAGGTGGGCCGCCGGCTGTCCCCGCCGGTACTTCGCGGCGTGATCTTCGCGCTCGGCCTGGTGGCGCTGGGCTTTATGATCGCCAATCTGCTGAAATAATCAGCCGGTGACAGTCCACTATCTTGAATCCGCCGCGGATCCGCGTGTGTCCGACTACACGCAGCTCACGGACGTCCACCTGCGCAAGCTCCGTGAGCCGGTGGAAGGCATGTACATCGCCGAATCGTCCCGGGTCCTGCGCCGTGCGCTGGCCGCCGGCCACCGGCCCAGGTCGTTTTTCCTGGCCGAGAAATGGCTGGCGGACCTGCAGGACGTCCTGGCCGCCTACCCGGACGTGCCAGCCTTCATCGGCAGCGCGGCACTGCTCGAAGAGATCACCGGATTCCACCTGCACCGCGGAGCCATGGCCGCGATGCAGCGGCCGGCACCGGTGCCGCTCCACGACCTGCTTGCGGACGCGCGCCGGGTGGCGGTCCTGGAAGACATTGTGGACCACACCAACGTCGGGGCCATCTTCCGATCGGCCGCTGCGCTGGACATCGATGCCGTCCTGATTTCGCCGCGTTGCGGCGACCCGCTCTACCGCCGCAGCGTCCGCGTCAGCATGGGCACCGTCTTCCAGGTTCCCTGGGCGCGACTGGAGTCCTGGCCGCAGGACATCTCGGTCCTGAAGCAGAATGGTTTCACCGTGGCCGCACTGGAACTGACCGGGGACGCAGTCGACGTTGACCAGCTCGCCGCCCGCAACCCGGAGCGGCTTGCCCTGGTGCTGGGCACCGAAGGTGCGGGAATGGGCGCGGAGACGCTCGCTGCCGTCGACCTCGCCGTGAAGATCCCCATGCGCGCCGGCGTGGACTCCCTGAACGTGGCTGCGGCCTCGGCTGTGGCGTTCTGGGAGCTCCGTCCGCGCAGTTCGCAGGGTCCGCGCTGATCGGCTATTATTGATAGCTGGCTGTCCTGCACTTTCTGCCTCGCGGCAATGATGCGGGCACCAGCCATCCCATTCATACCTGCTGCTGGCAAAATCCAGTTGTGCGAACAAAGGCCCCATTATGAAGTCTGATACACACCCGAAGTACGAAGCTGTTGTTTTCAACGACCTGGCTTCCGGCGTCAAGTTCCTGACCAAGTCCACCGTGTCTTCCAAGAAGACCATCGAGTGGGAAGACGGAAACACCTACCCGGTCATCGACGTCGAAATCTCCTCCGAGTCCCACCCGTTCTACACGGGCAAGCAGCGCATCATGGACTCTGCAGGCCGCGTCGAGCGCTTCAACGCTCGCTTCAAGGGCTTCGGCGGCAAGAAGTAACTCACTTCCTCCAAGGTTCTTCCAGCAAAGCCCGCACCGGCAACGGTGCGGGCTTTGTTGTTTCCGGGAGCCTGGGGCGTGGGGGAGGATGGAGGGTATGACTGCCACACCCTCTGCGCCTGAAGACCGTCCCCGCAGCCACCACGGCGAGTACAAAGTCCCCGGCGGCAAACTTGTGGTGGCGGACTTCGATGTGGTGGACGGGGCCCTCTCCGACGTCTCCCTCAGCGGCGATTTTTTCCTGGAACCGGATGAAGCGCTCCAGGCCCTCAACCGGTCCCTCACCGGTCTCCCGGAAAGCGCGACGGCGGCAGACCTGTCCGCCGCCGTCACCGGTTCGCTGCCGCCCGACGCAGTCCTGTTCGGCTTCTCGGCCGACGCCATCGCCATCACTGTCCGCCGTGCCCTGGCACAGGCAACCTCCTGGACCGACCACCACTGGGACGTCATCGCGCCCACGGTGCTGCCCACCCACGTCAACGTTGCCCTGGACGAAGTCCTGACCGAAGAGGTGGGCGCCGGCCGACGCAACCCCACCCTGCGGTTCTGGGACTGGGAGGAACCGTCCGTGGTGATCGGCAGTTTCCAGTCGGTCCGGAATGAGCTGCACCCCGACGGCGTCGCCCGCCACGGCATCAGCGTGGTTCGCCGGATCAGTGGCGGGGGCGCGATGTTCATGGAGGCCGGTAACTGCATCACGTATTCCCTCTATGTGCCCCAGACGCTCGTGGACGGAATCAGCTTCGCCGACTCCTACGCCTTCCTGGACGCGTGGGTGATGGCCGCGCTGGAAAAGCTCGGCATCAGCGCCTTCTATGTCCCCCTGAATGACATCGCCACCCCCCAGGGCAAGATCGGCGGCGCCGCGCAGAAGCGCCTGGCCAACGGCGGCATGCTGCACCACGTCACCATGAGCTACGACATCGACGCCGACAAAATGGTTGAGGTCCTGCGCATCGGCAAGGAGAAGCTCTCGGACAAGGGCACCCGCAGTGCCAAAAAACGCGTGGACCCGCTGCGGCGGCAGACCGGTCTGGCGCGCACCGAGATCATCGCAGCCATGATGGACGTCTTCACCGAACGGTACTCAGCCACTGCGTCGGAACTGACCGCTGCTGAGCTGGCCGCCGCCCATGAGCGCGTGGCCACCAAGTTCGGCACCGAGGAGTGGCTACACCGCGTCCCCTAACCCATCGGTTGCTCCGTAAGAGTCGCTTTCAGGCGTCTAAACGTCCTTTACGGAGCAATGGATGGAGTAGCTTGTGCGGTGAGGGCCCGCAGCAGGTGGCTTCGCTGTTCCACGATGATCCGGCGCAGGGCGCGTGGCGCATCGGCGTTGGCCGCCAGCCAGGTGTCGGTGCGCTCCACCACGGGGTGCTGCTCCGGCAGGGTGCCGGCCGGAAGGTCCTGGGACGCTGGATACAGGCCCCGCACTATGCGGGTGGCGATCTCGATGCTCCGGTTCTCCCAGACGTCGCGGAGGCACTCGAAATACGGCTCCACATAGGGTGCCAGCAGTGCTGGGGGCGCTGTGGTGAAGCCGGTGATGGTGGCGCTCAGGAGCTGGTTGGACAACTCCACCCCGTGGACGGCGGCTTTCCAGGCGGCCGCCTTGACGTCCGCATCCGGCCGCGCGGCCAGTGCCGTGGCGCGGCCCGCACGGCCTGAAGCTGTGGTGTCCCGCGCCAGCTCGGCGTCCAGTTCTTCGGCCGTGGCCTGTCCGTGCGCTGCCAGGGCACGCCAGAAGTTCCAGCGCAGCTCGGCGTCCACCGCGAGTCCCTCCACCTGGACCGTTCCCTCCAGGAGGCCTCTGAGCCGGGGCAGCAGTGCGTTGTCGTGCCGGCTGACGGCAGCCACCGTCCTGGCCCATCCCAGCTGGTGGTCCGAACCCGGAGCTGCCCGCTCCAGTTGGCCGGCCGCGGCCGTCAGGAAGTCCCGGCGCACGGTACCGCGTTCAGGCGCCGGGGTGTAATGTTCGACGGCGGTCTCGGCGTTGTCGAGGATGTTCAGGAGCACGCCGATCCCGGTCTCGGACGGTCCGAAAGCGGTGACCGCATGCACGTAACGGGTAGCCGGGCTTTCCGCGTCGCGGGCAGAGTTCCATAGTGCGGTCCAGCACAGGGCCCGGGCCATGGGATCGGTGATCCGGTTCAGGGATGCCAGCACGGTGGCTTCAGAAACCGGGTCGAGCCGGACCTTGGCATAGGTCAGGTCGTCGTCGTTCAGCAGCAGCAACGCTGGCCGGCGCTGGCCGGCCAGGTCGGGAACCTCGGTCCTGCGGCCTGCCGCGTCAGTTTCAACACTGCCCGTCCGGACCAGGGCACCGCCGTCGTCGAAGTTGTAGAGGCCCACGCGGAGCCGGTGCGGGCGCAGTTCTTCCCGTCCGGTGACGGGGTCCAGCGCATCCTGGACGATTGCCGCACTGCTGAGGACGCCGTCGTCGGCTGTTATGTCCAAGGAGAGCGTCGGGATGCCGGAAGTCTGCAGCCATTGTGCTGCCCAGCCTGCCAGGTCCCGGCCCGAGGCCGCACTCAGGGCGGACAGGAGGTCGGCCAGAGTGGTGTTTCCATAAGCGTGGTCGCGGAAGTACTGCCGTGAGCCGGCGATGAACGCATCGAACCCGACGTACGCCACGAGCTGCTTGAGCACCGACGCGCCCTTGGCGTACGTGATGCCGTCGAAGTTCTGTTTGGCGGCTTCGAGGTCCGGGATGTCGGCAACGATGGGGTGGGTTGTGGGGAGCTGGTCCTGCACGTACGCCCAGGACTTGCGCTTGTTCGCGAAGTTCACCCACGCGGTCTTCCAGCCCGTCGCCCGGTCCACACCGAGGGTGCCCATGTAGTCGGCGAACGATTCCTTGAGCCAGAGATCATCCCACCACTGCATGGTGACGAGGTCCCCGAACCACATGTGCGCCATTTCGTGCATCAGCGTGTTGGCGCGCGCCTGATACTGGGCATCCGTGGCCCGGGAGGTGAACACGTAGTTTTCGGTGAACGTGACCAGTCCGGGGTTTTCCATGGCGCCAAGGTTGTATTCGGGCACAAAAGCCTGGTCGTATTTGCCCCAGGGGTAGGGGAAGCCGAAAAGGTTGTTGAAGAACTCCAGCCCGCTTTTGGTGAGGCCGAACAGCTCAGCGGTGTCGAAGGATTTGGCCATGGACGCCCGGCAGTAAAGGGCCAGCGGCACGTCCAGCCGGGTGCCGTCGTCGAGCGTTGCGCTCCAGTTGTCCTCGGCTTTGAAGTAGGGGCCGGCGAGGACGGTGGTGATGTAGGTGGACATGGGCTTGGTGGGGGAAAAGTCCCAGCGGCTGGTGTCCGGATCAACAGTCAGCCGGGTGCGGGCGGCTTCCACTCCGTTGGAGGCGACCACCCAGCCTGACGGTGCCATCACGTGGAAAGTGAATTCCGCCTTGAGGTCCGGCTGCTCGAAGTTGGCGAACACCCGGCGAGCATCGGCAGGTTCGTATTGCGTGTAGAGGTAGCACTGGCCGTCCGCGGGATCCACAAAACGGTGCATCCCTTCGCCCGTCCGGCTGTACAGGGCTGTTCCGGTGACCGTCACCTGGTTCTCTGCCTGGAGGTTGTCCAGCCGGATACGGGAACCCTCCACAATGTCCGCCACCGGCAGCGGATCTCCGTTGAGGATCACGCTGTGCACCTCGTCGGAGATGAAATCCAGAAACGTTGACGCCGGCAGCCCCTGCCCTGGATCCGCGGCGGCAAAAGTGATGACGCTGCGGCTGGTGTACCCGGCCACCTCCGGATCCGCGGCGTGCCGCACGTCCAGGGAGACGTCGTAGCTGTGCGTGGTGATCAGGGCTGAACGGGTAGCGGCTTCATTGCGCTGCAGATTCTCATGTGACACCCAGCTATCTAATCACGGTGGACCGCACCGGGAACCACGACGGCGGCCCGGCGGCTAGGCGGTGATGAGCAGGGCTGCTGCCAAGCCCAACAGGGCGATCAGGAGCCACGCCGCGAGCGCCGCGAGCAGCGCCCGGGCCCCGGTATGCAGGAGGGTGCGGATCCGCACTGCGGAGCCAAGCCCGAACAGCGCCGCTCCCAGCAGGACGTCCTGGAGCCCGGCGCCGGCGTCGAGCACGCCGGCAGGCAGCCAGCCCGTGGACCGGAGCGCCACCATGGCCACGAACCCGATCACGAACAGGGGGATTACTGGTGGCAGCGCGTGCTGCCGGCCGGCCGTACTGGCGCGGTGGTGCAGGCCCGCCACAGCCACCACCGGCGCCAGGAGCAGTACGCGCGTGAGTTTGACGACGACGGCGATCCCCAGGGCCGCTGTGCCCGCGGTCTGAGCTGTGGCCACCACCTGGCCGACGTCGTGTACGGACGCGCCGGTCCAGGCCCCGAAAGCGAGGGGGCTCAGTTGCAGGGGGTGCATCAACAGCGGCAGCAGGCCGATGGCCAGGGTGCCGCACAGGGTAACCAACGCCACGGGCAGGACGGTGTCCACGTGCCGGATGCGGCGCACCGCTGCCATGGCGCCGATGGCGGATGCCCCGCAGATTGAAAAGCCTGTGGCCACGAGCAATGCGGTCTCCCTGGGCAACCGGAAGAGCCGCACGAGGAAGTAGGTACCGCCGAACCCCAGCAGCACCACCCCGGTTATCAGGATCATGGCCAGCCAGCCCAGCCCCAGGATGTCCATGATGCTGACCTTGAGGCCGAGCAGGATGATCCCGCCCCTCATCAGGTGCTTGCCGGCGAAGTCCAGGCCGGGCCTTGCCCGGCCCGCGATCCACACTGCCGTGCCGGGCAGGTTCGCAGCGAGCAGCCCCAGGGCCACGGCAACCGTCATGGCGGGAAGGGCGGGCACCAGGGCGTGCAGGGCAAAGGCACCGGCGAGGGCGACGGCCGCCGTCAGGAGGCCCGGGACGAGCCTGTCGGCATCCCGTGGCAGCCAGCCGGGGGGTCCTCCCCGGCGGCCACCGTTCCCTCCGCTTGCGGAGCTCCCTTTGTTAGTCTTCTCTGGCACTCACCTACCTTGCCGGATGTCGCGCGTATTCAACGAACCGGCGGCAGCGGTGCAACACGCCACAATGGATGGCGGTAATGAATTCGAAACAAAAAGATGGTTGGCTAAAGGACATGTCAGACCTATTCCAGGATTACTCCGAGGCCGCCGGGCGGACCGGCGCCTACGACGAGATGTTCGCCCCCGGCCAGGAGGCCCGCGGCTCGTACGTGGAGGTGGCGGACGCGCTCCGGAAGCTTTCCCTCGCCGATGTCAGCGCGCGGGCGGACTCGATGGCGCGCACGTTCCTGGACCGTGGTGTGACCTTTGACTTTGCGGGGGAGGAACGGCCGTTCCCGCTCGACATCGTCCCGCGCGTTATCCCTGCCGATGAATGGACCGTGCTGGAAAAGGGTGTGGCGCAGCGCGTGCGTGCCCTGGAAGCCTTCCTGAACGACGTCTACGACAAAATGAACGTCGTGGCCGACGGCGTCATCCCGCGCCAGCTCGTCACCACCAGCGCCCATTTCCACCGCCAGGTGCACGGCTTCGAGCCTGCAGGCGGGGTCCGGGTGCACATTTCCGGCATCGACGTGGTCCGCGACGCCGCAGGAACGTTCCGTGTCTTGGAGGACAACGTGCGGGTGCCCTCGGGCGTCAGTTATGTCCTGGAGAACCGGCGCGCCATGGCCAAAGGCCTGCCTGAGGCCTTCGGCCAGCAGCTCATCCGGCCGGTGGAGGAGTACCCCCGGCGGCTGCTGTCGGCGCTGCGCAAAACGGCGCCGGCCGGCGTCGACGATCCCACCGTGGTGGTCCTGACTCCAGGTGTCTTCAACAGCGCCTACTTTGAACACACCCTGCTGGCAGGGCTGATGGGCGTGGAGCTCGTGGAGGGCCGGGACCTCATCTGCCGCGGCAACCGCGTCTACATGCGCACCACGGCCGGCGAGCAGCGCGTTGACGTGATCTACAAGCGGATCGACGACGAATTCCTGGACCCCCTGCAGTTCCGTTCGGACTCCATGCTCGGCTGCCCCGGCCTGGTCAACGCTGCCCGCGCCGGCGGCGTGACCATCGCCAACGCCGTGGGCAACGGTGTGGCCGACGACAAGCTCGTCTACAGCTACGTTCCGGACCTCATCCGCTACTACCTCAGCGAAGAACCCGTCATCGCCAACGTGGACACCTTCCGGCTCGAGGAAAAGGAAGCCCGGGAGTACGTCCTGGACAACCTGGCAGAGCTCGTGGTCAAGCCCGTGGACGGTTCCGGCGGCAAGGGCCTGGTGATCGGCCCTGACGCGTCCAAGGACGAGCTCGAAGCCCTTCGCCAGCGGGTCATTGCCGACCCCCGCGGCTGGATCGCCCAGCCTGTCCTTCAGCTGTCCACGGTGCCCACCCTGGGCGGGGACAAGTTCGGGCCCCGCCACGTGGACCTTCGCCCCTTCGCAGTGAACGACGGCGACGACGTCTGGGTACTGCCCGGCGGCCTGACCCGCGTAGCGCTGAAGGAAGGCTCGCTGATCGTGAATTCCAGCCAGGGCGGCGGGTCGAAGGACACGTGGGTGCTGGCCGGTTCGCCGCAGGTGCCGGTGGAGACGGTTCCGCGGCCTACGATTTCCATCCGCGAACGCGTGTCCGTCTGGCCGGTTGAAAGCAACTGGCGGGACCGCCAGCCGGAGCAGCAGCAGTGAGCCGCGGCCTGGCCCCGGCAGTAACAGCAACGGGTTCATCCCCACAGATTTCGGACGCACAGGAGGTCACCGCGAATGCTTAGCCGTATTGCTGAGTCCCTATTTTGGATCGGCCGCTATGTGGAGCGCGCCGACGGTACTGCGCGTATCCTGGACGTCCACCTGGAGCGCCTCAACCACCTGCCCATGGACGAGCGCCGCCGCGTCGCGCAGGAACTGCTCGCGGTGATGGGTGCGAGGCCGCAGAGCGAAGATTTCGGGCTGCCCGAACTGCTGCATGCCCTGGCCTATGACAAAACCAGCGCCACCTCCATCGCGGGGTCCCTTGGCGCCGCACGCGAGAACGCACGGCGTGCCCGCGAGACCGTGTCCTCGGGACTGTGGGAGAGCCTCAACACCACTTACTACGGGCTGAGCCAGCACCGCAAGGATGTGGTGGGGACGTACCGGTTCTGCAACTGGACTCTTGAACGAACCGCAATGGTCAGTGGCCTGGCCGACACCACCGTGAGCCATGACGAAAGCTGGCTGTTCCTGGTGCTGGGACGTTCGCTGGAGCGGGCGGATATGACGGCCCGGATGCTCTCCACCCGCGATGTCCTATCTGCGGGCATGTCCTGGGTCAACATGCTGCGGTGCGCCGGGGCTTATGAGTCTTTCCTGCGCACCCGGCGGGCAGCCTTCGGTGACCAGCACGCAGCCGAATTCCTGCTGTTGGACCGGCTGTTTCCGCGTTCCATCGTTTACGCGCTGCGTGACGCTGATGAGTGCCTCGCCAAGCTGGATCCGTCCGCACAGCGCGTGGGCTTCATTAACGACGCCCGCCGCATCGTGGGCCAGGCCCGCACCTTCCTCGAGTTCCACCGCACGGACGATCTGATGTCCGAGCTGCCCGAGCACATGGAGCGCGTGCAGAAGGCCGTGGCCCAGGCCTCGGACGCCATTTCCCGTAAGTACTTCAATCAGGCGGACGAACTGGCCTGGGTGGGAGAAGTTTCATGACCCGGCTGAGTATCATCCACACCACGGCCTACAAGTACAACAAGCGCGTCACGCTGTCATATAACGAGGCACGCATGACGCCCCTGACGGACTCCCAGCAGGTGGTTCTTGAGTCGGTGCTCAAGGTGTCGCCGTCGCAAGCGGCCGTGAGCAATTACCGGGACTATTGGGGCACCAGGGTGACCGCCTTCGATATGCAGATGCCGCATGAGCACCTCGAGGTCGTTTCCAACATCACGGTCGAGGTGTACCGGGCAGAAAAAATCCCCGCCGAGGCCGACATCGTGGGGTGGGATGTGCTGGCATCAGGGGAAACGCTGAATTCGTTCAGCGATTGGCTGCCGCAGTCCCAGCTGAGCAGGCCGGGCGACGAAGTCCTCGGCATCATTCCAGGCGTGGTTGAAGGCAAGAACCCGCATGAGGCCGCCATGGCGGTCTTCGAGTGGATGCGCGGCGAGATGACCTACATGTCCGGCTCCACAGCGGTTACCACCAACGCGGAGGAAGCATGGGGGCAGCGGCAGGGCGTCTGCCAGGACCTTGCACACCTTGCCATCGGTGCACTGCGCAGCTGCGGGATCCCGGCCCGGTATGTGTCCGGCTACCTGCACCCGAGGTCGACGGCGGCGATCGGCGAGACGGTCGCAGGGCAGTCGCATGCGTGGCTGGAGTTCTGGGACGGGGCCTGGCGCAGCTGGGACCCCACGAACCATAAGCCCGCGGGGGATTTCCACGTGACCGTGGCCAGGGGCCGGGACTACCGCGATGTGCCGCCGCTGAAGGGCATTCTCTCCGGCGGCGGCGGGTCTGCGCTGAGCGTGAGTGTGGAGATCACCCGCCTGGCGTAGGCCGGTCAAGCACACGGATCACTCGGGCGAGGCCTTGGCCGCTCCACTAAGCTGCGTCCACCAGGTCATCGGGGCGGTGACCTTGAACCGGCGTCCGGTCAGGGAGTCAGGGCTGACCCGGATGAACGTGTCTTTCTTGCCGGCCTGCCACGGGAACAGGTAGAGCGCGGCGGTGTCCAGGATGCTTTCCGTGCCCTTGATGGCGGCGGCAGGGCCCTTGAGTACCACGCTCCAGGCAAGGCCGCTGACAGCATCCACACCGTCGGCTTCCACTGCGACGTGGGAACCTCCGGACGCTGCTGCCAGTTTGGTCCCCTGGCCGGTGCGGAAGACGATCGTTCCGCCGTCCACGGTGTAGTTGATGGGGAAGATGTCCGGATGCCCGTCCACGAGGACGGCAAGCCGGCCCACGGAGACTGTCCGGAGGAGCTCCCAGCACTCGTGGTGTTCCAGGTTGTGGACTTCGGTAATTGATTCGCTGCTCATGACGCCGAGCCTACGCTGTGCGGCCCGAGTCAGGACAGTGTCCTTCTGCCTACCAGGGGCTGGGCTTGTAATCCTTCAGGAAAACCCCGTACTGGTCCTCGCCGTTCTCGCCCATCACGATCGGATCGTAGACCCTGGCAGCGCCGTCCACCAGGTCCAGCGGAGCATGGAAGCCCTCCTCCATGAGGCGGACCTTGGTAAAGTGCGGGCGCTCATCGGTGATCCAGCCGGTGTCCACGGCCGTCATCAGGATGCCGTCGGCGTCCAGCATTTCCTGGGCACTGGTCCGGGTCATCATGTTGAGGGCGGCTTTGGCCATGTTGGTGTGCGGATGGCCCGGGCCCTTGTAGGCGCGGGAGAACTGCCCTTCCATGGCGGAGACGTTCACGATGTACTTCCGGTGCGCAGTGGAACGCTTCATGGCGTCCCGGAGCCTGCTGACCAGCAGGAAGGGTGCAGTGACGTTGCAGAGCTGGACCTCGAGCATCTCCAGCGGATCCACCTCATCCACCACTTGGGTCCAGCTGTTGATGGTGGCCAGGTCCGGAACCAGCCCGCCGGCGTCAATCGCCGTGCCTGACGCGATGCGTTCCAGCGAAGCCGAACCGGTGGACAGTGCCAGTGAGGTGATGGCGTCGCCGGCCAGGACCGGATGATCGGTCACGGTGCCGGCCAGGGCGAGCGGGTGCTTGTCGTGGGCATGGCCGAAGGTCAGCAGCTCCGGGCCGCCGTTGGCGGCCTCCAGTTCGGCGGGCAGCGCTTCGTCCTCGGCGTCCACCAGCGGCTTGTACGCATTGCCGGAGCGCCGCACCGTCTGGGCCGCATTGTTGATGATGATGTCCAACGGGCCCGCAGCATTCAGGGAATCCGTCAGTGCCATGACCTGTGAGGGGTCGCGCAGGTCGATGCCCACAATCCGTAGCCGGTGAAGCCAGTCGCTGCTGTCTTCCATGGCAGCGAAACGGCGCGCAGCGTCCTTGGGGAACCTGGTGGTGATGGTGGTGTGTGCGCCGTCTCGAAGCAGGCGCAGGGCAATGTACATGCCGATCTTGGCGCGTCCGCCCGTGAGCAGTGCGCGCCGGCCCGTGAGGTCTGTCCTGGCGTCCCGTTTGCCATGGTTGAAAGCCGCGCACTCGGGGCAGAGCTGGTGGTAAAACGCATCCACCTGCGTGTAATGCTGTTTGCAGATGTAGCAGGGCCGGGACCTGATCAGGTGGCCGGCAACTTCGCCGGTCGCCGAGGTGGCCAGTTTGTTGCCGCGCGTTTCGTCGTCAATGCGGTCCGGCGCTGCAGTGGCTGTCTGGGCGAGGACCGCCCGGTCGGCTTCGGAGATCAGGTCGCGTTTGGTGACGCGGCGGTGGCGCTTTACTGCCTTGAACATTTTCCCGGTCGCCCGGCGCACCGAAACGTAGTCCGGGTGTTCCTCGTCATAGACGTGGATGGTGTTCAGAACCTTCAGGCAGGCCTGGATTTCCTCAGGCGTCAGCCCGGCTGACAGATCGGGGGAGCTCATTGCCCCAATTTTACAGCCTGAAAGGAGCCCGGCCCAACGGTGGGACGACCGGGCTCCTGACGGGAGCTACGACTTTGTTGAGCCGCCGTGCACGGAGACGCCGACGGCGGCGGCCTGTACTTCGGCGACCTTGTCCACCGACTCCCGCAACTCGGACCACTTTTCCGTGGCGGCCCTGACTGCGTCCGGCACGAGGACGAGATTGGCCGCGGCCAGGGCGCGCTCGGCGTCGTCCGGTTCGGGGACGAACTGACCCTTCGACAGCACGGTGATGCCGGAGTCTGTGACCTTGAAGCCGCGGGCCCGGTCGAGGTCGTGATCGAGGCCGATCGTGGCGCCCGCCGGGACCTTGACGTTTTTGTCGAGGATGGCGCGCTTGACGACGGCACCTTCACCGATATTGACCTTGTCCATCAGCACCGAGTCGAGCACGCGGCTGGACCTGCCGACAAAAACGTCATTAGAGAGCACCGAGCCTTCCACGATGCCGCCGGAGATCACGCACCCGCTCGCAACAATGGAATCCAATGCCGAGCCCACTGTATTGCCCTCGCCGCGGACGAACTTAGCGGGCGGCGAGATGCTCTGCCGCGTGTAGATGGGCCATTCCGAGTTGTACAGATTGAAGATCGGCACCGGCGAGATGAGGTCTATGTGCGCGTCGTAGAAAGAGTCGATGGTGCCGACATCGCGCCAGTACGTGCGGTCACGTTCGGTGGAGCCGGGGATGTCGTTGAGCGTGAAGTCGTAGACACCGGCCTCACCCTGGCTGACGAAGTAGGGGATGATGTCACCGCCCATGTCGTGCTTGGTATCAAGCCGTTCGGCGTCCACATGCAAGGCCGCCACCAAGGCGTCGGCATCGAAGACGTAGTTGCCCATGGAAGCCAGGAACTGGCTGGGATCGGCAGCAAGGCCGGGCGTGGTGGCGGGCTTCTCCACGAATGCCGCAATCTTCTGCGCGTCGTTCTGGTCCACTTCGATCACACCGAACTGGTTGGCCATGCTCAGCGGCTGGCGCACGGCGGCCACGGTGGCCTTGGCCCCGCTCAGCACGTGCTGCTCCACCATCTGGGCGAAGTCCATCCGGTAGACGTGGTCCGCGCCAACAACGACGACGATGTCGGGGTTGGCGTCATGGATAAGGTTCAAGGACTGGTAGATGGCGTTTGCGCTGCCCAGGAACCAGCTCTTGCCTACGCGCTGCTGTGCGGGAACGGAGGCCACATAGTTGCCGAGCTGGGTGGACATCCGCCATGCTTCGGAAATGTGCCGGTCAAGGCTATGGGATTTATATTGCGTGAGGACCACGATTTGCAGATACCGCGAATTCACCAGGTTGGATATCGCAAAATCGATGAGGCGGTAACTGCCTGCAAACGGCACAGCAGGTTTGGCCCGGTCCGCCGTCAGTGGCATAAGCCGGTTTCCCTCGCCGCCTGCAAGGACAATGGCCAGGACTTTTTTGTTTAACGGCATTGTGGTCGCTCCTGTACGCCTTCGTAACTCCCCAAACAGTCCGGCATGCCCGGACTCCTTCACACTAGAACAGATACGGCGGAACGACTACCTTGGGTAACGTGCGAATAGACATTGTGACTAAAGAGTTCCCGCCGGAGATCTATGGTGGCGCCGGAGTCCACGTGGCCGAGTTGAGCAGGGTGCTTAGTAAGCATGTTGACCTGCAGGTTCGTGCTTTCGGGGCTCCCCGCGACGCTGACTACCACGGTGCCGGGGTGACCTCCTATGCCGTGCCCGAGGACCTCGGCTCGGCCAACGCCGCCGTCCAGACCCTGGGTGTCGACCTGCGCATCGTGCCGGACATCGAGGGGGCAGACCTCGTCCACTCCCATACCTGGTACGCGAACATGGCCGGACACCTGGCGTCACTGCTGCACGGCATCCCGCACGTGCTCAGCGCGCACAGCCTGGAGCCGTTGCGGCCCTGGAAGGCTGAGCAGCTCGGTGGCGGCTATGCGCTGTCCTCTTGGGTGGAAAAGACCGCGTATGAGGCAGCGGCAGCGATCATCGCCGTCTCGGAGGGCATGCGCCAGGACATCCTGCGCAGCTATCCGGATGTTGATCCCGCCAAGGTCAGGGTGGTCCACAACGGCATCGACGTTGACCTGTGGCAGCGCGATGAAGGCGACGACGCGGTGCGGGCCCTCGGCATCGACCCGCAGAAGCCCAGCGTGGTCTTTGTTGGCCGGAACACACGCCAGAAGGGCGTTCCGTACCTGCTGCGGGCCGCCGCCAAGTTGCCTGCGGATGTCCAGCTGGTCCTTTGCCTGGGCGCAGCGGACACCCCTGAGCTCGCTGCTGAGACGGCCCGCCTCATCGAGGAGCTGCAGCAGCAGCGGACCGGGGTCATCCTCATCGAGCGAATGCTTCCACGCCACGAGCTGATCCAGGTCCTGAGCCACGCGACCGCCTTTGCGTGCCCGTCGATCTATGAGCCGCTCGGCATTGTGAACCTGGAAGCCATGGCCTGCGGCGCAGCCGTGGTGGCCAGCGCTACCGGAGGTATTCCGGAGGTGGTCCAGCACGGTGAGACCGGCCTTTTGGTGGACCTGGAGCAAGTCACGGACGGCACGGGAACGCCGCTGGACCCGGAGAAGTTCGTGACCGAGTTCGCCGCGGCCCTGACCGAGGTCGTGTCCGATCCTGAGCGGGCGCGCGCCATGGGACAGGCCGGCCGCCGCCGCGCCGAGGAGCACTTCTCCTGGGATTCCATCACAGAGACCACCCTTGAGGTCTACCGCTCGGTGCTTTCCTAACGCCCCGCAGTAACTGACTGACAACGCACGACGGCGCCGTTCCCACCCAAGGGGGAGCGGCGCCGTCGTGCGTTGACGGGCTGCTGACTGTGCCTTCGGCGGTCAGTTTCGCTGGCTGCGGGCGGCAGCCGCGGTGCGTGCCAGTAGCACTTTCTCGTCAACGGGCGCGGTGCCGCTGGCCCGCTGCGCCCTGTAATGCGCCCGGGCTTCGTCCTGCCGTGCCCTTTCGGCGCCAGTGGCGATCGCGGCGCGAACGTGCTCATCCCCGTAGCCGAACGCGTCCACCAGATCCAGGGCGTGTGGCCGGATCTTGACGAGGAGCCGGTTGATGTAGTCGCCCACTGTGCGTGCGCGCTGCATGGAGAGCCTGCCATTCATCAGGTACCAGGAGAGGTTCTTTTCGATCAGTGACAGGCCGAACAGGTCACGGAGCCAGGTCAGCACTACCTTGGTGCCAGGGTCGCTGACGTCGCGCAAAGCGTCGGTGAAGGCCTCCCACTGCAGGAGTTCAGCGTGGGCCTGGGCCGCGTCGATCAGCTCGTTCTGGTGCTGGTTGAACAGTGCCGCACCCTTTTCGAGCGGAAGCTTGCCGGCACCCTTCAGGGCTGCTCCGACGTCCGACACCATGGTCTGGACGCGGTCAGTCAGGAGGGCACGCTGGCCCTCTTCGTCCCGAAGCGCGATGGCGGCCTTCTGCACTGACCCCGTGTCGGCGACGAACTGTGCTACCTGCCGCAGCCCGGTGCGGTGGATCGCCACGCCGGTTGCCTGGGTCACCACGTAGCGGGCAAGCACGCCGAAGTCGACGTTCCTGAACTCCTTGGCGTAGTCGGCCAGGAGCCGCTTGGCCACGAGCTGGAGCAGCACCGTGTTGTCGCCTTCGAACGTGACGTAGACATCCATGTCCGCATGGAGTGAGGCGAAGCGGTTTTCGATCAGGAAGCCCGCACCGCCGCAGGCCTCACGGCACTCCTGCAGAGTGTCCAGGGCGTGCCAGGTGCTGAGCGGCTTCAGCGCGGCCGCCAGCGTTTCCAGATCCTGGCGGTCCTCGTCGGTGTCATGGGCGCCGGAGAAGACGTCGTCGAACTTCTGCAGCAGCTGCTCGTGGGCAAAGCCCGCGGCGTACGTGGTGGCCAGCCGGGTGAACAGCCGGCGCTGGTGCCGCTGGTAGTCCAGCAGGACCTCTTCGTCCGTGTGGGAAGACGCGTTGAACTGGCGGCGTTCGGTGGCGTAGCGGATGGCGGCGGCAAGGGCGATCTTGGACACTGCGACGGCCGCGCCGTCCAGCGAGACGCGCCCTTGGACCAGGGTTCCGAGCATGGTGAAAAAGCGGCGGCCGGGACTGGCTATGGGAGACGTGTAGCTGCCGTCGGCGGCGACATCGCCGTACCGGTTGAGGAGGTTGGTCCGGGGGATGCGGACGTTAGTGAAGTGCAGGCGGCCGTTGTCGATCCCGTTCAGGCCGCCCTTGACGCCGTCGTCCTCACCGCCGATGCCGGGCAGGAACTCCTTGGTGCTGGGATCCCGGAGGTCGACGTAGAACGCATGGACGCCGTGGTTCACGCCTTGAGTCACAAGCTGGGCAAAAACCACGGCGCCCAGGCCGTCGATGGCTGCGTTGCCGATGTAGTCCTTCCACGCGGCCCGGAACGGCGTATGGATGACAAATTCCCCGGTTGCTTCGTCGAAAGTCGCGGTGGTGGCGATGCTGGCAACATCCGAGCCGTGGCCGGTCTCCGTCATGGCGAAACAGCCCGGGATGTCCAGGCTCATGATGCCCGGCAGCCACTTGGCATGGTGGTCCGCTGTGCCCAGGTGCATCACGGCCGAGCCGAAGAGACCCCACTGGACGCCGGCCTTGATCTGCAGGGACGGGTCGGCAGTGACAAGTTCCTCGAATCCGGCAACGTTGCCGCCATGGTCATCGGCACCATTCAGCGCCGCGGGGAAGGCCCGGTGCACGGCGTTGTGGTCCACCAGGTACTTCAGCTGCCCGAAGACCCGGGCGCGGTGTTCAGTGTGTGTGAGGCCCTCTGTCTTATGCAGTGCCGGGTCACCTGCCAGCGCACGGGAGTGGCGGCGGGCGTCCGCCCACTTGCCCAGGAGCTGCTCGCCGAGGGCCGCAACGTCGACGGCGGGCGGCGAGGTTGGCCGCGCGTTGGCGCGAGCCCCCGCTGACGGTGCCTTGGTGCCGCCCGCGTGCGCGGCCGTTTTTACGGCTTTGTTGTTTGCGGCCGTGCCGGCGCCGCCGCGGCGGTCCACTACTTCGGTCATGTCAATGTCCTTCGTTGGTTCTGACAGGTGTTTCCAAGAGTTCCGGGGCGATCCCCACGCACAGCCACGCTGTAATCTGCTGGGCCATGGCTGCCTGGTCCGGTTTCGCAGCGGAATCGGGGGTGCTGAGCCACTGTTCCCCGGCGCTCCGGACCAAGCCGATGGCGGCGGTGGGCCAGTAGCCGATGACCGCTGCCCGGCCATCGCCCAGATGCGTCCGCATCGGGGCGGCGATCATTTCGGCAATGGAGTCGAAAAAATGTCCCAAGGCCCCCGAAATTGCTGCTGATCCCTGCTGGTTATCGGCGTCCACGGGTGTGTAGCGGGTGACGAAGCTATACACATTGGGGCTGGTTTCCGCCATCTGGAGGTATGCCGAGATCATGGCCAGCAGGCCTTCCCTGGGCGTCTGGGCAGCCTGCGCTGCTTCGCGGATCTTGCGCTGCATCTGGCTGAGGACCACCTCACCGACAGCATGCTGCAGGCCGGCTTTGTCACCGAAGTAGCGGTAGAAGACCGACTTCGATGTGCCCGCGGCTGCTGCGATCTCCTCCATGGAGGCGTCGCTGCCCAATGCGTGGACTGCCCGGCGGGCGGCCTTGATAAGTTCCCGGCGACGTTCCTCCCGGTGGGTCTGCCACCGGGACGAGCGGCCGTCGGCGTTAAGGCCGGCAGCCGGCGTCGTCGGTTCGGTGGGGAGGTTGTTCACGATACTCAGCGTATCAGGTACGCTGAGTATCGGTAACCGTCGCAGATCAGAGGAGACACCCATGTCCGTCAACGGACAGTCCGCCACCGGACCCCAGGAACCCGCCAGCCCGGCTGCAACGGGTGCAACGCCTTCAATCCGCCGGACGGTGATCGTGGGCGGCAACAGGATCCCCTTTGCCCGTGCAGGAGGGGCCTACACCAAGTCCTCCAACCAGGACATGCTGACTGCTGCGCTGGACGGCCTGATTGCCAGGTTTGGCCTCCAGGACGAGCGGATCGGGGAGGTCGCCGCCGGCGCGGTCCTGAAACACTCCCGGGATTTCAACCTCACCCGTGAGGCTGTCCTGGGCTCGGCGTTGTCGGCGGAGACCCCCGCGTACGATCTCCAGCAGGCGTGCGCCACCGGCTTGGAAACAGTGTTGAGCCTGGCCAACAAGATCAAGCTGGGCCAGATCGATTCTGCAATCGCCGGCGGTGTTGACTCGGCCTCCGATGCTCCCATCGCGGTGAGCGAAGGCCTGCGCGGGGTGCTGTTGGACGTCAGCCGGGCCAAGACCCTTCCGCAGCGGCTGCAGGTACTCAGCCGGCTGCGGCTCAAGGACCTCGCCCCTGACGCGCCCAGCACCGGAGAGCCACGCACTGGCCTGTCCATGGGTGAACACCAGGCCCTCACAACCGCGCAGTGGAACATTTCGCGTGAGTCCCAGGACGAACTGGCCTTCAACAGCCACCGGAACCTCGCTGCCGCTTACGATGCCGGGTTCTTCGATGACCTTCTGACCCCCTACCGGGGGCTCGCGAAGGACTCCAACCTGAGGGCCGACACCACACTGGAGAAGCTGGCAACCCTCAAGCCGGTCTTCGGGAAGAGCCTGGGCGCCGAGGCCACCATGACCGCCGGAAACTCCACTCCGTTGACGGACGGGGCATCCACGGTCCTGCTGGCATCGGAAGAGTGGGCCCAAGCCCATGACCTGCCCATGCTCGCAACGGTGGTGGACGGGGAAGCCGCAGCGGTGGACTTCGTCCACGGCAAGGACGGTCTCCTGATGGCACCGGCATTCGCGGTCCCGCGGCTGCTGGCCCGGAACGGATTGACCCTGGCCGATTTCGATTTCTTTGAGATCCACGAAGCCTTCGCCGGGACTGTCCTGAGCACCCTGGCAGCGTGGGAGGACGAGGAATTCGGCCGCACGCGGCTGGGGCTCGATGGCGCCTTCGGCAGCATCGACCGCGCCAAGCTGAACGTCAACGGCTCCTCCCTTGCGGCGGGCCACCCGTTTGCTGCCACCGGCGGGCGCATCGTCGCTTCCCTCGCCAAGATGCTGCAGGCCCAAGGCCGGGTGAAGGGCAGGCCCGCACGCGGGCTCATCTCCATCTGCGCCGCCGGCGGCCAGGGCGTCGTCGCAATTCTCGAAGCAGCGTAGGAGCACTGAATGGCAGACGCATACATCCGCCTGGTCAGCCAGGGATTGGGTAAAGACCTCGCCAAGCGGCTCGGCCTTCCGCAGCCTGCCGTGCTGCGCCGCCACACGCCGGGCCAGGCCCTGGTCAACGGCCCCGTCCTGGTCCAGGGCACCACGCCCGGAGCGGACCAGCTGGCTGCCACGCTGCTGTCCTGGAACCTGGACGTACGCCGGCACGCCGTGCCCCGCGAAAAACTCGGTGCCATCATTCTTGTCCTCGACGGTCTGACTACGCCCGAAGACCTTGAAAAGCCGGTGCTGTCAGCTGCTGCCTCGCTCCGCGACCTCGGCCTGAGCGCACGGTTCATCACCGTTTCCCGGCCGGCCGCAGAAGCCGGCACTCCAGCCGGGGCGGCGGCGCGCCAGGGTGTTGACGGCTTCGTGCGGTCCCTGGCCAAAGAGCTCCGGGCGGGCGCAACGGCAAACGGCATAGTTTTAGCCGACGATGTTGAGACCACGAGCCCGAGCACCCTGGGGGCGCTGCGGTTTTTCCTGTCCGGCCGTTCGGCGTTCGTCGATGGCCAGTTCCTGACGGTCAGCAGTGCGAACGGCACGCTCCCGGCCGATTCTGACCAGCCGCTCGCCGGCAAGGTGGCGGTGGTGACGGGGGCGGCCCGCGGCATCGGGGCGGCGATTGCGCGGACGCTTCACCGGGACGGGGCCACACTTGTGCTCGTGGACATCCCGGCGGCCGGCGACCATCTGGCCGCAGTGGCCAACGAGGTCCACGGCACGGCCCTGCAGTTGGACATCAGCCGCGTGGACGCGGGCCAGCGCATCCTTGAGCACGCCCTGCAGCGGCACGGGCACCTGGATATTGTGGTTCACAATGCCGGAATCACCAGGGACAAGCTGCTGGCCAACATGGACCACGCGCGCTGGAACGCCGTACTGAACATCAACATCGCCGCGCAGCTCAGGATCAACGACGCCCTGCTGGCTTCGGACCACTTCCGCGGCGCACCCCGCATCGTTTCGGTTGCTTCCACCAGTGGCATCGCCGGCAACCGCGGCCAGACCAACTACGCCGCCTCCAAAGGCGGCGTCATGGGAATGGTCCGGGCTACAGCGCCCTTGCTTGCTGCCCGGGGAGGAACCATTAATGCGGTGGCTCCCGGCTTTATCGAAACCGAAATGACGGCACGGATTCCCTTTGCCGTCAGAGAGGTGGGCCGGCGGCTCAACGCCCTGCAGCAAGGCGGCCTGCCCTCGGATGTCGCGGAGGCCATCGCCTTCCTCGCCAGCGATGCCGCAGGTGGCATCAACGGGGACATCCTGCGTGTCTGCGGCCAGAACCTGGTGGGAGCATGAGCACCGCGCAGCCGGTCATCCTGGGGGAGATGCCCTCGCTCTCCAAGCTGTACGTCAATGCCGCCGCGCAGGCGGCGCGCCGCCGGGTGCTGGGGACCCACGGCGGCTCAACCCTGCCGGACACTGGCCACGAGGTGCGCGGCGTCAGGGCCGACGTCGGAAATCTCACCGCCTACCAGCACCTGATCGGGCTGTCGGCGCGGGACACCCTGCCTGCGGGCTATCTTCACGCGTTGGCTTTCCCGCTCGCCATGAGCGTGCTGAACCGGGACGATTTTCCGTTGCCACTGCTGGGCATGATCCATCTGAGCAACTATGTCGAGCAGCGCGCGCCGGTGGTCTTCACGGATCTCCTCGACGTCGAGGCCAGAGTGGAGAACCTCCGCGGACACGGGGCCGGAACTCAACTGGACGTGATCGCCGAGATCAGGGGCGCGGGTACGCCGGACATCCGCTGGACCGGGCGTTCCACGTACCTGGCCAAAGGTGTCTTCCTGCCGGGCATCGACGTACCGTCACCCCATAATGGCCGGCCCGACTTCACGGCCCCGGACCCGACGGCGGTGTGGCACCTTGGGGTCGACACGGGACGCGCATACGCCGCCGTTTCGGGTGACTTCAACCCGATCCACTTGAGCGTCCTGTCGGCCAAGGCGCTGGGCATGAGGCGCTCCATCGCCCATGGGATGTATCTTGCCTCCAGGGCCCTCGCAGACGTCGGGCCCATGAAGGGTGAAACATTCAGCTGGGCCGTGACATTCGACGCGCCCGTTTTCCTGCCAGGCCGGGTTGCGCTGGAGATCACCACAGGGCAGGCACCGGACGGAGGCTGGAAACGGTCCGACTACGTGGCATGGAATCCCCGCTCCGGCCGCAAGCACTTCAGCGGTTCCGTGGCGCCGCTTTAGGGGGCAGGCCGAACTGCCCGGAGAATCCGGTGCAGGCTCAGGAGGATGGACTCGGACGCTGTCACGGCACCGTCCGAGCCGCCACCCTCCGACCCGGCCATACAAAGCTCCACGGCCGATTTTGCCGCAGCGAAGAGTCGCCGCTGCTCCGCCTCATCGCCAGTATGGAACGAGGCCAGCAATTGCCCGGTGGTGTCCAACGCGACGGCCAGCGGTTCGCTGTCCTCGAATGGCACCTCGTACGGGACGTCCTCCGCCCAGATGACATCCGACAGGACTTCGGTCATGTCCTGGATGTGGAAGGTTACCCGCTCAAGGTCGCGCAGGTTGCGGTAGTCGAGGTCCAGATCCCGCGGATGGAACCGCCGGCGCGGATTGGCGCGCCGGCTTTCGTCAGCTTCCTGGACGAGATGGCGGACCGTGCGTGCCGCTTCCGCCAGATCTTGGGAGCGGCGGGACCAGTCTTCATGTTCCGGCGGCCACTCTTCCGTCAGGGCAGCCCCCATATCAGTGAGCTGTTTGCCGAGCGCCAGCCGCAGCTGGCCCAGGCTGTTGGCGGCCGCGGCAAAGTGCAGTGGCGGGAATATGAGGAAATTGACGGCAATGCCAACCGCGACTCCGGCGCCCATCTGGATCAGGTAGCCAAAGGAAAAGTCGTCCGGATTACTTCCACCCACCAAAAGAACCAGCAGCGCCGCCGTCGGGATCCAATCACTGCCGGACCCAAGCCGGGGGAGTCCGCCAAGGATGACTCCCATGCCCATAAAAACCGCGACGGCCACCGGAGACGGACCACTGAGGCTGACCAGCATAAAGGCCAGCCCGATGCCGATGGCGAGCCCGAGCAGCGTTTGAAGACCCTGCCGGACCGATCCGGCCACATTGTGGTACATGGCCACCAGCGCTCCCAGGGGCGCGTAGTACGGATACTCCGCGGCGGACCCGGGCATCAGCGGCGCGATGGCAAACGCCACACCTGCTGCCAGCGCTGACTTCGCCGCCAGTTGCAGGCGCTGGAGGGTGAAAGCGGTGGCGACACCCGCGATGGCGTTTCGCAGCATCCGGGTCCCTCTCGACCGCGGCTGGCCCGGATCTGTGTTTGTATCACCCATTCCGCCCACGTTAGGTGCCACCGCGCGCTGGGACAAGGCAGCCGCCGTTACCGGCCCCCCGGGACCGTCAGAGACCGCTTTCCGGGTGTGCGGAGGCACCGTGGCCCGGGGCGACCTCCTCGCCGGGCCGCACAGGCCCCGGGGGAGTGCCGTCGCCGAAGGGCCTGCCGCCCAGTGATTCCCTGCCGTGCGGCTCCAGCCAGCCGGACAGGTCCGGGCCCTGCGGCACTATTCCCGTCGGGTTGATGTCCTCATGAACGATGTAATAATGCTGCTTGATCTGGACAAAGTCGATCGTGTCGCCGAAGCCGGGAGTCTGGAAAAGGTCCCGCGCATAGCCCCAAAGGGCCGGAAGCTCGGCGAGTTTCTGCCGGTTGCACTTGAAGTGGCCGTGGTAAACGGCGTCGAACCGGGCAAGGGTGGTGAACAGACGGACGTCGGCTTCGGTGATGGTGTCACCCACGAGGTACCGCTGGCCCGTCAGGCGTTCCTCGAGCCAGTCCAAGGCCGTCCAGAGCCGTGCATACGCGGAGTTGTACGACTCCTGGGAGCCTGCGAAGCCGCAACGGTAAACGCCGTTGTTGACTTCGGTGAAGACGCGCTTGTTGACGGCATCAATTTCCTGCCGGAGCTGTTCCGGATAGAGGTCCGGCGCTCCGGGCCGGTGGAACTGCGTCCACTCGGTGGCGAAGTCCAGCGTGATTTGCGGGAAGTCGTTGGTCACTACTTCACCGCTGGATACCTCCACGATGGCCGGCACGGTGATGCCGCGGGGGTAATCCGGGAACCGGCGGAAGTAGGCACTCTGGAGCCGCTCAATTCCCAGGACGGGATCCGTACCGTCCGGATCCAGGTCAAAGGTCCAGGACCGAACATCGTGGGTGGGCCCGGGTTGGCCAAGGGAGATGGCTTCCTCAAGACCCAGAAGCCTGCGCACGATCACCGTCCGATTTGCCCACGGGCACGCCCGTGCGGCGATGAGCCTGTAACGGCCGGCTTGAACCGGCCAGCCAGGTTCGCCGTTGTCGCCCGGGCGGCCGTCCCGGGTGATCCGGTCCTCGATGTAGTTGGTGTCCCGGTTGAACTCGGCCCCACCGGTCACGTAGGCGCCTTTGGTGCTGTGGGCGCTGGCGTGCTCCGGGTTGCGATCCATGCTGTCTGCGGTGCGTGTGGTCATGCGGACCAGCCTAGGCTCCCGCAGCCAGAATCGAAGATATCGGTTGCCACGCCACCAGCCAGCAACCGGCAACAACCGCAAGAAAGAGCGCGATCCAAATGCCGGAAGGGACGGAGGTTGCGCGGTACAGGATATAGGCATCCGAACTGGCCAGCCTGTCCCTGCGCCGAAGATGGACGTTTGTAAGTTTGGCGAGGTCCCGGACCGCCGCAACCAGGAGGGCCACACCCAAGCCGATTGCCACGTGCCCGGTGAAAGCGCTCGGGACGAAGATGACCAGGGCAGCGCCGCCTGCGATTGCGGCGCCGGTGATGATGATGCCTACGAAGTTCCGGATGAACACCAGTGACGCCACGAGGATCAGCGTTCCGGCGGCCAGGGCTGCAGGGCCCCAACCTCCGAAACCTGAGGTCACCAGGGCAGCGCCGGTCACGGCGGGAACGGGATATCCCCAGAATCCTGACCATACGGCCGCAAGCCGTCCACGGCTGTAACTGGTGGTTGTGCCTGAGTGGTCCAGTTGAAGCCGGATTCCGCCAAGCCGTTGGCCGCTCATGACGGCGGCGAAGGCGTGGCCCAGTTCGTGGGTTGCGGTGGCGAGGAGCCCGAAGTACTTCCAGGTTGCCCGCGGGATGGACAGCGCAGTTGCCAGGGCGAAAACCACAACCAATTCGATCAGTGTGACCTCGGGGACGGCAGTCCGGCTAAAGACCTCTGTGACGCGTTGCCACAGTTCCTCGGAACTCAAATTCATTGCCTGCCGGACTGGAGGTAGTAATTGTCAGCCATAGGCCTCTACCGTACTAGAGGGATGGTTCACCACTGTCCTGCTGCCCTTGGGTCGCTGAATGAATCGAGGAACACTGTGACCAGCCTGAAAGACCGTCTGCACGCTGACGTCGTGACGCACATGAAAGAGCGGAACAAGACCGCCCTGACAACCGTGCGCAACGTCCTGGGCGAGATCGAAACGCGGGAAAAGTCGGGAAAAACGCCGATTGAGCTGGACGACGCCCAAGTGACCTCGCTGCTGCAGAAGGAGGCGGCCAAGCGGCGCGACACGGCAAAGATCTACACCGACGCCGGCGAAGCTGAGCGCGCTGCCGCCGAGATCGCCGAGGCCGAAGTCATCGAGACCTACTTGCCCCGTGCTCTGACGGCCGCGGAAGTAGAGTCGATCGTGGATGAGGTAATTGCCGGGCTACGGTCCGAAGGCGTGGAACCCGGCCTGCGTCAGTTGGGGGCCGTCATGAAGCCGGTAACGGCCAAGATTGCCGGCCGCTTCGACGGCAAAGCCGTCAGCGAGATCGTCCGTAGCCGTCTGGGTTAATTCCCCGTTCAGGGAAACAGGAAAGGCACGCCGACTGTATGTGGGCGTGCCTTGGTCCTGCTGGCTGGCGATCCAGCCCGAACGGGTGATGCGGCGAAGCTCTGGAATTAGCCTTCGCAGTCCGTGCAGTAGCTGTGGCCGTCCTTCTGCCGTGCGATCTGCGAGCGGTGCCGTACAAGGAAGCAGGAGTAGCAGGTGAATTCGTCCTCGGCCTGGGGGATAACCTGAACGACCAGTTCCTCGGCAACGAATTCGCCTCCCGGGACACCGGCGCCGTCCAGTCCGTCTGCCTCATCGAGCTCGAGCACAACGCTACGTGCGTCCGGTGCGTTGGCGGACTGCAGTGCCTCGAGTGAGTTGTCCTGCGACTCCTTGACGTCGGAGCGAAGTTCATCGTAATCGGTTGCCACTTAGGTGTATCTCTTTTCTTTGGTTCGTCTGTCGCGTATGCAACGTACAGCATCCGCCTACTATTCCCCAATAGGCTGGCGGAAAAAATTTGTCTGTGGCGCCATAGGCGTAGAAAGACAAACTCCGGGATCCGAGGCCCAAAGGGATTGCACCACAGTGCACGGAGGGGACTCGGAACCCGCCTCGGCGTGTGTCTGGGCCAAGAGTGCCTGAAAATTCAGGCGTTCTTTACCGGATGTTCCACTGGAGAACCATAAGAGTACGCCAATTCAGCCACGCCACCCACCCGAAGGGCCCTCCAAGCCGGACAAATTGCCGGAGGCGTTGGTCACCCGGCCGTTCGCATCGGTCATCCCGGCCTCTCTCGGTACCGTCCCCGGTGAAAGTGTCCGAAATGGACGGCACCAAACTAAGGACAGTGCTGCCGGCCGGGCAAGGACCGCATCGCGATGCCGCCGATCACGACGGGCGGGCGCCGCGACGCAAGGTCCCACGCAGCGGGGAAATCGCTGCCCATGCCATGGTTCCGGCGCCCAAGGTGAGTGGAACCGGTTCGCTCAGTGGAAAGAGAAAAAGCCCCTGGAATCATCAGATTCCAGGGGCTTTCCCATTTGTGCGCGGAGGGGGACTTGAACCCCCACCCCCTTTCGAGGACTAGCACCTCAAGCTAGCGCGTCTGCCATTCCGCCACCCGCGCAGGTGGTAATTCAGAGATCGTTTCCGCCTTTCAGCGTTTCGCTTTTCTCCGAAGCAGCGAGAAAGACTCTACATGAACTTTCCTGGAACATGAAATCGGGCCGGATGGGTAGGCTGAAGGCACGCGAATCCGCCCTTGGTTCCCAGCCACCGCCCATCTTTATGAGGAGAGCCCAATGACCGAAATCCGTCCCGAGGATGAAGTTGTCCGGATCTGCCAGGAACTAATCCGGATAGACACCTCCAATTACGGAGACGGTTCCGGACCGGGGGAGCGCGCGGCCGCCGAGTACACCGCCGGGCTGATCGAGGAAGTGGGCCTGGCGGCGGAAATCTTCGAATCTGCACCTGGCCGGGCAAGCGTTGTCACCCGCATGACCGGCGAGGATCCCTCAGCCAGTGCGCTGGTGGTGCACGGGCACCTTGACGTCGTTCCCGCCCTGCGCGATCAGTGGTCCGTGGATCCCTTCGGTGCGGAGCTGAAGGATGGACTCATCTGGGGCCGTGGTGCCGTTGATATGAAGGACATGGATGCCATGATCCTGTCAGTGATGCGGGATCTGGCCCGATCCGGACGGAAGCCCAAGCGGGACATTGTCTTCGCCTTTTTCGCCGACGAGGAGGCTGGTGGCGAATACGGCGCCCGTTACGCCGTGGACAAGCGGCCTGAGCTGTTTGAGGGCGCCACAGAAGCAATCTCCGAAGTGGGCGGGTTCTCGGCAACCATCGGCGGGCACCGCACCTACCTCCTGCAGACGGCCGAGAAAGGCATCTCGTGGCTCCGTCTCGTGGCCCACGGCCGGGCAGGACACGGTTCGCAGATCAATACGGACAATGCCGTGACCCGGCTGGCAGCTGCCGTGACCCGAATCGGTGAGTACAAGTGGCCGATTGAGCTCACACCCACCACCCGGCAGTTCCTGGACGGCGTGACAGAACTCACCGGCGTCGAATTCGATCCGGAGAACCCGGACCGGCTGCTGGACCAGCTCGGCACGGTGGCCCGCTTTGTTGGTGCCACCCTCCAGAACACCACCAATCCCACACTGTTGAAGGGCGGCTACAAGCACAACGTCATCCCCGAGTCCGCGGAAGCCCTGGTGGACTGCCGGACCCTGCCCGGCCAGGAGGAACAGGTCCTGGAAATCGTGCGGGAACTCGCGGGCACCGGCGTTGATGTCAGCTACGTGCACAACGACGTTTCGCTGGAGGTGCCGTTCGCCGGAAACCTGGTGGACTCCATGATCGACGCACTCCACTCAGAGGACCCGGGTGCCAAAGTCCTGCCCTACACACTTTCCGGGGGCACGGACAACAAATCCCTGAGCCGGCTGGGCATCACCGGTTACGGCTTCGCGCCCCTCATGCTGCCCGACGATCTTGACTTCACGGGAATGTTCCACGGTGTGGACGAACGCGTCCCGGTGGACTCCCTGAAGTTCGGTGCCCGGGTCCTCAACACCCTCCTCACCAACTACTAGGGCCCTGGAGATGACGCCCGAGGAAGTCCTCCCGGACCAGTTGCTGGAAGCCATTCGCGGCCGCGCCGCGGGTTACGACCGGGACAATGCCTTCTTCGTCGAGGACCTTGAGCAACTGACCGCCGCCGGTTACCTGAAGCTTTTTGTTCCAGCGTCCGACGGCGGCCTCGGGCTTGGGCTCGAAGCGGCGGCGCAGTGCCAGCGCAGGCTGGCAACGGCGGCCCCAGCCACCGCTCTGGCCATCAACATGCACTTGGTCTGGACCGGCGTCGCCCACGTCCTGGCTGCCAGGGGAGACCAGTCGCTGGACTTTGTCCTCGGGGACGCCGCCAGGGGCGAGATCTTCGCCTTCGGCAACTCCGAGGCCGGAAACGACTCCGTGCTGTTCGACTCGAAAACGGCGGCTACCCGGCTGCCTGGCGGAGGGTACAGCTTCACCGGGACGAAAATTTTCACCAGCCTGTCACCCGCTTGGACCCGGCTGGGTATCTTCGGCAAGGACACCGCGGGCAGGGGAGGGGAGGGTGAGCTGGTGCACGGTTTCATCGACCGGGATTCTGCCGGCTACACCGTACTGGAAGACTGGGACACCCTGGGCATGCGGGCAAGCCAGTCGAACACCACGGTCCTTGACGGGGCCGAGGTCCGCCCGGAGAGGATCTTCCGCAAACTGCCGGTAGGACCCAATGCCGATCCGCTGATCTTCGCCATCTTTGCCTGTTTCGAGTCACTGCTGGCTGCTGTCTACACAGGGATTGGCGAGAGGGCCCTGGCCCTCGGGGTGGAAGCCGTGAAGCGGCGGACGTCGTTCAAGAACGGCGGCAGAAGCTACGCACAGGACCCGGACATCCGCTGGAAGGTCGCCGAGGCAGCCATGGCCATGGACGCCCTCTACCCCCAGTTACTGGCTGTAACCCGCGACGTCGACAACCTCGCCGAACACGGCGCTCAGTGGTTCCCGAAACTTGTTGGCCTGAAGGTGAATGCGACGGAGACCGCACGCCGCGTCGTGGACCTGGCCATCAGGGTCAGCGGCGGTTCCAGTTACTTCCGCGGTTCCGAACTCGAGCGCCTGTACCGGGACGTCCTTGCCGGCATCTTCCACCCGTCGGACGACGAATCTGCGCACAACACGGTGGCGAATGCCTGGCTGGGCCCGCTGGATACCTAAACGGTCCGCTGGGCCTCCGTTACCTGAACGGTCCGCTGATCACCGTCACGGCGCGGCAGCCGGCCTGCGCAAAACCGGCTGGGCTGTGCAACACCCTCACACGCTCTCTCACTTAATGCGGGTTTCTCACAAGCGCTCTCTCACTTTCCTCAGGAAAGTGAGAGAGCGCTTATGGATTTCCCGCATTAAGTGAGAGAGCGTTTCAGATACTGGGGGCAACAGCCTGACTGGGCCCGCTGGAGGCTTGGACGGTCCGCCGGCCATCGCACCTGGACGGTCCGCTGGCCATCGCACCTGGACTGTCCGCTGGCCATCGCACCTGGACTGTCCGCCAGACTCCGTTACCTAGACGGTCCGCTGGACCTGCATGACCCGCCGTCGGAGCCAAAAGCGCCTGCCGCCGCCCATGTACAGCACGCTGCGTTCCAGTTCCCACTTGCCGTACTCGGAATGCTCAACGAGCCGGCGCCTGGCCTCAGGCAGTGAATCCACAGGGCTGACGGTCAGTACGAGGTACTCGTACTGCTTCAGAATGTCCCGCTCCCGACGGACCGAGCTGGTGAGAAATTGTTCCTTCATTGCTCTCCATTTTCGTCCTTTTCCGGCTAACGTGAAGTCATGAGCATCGATCCGCGTGTCGCGCTTCAGTCCCTGACCTCCGCCTTGGAAGAACACCTTATAGCAGCATCCAACAGGCGTGGGGATGGGGATCCCGCCGTCGAAGCGGCTTTTTTTTCGGTCGCAGATGCCTTCGAAGTTTATGAAGACGCTCTCTACGAGGCCTACAGCGAAGTGACGCCTCTTCAGGTTTTTGACGACGACGAGGATGAGGACGAGGAATCCGGCATCGACGATGATGAGGACCTCGAGATCGTCGAGGAATGAAGCACGTCGCCCCTTCAGTGTCCTCAGCGGCGGCACTTCCCGCAACCTCAGGCGGGTTGGGACACATCCTCCAGCGCACGCGCTATCTCCGGCGGAAGCCGGGTCAGCTGGGCGGCGAGGATCTCCTTCGCTTGGATCGGTGTCCGGGGGCCAACGATGGCGGTGGCCACGCCGTGCTGTGCCAGTAGCCAGCTCAGCGAAACATCCAGTGGTGTTCTGCCCAGGCCCTTCCCGGCCATAGCCACGGCTTCCACAACGCTCGACGGCTGTTGCTCAAGATAGGGCTCCACGTAGGGCGCGGTATCGCTGCGTGCGGCCCGGGAGTCAGCCGGGATGCTGCCACGATATTTGCCCGTCAGTACCCCGCGCCCCAGGGGGGCCCAAGCCATCAGGCCCAGGCCAGCGTCTTCGACGGCGGGGACCAGTTCCGCTTCCGGTTTCCGCTGGACCAGGGAGTACTCGGCCTGTGCGGCGACGAGCGGAAACCCGGCAATCGCGGCTGCTTTGGCGCTCTGCCAGCCGTTGAAGTTGGCAATGCCCGCATAACGGGCACGGCCGCTGCGGACCGCGAATTCGAGGGCTGACAACGTTTCGTCCAAGGGGACGTTGCCGTCCCATGCCTGGGCGAACCAGACGTCCACATAGTCCGTCCCCAGCCTGGCCAGGCTGGCGTCCAGGGCGCTGAGCATCGCGCTGCGGGAGGTGTCCACGGACCGCCGGCCGTCCGACGTCGATGTGCCCGCCTTGGTGGACAGGGAAACTTCGGTGCGGGAGACCACGTCACCCAGCAGCGAGCCGATCATCGCTTCGGCGCCGCCCTCGGAGTAGGACGCTGCCGTGTCGATGTGCTTTCCGCCACCATCAACAAAGGTGCGCAACATCTCCGAGGCGTCCTGTTCGTCGGTTTCGTTGGCCCAGGACATGGTGCCAAGGGAAAGGGCGGAGACTCGCAATCCACTGTTGCCGACGTAACGCTGCTGCATAGCTGCAAGCTTACGGGGAATCAACAGGGTGCATGACGTAGTGTCTTACCGTGAACTGGATTGAGGCGGCCCTGCTGGGCCTGATACAGGGTCTGACCGAATTTCTACCGATTTCATCAAGCGCGCATCTGCGGATTGTGGGACAGTTCCTGCCCAACTCGTCGGATCCGGGGGCGGCGTTTACGGCCATCACCCAGCTCGGAACCGAAACGGCCGTGGTGATCTATTTCTGGCGCGATATCGTCCGGATCGTCAAGGCCTGGGCAGGCTCGCTGGCGGGAAGAGTCTCCCGCCAGGACCCCGACGCGCGCATGGGCTGGCTGGTGATCCTCGGCAGCCTGCCCATCATCGTGCTGGGCCTGCTGTTCCAGGACCAGATCGAGTCGGTGCTGCGAAGCCTGTGGATCGTCGCCACCATGCTGATCGTTTTCGGCCTGATCCTGGCCGTGGCGGACGCCGTGGGAAAGCAGGACAGGGACCTGACCGAGCTCAGCTACAAGCATGGCATCCTGTACGGGTTTGCCCAGGCCATGGCCCTTATCCCGGGCGTCTCGCGATCTGGCGGCACCATCACCGCAGGCCTCCTGATGGGCTACACCCGCGAGGCCGCGGCGCGCTACTCGTTCCTCCTCGCCATCCCGGCAGTGTTCGGCAGTGGCCTCTACCAGCTCTACAAAGTGGTCTCCAAAGATGGCATCACCGGCCCGTTCGGACTTCCGGAGACGGCGCTGGCCACCGTCATCGCCCTTGTGGTGGGCTACGTGATTATTGGCTGGTTCCTCAAATTCATCTCCACCCGCAGCTACCGACTGTTCGTCTGGTACCGGATCATCCTTGGCCTGGCGCTCTATCTTTTGCTCGGTTTCAATGTCATCAGCGCCTAGAAGTAGGCTTGGGCTGTGAAATCCTGGACTTCCCGCCCTGTTCCTGTGCTGCCCGGCACCATGCCGGCCATACGTTTGTTCGACACTGCCCTCGGACGTGAGGTCAGCCTGCCAGTCAGTGGCGAGCAGTCAATGTACGTCTGCGGCATCACCCCCTATGACGCCACCCACATGGGACATGCTGCCAGCTACGTGGCGTTTGATCTCCTGAACAGGGCCTGGCGCGACGCCGGCTCTAAAGTCGCTTACGTTCAGAACGTTACCGACGTGGACGACCCCCTGCTGGAGCGCGCTACGGCCACCGGTGTGGATTGGCGTGACCTGGCAGCGAGCCAGATTGACCTCTTCCAGACGGATATGGAAGCCCTGAACGTGATTGCCCCGGACCACTACGTCGGCGCCGTCGAGTCCGTGGACCTGATCGTTCCCGCCATTGAGCGGCTGCTCCACCTGGGCCTCGCCTACCGCGTGGCCGGTGCCGCGGGAGAGCCCGACGGCGATGTCTACTACGACGTCGAAGCCGCCGGAAAACAGTCGGTCTCCCCTGATGCGTGGACCCTGGGTTCGATCTCGCGCCTCGGGGAGGCCGAAATGCTCGAGCTGTTCGCCGAACGCGGAGGCGACCCCGGCAGGGCCGGCAAGCGACAGGCCCTGGACCCCCTGCTTTGGCGGGTGGAGCGGGCCGGCGAGCCCAGCTGGCCCGGCGGCGAGCTTGGCCAGGGCCGGCCGGGGTGGCACATCGAATGCACGGTCATTGCCCAAAAGTACCTGCCGGCACCATTTACCGTCCAGGGCGGCGGCTCGGACCTCATCTTCCCCCATCACGAGATGGGTGCCGGCCACGCCTATTCGCTGGCTGGCGTACCGCTGGCCCACCACTACGCCCACGCCGGCATGGTGGGCCTGGACGGTGAAAAGATGAGCAAGTCCAAGGGAAACCTGGTGCTGGTATCCAGGCTCCGGGCAGACGGCGAGGAGCCGGCCGCCATCCGGCTGGCCATCCTGGCCCACCACTACCGTTCAGACTGGTCCTGGACCCAGGAGGGGTTCGAGGAAGCCAAAACCAGGCTTGCTGGCTGGCGCCGCGCCCTTGCCGCGGCACCGGCTCGCTCAGCCGCAGTTGTCATCGGTGAAATGAGGTCTGCGCTGGCCACCGACCTCGACGCGCCGGCGGCGCTGGCAGCTGTTGACCGGTGGGCCGCCAGCGCAAACGCGGCGGCAGAAACAGGCGCCCAGCAGGATCAAGCCCTGGTGAGCGACGCAGTCGAGGCGTTGCTCGGCGTCGTTCTCTAAGTCAGTGACCGCACTCTAACCCGGTGACCGCGGCAGCGTCGCGGCCGCGGTCACTGAAGCGACTGGCTTCAAGGCTTGTCGCGGCCCCGGCGTTTGAGGTAGCGCTCAAATTCGCGCGCAATGGACTCGCCGCTGGCCTCCGGAAGGTCGGCAGTGTCCTTCGCTTCCTCCAGCTGGCGGACGTACGCGGCGATTTCCGGGTCCTCGGTAGCCAGCTCATCCACTCCACGCTCCCAAGCGGCTGCCTCCTCCGCCAGCTCGTGGGTGTCCAGCGGCACCTGGAGTAGTTCCTCTACCCGGTGGAGGAGGGCCAGTTGCGCCTTGGGCGACGGTGCCTGGGCCACGTAATGGGGGACCGCGGCCCATAAGGAAAGGGTGGGAATGCCGGCAAGCAACGCCACCTCCGACAGGACCCCCACAATGCCAACGGGGCCTTCGTACTGGGACGGTTCCAGATTGAGCCGTTCCCGCAGCGGGGCATCATCCGAGGACGTACTCACGGGGATCGGTCTGCTGTGGGGGACATCGGCCAGCAGCGCACCCACCAGAACCACGTAATCCACTTTCAGCGCCTCGGCATGGACCAGCAATTCGGCGGTGTATGCCCGCCACTTGTACGACGGCTCAATACCCTGGACGAAGATGACGTCCACGTTCGAATCCGGCGCGGCCGCCTTGTAGATGCGGGTGGAAGGCCATTTGATCTTGCGTTCCCCCGAAGCGTTCCGGCGGACAGTGGGACGCGTGAACTGGAAGTCGTAGTATTCGTCGGCATCGATGGACGCGACCTTCTTGCCGCCCCACACCTGGTTGAGGTAGCGCAACGAGTCGCTGGCGGCCTCGCCGGCATCGTTCCAGCCCTCAAAAGCCGCCAGCATCACAGTGATGCGCTCCCCATCGGCCACTGGTAGCAGGAACTGCTCCTGTTCAGGCGCGGCACCTGGTTCCGTGGTGTCTCCGTCGAAGCTATTCATTTCTTCACCCTACGTCCAAGCACCGGGGCGATGCAGTGAATGCCGGCCCAAAAAGTGTGCCTGTCGCGATTCCATGCGTGAACGCCCGACGATATTCGCCAAGGGCGTACCCCCCGCTGGCGTTCAGCCTTGCACCGTAGACTGAACGCATGCGATCCTCACCCTCCGATTCACCACTCCGCGCCGTTCTTTGGGATATGGACGGCACCATCGTGGACACAGAACCGTACTGGATCGCCGCGGAACACGCCCTTGTGGAAGCTCACGGAGGCACGTGGTCCCACGCGCAGGCCACCCAACTGGTGGGGCAGGCCTTGACGTTTTCGGCCGGCGTCCTGCAGGAGGCGGGTGTCCGGCTGGACACCAGGCAGATCATCGACGCACTGACCGCGGAGGTCATCGAGAGCGTCCAGCGTGCCGTCCCGTGGCGTCCCGGCGCGAGGGAGCTGCTGGATGACCTGCACCAGGCAGGTGTGCGGTGTGCGCTCGTCACCATGTCCGAGGGGCCTTTGGCCCGCGAGATCGTGGCAAGCCTGCCGAAGCCCTACTTCGAGTTCCTGGTGACGGGAGACACCGTTACGCAGGGCAAGCCCCATCCGGAGGCATACCTGAAAGCGGTGGAACTGCTCCAGGAGGCTGATCCAGGGCTGACCATCGATCATTGTGTTGCACTGGAAGACTCGGCGCCCGGGGTCGCTGCGGCCCTTGCGTCAGGGGTGGCCACGGTGGCCATACCCCATATCGTTCCCCTCCCCGACGATCCCCGGCACACAACCTGGGCTTCGCTTGCGGGGCGTACAGTCTCAGAGCTGGAGGCCATTGCGGCCGGCAGCCTGGGAGCCCCGGCAGGCCAGGCGCCGACGTTTGGGAGCCTGTCTTGAGCGACACGCCCGCCCCCGCCCGCAGGGAGGGAATCCGGCTCGGCCGGATCGCCGGGATCCCCGTCATCCTGGCCTACTCGTGGTTTGTGATTGCAGCCTTTACGGTCATTGTCTACGGACCCGTCCTGCTGCAGCGAAATCCGGGATTCGGCATTACCGCCTACTACGTGGCCTTCGCCTATGCGCTGCTGCTGCTTATTTCGGTTCTTGTCCACGAGCTGGCCCATGCCCTCACGGCCAAGATCTACGGCTGGCCCACGCAGAAGATCGTGCTGAATCTTTGGGGCGGACATACCCAGTTCGAGAACTTCACGGCCACCCCGGCCCGCTCCGTCATCGTGGCGCTGGCTGGACCGGCAGCCAACCTGGTCCTGGCGGGCGGTGCCTGGCTGGTCCTGTCCGGCAGCAGTTTGGGCATTGTGGGGGACACCCTGACCAACATCTTCATGTGGGCCAACTTCGTCATTGGAATCTTCAACGTCCTTCCCGGACTCCCGCTGGACGGTGGACGGATTGTGGAATCTGCCGTCTGGAAGGCCACTGGCAGCCAGGCCAAGGGCACTGTCGCCGCGGGCTGGGCGGGTCGCGTCATTGTGGTGGCTTTGGGCTTCTGGTTCATTGCGATGCCGCTGCTGGCCGGCGTGACACCTGACTTCAGCCTCTTGATGATCACCGTCCTCGTGGGCGGATTCCTGTGGATGGGCGCCAGCGCAGCAATCCAGCAGGGCACCCTGCGCGGCAGGCTGCACCTGGTGAGCGCAACCGCTTTGGCGACTCCCGCCGTCGGAATACCTGCGACCGCCACTGTGGCCGAGATCCGCCGCCTTCTAACGGAGGGGACTGCGGTTGTTACGTGCGGGCCGGAGGGGCGGCCGGAGGGTGTGGTGGACGTGCGTGCCCTCGCTGCGGTTCCCGACTCCGCTGCGGCTTCCACCCCTGCGACGGCGGTATCGTATGCACTTGTGGCAGGCGCCTATGTACCCGAATGGTCCCAGGGGCAGGAGCTGATCCAGTATCTTTCCCAGCTGGAGGGCCGTGAATATGCCGTGGTTGACCACCGCGGTGCTGTGACAGGACTGTTGTCGCAAAACGCGATAGTGAGCGCCATCACTGGCAAAGCGGTCCGCCCAAAGAAACACCCGCAGGGCCAAAACCGGTAGAGTTACGTGCCGGCCATGCACTGCCGCCGGAAGGCCGCCCGGGACCTGAACGAGCCGGGCGGACATTTTGCCTGCGTGGCCCCACAGTCTTACAGGAGCGAGGAAATTTCATGAGCAGCGAATCTGCCGCCGACACCGCAACACCGTCCACCACAGCGCTGACCACCACAGGTGGGGCTGCGAACGGTGTACAGCCGGTAGGGGCTGCCCGCCGCCGCGGTCCCTTCCGTGAAGGCGAGCGGGTCCAGCTGACCGACGAGCGCGGCCGCATGAACACCATCACTCTCGAAAGCGGGGGCGCCTTCCACACGCACCGCGGTTTCCTGAACCATGATGAAATCATCGGTCAGGCAGACGGTTCGGTTGTAGTGAACAATGTTGGCCAGCAGTACCAGACGCTGCGCCCGCTCCTCTCGGATTTTGTCCTCTCCATGCCCCGCGGTGCCGCAGTGGTGTATCCCAAGGACGCCGGACAGATTGTCACGATGGCCGATATCTTCCCGGGCGCGAGGGTTGTTGAAGCCGGCGTGGGTTCGGGCGCACTGTCCATCTCGCTGCTCCGCGCCGTGGGCGACAACGGCTACCTGCACTCCTTCGAACGCCGTGAAGAGTTCGCAGACATTGCCCGCGGCAACGTGGAGACCATCTTTGGTGGCCCCCATCCCGCCTGGAAGATCTCGCTGGGCGATTTCCAGGAAGAAGTAGTCCGCAGCGAGGCTCCCGGTTCCGTGGACCGCGTGGTCCTGGACATGCTGGCACCCTGGGAGTGCCTCGACGCCGTAGCCACTGTGCTGGCACCCGGCGGCGTCTGGATCAACTACGTCGCCACCGTTACCCAGCTGTCCCGGACCGCGGAGGCCATCCGCGCTGATGGCCGTTTCACCGAACCGGACGCCTGGGAGTCCATGGTCCGCGGTTGGCACCTGGAAGGCCTGGCCGTGCGCCCGGACCACCGTATGGTGGCCCACACCGGGTTCCTCCTGGTCACTCGCCGGCTGGCCGACGGCGTTACCGGCATTTCAGTCAAACGCCGTCCCTCGAAGACAGGCTTCAACGAGGAAGATGTCAACGCCTGGACTCCCGGCGCCGTTGGCGAACGGCTGGTCTCCGACAAGAAACTCCGCAGGGCAGCACGTGATGCCATCGCCGGCACCAACGTCAAGGACGGCCCGGAGATCACGAACTAGTCCACATTTCGGGAGTCTCCAGCAGTACCTGCCAACTTGGGGCTAAGGTCTTAATAAGAAGCGCAGGAAGGGGCTGATGCATCATGGAGACGCCGAATCAGGACTCGGGACGGACACCGGCGGAGCAGTCTGCTGCCAACGAGCTGTCGGTTGCGGACAGGCAGGTCAATGTCCTTCGGGACAAACTTAGGCACATCGACCGCCAGCTTGCCGCTGCAACGCAGAACAATTCCAAGTTGGTCAGCATGCTGGAAGCGGCGAAAGCCGAGATCCTGCGCCTGAAGAACGCCTTGGATCAGGAGGGCCAGCCCCCCTACAGCTTCGGCACCATCCTCCAGCTCAATCCCAGGCGCATGCCATCAGCTGGCAACAGCGGGCAGGCAGCCACCGAGGAATCCGCGGATATCTTCAATGCCGGCCGGAAGATGCGCGTGGGAATCAGCCCGCTGGTGAACATCAGCCAGCTGTCCGTCGGCCAGGAAGTCCTGCTCAATGAGGCACTCCTGATTGTTGCCGGCCTCGGTTATGAGCGGGCCGGCGAGCTGGCGACCCTCAAGGAAATGCTGGGCACGGACCGCGCGCTGGTGGTTGGCCGGGCGGATGAGGAACGCGTCATTAGGCTGTCCGGCGCCCTCCTCAACGAAAAGCTCAGAGTGGGCGACGCACTGTCAATCGATTCGCGCACCGGTTACGCGCTCGAGAAAGTGCCCCGCTCCGAGGTGGAAAACCTCGTCCTCGAAGAAGTCCCCGACATCACCTATGAGGATATCGGCGGCCTCGGTCCGCAGATCGAGCAGATCCGGGATGCTGTGGAGTTGCCGTTCCTGCACCCGGACCTTTACCGGGAACATGGCCTGAAGGCCCCCAAGGGCATTCTGCTGTACGGCCCGCCAGGCTGCGGCAAGACCCTTATTGCCAAGGCCGTTGCCAACTCCCTTGCTGCGCGGGCGGCGGAGCGGACCGGCAATGTGGATCTGAAGAGTTACTTCCTCAACATCAAGGGCCCGGAACTCCTGGACAAGTACGTGGGGGAGACGGAACGGCACATCCGCCTGATCTTTTCGCGGGCCAGGGAGAAGGCCTCGGACGGCAGCCCGGTAGTGGTCTTCTTTGACGAGATGGACTCACTCTTCCGCACGCGCGGCACCGGGATCTCCTCCGACGTCGAGACCACCATCGTGCCGCAGCTCCTAAGCGAGATCGACGGCGTGGAGCGGCTGGACAATGTCATTGTCATTGGGGCATCCAACCGTGAGGACATGATTGATCCCGCCATCCTCCGCCCGGGCCGTCTCGATGTGAAGGTCAAGATCCAGCGGCCCGATGCAGAAGCCGCTGCGGACATTTTCAACAAATACATCACCACCGACCTGCCGTTCCATGAGTCGGACCTCGCCGAACATGACGGCGACGTCCAGGCCACGGTGGACGCCATGGTCCAGCGCACGGTTGAAGCCATGTACTCCACGGAGAAGTCCAACGAGTACCTGGAGGTCACCTACGCAAACGGTGACACCGAGATGCTCTACTTCAAGGACTTCAACTCCGGCGCCGTGGTCCAAAACGTTGTGGACCGGGCCAAGAAGTACGCCATCAAGGATCTGCTCACCCTGCATCAGAAGGGCCTCCGGATCGAGCACCTGCTGCGCGCCGTGGTGGACGAATTCCGCGAACACGAGGACATGCCAAACACCACCAATCCTGATGACTGGGCACGGATTTCCGGTAAGAAGGGGGAGCGGATCACCTACATCCGCACCATTGTGCAGGGCAAGGCCGGACAGGAGCCGGGTAAGTCCATCGAAACGATGCCCAGCACGGGACAGTACCTATGACCGCAGTCCCGGAACGCCGCATCGGGGACGCACTCCCCGCCGGCGGTGCCATGCGCGTCATGGGTGCGGAAACGGAGTACGGCATCCACGCGCCGTCCGCACCGGGAGCCAACGCCACCATGATGTCCGCGCGGGTTGTCCAGGCGTACGCCCAGGTGACGCGGCAGCGCGCAGCTGGTGGGGCCGAAACCCGGTGGGACTACACCGACGAGGAGCCGCTGCACGATGCCCGCGGCTGGACCCTTGAACGCGCCTCTGCCCACCCCAGCCAGCTCACGGACCAACCGCCGGTGCTCGACGCCGAGGCCGTGGCGTTGGCTTACGGGCGCGAGGAGCTCGAACTGGACGGCGAGGACGAGGCCGGCAGCCTGCTCATGAACATGGTGCTCGGGAACGGCGCCCGGCTCTATGTGGACCACGCCCACCCGGAGTATTCCAGCGCCGAGGTGACCAATCCCCGGGACGCAGTGATCTGGGATGCGGCCGGGGACCTGGTGGCACTGGCAGCGGTCCGCCGCCTCGCTTCGGACCCCGAGCTCCCGCCGGTCAACCTTTACAAAAACAACACTGACAACAAGTCAGTCTCGTACGGCTCCCACGAGAACTACCTCATGCCCCGCTCCGTGCCTTTCGGGGACATCGTGCGTGGGCTGACACCGTTCTTCGTCACACGCCAGATTATCTGTGGCGCGGGGCGGGTAGGCCTCGGGCAGGACAGTTCCACGCCCGGCTACCAGATCAGTCAGCGGGCGGACTTTTTCGAAGCCGAAGTGGGGCTGGAGACCACCATCCGCCGTCCCATCATCAATACCCGCGATGAACCTCATGCCACCGCCGACAAATACCGGCGCCTGCATGTCATCATCGGGGACGCCAATCTCAGCCAGTCCTCGAATTACCTCAAGTTCGGCACCACAGCTCTCGTCCTGAGCCTTATCGAGGCCGGCCTGGCGCCCAAGGTGGAGGTCTACGAGCCGGTGCAGGCCCTTCAGGCGGTCAGCCACGACACTTCACTCACCGCCAAGATCAGGCTGATGGACGGCCGCCGGGTGACGGCTCTGGACTTGCAGTGGATGTACCACGAGGCAGCGGCCAAACTGGCGCAGGACACAGGCGTTGCCGACGCCGTTGACGGGGACGGCCACACCCACGACGTTCTGGAACGCTGGGCCACCACCCTGACGCAGCTCGATTCAGACCGGAACGTGGCTGCCACCTCCGTTGAATGGCTCGCAAAACTCTCCCTGCTGGACGGTTACAGGGACCGCGACAACCTCGCCTGGAATGATGCCCGGCTTGGCCTGGTGGATCTGCAGTGGGCCGATATCAGGCCCGAAAAGGGGCTGTATTACCGCTTCCTGGCCAGGAACCGCATGCAGCGGATTGTCGACGACGCCGCGATCGCCGCGGCCGTGACCGAACCGCCGCCGGACACGCGTGCATTCTTCCGCGGACGCTGTGTCAGCAGCTTCGGCAAGGACGTGGTGGGGGCCAGCTGGGATTCTGTCATCTTCGATGTCCCGGGCTACGGCCGGCTGCAGCGAGTGCCGACGAGGGAGCCGCTGCGGGGCACCAAGGCCCTCACGGGAGGACTCTTCACCCGCCACCGCACGGCCGGACCGTTCCTCGCTGAACTCCTTGGCCACAACACCGCTCCGCCTCCGGCGTAAACCGCGCCGACGGGCGCGGAGCGTGGCAATATGGGCGTATCAGCAGATCCGCCCGGATCCGATGATTGCAGAAGGAGAGATTAAGATGGCAGGCCAGGAACAGCAGCAGCCACAGTCGCGGGACAGCGAAGTCGAAGAAGACATCCCCGAGGCGCCACCAGCGGCCCCCGATGCGCAGGCTTCGGCCGCCACCCAGGGCGTCGATGACCTCCTGGATGAAATCGACGGCGTGCTTGAGTCCAACGCCGAGGAATTCGTCCGCGCCTTCGTCCAAAAAGGCGGCCAGTAACCCGGATCCCAGCGGGGCGGTAGCCGCACCGGCCGGAAGCTGTAACGACGTAGACGGACCACGTTCAAGGAGTGCACCAGTGCAGGAATCAACCGCCAATCAGGTAGCCGGCAACGCGACGTCGTCATTTACCGAGCATCTGCAGCGGGACCGGCCGGACCTGCTCCCGTACAACCGTTCACTGAACGCGTCAACAGCGCCGGCCGCGCCGCTGCAAGTGCCGCACGCCACCACCATCGTGGCGATGAGCTACGGCGGAGGGGTGCTGATGGCCGGGGACCGGCGCGCCACGATGGGCAACGTCATTGCCAGCCGGCACATCGAAAAGGTCTTTCCGGCGGACCGGTACTCGGTACTGGGCATCGCGGGCACGGCCGGTATCGCCATCGACCTGACGCGGCTCTTCCAGGTGGAGTTGGAGCACTACGAAAAAATTGAAGGCACACTCCTTAGCCTGGATGGCAAGGCCAACCGGCTTGGCGCCATGATCCGCGGGAACCTGCCCATGGCCCTGCAGGGACTCGCAGTGGTTCCCCTGTTTGCGGGTTTTGATACCACTGCGGGGGTGGGCCGCCTTTTCTCGTACGACGTCACCGGCGGCCGGTACGAGGAACGCGAGCACCATACGGTGGGCTCCGGCTCGGTTTTTGCCCGGGGCGCCCTGAAGAAGCTCTGGCGCCCGGGCCTGTCAGAAGCCGAGGCGGTCTCCGTGGCCGTGGAGTCACTCTATGACGCGGCCGACGACGACTCCGCCACCGGTGGCCCGGACCCGGTCCGCCAGTTGTGGCCGGTGGTTTATGCAGTGAACCGCGACGGGGCAAGGCGCATTCCTGAATCGGAGCTCGCGGCGGTTGCGGGCAGCATCATCGAAGCCAGGTCCGCCGAACGACGGGAGGCCTGAGATGACGCAGCAGTTCTATGTTTCGCCCGAACAACTGATGAAGGACCGTGCGGACTTCGCACGGAAGGGCATCGCCCGGGGCAGGTCCGTGGTTGTCATCAGCTGCCAGGACGGGATCGCCCTGGTGGCGGAGAACCCGTCCCCGTCGCTTCACAAGATCGGTGAGATTTACGACAAAATTGCCTTCGCAGCTGTTGGCAAATACAACGAATTTGAAAGCCTGCGCCAGGCAGGTGTCCGGTACGCCGATGTCCGCGGCTATTCCTACGACCGCGAGGACGTCACAGCCCGCGGCCTGGCCAGCGTGTACGCGCAAAGCCTCGGCGCGGTTTTCACCGCTGAGCAGAAACCCTTCGAAGTGGAACTTGCCGTGGCCGAAGTGGGCCCCACCCCGGAACAGGACCACCTGTACCGGCTGACGTTCGACGGGTCGATCGCGGACGAACAAGGCTTCATCGTGATGGGCGGCCAGGCAGAGCGGGTCTCGGCCGTCATTGCCGAGGGCTGGCGATCGTCGCTGCGGTTCACCGACGCCGTCCGGCTGGCAATCGGCGGCCTTGCCAGCGGTACTGAGCAGGGCGAGGCAGGAGCAACCCTTCCGGCGAAGGCCGTGGAGGTCGCCGTCCTGGACAGGCAATCGGAAACGGCCCGCGGGTTCCGCCGGGCTTTCCGGCGATTGAACGACGCCGATATCACGGCGCTGCTGGCGGAGGAGGACTGAGATGGACAAGAGAATCTTCGGTATTGAAACCGAATTCGGGATCTCGTATTCGAGCCCGGACTCACGGCCGCTGGCGCCGGAGGAGGTGGCCCGGTACCTGTTCCGCAAAGTGGTCAGCTGGGGCCGTTCATCCAACGTGTTCCTGACCAACGGTTCGCGGCTGTACCTCGACGTCGGCTCGCACCCCGAGTACGCCACTGCGGAATGTGACGACCTCGCGCAACTCATTGCGCACGACCGGGCCGGCGAGCTGATCCTTGACGACCTCGTGGATGAGGCGCAGGCGAGGCTGGCGGCCGAGGGTTTCAACGGCACCGTCTACCTCTTCAAGAACAACACCGATTCTGCCGGGAACTCCTACGGCAGCCACGAGAACTACCTGATTCCGCGCCGGGGCGAATTCTCCCGGCTGGCAGAGATCCTCATACCCTTCCTGGTCACCCGTCAGCTGATCGCCGGCGCAGGCAAGATCCTGAAGACACCGCATGGCGCAACTTTCGCGTTCTCGCAGCGCGCAGACCACATCTGGGAAGGGGTCTCGTCGGCCACCACCCGGTCGCGTCCCATCATCAACACCAGGGATGAACCGCATGCTGACGCTGAATTCTTCCGGCGGCTCCATGTCATTGTGGGCGACTCGAACATGTCCGAAACCACCGCCCTGATTAAGGTGGGCACCGTGGACCTCATTCTCCGCATGATCGAAGCGGGAGTGATCATGCGGGACATGCGGATGGAAAACCCCATCCGCAGCATCCGGGAGATCTCCCATGACCTCAGCGGCCGTGCGCTGGTCAGGCTCGCAAACGGCCGCCAGCTCACCGCACTGGAGATCCAGCAGGAGTACTTGACGAAGGTCACGGCCTTTGTTCAGGAGCATGGCGCCCACAACCCGCACGTCCCCATGATCCTTGACCTCTGGGAACGGACGCTGAAGGCCATCGAGAGTGGCAACACCAGCACCATCGACACGGAAATCGACTGGGCCATCAAGAAGAAGCTAATGGACAACTACCGCGAGCGGCACAACCTGGGCCTGGACGCACCCCGGATCGCCCAGTTGGACCTGACGTACCATGACATTTCGCGGACGCGTGGCCTCTATTACCTGCTGCAGTCCAGGGGAGCAGTCCGCCGCGTTGTGGAGGACACCGTTGTCAAGGACGCCGTGGACGCACCGCCGCAGACCACCCGCGCGAAGCTTAGGGGCGACTTCGTCCGCCGGGCGCAGGAACTGGGCAGGGACTACACCGTGGACTGGGTGCACCTGAAGCTCAACGACCGCGCCCACCAGACCATCCTGTGCAAGGATCCTTTCCGCAGCGTCGATGACCGGGTGGAGGCTCTCCTCGGCTCTATGGGCTGACGTTCAGGTTCAGGGGCTATCCTTGACAGGGCCATTCTTTGGCCCTGCAGCGGTGCCGGGCGCCTGTTCCGGTATCGCGTCCACCCTGCCCCGACGAAAGTTCTCTTACGTGCGCCGACTCCTAGCAATCCTTCTCCCCGGTCTGCTGCTGCTTACCGCTTGTGGCGGTTCGCCCGCGGCACCGGAACCCACCAGCCAGTCGGCCGGTGACACTGCCAAGTTCGACTCCCTGAAACTGACGGACAACGGGGACAAAAAGGCTCCCGGCGTGGAGTTCTCCAAGCCGCTGGAAGTTACGGAGCCCACTGTCAAAGTGGTCACCGAAGGCGACGGCGACGCAGTCAAAGCCAATCAGGTCGCCAACATCTCCATCCTCGCCGTAAGCGGCGCAGATGGTTCAACGCTCGAAGACACCTTCGCGGGCGAACCGGAAGCACTCGAGCTCAGCGATGACATGAAGAGCGGAAACTCTCTCATCTACAACGCTTTCGTGGGCGCCAAGGTCGGTTCCACCCTGGCTCTCGCCGTTCCCGGTCAGGCGGCCGCGCCCGCCAGTGCCGCACCGGACGGCACCACGCCGAGCAGCGCTGCCCAGCCAACGCAGCTGCTGCTGATCAAGCTGATCTCCGCGACGGACGTCACGCCACCGCTTGAAAAGCCCGAAGGCGAGACAGTTAACCCGCCCGCCGGCCTCCCCACCGTTAAGGACAACGACAAGGGTATTCCGGAGATCTCCGTGGACGGCGCCGCTGCGCCGACAGCCCTCATCGCCCAGGACCTGATCAAGGGCAAGGGCGTCGCAGTCAAGGAAACCGACACGCTCACCGTCAACTACGTCGGCGTGAACCTCGTCGGCGGCACCAAATTTGATTCGAGCTTCGACCGCGGCCAGACTGCCAGCTTCCCCTTGACCCAAGTGATTAAGGGCTGGACCCAGGGTCTCGCAGGCAAAACGGTGGGCTCCCGGGTCCTCCTGGTCGTCCCGAAGGACCTCGCATACGGTGATGCCGGCCAGGGCGAAGCCAAGGGTGACCTCGTCTTTGTTGTGGATATCCTCGGCGTCAAGTAACTTCCAAACCGTCACGCACTCAAACAAAAGGAGCAACCATGTCATTTGGTCAGCGCGATTTCGACCGCCAGAAGCCCGAAATTGACTTCCCGCAGGGTGACGTCCCCACGGAACTTGTCATCACCGACCTGATCGAAGGTGACGGTGCGGAGGCCAAAAAGGGCGATACCGTCTCCACCCATTACGTCGGCGTGGCCTGGTCCACCGGCGAGGAATTCGATGCTTCCTGGGGCCGCGGCGCGCCGCTGGACTTCCGCGTCGGCGTCGGCCAGGTCATCCAGGGCTGGGACCAGGGCCTGCTGGGCATGAAGGTGGGCGGCCGCCGTCGCCTGGAGATTCCTTCCGAGCTGGCCTACGGGTCCCGCGGGGCCGGTGGAGCAATCGGCCCCAACGAAGCACTGATCTTTGTGGTGGATCTCGTCGGCGTACGCTGACCGGAACACCGTAAGGTCGCCGAAAGGCCGGAAGGCGCGGTAACAATCAGGAGCTGTTTTCCTGTTGTTGCCGCGCTTTCTGCTTTCCGCGGGTGAGTTTAGTAACGTAGCCAGAGTGTCCGTATCCCGTACTGAACGCCTGCTGAACCTGCTCATAGCCCTTTTGAACACCAAGTATGGCCTGCGCCGCGCGGAGCTGCGGGTGAAGGTCTATCACGATACCTCCGGCAACGACGTCGCGTTCGGCCGGATGTTTGAACGGGATAAGAACGACCTTCGCCAGTTTGGCTTTGATGTGGAAACCGTGACTGACCACGGGTGGAGCGAGGATGACCCGGCCACCACCCGCTATCGCATCGGCAAGGAATCAAACCGCCTGCCCGACGTCCAGCTCAGCCCGGGGGAGTGGACGGTCCTGCTCCTGGCTTCCCAGCTGTGGGAGCGCGCCGCGCTGGGCACCGCCGCTGCCAACGCACTCCGCAAGCTCCAGGCCTCCGGCACGCTCTCCGACGTCGAACTTCCCCTGGGTGTGCAGCCGCGGATCAGGCCGGCCGGACAGGCGTTCGATGACGTGGTGGCGGCCATGCACGCCCAGCACCCGGTCAGCTTCCCCTACCTGGCCGGTACCACGGGCAAGGAAGAGCAGCGGACGGTGGAACCATGGGGCCTCGGCAGCCGTTTTGGCCAGTGGTATCTGACCGGCTTTGACCGGTCCCGCCAGGCGCCTCGTCATTTCAGGCTCTCCCGCTTCACCGGTCCCGTCTCCGTGTTGGACAGAGAAACCTACTCGCCGCCGCCGAACTTCAACATCCGTAAGGAACTGGACCGGCTTCCCGAACTCCCGCTCCGCACCGCCGTCGTGGACGTCCGGGAGGGCCGTCTCCTGGGCCTGCGAAGGCGCGCGACGCCGGCGGCCGCCACCATCGCGGGAACGCCCGACGGCGGCGACGAGCGGCTGCAGGTGGACTTCAGGGACGTTGAGGTACTTGCCGAGGAGCTGGCCTCCTACGGTCCGGACGCCGTGGCCCGTGAGCCCGAAGGACTGGTGGCGGCCGTGCGGCACCGCCTGCACAACGCTGCAGCCTTCTCCGCCGCTCCGGTGCCGGACTACCGGTTTGCCGACTCCCCACCCGGCCGGTCCGTCCGGAAACGTACCTCTGAGGACCAGCTCAAACGGATGCTGCAGTTGGTGCCGTTCCTGGTCCACAACCAGGGCCTGCACATCCAGGACGTCGCCGCACGCTTCGGGATCACACCCGGCGAGCTGGAAAGTGACCTCCGGATACTCATCTGTTCGGGGCTGCCTGAGGGGTACCCGGATGACCTTTTGGACATCCACTGGGAGGAAGGCCACGTTTTCATCACCCAGGATCTGGACCTTACCCGGCCCGTCCGCTTCACCGTGGACGAAGCCTGCGCCCTCCTGACCGGCCTGGAGACACTCAACGGCCTGCCTGAACTTGCCGAGGGCGGCGCCTTGGAGTCCGTCACCCTCAAGCTGATGGCAGCGGCGGGGGAGGAGGGGCTGCGCGCGGCCTCGCTGGCAGGTCCGGAAGTCGGGCCCACGGATTCGGCCGTCCTGGACGTCGTCCGGAACGCCATCCAGGACCGGTCCCAACTGCGGCTGGTCTATTTGTCCCCCCAGCGGGACCAGTTTTCCGAACGGGACGTGGACCCACTCCGCCTGTACTCCCTGGACAACACCTGGTACTTCGAGGCGTACTGCCACTCTGCCGGGGGTTTGCGGAACTTCAGGCTGGACCGGGTCCAATCGATTGCGCCGAACGGCCGGCCCGCCTCCACACAGGTCCGGCCTGAGGAAGGTTTCCCGGCCAAGTTGTTCACGCCCAACGACGACGACATCACCGTCCTGGTGCAGCTCACCAGACAGGGCGCGGGCCTTGCCGATGATTACTATGCGGAAAGGGTGGCGCCCCTGCCGGGCGGGGGGCTGGTGGCCGAAATCCGGTTCGGCAACACCACCTGGCTGCCCATGTTCGTGGCACAGCATGGCGGCGCCGCCCGGATTCTCGAACCTTCAGGGCTTGCGGCTGCAGCGCGGAGCTGGATCGAGGCGGCCCTCGCGCGGTACGGCAGTTAGACTCGTCAGCATGCCTTGGTGGTCTTGGATCCTGATCTGGATAGCGCTTGTTGCGGTGTCCCTACTCTTTTATGTCCTTTTGGGCATCCGGCTGTACCGCCAGGCCATGGCCGTACTGAAGGACCTTGGCGCCGCCAGTACCAAGCTCGGGCACCTGGCACCGGTCATGGCCTCCGCCACCAGCGAGCTGCAGCATGCCACGGCCGATCAGCCGGGCGCCGCCGTTTTTGCCTCGCCCGCCCAGATGCGACATGATTACGACGCATCCAAGTCATCCCGCCGGGAGAACCGCCGCCAGAGGCGCGTGCAGCGAAAGAGCGATCGGGGCCAGCCCCAGTCACTTCGCGATCTGGATCTCAGTTAGACGTAGGATGTTGTTAGAGGAAAGGAATTCCCGTGGGAAGACTCTTTGATGGCCCGTGGCCAATTGTCATTATCATCGTCGTTGCGCTGTTGCTCTTTGCTGCGCCGAAACTCCCTGCCATGGCCCGCAGCCTTGGGCAGTCCATGCGGATCATCAAATCCGAAGTCAAGGAAATGAAGAACGACGGCAAGGCCGATTCCACCGACACCGAGTCAGGACCCGTGGAAGGCAAGATCGTTAATCACCCGCAGGCGAATCCTGCACCGACTCAGCCCGGTGAGCCGACCAACGGCACCGACGTTCCGCCGTCGAACCGCGCATAACGCAAAGTGGCACTGACGCGGGGCCGTAAATCCAACCCAGAGGGGCGGATGGCACTTTGGGATCACCTCAAAGAGCTCAAGAACCGGCTGATTAAATCGGCAATTGCTGTGCTGGTCGCTGCCGTGGGCGGCTGGTTCCTTTACGACCCCGTCGTCACCAGCCTGTCGGCTCCGCTGATTTCCATCGCGCAGGAGACCGGCAGGACGGCGGTCCTTAACTTTGCAACCATCGCGGACCCGTTCGCGTTCAAGATCCAGATCGCCATCCAGATCGGGCTGGTGATTTCCAGCCCGGTGTGGATCTATCAGGTCTGGGCGTTCATCACCCCCGGGCTGACCAGGAAGGAACGGGGCTACACGCTCGGCTTTATGGCCGCCGCCGTACCCTTGTTCCTTGCCGGCGTATTTGTGGCCTGGCTGGTGTTCCCCACGGTAGTGCGGGCCCTGCTCCAGTTCACGCCGCAGACCGGTGCCAACAACATTTCCGCCACCGATTACCTCACCTTCGCCACGCAGATGCTGCTGATCCTGGGCATTTCGTTCCTGGTGCCCGTGATTCTGGTGGGCATCAACATGGCGGGCGTGGTGCGGGGCCGGACCATCCTCAAAGCCTGGCGGATCATCGTCTTCCTGGTCTTCGTCCTGGCCGCCCTGGCCGCACCAGGGACGGACGCCTTGTCCATGTTCCTGCTGGCTGCTCCGCTGCTGGTCCTGTTTTTCGCCGCGATCGGGCTGTGTATTGTCAACGACAATCGCAAAGACAAGCGGCAGGCCAAACGGGCCGCCGAGACGGACGCAACAGCCGACATCCCCACCCCCGGCAGTGAACTGAATAACCTGTAGCGCGCAGCGCACTAGGCTTGAAGCATGTCCTCTATTTCCGGGCCGCTCTCGCCCTCCGAAAGTTACCGGGCCAGCACGGAACGCACAGCCGAGGCGCGCACGTACCTCGGCGGGTTTGTCCGCACCCTCGATTTTGAACTCGACGAATTCCAGCGCCTCGCCTGCCGGTCCCTCCAGGAAGGCAGGGGAGTGCTGGTGGCCGCACCGACCGGCGCCGGCAAAACCATCGTCGGGGAATTTGCCATTTACCTCGCGTTGGAGCGCAACCTCAAGGCGTTCTACACCACGCCCATCAAGGCGCTGAGCAACCAGAAATTCACCGAACTCGCTGAAAAATACGGAGCAGAGAATGTCGGGCTCCTGACCGGTGACACCAGCATCAACGGCGACGCCCCGGTGGTGGTGATGACCACCGAAGTACTCCGGAATATGCTGTACGCCGACTCCGCCACCCTGGACGACCTTGGCTTTGTGGTCATGGATGAGGTCCACTACCTCGCGGACCGTTTCCGCGGCGCAGTGTGGGAGGAAGTGATCATCCACCTTCCCAGCGAAGTCCAGGTCGTCTCACTCAGCGCCACGGTTTCGAATGCAGAGGAGTTCGGCGCGTGGCTGGACACCGTGCGCGGCGACACGGACATCATCGTCTCAGAGCACCGGCCCGTGCCCCTGTGGCAGCACGTGATGGTGGGGCGGGAGATCGTGGACCTGTTCGCCGGTGAAACCACCTTCGACGAAATCGCGCCGCCGGCGGACGCTGAGACAGGTGCACCCATGCCGGTTCGGGAAGAGTTGGAGCCGGGACGGGATTCCACCACGGGCGGTGGCGCCGCCGGCCGGGGATTCGAAGTCAATCCTGACCTGCTGGCCATGGCCCGCAGCGAAAGCCAGGAGAGCTTCCGTGGGCGGTTCGGCCACGGTGGGCGAAGCCAGCGGCGGCAGCAGAGGCAGCGGTCGGACGGGCGCCCTACACAGGGGGCCCAGCCCGGCGCCGCCCGGAGAGCCAGCCGGCCCCAGGTGATCGCCAGCCTGGACCGGCAGGACCTGCTGCCCGCCATCACGTTCATTTTCTCCCGGGCCGGCTGCGACGCCGCCGTGGCCCAGTGTGTCTCCTCGGGTCTCTGGCTGACCACGGAGAAGGAGCAGCGGATCATCGCCCAGCGCGTTGACGAGGCCGGGCAGGACATCCCGTCCGATGACCTGGACATCCTCGGCTTCTGGACATGGCGGGAAGGCCTGCTGCGGGGATTCGCCGCCCACCACGCGGGCATGCTGCCCACCTTCAAGGAAGTGGTGGAGAAACTCTTCGTCGAGGGGCTCGTTAAGGCTGTCTTCGCCACTGAAACTCTCGCCTTGGGCGTGAACATGCCAGCCCGCTCTGTGGTCCTGGAGAAGCTGGACAAATTCAACGGCGAAGCCCACGTGGACATCACTGCGGGCGAATATACCCAGCTGACCGGCCGGGCGGGCCGCCGGGGCATCGACGTCGAGGGCCATGCCGTTGTCCTCTGGCAGCCAGGTACGGACCCGGCGGCGGTGGCAGGCCTTGCCTCACGCCGGACGTACCCGCTGAATTCCAGTTTCCGGCCCACCTACAACATGAGCATCAACCTGCTGGCCCAGTTCGGCAGGTCCCGTGCCCGGGAAATCCTCGAGTCCTCGTTCGCGCAGTTCCAGGCGGACCGCTCCGTGGTGGGCCTCGCCAAGCAGGTGCGCAGCAGGGAAGAGTCCCTCACGGGGTACGCCAAATCCATGACATGCCACCTGGGCGATTTCACCGAGTACGCCCGGCTGCGCCGCGAACTGTCCGACGCCGAAGACGTCACCTCACGCACCAAGTCACGCGCCCGGAAGTCCCTGAACGAGGACTCCTTGGCCCGGCTGATGCCCGGTGACGTGGTGGACGTGCCGGGAGGGCGGGCTCCCGGGCTGGCCGTTGTGCTCAGTTCGGACCACAGCGGCCGGGAGCCACGGCCGGCAGTCCTGACACTCGATAACCAGCTTCGCCGGATCGGCACCGAAGACCTGGAAGGCCCCATTGCTCCGCTGACCCGGATTCGGATTCCCAAGGCGTTCAACGCCAAAGTCCCCAAGTCCCGCCGCGACCTCGCCTCGTCGGCGCGTAATGCCTTGCGCGAAAACCGCCCGCCGGCGCCCGGCCGGAGCACGGACTTTGGACTGGGCAGTGTCATGCCCAACCAGGAGAAACGGATCACGGATCTGCGCCGGGCACTCCGGGCCCACCCGTGCCATGGCTGCAGCGAGCGTGAGGACCATGCCCGCTGGTCCGAGCGCTGGTGGAAACTGCGCCGTGAAACGGATGGTCTGGTCCGCCAGATCCAAGGCCGCACCAACACCATCGCCAAGACCTTCGACCGGGTGTGCGACGTACTGTCCGCCTATGGCTACCTTGAGGCCGGCGCGGATGGTCGCCTGTCCATCAGCACCGACGGCCAGCGCCTCCGCCGGATTTACGGCGAGAAGGATCTTCTGATCTCCCAGTCGCTGCGTCTGGGCGCCTTCAATGACCTCGACGCCGTCGAGGTTGCCGCCCTGGCGAGCGTGCTGGTCTACCAGGCCAAACGCGAGGACAGGGGCCTCCGCCCGCGGATGCCGAGCATCTCCCTCGAAATGTCGGTGGACCTTGTAGTCCGTGAATGGTCGGCACTGGAAGACGTGGAAGAACAAAAGAAGCTGCCGCTGACCGGTGAACCGGAGCTGGGGCTGGTGTGGCCCATGTACAAGTGGGCGAAGGGCCGGCACCTCCAGGAGGTGCTGAACGGCACGGACCTGGCGGCAGGTGACTTTGTGCGCTGGGTCAAGCAGGTCATCGATCTCCTGGACCAGTTGGCCAAAATTCCCGGCTTGGATCCGCGTCTGGCCCGGCTGTGTTCGGAAGCCATTTCCCTGATCCGCCGCGGCGTTGTGGCTTACTCCTCGGTCCTCTGAGGCAACAGCCAGCAGGCCATTCCAAAAATGCAGTTTTCATGTACCGGCAGCATTTGCTGCGTCCCTTATCCAGGAGCTTTGCCCCATGACTGAACGATCCACCGTGCACACCCCGTCCGAACGGAAGGTAATCCTGTACCGCAACGGCTCGGTGTACTCCGCAGCGGATCCGCTGGCCACCGCCATGGTGGTGGACGGCGACACCGTTGCCTGGGTGGGATCCGAACAGGCAGCGTCCTCGATTGCCGACTCCTCCATGGAGATCATCGATCTCCGCGGTGCCCTCGTCGCGCCGGGGTTTGTGGACTCGCACGTACACCTCACGGAGACCGGTATTGCGCTGGATGCCCTGCAACTTGGCGGTGTCCGTTCCGCCCGGCAGCTCCTCGACGCCGTGGCTGCCTCCCGGGGTGAGAGCCCGGTCCTGGGTCACGGCTGGGATGATTCGGCCTGGGAAGATCCCGCCCTGCCCACAGCCGAAGAACTGGAGCAGGCCGCCGGCGGCCGTCCTGTCTTCCTGTCCAGGGTGGACGCGCATTCGGCCCTGGTGTCCTCGTCACTTGCCGGTGACGCCGGGCTGGCCGGCCTCGACGGCTATGACTCGGGTGCACGGGTCCTGCGCGCCGCGCACACTGCGGCGCGCCAGCAGGCGCGGCGCCTGCCCGACTCCCGTGTCCGCAGCTACCAGCAACGGGCACTCAAGGAGGCGGCTGAAAACGGCTATGTGGCCGTCGCGGAGATGGCGGCGCCCCACATCAGCGGAGTCGCCGATCTTCGGCTCGCCGCCGCATGGAACATTGACGCCGCTGAGGGAGCTGTGCCGGAGGTGCTGCCGTACTGGGGCGAACTGGCCACCTCGGAGGAACACGCCAGGCAACTGCTGGACGGTCTCGGCGTCCCTGTGCGCGGCCTTGCCGGTGACCTGAACATTGACGGTTCCCTGGGTTCCCGGACGGCAGCTTTGCGGGAAGGCTATACAGACGTGCCGGGGGAGCGGGGCAGCCTGTACGTCACCGCCGCGCAGGCCGGTGCCCACCTGGCAGCCTGCTCCCTCCTGGGCATCCAGGGTGGTTTCCATGTCATTGGCGACGCCGGGCTCGACGCCGCACTGGAGGCACTGGAGCTCGCCGCTGCGGAAGTGGGGGAGCAGCGGATCCGTGCTGCGGGCCACCGTTTCGAACACGTGGAATTGGCAGACGCCAACGCCGTCCAGCAGCTTGCCCGGTACGCCGTCACGGTCAGCGCCCAGCCCCGCTTCGACGCGGCCTGGGGGAACGACGGCGGGATGTACCAGCAGCGCCTCGGCGACCGCAGCCGGTCCATGAATCCATTCGCCTCGTTCTATTCCGCCGGCGTTCCCATTTGCTTTGGCAGCGACAGCCCGGTGACGCCGCTACGGCCCTGGTCGAGTGTGCGTGCGTGCCTGGAACACCACAACCATAACGAACAGATCTCTGCGCGAGCAGCCTTCCTGGGACACACGCGGGCTGGCTGGCGTGCGGCCAAGTACCAGAACCCGATGGCCGGACAGCTGGTTCCCGGCGCGCCGGCGAGTTTCGCCGTCTGGGACGTTGAAGAACTGATGGTCCAGGTGTCGGACGGGCGCGTCCAGTCGTGGAGCACGGATCCGAGGGCCCGCACGCCGCTGCTTCCTGCGCTGGACACCGGCACCGACCCCGTTTGCCTGCAGACCGTCAGGGACGGCCAGGAGCTCTTTTCCAGTCCGGCTCTGCGTTCCTGATCCGATACGCAGGTCAGCGCCCTATAATGGGTAGTTGCGCCTGCCAGCCAGCTGCTCAGCTGATGATCAGGTGCTCCGACCGCTCCCGTCCAGGAAAGGCCCCTTAGTGCGCGTCCTTACCATTATTCCGACCTACAACGAGCTGGAATCGCTGCCCAAGACCCTCCAGCGCCTGCGGGCAGCCGTACCCGCCTCGGACGTACTGGTGGTGGACGACAACAGCCCGGACGGTACCGGGCAACTGGCGGACAGCATCGCCGCCGATGACGCACAGGTTCACGTCCTTCACCGCAAGGGCAAGGAGGGCCTGGGCGCCGCCTACATTGCCGGGTTCAAGTGGGGCCTTGAGGCTGGCTATGAAGTCCTGGTGGAAATGGATGCCGACGGCTCCCACCAGCCCGAACAACTGCCCCAGCTGCTGGAAGCCGTCGAACAGGGCGCCGACCTGGCGATGGGCTCCCGCTGGGTCCCGGGCGGCAGCGTGGTCAACTGGCCGCTGTACCGGCAGGCGATTTCACGCGTTGGCAGCACTTACGCAAGGCTCATGCTGGGCCTGAAGATCAAGGACGTCACCGGTGGCTACCGTGCCTTCCGGAGGTCCACGTTGGAAAAACTCAACCTCGACGCGGTCGATTCGGTGGGTTATGGGTTCCAGGTGGATCTGGCATGGCGGGTAGCCAAGATGGGCCTCAGGATTGAGGAGCGACCCATCACGTTCGTTGAACGCGAGCTGGGCGCCTCCAAAATGAGCGGCAACATTGTGGTTGAGGCCATGATCAACGTCACCCGCTGGGGCCTGCAGGCACGCTGGAATAAGCTCCGGGGCAAGAAGGAGCCGGCCCAGGGCTGACCCCCGGTCCGCTTCGCAAGGCAGCGGGATCGCTCCCAGGGAGCTCTCCTCAACGGAACTTGCGGGGAATACAGAAAGGGCCGGCCCGGCGACGTGAATTACGTTGCCGGGCCGGCCCTTTTTTAACTTGTTCAGTGTGCCTCGGTCAGAGAGGCTGTGACCGCCAGTGGGTCAGGCGCTGCGCCGTTCACCGCGGCGTTCGCGCAGGATGGTCAGCCGGTCCTCGAGAATCTGCTCCAGCTCCGGGAGGGAACGCCGTTCCAGGAGCATGTCCCAGTGGGTACGGACAGCTTTTTCGTTGCTGGTATCGGGCCGTTCGCCGTCTACCAGGAGCGCTTCTTTGCCAGTCTTGGAAACCCACACAGGAGGAATTTCAGCCTCGGAAGAGAACGTGACGAAAACCTGCTCGCCGTCCTCGCACCGGTATTCCACACGCTGACGCGGGGCCGGCTCTACGCCGGACTCGGTCTCCATGCTCTGCGCGCCAAGCCGCATACCCCGCAGGCTGCGATCGCTCATGTTTTCTCCCTCTGGTCGGTTCGCGGAGCAAGGGCCCCACGCAAGCCGGTGCAATACAACCGCCCCGGACTACTGTGTGCACTGTGATGCATCTTTAGATTCAACGCATTGCGAAGCATTCTTGTTCCAGCGGATCTGGTCCGGCCGGACAAACACTCAATTATACCGGTCGGAGTCCCCGCTACCAAACGAGGCAGCGGGCCTGGGTAGCAAAAGGTAATGGCCGCACCGCCTCAATGGCGGCGCGGCCACTACCCGAAATAATTCCGGGTCGGCCTCAGGGCTGCTTGGCGGGTTCCTCGTCGAAGAGTCCGCCACCGGTGCGCGGATCAGGATTGGTACCCCCGAGCGCGTTGCCGATGCCCTTCAGTGCTTCCCCGACTTCGCTGGGAATGATCCACAGCTTGTTGGAGGACCCTTCCGCAAGCTTCGGGAGTGTCTGCAGGTACTGGTAGGCGAGCAGCTTCTGATCGGGGTTCCCCTTGTGGATGGCGTCGAAGACCTTTTGGATGGCCTGTGCTTCACCGTCCGCGCGGAGGATGGCCGCCTTGGCGTCACCTTCTGCCGCGAGGATCGATGCCTGCCGCTGGCCTTCGGCCGTCAGGATGGCCGACTGCTTGGTGCCTTCCGCGGTGAGGATCGCAGCGCGGCGGTCGCGCTCGGCCCGCATCTGCTTCTCCATGGAGTCCTGGATCGAGTGGGGCGGATCAATGGCCTTCAGCTCGACGCGCGAAACGCGGATGCCCCAGCGGCCGGTGGCCTCATCCAGGACACCGCGCAGCTGACCGTTGATCTGGTCGCGGGAGGTCAGTGCCTCTTCGAGGTTCAAGCCACCAACGACGTTACGGAGGGTGGTGGTGGTGAGCTGTTCCACGGCCTGGATGTAGTTGGCGATTTCATAAGTGGCCGCGCGCGGATCGGTGACCTGGAAGTAGACCACCGTGTCGATGGAGACCACCAGGTTGTCTTCGGTGATAACCGGCTGCGGCGGGAAGGAGACCACCTGTTCCCTGAGGTCCAGGAGCGGCAGGAGCCGGTCCACAAACGGGATCAGGATGGTGAGTCCCGGGTTGAGGGTGCGCTGGTATTTACCAAGGCGTTCAACGACGCCGGCCCTCGCCTGCGGAATGATCCGCACCGAACGGACCAGAACAATAATCACGAACACGATTAGGACCACCAGCACAATGGCCAAGGCGACTCCTCCTGCGTTATCCATACATCTCCCTATCCCCAATAATTAGGCTGTATCCAACACTGTTAGCGACGTTAAAACTACGACGGGTCTGTCTGCTCCTGCGGTGCGGTCACCACGGCTGTGGCACCGTCGATGGCTGAAACCACGGCCTTTTGGCCGGCGGGGAGTACAACGCCGGCGGACCGGGCGCTCCACACATCGCCGCCGATTTTGACCAGGCCGCCGGTGGAGCTGACTGCTTCCATCACCAGGGCTTGCTCGCCGATGAGCCGGTCCACATTGGTGCGCTGTTCGGCGGGGCCCTTCTTCAAGTGGCTGAGGGCGACCGGGCGGACAAAAGCGATCATCAGCAGGGACACCACACAGAAAACCACGATCTGCAGCCACAGGTCTGCGCCGGCAAAATCCGCAACGATGGCAGCGAGTGTTCCGCCGCCGAGCATGATGAAGAACAGGTCAAGGGTGATCATCTCGATCACCGCGAATGCGAGGAAAGCCGTGAGCCACAAAGCCCACCAGTTTTCACCGAGCCATTCAAACATTCCGTCCCCCTTGACCATCCGGTAGCTGTCTATTTATCCTAGTCCGCCGGAATGCCGCACGGCAGGTGGCGGGGAAGGGGGCCGCCGAACGTGGCCAAGTCGTTACGCGGCAGGCTCCCCCGGGCGGAAGACCGTGATCCTGAAGAGGGCTTCCACCGCCGAGGACGGCTCTGAAATGTTCAGTTTGGCGGCAATTGCTGCCCGGACCAGATGATGCCCCGCCGGGCCCATAAACGCCAGGTCAGCCATCTCACTCGGGGTCAGCATCAACCGGATATCAACGTCGCGGGCTGATTCCGGGAGGAAGTAGGGGGCCAGGGACTCTGCCAGCCGGGCATCCTTCTCCTCTTCTATCGCCAGCATCCCGGTTTGAGCGGCCAGGGACGCCAGGTGCCCCGGCCGCGGCGTCACCACCACCAACCGGCCGCCGGGGCGCATGACCCGGGCAAATTCGGCGGCGTTGCGGGGCGCAAAGATGACAGTCACCACGTCGACGGCGGCGTCCGCCACCGGTAGCGGCTGCCACACGTCGCAGGCCAGATTGACGGCTTCCGGGTTGAGGCGGGCGGCGCGCCGCAAAGCGAATTTGGAGATGTCCAGCGCGACGGCGGTGACGTCGTCGCTGACCCGCCTGGCGACGTCGAGCACTGCCCGCAGGTAGTGGCCGGTCCCGGTTCCCGAATCGAGCACCGTGAAGGGTGTCCCGGCGGAGACCTGGGCGGCGACGGCAGCTGCGACGGCCTCAGCCAAGGGGCGGTAGTGGCCGGCGTCGAGGAAATTGAACCGGGCCGCCACCATGTCCGCCGAGTCAGCTTCGAACACTGTGCCCCTGCCCACCAGCAGGTTGAAGTACCCCTGCTTGGCCGCATCAAAGTTGTGCCCGGCTCCGCACATCAGTGCTGGACGGGACCCTTCCCCGGCGAGGGAACGGACCGTCAACGGGGCGCCGCACAGCGGGCAGCGCAGCAGAGGGGGAGGGGAGGACGGCATAGCCACTATCTTAGGGCGGTGCCGGACCCGTCGCCGGGCATGGTCCGACGCACATGGCGCGACGCGCCGCTGTCCGCTGTGGGTTGGCGCAGGTTAGGCTCACGTGGGTGAAGCCAGAACACCTATCGCTGTTGAATTCCGTTTCGCCGCCGGCAGTGCATCCGGACGGAAGCCGCGCTGTTGTGTCGGTGAACAGGCCGGATCTGAACGTTGATTCATATGTCGGTCAGTTGTGGACTGTCCAGTTGGATCAGGAGAAGCTGCCGCGTCGGATCACCCGGGGCTTCCGGGACACCGCTCCGGCCTTTTCGCCAGACGGACTGGTGCTGGCGTTCCTGCGGACCGACGGGCCGACGTCGAAGGCGCAGCTTTGGGTGGTGGAGGCCGACGGCGGCGAACCGCAGGTGATCAGCGACAGGCTTCTGGGTGTGGAGACTTTCTCGTGGTCTCCTGACGCACACCGGATAGTTTTCAGCTCGCGCGAGCCGGAGGCCGGACGGTACGGCACCGCTGCTGACGTCGCGGCCGAGGCAGAAAGGCCACGCCTGATTTCCACTCACCAGTACAGGCTTAACGGCGTGGGCTACACACGCGACAGGCCCCGGCAGCTGTTTGTCGTAGAGGTCCCCGAGCTCGGGGGCGAGCCTGGTGCGCCCCGGCCTGAAGCCCGCCAACTAACCTCGCTGGCCACGGATGCCGGCACCGGGACCTTTAGCGCGGACGGGTCCGCGGTCTATTTCACAGCATCGCTCCCGGCCGACGACGACGGACTGGCCACCGCCATCTACCGGGTGCCAGGCGCGGGAGGCGAGCCCGTGGCTGTTGAACTGGCCGCCACGACGGCGCAGTCAGTGGTGGACGTCCGCGAATCCAAGGACGGCCGATGGCTGTTCTACACTGCCCGGGACCTGGGCGCTTCCGGGAGGGATTTTGTGGCGCAAAATGCCGTGCTGTTCTGCGTGCCCGGCGGAGGCGGCGAGCCGGTGCCGTTGACGGACCCGGAGATGATGGACGTTTCCGCGCCGGGCAGCCGGATTGAACTTCGCGGTCCGGACCGCGCCCTGGTCCTTAACAATGCGCAAGGCACCGTGGAGCTCCTCGAGTTGGGGGCAACAGGCGGCCATTCGTTGCCGGTGCACGGGGACAAAACCGTGACCGGAGCCGCGTGGGCGGGCGGCTCGCTGTTCGTGGCTTTTGCCGACCCTTCCACCAGCGGGGACCTTGCCGTGCTGGAGGACGGACAGTTGCGGATCCTGACGGACTTTTCGGCTGACCTGCGGACCAGGACAGACATCGTGGTGCCACAGGAAGTCACCTTTGACGCGCCCGACGGCTATCCGGTGCACGGCTGGGTGTTGCGGCCCGCCGGTCAGGGACCCCACCCCGTCCTGCTGAACATCCACGGCGGACCGTTTACCCAATACAACGTGACTCTGTTCGACGAGGCCCAGGTGTACGTGGCGGCCGGGTACGCGGTGCTGATGTGTAATCCGCGGGGCTCCGCAGGCTATGGCAGGGACCACGGGCTGGCCATCAAGGGTCGGTTTGGGACGGATGACATGCAAGACGTGCTGGCGTTCCTCGACGGCGCGCTGGCGAAATTTCCCGCGCTCGACGCCGGGCGGCTGGGGATCATGGGCGGCTCGTACGGCGGCTACCTCACCGCCTGGACCATCGCGCACCATCACAGATTCCAGGCCGCCATCGTGGAGCGGGGATTCCTGGACCCGATCAGTTTTGAGGGCTCTGCCGATATTGGCTGGTACTTCGGCGGCGAGTATCTCGGCGACTCTGCGGATGCTATGGCTGCGCAGAGCCCGCTCGGCCACGTAGCTCAGGTCCGTACACCAACCTTGGTGATCCACAGCGAAAATGACCTTCGTTGCCCGTTGGAACAGGGCCAGCGGTACTACACGGCGTTGAAGAGGCACGGAGTGGAAGCTGAACTGCTGATATTCCCTGGTGAAGACCACGAACTTTCACGGTCAGGACGGCCGCTGCACCGGCTGCAGCGGTTCGAGCACGTCCTCCGCTGGTGGTCCCGGTTCCTTCCAACAGCCGCGAACCCCGCCGAGGTACCGCTGGGGTAAACGGCCAACCCTCAGGGATGCCCGGGCAGGAATCCCAAGGCGGCGCGGGCCTTGCCAATGCCCGGCTCAGCCCAGTTCGCCGCATACTCGGCATTGCTGCTCAAGGACCTCAGCTCGGCACGGTCCACGTAGAGGGTGCCCTGCACATGATCGGTTTCGTGTTGGACGATCCGGGCCTGCCAGCCCTCGAACGCCTGCTCCGTGCCCCGGCCTTCAGGGGTTTCATACTGGAGCAGCACCCGCTCGTGGCGCACCACCACAGCCTGCAGTCCGCTGACCGAGAGGCACCCCTCAAAGAAGGCCGCCGTTTCGGTGCCCAAGGGCGCATAACGCGGGTTGAGGACGGCCAGGAAGTCCAGCGGCGTGCGGTGCCGCATTGCCGCCGCCTCCGGGTCGACGTCGAACTGGTCCTCAAGGACCGCCAGCTGGAGCGGAATCCCAATCTGGGGAGCAGCAAGTCCTACGCCCGGCGCCTCATGCATGACATTGCGCATGAGTACTATCAGCTGGTTGAGCTCGGTGTCGCTGATCTGGCCCTCGACGGCGGCGGCATGCTGGCGAAGCACGGGATGCCCGGCCTGCACGATGGGCGGCAAGGCACCTGCGGCAAGGATCCCCTGGACCCGCTCTCGGAGCTGCGCAGGCGTAAACGGAGTGAGCGGCGATACGGCAATCATGGGGAAAGCCTAACCGGCAGCAGACCTGCGGCAGCGGGCGGGTCGGCTAGTGTCGATGCCATGGCAGACCTGAACCCGTCGGAACCCGAAGCACTGGAACGCGTCCTGGACTTTGTCCGGACCCTCGAGGCCGGAGGCGGCGGCGACGCCATCAAGCCCTTCCTCGCGGCGGACTTTCGGCTGTGCGAGGCGCCGCATCTGCTCGCTCCCGAAGGGTCCGCCCGTACTCGGGAACAGGTGCTTGCGGGCGCCGACCAAAGCGGCGAGGTGGTAGCCAACCAGAAGTTCGAGATCCGGCGCACCACCTGCGAGGGTGGCCGTGTTGTCCTGGAGGCGGATTGGTCGGCGACCGTCCTGATGGACCTGAAATACTGGGACGCCGGCGAGACGATTCAGGCCCGGACGTCGTCAGTTTTTGAGGTCCGCGAGGGCCTGATCGTCACACAGGACAGTTACGACTGCTACTTCCTGAATTCCTGAGCCAAAGCCGTGCTGCGCGGGGGTCACTGCATGGTGAAGCGCCGGGCCACCAGCCTGTTCGCGGGCGGAAGTCCGGCCACCGTGCCGAACGCCAGATTGCGTAGGCCCAGAAGGGGCAGCGCCACCGGGCGGCCCAAGGACATGTTCACCCCCGCTTGCCAGCGCGCGCGGCGTTCGGCTTTCCGGCGCCGCGAGGCATAGTCATGGAGGTCATTGCCGACGGGCCTGCCCGCTAAGGCTGCACAGATAATCGGCGCCAACTCTGCGGCGTCGAGCCAGCCGAGGTTCATGCCCTGCCCGCCAATGGGACTGATTTCGTGTGCTGCGTCGCCGACGAGCACGGCCCGCCCCGCGACGACGCTGCACGCCACCGACGACCGCGGGCTGAAGGCGCTCAGCATGGTGTTCGTCGCCGGATCAGGCCGGACCCCGGTGCGGCGGTGAACCAGCCGGGACAGTCCGCCGGCGTCCAGGTTGGAGGCAGGCCTGTTCGTGCGGACCACCCACCGGCGGAGCCCACCGGGAAGGGGGAAGGATTCCACGATCCCTTCGGCTTCCAGGTAGAGGACGGCCTGCTCCTCGTGATCACCATCCGCCGCGAAATCACCCATGACGTAGTGGTCTGGATACGCTTTTGTGCTCACCGCGACGTTCAGCAGGCTGCGCACCGATGACCGGGCCCCATCCGCGGCAACAAGAAGTGGTGCGCTCAGCTGCCTACCGGCACCACCATCGTCCGGTGCCGCAACCGCAACGGTGACCAGACCGCCGTCGTCCGTTACTTCCGTAACCCGGGCTCCCCGGATCAGGGCGGTGCCGTCCAGGTCCTGAACGCGCTGTTCAAGTATGGATTCCGTCGTGAATTGGGGGAGGGACAGCACAAATGGAAAGCGGTCCGACACGGTGGCGAACGACATCGAGCCGACGGTACTGCCCCGGCTCAGCGCAGTTCCGCTGCGGATCGGCACGCCGGCATCCACCATGGCGCCGGCCACGCCCACCTTGTCCAGGGCCTCGAGGGCAGGCGGGTGGATGCCGATGGCGCGGGAATGCTGTTCACGCTGGAGACGCTGTTCCAGGACCCGGACCTTCACCCCTCCCTGGAGAAGCAAGGCAGCGAGGTACAGCCCCACCGGCCCGCCGCCCACGATCACCACGTCAGTCATAGGGCTGGTCCCCCGGACGATGGACGAGGACCTGGTGGAAGGGGCGGTGGGGCTGGACGCGCCAGCCCGGGGGAGCGGCGGCAGTAAGTTCAGCCGGTGTGTAGCTGCGCCGGATGGAGACCAGGCCGTCGGAGCGGATAAAGGACCCGCGGAAAGGCAGTGCCGCGAGTGAAAACAGGCCGTAGGCTGCGATGCTTCGGCGCAGGTCATTATGGAGGCAAATCCGCCGTGCCAACGCCTGCGAGTCTGTAAGGAACTGTGCCACCTCCGGCGGCTGCAGGTGATGGATGACATGGTTGGAAATCACGACGTCGAACAGGCGCCCCTCGCGGACCAGTTCGCCGCTGCCTGCCTGCAGGAACCTGACGTTCGAGTTGTGGGGGCGGCTGGCTGCAAAGCTGTGGGCTCTGCTGTCCGGGTCGATGCCGGTGACGTCGAGCTTCAGTTTGTCCTGTTGGGACCACTGCGCGAGCAGCCTTGCCAGGTCACCTCCGCCGCTGCCGATGTCTAGGACGGTGGTGACGGTGTTTGCGGAAAGCAGGGGCCGCAGTTCCCGGACGTAAAGCAGCCGCCAGCCGGAAAAGAGGCGGTTGACCAGCCCGAACTGCCGGTATGTCCGGTCCAGTTTTACGGGATCGCAGTCGGGCGCATCCATCAGTTCGACAACATCCGCCGCCCGGCGCTGCATCAGCACCACCGGATCAGGCCCGTGAGGCTGCCGCCGCCCGGTCCTCGATCCGTACCTCGCGGCGTACGTTGCTTGGCTCGGCCGCGGATTTAGGCCCGCCGGCTTGGCGGAGTTTGGTGAAGAGCCCGGTTTCCACAGTGAGACCCGGACCGAACGCCATGGAGCAGATACGTTCATCGCCGTCCATCGGCGGCTGCTCCAGGATGTGCTTAAGAACGAACAACACGGTGGCGCTGCTCATGTTGCCAAACCTCCGCAGCGTCTCCCGTGCGGGGACCAGCTGCTCGTGGGTGAGTTCGAGGCGCGACTGGACCTTGTCCAGGATGCTCCGGCCGCCGGGATGAATGGCCCAGTGGCGGATATCGCGGTAGGGGAGGCCAAGCAGCGACTGGTCGCGGGACAGGAGCGGTTCGAGCGCACCAATGATGTGGTCATCGATAATGTGCGGCACGTAATTGCCCAGGACCATCTCGAAGCCGTGGTCACCGATGTTCCACGCCATGGACTCTTCACCCACCGGAGTCAGGACTGTCTCGAAGTGGTCCAGCTGGAGGAGTGCCGGTGCATCCGGAGGGTTCCGGGCGGTGACGATGGCCGCGGCCGCGCCGTCGGCAAACAGTGCGGAACCCATGATGGTGTCCGGATCGTTGGACGTCCGCACGTGCAGGGAGCAGAGCTCAGCGCAAACCACCAGCACCACGGCGTGCGGATCCGCCTCGCAGAACGATTTGGCGGCCCGCAGCGCCGGGAAGGCAGCGTAACAGCCCATAAATCCGAGGTGATACCGCTGGACAGCAGGGTCCAGGCCCAGCGCCCGGACAATCTTGTAGTCGGGACCAGGGTTGAAGAATCCTGTGCAGGAAACGGTAATGACATGAGTTATGTCAAGTAATGTGAGATCCGGGCAGGCGTCGAGGGCAGCATGCGCAGACTCGATGAAGAGCTTCGTAACCTGCTCGGCGAAGATCTCATTGCGCACCTTGGTGGACGGATTCAGTAGAAGGCCCGTGGCCGGATCAAAGAATTGCGGATCGTCCGAACGGAAGGCCATGGTCATTTCTTCGACCGCAGTGTGCCGGGTGTCGATGGCCGCCGAATCGAAGCACGTGCTCACCAGGCGCGAGCCCAGCCGGGTCAGGCCAGGCTGAGCTGCGAAGACGTCCCGAGCTTCGGCCTGGATCAGCACAGTCGGCGGGACAGCAGTTTCCAGTGAGCGCAAGTAGACCGTCATTGGTTCATTCTTGGCGAGCATCAGGGATATGACAATGGCCTGGCCTGCAGAAGTACGGTTCGGTGCGGGCCGCAACTGTTTGCGGAACGGTCACGAATTGCCCGCTTCAGCAGATGGTAAATAACGCCGATAATCTACATTATGTAAAGTAAACCTTTTCCGGTCCTGCCCCATCCGGCACCCACCGCACTTCCAAGCACCGGCTGCCCTGAAGGTTTCGACACCTAAGAACGGCCGATCAGCTCGGCCACTCGATCGATTTCTTCCTCCAAGTTATAGAAATGTACGGACAGGCGGATGTTTCCGGCACGGACGGCGGCACGTACGTTGGCCTGGTGAAAGCGAGCCAGGATTGCTTCGGTATCGCCGACCTGTACGGACACGATGGTTGAGCGGTTCTCGTCCGGGAAGCGATGGAAGGACAAGCCTTGCGCCGAGGGCGCGTCCTGCAGGCGCAGCGTCAGTTGCGAATTGCGGTCCAGCAGCCTGTCAGTGCCGAACCGGCTAAAGATGCTAAGTGCAGCCTTCTCGGCCATGGCAGGAAACCACGCCAGCGAGGTATCGAGCTTCGAGGCAGTAGGTGACAAGTCCATGGCTGGACCATAAAAGCTCTCTGCCGGCTTTCGGGCTGCCTTCCACCCGGGGCCAATCGGCTGGATTCGGTGCAGCAGGCCGGGATTGACATAGAGGTAGCCCATTCCCCTGGAGCCAAGCAGGAATTTGTGGCTCGCCGAGGCAAGGAAATCGACTCCGTCGCGCACAACGTTCAACGGAACGGCCCCGGCTGCCTGGCAGGCATCGACGAACAGCCAGGCTCCGGAGTTTGCCGCTACGTTGCTGATGGCACTCAGGTCGGTGCGATATCCATTTGCCGAATGAACTGCACTCACAGCGAGAAGGCGCGTACCGCCGTCGGCCGCTTGACTGAACTCCTCGGCCGACATTCCCCCTCCCCCGGGCGCCACCGTGCGCACTTCGTAGCCACGCTCCCGGAGCATGAGCCACGGGTAGTAGTTGGAGGTGAACTCGTTCGCGGCCACCACCACATTCTCTCCACGCTTCGCTGGAGGCAGATTGGCCGCCACTATCCCGGCTGCCGCGCTCACCGCCGGAACGATGGCAATCTCCCCGGCTGCAGCACCGATTATCGCTGCGAAGGAGGCCCGGGCGTCCTCCCCCGCCCGTTCCGCCTCGGTCCAGTCAAAGCGGCCCGAAGCCCAAAGCCCAACGGCCCGTTCATAGGCTTCACGTGCCGGCGTGGAGCCGACGTTCACGCTTGCCGTGTTGAAATAGATGGTGTCCTGGAGCCCGGGGAAAAGCTGGCGGATTTCAGCAGCTTCCATCAAAACCACTCCTTATGTGGAACGGAATCAAATCATCCTATTCCGACGGTTCAGGCGCGGCCAGACGCCTTGGCGTGGGTAGGAAAAGCGGCATCGCGACCTTGCCGGCGCCCCGCCAAATAACGTCTGAAAACCATTGTCGGAACAAGTAGTCTGCGCGGAAAAGTCGGGTACATCCTACGGATGCTGAGAGGACGCCGGAACCTTAGTGTCGTTGCATGGCGGCACGCTGGGATGTCTGCTACCCACGCATCACTGGGCAGGTCAGTGTCGATCTTTCCGTTAGATGGAGACAGCGGCATTGTTCGGTTCCTGGCTTTAGGACGTCATATGCTGCAGACCCTCAACCCCCAATCCCGGGAGCAAGCACTACAAGACGCCCCGGGCAGGCCTGTGATCATGCTCAGGCCGGCTCCCGTCAGGGTGCGTTCAATTATCGGAAACGCCATCGCCTATACGGTCACGCATGTGTTGGTTGAGTGGGACACGGAGGAAGAGCACCACGTCCGGTGGGAGGCCAACTGGCTGGTACGCCGGGTGCAGTAGTACCTGCGCGGGCGGCCAACCGCGCTAGGCTCGAAGCTATGAGTTCCCCCACCCGGCAGCAATCCGTCCGCGGCAGCGCGCCCGCCATAGCGGCCGCCGCGCTGGCCGACGCCGTCCTGATCCTCGTTTTCGCCGCGATTGGGAGGGACGCGCACCAGCGTTCTGACGTCATCATCGGGGTCTTCCTCACGGCTTGGCCATTCCTCGCCGGCGCCGCCCTCGCCTGGCTCGCGGCCAGGGCCTGGCGGCGCCCCCTGTCACTCCCCACGGGCGTGGCAGTCTGGCTCGGAGCGGTTGCGGGCGGCATGATCCTGCGTGCAGTAACGGGCCAGACAGTGGTACTGGCGTTCGTCATTGTGGCGCTCCTCAGCCTGGGGTTGTTCCTGGTGGGCTACCGTGCACTCCTGGCGCTCGTGCGCAGGCTACGGAAGTCCTGACGCCGCACAGGGCACGCGCCGCCACCAGGCCTCACCGGTGCGGCCATGTAATAGGCTGGCAAGACCACAGAGATTTGCCGGGGCACCGCTACGGCCTACAGATCCGGAAGGATTGAACCAGTGATCACCGCATTCGTTCTGATCAAGACCGACGCCGCACGCATCCCGGAAACCGCCGAGGAGATTTCTGCGATCCAGGGAATCAGCGAGGTCTATTCCGTGACGGGAGAGTGGGATCTGATCGCCGTCGCCCGCGTGGCCCGCCACGAGGATCTTGCCGATGTCATTGCCGACAAACTCTCGAAGGTTCCGGCGGTGGTGCACACCAGCACCCACATCGCCTTCCGCGCATACTCCCAGCACGACCTCGACGCCGCGTTTGCGCTGGGTTTCGAGCAGTAGCACGTCGCTGAACGAAAAATGGCGGGCCCGGCAAATCAGCCGGGCCCGCCATTCTTGGTTGAGAAGCCGCTAAGGCCGGGTGAGTGCGACCCACTTGTCCAGGACAGTGGCGGCGGCACCCGAGTCGATCGATTCTGCAGCACGGCCCAACGCTGAACGCATGCGGTCCAGGAACGGACCATCCGCCGTGGCATCGAATGCCACCAGTCCGGCCGCCGCATTGACCAGCACGGCGTCCCGTGCCGCTCCGGCCTTTCCGGCCAGGACATCACGCACGACGGCGGCGTTCGCTTTGGCGTCTCCGCCGCGGAGTTCTTGCACAGTCGCCGGACGGATGCCGAGATCGGCTGGTGAAAAGGTCAACTCCGTGACGGCGCCATCACGGATCTCCCAGACCGTGGATGGCCCCGTTGTGGTCAGTTCGTCCAGCCCGTCGTCGCCCCGGAAAACAAGGCCGCGGCTCCCCCGCCGGGCCAGGACACCGGCAACAAGCGGAGCCATCCTGGCATTGGCAACGCCCACAGCGGATGCCTGCACCTGGGCGGGATTGGTCAGCGGCCCCAGAAAATTGAAGGCAGTGGGGATTGCCAGTTCCCGGCGCGGTACTGCGGTATGGCGGAAGGAGGGGTGGAAGACCTGCGCGAAACAGAACGTTATGCCGGCCTCCCCCGCATTGCGTGCCACGTGATCCACCGGGAGGTCCAGCCTGACGCCCAGAGCCTCCAGGACGTCGGCGGAGCCGGAGGATGACGAAGCTGCACGGTTGCCGTGCTTGACAACCTTTGCCCCTGCGCCGGCTGCCACCAGGGCTGCCATGGTGGAGATGTTGACGGTGTTGAGCTGGTCGCCGCCAGTGCCCACAATGTCCAGCTTTTCCCCGGGGATGCTGATGGGCGTGGCGTGGCGCAGCATCGCCTCCACCAGGCCTGAAATTTCATCAACGGTTTCACCCTTGGCGCTGAGGGCAACAAGGAATCCGGCTATCTGGGATGGCGTCGCCTCACCGGACATAATCCTGTCCATGGCCCACGCGGTGTTGTCCGCTGTGAGGTCGGTGCCGGTGATGAGCGCTGAGATGAGCCGGGGCCAGGTGTTGCTGTCCGCCGGCGCGGTTGCCTGAGAAGTCACCTCCTGATGCTATCGAGCCGCCTAAGCCCTGACCAATGTGAACCTCTCCGGGAACTTTTCAGGGCGATTTCGCGTCTTTGTAGAAAAAGTCCCCCGAAAAGGCGGTTCGCGTTGGGAAGTACGGACTTTTATAGACATAATGTCTATGTGACATCTGCGACCCATGCCCCCAGTACCCCGGCGCACCCGACGCTGAACCGCCCCAACATGGTTTCTGTAGGAACCGTTGTTTGGCTTGCCAGCGAGTTGATGTTCTTCGCCGGTCTCTTTGCCATGTACTTCACACTGCGCTCCACAAGCGGACAGCTGTGGGCCGAAGAGACAGCCAAGCTCAACTTTCCCTTTGCGCTCGTTAACACCATCGTCCTCGTGGCCAGTTCCTTTACTTGCCAGATGGGCGTCTTCGCCGCCGAACGGCTGCAGCCCCGCAAAACGGGTGGAACTTTCCAGTTCGCCCGGTGGGGCATGAACGAATGGTTCACCCTGACCTTCATCATGGGCGCAATCTTCGTCGCAGGCCAGAGCACCGAATACGCCATGCTTGTGTCAGAGCACGTCTCGCTCTCATCCAACGCGTATGGCTCGGCTTTCTACATCACCACGGGCTTCCACGGCCTCCACGTTATCGGCGGGCTCGTAGCCTTCCTCTTCATTATCGGACGCTCGTTCGCGGCCAAGAAGTTCGGCCACTTTGAGGCGACGTCCGCAATTGTCACGTCCTACTACTGGCACTTTGTGGATGTTGTCTGGATCGGACTCTTCCTTGTCATCTACGTACTGAAGTAGTCAAGCTTTGATTCCTTTTCTACAAGAGGCAGAATTTCAAGAAGCGGCTCACGGAGCCGGCGCAGGATCGAATAAAGGAACCACCACGTGAAGGCTCTCTCGCAAAAGCGGCGTCACCCACTCGCAGTAATAGCGCTGCTACTGATGGGACTACTCGTCACTGGGGGGCTCTACGCCGTTGCCACCACCGTCAACGAGGCGAAGGCTTCCACCACCAGCTACAGCGCAAGTGACACCGCCGAGGGCCAAAAGCTTTTCGAGGCGAACTGCGCCACCTGCCACGGCATGGGCGCCAGCGGCACCCAGGCCGGCCCCTCGCTGGTCGGTGTCGGAGCAGCAGCTGTCGATTTCCAGGTCGGTACCGGCCGCATGCCGATGCAGATGAACGGACCCCAGGCCTACAAGAAGCCTGCCCAGTTCAACGACACCCAGACCCACCAGCTTTCAGGTTATGTTGCTTCCCTGGGTGCCGGCCCGGCAATTCCTGAGGAACACCTGTTAGATGAAAAGGGTGACGCTGCCGCAGGTGGTGAGCTCTTCCGCGTGAACTGCGCCATGTGCCACAACGCAGCTGCTGCCGGCGGCGCCCTGACCCGGGGCAAGTTCGCCCCGGCCCTCGCGGACGTTTCCGGCAAGCACATCTACGAAGCGATGGTCTCCGGCCCGCAGAACATGCCCGTCTTCAGTGACGCGAACGTGACGCCCGAAGGCAAGCGCGACATCATCACCTTCCTCAAGCAGATCGAATCCAACGGCTCCCCGGGCGGCGCCGATCTGGGCTCCCTTGGCCCGGTCGCCGAAGGCCTCTTCGTCTGGATCGCAGGACTCGGCGTCATCATCGCCTTTACGATCTGGCTGACGTCCCGATCGTCCTAGGACGATCGGGATCCCTAAAACTTCTGCTGCCCAGTCAGCAGTTTGACATTGAAAACTAACCCGGCAGACGCCGGGACGAGAGAAGGATGAGGCGAATTATGGGCAACCATAGTGACGGCAGTCCGAACCACTCGGGCACCGTAGCTACGGCTGGTCAGAATGAGGTGGAGAAATTCCAGGATCCTGGACTTCCCCCGCATCGTTTGCGCCTGGCTGACACGGACCCGAAGGCCGCCAAACGGGCAGAACGGCAGGTCGCAATACTTTTCGGCCTCTCCGTTGTTGGCACCCTGATCTTCCTGGTGGCGTACTTCGCCATCGATTTGGGCGCTGGGTCGGGGGCTGGCATTGCCACGATCCGCCTGCAGAACGCCCTCCTGGGTCTTGGCACGGCTTTCGCCATGCTCGGCATAGGCACTGGCATCGTGCATTGGGCCAAGGCCCTCATGCCGGACCACGAAGTCTCCGAGGAACGCCACGCGATCCGCACCGAAGAGGACCGCCAGGCCGCTGTGCGCATCGTGGACGACATCGTGGAGGAGACGGGCATCAAGCGCCGGCCGCTCATCCGCAACACCCTGCTCGGCGCCGTTGCCCTGGCACCTCTGCCCGCCATCGCGGTTTTTGGTGACCTTGGTCCCCGCCCGGACAACAAGCTGGCGCACACCATGTGGGCTCCCCAGGAAGGCAAGCTCAAGCGCCTCACCCGGGACCCCGACGGTACGCCCATCAAGGCCGCCGATGTCACCCTGGGATCAGCCTTCCACGTCATTCCGGAAGGCCTGAACGAACTGCACGAGGGCAAGCTCAACGAAAAGGCCAAGGCTGTTGTGCTCCTCATGCGTCTTGATCCTGCGTCCCTGAAGCCTTCGGCAGGACGCGAGGACTGGAGCTACAACGGTATCGTTGCCTACTCCAAGATCTGCACCCACGTCGGTTGCCCTGTTGCCCTTTATGAGCAGCAGACGCACCACCTGCTGTGCCCGTGCCACCAGTCCACCTTCGACCTCACGCAAGAGTGCAAGGTGATCTTTGGCCCGGCCAGCCGGCCCCTCCCCCAACTGCCCATCGCGGTCGACAACGAGGGCTACCTGGTCGCGACAAGCGACTTCAAAGAACCTGTAGGACCGAGTTACTGGGAGCGTGATGAGCATGAGCGCAGCGTCAACAGCTGAAGCCCCCGCCTTCGTAGCCAAGACCAAGACCGGACGCATCACTGATTTCGTTGACGCCCGCGTCGGCGGTTCCGGTATCCTCCGCGAGTTTGGGCGGAAGGTTTTCCCCGACCACTGGTCGTTTATGTTCGGTGAAGTGGCGCTCTACTCGTTCGTCATTTTGCTGCTGTCAGGCACCTTCCTGACCTTCTGGTTCGATCCTTCCATGGCTGAGACCCACTACACGGGTTCCTACGTGCCATTGAAGAACGTGGAAATGTCGGTTGCTTACAGCTCCTCGCTGAACATCTCCTTCGACATCCGCGGCGGGCTCTTCATGCGCCAGGTGCACCACTGGTCCGCGCTGCTGTTTGTGGCTTCCATTGCCGTGCACATGCTGCGTGTCTTCTTCACTGGAGCATTCCGCAAACCGCGAGAAATGAACTGGGTTGTTGGCAGCGTCCTCCTGATCCTCGCCATGGCGGCCGGCTTCACCGGTTACTCGCTTCCGGATGACCTGCTCTCCGGCAACGGCCTGCGCATCATCGACGGCGTCATCAAGGCCATTCCCGTGGTGGGCACGTACATCTCGTTCTTCCTCTTTGGCGGCGAGTTCCCTGGCACTGCAGTTATCGGTCGCCTGTACATGCTCCACATTCTGCTTGTGCCCGCACTGATCCTTCTGATGATCGTGCTCCACCTCTTTATGGTGGTTGTGCACAAGCACACCCAGTACCCCGGCCCGGGACGCAACGACGGCAACGTCGTCGGCTACCCGCTGGGTCCGGTTTACGCGGCAAAGGCCGGCGGCTTCTTCTTCATCGTCTTCGGCGTCATCGCCCTGATGGCGGCCTTCTTCACGATCAACCCGATCTGGAACTACGGACCGTACGATCCCTCCCCCGTCTCCGCCGGTACCCAGCCTGACTGGTACATCGGTTTTGTTGACGGCGCCCTGCGCCTGATGCCGGGCGTTATTGGGGACTTCCACTTCGAGTACGTCATCTTCGGATACACGCTCACGCTGAACGTCCTCCTCCCGGCCCTGGTGCCCGCAGGCATCCTGTTCACCGTGATGTTCATGTACCCGTGGATTGAAAGGTGGATCACCAAGGACGACCGCGAACACCACGTGCTGGACCGTCCGCGGAACGCCCCCACCCGCACAGCCATCGGCGTAGCAGGTTTCGTCTGGTACTGCGTCATGTGGGCTGCCGCCGGGTCGGACCTCATCGCCACCCACTTCCACGTCTCGCTGAACGACGTTACGTACTGGCTCCGGGCGCTGTTCTTCGTCGGCCCGATCATTGCCTACATCGTCACCAAGCGTGTAGCACTGGCTCTCCAGCGCAAGGACCGCGAAATCGCGCTCCACGGCCGTGAGACCGGCCGTATCGTGCGCCTTCCGCACGGTGAATTCATCGAGGTCCATGCACCCCTTGATGAGTACAAGCGCTACAAGCTGGTGGGCTTCGAATCGCCGACTCCCCTGCCTGCAGTTCCTAACGAACACGGCATCGTGACAAGCAAGGAAAAGCGTCGGGCATTCCTGTCCAAGTGGTTCTTCGAGGACCGCGTTGCACCTGCCACCCCCGCAGAGCTGGAAGCCGCACACGGGCACCACGCTCACCCGGCAGTGGAAGCGGCAGAGGAAAGCAAGACCCTCAGCCGCTAGTCAGCCAGGCACTAAAGGGGAAAGGCCCCGGTCCATTGGACCGGGGCCTTTCCCCTTGCCGTCAGTGGCTGCGGTACCCGGAGGAATGACTTCGGGCGGTACGGGCTCCCGGCCGCTGGAGCGGGACCCAGAGTTTGTAGCGGTCCGCCCTATAATAGGAAACCGAATAATCCACCATGGCACGCGCCACAAACGCGTGCCGCTGGATCTTAAGAAGCGGCGTGCCGACGTCGACATTGAGCAGGCGGGCCGTGGAAGGGGACGAAGCCGTCGCCTCGATCATGTCCTCCCCCCACTCCATGACCAGACCAAACTGCTCACTCAGGACGTTGTACAGGGAAGTGGGAGGCTCGCTGTCGAGCAACCCCGGGACGCGCTGGGCGGGGATGAAGTTCTCATCCACACTCATGGGCTCGCCGTCAGCCAGCAACAGCCGCCGGAAGCGTACAAGGGGCGTCCCCTCTTCCACCTGAAGTTCCCGGGCGAGGAAGGCACTCGCACCGATCTGCTCGAAGCTGAGGACTTTCGCCGCTGGAACCATGCCACGGCGCTGCATCTCCTCGCTGTACGAGGTCAGCTTGACCTGCAGATCGAGTTTTGGCTTGCGGACGAAAGTGCCGAGGCCAACTACCCGCTCGATCACCTCTTCACCGACAAGGGCGTCGATGGCCTGCCGGACTGTCATGCGCGCGAGGCCGAACCGCAGGGCAAGATCGCGCTCTGACGGTAACGCAGATCCTGGCGGACAGGATTCACTGATGTAAGCCCGCAGGATTTCCCGGAGCTGGATGTAGATGGCTGCCCCGCTGTTTCGGTCTATCTCGCCCCGAATGCCCTCAGCTTTAGTGGCCACGGCGTGTCATTCCTGCTTCGCTCTTCACCCTCCAATCTTAAGCCAACGTTTGGGAGGTCTAGACCAGCCACAGGAAGTGGGTGCGTTAGTGAGTGTGACGGGAGGGCGCTATATTGGATTGGAAATTTCAGCAGGTGGCGGATGGGGCCGCCAGGACAGAGGAGACGCTTTGCCAGTTCACAAGGCCGTGGTTTCGGCTGCGATCGGATTGCATGCCCGTCCAGCGGCGGAATTCGTCCGGGCCGTCACAGCCACAGGCCTTCCCGTTACCATCCGGAAAGCGGGAATCGAGGGCGTCGATGCCAGATCGCTGCTCGAAGTGATGACCGCTGATTTTCCGTTCGGATGCGAGGTTGAGCTTTCGGTCCCTGAAAACCCCCTCAACGGCGCCACCGCGGGCGAAGAGGTGGAAGATGCCCTCCGGCTGCTGGTGTCGCTGATTGAGTCGCAGGGGGCTGCCTAGGCCGCTGCGCGGCCTGGCTTGGCGCCACGCCGGTCAGCTGGAAAGGCGCCGCGATGTCCGCCCGCGGCAAAGCAAAAGACGCTGGGCCCCACCCGAAGGTGGGGCCCAGCGTCTTTGTCTTATGCGACGTGTACCGAGACCGGATCAGCAGATCCTAGTGGGCGTGGTCGCCACGGCTGTATTCGAAGACCCAGCCCACGAGTGCAACCACGGCAAGGCCGGCAGCGATGAACATGACCCACCATCCGACTGCCAGGCCGAGGAAGCCGCCAGCGCATGCAAGGCCCAGTACCAGCGGCCACCAGCTCCAAGGGCTAAAGTGCCCCTGTTCGCCGGCGCCCTCGTGGACCTCGGCGTCGCTTCGGTCTTCAGGGCGAAGGCCAACGCGGCGGCCGGTAAAGCCCAGGTAGGCACCGATCATGCCTGCCAGGCCCGCGATGAGCAAGACGCCGAGCAGGCCAACCGGCTCCATCCAGTTCGTCAGGAAACCGTAAACCAAGGCGACCGGAACGAAGAAGAAAACGCCGCCTCCAAAAATCCACGACTCGATTTTCACTTGGCTGTGTCCTTCTGGTCGGCGTTACCGAGCACAGCTGCTGCGGGAGCAGGCGACTCGACGGTGTGTACCTGGGAGAGCTCCGGGTGGTGCAGGTCCAGGGCGGGACGCTCCGACCGGATGCGCGGCAGGGACGTGAAGTTGTGGCGCGGCGGCGGGCACGAGGTGGCCCACTCCAGCGAAGCGCCGAAGCCCCACGGGTCATCCACCTCAACCTTTTCGTTGCTGCGCCACGTGATGTAGACGTTCCAGAAGAACGGGATCAGCGAGGCGCCCAGTACGAACGACGCGATGGTGGAGAACTGATTCATCCAGGTGAAGTTGTCCTCCACCAGGTAGTCAGCGTAGCGGCGCGGCATGCCCTCTACGCCCAGCCAGTGCTGGATGAGGAACGTTCCGTGGAAGCCCAGGAACAGCAGCCAGAAGTGAATCTTGCCCAGGCGCTCGTTGAGCATCTTGCCCGTCCACTTCGGCCACCAGAAGTAGAACCCGGCGAACATCGCGAACACCACGGTGCCGAAGACCACGTAGTGGAAGTGAGCAACCACGAAGTAGGAATCCGAGACGTGGAAGTCCAGTGGCGGTGAGGCCAGGATAATGCCGGTCAGGCCACCGAAGAGGAATGTGACCAGGAAGCCGATACTCCACAGCATGGGGGTTTCGAAGGTCAACGACCCCCGCCACATGGTGCCGATCCAGTTGAAGAACTTCACACCGGTAGGCACGGCAATCAGCATGGTCATGAAGGCGAAGAACGGCAGCAGCACTGAACCGGTGACGTACATGTGGTGTGCCCACACGGTCACGGACAGGGCGGCGATGGCGATGGTTGCGTAGACCAGGCCCTTGTAGCCGAAGATCGGTTTGCGGCTAAAGACCGGGAAGATCTCCGACACAATCCCGAAGAACGGCAGCGCGATGATGTACACCTCGGGGTGCCCGAAGAACCAGAACAGGTGCTGCCAAAGAACCGCGCCACCGTTCTCAGGGTCAAAGATATGCGCACCAAACCTGCGATCCGCACCCAGCGCGAACAGAGCCGCCGCCAGCGGCGGGAAGGCCATGAGGACCAGGATGGACGTGATCAGTGCGTTCCAGGTGAAGATCGGCATCCGCCACATGGTCATGCCCGGAGCGCGCATGCAGATGATGGTGGTGATGAAGTTGACCGCACCCAGGATGGTTCCGAAGCCGGACAGTGCCAGGCCGAAGACCCACAGGTCACCACCGATGCCGGGGCTGAAGGTGGTGTTGGACAACGGGGCGTAGGCGAACCAGCCGAAGGAAGCAGCACCCTGCGGGGTGATGAAGCCGGAGACGGCAATGGTGGAGCCGAAGAGGAAGAACCAGAACGCCAGTGCATTCAACCGTGGGAACGCAACGTCCGGGGCGCCGATCTGCAGGGGCATGATGACGTTCGTGAAGCCGGCGAACAGCGGCGTTGCGAACATCAGCAGCATGACAGTGCCGTGCATGGTGAACAACTGGTTGTACTGCTCTTTGGTCTGCAGGATCTGCATGCCCGGTTCGAACAGCTCAGCCCGGATCAGGAGCGCCATGACGCCGCCCAGGCAGAAGAACACAAAGGACGCGATCAAGTACATGTACCCGATGGTCTTGTGGTCTGTGGAGGTGATCCAGTTGACGACGATGCGTCCCTTGGATTTCGGAACTACGGGAGCCTCAAGGGTCCCCACAGGTGCGGATTGGGTGTAAGTAGCCACGTCGCTCCCCCTACTTCGTTTCGTTCAGGTTCGGGTTGCGGTCATACTCTGCGCCAAGGAGGCCCGTGTTTCCTGCGGCCTTGAGCTTGTCCATGTGAGCCTGGAATTCTGCTTCGGAGACAACCTTGACGCGGAACAGCATTTCGGAGTGGTACTCGCCGCAGAGTTCTGCGCATTTGCCGTCGTAGGTTCCCTCCTTAGTGGGAGTGAACCGGATGTAGTTGGTCTTACCCGGGATCATGTCGCGCTTCTGAAGGAAGGCGGGAACCCAGAAAGAGTGGATGACGTCGCGTGCATTGAGTTCCAGGTCAACGGACTTATTAACCGGCAAGTAGAGCGTCGGAAGAGCTTCCTTGTCGATGGTGTTGCCCGTCAGGTGCGCCTGAACGCCTGCTTCGTAGAGGTCTTCCTCGATGACGTTGCCGGACTTGTAGTTGAAGTCCCATGCCCACTGCTTGCCACGGACGTCAACAACGACATCTGCCGGCTGTGAGCGGTCATCGATGGCCTGCTGGTCGCGGTCAGTGAAGTAGAAGAACACCAGGACCATGAAAATCGGAATGGTCAGGTAGAACACCTCAAGCGGGAGGTTAAAGCTGATCTGCTTCGGGAACCCTACGGTTCCCTTGCGGCGGCGGTAGGCAACAAGGCACCAGACGATCAAGCCCCACGTAATGATGCCCACAACGAGGGCGGCAATCCATGAGTTGACCCAGAGGTCCATGATCCGGTCAGTGTGATTGGTGGTGCCACGCTCGGTGGGCAGCCACCCCCTCGATACCTCTGGCGAACATCCAGTCAAAACCAACGCGCCGGCAACTGCCAAGCCTGAGATCGATGTGATCGTTTTGCGTCGGCTGCCGGTTCGGTTCTGCGAACTCACAGACGGCCCTTCCTACTTGTTGCTGTTGCCCGGCGGCTCTATCGCCTTCCGGGCACACTAAAAGTTTTACTACTCGGTGTAGAGCTTACCGCTCCGCCGGGCTTTTCGCCCACATGTCGGCGCCGTGCCGTCGTGCCGTTTTTGGCGGACGAAAAGCAGGCGCCGGCATCGGGCGAAAGGACCGGGTCAGTGGAATGAATCACCACATGCGCAGGAGCCTCCGGCATTGGGGTTGTCAATGGTGAAACCCTGCTTGGAGATGGTGTCTTCGAAGTCGATGCTCGCACCGCTGAGGTAAGGCACGCTCATCTTGTCCACCACAACTTCAACGCCGTCGTAGTCACGGACGGCATCGCCGTCGAGCAGACGCTCGTCAAAGTAGAGCTGGTAGATAAGTCCCGAGCAGCCGCCGGGCTGGACGGCCACACGGAGGCGGAGGTCTGTTCGGCCTTCCTGCTCCAGCAGGCTGCGGACCTTCCCTGCAGCGACGTCGGTCAGTTTGACCTCGTGCGCGGCCAGTTCTTCGCTGGCAGCGGCTGCGGTTTCGGTGGTGTTCTCGTTGGTTGCGGTGCTCATTTGGCCTACCTTTGGACGGTCCTGGCGGCTCCGCGTCAGCGGCGCCTGCCCCTACAGATACGGTATGGGCTATAGCTACATGCTACTTCGGTCAGACGTGTAGCTCTAACTGCAAATGTAACCGTTGGTATCCGGTCATTTGTTCCCGACGGCCGCGGTTCAGCAGCATCAGCCGCGGCTGCTCACGCGAGGCCGTCGGCATTGAGCCGCGCCAGAAGCAGCGCTTCGGCCACTACGGCGTTTTTGAAGTCACCGATGTGCAGCGACTCGTTGGCGCTGTGCGCGCGTGAATCCGGGTCCTCCACGCCCGTGACCAGGATCTGGACCTCGGGGTACACGTCCACCAGGTCGGAGATGAACGGGATCGATCCGCCGATGCCCATCTCCACCGCAGGGACGCCCCACGCCTCCCCCAACGCCCACATGGCGGACTTCGCCGCCGCCGACGACGTATCGGCGAGGAACGAATTGCCGCTCTCGCCCGGTGTGAACACCACCTTCGCACCAAAGGGTGCGTTAGCCTCGACGTGCCGCCGTACGGCATCCATGGCCGCTGCCGGCTCCTGGCCGGGAGCCAGCCGCAGGCTGAACTTTGCACGGGCCCGCGGCAGGAGGGTATTGGATGCCACGTCAACTGCCGGCGCGTCGAACCCGATAATGGATAGGGCCGGCTTGGTCCACATCCGCGCAGCGATGCTTCCCGTGCCAGCCAGGCGGACGCCGTCGAGCACTGACGAATCGGCACGGTACTCCGCTTCCGTGAGGTCCACACCGGCGTTGTCATAGGAGACCAGGCCATCGATGGCCACGTTGCCCTCAGCATCGTGGAGTGTGGCGATCAGCCGGGACAGCAGGGTGGGCGCATCCAGCACCGGGCCGCCGAACATTCCTGAATGGACAGCATGTTCGAGCACTTGGACTTCCATGGTGCCGTCCACGAGGCCGCGCAGGCTGGTGGTCAGGGCGGGTACGCCCACTTTCCAGTTGCTGGAGTCTGCAACGACTATCACGTCTGCCCGTAGCAACTCCTGATGCGTCTCGAGGAACGTGCGGAAGGTCGGTGAGCCGGCTTCCTCTTCGCCTTCGAAAAAGAACGTGACGCCGAGGCCGAACTCGTTGCCCACAACCTCGGACACCGCAGTGTAGGCCGCCACGTGGGCCATGATCCCGGCTTTGTCGTCAGCTGCACCGCGCCCGTACAGCCGTCCGTTGCGTTCGACGGCGGCAAACGGCTCGGACTCCCAGAGCGCGGGATCCCCGGGCGGCTGTACGTCATGGTGGGCGTAGAGGAGGATGGTCGGTTTCCCTGCCGCGGCCGGACGCCGGGCGACGACGGCGGGGCCTCCCGGGGTGCCGTCCTCCTTGTTGCTGCGGAGGATCTGCACGTCGTCGAGCCCCGCACTGCGGAGCAGGTCTGCCACGGCAGCGGCGCTGGCATCCAAAGGTGCCGGATCAAAACTTGGCCACGCGATGCCGGGGATGGCCACCAGATCTTTGAGTCGGTTAAGGGTGGTATCGAAGGAACTGGCTACGGCCTGGCGCAGCCCGGTCCCGTCGACGGACCGGATGGAGGGGCCTGAACCGGGGGTGCCGGCGTCGGGAGTTCTGGCGTCGTAGGGTGTTGGCGCTGGATTGGGTGTCATGGCGATCACAATACCCGCGCGGAATCCATTAGGCCGCAAGGTATTCTGTTCAAGTGTTCGGACGTAAAAAGGAAGCGCCTACGGCGCAGGAATCAATAGACCAGCAGGCCGCTGAAGCGGCAGCCCGGCAGGATGCCGCGTTTGGCAAGGGTGCGCCAACTCCCAAACGCAAGGATCAGGAGGCGGCCCGGAAGAGGCCCCTGGTGCCGGAGGACCGGAAGGCCTCCAAAGCGGCTGAGCGCCAAGCTGTTCAGGACCAGCGGGCCAAAATGCGCCAGGCCCTGGACACCGGTGACGAGAAATTCCTCCCGGTTCGCGATAAAGGCCCGCAGAAGCGTTATGCCCGCGACTACGTTGATGCGCGCTTCAGCCTCGGCGAGTACCTGATGTTCGGCGCCCTGGTGTTTGTGATTATCTCCCTGATTGTGCCGGCGTCCAGCGAGCAGATGGTCTATGTCCTGGGCGGCTTCTGGGTAATGTTCCTGGCCGTATTTGTTGATGTGTTCATTCTGTCCCGCCAGCTCCGCAAGAAACTCACGGCTAAGTTTGGTGAAGTTGAGCGCGGTACCGTCTGGTACGGCTCAATGCGTTCGATGCAGTTCCGCAAACTGCGGCTGCCCAAGCCCCTTGTGAAGCGCGGGCAGTACCCCTCCTGATCGGTCAGCCTGACCTGTCAGCTCCTCGTGAGCAAAAAGAATCCCCGGCGGACGGACCGCCGGGGATTTTTTTCTGCCGCTCAGCGGTCAGCGCCGGCGCATTGTGGCCAGTTCACGGTTAATCCGCGCTGCCCAGAAGGGACCTTCGTAGAGGAACGCCGTGTAGCCCTGGACCAGGGTTGCCCCGGCCGCCAGCCGTTCCTGGACATCGTTCGCCGTTTCGACCCCGCCCACGGCCACCAGGGTGATCTCGCCGCCGGTGGCTTCCTTGAGCCGGCGGAGGACTTCAAGGGACCGCTGCTTCAGCGGTGCCCCGGACAAGCCGCCGGCACCGCATTCCTCCACCTTTGCTGCCGGTGACTTAAGGCCTGAGCGCCCGATGGTGGTGTTGGTGGCGATAATTCCGTCCAACTTCAGGTCCAGCGCGAGCCGCGCAACGTCGTCGATGTCCTCGTCACTCAGGTCAGGGGCAATCTTCACCAGCAGCGGGACATGGCGCCCCGCAGCTTTGTCGGCTTCCTCCCCCACCGCGGCCAGCAACGGACGAAGGGTCTGGACGTCCTGGAGAAGACGGAGCCCGGGCGTGTTGGGCGAGCTGACGTTGACCACCAGGTAGTCGGCAGCCGGGGCGAGGCTCCGGGCGCTGATGAGATAGTCGGCCACGGCATCGCCCAGTTCCACCACCTTGCTCTTCCCGATATTCACCCCGATCACCGGGCGAATGGTGGGGTGCTTACGCTGGAGTGCTGCCCGTGCAGCTTTGAGGCGTGGCTCGACGGCGGCCGCACCGTCATTGTTGAAACCCATCCTGTTGATGACCGCGCGGTCTTCGATCAGGCGGAAGAGGCGCGGTTTTTCGTTGCCGGGCTGCGCCTGGCCCGTGATGGTGCCTACTTCGACATGGCCGAAGCCGAGTTCCGTCAGGGCTTCGATGCCCAGTCCCTCTTTGTCGAAACCGGCTGCAAGGCCGAAAGGGGACGGGAAGGTCACGCCAAAGGCAGTGGTCTGCAGGGACGGCGCAGGCGCCATAAACCGCTGAAGCAGCCGCCCCGCACCGGAACGGTGGGCAAGTTTGATCCCTTTGAATCCGATCTTGTGGGCGCGTTCGGCGTCCATCCATGAAAAGGCCAGCTTAAAGAAAGTCGGATATACGCGCATGGCTCTAGTTTTCCTTCTTGGGCGGTGCAGACCAAACCAGGCCGTTATAGATGGTTGCCCGGCTACCATAAAGCCATGGAGTGGCAGCCTGACATCCTCGGTACGGGCTTCGAAGCCTGCACGTTCGAAGCATCGGGAGCCGACGGCGTCCGGCGGACCGCTACACTCGTCCGATTTCGCCCCGGCGTGGGCGAGCCCGACACATATCAGCGCGCCAAGCAGCACCCCGGCACACACCAGGCACCACGACGGACGGTGTTGTTCCTGCACGGCTGGAGCGACTATTTCTTCAACGTTGACCTTGCGCGCTTCTGGACGAGCAACGGTTACCAGTTCTACGCGCTGGACATGCACAACCACGGGCGTAGCCTGCGCCCCGAGGCGCCGGGCGGCTACGTGGCAGATCTGGCAGACTATGACGCCGAAATCGGCCAGGCCATGGCCATCATCCGGGCCGATCCAGGCGGCCCGAATCAACCACAACTGACGCTCATGGGCCATTCCACCGGCGGCCTGGTGGCTGCGTTGTGGGTCAGCCACCACCCCGGAACAGTCTCGCACCTGATACTAAACAGCCCGTGGCTCGAGATGCATGGGAGCGCGTTCGTCCGCTATGCAGCGTCCACTATGGTGCGACCGGTGGCGCGCTTCCGGCCCGAGGCGATCCTGAGGCTGCCCGAACGGGGATTCTATTGGCGGACGATCAGCAGTTCAGCGGATGGAGAGTGGGCCCTTGACGACAGATTCCGGCCGCCCATGGCTTTCCCGCTGCGCGCCGGTTGGCTGAGCGCCGTCCTGTCCGGCCATGCGCAGGTGGCCCGGGGACTGGGCATTGACATCCCTATCTTGGTCCTGCTCTCGCGGGGCAGCGCCACGGGGCCATTCTGGACCGAGGAGATGCGGCGGACGGACGCCGTACTGGACGTGAACATCATCGCCCTCAGGGCGCTCACGCTGGGGCGCACCGTTACTGTCGAACGGATTGAAGGCGCGCTTCACGACGTCTTCCTCTCACCTGCCGAAGTGCGGGCGGACGCATATGCCCGGCTTTCCCGGTGGTTGCGCGGCTACGGCACCCCTGCACCCGACGTCACAGATCCCGGACCCGTCGCATGACCGGGCCGATCTCTGGCATCGAGCGGATATCCGGCATTGGACCGATGCCTGGCGTTGAACCGGCAACGGAACCCGATCCAGAACCGGGCGCACACCCCTGGGCCGAAGATTTCCTGGGCCCTTCCTTTCAGTTTCGACCGTTGTCCTTGGCTCCCGACGACGAAGGGGACGTTGTTGCCACCCTCATCCGGCACACCGCCAAAGCGGCGGCGGACGCTACGGACCACAACGACCGGCCCGACGTCCAGGTGGTGCTTTACCTGCACGGCTGGGCCGACTATTTTCTACAGGTGGAATTGGCGGAACGGCTTTCAGCACGGGGTCTCCATTTTTACGCACTGGACCTCAGAAAGTTCGGGCGAAGCCTGCGTGAGGGGCAGACCCCCGGCTACGCGGCGGATCTCAAGGTTTACGACGAGGACCTGTCGGCTGCAATGACGGCAATCGGGGCCGACCTCTCACATCTAACCAGGCCTGGCGTATCCCCCACAGTCCACCTGTTGGCGCATTCCTTCGGCGGCCTCGTCGCAGCAATGTGGGCGGACCGCCATCCGGGCGCGCTGGGCACCCTCATCCTCAACGCCCCGTGGCTGGAGCTCCAGGGCAGCAGCCTGGTACGGAACCTCGCCATGCATTTGGTGGAGCCGGTAGCCCGGGCCGATCCAAAGCTCCCCTTCCGCTTACCCGAGATGCCCGGCTACTGGCAAAGCGTCAGCAAAGAAGCGCACGGTGAATGGCAGCTCCATCCTGTTTGGCGGCCAGCCGCATCGTTTCCCATCAGGGCAGGCTGGGCGAAGGCGGTCCTGGCCGGGCACGCCGCCGTCGCGAAGGGCCTGGACATCACGGCGCCTGTACTCATATTGCTCTCAGACCGGACCAGGATCCAGGCTGAATGGGGCGAGGAGCTGATGCACGCCGACGCCGTGATCGATGTTGAAGAGACCGCCACCCGGGCCCTTCGACTCGGGCGAAGGGTAGCGGTGTTTCGATATCCCGGCGCGATCCACGATGTCTTCCTCTCCCAGCGACGGATCCGTGAGGAGGCCTACCGGGACGTTGCCTGCTGGGTGCAGTCCTACCCCTGGGTGGAAGCTGCGTCCACAGCGCCGCCGTAGCGCCGGTCCCGCTGGGCGTATATCTCCACGGCCTCCCAAAGCGTCCGACGGTCCACATCCGGCCACAGGGTGTCCATAAAGACGAACTCAGCGTACGCCGACTGCCACAGCAGGAAGTTGGAGAGCCGCTGCTCCCCCGAGCTACGCAGGAACAGGTCAACATCGGGCAGGTCCGGTTCGTCCAGGAACTTCTGGATGGTCTTCTCCGAGATTGACCCGGGCTTAAGCCGGCCCGCCGCCACTTCGACGGCGATGGCGGAGACCGCGTCCGTGATCTCGGCCCGGCCGCCGTAATTAACACACATGGTCAACGTACAGGTGCTGTTTCCGGCGGTGAACTCCTCAGCCTCTTCGAGTTCGCGGATGACCGATCCCCACAGCTTGGGCCGGCGTCCGGACCAGCGGACCCGGACACCCCAGTCGTCCAGCTGGTTGCGTTGCCTGCGAAGCACGTCCTTGTTAAAACCCATAAGGAAGCGGACTTCCTCCGGAGAGCGGCGCCAGTTCTCCGTGGAGAAGGCGTAAACACTCACGTACTCGATGCCGAGTTCGATGGCGCCGGCCACCACATCGAGCAGGGCGGGCTCGCCGGCTTTGTGACCTTCGATCCGCGGAAGTCCGCGCTGGTTGGCCCAGCGGCCGTTACCGTCCATCACGATAGCCACATGGCGGGGGATGAATTCGGCCGGGATCGCCGGCGCAACCGCGCCGGACGGATGCGGGTACGGTGCCACCACGGGGGCCGTCCGTGTCCGCGGGGGATTCTTCTTTTTTCCCAAAGCCACTGTCAGCCACGCTCCACATGTTTGAGGGATTTCAGGACACGCTCAAGGTGCCATTGCAGGTATGCGGCCACCAGCCCGGCGGCTTCCCGACGGTGCGGCACTTCCGAACCGTCCGCCGTCGTCCAATCCCCTGTCAGCAGGGCACCCAACAATGTGACGGTTTCCGCTGCCGGAGCAGGTGAACCGGGGGGACGGCAGTCCGCGCAGACCATACCGCCGAGGGGAGCCGAAAACGCAGTATGAGGTCCGGGGCGGCCGCAGCGGGCGCAGCCCGTGAAGCTCGGCGCCCAGCCGCCGGTAGCGAGGGCCCGCAGCAGGTACGAATCCAGGATCAGCCCCGCCGCGTGGTCACCCCTGCTGAGGGACGCCAAAGCCCCCACCAGAAGGTTGTATTGGGCGGTGCCCGCCTCGCCGTCGACGTCGGTCAGCTTCTCGGCTGTTTCCGTCATGGCCGCAGCAACGGTGTACCGTCCATAGTCTGCGGCGATGTTACTGCCGTAGGCGCCTTTGGCAACGGCCTGGGTGACGATGTCCAGCGTCTTTCCGGAGACAAGCTGGAGGTCCGCGACCATGAAGGGTTCCAGCCGGGCGCCGAACTTGCTGCTGGTGCGCCGCACGCCCTTGGCGACCGCCCGAATCTGGCCGTGGTGCTTGGTCAGGAGGGTGATGATGCGGTCTGCTTCGCCCAGCTTGTGGGTACGCAGCACCACGGCGTCATCGCGGTAGGACCGCGCAGCAAAGGATTGTTGGACCACGGTTAATCTTCGCACTGTGTTCCGGAAAGCCGGCCATGCCGGTGCGTTGCGCGCCGTGACTTACGGCGCGCAACGCTATTCCGGATCAGGCGCGGGAATCCCTGATGGCACGGTTGACAGCGGAAATCACTGCTTTCAGCGAGGATGTGCTGGTGTTGGCGTCCATACCGACGCCCCACAGGACCCGCTCCCCCACCGCGCACTCGACGTAGGCCGCAGCAGAGGCGTTTCCGCCTTCGGAGAGTGCGTGTTCGCTGTAGTCCAGAACCCGGACGTCCACGCCGTCGTCATGCAGGATGCTCAGCAGCGCGGCGATGGGCCCGTTTCCGGTGCCGGTGCGGCGGGCCTGGACACCATCCACGGTGAGGGAGGCGTGCAGGGTGGTCTGACTGCCGTCGTGATCGGTCTCCGTGCTGAAGGAACCCAGGGAATAACGGCCCCACTGGCTGTCCGCCTGGTTGGAGGGCAGGTACTCGTCCTGGAAAATCTGCCAGAGCTGGGATCCGGTGACTTCACCGCCCACGGTGTCGGTGCGCTTCTGGATTACGCCGGAGAATTCGATCTGGGCGCGGCGTGGCAGGTCCAGGCTGTGCTCGTTCTTGAGCAGATAGGCCACGCCTCCTTTGCCGGACTGCGAGTTCACACGGATGACGGCCTCGTAGCTGCGGCCCAGGTCCTTCGGGTCAACGGGCAGGTACGGGACGGCCCAGGTGAAGTCCTCAACGGCCTTGCCGGCGGCGGCGGCATCCCGTTCCAGTGCCTCGAAGCCCTTCTTGATGGCGTCCTGGTGCGAGCCGGAAAAAGCGGTGAACACAAGGTCCCCGCCATACGGGGTGCGCTCGGCGACCGGCAGCTGGTTGCAGTACTCCACGGTTCGCCGGATCTCGTCGATGTTGGAGAAATCGATCATGGGATCGATGCCCTGGACGAACATATTCAGGCCCAGGGTGACCAGGTCCACGTTGCCGGTCCGCTCGCCGTTGCCGAACAGGCAGCCCTCGATCCGGTCTGCACCGGCCAGGTAACCCAGCTCGGCTGCGGCAACGCCGGTGCCGCGGTCGTTGTGCGGGTGCAGGGACAGAATGATGCCTTCGCGAGGGTGCAGGTGGCGGTGCATCCACTCGATGGAATCGGCGTAGACGTTCGGGGTGGCCATTTCCACCGTGGCGGGCAGGTTGATGATGACCTGCCGGTCGGCGGAAGCTTCGAACACGTCAGCTATGGCGTTGCAGACCCTGACGGCGTATTCGAGTTCGGTGCCGGTGAACGATTCAGGGGAGTATTCGTACGTGATGTGGGTGTCGACGAGGGTTTCCTCGTACTTCTTGCACAGCCGGGCGCCCTGCAGCGCGATGTCCAGGATCCCGTCCTCGTCCTGGTTAAACACCACGCGGCGCTGCAGGACGGACGTGGAGTTGTACAGGTGGACGATGGCCTGCCTGGCGCCAACCAGCGATTCGTAGGTCCGCTCGATCAGCTGCTCGCGGGCCTGGGTGAGCACCTGGATGGTGACGTCGTCCGGGATGTGGTTGCCCTCGATGAGCTGGCGGACGAAGTCGAAGTCGGTCTGCGAGGCGGACGGGAAGCCCACCTCGATCTCCTTGTAGCCCATGCGGACCAGCAGGTCGAACATCTTCATCTTGCGGGCGGGGCTCATGGGATCAATCAGTGCCTGGTTGCCGTCACGCAGATCAACGGCGCACCAGCGCGGGGCTTTGGTAATGATCTTGTCCGGCCACGTGCGGTCAGGCATTTCAACGGTGATCTGGTCCTGGAAGGGCAGGTACCGGTGGGCGGGCATTCCAGAGGTCTTCTGTGCGTTTCGCATTACTATCGGGGCCTTTTCTGTGGTTCATATGTGAAAGGGTGGCCGGGCAACACAAACTCCGCGACGAGGATGGGCCTTGCGCTAGATCGCGTCTGAGGCCTCGCCGCGGCAGCTAAGAAGCAGTTCTGCGCGCACCATTTGAGAGTAACACGGGTGCGTAAGATGAAGGAGCACCACCTCCAGCAACGTCCACCATGCAGACGCCGCACCGGTGCCAGCGCCGCCGCGGCATGTCACACGAAGGAGCTTCTGTGCCCATCTCGGGGATCGATCTGTCCAACATTGACCACGGCGTCAGGCCTCAGGATGACCTGTACCAGCACGTCAACGGGTCCTGGCTCAAGGCCACCGAAATTCCGGATGACCGGCCGCTCGAGGGAACATTCACTGCATTGCGCGACGGCGCGGAAATCGCGGTCCGGGACATCATTGAGGAGGCTGCCGCCAAAGGCGAGGCCGCCACCGGGATAGAGCGGAAAGTCGGCGAGCTGTACAACAGCTTCATGGATGAGGCCACGGTGGAGGCCAAGGGCATGGATCCCATCCGGGCCCGGCTCGCCGAGGTATTCGCCACCACCTCAGTGTCCGACCTTGTGGCGCTGGCCGGGCGGCTCTTCCGCTCCGACGTTTCAGGGCTTTTCTACATCTACCCTGCACCGGACGCGGGTAATCCGGACCGCGTACTGCTGTACACCGGCCAGGGTGGCCTTGGCTTGCCCGATGAGTCGTATTACCGCGAAGAAAAGTTCGCCCCCATGGTCTCCGCATACCAGGGGTATGTCCGGAACATGTTTAGCCTGGCGGGAGTGGACGAGGCCGAGTCGGCGGCCGGCCGCGTTGTTGCCCTTGAAACCAGCCTGGCCTCCCACCACTGGGACAACGTCACGCTGCGGGACCCGCAAAAGACGTACAACCTGAAGTCGTCCGATGAGGCAGCCGCCCTGTTCCCGCTCCTGGGGACATGGTTCGAGGCTGCGGGGATCGCAGCCGCCAAGCGGGACGAAATTGTGGTCAGCACTCCGGACTTTTTCAGCGGGGCCGCGGCCCTGCTCGAATCCGAGCCACTGGCGGTGTGGCAGGAGTGGCTGGCGCTGCGGGTCATCAACGCGGCCGCGCCCTATCTGTCCGCCGAGTTCGTGGATGCCAACTTCGCCTTCTACGGAACAACCATTAGCGGCACGCCGCGCAACAAGGACCGCTGGAAGCGTGCAGTCGCCGTCGTCGAGGCCGCACTGGGTGAAGCCGTCGGGCAGATCTACGTGTCCCAGCACTTCCCCGAATCGCACAAGGCGCGCATGCAGACTCTCGTGGCCAACCTGACCGAGGCCTACCGGCGGAGCATCACCGGACTGGACTGGATGGGCGAGGACACCAAGGCCGAGGCACTCCGGAAGCTGGCAGCCTTCCGCGCCAAGATCGGCTACCCGGACAAGTGGATTGATTACTCAGCAGTGGAGATCGATCCCGCCGATCTCCTCGGCAACGTGGAGCGCGCCCATAACGCCGACGTCGACCGTCACCTCGATGAGGTGGGTAAGCCCGTGGACCACGACAAGTGGCTCATGACCCCGCAAACGGTGAACGCCTACTACCACCCGATGCTGAACGAGATTGTCTTCCCCGCAGCCATCCTGCAGCCGCCGTTCTTCACGGCCGACGCCGACGACGCCGTAAACTACGGCGGGATCGGGGCTGTGATTGGCCACGAGATCGGCCACGGTTTTGACGACCAGGGTTCACAGTTCGACGGCGGCGGTGCGCTGCGGAATTGGTGGTCCGAGGATGACCGCAAGGCCTTCGAGGAACTGACCGCCAAGCTGGTGGCCCAGTACGACGCCCTTTCCCCCTATGCGGCCCCCGGGCACAACGTCAACGGCAAGCTCACGCTGGGGGAAAACATCGGCGACCTCGGCGGTTTGACCATCGCCTACAAGGCCTACCTGCTCAGCCTGGACGGCAAGGAACCGGAGGTGTTGGACGGGCTGACGGGACAGCAGCGCTTCTTTGCCTCCTGGGCAGCGGGCTGGCGCCAGGTGATCCGGCCCGAGGAAGCCATCCGCAGGCTCGCCACGGATCCCCACTCCCCCAACGAGTTCCGGACCAATGCCATCGCCAAAAACCTCGATGCCTTCCATGAGGCTTTCGGCGTGACCGAAGAGGACGGCATGTGGATGTCGCGGCAGGAACGCGTCAGCATCTGGTAGTCCATCTGCCGGTCGCACAAAGAGGCGGGGCCCGTTGGCCCCGCCTCTTTTGTCATCTTCGCTGCAGTCAGCCCTTGACTATCAGGAATGGATTGGCCTGCTGGCACAGGCTGTCGCGTGCGGTCTGGTTGACGATGTCCTCCGGCAGTGCGACGGTGCCCGCGCCGGCGCCGTAGGTGACCCCAGAGGTGAAGTCGGTTCCCAGATACGCCTGCACCCCAACTACGCCGGGCGCGGACTGCACCTGTGCGGCTGGAATCCCCAGCAGGGCTGCCACGTCAGCGGCGACGTCGTTGAAGCCGGTCCCGAAGTACACCGCGCTTTGCGTCACCGGCGTGGCTGCAAACTGGCCGGTCTGCGTAAAGCCGCCGGTCACGAGCGCCTGCACGATTTCCTGGGCACGTCCGGGCACGCCACTGCCGTTCGCCACAGTAACCGGCTGGATGGCCTTGTTATAGGACGGTGCGGGCGGCGCGGTTTCAGTCGGCGCCGCCGAGGGCGTGGCGGGTTCCGAAGGCGCCGTGGGATCCGTGAGGTCAACGTCCTTTTGGAGGGCCGTGAACAATTGGGAGCCTGCCGGTTCGGCAATCTGGAGACGGTTGGGGTCTGAGAGGGCCGGGGTGGTGGGCACCGCTACGAAGGCCACCTTGCTGATGTCGATGTTCTTCAGCCGGTTGCCAATGGTGAGCAGCGATGGCACCGAGGAGAGCCCGTCATCGACGGTGAGGTTCTGGGTGACTGTGTCCGCGATGTTCAGCATTTTCGCCGGGTTGGACAGCGTGCCGTCGTCCTTGATCTTCCTTGTGAGCGATGACAGGAAGCCCTGCTGGGCTTTGATGCGGCCGAGGTCGCCGCCGTCGGCAAAGGCGTGCCGGGTCCGCAGGAACGCGAGTGCCATTTCCCCCTGGACGGAAGACGTGCCCGCCGGAAGCCGGAGGTGGGAATCCGGGTCATAGACGGCGTCGCTGATGCAGACATCCACGCCGCCCACGGTGTTGGAGAGCTCCTTGACGGCGTTGAAATCGGCCATCATGAAGTGGTCAACCTTCATGCCCGTCAGCTTGTTGACGGTATCAACGGCGCAGCCGATGCCGGCCTGCGACATTGCCTCGTTGATCATCACGCCGTTGAGGGCGGGAAAGGACATTTTGGTTTTCTGGTCGGTGCAATGCGGAATGTCCACTAGCAGGTCCCGGGGGAAACTGATGACGCTGACGCGCTTGTTATCGGCGGAAATGTCCATCAGCATCATGACGTCGGACTTGCCGTAGCCCTTGGAGTCCTCCACGGAGCCATATTCGGCGTTCTTGCCGTCCCTGGTATCCGAGCCGAGGATCAGGATCTGCATCCTGCCCGTTGAGTCGTTCCCTGCGTCTGTGCCGTCGCCCGCGCTGAGCGGTGCGGTGGTGATGTTCGACTGGAGGCGGAAGTACCAGTAACCGGCGAAGCCGAGGCCGCCGAGCAGCACAACTGTCAGGACAGCTGTGGTCACCTTCAGCCACCTGGGCATGCGGCACTGTCCCCCGAAGTGCCGGGCTACGCCGACGGCACCGGCGTCCGCGTGCCGGGAGACCGGACCGGCTCCGGCTGACGCGCCAGCGCCGTACTCGCGATTATCGCGGCTTCGCCCCATGTGGTGTACCTTCCTCGAAAAATTCAATCCGACCCATTTTAGTCGCCAATTCTGGGAACTTCCCGATTACCGGCCGGGGCGGGGCGTGCTGCTGGGTCAGAACCCCAGTTTGACCAGCTGCTTGGGGTCCCGCTGCCAGTCCTTGGCGACCTTCACATGCAGGTCAAGGTAGATGCGGGCACCGAGCAGCGCTTCGATCGCCTTCCGTGCGTTGGTGCCAACCTCGCGGAGCCTGGCACCGCCCTTGCCGATGATGATGGCCTTCTGGGAAGGACGCTCCACATAAAGATTGACCCGGACATCCAGGAACGGCCGGTCCTCGGGCCGCCCCTCGCGCGGAACTATTTCATCGACGACGACGGCAAGGGAGTGCGGCAGTTCGTCACGGACGCCTTCGAGGGCTGCCTCCCGGATGAGCTCGGCGATCATCACTGCTTCCGGCTCGTCCGTCAGGTGCCCCTCCGGGTACAAAGGCGGCGACGGCGGCATGTGGCTGATGAGAACATCAGCGAGGGTTTCGACCTGGAAGCCGTCGGCGGCGGAGACCGGAACAATGTCCCTCCAGCCGTCCTCGCCGAGGACTTCCCGGCCCAACGCAGCGACGGCAAGAAGCTGCTCGGTGAGCGCCTGCCGGTCCACCAGGTCTGCCTTGGTCACAACGGCGATGACGGGCTTGCTGCCCAGCTGCGCCAACTGCGCAGCGATGTATTTGTCACCGGGGCCGATTTTCTCGTTAGCGGGGAGGCAGAAGCCGATCGCGTCGACTTCGGCCAGGGTGTCGGCCACCAGGTCATTAAGCCGTTTGCCGAGCAGGGTGCGGGGACGGTGCAGGCCCGGAGTGTCGACGAGGACCAACTGGGCGTCCTCCCGGTGGACAATGCCCCGGATGGTATGCCGGGTGGTCTGCGGCTTGGCGGAGGTGATGGCCACCTTCTGCCCCACCAAGGCGTTGGTCAGGGTCGATTTGCCCGCGTTGGGGCGCCCGACCAGGACGGAGAAACCGGCCCGGTAGCCGCCGTAGTCCGGTGTATCGGAGCCTTGGCTGGCCGGGCGGTTATTTTTCTTGCTCACGTGGAACTCCCTGCTGGGTTGCTTCCGCCTCGTCAAAGAGGTCTTCAAGGTCAGTGTCTATCTTGGGAACGGCGGCCGCAATGATGTGGCTGACCCGGTTGCGCCTGCCTTCGAGCCGTTCTGCGCGTAACGAGATGCCGTCCACTTCCACGTGGCTGCCGACTATTGGCACCCGGCCCAGGGCCTTGGCCAGCAGTCCACCCACAGTGTCCACCTCGTCGTCGTCGAGCTCGATGTCGAACAGCTCCCCCAGGTCATCAATGCTCATGCGGGCGCTGACGCGGAAGGCGCCGCCGCCCAGGGCCACGGCTTCGGCGCTTTCGGTGTCGTATTCGTCAACGATTTCGCCGACAATTTCCTCGATGAGGTCCTCGAGCGTCACCAGGCCGGCGGTGCCGCCATATTCGTCGATGACAATGGCCACGTGCGTCGATTCCTTCTGGAGTTCGCGCAGCAGCTCGCTCACCGGCTTGGACTCCGGAACGTACCGGACTTCGCGGGCCAGCGCTTCCACCGGGGGCTGTTCGTCGTCGGGGCCCAGTTCGTGGAGCGTCGCCGCCACATCCTTGAGGTAGACGATTCCCAGGATCTGGTCCGTGTTGTCGCCGATCACGGGGATGCGCGAATAGCCCGAACGGAGGAACATCGACATGGCCCGCCTGAGGCTGGAACCGGCGTCGATGCTAAGGATGTCCGTCCTGGGGACCATGACCGAGCGCACCAGGGTATCGCCGAAGTCAAAAACGGACTGGATCATTTCCGCTTCGTTGTCCTCGATCATGTCCGACTCGGAAGCACGGTCCACGAGTTCGCGGAATTCCTGCTCACTGAAAAACGCATCATCGCCCGCCGGTGCACCCGGTGCAGCCGCACTGCCGAGCGCCACGAGCCACTTCGGGATGGGGCCGAGGATCCAGGTCAGGAACCGGATGAGGGGCGCCGTGTACTGGACCACGGCACCCGAATGCAGCCTGCCGATCTGGCGGGGGGAAACCCCGACGATAACAAACCCCAACAGGGCCATGATCCCCGTGGCGGCCAAACCCGCGAGCCACACGTTGTCCAGCAGGCTGTGCAGCAGGACGGCGACGGCGACGGCCGACGCCATCTCGAACCAGATCCGCCAGAACCGCAGCGCCCTGATATGCGCCACCGGCTGGGCAAGGATGCGGCGCATGGCGTTGCCCCTGCTTTTGAGGAGCGCTTCCTCGGCGTCATGCCGGGGAAGGAAAGTGAACGCGGCGTCGGCAGCGGTCAGGAGGGCGGCGGTGCTAAGGAAAACCAGGGCCATGCCTACAAGGAGCAGGGGCGTCACTGCGTTGTCTCGGCGGGTGCGTCCTTGCCCGTGAATCCGGACAGTAACTGGCGCTGGAGGCCGAACATTTCTTCCTTCTCCTCAGGCTCAGCATGGTCGTAGCCCAGCAGGTGAAGAATGCCGTGCGTCGTCAGGAGCAGCATCTCGTCCTGCAGGCCGTGCCCGGCGTTGGCGGCCTGGACCTGTGCGACCTGGGGGCACACGGCGATGTCCCCAAGCATCCCCTGCGGCGTGGGCCGGTCAGGTGTCCCAGGAGTGAGCTCATCCATGGGAACCGAGAGCACGTCTGTTGATCCGGGCTCGTCCATGAGCTCAATGTGGAGCTTTTCCATGGCGGGTTCGTCCACCAGCAGGATGGAAAGCTCAGCCTGGGGGTGGATGAAAAGCTGTTCGAAAACGTACCGGGACAGCGCCACTAGCTCCGCTTCATCAACCTGGATGCCGGATTCGTTGTTCACTTCGATGCTCATGCGCGCTCCGCCCGTTTCTCACGGCTTACTGAGTGTTTGACCTTGTTTCGCTGGACATCGTCCCAAACGCTGTAGGCCCGGACGATGTCGCCCACCAGGCGGTGGCGGACCACGTCCGTGGAGTCCAGGACTGAGAAGTTGACGTCCTCAATGCCCTGCAGGATCTCCTCCACGATGCGCAGCCCCGAACGCGTCCCGAAGGGAAGGTCGACTTGGGTGACGTCGCCGGTGACCACCATCTTTGATCCGAAGCCGAGACGGGTCAGGAACATCTTCATCTGTTCCGGCGTGGTGTTCTGGGCCTCGTCCAGGATGATGAAAGCGTCGTTCAGGGTGCGCCCGCGCATATAGGCAAGCGGCGCAACCTCGATAGTCCCGGCGGCCATGAGGCGCGGGATCGATTCGGGGTCCATCATGTCGTGGAGCGCGTCGTAAAGCGGTCGCAGGTAGGGGTCGATCTTGTCACTGAGCGTGCCGGGCAGGAACCCCAGCCGCTCGCCGGCTTCGACGGCCGGACGGGTCAGGATGATGCGGCTGACTTCCTTCTGCTGCAGCGCCTGGACAGCCTTCGCCATGGCCAGGAAGGTCTTGCCGGTACCGGCGGGGCCGATTCCGAAGATCACCGTGTTGGCGTCGATCGCGTCAACATAGTTCTTCTGGTTCAGCGTCTTGGGCCGGATGGTCTTTCCCCGGCTGGACAGGATGTCATGGGTGAGGACATCCACGGGGTTCTGCAGGGACTGGCTGCGGAGCAACGCCACGAGCTGCTGCAGGACGGCGGGGCTGATCACGGTGCCGCGGGCCACAAGGCCGCGTACTTCATGCAGGAGGCGCATGATGCGGGGCACCTCGTTCGCCGGGCCGCTGATGGAGAGTTCGTTTCCGCGGACATGGAAGTTAACCGCCGGGAACTGTTCTTCGATGTACCGCAGGGCCTCGTCATGGCTGCCGAGCGATTGGACCATCTGATCGGAGTTGTCAAAGAGAACCACCTCCGTCCGGACACCGGGAAGTGAGTGGGGAAATTCTCCGGCGGCGCGCTCAGTGTTCAGCCGGCGCTTTCCGTTCGTTGATTCAGTCATGGTGCTGGCCCGCAGGCCCGTGGTCTCCTCCAGTTCGAACTTAATACCGCCGGATGCTGCGTGGGCGGGCTGTTGCCGAGCACGCAGGAGCCAGCGGTTCCTTCCATCTTACGCCAGCAGGGCCCTCGTCGTGGCGAGCCGGGGCACCGCCCACCGGTCATTCCCGGAGCCGGTGCCTGCGGGGTGCGTGGCGACATTAGATATCAACTTCATATCAGGCGCATATCGTTCCCGTTGCAGTTGGGCCCGTGCGGTCGTTTGGGCCCTTGAGCTGTGCCGCACTATGCCATGCTTGAAATTCAGGCCGTCCGGGGACCGGCTTACGGGGCTCAGGCCCCATCATTCACAGCCAGGAAGGACAGGGCCATCAGAGTGCCGGAAACACCCGCCCCCCGCTCGGCCGAACGTGCCGCGCGGCCGTTTCGTGCGCGGGGCGTAGTGGCTCTCCTTCCGGCGTTCCTCCTGCTGACCGGCTGCATTGCCGATCCTGGGCCCGAGCCCATACTGTCGGCGAACTCCACCGCGGCCGCTACCGGCTCCCCCGGCGCGCCGTCCACGAGCGCACCGCTGGAAACCACGCAGTCCTCGAACAAGGCTCCGGTGTACTGGATCGGCCGCAGCAACGGCAACGTCTTTCTTTACCGTGAGTTCCGGGATGTCCCGGAACAGGAGAACCCGGTGACCCGTGCACTGCGGGCCATGATGTCCGAAAAGCCGCTGGACCCAGATTTCTTCACGCCCTGGCAGAGTCCCACCGAACTGGCCACCTCGATCTCCGGAAAGAATGTCATTACCGTCGACGTGTCCGAAGATGCCTTCAACAGCAATCTCGACGCCGACATGGCAGTTCGCGCCATCCAGCAGCTGATTTTCACCGCCACTGCGGCGGCGGCCAGTTCCGGGCTGATCGACTCGGGCCAGCAGATCCAGGTTCGGGTCCTGGTGGACAGCCACACCGACTACGTAGCCTTCGGCCATGTCCAGCTTGGTGCCCCGATGTCACGGGCTGCCGGGATGGTGGCACCCGTGTGGATCATCGATCCTCAGGAGGGCACGGACATTGCCGGGGGCAGTGTCAAGATCACCGGCCGCAGCACCGTCCCGGGCGGCAAACTGAAGTGGCAGATCCTGCGGACCGCGGGGAACGGGGACAAGACGCCGTACCTGACCGGTGAAACTACGGCCGGCGCTGACGCCGCCCAGTCCGGACTGTTCACACTCGCGCTCAGCCTGTCGTCAGGGAGCTACGAGCTCCGCGTATCGCAGTCCGATGGCGGAACCAGCGGGGAACTGAACGTGGACACGCGGAAGTTCAACGTCAGTTAGTTCACTTCACCGGTTAGTTAGCGCGACCCGCTGGCTTAGGCCTGCGCGGCGCTCCAGCGCCCCAACACATCGCTCGCAAGTACGACGGCGGCCGGTCCGGCAGTGGAGGACCTCAGGACGTGGTTGCCCAGGAGTGCCGTCACGGCACCGGCATCGCAAAGCTTGGTTACTTCGCGGGGACTGATGCCACCCTCCGGACCTACGATGAGCAGGATTTCCCGGGGGGCGCCAGCCGCAGGTGCGGCGGCATGCCATGCCTCCAGCACGGACCGTAGCGGCCGCACGGCGTCTTCGTGGAGGATCACCGCAAGGTCCGCTGCTGCCACGGTTGCAACCAGGCCGGGGGTTTCGACGGCGGCGCGCACCTCGGGAATCCAGGCGCGCCGCGCCTGTTTGGCTGCTGCCGTGACCACGGACTGCCATTTGGCATGCGCTTTCGCGGCGCGCTCACCCTTCCAGCGCACAATCGAGCGTTCCGACTGCCAGGGCACAACGGCGTCGATCCCCAATTCCGTGGCGGTTTCCACGGCGAGTTCATCGCGGTCACCCTTGGCCAGCGCCTGGACCAGCACCAGCCGAATGTCAGGCTGTTGTTCCATCGCCAATTCGGCGCATTCAACGGTGAGTTCGGCGGGTGAGGCGGCAATAACCGTTCCGGTGAGCCGCTTCCCGGCGCCGTCGGCGATGTCTACGGACTCTCCCGGTGCCAACCGCTTAACTGTTACCGCATGGCGCGCTTCAGGGCCCTGGAGGGTGTAGCGGGCGCCGGGAACCATGTGGTCCAGTGACCCGGCGCCGCCGAAAAAAACGGGGTTGCTCACCGCTACAGGTTACCGAGCCGGTCCCGCAGCTTGGCGAAAACCCCGCCGCTGGCCGTCAGCTTGCCCTCGGTGAACTGTTCGCCACGCAGCTTTGCCAGCTGCCGCAGGAGGTCCTCCTGCGCGCCGTCAAGCTTCGCGGGCGTCTCCACCTGGAGGTGGACCATCAGGTCACCGCGACCGTAGCCACGCAGGTGCGTGACGCCCAGCCCGCGGAGCGTGATGACCTCGCCGGCCTGGGTCCCTGCTTTGACGTCGATTTCCTGCAGCCCGTCGAACGTTTCCAGGGACACTTCGGTGCCCAGGGCAGCTGCAGTCATGGGAATGTGGAGCGTCGCGTGCAGGTCATCGCCGTCCCGGACGTAGGTGGGATCGTTGTTGACGCGGATCTCGACGTAGAGGTCACCGGACGGCCCGCCGGCAGGGCCGGCCTCGCCCTGACCGGACAGCTGGATCCGGGTTCCCGTTGCGACGCCGGCGGGCACCTTGATGGTGAGTGACCGGCGGCTGCGGATGCGGCCCTGGCCGTTGCACTCGTTGCAGGGGTCCTTAATGACAGTTCCGAAGCCTTCGCAACTGCCGCATGGAGCCGCCGTCATGACCTGGCCAAGGATGGAGCGGACCGCCCGCTGGACCTGGCCGCTGCCGCCGCAGATGTCGCAGCGCTCGGGGTGGCTGCCTTCGCGGCAGCACGAGCCGTTGCAGGTGGGGCAGGTGACGGCGGTGTCCACCTCAAGCTTCCGGTTGACGCCGAAGACGGCATCGCGCAGTTCGATCCGCACGCTGATCAGTGCGTCCTGGCCGCGGCGGACCCTTGACGCGGGGCCTGACGATCCGCCGGCGCCGAAGAACGTATCGAAGATGTCCTGGAACGCGAAGCCCTGGCCAGCGTATCCGCCGCCGCCGAAGCCGTTGTCAGTACCGTTCTCATTGCCGGTGGTGTCGTAGACACGGCGCTTCTGGGGGTCAGAAAGTACCTCGTAGGCATGGGTCACGGCCTTGAAGCGGTCCGACGCATCGTCCCCGGGGTTAACGTCCGGGTGAAGGGTGCGGGCCAGCTTGCGGTAGGCCTTCTTGATCTCTTCTCCGGTGGCTTCCGGCGAGACTCCGAGGACGTCGTAGTGGCTGCTCAAAGTTCGTATCTCTTCCCTGTTGTACTGCCGGCAGCGAGGCTGCCGGCACTGCTCTTGGTGCCTGGACCGGTTGTTACGGACCCAGAATTCTTGACAGATAACGGGCTACTGCCCTGACGGCGGCCATGGTGGTGGGATAGTCCATGCGCGTGGGACCCAGGACGCCAACTTTGGCTGTGCTGTCCGGTCCGTAAGCTGTGGCCACCACCGAGGCTTCGGCCAGTCCGTCGTAGGGGTTTTCCCTGCCGATGCTCACGGTCACACCGCGTGGGTCCTGTTCCATGTCAGTGAGCAGGCGGAGCAGGACCACCTGTTCCTCCAGGGCCTCAAGCACGGGACCGATGGTGAGGGGGAAATCCACGTTGGACCTGGCCAGGTTCGCAGTGCCGGCCATCACCATGCGGTCCTCGCGGCTGCTGTGGGCGAGCGTTTCCAGCCCGTGAGCAAGTGCCTGGGCAGCTGCCCGCCGGCCTGGAGCGACGCAGGAGACCACGCCCGGCAGTGACTGCGCCAGCCGGCTCAGCGGTGTGCCCGCCAGCGAGCCGAGGAAGTGAGTCCGCAGGGCGGCGATCGCTTCCTCACCGAGGTCCTGGCCGACGTCGATCACGCGCTGTTCCACCTTGCCGGTGGTGGCGATGAGCACCAGCAGGACCTGGCGCGGCGCCAGGAGCACAAATTCGATGTGGCGGATGGTGGCCCGGCTCAGGTGCGGGTACTGGACCACAGCCACCTGGTTGGTCAGCTGGGAAAGCAGCCTGACGGTTCTGTCCAGGGCATCATCCAAGTCATCCGCGCCCTCCAGAAGCGATTGGATGGCCTTCTTCTCCGCCGGGGAGAGCGGCTTGACCGCGGAAATCTGGTCCACAAACAGGCGATAGCCCTTGTCGGTGGGGATCCGTCCCGCGCTGGTATGCGGAGCGGTGATCAGGCCCTCGTCTTCCAGGGCGGCCATATCGTTCCGGATGGTGGCGCTGGATACGCCGAGGTGGTGGCGCTCAACCAGCGCCTTGGAACCCACGGGCTCGCGGGAGTGCACGTAGTCCTCCACAATGGCACGCAGTACTTCCAGTTTGCGCGGCTCGCTCACACTCCACCTCCATCCATGGTTGCGCCTCAATCTTCACGGCAATGGTCACGGCTCGTTAGCACTCGACATGCCTAAGTGCTAACAGTCTAATATGACTCACCCCGTTGTTAGCATTGGTACCGCTCCGGGCGAACATCCGGGGGCACGATCTAGCGCAAGGCGGAATCAATCCATGCATTACCAAAACTGGGGTCCGCAGGAGATCACCGCACCTGTCCGGAACGAACTTCCCGAGGTTCCGGTGGAACGTGGCATGGTCCTCGAAGACGCCCAGTCCGGCTGGGTGGGAGCGGTGACCCGGGTGGAGAAGTCCGGCGGCATGCATGTGGTTGCCCTCGAGGACCGGCGCGGCAAGTCGCGTTCGTTCAAGCTTGGATTCGGGTTCCTGTTGGAAGGCCAGCCCATCAGGCTGATGCCGCCGGCGCCCAGGCAGAACGCGGCGGTGCCCGCCGGCCGGACGGCATCCGGTTCAGTCCGCGTGGCGGGCCAGCGTGCCCAGGTGGCCAAAGCGAGCAGGATTTGGGTGGAGGGAAAGCACGACGCCGAACTCGTGGAAAAGGTCTGGGGTGACGATCTCCGGGTGGAAGGCATCGTCGTCGAGCCTTTGCACGGCATCGATGACCTCGCCGGGGCGGTGGCCGCCTTCGGTCCCGGGCCCAACCGGCGGTTGGGGATCCTGGTGGACCATTTGGTGCCGGACTCCAAGGAGTGGCGCATCGCCGCCGGTGTGATGGCCTCCCCGGGCGCCGCCGGGAACGTGCTGATTGTCGGGCACCCCTACGTTGACGTGTGGCAGGCAATCCGCCCCGCCGTGCTCGGCATCGAACGGTGGCCCGTGGTGCCCCGGGGGCAGGACTGGAAGACCGGCATCCTGGCCGCCTTCGGCTGGCCGCACGCCACGAAGGAAGACATCGGCCTGGGTTGGCAGAAACTGTTGGGTGCGGTCCGCAGCTACGCGGACCTGGAAGCGTCCCTGCTCGGCCGGGTGGAAGAAGTCATCGACTTCCTGACGGTGCCGTAACTCCCACGGCCCTTGAATGGCCGAAGGACGGTCCCGACGGCGGCATTTGCCGCGCGAACCAGTATTCTTGGTACTGCAGAGGCTGTTGTCGCAACAGACCGGCATTCTCCAAACCAGCACCATTGCACTTTCGAAGGATGAAACCGTGGCACAAAACGCACGCGAGCACCGGGACGACCAAGGCCGTTCCGAGTATCAGGGCGTTCCCGCAAATGCGTTGCCCCTCACGGCCAGCGAAGACCGTCAATGGGCCACGCTGGCGCACTTTGGCGGGATCCTCGGTTGTGTACCGTCGCTGCTGATCTACCTGATCTTCCGAGAGCGCGGACCGTTCACCGCGCAGGAATCCAAGGAAGCACTGAACTTCAGCCTGCCGCCCACCATCGCCGCGCTGGTGGCCAACATCCTGGTATTCATTCCGGTGGTCGGCAACATCTTCGCCGTCATCGCCACGCTCATCTGGATCGCCCTGACCTGCTTCTCGGTGTCCGCCGGTATCCATGTCAACAAGGGCCAGCCGCACCGCTACCAGTACAACCTGCGCTGGATCAAGTAGTCCCCGGACTTTAGTCCGGCAGGATTCTCCGGACCACGGCGTCCGCCAGCAGGCGCCCCTTCAGGGTCAGCACCAGCGTTCCTTTCACGGCAGCGTGCGCGTCCACGAGGCCCTCAGCCATCAACCCGGCCACAGCGTGGCGCCCTGACTCCCCCAGCGTTGCGATGGCGAGCCCCGAAACCAGCCGGGCTTCCAGCATGACGCGTTCCACGTCCCGGGTTTCGGCGTCGAGCGTTTCCCTGCCCGCAGCCGGCGAGAGCCCCTGGGCGAGCCGCCCCGCGTAGGCGGTGGGGTGCTTGACGTTCCACCAGCGCACCCCGCCCACGTGCGAGTGCGCGCCGGGGCCGATGCCCCACCAGTCGTCCCCGCGCCAGTAGGCGAGGTTATGCCGGCACGCCTGTTCCGGCGTCCGCGACCAGTTGCTCACCTCATACCAGCTGAGCCCCGCTTTGCCCATGAGTTGGTCGGCGAGTTCGTACTTGTCGGCGTGGTCATCGTCGTCGATGCCTGGAACTTCGCCCCGGCGGATCTGGGCGGCGAGTTTAGTACCGTCCTCCACAATCAGCGCGTAGGCGCTGATGTGGTCCGGCTGATAGGACAGCGCGGTTTCCAGCGAGTACCGCCAGTCGTCGAGGGACTCCCCCGGCGTTCCGTAGATCAGGTCCAGGCTCACGGCCAGTCCGGCCTCACGTGCCCACTGCACCACCTGGGGCACCCTGCTGGGTGTGTGGGTGCGATCCAGGACCTTCAGGACATGGGGAACTGCAGACTGCATGCCGAACGAAACCCGGGTAAAACCGGCGGCCTTCAACAGCGCCAGTGATTCGGGGGTGACGGAATCCGGGTTCGCTTCAGTGGTAACTTCGGCGCCGTCCTCCAGGCCCCATTCCGCGACGGCGGCCGTCAGGATCCGCGCGAGGTCCTCGGCCGGGAGGAGCGTGGGGGTTCCGCCGCCGAAGAAGACCGTACTCAGGGGCCTCGGCGGCAGCGCGGATGCGGTCAGGACGCGGGTGGCCATCCTCACCTCGGAGATGGCGGTGTCGGCATAGGCGTCCTGGGACGCGCCGCCGCCTAGTTCCGTGGCCGTGTAGGTGTTGAAATCGCAATAACCGCACCGGACCGCACAGAACGGGATGTGCACGTACAGCCCGAAGTTCCGGGCCGCCGCACCGTCTGCTGCCTGGGCGGGCAGCAGACCGTCCGACGGCGCCGGGTCACCGAGGGGAAGAACGCTAGGCATCAGCGGGTCCCCCACTGTGCGGTGGTCACTTCTTCTTGGCCTTGTCCTTTGACTCGTCCGTGGTGAGGGCAGCGATGAACGCTTCCTGCGGCACCTCCACCGTACCCACCATCTTCATGCGCTTCTTGCCTTCCTTCTGCTTTTCCAGCAGTTTGCGCTTACGGGAGATGTCACCGCCGTAGCACTTGGCCAGGACGTCCTTGCGGATGGCCCGGATGCTTTCGCGGGCAATGATGCGCGAGCCGATGGCCGCCTGGATGGGCACCTCGAACTGCTGCCTGGGGATAAGTTCACGCAGCTTGGTGGTCATCATCACGCCGTAGGAATAGGCCTTGTCACGGTGCGTGATGGCAGAGAACGCATCGACCTGTTCGCCTTGGAGCATGATGTCCACCTTGACCAGATCGGCCACCTGATCGCCGTCGGCCTTCCAGTCCAGCGAGCCGTAGCCGCGGGTCTTGGACTTGAGGATGTCGAAGAAGTCGAAAACGATTTCTGCCAGCGGGAGGCGGTACCGGATTTCCACCCGGTCCTCGGACAGGTAGTCCATGCCTCCCAAGACGCCGCGCCGGCTCTGGCAGAGTTCCATGATGGCGCCAACGAACTCATTCGGGGCCAGGATGGTGGCGGAGACCATCGGCTCGCGGACTTCCGCTATCTTGCCGACCGGGTATTCGCTGGGGTTGGTCACATGGACCACCTTCTTGTCCTCCAGCGTCACCTCGTATTCCACGTTGGGAGCGGTGGAGATCAGATCCAGGTTGTATTCGCGTTCGAGGCGTTCGCGGGTGATTTCCAGGTGGAGCAGGCCCAGGAAGCCCACGCGGAAGCCGAAGCCCAGCGCCGCCGACGTCTCCGGCTCGTACACGAGAGCGGCGTCGTTGAGCATCAGTTTCTCCAGCGCATCACGGAGCACCGGGTAGTCCGTGCCGTCCAGGGGATACAGGCCGGAGAAGACCATGGGCTTGGCATCGGCATAGCCCGGCAGCGACTTGGCGGCAGGCTTGGCGAGGTTGGTGACGGTATCGCCGACCTTGGACAGGCGCACGTCCTTCACCCCGGTGATGAGGTACCCGACCTCGCCGACACCCAGTCCCTTGGAAGGGGTGGGTTCCGGGGAGCTCACGCCGATCTCCAGGAGTTCGTGCGTGGCGCGGGTGGACATCATCTGGATGCGTTCGCGGGGGTGCAGCATGCCGTCAACCACCCGGACGTAGGTGACCACGCCGCGGTAGGTGTCGTACACCGAGTCGAAAATCATGGCGCGCGCCGGGGCGTCAGGGTCGCCCACAGGCGCCGGGAGGTCCCGGACGATCTTGTCCAGCAGGGCCTCGACGCCCATGCCCGTCTTGCCCGAGACGCGGAGAACGTCCTCGGGATCGCCGCCAATCAGGCTGGCCAGCTCTGCCGCGTACTTTTCAGGCTGCGCAGCCGGAAGATCGATCTTGTTCAGCACGGGAATGATGGTGAGGTTGTTTTCCATCGCCAGGTAGAGGTTGGCGAGGGTCTGCGCCTCAATGCCCTGGGCCGCATCCACCAGCAGGACCGCGCCTTCGCAGGCCGCCAGCGAACGGGAGACCTCGTACGTGAAGTCCACGTGGCCAGGAGTGTCGATCATGTTCAAGGCGTAGCTGCTGCCATCGAGTTCCCACGGCATACGAACGGCCTGGGATTTGATGGTGATGCCGCGCTCGCGTTCGATGTCCATGCGATCCAGGTACTGGGCCTTCATATCGCGGGGCTGAACCACCCCGGTCAACTGCAACATCCGGTCGGCCAGGGTGGATTTACCGTGGTCAATATGCGCGATGATACAGAAATTCCGAATGATGGCCGGATCTGTCGCGGCGGGCACCGGGGCGGTGCGGGCCATGGGAGACACGCAGGGTCCTTACTGTTGGCATTCACGCGGCCGCCACCAGGACGCACCAAAGGCACCCTGCGGCCGGACCGCACATTTTGAACCTTCAGTGTCCCACGTCCGGGGGCCACGCACTGCATCGTTCGGCAAACTGCTGCCGGCCTGCCGGCCGACGATACTGTTTTCTCCATGCCTATCAACTTCCGCTCCCTGGCCAACGCCGTCAGGACTTCAGTAAGGGTCCTACAGAAACTACGGTCCGGCGCTGCCGGGCCGGCAGTAAGGACCGCGCCCAAAGCCAGCCACCAGGCGGCCCCGGTCCGGCCGGCTCCGGAGGCACCGCCCGCGGGGTATCCGGGGGACTTCAGGGGCGTCTCGACTGTTCGCTACGCTCCCCGGCCGGACGGCAGTGCCGATCCCGGCGAGATTGTCTGGACGTGGGTGCCGTACGAGGAGGACCACACGCAGGGGAAGGACCGTCCGGTGCTGCTCGTCGGGAACAATGGCCCGTACCTGCTTGCCTTGATGCTGACCAGCCGGGACCACGATCAGGACGCTCACGGCTCCGGCGACTACGTGGATATCGGCACCGGCGCGTGGGACCGCCAGCAACGGCCGAGCGAAGCGAACGTGGGACGGGTGCTGCAGATCGCGCCGGACAGCATCAGACGCGAAGGTGCCGTGCTTGAACGGAAGCGCTTCGACGAGGTGGCCGCGGGGCTGCGCCGACGACACGGCTGGAAGTAGCCTGGCAGAATGGCCAGGCTTCCGGCGGGTCTGCTATTCTTTATAGCTGTGTGTCCGTGCAGGTCGACGGCCACTCATGGTTGGTCGCCATAGGTATCCCCACGCCGCTCAGTCAATGGCCAATCTGAAAGCCCTCTAGACCATTTCCGCATTAAAAAGAGAGTTCACACGTGGCTAATATCAAGTCCCAGAAGAAGCGCATCCTTACCAACGAAAAGGCACGCCTGCGCAACAACGCAGTCAAGTCTGAGCTGAAGACGGCCATCCGCGCCGTCAACACCGCCGTTGAGTCCACTGACAAGGATGCAGCTGCTGTTGCCCTGGTTGCCGCCAGCCGCAAGCTGGACAAGGCTGTCAGCAAGGGTGTTCTGCACAAGAACAACGCAGCGAACCGCAAGTCGGCGATCTCCAAGAAGGTCAACGCACTGTAAGGTTTCCAGTTCACTTGAACCGATGATTGTGGCCGGCACCCCAGTGGGGCGCCGGCCACAACTCTTTAAGTCTCTTCCATGAGGCGGTCATCATTCCGGAAACCGTGACGCCCGAGCCTGCGTCAGTGGCGCTGCGCGGATGTGGCGATGACGGTCACCGCGTGTTCAACGGCATAAACCGGATCACGCGAAAGACCCTTTACTTGCGCGTCTGCCTCTGCGGTGGCCTGGATGGCGCGAACCAAACCATCCGGGGTCCAGCGGCGGACATCCCGCTGGGCCTGCTCCACCAGCCAGGGCTGCATGCCCAGTTCCCTGGCTATCTGCGCCGACGATCCCTGGGCGCCGGCCACCTTCGCTAGCGTCCGCAGCTTGGCTGCCAGCGCGGCAACCAACGGGACCGGATCGGCTCCGGTGGCAAGTGCGTGGCGGAGCGTGGACAGGGCGAGCGGACTGTTGCCGGCCATGGCGGCATCGGCAACCTTGAACGCCGTGGCTTCGATCCTGCCGCCGTAGTAGCGATCCACCAACTCGGGTGTTACGGCTCCCGTCGCATCTGCGATCAGCTGGCTGCAGGCCGCTGCCAGCTCCGAGAGGTTGGCGCCGACGGCGTTGACCAGGGAGTGCACCCCGTCGGAGGTGATTTTCCGGCCGGCGGCCCGGAACTCTGCCGCCACGAATGCAGACTTGTCGGCGTCTTTCTTCAGGGGCTGGCAGTCAACCACCGGCCAGCCTCCAGCCTTGACTGCATCGAGGAGTTTCTTGCCGCGGACGCCCCCGCCATGGCGCAGGACCAGGACCGCGTCGGGTTCGGGATGCGCCAAGTACTTGAGGGCGTCGGCCAGGAAGGCATCGTTCATGCTTTCAACGCCCTCGACTTCAATCAGCTTGCGCTCACCGAAGAGGGAGGGGCTGACGTTCATGGCCAGTGAGCCCGGTTCGTAGCTGCCGGCGGTCATGCGGGTGACCTCAACGTCGGGGAAGGCTGCCCGTACCTGTGAGCGGATGTGGTCCATGGCACGGATGCCGAGGTACTCTTCGGGTCCGCCCACCAGGACGACTCCCGCGGGGCTTACGTCCCGCCAGGAGGCAACGTTCGACGGCGTTGTCCTGGTTCGTGTGGGTTGGGCTGCGGCCATGGTGGATTCCTCCCGGAAATTCTGGTGCAGTGTCTAAGCCTGCCACGGCGGGCCCCTGCCTCCAAGCCGCGACGGACGTAGCGCCGCGGACTGCGCGGTGAATGGAGGGGACGACGGGAGGGCCTTGTAAAGGCCGGCAGCCAGTTGTCCGCAGTGTTCAGCAGGGATACGGTTCGGGTGTGGAGCCCCAGGACCAGCCGCAGTGTTTGGCGTGGCCGGACGGCTCCCCAGACCGCGGCAAAGGTGAGCCCGGACAGTAGCACCATCGTCAGGAGTCCAAACGGCCCTTCGGGCCAGGGCAGGGACGCTCCTGGCAGTCCCGCAGCGGTCCGGGCGGTAGCGGCTACGCCGGCGCTGAACGTGCCTGCGATGGCGATCAGGGCAGTCGCCACCCAGGGCATCCACAACACCAAGGGCACCGCAGATGTGCCCAGCAGCGTTACCGGCGCCACCAGCGGCGCTGCCACGATGTTCGCCAGCAAGGAGTAGGTGGAGAACTGTGGCTGCAGGAGCACAATGACGGGGCCGCACAGCAGCTGCGCTGAGAGCGGCACGGCCAGCGCGGCCGCTGCCCAGCGGGGAACGATCGGAGGGGTCCAGTCCATCATCCGGGAACCGAGGACAACGATCCCCAGCGTCGCCAGCACCGAGAGCAGAAAGCCGAAGCTCGTTGCAAGGCCCGGGTCAATAAGCAGCAGGCCCATCACGGCAAGGCAGAGGAAACTCAGTCCCCGGCCCATGCGGCCGCCGGCCAGCGAGGCAATGGCAATGGAACCCATCAACGCTGCGCGCAGCACGCTGGCATCGGGGCCGACGAGCACCACAAACATACCCAGGCCGGTCAACGCGAGGCACGCCGCAGGGATCCTGGGGAGCCGCAGGCTGCGCGCCGCCATCAGGAGGGCGCCCAGGACGAGGCTGCAGTTGGCCCCGCTCACTGCAGTTAAGTGGGTCATGCCTACCGTCTTCATCGCCGCGTTAAGCCCTTCGTCCAGCGCGGACGTGTCGCCGGTGACCATGCCCGGCAGGAGCCCACGGGGATCGGCAGCCAGGAACGAGGCCGCGGCCACATACCTTTCCCTGAGCTCCTTGGCCACGACCTCACCGGCCGGGGCGGCACCAGCTCCAAGACCGCCGGCAGCACCAGCGCCGGGAGCCATCGACGCCGCCAGGATGGCGGTTTCCTGCTGGCCCGGCTCAGGCGGCCTGAGCTTGCCGGCGGCCCGGACCAGTTGCCCCGGGACCACGTTGTCCCAGCCGCGGCCGCCCATCACCACGAGCTCAGCGCGGGTGCGGATGACCGTGCCGCTGACAGTGACTTCTTCGGTCCGGGCATCCACCGACCACCGCTCGGGCGTCCCTGCCTGTCCCGGGACCGTGAGGGGGCGCGCGGGACCGCTAATCTCCAGGATGGCGACCACCGACTTCCCCAATGCCGCTGCTTCCGCGAGTGGTCCATCGTGGCGCTGCGCGGAAGACACAGCCGAATGCGCCGCTGCGGTTGCGGCCAGGACCAGTGCCACGGCCGCAGTGGTCAGGAAGCTCCTGCGACCCGCAAGGAGTTTTTTGCCGCGCGTCACCCGGGCCAGCAGGAGGACTGCCACGGCCAGCAATCCGCTGCACAGCAACGCGAGCATCGCAGGGGTGAGCCAGGTTCCGGCCACAGCGGCGCCCCAGACAAGCAGCGCAGGCAGTCCCAGCCTGACGTCTGTGCGACGGCGTGGTTTTTCGACCGGCACGGTCTCCTGTTCCTGGCCACGGAACTTCTTCCTGACATGACCGGCCAGCACGGCGCCCTTCCGGCGAACCGACCGGCGAAGAGATGCGGCGTCCGGAGACAGCCGCCTTGGAGCTGCCGTGGATTCCCGCGCTGGCGCCTCAGGCGGCTGCACGGCCGGCCCCTGCACCGCCGAATCGACAAAGCGGCTCCACCGGCTCTCCGGCGCCATCTCAGACACCCACCAGCGGCAGCAGTGTTTCGAGCATCTTGGGTCCCACTCCATCGACGGCGTCGAGTTCCTCGACGGACTTGAACGGACCGTGTTCCTTTCGCCAGTCCACGATCCGTTGCGCCAGCACAGGGCCCACCTTCGGCAAGGCGTCCAGTTCTTCGACGCTGGCCGTATTGAGGTTGACCTTCCCTGCAGCCGCCGCGGGACCAGTACCGGTACCAGCTCCGGGATCCTGGCCTGCTGCGGCGCTCCCCGGAAGTTCTGCGGGGATGCTTTCCCCGGGTAGTGGCACGTACAGTTTCTGCCCGTCAGCCAGCATGGCGGCAAGGTTGAGCCGGTTGAGGTCTGCCGAGGGTGTGGCGCCGCCTGCCTCGGCGATAGCCTGATGCACCCGGCTGCCTGCCGGCAGGCGGACAACTCCGGGAACGGCCACTGCCCCGGCCACGTGGATGATGACCGTACCGGTCTGAGGACTCTCCGCGGGGACTCCCGCCGGATCTGCACGGTCTGTTCCCTGCCCCGCGGTCCCGGCATCACCAGCAGGTCCACTCTCTTGGGGAGAAACATCGCTGAGGGCGACCACTTCCGGTTGCCCGGCAGCAACCTGAACCCAGAACCAAGCACCGCCCAGCACCGCGAGGGCAGCAATGAGCAGGGCTACAGGAAGTCCCACCCGCCACCTGAGGGCCGGACCCGCCGCGCCCGCGCCGGGCGCGTCCTGGACAACCGATTCAGGAAGGGCGTCCGCACTACTGAGGGGGCCGCCGTCGTACTCGAAAACCTTTCCGTCACCGTCGGTCAGGAGCCCCCTGCCGTCTCCCAGCGTGGACTGCAGCCGCTCCCGGGCATGCCGCGCCGACTGGCGTGCTCCAGCGTCCCGGCGTGACATGCACCCAACGCTAGGGATTCAACGGCGCAGGTGACAGCCCGGGCCTGTCCTATGTGGAAAGCAGTTCCGGCTCTACGGGAGGCGGGGCACTTTCCCCTACGATGACCGCCAGCACACCAAGGCCGGCGTGGGCGGCCAGGACTGCGGGCAGTGAACTGATCTGGGCCGGCGGACAGCCCGGCAATAAGGCGCCCAGCCTGGCAGCCAGCCCCTCCGCCTCCGCCGGGTTCCCAAAGTGGTGGACCGCCAGCCGGGCCAGGCCGTTCGGACGTGACGCGGCGTCCTCAGCGGCAATCTCCTCGAGCCGGGCTATGGCTTTGGCTGCTGACCGCACCTTTTCCAGCGGAACGATCTTCCCGCCGTCGACCGCCAGGATGGGTTTAATAGCGAACATCGTCCCCAGCAGCGAGGCGGCCGCGCCGATCCGTCCGCCGCGGCGCAGCTGCTCCAGGCTGGGAACGTAGAAGTAGACCTTGGTCCGTGCCAGCCGGTCTGTCGCTGCGTCGCTGACCGCGGCTGCTTCCAGGCCGGCGGCCGCAGCGGCCACGGCGCTCTGGACGCCCATCCCCAACGCCATGCCCACCGTGCCGGAGTCCACAACCTCTACCGGGATATTCACGCGCCCCGCCGCAAGCCGGGCAGCGTCCGCCGTGCCGGAGAGGCCCCCGGAGATGTGGATACTGACAACCGCCTCGTATCCGCCGCGCTCAGCAGCGTGGAAGGCCTGTTCAAACTGGCCGGGTGAAGGCCGGGACGTCTTGACGGACTTGCCGCTGGCGAGGGCCAGCGCAATCGTTTCGGTGATGTCGTCTTCGCCTTCGCCGTAGATCTCCTCGCCCACCATCACGGGCATCGGGATCACGGTCAGCAGCCCGTCGGAGGCGCAGGCCCCCACCCACTCTGCCGGCAGCGCGGACGCGGAATCGGTCACCACGGCGGTACGTGCCACGACGGCGGACGCGTCCGTGGGCATGCCCGCGCGCGCCGCAGGGCGGAGGGCAGCGAGTCGTTCCCGGAGCCAAAGCCATGCGGCGGCGTCACGGTCGGGCAAGGGGCCTCCTGGTTTAAGGCCGGCCGCCGGGAGAACCCGGCGGCCGGTGTTCCCGGCTAGGCCGGGACGATGTTCACCAGTTTAGGCGCCCGCACGATCACCGTGCGGATGCCGCGGCCGTCCATGGCACGCTGGACGTTTTCGCTGGCCAGGGCCAGCTCGCGCAGTTCATCCTCGCTGATGTCCGGGGAAACTTCGAGCCTGTCGCGCACCTTGCCCTGCACCTGCACCACGGCGGTGACGGTCTCCTGGACCAGCAGCGCTTCGTCGTGGGCGGGCCAGCCGGCGTTCGCCACCGAGGCCGGGTGGCCCAGGACGTTCCACATGTCCTCCGCGGTGTAGGGCGCAAAGAGGCTCAGGATGACCGCAACGGCTTCCGTTGCCTCGCGGACGGCGGGATCAGCCCCGCCGGCGCCGGCCGCTGAATCTATAGTTTTGCGGGTCGCGTTGACCAGCTCCATCAGCTTGGCCACCACCACGTTGAACTTGTTGTTATCCAGCAGCGCGGCGGCGTCGGCGATGGTGCGGTGCGTCACGGACCGCAGTGCCCGGTCACCGGACGCTGTATCAGCACCTGGCTCGCTGCTGACGTCCTGTGCCAGACGCCAGGCGCGGGCGAGGAACTTAGCGGATCCCGACGGCGAAACGTCCGCCCAGTCCACGTCATCCTCGGGCGGGGAGGCAAAGATCATGGTCAGCCGGACAGCGTCCACTCCGTACTTATCGAGCTGCTCGCCGAGGTCCACGCCATTGCCCAGCGACTTGCTCATCGCCTTGCCCCCGTTGAGGACCTGGCCCTGGTTCAGCAGCGCGCTGAACGGCTCGTCAGCGTCGAGCATGCCGAGGTCGTGGATGACCTTGGTAAAGAATCGCGCGTACAGCAGGTGCAGGATGGCGTGCTCCACGCCGCCCACGTACTGGCCTACCGGCATCCATTCGTTGATCTTCGCAGGGTCGAAGGGACCCTCGGTGTACTGCGGGGAAACGAAGCGCAGGAAGTACCAGGACGAATCCACGAACGTGTCCATGGTGTCGGTATCGCGCTTGGCCGGTCCGTGGCAGTTGGGGCACTCCACGTTGACCCAGGCCTCGGCGGCGGCCAGCGGCGAGGTGCCCTTCGGGGACAGGTCCTCACCGCGGAGGTCTGCCGGCAGGGTGACGGGCAGCTGTTCATCCGGGACGGGAACTTCACCGCAGGCCGGGCAGTGGATGATGGGGATGGGAGTGCCCCAGAACCGCTGGCGGCTCAGGAGCCAGTCACGGAGACGGAAGTTGACGAACTTCTCGCCGGTGCCCTGCTTTTCCAGAATCTCGATGGCAGCCGGGATGGCCTCTGCCTTGGGCAGGCCGTCCAGGACACCCGAGTTGATCAGGGTCCCCTCCCCCGCGGTGGCCTTGCCGGAGACGGCGGGATCGTCCTCGCCGGTGTCCAGGACTGCGCGGACGGGCAGGTCGAAGGTCCTGGCGAAGTCCAGGTCGCGCTGGTCGTGCGCCGGGACGGCCATGATGGCGCCGGTGCCGTAATCGGCCAGGACGTAGTCCGCGGCCCAGACCGGCAGCTTTTCGCCGTTCAGGGGGTTGACCGCGTACCGGCCGGTGAAGACACCGGTCTTTTCGCGCTCGGTGGACTGGCGTTCGATTTCGCTCAGGGCCTTGACCTGCTCGCGGTACGCGTCCAGGGCGGCGGCGTGCTCGTCAGTAACGAGTTCGACGGCGATCGGCGCGTCAGCCGCGACCACAAAGAATGTTGCGCCGTAGAGGGTGTCCGGGCGGGTGGTGAAGACGGTGACGTCCTTGGCGGCCTTGCCGGCGTCGGCCTCGATGACGAAGTTGACGTGCGCACCTTCGGAACGCCCGATCCAGTTCTTTTGCATGGCCAGGACGCGCTCGGGCCAGTGGCCGCGCAGCTCGTCCATGTCCTCGAGCAGCCGGTCAGCGTACTCGGTGATCTTGAAGTACCACTGGTTCAAGGACTTCTTGGTGACCGGGGTGCCGCAGCGTTCACAGGCACCGTTGACCACCTGTTCGTTGGCCAGCACCGTCTGGTCCTTCGGGCACCAGTTGACCGGCGAATCCTTGCGGTAGGCCAGGCCGCGCTCATAGAAGCGCTTGAACAGCCACTGGGTCCAGCGGTAGTACTCAGGGTCTGAGGTGTGAACGCGCCGGGACCAGTCCGCGGAGATGGCGTAACGCTTGAAAGACGCCGCCTGGGTTTCGATGTTGGCGTACGTCCACTCGCTGGGGTGGGCGTTGCGCTTGATGGCGGCATTTTCCGCCGGCAGGCCGAAGGAGTCCCAGCCGATCGGGTGCAGGACGTCGAAGCCCTGCTGCCGGAGGTAGCGTGCCACAACGTCGCCCATGGCGAATGCCTCGGCGTGGCCCATGTGGAGGTCGCCCGAGGGGTAGGGGAACATGTCAAGCACATAGCGGCGCTCGCGGGAGCCGTCATCGACGGGGGTGAAGACCTTTAGGTCTTCCCACACCTGCGGCCACCTGGCCTCCATCGCCGCGAAGCTGTAGGCACCCTCTTCGGGTGTTTCCGCCGCTACTGCTGGTGTTCCGGTCTCTGTCTCCGGCTGAACGCTCACTGCTGCCCTCTTCTGTTCTGTTGCGGCATCTGTGTTGCCACAACGGTCTGATCTCCTCTGCTGCCGGCCCGGCGATCTTGCCCGGACACACAAAAGCCCCTCTCCAAGGAGGGGCGGCCGCTCGGCTGTCCGGTTGTTTCCGGATACCGGGCGGCTAGCTAAGCAGAAGGATCGCACGCATAGGACTACTTTAGCGCACCCCTCCCCTCGCCCAAACGTAAGTCGCCCCGAGCGGCTGAAGTAGCAGCGACGGCGCTCTGTTCCTGGATGAAGGGTGACTACAGCGAAAGCAAGGAAGGCGGCCCCTCGCCCGGGTGTGGTGGGCACCCGTGGGGGGCCCACAGCTACGAGGGCCCCAACACGAGCTTGCGAGTGTTGGGAGTAGCTGGGGACGGGCGGGGCAGGGGCCGCCTTCCTTGCGTGGTGAGACGGGGGCCCGTCGCAACCACGAACTGCTGTCTGGCTGGCTACTTCACGTCCTCGTCGACCCAGTCCATGGACTTGGTCACGGCCTTCTTCCACAGCCGCATCTGGCGGTCCTGCTCGGCCTGCTCCATCTGCGGTTCCCAGCGCTTGTCTTCGGCCCAGTTGGCCGACAACTCGCCGAGGTCCTTCCAGAATCCGACGGCGAGGCCGGCGGCGTAGGCCGCACCCAGGGCAGTGGTTTCAACCACCTTGGGCCGGATGACCGGAACGCCCAGGATGTCCGCCTGGAACTGCATCAGGGCATCGTTGGCCACCATGCCGCCGTCGACCTTCAACTCAGTGAGCGGGACGCCGGAGTCGGCGTTGACGGCGTCCAGGACTTCGCGGGTCTGGAACGCCGTGGATTCGAGCGCGGCGCGGGCGATGTGGCTCTTGTTGACGAACCGGGTGAGGCCCACGATTGCGCCGCGGGCGTCGGAGCGCCAGTAGGGGGCGAACAGGCCCGAGAATGCCGGCACGATGTACACGCCGCCGTTGTCCTTGACTGAGGCTGCCAGGGTCTCGACTTCCGGGGCGCTGCTGATCATGCCCAGGTTGTCGCGCAGCCACTGGATCAGGGATCCGGTAACGGCGATGGAGCCTTCCAGGGCATAGTGGGTCGGTGCATCTCCGAGCTTGTACCCCACGGTGGTCAGCAGACCGTTCTTCGAGTGGACAATCTCTTCGCCCGTGTTGAAGATCAGGAAGCAGCCGGTGCCGTAGGTGTTCTTCGCTTCACCGGTTTGGAACGCCGCCTGGCCGAAGGTGGCTGCCTGCTGGTCACCGAGGATGCCCGCTACGGGCACTTCGCGGAGCAACTGGGAGGTATGGACCGTGCCGTAAACCTCAGAGGAGGACTTGATCGTGGGCATCATGCTCAGGGGGACCCCGAAGATGCCCAGGATTTCCTCATCCCAGGTCAGGGTGTCGAGGTCCATGAACAGGGTGCGGGAGGCATTGGTGACGTCCGTGACATGGACCCCGCCGTCCACGCCGCCGGTCAGGTTCCACAGGACCCACGAGTCCGTGTTGCCGAAGACCAGGTCGCCCGCCTCTGCCTTGGCCCGGGCGCCATCAACGTTGTCCAGGATCCACTTGATCTTGGTGCCGGAAAAATAGGTGGCCAGCGGAAGGCCCACCTTCTGCTTGAACCGTTCCGGGCCGCCATCCTTGGCCAGCTCATCAACGATGTTCTGCGTGCGGGTGTCCTGCCAGACAATGGCGTTGTAGACGGCTTCTCCGGTGGTCTTGTCCCACACCACGGCGGTTTCACGCTGGTTGGTAATTCCGACGGCGGCAATATCGTGACGCGTCAGGTTCGCCTTTGAGAGCGCAGAACCGATGACCTCGCGGGTGTTGTTCCAGATTTCGGCGGGGTTGTGCTCCACCCAGCCGGCCTGCGGGAAGATCTGTTCGTGCTCCATCTGGCCGGACGAAACGATGTTGCCGCTGTGGTCGAAGATGATGGCGCGGGAGCTGGTGGTGCCCTGGTCGATGGCGATTACGTACTGGTTCATGTTGACGTCCTTGTCTGTATGCAGGGTTTGCTGGCTGATCGGTCAGGATGCTGCGGTGATGATGATGGGGACAACTTTGGCGAGGATTCCACCCAGGGCTCCGCCTACCAGCGGCCCCACTACCGGAATCCACGAGTAGGCCCAGTCGCTGCTTCCTTTGCCCTTGATGGGCAGCAGGGCGTGCGCAATACGCGGGCCGAGGTCGCGGGCAGGGTTGATGGCGTAGCCGGTGGGACCGCCCAGGGAAACGCCGATGCCTACAACCAGGAGGGCAACAGCCAACGGGCCCAGCCCGGAGGGGGTTCCGCCCAGGGTGAGGATCACGAAGACCAGGACGAAGGTGCCGACGATCTCCGTGATCAGGTTCCACGGGTTGGAGCGGATGGCAGGGCCGGTGGAGAAAACGCCGAGCTTGGAGGCCTGCGCCGGCTCCTCATCGAAGTGCTGCTTGTAAGCGAGCCAGCAGACAACTGCGCCGAGGAAGGCGCCCAGCAGTTCGGCGCCGAAGTAGGTCAGCGTGGACGCCACGTCCACCTTGACGCCCGGGGCATATTCAGCCTTGCCGTTCACCAGCAGGCCCAGGGTCACGGCGGGATTGAGGTGGGCACCTGACTTGGCGGCAACAAAGACACCGCAGAAGACGGCGATGCCCCACCCCCACGTGACCATCAGGAACCCGCCGCTGTTGCCTTTCGTGCCCTTCAGGGCCACGTTGGCCACGACACCGCAACCCAGCAGGGTGAGCATCGCGGTTCCGAAGACTTCGGAAAGAAAAACTATTCCAAGAGACATCATTGACTCCTTATTTTCTGTTTTCGGTCCCTCGCGGGTTGAAGGACCGTTGAGCCGGAGTGCGTTGACGCTCCGGCTGCAGCCGGCCGGCTAGGCGACCAGACTGTGGACCTGTACGCGGTGCAACCGCCCCAATACCTCCTCCGCGTGGTGGATCTCTCGGGCCTGTGCTGCAGCATCCCAGCCCAGCGGACCGGCGATCACTTCGGACACCTCATTGAGCAGCTCGCCGGTCACCAGCCCCCGGAAGGCGAGGGAGGTCCGGCGGATGAGTACATCGGTAAGGTGACCGATCTGCTCATGGCGGGCCATGAATTCAAGCTCGCGCACGCTGAGTTCGCGGGTGGAGCGCAACAGCTGGTCGGGACCGCCGTCGAGGAAGCTGATGACCTCCTCAGCCCGGGTGCCGTAGCGGGTGAGCAGGAGGGCCGTCCGGTCGGCACCACGATTCGCGGACACGTGGGCCTTGATCCAGGCCTGGACACCGGCCTCGTCAGCAGGGAAACCGGCGCCCCCGCCGATGGCGAGCTTGGCCGTCGATACCTGCCGCTCCAGGCCCAGTTCGGCGAGCACATCGTTGGCCAGATGCTCGGCCAGCGCCCGGAACGTTGTCCACTTGCCGCCTACCAGGCTGAAGACGACGGCGCCCATGCCGGCTGCCTGCCGTTCAATCCGGTAGTCCCGGGAGACGAATCCCGGCTGGGTTGCGTCGTGGCGGGGCAACGGACGTACGCCGGAGAACGTGTAGACGATCTGCCCGCGGTCAACGGGGATGTCTGGGAAGACGTGCCCGATCAACTCGAGGAAGTAGTCGATCTCCCCGTCCGTGCACACCGCGTCCTGGCTCATGTCGGCGTCAACATCGGTTGTTCCCACCAGAACCCTGTCCCCCATGGGGTAAATCAGGACGATCCGGCCGTCGGTGTGTTCAAAGAAGATTTCCCGTCCCTGGCAGGCCTCGAGCAGGTGCGGGTGGTCAAGCACGATGTGCGATCCCTTGGTGCCGCCCATAAAGCGGGAAGCTGCGCCCATCGCCTCGTTGGTCAGGTCCACCCAGGCGCCGGTGGTGTTCACAATGACATCGGCGGTGAAGTCGAAGAGCTCGCCCGTCAATTCGTCGCGCAGCTGAACAGTGCTGCCAGTAGGTGCGTTTCCGGCTGCGCTGTCATTTCCGGCTGAAACCCCGCGGCCCATCGACTGGAGCGAAACATAGTTACTGGCGCGGGCCGTGCTGCGGGACTGCCCTGCGTTTACCAGCCCGGCCTTTTCACCATCCTGCAGTACGTCCAGGGTCAGACGCTCGGGGTTGTGCACCGAGGCGTCAAAATAGGTGGCCGCGTACTTGATGCCGGGGTGCAGGCGGGGAAGTTCCGCCAGCGCCCGCTTGCGGCCCCGGAACTGGTGCCGCGGCACGGTGCCGCCGTCGCGGGAGAAGGAGTCGTACATGCTCAGGCCCAGTTTGATCAGGAATGCACCGCGTTCCTTGGGTTTGCCCTGCTGTTTGTGGGTCAGGAACCTCAGAGGGGCTGACAGCACGCCGGAAAAGGTGCTGAATATGGGAATCGTGGTCTGGAGCGGCTTGACGTAGTGGGGGGCGATTCGCAGGAGGCGGTTGCGCTCCACCACGGACTCCCGGACCAGGCGGAACTCGCCGTTTTCGAGGTAGCGGATGCCGCCGTGGATCATGTGTGAGGATGCGCCGCTGGCACCCTGGCAATAGTCGCCGCGTTCCACCAGGGCAACATCCACCCCCTGGAGGGCAAGATCCCGGAACGTGCCTACCCCGTTGATTCCGCCGCCGATGATCAGCACTTTGGCCTGCGGTCGGTCCCGCAGTGCCTGGGCCGCGGCGCGGGGCACCGACGACGTTGCAGGCGTGGTGCCGGGATGGCCAGATGAGTCCTTGAGTCCCAAAAAATGCTCCTTGGGTTTAGTCCTTGGGGCCTACCATCGCAGGTCAGCCGCCCTTCTTCAACTATTCTTTGAAGTAATGGAAAATCTAGTCAAGCTCTATGCACAAACGTGCAGAATGGATTGCCGATGATGCCCTCCCGCCACTCAGACGCGCTGCGGGCTGCACAGATGTATTACCTCCAGGACCTGACCATGGACGCGATCGCCCGCGAGCTCCGGACGTCCCGGTCCACGGTGTCGCGGCTTCTTTCTGCAGCCAGGGATACGGGCCTCGTCCAAATCCAGATCCGCAATCCGCTGGACACCGGCCCGGAGCTTGAAAGCATGATCAGGCGGGAGTACAACGTGGACGTTCACGTTGTCCCGGTACTCGAGTCACTCAACGAGGCTGAAACCCTTGACCGCGTGGCTCTGCAGGCGGCGCGCACCATCGGGCCCCTGGTGGATTCCAACGCAATCCTCGGCGTCGCATGGGGCTCGACGCTCAGCGCCGTCAGCAGGCACCTGACCCGCAAGATCACTCACGACACCGTGGTGGTCCAACTCAATGGCGCCGGAAATATGCACACCACCGGCATCACGTACGCGAGCGACATCATGCGCCGCTTTGGCAGCGCGTACGGCGCCCGCGTGGAGCAGTTCCCTGTGCCCGCGTTCTTTGACCATGCGGCCACCAAGGCTGCCATGTGGAATGAGCGCAGCGTGCAGCGAATCCTGGATCTGCAGGCCCGGATGAGCATCGCCATTTTCGGGGTCGGATCGGTCGAAGCCGATTACCCGAGCCATGTCTATGCAGGCGGCTACCTGGACGAAAACGACCTCAGGATGCTTGCCCATTCCGATGTGGTGGGTGACGTCGCCACGGTCTTCTTCCGCCGGGACGGTTCGTCGGATGGCATCGTTTTGAACGAGCGTTCCACGGGTCCGGCGCTCTCGCAGCTGCGGCAGGTCCGCCGCCGGATCTGTGTGGTGTCAGGGGCGTCCAAGATCAACGGTCTGCGTGGTGCCCTCACCGCAGGCCTCGCCACGGACCTGATTCTCGATGAAGCCACCGCGCGCCGGCTGGTGGGCTTCGAAGGCGTGGCCCCGGCGAATGGGTAAAGTCAGTCGTATGAAACCTTCTCCCCGGCTTAGTCTCAACAACGGTGTGCTGATCGATCAGCTGGGGTTTGGGCTCTACAAGGTTCCGGTGGCGGACGCGTCATCACTGGTGGCCATGGCTTTGGGCACTGGCTACCGCCACTTCGACACCGCCGCGATGTACGGCAACGAGGCCGGAGTGGCGCGGGCCCTTGGCGCGGCCGTTGATTCCGACGGCGGGAGCGGCGGTTCCGGCGAATCCTCGCCGGGGCTCCGGCGCGAGGACGTCTTTGTCACCACGAAGGTCTGGAACGACGAACAGGGGTACGACAGGACGCTGCGGGCGTTTGATACGTCCATGGTCAACCTCGGCCTGGACTACGTGGACATGTACCTTATCCATTGGCCCTGTGCGCGGCGCGGTCTTTTTGCAGATACGTACCGCGCCCTCGAAACGCTTTACCGCGAAGGGAAAGTGCGCGCCATCGGTGTCTGTAACTTCCAGCCAGCCCACCTGGACCGCCTCCTCGAAACCGCGGAGGTGGTGCCGGCGGTGAACCAGATTGAATTGCACCCCTGGCTGCAGCAGTCCGAACTGAGGGAGAAGCACGAGGGCCTGGGCATCCTGACGGAAGCCTGGAGCCCGCTGGGCCGCGGGCAGGTTTTGGCTGATCCCGTGGTTCTCGCCCTGGCGGCTGAGCATGGCCGGACAGCCGCCCAGATCATCCTGCGGTGGCACGTCCAGCTGGGTAACATTGCCATCCCCAAGGCAAGCTCGGAGGCCCGCATCCGGGAAAACCTGGACGTCTTCGGCTTTAGCCTGTCGGACCGCGACATGGCGGCCCTTGCGGAGCTTGAACGCGGCCAGCGCACCGGCTCCCACCCTGACAACGTCAACTAGGACCCGAATCATGAAAACCGCCGCCCACCAGTCATCCGCCGCGCCGTCCTACTTCAGCGCCGGGCTGGCAGCCCGCACGCAGGCCGCAGAAATCGAACTCGACGGCAGCGCCGTGTCGTACTGGACGTACGAACCCGTCCAGGCCACCGCCGAAACCCGCACCATCCTGGTCATCCATGGGTTCCGGGGCGATCACCACGGCCTGCTCCGTGTAGCCGACCAGCTGCCGGAAATGCGGATCATCATGCCTGACCTCCCTGGCTTCGGCAGCTCCGCCGCGTTCGTGGCCGGAGAGCATTCGGTGGAACAGTACGGCGCCTTCATCGGCTCCTTCATGGCTGCGCTGGGCCTGGGCCTGGACACCGTGCTGCTGGGACACTCCTTCGGCTCGATCATCGCGTCCCATTTCGTGGCCGCGCATCCGGGGAAAGTCACGCCGCTGATCCTCATCAATCCCATCGCCGCGCCCGCCCTGGAAGGCCCTAAGGGCATCATGACCAGGCTGGCCGTCCTCTATTACCGGCTGTCCGCGCGTCTCCCCCGCCCACTGGGCCTCGCACTGCTGCGCAACCCGGTGATCGTTCGGGTCATGAGCGAGGCCATGGCCAAGACCCGTAACCGGGACCTGCGCCGTTTCATCCACGGCCAGCACCACGCCTACTTCAGTGCATTCGCCGACCGGGAAAGCCTCCTGCAGTCATTCACTGCGTCCGTCAGCGCCCATGTGGCGGAGGTGGCCGGGAAGCTGACACTGCCGGTGCTGCTCGTGGCTGGCGAAAAAGACGAAATCGCTACGTTGCCGGACCAGCACCGCCTCGCCGCCCTTCTGCCGGACGGGGAACTCAAAGTGATTCCCGGCGTCGGCCACCTCATCCACTACGAGACGCCCGTACCGGCCGCCGGTTTCATCCGCGACTTCCTTAAGGACCACCCCGCGTGAAGATTGTCATCGATGCACGGTTCACCAGGAACGACCACCACGACGGCATCAGCCGCTATGGCGCGAGCCTGATCGCAGCGACCGCGAAGATCGCCGACGTCTCGATGCTGATCAGCGATACGCGGCAGCTTGCCCTGCTCCCGGATGTTCCCTACACGCTGATCAACAGCCCGCTCTCCCCGGCGGAGCTGTTTGTGGCCCGCAGGGTCAACCCGCTGGGCGCGGACGTGGTGGTCTGCCCGATGCAGACCATGGGCAGCTGGGGACGCAACTACGGCCTGGTCCTGACCCTGCACGACCTTATCTATTACGAGCACCCCGCGCCGCCGGGATTCCTGCCGCCGCCGGTGCGCATCCTGTGGCGCATGTACCACAAGGCCTTCTGGCCGCAAAGGCTCCTTTTGGACCGTGCGGACATCGTGGCCACCATCAGCAGGACCACTGAGGCGCTAATGGCCAAGTACCGGCTGACCAGCCGGCCCGTGCGGATCATCAGCAACGCACCACAGCCGGCCCAGGAACCGCGGGATCCTGCTGCGGGGTCTGACCATACGCTGGTCTACATGGGTTCGTTTATGCCTTACAAAAACGTGGAGACCCTGGTTGCCGGGATGTCCGGGCTGCCCGACTTCACGCTGCATCTGCTAAGCAGGATCACACCCGAACGGCGTGCCGAGCTGGAGATCATGGTCCCCACCGGGGCCAAGGTGGTGTTCCACAATGGCGTCACCGACGACGAATACGCTGACCTGCTCAAACGCGCCACCGCTCTGGTAAGCCTCTCCCGTGCCGAAGGGTACGGGCTGCCGCTGGTTGAAGCCATGTCCCTGGGCACGCCGGTTGTTGCCAGCGACATTCCGATTTTCCGGGAAGTGGGCGGCCACGCCGCCTCGTATGTTGACGCCGACTCCGCCGCCGAATTCGCTGCGGCCGTGCAGACACTGCGGGACGACGCTCACTGGCAGGACGTTTCGCGCCGCTCCGTGGCCCGGGCGGCGGAATTCAGCTGGGACGAGTCCGCCCGGGAGCTGGTGGACGTAGCCCACGACATTGTGGCCGCCCGCTCCGGACAGAAGCACCGCCAGTAGGCGGCAAAGAGTAGACGGCACCCGCCTACAGGACATCCACGCCGTCGAGCCTTACCTGAACCGGTTCCTCGCTCCGCTTGGCGGCAGCGGCGGCCTTCGTTGCGCGCAACACCCTTGCCACGGCGCCGGCCTGTCCGTAGGGGAAGAACAACAGGGTCCGGACATCCTCCCCGGCGCGTTGGGCGGCCGCACGGCCGGTAAGCACCACCGGGGCCGGACCTGCGGTCCGCAGCTTTAAGCCGGACCTCGCCAACTCAGCCTCCACCGCCGCGGTGAAATGAACGACGGCGGCCCGGGGGCCTGTCACCGACGCAATCCGAACGGCAGGGGGTAGCTGCAGTTCCATGCGGAGCTCCAGCTCCCGCCGGGCGTAACCCGCCGGATCCCATCGCAGCAAGGCACCAACGGCGACGCTCTCCGTCGCAGTGATGACCACCAGGCCGCCGTCGGATGCGGGACGCACCAGCGCCGCGGCATTGAACCACCGGCGTACCGTGTCCTCCCCGGCCCGAAGGTTTTCCCGGCGCAGCAGCGAGTCGCCGTCGAGCAGCAGCGCAGCGGCGTAGCCGCCTTCGGCGACCGGTTCGGCGCCAATGGTGGCCACCACCAGGGCATGCGCGCCACCCACTTCAGTCTTGACATGGTCGCCGGAGGACGTGATGACGGCCTTGCCGGGAAACGCCCGGCCCAGTTCCTCCGCGGTCCGCAGGACTCCCGTGGCACCCTTCCGAAGCTTCCGCCCCGAGCAGTGGACACACTGCCAGTCGGGGGCAGGCGTCGAGCACCAGCGGCATTGCGGGATAGCCGAACTGCCGCTAGCTCCCGCCAGGGCCAGCGGCCCTTGACACGACTGGCAGCGCGACGGCTCGCGGCACGTCTCGCACACCAGCGACGGAGCATAGCCGGCCCTGGCCACCTGAACCAGCACCGGCCCGCGCTCCAGCCCGTCCTTGGCAGCCCGCCACGCAGCACCCGGAAGCCGCGCCACCAGCGCGAGCGGGTCACGTTCCTGTTCAAAGCTGTCGGCCGTATTCAGGACGCGGGGAACTGTCCGCCGGACAAACGCCCGCTCCGCCTCGACCGGCATGGCCCAGCCCGCCTCCACCAGCCGCTGCAGTTCCGTACTCCTGGCGTGGCCAGCCATGAGGCAGGCCGTGCCGTCCTGGTCAGCACGCAGCAGCAGCACCTCACGGGCATGGGCGTAGGGGGCGCGCTGTTCGATGTGGAGGTCGTTGCCATCGTCCCAGCAGGCCACAAGGCCCAGGTCCTGAACGGGCGCGAAGGCAGCAGACCGAGTACCAATGGCCACGCGCGCGGATCCGGAGAGGAGGCGCAGGAAATTTCGGTAGCGGGGCGTGGGTCCATCATCTGCCGTCAGCCGGGCGATGTCATCTGGCGGCAGCAGCTTCAGCAGTGCCTGTTCCAACTGGTTGAGGTCGCGGTAATCGGGCAACACCACTAAGGCGCCGCGGCCGGAGGCGCGGACAGCGGCCACCGCCTCAGCAATCAAGTGCGGCCACGCAGCGGGACCATAGCCCTGGAGGGGGCTAAAGACCGCCCGCGGGGATCCACCCACCTGCAGGTGGCGGACAAAGGCGGCCCCGTTGCGGTAACCCGCCCAGCCGCTCCCCCCTACGGAACCAGCCACGACCCCGGAGTCACCCGACGTTGCCTGGTTGCCCGTCCCGGCTGTTGCCGGGCTGGGCGGCGGTCCGGCGGCTTCCGGCACGGCAGCGGCAAGGAACTCCTTCTCCAGCCGCGCCATGCGCGGCGGAACCGCCACCCGCAGCACGTCACTGACAGTGCCCGCGTACCTGGCGGCGACGGCGGATACGAGGTCCCGCACGGCGGGTGAGAGGACGGCGACCGGGGAGACCACCTTATGCAGGGGCACCAAGGTGTGGCCGGCGTCGGACTCTGCGGTGCGTTCAATAATGAACCCGCTCAGTTCCTGGCCGTTGAAGCGCACTTTGACCCGGACACCTGCCTGCGCCGCCTCAGCCAGTTCTGCCGGCACACTGTAGTCAAAAGGCCGGTCCAGGTGCGGCAGGGATGACTCGACCAGAACCCGGGCTACCGGGAGATGGGCTGCCAGCGGGGGCCCGGCCTGAGGTGCGCGGGCCGGAAAACCTTGGAGCAGAGACGGCTGTACGGCACCAGGCCCGGAGTGGGCCGTATCAGGCATTACCATGGCGGCCACCCCCTTTCACAAACCAGCCAATCACCTGGCCCCGACATTTTCAGCCGGGTCAAGTGATTGGCTGGGCGTTGACGGCCGGCTACGCGTTGAAGAAGGCCTTCAGGTCATCCACGCGGTCCAGCCGCTCCCAGGTGAAATCGGGATCGTCGCGGCCGAAGTGGCCGTGTGCTGCTGTCTTGGCGTAGATGGGACGTTTGAGGTCCAGAGCGTCGATGATGGCGCGCGGGCGGAGGTCGAAGATCTCGGCGATGGCGGCGCTGATCCGGGCCGGGTCCACAGTTTCCGTGCCGAAGGTTTCCACGTAGGTGCCCACGGGACGGGCCTGACCGATGGCGTAGGCGATCTGGATCTCGGCGCGCTTGGCGAGGCCTGCAGCCACCACGTTCTTTGCAACCCACCGCATGGCGTAGGCCGCGGAGCGGTCCACCTTGGACGGGTCCTTGCCTGAGAAGGCACCACCGCCGTGCCGGGCCATGCCGCCGTAGGTGTCCACAATGATCTTGCGGCCGGTCAGGCCGGCGTCGCCCACGGGTCCGCCAATGACGAACTCGCCGGCAGGGTTGAGGATGTTTGCGGCACGGGAGATGTCCAGGTTGGCGGCCGCCAGCACCGGGGCAATGACGAAGGACGCGAGGTCGGCGCGGAGCCGGTCCAGGCTGGTGCCCTCAGCGTGCTGGCTGGAAATGACCACGGTCTCCACGGAGACCGGCACGTCTTTGTCGTAGCCCACAGTGACCTGGGTCTTGCCGTCGGGACGGAGGTAGGACAGTTCGCCCGACTTGCGCACTTCGGTAAGGCGCTCGGAGAGGCGGTGCGCCAGCCAGATCGGCGTCGGCATGTATGACGGGGTTTCGTCGCTCGCGTAGCCGAACATCAGGCCCTGGTCGCCGGCGCCCTGGAGGTCGTAATCGTCTTCCTGGCGGCCTTCGCGGGCTTCCAGCGAGTTGAAGACGCCGCCGGCAATGTCGTTGGACTGCTGCCCGATGGACACTGACACGCCGCAACGGGCGCCGTCGAAACCGTTGGCCGAGGAGTCGTAGCCGATCCCCAGGATGGTCTCGCGGACGATCTGCGGGATTTCGACGTAGGCGTCGGTGGTGACCTCACCGGCAACGTGGACCAGGCCAGTGGTGGCCATGGTCTCGACGGCGACGCGTGACTCCGGATCTACGGCGAGCAGCGCGTCCAGGATGGCGTCACTGATCTGGTCGCAGATTTTGTCCGGGTGGCCTTCAGTGACGGACTCGGACGTAAAGAGCCGGAGTGCGGAGGGCGTGGCCCCGTGGGTGTGGGGAATGTGCAGCGGTAAAGTCACTCAACTACCTTACTGGTTGGGAATCGGACGTCCGGCCGCGTGTGTCCCCGTGCTAAGGAAACGTTGTTCGGCTGTTCGGTCAGGCGCGGGGTGAAACGTGGTTCAGCTCCTGGCCGACCCGCGTGATCACGGCGGCCGAAACCTCAGTCTTGGAGCCGGCCGCCAGTTGTGGTTCGGCGCCGGAGCGGGCGAGGATGACTACCGAGTTGGTGTCCTGCCCAAAGACCTTGTCCGTTCCCACGTGGTTGACCACCAGCAGGTCGCAGCCCTTGCGCTTGAGCTTCGCCTCGGCGTAGGCCAGCACGTCTCCTTGGCCGTCGCCTGTTTCGGCCGCAAAGCCGACAATCAGCTGATTGTGGCGGGAGGCCTGGTTTTCAGGAGCGTTCCGGGCCTCCACCAATTCGAGCAGGATGTCCGGGTTGCGGATCAGGGTGATGACCGGGTCAGCCGTGTCATCACGCTTTTTGATCTTGGTGCCGGAGACCTCCGCGGGGCGGAAGTCAGCCACCGCGGCTGCCATGATGACGACGTCGGAATCGGCTGCCGCCGCCAGGGCAGCTTCCCGAAGTTGCAGCGCAGTTTCGACGGTCACCACGTCGACGCCGGCCGGGGCCGGGACGTCCATGTGGGCGGCAATGAGCCGCACGGTGGCGCCGGCGTTGCGTGCCGCAACGGCCAGTGCGACGCCCTGCTTCCCGGAGGACCGGTTGCCGAGGAACCGGACGGGATCCAGGGGTTCCCTGGTACCGCCGGCGCTGATGGTCACCGTCCGGCCGGCCAGCGGAAGCTGGTAATCGGACTGGCCCTGCGCGAGGGCCATGGCGGCGTCGAAGATCGCTTCCGGCTCCGGCAGGCGCCCCGGACCGGAGTCGGTGCCGGTGAGCCGGCCACTGGCCGGTTCGAGCACGGCAACACCCCTGCTGCGCAGCGTCTCAACGTTGGCGCGGGTGGCTGCGTGCTGCCACATCTCCGTATGCATGGCAGGGGCGAAGAGAACGGGCCCCCGGGCCATCAGCAGCGTGTTGGTGAGGAGGTCTCCGGCCTGTCCCGTGGCCGCCCGGGCCAGCAGGTCGGCCGTCGCCGGTGCCACCACGATCAGGTCCGCCTCATGGCCCAGCCTGACGTGGTTGACCTGGTGGACGTCGTCGAAGACGCTGTTGCTGACCGGGTTGCCGGATAGGGCCTCCCACGTGGCCACACCCACAAAGCGGGTGGCCGCCTCGGTGGGAATGACCGTGACGTTGTGCCCGGCTTCAGTAAAAAGCCGGAGGAGCGATGCGACCTTGTAGGCCGCAATCCCTCCCCCGACTCCGAGGACTATGCGCACGTGACCTCCGTCAACAGGCAGTCTTTGAAACTTACTCTGCAGCTTCGATCGGCGTGGAAACGAGTTTGCCTTCGTTGATTTCGCGCAGGGCGATGGACAGCGACTTCTCGTTCAGCTTGGTGTCGACCAGGGGGCCGACGTACTCGAACAGGCCCTCGTGCAGCTGGGCGTAGTATGCGTTGATCTGACGTGCACGCTTGGCACCGAAGATCACCAGGCCGTACTTGGAATCAGCGGCCTTCAGCAGCTCGTCGATCGGCGGGTTGATGATGCCTTCAAGGTTCGTGGACACGAATTCTCCAAATTCTAACGGGCTAACTGGTACCAGTTACTGGTGCGGGTGCGGGGTCAGCCCCATGAGTGAAACAAGCTCGTCCGCTGCCCGGCGAATGTCATCATTAATGACGGTATGGTCAAACTCCGGTTCAGCGGCAAGTTCCAGTTTAGCGGTTTCCAGGCGTCGCTGCTGCTCCTCGGCGCTTTCCGTGCCGCGGCCCACCAGCCGGCGCACCATTTCGTCCCAGGTGGGCGGCGCCAGGAAGACGAACTGGGCGTCCGGAACGGCTTCCTTGACCTGGCGGGCACCCTGCAGATCAATCTCCAGCAGCACGGACCTTCCGTCCGCGATGGCCTGGTTGACGGTGCTCTTGAGGGTGCCGTAAGTGTTCTGGCCGTGGACAACAGCCCACTCCAGGAGCTCGCCGGCGGCCACGAGGGATTCGAACTCGTCCTTGGACTTGAAAAAGTAGTGGACGCCGTCCTGCTCACCGGGGCGCGGAGCGCGCGTGGTGGCCGAAACGGAAAGCCAGACTTCGGGGTAGTTGTCCCGGATGTAGGTGGACACGGTGCCTTTGCCAACAGCCGTCGGACCTGCGAGGACTGTCAGTCCCGGTTTCTTGCTCACGTATTCCTTTGCGGCGGTGTATGGATAGACGAAGAGTGGTTCGCCCTATTTCTCGTCTATAAAATCTACCAGCGCCTGGCGCTGGTGGATGCCGAGGCCGCGGACCCGCCGGGAAGCCGCGATTCCCAGCTGTTCCATGATGGCCGCTGCCCTGACTTTGCCGATGCCGGGCAGCGCCTCCAGCAGCTCAGCGACCCGCATCCGCGCCAGGGCATCGTCCTCGGCCGCGGAGCTGATAATGTCCGCGGCCGACGTCTCGCCGTTCTTGAGCCGTTCCTTCACCGCGGCCCGGGCTGCCCTGGCGGCGGCAGCTTTCTGCAGGGCATCAGCGCGTTCTGACGCGGATAAGGGTCGCAGGCTCATGGAGGACACCCCCGGAAATTTTCAGATGCATCCATGGCGGCCGCCATTGGACTTGTCCTGAAACTACCCTTTGGTGCCCTGCGAATCAATGGACGCCCGCATTATCCGGCTCCGCAAAAGCTTGAAGCCGCCTAACCCCGGGTTAACTTTCGCGGAGTCCGTCCAGCGTTCGCCGGGCCGCGGCCTGGAGCCCCTGGATACCGGGACCGGCAGCCAGGATGTCCCGGCTCGATGTTCCCAGCACCTGCGGGTACGCCGCGCCGAACGTTCGGCGAAGGTCGGCCGGCGTTGCGCCCTGCGCGCCCAGCCCCGGAGCCAGGATGGGGCCGCGGACGGCCTCCAGATCCAACTGCAGGTCTGTCAATGCGGAGCCCACCGTGGCGCCGACCACCAGTCCCACCGAGCCCAGTGGCCCTTCGTACCGGCCGTTCTCGGCTGCGGCCGCTTCGGTGATTCGGCGCGCCACCGAATCTCTGCCGCCAACGTGCTGGACGGAGGCCCCCTCCGGGTTGGAAGTCAGCGCGAGGACAAAAACGCCCCGCCCGTACTCCGCCGCCAAGTCCAGGGCCGGGCGGAGCGACTCAAAGCCAAGGTAAGGGCTCAGGGTCACCGAGTCCGCGGCCAGCGCCGATCCGTCCCGCAGCCAGGCGTCCGCGTAGGCGGCCATGGTGGACCCGATGTCGCCCCGCTTGGCATCCGCAATGGTGAGCACCTGGCCCTGCGCCGCGGCCAGCACTTCCTCCAGCACTGCCATGCCGGCCGAGCCGTGGCGCTCGTAGAGCGCCACCTGCGGCTTGACCGCGGCAGCGAGCGAGGCTACCGCCTCCAGGACGGTCAGCGAAAAGCGCCGCAGCCCGGCGGCGTCGTCGTCCAGTCCCCAGCTCTTCAGCAGCGCGGGGTGCGGGTCAATGCCCACACACAGCGGGCCGCGGGCAGCCATGGCTGCCCCCAGCCGGGAGCCGAAGGACTCCCGGACTGCGGCGGCTGCCGGTGTGAGACCGGACTCAGGCATTCTGCGCCACACGCGCTGCCGCGGCCTGTGCGTCTGCGGCCTGGGAGGCCGCCAGCGCAGCGGCATGCTCCTGGAGGCTGGTCACTGACCACTCGTACGTGCGCATGGCCTCGATGGCCTGCACCGCGGCGTTGATCTCGGCCACCGTGGTGATGCAGGGAATGCCGATGGACGTTGCGGCGGCACGCAGGGCATAACCGTCGCTGCGGGCTTCCCCGCCGGAGGGTGTGTTGAACACCATGTCGATCTCGCCGGCGATGACCAGGTCCGCGATGGTGCCTTCGCCTTCGGCGCTGCTGCCTTCGGCGACCTTGCGGACCGTGCTGGCCTGGATGCCGTTGCGGCGCAGGACATCGGCGGTGCCGCCGGTGGACACAATCTCGAAGCCGAGATCCGAAAGGCGCTTGATGGCCATGATGACCGCACGCTTGTCCCGGTTGGCCACGGAAACGAAGATCTTGCCTTCGGTGGGCAGGGCGTTGTTGGCAGCTGCCTGGCTCTTGGCGAAGGCGGTGTCGAAGTGCTTATCGATGCCCATGACTTCGCCGGTGGAACGCATTTCGGGCCCGAGCAGAGAGTCCACCACCTTGCCTTCCAGGGTGCGGAAGCGGCTGAACGGCAGCACTGCTTCCTTGACCGAGACCGGTGCGTCGAGCGGCAGGGTGGAGCCGTCGCCGGTCTTCGGCAGCATCTTGTACGCAGTGCGCAGCTGGTTGATGGTCACGCCGGTGCCGATCAGGGCCGCGGCTTTAGCCATCTGCACGCCGGTGGCCTTGGAGACGAACGGCACGGTGCGGGAGGCCCGCGGGTTCGCTTCGAGGACGTAGAGCACGTCCGAGGCCAGCGCGAACTGGATGTTAATAAGGCCACGGACGCCCACACCCTCGGCGATGGCCCGGGTTGCGGTGCGGACACGCTCGAGCACGTTGTTGCCCAGGGTGATCGGGGGCAGCACGCAGGCGGAGTCACCTGAGTGGATGCCGGCCTCCTCGATGTGCTCCATGATGCCGCCGAGGTACATGTCCGTGCCGTCGAAGAGGGCGTCGACGTCGATTTCGACGGCGTCCTCGAGGAACCGGTCGATCAGCACCGGGTGGTCCGGGGTGATTTCGGTGGCGTTGGCGATGTAGCGGGAGAGGTTGGGCTCGTCGTAGACGATTTCCATGCCGCGGCCGCCCAGCACGTAGGAGGGGCGGACCAGGACCGGGTAGCCGATTTCGTCCGCGATCTTCTTGGCGTCCTCGAAGGACACCGCGGTGCCGTTCTTCGGGGCGATCAGGCCGGCGTTGTCCAGGACGCGGGAGAATTCGCCGCGGTGCTCGGCGAGGTCGATCGCTTCCGGTGACGTGCCCAAGATGGGGACGCCGGCGTCGGCCAGTTGCTGTGCCAGCTTGAGCGGCGTTTGGCCGCCGAGCTGCACAAACACGCCCATCACGCCGCCGGTGCGCTCCTCAGCGGCGATGACCTCGAGGACGTCTTCGAGCGTCAGCGGCTCGAAGTACAGGCGGGTGGAGACGTCGTAGTCGGTGGAGACCGTCTCGGGGTTGCAGTTGACCATCACGGTCTCGTAGCCGGCCTTGCGCAGCGCCATGGAGGCGTGGACACAGGAGTAGTCGAACTCAATGCCCTGGCCGATGCGGTTGGGCCCGGAGCCGAGGATCAGGATGGACGGCTTGGAGTGCAGCGCAATCTCGTCCTCCTCGTCGTAGGACGAGTAGTGGTACGGGGTGTAGGCGGCGAACTCGGCAGCGCAGGTGTCCACGGTCTTGTAGACCGGACGGATGCCGAGGGCCTGGCGGACACCGCGGACCACGGCTTCGGAGTTGTGCGTCAGGGCACCGATCTGCTCGTCCGAGAAGCCGTGGCGCTTGGCGCGCTGGAGCATCTCCACGTTCAGGGAGCCGGCCTTGCGGATCTCGTGGGAGATTTCGTTGAGCAGCTGGAGCTGGTCGAGGTACCAGGGGTCAATCTTGGTGGCTTCGAAGAGCTGTTCCACGGTGGCACCGCCGAGCAGGGCACGCTGGACCTGGTGCAGGCGCTCGGTGGTGGGCCGCTTGGCCTTTTCGATGAGCTCCGGGACTTCCCATTCGGGGACGGAGCTGAAGTCCAGCTGCGAACCCTTCTGCTCCAGGGAGCGGAGTGCCTTCTGCAGGGCTTCGGTGAAGTTGCGGCCCATGGCCATTGCTTCGCCAACCGACTTCATGGTGGTGGTCAGGGTGTCGTCCGCCGCCGGGAACTTCTCGAAAGCGAACCGCGGGACCTTTACCACCACGTAGTCCAGGGTGGGCTCGAAGGACGCAGGGGTCTTCTGCGTGATGTCGTTTGGGATCTCATCCAGGGTGTAGCCGAGGGAGAGCTTGGTGGCGATCTTGGCGATGGCGAAGCCCGTGGCCTTCGAGGCCAGCGCGGAGGAACGGGAGACGCGCGGGTTCATTTCAATGACCACCACACGGCCGGTGTCCGGCTCGACGGCGAACTGGATGTTGCAGCCGCCGGTGTCGACGCCCACTTCACGGATGACGGCGATGGAGATGTCGCGCAGACGCTGGTACTCGCGGTCCGTCAGGGTCAGGGCCGGGGCCACCGTGATCGAGTCGCCGGTGTGGACGCCTACGGGGTCGAAGTTCTCGATGGAACAGACGACCACGACGTTGTCGTTCTTGTCGCGCATCATCTCGAGCTCGTATTCCTTCCAGCCGAGGATGCTCTCTTCGAGGAGCACCTCGCTGGTGGGGCTGTACTGCAGGCCCTGGCCGACGATGCGGCGGAGGTCACCTTCGTCATAGGCCAGGCCGGAGCCCAGGCCACCCATGGTGAAGGAGGGCCGGACCACCATCGGGTAGCCGAGGTCTTCCGCGGCCTTGAGGGCCTCGTCAATGGTGTGGATGATGTGGCTGCGGGCCGATTCGGCACCGCAGCGTTCCACCACGCCCTTGAACTTTTCGCGGTCCTCGCCCAGCTCGATGGCGGCGATGTTGGCGCCGATGAGCTCCACGTTGTACTTTTCCAGCACACCGTTCTTGTCCAGTGCGATGGCGGTGTTCAGCGCGGTCTGGCCACCGAGGGTGGGCAGGATGGCGTCCGGCCGTTCCTTCGCGATGATCTTTTCCACCACCTCGGGGGTGATGGGCTCGATGTAGGTGGCGTCAGCGAACTCGGGGTCGGTCATGATGGTGGCCGGGTTGGAGTTCACCAGGATGACCCGGAGGCCCTCCTCCTTGAGGACACGCAGGGCCTGCGTGCCGGAGTAGTCGAACTCGGCGGCCTGGCCGATGACGATCGGACCGGAACCAATGACGAGGACGCTCTTGAGATCTGTACGTTTCGGCATTACTTCTTGTCCTCAGTCTTGGAATCGGTGGTGTTCTTTGCGCCATTCTTGGTGGCCGACATCAGGTCGATGAAACGGTCGAACAGGTAGGCGGCGTCGTGCGGGCCTGCGGCCGCTTCCGGGTGGTACTGGACCGAGAAGGCAGGGATGTCCAGGCACGCGAGGCCTTCCACGACGTCGTCGTTCAGGCTGACGTGGCTGACCTCAACCCGGCCGTAACGTTCCTCGGGGGCCCGGGTGGCGCCGTCGAGCGGAGCGTCCACGGCGAAGCCGTGGTTCTGGGAAGTGATCTCCACTTTGCCGGTGCGGCGGTCCATCACGGGCTGGTTGATGCCGCGGTGGCCGTAACGGAGCTTGTAGGTTCCGAAGCCGAGGGCACGGCCCAGGATCTGGTTGCCGAAGCAGATGCCGAAGTAGGGCAGTTTCTCGTCCAGGACGGAGCGCAGCAGCTTGACCTGGGCGTCGGCGGTTGCGGGGTCGCCGGGGCCGTTGGACATAAAGAAGCCGTCCGGGTTGACGGCCTTGACGTCGTCAAGGGTGGAGGTGGCGGGCAGCACGTGGACCCGGACGCCGCGCTCGGCGAAGCGGATGGGGGTCATGGCCTTGATGCCGAGGTCGATCGCCGCGATGCTGAACCGGGCGTCGCCGTCCCAGCCGTGGTCCTTGGGTTCAACGACGTACGCCTTGTCGACGCTGACTTCCTCAGCCAGCCGGGCGCCTTCCATCGGAGCGCTGGCCAGGACGGCGTCCACGAGCTCCTTGTCCGGGGCCTTGGCTGCGTCGCCTGAAAAGATTCCGGCACGCATGGTCTTGTGTTCGCGCAGGTGCCGGGTGATCGCACGGGTGTCCACACCCTGGATTCCCACGATGCCCTGCTCAACGAGCTCCTCGTCGAGGGAGCGCTCGGAGCGCCAGTTGGACGGCCGCCGGGCGGCGTCGCGGACGACGTAACCGGCCACCCAGATGCGGCGGGACTCGGCGTCGTCGCTGTTCACACCGGTGTTGCCGATGTGCGGCGCGGTCTGCACCACGAGCTGGCGGGCATAGGAAGGGTCCGTAATGGTTTCCTGGTAGCCCGTCATGCCGGTGGCGAACACCGCCTCGCCCAGGGCCGTGCCCTGCGCGCCGTAGCTGGTGCCGCGGAACATGCGGCCGTCTTCAAGGACCAGCACCGCCGGTGCGGGAAGGGCTGTTGCGGCCGCGGTCTCTGCCTGTGGTGCTGTTTTTGTCACTACTGCTTCTGACACTTCGTTGGAGTCTGTCACTGTCTTACTTTCCACTCTGGGGATCGGCCTGGGAAGCTGCGGCGATCAATTGCTGAAGGGAGTCATAGAGGGCATCCTTGTCGGCGGCCCTGCGGGTCCGGAAGCCGGTGTCCAGGGTGTGGGTCCCGAGGTCCCACGTCAGGACCAGCAGGCCGTCCTTTTCGACGAACTTGCCCGCCATTCCGCTCTCCTGCCGGACTGCGGTCAAGCTTTCGGCCGGGATGTAGACGGCCGGGGCGCCGGAGCGGTCCAGGAGGACGCCGTGGGGGTACACGCTGAGGACGGCGTTGGTCCGGATGCCGAGGCTGTGCACCGCGATCCGGTCGAGCCAGTCACCGGCGGTGGTGGAAACAACGTACTGGCCTTCGGCCCGGGCGCTTGGCACACCGGGTTCCATGGGCACCTCGGGCAAGGGCTCGACTTCGGCCTGCCGCCTGAGGCGGTTCCGCCAGCCGAACCCGATCATGACCAGCACAACGGCGATGATCGCCGCGGTGCTGAGCAGTGTGAGCATTTGGGTGTCCATCAGGAGGCGCCTGCCGCAGCCGGCGCCGCTTCCCGGTAAGGCGTGTTGAGCTTGCCGTCCAGGACGGTGGGGTGGCCCTTGTAGAAGGTGGCCACCACCTTGCCCGGAAGCTCCAGGCCGGCAAACGGCGAATTGCGGCCCATGGTTGCCATCTTGGCAGGATCCACAGTCCAGCGGGCAGCCGGGTCCACCAGGATGATGTTCGCAGGCTCGCCGGCGTCCAGCGGACGGCCCTGGTCAGCCAGGCGGCCAATCCGGGCAGCTGCGGTGGACGTCACCCGGGCGAAGTCGGCCCAGGTCATCAGGCCGGTCTCGATCATGGTGTGCTGGACCACGGACAGGGCTGTTTCGAGTCCGGTCATGCCCATCGCCGCCTGCGCCCACTCGCATTCCTTGTGCTCGCTGGGGTGCGGGGCGTGGTCGGTGCCCACCACGTCGATGGTGCCATCGGCCAGGCCGGCGCGCAGTGCCTGCACGTCGGCGTCAGTGCGCAGCGGCGGGTTGACCTTGTAGACGGGGTTGTAGCTGCGGACCAGGTCATCGGTCAGCAGGAGGTGGTGCGGGGTGACCTCGGCGGTGACGTTGATGCCGCGTTCCTTCGCCCAGCGGATGATCTCCACGGAACCGGCGGTGGAGACGTGGCAGACGTGCAGGCGGGAGTCCACGTGCTGCGCCAGCAGCACGTCGCGGGCAATGATGCTCTCCTCGGCAACCGCAGGCCAGCCGGTGAGTCCAAGGACAGCGGAAACCGCACCCTCGTTCATCTGGGCGCCGGCGGTGAGGCGCGGTTCCTGCGCGTGCTGGGCCACCACGCCGTCGAACGCCTTCACGTACTCCAGGGCGCGGCGCATCAGCACGGGGTCGTGGACGCAGATGCCGTCGTCGGAGAACATCCGCACCTGCGCGCGGGAATCGGCCATGGCGCCCAGCTCGGCGAGCTGTTCCCCCGCCAAGCCAACGGTCACGGCGCCGACGGGGCGCACGTCCACCCAGCCGGCGGCACGGCCCAGGCTGTGGACCTGTTCCACCACACCGGCCGTGTCGGCCACCGGGTTGCTGTTCGCCATGGCGTGGACGGCGGTGAAGCCGCCCAGGGCTGCGGCGCGGGTACCAGTCTCGACGGTTTCGGCGTCTTCGCGGCCGGGCTCGCGCAGGTGGGTGTGCACGTCCACCATGCCGGGAAGTGCCATCAGGCCGGCAGCCTCGATGACGGTGGCTCCCTTGGCGTCACTGTGGTTTGCCGCTTCGGCACCCCTGGCTGCAATGACGCCGTCACGGATGAGCAGGTCCTCGGCGTCGCCGCCCAGGATGGCCGCACCCCGGATCAGGTACGTTCCGTTGTTGTCTGCCATTAGTTGGTCTCCTCTGTGGAACGGGCTGTGTTGGTGCGGGCTTCGCCCACCGAGGCGGCTGGTTCGCGGGTGTCCCCGGAGAGCAGCAGATACAGGGCGGCCATGCGGACCGAGACGCCGTTGCGCACCTGTGCGAGCACGGTGGAGCGGGGCGAATCGGCTGCGGCCGCAGAAATTTCCAGGCCCCGGTTCATGGGGCCGGGGTGCATGATGATGGTGTCCTTCAACCCGAGGGTGTCCAGTGCGCGGAGCCGGTTGTCATCAAAGCCCCAGCGGCGGGAGTATTCGCGGGTGGACGGGAAGAACGAGGCGTTCATCCGCTCCCCCTGCACACGCAGCATCATCACCGCATCGACCCCCTGCTCGAGGGTTTCGTCCAAGTTGTAGCTAACCTTGCACGGCCAGTGCTCGACGCCGATGGGCAGCAGGGTGGGCGGCGCCACGAGGGTCACCTCGGCGCCCAGGGTGCGGAGCAGCCACACGTTGGAGCGGGCAACCCGGGAATGCAGGACGTCGCCGGCGATAGCCACCCGCATCCCCTTGAGGTCCGCACCGATGGACTTTTGGCCGGACAGCCTGGCCCAGTGACGGCGCATGGTGAAGGCGTCCAGAAGGGCCTGGGTGGGGTGCTCGTGTGTGCCGTCGCCGGCGTTGATCACGGCGGCGTCAATCCAGTCGGTGGCGGCCAGCCGGTGCGGTGCGCCGGAGGCCCAATGACGGATCACGACGGCGTCAGCACCCATCGCTGCCAGCGTCTGGGCCGTGTCCTTGAGGGATTCGCCCTTGGAGACGGAGGAGCCCTTCGCGGCGAAGTTGATGACGTCGGCGGACAGCCGCTTGGCGGCGGCTTCGAAGGAGATCCGCGTGCGGGTGGAGTCCTCGAAGAAGAGGTTCACTACCGTGCGGCCGCGCAGGGCCGGGAGCTTTTTGACCTCGCGGTCCCCCACGGCCGCCATTTCTTCGGCGGTGTCGAGGATGCGGATGGCGTTGGTGATGCTGAGGTCTTCGGTGGAGAGAAGGTGTTTCACGCGCCGCCCTCAATGACCACTTCGTTGACCTTGGCACCGTCGGCGGCGGAGTCTGTTTCCTCAAGCCGGACCCTGACCTTCTCGGCGGAGGAGGTGGGGAGGTTCTTTCCCACGTGGTCGGCCCGGATGGGGAGCTCACGGTGGCCGCGGTCGATCAGCACGGCAAGCCTGACGATCCGGGGACGGCCGAGGTCGATGATGGCGTCCAGGGCGGCCCGGATGGTGCGGCCTGAGTACAGGACGTCATCGATGAGCACCACAACCTTGTTGTCGATTCCCGTGCGCGGGAGCTGGGTGGGGTACGGCGGCCTGGTTGGCTGGTGTGAGAGGTCGTCGCGGAACATGGTGACGTCCAACTGACCGACAATTTCCGCGGCGTCCACGGTGGGGTCCGCTGCTGCGATCTTCTGAGCAAGGCGGAGCGCCAGCGGGTAGCCGCGGCGCGGGATCCCCAGCAGGACCAGGTCCTTTGAACCTTTGTTGGCTTCAAGGATCTCATGGGCGATACGAGTGAGGGCACGGTCAATATCGGCCTGGTTGAGGACAACCCTGGCTGGAACCGGTGCGCTTGTGACGGAAGTCAACGCTCGTCTCCCCTTTCCCCGCCTCACAGGACGGAATTAAAAAAGGATCATGTGCGGTTCAAAATTACCACATCGGCGGCGGGCACTAGGCTTTCCCCTATGTCCACCAACCCTTATCAGCAGGGCCCCGGCCGGCCCGGCGGGCCTGCCGGACCCCGCGAACCTTTCCCGGGCCAGGCCAACCCCAGCTGGATGGGCCGGATCGAGCCGCAGTACTACCGGCCCGCGCCCGGCACCCAAGCTGCTCCCCTGCCCGCCCTGGGTCCTCCGGAACCCCGCCGTGACGGCGCGGGGATGCGGTCCGGCGGCCTGCTTGCCCTCACCATAGGCGGCGCAGCCCTTGCTTTCCTGAGCCTCCTGCTGGTGGTGCCCTTCCTGGTGGCGAGCACCGGTGTGGGCGGGTTCATGGTCGGCTTTGTGGTGTCGCTCATACCCCTGTCCGTTGTTCTGCTGACCGTGCACGCGATCGACCGCTGGGAGCCTGAACCGAAGCGGCTGCTCTTCTTTGCCTTTACCTGGGGCGCGGCGGTGTCGGTGGCCGTGACGCTCCTGATCCAGCCGTTTTTCGCCCTCACGTTCCAGTTCAGTGACGTTGCCGACCTGCCGACCTACATGGCCACGGTCCAGGCACCCGTCGTGGAGGAATTTGCCAAGTCCTTGGGCCTGCTACTGCTCCTGCTCCTGGCCCGGAAGCACTTCGACGGCCCGGTAGACGGCGTGGTGTTCGCGTTTACCATCGCCGGCGGCTTCGCGTTCACCGAGAACATCCTGTACTTCGGCCGGGCTATTGCCGAGTCCGCAAGCCCGGCCAACGGCCTTGCCCAGGTTTTCCTGCTTCGCGGCGTGATGTCGCCGTTCGCGCATGCCATCTTCACCGGGACCACGGGCCTCATCATGGGTTTCGCCGCCCGGCGCTGGCACCCCGGAGCCTCCGTGCTGGCATTCTTCATCGGCCTGATCCCGGCGATGCTGCTCCATAACCGCTGGAACAGCATGGGCGCTGGATTCCTGGCCGAGTATGTCCTCATCCAGGTGCCGATCTTCGTGCTGGCAGTGGTGGGGATTATCCTGCTGCGCGTGGCAGAAAACCGGCTCACGCGCCAGCGGCTCATGGAGTACTCGGCCGCCGGCTGGTTCAGCCCCGCCGAGGTGGAATTGCTGGCCACACCCCGCGGGCGGCGGACGGCACTGCACTGGGCGGCCGGCTACCACCGCCGGCCGCAGATGAAAGCCTTCCTGCACGCCGCCACCCAGCTCGCCTTTATCCGCCAGCGTATCCTCAGCGGCCGGGACGTCCCGCTGCATCAGGCCGAGGAGAAGCAGCAGCTGCAGCGAATCCTGTCGCTGCGCGCCGCCGTCGCGGGCTGAGCCCGCTCCTTCATCCCCGCCTATGTCAGTTGGGAATCTTCGGGCAATGCACTCAGTGATAATGCTTCATCGAGCACTTTGCCGAAGTTCTGCGCATCGTGGGCGAACCGGCCCAGAAAGAGCCCCGCGACGCCGTCGAGCATTGGCAAAAGCCCTGGCTTCGCCGATCCCCCGTAGATGATAGGCAGCTTGCCCAGATCACTGCCTGCCTCGTTCGAATGGGCGGAAAGCAGGGACCGTAGCGTACGCACGACGGCGGTGACGTACTCTGCACCGGCGGACTCCGCCGCGCCAATGGCCCAGACCGGTTCATAGGCGATAACGAGCCTGGACGCCAGGTTCCAATCCCTGCCGACCGCCCCCGCGATTTGTTCATAGACGAAACCGGCCGCATGATCTGCCCCGGTCCCGCCCGTGTCATCGAGGGATTCCTCGCCCACGCACAAGAGGGGGGTGGTCCCGGCATTGTCCGCCGCCTTGACCTTCAGGGCGATCATGGCCGTGTCCTCGCTGAAGTGCATTCGGCGTTCGGCGTGACCGATCTCCACGAGGCGTACGCCCAGCTCCGCCAGGAGCGACGGAGACACCTCACCCGTCCATGGGCCGTCCGCCCAGCCGCAGTTTTGCGCGCCCAGCAGGAGGGGTGACCCTTCCACAACACTCCGGGCGGCCGGGAGAACCGGGAAGGAAGGAATCACAAACGGGACTACCCGCCCGGCCGAGAGGGCCGGACGGGAGTCCACTTCATGCTGGATGCGAGCTAGCCAGTCCAGGCAGTCCCGGTACCCCATGTACATTTTTGTGCTGACGCCGATGTACAGGGTCTCCGGGAAAACGACTTGGTTGCTGCAATCAGTCATAGCGCCGGGTCACTTGTCGTCAAGCAGATCGTCCGCCTTGTTGTTGAACCTCTTCGTGGCATACATCATGATGGCCGCCACGAATGGAAGCACACCCAGCGCGTAGACGCCCATGGTGCCGGTGTCCGATGCGGTGACCTCGTTGACTGTAGTCCTGAGGATGGGAGCGACGAAGCCACCCAGGTTACCCAGCGAGTTGATCAGGCCGATTCCGGCAGCGGCCGCTGTCCCGGTGAGGAACGCCGTCGGGTAGGACCACGCGATGGGACCAATCGAAAGGAAACTGCATACTGCGAGGGTGATGAAGATGATGCCCAACGCAGGAAGATGGTTGGCGCCCGCCCAGGCGGAGCCGAAGATGCAGAGGCCGGTGGAGAGGAACAGCCCCGTGCCCCATACTCTGCGGCGCACAATCGTGTTGGCCGCTTTGCCAATGAAGTAGCAGGCAAAAATCCCGAAGAACCAGGGGATGGCCGCCATCAGGCCGACCGCGAGGCCCACTTTCTGCCCGGTCAGCTGCGCCACCTGCTGCGGCAGGTAGAAGGTGACACCATAAACTGCGATCTGCAGGCAGAAGTAGATGGCCGTGAAGTACCAGACCTTGCCGTTCTTCATGGCGGCAAGGACACCCCGCGGACCGGACTCCTCCTTGACGGTGTCCTCCAGTGCCATAACGTCCAGGAGCGCCTTCTTTTCGTCCTTGTCCAGGAACTTGGCGTCCTGCGGGCTGTTGATCAGGAAGAAGTACGCGGCAATGCCTGCCACGACTGCGAGCGAACCTTCGACGAAGAACATGACCTGCCAGCCGTGAACGCCGGGGACCTGATCGCCGATGTTGATGAGCCAGCCGGAGAGCGGTGCGCCCATCATCTGGGAAAAGGGCTGGGCGAGGTAGAAGATGGCAAACATCTTGACCCGGACCTTATTGGGGAACCAGGCCGCCAGGAACATGATGACGCCCGGGAACAGTCCGGCTTCGGTGACGCCCAGCAGGAACCGCAGGATGATGAACGAGGTCTCGCCCTGGACGAACGCGAAACACGCGGACACGATGCCCCAGGTGATGGCGATGCGGGCCAGCCACACCTTGGCGCCAAATTTAGTCAGCAGAAGGTTGGATGGGATCTCGAACAACGCGTAGCCGATGAAGAAGATGCCGGCGCCCAGCGCATATGCGCCGGCCGTAATGCCTTTGTCCATTTCCAGCGCTGCCTCGGCAAAGCCAACGTTCGTGCGGTCCAGGAACGCCACGACGTACAGGATGACGAGCATCGGCATGAGCCGGAAGGAGGCTTTGGAGATCGCCGATTTGAGAACCGGTGAATCCAGTAACTCCTTAGTGGCGGACGTTCCAGTGTTGACAGTCATTCAAAACTCCTCATTGAGCCAGTGTGCGAGCAAATCAGATGGGGGTGATGGAGCGATTAGAAGGAGAAAGCGATGAGCGCTGCGCCTACCAGGCAGGCGATAACGCCGACTGCCAGGTAGATTTTGCGTTCCTTGGTCCAGGAGCCCATGGTGGTCCTTCCTAGTGCATGTAGAGTCCGCCATCCACATTCAGCGTCTGGCCGGAGATGTAACCGGAGTCCTCGCTGATGAGGAAGGCGATGGCTGCTGCGATGTCGCGCGTGGATCCAACCCGATTGACCACGAGGTCCTTGGTGAGTTCGTCCTTGCGTTCCTGGCTGAGGGTGCCGCCCATGATGTCGGTGTCGATGGGGCCCGGGGAGATGGCATTGACGGTGATGTCGTACTCCCCCAGTTCACGCGCCGTCGAGCGGGTCAAACCGATCACGCCGGCCTTCGCCACGGAGTACGGAGTCTTGGAGAAGGTGCCGCCGCCGCGCTGCGCGGACACGGAGGAGATATTGACGATGCGCCCGATCCGGTTCTTCACCATGGACTCGGCCACGCGGCGGGTGGCGTAGTGGACGCCGTTGAGGTTGATGCTCAAAACGCGGTCCCATTCGGCAGCGTCCAGTTCCAGGTACGGAACCGGCGAGCTAACGCCGGCGACATTTGCCAGCGCAACGATTTGCGGAAGGTTCGCTTCGATCTCGTCAATGGCCTTGCGGACGGAAGCTTCGTCGCCGACATTGGCGCCCACGCCGTGTGCCTGCACGCCGTACTGCGCGGCAAGCTCCTTGGCGGTTGCCTTGCACAGGGCGTCGTCGAGGTCGATGATGCCGATGTTCCAGCCCTGGGCCGCCAGGTAGTTGACGGTGGCGCGGCCGATGCCGCGTTCGGAAACGGCTCCGGTGACGATGGCCGTGCGTTCTGCGGGGAAAGTCATGATTGCTCCTGGGGTATGGCGAAAAGGGTCCCTGCCTGGCGGTCATGCACCAGCAGGGCTGGTGCCTAGTGGATCGGCGCGGGGCCGAGGTCTTCGATCAGTTTCTGCATGGCCACGTAGGCCTTGTTCCGGTACGCGATCAGTTCGGGCGTGCGCTCTGCCGGCACGTTCAGGAAGCCGGCGCCCGTCTTGGTGCCCAGCTTCCCGGCTTCCACCAGGTCCGTGAGGATCTTCGGGGTGGCGAACCGCTCCGGGAACTCGGTCTGGAGGGACTTGTAGCAGAAGTTGTAGACGTCCAGTCCGGCCATGTCCGCGATGGCGAACGGGCCAAAGAACGGCAGCCTGAAGCCGAAGGTGGTGCGGACCAGGGTGTCCACGTCGTCCGCCGTCGCGATTCCCTGCTCCACCAGCTGCGCGGCCTCGTGGAACAGCGCGTACTGCAGGCGGTTGAGCACAAAGCCGGTGACGTCCTTGACCACGGCGGTCTGCTTGTTGGCAGCGTGCACCAGGTCGCGGACGGCGCCTACGGTAGTTGCCGAGGTGCCGGCGTGAGGGATGATCTCGACGCCCGGAATGAACGGCGACGGGTTGGAGAAGTGCACGCCCAGAAACCGTTCCGGGTTGGTGACCGGCTCGGACAGCTCAGCGATGGAGATGGTGGAGGTGTTGGAGCCGATGATGGCGTCGGGCCGGGCGGCGGCGCTGATGCGGGCCAGCGTCTGGTGCTTGATGGCGATGACTTCGGGGACGGCTTCCTCGATGAAGTCCGCGTCGGCCACGGCTTCCTCGATGTCCTTCGCTGCCCAGAGGTTCTGCTTCAGGATTTCGGTGGAGCCGGCTGGGAACAGGCCGTCCGCCACGAACTGGTCCGATTCGGCAAGGAGCCTGTCATAGTTGCTCTGCGCCACTTCGGCGGACACGTCGGCCAGTGCCACTCGGGCGCCGCCGAGAGCCAGGACCTGGGCGATCCCGCCGCCCATGTAGCCGGAGCCGACGACGGCGATCTTCCGGGCGCTGTTTACGGCTGCCGCGTTGGGAGTGCTTACTGTTTCGGTCATGATCAGACTGCCTTCGTGTATTCGGGTTCGTAGGAGCAGATGGCGTCCACCTTGGCGGCGGAAGATGAGGTCGCATCGAAGCGGTAGTCGAGCCATTCACCAACCAGCTTCTTGGCCAGTTCCAGGCCAATCACCCGCTGGCCCATGGTGAGGACCTGCGCGTTGTTGCTCAGGACCGAGCGTTCCACGGAATAGCCGTCGTGGGCCGTGACGGCGCGGATCCCGGGAACCTTGTTGGCCGCGATGGCCACGCCCAGACCGGTTCCGCAGATCAGCAGTGCACGGTCCGCTTCGCCTTCGGCCACTTTGCGGGCGGCGTCAACGGCGACATGCGGGTAGGGAGTTGAATCGTTCGCGCCCACGCCGATGTCCACGACGGACGCGACACGGCTGTCGGCTTCGAGCAGTGCTTTCAGAGCTTCCTTGTATTCGACGCCGGCTTCGTCGTTGCCGATGACAATGCGCCATCCTGCCGAGTTGCTGGGGGTGTTGCTCATGCTTCTGCTCCATTTCCGGCCGCCGAAGCAGCCAGCTGGGAATCATTCAGTGGGGAGTTGGTCAGTTGGGATTCGACGTAGGCGGAGACGCGCGCGGCGATCAGTCCGAAGGAGACCGCGCCGGGATCGGGATGGCCCACGCTCTTTTCGGCCAGCGGCCGTGCCCGGCCCTTGAGCGGCCGGAGCGAAGCGGTGGCATCAGCGGCTGCCTGTGCAGCTGACGCCGCGGAGGCGAGGGCTTCGGCTACCTGGGTGTCGCCGTCGAGCGTGGACAGGAAGGTGTCCTTGTATGGAAGCAGCGCATCCGCCATGGTCTTGTCCCCCGGTTCGGCCTTGCCCAGTTCTGTAATGGCGTCCACAAAGGCGGTGACGGCTGCAGCCGCATCGGCACCGCGGTAGGCGTCCTTGTTGCCGAGCGCAAGACCCGCGGCGATCACCGCGGATCCCCAAAGCGCCCCGGACGTCCCGCCGGCCCGTTCGCTCCAGGCCTCCCCCGCGGAGGTGAGGACGCGCTCCACCGAAAGCCCGGCCGCGGAAGTCGCCTGTGCTGCCGAGACGGCCGCGTCCACGCCGCGGCGCATGCCGATGCCATGGTCGCCGTCGCCCGCGATGGCGTCCAGGTTGCCCAGTTCCTCTTCGTGCTCGACGACGACGTCCTGTACTTGGGCGAGCACGGCGGCTGCCAGCCGGCCCAGGTCAGCTGCTGCCGGCGTCGTGTCTTCCACGTTGCCTGCCACAGCGTCTTCCGGTGCGGCCAGTTCGCGGTGGGCCCGCGGTGCCAGGTTGCCCTTGCGGAAGGCCGGGGTGTCTGCCGGCGCTGCCCAGAGCTCTTCGAGTTCGTCGTCCAGCCAGAGCAGGGTCAGTGAGAGCCCGGACATGTCCAGGCTGGTGACCAGCTCGCCGCATTCGGGTTCCACCACGGTCAGGCCGGCAGCGGTAAGGAGCTTTTCGATCTTGCCAAAAAGCAGGAACAGTTCATCGTACTTAACCGTGCCCAGACCGTTGACGATGGCCACCACGCGGTTCCCGGCGTCCTCTGGCTTGTCCACTAGGAGCTTGGAGACGAGGAGGTCGGCGAGTTCGGATGCGGTGGGCATGGGGTGTTCGGAAATGCCCGGTTCGCCGTGGATGCCCAGGCCCAGCGACATCTGCCCTGCGGGCACGTGGAACAGCGGCGCGTCTGCTCCCGGCAGGGTGCAGCCATCGAACGCCACGCCCAGGGAGCGGGTGCGGTAGTTCGTGCGGATGGCCAGGCGCTCGACGGCGTCGAGGTCCAGTCCCGCTTCGGCAGCGGCGCCCGCGATCTTGAACACTGTCAGGTCGCCGGCGATGCCGCGGCGCTTTTCGATCTGGTCCAGCGGCGCACTGGCGATGTCGTCGGTGACCAGAACGGTCCGCGTTTCGATGCCTTCCGCATTGAGGCGCAACTGGGCCTGGCCGAAGTGGAGAACGTCACCGGCGTAGTTGCCGTAGCTGAGCAGCACGCCGCCGCCGGCGTTGGATGCCTTGGCCACCCGGTAGACCTGGCCGGCCGCCGGGGAGGCAAACATGTTGCCGCAGGCGGAGCCCGTGGCGAGGCCGGGGCCAACCAGTCCTGCGAACGCAGGGTAGTGGCCCGAGCCGCCGCCTACCACCAGTGCAACCTGTCCGGCAGGCACCTCGGTGGAGCGGACCACGCCGCCGTCAACGCGGGCAACGTAGCCGCGGTTTGCTGCCACAAAGCCGTCCAGCGCCTCATCCGCGAAATCAGCGGGGTTGTCGAAGATCTGGGTCATGGTTTCCTCATCGAATTTGTGTGGAGAAAGTAATGCCGGGAGTCGTTGCGCGGCCCCCGAATGTCGGGCCGGCCGCGTCAAGTGTTGGGTCAGGCGTTGCTGAATTCCGCTGCTGCGGGCACCTGACGCCCCTGGGCTACCTGGCTCCGGCCCAGCACGTAGCCTTCGGCCTTCGGCAGGACGTGCCGGCGCAGGTAGTCCTGGTTGCTGGCGGTCACGCTGAGTCCGTCTCCGCCGTAGTGCTCCGTGCAGAGAATGCCTTGGAACCCGACGGAGAGTGCAAGCCTGAAGGCCTCGCGGTAATTAATGAGACCGCTTTCCATCGGCGCCGGCATGGTGACGTACATGTTGCGGGCCGTGTCCTCGTCCCGGATGTAGTTCTTCATGTGCCAGTAGTTGGAGTACGGCAAGGTCTTGGCCACCATCTCGCGCCAGTCCTCGATGGGCCGGTGAAGCCGGATCAGGTTGCCGAGGTCCGGGTTGAGGCCGACGTTGGCCAGGCCGATGTCCTGGACAAGCTGGACCGACGAATCCGCGGTGCCCAGATAGGTGTCCTCGTACATTTCCAAGGACAGCAGGACACCGACTTCCGCAGCGTGCCTTCCGAGCTCGCGGAGCCGGCTGACTGCGTTGCCCCAGGCTTCTTTGTTCCCGGCAGGATCCTTGTAGCCTTCAACCGTCCAGAACCAGAGCTGTTTCTGCTGCTCCGGCGTGATGGCCTGGTGCAGGCCGAAGGAGACAACTTCGCAGCCCAGTTCGGCGGCGGCGTCGATGGTGCGGTGGCTGTACGCCAGGTTCGCTTCCCAGTTGCCTGCCTCAATGACGCTGCGGCGAATGGCGGAAATCACGGGGACGCCTATGCCCACCGTGTCTGCCGTCTGCTTGAACTCAGCAAGCCTCGCAGGGCTCAGGTCGCCAGGCCGGAGCCAGCTGTCCGTCAGGTCTGCGTTGGCGAAGCCGGCTTCCTTGACCTCAGTCAGGACTTCCGTCCAGACGGACGCGTCGGCGTCATTGATGTCCGTGCCCTGGGCGTCGGTGCCGGGAAACTGCAGCAGTGCAGCGGTAATGGGCCAATTTTCAGCTGTGTAAGCCACGATGCTTTACTCCTTCATGAATCCTCTTTCCTATAGGATCTACTACCAAGGAGAAGTTGTCAACGTCACACTTTTTGCTTCGAACGGTATGAGCTAGTTTTCGGGGGCGTCCGCAATGGCCCGGGAGCGAACCTTCCGGATATGGTCTGCCATGGCCGCGCCGGCTTTGTCCGGGTCGCCCGAGGCAACAGCCTCCAGGACCGCCTGGTGCTCCGCGATGGCATACTCGGCATCTGTGATGCCGACCCCACTGAAAAGACGGAACCGCTGCACCTGCCCTCCCAGGGCTGAGTAAGCGGCTTCCATGAACTGGTTGCCAGTCTCCCGGGCAATGAGCTGGTGAAATCGCTCGTCCGCTTCAAGGTAGTCCTTGAACTCGGCAAATGAGGGCCCCCGCGGCGCTGACTTCATGTCCTCAACTGCCTGCTCAAGCTCAGCCAGGCCGTGCCGGGATGTCCGTTCGCAGGCCAGCCGGGCGTTCACCGGCTCGATTGCCAGGCGGGCCTCCATCAGCTCCGCAAAATCCTCCCTGGTAAAGACAGGCGCTACGCGGTAGCCCTTCAGCGCGACCCTCCGGACCATGCCGGTATGCTCAAGGCGCGCCAGTGCCTCGCGCACCGGTGTGGGGGAAACGTCCAGCTCGCGGGCAGTCCCGTCAATGCTCACCACCGCGCCAGGCGCGAGGCGGCCATCCATGAGGGATGCCAGCAACTCGGCATATACGTGATCGGCAAGCACTTGACGGCTGACGCCCCGGCCAGCCCCGCCTGACCCCTGCAGGTCGGCGGACCCAGTGGCGGTACCGGTTACTCTAAACGCATGTGGCATGGTGAAATCCTATAGGCTTCAGGCCGGTGCGGGGCATCGTTGCGGACATGGAAGAGCCCCGGCAGGCGGACCTGGCCGGGGCTACTCATCGCCTCGCTCGGGGCTTGGCTGCTGCGGGAACAGTCCAGGTTGGCAGGATCAGGCCAGGAGTGAGGGCTTCAGCTGCTGCAGGCGTCCCAGGAGCCCGTTGATGAACGACGGCGACTCATCCGTTGAGAGCGTTTTGGCCAGGGCCACTGCCTCGCTGACGGCGACGCCGTCGGGGACGTCGTCGTTGTAGAGCAGTTCCCAGGTGCCGATCCGCAGGATGATGCGGTCAACCGAGGGCATGCGCTCCAAGGTCCAGCCCTGGGAATAGGTTTCAAGGAACTCGTCGATGGCGGTCTGCTGCGAGACGACGCCTTCCACGATTTCCAACGTGTAGGGGTTCACGATCTGATCGGTTTTCTCCCGCCGCGCCCTGAGCACGTCGAAAGGCGAAACGGAGCGTTGTTCCGCTTCGAAAAGTACATCCAGCGCCCGGTTCCGGGCCTTGCCGCGTGCGCTCACTACTCGCTGACCCGGCCGAGGTAGCTGCCGTCGCGGGTATCGACCTTGACCTTGGTGTTGTTCTCGACGAACAGCGGAACCTGGATTTCGTATCCGGTTTCCAGGGTTGCAGGCTTGGTGCCGGCCGAGGAACGGTCGCCCTGCAGGCCGGGCTCCGTGTACGTGATCTCCAGGACAACGCTGGGCGGGAGTTCGATGTACAGCGGGTTGCCTTCGTGGATGGCAATATTGACCATCTGGTTTTCGAGCATGAAGTTGGTGGCGTCGCCAACCGTTGCACCGGAGACGGTGATCTGGTCGTAGTCAGCGGTGTCCATGAAGACGAAGTCCGCACCGTCCTGGTACAGGTACTGGTAATCGCGGCGGTCAACCGTGGCGGTCTCAATCTTGAGGCCGGCGTTGAACGTCTTATCCACAACCTTGCCGGACATCACGTTCCGCATCTTGGTCCGGACAAAGGCGCCACCCTTGCCGGGCTTGACGTGCTGGAATTCAATGACGTTCCAGAGCTGGCCCTCGAGCTTCAGGACGGTGCCGTTCTTGATGTCGTTAGTGGTTGCCACTGGTTTCCTTTGGTTTCATAAGTCTGGTGTTCTCAGACGTTCTATGCCGGCCAGGCATGCCGAACGGCCTGCCAGAGCGTGTTTGTCAAAAATCCAAGAACTATTCTACCGGTAAATCCGGGCGGCCTTGCGTCCAGTGACACCATGGGCCTCTCAGCAGGCGAGGTCCAGGACGTCGCGGGCCCGCCGGAGAGCCACTGTGGACGAGTAGATCTGGGCGGCGTCGGCCGACTGGGACACCCGAAGATCCAGTGCACGGGAAAAGGCCACCACCGCCGCAGCCGCGTGTCCGGCGGCGAAGTGCGTCTTGCCCAGATACTGCTGGACGAGGGCTTCACGATCGGTTCCCTGAACCTCCCCCAGCAGTTGCTTGAACAACTCCAGGGCGCGGTCGGAACGGTGCGATACGCGCAGCACCTCGGCTTCGAAAGCCCTGAGCCGGAAGGATTCCGGGTCCTTGAACCGTGCTTCGGCCAGCAGCTCGGCTGCCTCGGCTGCGTGTCCTTCCACGAGCAGGACGAAGATGGTGTCCGCGGGGTCGGTGGACGCTGCCAGGGCAGCACGGCAAACTTCCTCGTTGACAATCTCGGGCAGCAGGGACACCGGATTGATCCGGATGCCCGGGAAGCCGGCCTCGGGCCAGTCGCTGGTGCCTGCCATGTCGCCCTGCATCAGGAGGCGATTTCCTGATAGGCGGCAAAGAGCAGCGATGTGTCCGGGACATCCAGGATGCCCGGCTTGGCAATGCCGTCGAGGACCACAAAACGAAGCAGGTCGCCGCGCGATTTCTTGTCGCGGCGCATGCCGTCCAGCAGCCCCTGCCAGCGGTCCCTCCGGTACGTGACCGGCAGACCCAGGGTCTCGAGGATGCTGCGGTGGCGGTCGGCGTCGGCATCGCTGAGGCGGCCCACGCTGCGGGCAAGCTCTGCGGCGAACATCATGCCCACAGACACGGCCGCACCGTGCCGCCAGGAGTAGCGCTCCACCAGTTCAATGGCGTGGCCCAGGGTGTGGCCGTAATTCAGGATTTCGCGCAGCCCAGATTCCTTCAGGTCTTCCGAGACCACTTTCGCCTTGACGGCGATGGCACGCTCGATGAGCTCCCGGACGGTGTCCGATCCCGGATCCGTGGCCGCTGTGGCATCCTTTTCCACCAGTTCCAGGATGGCCGGATCGGCAATGAAGCCGCATTTGATGACTTCCGCCATGCCGGAAATGATCTCGTTGCGGGGCAGGGTTTTGAGGGTGTCCAGGTCCACCAGCACCCCGGCCGGCGGGTGGAAGGACCCCACCAGGTTCTTGCCTTCGGCCGTGTTGATGCCGGTCTTTCCACCGACGGAGGCGTCCACCATGCCCAGCAGGCTGGTTGGCATGTGAATGACCTTCACGCCGCGGAGCCACGTGGCCGCCACAAATCCAGCGAGGTCCGTGACGGCGCCGCCGCCCACTGCCACGATGGCGTCGGAGCGGGTGAAGTCGTTCTGGCCCAGTACCTGCCAGCAGAAAGCCGCGACCTGGATGTGTTTGCCTTCTTCGGCGTCCGGGATTTCCGCGGTCAGCGAAGTGAAACCGGCGGCCGCGAGTTCGTCGCGGACGGTGTCGCCGGTCAGGCGCAGTGCCCGCGGATGGATGACCAGGACGCGACGGACCCGCTCGCCCAGCAAGGCAGGGAGGTCACCCAGCAGGCTACGGCCCACCACGACGTCGTAGTTCTGCCCCGCGGATTCGCCGGTGACCTTGATGACTGTTGAATCGACGCTCACTTTTCAACTTCCTGTTTGGCGGCCGCGTATTCGCGCAGCGCAACTTCAAGCCGGTGCCCCAGTTCGGTGATCGACCCGTGGCGGACGTCCAGGACCAGGTTGGCCAGCCGTTCGTAGACGGGTTTCCTGGTGGCAAAGAGGGTAGTCCAGCGGGCCATGGCATCACCGGCCAGCAGCGGCCGTCCGGAGTTCCGGGCGATCCGCGATGCCACGGTTCCTTCATCGCATTCGAGGTACACCACGGTGCAGCGGGCAAGGATTTGCTGGGTTCCGGAGTCCAGCACGGCGCCGCCGCCCAATGAGATGACCGAGGCGGTGTCCTCGGCGCGTTCCACAGCGGCGGCCACGGTGCGGGCCTCAATTTCCCGGAAGGCGTGCTCCCCACGTCCGGCGAAGATGGATGCGATGCTGCCGTGGGCGTCCACGATCAGCACGTCCGTGTCCACGAAAGGCACGTCAAGGCGCTTGGCGAGTTCATAGCCGATGGCGGACTTGCCCACTGCCATGGGCCCGATGAGGACGATGGGCCGGTTGCCCGGCACCGCCCTTTTAATCCCGCGGGGCACTAGTGGCCGATCGAGTCCAGGGAGGCCGGAATGCTGTCCAGGTAACCCTTGATGTTGCGTGCGGTCTCCGCTACGGAGTCCCCGCCAAACTTTTCGGTGACGGCTTCCGCAAGTACCAGCGCCACCATCGCCTCCGCGACGACGCCGGCAGCCGGTACGGCACAGACGTCGGAGCGCTGGTGGTGGGCCTTGGCGGGCTCCCCCGTGCTGACGTCGACTGTCCGCAGGGCGCGCGGCACGGTAGCGATCGGCTTCATGGCGGCACGGACGCGGAGGACATCGCCGATGCTCATGCCGCCCTCAATCCCGCCTGCGCGGTTGCTGGTGCGCACAATCCTGCCGTCGGAATCCTTGACAATCTCGTCGTGGGCAGCCGAGCCGCGGCGAGCGGCCGTCAGGAACCCGTCACCAACTTCCACGCCCTTAATGGCCTGGATCCCCATGAGGGCGGCGGCGAGCCGTGAGTCGAGCCGGCGGTCCCAGTGGACGTAGCTTCCCAATCCCGGGGGCAGTCCGTAGGCCAAGACTTCCACTACGCCGCCCAGGGTTTCGCCTTCCTTGTGCGCGGCGTCCACTTCGGCCACCATGGCGTCAGAGGTTTCGCGGTCGAAGCAGCGCAACGGATCTGCGTCCAGGGCGATGACGTCAGCCGGAACGGGCAATGGGCGCCCTTCGGGGACCGTCACGCTGGCGATGGAGACGGTGTGGCTGACCAACTCGATACCAAGCTGCTTGAGGAACTGGGAGGCAACGGTGCCCATGGCAACCCTGGTTGCCGTTTCGCGGGCACTGGCGCGTTCCAGCACCGGACGAGCTTCGTCGAAGCCGTACTTCTGCATGCCGGTGAAATCTGCGTGGCCCGGGCGCGGCCGGGTCAGCGGTGCGTTGCGTGCCTGGTCGGCGAGGACTTCAGGATCCACGGGGTCGGCTGCCATGATTTGTTCCCATTTGGGCCATTCGGTGTTGGCCACCTGGACGGCCACCGGTCCGCCCTGGGTAAGGCCGTGGCGGACGCCGCCCAGAATGGTGACCACGTCCTGTTCAAACTTCATCCGGGCGCCCCGGCCATAGCCCAGGCGGCGGCGAGCCAGTGAATCGGCAATCTGCCCGCTGGTGATTTCCACACCGGCGGGGACGCCTTCAATAATTCCCATCAGAGCCGGACCATGGGATTCACCGGCTGTCAACCAACGCAACATAATTTCCATCCTGCCACGTATGGCTGTCAGAACGCCCGTCGGGGAAGGCCGACTGAGTCACACATCACATCTATGACTGCTGCGTTAACCTCGTCACCGCGGCCGGTAAACAAGCGCACCTGTTCCACCGCCTGGTACAGCAGCATTTCCAGGCCCGGGACCACAGTTCCGCCGCCGGCCTGCCAGACCGTAGCGATCTTGCTCGGCCAGGGTTCGTAGGCCACATCAAGCAAAACGCCCGGCGTCCTGACTCCCAAGGCTGCGATCTCGGCGGCAAGGGTGTCGGCCGCGCGCGGCGGGAGTGTGGAAATCACGACGTCGGCACTCGCCGTGGGAGTGGCGGCTTCGGTCATCGGCCGGACGTCGATAGCCAAGCCAACGCCGCGGGCGGCGGCCTGCGCTTCGGCTGCCCGCGACGGATCGCGGACAAACACCTGTGCATGCGCAGTGCCCAGATCCTTCAGCGCGGCAACGGCCGCTGCGGCCGTCCCGCCTCCACCCAGGACTACAGCGGAAGGACTCGCCACTACCCCGGTGTTGAGGACCGCGTTGACGATCCCCGCGACGTCCGTGTTGTAGCCGACCCGCCTGACAGACCCGCCGGCTTCCTCGAATGCGACGGTGTTGACGACGCCCAGCGTGCGGGCAACACCGCGGACTTCATCCACTTCACTGACCATGCCGGCTTTCAGCGGCATGGTCACCGAGAGGCCACGCCACCCTTCCTGATTCCTTACCCGCTGCATGAACGCGGGCAAGGCCTGCTCCGTCAGGTCCACGGCCGTGTAGCCGATATCGAGCCCCAGCTTGGCGTAGGCCGCCAGATGCAATGCCGGTGACTTGGAGTGGCTGATCGGGTGGCCCAGCACTGCCGCCCGAAGGCTCACGCGCAGCGGCCGGTATTTGCCCGGCACCAGCTGTTGTACTGCTCCACGTAACCATTGTGCTCGGCGAGAGTCTTGGAGAATTTGGTTTCCTTGGTGTCCAGGTTGATGGTCACCCAGTACAGGAAGTCGTTGGTCTTGGGCTTCGCGGCAGCATCGATGGCTGTCTTGCCGGGCGAGCCGATGGGGCCGGGGGGCAGTCCCGGGTTGGCGTACGTGTTGTACACATTTGACTTATCCTGGCGCTGCTCATCGGTGAAGTTGAAGCTCCTGGTGCCCAGTCCGTACGTGACGGCCGAGTCCACCTGCAGGAAGCCGCCTGTCTGGTCGTTGGGCTTGAGCCGGTTGTAGATGGCGCCGGCAACGTCGCCATACTCGGCCTGGCCGCCCTCGGCCTGGACAATGCTGGCCACGATGATTGCCTCGTACTGCTTCGCGGGATCGGTAATGCCCTGCGCCACGAGCTCGTCGGTGGTCGTCTTGACCAGGGCCTGGAGGATGTCTTTCGCCGGGGTGCCGAGCGGGAACCGGTACTCGCCGGGATGCAGGAAGCCCTCAAGGTTCTTGGCGTTTGCCGGCAGGCCAAACTGCTGCGGGGAATCGCTGAATTGCTTCAGCTGCTGCACTTTGATGCCCGATCCTTCGGAAATCGCCTGCAGTGATTCATCGATCCGCAGGCCCGCGCTCAGGGCGAAGTAGATGACCTTGGTTTTGTCGTGGCCCAGGAGGACGTTGACGGCATCGGAGTTCTTCATCTCCGACTTGAAGGTGAAATCCCCCGGTGTCAGCGTGCCGCCGGAAGCCGCAAATGCCTGCAGGAACGTGTCCGCGTTGGCGACGATTTTATCGGCTTCCAGCTTGGCTGCTACCGACCGCATACCCTCACCGGACTGGACCGAAACCTGGACTTCGCCGGAGCCCGGACCGGGGTAGTCGCTCGCTTTGTCGCTTCCCAGCAGGGGCTTCAGGAACTGCGCGCCCACGGCAATGGCGGCCACGAACACCACGAGCGTCAGGAACAGGGCCAGGAGACGGCGCCTGCGGCGCACTTTCTTGGAGGGCTTTGCCACTACTGATCCCGCAGCTGCCCCGGCGAACAGGCCGGCGTCGGGGTGGGTGTCAGGATGCGCGTCATGCCCGTCGTCGAGGTAGTGCCCATGCTGATCTTGCTCTTCGTAGTGGTGACCGTCGTAATGCTGGTCCTCGTAGTGGTGGTCCTCGTAACGGTGACCGTCGGCATGGGCATACCCGGTCGGGTGACCCTCGTAGGGCTCGGCCTCCGGGGCGTGCACGGCCTGGTCAGGGTCCTCGTGGAACTCCTGGGCAGCATCCTGGTGATGGTGGTGTGCCTCGGCGGGCGCCGCGTCCTGGATGGAGGGCTGAGTGTCCGGCTGCATGGGGACCACCGGTTGGTGTGCCTGGACCGGCTCCGCGACCGGCTCTACCGGCCCGGCTACAGGTTCGGCCGCCACAGAAGGCTCGCGTTCAGGCACCACCGGAGTGACTGGCTCGGGCGTGACGGGCTCCGGCGCGGGAGCCTCGAAACCTTCAGGCTCCTGTGCAGGCAAAGGCACATCCTGGCCCGTTTGATAGGCCTGTTCCGGAACCGCGTTGGTGTCCTCGGTGTGCTTCTCCAATGCGCGGAGCTCTTTTCGGGTCAGCGGCCTGGCGCCATCATGATTGGTGGCGCCTGAGGCGTCATCGTTATTGGACGGGCTCACTGTGGCCTTCCGTGTTCTGAGGTGGAGACTTGCCTTCGGCGACGGAGGCGGCAGCCTGGGCTGACCCGCCTGTTCCGGAAGGCTGCAGACGGGGCGGCGCGCTCACGCGGCTCCCAACGTCCGTTCCCCTGGCTTTTTGCATGTCGATGGCGTGCTGGAGAATGCCTGCCGCCGCAACCTGATCAACCACTTTACGGTGGTTGCGGCTGCTCATGCCAGCTTCGTGCAGGCTACGGTGGGCCGTGACGCTGCTGAGCCGCTCGTCAACGAGGTTCACGGGCACATCGAGGGCCCGGCCGGCCAGCTCTGCCGCGAGCAGCTCCGCGTACTCGGCGGCCATCCGGGCGGAGGCATGTTCTTCCCCCTTCATGGTGCGCGGCAGCCCCACGATGACCTGGACGGCGCCGAGTTCCTGCGCGAGCGAGGCGATCACCCGCACGTCGGAGTTCTTCTTGGCGTTCCGGTCCAGGGTCTTATATGGCGTGGCCAGGATGGCATCCCGGTCACAGATGGCCACTCCCACTCGGACGGTGCCGACGTCTACCCCCAGTTTGATGCCCTGGGGGTAGTCGGCGGCTGCAACAGGTTCAGTCACGGGTTCCTTAGCGCCGGGAAATGGCGTCCACGACGGCAGCAAGCGCCGGGGCGACCTTGGTGGCGTCCGTGCCGCCGCCCTGGGCGACGTCGTCCTTGCCACCGCCGCCGCCACCGAGGATCCCCGCAGCGAGCCGCACCAGGGCTCCGGCTTTCACGCCGGCTTCCCGGGCGGCCTCATTGGTGGCCACCAGGATCATGGGGCGGTCATTGCTGACGCCGGCCACTGCCACAGTGGAGGCCTCGGACCCGAGCCGGTTGCGCAGGTCAAGGGCAAGATTGCGGACGTCGTCGGCACCACCGATCTGGCCGGCGTCGTGCGCGATGACCCGGATGCCGGCGGCATCCCGGGCGGTGCCCACGAGGTTGGCAGCCGCTGCGGTGAGCTGTTCCTTGCGGAGGCGGTCCAGTTCCTTCTCGGTGGCCTTGAGCTTGTTCAGCGTGCTGGCGATCCTGTCGGCGAGCTGGCCGGAGGGTACCTTGAGCATCTCGGTCAGCTCGGTCACCAGGGCGCGTTCGGCCGCGAGATGGCGGAAGGCGTCCATGCCCACGAAGGCTTCGACGCGGCGGTTTCCTGAGCCGACGGACTGCTCGCCCAGCAGCGACAGGCTGCCGATCAGGGACGTGTTGGAGACGTGGGTGCCGCCGCACAGTTCACGGGACCACGCGCCGTCGATCTCCACAACCCGCACTTCACTGCCGTAGTTTTCGCCGAACAGCGCCATGGCCCCGAGTGACTTGGCCTCGGCCAGTGCCATCACCTTGGTGTCCACCCGGTAATTGTTGCGGATGGCCAGGTTGGACACCTCCTCGATTTCCGAACGCGTGGCGGTGCTCAGGCCTTCGCCCCAGGCGAAGTCGAAGCGCAGGTAGCCGGCCTTGTTGTAGGAGCCGCGCTGGGTGGCCTGCGGGCCGAGGATCTGGTGCAGGGCGGCGTGCACGATGTGGGTGCCGGTGTGGGCCTGCTCCGCAGCATGGCGGCGTTCACGGTCGACGGCGGCGCGCACCAGGGCGTCCGAGGAGATCTCGCCTTCACGGACGATCGCCTTGTGCACGCTCAGGCCCTTGACGGGGCGCTGGACGTCCAGGACTTCGACGACGAAGCCGTCACCGGTGATGAGCCCGGTGTCAGCGGACTGGCCACCGGCCTCGGCGTAGAACGGGGTCTCGTTGAGGACGAGCTCGATTTCGTCACCGGTAGCGGCGTGGGCGACCCGCTGGCCGCCGCTGAGGAGGCCACGGACGCGGGCCTCGCCGTCCAGCTCTTCGTAGCCGGTGAAGACGGTCTCGCCCTCACCCAGGATCTCCTGATAGGCGCTGAGGTCCGCGTGGCCGCCCTTCTTACCCTTGGCATCGGCCTGGGCGCGCTGGCGCTGCTCGAGCATGAGGGCGCGGAAACCGGCCTCGTCCACCTTGAGTCCGGCTTCTTCAGCCATTTCCAGGGTGAGGTCGATCGGGAAGCCGTAGGTGTCGTGCAGGGCGAATGCGTCGGCGCCGGACAGCGGTGCACCGGCGGCCTTGGATACCGTCACAGCATCCTCCAGGCGGGCGGTGCCCGAAGCGATGGTGCGCAGGAAGGCCCGCTCTTCCGCGTAGGCGATCCGGCTGATGCGGTCGAAGTCCGTCGCCACGATCGGGTAGACGCCCTTCATGGCATCACGTGAGGCCGGCAGCAGGTCCGGCAGGCAGGCCTTTTCGACGCCAAGCAGGCGCATCGAGCGCACCGCACGCCTGATGAGGCGGCGCAGGACGTAGCCACGGCCTTCGTTTGAGGGCGTCACGCCGTCGGCGATCAGCATCAGGGCGGACCGGATGTGATCGCCCACAACCCGCATGCGGACATCGTCCGTGTGGTGGGGATCGTCCGCTGTTTCGGCGGAGGTGTACTCCCGGCCGGACAGCTCGGCGGCCTTGTCGATCACAGGGCGGACCTGGTCCGTCTCGTACATGTTCTCGACGCCCTGCAGGATCATGGCGAGGCGTTCCATGCCCAGCCCGGTGTCGATGTTCTTTTTGGGCAGTTCACCCACGATGTCGAAGTCGTCCTTGGAGCGGACATTGTCGATCTGGTACTGCATGAAGACCAGGTTCCAGATTTCGACGTAGCGGTTCTCGTCCGCGAGCGGGCCGCCTTCAACGCCGTAAGCAGGGCCGCGGTCGTAGTAGATTTCCGAGCAGGGGCCGGCGGGGCCGGGCTGGCCGGTGTGCCAGTAGTTATCAGCCTTGCCCATGCGCTGGATCCGCTCAGCGGGGACGCCGGTGTTCTTAAGCCACAGGTCACGGGCTTCGTCGTCGTCCTGGTACACAGTGACCCACAGGAGTTCGGGCGGCAGGCCGTAGCCGCCGTCGTCCACGCTCGTGGTGAGTAGTTCCCAGGCGAACCTAATCGCGTCTTCCTTGAAGTAATCGCCGAACGAGAAGTTGCCGCACATTTGGAAGAACGTGCCGTGGCGGGCGGTTTTGCCCACTTCCTCGATGTCACCGGTGCGGATGCACTTCTGGATGCTCGTGGCGCGGGAGAACGGTGCTTCTTCGCGGGCGGTCAGGTAGGGAATGAAGGGGACCATGCCGGCGACGGTGAACAGCAGTGAGGGGTCGCTGGAGACCAGCGAGGCGGAGGGAACCGCGGTATGGCCTTTGCTGACGAAAAAGTCGATCCAGCGCTTGGTGATCTCCTGCGACTTCATGAGCTGATTACTTACCCTTCTTGGCTCACGCGTTTCTGGTGCGTGACAGTTTGATACAGGGAGCAGTCCGGGCAAGCCGCTACTGCTGGTTTAATTCTCTCGCGTTTTTCCGGCCTTTAGCGCCGGGCCACATCCTGCGGTGAAACCACCGGGGATTCGACGCCGAGTGCCGTGCGGAGGTCCGTTTCCCGCTCGTGCATTCCGGACCGGACAGCGTCCGCGAAGTCGTAGAGGCCGTCGGTCAGCCGGCCCACGGCCCGGTTCAGGCCCTCGGGCCCCAGGTTTGCTTGGGCTTCAGTGAGCTTACGGAACGCGATGACTCCGATCGCGACGCCGATTCCCATCCAGACAAATCGTTTCATGTTCTGTTCTTCCGGTGGCTAGCGGCTGCGGCGGCCGGCCGCGGGCTTCTTGCGGTTGGCGAGGGCGGTGCGGACTCCGTAGCTGAACGCTGCCACCTTGATCAGAGGCGAGCCCACCGTGGCGGCAACGAGGGAGGAAAGCGCGGAGAGGTTCGCGGACGCGTCAGAAACGTTGGAGGCGATGCCGTCCACCTTCTTCAGCTGCTGGTTAGTGGTGGTTACGGTCGCGGTGACTTCGTCCATCAGGGGCGTGGCGCCGTCGCTGATGGATCGGATGGACGTCCGTATTTCTTCCAGGACACTGCCCAGCTTCAGGATGGGTACGGCGAGCAGCAGCACCAGGAGCGCAAACACCCCGGCCGCGATCAGGCCGGCAATATCGCCACCAGACATAGACGTTCAACTCCCTTGAAACTGACGTGAATCTTTTCGGTCCGCGCACGCTGCCTTGATGCGTTCCGCAGATGTCCCCCAAGTACCTTACATACAAAGAAGCCCGTGGCGCTTGCCACGGGCTTCTTTGGATACGCTGCTGGGATTTAGCGTGCGTAGAATTCGACGACGAGCTGCTCTTCGCAGGTTACGGGAACCTCGGAGCGCTTCGGGCGACGGACCAGGCGTGCCTGCAGGGCGTCAAGCTTGACGTCCAGGTAGGCCGGAACCTGGGGCAGGACGTCGCGGTGCGCGCCGGCTGCTGCAACCTGGAGCGGAACCATGGTTTCGCTGCGGCTGTGGACGTGGACCAGCTGGCCCTCGCCGACGCGGAAGGACGGGCGGTCAACGCGGATGCCGTCAACCATGATGTGGCGGTGCACAACCAGCTGGCGGGCCTGGGCGATGGTGCGGGCGAAGCCTGCACGCAGCACGAGGGCGTCGAGACGCATTTCGAGCAGTTCGATCAGGTTTTCACCGGTCAGGCCCTTGGTGCGGCGTGCTTCTTCGAAGGCACGGGTCATCTGGGCTTCGCGGATGCCGTACTGGGCGCGCAGACGCTGCTTTTCGCGCAGACGTACGGCGTAGTCGGAGTCCTGCTTCTTGCGGGCACGGCCATGCTCACCGGGGCCGTACGGGCGGCGCTCCATGTACTTGGCGGCCTTGGGGGTCAGAGCAATGCCGAGTGCGCGCGAGAGGCGTGCTGTACGGCGAGCACGAGTGTTGTTAGCCACTTGTGTCCTTCCAATATCTGCGGTGTGTCAGTGTTACTGGCCTCCATAATGGAGAGCATCGGCCAACCGCTGCCTTTTGCTACTGGGCACAGGGCTACCCCAACAAGAAACAGTGAAAACTGGAAAATGTGGGAGATTGCGTCCGTGCCTTGCCAGACAACGAACTATCTTAGCAGGATTTGCCGACCCTCCCCCACCCGGCTCAGCTGCCGCGGATGATCTTCCGCAGCCGTTCCAGGCGAACGGCGATGTCGCGCTCCGCGCCGTTGGCGGTGGGTTCGTAGTAGTCCCGGCCCACCAGGTCGTCCGGCGGGTACTGCTGGCTGGCCACGGAATGCGGTGCATCATGCGCGTACTTGTACCCCTTGCCGTGGCCGAGCTGCTTCGAGCCCGGGTAGTGCGCGTCGCGCAGGTGCGCCGGAATCCCGTTGCCCAGTCCCGCCCGGACGTCCGCAATGGCCTTGTTGATGCCCATATAGGCGGCGTTGGACTTTGGCGCGGTGGCGAGGTGCACCACCGCCTCGGCGAGGACAATCCGACCCTCGGGCATCCCGATCAGCTGCACCGCCTGGGCGGCGGCTACTGCCGTCTGCAACGCGGTGGGGTCTGCCATGCCAACGTCCTCTGCGGCGGAAATCACAATGCGCCGGGCAATAAAGCGGGGGTCCTCCCCCGCCTCAAGCATCCTGGCGAGGTAGTGCAGGGCAGCATCCACGTCGGAGCCGCGGACTGATTTGATGAAGGCGCTGGCTACGTCGTAGTGCTGGTCTCCCGCCCGGTCGTAGCGGACCGCGGCCACATCCAGTGCGCGTTCGGTGTGCTTGAGTTCGATGGATACCGGCGAGTTCTCATCGGCGTCGTCGGCGTCACCGAAGGCAACACCCGAGGCTGCTTCCAAGGCAGTCAGTGCGCGCCGCGCGTCACCGCCGGACAGCCGGACGAGGTGGGCCAATGCCTCGGCACTGAGCTCCACTTTCCCGTTCAGTCCGCGTTCATCGGCAACAGCACGCTGCAGGAGCCCTTCAATGTCCGCGTCTGTTAGCGGCTTCAGGGTCAGCAGCAGGGACCGGGACAACAGTGGGGAAACCACCGAAAAGGACGGGTTCTCCGTGGTGGCCGCCACGAGGACCACCCAGCGGTTCTCCACGCCGGGCAGCAGCGCATCCTGCTGTGCCTTGTTGAAACGGTGGATCTCGTCCAGGAACAGCACGGTGGTGGTCTTGTAGAGGTCTCGGGCCGTCAGGGCCTCGTCCATCACCCGGCGCACGTCCTTGACGCCGGCGGTGATCGCGGACAGTTCCACGAACTTCCGGCCTTTGCCCTTGGCGATCACATGGGCGAGCGTGGTCTTGCCGGTCCCCGGGGGACCCCACAGGATCAGGGAGCTTGGGCCGGCGGGACCCACCGCGTCGGTGCCTGCGGCGAGCTGCCGGAGGGGCGAGCCCTGCCCCAGCAGGTGCTGCTGGCCCACCACATCATCGAGGGTGCGTGGCCGCATCCGGACGGCCAAAGGACTGCGCTGCGCAGCGCTGCGGCTTGCCCCGGCACGGTCGGACAACGACGGTTCGTTACTGTCGTCGTCGTCATTGCCGGGCCCCTGGCCGAAGAGATCATCCACATAGATAGGCTACTCATAGTTCAGCACCACCAATCCGCACGCTCACAAGAGGACCCGCCATGACCGCACGCAGCTCCGACGGCGTCAGCCATACCGGACCAGCCCGGGCGGGGTCCGGCCGTGAAGGATCCGTTCGGACCGCTTTTGTGCCGGCGGCCCGACTTGCCGGGTGGGTTGAGCGTTTCGGTGCCGCCCACGGCGGCTTCCGGCTGAGCGATGACGACGACGGCGTGCGGCTGCTGGCGGCCGACGGCACCGTTGCGCTGCTCCAGGCGCCCTGGCCTCCGGACGGACGCCCCGGGCGTGGCAGCGATCCCTTGGAGCGCCTGGCGTCCGTGGCCGGCCAGCCCCGGACGGCCGGCCTGGTGCTGGTGCGTCGCGGCGGCTATGGAGTGGCGGTGGCGCGGGAGGGTGCCGTGGTGGCGTCCAAAACCGGATCCAAATACGTGCAGGGCCGGACCGCTGCGGGCGGCCAATCCCAGCAGCGGTTCGCCCGCCGCCGCGCCAACCAGGCGGACGAGCTGGTGGAGAAGGTGGCAGCCCAGGCGGCAGCGATCCTCGGCGGCCACCCGATCGAGTACCTCGCCCCGGGCGGTGACCGGACCCTGGCGGGCCTGGTGCTCGACCAGCCCGCCATGAGGCTTTACGCCGCAGTCCCCCGGCTGGCTTTCCTGGACGTGGCGGACCCCAAAGGCTCAGTCCTCAAGAAGGCCGCGGCCGATATCTTCTCAGTGCGGGTTCAGGTGGCCGACGCAGGGAACTAGACCGTCCCGGATCCTAGGTCAGGGTCCAGGAGCGCTTCGACAGCCCGTACCAGAACCCGTCGATTGCGGTCTTCGCGTTCAGCTCGCCGGACCCATAGGCAGCGCCGAGGGCAACGTAAAGCGGCGCCCAGTGCTCGCTGCGGGGGTGGGCCTGGCGCGCGGCCGGGGCCTTGTTCAGGAAGTCCAGGATCGAATCCACATCGCCGCGGGCCATGGCTTCCTCTGCCCAGTGGTCAAACTCGCTCGAGGCTGCCGGCGGAGCGCTGTCCGGCCCGCCGGCAGGGTTGAACCAGCGCAGGTTGTGCGTGGTGAACCCGGAGCCGACGATGAGCGTGCCGCGTTCGCGCAGCGGTGCCAGCGACATGCCGAGGTGGAACAGGCCCTGCGGATCGAGGGTGGGCATGGACATTTGGACTACGGGGACATCTGCTTCCGGGAACAGCTCTTTGAGTGGCACATATGCGCCGTGGTCCAGCCCGCGGCTCTCGTCACGCTCCACGTGGTGGCCGTGACCGCCTACCAGCCGCTCCACTTCCGCGGCGAGCCCGGGCGCCTGCGGTGCTTTGTATTGAACCTCGTAGTACTTCTGCGCGAAGCCGCCAAAGTCATACACAAGGCCAGGATCCCGCTGGGTGGCGCTGAGGGTCACGGGCGCATTTTCCCAGTGCGCCGAGATCATCAGGATGTCCTTGGGCTTGCTGAACGTGCCGGACCAATCGTGCAACTGCCGGGTCCAGGTAGCGTCGTCGGCAAGCGGCGGCGCACCGTGGCTGAGAAAGAGAACCGGGGGCTGGCCAAGTGTTTGTGTCATAAATTCATAGTAACCGCTTTTTATTGAAGGTTCAACCATAGGCCTGTCTCCTGATGCAAGGGCGGCGGCTGGAGCTCAACAGCCGGTCAGGTGCAGTTTGGGCCTGTCCTGCCGGTAGATGTAGCGCCAGGCTTCACTGAATCCCGCGTCGGCGTAGAGCTGCTGCGCTCCGTGGTTCGCAGCGGTGACCAGCAGCCAGTATCCTGCCAACTCGCGGACGGCGCCTTCCTGCAGGAGAGCCTGCATGATCCGACGGGCATAGCCACGACGCCGGGCGTCCGGGCGGGTGGCCATACAGTACAGCCCGCCCCGGCCGCCTACTGCCCCACCAGTACCAGCAGGCGCGCGGGCGTCAACGGCAGGCTTATCGGCAGGCAGCGCCAGCCCTCCGACGGCGGCGGGAGCGCCGTCGTCGTCCCTCACCAGCGCGTATACCGACGGGCAGCCCGTCAGGATGCTGCGGGCGGTGGCGAGTTCGGTGGCACCACCCCTGCCGTCCACCCGCCACCACAGCTCCAGCCACTCAGCCGAGGGCTCGGTGGAGGTTTCGACGCCGGGTTCCGGCACTATTGGTTTCGGCGCAGTGAGCCCGGGCCGCGCACCGCCCGCTGCCGCGTCCTGCCACATGACGAGGGTTTCGGATTGCCGGGTGAAACCTTCCGCATCCAGGACTGCATTCAGTCCGGTGTAGCGGGGATCATCAAACAGCTGGAAGATCAGCGGCAGCCGGCGGCCGCGGTACCAGAGCCTTGCCGCCTGCAGCGCAGCGTACTGGGCATGGGAATCACGGCCCGGCTCGCGCGGCCAGACCGAGTTGGCGCGCTGCGTCACGCCGGACGCCGCACGCAGTGTCCAGCCGTTGGATTCCGAGCGATCCGGCGCGGGCCAGGCAGCGTCCATCAGCGCCTCATAGTCGGGCAGAGCTGGAGCTGTCATGTCACCCTTCCTAGGCGAAAGGCCCCCCGGTTACCCCGGGGAGCCTCTCGAAATGCAGTGCCTAAGCTATTCGGCCGTCTAGGCTTCCGGCTTTTTGGGCTCTTCCGTTTTAGCCTGCGGCTTGAAATCCACGCCGGCTTCCTTGCGCTGCTGCGCCGTGATGGGCGCCGGAGCCTGGGTCAGGGGGTCGTAGCCGTTGCCGGTCTTCGGGAACGCGATGACATCGCGGATGGACTCAACGCCGGCGAGCAATGCCACTACGCGGTCCCAGCCGAAGGCAATGCCGCCGTGCGGAGGCGCGCCAAACTTGAAGCCCTCGAGCAGGAACCCGAACTTCGTCTGGGCGTCTTCCCGGTCCAGGCCCATCAGCTCGAACACCCGCTCCTGGACGTCGCGCTCATGGATACGGATGGAACCGCCGCCGATTTCGTTGCCGTTGCAGACAATGTCGTAGGCGTAGGACAGGGCCGATTCAGGGTCCTTGTCGAACGAGTCCATGAACTCCGGCTTGGGCGAAGTGAAGGCGTGGTGGACGGCAGTCCAGGAGCCGGCACCAACGGCGACGTCACCGGAAGCAACCGCGGCGGCGGCCGGCTCGAACATCGGCGCGTCCACCACCCAGCAGAAGGCCCACGCGCTGGGGTCGATCAGGCCGGTGCGGTGGCCAATCTCCACGCGGGCGGCACCAAGAAGACCGCGGGCAGCAGACTTCTCGCCGGCAGCGAAGAAGATGCAGTCGCCCGGCGTCGCACCCACGGCGTCGGCCAGGCCGGCACGCTCTGTATCGGTCAGGTTCTTGGCGACCGGGCCGGCCAGCTCGCCGTCTTCCTTGAACAGGACATATGCCAGACCCTTGTGGCCGCGCTGCTTAGCAAATTCCTGCCAGCCGTCCAGGGTGCGGCGGGGCTGGGAGGCGCCGCCGGGCATGACCACAGCACCGACGTAGGGGGCCTTGAAGACACCGAAGTTGGTGTCCTTGAAGAACTCGGTGAGCTCGGTCAGCTCCACACCGAACCGCAGGTCAGGCTTGTCCGAGCCGTACCGTGCCATCGCGTCCGCGTACGTGATGCGCTGAATGGGCGTGGGGATCTCGACGTCGATCAGCTTCCACAGTGCTTTGACGATGTTTTCGCCCAGGGCAATGATGTCGTCCTGGTCCACAAAGCTGGCTTCGATGTCCAGCTGGGTGAATTCCGGCTGCCGGTCCGCGCGGAAGTCCTCATCGCGGTAGCAGCGCGCGATCTGGTAGTACTTCTCAAAGCCGCCCACCTGCAGCAGTTGTTTGAAAAGCTGCGGGGACTGCGGCAGCGCGTACCAGGAACCCGGCGCGAGGCGGGCGGGGACCACAAAGTCACGGGCGCCTTCCGGCGTCGAACGTGTCAGCGTGGGGGTCTCGATCTCGACGAAACCGTCCTGGTGGAGCAATTCGCGGGCGATCCGGTTGGCTTCGGAGCGCAGGCGAAGGTTGCGCGCAGGGCCCGGGCGGCGCAGGTCAAGGTAGCGGTGCTTCAGGCGGGCTTCCTCGCCCACTTCGACGTGCTCATCGATCTGGAACGGCAACGGATCGGCGGTGTTCAGGATGACCACCTTGTCCGCCATGACCTCGATGGAGCCTGTGGCGAGGGCCGGGTTCTCGTTGCCCTCGGGCCGCTGGGAGACGGTGCCGGTGACCTGCAGGACGTACTCATTGCGCAGACCGTGGAAGACCTCTTCTTCACGGACCACAACCTGGGCCACGCCGGACGCATCGCGGAGATCCACGAAGGCAACTCCACCGTGATCGCGGCGGCGGCCAACCCAGCCAGCCAGAGTTACGGTTTGTCCAATGTGCTCGGAGCGAAGGGATCCGAGGTCATGTGTGCGCAGCACAGCACACCTTTCTGAAAGAGACAGCAGGGAAAACTCAAGACTTTAAAGATGCATAGGATCATTCCGGGAACAATCCCGTCTGAGTTTACCCGCTGGAAAGGCCCCGCTCCCCCATGAACCCCCACCGGCAACTTCAGCGGAGGCTGGGCGTGTTTGACGCCACCTCCATAGGACTCGGTTCGATGCTTGGCGCCGGCGTCTTTGTGGTCTTCTCCCCGGCGGCGGGCCTGGCCGGGGAATTCCTAGTCCTGGCTGTCCTCGTTGCGGGCGCCGTGGCCTACTGCAATGCCGTCGCGTCGGCGGAGTTGGCGGCACGGTATCCGGCGAGCGGCGGGACGTACATCTACGGCCGGAAGCGGCTGGGCGAGTGGCCGGGCTTTATCGCCGGGTGGGGCTTTGTCAGCGGAAAGTCGGCGTCGTGCGCAGCCATGGCACTGACCTTCGGCCACTATGTGGCCCCGGACTACGCCGTTCCCGTTGCCATTGCGGCCGTCGTTGCCCTCACGGTGGTGAACATGTTCGGCATCACGCGGACGGCACTGCTCACCAGGGTCCTCCTGTGCCTGGTGCTGGCCACTCTCGTTTTTGTGGCGGTAGCCGCAGTGGTCGGGCCGCATCCAGCCGGCGCGGCGCCAGGCGGGGGCGGACACGTCGCCGGTGGGCCCGTTGCAGGAGGGCTGGGAGGCGTACTGCCGGCAGCCGGCCTGATGTTCTTCGCGTTTGCCGGCTACGCCCGGATTGCCACGCTCGGCGAGGAAGTCAAGGATCCGGCCAGGACGATTCCACGCGCGATCCTCGCGGCGTTGGGCGCGGCGTTTGTCATCTACTTGGGGCTGGCGCTCCTGCTCCAAAGCCATTTGCCAGACGGCCGGCTTGCGGCCACCGATGTTCCGTTGCTGGACGCCGTGCTCCTTTCACGGCTCGCCGCCGGAGCGCCCCTGGTCCAGGCCGGTGCGGCGGCCGCCAGCCTCGGAGCCCTGCTGGCGCTCATTACGGGGGTGGGCAGGACCAGCCTGGCCATGGCGCGCGAGCGGGACCTGCCAAGTGCGCTGGCCAAGGTGGGCGGCCGCCACACGGTGCCGTTCGTGGCGGAACTTGCCGTGGCCGCCGTCGTGATCCTGCTTCTCGTGACCACTGATGTGATGACCGTGGTGGGGTTCTCCAGCTTCGGCGTGCTGATCTATTACGCGGTCACGAACGCTGCGGCCTTCACGCTGGAGGAGCACCCATTCCATGCACCAAAGTGGCTGAACGTGGCCGGCTTCGCCGGCTGCCTGCTGCTTGCCTTCACACTGCCGGCGGCCTCTGTGCTGGGGATGGCCGCCGTGCTGGCCGCCGGCGTCGCAGTCCGGTTTCTGGTGCTCCGGCTGCGCCGCTGATTCACGCCGTTGTGGCGTCGCTCAGGCGTGCTGGGCAGCTACCGCCGTGGGGGTGGTGGTCACCTGCACGGTGAGATCTTCCGACGACGGCGTCCAGATTTCCGGGAACGCCACCACCTGTTCCCCGGACCGGATGTCCTTGACCTGGTGGTTGCCTTCGTCATCGGTGAACCAGACGAACGGGATGCCACGGCGGTCCGCGAACTTGATCTGCTTGCCGAATTTCTCTGCTTTGGCCGCCACCTCCGTGGCGATGCCCCGGCTGCGGAGCTGGGCAGCCACATCCTGCGCCGCACCCCAGCTGTCATCGTTCGTCAGCGCAACCAGCACAGCTGTGGGGACGGAACGGGAAGCCTTGGCAAGGTCCTGGCTGAGGATGCGGGACACCAGCCGGGTAACGCCGATGGAAAGGCCGACGCCGGGGAACTTGCGGTTGCCCTTGCTCGCCAGGGCGTCGTAACGGCCGCCTGAGCAGATGGAGCCCAGCTGCTCGTGTCCCACCAGGACGGTTTCCACCACGGTGCCCGTGTAGTAGTCGAGGCCGCGGGCGATGCTGAGATCGGCCACCACCTTGCCCGGCGCACGCTGTACGGCGGCCTCGATGACCTGCTCCAGTTCGTTCAGGCCCTCCTCGAGCAGGTCGTTGGTGACGCCAAGAGCGCGGACCTGGGCCACGAACGTGGTGTCTTCTGTACGGATTCCCGCCAGCTTCAATGCCAGCTGCGCCTGCTCGTCGGTTGCGCCGAGCTCGGTCTTCAGCAGTTCCGCGACCTTGGCGGGGCCGATCTTTTCCAGCTTGTCGATGCTCCGGAGCACACCGGCGGTATCGTCCAGGCCGATGCCACGGTAGAAGCCCTCGGCGAGTTTGCGGTTGTTGATGCGAAGGCGGAAGTCCGGAATGGGCAGCGCGCGCAGTGCCTCGGCAATAACCAAAGCGATTTCCACGTCGTAGCGGAACGGCAGCTCGCCGTCGCCCACAACGTCGATGTCGGCCTGGGTGAATTCCCTGGCCCGACCTTCCTGCGGGCGTTCGCCGCGCCAGACTTTCTGGATCTGGTAGCGGCGGAAGGGGAACGCGAGGTAGCCGGCGTTCTCCACTACATAGCGGGCAAAGGGCACCGTGAGGTCGAAGTGCAGCGCGAGGGCATGCGGATCGAACTTTCCCGCCTTGGCTGCATCGGTTGAGTCAGCCTCGTCATCCTGGAGGCGGCTGAGCCCATAAACCTCTTTATCGATCTCGCCTTTGCGCAGCAATTGGCCGACAGTTTCCACTGCCCTGGTTTCGATGGACCCGAAGCCGTGCAGCTCGAAAACGTTGCGGAGGGTGTCCAGCACGTGCAGCTCCACCAGCCGCTCCTCAGGAAGCCACTCGGGGAATCCGGACAGGGAGGCGGTGCGTGCCATGGTGGATGTTCTCCTCTTGATGAAAGGCGCCTGGGACTCTGCCCGGCATTCCGCCCGAAACGGGCCAGGAACGGCGGCTGTCCAGCAACTCATGCATAAACTATGTGCGGCAGTCAGTTTATGCGTCATCCGCCCGCATCTCTAATACGGCGGCAGGAGACTCGGATGGCTGCCGCCAGACCACTGTGCCGGGGCGCTGACCGCCCGGCCGCAGACCGACTTACAGGAGGACCCTTGGCGGCCAGTTCACGCAGTGCCCGCGAAGCCAAACGGCGTATCCAGCAGATGGAGGCAAAGCGCGAGCTGCGGCGGGACCAGGAGTCACGGCGCAAACGCGACAATGTCATTGCCGCCGGTGCGGGAACTGCCGCGGTGCTGCTCGCCGTCGTCCTTCAGCTCACGGCCTTTGCAGGTAATCCCACCGAGGACGAATTCGCCGCACTGGAGGCGGGCCTGACCACTCCCTCCTCCCCCGCAACCTCCGCGCCGCCCACCAACGCGGCCAACATCCCGTCGCCGGAAACTGCCGCCGGGAAGGTGTTTACCGGCGAGCTTGCCCTGAATCGCGGCACCCTCGGTGTCGAATTTGACGGCACCAAAGCACCCCAGGCGGCCGCCGTCTTCAAGTCCCTCAGCGATGACGGCTACTTCACGGGCAAAACCTGCCACCGGCTCACCACCAGTGAAAGCTTTGGCGTGCTGCAGTGCGGATCTGCCGATGGCAAGGGCGGCGGAAATCCCGAATACACGTGGGGCCCGCTGGAAAACGTCCCGGCTGACAACCTTTACCCGGCCGGCACCATTGCCGTAGCCAGGACGGGCAACAACGCGTACGGCAACGGCACACAGTTCTTTGTTGTCTACAAAGACACCGTGATTCCGGCCGATACGGCCGGCGGCTATACGGTGGTGGGCAAGGTGACATCCGGACTGGATGTGGTGTCCGGAATCGCCGCGGCGGGAATCACTCCCGGCAGCAGCGACACGGACGGCGCGCCCCTGGAACCAGTCACGATAGACTCGGTTTCTCTGAAGTAGGGAGCCCGGCCTCATGGCCGGGGTGCGGTATGTGAGTATTTTCCTCCAAGCGAAAGACTTTTAGCGGTGACAGACAGTCAGAAATCCGACGAAACAGCAGCAGACCTGACCGAGGCAACGGCCCCCGAGGCTGAGCAGGCAGTAGCTGACCAGGCAGTGACCGACGAGGCAGTAACGGACGAGGCCGCGGCTCCGCAGGCTGACGCCGCGCCAGCCGAGGTATTGCAGGACGAAGCGCCGCTGGCTGACTCCGCACCTGAGGCGCCCGAGGCCCCGCAGGCTGAAGCGCCGCTGGCTGACTCCGCGCAGGACTCACCCGATGCTGCACAGCTGGCGGCTCCGACCCCCGCACCGCGTCCCGCTCCGTCGCCGGCAGCCTTTGCGGCCCGGCCCAAGCCGGCGGCAGCCGCGCCCGCCGCAGCCGCGGCACCTGTTGCTTCAGCCACCTCACTTGCGGAAGCTGCACGTTGGGGCCGCGTCGAAGGTGACGGCCACGTGTTCCTGACCATCGATGGCGAGGAACACCCGGTCGGCCAATACCCGGATGTCAGCAACGATGAGGCCCTCGGGTATTTCGCGCGGAAATATGACGACATTGTGGCGCAGGTCCTGCTCCTCGAGCAGCGCGTCAGCTCCAAAGCTCCAAGCACTGACATGCAGAAGACCGTCACCCACCTGCGCGAACAGCTGGCAGAGCGGAACATGGTGGGTGACCTCCGGTCCGCCGAAGCCCGTCTCGATGCCGTGTCGGCCCAGATCACCGAGCTTGAGAAGGCGGAGAAGGCAGAGCACGATGCCGTACGCGCCGCCGAGCTCGCAGCCCGCGAGGCAATCGTGGCCGAAGCCGAGGAAATCTCAGGCCAGGATCCTACCCAGATCCAGTGGAAAACCTCCAGCGCACGGATGAACGAACTCTTTGAAAGCTGGAAGACGGCCCAGAAGAGCGGAGTCCGGCTTGGCCGCAGCAACGAAGATGCGCTGTGGAAGCGGTTCCGTGCCGCACGGACGGTGTTTGACCGCCACCGCCGCGCCTACTTCTCCCAGCTGGACAGCACCAACTCGGCCGCAAAATCGGCCAAGGAAAAGCTCATCGCTGAGGCCGAGGAACTGTCCTCCTCCACCGACTGGGGATTCGCCGCCGGCGAGTACCGCCGGCTCATGGATGACTGGAAGGCCTCCCCACGGGCAAGCCGCAAGGACGACGACGCCCTCTGGGCCCGTTTCCGCGCCGCCCAGGACGTCTTCTTCACGTCCCGGCAGGCAGCCAACGAAGAGATCGACCAGGAGTACGCGGCCAACCTCACGGTGAAGGAAGAACTCCTGGTTGAGGCCAATACCATCCTGCCCGTCAGGGACCTGGCTGCCGCGAAGAAAGCGCTCCAGTCCGTCCGGGACCGCTGGGAAGAAGCCGGCAAGGTCCCCCGTGCCGATATGGGACGGATCGAAGCCGGCCTCCGCAAGGTGGAGGACGCAGTCCGCCACGCCGAAGAGGAAAACTGGCAGCGCTCCAACCCCGAGACCAAGGCCCGCACCAACAGCGCACTGTCGCAGCTCGAGGCCGCCATTGCCGGGCTCCAGGACGATCTCGAGAAGGCGGAGAAGGCCGGCGACGAGCGAAAGATCAAGGCCGCAAGGGAAGCCCTTGAAGCGCGGCAGGCCTGGCTTGACCAGATCCAGCGCTCCGCCAGCGAACTGGCCTAGGACCTAGCCCCCGGCCGTTGAGGCCCGGTTCCGGTTATCCACATAACCGGAACCGGGCCTGTGCCTTTTAAGCTTGCACGCGGCAGGATGGGTGGATGGCCACCCCGTCACCTCCCCAGCACCCTGACCTCTACTCGCCGGGGCGGCCTTTCACGTGGCCGGAACTGCAGACCCTGGCGGCTGACGGCGTCCTTTCACGGTTCCACCAGCGCGGCTATACGCTGCCTGACGTTAAGGTCTCGGCCCAGCTAAGGGCCAGGGCTGCAGCCAACGCGGTGCCTGCAGCAGTGCGGCAGCGGGTGGTGGCAGGCAGGATGACGGCGGCCTGGATCTACGGCTGCGCCGAGGAGCCGGACAACCTGGCGTTGCTCGTGGATGCGAAACGGCGGGTTTCCAGTCTCCGCAACACCCGGGGCTGCACACTCCATGAAGTCAGGCTCGGGCCCTTTGACGTGGTCAGCATGGGCGGGCTGATGGTGTCGAGCCCGCTCCGCACCGCAGTGGACATCGCACTGCACGTGGACGCCCACCGGGCCTTGCCCGCCCTGGCAGGACTGCTTGCCCGCCCTGAGAAGGACGTCCGGCTCCGCCTGCTAGTCCTGGCCATCGAAGCCACCCCAAGGGTCCCGCACAAACGGGCGGCCCTGGAAAAGCTTGCGCTGCTAACTCCGGCGCTTGTTCCCTGTAGTCCGGTAGACGTCGAAGACGCCGTCGATGCGCCGGACAGCGCTGAGGACGTGGCTGAGGTACTTGGGGTCACCCATCTCGAAGGCGAACCGTGAGATGGCCACGCGGTCACTGGAAGTGTTCACACTGGCGGCCAGGATATTGACATGGTTCTCGGAGAGCACCCGCGTCACGTCCGAGAGGAGGGACTTCCGGTCCAGCGCCTCCACTTGGATCTCGACCAGGAAGACACTCGACTGCGTTGGAGCCCAGTCAACATCCACGATCCGGTCCGGCTGGTCCTTGAGGTCGGAAATATTGGTGCAGTCGGTTCGGTGCACGGACACACCGGAGCCGCGGGTGACGAATCCGAGAATCGGGTCCGGCGGAACGGGCGTGCAGCAACGGGCGAGCTTCACCCACACATCGCCGACACCGCGCACCACCACTCCGGAGTCGGAGAACTTGGTCTTGGTGACCTGCGTCGGGATACTCACTTCGGTGATGTCGTCGTCGGTGCTTTCGTTGCCACCGAGGCTTTCAACCAGCCGTTCCATGACCGACTGCGCTGACGTGTGTCCGTCGCCCACACCGGCGTACAAGCCTGAGATGTCCACATACTTGAAGTCCGCGGCCACCGCCGCCAGCGCCTCGTGCGTCATCAGGCGCTGCAGCGGCAGATTCTGCTTCCGCATGGCCCGGGTCAGGAGTTCCTTACCGCGGTCGATTGCCTCTTCGCGGCGTTCCTTGCTGAACCACTGGCGGATCTTGTTCCGCGCACGGGCGCTCTTGACGAAGTGCTGCCAGTCCTGGCTGGGCCCTGCGCCCTCGGCCTTGGAGGTGAAAATTTCCACCCAGTCGCCATGGTTCAGTTCGCTGTTCAGCGGAACCAGCTTGCCGTTGACGCGGGCACCGATAGTGCGGTGCCCTACTTCGGTGTGGACCGCATAGGCAAAGTCCACGGGGGTTGATCCGGCTGGCAGGGCCATCACCTCACCCTTGGGGGTGAAGACGAACACCTCACGGGCATTGATCTCAAACCGCAGGGAATCCAGGAACTCTCCCGGATCGGACGTTTCCTGCTGCCAGTCAACCAGCGACCTCAGCCACCCCATGTCGCCATCACGGGGGCTCCCCGGGCCAACGGCGGTACGGTTGGGCTGATCCTTGTACTTCCAATGCGCAGCGACGCCGTACTCAGCCCGGCGGTGCATTTCGTGCGTGCGGATCTGGATCTCCACGGGTTTGCCGCCCGGGCCTATCACTGTGGTGTGAAGCGACTGGTACATATTGAACTTCGGCATGGCTATGTAGTCTTTGAAACGCCCTGGCAGCGGGTTCCAGCGCGAATGCATGGTGCCGAGTGCCGCATAGCAGTCCCGCACGGAATCGACCAGCACACGAACACCCATGAGGTCGTTGATGTCGTCGAAGTCCTTGTCCCGGACCACCATCTTTTGGTAGATCGAGTAATAGTGCTTAGGCCGGCCGGTGATGGTGGCTTTGATCCGGGCGGCACGGAGGTCCTCGGTAATCTGGTCCCGGATGACGCTCAGGCTCTTTTCACGCTCCGGCGTGCGGTCCCCCACCATCCGGACGATTTCTTCGTAGACCTTCGGGTAGAGGGCAGCGAACGACAGGTCCTCAAGCTCCCATTTGATGGTGTTCATACCAAGCCGGTGGGCCAAGGGCGCAAAGATCTCCAGCGTTTCCCGGGCTTTCCGGGCAGACGACTCGGCGGAGACGAACCGCCAGGTCCGGGCGTTGTGGAGCCGGTCGGCGAGCTTGATCATCAGGACACGGATGTCCTTGGCCATGGCCACAACCATCTTGCGGACGGTCTCTGACTGCGCCGCTTCACCGAAGCTGACCTTGTCCAGTTTGGTGACGCCGTCCACCAGCATGGCTACTTCCGGGCCGAAGTCCTTCTTGAGGTCCGTCAGCGTATACGGTGTGTCCTCAACGGTGTCATGAAGCAGTGCGGCGGCCAGAGTGGTCCCACTGAGGCCCAGTTCGGCGAGGATGGTGGCTACGGCGACAGGGTGCGTGATGTAGGGATCGCCACTCTTGCGTTTCTGCCCGCGGTGGCTCCTCTCCGCAACGTCGAAGGCGCGCTGGATGAGGTCGAAATCTTCCTTGGGGTTGTTCGCCCGCACCGTCCGCAGCAGCGGCTCAAGGATCGGTGAATATGTGGTGGCGCCCCGGCCGGTAAGGCGGGCCAAACGGGAACGCGTCCGCTCCCGACGTCCGGGAAACGTGGCCCGCGCGCCGGAGTTGTCCACCGGAACACCCGTTCCAGGGCGTGCGGAAGCAGTCAGCCCGGCCTGAGCTCCGTGGCCCGGCTGCTCATCCCCGCCTGCCATTGGCACCGATGCCGAACGTTCTTCCAATGAAGCACCCCTCACGACCCTGTTAATTACCCCAGTCTATTCCCCCGGCTGTTCACTTCTGTAACCGGTCCATAAATGCGTACGGGCCGGGCGGCGCGAAATTTTCCGCGGCGCCCGGCCCGATACCGTGCATGAAGTCAGGCCCCGGCAGGGGCCGCAGCCTCTTCCGCCCGGGCAGCTTTGTCGGCCCTGCGGTTTTCGACTTTCCTGGCGTGCTTGACCAGCTCGGGCTCGCTCTGTCGCAGCCAAGCGTACATAGGCGCCGCCACAAAGATCGTGGCCGCCGTCCCAATGAGGATGCCGACGAACAGGGCAAGCGACAAGTCGCGCAGTGTTCCTGCGCCCAGGAGGCCGGCTCCGATGAACAGGATGGCACCCACCGGAAGGATGGCCACCATCATGGTGTTGATGGAGCGGACCAGGGTCTGGTTCACGGCGAGGTTGACTTCCTCCGCGAATGTCCGGCGCGTGGAAGCATCCAGATCGGCCGTGTTTTCCCGAATCTTGTCGAAGACCACAACGGTGTCATACAACGAATAGCTGAGCACCGTCAGGAACCCGATGATGGCTGACGGCGTCACTTCAAAATCACTGAGGGCGTAGACGCCGGCAGTGATGAACATCGTCACGAGCATTGCGGTCAGGGCGGACACCGACATTTTCCAGGTCCTGAAATACAGCGCCATCAGCACCGCAGCCAGTCCCACAAAGACCAGCAGGCCCATCAGCGCCTGCTTGGTGACGTCCGCACCCCAGGTGGGCCCGATAAAGGTAGACGTCACTTCGTTGTCGGTGACGCCGTAGGCCGTGGTGAGGCCTTCCTTAATCTTGAGCGTTTCATCGTCCGTGAGCTTGTCCGTCTGGATCCGCATGGTGGTGCCAGCGACGTTCGCAACGCGCGGCACGCTGCCGGCCACAACGTCCTGAACAACATTTTCACCAAGGGTGGGGTCGGTGTCCTTCACATTGGAAACCGTGAACTCAGAACCGCCGCGGAACTCGATGCCGAGGTTGAATCCGCCCTTGACCACGGGAATCACGATGGAGAGCGCAACCGCTACCAAGGCGATCAGGAACCAGATCTTTTTGGCCCCCACGAAGTTGTAGGACCGCTTGCCCGTGTAGAGCTCGTTACCGAAAGTGGCAAAGCTGGACATTACTTGTTCTCCTTGGCTGCGCTCTTGGAGGAGCCGGTAAGCTGCCCCTGCTTTTCCGCGAGGCGGCGTTCCGCGATGGTCATGCGCCGTTCAGCTTCGGCGGCGGCGCCGGTGTTCTTGGCCCGGACTACTGCCGGCTTGGCCTCCGGCGTGCGCAGGCGGCCTGCCCCGCGGTAAAGCGGAACGGCACCCAGGCGCTTGGGGTCCAAGCCGGAGAACGAGTGGCCTTCGCCGAAGAACTTGGTCCGCGCCAGGAGTTGGAGCGTCGGGTGCGTGAACATAAAGACCACGATGAGGTCGGCAATGGCGGTCAGGCCAAGGGTGAACGCGAACCCGCGGACGTTGCCCACGGCTACGAAGTAGAGCACCAGCGCGGCGAGCAGGTTGACGGCCTTCGAAGCCAGCACCGTGCGCTTGGCGCGCTTCCAGCCGTTCTCCACCGCCGAAACCAGGCCGCGGCCTTCGCGGAGTTCATCACGGATTCGTTCAAAGTACACAATGAACGAGTCAGCGGTCTGGCCGATCGCCACGATGAGCCCGGCAACGCCGGCAAGGGAAAGCCGGTAGTTTTCCGTCCAGCCGAGGATCGCAATGGCCAGGTAGGTCAGGGCGCCCGCCACCACCAGCGAAAGAATGGTGACAAAGCCCAGGGCCCTGTACTGGAACAGGGAGTAGACCACCACAAGGAGCAAGCCGATGATGCCGGCAAGGAGGCCCATCCGCAGCTGCTCACCACCGAGGGTGGCGGAAATCTGCTGGTCGCTCTGGATTTCAAAGCTGATGGGCAGGGCCCCGAAGCGGAGCTGGTCCGAAAGGGCCTTGGCCGACTGCTCATTGAAGTTGCCGGTGATCTGGGGGCGGCCGTCGGTAATGATGGCCAGCGACCTCGGGGCGGAGATGACCCGGTCGTCCAGAACGATAGCGAACTGGGCTTTCGGATCGTTACCGGATTCGCCGCCGGCGGCCACATAGAACTGGTTCAGGCGTTCGGTGACCTCTTTGAACTTGGTGGTGCCTTCGCCGTCGAATTGGATATTGACTGCCCACTGGTTGGTCACTGCGCCCTGGGAGCCTTGCTGCAGCTGGAAGGAGGAGGTGACGATGTTGCTGCCCTTGACCTCAACCGGGCCCAGGATGTATTTGATCGCCGGAGTCTTTGCGGTGGCGGGCTCGCACGTGACCAGCGGTTGGGTGGGATCGGAGGCGGCCGGGTTGTCCGCCGGCGGGTTGTTGCAGTCCAGGGTTTCGAACTGCCGGTATACCTCGGGCGTGATCCAGTTGATGTCGCTGCCGTTGGCCGGTGCCGCCGTCGGTTTCGGAAGCTGGTCCTCGGGCGTGAGCGCCTCGGTAGGTACAGCTGCGGCATCGCCGTTGAGCAGGACGGGGCGGAAGTTCATGTCCGCGGAGGCCTGGATCAGGTCGCGGGTTTCTTTCGTGGGAGTCCCGGGAAGGCTGACTACAACGTTGCGCCCGGATTGTGTGCTGATCTCCGCTTCGGCAACACCGGAGCCGTCAACACGTTGGCGAATAATCGCCACCGCCTGGTTGAGCTGCTCTTCATTGATGTCCGAACCGCCCTCAACCTTGGGAGCCAGGATCATCTGGGTGCCGCCCTCGAGGTCGAGCGCCAGCTTAGGTGCCCAACTTGCCTGGCCGGCAATGGTGCCGCCGGCCAAGACAGCGGTCAGCACGGCGAGGATTACGCCGAGCCACACCAGGACCCGCAGGCCTGTGTTTTTGGGGCCAGTTCGTGCCATTGTCGATCTTTCTCTTATTTACGGAGGAACCGCCGGTGTGAGCCTGTTGCTCCCACCGGCGGAGGTCCGCAGCCGTAGAGGTGTTATGAAGCCTGATGCGGAGCGGCAGCCGGTGGGCTAGCTGTCCTTTTTGCCCTCATCGTTGAGGCGCTTCAGGGTCTCTTCGGGGGTTTCGGTGGCGGCCGCCGGGGTGCCGAGGTCCTGGTTGGTCAGTGAGGACGCGTCGTTGGGGACAAGGGTGGGCTCCTCGTCGGCAACAACGGCAGGCTCAACGATCTTGGTGACTGCCTGGCGGTGGACTGTGGCGAGGTTTCCCGGTGAGAGCTCCAGGACCACTTTGTTCTCGGCGTCGTCCATGGAGACAATCCGGCCGAAGAGGCCAAAGCTCGTCATCACCTCGACGCCAGGCTCGAACTGGGACTGCAGCGTGGCCTGCTGCTCCTTGGTCTTCTTGTTGCGGCGGAACATCATGAAGATAAAGATTCCGAGCATTGCAAACAAGACGATGTTCATGGGATCCACAGGGAAGTATCCGTTCTGTACTGGCGTAACTGGTGTGTGGCTGCGTCCGCTTCGTTCCGCCATGCAGATGTTCGTGCTGGCCGGCAACGGCCCCTCGGAGCCGCCGGCGGGAACAAAGACCCCGAACGTGCCGGGTTTCATACCAGTCTAAAGGGAAAAGCTGAAAGGAAAGCCTATTGGCTGTTCGGTGCCCAATCGGCCACAGCTTCGCTGCTGTCCGGGTCTATTTCGAACAGGTCCAGGGGCTCCTGCCCGAATACACCTGCCGGCACCGCATAACCGAGGTGCGTCCAGGCCGGCGCCATGGCGATGCGACCCCGCGGGGTGCGGCCCAGGAGGCCTTCACGCACAAGAAACGGTTCAGCTACCGTTTCCACAGTCTCGGTTTCCTCCCCTACAGCAATGGCAAGGGTGGAAAGCCCCACCGGGCCGCCACCGAATTTGGTGATGAGCGCTTCCAGAACCGCACGGTCCAGCCGGTCGAGGCCGCGTTTGTCCACTTCGTACATGTCAAGGGCGGCAGAGGCCGCACGTGCGTCGATTTGCTCAATCCCGTGAACGAGTGCCCAGTCCCGGACCCGGCGGAGGAGTCGGTTGGCGATGCGGGGCGTACCCCGGGAGCGGCCGGCGATTTCGCTGAAACCTGCAGAGTTGACCTTGAGGTCCAGCAGGCCGGCAGAACGCCTCAGTACGAGTTCCAGTTCGGCCACACTGTAGAACTCCAGATGGCCGGTGAAGCCGAATCTGTCCCGCAGCGGACCGGGCAAGAGTCCGGCGCGGGTGGTGGCTCCCACCAGGGTGAACGGTGGCAGTTCCAGCGGGATGGCTGTGGCGCCGGCACCCTTGCCGACCACGATGTCCACACGGAAATCTTCCATGGCCATGTACAGCATTTCCTCGGCCGGCCGGGACATGCGGTGGATCTCGTCCAGGAACAGGACCTCCCCTTCGGAAAGGGAGGAAAGAATGGCAGCGAGGTCTCCGGCGTGTTGGATGGCCGGGCCGCTGCTGATCCGCAGCGGGGCATTCATTTCGGCGGCCACAATCATGGCTAGTGTGGTCTTTCCCAGCCCGGGAGGACCGGAAAACAGCACATGGTCAGCGCTGCGGCCGCGCATGCGGGAGGCCTGCAGGACAAGGGAGAGCTGCTTGCGGACCCGGTGCTGGCCGACAAAATCATCCAGGTTCTTGGGCCGGAGCGCAGCCTCAATGGCGCGCTCCTCGGGCTCCTCCCCCGCTGTTACAACCGAAGGCTCAGCCACGGCTGCCTACGCGGTTGCCGGCCCGCGCGCCGTCCTGCCCAAGCCAGCGGAGGGTGGTCCGCAGGATTTCAGCAACGTTGCCGCGGAACGAGACTTCGGGATCGTCCGCGAGGGCCTTATCAATGCTGGCCGTCGCGTCCTTCTCCGACCAGCCCAGACTGGTCATGGCTGCCACTACCTGCGGCTTCCAGGCTGCCTCAGCCGCGGTGGCCGGGGCTGCAGTACCTGCCGTGCCGTGGGGAACCAGCTTGCCGGCAAGTTCGAGCACGATCCGGCCAGCCACCTTGGGGCCGATGCCGGGCACCTTGGTGAACGTCTTGCTGTCACCGGTGTGGGCGGCGAGGCGGATGGCTTCCGGTTCGTGGACGGCGAGGACGGCGAGAGCAAGCCGCGGCCCCACACCACTGACGCTGAGCAGGACATCAAAGACCTCCCGCTCATCGTCGGAGGAAAAGCCGAAGAGCGTCAGCGAGTCCTCACGGACAATCAGCGATGTGAAGAGTTTGCCTTCCTCCCCGGTGCGGAGTCCGCTGAGCGTCTGGGGTGTGGCGTTGACGCTCATCCCGGCGCCATTGAGGTCGATGACAGCGGTGGAAAGGCCCACATGCGCTACGGTTCCGCGAAGGAAACTGATCAAGGCCGTGCTCCTGGTGTACTGCCGGGCCCTTGAAGGGAAACCACCGGCTATCCGAACATATCTACGAATACCCTAGCAAGTGCTACCGACTTCAGCGTGCGCGGCGCGCCTTCGCCTCGGCCTCGGCCCACGCGCGTTGGGCCGGCGTCAGCGAAAGGCTGCCCGGGCCGGTGGTGGCCACCGCGGCCCCGCTGCCGGCCCGCCAGGCGTGGGTGATGGCCAGAGCCAACGCATCCGCGGCGTCAGCGGGACGCGGCGGCGCGTCGAGCCGCAGGATCTTGGTGACGAGCTTGGTCACCGCGTCCTTATTGGACGTGCCGCTGCCCGTTACGGCTGCCTTAACCTCCGACGGCGTGTGCAGCGCCACCGGAATCCCCCGCCGGGCAGCGGCCGTGATCACCACACCGGAAGCCTGCGCCACACCCATGACCGTGCTGACGTTCAACTGGGAGAAGACGCGTTCGACGGCGAGTACATGGGGTTCGTAGCGATCCAGCCACTCGTCGATGGCCAGGGCAATCACCAGCAGCCGCTGGTCGAGGCTTTCGTCCGGCGAGGTCCCCACCACGCCGACGGCCACCATCGTGGCGCGCCTGTTCCGCTCCACGTCCACCACACCGATGCCGCAGCGCGTGAGGCCCGGGTCAACGCCCAATACGCGCAGGGTCACCCTGGGACAACCGCCCTAGCCGGCAAAGCTGAACGTCACTCTGATTCCAGGGCGGCCTGGACTTCGTCACTAAGGTCGGCGTTGCTGTAGACGTTCTGGACGTCGTCGAGCTCTTCCAGCGCGTCAACCAGCTTCATAAACTTCTTGGCGGCTTCCAAGTCCAGCGGCACCACCATCGAGGGTACGAACTCCGCTTCATCGGTGTCATACTCGATCTCGGCCTCTTTCAGGGCGTCGCGGACAGCCTGGAGGTCCGTCGGCTCCGAGTGGATTTCGAAGGTGTCGCCGTTGTCCTTGACTTCCTCGGCACCCGCGTCCAGGACTGCCATCAGGACGTCGTCCTCCGTGAGTTCCTTCTTGGGCAGCGAGACCACGCCCTTGCGGCTGAAAAGGTAGCTGACCGAACCGGGATCGGCGATGGTGCCGCCGTTGCGGGAAATCGCCAGGCGGACCTCGGAGGCCGCGCGGTTCTTGTTGTCGGTCAAGCACTCAATCAGCAGTGCGGACCCTTGCGGGCCGCGGCACTCGTACATGATCTCGGTGTAGTCAACCACTTCACCGGTCAGGCCGGCGCCGCGCTTGATGGCGCGGTCAATGTTGTCGGCCGGGACTGAGGTCTTTTTGGCCTTGGTGACGGCCAGTTCCAGGCCTGGGTTGCCCTGCAGGTCCGGTCCGCCCATGCGGGCAGCAACTTCGATGTTCTTGATCAGTTTGGCGAACGATTTTGCACGGCGGCTATCAAGGATGGCCTTTTTGTGCTTGGTTGTTGCCCATTTGGAGTGGCCTGACATGCTTTACGCTTCTCCTCTGATCATGCGGATAAAAAGTTCATGTACGCGTTTCTCCCCAGTCACTTCCGGGTGGAAGGAGGTGGCCAGCAGGTGGCCGGAACGCACTGCAACAATTCTAGCTGTCCCCGGCAGGCTCGCCGCGTGGGACGCGTGTTCAAGGTCGGCCGGCTCCACCTGCGCGAGGACCTCCACGCCTGGGCCGACACGCTCCACCCATGGTCCGCGGATGAACACGGCATGTACCGGGGCCACCCCGGACTCCGTGGCGCTGAAGTCCAGGCCCTTGAAATCCAGGTCCGTTTCGAACGATTCCCGCTGGCGGCCGAAGGCGTTACGGCGCACCGTAATGTCCAGGCCGCCAAAGGTCTGCTGCGGATTGCCGGCCAGGTCAGTGGCAGGATCGGCGATGTCGTTGGCCAGGAGGATCATCCCTGCGCAGGATCCGTACACCGGCAGGCCATTGCGGATGCTGTCCTTCAACGGTTCGGCCAGTTCAAAGGCGCGGGCCAGCTTGTCGATGGCGGTGGATTCGCCGCCGGGAATGATGAGCCCGTCCAAGCCCTCGAGTTCCTTGGGCCTGCGGATTCCGACGCCGGCTGCACCGGATGATTCAACGGCCCGAAGGTGTTCGCGGAAGTCACCCTGGAGCGCCAGGACGCCGATCCGCAGGCCTGCGCCCAGGCGTGCGGCAGCGGCAGAAAGGGGGTTTGTCATCCCCCCAGCATAGTGCGCCACCGGCCCGCACCCGGGCGGTTCGGCGTGACCGGCGCGGGGTTCTATGCCGTTGCTGGGATATATTACTGAGCATGCTTTACATCAGCGTTCCGCTCGGCAAGCTCGTTCGCCGGGTGTCCCGGCTCAGGGGTGGCGGGTCCGCCCTGCCCGGGCTGGTGGTCGAAAAAATCGACCCCGGCTTTATGCAGCGGACACTCGCCACGCTCCCCCACGGCGTGGCCGTGGTGAGCGGAACCAACGGCAAAACCACCACCACCAAGATGGTGGTGGAGCTCCTCGAAAGCCAGGGCCTGAAGGTCTTCACCAACCGCACCGGCAGTAACTTCACCCGCGGCGTGGCGGCCGCCCTGCTCGGCGAGGTGGACTGGCGCGGCAGGCTCAAGGCCGACGTCGCCATCCTGGAGCTCGACGAGGCCCACGCGGTCCATTTCGTCAACCGTGTCCCGCCCCGCTACAGCCTCCTGCTCAACGTCTTGCGGGACCAGCTGGACCGGTTCGGCGAGATCGACAAAACGGCCCAGCTCCTGCAGCACATCGCGGCGAAAACCACGGGCACGGTGGTCCTCAACCGCGAGGACCCCCGCGTTGCGCGCATCGCGGACACCCTCACCGGACAGGACGTCCAGTACTTCGGCCTGGACGATTCCCTCCTCAGTACCTTCCCCAATGACGACGACATGCGGGCAGCGCCCGGCAGCCCCGCCCCCGCGGCGCTCCCGCAAAAGCCGCCCGCCGACGTCGTACTGCGCAGGGTAGGACCGGACACCGCGGATTTTGAGTACGACGGCGTCACGGTCACCACCGCGATGAAGCTCCGTGGCGTCTACAACATCTTTAACGCCGCGGCCGCGCTGGCACTTGCGCGCAGCATCTGCGGCAGCGGTGCGGCAACAGCCGACCACGCGACGCTGCTCACCGCCCTGTCCCAGGTTGAGCCGGCCTTTGGCCGCGGCGAGAGCCTCACCGTTGACGGCCAGCCCCTTGACCTCGTGCTGGTTAAGAACCCCAGCGGTTTCCGGCTCGGGCTGAAGTCCTTCCCGGCGGCCGGTTACGCCACCATGATCGCCATCAACGACAACTACGCCGACGGCAGGGACATGTCCTGGCTCTGGGATGTTGAATTTGATTCACTCCGCGAGGGCGGCGTGGACCAGCTGACCGGGTCACGGGCCTACGACATGGCGCTGCGGCTGCAGTATGACGATGTTCGGATTGGCGCGGTACAGCCTGACATTGCCCCCGCCCTGGCGGCCTTTATCCGCGAGGGCAGCGGCAAGCCGAAGCGGATTTTCTGTACCTACACAGCCATGCTGGCCATTCGCCGGGAGCTGTCCAAAATCACCACAGTGGAGGTGGTCTCATGACCGCTGAATCAATCGGAGCCGGATCGGGCAGCAAGGGCACCATCCGCGTCCTGCAGCTGTATCCGCGGGACATGAACATCTACGGTGACTGGGGCAACGCCCTGGTCCTGAAGCAACGGATCAGCTGGCACGGTTATACGCCGGAGCTGCTTGAGTACAACGTGGGCGACGAATTCCCCGCCGACGTGGACCTGATCGTGGGCGGCGGCGGGCAGGACAGCGGGCAACTGGTCATTCAGGACGATCTTCAGTCCCGCGCCGGCCTGCTAAAGGAACTGGCCGAGGACGGCGCGCCCATGCTGGCGATCTGCGGGCTTTACCAGCTGTTTGGACGCTTTTTCAAGACCCACCTGGGCACCGTCATTCCCGGAATCGGCATCCTGGACGTGGAAACCCGGGGCACGGACGAACGCCTGATCGGAAACGTCAAAGTGGCCACGGATGAGTTCGGCGAGATCCTGGGCTACGAGAACCACAGCGGGCAAACCACGCTGGGCCCCGGCGTCCGGCCACTGGGGACCACGGCAAAAGGAACCGGCAACAACAGCAGCGACGGCCATGAAGGCGCGCGCTACAAGAATGTGGTGGCCAGCTACCTGCACGGTTCGCTGCTGCCCAAGAATCCTGCCATCGCCGACTTTCTCATCCGGACGGCCGCGGAGCGCAAGTTTGGGACATTTGAGCCGGGTGCCCCGGATGACCGGTTCGCCGTGCTCGCCCGCGAGCACGCTACCCGCCGCCCGCGCTGACGGGCTAAAAACTAAAACCCAGCCGCTTTCTCCGATTCAGCGCCAGTGAAAGTACTCCCGGTGGATATTGGCGGCGCGTACTCCGGAAGCGCGGAGCTCCCTGCGGAACTGGCGGAGCATCGGGTCTGGACCGCCCATGAAGACGGACAGCTCGCGCGGATCGGCGTCCACCGCCTCCAGCACCTGATCCGGCGTTAGCCGGCCATCTGTGCTGGTGTCAATCAGGTGCACCGTCAGCCGGGGATGGTTCTTTGCGATCTTTTGGATTTCATCGGCGAAGGGCGAACGGCCCGCCGAGGTGACAAAGAAGTCGACGGTTTCGGCGAGTTCACCCTCGAGGGACCGAAGCCAGCTCAGGAACGGCGTAATGCCCACACCGCCGGCGATCCACACCTGACGGACCGTCCCCATCCGGCGGTCAAACCTGCCATAGGGCCCGCTGACTACTGCCGGCATACCCGGCTGGACCACGTCGGGGAGCTTGGCGGTGTGATCTCCCAGCGCCTTCACCGTGATGCGGATGTCCTCGCCATCAGGAGCGCCCGAAATCGAGAACGGATGCCGCTGCCAGCCGTCCTTCGTTTCCAGGTAGATCATGGCGAACTGGCCCGGCCGGAATGCCAGCGCTTTCCCCAGCGGCTTAAGGTGCACATCGACCAGCCCGGGCGCCACGGTGCTGACGTCTTTCACTTGGTAATCGTGATGCGGAAGGAAGTGCCGGGCCAGCAGTTCACGGTATGCATAAAACGCAAGTCCGACTCCGCCGATCACCACGTAGCTCCAACGCAGCACCGGTGTGGATTCGAAGGCCGTCGCGTCCAGCAGTCCGTGAAGGAAGCCGGCGGCCACGAACAGGCCTGTCAAACGGTGAAACCCACGCCACCGCTCGTAGCCGCCGAGGACCCGGATGAGCAGCAGGACCGGCCACGTATTGCGGGTACGCAGCACAACGCCATGGAAAGCCCCGGGCAGCATGGCGCGCCAACGCGGCAGGATGGCCCAGACGATCATGGCGGCCAGCCCTACAGCGGCTGGAACCGCCAGCGCTTTACCCAGGCTGGTGGCGTCCGGATTGGCGGCAAGTTCCACGTGCGGCAGCAGGAGCACCGTGCCGGCAATGGCGAGCCTACGGTGCCAGATGGCGGCGTAATCGATGCCGCCAAAGATTCGCTCGACATGCGGGAGGGTGCTGATCAGCACAAGCGCGATGGACATGAGCAGGACGGATTCCCCGCCGAACAGTTGGCCGAGGTGGCGCGGCAAAGGCTCGCCCCGTGGGCGGGCAAGCACCCAGAGCGCCCCATATCCCACAGTGAGGACCCCGATTGCCAGGGGACCCAGCAGCCGCACGGGTACGCCGAAGACTGCCGCGCGCCTTTGGTGAGCAGATACGGGTGCGCCGGACATGTCTACGGTTCCTTGGTGATCAGGAGTTCGTGGGCGCCTGCGGCCGCGGATCCCAGGGATTCCACGACGGCAGCGGTCCGCGCTCTGGTGGCCGCATCGGCTTCGGCCGTTGCGCAGACCCCTTGAGGTGCGTCCGACGCAACCGAGCACCACCGGTAGGGATCACGGACAATAACCGACGGCGCCCAGGCGAGGTCCGACGCCGACCAGTTGCCGGCCGCGTCCTGGCTGAACTGCGCGCGGACCAGCAGTCCCTCGTTGTTCACCACGTACCAGGGCGACACTTCAGTAACGCCATTGCCCAGTCCGTAGACGATCCAGGTGCCCTTGTAGTTTTCGATTGGCAGCACGGAGTGCGTGTGGTGGCCGTAGATCATGCTGAATTGGCCGCTGTCCACCAGGGCGTGGGCCACTTCCTGCTGCTGGGCATTCGCCTCGCTGGCATACTCCTCCCCCGCGTGCAGGGCACCCAGGACGATGTCCGCGCCAAGGGCCCTGGCCTTGACAGCCTTGGCAATCATGGTGGGCGCATCCAGCATGTCCACTTGCCAGCCGTATTCGGCTGACAGGCCGTTGAGGCCGTAGGTTCCTTCAATGACGGCGATCTTTGCGGCCTTCGTCTGCATGATCAGGATTCCCTGCGACTCGGTCTCCGTCCGGTACGAACCCGTGTGTTTGAGGCCTGCCGCGTCCAGTGCGTCCAGGGTGCGCAGCAGTCCGTCAGTGCTGCGGTCGATCGTGTGGTTGCTGGCGGTGGTGCAGGCCTGGTAGCCCACGTTTTTGGACGCTGTAATGATCTGCGGCGGGACGTTGAACGACGGGTAGGTCGAAAATGGTCCGTCCGGCCCCGCGACCGGTGTTTCCTGATGGCAGATGGCGAGATCGCTGTGCCGGATGTACCGGCGCTGGCCTTCCAGGAGCGGCACAAAGTCGAGGCCGGGCGTTCCTGCCGCTGCGGCGTCGTCGCGGGCCTGCTGCCAGAGCGGGGCGTGGACCAGCATGTCCCCGGTGAGCAGGACGGACGTGCACCGCACCGTGGGACATGCCGGCCCCGCACCAGGTGTGGGGATGGGGGTGGGCGTGGGCGCCGCCGTCGGGCTCTGCACTTCTGACACCGCGCCTGACACTCCGCCCGCTGACGGCACGCCTTGTTCCGCAATCAGGCCGCAGGCAGTGAGCAGCGCCGCCAGCGCGAAAGCCCCGATGGCTGCCCCGATTCGGCGCGCAGCACTGCCGTGTAAGTTCCCCATAGGCGCCATTGTAGGTTCGGCCGCCCCCTAAAACCGGAAAGCCGCGCATTGAGAAGGACGGGCCGGTGTGAAAGGTTAGCGGGATGACGAATCCCCTCCTCAGTCCCAGCGCCCTGCCCTACGGGCTGCCGCCGTTTGCCAACATCGGACCCGCAGATTACGCCCAGGCCGTCACCGCCGGCCTTGAGGAACATCTGGCCGAAATCCAGGCCATCCTGGACAACCCGGTGCGTGCGACGTTCGAGAACACTGCCGTGGCCATGGAGAAGTCAGGCCAACTGCTCCAGCGGGCGGCTGCGTCGTTCTTCACGCTTGTCTCGGCCGACGCATCGGCCGAGATCCTTAGCCTGGAGACCGAACTCTCACCTCAATTTTCCGCCCATCAGGACGAGGTCTACCTCAACCGTGCGCTGTTCGACCGGTTCACGGCAATCGACACTTCCGGACTCGACCCTGAGTCTGTCCGGCTCGTGGAGGAGTACCTGAAGGAGTTCCGCCAAACCGGGATCCAGCTTGATATGCACGGGCAGGACAGGCTGAAGGGAATCAATGCCGAACTCTCCAAACTGGGCACGGAGTTTGGGCAGCGGGTCAAGGAGGGCATGAAGTCGGCAGCTGTGGTGTTGGACAGCGCAGAGGAGTTGGCCGGCCTGCCGGCGGACGACATCGCCAGCGCCGCCGAGGCTGCCCGCACCGCCGGCCACGACGGCAAATTTCTGCTGACATTGATCCAGCCCAGCAACCAACCCGCCATGGCTGCCCTCGAAAACCGTAGCGTCCGCCGTCGGCTGTTCGAGGCCTCCACGGGGCGGGGCAGCAACGGCGGCAGCCTGGACGTCCTGGACCTGGTCACCTCGATGGCCCGGCTTCGCGCTGAAAAGGCCGCACTCCTTGGTTTCGCGAACTACGCCGAACTCGTGGTGGACCGCCAGACAGCCCCCGATTTCGAGGCCGTCCAGTCCATGTTGAACAGGCTGGCCCCCGCGGCTGTCCGCAATGCGGATGCCGAGGCTGCTGCCCTGGCCGAGGTAGCCGGGCATCCACTGGAGGCCTGGGACTGGGCGTATTACTCGGCCAAAGTGCGCCGGGAAAAGTACGCCGTGGACGAGCAGGCGCTCCGCCCCTATTTTGAGCTGGACCGCGTTCTTCGGGACGGCGTCTTCTTCGCTGCCACGTCCCTCTACGGCATCACCTTCCACGAACGCGGTGACCTGGCCGGTTACCACCCGGACGTCCGCGTCTGGGAAGTCCGAAACCCTGACGGAACGGGACTCGGGCTGTTCCTGGGTGACTACTACACCCGCGAATCCAAGCGGGGCGGGGCCTGGATGAACTCGCTCGTGGACCAGTCAGAGCTGCTCGGCACCCGGCCCGTGGTGATCAACAACCTCAACATCTCCAAACCGGCGGCAGGCGAACCCACGCTCCTGACGCTGGACGAACTTCGCACCACGTTCCACGAGTTTGGACACGCCCTCCATGGCTTGTTTTCCAACGTCACGTATCCGCGCTTCTCCGGAACTGCGGTCCCCCGGGACTTCGTGGAATACCCGTCACAGGTCAACGAGATGTGGATCCTCTGGCCCGAGGTGCTGGCCAACTACGCCCGGCACCACACCACGGGCGAGGCGCTCCCCCAGGACGTTGTGGACCGGCTTAACGAGGCGCGGCTTTGGGGCGAGGGCTTCGCGACCACCGAGTATTTGGGCGCTGCGCTGCTTGACCTGGCCTGGCATGTGCTGGACGAAACGGAAATCCCGGACGACGTTTTGGCCTTCGAAGCGAAATCACTGGCCGCAGCAGGGGTGGCCCTTGCCCTGATTCCGCCGCGCTACCGGACTGGCTATTTCCAGCACATTTTCGCCGGCGACGGCTATGCGGCCGGCTATTACTCGTATATCTGGAGTGAAGTCCTGGACGCGGAAACCGTCGACTGGTTCACCGAGAACGGTGGCCTGAACCGCACCAACGGCGAACGTTTCCGCAACGAGCTGCTGTCCCGCGGCAACAGCCGGGAACCGCTGGAATCCTTCCGCACCCTCCGAGGACGCGACGCCAAACTGGAGCCCCTGCTAAAGCGCCGCGGCCTCGACTAGAACTCAGTTAAAGTACGACGCCGGTCCCGCACCGAAAGAGGTGAGGAACCGTCGTCGTAAATCCGGAGCGCCAAGCGCACGGCGGGGGTGATCCGGCAGCGTGCGTAAAAGGGGCCCCGCGTCCAGGCTCGCCGCGAAGCGGCCTCAGCTGGACGCGGGGAATAGCGCGCAGAGGATCAGCGCCGTCGGGCGCCCAAAAAGCGAATTACCAGCCGCGCTCGGAAAGACGGTGCGGCTGCGGGATCTCGTCGACGTTGATGCCCACCATGGCTTCGCCCAGGCCTCGGGAGGCCTTGGCGATAACGTCGGGGTCATCGAAGAACGTGGTGGCCTTGACCACGGCAGCTGCACGCTGGGCCGGGTTGCCGGACTTGAAGATGCCGGAACCGACGAAGACGCCGTCGGCGCCGAGCTGCATCATCATGGCGGCGTCGGCCGGGGTGGCGATGCCGCCCGCGGTGAACAGCACCACGGGGAGCTTGCCGGCGGCGGCAACTTCCTTGACCAGTTCGTACGGGGCCTGCAGTTCCTTGGCGGCGACGTAGAGTTCGTCCTCGGGCAGGGCTGCGAGCTTGGCGATCTCGGCACGGATCTGGCGCATGTGGCCGGTGGCGTTGGAAACGTCGCCGGTGCCGGCCTCGCCCTTGGAGCGGATCATGGCCGCGCCCTCGTTGATGCGGCGCAGCGCCTCACCGAGGTTGGTGGCGCCGCAGACGAAGGGAACCTTGAAGTTCCACTTGTCGATGTGGTGGACGTAGTCGGCCGGGGTGAGGACCTCGGACTCATCAATGTAGTCCACGCCCAAGGACTGCAGGACCTGAGCCTCGACGAAGTGGCCGATCCGGGCCTTGGCCATGACCGGCACTGATACGGCTTCGATGATTTTGTCGATCATGTCCGGATCGGACATGCGGGACACGCCGCCCTGGGCACGGATATCGGCCGGAACGCGTTCCAGCGCCATTACTGCAACGGCACCGGCGTCTTCGGCGATGCGGGCCTGTTCAACGTTGACGACGTCCATGATGACGCCGCCCTTGAGCATCTCAGCCATGCCCCGCTTGACGCGGTTGCTGCCCGTGACGCTGTTCGCGGACGAACCGGCTTCGCTGCTTACATCAGGTGTAGACACAAAAACCCCTATGGGTAGATAGATGACCTTCGCCGGACGTGAGGGCGGCAAGAAGCCGAAAGTCCACGCACCGGGTTGCCGGATCCATTGACCGGGCAGTGACAATACTAGTCCCCCGGCAGGCGGCGGGCTTAATCACGCTAAAGACCGGCTTAATCACGCTTAATCCGAAGCCGCGGGCTCCGCAAGCGCCTGGCGGTGGACGGTCGCTATGCGCTGGCAAATGGTGATCAGGCTGGCCAGTGCCAGCAGCCCGAGCGTCACCAGCAGGACCACCGGGGGCAGCCCCAAGCCGGTGAATCCGGTGACCACCAGCACCGAAACCAGTCTCTCGGCGCGCTCGGCGATGCCCACATTTGCCGTGAAGCCGAGGGATTCGGCCTTTGACCGCGCATACGAGACCACCATGCCCAGCACGAGGCAGACCATGGCCGCCACGGCAATCGCGTATTCCGCTCCTCCGGTGAAGAACCAGATGGCCACGCCTGCAAACAAGGCGCCGTCGGCGATCCGGTCCAGGGTGGAGTCCAGGAAGTTGCCCCACCGGCCGTCGCTGTCCCGCATGCGGGCCATAATGCCGTCGAGCACGTCCGAGAAGATGAACGCCGTAATGAACAGGGTGCCCCACCAAAGCTGGCCCAGGGGGTAAAAGACCAAGGCTCCCACCACCACGCCGGCGGTGCCGATGACCGTCACCGCGTCAGGGGAAACACCGATTTTCAGGAGCCAGCGGGCAAGCGGGGTGAATAGCGCGGTAAAGAAGCCGCGCGCGTGCCTATTCAGCATTCGTCTCCCCTGGCCAGGCCTCGGCAACCATTTGGCGGACCTCGTCAAGGGTCTGCGTAATTGCCTTGGTCTGGGCAATGATCGGGAAGAAGTTTCCGTCACCGCCCCACCGCGGAACAATGTGCTGGTGCAGGTGGGCTGCGATGCCGGCGCCACCCACGACGCCCTGGTTCATGCCGAGGTTGAAGCCGCCGGGGTTGGACACTTTGCGCAGGACCCTCATGGCTGTCTGGCTGATCTCGGCGAATTCCGCGGTCTCTTCCGTCGTCAGGTCCGTGTAGTCCGGGACATGCCGGTAGGGGCACACCAGGAGATGGCCCGGGTTATAGGGAAACAGGTTCAGGACCGCGTAGCAGGTCTTCCCCCGGTGGACGATAAGGGCTTCCTCGTCGGTCCGGCTCGGACCCACACAGAAGGGGCAGTCGTTTTCGTTCTTGAACTGGTGCTGGCCGCCCTTGATGTAGGCGAGCCGGTGCGGAGTCCACAGGCGCTGGAATGCGTCCGGTACGCCCGCGAGATCAAAGTCATCGGTCACGCCGGCATCCCCTGGATATCCTGCGCCTGTGTTCTCCTGCACCGTGTTCTGTTCCGTTTCCGCTAGCTGGTCCGGTTACGGACGGCTTCCGTGATCCGCTTGACGGCCTCGGCCACGGGCACGCCGTTATCCTGGCTGCCGTCGCGGAACCGGAAGGAGACGGCGCCGGCTTCGGCATCATCCCCGCCGGCGATCAGGACAAAGGGGATCTTGTCCTTGCTGGCGGTGCGGATCTTCTTGGGGAACCTGTCCGACGACGTATCCACCTCGGCGCGGATGCCCGCCGCCTTGAGCTGGTCCACGACGTCGAACATGTAGTCGTTGAATGTTTCGGCCACCGGGATGCCCACCACCTGGACAGGGGAAAGCCATGCCGGGAACGCGCCGGCGTAGTGCTCGGTGAGAACGCCCATAAAACGCTCGATGGAACCGAAGAGCGCGCGGTGGATCATCACGGGCCGCTGGCGGGTGCCATCGGCCGCCTGGAATTCCAGTTCGAAGCGTTCCGGCAGGTTGAAGTCCAGTTGGATGGTGGACATCTGCCAGGTGCGGCCGAGTGCGTCCTTCGCCTGGACGGAAATCTTCGGGCCGTAGAACGCGGCTCCGCCCGGATCGGCGACAAGTTCAAGCCCGGATTCCTCGGCCACTTCGGCGAGGGTCCTGGTGGCCTCGTCCCAGGCTGCGTCCTCGCCGACGAACTTCTCCGGGTCCTTGGTGGAAAGCTCCAGGTAGAAGTCGTTCAGGCCGTAGTCCTTCAGCAGGTCAAGAACGAAGGTCAGGGTCTTGGTGAGTTCGTCCTTCATCTGCTCGCGCGTGCAGTAGATGTGGGCGTCATCCTGGGTCATGCCGCGCACGCGCGTCAGGCCGTGCACCACACCCGACTTTTCATACCGGTAGACGGCACCGAATTCGAAGAGCCGCAGCGGCAGTTCACGGTAAGACCGTCCCCGTGACCGGAAGATCAGGTTGTGCATGGGGCAGTTCATCGGCTTCAGGTAATAGTCCTGGCCGGGCTTGCGGACAGTGCCGTCCTCGTTGAGCTCGGCGTCAACGTGCATGGCCGGGAACATGCCTTCCTTGTACCAGTCCAGGTGTCCCGAGACTTCGTACAGGTGGCCCTTGGTGATGTGCGGGGTGTAGACGAACTCGTAACCGGCGTCGACGTGGCGCTGCCGTGAGTAGTCCTCCATCTCCTTGCGGATGATGCCGCCCTTGGGGTGGAACACGGGAAGACCCGAGCCCAGCTCGTCCGGGAAGGAGAAGAGGTCAAGTTCGACGCCGAGCTTGCGGTGGTCGCGCCGTTCAGCTTCGGCGATGCGTTCTTGGTAGGCCTTCAGTGCGTCCTTGGTGGGCCAGGCCGTGCCGTAGATGCGCTGGAGCTGCTGGTTCTTCTGGTTGCCCAGCCAGTACGCGGAAGAGGACCGGGTCAGGGCGAACGCGTTGGAGATGAGCTTGGTGTTGGGCAGGTGCGGGCCGCGGCAGAGGTCGCACCAGACGGTGGTTCCCTCCTTGCGCTCCACATTGTCGTAGATGGTGATGTCGCCGGCGCCGACCTCGACGTTGACGCCTTCGCCTGCTTCGGCGGCTTCATTCTTTTTGCCCAGCAGTTCAAGCTTGTAGGGCTCGTTCTTCATGGCCTCGCGGGCTTCATCCTCACTGACCACGCGGCGGACGAACTTCTGGTTCTGGTTGATGATCTTCAGCATCATCTTTTCCAGGGTCTTGAGGTCCTCGGGAGTGAAGGGCTCGGCGACGTCAAAGTCGAAGTAGAAGCCGTCAGTGATGTACGGGCCGATGCCGAGTTTGGCATCGGGGCGCAGCTGCTGCACGGCCTGGGCCATCACGTGGGCGGTGGAGTGGCGGAGCACGTTCAGGCCGTCCGGGGAATCGATGGTGACGCCCTCGATCTCGGCGCCGTCGGTCAGCTCCTGGTCCAGGTCCTTCAGTTCGCCGTTGACGCGGGCAACAACAACGTCGCGGCGCTCAAAGAAGAGTTCCGCACCGGTTGTCCCGGTAGTCACCTTGGTCTCTTCGCCATCGACGATGAGGGTGATCTGCTGGGCATCTGACACGGGTGTCTCCTATTCAAAGTTTTGGGCTTCATAGCTTGCGGCATACGGGGACCACAGCCAGCCACCGTCAATGCTATCGGTTTCGCCAGAGGCCGACCAACGGGACCCGCTGGTTCAGGCGGACCGTCCGGGCACCCGGATGGGGCTCAGCCGCCCATTCCGGTGATGGCAAGGCTCCGGCTGATCCCGTCCAGGGGATGCGGCACGTCGGTACTCTCCCTCTGGTTTTCAGGGAAGGGCAGTGTTTCCACCTTGCTCAGGTCCCAGGCCATGCTGGCGCTCAGGCTGATGCCCCGTGGACCTGTCCGCCGCGTGGTGCCGCGGATGAGCAGCAGCCTGGTGCCGAACAAGAGCAGTCCCGCCTGTTCCTGGGCTTCGTGGAAGAACACGGAGTCGATGCAGCCGGTGCCGTCATCGATGCTGATGAACACCACACGCCGGCCGCCGCGCATCGGCGGGGTCTGGGTGGCGATGCGCACCCCGGCCACCAGAACCTCTGTGCCGTTGCGCAGGCCCAGCAGTTTGTCGGCAGTGGTGACTCCCAGCCTGTCCAGCATGGGCCGGTGGCTGTCCATCAGGTGGCCGCTGACGTCAATGGCCATCAGGTCAAGTTCTGCCCGGACATTGTCCACCAGGGTGGGGGCAGGAAGGCCTGGTTTGACGTTCCGCAGCTCCACATCACCCAACGGCAAGGCCAGCTGCCCTTCCATGATGTCCAAGCCTTTCCGGGTGCCCCCTGTCGCTTGGAGTTTCTGCAGATGCTGGACGAGGTCCGCGCGGTTTGCAGCACCGCCCGACTCCCGGTGCAGGGAATCAAAGGCTCCCAGCTGCGCGAGCCTTTTGATGTTGGGCTTGCTCAGCCTGGACCGGGCCCTGAGATCAGCAAGGGAGTCGTAGGGCTGGCCGGCAACAATCCGCTTAAGCTCGGCCCCTGAGAGGCCGTAGATGCCGTTGAGGCTCAGTCTGATCCCCAGCTTGCCGGCATCCGCCCGGTCCGCCACCCGTTCCACCCGGTACTCGGCCTGGCTGCGGTTGATGTCCAACGGAAGGATGGGGATACCCAGCCGCCGGGCCTCGGCCACCAGCAGCCGTTTGGGATACATACCGGGATCGTGCTCCCACAGCCCTGCCAGGAACGCCTCGGGGTGGTGCGCTTTCAGCCAGGCGGACTGATAGGTGGGAACGGCAAAGGCCGCGCCGTGTGCCTTGCAGAAACCGAAGCTGCCAAACGCTTTCAGGGTCCCCCAGACGTTGTCCACCACTTCCGGCGAATACCCCTTGGTGCGCGCCTCCCTGCGGAAGAACTCCTCCACTTTCAGCTCCAGGACCTCATTGCCAAGGGCACGGCGGAACTCATCCGCACGCGCCAGCCCGCAGCCGGTCATAACATCAAAGGTTTTGAGGATCTGTTCGTGGAAGACGGTGACGCCGTGTGTTTCCTGCAGCACTGGTTTCAGGTCAGGATGTGGATAGACTTCCGGCGCGAAGCCGTGCCTGTGTTCCAGGAACGGCCGCACCATGTCCGATTTCATGGGCCCCGGCCGGAACAGCGAAATGTCGATGATGAGGTCGTTGAACTCACGCGGGGCCATCTTGCCGATCAGCTCACGCTGGCCAGGCGATTCAATCTGGAAGCAGCCCAGGGTGTGGGTGCTGCGGATCAGCTCGAAGGTGGGCTCATCATCGAGGGGGACAGCGTTGAGGTTGATGTGGCCGTTCTCAGCAATGTAATCGGGCCCGGAGCCGTCAGGCCCCGCAGGGTGGGCACCGGCCGCCACCACTTCCGCTTTGGAAGGATGGATCCGGATGACTTCCCGGATGGCGAAAGCCATCGCGCTCTGCATCCTGACCCCCAGCACATCCAGCTTGAGCATGCCCATGGGATCCATGTCGTGTTTGTCGAACTGGCTCATGGGCAGCCCCAGCCCGCTGGGCTGGACGGGCGTCCGGTCAAGCAGCGTGGCGTCGCCAAGGATCACACCACAGGGGTGCATGGAAATATGCCGGGGCAGCCTGTCGAGGCGTTCGGTGAGGTCCACCAGCAGGTCAAGCTGCTGGTTTTCGGCGAAACCACGCTGTTCCACCCGCCCGGCGAATTCCCGGAGCTCAGGTTTTTCAACCAGGGCTTCACGGAATTTCCGGGCTGAAAAACGCCACAGCTGTTTGGCGATCTCACCGACGTCGTCATCGTCCATGCCCAACGCCATGCCGGCATCCCGGACCGCGCCGCGTGCCCGGTACCCGTTTTGCATACTCATCAGGGTGACCCGTTCAGCACCAAAACGGTCGAAGATTTTCCGGTACACGTTGTGCCGTTCGGCGCTTTCGACGTCGATATCGATATCGGGCAACGTTGCCCGGTCCCGGGACAGGAAGCGTTCGAAGATCAGGTCATGCTGCAGCGGGTCCACCTGGCTGACATCAATCAGGTAATTGACCAGGCTGGAGGCTCCTGAACCGCGGGCGGCTGCCCGCACTCCCATGTCCAGGATCATGCGGGAAACCTCCGCCACCGTCAGGAAGTAGGAGGAAAATCCGAGGTTCCGGATGATCCCCAGCTCGTGCTCCAGCCGCGAGCGCATTTCCTTGTGTGCCGGGCCTGAGATGCCGGGAAACCGCTTGCCTATCCCTGCTTCACAACGCTGTACCAGTTCACGGTGCGGGTCCTGGCTGATGCCGATGACCGAGGCCTCCGGAACCACGGGCTGTTTCCATCCCATGTCACTCACAGGGTCTATCCGGCAGTAGTCGGCGAGCGCCTCAGTTTGTGCCATCAGTTGTTTGAGGTCCGCCGTGCCATACCCTGCGGCGTGGATGATTTCCTTGCCCAGCTGAAGCATCTGTTCTGCTGATTTGAGCCAGGCTTGCCCGTTGGGCTGGAGTAGGGGTTCTGCCGCAAGTTCCGGCAGGGACTTCAGTGTCCGGGCTGAGTCGAGCACGTCCGCCGTGGCGGCGCCGTCCTCGGCGCAATAGCGGACAGCGTTGGTAAGCACCGCCGGGACATGGTGTTCTTCGGCTAGTTTGAGCATGCGTACTGCGTGGGCGGTGCTCAGGGGTGTGCCAGGGGTGGTGAGTTGGGATACGACTTCTGCCACCAGGCTCCCGGCCGGCATGGCGTCCAGCCAGCGTTTGAAGAGAGTGCGGGGCCGCAGGTACCGCCGGCCGCCCATGGCCCGTCCGACGTCGGAATCCGGTCCGATCAGGACGGTCAGGACCGGCTTGAGCGTCTGGGGGTCAAGGATCCGGGAGGCGAGCTCGGCGCGGGTGACCGCCACGGGCACCGCTCCCCCGGCTTTGCCTGAGGTGCGGGCATGGGCATCGGATACCAGCCGGCACAATGCCCGGTAGCCGGCCCCGTTGTTGTGGCCGCGGGCGAGCACCACCACCCGGCCGGCGAGCTGGGTGCGGTGGTCACCGTCGTCGTCGAAGACCGCGAGGTCCACTCCCACAATGGGATCGATACCCGCAGCCATGCATGCTTTGAGGTGTTTGATGGTGCCGTACAGGCCGTCGCGGTCCGTGCACGCGAGCGCTGACGCGCCGTCCGCCGCCGCAACCTGGGCGAGCTCCTCAGGCCAGGAAACCCCGTAGTGCGCGCTGAAGGCGGTGGAAACGTGGAGGTGGGTGAAGCTCATGCTGTTCGGGGCTGGAGGGCGTCGTGGATCCGCAGCAGCCGCCAGCGGCCGCTGCCGAGATGCCGGGAAAGGTCCAGCGTGAGCGGTTCCCCGGTATCCTGCGGGTCCAACCGGACCTGGACCCGCCAGATCTCGTGGTCCACCAGCCCCGGGCCGCTGCCCAGCGGCGCCCGGCGCTCCTCAGCCCACCACTGCCGGCGTTCGTACCACCGCACAGGCTCGGCGCATACTGTGTAGCGCCGCCCGCCCCATTGGAGTTTCAGCGGTTGGCCGGAAGCGGTGCAGTCGACGTCCACGGACTCGCTGAACATGCCCATGGGCGCCTCCCGAACTGAATTGGGCTGATGCGAGCTGCTGACGCAAAAGCGGATTTGTTCGAATACATGTTCGAATAAATCCAGTCTACGACGGTGCCCCGGCAAAACCTAGACAGGGGTGGACGGACGGCCAGCAGGGGGGCAGGATTGTGGCATGAGCTCCCAAAACGCACTCCTCAAGCACGTAAGCATCAAAGCCCAGGACAATACGCTCGTGGCCAACTTTGATATCGACGGCAACATACCGGGGGCAGGTGCGTACGTTGTGGGACTTGTGGCGGCCAGCCCTGACCATTCCTCCCAAAGACGGCTGGGCATCGAATTCCTGAACGGGGAGGCCATCGCCTTCTACTCGTTCTGCCATGACCAGACCGCCGAGGAGAACTATGATCTTTCCGGGGTGACCCATTCGGGCAACACCATCACCGGCAACTTTCCCATGGCAGCCATTCAAGGCCTGGGCAAAGGGCACTACATGACGGCGTTCAGCGAGGCCGACGGCCGCGATTTTCAGGGGGGCGTCGCCGTCGAGGAAGCGCTCTAGCTTCAGCTGTTTTCTTTGTGGACCTTCATCTCGAGTTCGATGAAGCCCGAGATCATGGCCCGGTACGTGGATTCAACGATGTCCGGATCAATGTCCTTCTTTTTCGCGGCTCCGCGAACGTGCTCAATCACCCGCTCCACCCGGCCCGGGGCGCGGACTTCGGCGTCGTCCCCCTTCAGGGTTCCGGCGATCCGGATCAGGCGTTCACGCCGCGCAATGAGCGTGACAATCTGATCATCAACTTCGTCGACCGCGATCCGAACGGCAGCGAGCTGTTCTTTGTCGGCCAATGCTTCCCGGTCGTTTCCTTGAATTGTTGCCATCAACTGAGAGTATCGAAGCATGCAGCCCAGAGTCGACTTCATCTCACTAGGTGTTCGCAGTGTTGACGCCTCCCGCCGCTTCTACGTGGAAGGCCTCGGCTGGCCGGTGCGCCGGGAACACGCCGGCGATGTGGTGTTCATCCAGGCCAACCACGGGCTGATCCTGTCCCTGTGGGACGCCGGACAGATGCACGCCGAAGCGGGAGTGGGTACGCCCGGACCGGTTCCGTGCATCACCCTCAGCCACAACCTTCCCAGCACGGAGGACGTGGACCGGGTGATGGACGAAGCCCGGGCCGCCGGCGCTGAGATCGTTGCCGAGCCTGTCACCCAGCCCTGGGGCGGGTACAGCGGGTACTTCGCCGATCCGGACGGCTTCCGCTGGGAGATTGCCTACAACCCCACCTGGGCAGTGGACGACGACGGCAAGGTCACCGTCTAGGGCCACAGTCACCGTCCGGGACGTGTCCCCTTTAGAACAGGGCCTCCACGGGCCGGATGAGTTCCGGAGAATTGTTGCGCACGTTTCCCACCTCTCGGCCCACTGAATCCACGTGCCAGTCGGCCGCAACGTCTTTGACATGGGCGCGGACAAGATCCACAAGGAAGGCGGCGTCGTCGATCTGCGGATCAAGCCACGAGGCCATGGTTGCCCGGTCCATGGGCAGCGGCACCCGGTCGTGCAGCTCGGTGAGCTTGCCGAACACCGTGGACTCGGCACCGGGCGGCGGAGTATCCGCGGTGAGGATGGAGGTGGAGAGCATCCACCGGCCAGGATCGCCGTCGGCCTTGGACGGGTCCTTCCACCATTCGTACAGGCCGGCAAACACCAGACCACTGTCAGATCCCGGATGGACATAGTAGGGCTGCTTTACCTTGCCGGTCCCCTGCTTCCACTCGTAGTACCCGTCCGCCGGCACAGCACAGCGACGTGACTTCACGGCCTTGCGGAAGGCAGGCTTCTCCAACACGCTCTCGCTCCGGGCGTTGATCATTCTGGCGCCAATGCCCGGATCCTTCGCCCACGAGGGCACCAGGCCCCAGCGTGCCACGTGCAGCTGCCGGACCGCTTCATCATCAATGAGCCGTTCCAGGACAATCGGCACCTCATCCGTTGGCGCTACATTCCATGACGGCGGAAGCTGCACTTCCTCCTCCAGCCGGGCATCAAATTCTGCCAGCAGGTCACCCACGGCCCGGGCCATCACATAGCGTCCACACATGGCACCAGCATGCCATCACCGTTATGCCTTGTCAGCCGGTGCCGTCATCCGGCGGCGCAGCCACAGGGAATAGCCCGCCGCGGGTTACCGTTGAGGAGAACGAACCCCCCACAACGAATTCAGGAGAGCTCCGTGGACTTTACCCCCGAGAACGGCACCATCACCATGTTTTCCACCACCTGGTGCGGCTACTGCAACCGGCTGAAGAAGCAGCTGGACGCGCAGGGCATCGGCTACACGGAGATCAACATCGAAGAGGTGGAGGGCACCGCCGAACTCGTGGAGCAGCTCAACGGCGGCAACCAGACCGTCCCCACTGTGCTCTTCCCGGACGGCACCGCCGCCACCAACCCCTCACTGGCCGAGGTAAAGAGCCGCCTCGCAGCCTAAGTCCGGCAGCTCATGTGGTAGACAGAACGGGACCAACCCCAGGGTTGGTCCCGTTCTGTCTATCTGCATTGAGGGAGCCTTCCGTGGTCCATAAAGTCAAAGGTGTCGTAGCCCGCTCCAAGGGCGCCCCGGTCACTCTGGAGACCATTCTGGTCCCGGATCCGGGGCCGGGCGAGGCCCTGGTGGACATCCTCACCAGCGGCGTCTGCCACACCGACCTGCATTACAAACTGGGCGGCATCAGCGATGACTTCCCATTCCTCCTGGGCCACGAGGCCACCGGCGTTGTCAGCGCCGTGGGCCCCGACGTCACCAACGTCGTCCCGGGCGACCGCGTGGTCCTGAACTGGCGGGCTGTTTGCGGCGAATGCCGCGCCTGCGCCAAGGGCCAACCGCAGTACTGCTTCAACACCCACAACGCCACCCAGAAGATGACCCTTGAAGACGGCACTGAGCTCTCCGCCGCCCTGGGCATCGGCGCGTTCATCGAAAAGACCCTGGTGGCCGCAGGGCAGTGCACCAAGGTGGATCCCGACGCCGATGCTGCCGCCATCGGCCTGCTCGGCTGCGGCGTGATGGCGGGACTCGGGGCCGCCATCAACACCGGCGGGGTCAAGCGCGGCGATTCGGTCGCCGTGATCGGCTGCGGCGGTGTGGGCGTGGCCGCCATCGCCGGTGCCGCGCTCGCAGGCGCGACCACCATCATCGCCGTCGACATCGATGCCAAAAAGCTCGACCGCGCCCTGGAACTCGGCGCCACCCACACCGTGGACTCCTCGGCTTCGGACCCGGTGGAGAAAATCCGGGAACTCACCGGCGGCTTCGGCGCTGACGTGGTGATCGACGCCGTCGGACGTCCCGAAACGTACAAGCAGGCCTTCTACGCGCGCGATCTCGCCGGCACCGTGGTGCTGGTGGGTGTCCCGACCCCGGACATGACCCTGGAACTGCCGCTCCTGGATGTCTTTGGCCGCGGCGGCTCGCTGAAGTCCTCCTGGTACGGCGACTGCCTGCCGTCCCGGGACTTCCCCATGCTGATCAGCCTCTACCAGCAGGGGAAGCTGGACCTGGACGCCTTTGTGACCGAGCGGATCACCATCGACCAGGTGGAGGAAGCGTTCGAGAAGATGCACTCCGGTTCGGTGCTGCGATCGGTGGTGGAGCTGTGAGCGCGGCTTCCTCGCCGGCAGCAGGCACCGATGGCGGTCCGCTGCGGATCGACCGTCTGGTCACCTCCGGGACGTTTTCGCTCGACGGCGGGACCTGGGATGTGGACAACAACGTCTGGATCGTGGGCAACGACACCGAGTGCGTGGTGATTGATCCGGCGCACGATGCCAAGGCTGTTGCCGCGGCGGTGGGTAACCGGAAGCTCAAGGCAATCCTGCTGACGCACGGCCACGACGACCACATCCGTTCGGTGGGCGACTTCTGGGACCTTGTCCAGGCCCCCATCCACCTGCACGAGGCCGACTGGATGCTCTGGAAGAGTGTCTACCCGGACGTGGAGCCGGACGTCCGCATCAACCACGGTGACGTGTTCGAAGTGGCGGGAGCGAGCCTGACGGCTCTGCACACGCCAGGTCATTCGCCGGGCTCGGTGTCCTTCCACCTGGCTGACGGGCCCGACGGCGAGGGCACGGTCTTCAGCGGCGACACCCTGTTTCAGGGCGGCCCGGGAGCCACCGGCAGGTCCTACAGTGACTTCCCCACCATCATCGAGTCGATCAGGACGTGGCTGCTGCCGCTCCCGGCCGAAACGGTGGTCCGGACCGGGCACGGCGACACCACCACCATCGGCGCCGAAGCCCCGCACCTGGATGAGTGGATCGCCAGGGGCCACTAAAGCCGCACCAGCGAGGCGGGCTACGCTTCCCTGCCGTACACGCTGCCAAAGCCGGCATGCTGCAGGGACGCGTGGCCCGCGTAGGCGGCAATTACCGCATCCTCAACTGCCTGGACTGTCAGCCCCGGTACAAGATCGTCTGCCGCCCCGGCGGTGGCCGGGTCCCAGTCCAGGCCAAGGGCCGCATAACTGTCCGTCAGGACGGCGCGGATGGGGGCGGAGTTTTCCACCACAATCACCGAACTGAACAGCCAGCCGCCGCTCACCACACGCTGCGCCGTGCCAACGAGTTTGATCCGGTGGGTGGGATCCCCTGGGTGGGTGCCGTGGACGCTGAACTCGCCGGGGCAGTATTCGCCGGGGATCTCGCCGACGGCGGCCTGCACGCCGACGTCCCGCAGCGCCTGTGCCAGCAGCTCACCAAAGAAACTGAACCGGCTTTTGGAGCCGGCGATGGCATCTGCGTCCGGCATGACGTGGTCAACCACCAAAGTGCCCTCGTGATAGGCGGCGGCGCGGCCGCCCGCCTTCCGCACCAGAGGCTCAAAACCATGGTCCCGGCAGGCCTGCGCAGCCGCCTCGAAGCCCGTCAGGCGGGTGTCCCGCTGGCCAAAAGCAACAGTCGGGGCGGGCCGGTACAACCGGAGGGTGGGACCGATCCCGCCGGTCTTGGCCAAGTTCAGCAGTTCCAGGCCGAATTCCAGGTCCCGCTCAGCGCCAAGAGTATGATCCTGCCGCACCACGGTGAGCGTCCGGTCGGCCTTGACGTCCTGCATGTTGCTAAGCTCCCTTATGGTCATAATGCAATTCCTTGTCGTTGCCGCCGCGTTCGCGGTCATCGACTCCATCTGGCTCAAGCTGATGAACCCGTTCTACCGCAGCCACATCGGTGAACTGCTCGCTGACAAGCCCCACTTAGGTTACGCCGTGGCTTTCTATGTCATGTACATAGCGGGGATTCTCTTCTTCGCCCTGCGGCCGGCGCTCGACGGCGGCAGCTGGCTGACCGCCGTCGGCTACGGAGCCGCGCTGGGTGCCTTTGCCTTCGCAACGTATGACCTCACCAATGCCGCCACCCTCAAAACATGGCCGCTGCAGCTTATTGTGGTGGACATTCTCTGGGGAGCCGCGCTGACCGGGCTGTCCACCCTCGCCGGCTGGCTCGTGTTCCGGTCCACCTGACCAGGCTCCCGGCAAAAGCTACCTGACACGAACGGACTATGACGTGCCGTTCGGCGCCGGGTGGCTAAACTCAGAAACCGGCGGCACCCCCACACTCCTCCAGGAGAGGCAATCCACTGATACGAGTCATTAGCTACAACCTTCGCAAGCACAAGGCCAGCGGGGAACTGGTGGCCTTAGCCCGGGATTTCGGCGTTGATGCCCTGTGCCTGCAGGAGTGCGACACCACTGATCTGCCGGACACCTTAGGTCACCTCCAACTGGCCGATTCGACCAAAGGGAACCGGTTGGGGCTGGCCATCTACTACCGGCCGGACCGGTTCACCGCGCACGGCACCAATACCTTTGCGCTGAAGAAGTCCCTGCACGACATGGTCCTGGCGCCGGCACATGAGCGGCTCATCGGAACCCGGGTGCGGGACATCGAGACCGATCATGAACTGGTCATTGGCTCGTTCCACGCGGCGCCGCTAACGGCCACCAACTCGCTGCGGCGCAACCAGATCAACGCGGCCCATAAGGAACTGCTGGGCATGGGGACTGGCCTGATGACCCTGATGATGGGTGACTTCAACTACCCGTTCTTCACCAAGAACCTCACCGAACACATGAAGGATTCCGGGTACGAGCTATCGCTCAGCAACCGCAGGACCTACACGCGGTACAAGGTGTTCAAGGGCCACTTCGACTTTGCCACGTCACTGGGGTTGAACATCGAGAACGTGGAGACGCTGCCACGTGGCGCGTCAGACCATTTGCCCATCCTCGTGACCGCCGAATATGGTCAGGATTCCACTCCGGCGCAGGAGCCCCCGGCCGCCTGACTGGACTTTTTGGGAGGCCCGCGTGCGGCACGACTGGATCAGCAGGGCGATACCGGGCGTTCGCGTGGCCCGCGGCTACAAAAAGGCATGGCTGAAGCCTGACCTGGTGGCCGGCGCAGCCCTGAGCGCAGCCCTGGTGCCGGCAGGCATGGCGTACGCCGAGGCCAGCGGTCTCCCTGCCGTGAACGGGCTGTACGCCTCCGTCGTACCCATGATCTTCTACGCCTTGTTCGGGCCGTCCCGGGTTGTCATTGTGGGGCCGGACTCGTCACTGGCACCCATGATCGCGGCCGCCATCCTCCCCTGGCCGGACGCGACCCGGAGCAGGCTGTGCCCATGGCGGGAGTCCTCGCGATCCTGATTGGCGCCTTCCTGTTTGCCGGGCGGATCCTCAAGCTGGGATTTGTTACCGGCCTGCTGTCCAAACCAATCCGCGTCGGGTACCTGAACGGCATTGCGCTGGCTGTCACCGTCAGCCAGCTTCCGCGCCTGCTGGGCATCGACAGCTCCGGCGGGACCCTGGTTGAGCGCCTGGGTTCCCTGTCCGGTTCCGTCCTCAGCGGCGAAATCAACCCCGTGGCCCTGGGCGTCGGGGCAGCTAGCCTGGCCGTGATCGTGGCAGGTCGCTTCCTGCCGTGGAAAGTGCCCAGCGTCATGTTTGCCGTGGCCGGGGCCATCGCCCTGGTGGCCGCGCTGGACCTCACCGGGCAGTTACCGGTGGTCGGAGCCCTCCCGCAGGGGCTGCCCTCGCCGGCGCTGGGAGGGATCGGCTGGGACGAGGTGAGGACGCTCATAGGCCCGGCAGCAGGCATCGCCCTGATCGCCTTCGCGGACACGTCCACCCTGTCCAAAAGCCTCGCGGGTCGCCGCGGGGAAAGGGTCAACGGCAACGAGGAAATGGGTGCACTGGGGATCGCCAACATGGCCACGGGCCTACTCGGCGGCTTTCCGGTGAGCGGAAGTTCCTCGCGCACCCCCATTGTGCTCGACGCAGGCCGGAGGTCCCCGCTGAGCGGAGTGGTGGCTGCGTTGCTTGTGGTGCTGTTCATGATTCTCGTGCCGGGCGTCACGGCTTTCCTTCCGACCGCGACGCTCGCTGCCGTGGTGATCGTCGCGGCGGCATCCCTTGTTGACGTGAAGACACTCCTGCGCCTGATCAGGATGAGCAAGATGGAGACCCTCCTCCTGGTGGTCACGTTCCTGGGCGTGGCCTTTGTGGGAGTCCTGTAGGGCATTGTGGTGGCAATCGTGCTCTCGCTCGTGGCGTTCGTCCGGCGGGCCTGGGACCCTTACCGTACCGAACTGGCAAGTGTGGACGGTGTGCCCGGCTTCCACGACCTCAACAGGCACCCTGAGGGCAGGCGGATCGAGGGGCTGGTCATCGCACGCTTTGACGCACCCCTGTTTTTTGCCAATGGCGAAGTATTCGCGGACCACATCCGCAGCCTGGTGGACGGCGCACCCTCGCCGGTGAAGTGGGTGATTGTGGCCGCCGAACCGATCACCGGCCTGGATACAACGGCACTGGACGAGCTGGTGCAGCTCGACGATGAATTGGCGCTGGGCGGCGTCAGCCTGGTTTTCGCCGAAATGAAGGGCCCGATCAAGGACCGACTGGTCCGCTTCGGTGCCAGTTCCAGGTTCAGCGCAGACCACTTCTACCCCACAGTCCACAACGCGGTACGCGCCTACAGGGAGTGGAGGGCTAAGGAGTAGCCGGCAGCGTCAGGTCCGGCGCAGGGTCAGGATCTGCTCTGCACGACCGAAAGGTCCCTGGAGGTCATGGAGGACGGTGGAGGTCAGTCCGATTCCGTCAGCGCCGAAGGAAACGGCGTTGTCCAGGCCAAGCCATTCGCCCCCGGGCCGGCGGTACATGTGGATCTGCAGGTCCAGGTTCGGAAAGGCATAACTGTTTTCGCCCGGGGCGACCCTGGCCGCGATCCCGTTGGCCGTGTCCACCAGGCCCATCAGGCGGGTGAAGTCGCTGCTGTCTGCCACGTCCGTCAGTGGGTGCCGGGTTCGCAGCCAGACCGTTCCGGCTCCGTCCCGGTGCCCCTCCGCGACGCGCATTTCAAGGGACCGGATGTACCCGCCTGGCCAGATGGCGGCGCCGTCGAACGGTTTGCATTCATCCGGCGCAGGAATGGCGGCATCCTCGACGGCGGCCACCGCTGCTGTGTCACTGGTGATCATCCGCCACGCAGTGGCCCTAATGGCCACACGGCCATTGGCAACCAGTTCTGCCTGCAGCAACTCGATGGTCCGGCCCGGACGAAGCGTGGCGGTTTCTATGTGGAATTCGCCGCCGGGAATCAGGCCGAGGATCTCATAGCTCAGCCGGGCCATCCGCATGTCTGCCCGGGGTTCATGCCGCTCCAGGCTGTCAGCCATCAGGCCGGCGGCAGGCGCCATGTGCTGTTCGTGCTCGTTCCAGGCGCCCTGGGCATGAATCGTTGAGCGGAAGCGGCCGCCGCCCAGCGATTGATAGTAGAAGGCCCCCTGGGCAAGTTCAGGCAGTTCCTTGGTCAACGTTGGCCCCTTCTGACATTTCTGGGTGAATGATCATTAACCCTAGTCCGTGCCGGCCCCGGGGTGATGAACGAAACAAAGTTGCGGCGCCCGCGGCTTCCATTCGGACTAGACTCGGAAATTGGTCCTATCAGTGACCTCGAAGCGAGGTGCTCCACGAATGCGCGTCATCAGCTACAACCTCCGGAAGCACAAAGCGAGCGGCGAACTGCTCGCGCTTGCACGGAATTTTGCCGTCGATGCCCTCTGCCTGCAGGAAGTGGACGCCGGCGAGCTGCCGGACGCGCTCGGTCCCCTACGCCTCGCGGATACCACCAAGGGCAACCGCCTGGGACTGGCCATCTACTACCGGACGGGCCGGTTCACCGCCGTGGACACGCAGTCCTTTGCGCTGAAGAAGTCAGTGCATGACAGGGTCCTGGCACCGGCCCATGAGCGGCTGATTGGTACCCGCGTGATGGACAACGAGACCCAGCACGAGCTGGTGATCGGTTCGTTCCACGCGGCTCCCCTCACTGCATCGAACTCGCTGCGGAGAAAACAGATCCATGCCGCCCACGCGGAGCTGCTCAGCATGGGCAGCGGCCTGATGACGCTGATGGTGGGTGACTTCAACTATCCGTTCTTCACCAAGAACCTGCACGTCCACATGAAGAACTCGGGTTACGCCTTGTCCCTCAGCAACCGCCGGACCTACACCCGCTACAAGGTGTTCAAGGGCCATTTCGACTTCGCCACCTCGCTGGGTTTGGACATTGCCAGCGTGGAAACCCTGCCGCGGGGCAAGTCGGACCACCTGCCCATCCTGGTCAATGCGGAGTACGGCAAAGATTACTGACTGGCCCTACTGGCTCCGCACGGCCCCGTCGAGGAGGCGTGGCTGCAGGTGCGGCCAAGCCTGTGCGAAGCCGGGGTGCAGTTCCTTCCTGCCCATCTCCCCCAGGGGTACCCACTGGAGTTCGAGGCTTTCCGGATCGCTGATCACGGGATCAAAGGGTGCAATCACCAGGACCGCAACAGTGGTGTACGTCCAGTAGCCGACGTCCAGCACGGAGGTGAAAAGCACATCCACACCGTCCGCCGGAACTGCTGCTTCCTCGTAGGCTTCCCGGAGGGCACCCGTGACGGCATCCTCGCCGTGGTGAAGGGCGCCCCCGGGCAGTCCCCAGGTTCCGCCGTTGTGGCTCCACAGTGCACGGTGCTGGAGGAGGATCCCCTTGTAGGGGTCGTACGCCAGCACACCGGCGGCACCGAACCTGCCCCAGAACCTGCCGCGGTCGCCCTCAACCCAGGCGTCACCGGGGTCCCGCGGACCACGCAGGGCGGGGGGAACGCGGGAACTTGCATCGGCGGACGTGGCAGCCTGGAAATGGTCCATGCCCCAAGTCTGACAGGTGACCGCCCGTCCCCGCATGCGGCACGACGTCCCGTGTCAGCCTGGCTGGCCTGCGTGCCCGCGTTCGACGGCGAAATCACCGCCGGGGTACATGACCGTTTCGTGTCCGTCGTCGAAGCGGACCAGGTACGGCGGATGGCCTTCGTCGCCCCGCACTTCCACGATCACCCCGTGCCGGTCGGACGACCCTACAGTCCTGCCCCGCACGATGATCCTGTCCCCTTGAGTTGCCTCCATGGCAATCACCTCCAAGCCCCAGAGTACGGCTCGGCAGCCAGCAGTAACAGGGGCTGCGGCGGCACGCCTTCGCCGTGACCGTTGTCCGGCCGTGATTGCTGTCCGGCGACGGCTCAGTCCCTGGCCGCGGCGAGCAGTTCGTCGGTGGCGGGATCGGGTTCGCCGTCGAAGAATTGTGCCAGCACCGTCTTGAAAACGGTCTCGCCAGGTGCAGCGCGGAGGAACAGCGTCATGGAGGAGTGCAGCTTTTTCGCATCAATGCCGCCGAGGATGTCGACGGCGGTACGGCCGGTGTGGGTGGCCAGGGCTGTGCTGCACTCGAGCAAGCGTGGCCCCAGAACGTCGTGCTTGAGGTAGGCCTGGGCTTCCGCCAAGGAGGTGATGGCGTATTTCACGGATGTGGAACTGCTGCCGAGGCCGGCGATCTGCGGAAAAATGAACCACATCCAGTGGCTGCTTTTGTTGCCGAGCTGCAGCTCCGACAGGGCCTGCCCGTAGGTTCCGCCGCTGTTCTGCGCCTCAACAAAGCGTTCCAGGTTGTAGGGGTTGGTCATGGGCTTCTCCTTCTGTTGGTCATGATCTCAGGCCGTACGGGCTGTGATGTCAGCGGTCAGGGCCGCGGCGCGGCGGACCCACTCGTCAGGGTCCTGGCTCCAGCGCGCGATCACCACATTGGCACGTTGGCGGTCCATGCCGTCCAGCGCCGCCAGCAGGGGAACCACGACGTCGGCGATCAGGGGGTCAACCAGCTCGGCTGTGTGCGCTGACCGGATGAAGCCCTCCAGCCTGGTCAGGTCGGAATGGCGCAGCAGGACAACGCGGGACTGCAGCAGCACCACGGCGGCGAGCCTGCGCTCATAGACGGCCCGCCTGCCCGGTCCGGGCTGGCCCCAGAGCTGCGAGGCCAGCGCTGTCACGTCATCGTGGCCAAGGCCCTTGAACTTCGTATCGGCGTCCCGGACGGTGCCCCTCACGGCTCCCACAGATGCTCCATAGGAACTGAGGGCCCCGCCCACGCGTGACTCCACTTCCTCTGCCCGGTACCAGGTGCCTTCGTTCTGCAGCGTGGCATCGATGAAGCCGGCAGCGTCCTGCACTGTTTGATTCACGGGCGTCACCTCCGGCCCTGGCGTCCGGCGGCGGCGTGCTCGATGCAGAAGGGGGTCCAGGGCCTGGCCTCCAGGCGGCCTTCGGCGATGGGACCACCGCAGACGGCGCACACCCCGTACGTGCCGTCAGAAATTCTATGCAGGGCGGCTTCAACCTCGGCCAGTCCGGCGCTGCTCTGGTTCAGCAGCGCCGAGGCCTGCGACAGTTCGAAGGCAATGGTGGCGCCTTCAGGGTCGTGTTCATCATCCACATTGGAGTCCTGGCGGGCGGCATTGGCCGACGAGATGTCCGCCCGGAGTGCCGGAAGCAGCGCCAGTTTCCGGCCCCGCTCTTCCTCCAGCATAATCCGGAACCGCTCAAAATCAGCCATGGGAAAAGCCTATCGCCGTCCCGCCCCCGTCCCTTCATTCCCGTGGTCGGGGAGCCGGTTGCGGGGAAAAGGACGGACCGCAACCGGTTCAACGGGTAGCAGCGGCTGTCAGTACCAGTTCTTGATCACGGAGTGGTTCCAGGCGCCGCAGGGAGATCCGTAGCGGTTCAGGATGTAGGCAAGCCCCCATTCGACCTGGGTGCGGTAGCTGGTGAGCCAGTCGCTGCCGGCGCTCGCGTACTTGCTGGCGGGCAGCGCCTGCGCGATTCCATACGCGCCGGAGTCCGGGTTGGTGGCCGTGGTCAGCCAGTTGGATTCCTTCGTCCACAGCTGCGCCAGGCACTGGAACTGGTCCGGGCCCCAGCCGAAGGCGGACAGCCGCCCGGCGGCGTAATTCCTCGCACCGGCGGGATCATTTACCGCGCCGCCGGGAATGGAAGGCACGACGACGACGGGCGGCGGAGTCGGCGTCGGACTCTCCGCCGGAGGTACTGGAGCAGGAACTCCGGGAGCCGGGTTCGGGGGTGCCGGGTTCGCCGGGGCCTGGGCAGCAGCCTTGGCCGCGGCATCAGCCTGCCGGCGTGCCTGCTCCTCCGCTGCCGCCCTTTTGGCGGCCTGCGACAGCTCGTAGGCAGCGAGGGCAGCCTGGCCTTGCCGGAATTCTCCTTCCACTGCTGCGGTGGTTCCCTTGAGTGAGGCGAGCTGGGCGGTGAGTTCATCGCTGTGCTGCTGTTGCTCCGCGACCTGCTGCGACACCGCACGCTGGGCTGCCTGTGCTGAGCCAAGCTTTGCTTCGGCAATTCCGGCCAGCCGTTCACGCTCCGTCTTTGCGGCACGCTCCTGCTCGGCCAGCGCTGCCGAGATTTGTTCCGACTCCGCTGACTTGTGGACCAGTAACGCCGTCTTGTCACTGACGATCCGGACGATGTCCAGGCCGTGGAGGCTGTTGGTCTGCAAGGCGTCCAGCGCCATGAAAAATCCCATGTTTGTGCCACCGGTCTTGTAGGACTGCACGGCGAGGGCCCCGATCTCCTTCTTGTGCCGGCTCGATTCCGCCTGGGCATGGGCCACCTGCGCAGCCAGGGCCTCCACCCGGGAGCTGGCCGCCTGAAGTGCGGACTGTGCCACAGCGTAATCGGCAGCAGCGGTTACGGCGGCATTGCCCAGCGCCTCGGCCTGGGTTTGCAGGCCACCGAGCAGGTCCCCGATTCTGGTGACTTCAGCGGCCGTGCCGGCCTCACTTTGCTTGGCCTTCTCCACGTCCTGCCAGGAAGGAAACCCACCGGGAGGCGCCTCGTCGGCGGCGTGCGCGGGCAGGAAGGAGAACGATGCGGCCACAGCCAGGGCGAGTACTGCCGCGACACCGGGCAGCCGCACTTTTTGTGCAAACGGGGACATAGTTCGTGAGCTTACCGGGCAAACCGCCGCCCGGGAGTTAACCGCCGGCAGTGCGGGGCCGGCGTCCGGACAGCGACTGGACCGCCTGTTCAATATCGATCCACGCGCGTTCGACGTCTTCCAGGTACAGCCGGCCGGCTGTAATCAGTCCGTCTTCCACTTCGAACAGCGCCACCCCGCGCACCTGAAACGGCTGGCCGTCCGTGCGGGTGCCAGTCCATGTCCATTCGACCCAGGTGGTGTTTCCGTCGTCAACAGTGCGCCTCACTTCCGACCGGAAGTCCGGGATTCCGGCGAACATGGCCTCCCAGTTGGCATGCATCTGCGCTCGGCCCGTGAAGGCCCGCCCGGGATGCGCGGGCTGTTCGCTTCGGTAGTTTTCGTGGAAGAGCGCCGCGGCGGCTTCAAGGTCATGGGCATTTAGTGCCGTAAAGAGCTGATTCAGAACATCGCTCATGGCGTCCCTCTCTCGCCTTCAGAACCACCCTTGGTGCCGTCCCGGCGCGGCACCGGGATGGGGGCTCACGAACCATTATCGGTGCTTTGAAGACCTTCCGGCGTCTTTATTTTGAGATACAACCATCAGTTAGATGACCTGACCGGGCATATACGGATGCCGGGCCGTGACCTGCATGGTCGTGGCTTACGGATGAAAAATCCAACGACTTGGCTGGGTGAATTCCGGCCCTACATTCCGTTATCGGAATGTGACATTCGGGAAAAGCGGCGGTTATGGTCGATAGGTGCCCTGGTTCAAAGCCGGGACATTCCCGTCAGTATGCCGAGCCCTGCCACTGACCCGGGACCCCAGACGCAATGCAACTGGCAGGGACGGGGGAACCACGTTTCCACGGCCTATTGAGGCCTTGGGGTTAAGTCGGCATTCGTCCCGTCCCTAACGACGGCGATCCCGGCCGGGTCTCTCCAACCCGAACCCGACAGCTCACCCCGCAGGCATGGGAGAGGCAATCAACCATGTCCAAGAAGTACACTGCCGCACGCCACCGTGCAGCCACCACCACCACGTCCCGCGCCCTGATGATCGGACGGCCGGCCCTTGTAGTCGCTGCCGCATCCGGACTGTTTTTCGGCGTCAGCGCACCGGCTCACGCCGGCGTCCACGGACCTGACGATTCCGGAACAGCCATTGCACAGGGCCAGGTCAGCGCACCGGCCGCAGCCGTGGCTCCGGCCCCTGCAGCGGCAGCAGCCAATGTCCACACCGTCGTTTCCGGCGACACCCTCGGCCAGATCTCCGCGGCTAACGGCGTAGCACTCAACGACGTCCTGGCCGCCAATGGCCTGTCGCTGACGTCGATCATCTACCCGGGCGACCAGATCCAGCTCCCCGCCGCCGGGCAGGCCTTTGCGGCACCCGCAGCGGCTCCGGCACCAGCACCGGCAGCCAAGGCCGTCGCGGCCCCGGCCGCTCCCACCAACACCGGCATCAAGCTGGCGTCAACCTCGGCTCCGGCCCAGGCCCCGGCCGGCTCAGCAGGCTCCGCAATCCTGGCCAACGCCTACTCCCAGCTCGGTGTACAGCAGGACTGCACCGCCATGGTGGAGAAGGCACTGCGCTCAGTCGGCAAGAGTGTTGGAGACCTGGCTCCCGGCCAGTTCTTCCAGTACGGAAACGTTGTTGGCACACCTGCCCCGGGTGACCTGGTAATCACCGCCGGACACGTCGGCGTCTTCGCCGGCAACGGCCAGGTTGTCAGCGGAGGCGTGGACGGTTTCAAGACCGAGGTCCACTCCATCAGCTGGCTCCAGGGCGCATCCTTCGTCCGCGTAGCGTGATCCCGGCCGGTTGGACGGCGGCGCGCGGCACCCGGCCGCCCGCCGTCGTCGGCCGCTGCTGCATACTCACACGTGCTGCCCGAACCAGGACAGCATGTCATTCCAGGCAGCAGTCGCCTGGGTCTGGTTATAGCGCTCCCCGGTGTCATTGTGGAAGGCGTGGTCCACGCCCGGGTAAACAGTGAGCTGATGCGTCACCCTGGTGGCGTCGAGGGCATCGCGGAGGGCCGGCATCGCGCCGGTAATACGCTTGTCGAGCTCGGCGTACACCCCTAGTACGGCAGCTTTGATGGCCGGCACCTTGTTCAGGTCAGGGGCCGGCCCGTAAAACGCCGCGGTGGCTTTCAGGCCGGGCAGCTCGGTAGCCGTCTGCCAGGTGATGCCGCCGCCGAAACAGTACCCGTTCATGGCGATGCGTCCGGACTCCACAAAGTCCTGACCCTGCAGGTAGTCAAAGGCCGCAGCGAAGTCGGCAACATGCCGTGCTGGCCCGGCACTGGTCAGTGCCCCGGAAATCGCGTCCGGATCGAGGCTGGCGGTGCCTCCTTCCCTGCTCAGCAGGTCCAGGGCCAGCGCCGCATAACCGGCTTTGGCGAACCGGCGCGCCACGTCCTTGATGTGCGGTGTCAGCCCGCGGTTCTCGTGGCAGACCAGCACTGCCGGGCCCGCTGCACCTGAATCCGGCCGGGCGAGGCAACCACTGATGTCAGTGCCGCCGGCGGCGAACCGGACTGTCGCCGTCGTCAATCCTGCGGCGCCCTCGGGGACGGACAGCGGGCTCTTCGCCCCCGGTACCGGTCCCGCAGCGGCGCCCGTGCCCGCCGTCGAGGCTGAGGGCGCCGGCGTGGGCATCGGGTCGGTGCTGCGCGGGACTTCCTCCGGCGTGCAGCCCACCAGCAACATCGCGGCCGACGCGGCGGCCATGCTGCCCGTGATGAAGGCGACCCGCCGCGTGAAGGTCCGCTGCGTCATAGCACCGGCACGGTAATCATCGAAGAATTCCTCGATCAGGTACCGTTCAAACTTTCCAAGCCGGACCATGGCAGGCCTCCTCGCGTGAGGCTCACATCCTGCTCCGAAGCACGCCGTCCTGCAAGGGGCACACAACATTTCCGGCCCCGCCTAGGGCAGCCGCCGCCGTTTCGGGAAGGCGATCCGGTCCAGGTCGTTGACTGCCATAACTGTTGAGCCGCGAGCGCGGCCCCGTGCCTGGTCCTCGAGTTGCGTCACGTCGTCGCCGTACCGCGAAGAGAAGTGAGTAAGGATCAGCGTGCCGACGGCGGCGCTGGCCGCTAACTCCCCCGCCTGCCCTGCGGTGAGGTGGGAGTACTGCCTGGCAAGCTCGCCGTCATCGTCACTGAACGTCGACTCGGCCACCAACAGATCAACCCCGTCCGCCAGGTCCTCGGCACCCGCGCAAGGTGCCGTGTCCATCACGAACGCGAAGCTCTGGCCCGGCCGGGGAACGCTCACGTCCTCCAGGCGGACACCGCCGAGAACTCCCGTTCGCTGCAGGCGCCCCACGTCAGCGCCCTGGATCCCGGCCGCGGCGAGCTTGTCCGGCAGGAGACTGCGGCCAGCGGGCTCGTCCAGCCTGTAACCGTACGTATCGATACGGTGCTTCAGGGGCCGAACCTGCAACCCCGGCGCTATGGTTCCGGCGCCACCATGCGGGTACAACCTGAGGTCAATTCCGGGGGTGCTGACGAACACCAGGGCACGGACCACGTCCTCCCCCGATGCCGGGTAGTGCAGGTGGACCGGATGGCTCACGCCGTCCAGCGCCATCCGGGAAAGCACGCCCGGCAGCCCGAAACAGTGATCACCGTGCACGTGGGTGAGGCAAATGCGAGTGATCTGGGTGGCAGGCACCCCGGCGTAAAGCATCTGGCGCTGTGTGCCCTCGCCGGGATCAAAGAGCAGGCCCTCGCCATCCCACCGCAGCAGGTAGCCGTTGTGGTTACGGGTCCGGGTGGGGACCTGGGAAGCTGTACCGAGGGCAACGAATTCACGCATGGAACCGAGTGTGCCACTGCGCGCTGGCTACATCCATAAGTCCCTTCTCCGAGCGCGGCGGCACTGCTACATTGGCTCGGCCAAGCCGGTTCGCCGCTGGGTTCAGCCGGTCATCACGGAAGGACGCACCATGCTCTCTGACTCTGCCCTCCCCGTCATCAAGGCAACGCTGCCTGTGGTGGGTGAAAACATCGAAGAAATCGCCAAACGGTTCTACAAACACATGTTCGAGGCGAGGCCGGACCTGCTCGACGGCCTGTTCAACCGCGGAAACCAGGCCGACGGCCGCCAGCAACAGGCGCTGGCCGGATCAATCGCCGCCTTCGCCACCTACCTCGTGGATAAGCCGGACCAGCTGCCGGACCACCTGTTGTCCCGCGTTGCCCACAAGCACGTCTCGCTTGGCCTGAGCCCGGACCAGTACCAGATTGTCCACGACCACCTGTTCTGGGCCATTGTGGACGTGCTCGGGGATGCTGTCACCCCCGAGGTCGCGGCGGCCTGGGACGAGGTGTACTGGCTGATGGGGAACATGCTGATCAACAAGGAACGCGGGCTCTACGGCGCGGTGCATCTTTCCCCGGAGACCATCTGGCGCACCTGGCGGGTGGCCCAGCGCATCCAGGAGACAGCCGACGTGGTCACTTTTGTGGTGGAAAGGACTGATGAACGGGACGTGAAGCCGTCCCTGCCCGGGCAGTACGTGACCATCAAGATGCCCATGAAGGACGGCGTACACCAGCCGCGCCAGTACAGCCTGACCCGCGCCGATGATGGGCAGCACCGGCATTTTTCTGTCAAAAGGGTCCATGGGCTCGCCACCCCTGACGGCGAGATGTCCAACCTCCTGCACCAGGACGTGAACGTCGGCGACGAAGTGGTGCTTTCAGCCCCGTTCGGCGATGTGGTGCTGGAGTACACCGACAGGCCTGTGGTGCTGGCCAGCGCCGGCATCGGCATCACCCCCATGGCCGGGATGCTCTCCCACCTGGTGAAGGCCGGCTCGCAGCGCCAGGTGATGCTCCTGCACGCTGATGACAGTCCGGAGTCGTTTCCACTCCGCCAGCAGGTGACCGAGGACATCGGCCGGATGCCTGAGGGATCCCTGCACAGTTGGTTCGTGAATCCGGCAGAGGATCAGGGCCCGTCCGGTTCAAGCTTCCAAGGCTTCATGGACGTCAATGCCGTGGAGCTGCCGCTGGACGCCGAATACTACCTCTGCGGGCCGCTGCCGTTCCTGCAGGCGGTACGGAGTGCCCTGATCGCCAAGGGCGTTCCGGCCAAGGACATCCAGTATGAGGTGTTCGGCCCGGACCTGTGGCTGGCTGACTTCCAGTAAATCGGACCCGAGCCGGCTAGAACTGCTCTGCCGGAATCGTAAACTCGAGGTCCAGGAGCCCCCTGCCGGCCTGTTCCAGGATGGGGTCCATGGTCAGCGAGGCGTGGTTGAGCAGGACATTGACGTCGCGCTGGATCCGCTGGAGCGGGTGCGTCAGGCGGTGCACGCTGCCGCCCGAGCCGGTCAGGATGAGCCGGACTGCCTCGGCCGAGGCCTGGCCGCTGAGGCCGAGGGAAAGCCGGTACTGTGCACGCTCCTCATCGGTGAATGCAACAGGCCGGCGTCCGAAGGACGCGGACACCACGCGGACAGCCTCCTCCCAGTGCAGGCGTGCGGTGGCAACCTGGCCATACGCCTGGGTGAACCGGGCCTGGGCAAGGGGCGAATCCGCCTGGCGTTTCTCCACGGTCTGCTTCACCTTGCGCACCATCATCAGGCTGCGGAACTCTTCCAGCGCGTGCTCCGCAGCACCGAGAGCGGCCGCCGGGGCAACCATGTTCAGGAACGTGGCCATGGGGATGTGGATGCTGGGATCCGGATGGATGAAGCTTCCCGGGTTGTCAGCGGCTGCCAGCAGATTCCATTCGAGGGCACGGTGCGCCGGGACAAAGAGGTTCTCTGCCCGGAGATCGTTGCTGCCGGTCCCCCGCAGGCCGGCCGTGTGCCACACGTCCAGCAATTCAAGGTCCGCCATCGGGACCAGGCACTGCAGGCGCACGTCGCCGTGCTGGACTGCAAGGAGCGCCCAGTCAGAGTGCATCACGCCGGAGGCAAAGCTCCAGCGGCCGGAAATGGCGAACCCGCCGGGGACCGTCTCCGCTGATCCGGGAGGGGCTCCGGTTGCCGCAGCCAAGGGAGCGGGGCCGTTGGCGAAGACTTCGTCCTGTGCTTGCTGCGGCCAGCGGGCCAGCATCCACACGTGTTCAACAAGGTGGCCGACGCTCCATGCCGTGGAGGCGTCACCCTGCGCGAGGCGGCGGACCACCTGCACATAGGTTTCAAGCCCCATCCCGAATCCGCCCACAGCCTTCGGTGCGAGCATCTGGAAGACACCTGCGGCCTTCAGTTCGGCAATGGTTGCGGCCGGGATGCGGCGGAGCTCCTCGGTTTCGCCTGCACGCTCCCGCAGCCGGGGAATCAGGGCGTCCACCCGGGCCAGCAGCTCGTCATGGGTCGGAATCGCAGCGGCGGTCCCGGAGAAATCCCCGGCCGGCAAGGTGGCGGTCCCGGAGGTCCCCGGGAAGTCCGCGGCCGGAAGGTCGATGGTATGACCGGTATGGTTCCGCTTGGCTGCCAGGTAATGCCGGTTGGCTTCGGACACATGCACACCCGTGGGGACCTGCTCCGTCACATCAACGCCGAGGGCGGTCAGTTGCCCCACTTTGTCCGGGTTGTTGGTGAGGAGGCGGATCCGGGCGGCGCCGAGGGCGCCGAGCATCTGGGCGGCGGCAGTGTAATCCCGCTCGTCCTCCCCGCGCCCCAGCGCCACATTGGCTTCATAGGTGTCAAGGCCCGTGTCCTGCAGGGCGTACGCGTCAAGCTTCGAGTACAGGCCGATGCCGCGCCCCTCCTGGCGGAGGTACAGCAGGAAGCCTCCGACGGCGGCAATCGCCTCGACAGCCTCGCGCAACTGGGGACCGCAGTCGCAGCGCTCGCTGCCGAAGACGTCGCCGGTGAGGCATTCGCTGTGCAGCCGGACGAGCGGTGCGGCGCCTTCGGGCCCCTGGTCCAGGAGTGTCTGCTCCCACTGGCCGAGTCCGAGCAGGAGGTGTTCCTTGCCGTCGGCCAGGCCGTGGAAGGTCATCACCTCGGCGGTGGCGGTGAAGCCGTCCGGGAAGCGCAGCGGGACGGTGACCTGGCTGCGCACGGCGGCAGGTTGTTCACATGGCCGCGCGACGGTCTCGGTCAGGACGGTCATATGTGCTCCTCGGGAGGTCGGAACGAAAGTACTTGAATGTTGAAGTAAATAGTAGTGGCGATGAGTTCACGATGCAAGTGATCTGGAGGACTAAAAACTTCACACATGAAGTAAATGTCCTAGACTTGCCCCATGGAACAACCCGAGGAGCCCCGCTGGCTAACCAGCGACGAACGCGAGGCGTGGCTGACCCTGGTGGGCGTGATGATGAAACTGCCGTCTGCATTGGATGCCCAGTTGCAGCGTGACGCGGGCTTGAGCCACTTTGAGTACATGGTCCTGGCAGGCCTGTCCGAGGCGCCGGACCGCACGCGCCGGATGAGCGATCTGGCCGGTTTCACCGAGTCCGGCCTCCCCCGCCTGTCCCAGGTGGTGAGCCGGCTTGAAAAGCGGGGCTGGGTCCGCCGCTCCCCTGACCCCACCGACGGGCGCATCACCTTGGCCACGCTCACCGATGATGGCTGGGCAAAAATCGTCGGTACTGCTCCGGGTCATGTGCAGGCCGTCCGCACACTGGTATTTGATCCCCTGACCAAGGCGCAGTCGCGCCAGCTCGGCAGCATCGGCAAACGCATCCTTAGCGTGCTGGACCCGGACGACTACTGCCTGCGGAGCGGCGACGTCGAGCCTGGACCGTAACCACAAGGGGAACAGCGCAGCGCCGAACGCTACCCACAACAGCGCTGCGATGAGACTGCTGCGCTAACGATTTTCGTGGAGTCCGTCCTGGCCCCTCACCCCTCCCCTTGCCCGGGCTCTGGCGGACCTGAGGTTTTGTGCATGGAGGATCACCGCTATAACGATCAGCGGTACGTGGATGGCCGGCAGGTTGTGGGCAAACCACCTGGGGAGATAGATGTCTGTCACGGAACCGGTGGGGTCCCCGAGCCGACGAGCCAGCGGCGTCAGCGGACAGTGGAAACCGTTGGCGGCAAAAATCAGGATCTCACCGGCAACAACGGCGGCAGCCTGTCCCACGCGCCGGTCGGTCCGTCTCCGGATCCCGGAATACAGCACAAACACCATGCATGCCTCGATGCTGAACCAGGCAAATGTATGGAATCCCTTCACGGCTTTCAGTGCCAGGCGGTGATCCGTCATCCACCAACTCAACCACGCCGCGTCGAGGCCGCAGCAGGATCTTTTGTCCTCCCGCACCGGCGCATGCTCAGTTGTCCGAATGGATCCTGGTCGGATGGGCGGCACTGGCAGAGGCGACGATCTCGGCCGCCAGCTCGTGAATGCTCAGGCCGCGTGTCCGCGAAGCCTGGAAAAGCCATTCAAGCGCAACATCCTGGCTGCACCGCTCCTGCCCGATGATGACACCGACCGCGGTGTCTATGGGTGGACGGGCCGCCATAGCGGTCCGGAGATTATGCTCCGACTCCCGCAGTGACGCGATCCTGAGTACAAGGCGCAGTCCCTTGGACGCGTCAGCAGCCAAAGCGTGCGCACTGACGATTGCCTCCCTGCCGAAGCCATGTGGCCTGAGGCTGTAAAAGCTCATCCCGGCACTGGCTACCCCTTCCAGCGGCACCGCCAACGCCAGGACGGACGGCACTTTCTGGCGCCTGGCGGCATCAACAAAGCCGGGCCAGCGTTCCTCGGTCCTCAGATCGGGCACAAAGACCATCGACTCATCCGTTGCGGCGGTCAACGCCGGACCCTCCCTATTGGCGGTCTGAGCCGCCTCAAGAGTGCGCGTGGCTTCATCGGAGGCACCCAGATCCGGGCTGCCGGAGGCTCTGAGAACAGTGATCCCGCAGGACACATCCCCGGAAAAGTAGGCCTGCTGCTCGGCGCAGAATGCGGCGAGGTCTTCGAGGAAGCCGGCGAGGTCAGGACAGTTCAAAACGAGGTCCTCGACGTGGCCGGTGATGTCTGCGGCGGGATAGGTGCGGGGAAGTCGGGCAGCCATGGGCAACCTTTCCGGATGCTGGGGGTTCCATGCCCAGTCTTGCTTGCGGCCGCGCTCTGCCTGACGGTCATTCCAGCCTACTCCTCCCCCGCGCGCCAGGTAGGAAGGGGTCGGATGGCCCTACGCTCCTCGCCGCTGCGGAGTGAAGCTGGAGGTTGGGCAGGACTTCAGGAGGGCAGGAAGCGGGATGGGATCCATGGATGGCACCCTGGCTCTGGTAACGGGTGCGGCGGGCGGCCTGGGAAACGCGATCGCAACGGGCCTTGCGCTCGAGGGTGCCCGGGTGGTGCTCGTTACGCGCTCCACAACGCGGACGGCGGAAGCAATAGAGGCCATCCGCGCGCGTGTTCCTGCCGCTCAGCTGGAGCCGTTGATCTGCGACCTTTCGGACCAGGCCTCCATCCATACTGCAGTGGCGGACTTCCTCTCCCGCCATGACAGGCTGGACGTGCTCGTTAACGCAGCGGGCGTGTTCCGCAAAGAGCGCCACGTAACCCCCGACGGCCTCGAACTGACCTTCGCCACCAATGTGGTGGCCTACTTTCTGTTGACCAAACTCTTACTGGACGTGCTCCGGAACGCTGCCGGGGCGGGGGATGTTGCTCCTGACCAACCGGTCCGGGTAACGCGGACGTCCCGCATCGTGAATGTGGCCTCCAGGTATGGAAATGCCCGGCTCAACTTTGATGACCTTCAGACAGCGAAAGGCAAATACAGCTACCTCCGTTCCACCCCGTCCACCATGCTTGCCCGCGTGCTCCTCACGCAGGAGTTCGCTGAGCGGCTGCGTGGCTCAGGCGTGGTGGCCAATGCCGTTCATCCGGGACTGATCAGGAACACCTCGCTGCTGCAGGACGTCGGGGGCCCGTTCCGCTGGATAACGAACATTCTTGGGGTGCCAGCCGAAAAGGCGGCAGACACGGCGCTCTGGCTTGCCACGTCAAGCGACGCAGCGGGAGCTACCGGCAAGCTGTGGTCCAAGCGCAAAGAACTCCCGACGCCGGGCATGGGTTCGGACCCGCAAGCCCGCCAACGCCTGTGGAACATGTGCACGCAGCTCACTGAACGGCCGTGACTGAGCGGGCACCATCAGTCACGCGACCGCATGATCGGCGGGTTCAGCATCCGGCCCAATGTCATCCAGGAAATTAGGGGTTCCTGTTGATGATCAACTCATCACCCGAGTTGACCACCATCCATGTTCCCTTGACCGATTCCGGCCTATCTTTGGAGGACGACCCTGCGATCAAAGGAATTTTGCCGTGGACCGTCAAGTCCCCCAGCTCGATGGTGTACATCACCTCAAACTCCCGGTCCGCGATCTGGACCGCAGCAGTGAGTGGTTCCGGAGCCGGCTCGGCTACGCCACTGCGATGGAGTTCCGTGAGGACGGCAAGGTCATGGGCCTTGCACTGAACCACCCGAATGGCGGCCCGCGACTGGCGCTGCGGCTGGATCCGGCCAAAGCAGCCGCCTCTGCCGGATTCGATTTTTTCTCCATCGGCGTTCCGACAAAAGCGGCACTTGACGCGCTCGCAGCGCGGCTGACCCAGCTGGGGGACACGCACTCGGGCGTCCGGATCGCCTCTCTAGGGTGGATACTTCCCGGGCTCTCGGATCCGGACGGCCATGAGATCCGCTTCTACACCACGGAATCCCACCAGGAAGCGCCGGAAGGACAGGTGTATATCGTGGACAATGCCCCGTCTGCGGGGAAGCACGCAGGCATGGAGGGGTCACCATGACGTACGTCAACAATTTAGGTGATGTGGGCCGGGACGACATCGCCCTCGCAGGCGGCAAAGCCGTGGGGTTGGGCGGCCTCATCAAGGCAGGGCTGCCGGTTCCCCAAGGTTTTGTTCTCAACACTGCGGGCTATTGGGATTTCGTGCGTCAAAATCACCTCGAGGCGGACATCCGCCTACTGGCCGCACTCTCACCCCAGGCGTCGCCACAGGACTACGAGGATGCTTCCGCGCGGATCCGTGCGCTGTTCAGTGAGGGCACCATGCCGTCCGGCATCGAAGCAGAACTGCGCTCCGCCTACGGCCGCCTCGGCGACGGCAACGCGGCCGTGGCGGTGCGGTCCTCGGCCACGGCGGAGGACCTCGCCTCGGCCAGCTTCGCCGGACAACAGGAGACCTACCTGAATGTTGTGGGGGCCGAGGCGCTGCACGCGGCGGTGATCGATTGCTGGGCTTCCCTGTGGACCGCGCGCGCCATGGCCTATCGCGCCCGCGAAGGCATCGCACCGGAATCGGTCCGCCTCGCGGTGGTGGTCCAGCGGATGGTGGAGGCCGAGGCCGCCGGCGTGATGTTTACCGCCAATCCGGCCAACGGGCGCCGCGACCAGATGGCGATAAGTGCCGCGTGGGGCCTGGGCGAGTCCGTGGTCAGTGGAACGGTCACCACGGATGACATGGTGGTGGACGCCGGGACGGGCCGTGTGCTGTCGCGACGCACGGCTGACAAGGAGGTCATGACCGTCTACGGGGAGCACGGCACCAAGGAACAGCCCGTACCCGCGGCACGGCGTCGTGAGCCTGTTCTTGGTGATCGGGACGCGGCCGAACTTGCCGGTTATGGAACGCGGATTACGGAGCACTTCGGCGAACCGCAGGACATCGAGTGGGCGCGGGTCGGCGGCGAGTTCTCCATACTCCAGTCCCGGGCCATCACTGCACTGCCCGAACCGGCGGCCGATGCCCCGCAGACCTGGCCTGTCCCGTATCCGAAGGGGATGTACTTCCGGGCGAGCATCGTGGAGCAGCTGCCGGATCCACTCTCGCCGCTCTTTGCCGACCTCATTGATGGCTCGGTGTCCCGGTCCCTGCAGGCACTCTTCGGCGAGGCCATTGGCAAAGGCGCCGTCCGCGAAGGCGACGTCCGGCTGCCAACCGTCAACGGCTACGCCTATTACTACTACCGCAACTCGGGCATGTGGCGGATGATGGCGAAGTCGCCCGCAGCCTTCCGCGCACTGTTCCGCGGCGAGGCGCACATGGGTGTGGCCGGATGGCGGGATTATTCGCATCCCCGCTACGAGCGGGTGATCAACGACTGGTCCGCGAAGCCACTCCGCGGGCTTTCGGGTGAGGAACTGCTCGAAGGCGTGCAGGTACTCCTGGACGCCGGCACCGTCTACTACACTGCCGTGCAGTCAATCATCCCGCTCGCGGCCACCAGCGAAATCTCCTTCCGGGGGTTTTACGACAAGTTGGTCCGGCGTGACGGGGATCCACCGGCCCAGACGTTCCTGCTCGGCTACGACAGCGAACCCATCCGGGCGGAGAAATCGCTGTACGATCTCGCTGCCTGGGCCGGTGGACTGCCCGGGCTGGCACCGGTGATCCTCAATGAATCGACGACGGCGTTGGCCGAGTCCCAGCGGTCGGATACCCCGCCTGCCGGGGTGGATGCCGCCCTCTGGCAGCAATGGCATCGCCGCTTCCAGGACCATTTGAACCGGTTCGGCCATGCGGTCTACAACCTGGACTTCGCCAGCCCGGTGCCGGCGGACGATCCCGCGACGCTGCTGGAGACAGTGAAGTTTTACCTGCGTGGGCAGGGCACTAACCCGTACGAGCGGCAGCAGCTCTCGGCCGACCGCCGGGAGGAGCAAACCAGCCGAGTTGCCGCCCGGCTTGGACCGCGACGGCGTGCCGCGTTCCTCCGTCTGCTCCGCTGGGCCCAGAGCACCGGGCCGATCCGCGAGGATGCCCTGGCTGACGTCGGGCTGGCGTGGCCGCTGCTGCGGCGGATGCTGCTCGAACTCGGACGACGACTGGTGGGCTCCGCGGTGCTCACCCGACCAGATGACGTGTTCTGGCTCCGCTTCCAGGAGCTGCGAAGCGCCGTCGAGTTCGGCCTGGCCGCACCGGAAGCTCCGGCAGCCGCACCCGGAGCTCCGCCGGCCGTGGCCATCACCGGAGCCGACCGTCCCGTCCGCGCCGCCGCCGTCGAGGGGCGCAGGACGCTGTGGCGGGGGCAGGTCAAGGCTGCCGCTCCGCAACTGCTCCCGGAGAGCCGGTGGATGGAAAAGGCCTTCGGAGCCATGATGCCGGCCGGCCCGCAGCATCAGGTGGGCAACGTCATCAAGGGCGCCGGTGCGAGCTCGGGCCGGGTCAGCGGCACCGCCCGCGTCCTGCACGGCCCTGAAGACTTCGCCCTAATGTCGCCCGGCGACGTCCTGGTGGCCCGCATCACCACTCCCGCATGGACATCGCTGTTCGCGATGGCTTCCGCCGTGGTTACCGATGTTGGCGGCCCGTTAAGCCACAGCTCAATCGTGGCCCGGGAGTACGGTATCCCTGCTGTCCTCGGCACGGGAGTGGCCACCCAGCGGATTACCAGCGGCCAACGGATCAGTGTCGATGGCGACGCCGGCACCGTCACTATCGAGCCCTCCCCCGATGCGCCGGGCGCGAGGCCGGTCAATCTCTGATGAGCCTTCCCCCGTGGGACGTTCGCCCCTAGCGCGTTTCGGGGGCATGTTGGAAGCTGGGCAACGTTCGGGTGTCATCTCCGTAGGAGCAGCCATGGGTAGGTCCTCACTTCTGACCCTGCTGGGGCTCCTTGACCCGCGACAGGCCAGCGTCACATGAGACTGTCAAAGCCTGCGGCGGGCAAGCCCGACCGGATACTCATCGCCATCCTGTCAGCGATTGCGCTGCTGGTGGTCGTGGCGCTGGCGGTCGTTTTTACCCGCGGGGGCCCGGAGGCCCTGGACGTGTCCACGCCCCAGGGAGTGGTTCAGCGCTACAGCACTGCGGTCATCGACGGCGATACGGCCACAGCCAACTCCTACCTCACCGAAGCTGCCAAGTCCGTGTGCCGCGGCTACTACGAAAGCGGGCCACGTCCCGTCCGGGTGGTACTGATCTCCACCGCAGAGCGGGCCGACTCGGCCCAGGTGCGGGTCTCGCTTGTCAGTTCAGGCGGGGGCGGCCCGTTCGGACCATCTGAGTACGAGATGGAGGATCGTTTCGCCCTGGTCAAGTCCGGTGGCAGCTGGCTGATCGAGCAGGCCCCGTATCAGCTCGTGTCGTGCACCGGATTGTCCAAGCCGTGAACGCCACAGCCTTGACACCACGTTCCCCGGCAGGTTCAGCCCGAGCCACCCTCCGCCGCCTGATCCTCTACGTGCTGTTGCTCGCCCTGGTGGTCATCGCGGCCACAGGGCTCAGCGGACTGCTGGAGCGCCTGTTCAGCGCCGGCGCGGTGGTGGCATCCGCTGATGTGGCCGGAGTGGCCCGTTCGCTGGCGTTCACCCTGATCGGAGGGCCGCTCGCCGCCCTCCTGTGGTGGCTTGTCTGGAGGAGGCTCGACGACCCGGCGGAGCGCGGCTCGGCGGGGTGGGGCGTGTACCTGTCTGCCGTCTACGCTGTCTCCCTGATCTCAGCTGTGAGCGGCCTGCTGGGAACTGCGGCCTCCTTCATTGGCAGCCGGGAACCTCTGTGGTATTCGCCTTTGTCGAATGGGATTGTCTGGGCAGGCATCTGGATCTGGCACCGCTGGATGTGGCGGCACCCCCTGAAACAACCGGAAGCCCTTGAGGATGTCCCGGCCGTCATCGGGTCGGTCTTCGGGCTGCTGGTGGGCGGGTTCGCCGCCATCAATGCCTTGGGCAGCTTGCTTGATGTGGCGATCCGCGGGCACATGAGCCTGACCCCGGAGGTGGAGGGATGGTGGCAGCCCATTCTGAGGGCCGTGGTTTGGACAATTGGCGGAAGCCTCGTGTGGTGGTGGCACTGGTTCAGGGGCGGCGGCCGAAAAATGGGCACCGCCCTTGTGGACGTGGCCCTCGTTGGGGCGGGGATCTTCGCCGCGGGCATCACGGCACTCGGCGGCGCCGGCGTCGTCGTTTTTGTGGTCCTGCGGACAGCATTCGACCGGTCTGCTCCCATGAACGAACTGCTAACCCCGCTGGGCCCGGCCCTCGCCGCTGCCGCGATCGGCCTTCTAATCTGGCGTTTTCACCGCGTCAGCGGAGCTCAGCGTTCCGTAGGCACCAGGCGTGCGAGCCGGCTGGTAAAGTCCGGAGTTGCCTTGGCGGCTGCCGCAACCGGCATTGGGGTGGTCATCAATGCTTCGCTTGCCATGGCGGTAACACCGCTCGCCGGCGGCGGCACCCGAACCCTGCTGCTCGGCGGCATCAGTTCCCTTGTGGTGGGCGGTCCCGTCTGGTGGCGGGCGTGGCGGCCGATGCGGCAGCCACAAACTGCTGACGCGATTCCGCCAGGCAGGCGCGTTTACCTCATAGTGTTCTTCGGCATCAGCGCAGTGGTGGCCCTCGTGGCCCTCCTGGTGATTGGGTACCGGCTCTTCGAGTCCCTTCTGGGCGAGGCAACCGGAGGCAGCATTCTGGAGCGGATCCGCGCGCCACTGGGTCTCCTGGTGTCGGCCGGTTTGGTTGCCGGGTACCACTCTGCCCAGTGGCGCCGCGAGCATGCCCTGCTGGCGGCCGCCTCAGGGGTGAGCGCCCCCACCGTTGATCAGGTCATCCTGGTGACGGCTTTCAATTCGAAGCCGCTGTCCGAGGCCATTGCTGCCGCGACCGGCGCCAAAGTCTCCGTGTGGAAGCGGGCCGACGCAGGCAACGGGCCGTTACCGGCCGGCGCCCCCTCGGAGGACGGGCTGGTCGAGCGGGTGATCAGTGCTCTGGCCGGTGTCACCGCCGCGCACATACTGCTGGTGATTGGTCCTTCGGACGGCCGGTCAGCGCGGATCGATGTCATACCGTTGGTAGCACCAGGACGGTCTTAGTAACCCGCTGCTGCAGAAAGGTGAGTGCAATGAGTGGAGTAATTCCCGGCTCCGGCTGGAATGCATATTTCCGCGACAGCGAAGGAAATGTGGTGGGGCTGTGGCAGAACGTCCGAACCGGACCCCACGAAATGGCAGACAAAAGTAGTGTGGCCGGTCGACTGATGGTCAAGACCTTCAAGTTGCTGCTGCTGGTTTTGCGCTGATGCTGGGCGGCGGTGCGGCGGCACTCGCCGTCACACCCACCGGCGTCGTTATTGAGGACAGGGCCGGCGTGCTCGACCGCAACACCCTTGTCCCGGCCATCACCGCCATCGAATTCCATGAGCCCACCAAGGTGGCTGTCTACACCTACAACGGGAGCGCCGCGGACAACCTGAACGAAGAGGTGCTCAGGTTCGCCCGCGCCGAACACCCGGACTGGATCAGCCCGGACGGTCAGAAATGGGCCGACGGTCTCTTCATCTTTGCGCTCGATCCCGTGGGCCGGCACGTGGGCACCTACATGGGCGAGGACCGCAAGGTTTCGCTGGGACAACGCGATGACATCCAGGAGGCGGCCAAGGACCTCCTGCGTGACGCCCAGTGGACGGACGGCACCATCGCGGGAGTCCGGCGGGGCGCCGAACTCATTAATCAGCCGTGGTACCAGTCGGCCGCCTTCGTGATCACAGCCTGGGTGACGGGTTCGCTGGCCGCGGCGGGGGCTGCTGCGTTGCTGATAGTACGGGCCGTCACCAGGGCGGGCAGCCGCAAGGAGCTGGCGAGGGGAGACCGAAGCTACGCCAACGTCAGCACAGACCTGGACGTCACCGAGCTTAATGCGAGCACCATCCCGGAGTCGTCTTCGTACGGAAGCAGTGTCCTGGAGAAGCACCGCACCTTCCTGAACCGCTACAACGCCGCCACCGGGCTTTCCAACCGGGTGCATGCCCTGACACCGAGGGCGTTGAGCCGCAGGCCAAACCTCAAGCTGGTCCGGGAGTTTGCGGACGCGGCCGCCGAACTGGATGCCTTGGACGACGTCATTTCCGACAGCAACGCGCTGTTGAACCGGTTGAACACCTGGCCAACGGCTTGGGACCGTCAGCTGGCACCCTTCCGCAGCGACCTCGCCGGGCTTGAGCAGCTACTGACTAAGCGTCACGGGCAAGGCGACTCCGCCACCGCCGCGTCCCTGAGGTTCTTCCGCGACCAGAGCCTGGCGGAAATCGAACGGTGGACCGCCCAGCTCACAGATGGGACCATCACACCGGAAGAAGCGCTGGACCGCCTTCGTGACGCCCGCAGCCGCCTGTCCGACCTGCTCAAGCAGCACACTGAAACGGTGATAGCGGGCTTCGCCAAGACCGAACGGGAAGCCAGACTCATGCGCAGGGGGATGGAGGACGCCCAGGAAGGCACCGACCGCCACCACCGGCGGAGCTACGAGCCCAGCATCCTCGGCACCGTCTACCCTTCCTACTATTTCTTCTCCGTCCCTGCCTTCAACTCCGGCCTGAACACCGGCGTCGGGAGCGTCAGCTCTGCCAGGGGCGGCGGCGGAACCACCGGCTACGGGAGCAGCGGGGGAAGCTTCTCAGGCTCAGGCAGTTCCTCCAGTTTCTAGGTGACTTTCGGCCCTACACGTCCATTGCCCTTGGCCGCAGGCTGGAGAGCAGTAAGCGTCCACTGAAGGGATACGTCATGGCGGAGCCGGCGTCAGAGGGTGCCATGTTTGTGGTGGGGGTAGACGGATCGGAGGCATCCGTGGAGGCGCTTCGGCAGGCCCAGTGGTTGGCCGCCCCGGTCGGGGCCAAAGTACTGGCCACCGCCTACTGGGATGATCCGCAGGTCTATGCCGGGTACGTGGCCATGGGCATAGACCGCTTCGAGGAACGCGTCATGATCGTCCTCAACGACGCCCTGCAACAAGCCTTCGGCGACGACATTCCGCCCAACGTCATCCCGCGGGTTGTCCGGGGCCACCCCAGGGACTCCCTCATCGATGCCAGCCGCCACGCGGACATGATCATTGTTGGCAGGCGCGGCCACGGAGGATTCGGCGGCCTGTTGCTGGGCTCCGTCAGCTCAGCCTGTGTTGCCCATGCGCACTGCCCCGTCCTGGTTGTTCACAGCCCCGACAAGAGAACAAAGGAAAACCAGCCGTGAGAACGTCTCAACCCATTGCCGTCGCCACCAATGACTCTCCGCAAAGCCGGGCCGCCGTGGACTGGGCAGCCCGCCGGGCGGCCGGTGCTGACCTGCCGCTGGTCATTCTGTACGTTGTTGACGACCGGTGGGTGGCGGAACCCGTCCCGTGGACCGGCGAGCTGGTGAAGCGGGGTGAAATTCTGGTGGAAGCCGCTGCAGAACGCGTGCGGGGCAAGATTCCGGCGGAGGTCACCACCAAAGTACTGGAGGGAGGCGTTTCCGGCTCGCTGCGAAAGTACTCCACCCAGGTGTCGATGCTGGTGGTTGGGTCAGGCGCTCAGCATTTGGGCGGTTCGCTGACGGACCGGGCGCTGCAGGTCGCCGCGGCGGCCAAGTGCCCGGTCGCGGTCATTGGAGTCACGGACGCTGAAGGCGGGCAGGGCGTGGTGGTGGGCGTGGACGGCTCGGAGGAAGCCACTCAGGCCGTAGCGTTCGCTGCCGCCGAGGCAGACCGGGAAGGCCAGGAGCTGACAGTGGTTTATGCCATCTGGGAACCGGACAAATGGGTGGACAGTGGAGCGCTCACCCAGTCGCTGACGCAGCGCATTGAGGACGAGGAACAAATGGTGCTGTCCGAAACTGTCTCCGGCCTCCGCGAGGACTACCCGGACCTCGTAGTGCACAAGATCCTGGATACCAAGCGGGAACCGGCCGAGGCTCTGGTCAAAGCCGCAGCCGGTGCCCGGTTGTTGGTGGTTGGAAGCCGGGGCAGGGGCGGTTTCAAACGGCTGCTCCTGGGTTCCACAGCACACGCGGTCCTGACGCAGCTTCCGTGCCCCACGGTCATCACCCCAATCCACCGCCGATAGCACCAGACGTAGTAGCCTGCGAGCATGCAAAGCGACACTTCGGGATCCCAGACGGAAGTCCTCAACGTACATGACTGCTGGAAATACCTCCGCTCAGTCTCGGTCTGCCGGATCGCCCTGATCCGTAATGGTGAGCCGGAAATCTTCCCTGTCAACTACGTTCCCGATAACGGGACGGTGATATTCCGCACCGGATCAGGAACCAAACTGGATGCCGTGCTGGGCGGCGGTTCCATCGCGTTGGAAGCCGACGGCCTCAACACCTACGGCACCATCGCCTGGAGCGTCATCGTCAAGGGCACGGCTGCGGTTGTGGATTCCCAGGAGGACTTCCAGGAGGCAGTGGATGCCGGGCTCTCACCGTGGGAAACCGGAAGCAAGGACCATCTGGTGCGGGTCACGCCCTCAGAGGTCACCGGCCGGCGCTTCGTGATCAATCCCCCCTCGCACTGGTGGCCGCCGCTGGACGCCGGGCGGCACTGAACCGGCGGCACTGACGGGCGGGGAGGAACGGAGCAGCGCACGACGACGGCGCTCACCTCACGGCGCCCACGCTGACTGGAGTGCCTCCCACCGCCGTCGTGCTTGCCTTCCTGCCGCCGCGGAGGGCGCGAAGCGCGTTGAGGATAGTGGCCAGGTCCACCAGTTCCTGGAGGAGTGCGCCCGCAACGGCGGGAATGAAACCGAACACGGCCGCGACCATCAGGCCAACGCTGAGCAGGATGCCAATCCAGATGCTCGCCAGTGCTATCCGCATGGTGCGCTGGCCGATGTCAACGGCCAGCGCCGCTCTGGATAGGTCGTCGAGCATGATCACGACGTCCGCCGACTCACTCGCCGCGGTTGATCCTTTGGCGCCCATCGCGACACCGACCTCGGCGGCGGCCAGCACCGGGGCGTCGTTGACGCCGTCGCCCACCATCATCACCGGGCGTATCCGCAGTCCGGCCACGATGGAGACTTTGTCGCCGGGCAGGCAGCCTGCCTGGACCCTGGAAATCCCGGCTTGGGCGGCGATCTTTTCTGCCGTGGGCAGGGAGTCGCCGGTAAGCAGCAGGGTCTCCCCTACGCCCAACCGCCTCAAGTGGGCCAAGGTGCCTACTGCATTACCCCGCAGCGGGTCACTCATGACCAGTGCTCCCCCGAAGCGTCCGTCAACACCCACATAGACCGCCAGTTGCCCGCCGGTCAGGTGCGCGTCCTCGAAGCCGGAGGTGACGGATCGGACGAAGTCGGGCTTACCCACCACCACCCGGTGGCCGCCGCACGTCGCCGCGACTCCCTGGGTGGCGTGTTCGTTCGCGTCACTTCCCGGCAGAAGATCAAGGCCGCGGTGACGGGCGGCGCCCATGACCGACGCCGCCAGCACATGGGAGGAGTACTGCTCCGCCGAAGCGGCAAGCTGCAGCAGCCTGTCCTCGCTGATCAGCCCGGCAGCCGCCTTGGGCATCCTGATGCCGTGCAGCGTGGGCCGGCCGTGGGTAAGAGTGCCGGTTTTATCGAACACTGCCGTCTGCACCCGGGCAAGCTGTTCGAGGGTACCGCCGTTTTTGACGATGATGCCCGAACGCGCCGCCCGGCTGGTGCCGGCAAGGAACGCCACCGGAGCTGCAATGAGCAGCGGACACGGGGTGGCCACCACCAGCACCTGGGCAAACCGCCCCGGGTCCTGGCTGAAATACCAGCCCAGGCCGGCCAGGACAAAGGCCAGAATGGTGAAAGGGACGGCGTACCTGTCGGCGAGCCTGACCACGGGCGGGCGGCTCGAGGCCGCTTCCTGGACCAAAGCCACAATCTGGCTGTACTGCGAGTCCTCCGCCGTGGACGTCGCTGTCATCTTCACAGCGTCATCGCCGTTGACTGAGCCGCTGAGCAGCGTGTCGCCTTCCGTGTGTTCCACCGGCAGGCTCTCCCCCGTCAGCATGGATTCATCGAAGGTGCCCGCCGCGGAGATGAGCACGCCGTCCACGGGCACCACCTCCGACGGCTTGATCAGGAGGAGATCCCCGGGCCTGACCTGTTCGACGCGGATGTCTTCGGGCGGACCACCGTTCACTTCCCGGTGGGCGGTCTGGGGGGTGCGTTCCAGCAGGGATCTCAGCTCTCGGGTTGCCCTTCCCTGGGCAATGACTTCCAGCGCTTCACCCCCGGCAAGCATGAGCACAATGATCAGGGCCGCGACGTACTCGCCCACCGCCACCGTGGCGCCGATGGCGGTGACGGCAAGCAGGTCAACGCCCCACCGGCCGCCGAGCAGCGCCCTGAGCATCGAACCGGACCGGATGACCGCGATGAGGACAGCGTAGGCGCTTGCTGTCCACCGGGCCGCAGGGTCCTCCCCCAGTGCAAGCAACACCGTAACCACTGCACCCATCCCCACGGTGGCAGCCACCACGGGGAAACGCACCATCGCAGTGCGGAGGCGTGTTGGGCTCATGGCTACGACCCTACGGCGTGTCCGGAATCCGCAGCTAGGGGCCTTCGGACCCCCAACTGGGGATTCTTGCCGCCATGGCCGTGGCGTTGCTGGCAGTCGGTGCCCTCGATGCTGCAGAGGAGCCTTATGCGGGCGTTGTAGGGTCCGACGGCGGCACGGGGCTTCCCGGGGGCACCGCCCTTTCCGTGGGCACCGGGCTGCCCGAAGGCATCGGACTGATTCGCGGGGCTGTACCCTCCGGCGGGACCGGGCCAGTCAACGGAGCCGGCCCCCGCTCGCCGCTATCCCGGGCGCCCTGGTCGAGGCGGAAGGGCGGGTATTCGTCGCGCATGAGGGCCACGTAGGTGATGACCCGGTATATCCAGCGGTTGAAGCCCATGAGCAGGTCGAACAGGGGGCGCTGGTAACGGCCGCTGAACAGCAGGATGACAGCCGCAACTAGTACCAGGAAGTTGAACAACGAGAATCCTGTTGCCGTCTCGTACCTGATTCCCGGGTTCTGGGGATCGCTCCACCGGACGGTGCTGGCGCCTGTCAGCGCCCCAATAATGATCAGGTGTGGCAGCGCGAGGAGCCAGCCCTTGACCAGCACGAGTCCGCGGGACAGCCGCTCCGGATAGTCAACCTCAAAATCAGCGGGGTAGTCAGTCCGGGCCAGCGTGAATGGCGGATACCTGTCCGTTCCCAGCGCAGAATAGGCATAAAAGGACACGCGCCAGCTCCAGCGCAGGACCCCCACGTTGAAGTTGAAAAGGGAACGTGGAAAGCGGGCGGTAAAAAGGATGGCGAACCAGGCAATGATGGTGACCACCACGAACGCGAACCAGAGGAAGAACAGCACAACAAAATGCGGGATGGCCAGGAACCATTTCACCAGCCACATCCATCTGGACAGCACGGGATCGAGTTCGCCGCGAAGCCGCGCCGGATAGGGCATCACTTCGGCCGCAGCCTGGAAACTTGTGAGCTGGTTACCTGAGACCTGATTGCCTGTGAACTGTTCGCCCATGACTTGGTTGGGCTGGCCTTGAGGGGCTCCGTAGGGCGCGGCGCCCGAATACGCTCCGGGCATTAGAGCGGCCGGCTGCGCTGCGTGGCGCCCCAGCCCTTGCGCGCCGAAGATCAGGAGCGGCACCCCGAGTACCAGCAGGATGGCTCCTGCTGCGAGCAGCCCCGCAGCTATCGGGCCGAACAGCTCGGACCGGAACCCCGCCTGCAGATCCGTTGATACTCCCGGGCTGGCGTCGGCATTCATGACCACCACGGACCAGTCTCCCGCAGCTATCTTCCAGTCCAGGTTCCGTTCGCCGCCACCAAGCGCGGAAGCCACCCAGAAATTCTGTTCCGCGGGATCTGATAGTGGCGTTGTACCCTGCACCTCCCGGTACTCAGTACGGAACGGCCGGAACTCGACTTCCCGCAATTCGGAGTAGTTGGCTCCGGAAAGGTAGCGGTCCACATCCTGCCTGGCTGCAATGCCAACAAATATGTCCTTCCCAGGGTTGACGGACTCCGCCGTTATCCTGACGCTGCCCACGTCAAAGGGCAGCGGTCCCGGGTATGAGTCGCCCCGTATTCCATCTGCCCGGGCGGAGACTATGGCCGTGGAATCCACCGCAAACCGCTCCCTCGGAGAGGTGAGGTATCCGCCGTCGTTCTGGAGTGCATTGACCCACGACGCAGCTATGCCGCCGAACAGCAGCCCCACACCCATCATGGAGAACAGGATGCCGACTATGAGCATGGTGATGGAACGGGCTTTCATGGGAGTCCTTCCGTCGTGGCAACAACGTGGCCCCGCACCCCTTGCGGTGCAATGAGTCCCTTCCAGAGTCGTGCTGCGGTGCCCCGGGGAGTAGGGCCAAAGGTCACGGCTCGAAGCCCCAACGCCCACTACGGCTCCCCGTTCGGGTCATTGGACCCTTGTGGCGGTCCTCCGGTTCCTAAAGAATGAGTCAGGCTCACGAAGGCACCCCGTTGCGGGTTTGCAGCGGGGCGCAGAAGGGATCAGGATGAACGCCTCAACAGCACCGGAGCATGCCGTCGAAGTGTCCAACGACGGGATCCGGGTGTTCATCCTGGACGACCACGAGTTGGTGCGGCGAGGACTGCAGGATCTCCTGGAAAGCGAAGGCTTCGTCGTCGTCGGCATGTCCGGTTCTGCCGCTGAAGCGGCTCGTCGGATTCCGGCGCTGCGTCCTGATGTGGCGATTCTTGACGCCCGGCTGCCTGACGGCACAGGGATTGAGGTCTGCCGCGATGTGCATTCGGTCGATGCAACGATCAATTGCCTGATCCTAACAAGCTACGACGACGAGCAGGCACTCCGCGGCGCAGTCCTCGCCGGGGCCTCGGGGTATGTTCTGAAGGAGATAGGCGGTTCCGACCTCATCGGAGCGGTGCGCCGCGCCGCCAAGGGAGAATCGCTGTTCGATGCCGACCTGAAGGCCAGAATCGTGCAGGGCCTCGCCGAGCCGGAGCACGTGGACCCACGGATCGCGGTGCTGACCCGGCAGGAGCGCAGGGTATTGGAGTTAATTGGAGAGGGTCTGACGAACCGCCAAATCGGCGAGCATATGCTTCTTGCCGAGAAGACTGTCAAGAACTATGTCTCGTCCCTGCTGGCGAAATTGGGTTTTGAGCGCCGGACCCAGGCGGCGGTCCATATGGCGCAGCACCGCGACCAGTAGCACCTGCGCCAGCAGCAAAATGGCCAAGCTAGAACACAGGAGCCTTCCAGGTCAGTGCTGTTCCGGTTTCAGGGGAACCGGAAACCTCGAACGTGCCGCCGAGCATGCTGGCCCTGTGCTGCATGTTGGTCATTCCGTTTCCGGGCGTCCGGACGCTGAATCCCGCGCCATTGTCTTGGACCCGGACATGCACGATTCCGTCGTCTACGGAAACGGACACACGGATGGCATCCGCCCCTGAGTGCCGGACGGCGTTACTCAGCCCTTCCGTAACTACGGCCAGGATGTTTGATGCGGTTTCCTCGTCCCGGATCGCGTCGATGGGGCCGGTCAGGGTAAGCCGGGGAACAAACCGAAGCGACTGCGCAGCGGTGCGGACCGCCTGCAGCACACGGCTGCTGAGAAGTTCCTTCTCCAGGGCGGAGTCATTCAGGGAATAAATCGTGTTGCGAAGCTCCCGGATGGTCTCGTCCAGCTCGGCGGTAACGTTCTGCAGGGTATTGGCGCCGGCGTCGCTGGTAATCAAGCGCCGGAGGCTTTGGATGCTGAGCCCCGCGGCGAAGAGGCGCTGAATGACGAGGTCATGCAGGTCGCGGGCGATCCGGTCCCGGTCAGTGAACACCGCAAGTTGTTCCCGCATCCGGTGAGCTCTCGCGAGTTCCAGCGCAAGGGCTACGTGCGAACCGAACACCGAGCCCATCTCCACATCCGTCTTACTGAACCTCCCTGCGACATGCTCGCGCACGAGGACCAAAAGCCCGTAGTTGGTGCCGCGCGCGCTGAGGTCTATGACCAACAGTTGGCCGCCATCCGGCACCAGCGCACCGCCGAGTGCCGACGAAACGTCCTCGATGACAGCCGCCTGGCCTGTGGAAAGAACGGCGTCAATCTCCCCTGAATCAAACGGCGAAAGCCGTCCAACCCATTCCGCGGCGGTTCCTCCCGCCCCCGCGACGCGGAACAGGCCGGAAGTGCCTTCCGGAACCAGGATGAGCGCAAGGGACGAACTGGACTCCTGCAGTGCCCTCGCGGCGATCATGTCCAGTCCCCCGTTCTGATCTCCCGGAGCCTCCGCGTCGCCCATCTTGCCGGTAACGTCCATACAAGCCTGAAGCCATGCTGTTCTGCGCCTGGCGTCCTCGTAGAGCCGGGCATTTTCTATTGCGACGCCGGCGGCAGCAGCAAGTGCCTCCGCGAGCTCCTCATCCTCGTCCGTGAAGTCGCCACCACCCCTTTTTTGGGTCAGGTAAAGGTTGCCGAAAACAACATCCCTCACCCGGATCGGTACGCCAAGGAAAGATTTCATCGGCGGATGGTGCCTGGGAAACCCGTAGGCATCCGGATGTTGACCCAGGTCATGAAGCCGCAGCGGCTTCGGATCCCGGATCAACAAGCCGAGGACGCCGTGGCCTGTGGGGAGCGGGCCAATCTCGTGGGCGAGGTCCTCCTCGATCCCCACGGTGATGAAGTGGCTCAGGCCACGGTCACTTCCGATGACTCCCAACGCCCCGTATTCAGCGTCCACAAGGTGGCAGGCAGAATCTACCACCCTGTGCAGGACGGCCTCCAGGCTCAGGTCTTCGGCCAGTGCAACGACGGCATTCAAAAGGCCTTGCATCCGTTGTTGGGCGCTCACCAACTCCCCGGCACGGTCAACGAAGTCGGTCAGAAGTTCGTCCATCCTGGAGCCGGCAACAGGTTGCTGACCCTCTGCGGATTGACGGATGCGTTCGCTCACGGAAACCGCCTTCCGCGGTATTTGAAGCACACGCAAGCAGACCGGCTGCAGCAGTTGCCCACAGAATACGCCTCCCTGCGTTTTTCCTCCATGCCCGCAGACCGGTTTAGGGGTCTTTGTGCCCTACGTTCCCCACCGTACCGCTCCTATGCTCGTGGGCATGACCACAGATGCATCGATACCGGAGACCGCCCAACTACCAACGGAGGAATGCTGGCGGCTGCTGCGGGGCGCTTCCGTGGGCCGCCTTGCCGTCTGGGTGCACGACCACCCCGAAATCTTTCCCATCAACTACAAGGTCCACCATGAATCACTGGTCTTCCGTACCGGTGCCGGTACCAAGCTTGCGTCTGCCTTGGGCAAAATGGTGGCACTTGAGGCCGATGGTGCTGACACTCATGCGGGCGTCGCCTGGAGTGTTGTGGTGAAAGGGCCAGCCACAGCGCTGGACCGCACACCCGAGCTCCTGGCCTCTGTGGGGCAATTGCTCTTTCCCTGGGAGACCGGCCGCAAGGACCACTTCCTCCGTATTGTGCCGGAGGAAGTGAGTGGACGTCGTTTCAAGATTGCTGCGCCGCTTACCTGGGGAGGTTCCCTGGATGAAGCCACCCGCGCCGGTCTGGAATGACCCTGCATGAGGGCATGGTGGGTGGAGGAGCCCGGTCCCATCGCGTCCGAACCCTTGCGGCTGGGCGAGCGGCCTGATCCCTCACCCGGGCCGGATGAAGTCCTGCTTTCCGTCCGTGCCTGTGGCGTCTGCCGCACGGATCTCCACCTTGCGGAAGGAGACCTCCGTCCCCGTGCCGCCCGCAGGATCCCCGGCCATGAGGTAGTGGCCGAGGTGGTGGGACTGGGAACGGGCAGCTCCCGATTCCGGCTTGGCGATCGTGTGGGGGCAGCCTGGCTGGCCCGGACGTGCGGCTCGTGCAGGTTCTGTCGGCGCGGGTCGGAGAATCTTTGTCTCAGCCCCACGTTCAACGGTTGGGACACTGACGGCGGCTACGCGGAGCTGATGGTCGCCCACCAGGACTATGTGTACCCCCTGCCCGAAGTATTCTCCGATGAGAAAGCCGCCCCCCTGCTCTGTGCAGGGATCATCGGATACCGGGCGCTTCGGTGCTCCGCACTCCCCCACGGCGGCAGGCTGGGCATCTACGGATTTGGCGGATCAGCCCACCTGACGGCCCAGATGGCCATCTACGAAGGCGCAAGCGTCTTCGTCATGACACGATCGGCGGCGGCGCAGAAGCTTGCCTTGGAATTGGGGGCCCGGTTCGCCGGGCCCGCCGAAGCCGAGCCGCCAGAGCTGCTGGACTCGGCCATCCTCTTCGCTCCCGCGGGCGAGCTGGTGCCTGTTGCGCTCAGATCGCTGGACCGCGGAGGAACCCTCGCGGTCGCCGGAATCCATTTGAGCGACATTCCGGCCCTTGACTATCAAAAGGACCTCTTCCAGGAGCGCCACCTCCGCAGTGTTACGGCCAACACCAGGGCCGACGGCCTGGAATTCTTGGCGCTGGCCGAGAGAATCCCCCTCAGCCCCACCACTGTGGCCTACCCCTGGACAGAGGCAGGCCAGGCCTTGCTTGATCTGTCCCGGGACCGATTCACGGGGGCGGCCGTGCTGCTCCGATCGTCCTGAGATGCGGCTGGAACCGCGGGGCCCTTGGTGCCCTTCGGCCCTAGGCGCACGGCCGGGTCTTGGGGAAAGGTATTGCCATGAGTGAAAGCAAACACATCCTGGTTGGAATTGACGGTTCGGAATATTCCCCCGCGGCGCTGCGCCTCGCCGGCCGGCTGGCAACCGCATTGGGCGCCCCGCTCCATGTTGTCACGTGCCTGGGGTACAGCGATTTCTATCTTCCGGAACGTATGCCCCCTGGCGGGGACCTCGATACCCCGGCGGAACTTGAGGCCATTGCCCGCCGCCAGGTGGAGCAGGCCATCGAGAGGGCCTTCGGCCAGGAGCGCCCCGAACACCTCTCTGCAGTTGTCAAAGTGGGTTCGCCGGCGAAGGTCCTGGTGGAAGAAAGCCGGAACGCCGAGCTGCTCGTAGTAGGCCGGCGGGGCCGCGGCGGCTTGCTGGGACAGCTCATGGGTTCGGTGAGCGCCGCCTGTACAGCACACGCGCATTGTCCTGTAGTGGTCGTCAGCCAGGAGGCCGGGGAAGACCATGGAACAAATCCCTGACCTGAATGCCATAGTGGTGGGGGTCGACGGGAGCGCTCCGTCCATCACGGCACTCCGCTGGGCCCAAGCGTTGGCACCGCTGCTCAAGGCCCACATCCGGGCGGTAACGTGCTGGCAGTTCCAGATCGCAGTGGGCACTTTCACGCCCCTCCTCTGGAACCCCGAGGAGGAAGCCCGGAGCGTCTGTGCTGCTGCTGTGGCGGAGGCATTCGACGGCGCCCCTCCCGCCGGGCTGGAAATGGTCGCAGCCCAGGGCCCGCCGGCCAAAGTCCTTGTTGAAGAAAGCAGCACTGCGCAAATCGTCATTGTGGGCAGCCGCGGACGCGGCGGATTTGAAGGCCTGCTGCTGGGTGCGGTGAGCGCGACAGTGGCTGAGCACGCAAAATGCCCTGTCCTCGTGGTGCATGGCACGGACCTGCCGGCAGTATTATCGGTTGCTCCCGGGCAGCTTTCCGCAGAAGGCGGTGGCCAGACCGGGTCCAGCCATGCCACCGCCTGACCGCATGGTTGTTGGCTACGACGGTTCGGCCGAGGCGGCGGCGGCTGTGCGCTGGGCTGCCCGGCATGCGGCTCATCTGGACTGTGAACTGCAGGTGATTCATTGCTCACTGTGGCCCCTGCTGACCAGTGACCTCGGACCGGTCAAAGGTGTTGCAGGCAGTGGCCTGCAACACCAGGCCCAGGGAATCCTTGAGGAGGGGAAAGCGGAGGCACTGGCTGTGGCGCCACGGGTATCGGTCCAAGGCAGCCTCCTGTACGGCCTGCCTGCAGGCCACCTCCGGCGGATGGCCGACGATGCCCGCATGCTAGTGCTGGGCAGCCGCGGGATCGGGGGTTTCCTGGGGCTTCTCGTGGGATCCGTAAGCCTGGAGCTGGCCGCCACGGCTTCCTGCCCAGTTGCGGTGATCCGGTTTGATAAGCACCCCCAGGGACGCGTTGTGGTGGGGATTGACTCGTCCGGGTCCGCGGGAGCGCTTCGGCTTGCCTGTGACCTGGCCAGTGCCACGGGATCCGGACTGATGATCATCCACGTCATCCGGCCCCACGACGGCGCGGCCTACGCAGCCGAACGAGGCCTTGAAGCGCCCCGTCGTCTCCTCCTCAGCGCGGCTGAGGACGCCAGGGCCCTCGCTCCGACCATGGCCGTCGGCCAGGAAATCGTCCGGGATGCTTCCGTCCCCCGGGCACTCCTCAATGCCTCCCGCGGCGCCGCCCTCCTGGTCGTGGGCAACAACGGCCACACGCTCCTGAGGGGAACTGTCGGGTCGAATGCCCATGCGGTCCTGCACCACGCCACGGGCCCAGTCCTGATCTCCCGCGCCTGAAGCCCTGCGGCACCTGGGCAGCTGCCCGGCTTGGGCGCCGCCGTCGGACATCAGGGACCTTTGTCCCTTACCGCGCCGGCAGGCGTGCGTCATCGTTGAGGTGGAGCAGCACGCGGTCCACCCCGTGGAACGCCATGAACAACAACAGCGAGGAACGGCTATGAAAGCTTTGGTTTACGGCGGCCCAGGGAAAAAGTCATGGACGGATGTGCCAGATCCTCAGATCCGCAATCCATCCGACGCCATCGTCAAGGTTGACACCACCACCATCTGCGGGACGGACCTGCACATCCTCAAGGGCGATGTCCCGGCCGTGACTGAAGGACGGATCCTCGGCCACGAAGGTGTGGGCACCATCACCGAGGTCGGTTCGTCAGTGACCAGCCTCAAGCCAGGCGACCGCGTCATCATCTCCTGCATCAAGTCCTGCGGTCACTGTGCCAACTGCAAGGTCGGACTTTATTCGCACTGCATGGGTGACGAGGGCGCCGCGGGCATCGGCTGGGTCTTCGGCCATCTGATAGACGGTACACAGGCCGAATACGTGCGCGTTCCCTACGCCGAAAACTCCCTGCACCTGCTGCCGTCGGGGGTAAGCGACGAGCAAGCCGTTATGCTCTCTGACATCCTCCCTACGGGCTTCGAGATCGGCGTGCAGTATGGCCGCGTGAAGCCCGGCGACACGGTGGCAGTAGTAGGTGCGGGTCCGGTGGGGCTGGCCGCGATCGCCACCGCCGGTCTCTATGGAGCGGCGACCATCATCGCCGTGGACCTGGACGCGAACCGCCTGGCGAAGTCCCGCGAGTTCGGCGCCACCCATGTTGTCCGGTCAGGCGACGCCGACTGGAAGGAACAGGTGCTGGCCCTGACCGACGGCCAGGGAGTGGATGTGGCCATCGAGGCAGTAGGCATTCCCGCGACCTTCAGCATGTGCACGGAGATCGTCCGGCCGGGCGGGAACGTGGCCAACGTCGGGGTCCATGGCAAGTCCGTGGAACTCCATGTGGAGAGCCTCTGGATCCAGAACATCAACATCAGCATGGGACTCGTGAACGCCAACACCACACCGATGCTGCTGAAGCTCGTGGCCCAGAAGAAGCTGCCGGCGGAAAAATTTGCGACGCACCGCTTCAGTTTCGATCAGTTCCTGGAGGCCTACGACACCTTCGCCAGGGCTGCGGAAACCAACGCTTTAAAGGTGGTCATCTCGGCATGAAAGCCCACGTCGTATACGACTCCGCCTACGGGAACACCAAGGCCGTTGCAGATGCCGTGGTGCAGGGGCTCCAACCCCTCCACGCTGCAGCGGTCTCCGTGACAGACTTCAACCCTGCAACCATGTCAGGCGGCGACCTCCTGGTCCTCGGGTCCCCCATCAATGGCTGGCGCCCCACACCCAAAATCACCGAACTGCTGGCGCAGTTGGGCAACGGCAATCTGCAGGGCATCAACGCGGCAGCGTTCGACACCCGCGTCCGTTTCTTCATCCACGGCGAAGCTGGCGGGAAAATGACGAGGCTGCTGAAGGAGGGCGGCGCCACCATCATTTCCGACCCGGCCCCGTTCTACGTCCGGGGTACAGAAGGGCCCCTCCGAAGCGGGGAACTTGAGAAGGCGGCCAGTTGGGCAGAAACGCTCGCCGCAGCTCTCTCGCCGGCACCTTGAGGAGCTGAGTGAGCACGGCAGCGGCTCCCCGTCCGTCCGGGGCTGATGCTCCCGCAGGGTCCGGCCTCACCGCCGCGGAGGTCAGGGAACGGACGCTGGCAGGCCTGGCCAACGGAGCACCGGAGGAATCGAGCCGAAGCCTGTGGCAGATCCTTCGGTCGAACGTGCTGACGATGTTTAACGGCATTGTTGGCGGTTGCTTCCTGCTGTTGCTCCTCCTGGGCCAATGGAGGGACGCACTCTTCGGCTTTGCCGCGCTCAGCAACGCCATTATCGGAGTTGTCCAGGAATATCGGGCCAAAAGGCTCCTGGACAGGCTGGCTGTCCTGGATGCCCCCAGGGCCCGTGTCCTCCGTGACGGCCGCGTTCAGGAAGTTGCCGTTGCCGACGTGGTGATGGACGACATCTGCGTGCTGCAGGCCGGCGACCAGGTTGTGGCGGACGCCATCGTCATCGATGACGAAGGTCTGGAAATGGACGAATCTGTCCTCAGTGGTGAATCAGATCCGGTGGGCAAGGACAGGGGCTCGTCCGTCCTGTCCGGCTCCGCCGTCACGGCCGGCCAGGGACGGGCACGGGTGGTCGCCGTCGGCGCGGGCTCGTACGCCAGCCGGCTCACCGCCGAAGCCAAGCGTTTCTCCCTGGTCAATTCGGAGATCCGCAACGCGATCCACCGCGTCCTGCGGTGGATCAGTTGGGCCCTCTTTCCCGTCGTGGCCATCATCACCAACGGCCAAATGCAGGCGAAGGGCGGCTGGGACACTGCCTTCAGAACCGGTGCCTGGCAGGAGGCATTCGTCGGCGCGGTGGGCGCGGCCATCGCCATGATCCCCCTGGGCCTGGTACTTATGACCAGCGTGGCATTCGCCGTGGGCGGTGCACGGCTGGCCCGCCTCAACGTGCTGGTTCAGGAACTCGCCGCTGTGGAGGGGCTGGCGCGCGTGGATATTCTGTGCATCGACAAGACCGGCACCCTTACGGAGGGAAGGGTGGTCTTCGATAACGTTCACGACACCGGACGGCAGCTTCCCCAGGGCTGGCGGGAGGCCCTTGGATGGTTCGGCGCCGACCCCCACGCCAATGCCACCGCCCGCTGTCTGGCACCCACTTTCACGTTCGACGGCGGCGCCGCCCCGGCCGCCGTCGTTCCCTTTTCGTCCGCCCGGAAATGGAGCGCCGCCAGTTTCGAAGGCCCGCACGCTGCCGCGGGAACGTGGGTTCTTGGTGCTCCGGAGATGGTGTTTGCAGGGAGCCACCCCACGGGAAGCAGCGCGTCCACTGAGGATCTCCTAGTCCAGTCCCGCCGCTTGGCGTCCCGGGGTCTGCGGACCCTGGTGCTGGCCCACACGCCTGACGTGCTGTCGCACGAGGACCCCGATGACGTGCAACTGCCCGCCGGGTTGGCTGCTGCCAGCCTCCTGACGTTCCGGGAGAAGGTGCGTCCGGATGCGGCGCAAACCCTCGCGTACTTCCGGCAGCAGGGCGTCGACGTGAAAGTCCTCTCAGGCGATGACCACAGGACGGTGACGGCCGTGGCACGAGAGGTAGGGCTCGACGTCGGTGCCGGCTACGACGCACGGCAACTGCCTGCAGACCCGCACCTGATGGAAGAAACGCTGAACAGCTTTTCCGTGTTTGGCCGGGTCACGCCCGCACAAAAGAGGGACATGGTGCAGGCCCTGCAAAGAATGGGCCACACCGTCGCCATGACAGGCGACGGCGTCAATGACGCCCTGGCCCTCAAGGAAGCGGATATCGGCATAGCCATGGACACCGCCGCGCCGGCCACAAAAGCTGTGGCCCGCCTGGTGCTCCTGGACGGTCGTTTCGACCGGCTTCCGGCCGTGCTCGCCGAAGGCCGCCAGGTCATTGCCAACATTGAACGGGTCTCGGTGCTGTTCCTCAGCAAGACAACCTACGCCTTCTGCCTCTCAGTGATCTTCGGAACCCTGATGTGGAGCTATCCGTTCCTGCCCCGGCAACTCTCCGCCACGGATGGCCTCACCATCGGCATCCCTGCATTCTTCCTCGCCCTGATGGGCAACACCGGGCGCTACAGGCCGGGATTTCTTCGGCGCTCGCTGTCCCTGGCGATCCCGGCAGGAGCTATTGTGACGACGGCGGTCCTCGCCGTGCAGGCGTACTCCATGGCCGTGGGGGGCTTCAGCGCCGGTGCCAACCGAACAGCATCGGTTCTGACACTTTCCTTGGTGGCCCTCTCCATTCTGGCGGCGGTCAGCCGCCCCGTCAGCGGCCTCCGGCTGGCCGTCATGGCTGCCATGTGTGCCGGGCTTGTCCTGCTGACGACCGTCCCGCTCCTGACGGAATTCTTTATGCTGGAATGGCCTCCACTCGAACTTTTGGCGGCCTCCCTCACGGCCACCGCCGCCGCCATCCTGGCCGTGCTGGTTTTGGGCCGGATCCACGCGCGGCGCTACCCCATCGATCGATCCGCAGCGAAGGCCAGCGCTGAGTGACGCTCCCCGGACCTGTCTTCTAGAGCCAGTCGGCTGAAAAGTCCTGCGGCGGCCACCAGCGCGTGCGAGGTGAAACCGGGAAGCGTCGACCGGAAATATCGGCCGGGCGGATCTGTACCAGATGCTCCTTGAGCCCGGACTGCCAGGGTTCGCGGTCGGGACCGGCCTCCTGCAGGCTCGCCGGATCCCCGTCGAAGGTGCCCGGCTCCCCTTTGACCACAACGCTCCAGACCTCGGTGCCGTAGGGGTTCAGTCCGTCCACCTCGAAGGCCACCGCGGTACCTCTGAGGAGGGCACGGAGTTTCGTGCCCGGCGCCGTGCGGAAGACCACCGTTTCGTCGACGACCATAAAGTTCACCGGGAAGATCTCCGGTGCCGCACCGTTGATCACGGCCAGCCTCCCGATGTACGAGGACTGTAGATACTTCCAGCACTCGGCCGGGGCGAGAACTTCGACTTGAGACTCTGAGGGGGAGCTGCTCATGCACTGATCCTAGCCCCCAACCACCCGGCCCCCGGCGCGGACACCCGGGGTACTGCGGCGTGCTGCTGCGGGCCGGCGGTTGGCGGGACCAAAGCCTCTGGGTCCGTCCGGGCCGGCGCCGGAGTCTTAAGTGGCAGGCACTTTTTATCCCCCCAAAGGCCATCATTGCAAGGAGACAGACAATGGCTGATTTGATGAAGTGGTTTGACACCCGGCGTTCCCCCGTCGAAATGATCGAAAGGCTTTTTGAAGGAGATACCGTGGCGTCGGGCATCCGCGTCGAAGAATCTGTTGAGGGCGACACCTTGGTGGTCCGCGCAGAACTGCCTGGCATCGATCCGGAGAAGGACGTCAGCGTGTCCATCGTTGACGGCGCACTCGAAATCAAGGCTGAGCGCAGGGAACAGTCCGAGCAGAAGGAGAAGGACAGCTACCGCTCGGAGTTCCGGTACGGTTCGTTCGTCCGGAGGCTGGCACTGCCTGACGGTGTCCAGCAGGATGACATTACCGCCTCCTACAAGGACGGTGTGCTGGAGGTCCGCAGCCCGGTTCCGGCGAAGGCCCAGCAGCCTGCCGCCAGGAAGATCCAGGTTACCCGCGGCTGATGCGTGCTCTTGCTCAACCGAAGAGGACCGCTGCCTCCCGGTAGCGGTCCTCAGGCACGGTCTTGAGCCGGCCAAGTGCGGCTTCGAGACCGACGTTCACAATGTTGGTGCCCTGCAGGGACAGCATTGTTCCCCAGCGTCCTTCGGCCGCGGAGGCCACGGCTGCCATTCCCATTCGCGTTGCCAGCACCCTGTCGAAGGCGGTGGGGGCCCCGCCGCGCTGGATGTGCCCCAGGACGGTGGCCCTGGTCTCGATTCCCGTAATCTCCTGCAACTCCTGCTCCAGCAGCAGGCCGATCCCGCCCAGCCGTGGCCTGCCGAAGGTGTCCAGGCCGCGCGGTGAATACGGCGCTTCCCGGCCTTCGGGGACGAATGCCTCGGCCACCACCACCAGTGGTGACCGCCCGCGGTCGCGGGCGGACTCCACCCACCGGGCAATCTGCGTCAACGGAACCCGCTGCTCCGGAATGAGCACCGCGTGGGCGCCGGACGCCATCCCCGCATGGAGGGCGATCCAGCCGGCGTTCCGGCCCATGACTTCAGCGATCATGCACCGGTGATGCGACTCGCCCGTGGTGCGGAGCCTGTCGATGGCCTCGGTGGCCGTCTGGACCGCCGTGTCGAAGCCGAACGTGACATCGGTGGCATCAAGGTCGTTGTCGATGGTTTTCGGAACGCCAACAACCTTGATCCCCGCAGTTGAGAGTTCCTGCGCTGCCGCCAGCGTGCCTTCTCCCCCGATGGCCACCAAACCATCCACGCCCAATTCCGCAAGGTTGCTTTGCACCGCCCCGGGTCCGCCATCCCTGAGCGGGTTGGTCCGCGATGTGCCAAGTACGGTTCCGCCCAGGCGGGAGAGTCCCCGCACCGCGTGGCGTGGCAGCGCAACCAGGTCCCGGTCAAGCACCCCGCGCCAGCCGTCGCGGAAACCGACAAACTCGTAGCCGTAGGTAATGGTTCCCTGCAGCACAGCACCCCGGATCACCGCGTTAATCCCCGGGCAGTCCCCGCCGCTGGTCAGTATGCCCAGGCGGGTCACGGAAGGGACTTCTCGGCGGCGGCGATCACCGGGACGGTCTTGAGGAAGGTGTCCGGGTTGAGGGAGATGGAATCAATGCCCTCCTTGACCAGGAACTCCGCAAAATCCGCATGGTTGCTCGGGCCCTGGCCGCAGATACCCACCTTGATCCCCGCTGCGTGCGCCCTGCCGATGACCTGCCCGATCATCGTTGTGACGGCCTCGTCCCTCTCGTCGAACAGCCCCGCCAGCTGCTCCGAATCACGGTCCACCCCGAGGACAAGCTGGGTCAGGTCATTGGAACCTATGGAGAAACCGTCGAAGCGGCCGGCAAACTCGGAGGCGAGGATGACATTGGAGGGGATCTCGCACATCATGTAGACCTGCAGCCCGTGCTCGCCGCGGGTCAGTCCGTTGTCCGCCATCTCCTTGATCACCAGGTCTGCCTCGTGGGGTGTCCGGCAGAACGGAACCATGACAATCACGTTGGAAAACCCGAGTTCCTCGCGCACCCGCTTCAGCGCCCGGCACTCCAGGGCGAATCCTTCCCGGTAGCGCTCGTTGTAGTAACGCGAAGCCCCGCGGAAGCCCAGCATCGGATTTTCTTCGGCGACTTCGAAGGCGCCGCCTCCGATCAGGTGGCCGTATTCGTTGCTTTTGAAGTCGCTGAGCCTGACGATCACCGGGTTCGGGTGATAGGGCGCCGCAATTTTGCCGACGCCCGTGGCAAGCACATCGACGAAGTACTCCTGCAGGTCCGGGTAGCCGTGGGTAAGTTCCCTGATGCGCTCGGCCTCGCCGGGATCGTTCACCCGTTCCGGGTGGACCAGCGCCATGGGATGGATCCGGATGAGGTTGCTAATGATGAATTCCATCCTCGCAAGGCCCACGCCGGCCGCCGGCAGGCGCCACCATTGGAAGGCGGCTGATGGGCTTGCGATGTTGACCATGACGGCGGTCCGGGTCTCAGGAAGCGCACCGAGGTCAACCTCCTCGACGTCGAAAGCCAGCGAGCCGGCATAGACCTCCCCGTCCTCTCCCCCGGCGCAGGAAAGGGTAATGGGTTTGCCGTTCCCGAGCACCGAGGTGCCTTTCCCGGTACCCACTACGGCGGGCACTCCCAGTTCCCTGCTGACAATGGCGGCGTGGCTGGTCGGGCGTCCGTGGTCAGTGACTATTCCGGCGGCCCGCTGCATGATGGGAACCCAGTCCGGGTCCGTCATCCGGGTGACCAGAATCGAGCCGTCCCGGAAATCCTCGATGTCTTTGGCATCCTGCACCACACAGGCGAGGCCGTGTGCGATTGATTCGCCGATCGCGGCCCCTTCCGCCAGGAGCTGGCCGGACTCGCGGAGGTGATAGACGCTGAAGACTGAGCCGCTGCGCCGCGCCTGGACAGTTTCCGGCCGGGCCTGCACCATAAAAAGTTCCCCGGTGGAACCGTCCTTGGCCCACTCCATGTCCATCGGCCGGCCGTAGTGTTCCTCCACCGCCACTGCCCAGCGGGCGAGTTCCACCGTCTCGGAATCGGTGAGAACAAAGGAGCGACGTTCCTGCTCAGAGGTGTCCACGGTCTTGGTACGCGCATGGCCGCCGCGGCTGTAGACCATCTTGCGTTCCTTTGCGCCTATGGTCTTTTCGATGATCGGTGTCAGTTGCGGGTCAGCCAGCAAGGGCTTGAACACCTGGTACTTATCGGGATTGATGCTGCCCTGAACCACGGTTTCACCCAGCCCCCACGCAGCACTAATCAGGACGCTGCGGGGGAACCCGGACTCCGTATCGATGGAAAACATGACCCCTGCTGCGCCCAGGTCCGAGCGCACCATCCGCTGCACGCCGACGGACAGGGCTACCTCCAGGTGCCCGAACCCCTTGATTTCCCGATAAGTGATGGCCCGGTCGGTGAACAGGGAGGCGTAACACTTCCTGCAAGCCTCCAGGAGCTCCCGTTCCCCGGAAATGTTCAGGAACGTTTCCTGCTGGCCGGCGAAACTCGCGTCCGGGAGGTCCTCCGCTGTGGCGCTGCTGCGCACGGCCACGGAGACCGCTGCCTGTCCCGTGCGTTCGGACAATGCCCTGTAATGTTCCCGGATGGCGGCGGCAATGTCGGACGGGAACTGGCCGCCGAGAATAAGCTCGCGGATGGCCTCCCCGGCCTCACGCAAGGTTGCCCGGCCCGCGCGGTAGTCCTCGATCGCGGTACGTATCGGCGCCTTGAGGCCGTTGGCGGCCACATAGGCACGGTAGGCAGAGGCTGTGGTAGCAAAGCCCTCCGGTACCTGGACACCGGAACTCAGCAGCAAGCGGGTCAGTTCACCCAGCGACGCATTTTTACCGCCAACGGCCGGCACGTCACCCATCCCCACGTCGTCGAACCACATCACGGGAATGTCAGTCGCCGCCGTCGTATGAGCCATGGCTCGATCCTTCCGGGACTACGGCACCACCATCAGAGTCTTTGGTCCCGCGCGTCCCGTGGACCCCCGGCGGGGACGGCGCAGTTATCCCACGCCGCTGCCGGCGGAACGCCTGAGCTTCTTGTGCGCCCAGTCCGCTGCCAGGACCGCAGGAACTGCCAGTGCCGCCACGGCGAACCCGATGGCCGGCGGCGGGAGTTGCCCCAGTGCGGCGGATACGGGACTGACGTAGAGGCAAACAGCTAAAGCCCCGATTTCGGCCAGCACCGCCCAGAGCAGCAGGCGGTTCGTGAACCACCCTTGCTTCCACGGCGGCCGGGTAGCGCTGCGGCACGCGAACGCGTTCGCCAACTGGCCAAGCACGACGGCGGTGAAGGCGGCGCCGGATGCCGTCATCAGCAGACCCGCGTCGTGCGGGTCTCCGCGCGTCCACCCGCCGCTGAAGAGCACCACGGAAAACGCCGTCATGGACACCACCGCTTCCACCGGTCCCAGCACGCAGAACACCCGGAACATCAGCCGGCGGTCCATCAGGTGGCGCCGTTCCGGTGCCCGTTTCAGCACTCCCTTCCCTGGCGGTTCGCCGCCGAGGGCCAGGGCAGGCAGCAGGTCGGTGCCGATGTCCAGGGCGAGGATCTGAAGGACGCCAAGCGCGAGCGGAAACTGACCGCCTGACAGTGCCCAGATAATGAACGGCGTCAGTTCGGCAACGTTGTCCGTCAGGTGATAGGTCAGGAACCTGTGAATGTTGGCGTAGGTGGCACGGCCCTGCTCGATTGCCGCCACGATGGTGCCGAAGTGATCATCCAGGAGAACCAGATCGGAAGCTTCGCGGGCAACGTCAGTTCCGCTGAGTCCCATGGCCACCCCGATGTCTGCTTCCTGGAGGGCGGGGCCGTCGTTGACGCCGTCGCCGGTCATGGCCACGATGTGGCCACGGCTCTGCAGGGCCCTGGCCACGCGGAGCTTTTGTTCCGGGGAGACCCGGCTGACCACGATGCCGTCCCGGTCCAGCATGGCGCCGAGAATCTGTTCATCCTCCGGCAGCTGCGATCCCTCCAGAACCAGTTCGGGTGTTCCCACCAGTCCGATTTCCCGGGCGATGGCGGCGGCGGTTCCCGGGTGGTCCCCTGTGATCATGCCTATCCTGATGCCGGCTTCACGGGCGGTCCGGATCACCTCGTCCACGCCCTGCCGGGGCGGGTCGTGAAGTGCGATCAGCCCAAGCAGGACAAGGTCCGTCTCGGCCTCCTCCGCCGGGCACTCCAGCCAGTCCTGCACACGGCCGGGCAGCTCGCGCATGGCGACCGCTATGACCCGCAGCCCCCGCGACGCCATGGCGTCGACTTCCGCCGCCGCCGCGTCCGTGGCCGCGCCGCAGTGCGGCAGGACCGATTCAGGCGCCCCTTTAACAAAAAGTGTGCTGCCGGCAATGACTGATTCCCGGCGCCGCCTCGGGTCGAACGCGAACCTCCGGGCCGGCCTCACGCTCTCGAGGGCTGCCCCTGCGAGGCGGCGGGCGAGGACGTCAAGAGCTGCCTCCATCGGATCACCGTCTGCGCGCCACTCATCGCCGTGCTGGACGGCCCTGCCCTGGGAGGCTGCGCGGGCTGCGAGCGCGGTCCGGGTTGCCGCTGCCACCGCGGTTCCCTCGATCTCAGCCACCGGTGCGTAACCCTCTCCTGCCACCTTGACCCGGCCGTCAGGCGTGAAGACTTCGACGGCGTTCATCCGGTTCTGCGTCAGGGTTCCTGTTTTGTCCGTGCAGATGAAGGTGGTGGACCCCAGAGTCTCCACCGCCTCCAGATTGCGGACCAGCGCGTTCCGCCCTGCCATGCGCTGGGCACCCATGGCGAGGGAGAGTGTAACGGTCGGCAGGAGCCCTTCCGGGACCAGGGCAACCGCAACGCCGATGGCGAAGAGGAAAGCAGAACTCCAAGGGATGCCCACCAGCAGTGACACGAGGAAGAAAACGCCGGCGACGGCCAGTGCCACAGCTGCTATGATCCGGACGATTCGGCGCAGCTCGCGGGCCAGCGGTGTTGGTGGAGATATGGTTCCGCTGGTCAGCTTCGCGATTCCGGCGAGCTGGGTGTTCGCGCCGGTGTGGGTCACCACCGCCTCTGCTGCGCCGTTAACGAGGAACGTTCCGCCCCAGGCGGGCTCGCCACTGGCTTTCTGCACCGCTTCACTTTCGCCCGTCAGCAGGGACTCGTCCATGGCACAGCCGGAGCCAAGAACCAGGACCACGTCGGCCGGCACCCTGTCACCCGCGGTCAGGATGACGGCGTCACCGGGAACCAGTTCACTGGCGGGAATTCGCCGCGGGTACCCGTCCCGGCGAACAGAGACCTCAGCCGGCAGCAGTCCGCGCAGTTTGGCGGCCGCGTGCTGCGCACGTTCCTGCTGGATGTGGGCGAAGATCCCGTTAACAACCACCACCACGATGATGGCAACGCCCAACGCCGGCATCCCTCCGACGAAGGCCAGTACAGCGGCGCACCAGAGCATCAGGGCAAAGAAATGCGTCAGCTCACCCAGGAGCTTGCGCCACTGAGGCACAGGCTTCGCCTCCGGAAGTACGTTGCGTCCCCACTCCCTCAGCAATGCCGCGGCACGTTCGGAGCTCAAACCGGTCGCATCCAGCCCGGACCGGGGCGGACCCTCTCGTTGCACCACTGCTACTCCATATTCGCCGAAGCCTGGTTCGCTGACAGGCTCTACCCGAGGGGCAGCAGCGTCTAGGGCCAAAGGTCATTCCGCGCCCCGGCGGCCCGGGATGGTCGCGCGGTGGGGGCGCCGTGACCTTGGACCCTGTTCGTCCAGGGCCGGCGGCACCATGCTTTGAGGAACACTGCGCGCGCGAGGAGATGATCATGGTCAATGTCGCTGAGGAAAAGATCATCGTCGGCGTCGATGGTTCGGAGGCATCTGTCGAGGCACTCCGGCTGGGGACCCGCCTGGCAGACGCCCTGGGGATCCGGCTGGAGGCGTGGGGCTGCTGGGAGTATCCGGGTTATGAAGGCTATCTCGCTACGGGCGTGGAAGGATTCGGCCACGAAGCTGAGGAGAATCTTGAAACTGCGCTCACTGAAGCCTTTGGGCTGAACCGACCACGCAATGTCACTGCCAGGCTCATCCACGGCTCGGCACGGGCAGCGTTCATTGAGGGCAGCAAGGGCGCGTCGATGGTTGTGGTCGGAAGCCGCGGGCATGGCGGGTTCGCCGGCCTGCTGCTCGGATCGGTCAGCGCGGCCTGCGTTGCCCACGCACACTGTCCCGTCCTCGTGGTGCACTCCCCCAAAGCGGTGCACTCCCCCAAAGCGCAAAAGCCCGCTTCATGAACTAAGGTCAGCCGGCAGCGAGCGGGAACTGCCGTGTCTCGCCGGCGGCGAGGAGTGTGCGGTCGGAGCCCACCTGCAGCCAGATGGCGGGGGCGTCTCCGGGAGCCGCTGCCAGGGTCAACAGGCCGTGTTCCAGATTGACGGCGAGCAGATGGTCCCGGTAACGGACCTGGAAGGACACCGTTCTGATCCCTTGAGGCATCTTCGGGGAGAAGAGGAGCCCCTCACCGGTAAACCTGAGGCCTGCAAAGCTCCGCTGCACCACGTCGATGGTTCCTGCCATCGCGCCAAGGTGGATACCCGTCCGCGTAGTGCCGCCCTGGGTGTCGTCGAGGTCTGCGCTCAGTGCCTCACGGAAGGTACTCCAGGCCCGCTCCGGGTCCTTGGCCGCCAGCACGGAGGCGTGGGCCACCCGGCTGAGGGTGGAGCCGTGCGCCGTGCGGGCCAGATAGTAGTCCACTGTCGCTTCAATCTGGGCGCCGGATACGTCGTAGCCGAGCCCGGCCAGGAACCGCGTCAGTTCCTTCTCACCAAGGACGTAGAGCAGCATGAGCACATCAGCCTGCTTGGCCAGGCGGTACCGGTTGGTGCTGTCCCCCTCCGCTTCCAGGATCAGGTCCAGGCGTTCGATGTTTGTGTAGGCGGTCCGGTAGTGGTCCCAATCGAGTTCCTGCAGTTGTTCGTAACCGGCAAACTGGCTGATGATGCCGTCGTGGAACGGCACGAACATTCGTTTGCTGATGTGGCTCCACCGGCCCACTTCCGGAGGCGTAATGGCCAGCCGCGTCTGGAGCTCTTCGAGGTCGTGTCCCTGGAGTGTCGTCATGATGCCGCAGGCCTGGGCGCATACCCACGCGGCCAGGACGTTTGTGTACGCATTGTCGTCGAGCCCTGCCCCGTCCTTGTCCGGGTGGCCCGTGTGATATTCGTCCGGACCCATGATGCCTCGAAGGTGGAACCGGTCCTCCTGCCGGTCGTGTTCGGCCATGGAGGTCACCAACCGTGCCACCTCCACGATCAGTTCGGCGCCGTAGCGCAGGAGCCATTCCCTGTCCTGCGTGGCGAGAAAGTACTGCCAGGCGTTGAAGGCGACGGCGAGGCCTGCGTGCCGCTGAAGATGTGAGTAGTCCGGTACCCACCGGCCGGAACGCCGGTTGAAGAGCCAGAGTGGAGTCTCCTCCCTCCCGTCGCTGCCGCTCTGCCAGGGGAAGAGTGCTCCGCGGAGCCCTGCTGCAGCGGCGGCTTCCCGGGCGGCCGGCAGCCTGCGCCAGCGGTAGTTGATCACCGATCGCGCCACGAAGGGCATCCTTGATGTGAGGAGGGGCAGGACGAACAGTTCGTCCCAGAAGATGTGGCCGCGGTAGCCCTCACCGTGCAGCCCGCGCGCGGGTACGCCGGCGTCCTGTTCAGCGGTGTGCGGGCTGAGCGTCTGGAGCACGTGGAAGACGTGCAGGTTCAGGATGAGTTGTACCTGCGGGCTGCCGTCAATTTCGATGGCGAACAGGCCCAGGAGCCTTCCCCACGCATCCTCGTGCTCGGAGAGCAGTTGCTCGAAGTCGTGGCCGGCAGTCCGGAGCACAGACCTCGCAGCCACGGCAGGCGAGGAAATTGCATGGTCACGGGAGGTGACCACTGCCGCCGTCCTGGTAATCAGCACCGGCGCTGCGTCGGTCAGCTCAAGGTTCCACGAGCGGTAGTAAAGCCACTCCTCCTCCCCCGGCCCGCCGTCGTCGTACTTCCCGGAGATTTCGGTACGCACAGCGGTGGCGATCCGGATGTGGCTTTGGCTTGTTTCCACTTCCACAACCGGGACCGGATCGGCCGGGTCTGACACGCCCAGCCGGATCAGGTGGTGGTGGGACAGGAGCGCGTCTTCCGGCTGGTTCTCATTGGTGACTCCACAGTCCACGCCGCTGCGGATCTCTGCCGGGCCGCTCCACCCCATGGCCGTCATGGATGTGCTGAGAGCCATCAGGTGCGGTTGGGCCATCGACACGAACCTTTGCTGGCTCACCGCCAGCCGCCGCCCGTCCGGTGCTTCCAGAACGACCTCCCGTTCGAGAGTCGCCCGGCGCATGTCCAGCACCCGCCGTTCCCGCAGCACTTTCAGGCCGCCCCTGGACCACCAGTCGGTTCCCTCCAGCCGAACGTCCAGCACCAGCCAGTTCGGAGCGTTGACCATGTGCTCGTCCTCCACATCCTGGTCCTGCACCCTGCTCACCAGTCGGTTGTAGACCCCCGCAAGGTAAGTTCCGGGGTAGTGGATATCGCTCATCCTGCTCTCCGGAGCAGCGCCACGGACAGCCAGGTACCCGTTCCCCAGGGTGGTCAGCGCCTCCCGGTGCCCCTCATGAGCGGGATCGTAGCCTTCATAAACGAGCCGCCACGGGTCGGTGAGGACGCGGCCGAGGTCCAGCTGCCCCACATCAGTCAGTACGACGTCGGCGCCCGCCGCCTCCAGTTCGGCTCGCCTGTCGGCCCTGTCAATGCCGACAACCAGCCCGAAGCCGCCGCGCCGGGCGGCCTCCACCCCTGCGACGGCATCCTCGATCACCACAGCGCGGTCCGGCGGGACCCCCAAACGGTGCACGATCTCGAGAAGCACCGCGGGGTCAGGCTTGCCGGGAAGTCCCAGCTCGGCGGCAATGACTCCGCCCATCACCAGGTTGAAAGCGCCGGAGAGTCCTGCAGCCGCCAAAACAGCGGACGCATTCCGGCTGGACGTTGCCACGGCCACGGGGATCCTTGATGCGCGCAGCCTGTCGATGAGGGCCACCGTTCCGGGAAACGTACGAACACCATCGCGTCCCAGCAGTTCCTTGAAGATCCGGTCCTTGAGCTTGGCCAGGCCGTGAACCGTTAGTTCCCCGGGGACGTCGCCCGGCTTGCCGTCCGGCAGTGTCACGTGACGGGAGGCCAGAAAGGACCTGACTCCGTCCTCCCGCGGCCTGCCATCCACGTAGTCCAAGTAATCAGCGGCGCTGAAGGAACCGTTGTGGGCTTGCCCGGTGATCCGCGGGTCTTCCAACACGGTGTCGAAAAGTTGTTTCCAGGCCGCCTCATGCACAGTTGCCGTGTCCGTCACCACCCCGTCAAGGTCGAAGATCACAGCATCGAATGGCGACAACGCGGCGGAGGCGGTGGGCGAGTCAGCCATGGCGTGCCCGTTCAGTGTCCCCGGTTTGGGCATCTTGGGCTCTTTGCTTGGCTGGCCGCCGGTTCTTATTCGGCGGCTGCCGGTTCTTATTCGGCGGCTGCCGGTTCTTATTCGGCGGCTGCGCAGGGATTTCCAGCTTGTGCAGGTGCAGGCTGCCGAGGACCCCAAAGAACGTGGAGAGGGCAAGCGAAAGCCAGAAGGCCTGAAAATTGATGTCCGCATCAAACAGCGGCTTCACGAGCTCACCCAAAGCCAGGGAAAAGATGAGGGTGAATCCCAGAACGTATAGGGCCGGCAGGAGCAGCAAACCCAGCGGCCGGGAGTTAAAGGTGAGGACAGCCAACAGCAGGAAGGCAGGCATGATGAAGCACAGGTCAAGGATGAAGACCGAGTACAGGGAATCAATCTGGTTCCGGGCGCTCATGAGGGGCAACAGCATGGCAATCCAGAGCGGATAGAAGATCAGCGGCTGCAGGAGCGCCCCCGACGCGGACACGATCCGAAGGGCACGGGGAAGCGCCGGGACGCTGGGGTCCCTCCTGAGGCCTGTTACGGCCGCTATCAACGTCCAGAATGAGAGGGCGAAAATTGCCATGTAGACCAGGTAGAACCCGTTGTAGGTCCTCTCAATGACGTAAATGCCATAGGCATAGAAGAGGTAGCCAAGGAGGCCCAGCGCCAAAATGTGGCTTTTGGTCCTCCCGTGCCCGGCCCTGAGGGCGAAGAGAATCAGGGCAACTGACGCCGCAACGGAGATGAGGTCCTGCGAATAAGCGCCGGGAATGAGGTCGGGCGTGACCACACCCGAATAGATCCCGGGATCGGCGACCCCCCGGAGCGCTGCGGCGAGGGCCAGGAGTCCGGTAGCCGCCCAGAGGCCCCTCTGATATCGAAGATTGCTGATCACCTCGTGACCTTCCTGCAGACGCGATGGAAGCCGCCGGCCCTTCCTCCGCCGGCAGGAGGAGGGGCGCTGACCGCGGTACCCAGTGCCCACTCAAACATCCGGAGCCCCCGCCCCGGCAGAGTCTTTGGTCCTCCGCAACGGACGACGTCGGAGGCCCGGAACCGCCTCCGGGATCCCCGGGTGCCGGGCTGGGGAAGTGCGGATCCCGGGCGGAGGGACACCGGCTGCGGGGCCCGGCGTCGGGGCCCTTCGGCCCTGCTTCGGGGCCCTTCGGCCCTGACCGTCCGCCAAAGTCCTCACTAGTCTCGCTTCATGAGCGAACTGAAAGGTCCCCGCAGCGCGCGCACCCCTGCCCCGGGTGAGGACGCCGGGCACTCGTGGCGTGGCCTGTACCGGTTCGCGGGCGCGGCCGCCGTCGTGTTCGTGGTCCTACTGATTGCTGCCCTGGTCATCGACTTCATCGCGCCGCCGCCGGTGCACGGTGGCAGGGAGACGCTTGAATTCGTTGCCGCCAACAAGGCGCTCTATATTGCCGAGCAGCTCCTGTGGATCCTCCCCAGCATCCTGCCGGTCATCGTGTACGTTGCACTCTTCGTGGCCCTGGCTCCGCTTGGCAGGAGCCTGGCCCTCCTGGCCGCGGTCGTGGGTGGTCTGCCCTGGGCCCTCTTACTGGCCGTTCCGGTTTCGAGCAGGGGTTCCCTGAGCCTCGTATACCTCAGCGACATGTATGCGAGCGCGGGCTCGGAAGGTGCGCGGAGCGTCTTCGCCACAGCGGCGGAAGCGATCATCGCCGAGAACAACACTCCTGCCATAGCCGGCCTTCTTTCGCCGGTGGGGATCTTTGTTATTTCACTGGTCATGCTCAAAGGCGTACTGCCCCGTGCAGTGGCTTGGCTTGGACTCGTGACGGGTGGCCTCGGCGTATTCAGTGAGTCACTGCGTTTTGTGCTGCCGGAGTTCTATTGGGCGTACGGGGTGCTGCTGTGGGCGTGGTTCATCGCTGTGGGCCTCAGCCTGCTGCGCCTCCGCCCCACGGCCGCAGACGGCTAGCGGCGCGCACCGGGCTCCCGCACCACGCAACTGCCGCACCACGCAACTGCCGCACAAACGGGTAGCCCCAAACCTGCTAATTAGGTAGCGACTACTCGTGTACCCGTCCCCGCCTGCCCCTAGTGTGGGAAAAGGGGTCGGCGGTGAGTGGTTCGTACCGAGACCGTGCGCACCGCCCCCAGCCACCGTCGGCCCCCTTCACCCTTCCTTGGCGGCGTTCCCTCAGGCCGATCACGAAATGTAACCAGCAAACCGCCGGCCTTCTCTTGAGATGCCTTCACGTGGGCGCGGCCTCGTGAGCCGCCTGAGCGCACCTTGCACCGCTGTGCACCCTCACACTCTCGGAGGGGCGCGCACGCCTCCGATGAGCCCTGCAAGGGTTGCCGGCAGGGCGATAAGGCCGGCAATCAGAGGAGCCCGGGACGGGACCGTCATGATCATGATCGCGATGCCCACCAGCACTGCCGGCGAGGCCACGCAGACTGTCACCCAAAGCGGGTTCCCGCGCACCTGCGACCAAACAGCTGCTGCAAGGGCCATGGCAGCCCCGGCGAGCATGACCAGCCTCCCCACGCGCAACCGCTCAATGAACTCCGGCGTCGGGGCATAGGCAAACAACGTCGTCCGTTCCAGGGCAACGGCCGTAACGACGATGGCTCCGCAAACCAAAGCCGCCCAGGGCAGTGATCGTCCCCTCCACCAGGGGCGGACCACGTAGCGTTCGTTGCCGTTCTGCGAGCTCATCACAAGGCGAGCCTAGCGGCCCCTGGGACAGGGCGCACCGGGAGGGCAGATGCCTGTTGACTGTCCCGGGTGCCGGGGTTGAAACTTTGGGAATGACCAAAGAACCCGAAGCCCGGGCGCTCATGGCAGTCATGGACCGCCTGACCGAACGCTTTCCCGATAAAGATCGCTCGGACATTGAGCAGATCGTCGCCGAAGAGCACGAGCTTCTCGATGACGGTCCCATCCGGGACTACGTCCCCGTCCTGGTTGAACGCGCCGCCAAGCTCCGCCTCGCACATCCATAAGACCACAGCGCGGACCTCGAACGGGTTCGATTTCGGCTGCCATCGCGGTTAGAGTGTAGATACGTAAGGGAGTATTCCGAAGCGCTGCATACGTCAACACGTCAGGCACAGATGCCTGGCCGGGTGCAGCGGCCAGCCGGACGGCGGGCGGAGAGACTTACCCGGCTCTTTGCTACCCACCTTACGAAAGCGGGCACACCTTGACAGTCTCTCCCCTGATCTGGGGCATCACGATTGTGGTCATTCTGGCCCTCCTGGCGTTTGATTACTTCTTCCACATCCGCAAGGCCCACGTGCCCACGCTGAAGGAAGCGGCCATGTGGTCCGGCCTCTATGTGGGCATCGCCATCATCTTCGGCATTCTCGTTCTGGTCTTCGGCGGAGCGGCCATGGGCTCGGAGTATTTCGCCGGCTACATCACGGAGAAGGCGCTTTCGGTGGACAACCTGTTTGTCTTCCTGATCATCATCGCCAGCTTCCGCGTTCCGCGCGAGGATCAGCAAAAGGTGCTGCTGTTCGGCATCGTGTTCGCGTTGATTGCCCGCACCGGGTTCATTTTCCTCGGCGCGGCACTGATCAATTCCTTCGCGTGGGTCTTCTACGCCTTCGGCCTGATCCTGCTGCTCACGGCCGGCAACCTGCTCAAGCCCGAACCCGAGCACGGCAGCGAGGCGGATAACTTCATCATCCGGCTGGCCCGCAAGTTCTTCCACACCACCGATCACTACGACGGCGACAAACTATTCACCATGGAGAACGGCAAAAAGGTCCTGACCCCGATGCTGCTGGTCATGGTGGCCATCGGCGGCACGGACATCCTGTTCGCCCTGGATTCGATTCCGGCCATCTTCGGCCTCACCCAGAACGTCTACGTGGTCTTCACCGCCACGGCCTTTTCACTGATGGGCCTGCGCCAGCTGTACTTCCTGATCGACGGACTGCTGGACCGGCTGATCTACCTCTCCTACGGCCTGGCGGCGATCCTGGCCTTCATCGGCGTCAAACTGATCCTGCACGCCCTCCACGAGAACAACCTCCCGTTCATCAACGGCGGCCAGCCGGTCCCGGTCTTCGAGATCACCACGGGCCTGTCCCTGACCGTCATCATCGGCGCCCTGGTCATCACGGTGGTGGCATCGCTGCTGAGCAAGGCAGGCAAAGCACAAACCGCTATCAACAACGCCCGCCGGCACGCGGTGAGCTACCTGGACCTCGGGTACACCGCGGATCCCGCCGAGCGCGATCGTATTTACAACGCCCTGTTGGAAGAAGTTCAGCAGATCGAAGAGATGGACCCGAAGTACCGCAACAAGGCCAAGGACGTGGAAACCATCCGCAAGGAGGTAGCCGAGGCGCACCGGCAGCACGCGGAGTACCTGGCCCGGTAGCCCTGCGGTCCGTGGCGGCGCAGCCCGCGCCGCCACGGTACTCACTAGGGGAAAGTGGCGCACACTAGGGGAAAGTGGCGCCCGCTAGGTGTATTGACCTGAGAGGTTGGTGACGCGGCTGGCTGGTGGCTGACCTTTGAGTGAAGTGTGGCCTCGATGATGATTGTAGTGATGGAGCCAATCGGTGAAAGCGGCAACACGCTCTGATTCTGATGCGTAGGGTTTGGCGTACGCCCACTCGTCCAGCATGGTGCGGTTGTAGCGCTCGACTTTGCCGTTGGTCTGAGGACGGTAGGGGCGGGTCCGTTTGTGCTTGATGTCCGGGCCCAAGGCGTCCTTGAACGCGTAGGAGCGGTAGCAGGAGCCGTTGTCCGTCAACACCCGTTTGACAGTGACGCCGCAGGACTGGAAGTAGGCGTTGGCGCGTTCCCAGAATCCGGCCGCGGTTTCCTTCTTTTCATCGGCCAGGATCTCGGTATAAGCGAGCCGGGAGTGGTCATCGACGGCGTTGTGCAAGAACGCGTAGCCGGGTCTGCGGTTCGCCGCCGTGCCGGTCTTGTTCCGCCTGCCAGCGGCCCTGCCCAGGCTCCGGTGACCGCCTCCGTCCGGAATCCGCCCGAGCTTCTTGATGTCCACGTGGACCATGTCCCCGGGGTGGGCGTGTTCATAGCGGCGGATCACCCGGCCTGTGGCACGGTCCAGCCAGGACAGCCTGGCCAGCCCGAACCGGGACAGGACCCGGTGCACCGTGGACGGGTGGATCCCCAACAAAAAACCGATCCGCGCCGGGCCCCACCGGCGGTTGACTCTGATCGCGATGATCCGCCGTTCCCGCCGTGGGCAGGTCTTCCGCGGCGAGGTTCGGGGCCGGCTCGAGGCATCCTGCATGCCGGCCTCACCATGGTCCCGGTAGCGGCTGGCCCACCGCGACGCGGTCGTGACCCGAGACCTGGAACCGTTCAGCTGCCCGGCGCAGCGGCCATCCGTCATCAACGATGCATCTGGCCAGCCGAAGCCTGCCCTTGGGCGTGAGGATCGCGTTAGCATGGGACATTGAAGACCTCCTTGTGAACTGGACTCTCGACAAGCCCAACTCCACTCGGAGGTCTTCTTTTTGTCACCTAACCACGCCGGTGTTCCTAACGTCCGTGGTCAATACAGCTAGGGTGCGATGCCGGGCTCGTAAGTCCCGAACTCCACTCCTGCCCTTGGGGGTCCAGCACACGGGCCCGTTTGGCTCCCCACGCAGTGCTTTCGGGCTCGATCACGCTGGTTCCGCCGGCAGCTACGGCATTCCGATGGAACTCATCGGCGTCGTCGAGGAGCAGGTAGACCCCCTGGCCGGTAGACCGGCCGACCAACGCCGGCCGTTGATACTCGGCATCGTTGCTCGCCACCATGAGCACGGCATCACCGAGCCGGACCTCCGCATGAACGACCTGGCCCGACGGTCCATCCTGGCGGCGGACGACGTCGAACCCGACTCGCTCCATCCATTCCAAAGCGGCCGGTGCATCCGGGTAGCTGAGGTAGGCAAAGAGTTTTGCATTCATAACGGGCAGTCTTGCTACGCCGTCACCTTGTTCACCAGTTCGTGTTTCTCCGGGGTGACCTCCACCGGCGGGTGTGGCCTGACGTTGTTGTCGAACCACGCATCGTGCTGTTCGGCACTCTCCCAGACTTCCACAACGGTCATCCCGCCTTCATTTTCCCAGGCGTAGTGCGCGATGAATCCCGGGGTGGCTTTGAGCTTGTCGATAAGAGCGGCTGCGAGTCCGTCGTATTGTTCCCGGGTCAATCCGGTAACGGTGTTATTGGCCAGAACAGCCATGGCGCGCTCCTCATCAGGCGGCTGCCGACCGGGCAGATGGATCCCGCGGACAGGGCCGGCACGTGCCGATCTTACGCTCCGAGGAACGGCACTGATAGGGGCGCGGAAAGGCGTCCTCGGGGGCTGTCACCATGCCGGCGCTCTTGCTCTCCGCGTCCGCTGCGCGTATGAGAGAGGCATGGGTTCGCAACGAAAAGACCTCCGCGGACGCGTGGCGGTGGTGACAGGGTCCACGCGCGGCTTGGGGTTTGCCATGGCAGGACTTCTGGGGCGGCAGGGCGCGACAGTGGTGCTGGCGTCGAGGTCGGACGGCGACGTCGCGGCCGCCGTCGAGCGGCTAAACGCAGAAGGCATCGCGGTGTCCGGACGCCACTGCGACACCGGTGATTTGGCCGACGTCGAGGACCTGCGTGACGAGGCACTGAGCCGAGGGACGCTCGACATCTGGGTCAACAACGCCGGAACCTCGGGTGTCTTCGGCCCGACGGCCACCACTCCGGTGGACGACTTCACCCGGGTGGTGCGTACTAACATCCTGGGCACGTTCCACGGCTCGAGGGTTGCGTTGCCCGTGTTCCTCGGCCAGGGCCACGGCGACCTGGTCAACGTCTACGGCCAGGGCGACCAAGGGCCGGTCGCGCTGCAGAATGCGTATGCGTCGAGCAAGCGCTGGGTCCGCCAGTTCACCGAGACGCTGCGGCGGGAGACCCGGGCACCGGCGTGCGGGTGCACGGCATGAACCCGGGGCTCGCGATGACCGACATGCTGGGACACGTCACGTCCCAGCCCGGGTACGAGCAGCGGCTGGGCGGACTGCAGGTGGTTGTCGGACTCTGGGGGCAAAACCCCGACGACGCCGCGCGCCCGCTCCTGGACCTCGTCACGTCGGACGCCGCCGAGTTCCGGTATCTGACCAAGACAACGATGGTTACCCGAGGGCTGCGTAACGTCCTGGCCGGACGCCTCCGTCGCGCCAACCGCATGCCTTTGGATGTCACCGTTCTCGACACGAACCGCCACGGCTGACCGGGCCGGAAATGCCCCTGCGTCAACGCCGTCGGCCCGGGGCTGCCGCGTGTTGCTGGATCGCTTAGGCCGACGACGGCGTGAACTGGCTGGCGGTGAACTCCGCTCCTTGGGGGTCCCGGATCAGTGCCGTCCGCGTCCAGTCGGTGTCACTTTGGCTAAGAACCTTGGCGCCGAGCCGTTCGGCCTCAACCACGGTCCGGTCGCGGTCCGCGACCGTGAACGAGACGTGCCAGTGCGGCGGTTCGTGGGGGGCGGTAGTCGCAATCCATGCGATCGCATCCTCGAAGCCGGGCGGGGCAGCCAGCACTGACTGGCGCGCCCTGATGCCGGGGTCAACTGTGGCCTCAAGGTGATCACCATAACCGGGCCTGCGGATCATCATCCCGAAGCCGAGGTCGTCGACCTCCCAGCCGAACGCTTGCTCATAGAACGCAACGGCCGCGCCCGGGTCAGATGTGTGCAGATCGCTGAAATTCCAGGCGCCTGGCAGGTTGGCCACTTCTGCCCCTAAGCGTCGCTTGGCCTGCCAGATGCGGAACCCGGCGCCCTCCGGATCGGTCAGCGCAGCACTTCGTCCGCCCTCCCCCGCATCGGCAGGCGCCGACCGCACCGTGGCGCCGGCGTCGACCAGCCGCTGCACTGCGGCATCCGCGTCCTCGACGGCTACGTAGGTACTCCACACTGCGGCAACCTCCGGGGCGCTGGCCATCCCGCCGACGTCCTGGCCGTCGAGCTTTGCTATCAGGTAGCGGCCCGGCGCTCCCGGCGGCATGGCGTCCTCGAATGTCCAGCCGAAGAGTCCACCGTAAAACTCGACGGCGGCCTCGACGTCAGGCTGTTCGGTGTCGATCCAGCATGGGACTCCCTGCGGGTAGGTCCGTGCGGTCATGTGTGGCTCCCGTCCATGGCCAAAGCCTAGCGAGCCTGGATCCGGCCCGATACCCCACGCGTGAGGGACTAATGGCTCTCGTGCAGGCCCCGCCACTCGGCGCATGGTTGATGACGGGAAGTTCGGCGCACAAGTGTTGGGAAGAGGGGACCATGAAAGAAGGCAAAGACGCTGCCGTTGAAGCTCGGGCACTCCAGGCAGTTGAGAGCCACCACGCTGCGATGCTTAAGCAGCTTAACGGACTTGTAGCCGTCCTGATGGAAGCGGTTGAGGCAAGGAATACTGCTGCTGAGGAGACAGCGCGGGCAACACTGTTGGACTGGTGCGGGAACGAGCTTGTTCCGCACGCCTTGGCAGAAGAAGGGCCCTTGTATGGCGGGCCCCGCGCCACGCCGGAGGGGAGGCTGCTGGTCGAGGGGATGCTGGCCGAACACCGCGTAATCCTCGGCCTTGTGGAAGAACTGCGAACGTCCACCGGACTCTCTGCCGCAGTGGCGGGCGCAACCATCCAACGTGTGTTTGCCCTGCACCTTGACAAGGAAAATGGCCTTCTGATGCCTTTCATAGTCGAATCCCCGGACCTGTCCCTTGCCGAGGCAGTACAGGGGCTGCATCAGTTAGTCGGAGGAACTGAGGGCCACCACGCCGATGTGCACGGCTCGGGCCACCACCATCACTGAAGTACCGCCGGCCGTCGCGGCCCCAGTGGTTTGCAGATTTTGCTGACCGGGGACGTGGGCAGCGCGCGCCGTTCGGGCGGATGATAGTCGCATGCACAGGATCATCGGGTGGCTGGCGGCAGCCATCATCATCACGCTCATCTTCGGAAGTGTCTATGTCACGCTCCAGCAGTTCGGGCGTCACTCAGCCAATGCGGCCCCCGCTGCGGCCGCCGCCGCACAGGTTCAACACATGGGCTCCGGGCCCACGACGGAACCCCCGCTGGAGCTGACAGCGGACAGTGGGGTCTTCGTCATGGTGTTCGGGGCGGACAACAAACCCACATCCACAACAGTCAGCCTCCACGGGGCGCCTCCCGACGTTCCCGCCGGGGTGCTGGAGACCGCAAGGACCTTGGGATCCGACGCTGTGACGTGGCAGCCTGAGCCGGGCCTGCGGATGGCGGTCGTGGCGCGGCAGGCGCCGGGCGGGGTCGTCGTCGCAGGGCAGTCGCTGACCCCTTTCGAGGACGGTGACCGGCTGAGTCAACTCTTCCTGGCGGCCGGCTGGGTGGGCAGCATGCTTGTCCTCACCGGCGCGTACGCTGCAACAGCTCTTGCCAGACGCCGCCAGGACGGAGTGCACAATGCTGCTTTGAGGGAGGGAACCCTGTGAACAAGAACCGCCTCGAGGCGTTCAGCGATGGCGTGCTAGCCATTGTCATCACCATTATGGTACTGGAACTGCATACGCCGGACGAACCGACGTGGCATGGCTTCGCCGCAGTCCTGCCCACCTTCCTCAGCTACCTGCTCAGCTTTGTGTACGTGGGAATTTACTGGAACAACCACCACCATATGATCCACTTGGCCGGCCGGGTCAACGGCGCCATCCTGTGGGCCAACCTGCACCTGTTGTTCTGGCTGTCGCTATTCCCCTTCTCCACCCGATGGATGGATGAGTCTGCATTTGTGCAGGTTCCGGTCCTGATCTACGGGCTCAACCTCCTCTGCGCCTCAATTGCCTACTTCATCCTGCAACAGGCACTGATCCGGCAGCAGGGCAGGGACGGCGCCCTGGCGCAGGCTGTCGGCCGGGACTGGAAGGGCAAGGCCTCGCCGCTGATTTACCTCGTTGGCATCGGATCGGGGATTGTCCAGCCGTTGTTTGGAATTGCGGTCTATACCGTGGTGGCGCTGATCTGGTTGGTGCCTGACCGTCGGGTTGAGCATTTCGTCACCCAGGCACACCAGGCCGACGGCGTTGGTGACCGGGCCGAGGACCGCCGCACCCAGGGTTGACAGTATGTCTGCCGGCTTAGGTGCCGCGTCGTTGTCACGGCGTGAGCGCGTAGAAGATGACCCAGTTCATGGCGAGGTTGAATCCGGCGTGGGGCAGTACTGCGCCGGCCAATGATCCAGTGAGCCGCCTGAACCCGTAGAACATCAGGGACGCCGCGAACATGGCAGCCACCCAGAAGAGTGCCGGGAGAGGCAGGAACGCCCAGGCACCGGCAACGTACACCACCCCGAAGTGTGCCAGATGGGTGATGGCGAAGGCGGCCGCGTCAATCAGCGCTGCCCGCCGGTCGCCGAGTTGCGCAGCGAAACTCTCGTGGGCCACACCGCGGTACAGCATCTCCTCCCCGATCGGGCTGAAGAGCATCCCGATGACGGCGAAGATGATGAAGTAGATGAGCCGGTCGCCGTCGGAGGGTGATGCCGGCACGCTCGAGTACGACAGTGCTATGTACGCGAACGGGTGGGACAAGCTGTGGCCCCACACGGCGGCGGCCAGGTAATGCACTGCCAGTGCCATCAGCACGCCGGCCATCACTGCCGGCACAATCCAGCGCCACTGTGTTGGCCACACCAGGCCGATGCGCGTACGCCCTTCCCTGGTCAGGAGCACCCACGGCAGCGCGATCATCGCCATAAACACGACGCTGACAGCCTGATAGCTTCCGGTCACGTTTGCCTGCAGGACCAGTGCCACCCGCACCAGCCCGAAAAGGACGAGCAGCAGAATACCGGTGCGCATGTTCAGCGGGAGAAGGGAGCGGAACGGTGCTCGGACAGTCAGCGTGGTCATACCGTGAGTGTAGGCCGAGAGTAGCAAGTGACCGTGACAGCACCAGCAGGAGCCTGAAGCCGCCGGGGAGCGGCGCCACTACACCGTGCACCTCTTGCCGCACTCTCCTGTCTAGTGGGCAGGATCACTCAATACGCAGTGTGGCGTAAGCAGTAGGTACTGTTCTCCGGGTGCTAAAGGACAAAAAACATATCACTGCCTCCATAATTACCTTCACCCTGGCCGGTGGACTGCTGATCGGCGCGTCCTCTCCCGCCGGCGCCGCCTCCTGGCCTTTGGACTGGTGGAGCTGGATCACGGCCAGCGCACAGTCCCCGGCACCTGCGAAGCCTTCCGCGGCTCCCCCGGCCTCGACGGCCGCAACCGCGCAGCCAACGTCCGCTCCTGCGACCGCGCCGGCGACGTCGTCTCCCGCTGCCGTTCCCGCGGCTGAGGTACCGGCCCCTGCAGAGCCGGCTCCCGTACAGGTTCCGGTGCCCGCAGCTCCGGCCCCAGCCCCGGCGCCCGCTCCGGCTCCGGCCCCGGCTCCCGCCCCTGTTCCGGCCCCGCGGGCTCCCGCGGCGCCGGCAGCGGGCGGCGCGCCGGCCAACGCCGTAGCCCTGCGGTCCTTCGAGCTCATCAATCAGTACCGGGTAGCCAACGGGCTCGCCGCCCTGCGCTACAACGCTGGTCTCGCAAGCGTGGCGCAGAACTGGTCGAACACCATGGTGGCCGACATCAACGCCCAAGGCAGCGCCGGCTTCCGGCACAACCCGGACGCGGCCTCCCAAATCCCGTCCGGCTGGTCCCGTTCCGCGGAGAATATCGCGGTGAACGCCGACGCCGATGCGCTATTCGCTGCGTGGAAGGCCTCCCCCGGCCATAACGCCAACATGCTCAACGCCAGCCTGACCGACTTCGGCTTCGGCTCGTCCCGGCTCGCCGCCGGTTCCCCGTACGGTGCGCAGTTGGTTGCTACGCAGAACTTCGCCACCTACGGAAAATAGGCAAAGGAACGACGGCGGCCGCCCGCCGTCGTTCCTTGTCTCCGGGCTCCCATGGAGCTGCGGAGATGATAGTTGGGCCCCGGTCACGATGTCGGACCCCTTCGGTAGCTTCAAGGCAAGCAATCCGAAACCCACATCAGCGATTCCAACAAGATGGGCATCGGGCCCGGTACCCGAAAGCATGCGCGCGCTGCCGCGTTCCCAGGAACTCCGGCGCAGAACACCATGCCGGAGTGGTATCCCGAATTACTTCGATCTGTCTCCCACCAGGTGGAGTCGGGCCGCGCAAGGGCAGTGGCTGCCGCCAACCAAGAGCTGGTGGCGACATACTGGGCCATCGGTCGCCACATACTTGGCCGAGGAGCGAAGGGCTGGGGTGCCAAGGTGACCGCCCGGCTTTCCCAGGATCTTCAGGACCGCTTTCCCGAGTCGAAGGGGTTCTCGGCCCGAAATCTCATGTTTATGCGTGCCCTCGCGGCCACATGGAGTGAACAGGCAATTGTGAAAGCGCCGCTTTCACAATTGCCCTGGTACCACCACATTGCCCTAATCCAGAAGCTCGACGACCCCGAAGCCCGGCTCTGGTACGCAGCTGCCGCCGTCGAGCATGGTTGGTCGCGGAACGTGCTGGTGCATCACATTGAGACTCAGCGCATGGAGCGCTCCGGGAAAGCCGTAACGAACTTTACGGCGACGTTGCCACCCAAAGAGTCCGACCTGGCCCAGCAGTCGTTCAAGGACCCCTACGTGTTCGATTTCGTGGCCATGACGGACAGGCGAAATGAGCGCGAACTCGAGAACCAGCTGGTCAACCACATCCATAAGTTCCTGCTTGAACTCGGCCAAGGATTTGCCTTCGTGGGCCGGCAAGTAGGACTGCAGATCAATGCGCAGGAGTTCTTTGCTGATCTTCTCTTCTCGAAGGACAATCTTGTGGCCGAGTACGCGCTCCGGACATCGCAAATGCCATCGGCGTATCCGAGTGGAAAACAGAAATCGTGGAGTCGCTGCCCGAGGAGTTCGCCGCCACGCTGCCCAGTATCGAGCTGCTCGAAGCCGAGCTTTCTTAGACCACGAACAGCGGTGTCGGGGCAACCTGAGGATACGATGCTGCCAGCACCATGCCTGCAGTCTGGCGAAAGGTGCATGCACTGATGGCGTTGGGGGAACACAGCGAAGCGAAGATCCGTAATCTTTCTGGCCACAGTTCTGGCCCTCTTATCGGTGGTCGCTGCAGGGCTCTTTGTGGTCAGTGCTGCCGAAGGGAGAGTCACGCAGGATCTGGTGGCCCGCGTCGACCGGTTTTCCATCCCGCCAACCTGGACCCGGGTGGACGATGTTGTTCGGCCGGAGAGGTTCCTGTGCATAAGTACCAACCCTTGCCCCAGCATCGCCCGGCGCTGGAACGCAGGCGGAGAACTCAACCTCGGTGACCTCGAGTCGGTGGCCTCCAGAGTCGGCTTTGAGATGAAGACCAAAGGAACGTGCCAGCGGCAGTCCACCGACATAGGCCGGACGACTGTCTGTGAATCTAGAGGAAGTGACGGGGTATACGACTACCTGCTCAACGTCACCAGTCCCGGCGTGCATGAACCCAGCTCCATCGGCCTTAACGTCAGGCCAGCCCAGTGAATACTTGAAAACAGGCGGCCAGCATTCATCTAGCCACTGGGTGCTGCCGGCGAATGGGATAGTACGAGTGCCCATCCCCCGGCCACTCCAATGGCAAGCAGTACGGCCACGAAGCCGATCGCCGGCGCGCTCGGCCATGTCAGGGCGTCGCCATACCGCAGCAGGGCAAGCGCCTGCAGAATGACGAAGACAACGGAGGTTAGCGCCACGGGACGGACGGTGCGGAGGTCGCCGCTCAACTGGCCCTGTCCGGCCGCCCACCCAAGACCGACCAGCCACGCTCCGATGGCCCTCGCTGTGAGCTCGGACAGTGGCCACGGCCACCACGTCGCGGCAGGAATGGGCGCTGCCAGGAGCGCCACGCCAAATAGCAGCAGTACCCCGGCGATTCCCAGCAGGAGCAGCCGGAGCGCACGGGGTAGCACTGGCCGTCCTGCCGTGACGGACCTTGGGGCAGGACGCCGGGACCGGATCTGCATCCAGCTGATGACGAGCATCGCCACAGGCACGATGGCATAGATCGCCAGCCACGCCCAGGTGGCCACATGGGCAAGGGGGCCAGCGTCTGACGACAGATGGAAGCGATCGAGATGAAAGAGCGTGACCCCGAGGGTCAAGGTCGTGAAGACGAACACTGGCCAGACTGCCAGCCTTGCAAGATCCCAACTCGCTGAGCGGGCTCCTGTCACCTCCAGACCGGCGCTCGACCAGTATGCCGCCCCGAGGAAGACCGCGGTCATAGGCGGTTTGACCGTCCAGGCGAACCATTCCCCAGTCCGGAGCGGAAACACGAACAGCACGAGCCCGGCAAGAAAGACGAGAAAGGCAGCGACGTAGAGTAGCCACCTCATCGGCGGAATCAACGGCGTGACGTCACTTGAAGTGGATTTCACCGGGCAACTCCTCAGGTCCGGCTGCCTCACCACGGGCAGGGGCCGAGGCAGGCAGGGGGTTCTCGGCCAGGCAGGTGTGGAGCATGGAGACCACGGTGGCGCCGTCCCCGACTGCGGTGGCCACTCTCTTGATCGAACCGGCCCGCACATCGCCGATCGCGAAAATGCCGGGCATGCTGGTTTCCAGCGCCAATGGCACCCTGTCCGGCCTAACGGACCCGGCGTCACTGACCTCCCGGCTGGTGCCCGTGCGCAGAAAACCGGCCGGGTCACGCTCGACGGCGTCGGGCAGCCAGGAGGTCCGCGGCACCGAACCGATCAGCACGAACAAGCCGCCCGCTTCGATCTCCTCGCTCGGGGTTCCGTCGCCGGCTCCGGATGCGGCGACTTCGACGGCCGCAAGGAATCCGTCCCGATCGCGGGCCCCGACGATCACCGTGCTACAGCGGATCGCAACGTTCCGGGTGGCTTCAAGTTGGGAGATGAGGTAGTCCGACATACTGACCGTCAGAGTGGGTCCGCGCACCAGCAGCGTCACCTTCTTTGCGTACTTCGCAAGGTGCAGAACCGCCTGCCCGGCAGAGTTGCCACCGCCCACCACACAGACGTGCTTTCCGGCCATCGACGGCGCCTCGGAGACTGTGGCCCCGTAGAAGACGCCTCTGCCCACCAGATCCTCCAGCTGAGGTATGCCCAGGCGCCGGTAGTCCACGCCGGTGGCCACCACGACTGTGCGGCACCGCACGATACTGCCATCGGAAATCGACACAGCGTACAGTGCTCCGTCCATGCCGAGACCGTTCACCTTCCGCAGGAACAGGAAGTCCGTGCCCAGGGTCCAGGCCTGGTGAAATGAGCGGTAGGCCAGGTGGGCGCCGCTCACACCGCGGGAGAAGCCAGGGTAATTGCGGATCAGCGAACTGGTGCCGGCCTGGCCTCCCACGGCCTCTCCCTCCACCACCATGGTGGAGAGACCCTCCGAGGAGGCATACACGGCTGCCGCGAGACCGGAGGGCCCGGCTCCCACGACCACCACATCAAAGATCTTGTCCGCCGGTGGCGCCCGCGTCACCCCCATCGCTTCGGCGATCTCCAGGTCAGTGGGGTTCTCGAGGACAATTGGTGAAGCGGTGAACTCCAGCACCATGACGGGCAGCACTGGGTCGCGCAGGCCCGCGCTCTCCAACGTCCGTTCCGCCATCTCGGAACCCGCGGGGTAAAAGCCCACCGGGATGTGGTTTCGGCTCAAGGAGTCGCGCAACGTATGAGTCCTCTCGTCGCCTACCTCCCCGATCAGCCGGACCGCCTCGAACCCCACACCCCGGGCCAGATGCCAGTCGTCGAGGGCGTCGGTAATCGACCCATGGAATTCCTCGTCGCGCACTCGCTCCGGACGTATGATCACCAATTCGGCGTACCCCTGCGCGATCGCCCGGAATACGGTGGGGGCGCTGGCGAAGTCACCCCAGATCACCACAGCACCACGTTTGGCGGCCGGGTGAAAGCCATAGGCACGCCGCAGGAAATCGAGACCACTGCGGTCAGCCGGTCCGTAGCACCCGAGTATGAGGGCGACCGCGCGATTCCAGTGCCGGAGCCCCTCAAGCACCGCCCGCCCGTGGGCGTAGTCGGCGCACGCCACCACCTCGTAATCAGCACCGTAGCGTCGACGTAACTCATCTTCAAGAATGCGCCGAGAGGTCGGGTCCGTGGTGGCAATCAGCATGACCGGAACCGAGTGATCCATGGCCGCCGTCTTTCCGGTTCAAGGGTTCGGTGGCGCCCACGATACTCGCGCTGGGACATCGGGGACAAGGGGTGATAATTGCCTCCGGGAAGGTCCTTCACCGCCGGGGCCTGAGTTGAATCTGGCCCGGGTTGTCGCCTCGATTTCAGCCAAGTGTCGATAAACACAGCCGTCGAGTAGATGGTTAGGCTGGGTGGATGGACCAGGTCGGGAGCGCCTAGGCAGCTCTGACGGGAGACCGGCTCGCGGCCGTGCCCGAGGCGGAACCCTCGGTGCGGCTAACGAATTCACTTTTAGAAGCCAACCCCGTCCCGGCCGAGAATCGAGTACTACAGTGGATGCATGGCTGCCAGCCGCAATCCGCTCGACGATCTGCGCGAAACCATCGGCCGTCTGGCCGATCAGCTCAAGCTGCCCGGTTCGGAGCGCGTCGACGACCTGGTCGGCGATCTCGTGGGTCCTAGGCCGGGGCCGGGCCGGCCGCTGTCCGAGGTGCAGGCCGAGCTCGACGCGCTGGTTGGACTGGAGACGGTGAAGGAACAGGTGCGGGCGCTCGTCGCACTGCTCCAGGTCCAGGCCCGCCGTAAGGCGCACGGACTGCCGGAGGTCGCCACATCGCAGCATCTGGTGTTCCTCGGAAACCCGGGTACGGGCAAGACCACCGTGGCGCGGCTCCTGGCCGAGATGTACCGCGCGGTCGGTTTGCTGCAGAAAGGCCATTTGGTCGAGGTCGACCGTTCGGGCCTGGTGGGGCAGTATGTCGGCACCACCGCCATCAAGACGGACCGGGTGATCCGGCGTGCGCTGGACGGCGTCCTGTTCATCGATGAGGCCTACGCGCTGGCCCCGGAGGACGGGCGGATGGACTTCGGCCCCGAGGCGATCGAGGTCCTGCTCAAGCGGATGGAGGACCACCGCCATCGCCTGGTCGTGATCGTGGCCGGGTACCCGCGGCTGATGGAGTCCTTCTTGCTCTCGAACCCCGGACTGCGCTCCCGGTTCGCCCGCGAGATCACGTTCCCCGACTACTCCGTCGACGCACTACAGACGATCTTCCACCGAATGCTGGCCCAGCACGAGTACAGGCTGGAGCCGGGTGCGGACCAGGTGCTGCGCCGCATTTTCACCGGGCTCCACGCGGGCGAGGACTCCGGCAACGCACGGTTCGCTCGCACGCTTTTCGAGCAAGCGCTCAACCGACAGGCGCTGCGACTGTCGCTCGACGAGGAACAAAGTCTCGACGCGCTCGATCGTGAGGCCGTGATGACCCTCACCGCGGACGACATCGTCGAGGCCGCGCTGGCCTTGGGCGAGGAGCCCGAACCGGAACCGACACCGGAACCGGAGCGGTCACGCTGGTGGCGCTGGCTGGTCTGACCGGTCCGCGGCGGCTGTCAGGCGAATGCACGAGTCAACTAGAACGGAACAGGGCCACCTAGTTCGAAATCTTACATTTCCTCAGATGCCTCGCATTTGCTCAGGTAGCTCGAGATCATCTGGCGCTTTTCGCCAAGTGCCCTCGCCCACCACAGGCTCGCCGACTGCAATGTCGGCCACGGTTGGGAGTCAAGCCCCTAAGGCCCGGATTTCCGGGGTTAAGACGGTGTCCAGTCAAGCTAGGCGTTGTGATATGACAGAGGAGCTTAGCGGCGGGTGTGGACTCGGCTCTTGCTCAGGTGTATACCGGGGTGAACCAGCGGCACAAAGGCGGGTCCCATGATCAGGCGCAGATCTGTTTTCCTCACCGCAATCCTCATCATTGCTTTCTTGACCATTGCCGCGTCATGCGCGCCGGTCAAAGATGCCATTGCCGCGCTGCAAGGTAGCGGGGACGATGTGGTTAACATCGTGACCCGGGAAGCTAATCCCTCCGACTTTTCTGGTCTCTCGACCCGGCTAAAGGGAATCTTAAAGGATGTCCCGGAGAATGCCACAATCACACCGGTGGAGCAGCAGCAACTTGACAACGCAGCGCAGACTGCCAAGATCCTGGATGAAATCGCTGGGCTGTTCGCGGTGAGCGACGACATCAAGGCCTTGATCAATAAGGATTCAGTCCTACTGGCGGGCGGCTTTTTTCGGAAGAAGCCGAGCGATGCGTTTGCAGCCAAGCTGGATGAAGCCGTCCAGAACATCCTCAAAGACACGGCTTGCGGTGCCTTTTATGACGAGATGAACGCTGTTAGCCCCAAGAACACCGGAACGCTTCTAGGAGCTCACGGCCCGGCAACGCTAAATACGGTCTATGGCGCTCTCACACAGGCAATCGCAGACGCCAATACATGCTCTCCAATGTGCAGGAAGTCGTGGACCTCACGGGTCTCTCCAGCCAGATTCTATCCACGGCCAAAGGCTATGTTGGGAAGGCTAAGAAGACTGTAACTGCAGCTGCCTGGAACAACGGCGGGGCAACGCGCGCCTATCTGCAGATTTGCGTGTTCTCAAAGTAGGACTGGTTCGAAGCTGTCGAAGGGCCGCGACTCATTCCAGGCAAATCAGCGAGGAAGTCTGAAGAAGCTTTTCGGGTCGTCCGCGCCCAGCAGGTCGTGATTTAAGACGCTGGCGTCCACCGGCCGCTTGCCGGCGGCCGCAAACGATTCTGCATCGAGTCAGGACATAGGCTTGCCCTAAAAACCCGAAGGAGTTCCATGGCCGACCTTGTTCCCGAATACCTGACCTTTGACTATCGCTGCCAGTTCCGCGGGACACCCGGTGCGCGCCACGACCCGGAGGACTACCCGATGCTCTGGACCGTCAAGGTCAAAGGCACCGTGTGGGACGACGAGGATGACGGCGGGGACGGCCAGGAGGTGTCCGTCGGGAAGGCGGAGCTCTACGTCGTGCCCGACGCGGGGATTATCGACCTGTTCCTGACCATGGACGCCGTGAACCAGGAGGTCGCGAACGTCGCTGAGATGCTGACGACCAAGCGTCGTGACCTCCTTGAAGAAATGGCCCTCGGCGGGGACCTGGTCATCCTGTCCTCGCTGCAGATTGCGCCGAAGTTCCGTGGCAAAAAGATCGGCCACGCGGTCCTGAAATCGATCCTCGGCACTGTCGGCAGGTCAGCCGCCCTGGTCATCGTGGAAGCTGCCCCGCTCCTCACCAAAGATGTCCCGGAGGAAGGAACCCTCGGGCACGACGCGGCCAAGGATGCCCTGCGGCGCTACTGGGAAGGCTTCGGTTTCCAGTCAGCGTACGGCGACTACCTGGTCCTGGACACGATGGCGGACGTCTTGGAGTAGATTCACCGGATCAGCTCGCTCCGGGCCGGTGGCTACTCGAAGAGTTCGACGCGCGGTTCGCCCTGAACGCCGCCCCGCTGCATGGCTTCCTTCAGGTCATCGCGGCCGAAGAATGCCTTGGCTGTTTCCACATCGGCAAAATGGTGGATGACGAGGACGTTGTTCGGGTCATCGACCATCCGGTGTACTGACTCCTGGGTCACCCCGCCGTCCTTCTGCATGTCGCCAACGGAGTCGTAGACCTTGCGCCAGGCGTCGTAGTCGGCGACTCGGTGAACGATGATTGATACGGTCATGGCTTCTCCCTTGAAGCGTGCCGCGCTATTCCTACGGTTCAGCCTTGGGGCGGAGATGCGATTGCCCTGGATCGTGGGCGGCGCGTGCACAATTTTTAGCGGCGACCCGAGATGGGCCGTCCAAAGCTGTAGTACTCCCTTCCCGGGCAGGCTGTCAACGGGTGGTGGGCGGTGGAGGGTGGGTCCCAATCTGACAGGAACACCGCTGCCCGGCTCGGCTGGCCCTACGGGCGGAACCGGGTGTCGCCGTTGGGTGCCGGGGGCGGGGTGGCCTGCACCGAGAAAGAACCTCGAGTGTTCAGTTGCTCGGCATCGAAGCCCCCGATCCGTTTGTACTCGTCGGCGATCTCTTCGAGTTCCTCGCGGCTGATGACGTCGTAGAGTTCCTCGAATCCGTTTGGGGCCCTCTGCTCCACGAGATCCTGACATCGATGCGGTCCGGCGCGGCGATTGGATTGGACGACCGCCGCCGTCGCCGGCCGTCGTAGGGAGTCATAAGCCGTGATCCCGGCTTCGATCGTGGGCTGCAGCGCGAGTTCACGCGCCAGGACGCGAGCATCGAGGACCGCCTGAGAGGCACCATTTCCCCCCACAGGATGCATCGGATGAGCAGCGTCCCCGAGAAGGGTCACCCAACCGAAATCCCACGATGGCAGCGGGTCCCGGTCCACCATGGGGTACTGATAGATCACCTCGGTTTCCTGGATGAGTCTCACGACGTCCAGGAAATCGAACCGGAAATCTGCGAAGGCCTCCAGAACGTCTTCTCGCCGTGCAAGGTATGTCCAGTCCTGCGGCGGCATTTCAGCGGTCGAGACCCTGCGGGTCGCGACCCAGTTGATCAGCAGCTTTCCCGAATGATCCCGGACAGCCGAGATGGGATAGACCACGGCGCGTTGGGCACTGGACCCGATGTTTACCATCGAGCGGCCGGAGAGGAATGGTTCCCCGACACTGACGCCTCGCCACATCGTGACGCCATTCCACCGCAAAGGACCCTCATCCGGGTAAAGGCATCTACGGACAGTGGAGTGAACCCCATCGCACCCGACCAGGAGGTCCGGATAAGCACGGGTGATCACCCGATCCGGACCGTGCGAGACGAAGTCAGCCCACATAGACGGCGGGTCCATCCCCAAACTGGCCAGCCGGTGGCCGGTGTGCACCCGGTGCGGGCCGAGGCGCGCAAGGACCGCCGCATGGAGCACGCCAAGCAGTTCGCCACGATGGATGGACAGCTGGGGCCAGCGGTATCCGGCCGCGGTGCCCAACGGTTCTCCCCAAATGGCTGACCCAATCTGGAGAAGTACGTGAAATCGGCGGTCGCCACGCCCACCTTCGAAAGATCAGTCATGAGACCAAGGTCAGTGAGCTCCCGGACCGCATGAGGCAAGAGGTTGATGCCGACGCCCAATTCGCGGATGCCCGACGCCGACTCGTAGATGTCCAAGTCATCGAAACCGACCGCGTGCAATGACAGGGCCAAGGACATGCCCGCTATCCCACCACCGACGATGGCGACCTTCATCGACCCCTCCGAACGAGGTTCCCCGTCCCCCCTAGCAAAAGGCTACCTCGGCGCTGGGTGTGCCGGTAGTGCGCGTGTTGACAAGGGCGCCGGTCTGACTACGGTTGGTGGTCCGCCCAGAGGAGCTACTCGACCCCTGACTCCCAGACCTGAGAAGCGCCCGAATCTGGATGCGGTCGGCAGTCACCCGGACATCCTGTGTACGCGCGGCGCCTTAGTAGTCGATGGCCTTCCGGTCCATGGACTTGAGGGCGGCGAGGCGTGCTTCCGCTTCGGTCTGCTCTCCGAGGTCTTCCAGGGAGGCGAACTGGGCTTCCAGGGACGAGGCGGCGAGTTCCTGCTGGCCGCGGACGGTGGCTTCCTGGCGGCGGATGTTCTCCTCGTAGCGGCCGATGGCGCTGGTCGGGTCTCCGGCGTCCAGGGTCTTGAGGGCGTCGATGACCTGGGACTGTGTGGCTGCCATCCGGGACCGGGCTACCAGTTGGTTGCGCTTGGCGGTGAGCTCGTGCAGTTTGCCCTTCATCTGGTCCAGGCCGCCCTTGAGCTTGTCGACCACTTCGTTCTGGGCGGCCAGCCCGGGTGCGGCGCCGGTGACGAGCTTTTCGGCGGCCATCTGCCGCTGGAGAGCGAGCTTGTCGAGGTTGTCGAACTTCTGCGCGTCAGCGTTGTTGCCTGCGGACCGGAATTCGTCGCCCTTCTTGGACGCGGCCAGTGCCTTGCGGCCCCATTCGTCGGAGTCGGCGAGGTTGCGCTTGTGCTCGTCCTCGGCCACACGGAGGTTGCCGATGGTCTGTGCGACGGCGGCCTCGGCTTCGCGGATGTTCTCCGAGTAGTCCCGGACCATCTGGTCGAGCATCTTCTGCGGGTCTTCGGCGGAGTCCAGGAGGGCGTTGAGGTTGGCCTTAGCCAGCTGGGCAACGCGGGCGAAAATACTCTGCTTCACGGGGGTCTTTCTATCGGTGATAGATTCGCATCTTATGTGTGCGGCGACGGCGGGCGCCAGCGCCCGGCTTGTCACCCCCACCTCCCCAACAGGTCTTTGTTGGCTTCCCGCAGAGCTTCAAAGCCCTCTGCCGGGAAGTTCTCCAGCCTTGACCACCACTGCTCCGGGTCCGGGGCGGTGAACATTCGCCGGCCAGAGCTCAGTGGTCGGACATGCCACGAACCTGCCGGCTGCAGATCAGCGTGTCCCGGCCCGAGGACCTGCACACCGAAGATCCCTGGAACCGATCTTTTCATGACGGCATGGTCGGCCGACAGTTCGTTTTGGCCCGGGGATGTAAACCCCCGCTGGTCGATCACGCTCACCGGAGTGATGAGCCCGAAATGAACCCGGGACACTGCCGCATAGTCGTACAGAGGTGCCATATCTTCCAGGAGACGCGTCAGCGACTCCAAGGCGTTTGTTGTCCCAGCTTTTACTTCTATGCCGGGCAGGATCCAGCCCTCCGTCGTGAAATGGACGTACCAGTCTCCGTTGGCCGCTGGGAAGAGAAGCTCCGCCCAGCCGATGTCGTCGCAGCAGCGCGTGATGACCTCTGCTATCTGGTGCGGTTCGCATCGGGACATCGTGAACTGGAACCCGGCCAGGATAGGGCCGGTGGCGTTGGTCTTCGCCCAGCCCGCGAACATCTCAACGATGTCGTTGAAGGCAGGACTTTGAACTGCCCAGTTGTCCCAGTTGTTTTTGATCGTTTGAAAGGCCAACGGAACCCTGTCGTTGTCCAGGGCTGCGTCAACGGCGCAGATAGCCGCACCGTAGGCGAAGCGGCCTGCTCGCGGCCTAGGCCCAACCTTTTCTGCGCAGGCGGTGATGGTGCCGGTAAAGCGCAGTGGTCGGATGGCTTGGGCGATGCTCTCCGCGATCTGCACCGCGTGCTTGGGGGAATCGACGGGAAAAACGTAAATGGCTATCCCCGCACTGACCTCCACAGCATGGAAGCGCTGATCGGGCGCCAAGGTCACAGCTATTCCGGAGATGGCGTTATCGATGTCAGGCACTGATAGTCGTTCGGAGTCCGGGGCAGGGATGCAGAGGAAGCCCTGGGCGAACCTCGCGTTGGCATTCTCCTTGCGGATTTTGGCCGCGTCGATGGTGATTCCCTCTGGCGCTACTGGGCCGCTTCCGGGTGCAGTCATGCTGTGATCCAAGCGCCGATCGCGGTCCAAGGCAAGTTCTCCACCTCATTTGGACCCTGGCAGTCGGGTCCGAGCGGCGCGGCGGACCGGGCACCGCCTCCGATCACCTCGAAGACCGACCCGACATAGCCCCAGCCTTGAGCCGGCCATCACGCTGAAGTGTACATTCTTCCAATTAGGTCGACATCTCACAAAAAATTAGAAGTCCCAGTCATCATCCTCAGTGTTGACAGCCTTGCCGATCACGTACGACGAACCCGACCCGGAGAAGAAGTCGTGGTTCTCGTCAGCGTTCGGGGACAGCGCCGAGAGGATGGCCGGGTTCACGTCGGTGACGGAAGCCGGGAACATCGCTTCGTAGCCCAGGTTCATCAGCGCCTTGTTGGCGTTGTAGTGCAGGAACTTCTTGACGTCCTCGGCCAGGCCGACGGAGTCGTAGAGGTCGTGCGTGTACTGGACTTCGTTTTCGTACAGCTCGAAGAGCAGCTCGAAGGTGTAGTCCTTGATCTCCTGCTTGCGCTCTTCGGACAGGCCTTCGAGGCCCTTCTGGAACTTGTAGCCGATGTAGTAGCCGTGCACGGCCTCATCGCGGATGATCAGGCGGATCAGGTCAGCCGTGTTCGTCAGCTTGGCCCGTGAGGACCAGTACATGGGCAGGTAGAAACCGGAGTAGAACAGGAAGGACTCCAGCAGCGTGGAGGCCACCTTGCGCTTCAGGGGATCGTCGCCCTGGTAGTAGTCCATAACGATCTGGGCCTTCTTCTGAAGGTTCACGTTCTCGGTGGACCAGCGGAATGCCTCGTCGATCTCCTTGGTGGAGGCCAGCGTGGAGAAGATCGAGGAGTAGCTCTTGGCGTGTACGGACTCCATGAACGCAATGTTCGTGTACACGGCTTCCTCGTGGGGGGTGATCGCATCCGGAATCAGCGAGACGGCACCGACGGTGCCCTGGATGGTGTCCAGCAGGGTCAGGCCAGTGAACACGCGCATGGTGAGCTGCTGCTCGTCCGGGGTCAGCGTTGCCCACGACTGCACGTCGTTGGACAGCGGAATCTTCTCCGGCAGCCAGAAGTTGTTGACCAGGCGGTTCCAGACGTCTACGTCCTTATCGTCCTGGATCCGGTTCCAGTTGATCGCTTCGACGTGGCTAAGCAGCTTGACCTTCTCGGTCATGTCATCCCCTAAAAGTTGGGTTGTTCTTTGAAGTTAAGCGTACGACGGCGGGCGGGCGCCCGCCGTCGTACTGTCACGATTTAGTTGAAGATTAAAGCATGCAGCTGACGCAGCCGTCCACCTCGGTCCCTTCCAGCGCGAGCTGGCGGAGACGGATGTAGTAGATGGTCTTGATGCCCTTCTTCCAGGCATAGATCTGAGCCTTGTTGATGTCGCGCGTGGTGGCGGTGTCCTTGAAGAACAGCGTCAGGGACAGGCCCTGGTCGACGTGCTGGGTGGCGGCGGCGTAGGTGTCGATGACCTTCTCGTAGCCGATCTCGTACGCGTCCTGGTAGTACTCCAGGTTGTCGTTGGTGAGGTACGGCGCCGGGTAGTACACGCGGCCCAGCTTGCCTTCCTTGCGGATCTCAATTTTGGACGCCACCGGGTGGATCGAGGAGGTGGAGTTGTTGATGTAGGAGATCGAGCCGGTGGGCGGCACAGCCTGCAGGTTCTGGTTGTAGATGCCGTGCTTCATGACCGACGCCTTCAGCTCGCGCCAGTCCTCCTGCGTGGGGATGTGGATGTTCTTGAACAGCTCCGCCACCTTCTCAGTCTGCGGGACCCACTCCTGCTCCGTGTACTTGTCGAAGAACTCGCCCGAGGCATACTTGGACTTCTCGAAGCCGCCGAAGGTCTGCCCGGTCTGGATGGACAGCAGGTTGGAGGCGCGGACCGCGTGGTACACCACCGAGTAGAAGTAGATGTTGGTGAAGTCCAGGCCCTCTTCGGAACCGTAGTGGACCCGCTCGCGGGCCAGGTAGCCGTGCAGGTTCATCTGGCCGAGGCCAATGGCGTGGCTCTGGTCGTTGCCGCGGGCGATGGACGGCACCGAGGTGATGTTGGACATGTCAGAGACTGCCGAGAGGGACCGGATGGCCGTCTCGATGGTCAGGCCGAAGTCCGGGCTGTCCATGGTCTTGGCAATGTTCAGCGAGCCCAGGTTGCAGGAGATGTCCTTGCCGGTCTGGTCGTAGGACAGGTCATCGTGGTACGTGGTGGGCTGCGAAACCTGGAGGATCTCCGAGCACAGGTTGGACATGATGATCTTGCCGTCAATCGGGTTTTCCCGGTTTACGGTGTCCTCGAACATGATGTACGGGTAGCCGGATTCGAACTGGATCTCGGCGAGGGTCTGGAAGAACTCACGCGCCTTGATCTTGGTCTTCTTGATCCGGGAATCGTCCACCATCTCGTAGTACTTCTCGGTGACCGAGACGTCGGAGAACGGCATGCCGTAAACCTTTTCGACGTCGTACGGCGAGAACAGGTACATGTCCTCGTCCTTCTTGGCCAGCTCGAACGTGATATCCGGGATGACAACGCCCAGCGAGAGGGTCTTGATGCGGATTTTCTCATCCGCGTTCTCGCGCTTGGTGTCCAGGAAGCGGTAGATGTCAGGGTGGTGCGCGTGCAGGTACACGGCACCGGCACCCTGGCGGGCACCGAGCTGGTTGGCGTAGGAGAAGCTGTCCTCGAGGAGCTTCATCACGGGGATGACGCCGGAGGACTGGTTCTCGATCTGCTTGATGGGCGCGCCCACTTCGCGGATGTTGGTCAGCGCGAACGCCACACCGCCGCCGCGCTTGGACAGCTGCAGCGCCGAGTTGATGGAGCGGCCGATCGACTCCATGTTGTCTTCGATGCGGAGCAGGAAGCAGGAGACCAGCTCGCCGCGCTGCCTCTTGCCGGCGTTCAGGAACGTGGGGGTGGCCGGCTGGAAGCGGCCTTCAATGATTTCGTCCACCATCTGCAGCGCGAGCTTCTCGTCGCCGCGGGCCAGATGCAGGGCCACCATGCAGACGCGGTCCTCGTAGCGCTCCAGGAAGCGCTTGCCGTCGAACGTCTTCAGTGTGTAGGACGTGTAGAACTTGAACGCGCCCAGGAACGTCTCGAAGCGGAACTTCTTTTTGTACGCGCGGTTGTAGAGCTCGCGGATGAAGTTCATCGTGTACTGGTCGAGGGTTTCGCGCTCGTAGTACTGGTTCTTCACCAGGTAGTCGAGCTTCTCTTCCAGGTCATGGAAAAAGACGGTGTTGTTGTTAACGTGCTGCAGGAAGTACTGGTGGGCAGCCTCGCGGTCAGCCCCGAACTGGATCTCCCCGTTCGGGCCGTAGAGGTTCAGCATGGCGTTGAGCTCGTGGTAACCCAGGCCCTTGTAGGCTGCCGGCATCTCGGGCTTCTCGAGGTCGACGCCGTGCTTCTCGACGGCGGCACTCGCGCGGGTGCCCTGGCCGTCGGCCCTGGTTACTTCTGTGTCTGCGACAGTCGTGTCCAAAACGTGTCCAATCCATTGTTTACGCGGGCAACGTCTTCTGGCGTGCCCATAAGTTCAAAGCGATAAAGCCGGGGAACCTGACATTTCGCCGCGATGATGTCCGCGGCCATGCAGTAGTTATCCCCAAAGTTTGTGTTGCCTGCACCGATGACCCCGCGGACCAGCCGCCTGTTCTGCGGGTTGTTCAGGAAGCGGATGACCTGCTTGGGCACTGAGCCCTCTCCCCCGGTACCCCCGTAAGTCGGAACCACCAGCACGTAGGGCTGGGTAGCCAGAAGGGGCGCATCCTTTGCCTGGAGCGGGATCCGCGCCGTGTCGCGGCCCAGCTTCATGACGAAGCGGCTGGTGTTCTCGGAGGTGGAGGAAAAGTAGATGAGCCGGCTCTGCGTGGTGACAGGCGGCAACGGGGCCGTCTGGGCCCTGGCCTCTGCCAGTGCTGCCACGGGAGTCACCTCATGTGTGGGTTCGAAAGGTTGCCGGCTGGCGGGAAGTGGAGGCTAAGCCACGGAGGAAACGGCAGCCTGGGCCAGTTCCTCGATCTTGTCCGGGCGGAAGCCTGACCAGTGGTCCTGGTCGGTGACCACAACAGGTGCCTGCATGTAGCCAAGTGCCTTCAGTCGCTCGAGCGCATCGGCGTCCTGAGAGATGTCAACGCTCTGGTAGGCGATGCCTTTTTTGTCCAGTGCTCGGTACGTTGCGTTGCACTGCACACACGCAGGCTTGGTGTAAACCGTAACGGTCATAGTCCCTGTCCCCTTTATCGAAATCTTCGCTCGTCTTTGTCCCGCCCAAGCTGTACGTCGATACTACATGTAGTGCAGACGGCTCTTCGGAACCCCAAGATGATGTATTACAAGTATGTCATTTAATGCACTTTTAATCCACAGGCGAGGGCTTCAAAATGTCCCGGATTCCAGCGTTTTTTGCGTAGTTCATCCACACCCTGTGGAGTACTTAGCCACATTTAACGGCCCGCGTGTCGCTTGCTGGACGGCGTGTCGCGCCTGGTGGCGGGGGTTCCGGAAAGCGTCCCGGACCACTACATGTAGTGGCACAAGACACCGGACAATGGAGGGCCAGGACCGTACCATCGGGTTTGTAGGCAACGTTTGAACCGGGGTACGGCGACTGCAATAAGAAAGAGGACAGGCGATGAAGCTATTGACATTGGCGTGGACTGCGGCCGCAACGGCCGCTACCGCAGCAGCCGGAGCGGTGGCGACGGATCCGGACAGCGGCTGGTACCGGACGCTGCGCAAGCCGGACTGGCAGCCGCCCGCCATTGTCTTTCCCGTTGTGTGGACGGCACTCTACGCGGACCTCGCCGTGAGTTCCGCCGTCGCCCTGGACAGCCATGATGCGAGCGGCACTCCAGACACCGGGGAAAACCGGCAACAGATCCAGGCCTATCAGGGTGCCCTGGCTGTGAACCTCATTCTCAACGCGACGTGGAGCTGGCTATTTTGGCGCTCCCGCCGGCCGTGGCTGGCCGCGGCGGAGTGCGCCGTACTCGCGGCGAGCAGCGCGGACCTGGTGCGGCGGACGTACAAACTGAACCGCGCCGCAGGGATTTCCCTTGCACCCTACGCAGCGTGGTGTGGATTTGCCACATTCCTCTCCACGGCAATTGCGCGGCTCAACCCATCGGGCGCCCGGTCAAAGTAGTCCGCCGGTTCAATCCCGCGCCACGAGGTTGTCCCGGATCTCCCGGCGCAGGACCTTGCCGATGAGCGAACGCGGCAGGGTGTCGAGCACCACCACGCGGCGCGGCACCTTGTAGGCAGTCAGCTGCTCCCGGGCAAAGGCCAGCAGCGCATCGGGGTCGATGGTCGAACCAGGGATCGGAACCACGGCGGCCACCACGTCCTCACCCCCGCCGGGCCGGGGCAACCCCACCACGGAGACTTCCGAAATGCCGGGGAAGGTCTCGATGACGTCCTCCACCTCACTGGGCGAGACGTTGAAGCCCCCGGTGATGATCAGTTCCTTGATCCGGTCCCGGATGGTGACGAAGTAGTCGTTATCTACCGAAACGATGTCGCCGGTGCGGAACCAGCCGCCGTCGAGCAGGGCATCCTCAGTCTCCTCCGGCCGGTTCCAGTAGCCGGAAAACACCTGCGGGCCGCGGATCAGGAGCTCCCCTTCCTCCCCCGGGGCGCGGTCCAGGGCCACGTTCTTCGGGTCCACCACCCGGATGTCCGTCAGCGGGAACGGCACGCCCACGGTGCCGGGCTTCCGGCTCGGTCCGAAGGGGTTGCCGATGGCGATGGGGGAAGTTTCGGTCAGCCCGTAGCCTTCAATGAGGTAGCCGCCGGTCGCTTTTTCCCAAGTGTCCACCGTCGTTGTGGGGAGGTTCATGGCCCCGGAGATGGAGAAGCGGATGCTTTCCAGCCCCATGCCGCGTTCAGACGCCGTGGCGGCAATGCGGTCATAGATCGGCGGTACAGCGGGAAGGAAGGTGGCAGGGGATCTCTTGAGCGCCTTCAAGACGAGGTCCACGTCGAACTTGGGGAACAGGACCAGCTTCGCGCCGATGCTGAGGGCGAACGTCATGCACAGGGTGAGGCCATAGGCATGGAACATCGGCAACACCGCATAGACGGTCTCCCTGCCCTCCTTCAGCCCGGGCACCCAGGCCCGCCCCTGCGCGGCGTTGGCCTGCAGATTGGCGTGGGTGAGCATGGCGCCCTTGGGCAAGCCGGTTGTGCCGGACGTGTACTGGAGGACGGCAAGGTCCTGGGCAGCGGGACGCGGATGTTTCTTCTTGAGCTCCCCGGCTTCGAGGAGCTGCCGCCACGGCAGCACCGGGCGAAGAACGGGCGCTGGCCTACCTTTCGGCTCGCCCCTGCCGACGGTGAGGGCGGCACGGGCCTTGCGTGCGGCGGGCACCGGAAGCCGCAGCGCCAGGCGCTGCGGCAGCGGCATCGCGGGGATCAGTTCCACCGAGACGATAGTGCGGAGCCCGACGTCGGCCGGCAGCTGACGGACCCGCTCCACCGCCTTGTCCCAAACGATCGCGACGGCGGCCCCATGGTCCTCGAACAGGTGGCGCAGCTCGCGGTCCGTGTAGAGCGGGTTGTGTTCGACCACCACCGCGCCCAGACGCAGCACGGCGTGGAAGGCGACGACATGCTGCGGGCAGTTCGGCATCACCAGGGCCACCCTGTCGCCCGCTTTGACGCCCAGTTTCTTCAAGCCGGCAGCGGCCCGGCTGATCAGTTTTCCGAGCTCACGGTAGCTGGTGCCGGCGCCGAAGAACTCCAAGGCGGTCTTGGAACCGTAGCGGCGCACGGACTGGTCCAACAGGTCCACGAGCGAACCCTTCGGGAGCATCATGTCTGCCGGGACACCCGGCCCGTAGGAACTCGTCCACGGGCGATCACTCCAAGGCCGCCCCGGTTGCGCTGCGACACCCTGCCCGGTCCCGCCGTCGGGCGCCTTCCGTGTGGTCCTCTTCATCATCAGTCCTTGCCGCTGGAGTGTGCCGGAGTCTGCGAGCGTACCTGCGCGCCGCAAGAATCCTACCGGTGCGCAGACGGATGAGCGGGACTTCAACTGCTGTCCCGCTTGAATGTCAGACCCTCGCTGCATGATGAAGGCATGAGAAATCCGGTGGTGGCGAAGGCGTTTGCGGACATCACCGCGGCCGTTTCTGTGCTCACCGGCGTGGTGAACGAACCCGGTTCCGGTGGTCTTTCTCCGGAGGGCGATCCGTTGCAGGAATTGTCCGAGGATTGCCTGGATATCCTGACCGGGGCCGCGGCAGCGGATGCGCAGATGGCCGGGTTGAAAGCGCTAACTGCCGTGACATACGCGGACACTGCCCAGGCCGAGGCCCCGCCGGACGCTTCGGTGCAGGCCCAGGAGATGGCAGTCGCCGCGGAGGTTGGGTGCGCCCTGACCATCGGTGAGCGGGCGGCGGGTTCGTTCCTGGCCGTTTCCCACGCCCTGACCAATAGATTGCCGCTGACCCTGGCCGCCCTGCAGTCCGGAACCATCTCCTGGCAGCACGCCCGGGTCATGGCGGACGAAGCCGCCACCCTTGACCGGGCCGGGGCCGCAGCCCTGGAGGCCCACTTCCTGGACCCGGACACGCCGGGCTCAGCCAGCGGTTGCCCCGCCGGCGAAATGCCAGCATCCCGGTTCCGTCACCGGGCCCGCACCTGGCGCGAACGCCACCACACCGAGAGCATCGAAAAGCGCCACGCCAAAGGCGTCCTGGACCGTCGCGTGGAGTACTGCCCGGACCAGGACGGGATGGCCTGGCTCACGGCCTACCTCCCCGCGGACCAGGCAGCAGCCATCTGGAACCGGACCACCGCCGTGGCCCGCGGCCTGCAGGGCCCGGACGAGTCCCGCACCCTCACCCAGCTCCGTACCGACGCCTTCGCCGCCGCCCTCCTTCGAGGCGGCAACCAAGGCAGCAGCGGGCACCCGGCAGACAGTGGTAATACCATCAGCCACGGCGACCTGGCGGAATACGGTCCGGGGCAGGTCCCGCCGCCGCGGGCCCAGGTGCTGGTGACGGTCCCGGTGTTTTCCCTGCTCGGCGCCACCGAGGAACCGGCGACGCTGGACGGGTACGGCCCCATCCCGGCGTCGATGGCCCGGGACCTCGTAGCGAACGGCGCCGATTCGTTCTACCGGGTCCTGATTGACCCCAGGGACGGGGCGCCGCTGGAAATCGGCCGCACCAGCTACCGGCTCACCAAAGCCATGCGGCAATGGCTGCGGCTGCGCGACGGCAAGTGCCCGTTCCCAGGCTGCTCCAACCAGTCCCTGGACAACGAAGCGGACCACCTCCTCGCCTGGCACAAGGGCGGAACCACCGGCATAGCAAATCTGGGCCAGCCCTGCCCCAAACACCACCGCCTCAGACATACCAGCTCCTGGAAACCCACCCCGGCCACCAAAAACGAACCACCCGGCTGGATCTCACCCTCGGGCAGGCACTACAAGAGCGAACACCAGGACTGGGAACCACCCCACTGGCCCCACCAAGCTAAACCGCAGGAAAAATCGAAGGAAGGATCACCGCACGGTCACCCGGACCTTTTCCACATCGGACTTTCGCTGGGGGAAGAGTGCTTGGAGAGGCTCCTCCACGCCCGGGCTTGAGGCGGGCCGCTTGAGACGCGCCGCTGGACGGTGCCGTTGCTACAGCTGCGCCTCCCGGCGGTCCAGGACAATCTGCTGGACGTCCAGATAGCCCGACTGAAAACCGGCCCGGGAGTAGCACAGGTAGAACAGCCACATCCGCTGGAACACGGCGTCGAACCCCAGCTCCCCCACCTCCTGTGAGCGGGCGATGAACCGCTCCTCCCAGAGCCGCAAGGTCGCCGCGTAGTGATCACCCATGCCCATCCGCTCGCGGACCCGGAGCGTGGTGTGCTGCTGGGTCACGCCTTCGATGGCACGGACGGAGGGCAGGAACCCGCCTGGGAAGATGTACTTGTGCACCCAGGTGTACGCATTGCGCGTGGCCAGCATGCGGCCGTGCGGCATGGTGATGGCCTGGATGGCCACCTTTCCGCCGGGGGCCAACACCCGGTCGATGGTCTGAAAGTAGATGGGCCAGTATTCATAGCCAACCGCCTCGATCATTTCCACTGAGACGATGGCGTCGTACTCGCCTTCCACCGCCCGGTAGTCCTGCAGCGCCACCGTCACCTGATCCGCGAAGCCTGCGGCCGCGATCCGCTCCTGCGCAAGGTCCCGCTGTTCGCTGGAAAGCGTCACGCTGTAGACCGTGGCGCCGCGGGCAGCGGCCCGGAGCGCCAGTTCGCCCCACCCGGTACCGATCTCCAGCAGCCTGGTGCCGGATCCGACGCCGGCCTTATCCAGCAGCCTGTCGATCTTCGCCTGTTGCGCTTCCGCCAAATCGTCCCAGGGAACCGAGTCCAGCGCATCCTCGCTCCGCGGGAACAGCGCCGAGGAGTAGCTCATGGTGGTGTCCAGGAAGTTCGAGAACAGCTCGTTGGACAGATCGTAGTGCCGTGAGATGTTGCTGCGCGTGTTCTGCTCTTCGTTGAGTTCGTGCCGCGGGGTCCGGGGCAGGTACAGGGTCCGCAGTGTCTGCAGCGGCTTGGGAATCAGCGTGCCCACGGAGCCCGCGAAGACCTCCAGCACACCCGCCAGATCCGACGCCTCCCAGTCCCCCGCCATGAATGACTCGCCGAGCCCGATCAGGCCGTTGTCACCGATGCGCCGCTCGAACGCCTCGGGCCTCAGCAAAGTCATGACGGGAGCGTCGGGGCCGCCGGTGCCCAGGACTGAACCGTCCGGGTACGCTACCTGCAGGGGCAACCGGCGGACGGCTGCCTTGAAAAGCAGGCCTGCGGCCTTGCCCGCTACAACGGCTTTAGTGCCCGACGGCGCGTGCGCAACACCGGGCCAAACCTCCGGATCGATGGTGGCGGGCGACGCCGGTACCCCGGCGGCGTTGTTCCCTGCAGTGGTGTGCCCGCTAAGGGGCTGCCGCGCGGACTTGGCGGCGGGAACCTGCGCGGCGGCCGTTCCGTTCTCGTCGGTCATTGTCATTGAACTGCCTCCTGTGAGGGGTGGTGTGGCCTTTTGACGACGGGCAGGCGCCTTGCCCAGAGTTTAACGCCCTGAAAACGGATTAATGCGGATACCAGCAGCGGCGCGGCCGGGACGGCGACGGCCGCTGCCAGGATGTTCCCTATGGTGGCCGGCCGCCGGTCCCCGTCCATGGTGGCGACGAAGGGCCGGTGCCCCTCCCGCGCCAGGACGATGGCTACGGACAGCCGTTCCCCTGGCGCAGGCACCTTCATCCGGTACTGCCCGTCAACATCGTTGAACGGTGAAACGTAGAACGCCTTGGGGACGCTGGCCCGGCCGGCAGCGTCCGTTTCCAGGAGGTAGCAGTGGCGTTGGCCATAGGTGTTGTGGACCTCGGCGATAACGCACTGCAGCTCTCCGGACGCCCGGTAGCACCAGAAAAGGGTGAGGGGGTTAAAAACATGGCCGAAGACTCGGGCGCTGGTCAGCATCCGGATGGGTCCGCCGTCGGGCTCTATCCCCCGCGTACGCAGGAAACCTTCCACATTGCTGCGGATGGTGGCCGCGGGATCGCCCAAATGGTCGGCGGCCCGGAAGACTGCCAGCGGCTGCAGGATCCGGGGCAGGGTAGGCAGCCGGTCCACGTCCACGAACCAGCTGTAACTCCGGTAGGTGAACGCATTTTTCAGCGGGGTCTGCCGAACGTGGGAGATGGACGTGCGGTAGATGGCTGCCGTTGGGCTCATGCGCCCTCCGATGCTGCCATCAGCTCCGGCTCGCCTGCCATCCCCGGAGCATCCACACCGGGCTTGTCCCAGGTGCGCCCCAGGCTGGCGGCGGCACGGACGCCGGACAGTGCCCCGTCCTCGTGGAAACCCCAGCCCAGATAGGCGCCGGCGTAGGCGATCCGGTCGTCACTCAGGGCCGCAATCTGCTGCTGCGCCCGCAGGGACTCCGGGGTGTATTGCGGGTGCTCGTAGACCATCCGCTCCAGCACGCTTTCCTCCCCGATCAGTTCCGACTCCCCCAGGCTCACCAGGTAGGGCCGGCCATCCGCCGGCTGCAGGCGCTGGAGCCGGGTGAGATCGTAGCTGACCAGGACCTTGTCCGGCCGGGCATCGCAGCCAGGGAGCCGGTAGTTCCACGATGCGCGGGCGTTGTCCGCTGCGGGAAGAACGGCCGGGTCACGGTGGAAGACCGTCTGGTTGACCGAGTAGGGCATCGCACCGAGCGCTTCCTTTTCAGCCGGGGTTGGATCGGCCAGGAAGCCGAGGGCCTGGGCCGGGTGGGTGGCGATGACTACTGCCTCGAAGTCTTCGATCCCTTCGGCGGTGTCCACTTCGACGCCGAGGGCGTGGCGCCGGATGGCGGTGACAGGGCTGTTGAGCCGGATGTCCGGGAGCGTGGCGGCAAGCTTTTCCACATATTGGCCCGAACCGCCGGTGACCGTCCGCCACTGCGGCGAACCCTTGACGCCCAGCAGGCCGTGGTGGCCCAGGAAAGTGAAGAGGTACCTCGCCGGATAGGACAGCGCGGTTGTGGGGTCGCAGGACCAGACTGCACTCACCACTGGTGTCATGAAGTGGGAGATGAAGTAGGGGCTGAAGCGCTCCCTGGCGAGGAATTCGCCGAGGGTGAGCTCGGCGCCGCCGGTTCCGGGTCCGCCGTCGGACGCTGTCCCCGCATCGATCAGTGCCCGCGCCCGCCGATAGAAGCGCATGATCTCCGCCAGCATCAGCAGGTAACGGCCGCGCAGCAGGCTGGACGGCCGGGCGATGATCCCCTTCCCGCCGTCGCGCGCCCCGGCGTATTCCAGGCCGCAGCCGTCGCATCGGATGGACATGCTCATTTCAGAATTCTGGGTCTTGACGCCCAACTCCGCAAACAGCCGCAACAGGGTGGGGTAGGTCCGCTCGTTGTGGACGATGAACCCCGTGTCGATGCCAAAAGAGGAGCCGTCCGGTTGCGGGACGCTGTGCGTGTGCGCATGACCGCCCAGCCTGCTGTCCGCTTCGAAGAGCGTGACCTGGTCATGCCGGTTCAGAATATAGGCGGCCGTCAGGCCGGCCACTCCGCTGCCCACGACGGCGACGCGCCTGCCCGCGCCTCCCCTCGGTGCTGGGGTCAGTGACAATTTTGCTCCTCTGCTGAACATTTGCCGTTGGATAGTCAAGGGCTATTCGGAACGGCGGGTTTGCTGGATGGGTTGATGGGCCGGAACTTTTTTGTCAGCGAGCGGCAGCAGTAGTGTGGGCTGGTGGTCAATCCCGTACATCTGAAGACGCTGCTTGAGGTTACCCGGCTGGGTTCGTTTGCTGCGGCTGCGGCACGCCTGGGCTATACGGCGTCGGCGGTCTCCCAGCAGATGTCCGCCCTGGAACGTGAGGCGGGAGTAATCCTCTTCCAGCGCTCGGCCCGCAGTGTGGTTCCCACCGAGGCCGCGCTGGTGATGACCCGGCACGCCGCGAAAGTGCTGACCGACATCGAGGCCCTGATGGCTGCCGCCGCTAAAACCCATGACAGCGCCAGCCAGGAGCTCCGGCTGGGCATCTTCCCCAGCCTCGCCACCTACGTCCTGCCGCGCATCCTGAAGAACCCGGCGTGGAAGGACCTGGGCATTGATCTCAGGGTGTCCGTTGCCGAGCCGTCGCAGACCATCCAGGGACTGCGCTCCGGCGGTGAACTGGATGTGGCGCTGGTCTTTCAGGTGGGCCAGTCCGGGCTGGCGTGGCCGCACACCCTCAACCGGCAGTGGATCGGTGATGACAACTTCCGCGTGGTGCTTCCGGCCGGCTGGGGGTTCGGGGCCGACGCGAAGGTGGCCGCAGACCATCTGTCCGAACTGCCGTGGATCATGCACCACCCCGGCAGTCCGGACGCCGTGGTGATCGACCGGCTCTTTGCCAGCTGCAACCTGCACCCGCGTGTGGTGGCGCGCAGCGACGATTTCCATGCCAGTCTGGAAATGGCTGCAGCCGGACTGGGTGCCGCGCTGGTACCGGAGCTGGCGCTGCGGCACCGGCCCGCCGGCGTCGTGGTCCTGGACGTGCCGGAGATCCGGCTGGCCCGGAACGTCTTCGCCCTGCTCATCAACGAGAAAAAGACCGCCCGCGTGCAGCTGTTTGTGGACCTGCTCGCCGAGACGCTGGCGGGGCTGGGGACTGCGGGGAAATAGCTCCGAACGCTGGAATGCACGGCGCTTGGGGTCTATGTTGAAGGTATGAACAGGGTAGCGAGCCAGCACTTTGGAGAAATCGAGCTCAACCACGGCAGGGACCACAACGTCGCTACCAGACATGAGCTCGGTGGCCATACCTTGGAACTCGACCTGAACATCAACGCCCACGACCACTTCGACGAAGCAGCCATGCACAAGGTGGACTACCGGCTCCGCTTCCTCCCGGAGCTTGTGGACGAAGTCCGGGAGATGATCGCCGAGGAGCTGGGGCAGGAAGGCACCAGCCCGCAGGAATACCTTAACTTCCACTGCAGCGCCCTCAAGACCGAGCAGCTGCAGAAGATCTTTGGCGTCGAGGAACGCAGCCAGCTCACCAATGACGTCTTCCTCAAAGCCCTCAAGCTCGGCCACGTTGGCATCTTCCCCGGCCAGCCCGAACGCTACTTTGTCCTGGACTTCACCCTCGGTGCCCACTTCACCGATGAGGTGCTGGTGGCTTCGGCCGATGAAGACGGCGTAGTGGACGACGAAATCGTCTGGGAGTCCTGACACTGTTCATTAGGGGCTTTTAGCACTAGCCAACTCCGCTGACACGCTTCCACCATGGATCATGGACAAGCGCAGAAGGTGGCGGCTGGCAGCGTGGCTGCTGGTTGCGGGCGTGGTGGTTTCACTGGCGGCCGGCCTGTTCCATGCTGAATCAGAGGATGCCAACGATCACGTTGCCTCCTTCGCTGCGTATGCCGCCAGCGGGATCTGGACTTTTGTGCACTTGGCCCAGTTTGTGGGCATGGCGCTGCTAACGGGCGGGTTGTTTGTCCTGCTGCCCGCCCTCATTCTCCGGCCGGGCCTCCGCGCCGTGACTGCCCGGTTCGGAGCCCTGTCCGCCGCCATTGCCCTCGCTCTTTACGGCGCGCTCCAAGCCGTGGACGGTGTCGCCCTCAAGCACGCCGTCGACGCCTGGGCGGCCGCCGCCGAACCCGAGAAGGCAATGCGTTTTGCCACCGCCGAAGGCATCCGCTGGCTGGAGTGGGGCATGCGGAGCTACCAGAGTTTCCTGCTGGGAACGGCCTTGGTACTTTTCGGAATCGTTGTGGCGGCCACGCGCCAGGTGTCCCGGGTCATCGGTTATCTCATGGTGCTGTCCGGAGTGGCATACGTGGCTCAGGGCTGGATCATCGGAGCCGAAGGCTTCGTGGCCGCGAACAGGTGGCCCACCCTGATCGGGATTGTGGCGACTATCGCCTGGACCGTCTGGTTACTCGTCAGTGCCCTGCGGATGAAGGCGTCGAAGTGAACCGCGCGATGGGTTTAAGCGCGACGGCGGCGGGTCACCTTCCCGGTGACCGGCCGCCGTCGCACGTGACTCAGCGGTTGGCTGAGGCCCTTACTCGGCTGCTGCCAGCAGGCTGGCGCGGACCGTCTTGGTGGCCTTGACCAGGTTCCGCAGGGACTGTTCCGTCTCGACGTAGCCGCGGGTCTTCAGGCCGCAGTCCGGGTTGACCCAAAGCTGGCGGGACGGGACGTGCTTGACGGCGGTGGCCAGCAGTTCGGTGACTTCGGCTTCGCCCGGAACGCGCGGCGAGTGGATGTCGTAGACGCCCGGGCCGACGCCGCGGCCGAAACCGTGGGACTCGAGATCGTGGACAACCTCCATGCGTGAACGGGCAGCTTCGATGGACGTGACATCGGCGTCGAGGCCGTCGATCGCATCGATGATTACGCCGAACTCCGAGTAGCAGAGGTGGGTGTGGATCTGCGTGGCGTCGGCAGCCCCGGCGGTGGCCAGGCGGAAGGAGTCCACGGACCACTTCAGGTACGCCGCGTGGTCCGCCTTGCGCAGGGGCAACAGTTCGCGCAGTGCAGGCTCGTCCACCTGGATGACCTTGATGCCGGCGGCTTCGAGGTCCGCGATTTCGTCGCGCAGTGCAAGGCCAACCTGGTTGGCGGTCTCGCCCAGCGGCTGGTCGTCGCGGACGAAAGACCAGGCCAGAATGGTTACCGGACCAGTGAGCATGCCCTTCATGGGCTTGTTGGTCAGCGACTGGGCGTACTCGGCCCAGGCCACCGTGATCGGTGCGCTGCGGGTGACGTCGCCCCACAGGATGGACGGACGCGTGCAGCGTGAGCCGTAGGACTGAACCCAGCCGTGGACCGTGACGTCGAAGCCTTCGAGGTTCTCGGCGAAGTACTGGACCATGTCATTGCGTTCCGGCTCGCCGTGGACCAGGACGTCGTAACCGAGCTCTTCCTGGAGCTCAACAACACGCTTGATCTCGTCCTTCATGAGCTGCTCGTACTGCTCATTGGTGAGGGCGCCCTTGTTGTTGCGGGCACGGGCGGAGCGGATTTCGGACGTCTGCGGGAAAGAGCCGATGGTGGTGGTGGGCAGCGGCGGCAGGTGCAGGGCCTGCTCCTGGGCAGCTTCGCGGATGGCGTAGTCCGAGCGGCTGAAGTCGGCGGCGGTCAGGGCACCGGTGCGGGCCCGGACGTCGTTCCGGCGCACGCCGACAGCAGTGGCGCGGGCGGCGATGACGGCCGAAGCCGCATCGATGGCTGCCTTGGCAGTGGAAGGATCGGCCAAGTAGGACGCGAGGGTCTTGACCTCGACGGCTTTCTGGTCGGCGAAGGCCAGCCAGCTGCGGAGCTCGTCGGTGAGCTGGCCTTCTTCGGTGACGTCGTGCGGGACGTGCTGGGTGGAGGTGGACGTGCTGACTGCGAGCTTTCCGGCGGCGGCCTTCAGTTCGCCCAGCTTGGCAGCAGACACGGCGAGGTCGTTGCGCCAGATGTTGTGGCCGTCCACGACGCCGGCAACCAGGGTCTTGTCCCCCAGGGCAGCAAGTGCCGCGGCGGAGGGAACAGCGCCCTTGAAGGCGTCGATGTGGAGGGCGTCGATGTTCGTGGCAGCCAGTGTACCGAGCTGGCCGTCGAGGGCGCCGTAGGGAGTGGAGACGAGGATCTGCGGACGCTTGGCCGCACCGGAAAGCACCTCGTAAGCACGGGCCACTGCCGCTTCGATTTCGGCGGCCGGGGTGTCCTGGTCAACAACCAGGGCAGGCTCGTCGAGCTGGATCCAGCTGGCACCTGCAGCGGCGAGCTTTTCGAGCAGCCGCACGTAGACCGGCAGGACGTCCTCGAGGCGGGACAGCGGGGCGAAGCGGGCCGGGGCGTCGTCGGATGCCTTCGAGAGCAGCAGATAAGTTACCGGGCCCACGATGTACGGGCGGGTCTCAATGCCGTTGGCGAGGGCGAACTCGAATTCCTCCACGATGCGGTTGGAGGTCAGGCTGAAATCGGTCTCCGGGCCGATCTCGGGAACCAGGTAGTGGTAGTTGGTGTCGAACCACTTGGTCATTTCCAGCGGCTGCTGTTCTTTGTTGCCGCGGGCCAAGGTGAAGTAGCCGTCAATGTCCAGCTGGCCCCCGGCGTTGAGGAGGTTGCCGAAACGGGCCGGCACGGCGCCGAGGTGGGCGGTGGCGTCCAGGACCTGGTCGTAGTAGGAGAACGTACCGGGAACGGCTGCGGCTTCGGTGAGGCCCAGCTCCTGCAGCCGCTTGGCGATGGTCAGTTGGATGTCCTTGGCGACTGCGTCCAGCGCTGCGGCGTCGATCTTGCCGGCCCAGTAGGCTTCGACGGCCTTCTTGAGTTCGCGGCGGCGGCCGATGCGGGGGTAGCCCAGGAGGGAAGCGGACGGGAACGGAGTGGCGGAGGTGGTGTTTTCAGGCATGGGAAAGTCCTTGAATGTTGGAGCGAAGAGTGGTTTGGGGGTGCGGGCGGTCAGCTGACCAGCTGGCGGGCCGGGGCGTTGGACCGTACAGCTGCGCTGCGGCGGCCAACTGACCGTACGTGGCGAGGAAGAGCCAGTTTGTCCAGCACTTCCAGTGCGCTCACGTGTTCGTTGAAGGTGTAGAGGTGGATGCCCGGTGCGCCAGCATCGAGGGCTGCGTTGGCGAGGTCAACGGTGGCCCGAACGCCGATCCGGAGCCGCTCGGCGTCGGTGTCTGCGGCGGCCAGACGGGCCAGGAGTTCCGGTGCCGGCTGAACGCCTGCCAGTTCGCCAAGCCGGGTGACGCGGCGCAGGCTAGTCAGCGGCATAACGCCCGGGATGATGGGGATGGTGACTCCGGCACGGCGGGCCCGGCTGACGAGGTCCGCGTACTCCTCGGTGTGGAAGTAGACCTGCGTGATGGCGAAGTCCGCGCCGGAGCGTTGCTTGGCCAGCAGCACCTCCACGTCGTGCGCCACACTGGGAGACTCGGGATGCCGCGTGGGATAGGCCGCCACACCAATGGCGATCTTGCCGGCGCACAGCAGCGCCGAGCGCCGCTGTTCAACCCGGCGGATGAGTTCAATCAGGTCCTGCGCGTACCGGAGTGACCCGGCCACGGGCGGCTCGCCGTCCTGGGGGCGGTCGCCGCGGAGCGCCAGGATGCCGCGCACCCCGGTGTCCAGCAGGTCCCCGATGATCTCAGCCAGTTCGTCCGGCGTGTTGCCCACGCAGGTCAGGTGCGCCAGCGGCCGAAGGGTGGTCTCCAGCAGGAGCCGGTTAATGAGTTCGACGGCGGTGTCCCGGTTTGAGCCGCTGGCACCGTACGTGACGGAGACATAGTCCGGCTCGGTGGTTTCCAGTTCCCGGATGGTGGTCCAGAGCGACTCGGCTGCGGCCGGCGAACGTGGCGGGAACAGTTCATAGGAGAGCGCCACAGGGGCGGTCTCGGAAAGATTTGGATGCGTTTCGATAAGGCTTGGCGGTGACATTTGCGTCCTTGGCTTTGGGCCATTGGCGGCGTACGGTCAGCAGATGTGACCGTAAGCCAGGCAATGAATTGAGTTTGGGGAACACGGAAAAACTTCACAGGGACGCAGCCGCGACTGTTACGCCTGGACGAAGTTTGCCGTGAGCAAATGTCAGGCCCACATGGGGGCACCCACACCCTCCGGATCGGAGGATCGCTGACACGTTACCTCGGTAACTTGTATAGAACTCTAGGACCCCGTCGGACACCGTTCAAGTTCACAACCGAATTAAGACGCACCTTTACGCCTTGTTTCGTGACGGTACAGAATTTTCTTCGCCTACCAGGGCCGGTCCGGCCCGGAACCGAAGTCATCGTCCCGCAGGTACTCGTCCCGCTCCTGCCCGGAATTCCGCTCGCTCTGAGCCTCCCGGGTGCTGTCCTTGAGTTGGTCGACCTGGCTCTGGTTCCCCGGTTCGGCCGGTTGCCCGGCTTGCCCGGGCTGCTTGGCCGGTTCAGGCGTGGTGGTGCCGGCGGCAGCTTCCGCCGACTTCTGGATCAGCCTCTCCGCCGACTGCTTCAGCTTGTCCACTGCCCCTGCCCCGGCCCCGTCACCGCTCTCGGCGCTGGCGTTCAGGCACCCGTCCGGGGCTGCCTTGACCACCGCCAGGCCCTCAGCGAAGAGGCTGGCCGCCGCCGCCAGGTCCCCCGCAGTGGCCTTGGCATCACCGAGGCGTTCGACGCTGAGCGCCAGGTTGACCCGGATAAGGCATTCATCGGTCTGGCCGGCCAGCAGCAGTGCCTGCTCGAAGCTGCGGCGGGCTCCGGCGTAGTCCCCGGCGAGGAACAGGCCATCACCTTCCGCGAAAGGCGCCTTGTGCGGTTCGGTGAAGTTGGCGATCCGGAGCCCCGCGGCCGCATCGGCCACTGCGCGGGAGTCGCCGGCGTCGAAACTCCTGCCTGCATTCCCGCCGAACATCCCGACGCTAAGCAGCTTGGCGGCCAGGCACAGGATCAATAGGACCGGCAGGAGGGACCACCAGAGCAGTCGACGGCGGCGCTGCAGTCGATTCCCCGGAGACTGGTCACCTGAGGACGGGTAACCGGCACGGGCCTTAGCCGGGTTACTCATTTCCGTGCCTCCGTTACGGGTCGGGCCGCGTCCGGGCTCACCCGTGCAGTCGGGAGTGCCCGTTCAGTCGGGAGCGCCCGTTCAGTTGGGAGCCGCCGCCACTGGCGCAGCAGCAGGAACGCCTCCCGCAGGCCCAGCAGGAACGCGCCCAGGGCGAAGATCCAGTAGAGCTCAGTACGGCCGTCCAGACCGGCGCCTTCCGGTGCCCGCTCGAGCTTGCCGGGGTCCGCCGCCTGCATCATCGGCGCCACGGCACCGCCGGCCGAACGGTGGACATACGGAACGCCCAGCTGGCCGGCGATCCACTGCAGCTTCCCTTCATCGATGATGGACAGCGCGTCCCTGCCACTTCCTGAGGTCCGGTCCTGGATGTAGCCCGCCGAGCCGTCACCGCCGGAACGCCGCCCGGTGTTCTCTTTCATCCGGCCACCTTCCGGTGTCCCGTAGCCCAGCACGGCTCCCCCGTTGACCAGGCCACCGTCAACCTTGATGGCCTCAGGCGCCGCGGCACTGGTCTGTTCCCCGTCGCCCAGGTAGTAGACCAGCCGGGGCCGTTCGGGGTGGCTGTCGCGCGCGGAACGCAGCCGCTCAGTCAGCAGCTTGCTGGCGGAGGTGATGCTGCTCCCCTTTGAAAAGGCCGTCACCTGCGGCTGCAGGACCGCGACGGCGGTGTCCAGGGCGGACGTGTCCGTGGTGAGGGGCATTCGGACCACGGCGTTGCTGTCGAACGTCAGGAGGGTAAAGCGGGCTCCGGCCAGTTCACCGGCGATTGCCATGATGTCCTGACGGACACCGTCCAGCCGGGGCATGTGATTGCCGTAGTCTTCGGCCACGATGCTGCTGCTGGTGTCCACCACAAAAAAGACGTTGACGTCCGCGGCGGCGGCCTGGGCGCTGCCGCCCGGGACCCCCGGCCTGAGGGCGGCAGCCAGGAGCAGGAGCACCAGGGCGCTACGGAACAGCCACTCACGGAGCTGGCTGCCATTGCCCCGGCCGCCGGCACCGGGCTCGCGGGCACCGGGCTCGCGGGCACCGAATGCCCGTGACGCCAGTACGGGCTCCCGTGACGCCAGGACCAGCCGCCAGGCCAGAAACAGTCCGGCGCCGACGATGAGGGCGGCCATCAGCCACCAGGGAAGGATGGGTTGCAGGGTCATGGCCTCAGCCGCCATGACGCGCCTGCCAGGACCAGCCCGGACACGAGTGCCACCGTCAGTGGCACGTCGGGCAGGTCCGAGACCACGGCGCGGGGTGCGCCCCGCATCGCGGCCGCTTCCGTGTCCTGCACCCTGCGGACGATGTCCGCCACGGCATCCGTCGTGTCCAGCGGATAATACGCCCCGCCACTGGCTTCGACTGTTGCGCGCAGCCGTGCACCGGGCTGCCCCGGTCCGGGCCCGTAGTCGAAGTCACCGGGATTCAGCGCGTACACCCGAACGCCGCGCTCCTGCGCGAGGGCGCCCGCCTGCTCCAGGGTGAAGATCGGAGCACCGGAGAGGTAATTGTCTGTCGCCAGGACAACCGAACGGGAACGCTGCTTGGCAGCTCCGGTGCTGCCAGTTCCGTCGGTTCCTGATGTTGTGCCGGCTGCACCGGCGCCGGCCCGGTCCGGTAACCCGTTGACGCAGGATGCCATGCCATCCCCGATCAGCGAGGACCCCCGGCCGCTCCAGGTGCCGTCCAGGAAGCCCGCACTGCCGGGGTCGCCATCAAAGGCGGCTTTGGCTACCTTGAGCTGTTCCTGCACGTATTCGTAGTCATCGGTGAGCGGAAAGATCTGGACTGCGCTGCTGTCGAAGATGGTGAGGCCGATCCTTTCGCCGTCGAACTCTTTTGCGAGCGTGCCAAAGACCTCCACTACGGCAGAATCTGCGCTGCTCATGGAGCCGGAACTGTCCAGGCACAGCATGATGTCCCGGTTCCGCTGCTCCGGCCGGATGGTGGTCAGTTCTACCGGGCGCGCCGCCGCGGCCACGGCGGACACCAGCAGGGTCCCTGCCGCGAGCGCCGCCACGGCGAGCCAGCGGCGGTGGCGGCGAAGGGCAGCCTGGTATTCGGGCAGGGCGGTGAGGCGGTCCGCATGGGCCACCGGTCGGCGTCGTGCGTTTGCCTGCGGGTCCGGGCGGAAGGCACGCCAGAGCGCCACGGCCGCCAGGAGCAGCGCAGGCGGGATCAACCACCAAAACATCAGTTCCATTGCCACACCGCCCGGCGGGCTGTCTCGGCCGATTGCGTCAGTGGCGGCAGCGGCTCCACGCCGAATTCGCCGGGATAGATCCTGCGGACGGCCTCGGCGATACCGGGAAGCGGGTGCAGGTGCAGTTCCGCCAGGGTCATCCTCGGCGCGTCCACCCCGGTAGCGTCCCGGGCAAACCGGCGCACCAACAGGCTCAGCTCCTGGTGTGATTCGCGGGCTGTCAGCAAGCCCGCGGCGGCGTCGGCAGTTACGGCGTCAATCCGCTGCAAGTAGGCCTCCTTGAGGTCATGAAGGTCCGACGGCGGCGTGAACCGGGCAGGCGGCGCCGGTGACCGCCGCTGGCGGGTGCTGAGGAACACGAAGCCGTACCAGCCCAGGACCAGGGTGAGCAGGGCGAGGCCCGCCCACATCCAGCCCTGGCTGTACTGGAGCGGCCCGATGAGGCCGGGATCAGCCTGCACGCCGGTGCCTTTCCAGGAGCGCGAACAATTCCGTCATCACCGTGCTGCTGCCGGTCACGTGGCCTTCGGTGATACCGGTGCGGCGGAACATGGCCTGCCTGCCGGCGTCCCGCTCCCCTGCAGCCTTGGCGTACGCTTCGATGATGGCCGGGGAGGCAGCCAGGTGCCCCGGCAGCGCCGCAGAGTCCGCCACACTGAAGGCGTCCTGCGCGGCGCCGCCCTCCGCGCCGCCCTCCCTTGCGAGGTCCGCGTCGCGGACGGTGAACCAGAGGATTTCATGCTGGGCACGGAGCCGGCGCAGCAGCTGTTCGATGTCCGGGCCGGCCGCGAACTCATCAGCCACGACGAAGAGCAGGAACCTGCCCTTGACCGTGCGGGCCACGTGTTCCAGTTGAGCCTCGATCCTGCTGGGAGCCGAGTCCAGGGTTGTGGCCGAATCAATCTCCCGAAGGATCCGTTCAAGGTGCAGCTCGCCGGGCTTGGCCGGGATGGTGCGCGTGCCATGCCTGTCACCGCAGACCAGGCCCACCACGTCACCGTGCCGCTGCGCGAGGTAGCCCACCACGCCGAGGGCCATCACGGCGATGTCTTTCTTGGGTTCGCCGTCGCGGGCTTCGGCTGCCATGTTCCGGCCTGTGTCTGTCACCAGCAGGACGGTCTGCCGCCGCACGGCAACATACCGTTTGATGAGCGGCGACCCGTGCCTGGCGGACGCCTTCCAGTCGATGTCGCGGACCTCGTCGCCGGGGATGTAGGCGCGGAGGTCGTCAAAATCGAGGCTGCGGCCGCGGAAGACTGAACCGTATTCGCCGTCGAGCATGCCGCGGGCTTTGCGGTGGGCGAAGATGGCCATCTTCGCCTTCACGCGCTGGAAGAGGCTGGTCACCGCCGTGCTCAGGGCGTCTGGACGGAGGCCACGATGGCGTCAATGACCGTCTCCACCGGCACCTGCTCGGCAACCGCATCAAAGCCCAGAATCAGACGGTGCCGCAGCACACGGTGGGCGAGGGACTTCACATCCTCCGGGATCACGTGGTCCCTGCCGTTGAGGAGCGCCACGGCCCGGGCAGCCTGGCTGAAGGCAATGCTGGCGCGGGGGCTGGCGCCGAACTCGATGAACCCCGCCAGCCGGCGGTCGATGTATTGGCCGGCGTTGCGGGTCACAAACACCAGGCCCACGATGTAGTTGGTGATGGCCGGGTCGATGTAGATCCGGCGGACCAGTTCCTGCACGCCCACCACGGCGTCCAGCGATGCAGCCGCGGCAGGTTTCTGCTCCGCGGTGAAGATCCCGGCATCAATCCGCCGGAGGATCTCCGTTTCCTCGGCGGGCGACGGATAATCCAGCACGTCCTTGAGCATAAAGCGGTCCATCTGCGCCTCCGGCAGCTGGTAGGTGCCCTCCTGCTCGATCGGGTTCTGGGTGGCGAGCACCAGGAACGGCGAGGGCAGTTTGTACTCCTGCCCGCCGATGGACGTCTGCCGTTCCTGCATCGCTTCGAGCATGGCACTTTGGGTCTTGGCGCTGGAGCGGTTGATCTCGTCGAGCAGGACGATGTTGGCATGCACCGGACCGAGCTGTGTGATGAAGGTGCCCTTGGCGGCGTCGTAGATCTGCGTTCCCACGATGTCGCTCGGCAGCAGGTCCGGAGTGCACTGGATTCGCCGGAACTCCGCACTCACGGCCTCGGCCACGGTCTGGGCGGCGGTGGTCTTCGCCAGTCCCGGCACGCTTTCCAGCAGGATGTGCCCGCCCGTCAGGAGGCCCACCAGCAGGGACTCACGAAGCCGGGCCTGGCCCACCACTTTGGCGTCGAAGCTGCGGGAAATGTTCGCCACCACCTGCCGTGCACGGGCCAGTTCCGCCGGTTCGATGCGTGCGGGCGCGCTGGTCTGAAGCACTGGATTTCCCCCTGATGGCTGCTGCCTGGTGACTGTGGACTGACTGTGTAGCCGGCCGGCGGCTCTCCGCCCGCCATCCTATCCAAGCCAGCTTCGATGCGGCCCGCAATGGGGACCCCTCCCCATGGCGGGTCCGTCCGGTCTATCCTGTTGAAATGATCCAGCTACCAGCCAGTTACCAGGAGTATCTCGCAGGAAAAAGCGAGAGTTTCATCAACACCGTGCGGCCCATCCTGATGCAGTCAGCGGCGGATCAGTCCCACGGTGTGCGGGTGCTCAACCTGCCCCACGGTCACCAGGCACATCTGGACGATGCAATCCCGTTCGGGACCGTCATCGAAGACATCGACTGACTAATTCGGCCCGGCAGGTTTAGCCCTTGACGGCACCTGACAGGGCGAAGGAATTGCCCGCGCCCCTGGCCACGAAGACGTACAGGGCCAGCACCGGCACTGAGTACAGGATGGAAAAAGCGGCCAACTGGCCATAGGCCACTGCCCCGTGCTGTCCGAAGAAGCTGAAGATCGAAACTGCCGCGGGCTGCCGCGCTTCGGACAGGAGCAGCACGAAGGGGACAAAGAAGTTCCCCCAGGCCTGGATGAACACAAAGATAAAAACCACGCCAAGGCCCTGCCGCATCAACGGCAGCACGATGGTCCGCAGTGCCATCAATCCGGAGGCGCCATCCACCCAGGCTGCCTCTTCCAGCGATGCTGGCACGGCGTCCATGAAGTTCTTCGTCATCCAGATGGCCATCGGCAGCGTAGTGGTTGCCATGAAGAAGATCGTGGCGGGCATGGAATCCAGCAGGTCAAGCTGTACGAACAGGCCATAGACCGGGACCATGATGGCTGTGATCGGCAGGCACGTCCCGAACAGGATCGTATACATAAAAGGCCTGTTGAACCGGGACTGGTACCGGGAGAGCGGGTAGGCGGCCAGTACCGCCGCGGCCAGGTTGACGGCGGCGGTCCCGGCAGAGAGGACCATGCTGTTCCACAGTGGCTGGAACAGCAGCCCGGGTGTCATGATCGCGGCAAAATTGGTTAGCGATACCTCGCTGGGGAGCCTCGCCTCGTGCCCGGCGGAGGCATCGAGGGAGGCCAGCACCAGCCACAGCAGCGGCAGGACAAAGCAGGCTCCGATCAGGATCAGGGCAGCGTCCGCCGGGACCCGGGCGCGCTGCTGTGCCCGTGACACCGCACCCCCGCCATTCCGCCGGCCGGTCCCGGCGGTGCCACGCGCCGCCGTCGTCATTGCTTGGACTCCCGGAGGAGCCGGACGTAGATCACGCCGAAAACCAGGCCGATCAGGATCAACACTGACGCCACGGCCGTTCCGTACCCGATGTCACCGAATTTGAAGGCTTCCTGGTATGCCAGCACCGGCAGGGTGGTGCTGGCATTGGCGGGGCCGCCCGCCGTCATCACCCAGATGAGGGTGAAGACAGCCAGCGTCTGCAGGGTGATGAGCATGAGGTTGGTGGCGATGCTGCCACGGATCAGGGGGACGGTCACGTAGGCCAGCCGCTGCCAGCCGCTGGCGCCGTCCATCAGCGCGGCCTCCGTGACCTCGCCGGGAACGTCATCCAGGGCGGCGCGGTACACCAGCATGGAGAAGGCGGTCCCGCGCCAGATGTTGGCCAGCATGATGGCGACCATCGGGAACGAATACAGCCAGTCCGGCTGCCCGAGGCCCACGGAACCCAGCAAATGGTTCAGCGTCCCGTCCCGGCTGAAGTACGCGTACGCGGCGAACGCCGCCACGATCTCCGGCAGCACCCAGGCAGCCACCACCGCTGTTCCGACGATGGCGGCCACCGGCCGGCGCGCCCGCTTCATCAGAATGGCGATGGCCAGTCCCAGCAGGTTCTGGCCCACGATGGCCGAGCCCGCGACGAAGATGACGGTCAGGGCAAGGGACAGGGGCAGGACTGGATCGGTGAAGAGCCTCTGGTAGTTTTCGAGCCCCACCCCGCCGGGACTGCGTGCGTTGCGGCCGGTCAGGGCTGCGTTGGTGAACGAAGCGTGGAAGGCCCACAGGACGGGCCCGGCCAGGAACACCAGCAGGAGCAGCACGGCGGGGAGCAACGGAAGCAGCCGCGCCTGCCGTCGGAGCAGCGGACGGCTTACGGGGGGCCGCCGCTGGGGAGTGGTGATTGCCACCAGCTACTTCACGACGGTTTTGGCGTCACCGACGATGCCCTTCACCGCCGTGTCATACCCTGCGGCGGCCTGCTCAGGGGATTTCGCCCCGGTGATCACAGCCTCGGTGGCCTCCTGGACTGCCGCCGAGATCCGAGGGTAGTCGGCTGTTGCCGGGCGGTAATGCGTGAGGGACACAAGCTCGGACACGTCCTTCACAAACGGGTTGGCCGCCTGGTATGTGGCATCAGCGGCGACGTCCTTGCGCACGGCAATCTGGGAGCTTGCGATGTTGAAGGCCAGGGAGTTCTTCTGGTTCAAGGCCGTGGCGAGGAAATCGAACGCCAGCTGCGGGTCCTTGGTCCCTGCCCCGACCGCGAGCGTCCACCCGCCGGACATGCTGACTCCGCCGGGCGCTTGGCCGTTCCGGGTGGGGAAAGCGGTCACGCCCATGTCCTGGCCGTAGTCCGGCCATTCGTAGCTGCCACCCTTCTGCCAGAAGGAGGGCGTGTAGGAACCTTCCACAGTGGCGGCCATCTTGCCCTGCGGAAGCCATTCCCCGAAAACCTTCTTCCACACGTTGGCATCCAGGGCCTCGGCCGGGGAGACAGCCAGCTTTTCGTCATAGAGGGTTTTGAGGAAGGCGAGGGAGTCCGTGAATCCCTGCGAACCCAGCACCCACTTCTTGGCATCGGCGTCGTAGAGTTCGGCCCCGGTTCCGTAGAGCAGTTCGTAGAAGCTTTGCATCACGGTGCCTTCACCGGTGGCCTTGCCGGCATACATGTTGAACGGCACCACGTCGGGGCTGCTGGCTTTGATTTTGCGGGCTGTGTCCAGGATGTCCTGCCAGGTGCGCGGCTCCCAGGGGACGCTGATGCCTGCCGAGCCCAGCACCTTTTTGTTGTACCAGATGGCCCGGGTGTCGGTGCCCAGCGGGACCGCGTACGTGCCGCCGTCGTCCCCCAGCCCCGCCGCCTTGGCACCCTCCTCAAACTTCCCCCAGTCCTTCCACCCCTCGAGGTAGCTGTCCAGTTTGAGGAGGTAACCGGCGTCGACGTCGGACCGCACCTTGAACGTGTCCTCGTAGAAAACGTCCGGGGCCGTGGAGGGCGAGCGGAGGGCCAGGGCAAGCTTGGTGCCGTAATCGTCGTCGTTCGCCTGGATAGGCTCCAGCGCAACCGTGACGCCCTGGTGCGCGGCTTCAAATTCCTGCTTAGCCGACTGGAACAGGCTGTCCAGCGCTCTGAAGGAGTCCGTCTTTTGGTAGACCACCTTGAGGGTTTTGCTTTCCGCTTGGGGCGCGGCCGGTGAACAAGCTGTGAGCGCAATGGCCGCAGCCGCAATGAGTGACGTGATTTTGAAGGCCCGAGGACGCATGGTGCTCCATTCAATCAATGGCTGCTGTCCCCTTTTGACTGCGGGCCCCCAGCCGCGGCGATATGCACATGCTAGATGGGGCTCCTGCCGCAGGCAAGCAGCCCCGGTTAGACTTCCAGCAGAAGCCGCTGTGCCCGGGGCGCGAGGGTATGTTCCAGGACGAGGCAGGCGGCGCCAATGGCGCCCACATCCTCGCCCACTCCCGTGCCCACAACCTCGATGGTATGGATCAGGCGGGCTGCGCTATTGGCATCCACCAGCGCCGGGATTTTCTCCAGGTAGCGGTCCGCGATCCGGCTCCAGAACGGGCCGCCGAACACCACTCTTTCCACATCGAGCGTGTTGGTGACCACCGAGACCGCCCGGGCCACCAGGACGGCGGACTTGTCGATGATGGCCAGCGCTTTCTCGTCTCCGGCCTCGGCGAGGTCGCACAACTGGGCGAAACCCTGCTGCACCTCAGCGCCGCTGGTGTGCTTCGCGGAGCCATCCAGGATTCCGGCAGCAACGGCTTCCGCCACCAGCACCTTCGGGATAACAGAAGACTTCACGCAGCCCCGCAGGCCGCAGTCGCAGGGCGGGCCGTCCGGATCCACCACGATATGGCCGATCTCGCCGGCGTTCCCTGACGTTCCACGCACCACTTCATCGTTGAGCACAATGCCGCAGCCGATGCCGGTGCCCATGTACATAAACACGAAGCTCCCCGCGCCGCTGGGGCCGCCGGCCCAGGTTTCGGCGACGGCGGCGCTGGTAACGTCCTTGTCCACCAGAACGGAGTACCCGGTTGCCTTGGCCAGGGCGTCCCGGAGTTCAACCCGGTCCCAGCCCGGCAGCAGCGGCGGGTCCACCACGGTGCCGTTGTCCAGGTCGATCGGTCCGGGGGCAGCCAGGCCCAGGCCCGCGATCTTGGTTGTGTCCACACCCGATGCGGCAACCAGTTGACCGATTTCGGTGGCCATGGTGGCGATCACGGCGGCAGGATCGTTTCCGCCGGGGGTTTTGATGCGGGAATGCTGCACCACTGCGCCCACGAGGTCGAGGACCACAAAGGTGGTGACTGCGGGGTCCAGGTGGACGCCCACGGCGTACATGCCTGCCGGGTTGAGCCGCAGCATGGTGCGCGGTTTGCCCGGACCGCTGCCTTCCTTGCCGGCCTCCACAATCAGGTGCTGGTCCAGCAGACGGCGCGAGATATTGGAGATCGTCTGCGGCGAAAGGCCCACGATCTGGGCGAGTTCAACGCGGCTCAGGCCGCCCGATGACCTGCGGATGGCATCGAGGATCACCGTCAGGTTGAAGTCCCCCATGCGCGGCAGGTTCGTCCCGCGCCGTGGAGCCGAGGGCTGGCGTATGTCTGGCACGGTCTCCCCTATAGTTTGCGGCAACGTACAGATGATGTCTGAATGGTACGTTACCGCCTGACGCACGCCCAGAGCCGGAAGCAGACCACGACGCGGCCGGACTCCTAAGCCCGTTTGGTGCTGACCGCCACCGTGAATTTCGGGTTGCTGCCCCTGACAGTAGTGGGGCCGACCAGCCGTTCCAGGGCAGGGAGATACTGCAGGTGGCGGTTGAAGACCGTCCACAGTTGACCGCCCGGAGCAAGGACCCTGGCTGCCGCCTCGAACAGCTTGATCCCGGCCCCGGCATGCACGCTGGCGCCCAGGTGGAACGGCGGATTCAGCAGGACCAGGTCGGCACTTGCCGGGGGCAGGGTACTCATGGCGTCATCCTGCAGCGCCGTGATCCGGGCCGCAAGGCCGTTGGCCCGCGCAGTGGCTTCGGCAGAAGCGACGGCAGCGGCGGAGCGGTCCGTGGCCGTGACCCGGGCACCGGGATTCGCCCTCGCGTACATGGCAGCGAGGATGCCGGTGCCGCACCCGAGGTCCACGGCATGCCGGGCTGCGGGCATCTCGGGCAGGAACGTCAGGAGGAACCTGGTGCCGATGTCCAGCTTGGTGCCGGCGAAGACAGCGCCGTGCGCGGCTACGTCAAGGTCCAGCTCGGCCAGGTGTTCGACGGCGGGGCGGGCCGCGGAGGGGCCAGGCTTCGGGCCGCTGGCGATGATGAGCCGGGACTTCTGCCGGGCCAGCTGGGGCTGGACGGTCCGGAAGTGGCGCTCCAGGACAGCGTTCATTCCCAGGGACATGTGCTTGATCCGGCCGCCGGCGATGAGCACAACGTCCGGGGGCGCGTACCGGGCCACGGCGTCGGCGATTTCCTCGAGTTCCGCCAGGGTCCTGGGCAGCTGCAGCAGCACTGTCCCGGCACCGGACAGCAATTGCTCCCCCAGCGGCAGCTGCTCAAAGCCTGCCAGGCCCAGGACGGTTGCGTTGTTCCGCAGGGCTCGCTCGCCCGTGATGAGATCCTCGTGCACGCGGACGTGCCGGACGCCCAGTGAAGCTAAGGCCCCCAAGGTGAGGGCGCCGTAGCGGTCTCCGATTACTGCCAGGCGGCTGTCCGGACCTCCCAGGCCGGCCGCGGCTTCGAGCAGGAGCTTGTCCGTGGCGTCCCAAGCCTGAAGATTGGGCGCTTCGACGTCGGGGTGCCGCCGGAGCCTGCCGAAGATGTCCTCAAGGCTGTTCTCTGCCACGTGGTTCCTGCCGTCCGGGAGTGTGCTGGGTGGTTGGGCTGTCACTGCTGAAACGCGGGCAACTTCAGGACGGCAGCCACGGCCGCCCGGCCCGCTCGGTTCGCGCCGATGGTGGACGACGACGGGCCGTAGCCCACCAGGTGCACCCGCGGTTCAGCTGCCACTTGGGTTCCGTCCATGGCGATCCCGCCGCCAGGTCCCCTGAGGTGAAGCGGCGCCAGGTGTTCGAGCTCCGCGCGGAACCCCGTGGCCCACAGGATCACGTCCGCCCGGAGGAGGCTGCCATCGGTGAGCCGGACGCCGTCGGGCTCTATGGAACTGAACATGGGCTGCCGGTGCAGCGCGCCCCGCTTTTCTGCGGCCCGCAGGGTGGGCGTCCAGATGAGGCCGGTCACGGCCACGACGCTTTGCGGCGGCAGCCCCTGCCGGACGCGTTCTTCCACGAGGGCGACGGCGTTGTGCCCGGCCTGGGCGTCGAACGTCGCGTCACGCCATTCGGGCTCACGCCGGGTGAACCAGCTGGTGCTGGTGACCTGCGAGATCTCGTCCAGCAGCCCGACGGCGGAAATCCCGCCGCCCACCACAATGACGTGCTTGCCGCGGAACTCGTCTGCTGAGACGTAGTCGGCCACGTGCAGCTGCCGGCCCTGGAACGTGGCGCGACCGGGATAGATGGGCCAGAACGGCCTGGTCCAGGTACCGGTTGCGTTGATGACCGCTTTGGCTGACCAGTCACCCCGATCGGTGCTGACCCGAAGTCTGCCCGCCGGATCCGTGTCTTCCCGGGCAACGGAGGTGACCTTGACTGGCCTCAGGACCTCGATCCCTACCTCGTGCTCGTAGGCGTCGAAGTACCTGCTCAGGAACTCTGAACTGGGTTCCGCCGGGTCAACGTCGGGCTTGGCGATTCCGGGGAGGTCGCTGATGCCGTTGACGGTTTCCATGATGAGGCTTTTCCACCGGTGCCGCCACGCTCCGCCAGGTCCCTGCTCGGCGTCGAGGACCTTGTATCCCAGCCCCCGCCGTTGCAAGTGGTAGGCCGCCGATAGCCCCGCCTGCCCCGCGCCGATGACCACAACGCCGGTGGTTCCGTTTTCCATGTCTGCTGGCCGGGTTCCGCTAGACCTTCTTCACCACGGAGGATTTGAGCTGCATCGGGCCTACGCCGTCTACTTTGCAGTCGATGTCGTGATCGCCTACGCCGTCCACGAGCCTGATGCCCCGGACTTTGGTGCCCACCTTGATGACGTTGGAACTGCCCTTGATTTTCAGGTCCTTCACCACTGTCACGGTGTCGCCGTCCGCCAGGACGTTGCCCACCGCGTCCTTGATGACCCGAGGCAAGGCCTCCTCGACTGCGGGCGCTGCCTCGGCGGCCCACTCGTGGCCGCACTCCGGGCAGACGAAGAGCGAACCCATCTCATAGGTGTAAACACTGGCACATTCGGGGCACGGCGGCAGGGACTCATTCACTCCCCCATGATAATCGGGCCGCTGCACTGACAGGCGCGCCGCCGCCGTCGTACTGTTGGGCCATACCTGAAGAAAGGCACCGACCATGGCTACGGAAAATCGGGCAGCGCCGCTGTTGGCGAAAGCGCTGGGCATCGTCCTGGGTACTGATGAAATACCGCTGAGGTTGCGCGCATGGGACGGTTCCGAGGCGGGGCCGCCCGACGCGCCGGTACTCGAGTTCAGGTCCCGCCGCGCGCTGCGGCGGATCCTGTGGTCCCCGGGGCAGCTGGGGCTGAGCCGCGCGTACGTTGCCGGGGACATTGACGCACCGGGCGACATCTTCGCCGCCTTCGCTGCCCTGAGCTCGGTGGGCAAGTTTTCCGAGCCCGGCCCCTTCCGGCCGCTGACGCCCCGCGAGCTGGCCACGCTGCTGAGTACTGCCGTCCGGCTGGGGGCGGTGGGCCCCAATCCTGCCCCGCCGCCGGAAGAGGCAAAGGTCACCCGGAAGGGCCAGCTCCACACACGGCAGCGGGATGCTGCGGCAATCTCGCACCATTACGACGTCGGCAACGACTTTTACGCCTTGGTGCTGGGAGCGTCGATGGCTTACTCGTGCGCTGTGTGGGGTGAGGGCGCCTACACGGATAACAAAGGCCTTCCGGCCGGGCTGGACGGGGCCCAGAAAGCCAAACTGGACCTGGTCTGCCGGAAGCTCGGCCTCAAACCCGGGATGAGGGTGCTGGACGTGGGCTGCGGCTGGGGCAGCTTTGCCCTGCACGCCGCCCAGAGCTACGGCGTGACGGTGGCGGGGGTGACCCTCTCCTCGGAGCAGGCTGTGTTTGCCCGCAAGCGGGCCGCCGAGGTGGGCCTGACCGAAAACATTGACATTCGCGTGCAGGATTATCGGGACATTGACGACGGCCCCTTTGACGCGATCAGTTCCATAGGCATGTCCGAGCACGTCGGCCGCGGACAGATGCCGCATTATGCGCAGGTGCTGCACGGGCTGCTCCGTCCCGGTGGCCGGCTGCTCAACCACGCCATCTCTTGGAATGCCGGGCCCACCAAACCGGACCCTGACTCGTTCATCCCGCGCTACGTCTTCCCGGACGGCGAAATGCTCAGCCTCGGCGAAGTGGTCACCGCGCTGGAGAGCGGCGGCTTCGAGGTCCTTGACGTTGAGGCCTTGCGCCGGCATTACGCCCTGACGCTGCGGGCCTGGGTGCGACGCCTGGAAACCAACTGGGATGAAGCGGTTGGTCTCACCAGCATGGGGCGGGCCCGGATATGGCGGCTCTACATGGCCTCAAGCGCCCTGGGCTTTGAAACCGGCCTGACGGGTGTGAACCAGATCCTGGTCCAGCGTGCCGGCGGTGACCAGCCGCCGCTGCGCCGGACGGACTGGATCTGAGCTGTGTTGCAGCGGCAGCCAAAAGTATCAGGCTAAGCAAAAAGAGCCACCCAGCCGGGTGGCTCTTTTTGTGGACACGTGGTCCGGTTTGGTGGAGCTGAGGGGACTCGAACCCCTGACCCCCTGCATGCCATGCAGGTGCGCTACCAGCTGCGCCACAGCCCCAAAACCGCCGCCCTCCTGGCCCTTCAGGCCTCTCGAAGCAACCTGATTAGCTTAATGGAAATCCGAGCCGTACGCCAATCTGGAGCCGCTTGCCGGTAAAAGAGAGTCATGACGTTGGAGAAATCCCCGCCGAAGGGTCATATCCCCCGCGGAGGACGAGGGGACTAGACCGTACGAGGGGGAATCGCGTTCTCTCACGAGCGACTGCGAAGGCAACAAAAAAGTCCGCCGGAATCTTTCGATTCCGGCGGACTATCCGGTGGAGCTGAGGGGACTCGAACCCCTGACCCCCTGCATGCCATGCAGGTGCGCTACCAGCTGCGCCACAGCCCCGGACCTTTGTTGCTCCGTGATCTCCGGAGCAACTCAAATATCTTAGACCAGCATTTCCGAAAATTCCAAATCGGGCATATTCGGGCTGGCGAGGCCGGTTATTCGGTTTCTGAAGCGGCAGATGCTTTGGCTGAGGTGTCGTCGGCAAGCTGCAGGTCGACGACGGGGCAGTCCTTCCACAAACGCTCCAGGGCGTAGAAAACGCGGTCTTCTTCGTGCTGGACATGGATCACGATGTCCGAGTAGTCGAGCAGCACCCAGCGCCCGCCGGCGCGGCCTTCGCGGCGGACCGGACGGAGATCCTGCTTAGAGAGTTCTTCTTCTATGCCGTCCACGATGGCGTTGACCTGGCGCTCACTCGGTGCGGATGCGATGAGGAAGACGTCCGCCAGGGCGAGGCGTTCACTGACATCGAGCGCCACAATATCGTGGGCGATCTTGTCCGCGGCGGCCTTCGCGGCGTGGCGGGCTGTGGCGATGGATGAATCTGATGCAGTCACGGGACTCCTTGTAGTTTTCTAAAGCTTTGTCAGGGGCGCTGGTCAGCGCGAGATGCCAGTGGCAATGAGGATGACGCCGGAAATGAGGGCCACAAACCCGAAAACCAGGACAAGAACCTGCATGAGCCGGAGCCGCTTTGCGCGGGTCAGGCCTGCCGTGGCCGCATCCAGCGGCTCAAGACCGTGGGCGGAGCGGGCGGGAACGCGCAGGTCCTCGAAAAGACCCTCACCCTCCCCCGCCGGGACGTCCGGCACCACCGGTACCATGCGCTTCGGTTCAGTCCCTGCACGGGCAGCGGCCTCGGCCCGGGCGATGACCCGGGAACGGCCTGACGCTGCTGCCGGTGCCGAGGCCGAGGCGGCCGGCCGGGATGCGGACGAAGGACGGCGGCTCTTGCCGCCCGCCCGGACTTTGGCTCCGGACTGCGTCTGCACTGGTACGTAGGAGGTTGCCGGGGGTTTCATGACAGGCCGGTCAACGCCCGGAACCTGGACGAATTCAAGTGGCGTCACCATGGCGAGGTTGTCAGCTGTAGCCGGACCTGACTGACCAGCCGACCGGCCAGGCAATGGATGCCCGGATCCACCCTGTGTGGATGCGCCTTGCACGTGCGGGCCTTGCAGCGGTGCGCTCTGCGGGGCCTGGGGTGCCGCCTGCTCGGCCAGTTTCTGCTTGGCCATGGCCCGGCGGTTGAGGACCGCGGCACGCTCTGCGAGGGCGATCTGCTCCGCGAGGATGTCCGGGTCCACAGCTTCCGGGTCCAGGGAGGCTATGTGCTCCATTTTGGCAATCTGATTCCTGGCCTGCTCGGCAATGAGGGCACGGGCCGCAAGGGCCTGCTCCACGCTCATGCCGTCGGGAAGCCCCGTTCCCGCGCCGGGTCCTGCCGTGCCGGGTGCTGATGCCAGCCCCGTTCCCGCGCCGGGTCCTGCCGTGCCGGGTGCGGATGCCGGGCGTGGTCCCGGGCGTGGTCCCGACGCTGGGCGGGGCCCCGCGGATGCGGGCTTGGCGCCAGCCGGAGAACCGGGGGCAGCAGGAAGCGGCTTACCCATCGGGGCGGCGATGATGGGGTTAGCCGAGGTGACGGCCTGTTCCTTGAGTTGCTGGAGCCTTAACTGCCTGCGGGTGGGGGGCCCGCCGGCCGAAAGCTGCCCTTCCTTTTCTTCAAGTTCCTTGATGGTTCGCAGGGCGGCGCGGTCCCGGGCCCGGATCTGCGATGACCGTTGGGCCTGGGTTTGTTCGGAGACCGAATCCACCGGGGCGTCGGCCGCGCGGCGTTGTTTTGAGGCAGGCGAAACCTGGCCCGGACCCGTGGACCCGGTAGCCGTGTTCTCATCTCTGGCCTGCCGCAGTTCGCGGCGGCTGCGGACGGGGGGCTGTTCCTGACTCATTGAAAACTCATTCAGTACTTGCTGGCTCGTCTGTTTCGGTAATTTGCGCAGCCTCGGGAGGTAGACCCGCGGCGTACAGTCCATATTTGGCGATGTATTGCACCACCCCGTCCGGCACCAGGTACCAGACAGGGTTGTTCGCTGCCACCCTGGTCCGGCAATCCGTGGAGGAAATCGCCATGGCTGGCACCTCCAACAGGCTGACGTCCTTCCGGCCCATGCCATCGAGCACGTGTCCCGGACGGGTCACACCAACAAAGTGAGCCAGTGACCACAGCTCATCGATGTCTTTCCACGACAGGATCTGCGCCAGCGCATCCGCGCCGGTGATAAAGAACAGGTCCGCCTCCGGGCGCTGGGTCCGGAGGTCACGCAAGGTATCAATCGTATATGTGGGGCCGGGACGGTCGATATCCACCCTGCTCACCGTGAAGCGGGGATTTGATGCCGTGGCGATCACCGTCATGAGGTACCGGTGCTCAGGCTCGCTGACCTGCTTGTGCGTTTTTTGCCACGGCTGCCCGGTGGGGACAAAGACAACTTCATCCAAACCGAACTTGGCGGCCACTTCACTGGCGGCGACAAGGTGGCCGTGATGGATGGGATCAAATGTCCCGCCCATCACGCCCAGGCGCAGCCGTCCTTGCGCACCTTCACGGTGCAGAACACGGGAAATGTCAGTGGCCTTGGCCGTGCTTGTTGGGGTGCTGGCGGTGCGGATCGGCATGCTCATCGGTTGCGGCGTGCCGGTTGCCCAGGTTGGAGTAGGACAGCGTCACGAACATGAGTGTCAGCAGTATCACGAACATCACGCCGCCGATCACGAACGGCGGCGCAATCAGCGGTGCCGCTTCCTCATGTTCAGTGGCGGCGGCAACGGTCATGGCGATCTGCTGGAGCAGCATTTTCTCCCCTAGGGTTTCAAGGATGTGGGCAGCGGATCTTCCCGCCGTTCCGGTCTTCTGTCTATGTTACCGCGTTGCTAGCCGCGGACTTGGCCCTCGCCCTGCACGATCCACTTGGTGGTGGTGAGCTCGGTGAGCCCCATGGGTCCGCGGGCGTGCAGCTTCTGGGTGGAGATGCCCACCTCGGCACCCAGGCCCAGCTCGCCGCCGTCGGTAAACCGGGTGGACGCGTTGACGATGACTGCCGCCGAGTCAATCTCCGCAATGAACCGCTCCGCGTTGGCGAGGTTGTTGGTGAGGATGGCTTCGGTATGCCCGGTGGACCAGGTGCGGATGTGCTTCACGGCGTCATCCAGGCTGTCCACCATGGCCACGGCGAGGTCGAGGTCCATGTACTCGGTTTCCCAGTCCAGGTCCGTGGCGGGCGTTGACTCGATGGAAGCAGGCAGGGCGGCGCGGATGCGGTCGTCCGCGTGGAGGGTGACTCCGGCGTCGCGGAGTGCGGCGGCCACGGCCGGCAGCACGGTGGAGCGGGAGTGGACCAGCAGCGTTTCCACCGTGTTGCAGACGCTGGGCCGCTGGGTTTTGGCGTTCAACAGGATATCCACGGCCATCTCTTCACTGGCGGATTCGTCGATGAAAATGTGGACGTTACCTTCACCGGTTTCGATGACGGGGACGGCGGCGTTCAACACAACGGACTGAATCAGGTCCCGGCCGCCGCGGGGAATCAGCACGTCAACGCGGCCGCGGGCCCGCATCAGGGCGTTGGCGCCTTCCCGGCCGTACTGGTCCACCGTCTGGACGGCATCGGAGGGCAGACCCACGCTGTCCAGGGCGTCACGGAGCACCTGGACCAGGGCCTCGTTCGTGGCTGCAGCAGCCGTGCCGCCACGAAGGATGACGGCGTTTCCGCTCTTAAGCGCGAGGCCGGCGATGTCAACGGTCACATTCGGCCGGGCCTCGTAGATGGCGGCCACCACGCCCATGGGAACGTTGACCTGGCGCAGGCGGAGGCCATTGGGCAGGGTCTGGCCGCGGACCACGTTGCCCACAGGATCAGGAAGGGTGGCGAGGTTCTCCAAGGCATCCACCAGCCCGGTGATTCGGGCGTCCGTAAGCGTCAGCCGGTCCAGCATGGCAGCCGAGGTCCCGTTGGCCTTTCCGGCAGCCACGTCCTTGGCATTGGCAGCGAGGATGACGCTCTTCCGTTCCACCAGGGCGGCCCCGATGGCGCGGAGGCCACGGTCCTTCCAGGCGCGGTTGGCCCGGGACATCCGCCGGGCTGCCTGCTTGGAGCGGTCAGCGATGGCGTGGACTGCGGCCTCGACATCCTCCGGCGACAGCGGCACTGCAGTGTCCGGTGACGTCGCTTCCGGCGCGGCAGAAACGCCCGTGTTGTCTCCGGAAGTCGCAGCGGTGGGGTGGGTCAGTGCCTCAGTCATGATCCAAGTTTAGGCGAGTTGGGGACTCAGACCAGCACCAGGTCATCAACGTGAACAACTTCACGGTCATAGCCTCGGCCCAGCGACTTGCCCAGTTCCTTGGTGGACCGGCCCAGCATTTGCGGCAACTCAGCCGAAGAGTAGTTCACCAGGCCCCGCGCGATGACGGTGCCGTCCATGCTGACCATTTCAACGGCGTCACCCGCCTCAAAATCACCGTCGACGGCGGAGATACCGGCGGGAAGCAGGGACGTGCGGCGGTGGCGTACAGCCTTCACCGCGCCGTCGTCGAGGATCAATCGCCCTTGGACGGAGGCCAGGTGCGCCAGCCACAGCAGCCGTACGGGCTTGCGTGCGCCATTCACCGTGAACCAGGTGCCAACATCCTCGCCGGCCAGCGCAGCGGCCGCGTTGGCCGTTGATGTGACCAGGGCGTGGATGCCGGAGCCGGCGGCGATCGTGGCGGCTTCGACTTTGGTGGTCATGCCGCCGGTGCCCACACCGGCTTTGCCTGCCTTGCCGATGGTGACACCGTCGAGGTCGTGCGGGCCTTCCACCAGGGGAATCCGTTTTGCCCCGTGGGAGGGCGGGCCGTCGTAGAGGGCGTCGACGTCGGAGAGAAGTACCAGTGCGTCGGCCCGGACCAAGTGGGCCACCAGGGCAGCCAGGCGGTCGTTGTCACCGAAGCGGATCTCGTGCGTGGCCACGGTGTCGTTTTCGTTAACAACCGGCACCACGCCAAGGTTCACGAGGCGGTCCAGCGCGCGGAAGGCGTTGGTGTGCTGGCTGCGGCGCATCAGGTCGTCGGCGGTGAGCAGCACTTGGCTGACAGTCACGCCGTGGGCGCCAAAAGCCTGCGTGTAGCGGGCCATCAGCAGGCCCTGGCCTACGCTGGCCGCGGCCTGCTGGGTAGCAAGGTCACGCGGCCGCTTGGCCAGGCCCAGCGGTGCCAGGCCAGCGGCGATGGCGCCCGAGGAGACCAGGATGATCTCGGTACCGGCATTGCGCTTGGCAGCCAGGGCGTCGGCCAGGGCCGTAAGCGCCTCCTCGGAGATGCCGCCCTTGATGCTGGTCAGCGACGAGGACCCGACCTTGACGACGATCCTGCGGGCTTCCGCGAGCACGCTGCGGTCAGCGGCCCGCTGCTGCGGCACCGCGGTGGCGGCGCTACTCGTCATCGTCTGCGCCCAGTCCACTCTCCTTGAGCGGCTTGGCGACCCGGCGGCTGCTGACAGATTCGGTCCAGATTCCGGCCTTGCGCTCTGCTTCAAGCTCTGCGCGCGCTGCGGCCTTGGCATCCTTGCGTTCCTGCTGTTCCTCGCGCTTCTGGCCGCGGGTGGGGCGGTCGCCGACGTCGGCGAAGCGCACATCGGTACCGCGGGGCGCAGCCAGGAGTTCAGCGCCGGCCATCATGGTGGGCTCCCAATCGAAGACGACGCCGTCGTCCTCGCCGATCACCACGGTGTCGCCCGGCTTGGCGCCCTGCTTGAACAGTTCGTTTTCCACGCCAAGCTTGGCGAGTCGGTCGGCAAGGTAGCCGATGGCTTCCTCGTTGGTGAAGTCGGTTTGCTTGACCCAGCGCACGGGCTTGTCGCCGAGGACGCGGAACAGCGGCTCCAGGTTCTTCTCTTCGCGGCGGATCTTGAAGCCGGCTGCGTTGATAGCACGGGGACGCAGGACGGGCGGCTGGACCTTCGGGGGCGCAGCGGCCAGGGTCTCGCGGGCCGATTGGACGATTTCGGCCATGGCAAAGCCGAGCTGACGGAGGCCCTCGTGGCTGGTCGCCGAAATTTCGAAGACCCGGTAGCCGCGGGATTCCAGCTCAGGGCGGACGAATTCGGCCATGTCCTTGCCGTCCGGCAGGTCCACCTTGTTCAGTGCAACCAGGCGCGGCCGGTGGTTCAGCGGAACCACTTCGCCGTCGGTGCCGGCGTAGCTCATGTCAACGGCGTACTTTTCCAGTTCCGCTTCGATGATGGCCAGGTCGGACAGCGGGTCACGGTCCGCTTCGAGCGTGCCGCAGTCAAGAACGTGTACCAGGGCGGCGCAGCGCTCCACGTGACGCAGGAAGTGGTGGCCGAGGCCCTTGCCCTCGCTGGCGCCCTCGATGAGGCCGGGGACATCGGCGATGGTGAAGCGGACGTCACCGGCCTGGACAACGCCCAGGTTGGGAATGAGCGTGGTGAAAGGGTAATCGGCAATTTTGGGCCGCGCGGCAGACATGGCTGCGATCAGGCTGGACTTGCCTGCGGAGGGGAACCCCACCAGCGCGATGTCCGCGATGGACTTCAGTTCCAGCACAATGTCGGCGGCGTCGCCCTCAATGCCCAAAAGCGCGAAGCCCGGGGCACGGCGCTTCTGCGAGGACAGCGAAGCGTTGCCGAGGCCGCCCTGGCCGCCGGCGGCCGCGACGTATTCGGCGCCTTCGCCTACAAGGTCCGCAAGGACGGTACCGTCCTTGGATTTGACCACAGTACCGTCGGGAACGGGCAGGATGAGCGTCTCGCCGCTCTTGCCGCCGCGCCAGTCACCCATGCCGGGTCCGCCGTTGGTGGCGTGCCTGTGCGGGGCGTGGTGATAGTCCAGCAGGGTGGTGGTCTGGTGATCAACGCGCAGGATGACGTCGCCGCCGTCGCCGCCGTTTCCGCCGTCGGGACCGCCCAGGGGCTTGAACTTCTCCCGGTGGACGGAGACACAGCCGTGGCCGCCGGTACCGCCGGATACGTGCAGTACTACCCGGTCTACAAAGCTCGCCACGTGGATCTCCTCAGTGCTGTTTCCTGGACGCCCGCAGGCGCCAAGACGATTGTAATGCGGTTAAAAGAACAGTGGAGCGGACCAAATGGCCCGCTCCACCGCTTCAGAACTATTTGTTACTCTGCAGCTGCAGCAGCAACGATGTTGACGACGCGGCGACCGCGGCGGGTGCCGAATTCGACAGCTCCCGGGGTCAGTGCGAACAGGGTGTCGTCGCCGCCGCGGCCAACGCCGGCGCCCGGGTGGAAGTGGGTGCCACGCTGGCGGACGATGATCTCGCCTGCGGAAACTACCTGGCCGCCGAAGCGCTTGACGCCGAGGTACTGGGCGTTGGAGTCACGACCGTTGCGAGTGGAACTCGCGCCTTTTTTATGTGCCATTTGAAATGCCTGCCTCTAAATTCTGGGGAATCTGCTGAAAACCTGAACAGTAACGAAGGTTACTTGATACCAGTGATCTTGACCTTGGTCAGTTCCTGACGGTGACCCTGGCGCTTCTTGTAACCGGTCTTGTTCTTGAACTTCTGGATGACGATCTTCGGACCACGGAGGTCGTTGAGGATCTCAGCCGTAACAGTTACCTTGGCCAGGTCCGCAGCTGCGGAGGTGACCTTGTCACCGTCTACCAGGAGCAGGGCAGGCAGCTCAATGGTGCTGCCAGCTCCACCGGCGACGCGGTTGAGGGTAACGAAGTCTCCAACGGAGACCTTCTCTTGCCGGCCGCCTGCGCGGACAATCGCGTACACCACTTGGGAACTCACTTCTCTCGACGTTTATTACTAAATTTGCGTGCGGGCCCGAATCCAAAACTGGCTGGGTTTCCCGCTGTGCCTCAACGCCGTGGGGTCGTAACCCAAGTGTTGGCGTAAGCACCGAAGATCTAGAATACGCTAATTTCGCCTTCGGCTGCAAATGAGGCTGGTTACGGCCGGTTGTCTGTGATAAGTCCCACTAGGGGGATCACTACTGACAATCCGAAACCGTGCCCGACTATCGTACCGGCTGCAGCCACCGCAAATGTTCAGGCGTGCAGGCGCGGCGCGTCGAAGAAGTCCACTTCGAAACGGCATGAGTGCCTGAACGCCCGGAGCATGGCGTCCTGTTCGTCCGCTGATGCCCTCCTGCCTGCCTCGTCAGCCATGGCGACAGCTTCGCCGGTTGCCTCTGCGAAGTCCTCGTCCGCGTAGGTCCGAAGCCACTGGGCGTACGGGTGCTCTTCCGGTGCTCCGGCTGCCAGGAATTGCGCATGCAGGGTCTGGCCCACTTCGGCGTAGAGCCAGAAGCACGGCAGGAGTGCCGCCACCAGCACTGCGTAACTGCCGGAGGCGGAGGTTGCCAGCAGGTGGTCCACGTAGGACTTGGTGACCGGGCCCAGGACGTGCTCCACCGTGCGTGGGCTGAGCCAGGTGCGGTGCAGTTCGGATTCGACCTCAAGGCAGTGCTGGGCCGACCGGGCCCAGAACAGCTGTGCGGCTTCCGTAGGCGCCAGCGCACTGGCTCGGGCCAGGGCACGCGAGTAACCGTTGAGATAGATGGCGTCCTGGGCGAGGTAGTAGGCGAACTGATCCTCCCCCAACGTGCCTGCGGCCAGGCCGCGGATAAATTCAAGCCCGTAGATGGCGTCCAGGTCAGGGGCCGCCGCCTGGCGCAGGGCCGCAGCGAATTCCCCGGTGGCGAGGGGCCGCCGGACGTGGTGGAAGTGGTGGATGGGACCGTTGCCGCCCCCGACCTCCAGCTGGCCCGAGGCCTGCAGCGCGCCGGCAAGCCAGGGCTTCACCTGTCGCAGCGATGCTTCCCATTCCCCCAGCCGGGCTTGTGCCGTGGCCATCGCGGAGGACAGCGAGCAGCCGGTGCCGTGACTGTTGCGGGTGGGTATTCTGTCTCCGGCCACTTCCACCACCGGCCGGGAGAGTAGCCCCCCGGCGTTGACGAGGGCATCCGGGCACGCACCGCCGTCGAGATGGCCTCCCTTGACCAGGATGGTGGCGCCGGTGGCCGCGGCGAGGCGTTTGCCCTGTTCCAGCGCGGCGGCCCAGCCCCGGGCTTGCGGTTCGCGCACAAGGATGGCCAGTTCAGCGAGGTTGGGCGTAATGAGGTCCGCGAGCGGCAGCAGGGCGAGCAGGGCAGCCTCCGCTGATTCCTTCAGCAGCCGGTCCCCGCTCGTGGCAACCATGACGGGATCCAGAACCACGACGGCGGGACGCACCTCTTCCAGCCAGCTGCGGACCGTGTCAATCACCTCCGCATTTCCCAGCATGCCGATCTTGACGGCGTCGATGGTGATGTCATCGCTGACGGCATCAAGCTGCTGGCGCAGGAACGCAGCGGGTGGCACGTGGACAGCCTGGACACCCTGGGTGTTTTGAACGGTCAGTGCGGTGATGGCTGCCATGCCGTATCCGCCCAGGGCGGCAATACTCTTGAGATCGGCCTGAATACCGGCCCCACCGGAAGGATCCGATCCGGCGATGGACAGCACACGCGGGGTAGCACGCAGCACTGCCCCCGAAGTGGACACCGGGCGCTGGGCAGCGCGCCCTTGTAATGGTTGCTGAGGTTGGGGGGCATGGGAAGTTTCGGGGGTTGCGGGAGGAAGGACATAGGTCGAAGCCAAAGGAGACATCCCTTCGCCGGTACTAACCGGACAGGTTCAACGGGTGTGGATCTCAGCCGGCTCTTTGCGCGGCACCCCGTGTCAGACACCCACCCTAGCGTTTCCGTGCTGCCGCCGCTTCAGATGAAGCCGGAACGCACGATGCCCGCACGCGCCCCTCGGAAGGGGGCGGGTACGGGCATCCTGGGTGGTGGCCTCGCGCAGAGTCAGAGCTCCGAAGCGGGTACCCCTACGCCGAGGATAATCGGCGCATTTGCCTCTGCCGGTGCTGCGGCCGCCGGAGGAGTGGTGCGCTCCGGCGCCTTGGCGGCATGGGTATGCCCGGCGGCGGCCGGAACCGCTTCGTGGTGCTCCACCGTGGTGGCGTTGGCTGCGCCCTGGGCACGGCTGGCGCTCCGGTTCCGTCGCGGACGGCGGGCACGGGGCTGCTCGGTGTGGTCGGAGTAGTCCTTCTCGGCCACGGCAGGAGCCTGGGCAGAAGCCTGAGCCGGTGCCTGACGTGCAGGCTCTGCGGCCTGCTGACGCTCGGTCCGCTGGCGCTCAGCCGGCTGCCGCTCCGCAATCCTGCTTTCGTCCTGGCGTGCAGCCTCCTGGCTTTCGGCCGGAGCGCTGGCGGCAACAGGTGCCGGTTCGCCAAGCTTGGCGAACGCCTCCGCCAGGCGGTCAAGAGTCAGTGCCGGAGCCTGCGGCCGCTCCTCGTGGTGCTCCACAAACGGCAGCACTACCTGCTCGCCACCGAACGTCAGCACGGCGGCGGGCCGGCCCGTGCTGTCCGTCTCGGAAGGTTGCGCCGGCGCAAGGGCCGGGGCTTCCGGGCCGGAGGCCTTGCCGGCCGCCGCATGGGCTAGTTCGTCGTCGTGCAGGTGGGCCGCGTGTGCGGCGGCCGCAATGTTGGCGAGTGCCGCCCTTGTGGCCTCGGCCTTGGCATGGCGCTCGGCGTCGCTCGGATCCGGGTGGACCGTATGGATCTGCACCGGAGCTGCAGGCGCTACGTCCAGGGGCTGCCCGCCGCGGCCGCGGCGGCGCTTACGGTCAGTCCGCGCGCCCTGCTGGGCGTCCGGACGGGTGTCGACGCGCTGGTTGTCCGGGCGCTGCGCGTCCGGGCGGTTGTCGGCACGCTGCACGTGGTGTTCGGCGGCGACGGTGTTGGCGCGGCGGTGCTCCACGGGGTCGTCGTGGGTGACAATTCCGCGTCCGGCGCAGGTTTCGCACTGTTCGCCGAACACCTCCAGGAGTCCGGTGCCCATGCGCTTTCGCGTCATCTGCACCAGACCCAGCGACGTCACTTCCGCCACCTGGTGCTTGGTGCGGTCCCGGCCCAGGCATTCCACCATGCGGCGGAGCACCAGGTCGCGGTTGGACTCCAGGACCATGTCGATGAAGTCAATGACAATGATGCCGCCGATGTCGCGGAGCCGGAGCTGCCGGACCACTTCTTCGGCCGCTTCGAGGTTGTTCTTGGTGACAGTTTCCTCGAGGTTGCCGCCGCTGCCGGTGAACTTACCCGTGTTGACGTCCACCACGGTCATGGCTTCGGTACGGTCAATGACCAGCGAACCGCCGGACGGCAGGAAGACCTTGCGCTCGAGTGCCTTGTGGATCTGCTCGTCGATCCGCCACGCGGCAAAAATGTCGTGGTCCTTGGTCCACTTTTCCAGGCGACCCACCAGGTCCGGGGCAACGTAGGTGACGTAGGCCTCGATGGTGTCCCACGCCTCTTCACCGGAGACGATCAGCTTCGAGAAGTCCTCATTGAAGACGTCGCGGACCACCTTGATGGTGAGGTCCGGTTCGCCGTAAAGCAGCTCCGGGGCCAGGATTTTGGTGGACGTGGACTGGCTTTCGATGCCCTCCCACTGAGCACGCAGCCGGTTGATATCGTGCGTGAGTTCCTCTTCCGAGGCACCCTCTGCGGCGGTCCGGACAATCACGCCGGCATGCTCGGGCAAACGGTCCTTGAGGATGCGTTTGAGGCGGTTGCGTTCGACGTCGGGCAGCTTGCGGGAGATGCCCGTCATGGAGCCGCCCGGCACGTACACGAGGTAACGGCCCGGGAGGGAGATCTGGCTGGTCAGCCGGGCGCCCTTGTGTCCCACGGGATCCTTGGTCACCTGGACCAGGACGGTGTCGCCCGACTTAAGCGCGTTTTCGATCCGGCGCTGCTTGCCTTCGAGGTTAACGGCTTCCCAGTTCACTTCACCGGCGTACAACACGGCGTTGCGGCCGCGTCCAATGTCAACGAACGCCGCTTCCATGGAGGGCAGGACGTTCTGAACCTTGCCCAGGTAGACGTTGCCGATCAGGGAGTCCTGCTGGGTCTTGGAGACAAAGTGCTCGGCCAGGACGCCGTCTTCCAGGACGCCGATCTGGATTCTGTCGTCGCGCTGGCGGACAATCATCTGCCGGTCCACTGACTCACGGCGGGCCAGGAACTCGGCCTCGGTGATCACAGTCCTGCGGCGGCCGGTGTCGCGGGATTCGCGGCGGCGCTGCTTCTTGGCTTCGAGCCTAGTGGAGCCCTTCACGCTGGTCACCCGGTTATTGACCGGCGCCTCGGTCACCGCGCGCGGAGCCCGGACGCGCGTCACCGTGTTGGGCGGGTCGTCGCCCTCTCCGCCGGTCAGTTCAAGATCCTGGTCGCCACGGCGGCGGCGACGACGACGGCGGGACGTCACGCCTTCATCGTTCTGGCCGGCGGCTTCTTCGTCGTCGTCTCCGGCACCGTCCTGGCCGCTGTCAGAACCATCGGCGTCAGTGCCGGCATCGCTGTCACCGCTGCGGCTTCGACCGCGGCGGCCACGGCTGCGGCGACGGCGACGGCTGTTGGCGTCGTCCCCTTCGCCCTCTTCGGCGTCGTCCTCTTCCGGCTCTTCCACCTCGGCGGGAACGGGCCGGACAACCGTTGTCAGGTCCGGGGCCTGGAAGAGCACGGACGTGGCTGAGCCCGGTTCCAGGAACAGCGAACCGAACGGGCTGGCGTGCTCCGCGGCGGCCTGCCCGTCAGCGGGAGCGGCGGCGTCAGCCTGCACCGGAGCTGTTGCCTCGGCAGCGGCGGCTGTTACGGGAACGGAGGCCGCCACGGGAGCGGCTGCTTCAGGCTCTGCCGCAAGGGGGGCGGCTGCGGCAGCCACAACAGTGTCAGGGGCTGCGATGTCAGGGGCAGAGGCCTTGCGGGTGGCAACGCGGCGGCGGCGGACCGGCTTGGCATCCGGGTCTGCCTCGGCGAGCGGGGATCCGCCGGCGGGCTCCGAGGCACTCGGCGCAACGGCCTGACCGGACGCGGATGCTTGCGTGGACGCTGCATCCGCGGCAGGTGCATCCGTGGCCTCGGCGGCGAAAGCAGGCAGCGGTTCCCCAACTTCTGGCTTCTTACGCGCACGGGTCCGACGTACAGGGGCCTTTGCTTCCGGTGCGGCCTCGACTACGGCCACTGCCTCGAGGACCGCAGCGGTCCCGGCGTCGGGCTGCGCCGCGGCCTGGGTCGGGGACTCGGTACCGGCGGATGCTGCGACGCCGGCTGCCTTCGGGGCTGCCTTACGGCGGGCCCTTGTGGCCTTCAGGGGCGCCTCGGGGGTTTCAGCTGTCATTGTTTCAGCGTTAACGGCTGGTACGTGTTCATTTTCCATGTGTAGCTACACTCCTGCCCCTGACGTACCGCCACATCCGGCACCCATTGGGGCACATATTGTCAAAACCCGCAGGCGTTGACAGAAGTCAAGTGGATACTCCCAGGTTCGCACCGGCATTGGGGTGCGGCAGCCCGTGGGAGCCGTCGGCTGTGTCCTGAAACCCGTTGTTCTAAAATGCCACAACCAGGTGCCGACCAATGGAATTGCGGGAGGCCGGATCAGAGAATCCAAAGCCTGCCCTGCTCATCATTGGCGGTCTTGAAACAAGCCACCGGACCGGAGTCCGAATGTGGGTCGGCCTCCAGCCATGTTCATTCTCTCACACCGCAGCCTCAAGGCCGCGGAAGCGGGGTCAAAGGATCCGCGCCTGCAGACTCCGGCCTGTGGCGCCGGCTGAAGGGCGTGTTCAGGCGCCGGCGTTACAATCGGGCTAGGAGCACCCGAAGCAAAGGACGCCACACACCATGCCCAGCATTTCCCCGCACGGTACCGACACAACACACGTCTCCCCCACCGCCGGGCCCCCCGCTGCAGCGCCGTCGGACACGGCGACGGCAACGAAGGCCGCCGCCCTGCCGCGCATGGCCCGTAACCGGCCCCTCGGTTGGCTCATGGTCATTACGGGAGTCATCGGCTGGCTGGCTTCGGGAACGCTTGTCCTGGAAAAGCTGGAGGTCCTCAAGGATCCCAACCACACCACCGTCTGCGATGTGAATCCCTGGATCTCCTGCGGCCAGGTCATGCAGACCTGGCAAAGCTCCGTATTCGGGTTCCCCAACATGTTTATTGGCATTGTGGCCTTCGCCATCATCATCACCGTGGGCATGGCCCTGCTGTCCGGCGCTACGTTCGCCCGCTGGTACTGGGCAGGGCTCCAGTCCGGCGTCACCTTGGGTTTCGCCTTTGTTGTGTGGCTGTGGTCCCAGGCCCTGTACGCGATCCACATCCTCTGCCCGTTCTGCATGATCGTCTGGGCCGCCATGATCCCGCTGTTCGTCTGGGTCACCATCAGGAACATCAGCCACGGCGTGATCCCCATGCCCGCCGGCGCAGCCAAGGTCCTGGGCGACTCGGGCTGGATCATCACCGCGCTGATCTACGTCGCGGTCATCGCCACCATCTTCTTCGCCTTCATCCAGGTGTTCGCAGGAACGTCCGGCTTTTAGGTCCCAACCCAAAAAGCACCTCGTCGAGGTGACAGTTAAGGCCAATGTCCGCGGAGGACATTGGCCTTAACTGTCACCTCGGTGAGGCGGTCGGTTCAGGTGCTAGCCCTGGAACCAGATCTTGATCTCGCGCTCGGCCGAGTCCACGGAATCGGACCCGTGGACCAGGTTCTGCTGGACCTTCAGGCCCCAGTCGCGGCCGAAGTCGCCACGGATGGTGCCGGGGGCGGCAGTGGTGGGGTCGGTGGTTCCGGCCAGGGACCGGAAGCCTTCGATGACGCGGTGGCCTTCGAAGATGGCCGCCACTACCGGGCCGCTCAGCATGAATTCCACGAGCGGCTCGTAGAACGGCTTGCCCACGTGCTCCTCGTAGTGCTGCTCCAGGAGTTCGCGGCTGGCGTCAACTTTTTTCAGCGCCGCGAGGGTGTACCCCTTGGCCTCAATGCGGCTCAGGATGGCGCCGCTGAGGTTGCGGGACACGCCGTCGGGCTTGATCAAAACGAGGGTGCGCTCAATGCTCACAGTTGCTCCAATGCGTTGGTGGGGGTTTCGGGACAAGTCTACGAGGCCGGCGGGGTGTCCCCGTGCTCCGCGTCCCATACAGCCTGTTCGCGTTCGCGCCTGGCCGACTCCGAGTCGATCCTGATGCCGGTCCGGATCCCGTACCACCAGGCCAGGCCGAACAGGGCCCCCACCAGGAACATCATGGGTTCAACGATGCCGGTGAGGATCAGCACGATCTGCAGGAGCCAGCCCAGTCCCACGCCCCACGGTTTGGACAGCACGGCACAGGCAAAGACCATCACCAGGCTGAGGGCGATGCCGATCCCCAGGATCAGGGCCGGCGGGAATTCACCGCGCCTGAGCCCAAAAACGGCGAGGGTGGCAAAAAAGACCACAAATGCCTCGAGCAGCAGGACCGTGGAGGCAAACATTACTTTGGTGGAACGGCGCTTCTTCGGCATCCCCGGACGCCATTCGCGCTGGGCTTTGGTCAGCTTGGCCACGGCTAAGCCTCCGTCTTTCCGAGCAGGATCCGCGCCTCCGCCACCAGGGTGATGGACCCGGTGACCAGCACGCCGCCGGCCAGGTCATCGTTGGCTTCGGCACGCTCCACCGCCCACTCCAGGGCGTCGTCGAGCTTCTCCGCGATGTGGATATTGTCTTCGCCGAAGCCCATCTCCACAGCCAGTTCCGCCAGCTCGGCTGCAGGTACGGCACGCGGGGAATTGGACTGGGTGAAGCAGTACTCCTCGGCAAGGTCGCCCAGGGACTCCTTGAGCTGGCGCAGGATCTCTTCCGCGTCCTTCTCCTTGAGGACGCCCACCACGGGAACCAGCCGGGTGAAGGTGAAAGCCTCCTGGATGGCCTCGGCCGAGACCCGGATGCCGTCCGGGTTGTGGGCGGCGTCCACGATGATGGTGGGCGCAGTCCGGACAACTTCGAGTCGTCCCGGAGAGGTAACTGAGGCGAAGGCTTCCTGCAGCACTTCGGCGTCGAGTTCCTTTTCGCCGCCGAAGAAAGCCTCAAGGGCAGCCACCGCAACGGCTGCGTTCTGAGCCTGATGCGCCCCGTGCAGGGGCAGCAGGAGATCCGGGTACCGGCCGGCGATCCCCTGGATGCTGACGACCTGCCCGCCGACGGCAACGGTCCGGGCTTCGACGCCGAATTCCACGCCTTCAAACCGGAACGGCACCGCCACCTCTTTGGCCTTTTCCAGCAGCACCTGGGCGGCATCCACGGGCTGGGACGCGCTGATGAGGTAACCGCCGGGCTTGATGATGCCGGCTTTTTCGTAGGCGATGTCTTCGGTGGTGTCACCCAGCAGGTCCGTGTGGTCCAGCGAGATGGGAGTGATCACCGAAACCAGGCCGTCGCCCACGTTGGTGGCGTCGGTGATGCCGCCCAGGCCAACTTCGATGACGGCAACGTTGACGGGCTGGTCGGCGAAAATGGCGAAGCCCAGGATGGTCAGGCATTCAAAGTAGGTGAGCCGGGGCTCCCCCGCCGCCGTGAGTTCGTCGTCGACGATCTGCAGGTACGGGCGGATCTCATCCCAGATCCGGACGAACGTTTCGTCGGAAACGGGGTGGCCGTCGATGCTGATCCGTTCGGTGACCTTGGACAGGTGCGGGCTGGTGTAGCGGCCGGTGCTCAGGCCGTGGGCGCGCAGCCCGGCCTCGATCATCCGCGCCGTGGAGGTCTTGCCGTTGGTTCCGGTGACATGGATGATCGGAAAGGCCTTGTTGGGCTCGCCCAGGACGTCCATGGCACGGAACAGCGGTGCGAGCCGCGGCTCCATCTTGTTTTCGGGCGCACGGCCCAGCAGCTCGGCGTAGACGCTCTCTACGGAGAATTCGTCGGTCATATCCTAGGCCTCTGTCTTTTCGACGGTGATGCGGGGGTCCCCGGACTCGGCCGGAACGGTGTCCAGTTCACGGGTCAGGGTTTCGGTCTTGACAAGCTCGGCGTTGGCCAGCAGCGCGTCGAGGACAGCCTGGCTGGCTGTCACGGTGGTCCGGATCCGGTCGCTGACGTTCAGCCCGGCGTCCTTGCGCGCCTGCTGGATGGCCCGGACCATGTCGCGGGCCTGGCCTTCGGCCTCAAGTTCAGGCGTGACCTCGGTATTGAGGACCACAAAGCCGCCGCCCGGAAGTACCGCGACAGCAGAAGATGCAGCAGCCGAACCGCCCTCAGCCCCCGCCACCACTGTCTCCAGCGTGTACTCCTGCGGTTCGAGCTCCAGACCGCCAGCAACAACCACACCGGCGTCGGAAACAGACCAGTCTCCTGACTTCGAACCCTTGATGGCCTGCTGCACATTCTTGCCGAGGCGCGGCCCCGCAGCGCGGGCGTTGACCACGAGCTTCTGCTCGATGCCGAACTCCTCCGGGGAGGCGCTCTCGGCGTCGAGCAGGCGCACCGAACGGATGTTCAGTTCATCGGCGACGACGGCGGCGAAATCTTCCAGCGCATCTGCACCGGGTGCCACCACGGTCAGCTCCTGAAGCGGTAGGCGCACACGCAGGTTCGCGGCCTTACGGAGTGAGGATCCGGTGGAGCAGATCTGCTGCACGCGGTCCATCGCTTCCACCAGGGATGCGTCCGCCGGGAACAGCGAGGCGTCCGGCCAGTCGGCCAGGTGCACGGAGCGTCCGCCGGTCAGGCCGCGCCAGATCTCCTCGGAGACCAGCGGCAGCAGTGAGGCGGCCACGCGGGAGACGGTCTCCAGCGCTGTGTAGAGAGCGTCGAACGCGTCAGTACTTTCGTCGAAGAAACGCTGGCGGCTGCGGCGGACGTACCAGTTGGTGAGCATGTCCAGGTAGCTGCGCAGTTCGTCGCAGGCGCCGGAGATGTCGTAGCTGTCCAGCTGGGCGGTCATGTTCCTGACCAGGTCGCCGGTGTTGGCCAGCAGGTACTGGTCCAGTGTGTCGGCGTAGCCGTCGTACCGGAGTTTAGCGTCGTAGCCCTTACCGCCCGATGAAGCGTTCGTGTAGAGCGTGAAGAAGCTGTACACATTCCACAGCGGCAGGATGACCTGGCGGACGCCGTCGCGGATTCCCTGTTCGGTGACCACCAGGTTGCCGCCGCGCAGGATGGGGCTGGACATGAGGAACCAGCGCATGGCGTCGGAGCCGTCGCGGTCCAGGACTTCGGAGACGTCCGGGTAGTTGCGCAGGCTCTTGGACATCTTCTGCCCGTCCGAGCCCAGCACGATGCCGTGGCTGATGACGTTCCGGAAGGCTGGCCGGTCAAAGAGAGCGGTGGAGAGGATGTGCAGCATGTAGAACCAGCCGCGGGTCTGCCCGATGTACTCCACGATGAAGTCCGCCGGGTTGTGCGTGTCGAACCAGGCTTCGTTCTGGAACGGGTAGTGCACCTGGCCGTAGGGCATGGAGCCGGAGTCGAACCAGACGTCCAGGACGTCCTCGACGCGGCGCATCACTGACTGGCCCTCTTCCGGGGTGCGGGGATCGTCCGGGTTGGGGCGCGTCAGTTCGTCGATGAACGGGCGGTGCAGGTCAACCTGGCCGGCCTTGTTCAGCGGCAGCCGGCCGAAGTCGGCCTCAATCTCGGCGAGGGAGCCGTATACGTCGGTGCGGGGGAATTCGGGGTCGCTGGACTGCCACACAGGAATGGGGCTGCCCCAGTAGCGGTTGCGGCTGATGGACCAGTCGCGGGCGTTGGCCAGCCACTTGCCGAACTGGCCGTCCTTGACGTTGCCGGGGATCCAGTTGATCTCCTGGTTCAGTTCGGACATGCGGTCCTTGAACTTGGTGACTTCCACGTACCAGGAGGACACCGCACGGTAGATCAGCGGATTGCGGCAGCGCCAGCAGTGCGGGTAGGAGTGCTCGTAGCTGGCCTGGCGGACCAGGCGGCCCTGGGCGCGGAGCACCTGGGTGATGGGCTTGTTGGCCTCGAAAACCTGCAGGCCAACAATGTCGTGCAGGTCGCCGTGGCTGAAGAGGGGCAGGAATTTGGCGCCTTCGTCGACGGACAGCACCACCGGGATGCCGGCCTCTTCACAGACCTTCTGGTCGTCTTCACCGTAGGCGGGCGCCTGGTGGACAATGCCGGTGCCGTCTGTGGTGGTGACGTAGTCTGCCATAAGGAAACGCCAGGCGTTCTGGGTGCCGTACTTTTCGGTATCGCTGAAGTCGTGCCAGAGCGGCTGGTACTGCAGGCCCTCGAGTTCCGCCCCGGTGTGGGTGGACGTTACGGCGGCCTCGGCGGAATCCACATCCTCGTAGCCCAGGTCCTTGGCGTAGGTAGCGAGAAGGTCCGCGGCCAGGAGGAAACTGCCGGTGACGGGCGCGTCCGGCGAAGCCGCCTTGATGCCGTTGGGACCGGCGGGGAGCACGGCGTACGTGATGGCAGGCCCGACGGCGAGCGCCAGGTTGGTGGGCAGCGTCCAGGGGGTAGTGGTCCAGGCGAGCGCCTGCACACCGGCCAGCTCCCGTGACAGCTCTGACTCCCCCGCCGTGATGGGGAAGGTCACCGTGACCGTCTGGTCCTGGCGGTTCTTGTAGACGTCGTCGTCCATGCGCAGTTCATGGTTGGACAGCGGCGTCTCGTCCTTCCAGCAGTACGGCAGCACGCGGTAGCCGTTGTAGGTCAGGCCTTTTTCGTGCAGTTGCTTAAAGGCCCAGAGGACCGACTCCATGTACTCGACGTTGAGAGTCTTGTAGTCGTTGTCGAAGTCCACCCAGCGGGCCTGGCGGGTGACATAGCTCTTCCACTCGTCCGCGTACTTCATGACGGAGGCGCGGCAGGCGTCGTTGAACTTGTCGATGCCCATGGCCTCGATCTGGGTCTTGTCCGTCATGCCCAGCTGCTTCATGGCTTCCAGCTCGGCGGGCAGACCGTGGGTGTCCCAGCCGAAGCGGCGCTCAACCCGGCGGCCGCGCTGGGTCTGGTAGCGGCCCACCAGGTCCTTGGCGTAGCCGGTCAGCAGGTGTCCGTAGTGCGGGAGGCCGTTGGCGAATGGAGGGCCGTCGTAAAAGACGAATTCGTTGCTGCCGGGTTCGCCGCCTGGCGCATCAGCGCTGCGCTGGTCGATGCTGGCCTGGAACGTGCCGTCCTGGTCCCAGTACTTCAGGATGCGCTCTTCGATCTCCGGGAACTTCACGGAGGCAGAGACGCCGGCGGCAGCACCGCTCGAGGCAGTGGCCGAAGGGGAAGCTGAGGCTTTGGGGTAATTCGTCATTCTCGACATCCTGGGTTGAGCTGGTGAACCGTACAGCCGCTGCTGGCCGGTTCCGTTCAGGATGCGAGGACGGCTCCCATGCAGTCCTGAAACTGCACACTTACCGCGGTACCACCTCACTTACCGGCACTGCGTCAGCTCCCCGGAAGGAGCCTTTGTTGTGCCGGCCGCTCATTACTGCTGTGACGGGCTTACCCGTCCGGTTCTATTAACACCGCTGCCAGTTGCCTGGCGGACGTGCGTTCTTCCGGAAGCTCGCCGGTGATAGCCGGGTCGTAGCCACCTTTGAGTGTACTATCGCCCGGCAGTTCACCGCCATTCCCCGGCGGGCGCCGAGATTAGGGAGACGATTAGGGAGCCCGGCTCGCAGGAAGACGCCCGCTGCCGCCCAATAATGGACGGTATGCAGAAGGCCGGTGCACGCGGGCAAAGGAGACGTTTCCGGCGCGTCAGCGCCTGGTTCTGCTGGGCCGTCGCGGCCATCCTCTGCCTGCCCGGCGCCGCACTGACAGTCCTGCGCCTGATCCAGGCGGACATGGGCACGCCGTGGATCCAGCTGCTGTCCTTGTTTCCAGCCACCCTTGTGCTTACGACGGCGGCGCTCGCGGCCGCCGTGCTGGCCGTTTGGTTGGGTGCCCGGCCCAGCCAGACAGTCCTCGCCGCTGTGGTTACGGCCCTCCTGCTGGTTCAGCTGCATATGGTCGCTCCCCGCCTTATGCCCGGTGACGCAACGGGAACGGCGCCCCAGGCCGCAGGAACAGCTGGTGCCCCTGCCCCAGCCCCGGGACGCGCGGTAACCGTTATGGCCCTCAACGTTGGATCCAAGGGAGTTGACCCCACGGTTCTCCTGAAAGAGGCCCGGACCCGGAAGGTCGACATTCTGGCGCTCCCCGAACTGCGCCCCCTCGGCCTGGAAGCCCTGGAGGGGGCCGGAATCGCAGCAGTCTTTCCGTACCGTGCCGTGGACGTCGATTGGGCCGGGGTGGGCAGTGCGATCTTTTCCCGGTTCCCGTTGCAGGACTCCGGGCGTATGCCGGACACCGCTTTCTACCAGAGCCGGGGGGTTGTGACGATTCCGGGCGCGGCCGGGGGCATCCACCTGACCGCTATTCACATCGACTCACCCCGTCCCGGCCAGATACCCAACTGGCGCCAGGAGTTGCGTCAGTTGGGCGAGGCCCGGCAGGACGCGCACGTCTCCGCTCCGGCTATCCTGCTGGGCGATTTCAACGCCAGCTACGACCACCGCGAGTTCCGGGACCTGCTGGCGACCGGGTTAACGGATGCCGCGCAGGCCGCGGGGAAGGGTATGGCGCCCACGTGGCCGGCCGGCTCACGGATCCCGCCTTTCGTTACCCTGGACCATGTCCTGGTCACGGCCGACATCGGGATCCGAAGCTTTGCTACCATCGCAGTTCCCGGCACCGACCATGCTGGCGTGATTGCGGAGCTGGTGCTCCCGGGGTAGCACCTCTACCGGCGGTCCCGGTCGAATGGCCGGTCCTGGCCGTCCAGCTGGTGAAGGCCTGGACCAACTCCGGTCCCGCCGGATCACCGACCCTACGGATGACGGCGCCGGCAGTGCCGTGTACTCCAGCTGTTCGCTGCTGCGCAGGCCGGACGGCCAAGCGCTTGTTGATGTGGGCGTTGCCTCGGGATCCCTGCTGATCCCCACCTGGCCGATGGAGGGCCCTCCGCTGCCGGGAATCACCATCGGTCATGTGGTCACGACAGCCCGGATGGGCAGCACCGTGTACCCAGTCCAGCTCGTGCCGGGCACAGACCACACAGCCGTACTGGCCGTCCTCACCATCCCCGCGGGCTGATCACGCCCCCTCGCAATCAGCCTTTGCGGATGAGCTTATGGGCGGCTGCCTGGGCTACCGGCCGGATGACGATCTGGTCCAGGTTGACGTGGTGCGGCGCGCTGACGGCGTAGCGGACGACGTCGGCCACATCCTCTGCCGTGAGGGGCTTCTCCACCCCCTGGTAGACCTTCGATGCCGCCTGCGCGTCGCCAAGCCGGTTGAGGGCGAACTCCTCGGTCTGAACCAGGCCTGGCGCCACCTCGATGACGCGAAGGTTGTTCTCGGCTTCCTCCAGCCGGAGCGCACCGGTCAGGGCGTGCTGGGCGAACTTGGCCGCGTTATAGCCGGCGCCGCCCTCGTAGGCCACCAGGCCCGCGGTGGAAGTGAGGTTCAGCACCGTTCCCTCACCGTTGGCTCGCAGCATGGGCAGGAACGCCCGCGTGAGCTTCAGGGTGCCCAGGACGTTGACCCGGTACATCCATTCCCAGTCCTCCGTGTTGGCGGCGCCCACAAGATCAGCGCCCTTCGCTCCGCCGGCGATGTTGATCAGCGTTCCCACGCCCCCTGCTTCGGTGACACGGGCAAGCAGACGCGCGACGTCGTCGTCCTCGGTGATGTCGGCGGGAATCCCGACGGCGCCGGTCTCGGCTTCCAGCGCAGCCAGCCGGTCGGCGCGGCGCGCCACCGCGAAGACCTTCCAGCCTTCCGCCGTCAAGGCGCGAACCGTGGCCTCGCCGATGCCGGTGCTGGCGCCGGTAACAACTGCCGCCCGGTTGTGGCGTGCATCCTGCTGGGATGCCGGGTTCTGTGCTGTCCTGGTGTGTGAATCGTCAGTCATGGCACCACCCTAACGGCCCCGGCCGCAGCCGTGCCCCGCGTGATGTCGCCGGATGAAGTCCAGAACATGAAACAATTGCCAAATGGCTGAAGACACTCAGGGTACAGACACGCCCTCCACCGCCCCTATCAACGTTCCGGATAAGCCCGCCCTTGAGGGGCTCGAAGCTGCCCTTACGCAGCGTTGGCTTTCCGAAGGGACCTACAAGTTCAACCCGGACACCACCCGGGAGCAGGTCTACTCGATCGATACTCCCCCACCCACCGCGTCGGGGTCCCTGCACGTTGGGCACATGTTCTCCTATACCCAGACCGACGTCCTGGCGCGCTACCAGCGTATGACCGGCAAGAATGTGTTCTACCCGATGGGCTGGGACGACAACGGCCTGCCCACCGAGCGCCGCGTCCAGAACTACTACGGTGTCCGCTGCGATCCGGCCATCCACTACGACGCCGACTACCGGCCGCCCGCCGAGGCCGCCAAGAACCAGCGCGACTTCGACGTCATCTCACGCCGCAATTTCATTGAGCTGTGCGAGGAGCTCGCCGTCGAGGACGAAAAGGTGTTTGAGAACCTTTTCCAGACCCTCGGCCTCTCCGTTGACTGGGACCTGACCTACCGCACCATCGACGATAAGTCCCGTGCCATCTCCCAGCGCGCGTTCCTGGCCAACCTGACCGCGGGCGACGCCTACATGGCCGAAGCTCCCACCCTGTGGGACGTGACCTTCCGCACCGCAGTGGCCCAGGCCGAGCTCGAGGACCGCGAAGTTGCCGGCGCGTACTACCGCTATCCGTTCTTCACCGAAGACGGCGAAAAGATCTACGTCGAGACCACCCGCCCCGAGCTCCTGGCCGCCTGCGCCGCCCTCGTGGCAAACCCCGACGACGAACGGTACCAGCCGCTGTTCGGCAAGAAGGTCATTTCTCCCCTGTTCGGCGTCGAAGTGGAGGTGAAGGCTCACCACCTCGCCAAGGCGGACAAGGGCTCCGGCATCGCCATGGTCTGCACCTTCGGTGACCTCACCGACGTGACCTGGTGGCGCGAACTGCATCTGCCCACCCGGGCGATTGTGGGCCGCGACGGCCGCATCATCGGCGAGACGCCGGACTGGATCACCACAGCGGAAGGCCGGGCAGCATTCGAGTCGATCGCCGGCAAGACGGTCTTCAGCGCCAAGGAAGCAGTGGTCGAGCAGCTGACCGCGGCGGAACTCATTGACGGCGAGCCCAAGAAAATCATGCACCCGGTCAACTTCTTCGAGAAGGGCGACAAGCCCCTTGAGGTGGTCACCTCGCGCCAGTGGTACATCCGCAACGGCGGCCGTGACGAAGAGCGGCGCGAACGGCTGATCGGCCGTGGCAAGGAGATCGAGTTCCACCCGGCGTTCATGCGTTCACGCTACGAGAACTGGATCTCCGGACTGAATGGCGACTGGCTTGTATCCCGCCAGCGCTTCTTCGGTGTACCCGTGCCGGTCTGGTACCCGCTCGACGCCGACGGCAACCCGAACTACGACGCCCCGGTCCTGCCGGCAGACGGGCAGCTCCCGGTGGATCCCGCCGCGGATGTGGCCCCCGGCTATGAGGAAGCCCAGCGCGACGTGCCGGGCGGCTTCACCGGCGACGCCGACGTCCTGGACACCTGGGCCACCTCCTCGCTGACCCCGCAGATCGTGGGCGGCTGGAGCACCGACGAGGCTCTCTTCGCCAAGGTTTACCCGTTTGACGTGCGCCCGCAGGCCCACGACATCATCAGGACCTGGCTGTTCTCCACGGCTGTCCGCGCCGATGCCCTGCAGGACATTGCGCCGTGGAAGCACGCCGCCATCTCCGGCTGGATCCTCGACCCGGACCGGAAGAAGATGTCCAAGTCCAAGGGCAACGTGATCGTTCCCACGGACGTGCTCGAAGAATACGGCTCGGATGCCGTCCGCTATTGGGCCGCCTCGGCCAAGCTCGGCGCGGACACGGCCTACGAGATCGCGCAGATGAAGATCGGCCGACGGTTGGCCATCAAGCTGCTGAACGCGTCCAAGTTCGTGCTGAACCTGGGGGCTACCGAGAACTCCGTGGTCTCCACGGACCTTTCCGTTCTCACCAATCCCCTGGACCGCGCCGTGCTGGCACAACTGGCCGCCGTGGTGCAGCAATCCACCAAGGCGTTCGATAACTACGACTACGCCCGTGCCCTGCAGATCACCGAGAGCTTCTTCTGGCAGTTCACTGATGACTATGTGGAGCTCATCAAGGACCGCGCCTACGGTGCTGCCGGCGAGGCCGAGCAGGCATCTGTCCTGGCCGCCCTGGCTACAAGCCTGGACACGATGCTGCGCCTGTTCGCCCCGTTCCTGCCGTTCGCTACCGAAGAGGTCTGGGGCTGGTGGCGCACCGGCTCAGTACACCGTGCAGAATGGCCCGCTGCCGTTGAGGTGGACGGCGACACCACCCTGCTGGCTACTGTAGGCACTGCGCTCAGCGGTGTGCGCAAGGCGAAGTCCGAGGCCAAGGTCAAGCAGCGCACCGAGGTCCTCTCCGCCACCATTACGGCGTCGGAGTCCCTGACCACTCAGCTGAAGGCCGGGCTGGGCGACTTGAAGGCGGCCTCGAACGCCCGCGAACTGACCCTGGTGGCAGGCGACGGAGAACTCATGGTCAGTGACGTGGTCCTGGCAGCCCCCGAGGAGCAGCCGACCGCCTGACCTCGGCCGGGGCCTATAAGGCTCGCGCCGAGCAGCATCAGCCTGTTTTCGGGCAAAGGGGAAGCCCCATCAGCGTTTTGCCGTTGGTGGGGCTTCGACTTTGCGGCCATCTGGTGACGTCTTGATGGTCTGGCCGGATCCTAGGATTTTCAGGTCGTCCTACCTCGTCACTGGTAGCTTATATCTGACTTTGCCGAAGGCTGCGTCGGATATATATCACTGAATCTTTGGTTCCTGCGTCTCACTTCTTTCGAAGTGGGTAAGAACCATTCTGGTCCCGTGGCTCGGCAAGCGCAAGAGCCCCTGAAGAACTACAAGAGAGTAATTCTTCAGGGGCTCTTTGCTGCCGGGCGAGGGGCGTATCAGTTGAATTCAGGGCTCTCGCTGCGGCTGCGCTTGATTTCGAAGAAGTGCGGGAAGGACGCCAGCGTGACCGAGGCATCCCACAGCTGGCCGGCCTGCTCCCCCCGCGGGATGCGGGTCAGCACGGGACCGAAGAACGCGGTTCCGTTGAAGGCCACAACCGGCGTTCCGACGTCCTGGCCCACAAGGGAGATACCTTCTTCATGGCTCGCCCGCAATTGGGTATCGACATCATCCGTGGTGGCAGCGTCCGCCAGGCTGGCCGGAAGGCCGCACTCGGCAAGGGCTTTGCTGATGACCACACCGAAGTCCTTCTCGCCGCCAACATGGATCAGCGTGCCCATGGCGTCGTACAGGGGCTTGACCACTTGGTCACCGTGCTGCTCCTTGGCGGCGATAATGACGCGCACCGGGCCCCAGCCCCTATCCATAAGCTCCCGGTAGCCGGCGTCGAGGTCGCGCCCCTCGTTCAGGACGGCCAGGCTCATCACGTGCCAGACGGTCTTGATCTCCCGGACAGCCTCAACCTCACCGATCCAGCGGGAAGTGATCCAAGCGAAGGGGCACAGCGGATCGAACCAGAAATCGGCGTGGTTGGTGGTGGTTTCAGTCATGCGTGAGTCCTCTGCGTTCGTCAATGCTGTAAATCGTGAGTCTGGGATGGGTCAGGCGGATTTGCGACGCTTGGTCACGTGCGGGATCAGCGTAGGCTCCGCCTTCTTCAGGACAACGTCGGCGGTGATCACCACGCTGGCCACATCCTCCCGGCTGGGCAGGTCGAACATGACCGGCAGCAGCACTTCCTCCATGATGGCGCGAAGACCGCGGGCGCCGGTGCCACGTTCCAAGGCCTGCTCGGCGATGGCATTCAGGGCATCCTCTTCGAAGACCAGCTCCACGCCGTCAATCTGGAACATCTTCTGGTACTGCTTGACCAACGCGTTCTTGGGCGTGGACAGGATCTGGATCAGGGCGTCCCGGTCCAGGCTCGAGACGGTGGTGATCACAGGCAGGCGGCCAATGAATTCCGGGATCAGGCCAAACTTCAGCAGGTCTTCAGGCATAACCTCGCCGTAGGAGTCCACCTTGTTGCTGGCATCGTTGAGCGGGGCACCGAACCCAATACCCTTACGCCCGGAGCGTGAGCCGATGATCTCCTCGAGCCCGGCGAACGCGCCTGCCACGATGAAAAGCACGTTGGTGGTGTCGATCTGGATGAATTCCTGGTGGGGGTGCTTGCGGCCGCCCTGCGGCGGTACCGACGCAACGGTTCCTTCAAGGATCTTCAGCAGGGCCTGCTGGACGCCTTCACCGGAGACATCCCGGGTGATGGACGGATTTTCGCTCTTGCGCGAAATCTTATCGATTTCGTCAATGTAGATGATGCCCTGTTCGGCCTTCTTGACGTCATAGTCCGCGGCCTGAATGAGCTTGAGCAGGATATTCTCCACGTCCTCACCCACGTAGCCGGCCTCGGTCAGCGCCGTGGCATCGGCAACGGCGAACGGAACGTTCAGCCGCCGGGCCAGGGTCTGGGCGAGGTAGGTTTTGCCGCAGCCTGTGGGGCCGATCAGGAGGATGTTGGACTTGGCGATTTCGACGTCGTCGTGGTGGCCGCCGTCAGCGAGGCTGCCGCTCTTCGGTGCGTGGCCAGCCTGGATCCGCTTGTAGTGGTTGTAGACGGCAACGGCGAGGGAACGCTTTGCAGGTTCCTGGCCAATCACGTATTCCTGCAGGAAGTCGAAGATTTCGCGGGGCTTGGGCAGTTCGAAGCTTCCCAGATCGGCGACTTCCGCGAGCTCTTCTTCAATGATCTCGTTGCAGAGTTCAATGCATTCGTCGCAGATATATACACCGGGCCCGGCAATGAGCTTGCGCACCTGCTTCTGGCTCTTTCCGCAGAAAGAACACTTCAGCAGATCCGTGCTCTCGCCAATCCGAGCCATATGTGAACCCCTTTAGAATCTTGCTGCCAGGCAGCTGTGCACCGTTGCTGGAATCGTGGCGGGCCTGGGAGGACCGGCCGTGACACCTTCCACTCTAGGTCACAATTGCCCGCAAGGGTGGAAAGCGAAGGCCGGTGCGGCCCAAATACTGGACCGCACCGGCCGCTGGAGAGCCTGGCTATCTGGTGATTGCCTGCGGCTTCATCTTGCGGGAATCAAGCACCTGGTCGATGAGCCCGTAATCAAGGGCCTCGGCAGCCGTCAGGATCTTGTCACGCTCAATGTCGTTGTTGACCTGCTCAGGCGTACGGCCCGAGTGGTGGGCCAGCGTGTCCTCAAGCCAGGCCCGCATCCGCATAACTTCCGCGGCCTGGATCTCGAGGTCCGAGGCCTGCCCACCCTGGCCGCCCGAAAGGGCCGGCTGGTGGATCAGGACACGGGCGTTCGGTAGCGCCAAGCGCTTGCCCGGGGTACCCGCTGCGAGGATCACGGCGGCGGCGCTGGCGGCCTGCCCGAGGCACACGGTCTGGATCTCCGGCCGAATGTACGTCATGGTGTCGTAGATCGCGGTCATGGCGGTGAAGGAGCCGCCCGGGGAGTTGATGTAGAGCGTGATGTCCCGGTCCGGGTCGGTGGACTCGAGCACCAGCAACTGGGCCATAACGTCGTCGGCCGAGGCGTCGTCAATCTGGACACCCAAGAAGATGATGCGGTCCTCGAACAGCTTGGTGTACGGGTCCTGGCGCTTGAAGCCGTACGGCGTGCGCTCTTCGAACTGGGGAAGTACGTAGCGGCTGGTCGGAAGGTTACCGGCAGTCGATCCGAAGTTGTAGGTCATTTTTGTTGCTCCTGATCTGAATGTTCGAAAGTGCCGGTTACTACTCGGATGCCGACTCGCCGGAGGTGCCGTTGGCGGTGCCGCCACCGCCGGACACGGAACCGGCGTGGGCCGCGATCTTGTCGAAGAAGCCGTACTCGAGGGCTTCGGTGGCTGTGAACCACTTGTCGCGGTCGTTGTCCTTGAGGATGGTTTCCACAGACTGGCCAGTCTGGTCCGCGGTCAGTTCAGCCATGACCTTTTTCATGTGCAGGATCAGTTCGGCCTGGATCTTGATGTCCGAGGCCGTGCCGCCGATGCCGCCGGACGGCTGGTGCATCAGGACGCGCGCGTTGGGCGTGGCGTAGCGCTTGCCCTTGGTGCCCGAGGACAGCAGGAACTGGCCCATGGATGCTGCGAGGCCGGTGGCGACGGTGACGACGTCGTTGGGGATGAACTGCATGGTGTCGTAGATGGCCATGCCGGCTGTGACGGACCCGCCGGGAGAGTTGATGTAGAGGTAGATGTCCTTTTCCGGGTTCTCCGCGGAAAGGAGCAACAGCTGCGAGCAGATGGCGTTGGCGTTGTCATCGCGCACCTCGGAGCCCAGCCAGATGATCCGTTCTTTCAGGAGCCGGTTGTAGATGTAGTTGTCCTGGGCTGCCGGATCGACAGTCGCCATCCGGGGGGTCTCTGCGTGCTGTGACATGTGTACTTACCTCTCGCTGGTGACGGTGACATCACTGAACTTCACTACTTGGACACTAACCGGTTTGATGACCGATTTGTTCGCCGGAATCGCGCTGTTCGCTGACGGCGCACGATCCCCGTGCAGCCATCGAAGCAATGCCGTTCCCAGGCGGCGGCCTTAACGAAAGCAACCCCCGGACCGGCTGGTCCAGGGGCTGCCTTCAGTTGCGCTGCCGGGGGCGTGCTAGAACTTCACGGCTGCCGGGTCGTCGCTGGGAGTGGCTTCCGTCTCTGCCTTGGCGTCCTCAGCGGACTCCTCAACAGCGGGAGCTTCTTCCTCGCCGCCGGGGCGGACGAAGTCGCTGAGGTCAACAGCCTTGCCGTCGGTGTCAGTGACAGTGGCCTGGCCCAGGACAACTGCCAGTGCCTTGCGGCGGCGGACCTCGGAAACCATCATGGGGACCTGGCCGCTCTGATCAATGATCTGGGCGAACTGGTTCGGGTCCATGCCGTACTGGCTGGCGGTGGAGACGATGTAGTCGATCAGCTCGTTCTGGCTGACATTGACTTCTTCCTTTTCGGCGATCGCGTCGAGGATGATTTCGTTCTGGAAGGCGCGGGCCGTGTTGGCCTTGACCTCTTCGCGGTGTTCCTCGGTGTCGTGCTCGCCTTCACCGTGGCCGTTGCCCTCCTTGAAGTGGGCTTCGAGCTGCTCTTCAACCACAGAGTCAGGAACAGGGACCTCAACGAGCTCCACGAGCTTGTCCAGTACCTTGTCGCGGGCCTCTACGCCCTGCTCAACAACCTTGGAGTCCGCAGCCTGCTTGGCCAGGTCTTCACGGAGTTCAGCGAGGGTGTCGAACTCAGAAGCCAGCTGGGCGAAATCGTCGTCGGCCTCGGGGAGCTCGCGCTCCTTGACGGCCTTCAGCACAACCTTGACCTGGGCGGACTCGCCGGCGTGGTCGCCACCCACCAGGGTGGTGTCGAAGATGGCATCTTCGTCAACGCTGAGGCCGGTCACGGCTTCGTCGAGGCCTTCGAGCATGGTGCCTGCGCCTACCTGGTAGGACAGGCCGGCAGCGGAGTCAACGTCCGCGCCGTCAATGGTGGCGGTGATGTCGATGGTCAGGAAGTCGCCATCGGCAGCCGGACGTTCCACGGACTTGAGCGTGCCGAAGCGGCCACGCAGCTCGTCCAGGGCCTTGTCCACGTCTTCGTCGGAGGATTCCGCGGCCGCTACCTCGACCTTGATGCCGGCGTAGTCCGGGAGCTCGATCTCGGGGCGGATATCAACCTCGGCGTGGAACTTCAGTTCCCCGTCAGTGGAGGTGGGGTCCGGAACTTCGGTGATCTCAACCTCGGGGCGACTCAGGGGGCGGATGCCGGATTCCTGAACTGCAGCCTGGTACCAGCCGTTGAGGCCCTCGTTGATGGCAGTCTCAAGGACGTAGCCGCGGCCGACGCGCTGGTCGATCAGCTTGGAAGGGACCTTGCCCTTGCGGAAGCCAGGGACCTGGATCTGCGAAGCAACAGTCTTGTAGGCCTCGTCGATGCTGGGCTTCAATTCCTCAAAGGGGACCTCAACATTGAGCTTGACCCGCGTGGGGGTGAGGTTCTCGACAGCGCTCTTCACGGTCTAAGTACTCCTGGGGTTTGTGGGATGGGTATCTGCAACGCATTTCTTCCCCGGGCCGCCTAGACGGTCGAGGCCGCAGAGTCGGGGTGACAGGATTTGAACCTGCGACTTCCTGCTCCCAAAGCAGGTGCTCTAGCCAAGCTGAGCTACACCCCGTAAGTGCACAGGCAAGTCTACGGTCATACCGGCCCCGATTGCACATTTGACACGTGGGGCATGAATTAGGTTTAGTTGTATCCGGCTTCAACAGCCAGCCCGAAGAACGCAGTAACCCGGCAAACCGGTGAATCTGCTTTTCCGGGGACGTAGCTTAATGGTAAAGCCTCAGTCTTCCAAACTGATTACGCGGGTTCGATTCCCGTCGTCCCCTCCACACAAGCAGGGCCCCACCGAGGGGCCCTGCTTTTTTGTTGCCTCCTCCGCTGCTGCCGAGCATCTATTGCTGGCACGCCGGGCACCAGTAAAGCTTGCGGCCAACCAGTTCTGTCATGGCCACCGGTCCGTCACAGACCCTGCAAGGAAGCCCTTCCCGCTTATAGACGTAATGCGCGTCTTCCCCCGCAGGGAGCGCGGCGCCTTCCTGCCAATACGCCGCCGGCGTGGTGATGATCCGCCCGTCCCGGACGCCGTCGGCCATCACTGACGCCGTATCGTCCCACAACAGCCCGGCAGCGGCGGCGGATAAGGCGTTGCCTGGCAGCCAGGGGTCCAGCCGCTGGCGGAACAGAACCTCGGCCCGGTAGACGTTCCCGACGCCGGCGATCACCTTCTGGTCCATCAGCAGCGCCGCGATGGGCGTCTTACGGGACAACAGGCCCGTCACGAACCGGGTTTTGTCTTCGGGACGGTTCCCCAGCGGGTCGGGGCCGAGCCGCGCCAGGACTGCGTGTGCCTCGGCCTCGGTGATGGCGGCACAGGTAGTGGCGCCCCGGAGGTCCGCCCAGCCGTGCCGGCTCACGAGCCGGACGCGGACGGCACCTTTGGGTTCGGGCGGGCCCGCGTAACCAACCTCCTCCAGGTCCGCAAAAAGCTCGCTCTCCCCGATCTTCCGCGGCGCGCCGATGCTGGACGCGCCCCGGAAGGTGGCGTCGCCGCCGAAGTCCCAGGCGCCGTAAAGGCCCAGGTGGACGTGCAGCACCACAGCGTGGTCAAAATGCAGGAAGAGGTGCTTGCCGTGGGCCCGCGAATCCGTCAGGACCTGGCCGTCCAGCAGCGCCGCGCCGGCGGTGAACCGGCCCTGCGGACTGCTGACGTAGAGCGTCTCACCGGTAAAAACGTCCCCGAACTGTTGCGCCAGGCGGCGGACTGAGTGCCCCTCCGGCACTACTCGATGACCTCGCCGGTGGCCTCATAGGCGGCGATCTTGCCGATCCGGCGGACGTGCCGCTCGTCGTTGCTGAAGGGCTCGGCGAGGAAGGCTTCGATCAGTTCAGTGGCTTCATCGACGGTGTGCTGGCGGCCGCCGACAGCCACCACGTTGGCGTCGTTGTGTTCCCGCGCCAGCTTCGCGGTGGAGTGGTTCCAGGCGAGTGCGGCGCGGACGCCCTTCACCTTGTTGGCTGCGATCTGTTCGCCGTTGCCCGAGCCGCCCAGGACGATGCCCAGTGCGTGGACTCCTGCCTGCTGGTCCGCCACCACTGCGAGCGCGGCGTTGATGCAGAAGGACGGGTAGTCATCCTGCGCGTCATACTCCTTGGGACCGTGGTCCACCACCTCGTAGCCCTTGGCAGTGAGGTGGCTGACCAGGTGGGCGCTGAGTTCCATGCCTGCGTGGTCAGTGGCGATGTGTACGCGCAGGAAGGCAGGGGAAGAAGTCACAGCAGTGTCCGTTCGTTTCGGGCCGGGGTCAGATCAACATCGACAAGGATACTAGGATCCGGTCCCGGCGGGCCCTGAACCGGAGCCGCCGCGCTGCGCCCTCGCTGCGACGCGCGTCAGAACCTCAGCAAGCCGGGCGGCCTTCGCGGGGCTGCCGCCGCTGACCGCGACGTTGTGTCCGTCAGTTTTGCGTACGACGACGGCGGGGCCGCTGCTGACCAGCATCGCTGCGGTGCCGCCGTGGTTCCGGTAGCCCCACCCGCCGTAGTCGGCTGCGCGGACGTCCGCGGCACTGGCGGCAGAAATCGCGGCCGCAGGGACGTCCACGACCGGCAGTACGCCGGCGACCAGCACGCGAAGGCCCCGCCGGTCCGCCTTGACCCGGGCGAAGAGGAACGCAGCGGCCACCACGGCAGCGGCCGCCACGAGGGCACCAAGCCAGGGCAGTGCCACGGCGATCAGGGCGGCCGGGAAGAGGCTGGCAACGGCGATCATGACAAACACGGAACTCCGGGCGTGCACCCAGAGCCGGTAGGTGTCCCCCGCCAGGTCCGGATCCAGCTCACGGGCGAGGGCAAGCTTCAGTGCCTGGTCATCCTCGGGCGACCACTGGCTGTCAGCCTTGAAAACAAACCCCATGATGATTCCAAGCGACAGGGCCGCGCCGCTTCCCACCGCGAGGACGATCACGTCCACGTGGGATTCCCGGGCATCGGCGAGGCCGGTCTGGCCGACCAATCCGGCCGCCAGGACTGCGGTGACGAACAGGCTCAGGGACAGTCCGGCACCCATCATAATCCGCCGCATCACAGTGGGCCGGGACAGGGGCACCGCCTGGGACAGCACCAGCCAGCCGGCGGCGATGATCAGCGCCGCGCCGCCCCACGCGTAGGCGCCGAACGGCGCAAAGTAAGCGCCGCCGTCGGCCGTCCAGCCGATCGCCACCGGGTTCGGAAGATCGGCACGCAGGAAAAAGGCGCTGAACACAAAAGCCCCGGCAAGTACCACCGGAAAGCCCACCGCGAAGCGAAGGGCCCTGGCATCCACTGAATCCCGGAACTTTCCCATGCTCTAACGCTACTCCGGCCAAGGGCCGTGACAGAATGACTTCACTTGTGCCGGAGCAGGCCACCGCCCGCCGGCAACCGACCCCTTCTGGAGGCCCCACTTGCCAGGTATGAACCTGACTCGCGCCGAAGCCCGCGAGCGTGCCGAACTCATCAACGTTGACTCCTACGAGGTCACCTTGGATCTCACCCGGGGCGGGCAGGTCTTCGGGACCACCACCACGGTGAAATTCACGGCCGTGCCCGGCTCCGCCACCTTCATCGATGCCGTCACCCACACTGTGCACAGCATCACGCTCAACGGGCGGGCACTGGACCCTGCCAGCGTCTCCGACGGCATCCGCATCCAGTTGCCGGACCTCGCAGACACCAACGAACTCACCGTGGTGGCGGACGCGCCCTACATGAACACCGGTGAAGGCCTGCACCGTTTCGTTGACCCGGTGGACAACGAGGTGTACCTCTACACCCAGTTCGAGGTGCCCGATTCCCGGCGCATGTTCGCGGTCTTCGAACAGCCGGACCTCAAGGGCACCTTCGCCTTCACCGTCACGGCGCCGTCACACTGGGACGTCATCTCCAACTCCCCCACCCCCGCGCCCGAGCAAACCACGCCGGGCGGCGACGGCGGCGCCCGTTCCGTCTGGACGTTCGCCCCCACACCGCGGCTGTCCTCGTATGTCACTGCACTGATCGCCGGCCCGTACCAGTCGGTCCGCAGCGAAGTGGCCAGCTCCGACGGCCGGGTGATCCCGCTGGGCGTCTTCGCCCGGAAGTCCCTGATGCAGTACCTCGACGCGGACAACATCTTTGAACTGACCCGGCAGGGCTTCGAATTCTTTGAGGCCCAGTTCGGCGTCGCGTATCCGTTCGAAAAGTACGACCAGCTGTTCGTGCCCGAGTTCAATGCCGGCGCCATGGAAAACGCCGGTGCCGTGACCATCCTCGAAGGCTATGTATTCCGCAGCAAGGTCACCGGCGCGCAGATCGAACGCCGTGCCATCACGGTGCTGCACGAGCTCGCCCATATGTGGTTCGGCGACCTCGTGACCATGCGCTGGTGGAACGACCTCTGGCTCAACGAGTCCTTCGCCGAATACATGTCGCACCTTGCCGCGGTGGAAAACACGTCCTTCACGAGTGCCTGGACCACGTTCGCCTCGGTGGAGAAATCCTGGGCCTACCGCCAGGACCAGCTTCCCACCACCCACCCGATCTTCGCCGAAATCAACGATCTGCAGGACGTGGAGGTCAACTTCGACGGCATCACGTACGCCAAGGGCGCCTCGGTGCTGCGCCAGCTCGTGGCCTGGGTGGGGCCGGAGCAGTTCATGGCCGGCGTCCGCGAATACTTCGCCAAGCACGCCTGGCAGAACACCGAGCTCAGCGACCTCATGGCGGAGCTGGAAAAGGCCAGCGGCCGCGACCTTGACCAGTGGGGCCGGCTCTGGCTGGAGACCGCCGGCGTCAACACGCTCACGCCGGAACTCGAAGTGGACGCCGACGGCAACCTCACCGCCTTCAGCATCGTCCAAACCGCCGTCGCGGACTGGCCCACCATCCGTCCGCACCGCCTCGCCGTCGGGTTCTACAACCTGGACAGCGCCGGCAAGCTGGAACGCGTGCACCGGGAGGAGCTCGACGTCGACGGCGAGCGCACGGAGGTGCCCGCGCTGGTGGGGCTGGCACAGCCGGACCTGATCCTGGTCAACGACGACGACCTCGCCTACGCCAAGGTCCGGCTCGACGAGAAGTCGCTGGCCACGGCCACGGCCCACCTGAAGGACTTCAGCGGCAGCCTTCCCCGCACCCTGGTCTGGAACTCCGCCTGGGATGCCGCGCGCGACGGCGAGACCCCCGCACGCCGGTACGTGGAACTGGTCCTGGCCAATGTGGCTGCCGAATCAGATTCCTCCGTGATTATGGTCCAGCTGCGCCAGCTGGCCACCACACTGAACTTCTATGTTGCCGAGGAGCACCGCTCAGCCACCACCGTTGCGGCCGCGGACACACTGTGGGACCTCGCCAGCGCAGCGGCCGGCCGCTCGGACGCCCAGCTTCAGTTTGTGAAGTCGTTTGCCCTGCTGGCTTCCAGTGGCGCCCAGCTGGACACGGTGGCGGGCCTTTTGGACGGCTCTGTAGTCCTGGACGGGCTGGCCGTGGACCAGGACCTGCGCTGGGAACTGCTCGCGTCACTGGTGGCGGGTGGCCGCATGGGTCAGGAAGAGATCGACGCGGAGCTGGAGCGCGACAACACGGCCAGCGGGCAAAACGCTGCCGCCCTTGCCACGGCGGCGATCCCCACCCCGGAGGCCAAGGCGGCTGCCTGGGAGTCGATCGTGGTCAAGGGCGAGCTCTCCAACGCCCTGCAGGGTTCCGCTGTCACTGGCTTTATGCGCGTCCTGGACCGGACGCTCCTGGAGCCGTACGCGGAAAAGTACTTCGACGCCGTTCCCGGGATCGTGGCGAACCGCACCCACGCACTGGCCCAGAAGGTCGTCGTCGGGCTTTACCCGGCGCTGCTGACAACGCAGGCCACGGTGGACCGCACGGACGCCTTCCTGGCCGGACTCCCGGCGGACAGTTCCGCGCTGCGGCGGATGATGCTGGAAAACCGCGACGGCGTGGCCCGGGCCCTGCGGGCACGTGCGGCTGACGTCCTTCCGGGGGATGCGTAAGCTGGCGGCATGAGCCTAAGCCAGCACAACTATTCGTTGACGGTTCGTTGGACCGGCAACCTGGGGGACGGGACCTCGTCCTACCGCGGCTACTCCCGGGACCACGACATCGTGATCCCGGGGCTGCCGGTCCTGAAGGGATCGGCGGATCCGACATTCCACGGCGACCGTGACCGGTACAACCCGGAACAGCTGCTGCTCGCGGCCCTGGCACAGTGCCACATGCTTTCCTTCCTGCACGTTGCGGTCAAGCACGGCGTGGTGGTCACCGATTACCGGGACGAGGCTACGGGACGTCTTCGGCTGAACCAGGACGGCAGTGGTCAGTTCGAGACCGTCACGCTGACCCCGCAGGTCACGGTGGCGGACCCGGCCCATGTGGCTCTCGCAGAGCAAATGCACCAGGAAGCGAACCAGCTCTGCTTCATCGCCCGGAGCGTGAACTTCCCGGTACTGCACTCCCCCGTGACGGCGGCCGGGTAGGCAGCCCAACTGGGTAGCAGCAGCTGTCGTTTTGAGGGCTCAGAAGGACACCTGCTGCTACCTACATGGCCAGGGCGGGACTCAAGAGCCTCGGAGAAGTTCCTCGGCGAGCCGGGCTTCCGTTGCCGGTGCGAGGCCTGCCTTCCGGTGGCGCTCCAGGCCTTGACTGCGCTCGTCCGCGAGTGTGTCCGCCAGGGTCTCCTGCCAGGGCCGTGTGATCAGGCCGGCGGCCCTGGCAGCCTGATTGCTGCGTGTAGAGAACCCGTCATGGCCGGGCGGCAGCCATAGCGGGAGAGAATCCGGCCCGGACCAGTAGTCGATGCCGTGGTCCACGAGCCAGTCCTCCGTTGCGCTGAGCACGTCGCCCCCGTACCCGGCGGCGGTTCGCGACACCTCAAGGTAGTCGCCGAACGGCACGGAGTCCCCCACCGCGTTCAACGGGCCGGTCACTCCCTGCTCCGCCGCGGCGAGGATCCAGCCCGCCAGGTCCCGCACGTCAATGACCTGGGTGGCATGGCCGGCGATGTCAGGGACGACGGCGGGCCGGTTGTCCCGCGCAAACCTCCCCGGCCAGTAGCCGTAGCGGTCAGTCCCGTCCCCGGGACCACCGATCAGTCCGGCGCGGCAGAGGTGAGCCTTGCCTCCGCTGGCCTTGAGGGTTTCCTGTTCAATGGCTGCCTTGGATTCCCCGTAGTTTTCGGGGGTGGATTTGGTGCCCGGTGCCAGGGGCTGCAGGAGCGGAGCGTCCTCGGCGGCGTCCCGGGTCGCATGGTCTGCGTAGACGGAACAGCTGGACACAAACGTCCAGTGGCCCGCGCGGTTAGCCAGTGCTCCCAGCGCTTCCGTGGCCTGCACAGGATCACGCGCCACATCGATGACGGCATCCCACTCCCCTGCCGCCTCCGTGTAGCTGTCCGCACCGAGTGAACGGTCCGCCTGCACCCAGTGGGCGCCCGTCGGTGGTTCCGCCGCGGAACCGCGGGCGAGGCAGGTGACCTGATGCCCTGCGGCCACTGCCTGCCGGGCGACTTCTGAGGAGAGAAAGGCTGTTCCGCCGAGGACGAGGATGCGCATGGGTCCACGCTACGGCGCTAATGTTGAAGGAGAACAGAGCCTTACGCGCCGGGCAAACCCGCGCAGGCCTTCGTTATCCCCGGCCGCCGCCGGAGACCCCAAGGAGTTTCACCTTTTATGTTCAGCATGCTGTCGATCCTTCCGTCCGCCGCCAGTGAGCCTGACGGCATCAGCATCACGGGAATCGTGATCAGCCTCGGGGTGGGCGTAGCAATTTGGCTGGTGGCGACGTTCGTCATATCCCGGATCAGCAAGCGGGTTGCTTCGGGAAGTAACTTCTTCAAGAAGGCACACTTCAAGTGGGTCGCCCCCGCTATCCGGGCTTTGGACCATGAACGCCGTGTCCAGCGGGCAGAGACCATTGGTTCCCTCCTCAACAGCATCGTGGGTGTGTTGGTGGCGGTCATCACCAGCATGTATGTGCTCCAGAACCTGGACATCAACATCGCCCCGCTGCTGACCAGCGTGGGCATCCTGGGTGTGGCCATCGGTTTCGGCGCCCAGCAGCTGATCCGCGACTTCCTCGCGGGCATCTTCATCACCATCGAGGACCAGTACGGAATCGGCGACGTCATCGAAACCAGCGAGGTGGTTGGTGTTGTGGAGTCCATGGGACTGCGCATCACCCGCGTGCGCTCCGAGGACGGCGCCATCTGGTACCTGCGCAACGGTGAAATCCTACGCGTGGGCAACCGGTCGCAGGGAACCTACGTTCCTGTCGAGGTTCCGGCTGTAGGGACCGAGGCCGCTCTGCACGAACCGCCCACGAACACAGAGACGAAGAAGACTGACCAGAAGGCGGGAGAATAGAGCCATGACCATTCCCGTCGAACCGCAGCGGCCACGCCAGCTCATGCAGAACGATCCCTTCAGCCAGCCCGGCTACACCGACAACTTCTATGATGCCGTGGGCGGCCATGAGACCTTTGTCCGGCTGATAGATGTGTTTTATGACGGGGTGGCCACGGACCCGCTGCTGCGGCCCATGTACCCGGAAGAGGACCTGGGGCCGGCCAAACGCCGCTTCCGGATGTTCCTGGAACAGTACTGGGGCGGTCCCACCACTTACGGCGAAGAACGCGGCCACCCGCGCCTGCGTATGCGTCACATGCCGTTCCGGGTCACCCCGGAGGCAAAGGAACGTTGGCTGTTCCACATGCGGACGGCGGTGGACTCCCTGGAGTTGCCCCCGTTGTACGAGGGAACACTCTGGGATTACATGGAACGTGCTGCCCTGTCCATGGTGAACAGTCCTTCCGAAGCCTAGAGGCCGCTGCCTGTACGCACCAGGACGTGCCCGCGCGGACCGCTGAGGCGGAACCACCGGCCTGCCCGGTAAAGCATCTGTTCCCCGTCAGCGAGGAACCCCAGCGTGAGGGCCGCGAAGGCAGCTCCTGCCGGGAGGCCGGAGTCGTCCAGGGCGCGGCCCCACACCGCGGCACGCGCGTTGTTAACGATCAGCGCCCCGGGCTGAGCCGGAACAATTCCTGCCACCTCGGTGATGCCGGCTTCAGCCGCGCGGCGGAGTTCGGAATCCTTCAGGGGTGCGACCCCTTCCCAGCCCGTCCGCGGTGCGCCGACTCCCGTCCAGGATTCGGTGACGGTGGACGGCGGAACCGGCAGCTCGACGTCGTCCTCCCCTGCCCTGGCCAGGCGGTCGAGGACCGCTGACAACGCAACGGTGGCGTCAACGGTGGAAGGCTCCGCCAGCCCGATCGTCCGCAGGCCCAAAATGGTGGGCGTGCTTTCGCCCAGCAGCCGCGGCCGCAGGACACACACGTACGCCGCCAAAACGGAACCGGAGGCCTGGAGGCGGATGGCGCCGTCGTCGATTGTTTTGGCTCGGGTGGCGAAGGTGCGGAGATCGGCGAGATCACGCGGATCAGCGAACCGCAAGGACTGGGTGAGTAGATCAGACACACCATGAACACTACCGGCTGCGCCTTGGTTGAGCGGTGCCGGGGGCTGCGTCTAGAGTCGAACCATGACTGAAGCCGAAACCGGACTGCTGGCGCCGCCCAGCGGCGACCCTACGTCCACACTCATCCAGCTCCTCGACCTGGGTGAGTTGGAAGGGGCGAGGACGGACGAAGACATCTTCCTGGGCCCGTCGTCGCAACCGCAGCCCCGTGAGCGGGTGTTCGGCGGCCAGGTGCTGGCGCAGTCACTGATTGCTTCCATGCGTACCGTGGACCCGGACCGCATTGTCCACTCCATGCATGGCTACTTCCTGCGGCCCGGCGACGCCAACAAGCCCATCACTTTCGGGGTCCAGCGGCTGCGCGACGGCCGGTCGTTTTCGGCGCGGCGCGTCCACGCTTACCAGGAAGGCGTGCCCATCCTGTCGATGATCGCGTCGTTCCAGGACCTGGACGAAGGCCCGGACCACGAGTCACAGATGCCGGCGGGCATCCCTGATCCGGAGTCGCTCCCCAGCACAGCTGAACTGCTCGGCAAATTCGACCATCCCATCGCACAGCACTGGGCCTATGAACGGCCCTTCGATATCCGGCACGTGGACCCGCCCCTCTATGTTTCCGCCAAGGGGAAGCAGGAACCCCGGAACGCCGTCTGGATGAAGACCTTCGGCCCCATGCCGGACGATGCGAACCTGCACCGGGCCGCGCTGGCCTACGCGAGCGACTACACGTTGCTCGAATCCATCCTGCGCCGCCACGGCCTCAGCTGGATAACCCCGGGCATGAGCGTCGCCAGCCTGGACCACGCCATGTGGTGGCACCGGCCCGCCCGCGTGGACGAGTGGTTGCTCTACGTCCAGGAATCCCCCAGCGCCCAAGGCGCGCGGGGCCTCGCCACGGGAAAGATCTTCAACCAGGCCGGGCAGCACGTCGCCTCCGTGGCGCAGGAGGGCATGATCCGCGTGCCCACGGATCTGAAGGACAAGGTGGTGGGTGCAGTGCAGTCCAAACTCCTGCAGCACCAGATCCGCAAAGCTGTTCGGGACTGACTTCCCGCAGGCAGCAGCAAGGCCGGCGCCCGTCAGGGCGCCGGCCTTTCGTTAGCCTGAATCAGTCGCGGGCGGATCAGTCGCGGGTCAGGCGGCGGTGCGTCACACGGTGCGGCTTGGCCGCATCAGGACCGAGCCGTTCCACCTTGTTCTCCTCGTAGGATTCGAAGTTGCCTTCAAACCAGTACCACTTGGAGGGGTTTTCCTCGTCGCCTTCGTAGGCCAGGATGTGCGTGGCCACCCGGTCCAGGAACCAGCGGTCGTGCGACACCACCACGGCACAGCCGGGGAATTCCAGCAGCGCGTTCTCGAGGCTGCTGAGCGTTTCCACGTCGAGGTCGTTGGTGGGTTCGTCGAGGAGCAGCAGGTTTCCGCCCTGTTTGAGGGTCAGCGCCAGGTTGAGGCGGTTCCGCTCACCACCGGACAGCACACCTGCCTTCTTCTGCTGGTCAGGGCCCTTGAAGCCGAAAGCGGCAACGTAGGCACGGGACGGCATTTCAACCTGGCCAACCTGGATGTAGTCCAGGCCATCGGAAACGACTTCCCACAGCGTCTTGTTCGGGTCGATGCCGCCACGGCTCTGGTCCGCGTAGGAGATCTTGACCGAATCGCCGATCTTCAGTTCGCCGCCGTCGAGCGGTTCCAGGCCGACGATGGTCTTGAACAGGGTGGATTTGCCGACACCGTTGGGGCCGATGACCCCGACGATGCCGTTTCGCGGGAGGGTGAAGGACAGGCCGTCGATCAGGGTGCGGTCGTCGAAGCCCTTCTGGAGGTTCTTGGCCTCCAGAACGAGTCCGCCGAGGCGCGGGCCCGGGGGAATCTGGATCTCTTCGAAGTCGAGCTTGCGGGTGCGGTCCGCCTCGGCAGCCATCTCCTCGTAGCGGGCCAGACGGGCCTTGGACTTGGTCTGGCGCCCCTTGGCGTTGGAGCGAACCCATTCGAGTTCCTCGGTCAGGCGCTTGGCTTGCTTGGCGTCCTTCTTGCCTTGGACCTCCAGGCGCGCACGCTTCTTCTCCAAGTACGTGGAGTAGTTGCCCTCGTAGGGGTAGAGGTGGCCGCGGTCAACCTCGGCGATCCACTCCGCGACGTGGTCAAGGAAGTACCGGTCGTGGGTGACGGCCAGGACTGCGCCGGCGTAGTTGGAGAGGTGCTGTTCCAGCCACAGGACACTCTCGGCGTCCAAGTGGTTAGTGGGTTCATCCAAAAGCAGGAGGTCCGGCTTCTGCAGCAGGAGCTTGCAGAGCGCCACGCGGCGGCGCTCACCGCCGGAGAGAAGGGTCACGTCAGCGTCTGCGGGCGGGCAGCGGAGCGCGTCCATGGCCTGCTCGAGCTGGGAATCGAGGTCCCAGGCGTCCGCGGCGTCAATGGCTTCCTGCAGCTGACCCATCTCTTCGAGCAGCACGTCGTAGTCAGCGTCGGGGCTGGCCATTTCCTCGGAGATCTCGTTGAAGCGCTGGATCTTGCCGTAGATTTCGGCAACACCCTCCTGGACGTTGCCCAGGACGGTTTTTTCCTCGTTCAGAGGCGGCTCCTGCAACAGGATGCCCACGGTGTAGCCGGGACTGAGCCGCGCCTCACCGTTGGACGGGGTGTCCAGGCCCGCCATGATCTTCAGGATGGTGGACTTACCGGCGCCGTTCGGGCCAACAACACCAATTTTGGCGCCCGGAAAGAAGGACATGCTTACGTCGTCAAGAATGAGTTTTTCGCCAACGGCCTTGCGGGCCTTGGTCATTGTGTAGATAAATTCCGCCATGGTTCCAAATCTAGTGGGTTGGCGGGCATAACTCACATTCGGCGCCTTAGGTCCCGGCCCCCACGAAGCACTTCCCGCTGGCCAGGACCGGCAGGACTGTGACTGTTACGCTGCCGTCGCGGATGTGGCCAAGCACGCAGTCCGTGCCCTGCAGGACAGCGGACTCAATCGCGTCGGCTTCCAGCCCGGTGGGCGTGCGGCTCGCCGATACTTCAAGGACTGCCGGGGCAACACCGGCACCGGTGAGGGCTTCCGTCACTTGCGCCGTAGCCGGTCTGGGGGTTCCCGCCGCAAGCCGGCTCAGCACATCGGTCACCGTCTGCTTCATCGCGGCAGTGGCGGCGTTCTCCGCGGTGGCGGCCCCGGACGCCCCTGCCGTGCCGGGCTTTGAGCTGCCTGGCTCAGTTGCGGCACCGGTGCCAGACGCTGTGGGTGCCGCATCCGAGGGGTTGGCAGCCGGCTGTGTAAAGGGCTGCGAACCGCCGGTGCAGCCCGTCAGCGCAAGGGCGGCCAGCCCGCCGACTGTGAGCAACGCCAGGGTCCTGCCCGCGCCTGGTGTGCGCTGCCGGGTACGCGCCGTCCGGCTGGTGACGGGAGTTGTCTGCCGGATTTCGGTCGCGCGCTTCATGCCGCCATTCTGCCACGCGGCCAGACCCGCAATGGAACCGCCGGGGTGCCGGCGGAGCGCCGGCATCCCGCTGGTACGCGTCCCGCTCGGTGACTTTCGCCTCCATCTCAGACGGCAGAATCTACGAGTTCGCCCGTTTCTGCGTCAACGGGGATGTAGTTGCCGTCAGAATCTTCCAGGAAGACCGCCGCCGCATCGTCGTCGACTGGCTCCCCTTCGTCCGGCTCCCTGTCAGCATCGGGATCGGCGGTGCCTCCCTCGGTTGTATGTTGCGCTCCATTGTTGACTGTGCGGATGTAGTTGGCCGAGCCCCACATGAGGTCGTGCCCCACGGACTCTGCATCGATTTCGTGCGCGAAGTGGATGCGGCCATCTTTCTCCCACGTGCGCAGCTTGAGCCGGCCCACCACGATCACGCGCTGGCCCTTTTTGATGCTGCAGCCCATGTTCCCGGCCAGCTGGCGGTAGCCCTGGACGGTAAACCAGTTGGTGTACGTGTCCACCCAGGTGCTCGTATTGCGGTCGAAACGCCGGGCCGTTGACCCGAGGCGGAACGACGCAGTTCCCACTCCGGTAGTGGTAGTGGAGGTCTTGATGTCGGTGGCGACGAAGCCCCGGAACGTCATGTAATCGCTCATTGTCTTGTCCTGTCTCGGAAGGTGGTGCCTTAGCGGCAGAACCAGCTTCGCGCGGACAGCACCAGACCGCGAGAGACATGCTTCCGTATGTGGACAACCCCGCCGTGAACTGCTGTGTTGAGGACAAGTGCCAAGCGTGACGCGGCATTGACACAGCGGCACACGGGGCAATGTAAACTTTCTCATGCGCCGGATTTTTGGTCGTGGCGCCACGTGCCCCAGTAGCTCAGGGGATAGAGCAGCGGCCTTCTAATCCGCCGGTCGGGGGTTCGATTCCCTCCTGGGGCACCACTGGGATGAGTCGGAACATCCTTGATGGATGAGTCGAATCAGACAAGAACACCCCGGTCTTCGGACCAGGGTGTTCTTGTCTGCGTGGGCGTTTTCCTCGCGCCGGCCACCGTGCTCGGAAAATCCGGGGGCCTGTTCTGAGATCCTGGCCCTGAAGGCTCGGATCCGCCAACAAGCTTGGGAAAACACCGGGACCGCGGTGCCCGCCCACAGAATCCAGTCAGGCGTACGGCAGTACGAGTTCGGCGAAACGCGCCTTGACCGTCTCAATGACGGTGTCGCCGTCGGTATCCCAGATCTCCTGGTTGAAGATTTCAACCTCGATGTCGCCCGTGTACCCGGCGTCCCGGACCCAGGTGGTGATAGTGGCGAAGTCAATGACGCCGTCGCCCATGTAGCCGCGGGACAGCAGCGGATCAGCGGCGATGGGCATGTTGAAGTCGCAGACCTGGTAGGACGCGAGGCGCCCCTCACGGCCGGCGCGTTCAATCTGTGCTTTCAAGTCCGGGTCCCACCAGACGTGGAAAGTATCGACGGCGACGCCAACCGTCTCCGCGTCGAACGGCGCAGCGAGGTCCAGCGACTGCCCCAGAGTGGAAATGAGGGCACGGTCGGCTGCGTACATCGGGTGCAGCGGCTCCAGCACCAGCCGGATCCCGTTCTCGGCGGCGAACGGAACCAGATCCGCGAGCCTGTCGGCGACCCGTCGGCGGGCCGCCACCACGTCCTTTTCCCCCGGCGCGAGTCCGCCGACCACCAGGAAGAGTTCCCTGGTCTCCAGCGCAGCCGCTTCAAGGATGGCTGCGCGGTTGTCTGCCAGCGCAGCGGCTTGCCCCTCGGTGTCTGCTGCCGTGAGGAAACCTCCGCGGCAGAGCGACGATACCCGGAGGCCCGCGTCCCGAATCAGCTTCGCGGCCTTGTCCAGCCCGACTTCCTCAATGCGGTCCCGCCACGGGCCGATGGCGGGCACGCCGGCGCGGACGCACCCGTCAACTACTTCGGCAAGGGTCCACTTTTTGGTGGTGGCGCTGTTGAGGGACAGTCGCGAAAAAGGGGACGGTCCTGAATTGAATGTCATACTCCCACTCCATTGATTCGCAGGTAATCGGACATCCGGAACGCAGCCAAGGCAGGGTCCTTCAGGAGTCCCGCCTGGTCAGCGAGTTCGAACGTCTTGGACAGATGGCACACGGAACGGCCTGAATGCAGGCCGCCCACCATCTGGAAGCCGGGCTGTTTGCCGTTGAGCCAGGACATAAAGGCGATCCCGGTCTTGTAGTAGAAGGTGGGGGCACTGAAGATGTGCTTGCCCAGTTCCCGGGTGGAATCAAGGATGGCCCGGGCCTTGGCGGGGTCCCCGGCGTCGTAATTCTGCAGGGCCACCGAAGCGGCCGGGTAGATTGCGGCGAAGATGCCCAGCAGGGCGTCCGAGTGGTGCGTACCGTCGCCGTCGATCAGTTCGGGATAGTTGAAGTCATCGCCCGTGTAGAGTCGGACGCCTGCCGGCAGCGCAGCCCGCAGGGCCACTTCGTGCGAAGCGTCCAGCAGCGAAACCTTCACACCATCCACTTTGTCCGAGTGTTCACGGATCAGGGACAGGAACGTTTCGGTGGCCGTGGCGACGTCATCCGAACCCCAGTAACCGGCAAGGGCGGGATCGAACATGGTCCCGAGCCAGTGCAGGATGACGGGCTGGTCCGCTTCCTGCAGCAGCGTCGAATAGACGTGCAGGTAGTCGTCCGGACCGTTGGCCACGCGGGCAAGCGCGCGGGAGGCCATCAGAATGACCTTGGGTCCCGCTTCACTCACGACGGCGATCTGCTCGCGGTAGGCGTTGATGACCGCCTCGATGCCTGCGGCTCCGTCGGGCAGCTGCTCCAGCTCCAGCTGGTCCGTTCCGGCCCCGCAGGCAACCAGGTCGCGAACGGTCTTGCCGGCAGTGGCGGCGCTACCCGAGGCGACCACCGAGGCGGCCTCGACGCCGGTGCGTTTGATGAGCTGCTGGGTGGCTGCCCAGTCCAGTCCCATGCCCCGCTGGGCGGTATCCATGGCATCCGCGACGCCCAGTCCGTAGGACCACAGTTCGTGGCGGTACGCCATCGTGGCTTCCCAGTCGAGGGAGGCGGGTGCTCCGGGAGTATTGTCCGCCAGGACTTCGGGGATCACATGGGCGGCCGCGTAGGCACGGCGGGAGGTGAGCGGGGCGGTGGGGCGGGCCCAGGAAGTGCCGCCCTGGAGGCGGTACTCGCGGGTGCCGCCGTCGTGGGAGGGGAGGATCAGGGAAGTCATCAGAGCGCGATCTCCGGGATGTCAATGGTGCGGCGTTCGTCACTGGACTGCAGGCCAAGTCCGGCCAGCTGCACGCCGCGGGCTGCGGACAGCAGGCCAAAGCGGTGTTCGCGGCCGGCAACAACGTCGCGCAGGAATTCTTCCCACTGCAGCTTGAAGCCGTTGTCCAGCTCTGCGTTGGCGGGGACTTCCTGCCACTGGTCGCGGAAGGATTCGGTGACGGGCAGGTCAGGGTTCCAGACCGGTTTGGGGGTATGCGCCCGCTGCTGGGCCACGCACTTGTTCAGGCCGGCAACAGCTGAGCCGTGGGTGCCGTCGATCTGGAATTCCACCAGTTCGTCGCGGTAGACGCGGACAGCCCAGGAGGAGTTGATCTGGCCGATGACCGGCTCGCCGGCCGGGGTTTCGAGTTCGAAGATGCCGTAGGAAGCGTCGTCGGCAGTGGCCTTGTACTCCTTGCCGGCCTCGTCCCAGCGCGCCGGGATGTGGGTGGCGGTCTTGGCACTGACGCTCTTGACCTTGCCGATGATGCCTTCCAGGACGTAGTTCCAGTGGCAGAACATGTCCGTGGTCATGCCGCCGCCGTCTTCCTTGCGGTAGTTCCAGGACGGGCGTTGTGCAGCCTGGACGTCTCCTTCGAAGACCCAGTAACCGAATTCGCCACGGATGGACAGGATGCGGCCGAAGAAGCCCTCGTCAACGAGGCGGCGCAGCTTGACCAAACCGGGCAGGTAGAGCTTGTCGTGCACGACGCCGGCCGTGACGCCGGCCTCCTTGCCGATCCGGGCCAGTTCGATTGCCTCCTCCAGCGTTTCGGCGGTGGGCTTCTCGGTGAAGATGTGCTTCCCGGCCAGCATGGCTTTCTTAAGGGTCGCGGAGCGGAGGCTGGTCATGGAGGCATCAAAAATGATGTCCACTGAGGGGTCGTTGATGACGGAGTCCAGGTCCGTGGTCCATTCCGCCACCTTGTGAAGTTCTGCCAGCTCGCGGATTTTGGCTTCGTTCCGGCCCACCAGGATGGGCTCCACCTGGACTTTTGTCCCGTCCTCCAGCGTGAATCCGCCGGCATCGCGGATGGGAAGAATGGAGCGCAGCAGGTGCTGGCGGTACCCCATCCGGCCGGTAATGCCGTTCATGGCTATGCGGATCGTCTTTGTTTCGAAGCTCATGTGTCCTCCACGGTGAGTGAGCGGTGTGATAGTCGAGCAGGTCGGGAAAGCGCATTCCCACTGATGTCATGATGCCCTAGCTGGTTCGCCCTTGGCAAGCGCTTTCCCAAATATCCTGGAACTGCAATACTGAACCGAGCCCCATTTGCACTGAAATTTGCCCAACAGGAGACGACGTGGTTGCAAGTACCCTTTCAGAGGTCGCCCGCCTGGCCGGCGTCTCGCCGGCCACCGCGTCACGAGTCCTTAACGGTTCCGCCAGGACACCGGGGCAGGACATCGCTGAGCGCGTGCGTGCAGCGGCCGAGTCCTTGGGTTACATCCCCAATGCCCAGGCCCAGGGGCTTGCCAAATCGAGCTCCGGCCTGATCGGGCTGATAGTGCACGACATTGCCGACCCGTACTTTGCGGCCATTGCACGTGGTGTCCAGGAAGCCGCCCGGGAACAGGGCAGGATGGTTCTGCTTGCAACGACTGCCGGGGCCCCGGCGGACGAGAGGGAAGCGGTGGCCGCCTTTGCAGCCCGGCGGGCAGATTCGATCGTGATCGCCGGATCCCGCTCGGCCCGTCCCGAGGACGGCGACGGGAACACCGAGCTGGCGGCGGAGCTTGACCGCTACTGCCGCAACGGCGGTCAGGTGGCCGTTGTGGGCCACGCCGTCGTCGGCGCTTCCTCTACCGAGGGTTACCACGTGGTGACCGTGCCGAATGAGGAACTGGCCGCCAAACTCGCCGCCGAGCTGGCCGTTTCACGGGACGATTACTTCGTCATCATCGGCGGGCCGGCAGGCCTGTTCACCTCCGACGACCGGATCCGAGGTTTCCAGCGCGGTCTGGCGGATGCCGGCTTGCCGCCGGCCGAGATCATCCGCACCGAGTTCAACCGCTCCGGCGGATTCGAGGCCGGCGCTGCCCTGGCAGCCCGGATCAAGGCTTCCCGGGAGGCAGGGAACACCTCCGGGGATACGAAGCGGATCTGCATCTTTGCCGTGAACGATGTCATGGCCATCGGGGCGGCCGCGGCGCTGCGCTCCGAGGGCCTGCGCATACCCCGGGATGCCATCATCGCCGGATTTGACGACATTGAGACCCTCCGGGACTTCCGGCCCGCCCTCTCAACCGTGCACCTGCCGCTTGAGGAAATTGGCCGCCAGGCCACACGCAGGGCTGCAGGGCTGATCGGTGAGGAAGCCGCGGCGTCGACCATCGCCGGCCATGTCACGCTGCGGCGCAGCACTGAAAGCGTGCTTCCCTCCGAAGGAATCTCAAGGATGTTGTCAACGGATTCCTAAGGCTAGGCGCCGGGGCGCCTGCTGTCATCATTCCCAGACCGGGCCTGCGGAACCAGGAGTGCAGGCGCCGGACTACTCCTGTTTGTTTTTCCCCGACCCGGTACTAGGTTTCCGGGCGGGGTCCACGGAACCGCTCGATCCGTAGCTGCCCTCTGAATACCGCCCAATTTCGGAGTCAGCGGTGCGGCCCGGCAGCGATCCGGCGTCTCCGTAGTCGCCCTTGACGTAGCGTCCCGACTCGCCGGCCTTGTCGCCAAGTGGTTCGGGCAGCCCGCCTTCGGTGCCGGCAGCACCGTAGTTCCCTTCGCCGTACTGGCCTTCCTCATCGTCCGTATGGCGGCCGCTCTGCGCTCCGGCCTTGCCGAAATTTCCTTCGACGTACCGGCCGCGGAGATCTGGTTGTACTGCCTGTTCTTCCGGGCCTGCCTCATTGGGGGTGTCTTCGAAGCCGCTATTGTGGGTCATGACCGTGCCTTTCCCAAAAGGAGCTCTGCGTTTTCTGCGGCGCAAGTTAAGTCTAGCGAGGGCCGCAGTTTCCGAACAGAACTTCTCCTCGCTAATCACTGCCCACCCAAGTTAAACAGTTCACTGAGTGGCGGGCGTGGTTCACGGCGCAGCCGGATATTTTCGGGCAGTCCCCTGACGCTGACAGAATCACCGTCTATGTGAATCGACAGCCGTCCGTCCCCTGAGAACGGCACATTATCGAAATGGAAGCGCGTGTCCTGCGGGGGCAGCGTAGGGGCCAGCCATACCTCGTCCCAAGGAAGCCCTGGATCGAAGCGCAGCAGCGTCCTGACGAGCTGAACGGGCGCTGCCGACGCCCAGGCCTGCGGGGAACATGAGGCGGGGTACGGAACTGGTTCGGGGTATCTTGACCGGTCCAGCCCACAAAAAAGTTCCGGTAGCCGGCCATTGAAACGATCTGCGGCCTCCAGCAGCGAGTAGGCCACTTTGTGAGCCTCGTCAACGAACCCGTGCCGCATCAGCCCGGCGGCGGCGATGGCATTGTCGTGGGGCCAGACGGATCCGTTGTGGTAGCTGGCAGGGTTATAGGCGCCCATGCTTGATGCCAGCGTCCTGATCCCCCAACCGGTAAACATTTCAGGGGACACCAAGTGTTCGGCCACCTGCGCGGCCTTGTCGTTGTCAATGATCCCGGTCCAAAGGCAATGGCCCATGTTGGAGGCGAGCGCGTCGACGGGTTTTTTGTCCTTGTCCAACGCAATCGCGAAGTAGCCGCGCTCCGGCAGCCAGAACTGTTCGTTGAAGGCCCGCTTCAGTCTGGACGCCTTGGCCACGCAGGCATCGGCTGTCTTCGCGTCGCCGGCGGCCGTGGCAAGCAGAGCACGGCCGATATATGCGGCGTAGGCGTAGCCTTGGACTTCGCACAGGGCGATGGGTGGTTCCGCGAGGGTGCCGTCGGCGAAATTGATTCCGTCTCCCGAGTCCTTCCAGCCCTGGTTGCGCAGGCCTTTTTCCGTCTTCCGCTGGTATTCAATAAAGCCGTCGCCGTCCAGGTCGCCGTAATCCTCCATCCAACGAAGCGCCCTATCCGCTGCAGGAAGAAGCCGACGCATCGCCGCATCATCAAGTCCCCACCTGGCGAGCTCGGCCAGGACAACGACGAATAGCGGGGTCGCATCGGCGGTGCCGTAGTAGACCCCGCTGCCGCCCAGCGCGAGACCGGCGGTGGCTCCGAGGCGGACTTCGTGAAGTATCCTGCCGGGCTCCTCCTCCGAAGCAGCGTCCACTTTGGTTCCCTGATGATCCGCCAAGGTCAGAAGGGTCCCTTTCGCCAAAGAAGGGTCCAGGAGCAAGGACATGAATGAGGCGAGCAGACTGTCCCGGCCAAATAGAGCCATGAACCAAGGGGCGCCCGCTGCAACCACGGCGCGGCCAGGGTGATCGGGGTTGAAGATTCGCAAGGACCCCAGATCCTCCTGGCTGCGTCTGATGACCCTCTCCACTGCCTCGTTGCGCAGATTTGCCGTGGGCATGGACTCGCGCCACTCCATGACACGGCGCAAGGCCTCTGCACCCGGTAGGCCTCCTGCTCCGGCACTGGCGTGGCCGGCTGCACCCGCCAACAGCGGTGTTGCCGAGATGGTGCCCGACCATTGCCCGTGGGCGGCGATGGTTGTGTCCAGGACCAGCCGCTCCTCCTCAAGCCGCGATCCGGCAAAGGCGACTCGGATACGCTTTGTGTGGCCGTCCCGCTCTGACTCGAGCGTCAAGCCTCCCGGGGTCAACCGGCGGGACGAACGCCCGCGTGGGGCCTGCCGGCCTTCCTTGACTTCAAACAAGCTGGCAAAGTCCGCGTCGGGGAAGAGCTCCACCCGGCATCGCAGCGGCCGTTGCGAGTAGTTATGCACCGTGACGGTCTCGGTGAGACCTTCCCCGAGCTTGCGCTCCCGGTCAATGAGCAGTGACGTGTCGGCGTGATCGTCCCTCTGGGGTCTGCCAACGAAGACGCCATGAAACGGCTCCGGGGTGGTGGCCGAGAGCGCCTCAACCGGCAGCCCCTGAACCTTCAGCGTCCATTCACTGATGAACCGCGTGTCCTGGAAGAACAAGCCGTGCGGAAGGCGCGCGGACATGTCCCCGTTGGGGGCCGATATGCAGAATGACGTTCCTTGGACCAAGGTGAGTGCCCCCGGGCCCGCAGAACCGGCGCTGTTCCCGACATCCCATTCGGCCATTCCCGGCTTCTCCCGCAGCGAACACCGTCTATGTCAAACCTTCTCCCATAAAACTAGGGAGGATCACCCGCCTCCGCAAGAGGTTCGACGGCGGTTCGCCAGTACGCGGCACCCCTCGCCTGCCGTGACCGTCCAGCCGTGTCACGCCTGTAGTCCCGCGGGCGGGACTACAGGATGGTGCCCGCGTGGCTAGAGTTGCCAAATGGTGAACCGCGAACTCGTGGCAGCAATCCGCACGATGCTGATGGAGCGGGCTGACCCGGTGCGTGCTGCCGGAGCGCAGGCCTATATGAAGTCATCCATCCTTTCCCTCGGTGTCAGAGTTCCGGAGGTTCGCCGTTGTGTGGTTGCCGCAGCTGCCGCCTTTCCGTTCGAGTCGCCGGAACAGCTGCGCGCGACCACCCTCGTGCTGTGGCGGGAAGCGCAGTGGCGGGAAGAACAGTACGCGGCGATCGACCTCACCGGGCTACGGCTGGTTGCCAAGGACGCCCTGATGCTGCCGGTGTATGAAGAAATCATCCGAACCGGCGCCTGGTGGGACTTCGTGGACGGCGTGAGCCAAAGGATCTGCGGTTTGCTGTTGGCACACCGGGCCATGATGACGCCCGTACTGCTTGAGTGGAGCACGGATGAGGACTTTTGGATCAGGCGCGCCGCCATCACGTCCCAGTTAAAGGCGAAGTCGGCGACCGATACCCACCTGCTGCGCGCAGCGATCGAGGCGAACTTGGGCGACCCGGAGTTTTTTATCCGGAAAGCCATCGGCTGGGCCCTCCGGGAGTTCGCCAAGGCCAATCCCGCATGGGTCCGCGACTTCGTGACCGAACATGCCGGCCAGCTGAGTCCCCTGTCGCGGAAAGAAGCCTTACGGCATCTGAACCCCTAAATGACCGGACGCTCCGTAACAGGCTCCCCTGTTTTCCGGAAGAGCCGCCTGGTCTGCGGATCCATGAAGATCAAGTACAGGCCAAACAGCAGGCCGGTGATCGCCGCGGCGAAGCGGGCCAAGACCAGAGCCAACCCCAGATCCCCGGTCTGGAGATAGGGAAACACTTCAAGCTGGTCCGAAATCGCGTAGATCATAAAGAACGACACGATGAAATAGAGGGCCTTGACCTGCCAGTCGTTGCGGATGCCCGTCACGGCAAACAGCGGGATAAGCCACACCACGTACCAGGACTGGATCATGGGGGCCAGCACCACCACCGCCGCGAACGCCAGGGTGAGGCGCCGGATCAGGCGCTCGTGCTCACCCTTGAAGATCTGGAAGGCGACGATGCCCACGGCAAGTAACTTCCCGGCGTCGAACACCCAGCCTGCCAGGGTCCAGCCGTCCAGCCCGAAAGCGTTGCAAATCGAGGCAACCACCAGGCCAACGAGTCCCACCGGGGCGTACCAGATGAAGATGCTGCCGGGAGCGGAGAGGCCGTTGATCCAGCCGAAACCGAATCCGTTGACCAGGCTCAGGGCGTACAGCATGGCGAGGCTCAGGCCGCCTGTGAGGGACCAGAAAAGGAACCTCCGGGGCCAGCCGGCGTTTTTGCCGGCCCACATCAGGCCAATAAACGGCAGGAACACCACCGTGATGGGCTTAACGGCGATGGACAGGGTCACCAGAAGGATTCCCAGCACCACCCGCCGCGTGGCAGCGTAATAGAGCCCGGCCAGCGCGAGCCCGATCATGAGGGCATCGTTATGGACGCTGGCGATGAAGTTGGTCAGGAACAGGGGGTTGGCGGCGGTGAGCCAGAGGGCCCGGTGCGGGTTGACCCCATGAAGCTCCGCCAGCTTCGGCACGTAGATGATGCAGAGCACCACGCCCACCAGTGCCACCAGCCTGAAGAGCATCACGCTGGCCTCGGGCTGGACGTTGGTGGACCAGACCACAAACTGCTCAATCCACAGGAACAGTTGCCCATAAGGCACTGGCGCTTCGGTCCACAGCCGGTCGGCACCGAGCTGGAAGTAGTTGGACAGCGCCGAGATGCCGTTCTCGTACGGGTTGAAACCCTCCACCATCAGGCGGCCCTGGCCGATGTAGGCGTACACGTCGCGGCTGAAGAGAGGAACACTGATCACCATGGGCAGGCCCCACGCGGCGACGGCCTGCAGGGTAGCTTTGCGCGCTTGGGGCCCCCAGACCCGGACGCGCTGGCCCAGCCGTAGCCAGGAGCGCACCAGGAGCATTCCGCCGATCGCGACCAGCACAATTGCCAGGGCCACCCCGATGGCCTCTGTGCGCATCCAGATAAAGATCGGCACCCGGCGGAGTTCGGAGACCGGCGCCAGCCAACCGACCCCTATGGACCCGATGGCCATAAAGACCGAGCCGAGAAACCCGGCCAGGATCGGGGAGCGGGGGTTGTCCACTTCGGCCGCACCGGCCCTAAGGATCACGGTGGCGGCCATCTCTCCCGTTGCAGGCACAGGCGCCGTCATCTCAGGATCGTCCAATCTCTTTGCTTTCAGCGCTTCGGCCCAGTGGGCCGCGGTAGCTGCCCGGGCCGCGCAGGCACAGCACAGCGGCCGAAATCCCAGCCTCTCTGTACCCGAAATCCTAGCATCGGACGGTTGCGGCTGAGCTAAACGGTAGGCTGGTCCGGTGCCTATAACTAACGAACGCATCGTCTGGATCGACTGCGAAATGACCGGCCTGGACATCAAGAACGACGCCCTGATCGAGGTGGCGGCGCTGGTGACAGACTCGGAGCTGAACATACTCGGCGATGGAGTGGACGTAGTGATCAAGCCTGAGGACGCCGCCCTCGCCCAGATGAACGACTTCGTGCGGGATATGCACACCCGGTCCGGGCTGCTCGAGGAACTGCCGCACGGCAAGACCATGGCAGAGGCCGAGGCCGCCGTCATGGAATACATCGAAAAGTGGGTACCGGACCCCCGCAAGGCCCCGCTGGGGGGCAACTCGGTGGGAACGGACCGCGTTTTCCTCTCGCGGGACATGCCGGCCGTGGTTGAACACCTGCACTACCGGGTGATCGACGTCAGTACCATCAAGGAACTCTCCCGCCGCTGGTTCGCCCGGGCATACTTCCAGGCCCCCGCCAAGAAGGGTGGTCATCGCGCCCTCGGCGACATCAAGGATTCCATCGACGAGCTGCGCTACTACCGCGAGGCGGTCTTCGTGCCGGCCCCCGGCCCGGACAGCATCACGGCCCGCGGCATCGCCCAGCGGGTTACGGACGCCCCCGAACAGTAATCTGCGCCACGTTTCGGGGGAATTTTCCTCGAAAACGGCAAAAGTGGCACAACCATCGCCCAACAGCAGGTAAGCTATTTGAGTTGCCTTTCCAGAGGACCGGGTCACCGGTTCAGCTGCAGGCACATGGTGGGCTTAGCTCAGTTGGCAGAGCGCCTGGTTGTGGTCCAGGAGGTCGCGGGTTCAACCCCCGTAGCTCACCCTCATAGGGCGGCAGCAGAAGCCGTCAGTTTGGAGGCCGTACCGGATATCCGGTACGGCCTTCTTTTTTGCACAAATGCCGGCGCCACGCCGCACGCACGAAGGGTCACCTGCCATGACAGTTCTGCCGATCACGATCTGGGGAGAACCGGTGCTCCACCGCCGCGCCGCCGAGGTGGAGGTGTTCGACGACGAACTGCGCACCCTGATTGCCGACATGTTCGAAACCAACGATGCTGCCAACGGGGTGGGCCTGGCGGCACCGCAGGTTGGTGTGGGCAAAAGAATCTTCGTCTACAAGTTCGCCAACGACGACGACGCTCCCCCCGTCGGGGTTCTGGTGAACCCGGTCCTGACGCTGTCCAAGGTTTCCGGTGCGCTGCCCGACCCCGATGAAGAGGAGGAAGGCTGCCTCTCCTTCCCGGGTGGCCAGTTCCCGCTCAAGCGCGCGGAGTGGGCCCGGGTCCAGGGCTTCGACGGCCACGGGCAGCCGGTCGATTTCGAAGCCACTGGCTGGTTTGCGCGGGTGATCCAGCATGAATACGACCACCTGGACGGCAAGCTGTATGTCAACCGGCTGCTGGACCGTTACTCAAGAAAAGCCATGAAGCTGGCCAAGAAAAGCGGTTGGGGCGTTCCCGGGCTGACCTGGATGCCGGGCGTGGATCCGGACCCGTTCGGCCACTAAGCCATCCGTTGCTGCGGTTATTTTGCCGCGAGGGTGGGCTGGTCAGGGCACGAGTCCAGGACGCGCTTCATGGCATCCTTCTCGGGCTGCGTGACCCACAGCCCGTAGGAGGCCTTGACTGAAATCTGGCGGGCTACGTAGTGGCAGCGGATGTTCTTATTCTTTGGCAGCCAAGTGGCGGCGTCGCCCGCGCTCTTTTGCTGATTGGCCGGCCCGTCAGCGGCGATCAGGTTCAGCGGATCGTTGGCAAGGCTTTGGCGCTGCTGCGGGGTAAGGCCCTGGGCGCCTTTCTGCCATGCGTCACCGAGTGCGACGACATGGTCTATCTGGATTTCCTTGCTGCTCTCCGGCCCACGCCGGAAAGCCACGGCGTTCCCGGTGTACGGCTCCACGATGGCGCCCGAAGCAACCCGGCACTTGGACCCCTCCGTAAAGCCCACAGCCGTGAGGTCCCGGCGGAGGATGTCGTTTCGGGTATCGCAGCCGTTCCGGTCAACATCCTGCCACGCCTGCCCGAACGCCTCCCGCTGGTAGGTGTCCTTCGGCGCACGCCCCTTGACTGCCAGCCCATCCAGGGCAGCCCGGGCACTCCCCTGCGGTACCGGATATACGGGCACCACCGGCTTCATCCAGGTCCCGTCGAACACGGGCGCCTGGCTCGGTCCGGCGACAGCGGGTTCTGCCGCTGCGAACTGGCCGGCCGTGAAGAACCACAGCACGGAAGCGATCACTGACAACGCCAGCACCACCAGCACGGCCCAGGCTTGCCTCGAGCGCCGACGGGCACGGCGGTAGGCACCCCAACTGACCGTCATGGGTTAATAACTCTTCCGGGAATCTCGTGCACCAGAAGAGCCTAGGCCACCCCACTGACACGCGGACGGATATCCACAGTGGGGAGGAAGAGTGGCCGGAGCTACTGCTCCCGGGCTACTCGCCGAAGATCTTCTTCGGCCAAATGGAGGAGGCTTTCCAACTGCCGAACGCGGTCTTCGCCGGCGTCGCCGGCAGCGTGGGCAGCACGGGCCTGCTCAAGAAGCCTGACGGCCTCCTTGTGGTTGGCTTTGGCCACGTCAAGGGCATGTTCAAGGGTGGTCTCGTGGAGAGTCTCGTTATCCATGGCACCAGTCTGGTACCGATTCCCGGCTGATTCCAGCGAATCAGCCGGGAAGTCGGAATCCTGCCTTGCGGCGGCCCTCAGTTAGACGGCGATTGCGGCCAGCGCGGCAGCAGCTTCCTTCGCGGGGAAGGACGGCGGGTTAACCCCTGCCATCTCCTCCATGACCCGGATAACCTGGCAGCTGTAGCCGAATTCGTTGTCGTACCAGACGTAGAGGATGACGTTCTTGTCATTGGAGATCGTGGCAAGGCCGTCAACGATGCCGGCGCGGCGTGATCCGACGAAGTCCGTGGACACAACCTCGGGCGAATCGATGTAGTCGATCTGCTTGCGCAGGTCCGAATGCAGGGACATCTGGCGCAGGTAGTCGTTCACCTCATCCTTCGTGGTGCCGTTTTCGAGGCTTAGGTTGAGGATGGCCAGCGAGACGTCCGGCGTGGGGACGCGGATGGAGCTGCCCGAAAGCTTGCCCTGAAGTTCGGGCAACGCCTTCGCTACCGCAGTGGCCGCACCCGTTTCGGTGATGACCATGTTCAGCGCGGCGGAACGGCCGCGGCGGTCGCCCTTGTGGAAGTTGTCGATCAGGTTCTGGTCGTTGGTGAAGGAGTGGACGGTTTCCACGTGCCCGTGGATCACGCCGAACTTGTCGTTGATGGCCTTCAAGACCGGGGTGATGGCGTTGGTGGTGCAGGATGCTGCCGAGACGATCTGGTCAGTATCCTCGATGCTGCCATGGTTGATGCCGTGCACGATATTCTTCAGCGCACCCTTGCCCGGAGCCGTGAGGAGCACACGGGCCACGCCCTTGCTCTGCAGGTGCTGGGACAGGCCTTCAGCGTCGCGCCAGCGGCCGGTGTTGTCCACCACCAGGGCATCCTTGATACCGTAAGCGGTGTAGTCGATCGTGGCAGGGTTGTCCGAGTAGATGACCTGGACCTGCACGCCGTTGGCGGTGATCGTATTGGCTTCCTCGTCAACGCGGATGGTGCCCTCGAAGGAGCCGTGGACCGAGTCGCGGCGGAGCAGGCTGGCGCGCTTGGAGAGGTCCTTGTCCGATCCGCGGCGGACAACGATGGCGCGCAGGCGCAGGCCGTGTCCGCCGCCTGCCTTTTCGATCAGGAGACGGGCCAGCAGGCGGCCGATCCGGCCAAAGCCGTACAGGACGACGTCGGTGCTGGTCCGGTTATCAGCGCCGCGCTTGCCCACTACCTCAGCCAACTCGGCGCGGAGGAACTCTTCCAGGGAGGCGCCGTTGCCTTCAAGCTTGAACTTCTCGGTCAGGCGGGCCACGTCGATGGCCGCTGCGCCGAGCTCGAGCCGCGACAGCGCGTTCAGCAGCGGCGCGGTTTCTTCGAGCAGGAGCTCGGTGTTACTCATGCGGCGGGCAAACCGGTGCGCTTTGAGGATGTTCATGGTGGACTTGTTGATCAGGCTGCGGCCGTGGATGCTGGTCACCACGTTGTTTTCGCGGTACAGCCGGCCAATCACCGGAATCATGGCCTCAGCGAGAGCCTCCCGGCCCATCCACGTATCAAGACAAGAATCTGACGTCTGGCTCACAGAACTACCTTCCTCGGTTCAGCCGCCTACGTCCTCGTACGCGGTTGTCGGCCACCTGACGTTGTCCAGGGGCTCTGGCACCGGCGGGATTCTGTTCATCCCGGGTGCCGTGGAGAAGCGTAAAGAAAAACCACCGGCTGCGAACGCAGACCCGGTGGCAGAACTTCTACGTTCGCTATCTATTCTAGGCTGGGGGCGCGGCCCGGACAGCCGTCGCAGACGTGAAGTCACTCACATGCTCCGCATTGCGGATTTAGTGGGATGGGTTGACCGATACGCCGGGTTCTGTGCTCCCGTGCCGTTGCCAGCGCGGGAGTAGCGGCCATCCATCTACGAACGCCGTTGCCGACGCCCTCCAGCGGCCTACCCGGGCACTCGGGCGGGCTGCCCTCAAACGTGCCCTGTCTGGCCTTGCTCCGGGTGGGGTTTACCTAGCCTTCCCGGTCACCCGGGAAGCTGGTGGTCTCTTACACCACCGTTTCACCCTTACCTGCGGCCTTCCGAAAACGGAAAACACAGGCGGTCTGTTCTCTGTGGCACTGGCCTGCGGGTTACCCCGAGTGGGCGTTACCCACCACCCTGCCCTGCGGAGCCCGGACGTTCCTCGAGCCACTTTCGTGACGCGCGGCCGCCTGGTCAACCCATCCGGAACCCAGTCTACCGGGGAAGGAGGCACCGCCGTCGCCGGATCCTTTCCGGGGCCCAAGTGGGACAATGGACGTAGGAACCGGCCCCTGGTCAAGGCCCGGAACCGTCGAGACCGGGAAGTGATCGTATGGACCTCACCGCCGTTGTTGTACTCCTGCTCGTCCTCCTTGTGCTGTTCATCCTCGCCAGGATGTCTGTCAGGATTGTGCGTCAGTACGAGCAGGGTGTCCTGTTCCGTCTGGGCCGGGTGGCCGGGGTCCGGCTGCCGGGCCTGCGCTTCATCATTCCTGTGGTTGACAGGCTTCCGCTGGTCAGCCTGCGGATCGTGACCATGCCGATCCAGTCACAGGGAATCATCACCCAGGACAACGTCAGCGTGGACATCTCTGCGGTGGCCTACTACCGCGTTGTGGACGCCGTGAAGTCAGTAGTGGCCATCGAGAACGTCGCAGCGGCGATCAACCAGATCGCCCAGACCACCCTGCGGAAGGTGGTCGGCAGGCACAGCCTCGACCAGACGCTGTCCGAGACCGAGCGCATCAACAGCGACATCCGGGAGATCCTGGACGCGCTCACCCTTGCCTGGGGCGTGGAGGTGACCCTGGTCGAGCTAAAGGATATACAGCTCCCTGAGGGCATGAAACGGGCAATGGCGCGGCAGGCCGAGGCCGAGCGTGAGAAGCGGGCCAAGATCATCGCCGCTGAAGGCGAATCCATCGCGGCCACCGCACTCGGGGAAGCCTCGGACACCATGATGGCCCACCCGCTGGCCCTGCAGCTGCGGAACCTGCAGTCCCTCGTGGAAATCGGCGTGGACAAGAACACCACGGTGGTGTTCCCTGCCCCGTTGATGAGCACCATCGGCGAGCTCTCGGCGTTCCTTGCACGCGAAAACCTGGCGGCCCAGGCCCACAACGCCGGGGCGGCGCCCGCGACTCCCATCAAGGCTGCGTAGAGGCCGCGCCACCTGTGACCGGGTGATCAGGGAGGCATCGCCGTCGCCGGTAGGATCGTACGGTGCTGATTCTGCTTCCCCCCTCCGAAGGCAAGACCCCCGCGGTCCGCGGATCCGCCGTCGACTGGCCCGCCCTAAGCTTTCCGGCACTCAACACGTACCGGGCGAAAGTCCTCGAAGCCCTGGGAACAGTCAGCGCGCACGAGGACGCCCTCGCTCTGCTGGGCGTCGGCGCCTCGCTCAAGGGCGACGTCGAACGCAACACCCGGCTCCACGCCGAACCGGCGGCGCCTGCCCACCAAATCTATTCGGGCGTTCTGTACGACGCCCTCGATTACAAGACGCTGACGCCGACGCAGCGCCGCAAAGCAGATGAATCGGTGCTGGTGGTTTCCGCGCTGTGGGGCGCTATCCGCTTCGCTGACCGGGTGCCCGCGTATCGGCTGTCGATGGGAACTGCACTGCCCGACGTCGGCCGCCTCGCCTCTTTCTGGAAGCCGCAGCTTACCGAGGCCCTCGCTGAGGCGGCTGCCGGGCACCTGCTGGTGGACTGCCGCTCCAGCACCTACGCCGCCGCGTGGGCGCCTCCGCCGCCGCAGTCTGTGTCGGTGAACGTGTTCACTGAGGTGAACGGCGTGCGCAAGGTGGTGAGCCACTTCGCGAAACATACCCGCGGTGAGCTGGCACGGCACCTGTTGTCCCGCCGCGGCAACGCCCCGCAGACCCCGGCTCAGCTGCTCAAAGCCACGCGCGAAAAGTGGGAGGCGGAGCTGGTGGACGGTTCAGAGCGGAAACCCCACGCCCTGAACATCGTCCTGCCCAACTAAGTAACAGCAGGTGTCCTTATGAGCGCCCATAAAGACATCTGCTGCGACCTACTTGGGGGCTAGCTGGCGGGGGCGGCCGCGTTCCACTCGGCGGAGCGAACCAGGATGGCGCCGGAGTCAGGACAGAACACAATGTCGTCCTCGGCGGCGGCTTTGATTTCGGCGAGGTCGCCGGGGCTCAGCTTCATCCCTGATGCTTCAGACGTGCCGTGGAAAAGCCGGGCTGCGCCCACGCCGCGCTTGGCGAGGGTCTTTTCATAAACTGCCAGCATCCCGCCGTCGAGGCCGGCGGCGAATTCGTCCCGCTGGCTGCGAACAACATTCTCTTCAGCATCCACTTCAGCCAGGGCTGCATCGAGTTCCGCACGGATGCCGCTAAAGGAGCCCTGGATGTCGTCAACAATCTGCTGCTGGGTGGCCTGCCGGGCCCGAAGGGAGTCGAGGCGTTCCAACACTTCGAGCTCCACGTCCTCAAGGTCTGAGCGGCGCTTGTTCAGCGACGCGATGTCCTTCTGCAGCGCCACGAGGTCCTTCGACAGTCCCGTTCCGCTGTTGAGCCGGGCCTCGTCCCGTTCTATCCGGTTGGCGACCTGCTCGACGTCCGCCTCCGCCCGCTTCAGCTCGGCCTCGGCGTCATGGACAGCCACCTTGGCGCCGCCCAGTTCACCGTTGGCGACAGAGAGCGCAGCTTGGAGATCAGTGATCCGCGGATCTCCGTTGAGCGTGCGGCGGCGGTTCGACAGGGACTTGAGCTTTGCGTCCAGCCCCTGCAGTTCGAGCAACTTCAACTGTTCCGCCGGTGCTGCCTTAGCCAACTGCTACCTCCGCTTAAATCCTGCCGGCCGGAACCGGGCACCCGATCGGCGCTCCCTAGACTCTAGCGCCCGCCCGGAGTCAGAATGAAGTCCCACGGGTCGCTGTTGGTGTTGCTGACGCGGATCTCCACGTCGTGGCCCTGGTCAGCGAGCACGTTGCCCAGTGCCGAGGCGGCCGCCGGCAGCCAGAGCCATTCGCTGGCGAAATGTGACACGTCAATGAGATACGGCCTGCCGTTTGCCGCGGACTCCCGCGCTTCGGATGCAGGATGGTGCCGGAGGTCGGCGGTGACGTAAACATCGGCGCTGCTGGCCCGCACCTCGTCGAACAGCGAGTCTCCAGCGCCACCGCAAACCGCAATCCGCCGTACCAGGCCGTCCTTGTCGCCGGCAACGCGGACTCCCCCGGCTACCGAGGGCAGGATGCCGAAAACGCGCGCGGCGAAATCGCCCAGGCTCATGACCTCGGCGAGATCACCCACGCGGCCAATGCCTTCTTCAGGGAGCCCGTTCGCGGCGACGGTCAGCGGCGCAACATCCTCCAGTCCCAGCGCATCGGCCAGGACGTCAGAAACGCCCCCGACGGCGGAATCGCCGTTGGTGTGGACAGTCAGCAACGCAGTACCCGACTCGATGAGCCGGTGGATGGCCTGACCCTTGGCAGTGGTGGCAGCAACTGACGTGACCCCCTTGAGCAGCAGGGGATGGTGCGTAATCAGCAACTCGGCACCCCATTCGACGGCCTCGTCTATTACCGCCAGCGTGGGGTCCACTGCGAACATTACCCGGGTCACGGATGCGGACGGGTGGCCTGCCACCAGACCCACTTCATCCCAGTTTTCGGCCAGGGACTCGGGCCAGAGTTCCTCGACGGCGAGCAGGACCTCACCCAAGGTGGGGGCAGCCGTGGCTTCCGACTCAGTGTTGTCCCCGGAGCCGGTGCCGTCGCTAACCGCATCTGTAACGCCGGTGTCTGCAGATTCCATAGACTCAGTTTTACCCCATCACGCCGTTTGGCCTGCACGTGCCACAGTCTCGTAGGGTGGTCAGGGAATCATCCGGGGCTCTCAACCATTGAAGAGGTCATGAAAACTTTTGTTCTGGGCGGAGGCTGCTTCTGGTGCCTGGACGCTGTCTACCAAAAAACCAAGGGCGTCACATCAGTGGTTTCGGGGTATACCGGCGGCCACGATCCGCAGCCTGACTATTACTCGGTGTGCAGCGGAACCACAGGCCATGCCGAGGTTGTGGCAGTGACCTTCGATGAGGCCGTCATTCCGCCGGAAATCATCCTGGACATGTTCTTCGCACTGCACGATCCCACCACGCTCAACCGCCAGGGCTATGACGTCGGTACGCAATACCGCTCGTCGATGTTCTATGAAACCACCGAGGAAAAGATCCTCTTCGAGGAAGCCATTGACCGTAACCAGGCGTTGTGGTCCCACGAGATCGTCACCGAAGTCAGCCGGCTCCCGCGCTTCCATGTCGCTGAGGACTTCCACCAGGACTACTACGCAAAGTACCCGGAGCAGGGCTACTGCCAGGTGATCATCAACCCAAAGCTGGCGAAGGCCCGCAAATATTACTCTGCATGGCTTAATGCTTAGCAGCGGCCGCGGGCCGTCGTTAGGCTGACCTCAGTATTCATCCTTCTTGAGATAGGCGTATGTACATGGCACGGATCTATGACGATGTAACGCAGCTGGTCGGCGGCACCCCGCTGGTCCGACTGAACCGGCTGAGCGAAGGACTGGACGCCACCGTGGCGGTCAAGCTCGAGTTCTACAACCCGGCCAACAGCGTCAAGGACCGCATCGGTGTGGCAATCGTGGACGCCGCTGAGAAGTCAGGCGCCCTCAAGCCCGGCGGCACCATCGTTGAAGGCACGTCAGGCAACACGGGCATCGCCCTCGCCATGGTGGGCGCAGCCCGCGGCTACAAGGTCATCCTGACCATGCCCGAAACCATGTCCACCGAGCGTCGCGTGATGCTCCGTGCGTTCGGTGCCGAGATTGTGCTGACCCCCGGTTCCGAGGGCATGCGCGGCGCCGTGGAGAAGGCCCAGGAAATCGTGGCCAACACCGAGAACGCCATCTGGGCCCAGCAGTTCGCCAACGAGGCAAACCCCCAGATCCACCGCGAAACCACGGCTGAGGAAATCTGGTCAGACACCGACGGCAAGGTAGACATCTTTGTCTCCGGCATTGGCACCGGCGGCACCATCACCGGCGTCGGGCAGGTCCTGAAGGAGCGCAAGCCCGGGGTCCAGATCGTGGCCGTGGAACCGAAGGATTCCGCCATCCTCAACGGCGGCGCCCCGGGCCCGCACAAGATCCAGGGCCTGGGCGCCAACTTCATCCCGGAACTGCTGGACACCAACGTCTACGATGAGGTCCTGGACGCCACCCTCGAAGACTCCGTGCGGGTGGCACGTGACCTCGGCATCAAGGAAGGCATCCTCGGCGGCATCTCCTCAGGCGCCATCGTCTGGGGCGCACTGGAACTTGCAAAGCGCCCGGAGAACGCCGGCAAGCTGATCGTCGCAGTTGTGTGCGACTTCGGCGAGCGTTACATCTCCACCGTGCTCTATGACGACATCCGCGGCTGATCCAGCCGTTGTCGCCCCGTTTCCTGTAGAAAGAACTTTGTGGGCTTTTTCGCAAGACTGAAGGAAGACCTCGACGCCGCCCGGTCCCACGACCCGGCGGCTCGAGGTTCTTTTGAGAACTTTTTCGCCTATTCAGGGCTCCATGCCATCTGGATCCACCGGCTGACGCACCGTCTGTGGCAGATCCCGGGACTGCGCTTCCCGGCGCGGCTCGTGTCCCAGCTTGGCCGTTTCCTCACGGGCATCGAGATCCACCCGGGCGCCACCATCGGCCGCCGCTTCTTCATCGACCATGGCATGGGCGTGGTCATCGGGGAGACTGCCGAGATCGGCGAGGACGTCATGATCTACCACGGTGTGACACTCGGTGGACGGTCACTGGCCAAGGTCAAGCGCCACCCCACTATTGAAGACCGGGTGACCATTGGCGCCGGCGCCAAAATCCTGGGTCCCATCACCATCGGCCGGGACAGCGCCGTGGGCGCCAACGCCGTGGTGGTCAAGGACGCGCCGCCTGAATCGATCGTCACCGGTGTCCCCGCCAAGTGGCGTCACCGGGACGCGCAGCGCGAAACCAAACCCGCTGTGGACCCCGCTGAATACGACATCGAATACCGGATCTGACGCCTACATCTTTCCGCTGGCCACCCGCTTCAGCACCAGCATGACCACAGGATCGAACAGCCGGTCGGGCAGTATCCGCCTCAGCGTCAGGATAGCCCTGGCCCCGTTGCCAACCGGGTAACGGGTCCGGGGCCTGGCTGAAGAGGCCCCGTGCAGCACCGCCGCGGCGATAACCGCGGGCTGGGTGGAGGTTTCGGCCCGGTCCGTGGACCCCAGGGCACCCGCCATGAGCTCCGCCTGGGACCCGTACGGCCCCGTGCCGCTGGTCTCACGCAGCCCCTGAGCGGCGACACGTCCCCATTCGGAGATGGTGCTGGCAGGCTCGATGATCGACACACTGATCCCGTGCGGCTTAAGCTCCAGCCGCAGCGAGTCGCTGAGGCCCTCCACGGCGAACTTCGAGGCGTGGTACCAGGCCCCAAGCGGCTCATAGAATTTTCCGCCGATCGACGAAATGTTGATGATCCTCCCCCGGCCCGCCTGCCGCATGGCGGGTAAAACCAGCTGCGTCATCCTCGCCAGGCCGAAGACATTCACATCAAACTGGCGCCGGGCCTCGGCCAGGTCCACTTCTTCCAGCGCCCCGAACGACCCGTAGCCGGCGTTGTTGACCAGGACATCTATCCGTCCGCGCTCCTCCAGGACGCGTCCGACGGCGGCACGCATCGAGTCCTCGTCCGTCACGTCGAGTGCCAGGACCTGGATGCCGAGCGCCGCCAGCGGCTCCATCCTCTCAACCCGGCGGGCTCCGGCGTACACGAGGAAGCCGTGGCTGCTGAGTAGCCTGGCCGCCTCAAAACCGATTCCTGTTGACGCTCCTGTGACGAAAGCAACTGGCTTGGGCACCTGGACTCCTTGGCTGGACGGACACCGCGGTTGCCGGGAAACACCAACGGCCGGCAGCTCCCAGAATATCCTCGGAAGTGCCGGCCGCAGGGTGATGCAGTAAGTGGCGTGTTAGTGCGTGTCCACTGCTTCGATTTCAGACTTGTCCTCGCCCCAGAGGGTGTGGAACGTTCCGTCGGAGTCGACGCGGCCGTAGGTGTGGGCCCCGAAGAGGTCGCGCTGGCCCTGGATCAGGGCCGCCGCCACACGTTTGCGGCGCAGGCCATCGTAGTACGCGAGGGAGGAGGAGAACACCGGCACCGGGATGCCCAGCTGGACAGCCGTGGCCACCACACGGCGCCAGGCCGGCAGAGCGTCCGCAATGGCCTGGGTGAAGGCCGGAGCGAAGAGCAGGTTTGCGGGCTTCTCTTCCGCGGCATAGGCCTTGGTGATGTCCTTGAGCAGCTCGGCACGGATGATGCAGCCGGCCCGCCACAGTGAGGCGATCTCGTCCAGCTTGAGGTCCCAGCCGTATTCCTTGGCGGAGGAGGTCAGCATGTCCAGGCCCTGAGCGTAGGAAACAAGCTTGGAGGCATACAGCGCCTGGCGGACGTCCTCAACAAAGGTTTCCGGGACTTCGACGGCGGCTTCCCCGCCCGCCAGCAGTTCCTGGCCCAGCTTCCGCTGCTCTGCCTGGGAAGAAAGCGCACGGGCGAAGACGGACTCGGCGATGCCGGAAACCGGGGATCCGAGTTCGAGGGCGGAGATGACCGTCCAGCGGCCCGTGCCCTTCTGGCCGGCGGCGTCGACCACGACGTCAACGAAGGGCTTGCCGGTTTTGGCGTCGACGTGGCCGAGGACCTCGGCGGAAATTTCGATCAGGAAGGAGGACAAGTCGCCCTTGTTCCATTCGGTGAAGATCTTGGCCTGGTCGGCGGGCTCAATACCGGCACCGGACCGGAGGAGGTCGAAGGCTTCGCCAATGACCTGCATGTCGGCGTATTCGATGCCGTTGTGGACCATCTTGACGAAGTGGCCGGCGCCGTCGGTACCGATCCAGGCGCAGCAGGGCTCGCCGTCCACCTTGGCGGAGATCTTTTCGAGCAGCGGGCCGAGGGCCTGATAGGACTCCTTGGAGCCGCCGGGCATGATGGAGGGGCCGTTCAGGGCACCTTCTTCGCCGCCGGAGACGCCGACGCCCACGAAGTGGAGGTCCTTTTTGGCCAGCGCCGCTTCGCGGCGGCGGGTGTCCTCGTAGTGCGAGTTGCCGGCGTCAATGATGATATCGCCGGCTTCCAGCAGCGGTTCAAGCTGCTCGATGACGGAGTCCACTGGTTTGCCGGCCTTGACCATGATCAGGACGCGGCGGGGCTTCTCCAGGGAGTCGACCAGCTCCTGCAGCGTTTCGGTGCGGATGAAGTCGCCGTCCGTGCCGTGCTTTTCGAGCAGTGCGTCGGTCTTTTCCACGGACCTGTTGTGCAGGGCAACCGTAAAACCGTTGCGGGCCAGGTTGCGGGCCAGGTTGGCTCCCATCACGGCAAGGCCGGTGACACCGATGTGTGCAGACATCAAAAACTCCAATTCATTGTGTGCAATGGACGTGCTGGGGGCTCCGCGTTAGTTGCGAAGCACACGCTCACGAACCGATCGATCCGATTAAAGCATATATATTCAATGCGCCGAGGGGAAGCGGCGCCCACTTTGTGGAACCCGGCCGGTCAATCCGCGTCTAGGCTTGACACCATGTCGACCAGCCTGCACCACCGTGCCATCGAGAATGTTGGCACCCGCATCATCACGGGAGACCTCCCCACTGGCCACGTTATGCTGGCCGAGCAGTTGGAGGAAGAGCTGAAGGTTTCCCGTTCCGTGGTCCGTGAAGCTGTGCGTGTCCTTCAGTCGCTGGGCCTCGTGGAGACCATCAAGCGCGTGGGTATCCGAGTCCTGCCGCCCAGCCGCTGGAACCCCTTTGATCCGCTGGTGATCCGCTGGCGGCTCTCCAGCGATGGCCGCGGCGCTCAGTTAAGGTCGCTGATCGAGCTGCGGTCCGCCGTCGAACCTGCAGCCGCAGAGCTCGCCGCGAAGAACGCTCCGGCGCAGCTGCGTACGGAACTTGTGGACATCGCCCACGCAATGCGCGACGCCGGCCACAACGGGGAGGCGCAGAAGTTCCTGGAGCTGGACATCGCCTTTCACTCGGTCCTGCTTTCCGGCTCGGGCAACGAAATGTTTGCGAACCTGATGGGCCAGGTGGCCGAGACCCTCACCGGCCGCACGGTGCATGGCCTGATGCCGGAGCACCCCCATGAGGGCGCGCTGCAGTGGCATGTTGACCTGGCCAAGGCCGTGGCCGCGGGTGATGCCGCCGCAGCCCGCACCGCCTCCGAACAGATCATGCGCCGCACCACGTCCAGGCTTTCGGGAACCTGGACTGACCAGCCCCGCGTGTTTATTCCGGTCCGCCGGAGCTGACTTCATTCGCCGGCCGGCGGACCTGACTTCATCCCGGTCCGGCGGACCCGCCGGGACGCGAGGCGAACCCCCGCTTATTCCGGTTGGAAGTTGAGCAGGACTTTGCCTGATTCGGCGGAGTTTTTGGCGGTGGCGAAAGCTTCGAGGCCTTGTCTGAGTGGGTAGTCGTGGGTGATGACGGGGCCGATCTGCAGGGTGCCGTCGGCGAGGGCGGTGATGACGTCGTCGATTTCGTTGTTGAAGCGGAAGGAGCCTTTCAGGTCCAGTTCCCGGGTGATGGCCAGCGAGATGAGGACTGGCTGGGGTCCGGTGGGCAGCAGCCCGACCATGACCACGGTCCCGCCGCGGGCCGCGCCGTGGATGGCCGAGGCCAGGCCGTGGTGGCTGCCCGAGGATTCGATCACGACGTCGGCCTGCACGGCCGCGATGGCGTCCGCGTCCGTTGCCTGCAGGACCTGGTCCGCGCCGACCGCCGCGGCGATCTCCAACGGTTTGGCGTGCATGTCCACGGCCGTGATCCGGGATGCCCCGGCACGTTTGAGGACCGCGATGGCCAGGGCCCCGATCGGGCCGGACCCGATCACCAGGGCGGACTTGCCGGCCACGTCCCCGGCCCGGGCCACGGCGTGCCAGGCCACCGAGGCCGGTTCGATCAGCGCCGCGGTGCGCAGGTCAAGGTCCGCCGGCAGGGCCCGCAGCATCCGGGAGGGCAGGTTCACGTACCGGGCGAACGCCCCGTCCGTATGCGGAAACCTCGCAGCACTGCCCAGGTACGTGCAGCCCGGAGACAGGTTGGGCCGGTCCGCCGGGTACCGGATGTCCCCCGAGCCCGGGCCGGGGGTCGCGGGATGGACAGCCACCGGTGTGCCCGCTACCGGGCCGGTCCCGTCGGCCGCGGCCACCACCACGGTCCCGGAAATCTCATGCCCCAGCACCATCGGCGCCTTCAGGATCGACTCCCCCGCCGCGCCGTGCAGCCAGTAATGCAGGTCCGACCCGCAAATCCCGCCGTAAGCGACCTCGACGACGGCCTCATCCGGTCCCGGCACGGCCAGCGGCGCGTCCTCGATCCGCAAATCCCCCGCCGCGTACGCCACCACCGCCGGACCCGAGACCGGCAACACCGTCCCGCCGGAAGCAGCCTCCACACTCACTCCTGTCCCCTGAGTTGTCACTGCCGTCCCCTGGGTTGTCGCTGCGCTGCCCATCAGACCACCACCGTCATTCCGCCGTCAATAAAGATTGTCTGCCCGTTCACGAAGTCCGACCCGTCCGAGGCCAGCCACACCGCAGGTCCCGCCAGGTCCTGCACGGTCCCCCACCGGGCCGCCGGGGTCCGGCCCAGGATCCAGGAGTTGAACTGCTCATCATCCACCAAATTCTGCGTCATCTCCGTATGGATGTAGCCCGGGGCGATCCCGTTGATCTGCAACCCGGAGGCCGCCCACTCGGCCGTCATGGCCCGGGTCAGGTTCCGCAGCCCGCCCTTCGCCGCCACATACGGGGCGATCGTGGGCCGGGCCAGGTCCGTCTGCACCGAGCAGATGTTAATGATCTTGCCCCTGCCCCTCGGGATCATGTGCCGGGCCGCTTCCCGGCCCACCAGGAACGCACTGGTCAGGTCCGTTTTGATGACCCGCTCCCAGTCCGCGACGTCCAACTCGAGCATCGGCACCCGGTGCTGTATCCCGGCGTTATTGACCAGGATCTGCAAAGGCCCCACATGCTCCTCCACCCACCCAATACCGCGGGCAGCCTCGGCATCACTCGTGACATCAAACGCGACACTGTGGACCCGGCCCGGACCGAAATCCGCAGCCAACGCCACCTCGGCCGCCTTCAAACGCTCCGCATTCACCCCGTTCAACACCACCGTCGCACCCGCCTCAGCCAACGCCCGCGCCAAAGCATTCCCAATCCCCCGGCTCGACCCCGTCACCAGCGCAATCCGCCCCGTCAAATCAAAAAGCCCACTCATGAAGCAGCCGTTCCTTTCGTCGCCGAATCGGCAGTTTCCGCGCCATCGGGGTTGTCGCTCAGATGTGAAATAGCCTGCCGTACCACGGCCAGGTCCTGGTCGCCCAGGCCCTGGCGCTTAAGTTCGGCGTAAAGTTCGACGCCGGCACTCGCCATCGGCACCGCAGAGCCGGCAGCCTGCGCTGACTCAAGCACAAAGGAAAGGTCCTTGTGCATAAATTTGGCCGGCCCGGTGGGTGCGTAATCCTTCCGGACCAGGCGTGGTCCCACGTTTTCCAGCACTCGGCTGCCGGCCAGACCGCCAGCCAGGACGTCAAAGAGTGCCGCCGGATCCATACCGGAACGCTCGGCGAGCTCGGCCGCCTCGGCGAGGGCCGCCGTCGTGGTTCCCACGATAAGTTGATTGCAGGCCTTGGCCAGCGACCCTGAGCCCAACGGACCCATGTGCCGGACTGTGGTTCCCATCGCCGCAAAGAAGGGCTGAAGCCGCCGGAATTCTTCGGGCGACCCGCCAGCCATGATGGCCAGGGTGCCGTCGGTTGCCCCCTGGGTTCCGCCGCTGACCGGGGCGTCCACCACCACGGCGCGGCCGCCACTCTCGTCCTGCACCCGACGCCCGAAGTCCTGGACCTTGGCGGGTGAAACCGAGCTCATCACCACTACCGCCGTACCGGCCGCCGGCGGCGTTTCAGCCCAGCTCGCCAGCAGCCCTGCCGCCGCGTCCTCGATGAAGGAAAGGTCCGGCAGCATAAAGGCGATGACCGGGAGGTCCCGCAGCGCCGCAACGTCCGGCGCCGCGGCTGCGCCCATCACCACCAGATCGCGCAGCGGTCCGGCGGAACGGTTCCAGGCGGTGATGTTCCATCCGGCGCGGACCAGATTCCGGGCCATGGGCAGCCCCATCAGCCCAAGGCCAACAAAGCCTGCTCTTTTGTCTTCCATCAAAGCCTCCGCTCACATCGTTGTGTGGTTAATGTAGGGAAATCTGTCCAATATCCTAGCCTCTATTCAGTATGATGAACACATGACGACTCAAACCACCGTCGCGATCGCCGTCCCGCTCGAAGCAGAGCTCGTGGACCGCATCCGCGTCGTAGACCCCTCTGTCACCGTCCTCTACGAGCCTGACCTCCTTCCCCCGGAGCGTTTTCCTGCAGACCACTCCGGAGATCCGGATTTCAAGCGGACGCCCGCACAGGAAGAGCAGTACTGGGAGATGCTCAACAAGGCGCAGGTCCTGTACGGCCTGCCCAACGAGAGTCCGGCCGGCCTGGCGCGCATCGCCCGCGAGAACCCGCGGCTGCAATGGGTACACGCCATGGCCGCCGGCGCCGGGGGCGCAGTCAAGGCCTCGGGACTGGACCAGGAAACGCTCGGCAAGTTCAGTGTCACCACCTCGGCCGGTGTCCATGCCCTGCCGCTCGCAGAATTCGCCGCACTGGGCATCCTCAACGGTTTCAAGCGCAGCGCCGAACTGGTCCAGGACCAGGCCGCCAAGGTGTGGCCCGAGCTCCGGACCCCCACCCGGCTAGTCAGCGGATCCACGCTGGTTGTCACGGGACTTGGTGAGATCGGCCTGGAGACGGCCCGGATTGCACGGGCCCTCGGCATGAAGGTCAGCGGAACCAAGCGCACGGTGGAACCCATCGAGGGTATCGAACAGGTTGCTGACAACGACGGACTGGCCGGGCTCCTTGCCACTGCCGACGCCGTGGTGAACACCCTGCCGGGCACGCCGTTCACCGAGAAACTGTTCAACCGCGACGTCTTTGCTGCGATGAAGCCCGGAACGGTGTTTGTCAATGTGGGCCGCGGCACCGTGGTGGACGAGGACGCACTTCTGGAGGCCCTCAACAACGGCCAGGTGTCCTACGCCTGCCTCGACGTCTTCGCTGTGGAGCCGCTCCCGCAGGACAGCCCGCTGTGGGATCACCCGAAGGTCCTGGTGTCACCGCACACCTCAGCGCTCAGCGCGGCAGAGAACCGCCTCATCGCCGAGCGTTTCGCGAGCAACCTCCGCACATTCCTCGACGGCGGCGACCTCCCGCACCTGGTGGACCCGGTCCACTTCTACTGAGGCTCCCCGCCGGTTCGCACCAGCAGGGTTTTCGCACAGAGCCCCTGCCGGACTCCTGAAAAGGAATCCGGCAGGGGCTCTTCGCGTATCTGCACCTTCCCGCCAGAGGCGCGGGCCTTTCGATGGTAGTGGCTGGGCATCGATGTCCAGCGACCCCGCGAAGCAAATAGGGCGGCCTTCCCGCTTACCGGGAAGGCCGCCTTTATTTTGCGCAGGTGGGCTGTGCCTAGCTGGCATCCTCCACGAGGACCAGGTCGCGGCCATTGGTCTCGGGGGTGAAGAACGTTGTTCCAAAGGAGATCAGCGCCAGCACCAGCGAGTAGATCGCGGGGACAAGCCAGGAGTGGCCGGTGGCGGCGAGGAGCGCAACGCCGATCATGGGAGCGAAGCCGCCGGCGAGGACGGCGGAGAGCTCACGGCTCAGCGCCACGCCCGTGAAGCGGTGCTGCGAGCCGAAGAGTTCCGGCAGCAGGGCGCACTGGGGGCCGAGCATGGACTGGACGCCCAAGGCGATACCCACCACCATGACCACCCAGACAAGGGTGACGTTGCCCAGGGTGACCAGGTAGAACGCGGGCAGGGCAATGATGGCCTGGAACAGCGCACCGTAGCGGTAGACCGGAACCCGGCCGAAACGGTCAGACAGGGCACCGAAGGTGACCACCATAACCGCTGCGAACGCGGCGGCAATAAGGAGGCCGGTGGGGCCGATGAACTTATCGCCGGCAAAGACACCGGCGGGAAGGCTGATGAAGGAAACCAGGAGCGCTGAGTAGATGGAGGAGTTTCCGTTCTCGCCCATGCGAAGGCCGATGCCGATGAGCACGTTCTTCTTCGAGTGCTTCCAGATCTGGCCCACAGGGTTCTTGACTACAGCCTTGTGCTTTTCAAGTTCCTGGAAGACCGGCGTTTCCTTGAGCTTGAGCCGGATGAAGACGGCAATCACAATCAGGATGATGCTCGCCAGGAAGGGCACGCGCCACAGCCAGCCCTGCAGTACTTCCTTGTCGGCCAGCGCCATCAAGGCGAAGGTTCCGGCACCCAGAAGCGTGCCGAGCTGGATGCCGACGAACGGCAGGGCCGCGAAGAAACCACGACGGCGGCGCGGGGCCACTTCCGAGATCAGGGTGGTGGCACCTGCCTGCTCGGCTCCGGCGCCAAGCCCCTGGAGGATGCGCAGGGCCACCAGGAGGACGGCTCCCAGCATGCCAGCCTGCTCGAAGGTCGGCAGGAGGCCGATGGCGAAGCTTGCCATGCCCATTAGGCTAATGGTCAGGATCAGGACCATCTTCCGGCCAAAACGGTCACCGATGTAACCGAACACGATGCCGCCGAACGGCCGGGCGGCAAAGCCCACGCCGTAGGTGGCGAAGGAAGCAATGACTGCTCCGCTTTCGCCCAACGGTGAGAAGAAAAGCGGGCCGAAGATGAGCGCGGACGCCAGGCCATAGATGTAGAAGTCGTAGTACTCCAGGGCGGAGCCCACTGAGCTGGCAAGAGTTGCCCGTCGCAGCTGCTCCGGATCGACGGCGGCGCCGTCCACGTCAGCCTGCGGTGAATTAGTACGAGTTGTCACAAGAACTCCCTCAAGAACACTCCAGACCCCCGTTGGCCTGTGGTGGGATAGCGAAATCGCCTGTTGTGCAGATCACTATACTGAACAGAGTACAGTAAGTTGAACAACTCGCAAGGTCCGCGACATTTTTTGTTACTGGAACAGCGTCAAACGGCACCTTTAGCCCATGGGGTTGCCCAAAGACCGGGCCAGCTCTTTCAGCTCCTTGACCATCTGGGAGCCCTGCTCAGGCGAGTAGGTTGCCTTCAAAGCCGTGACGGAGAGCCCCAGGCTGGGACCGTGCGCCCCGCGGGTGGGAACCGAGACGGCCAGGCACACGACGCCCGTGGTGGATTCCTCGTCTTCGAAGGCGTATCCCTGCTCCCGGATCTCGCGCAGCTGCGCCTTCAACTCCGCGCCGGTACGCAACGACTTGGGAGTGAGCACGGGAAGCTCCGCCTGGTCGGAAAACATTGAGTCGATGTCGTGGTCGTGGAGGCGCGCAATCAAAGCTTTGCCCACGGCGCACAGCGAAACAGGCATCTTGTCGCCGATGTTGGAGGTCAGCCGGACGGCGGGATGCCCCTCGTAGCGTGCCAGGTAGATCACGTTGGTCCCGTCGAGCATGGCAATCCGCACCGTCTCACCGGAGAGGGTAGGCGCCTGTTCGCAGAACCGGTAGAACTCCTGCACCTCGTCAAGCCGGCTCAAGTAGGCGGCGCCAAGTTCCACCAATTTGCGGCCAAGGGTGAACTCGGCGCCCTGACGGCTAATGAGCCGGGCCTCTTCGAGGGCCAGCAACAGGTTGGACGTGGATGATTTCGGGATCCCCAGCTCGCGGGCGAGGTCGCTCAGTGTCAGCCGGCCGGTAGCGGAGGCCGCGAGGGCATCCATGACGGCGGCGGCGCGGGTGACTGCCGGCGCCGGCGATGTGCTCCCCAGACCATCGGAGGAACGGGGGGTGCGGGAATCGACCATGATTCTCCTTCAATCGGCACGCCGGGAGCGTTTAAGGTATAGGTTGTTCATTCCACTGAACAGTAACCATCATAATGGCTACAGGGCGGTCCGGCGGAGAAAAATGGTGCCCGGCCGCTGCGCCCGACACGTGACGTGAGGCATTTGTTTGTTTCCGGCGGTTCACTGTATATTCATGTCAGACCCTCCACCGCGGCATCCCCCAATAGTCGCGGTGGAGGGTTTTCCAATGCCCCGGAACGTCAGGGACCGCTAGTCAGGCAACATCGGCGGCCGACTCTCGCAGCCGCCACCCGCCCCCGAGGCCATCGCGTTCCAGGACCATGGTGGTCAGCGCGGACTGCGGGTTGCGTCCCAGCCTCACCTGGACCTGGAGAACCTCAACGTCCACACGGCCCAGGCCCTTGGGCATTCGCCGCTGCTCCTCCCACCAACTCACCCGCTCAAACCACCTCACGGCTTCGGCACCTACGGCCCATTCCCTGCCCCCGCTGACCACCGCCGTCGGGATGCCGTCCCGTGACGTCTTAACCACCACATAATCCATAGCGGGAACTCTAGGCAGGGGCACCGACAATAAGCGGCGGGACGCCGGACCCTCCCGGGTACAGCCGGGGAAACAAAAAACCCCGCTGTTCCCGACCGTGAGGTCTTGGAACAAACGGGGTTTTGCGGTGGGTCCTACCGGGATCGAACCGATGACATCCACGGTGTAAACGTGGCGCTCTACCAGCTGAGCTAAAGACCCAAATCGTCAGTTTCCGCACTTCAGCGCGTCGACCAACGAACATAAACTCTACCTGATGTGCAGGAGCAAAAGCCAATCCACGCGCGGTGGCCGTGGCTCACGCCTTTGGGGCTGGGGATTTGCCGGGCCGCGGTTTTGCGACGCAGGTTCGGTTTAGAGGTCAGGAAGTTCGGCGGCAAGCCACGTCAGTGACTCACTGACACCGGTGTGGAGTTTGATGGTGGCATGGGGGTCACCCCGGGTCTCCCCGCGGTTGATGATCACCACCGGCTTGCTACCCTTGGCCGCGTGACGGACGAACCGCAACCCGCTCATGACCGTCAGTGATGAACCGGCAACAAGGAGGGCGCCGGCGTGGTCCACCATGGCGTAGGCCGCCTCAACCCGCTCCTTGGGTACGTTCTCGCCGAAATACACAAAATCAGGCTTGAGCGTTCCTCCACAGGCCGGGCAGGCCGCGACAACAAAGCTGCTGATCAGAGCGGCGTCGTCAACAGTTGCGTCGGCGTCGGGGGCCATTTCCACAAGGCCCGATGTGGTGGCACGCTCCAGGAATTCCGGGTTCAGTTCCGCCAGGACCCCTGCCAGCAGGCGCCTGGTGTAGGTGCGTCTGCACTCCAGGCAGACCACTTGGTCGTAGCGGCCGTGCAGGTCAATGACGTTGGTGCTGCCGGCCTCTTCGTGGAGCCGGTCCACATTCTGCGTGATGAGCCCGCTCAGCAGCCCCCGCCGTTCGAGTTCCGCCACAGCACGGTGCCCCTGGTTGGGATCCGCGTGACGCAGATGCGACCACCCGATGTGGTTCCGCGCCCAGTACCGCTGGCGGTTAGCGGGATCGCGCACAAACTCCTGGTAAGTCATTGGAGAGCGCGGCACGGCGTCCGGGCCACGGTAGTCCGGGATGCCCGAATCCGTGCTCAGCCCGGCGCCGGTCAGCAATGCCAGGCGCTTGCCGGACAGCAGCGCCCGGACGCTTTCCATCTCCCGCACATGTTCATCCGCCAGCGCGGCGGGACCAGCAGCAGGAAGGCTGGCAAAGCCCGTCAGGCCTACGCCAACACTCCGCTGCTGCTGGTCCATTCGGCGTCAGGCCCGGTCCAGACCTGCCAGGACATCGCGGTATTCGGAGAGCTCACGGGCCTGCCCGCGCGGATTCACCACGACGTAGCGGATTGTTCCGGCAGCATCGATGATGAACGTGCCGCGCTTGGCCATCCCGCTCTCAGGATCGAAGACACCGTACGTGCTTGCCACTGCCCCGTGCGGCCAGAAGTCGGCCAGCAGATCGAAGCCGTAGGCTTCCTTTTCGGCGTACGCCCGCAGGCTGAACTTGCTGTCCACGGACACTGCCAGGACGGTGGCCCGGGCATCTTCGAAGACGGACAGGTTGTCCCGGATTTCGCAGAGTTCTCCGGTGCAGATCCCGGAAAACGCGAAGGGATAGAACACCAAGACAACATTCTGTCCGCGGAGGCTGGACAGCCGCACGGGCTCCCCGAACTGGTTTACCAGCTCAAAATCCGGGGCGGGCTCCCCCACCGCCGGGACCGGCGGTGCGGCGACGGAAAGTGCCGGCGTCACTTGTTCTTCTTGCTGACCAGCCGGGTTGCGCTCCAGTCCTTGGAGACACCGGCGGACGTTGTGAGGTGCAGGCCCGCAGTGGGAGCCGCTTCCTGGATTTCCGCCGGGGACACGTAGCCCTGCCGGCCGGACTTCGGCGTCAGCACCCAGACGACGCCGCCCTCACTCAGGGTGGTCAGGGAATCCATGAGGGTATCCACCAGATCCCCGTCGCCGTCCCGCCACCAAAAAATAACGGCGTCTACAACGTCATGGTCGTCTTCATCCAGGAGCTCGGACCCCGTGAGGTCCTCAATATCATCACGCAAGTCGAAATCGACATCATCGTCGTAACCGAACTCCTGAATCAGATCCCCGCTTTTGAAACCCAATTTTTCCGCCACATTTACCGAAGTGGCGGCGTCGGCCTCGCTCACGTGTTCCTCCAATGCCTAATACATGCAATTCGCATAGTGATTTCCATTACTCCCAAGCCAACACCCTTTGTGCCTGCGCTTCAAGCTGCCAACCCCGCGATCCGCCATATTCTGCGTCACATCCAGGGCCTCCAGCCTGCGTTGCAGCGGCTTTCGTCACACAACCAGTATGACGGCGAAATACAACCGCAGTGCCATGGGGGCGGCTACGCATCGCCCTGAAGTCAGAGCTAGAGTGGCTGGTGACAACTATGCCTGCGGGGCGACCGCCTGGAACTGAATGCAGACATAGGCGTGATAGGACCCTGCCCGGCGCACATGACCGGGCTGTTGTAACCGATACGTCGCACACGTCGCAGTCATCCCGGACAGTCACCCTGCCCGGTGTGAGGGCGCCGATGCATGCGCGCAAAGAGAGGTTGGACGTGGCTGCAGGAGAAGATACCTCCCATATCCTCAGCGGGTTGACTAACCAGCTGCCTGATCGTGATCCGGAAGAGACCGCCGAATGGGTTGAGTCCCTGGACGCACTGATCAGGGAACAGGGCACCGAGCGTGCCCAATACATCATGCGGAGCCTGCTGCAGCGTGCTGGCGCGCAGAGCGTCGGCGTGCCGATGGTGACCACCACGGACTACGTGAACACCATTCCCGTCGACCAGGAAGCACAGTTCCCCGGCAACGAGGAATACGAGCGCCGGTACCGCGCCTACATGCGCTGGAACGCTGCGATCATGGTGCACCGGGCGCAGCGGGCGAACATCGGCGTCGGCGGTCACATTTCCACCTACGCGGGTGCCGCGACCCTGTACGAGGTGGGATTCAACCACTTCTTCCGCGGCAAGGACCACCCGGGCGGCGGTGACCAGGTCTTCTTCCAGGGCCACGCGTCCCCCGGCATGTACGCACGTGCGTTTATGGAAGGCCGTCTTACCGAGGAGGACATGGACGGCTTCCGGCAGGAGAAGTCCAAGGAAGGCCATGCGCTGTCCTCCTACCCGCACCCGAGGCTGATGCCGGAGTTCTGGGAATTCCCCACGGTCTCGATGGGCATCGGTCCCATGAATGCGATCTACCAGGCGCAGTCCAACCGTTACCTGCACAACCGCGGTTTGAAGGACACCTCGGACCAGCAGGTCTGGGCGTTCCTGGGCGATGGCGAAATGGACGAGCCCGAGTCCCGCGGCCTGCTCCAGCTCGCGGCGAATGAAAATCTGGACAACCTGAACTTCGTGATCAACTGCAACCTCCAGCGCCTGGACGGGCCGGTGCGTGGCAACGGCAAGATCATGCAGGAACTCGAAGCGTTCTTCCGCGGCGCGGGCTGGAACGTCATCAAGGTTGTCTGGGGCCGGGAGTGGGATGACCTGCTCGCCAAGGATGACGACGGCTCACTCGTGAAGATCATGAACGAGACCGTCGACGGGGACTACCAGACCTACAAGGCCGAGTCCGGCGGATTCGTCCGGGAACACTTCTTCGGCCAGACCCCGCAGACCAAGGACATGGTCGCGGACCTCTCCGATGATGAGATCTGGAACCTCAAGCGCGGCGGCCACGATTACCACAAGGTTTACGCGGCCTACAAGGCCGCGACCGAGTTCAAGGGCAAGCCGACGGTCATCCTGGCGCACACCGTCAAGGGCTACGGCCTCGGACCGCACTTCGAGGGCCGCAACGCGACCCACCAGATGAAGAAGCTCACCCTCGATGACCTGAAGAAGTTCCGCGACCACCTGCGGATTCCGGTCACCGACGAGCAACTGGAGAAGGATCTGTACCAGCCGCCCTACTTCCACCCGGGCAGCGATGCGCCGGAGATCAAGTACATGATGGAACGCCGGGCCGAGCTCGGCGGCGCCGTGCCGGAGCGCCGCTCCAAGCACCAGGACATCGCCCTTCCCGACGCGAAGACGTATGAAGTCGCCAAGCGCGGTTCCGGCAAGCAGCAGGCGGCCACCACCATGGCATTCGTCCGGCTCCTGAAAGACCTCATGCGGGACAAGAACTTCGGCAAGCACATCGCGCCGATCATCCCCGATGAAGCCCGCACGTTCGGCATGGACGCGTTTTTCCCCACCGCCAAGATCTACAACCCCAAGGGCCAGAACTACCTGTCGGTGGACCGTGACCTGGTGCTCGCCTACAAGGAATCGGCGCAGGGCCAGCTGATCCACCCGGGCATCAACGAAGCAGGCGCCGTGGCAGCGTTCACCGCCGCCGGCACCGCGTACGCCACCCACGGCGTGCCGCTGCTCCCGGTCTACGTGTTCTACTCCATGTTCGGGTTCCAGCGCACGGGCGATGCCTTCTGGGCGGCCGGGGACCAGATGGCCCGCGGCTTCATCATCGGCGCCACCGCCGGCCGGACCACCCTGACCGGCGAAGGCCTCCAGCACGCCGACGGCCACTCGCCACTGCTCGCGTCCACCAACCCGGCCGTGGTCACCTACGACCCCGCCTACGGGTACGAAATGGGCCACATCATGCGCGACGGCATCGAGCGCATGTACGGACCGGAATCCACTGACCGGAACCTGATGTACTACCTGACGGTCTACAACGAGCCGATCACCCAGCCGGCAGAACCCGAGGATCTCGACGTCGAAGGCGTCCTGAAGGGCATCTACCTGCTGGCCCCGGCAAAGATCGACGGTCCCCGGACCCAGATCCTGGCCTCCGGCGTCTCGGTTCCCTGGGCCATTGAGGCCCAGCGGCTGCTCGCCGAAGACTGGGGCGTCTCCGCCGACGTCTGGTCCGTCACGTCCTGGAACGAACTGCGCCGCGACGGCATGGCCGCCGAGGAAGAAGCGTTCCTCAACCCGGGCAAGCCCGCCCGCGTGCCGTTTGTGACCCAGCAACTCGCAGGTGCCACCGGCCCCGTGGTTGCAGTTTCGGACTACATGAAGGCAGTCCCGGACCAGATCCGCCAGTTCGTGCCGAACGAGTTCGCAACGCTCGGCGCGGATGGGTTCGGCTTCTCGGACACCCGCGCAGCAGCCCGCCGCTTCTTCAAGAACGACATCCACTCCATCGTGGTCCGTTCCTTGGAGATGCTGGCGCGCCGCGGTGAAGTTGATGCCCAGGCCCCGGTCCAGGCCATCGAAAAGTACCGGCTGAACAACGTCAACGCCGGTTCCACCGGCAATGCGGGCGGCGAGTCCTGATCCGCTCCCGCTGACTGGCTGTCAGCGGAACTGAACGACGACGGCGGCCCCCACCGAAAGGTGAGGGTCGCCGTCGTCGTTCCCTTGCGTTTGCCGTGCGGACTTCCCCGTGTGATGCAGGTCCACCGCGGTTGTAGCCTTTGCACAAAATGGAGCTTGCGCGGCGGGCACCGTATGCTCGGAAGATGCCTGAGTCAACCACCCCGACCGCGAAGCGCAAGCCAGCTTCGCGCAGAACCGCGCCGGAGAAGTCCGAGACCCTGAAAAAGCTCCGGGCGAGTGTAGGCCAGCTGTCCACCACCACCCTCCGGCAGTTGGAGAAGTCACTCCCCTGGTACTCCCGGCTCAGCTCCGACGAACGTTCGGCTCTGGGCATGGTGGCGCAGAACGGCATCGCAGCGTTTGTCACCTGGTATGAGCGCCCCAGTTCGCCGTCGTGGATCCTCTCCGACGTCTTTGGTACTGCCCCCACGGAGCTGACCAGGTCCATCAGCCTGCAGAAGGCCCTCCAGCTCATCCGGATCGTGGTGGAGGTGGTGGAGGACCAGGTGCCGGTCATTGCCCCCGAAGCGGACCAGCCCTCGCTGCGCGAAGCCGTACTACGGTACTCGCGGGAGGTGGCGTTCGCCGCCGCGGACGTCTATGCGAGGGCCGCCGAATCGCGTGGCTCCTGGGACACGCGGCTGGAGGCCCTGATTGTGGATGCCATCCTGCGCGGTGAAAACACCGACGCGCTGCGGTCCAGGATCGCCGCGCTGGGCTGGAAGGCCCAGGAGCGGTTCACTGTCATGGTGGGAAATTCCCCGTCAGAGCCAAGCGCCAGCTATGTCAGCGAACTCCGACGCCTGGCAGGCCGCTATGCGGAAGACGCCCTGGTGGGCATCCAGGGTGACCGGCTGATCCTGATCCTCGGCGGTGTCCAGGACCGCGAGACCGCATACCTGAAGCTCAGCGAAATGTTCGCCCCCGGACCGGTGGTCTATGGCGCCGAGGCCAGCTCCCTGCTGGAAGCCAGCGGATCAGCCCAGTCTGCTTTCGCCGGCCTGACCGCCGCACGCGCCTGGCCCTCCGCGCCCCGGCCCGTGGCAGCCGACGACCTGCTGCCCGAACGCGTCATTTCCGGCGACGAAGCCGCACGACGTTCACTCGTCAAGAACATCTACCGTCCGCTGGTCGCCGCCTCCAACGGCTTGGTGGAGACGCTGGGAACCTACCTCGAATTGGGCCATTCACTGGAGGCGACGGCGCGGGAACTGTTCGTCCACGCCAACACGGTCAGGTACCGGCTCAAGCGCGTCTGCGACGTCACCGGCTGGGATCCGCTCCTTCCCCGCGAGGCGTTTGTGCTGCAGGCGGCCCTTGTGGTCGGGCGTCTGGCGGCGCCGCCAAAAGCCCCCACCGAACGTCATCCGGCGCGGAACCAGACCTGAGTCGTTGTAGACTTCCTACAATCTGACCCCTTGAGCTTGGTGCAGAGAAACACCGCGGAATGACACAGTAATTTGGAAAGCTGGTTAAGTGCTTGCAATAGTCTGCCCTGGACAGGGCTCACAGACCCCCGGTTTTCTGGCCCCTTGGCTGGAACTGCCTTCGGTAGCAGGCCAGCTGGCCTCCCTCAGCGAGATTGCAGGCATCGACCTGACAGCTCACGGGACCACCTCGGATGAGGAAACCATCAAGGACACCGCCGTTGCGCAGCCCCTGATTGTCGCCGCCGGGCTGGTCGCAGCAAAGTCCCTGTTCGACGTCGAACTGGGCACCCTCCCGGTGATCCTTGCCGGCCACTCCGTCGGTGAGATCACTGCTTCGGCCCTGGCCGGAGTGCTCACCGAGCAGGAAGCCATGACGTTTGTGCGGGAACGCGCCAACAGCATGGCCGCCGCTGCGGCCGTGACACCCACTGGCATGAGCGCTGTGGTGGGCGGGGACCCGGCAGAGGTACTGGCCGCCATCGAAGCATCCGGCGCCACGCCGGCCAACGTCAACGGCGCCGGCCAGACAGTTGCTGCGGGGACGTTCGAGCAGCTCAAAGCCCTGGCGGACAATCCGCCGGCCAAGGCACGCGTCATCCCGCTGAAGGTGGCCGGAGCCTTCCACACCTCGCACATGTCCCCCGCAGTGAGTGCCCTCGAAACACTGAAGCCGGACCTCAAGCCGCAGAAGCCGCAGGTACCGTTGCTGTCCAACTTCGACGGCCGCGAAGTGACGGACGGCGGGGCAGCCGTCGAGAGCCTCATTGCCCAGGTTTCCCGGCCGGTCCGCTGGGACCTGTGCATGGAAACGCTGGTGCAGCGCGGCGTCACCGGCCTGATTGAACTTGCTCCGGCAGGCACGTTGGCAGGTCTCGCCAAGCGCGGCATGCCCGGCGTCAAGACTGTCGCAGTCAAAACCCCGGACGACCTCTCCGCCGCACTGGCACTCTTCGCAGAATTGGAGGGAGACGCATGAGCGTTCCCACGCTGAACCAGCTTCCCGTCAACCAGTACAGCCGAATCCTCGGCCTGGGCGCTTTCCGGCCGGATGTCATCGTCACCAACGAGGACGTCTGCCAGTGGATTGATTCCTCGGACGAATGGATCCGCCAACGCACCGGCATCATCACGCGCCACCGTGCTCCCGCCGACGTTAGCGTCATCGACATGGCAGCAGGTGCAGCGCAGGAGGCACTGCAGAAGGCAGGCATCGAAGCCTCCCAGCTCGGCGCCGTCATCGTCTCCACCGTCACCCACCCTTACGCCACGCCGTCAGCCGCGGCTGCCGTGGCCGACCGGATCGGGGCCACACCGGCACCCGCCTTCGATATCTCGGCCGCCTGTGCGGGGTACTGCTACGGGATCGCACAGGCTGATGCTTTGGTTCGTTCCGGTGCTGCAACGTACGTCCTGGTGGTTGGGGCGGAGAAGCTCTCTGACGTCATCGACAACCGGGAACGCACCATCTCCTTCCTGCTGGGTGACGGCGCTGGCGCTGTTGTCATCGGCCCTTCGGACACCCCCGGCATCGGCCCTTCGGTATGGGGCTCGGACGGCAGCAAGTGGGACGCGATCGGCATGACACGATCCATGCTTGATGTCCGCGACCTCAGCATCGCGGCCCGCCAGTCTGATGAATCCGGCGACTTCGCCCTTCTGGAAGAAGCGCAGGAACTCTACCCCACGCTGCGCCAGGACGGGCAGACCGTTTTCCGCTGGGCGGTCTGGGAAATGGCCAAGATGGCGGAGCAGGCACTCGTGGCGGCCGGCGTCAAGGCCGAAGACCTGGTGGCCTTCATTCCGCATCAGGCCAACATGCGGATCATCGATGAGATGGTCAAAAAACTCAAGCTTCCCGAATCCGTCATCGTGGCCCGGGACATCGCCGATGCCGGTAACACCTCGGCTGCGTCCATCCCCCTGGCCACCCACCGCCTGCTCCAGGAAAACCCCGAGCTCAGCGGCGGCCTCGCGCTCCAGATCGGCTTCGGCGCCGGACTGGTCTTCGGTGCCCAAGTAATCGTCCTTCCATAAAACGTCCCACACAGGCCGCACCCCCGCGGGCTGAACCGTTTCCGGCATCCCCTGCCGGCAATAACAAGAAAAGGAGCCGTCAATGGCTAGCAATGAAGAGATCCTGGCCGGTTTGGCTGAAATCGTAAACGAAGAAACCGGCCTTGCCCCCGAGGCTGTAGAACTGGACAAGTCCTTCACCGAGGACCTGGACATCGACTCCATCTCCATGATGACCATTGTGGTCAACGCCGAAGAAAAGTTCGGCGTGCGCATCCCGGACGAAGAGGTCAAGAACCTCAAGACCGTGGGCGACGCCGTGAGCTTCATCGCCGGCGCACAGGCCTAGTCAAGGCTTCAGCCCTTAGGGCTGACGGGACTGCCGGCCCGCCCTGAGGCGGGGCCGGCAGTCCACCCTATTTTTCCGGGCAGCCAACTGCCCAACATGCGGGACCCCGCCGGAGTTACCGGAACGGCCTGCCCACCGACAGAGAGTGATCCAATGACACGCAAAGTAGTCATTACCGGTCTGGGTGCCACCACGCCCATCGGCGGCGACGTACCGACAATGTGGAAGAACGCCTTGAAGGGCGTCTCCGGTGCCCGCACCCTGGAAGACGAATGGGTCGCCAAGTACGAGCTGCCCGTCCACTTTGCCGCCCGCTGCACCACTCCGGCCCTGGAGGTCCTGAGCCGCGTTGAAGCCAAGCGCATGGACCCCTCAACCCAGTTCGGCGTCATCGCCTCCCGCGAGGCCTGGGCAGATTCCGGCATCACGGAAATCGACCACGACCGCCTGGCAGTGGCTTTCGCCACCGGCATCGGCGGTGTGTGGACCCTCCTGGACGCCTGGGACACCCTGAAGGAAAAGGGCCCCCGCCGCGTCCTCCCCATGACCGTGCCCATGCTGATGCCCAACGGTGTCGCGGCAGCCGTCAGCCTTGACCTGGGTGCCCGCGCCGGCGCCCACACTCCCGTTTCGGCCTGTGCTTCCGGCACCGAGGCTCTCCACCTGGGCCTGGACCTGATCCGCTCCGGCAAGGCCGACGTGGTCATGTGCGGCGGCGCCGAGGCAGCCATCCACCCCATGCCCCTGGCTGCGTTCGCCTCAATGCAGGCGCTCTCCCGCCGCAACGACGACCCCCAGGGAGCCTCCCGCCCGTATGACCTTGGCCGCGACGGCTTTGTGATGGGCGAAGGCGCCGGTGCGCTGGTCCTGGAGGCCGAGGAACATGCCCTCGCCCGGGGCGCACGTATCTACGGCGAACTGGCCGGCACATCCGTGACCGCGGATGCTTACCACATCACGGCTCCGGACCCCCAGGGCCTGGGCGCAACCCGCGCACTCAAGGCAGCCATGTTCGACGGCCGCATCCAGGCCGAGGATGTGGTCCACGTCAACGCGCACGCCACGTCCACCCCGGTCGGGGACAAGCCCGAGTACACGGCCCTCCGCGCCGCTCTGGGGAACCACCTCGACAACGTTGCAGTCTCCGCCACCAAGTCGCAGATGGGCCACCTCCTGGGCGCGTCAGGCGCGGTGGAGGCAGTCCTCACGGTTCTGGCCGTGTACGAACGCAAGGCTCCGGTGACCATCAACCTTGAAAACCAGGATCCTGAGATCCCGCTGGATGTCGTCACCTCGGCCCGGGACCTGCCCGCCGGCGACATCGTGGCGCTGAGCAACTCGTTCGGTTTCGGCGGGCACAATGCCGTCATTGCCGTCCGCAGTGTCTAGCAGCAACGTCGCTGACACCAGAGGAGGCCCCGCTATTGTGCACTGCACAATAGCGGGGCCTCCTCTTTGGCTATGGAGATGCAAGGACGACGGCGGGACTTCCGGGCCGTCGGGCGTCCGGCGGTGGTCAGCCCACCTGGTGCAGCCAGCGGACCGGTGCGCCCTCGGCGGCGTGGCGGAATGGTTCGAGTTCCTCATCCCAGGCCTCACCGAGGGCCAGGGAGAGCTCGTGGTACACCGCGGCGGGATCGCCTGCGCCCGATTCGTAGGCGTAGCGGATCCTGTCCTCTGAGACCATGATGTTGCCGTGGACGTCCGTGGTGGCGTGGAAGATTCCCAGTTCGGGGGTATGGGACCAACGGCCACCATCAACGCCTTGGCTCGGTTCCTCTGTGACCTCATAACGCAGATGTGCCCAGCCACGAAGCGAGGACGCAAGCAAGGAACCCGTGCCCGGGGTCCCCGTCCAGGAAAGCTCGGCCCTAAACATTCCGGGCGCGGCAGGTTGAGGGGTCCATTCAAGATCCGTTCGCTTGTCCACGACGGATCCAATGGCCCACTCGACATGCGGGCACAGTGCCGTAGGGGCCGAGTGTACGAACAGCACACCGCGGGTCATTGCAACAGACATTCCATCCTCCATAGCTGTAGGTACGTCTTCCCCAACGACCTCTGCCTGGATGAAACTGCCTGTGCTGTGCTTCCAGCTGTGGTGTTCCTGCCTGCTTATTAAACTGTGTCCGGACTCACGGTAACGCGCGAAGCGAAGGAGCTTCAAGCGAAACTTGAAAGTTGCCGGACGTGACTCTTATTGTGCCGTACACCGCGTAATTACGCCAGTGCGATTCGGAACAGGCGCCTTGAGGGGGTGTGCTGTCTTCTTGGGACGGCGTCCGGCGGTGGTCAGGCTCGCGGATGAGCCTGCTGGTAGCTTCTGCGCAGCCGCTCCACCGATACGTGGGTGTAGATCTGGGTGGTGGCGAGGCTGCTGTGGCCCAGGATTTCCTGGACGACCCGAAGGTCCGCCCCGCCGTCCAGCAGATGCGTGGCCGCAGAGTGCCTGAGCGCGTGCGGGCCAGTTGCTGAGGTGTCACCCAAGGCGTCGAAGAGGTCTTTGACCACGGTCCGGACCTGGCGCTGGTCAACACGGTTGCCCCTTGAGCCGAGGAACAGGGCCGGACCGCTGTGGCCCGTTGCCAGGAGCGGCCTGCCCCGGCGGAGCCAGTCGTCGACGGCGACCGCAGCCGGAACACCATAGGGGACGGTCCGTTCCTTGTTTCCCTTGCCGATGACGCGGAGGGTGCGGCGGTCCGGGTTGAGGTCGTCCACGTCCAGGCCGGCCAGCTCCCCCACCCGAAGCCCTGTGGCGTACAGGACTTCCACCATGGCGCGGTTCCGCACCGGAATAGGCGAGCCCTCGGCGGCAGCTTCCTCCAGGCTTGTCAGCAGCCGGACCAGTTGCTGCGACTGGAGAACGCCCGGCAGCGACTTTTCGGCTTTCGGTGCTCTGAGCCGGAGGGCGGGGTCCACGGCGATGAGATCTTCGCGCATGGCCCAGGTGGTGAAGGACCGTACCGTGGCCGACCTCCGGGCCAGCGTGGAACGGGACATCCCGGCTTGGCTTTGGGCTCCCAGCCAGCCGCGGAAAGTCCCCAACTCCAATGCCGGCAGATCCGTGATTCCTTCCGAGACGGCGTATTCCAGGAAGCTTCGAAGGTCAGAGAGGTAGGCCCGGCGGGTGTGTTCGGACCGGGCCCGTTCTGCCTCGAGATACCGGCCGAAGCCGGCAAGTGCCCGCTCAAACGGCGGGGGCAGTTCCTGATTCTTCACCGTTCCACTGTCCCAGAATGCCACCGCAAATCCGGTCCGGGACACAGGCTGTTAGCCGGAATCCTTGGCCCGTTTCCAGCCGCCCCGTCCCGACACGGCGAGCCCCAGCAGGCCGAGCCTGCCCAGCCCGGCGCGAACGGATTCGAGGCTGAGGCCTGCGACGGCACAGAGTTTGTCCACCGAGGTGGTGGACCGCAGGGGCAGAGCGTCGAGGAGGATCAGGTCTTCCAAGGTCAGGCCGTCGTGCTCGGCCGCATGCCCCGTGCCTGGCTCGGAAAGGCCATCACCGCTGGGCGAAGCCAGCTCGGCGATCTCGGCGGCATCGGTTACGCAGACCGCGCCGCCATCCCGGAGCAGCCGGTGGCAGCCGGCCGAGTTTGCGCTGTGGACGGACCCAGGGACTGCCCCGACCGCCCGGCCCAGGCTTTCAGCGTGGTGAGCGGTATTCAGCGCACCGGACCGCCACCGGGCTTCCACCACCACCGTCACGGCGGCCAGGGCAGCGATTAGCCTGTTCCGTTGCAGAAACCGGTAGCGGGTTGGCGCCGATCCCGGCGGGACCTCGGCGATCACCGCCCCTTGGTTGCAGACGGCGCGGAGAAGGTCCTCGTTGCCGGACGGGTAAAACCGGTCCACACCACCCGCCATGACAGCAATGGTGGGCAACGGCCCTGATCCCCCGGCCAGCGCTGCCCGGTGGGCGTGGGCGTCGATGCCGTACGCGCCTCCTGAAACCACGGTGAAGCCCCGCTGCGCCAGGGAGTACGCGAGGTCCCCGGTCACCGATGCGCCGTAGCTGGTGCTGTCGCGGGACCCCACCAGCGCCACGCTCCGGGACAAGGCGGGCAGCTCGTGTTCCAGGCCGCGCCACCAGAGGCAGATGGGCTCCTGAATGCCCAGGTCGCCCAGCTGTCCGGGCCAGAGCTCGTCTGACGGGACAATCACGCGGCCACCCAGGCGGGCCATGGTGGCGAGATCGCGTTCGGGTGCGAGATCGGGGATGCGCGGCGCCCAACGTTGCCGTGCTGCCCTCAGGCCGCCCCAGCTGGCACCGGCGCCGTTGTCAGCCAGCAGGCCTGTGATCTCCTGTTCCAGCGCCGGCCCGGGGGTAGCTTGGCCCGTGGCAATCCGCAGGGCGTCCTGGGCGCCGGCCGCCTGCACGAGCGCCAGGCCCGCGGCGTCCTGGGGTTCCATGAGCCGCGACAGCGCGGCCCGGGCAATCCGTTCGTTATCCATGGGTATCCGTCCTTCATGCAGCTGCCGAGGCAGCCTGGCGCAGGCCGAGGGCCTGGCCTATGTCATTGGTGTCCGGAGCGTCGCGGTGCGACAGGTCCGCCAGGGTCCAGGCGAGCCGCAGGACCCTGTCGTAGCCCCTGGCCGTCAGCACGCCCCGCTCCAGGGAGTGGTCCAGGATCCGGGTGGCCGATGCCGGCAGCCGCAAGGCACCGCGCAGAGTCCGGCCGGGCACCTGGGAGTTTGTTTCCAGGCCGAGGGGCCGCAGCCGTTCAGCCTGCCGGCCGCGGGCGTCCCGCACCCGATCCGCCACCGCAGCGGTGTCCTCCTCCGCCCCTGCCTGGCCAAAGTCAGCCAGTGAGACCCGTTCCACCTGCAGCTGGATGTCCACCCGGTCCAAAAGCGGCCCCGACATCCTTGCTACGTAGCGGCGCCTCATCATCGGCGTGCACGTGCAATCCAGACCCTTTCCTGAAGCTTTGCCACACGGACAGGGATTCGCGGCCAGGACCAGCTGAAAGCGGGCAGGATAGGCGGCCGTTCCAGCCGAACGGTGAATCACCAACTCCCCGCTCTCCAGGGGTTGCCGCAGGGCGTCCAGAACCCTGCGTTCGTATTCCGGTGCTTCGTCCAGGAACAGCACCCCGCGGTGGGCGCGTGATGCAGCTCCTGGCCGGGGCAAGCCGGAACCGCCGCCGATGATCGCGGCCGCGGTGGCCGAATGATGGGGGTTTTCGAACGGCGGGCGCCGCAGGAGCTGGGCGTTTGATGAGGGAAGCCCGCACAGCGAGTGGATGGCTGTAACTTCCATGGCCTCGTTGTCAGCCAGGTCCGGCAGGAGCCCTGGCAGTCGCTCCGCCAGCATGGTCTTGCCCGCGCCCGGCGGTCCTGTCAACAGAAGGTGGTGTGCCCCGGCCGCGGCCACCTCCAACGCACGCCGGGCATCGCCCTGGCCGGAGACATCGGCCATGTCCGGCGCAGCGAGGGTGCCCTGTACGGAATCGCCGTGACCTTGTTCATCCTCCGGTTCGAAGTCCAATGCCAGTTCCTGCGGATCCGCTCCGAAGTCGAGAGCAAGCCGGGCCAAGGTCCGGTAACCCCGGACGCTGGCCCCGGGCACCAGAGTTGCCTCGGCGAGATTGGCCTGTGCCACCACCACATCCGGGTAGCCGGCTTTGACAGCCGCCATCACAGCGGGCAGGATGCCGCGTACGGGCCGCAGCCTGCCGTCCAGACCCAGTTCGGCAATGAAGACAGTCCGCTCGGTGGCTTTGATGTCGTTTGCCGCCCTCAGGACCGCCATGGTGACAGCCAAGTCGAAACCCGAACCGCGCTTGGGCAGCGAGGCAGGGATGAGGTTGGCGGTGATCTTCCGTCTGCTCAAGGGAATACCGGAATTTTTGGCGGCCGACCGTATCCGCTCTTTGGCTTCGTTGAGGGCCGCGTCCGGCAGGCCGAGGATTACAAACGCCGGCAACGTCTGGCCAATGTCAGCTTCGACCTCGACGATGTACCCGTTCAACCCCACCAGCGCCACCGAATAGGTCCGGCCCAGCGCCATCTAGCCCACCCCTTTGAGGTGTTCCACCAGGGGTTCGCCGCAGCCGTCATCCACCACGGCGACGACGTCCACGCGCCGCAACGGCATCCGCAGTTCCCGGTCGCGGCACCACGCCGAACCGAGCCGATGCAGGCGGGCGAGCTTGGCTGCACCCACAGCTTCAAAGGGGTGTCCGTAGTCCAGGGAGCGCCGGGTTTTCACCTCGGTGATCACCAAGGCGTCCCCGTCCAGGGCCACGATGTCTATTTCGCCTTCGGTGCAACGCCAGTTCCGCTCCACCACCAGCATGCCCAGCGATTCAAGATAGCCGGCGGCGAGCTCCTCGCCGCGCTGGCCCAACAGGTCTTTGGCTTTCATTTCTACCTCCGCCTCAAGCCTGCAGGGGCAGGACAGCGGGCGGCAGAAAGCTATGCGCCTATGTGGGTAACCTCAGCAGAAACCGCCGCCGTGGCAGCAGTGTGGAGGAGAAGTGGGGCTTCGGCCGGCGTCAGTTGCCGAGGTCAACGTCCTTCGGCAGGGCAAGTTCCTCGTTGCGCGGCAATTCTTCGACGTTGACGTCCTTGAAGGTCAGCACCCGGACGGTCTTCACAAACCGGGCCGAACGGTAGACGTCCCACACCCAGGCGTCCTGCAGCGTCAGGTCGAAGTAGACCTCACCGTCGGCGCTGCGGGCCTGAAGGTCAACGTGGTTGGCGAGGTAGAAGCGGCGTTCAGTTTCGACAACGTAGCTGAAGAGCCCGACGACGTCCCGGTATTCACGGTAGAGCTGCAGCTCCATGTCGGTTTCATAGTTTTCAAGATCCTCAGCGCTCATACTTCCATCTTGCACCATCGGGGAGGCCCCGGGCGCCCCGGCGCAGCATCGCGCGTTGCCGCCCTGCGCCAGGAATCAGAGCTCGCCGCCGAGGAGGTTCCAGCTCACCCGGTGGTAAGGGGTGGGTCCGGCGGCTCGCAGGGCGTCGCGGTGGGTCGCGGTGGCGTATCCCTTGTTGACGTCCCAGCCAAACCCGGGATATTCGGTATGCAGGCCGCGCATCTGCTGATCGCGCTCCACCTTGGCGATCACGCTGGCGGCAGCAACACTGAGGCACTGCATGTCCGCCTTGACCTTGGTGTGGACCGGCGCCTCGCATCCGAGTTCCCGCACCGGCTCGTCGAACAGGGACAGCTGACCTGCCGGCGAGAGCCAGTTGTGGCTGCCATCGAGCAGCACCACGTCCGGACTCACGCCAGCGGCGAGGATTTCCAGCCAGGCCCGTGTTCCTGCGAGCCGCAGCGCGGCGATAATGCCCAGGGCATCAATCTCATGGGCGGAGGCGTGGCCCACTGCCGAAGCCACGCTCCAGCTCCGCACCAAGGGTTCCAGCCGCTCCCTCTCGGCGGGACTGAGCAGTTTGCTGTCGCGCACGCCGGGGAGTGGCTTCTGGCTGAGGAGGTCGACGACGGCAATCCCTACACTCACAGGCCCCGCCAGGGCTCCGCGCCCCACCTCGTCGACGCCGGCCAGGTAGCGGGCACCCTGGGCCTTGAACGTTCGCTCATGCCGCAGCGTAGGGGCTTTGGAACGGGGCCCCGAGGCTGGGCGGGCCGCCGTCTTTGCAGGAGCAGCTGGAGGCGCTGGCGTGGCTGTAGACACAGTTATTTCCCCGCGGGCACGTTCCGGTAGACGTCGGGGTAATTTTCCAGGACAGAGATCCGATTGAGCGGCCACGCGATGACGGCCGCCTTGCCCTCCACGTCCACCAGATCAACAAATCCGCCGTTGGCATCCAGGTGCGAGCGGGAATCAGCCGAATGGTTACGGTTATCGCCCATGACCCAGACCTTCCCTTCCGGAACGACAACGTCAAAGGGGCGGATCTGCGCTACCTCGGCGGTGTTGACGTAGGTTTCATCAATTGGAGTTCCGTTAACGGTCAGTTTACCGGCGTCGTCGCAGCAGATCACGTGGTCTCCGGGGAGTCCGATGACGCGCTTGACGAGGTGCTGTTCCGAGCTGTCCGGCAGCAGTCCCACGAAGGTCAGGCCGTCCTGTACCCAGGTAAAGGGGCCAGTCTCTTTCTCCGGTGCCGCGGCCAGCCAGCCCTGGGTGTCGCGGAAGACCACCACATCACCGCGCGAGAGTGCGAACGGCTCCGGCACCAGGAGGTTTACAAAGATCCGGTCGTTAACGTCCAGCGTGTTCACCATGGACTCTGACGGGATGTAGAACGCCCGGAACAGGAAAGTCTTAATCAGGAAGGACAGCACCACGGCGATCACCACGACTGTGGCTACTTCCTTCAACCAGACAAAAATCTGGTTGGGCCCCCCGTCCTTGGGCTTCGAAGATACCGAGTGCCTCCCCTGTGCCGGCGCCGGCGATGCCTCAGCGCCGCCGTCGGTCACCGGCTGAGCGGCACTTTCTGCGGCGCCATCACGAGGCGTCTCAGGTGTCGGCGCATTGTTCTCGGGCATCTACGGTCCGTTCTCTGTCGTTGGTCCTGCCGCGAGCGGCCGAGGTACTGCAGCAAATCTATCAAGCGGCCAAATGATTTGGACCGGCCTGCCGATGACCCTGGCCAGCGGCACCATACCGCCGCCCGGTGCGCCGAGCAGGCTGCGTGAATCAGCGGAGACCGAGCGGTGGTCACCCAGGAGCCAGAGCCTCCCCTCCGGGACCACGGCAGTGAAGACCTGGGCGCTTGGTTTGTCGCCCGCAAAGAGGTACGGCTCCTCAAGCGCTGTCCCGCTCACGGTGATCTTCCCGTCGGCGTCGCAGCAGATCACAGTATCTCCCGGAAGCCCGATGACCCTCTTGACATAGGTCGTGTCGCTGCCGGTCAGGCCCAGCCACTGGCCGGCCGCAGCGGCGGAGTCCAGCACCGGGCCCTTGCCACTGTTCAGCGGGGCAAAAGATCCTCTGCCGTCGAAAACCACGATGTCGCCCCGGCGGATCGGTTCATTGTGGAAATCGGTCCTGGAGACCAGGATGCGGTCGCCGCCTTCAAGCACGGGCTCCATGGAGTCGGACGGAATGAAATAGACGTCAAGCCAGAGCGAACGGACCAGTCCGCTGACTGCAACGGCGAGGAGAAGCGCCAGGAACGCAAAACGCCAGCCCATTTTTCTGGGCTGGCGTTTTGTCTGGTCCATGATCCGTATTTCCTGGGGCGCTGTTGCTGTTGGCTCCGGCGCTGGCCTGGTACGGCTGGGGCCTGTTTTGTAGGTCCCGGGGGACTTACTTCTTGGGCTGGAAGTCGCGCTTTTCCTTGATCTTGGCAGCCTTGCCGCGCAGATCGCGCATGTAGTACAGCTTCGCGCGGCGCACGTCACCCTTGGAGACGACCTCGATCTTTTCAATGATCGGGGAGTGAACCGGGAAGGTACGCTCCACACCGACACCGAAGGAGACCTTACGGACGGTGAAGGTTTCGCGAAGGCCATCCCCGTGGCGGCCCAGGACGAAGCCCTGGAATACCTGGACACGGGAGTTCTTGCCTTCGATGATGTTCACGTGCACCTTGAGGGTGTCACCCGCGCGGAACTCGGGAACATCGGTGCGCAGCGAGGCTGCATCTACGGAATCGAGAATATGCATTATTGCACTCCTGGTGAACGCCACGGGTCATTCACTTTGGGTCACGGCGGTCAAGCCCGGGGCGCAGGACGCGCCCGGAAATTACCGCCGAAAGTTAAGTGGTCCGGTTCCTTCAATGTTTGAAGGTACCCGGGGTGTCCAGCTGTTGGTTGCGCTCCCCCTGTGGCAGGTGCGGACCCAGCAGACACAAAGACTAATTTTGCCACACTCGCAGTCCTACAGCCAATTGCGTGTACTGCCGCCTTTAGGTCAGGCGGAGACGTCGGTTCCGGCATCGCTGCTCGTAGCGGCGTCGTTTTGGGTAGCGGCGGTGCGGCGGGCATGGAGGTGACCGTCGACGACGTCGTACCCGAGGTCGTAGAGAGCCGAACGGTCGGCACGTGGCAGCTTGCCGGCGTCGAACGTTTCCAGCAGGTCCGGGCGCCGTTCCGCAGTCCGCTGGTACTGCTGGTGGCGGCGCCACTGTGCGATCTTCCCGTGGTTGCCGCTCAGTAATACTGCCGGCACCTCCCGGTCACGCCAGCTGGAGGGCTTGGTGTACACCGGGTACTCCAGCAGTCCGTCGGAGTGCGACTCCTCCACCAGGGACTCGGGGTTGCCCACAACGCCGGGCAGCAGCCTGCCGATGGCCTCGACCATGGCCAGGACAGCCACTTCGCCGCCGTTGAGCACATAGTCACCCAGGCTCATGGGCCGGACGGTGAAGTGTTCCGCTGCCCATTCCATGACGCGCTCGTCGATGCCTTCATAGCGGCCGCAGGCAAAAACCAGCTGCTCCTCTTCGGCGAGCTCATGTGCCAGGGCCTGGGTGAAGCGCTCCCCTGCCGGCGACGGCACAATCAGGACCGGTTTGGTTGCCGTGGCTTCTTTGGCGCTGGCCACGGAAGCCAGAGCCTGCGCCCACGGCTCCGCCTTCATCACCATGCCGGCGCCGCCGCCGTAAGGGGTGTCATCCACGGAGCGGTGTCTGTCCGTGGTGAACTCGCGCAGATCGTGGACGTGCAAGTCCAGCAGCCCGTCCTGGCGGGCCTTGCCAATGAGGGACAGCTCCAGGGGCGCCAGGTACTCCGGAAAGATGCTGACGACGTCGACTCTCATCTACGCGTTGCCCTCAGCGTCACCGGCGGCAGCGTCGTCGGAGTTGATGTCAAAGAGTCCGTCCGGCGGCGTGAGCAGGACAAAGCCCTCGGCCACGTTGACTTCCGGCACGATCTGCTCCACGAAGGGGATGAGGATTTCCTTGCCGTCGGCGTCCTCGACCACCAGCAGGTCCTGGACCGGCATGGTGTGCAGGCCGGCAACCTTGCCCACCACCCGTGAGCCCACACGGGCTTCGAGGCCAACCAGCTCGTGCTCGTACCAGCCTTCGTCATCGTCCTCGTCCAGCTCTTCGGTTTCGATGAACAATTTCGCGCCGCGGAGGGTCTCGGCCTGGTTGCGGGTTTCGATTCCCTCGAACGCGAGCAGCAGGATGTCCTTGTTCCAGCGGGCACTCTCTACAGTCAGGGGCCCGGCAGAGGCCGGCTCCACAACAAACTCGGTACCCGGAACAAACCGGTCGGCCGGAGCGTCAGTGAGCACCTGGACCGTCACTTCCCCGCGGATTCCGTGCGGTTTGCCGATTCGTGCCACCTGAAGCTGCATCTGTTCCTCTGTTCCGGTTGTGGGATGATCCACGGTGTTCTGATGAAAGCACTCCGGCCCCTCCACCTTGACGGGTGGAAGGGCCGGAGCAAAAAACTGATACTGCCGAGCGCTTAGCGGCGGCGGTCGGTGTCGACGACGTCGACCCTGACCGGTTCGCCGTCTGCCAGTGCCGCCACAACGGTGCGCAGTGCACGTGCGGTGCGGCCCTGGCGGCCGATCACCCGTCCCAGGTCGTCCTGATGAACACGGACCTCGAGGGTGTCCCCGCGGCGGTTGTTCTTCGAGCTGACCTTGACATCTTCCGGCGAATCAACGATTCCCCGGACCAGGTGTTCGAGCGCTTCTGCCAGCAATCTACTCAGCCTCGGTGGCTTCTGCTTCGGCCGGAGCCTCGGCTGCGTCAGACTGCTTTGCCTTCTTGGTGATGGCTTCCGGGATGATCACGGAACCCTTTTCCGGGGCAACAAAGGCAGCCTTGGGAGCCTTGGTCTTCAGGGTGCCTTCCTGACCCGGCAGGCCCTTGAACTTCTGCCAGTCACCGGTGATCTTGAGGATCGCGGCAACCTGCTCGGACGGCTGTGCGCCGACGCCGAGCCAGTACTGGGCACGGTCCGTGTCGACCTCGATGTATGAGGGCTCTTCGGTGGGGTGGTACTTGCCGATCTCTTCGATGGCACGGCCATCACGCTTGGAGCGTGCGTCCATGACGACGATGCGGTAGTACGGTGCGCGCATTTTGCCAAAGCGCTTAAGGCGAATCTTTACGGCCACTTTTGTGGTCACTCCTGTTTCAGAAAAGGGTTGAACCGACGTTCTGCACCCGTGGGGCGGGCCGTACTTGAGGGTTCGAAGGACAGGATCCGGACGCGGAGAGAGGGGCCACGCAGATCGAGTACCTGTTTATTGTGCCAGATCAGCGCCAGGATTTCGACTTGACACGTCGGGATGGGGCAGACCGGCGGACGCGGCGGCCTCTTGCGGGTCTAGGATGACCAGACGTACAAACCGGTGCGATCGGCGTCGTCGATTCCGCCGGCGAGCTCGGCAAGCTGCTGGACATACGTCCGGGCGTCAGCCGCGCCGAAGGGCATGTCGTCCTGGGCGGCCCATTTTTCGGCCACGTCATCCAGCACGTTGCCCTCGCCCTCAGTCTCATAGGTGAGGAGGTCCGCGAGAGCCCGGACCATGGCCGGCGGAACTCCAAGGAGGGAGTCGCTGGAAACGTCAACCATGGCGAGTTCGTACCCCTCACCACCGGCGTGGACCGCGGCCCCGGCGAGATCGCCCAGCTGTTCGATTTCGAAATCACTGACGCCAGGTATCCGCAGCGCGGGGCCGGACGGCGAGCCGCCGGCATCGAGGACGCCGGCGCGCTTCAGCGCGGCGTCGTGGGTAGCTACAAAGATTTCAGTGAAGCCCATGGGAACAGCCCTCATTCCGTCGACGGTGCGGCCCAGACGGGCAGCATAGGGTGCCGCCCCGGCCGTTCGAAATCAGCCTAGTGCATGGCAGCCCGCACTTCCGGCCACCGGTCTCAGCGGACAGCAACCCGGATGTTGTTACGCCAGGGATCCTCGAACCGCAGCTCGGCGCCAGTGTGGTGGGAGGCCACCCCGGCGACCTTCAAGCGGTCAGCGAGGGCTCCGACGTCGTCACCGGAAGCCACCTCGATGAGCACCTCGCCAAGGCCCAGAGTGTCTTTGCGCGGCCCGGCACCGCGGCTGTTCCAGACATTCATGGCCATGTGGTGGTGATACCGGCCGGCCGAGACAAACAGGGCCTGGCCATGCCAGCCTGCGGTCTTTTCGAAGCCCAGGGTGCCCACGTAGAAATCGTGCGCGGACTGGACATCCCCCACCTGGAGGTGGATATGGCCCACGCCCGCTTCGGTACCCAGCTGGCCCTCCAGGGATGCCTGGGACAGGTGCTGCTCGAGGTAGCGCTGCGGCGGCAGCGCCAGGCTGTCCATCACCACTTCGGTGCCGTTCCAGGACCAGTTTTTGCGGGGGCGGTCCCAGTAGAGCTCGATACCGTTGCCCTCGGGGTCGTTGAAGTAGAAGGCCTCGCTGACAAGGTGGTCGGCACTGCCGGTGAAAAGCCGGGGATCGAACTGGGCGGCGGTGGCCACGGTGGCAGCCAGCGCAGCCTGGTCGTCAAAGAGCAGAGCCGTATGGAAGAGCCCGGCCTCTCCCCTGCCCGGCAAGTGCAGGGACGGCGCGGGCGCCAGGTGGACCAGGGGGCGGTTGAGGCGGCCAAGGTAAACGCCACCATCCTCTTCGGCGACCACCTCCAGGCCCAGGGCGCGCTGGTAGTAATCCGTCATCAGCTTCATGTCGCCCACCTTGAGCATCACTGTGCCCATGGAGAGGTCGGCAGGTAGAAGATCCTGGTTGGTGGCTTCTGCAGTCATGTGAACGCTCCCGATCCGCCGGCCTTCGGGATTGAAGACCGTTATGCCTCTAATTTACTTGAAGCTTCAATTTAATTCAAGTGTTCCGAAGGATCCCGCATCGGCTGTGGTAGCTTCGTCTTGACCACACGGGTGCCCTTGCAGGGGCTGAGATCGGGCTGACGCGGCCTGCGACCGTTGAACCTGTCCGGGTAATGCCGGCGAAGGAAGTGAGTATTCCCTTGAGTACGCAAAAAGCATGGCCCATTCCTGCCCAAAATGCGACAGCCACCGGCTTCGCGGGAGCGGAAGCGGGCACCGCACGGGCCGAATCCCCATCGACGCCGGCCCAACCCGTGGAAAGCCGGTCCTTGGAATCCCACTCGCTGGCGTATATCAGCGATGGAAGTACCGGAATCAGGGTGCCCGTCACCGAAATCGCCCTCGACCCGTCACCCAACGGCGAGGAGAACGGCCCCTTCCGGGTCTACCGCACGGCCGGTCCCGGCAGCGATCCGGTGGTGGGGCTCAGCCCGTTCCGGTGCGCCTGGATCGAAGCGCGCGGTGACACAGTGCCGTACAGCGGCCGGGAACGGAACCTGCTCGACGACGGCAAATCGGCCGTCCGCCGCGGCGCCGCCTCCGCGGAGTGGAAGGGCGAACAGCCGGTGCCCCGCCGCGCCGTCGGCGGCAAAACCGTCACGCAAATGCACTATGCCCGCCGGGGAATGGTGACGCCCGAGATGCAGTTCGTGGCCCTCCGCGAAAACTGCGACGTGGAACTGGTCCGCAGCGAAGTGGCCGCCGGCCGCGCCATCATCCCGAACAACATCAACCACCCGGAATCCGAGCCCATGATCATCGGCAAGGCCTTCCTGGTAAAGATCAACGCCAACATCGGCAACTCGGCCGTCACCAGCTCCATTGCCGAGGAGGTGGACAAACTGCAGTGGGCCACGCAGTGGGGCTCGGATACAGTGATGGACCTCTCCACCGGCGACGACATCCACACCACCCGTGAATGGCTCATCCGCAATTCACCCGTGCCCATCGGGACTGTGCCGATCTACCAGGCGCTGGAGAAAGTCAACGGTGAGGCCAACAAGCTGACGTGGGAGATTTTCCGCGACACCGTGATCGAACAGTGCGAGCAGGGCGTGGACTACATGACCATCCACGCCGGCGTGCTGCTGCGTTATGTGCCCCTCACCGCCAACCGCGTCACGGGCATCGTCTCGCGCGGCGGGTCCATCATGGCCGGCTGGTGCCTCGCCCACCACCAGGAGAACTTCCTCTACACCCACTTCGATGAGCTGTGCGAAATCTTTGCCCAGTACGATGTCGCCTTCTCCCTGGGTGACGGGCTGCGCCCGGGAGCGACGGCGGACGCCAATGACCCGGCCCAGTTCGCCGAACTGGACACCCTGGCCGAGTTGACCCAGCGGGCTTGGGCCTTCGACGTGCAGGTGATGGTGGAGGGCCCCGGTCACATCCCGTTCCATCTGGTCCGGGAGAATGTGGAACGCCAGCAGGAGCTGTGCAAGGGCGCCCCGTTCTACACACTGGGGCCGCTGGTGACTGACATCGCACCCGGTTATGACCACATCACCTCGGCCATAGGAGCCACCGAAATCGCCCGGTACGGCACCGCCATGCTCTGCTACGTGACGCCGAAGGAGCACTTGGGCCTGCCCAACAAGGACGACGTCAAGACCGGCGTGATCACGTACAAGATCGCTGCCCACGCTGCCGACCTCGCCAAGGGCCACCCGGGAGCCCACGAGCGGGACGATGCCCTGTCCAAGGCGAGGTTCGAATTCCGCTGGCGCGACCAGTTTGCGCTGTCCCTGGATCCGGTGACCGCCGAGGCGTTCCACGACGAGACCCTGCCGGCTGAGCCCGCCAAGACCGCGCACTTCTGCTCCATGTGCGGTCCGAAGTTTTGCTCGATGAGGATCAGCCAGGACATCCGGGACGAGTACGGCTCCGCTGATGCCCAGGCTGCCATTGCCGGGATTTACAGCGGCATGCGGGAAAAAAGCGAGGAGTTCCTGGCCAGGGGCGCGAAGGTATACCTGCCCGAACCGCAGGTCCCCCGGCCCGCCGGGGCCGTGCCCTCAGGAGGCCTGGACTGAGTGTGACCGGCTGACGTCGGCAATGAAGGACCGGATGGCACGGTCGCCTTCAACTGAATCCTGAGGCCGGTGCCCGCCCGCGGCAATGCGGTGCAGGGCGCCGGTCTCCTTCAGGTAACCGGCGATCTCCTCATAAAGCGGCTCCCATCCGCCGGTCAACACCATGGTGGCGACGCCCGGCACAATGTGCAGCGGAGCTTCCCACGAGGGTGCCTGCAACCGGAGCCGGCGCGCCGAACGCCGCTCCTCCGTGGACGCAGGCTCGTGAAGATCCACGGCGAACATGCGCCGGACGTATTCGCGCTGGAAGTCGTCGTCGCCCAGTTGATGCCTGACATCGAAAAGCGGTTGCATGAGGGCACGGTGCGCGGCCGTGGCGGGCAGCTCAGCAGTCAACGACAAACACGCCGGCTCCACAAGCGTCAGTGAGTACACCAGATCCGGGCGTTGGACGGCTGCCAACATGGCGGAAATAGCACCCTCGGCATGCGCTACGATATGACCGCCTGCTGCCCCCCGGCCATCATCCGCCAAGGATTTCAGCACGATCGCGGTGTCCGCATCAAAGGAGGATTCAACCGGTTCAGCGACGGGGTCGAAACCATGCCGCCGCAGGAAAAGTGCATCGTATTTCAGCGCCATGCCGTGCTGCCGCGGCCAAGCCGCCGCACCGAAGGGTCCGGCGCCGTGCACGAACACTATCCTCTGCTTGAACATGACCCAACCCTATTCCACGGCAGTGACATCAAAAGTAAGTAGCAGCAGGTGTCGTTTAGAGCGTTCAAAACGACACCTGCTGCTACCTGGTTGAGTGGAAAGGGTTACTTGCCGAGGAACTTGTCGAAGCCCTTGGGCAGGTTCAGCTGTGAGGGATCGAAGTCGCCGGACTGCTGGCCGAACGCCGCGCCGGTCGGCAGGGCCTTGGCCGCACCGGCGCGCCGGGCCTCGGCATCCTTAAGTTCCTGGGCCGCCTTGGCCGGGTTGCCGGAACGCGCCTTCTTCTTCGGGGCGTTCTTGCCATTCTTCCGCGCGCCACCGGGACCGCCCATGCCGGGCATCCCTGGCATTCCGGGCATGCCGCCGCCCTGGGCCATCTTCTTCATCATCTTCTGGGCCTGGGCGAAACGCTCCAGCAGGCCGTTGACCTCGGATACGTGCACACCGGAACCCCTGGCGATGCGGGCGCGGCGGGAGCCGTTGATGATCTTCGGCGCCACGCGCTCGTGCGGCGTCATGGAGCGGACGATCGCCTCGACGCGGTCGATCTCACGCTCGTCGAAGTTCTCGAGCTGCTGGCGGATATTCTGCGCGCCGGGCATCATCATGAGCATTTTCTTCATGGAGCCCATATTGCGGATCTGCTGCATCTGGGCCAGGAAGTCGTCCAGGGTGAAGTCTTCCTGGTCGGCGAACTTCTTCGCCATCCGGGCTGCTTCGTCCTTGTCCCAGTTCTTTTCTGCCTGCTCGATCAGGGTGAGGACGTCACCCATGTCCAGGATGCGGGAGGCCATCCGGTCCGGGTGGAAGAGCTCAAAGTCGTCCACACCTTCACCGGTGGATGCGAACATCACCGGCTTGCCGGTTACCGACGCAACCGAAAGCGCGGCACCGCCGCGGGCGTCGCCGTCGAGCTTTGACAGCACGATGCCCGTGAAGTTGACGCCTTCATCGAACGCCATCGCCGTGTTCACGGCGTCCTGGCCGATCATGGAGTCGATCACAAACAGAACTTCATTGGGGACGATGGCGCGGCGAATCTGGCGCGCCTGCTCCATCATCTCGGCGTCGACACCCAGGCGGCCGGCGGTATCGACGATGACAACGTCGTGCAGCTTCTGGCGGGCTTCCTCGACGCCGGCACGGGCGACGGCGACAGGGTCACCGGCGGGGTGCTCGAGTTCGGAGGTGGCTCCGGGGTGCGGCGCGAAGACGGGCACGCCGGCGCGTTTGCCCACCACCTGGAGCTGGGTGACAGCATTGGGGCGCTGGAGGTCACACGCCACCAGCAGAGGGCTGTGCCCCTGGGCCTTGAGCCATTTGGAGAGCTTGCCTGCCAGGGTGGTCTTGCCCGCGCCCTGCAGGCCGGCCAGCATGATGATGGTGGGGCCGGTCTTGGCCAGGCGGATGCGGCGGGTCTCGCCGCCGAGGATCTCCACCAGTTCCTCGTTGACGATCTTCACGATCTGCTGGCTGGGGTTCAGCGCCCCGGAGACCTCAGCGCCCAGGGAACGCTCACGGACGCGGGCGGTGAACTCGCGCACCACGGGTACGGCAACGTCGGCATCCAGGAGGGCGCGGCGGATCTCGCGGACTGTGGCATCAACGTCAGCCTCAGTGAGGCGGCCCTTGCCACGGAGGTTCTTGAAGGTTGCTGTCAACCGGTCAGAGAGTGAATTGAACACGCGCCGCGCACTTCTTTCAGTGGAGTTACAGGGGGGACTCGACTATCTAGGGTACCAAGACGGGCCTGCATGATGGCATGCTGGCAAGGTGACGAGCCAAACGAGTGTAAAAACCCTGCTCATCCTGGGTGCCTCCGGGGATCTGACCGGCCGCCTGCTCCTTCCGGGCCTGGCCCGGCTGGTGGCGAAGGGCCGCGCCGAAGGACTGAACCTGGTGGGGGCCGGCTCTGATGCCTGGAGTCCTGACCAGTGGCAGGCGCGGGTCCACGACGCCTTCGCTGCTGCTTCGAAGGAGGCGGACGCCGCCGGAAGGAAAGCGCTCAAGGCTTTGGAGGGAGCCACGGCTTACCATCAGCTTGATGTCACCGCGAACGGAGCGCTGGCTGCTTTGCTGGCCGGGCTGGAAGGCCCCACCGCCATCTACTTCGCTTTGCCTCCCCGCATCAGCCAGCTGGCATGCGAGTCCCTGCACCGCGACCAGGTGCCGGCCGGCACCCGGTTGGTCATGGAGAAGCCTTTTGGCTCCAGCGAGGCCTCGGCCCGCTCCCTGAACCACACGCTTGCGGGGCTGGTGCCGGAGGACCATATCCACCGGGTGGACCATTTCCTGGGGAAAGCGACGGTGCTGAACATCCTGGGCCTGCGCTTCGCGAACAATTTCCTTGAGCCCGTCTGGAACCGTGAACACGTGGAGAAGGTGGAGATCATCTTCGACGAGGACCTGGCATTGGAGGGACGGGCACGGTATTACGATTCCGCAGGGGCGCTGCGGGACATGATCCAGAGCCACCTCCTGCAGATCATGGCGCTGCTGGCCATTGAACCGCCCGCTACCATCGGCGAACGCGACCTGCGCGACGCGGTGGCAACGGTGCTGCGGGCCAGCAGCATCAGCGCGCCGTACGCCAAGTCCACGCACCGCGCCAGGTACACGGCGGGTTCGATCGCGGGCAAGAAAGTCCCGGACTACGCCAAGGAGCAGGGTGTGGATGCAGCGCGGGAAACGGAAACCTTGGCGGAGGTCCAGGTGGACATCGACAACTGGCGCTGGAAGGGAGTGCCCTTCATCCTGCGTTCCGGCAAGGCCCTCGGCACCAAACGCAAGGAGGCCGTGGTCACGTTCCTCCCGGTCCCGCACCTTCCGGGTGGATTCACCGGGGTGGACTCCCCCAACCAGCTGCGGATCGGCTTCGGGCCGGACACGCTGCAGTTCGACGTCGACGTCAACGGTCCCGGCAATATTTTCTCGCTGGGCCGGGTCACCCTGAACGCGGAGCTCAGCGATTCGGAGCTGTTGCCGTACGGCGAAGTGCTGGAAGGTGTGCTGAACGGCGATCCCCTGCTGTCGGTCCGCGGGGACACCGCGGAGGACTGCTGGCGGATCCTCGAGCCGGTGCTGAAGGCCTGGCAGCGCGGGACGGTACCCCTGGAAGAATACGACGCCGGGTCGGCAGGTCCCGCAGGCTGGCCGGGTTCTGTGCCGGCGGAGTAAGCCACAACGGACAGAGCGGGCAGGGAACCTGGTTCCCTGCCCGCTCTGTCCGTTCTTGTCGCCGATACGCCCGGCGACAGCGGCTGTTAGATCGCTGCCACGCCGCGTTCGCCCGTGCGTACCCTGACCGCCTCGAAGACGTCCACAGTCCAGACCTTGCCGTCGCCTGCGCGTCCAGTGTTGGAGCTGGCGATGATGACATCCAGGATGTCATCAGCCTGTTCGTCCGTGGCGAGCACTTCCACCCGGATCTTGGGCAGGAGGTCCACGTTGTATTCGGCGCCACGGTAGACCTCGGTGTAGCCGCGCTGCCGGCCGTAACCGCTGGCCGCGCTGACCGTCAGTCCCTGGACTCCGTAGGACTCCAGGCCTTCCCGGATGGCTTCGAGCTTCTCCGGGCGGACAATGGCTGTGATCAATTTCATGCTTCCACGCTTTCCTTGCCGGCAGCCGGCTCCGTCTTCTTGGCTGCGGACAGCTCGCCTTCACTGGAGGGTGACTTTCCGGTGATCAGTTCGTGGAGGGGCTGGAAGCTCCCGCCCTGGCCGCCAACACCGAATTCGTAGGCGGTCTCAGCGTGCAGGCTGAGGTCCACGCCAACTGCTTCCTGTTCCTGGGAGACGCGGAAGCCCATGGTCTTGTGGATGGCGAGGGCGATGATCGCCGTCAGGATTGCCGAGTAGGCGATGGCGATGCCGGCTGCTGCGAGCTGCGCCCAAAGCTGGGTGAAGCCGCCGCCGTAAAAGAGGCCGCCGCCCACACCGTCGGCGGGGAGGGCGATGAAGCCCAGTGCAACCGTGCCGATGATGCCCGATACCAGGTGGACACCGACAACATCGAGGGAGTCATCGAAGCCCCAGCGGAACTTGAGTCCGACGGCCAAGGCGGAGGCCACACCGGCGACCACACCGAGGCCGAGGGCACCGACGGGGCTGACGTTTGCACAAGCAGGGGTGATGGCGACCAAGCCGGCAACAACACCGGAGGCGGCACCGAGGGAGGTGGGGTGGCCGTCGCGGATGCGTTCGGTAACGAGCCAGCCGAGCATGGCTGCGGCCGGAGCCGCGAGTGTGTTGATCCAGATCAGGCCGCCCTGCTCCGCCGTGGTAGCCGCACCGGCGTTGAAGCCGAACCAGCCGAACCAGAGGATGGCTGCACCCAGCATGACGAACGGGATGTTGTGCGGGCGGTGGTTCGGGTCCTTGCCGAAGCCCCGGCGGTTGCCGATGATCAGGACGAGGACGAGGGCCGCGACACCGGCGTTGATGTGGACAACCGTGCCACCGGCGAAGTCGATGGCCGGGCCGAGCGCCTGTCCAATGGCACCCTCGGGGCCGAACAGCCCGCCACCCCAGATCATGTAAGCCAAGGGGCAGTAGACCAGCGTGACCCAGACGGGCACAAAGACGGTCCAGGCGCCGAACTTGGCGCGGTCAGCGATCGCGCCGCTGATCAGGGCCACCGTGATGATGGCGAAGGTGGCTGCGTAACCTACCTTGATCAGGCCGTCGGGAGTGGTGATGCCTTCAAGGCCGAAGGTGGCGAACGGGTTTCCGACGATCTGGAAGAATCCTTCCCCGGAGCTCATCGAGGCGCCCCAGAGCACCCAGACCACACCGACCATGCCGATGGAGATGAAGCTCATCATCATCATGTTCAGCGCAGCTTTGGCGCGTGTCATGCCGCCGTAGAAAAATGCCAGACCCGGTGTCATGAACAGCACGAGTGCTGCTGCCACCATGAGCCATACGTGACCTGCGGTAAGTTCCATGGTGCACGTCCTCCCTCTTATCGATGCTGCGGATATGTTCCGCCTGCCAACGCCTTTTGCGTCCTGAAAAGAGTTTGTCTGCGCCGTGTTTCTACCGCTGAGGTATTTCATTGCTGGTTTGTTACAACAACCTCTAGGAAGTAAATGGTGCATATCTGTCTTGTTACGGTTATGTTTCACCACTTCCACCGGCCCCTGGCCCTATGCCCTGCAAGGAAACCAGTATCATGACGGCAGCCACCCTGTGAGCCGCGCCACCTCAAGGATTTTCGCCGTCATCCGGCCGGACCGGCCCGCACTCCCGCGCGACGTGAAGGTGATGCTCGCCGCCGCCTTCCTGATCGCCCTCGGTTTCGGACTCGTTGCGCCCGTCCTGCCGCAATTTGCCACCACATTCGACGTCGGGGCGACGGCCGCCGCGGTGATCGTGAGCATCTTTGCCTTCATGCGGCTGGTGTTCGCCCCGGCCGGGGGCGCCCTCATTGGCCGCCTCGGCGAACGGCCCGTTTATGTGTCCGGCCTGCTGATCGTGGCAGTCTCGACGGCGGCCTGTGCGTTCGCCCAGAACTACTGGCAGCTCCTGATCTTCCGCGGCCTCGGCGGAGTGGGTTCGGTGATGTTCACCGTGGCTTCGATGGCGCTTGTGGTCCGACTGGCACCGCCTGAGAGCCGCGGACGGGTGTCCGGCGCTTACGCCTCCGCTTTCCTGGTCGGCAGCGTCCTGGGACCGGTGGTCGGCGGCCTGCTGGCCGGGTTCGGGCTGCGGGTGCCATTCCTTTGCTACGCCGCGGCACTTGTCCTTGCTGCCATCGTGGTGCAGACCCAGCTCAGCCACACACCGTCCTCAGCGCGGTCTGCCGGCGACCGGGCCCCGGCCATGCGTTTTGGCGACGCCCTCGGAGTGGGTGCCTACCGCTCGGTGCTGGTGTCGAGCTTCGCCAATGGCTGGGCAACATTCGGGGTGCGGATGGCCACCGTCCCGCTCTTTGCTGTTGCCGCGCTGGGGGCAGGCCCTGAAACCGCGGGCCTGGCCCTGGCCGTGTTTGCCGGCGGCAACGCGGCCGCACTGACATTTTCCGGACGGCTGGCCGACAGCCTGGGCCGGAAGCCGATGATGATCGCTGGACTCGCTGTGGCCGGGGTGGCCACGGCCGCCATCGGCTTCACCTCGGAGCTCGGCTGGTTCCTGACTGCCTCCGCCGTGGCCGGAGTGGGCTCGGGCCTCCTGGGGCCGGCTCAGCAGGCCGCCGTGGCCGACGTTATCGGGAGCGAGCGGTCCGGCGGGAAGGTCCTGGCTGCCTACCAGATGACCTCAGACATCGGAGCGATTGCCGGGCCGGTTCTGGTGGGATTCCTCGCGGATCGGCTGGGGTACGGCTGGGCGTTTGGCGTCACCGGCGGCGTCCTGGTGGTAGCAGCCGCCTGCTGGTCGGTCACACGCGAACCCCTTAAACGCATCGAGGGGTGAGATCCCAGCGCTAAAGCGTGCGCTTAGCGGCGGGATCCCACCCCTCGACGGGCCCAGCCCTTAGTTGAGCAGGGCGTCCACAAAGGCCTCGGCGTCAAAGGGAGCCAGGTCATCGGCGCCCTCGCCGAGCCCGATGAGCTTGACCGGCACGCCCAGCGACTTCTGGATGGCAACCACGATGCCGCCCTTGGCCGTGCCATCCAGCTTGGTGAGGACGATGCCGGTGATGTTCACGACCTCGGCGAAGACCCGGGCCTGGTTGAGGCCGTTCTGGCCGGTGGTGGCATCCAGGACCAGCAGTACCTCGTCCACCTCGGCGAGCTTCTCGATGACACGCTTGACCTTGCCGAGTTCGTCCATCAGGCCGGTCTTGTTCTGCAGGCGGCCCGCGGTGTCGATCATGACAACGTCGACTTCCTGGTCAATGCCTGCCTTGACCGCCTCATAGGCGACTGAGGCAGGGTCCGCGCCGTCGACGTCGGACTTCACCGTGGGAACGCCCACGCGCTGTCCCCACGTGGCCAGCTGCTCGGCCGCGGCAGCGCGGAAGGTGTCCGCCGCGCCCAGCAGGACATCCTTGTCCTCGGCCACAAGCACGCGGGCGAGCTTGCCCACCGTAGTGGTTTTGCCCACGCCGTTGACGCCCACCACCAGCACGATGGCCGGCTTGTCCCCGTGCCGCTGAGTATTGAGGCTGCGGTCCATGGTGGGATCCACGAGCTTGATGAGTTCCTCGCGGAGCAATTCCTTGACCTGTTCGGGGGTCCTGGTGCCGAGGACCTTCACCCGTTCCCGGAGGGCGTCAACCAGCTGCATGGTGGGTTCGGTCCCCAGGTCTGCCAGCAGGAGGGTTTCCTCAACTTCGTCCCAGACGTCTTCGTCGATCTTGTCACTGGAGAGCAGGGCGAGCAGGCCCTTGCCCAGGATGTTGTTGGACCGGACCAGGCGCTCACGGAGGCGGGTGAGGCGGCCGGCCACCGGCAGGGGAGTCTCCACGCGGATGGTTTCGAGGCCTGCCGCGTCGTCCGGTACGTCGGTGATTTCAAGGTCTTCGAGGTCGACGCCGGCCGGAGCCTGCCGCTCCGCCGGGACCACGGGGGCGTCCTCCAGCAGCGTTCCCCCGCCACCGACGGGGTCATTGGCGTCACGCGTTCCCGGGTACTGGTTGATATTTTTCCGCGTCTTCATCAGGACCGGAATCAGCCCGCCGATAACCACCAGGGCAGCAACAATGGACAGAATAATGGGGAGGATGTCATTCACTCCCCTAGCTTCTCACAAAGGCGGCAGGCGCTTGCGGCCGCAACCGGCACCGATCTAGACGTCCACTCCGAGTCGCTGGCTGATGACGGTGGACACTCCGTCGCCCCGCATGGTGACGCCATAGAGTGCGTCGGCGACTTCCATGGTGCGCTTCTGGTGGGTGATCACGATCAGCTGACTGGATTCCCGGAGTTCCTCGAAGATGGTGATGAGCCGGCCAAGGTTGGTGTCGTCGAGCGCGGCCTCCACTTCATCCATTACGTAGAACGGCGACGGCCGGGCCTTGAAGATGGCCACCAGCAGGGCCACTGCGGTGAGCGACCGTTCCCCGCCGGAGAGCAGTGAGAGCCGCTTGATCTTCTTGCCGGCCGGCCGCGCCTCCACCTCGATGCCCGTGGTGAGCATGTCTGACGGGTCGGTCAGGATCAGGCGGCCTTCGCCGCCCGGGAAGAGCCGGCCAAAGACGCGGACGAACTGTGCCTGGGTGTCTTCAAAGGCCTCGGCAAAGACCCGCTGCACCCGGTCGTCCACTTCCTTGATGATGTCCAGCAGGTCCTTGCGGCTGGACCTGAGGTCCTCGAGTTGGGTGCTGAGGAACTGGTGCCGCTCCTCAAGCGCCGCAAATTCCTCCAGCGCCAAGGGATTGACCTTCCCCAGTGCAGACAGGTCCCGTTCTGCCTTGCGGAGGCGCCTCTCCTGTTCGTCCCGGACAAACGGCTTGCCTTCGATGATCGCCGCGCCGGCCTCATCCACGGGTGCGCGGAGGGCGGCCCATTTGTCGCCTTTTTCCTCCGCCGGGACCGGTACGGGAACGTCGGGGCCGTAGTCAGCCAGGAGCACGTCCGGGGTGATGCCAAGTTCGTCGATGGAGCGGGTTTCCAAGGCTTCGATGCGTGCCCGCTGCTGGGCGCGGGCCAGCTCGTCCCGGTGGACCGAATCAGTCAGCACCGCCAGTTCGCGGGCGAGCGAATCGTTGCCCGTTCTGATCGACTGGAGCTCACCGTCCCGCTGCTCCCGGTTCTCCTCGGCGAGATCGCGTTCCTCACGCGCCAGTTCCACGGATACGTCGATGAACCGGATGGCAAGTTCCACGCCTGCCGACACTGCGGCCGCACGCCGCGCCTGCAGCCGCCGGCGGCGTGCCCTTTCCGCGGCCTCTTCCCGGGCCTTGCGTTCGGTGGCGGCCGCACGTTCGAGCGAGACGGCCCGGTTCCGGGTGGCTGCCAGTTGTTCTTCGGTGCTGCGGAGCGAGAGGCGCGCCTCCATCTCGGCGGACCGGGCCAGGGACGCTTCCCGGGCCAGGGCATCGCGCTGTTCCGTGGACGGTTCCTCCTCGGCGGGCGCTTCCTGGGCCGCAGCCAACCGGGCGGCGATGGCTGCAAGCGCCTCCTCCTCGGTCCGCACGTTCGCTTCAGCCTTGGCCAGTGAAGCGGCCAGCCTCTCGCTTTCGCCGACGGCGCTGCGCAGGATTGAGTTCAGGTGCCCCAGCCGTTCGGCGACGGCCGCCAGCCGGGCGTCCGAGTCATGGAGCCTGTCCAGGGCAGCGTCGGCCCTGGCTTGCGCCTTGGTGCGCCTTGCTTCGGCACCGGCGAGGGCGAACCGGTTCCGCTCAAGATCTGCGGTGACAGCGGCGAGGCGGGTTTCGGCGTCGTCGACGGCGGCCTGCACCTCGAGCAGCGACGGCGCCTTCGCGGATCCCCCGGTGACGGTCAGCGCCGTCAGAATGTCGCCTGCCGTGGTCACCGCAGTCAGGTCCGGCCGGTCAGCGACCAGCGTGCAGGCGTCCGCAAGATCGTCGACGACGGCGGCTCCTGCCAGCAGCGCCGCCACCGCCGGCCCGTAGCCCTCACCAGCGGTGACCAGGTCAAAAGCCCAGCGGGCACCAGCAGGCAACGAACCCGCCGTCGTGGGGTTGGGGTGCGCCAGAGGTGCGGCCGATTCCAGCAGCAGGGCGGCGCGGCCGGCGTCATCGTCCTTCAGCAACTGCACCACCGTGGCCGCCACCGCGGGATCCCGGACCACAATTGCCTCGGAAGCATCGCCAAGCGCGGCCGCGATGGCCGTTTCGTAGCCCGGTTCAACGGCGAGCGCCGCTGCGAGCGGGCCTGCAACGCCGTCGAGGCCGGAGCCGAGCACGTGGGCCGCTCCGTCCTTGCGGTTGAGTCCAAGCTGCAGGGCATCACGCCGGGCCACCAGCGCGTCGCGTTCGCGGACAGCTTCCCGTCCCGCGGACGTCAGCCCGGCAATCTCCTGGACCACGGCGTCGAGTTCGGCGCTGGCGTCCTCGTAGTCGGCGTCGAGGGTCTCCTCGCCTTCCTCAACGCCCGCTACCTGGTTTTCGAGGGCAGTGAACTCGGACTGGGCCTTACTGCGGCGGTCCTGCCCGGCTGCTAGTGACTCGCGGAGCCTGCCCAGTTCAGCCTGGGCAGACTCGACCCGCGACCTGGCCGCGCCAACCTGGCCGGCCAGCTTCGCGAGCCCTTCGCGGCGGTCCGCTGCGGCGCGGAGGACTGCAGTGAGCCGTTTATCCTCGGCGGCCGCGGCCCGTTCAGCCTCCGACTTGGCGGCGGTGGCTGACTCCAGCGCGCTGCGCCGATCGAGGATGTGGCGCTCGAGCTCTGTCAGTTCGTCCCGGACCCGGGCGGCCTGCCGCTCCAACTGCTCCGGGTCCCTGCCCGAATACGGTTCAGCGTCAACCGCGCCGAGAAGCCGGCCGCGTTCCTGGGCCAGGGAGCCAAGGGAGCGGAGGCGCTCCCGCGCCGCGTTCAGCCGGTACCACGTGTCCCGCGCCTCGTTGAGCCTTGGCGTGGCCTCTGCAGCGAGTTGTTCGATGGCGGCCTGCTGCCGGCGGCCGACCTCCAGTTCCTGCTCTACGGCGGTCCTGCGGGCTTTCAGGGCTGCCTCGTCCGCGACGTCCTGTGCCAGGGAATTTTGCTCCCGGACCAGATCATCGGCCAATAGCCGCGCGCGTGCGTCCCGGACATCGAACTGGACCCGCTGGGCACGGCGCGCCACGTCGGCCTGCTTGCCGAGCGGCGTCAGCTGGCGCCTGATCTCGCCGGTGAGATCGTTCAGGCGTTGCAGGTTTGCCTGCATGGCCTCAAGCTTTCGCACGGTTTTTTCCTTGCGGCGGCGGTGTTTCAGGATTCCGGCGGCTTCTTCGATGAAACCCCGGCGGTCCTCAGGGGTTGCGTGCAGGATTTTGTCCAGCTGCCCCTGACCCACAATGACGTGCATCTCCCGGCCCAGCCCGGAGTCGGAGAGCAGTTCCTGGATGTCGAGCAGGCGGCAGCCGGCCCCGTTGATGGCGTATTCGGATCCTCCGGAGCGGAACAAGGTCCGGGAGATGGTAACTTCGCTGTATTCAATGGGCAGAGCCCCGTCAGTGTTGTCTATGGTCAAGGAGACGTGGGCCCTGCCCAGCGGCGCACGGCCGGACGTCCCGGCAAAAATGACGTCCTCCATCTTGCCGCCGCGCAACGTCTTGGCCCCCTGCTCCCCCATCACCCAGGACAGGGCGTCCACCACATTGGACTTCCCGGAGCCGTTCGGTCCCACCACGGCCGTGACTCCGGGCTCAAAGTCAAACGTGGTGGCCGACGCGAACGACTTGAATCCCCGGACGGTGAGGCTCTTGAGATGCAAGGTGTTTCGGGTCTCCTGCTTGGCGGGCTGGGCACGGGTATCGGGGGGACGGCCCCTGCTACATACAATCTACTGCGGGGCTAAGACATTTCTGCGCAGATCCGTGCGAAGGCGCCGAGGCCACCGTCGGCTGCATGTGCAGGAATTGTCCCGGACCCGGCATAGTTAAGCACTTGGGCTGGTGCTCGATGGTGCGGTCAGCCGCTGGAGCGCAGGCAGACACGAATGAGGGGCTTTATTTTGACAGGGAATGCAACATTCCGGCACAACAACACCGCCTTGCTGTCGGTGAGTAGCGTCGAAGCTCCGAAGATCGTCAGTTCCGCCGATTTCGACCGGCGGCTGGCCCCCACCCTGCGTCGCTTGAAGTTTCCCCCACGGCTGCTCGAACGGGTCGCAGGCATCACCCACCGGCGCTGGTGGGCGCCGGGTACATCGTTCGACGACGCCGCAATCGAGGCCGGCGCGAAGGCCCTGGCCGAGTCCGGGGTCGAAGCGTCGGAGGTGGGTTTGCTGATCAACACCTCTGTCACGCGGCGCAGCCTCGAACCGTCAGTGGCCGTAAAGATCCACCACGGACTCAGCCTGCCGTCGTCGGCCATGAACTTCGACCTCGCCAACGCATGCCTCGGCTTCGTCAACGGCCTGACGCTGGCGGCCAACATGATCGACTCCGGCCAGATCAAGTACGCGATGATCGTTAACGGTGAAGACGCCCAGGCCACACAGGAGGCCACCCTCGCCCGGCTGCAGCGGCCGGAGACCACCCGCGAGGACTTTGGCCGTGAGTTCGCCACGCTCACCCTGGGTTCCGGAGCCGCCGCGGCCGTTTTGGGCCCGGCGGACCAGCACCCGGGGGCCCACCGGATCGTCGGGGGCGTGATGCGCGCCGGTACCGAGCACCATGAGCTGTGCGTGGGCGGCATAGACGGCATGGCCACCGACACCAAGGGCCTGCTCGACGGCGGCCTGCAGTTGGTAGTCGACGCCTGGCACGAGGCCCAGCCGGAGTGGGACTGGGCCGCGATGGACCGCTACGTCACACATCAGGTGAGCAACGCCTACACGCAGGCCATCATCGACGCAATCGGCCTGGATCCGGCAAAGGTCCCCATCACGTTCCCCCACTGGGGCAACGTGGGGCCGGCCTCACTCCCCATGACCCTTGCCGCCGAAGCCCAGACCCTCGGGACCGGGGACCGGGTACTCTGCATGGGCGTCGGTTCCGGCCTTAACACCGCCTTGCTGGAAATCGAGTGGTAGCCGCCGACTGGCCCGGCGTCGACCCCGAATGGTCCCGGGAAATCCAGGTGGCGTCCACCTCCGCCGCGGATGAACCCGGAGCCGTGCGAAGCTGGCACCTGCTCGATAACGGTCCACAGCTCTCACGCCTTGGCCTGGTTCCTGCCGGCACCCTGTTGTGCGTACACGGCAACCCGACGTGGTCTTTCCTTTGGCGCACCCTGCTGGCCGCCGGAGCTGACCCCGCCCATCCGTGGCGCGTGGTGGCGGTAGACCAGCTGGATATGGGCTTCTCCGAGCGCACCGGCACGTTCCGGCGCCTGGAAGACCGCATCAACGACCTGGGCGATCTCACCGCCGCCCTGAAACTCGACGGGCCGGTGGTCACCGTCGGCCATGACTGGGGCGGCGTCATCAGCCTCGGCTGGGCCCTGGCGCACCCGGAGCAGCTAGCCGGGGTGGTGCTGACCAACACCGCCGTCCACCAGCCCGCCGGTTCTCCCATCCCACCGGCGCTGCGGCTGGCCCTTCACCCCGCCGTACACCGCTGGGGAACAACGACGTCGGACGCCTTCCTGCGGGTGACCCATGCCCTGGCCCACCCGCCGCTGGCCGCGGACATACGCGGCGCCTTCATGGCCCCCTACCGCAGCGCCGACCGCCGCGCCGGCGTGGGAAACTTTGTCGCCGACATTCCTGCGGACCCGTCCCATCCCAGCTACCCGGCACTCAGCCGCGTCGCCGAAGGGCTGCCCGGGCTGACGGTTCCGGCCCTGATGCTGTGGGGCCCGCGGGACCCGATCTTTTCCGACCGCTACCTCAAGGACCTCATCGGCCGGCTGCCACACGCGAAGGTGCACCGCTTCGAAGGTGCCGGCCATCTCGTTGCCGAAGACCGCGACATCGCCGCCCCCGTCTTCGAATGGCTGGCCGAACGCGGCCGGGACACCGCATCCGGTGTTCGACGGACGGGCGTCATGACCGGTGCCCGCGACGAGGCGGACACGCACCGGCTAGATGCCGGCGTTCCGCCTCTGTGGGCGCCGCTCACCGAACTGGCGGCAGGACCCAACGGCGGGGACACCGCCGTCGCGGAAATGGCCGCCGACGGTAGCGTCTCCCGTTCGCTCAACTGGCGGACACTGGAACAGAACATTGCCGCCCTCGCGGCGGGCTTGCTCCACCTCGGCGTACGGCCCGGCAACAGGGTCAGCCTCATGGTTCCGCCCGGTGTGGATCTGACCGTGGTCCTCTACGCCTGCCTGCGGATCGGTGCGGTGGTGGTTGTGGCCGACGCGGGCCTCGGAACACGCGGCCTGAGCCGTGCCGTGAAGGGTGCCACCCCGGATTTCCTGATCGGAATCGACAAGGCCCTGGCAGCTGCCTCGGTGCTCGGCTGGCCGGGACGGCGCATCAGCGTGCGGGAATTGCCCGCCGCCCGCCGCCGGCTCCTCGGCGTCGAGACCTCGCTCGCCGCCCTCACCCGCCGCACGGACAGCGCCAGCGACGAACCGCCGTCGAACGCTCCGGATCCGGCAGCGGCTCCGGGCCCCGACGCGCCCGCGGCCGTGCTCTTCACCTCCGGCTCCACCGGGCCCGCCAAAGGCGTGCTCTACACCCACCGGCAGCTGGTGGCCTTGCGGGATACCGTGGCGGCCACGCTGGGCATCCGTCCGGGCGCACGCCTGGTGGCGGCCTTCGCGCCGTTTGCCCTCCTGGGTCCGGCACTGGGAGCCGTTTCGGTGACGCCCGCCATGGATGTCACCGCGCCCCGCACCCTGACGGCCAACGCGTTGGCAGACGCGGCCGCTGCCGTTGATGCCACGGTAGTCTTCGCCTCACCCGCGGCCCTGCGCAACGTGCTCAGCACCAAGAATGGCTTGGGCCGTGCCGGCCACCAGGCATTGGAGCGCGTGGAACTGCTGCTCTCTGCCGGCGCGCCCGTCCCGGAGCCCCTCCTCATGGAGGCGCAGCGGCTGCTGCCGCGGGCCTCCCTGCACACCCCTTACGGGATGACCGAAGCGCTGCCTGTCACCGACATCAGCCTGGAACAAATCCGCACTGCGCAGGCGGATGCCGACGCCGGGACCGTGGCCGGGGCCGGCAACGGCGTGTGTGTGGGCCTGCCAGTGCACGGCGCGCGCGTGGCCCTGATCCCCCTCGCCGCAAACGGGACCGCCCCGGGGAACCACCCCGTCACCGATGCGGGGGTAACCGGCGAAATCCTCGTCAGCGCCCCGCATGTGAAGGACGCCTACGACAGGCTCTGGCTGACCCAGCGGGAGAGCGTCCGCACGGCCGGCTGGCACCGCACCGGCGACGTCGGGCACTTTGATGCCGCGGGCCGGCTCTGGGTTGAGGGCCGCCTCGCGCACGTTGTGACGGCGCCGGGTTCCGTGGTGACACCGGTCGGCGCCGAGCAGGCCATCGAACGCCTGGACGACGTAGGGCTGGCCGCGGTCGTGGGTGTCGGTCCCCCCGGGACGCAGGCCGTCGTCGCCGTCGTTGAGACCCTTCCTCCCGCACGCCGGACCGGTCCTGCCGCGCCGCAACTCGCCGGGCGTGTACGGAACGCTGCGCGCCTTGCCGGAGTCAGCGTCTCCGCCGTGCTCGCTGTCCCCTCCCAGCCGACAGATATCCGCCACAACGCCAAGATTGACAGGACCCGCCTGTCCCGGTGGGCGTCCCGCGTTTTGGCCGGCGGCCGTCCGGGCATGCCGTGAGGGTTCTCGTCACCGGCGCGAGCGGCCTGCTCGGACGTGAGGTAGCCCGGTTGCTGGTGAAGCAGGGCCACACCGTTACGACGTTCCAGCGCCGTGCCGCAGGCGTCGACGGCGCCACGGACCTTGCGGGGTCCATTACCGACGACGACGCCGTCCGCCGCGCCGTTGCCGGCGCCGAGGGCGTCATCCACCTCGCCGCGAAGGTCTCCTTCACCGGCCACGCCGCTGACTTCGATGACGTAAATGTCGAAGGGACACGCCGCCTGCTGCGTGCGGCCCGCGAGGCAGGTGTGCGGGACCTGGTGTTCGTCTCCTCCCCCTCCGTGGCCAACTCCGGGGCCGCCATCGCCGGACTGGGTGCCGAGCCGGCAGATCCCGCCCGCGCCCACGGCGACTACTCCCGCACGAAAGCGGCTGCCGAACTCCTGGCACTGGCTGCCGACTCGCCTGAATTCCGGGTCGCGGCGGTGCGCCCGCACATCGTTTGGGGCCCCGGGGACACGCAGTTAGTGGAACGGGTACTCGAGCGTGCCGGCCGCGGCCGCCTGCCGCTGCTCGACGCCGGTGCCGCCCTGATCGACACCACCTACGTGGACAATGCCGCCTCGGCCATCGTCGCCGGGCTGCACCGCATGGACCACGTCCATGGCCGGGCGCTCGTGGTCAGCAACGGCGAACCCCGCCCGGTTGGTGAGCTGCTGGCCGGCATTTGTGCCGCAGGCGGCGTGCCCGCGCCATCGTGGCGGGTACCGGGCAGGTTTGCCCGTGCGGCGGGATCGGTAGTGGAGAAGGTCTGGGTCCGTGCCGCCCTGCAGGAAGAGCCGCCGATGACCAGATTCCTCGCCGAGCAGCTCTCCACCGCCCACTGGTTCGATCAGCGCGAGACCCGCGAGCTCCTCAACTGGACCCCGGCCGTCACACTGGACGAAGGTCTCGCGAAGCTGGCCAAGCACTACGGCGGCCGGACGCTGCGGACCCCCTGATTCGTCCTGCGGGTTTCCACAGACTTCGTTGCAGGCGCGCCAATCTCCTTGTTGCCTATTTATGTCATGCCTAATATCGCAGCAACAGGGTTGTTTTGTGCGGCTTAGCTTGGCGGTCTCTCACGGGTCTTAGGACCGGTTCCAGCCAATGCTAAATCCATCACCGGTGCAGACGGTGGGGAGGCAGCACCGACGTCACGGCCCTGCGGACAACTGAATGTCTTGGTTTGGCTGCCCCTGGGGGGAGCGGCGACGGCCCGAAGCAACTCGCTCCGGGCCTGCTTCGCAACAGCGTACTCAATCCAGGAGTTCACATGCCCGCATACCCAGCCGAGCGTTCCCTGAAGCCCCTGCGGCGAACCGTCGTGGTGGTGATTCTCGCGCTCGTAGCTGCGCTGTTGCCCGTCGGTCTTCCAGCGAATTTTCTCACCAGTGCGTCGGCCGCGGACCCGTGCGCTCCGCTGATTAATGCCATCTCGTGCGAGAACTCAAAGCCGGGCAGCCCGGCCTCCGAGTGGGACATTTCGGGGGCCGGCGATTCCGATATTCAGGGCTTCGCAACCGAGATCAGTGTCAATGCCGGGCAGCCCATCCGATTCAAGGTGGACACCAACGCCGCCAACTACAGCATCAACATCTACCGAACAGGCTGGTACCAGGGCCTCGGGGCCCGCAAGATCGCCGCCGTAACCCCATCAGCCTTCCGGCAAAACCAGCCGCAGTGCCTCACAGACGTCACCACGGAACTGTACGACTGCGGCAACTGGGCCGTTTCAGCCACATGGCAGGTGCCCTCGACAGCAGTCTCGGGCGTGTACTTTGCCCTCCTGACCCGCCCGGACAATGGAAGCCAAAGCCACATCACGTTTATTGTCCGCAATGACGCGAGCCACTCGGACGTTGTATTCCAAACTTCCGACACGTCGTGGCAGGCCTACAACACCTACGGCGGTGCTGACTTTTATCAAGGCGCTGTCAACGGCCGTGCCTACAAAATCAGCTACAACCGTCCCGTTGACACAAGGGGTGGACCGGACGGCCGGGATTTTTACTTCAGCAACGAATACCCCCTGGTCCGCTTCCTGGAGAAAAACGGCTACGACGTCAGCTACATCAGCGGCGTGGATACCGATCGCAGCGGCGGCCTGCTGCTCAACCACAAAGTCTTCCTTTCGGTGGGGCACGATGAATATTGGTCGGGTGCGCAGCGCACCAATGTGGCGGCGGCCCGGGACGCGGGCGTGAACCTTCAGTTCCTCTCCGGAAACGAGATGTACTGGCGGACTCGCTACGAACCGTCCGCCGTTGACGGGGCCGCGTATCGGACCATCACCTCGTACAAGGAAACCTGGGCCAACAGCAAGATCGATCCCAGCAACGAATGGACCGGCACGTGGCGTGATCCCCGGTATGCCTCACAGGCCAATGGCGGCGGCCTGCCTGAGAACGGCCTGACCGGCACCCTGTACATGTCGAATTTCTCTGATCTGCCCATTACCGTGAACGCTGCGGAAGGCAAGTCCCGGCTCTGGCGTGGCACGTCGCTCGCCACCCTGGCGGCAGGGACATCGGCCCAGCTGGCTCCGCACACCGTGGGCTATGAATCCGACGAAGACCTGGACAACGGCTTCCGGCCCGCCGGACTCATCCGGCTGTCCACAACAACAGGACCGGTAGAGCAGTACCTCCAGGACTACGGAAACACCGTCAAAGCCGGCACAACCACCCACAACGTCACGCTCTACCGTGCGGCCAGCGGGGCCCTGGTATTCTCCGCGGGCACCGTCCAGTGGACCTGGGGCCTTGACCAAGAGCACGATGGCCCGGGAGCTCCAGCGGATCCCCGCATGCAGCAAGCCCAGATCAACCTCTTGGCGGATATGGGTGCCCAGCCGGGCACGCGCGACCCCGGTCTTTCCCCGGCCACTCCCAGTACTGACAACACTGGCCCCGTGGTCACCATTGCTTCTCCTGCCCAGGGTGCTGCGATACCGCAAGGGACCAGTGTCACGGCCTCCGGAAGTGCCACCGATACCGGCGGCATTGTTTCAGGGGTGGAGGTTTCCACAGATGGCGGAGCCAGCTGGCATCCTGCGCAAGGAAAACAGAACTGGACGTACACCTACATCCAGAAGGGCTTGTCCAGCGCCACGTTGCAGGTCCGTGCCGTGGACGACACCGCCAATATCGGGGCCGCCGCAACCCGCAATCTCACCCTGACCGGCCCTTACACGGTCTTCGGCACCCAGGTGCCGGCTGTGGCGGACTCCGGGGATGGCGGAGCTTACGAACTGGGTTTGAAGATCACGCCGACGGTGGATGGTTTCATCACGGGCGTGAGGTTCTACAAGAGCACCGCAAACACCGGAACCCACATGGGATCGCTATGGAACTCCGCCGGCCAGCGTGTGGCCAGTGCAACTTTCACAGCGGAAACAGCTACGGGTTGGCAGAAGGTCCTCTTTTCCCAGCCTGTCGCCGTGGGGGCCGGCCAGACCTACACCGTGTCGTACACAGCCCCGCGTGGCCACTACGCCGCCAAGGACCGCCAGTGGGACAGCTTCGGCTTCAACGATCCGCCCCTGACTGTAGCCGGGGGCTTCGCCAGCCCGCCTGCCGGGGTCTACGGCAGCCCGGACGCCTACCCAACAAGCAGCTACGGCAACGGAAACTATTTCGTAGACGCCGTCTTTGACACGACGGACACCACGCCGCTGACTGTTTCAGGGCAGTGGCCTCTAGGCGGCTCGTCCAGCGTTCCGCAGTCCACCACAGTGGGAGCTGTCTTCTCCAAGCCGGTAACCGCTTCGAGCGTCCAGCTGAAACTGACGGCCTCCGGCGGGACCGACGTCGCCGGGACCACGGGTTACGACGCTGTGGCACGGAAAGTCACGTTCACTCCTGCGTCCAGCCTTGAACTTGGCACGACGTACACAGCGACCCTCAGCGCCACCGCTTCCAGCGGCGGAGCCCTAACTTCGGGCGGAACGTGGTCCTTCACCACGGTTGCCTCTCCGCCGGTGCCCGGAACGTGTCCCTGCAGCTTCTATGACGATTCGGTGCTCCCGGGCATCCCGGAAGTCAGGGACGGCGTACCCCTCACCCTGGGCATACGGTTCTCCAGCACAACCGGCGGCACACTGACCGGCGTCCGTTTCTACAAATCCGCAGGAAATACCGGTACGCACACAGGCACACTGTTCACGGCCTCCGGCCAGCAACTGGCCACCGTGACGTTCGCCAATGAAAGCACCTCCGGCTGGCAGACCGCATACTTCAACCAGCCTGTTGGCATGAGCGCCAACACGGAGTACGTCATGGCTTACAAGACCACAACCGGTACCTACTCAGCGACGGTCAATGGATTTGGCCCAGGACTAAGCGCCGGCAACCTGAGGACGTCTTCTGACGCAGGCGCCTACTCATACTCCAACGATTTCCCGAACGCCCGTTCAACGGCGAGCTACCTGGTCGATGTTGTGGTCCAGTACCCGGATCCACCATTCACCGCCGCCGCCCAATCGCCGCTGCCCGGCTCGTCAAGCGTGGCGCTGAACAGCACGGTGTCGGCTGTCTTCTCCAAACCTGTGACAGCATCCACGGTGAAGGCCACCCTCACGGGTCCAGGAACGGCGTCTGTCCCCGGTACAACGGCCTTCGACGCCACAACGTCCAAGATGACCTTCACGCCATCTGCCCCGTTGGCTGCCGCCACCACCTACACCGCGACACTGACAGCCACGTCCGCAACGGGTCAACAACTCGGTGCCGGCGGCTCCTGGAGCTTCACCACGGTCCCGTCCCCCAGGACAGAAGGGACCTGCCCCTGCACGCTCTACCAGGACACAGTCACGCCAACGGTAATGGAGTCCAACGACGGCATCCCGCTCGTCCTGGGCGTCAGGTTCGCGAGTTCGGCCGCCGGCACCATTACCGGAATCCGGTTCTACAAGGCTGCCGGAAACACCGGCACACATTCCGGTTCCCTCTTCACCGTGACAGGCCAACAGCTCGCCACGGTCACCTTCACCGGGGAAACCTCAGCAGGCTGGCAGACTGCGACCTTCAGCCAGCCGGTGGCCATAGCGGCCGACACGGAATACGTCGCCGCCTACCGCTCCCCCAGCGGCACCTACTCGGCCACGCCTGGAGGGTTCGCGTCAGGGTTCACGAGCGGTCCGCTCCGCACGGCAGCGGGCTCCGGCTCCTACTCCTACAGCGGCGATTTCCCGTCGTCGGGGTCCAATGCCAGCTACCTGGTGGATCTTGTGTTTGAGCAAGGCGGGAGTACCCCCGCACCGCCACCCCCGGCACCTTTGACTGTCACATCCCAGTCACCGGCGCCGAACGCAACCGGTGTTGCACTGAGCGCTAAGCCGAGCCTGACGCTGTCCTCAGCGGTGCAGCCCGGGTCGGCCTTGGTGCTGTCGGCAGGAGGCGCCAACGTGGCCGGTTCGTCGGCACTATCCGCGGATGCCCGCACCATCACCTTCAGCCCTGCGCAGCAGCTACCTTCGAATGCGCAGATCACCGCGAGCGCCAGCAACGTCATTTCCACAACAGGGGCCTCACTCGCTCCCACTTCGTGGCAATTCACCACAGTCAACGCGGCGCCTGCCGCCCAGACCCTGTTTTCTTCTATGGTCCCCCAAGTCGCGGCTTCCACTGACACGAGTGCCATGGAGCTTGGCACGGCGTTCCAGACGACGGCCGCTGGCGTGGTCACCGCGCTGAGGTTCTACAAAGGTCCCAGCAACACAGGGGTCCACACCGGATCCCTGTGGGATCCGGTGGGCGCCCGGCTGATCCGGGTAGCCTTCGCCAACGAAACGGCCAGCGGGTGGCAGACCGCGGTCCTGGCCAGCCCTATCCGGTTGGCTGTGGGCGCCACGTACGTTGTTTCCTATAACGCGCCGGTGGGCCGCTACTCGTACACGGCCAACTTCTTCACCCAGGTCTGGTCGAGCGGCGTCCTCCGCGCACCCACCAGGAACGGGCTCTACGGTTAGGGACAGGAACAGCAGTCCCTAACCGGACAGACAGGGCCACCAACTACTTCGTTGACGTTGTGTTCGCGCCTGATCCGGCCAGCTGAATGGCTTAGGACAGACTGGCAGCAGGGGCTACTCTCCCGCTGCCAGTCTGTTTCATGAAGCCAAATGGTCTCAGCGCACCACGGAGGGAGACCAGGCGTGTTCGATGAAGAGTTCCGGCCGGGAATCGGCGTTGGTGCCGAGACGCCAGATGTCGCTGTCTCCGGCAGCATCATCCCGGCCCAGTCCGTAGAGCAGGGTGTTGTTGTCCAGCCATTCAACCTGGTCATCAACGTTGCGTGTCTCCGCAAGGAGTGACTCAGTGCCCGTGGCAATATCGAGGACCGCGATGTTCCAGAGCGGTGTCACGGTGCCTGCCATGTTCTTTTTGAAGGCAATTCGTTTGCCGTCGGGAGAGACTGACGGACATTCAACGCCGTCGTGGACTGCGGTGAGCTTACGGGACGAGATGCTTCCCTGGACAAGCCAAATCCGGCCGTTCGATGCTGCCGTGGCGTAAAAGGAATCGGATTGGCCCGGAAGAAAGGTCACTCCCCAGATGTTCCTGTCCGCAGGACTGACCTGGGCGCCGTTGACCCACAAGGCGAAGTCCTCGAGGCTTCCTGTCCCGGTGCCGCCGTCCACGGGACTGATCACCGTCTCAGTGGAAAATCCTGTTCCCGCATACGAGTGCCCGGTCACGAAGACTGTTGTTGCTGCGGTGCTTCCGGCTCCATCAAGTCTTGTGCGGCTGGGGATCCCACGCAGCGCCCAGCTGCGGATCTCCTGCCAGTTCCTGTCATAGATGGCCGCCTCATAGCTGGTGATCAGACCGCGGTTGGTCCGCAGGCACACCACTTCACCGGATGTCCCGTAAACGCGGTCGCAGGCGGCGCCGCCCACCGTCCTTTGTGCTCCCGGGGCGGACAGGAGGACCGTCGCCACCTGGCCATAGCCCACACCGGAGGCGGTGTTGCGGAACAGGACAAACGGCTGGTCCGGCAGGGAAGAGCTGCCGGCCGCGATGTCAGCCGAGGATGCCGCAAGGCTTGCAGCCTGGAACCGCTGGAACGCTTGAGCGGCATACGTTCCGGCGCCGGCAACCACGATCACGGTCAGTACCAACAGGATGACCCAACGGAGTTTTCCGTCAGTCTCCCAGCGGCGCCGGGTCATGCCACGCGCTTCTCATGCCCGATCCCGTTAAGGATGAACGGAGACGCCACGACGGCAACGGTCAACAGGCAGGCAACCACAACCATCGCCGCCGCCGGACCCAGTGCGAACCATAGAATCCCGAAAACGGCTGAAGCAGCCATCCGGCTTACCGCCACTACGGTCTGCGCCGCGCCGATACCCGTTGCTAGCCTTTCAGGGGGGGTGAGCTGGCTGGCAAGGGCTGCCAATACCCCATCCGTAGCGGCATAGAACACGCCGAGAAGGACAAGGCAGCCGAGCGTCGGCCCGATTCCCGCGAACGGCATAGCTGTCAGCAAATAACAGGCGAGTAGCGCCGCGTGCCCTGAGATGAAAACCTTGGCTTTGCCCCACCGGTCAGCGAGCCTGCCCAGCGGTACGGCAAGCACCAGGAATACGAGGTTGGTGCCCACATACAGTAGCGGGAACCACTGCACGGCGAACGAATTCTTGTCCTGCAGCACGAGGTAGATAAAGCCGTCTCCCACGGTAAGCAACCCCAGGATTCCGGCAACTACCAGCAGTCGCCCAAGGCCTGGTTCCCGGAGCATCGGCCAGCGGAACGAAACTGCCGGAATTTTCGGCCTGTCCGTCCCGGAGCGAGGCCTTCCGGCACGCAGATCCGGGACGAGCAGTGCCAGCACGGCCACGCCAATGACGGCGAATGCCAGCGACACCACAAAGACTGTTGAGTAGCCGTTGGGGATGAGCATAAGAATGAAAAAGGCCAGGAGGGGCCCGGTCGCGGCGCCGATATTGTCGAGCATCCGGTGGACGCCAAAGTGCCTTGCCAGATGTTCAGGCTGCGCCGAAACAGTGATCAGCGCGTCACGGGGAGCAGTGCGGATGCCTTTGCCGATCCTGTCGCCGGTGATGGTCGCCGTGAGGGACCAAAAGCCGCCGGCAAACAGAAGACCGATCCTGGCGGCCATCGAAAGCCCATACCCGGCGACGGCAACACGCTTGGGATGGCCCATCCTGTCAGAAGCCCACCCGGCCGCGATCCTGACCAACGCGCTGGCCCCCTGGTTGATGCCGTCCAGTACACCAAACGCGATCACCGAGAGCCCCAGGAAACCCGTGATGTACAGGGGCAGGATGGCGGCCACTGACTCGGAGGAGATGTCGGTGAACATGCTGACAACGCCAAGCCACACGATGGTGTGCGAGAGTTTGAACCGCGTTTCAGGCCGCCGGGTTCGACCGCCGTCGGCAACGTGCTCGTCCTTCTTGCCGCCGTTGCGGTCTGACACGGAGATATACATCAGCTGGTCGTCCGTTTACGCATGGAGGCTGCCTAACAGTGTGAACCGCGTGCTTCCGGTCCCCGTCGTCGTGATGGCCACCGTCACGGTGTCAGTTCCGCGCGACAGGCGAATGGACTGCCGGCCATCCCCGGATGTCACTGCTTCGGACTGGAAGCCCAGGGCCAGCAGGGACTGCTGAAAATGACCCGTTACCTGCGCGACGCTCAGCTCCGCGATACCGTCAGCGGTGACCTGGAGCGTCCGATCAGCGGAGCCCACACTGGTGGACACCAGGACAGTCCGTTCGGGGAAGGTCACCACCTGGACGGGGAAGCCCTCCACGACCTTGCCTTGGGCTGACGCCGAGGCCGGCAACGGAGTTCGGATCAAGGCGGCCGGAGGCGATGGCATGGGCAGGCCGGTGGGTGCGGCACTGGCCGGCGGCAGAACTTCCAGGACACGTCGACCCGCTGGATCCGGCGCGGCCGCTTCGGACGGCGTTCCTTCCGGCGGTGATGCCGCGGCTGGTGTTGACTCCGTACCCTCGCCAGACCCGGCCGTGCCGCCGGCCTCTGTCCCCGAAGGGTGCGGAATACTGCCGTCCGCAGAGGAGCTGCCCGTGCCAGCATTAGGCGGGGTTGTGCCTGCCGGGGCGACCTGGTCAAGCACCGCAGCTCCGCCGCCCAGCAAGGCAGCGGCTACAACTCCCGCGAGGACCAGTTTCTTGGTGATCATGGCTCCGCCACTGCCACCGCGATAAGAACACCCCAGACTTTCATGGGCTCAGTCTGCCAAGGGAACCCACATTGCGGAACCGCAGAATCCGCACACTTTTCGCTTCTTCCTACCAGCGTCCGTTCCGTGGGCGCGGTTGGCAGACGGGGCACGTGTAGGACGAGCGGTTCATGAACTGTTCGCGGCGGATCAAGGAGTTAATTCCGACGGCGGCGCACCGGTGGCAGGGCAGCCCCTCCCTGCCGTACGCGTTCAGGGAGCGGTCGAAGTAGCCGGAGGCGCCGTTGACGTTGACGTACAGGGAGTCGAAGCTGGTCCCGCCGGCCGCAAGCGCGTCAAGCATGACCTCGCGGGCGCACGTGATCACGCGTTGCGCCTCGGATCGGCCCAGCTTGTCCGTGGGCCGGGCGTAATGCAGGCCGGCACGCCAGAGCGACTCGTCAGCGTAAATGTTGCCGATGCCCGAGACCAGCCCCTGATCCAAAAGGGCGCGCTTGAGGCCGGTCCTGCGTTTTTTGAGCCGGCTGTAGAAAAGCTCGAAGGAAAATGCGGGATCGAGGGGGTCCCGGGCGATGTGCGCTGCCTCTGCGGCAATCAAGGGAACAGGTGACTCCGCGATGCCGCCGGGACCGCCGTCGTCAGTGGGAACCAAATCCGTCACAAACAGGCCGCCAAAGATGCGCTGGTCCACAAAACGGAGCTGGTCCGGCAAGCCCTCACCCGGGCTCAGCCGGAGGCGCACTTTCAGGTGCTTTTCGTCCAGGACGGACGAATCCTGCATCAGCAGTTGGCCACTCATGCCAAGGTGCGCCATGAGGGCGACGGCCGGCTCGGCGGGCGCCGGGACACCACCGGCAGTGGCGACATCCCCGGCTTCGCGCAGCGGCATCCACAGGAACTTTCCGCGCCGCACCACATCCACCACCGTGGCGCCTTGGAGGTTGCCCATGAAGTCCTCGGGGCCCAGTGTGTGGCGGCGGAGCGAACGGGGGTCCAGGACGTCGACCGAAGTGATGGTCCGGCCGCGGACCCAGCGCACCAACCCGCGGCGGACCACTTCAACTTCAGGCAGTTCGGGCACGGCTGGACCTAGGCGCCGGAACCGGACCCGGCTGATCCGCCGGTCGCGGCTTCCTTGGTTCCGGAGAGAACACGCCAGGCGTCCGCGGCAGCTTCCTGCTCGGCTTCTTTTTTGGAGTGGCCCGAGCCATTGCCGTACGGCTTGCCGCCGATGTTCAGGACAGCTTTGAAGGTACGGGCGTGGTCAGGACCGGCTCCCTCGACTGCGTAGAAGATAGTGCCAAGCTGCCGGCTTGCGGCGAGCTCCTGGATGCTGGTTTTCCAGTCCGTTCCCGCACCAAGGGCCGCCGCGTCCTTCAGGAGCGGGCCGATCAGTCGCATGACCAGCTGACGTGCAGTCTCGATGTCGTTGGACACGTAGGTGGCGCCGATGAGTGCTTCCATGGTGTCCGCCAGGATGGAGGCCTTGTTCTTGCCCTCGGTAAGCTTTTCGCCCTGCCCCAGATAGATGTAGTCCCCGATGCCCAGGCTTCGGCCGATACCGGCCAGGGCACGTGTGCTGACTACCGCGGAGCGGCGTTTGGCGAGGTCGCCTTCGGGCAGCGTGGGATTGTCCCGGTACAGGGCGTCCGTCACAGAGAAACCCAGGATGGAGTCGCCGAGGAACTCAAGGCGCTCGTTGGTGGGTATGCCGCCGTTTTCGTAGGCGTAAGAACGGTGTGTCAGAGCAAGACGAAGCGTCCCGGCGTCAATGGAGACACCGAGACGCTTCAGAAGCTCTTCAGTTGAAGATATCATCTCAGCCTTGGGGGCCGATTAGACGTCTGCGACCTTGCGGCCCTTGTACTCAAGGAACAGCGCAGTGCCAGCCGAGTCAGTAACGACCTTTGCCTGGTGCGGCAGGCTGTAAACAACCTGGCCGTTCTCGACAGTCTTCACCAGGTGGGGGGCGGTTGCCTTCCACTGGGAGCGGCGGGCGCGGGTATTCGAGCGAGACATTTTCCGCTTCGGGACAGCCACGGCTAACTCATTTCTCTCTAGACAAACACGTACAGATCAGTTTTGCCGGTCAGGCTTAGCCAAGTCAGCCAGGGCGGCCCAGCGAGGATCTACGACCTCGTGGTGATGCCCCGGCTCGTCTTCCAGGCGTACTCCGCATTCGGAGCAAAGGCCCTGGCAGTCTTCCCGGCACACCGGCTGGAACGGCAGCATGGTTACAACTGCGTCCCGCAACACCGGTTCAAGATCGATTAGATCGTGCTCGACTCGACGTTGCTCTTCTTCGTCTTCTTCATCTGAAAGCAGGACGCCCTCATAGAAGAAAAGTTCTTGCACATTGACCTCAAGGTCATACGCAAGGGGATCCAGGCATCGACCGCATTCGCCTGTAACTTCGGCGACCGCGGTTCCTGATACCAGAATTCCTTCGTGTACGGCCTCAAGCCTCAAGTCCAGCTCGATATCCGAGCCTTCCTGAACGCCAATGAGTGCCACGCCAAAATCACTTGGCGCGGGTACATGTTCCTTCAGCGTCCGCATGCTGCCCGGGCTGCGCCCGAGATCCTTGACGTCGAACGCCAAGGGCGAACTAGCATCTCGTTTAATGAGAACTCCTGTTGAACATATGACCGACGTACCATCTTAGCCTGAAGAGCCGCAGGGACTCAAACCGGGCCGGGACAGCCGCCGAAGTACCGGACAAGCCTACCCTCTTGGGAGTTGGTCCTACGCCGACTCGCCTGAGAGCAGCCTTTTTTGCACTGAACGCGGTACATAGTCGGAAACGCTGCCGCCCAGGCTGGCCACTTCCTTGATGAGGGTGGACGACAGGTGGAGGTAGTGCGCCTCTGCCGGCAGGAACACCGTCTCAACGCCGCTGAGCTGGCGGTTCATGGTGGCCATGGGGAGTTCGTAATCGAAATCCGATGAAGAACGGAGACCCTTCACGATCGCGGACACACCACGCTGGCGGCAATACTCGGCCAGGAGGCCCTCCCCCACAGGCTCAACCACAATGCCTTGCAGCGAAGCCAGGGTTTCCCGGGCCATGTCGATGCGATCCCCTAGGCTGAACATGTACTTCTTGGCGTAGTTCGTGGAAACAGCCACAATCACTTCATCGAAGAGGCCGGCCGCGCGGGCAATGACCTCGAGGTGACCGTTGTGTATGGGGTCATAGGATCCGGGGCAGACTGCGCGTCTCATCCACCGAACCTACCGCATGGAGGCCGGGATACCATGACTGAATGCATCCACCACGGGAACTTTCCATGCCCGCAGCACCGGCTCCGTGGCAGCGGACGGCGGCCGGCGCAAACCTCCTGGGACCTGCCGGCCAGCTGGGCGTCACCATCTTCGAGGAGATGACCACCCTGGCCGCGCAGACGGGCGCCATCAATCTGGGTCAGGGCTTTCCGGACGAGGACGGGCCGGCTGAAATCAAGGCCGCAGCCATGGCCGCCATCGAGGCGGGTGCCAACCAGTACGCGCCGGGCAAGGGCGTCCTGGAACTGCGGGAAGCCGTCGCGGCCCACCAGAGCCGGTTCTACGGCCTGACCCTGGACCCGCAGACGGAGGTCATCGTCACCACCGGGGCTACCGAGGCCATCGCGGCTGCCCTGCTGGCGTTCACCGGGCCGGGCGATGAGGTGCTGACGTTCGAGCCGTTCTACGACTCATACGGCGCCGTCATTGGTCTGACCGGCGCCACCCACACCACCGCCCCGCTCCTTGCCCCTGACTTCTTCCCGGACATGGCAGCACTCGAAGCAGCGTTCACCGACCGTACCCGGGTGGTATTGCTGAATAATCCCCACAATCCCACGGGCGCGGTGTTCCCCCGTCAGGTCCTTCAGCGCGTCATTGAGCTTGCCCGCAAGCATGACTGCCTGATCATCACCGATGAGGTGTACGAGCACCTTACTTTCGGTGCCCGGCACATCCCGGTGGCTTCCTTGCCGGGTGCCGCCGAGAGGACCATCACCATTTCCTCGGCAGGAAAGACTTTTTCCTTCACCGGCTGGAAGATCGGCTGGCTGACCGGGCCGGAGCACCTTGTGGCGGCAGTCCGCACCGTCAAGCAATTCCTGACCTACAGTTCCGGCACGCCGTTCCAGGCAGCCATTGCCACCGGACTGGCACTGCCGGACGAGTTCTACCACGGGATTTCAGCCACGCTGCAGAAGAAGCGGGACATCCTCAGCGCAGGCCTCCGCGCCGCAGGCTTCGATGTCTTCACCCCGCAGGGCACTTACTTCGTCAACGTGGACACCGCACCCCTCGGCATTGCCGACTCCGTGGACCTTGCCCGCCGTCTTCCCGCCCTGGTGGGGGTTGCCGCAATCCCCGTGCCGGTCTTCTGCCATCCGCAAGGTGCGGAACGGACCCGCAGCCTGCTCAGGTTCGCCTTCTGCAAAAAGGTGGCAGTCCTCGAGGAGGCGGCCGCCCGGCTGGCAACGCTCAGCGGAAAGCTGTGATGCCGGAGGCTGGCGGTGCACGGTCCACCAGGTTTCTGCGCACCACCGGACAACATGCCGCCATCGAGCCTGATGCCTTCACTGACGGCGCCTACGTCCTCAGCATCGGCGGGGCCGAACAGTCCCACGTCAATCTGGCCCACCCGGAAGAGATTTTTTACGAATACCTGCGGCGGATCGGCCACGTGGTGGACCTCGCCGCGCCCCCAGGCCGGCCGATCGCGGCGCTGCATCTCGGCGCCGGGGCACTGACACTGGCCCGCTATATCCAGGCGACCCGGCCCGGTTCCGTCCAGTATGCGGTGGAGCTGGAGCGGGAGCTCCTGGACTATGTCCTGCAGCAGCTCCCCCTGCCCGACGGAACCGACCTGCACACCATCATCGGCGATGCCCGCGACGCTCTGGCGGAGCTGGATGGGGACCTTCAGTTCGACGTCGTCATCCTGGATATCTTCTCCGGGCCCTACGCCCCGGAACACATTGCCTGCACAGAGTTCTACGAAGAGGCCCGTGCACGGCTCAGCCCCGGAGGTCTGCTGATCGTCAACGTCGGCGATGAACCTGGCCTCACGCTGGTCCGCAGCCAGGTGGCCGCCATGCGCCGCGCCATGACCGATGTGGCGGCGTTCGCGGAGACGGGCATGTTTGCGGGCCGCTACCCCGGCAACATCATCCTCACCGGCACGCAGACGGCGTGGCCCGAGGGCTGGACCGCCGAACTGACGGCACGCGGCCCCCACCCCGCCAAAGTCCTGGCGGGCGTGGACCTGGACAGGCTCGAGGGCTGAATTTCAGTCCTCCGGAAGCACTGAGGGCTCTGCGAACCAGAGCTTGGTTTCCCCGTACTTCCGCTCCGCAAACCGTTCAAGGCCGGCCGGCCAGCCTGGTTCCGGCGAGCGCGAGGACCGTTCCACCACCACCACCGCAGCCGGAGCGAGATGGCCTGCGAGTTTGGCCAAAACCGCCGAGACGGCAACCTCGTCCAATGGGTAGGGCGGGTCCATAAAAACGAGGTCCCAGCGGACCTCCTCTGATGTGCGCTCCAAAAAGGACTCCACTTTGGAACGGTGGACCGTGACGACCTTGCGGGCCAGCACGCCGTTGATGAGATCAGCGTTGCGCTGGCAGACGGAACTTGCCTTGGCATCGAATTCCACCAGGTCAACGGCGTCGGCGCCCCTGCTGCTGCTCTCCACGCCCAGCGCTCCGGAGCCGGCGTAGAGGTCCAGGACGCGGCCACCGGCAATGATGCCGAAGGCATCCAGCCGGGAAAATAACGCCTCCTTGACGCGGTCCGTGGTGGGCCGGGTCATGGACCCCGGGACGCTGACCAGCGGGGTCCCGCCCGCGGCGCCCGAAATGATGCGGCTCATGCCCGCCTACTATCCGCGCTCAAGGAACGCCTCCTTCTCGGGATTCAGGTATTCGTTGATGGCCTCAGCGAGGCGGGGATGCCGTGCCAGCGTCGGGTCCGCGCCCACCACATCCTGGGCGTCCTGCCTTGCCCGGGCAATGATGTCCTCATGCTCCAACACGCGCAACAGCTTAAGGGTGGATCGGCCGCCTGACTGTGACGCGCCCAGGATGTCGCCCTCGCGGCGCAGCTTGAGGTCCTCCTGGGACAGCTCAAAGCCGTCCGTGGTGGAAGCCACCGCATCCAGCCGGCGCCGGCTCGGGTGCCCTGGTTCCAGGCCGGTGACCAGCAGGCAGGTTCCGGGGAGGCCGCCACGACCCACCCGCCCACGCAACTGGTGAAGCTGCGAGATGCCGAAGCGGTCGGCGTCGAGGATCACCATCAACGTGGCGTTGTGGACGTCCACGCCCACTTCGATCACGGTGGTGGCGACCAGGAGCTTGGTCCGGTTGGCCGTGAAATCGGCCATCGCGGCATTCTTCACCGCCGTGTCCAGGCGGCCGTGCATCGGTGCCAGCGGGACGCCGGACAGGGCCGGCTCCTGGAGCAGTTGGTCGACGACGGCGGTCACCGACGCGAGTTCGCGTTCAGCGCCGTCGCCTGCCAGGCCAGCTGCGGAAGGTTCCGCTTCGCCGGGACTGAAATCGCCGTCGTCGTCCGTTCCGATCCTGGGGCACACCACATAGACCTGGTGCCCGGCGTCGATCTCCTCGCGCGAACGCGACCAGATACGCCCTGCCCAGCCAGGGTTTTCGGCAAGGCCCACCACATGAGTGGAAATGGGCGCCCGGCCTGCGGGGAGCTCGTCCAGGATGGAGGTTTCAAGATCTCCGAAGACGGTCATCGCCACGGTCCGGGGAATAGGCGTGGCGGTCATGACCAGCAGGTGCGGCGGCTTGTTGGCCTTTGACCGCAGGACGTCACGTTGCTCCACACCAAACCGGTGCTGTTCGTCCACGACGATCAGGCCCAGATCATAGAACGCGACATTATCGCTCAGCAGTGCGTGCGTGCCGATCACAATGCCGGCCGCACCGGACGCGGCGTCGAGCATGGCCCGTTTGCGGGCGGCAGCGGGCATGGAACCGGTGAGCAGCGTAACCTGAACGGCACCTTCGGCCAGGCTACCGAGAAGCCCGTCCGCGGACAGCATGGGATCCCGGGAAAGGGAACCCAGCGTGCGGCGGATGGATTCGAAGTGCTGGGCTGCGAGGACTTCGGTGGGCGCCAGCAGCGCCGCCTGCCCGCCGGCGTCCACCACCTGAAGCATGGCCCGCAACGCCACAATGGTTTTGCCCGACCCGACCTCCCCCTGCAAGAGCCGGTTCATAGGGCTGTCCTGCGCGAGTTCGGCGGCAAGGGTTTTTCCCACGGCAGCCTGGCCGCCAGTCAGGGTGAACGGCAGCTGCCGGTCGAACGCCGTCAGCAGCCCATCGGCTGCCGGCCGTCGGGCGGTGGCTTCCTCGGCTGCCAGCTGTGCACGCCGCCGGGCCAGGGCAGCCTGCAGGACCAGGGCTTCCTGGAACCGGAGCCGGTCCTGGGCGCGCTTCCAGTCGGCCTGCGTTTCGGGCTTGTGGATGAGGCGGTAGGCCTCGGCCACCGGCAGGAACTTTTCCCGGCGGGCGACGTCGTCCGGCAACGGATCGGGCAACGCCTCCAGATCGACGGTTTGGAGGAGCGTGTCGATCACTTTCTGAATCGACCAGCTGGTGAGCTTGGCCGTGGCCGGGTACACCGGGACGGGCATGGCAGCCAGCTTTTCGGGGTCCATACCCGGCATGTCCGGGTCTTCGTCCAAGAGGTTGAAGTCCGGATTGGTCAGGCCGAGCGAGGCGCCGTACCGGGTCACTTTGCCGGAGAACATCACGCGCCGTCCGGGCAGGAGTTCGGCCTGTGCCCGAAAGCCGCTGAAAAAAGTGATCTTGAGGGTGCCGTGCCCGCTGCCGGGCCCTACGGAGGCAAGGCGCGGACGGCCATGGGATGCGGCGTCGTCGGTGATGATGACATCGGTAATGGACCCGCGGCGCGTATGCATCTTGCGGGTGCTGTTGGAGAGAACCCGCGCAATGAGGGTGACTTCCTCATCGACGGGCAGCTCGCCGATAGGAGTCAGCTCACCCCGGTTCAGGTAGCGGCGGGGGAAATAGTTCAGCAGGCCGCCGACGGTGCTGATCCCCAAATGTTTCTCAATGGCCGACGCTGACCGTTTTCCGATCAGCCGTTCGAGGCGCTGGCCGAGGTCAGCGCTCATGCCCATAGGAGCTCGCTGGAGCCGGTTCGGGATCTCGGGCTACGGCAAGTTCGCTGACGGTGAGCTCTGAAGGGTGCCCCAGGGAGCGGATCACGCTCACGGCGGGCGTGGCGTCCGGGACGTGGACGTGCACACGCCAGCGGTAGTTGCCGTCCGGATTCGCGGCGTTGCCCACCTGGCTCATGATGACGGAGTCGCCGATCTCGTCCAGCCTCTGCCGGAGTGTGGCGGCGTTCAGCGGTGAGAGGCTGATGGTGCACATGACTTCAACGCCGTCGTCATCCGGCATGCTGGTGTGGATGTGCGGGTCCTGGACGTCGTAGCCGTGCAGGCCGTCGAGGAGTTCACCCTGCAGTCCCTCGCCCAGGACAGCGGAGCGAAGGCAATCGAGGATGAGCAGCATGCCAACGCCCCCCGCATCGACTACATGTGCGGCTTCCAGGGCGGCCAACTGACTCTCTGTGCTGACCACTGCTTGCAGGGCGCCCTTGACGGCGGCGTCCAGGGTTTTACCCAGGGCGAGGTTGCTGTCGTCGCCGTTGTGACCCGCGTCCACTGCCGCGGCGGCTCGGGCTGCGGCCTCCATCACCGAAAGCATGGTGCCCGGTACAGGATCGCTTAATGCGGACCACGCCCGGATCTGGGCGCGGTTCAGCGCCGCGGCCAGCAGCGCTGACGTCAGGCGGGTGTGCCCGGCCAACGGCTCCGCGGCGGCGCAGAGAAACACGGAGAAAAGTGTGCCGGAGTTACCGCGTGCCTGCTCCATCGCCGCCCGGCCCGCATGCGCCAGCACTGCTCCCACATCCGCCTGGCCCGGATCTGACAGGGCGGCTGAGTCCGGGCTTGCCGTGCCGCCGTGCAGGGCGCGGGCAGCTGCCCGGACGGTGAGGTAAAGGTTTGTTCCGGTATCGCCGTCCGCCACGGGGAAAATGTTGATGGCATTGATGCGGTCGCTGTGGTTGCCGATGGCCGTTTCGGCCTTGTCCAACCACCGCTTCATCGCTTGGGCATTCGCGGCAACCTTAGTCTGCAAAGTGATCCCATCCCCTGGCGCCAGCGACGCGGCCCGCAATTGTGACGCCCGGGCCAGTGTCGGTTCCCGGGGCTTGTACTGAGCCTATCGCAGTGAATCCAGCCGGAAGCTGAATGTTGGCAGGGAATGTGGCAAGCAGTCCGTGGTCTTCTCCCCCGCCCACCACCCACGCCACCGGGTCCACTTCGAGGACGTCCGACGCCGGGCTGAGGCCTTCCGCCTGCCGCTTCAGTTCCAGCGGGTCCAGGTCCAGCACCACGCCACTGGCGGCGGCGAGACGGCTGCCGTCGCGCAGCAGACCGTCCGAGATATCCATCATGGCGCTAGCGCCGGCCTCCCGGGCCCGCGGGCCCGCTGCCAGGGGCGGCCTCGGCCGGCACTGGGTTTCGACAAGTGCACGCTGCGCCGGGGCAAGGGCCTGCATGGGAGCTGAAGATTCCAGGAGCGCCAGGCCGGCCGCGGCCCGGCCGACTGTGCCGGCCAGTGCCAGGACGTCGCCGGGGCGGGCACCGGAGCGCAACACCGGCTTTCCCCCTTCCAAGGTGCCCAGCACCGCCACGGTCACGGAGATTTCCGTTCCGCGGCCCAGGTCACCCCCGACCACGGAGCAGTCGGTGGCCCCCAGTTCCTTGATTGCCGCGGTGAGGCCGTCGGCCAGGTCCTCGACCCAGCTGACGGGTGTCTCCGGCGGCAGGGTGAGGCTGACCACCAGCGAGGTGGCCTTGCCGCCCATCGCATTGATGTCACTCAGGTTCTGGGCTGCAGCCTTCCACCCGACATCGAAACCGGTAGTCCGGTAGCCATTGGCCCATTGCAGCCGGAAGTCCTGATTCTGGACCTGGGTGTCAATGGAAATCAGCGTCCGGCCGTCCGGTGCCGCCACCAGCCCAGCGTCATCCCCCGGCCCCAGCAGTGTGGCCGAGCCGTGGGCACCGCCGCCCATTTCCAGGCGGGGAAAGATCCGGGCCAGCAGTCCGGATTCGGACATGGCGGCGACTGCGGGGGTTTCGTCGGTCAGGGGTTTTTCAGGCACGCCCCTACGCTACAGCCCGGCACCGACAATGCTGATCCTGCGTCACCGTCAGGCGTGCGGCGCCACTGCGCGGCGGCACTAGGCTTGATGGATGCACCATCCGCGTTTGCTCTTACCCGTCCGTGTGTCCCTGAGCCTGCTGACCGCTGCCCTGGCCGGCGCTGTTCTCTCCGGCTGCGCCCCCGCCGTGGATGTGGCCCCGGCCGCTGACGCGGCCAACCCCGCGTGCGCGCCGATGATGGTGGCCCTGCCGGACGCCATCGGCGACGCGAAGCTGCGGAAGACCAACAGCCAGGCCACTGCTGCCTGGGGGGACCCCTCCCAGGTGATCCTGCGCTGCGGTGTTAACGTTCCGGGCCCGACCACGGACCGCTGCGTAAGCGTCAACGGCGTCGATTGGGTCATCAAGGAAGCGGACGCGGCATGGACCCTGACCACTTTCGGCCGCAAACCGGCCACCGAGATCCTCCTCGCGAAGGATCAGGAGACCATCAGCTCCGCCACCGTCCTTGCTGATCTTTCCGGGGCCGCGGCAAAGATCCCCGCCACCGGGAACTGCGTGGGCCAGGAAGACCTGCAGAACCTGCCGACCAGCAAGTAGGGGGTCAGCGCAGGCCGGTCTTCCGGTTCAGCGCCAGGTAGATCAGTTCGTCAATAAGGTCCGCGTAGTCCAGGCCGGATGCTGCCCACATCTGCGGGTACATGCTCTTGGGAGTAAACCCCGGCATGGTGTTGATCTCGTTGATGATCAGCTCGCCCTCAGGGGTGTAGAAGAAGTCAACGCGGCTCAGTCCTTCCGCCCCGACGGCGTCGAACGCGACTGCCGCCAGTTCCCGCACCCTCGCGATTGCGTCCTCGGGGATGTCGGCCGGACAGCTGAGCGAAGCGGCGTCGTCCTCAACGTATTTGGCGTTGAAGTCGTAGAAATCGTGACCGCCGCCTGCCACGGAGATCTCGCCCGGCATGGAGGTACGCGGCGCTGACGTTCCGCGCCCTTCCAGGACGGCACACTCGATTTCCCGGCCCACGATGCCAGCCTCAATGACCAGCTTGCGGTCGTGGCGGCGGGCTTCCTCGACGGCGGCATCCAATTCCTCCAGCGAATCCACTTTGGAGATGCCCATGGAGGATCCCGCCCGGGCCGGTTTGACGAACACCGGGAAGCCGAGACGGTCCACCTGCTTGCGGACGTCCTCGGCGTCGTTGAGCCACTGCCGGTCCGTGACGGCGACATACGGCCCCACCCGCAGGCCGGCGGCTTCGAAAACAACCTTCATGTAGTGCTTGTCCATGCCCACCGCGGACGCGAGCACTCCCGCGCCGACGTACCGGGTGTCAGAGAGTTCCAGCAGCCCTTGGATGGTTCCGTCTTCCCCAAACGGACCGTGGAGCAGCGGGAACACCACATCAACGGTGCCGAGTTCGCGGGGAACCGCGTCCGGCGAGGCCACAATCAGTTGGTGTTCCCCGCCGATTTCGGCAAGGGTCACAGTCTCGGACGACGCCGGAACTTCCGGCAGCGACGCCGCGGACAGCGACCACTGGGAAGTGTCCGCCAAGGCCAGGACCCATTGCCCGGACTTGGCGATGCCGATAGGGATGACGTCGTACTTGTCTTTGTTGATTGCCCCCAGCACGCCGGCAGCCGTCACGCAGCTGACCGCATGTTCGCTGGACCGGCCACCAAATAGCACCGCAACTCGGGGTTTCGCCCGGCGCGCCGGATCCGCTGCGGCCAGGTTTTCGTCAGACATCTCAGTAATCGCCTTCGGGTTTCAGGTCCCGGGCCAGCAGCAGCGGGCCCAGTTGGTCAACGGACAGTTTGCCGGCGAGGACGGCTACAACAGCGGCGGTGATGGGCATCTCCACGCCCAGCTTGCCCGCGAGATCGTTCACGGCCTGGCCTGACTTAATTCCTTCGGCGGTCTGCGTCATCTTCAGGGCCAGCTCATCAAGGGTGAGGCCCTGGCCCAGCAGCCGGCCGGCTGTATGATTCCGCGACAGCGGCGAGGAGCAGGTTGCAACCAGGTCCCCCAGGCCAGCGAGTCCGGCCATGGTCCGGGCCTCCCCGCCGAGGGCCAAGGCAAGCCTTGACGTTTCAGCCAGGCCCCGCGTAATGACGGAGGCCTTGGTGTTGTCCCCCATCTGCTTACCTTCACAAATGCCAACAGCCAGCGCGATGACGTTCTTAACGATGCCGCCAATCTCCACGCCCACCACGTCCCCTGTGGTGTACGGGCGGAAGTACGGAGCGGTGCAGCTCCTGGCAATCCAGCCCGCGGTCGCCTCATCTGTACACGCCACCACCGAGGCCGTAGGTTCTTCACGGGCGATCTCCAAGGCGAGGTTCGGCCCCGAGACTACCGCTATCCGGTGATCGGGAATCCCGAGTTCTTCGCTGATGACCTCGCTCATGCGGGCATCCGTTCCGAGTTCCAGGCCCTTCATCAGGGACACCACCACCGCGTCCGGGGCAACCAGGGCTTTCCATTCGCGGAGTTGGAGACGCAGCGACTGTGCGGGCACCGCCAGGACCACCAGGTCCGCGCCGGACAAGACCTCACGCACATCCATGGACGCTGTGATGCTGGCGGGCAGCACCGTGTCCTTCAGATACTGCTCGTTCCTATGGGAGGAGTTGATCTGCGCCACCACCTCGTTGCGCCTGCCCCACAGCCGGATGCTTCGTTCCACGGCCGCCGCCTTGGCAGCGTCTGCAAGGATCTTGGCGAAGGTGGTTCCCCAGGAACCTGCTCCCAGGACAGCAACAGACCGGGCCGAGCCGGGACGGCTTCCGTCAGCGGTCACGTGGCATCCGCTGCGCCGTCAGGCCGTTTCCGGTCAACGAAGCGGCCGTGCGTGGCCTGGTTGTGTTTGGCGGGATCCCAGCGCTCGGCCGGAGGTACCTCGCCCCGGATGCCTGCCAGCAGTTCCGTCACGGCGTCCATGATGGCATCGGTGGCAGCGGTGAGGGTTGCTTTATCCAGCGCCCTGCCCATAAAAGGACTGAGGTCCACCGGTTTACCCACCACTACCCGGGACGTCTTGCGCGGGAAAAGGTGGAAGCTCTTTGCGTAACGCGGGAAGACCTCGTGGGCACCCCAATGGGCGATCGGCACCACGGGTATTCCACCTTCGAGCGCGAGGCGTGCTGCCCCGGTGTGGCCCTTCATCGGCCACAGCTCCGGATCACGGGTCAGCGTCCCCTCAGGGTAGATGATGATGGCCCCGCCGTCGGCCACGATCTCCTGGGCGAGCTGAAGCGAGCGGTTCGCTCCCGCCGTCGAGCGTTCCACCGGGATCTGGCGGGTGGCCCGAAGGATGGCACCCAGCACGGGAACCTTGAACAGCCCGGCTTTGGCCAGGAAGTGGGGCGCGCGCTTCTGGTTGTACAGCAAGTGGCCCACGATAAGCGGATCGATCTCGGTGCAATGGTTGGGCGCGGCGATGAAGCCGCCGGCCGGGAGGTTTTCCAGGCCCTCCCACTTTTTGTTCATCATGCCGTTCAGCAGGGTGCGCACGATGGCTGCGACCACAACGAATGTGGCCTGGCTCTTGGCTGTTTCCTTCACGACCCCAACGCTACTTCGTCGAGGTGATGTCGAAGTCGGCGCCGAGGCCGGCCAGCTTTTCGGTAAAGCGCTCGTAGCCGCGGTTGATGATGTCAATCCCGGTCACGCGGGACGTGCCGGTTGCGGCAAGCGCAGCGATGAGGTGGCTGAAGCCGCCACGGAGGTCCGGGACGTCGATGTCGGTGCCCTTGAGCTGGGTGGGGCCCGAAATGACGGCCGAGTGGAGGAAGTTCCGCTGGCCGAAGCGGCACGGCACGCTGCCCAAGCATTCACGGTGCACCTGGATGTTGGCGCCCATCCGGATGAGAGCCTCGGTGAAACCGAACCTGTTTTCATAGACGGTCTCATGCACGATCGATACGCCCTCGGCCTGGGTCAGTGCTACCACCAGGGGTTGCTGCCAGTCGGTCATGAAGCCGGGGTGCACGTCGGTTTCGAGGACCAGCGGATTGAGCTTTCCGCCGCGGTGGTAAAAGCGGATGCCGTCCTCGCCGATGTCCATGCCGCCGCCCACCTTGCGGTAGGTGTTCAGGAACGTCATCATGTCCCGCTGCGAGGCACCTTCGACGAAAATGTCGCCGCGGGTGACCAACGCCGCCGAAGCCCACGACGCCGATTCGTTGCGGTCCGAGAGGGCACGGTGGTTGTAGCCGCCCAGGTCCTTGACGCCTTCGATGCGGATGGTGCGGTCGGTCTGGACGCTGATAATGGCGCCCATCTTCTGCAGCACGGCGATCAGGTCAATAATCTCCGGCTCGGTGGCGGCCCCGGCCAATTCTGTGATTCCTTCGGCGCGGGTGGCGCTGAGCAGTACCTGCTCGGTGGCGCCCACCGAGGGATAAGGCAGGGAGATCTTGGCTCCCTGCAGGCCCCGCGGTGCGGAGATGTGGATGCCGCCGGGCCGCTTCTCTACGACAGCGCCAAACTGGCGGAGCACGTTGAGGTGGTAGTCGATGGGCCGGTCGCCAATCTTGCAGCCGCCCAGGTCCGGGATGAAAGCCTCACCGATCGCGTGGATGAGGGGTCCGCAGAGCAGGATGGGGATCCGTGAATCCCCGGCATGGGCGTCAATAGCGGTGCTCGGGGCGGTCTTGGCCGCCTTCGGATCCAGGGTGAGGTCACCGCTCAAAGGATCCTTGACCACCGTCACGCCGTGCAGCTGCAACAGGGACGTGACAACCTCGACATCCTTGATCTCCGGAACGTTCCGCAACACCGACGGTTCGTTGCCCAGCAAGGCTGCCACCATCGCTTTGGGAACAAGATTCTTGGCCCCACGGACGTTGACACGGCCTGTAAGCGGGACTCCGCCTCGGATTGTCAGAACACTACTCATATACCGGTTTCCTTACGATTACTCGCCCCCAAGTCCTTGCAAAGGCTCCAACTAAGCATAGGAGGTCACGTTACCGAACCGAAATACGGCGGCGTTGAAGCCTGCGGCGCGGCGTCGCGTCTTCCGGCTTTGCGCCAGTCCCGCCAGAAGCAACGCGGGGTCACCCCAGGCCCGATAATTCGACTTTATCCAGCGTTGAGTGACCCCGCGTTGCCCCGGCGAATGCCTAGGAAAGCCGGGCCGGTAGCGTGGTTGGCTTGAAGGCAGGACGGGTGGCTTCGTAAGCCGTAATATCCTCTTCGTGCTGGAGCGTGAGGCCGATGTCATCCAGGCCCTCAAGGAGCCGCCAGCGGGTGTAGTCGTCGATTTCGAAGGGGGCCACGATGTTCCCGCAACTGACCGTTTTCGACACCAGATCCACGGTGACTTCGGTACCTGGAGTGTTCTCCAGCTCTTTCCAGATCAGCTCGATGTCATCCTGGGCAAGTTCGGCCGCCAGCAGGCCCTGTTTGCCGGAGTTGCCGCGGAAAATATCCGCAAACCGTGACGACAGCACGGTCTTGAAGCCGTAGTCCTTCAGGGCCCAGACGGCGTGCTCCCGGGAGGACCCGGTGCCGAAGTCCGGACCTGCAACCAGGACGGAGCCGGCGTTGAACGGGGCCTGGTTGAGGATGAAGGCGGGATCCTTGCGCCAAGCGGAGAAGAGCGCGTCCTCAAAGCCGGTGCGGGTGATCCGCTTGAGGTAGACGGCCGGGATGATCTGGTCCGTGTCAACGTTGCTCTGGCGCAGCGGGACGCCGATGCCCGTGTGGGTGGTGAACTTTTCCATGGCGGTCTCCTAGGCGGCGCTGGTGCGGATGGCGGCGGAATCGGGGGCCGGATCAAGGTCCGACGGCGAGCTCAGGGTTCCGCGGATGGCTGTGGCGGCTGCCACGACCGGCGAAACCAGGTGCGTGCGGCCGCCCTTGCCCTGACGGCCTTCGAAGTTGCGGTTTGAGGTTGACGCGCAGCGCTCCCCCACCTCCAACTGGTCCGGGTTCATGCCCAGGCACATGGAGCAGCCGGCGAACCGCCACTCGGCACCGAAGTCCTTGAAGACCTTGTCCAGGCCTTCAGCTTCGGCCTCGAGGCGCACGCGGGCCGAACCGGGGACCACCAGCATCCGGATGTTGGGGTCCTTCTGCCGTCCGCGGATGATGTCCGCAGCGGCCCGGAGGTCCTCCATGCGCGAGTTGGTGCAGGAACCCAGGAAAACGGTGTCGACGCGGATGTCCTTCATCGGCGTTCCGGCAGTCAGGCCCATGTACTGCAGGGCGCGCTCGGCGGCAGCCTTGGCGTTCTCGTCGCCGAAGTCTTCCGGTGACGGCACTGTTGCGGAGAGCGACACGCCCTGGCCGGGGTTGGTGCCCCAGGTGACGAACGGCTCCAGCGTGTTGGCGTCCAGGTCCACCTCGGCGTCGAAGGTGGCGTCGTCGTCGGTACGCAGTGTGTTCCAGTACTCGACGGCGGCATCCCAGTCCGCTCCCTGGGGAGCATGCGGGCGGCCGGACATGTAGTCGTAGGTGGTCTGGTCCGGGGCAACCAGGCCGGCCCGGGCGCCGGCCTCGATGGACATGTTGCAGATGGTCATCCGGGCTTCCATGGACAGCGCGCGGATGGCGGAGCCTCGGTACTCCAGGACGTAGCCCTGGCCGCCGCCGGTGCCGATCCTGGCAATGACCGCGAGGATGATGTCCTTGGCGGTGACGCCCGGACGCAAGGTGCCTTCAACGTTGATGGCCATGGTTTTGAACGGCTTCAGGGACAGCGTCTGGGTGGCCATGACGTGCTCCACTTCGGAGGTGCCGATGCCCATGGCCAGGGCGCCGAAGGCACCGTGGGTGGAGGTGTGGGAGTCGCCGCAGACCACGGTCATGCCGGGCTGGGTCAGGCCAAGCTGCGGGCCCACCACGTGCACGATGCCCTGCTCAGCGTCGCCGAGCGAGTGCAGCCGTACGCCGAACTCCGCGCAGTTGTTGCGCAGGGTCTGGATCTGGGTGCGGCTGGTGAGATCGGCGATGGGCTTGTCGATGTCCAGCGTGGGCGTGTTGTGGTCCTCCGTGGCGATGGTGAGGTCCGGGCGGCGCAGCTTGCGGCCGGCGAGGCGGAGGCCTTCGAATGCCTGCGGGGACGTCACCTCATGGACAAGGTGGAGATCGATGAAGAGAAGATCGGGCTGGGCGTTGGCTCCCTCACCGTCGCCTTTGCGCACCACGTGTGCGTCCCAGACTTTTTCGGCCAGTGTTTGTGCCACGACCATCTCCCTTCACTGCATGTTTTGGCTGTTACGCTCCACTGAACCAGCAGGGCTGGACAATATGCCACTCAAAAGATTTGCATCTCAGATAATGAGACGGCAATATCATTACATGGACAATTCTAGTGGAGTCGGTGTCATTGATAAAGCGGCCCATGTGCTTGATGCACTGGAGGCCGGGCCCACCACCCTGGCACAGCTGGTGGCCGCTACGGGACTGGCACGGCCCACCGTTCACAGGCTTGCCCTGGCCCTGATCCATCACCGCCTGGTCAGCCGGGATATCCAGGGCAGGTTTGTCCTGGGCAGCCGCCTTGTGGAGCTGGCCTCCGCCGCGGGTGAGGACAGGCTCATTGCCTCGGCCGGGCCCATCCTGATGCAGTTGCGCGACGCCACCGGCGAAAGCTCGCAGATCTTCCGACGCCAGGGCGAGTGGCGCGTCTGCGTCGCTTCTGCCGAGCGGCCCATCGGCCTGCGCGACACCATTCCCGTCGGCACCCAGCTGTCCATGAAGGCCGGCTCCGCGGCCCAGGTTCTGCTCGCCTGGGAGGACCACGACCGGCTGCTTGAAGGCCTGCAGGCCGCCCGCTTTACGCCCACCGTTTTGGCAGGCGTACGACGACGGGGCTGGGGACAGAGCCTCGGTGAACGTGAGCCGGGGGTTGCGTCCGTCTCCGCCCCCGTCCGGGGGCCGTCCGGGCGTGTCATCGCCGCTGTCTCGATCTCCGGGCCGATCGAACGCCTGACCCGCCAGCCGGGCCGGCTCCACGCCGAAGTGGTCTGCAACGCCGCCCGGCTTCTGACTGAGGCACTGCGCAAGACTAACGACTGACACGTTGCCGCACCGTCAGCGCTAGCGTCTGTGTCAGCGGCCTCATGGTGGCCTGCCATGGCTAAGCTGTCCGCATGAACAGCTACGCAGTCTTCCTCCGCGGCATCAATGTTGGCGGAATCAACATCAAAATGGCGGAGCTCAAGGATGCACTCGCGTCCGCGGGGTTCGAGGGCGTCAAGACCCTCTTGGCCAGCGGCAACGTAGTGATTGCCAGCCCGGATGAACCGGCAGCTGTAAAGCAGACGTTCGAGAAATGCCTGCGCGAGACCTTCGGCTACGACGCCTGGGTGGTGGTCCTCACCGCACAACGCGTGGCCGAGTTGGTGGACGCCTGCCCGTACCCGGAAGACGACAAGGCGACGCACACGTACATCACGCTGTCCTCGGACACCGCCAAGCTCGACGAGCTGGACGCAGCCGGGGCGGCACTGGACGGCACGGAGCAGAAGCGGCTCGGCCCGGAGGCCCTGGCCTGGCTCGCTCCGGCCGGCGGAACGCTCGACAGCCCTTTCAGCAAGATCTCCGCCAAGGCGAAGTTCAAGGCAAGCACCACCACCCGGAACCTCCGGACCCTGATCAAGGTCCGGGATGCCGCGGCAGCCCTTGCGCAATAGGCCCTACGTTCCGCCTGCGGCCTTGAGGGCGGTATTGAAGGAACTGAGCCTGCTCACCTCAATTTCCACCGGCTCCACCACCAGGTCCCCGGCAACCCCACGGACCGCCGCGCGGAGGCGTTTCCTTGCCTTGGCCGCCCGCGCCCTCGCCGCTCCCGCACCGATGACCTTCCCGGTGAGCGCCAGGAAGATCCCCAGAACCACGCCGCCGGCGATCATCAGGGTGGGAAGGGGCCACCCTTCGACCCGCGGCACTTCCGGCACGGGCAGCTGCAGGTACGCGAGTCCAGCCAGCACGCCGAGCCAGCCCAACCCACCGACGACAATGGCCAGCGCCAGCCACTGGACCACATTGAACATGCCCCACCACCAGGACCTCCGGAAGGTCATCAGGTCCGTGCCCGCGATGGCCTGGTCCAGGGCGTCCGGCAGCGAATCCCGCCCTTCACGGGCAGCACCGCGGATGGCCGCCCGCCACGGCCCCGGCGCGCCCTCACTGGCAGCGTCCGCGAACTCGCGGACTGCCGCATCCGTCCGGGCGCGTTCAGGGGCCCCGGCGGGCGGGAGCGAGGTGCGGTTGAGCTGGGATGGCGAGGAACTCTTCAGGTTAAGTCGGCGCAGCGGATCGGACCTGAAGCGCAACAGCCACCTGGTGACCGGCCACCCGGTGCGGCGTGTCGATTCCAGGCGGTAGGACGTGGCCACTGAGTCGACCACCAGCGGCACGTTGGCTGCTGTGGCCAGCTCATCGGTGAGCCGTGAAGTGGACGACGGCCTGACGCCGGCTGCCTCACCCACGCCTGAGACGTCACCGAGCTGCCGGGAGGCGCGCGTGACGTCGGCCCCAAGTCTTTGCGAAAGTGCCTGGCGCTGTGTGACCACCCCCCGGATCGCGCTCCGGACCCTATCCACTCCTTTGCCTGTCAGTGCGGACGCGCCCAGGATCTGTACTTTGCCCAGTCCGTCGCGTGCGAGGATTCCCTTGAGCGACTCCAGCACCGGCTCGACGTCCTGTTCCGGCAACCTGTCCACCTGGTTGAGCACCACCAGCGTCACGGCCCCGTGGGCGCTCAGGGGCTTGAGGAAGTCGTTGTGCACGGCAGCGTCAGCGTATTTTTGCGGATCAAGCACCCAGACCAGGACGTCAACCAGGCCCACCATGCGCTCCACGATTTCGCGGTTGGCCGCGCGGGTGGAATCGAAATCGGGAAGGTCCAGCAGGATCAGCCCTGTGGCTTCATCGGCGAAGCCTGCAACAGGAACGGCATGGTGGCGGTTACGCACCTCCAACCAATCGAGCAGCGGCTCGCTGCCGTCCGCTCCCCAAACACCGGCCAAAGGTTCCGACGTGGTGGGCCGGCGCGCAGCCGCCGTCGCGATTTCAGCGCCGCTCACCGCATTGAACAGTGACGACTTGCCGCTTCCGGTGGCACCGAAGAAGCCCACCACGGTGTGGTCCGCGGACAGGGACCGCCGCGAGCTGGCACGGTCGAGGAGCTGCAGCACCTCCTCCAAGGCAGCATCGGGCAGGACCCCCTCCGCCAGTTCCCGGGCATCACTGAGGGCCGCAAGCCTTCGATCCAGCTGCGAGGCTTCCCGGGCCGCGCCGTGACGGCTCATATGCGCTCCGCCAGCCGGGCGAGGTTTGCGGAATGGTCTGCGAGGGTATGGGAGATATCCGTAACGCCTGCCGGGAGGCGCTCGAGGAACTTCTGCTGCTCCGCTTCCAGCAACCGCTGGCAGCGCGCATGAAGGTCGTCCCTGGCCGTCTGCGCAAGCCTGCGGACGGCGTCCTCACCGAATACGGCCTCGAGCAGCCTCTGGCCCACGATCGCGGTGCCGCCGGCCACGCCGATCTCCAGCCCGGTGAGGCCGGCCGTCATGGAAAACACCACGATCATCAGAGCGGCGCCCAGCCCGTTGATCCCGAACGAGAGCCACCGGGCTTGGGTGCGCTTCCCCTGCCCCTCCGTGCGGATCAGCTCCATCAGACCGGCCTGCCAGGCCCTGATCTCGGCCGCGGTCACGTCGGCAAACCCGGGGCTGGTTCCGGACAGGTCATCGGTACCCAACAACGCGCGGCCGGCCGGGTCCGAGCGCCAGCGCTGGTCCGTATCTTCGCCGGCGTTGGCGGCTTCATCCAGGATGACGGCCTGCAGTCCAGTTTCGATGGCCACCTCAACGCGGACGGCCGGCGTGGGCTCGCCCCGGAAGAACGCCCCCAACCTGTCCCGCAGCCGTCCAACGTTCTGCTCCAGCGTCCGGAAAAACTCACCTGTCCCAACAAAGTCCTGCCAGCGCGCCAGCACTTCGCCGCGAAGCAGCGAGCCGTCCTTGGTGGCATTCAGGATCCTGGCAACGGCATCGCGGTAGGCGGCCTGCGCGTCGGCGCGGAGCGACGCGGCGACGCGCTCTTGACCATGAACCGCCTCAGCCACAGCACTGACTCTGCCGGCCAACGCCTTCACCGTCCCGTTCAGCGTCCGCCGGGCAATCTCTGAACGTCCCGCGGCGTCAGCTGCAAGATCCCTCAGCCAAACCTGCAGCGGTTCCACGGAATGGGGCGGCAGCATGCCCAGGCCATCCAGGTCCGTCTCCGGCACCACAAACACCCTGGCCGCTCCGAGGCCTTCCCTCTGTAGCAACCCGCGAAGGTCGGCGCTGACTTCGGCTTCGGCCTCGGCAGGCACGCGGTCCAGCACGACGGCAACCATGATGTCCCTCGAGGATGCGTCCAGGAGCAGCTTCCACGGAACCGCGTCCGCGTAGCGGTTAGCCGTGGTGACGAAGACCCAGAGGTCAGCAGCGGCCAGCAGTTGTCCGGCCAACCGGCGGTTGTCATCGGAGATGGAATCGACGTCGGGGGCGTCCAGCAACGCGATGCCCTGCGGAACTGCCTGGTCCGCCACGAGCACCAGCGAGGAAATGGCCTCCGCGTCCGGTGTTGCACCCGCCCGGCTGGCCGGGAGTGGTTCAGACGAGATGGTTCCCCGGATCCGGCTGAGGCTGGGAAGCACGCGTTGGCCTTCGAACCAGCCGGCATCGGCGGGATGGTGCAACAGGATGGGTTGCCGCGTGGTGGGCCTGATGGCCCCGGAACGGGTGACAGGGTGCCCCACGAGGGCGTTCACCAGCGTTGACTTCCCTGCGCCTGTGGAACCTCCGACGACGGCGAGCAGCGGGGCGTCCAGGCTGCGGTAACGCGGGAGGATGTAGTCATCCAGTTGGGCCACCGCGTTCCGGACCTCAGTACGGGCCTGCCCTACGTCCGTCAGGGCCAGCGGCAGTGACACGGCGGCAAGGTCCTCCCGCACCGCTTCGAGCAGTTGCACGGCCGCCTGTGCAGCGTGGTCCGCCTGGCGGGCGGGCTGGCTGCGCGGTGCGCGCAGCGGGGGCGGAGGAGGCTGTGGTGGCGAACCGTCGGAAGAGGTCACAGCATCATCATGCCAGTTCAGGAGCCAACTGTGGTCTATACCGCGAAATGCGCCAGCGCTGGGACGGCCCTTCAACATACCGGCAGGACAACCAGGCCAACGGGGCCACGAGCAGCAATGACGTCCCGGCAAATACCAGCGGCGGCACGTGTTCGGGCAATCCAACAGACGCCAACACCTGTTGCACCGGCCAGCCGTAGATGTAGACGCCGAAAGATATGTCATAGCGTGAGCCGACACCGGCGAGCGGCAGATACAACGAACCTAGTATGAGGAAGAGACTAAGCGGCAGGTGTATCAACGACGGCGTGAATCCAGTACTGGCAACAACAAGGGTCACAGCTGCGACATAGGCGAGCGACATTCGATTTGCCGGAATCTGGTCCTGAAACAGAAAAATCAAAGATCCGGCCAAGAAGGTAAGAATCGGTATCAAAGGCCAGTCGGGAGGAGTCTGCACTGGCCCCCAGCCGGCATCAAGTGTAAAGACAAATATGGAACCCGCCAAAAAGGGCACCAGCAGCGCAATGCGCGCCAGTTGAGGCCGCAACGCTCCCAAGACGATTCCGACGAGCGCATAGCAGACGATCTCCCAGAAGAGTGTCCACAACGGACCATTCCAGGATCCTGAGTCGTTCACGCCATCCAAGCTGCCCGGGATCCCCCGGGCCGCAACACCGGGCATCCCTGCCGAGAGATTGGTAATGAAAAACCACACCGCATCTGGCAGTGAGTAACGGTTGCCAGCCAGGCCTGCCGTAACTGGAGCAATCACAAAGGCAACCGCGCCCACGCAGACGGTGAGACCCGGAATGATTCGAACCAGTCGCGCAAGGCAATAACTGGCGGAGGTTGTTGCCCGCACCCTGCTTCGGGTTATCAAGTATCCGGAAATGCCGAAGAACCCTATGACCGCCCAACTGCCCAACTTAATGCCGCCGGGCTGGGGCTCGGGGCCGTAGCCGCCCAGCCACCACGAATGTGACACGATCACGAGTGCGGCCAGGAGCAGCCGGATGGCGTTGAGCGAATTTTTGGTCTCGGCGAAGCGGTGTCCCAGCATAGTGTCCCCAGATAGTCGAAGGGCTTCAGAGTATTGGAGGTCCACACGTTGGCTACACAAATTCAACGAAGTTTTAACGCAAGAAAAACGGCCCCGGGCTGATGCCCGGGACCGTCATATTGTGACCCCAGCGGGATTCGAACCCGCGTTACCGCCGTGAGAGGGCAGCGTACTAGGCCGCTATACGATGGGGCCGTGTACTTCCAGGAAGCTTGCGCTTCCACCGGTTTTTGGCCGGTTTGCTCAGTGAGTATTTCATATACTCGGCGAGTGTTTCAAATCGGCGAACCGGCCTGAAACCCCTGATTGTCAGCACATTTTCAGCGCCTGAACCAGAGCTGGGATACCAGGACTCGAACCTAGAATGACGGTACCAGAAACCGTAGTGTTGCCAATTACACCATATCCCAATGATACTTTCGGGCCGGAGTTTTAGGCTTCAACCTGCGCTCCGTGCGCCTCAGCACGAGAAATTACTCTACCCGAGACTTTTCGTTGGCACAAATCGGCGGGCCGAGCCGTGCGCCAGCCAAGCGAGGCTCCAACCCTTGCCATCCGCACCCTCGTAAGTTTACTCTCGGTAAGTTACTGACTAGTAACCAATGTCGAGAGGATTCATCCGTGCCACAGAGTCGTGCCGCAGCTTCCGCCCAGACCCCCACCCGGACCCGCACCCAAAAGATCGCCGTCGCAGTCTTGGCCCTGATGCTGATAGCACTCCTTGGGTTCTACACCTTGGTGACCGGACGGATAGCCGACGGATCCGCGAAACTACGGGACGGTGCGGGGCAGGCGGCCACCGGTGCGGAGCAACTGAAAGACGGCGCCGGTCAACTGGCAAGCGGTGCCGGGAAGGCCGGGGACGGCGCCGGCAAACTGTCTTCCGGTGCCAACAAAGTGTTTCTCGGAGTCATCGAAAAACTCGCCCCCGGCGCCGAAAAACTCGAAGTCGGAGCCAGTCAGCTCACTGCCGGGGCCGTTAAAATTGAGACCGACGTCAACAACAAGCTGGCGCCTGGCGTCTACAAGGTGGACGACGGCGCGCGCAAACTCGCAGCCGGAGCCTCCCAACTGGCCGCCGCCCTCACGGCTACTCCAGCGGGAAATGCCGAGAACAACCTGGCTGACGGCGCCGGTGCCCTGGACGCCGGTGCTGCCCGGCTCGCGTCAGGGGCCGGCGATCTGGCCGCCGGAACGGGACAGCTGAAGGGATACCGGGGCGCTAACAATTCCCCCGAGGCAGGTACCGGCACCGCTGCTCTGGCGCAGGCACTCGAGCTCCTGGAGGCCGCGGCCTCCGATCCGCTGCAGGGCCTGGTTCCGCTCGCCGCCGTCAAGGACAAGATCGCCAAGATAACGGCTGGTGCGCACAAGCTCGACGCCGGCGCTTCTGCTTTGCAGGCAGGGGCGGGCAAACTCAACGACGGCTCCGTGCAGCTGCATGCGGGAACGGGCCGCCTCACCGCAGGGTTCGCCACCCTGGGTGAAAAGCTCAACAGCCGCGATCCTGCAAATCCGGGTGTAGTGCTGGGCACCGAACTGCTCGCCGCTGGAACGTCCCAGATCCGGACGGGCATGGACGGCGTCCCCGGCAACCCTGAGCGTCCAGGATTGATCAACGCGGTCGCCAAGATTACCGAGGGCAGCTCGCGGCTGGCGGAGGGGACGTCCGCGCTGAACAACGGCATCAAGGGCGATCCCGCCGACCCCGGCAACCCCGGACTCCTCAAGGGTTCACAGGCCCTCGCTGCCGGCGCTTCGGAGCTCGCTACCGGCAATACGAAATTGGCCTCGGGGTCCACGGAGCTGGCTTCCGGGGCAGACAAACTCGCAGACGGCAACGCCCGGCTCGCTGATGGAACCGCCACCCTGTACACGGGCGCAGCTGCAGTCTCGCCGTCGAATGTAGCGGGTAAGTCCGATACGGCCGTGGCACTTGGACTGGTCGCCGTGCTCGTGTTCGGTTCCATCGGCACCTACCTGGTGCTATGGAACCGGCGCCGGGCACAGCCCGTACGTGGGGCGGAAAGTCAGGCCAGCAGCTGATCTAGCGAGGCGACCTCATGGCCCTCAAACCCGGGCACGGCCTCCCCAACCCTGTTAAGCCAGACGCCCACCAGTCCTGCCGCCGTCGAGCCCTGCGCGTCCAGCAGCCTGTTGTCACCCACGTAGAGCGTCTCCTTCGGGGCGGTCCCCAGGAGTCGGACGCCCTCGAGGTAGATAGCTGGTTCCGGCTTGGCCACCCCAACGGTGTCCGTGCCAACCAGGCGGCCCACACGTTCCAGCCCCGCGGCGTCGAGCTTTGCGCGCTGGTAGTCGTGCACGTTGTTGCTGACGGCCCCGTAGGGGATGCCGGCCGCGTCCAGCACGTCAAGGAGCGGAAGGACGTCCTCAAAAGCACGGACATACGCCGGCTGCAGCTCGCTGTATGCGGTCAGCCACCGGTGAGCCTCTTCGCCGTCGGCAAGTTCCACCCCGAAGTGCCCCAGGGCGGCCCGGCCCCGCAGCAGGCGCTGGTCATTAAAGGTCAGCTCACCCGTCAGGTACCTGTCGTAGTAGTGCGTCGTCTCATGCGTGAAGATCCTGCCGAAACGCTCCCACCCGGGCTGGTCCAGACCGGGCAAGAGGTGTTCGCTGACCTCCCGCAGGGCGGTGGTCATGGCGTATTCCAGATCAACCAAGGTGTCATCGATGTCGAAGAGGACACCCCGGATGGTCCCGAAGCGTGTCTTCAGGACGCTGCCCACTGACGTTCCTGCCAAGGTCATCAGCCGCGGAAGGTACGGAGCCGGTCCAGGGATGAGTCCTTGCCCAGGATCACCATGGACTCAAACAGCGGCGGCGAGATGCGGCGTCCGGAGATGCCAGTGCGCACCGGGCCAAAGGCCAACCGGGGTTTGATCCCCAGGTCCTCCACGAGCGCCTGCTTCAAGGCTGCCTGGATGTTCTCCGGGGTCCAGTCCTGGACAGGTTCCAGGGCCGCCAGGGCGGCGTCCAGGACTTCGGTCAGGTTGGCCGGCAGGCCCTTGCGGGCATCATCGGCGATGTCGATGGCGTCGTCGGCCTTGAACAGGAACCCGAGCATCTCCGGTGCCTCGCCCAGCAGGGTTACCCGTTCCTGGATCAGGGGTGCGGCCTCCGTCAGGATCTCCTCCTGGCGTGCCGTGAGCTCGTCCCCCACAAAACCGGCGGTCCGCAGGTATGGGACAAGCCGGGCACGGAAGTCTTCGGGGTCGAGCATGCGGATGTGGGTGCCATTGATGGCCTCGGCCTTCTTGATGTCGAACCGGGCCGGGTTAGCCAGGACATCCTTGACGTCGAAGTACTCAATCAGCTGGTCCACCGTGAAGATGTCCTCATCGGCCGACAGGCTCCAGCCCAGCAGCGAGAGGTAGTTCAGCAGGCCTTCCGGGATGAACCCGCGATCACGCAGCAGGAAAAGGTTGGACTCAGGGTCACGCTTGGAGAGTTTCTTGTTGCCCTCCCCCATGACGTACGGGAGGTGGCCAAAGAGGGGCAGGTAGCTGGCGACGCCGATTTCGATGAGGTAGCGGATCAGCACTACCTGGCGGGGCGTGGAGGAAAGGAGATCCTCGCCGCGCAGCACGTGGGTGATGCCCATCAGGGCGTCGTCAACCGGGTTTACCAGCGTGTACAGCGGCGAACCGTCGGCGCGGACGATGACGTAATCCGGGATACTTCCGGCTTTGAACGTGATGTCGCCGCGGACCAGGTCGGTGAAGACCACATCCTCGTCAGGCATCCGGACGCGGAGGACGGGCTTCCGGCCCTCGGCCTTGAAGGCCGTCAGCTGCTCTTCAGTGAGTTCGCGGTCGAAGTTGTCGTAGCCGAGCTTGGGGTCGCGGCCGGCGGCACGGTGGCGCGCTTCCACTTCGTCCGGGGACGAATAGCATTCGTAGGCGTAACCGGCCTCAAGGAGCTTCGCGACGACGTCCTTGTACAGGTCCAGCCGCTGCGACTGCCGGTACGGCTCATGCGGGCCGCCGACTTCCACGCCCTCTTCCCAGCTGATGCCCAGCCACTTCAGGGCCTCCAGCAGCTGCTGGTAGCTCTCTTCGGAGTCACGTGCTGCGTCCGTATCCTCGATCCGGAACACGAACGTGCCCTTGGTGTGCTTGGCATGGGCCCAGTTGAACAGGGCCGTCCGAATAAGCCCCACGTGCGGTGTTCCGGTAGGCGAAGGGCAAAACCGGACACGCACCGGGGTATCGGCAGTGACGGACGGGACAGAAGCAGCAGTCGACGCAGAAGCAGTAGTCATAGTGGCTCCAACTTTACCGCTTGCCGCGGAGTAACCGGGCGCGGCTGAATGCGCGACCGGTCAGCGGCGGACCACCGGGTTGGAGAGGCGTCCGATGCCTTCGATCTCGACTTCGTACCGGTCGCCGGCCTGCACCAGTCCCACACCCGCGGGGGTGCCGGTCATGATGACGTCGCCGGGCAGCAGCGTGAAGGCCCGGGAGACGATGGAAACCAGTTCACGGACGCCACGGATCATCTGGCTGGTGCTGCCGTCCTGGCGCAGTTCTCCGTTGAGCCGGCCCTGGATCTGGAGGTCTTCGGTGTCCAGCTCGGTTTCGATCCACGGACCCAGCGGCGCTGAGGTGTCGAAGCCTTTGGCGCGGGCCCACTGCAGGTCCGTTTTCTGGACATCGCGTGCCGTGAGGTCATTGCCGCAGGTATAGCCGAAAATCACGTCATCGACACGCTCTTCCGGGACGTCCTTGCAGATCCGCCCGATCACCACGCACAGCTCGGCCTCGAAAGAAACCTCTTCCGAGAAGTCCGGCAGCACGATCGGATCGTTGGGCCCCACGACCGCGGTGTTGGGCTTCAGGAACAGCAGCGGCTGGGCGGGGACTTCGTTGCCCAGCTCGGCGGCGTGCTCCACGAAGTTGCGGCCGACGCCGATGACCTTGCTGCGCGGAATGATGGGGGCCAGGAGCCGGACATCCTCGAGCTTGTGCTTGACGTGGGTGCGTTCCACGCCATTGAAGAAAGGGTCGCCGTTGATGACAGTGATCTCCTCACTGCCGGGCTCGCCTTCAACAACGCCATAGAGGGGATCAGAATCGACTACAAACCGGGCAATACGCATGGTGAACAGCCTACAGTCTTGACCCGTTGCCCTTTGTTCCGGTCAGCCCTCGGCCCGTCCACGGAGGTAATCGAGCTGGGCGGCCACCGACATCTCTGCCGCCCGCCTGACGGAAGGTTCGACGTCGGCGTAGACGGCGTCTGTCACCGCGGCTACGGTGGCGTCCCGGCCAAGCCGTTCCAGCGATGTCCGGATCTGCCCCAGCCTTTCGAGGCGATGCCCGCGGTAGGCACGGGTGATGGCTTCCGCGGAGCGAAGCACGGCGCCGTGGGCCGGCAGGACCGTGGCCTCGCCGAAGGCTTCAAGCAGGTCCAAAGACTCAAGATAATCGCCCAGTGCGCCATCCGGGTAGTCGAGCATGGTGGTGCCGCGGCCGAGGATGGTGTCGCCGGTCAGAACGGAGCCGTGCGCGCCGTCGTCGGGCAGGCGGAAGCACACCGAATCAGAGGTGTGTCCCGGCGTGGCCAATACCTGGATGGAGACCCCGGCTGCCCTGATGGTTTCACCGTCCCGCAGTGGTTCGCCGCCGTGGCAGTGCCGGGGATCCGCCGCACGCACCGGGGCGCCGGTAAGTTCCTGCAGCCGTTTCGAGCCCGCAGTGTGGTCTGCGTGGCGGTGCGTCACCAGGATCAGTTCCACGCGGCCGAGGTCCGCGAGCCGTCGGAGGTGCCCTTCGTCGTCGGGACCTGGATCCACCACAACCGAAGCGTTGGCATCGGCCGCCGAGATCACGTACGAATTGGTACCGTCGAGGCTCATCGGCCCCGGGTTGGGCGCCAGGAGGAACTGCGTCAGGGCGGAGCTGCGCTGCAGGACGGGGTTGGAAGCTGAAGTCACCGTCCTATCTTTGCATCGACTGTTTGCATCGCCAGTTGCGTTGCCGGCGTTCCACAGACGGAATAGAACAGAGCACGGGCGGGGTTGACCACCAGTGAAGACCGAACGATCTCCAGCAGGAAGCCGAAACCACACACCATGAGCGCCACACCCATCAGCCTTGCAGACCTCCTTGCCGGCGCAGACGCCGCCGGGCACGACCATGCTGCAACGGAGAAGAACAGCGGACTCCAGCACATCCACAACCACGCGACGGGCAGCATTGTCTGGTTCCCCACGTGGAAGAAGTTCCGCGAAACGTCGGACTGGGAAAAAACCGTCACCGAACAGGAAGCCCTTCTGGAAGCTGCCACGGAAGACGGCACGCCGTTTGAGAACGCAGCCGCTGCCCTGCTGGCGCAGCAGCTGAAACACCTGCTGGAGCGCGCCGCCGCGTCCGGAGACGCGAATGTCTTCGTGCAAGAGAACCTGACGCCGCATCTGACCGGCGCCTGGGCCCTAGGGGATGCCGTGGCACGCAAGTCCGGGTCGGCACTGACCACTGGCACGCCGTCGTCCGTTTTTTTGGCTTATCCCTACGATGTCTACGCCCAGGACGGCGGGGTTTTTGCGACAACGCTGTGGAACGACATCATCGATGCCCGCCGCAACCAGGCCCTAGCCGATGAAGCCGCGCGAAAAGCGCTGAAGCCCGTCTCGCGCAAGGCCCTCAAGAACGCTGCCAGGAAGGCCGCCCGCCGCTGACCGCCCGGAAACAGCAACGCAGAGTCACTAAACGCCCGTCCCGATGGGGATATCGGGCGTTTGGTGACCCCGCGTTGTGGTGCTGGGGGCGCGTAGGTCTTCCTTACGCGAGGCGGGTGAGCCAGCCGTGCCTGTCCGGCACGGTTCCGGTCTGGATGCCCAGGAGTTGCTCACGGATGGCCATGGTGGTCTCCCCCGCCTTCGCGTCCTCCGAGCCGATGAACTCCGTGGTGTCCTTCAGGACTCCGATCGGGGTGATCACGGCGGCAGTACCGCAGGCGAAGACCTCGGCGATCTCGCCGGACGCGACGCCGTCGCGCCACTCGGACAGCGTGATTTTGCGCTCGGCGACTTCACGGCCCATGTCCTTGGCCACCTGCATCACCGAGGAACGCGTGACGCCTTCCAGGATTGTGCCGGTCAGTGCGGGGGTAACGAGCGAGCCGTCCTTCATCACGAAGAACACGTTCATGCCGCCAAGTTCTTCCACGGCGTCGTCGTTGAAGTGGTCCAGGAAGAGGACCTGCTTGCAGCCGTTGGCTTCCGCTTCCTGCTGGGCGATCAGGGATGCGGCGTAGTTGCCGCCGCACTTCGCTGCACCGGTTCCGCCGCGGCCGGCGCGGGCGTATTCGCGGGAAATCCAGATGGATACCGGCTTCAGCTCGCCGCCGAAGTAGTTGCCTGCGGGCGAGGCGATCACGCGGAACGAGACCTCACGGGCGGCCCGGACACCCAGGAACGCCTCGGTGGCGATCATGAAAGGACGAAGGTAAAGGGCTTCGCCGTCACCGGCCGGAACCCATTCCTTGTCCGCCGCAACCAGTTCCCGAATTGCGCCCAGGAAGTACTCAACGGGGAGTTCGGGAAGCGCCAGCCGGCGGGCCGACTTGTTCAGGCGTGCCGCGTTCGCCTCCGGCCGGAACGTCCAGACGGAACCGTCTGCATGGCGGTACGCCTTGAGTCCTTCGAAGATCTCCTGACCATAGTGGAGCACGGCTGCGGACGGGTCCAGGGAGATGGGTCCGTAGGCCTCAATCCGGGGGTTGTGCCAGCCACCGGCGCCCTGTTCATCGACCGAGTAGTCCACCACAGCGGTGTGGTCGGTGAAATAGTTGCCGAATCCCGGGTTGGCCAGGATGGCTGCACGCTCTTCAGCTGACTTCGGGGTTGCCGAAGGCTGCTGGGTGAATTCGACGCCATGGGCAGTCTGAGTCATGGTTCCTCCACGATCGGCTGCCTTGGGACGCAAAATTCAGCATTGAACCGCCGGGCAGCAGTTGGTAATTCGAAACAAGCTTACGCCCGTTGGCAGCGCCCCCGGTGCGTGCCTAAAGCGCTGCGGCGATGGCGTCTCCGACGACGCTGGTGCTGCGGGCACCGCCGTCGCGGTTTTCGACGTCGGCGATCACGGCCGCCTCGATCTTCCGTGCCGCCCCGGCATAGCCGAGGTGGTCCAGCAGGAGCGCAGCAGAGAGGATGGCCGCGGTGGGATCTGCCTTCTGCTGGCCCGCAATGTCCGGGGCGGAGCCGTGGACCGGTTCGAACATGGACGGAGCGGTGCGGTCCATGTTGATGTTGCCGGAAGCGGCCAACCCAATGCCGCCTGTGATGGCCGCGGCCAGGTCGGTGAGGATGTCTCCGAAGAGGTTGTCCGTGACGATCACGTCAAAGCGGGACGGGTCGGTGACCATGAAGATGGTGGCCGCATCAACGTGCAGGTAATCGTGCGTGACCTCGGGGAATTCCTGCGCGACAGCTTCGACCGTGCGCTTCCACAGGTGGCCGGCATAAACCAGGACGTTGTGCTTGTGCACGAGGGTCACGTGCTTTCGTTCCCGGGCGCTGGCGCGGCGGAAGGCATCGCGGACTACGCGCTCCACACCGTGTGCCGTGTTCAATGAGACTTCGGTGGCCACCTCGTGCGGCGTGCCGGCGCGCAGAGTGCCCCCGTTGCCCACATACGGACCTTCGGTGCCCTCCCGAACCACGATGAAATCGATGACGCCGGGGTTGGCCAGCGGGCTGCCCACCGAGCCGTACAAACGTGAGGGCCGCAGGTTGACGTAGTGGTCCAGGCTGAAGCGGAGCTTGAGGAGCATCTCCCGCTCGATGATGCCCGACGGAATCCTGGTGTCGCCGGGGGCGGCGCCCACTGCACCGAACAGGATCGCGTCCCTGGTGCGCAGATCTGCCAGGACATCGTCCGGCAGGGTCTCGCCGGTGGCCAGCCAGTGCTCGGCACCGAGCTTGTAGTGGGTTTGCTGAAGGTCCACGCCCTCAGCGGCTACAACCTTCTCGAGGACCTTTAGGGCCTCGGCGATGACCTCGGGGCCAATGCCGTCACCGGGAATAACTGCGAGATTGATGGTGGATGCGCTCATGGTTCAAGAGTATTAACTGGATCCGCATGCCGGACAATCAGTCTCACTTACTGAGATGGCCACTACAGCGATGAAAGTGGTGATCCGTGCGAGTCAGCGAAGGGAAACGTTCGGATCCGGTGAAGCGACCACCACCACGTTGGTGCCCCATGGGTCATCCGTGTAGCAGGAAATAAGGACCAGCCTGTTGGGCGCCACCTGCCAGATGGGACTGTCCTTCAGGCCTGACTTGCTGTAGGTCGTCACAGAATCCACCCGGTAGGCCAGTTCGCCGGTGGCGGTGGCGACCGTGAGCTGGTCGCCCACAGCGGCCTTCGTGCTCAGCCGGTTGAAAGGTGCATCCCGGTCCACCCAGTCGTGGCCGGCCACATAGGTGGTGTTCGTAGAGCCGGCACCTGGTACTCCGTAGGGGGTGAGCCAGTAACCGTCCATGGTGGCTGGCGGGACAATGGACTGGTTTGCCTGGTCCGCGGCACTGGGCTCCAAGGGGTGGATCGGAACGTCCATGTCCGCTGCAGGGTAGATCAGCCGCTGGGGCGCGGATGCTGCCGGGCCTGCCGGGACGGGAGCCGCCGGCACGGACGGCGCGGCCGTTGGGGTGTGGACTTGCGTTGGTGTCGGCACGGACAGGGCCGTGGGCGTTGGCCGGACAATATTTGTTTCCGGTGGCGTCGCGGGACCCGTTACCTGGGGAAGGAATGAGACAGCGAGATAAGCAAGGAGCCCGCAAAGGACTATAAACAGGATGCTTCTGACGTGGAAAATCCGCCGCGGAGTGTCCGGAGCCGGCTCCGACGGACGGGTGGCCGTTGGTGGATCTGCAGCGGGCGCCTGGGGGTCGCTGTCCATGGTTCCCTCGCATGCTCGGCGGGAATGTGCCTGGGTGGCGGCAGGCGCCGTGCCGTTGTGGGCACGGCGCCTGCCACGGTGTTCCGCAATGCCCTCGCGGGCATCAGTTACCGGGATTAGTGCTTGCGGTTCCCGGCGTGGCCGCCTTCCTGCAGCACCTTGCGGGCGGCCACTCCCGCAGCTGCCAGCATCATCACAATCAGCCCTGCAGCCCAGGGAGCAAGCCCCGTGTCAGCAGGTGCCACTGCGGTCTGGACATTGAATCCGGCATTGTTTGCCACCACGACAGCCGCCGCGACGGGCGGCGCCACGACGACGGCCCCGGTGGGAGTCTCAACTGGAGTCTCCACTGGCGTTTCGACCGGAGGCGTTACCACCGGGGGGGTCTCCACTGGAGGAGTCTCCACTGGAGGAGTTTCCACAGGAGGAGTTACCACCGGAGGGGTCTCCGGAGTCACGACCTCAGGCGGGCAGGGAACGCAGTCGTTGTTGTAGGTGGCCTGCCCCTCATCGTCCCAGTTCTGGCCTTCCCACTTGCCGGTCGGGGGAATGATGTCATCACCGTGCTGGGCGTGCCCCTTCAATTCCTTAAAGCCAACCGTGATCTGCACATAGGGGTTGCTTTCAGAGCCGGTGGCGTGGCAGATCGTGATCTTGTGGCCGTCGTCGTCGCCGTTTCCGTGGTCGTCGCCGTTTCCGTGGTCGTCGGCAACGGTGCAGCCAGCCTTCCAAATGTCCAGCTTGTCAAGGTTCCGGCCCGCCGGAAGAACGTCGTTTACCGGGATGATGTCGTCCCAGTTCTGGTGGTCCACGTGGGCTTTGAGCGCATGCAGGTCGATCGTCACCGACACGTAGGGGTTGCTTTCCGAGCCTGTGGCGTGGCAAATCGTGATCTTGTGATCAGATTCTGCGTCCCCACCTGCTGCAGCCGGAGCGGTGGCACCGAGTAATGCGAGGCCGGTGACGCCCAAGGCGGCAAGGATCCGTTTCATTTCCGTCTCCATCCATTGTCTGGTCCAAACTGATCAGACGGGAGGAAAAACGACGCCTCGATGCAAGGGCGAAAAAGGCAAACAGATTGCACCGGTGCGACGGTTCTCCCAGATGCGAATCATCAGTTTGCTAACTCGACAAGGCTATGCAGCGCACTTGGGCATGTCTCCAGTACTCGTTACCCACTTTTTGGGACTGTTCATACTGTCTTTCCCCGAACCGTACTCAGTTCGGGTACAAACAAGTAGTCTGCCCGGACCTACCTAGGCTTCGGCGGGTTCTTCATACTTGGGGAATACCGGCGAGGGTGCGGGCAGCGGCGTTCCGGCGACGATCGGCGCGGTGAGCGCGGCGAACTGGCGAGCTTCGCCCTCGGGCTGGCCAAGGGTATCCAGCAGAGCCGCCGTGGCATTCGGCATCACCGGCTGCGCCAGGATGGCCACAATCCGCAGCACTTCCAGCGTGACGTACAGGACTGTGTTCATGCGTCCGACGTCGGTCTTCCGCAGCACCCACGGGGCCTGCTCGGCGAAGTAGGCGTTGGTGTCCCCCAGTACGCCCCAGATAGCCTCCAAGGCGCGGCTGAACTCCTGCTTTTCGAAGGCTGCCCTGGCGGTCTCCAGGAGCCCGTTGGCCTGCTTGAGTATCGCCGTGTCTTCAGCGGTGAAGGCTCCCGGCACCGGAACCTTGCCTTCGCAGTTCTTCGCCACCATGGAAAGGGAGCGCTGCGCAAGGTTGCCGAAGTTGTTGGCCAGGTCAGAGTTCATCCTGCCCACAATTGCCTCGTGGTTGTAGCTGCCATCGGCACCGAAGGGGACTTCGCGGAGGAAAAAGAAGCGTACCTGGTCGAGGCCGTACTGTGCCACGAAGTCCGCCGGGGCCACCACATTGCCCAAGGACTTGGACATCTTCACACCGTTGTTGTGGAGGAAGCCATGGATCATGACCCGCTTGGGCAGCTCAATGCCTGCGCTCATCAGGAACGCGGGCCAGTAGATGGCGTGGAAGCGGGAGATGTCCTTGCCGATGATGTGCACGTCAGCCGGCCAGAACTTGCGGAAGGACTCCGATTCAACGTCCGGGTAGCCCACACCGGTCAGGTAATTGGTGAGCGCGTCCACCCACACGTACATCACGTGCTTGTCGTTGCCTGGTACCGGAACGCCCCAGTCAAAGGTGGTGCGGCTGATGGAAAGGTCCTCCAGACCGCGCTTGACGAAGCTGATGACCTCGTTGAACCGGGACTGTGGAGCTCCGAATTCGGGCTGGGCCTCGTAAAGCGCCAGCAGGCGGTCCTGGTAGGCAGACAGCCGGAAGAAGTAGCTCTCCTCCGCTGTCCACGTCACTTCGGTGTCCGTCTCCTTGGAGTACCGCACGCCGTCGTCCTTCACCACGGTGTCGTCTTCCACGTAGAACGCCTCGTCCCGGACGGAATACCAGCCCTCGTACTTGGACAGGTAAATATCCCCATTGGCTTCCATCTTTTTCCAGATGGCCTGCGAGGCGGCGTAGTGGTCAGCGTCCGTAGTCCGGATGAAGCGGTCGTACGTGATGCCGAGAGCGGCGTGCGCAGCTTTGTATACCTCGGCGTTGCGGTCCACCAGCTCCTTGGGCGTGACGCCCTCTTTCTCCGCCGCCTGAGCAATCTTCATACCGTGCTCGTCGGTGCCCGTCAGGAACATCACTTCATGCCCGTCCAGCCGCTTGAAGCGGGCCATGGCGTCGGTGGCAATGTACTCGTAAGCATGCCCGATGTGGGGCACGCCATTCGGGTAAGTGATGGCCGTGGTGATGTAGAACGGGGATTTCTCTGAAGCAGTCACGTGCGGACAGTACCTTTGGTGCGGAGGGGCGGGCTAGATGAGTTCAGTCAGCGTATCGCTCAGGCGGACCAGTTCATGGTCGTGTGAAGCGACCAGCACCGCGATTCCGTCCGAGGTGGTGTCCTTGAGGATGCTGATAATGCGGTTGGCGGATGCCCTGTCGAGGCTGGCGGTGGGCTCATCCACCACCAGCACGCGCGTGCCCAGGATCAGTGCACGCGCAATGGCTACACGCTGGCGTTCACCGCCGGAGAGCTGCGCCGGGCGGTGACGCATCCGGCGCCCGAGGCCCACCAGGTCCAGGAGGTCCTTGGCCATGTCGCGCCGCTGGTCCACCTCGCCGTCGGGCACCGCGGGGAGCAGGACGTTCTCGAGCGCGCTCATGCCGTCAATCAGGGCGCCGCCCTGATCCACGTAACCGATCAGGGCTCGACGGCGGTCCGCGATTTCGTCGTCGCCCATGCTTTCGAGCGAATCGCCTTCCCAGAAGACGCGGCCCGACGTCGGCAGCGTCAGTCCCGCGCCGACAGTCAGGATGCTGGTCTTGCCCGAGCCGCTGCGGCCGGCGACGCAGTGCATCTCGCCGGCGTGCAGGGTGAGGTCGAAGCCCTCGACGACGCTGACGGCTTCCGCACCGCCCTTGCCGCCGCCGTAGCGGATGGTGATATCGCTCAGTTCCAGCGGGGTCTCGTGGTCCGCGGCCTTGACGATGGTGTTGGCACGGGTCTGCAGGGGCGCGTCAGCAGCGCCGGACCTCCGGCTCCGGTGAACATTCGTCTGGTTTGTCATTGGACCACTTTCGTTGCAATCGGTATCCAGCAAAGTACAGCCACGAGGCCGGCGACGCCGGCCCACAGTGCGGCATACGGGGCAAGGAGGAGCCCGATGCCCAGCGCGCCGAGGACGCCCAGTGGCAGGGCCACGGTGCCCACCAGCGCATTTTCGAAGAGGCGGACCTGGCGGAGCATGTCCGGATTCCAGCCCATCGCTTCGAGGATCCCCAGGTACTGGCGTTTGGCGTTGAGCTCAAATCTCCCGGTCACCAGGGTCAATATCAGGCCGACCGCGACCCCGGCCAGGGCCAGCAGCATGCTCGGCAGGGCGACGCTGGCCGCAGCCAGGCCGCTGAGGGCACTCGCCCCGGCGGCGCGTGGAATGTCGATCAGCAAAGCCACCAGACCACCCACTGCGGCTCCGAACACGCCCACTGCCACTGCCAGAGACAAGGTGTTGAACTTGTTGGTGCTCAGTTGGCGGTTGGCGAACGTCAGCGGTGAGTCCACCGGGATCAGCCGCTCATCGTGCTGCGGTTCCTGATCCACCTCGTCGCGGTGCCGCAGTTGCTGTGCCGCGAAGAAGGCCGCTGCCGCATAAAGGGCCAGGACGGCGGCGGACACCACTGCCGTGGTCAGGCTCCAGCTCACCAGGCTCAGCACGATGCCGGCGACTGCGAGCAGGGCCGCGCCGACAGCGAATTCCTCCAGCACCCAAGTACGGATCCGCCGCTGGGTCCAGCCCATGGCACGCAGGGTGCCGGCTTCGCGTTTGCGTTTCCGGATGTAGCTGACAGTGGAGGCGCCGGTCAGCAGGGCGGCTCCACAGAGGGTGAGGAACAGCAACGTGACGTTGGTGCCCGTCAGGGAGCCGGTGACGGCGTCTGCCGCGTTCTGCCGGACCCAGGACTGCTGGACGGTGCCCAGCGGCGACTCCTTGCCGGCGTCGTCCTTGGAGTATCCGGGGACAAAGATGCTGGCGTCTTCGCGCGCTGAACCGGCCACCACGGTGGCTTCCAGGCCCATGTCACGGATTTCACCGGCGAGTTTTTCGACGTCGGGCTGGGCTTCTTTCCAGCTGCCGGGGGCCTTGGCCCGTACCCGGACAGCGTCGATCACCGCGGCGTTGTCCTTGTAGCCGCGGGCGGCTGCAAGGCCGTAGTAGTCCGTGATGGCACCCGCTGACTGGCTGGCCAGTCCCGTGGCACTGAGCGATGGTTTGAGGTCCGTGGCTGCCACGGCCTTGCCGTCGGCATCTTTGGTGAGGGTCAGGGGCGTCGGATCGTAGCCGCCCAAGGGCAGCCGGTTGACGTCGCCGGCGGCTGCTTCGACAGCCGCGGGGTCGAACGTTCCGTAAACCATGGCCAGCGGAGCGGCGAGCTTGGCACCCGTAGCGAGGTCCTCGCGGTAGGACCGTTCGTCTACCGGTTCACGCTGGGTCTGGTCCACCGGGGCACCGTTGGCGCCCTTCTCCGGCAGGCGGTTCACGGTGACCCAGTCCCCCGGAGTGGCCGTCTTCCCGACCGCCCCGTTGGCAGCCTTCTCGCCGTCGGTGTACTTCGGCGCGGCGGCAAAGTCGGTGCTCCATGTGGCGGGAGTGTAGAGGCCCTGGTTGAAGTTGCCCTGGGCGCCCAAAAGCGATGAATGGTCGGTGGAGCCTGGCCAGGACAAAGCGAACGGGTCCTTGGAAACGAAAGGCAGGTAATTCTTGTCCAGTGAACGCGATGCCGTGCCCACGTCCTTGACTACCTTGCCGGCGGAGTCGATCTCCTCGATCTTGACGTTGTACTTAAGGTCAAGGGAGGTTCCGGAGCGCACAATCAGCGGGATGCCCTGGGAGTCAGCGGTGAGCTGGCCGGTGCGCTTGGCCTGCTGGTACTGGGTCATCAGCGGCGCCCAGTATTTAAGCTTGACACCAAGAAAGTCAGGTCCCTCTTCGAGCTCTTGCATGCTGATGCCGTTAGTGAAGAGGCTTTCGAAGTGCCGGCCGATCGCTCCGGCGTTGCGGGCGTCAGCGGGCGGGGCCTTCTCCAGCGGTGCGAGGAAGTCACCGGCGGAGCCAAGCAGTGCGCGCTCGGCCACAGGGTCTACGGCGACGACGGATTCGGTCACCTCCGGTGACAGAGGCAGGGACACCGACAGGTTAAAGAGGTTGTGTTCGGAACCGCCGGCGGGGGCGGGGAACTTGATGCCCGTCTCCCCTGTCGGGGCTGCGATCCGGATACTCTTGCCGCCGGCCGTCTGTTCCTCGACGAGCTTGGCCTTGCCGAGCGATCCCTCGGCCGAGGACTTGAACAGCACCTGCTCGGACACGCCGTCCGAGCTGACTGCACTCGCGGTGAGACGATACTTCTTTGGTGTGTCGCTCAGGACAGATTCGGCCGCGGGCCACTTGGCGGGGTCGGTGGCACCGGCTGCCTGGTCCGTGGTGGCTGTGCCTGCAAGCCCTGAGTTGTAGCCCAGGAAGTCCATGGCATCGAGCCGGGGAGCTTCCAGGTTCTGCGTGACACGGGAGACCAGGCTGATCGGAGCCGCAACTGAGGTTCCGGAGAGCTTGCGGATCTCCGCAAGCTGGTCGAAGCTGACGCCTCCCCCGCCGTTGGCGATCTCCGGCTGCATAAGCGCCGAGGACCCTGCCTTGGCTTGCACGAGGACGTCGTAGAGTCCCCGCGAGTTCTCATCCACCGTCCTTTTGAGCGCGGCCTGCGACTGGCCTTGGACGAGGACCGACAAGCACATAGCTGCGATCAAGATGGCCGCGGTCAACAGCAGCACTTTGCTTCTGATGAACCTCTGGACGGCGTTCATTGGGCTCCCTGAAACCTGGATTGCGTGCGCACACCACGGTCCGCGGGCGGCGGACATCATGGATTTCCTGCTGGGTGTGCAAAAAGTATTGGCCGGTCTGCCGGCGCTGTCCTGAAACAGGACCTAGCCATTGTAAGCAGACCGGCCAATCATACGTGGCCGGGCTAAGCTCCGGTCACGCGTTGTTCACTCTAGTGATGCTTTTAGTCTTCGAGATCGACTTCGCGGACCATCTCGGCGCCGATGCCAGCCTTGATGGCATCCAGTACCTGCTGCGGCACGGAGCTGTCGATGGTGAGCAGGGCGAGCACTTGGCCGCCCTCGTCCTGGCGTGCCACCTGCATGCCGGCGATGTTGATGTTGTTCATGCCCAGGATGTGTCCGATGGTTCCGATCACGCCCGGGCGGTCGGCGTACGAGACCACTACGAGGTGCTCGCTAATGGGGATCTCAAGCTCGAAGCCATTGATTCCCACCAGCTTCTGGACCTGCTTGGGGCCCGTAAGGGTGCCGGCGACAGAAATCTGCGAGCCGTCGCTGAGGGCGCCGCGCAGGGTAAGGAGGTTGCGGTAGGACTCGGTGTCCGGCGTGGTGATTAGCCGGACGTTGATGCCGCGCTGCTCGGCGATGACCGGCGCATTGACGTAGGAGACCTGTTCGGTCACGATGTCCGCGAAGATCCCCTTCAGTGCGGCAAGTTCCAGGACCTTCACGTCCAGGGACGAGATTTCGCCCGCCACCTCAACGTCGAACTGGGTCAGGGACGCGTGGGTCAGCGCAGTGAAGATCCGGCCCAGTTTTTCGATCAGCGGGATGCCGGGCCGCACGTCGGGGGCGATGACGCCGCCGGCCACGTTCACGGCGTCAGGCACCAGTTCGCCGGCCAGAGCCAAACGCACGGACTTGGCCACCGAGACGCCGGCCTTCTCCTGGGCTTCGTCGGTGGAGGCGCCCAGATGGGGTGTGACCACCACGTTGTCCATCTCGAAGAACGGCAGGTCGGTGCTGGGTTCCTTGACGAAGACGTCCACGCCGGCGCCGGCGATCTCGCCGTCCTTCAGGGCAGCGTGGAGTGCTTCCTCGTCCACCAGGCCGCCGCGGGCGACGTTGATGACGTAGGCAGTCTTCTTCATCTTCTTGAACGCCTCGGCGCCGAGCATGCCCACCGTCTCCGGCGTCTTGGGCATATGGATGGTGATGAAGTCGGACTGTGCCAGCAGCTCGTCCAGGGTGACCAGCTGCACGCCAAGCTGCGCTGCGCGGGCTGAGGTGATGTAGGGATCGTACGCGAGGATCTTGGTGTCAAAGCCCTTGAGGCGGGCCGCAACCAGGGCGCCGATCCTGCCAAGGCCGATGATGCCGATCTTCTTCTCGAACAGTTCGATGCCCGTGTACTTGGAGCGCTTCCACTCGCCGTCCTTGAGCGCCGAGCTTGCCTGCGGAATGTGGCGGGCGAGGCTGAGGATGTGGCCAACGGTCAGCTCAGCGGCCGAGATGATGTTCGACGTCGGGGCGTTGACCACCATAACGCCGGCCTGGGTAGCGGCCTTGATATCCACGTTGTCCAGGCCCACGCCTGCACGGGCAATGACCTTGAGGTTTTTGGCTGCGGCGATGGCTTCGGCATCCACCTGCGTGGCGGAACGGACCAGGATGGCGTCAACGTCCACGATGGCGGAAAGCAGCTGGGAGCGGTCTGAGCCGTCAGTCTGGCGGATTTCGAAGTCCGGGCCCAGGGCCTCAACGGTGGCGGGCGAAAGTTCTTCGGCGAGCAGTACTACGGGTTTTGACACGAGTGATCCTCTGCGTTGCAGTCCTTGGGATGGAACAAGTCTAGGCGGACGGAAAGGCCGGGCCCACATTGTTAAGTGGACCCGGCCTCACGAGGGCACCCCCACAGGGGGGCCGGCAGAGCAGCCTTAGCGGGCTGCCGAGCCTTCTACGTAGTCAGCGTCCTGCTGCTGCCAGGCGAAGAGGGAGCGCAGCTCGCGGCCGACTTCCTCGATGGGGTGCTGCTCGGCCTTGGCCCGCAGCGCCTTGAACTCGACACCACCGTTGTCCTGGTCCTCGATGAAGCGCTTGGCGAAGGCACCGCTCTGGATGTCCGCGAGGACGGCCTTCATGTTTTCCTTCACCTCGGGGGTGATGACGCGCGGGCCGGAAACGTAGTCGCCGTACTCAGCGGTGTCAGAAACACTCCAGCGCTGCTTGGCGATGCCGCCTTCCCACATGAGGTCAACGATGAGCTTGAGCTCGTGAAGCACCTCGAAGTAGGCGATCTGCGGCTGGTAGCCGGCTTCGGTCAAGGTTTCGAAGCCGTACTGGACCAACTGGGAGACGCCGCCGCACAGGACGGACTGCTCGCCGAAGAGGTCGGTTTCGGTCTCTTCGGTGAAGGTGGTCTTGATGACGCCTGCACGGGTGCCGCCGATGGCCTTGGCGTACGACTTTGCCAGGTCCCATGCGGAACCGGTGGCGTCCTGCTCCACGGCGATGATGTCCGGGATGCCACGGCCGGCTTCGAATTCGCGGCGTACGGTGTGGCCCGGAGCCTTAGGAGCGATCAGGATGACGTCAACGCCCTCAGGCGCCTCGATGTAGCCGAAGCGGATGTTGAAGCCGTGGGCGAAGGCCAGGGCCTTGCCTGCCGTCAGTTTGTCCTTGATGGAGTCGTTGTAGATGGCACGCTGGTGCTGGTCCGGAGCCAGGATCATGATGACGTCGGCCCATTCGGCGGCGTCGGCAACAGTCTTGACCGTGAAGCCTGCATCCTGTGCCTTGGCGATCGAGGAAGAGCCTTCCTTGAGGGCGATGACAACCTCAACGCCGGAGTCGCGCAGGTTCAGCGCGTGGGCGTGGCCCTGTGAGCCATAGCCAACGATTGCGACTTTGCGGCCCTGGATGATGGACAGGTCGGCGTCGTCGTCGTAAAACATTTCAGTCACTTGCGTAACTCCTTTTGAGTGGATTTCCGAGGTAAATAGTCTGTGGTGCTGCGGTACTGCACGGGCGTTGCGCAACGGGCGGAGCGGGGCTCCGCCGGCCTGTTATGCGCTGCGCAAGGCCCTGTCACTCATGGAGCGGGATCCCCGTCCAACGGCCAGGGTGCCGGACTGCACAATTTCGCGGATGCCGAAGGGCTCAAGCACTGAAAGCAGTGCTGTGAGCTTTTCGGGGTGGCCTGTTGCTTCAATGACCACGGAGTCTGTGGAGACGTCAACCACTGAAGCACGGAACAGGTCTGCAGCCTGGGTCACCTGCAGACGAGTTGCGGCATCCGCACGTACCTTGACCAGGATGTGGTCGCGCTGTACGGAAGATTCGGGGGTGAGCTCAACAATCTTGATCACGTTGACCAGTTTATTGAGCTGCTTGGTGACCTGTTCAATCAGTTCACCATCGGCGTCGACGACGACGGTCATCCGGGACATGCCCGGAACTTCCGTCGGGCCAACGGCCAGGGAATTGATGTTAAAGGCACGGCGGGCGAACAGGCTCGCGACGCGCGTCAAAACACCGGGCTTATCTTCAACCAGAACGGACAGTGTGTGGCGGGTCATGTTCAGTCCTCCTCTTCCCATTCCGGGGTCATGTTGCGGGCAACCTGGATCTGGTCGTTGCTCACGCCGGCGGGCACCATCGGCCACACCATGGAGTCGGGGCTCACCACAAAGTCGATGACCACGGGGCGGTCATTGATTTCGAGGGCCTTCTGGATGGTTGCATCGATGTCCTCGTCCCGTTCACAGCGGAACGAGGCACAGCCGTACGCGTCGGCCAGCTTGACGAAGTCCGGGATCCGGACGGTCTCATGGCCGGTGTTGAGGTCGGTGTTCGAGTAGCGGCCCTCGTAGAACAGCGTCTGCCACTGGCGGACCATGCCCAGCGAGGAGTTGTTGATGATGGCAACCTTGATGGGAATCTTGTTGATGGCGCAGGTGGCCAGTTCCTGGTTGGTCATCTGGAAGCAGCCGTCGCCGTCGATTGCCCAGACCACACGGTCCGGCGCGCCCACTTTGGCTCCCATGGCGGCAGGGACCGCATAGCCCATGGTGCCGGCACCGCCCGAGTTCAGCCAGGCGTGCGGGCGTTCGTACTTGATGAACTGCGCCGCCCACATCTGGTGCTGGCCAACACCGGCAACATAGATGCCTTCCGGGCCCGTCAAGGCGCCGATGCGCTGGATGACCCGTTGCGGGGCACTGAGCCCGTCCTCCGGCTCGGTCCAGCCCAGCGGGTAGGTTTCCTTAAGGTTGTTAAGGAACGCCCACCAGGTGGTGAGGTCCGGTGTGCCGGCGGTTTCGAACTGTGCGCGGACCGCCTCGGTGAGTTCGGGGATGATTTCCTTGACGGATCCCACGATCGGAACGTCCGCCGTGCGGTTCTTGGAGATTTCGGCGGGGTCGATATCCGCGTGGATCACCTTGGCGTGCGGCGCGAAGGACTTCAGGATGCCCGTCACCCGGTCATCGAAGCGGGCTCCGAGCGTGATGAGCAGATCCGACTGCTGCAGCGCCGTCACGGCAGAAACGGTGCCGTGCATACCCGGCATGCCCACGTGCTGCGGGTGGGAATCGGGGAAGACGCCGCGCGCCATCAGGGTGGTGACAACGGGGGCGCCGGTCAGTTCAGCCAACTCACGGAGTTCCGCAGCAGCATGTGCCTTCACTACACCGCCGCCCACGTACAGGACCGGCTTGCTGGCGGCCGCGATCAGCTTGGCCGCTTCACGGACCTGCTTGTTGTGTCCGCGGGTCACCGGCCGGTAGCCGGGGAGGTCGATCTTCGGCGGCCAGGAGAATGTCATCTGGCCCTGCTGGGCATCCTTGGCCACGTCCACCAGCACCGGACCGGGACGTCCGGTGGAGGCCAGGTGGAAGGCTTCGGCCATGACATGCGGGATGTCGTTGGGATCCGTCACCAGGAACGAGTGCTTAGTGATCGGCATGGTGATGCCAACAATGTCGGCTTCCTGGAACGCGTCGGTGCCAATCACACCGCTGGATACCTGGCCGGTTATGGCCACCAGCGGCACGGAGTCCATGTGGGCATCCATGATGGCGGTAACGAGGTTGGTGGCACCGGGGCCGGATGTGGCAATACAGACGCCCACCCGCCCGGTAACCATGGCGTAGCCTTGCGCGGCGTGGCCGGCTCCCTGTTCGTGACGGACCAGGACGTGATTCATCCTGGAGGCCATCAAGGGGTCATAGGTAGGCAGGATCGCGCCACCGGGCAAACCAAAAATATCGTCCACGCCGAGTTCTTCGAGCGAGCGGACAATAGCTTCTGAGCCGGTCATCACCGTTGGGGGTACAACGTTGTTCGGCCCAAGGACAGGAGAGACAGCGGCAAGATCAGTGACGACAGCGGCGTGGTCAGCCGTTCGGTCGGCACGTTCCGGAGCCTTGGGGGCTCCAGCGGACTTGGTAGCCATCAGCGAGGGGCTGATCGGCGATCCTTTGCTCATCGGACTCTTCCTTGTGGATCATTTGTTGTCTCGAAACTGCGGAAAATAAAAAAACCCCTCAGCCTGATGGCTCTTCGAGGGGTTGCGCGTGACGGTACGTTACCAGTCGGGCTATTCTGCCACGCGCTTGGTAAGGACGACGACTGCATCTGCAGCGGCGCAGCTAGTAACGTATGCGATCATGCGTTCAGTTTTCCCTCTGGGTGAGATGCCTGTCAACGAGGGTGGTGCGCATCTCACCATATGGACTCCATTGTCCACCAGTTGGGCTCCGTCCCCAACTAAGTAGCAGTAAATGTCGTTTTGAGCGCTCATAACGACACTTACTGCTACCTAGTTGGGCCCACCCAGCGGCCAGGGGTGAGCCCACCGGAAAGTGCTATCCGCAGTAGGCACCGGTGGAGGCGCTGTGGACGAGCTTGGCGTACTTGGCGAGCACACCCTTGGTGAACTTGGCCGGCAGAGGCTCCCAGCCGACCTTGCGGGACTCGAGCTCAGCTTCGTCGACCAGGAGGTCAAAGGAGCGGGCAGCGATGTCCACGCGGATCCGGTCGCCGTCCCTGACGAAGGCGATGGGGCCGCCGTCGGCCGCTTCGGGTGCGACGTGGCCGATGCACAGACCGGTGGTGCCCCCCGAGAAGCGACCGTCGGTCAGGAGCAGGACGTCCTTGCCCAGACCGGCGCCTTTGATGGCGCCGGTGATGGCGAGCATTTCTCGCATGCCCGGGCCGCCCTTGGGGCCTTCGTAGCGGATGACGACGACGTCCCCGGCGCGGATCTGGCCCTTGTCCAAGGCATCGAGCGCACCCTGCTCACGTTCGAACACGCGGGCGGTGCCTTCGAAAACATCGGCGTCGAAGCCTGCGCTCTTAACGACGGCGCCTTCCGGAGCCATGGAGCCGTGCAAGATGGTGATGCCGCCGGTTTTGTGGATCGGGTTGTCCATGGCCCGAAGGATCTTGCCGTCCAGGTCCGGCGGGTTGATCGCGGCCAGGTTTTCGGCAACCGTCTTGCCGGTGACCGTGAGGCAGTCACCGTGCAGCAGTCCGGCGTCGAGCAGTGCGCGCATGATGACCGGCACGCCGCCAATCCTGTCGACGTCGGTCATGACGTAGCGGCCGAAGGGCTTGAGGTCACCCAGGTGCGGGATCTTGTCGCCGATGCGGTTGAAGTCGTCCAGAGTCAGCTCAACCTCGGCCTCACGGGCAATGGCGAGGAGGTGGAGCACGGCGTTGGTGGAGCCGCCGAAGGCCATGGTCACGGCGATGGCGTTCTCGAACGCCTTCTTGGTCATGATGTCGCGGGCAGTGATGCCCAGGCGGAGCAGGTTAACCACTGCTTCGCCGGACTTGCGGGCGAATTCATCACGACGGCGGTCTGCCGAGGGTGGAGCTGCAGAGCCGGGCAGGGACATGCCCAGCGCCTCGCCGATGCAGGCCATGGTGTTGGCCGTGTACATGCCGCCGCAGGCACCTTCGCCCGGGCAAATGGCCTTTTCGATGCGGGTGAGGTCTTCCATGCTCATCTTGCCGGCGGCGCAGGCGCCAACAGCTTCGAAGGCATCGATGAGGGTGACTTCCTTCTCGGAGCCGTCCTCAAGCTTGACCCAGCCGGGCATTATGGAGCCGGCGTACAGGAAGACGCTGGCCAGGTCCAGGCGGGCTGCGGCCATCAGCATTCCGGGCAGGGACTTATCGCAGCCGGCCAGCAGGACCGAGCCGTCGATGCGCTCTGCCTGCATCACGGTTTCCACGGAGTCGGCGATGACTTCGCGGGAGACCAGGGAGAAGTGCATGCCTTCGTGGCCCATCGAGATGCCGTCTGAAACGGAGATGGTGCCGAACTGCATGGGGAATCCGCCGCCGGCGTGGACGCCTTCCTTGGCACCCTGGGCCAGCCGGTTCAGGGAGAGGTTGCACGGTGTGATTTCGTTCCAGGAACTTGCCACGCCAATCTGGGGCTTCGCGAAGTCGTCATCGCCCATGCCAACGGCACGGAACATGCCACGCGCGGGGGCGGCGTGGATCCCGTCGGTGACGACCCTGCTGCGGGGCTTGATGTCGGGCTTGTTCTCGGTTGTTGCTGGGGCGTCGGCGCTCATGGCTCAAAGTCTATGGCTATGACGCTGATACGGACGACCAGGCGGCGCAGCTTTTGGTCTATTTCAAGAATATTCAGTTCAAATAGTGGACTCGTGTCTCAAATAATGAGATTCAGGATGGCTGTGGCCGCTACGGGGCACGGTCGCCTAGTCTGGCGAGCCCAGTCCCGGCGTCGAACCGCCCGCCCTGCCTCCAGCGACCTAGACAGTGCCGTTCGCACCGACGTACCGTCATGAAACGGCAACCATGCCATCAGGACTGAAAGGCCCCGCTATGGATTTTGTCATCTGGATCATTGTGATCGTGCTGATTGTCGGCGTTGTGTGGTGGCTGCTGAACCGAAGCAACTCCACGAAGAAGGGCAGCGCGACGCCCCGCCGGACTGACGGCGGCCTGTCCGGCGGAAGCGCGGCGGCCTCAGCAGAAGCGGCCGGCACTGCCGGCCTCCCCAGTGCTGCAGGTTTCGGCAGCGCTGCGGAACCCACTCCCCCGACTACAGCCGACGACGACCTGGAGCGGTCGGGTGCACCAGGGCACCAGCAACCTGTTGGCGCGCCGGAGTCCATCGACGAAAGAAACGCAGTCGGCGAAAAGAACGCGATGGCAGGACAGGATGCCGGCGCCCTCCAGGATTTCAGGGCGGCCGAGCCGCTGGAGCCCGAGAAGATGAGGCTTCCTGCGGAAACCGCGCCTGCTGCGGAGCCCCTGGCGGCCCAGGAACCTCTCGCTCGTCAGGAACCCCTGGCGGCCCAGGGACCAGCGGCAAGCCCCGAGCCCACCTCGCCGATCGAGGCGATGGCGCGTGAGGATGCATCTAACGGAGAGGGATTCGCGGCCCGGCAAGCGGAGGACGAGTGGGAAACGCAGTGGTCAGAAGCTGGCGGGTCGGCCCACTCAGCCCACTCCACCAGCCCCGGACTTGCCGGCGCTGCAGCCACCGGCACTTCTGCCACGGGCGCTCCAGCCACACCGCTGGCCGAACCGACGCCAGGTCAGGGGTCCGTCTCGGAGACAACCGAGAGTGCCCACTACATCCATCACGCCGAGTACACCGATCCGCATGCCCCCACGCTCCCTGGAGCCGAAACAGCCGCTGCGGACGACGTCTCGGGCGATCTGTCGGGCAGCCTGTCGGATGAAGGCTCTGCAGTAGAAGGCCAGCAATCGGTCCGGTTGGATGACGCGACGGCGGCACGAACGGCGTCGGCCACCGGGTACGAACCGGCGTCTGAACCGATCGGCCACCTAGCGGCGGAGCACCCCTACGGCGCCGGCTCGGCCTCGCCCGGCCCTGACGGCAGCGGCCCGGCTGATTACGTGGTCAAGGGCGATGCCGGCGCGATGGTCTACTACGAGGAAGGGCACCCCGACTATGAGCAGACCACGGCAGAAGTCTGGTTTGAGTCGGCGGCCCACGCGGAGGCCGCAGGATTCCGGGCCCCCAGGAGGACCCGCTTCTGACAGCGCCGTAATATCGGCCCGGTCCTTCCGGGCTGCAGGACTCCCTGCCGGGGCCATGGCGCTGTGCCTCGCATTGTTCCTCTCAGGGTGCACGGGGAGTGGAAACGACGGCCCAACAGGAAGTATCACAGAGACGGGCGCCGCCCCCACCGGGGCGGGCAGCGGGACGGGCAGCGCCGCCGTCCCGGCCCCCGGCCCAAGAATCCTGAAGCGCCTTGAGCTGCAGCTCAGCATTCCGTGGGCAGCCGTATTTCTGCCGAACGGCACGGCCATCATCTCAGAACGTGAATCTGCGCTGCTCAAGGCCGTGAAGGATGGCCGAGCCACCACGATGGGCCAGGTTCCCGGCGTCAGCCCCGCTGGGGAAGGCGGCCTGCTTGGCCTCGCCCTCTCCCCCGACTTCGGAACCGACAGCTACCTCTACCTCTACTACACGTCTCCTCAGGACAACCGCATCGCCAGGGTCAAGCTGGCAGAAACACCCGGCGGCCCCTTGACCTTTGATGCGCCGGAGGTTGTTTTCACCGGGATCCCCAAGGCATCAACCCACAACGGCGGCAGAATCAGGTTTGGCCCGGACGGTTACCTCTATGTGGGCACAGGTGACTCCCAGCGCAGGGAACAGCCGCAGGACCCCAACGCGCTGGGTGGGAAGATCCTGAGGATCACGGCTGATGGCCAGCCCGCCCCTGGCAACCCCTTCGGCAACGCCGTGTATAGCCTCGGGCACCGCAACGTCCAGGGACTCGCCTGGGATAGTGACGGGCGGCTGTGGGCCAGCGAATTCGGCCCGGACGTAAACGACGAGCTGAACCTCATCCTGCCGGGCGGCAATTATGGCTGGCCCGCGGTAACAGGCACACCACACCGCGAAGGGTACCTGGATGCCAAGGTCGTGTGGCCTTCGACGGCGGATTCCTCACCGAGCGGCCTGGAGATTGCCGGCTCCACGGCTTACCTCGGCGCCCTGCGCGGTCAGCGCCTCTGGACCGTTGCCCTCAGCGGCGAGGACGCCGGCACGCCTGTGGCCTATTTCACAGGCGAGTACGGCAGGATCCGGGACGTCATCCGGACCCCCGATGGCGGGTTTTGGCTGCTGAGCAACAATCAAAACCCTGATTTTGTGCTGGTTTTGGCCCCGCCGACCTGAGCATCCTCATCCCCCGCCCGTCGATTTCACATGCACCGGAAGTTCGTGTAGAGTTTCATGTCGTTGCGGAGATCAACCGGGAAAGAAAAAGCCACGAAGATCACCGCAAAGAGATGCACCTCTAGCTCAATTGGCAGAGCAATTGACTCTTAATCAATGGGTTCCGGGTTCAAGTCCCGGGGGGTGCACCAAGGGAAAAACAGCCCCTGGCACGCGGAAGCGCTGCCAGGGGCTGTTTCTTTTGTGCCCGAAATCCTCCAACTAAAAACCGGCACCACCGCTGCGGAATCTGCAGGAGTGATGCCGGTGAGTTTCCGGGGATCGGCGAATTTTTTCGCCGGGCGCTCCTAGGCCAGCGGGGCGCCGTCCACCAGGGCGCGGGTGGCCGGCGATGAGAACTGACTGGCCAGCTCGCGGACAACAGCCTGGAGCTCATGCCGCAGGAGGTCAGGATCGATGGTTGCCGCGGCCAGCACTGAGCGCTCCATCTCAACGGCGGCGTCCGCCGCTTCCCGGCCACTGTCGGTGAGGGATACCACCTGACTGCGTCGGTCAGAGGTGCTGCGAACGCGGGCGATGTGGCCGTGGGCCTCCAGCCGCGTGAGCGTCTTCCCCATGGTCTGGGCCTGTACCCGAACAAACTGGGCGAGCTGTGCCTGGGTCATAGGACCCTGAGCTGCGAGCACTTCAATGGCTATTACGCCTGCATGCGTCAGCCCGATGGCGCCGAGCTTTTCGTTCCAGGAGTGTTCCACGAGGCGCGCCGCGGTGGACAATAAGCGCCCTGTGGGCCAGCGATCCATGTCAGGCATACCTGCAAGTATAGCTAAGGCTGGTTAGCATCGATTCCAGATGCTTACTAGGGTGGAATGTCCCGCCTGCAACAAGGAGATCAACATTGGCTGAAAGACTTCTGCCCGGTGCCGTGGCGCCCGGCTTCACTTTGAAGGATTCGTCGGGTCAGGACGTGGCACTGGCTCCGGGCCGCGGCGCCGGTACCATCGTCTATTTCTATCCGGCGGCGTCCACCCCCGGTTGCACCAAACAGGCATGCGACTTCCGCGACAATCTGGCGTCCTTCACCGCGGCCGGCTACCGCGTCCTGGGCGTCTCCCCCGATTCCGTCGAAAAGCTCGCCGCATTTGCCGCCAACGAAGACCTCAGTTTCCCGCTGCTGTCCGACGAAGACCATGCTGTGGCCGAGGCCTACGGGGCATGGGGCGAAAAGAAAAACTACGGACGGACCTACGAAGGGCTGATCCGTTCCACCATCGTCATCGATCCAGACGGCAAGGTGGCGTTGGCCCAATACAACGTGCGGGCCACCGGGCACGTCGCGAAACTGCGGCGCGACCTCAAACTGGACGCATAGCGGCAACACGTCTGCAAGAACGCCACAGCGCCGGGGGCTGACAGGATCGGCACCCGGCCGAGGCTACAATGGAAACTGGCATCCGCCGTCGTACGTTTTGTTCCCGGTCCAGCCCGCTGGCCGGAGCAAAAACACCGTCAGCTGCCAAGCGCGAGTGGTGAAATTGGCAGACACGCAGGATTTAGGTTCCTGTGCCTTCGGGCGTGGGGGTTCAAGTCCCCCCTTGCGCACAGTTACCCAGAGATCCCGGGCTCTACGGCCCGGGATCTCTGCATTTAAGCGGCTGACCCCAAAAACAGACTGATTGAAGAAACTCCTTTCGATCCACCCATCCATTTCGGAACTCCGCCCGAATACCCCATGAGACACCAGCCAAGGGCAGGTGCCCGATAGTCGGAACAGGTCACGCGGCAGGCGCCACGTCTGCGGCAGGCAAGAAATCGGCAGAAACCAAATAACTAGGAGAACCGAAATGCAGTCATTCAAGCGCACATCCTTCACCGTCGCAGGCGTTGCAACTGCAGCCCTGCTTGGACTTACGGCTTGTGGCGGATCAACCACAACAGCACCTAGCTCCTCCGCTCCGTCAGCTGCACCGATGACGTCCAGCATGGCCCCTTCACCGTCAATGACCGCCAGCGCCGCCGCCATGGACCCGGCAGCGAACCTGGTGGGACCGGGCTGCGCCGGCTACGCCGAGAAGGTCCCCACCGGCGCGGGCTCCGTTGCCGGCATGGCCCTTGACCCGGTAGCGGTGGCCGCCTCCAACAACCCCATCCTGACCACCCTCACGGCCGCCGTTTCAGGCAAGCTGAACCCGAAGGTTGACCTCGTGGACACGCTTAACGGCGGCGAGTTCACGGTCTTCGCCCCGGTGGACGATGCGTTCGCGAAGATCGACGCGGCAACCATCGAGACGCTTAAGACCGACGACGCCCTGCTGAGCAAGATCCTGACCTACCACGTAGTTCCTGGCCAGATCACTCCTGACAAGATCGCCGGCACCCACGCCACAGTCCAGGGCGGTTCGGTTACCGTGACCGGCAGCGGGGATGCGCTTAAGGTCGACGGCGCCAGCGTCATCTGCGGCGGCGTCAAAACCAAAAACGCCACCGTTTACCTGATCGACTCGGTGCTGATGCCCAAGTAATACACCCGAACTGCCACCGGCCACCGGCGGCACCAGGGACCCGCAGCGGCCCGTTTCCACCAGGAACGGGCCGCTACCATGCCCAGGGCAAAGCGTTACCGGGAACACCGGGCACCGTCAATTAGACTGTGTCCTTGGCCCGCAGCAGGCGGCGCCGGCCAGAAATAGCCCAGAGGTGATAGACGAGTGCCCAGCAGTACATCGCGGCGAACGGTCATCAAGACCGGCGCCGTTCTTATGGCATTAGGCCTGACAGCCTGTACCGGCACCCCCTCGCCGTCACCGTCGTCAACGTCGCCCACAGCGCCGGCCACGGCATCCGAGCCCACCGAAACGTTCACCTTCGGCACAGCATCCCAGCCTTTGGGGCTGGACCCGGCACTATCAAGCGATGTGGAAAGCTACCGGATCACCCGCCAGATCCTTGAGGGACTGGTGGGAGTCGACCAGACCACCGGAAAACCCACCCCGCTGCTGGCTACGGAATGGACCGAATCGAACGAAGGCCGCACCTACACCTTTAAGCTCCGCACCGGCGTTTTCTTCCAGGACGGCACGCCATTCAACGCCGATGCCGTATGCCACAACTTCAACCGCTGGTTCGCGTTCCCCGCGGAACTGCGCATGCAGGCGCCGGGAATCTCTTTCAAGAGCGTGTTCAAGGCCCATTCAGACGACGCTGCCCTCTCCATTTTCAAGAGCTGCACCGCAGAATCCACCGACACCGTCCGGATCGACCTCACGCAGCCCTTCACGGCCTTCCTGCAGGCACTCACCCTGCCGGCCTTTGCCGTCGCCTCCCCCGCAGCGCTGACCACAGGCACCGCCGATGTGCTCAACCAGACGCGGTACGGCAACCCTGTCTCCGCATTTGCGACCAACCCCGTGGGCACAGGACCGTACAGCCTGGCCGCCTGGGACGAAACCAGCGTCCGCCTGGTCACCCACAAGGAGTACTGGGGTGACCGCGGGCAGATAGCCACCATAAATTTCGTTACGTACGACCACCCGCAGACACGCCTGCAGGCCCTGTTGGACGGCAAGATCGACGGCTACGACGCCGTCACGGTGGGGAACTTCGACCAACTCGTCAAACGGGGCATGCAAATCGTCCAGCGCGATCCGTTCTCGGTGATGTACCTGGGCATGAACCAGGAAGTCCCGATCCTCCAGAACCTGAAGATCCGCCAAGCCATTGAGCTGGCGATCGACAAGGACACCCTGATCCGCAAGTTCTTCATCGACAACACGGCAAAGGCCACGCAGTTCGTGCCGCCCAAGATCAGCGGCTTCAACAACGAAGCCCCGGAATTGGGCCACGATCCGGCCAAGGCGAAGGCCTACCTCGTCGAAGCGGGCTACGCCGGGGAAGAGCTCCGGTTCTACTACCCGCTGAACGCCACCCGGCCCTACCTTCCCACGCCGGAGAAAATCTATGCGGAGCTCAGCAGGCAACTAACCGCCGTCGGGTTCAACATCAAGCCGGTCCCGGTGGACTGGTCCGACGGCTACCTCCAAAAGGTCCAGTCGCCCGGGGACCACGCCCTGCACCTGCTCGGCTGGAACGGCGCCTATTCAGACGCCGAAAACTTCGTGGGGCCCCTTTTCGGGGAAAAGAACGGCGAGTTCGGCTACCACGATCCACAGGTCTTCTCCAAGATCAACCGCGCCCGGGGCCTGCCCGCCGGCAAGGAACGTGATGAGCAGTACCACACCATCAATGCCCAAATTGCCGCCACTGTCCCGGCTGTTCCCATCGCCTTCCCGATTTCGGCACTTGCTCTCTCGGACCGCGTCAGTAGCTACCCGGCGTCCCCGGTACTAAGTGAAGTTTTCACGAAGGTGCAGCTAAAGCCTTGACGGCAGGGCCCAATTTCAGTATGAGGCCCGGGCAGGGATATTCTGTGACAGCCAGAGCCGCTGCTATCGGAGACTGATTGTGACCTTCATATCCAAGACCCAACATGCCGACGTCGTACTGATTGGCGGCGGCATCATGAGCGCCACCCTCGGGGCGTTCATCAAGCAGCTCGAGCCGAACTGGACCATTTCCCTGTTTGAGCGCCTGGACCAGCCGGGTCTGGAAAGCTCCGACCCCTGGAACAATGCCGGAACAGGCCACGCCGCACTGTGCGAGCTCAACTACTCCCCCGCAGCCAAGGACGGCTCGGTGGATCCTGCCAAGGCGCTGCTGATCAACGAACAGTTCCAGCTGTCGCGGCAGTTCTGGTCCCATCTGGTGGACGAGAAGCTGATCGGCTCGCCGAAGGGCTTTATCAACACGGTCCCGCACATGAGTTTTGTGATCGGTGAGAACAACACCAACTTCCTCAAGACCCGCTACGAAGCGCTCAAGTCCCACACTCTGTTCCGCAGCATGGAGTACTCCGAGGACCACGCGCAGATCGCCAAGTGGGCGCCGCTCATCGTCAAGGGCCGCGACCCCAAGCAGCGCATCGCCGCCACCCGGGCAGCTGAGGGCACCGACGTCGACTTCGGGGCGCTGACCCGTGAGCTGACCACCTACCTGGGCAATAACGGCGTCGAGGTCAACTACGGCCACGAGGTCAGCGGCATCACCAAAGCGTCCGACGGCGGCTGGGACCTTTCGCTGAAGTACCCGGCTTCCGGCGAGCACGGGAAGATCCATGCCAAGTTTGTGTTCGTCGGCGCGGGCGGCGGTGCCTTGCACCTCCTGCAGGCCTCCGGAATCCCGGAGAGCAAGGGTTACGGCGGATTCCCCGTTTCCGGTCAGTTTTTCCGCTGCACGGACGAGACCCTCGCGGCCCAGCACAGCGCCAAGGTTTACGGCCAGGCGTCCGTGGGCGCCCCGCCCATGTCCGTCCCGCACTTGGACACCCGCTACGTCAACGGCAAGCGCTCCCTCCTATTCGGCCCGTACGCCGGTTTCTCCACCAACTTCCTGAAGAACGGCTCGTATCTGGACCTGCCGCTGTCCATCCGCCCCAGCAACATCATTCCGATGCTTGCCGTGGCCAAGGACAACATGGACCTCACGGCCTACCTCGTCAAAGAGGTGGCCAAGCGCCATGGTGACAAGGTGGAGGCGCTTCGCGAGTACTACCCCGAGGCCAAGGACGGGGACTGGGAACTGATCACCGCCGGCCAGCGTGTACAGATCATCAAGAAGGATCCGAAGAAGGGCGGCGTGCTGCAGTTCGGCACTGAGGTGATCGCCGGCCGCGACGGTTCGATCGGTGCGCTCCTGGGCGCGTCGCCCGGCGCGTCGACGGCGGTACCCATCATGATCGAACTGATGCAGAAAGCCTTCCCGAAGAACTTCAAGGGCTGGCAGGGCAAGCTGAAGGATATGATGCCCGGCTACGGCGTGAAGCTCGACGAGAACCCGGCCCTGGCTGCGGAACTCGAAGCGGCCACCGCCAAGGCACTCCGGCTGGAAAGCGTTCCCGCCCACCACTGATGCACCGCCGGCCTGGCGGGCAGGTCCGGTACTAGCAGTCCGTCAATCCCACAGGAGACCAAGCGATGTTCCGGCTGGCACAACTTTCACTGGCAAACCGGGCACTGATCGCGCTGATCACCGTCTTCGCATCGGTGTTCGGCGTGATCACCATGTCATCGCTGAAGCAGGAACTCATCCCCTCCATCGAGTTCCCGCAGATCACTGTACTGACCCCCATGCCGGGCGCGTCCCCCGAAGTGGTGGACAAGCAGGTCAGTGCGCCTCTGGAAACGGCTCTGAACGGTGTGGAGGGCCTGGAGTCAACCTCCTCGACCTCGCGCAACGGCTCGTCGCAGATCACCATGGTCTTCACCTATGGGACAAACCTTGACCGGGCCCGGAACCAGATCGACCGGGCCATCTCCAACGCCAAGCGTTCGCTCCCGGCAGATGTCCAGCCCCAGGCGTTCGCCGGCAGCATCAGCGACTTCCCCATCGTGTTCCTCGCGGTGTCCTCGGACAAGCCGCTCAGCGAACTGAACTCGGACCTCCAGCGGCTCTCCGTCCCCCGGCTCCAGAAGATCGACGGCGTCCGCGGCGCCGACGTGACCGGCGGCGCGACCCAGCACATCGAGGTCCTCCCGCGGCCCGAAGCGATGGCCGCCAGCGGCGCCAGCATAGAGTCCATCCGGAACGCGCTGAAGAACAACGGCTCATTGATCCCGGCGGGCACCATCGAGGAACAGGGCAAGACCCTGTCCCTGCAGATCGGCAGCCCGGTGGACTCCCTGGACACCATCAGGTCGCTGCCGCTGGGCGGCGCCAAAAACGCGGCAACGATCGGGACGGTCGCGGACGTCAGCCTCAAAGACAACGAACGCACTTCCATTACCCGGACCAACGGCCAGGAAACGCTGGCGGTTTCGGTCACCAAGAAGCCTGGAGGCGACACCGTGGGCATTTCCCACGCCGTGAACGACTCGCTGCCCGCCCTTGAGGCGGAACTGGGATCCAACGCCAAGTTCACGGCCGTGTTTGATCAGGCTCCGTTCATCGAGAAGTCCATCAAGGACCTCACCACCGAGGGCCTGCTGGGGCTGGGCTTCGCGGTTGCCGTCATCCTGGTTTTCCTGATGTCCGCCCGCTCCACCCTGGTGACGGCGGTGTCCATCCCCCTTTCGCTCCTGGTGACTTTCATCGGACTCTCGGCGACGGGCTATTCGCTGAACATCCTGACCTTGGGCGGGCTCACCATCGCGATTGGTCGGGTGGTGGACGACTCCATTGTGGTGATCGAGAACATCAAGCGCCACCTCAGCTACGGCGAGGAAAAAGTGGCCGCCATCCTCACCGCGATCCGCGAAGTGGCCGGCGCCATCACTGCCTCGACGCTGACCACCGTGGCCGTTTTCCTGCCGATCGCCTTCGTGGGCGAACTCGCGGGCGAATTGTTCCGGCCCTTCGCGCTGACGGTCACCATGGCGCTGCTGGCATCTCTCCTGGTCTCGTTGACCATCGTTCCGGTCCTCGCCTACTGGTTCCTCAAGAGCCCGGCCGTTGCCGCAGGCTCCGCCGCCGCCCGTGAAGCTGCTGCCACCGCCCGGGCCAAGGCGCACGAGTCCGAACAGAAGAGCCCGCTGCAGCGCGGGTACCTCCCAATCTTAAACAAGACCCAGAAGCATCCGGTGTGGACCCTTGTTGCCGCCCTCCTGGTGCTCGGCGGGACAGGTGCCATGACACCGCTTCTGGCCACAAACCTCCTCGGCGATTCCGGCCAGAACAGCATGACGGTCCGCCAGGTGTTGCCGGCGGGGACGAGCCTTGCCGACACCAGTTCCGCGGCGGTAAAGCTTGAAGAAGTCCTCCGCGGCATTGAGGGGGTCAAGAACGTCCAGGTCACCTCCGGCAACGCGCAGGCCGGCTTCGCCGCCCTCACCTCATCCGGCTCCTCCAACTCCACGTTCACCGTGGTGACGGACGAGAAGGTGAACCAGGCAAAGCTTCAGGAAACGGTCCGCAAGAAACTGGCCGAGGTGGCCGATTCCGGGAAGGTCACTGTCGGCTCCCAGCAGGGCGGCTTTGGCACGTCCTCCACCGTGGATATCACCATCAAGGCAGCGACGTCCGAGAACCTCCGCACGGCCAGTGACGCCATGGTGGAAGCCATGACCGGTGTGCCGGAGACCAGTGAGGTGACCACCAACCTCGCGGCCAGCCAGCCAGTGGTACAGGTCAAGGTTGACCGCGCCAAAACTGCCGCCGCCGGACTCAACGAGGAGCAGGTGGCCGGCGTCCTGGCAGCCACGATCAGCCCCATCCCGGCCGGCACGGTCCGGATCGATACCAATGACTTCCCCGTCCAGATCGGCAAAGGGACCCGGTTCACCAGCATCGACGCGGTGCGCAGCATCGCGTTGCCGGCCGCGGCCGGATCCGTGACACTGGGCAGCATCGCCTCCGTTGAGAAGGTGGACGTACCGGTTTCCATCACCGCCAGCAACGGCCAGCGGACCGCGAAAGTGTCAGTCACGCCGTCGGGCTCCAACCTCGGCGCGGTGAACGCAGAGGTGCAGAAGCGCCTCGCGGACGTCAGCCTGCCCGCCGGAGTTACGGCAGAACTCGGCGGCGCCACCACCCAGCAGGCGGAGTCCTTCCGGCAGTTGGGCCTGGCGCTCCTCGCGGCCATCGCCATTGTGTACGTCATCATGGTGGCCACGTTCAAGTCCCTGGTCCAGCCGCTGATCCTGCTGGTCTCGGTTCCCTTTGCAGCCACCGGAGCCGTTGCGCTGCTCCTGGCGACCGGCGTTCCCCTGGGCCTGCCGTCGCTGATCGGCATGCTGATGCTCGTGGGAATCGTGGTCACGAACGCGATCGTGCTCATCGACCTCATCAACCAATACCGGCAGCCGCGGAACGGCCTGCCGGGCATGACCGTGGCGGACGCCATCACGCACGGCGCACGCCAGCGCCTGCGCCCCATCCTGATGACCGCCCTCGCCACTGTTTTCGCCCTGACCCCCATGGCGCTGGGCCTGACCGGGGGCGGCGGTTTTATCTCCCAGCCACTTGCGGTGGTGGTCATCGGCGGGTTGGTGTCCTCCACTGCCCTGACGCTGGTTCTGGTTCCCGTGCTGTACCGGCTCGTGGAAGGGCGGCGTGAGCGCAAAACGCTGCTTCGCGCCATGCAGGCGCGCCCCGAGTTTGCGGGGGCGGACGACGTCGACGCAGAGTTCAGCGACTGGACCACCGGCATGACGCCCAAGGTCAGCGGCCGCCGCGCCGCCGCGGGCGACCCCGAGTAAAACAGGGAATATTCGGTTCCGTGCTGCGTTATATCTGGCGGTACATGCAAATGCATGAACATCTGGTATGTTGATAGCAATCCCAGAGAAGTCCAGGAACGGAAGGCCAACCATGCAGATCGGCGTATTCAGCGTCAGCGATATCACCACTGACCCCACTACGGGCCGGACGCCCACGGAGAACGACCGCATCAAGGCGTCCGTGGCGATCGCCAAGAAGGTCGAAGAAATCGGTATGGATGTCTACGCCATCGGCGAGCACCACAACCGCCCGTTCTTCTCCTCCTCGCCCACCACGACGCTGGCGTACATTGCAGCCCAGACTGAGCGGATCACCCTTTCGACGGCCACGACGCTGATCACCACCAACGATCCCGTCAAGATCGCCGAAGACTTCGCCATGCTGCAGCACCTGGCCGACGGCCGCGTGGACCTGGTCCTGGGCCGCGGCAACACCGCCCCCGTTTACCCTTGGTTCGGCAAGAACATTCAGGACGGCGTTGAACTGGCCATCGAGAACTACAGCCTGCTGCGCCGTCTTTGGGATGAGGACACTGTCAACTGGTCCGGCAAGTTCCGTACCCCGCTGCAGAACTTCACCTCCACGCCGCGGCCGCTCGACGGCGTCGCCCCCTTTGTGTGGCACGGTTCCATCCGCACGCCACAGATCGCCGAAGTGGCGGCCTACTACGGCGACGGCTTTTTCGCGAACAACATCTTCTGGCCCAAGGAGCACTACCAGCAGCTGATCGGCCTCTACCGCGAACGCTACGAGCACTACGGCCACGGCACGGCAGACCAGGCAATCGTGGGCCTCGGCGGCCAGTTCTTCATGCGCAAGAACTCCCAGGATGCCGTCAAGGAATTCCGCCCCTACTTCGACAACGCACCTGTGTACGGCCACGGACCGTCCATGGAGGACTTCACCTCGCAGACTCCCCTCACCGTGGGAAGCCCGCAGGAAGTGATCGAGAAAACCCTGACGTTCCGCGAGTACTTCGGTGACTACCAGCGCCAGCTGTTCCTGATCGACCACGCAGGCCTGCCGCTGAAGACCGTCCTCGAGCAGCTGGATCTCTTCGGCGAGGAAGTCCTCCCCGTCCTGCGCAAGGAGTATGCCGCCAAGAAGCCGGCCCATGTGCCGGATCCCCCCACCCACGCCGGCCGGGTAGCTGCTCTGATGGCGTCCCAGGCCAATGAAACAGCATCCTCGGAGGCATGATGGCCGCTGAAGGGAAGGAAGCTCCGAGCCGCCTGGCGGCGGAAACCTGGGAGTCCTTGTTCCGGGCACAGGTTGCGGTCATGCGAAGGCTCCAGGCAGGCAAAGCCTTCCGAAATGTTGCCATCAACGAGTACGACGTCCTTTTCACGCTCTCCCGGTGCCCGTCCGGGTGGCTGCGCCTTAATGAGCTTAATGACCATGTCCTGCTGAGCCAGTCGAGCCTCAGCAGGCTGGTGGAGAGGCTCGAAAAGCGCGGCCTCGTGGACCGGATGCCCGCCCCGGACGACGGCCGGGGCGTCCTGTTGAAGCTGACCGAGGAAGGGGCGGCACTGCAGAAGGAGATCGGCCGCGAGCACGTGCGGGACATCTCCAGCCTGGTGGGGCCGGCCCTGACAGCTGCCGAGCAAAAAGAGCTTCAGCGGCTGACCGAAAAGCTCCGCAATTCCGTGGGTGCCAAACCACTCAAGTGAACGCTGGGCTCAGCCCAGAGCCACCAACTTGGCCGGATCCTCGACGGGCAGCTGGCCGTTGACCACAGCGGTGACGCGCAGCTCGTTCAGGGTCAGGCGCCCGCCCACGGTGGACAGGAACGCTGTGTCGGATGAGTCGCGGCCTGCCGTGATCCGCAGCATCGACTCCCGCGGGGCCAGCCCCGTGGGGTCGATGACATGCCAGGCCCCATTGACGTGGGCCTCCGCCACTGCGTGAAAATCCATCGGGGCAAGCCCCGGCGCATAGACGGCCGCGAGCCGTGCCGGGATGTCCTTGGAGCGGAGCAACGCGATGGCCAGGTGCGCGAAGTCGCGGCATACGCCGCGGCGGTGCAGGAGCGTTTCCACCGCCCCGTCGGTGCCTCGCGAAGAGCCGCTGACGTACCTCAACTCGCCGTAGACCCAATTCCTGACTGCCTGGAGCAGTTCAGCACCGTGCAGGCCGCCGAACTCGGCGTAGGCGGTGGGCAGGAGCCGATCGGACTCCGCGTAGCGGCTCGGCCGGACATAACGGATGAGCTCGGCCAGGGTTGGCTCGTCCGGCTCCGCCTTGCCTGCAACCGTCGCAGAGTACTCAACCGTCACTTCGACCGGCTCAGCAAACTCCATGTAGTGGAGGCGGCCGCCGTGATAGTCGGCCAGTTCCCGGAACGGAACAGCGGCCCCGCCAGCCGTGACGGTGAGGGATTCTTCGAAGGAGGTGTAGCCGCTGTTTTTGGCTACGGCGATAGCCAAGGCTGCCTTGGTGTCAGCCACGGTCTTAAAAACGATGCGTGCGGCAACGGTGCGTTCCATGTATCTCCGGGGTGTGAGGTAGTGGCAGAACAGCCGCTCTGCCCCGGCGCTGATGGCGCCGGGGGCGGGACTAGTTTTTGATCTCCAGAGACATTAGCATCCGCTGCACGTTCGCGAAGTCCGGACCCTCATTGACGTACTTGGCGGCCTGGTCCAAGGTGTCAAAGGCCTTGGCCGGGGCCACCTTCTCATCAGGGGCAAAGGCTTTCAGGGCAATGACGTCGCCAAAAGAGTAGTCTCCCTTGCCCGCCGGACCGCGGACCACGTTGCGCAGTTCGCAGGCCTGCCCGTCCGCACCGCCAACAATGTTGGTGATGCCGTACGAGCCGAAGTAACGGTAGCCCTGGATCACCCGGTACACGGCGTGCGGCGCAATGGTGCCCTCGCCCGACAGGCCGGGAGGTGCCACCGGCACGCTGCTGATGACAACGTAGGGTTTCTTCCCGGCGTCAGGGCACGCCGGATCCGACGGCGGCAGTCCCGTTCGCAGGGCAGCCATGAAGGTGCCGTCCTGCTTTTTCACCTCGATCTTCAACGCACCGGGCAGGGCCCCGTCCTCAGGGGTGACAGACTGGGCGATCCATTCGTCAGGGAGGTCAAAACTGATGGCGCGGCCGGGGTCCGTAAAGGTTTTCCACACGGCTGCTGTGGCGGCCGGTCCGGGAGTCGCAGGGGCCGACCCGCTCGGCGCGGGAGCAGGCCCCGACGCCGGCGAACTGCTGCCCGCGCCTGTCGCGCCGGGCGCGGAGCCGGAAGACGCCCCCGGCTGCGCAGTCCATGCCGGGCCACTGCCGCCGGGGGCACTGCATCCGGCAGCCAGCGCCCCGGCCATCAGAAGCGTCGCGGTCCGAAGGCCCCAGGATGTCGCCCTGCTTGTCATTCAAACAGCCTATCGGCAGATGAAGGGGGGACCCGGGGGCAGGTGCCTCGTGTCGCCGTCGGCCATTCCCCGCAGCCAAGGGGCTAGGCTGGGGAGCATGAGGGATGAGCATTACGGCACGGAAGAAGTTGGCCTGGCGGATATCTCTGCCCTCGAGATCGCGGACTGGCGGCTCCGGACGTTTGCCCTGTACGAGACTGTGCGGAGAATTGCCGCCGATGACCCCGCCGAGGCCCACTCGCTGTGGCGGCATGAACGCGACCGCATGTTCGCGACGCACCCGGCCTCAGCCCTCACGGCTGAGGATAAGGCGCAGTTCTCCGGCCTGAAGACGGCGGACTACGATCCTGTCTACCGGTTCTACGTTCCGCTGACTCCTGAAGGGGCAGGGCGGGAGATGACCGCCGAGACCACCACGGACGGCCTGATCCGGTTCATCCGGCTCGGCACGTTCGACCTTCCCGAACTGGGCCAGCTCGGAGTATGGAAGCTACACGGTTACGGGGGCGGAATTTTCGTTCCGTTCCGCGATGCCACCGCCGGTAAGCCCGGCGGCACCTACGGCGCCGGACGCTACCTTCTGGACACCATCAAGGGCGCCTTCCATGGAGTCCACGGCTCCGGGCCTGGCGCCGAGTTCGTCCTGGACTTCAACTTCGCCTACAACCCGTCATGCGCGTACAACGATGCCTGGGCCTGCCCGCTGCCCGGGCCCTCCAACCGCCTGGCCGTGGAGATCCCGGTGGGCGAGCTGTACTGAGCCGGCTCCCGCTGGCCACGCATTCGGGTCCGGCCGCCGTCAGACATCCCCAAGGACGTAGGATGTCTTCATGACTTCCACCGCCCTCCGCCGTGTTGCCCGCGTCCGCCCAGTGTCACCTGCTGCTGCCGACGAGCATTTTTACGTGGCCAACGACGCCCCCGATTTCAGTTCGGAGGCCGGACGGTCCTGGACAGTTGTCGAGTCCCCCTTCGCCGCTTCCCGGGCAAACGCGAACAGCCCGGCACGCTCCGGCTGGGAGGCCGGCACTGTAGTGGAGCAGGACTCGTTCACCTTCCTGGCACCCTCGGTGCCCGCCAATGTCCTGGGCATGGCACACAACACCGGCCAGCCCGGGCGGGACCTCCCGCCGCAGGCTTTTCACAAGGCCGCCACCAGCGTCATCGGCCCCGGTGACGCCATTGAGCTGAGCTCCACCGTTGGCTACGTCGACCCGGAAGCCGAGCTGACCGTCGTCGTCGGCCGCACCGTCCGCGGCCTGACGCTGGAAACCGCCCGGAGCGCCGTCCTGGGCTTCACCATCGGAAATGACGTCTCCGCGCGGGACCTGCAGAAGTCGGATGACCTGTGGATCAGCGCCAAGAGCCAGGACACGTTTACCCCCGTTGGGCCCTGGATCGTCTCCGGACTCGATGACGCCAACCTCTCCATTGGCATCGTCCACAACGGCACCGAGCTCAAGCCCGCCAGCAGCGCCGACCTCGGCTGGAAGGTGGACGAAATTCTGGTCTATCTCAGCTCCTTCATGACCCTGCATGCAGGCGACCTGGTGCTCACCGGCTTCCCGGCTGAATGCGCCCGTATCCACCCCGGCGACACCGTGGTGTGCCGGGTGGAGGGTATCGGCGAACTCGCCAACCCCGTCAAAGCTGCGTCTTGGGAGGAAACGGCCGCCTGATCTGTCAGGCTGGACCCATGGAATCCCCTCCTGCGCCCAGCGCCCAGCTGACGCAGCAGTCCGCCCGCCGCGCGCCAGCCACCAGGCACTATCGCGGAATCCTCAGGTTTCCGGCGGTGCGGCAGCTCATCCGTTTCACCGGGGTAGGTGTCATCTGCACCGCATCCTCGCTGGCACTGTACGCAGTGTTCCGGCAGTGGATTGATCCCCAGCTCGCCAACGCAGCAGCGCTCATCGTGACATCCGTCATGAACACCGCCCTGAACCGCCGGCTGACCTTCAAGATCACGTCCGACCGGAAGCGGGCGCAGGATCACCTGAACGGGCTGATTCTCATCGCCATCGCGTTGGTCATCACCGGAAGCAGCCTGGGGATCCTGCACGCGGTCCATCCGGCGGCCACTGTCAGCGACGAGCTTTGGACCACCACATTGTCCGGGTTTGTTGCCACGGCCGTGCGGTTCACATTGCTGCGGCACTGGATCTTCCGCCGCGCCCGCCACATCTGAGCTCCCACTCCCAACCAAGTAGCGCTATCTGTCGTTTTGAGGGCCCAAACCGACAGATAGCGCTACTTACTTGGGCCGGCGGGAGGCGTTAGCCGCGGCCGAGGTTCCGGACGCTTCCGACGGCGGTGCCCACGGCTTCCGCCGCCTGCCCCAGTTCCGCTGCGGTCACCGCTGAGGTGAAGCTGAACCGCACCGCCGTCTGGGCGACCTCCGCCTCGAAACCGAGTGCCGTCAGGACCGAAGAGGGCGCGTCGGAGCCCGCGGCACACGCAGACCCGCTCGAACACACCACCCCCTGCCGCTCCAGTTCCAGAAGCACCGACTCTCCGCTGGTCCCCGGAAAACAGAACGACGCCACGGACGGCAATCGCTCGGCGGGGTGACCGGTCAGGAGAGCTCCGGGAACGGATCCGAGGACATCGCGGATGAAGCCGTCCCGCAGGGCAGTCACATGGTCTGCGGTCTGCAGCTGAGTTGACTGCGCCAGTGCCAAGGCGATGGCCAGGCCCACGGCACCGGCCACGTTCTCGGTTCCGGACCGCCGGCCGCGCTCCTGGCCACCGCCGTGCAGCAGCGGTTCGATGCGGGTCCGGCCGCGGACGAACAGCACGCCGCAGCCCTTGGGCGCGCCCAGTTTGTGGCCGGAAAGGCTCAGCGCATCCACTCCCAGCGCCTTGACATCCAGGGGCAGCCACCCTGCGGCCTGGACGGCGTCGGTGTGGAACGGGATGCCGTGGGCGCGCGCCAGTTCCGCCAGTTCCGCAACCGGCTGGATGGTGCCAACCTCGTTATTGGCGTACATGATACTCACCAACGCCGTCTCCGGCCGAAGAGCAGCAGCGAGCGCTGGGGACGTCACCAGCCCGGTGCTATCCACCGGGACCACGTCCACGAAAAAGCCATGGAACCGCTCCAGATACCGTGCGGACTCCTCCACGGCGGGATGTTCGACGGCGCTGATCACCACCCGGTTGAGCGACGGGTCCGCCGCCTGCCGGGCCAGCGCGATCCCCTTGACGGCAAGATTGTCCGCCTCCGTGCCGCCGGAGGTGAAGGTGACCTCACCGGGCCGGCAGCCCAGCACCTTGGCTACTGCCGCGCGGGCATCCGCGAGCGCGGCCGCAGCGGCCTCGCCCAGCGAGTGGTGGCTGGAGGGGTTGCCGAAATCACCGCTCAGGAAAGGCCACATGGCCTCCAGAACCTCCCGGCGGACGGGTGTGGTGGCGGCGGCATCGAGGAAGATCATGGCCGGGTCAGCCGGCGCTCAGTTCGACGTCCAGGCCCAGGTCCAGCGCGGCGACGCTGTGGGTAAGCCCGCCGATCGAAATCACGTCCACCCCGGCGGCGGCGATGTCCGCGACCGTCCCCAGGTTCACGTTGCCGCTGGCTTCCACGATGGCCCGCCCATCGACCTGCTTTACTCCGGCGCGAAGCTCATCGATGGTGAAGTTGTCCAGCATGATGGTGTCCACACCGGCGGCGAGCACGGGTTCAATCTGGTCAGCACTGTCTACCTCCACCTCGAAGTGCGTGGTGTGCCCCAGCTGTGCTTTCGCCGCAGCCAGCAGGCCAGTGAGTTTGGCGGGGTCTCCCCCTGTCATGACGGCGAGGTGGTTGTCCTTGGCCAGCACGGCGTCGGACAGGCTGTAGCGGTGGTTCGCTCCCCCGCCGCAGCGCACGGCATACCGCTCGAGTACCCGCAGTCCGGGGGTGGTCTTGCGGGTGTCCGTGATCCTGGCCTTCGTGCCTTCGACGAGGTCCACGAACTCAGCCGTTTTGGTGGCGATGGCACTCATGCGCTGGACCAGGTTCAGCGCCACGCGTTCGGCGAGCAACACCGAGCGCGCGCTGCCGGTGACACGCGCAAGGTGCGTGCCGGCGTCGAACGCTTCACCATCGGCGAGCAGCAACTCCACCTCGGTGTCCGGGTCAACCAGCGTCATCGCATCCCGGAAAACGGTCCCCCCGCTGAACACCCCGGGAACCCGGGCGTTGAGCACTGCGGTGGCGCGGGCCTCGGCCGGGATCAGCAGCTGGGAGGTGATGTCGCCGCTGGGAGCGTCCTCGGCAAACGCCCTTCCCAGGATGTCCCGGACGGGTGCGGCGGGGAGGGTCAGGCTGGTCATTGGACGAGGCTCGCTTTCCGGCTCATGGTGTAACGCTGGTCAAAAGGTTCGACGGCGGCAGCGGCCGCCCGGCTGTCGCTGCGGTGATGCGCGCCAAGGGACTCCGGCCGCTCCCGGGCTGCATGCACCAGCAGCTGGGCAGCCAGCAAAAGATTGGCATCCTCATGCTCCGGCACATCCAACGAATCGGGCGCCTGCAAAGGAACAACATCAGCAGCCCATCCCCCCAACAAACCAGACGCCTCCCGCAACAAAGACCCATCCCGAATCACCCCGGCATTGGCAGTCATCAGCCGCCGAAGAGCATCCCGGGAAAAGGGTTCAGTCTGAACAAACGACATCTCAACCGGCTCAGGTGCCGGGCCAGTTTCAAACCGCCATGAAGTCGGCGCGGGCGCCGAGGCACTCAAGGAGAGCAATTCATCGGTGGTTGCACCCAAGTACCGCGGCCGATCGTCGTCCGAGGGTGTTCCGGAAGCGAGCGTCAAGGGGAGGCCGCCCGCGGCCGAGACAGCGAGCGGAGGAACAGCATCGGACGACACCCAACCCAACGCGTCCTCTAGGAACGCTTCAACAGCTCGGCGTCCAAAGACAAGGCCTTCGAGGAGAGAGTTGCTGGCAAGACGATTGGCACCCTGAACCCCGGTGCAGGCAACTTCCCCCGCAGCCAACAACCCGGGCACAGACGTACGCCCGTGAAGGTCGGTGACAACCCCGCCCATCCAGTAATGCGCCGCAGGGGCGACGGGGACGGGTTCGCGGGTCCAGTCGATGCCGGCCTCGCGGGTGCGGGCGCTGAGGGTGGGGAACCGCTTGGCGAGGAACCCTTTGCCCCGGCTGGCCTCGATCACGCGAGCGTCGAGGAACACGTGACCGTTGGGGTCGCCGAGCGCGGCCAGGTGCAGGGCGATGCTGCGGGAGACCACGTCCCGGGGGGCGAGCTCGGCGTCGGGGTGGTAGGCGGGCATGAACCGTTCGCCGTGGGCGTCCACCAGGACGGCGCCTTCGCCGCGGACGGCTTCGGAGATCAGCAGGGGGTCTGTGTTGGTTCCGGCGCAGTTGTCATCGGGTTCTCGGGTGTCGGCAGGCCGGACCATGCAGGTGGGGTGAAACTGGAAGAACTCCAGGTCTGCCACGGCGGCTCCGGCACGCCAGGCGAGGGCCAGGCCGTCCGCGGTGGCGACGGCGGGGTTGGTGGTCTGGGCGAACAGCCGCCCTGCTCCCCCGGTGGCGAGGAGGACGGCGTCGCCGTGGACGCCCAGTTCCCGCCCGTCGAGGAGGAAGTTGGCCCCGGAGACTCGGCCGCCGCTCTGAAGCAGGGACGTCACTTGGGCGGAGCCGATTACCTGGATCCGGCCACCGGCCTGGGCATCGAGGACAGCTCTGATCAGTGCCTGGGCCACGCGGGCTCCCGTGGCGTCGCCGCCGGCGTGCAGGATCCGCGGCGCGGAATGGGCAGCTTCGAGGCCCAAGGCGGGATCGCCGTCGTCGTCCAGATCAAATCGCACGCCGAACCGCTGCAGTCCGGCGATGTCGAAACGGGCCTCGGTGCAGAGCACGCGGACGGCCGTTTCATTGCAATGGCCGGACCCGGCCTTGAGCGTATCCGCGATGTGCGCGGCCACGGTGTCCCCGGGAGCCGGCTCATCCAGGACGGCGGAGATGCCGCCCTGGGCGTAGTAGGTGTTGCTGTCCGCGAGCGCGCCCTTCGTCAGCAGCACTACCTCCGCACCGGCATCGGCGGCAAGCAGCGCGGCGTACAGTCCGGCAATGCCGCTCCCCACGACGATCAGCCGCTGGGGACGCGGCCCGGTGGCTCGGCTCTCTGCTGTCATGGCTGGCTCGTTTCGGTTTCCGGTACTACAGCGGGCGGGCGGCGAGCATACGCTCGAGTGCAATCTTGGCGTTGTCCTGGACTGCGTCGTCCACCGTGATGCGGTTGACGATGCGTCCTTCCACGAGCTCCTCCAGGACCCAGGCGAGGTAGCCGGGGTGGATCCGGTACATCGTGGAGCAGGGGCAGATCACGGGGTCCAGGCAAAAGATAGTGTGCTGCGGGTACTCGGCGGCGAGCCGGTTGACCATATTGATCTCGGTGCCGATCGCAAAAGTGGTGGGCTCGGTGGCCGCGGCGATCGCCTTCTTGATGAAGTCGGTGGAACCGGCAGAGTCTGCGGCGTCGACAACTTCCATGGGGCATTCGGGGTGGACGATGACGTTGACGCCGGCGAACTCGGCACGGGCCTTCTCGATCTGGCCGACGTTGAAGCGCTTGTGCACGGAGCAGAAGCCGTGCCACAGGATGACGCGGGAATCGAGCAGTGCTTGTTCGTCGTTGCCGCCGAGTTCCTTGCGCGGGTTCCACATGGGCATCTGCTCCAGCGGCACGCCCATGGCCTTGGCTGTGTTGCGGCCCAGGTGCTGGTCGGGGAAGAACAGCACCCGCTGGCCCCGCTCGAAGGCCCACTCCAGGACCAGCTTTGCGTTGGAGGACGTGCAGACGATGCCGCCGTTGCGGCCGCAGAAAGCCTTCAGGGCTGCGGAGGAGTTCATGTAGGTGACCGGGATGACGGGAGCCCGCCCCTCGGCGTCGGCCTCGGTACCGAAGATTTCCTCAAGCTGTTCCCAGCACTCCTCCACGGAGTCCGTGTCCGCCATGTCCGCCATGGAGCAGCCGGCGGCGAGGTTGGGCAGGATGACGGCCTGGTCCGGGGTGGAGAGGATGTCCGCGGTCTCGGCCATGAAGTGCACGCCGCAGAAAATGATGGCCTCGGCGTCGGGCCTGGTGAGGGCGGCGTTGGCAAGCTGGAAGGAGTCGCCCACGAAGTCGGCGTACTGGATGACCTCGTCGCGCTGGTAGAAGTGGCCCAGGACCACTGCCCTGTCGCCCAGTTTTTCTTTGGCGGCGCGAATGCGGACATCCAGCTCGGCATCACTGGCGAGCTTGTACTGTTCCGGCAGCTGGCCCTGGCGGGGGGTCGCGGCCGGGGCAACGTCCGAGCTGGAGGCGCCGGGGCCGTAGGCGGGGGCGCCCCTTCGTGCCTCGGCAAGATCGTACTCCCACGGGCCTTTCGCCAGAGCCGGGCCGCAGGTGGCAGGCGCCTTGCCTGCGGCGGCGCGCCCGGTCGCGGCGTTGACCGCGGTCTCAGCCTGCTCGCGTGTGATCAGCTGGATGGCTGCGTTGACGCTGCTCATGGTGTGCTCCTGTTATCGGGGTCAAGGCCGGGGCGGCCGGTGAAGCGGTAAAGACGTGGCGGGCGGTGTTTGCCGCCTTGGAGGTATTCGCCGGTTTCTTCGATCTCCGGCGTGGATTTGAGCTGGCGGCGGAAGTTGGCCGGATCCAGGCGGGTGTCCAGGACGGCTTCGTAGACTTCCCGGACCTGGGCGAGCGTGAAGTACTCCCCCAGGAAGTGGTAGGCCACCGAACCGTAGGCCAGCTTGTTCCTGAGCCGCCAGAGCGCGTAGTCCACGATGGCGTTGTGATCGAAAGCCAGCTCCGCAACCTTGTCAGCCCGGAACCACTTCACGTTTTCCGATTCGTCGGCCAAGGCAGCTTCGGTGGGCTGGACCAGCGCCCAATAGACGATCGACACCACCCTCTGCGAGGGCGAACGGTGCAGGCCGCCAAATGCGTAGAGCTGCTCCGCGTAGCTCGGGGCCAGCCCGGTAGTCTCCCGCAGGTTCCGCGAGGCAGCGTCCTGCAGCGATTCGTTGTGGGCCAGGGGTCCGCCGGGAAGTGCCCACAAACCCTTGTACGGCTCACGAATGCGGCGGACCAACGGGATCCACAGCGTGGGGCGGCCCGAAGATTCGCTGGGGCGCAGGGCGAAGATGACAGTGGAGATGGCAAGCAGTGGTGCCGCCGTGGCCCGTTCGGAAACGTTGGCAGAACTCGTGTACATGCTTACTCACCCACTTCCTGCTGCCGGGCTCCGCATCGTCGCTTAGTTAAAGTCACTTTGACTAGAACTAATTCTACGACCACTTTCCTGCGAGTCAAAATGTTTCGCGGACCACCGGCGGAGGGGGTAAATTCAAGAGGTCCCTTTTCAGGGGGCCTCTATCCCCAAGAAGGTTCACAGGCATGACATCGAAGTCCACAGCAGCGCGTCCGGAATCCCACCTCGGCCACAACATGAAACCCCGGCAGCTCACCATGATGGCCCTCGGCAGTGCAATTGGTGCCGGGCTGTTCCTCGGTTCCGGGGCCGGGGTCCATGCAGCAGGGCCAGCCGTTCTGGTGTCCTACCTGGTTGCCGGGACGCTGATCATTCTGGTGATGTGGGCCCTGGGCGAGATGGCTGCGGCGAATCCCAACAGCGGGGCCTTCTCCGTGTACGCCGAAAGGGCCTTGGGCAAAACGGCCGGCGCCACCGTGGGCTGGCTGTGGTGGCTCCAGCTGGTGGTGGTCATCGCCGCCGAGGCCCTGGGCGCGGCAGGGCTGCTGTTTACCGTCTGGCCTGTCATCCCGGTGTGGGCACTGGCGCTGATCTTTATGGTGGCGTTCACCGCCATCAACCTGACCGGGGTCCGCAACTTCGGCGAATTCGAATTCTGGTTCGCCATCCTCAAAGTTGCCGCCATCGTCCTGTTCCTCGCCGTCGGGGCTGCGCTGTTGCTGGGCATCCTCCCCGACGTCGCCTCGCCGGGACTGGCAAACATCACGTCCGATTTTGCCCCCGCCGGGCTGGGCGGCATCGCCACGGCACTGTTCGTGGTGATCTTCGCCTTTGGCGGGACCGAAATCGTGGCCGTGGCCGCCGCGGAAACTGAAGATCCGGAGCACAGCGTGGGCAGGGCTGTCCGCACGGTGCTGTGGCGCATCCTCATTTTCTACATCGGCTCCGTCTTTGTCATCGCAGCCGTCCTGCCGGTCACTTCGGAGGGCCTGGCCTCCCCCTTCGCGGGCGTGCTTAACGCGGCCCGGATCCCGGGTGCCGGTACAGCCATCACCCTTGTGGCCGTCGTCGCTCTTCTCTCCGCACTGAACGCGAACCTCTACGGCGCCTCCCGCATGGTGTACTCGCTAGCGGACCGCGGCGAGGCGCCCCGTTTCCTGGCGAGCCTGAGCGGTGCCAGCGTGCCCGTGACAGCGGTGGCCGTTTCCGTGGCCTTCGGTTTCTTCGCCACCGTCCTTGAACTCCTGTTCCCTGACCGGATCCTGCCGGCACTCTTCCAACTTGTCGGGTCCACGTGCCTGGTGGTGTGGGGCACGGCCCTGGTCTCGCAACTGATTCTCCGGCGCCGGGCGGACCGGGACGGGACCAGACTGCCCCTGCGGATGAAGGGTTTCCCCGGCCTGACGGTGTTCGGACTGGTGTTGCTTGCCTTGATCTTCGCCGTCGGCTTCAGCGCCGAAAGCAGCCGGCTCCAACTGCTGAGCACGTTTGTCCTGGTCGCCTGCATTGCCGGGGCCTGCTGGCTCGGTGCCCGGGTTGCCGCCCGGAGCCGCCAGCCCAAGTAAGTAGCAGCACATGTCGTTATGAGCCCGCAAAACGACACTTACTGCTACCCAGTTGGGAGGGTGGAAACCGGTAAATCCGCTGTTGAACGGCCCGGTCCGCAGGCAGGTAAAGTGGTGCGGGAATGACGCACCGAAGCGCCGGGTCCGCCTGCGCGCCGTATTTGACGAGGACTGACACTATGAGCGGCAGGCACACCGGCGAAATGCATTCGCACACCGTGGAGGGCACCGACCCCCAGCTGTACGTGGAGGTGCATGATCCGGCCACCGATGCAGGGCTCCGGCCCGTCCTGCTACTCCATGGCTTTTCCTCCTCCAGCAAGCTGAACTGGGAGGATACGGGCTGGCTGGCTGCCTTCCTGGAAGCAGGACGTCGCGTGATTACCGTGGACCTGCCCGGGCATGGCCGCAGCGGCGCCCCGGAGGACCTTGACTCCTATACTCCCAGCCGGATCCGCGCGGATCTGCTGCAAATAGTGTTCGACGCCGGTGTGCGGCCCGTGCACGAAGGCGACCCCGCCAGCGGGGTTGACGTCGTGGGCTATTCGCTGGGCTCACGGCTGGCTTGGGAATTCGGCGCCACTCAGCCCGAGCTTGTCCACCGCATGGTGCTGGGCGGACCGAACATCGCAGATCCGTTGGCTGCCTTCGATCTCATCGGCGCCCAGCGCTACCTCGCCGACGGCACGCCGATCGCGGACGAGTCCACGGCCGGGCTGCTGAAAATGGCCATGCTCCTACCCAGCAACAACATCTTCGCGCTGCTTTCATTGGTGGAAGCCATCAAGGCCGAGCCCTTCGATCCGGCCGAAGCCGTGCCGCATATGCCCATGCTCCTGGTGGCAGGCGACAAGGACGAACGCGCCACCACCATGCCCCAGCTTGCCGAGCTCGGCCTCGGGGTGGGGTCGATGGCCGAACAGCTGGTGCTGCTGGGCCGGAACCACACCAACGCCATCACCAGCCGGGCATTCAAGCAGGGTGCCATCTCCTTCCTGGGTGTCTAGTGTTTCCGGCCATCCAACGCCTGACAGGTTTTTCTTAGCTCCCGCATAGGTTCCCCTGTTTGGATCGGCACATGCACGATCCACACCACCTGCGCTCCCGCGGCGCGTCAGCCGCAGTGCGGCGCCGTTCCGTCCTGGTGGCCGCCGCCGCGTTCCTCGCCGTGACGCTGATTGCCTGCGTCTACACCCTGGCACATGCCCTGCCGACGCCAGGCGGGGCATCGCGGACTTCAAGTGCCTCTGCCGCCGGGGCAGGCGCTGCGGCCAGTGACGCGGACCTCGACAACGCCGTAGAAGCCATCATCGCCGCCCACAGCCAGTATCAGGTGGGCGTCGCGCTGATGGATACCGTCGGTGGTCAACTCCATCAGTACGGCGTCCGGGAACCCTTCCAGATAGCGAGCACGGCGAAGGTCCTGACAGCCGCGGCCTATTACAGCCTGGTGGAGGATGGCTCGGCCTCGCTCGGGGATGAGCTGGGCGACTTCACCTCGGGATTCCAAATCCAGGCCATGATCCAGGACAGCAACAACGACTCATGGAGCCTGCTCATGGATGCCGTGGGCCTGGCCAGGCTTTCGGAATACGCGGCCTCCCTCGACATCACCTATGACGCCGAGGTGAACACGCTCTCCACCGCCGACATGGCGCACCTCCTCGCGGAACTGGCAGAAGGCAGGCTTCTCAACCAGGCACACACGGCACAGCTCCTGTCCTACATGCAGGACACCAACTTCGAAGACCTCATTCCGGCGGCGGTCCCGGCGGGCGTGACCGTGTTCCACAAATACGGGCTCCTCGACGACGAACTCCACGACGCGGCCATCCTTTCAACCTCAGCAGGGAGCTACGTGCTGGTGGTTTATACCAAGGGCACCGACTTGGGAGACGTTCCGCAACGGACCGCAGTGATCCACGACATCACGGAGGCCGTGACCGCCGCCCTCTTCTGACCCACAGCCGGACTACCCGCCTCCCGCCGCGGCCGCAGAAGGTAGGCTGGAAACGGGGCGGAAACAGCCGGAGAGGGGCCCATGAACACGCGTTTTGAAGACCGCACCGATGCCGGTGAGCAGCTGGCTGCGGTGCTGACGCAGTTTCGGGAACGCCCTGATGCCATCGTGCTGGGACTGGCACGGGGGGGCATCCCGGTTGCGGCCGCAGCGGCCAAGGCCCTCTATCTGCCTCTTGGGGCCGTCCTGGTCAGAAAGCTCGGCATTCCCGGCCACGATGAAACAGCGTACGGTGCCCTGGCGTGGTCCGGGGGCCGCGTAGTGCGGCTCCTCAACCGTCCGCTTATGGCCCGTGTCCTTGAGCACGGCGTCCGTCAGGAGTGGCTGGATGAGGTGGAGGCCCGTGAGCGGGCCGAACTCCTACGCCGGACGGAAACGTACCCAGAGATCAGCCACGATCTCGCGGGCAAGACGGTCCTCCTGATCGACGACGGACTCGCCACCGGAGCAACGATGCGCGCCGCGGCGGAGGCCGTCCGTTCGGCCGGCGCGGCAAGTGTGGTGGCCGCCACCCCGGTCGGGTCAGTGGAGGCCTACACCGCGGTGTCCCAGGTTTGCGATGCCGTGCTGTGCCTGCATCTGCCAGGTAAATTCCGCGCAGTGGGAAGCTTCTACCGGCACTTCGAACAGCTGACCGACGAGGATGCAATCAGCTTTCTGCGGGCCTAAGCTTTCGACCCCTGGTGCCGGCGGTGCCGGAGCAAAGCCGCAGCGGCCACACCGAGCACAAACAGGGCACTCGCAGCAACAACAGGCACCACAAAGGCCGCCTGGTAGCCCTGCGCCTGGGCAAGCTGGCCCGCAAGGAAGGCTCCCAGCGCAGTGCCCGCCACAATCCCGCTGGCCAGGGCAGTCATCACCGTTCCCAACCTCTCTGCGGGGCCAACGATTCCGCCGATGGTAAAGACCGTGACCATGACGGGCCCAACCGGCAGTCCCAGGACCAGCAACACGCCGACCATCCCGCCCAGCGAGTCAGGCACCACAAGCAGCAGGGAGAGGGCCGCCATCACGGCCGCGCTGACCATCCAGCGGGCCACAGGCTTGAACCGCCTGGACCAGTAGGCCACAGACAGGGCAGCAGCGGCGGAGCTCAGGCCCATCACGGCATACAGCAAGCCGGCGATTTCGGAGCTGGCGAAGCTGGCGGAAAAAGAGCTCAGGGCCGTCTGCGTGGAACCGAAGAAAGTCCCCATGGCCACCATGGCCAGGACGGGCACGGCAACGGCGGCAGGAATCCTCGCCACCCCGGCTCCGGTGGCTCGCTTCAAAGGAACCGCTTTATGGGTAGGGTGCACGGCAAAGGCAGGAACCAGCGTCACGGTCATAACAACGGCCAGTGCCAGCGGCAGCCAGGGGGCCACCAGGCTCGCGAGGATGCCCACCAGGGCCGGGCCCAGGACAAAGGTCAGTTCGTCGGCCGTGCCCTCGTAGGACAAAGCTGTGTCCAGATCCCGCCCGGCGTGTTTGCCCCCGTCCCGGGACGTCAGGGCCATCCAGCGGACGCGGGCAAGCGGCCCGACCTGCGGGCAGGTTGCGCCGGCGAGGAAGGCCGCTACCGTCAGCGCGGCGGGGAAGGATTCATTGGCGGGAATCCATGCCGAACCGATCAGGCCCATGACGGCCAAAGCGTTAAGTACTGCGGCCACCAGAAGCACGGGACGCTGCCCGTGGCGGTCTGCGAGGGCGCCGAAGACCGGCGCTCCGAGGGCAGAGCCGATCCCTACAGCTCCGGCTGCCATGCCGCCCAGGGCGTACGAACCGGTGGCCGAAGTGACAAGAGTCAGGGCGCCCACCGTGAGCATGGCAAGTGGCAGCCGGGCGAACAGGCCCAGGGGGATGAAGCTGCGGCCCGCGAGGTGCGGAAGCCTGGCGAAGCGGCCGGCAGGCGCCGGGGCCGAGGCGGTGGAGGAAGCCGGGACAGCCGTTGTAAGAGTTGCTTCCGCGGGCATTGACACAGGGGCAGACACAGAAGACAGAGGTGTGGGGTTCAAGATTTCGGGCTCATTCAGTCATGCGCATCGTCCCTCCTCCCGATGCGCGAAACCCGGTAACCCTCGAATTATACCGGGATTACACCAGGACGTCGGCCGCGTCGGAGATCCTGAGAGTGGAACCGTTTCTTCCCTTCAGGACCTGCAGTTGCGTTCCGATGCGCTGCTTCATCTCCCCCACGTGGCTGACGAGGCCCACAACGCGTCCGCCGTCGCGAAGGCCTTCCAGCGCATCCATGACCTGTTCCAGTGACTGCTCATCCAGGCTGCCGAAGCCTTCATCCACAAAGAGCGTGTCGATCTGGATGCCGCCGGATTCCTGCTGGACAACGTCCGCCAGACCCAGGGCGAGGGAGAGGGACGCCATAAAGGATTCACCGCCGGACAGTGTGGAGGTGTCGCGGCGGTGCCCGGTCCACTGGTCCACCACCTCCAGGCCCAACCCGGACTTTGCCCCGCGTGCTGCCTTGGCATCGGAATGCTGCAGCAGGTAGCGGCCGTCGCTCATGGCTACAAGGCGTTCCGAAGCGGCCAGCGCCACCTGCTCCAACCGTGCCGCGAGGACGTAGCTGTTCAGGCTCATGCGATAGGTGTTGTCGCCGCGCCCGGCGGCGACGTCTGCCAGCGCCGTGAGTAGAAGGGCGTGTTCCCTCGGCCCCCGCGCCGAACCGGCGAGCTGTCCGTACTCGTTGCCGATTGCAGCCAGCGACTCGACGCAGCGTGCAGCCATTCCGGCGGCAAGGTCGGCGTCGCGGGCCTCCTGGCTGGCCCCCGTGGCGGCGGCCTGGAGCTCAGCCACCAGATCGTCGTCTACTGCCGGGTCTGTAGCCGCTTCCTTCAATGCCAGCACCAGCTCCTCAGACGCGAAAAGCTCGTCAAGGCGCGCCTGTTCGTCTTGGCCGGCACGGACCTCAGCCTGCAGGGCCGCCGCCCCTGCCCCCGCCAGCAACTGTGCCCTGGCTTCTTCGGCGGTGCCGAAGCCGGCGTCCGGCAACGCTCGCTCGAGCTCCTGGCGGGCTTCCTCTGCGCGGGCGTTGGCCTTCTCCAGCTGGGCCCGGGCTTCCACGGCTTTCTCCAGCGTGGCCGCGGCCTCCTGCAATGACCGCAGCCTGCGCACTAGGCTGCGGTGGCCACCGCGCAGGCCGGACAGGGCCTGGTCCAGGGAGGCCAGATTCTCCGCCACCTCTGCAATCGCGGCAGTGACCTGAGCAAGACTGGCGGCGCCGGTGTGCTTGGAAGCTTCCGTCGCCGCAATCCGGGCATCCAGGGCGTCGATCCGTTGCCGGAGCTTTGCCAGTTCCTTCACGGCCTGCTGGGACTGGTCAGCGGCGTGACGGGCTGCCGCCACCGCCTGCACCGCCTCCTCCTCCGGGGTATCGCCACCCTGGCCGACAAGGACTGCCACCAACTGGTTTGCGTCGCCCAGCGCGGTACTGTCCGCTGCCAGCTTGGCCTCCGCGTTCTCGTTGGCGTGTTGCGCGGCCTCCTCGGCCTGGCTGAGCCCGAGAGCTGACGCTGCCGCTTCCGCTGGAGCGGGGTGGTCTTCGCTGCCGCAGACGGGGCAAGCCTCCCCCTCGGCCAGTTGGGCTGCGAGTTCGGCGGCAGCATTGGCAAGCCTTTCTTCGCGCAGGTCCAGCCAGCGGGCCTTCGTCTCCAGCTGGAACTCCCGGGACGCCGAGTGGCGCTGCGCAGCCTGCGCCTGCGACTTGACTGCCGCTTTGTACCGCCGGACAACGTCCAGGAGTTCTTCCGCTGCAGCTGCTTCCTTCGCATGCAGCACCGCTGCCGAGGCCAGCGTTTCCACTTGCTGCAGTCCGGCCGTCAGGTCCGACTGCTCCGCCCGCAGGTTTCCGAGAAGCTCGCCCAACGCAGCATCTGTTTGGCTGAGTTCCTGCTGCTGGGTCCCGAGTGAGGTGCGTCTGGCGGCCAGCGTGTGGAGCCGCTCTTCGTCCGGCAGCCGCGCCTCAACCACAGCCAACAGGGAACGGATCCGGCTGAGCTCGCCCGCAAGATCAAGACCGACGACGGCGTCCACAGCACCGTCCGCATCCAAAGCGGACAGGTCCAGCTGTTCGAGTTCGGGGTCTTCGCCCGCCGCCAGCCGCAAGAGCGTGATGGCGGCTTCGAGGGCCCCTGCAGCGTGCCGGACCTGGGTTTCCCCTGACCGGACAGCCTGCAGCTGTCCGCTGAGCACCTCGGCGCCGCGGTGCCGTTCGAGCGTCGCGGCCTTCATCTCCAGGCCGGGCAGGCTAGCCTCAACGGCAGCCTTCCGGGCCTCGGCCGCGGTGAGCCGGCGCTGACGTTCGCGCCGCACCGCTTCCTTTTCGAGCCGGGCTGACGCGAATTTACTCCTTGAAGCCGCAGCCTCCGCTGCCGAGGATAGTCCTGTGGCCCGCCCAGCCACCGCTGCCTGCAGCCAGCCGATCCGGGCGCCTGGTTCCTCAGGTGCCGGCCCGCCCGCCGCCCCTGGCGCTTCAGTAGCCGCCTCTTCAGCGGCTGTGCCATCAATCAGTGCTGAGGCTTCTGCCTCAGCACGCGACGCGAGCAACTCAAGCTCCCCGTTCAGCTTCGCGACGTCGTTCCGCGCGGCCTGCGCCTGGGCCGACAGTTCCTGCTCCAGCGCTTCGAACCGCTGTGTACCGAAAAGCTTCTGCAGCAGCTCCAGGCGATCACTCGCCTTGGACCTCAGGAACGCGGCGAAGTCGCCCTGGGGCAACATGACCACCCTGGTGAACTGCTCCCGGTCCATGCCCAGCAGTGCCGTAATCTCGGCGCCGGCTTCGTCGTTGCGTCCGGATTTGTCCGTCCACGCCCCGGCGATGCGTTCCCGGAGCAGCGTTTTGGCCTGTTGCGTAGTGAAGCCGTTCTTGCCGCGGGCGCTCGGCTTGTCCCAGGCCGGTGACCTGGTGACCTCGAAATGCCGGCCTTGGGCGGAAAATTCGCAGGTGACGGCAGGCTCCAGCGACGGTTCGGCGTGATCGCTGCGGAGCCGTTTGCCGTCCTGCCGGGCGCCAGGCACGGACCCGTACAGCGCGAAGCAGACCGCATCCAGCACGCTGGTTTTGCCAGCCCCGGTGGGCCCGTTCAGGAGGAAGAGGCCGTGGGCGCTGAGCCTGTCAAAGTCGATCTCTTCGGTGCCGGCAAACGGTCCGAACGCGGAGATGGTCAGGCGGTGAATCCTCACAGCGATGCCTCCTGGAGACGCACATTGTCCAGAGCCGCAGTGAGAGCCAGCCGCTCGGCGTCGTCCGCATCCCGGCCCCGGACGTGATCCAGGAAGCCGCAACAGACCGCAAGGTCATCCTGGGCCTCGGCAAGCCGGGTGCTGTAACTTGGGGACGCCTTGGCGGAGCCGCCCTGCGGGTCAAAACCCAGGACCAGCGTGTCCGGAAAGCGCGCCCGCAACCGCTCCATGGCCTGCTGGGGGCGCTGCGCATCAGTCAGCGTGATCTGGCAGTAAGCGTCCTCGGCCCACGCATGATCGCCGGACTCAAGCAGGTCGGAAATGCCACCGCGGAGCACCGCCAGCTTCCGCGGAGCCTCCCAGGAAAGCTCCGAGACGCCGGTGACGCCCTCCGGACCGACGTCAACAAGCCAGCTTCCCTTGATGTGCTTCGCCTCCGAGAAGGAGTAGGCCAGGGGCGAGCCTGAATACCTGACCGTCGGGGACAGCGTCTGCCGGCCGTGCAGGTGGCCCAGGGCCGTGTAACTGAAGTCGTCGAACAGGTCCAGCGGGACCGCGCCCACTCCCCCGATGCTGAGGTCCCGCTCGCTGTCCGAGCTGATGCCGCCGCTGGCGAACGTGTGGGCGAGGACCACTGAGTGGACCGTTCCTTCTGCGCTGCGCCGGGCCAGGTCAGCCCGGATCCGGTCAGTGGCCGCACGCGTGACCGCGAAGTGGCTTGCCGGCTCCGCACCGAGTTGTTCGGCGACAAGGCGCGGCTCCAGCCAAGGAATTCCGTAGATGGCCAGCACGGCGCCGGGCGCTTCATTGCCGCCTGCACCGACGTCGGCCTCCCCGCCGGACACCCCACCGGCGGGCGCAGCCCCCTCCGCCTCCAGGGGCAGGATCAGCGGCTGGTCCAGGTCCGCCAGCCTGGTCCGCAGGTGCACTCCACCGCGTTCGAGCAGGCGGGAGGCGAAGCCCAGCCGGATGGCAGAGTCATGGTTGCCGCTGGTCAGCACCACCGTGGCGCCGGCCTCTGTCAGCCGTACCAGGGCGTCGTCCAGCAGGCCCACGACGTCGACCCCTGGCAGGGCGCGGTCGTAGACGTCACCGGCGATCAGGACAACGTCAATCCCCTGCGAGGAGACGGCGCTGACGAGTTGATCAACGAATGACCGCTGGGCGTCCAGCATTCCGACGCCGTGGAAAGACCGGCCCAAATGCCAGTCCGATGTGTGCAATAACCGCATATTCCTACGCTAACGGCTGCCACCGACAGTTGAGGCAACCGCCGCAGCAGACTGTCTCTGATGGCTCCGCTGACGGGTCCGCCCCTGTGCTCCTAGCCGCGCTTTCCGTCGAAGAATTCCTGGGCCTCATCGCGGCGAGTCTGCGCTTCAGCTGCAGGCGTTCGAGGGGCCCCGGGAGTTACAGCATCGGGAGTCACTGCGTCGGAAGTGTCAGCCTCGTCAAGGCCCTCGGAGTCGTCAATTCCGTCACCATCAGCACCATCAGCCAACGAAGCGGCAGGGGCGTCCCCGGTGGCGAAGCCACGGAAGGCGAGCCCGGCGATGCCTGCGCCCACGAGCGGCGCAACCCAGAACAGCCACAGCTGCTCAAGGGACCAGCTGGAGCTGAACACGGCCGAAGCGGTGGCGCGGGCCGGGTTGAAGGGTGCGTTGCCCACGGAAAGGCCGAGCTGCAGCAACACTGCGAAGGCCAGCCCCACGGCAATGGCGGCGGCCGGCTTGTTCAGGTTGTTGCGGGCAGTGGTGCCCAGGAAGACGGCAACCAGGATGGCGGCTCCGAGTACTTCGAGCAGGAGCACGGCGGCCATGGGGGCCTGAATGATGGAGTGCTCGCCGAAGCCGGCGGTCACGGTGTCGAACGCGGTCCGGCTGTCCTGGATGCCCGGCAGGGTCCGGAGGATGCCGAACAGCGCCAACGCACCCAGCAACGCCCCCACCAGCTGCGCGGCGATGTACGCTGCCGCGTCACCAAGGCGGATCCGCCCCGCGACGGCGTGGCCCACCGTCACGGCCGGGTTGAAGTGACCGCCGGAGACGTAGCCGAAGGCCAGCATGGCCGCGGTCACCGCCAGGCCGGCTGCGAGCGCGGCGGGCAGCGGGCTGGACTGGGGAATGGAGAACAGGGGCACGCCCAGGCCTGCCACCACAACAAAGAGGCTGCCAAACGCTTCCGCGGACAGCCTGGACACCAGCCCGTGCCGGACACCGGCACCGCTGCCGGCCGGCAGCCCGGAGGCGGAATCATGGTGGACGGGAACAGACGTGGTCATGGTGGGCAGTCCTTATCGTTGGGGGCGTCGCTGCGCGGCAAAGTGTCGCTGCCGGCGGGAAGTGTTCCGCGGCGGCCTCTGCATTGTGCCAAGGAATTCTGGGCATTGGCTGAGTCTGAGCTTAGTTGATGGTCCACGGGGCAGCAGGCGCGGTCCGCTTCCGGGTCACGGTAAATTGGCTGGTATGAGCATTGACCCGGGCGCCGGCGCGCCCTCACTGAAGTCCCGCATCCACGGCTGCCTCCTGGGCGGCGCACTGGGAGACTCGCTGGGCTACGCGGTGGAGTTTGACTCCATCGAGGTGATCCGCGGGCGCTTCGGCACCGCCGGCGTGACGGACCTCGCAATGCTCGACGGCGGCAGTCACTTTTCGGACGACACGCAAATGACGCTGTACACGGTGGACGGACTGGTCGAGGCACTGGAATGGGCCAATGATGGGGTGGGTGCCGATGTCAACGCCTGCCTGTGGCTGGCGTACCTGCGCTGGCTGGACACCCAAGGTGAGCCGGTGCCGTCGTCGGCCCCGGTGCAGCCAAAGCGCTGGATTGACGGCAACGTGGTTCTCCGGCACCGCCGCGCCCCCGGGAACGCGTGCATCAGCGGGCTGGCCGGCGGTGAAATGGGAACGGTTTACCGGCCGGTCAACCCGGACTCGAAAGGCTGCGGCACCGTGATGCGCTCGGCGCCGTTCGGCCTAATCCCGCATATAGCGCCCGACGCCGTCTATAAGTTGAGTGCCGACGCCGCCTCCCTGACGCACGGCCACCCGTCCGCCCGGCAAAGTGCCGGCAGCTTCAGCCTCCTCATTCACCGCCTCGTCGCCGGGGACAGCCTGCAGGATGCCGCGGAGGCGGTCCTGGACCAGGCGCGCGGCCTGAAGGATGTGGCGGCGGAGCTTCCGGAGCGCCTGGCAGCGGCAATCCGGTGGGCGGAATCAGGCGTCCTCGCGCCGGAGGAACTCGTGCGGGAACTCGGCGAGGGCTGGGTCGCGGAGGAAGCGTTCGCCGTCGGACTTTACGCCGTCCTGGCCACGGCACCCCGCGTGGACGCCGCGGCGTCTCCCGGGGACCACTTCCGGGCAGCCATCGCGCTGGCAGTCAATCACAGCGGCGACAGCGACTCCACCGGTTCCATCGCGGGCAACATCCTCGGCGCTTTTTACGGCGAGGCAGCCCTACCCGCGGAATGGCTCGAGGCCCTCGAGGCGCCTGAAGTCATCCGCGGGATGGCCGATCTGCTGGTGGGTGTTACGACCGCCTGAGCGCCACGTTGTTGCAGGCCTCGCAGATGTCCTCCGGGATCAGGCCCCGGCGCTGCAGGACACCGAAAATCACGCAGCCCAGGCAGAACCCGGCGAAAGCCTCGAGAGACGCTGCCGCGATCAGGACCGCCAGCACAATCCAGGCGGCCGGGGCGGCGCCGGCGGCGAACAGGATCAAGGCCGCGGTGGAGACCACGGTGCCGATGCCCTGCGCAAACCGCTTCGGCGGTCCGGACACCAGGCGGGCGGGGCCCAGCCGTGGCGCGAGGACCTTGACGGAGAGCAGGGCCAGCGGCGAAAAACGCGGCCCGAAAAGCACCCGAAGCCAGAACCCGGCAGCGATCAGGAGGAGCCCCCAGCCCGAACCCGAGAGGAGGGTGGCGCCTGCAAGGAGCACCACCAGGCCCGCGGTGATCCGGGCCGCATACTCATTGACGGGATTGGGAAAGGCAAACACGGCGGACCAGTTGATGCCGCTACGTGGGCCGCTCGTCAGTTTGCTCATCGTGCAAGGCTAGGAGCCGCGGCCGCAGCATGGAAGATTTATTGCGCCCGATGAACTAGACGGCCGCCGCACCTGCGTAGCCGCCCACCATCTGCAGGAACTCGCCTTCGGAAAGAACTTCGATGGGCTGGCCACGGTCGTGTAGCTCCAGGACACGCCGTGCCTTGCCTGTGAGCCTTCCGGACCGCAGGTCGGAGGCCACAAACCCGTCGCCCACCACCAATACCGTAGTACGCGCAGTCACGCGGCTTTCCGGCCGGGCGCCTAGCTCGGCCGAGCGGACTTTGGCCTCCGGCCGGGCCATGGCGAGCTGCCCGGTGAAAACGACCGTCTGCCCGTACAGCGGGTGGGACGGCTCGGCGTCCGCATTGGGGAGCGGGTTGGCCCCCTCTTCCGGCCAGCCCGACATAAAAGGGCGCACGGGTGCTCCGCTGAGGCCGGCCGCAGCGGCGGACAGTGCGGCGAGGCTGGCTTTGGACATGTCGCCGCGTGCCGGGTCGAACGCGTCCTGACGGGGCAGCTCCAGGCCCAGCGAGAGATAAAGCTCGGCAATGCTGTTGGCGTTGTTCCGGGCAGCGATGTCGATCAGGATGCCGGCGCACGCACGGGCGTCCTCCGCGGCGTCGTGGTGATTGACCAGCGGGACGCCGGCTTCCTCAGCGGCGAACGGCAGTGAATTGGACACCAGGGAGTAACAGCGCCGGGACAGCATCACGGTGCAGACATACTCGTAGGCCGGGCCTGCCAGGCCTGAGACCTCCAGGCCGGAACGGATTACGCCGAGGTCAAAAGCCGCGTTGTGGGCCGCCAGGATGTCACCGCCAATAAAGGCGCCAATCTCCGGGAACAGCTCACCGAAGCGGGGAAAGCCGGCAACGTCCTCGGAGCGGATGCCGTGGATCCGGACGTTGTGATACTCAAAGTGGTCGTGGTTGGCCGGTGGCCGCATCAGCCAGGACGCTTCCTCCACAACACGCCCGCCCCGTACCTTCGTCAGGCCCACCGCGCACGGCGAACCCCGGAAGCCGTTGGCCGTTTCGAAGTCGATCGCCGTAAAGTCCAGTCCCACGGCCCATACTTTACCGCCGGACGAAGCCGTTTCCGTGTCACGGGGGCGGCTCTGTCATGGATATCACCAGTCCGACGCCGGGCGGCGCGGGTGTGTCAAGTACCCTAAGTAGGTGAACTTTCATGCGATCAGTGACTTTGCCGTGCCCATGCTGGGCGGTGCAGGACCCATCCAGCCACAGCTGGCTTCGTTCCTGCCCGACTGGCTGAACCCCGATGTCTTCCTTCGCGACTCCCCGCTCGGACCGTGGGTGGTCCTGCTGGTCTGCGCCATTGTGTTCGCCGAAACGGGCTTGCTGGTGGGCTTCTTCCTGCCAGGCGATTCAATGCTGTTCACCGCCGGCCTGCTGGTGTCCACCGGCGCCATCAAGTTCAACCTGTGGGGCATGTGCGGGCTGATCATCGTGGCCGCGATTCTGGGCAACCAAACCGGCTACCTCATTGGGTCCAAGGCCGGCCCGGCAATCTTCAACAAGCCCGAGTCCAGGCTCTTCAAGCGCGAGAACGTTCAGAGCGCCCACGCGTTCTTTGAAAAGCACGGCGGCAAGGCGCTGATCCTGGCCCGCTTCGTCCCCATCATCAGGACCTTCGTGCCCGTCATTGTGGGCGTGGCACAGATGGACAAGAAAAAGTTCTTCCTGTACAACGTCATCGGTGCAGTGCTGTGGGGCGGCGGCGTGACGCTCCTGGGCGCGTGGCTGGGCCAGTTCAGCTGGGTAGGCGACAACATCGACATCATCTTTATCTCCATCGTGATCATCTCCGTGCTCCCGATCGGCATCGAAGTACTCCGGGGCATGTCGGCGAAGCGCCAGGCATCGCACTTCGACACGGATCCCGTGGACGAATTCCTCGAAGAGCATGAGCCCCGCGAGGAACGTAAGACCAACCTGGACTAGCCGGCCTAAACCCGGAAACGATTGAGGGAGCCGCACAGTGTGCGGCTCCCTCAGTCATTTGGTTGCTGCGGCCTACCGCAGCGGCGCGCGGCAATGCCTGGCGCTATTGCCGCGCCAGAGCATCGACGATCGCCGGCAGGAGCGCCCGGAAGGCTTTGCCCCGGTGGCTGATGGCGTTCTTCTCTTCCGGGGAGAGCTCCGCGCAGCTGCGGTCCTCGCCAAAGGGCTGCAGGACGGGATCGTAGCCGAAGCCGCCCTCGCCCCGCGGCTCGCGCAGCAGGGTGCCTTCAAGCTGTCCGTATTCCACAACCTCCCCGCCGGTGCCGTCCGCGGAGGGAACGGCCAGCGCTGCCGCGCAGACGAACGCCGCACCGCGGTGCGCGTCCGGCACATCGGCGAGCTGGTCCAGGAGGAGCCTGAGGTTGGCGGCGTCGTCGCCGTGCCGCCCGGCCCACCGGGCGGAAAAGATCCCCGGCGCCCCGCCCAGGACGTCCACTGCCAGGCCCGAATCGTCGGCGATGGCCACTAGCCCGGTGGCCTCCGCCACGGCACGCGCCTTCAGGAGCGAATTCTCGGCGAAGGTGACGCCCGTTTCGACGACGTCCGGCGCACCCGCCGCCGCCGCGTCCACCACCTGGGTGTCGACGTCGAGCCCCGGAACCTGGCCGCGCAGGAGTTCGCGGAGCTCCCGCAGCTTGCCCTTGTTGTGGGTGGCGAGGACGAGTCGCGGAAGCGCGCTGCCGGGGGCAGCCACGCTCACAGGACGTCCGCGAGGGTTTCGCGCTGGATCGCCGCCAGCTGGGTGGTGCCCAGCAGGGCAAGGTCCAGCAGTTGGTTGAGCTCGTCACGGTCGAAGGGAGCGCCCTCGGCGGTGCCCTGGACTTCGACGAACTTCCCGGATCCGGTGACCACAACGTTCATGTCGGTCTCGGCGCGGACGTCCTCAACGTAGGGCAGGTCCAGCATGGGCACGCCGTCGATGATGCCCACGGAGACTGCCGCGATGGTGTCCACCAGGGGCTGGGCGTTCCTGGCGATCAGCTTGTTGTCGCGCGCAAAGCGGATGGCGTCGGCAAGAGCCACATAAGCGCCCGTGATGGCGGCCGTGCGGGTTCCGCCATCGGCCTGGAGCACGTCGCAGTCCAGCACGATGGTGTTCTCGCCCAGGGCTTTGGTGTCGATGATCGAGCGCAGCGACCGGCCGATCAGGCGGGAGATTTCGTGGGTCCGGCCGCCAATCTTGCCCTTGACCGATTCGCGGTCCGAGCGGGTGTTGGTGGCGCGCGGCAGCATGGCGTATTCAGCTGTCACCCAGCCCCGGCCTTCCCCCTTGAGCCAGCGCGGTACGCCCGCCGTCAGCGAAGCCGTGCACAGCACCCGGGTGTTGCCGAACTCGATAAGGGCAGATCCCTCAGCCTGCTTGGACCATCCGCGGGTGATGCTGATGGGGCGGAGCTGGTCGGGGGCGCGGCCGTCGGCACGCACTACGGGCACTGCAGTTGCTTCAGAAGTCATGCCTTTAGCTTATCGACTCGCTGTGGGGCGTCCCGCCATGGGCTGCCCGGCACAGGCAGCCCAGCCAGAATGGAGGGCTGCCCTTAAACGGTGTAATGCACCCCGGCCACGGCCACTGCCACGTGCTGCCCGAACACTTCCTTTGCTTCGGCCATGACGGTGCTCGGCGAGGTCCACACTGGAATGTGCGTGAGCAGGAGCCTGCGGGCACCGGCGGCGGCCGCCGCCTCCCCCGCACGCTTTCCGGTCAGGTGCACGTCCTTGATGGCGTCGTCCCGGCCTTCCTCAAAAGCGGCTTCACAGAGAAACAGGTCCGCGTCCTTGGCGGCCTCCTCCAGACCGGTACAGGAATCGGTATCGCCCGAATACGTCAGCACCCGTCCGACCGGGTTGCCGGCCTTGTCCGGCTCGGTGACGTCAACCCGGAGGGCGTAGGCCTCCTCCACCGGGTGGTTGACCGTGAACGGCGTCACGGTGAACGGGCCCACAGTGACGGGCTCCCGTTCAATCCAGTTGGTGAAGTCGAATTCCTCGTGCATCCCCGGGTCAAGGTCCAGCCCGTAGGCCGTGGCCATCCTGTCCGCCGTAGCGGCGGGACCCCACACCGGGATCCGCCCGCGGCCCCAGCCGCCGGGCTTCCAGCGAACAGCCACGTGCAGGCCGCAGAGGTCCATGCAGTGGTCCGGGTGGAGGTGGGTCAGGAAGATGGCGTCGATGTCCTCGAGATCGGTGTAACGCTGGATGGCGCCGAGGGCTCCACTGCCCAGGTCCATAACGATCTTCCAGGTCCGCTCGCCGTCATTGGCGGTCAGGAGGTAGCATGACGCCGGCGAGCCGGGGCCGGGAAACGAGCCCGTGCAGCCCACGATGGTCAGTTTCACTGGGCAGGACCTCCGGCCCGGCGGGCGCCCACAAAGTTGGAAATCCGTTGGCCGGCGCTGCCGGAACGGGTACTGGCACGCTGGGCGGCCTCGATCATTTCCGGGGTGATGCGGGCCAGGCTTCCGGTGGGGTACTGGGCGGCCACGTGGTCCACGTGCTGGACGGAGAGGACTTCCGGGCCAAGGAACCTGCGGGCCAGTATCTCGAACTGGGCGGCGTCTCCGGTGGCAATGAAATGATGCTCGGGCGGCGCTGCGGTGGTGCGTTGAAGGTCGTGGGTGACCAGCGCGCGGTACACGTCCTTGGCCGTCTCCTCGGCGCTGGACACCAGGGTCACGTCGTCTCCCATCACAAAGGAAATGACCCCGGTCAGCAGCGGGTAGTGCGTGCAGCCCAGGACCACGGTGTCCACGCCGGCGGCCTTCAGCGGGGCGAGGTATTCCTCTGCGACGGCGAGAAGTTCCGGGCCGGTGGTGATGCCAGCCTCCACGTAATTGACGAACTCGGGGCAGGCCACGGAAGTGATCGTCAGGTCCGGAGCTGCCGCGAAGGTGTCCTCGTAGGCACGGGAACCTACAGTGGCAGAGGTTCCGATGACGCCGACACGCCCGCTCCGGGTGGCGGCAACCGCACGCCGGACTGCAGGCTGGATCACCTCGATGACGGGGATGCCGTACTTGGCGGTGTACCGTTCGCGGGCGTCCCGCAGGACAGCGGCTGACGCCGAGTTGCAGGCGATGGTGAGCAGTTTGACACCGGAGTCCACCAGTTCGTCCATCACGCCCAGCGCGTTCGCCCGGACTTCGGCGATGGGCAGCGGGCCGTAAGGCCCGTTGGCGGTATCCCCCACATAGAGGATGGACTCGTTGGGCAGCTGGTCGATGATGGACCGCGCCACAGTCAGTCCGCCGACGCCCGAATCAAAGACGCCGATGGGGCGGGATCCCACCAGGCCGGCGCTGTTGCTGGCTGCGGACACCCCTGCTGCAGTCGCTGCCGGGTCCATGCTCGAGGCTGTTGTCATGATTATTCGAGGATAGGTCTTCCCTGCGGCCGCAGCCATCACATTGTGGCGCTGCACTCATGTCGAATTTGTCACATGCAGACGGATCCTGGAGCAGGACCGCAGTTCAGGGGCGCGAATCCAGGGACTGCAGCATGGCCTGCACCAGGGACTCCTGCAGCCAGGTAGTGAAGTTGTACACCAGCGCGAGGTAGCTTTCGACGTCCTCGGCCTGGGACCAGTCCTGCATCAAATGCACGTGCTCGGCATCTTCCTCGTCCCGGATGTCCAGGCGCTCCGCCAGCACCAGGCGGACATCGTTCAGCGCCATGGACCAGTGCCTGGCGCCATCGGCGGTCAGGACCACTTCGTCCTTGTCCAGATCAAGGGCGGCAGCCCGCAGCGCGCCGATCTTCGTTTCCCGCAGCGAACGCTCGGTGAGCTGACGGAACTCCAGGGACGCGCCGTCGTCGTCCTTCATCACGTTGGGCAGGAGCCGCTTAACTGCACGGTCCGTAGGTTCCTGGACATCCATGTCCAGTCCGATCAGGGCCGCGAGGGGGTCCTGGCTGGTGTGTTCGGCCGGCTGGAGCATGGAGATGACATCACCGATCAGACTGCGAAGCAGCTCACGCTCGGCGGGCTCCAGGAACCCGGTGATGCCCTTGAGACCGTATTTGAATGCCTTAGCCACGTTTCCCCTTGCCCTGCCCGGACCCGCCGGATTTCCCCGAGTTCCTGGAATTCCCACCGTTTCCGTCGGTTGCCTTCTCCACGGTGGCCCACAGCCCGAAGCCGTGCATGGCCACGGCATGGCGTTCTACCTGTTCCTTGCTGCCGTGGGCAACGATGGACCGGCCCTTCTTGTGGACCTCCATCATGAGCTTGTTGGCCTTGCTCTCGGAGTAGCCGAAGTAACTCTGGAAGACATAGCTGACATAGCTCATCAGATTGACGGGATCATTCCAGATCACCAGGTTCCAGGGGATGTCCGGCGCGGTCAGGGAGTCTGTGGACGACTCTGTACCAGTCCGGGTGCCCTCCCGTGTAGCGGGGCCGGGCGCAACGCTTAAGCTCATCTGTCCATTCTATGGGGAGGGTGGGCCCACGCCGGTGAGGGCCCGCGGCGAAGCGAAGCGAGACGTCGGAGCCGGTGGGTGGGCCCACGCCGGCGAGGGCCCCGCGGCGAAGCGAAGCGAGACGTGGGAGCCGGTGGGGACTAGAGTGAATTTTGTGAGTACCTCTGCCGGCTGGGACCATCCCCGCACGTCCCTGTACACCGACCACTACGAGCTGACCATGCTGCAGGCAGCGCTCCATTCGGGCGCCGCGCACCGCCGGTCGGTTTTCGAAGCCTTCGCGCGGCGGCTGCCGGACGGCAGGCGGTACGGCATTGTGGGGGGAACAGGCCGGCTCCTGGAAGGAATTGCGGACTTCCGCTTCGGCGAGGTTGAACTCGATTTCCTGGGCCGCACCGGCGTGGTCAACCAGGAAACCCTGGACTATCTGGCGAATTATCGGTTCAGCGGCGACATCTGGGGCTACCCGGAGGGCGAGGCGTACTTCCCCAACTCCCCCATCCTCATCGTGGAGTCGACGTTCGCCGAGGCCTGCATGCTGGAGACCTATGTGCTCTCCGTGCTGAACCATGACTCCGCCATCGCCTCGGCCGCATCGCGGATGATCACGGCGGCCGGCAACCGGCCCTGCATCGAGATGGGCTCAAGGCGCACGCATGAGGAGTCGGCAGCGGCGGCCGCCCGGGCCGCAGTCATCGCCGGGTTCCACAGCACGTCCAACCTCGAGGCGGGCATCCGCTACGGCATCAAGACCGTGGGTACTGCCGCCCACTCCTTTACTCTGCTCCACGACACCGAGCGGGACGCCTTTGAGGCGCAGATCGCGTCGCTGGGCGTGGGCACGTCGCTGCTGGTTGATACGTACGACGTCGAAGCGGCCGTGCGTGCCGCCGTCGAGCTTGCAGGGCCCAAACTGGGCGGCGTCCGGTTGGACTCCGGCGACCTCGTGGCCCAGGCTTCCTGGGTCCGCGAGCTGCTGGACCAGCTGGGCAACGAGCACACCCGGATCATGGTCACCTCTGACCTGGACGAATTCGCCATTGCCGCGCTGCAGTCCGCTCCCGTGGATTCGTACGGGGTGGGCACATCGCTGGTGACAGGTTCCGGTGCGCCCACCGCCAGCATGGTCTACAAGCTGGTGAGCCGCACGGACGACGCCGGCGATTTTGTGTCCGTGGCCAAGGCGGCCAAGAACAAGGCCAGCATGGGCGGCCGGAAGTATGCACTGCGCAAGCTCAATGAGCGCGGCATCGCTACGCACGAAATTGTGGGCATCGGCCACCGGCCCGAAGATGACGGGAACGACCGGCCGCTGCTGCAGCAGTTCGTGAAGAACGGCGAACTGCTGCCCGGCTGGACGGGGCCCGAGGGTGTGGTCCGGGCCAGGCAACGGCACGCCGACACCATGGCCGAACTGCCCTCCGTGGTCAACCGCCTGCAGCGCGGGGAGCCCGCTATCCCGACTCTTTATGAAGAAAACTGAGGAGAACTGATGTCCCGCGCCCTGATCATCGTTGACGTCCAGAACGACTTCTGCGAGGGCGGCTCCCTCCCCGTGGCCGGCGGCACTGACGTGGCGGGGGCAATCAGCGAGTACGTGGATGCCCACCACAGCGAGTTCGACCACATTGTGGCCACCCAGGACTGGCATATCAATCCAGGCGCGCACTTCTCCGAAACGCCCGATTTCAAGGATAGCTGGCCGCCGCACTGTGTTGCCGGTACCCGTGGCGCCGAGCTCCATCCGGACCTGGACACCGAGTACATCCAGGCCTATTTCCAGAAGGGCCAGTTCACGGCGGCCTATTCCGGGTTCGAGGGCCTGCTGGCTCCGGAGGATGCCGTGCCCACCGGTGACCGTCAGCCCGGGTCCCTGCCAGCTGACGCAGACGCCTTCGCCCCTGCAGATGATGCGATCGGCCTGGACGACTGGCTGCAAAGCCATGATGTGGAAGACGTGGTGGTGGTGGGGATTGCCACTGACTACTGCGTCATGGCGACGGCCCTGGACGCGGTCCAGGCCGGCTACTCCGTGACGGTCCTGCGTTCGCTCACCGCAGGCATCGCTGAGGACCTTGACGATGCCGTGGCCGAAATGGAGCTCGGCGGCGTGGACGTCGCCTGAGGTCCGCTTAACCGCGGGGGTGGCCCGGTGCTGTGCACCGGGCCACCCGCCTTTAAGGCCGTTCCTGCTCCAGGACGCTGCTATTTCCGGCCGATGAACCAGTCCTGGAGCTTCCGCAGCCTCGACTGCAGTTGCTCCTCGTTGGCCTGGGCCACGGGAGGGCCGCCGCAAACGGTCCGCAGCTTGGTGTGCACCACACCGTGCGGGGTTCCGGTCCGGGCGGACCAGGCCGCCACGTTTTTCGCCAGTTCGTTGCGCAGGTCCATCAGCATCCGGTGGTCCGGGATGGCCGGCGCCGCGGCGGCAGGTTCAGCAGCAGGTGCACGCCGGTTCTTCCGGTTGAGCTGATCGTGCTGGCGCTGCCGCAGCAAAGTGCCCACCTGCTCGGCGTCCAGGAGGCCCGGGATGCCCAGGAAGTCCAGCTCATCCTCGGAGCCCACCTCTCCCCCCGTGCCGAACTCGCCGCCGTCGAACAGCACCCGGTCGAACGAAGCCTGCGAATCGAGCGCCTCGAACTTGCCCTTGGTGAGGCTGTCCGAAGCCTTGTCCTCCCGGTTGGCCTCGGCCATCAGGGAATCCTCGGGATTGAAGAGGCCGTCGCTGTCTTCTTTTTCCGGGCGGTCCAGCGCATGGTCGCGTTCCATCTCCATGGAGTTCGCCAGCGCCATCAGCTGCGGCACTGACGGCAGGAAGACCGACGCCGTCTCCCCTCGCTTCCGGGCGCGCACAAAGCGTCCCACAGCCTGGGCGAAGAACAGCGGCGTGGACGTGGAGGTCGCATAGACGCCCACGGAAAGCCGGGGTACGTCCACCCCTTCGGACACCATCCGGACGGCAACCATCCACCGCTTCTCGCTCGCGGTGAACTCCTCGATCTTCTCCGAGGCGTTGGCATCGTCGGAAAGAATAACCGTGGGTGACTCGCCGGTGATCCGCTTCAGCTGCCCGGCGTAGGCCCTGGCGTCCTCATGGTCAGTGGCGATGACCAGCCCGCCGGCATCCGGAACCGAACGCCTGACTTCACTGAGCCGCTTGTCCGCTCCGGCCAGGACAGCGGGGATCCATTCACCTGTCGCGTTCAAAGCAGTCCGCCAGGCCTGGGACGTGATGTCCTTCGTGACCGCGGCTTCACCAAGCGAAGCGGCCATCTCTTCTCCGGCGCTGGTACGCCACCGCATCTGGCCCGAGTAGGCCATGAACATGACCGGGCGCACCACGTGATCGCGCAGGGCGTTGCCATAGCCGTAGGTGTAATCAGCCTTCGAACGGCGAATGCCGTCTTTGTCCTCCGCGTACTCCACAAACGGGATGGGCGAGGTGTCGGACCGGAACGGGGTACCCGTCAGGGACAGCCGCCGGGCGGCCGGGTCAAACGCTTCGCGCAGACCGTCACCCCAGGACAGTGCCTCGCCGCCGTGGTGGATCTCATCGAGGATCACCAGCGTGCGGGCAGCCTCCGTTTTGGCGCGGTGCAGCATGGGTTTGCTGGCCACCTGCGCGTAGGTGACGGCTACGCCAACGAAGCCGCGGCCGTGCTGGCCGTCGGAATTCTTGAAGTTCGGGTCGATGGCTATTCCCACCTTGGCGGCAGCATCAGCCCACTGCCGCTTCAGGTGGTCCGTGGGCGCCACAATGGTGACGCGGTTGACTGCCCCGGATTCGATAAGCATGGACGCCACGCGCAAGGCGAAGGTGGTTTTACCGGCACCGGGCGTTGCTACGGCCAGGAAGTCGCGGGGGGCGGCCCTGAAATAGAGGTCAAGAGCTTCCTGCTGCCAGGCACGGAGTTTTTGGGCGGTGCCCCAGGCTGCGCGTTCCGGATACGCCGGAGGCAGGGTGGGGCCGCCGAAGAGCGTCTCCGTCACTATTTGTTGTTGCCTGAGTCCCCTCCGGGACCCTTGCCGCCGTCGTTGCCCGGGCGGAGGCCTTCATAAACCTCTTTGCACTCGGGACAGACCGGGAACTTCTTGGGATCCCGGCCTGGAGTCCAGACCTTGCCGCAGAGGGCAATCACGGGCTCACCAGTCAGCGCGGACTCCATGATTTTTTCCTTGCGCACGTAGTGCGAGAAGCGTTCCCGGTCGCCGGGCTCAACTTCCGGGCGCAGCTCTTCGCGCTCAATGGTGGCCGTGGACGTTCCAGCCCCGGAAAGCTCGCGCATCGGGTCGTTTTCGAGAGGGTCCGTCATGCTAGTCATGGCATCCATCTTAGCGTCCCGGGGCGGTGGACGTTCGACGCCGGAGGTGCCGTTTTGCCTGCACCGCACACGCCGCCGTCGGCAGTTCCGTCTGAATCCGCTGGTGGGCAGCGCCCGAATGTGGCAAGAGTTACAGCCCCTGCCAGGTTGGCTTGTGGTCGTAGGTGTGCCGGTAGAAGTCGGCGAGCTTCAGCGACGACGCCGCGGCCTCATCCACCAGGATGGTGGCGTGCGGGTGGAACTGCAGGACCGAGGCCGGGCAAATCGCGGACACCGGCCCTTCCACGAAGTCGCGGACCACAGGCGACTTCTGCGCCCCGGTGGCCACCAGCACAACGTGGCGGGCTTCAAGGATGGTGCCCAGTCCCTGCGTCACCACGTGGTGGGGCACGTCGGCGAGGCCAGCGAAAAACCTGGCGTTGTCGCGGCGGGTCTGCTCGATCAGCGTCTTGATGCGGGTCCGGGATGCCAGCGAGGAGCCGGGCTCGTTGAAACCGATATGGCCGTCGGTCCCCACGCCCAGGATCTGGAGGTCCACGCCCCCCACCGCCTTCATCCTGTCCTCGTAGGCCCGGCATTCCGCTGGGATATCAGCTGCGGACCCGTCAGGGGTGTGGACGTTCCCGGGGAGGATGTTTACCCGGCTGGTGAACTCGCGCGCGATGACCTCCCGGTACGACTCCCGGTGCCCGGGCGCCAGGCCCACATATTCATCCAGCGCAAAAGCGTGCGCTGCGCTGAAGTCCAGTCCTTGCTCGCGACGCGCCGCCAGCTCGTCGTAGACAGGCAGCGGCGAGGACCCGGTGGCGAGCCCCAGGACTGCGTTGGGCTTGCGCCGGAGCAGTGCCTCGACGGCGTCTGCCACGAGCTTCGCGATCTGCCTGCTGCCCGGGAGGATGACAACTTCCACTGCCGGCCGCCTTTCTGGAGTTCTGGTTTCGGTTGTCCCGCTGGATCAGCGGTTCACGGTCAGCTGGGCCAGGAGTTCGGGCGCGCGGGCATCGAGCCACTTTCCCCCCAGCCGGATGCCCGCCCCGAACAGTGCCAGCCCCAGCACCAGGCCAACGGCCAGGTTGGCCCACCCGAAGGCCTGGTTCCCGGTGGCCAGCTGCGCAATGAACAGTCCCACTTCGGGCAGGACCAGCAGGGTCAGGATACCCATGCCGGCGAACTGCACCGCCAGGGTCTGGCCCACGTTGCCCGGGGGCTTCTTAAACGGGCTGTCGCCGGGCAGGGGCACGGCCACGGTGTAGCGGGCGGACACCACGGACGACAGGCCCAGGCCCGTGAACAGGATGCCCAGGCTCAGGCCCAGCTGGCCCGGCAGTGCTTCCCAATCGCCGGTAAAGAAGTACTGGCCTACCGCGAAGATCAGCACCACGGGCAGTCCAAACGCCAGGCATGCCAGCGCCCGTCCCAGCCGGTCGTCAACTCCCCGGACGCCCGTGGCCAGGTGCAGGGCAAACGCCGTGTTGTCATAGGAGACGTCTGCGGAGATGGACCATGCCAGCAGGAACGCCGCCAGCGGTGCCGCGACCGCCAGCACTCCGAAATCACCGGACTGGCTGCCCTGGAAGACGAGCAGGATGGGCAGCAGCGGGACCACCACCAGGGAACCGGAATAGCGGGGATCGCGCAGCCAGTAGGTCAGCGACCGCGCCGTGACGGCACCGGCGGGGGTGGCCGGCAGGAGTCCGAACAGCCCCAGCTTTCCGCCCTTTCGGCTCCCGCTGCCGGCGTAAGGGGGGTTGACCAGGGCCCGTTCGAGGAGCAGTTTCCAGCACCAGGCCAGGACTGCGAGCGTTGCGACGGCGATCAAAAGTTTCAGTGTTGCCGCTCCCGGGCGCCCGGCGGCGAGGTCACCGCCGAGGGACCAGGTGGCCCCCAGGGGCGTCCAGGACAGGGTGGCAGCCAGCTCCGGCAGGAAACCGGCAGAAGCGGAAATGCCTCTCCCCACGCCAGCCACGATCGGTCCCATCAGGACCAGCGGGATCATAAACGCGATGGCGCTGACATCCTTGAACCGGCGCGACGACGCCAGGCTGGCGGTGGCGGTGGTGACCACCTTGGACAGGACAATGCATGTCAGAACGCCGACGGCGGCACCCACCAGCGCGGCGACCGCGGGGAGGGGGCCACGGGCCCAGGTCCACACGGTGGCTAGCGCTACCAGAGCGGTGGCCAGCCCGGGGATTCCGATCAGCCCGCCAAGGGCAAGCCCTGCGAGCAGCTGGCGCATGGGGATGGCGGCCGTGGTAAAGCGGGCAGGGTCCAGGGTCAGGTCCGCGGCGGACGCGACCACTGGAATGAGGCCCCACCCCAGGAGGGCCGCCGAGCCACCCAGCACCACAACAGTGTGTGCCAGTTCCGGATCGGCATTGCGCAGCAGGATCAGGGCCACCACCAAGAGTCCCACCAGCCCCAGGGCGTAGAGGCCGCCGAAGGCCATGCCCACCAGCTGCCACGGACTCCGGCGCAGGCCGTTGCGCAGCAGGGTCAGTTTCAGCCTCAGAAGGTGCGCAACCATTCCAGGCCTTCCGTGTGGCTGCGTCCGCCCACGAGCTGGACGAACCTTTCCTCCAGGGAAGCGCCGGCGCGGACTTCGTCCACGGTCCCGGCAGCCAGCAGCCTGCCGGCGGCCACCACGGCAACGTGGTCACACATGCGCTGGACCAGGTCCATGACATGGCTGGAGACGATGACCGTGCCACCGGAGGAGACGTAGTTGTCCAGGATGGAGCGGATGTTGGCCGCGGAGACGGGGTCAACGGCTTCGAAGGGCTCATCCAGAACCAGCAGCCGCGGAGCGTGGATCAGCGCGGAGGCCAGGGCAATCTTCTTGGTCATGCCGGCGGAGTAGTCCACCACCAGCTTCCCGGCGTCCTGCGCAAGGTCAAGGGCTGACAGCAGCTCCCCCACGCGGGAGGCCACCACATCTTTATCCATGCCCCGCAGCAGCCCAGCATACGTGACCAGTTGCTCGCCCGTGAGCCGGTCAAAAAGGCGGACTCCGTCAGGGAGGATCCCCATAAGCTTCTTGGCCTCCAGCGGCCTGGCCCAGACGTCCACCCCGTGGACAACAGCCGTGCCAAAGTCGGGCCGCAGCAGTCCTGTGGCCATGGACAGCGTTGTGGTCTTGCCGGCCCCGTTGGGTCCAACAATGCCGAAAAACGAGCCGGCCGGGACGTCGAGGCTGAGGCCGTCCACGGCAATTTTTTCGCCGAAACGCTTGGCGAGCCCGCGGATGGACAGAGCTGGGACCGGGCCGGCGGGTGGCACCGGGTGGGGTAGCGGAGCAGTCATACCGCCAGCCTAGTCCCGCCGCTTCCCTGACGGGGTCCTCCTGAAGGAGTAGTAGAAAAGGCGTAGGACCGCTTAGCCGGCGAACCGGGCCGACTGTTCCTAACGGGCCTTGCGGATGCGGATGGGCCCTTTGGCCGTGGAGGGGTCAACCACCGAACCGCCCTGGGTGATCTGCACTTCGCCTGCATCAACCAGCCGCCGCGCGGCCCTGCGGGCAGGCTCCATAAGGTCGCGCCAATTCTCGTCACCAACAGCACGGGCCGCATCCGATGGGCAGATGGTGGACGTTGCCGCCCTGGCAGCCAAAAGTTCCAGGATGCTGGCGTCCAGTTGCTCGTCGATCTTGTCCCCCGGCCTGTCACCAAGGGCCTTCGCCTCGTCGCGCTGACGGTCTGCCATCAAGCAGCCGGCACGTCAGAACGAATGCCGCGGGACGGCACGTTCATATTGCGGAGCCCACTTGAGGTCGTGGCCCAGCTCGAACGCCGCCCGGAGCCACCAGTGCGGGTCCCGGAGCGCGGCCCTGGCAATAAACACTCCGTCTGCCTGGGCCGTGGCCACTGCGTGTTCGGCCTGTCCGGCGGTGGTCAGCAGCCCAACGGTACCGGTGGGAACACCGGTTTCCCGGCGGATGCGTGCCGAGAACCCGGTCTGGTAGCCGGGGCCGGGCTTGATCTCCTGGTGCGCAACTGCGCCCCCGCTGGAGACATCGATAAGGTCCACACCGTGTTCCTGAGCCTGTTTGGCGAGGCGCACCGACGCCCCGATGTCGATCCCGTTTTCTGCCCAGTCGGTGGCCGAAATCCGCAGCAGCAGCGGCATCCCTTCCGGAATGACGTCACGGACCGCATCAACCACAGCAAGCGTCAGGCGGTTCCGGCCAGCTTCGTCCCCGCCCCAGGAATCGGTCCGCGTGTTGATCAGCGGACTCTGGAACTGGTGCAGCAGGTAACCGTGGGCGCCATGGATCTCCATGGTGTCGAACCCTGCGTCAACGGCACGCACGGCGGCGGCGGCGAAATCGGCGATGACCTCTTGGATCTGCTCCCCGGTCATCGCGGCGGGCTCGGCATAACCCTCAAACGCCGACGCGGACGGCCCCACAGTGGCCCAGCCGCCGTCGGACTCCGGCACGCTCCCCCGCTGGCCGGAGAAGGGCCAGTACGTGGACGCCTTGCGGCCCGCGTGCGCCAGTTGGACGCCCACCTTTGTGTCAGCGACACCATGGCGGTGCACAAACGAGTTGATCCGCGCCCAGGCCTCCGCCTGTTCATCGCTGTACAGCCCGGCGTCCCGCGGGCTGATCCGGCCTGCCGGGTTGACCGCCGCAGCCTCGGTGAGGATCAACGCGGCACCGCCTACGGCGAACGATCCCAGATGCATCAGGTGCCAGTCGTTCGGAACCCCCGGGGCGCCGTCGGGATCGCAGCTGTACTGGCACATCGGCGAGACCCAGCCCCGGTGTGCTAACTCGAGAGCCCGGAGATTCAGCGGCTGGAAGAGCGCGGACATCTAGAAAAGCACCCTGGCCAGACCCTGCCGGGCTTTCGCCACGCGGTCATCGTGCGTGCCTACAACGTCAAAGAGTTCCAGGAGCCGGACCCGGGCGGTCTCCCGCTCGGGACCGAAGTTCCGCCCGATGAAGCTGACCACGCGGTTCAGGGCATCCTCCACGTGACCACCCGCCACATCCAGGTCCGCCACGCTTAACTGGGCATCCAGGTTGTCGGGTTCTTCGGCTGCACGCGTGCGCAGGGTCTCGGTATCCTGGGCGGAAAGCGGCTGCAGGCGTGCCATCAGCTCCACCTGCGCCAGTCCCGCCTTGGCTTCGGCATCCGCTGGCATTTCCAGCAGGGCCTGCCGGTAGGCAACGGCGGCTGCCTCGTAGTCCCCCGCTTCGATGGCATCGAAGGCGGCCTGGTGCAGCGGCGGCAGCGGCGCCGGTTCGGCATCTGCCGGTCCCCCGGCACCTAGGCTGCCCGTCACGCCGTTGGCGGCGGCAACTTTGAGCAGTTCATCCAAGAGAGGGCGGATCTGGGCTTCGTCGGCACCACCCTGGAAGAGCGGCACCGGCTGGCCCTTGATCACGGCCACGGCGGTGGGGACGGCCTGCACCTGGAAGGCCTGCGCCAGCTGCGGGAACGCGTCGATGTCCGCGGCGCCGAGCACCAGCCGGCCTCCGAAGCTGTTGACTACCTGCTCGAGGGAGTCCACCATCGCGGCCGATTCCGGCGAATAGGCGGCCCACAGGGCGAAGACAACCGGCACCTGCGCGGAGAGCTCCACGAGCTCCTGGAAGTTTCCTTCCGTGACGTTGACCCGCAGCGGCGCGGCCCCCACATCTGCAGTGCCGTTGGTGGCGGTTCCGTTGGCGGCAGGGGCAGCACCGGTACCGGCACCCACGCCACCGGGCACCGGCGGATTGCCGGCAGCCGCGCCTGGTGCCTGGCGCTGCTTCAAGGATGAAAGGTCGACGGCGCCACGCAGGTTAAGCAGGCTGGCAGCGGCTGGAGGGACTGGGCGGGAAGCTGGCGAACTCATGCTTTCCACTCTAGCCACTCCGGCCGCTGCCAGGAGTAACGAAGACCGCTTAGGGGGCTACTTGAAGCTTGCGCCCACCAGGCCGCGCGTAGCGGCGACCAGCCGGATGGGATCGGTTGATCCGGCCGCCGGCACATAGACAGCCATCGATTCAGCAAAGTTCAGCACCATGCCTGTGGTGGTTTCCTTGCCGCCGGCGAGCGCTGCGGCGTCGTCACCGATGGTGAGTTTGTCGCCGGAAGCCTTGGGCGTGCCGTCGAATCCGAAGTTGATCCGGCCCATCACCAGTGCTCCACCATCGGCGGTGCGGAACACAACGGTGCTTTCCGGCACCACCTTGTGGGTGAAGGAGAAGTTGCCGTTGGCGCCCGAGGCGACAACTTCAGCCTGGTAGGAGAGAGTGTCGGCGATGTAGGGCGAGGACTCGCCCTCCACAACCTTGTCCTTGAAGCTGGACTCGGGGTTTGTCAGGCGATCGGCCAGCCCGCCGAGGGCTTCTTCGCCGCTGTACAGCAGACCCTCTTTGTCGTTGGCGGCCAGCGTCTCCGTGCCGTTCCGGTCGATGGCCGGGAAGGTGGTTCCCGGCTGCAGCGGAGTGGTCTCGGTCAGTTTGTAGTTCTCCCGGGCGGAGGGCTGTACCAGCGTCAGCAGCTGCGGGACCACGTTGCCGTCACCCTGCGTCACCGCAAGGACGGAGCGGGGCCAGCTGCGGTCACTGGTCACTACCGTGGTGAGGAGCTTGGTGGATCGCACCGGCATCCGGGCCTCATAGGTGCCCACCTGGGAACGGATCTTGTAGTTCTGGGTGCGGACCTCAAGTTCGGTCCCGCCCACGCGCTCTGCGAGTTTGGCCGCATCCTTGGCGCCGTCACCGGCGTCCGTAGCGCTGGAGACCTGCTCGAGGATGCGCCGGAACTGGGCGTCCAGGAGCACGGGCGATGCCGGCTGGGCGGGAGCGGCGGCCGGTTCCGTGGTGGGAGCCGGAGCGGGCGTGGTGGCGGCGTTGGCCGCGAGGCCGGTTCCGGCCACCACTGCTGCGGTCACGGCGGCGGTGACCATACTGCCGGACACCATGCCAAGCCGGGGGCCGGACTTCGCCTCAGTCTTGGCCCGGGCACGCCGTGCGAACGGGCTGCCCTGACCGCCGCCTTCACCGTCGCGCTTGCGTGCGGAGAGGATGGCCAGGGCAATGCCGGCGAGGATCAGGAGTCCGCCGATGACCATCAGCGGGACCGCCCACGGTGTGGAGGTGTCATTGGGGAAGGTCATGGAGATCGACGCCGGCGCGGGCTGGGTGCCGTCTGTTGCCAGCAGCAGCGACCACTCGCCATCCGCCGGGGGCGTCCACGAGTATTGCAGTTCACCGCTCGCGCTCTCAGTGGAAACCCAAAGATCGGATCCGGCCGGGTTCGGGGCCGTTGCGTCGCCGGCGGCATGCTCCACGACGAGGGCGTCCTTTTTCTCCGAAACCCCGGTAACGGTGTTATGGGCGGTCTGGCCTACCCAGGCAGCCACGTCGTCGGGCCGGCCGACCGCGAGCAGGAAGTTGCCGTCGCTCTCGACGTTGATCTTTACTGTTCCCCCCTGCTGGGTGCGCAGTTTCTGGTCAATGACGGTCAGGGGTGCTACGGCGGCGTCCGAGGGGGCCGAGGCCGTAAAGGTCTCGGAGGGAGCCCAGATGGTCTTCTGGCCGATACCGGCTAAAAGTGTCAGGAGGCCGAGCAGCACGAGTGCGACTGCAGTCTTGAAACGCAAAGGAAACACCTATCATCAGCGGGGGTTTGCTTTCAATAGTAACCGTTTTGTTACCAGAACCCCGGATAAGGTCCGCCGGACGCACGCCGGCGGCGAACGTTTGTTGCCCGGACCGGGCGCCCCCGCACCCAGTTAGCAAGGCTGCTGATAGTGTTTGCGATGATCATCACACCGGCCCGCGCAAGCGGTGCCACGCACGGAACAGGCCCCAAAACCCAGTGACTGACAAGACCGAAGAGTCCTCAACAGGACACGAAAATTACTCGGCCGCAGGCACTGCTCCGTCCCTGCCGGGGAGATCCCTAAAGCCGAGGGCGCGGGCAGCCGCAGCCTTGGGCTCCGTGGTGCGGCGCCTGCGCCAGCCGTTGCCTGGCGCCCAGCCACGGCTCCGTTTCGAAATGCCGCCTGACCTGCCGCCCGAGTACCACGTTGCGGAAGAGGAAGCCGCGGCGGCAGGCGAAACCACACCCCAGTTCGGCAAGCCCGGGCCTCGCATTTCCCCCCAGCATCCGCTGTACATGGGGTTCATGGGCACAGTGGGGGTGGGACTCGCCCTCCTGGTCTATTGGATCGGCTCCAACACCACGCAGCTGCTCCTGTGGATCGTGGCCGCGTTGTTCATCGCCTTGGGCCTGGAGCCGGTGGTGGGATGGCTGGAAAACCACAAGATTCCGCGCCCGGCCGGCATCCTGGTATCCGTTGCGGTCCTGATAGGTGCCGTGGCCGGTTTCTTCGCCACCCTCATACCTACCATCGTGGAACAGGTCACGGAGATCGTGATGCAGGCGCCCACCTGGGTTCGCGACTTCATGGACTCCGACTTCTTCCGGAGCGTGGATGACCAGTTCGGTATCCGCGACCGCATCACCGAAGAGCTGGACAAATTTGTCAATGATCCCGCTGCCATGGGCGGGATTTTCGGCGGCGTGGTGGGCTTCGGCTCCACCCTTGCCAACGGGCTCTTCGGCACCTTGATTGTCCTGGTGCTGAGCCTTTACTTCCTGGCAGCCCTTCCGTCCATGAAAAAGTGGGGCTACCGGCTGGCGCCCCGCTCTCGCCGGCCGCGGGTGGCCGCCCTCTCCGAGGAGATCACCCGCTCGGTGGGCAACTACGTGATCGGCCAGGCATGCGTGGCCCTACTGAACGCCATGTTCGCGTTCATCGTTATGTCCATCGTGGGAGTCCCCTTCGCCCTCCTGCTGGCCTTCGTGGTGGCACTGCTGGCGTTCATCCCGCTGGTGGGCGGCATGATCGCGGGCGTGGTGGTGGTGCTGATCTCGCTAACGGAGGGCTGGCAGACGGCGGCAATCTACGCCATCTGCTACTTTGCCTACCTGCAGTTTGAGGCGTACTTTATCTCCCCCCGAATCATGCAGAAAGCCGTGGCCGTGCCCGGTGCCGTCGCTGTTATCTCTGTCATTGCCGGCGGCAGCCTGCTGGGGGTTCTGGGAGCCTTGATCGCCATCCCCACGGCGGCGGCCATCCTGCTGCTACTCAAGGAGATCTACATCGCCCGCCAGGACAAGCACTAAAACCGGCTGGGTCTTAGGCAGCCGACGTAGCGACCGGGCCGTTCCACTCCTGCGGCAGGCCGTGTGGACCCGACCCCGCTTCGGTGACGTCGTCAACGATCTCGTTAAGCACACGGGACGCGTACTTCTCCCCCACCCACAGGTGCTTGGCGCCGTCCACTCCTACCACCCGGGCCTGCGGCACCAGGCTGAAGCGTTCGGCCGCTGCCGGGGGCTGGAGGTAGTCATCGTGCTCAGGCACCAGGACCGTCAGCGGCTTGCCGGCAGCCGCCCACATCCGCAGGTGCTCGTCAGTTGCCCGGTGCAGCGGCGGTGACAGCAGCACGGCACCCTCAACCTGGCTTGCCACCGGTTCCACGGCACCGTACATCAGCGCCAGCTCGGTGCCGAAGGACCAGCCGACCAGCCAGCGGTTGGGCAGTTGGCGTTCGACGGCGAAACGCACCGCCGCCTCCACGTCCAGGCGTTCACCGATCCCCTCTTCAAACGAACCTGCGCTGGTGCCCCGGGGCGATTCCGTGCCCCGGGTGTTGAACCGGAGCACCGCCACGCCGGCCAATGCCGGGAGCCGGTAGGACGCCTTCCGGTAGACGTGGGAGTCCATGAACCCACCATGGGTCGGGAGGGGATGCAGGGTGATCAGCGTCGCGGTGATGGGTCCGGATTCCGGCACAGCCAGTTCCCCAACAAGTTTGTGGCCGTCCTCGGTGTGGAGCACGATGTTCTCCCGCTTCGCCGGCAGGACCGTGGATGCGCGGATTGGTGAGGGGCCCGAGGGCTGCGTGAATTCGTACGACGCCGGATCAAAAGTCATGCCTGCCAGCTTAGCGAGTCCCGGACGCTGCCCCGTCCCGCCGCGGCACAGCAGGCCCCTTCGCGGCAGCAGAGGGCCGCTCAGCGGTAGCGGTACGTCCGGGAGAGCCAGCAGTTGGTGTGCCAGTGGCGGCGCTCGGCCAGTCCGGCCGCGGCGCCGAACAGGTGGTCGTCCTTCCACACCACCAGGTGGGCCACACCGGGAACAACCGCCGTGGAACAGCCGGGGCAGATGTAGGTTTTTTCAGCGTTCCTGGCGGTCATCGTCCTGACCATCCACTCGCCGTCGGGGGCGCTCTCCCGCCGGGCTACGCCTGCACGGGCCCGCTCCAGGTCCAGCTCAGGGACCTCGCCGTTACCCTTCTTGCCTGCCACCTTGCCGGCAACGCCCCCCTTAGCGGCCGGACCCTTTCCGGAGGCAGGGCGGCGGGGACGGTTGGAACGCGGCATGCCTCCATTCTGCCTTAGCCCCGGTAGTGTGTACGGCGTGCGACTTGTGATAGCCCGATGTTCAGTTGATTATGTTGGCCGGCTCAAAGCCCATCTCCCCCTTGCCACCCGGCTGCTGCTGGTTAAGGCCGATGGCTCCGTGCTGGTCCATTCGGACGGCGGTTCCTACAAGCCGCTGAACTGGATGAGCCCGCCGGCATCCCTTCGCGTGTCCACGCCGGAGGACGTTGACCTGGAACTTGGCGTCACAGAGCAGTGGACGGTCCAGTCCGCCAAGACAGATGACCGCCTGATCATCAATATCCACGAGCATCTGCACGAGTCCTCCCACGACCTCGGAGTGGACCCCGGCCTGATCAAGGACGGTGTGGAGGCGGACCTGCAGCGACTGCTCGCGGACCAGATCGAAACCCTCGGCACCGGCTTTTCGCTGATCCGCCGCGAGTACTTCACTGCCATTGGGCCCGTGGACATCCTGGCCCGGGACGCCACAGGAGCCACCGTGGCCATCGAGCTGAAACGGCGCGGCGACATCGACGGCGTCGAGCAGCTGACCCGCTACCTGGAACTGCTGAACCGGGACCCGCTGCTGGCACCCGTCCGTGGAATCTTCGCCGCCCAGCAGATCAAGCCCCAGGCGAAGGTGCTCGCCAACGACCGCGGCATTGACTGCATCACGCTGGATTACGATGCCATGCGCGGTGTGGACGACACTGAATCCCGGCTCTTCTGACGCCGTGTCCGCCGCCGGGCACTGAATCCGCCCCTGACAAGGGGATTCATTCGGTTTTTGGCCAAAATTTCCCGGTAAGGCCGTTGACCAGACGGGGTCGGCATGAAATTCTTAGATCAGTCTTTGTGTAGGTGTTTTTTCATGCTCGCAAGACACGTTGCGAGCGCGAAGCTCCTGCACAGCCCGTCCCCTTCCGGATGGCAGTGAAGGATTCTTCTCGCGGAGTGACCAAGTGCGGCACGAGGTGTGCCGGACTTAGACAAGTTCCACAATGAGGAGAAATAAATGGCACAGGGAACCGTCAAATGGTTCAACGCTGAAAAGGGCTTCGGCTTCATCACCCCGGATGACTCCGATGGCGATGTCTTCGTTCACTACTCTGAGATCCAGACCGGTGGCTTCAAGACCCTGGACGAGAACCAGCGTGTTCAGTTCGAAATCGGTCAGGGCGCCAAGGGCCCCCAGGCCACCGGCGTAACGCTGGTCTAGTACCACTGCCCGGAGGCCGCCGCGCTGCGGCTTCCAGCGAAGAAATCCCCGGCATTCGTGCCGGGGATTTTTTCTTTTGCCGAGTCGTTCTTTCGGGCCTGGTTATCCCAGTCCTGCTCAACCCACCAGTTCGCGGACCAGCCGGGCTCCCTGCCGCAGGGAAAGACCGGGCAAATACGCGCGGGTCAGAGCACGGCCGATGGCAGGCAACTGCAACGGGTCCTGGTAGTACAAGTACAGCGTCCTGTACTCCGGCTGAAAACGTGATTTGAAGGCGGCCAGCGAGCGGAACCCGTAGACGGGCTCCAGGGCGTGGCCCACCACATCGAGGATGCGCAGCAGGTTCTCAGCCGGCACCTGCTCCAGGGTCGAGTCGCCGTCGGGCAGGCTGGCGAGCGGTGACCCGGAGAGTGAAATGACCTCCACCGTTTCCCGCAACTCCATCACCGCCGCAGCTATCAGGAACTCCATCACCCCGGGAAATCCTTCAGCACCCCGCCGCATCACGTCCAGCGTGCGGCTAACCAGCTTCCCGCCGTCGTAAACGGGCAGCCAACTGGTCACCCCGTGCACGTTCCCGTCCGTATCCACGGCCAAGCAACAAAGAACTTCCTCGTCCATCAGTTCATCGATGCCGCCCAAGGTGAAGCCCATTTCCGGTATCGATTTGGCTGCCGCCCATTCCTCCGACACTTCGCTGAGCCGGGCGCGGAGCGTCGACGGCAGGCCATGGTATGTCCCCCAAACCGCGGTGACACCCAGCTTGGCCGCCCGGTTGCGCGCCGTTCGCACGTTCTGCCATTCTTTGCCCTTGAAGTCGAGCTCGCGGACGGACAGCCTGGTCTCCTGCGCTACCGGGACGCGCTGGAATCCCCGGTCCCGGAGCATTGGCCACAAAGTACCGTCACATGAGTAGAAGGCCGGTGCCAGTGCCCGGCTGCCGCAGTAATCGATGAAGCCTTGGGCCGTCGGTCCACGGCTTTCCGCTGCCCCGAAAGGGCCCGCGAGGGTCAGGGCAACGGTTCCATGCTGCTGGTACGCGACGGCACCACGTCCATCCGGATTGAACCAGTACCGGTTCGGCTCCCAGAGCGCCATCCATGACAGTGATTCGCCGCCCTGATGCAGCAGCCGTCGCGCCGCGGTCCTGTCATTGTGCCCGGAATCGCTGCCGTGGTGGCGTCCCACCAGCACTGACCAGACACCGGCCAGCGCCACCAGCCAGAAGAGGGGGCCGGAATAGCCGAAGATCAACGCCTCGATGCTGTCCCGTTCGGCAAAGACCCTGCGGTAGAGGTTGGGCAGCGGCACGGGAAGGTACTGCCTGGACAGCTCTGCCAGCAAACCCAGGGGTCCGCCGTCACGCATCATTCCACCGGCCGCCAACCAGGCCACGGTGTAGCCCCCGGCCAGGACCAGCCAGACCCCGCCGACCACCAAGGCCAATCTGTGCCGGGCCGCGGGGACGGTCTCCACGCGGAACTGCCGCCGGTTGACCCACAGCAGCACCGCCAGCAGGAGGGGCACTGTCACCAGGGGCAGGATGTGGGCAAAGCCTGAGCCCATGGCAGCAGTCTGCGGCCGGGAGGGATAGTGCGGAATCAGAGCGAAGAGGGCGAGGTACACGGCGGCCAGGGCTGTGATGGCCACCTGGATGACCAGCGTGATCCGAAGTGCCATACTGCGTCCCCGGCGCATGCCGTCGGCGCAGATGAGGAGCAGCACCACCGGGACCACCGCGAGGGCCAGCCCGAACGGACCGGCGAAACCCGTGCGCCCCACTTCCAGGCATGAGGCCTCCACCGTGGAGCCGCAGTTCGCTTCGAGCTGGCCCAAGGTAGGCACAGGATTCAGGAGCACGTCCCGCAGCAGCGCCAGCGGTCCGGTGGGCGTCCGGGTAATGGTGGTAAGGATGGGGCCCACCGCAAACACAGCCACGGTGAGCGCGAGCAGGTTCCTGGTCTCGCGGCCGGTCGAGCGGGGTGCATGCAGCGGGCCGTGCTCACTCTCAGCCCACCAGCTCGCGGCAAGACCTACCAAGGCACCTACCAGCCCAATGACCGTCTCGGCATGCCCCACGTAGAGAACCAGCAACAATGCGACCGAGAGCACTGCCGTCCGCAGCCGGCGTCGCCAGAGCACCGGCAGTTTGCCGCTGGACGCCATGGAGACAGCCAGGACGGCGGCGTACGGACCAATCAGCGCGCTGTCCGTCATCAGCCCCAGCCAGCCGTCACCGGCGAACCGCGCCAGCTGGGTGACCAGCAGGAAAACTGTGACAGCGGCAAACTGGCCGCCCAGCAGCAGGGCCGCCGTCCGCAGCTTGCCGAGCTTCCTTTCCGCGAGGCCCAGCAGCAAGAGAATCATCAGGGAAGCCACCAGGTACGCCAGCGGATTAGTGGCGAAGAACAGGGATGTCACCAGCGACCACCAATTGCCCGCCCGCAAACCGGGGGCGCTGACCCCCGCGACTGGCAGGAGCTCTTCCGGTGGGCCGTCCAGGAAGCTGTCCGTCAGCACGCCCGCCGCCAGGAAGATCCCGAGGATGCCCAGGGTCAACGGCACCGAGCGAAGGTAGGCGGCGAGCCGTTGGACGGCAGGGAGCCCCACGGTGGCCCAAAACAGCGCCGGGGTACTCCGTTCACGGACGGCGTTCAGCGTTCCCACCCCCAGTGCGTTGCCAGCAGTTCAAGCCCATTGTCCATGCCGGGAGTCAGCATGTCCCAGGAGTGGCCCGTCCGTTGAACCACGTCGGACTCCACGGTGAACCCTGCCGCGCGCGCCGCCGTCGCAAGCGTTTCCAGGTTCGCCACAAATTCCGGATCCGTGGCCCCGGCCGCAAAGTAGGCAACCCTGTCGTCGTAGCGGCGCTCCTTCAGGAGCGTCAACGGCACCTGGGCATCGAAGGCGGCGGTGTCGCCATGGAACGCAGCATCAACGGTCTTCTGGCGTTCCTTGGCAAGAGCAGGCTCCCGCTCGCTGGCAAAGGACAGGAATCCTGTGTAGACATCAGGGTGGCGGGTGACCAACTGGATAGCGCAGGTGGCCCCAAAGCTGAAGCCGCCCACAGCCCATTGCCGGGGGTCGGTATCCACGTCCAGCGTGGCGGCGATCCAGCGGGGAACGTCGACGGAGAGATAGGTGTCTGCCTTGGCAAGGTCGCTGTCCATGCAGAGGTTATTGGCGGACTGGCTGCCGTTGGGATCAACCACCACCACTACGGGCGCCACTCCCCCGTGCCGCTCTGCAAAGCTCGCCATCCGTGGCAGCAAAGCGCCGCCGCTGAGCCAGTCCGCGGGACCACCGGGCTGGCCCGGAACGAGCACCAGGACCGGAAGGCTGGGGCGGTTCGCGGCAAAGTACGCCGGCGGAAGGTAGACATAGGAGGTGCGGGTCTGCAGCCCGGAGGCGGGGCCGGGAATCGACACGGTGCGGATGACGCCGTCGGCGGGCAGGTCGCCGGTGGCGGACCACCCGGCAAGCGGTTGGGCGGACTGTCCCGGCTGGCGCTGGAGTTCGGGTTCCAGGGGCGGGATGCGCGACAGCGCCGTTCCGGTGAGGTCAGCAACCGTACGGTTGAGGCCGAAGTAGGCGTTGACCTGCACAGCGGCGAGCAGCACCACGGCCAGGAGGGCAATCACATCGAAGGTTCGGCGCCGCCATGAGCCCAAGCGGAGCCGGAACAGTACAAGCAACAATGCGGCCACTCCGGCAAACACCCAGGCCAGGACAGGGGACGGCAGCTCCTCAGGGAAAACCGACGTGAGGTAAATGAGGATCCAGTGGACTACGAGCACCAGGCCGGCGGCGACGGCCAGCGCGGCGGCCAGGCTGAGGAACCAGCGGCGGCGGCCAAGGGGGCGCGGGCGCCAGATCAGGTGCACCGCGGCGGCAGCGCCAAGAACCCAGGCGGACCAGTACAGTGGCCCGTCCGTCAATCGGATATCCGCGATCCAGTCCACGTAGCTAGCGCCAGGTGCCCACGCCGATGACCGGCCCGGCTTCCAACCAGGAGGACAACCCCGTGTACGCATCGAACTTCATCGCCAGCCGCAGGTCCTGGCCCTCGTACCGCAGCTCGACGATCACGACGTCGGGCTGGACTTTAACTGCCTCGGCCTCGGTAGGCTTGCGCCGGCCCAGAAGCTCCAGGGAGCTCCGCTTGAATTTGTGTTTGGGACGCAGGCTCAGGGACGCCAGGCGGAACCATTCAAGGTCGTTGTCCTGATAACGACAAACCCCCATCTGCCAGCTGTTTTCAGCCGTGCAAATGGAGGCGTCCACGGTGCCGAGGGCGCGCCGCAAGTTGAAGCGGCGCACCCCCACGAGGCACAGTGCAAATATCAGCAATCCGAAAGTGATTGCCAGGGCGATGAACGAAAGAGTCTGTGCGTCCATCAGGTTGGTGCTAGCGGATCCCAGCAGTAGCCGCGTCGCCCAGTTGGGCGTTGTCAGCAACAATCACCACGCGGTTGTTGTCGACGGAAAAGAATCCGCCGTCAACAACAACGGCAATGCGCTCCCCGGAAACCGGCTCGATGGCCAGTTCACCTTCGGCCAGGATCGCCAGCAGGGGCGAGTGGCCGGGCAGGATACCGATTTCACCATCGCTGGTGCGGGCCTTGACCATCTTGGCCGCTCCGGACCACACGAAGTGATCCGCTGCGACAATCTCAACCTCAAGCTCAGCCATATTACTTGGTCTGTTCCTGGATCTTGGCCCACTGGCGCTCGACATCGTCCAGGCCGCCAACGTTGAAGAAGGCCTGCTCGGCAATGTGGTCGAGCTCGCCGTCGCAGATGGCGGTGAAGCCTTCAACCGTGTCCTTGATGGAAACGGTGGAGCCTTCGACGCCGGTGAACTGCTTGGCGGTGTAGGTGTTCTGGGAGAGGAACTGCTGGATGCGGCGTGCACGCGACACGACGATCTTGTCCTCTTCCGAGAGCTCGTCAACGCCGAGGATGGCGATGATGTCCTGGAGTTCCTTGTTCTTCTGCAGGATCTGCTTGACGCGGACGGCCGTGTTGTAGTGGTCGTGTCCGATGTACTGCGGATCCAGGATGCGGGACGTCGACGACAGCGGGTCAACGGCCGGGTACAGACCACGGGAGGCGATTTCACGGGAAAGTTCCGTGGTCGCGTCGAGGTGTGCGAAGGTCGTGGCCGGGGCCGGGTCGGTGTAGTCATCTGCGGGAACGTAGATGGCCTGCATCGAGGTGATGGAGTGGCCCTTGGTGGACGTGATGCGCTCCTGGAGGAGACCCATCTCGTCAGCCAGGTTGGGCTGGTAGCCCACAGCCGACGGCATGCGGCCGAGGAGCGTGGAAACCTCGGAACCTGCCTGGGTGAAGCGGAAGATGTTGTCAATGAACAGCAGCACGTCCTGGTTCTGCACATCGCGGAAGTACTCCGCCATGGTCAGCGCGGACAGTGCAACGCGCAGGCGCGTTCCCGGCGGCTCATCCATCTGGCCGAATACAAGGGCCGTGTCCTTCAGGACGCCTGCCTCTTCCATTTCAACCCAGAGGTCGTTACCTTCGCGGGTACGCTCGCCAACACCGGCGAATACCGAAGTACCACCGAAGTTACGCGCAACACGGGTGATCATTTCCTGGATCAGAACCGTCTTACCCACGCCGGCGCCGCCGAACAGGCCGATCTTTCCACCCTTGATGTACGGGGTGAGAAGGTCGATGACCTTGATGCCGGTTTCCAGCATCTCGGTGGAACCTTCAAGGGTTGCGAAGGCAGGAGCCTTGCGGTGGATCGGCCAGTAGTCAGCAGCCTGGATCTCGGACTCGTGCACGTCCAGCGGCTTGCCGAGGACGTTGAAGATGTGGCCCTTGACGCCGTCGCCAACAGGGACGGTGATCGGAGAACCGGTGTCCACTACGTTGGTGCCGCGGACAAGTCCGTCGGTCGCCTGCAGGGAGATGGCACGGATGAGGTTGTCGCCCAGGTGGAGGGCAACCTCAAAGGTGATGGTCCTGGTCTCACCGTTGAGGGTTACCTCGGTGGTGAGGGCGTTGTAAATCGAGGGGATTGCGTCAGCCGGGAATTCGACGTCGACAACCGGGCCAATAACACGTGCAATACGGCCGGTAGCACCGGACGTTGCGGCTACGTGTTCGGTAGCAGTGGCAGTCATCTCTCTCACTTCACTCAGTAGATGGCGTGGAATCTAAGTTTGTTCTTGGTGCAGGTACAGCTGGACCGGACCGTGCAGGCTAGGACGCGTTCAAGGCGTCGGCACCGGCAACGATTTCGGAAAGCTCCTGCGTAATTTCAGCCTGGCGGGCAGTGTTGCGCAGACGCGTGTACTTCTTGATGAGGTCCGTGGCGTTGTCGCCGGCGGACTTCATCGCCCGCTGACGGGCTGCGAGCTCGGAAGCTGCGGCCTGCAACATGGCGGCGAAAATGCGTGACTCAATGTAGCGCGGCAGCAGAGCATCAAGAACCTGCTCCGTTTCCGGCTCGAACTCGTAGAGCGGCAGGAGGTCCGACTCGGACGCGGCCTGCTCTTCGACAACCTCGAGAGGCAGCAGACGGATAACCGTCGGCTCCTGGGTCACCATGGACTTGAAGCGGGTATAAACGACATGGATCTCGTCCACGCCGCCCTCTTCGTAGGCGGTCGCAAAGTCTTCGAGCAGGGCCGCGCCGACTTCCCGCGCAACTTCGAACACCGGAGCATCCGTGTTGCCGGTCCATGCGCGTTCGAAGGGGCGATTCCGGAAGTCAAAGTACGCCTGCGCCTTGCGGCCCATAACGTAGGTCTTAACTTCTTTGCCTTCTTCGTGCAGCAGCTCAAGCAGGCCTTCCGCCTGCTTAAGCACCGTTGCCGAGTACGATCCCGCGAGGCCACGGTCCGAGGTGATGACCAGGACGGCGGCCCGGCGGATCTGCTCCGGCTCGGTGACCAGGGGATGGTCGATTTCGCTTTGGCTTGCGACAGCAGAAACGGCACGCGTAATCGCGTTTGCGTAAGGCAGTGAAGCCGCTACGCGTGCGCGGGCCTTGCCAATGCGCGAGGTAGCGATCAGTTCCATCGCCTTGAAGATCTTGCGCATCGACGTGGTCGAGCTGATCTTCTGGCGGTAGACCCGAATCTGGGCTCCCATACTTATCCTTTCCTAAGATCCCGGTGGCCGGGGCTGCCGGAACCGTTGAAGGTCCCGGCAGCCCCTGCCAGCGAAACTAGCGCTTCTGCTTGACGATTTTTTCCTGGTCGACTTCGGCTCCCGAGATAGCGTCATGCTCCTCGTGGCCGGCACCCACCAGCTGGCTATCGCCCTCGCCGAAGAAGCCCTTTTTGAAGTCCACGATCGCGGTCTTCAGTGCTTCAGCGGTGTCATCGTCCATAACGTTGGTCTGCGCCAGCGTGGTCAGGATGGAGGACTTGTGCTTCAGGTGCTCCAGGAACTCGGTTTCGAAGCGGTTGATGTCCTCAACCGGAACCTCGTCCAGGTATCCGTTGGTACCTGCCCAGATGGAAACAACCTGGTTCTCGATCGGGAACGGCGAGTACTGGCCCTGCTTGAGCAGTTCCATCAGGCGTGCGCCACGGGTCAGCTGCTGGCGCGATGCGGCGTCGAGGTCCGACGCGAACATTGCGAAAGCCTGCATGTCGCGGTACTGAGCCAGTTCCAGCTTCAACGTGCCGGAGACCTTCTTCATGGACTTGACCTGCGCAGCACCACCAACGCGGGACACAGAGACACCCACGTCGACGGCCGGACGCTGGTTGGCGTTGAAGAGGTCCGACTGCAGGAAGATCTGGCCATCGGTAATGGAGATCACGTTGGTCGGGATGTAAGCCGAGACGTCGTTAGCCTTGGTTTCGATGAGCGGCAGGCCGGTCATCGAGCCTGCACCGAGCTCGTCGGAGAGCTTGGCACAACGCTCAAGCAGACGGGAGTGCAAGTAGAAGACGTCGCCCGGGTAGGCTTCGCGTCCCGGCGGCCGGCGCAGCAGCAGCGAAACCGCACGGTAGGCCTCAGCCTGCTTGGAGAGGTCATCGAACACGATGAGGACGTGCTTGCCGCCGTACATCCAGTGCTGGCCGATGGCCGAACCGGCGTACGGTGCCAGGTACTTGAAGCCTGCGGGGTCAGACGCAGGGGAAGCCACGATGGTGGTGTATTCCAGCGCGCCGTTGTCTTCAAGGGTCTGACGGACGGCCGCGATGGTGGACGCCTTCTGGCCGATCGCGACGTAGATGCAGCGAACCTGCTTGTTCACATCGCCCGAAGCCCAGTTGGCCTTCTGGTTGATGATGGTGTCAATGGCAATCGCCGACTTGCCGGTCTGGCGGTCACCAATGATCAGCTGGCGCTGGCCGCGGCCGATCGGGATCATGGCGTCGATAGCCTTGAGACCGGTCTGCATCGGCTCGTGGACCGACTTACGCTGGGTCACGCCAGGTGCCTGGAGTTCCAGCGCACGGGTGGTCTCGGCCTTGATCTCGCCGAGGTCGTCGATGGGCTGGCCCAGCGGGTCAACCACGCGGCCGAGGAAGGCATCGCCAACCGGCACAGACAGAACCTGTCCGGTGCGGTGAACTTCCTGGCCTTCTTCGATTCCGGTGAAGTCACCGAGCACGATGACGCCGATTTCGCGGACGTCGAGGTTCTGGGCGAGGCCCAGCGTGCCGTCTTCGAAGCGAAGCAGCTCGTTCGCCATGACCGAGGGAAGGCCCTCAACACGGGCGATGCCGTCACCTGCGGTTGTTACACGGCCGACCTCTACGCGCTCAGCGTTTCCGGGTTCGTAGGACGCCGCGAACTCGTTCAACGCATTACGGACGTCGTCGGCGTTGATGGTCAATTCGGCCATCTGCAGTCCCTGCTCTCCTGTTTTCGTGATCATCGTTGCTCACGATGACCGGGGTTTCGTTTCGTTAAGTTGTGCTTGTCCGGCTAACCGGCCAGTTGGCGGTGGAGCTGGCCCAGCCGGGTGACCATCGAAGCGTCAAGCACTTCGTCACCCACCTGGACGCGGATTCCGCCGATCAGTTCAGGATCAACACTGACATTGACCTTGAGCTCGCGACCGTACAGGGAGTTAAGCCCTGACTGGAGGCGGGCAAACTGCGTCGCCGTCAGGGGACGCGTAACGCTGACCGTCGCGATCCAGCGCTGCTGCCGTTTGGCTGCCAGCTCGGCGAACCGGGCTACCAGCTTGGTCGGCTTGATGCCGCGTGGTGCAGAAACTGCCTGGGCAATGAGGACTTTCGCTTCCTCGCTTGCGCCGGGAACCAATTTCTCAGCCAGGCTGATCTTTGCTGCAGCACTGGCCTGCGGCTCCGACAGAGCACGTTGTACCTCGTGGTTGGAGGCAACGGCCTGGTTGAAGGAGAACAGATCGTTCTCCAGTTCTTCCAGCCCAGAGACACCGGAGGCAGAAACGGCCGACTTGTTTTCAGCAACGGCGATTACCACCGTCGCGCCAAGCGTCTCGAGTGCATCGCCGATATCTCGGGCCGATGCCCAGCGTGAACTGGCCAGTCCGCCCGCGATGTCCGCAGCGTCGGCGGAGACTTTTCCGCCGACGAGCTGCTTGACCAGCGCCGACTTATCGTCACCGCTGCGGGACGGGTCAGTCAGGGCACGGCGCAAGCCAGCCGAGCTGTCCACCGTTCCCAGGATTCCGAAGAGTTCCCTAGCCAACTGCAGCGAGGCCAGCGGAAGCTTGGCTTCCAGCGTGGTCAGTGCCGTGGTCAGCGATTGGCTCGATACACCTGACATTACTTAGCTGCACCTGCGTTCTGGGTCTCCAGATCTGCCAGGAACCGGTCAACAACGCGGGCGGAACGCTCGTCATCGTTGAGCGCTTCGCCAACAATGCGACCTGCCAGCGTGGTGGCAAGCGTGCCCACCTCGGACCGCAGGGACACAACTGCCGCCTGGCGCTCCGATTCGATCTGCACGTGTGCCTGGGCCGTGATGCGGGCCGATTCAGCGGCTGCCTTTTCCTTCAGATCAGCAAGGATCTGGGCGCCTTCTCCACGGGCTTCCTCGCGGATGCGGTTGGCTTCTGCGCGGGCGTCCGTGAGCTGCTGCTTGTACTCTTCGAGGGCAGCCGATGCTTCTGCCTGGGCCTTTTCAGCCTTGGCGATGCCGCCTTCAATTGCCTCAGCGCGCTCTGCAAACGTCTTCTCGAACATCGGGACAATGAACTTGACCACGATGAACATGAGGACAGCAAAGCCGACGAGGACAACGCCCATTTCCCAGACGTTGGGTACCAGTGGGTTAGTCTCGCCCTCTGTGGCGGCTGAGATGATCACCTGGTTCATAATTCACCCGTCCTTTTCTACTCGGTTCTGGATGTTCGCTAGGTTCTGAAGGTTTACTTGAGAACGAAGGCGAAGACCAGGCCGAGGATGGCGAGGGCTTCAGTCAGCGCCAGGCCGAGGAATGCGATCGGCTGCAGGACGCGCTGGGCCTCCGGCTGACGTGCCACACCGTTGATGTAAGCGGCGAACACGAGACCCACACCGATACCACCGCCGATAGCGGAGAGGCCGTAGCCGATGAGGTTGAGGGAGCCGTTGATGGAGCCTTCCATTTTTCTTCCTTTCAAGATGCCACCCATGTGGCAGGTTGTTTGGGTTGCTTCATCCCCGTGAGGGGAAGATTGTGGGTGCCTTAGTGGCTATCCGCGTGCAGCGCGCCTTCAATGTAGATCGCAGTCAGCAGCGTGAAAACGTAAGCCTGGAGCGCCATGATGAGCGCCTCGAGCATGTACATGGCGATCGAGCCGGCCAGGACGAGTACCGAAGCTCCCTTGAGCAGAACGCTCTCCTGCATGATCAGGAACTCGATGCCGGATCCGGCGATCATAACGATGAGGTGGCCTGCCAGCATGGTGGCGAAGAGACGCAGGCTGTGGGTTACGGGCCGGACCAGGAAGTTCGAGATGATCTCGATGGGGATGATCAGGGGAAGGATATAGATCGGCACGCCCGAGGGTACGGTAGCCAACTTGAAGTAGCGCAGGCCGTTCTTCTTGATGCCGATGGCAATCCAAGTGATGTACACAATGCCTGCGAGGACATAGGCGCCGCCGACGTGCGAGAAGCTCGGGAGCTGGAGCACCGGGATGGCGCCGTAGATGTTGTTCACCAGGATGAAGAAGAAGAGGCTGAACAACAGCGGGACGTACTTCATGAAGTCTTTGCCGCCGATAATGTCCTTCGCAATGCCGTTACGGACAAAGCCATAAGCCATCTCACCAGCGAACTGGAGCTTGCCGGGGACGAGCTGCTGCTTCCGCGCAGCTAGCAGAAAGAATGTGGCGATAATGACGACCGACAGGATAACCAGCAGCATCTGCTTGGAGAATCCGTCTGCCGCCCCCCACGGCAGGATTGCCGGCAGGTGCATTTCTTCAATTCCAGGAGGAGTGAACTCTCCTGAATCTTGGGCCGGGAGCGCAAGCGCGATCAACGCGTTTCCTCTCTGCAGTGTCCATCATTGGGCGTTGGGCAGGGAGCCACGGATTTTTGGTCCGCAGTTCCCCCTGTGAAATTATTTGGCATTAGTGTTTCCGTCCGCGGACGGACCGCTGTCCGCATCGCTCTTACCGGCTGTATTTCTGGAACTGGTAAGGCCATGCATATGGGAAAGATAAAATCCTCCGAGAGCTCCAAGCAGAGCGCCTGCGAGCACAATCCAGCGGGTTCCCCACAGATTATCCAGACCCCACCCTATCAAACTCCAGACGATGATTCCGCCAATTATGTAGCTGAATACGGCCATGCCGGCGTTGTATCCGCCGTCGCTGTTATCGGCCGACACACCGGGTGTGGAAGGCGTGCTCTTGGAGGCGGAGGAGCCGCTATCCCCTGCTCGTTTCCGATCAGACATTGTTTGGCTCCTTCGGCTCGGGGTCGTTGTAAATCTGCAGGCGGGCCTTGCTGAAGCCGTAAAGTTCAGCGGCCTGCCACAGGACAACAGTGGCGACGGCGCCTATCAGGAACCAGCGGCCGTGCAGCCAGGCGGGGGCTCCGATCAGGAACAGGACAACCGCAAACCCCACCACTTTGACGAAGTAGGTGGCCACGAACATCCCGATGGCACCAGAGGGATTATTGCGTCCCATGAAGTGGCCTACCAGAAGGCTGATGGCAAAGAACGCCATCACCAGGAGGCCGCCCAACGTACTGGACATGACGCCGTCGGGCCCGTTCAGGATGACGGCAGGAATACCGGCCAGAATGATTGCCGCCCCACCGGAAGCTGAACTCAGCGCCAGAAGGCGAAGCCACAGTGATTGGGTGGGACCAGAGACGCCAGCGGATCCGTTGCCGGACGATGGTCCGGGGTCGGCGTTGGACGTCATGAGATCCCAATCGTCGGCGCCCTGGGGCTGGGTGGAGGGGCAGCTTTGGCTGCCCCTAAATTCTACACGAGATAGAAATGAATCCGAACACGGCTATGTGGCCGGCTCATCGCTCCCCCGACGCAGGTACGGCCAAGCCGTCACCAGGCCCATAACCAGCGTGGCGAAGAGGTCCACAGCGAGGACGGGCTGCCACGGAAACACAGCGAAAGCCAGGCCGCCGAAGGACACCACCGCGGTCCACAGATACATCAGGATGACCGCTGTCCGGTGCGAGTAGCCAATGTCCAAAAGCTTGTGGTGGAGGTGGCCGCGGTCCGCAGACCAGGGTGAGCGCCCCTTCGCCGTCCGCCGGATGACGGCGAGCCCCAGGTCAAGCAGTGGCAGGAAGAGCACGGCGAAGGGCAGCAGGATTGGGATGACCGTGGAGATACCGTTGGCCCGGTCGTACAGGCCTGAAGTGATTTGGCCAGTGGAAACGATACCGGCGGCAGCGAACAGCAGCCCGATGAGCATGGCACCCGAATCGCCCATGAAGATCTTGGACGGGAACCAGTTGTGCGGCAGGAAGCCGATGCAACTGCCTACAACAACTGCCGTGAGCAGGGTAGCGAGGTCCGAGTAATCCAACAGGACTGCATTGCGGTGGACCCAGTAGGCCGTGACGAAGAAGGCGGTTCCGCCGATGATGGCCGCGCCGGCTGCCAGGCCGTCCAGACCGTCGATGAAGTTGAAGGCGTTCATCGTGGTGACAATCAGCCCGGCCGTCAGCACGATCCGGAGCGTCTCGTTCTCAAGGACGATCGGCTCCGGCACCCACGGCACAATGGTCATCCGGACTCCCCAGATGGCCACAACCAGGGCCGCGGCGCTTTGGCCAATGAGCTTCACCCACCAGCGGATGTCCAGGAGGTCATCCGCGACGCCCACCAGCACGATCACCGCCGCGCCGGCCAGGACGCCCCAGGGTGAGAAATTGTTCCGGTAGATGTCTTTGACGAAGAAGGACTGGCTGGCAACGATGAGGGCGACCAGCACGCCGAGGAAGATGGCCACACCGCCGAGCCGGGACACCGGCGTCGAGTGCATGTCACGGCTGCGGATGGGCATATGGAGTTCCAGCCTGTTGCCCACGACGCGTGCGGCCCAGGTGGCCCCATAGGACACCACCGCAGCGATCAGCCCCATCAGCAGGTACATGATCATGCGACGGGTCCCCCGGTCAGGCGCACGTCGCGGAGCGGATAGATCCCGCTGAGTACCTGTTCGTTGCTGCGGGGGGCTTTCATGCCGTGCAGCAGTCCCCGCAGGAGGCCGCGGAGGAGAAGCCGCTTGTTCGGCGAGCCGGCGATGGTCCGGGTCCAGTTGCGCACTGAGGCACCCGAATACAGGATCTTCTCCCACGGGGTAAGCGCCGCTGAGCGCGTGTAGACCCACAGCTTGTTCCGCACCTCGTAGTAGAAGCGTGCGCCGGGATCAGCGCCGGCATCCCCAAAGGACTTGGTGTGATGGCTCGCCACGGAATTTTCCACGGAGATGGCATTCCTGCGGCGGGAGATCCGGGCTGTGTACTCCAGATCATCGTTCCAGATGAAGTAGTCCGCAATGGGAAGGCCATGACGGCGGATTTCACCGGCGTCAATGAGGATCGAAACGAACGACGCGGTCCTGATTTGCATTCCCCCGGCCCGGGCCGCGGTGGCGCGCTCCTGCTCGCTGGCACCCAGCCGCGGCCGCATCCGGTTCATCGGATGGTCCCGTCCGTCGGTCCAGACCACGCGGCTGGCCACAAAGCTTGGCTCCTCCCCGGAGGCAGCGGCGTAGGCGAGTGAGGCCGCCAGGGCCTCGGCGAGGGCGCCGGGCTGCGGTTCCGTGTCGTCGTCCATGATCCAGACATAGTCTGCGGCATGGTCCAGGACGGCCCGCTCCATGCCCACCACAAATCCGCCGGCACCGCCGAGGTTCTGCTGGAGCCGGATGATGTCCGTTGGAACCGGGCCGCCGTAGGAGGCCAGGAAATCCGCTGTTTCATCGGTGGAGGCATTATCCACGATCACAATGGTTGCAGGCTGCACCGTTCCGGACGTGATGCCGCGGAGGGTGGTTTCCAGGAGTTCGCGCCGGTTATAGGTGACAACCACGGCGACGACGTTCTTGGTCATTTGCTGGCCCCTGTTTCCGTGGATCGAAATTTCCTGCCGGCCAGGACAGCGGCCAGCTTCCAGGGCTCAATGAACACGCGGCCGAAAACCCTCCGGGGGGAGATCATGAGCCGCCATAGCCATTCGAACCCGAGCCGGCCAAGCCACCGCGGGGCGAGCACCTGGTGTCCGGAAATCTGGTCAAGTGCTCCGCCGACGGCACCGTACACTGCGGCTGGAAGATCATCGCGGCGCTGCCACAGGAAGGTTTCCTGCAGCGGCATTCCCAGCCCGACGAGAACTAGGTTCGGGGCAAAGGCCTGAAGTTCGTCGACGACGTTGCTTTCCCTTTCCGGGCCCCAGTTCTCCCCGGCCCAGCCGAGAACTTTGGCGCCGGGCAAGAGCGTCTCAAGCTTGCGGCACGCCAAGGCATTGCTGGTTCCGTTGGTTCCTACAACAGCCAGGCGGTCCAGGCCCTGAACGGAACCCAAGTGCTGGATCCAGTCCGTCGAGCCCACCCGGAAGCTGGTGTCGGGCGCAGCGCTGTGGCCCTGCCGCTTCCAGAGCGCATACACAGGAGCACCGTCCATGAGCACAACATCTGCCGAGTCGTACAGCTCCCTGAATGCCGGAAGCGTGTGATAGAGGTAGCAGCTGTGCAGGTTATGTCCGACCACCGTGCGTCGGCCCCCCGCTGCGATAAGTCCGCTGAGAACCTCTGCCATGCGGTGCTCCTGCACGGCAGTGACGTCGACGTCCAAAAGATTTAGGCGGTCGCGGCCAAGGATCATGCCTCCGGATCCTTTTCGGCGGGCGCTGCGGGTTCCCGCACGTCCGGTGTGCTTTCTCCCGCGTCTTCGGCAGGCACCGCGTCCGCAGGCACCGCGTCCGCAGGCTCAGCGGTAGGAACCTCTCCCAGGCCCAGGACGCCGGGGACATGTTCCCGAAGCTGGCCGAGGGACACGGCGCCGTCGCGCACCACCCGCAGGACGGAGCCCGTGGCGTCCACGATGGTGGAAGGTACGGCGTCAGTTCCTTCCACGGGGCGGAAGCCGCCTTCGAGGTAGACCTCAACGGACTCGGCGAGCTGGGCGCGCGCTTCAGCAGCGGTCTGCGCCGGTGCCTGGCCGGTCCGGTTGGCGGAGGAAACGGCCAGCGGGCCGGTCAGGGTGAGGACTTCCAGGGCCACTTCATCGGCGGGCATCCGGAGCGCCACCGTTCCCTGTGTCTCACCAAGGTCCCAGTCCAGCGACGGCTGTGCGTGCAGGATCAGGGTCAGGCCGCCCGGCCAGAACGCTTCCGCCAGCTTGCGGGCGTCTGCTGAGATATCCGTGGCCAGCCCGTCCAGGGCGTTGATCCGGGGAATGAGCACGGGCGGCGGCATGGCGCGGCTGCGCCCCTTGGAGACCAAAAGCATGGTGACGGCCTGCGGCGAGAAGGCGTCGGCCGCGATCCCGTAGACCGTATCGGTGGGGAAGACAACGCACTTCTTTTCGCTGATGGCACGCTGTGCATGCTCCAGCCCCAGGGCGCGCTGGTCCTCTGACGTGCAGTTGTAGGTTGTGGTCACTGGCCTATTCTTTCATCAGTCGTGGCGCGGACCGGCAAGCACGGCGCTGGTGGCGCGTTCCTTGCCGTTGAGGTCCAGGTGCGTGGTGATCTCTGTCCAGGCACCGGTGCGCTCCATCATGCGGGCAATCCAGGCAGCCTGGACTTCGGCGTGTTCCATCACAAAGTAGCCGCCCGGAACCAGCAGCCGGGCAGCCGAGGCGGCCGCCGCCGTCGGAAGTTCCATACCGTCCGCTCCCCCGCCGTACAGGGCTTCGGGAGGATCGTGCAGGGCTACTTCGGGTTCATTGGGGATGGCCTCGGCGGGAATGTACGGCGGGTTGGAAACCACGACGTCGAACGTTCCGTTAAGTTCCGGCAGCGCATCCCGCAGGTCCCCCAGGGTGAGCGTGACGCCGAGCGGGATCAAATTCCTGGCTGCCCATGCGTGGGCGAACGTACTGTACTCCACGGCATGGACTTCGGCGCCGGGAACCTCGTGGGCGATGGAACCGGCGATGGCGCCGGATCCCGTGCCCAGGTCCACAATCCGCGGGTGCAGCATACCCTTGACATGGTCAATGACCAGCTGGACAACGGATTCCGTTTCGGGGCGCGGGATAAAGACTCCCGGACCGACCGCGAGTTCCAGGTACCTGAAGTACGCCACCCCGGTGATGTGCTGCAGGGGAACGCGCTGCGCGCGCTCGGCGACGAGTTCGGCGTAACCCTGCGGCGCCGGGGAGTCCCCCAGCATCAGCGCCCGGAGCCGGCCGAGGCCAACGCCGAGCAGGTGGTCCGCCAAGAGCTCAGCGTCCACGCGGGGACTGGGGACGCCGGCGTCCCGGAGGATCGCAGTGGCCTCGCTGACCGCAGCGGCCAGTGACTGTTCCGGGCCGGATGTCATATCGGTGCAGTTTCCAGCAACTGGCTAGTCGCCGATGGCGTCCAGGCGTGCCTGTTCGTCCATCTCGATGGCGGACTGGATGACCGGTTCCAGGTCGCCGTTCATGACCTGGTCCAGGTTGTATGCCTTGTAGCCGGTGCGGTGGTCCGCGATGCGGTTCTCCGGGTAGTTGTAGGTGCGGATGCGTTCCGAACGGTCCATGGTGCGGATCTGGGACTTCCGCTGGGCCGAGTTCTCGGCGTCGATGATCTCCTGCTGGTGTGCCAGGATGCGGGCGCGGAGCACACGCATGCCTGCTTCGCGGTTCTGCAGCTGCGATTTCTCGTTCTGCATGGCCACCACGATGCCGGTGGGAAGGTGGGTGATGCGGACGGCGGAGTCTGTGGTGTTCACGGACTGGCCGCCGGGACCCGAGGAGCGGTAGACGTCGATCTTGAGGTCGTTCTGGTTGATGTCCAGCTCTTCGGGCTCGTCAACCTCGGGCAGCACCAGGACGCCTGCAGCGGACGTGTGAATACGGCCCTGCGATTCAGTGACTGGCACACGCTGCACGCGGTGCACCCCGCCCTCGAACTTCAGCCGCGCGTAAACACCCTCGGCGGGGTCGTTCGAGCTGCCCTTGACGGCCATCTGGACGTCTTTGTAGCCGCCCAGGTCAGACTCGGTGGCAGAGATAAGTTCAGTCTTCCAGCCGCGTGATTCCGCGTACCGGGTGTACATCCGCAGCAGGTCGCCGGCGAACAGGGCAGCTTCGTCGCCGCCTTCACCGCCCTTGACCTCAAGGATCACATTGCGGGCGTCGTCAGGGTCGCGCGGGATCAGCAGGCGGCGCAGCTTGGCCGACGCAGTCTCGAGGGCAGCCTCCAACTCAGGCACCTCGGCAGCAAACTCGGGATCCTCCGCAGCCATCTCTTTCGCCGCAGCAAGGTCATCACGGATGCCCTCCCACTTGTGATACGCCTCCACAATGCCGTTGAGCTGAGCAGACCGCCGCCCCAACTTCCGAGCCAGCCGCTGGTCAGCATAAACAGCAGGATCCCCCAGCTGCGCCTGGATGGAGTCATGCTCATCAAGCAGGCCCTGTACGGACTCAAACATTTTCATTACCTTTCAACGCCGTGGATCTAAGTTTAGTGATGCCCACAGCGATAGGTGACGGGGCAAACGCCGTCGGGTATTTTTGCCGGCCAGGGAGTGGCATCGGGCCTATCGGAGCGTTGCGGCCGACGTACGCAGTACGTCAGCCGCAACGCGAAGGGGCGGGGCCGGCAAAAATACCCGGCGGCCCGAACGACAAAGGGGTGGGGCCGACGAAACAACCGACGGCCCCACCCCTAGCGCACCTACTTGTCGTTATCCGACTTCGCACCAAGCGTCGTCTTCTGAACCTGCATCAGGAACTCAACGTTGCTCTGGGTCTCCCGGATCTTGTTGGTCAGCAGCTCAAGGCTCTGCTGCGTTTCGAGTCCGGAGAGGACGCGGCGCAGCTTCCACATGATCTTGACTTCCTCGGGGGAAAGCAGGTTCTCTTCGCGGCGGGTGCCGGACGCGTTGACGTCCACTGCCGGGAAGATGCGCTTGTCTGCCAGCTGGCGGGACAGGCGGAGTTCCATGTTGCCGGTGCCCTTGAACTCTTCGAAGATGACCTCATCCATCTTGGAACCGGTCTCCACGAGGGCCGTTGCCAGGATGGTCAGCGAGCCGCCGTTTTCGATGTTGCGGGCTGCACCGAAGAAACGCTTCGGAGGGTACAGCGCGGCGGAGTCCACACCACCGGACAGGATACGGCCGGAGGCCGGTGCTGCCAGGTTGTAGGCACGGCCCAGGCGGGTCATCGAGTCGAGGAGCACCACAACGTCCATGCCCATTTCCACGAGGCGCTTGGCGCGTTCGATGGAGAGTTCGGCCACGGTGGTGTGATCGTCTGCGGGACGGTCGAAGGTGGAGGCAATGACCTCGCCCTTGACAGTGCGCTGCATGTCCGTGACTTCTTCAGGACGTTCGTCAACGAGCACCATCATGAGGTGGACCTCAGGATTGTTGGTGGTGATGGCGTTGGCGATGGACTGCAGGATGAGCGTCTTGCCGGCCTTCGGCGGGGAAACGATCAGGCCGCGCTGGCCCTTGCCGATCGGGGCAACCAAGTCGATGACGCGGGGGCCGATCTTCTTGGGGTCGGTCTCGAGGCGCAGGCGCTCGGACGGGTACAGCGGAACCAGCTTGGCGAATTCGACGCGGTCCTTGAGCTCTTCGGGCGTCTTTCCATTGACGGACGTGACGCGGACAAGGGCGTTGAACTTCTGGCGGGCGGTCTGCTGGCTGCGGTCCTCGCCCTCACGCGGTGCACGGATGGCGCCCACCACGGCGTCACCCTTGCGCAGGTTGTACTTCTTGACCTGGGCGAGGGAAACATAGACGTCGTTCGGTCCCGGCAGGTAGCCGGAGGTGCGGATGAACGCGTAGTTCTCCAGGACGTCCAGGATGCCGGCTACGGGCAGCAGGACATCGTCCTCAGTGAACTCGACGTCATCGACGTCCGGTCCCTGGGCGCGTCCCCGACGGCGGTCGTTGCGGTCGCGGAAACGATCGTTGCGGGCGTTGTCCCGGCTGTCCTGGCCGCCGGAGCGGTCATTGCGGTCGTTGCGGTCGCGCCGGTTACGGCGGTTCCGGCGGCTGCCGCTGTCGGAATCATCGTTGTCGCGTGCGTTATCGCGGCTGTCATCGCGGCGGGTGCCTTCACGCTGGCCAGCGTCGCGGCTGCCCGCGTTGTCGCGGCCGGCGTTGTCGCGGCCGCCATCGGAAGTATCCCGGGCGTTTGTGTCGCGGGCGTTAGTATCGCGGCCACCGCGGGTGCGGCCGCTTTCACGACGGTCAGTGCGCTGGCCGTCGCCGGATTCAGCACCCTGGGTTTCGCTCCGCTGGGTTTCGGTCCGCTGGGTTTCAGCGCGGTCCGCCTGGCGGTGATCGTTGGCGGGTTGCTCGGCCGGTGCTTCGGTGGCCTCGCCGGCCTGCGGAGCGGTTGCCTGTGCGGCTGCTTCACCGCGACGGCGGTTGCGGGTACGCGGCTGGCGGCGTTCGCCGGCACCTTCGGCTGCTTCGCCGGACTCAGCGGGCGCGGCCACCGGAGCTTCAGCGGGGGCAGCGGCCGGGGCTTCAGCGGCGGCGGCGGCAGGAGCTGCAACGACGCCGTCACTGACAGCGCGCCGGCTGCGGCCACGGCCACGGGCGCGGGTCCCCTCGGCGGCTGGCGCCTCGGTTTCAGGTGCAGCAGCCACGGGAGCGGCTGCCACCGGCGCGGAAGCGGTCATGTGGTTGTCAGTCGCTTCATCGGTTGCCTTGGCCGGAGCCTTGGTGGCCGAAGTGCCTGCGCGGTGGGCCGAAATGGCCGTAACCAGGTCCCCCTTGCGCATGCGTGATCCGCCGGAGATCCCCAACTGGCTGGCAAGCGCCTGCAGTTGGGCGAGCTTCAGGCCGGCAAGGCCACTGCTCTTGGCGGGTGCGGCCGTTGACGATCCGGCAGCAGAAGATATTGTGTCCACAGCTGAAGACAGCTCAGTGGTTTCGGTCACGAAGGATCCTTCCCCCTCGACGGCGTCCAGACTGGGAGCTGGACGCGATGATTTGATCTGGGCTGCAGTTCAGATCTGCAGCCGGGATTTTCGGCCTTGCCGGTTGGATTTCGGCCAGCAGGGCCGGATACTGATTCACCTCACGCACCGATTAATGGCGGGGCGCCGGGCTGACGGTCCAGGGGCAGACATGTGGAGGCTGCAGATTCCTGCGACAGACCAAGCAGGTGACACCGGAAAATATTGCGCAGTAGGAGACCAGGTACAACTGAAATGCAGTTGCGGATCAGATAGGCGGAATTACCGCCGGTGTAAGTCCACCTTAGCACCTTCGACGTCCACTGCCAGCTTCATCACGCGCCAGCCGATGCCGGGCGTGTTGGCCGCCGTGAAGGATTCGATCAGGGCAAGTATTTCCGCGGCTTCGGCTTCGCCGTCGGCGAGGGCAAGCACGGTGGGCCCGGCACCGGAAACCACTGCTGCGTGGCCTGCACTGCGCAGTGCCCTGATGAGGGCGGCGCTGGGGCGCATGGCCTCGGCCCGGTAACTCTGGTGGAGGTAATCCTCCGTGCCGGCGAGCAGGAACTCCGGCTTCCGGGTCAGCGCGTGGATGAGCAGCGCAGCCCGGCCGGAGTTCATCGCCGCAGCGTGGTGGCCTACAGAGGCCGGCAGCAGCGCCCGGGCCGCTTCGGTGGACAGTTCAAAGTCCGGAACTGCCACGATGGGGATGACCGAACCAACAACGGTGGCGCATGTGCTCCTGTACTGGTCACTGTCCTGCCATGACAGCGCCAATCCGCCGAATATCGCCGGTGCGACGTTGTCCGGGTGGCCTTCCATCTCGCTGGTGAGCTGCAGGATCCAGTCCCGCCCACGCTGTTCCGCCGCCGGCACCATGGCATTGGCGGCGGACACTGCGGCCACCACGGCAGAGGCTGACGACCCCAGGCCACGACCATGGGGATTGACGTTGGTCGCGGTAATCCGGAGCCCGCCGTGACGGTAGCCCAGCCGTGAGAAAGCAGCCTCCATGGCCCGGACCACGAGGTGGCTGGCGTCGCGCGGCAGGCTATCCGCACCCTCGCCGCTGAGCTCGAACAGGAGCTCATCGGTTTCGAGGGTTTCCACCGTCAGGGTGTCGTGCAGTGCCAGCGCGAGGCCCAGGCTGTCATATCCCGGCCCGAGGTTGGCGCTGGTGGCCGGTACCCTGACGGTGACGCGCTGTCCTGCCTCAATGAGGGGCAGGACAGCGGTGGTGGGCGTGGTGGTTTCCAAGGCTACTTTTCTTCCAGTCCCAGTTCAGCTGCAACGGTGACGACGTCGTTGGAGACCTTGACGGGCTGCACTTCGCTGCCGTCCTCCGTTCGCAGGGCCCACTGGGGGTCCTTGAGGCCGTGGCCCGTTACGGTGATGACGATGATCTTTCCGGCAGGCACTTCCCCTGCAGCGTGCTTCTTGAGCAGGCCGGCCACACCGGCGGCGGAGCCGGGCTCCACGAAAACGCCTTCCCGGGCCGACAGCCAGCGGTGGGCGTCGAGGATCTGTTCGTCGGTCACGGCATCGATGAAGCCACCGGACTCGTCACGCGCGGCAATGGCGCCGTCCCAGGATGCGGGGTTGCCGATCCGGATGGCAGTGGCGATGGTGTCCGGTTCCGTGATGGGGTGCCCGGCCACGAACGGGGCAGCACCGGCGGCCTGGAAGCCCCACATCTGCGGTGTTTTGGTGGACACGGCGGGAAGGGTGCCGGCCGTTGCGGACTCGAACGGTGCCGAGTACTCCTTGTAGCCCTTCCAGTACGCCGTGATGTTGCCGGCGTTTCCGACGGGCAGGACGTGGATGTCCGGCGCGTCACCGAGCGCGTCAACGATCTCGAACGCACCCGTCTTCTGGCCCTGGATGCGGGCAGGGTTGACGGAGTTGACCAGGAACACAGGGTAGGACTCCCCCAGCTTCCGGGCGATATCCAGGCAGTTATCGAAGTTGCCGTCCACCTGCAGCAGCGTGGCGCCGTGCGCAATGGCCTGGCTGAGCTTGCCCATGGAAATCTTGCCTTCGGGCACCAGCACGGCGCACTTCAGCCCGGCGGCGGTGGCGTAGGCGGCGGCGGAGGCCGACGTGTTGCCGGTGGACGCACATACAACGGCCTTCGCCCCGGATTCCACGGCGGCGGTCATGGCCATGGTCATGCCGCGGTCCTTGAACGAACCGGTGGGGTTCATCCCCTCCACCTTCAGGTACACGGTGGAACCGGTCAGTTCGGAGAGCTTCTGCGCGTGGACCAGCGGGGTGCCGCCCTCACCCAGGGTGATGACCCTGGTGGATTCCGTCACGGGCAGACGGTCAGCGTATTCGCGGATAACGCCGCGCCATTGGTGAGCCACTTAGACTCCTTCTACCCGCAGTACGGATGTAACTGAGTTGATGACGTCCAGTCCCTTGACGGCCTCGACGGTGGCTGCGAGGGCAGCCTCTGATGCGCGGTGCGTGACGATCCGCAGTTCGGCCGAATCTGTGTTGGATTCGGCGTCCGTGTGGATGGTCTGCCGCATGGTTTCGATGGACACGCCGTGTTCAGCGAAGAGCTGGGCAATGCGTGCCAGGACACCGGGCTGGTCCGCGACGTCCAGGCCGATGTAGTAGCTCGTGGTAGCGGCTTCGATGGGCAGTGCCGGAATGTGGCCGGTGGTGGTTTCCGTGCGCTGGGGTCCGCCCAGCACCAGGCGGCGGGCCGCAGAAACAAGGTCGCCCAGCACGGCAGACGCCGTCGGGGTGCCGCCGGCGCCCTGGCCGTAAAACATCAGCTCGCCGGCGTTCTCAGCTTCGATGAACACCGCGTTGAAGGCGCCCCGGACGGCGGCCAGCGGGTGCTCACGCGGCAGGAGCGTGGGGTGCACGCGCACCGAAACGCCTTCGACGCCGTCGGCATCCGTGAGCTTTTCGGCGATGGCCAGCAGCTTGATGACGAAGCCGGCGTCCTTGGCCGCGGCAATGTCGTCAGCGGTGACGGACGTGATGCCCTCGCAGTGGACGTTTTCCAGGGCGAACCGGGTGTGGAAGGACAGCGTGGCCAGGATCGCTGCCTTGGCGGCAGCGTCGTGACCTTCGACGTCGGCGGTGGGGTCCGCTTCTGCGTAGCCGAGGCGCTGGGCCTCAGCGAGGGCATCGGCGAACTGGGCGCCGGTGGAGTCCATCTGGTCCAGGATGAAGTTGGTGGTGCCGTTGACAATGCCCAGCACGCGGGTGATCCGGTCGCCGGACAGGCTGTCGCGGATGGGGCGCAGGATGGGGATGGCGCCGGCCACGGCTGCTTCGTAGGACAGCTGCACGCCGGCCTTGTCCGCTTCTTCGTAGAGCGTGGGGCCGTCCTGGGCGAGCAGGGCCTTGTTTCCGGTAACCACGCAGGCGCCGTTGCTGAGTGCGGACAGGATCAGCGTGCGGGCCGGCTCGATGCCGCCCATGAGTTCGATGACCAGGTCGGCGTCCTTGACCAGGGTCTCGGCGTCGGTGGTGAACAGTTCCTGCGGAAGTTCCACGTCGCGTTTGGCGTTCACGTTTCGCACCGCGATGCCGCTGAGCTGCAGGCGTGCTCCGGTACGGGCGGCCAGGGCGTCGGCGTCCTCAATGAGAATCCGCGCAACCTGGGCCCCAACGTTGCCACAGCCCAGCAGGGCCACCTTCAGGGTTCGCAATTCAGTCATTCAGACTCCCATGTCGCGGTTGAGCAGATCTTCTTCGGTTTCCCCGCGGACAATCAGCCGGGCAGATCCGTCGCGCACCGCGACAACGCCCGGCCGGGCCAGATAGTTGTAGTTACTCGACAGGGCCCAGCAGTAGGCGCCGGTACCCGGTACAGCAAGCAGATCACCGGCTGCCACGTCCTCGGGCAGATATACATCTCTAACAACTATGTCGCCGCTCTCGCAATGTTTGCCCACCACTCGGGACAGTTGCGGAGCAGCGTTGGAGGGGCGCGAGGCGAGAATGGCCGAATAATCCGCGTCGTAGAGCACCGGGCGGGCGTTATCGCTCATCCCGCCGTCAACTGACACATAGCGGCGCGGATGCGTAACGTTTTCAGGCTCGGTTCCCGCTATTTCAGCTGTTTCAGCTGTTCCACCGGCGGCTGCGTCCACCCGCACTGTCTTGAGGGTGCCCACCTCGTACAGCGTGAACGTGGTACTGCCCACGATGGCGCGGCCCGGTTCGATGGAAATCCGGGGTGCCTTGATGCCAAGGTCCGCGCACGTGGAGCGCACGACGGCGGCCATCGCCTGCGCGATCTCGGCTGCGGGGCGGGGGGTGTCCACAGGGGTGTAGGCAATGCCGTAGCCACCGCCCAGATCCAGTTCGGGCATCGTGATGGAGTACTTTTCCTGCATGGCGGCAAGGAAGCGGAGGAGCTTCTCGGCCGCGAGGGCAAAGCCGTCGGGCTCGAAAATCTGGGAACCGATGTGGCAGTGCAGTCCAAGCAGGTCGATGCCGGGATAGCTCGTTGCTGCCGCCACGGCCTCCTCCGCTGCTGACAGGCCTGCCTGCTCGGTGGTGTCCTCCGCCATGGAGAGTCCGAACTTCTGGTCCTCGTGGGCGGTGGCGATGAACTCGTGGGTGTGGGCGTGAACGCCGGGGGTAAGCCGGAGCATGACCTTGGCCTGCTCGCCGCGGCCGGACGCAATTTTGGCCACCCGCTCGAGTTCGTCCAGGCTGTCCACCACGATGCGGCCCAGTCCCATGTCCAGGGCGCGGTTGATTTCTGCGTCGGACTTGTTGTTGCCGTGCAGCGCTACGCGTGAACCCTCGATGCCGGCCCGCGCGGCCACCGCGAGTTCCCCGCCGGAGGCAGTGTCAAGGCGCAGGCCTTCTTCCTCCACCCACTTCACAACTGCTGTGCAGAGGAACGACTTACCGGCGTAGTAGACGTCCACTCCCCCGCAGATGTCAGCGAAGGCTTCATCGAAGGAGTCCTTGAAGGACCGTGCCCTGGCGCGGAAATCGGCCTCGTCCATGACGAACAGCGGGGTGCCGAACTGTTCCTTGAGGTCGCTGACGGTGATGCCGTCAACAGTCAGCTCGCCGGCGTCGTTCCTTTGCACGCCCTGGGCCCACAGCGGTTCGTGGAGCGCGTTCAGGTCCGCGGGAACGGCGAGCCATTCGGGGGCCAGCGGGGAACCCGCGGGCACAAGCGCTGTGGTGCTCTCTGCTGGATTTTGTGCCACGGGCCTCACATCCGTTCCGGCGCGGAGACGCCAAGGAGGTCCAGGCCGTTGGCCAGGACCTGGCTGGTGGCATCGTTGAGCCACAAGCGGGTGCGGTTGACGTCGGTGACGGCCTCATCCCCCATGGGAGCGATGCGGCAGGCGTCATACCAGCGGTGGTAGGCGCCGGCGATGACCTCAAGGTGGCGGGCGATGCGGTGCGGCTCGCGCAGCTCGGCGGCCTTGGCCACGATGGAGGGGTAGCTGCCCAAGTAGGAGAGCAGTTCGTTTTCGGTGGCATGGTCCAGCAGCGAGGCCTCAAAGGCGCTGCGGTCCACACCTGCGGCCACGGCGTTGCGGGCCGCGCCGCGGGTACGCGCGTGGGCGTACTGCACGTAGAAGACAGGGTTCTCGTTGCTGTGCTTCTTGAGCAGGTCCGGGTCCAGTGTCAGTGGAGAATCCGCCGGGAAGCGGGCCAGCGAGTAGCGCACGGCGTCCTTGCCGAGCCAGTCGATAAGGTCCTTGAGCTCGATGATGTTGCCGGCCCGCTTGGACAGTTTGGCACCGTTGACGGAGACCAGCTGGCCGATCAGTACCTCGATGTTGACCTCGGGATCGTCGCCCGCCGCGGCCGCAATTGCCTTGAGCCGGTTGATGTAGCCATGGTGGTCGGCGCCCAGGAGGTAGATCTTCTCCGTATAGCCGCGGTCCTTTTTGGACAGGTAGTAAGCGGCATCGGCAGCGAAGTAGGTGGGCTCGCCGTTGGCCCGGATCATGACGCGGTCCTTGTCGTCGCCGAAGTCCGTGGTGCGCAGCCAGACCGCACCGCCGTCGTCGAACACGTGGCCCTGCTCGCGAAGGCGGGCAACAGCACTTCCGATCGCGCCGGCGTCGTGCAGTTCCTGCTCGGAGAAGAACACATCGAATTCGACACCGAAATCCGCGAGCGTGTCCTGAATGTCCTTCATCTGGGCCTGGTAGGCGGCATTGCGGATCACGGGAATCGCAGCCACTTCAGTCAGTTCACGGATGTCCGGGTGTTCGCTGAGTACCTCATGGCCGAGGTCCGCGATGTACTGGCCGGGGTAGCCGCCGTCGGGCACGGGGAGGCCGTGGAGCCGGTTGTAGACCGACTGGGCGAAGGTGTTCATCTGCGAGCCGGCGTCGTTGATGTAGTACTCGGCCGTGACTTCGGCGCCGGACGCGCGCAGGACTCGGGCAATGGCGTCGCCCAGAGCGGCCCAGCGGGTGTGGCCGATATGCAGCGGGCCGGTAGGGTTCGCCGAAACGAATTCCATGTTGACGGTGTGGCCGGCGAGCGCGGTATTGGTGCCGTACTCCGCTCCCGCGTTGACGATGACCTGTGCCAGGGCACCGGCGGCGGCAGCGTCAACCGTGATGTTCAGGAAGCCGGGACCGGCAATTTCCACGGCCGAGACGCCGGCGATGGCCTTCAGCCGGGCACTCAGGATGGTGGCGAACTCGCGCGGATTGGTGCCGGCCTGCTTGGACAGCTGCAGGGCGATATTGGTGGCCCAGTCGCCGTGCTCCCGGTTCTTGGGTCGCTCCACGCGCACCTCAGCAGGAACAGCTGAGGCGGAAAGTCCGATCTCGCCGGCGGCGACGGCATCTTTCAGGCAGGCGGATATGGCGAGGGAGAGTTCTTCGGGAGTCACCCCTCTAGCCTACCGGCGCCCGCCACGTGGAGGAATTTGAGCCCGCAGGGTGACCGGGCCGCCTTCGCCGGAAGCATCACGGTGCACAGCGGCCGCGCGGCGGGTTCACAGGGTGAACCATTACGCTGAATCCGACGTTGAGTACACCGTAAGCACCCAGCCCACGAAACGAGCCCCGTTATGAGACCGTCAGTCCGCAAGAGTGTTTTCGCCGGCATCGCCGGCCTGTCCCTTGCCGGAACAGTCGCCGGCTGCGCGCCGACGGCGACACAGGGGGCCACCCCGCCCTCAGCCGACGACAGTTCCGCAGGGGCCACCACGCCGTCCGGCACCTCGTCATCGCTCGCCGGCAGCGGTTCCGTCTACCAGGACGGGACGTACAGCGCCGACGGCACGTACGTCTCCCCGAACGGCACCGAAACCGTGGGGGTGGAGCTGACGCTCGCCGCCGGGACGGTCACGGCCGTCAACATCACCCAGCACCCCTCCAACCCGAACACCCGCAAGTTCCAGGGCGAGTTCGCCGGCGGGATCGCGTCGCAGGTGGTGGGCAAGAGCATTGACGAGCTGAAGGTGTCCAAGGTCGCAGGCTCCTCCCTGACCAGCGGCGGGTTCAACCAGGCCGTAGAAAAGATCAAGTCGGAGGCCCAGTAGGCCGTGCCGCAGCCTGACTGGGAGGAGTTCCGCTTCGACGGGATCGGCACCCGTTGGGACATCACCACACCCCGGCCGCTTCAGGCCGGGGTCCGCGCACGGCTTCTCGCCGTGGTGGAAGCGTACGACGGCGAGTGGTCACGGTTCCGTCCGGATTCAGCCGTCAGTGCCATGGCCCGCCAGCCGGGGCGGCATGAGTTTCCCGCGGAGGCCGGGGCGCTTGGGGGGCTGTACCGCTCGCTGTACCACCTCTCGGCGGGGGCGATGACTCCGCTGATCGGCGGCAGCCTTGAGCGGTTGGGCTACGACGCCACCTACTCGCTGCGGCCTTCGGGCTCCCCCACGGCGCCACCCCGTTGGGAAGATGCCCTCGATTGGGACGGTACCGTCCTCACCAACCATGTTCCCGTTGTCCTGGATATCGGCGCCGCCGGGAAGGGCCAGCTGGTGGATCTCCTGGCCGCCGAATTGCGTGCACACGGCCACGGGAACTTCCTCATCGACGCCAGCGGAGACCTCTTGTACTGCGGTCCGGACGTCATCACCGTCGCCCTGGAGCACCCCTACGATCCCACCAAGGCCATCGGCACAGTTCCGGTCTCCGGCGGCGCATTATGTGCTTCTGCCTCCAACCGCCGGGCGTGGGGCGACGGGCTGCACCATGTCCTCGACGGCACCACAGGCCTGCCCGTCACCACGGCCGTGGCCACGTGGACCATGGCGGATAGCACCATGCTGGCCGACGCGCTGGCCACGGCGCTGTTCTTCGTCCCCGGCGCCGACCTGGAGAGCACCTTCGATTTCTCCTGGCTGACAGTATTTTCGGATGGAAGTGCCGCCTATTCGGCCGGATTTGAAGGGACACTGTTCACATGAGCCCCGTTGACACCCCCACGGCCGTTTCACCCGTTGGCCGGCTGGACACCGTGCTGGGCAAGTACACGATGTACCGGCTGATCCTGCTGGTACTCGCGGCCCTTGCCGTGTACAGCCTCCTTCTTAACGCCCTGGGCTGGCTGACCTTCGGCATCCCCCAGATGCTGGTGCACCTGGCCTTGTGCCTCGGCCTGACATATGCGTCCAACCGGGCCCTGGCCGCGCTCTTCCACGTGCGGCCGCATTCAGAGTCGTCTCTGATCACTGGTCTGCTGCTGTACTTCCTTTTCTGGCCATCGTTTGTGCCCATGGATGTTGCGGGTGTGGCCCTGGCCTGCGTGCTGGCTTCTGCCTCCAAATACGCGCTCGCCTGGCGGGGCCGGCACATCTTCAACCCGGCCGTCACCGGAGCATTCGTGACCGGGCTGACGGGTCTCAACGTCGCCACCTGGTGGGCCGCGACCCCTGCCATGCTGTGGCTCCTGGTACCCGGCATCCTGCTGGTGCTGTACCGCACCCGCAAATTCCTGATGGCGGCTGTGTTCCTGGTGGCGGCCATCTCGATTATTACCTCGGAACTGCTGCGGGCGGAAGTGACTTTGGGCGGTGCCCTCTGGCAGGCCCTGGCGCAGCGGCCGCTGCTCTTTTTCGTCGGCTTTATGCTGACCGAGCCGCTGACGCTGCCGCCGCGCCGCTGGCAGCAGCTCACGCTTGCCGCCGTTGTTGGTGTGGTGTTTGCGGTGCCTTACAACTTCGGGTTCATTGCCAACTCCCCCGAGCTGGCCCTGCTTGTCGGCAACCTGCTGGCGTTTGTGGTGGGCCAGCGGGGCGGCCTGAAGCTGACGTTCACAGGCTCCCGGGCGTTGACGCCAAGCACCACAGAGTTCGCATTCAAACCGTCCCGTCCGGTCCGCTTTATTCCGGGGCAGTACATGGAGCTGGACCTGCCGCACGCCACTTCGGACGGCAAAGGCCGACGCCGGGTGTTCAGCCTGACCAGTGCCCCGGGTTCGGAGACAGTGACGTTCGGCGTGCGGACGTCCGAGCCGCTGTCGGCCGCAAAGAAAGTACTCCTGGCACTGAAGCCCGGCGACCATGTGGCGGCGACATCCGTGGGCGGCGACTTTGTGCTGCCCCGCGACCCCGGCACTCCGGTGCTGCTTATCGCCGCCGGCATCGGCATCACACCGTACCTCGCGCACCTGGCCTCAGGCGCCGGCAGGGACCGCGATGCCGTTCTACTGCTCCTCGCACGGAACGCCGGGGAGATCGCCTACGCCAGGGAACTGGAAGCGTCAGGTGCACGGATCGTTGCCCGCCTCGCCGATGGTTCCATCCCGCCGTCGTTCATTACTGACGCCGCGGCAGCGGTGCCGGCGGGAACTGCCCCCGGATCCCGGGTGGACGGGCCATCGCTGAAGGCTCTTGTTCCGGATATTGCAGACCGCACCGTCTACGTCTCCGGGTCCCCGGCGAGCGTCGCCTCGCTGCGCCGAGCGGCCAGGAACGCAGGTGCGCGCAGGGTCCATGTGGACTCGTTTTCCGGCTACTGAGGTTTCCGGTTCGTGGGGTTTCGGCGCGCCGGGCAGGCTCGCGAAGCCACGTTTTTCATTGCGGGCCACGTTCCTGCTAAGCTCTAGGACGTCCCGCCAGCATCGGCGGGATCCCTGAATTGCCCTCGTAGCTCAGGGGATAGAGCGTCTGCCTCCGGAGCAGAAGGTCGTAGGTTCGAATCCTATCGAGGGCACAGCGAAAAACCCCGTCACTTCAACGAAGCGGCGGGGTTTTTCCATGCCGGAAACGTCGCCCTTAACGTCCGATGACGCCCATCATGCCGAGGTCTTCGTGGTCCGGGACATGGCCTCCCAGCAGCAGCGCCTGGCGCCGGCTGGTGGATTGCACTACGGACCTTCGCCGAGCACTTTGAGGTGTTCGCGGTACTGATCCGCTGTGATCTCTCCCGCTGCGAAGCGTTCATCGAGGATCTGCCGCGCACGGCTCCTTCCCATGGGCGGCGCGCCGGACCACGGACCGCCCTGCGGAGCGTTTCCGCCGCGGATGCCGCCGGCAAACATGCGGACCGCAAGCAGTACGAGAAGCCCGATCCCTATCAGCGTCATGAGTCCCCACAACCACATCCAGCCCATGCCCTGTCCGTAACCCCACATCATGATCGACGCCTTCCGCCTCCTGCTGTTGTTCCTTCGATCCTCCGCGCCGGGCTGGCCAGTCGATAGGGTCAAAGGCCTCTGAGTGGCGGTGATGCCGAGGCGGCGGATATCGCCCATCCCCGATTGAGTGCGCCTCCCTCGGATTGTCAGCGCCCCCTCGTAGTCTGAATTCACCGATCGAGGGGGTTCATCATTCAGTCGACAGACCAGCATTCGCCAGCCCGGGATCATTCAAAGGGCCGTTGCTTCATCATCCCGCCCTACATATTGCGGCGGCTGGCGCGCCAGGATGCGCCGCAATTTTCCGCTGCCGCGCGGGCGGCCAAGGAAGCACTCAGCCACGTTCGGTCGTTCCAATCCGCCCGGACAGCGCCAAGGCCAGCCGGTCCGCCGGGCCTGCGCGACGTTCAGCCCGGCCCGCCCATCCGGAGCGTTTACGATGCTGCCGGCTCCGAGACCTTGCCCGGAAAGTTGGTGCGCAAGGAAGGTGACCCGGAATCCGGAGATGTGGCCGCGGATGAGGCCTACGACGGCCTGGGTCACACCCACCGTCTGTTCGCGGACATCTTCGGCCGCAACTCGATTGACGGCGCCGGCCTCCCCCTTGATGCGACCGTGCACTTCGGAAAGCTCTACGACAATGCGTTCTGGGATGGCCGGCAGATGGTTTTCGGTGACGGCGATGGCCAAGTATTCGAACGGTTTACACGTTCGCTGAGCGTTATCGGCCACGAACTCACCCACGGAGTCACTCAGTTCTCCGCCGGGCTGGCCTACCGGAACCAGGCCGGTGCCCTCAACGAGTCCATGTCAGACGTCTTCGGCGCCCTCGTTGAGCAGTACGTGAAGAAGCAGTCCGTCACCACGGCGAGTTGGCTCATCGGCGAGGGACTATTCACGCCACAGGTCCAGGGTTCAGCCCTGCGGTCCATGAAGGCGCCGGGCACTGCGTACGACGACGACGTGCTGGGTAAGGACCCCCAGCCCGACTCGATGGACTCCTATGTGCGAACCAGCGCCGACAACGGCGGCGTCCACATCAACTCCGGCATCCCCAACCGGGCCTTTTATCTCACCGCGGAATCCCTGGGAGGCAATGCCTGGGAGGCTCCGGGCCGGATCTGGTACGAGACCCTCACCGGCGGTTCCCTGCCAGCCACCGCCACCTTCAGCGTTTTTGCGCGTGCGACGGCGGCGGCCGCGGTGGAGCTGTTCGGATCCGGTTCAACCGAGCATGACGCCGTCCGCAAGGCGTGGGAAACTGTAAAGGTCAAGCTCTAAAGCCAATGCATGGATGCCGGCCAGCCGGCAGCCAGGCTGCAGGAAAGCCCAGGAACCGCGCGATGAAAATAAGTGTGGAGCGCACCGGCGGGGTTGCCGCGCTGACACGGGTGTGGACGGTCACGGCGGACACCGAACGCGCCAAGGACCAGTGGCAGCCGATCGTCGAGGCATGCCCCTGGGACGCGGTACCCAAGACCGTCCGGGCAGCAGCAGCCGCAGCGGAGGGCAGCCAGCCGGACAGATTCATCTACGCCATCCGGGCAGGGCAGCGGCGCGCGGCCCTGCCGGAGCAGAGTGTCACCGGACCGTGGAGAGTGCTCGTCGACAGCACACGGGCCGCGTCAGAGGACGCCGGCTAAACCGCAGCCTCCAGTTGGCCGCGGAAGGCCCGTCGATAAGACTGAGGGCTCGTGTCAAGCACTTTGGCAAAGTGGTGCCGTAGCAGGACCGGATGACCGAAGCCTGATTCGCGGGCCACCTCGTCGATGTTCAGGTCTGTGGATTCCAAAAGCTCCTGGGCCCGCAGGACACGTTGGGAGTTCAGCCAGGCAGCAGGCGTTGCCCCCGTTTCGGACCGGAACCGGCGGGCAAAGGTCCTGGCAGACATGTGTACGCGGTTGGCCAGATCACCGACGCTGTGCTCCTGGTCCAGGTTCTGCACCATCCAGCGAAGCAACTCCTCCATGGGCGCCGACCCGCAGGCTGGCATGGGCCTGTCGATGAACTGCGCCTGGCCGCCGTCGCGATGCGGCGGTACCACCATGTCGCGGGCAATCGCCGCGGCAACATTCGCGCCCAGCTCCACCCGCACCAGGTGCAGGCAGGCGTCAATCCCCGCAGCGGTGCCGGCGCTGGTAATCAGGTTGCCGTCCTGCACGTAGAGCACATTCTCATCAACATGCACTTCCGGGTACCGGCTTGCGAGTTCATGGGAGTTGCGCCAATGAGTGGTGCACCGGCGGCCGTCCAGAAGGCCCGCCCGGGCCAAGGCGAACGCCCCGGAACAGATTGACATCACCCAGGCGCCGCGGGCAGCCGCGGCACGCAGAGCCTCCATCACCGCCTCAGGGACGTCCTCTTCGCGGCCGTAAGGGGTCATGACCACCAGGTCCGCATCGGCTGCCGCCTCCAAGCCAAGGCTCACGTTCATGGAGAGACCCGACGTCATGCTGACGTTTCCAGGCACGGGTGTGCACACGCGGAAGTCAAAGTCCGGAACACCGCCGCCGCGGCCAGACCTGTCAATGCCAAAGACCTCACTCGCCGTGCCGAACTCGAAGATCGAAAAGTTGGGGACGACGATCACTGCCACCGATTTCAGCATGTCTCAATTATGGCAGAAATCTTCTCTTTTTGGGCATTTCTGCCACTGTCGATGCACCCGCCAGGGGAGAATCATAAATGGCATGGAAATCTTCGGAATAGTCATGGTGGTCCTCCTCCTCATCGCTCTCGCAGCGGCGGTCTCGGCCCTTTTGCGCGACGGCCGCGGCCAAACCCCTCCCGTCACCTCCGACCAGGCATGGTCCTCGCTGGACCTGCCCAGCACCAACTACACGCTGCGTATCTTCTGAACGGTAGAAACTACCGAACGGCATCAACTAGCTGACAAGGACCCGGCTCCGAAGAACCGGATCCTTTACTACGCGCTCTGAGGACTGCGGGCCGAGGGCCAGGCGCCGGAATCAAGCCCAGCCCCCAGTAGACTGGCACCAGCCATGACATTTCATATCTCCTACCCTGCCGAGCTGCCCGTCTCCGAGCGCCGCGAGGACCTGATGGCTGCCATTGCAGCGAACCAGGTGACCATCATCGCCGGCGAGACCGGCTCCGGCAAGACCACCCAGATCCCCAAAATGTGCCTCGAACTGGGCCTGGGCGATAACGGCCTGATCGGCCACACCCAGCCGCGGCGGCTTGCAGCCCGCACGGTCGCCGAACGTATCGCCGAGGAACTCGGGGTGGAGATCGGCCAGGAAGTCGGGTTCCAGGTGCGGTTCACCGGCGAAGTCAGCCGCGCCACCAAGGTCAAGCTGATGACCGACGGCATCCTGCTGGCCGAGATCCAGCGCGACAAGCTGCTGCGCAAATACAACGCCATCATCATTGACGAAGCACACGAGCGCAGCTTGAACATCGACTTCATCCTGGGCTACCTCAAGCGCATCCTGCCGCAGCGCCCGGACCTGAAGATCATCATCACCTCGGCCACCATCGATCCGGAACGGTTCGCCAAACACTTCGGCTCCGACGAAGAGCCCTCCCCCATCATCGAGGTTTCCGGGCGCACGTTCCCGGTGGAGATCCGGTACCGGCCTCTGTCACAGCCCGCCGGCGGCGCGCGCGCCGCCGATGACGATGAAGACAACTCGTCCGATGACGAACTCGAGGAGGACCGCGATCCCCTGGACGCCGTCTGCGACGCCGTGGACGAACTGGCTGACGAAGCGCCCGGTGACATTTTGGTCTTCTTCTCCGGCGAGCGCGAAATCCGGGACGCCGCTGACGCACTGCAGGCGAGGATCCAGTCCAACCGCCGTCTGGCCGGGACGGAAATCCTGCCGCTTTTCGCCCGGCTCAGCCTGCAGGAACAGCACAAGGTGTTCCACCCGGGCAGCAAGCGCCGCATTGTGCTGGCCACCAACGTTGCCGAAACGTCCCTGACGGTTCCGGGCATCAAATACGTCATCGATACCGGCACCGCGCGCATCTCGCGCTACTCGCACCGCACCAAGGTCCAGCGGCTGCCCATTGAACGCGTGTCACAGGCTTCGGCCAACCAGAGGTCGGGCCGGTGCGGCCGCGTGTCGGACGGCATCGCCATCCGGTTGTACTCGGAAGAGGACTTCGAGTCCCGGCCGCTCTTTACGGACCCGGAGATCCTGCGCACCAACCTGGCCGCCGTCATCCTGCAGATGACCGCCATGGGTGTGGCCCGCGGGCCCAAGGACGTGGAGAATTTCCCGTTTGTGGAGCCGCCGGACTCCCGGGCAATCAACGACGGCGTCACACTCCTGCGCGAGCTCGGTGCCTTGAGTGCCGTCCGACCAGGCGACGCGAAAAGCGGCGGGCTGACCGCCGTCGGGCAGCAGCTTGCCCAACTGCCGGTCGATCCCCGGCTGGGCCGGATGATTGTGGAGGCGGGCAAGCGCGGCTGTGTCCGCGAGGTGATGATCCTGGCCGCGGCCCTGACCATCCAGGACCCGCGGGAGCGCCCGACCGACAAGCAGCAGCTCGCCGCGGAGAAGCACGCCCGTTTCCGCGACGAGAACTCGGACTTCACCGGTTTCCTGAACCTGTGGAACTACATCCAGGAGAAGCAGCAGGAGCTCTCCTCCACCCAGTTCCGCCGGCTGTGCCGCAACGAGTTCATCAACTACCTGCGGGTCCGCGAATGGCAGGACCTGTTCGCGCAGCTCCGGCAGCTGGCACGTCCCCTGGGCATCAGCCTGGACAACAAGCGCCTGGCTGATCCCGTGGGCAACAACGAGGGCATCCACATCAGCCTGCTCTCCGGGCTGCTGAGCCACATCGGCATTCTCGATGACCGCAAGCGCGAGTACGCAGGCGCCCGCGGCAGCCGGTTCGCGATCTTCCCCGGGTCTGCGCTGTTCAAGAAGTCCCCCACGTTCGTGATGGCGGCCGAACTCGTGGAGACGAGCCGGCTGTGGGCCAGGGTGGCCGCCAAATTCGATCCTGTCTGGGCTGAACAGGTGGCGCCGGACCTCGTAAAGCGCAGCTACAGCGAGCCGCACTGGTCCACCAAAATGGGCGCAGTCATGGCGTATGAGAAGGTCACACTCTATGGCGTGCCCATCATTCCGCAGCGCCGGGTCAACTACAGCCGCGTGGATCCGGTACTGGCACGGGAGCTGTTTATCCGCCACGCCCTGGTAGAAGGCGACTGGAAAACCCACCACAAATTTTTCCACCGCAACCGCGCCCTCCTCCTCGAAGTGGAAGAGCTCGAGGCGAGGATGCGCCGCCGCGACCTCATGGTGGACGACGAAACCCTGTTCGAGTTCTACGACGCCAGGATCGGCCCCGATGTGGTGTCCGAGAGGCACTTCGACAAATGGTGGAAGGACGCCCGGCAGAAGAACCCGGACCTCCTGGACTACGACAAGTCGCTGCTGCTCAATGATGAAGCCGATAACCTCGACGAGGCCGCCTACCCCAAAACGCTCCTGCACAAGGGCTTCGAGCTTCCTTTGACCTATGAGTTCCACCCTGTGGCCCCGGGCTCACTGCCCAACCCGTCCGACGGCGTCACGGCCGAAGTGCCGGTGCTTTTCCTCAATCAGCTGGACGACAAGGCGTTCCGCTGGCTGATCCCAGGCCAGCGTGTGGAATTGGTGACTGCCCTGATCAAATCCCTCCCCAAGCAGATCCGCAAGAACTTTGTCCCGGCCCCGGACGTGGCCCGCCAGGCCGTGGCCGCGCTCCAGGCGGACTTTGACCCGTCGAGCGATGAGCTGGAAGCCTCGCTGGAACTGGCCCTGCGCCGGATCCGCGGCCAGGTCATCCCGCCGGGATCATGGAACTGGGATGCCGTTCCCTCCCATTTGCGGGTGAGCTTCAAAGTGGTGGACAGCAAGGGCAAGGTGCTGGACGAGGGCAAAGACCTCGCCGCCCTCCAGGAGCGCCTGGCGCCCGCAACGCGCCGCGCCATCGCCGAATCCCTGGGGGCAACTCCCGGCACCACCGCGCCCCGGTCATCGGGAAAGTCCAGCTCCGGCAAAGCGGGCGGGACGGCACCCATGGCCGGAGCCGGAAATGGCCACGGCGCGGGCTTCCGGGAACAGACCGGACTGACCGAGTGGAGCTTCGGCACCGTTCAGCGCCAGGTGAGCAACACGGTCAACGGCCACACCGTCACCGGCTATCCTGCGCTCGTGGATGAAGGAACGTCTGTTGCGCTGCGCGTGTTCCAGACGTCCTCGGAACAGCTGGCGGCCATGCGCGGCGGCGTTATCCGGCTCCTGGCACTGCGCGTTCCGGCCCCGGACCGCTACGTGCTGGAGCACCTCAACAACACCGAAAAACTCACGTTCAGCCAGAACCCGCACGGTTCCGTCTCGGCACTGATCGCCGACTGTGCGCTGGCCGCCGTGGACAAGCTGACCCCGGCAGAAGTCCCGTGGGACCGGCAGTCCTTTGACGCCCTCTACGAGCAGGTCCGCGCGGAACTGATCGACACGGTGTTCAGCGTGACGGCCGTGGTAGAGCGCATCCTGGTCAGCACCCGCAGGATCGAAAAGCAGCTCAAGGGAACCACCAGCCTGGCGTTGATCAGTGCGCTCAACGACGTCAAAAGCCAGCTCGAACAGCTGGTGTTCCCCGGCTTCGTGGCCCGCACCGGCTTCGCCCAGCTGAGCCAGCTCCCCCGGTACCTGGCCGCCATCGAAAAACGCCTCGAACGCCTGCCCGGCAACGTCCAGCGCGACGCCCTGAACATGGCCGCCGTCCAGCGGCTCGAGGACGACTACGACGACGCCGTGTCAGCACTGCTGCCCGGCCGGCGGATCGGCTCCGAGCTGACCCAGGTGCGCTGGATGATCGAAGAGCTCCGGGTGAGCCTCTTCGCCGTCGAACTCGGAACCGCCTACTCCGTCTCCGAAAAGCGCATCCGGGCCGTCCTCAACAAGGCACTCGCGCCGGTTTAGCTTTCCGGCACAAACTCCGTGTAGCCCGCGGTCCGGAGCCCTGCACGCAGCTTCTCCGCATTCGCGTCAAGCACTGCAGGGTCCGGGTTGTGGTCCACCGAGGCAAAGTCGAAGTCGGCCATGCTCCGGGACGGCCACACATGGACGTGGAGGTGGTTGATCTCGTATCCGGCCACGATCAGGCCGGCCCGCTCGGCGGGGAAAATGTCCAGCTGGACGGCGCCGATCCGCCGGGCCACTTCCATCACCTTCGCGAGGGTTTCCGGTGAAGCATCAGTCCAGCGATCCACCTCCTCCGTGGGTACCACCAGGGTGTGTCCGTCGGCCAGCGGACCCGTGGTCAGGAACGCCGCGACGTCCGCTTCGCGCCACACGAAACGTCCCGGGATCTCGCCGTTGATGATCTTGGTGAACAGGGTGCTCATGCGTCTGCCTCCTCGGCCGGGGCCTGCAGGGTGCTGGTGTCCAGCACAAAACGGTATTTGACGTCGCCCGCCACCATTCGGCGGTAGGCCTCATTCAGCTGGTCCGCGGACACCATTTCGATGTCCGCCACCACATTGTGTTCTGCGCAGAAGTCCAGCATCTCCTGCGTTTCGGCAATGCCGCCGATCATCGAGCCGGAGTATGCCAGCCGACGCCGCATCAGCGACCTGGGGTTGACCGGCGGCATCGCATCAGCGGGCAGCCCCAGCTGGAACAGCGCACCGTCCACCCGGAGGGTACGGAAATACGGGTTCAGGTCGTGCGGCGCGGCCACAGTGTCGATGATGAGGTCGATGCTGCGGTCGGCAGCGGTCATGGCGTCCTCGTCCCGGGACAGGATGACCTCGTCAGCGCCGAGTTCCAAGGCTGCCGGCACCTTGGCTTCGGACGTGGTGAAGACCAAGACCCGCGCCCCCATGGCCTTGGCGAGCTTCACGGCCATGTGACCGAGCCCGCCGAGGCCCACCACGCCCACCACATCGCCTTCCTCGACGTCGAAATGACGCAACGGGGAAAAGGTGGTGACTCCGGCGCAGAGCAAAGGAGCGACGGCGGCCGGGTCAAGGTTCGCGGGCACACGCACCACATAGCGGCGGTCCACCACCACGGAGGACGAATAACCGCCCTGGGTGACCGCATCGCCGTTCCGGGAATCCTTGGCCCCGTAGGTTCCGGTCATGCCGTTTTCGCAGTACTGCTCCAGGCCGTCCAGGCAGCTGTCGCATGCGCGGCAGGAGTCAACCATGCACCCCACACCCACGCGGTCGCCCGGGGCGAAATCCTCCACTTCTGCGCCCACACGGCTGACGGTTCCCACGATTTCGTGGCCCGGCACTAACGGATAATTCTGGGCACCCCATTCACCGCGGGTGGCGTGCACATCCGAATGGCACAGGCCGCAGAATTCGATGGCTATCTCCACGTCGTCCGCCTTCGGCGCGCGCCGGGCCAGCGTCAGCGGCACCAAACCGCTGTCCGCGGAGACGGCGCCGTACGCGGCTGCCATCAGGCCGGCGCCGGAATCGGAAACAGGAGCATCGGTGGGCAACACGGGGCGGGCAAGCGGCGGCGGTACGGGGCGTCCTGGGGTCATACCTGCGACGCTACCCCCGCAGGCCCGGGCTTTTCCACTTGGCGCGCACCACGCCGGCCCGTCATGTTCCTGGGGGTGTGCCCGGAGCGTTTCCGGTGGCCACAGGAAGGTCGGGGTTGTTGGACCATTCAGAGAAGGAGCCGGGATACAGCGCGGCACGGAATCCTGCGATTTCCAGGGCCGCCACCTCGTGGGCGGCAGTCACGCCGGAACCGCAATATACGGCCACCGGAACGTCGTCCCGAACGCCCAGATCCTCGAACCGTCGCCTCAGCTCCGCCGCCGGCAGAAAACGCCCGGACCCGTCCAGGTTCTCCGTGGTCGGGGCGGACAGGGCGCCTGGGATGTGCCCTGCGCGCGGATCGACGGGTTCTAACTCGCCGCTGTACCTCTCACTGGCCCGGGCATCCAGCAGGATGCCGGTGCCGGCCCAGCCCGCGGCTGCAGCCAGGTCAATGGCCGGCATGCCCACCCCGTTGAAGGAAACATCGCCCGGTACGGCGTCAACGGGGCCGGATTCCAGCGGGAGCCCGGCGCTCCGCCAGCCGGCCAGGCCGCCGTCGAGCAGGTGGACGTCCGGGAAACCCGCGCTGCGCAGCATCCACCAGGCGCGGGCCGCTGCCATGTTGCCGCTGTTGTCGTACGCCACCACAACGTCGCCCGTGCTGATTCCCCAGCGCCTGGCGGTGGCCTGGAATTCCGAGGGCGGCGGTAAGGGATGCCGTCCGCGCGCCGGAGCTGCAGGCGCCGCAAGTTCCGCGGCAAGGTCCACAAAAACGGCGCCGGGGAGGTGCCCCTCAAGGTAATGGTCCCGGCCATGCGGGTCCCCTAGAGCCCACCGGACGTCGAGCAGAACCGTGCGCCGGCCCGAGGCCAGCAAGGCCTGCATGCCCGGTACGTCCATCAGTGGGCCCATGGTGCTCCTTGGCTGTTGTGCTCGGTTCACTTGCTGCTCCAACTCTAGCCGCGGCGAGGCGCCGGGCCGGAAGGGCCAGACGGATCGCCGCGGCTAGAGTTGGTGCGGTGAAGAACGCACGCGCGGACCGGGCATGGGCTGATGAGGCCATCAGGAAGATCAACGCCGAAAGCAACCGGTCCGCCGATACCCACCTGTACTCCGTGCCGCTCCCCCGGCACTGGGGCGTCCAGCTCTACCTCAAGGACGAATCCACGCACCGTTCGGGGAGCCTCAAGCACCGGCTGGCCCGCTCGCTGTTCCTCTTCGGCCTGGTCAATGGCTGGATCCGCGAAGGTACCACCATCGTGGAGGCATCAAGCGGCAGCACCGCGGTCTCGGAGGCCTACTTCGCGCAGCTCCTGGGTTTGCCGTTCGTCGCAGTCATGACCCGCACCACCAGCCCGGAGAAGATTGGACTGATCGAACAGTTCGGCGGATCGTGCCTGCTGGTTGAGCATGCCTCCGACGTTTACGCGGCGGCGGCGGAAGCAGCTGCCACGTCCAACGGCCACTACATGGACCAGTTCACTTACGCGGAGCGGGCCACGGACTGGCGTGGCAACAACAACATCGCGGAGTCCATCTTTGGGCAGCTGGCCCTGGAGGAACACCCCATCCCCCGCTGGGTTGTGGTGGGTGCGGGGACGGGCGGCACAAGTGCGACCATCGGGCGCTACTTGCGGTACCGCGGCCACGACACCCGTCTTGCGGTGGTGGACCCTGAGAATTCAGCGTTTTATCCCGGCTGGCTGAACGGTACGGGTGTAGTCACCGGACTGCCGTCCCGCATCGAGGGCATCGGCCGCCCGCGGATGGAGCCCAGCTTTGTGCCCGCCGTCATCGACCACATGGTCCAGGTTCCCGATGCCGCCTCCATCGCAGCCATGCGGCACCTGCACACCCTCGCCGGCCTGCACGCCGGTCCCTCCACCGGCACCAACCTGTGGGGTGTCTGGCAGTTGGTGGCAGGCATGATCGCGGAAGGAGAGCGCGGCAGCATCGTGTCGTTGATGTGCGACGGCGGCGACCGCTATGCGGGCAACTACTACAACCCGGAGTGGCTCTCAGCCCAGGGCCTGGACCCCGGGCCGCACGAAGACGTCATCCGCCGGTTTTTCGAGACCGGCAGCTGGAACGCGTAGCCGATCAGACCTCCACCGATTCCCGCGGGGAGAGGTGCGTGAACGTAGTGCCGTATTTCCCGCCCAGGCGGGCAACGTGCCCTTCCACCATTTTCAGGCCCGTCTCGTTCAACAGCCCGTCGTGGATCTGGAAGGCACGCGGCGCCCGGACGCCGATCACGAAGTCCACCACCTCCCCCACTTTGTTCCACGGAGCGTGGATGGGAACCAGGAGGCTCTGGACGCTGAGGCCGTCCGGGATGATGAACGAGTCCCCCGGGTGGTAGACGTTCCCATCCACCAGATAGCCGATGTTTGCCACCATGGGAATCTGCGGATGGATCAGCGCGTGCTGGCCGCCGAAGCTGCGAACGCTGAAACCGGCGGCGTCAAACGTGGAGCCTGGTTCAACCGCGTGGATCCGGTCAGCTGCCTGCGGAGCTTCCTCCCGCAGGGTGGCAGCCACGCCGGCCGGAGCGAACACGGCCAGGCTGGCCTCCGTTCCGAGCGCCCGGGTCATGGCTGGGACGTCCACGTGATCAGGGTGCTCGTGGGTGATGAGCACGGCATGCGCTCCCTCCAGGGCTTCGGCTGTCTCGGAAAATGTTCCCGGATCGAGCACCAGGACCTTTCCATCCTTTTCGAGCCGGACACAGGCATGGGTGTATTTTGTCAGCTTCATAGCGCCAGCCTAGGTTCCGGCTCCGGGACTTCCAAGGGCCCGGCCGCGCGGCGCCGGCTGGTAATCTTGATGATTGCCATCGTCCCTTAGGGAAGCGAGTATCTCCATGCCGTTCGGCACCAAAGCTGACGCGACGCCGTCGAACGTTTCCTCCGGCGCTGGTTCCACCGCCGTTACCGGGGCCGGATCCGGTCCCGGCGCCGGCAAGGAGCAGCGCGTCACCAAGCAGCGCGTGGCAGTCAGCACGGCCTTGGACGAACTGGACGACTTCGTCAGCACGCAGGAGCTCTACCGCATCCTGCAGAACAAAGGCGTCTCGGTATCCCTGGCCACGGCCTACCGGATCCTGCAGTCCCTCGCCGACGACGGCCTGGTGGACGTGCTGCGCAACGGCGACGGGGAGGCCGTCTACCGCCGCTGCGCCGAGACCGGGCACCATCACCACCTGCTCTGCCGCAACTGCGGCAAGGCCGTGGAGGTCGAGGCCCCGGCGGTGGAAACCTGGGCTGCCAGGACCGCCGCCGAACACGGCTATACCGAGGTGGCGCACACCGTGGAAATCTTCGGGCTCTGCCCGGACTGCACTGCACTCAGGGCCGCGGGCAAACTCTGACGGTTCTGGCGCACCCCGGCAATCACCGCATCAGCGGGCGTGCACCAGCCGCCCGTTGATGCCCTTTTTGGCACGGGCGCCACCGATGACCCGGCACACCACGTAGATAAGGAATGACAGGGTGGTGACGTAGGGGCTGATCGGGATGCGTCCGCCCAGGGCAAGCAGGATTCCGCCCACCGTGGCTGTGACGGCAAAGATGACGCTGAGGATCACCAGGGCCACGGGCGAGGACGTCACACGCAGGGCGGCCGCCGCCGGCGTGATGAGCAATGCCAGCACCAGCAGCGCGCCCACCACCTGGATCGACAGCGCCACGCTCACACCCAGCAGCAGCATAAAAACGATCGCCAGGGTCCGGACGGGCACCCCGCGGGCCTCGGCCAGTTCAGGATCGACGCTGGCGAAGTTCAGTGGCCGCCAGATGAGCACCAGCCCCGCGATGACCACCACGGCAGCGCCGCCGAGGACCTGCAGCTGGACCGTGTCCACGGAGACGATCTGTCCGGTCAGCAGGCCAAATTTGTTGGCGGCGCGGCCTTGGTAGAGGGACAGGAACAGGATGCCCAGGCCCAGTCCGAAGGGCATGATCACCCCGATGATCGAGTTCTTGTCCCGCGCTCTGACCCCCATCACGCCTAGGAGGAACGCCGCCGCCACCGAACCGATCAGTGAGCCAAACACAATATCGGCGCCGATCAACAGCGCGAAGGCTGCGCCGGCGAAGGACAACTCGGAGATGCCGTGCACGGCGAAAGCCAAATCGCGCTTCATCACGAAGGTGCCCACCAGGCCGCCGAGCACTCCCAGGATGGCACCGGCCCAAATGGAGTTCTGGACCAGGACCAGGAGTTCGCCGTAGTTTTCGAAGCTGAAGATCGCTGCGATGATGCTGTCCGCATCCATCAGGCCACCTCCCCGGCCGTTGCATGAACATCGGCGTGGTGGTGCGTGGTGGCATCGGGCAGGCCGACGACGACGATGCGCCCGTTCGCGTGAATGACTTCAACGTGGCTGCCATAGAGTTCCGAGAGAACCTCTGTGGTCATGACTTCCTCCGGGGTTCCCACCATGAAGCGGCCGCCGGCCAGGTACAGCACCCGGTCAACGTAATCGATGACCGGGTTGATTTCATGGGTGACAAAGACCACGGCGCTGTTCTGCTCGTGGCACTGCGTGTTGATCAGTGCGCTGACGGCCTGCTGGTGGTGCAGGTCCAGGGACAACAGGGGTTCGTCGCACAGGAGGACCTTGGGGTCGGTGGCCAATGCCTGGGCCACGCGGAGGCGCTGCTGCTCGCCCCCGGAGAGCTGCCCTACCGGAACCTTGGCGTAGTCGGTGGCTCCCACCAGTTCGAGGAGTTCATCAATCCTGCGGTTGACCCGGGACATGCCCAGCCGCAGGCCCCATCGGTGCCCGTCCACCCCGAGCCCCACCAGGTCGCGGGCCCGCATGGGGGTGTCCGGAGCAAACGACTTCTGCTGGGGGATGTAGCCGATCAGGCTGCTCCCGCGTTCCACCGGCCGGTCGCCCAGGGTTGCGGTGCCGGATTGAAGGTCCTGCAGGCCCAGCAGGACCTTGAGGAAGGATGTCTTCCCGCTACCGTTCGGGCCCAGCACGGCGAAGAACTCGCCGGGCCTGATGTCCAGGTCGAGATCCTCCCAGAGCGTGCGTTTGCCGAACTGCAGGGACGCCCCGCGGAGGCTCACCACCGGTTTCAACTATTTTTCTCCAAAACTTTGCTGACGTTGTCCACATTGTCCGTCATCCACTGCAGGTACGTCTTGCCTTGGGGCAGGGTTTCGCTGAAATCAAGCACCGGAACGCCGGCCGCTTCGGCGGCTTTCTTCAGCGCCTCCGTCTGCGGCCCCTCTGTCTGTTCGTTGTAGGCAAGGAACCTGATGTCCGCAGACCCCGCCAGTTCGGTGGCGGCCTTCAATACGGCCGGCGGCACGTCGGAGCCTTCCTCGATGGCGGCCGTGTAGTCCTCCGGTGTCCGGTTTACCAGTCCGGCGGCTTCGAGGAGGTACACCGGAACCGGCTCCGTCACGGCAACCGACGCGCCTGCCGCCTTGGCCTTCATTGCGGCGAGCCTGGCGTTCAGTCCATCAACCCCGGACTTGAAGGCTGCTGCGTTGGCGGTGAACTGGGCGGCTGATCCGGGTTCCAGTTCACCCATTTTGGCCGCCAGGGAGTCGGCCAGCTTGCCCATGGCTTCCAGGCTGTACCAGACGTGTTCGTTAAATGCACCGTGCTGATGGTCGTGCGTATCATCGGCGGCGGCCGATTCGGTGTGGCCTTTCTCCGGTGCCAGGCCGGCCACCTCCACGGCGGTCACGATGTTGCCGTGCCCGATGTTGCTGTCATCGGCCATCTTGTGGAGGAATCCGTCGTAGCCACCGCCGTTCTCGATCACCAGTTCAGCTTTGGAGATCGCGAGGCGGTCCTGCGCTGTGGCCTCATAGGAATGCGGGTCCTGGCTGGTCTTGGTGATGATGGCGGTGACGCTGACTTTGTCGCCGCCAATCACGGCGGCGATGTCCCCGTAAACGTTGGTGGACGCCACAACATTGATGAGTCCTGGTGAGTTATCAGTACTCGGAGACGACGATGGTGTGCCGCCACCTGTGCCGCACGCGGTCAGCAGAAGGCTGAAGCCCGCGAGGGCGGCGAGGGATGTTCGGATGGCAGCGGAGTGGCGCACGGAAACCTCAGATCAAACGGGATGGACTTTTACGACTCCCCAAATTCTAGCGCTAAATGGGAATGATTCCTATTTAGATCAGCCGGGCCGTGAACGCCTGTTCCCGGCCCGGCTGCCCAAGCCCGGCGGTTAGCTGCCGTTGGGCTGGCCGAGCCGCCTGATGCCGGTGGCCTGGGTGGCATCCCGGATCTCCCCCACGAGCTGTTCGATAACGTCTTCCAGGAACAGGACACCGTGGGTCTGCCCGTCTGCGCCGATGACCCGGGCAAGGTGTGAACCGGTGCGCTGCATAACGGACATGGCCGTTTCAACTTCGTCGCCCAAAGCCAGGTTGGCCAGCGAGCGGATCCGGCTCTCCGCGATGGGGTGTTGGTAGTCCTCGTCCGGAATGGAGAGCACATCCTTTACGTGGAGGTAGCCCGAAAGCATGCCGTCCTCGTCCACCATCGGGAACCTCGAGAAGCCAGTACGGCTGACAGCCTTTTCGAACTCCACCGGCGTGGTGGCCTCTTTCAGCATGACAAGCTTGTCCACCGGCACCATGATGTCCGCCGCCGTGTATTCGGAAAACTCGAGGGCGCCTGTGATGAGCCCTGCGTCGTCATCCACCAGCCCGTGACGGGTGGATTCCTGCACGATCGATTGGACCTCTTCGAGCGTGAAGGATGAGTTCACCTCATCCTTGGGCTCAATCCGCAGGAGTTTGAGGATGTGGTTGGCGGACCAGTTCAGCACGAAAATGACCGGGTTCACCAGCCGGGCCACGAACATCAGCGGTGGCGCGAGCAGCAGGGCAGCCTTGTCAGCCACCGATACCGAGATGTTCTTTGGCACCATCTCACCGAACGTCACATGGAGGAAGGTCACCACCAGCAGGGCAATGGCAAACGCCACGACGTCCGCGATCTCCACCGGCAGCCCCAAGGCCTCCAGCGGAGCTGCCATCAGGTGGTGGATGGCCGGTTCGGCGACCTGCAGGATCAGCAGTGAACAGACGGTGATGCCCAACTGCGCACAGGCCAGCATCAGCGAGACATTTTCCATGGCCCGCAGGGTGGTCTGTGCCTGTTTGGAACCGGCGTCCGCGAGGGGTTCGATCTGGCTCCGCCTCGCTGACATCACCGCAAACTCGGCGCCGACAAAAAACGCATTGCCCAGCAGGAGGACCACCAGCCAGGCTATGCCTGCCCAGTCACTCATGATGCGCTCCTGTCGTCTGTGTGCTCAGGCTCAGGAGCTGCCGGGTGGAAGCAGATCCGTTCGATACGCCGGCCATCCATGCGCGTCACGCTCAGCGTGCCGCCGCCAACCGGGACGGTATCGCCGACCGCGGCGATACGGCCCAGTTCGCTCATGACATACCCGCCGACGGTCTCGTAAGCGGCCTCATCCGGGACAGTTAGTCCGGGAATCTGTTCGAAAAGCTCGTCGGGCCGCAGCAGCCCGGGGAAGTACCAGTCCCCGGAGGCGCTCTGAAGCAGTCCGGGCCGAACTTTGTCGTGCTCGTCGGCCACCTCGCCCACGATTTCCTCCACGAGGTCTTCGAGGGTGGTGATGCCGGCGGTTCCGCCGTATTCATCGAGCACGACGGCGAGCTGCAGGTTTCCTTCGCGCAGTTCGGCCAGCAGCGCATCCAGATGGATGGTTTCCGGCACCCTGAGGACATCGGTCATGATGGCGCCCGCCTCCAGGTTGGCGCGCCGGTCCCACGGCACGGCGACAGCCTTCTTGACGTGAACCAGGCCTTTGATGTCGTCGGCGGAGTCGCCGATGACGGGAAAGCGGGAGTACCCGGTGCGCCGTGCGGCGTCCAGGATGTCCGAAACCGGCTGGTCGGCGTCGATGGTTTCCACCCGGATACGGGGTGTCATCACATCGGCGGCGGTCCGGGCCGAGAAGTTCAGGGTCCGCGCCACGAAGTTGGCCGTACCGGCGTCAAGCGTTCCCATGGCGGCGGAGCGCCGCACCAAGGAGGCAAGCTCCGCCGGCGTCCGGGCACCGGAAATCTCTTCCTTGGCTTCAAGGCCGAAGACGTTGAGGACCTTGTTGGAAAAGCCGTTCAGCAGCACGATGGCGGGCTTGAAGATAGCTGTAAAAATCAGCTGCGGCCGCGCCAGCGCCCTGCCAACCGGGAAGGACAGCGCAATGGCCATATTCTTCGGCACCAGTTCACCGAGGAGCATGGACAACAGCGTGGCCAGCGCCATGGCAATGACCAGCGAAACGGAGGCAGCAGCGACCTCGGGAATTCCTACGGCGGCCAGCGGGCCTTCGAGGAGCCGCCCCACTGACGGTTCCATCACGTAACCGGTAAGGAGCGTGGTTAGGGTGATGCCGAGCTGGCAGCTGGACAGCTGGGTTGAGAGGGATTTCAAGCACTTGAGCAAGGGCACGGCACCGGTGTCACCGTTGTCGATGGCCTTCTGGACTGTGGCTTGGTCAAGGGCAATCAGGGAAAACTCGACGGCGACAAAAAAGCCTGTGCCGGCGATCAGCAGGAGGCCTGCCGCGAGGAGCAACCACTCCATTCAGCATCCCGCCTGAAGGTCGGGGAAAGCGGAGTGAATCCGGGGGAAACTGCCCGGCGGAGGATGGTCGGCCGAAGCGGACCCTGTTTCCATAAAGGCTCCGCCGGAGTGTACCGAGGGAGAGTGATGGGCGCGTGTTCGGGGTTTGCCGGCTCTGCGGGTGGACTGCGCGAGGCTGTGATTCATGCTCCGCTGACAGCCCCCAGGCCGGCACCTAGATTTACTGTCCATAAGAAGTTCAGTCTACAGGAGCGGATTGCGCCTTCCGTGTGGCCCCAACTTTCGCCACATTTCGCGATCTCCATGTCATTCCATGATTTGAGTCACCGTTATTGGCAGTTAACACAGAATGCTCATTAGACTGGCAAAGGTCCGGGTTCAGGACGCAGAAACTGGTTCGATTGTTGTGCTGAGGCACTTGGCGGCCAGAGGGACATCAAACTCATGGAAGAGGCGTATTTCAAGTGCCAGAGCAGCCTAGCCACCGTCTACCAGAGGAATTTGGCGGAAACGAGTGGCTCGTTGACGAACTGTACGAGCAATACCAAAAGGACAAGAACACCGTGGACACCAAGTGGTGGCCCTTGTTCGAATCCTTCGACTCGGGCAGCGAATCGTCTTCCAACGGGAGCTCGGCAGCCGCCGCAGTCAATCCCGCCACTCGTGAAATGCCTGCCGTAGCTCCAGCTGCGGCGCCTGTTGCATCAGCCCCGGCACCGGCGCCGTCGGCACAGCCTGCAGCACCGGCGGCCGCTCCCGCAGCGGCACAGAAAGCCCCCGCTACGGTCGCCCGCGACGGCGCGAAGAAGGCCGAGCCCGGCAGCACCGTCCAGCCGATCCCTGCGCAGCTGCCCAAGAACCTTAAGGCGCCCACCGCCCCGGAAGAGAACGTCGTTTCCGTCCTTCGCGGCCCGGCCAAGGCCATCGCCACGAACATGATCACCAGCCTTGAGGTTCCCACGGCCACCAGCGTCCGGGCCATTCCCGCCAAGCTGCTGATCGACAACCGCCTGGTCATCAACTCCAATCTGGCACGGGCACGCGGCGGCAAGGTTTCCTTCACCCACCTGATCGGCTACGCCGTGATTCGGGCACTGGCGCAGTTCCCTTCCATGAACGTCTACTACGACGAAATCGACGGCAAGCCCGTGGCTGTCCAGCCGGCGCACGTCAACTTCGGCATTGCCATTGACATGCCCAAGCCGGACGGCACGCGTCTTCTGATGGTGCCCAACATCAAGAAGGCGGAGACCCTCAACTTCTCCGAGTTCTGGCACACCTACGAGGACCTCATCAAGCGGGCCCGCGCAGGCAAACTGACTGCTGACGACCACTCGGGCACCACGGTCTCCCTGACCAACCCCGGCGGCATCGGCACCGTCCACTCCGTGCCGCGCCTGTCCAAGGGCCAGGCTGCCATCATCGGCGTGGGCGCACTGGACTACCCCGCCGAGTTCCAGGGCGCAAGCGAAAAGATCATCGCGCAGAACGCCATCAGCAAGGTCCTCACGCTGACCTCCACCTATGACCACCGCGTCATCCAGGGTGCCGGCAGCGGCGAGTTCCTCAAGCTGGTGCACCAGCTGCTCCTCGGCGCGCAGAACTTCTACGACGAAATCTTCGAATCCCTGCGCATCCCGTACGAGCCCGTACGCTGGAGCCCCGACCTGCAGGTAGACCCCGCTGACGAAATCAACAAGGTTGCCCGGATCCAGCAGCTGATCCACTCCTTCCGTGTGCGCGGCCACCTGATGGCGGACACCGATCCCCTGGAATACCGCCAGCGCAAGCACCCGGACCTCGATGTCCTGACCTACGGACTGACCCTCTGGGACCTGGACCGCGAGTGGCCCACCGGCGGTTTCGGTGGCGCTCCCATGCTCAAGTTCCGCGACATCCTCGGCGTGCTCCGCGATGCCTACTGCCGCACCACGGGCATCGAATACATGCACATCCAGGAGCCGGAAGAGCGCAAATGGTTCCAGGACCAGCTTGAGCACCCGTACTCGAAGCCCAGCCGCGAAGAGCAGCTGCGCATCGTGTCCAGGCTCAACGCTGCAGAAGCGTTCGAAACCTTCCTGCAGACCAAGTTCGTAGGCCAGAAGCGCTTCTCCCTGGAAGGCGGCGAATCCCTGATTCCGCTGCTGGACGCTGTCATCTCCGAAGCCGCTGACGACGGACTGGACGAGGTCGCGATCGGCATGGCCCACCGCGGCCGCCTGAACGTACTGACCAACATCGCCGGCAAGACCTACGCCCAGGTGTTCCGTGAATTCGAGGGCACGCAGGATCCCCGCTCCGTGCAGGGCTCCGGCGACGTGAAGTACCACCTCGGCACCGAGGGCACGTTCACCTCTGAAAACGGCAACGAGACCAAGGTTTACCTGGCCGCGAACCCGTCCCACCTCGAGGCCGTGGATTCCGTGCTTGAAGGCATCGTCCGCGCCAAGCAGGACCGCCTGGACCTGGGCGAGGCCTTCCCGGTCCTGCCCATCATGGTCCACGGCGATGCCGCGTTTGCCGGCCAGGGCGTGGTTGCCGAAACGCTGAACCTGTCCCAGCTCCGCGGCTATCGCACCGGCGGCACCATCCACGTGGTGGTCAACAACCAGGTGGGCTTCACCACCGCACCGTCGTCCTCGCGCTCGTCCACGTACTCCACGGACGTCGCCAAGATGATCCAGGCGCCGGTATTCCATGTGAACGGTGACGATCCCGAGGCCGTGGTCCGCATTGGCCAGCTCGCCTACGAGTTCCGTCAGCGCTTCCACAAGGACGTTGTGATCGACATGGTGTGCTACCGCCGCCGTGGCCACAACGAGGGCGACGACCCCTCGATGACCCAGCCCATGATGTACAACCTGATCGAAGCCAAGCGCTCCGTTCGCAAGCTGTACACCGAGGCCCTGATTGGCCGTGGCGACATCACCGAGGAAGAAGCAGAGCAGCTGCTCCGCGACTACCAGGAACGGCTGGAACGGGTCTTCGCCGAAACGCATGCAGCCCAGACCTCGCCGATCCCGATCATCACCGCTGATTCGGCCGCGGTCTCGGACATTGAGCGTCCCATCGCCCAGCAGGCAGACTTCGGCACGAACGCCCCGGCTTCCACGGCCATCTCTCCGGAGACCCTGGCCCGGATCGGCCAGGCACACATCGAAATCCCCGAGGGTTTCACCGTCCACGCCAAGCTCAAGCAGCTGCTTGAGAAGCGTGAGCAGATGTCCCGTGAGGGTGGCATCGACTGGGGCTTCGGCGAGATCGCCGCGTTTGGCTCGCTGATCATGGAAGGCGTTCCTGTCCGGCTCGCCGGCCAGGACTCGCGCCGCGGCACGTTCGTGCAGCGCCACGCCGTGTTCCACGACCGTGCCAACGGCAACGAGTGGCTGCCCCTGGGCAACCTTGCGGACAACCAGGCCAAGCTGTGGATCTACGACTCCCTGCTTTCGGAATTTGCCGCCATGGGCTTCGAATACGGCTACTCCGTGGAACGCCCGGATGCCCTGGTGCTGTGGGAAGCGCAGTTCGGTGACTTCGTCAACGGCGCGCAGACCATCATCGATGAGTTCATCTCCTCGGCCGAACAGAAGTGGGGCCAGCGCTCCTCGCTGGTACTGATGCTGCCGCACGGCTACGAAGGCCAGGGACCGGACCACTCCTCGGCCCGCATCGAACGCTTCCTGCTGATGTGTGCCGAAGAGAACATGATCGTCGCCAACCCCACCACGGCGGCATCGCACTTCCACCTGCTGCGCCGCCAGGCGTACAGCCGTCCGCGGAAACCGTTGATCATCTTCACCCCGAAGCAGCTGCTGCGCCTCAAGGCTGCCGCCTCGTCCGTGGAGGACTTCACCACCGGCGGCTTCCGCCCCGTCATCGGTGACCATGAGCAGCTGGCGGCCAACGCCGTCGAACGCGTCCTGCTGGTCTCCGGGCGTCTGTACTACGATCTCCTGTCCACGCGGCAGAAGACCGATGACAAGACCACCGCAATTGTCCGCGTGGAGCAGCTGTACCCGCTGCCGCACGAGGAAATCGCGGCGGAACTGGCCAAGTACCCCAACGCCGAGGTTGTCTGGGCCCAGGACGAGCCCGCCAACCAGGGCCCGTGGCCGTTTATGGGCCTGCACCTGCCGGACGTGCTGGACCGGCGCGTCCGCCTCGTGTCGCGTCCCGCCTCGGCCGCCACGGCCGCCGGCTCCATGAAGCGGCACGCCGTCGAGCAGGATACGCTGCTGAAGCAGGCATTTGCACGGAAGTAACACCAATGGCTGCCCGGCCGGACGTCGAAATACCAGACTCCGGCCGGGCAGTTCTGTTTAATGGGATGAATCATAGCCACGCCGGCTGGTGTCAGTCGGCACGGACGTAAAGAGGGACTTGTGGAAGACAGGAAGCTGCGGCTCGCAGCTGTTGGAGATGAACTGCTGGCCGGGCTGGGCGATCCCAGGGCGCTTGGCTGGCTGGGCCGTGTACTGGCCCGCACTCCGAAGGACAGCGTGGCCATGGAAAGCTACGCCCTCCCCTGTCCCCAGGAAGGCACGGAGGGGTTGGCCGCCCGGTGGCTGGAAGAAGCCGGGCGTCGGTTCAGCGCCGCCCATGAGAACCGGCTGGTGATCGGCCTTTCGGGCCGGGACATCGAGTTCGGCCTTTCCACCGCCCGTAGCCGCCTGAACCTGGCCAACATCCTGGATACCGCGTCGCAGAACCGGATCGAGGTCTTCGTGGTGGGGCCGCCGCCCACCCTGGACCCCGTCCAGAACCGCCGCCTCGCCGAGTTGAACACCGCCTTCGCGGACGTGACCACGCGGCGCAAACACCTCTATGTGGACACCTTCTCGCCGCTGCTGAACCACGAGCAGTGGCGCCAGGACCTCGCCGCCAACAGCGGGACCCCGGGCCAGGCAGGCTATGGCCTGATGGCCTGGCTGGTCCTGCACCGGGGCTGGTTCCAGTGGCTCAAGATCGACACCCCCGAGTAAGCCGCCCAACGCTCTCTCACTTAATGCGGGTTTTTACCGAACCCTCTCTCACTCTCCGCAAGTGGCACCTCCCGGACTCGCGATATATCTTGACCTTCGCCGTACCCCGATATACCGTGAGGTAATCAATCACGATATATCGCGGCTTTGGAGGATTCATGTCAGAAAGCAACTGGACCGTCACCGGCCCGCAGGTCATCGACGTCGATGACGTCAAGTCGCTGAAGCTGGGCATGGTCCGCGGGAGATTCGACATCGTCACCCACGGGGACTCCGTGGTCCGCCTGGAGATCAACGACGTCCAGGGCGATCCTGTCGCCGTGTCGCTGACGGACGGCAGGCTTGAAGTCCGCCATCAGTTGCACGGCCCGCAGGGTTGGTTCAAGAACCTGATGGGCACGGTCAACCACAACAGCAACAATTCCGCGGTCATCAGCATCGCCGTGCCCGCCGGCGTCGAGGTGGAGGCCGGCACGGTCAGCGGTGACGGCCTGGTGTCCGGCATCAGCGGGCACACCCGGCTCAACACAGTGTCCGGTTCTGTGATGGCGGACGGGACCTCCGGTCAGTTGCACGTCAATACCGTCAGCGGCGAGGTCATCGCCCGGAACCACGACGGCGTCCTCACCGCCAAGAGCGTCTCCGGTGAGGTCACGGCCTCCGGCCGGTTCACGAACATCCGGGCCAATACCGTCAGCGGTGACATGAGCTTCGACCTGCTCAGCTTCACGAACGATTTTGGTGCCAACTCCGTTTCAGGCGATGTCACCATCCGGTTGCCGCACGACGTCGGCGTGGACATCGTGGCGAAATCTGCCAGCGGCGTGGTGGTGATCGATGATCGTCAGTACTCCCAGCCCGGCGGCAAGGTAGAAACGATTGCAGGCCCGGACCGCAAACTGATGCTGGTCCGCACCAACTCGGTGTCCGGCAAGACGTCCATCTTCCACGGCCAGCCGGCCCGAAACGACGTTACGCAAGAGCCGGAAGCGGGGCACTAATGCCCCCGGTGTTCGCCCACGGCGCCCTTCGGCTGTACCTTCTGGCGCTGCTGGAATCCGGGCCTAAGCACGGCTATGAACTGATCAAGGCGCTGAGTGAGCGGTTCGGCGGCACCTACTCCCCGAGCGCAGGAACCATCTATCCGCGCTTGGGCAAGCTCGAGGAGGAAGGGCTGGTTGCCACCGAAACAGCAGGCCGCCGTACCAACTACCGCATCACTGCGGCGGGGCTCGCGGAACTGAACAAGCGCCGGGACGAACTTGCCGGCGTCGAAAATGACATTTCCGCCTCGGTCCGGCGGCTTGCGGACAACCTTCGTGTGGACATTCGCGCCAACATGCGCGGCCTTCGGGCAGATCTCGCCGCCACGGCCGAGGCAGCCCGGTCCACCGCCCGCGCCGCCGACTTCCGGAAAGCCGGCGGCCGGCAGCCATCCGAAGGGATCCGTGAACTCAAAGAGGCCGAAATGCTGCTCCAGGCGTTCCGGGACGATCTCCGTGTGGAACTTCGCCTTCAGGCCAGCAGGCACCCGCTCAGTCCCGTCACCTTGGAAACGGTCAGGACCGTGCTTGATCAGGCGCGCATCTCCATCCGCAACTCCCTGCCAGACTGAATGCCGAGCTGAACCGCAGGCTGCCATTGGTTACGGGAGGCGTTTTGCGTTTCGCGGCGTGTCCCATGGTGTGGGAGACTTGAGGGCAGCTCTTTTGAGTACCAACATTTAAGGAGGCCAGCTATGAGCAAGCGTGCACGTAAACGTCGTGACCGTAAGCGTGGCGGCGCGAACCACGGGAAGCGCCCCAACACCTAAGCCAATGCTTGGAGTAACGGTTTAAGCGAAAGACCCCGGTAGCCACCTGGCTTCCGGGGTCTTTCGTCTTTGCGACTGCTAATGCTGCTCAGGCCACCGCGGCTTCAGGCAGCCGCGGCTGCCCACTGGCTGCGGTGTCAGGCGTCCACCGGGCGGATGGCGTGGATCCGGTCCAGGATGGCGTTCTTCAGGTTTTCCGGCGCAGCCTCGGTGCAGGAGCGCTTGACCATGTTGCGGATCACGCACTCCAGGTCATACTGCTCGGTGCATTCAGGACAGTCATCAAGATGGTGCTTGATTTCGGTAATGTCCTCGCGGGTCAAGGCTCCGTCGAGGTACTCGTAGATGCGTTGCATCCGCGTGTCATCGCAGTCGCCCAATCCTTGGCAGTCGCTCATTTCTTGTTCTCCTGTTGTGTACTCGCGGCCGCTTCCTGTGACTCGACGGCGCCTTTGAATCCTCGATCGGCGGCATAGTCCGCCAGCAGGTCCCGCAACATTTTCCGGCCGCGGTGGAGCCGGGACATCACGGTGCCGATTGGCGTGTTCATGATGTCCGAAATTTCCTTATACGCGAAGCCCTCGACGTCGGCGAAGTACACCGCCAGGCGGAACTCCTCGGGGATGGACTGCAATGCCCGCTTAACGTCGGAGTCCGGCAGATGGTCAAGAGCCTCAGCCTCAGCCGACCGCAGGCCGCGGGAGGTGTGCGACTCCGCCCTGGCCAGCTGCCAGTCCTCGATGGTGTCCGAATTGGACTGCAACGGCTCGCGCTGCCGTTTCCGGTACAGATTGATGTACGTATTGGTCAGGATCCGGTATAGCCAGGCCTTGAGGTTAGTACCGGGCTTGTACTGGTGGAATGCGGAAAACGCCTTGGTGTAGGCCTCCTGCACCAAATCCTCGGCATCCGCGGGATTCCTGGCCATGCGCATGGCGGCGGAGTAGAGCTGATCGACGTACTGCATGGCGTCACGCTCGAAACGGATGCGGCGTTCTTCGGTGGACTCGGTGCCTACGTCCACAGCCTGTTCGTCCGAACCGGCTTCACCTGCTTCCGGCTCGGCTTTCGGAGGCGCTGCCGTTTCAGGTACAGGCGCTGCCGCCCCAGCCGCAGGCGTTTCGGCCACAGCCCCGGGCAAACCGGACTGGGCGTCGCCGCTGGTTTTGGCGCCGCTTTGCGGGGCCCCATACATGGCCTCTACGGCCGGATCCACGGTACTCATTGCGCCCAAGTCTACTGTGACAGCCTTGGCGCGCGGCGTGCCGTACTCCGGAGGATCTGATTCCAAAGCCTGCAGTATGAGGGGACCGGATGTCTCCAGCCCGTCTTTCAGCAACCTCAAGGGCCACTCCGTTCTCTTCCAAGCCAACTTGAGATAGGCCAGCGCTCCCGGCAACGTATCTGGCCAGCTAAACCGACTGCCGCCGGTGTTCGGCGGACCCAAAATCCATAACGGCGGTTGGCGGGCAAATATTCCTCAAAAGTGCAAGACTAGAACGGACTTCGCCGCATTCGACGCGGTTCGTCCAGCCAGGAGGAAATTCATGTCCTTTGTCCGCACCCTTGCCCGGCCCATGCTGGCCTCCAGTTTCGTTCTCGCCGGACTGGACAAGCTGAAGAACGCCGATGACACCGCGCAGCAGCTCTCTCCGCTCCTGCAGAAGGCCGCCGCGTCGCTGCCGTTCCAGGCTGACGAGAAGATGCTGGCGCGGGTGATCGGCGGGACCCAGGTGGGGGCCGGCGTGCTGTTTGGGCTGGGCAAGTTCAGCCGCCTTTCTGCCACCGTGCTGACAGTCATTTCGCTCCTGAACACTTTCGTGGAGTGGCGCAGCGCTGACATCAGCACCAAGGCAGGCCGCGAAGCCCGCCGAAACCAGCTGCTGAAAAACGTTTCCCTCAGCGGTGGCGCCCTGCTGGCCTCGGTGGACACCGCCGGCAAGCCCGGACTCGCCTGGCGTGCCGAGCACATTGCTGCTGATGCCCGGAAGACTGCTGCGGAGGCCCGAAAGACCACGGGCAAGAAGCTCCACGAGGCGGACAAAGCAGTGCGCCGCGCCGTGCACGCAACGGGGGCATAAGGCCGAATGACCGGTTGCACCCCGCCAGCATCCCTCGATTCCGACAACCTCATCCCGAACTGGCCTGCCCCGTTTGCCAGCCGTCCCATCAACGCCACCGTCACGGTGCCGGGTTCGAAATCGCTGACCAACAGGTTCCTGGTGCTGGCCGCGCTGGCTGATGGCCCTTCCCGACTGCGGGCACCCCTGCATTCCCGCGACTCGGCCCTGATGATCGATGCGCTCCGCCAATTGGGAGCCACCGTCACGGAGGTACCGGGCGACGGCGCTTACGGGCCCGACCTTGAGGTTACGCCGCTAGGCCAGGAGGCGGCGTCGTCACGCACGCATATCGATTGTGGCCTGGCGGGAACGGTAATGCGTTTTGTGCCGCCGCTGGCGGCGCTGCGGAAGGGTGCCAGCGTTTTCGACGGCGACCCCCACGCCCGGAAGCGCCCGATGGGCGCCATCATCGAGGCGATTCAGGCGCTCGGCGTGGTCCTGACAACGGACGACGGCGGAACCCCCTCTGCGCTGCCGTTCACCGTTGAAGGCACCGGCGAAGTCCGCGGCGGTCACCTTGTCATCGATGCCAGCGGGTCATCCCAGTTTGTTTCGGCCCTCCTGCTGGTGGGGGCGCGGTTTACCGAGGGACTCCACCTGGAGCACGTGGGCAAACCGGTGCCCAGCCTGGACCACATCAACATGACGGTGGCTGTACTCCGCGGCGCCGGGGTTTCCGTGGACGATTCCACGCCAAACCACTGGGTGGTGGCCCCGGGCCCCATCCGCGCCTTTGACCAGCGCATCGAACAGGACCTCTCCAACGCAGGCCCTTTCCTGGCCGCGGCCCTGGCCTCCGGCGGGACAGTGACGATCCCGAACTGGCCGGCCGAAACCACCCAGGTGGGCGACCAGTGGCGCACCATCCTCGCAGCCATGGGCGCCGACGTCAGCTTGGTTAACGGCGTCCTGACCGTCACCGGCGGCGCCGAGATCAAGGGCGCCGAATTTGATGAAACCAGCGAGCTCGCCCCCACCGTGGCAGCGCTTTGCGCGCTGGCCAGTGGTCCGTCCCGGCTGACCGGCATCGCCCACCTGCGCGGCCACGAAACTGACCGGCTGGCAGCGCTGGTCACCGAAATTAACCGCCTCGGCGGTGACGCCGAGGAGACCACCGACGGCCTGGTGATCCGACCGGCCACGTTGCATGCCGGCGTCGTGCACAGCTACGCGGACCACAGGATGGCCACAGCCGGGGCCATCCTGGGCTTGGCTGTACCGGGAATTGAAGTGCAGGACATCGGGACCACCGCCAAAACCATGCCGGAGTTTCCGCAGATGTGGGCGGACATGGTGGCCCAAGGCGCAGGTCCCGCTGACGGGACGGAAGGTTCCAGCGGTGGCCCGCAGCACTGATTCGTGGGACGAGTCCGACGTCCGGATCCGGCCCAGCAAAAAAGGCTCGCGGCCCCGCACCAAGGACCGTCCCAGCCACGACGACGCCGTGACGGGCCGGATCATCACGGTGGACCGGGGCCGCTACACCGCCGTCGTGGGCGAGGACTCGGGCGACGAGCGGATCATCATCGCCGCGCGAGCCCGTGAACTGCGCCGCTCCCCCGTGGTGGCCGGCGATTTCGTGTCCCTCGTCGGAGACGTCTCCGGGGATCCCGACACCCTGGCGCGCCTGGTACGCATTCAGGACCGCCGCACCCTGCTGCGCCGCAGCGCCGATGACACGGACCCCATCGAGCGTGCTGTGGTGGCCAACGCCGATCAGCTGGTTGTGGTGGTGGCCGCCGCCAATCCGGAGCCACGCACCGGATTCATCGACCGCGCGCTGGTGGCGGCGTACGACGCCGGCATTGAACCGCTGCTGCTCATCACCAAGGCGGACGTCAAGGATCCGGCGGAACTGTTGTCCAACTACGAGCACCTGGACTTTCCGGTCATCATCAGCCGGACAGCGGATTCCGCCGCCTCCGGCATCGATGCGCGCTCCGACGACGGCCTTTCGGCCCGGCTGGACATTGACGCTGTGTCGCAGCTCCGCGCCTACCTCGACGGCAAAGTCACGGTGATGCTGGGGCATTCCGGCGTGGGCAAGTCCACCATGGTCAACGCACTCACGGGCGCCGAAAGGGCTACCGGTGGCGTGAACGCTGTGACGGGCCGCGGCCGCCATACATCGTCGTCGGCCCTTGCCCTGAAACTCGCAGGCGCACCGACCGGAAGCTGGATCATTGACACCCCAGGCATCCGTTCGTTCGGTTTGGCCCACGTGGACCCGGACCGGATCCTGCGGTCCTTCCCGGACTTGGAACCGGGCACGGACGCCTGCGAACGGGGCTGCAAACACAATGCAGCCGCCGTCAATTGCGGGCTGGACACGTGGGTGGCCGAGGGGCACGCCGGCCCCACCGGGCCGGCCCGGCTCACCTCGCTGCGGCGGCTGCTGGGCACCGACCCGCGGCTGGAGGGTCAGGAAACCAAGGAACTGGGCAGCATCAGCTAGCGCCCGGAAGCCGAGGTCCCCAACCCTGCGGCCGTTAGACGGTAGTTTGGAAGCATGATCCAACCCGCTTCGAGCTACAACGATGACCTGCGCCTGGCCCATGTGCTGGCCGATTCCGTGGATGACCAGACCATGAGCCGCTTCAAGGCGCTGGACCTGCACATCGAGACCAAGCCTGACCTGACGCCTGTCACGGATGCGGACAAGTCGGCCGAAGAGGCCATCCGCGGCCAACTGTCCCGCTCGCGTCCCCGGGACGCGGTCCTCGGCGAGGAATTCGGCAGCTCCGGGCACGGCTCCCGGCGCTGGATCATTGATCCGATCGACGGCACCAAGAACTTTGTCCGCGGCGTCCCGGTCTGGGCCACCCTGATCGCACTGGTGGACGAGGGCGAACCAGTGGTGGGTGTGGTCAGCGCGCCCGCCTTGGGCAAACGCTGGTGGGCCGCAAAGGGCGCCGGCGCCTACATGGGCAAGTCCCTCGCGGCAGCAACCCGGCTCAGGGTGTCGAATGTGTCCAACCTTGCCGATGCGTCCCTGTCCTATTCCAGCCTGGGCGGCTGGAAGGAACGCGGCAACCTGGATGAGTTCCTGGGCCTGACCGAGGACGTTTGGCGCACCCGGGCCTACGGTGACTTCTGGTCCTACTGCATGGTGGCCGAAGGCTCCGTCGACATCGCCTGCGAGCCGGAACTGAACCTTTACGACATGGCTGCCCTCGTCCCCATCGTGGTCGAGGCCGGCGGGCGTTTTACATCGCTGGAAGGCCAGGACGGGCCGTTCGGCGGCAACGCGCTGGCCACCAACTCCATCCTGCACTCCGAGGTGCTCAAACGTCTGAACCCGGATCTGGACGATCTGCTTTAACCTGATCCCCGAATGATCGACGGCGGGGCCTCCGCGCAAGGGGTGCCCGCCGTCGTTTCTTCGACAAATCGGCGGATGATCAAACAGCCGTAACAAACGTCTTAACATTCCGCCGGGCTTTTCCGCTGCCGCGGAGATGTCCTACTCTCTTTAACAGGTCACGAGTGCCAGCGCTAAACCCCGGTTTGCTGGCCGGCAACCCTCCATTCGCGGTGGGGTGCCCCGGGTGACGACCAGGCCGGTCCTCAATGGACACGGCAAGCGCGGATTCCCGGTACCGGGGGTCCTTTTAAAGTGAGGTCTCCGTGACAACTGCCACCGTCTCCCCCGTCGTTCAGAACACCGCCGCCGCAGACAGCGCAGCACTTACCGGCGAACTTGCTGCCGTTGCCGGACGACCGCTGTCCGCCGTCACCGGCGCTGAAATCCAGGCTCCGCTGATCCAGGGCGGCCACATCCGCTACGCCAACCTCGACTACGGCGCTTCGGCCCCCGCCCTCTCCGTTGTCTCGGCCTACCTCAATGAGATCCTGCCGTACTACGCCAGCGTCCACCGCGGTGCGGGCTACGCGTCACAGATCAGCACGTCCGTCTACGAAAACGCCCGGAACATTGTGCGGGACTTCGTGGGCGGCCGGCCGGATGACTCCGTCATTTTCACGCGGAACACCACCGACTCGCTGAACCTGCTGGCGGGTTGCCTGCCGCACGGGGACGGCCAGGCCACCGGCGACGTCCTGTACCTGGACATCGAGCACCACGCCAATCTTCTGCCGTGGCAGGGCGTGCCGCACCGCAGCGTGGTGGCCGCTCCCACCATCGCCGGAACCATCGCAGCCCTGCGCGCCGAACTTCAGCAGGGCCAGGTCAGCCTGCTGGCTGTCACCGGAGCCTCCAACGTGACCGGCGAGATCCTCCCCATCCGCGCCCTCGCCGCGCTGGCCCACGAGTACGGAGCCCGCATCGTGGTGGACGCCGCCCAGCTCGCACCGCACCGGCGCATCAATATCAGCACCGACGACGTCGACTACCTGGCCTTCTCCGGACACAAGCTCTACGCACCGTTCGGCGCCGGTGTCCTGGTGGGGCGCACGGACTGGCTCGACGCCGGCACCCCGCACCTGGCGGGCGGCGGCGCCGTCCGTGAGGCAAAGCTCGACGGCGTCAGCTGGGCCACCGGCCCGGCCCGCCACGAGGGCGGCTCCCCCAATGTCCTGGGTGCAGCCACGCTGGCCCGCGCCACCCAGGTCATCGCGTCATTGGACCAGGAACGCTGGCACGCCCATGAGGCTGCCATCAGGTCCTACCTGGTGGCAGGGCTGCAGAAGATCGACGGCGTGACGGTCCACCAGATCTTCTCCGACACCGATCCCGGCACCGGCACCATCGGAGTAGTGAACTTCTCGGTGGCCGGTTATGACGCTGGACTGGTTGCCGCTTATCTTTCGGCAGAACATGGCGTTGGCCTGCGGGACGGCCGCTTCTGCGCCCACCCGCTGCTGAAACGCCTCGGCCTCCCTTCCGGTTCGCTGCGGGCCAGCTTCGGGGTGGGTTCCCGGCTGGAGGACGCCGAACGGCTGCTCACCGGCCTCGAACAGCTGCGCCGCACGGGCCTCGGCTGGGACTACGTGGTTGATTCAGGCCGCTGGGTGCCCGCAAAGGACACCCGCACCTACCCGCACTGGGCCCCGAACACGCCAGGCACTGCCGGCGCGGCTCCCTGCCTCGACGACTGACCTCGCTGGCTGACCTCGCCGGCTAGGTCTGGGCGGTGGCGCTATCTGTGGGCTTCACGATCCGGGCCGGGTTTCTGATGCCCAATGCTGAGACTGCGCCACCGATGACCAGGAGGACGCCGGTGGCGATCAGCACCCGATGGAATCCGTCCAGGTTAAGCTGCTTCCCGGCGATGAGTCCGACGAAGGCGATGCCAACCAGACCCGCTACCCTGGCAACCGCGTTGTTTACGGCCGAGCCGATGCCGGACTGCTGCTCAGAGATCGAGCCCAGTATCGCCGCGGTCAGCGGTGCAACTGTTGCCGAGAGCCCCGCCCCGAAGAGGACGATTCCCGGCAGCAGCTGATTCCAGTAATTGACGGGTATTTGCGACGACACCATCAGGAAGTAGCCGAGGCCGGCACCGGCCGGGCCCAGGGCCATGAACCAGCGCGGGCCGTATCGGCCGGCGAGTGAACCGAACCACGATGACAGGCAAATGCTCAGCAGGCTGACGGGCAACAGGGCGAGGGCGGCGAGTGTCGCCGAGTAACCGGCCACCTGCTGCAGGAAGAGCACGATGATGAATCCGCCGATGGAGAGCGCGGCATAGATGAACATGGTGGCCAAGTTGCCTGCCGCGAAGTTCCTGACAGCGAAGAGACTCAGCGGCATGAGCGGCTGTTTCGCTGTTGCCTGCCGCCAGATGAAGGCCGCGAAGCAAACGACTCCCAGGATCAGGGGCAACAGGATGCCAGGGCTTCCCCAACCCTGTGTGCCCTGTTCGATCAGGGCATAGACCGGTCCGGCCAGCCCGAGTACACACAGCACGGCGCCGGGATAATCAATGCCCACCCCTGCCTCGCGGACGTCGGAGGCGCGAAGCACGGCCAGCAGGCACAAGGTCACCGCAATCGGCAGAACATTAATGCCAAACGCCCACCTCCAGCCGACAGAATCCACCAGGACGCCACCCACCAGGGGGCCGGCGACGAAGGCCACCGTGGTGCCGGCGGTCCACTGGCCAATGGCCTTGGCCCTGGCCGGCCCGTCAAAGTGCGAGGTGATGAGCGCCAGCGAACTGGGCACGAGCAAAGCCCCGGCAATTCCTTGCAGGGCCCGGGAGACGATCAGGATTTCAGCGGAGGGGGCGAACGCGCACATCAGTGACGTCACCCCGAAACCCAGCAGTCCGGTGCGGAGAATGAGTATCCGCCCGAGTACGTCAGAGAGAGAACCCGCGAGCAGGATGAGTGACCCCAGAGTGATCAGATAGGCGTCCACAACCCATTGCTGGGTGGTCAGGCCGCCGCCCAGATCACGGGAAATGGCAGGCAATGCCACGTTGATGACGCTGCTGTCCAAAAAGGACACCAAAGAGGCGAGAATCGAAATCCAAAGGACGAGTCTCTGGGCGCGTGTCGTCGGAGGAAAGCCCACTCCTCCAGTAAACACCGCCAGCGCGGCTGCCGACGGTTCACTGGCATCAGGTAGTTTGAATTTGAAGGATACCCATGGACAACAGATGAAGGAGGCCGCACGTGGCACGGGGTGGCCCCAGGCTTGACCACGGACGCCGGCTGGAGCTCGGCCAGAGCTTCCAGGACGGCGGCGAACACTACCAACGCGTACGCCCCGGCTACCCCGGCGACTCTGCCGACTGGCTGGTACCGGCCGGTGCCCGCGATGCCGTGGATGTGGGCGCCGGCACCGGCAAATTTGCCGCGCTCCTGCTCGAGCGCGGCCTCGCCGTCTCGGCCGTTGACCCTTCCGCTGACATGCTGAAGCAGTTGCGTGCCCACTATCCGACGGTTGCGGCAGCCCAAGGCACTGCAGAGGCGACCGGCCTGGCGGACTCCGCGTTCGACGTCGTCAGCGTTGCCCAGGCGTGGCACTGGTGCGATCCGCTGCCGGCCAGCACCGAACTCGCGCGGGTCCTGCGGCCCGGCGGAACACTGGGGGTGATCTGGAACCAGCTGGACACCTCCGTTCCCTGGGTGCACCGCCTCTCGCGCATCATGCACGCCGGAGATGTCTACAAGCCGGGCTTCCGGCCGGTGGTGGGGCCGGAGTTCGAGGGCCTGGAAAGCCACGTGACCCGGTGGGAGGACAGCCTCAGCACCGCGGACATCATGGAGCTGACGAAGTCGCGCAGCTATTACCTGCGTGCCGGCGAGGCCACCCGAAACAAAGTCCTGGCCAACCTCGACTGGTACCTCCACGAGCACCTTGGACACGCCACCGACGAGGACATCAACCTGCCGTATCTGACCCTCACCTGGCGGGCCGTCAAGGCGTGAGGGCCGCGGACCACCGGGTAGGCTTGAAGTCGTGAAGACCAGCGCCCCCTCTTCCTCGATCGAGGACTACGTCAAGGTCATCTACGGCTTCACGGAGTGGCAGGACAAGCCCATCACGTCTTCGCAGCTGGCGCAGCGCCTGGGCGTGGCCAACTCCTCGGTCTCAGAGATGGTCCGCAAGCTTAAAGACCAGGGCCTGGTGGACCACAAGCCATACAGCGCCATCACCCTGACGCCCGCCGGCATCCGGCTGGCGCTGTCCATGGTCCGCCGTCACCGCCTCATTGAGACCTACCTTGTGCAGGAACTCGGCTACAGCTGGGACGAAGTCCACGACGAAGCCGAACTGCTTGAGCACGCAGTGTCGGACACCTTTATTGAGCGCATGGCAGCCAAATTGGGCGACCCCCAACGCGACCCGCACGGCGATCCGATCCCGACGGCGGACGGTGCGGTCCTGATGCCCGATGCCCACCTGCTCGGCGAACTCGATCCCGGGCACACCGGCCGGATCACCCGAATCAGCGATGAGAACCCGGACCTGCTCCGCTATCTTGCGGCAGAGAATATTGACCTCGACGCCGACGTGGAGGTCATGGGCCGGAAGCCGTTCGGTGGGGCCCTGGTGGTGCGGATCCATAACGCCGGCAGGACGCGGGACTACGATCTCGCCGACGAAATCACGGCCGCGCTCTGGGTGCACACCAACCAGCCGCACGTAGGCTGCACCCTCGGCGGCCGCTGAATGAAACACGCCGGGATGCCTGACTGGCGTGCCTGGCTGGCCGTCGCCGCGGGAGCGCTCGCCGGGACGGAGCTCCGGTACGGCCTGGGGCTCGTATTTCCGGACGCCGCCGGAGCAGTACCGTGGACCACGCTGGGCATCAACGTTGCCGGGAGCTTCGTCCTGGCTGCCCTCACCACGCTGTGGATCGCCCGGCCGCACACGGCATTCTGGCTCCGCGCCGGCCTGGGCCCTGGGCTGCTTGGATCCTTCACCACCTTCTCGGCAGTGGTCTTCTCGATTGACCAGCTGGCGCGGGCCGGGGAACATCCGGTGTGGCTCATCTATTTGGGACTGTCGCTGCTGCTCGGCGTGGGCGCCGCAGCCGCTGGCTGGCGGACGGGCCGGCTCCTGGTGGACCGGACGGAGGCAGTCCGGTGATGGGCGCTGCCCTGGTGGGAGTATTCGGTGTGGCGGGCGCCCTGCTGCGTTTCGCCGTCGACAGTTGGTTCGCCCACCGCACCCAGCGGCATGGCGGCAGCAGCGCCGGCCACCGCACGGAAAGTTCCGCCGGCACGCCGCGGCACTGGCCGTGGGCCACCCTGGTTGTCAATGCCACCGGATGCCTCATCATTGGGCTTTCCATCGGTATCACCGGAAGGCTCGGTCTGGCACCCGAGTGGCAGACCGCCGTCGCCACGGGTCTTGCCGGCGGGCTGACCACCTTCAGTTCGTGGACGACGGCTACGGTGCGGCTCCTGAGTGAGTCCCGGTTCGGGGCCGCGGCCCTCAACGTGGGCGCCAACCTGGCCGCAGGCTTTGCTGCGGCGGCAATCGGCATAGCCATCGCCTCGTAAGCGCGCCGCCACCTCTCCTCAGCCAACGGGTCGGGTTTGGTACTGTCCCGTATCGTTGACTCTGATGATTAGCAGACGCGACGCGGCAATTGCCCTTGATGTACCGATGGAAATGGCCCAGCGCCACGGCATTCCCAAACGCCTCTCCGAGGCGGAGCTGGGCGAAATCCTGGACAACCCGCCGGCGTGGCTGGTCCAGTCGCGGGCCAACCGCACCGGCAAGCGCCCCGTGTGGGTCCATTTGGAATGCGCCGTCTGCGGCTACGAGGAAGCGGCCAGGCCCAAGAAGTGGTGGCCGGAATTCACGTATGTTGTGTGCGAGCACCATGCCCCGAACGAAGTGCCCAGGCTTCAAGAGGGCTTCATCCGGGGCGAATTCGACGGCGTCGGGACCCGCTTTGTGGGCATTGCGGACGTTCCCGCTCCGGCCTGATTCAGGGCATTACATTCCGCGCCGATCAGGCGTAGTTTACGAAGTGGGACGCCCCCGTCCCGTGTCGTAAGGAGCACGCCATGCCGGACAAAACACCTCACCAGCAGCTGCACAAGAAGCCGGTCAAAACCATCAAGGAAAAACGCGCCGACAAGAAGGCCAAGAGCCCTCTCGAGGGCGCACAGGATCCCGTGGCGCACCTGAAGAAGCGCCGGTAGCAACTACCCGTTTGCTGCCATCTCTTCCGGTACGGCCACAAGGTCCAGTTCTTTGCCGTCCCTCAGCACCCTGACGGGCAGCGGTTCGCCGATTGCGTCAGCGAACAGCAGTTTCTGCAGGCTTTCAGCGTTGCTGACGGGGCGGCTTCCGGCTGTCAGGATGAAATCACCAGCCCGCAGTCCGGCCCGTTCCGCGGGCGATCCGGGCAGCACTTCCATAATCCGGAGTCCGTCGCGCTGTCCGGTCCTGATCACCGCGCTGGCGCTGAGCCTGCTGGGCGTGCTGACAACGCCGAGGTAGGCCCGCCTGACGCGGCCGTCCTTCAGCAGCGCCGAGATGATCCGCCGTGTGGTGGCGTTGATGGGTACGGCCAGGCCCAGCCCGGCGCCGGCCACTGCGGTGTTGATGCCCACGATCCGGCCGTGCGAGTCGGCCAACGCCCCGCCGGAGCTTCCTGGGTTGAGGGCCGCGTCAGTCTGGATGACGTCCTCGATGACTCTCCTGTTTCCCCCCTGCCACACGGGAATGGCCCGGCCGAGGCCGCTAACCACGCCCGCGGTAACTGAGCCTGCAAGTCCCAAGGGGTTCCCGACGGCGATGACCAGCTGGCCCACCCGCAGCGTCTCTGCATCGCCGAACTGTGCAGGGGCGACTTTCTGGGCCCGTCCGCGGACCACCGCGAGGTCGGACAATGGGTCCACGCCCACCAGTTCGAGATCGGTCCGGCTGCCGTCGGCAAAGGCTGCATGGCCCTGGTTCGTGCCGGCCACCACGTGCGAATTCGTCAGGAGGTAACCGTCTTCGGTGAACAGCACCGCCGAGCCGGCGCCCACACGGAACCGGCCGTTCTTTCGGTTACTGGTCATCTCGATGGCCGCAACGTGCGGAGTGACTGTCTCGGCCACGCGCATCACTGTGGCCGAATAGGAATCCAGCGCATCGTCGTCGTACTCTTCTGCATGCGGTTCACGGGCCGGTTCCATGGCGCACCTCCTGGCTGCCTTTGTCGACTCCGGCCAACGGATTTTGGTGCTGCCGGGTTCTATTGGCGACAACTATGCGGGGGCGGCGGGTAGTCCCGCGGGGGCTACGCCGTCGGTGAACAGCAATGAACGGCCCCCGGGCTAAAGCCGGGAGCCGTTCATTAGTGCCTTGTGACAACCGTTGCTAATTGACCGCGGGGTTGCCTAGTCGCTCAGCGTTACTTGTAGGTGACAACTGCGCCACCGGCAGGGCTCCAGTTGATGCGGCCCCCTTGGTAGTCCTGGGCTACTCCGCTGCCCGAGACATACTCATTGCTGACCGGGTACCCAAGGCGACCCCTCTCGAAACCGGTTGCTGCCCACGCCTGGCGGATGGCCCCGACAGTGTAGCGTGCACCGGTCGCGGGGGACCAAATGATGGCACCTCCCTCATAATTCTGGTAGACGCCGCCGTTGACCAGCCCGCCGACTTCGTTCGTGGTCGGGTAGCCGAGGCCGCCCCTTTCAAAGCCCGTGGCCGCCCACACCTGGCGGATGGCACCAACAGTGTAGTGAGCGCCCGTAGCAGGTGACCAAATAATGGCACCTCCCTGATAATTCTGGTAAACGCCACCCCTTATGAGCCCACCAACTTCGTTCGTGGTCGGGTAACCGAGGCCTCCCCTTTCAAAGCCCGTGGCCGCCCACACCTGGCGGATGGCACCAACGGTGTATCGTGCGCCGGTCGCTGGGGACCAAATAATGGCTCCCCCCTGGTAGTTCTGGTACACGCCGCCGTTAACCAGTCCACCAACTTCATCCGAAGTCGGGTATCCGAGGCCTCCGCTCTCAAAACCCGTGGCCGCCCACACCTGGCGGATGGCACCAACGGAGTAGTGTGCCCCGGTAGCAGGGGACCAAATGACGGCACCGGCCGCATAGTTCCGGTAGCAGCCGCCGTTGATTAGACCGCAGACTATATCGCCCGATGGCGCTCCCAGTCCGGGGTTGGCTGCCGCCACCGCACTGATGGCGCTCGTGGCGTCAGCTGGCGGAGTTGTAGGCGGCGTGGTGGTGCCCGCAGTGACCTCAAGCATCTGCACGTTGTCGACATAGGCGGTGACGCCGGTTCCGGCCACCGAAACCTGCAGGCTCGCCGAGGCCACATTGGTGGAGCTCGGTGTGTAGTTGAAGTTCATCGCTTCCACCCACCTCGAGTTCTCCGTCTTATAGTTCTTTCCGCCGACCCATGTTCCGGCGGAGTTGTACTCGTCGACGTAGAACCCGACCGTCCCCGTGGTGAGCGCCGCCACGTTAAGGAAGGACTTGAACAAGTAGTTTGTTGCCGGCTTCACGGCAACCTTCGGTGAGAACAGGTGCGACGCGGTGGTAGGCGCGGCGTCATTTGAAACAAGCTTGACGGACCGAGTGGAGTCCGGGAAGCTGCCGTTGTTGCCCGCATCGGCCGTGATGTTCGCCGCAGCATCAGTTGTCCAACCGTCCCCGAGGCCATTGTTGAACGTCGGATTCGGCATCAGGTTCGGCGTCCCAGTCACGAGGCCTTTGCTGACGTTGACGTTTTTGATGAGGCCGGCATCCACCTTGGTCTTAACATACGCGGCCAGCTGGTCGAGCTCCGCTGTGCCGTACTCGTAGTCGTCCGGGACCTGGCTTGGCGTCGGCCGGATGTCGTGGAAGGTGAAAACTGCCCAGGTCTTGTTCGTGATCGCCTCGTCGACCTTCAACTTCAGGGCGGCGACCGGGGTGGTCACCTCTTGGGCTGGAGTGTTGTGCAGCAGGAGATCGCCGAGCGGCCAGATGTTGTTGCCAACGTCGGCGAACCCGCGCATCGAAGTGTAGTATTTGGCTACCTGGGCCACTGTCGACATGTCGTAGTCGCCGTATGGCGCAGCGAAGGCGGTCGCATTGAAGCCGTTGGTAGCCAGCGTCGCCTTGCTGTTGGCCAGCTCGGCGTCAACCTGGGCCGCCGTCAGTTTGGTTGCCTGGCAGTCGCCTCCGACGCTTACGAGGCACTGATGGTCGACCGTATGCGACCCGATCTCCCAGCCGTAGGTGTTCTGCAGCTGCGTAATCTGGGCCCACGTCATGTAAGGCACATCAGGGTTGGCTCGGCACGTGTTCGGCACGGTTGTCATGCCGACGCAGCCGGTGGGGACGTAGCTGGTGCCGGTCAGCCCGTACTTCTGAAGTACGGGCGCCGCCTGCGTGATCGCGCTCGCTTGTGCGTCGTCGAACGTGAAGGACACGAGCGGCTGGGGCGCAGGGTTGTCCACCGCGGCGTTCGCCACTCCTGGCGTCAGCAGGGCGGCGGACAGTGCCGCCACGGCCAACCCGACGGGCACGAGCTTGGCGCGCCCCCGCGGCAAGCCGAATCTGGTTCTGGTCATGAGTACTTCCGTTCTGTTCGGATGGGTGACAGCGCCGGGTTGCGCCGCCGTGTAGTGATCGCAGACTCTGTATAAGCTCGAACGCCTGCGACACCAGGCGGACCTCGATACCGATTTCGTCGATGATTTGCCCTTGGGCGGCAAGGACGCCGCAGGTGGTAACGCTCCGTTCCGCAGGTGCGGTATTCTCCTGAGTCCCGGTCAACTCCAAGGTCGCCCCAAAGGATTTCTACGATTCGGCGTTTGGAGGCGGGGCTTCCGAGATCCCGTAGCGGGATTTCCGAAGTGCGCCGCATCCTGCAGTCGTCTAAATCGACGGCAGCGAGCCGCACGCTGTTGCGCCCCACCCCGAATAGTCCGCTAAGACAACCAGACATTGGCTCTGACAAATCAGGAGTTGTCCCCACGATGCTCTCCATTCCCCATCAGCTGCGTTGGTGCTTTCGCGGCGGGACCAGGCTGCGGTGCCATGCGGGATGATCCGGCTTTGGTATCAGAGTGACACGGCGAAAATCGCCCAACAAGCCGAATGGATACGCAAAACGTTGCATGGATCGAAAGACAGGTAACGGGACTGCGGAGGCGCGTAGGAGATAAACCTGAGCCTGAGTACCCCCAGAGGGAACCAAGTAGTAAAAGTGACTGGAGTTATTGACGGGCGGGTAGTGTGCAAAACACAAAGGACAAGGCGGTTGAGGCCTGGGTTCCAGGCCTAGTCGGCCGCCTTACGTGGCAACCCTATTCGCTTCTCAGATTCAGAGGAGGGCAGGCTCTTGATGCGACGGGGAAGAGTTCCGGGTTCCTTGTCGGGGCACGTTGTGCGACTACGTTGATCTAACGCGGCCCCATGCACCAAGTCGACAGCACCGGACTCGCGCAGATGAACACCTCTGGCACCGCATAGGTTGGGTCGGACGCTCATGACGTAATCAGGGGCCGCGGCGACAGGCTTAACGCCAAAAGACCCGGACACAAGGTCCGGGTCTTTTGGCAATGTCTTGCGACATTCAAAATGTGGAGATGGGGGGAATTGAACCCCCGTCCGATGTCGTGTTGTCAGGGCTTCTCCGGGCGCAGTTTGCGTCGGATTTTCTCGGCCCCGGTCATGCTGCAAACAGCTGACCGATCCGGGCCCAGTCATCTAAGAGTCCCGCTCACCCCGATGACGGGGGTAAGCAGCAGTGGCTATCTAAATGACGCCAGGTTCCGGGGCAATAGCAACCTCGGGCTGACGGACTGTCTTACTGCTTAGGCAGCAAGAGCAAAGTCATCGCGTTTTGAATTGGCGATTATTTTTTTGCAGACAGCGTTTACGAGATAATTCTGCATCCTCGGCCCGCTTCACCTGTCGCGACTAACATCGTCGAAACCGATCATCCCCGTATTTTGTTATCAAACCGGCCGAGCGGTGCGAGCACCATCCCTGCCGGACTCTTAATCATAACGCACACGCGCCGGAAATCATTCCATCCGTCCTGCTTACCGGCGGTTGCGTTCCCGCATCACGCGCTGCGCTTCGCGCGTATCCTGCTGCTCACGCAAGGTCTGGCGCTTATCGTATTCGCGTTTACCGCGAGCCACGCCGATCTCCACCTTGGCGCGGCCGTCTACAAAGTACAGCTGCAATGGCACGATGGTGAAACCGGATTCCCTGATCTTGTGGGAGATTTTCGTGAGCTCCTCGCGGTGCAAAAGCAGCTTGCGACGGCGGCGCGCGGCGTGGTTGGTCCAGCTGCCCTGGTTGTACTCGGGGATGTGGATACCCTCCATCCACAACTCGTCGTTGTAGAAGGTGCAGAACCCGTCCACCATGGACGCGTGCCCCTCGCGCAGGGATTTCACCTCGGTGCCCATCAGGGCAATGCCGGCCTCGTAGGTGTCCAGCACGAGGTAGTCATGCCGGGCCTTGCGGTTGGTGGCCACCACTTTACGGCCACTTTCTTTGGGCACGGTGGAACTCCTCAGTTCTTGGATCCTGGTTGGCTCCGGCCGGTCCGGCGCGGAGTCATACCAGTCTACGGCAGGGGCGGACGCGCGTTACAGCAGCCGCATCGGGTCGACGGCAGCACCGTTGAGCCAGGTTTCAAAGTGGGCGTGGCAGCCCGTGGAGTTGCCGGTGTTGCCTGAGTAGGCGATGAGCTGGCCCTGCGATACCTGCTGGCCGTTTGAGACGACGATGCTGCTGTTGTGGTAGTAGATCGTGGTCAGGGAATTGCCCTGAACTACGCCGTGGGAGATCTTCACCCGCCAGCCGCCGCCGTCCGCGGAGTTCCAGCCTGAGGAGAAGACCTCACCGGCCGCCGCAGCGTAGACAGGGGTTCCGCACGCCGCGCCGAAGTCGATGCCGGTGTGGACGTAGCCGCCCTGGCCATAGAAGTCGATGGTGCCGGGCGGAGTTGAGCGCCAGCCGAAGCCGGAGGTGATGGGCACCCCGCCTGCGAAGGGGTGCTGCAAGCCAAAGGCCGACGGCGAACCGGTCACCGGAGCGTACGGCACCTGCGGCGGCGGGGCCTGTCCCTGCGCGGCAGCCCTGGCTGCGGCGGCCGCAGCAGCAGCCTCGGCGGCCCGGCGCTGCTCTGCTTCCCACGCCTCACGGAGCCTGCGGTCGCGTTCAGCGATCTCGTTGGCCACGGCATTCTGGCTGGCCTCCACTGCCGCTATTTGGCTTTGGATGCCTGGCTTGGCTGCCTGCAGCTCGGCGTCGAGGCGCGTCGTGTCGGCGATCAGCTGGTCGACCTGTGTTTTCTTCGCCTCGGCCTCGTCGCGGGCAGCCTTTTCCCGTTCCAGTGCGGCGTCCGCCTTGGCCTTGAGGTCCTTGATCTCCGCTTCCACCGCTTCCAGCCTGGCCTGGGAGTTCACGTTGGTGGCGCTCTGCTGGGACAGCTTGTCCATGGCGGCGTTCTGGCTGCGCATGGCCTGGTCCGCGAGGTCCATGGTTTCAGTGAGGCTGCCGCCGCTGTTGGCACCGAACAACAGGGTCAGGTTGGAGGGCACACCGCCGGACTTGTAGGCCTGGGTGGCGATCTGGCCAATGAGCTTTTTGGTGTCGGCGATCTTCTGCTTATCGGCATCCAGCTGCTGGGTAATTTTGGCTTTGTTTTGCTGCGCAAGGTCAACCCTTGCGGTCAGGGCCTCGACTTCCTTGACTGCGCTGGCCACGCGCCCCTGGGCTTCCAGGAGGGCCTGCTGGGCTCCGGGGAGCTGCCCCTGGTAGATCACCAGGTCACCGGCCGCCTTCGCGATGCGGGAGTCCACGAATTCCAGCGACTGCTGCACTCGGGCCGCCTCGGCTTCAAGGGCGGCGCGCTTGTCATCGAGCTCATCGGCGTACGCAGTCGGGGCCGAGGCGCCCAGGCTCGCAGCAAGGAGAAAGACCATGACGCCGCTGATGAGGCCGGTGCGACGGCGTGCCGGTGCCAGGCGTGAGCTTGCCGGGCGTTCAGCCCGGTGGCGGGGCGCAGTTCGGTGCAATACGTTCATCAGGATTCCTTGGTTGGTCTCCACAGCCTAAACCTTCAAGTATCTGCGCAAGGTCAAGAGAGACGAAATTCCTGCCAAAGATCCGCCAAGGATCAGCAAGGCTGGCGCAAGAATGAGGGTCTGGCCGGGCGAGATAAACGCCGTGTCCGGATACTGCTTCGAGAGGTACTCGCCGAGGAAGAAGTGCGCTACGGCCCACAGCGTCCCCGAGGCGAGCGCGGCGCCAATGACGGCAGCAATCACGCCCTCAAGGATGAACGGCAGTTGAATGACCATCTTGGATGCGCCCACCAGGCGCATGATTCCAGTTTCGCGGCGCCGGCTGAAGGCCGAGAGCCGGATGGTGGTGGCGATCAGGAGGATGGCGCAGACAATCATGACGCCGGCAATACTGACAGCAACGAGCGATGCTGCGTTCATGGCGGAGAACAGGCGCTCCAGCAGTTGGCGCTGGTCGATGACCGTTTCGACGCCCGGCTGCGAGGAGAACGTCTCGCTGATGATCTGGTACTTCTCCGGATCCTTCATGTTGATCCGGAAGGAAGCGGGAAGCTGGTCCGGCGTCACTGAATCGACGATCGGTGAGTTTGAGAACTGATCCTTGAAGTGCTTGTACGCCTCTTCTTTGGACTCAAAGTGGAAGTCGTTGACGTACTGGGCCACGGCGGGCGATTCCAGCAGTGTCTGTAGGTTGTCCTGCTGCTCCGGGGTGATCGGACCTGTGGCGCAGCCGGCCGCCGTCGAACCGTCACTGCAGAGGAAGATGGCCACCTGGACTTTGTCGTACCAGTAGCCCTTCATCTGGTTGATCTGAAGCTGCAGCATGCCGGCGGCACCCACGAATGTCAGGGAGACAAAGGTGACCAGGATGACTGAGACCACCATGGAGACGTTGCGGCGCAGGCCGCTGCCGATCTCACCAAGGATAAAGGCGAGTCTCATCGCGGCCCCTCCCCTGCGCCGGGCTGGCGGTCCCCCGGAGTGGGCGGTTCCTCGTCCCGGCCGCTGGCGTCCCGCAGTCGGCGCGACTGGCCCACTACCGGAATCATGGAGGTGTAGAGCGCCTTGGCTTCGTCACGGATGACGATGCCGTTTTTGAGCTCAACCACGCGTTTGCGCATCTCGTTGACGATGTCGTCGTCGTGGGTGGCCATGACCACCGTGGTGCCGTTCTGGTTGATCTTGTCCAGGACGCCCATGATGCCCATCGAGGTGGTGGGGTCGAGGTTGCCGGTGGGTTCGTCGGCAAGGAGGATGCCGGGGCGGTTGACTACGGCGCGGGCAATGGCCACACGCTGCTGCTCACCGCCGGAAAGTTCGTGCGGAAGGCGGTTCTCTTTACCTTCGAGGCCCACGGTCTTCAGGACTTCGGGCACAGTGTCACGAATAACGCTGCGGCTCTTGCCGATGACCTGCATGGCGAAGGCAACGTTGGCGAACACGTTCTTCTGCGGGAGGAGACGGAAGTCCTGGAAGACCACGCCGATTCCGCGGCGGAGCCTGGGCACGCGCCAGCTCGAAATCTTGGCGACATTCTGGCCGGCCACGTAAACGGCGCCCGAAGAGGCCCGGTCCTCCTTGAGGACCAGGCGGAGGAAAGTGGACTTTCCGGATCCGGAAGCGCCCACGAGGAACGCGAATTCACCACGGTCTATCTCAAGGCTGACATCGTCCAGCGCAGGCCGGGCCGTCTGGTCGTAGACCTTGGTGACATTATCGAATCGGATCATGGCCCTAATTACCCTGCAGGGCACCGCTGATGCAGCCCAGATCTGCAGCCGGCGCGCGGGCATTCGTTTGGGGAATTAGAGGCCCCGGCCCCTTGACTATACGCAGTCTTTTTGCCGTATTTCGGGGCTTTCAGGGGTGTGTCGCGGGTTGGCGGTGGTGACCTGCCGGCGGTGATCGCCGGGAGGGAGCTACTTCGCTGCGTTGCGGTTGTCGGTCCGCCAGCGGATCCCGGCGTCGATGAAGTCGTCAATCTCGCCGTCGAAGACTGCGGACGTGTTGCCGACTTCGTGTTCTGTGCGGAGGTCCTTGACCATTTGGTACGGGTTCAGGACATAGGAGCGCATTTGGTCGCCCCAGGAAGCCTTCACGTCGCCGGCGAAGGCCTTCTTCTCGGCGTCCTCCTGCTCCTTCTTCAGCAGGAGGAGGCGGGACTGCAGCACGCGCATGGCGGCGGCCCGGTTCTGGAGCTGCGATTTTTCGTTCTGCATGGACACCACCGTGCCGGTGGGGATGTGCGTGAGACGCACCGCGGAGTCCGTGGTGTTAACGGACTGACCGCCGGGGCCTGAGGAGCGGAACACGTCCACGCGGATCTCGTTGTCAGGAATGTCTATGGAGTCCGTGGACTCAATCAGCGGGATAACCTCGACGGCGGCGAACGACGTCTGGCGTCGGCCCTGGTTGTCAAAGGGGCTGATCCGCACCAGCCGGTGGGTTCCGGCCTCGACGCTCAGCGTACCGAAGGCATACGGGGCCTTGACCTCGAACGTTGCGGACTTGAGGCCCGCCTCTTCGGCGTAGGACGTGTCCATCACCGTGGTGGGGTACCCGTGGCGCTCCGCCCACCGGAGGTACATCCGCATCAGCATTTCGGCGAAGTCTGCGGCATCCACGCCGCCTGCTCCGGCCCGGATGGACACCACGGCTTCGCGTTCGTCGTACTCGCCGGAAAGCAGCGTGACCACTTCCAGGTCCTTCAGGGACTTCCGGATTGACTCAAGTTCGGTGGCCGCTTCGCCCATGGAGTCGGCGTCGTCCTCGTCCTGGCCCAGTTCCACCAGAACTTCGAGGTCGTCGATCCGTGAGACCAACTTGTTCAGCCGCTCCAGCTCGGACTGCCTGTGCGAAAGCCGGGAGGTGATCTTCTGGGCCGCAGCGGGGTCGTCCCACAGGTCCGGTTCGCCCGCGCGCTCGCTCAGTTCGGCGATGTCTTCCTTCAGGGCCTCGACATCGCTGACGCGCTCGATGGAGTTGTACGTGGCGCGGAGGGCGCGGATTTCTGCGGAAAAATCAATATTGGCCATGGTTGTTTAAGCCTACGCTATGGGGCCGGGGCCCGGGCTCCCGGCGTGGGCGGCGGTTACGGGTCGGGTTCCCGGTGCGGCCGGAGGCCTCCGGTCAGCGGGTGAGCCGGGAACGGGCCGTGGACGCTGCTTCGATCCGGATCCCGTCCGGCACCAGGAAGTTCACCACGGGCGGGTGGACCAACGAGCTGAGAACCACGACGGCCGTGGAACCGTCGGGGCTGCCGGTTCCCTGCGTCACGGCCAGACCGTCGAAGCGGGCCGACGCCGGGCTCCTGGCCACGAAGTCCGACGCCACATTTCGGACACGCCCGGAACCGAGGACGGCCGAGGGGCTTCCTGTCGCTCCCGCGACCTCCCCGAGGGTGTAGCTGTCAGCGGCCGCGAGCGAGGCGCCGTCGGCCAGGGAAAGCAACCGCTTGTGTTCGAGGTAGACACTGGAGATGCCGATGACCACAGTGACCACCAGCAGGGCGAGTAGGACGTAGCCGACGATCATGACGATCATCTGCCCGTCTTCTGTCTGCTGGTCCGGGCTCTTCGTGGAGGCACTTGTGGGGGCGGTTGCGACGGCGGAGTGACGGTTCATCCTGGGGTCACCTGAACCTGCCGACCAGTTGGGTGGAGGACGCCTCAACCTCGCTTGCCTGCAGCCTGAAGTCGTCATTGAAGGGAACGAAGGGCAACGGCACGTTGAGGTTCACGGTGACAGTGACGGCTGTTCCGGCAGCATGGCAGTCGGTGGGATCGCAGCGTGTGGAGACCCGGGCGGTGCCGGCGTCATGGCCGAAATCCGCGAGGGCGATGAGGGCAGCCTGCTCGGCGGCGGCGCGGCCCGATTCTGCATCGGGCTGGGCAACGAATACCTTCGCCGCCTGATCTGCGGCGCCAACGACGGCAAAGGACCCACCCTGGATTTGGCCGACGGTGATGATGAAGTAGACGAGGGGAACCATCAGGAGCAGCGCCAGGAACGTGAATTCGACGACGGCACTTCCCCGGTCGCCGTGTTCCGTGGAGAGTGCCACCCGGAACCTGTGGCGTAGACGGGCCCGAATCTTTGGGCAGGCGCAAAAATTGCTAAGGCTGGATGGCCGCATGGCCCTTCACCTCCAAGACGTCTCGTGGTCCGATGAGCCCGATGACGGGCATGGGAGCCCTGATGGTCACTTCGAGCGTGCGCAGGCCCTGGAACGTCACTTCGGCGGTGGTGATGTCTTGCGCGAACTCGTCGTTCAGCGCAGTTCCTATCAGTGTTGCCGCCCGCTCTTCCGCATCTGAGGCGCCACGGTCCGCGAGCGTTCCGTAGCGTGCGCCCGAGGCGGCCGCATCAATGAGCGTATTGCGGACGTGCAGGACCAGGGTGAGCTGGATGATGGCCAGGAAGAACATGGTGAGCAGCCCGCCCACCAGTACAAAGTCCACCACCGCGGACCCTCGTTCCTCCCTGCGACAGTCTTCACCTGCGCCGTAAGGGCGTCGACTGGAACTGCGCTGGCCAGCGTCAGGCATGCCCTAGCTTCCGACCTTTTCCATAGCCTGGTTAAACATAGCTTCCAGAGCCGGGCCGGCCAGGGCGAGCAATGCGGCCACGAGGACGGCTGACATCAAGGTGATCATGACCCAGCCGGGCACGTCGCCACGGTCCGGGTGGTCAGGAAGGTCTGCGCGGTCCGGGACGTGGTGGTGGTTTGTCACCTCCCGGCCATCGGAGGCCGCGACGCCAGCCTTTGCCTGACGACGGCCTCTCCCTGACACGGAAGAGCCGGACCATGCCCAGAAGCCGGCCAGCAAGGTAAGGAACAGCACGCTGCTTGAGATTCCCAGTTTTTTCATTTCCATTCCATTCCATTCAGTAAGTGGTACGGCTGTCGAGAGGGTAGACGTCGTTGGGTATCTGACGGTTGAGTGACGGTCATGACTACAGTCCAAGGCTGATGGCAGCAATGCCGGGGAACACGGCGAACACAACCGTTAACGGAAGGACACCGAAGACGAGGGGCACCATCATGGCGATTTCTTTCTTGCCCGCCGACTCCATCAGGTCCCGTTTTGCCGTGTCGCGGACATCCTGCGCCTGTGCCCTCAGGACGTCGGCAAGGGGTGTTCCGCGCTCGACTGCGACGATGATGCCGTCCACAAATCGGACCAGCGGGCCAAGGTCTGTTCGGGCGGAAAACTCCTGCAGCGCTTCCACCAAGGGTTTCCCTGCCCTGGTTTCAGCGAGGATTTTGGAAAATTCCTTGGCCAGTTCCCCATGCGCACTGCGGCACACCCGGTCCAGTGCTCCGGTAGCGCTCTCGCCGGCGCCGACGGCCAACGCCATCAGTTCCGCCAGGCTGGGAAACTCAGCCATCATCCTGGTCTCACGCTTGCTGATCTGGACGCCCAGCCAGAAGTCACGGAAGAGGAATCCGCCGAGTGCGCTTCCCAGCACGGCAACCACCGCGAGGAACGGAGTGAAGCGGCCGGCCACGGCGTACAGAACCACCAGTGCCAGCGCAGTAACAAATCCGGCGGCTGCCCAGAGCAACTGCTCAGCCCGGAAATCCACGGGTGATTTGTTGATGCCCGCCTGCGCCAGCCGGCGGGTCGGCGCCTTCGAACCAAGATTCAGCCGGCCGAGGGCTGCGAGTCCGTCGTGAAGAAGGGGCCGCATTATCCGTTCCAACGGACCGAAGGGCGTGGCGTTATGTCCGCTGGCGCGCAGCAGCCGGGATTCCAGGTTCTGCGACTTCAGCTGCGGCTCAATGCGTTCGACGAAGGTGAGTGGGCGCATGAAGGGCAACCTGACGAACAAGATCCACAGACCGACGCCGAGGACGATGCCGCAAACAATAGCGGCTGCCGAGATGCCACTCATCGCAGCACCCGTTGATCTTGGGGCAGAGCGCCGATCCGCAGCATGATTGAGTAGCAGATGAGAGAGACCACCAGACCGCCCAGGAGGACCCCTGCGCCCATCGGCGTGTTGTAAGCGTTCACAGCCTCGGGGCGGGTGGCCAGCAGGAGCATCACAATCCAGGGCGCAGCAACTGCCAGCCGGGCGGCGTTGACGGTCCAGGACTGCCGGGCTTCCAGTTCGCTGCGCGTGCGGGCGTTCTCGCGCAGGAATTCGGCCAAAGTGCCTAGGAGCTTGCCTAGGTCTGAACCGCCCACCTCGCGGGTCAGCCTGAGTGCTTCGATGATTCGGTCCGCCACGGGATCGGCAAGACGATCTTTGAGCTTGTTAAGCGACGGATCGAACTGTCCACCGGCGCGGTAATCGGCGCCGAAGTCGCGGAATACGTGCCGGAGTTCCTCGGGCCCCTTTTGCCCCAGCTGGATGAGAGCCTCCGGCAGGGAAAGTCCGGCGCGGATGGCGGACCGTAAATGGTCGACGACGTCCGGCCAGAGCTGGCGCAACACAGCACTCCTTTTAGTGGCCCGCCAGCGAACAATGCTGACGGGAAGCCAGCCGCCGAACAGCCCGAAGCAGACGGACATGGGCCAAGACCCGGAGATGACAAAGAAGACCAATGCAACAAATACGCCCAGACCCAGGCAGGAGGCGACGAGGCCGGCGGCCGTGACTTTCTCGATGCCGGCGGCGGCCAGGACGTCCTCGATGCGACTGACCCTGGGGCGACGCTTCACCGCCGCCGGCTTCTCCCAGAACGACCACCAGATAAGGAACAAACCAATTCCGGCAAGTACCCCGAACAGCGGCGCCATCAGCGCGGCTCCAGCAACGCCGCGACGTCGTACCCTGCTCGGGCAAACTTCTCAGCCGCCGGCATGGAGTTTGCCCGGGGCTGCAGTTGACCGTCCGCCATCGCGAAAACCATTGACGATTCGATGATGCCGTTCTCCACCCGCCGGCCCAAGGAAAGGATCTCGGTGACTTGCCGGCGTCCATTGGCGTGCCGGCTGCAGTGGACCACCAAGTCGATGCAGGACGCCACCGTAGGGACAACGAACGCTGAAGAGATGTTTTCGCCTGCCAGCAAAGGCAGAGTGCAGATCTTGGTCACTGCGTCGTGAGCCGAATTTGCGTGGACGGTGCACATTCCTGGCAAGCCGCTATTTAAAGCAATAAGCATGTCAAGGCTTTCGGCTTCACGGACCTCACCGACCACCAGGCGGTCCGGACGCATCCGTAGCGCTTCCTTAACGAGCCTGCGCAGCGGAATCTCGCCCTCGCCCTCAAGGTTGGGCTGCCGGCATTGCAGTCCCACCACGTCCCGGAGCGGAAACTGTAGTTCGAAGATCTCCTCAACAGTAATAACGCGCTCGCGGCTGCCGATGCTTGCGGCCAGGCAGTTGAGCATGGTGGTCTTACCGGCCTGCGTGGCACCCGAGACGAGGATGTTCAGTCCACTGGATACAGCGGCACCGAGGAATCGGGCGGACTGCGGCGTCAAAGTGCCCAACTCGACCAGGTGTTCCAGCCTGCTGGCCTTCACCACAAACTTGCGGATGTTCACTGCCCAGTGGCGTCGGGTGACGTCCGGGATGACCACGTGGAGTCTGGAGCCATCGGGGAGGGCGGCATCCACGAACGGTGACGACATATCGAGGCGCCGGCCAGAACTCTTCAGCATGCGCTCCACAAGGTCGCGCACCTGCTGGTCCGTGAGGCTCAGCGACGTCAGCTCTGACTCGCCGTTCCGCGCCACATAGATTTCGTTGGGCGCATTGATCCAGACCTCCTCGATCGAGGGGTCGTCCAGCAGCGGCTGGAGTACGCCAAAGCCGGCTACGGCGTCGAAAACAAACCTGCGTGCGGTCTCAAGCGGCCCAATCGGCGGCAGCGGTCCCATGAGGGCCCGCTCGTCATAGTCGCTGACGGCCGCCTCCACCAGGCGGCGGACCTCGCCGGCCTGACGCAGCGGATCCAGGCCCCGACGGCGGATCAGCTCGCGGACTTCGTCTTCCACGATGCGCACGGCATCCATAAGTTCCCCAATACAACTGCCGCCCCCGGTGGAGGCAGTTCAACTGGGTACAGCCTAGGGAGCTTAGGGCATGCCGCCAAGTCAAATGTGGAGCGTTGTGGATAACAAGGGGGCAAACATATGGATGGCAGACATGATGACAAGAGTGACGGCTCCCCTACGAGCGGGTATTTTCGCTATCGCTGCCCTTGCAAAGGCGCGCACACGGCATCGTCGTGAATCAGGAAACCGTCGAAACGCGACGTTCTTGACGCACCCTATCGGACACCAGGATGGGAGACATTTTCCTCATCATGGCCGGGCGCTCGACCACATAATAAGTAAGGGCAGACAGCGGCAGAACAATTCCGAGGACGAGAACAATATTAAAGAGAAACGCCACCGCAGAATCTCCAACGGTCAGTTTGTGCGTCATAAGCCAAAAAATCACCGGGAGGTGCCACAGGTAGATGCTGTAGCTGATGGTGCCCGTAAAACGTATCGGATGCCACTCCAATACCAAAGCGAGCCTGTTGGCGCCTCCATCACGTGATGACGGAAGCACGACAGCGAGCAGAATGAGAGCGGAAGCTACGCCGGTCAGGTGTGACAGGTAAGGCATCGTCCCCACCATTCCGACGGAAACTGCGACAATCGCTAGAACTACTAGACCCAACTTGGGCCACGGCGTGATGCGCTTAACTCCGCGCTCGTTCAGGAAGACGACTACTAGGGCCGCCGCGATTCCGTAGGCGAAAAGGTCAGCCTGTCCCAAGAAACTTCTCAGCAGAACTGCAGAACCTGTTTGACCAAAGGAAAAATCAACACGAGCGGCATACGGCAAGTGATCCGATGCCGCCTTGCCCCAGGTAGTTACTCCCAGTCCCACCGCCACCAAGGCCGCCGGTATCACTGCAAGAGCCAATGCCGTGTTCATTCCCCGCCGCACCAGCCACGCCGATAGCAGCGCCATTAAAGGTACAGCTACGTAAAACGAAATTTCGGCCGTGAGTGACCACGCCACAGGGAGTCCACTCATAACAAACTGTGGAATAAACATTTGCACAAGAAACGCATTGGCTAGGAACTTTATCGGCTCCGTAAGGCGCCCGATGTTATCGGGACCAAAACCATGAGTGCTTCCTTTGATATATACGGAGCCCATAACAAAGGTGGCTGCCGCGAAAATGACCAAGTAGACGGGATAAATCCTAAGAAGCCGATTGGCCGCATATCGTGGAATCGAAGGAAAAACTTTACGGCTCACGATGCACGCCGCAAAGGGCCGAAACAACAGAAACCCCGACAACACAAAGAAAAGCGGAAGCCCTTGGCCCAGGAGTGGGAGTACGACCTTACCCAAGGGTCCCGAGTGGACTTGGTCGGATGTCATAAGGCCCACGTGATAAGCCAACACCGAGATGGCTGCTGCTGCGCGTAAACCCTCGATGCCTGCTAGCCGACGGCCCCAAGAAGGAAGCGGTTCGATGTTCTTAGGCACAATGACTCCTCGAGGCAGAACGGACGATGTTGACAATACTTAGTTACGTGACCTTCATGGTCGCAGGTCGTCGCAGCGGACCTGTACCTTCCACGTCCCGGGCGCGGTTCCGACGGCCAATTCGCCCAGCGCCGGGTCAGCGACGCAGGCATCCCTAGCTGCCGCAATGCCATTTGCCCAGACCGGTCCATCCTGACGAAACGCCGCCGACGGAAAGAAATAAATGCATTGTAGAACCAGGAAAACAGTCAAAACGCTAGAGAATGCAGTTTTGGAAACTTTTTCCAGACTGAGCGCCAACAATGGAAGCAGAGCAATCAAAAACATTGACGGTACTGTGCTGTATCTTCCTAAGAGAAAAGTCGACCACTCGGTTGCATCAAAGGTGGAGTAGTCGAAGTGATAAGAAAAATTTAGAATAGTCGCCGCCGACCAAACTCCGACAGAGGCAGCCACAAACAAGACTGCCAGTGCACGGACCTGCCCTGTACCCTTTAGTAGAAGGTATAGAAAGACCAGGAAGAATGGTAAGGCGGCCAAAATGATGGGAAGCATTCCAAAGTTCAAAATGGTGAGTAGGATCTGATTCGACGTACCGAATACAACAGCCGAGGAGCTGTTCAAGAACCACCCCTCAGCTACCGACAGGAGATCGGCAGGCTGGAACGGCGCGGAACGAGGGAAGGAAAGGGTTGCCGTGATCTGGCACGTTATGCCCGCAAGCAACCCGAGCCGAGCTGGAAGGAATGCCTTATCCTTGAGCCGGTATAGAAAAAGCGGAACGAACATTAGAGTCAGGATCTCAGTTAGGGAAGCCAGTGCCGCCGCGCCAAACAGCAGGGCACCTTCAGCCTTCGTTTGCGCAGGTTTAATTAGAAGCCATGGCACCAGCCATAAGAGATACCAATGGAAGTTGGCGAAGTTGCCTTGTGTTTCGAGCGCCCCAGGAGCCACAAGAATAGTAATCGACGCCCAAGCAAGACGGACGAGGTTATTCGCGGTAAGTGCTCGGGAGCAATTAAAGACCAGGACTGCGATGAGGGACATCAGGAGAGACGTCACCAACGAAATCACCACTGCGTAATCGTCGATTGAAAAAAACCGAACCACAAATTTTGTTGCAGCCCTTGGGACTACATGAAGGTAACCTTGGTAGGGCGCAAATATATCCAATAATCCGCGGCGACTCAGCGCGTCCTGAAGGAAGATTGAACCATCTTCCGCCCATACCGTCCCCCGCACAGCAGGGCTGAGCCGGCTAAGCGCGATAAAGGTTCCTGCCAGGACCGCACCAAGAGTTACAAGGACTCTCCAGCCGATATTCTTCCAAGCTAAATCGCCGTCGCTTTTCATCGTCCCTCATTGACCACTGATGCGACGCATACGTCGAGATTGGTTTTAACGGCCTTCACTGCAGACCTTGGCGCTGCTTGCGCCGCATAGATGTTATCTCATTAGCGTTCCCATACGAAAATGAGCTTGCGTCGATACGCGGGGCACCCGTGGCGATAGCGATCCTGACTGCAAGGCGCGGCATAGACCTAGCTAGCTGTCTGCTTCTACTTGGACCACAGATGTCACAACAGCCTCATTCCACACAACCTCATCACTAGCCACTCCCGTTTCTCCAGTGCTATGGTGATCGCGATATTTGTCAGAAATCTCCCGTCCGGCGTCTCCTGGGAGAAACGCCGGTACGGCAACCCCGATGAGCTTTCACGAGCGTGTCATTGTCTCCGGAGCCAATAATGAAGCGGAACCCGTCTCAGTCCCGTAGTCCCGTCATGCAGTTCTTATGGTCAGCAGTCGTGGCTGCCGCGCTCATATGTGGCCCCGGACTGGCGAGCGCCGCGTTCGCCGCTGACACGAGTCCCACACCAGCGCCGTCCTCAACATCGGCGCCGACGACGCCCCCCTCGCCTCCACCTGCCGCCGGAGCGCCCCCTCCTGCAGCTGCTCCTGTAGCCTCTGCCCCACCTCCATCGGCGGCGCCCCCGCGTGCGCCGATACCTTCCGTCACGGATGAATCCATGGCGCAAGTCATCGGCGCCGCCGGAGCAGAGATGGGCCAGCGGTCGAAACGAGTGACCGCCTCGTCGCCGTCAGCCTCAATACAGAAATTGCAGACGGAGTCTGTCAGCACCGAGGGCACTTGGATGCCAACGTTTGGTGTCCAGGGACTCGACGTCAGCGGCCACCAGCCGAGCGTTGACTGGCAGCAGCAGTGGAATATGGGCGCCAGGTTCGCCTACGTGAAGGCCTCCGAAGGCAACTACTTCACCAACGACCAGTTCAACTCGCAGTACCAAGGATCACGCAACGTAGGAATGATCCGGGGCGCCTATCACTTTGCCATTCCAAACTGGTCTTCGGGTGCCGACCAGGCGCGGTACTTTGTTGCAAACGGTGGCGGATGGTCCGCTGACGGATACACCATGCCGCCGGTCCTTGACTTTGAGTTCAATCCGTACGAAGGCCGAACCATCAACGGTTTCTATTTCGGCAACACCTGCTACGGCATGTCCCCAGCACAGCTCGGATCCTGGGTCCGCGACTTCGGCAACACCATGCTGTCGCTGACCGGCCGTCTGCCCGTTATCTACACCAACACCGGTTGGTGGAACCAGTGCCTTGGCAACCCTCCTGGCTTCGGCGACTACCCGCTGTGGGTTGCGGCGTACCCTGGCTCCCCGACTAACGACGCAGGCGCAGTTCCCACTGGGAGCTGGAGCACTTACAGCGTCTGGCAATACAGCAGTACGGGACCCCTCGCCGGCGATTCGAATGTGTGGAACGGGGACTACGCATCTCTCCAGCGTTTCGCTGGAGCTAAGCTGCCAACTGGCAGCTTTGACGAGCTCTCCGTCATCCGCAACGGCACCGATGTCTCGCTCCGAGCTGGGGGATGGTCTGTTGACCTGGCCAACACGCCAGCGGCGAATGAGACCCATGTCTATGTGAAGCGGCCAGATGGAACCAGAACCGGCTATCCCTGGACGGCCAACAAATCCAGGCCGGACGTCGATCAAGCGTTTGGATTTGGTTCCTCGCATGGATTTGACGGCCAAGTCACGATCACGGCGTCCGGGACGTACGAAGTGTGCGCCTATTCGATTGGAGGCTTCGGCAACACCCCGCTCGGATGCAAAAGCATCACGGCTGCGGGCGTAGAGGCGCCTACAGGTTCCTTCGACAGCATGGGCCAGGTCCGTACGTCAACCAAGGTGACGTTACAGCTCAAAGGCTGGGCTGTGGATTTAGCAAACCCTAGTGCTTCTACGTTTGCGGACACTTACATCACGGCGCCTGACGGGTCCACGACGGGGTACCGCGAGACCGCCAACACGTCCCGGCCTGATGTGCAATCGGTCACTGGGTGGGGCACGAACCACGGGTTCGACCGTCAGATTCCCGTTACATCGCCTGGCGCCTACAAGGCATGCACCTTTGCGATTGGTCAAAACTCCAACCGACCACTGGGCTGCAAGACCGTTCTTGTCGACGCAAGCCCAGCACCCATCGGCAGCTACGACGGAATCAAACTGACCGCGGCTCCCACCGCGGCCAGCGTACAAGTCCAAGGCTGGGCCCTCGATCCCACCCAGCCAGCGACGAGCGTCCCTATAAGTGTCACCGTTTCCTACAAAGACGACCGCGGGGTTGTGGGTTCGGGGACAGTGTTCACCGCAGGTCTGAAAAGGCCTGATGTTAACGCTGCTTTGAACACAGTCGGCGACCACGGGTTCCAAGGTTCCGTTCCCATCAAGGCTGCAGGCACGTATAGCGTGTGCGTCCAGGCACTCGGGGTAGAGCCAATATCGGCTGGCCCGACTCTGCTCGGCTGCAAGGACGTATCCGCCCCGGCGACTCCACCGACGATGGGCGTCTTGGACGGTGCGTCGGTGCAAGTCGCTAGCGGCGCAGCTTCCATCCAGACCACGGGCTGGACCTTGGACCCTTCATTTCCCGCCACGTCCAATCCAGTTCACGTGTATGTGACGTACCCGGACGGCAGCACGAAGGGGTTCCCCTTTACGGCAAACCTGTCGCGTCCGGACGTCAAATCCGCACTCAACACCGTAGGGGATCATGGTTACACCACCTCCATACCTGTGAGTGCACGGGGGCAATACACTGTTTGCACTTATGGTGTGGCCGTCTCTGTTCTCAGCTCGAACAACTCCCAGTTGGGCTGCCGGACGCTGAGCTACTAACAGAAGGAGGTGGGGGACGAAGCCACTCGGCATCGTCCCCCACCTCGTGTCAGGCTTGAGCGTTACTGTTCGTTAAGGAGCTCCAGGAGATAAGTTCCGTAGCCGCTCTTGACCAGCGGCTCCGCTCGCGTGCGGAGCTCATCGTCGCTGAGGAAGCCGAGCCTCCAGGCAATCTCTTCCGGGGCTCCAATTTTTAGCCCTTGTCGGTTCTCGACAGTCCGGATGAAGTTGGACGCATCATTTAGATCGTTGAAAGTTCCAGTGTCCAACCAGGCTGTCCCCCGGGGCAGGATTTCCACCTGGAGTTTGCCCCGCTCCAGGTAGATGCGGTTGACGTCCGTTATTTCGAGTTCGCCACGGGGGGACGGTTCGAGACCTTTAGCAATGTCCACGACGCTGTTGTCGTAGAAATAGAGCCCGGGTACCGCATAATGGCTCTTGGGCTTAAGGGGTTTCTCCTCCAGAGACAAAGCCCTCCCACTTTCGTCAAACTCGACAACGCCGTAGGCGGCAGGGTCCTTCACCCAATATCCGAAGACGGCCCCACCATCTATGTCCTTGAAGCGGCGGAGCTGGGTGCCCATGCCTTGCCCATAGAAGATGTTGTCGCCCAGCACGAGCGCCACGCTGTCATCACCGATATGCTCCTCGCCCAATATGAAGGCTTGCGCTAGTCCGTCAGGAGACGGCTGCTGCTTGTAAGTGATCGACACGCCAAAACGGGAACCATCACCCAAGAGTCGCTCGAACTGCTCGGCATCATGCGGAGTGGTGATGATAAGGATGTCCCGGATGCCAGCCAGGATCAGCGTGGATAGCGGATAATAAATCATGGGCTTGTCGTAGACAGGAACCAGTTGTTTGCTGACGCCCAGGGTAATGGGGTGAAGCCGAGAGCCGGTACCGCCGGCAAGTATTATTCCGCGCATGCCCCCATCTTTCCCTTCGCTAATGGCCGCGGCAAATCCGGTAGTCTTGGGAACTATGCAGCGACTTCTTGTTACCGGTGGTGCCGGGTTCATTGGTTCAAATTTTGTCCATTACGTTCTTGAGAACACTGGCGATCACGTCACTGTTTTGGACAAGCTCACCTATGCAGGCAACCTCGAGTCCCTGGCGGGGCTCCCGGAGGGGCGCTTCACGTTCGTTGAGGGAGACATCGCCGACGCCGGCCTGGTGGACGGCCTTGTCGCCGGCGCCGATGTGGTGGTGCACTACGCCGCGGAGTCGCATAACGATAATTCACTGCATGACCCGCGCCCGTTCCTGGACACCAACATCGTGGGCACCTTCACGCTGATCGAGGCGGCCCGGAAGCATAACAAGCGCTTCCACCACATTTCCACTGACGAGGTCTATGGGGATCTGGCGCTTGATGACGCGGAGCGGTTCACGGAAGAGACCCCGTACAACCCGTCCAGCCCGTATTCCTCTACGAAGGCCGGCTCTGACCTGTTGGTCCGGGCCTGGGTGCGTTCCTTCGGGCTGCAGGCGACGATCAGTAACTGCTCGAACAACTACGGCCCGTACCAGCACGTGGAGAAGTTCATCCCGCGCCAGATCACCAACGTGATCGACGGGGTCCGGCCCAAGCTTTATGGTAAGGGCGAGAACGTCCGGGACTGGATCCACGCGAATGACCATTCCTCGGCCGTGCTGGCCATCATCGCCGAGGGCCGGATCGGCGAGACGTACCTGATCGGCGCCGACGGGGAGAAGAACAACAAAGACGTCGTCGAATTGATTCTCAAGCACATGGGCGAGGCCCCGGACGCCTATGACCACGTCGTGGACCGTGCGGGCCATGACCTGCGCTACGCCATCGACTCCAGCAAGCTCCGGAGCGAACTGGGCTGGGAACCGCAGTTCTCCAACTTCGACGCCGGCATCGAGGACACGATTACCTGGTATCGGGACAACGAAGACTGGTGGCGGCCGCAAAAGGAACAGACCGAAGCCAAGTACAAGGAACAGGGCCAATAGCGCGATGGCCATCGAGTTCTCAAAAAAGCTCGCCGTCCGCGAAACGCCCATCCCCGGCGTCGTTCTCTATGATCTGCCGGTGCACGGTGACAACCGTGGTTGGTTCAAGGAAAACTGGCAGCGGGAGAAAATGGTGGCTTTGGGGCTGCCGGATTTCCGGCCCGTGCAGAACAACATCTCGTTCAACGAAAAGGCGGGGACAACGCGCGGTATCCACGCGGAGCCGTGGGACAAGTTCATTTCGGTGGCCACCGGCCGTATTTTCGGTGCCTGGGTGGATTTGCGGGAGGGCCCCTCGTTCGGCGCCGTTTTTACCGCCGTGCTCGATCCGAGCCAGGCAATCTTCATCCCCCGCGGCGTCGGCAACGCCTTCCAGACGCTCGAGGACAACACCGCCTACACGTACCTGGTCAACGACCACTGGTCCGCCGATGCCCAGGGCCGATACACCTTCCTGAACCTTGCCGACGAAACGGCGGCCCTCCAGTGGCCCATCCCGCTCGACCAGGCCGAACTCTCCGACAAGGACAAGGCCCACCCCCGCCTTCAGGACGTCACGCCAATGCCGCCGAGGAAGATTCTCGTCCTGGGTGCCAACGGCCAGCTCGGCAAAGCGCTTCGGGACCTCTACGACGGCGACACATCAGTTGAGTTCGCCACGCGGGGACAGATTGACCTGACGGAAGCGGACTTCCTGGCCAAGGTCAACTGGAAAAACTATTCCACGATCATCAATGCGGCTGCTTTCACCGCGGTCGACACCGCGGAAACCCCGGAAGGCCGCGCTGCGGCGTGGAATGTCAACGTCACCGCCGTGGCGCGACTCGCCCGGATCGCCCTCGAACATGACCTGATCCTCGTTCAGGTCTCCTCCGATTACGTTTTTGACGGAACGGCAAAGACCCACGGCGAGGACGAGCCGCCGACGCCGCTGGGCGTTTACGGCCAGACCAAAGCGGCCGGTGACGCCGCGGTCAGTGTCGTTCCGAAACACTACATTGTGCGCACCAGCTGGGTCATCGGAGAGGGCAACAACTTCGTTCGGACCATGTCATCGTTGGCTGCCCGCGGGATCAGCCCATCCGTCGTCGACGACCAGTTCGGCCGGCTCAGTTTCACCACAGACATCGCCGCAGGAATCCGACACCTGCTGACCACCGGAGCCGACTACGGCGTCTACAACATCACCAACGACGGTCCGGAACAGTCATGGGCAGACATCGCCGCTGACGTCTACGAACTCCTCGGAGCGTCACGGGAATCCGTAACCGGCGTCAGCACTGACGAGTACTTCGCAGGAAAGGCCGCCGCGCCCCGCCCACTCAACAGCACATTGGACCTGCGCAAAATCACCGATACGGGTTATGTAACTCAGGAAGTTACTCCACGACTTGCTGACTACGTGCGCCAACTGTCTTCGGATGCCGCCAATCAGCAAATTAACGGAAGGTGCAGCCAATGAGCATTTTGGTTACCGGCGGCGCGGGTTACATCGGCGCGCACGTGGTTAGTTTACTCGCACAGCGCAACGAGGATGTTGTTGTCGTGGACAACCTGTCCACGGGCCGTGCTGACCGGATTGGCACGGCCTCGCTGGTCGAATTAGATCTCGCAGCGCCTGATGCCCGGCAGCGACTCGCACGAGTCATGCGCGAGCGGAACGTGGAAGCTGTCATACACGTTGCCGCGCTCAAACAGGTCGGCGAGTCAATGGCCAATCCCCTGCTTTACTACCGAGAGAATGTCGGCGGCATGACCGCCGTCTTATCCGCCATGGAGGACTGCGGCGTCAAACGCTTCGTCTTCTCGTCTTCCGCCGCCACGTACGGCATGCCCGAGGTAGAAACAGTCACGGAGGACACACCCACCCACCCCATCAGCCCCTACGGGGAGAGTAAGCTCATTGGGGAGTGGATGACCGCTGCGTCCGCAGCTGCGTGGGGACTCCGCCACGTAAACCTGCGATACTTCAACGTTGCCGGCGCCGAATCCGCTGCATTGGCTGACCCCGCCGCCCTGAACCTGATCCCGATCGTGATTAACAGAGTTCTCGATGGGCAACCTCCGGTCGTTTACGGCAGCGACTACGCGACTCCGGACGGTACTTGCATCCGTGACTACGTACATATCGCCGATCTGGCTGACGCGCACTTGGCCGCCTTGGCCTCAACTGCCGGCACCGGCCCCCTGGAAGCGGTACTGAATGTCGGGACGGGGCGGGGCGCCTCAGTCCGTGAGGTTCTCAGCGTTCTTGGCGATGTTTCCGGTCACAGTTTCGAGCCAGTTTTCGCTCCCCGACGTGCAGGCGATCCTCCCAAGTTGATTGCCGATGTCGCCAGGATAGAGTCAGCGCTGGGATGGACCGCCCGTCGGTCACTGACTGAAATTGTCGACTCGGCGTGGCAGGCTGAGGTTGCTAAGCGGGGTGCTCTCGCCTAGTGATTACCGTCGCCACCTATGGGAGGAACGGCAGCAGTGCCAGGGTTCGGATGCACGATTGGCTGGACTATCTGGGAATCGCGGCAACCCAGGAGTACGCCTATCTAGGCAAGGCGGAAAACAGCTTCAGCACGCTCTCCAGGCACGTCCCCCAGGTGGTAGCGGCGGAGCGATCCCTGCGGACCTTAGCTCAGGCAGGCACAACGGAAACACTCCTGATGAGTCGGGAGGCATCCCCGCTTAGCAACGGCCGCTTGGAAAGCCGGCTACTTCGCTCCGCCCAGTTCTCCGTCTACGACTTTGACGATGCGATCTTCCACAACGGCGCACCCTTCCCGTACAGCCTGTACCCCAAGGGAAAACTCTGGCATCGTTCAGTCCAGGCAGCTACACAAATCATTGCGGGCAACGATTATCTGGCCGAGGAGGCCGCCAAGCTCAGCCATCAGGTGACGATGATCCCGAGCTGCGTTAATCCTGGTGACTACCGGCTGAAGTCCAACTACGAACTGCCTGAAGTACCAACACTGGTCTGGCTGGGGTCACCCTCGACGGAACCTTTTCTTGAGATCCTCACTGAACCGCTCCTGCGGATCAACGCCGAGATACCCATACGCCTGCGCGTAATATCAAGTGGACACCGGAGTTTGGGTTCTTTGGACCAGATCGTTGACCGGACGCAGTGGGACGCCGAGAGTTTCGCCAACCAGTTGGCAGACGCCGACATCGGCATAATGCCGTTGCCTGATACCCCATTTACCCGTGGAAAGTGCGCCTATAAACTCCTTCAATACTCCGCGGCAGGGCTTCCTGTTGTTGGCAGCCCCGTTGGCACCAACAAAAAGGTCCTCGACGAATTGGGGGGCGCACCTGCCCTTGGCGCTAAGGATTGGGAAGACGCCATCCGGGACTTGCTGGCAAGTTCCTCCCGTGCCCGCTCGGTACTCGGGGTGACTGGACGTAGCGCTATAGAGAGCGGCTATAGCTTTAAAGCATGGGCACCCACTTGGAAGGCTATTGTCCGTCCTTAGCCGACATGACATACGTTGTCCGTCTTCCCAGCGAGGCGGCAGCATCGCCCAGAACATATTCAAGGGCTGCGCGCACCGTGATCTCTCCGGAGCGCCAGCCTTCGAGAACAGACCAGTAGGTGCGCCTACGGTGACGGCCCGAGCCGAAGATATGGACGGCGTCCGCAATGTCGCCGTGCAGATCGCGAGTCCGCTCCCTCAACTGGTCCGCCATTACTTCACGCCAGCCGGCACCCACATCATAAACGGTTCGTAGGACGTCGGCCGGCGAAGTCGATCCCCGGCGTTTCTTCGCAAGGGAGATCAGGTTTCGATAACTCCGCAAGGGACTGAATCCGCTTTGAGCCTCGCCCAAAACGTTTTCCCCGTGTTGCACATAATCTTGGAGAATTTCGTCGAGAACCAAACATTTGCCCTGCGACGATGCGCAGACTGCAATCCAGTGATCGTGGACCTCCGATGGGGAGTCATATCTGGGAAAGGGTAGAGCCACGTCCAGGACGTCTCGACGGAAGACCATGGCTCCCCCGGTGTACTGGTTCTCAACGAAGTAACTTTGCGGTTTCACGTTGCGGCGTTGCGTCCGTTCGGACAGTACCTGGCCACTTGGGTGCTCCACTACCCTCGCTTGGCTTGACACTAGCGGATAGTCCGAAAGTAGCGGGACCAGCCTCTCAATCTTATTGGGATACCAGTAGTCATCCTGATCACTTAGCGCAACCCATTGTGCTGCCGATGGGACGCTTTTTAGAACACGTTCAAAATTTCCGTAGAAGCCTAGTCTTTCCTCAAATCCCAGCACCTTGAACCGAGGGTCATTACCAACAATCCCCTCCAGCTCCCGCTTGAGCGCCTGCGCATCTCCATCGGCGGAGATAAGGCAGTGGAAGTTCTTGTAGGTCTGGCCCTTTATTGACTCGATCTGCCGGCGGAAGAGATCACTGTTCGGACGATACGCTGCCATTGCAACGACCCCGTAGGCTTCGCCTCCATCAGCGCCGGTTGGGGCGGGCAGATCCGGATGTTGAACATCTGACATAAATCAGTCCTATTATCACTAGTGGAAAGCTGACGCGTGGCCCATCCCGAAGCACCTACGATGCGTCCATAGTGCTCGTGGACATGTTCCGCTGCAGTTCTAGTTCGCCTGCGTGTACCGGTCCTCGAATCGCCCCGCTCGTCGACGCAGACCATCCTTGATACCTGCGGTCATCATTCCCACAACGGACCGTTTATCTTCCGACAGCACCAAGCGAATTGACTGATTGAGGATGTCGTGGAACGTCTTCCGAAGGAACCACGTTGGGCGCTTTGCCCCGTAGTCTTGGGCAAGAAAGCAGCTATTCCGAGTGATGTAATAAATACGTTTCGGTGAATGATAGGTATAGGAAATCTCCCGCCCGAACAACCGGCCAGTCCTTTTTTCACCCAAATTATGGAGGAGGTTGCAGCGCTCACCCATTATGGTCGTATAGCCATTCAGCCTGAGATTTAAAGCGAATTCTGAATCCACGTTATCAATGAAGTACGCCTCATTGAGACAAATACCCGACTCGAAAACGCTCGAGGGGATCAACATTCCCGACTGCCAGGGATCGAACGGGACCTCGAAGCGACCCCCGGCAGTTCCGTCCTTAAGCGCAGGAACGCCATTGAACGACTCGGCGGAAACCAGCCCGACATTTAGGTCCGCCGCCCGGGCGGCTTCGTAGGTCGCGACTGCCCTCAGAACGTAATCGATGTCAAGGGACGAATCTTGATCCATCGTCAGGATGAAGTCCGGACTCGCCAGTTCAAGTGCTCGACGAACACCCGCGTTCAGCGCTGCGGCAATACCGGAATTCTTCGGCTGGTGGAGGACGGGAGACCCCAGCGCGGAAACCGCCTCAAATGTCGCCTCATGCATTTCACTCGAACCGTCGTTGACGACAATGACTTCATCGACTTGGGTCTGGAGGTCCGCAACCCGCGTCATGAAGTCCGCATCCGGATTGAACGCTGCGACAACCGCAATCACCACGCGCGGCGTGCCGGATGTGTCTCTCAAGTAGTGACCTATCCCCTACATCACGGCCGATGACTTGGTGTCATCGGCCAGGCTTCCAGGCATATCGGCTCTCGGCGCTGAAAATATGCCCTGCCAAAGGCCAGCCGCCGAACATCTCAGCCACTGTCTCTTGTCTTCTGCCGCTTTCAACTGCTTCAGGGACAACACCATCATGGCCAGCACCACTGCGGTGGGACGGTGGAGGATCGTGGGTTGGCTCTGACTGAGTTTGCTCAGCCAGATGGAATTTCGAATGAGATAAAAAAGTCGGCCTCCGAGGTCAGCACGATTGTTCTTCTCGGGGTGCTTGATTTTGCTCAACGGCACACATAAACCCCAGGATTGGCTGGCAAGGCGTCGGGTGTACTCGACGTCGTCCAGCCAGATGAAGAAATCGCTGTAAGGCAATGGCTGACTTGCTGCCAGCTTAAGATCGATTAGCACGCCCACGAAGCTGGCACTTGATACAGCTATGGCACTGTGCTGCACCGCTTGCAGTTGCGACCGTGTGTCGTTGGAAACATCCAAGGCATGGTCGCGGCTCGCGGTGCCCTCGTCATTGACGACGAGTGATGTCACGAACGCCGGCCTGGGCTGGGCAGTATCCATTGTGCTGCACAGGTATCCAACGGCGTCATGGTGCGGTTCCGCGTCGTCGTCCATCAGCCAAGCGGCGTCGTGGCCGTTCGCAATGGCCAGGTCCACGCCCAGGGCGAATCCCCCAGCGCCGCCCAGGTTCTTCCCCGTTTCGTGCAGCGTAAAGCTCGGATAGTTGGCTTTGATAAACTCGGCACTTCCGTCGGTCGACCCATTTTCGACGACAATGATTTCGTCGAGTTTGCGCGTCTGCTGGCTGAGGGCGAGCAGGCACTTCTTGAGATATTCAACACGATTGAATGAAACAACTACTGCGGCTACCGACAAAATTCTTCCTGACCTACAAGAACGGGGTTCGTCCAATCATAGCTGAGCAGGCGAATCGCCCGCTCTACGGATTCTCCGGCATCCGCGTGGCGCGCTCTGCCTGGTCACCGATGCTCTGACTCTGTCCGCCAAAACTCGATGCGAACTTCTACGGGCCCACGCGCATCGGTGTGGCCCACGGCAGCCGGGCCAGCGATACCCAAACCACGGCATTAGACCTGTAGCCGTCTCTGAAGACACCAGGATCAACGGCGGGTTGGCGGGGCTCGGGCTGAAGTCTCACCCGGTCTGAAATCGTTGTTGGTACCATTGACAGTGTGCCTACACAAGAAGCCCACCCTCTCGTCATTATCCCCGCGTGGAACGAGGAAACTGTCATTCGTTCCACAATTCAGGAGGTTCAGGAGCATGCTCCGGAGTGCGACGTGTTGGTCGTGAGCGACGGCTCCACAGACAGAACGGCCGAGGTAGCCGCCGAAGCCGGGGCGCAGGTCTTAGTACTTCCATTCAACCTCGGCGTCGGGGGGGCTATGCGGGCAGGCTTTAAGTTCGCCCACCGCATGAACTACACGCGAGTCATCCAAGTGGATGCCGATGGCCAGCATGATCCGAAAGACATAACGCACGTCCTAGAAGGGCTCCAACACGCCGATATCTGCATCGGTGCAAGGTTTGCCGAGCGCGGAGCCTATCAAGTCTCCGGTCCGAGGAAGTGGTCGATGCAGTTCTTGGCCGCCGTCGTTTCCAGAGTGGCGAGAACCAAATTGACCGACGTGACCAGCGGGTTCCGCGCAGCAAATGCGAAAGCAATATCCCAATATCTGGATCATTATCCCGCCGAATATTTGGGCGATACCATAGATTCACTTGTAGTTGCCGCACGCTCCGGATGCAAGGTAACTCAGGTTCCGGTTGAAATGCGTGTGCGCCAAGGTGGTACCCCGAGTCACAATCCCCTTAAATCAAGCATCTACCTGGCCAGGTCCGTTCTAGCCTTATTCTTGGCTCTCACCCGCAAGCGATCAGGATTAATTGTGGAAGTTGGTGCTCAATGATTGGGAGCGCTATCACTTTTTGCGTTGCGGTCTTGACGGTGGGGCTGGTTATCGGGCTTGTTCGCCAAAGACGGCTTCGTGAAAAATATGCCGTGCTGTGGATCTTTTTGGGCATATTGACGATCATCTTGACGGGTTTCCCGCAAATTCTAGTGTGGACTAGCCAACAATTTGGGGTCGTCGTGCCAGCGAACCTCATTTTTTCGATGGCTCTGGTTCTTCTGGTCGGAGTGACTCTGCATCTGTCGTGGGAGTTGTCCACAGTTGAGGATGAGACGCGAACGTTGGCCGAAGAAACGGCAATTCTTCGTGCCACTACGGAAAAAATGCAGTCTGATATTGATGAGATGAGTCGCCGACTTTTAGACGGCCGGAAGAACTCTCAGGTCTAAGCATAAGATTGAAGATAGGTTAAAGCGTTCGTGAACCACGGTCAGCAACATATCGCCTTCGTCGTCAACAATTACCCTCCGAAAATCGGTGGACTGGAACAGCATGTGCAGCAACTGGCACACCACGTGGCCGAACTAGGTCATCGAGTGACAGTAATTGCGCTCGATAACTCACGGATAGGTGTGGATGTCGGCAAAGTAACGGTCCATCGCCTGCGCGGTAGTCGGACCATCGCAGGCGTATTCTCAGCGCCTTTCCCCGGAACCACCCAGTCTCTCCAGAGAGTTCTTAAAGACCAAGGGGTAACCTTGGTCTCAGTTCACACCAGGTTCTTTCCGATGTCGTTCGTGGGACTGAGGCTGGGTCGGTCGCTGAACGTACCGGTGGTCCATACTGAGCATGGCTCCGACCATGTCAAAGGCGTATCGCCTTTGGTGGGTTTTATCAGCAGGGTCGTCGACCGGACGATGGGACGTTACATTCTCCGTCGTGCCAATACTGTTCTCGCTATCTCGACAGGTGCGAAGGATTTCGTCCAGCGGCTCGCCGGGAGCCCGAGCCTGCTCTTTCACAATGCGATAGACACAAAGTCCTTTTGTGCGCCACTGTCGAGCAGCCACAGGCAGCGGTTGATCTTCCTGGGAAGGCTTGTGCCCGGCAAGGGATGGGATCAGACCCTAAAGGTTGCCGAGTCACTTTATAACGACTTCCCCGAGCTAGAGGTTCACTTTATCGGCGATGGAATAGAGCGCCAAAAGCTGCTCAAGTCATTGGAATCGTCACCTCTTGGCAGCCAAGCCGTGTTCCACGGTTACCTCAACGCGGCTGGTATCCGGGACGTGCTTTCAAATGGCATTCTGCTTAATCCGACCCTCCTGGCTGAAGGATTTCAGACAACTTTGTTGGAGGCCATAGCCTCTGGGGCTGCTGTGGTGAGCACCCCGGTGGCCGCTGCAACGTACCTGGCAGAGGAAGGTGCCGAGGTAAGACTCGTGCAGAGCCACGACGCCAATGCATGGTCGGCCGAAGTTCGAGATCTCCTGGAAGGCGGTTGGGATGCACCTTCGCCAGGCCTCATCGAAACCTTCGATTGGAAGAAGCGCGCAGAAGAATTCATTGGAATCGCTGAAGGGCTGATCGCCTAGGGCATGCCCGTTGCAGACTGGAAGCGGGCTGCCCCTCCAAGCCAATGCACGGGCAGACAGGTCTGGAGCCGCCGATCGGCGGCGAGGTGAGTCAAGCAATATTGGTCTCACTTGGGACGACCCGACCCCACAGTCATTGTCAAGTAGGATCTTAAAGGGGTGCCCGCCCAACATACATGGCGTCAGTCGAAGTTCCGGATGCCTGCATATTCATTTTTCGGAAGGTTTTCTGTGTCCTGGTGGTCAACACTCCCGCTGCTGATTGCTGCGTTGGCAATTCTGTTCGTCCCCGGAGTCCTGATCGGCTGGGCCAGCGGTCTCAGGGATTTCGGCCTGGTGGCGATAGCACCGGCCCTCACCGTCAGCGTTGTGGCCGTGGCCGGGATGGTGGCCCCCCTGCTAGGGCTCACCTGGTCCCTAGTCCCAGTCCTTGTGACTACCTTCGTCGTCGCGGTCGTGGCACTCGTCGTTGCCCTGGCCTTGAGCCGGCGTTCGCCCAAACAACACCCACCAGCAATAGGCTGGAAATTGCCGATAATTGAGTTGGCGGCCGTTCTTATTGGGGCCATCCTCATAGGTCGCCGCCTCATATTTGTCTTCGGCGAGCCTGAGGCGTTCTCCCAGACCTTCGACAATGTTTTCCATCTGAATGCCATTCGGTACATCCTCGATACAGGATCCGCCTCGTCCTTCAGCATTGCCGGGATGACCGGCGGAGCCGGGTTCTACCCCGCGGCCTGGCACGATCTGGTTTCCCTCCTGGTTGGCTTCACCTTGGCCCCGATCCCGGTCGGTGTTAATGTCATTAATCTCGTGGTGGGAGCCTTAGTCTGGCCCATCGGATGTATCTTTCTGGTTCAGCAAATTGTGGGAAGAAAAATGCTGGCCAGCTTGATGGCGGGAATTCTTTCGGCCGCATTCGGCGCCTTCCCTATTATGATGATGGACTTCGGCGTCCTCTATCCTTTGGCCCTGGGTATTAGCTTGCTGCCCATTGCCGTCGGCATTTCCCTGCAGGCCCTGGGCAAATCGAAGTCGAGTGCAGTTCCGAAACTGGTAAGCTGCCTGCTTTTGCTTGCCGTATTGCCCGGCCTCGCCCTGGCTCACACTAGCTGTGTCATGGCACTCGCGATAATCTCGGTCCCCGTTCTTTTGGGACTATGGTGGGAAAAAGTGCGACCGCGCTTGACCTCTTGGCGGAGCGAGTGGAAGTATCTCGGCCTGTCGATCTTCGGTTTGCTGCTTGGCGTTGTTGCCCTTATCACCGCGTGGGAATACGTTCGCCCGGCTGAGGTCGCTTCATTTTGGCCACCATTCCAAACCACGGGGCGCGCAATCGGCGAAGTTATCACAAGTTCTGCGATCGGGCGCCCGGTGTCATGGGCCATAGCGATTCTGGCGTTGGTTGGACTTGGCACCCTCGTGAAACGCCGCCGACACCTTTGGGTTGTTGGAATGTACGTCGTTATGGGCTGGCTTTACGTCGTTGCAAGTGCCATGCCGTTCGGAGACGGCCGGACGTTCATAACGGGCATTTGGTACAACGATCCGCCCAGGCTGGCGGCACTTCTGCCCGTGGCCATCCTCCCAGCAGCGGTCATCGGGGGGCGGCAAATTGCAGGCTTCGCGGCCTCGCGGGTTCGCACGGCCTTGGATGCTCTTCAAACCCGCCGACAGCGCATCGGCCCCGCGCCAACTCTCGCGGCCAGGCACGTCAACAACGCAGTAGCGGTTGTCCTGTTGGTCGGACTGGTCTGGGGTACCCAGCAAGCCAATCTCCGGGAAGCCCAGGCAGCGGCAGCCCCTGGGTATCGAATCACCGCTGATTCTCCGTTGATTTCCTCAGATGAACTGGCGCTCCTCAACCGATTGGATGACGAAGTTCCGGCCGACGCAATCTTGCTGGGAAACCCTTGGAATGGAAGCCCTTTGGCCTACGCTCTGGAGGGTCGGAAGACTCTGCAGCTGCACATCCTCAGCGCAGTACCGGCGGGCGGAGAAGCCCTTTATGAGCGATTGAAGGACGCGCGGTCAGATGCGAGCATTTGCCCTGTTGTACGCGACCTCCGGGCTGACTACGTCTTGGATTTCGGTCACAAGGAGGTCCATGCGGGCGACCACGGCTTCCGCGGATTGGACGATTTGGTTAGTTCGGGAGTGGGTAAGCTCATCGACCATCAGGGAGAGGCAAAGCTTTACAAAGTTACGGCCTGTAACTGAGAAGGCCATGTTCGAAGGCCCGTCAGTCGGCAGCTTTCCCCTACGACTCGGTCTCGATATTCAATCGTTCCTGCCGAGCATTAATATCACCCAGCGATGGACACACTTTGGCTGAGGGACCGCGTCCTGCCGGGCGGCGCTGAGCCTCTCCCTCGATCAAAGATCCCGACCGTTCTCAATCATCTACGATTCCGCTTCATGGCGGGCAACTGATAGAAGGACTAGCTCCGATGAAGCAGGTTTTTTCCGCACTACGGCGGTTGACGACCTTCGCTGCGACAGTTGGCGTCAGTACCCTGGTCGGCATCTTGGCCATTCCTATTGTCATCCGGATAGCTGGTACCGAAGCATGGGCGGTGCAGGCCGTATGCCAGTCCGTGGCCTCACTGTTTGCTGTCCTGGTCGGATTCGGATGGGGAACGACTGGCCCGTCAATGGTGGCCGGCACTCCGCCAGACAAGAGGTTCCAACTCTTCGCTGACTCAATAGCCAGCAGATTTTACTTGTTCGTGCTCGGTGCTCCGGCAATGGCGGCACTGATGGTCGTACTGCAACCGGATTATCTGAACCTCGTCGTTCTTGGTTCCTTTGCGTACCTGCTGCCGGCTGTCGGGGCTGCCTGGTATTTCATCGGTGAGTCCAAGCCCGGGAGACTGTTCTTTTGTGATGCCACACCACAATTGTTGGGCACCCTCGTTGGAATTGGCGGACTCTCGCTGACGGGACGCATCGAGGTGCTGGTTCTCTGCCAGTTGGTCTTCAACCTGACCGGCGTGATCGTCAGCGCGTTTGTGGTGCTGGGTAACGGCAAAGGCCTATTCCGCATCAACCTGGATCTCAAGCAATCTTTCAGCAGGCTCGCCCACCAACGGCACGGGGTGATCACCGCCGCCACCGGGAGTCTCTACGTCAACCTGCCGTTGATTGTGGTGAGTGCGTGGCTGCCGCTCCAACTGGATCTCTACGCCATGATTGATCGCATATTCAGGTATAGCGTCACTGCCTTTTCGCCGATACTGCAGTTTATCCAGGGCTGGATTCCGGAGGGTGGGAGCGAGGGGCTACGACACCGAATGAAGCGAGCCCTTCAGGCCGGAGTTATGTTCGGCGTGCTCGGAGGAGCAGCGATTCTCCTGCTCTCTCCCACTGTTTCGTCGTTGCTTTCTGATGGAAAGTTGAACATTCCGGCCTCGCTGAGCACACCGGTTGCCCTTTCTTTCTTTTCAGTTGCACTCTCACAGATTCTGGGTCTGGCCTGCCTCGTGGTCATCGGACGTGGGGCGGCTCTCGCAAAATCGACTGTACTCGGAGCGCTTGCCGGTGCTCCTCTGATCGTCATCGCCGCGCTCACTACGGATGTTATCGGCGTGGCATGGGCGGTGACTGCCTCTGAATTGGTTGTAACGACCTATCAGCTCGGTATCATCAGGCGCTTCCTAAAGGAACCGAAGCACAAATGACGTCCTTGCCGTCGTCGTAACATATTCAGGCAAGATGGCCTGCGCAGTTCGCCGACTATCACACGGCTATTACGCGGACAGACTCGGATTGATCCACATGCCGGCCCTGCTGTGGGCATCACGCCCGCAGCAGGGCCACCGCATCACTAATCGGTCCGTCGAACATAAGGTTTCCGTGCTCCAAAAGCACACCACGGGAGCAAATGCGCGAGACAAGGTCCAGGTCGTGGCTCACAACTACAAGTGTCTTACCGTTCTTCGCCAACTCTTGAATCTTGTCGATGCACTTACGCTGGAAGGGCTCGTCACCAACGGCCAGGATTTCGTCGATCAGGAAGACTTCGGGGTCCGTATGGACGGCAACCGAAAAAGCCAGCCTCAGGTACATGCCCGAGGAATAGAACTTCACCTCGGTGTCGATGAACTCGCCGATTTCTGAGAACTCAACAATATCGTCGAAACGGTCCTTGACCTGCTGTTCAGTCATGCCGAGGATGGCACCATTTAGAAATACATTGTCGCGGCCAGAAAGATCGGGGTGGAAACCAGCCCCGACCTCGATGAGCCCCGCGACCCGACCGCGGGTGCGCACAGTGCCGGAGTCGGGCAGCATGACACCCGAAATGTGCTTCAGCAAAGTGGATTTCCCAGAACCGTTAAGCCCCAAGAGGGCTACGGTCTCCCCTGTCTTAACTTCCAAAGAGACGTCCTTTAGGGCGTGGAACTTCTTGGACATATCGCCGCGTCGCCCCTTCGCCAGCCAGACGACCGCTTCTTTGATGGAACGGGTATGGCGAAGGACGAACTCCTTGCTTATGCCGGAGACTTCAATTGCGTTTGCCACTCACAGCTCCTGAGCAAAGCGGCCCTCAAGCCGCCGGAAAGTGAACTGTCCCAACACGAGCACCGCGAGGGAAACTACCAGCCCTACAGGCAACCAGAGGACGAACAAATTCGGCGGTATCGCCGACGAACCATCCGTCGTCGGGAACCAGAACGCATAGTGGAACAACTCGACGCCAATGGTGATCGGGTTCGCCTGATAGATCGTATATCCGACAGGGCCAAGTTTGTCGTGCACCATGGTCCATGCGTACATCACCGGAGACGCCCAAGTGGCAACCATAAGCAACATGTCAACAATGTTTTCGGAATCCCTGAAGTACACATTCACGGACCCGAACAGCAGGCCCAGCCCGGTAGCGAGCAGCGCCACCACGACGAATCCGCAGAGTGCAGTCAACAGCTGGAGGGCATCCGGACGCCAGCCGGCGAAGAGGCAGGCTGCAACAAGGACCACTAACTGTGGAAAGAAATGCACGGCCGATACCCAGACCGATGCCACGGGAAAAAGCTCACGCGGGAGGTAGATCTTCTTAATAAGATTGCCGTTGCTCACTATTGAGCGCGCCGCATTTCCCAGTGCTTCGGAAAAGAAGTTGATGAGAACTATTCCCGAAAACAGATATACGGCGTAATTCGCCAATCCGTCAGGATTCCTAGGGCTGCGTTCCAACCCGAGAAATACGCCCAAGGCCACGTAGAACACGATGAACTGAACTCCGGGCTTGACGTAGGACCAGAGCAGGCCCAGAGCAGACCCTCGGTAACGAATTTTGAGCTCCTTGCGTACCAACAGTTTCAGCAGGAAGCCCGATTGTCTGATGTCACGTAGTCCGCCGCTTACCCCCGGCGCAGTCAGTTCCGCGGCACTCGCTCCGCTCATTTGATCTCGTTCTGAGTGTGCTGCTCGAACGTCTTCCTCCAAGATTCAATCGACGTGAGATCATCCATAGCTGCCTTGTATTTCTTACTCAGGGCAGGCCAATCCTTCAGGAGCTCGGCGTGCAGTCGTGCGCTTTCCGCCAGCATCTTGCGAAGCTTTTTCGGGTCACGCCGATACCACGAGGCGCCCGTCCCCTCGGCATTGGAAACCACAGCGCTGTCGTACTGGGACATCCGCCACCAGCGATTATCCTGATGGGCAACCGTGGTCTGCGGACGTTCGGAACTCGACCCGCTGACCGGAGATGCCAACTGCCGGATGACGGTTTTTGCTGCCCAAGGAATGAGGGAAATTTTTGATGGTTGTGAGATTCCATGGCCGCGGCGAGGAGGCTTGTCCATCTTCGGGGCAGGGAATTCATCAGGGTCCGGCCGGAACACGGAATCAGAGTATCCTGACATCATTTCCCTGATCTGGGGCAGCTTAGTGGGAAGCAGGTCCCGGAGACCTTCCGGCCCCTTCAACGCGTCTTCGAGCGCCCAGCGCCGGCCGTGAGCAGTGGCATATTGCATCGAAACCAGGTGCTTAATATCTGCATACTGTGACTCCCGCGGTACCCGGCCACCGAATTCGTAGGGGCTGTGCAGCAGCCCAACGATGAAGCGGTTGCGGGCATGGAAGTAAGCCTGCCATCCGACCAGGTCATCCTTGTCAATCCACGACACGTGCCAGACTGCAGAACCAGGCAAGGAGACCGTTGGGTAGCCCTTCGCCTTAGCGCGCAGACCATATTCGGCATCATCCCACTTAATAAAGATGGGGAGAGATAGACCGATATCGCGAATGACCTTGGTGGGAATTAGGCACATCCACCATCCGTTGTAGTCCACATCACAGCGACGGTGGAGCCAGGAAGTCTGGCGGAGGTTCGAGGACATGAAGTCGTGCCCGAGGATCATCTCTTCGCTGGGCAGCGACGGCTGGAAGCGGTAGGGATTCACAGTTTCGCCGAAGGTATGCAGAACTGTGCGGTTGTACAGGTCAAACATATGCCCGCCGACAATTGTGGGTGTTTTGCAGCGGTCTGCGAATGTCAACAAGCGAGTGATGCTTTCGGGCTCGACCACGATATCGTCATCCATCAGGAGTACGTAGTCGCTGCCGTTCTCCACAGCCTCGAACATCCCCCGGGCAAAACCTCCCGAGCCACCAAGGTTCGACTGGTTGATAATGCGGAGCTTGCCGTGCAGGGAGGCCGCTACCTCCGCAAAGCCATCCGCGTCAGCGACCTTCTGGGATCCTTGGTCCACGATGAGGATTTCCTCGACGTGTTCCAGCGCTTCAGAGTTTTCGGCAAGGAGCCGCAGGTTGTTGAGGCAGAAGTCCGTCTTGTTAAGGGTGGTGATCTGCAGCGTCACTGAACCAGGCTGGCTTTCGGTGGCGGGCCCCTGCCATTCTGCCTCCAGCATGATGAGGGGCTCCGAACCGGCAACAAGGTCAAACCAGTACCAGCCGCCGTCGCCGAAGGGAGCGAGGGAAAGGTCGAAATGATTCTCAGAGACCCCCTCCACCCTGCGTGTGTCCACGCGCTGGAGCGAACCACGTGCGTTCGACTTATAAACGATTACTGAACCGGTTCCCTGGGTCCTGACATGCAGGCGCACTTTCTCCACGCTCGTCCACCTGCGCCAGTAGCTGGCGGGAAAGGCGTTGAAGTAGCTACCGAACGAGACACGCTCGCCGGATCGCACTGACGTGGAGAAGCGCGACAGGAAGTCCTCCACATGAGCTTCCTTCGTCGGGCTACTTATGGTCCGAGGCTTGCTCGCCTTATTGTCGCGATCCCCGACAGTGGGCAACTGAATTCCTGTGGCCGTCCCCATGTCCATGTACAGCGGCACGGTATCCATTTGACTGGAGTTGGGGAGAATCACGCGCTGGAGCGTGTCCCACCGAGCTTCGCCGTCGTTGGAGTGAGCGGTTTCGGTTCCAGTTGTGCTGTTAGTCGAGACACTCATGCGTCCACGCCTCCGCTTTCAATCTTGGCGCCACCCTCAAAATGCGGGCGGATTTTGTTGTCGAACATCGTCAGGGCAGAGCCGATGGCCATGTGCATGTCAAGGTACTTGTACGTGCCGAGGCGGCCCCCGAACAGGACATCCTTTTCGGCAGCGGCCAGGTCACGGTACTTAAGCAGTCGTTCCCGGTCAGCGGCGGTGTTGATCGGGTAGTAGGGCTCGTCACCCTTTTCGGCGGCGCGCGAGAATTCGCGCATGACGACGGTCTTTTCGGTCTGGTACTCGCGCTCAGGGTGGAAGTGGCGGGGTTCGATGATGCGCGTGTAGGCCACATCGGCGTCGTTGTAATTGACCACAGACGTTCCCTGAAAGTCGCCGACGTCGAGAATTTCTTCTTCGAAATCGATGGTCCGCCACGAAAGGTCGCCTTCGGCGAAGTCGAAGTAACGGTCAACCGGGCCGGTATAGATCACGGGGATGTTGCCAACAACTTTGTTTTTGCTGTACTCGTGCGACTCGTCGAAGAAGTCGGTGTTCAGCCGTACTTCTATGTTCGGGTGTTCCGCCATCTTTTCAATCCACGCCGTGTACCCGTTGGTCGGCAGGCCTTCGTACTTGTCGTTGAAGTACCGGTTGTCGTAGTTATAGCGCACCGGGAGGCGGGAGATGATGCCTGCGGGCAGGTCCTTGGGGTCGGTCTGCCACTGCTTGCCCGTGTAGTGCTTGATGAACGCCTCGTAGAGCGGACGGCCAATCAGCTGGATGCCCTTATCGTTCAGGTTCTGCGGATCGGTTCCGGCGAGCTCACCCGCCTGCTCCTGGATCAGCTCCTGCGCCTGGCCCGGCGTCAGGTTCGCTCGGAAGAACTGATTGATCGTAGCCAGGTTAATGGGCAGAGAGTAGACCTCACCCTTGTGAACGCCGTAGACCTTGTGAACGTAGTTCGTGAAGGTGGTGAAACGGTTCACGTACTCCCACACACGCTCGTTGGAAGTGTGGAACAAGTGTGCGCCATAGCGGTGCACTTCAATCCCCGTCTGCTCTTCCTTCTCGCTGTAGGCGTTTCCACCGATGTGGTGGCGGCGGTCGAGGACAACAACCTTCAAGCCGAGCTCGGTGGCGGCCTGTTCTGCGATTGTCAGGCCGAAAAAGCCAGACCCTACGATGACGAGGTCAGCGGTCACAAAATCTCCTGGTTCGAAAGCGGGCAGCGCAACGTTCGGCATTGCCTGCTGAACCAGACTACCCGAGACCCCATCGTGACCTACTAATCCGGCGAGTCAGCTCCCTCACCCAGCGGGCATCCAACCACCGTTAATCCCCTACCTCGCGGAGCCCGCCGTCGCTCTCCTCGTAGCGGCTACCCGTGTGCGGACACACCCACGATCCGTTGTCTTCACGCAGTGGTAGACCTGCTTTGCCCACCCAGCCGATGCGTTTGGCGGGGACGCCTGCCACCAGCGCGAAGTCGGGCACATCGCGTGTCACCACGGCGCCTGCGGCTATGGTTGCCCAAGAGCCGATGGTCACCGGGGCAATGCACACAGCGCGCGCGCCGATGGCGGCACCTTCCTTGATGGTGACGCCCACCTTGTCCCAATCGTCTTCTGTCTTAAGCGTCCCGTCCGCGTTGATCGCGCGTGGAAACACGTCATTCGTCAACACCACTGCGGGCCCAATGAAAACTCCCTCTCCCAGGACCGCCGGCTCGTAGACCAGGGCATAGTTCTGCACTTTGCAGTTGTTGCCCAACTGCACGCCGGGACCGATGTAGGCGCCCCGGCCAATGATGCAGTTCTCCCCCAGTACGGCTCCCTCCCGGACTTGCGCCAGGTGCCAGACTTTTGACCCCTGACCGACGTCCGAGTCTGGTGAAACATCGGCGCTTGCTTCCACTGAAATCATGGGGATCGCTCCTTCTGCCGGGGCGGCTCGGCTTAGGCGTGAGGCGTAGTGCCACTGATCCTAACCGAGACCTGCCGGCTGTGGACAGGCTCCGATCATGAGGCATATTCCTTTATCCACATACGACAAATCACGCCGGGACACCTGCCGGTCTGATGGCTAGCTTGGAAGCAAGCTGACTGTTAGGACTTTTTATCATGCCGCTTCACTGCACACTCGTTCGGGGCCCGTGCGCAACCCTGCAGGAACCACCCGTAGAGCTGACCATCGATGGTCCGGAAGGTGCCGCCGGCACCGACCTGCAGCAGGAGTTGGCCGCCAGGTTTGCTGCCGGAAGGGTTTCCGTCGACGGGTACGACGTGAATTCCCTCACTCTCGGGCAGCCTCCCTTGGTCCACGGGGCTATCCTCGTCGATTCCGCGAACGCTACTGCCCGCCGATCCAGGGTACGTACGCCGGAAACGCCCGCCTCGCTGGCACTTGCCGTGCACAGCGGCGCCGGGGCCGGCCTCGTGGTCCCCCTGCGACGAGGTACCTACACCATTGGCCGCAGCAACGCCGATGTAAGCATCCCCGACCCCGGCCTTTCGCGCTCACACGCGCAACTGGTGGTCACCGAAACCGCCATCACGCTGGCAGACCTGGACAGCGCCAACGGCACTGAAGTGGACGGCGAGCGCCGGCGGAACGCCGTCGTCACGACCAACTCAACGATCCGGTGCGGCAACTCGACCATGTCACTGGTATTCCTGGAGGAGCCGGACAACCAACTGGATCAAGCAGGCACTGATGTCCATGAACCGTTAGTCGTCAGGCGGCGCGACGATCCCTCGAACCGCGCGGTGCTTCTCCTGACAGCAGTTCTCCCGGTGATCATGGGCGTGGGCCTTGCCGTCATCACGGGAATGTGGATGTTTCTGGCCTTCACCGCGGTGTCAGCGATCTCCATCCTTGTTCCCATAATCGGCGGCCGTCGGCAGCGGCGCGAACTGGCCGCGGGTGTGCGGGACGCCGTCGCCATGGATAAGGAACGACGACGACGGGCCGCTCCGCCGCTGTCCACGCTTACGCTGAGCGTTACCTCAGAAAGGAACACGACTATACGCGTCGATGGGAATGGCATCTGGCTGCGGATGGGACAGGCAATCCGGCCGGCAAACCTCCAGTTCGAACCGCCCGATCCGGGCCGGGCAGTGCCCTCGGCCGGCATGCTGCCGGTGACACTCGATCCCGCACGGCCTATCACCATCGTTCGCGGGCCGCATGACGCGACGGAGGGATTGGTGCGTTCATTCCTGATGCAATTCGCCGGTTACCCGCTAGGCGCGGGAAGCATTGTGGTGGTCCACGGAGAAGCAGACCGACTACCTCTCGCCGCCCGTTTTCTGAAAGACGTCACGCTGTCCAGCCGCCCGGGCGCGGTCCATCAGCTGCTGAAGCGAGGCTTCAGGCCTTCACACGGGCATGGCGTGCTGATCCTTTTGGACGGCAAAGAGAACACGCCGATCATCGAAAGGGCTCTCGAACATGATTGGCAGGTGCTCCACTTCTTCAACGAAGGCGACGCCCCGCTCGCTGCGGACGTCGAACTCGATAATCGCAGCTCCGTGTTCAGTACAGGAACCGAAAGCATCCGGTTCCTGCCGGATCTGGCGCCCGCATACGTCTTCGAGGGGTTTTGCCGCCGTCAGGCAAGGGATGCCTGCAAGCGCGCCCCTGCCAACGGAGTCATCCCCCTGTCTTGCCGGCTCACGGATATACTCCCGGCATCCACACCCGACTTAGCCAGACGGTGGAAAACAAGCAGCAGCCGGCCCGGATTGGCCGTTCCCGTGGGGTTAAGTTCGGGCGGCGCGCAGACGCTGGACCTCCAGGCCGACGGGCCGCATTTATTGGTTGCCGGGACCACGGGCTCGGGAAAGTCTGAGCTCCTCCGTAGCCTGACCATTGCTTTGGCGCACAGCTACCCGCCGGACCGCATCAACTTCCTTTTTGTGGACTTCAAAGGAGGCTCAGGTTTGGGTCCCTTGACGGGGCTTCCGCACTGTGTAGGGATGCTTACCGACCTGAGCAGCTACGAATTGGAGAGGTACCTGCAGTCGCTCCGCGCTGAAATAAGATTCCGTGAAGAAGTCCTGGCAGCAGTGCAGACACCCGACCTGGCGTCCTACCGGGCGACTCCGGCGGGCCTCGCGTCCCCGCTCCCCCACCTTGTGATTGTCATCGACGAATTCCGCATGCTCGTGGAAGACGCCCCGGAAGCACTCCGTGAACTCATGAGGATCGCCGCCATCGGCCGTTCGCTCGGGATACACCTCATCATGGCCACGCAAAGGCCCCAAGGCGCTCTGACGGCGGACATCCGCGCAAACGTGACCACCAGCATCGCGTTGCGCGTCCAATCCGAAATGGAGTCAATGGACATCATTAATTCGAAAGCCGCCGCCGGGATCAGCATAGACACGCCGGGCCGCGCCTACCTGGTGCGTGGCACCGAAGCACCGGTGGAGTTCCAGACCGCTTCACTGACTGGCGGGCCTGTCACGTCCGAACCGACCAGCCTCTCCGTACACCTCGCGTCGGACTTCATCGACGCACCGCCGGCTATGGGTGAACCCGCATCCGGAGGCACTGAACCGACGCCGGCACAAGCGACCTCACCGTTGATTAGTTCCATGTCCGAGTTGTGGGAGGCCATGAACGGCGTTCCAGTCCGGAAGCCGGTTGCTCCCCCGCTCCCTTGTGTCCTGCCCGTACCGTCCGCCAGTCCAGCCCGCTGTCCCGACAAGGCAACTGGCGGCACTAACGATGACGCCAAGGAGGATCAGAACGTGACGGTGAGTGACTTCGCGGTGCTGGATGGCGAGAGTTGGTCCGTCAGGCTCGGGTTGATGGACCTGCCCTCGGAACAGAGGACGGCACCGCTCATCTGGGATCCTTCGGCGCATGGACACGTGGGGTTTGTGGGGGGACCGGAATCCGGCGCAGGTGACGGGATGCGGCTGGCAGTCCTACGTCTCGCCTCCCACAGGCACGAATCGCACTTGTACATCCTGGATCCGGACAGCTCGTTCGTGGGGTTGTCCTCGCACGGTCGGGTGGGTGCCAGAGCCGGGCTGCACGAGCTTCGCCGCGCCGTCCGCATTCTGGAGCGGCTCGCACGGGAGCAAGCGCGCCGGCTAGCCGATCCCACGGCCGGCACCACGCCCCTCACACTCGTAGTCGCCGGTTGGGGTTCCTGGGCGTCAGCCTTTCGTTCCGGACCGCTCGCCTGGGCGGAGGACCTGGTGCACGACCTGATCCGCGATGGTGGCAGGGCCGGCATCACGGTGATCATCTCCGGACAGCGGGAACTCGTCACGGCCAGGTTCTTCGCCGCCATTCCCAACCGTGTCTACTTCCCTATGGGGTCGAGCGAGGAGAGCCGGATTGCCTGGCCGAAACTGCCTCCGACCGCATCGGTGGCCGGGCGGGGCGTGGCCATTGGTGCACTATCCGCCGGGAAGACAACGGTCTGCCAGTTCTACACTGCCAGAGCGGAGACGGATGGGAGGCTGTCGGACCAGGCGCAGAGAACTGCCCCGGCCAACCGGCCCTTCCGCGTTGAGCCACTGCCTTCCATGGTCACGGCGTCCAAGATCTTCGGTAAGACGGAGATACCAGGCCTGGACGGCACGTCTGGCCGCGCGCCGGACGGGGCAGCCGCCAACACCGGACAAGACCCCGGCCTGTTCCTGGTTGGCGTGGGCGGCGATGAACTCGAACCGGTCTCCGTCCGCGTACCAAGAGGTGCAGTGCTGGCGGTGTTGGGCGGCCCGTCGTCGGGGAAGTCATCTTTTCTCCGATTGCTGACGCGCAGCACACCCGATGCTGGACCCTGGCTCCAGCCCGAACCGCAAACCGACCCCTCGGCCTACTGGTCCGAAGTCCTGAAACGGGCATCAGCCGGCAGTCTCGCCAAGGGGGCCGTGGCCTTGGTGGACGATGCAGACCTCTTGCCGTACGAAGCAAACCGCCAAATCGTCGAACTCAATGCCCTCGGAACCACCGTTGTCATGACTGCCGGCTACAGTCCCGCGCTGCCCCAGCGGGTTCCACTCGCGCTCCACGCGCGCAATCTTGGCACTGGCGTACTGATCGCGCCCAGGACGTACTTGGACGGCGATCTTTTCGGGGTGCGGTTTGAGGCCGAACCGAGTCCTCCGCCGGGGCGGAGTGTCGTCATCCAGAACGGCCGCGCTTTGGCCGTCCAGCTCTGCTGGGTACCACCGGACGATTCGCTGTGATGGGCTGGCCGCCTCACGGTCCCCACCACAAGGGGCAAAGGCATGCAGTCCCGCGACAGGTGAGAGTGTCCCTCCAGCTTTACAGCGCCGGGGGCAGCCCGCCGGTCCGGGAGGCGTAGCTGATAACGCGCTTATCAAAGAGAAGCACCAGCGCGGTCAAAGCCGGAAGCACCATAGCCAGACCGGCCAGCACCACGCCGGCCGTGAGCGTGGGAAAGCCGATGGTCAGGACAAACAGTTGGGCCACCAGCGCGGCCGCCCTGGTCCACCGGCGCCCCCGGAAGAGGAAGTGCCCTACTGAATAGAGCCAGGCCGAGAACGCCAGCAACAGGCCCAAGGTAAAGACAGCCCCCCAGAACGAAAGCACAGGCGCTCCGGTCACCAGCTCGTAGCCGTACCAGCCTGCGGCTACCAAAAGGGCTGTGGCTTCAGCCGCGACAATCAACGCGATCACCAGGATTCCGCGCGGCCGCTCCTGCGTCCCGCGGTCAGGTTCGGGCAGCGGATCTGAGGGGTTTTGGGGGGCTCTTGACACACTGGCACCCTACCGGACATAGTCGGACAGTGGTGGGGGTCGGCAACACGGATGTGATGTATCGCTCAGGAATCCGGGGATTTCAAGCTGTATTACCCCTTGTTTACACAGCGTTAACATGACAATCTTGATGAAGAAGACCGATGGGGCCCCGCAGGGCCCTTTTCCTTTGTAGCCCCTAGTGAATAATTTCACAAACGGCTTATCCCAGAATTGGAGCAACTGATCAGCATGGATTGGCGTAACCGCGCGGCGTGCCTCGACAAGGACCCGGAACTGTTTTTCCCCGTTGGAAATACAGGGCCCGCTCTCCTCCAGATCGAGGAAGCAAAAAGCGTCTGCCGCCGCTGCCCGGTTGTTGACACCTGCCTCCAGTGGGCCCTCGAGTCCGGCCAGGACGCCGGCGTCTGGGGCGGCATGAGCGAAGACGAGCGCCGCGCCCTCAAGCGCCGCGCCGCCCGGGCCCGCCGCGCTTCCTAAGCACAAATCCCACCGGCGCTTATGCGAGGGCGCCAGCACAAAACCGCACCAAATCGTTTGCACAAAGCGATGGCCGCGACCCCATCCGGGTCGCGGCCATCGCCGTTAAGTCACTCGGTTACCTTGGAGCCAGGCTCAGGCGGATCTGGACGGCCGTCCCGCCGCCCTCGCGGGGCTGCCACTGGATGCTGCCGCCCAGCTCACTGGTGACAAGCGTCCGGACAATCTGCAGCCCAAGCCCCTCAACGTGCGGCGTATCCGGCAGCCCCACGCCGTCGTCGGCAATGGTCACCGTCAGCAGCTCCTCACCGTCTTCCTCCTCGGAACGGTCCGCGATGAGCCACACGGTCCCGGTGCGTCCCTCCAGCCCATGCTCGACGGCGTTGGTCACCAACTCGTTGATCACCAGTGCCAGCGGGGTGGCGAAGTCACTTGGCAGTTCGCCGAAGAGCCCGGATCGTTCGGTCTTGACCTGTTGGGAGGGTGACGCGACTTCAGCCGACAGCCTGAACTGGCGGCCAATAAGTTCGTCAAAGTCCACACTCTGCGCCAGACCCTGGGACAGGGTCTCATGAACCAGGGCGATGGTGGCCACCCGCCGCATCGCCTGCTCCAGCCCCTGTTTGGCCTCGTCACTGACCATCCGGCGGGACTGCATCCGCAGTAGGGCAGCGACAGTCTGCAGGTTGTTCTTCACGCGGTGGTGGATCTCGCGGATGGTGGCATCCTTGGTGACGAGCTCCATCTCCCGGCGGCGGAGTTCCGAAACGTCCCGGCACAGCACCAGCGCACCAAAGCGCTGCTGCTCATCACGCAGCGGAATGGCGCGCAGGGACAGGCTCACGCCGCGGGATTCAATCTCACTGCGCCACGGCATCCGGCCAGTGACCACCAGCGGCAGCGTCTCATCCACCAAGCGCCTATCCTTCAGCAGGCCTGCCGTCACTTCGGCCAGCGATCTGCCTTCCAGCGACTCGCCGTCGCCGAGCCGCCGGAATGCAGACACGCCGTTGGGGCTTGCGTACTGCACAATCCCCTCGGCATCAAGCCTGATGAGCCCGTCCCCCACACGCGGAGCACCGCGGCGCGAGCCCGTGGGTGACGCGAAGTCCGGCCACAGCCCCAGCGTTCCCATGCGGAGAAGATCGTAGGCGCACTGCCGGTACGTAAGCTCCAGGCGGGAAGGCATCCGGGAACTGGACAGGTCCATGTGAGTGGTCACCACAGCCAGGGTCCGGCCATTGCGGACCATCGGCACAGCCTCCACCCGCAGCGCCATGTCCGAGCTCCAGTTAGTCTCGCTGGACCGTTCGATGGCCCGGCTTGCCCAGGCCTTGTCCACCAGCGGCTGCAGGTCGGCCCGGATGGGTTCCCCCACAAAGTCACCGTGGAAGACCGTATGCGTGGTGGACGGCCGCACGTGGGCGAGCGCAACATACCCGTGGTCTGGGTGCGGGAACCACAACGCCAGGTCCGCGAACGCCAGGTCCGCAACCATCTGCCAGTCCCCCACCAGGAGGTGCAGCCACTCGGCATCGCCCGGCCCGAAATCAGCATGTTCCCTGATAGGGTCCGTAAAGATTGCCACTGCACCTCCAGTTGCGACGCCAGGATCCCTAGCGTCGGACGATTGACCTCAAGAGCCTCAATGCTACCGACAGTGAGGCCATGTCGTCGGCCTCAAGCGCGTTGACCTCATCGAACATGCTCTTCGCCCTGCCCAGTTGCTCGGTATTCTGGCCTTCCCAATCCTTCAGCCGGTTCTCAGCGGAGTCCTCGGACCCCGTCGACTCAAGCACCGCCGTCGTCATGTCAGTAACTGTGGAATACAGGTCATCGCGCAGCGCTGCCCGCGCCAACGCCTGCCAGCGGTCCTGGCGCGGCAGCTTGGTGATCCGTTCCAGGAGCGCGTCGGCGTGGAACCGGTTGAACACCGTGTAATAAACCGACGCGATCTCCTCCACCGGTTCTCTGCGGGCGTGCACGATCTTGGCGATGTCCAGCAAAACGAAGCTCTCGAACAGTTCAGCCCACCGCACCGCGAGGTCTTCCGGAAGTTCCCACCCGCGCGCCTTTTCCAGCCAGCCGGACACCCGCTCGCGGTCATCGCCGCGCAGGTAGTCCAGCAACCGGCCCCGCATCGGATCCAGAAGCGGCTTGAACTCGGCGACGGTCTCCGCGATGGGACGCGAACTGTCGCCCTGGGCCAGCAGCCACCGGACCGCCCGGTCCAGGATGCGGCGGATGTCCAGGTGAACGGCGCTCCAGTGTTCGGTGGGGAACGACGCCGGGAGGCTGTTCAGCTCATCCACCATGAGGTTCAGTTCGAAAACTTCACGGAGGGCCACGAACGCCTTGGCCACGGCGACTTCCGTCGCCGAGGTTTCCTCCATGGTCCGGAACGCGAAAGTGATGCCACCCATGTTGATCATGTCGTTGGCCACCACCGTGGCGATGATCTCGCGCCGCAGCGGATGGGTGTCCAGCTCAGCGTCGAACCGTTCCCGCAGTTGCGCCGGGAAATACGCGCGCAGCGTGGCGCGGAACCACGGATCATCGGCCAGGTTGCTGTCGCGCAGCGCCGAAGCAAGCTCGATTTTCGCGTAGGCCGCCAGCACCGAAAGCTCCGGCGATGTCAGCCCCTGGCCCTGGCTCAGCCGCTCGCGCAGGGTTTCCGTACTCGGCAGGGCTTCGAGATCGCGCTTCAGGTCCGCGGACTTCTCCAGCCAGTCCATCAGTCGCTCATAACTCGGGCTCCACTCGGCCACCCGCTGCCGGTCGTTCAGGAGCAGGATATTCTGATCCACATTGTCCTCAAGGACCAGCCGCCCCACCTCATCGGTCATGGACGCGAGGAAGCCTGCGCGTTCCTCCGCCGACAATTTGCCCGCAGCCACCATCCGGTCCACGAAGATCTTGATATTGACCTCATGATCCGAGCAGTCCACGCCGGCAGAGTTATCGATCGCATCCGTGTTCAGGATGACGCCCTGCAGTGCCGCCTCGATGCGGCCGCGCTGCGTCATGCCCAGGTTGCCGCCCTCGCCCACCACCTTGACCCGCAGGTCCTTGCCGTCCACGCGGATGGCATCATTGGCTTTGTCCCCCACCGAAGCGTTGGTCTCGGTGCTTGCCTTCACGTAGGTCCCGATTCCACCGTTGTAGAGCAGGTCGGCGGGTGCCAGCAGGATGGCCCGGAGGAGGTCCGGCGGGCTCATTTCGGTGGTCCCCTCGGGCAGGCCGATAGCGGCCCGGACCTGCGGCGACACCGGGATGGACTTTGCCTGGCGGGGATAAACGCCGCCGCCTTCGCTGATGAGTGACTTGTTGTAGTCGTCCCAGGAGGAGCGGGGCAACTCAAAGAGCCGTTGCCGTTCCACAAACGAGGCTTCAGCGTCCGGCGCCGGGTCCAGGAAAATGTGCCTGTGGTCGAACGCTGCAAGCAGCCGGATGTGCCGGGACAGCAGCATGCCGTTGCCGAACACGTCACCGGACATGTCACCCACGCCCACCACGCTGAAATCCTGGGTCTGGGTGTCCACGTCCAGCTCGCTGAAGTGGCGTTTGACCGACTCCCACGCCCCACGGGCGGTGATGCCCATGGCCTTGTGGTCATACCCCACCGAGCCGCCGGAGGCGAACGCGTCTCCAAGCCAGAAGCCGTACTCCGCGGCCAGCCCGTTGGCGATGTCCGAGAATGTGGCCGTCCCCTTGTCCGCCGCCACCACAAGGTAGGAATCGTCGTCGTCGTGCCTGACGACGTCCGACGGCGGCACTACAGTTTCCGCCCCGCCTTCGGCCACGAGGTTGTCCGTGAGGTCCAGCAGGCCACGAATGAACGTCTTGTAGCTTTCCATGCCCTCGGCCAGCCAGGCTGCCCGGTCCGCCGTGGGGTCCGGGAGCCGCTTGGCAAAGAAGCCGCCCTTGGCTCCGGTGGGGACAATCACCGCATTCTTGACGGTCTGCGCCTTGACCAGGCCCAGGATTTCCGTCCGGAAGTCCTCACGGCGGTCGGACCAGCGCAGGCCGCCGCGGGCCACCTTGCCAAAGCGCAGGTGCACGCCTTCGACCCGCGGGGAATAGACCCAGATTTCAAACATCGGCCGCGGAAACGGCAGCCCCTCAATCATGGCGGGGTCAAGCTTGAAGCTCAGGTGCGGCTTGTACTGGTAGTAGTTGGTGCGGAGCGTCGCCTCGATCAGGTTGGCGAAGGTGCGCAGGACACGGTCGGCGTCGAGAGTTGCCACCTCCTCGATGGCAGCCGAAAGTTGCGCACGGACCTTTGCCTGGGCAGCGGGCCGTTCGTCCCCGCCCAGCGCCGGATCGAACCGGGCCGCGAAAAGCTGCGTCAGGGCCTTGGTAACGTCAGGGTTCGCCAGCAGGGTGTCCGCCACAAAGCCCGTCGAGTTGGTGTTTCCCATCTGCCTCAAGTACCGCGCGTAAGACCTCAGAACCGTGATCTGGCGCCAATGGATGCCCTCGCGCAGCACCAGCCGGTCAAGGCTGTCAGACTCGACCGCTCCGGAGACGGCAGCCCCGAACGAGTCCGCCAGCAGTTCGCCGGTGGCGATGGGATCGACTCCCGCAGGGTACTTCAGCCCGAGGTCATACAGGAAGAAGTCGCGACCGTCAGCTGTCTCGATTTCGAAGGGCCGCTCGTCGAGCACCTCGAGTCCCAGGTTATGGAAGTAGGGCAGGATCTGGCTCAGGCTCTTGGGCTCGAGCATGTACAGCTTGACGCGGGCGTCCTCTTCCAGGTCTTCCCCGGCCCCCTTGGGCAGGTAGACGTGGACGCCCGGACGTTCCTGCCGGGTACCGGCCACGCGCTCCGCTTCAGCGCCGTATTTCTCGAACCTGGCGATGTCCTCCAGGGCATCCTCAACCTCGTAATCCACGCGGTAGCCGGCGGGGAAGGCCTCGGACCAGATGCCGGCGAGCTCCTTTGACTGCTGGCCGGCCCCGCCGCTGCGCAGCACTTCGGCGACGCCTTCGCTCCAGGAGCGGGCCGCACGGACCAGCCGGCGTTCGAGCTCTTCGGCGTTGACATGGCTGACGTCGGCGTCCTTGGGCAGGCGGATCCGGTAAAAGAGCCGGGCGAGGGCGGACTCGGTCATCCTGGCCTCGTAGTCGATACTCTCCGCCTTGAACGTGGAGCGAAGTTCCTGCTCGATGCGGAGCCGGACATTGGTGGTGTACCGGTCACGCGGCAGGTAGATCACCGCGGACATAAACCGGCCGTAAATATCCGGGCGGAGGAACAGCCTGGTCCGCCGCCGCTCCTGCAGCCTCTGGATGCCGGCCGCGGTCGCCGCCAGGTCCTCCACTTCGATCTGGAACAGCTCATCGCGCGGGTACGTCTCCAGGATGCCCAGTAGATCCTTGCCGGAATGCGAATCCGGCGGGAACCCGGCGCTGCCCAGGACCGCATCCACCTTCTCCCGCACAATGGGGATTTCGCGCACCGACCCTGCATAGGCGCTGGTGGCAAACAGGCCGATGAAGCGGCGCTCGCCGTTGACGTTGCCCGCGGCGTCAAAGCTCTTGACGCCGATGTAGTCCAGATACGCGGGACGGTGGACAGTGGACCTGGAGTTGGCTTTGGTGATGACCAGTGCACGCTTTTCGCGCGCCTTTTTCCGGCCGGCATCGGTCAGGTGCTGCAGATGCGGGGCCCCTGCCTTTTCACGAAGCAGGCCCAGTCCGCTGTCCTCCCGCAGCTCCAGTACGTCCTCGCCGTCGATGTTGAGGAGGTCGTACTCGCGGTATCCCAGGAACGTGAAGTTGCCGTCGTCGAGCCAGCGCAGCAGGTCCTTCGCCTGCCGCAGCTCGGCGATCTGAGCCGGATTCGCCACCTGGTCCAGGCTTGCCGCAATCTGCATGGCCTTGTTCCGCATCTTGGGCCAGTCTTCGACGGCAGCCCGGACGTCTGCCAGGACGCGGTCCAGGCCCTCGAGCAGCGACGCCTGGGTTTCGTCCGAAACGCGGTTGATCTCAACAGCGATCCAGGACTCCATGTGCGACGCATTCTCGCCTTGGGCGATGAGGTGGGACATCAGAGGCATGGCGGCGGTATCACCGCTGGAGATCCCGATGTGGGAGGGTACCCGGTCCACCTTGACCAGCTCCCCCGTTTCCCTGTTCCGGGTAACAACAAAGAGCGGGTGCAGCACGAGACGGATTGCTGCCTTCTGGCGGACGAGTTCGGCATTGACCGAGTCCACGAGGAAGGGCATGTCGTCCGTGACAACGTAAACGACGCTGCTGTCTTCCTCATTGACGATGGCAACGTTCGCCTGGCCAGGGCGCCGGCTGGCAGCTACGTTCCGGTGGGTGGCCGCGCGGCTTGCCAGCACGTCCTGGGAGTAGCTCCGGGCATCCTCGTCAGCCAGATGTTGGTAATAGTCCCCCAGGAACCCCTCCTGGTCTCCAATTGCTACGGACTGATCCTCCACGCTGGATCCAGACGACATCGACAAACGCCTCCATCACAAAAATTTGACGCTGCACCGTTGCAGCTCCTACGGCGAGCCTAACCCTTTAGCCGGCGCAGTGCGGTGGTAGAAAATCCAGAGGATCTGCCGGATCGCTGGACAGGTGCACAAACCAATTCTGCGATTGCCCGCCTGAGTTTGGACTCAGGGGCTGTTTCGAGCAATAACGACCCCGCCAGGAGAGCCGCGTCCGCCGCGGCGTTGTCCGCCGGCAGGAAGACATTCAGTGCCGACGACGGCCCATACCGCTCCCACGCGTCCCTCAACTGACGCTCAGGCGACCTGCCCACGGCCGCGGCCCGCACTTTGTTCAGCACTACCACGGGCGCCACCTGCGGAACTGCCAGTTCGAGCTCTGCCAGCCCGCGGACCAGCCGTGGAACACCCACCGGATCGGCGGCCCCGACGGCGAAAACCGTGTCCGCCAGTTCCAGGCTGCGAAGTGTTGCAGCGTTCCGGCGCGGGGCCATCGTGTCGAAGCTGAGTTCCTCGTCAGCCTCGAGGCAGAAGCCAGTGTCCACCACCACGACGTCGGCAATCTCCTTGGCGCGCTCCAGAACCAAGGACAGAGCTGCTGCCCGCAGTTCAGTCCACCTGTCCGCCCTGGTGATCCCGGTCAGGACGCGGAAGGTTCCGAGCTTGGTAGTTACCGGCGTGGCCACCTTCAGCAGTGCCTCGGCGTCCAGCAACCCTTGGTCCGCCAGCCGGCAGGCCTGCGCGAGGCCGGCGGCTTCATCCAACAGGCCCAGGACCGCAGCGATGCTGGCGCCGTAGCTGTCCGCGTCAACCAGCAGCACGGACTTCCCATCCGCGGCAAGCTCCCCCGCGATGTTGGCTGCAACGAAGGTACGCCCGGGTGAGCCCGCCGGTCCCCAGACGGCGATAATCCTCCCGGTCCCGGAGGCGGGCGGTACGTCAGCCACGTCGGCGGGGAGCTGGCGCAGCGCGGCACCCGTGTCGCCCAGGGCGCTTCCTGACGTGGCGCCCTGTGGGCTTCCGGTCAGCTGGGAAACAGCCTCCGCGATCCTGCCTGCCAAAGCGGCCGATTCGACTCCGGTCAGTGCGGACGCCACACCGATTCCCCGCAGCCTTGCTGCTTCCTCGGCGTTGTCCGTGAGGGCGATGATCGCCACGCCCACTGCCCCGAGCCGGTCAACCAAGGATGCGGTGAGGCCCTCGGAGCCGTCGGCCACCACGGCTGCCCTTGCCAGCCCGCTTTGGCAGGCAGCCAATAATTCCGTGAGTTCGGCGCAGCGGCGGACCACCGTGACGGGTCCGTGGAGCCGCTCCAGGCCGCCCACCACATCCTCCCGGGCCTGCCCCACGGTCACCACGGGGATGCTCATGACCTGCCACCGCCCGGGTTCCAGACGACTGAGATCTTGGCTTGGTTGGCCTGCGCTCCGAGCAGGGCGGGCATTTGGCTGTCAGCGACCAGCACCATCAGCACCGTGCTGCGGGAAGAGCCGAGGGTGGTGGACGCCGCAGTCACCTGGGCAATTTCCGCGCCGGGCAGCAGCAGCTTTGGCTCGCTGAAGCCGTTCCGGGCATCAGGCAGGGCCACCCAGACGTCCACGCGGGTACCGGCCACCGCCTGCGGAGGCAACGGCTCGCCAATGGTCACCGCCACGGGCTTGCGGTCCAGGGAATCCACTGTTGCAAGGCTTTCCTTAGGCACCAACTGGCTCTTCCCGATTCTCTGCACGGCAACCAGCCCCTCGGGAAGTCCCGCTTCCACGGTGACGTAGTGCTCTTCGGTATCCCCGAGGCGGACCTTGGCCCGGACTACGTTGTCCGTTGTCAGCTTTTCTCCAACGGCGATGGAGTCCCTGGCCGCATAGACCTCGGTGGTTTGGTCCGCACTGCCCACGAGCGAGATGACGCCCACCACGGATGCGAGCACCAGCAGCACACCCACCAGCAGCCGGGGATCCTTCCACGACGGAGGCTTTAGCCTGCCAGCACCTGTGGTTCCTGCATCGTGGCTCATGCTTTTTCCCCCTAGTTCCGAGCCAGGCGGCACCACGCCCGGACACCTCATTGTTGCGGCACGTGCCCCGGAACAAAAGTCATAAGACCAAACAGTGTCAAACTGTGGATAACAGCACCACGTGACGTCTTAAGTGGCAAACTGATTGCATGCCTAGATTCCTCACCCTCGCCGATGTTGCGGAGCAGCTCCAGATCAACTCACCGGCGGCCTATGCACTGGTTCGCAGCGGTGAACTCAAAGCCATCCAGGTGGGTGGCCGAGGCCAGTGGCGCGTGGAGGAGAAAATGCTGGAGCAGTACATCGAGGAGCGTTACGCCGAGGCCAGCCGCATGATCCAGGAAGCAAAAGCCAAGCAAGGCTAAGCCAGGTCCCTAGCCCCCTCCGAGGGCCTGCGTCGGGCCCTGCTACATCTCTCCAGCCTGCCACGAACGGACCGCGCCCACCGATTCAAAGGGAATGGTGGCAACCCGCCGGACCTGTGATGCGCGCCGGACCTCCCCCGCACCGACCAGTGCCAGGTCCAAGAAATCGGCGCCCACCCGGTCGATCACTCCGGTCAGACCGCTGTCGCCGGCCTGGCTGTGCCGCAGGATGACCGCAAGCCCCGCCCGGTCCCGCGCCAGGCCACGCAAGGCGTGCGCCAGCCCGATCCGCCGCCGCACCTGCGAAGGCTCCCCCAGGGAAATGCGCCCCAGGCCGTCATAGTGCGCCACTGCACCATAGGGAATCAGGACCTGATGGCGCACCTCATCCAGGACCAGGGCGTCTGCCCCTGCATGACTGAGGATTCCCTCGAACGTCCGGCCGCCAAGAAGGTGAACAGCCAACCGGCTACCCAGGCCACCCCGCAGCCTATCGGTGAGGACAACGGAGGCGGCATCGACCCTGGCACGTTCCGAGATCTCGGCTTCGACTGCCAGCTTCGCGTCCTCGGAAAACTGTGCCTCCATGTCACCGAACAGTGCATCCCATCGCATGGGCCCAAGCGTAGGGGGCGGCTTTACCGGGGGTCAATTCACTCCGTTCCCTAGACAAACCCGACAGAAACGAGTCAAACTGAGCGTAGATACATCAAACAGCATTAAACAACATCAAATAGGAAGTCGTCATGACTGTTCACTCAGCACGAATTCTTCGCGCAGACGCCGGGATGGCCGTATCCATCATTCTGCTGGGGTCCTTCTTATGCGTCACCGGAATGGGCCTGGTGGACCGGTGGTACGTGTCCGCAGCCCGGCGGCAAGCACCCGGCGTCGATGACCTGCTGGGGGCGGTCGCAGTGGCCGCAGGGCTGGCCATCGTCGCATGGTGGATTTTCGCCGCGCTGGTGGCCCTGGCAGTTGCAGTTCTTGCCCGCTGCGGCAGACAGCGGGCCGCTGACCGGGCAGGCCGGTTTAGCCCGGCTTTTATGCGGCGGCTCGCCGTGGCAGCGTTGTCCGCCCAGCTGCTCGCCTCTCCCATGGCCCAGGCGGCTGTACCGCCCGCCGGGCCGGCCTGGGCCCCGACCCAGGAAGCGGCGCTCCACGCCCAATGGGCCCCCACCGGCAAGGCACAGCCGGCCCCGGAGAACCACGGCGTGCCCTCGGAGCTGCAGTCCACCCCGGTGGCTCCGGAACCCCACGTTCCATTGTCGGCGGCAGTCCGGCCCGACTGGCGGCCCAGTCCACCGGTCACCGATCCCGGACTGTTGGCGGCCCAACCCGTCCGCGCCGCCCAGGGCTCACCGCAAGCCGGGCTTGAGGTCACGGTGCTGGCGGGGGACACCTTGTGGGATATTGCTTCGCAGCAGTTGGGACCGACTGCCTCGGATGTCGATGTCGCCTTGCACTGGCCCCGTTGGTACGAGGCCAACAAAGCCCAGATCGGCGAAAACCCGCACGTCCTGCTGCCCGGGCAGATCCTGAGAGCACCCTCCACCGCATAACCGATACTCCGACATTCATCAGCCCACAAACCAAGGGGAATCACATGAACGCAGTTACGCCCATCCGACCTGCAAGGGCCAACGGGGCCCCAGCGGCAGCAGTCCGCCAGGTCCACCTTCAACCGGGCCACGCACCGGGCCAGCAGCTGCGGGCAGCGGACAACGATGCCGAGGTCCTTGCCATTGCACGCGGTACCGTGCAGGCCGCCATGGAGGTCCTTGCCGGGATCCGGCCCATCCACCAGCTCGCCCGGCGACTGGATCCGCGCTGCCTCGCCGTGCTCCAGCACCGCGCCACCCTGATCCGGCGGGAACTGGCCCGCTCCACGTCACCTACCCTGGCCCGGCTGCACAAGAATTCCGTGGTCCGGTCAGTCCGCGCGTGCGAGGTCGCACCAGGCATCTACGAGGCAAGTGCAGTGGTGGTTGACGACGTCCGCGCCCGCGCTGTCGCGATCCGCCTGGAACGGGAGAAGCAGGTCTGGCGTGTGACCGAACTCGTGGTCGGCTGAGGTGAGTGCGGGCAAAAACAGGAAGTGCCCGGAGCTAATGCTCCGGGCACTTCCCCTGTCGTCACGCCGCGGTCAGCGGCGCTTCTTCTTTGTCTGCCGCTTAGCAGCATCCTGCGATGCTGCCTTGGCGGGGTTGCCGGACCGTGAAGAAGCACGCCCTTCAACGCGGGTCTGCGTGGCACCGTCCTCGCCGGGGGCGGTGTACTGCAGCTGCGCAGGCTTCTCCGGCGCTTCCAGGCCGGCGGCGTGGATCTGCGGTTCGACGTGCTCCGTGTGGCCACCGGCGGCGTCGGACACCACAACGTCCTGCGCCGGGGTGACCTCAACTTCGAGGTTGTACAGGAAGCCGACGCTCTCTTCGCGGATGGCCTCCATCATGGCCTGGAACATGGTGAAACCCTCACGCTGGTATTCCACCAACGGGTCGCGCTGGGCCATGGCCCGCAGGCCGATGCCTTCCTTAAGGTAATCCATCTCGTAGAGATGTTCCTGCCATTTGCGGCCGATCACAGAAAGCACCACCCGGCGTTCCAGCTCACGCATGCTCTCGGAGCCGATGGTCTCTTCCCGTGCCTGGTAGACCAGGCGGGCGTCGGAGAGCAGCTCCTCCTTGAGGAATTCAACGGTGAGCCGGGACTTGCCGCCGGCTTCCTCGAGGATCTCCTCCGGGGTGACGCTGACGGGGTACAGCGTCTTCAGGTTGGTCCACAGCTGGGTGAAGTCCCAATCGTCGCCGTTGCCTTCAGCGGTGGCCGCGTCAATGAGCGCGGTGATGGTGTCCTCAATGAAGAACTGGACCTTCTCGTGGAGATCGTCGCCTTCCAGGATCCGGCGCCGATCACCGTAGATTGCTTCGCGCTGGCGGTTCAGGACGTCGTCGTACTTCAGCACGTTCTTGCGCTGCTCGGCGTTACGGCCCTCCACCTGGCCCTGCGCCGACGCGATGGCGCGGGAGACAAGTTTGGATTCCAACGCGACGTCGTCCGGGACGGAGCTGTTCATCAGGCGCTCGGCGGCACCTGAGTTGAAGAGCCGCATCAGGTCATCGGTCAGCGACAGGTAGAAACGTGACTCGCCGGGATCGCCCTGGCGGCCGGAGCGGCCGCGAAGCTGGTTGTCGATGCGCCGGGACTCGTGCCGTTCCGTCCCCAGGACGTAAAGGCCGCCGGTGTTCAGCACTTCCTCATGCTCGTCCTTGACGGCCTGCTTGGCCGCTTCCAGGGCGGCAGGCCATGCGGCCTCATACTCGTCGGAGTTTTCCTCTGGATCCAGCCCGCGCTTGGCCAGTTCGGCCACGGCCGTGAACTCGGCGTTGCCGCCCAGCATGATGTCAGTGCCGCGGCCTGCCATGTTGGTGGCCACCGTGACAGCACCCTTGCGCCCCGCCTGCGCCACGATGGCGGCTTCACGGGCGTGGTTCTTGGCGTTCAGGACCTCGTGCCGCATGCCTTCCTTGGCGAGCAGCCGGGACAGGTATTCGCTCTTCTCAACGCTGGTGGTGCCCACGAGGACCGGCTGCCCGTTTTCATGGCGTTCGGCGATGTCCTGCACCACGGCGTCGAACTTGACGGTCTCGTTCTTGTAGACGAGGTCCGACTGGTCGATGCGCTGCATGTCCCGGTTGGTGGGGATGGCCACAACGCCCAGCTTGTAGGTGCTCATGAACTCGGCGGCCTCAGTCTCGGCCGTGCCGGTCATACCGGAGAGCTTGGCATACATGCGGAAGTAGTTCTGGAGGGTCACCGTGGCCAAGGTCTGGTTTTCGGCCTTGATCTCAACGGCTTCCTTCGCCTCAATGGCCTGGTGCATGCCCTCGTTGTAGCGGCGGCCGGCGAGAATACGTCCGGTGTGCTCGTCAACGATGAGCACTTCGCCGTCGAGGATGACGTAGTCCTTGTCGCGCTTGAAAAGTTCCTTGGCCTTGATGGCGTTGTTCAGGAAGCCGATCAGCGGGGTGTTCGCGGACTCGTAGAGGTTCTGAATGCCGAGGTAGTCCTCCACTTTTTCGATGCCGCTCTCCAGGACACCGACCGTGCGTTTCTTCTCATCAGCCTCGTAATCTTCGCCCGCTTTCAGGCGCTGGACCACCTTGGCGAATTCGCTGTACCAGCGGTTGGTGTCGCCCTGGGCGGGGCCGGAAATGATCAGCGGGGTACGCGCCTCGTCGATGAGGATGGAGTCAACCTCATCCACGATGGCGAAGTTGTGGCCGCGCTGCACCAGCTCCGACTTGTCCCACGCCATGTTGTCGCGCAGGTAGTCGAAGCCGAATTCGTTGTTGGTGCCGTACGTGATGTCCGCGGCGTACATCTGCCGGCGCACAGCGGGATCCTGGTTGGAGAGGATGCAGCCGCTGGTCAGGCCGAGGAATCGGTAGACCCTGCCCATCAGGTCCGACTGGTATTCGGCAAGGTAGTCGTTCACGGTAATCACGTGGACGCCATTGCCCGTGAGGGCGTTGAGGTAAGCCGGAGCGGTGGCCACGAGGGTCTTTCCTTCACCGGTCTTCATTTCGGCAATGTTGCCCAGGTGGAGGGCAGCGCCACCCATCAACTGGACGTCGAAGTGGCGCATGCCCAAGGTGCGCGACGACGCCTCACGCACGGCAGCGAAGGCCTCGGGCAACAGATCGTCCAACTGCTCGCCGTCCTGGTGGCGGGCGCGGAGGCGGTCGGTCTCCTCGCGGAGTTCCGCGTCCGTGAAGGTTTGGAACGATTCTTCGAGAGCATTGATGGAGTCGGCATAGTTCCGAAGTTGCCGCAGGGTTTTTTTGTCACCCGTACGGAGAAGTTTTTCGATAAGTGATGCCACGTGAAGATACTCCCAGTCTTATGCTGCCGAATTCTGGCGTTTTTAGTCTACGGGAGAGACACAGGCCACGCGGCCGGTGTTCCCTGAGAGCGGATCGCCCCTGACACCGTGGCGGAATGCCGCCGCAAGGGGCTCGGCCAGGTCCCCCACCGGGCTGACCACGATGTCCCCCAATCCGAGCCACTCGGCCATGAGCTCCAGTTCTTCGGAAAGTTCGACGGCGGTCCCCGGCGGCGCGTCCTGCTCCCCGTGCGCAGATCTGACCAGGAGCTTGCCGGCCGCACGGTCTGCCTTCAGGTCCACGCGCGCCACGATCCTGTCCCCCAGGAGGAACGGCAGGACGTAGTAACCGTAACGCCGTAAGCGCTCGGGCGTGTAAATTTCGATCCGGTAGTGAAAGCCAAATAACTCCTCAAGCCTGCGCCGCTCGAATACCAGCGAATCGAAAGGACTCAACAACGCCCGTCCGGCAGCCCGCCGCGGCAGCCTGGCATCCGTGTGCAGGTAGACCTTACGGCCCCACCCCGTGACGGTGACAGGCTCCAGCCTTCCGGTACTGACGAGATGTTCGACGGCGGCGGCCGCAGCTTTGACCGGTGTGCGGAAGTAGTCTGCGAAGCAGCGCACAGTGCCAAGACCGTGCGCCTGCGCGGCTGCGTCGATGAGGCGGCGCATGGCGTCTACGGGGTCCCGCTGACTCTCCGCTAACGCCAGCCGGTCCGGCAGAACCCGCTCGGTGAGTGCATACCTTCGCTCGAACTGCTCGCTTCTGGATGCCGCCGAGATCAGGCCGTCCTCGAAGAGGTGCTCGAGAACCCGTTTGACGGCATTCCAGTTCCATCCCCAGTTCTCGGTCCGGCGGTCCTCGACATGCCCGATTTTCGCCGTCAGTTCCGCTGCCGTCAGGGGCTTTCCGGCGGCCAGGACATCAAGGATTTTTCCGGTCACCCCTTCGCGCAGCGCGGGGTCCAGCGCTCCGGCGCCCACCCATGAGCGTTTCTGCCACAGGACGAGGTCCGGGAAGAGTTCCGGCCGGATGAAGCTGGCCTCGTGCGCCCAATACTCCATCATGCGCCGGGGGTGCGTCCCGGACATCCGCTGCAGGATGGTGCGGTCGTAATTTCCCAGTCTCGAAAAGAAGGGAAGCAAGTGACTTCGGGACAGCACATTGACGGAGTCGATCTGGACCAGCTGGAGCCGGGCAAAGGTACGGCCCACCGCCCGTGAGGTCACGGGGCCGGCAGGCCGTCCTTTGTCGAGTCCTTGTGCTGCCAGTGCTATCCGCCGGGCCTGGTCAAGGCTCAGCGTTGCTGGCACATCAGTCCCTTCATTGACGGGTGGGAACCACCCTAGACTTTCGCAGCCTGATCGTCGGAACGGTAAGCAAGAATCTTCTCTTCGACCACGGTGTCCCCAGGTTCGCATTCGTGGTCGAGGGTGATGACCCCGTACGTCCAGCCGCGTCGGCGGTAGACGACAGAGGGGGTGTTGGTGGCTTTGTCGACAAACAGGTAGAAATCGTGGCCCACGAGCTCCATGTTGTCCACGGCGTCGTCGAGGCTCAGGGAGGCAGCGGGGAAAACCTTGCGCCGGATCAGCACCGGGGAATCCCCTGCAGGAATGTCGTTTTCGAGGTCATAAGGCGATGATTCGGCAGGTGCTGCCTGCGGTTCGTTTCGATGGCTTGCCTCGACATAAAGCGGTTCACTGGTGCTGGCGGGCTCCAATGAAGCAGTTGCTTCGCGTACTGCCTTGGGGGTGTGGCGGCCGTGGTGGACCTTCTTGCGGTCCTTGGCCCGGCGGAGGCGCTCAAGCAGTTTGGTGTAGGCGAGATCAAATGCCGCGAATTTGTCTGCGGCGCTGGCTTCCGCGCGGATCACGGGTCCTCGGCCCAGAACAGTTACCTCAACGGTGAGTTGGTCGCCGGTCTGGCGTGCGTTCGTCTCTTTGGACACCTTCGCATCCACCCGCTGGACCTTGTCGCCCAGTGACTCGATCTTCGAGATCTTCTCACCGGCGTATTCGCGGAATCGGTCTGAGACCGTCAGATTTCGTCCGCTGATCATAAACTCCATGGTGCCCTCCAAATGACTTCGGTGACACGACGACGGCACTTGCCAGAGGCCGATCTGATTGACAGTCGAGCCCCTTTCCGAGCCGCCATCGAAAGGTACAACTTGTTCTTGGTACCCACCAACGACGTTAGTTCATCGCCACCGCTTATTCATCCTTTATTCGTTTATTTTTTCCTAAGACGGGCGGCATTCCGCCGTCCGCCGGGGCTCCAGCTCCGCTCCCGGCTGAATCAGGCGGGCGTGTCGCCGCGAGGACCACGGCACCGGCAACAACGGCTCCGCTGAGGTGCAGAGCGCGGGCCGCTTCGGCAAGCGTGGCGCCTGTGGTGAGGACGTCATCCACGATGATGCACCGGCGTCCCGCGACCTGCGTCCGCTTGTGTCCCGGGACCTTCATGGACCCCCTTACCCTGGCGGCCCTGGCTCCCCGTCCAAGGCCCTTCTGGCCGCCGGGAAGCTGCTGCAAGGCCGCTCGCCGCGATTTCCTGAGTACGTCCACTATCTGCGGTGCGGCGCGGGTGCGGCTCTGGTGCTGGAGGTGCAGCCACGCGGACAGCAGCAGGTGGATAGGACTGAATCCCCGCTTGATGAATGCGCCGGCGCTGCTGGGTACCGGAACCAGGCAGACATCGTCGAGCCCGGCAGCTGCTGCGGCAATGCCGTGACCCAGGCCCTTGGCAAAGACTGCCTTGAGCTGGTGCTGTCCGTGGCGCTTGAACGACAAAAGGGCTTGGGCCAACTCCTCGCGATACACCCCGGCCGCGACTACGGGGAGGATGATGCCGCCGTCGACGTTCATCAGCGCCGGCGCCTGCTGCTCGGCCCTGAACGGGTGCCTGGTTAGGAGCCGCACCTGCCGTTCACAGGCCACGCACAGTGCCAGGTCCTCTGCACCGCAGCAGACACAGTCCACCGGAACCGCAAGCGCCAGAAGCTCGGCCGCGGCGCCGGCAACGTGGTCCGCGGCCCGCAACCACGTACGGGGCTGCCCGCCGCGGTGCCTGGCAGACGGCAGGGGCGGCCTGAGGTCCGGATCCGGAGCAGCCACCGCCTTGGCAGGACTGCCCGCCGGACGCCGCTGCGACTGTTCATTTCGCACACCTCCATGCTCGCCCGGTCGCCGCGGCTAAGGTACCTGACATGCGCCGTATGTGGAGAACTGCTATCCCGGGAAGGACGGATCGATGGGACCCTTGAGCTGGGGCGACCAGCCGTTCCCCAGCCGCTGGAAAATACCCTCGGCAGACTGTCCGTAGACTTCCTCGGGACCGTTGCCTGCGCTGAGCCACACCAGGCCGGGCCAGGGAGCCAACTGCTGGGGTTGCCCGGAAGTGAGGGACAACAGTTCCGGGGTGACGTTGGCGCTGGCGGACCCCTTCATCACGGCAACGGTTGTGTCGCTGACCCAAACCCCCTGCTCCGGGTTGCTTTCCGTCACGAGGGTGATGGGGGTGGTCAATTCCCGGGGCGTTCCGTCAGCATTGCGGATGATTCCCGTTACCTGGACCTTGGTCTGGCCGTTCTGTTCCGAAATCACCAGGGCACGGACGCCCTCCCGGGAGATCCTGAAATCCTTGACGGTCCTGCCGGCCAGCCACGCCGGCGTCATCGTGACAGTGGGAACGGTGGCTCCCTCAGGCACTCCGGCCGGCCGGTAGGCAACCACCTCAGTGCCGCCGGTAGCGCCGGGGCCGGCGGTCCATACCCAGTCATGAAGGCTGAATGAAGGATGTGTGAGGGTGCTCCGGGTGCTCAGGGCGCGCGCCGGCTGGCCCGGCACCAGGCTGTAAAGCGTCGTCCGGCTTTCATTGAGGAAGGCGACCGTCTGGGACACCGGCGACTCTGCAGGGTAGCGGGGGCCAAGCGAGGACACAGGCTGCATGTCCGGAAGCGGGGACACCCTGTTGTTCTCGTAACGCACCAGTTCGTTGCCGCTGATGGCAATCTCCCGCGCGGGCACGTTCTTGTCCCGCACAGGGGGCAGCACGGAGCCGTTGTCTTCCACCCGCACCAGGTCTTGGTTGGCACGCAACTCAACGTTGACGACGTCGGGCTGGCTGCGGAAGGTAAGCGCCAGCTGAGTCTGCATCCGGAGCCGGTCCTCCGTGGACGCCTCGGTGAGCTCCTTGGCGGAGAGGTCCACCTGGGCTGCCCCGGACACCACCGGGACGGACTCGCGCGCCAGCTTCATACCTGACGGGAACGCGCTCACCACGGCTCCGCGCAGATACGGTGCGGGACCTGCCAGCAGGGCGCTGGTCATGGCCTTGACCGTCTTGTTCTTGATGAACCAACGGACGTCCGGAACTGCATAAGTAAAGCTGGGGTCATAGAAGTAGATGGGGTAGGCGCCGTAGATGACCTTGAACGTCTCCTCAGGGATCGCCGTCCCGTTGGGGATGGCCGAAATCCGCCACTCACCGTCCACTTGGGTGAGCGTCACCGGAATGTTCTCGATGGTTCCTTCCGGAGACTGTGTGGCAATGCCGTCGACGTCCACGGTGTAGGCCACGTCCAGCTGGTAGTTGTAAACGTTATCGACGCCGGTCTCCACCACGGTTGCTGAACGGTAAACGAGGGCCCGCTGATCGGGTTTCCAGGACACGGATGCGGCCTGGGTCAGGTACTCACGGGCAACCGCGTAGTCCCCCTCGTACCCGGTGCCTGCACGGTAGAAATAATCGATGATGTTCTCCGGAGTTGCCCCGGCCTGAGGCGCGGCCGGCAGGAACACCGGGGCATTCACGTTGCCCGCACTGCCTTCCTCGCTCTTTCCCACCGGTCCCGAGATGGGGATACGGGCACACGAGGCGAGGAGGAACAACACCACCAGGAGAATCAAGGCTCTGAGCAGCCCGCGCTTTGCCGGACCGGTGACGCTTGTTCGTGTCATGACTGGTCCTTCGTCGAGGTGGTCCCGGCCGCTGCGCTGGCGGCGCCGGGCGCCGTACTGCCGACCGTACCGCCGGCTCCCGCGACACTGTCGTCGGGCCCGGAAGCGGACCCAGCTTCGGGTCCGGATACAATTCCAGGTCCAGCCACCAGGATGTTTTTATCGTTGTGCCCGCCCGGCAGGATGATGTCGCCCGGCTCAAGCTGGACCGGCGAACGGTCGATCTCCTCGCCCTGGCGCAAGGGGACAGTCAGCCGGAAATTGGACCCGCTGCCCTTGTTCCCCCACGCCTGCAGCCAGCCGTTGTGGAGTTTGGTGTCCTCCATGGCGATGGACAGGCCCAGCCCGCTGCCTCCGGTGGTCCGGGCGCGGGCAGGATCCGCCCGCCAGAACCGGTCAAACACGCGGGCCGCTTCAGCTGGCGTCATGCCGATCCCCTGGTCCCGGACAGCAACTCCCACTGCCGTCTGGTTGGCCGCGACGGTAACCGTGACCGGCCTGCCCTCCCCGTGCTCCACCGCATTCAGGATGAGGTTCCGCAGGATCCTGTCGATTCGCCTGGCGTCCATCTCCGCAACGATGCCGCCGGCGGGTGCGTGCAGGATGATTTCCGAGCCGTATTCCGCTGCCACGGGAGTTGCTCCCTCAATGACATGGGCGATGACCTGCACGATGTCCTCGGGCTCGGCGTCGAGCATGGCCACGCCGGCGTCGAAACGGGAAATCTCGAGGAGGTCCGCCAGCAGGGACTGGAACCGCTCCACCTGGTTGTAGAGAAGTTCCGCTGAGCGCTTGTTGATGGGGTCGAAGTCGTGGCGGGCATCGTAAAGCACCTCGGCGGCCATACGTACGGTGGTCAGCGGGGTCCGGAGTTCGTGTGAAACATCGGAGACAAACCGCTGCTGCATCTGGGACAGCGTGGCCAGCTGCGTGATCTGTTCCTGGAGGCTGGCTGCCATGTGGTTGAACGATGCACCGAGGCGGGCCACTTCGTCCTCACCTTTGACCACCATGCGCTCCTGTAGCTGCCCGGCCGCGAGCTTCTCGGACACCAGGGCCGCGTGGCTGACCGGGCTGACCACGTTACGGGTGACGTACCAGGCGATGGCCCCGATCATCAGCACCAGCACGGCTCCGCCGGCCAGGAGGACGCCCTGGATTTCGTCAAGCGTCTGCTGGGCGGTGTTGAGGTCGTAAATCAGGTACAGCTCGTACACGGTCCCGTTAAAGGTCACCAGGTTGCCCACGGCGATGCCCGGCCTGTCCTCGGTACCCACGGGAATCACGGTGGATGCCCAGTACTGGTCCTTGCCGGAATCCTGGACGGCCTTCCGCAGGTCGGGCGGGATGACGCTGACGGTCAGCTGGTCTGATGCCCGCGACTCCACCCATCGGTTCCTGGGTTTGGTCTGCTCGGGCTTGGCTTCGAAGACGTAGCGGCGCTGGATGACGGAACCGCGGCCCTCCACGGCGTTCAGGGTGTCGTACACCAGGGTGATGACGCTGGATTGGTCCGTGACCTGGGCGCCGTCGAACGTCTCCTGCACCTGCTTGACGTTGTAGCGGGTCTCGGATTCAGCTTGCGTCAGCCGCTCCTGGAACAGGTTGTTGGCGATCTGATTGGAGAGGTACGCACCCACGACGCCGAAGGACGTCACGGCCAGCATAAGGGTGGTGAGGACTGTCCGGAACTGCAGGGACCGGCGCCAGCGCTGATGCAGGGAACGTCCCAGATAGCGCACAGCCGGGAAGAAACTACTCAGCCCGACACGGACCAGCCGCGCCACCCGGACTCCAACGATGATGCCACGGCGCCGCCAGATCCGCGCACGGAAAGGCAACGCCGCCAGCTCTGCGGCCAACGCGTCAGTGTGTTCGGGCCCTTTGGCCGCGGCCGGGTCCGGGTCGTGGGCGCCTTCTGGTCCCGAGGACTCAGGAACCTGCTTTGTAGCCGACACCACGAACCGTCAATACAACTTCCGGGGCTTCCGGGTCCCGCTCAATCTTGGACCGGAGCCGCTGTACGTGGACGTTGACCAGCCGGGTGTCTGCCGCGTGACGGTAGCCCCAGACCTGTTCCAGCAGCAGCTCGCGGGTGAACACCTGCCATGGCTTCCGCGCCAGCGCCACCAAGAGGTCGAACTCCAGGGGCGTCAGCGAAATGCGTTCGTCGGCCCGCTTGACCGTGTGGCCTGCAACGTCAATGGTGACGTCAGCGATCCGCAGCGTTTCGGGCGCCTTCTGATCGCCGGGTCGCAGGCGTGCCCGGACGCGGGCAACCAACTCAGCGGGCTTAAACGGTTTGGGCACATAGTCGTCGGCCCCGGACTCAAGCCCGCGGACGACGTCGGACGTGTCTGATTTGGCGGTGAGCATCACGATGGGTACATCCGACTCGGAACGGATCTGCCGGCAGACCTCAATGCCGTCCACGCCGGGAAGCATGAGGTCAAGCAGCACGAGGTCCGGCTTCGATGAACGGAAAACGTCAAGGGCCTGACTGCCATCGGCGCAGAAGACGGGATCAAAGCCGTCGTTGCGCAGAACAATTCCAATCATTTCGGCCAGCGCTTCGTCATCATCTACTACCAGAATGCGTGCCTTCATAGTTATATATTCCCTTATTGAACTGGGTTTGTCCTGTTCAACGCCCTTCCGGCATGGCGAAGCCGGCGGGAGTGCGTTGCGTCCCGGCCGGTACATTGGGAATCAACCGCGGCGCCGCCGGCGGCACCGTCCAGGAGGTCATTGATGAACGTCCCTATTTACCAGCAGGCCTTGGGCAACGAGTTCACCCGACTGCAACCGGAACTGCAGGAGTACTTTTCGCTCCTGCCGGGCTCCGGACACTATGGCGTTGGCGAAGGCGTTTTCGACGTCGCCGGCTGCCGCCAGGCGTGGTTGCGGCCGCTGCTGAAGCTGACGTCAGGGGAAGAAGCGTTCTTCCCGGAATTTGGGGCAAGCATCCCGTTCCGGATCGAAAACCACGCGCACCTCGATCCGTTCGGACGCCCCAGCCTCACCGCGCGGCGCGAGATCCGCTTCCCGAGCCGCAGCAGAATCTTCCAGGACACCACCAGCCTGGTGGAATCCGACGGCGGTCCGCGGCTGGTGGACTATTTAGGCAGGTTCCGGCGCATGGTCACCGACCTGAAACTCAGCGTCACAGAGGAGGGCAGGCTGCGCGGGGTGTCAGAGGACTCCCGGCTGTTCCTTGGCCATCTTCGCCTGCCGCTGCCCGCAGCCTTGGATGCCAAGGCCTACGCCGAGCAGTGGTGGGAGGAGGACGCCGACGGCAACGGACGGCACCGGATCCAGGTCAAGGTCCTCCAGCCGCAGATCGGGGAGGTGCTGGTCTACGCAGGCCACATGCAGTACCGGCTGCGCCCGTACGTTGGCGGCAGCTCGGCGCAGAACTTCCTGCCCCGCTACGCCCAGCCGGAGCGTTGGGAAGACCGCATGTAGCTCCCAATCCCAGCGCTGGGTTACCCGTGCGCCCGCTGGTTCAGTCCGTCGGCCATTTGGGTCAGCCTGCCCAGCACGGCAGTTGCGGCCGACGGCGTGAGGCCCGCCAGTCCCCCGGCCGGCGTAACCCGGACACCGCCCAGGGACGACGCCGGCAGTCCCAGCTGGTGCCACGGCCGCCACACCGATTCGACGGCGTCCGCCACTTTCGGCAAAGTGCGGGCGTTGGGGTCCAGTGCACCGGCCCAGACCCGTTTGCCCGCCTCCACGGCGGCGGCCAACTGCTCCCACTGCCTCGATGTCAGTGCCTTCAACGGAAGGGCCACGCCGTCCGCACCCGCCGTTACGATCCTTTCGATCGGGGCCTCCACCTCGGGCGCTGCGACAACGATTTCGACGGCGCCGGCGGCCCTGAGCGCCTCAATGACCAACTGCCAGGACTCGGTGACCTCCTGCCCGCCCACTGCGCGCAACGTGCGGTAACCGCTCGACGTCGGAATGGTGCCGGCCAACACGGCGGCAATATCAGGTTCGTCGAGCTGGACCACCAGCTTCGCGCCCGGCACCGCGCTGGCGACCCGGGACAGGTAGCTGCCCACGCCGGCTGCCAGGGAGGCTGCGATGTCCCGGCGGGCGCCGTAGTCGATCAGGGCGCGTTCGCCGTTGTGCAGATGCAGTCCGGCGGCCAGGCTGAGCGGGCCCAGCAGCTGGACTTTAAGTTCGCCGGTGGGAGTATCCTCCCCGCCTGCCACGTCCGCCAGGACATTGATGTCCGTGGACAGCGCCGACGCGGCCCGACGGAAATCCTTGCCGGGCCGGTCCACGAGCCGCCAACCATACGGCTGCACGTCCACAGCCAGCTCCACCAGGAGTGAAGCCGTGCGGCCCAAGGCATCCGAACCGACACCGCGGTCCGGAAGTTCGGCCAGGAACGGAAGGTGCGGGCTGCCGAGTTCGCCGCGGATGATCCGCGCGGCCTCCACCGGGTCTTCCCCCGGCCAGGGCCCCAGCGCGGTAGCTGTTACTTCCACTCTGCAGCGGCCTGGTGATCCTCGGCGATGGCTTCGTGATGGCGGATGACCTCACCGATGATGAAATTCAGGAACTTTTCGGCGAACGCGGGGTCAAGGTGGGCATCCTCAGCCAGCCGCCGCAGCCGGGCGATCTGGGCGCTTTCGCGGCCCGGATCGCCGGCCGGGAGCCGGTGCGCCGCTTTGAGGAAGCCCACCTTCTGGGTCGCTTTGAACCGCTCAGCCAGGAGATAGACCAGAGTGGCATCGATGTTGTCGATGCTGGACCGGATTGACAGCAGTTCCGCCATCACCGAGTTGTCTACCTGGCCGGCCAGCGAACTTGCGGTGGCGTCGTAGGTTTCGGCATCGGGAACATCCTGGTTTTGCTGCGTCATGGTCCAAGTCTATGTGGCCAGCAGCGCCCGGTGTGCCGCCCGCCGCCGTGCCTGCTCGTCCGGATCCGGGACCGGCAGGGACGCGATCAGACGCTTGGTGTAGTCGTGCTGCGGGGCCCCCATCACCTGGCTGCCGATCCCCTGTTCCACCAGCTTGCCCTTGTACAGCACGCCCACCCACTGCGAGAGGATGTCCACCACGGCGAGGTCATGGCTGATGAACAGTGCCGCAAACCCGAACTCCGCCTGGATCTCCTTGAAGAGTTCAAGCACCTTCGCCTGCACCGAAACGTCCAGTGCCGACGTCGGCTCGTCAGCGATCAGCAGCCTGGGGTTCAGGATGAGGGCACGCGCCAGCGAAGCCCGTTGGCGCTGGCCACCAGAGAGCTCATGCGGGTAGCGGTCAGCGTACGACGCCGGCAGCTGCACTGATTCGAGCAGCTCACCCACGCGTTTGCGCGCCTGAGCCGGGCTGGGATTGGTGTGGATGAGCATGGGCTCCGCCACGCAGTCCCCGATGGTCAGCTGCGGGTTAAAGGACGCGGCCGGATCCTGGAAGACAAAGCCAATGTCCTTCCGGAGCGGTTTGAACGTGCGTTCCTTGAAGTTCAGCATTTCATAGCCGAGCACCTTCAGGCTGCCGCCAGTGGTCCGGTTCAGACCGGCGATGGCGCGGCCGATGGTGGTCTTCCCTGAGCCGGATTCCCCCACCAGCCCAAACACCTCCCCTTCGGAGACGGTGAAGCTGACGCCGTCCACGGCCTTGAAGGCCGGTGTCCCCAACCGGCCGGGGTACTCGATGGTCAGGTTGGCAGCGTCCACCAGCACCGGCGAGTTTTTGTGGGCGCGTTCCGTCAAGCCTTCCGACGCCGAATTCCGGCCCAGGTGTGGCACCGCGGCCAGCAGCTTCCTGGTGTAGTCCTGCTTCGGTTCCGCGAACAGCACGCGCACAGGCGCCTCCTCCACGACGTCACCCTGGTACATCACCACCACCCGGTCCGCGAGGTCCGCCACAACCCCCATGTTGTGGGTGATCAGCACGATCGAGGTGCCGTACTTGTCCCGCAGGTCGCGCAAGAGCTCCAGGATCTCCGCCTGAACGGTGACGTCCAGGGCGGTGGTGGGCTCATCCGCCACGATGAGGCCCGGGTTGAGCGCCAGGGCCGCCGCGATCACGACGCGCTGCTTTTGACCACCGGAGAACTGATGCGGATAGTAGTTGACGCGATGCTCCGGGTCGGGGATCCCCACTTTGCGCAGCGCCTCGATGGCCCGGGCTTTAGCTTCTTTGGCCGTGACGCGCTTGCCGCCGGCGGCGTGGGCACGGATGCCCTCGGCGATCTGCCAGCCGACGGTGAAAACCGGGTTCAGCGCGGTGGACGGTTCCTGGAACACCATGGCCACATCGCGGCCGCGGATCTGCCTCAGCTTCGAGGCGCTCACAGTGATCACATTGTTCCCATTGATCAGGACCGCGCCGCCGCTGGTTGCGGTCTCCGGCAGCAGTCCCAGAATGGTTTTCGCTGTCACCGTCTTTCCCGAGCCGGATTCACCCACGATGGCCAGGACTTCGCCGGGACGGACGTCCAGGCTCACATCCTTAACCGCGTAAACGTCTCCGCCGTCGGTGGCGAACGTGACTTTGAGGTGGTCGATTTCCAGGACATGTCCCGTGGGCTGCCCGGCGCTGGTTTCGATGATCTCCGGACCGCTCATGCGGACACCTCCGTCTGGTTCTTCACTTCTGTGCCTTTGCGCTTGGAACCTGCGCGTCTGCGTCCACGCAGGCGCGGATCGTTCAGGTCATTCATGCTCTCCCCCACCAGGGTCAGGCCCAGGACTGTGAGGACGATCGCCGCACCAGGAAAGACGCCCGTCCACCAAATACCTGACGAGGCATCAGACATCGCTTTGTTGAGGTCGAAGCCCCACTCGGCAGCGGAACTCGGTTCGATACCGAACCCGAGGAAGCCCAGACCGGCCAGCGTGAGGATGGCCTCCGAGGCGTTCAGCGTGAAGATCAGGGGAAGCGTGCGGGTGGCGTTGGCAAAGATGTGCCTGCCGATGATCCGTGCGCTTGAGGCACCCACCACCTGGGCGGATTCCACAAACGGTTCGGCCTTGAGCCGGATGGTCTCAGCCCTGATCACTCGGAAATACTGCGGTACAAACACGGCGGTGATGGCAAACCCACAGGCGAGGATTCCGCCCCAGAAGCCGGACTGTCCCTTGTTGATAGCGATTGAGACCACGATGGCCAGGAGGAGGGTCGGGAACGCGTAGATCGCGTCAGCGACCACAACCAGGATCCGGTCCAGCCAGCCGCCAAAGTAGCCGCTGACCAGGCCCAGGAAGACCCCCACGAAGATGGCCATGAGGACGGCAACCACGATCACCGTGGCCGCTGTCTGCGATCCCCAGATCACCCGCGACAGGACGTCATAGCCACCCACGGTGGTACCCCAGGGATGCTTGCCACCCGGTGCAGCCTGCGCAGGAAACGTCCCGGCGTCGTCGGAAATCTGCGAGTAGCCGTACGGTGCGAGCAGCGGCGCAAAAATGGCCGCCAGCAAGAACACGGCGCACAAGACGACGCCGATCAGCAGCATGGTGCGCTGCAGGCCAACGCTGCGCCGGATGTGGGACGAGACGGGCAGCCTGTCCAGCAAGGACTTTTTGGCTGGCGTGAATGCTTCGGTGCTCATCAGTACCTCACCCGCGGATCGATCAGGGCGGCCAGGATATCCACCACGAAGTTAGTGGCCGCCACAATGACGGCCAGCAGCATCACGATGCCCTGGACGGCCACAAAGTCGCGTGCCGTCAGGTACTGGGCCAGCTGGTAGCCGAGGCCCTTCCACTCGAAAGTGGTCTCCGTCAGCACTGCACCGCCAAGCAGCAGCGCGATCTGGAGGCCCATGACGGTGATGATGGGGATCAGTGCAGGCTTATAGGCGTGCTTGGTCACCAGCCGGTATTCGCTCACTCCGCGGGACCGGCCGGCCTCGACGTAATCCTTGCCGAGGGTACCAATCACGTTCGTGCGGACCAGGCGAAGGAAGACACCGGCTGTCAGAAGCCCCAGCGCGACGGCGGGCAGGACCGCATGGTGGACGATGTCGCCGAAGGCTGCCAGATCGTTGCTCCGCAGGGCGTCCAGCCAGTAGATTCCGGTGGGCGCCGATAACCGGCTCATGGCCAGTTCCGTTGTGGTGGAAGCGCGGCCGGCGACGGGAAACCAGCCCAGGCCCACGGAAAAAGTGAGCTTCAGGAGCAGGCCAGCAAAGAAGACGGGCGTGGCGTAGCAGAGGATGGCGAAGAACCGCAGCAAGGCGTCGGGAACCTTGTCCCGCTTGTGTGCCGCGAACATGCCCAGCGGAATACCCACCAGCAGTGCCACAACAAGTGAGTTGATGGCCAGTTCAAGGGTGGCGGCACCAAATTTGGCGAGCATCTCAATAACGGGCCTGCCGTCAGAAATGGTGCGGCCGAAGTTTCCAGTGGCGATCTGGCCAAGATACTCGAGGTACTGAATGAAGAGCGGCCTGTCGTAGCCGGCCTGGTGCACCAGCGCATCAATTTGTTCTTGCGGAAGTCGGCCGCCCTGGGCAGCCGTGATGGGATCGCCGGTGATCCGCATGAGGAAGAACACCAGTGTGACGAGAATGAAGATCGTGGGAAAGATCAACAGGAAGCGGACCAGGATGTACTTCCCCAGGCCACCTCCCGCGGATTTGGATTTGGGGGCCGCAACCGTGGGCGGCGGCGCATCAATCAAGGTGGTCATGCTGTCCCTGCTTGGTTTGAAACTGAAAAATGTGGACCCAAAACGCAGGAGGCGGGGCCGTCGAGCCCCACCTCCTGACGCTGGTTATTTGGTGCTACGAGAACCCTGCCTGCTATTTGGAAACCTGGCCGAGCCGGAACTTGAACGATGCGTCCAGCGTGGAATCCACGCCCTTCACACCCTTCCCTGACACAGCTACCTGGGCACCCTGCAGCAACGGCAACGTGGAGATGTCCTTGGCCAGCTGATTCTGGACTTCCTGGATGGTCTTCTCGCGCTCCGACTTGTCCGCCGTGACCAACTGCTTGGCGATCAGCGACTCGACGTCCGTGTTGGAGTAGTGGTTGTTGATGTAGCCGCCCTTGGGGAAGAAGGGCGTCAGGTAATTGTCCGGATCACTAAAGTCGGGGAACCAGCCCAGCTGGTAAACCGGGTAGCTGTCCTTCTTCGAGGCCGCGTTGTAGGTGACCCACTCAGTGGATTGCAGATCCACCGTGAACAGCCCGCTCTTCTCCAACTGGTCCTTGACCATGCCGTATTCGTCGCCGGAGGACTTGCCGTAGTGGTCAGGGTTGTACTGAAGCTTGATGGTCACCGGGCCGGTGATGCCGGCATCCGACATGACCTTCTTGGCCTTGTCAAGGCTGGGCTTGCCGGAGCCGTCGCCGTAGGCCTGCTTGAAGGACTCATTGGCGCCCAGGAAACCCGACGGGACGTTGGACCACATCGGCAGGTAGGTGCCCTTGTACACCTGGTCTGAAATGGCCTGACGGTCTACGAGGTTGGCCACCGCCTGGCGGACCGCCAGCGCCTTCTTGGGATCCGCTTCCGCGGTCTTCGCTCCGAAGGGCATGGTGTCGAAGTTGAAAACGACATAGCGCATCTCGCCGCCGGGGCCGATATTGACAGTGACGTTGGAGTCTTTCTTGAGGTCGTCGATGTCCGTGGCGCTCAGGCTGCGGTTGGCAACATCGATCTGGCCGCCCTTGACTTCCAGCTTCATGTTCGTCTGGTCGGTGTAGTACTTGATGGTGGCCCCGGCGTTGGCAGGCTTGCCCAGGACGCCTTTGTAATCCGGCCATGCCTTCAGGCTGACAAGCGTGTTCTTGCTGTAGGAGTCGATGACGTACTGGCCGTAGAAAGCGTTCGCCTTAACGATCTCCTCGTCGCTGAGGAGCTTGTCTGCCGGGAAGACTTCGTCGTCAACGATCGGAGCGGCGGGGCTTTGCAGGATCTGGGCGAACGTCTGATCGTTGGCTTGCTTAAGCGTGAACACCACGGTGGTGGCGTCGGGCGTCGCAATTGACTCGATGTTGGTTAGCAACGATGCCGGCCCATTGGGGTCATTGATCTTCGACTGGCGGTCAAAGGAGAACTTGACGTCCTTGGAATCCAGGTCGTGCCCGTTGGCCCATTTGAGTCCGCTCTTGAGCTTGACGGTGAACTCGGTGGGCTTCGTGAACGACGACGATTCCGCCAGGTCCGGCACCGGCTCAGCGCCGCCGGGCTTCGAATTCAACAAGAAGGAGTAAACCTGGTTCATCACCATGAACGAACCGTTGTCGTAGGAACCTGCCGGGTCCAGGGCGGTGACCTTATCGGTGGTGCCGTACGTAATGGTGCTTCCCGAGGAATCCCCTGGTGTGGCGCTGTTTCCGCCGCCGCCGGAGGGGCCCGTGCAGGCAGTCAAGGCGAAGGCGGAAACGCCTGCGAGCGCGATTGCGCTGCGCAAGGCTTTAGTGCTCTTGGTCATCTGTGAACTTTCTGTTCGATGAGTACGCGTTTGCCGCCCGCCTAGGGGTGTTTACTCGAGCGGGCAGCGCGCTGTCCTGATGCCTAGATTCAATCAGACGCCGGACTCATCAACCGGCATTTTTGTGAGTTGAGACACAAAATTTACCTGAGCATGGAGAAGATTCTGCTCGGGCTGACCAGAGCAGCCTAAAGTTCGGCGCGCTGCAACGAACGGGCGGCGTCGATAGTGGCCTGGCCGAGCACACGGGTGCCCTGGTATAGGACCACCGTCTGGCCGGGAGCCACTCCCCGCAGCGGTTCGGTCAGGGTCACCAGCAGCTGTGGCGCCTCCTCGCCGGGAACGGGCACCATGCGCGCGGTTGCCGGCACGGGGTCGCCGTGCGCGCGGACCTGCGCATGGCACTCAAACTCGGCACCCGTTTCGATTTCCGCAATCGGCAGCCCGGCCCAAGAGACCTTGATGCCGCGGATCTCGTCGATGGCCAGCAGCGCCTGAGGCCCCACCACTACCTTGTTTTCCTTGGGCCGGATTTCCAGCACAAACCTTGGCTTGCCGTCCGCTGCGGGCGTGCCCAGCTTCAGGCCGCGGCGCTGGCCCACAGTAAAGGCGTTCGCACCCGGATGCTCGCCCACCTTGGATCCGGTCTCATCCACGATGTCACCGGTGGTCATCTCGATTTTTTCGGCGAGCCAACCGGCGGTGTCGCCGTCGGGGATGAAGCAGATGTCGTGGCTGTCCGGCTTGTTGGCCACGGAGAGCCCGCGGCGCTCGGCCTCTGCCCGCACTTCAGCCTTGGACGGCGTCTCCGCCAACGGGAACATGGAATGCTTGAGCTGTTCGTGGGTCAGCACGCCCAGAACGTAGCTTTGGTCCTTGGCCCAGTCTGCTGCGCGGTGGAGCTCCGGGTTCCCGTCGGCGTCGGTGATCACCTTCGCGTAATGCCCTGTGCAGACGGCATCGAATCCCAGGGCAATGGCTTTCTCCAGCAGGGCGGCAAACTTGATCCGCTCGTTGCAGCGCATGCAGGGATTGGGGGTACGGCCGGCAGCGTATTCGTCGATGAAGTCCTGGACGACGTCTTCCTTGAAGCGTTCCGAGAAGTCCCAGACGTAATAGGGAATGCCCAGCACATCGCAGGCGCGCCAGGCGTCGCGCGAGTCTTCGATGGTGCAGCAGCCGCGGCTGCCCGTCCGCAGGGTGCCTGGCATCCTGGACAGCGCAAGGTGAACGCCGACGACGTCGTGGCCGGCTTCAACGGCACGTGCTGCGGCTACGGCGGAGTCGACTCCGCCGCTCATGGCTGCTAAGACTCGCATGCTGGCTTTCTTTTGGGATCAGGGGGCCGCAGGCCTCCGTGGCGGCCCCCTGTTCAAGTGGCGGCCGCACAAGTAACACAATGCCTGCCGCACTATTGTATCGGCACGCCGAATGCTACCCAAAAGACCTTGACTGCCACACCCCCCGCTTCTAAAGTCAGGGTAAACAGTTTTAGAATCGGTGGAGCAAATCGGAAGCGGGCGGACATGGCTGTTCAGGACATCGTCATAGCAGGTGGCGGGCTGGCAGGCGCCACCGCCGCCAAGACCCTGCGGGCTGAAGGTTTCACCGGACAGGTGACACTTGTCGGTGCCGAACACCACCACCCTTACCTGCGTCCGCCGTTGTCCAAGGAGTACCTGCTGGGCAAGGCCGCAGAGGACACCGTCCCGGTGGTGCCGCACGGCTGGTACGCAGAGAACGACGTCGGCCTCCGCCTCGGCGTCCGGGTCACCGCTATCCGGGCGGCGGAGCGGACAGTGCAGCTGGACGACGGATCGTCCCTGGCGTACGGCTCCCTGCTCCTGGCCACCGGGGCATTGCCCCGGACGCTGCGGCTGCCCGGCAGTGACCTGGCCGGAGTCTCGACGTTCCGCACCTTGGATGACAGCAGGCAGCTCCGCGGACGCCTCGCTGCAGGCGGGAAAAATGTAGTGATGGTCGGTTCGGGATGGATCGGGATGGAACTGGCCGCTGCCGCGGCAACGTACGGTAATCACGTCACCCTGCTGGGGCTGGAGGATATTCCGCTTGCGGGCGCCATCGGCCCGGACCTCGGACGTTTCTTCCGGGATTTACACGAAGCGAACGGTATCAGTTTCCGGCTTCCCGCCTCGGCGCGGAAAATCACAGGAGAGGGCGGAGCTGTTACGGGTGTCATCACGGACGCCGGCGAACTGCTCCCTGCAGACATTGTCATCATCGCCGTGGGAGTGGTGCCTGACACGGCTCTGGCCCAGGCGGCCGGCCTGACGCTGGACAACGGCATCCTCACGGACGCCTCACTGCGGACCAGCGACCCCGGTATCTATGCCGCCGGCGACGTCGCCAACGCCATGCATCCCTTCACCGGCCAACACCACCGCAGCGAGCATTGGTCCAACGCCCTGAACGGGGGCAAGGTGGCAGCCCGGGCGATGATGGGCCAGGACGCCACGCTCAACACCATCCCGTACTTCTATACAGACCAGTTCGACGTCAGCATGGAATACTCGGGCTTCCCAACTCTGGCCGCCGGCGCCGAACCGGTCATCAGGGGGTCGCTGGCGGACAAGGAGTTCATCGCTTTCTGGCTGCACGACTCCCGGGTGGTGGCTGGCATGAGCGTCAACTGGCCGCGGAAAGTGCAGCCGGGTGCCCAGAAGGCCATCAAGGCCCTCATTTCGGCCCGGACGCCGGTAACGGCTGAGCGCCTGGCCGACCATGCCGCCGGGCTCGGTCAGCTCCTGCCGGAACCGGCCTGACGCGCCACAGTGCCCGCAGTCTGGATGGTCGATTCGTGTCCTGCCATTCCCGCCTGGCGCGCCCGCTCATAGGCGCCGGGGAGGGCCGCCAGCAAGGCATCCACGTCCGCGTCGGTTGAGGCGTGGCCGAGCGTAAAGCGCTGGGCGCCCCTGGCGGTTTCCTCGTCCAGGCCCATGGCCAGCAGCACATGGGACGGCCGCGGCACGCCGGCAGTGCAGGCTGAACCGGTGGATGACTCCACGCCGGCAAGGTCCAGCAGGAACAGCAGGGAATCCCCTTCGCAACCCGGGAACGTGAAGTGGGCGTTGCCGGGCAGGCGCTCCTCCCCCGGAGCTCCGCGCAGCACGGCCTCAGGTACGCGTTCGAGGACACCACTGATCAACCGGTCGCGGAGGGCCCCGATGCGGGCACTCTCCAATTCAAGGTGCGCAGTGGCAGCCTCGGCAGCCGCAGCGAACGCGGCAATGGATGCTGTGTCCAACGTCCCGGAGCGCACATCGCGCTCCTGGCCGCCGCCATGCTGCACCGGAGTAAGCTTGACCGCACGCCCCAGCAGCAGGGCCCCCACACCCACCGGACCGCCGATCTTGTGTCCCGAGACGGACATGGCGTCCAGGCCTGAAGCCTTGAAGTTTACGGGTAGGGATCCGAACGCCTGAACGGCGTCCGAATGAACCGGAACGCCGGCCGCGTGCGCCAGCTCCACAATCCGGTGCACCGGCTGAATGGTCCCCACCTCGTTGTTGGCCCACATCACCGTCACCAGGGCGATGGAGCCGGGGTCGCGTGACAGCTCGGCCGCCAGTGCCTCCAGGTCCACCACCCCGTCGCTGTCCACAGGCAACCAGGTGACCTCGGCGCCTTCGTGCCGCTCGAGCCATTCAACCGTGTCCAGCACCGCGTGATGCTCGACGGCGGAGCATAGGATGCGCCGCCGGGAAGGGTCTTCGCCCGAGCGGGACCAGAACAGGCCCTTGACCGCCAGATTGTCCGACTCAGTGCCGCCGGACGTAAAGATGACCTCCGAGGGATGGGCGCCGGCCGCCGTCGCGATGGCTTCCCTGGCGTCCTCCACGGAGCGGCGGGCGCGGCGGCCTGAGCCGTGCAGGGACGATGGGTTGCCGGTGCGGGAGAGTTCCCGGGTCAGGGCTGCCAGCGCCTCCGCAGAAAGTGGTGTGGTGGCTGCATGATCGAGGTAGACGGGCACGGAACAATTCTAGCCGCGTCGGCGGTCCTGGATTCAGGCCGCACTGATCCGTGCGGTGATCCTGGCGCAGCACTGGCCCTGCGCACTGTTCGGCGCGATGCGGTCCTCGGGCTCCCCGCATGCCGCAGCGGCGCCCCGGAGGAAGGAACCGTTCATGGCACAGACAACGTCCGGATGCCCGTCAGAAAGCCGGTGGAACGGGCAGTTGGCCAGCACCAGGCCGCCCTCCCCGTCGGGCCGGGGCTCGTAGCCCTCCCCTGCCATGAACTCCGCTAAGCCCTCCGCTCCGGCGGCGAGCTCCCGGCCCTTACTGTAGGACGTCATGCGCAGCGAGTCGCCCACCGCATCGCCGGTTGCCGCGGAGTGCTCGATGGCAGAGGCGAGGAGCTCTCCGGCCAGATCGTAGTTCCGGTCAGGCACCGAGGCGCTTACCTCACTAGCTGCCGGCCGATACAACTTGGCGGGGCGGCCGGAGCCCGGGCCGGCCTTGCCGGCGGCCTTGCGGAATTCCACTGCCAGCAGGCCATCCTGGACCAGCTTGTCGAGGTGGAAAGACGCAGTACTTCGCGGCAACCCCAGGGCATCGGCGGCGTCGTCACGCCCGACGGCACCGTCGGAGGAGGCAACCAGCTGGAAAAGCTGCCGGCGTTTTTCGTCGCCGAGCGAGGCAACGGCCGCCACGCGGCGGCCCCACGGAAGTCTGCGCACTAGGAACCCTTCATTCTAAAAACAACATCCATTGCTTAATCTGTCCGTTCTTTCTAAAATTATGATACCTACTTTTAGAAGGAGTGCACCATGAAAACCACCACAGAAAACACGTCAACTGGTCGCCTGCAATCGATGGCACCGGACCGGCAGGCGTTCTTCCTGCTCCGGACCGTGTTCACCGTGGCACCGATCCTCTTCGGCTTGGACAAATTCACCAACATCCTCACCGACTGGACCAACTACCTGGCTCCCGTTGCCACATCAGTTGTCCCCGTCACGCCGCAGACGTTTATGTACATCGTCGGCGTGGTGGAGATTATTGCCGGCATCATGGTGGCGGTCCGTCCCCGGTTCGGTTCGCTGCTGGTGGCCGTCTGGCTGCTCGGAATCATCATCAATCTGCTGGTCCTGGGCGAATACTACGACGTGGCCCTGCGGGACTTCGGCCTGCTGGTCGGCGCGCTCGCTCTGAACCGGCTCTCACCCGCCGCGTCCTGGCGCCGCCACAGCTAGTTCAGGCTTCACTGCTAGTTCGACGGCGGAACGATCACCAGGCGCACTGCCACCTCGGCCCGGGCCGCAGCCAGGGTGGCAGCATCGGGGCAGGAAACCGAGACATACACAGACGATGCGGCCGCGCCGAAGACCCTGGCCATAACGGCCGTTGATTTGGCGCCTGCCTGACCGGGTTCCTCCAGGACCAAAACCTCAACCTGCGGACCCGGTTTGTCAGGCTCGCCGCCCCACCGCAGCGTTGCCGCCTTCAGATAGGCGGGCAGGATGGTGGGGTCCAGGTAGGTGAACAGGCCAACGGTTGATTCCTTGTCATCCGCCAGGACCAGGGGGGACTGGTTGGCGCGCACCTTGGCCGCCACCAGGCAGCCGTCGGATTTCACGTACTGGCTCTCCCCTGCCACGCCTTCCCTAACCTGCGTCCAGCCTGGCGCGCTCTTGAGGCCGTCGGAGATCCCCACCGGAGCGCCCTCGGCCAGCGAGGCGCCGGCCGAAAACGGCATGTCCTTGGCTGCCACCGCCGCGGCATCATGGCCAGGCGTGATGGTGGGCGTGGCAAGCGCCGTGGCTGTCTGCGGGATCTTCGGGGCTTCGGGGTCCGGGACGCCCACGCTGCATCCTGCGAGCGCAATCACTCCCAGCAGTGCCCCTGCCACGAGTCCAGCTGCAGCCTGTGCCTTCACATCCACCCCAATATGCTCGCCGGACAGCCAACCGGCCGTCATCATCCAAGAGTCTAGACGGCGGCCGGTTCCGTTTCGTAAGCCGTGCCGGGAACCACTGCCACCCACAAAGACGTTGTGTGGACAGGCGGCTAAACTGGGCCAGCCGGGCTGCCTGCCGTGGACTGGCCAGACGAACAGAAGGATGAGTGCTTGACCGAGAGCAGCAGCTCCTACTACGAGGTGCTCCGCGTCGCGGTGACAGCCACCGACAAGGAAATCAAGGTGGCCTACCGCCGCGCGGCGCGGACGGCCCACCCGGACCACGGCGGCGACGCCGCCGCGTTCCGCCGGGTCACGGCAGCCTACGAAACCCTGATGGACCCCACTCGGCGGAAGGCCTACGACCGCTCCTATGCCGCGGGAACGTCCGGCACAACGGGTAGGGCCGCCTCGGAAGCGCACTTTGATGCGCCGGCGGCGGGGAGTCACGCCTCGGCCACCGTGCACCGGCCCAGCACGCCCCGCAACACCGCCGGCGACCCCGCACTCTACCTGCCTCCCTACGATGCCGCGGCGTTCCAAGCAGCCGGGACGGTTCCCCTCATCCCCTTCAGCCAGGCCACTCAGCAGGTTCACGGGATGCCGCGCAAACGCGGAATTTTTGTTGCTGAGGCCCGGATCCAGCGTGAGATGCGGACCGTGCAGCTCATCGCCCGGCAGGTGCTGCCGGCGATTCCGGCAGCCCGGCTGGTCAACGGGCTGCAGTCCCCTGCGGACAACAGCCACATAGACCACGCACTGCTGTCCGGCTACAGGCTGGCGCTTATCGGTTCCATGCTTCTGCCCAAGGGGGCTTACGCCTGGGATGGACAGGCCCTCAGGCATGGCGGCCGCTCCATTGCCCCGCCGCAGCTGGCCCACGTGGTGCGGGCCATGCAGGATATCTTCCCTGAATTGAACGTCACCGGCTGGACCGTCATCCACAGCCCCGACGGCAACCTCCACGAGCCGGTCATCGACCGCCACCGGCGCACGGCCGGCGCCGGCGAAACGGTGCAGGTGGTCAACGGGGCAGGCCTGGTCCGCGGCCTCAAACACTTCCTCTCCGCCGGGCCAGCGCCAAACACGGTCAACGTGCCCATCCTGGCCCGGCTGCTGCGCGGCATGCACACTGGCTAGGATTGGACCGTGTTCCGAATCCTCTTCCACTCCCCCGAAATCCCAGGCAATACCGGCAACGCCATCAGGCTGGCCGCGATCACCGGTGCCGAACTGCACCTGGTGGAACCCCTGGGCTTTGATTTCTCTGACGCGAAGCTCAGGCGGGCCGGCCTCGACTACCACGATCTCGCCGTCGTAACTGTCCACAAAACCCTCGCGGATGCCTGGCGGGAGCTGCAGCCGGAACGCGTCTACGCTTTTACCTCCGACGGCGCGGCCAGCTACGCTGACATTGCCTACAAGCCCGGAGATGTGCTGATGTTCGGCCAGGAATCCGTGGGCCTGCCCGACGACGTTAAGCGCGACCCGCACGTCACCGCCACGGTGCGGCTTCCCATGCTGCCCTCCCTCCGTTCGCTGAACCTCGCCAATGCCGCCTCCATTGCCGTGTACGAGGCCTGGCGCCAGCAAGGATTCGCCGGCGCCCAAATCTGACTGCCGCATTGGAGCCCATCCAGGCCCATCCATGACGCTGCCTGCACCGAATCACTCCTGACAGCAATTCCGGGATGACGAAGGAGCGGCGGGTGAGACTGTTACAGGCCCGGCCGGCCCTTGAGCCGTCTGCCTCGTCCGCTGCCTTGCGCAGCCCCGGCGTCGATGCCCCGGATCCACTCCCCGGAGACCTATGCTTGGTAGTGATGGAAACTCCCAACGCTCCAAACTTCGAGTCCCCGGCCGCAGTCACAGACTCCCCGGCGGATCTCAGCCAGCGCCTGGGCGGTCTGCTCGCCCGGGTTGCCGGCGGAGACCAGGCAGCGTTTGCCGAGTTCTATCGGCTGACCTCGCGCAGGGTTTTTGGGATGGCCCGCCGGGTCCTCATCGATCCTGAGCTCAGCGAAGACACCACGCAGGAAGTTTTCCTCCAGGTCTGGCAGAATGCCGGGAAATTCAACCCCGAAGCGGGCAGTCCGCTGTCCTGGCTGATGACCATTTCCCATCGCCGGGCAGTGGACAAGGTGCGTTCCTCGCAGTCGGCCACCGACCGTGAAGCAAAGTATGGCGCCAGCAGCCAGGAGGTGGACCACGACTCCGTATCGGCCGAAGTGGACAGCAAACTGGAGGCAGAGGCGGTGGTCCGGTGCCTGGCAACGCTGACCGATACACAGCAGGAATCCGTGCGGCTCGCCTATTACGGCGGCCTCACGTACCGGGAAGTCGCGGAGAAGCTCAATGCGGCAGTTCCCACCATCAAGTCCCGCATCCGCGACGGACTGATCCGTTTGAAGACATGTCTGGGGGTGAGTTGAGATGACAGAAATGAATAGTCAGGGTGGCGCCCGCCGGCCGGGGTCGTTCGGCCTGGAGATCGCCGCCGACCTGGATGCCGGGCGGGCCGTGGACCTGGCCGAGCTCTATGCCTTGGACGCGGTCACTGATAGCGAACGCGCAGCCATCGACCGTTACGTCTCCGCCGCCCCGGCGGACGAGCGCAATTCCTTCCTGGAGCGTGTCCGCCAGGCGCGGGAAACCCTGGCCGTGTCGTTCACCGCACAGGAAGAACCCCCGGCAGATCTGTTCGACCGCATCGTGGCGCAGCTGCCCGCGCTCGCGCAACTGCCTGATGCCGGACCTGCTGCACCTGCTGCCATTTCGCCTGCCGATCAATCGCAGGCAGAGTCCACGGATGAGCTTTCCGCTGCCAGGGCAAGGCGGCAAGCGCGGCGCGGGCCTGCCGGTGCGCGCCGCTGGCTCGCCGCTGCGGCAGCTGCCGCGGTGATCGCCCTTGGTGGCGTGGCCGTAGGATCGTACGTCGCAGATCAGAACGATCCGCTGAACCAGGTGGTCCGGGCCGGGGACGTCCGCGAGGCGTCAGTTCCCGTGGCAGCAGGGGGAACGGCAACGGTCCTGATCTCGTCCTCGGAGGATGCCCTGGTAGTCAAGATGAACGGCGTGCCCGCACCGCCGGCCGGCAAGGTGTACCAGATGTGGCTGATCCCCAAGGACGGCTCCGCACCAGTGTCACAGGGCCTGATGGACGAAGAAGCGCTGTCCAAACCTGCCGTGGTGAAGGGTATCGCCAAGGCCGTTTCCTTGGGCATCACCGTGGAGCCGGTGGGCGGCTCCACTGCCCCCACGACCCCCACCGTGGCAGCCGCACCGCTGGGGGCCTGACGGCTGGCGGCTGACCGAGCTGGCAGGTTTACTGCCTAGAATCCGGCGATGGTCCCTGGACCGTTGACGGCCACCACGTGGAACGCTTCGGCGCTGCGGCCCTCCGGGAGGCCGCCTCGCCGGGCGTTTGCGCGCAGTCCGGCCCGGACCACCGCCTCCATGGCGGCAACGTCGGGGTGCTGGCTGACATGGACATGGATGGCGTCAAGCTTGGTGGCCACGTGGTCCGTGACGTCCACGAAATGGTTCTCGCGCTCGTCCGGCCCGGCATAGAGCCACAGCCACGGCAGTTTGTAGGCGGCCAGCCTGGCCTCGGCGAGCTCCGGGTAGGCGAAGGGGTTTTCCACCGCGGGATAGACGGCCCGGGTCACGGCCTCCCCCACTGCGAGGTGGTCCGGGTGGCTCTTCTGGATGCGTTTCCAGTTCCGTTCGGGATGCATCGCAAGCACGACGTCGGGGCGGACCTCGCGGATCAGCTTCACCACGGCCTTGATCACCTCGTGCGTGGGCTCCAGGTAGCCGTCGCGCTCGTGCAGGTAAAAAATATCGGTGACGCCCACAAGTCCGGCCGCCCGGCTTTGCTCCGCGGCCCTGAGGGCGACGATCTCTGCCCGGTGCGCCGGATCGAACCCGCCGGCGTCGCCGTCGGTCATGATGCAGTAACTGACGTGGACGCCGGCGGCTGTCCACGCGGAAATGGTGCCCGCGGCGGCGAAGTCGATGTCGTCCGGGTGGGCGGCGAAACAGAGCACCCGCCCAACCCGGTGTGTGGCCGGGTCGAACGGGCTCTGTGCTGGGACAGCGGGTTCAGCCACCATCAGCCTTTACGTTTCTTGATTTCTTCCGTGGCCTGGGGCAGGACGTCGAAAAGGTCCCCGATGATGCCGAAGTCGGCGATCTCGAAAACCGGCGACTCGGCGTCCTTATTGATGGCCACGATGACCTTGGCCGTCTGCATCCCGGCTTTCTGCTGGATGGCACCCGAGATGCCGGCCGAGATGTAGAGCTGCGGGGACACGGTCTTCCCGGTCTGGCCTACCTGCGCGTCGTGGCTGATCCAGCCGGCATCGGTGGCCGCACGGGAGGCACCCACCGCCGCACCCAGCGCATCGGCAAGTTCCTCCACGGGGCCGAAGTCGCCGTCGAGGCCACGACCGCCGGCAACCACAATGCGTGCGTCGGTGAGGTCCGGACGGCCGCTGGCCACTTTTTGCTCGCGCGAGGTGATGCGGGCAGCCGCTGCAGTGCCGTCGTCGGGAACCTCCACGGTGGATGTTTCAGGGGCGCTCGGCGCGGGCGCGGGCTCAGGAGTGACGCTGTTGGCCTTCAGGGTCAGCACGGAAACGGGCGTCTTGGCTCTGGCAGCGGTGGTGTAGGACCCTGCGAGGACCGACTTGTGCGCCGTGCCGTCGGCGTCCACCGCAACAACATCGGTGATCACGCCGGCGTTGAGCCTGATGCCAAGCCGGGCCGCGATTTCCTTGCCTTCTGGTGAGTTGTCCAGAAGTACTGTGCTGACGCCGGCTGCTGTGGCGGCGGCCGCGAGGTAGGCCGCCTTCGGCCCCACAAGGTAGTCATCCAGGTCTGCGACAGAAGGCTGGAAGACCGCAGTGACGCCATACTCGGCGAATGCCGCCGACACTGCCGGGTGCACCTCACCGTTGACGGCGACGGCCATTCCACCCAGGGCACGGCCCACGGTCAGCAGTTCCAGGCTGCTCTTCTTCAAAGCGTCTCCGGGGTTGTCAATGAATACAAGTACGTTAGCCATGTCTGTGATCCCTCTTAGAGCAGCTTCTGGGCGGCCAGGAAGTCGACGAGCTTGATGCCGGCGTCGCCCTCGTCGGTGATGATGGTGCCTGCGGTGCGTGGCGGACGTTCCGCGGCGGTGGTCACCGTGGTCCAGGATCCGGAGCGGCCCACCTGTGCCGGATCGACGCCGATGTCGGCCAGCGAGAGGGTGGTGATGCTCTTGCGCTTGGCGGCAATGATGCCCTTGAAGTTGGGGTAGCGCGGCTCGTTGATCTGGTCCGTCACGGAAACCACTGCAGGCAGCGGGGCCTCAACGGTCTCCGAGTACGTGTCGGCGTCGCGGCGGGCGGTGAGCCGGCCGCCGTCGACCGTTAGCGAGGACGCGAAGGTGACCTGCGGAAGGCCGAGGCGTTCGGCCAGCTGGGCCGGCACCAGGGATGTTTCACCGTCGGTGGAAGCCATGCCGGTGAGGACGAGGTCCACCCCGCCGACATGGCGGATGGCGGCTGCCAGCGCGAGCGAGGTCGCGGCGGCGTCGGAACCCGCCAGGGCGCTGTCCGTCAGGTGCACGCCCTCGGTGGCACCCATCTGGAGCGACTTCTTGACGGCGTTGACCGCGCCGGCGGGACCCATGCTCAATGCAATGACCTGGTTCCCTGCCTTCGCGCCGCCGCGGGCCTCGGCCAGCTGCAGGGCAGCCTCGAGCGCATATTCGTCGAGCTCCGAAAGGATGCTTTCGTCGCGGTCCGTGGTGTAGCCCTCCCCGTTGAGGTGACGGTCGAACTGGGCGTCCGGTACATGCTTGACCAGGACGATGATCTTCAATGTCTCTTCCACTGTGTTTACAGCAGCCTTCCATGCTTGTGGACAGCCAGCCGGGTGGGGTCATGGCCTCGGAACGCCCGGGGTACGGGTAGATCCTAGCTAACCATATAGTCGTGTTCCGTTGCCGTCCCGTTAACGCCTGTGTCAGAGTCCGGCGGGGCGTTTTTCGGAGACGCACGACGGCGGCGATCACCGTGGTGACCGCCGCCGTCGTTTGTTTCCTGCCGTACTTCCTACTGGTCCGCTGCGGTGCCCAGCGTCACGTCAAATGTCTGCTCCTGGCCGTTGCGCAGGACGGTGATCTTGACCGTGGACCCGCCGGCCTGTTCGCGGACGGCTGCCGTCAGCTGGTTGGGCTCGCTGACTGTCAGGTCGTTAAACTTGGTGATCACATCGCCCACCTTGATGCCGGCCTTGGCGGCTGCTGAATTCGCTTCAACCGTGGCCACGTCGGCTCCCACCGAGAAGCTGGACGAACTGCCTGAGGACTTGTCCCGGACACTGACGCCCAACTGGCCGTGGGATGCCTTGCCGGTATCGATGATCTCCTGCGCCACCCGCTTTGCGTGGTTGATGGGGATGCTGAAGCCCACGCCGATGTTTCCGCTGGAGGACGAGGAGGAGGAATCGGAGCCGGCGGAGGCGATGGCCACGTTGACGCCGATGATTTCACCCTTGGTGTTCACCAGGGCACCACCGGAGTTGCCGGGGTTGATGGCTGCATCAGTCTGGATCACATTAATGGCAATGGAACCCTGAGCCGTTGTGCTCTGGCCCTGTCCGCCGCCCGGAGGTGCGAACTGGAAGCCCTGATCGCCGCCCTGCGAGCTGTCGCCGTTCTTGGGTGCGGCCGAGGAGGCCACGCTGATGGTCCGGTTCAGGGTAGAAACGATGCCGTCCGTGACCGTACCGGTGAGGCCCAGCGGGGAGCCGATCGCAATTGCGGTGTCGCCGACGTTGAGCTGGCCGGAGTCGCCGAGGCTTGCCGGGGTGAGCCCGGAAGTGTCGTCCACCTTGATCACTGCAAGGTCGGACAGAGGATCGGTCCCCACCACGGTGGCCTTGAGGACCTTGCCCGTGCTGGTGCGCACCTCCAGGGCCGCGTTGGCTGTCTGGCCGTCGAGGGTCACCACGTGGGTGTTGGTGAGGATGTGCCCGTCGCCGTCCAGGACGATGCCCGAGCCGGTTCCGCCGGAGTTGCCGCTGGAGGCGCTGATGGTCACCACGCTGGGGGTCGCCTTGAGTGCGGCCGCCGTGATGGCGTTGACGTCGTCCTTGTTATTGACGATGACCGTCCCTGGCTGGCTGCCGGTGCTGCTGCTGACAGCCGAGGGTGAACCGTTGCCAAGGGCACCCGAACCGACAGTGGCCACGCCGCCACCCACAAGACCGGCGGCGAGGATGCTCGCCACCAGGGTCCCGACGCCGAATGAGGCCTTCCGGCGGGGAGCGTCGGCGGGATTGGGGGTCGAGTTGTACTGACCCGGGTTGTACTGACCCGTGTAGCCACCGGGCAGCGCTGAATGCACTCCCGGCTGGGCCTGCTGCTGGGCCTGCTGGTTGTACGGCTGCTGGTTCTGGGTCTGCTGGTTGTGGGCCGGCTGGCCGTAGAACGGATCGCGGGGAGGATAAACCGGACGGGGTGCACCAGGCAGCTGCTGCGTGGGGTTCTCAGGTGCCCCGGAGCGGTCCAGCTGCTCGGTCGGATTGGAGAGACCGCCAGCGTCGCTGCGGGCCTCCGCAGGGGTCTGGGCCGGATTCCGGTTCTCGTCCGGTTGCCGGTTATCAGGCGCTGCACCCGGGGTTGGGTTCTCAGTCATTGGACTTCCTTTCATCCTCGTCTGCATTAACTATGTACCGTCTGACTGGAACTGGGACGAACGTTGGCTGGGAGGTTCCTGAAAGCGTGCAAGCTGCTGCCCCTGGGTGCCCGCGGGTTTTCGCTGGTGGCATATTCGCCGCGGTGGACGCACCCAAAGGTGCACCATAGAATCAAAAGGAATTGCCACAGCGACCTGCGGCTTTACACCACGCGTGGGGGCGCTGCTGCATTCTGAGACGTTGATTCGTCCCGAATCGGTGTCAGGCGTGCTGAAGGGTTGCACATGCGGTCAAAGTTCAAACGTATCCTCGCCGTGATCGGCCTGACAGGGCTGCTCGCGGTTCCCGCCGGCGCGGCGTGGGCCGAAGACCCGGTGACTCTGGACCCGATATCAAAGGTAGTAGACAAGGCGGGAGTTCTCGGTGGCAAGCAGGCCGCGGTCCAAGACGCCATAAAGAAGCTCGGCACGGACCACCAGATGAACCTGTACGTCGTCTACGTCAAAACATTTACCAACCCCGATGTGCCCGCTGAATGGGCTGCCGAGGTGGCCACTAACGCGAAGCTGAGCAAGAACTCCATGCTCCTGGCCGTCGCCACCGATACTCGTAAATACCAGCTCAGCAAGCCTAGCAACAGCGCCATCAGCGATGCCAAGCGAGACAACATCATCAAGAGTGCCGTTGACCCCCAGTTGCGCGCTGGCGAGTGGGCTCAGGCAGCCATTGACACCGCGGCGGCCATTGGTGACGCCGCCGGCGGCGGAAGCGGCAACGTCCCTGGTGATGGAGCCGGCGCGGGCGTTCTTGTAGGGACGGGCGTCGTTGTTGCCGGTGGTGCCGGCGCGTACCTCTACTTCCGCAACAGGCGCAAGAAGGCAGCTCAGGCGTCCAGTGCCAGCTACGGACCGCAGGGCGCCGAACTCGATCCGCTTGCTTCGCTGAGCATCGAGGACCTCCGGCGCAAGAGCGGTTCCCTGATCATCGAAGCCGATGACGCCATCAAGTCCAGCGAGCAGGAGCTCGGGTTTGCCCAGGCGCAGTACGGCGACGCCGCGGTTGGCAACTTCACGAAGGCCCTGGCCGAAGCCAAAGCTCATATGTCCGAGTCATTCAAGCTCCAGCAACAACTGGACGATCACATCCCTGACACTGAAGAACAGCAGCGCAGCTGGTACGGCGAGATTATCCGCCGTTCAGAAGCGGCGCTCGGGTCGCTCCAAGAGCAAAAGGCCGACTTCGATTCGCTCCGTGAACTCGAGAAGAACGCCCCGCAGGCACTGGCAGCCGTAAGCGCCGGAGCACATGAGGCCGATGCGAAGATCTCCAGCGCTGAGCAGTCCCTCACAGCCTTGCGTGCCAAGTATGCGGACAGCGCCCTGGTCCAGGTGGCCGACAACATCACGCAAGCCAAGGAACGCCTCGCCTTCGTACAGAATGCCACGGCCACTGCCCAGGAGAAACTCACCGCCGGTGAAGGCAGCCTCGCCGCTGTGGCTGTGCGGGCATCTGAAGAGAGCCTGCACCAGACCAACGTCCTGCTGGACGCCATCGCCAAGGTGTCCACCAGCCTGGATGAGGCCCGCAACGGACTGGAGGCGGCCGTCGTCGAAACCTCCCAGGACCTTGCCCAGGCGAAAGCCATGATCCAGTCCGGTGAACATCCTGAACTGGCCGGCCCCGTAGCGGGCGTTGAAGCTGCCCTGGGCCAGGTGAAGGCGGAAATCCAGGGTGGGAAGATCGATCCCATCGCTACCCTGCAGCGCGTTGAAACCGCGCATCAGGCCCTGGACCAGTCCCTTACCGGCATCCGGAACCAGCAGGACCAGGCGCGCCGCGCCCAGGCCTCACTCCAGCAGACCATCATGTCGGCGCAGGCACAGATCAGCGCGACGTCCGATTACATCACCGCCCGGCGCGGTGGCGTCGGAACGGAAGCCCGTACCCGGCTTGCCGAGTCGCAGCGCAACCTCGACTACGCGCTCTCCATCTCCCGCAACGACCCTGTCACGGCACTCACGTACGCCCAGCAGGCGCACGCCCTCGCAGCCCAGGCAGCGCAACTGGCGCAGGCCGATGTCGACAACTTCGGTGGCTATGCCAACCAGGGCTTTGGCGGCGGCGGGATGTTCGGCGGCCGCGGCGGAGGCGGCGGCGGGCTCGGCGGCGCCATCCTTGGCGGAATCCTCATCAACTCCATCCTCAATGGCGGTGGAGGCGGCGGCTGGGGCGGCGGCCACAGTGACGGCGGAGGCTGGGGAGACGGCGGCGGTTTCGGCGGCGGCGACATGGGCGGCTGGGGCGGCGACTCCGGCGGCGGCGGAGACTTCTAGCATCGAAAGGCTAGGCGTCGTGGGGGCATCCCGCGACGAAAATAAGCGGTACAACAACTGTTCACTGATTCCAGTGGCCACCATTGAGCAGGACGAAAGGTAACACCATGGTTAAGCAGTCCATTTTCGGCCGCATCGCGCAGCTTGCAAAGGCAAACATCAACTCCTTGCTGGACAACGCTGAGGATCCGCAGAAGATGCTGGACCAGATGGTCCGGGACTACACAAACAACATTGCCGAGGCTGAGTCCGCTGTTGCCCAGACCATCGGAAACCTCCGGATGCTGGAGGACGACTACCGCGAGGACGTCAAGAACGCGCAGGACTGGGGCAATAAGGCCCTGGCGGCCTCGCGCAAGGCGGACGAATACCGGTCCGGCGGCGACGCCGTCGACGCCGAGAAGTTCGACAACCTGGCCAAGGTGGCCCTGCAGCGCCAGATGTCCGCCGAGAATGAGGCCAAGGGTGCAGAGCCCAGCATCGCCTCGCAGCGCGAAGTGGTGGACAAGCTCAAGACCGGCTTGGACCAGATGAAGGGCAAGCTCAACGAGCTGACCAGCAAGCGCAACGAACTGGTGGCCCGCTCCAAGACCGCCGCCGCGCAGTCCCAGGTGCACGATGCCATCAAGAGCATCGACTTCATGGACCCCACCAGCGAGGTTGGGCGTTTCGAAGAGAAGATCCGCCGCGAAGAGGCCAAAGTCCGCGGCCAGCAGGAACTTGCTGCGTCGAGCCTGGATGCCCAGTTCAACCAGCTCGAGGACCTCGGCGAGCAGACCGAGATCGAGGCCCGCCTCGCCGCCCTCAAGTCCGGCGGCGCCAAGCCGGCTATCGGCGCCTCGGGCGCGTCCGTCCCCTCCGGATCCACCGTGGACGAGGCTGACTTCGACAAGCTGTAACCAGTGGCGGCCCGCCGATCGGGCGGGTCCAGCAGGGGCCGGAGTTCATGACGAACTCCGGCCCCAGCCTTTTACCCGCCCAGGGCACTCTGCACGGCAGCCGCGCAGGGTGTGTAGCGTGGAGGCCATGGCCTCCCCCGTCGCATCCACCATTGTCTGGCTCCGTGATGACCTCCGGCTGGACGACAATCCCGCCCTGGCGCACGCCGTCGAAATCGGACTGCCACTGACCGTGGTGTACGTTCTCGACGAGGAATCCGCTGGAGTCCGGCCGCTGGGCGGGGCGGTCAAATGGTGGCTGCATCACTCCCTGGCGTCCCTTGGAGCGGCCCTGACGGATGCCGGCTCCACGCTGATCCTGCGGCGGGGACAGTCCGGACCGGTGATCCGCGGGCTTGCCGAGGAAACCGGCGCCAAGCACCTGCTGTGGAATCGCCGCTACGGCGGGCCTGAGCGGGCAGTGGACGCAGAAATCAAGGCCTGGTCTGCAGAGAACGGTATCGAAGCCGCAAGCTTCCAGGCCAACCTGCTCTTCGAGCCGTGGACCATCACTACGGGCAGCGGAGGCCCCTACAAGGTCTTCACACCGTTCTGGCGGGCCTGTACGGCGTCAGGCGAACCCCGCCCTCCCCTGGCCGCGCCGTCGCGCCTGCCCTCCCCGGCCAGCCTCGCCGATACCGGCTCGGGCACCGGCTCGGGGCAGGTCCGAAGTGACGCCCTGGCAGACTGGTCCTTGCTGCCCGTGTCCCCGGACTGGAGCGCCGGCCTGGCGCGGACCTGGCAACCCGGTGAGGCCGGGGCCCACAGCCGCCTGGACGATTTCCTGGACGGACCGGTGGAGGACTACGGCACCGGACGGGACGTGCCCGGAGTGGAAGGCACCAGCAGGCTGTCTCCGCACCTGCGCTTCGGCGAAATCAGTCCGTTCCGGGTCTGGCACGAGATCCGCCTCCGCTTTCCGCTCGAGGCAACTCCCGACGTCGGGATCTTCCGGTCCGAGCTTGGCTGGCGGGAATTCTGCTGGCAGCTGCTCTACGTCAACCCGCAGCTGGCCACCCGCAACTACCGCCCAGAGTTTGACTACTTCGACTGGCAGGAACCCACCGCCGCCGAACTCCACGCCTGGCAACAGGGCCGGACCGGGTATCCACTGGTGGACGCAGGGATGAGGCAGCTGTGGCAGACAGGCTGGATGCACAACCGGGTCCGGATGGCGGCAGCATCGTTCCTGGTCAAGAACCTGCTTGCCGACTGGCGGCTGGGCGAGGCGTGGTTCTGGGACACCCTGGTGGACGCCGATGCCGCCAGCAATCCGGCGAACTGGCAGTGGGTAGCGGGCTCAGGCGCCGATGCATCGCCCTATTTCCGGATCTTCAACCCGGTGACGCAGAGCAAGAAATTCGACGCCGAGGGCCGGTACCTTCGCGAGTTCATTCCCGAACTTGCCCCGCTGGACCGCAAGGCCATCCACGAACCGTGGAAAGCGACCGGCCTCGAGGGCTACCCCGCACCCGTGGTGGGGCTCCCCGAATCCCGCGAGCGTGCGCTGGCCACCTACCAGAGGCTCAAGGACAACCAGGACTAAGGCCCGGTCCGGGCGGGCCGGCCTTAGCGGCTGACTTTGCCCATGAGGGACGCAATGGGCCGGAGGAAGAGGGGCCGCGCCAGGATCCAGGCTGCCACCATCACGGCCACAGACGCCACGAATACCCAGAAGCCAAACCAGCCCGCGTCATCACTGCCGCCGTACATGTGGTTCAGGTTGCGCAGGGCTCCGGTGGCCAACACCAGGAAGACGTGCACCACGATGAAGGCCACGAAGTAGATCATCACCGGGAAGTGGATGGAGCGTGCCAGTTCCATGGGGTAGGCCTTGTTCAGGGCCGCCGCCTTCTTGGGCCACGCGGAAGATGTCCGGATACCGGAAATGAACGCGAGCGGCGCGGCAATGAACACCGTGGCGAAGTAGGTCAGCAGCTGCAGCGCGTTGTAGTTGACCCAGCCGTTCTCGGTGGGCCAGTTCAGCGAGGCGTACTGCAGGGCCGCCGAGAGCGCGTTGGGGAAGACATCCCAGCTGGTGGGGACGATTCGCATCCACTGGCCGGTGGCGAACAGCAGAACCACAAACACCAGGCCGTTGAGGATCCAGAGTGCGTCCAGGGTCAGGTGCAGCCACAGCTCCAAGGTGATCTTGGTGGGCGCGTTCCTGGTCTTGATCAGGCCCTTGTTGTTGCGCGTCCAGTGTCCGCTGGGCCGGGTGGTGGTCCGCACCTGCCAGCCGGTCCTGATGATCAGCAGCAGAAAGAAACCGTTGAGGAAGTGCTGCCAGCCCAGCCAGGCCGGGAAGCCCACGGGCGCACGGTCGGGAAGTTCCGAGTGACCCGGGTAGTCAGCGAGGAATGAGGCCACCGCCGGCAGCCCTGTCATCCACTTGGCCAGCAGCACCACCAGCACCAGGACCACAAGAGCGGCCGGAACACCCCAGTAGAGCCTGGACCGCTTGCGCGTCGCAGAGGCGGGCTTCTTCGTGGGTGTGGACATCGAAAAACATTCCTCTCGAGAATGACTGACCAGTGCTCAAACGACTCTGCGAACGAGAATACTAGGAACCACCAGTATTCGGGCAAAAAAAGACCCCGGCCGGCGTAACTCCCGGTCGGGGTCTTTCATATGGTTGCGGGGACAGGATTTGAACCTGTGACCTCTGGGTTATGAGCCCAGCGAGCTACCGAACTGCTCCACCCCGCGTCGCTTGACCAACATTACCCTAGTTTGGCGGAGGCAATTACCACTCGCCCGTGGTGGTCATCATTCAGCGTTTTCTCCGCCACGGGACCCGGCGGCTTAAACAAGAAAGTCCGAATCCTGTTTCCAGAATCCGGACTTTCCGCCAGTTGCGGGGACAGGATTTGAACCTGTGACCTCTGGGTTATGAGCCCAGCGAGCTACCGAACTGCTCCACCCCGCGTCGCAAGATCAACTCTACCGTCCAGTGAACGGGAGGCCAAATCCTGGTGGCGTGATGTGTGTCTCGCTGGGCCGCCGTCAGTTGGTTGCTGAGGGCGAGGGTGTCGCTGACGGTGTGGCTTCCGGCGACGGCGGGGTCGCCGGGGCCGGGACCGGAATCTTCACCTCGGCGTCGAGAGCCTTCTGCAGGGCAGCAGCCAGCTTCTTCTGCTCTTCCCCATAAGCGGCGAAGTCGCCGGCGGCCAAGGCCGTCTGGCCTGCCTTGATGGCCGCGTTCGCTGCCTCCAGGGCTGCCTTGAGGTCAGCCTGGGCGCCCGCACTGGCAGGCGGGGTTTCGCCAGGCGTGGCAGGCGTCTGGCCGGTGTTGGCAGAGTCACCGGCAGCTGCACCGGAGTCACCGCCGAAGAGTTGCTTCAGCGCGCCGTCGAGCGTCGGCGCGAAGCCCACCTTGTCACCAAAGGCAACCAGCACGCGCTGCAGCGTCGGGTATGACGTCTCGCCGGTGGACTTGAGGTAGACAGGCTGGACGTAGAGGATGCCGCCACCCACGGGCAGTGTCAGCAGGTTGCCGTTAAGCACCTCCGAAGCGCCCTGGCGCAGAAGGTTCAGGGCCTGGGACACAGTGGGGTCCGAGTTGAACTTGTTCTGGGCCTGGCCCGGTCCGGGAACCTGGATCTCCGGCGGAATCTGCAGCAGCCTGAGCTTGCCGTAGGTGTCGGCCTTCACGCCCTTCTCGTTCCCGGCATCCGAGTCAGCGGCCAGGAAGCCGTAGAGGACGTTGCGGGCGGTGCCGTTCACGATCTGCGGAATGTAGGAGGACGTCAGCTGGAATGCGGGCTCCTTCTGGTCAGGCATCTGCAGTGACATGTAGAACGGCGGCTGCTTGACATCGGTGGACACGGTGGGATCGTTAGGGACGCTCCAGACGTCCTTCGCCTGGTAGAAGCTCCCCGGGTCCGTCACGTGGTAGCGGCCCAGGAGTTCACGCTGAACCTTGAAGAGGTCCTCAGGGTAACGGACGTGACTCATGACATCCCCGGACATCTCCGAGTAGGGCTTCAGGGAGGTGGGATAAACCTTCTGCCATGCCTTCAGGATGGGGTCCTGGTCATCCCATGCGTACAGGGTCACCGCACCGTCGTAGGCATCGACGGTAGCTTTCACGGAGTTCCTGATGTAGTTCACCGAACTGTTGGGCAGTGCCACCGACCGACCCGCGGAGGTCTGCGAGTCTGCAGTGGCCGCCGAGAGCTGTTCCTGCTGCGAGTACGGGTAGTACTGGCTGGTGGTGTAACCGTCCACGATCCATTTGACGCGGCCGTCCACAACGGCCGGGTAGGCGTTGCCGTCCACCGTCAGGTAAGGCGCGACCTTTTCGACGCGTTCCCGCGGGCTGCGGTCGTACAGGATCTGGGAATCTGCATTAACGCCATCGGACAACAGCAGGTCCGAGGACTGGAACTTGATGGAGTAGAGGATTTTGTTGAAGAAGCTGCCCACATTCGGGCCGCCGTTGCCTTCGAAGGTGTACTGGTTGTCGGCCTCACCCTCTTTACCCGAGGGCCTGTCCTGCTCGCGGGGGGTTGCGCCGTCGGGCGCACCAACAATGGAGTACTCCGGTGAATTCTCACCGAAGTAGATCCTTGGCTGGTACGTTGAATCGTCGCCAAGGACACCGGTGGAAGGAATTCCGGACTGGAGAAACTCCGGCTTGCCGTCAACTGTGAACTTGTTTCCCTTGGCCGCGACCACGCCGTAACCGTGGGTGTAGACAACGTGCTGGTTCAGCCAACCCTGCTGGTTCGTGGCGACGTTGACCGGGTTCAGCTCACGCACGGCGATGACGGTGTCCTGGATCTTACCGTCCACCTCGTAGCGGTCAACATTCAGCGCCTCGGGGAACTGATAGTACGGCCGGTATTGTTCCAGCTGGGCAAACGCGTCAGAGATCAGGTTGGGGTCCAGGAGCCTGATGTTGGCTGTGGTCTGGGCGTCCGGGGCAAGCGCCCCGGTATTGGCCGTGTTGGTCGCGTTATAGCGGTCCACCTGGATCTGGTCCAGGCCGTAAGCCGCCCGGGTCATCTTGATGTTCCGTTCGATGTAGTCCTTCTCCAGCGTCTGCTCGGAAGGCCGCACCTGGAATTGCTGAATGACCCACGGGTACACGCCGCCGGCGAGGATCGAGGTGATGATCAGCATGGCCGTGCCGATGACCGGAAGGCGCCAGCGGCCGATGATGGCCGCAACGATGAAGAGGATGGCTACGAGTACGGCAGCGACGGCGAGGATCGCCTTGGTGGGAATCACGGCGTTGACGTCGGTGTACAGAGCGCCCGCCCAGCGTCCGCCGTTGCTCTGAAGCGCGGAATAGCGGTCCAGCCAGAAGTTGACGCCTAGGAGGATAAGGAAAGTTGCGCCGGTGACGGCGAGGTGGATCTGCGCGGCCCGGCTGGTGAACACGCCTCGTTCCATCAGGCGGATGCTGCCATAGAGGTAGTGGGTGAGGATGCCGGCGATGCCTGCCACCACGACAACGCTGATGAGGAACCCGGTGATGAAGCCCAGGAACGGCAAGGTCATCACGTAGAAGCTGATGTCCAGGTTGAAGAGAGGGTCTTGCTGGCCGAACGGCTCCTGGTTTAAGAACAGCAGTACCTTCTGCCACTGGCTCGCGGCCGCGCTGCCGGCGAACAGACCGAACAGGATAGGCAGCCCCACCATAACGACGCGGCGGACCGGTTCAAGCTGGGCCTGGTAGCGGTTGAGGTTGTCGCGCATTTCGGAGTCAGGCGCGTACACGGGCCTGGCGCGGTAGGCGATCCTGATGGCGAAAAAGACTGCCACGAACATCAGCGCGAAGCCGGCGAGGAAGATCAGGATCCGGGAGAGGTTTTCGGTGAGGAACACTTCGAAGTAACCGAGCTGCTGATACCACAGGACATCAGTCCACACATTGGCGAAGAAGATGAAGCCCACGACTACCAGGGCAACGACTATCAGGGTGGGTGTCAGGGCCCCGCGTCGTGATGGGGGTCTTCCGGGATGAATTGGGCTGGTGGGACGGGACAAACTCGGTACCTCATAGCTGATCGTCAGATTTACATTAAGAGTGAGCGTGCGGTTGACGTCCGGCACCGGTCAAGCGTGTGGCAACGTCCGTCATATCTGCCACGAGTGGCGGTAAAGCTTAGTTCCTGGCCTCAGTCTAGTTGCTGGTGCAGGACGGCAAACCGGCCGTGTCCTGACCGGATCCGGCGAGTTCGACGGCGGATCGTGCCTGGTCAAGGTTCTCCACCTTCACCACCTGCATTCCGTCCGGCACGTTGCCCACCACCTCATCGCAGTTATCTGCCGGGGCGAGGAACAGCGTGGCTCCCCCGGCGCGCGCGCCCAGCATCTTCTGCCGGATCCCGCCGATGGGGCCCACCGTGCCGTCGGGCGTAATGGTTCCTGTGCCGGCAATGTGCTTGCCCCCGGTCAGGTCGCCCGGCGTGACCGTGTCTACGATCCCCAGCGAGAACATCAGGCCGGCGCTAGGGCCGCCCACCTTGTCCAGGGAAATCTTCACGTCGAAAGGAAAAGTAAACAGATACTTCAGCATGATTCCCAGGATGTAACGGCCGGCCCCGTTGTCCTTGGGGGTGATGGTTTGCGTGACGGACGCCCCCGCCCGCTGCACCACGAGGGTGACAGGAGCGCCCTTGCCGGCGGCCAGTTCCTCCTGCACCACGACGAGGGACGTGATGGGCTTCCCGTTAATGCTCTGGAAGATGTCGCCGTCTTCGACTTTGCCGGCCGACGGCGATCCGTCGGACAGCCCGGCGGCCTGCAGTTGCTGGCCGAAGGGAATGTCGAGCTCCCTGAGTGCGGACGCAACAGCATTCTCCTGTGATGTGGTCATGGCCACGGAGCTCTGTTCTTCGGCCTGCTCTTTGGTGGTGCCCGTCGGGTAGATCAGCTCCTGCGGGTACACGGACTTGGACCCGTCCAGCCATGCGCCGAAGACCCCCAAAATGCTGACCGGACCGGTGGGGCCGCCCTCGACATACACCGTGGTGAGGTCCAGGTTGCCCTTCGCCGGATAGGACTCGTGCCCCGTAACACTGATGACCGGGGCGTCACCGGACCTGTCGAGAGTGTTGAACGTGGGCCCGGCCCGTTCCACGACATAAGGCACGGGAATGGTGGCAGCCGCTATCCCCAGCCCCACAGCCAGCATTCCCGAGAGCATCATGACGGACACTCGCCTGTCCCCGTGCCGGGGGTTCCGCGGGGCAAGGTGCCCGGCAGGGGCGACGCCTGCCGCAGGCCCTTCGGGCGGTCCGGCAGCCACGGTTGCACCGTCGTCGAGCTTGGGAGCGTGGTCCTCGTGTGGGTGTTCGCCACGGGTTGTAGTCACTGAACCAACACTACGCGGTGGCGCTGTCTGCCAGCTCTTTGCCTAGAGCGAACGTCCACCCTGTCCGGCAGACAGCCGCCCCCGCCCGGGGTACCGTGAAGTGAACGCTCAAACTGACGATCGGCGGGACCATGACCTCCAACCCACTCAATCCGTCCGACGGCGATGACACGCCAAAGGATCCGTTGACCGAGATGCTGCAGAACCTGATGGGCGGCAAGGGTATGGAAAACTTCGACCCCGCCGAACTGGCGAAGGCGGCCGGCCTGCCGGATGACCCCAACCTGCTCGCGCAGATGTTCTCCCAGGTCCAGGCCATGATGAGCGCCCCGTCGGAGGGCCCTGTCAACTGGCAGCTCGCCCACGAGAACGCCAGGCGCGTCGCGGCCAGCAGCGCGGACCCGTCCGTCACGGCCCAGCAAAGCCGGGAAGTGGACGAAGCCCTGCGGCTTGCCGAACTCTGGCTCGACCCCGTGACCGACCTCCCGGCAACCGGCCTGATCGGCCGGGCCTGGTCCCGCGCCGAGTGGGTGGAAGCCACCCTCGGAACGTGGAAGCGGCTGACCGAACCCGTCGCCAACAGCATCGCCAACGCTCTCTCCAGCGCCATGACCGAACAGATGCCTGAGGAGATGAAGTCCATGATGGGCGGGGCATCGTCCATGCTGCAGAACATGGGCGGAGCGATCTTCGGCATGCAGCTGGGCCAGGCGATCGGTGCGCTCTCCGCTGATGTCGTCAGCTCAACGGACATCGGTGTGCCGCTGGCCGACCTCGAAATGGCCCTGCTGCCGTCCAACGTCGCGTCCTTCGGCGAAGGGCTGAGCCTGCCGGAGAACGACATCCGCCTGTTCCTCGCTGTCCGCGAGGCGGCCCACGCACGCCTGTTCGTCCAGGTTCCTTGGCTGCGCGGCCATCTCCTGGGCGCTATCGAGGCCTACGCCCGCGGCATCCACATTGACACCTCCCGGATCGAGGAACTGGCCCGGGACCTTGATCCCGGCAACCCCGAAGGCATCCAGGAAGCACTGTCCAAGGGTGTCTTCATGCCGCAGCGGACTCCGGCCCAGGAGCAGGCACTGGAAAAACTGGAGACAGCCCTGGCCCTCGTTGAAGGCTGGGTGGATGAGCTCACGGCTTCGGCCACGGAAAGGATGCTGCCCTCTGCGGCGGCCCTCCGGGAGACGGTCCGGCGGCGGCGCGCCACGGGCGGCCCCGCTGAACACGCCTTTGCCTCCCTGGTGGGCCTTGAGCTGCGTCCCCGCCGGCTGCGGGAGGCTGCCACCCTGTGGGCAGTCCTTAGAGAGGAGCGCGGCATTGCCGGACGCGACGCCATCTGGCAGCACCCTGACCTGCTGCCCACCGCCGAGGACCTCGATGACCCGCAGGGCTTCGGCGGGCGGCGCAAGCTGGCGGAGGCCAGCGACAGCGAAGTGGACGACGCCCTGCAGAAGCTCCTCAGTGGCGGCTTCGATGATGCCCCGCAGGACTCCGCTGATCCCGGGGCCACCGAGTCCGGGGCTGAGGACTCTGGCGCCAAGGGGTCCGGCAAGGATGCCGACGACGGCGATGCGGATCAGCCCAAGGGCTAACGGGTGTGCCTAGTCGGCGCCGCCGGCCGGCTCAGTGCCGTCGGCTGGCCTGAAGTTGCCGTCTGACCCAGGACCGTCCGCGCCCAGGCCCCGGGAGGTGGCGTACGAGACGCCCTCCAGGAATGCCTTGGCGCGCATGGTGTCCGGATAGGCTTCCAACAGTTTCCAGAAGGCAGCGTTGTGCCCGGCCACAAGCAGATGGGCGAGCTCGTGCAACAGCACGTAGTCGATGACCCACTGCGGCATAGGGCGGAGCTTGTCGGACAGCCGGATGGTCCCTTCGGACGGCGTCGCGGAACCCCACCGTGAGTTCTGGTTACTGACCCAGCGGACCGACGTCGGGACCGCCCTGCCGCCGAAGTACTGGGCCGAAAGGGCTGCCGCATGGGACGCCAGCGCGGCATCCGTGGCGGGTTGCTTGCGTCCTTTGTCCGCGCGCCGCTCCCCCTGCCGGTGCAGTTTCTCCAGCATGCGGCGCACCCACTCGGACTCCTGGGCGGCCGTAAAACGGGCAGGAATGGCCACAACCGCCGTCCCGTTTTCCCAGAAGGCGGCCACGGTCCGGGTGCGCCGGGCCGATCGCCGCACCTCCACCGGCGCCCCGTCGGCAGTCGTCAGACCTTGCGGCCGGTTGCCCTTGCCAGGCCTCACAGGACGGTGCTTTCGACGAGTACGCGCAGCACGTCTTCGCCGTAGCGTTCCAGTTTGGCCGGGCCAACGCCGGCCAGCGCGGCGAGTTCCTCCAATGAGGACGGCTTGGCCTCGGCAATGGCCGTCAGTGTCGCGTCTGTAAAGACCACGAAGGCCGGGACTTCGGCGGCCAGCGCGATCTCCTTCCGCCACTGCCTGAGGGCGTCAAAGGTCTGTTCCTCGTAGCTGGGCGGACAGTCGTTGCAGCGCCCCACCTTGCGTTCGGCTCCACTGGCCAGCATGCTTCCGCAGACCCTGCAGGTCGCGGGGGCTGCAGCCTTGCGGCGCGGGGCTGGCCCTTTGCCGCGCACGCTGGAGCTGGCCACCGAGTTGGGACGTAGCCCGTCAAGGAACCGCGAAGGTTTCCGGTTGGCCCGGCCGCCGGGCGTGCGCGCCGTGGACCAGGACAAGGCGAGGTGCTCGCGGGCCCGGGTGATTCCCACATACAGGAGGCGTCGCTCCTCATCCACGGCCTCGGGAGAGTCCGCGAAGGAGATAGGCATCAGGCCTTCGCTGAGGCCCACGAGGAAAACGGCATCCCATTCCAGGCCCTTCGCGGCGTGCAACGAAGCCAGCGTCACGCCCTGGACCGTGGGAGCATGCTGGGCCAGCGACCGTTCCTGGAGTTCATTGACGAAGTCGGCCAGGCCGAACTGCTCACCCCGGACCTGGACCAGTTCGTCGGCGAGGGCTACCAGTGCCGCCAGTGATTCCCAGCGTTCGCGGAGGGCACCGCCGTTATGGGGCGGGGCATCGGTGTAGCCGAGGGATGCCACGATATCGCGGACCAGCTGGCCCAGCGGTTCAGGCGTGGCTGATTCGGCCACAGCCCTGGTTGCGGCCCGGAGCTGAAGGATGGCATCGCGCACTTCCTTGCGGGCGAAGAAACGCTCACCGCCGCGGAGTTGGTAGCCGATCCCGGCCGCCGCAAGGGCCTGTTCGTAGGCCTCGGACTGCCCGTTCGTGCGGAACAGGACGGCTACCTGGCTGGCGGGAGTGCCGGCGTCGAGCAGTTCCCGGATCTTGACGGCCACTGTGGCGGCTTCGGCTTCATCGTCCGAGCATTCGGTGAACTGCGGGACCGGCCCGGCAGGGCGCTGGGCCACGAGCTGCAGCGGTGTAGCCCAGGCGGAATCGGCAACAGGGCCGCCGTTGCGCCGCGCGGCCAGGAGGTCGTTGGCCAGCTTGACCACCTGCGGCGTGGAGCGGTAATCGCGGATCAGCTTCACCACGTTGGCCTCAGGGTACTGCGCCTTGAAATTCAGCAGGTGCTTGGGGGACGCCCCGGTGAACGAGTAGATGGTCTGGCTGGCATCGCCCACCACGCACAGCTCATCCCGGCCGCCGAGCCAGAGCTCAAGGAGGCGCTGCTGCAGCGGGGAAACGTCCTGGTATTCATCCACGACGAAGTGCCGGTACTGCTCGCGGACCGTGGCAGCGACCTTCTGGTCCTCCTGCAGGATGCCGACCGTAATCAGCAGGACGTCCTCGAAGTCGATGACGTTGCGGTCCGTCTTGACGTCCTCGTAGGACTGGAAAACCCGGGCGACGGCAGTCAGGTCAAACCCGCCGGGAGTTCCCCGATCCTGCGCGTTCTCCAGGTAGTTGGCCGGGGTCAGCATGGAAACCTTGGCCCACTCAATCTCCGATGCGAGGTCGCGGATGGAGGCTCGGTCCGTGCTGAGCCTGAGGCGGCGGGACGCCTCGGCGATCATCTGCGCTTTATGGTCCAGCAGATTGGGCAGTGTGCCGCCCACTGCTTGCGGCCAGAAAAACTGCAGCTGCCTTAATGCGGCAGCGTGGAACGTGCGGGCCTGCACGTTGCCCACGCCGAGGTCCCGCAGCCGGCTGCGCATTTCTGCCGCAGCCCGGGCTGTGAAGGTGACGGCGAGGAGCCGCTGTGGACTGTAGACACCGGAGTGCACCCCATAGGCAATCCGGTGCGTAATGGCACGGGTCTTTCCGGTGCCGGCGCCAGCCAGGACGCACAACGGGCCGTTCAGGGTGCTGGCAACCTCCCGCTGCTCGGCATCAAGTCCCCCGAGGATGCGCTCCTCGAGGGACTGTGCACTGTCAAAATTCTCTGTGGTCACTTCTGCTGCTCTGTTGTTGGAACTGCTGCTGTTGAAACTGCCGCCATTGGGACTTCCCAGTGGGACGACTCACTTGCCGGCGCCTGGCCAGGCATGCTGCGTGGCCAAGTGGTCACGTGTCGGGGCGGTCCATGATCCGGCCGCCATACCAATGCTCAATCAGGGAGCGTGCGATGGACAGCCGGCTGGATATGGTGATCTCACCGGCGAGCACGGCCTCCTGCAGTTCATCCCGGCTGAACCAGCGCGCCCGGGTGACCTCCACGCCGTCGGGTGTTGCCTCGGTATCTTCCGTGATAGCGGAGAACCCAAGCATCAGGGAGGCCGGGAACGGCCAGGACTGCGAGCCCAGGTACTGGCTGCGGGTGATCCTGACGCCCACTTCCTCGTGGATTTCCCTGATCACGGCCTGCTCGAGGGATTCGCCGGGCTCGACGAATCCCGCAAGTGTGGAGTAGTTCTTCGCGTCCAGCGGTCCCCCACCGCCCAGCAGGAGCCGGCCGTCCGGTCCTACCACCGTCACGATAATTGCAGGGTCTGTCCGGGGGTAGTGCTCAGAATTGTCCTGGGGGCAGCGGCGCACCCAGCCGCCGGACTCCACTACCGTGGGCACACCGCAGCGGGGGCAGTGCGTATGAGTGGCGTGCCAGTTGGCAATGGCGCTGGCCTCAACAAACAACGCCGTATCTGTGGGGTTCAGGACGGCGGCGATGTCCCGGAATCCGGCCCACTCGGCGTCGGACGGAATTCCTGCTGCTCCCGGCGCTACAGTTTCGGGCAGGATGAGCAGGACAATTTCCGTGCCCGCAGGCAGGTCAGAGTCCGGCAGCGCAGCGCCGAGATAGATAGCCTGCACCGGGACGGTACCAAGGTCCTGGAGCCGCGCCAGTAGCTCACGTGCCCCCGGCAGGAACAGCTGGTTGGCCTGGATAAGGGCCTGCCGGCCAGCCAAAACAAGTGCGAGTGTTCTCTCTCCGGCCAACAGGTCCTCAACCATGCCGGGCCGGGCGCGTTCCACGGAGCCGCGGTCCACCGCGGCCGGCCGGACCGGCAACACGGTATCGAACAGGTGGTTGGCCGGCAGCTGGACTGCCTGCGCCTGGTAGGCCGGTGTAGCGGACTCCGCATAACTCATGTGTCCACCGTACTGACTCGGCCCGACAATTTACATTTGGCAGCGAGAATCGGCAGCACATGTGGCGGGGACCTCAGGCCGTGGCGAAAGGGTCGACATTTGCACGGTATCTGGAGACTCGCCGCTGCACATCGTTGTGTTAGACGCCAGCCAATCTACCGTGGAACGGTGAGAAGAAAACCGATCGAACTGGCAGCCGTTGCAACCGCGGCAGTCCCCGGGCTGACCCCCACCGCCGTCAGCTCCGACGCGGACGATCCCGCCGATTTCGATTCCGCCCTGCTCCTTGATTCCGAAGGCAAGCGCTGGCGGGTCAGGTCGCCGCGGCATGCGGAAGCCAGCGCCAGGCTCGAAACGGAATTCCTTGTACTCCGGGCGTTCGCACCGGCTATCCGTGCCGAGCTGCCCTTCCTCATGCCTACTGTCGCCGGCAGCGTCCGCCTCGGCAGCCTGAGCACGTTTGTCTACTCGCACCTCGGCGGCAGTAACCGTAGCGTGGAGGAACTGACCGCCGGCCCCGAAGCACTGGCCAAGGAGATCGGAACGGCCTTGGCCGCAATCCACGATCTTCCGCACACCCTGGTCAGCAACGCTGACCTGCCCAGCTACACCCCCAACGAATTCCGCCAGCGCAGGCTCAACGAGCTGGACCAGGCTGCCACCACCGGAAAGATCCCCGCGTCACTCCTGCGCCGCTGGGAACACGCCTTGGAAGACGTCTCGCTGTGGCGGTTTAATCCCAGCGTTGTCCACGGCGACCTCCATGAGGACAACCTTCTGGTGGAGGGCAGTCGCGTCACCGCGGTGACGGGTTGGACCGACCTCCGGATCGGCGATCCCGCCGATGACTTCGCCTGGCTGGTTGCCTCTAACGAGCAGGACTTTGTCGAGGCAGTGCTGGCCAGCTACACGGCGAGCCGCCGGGACGCCCCGGACCAGCACCTGCTGCGGCGGGCCGCGCTGTCCGCGGAGTTCGCCCTGGCGCAATACCTCGTCAAGGGCATCGCGGCCGAGGACTCCGGCATGGTTGCTGAAGCTGAGGGCATGCTGGAAACCCTGGCGGCCGACGTCGAGGAACACGGCGGCCAGGCCATCAGCGTCGAGCCCCTGCCCGGCCAGGACCCTGCCGGGGGCGCTGTGCCGGCCGGAGCCGGTGCCCCGGTAGGGACCGGAGTAACAGACGACGGCGTGCCGTCACCAGCAGTGAACGGGTCGGCCGCCCCCGCCGTTACCGTCGCCCCGGTCCCGTCCGTCAGTGTTGTTCCGGTCCCTGCAGTGACGGTCATTCCCGTTCCGGCCGTGACGGTTGTCCCGGTTCCCGAGGTGCCTGAAGCAGAGGCACCGGCGGCCCGGTCTGCCGAGGACACCTCAACTGCGGCGATCAGCATCGTGGACGTCAGGAAGCCCTAGCTCCCAGCGCGGCTGCCACAATCTGCTCGAGTTCCTCAGCGGAGCCCAGATCGTGCGGACGAACCACCTGGTTGTCCGCCACATAGAAGAACGCAGCCCGGACTTCATCCACCGGGACGCCTTTCAGCCGTGCCCACGCGAGCCGGTAGGCTGCGAGCTGGACGGACTTTGCCCGGAGCTGGGATGCGGAGGGACGGCGGCCGGTCTTCCAGTCCACCAGGTCCCAGCGGCCGTCGGCATCCAGGAAGACTGCGTCGATGCGGCCTCGGACCACCACTTCCCCTACCCGGGTTTCGACCGGGACTTCAACAAACGCGGGCGACCGGTCACTCCACTCGGAGGCCTTGAATGTGGCCACCATGGCGTCGAGATCATATGCGGCGTCAATATGATCGTCCGAACCTGGGGCCTCGCCGAGATCCAGCATGCCGGCGGTTCCGAAGTATTCCTCCACCCAAGCGTGGAAGGCGGTGCCTTTCCGCGCCGACATGCCCGGCTCGCGCGGAACCGGGCGCCGAAGCCGGCCGACTACCCCCGCGGGGTCCTCGCCCAGGTCCACCAACGTGGACGCGGAGATGTGGCCGGGCAGGTGCACGTCTTGGCCGCCCGCCCGCCTGGACCGGCGTTCCAGCAACAACGCAGCTTCCCGCGCCCACTCGGCAGCACTGCCCCGGAGCCTCCGGCCGTGCTCTACGGCAGGCCCGGAACCGTCAACAGCCGCGCCCTCACCGAGAAGCGCGCGCTCCGCACTGGCTGCGTTCCGTGCGTTGGACGGATACCGGGCATTGGACGCGTCAAGTGCGGCCCGGACCCGAGCCGCGGCACTGTCCATGGCCCGCCGCCTGCCGGCAACCACGCGCCGTCGTTCGCCTGTACGGGGATCCACCGGACCTTCGAGAGGGTCATACGGCCATGTGGCCAGCTCGGTTTCGGTGGTTAACGGGCTCTTCTCCGGCAGGGACGCTTCCTCCACCGATGACGGGTGCACTACCGCGCCGCCAGTTGGCGGCTTTTCCCTGGCGCCGGTGGCGAGTTGCTCCAGCTCAGCCAGGAAGGGCGACATCTCAGCGCGGCCCGCCCGGGAGCCGACCCAGGCTGCGCTGGAAACCCAGAGGACGTGTTTGGCCCTGGTGTAGGCCACATACGCCAGCCGGCGCTCTTCACCTTCACCGTGGACCTGGACTGCAGACTTGAAGTCCTTCTCTGCGTCCAGCCAGCCTTTTTGGTCGGGCTGGTCGGTGTCCCATTGCGGGAGATCCGCCCGGTCACCCCGCAATGGCCAAGGCAATGCGGCAGCGCCGCTGCTCCACCGGGAGTCCTTGTTGCTCGGGAAGGCGCCCGCATTCAGGCCCGGTACAAAAACAACGTCCCATTCCAGGCCCTTTGACGCATGGACGGTCAGCAGCTGCACGGCCTCGCGGTTGATATCCGGCGGCGGTGCTTCCAGTCCGTTCTCTTCGGCCGAGGCTGCCTCCAGCCAGGCTAGAAAGGCAAGGATGTCCACCCGGTGGGAAGTCCGCAGGAATCCCGCTGCCGCGTCCTGGAACGCGTCCAGGTTCCGGCGGGCCTGATGGATGCTGATTCCCGGGCGGGCCGCTACTTCGATATCGAGCAGCATGGCGCGTTCCACCTCCCCCAGCAGGGTTGTGAGGTCATCGCCGAGATATCCGCGCAGCTGCCTGAGCTCAGCCGAGAGCCTGCTGAGCCGTTCGCGGGCCGGACCGGTCAGCGAACGGCCATGGGAGGAGACCCAGTCCTCGCGCGGCAGCCAGTCCAGCGCCTCGACGAGGCTGGCGCCGTCTGTCAGGTCGCTTTCAATGACGGCGTCATCCGGTGCTTCCCCGGCGTCGGCATCCACAGCAGGTGCCCCGGCCCGGTGTCCTCGGCGGCGTGCGAGCTGGCTCGACCAGTCGCGGAAGGCCATCAGGTCCGCCGGGCCGATCCGCCACCGCGCCCCCGCGAGGAGGCGCATCAAGGAGTCCGAGCGTCCCGGATCGGCCAACACCCGAAGGGTGGCCACGAGGTCGACGATTTCGGGGGTGTCCAGCAGTCCGCCGAGCCCCACGATTTCGTAAGGGATCCCGCGCGACTCGAATTCGCGGCGGATGGTCTCCATTTGGGCCCGGCGCCGGCAGAGAACGGCCAGGGCCGGTGGCACCGGAGTGCCGTCGGCTTCACGCTCGAAGTCCGTGACCCGGTACTTCTGGACGTCGGCGGCCAAGGCCGAGGCTTCCTCGACGTCAGTGCCGAAGCGGCCCAGCACCACCTGCCCTTCCACGGCGAAGGGACTCGGCTGCAGTGGAGGTACCGCCACGGCCTCCGGCGTGGTACCGGCGGGGGCCAGGTGTGCCTCGGCCCTGCCCAGGGCCTTGGACATGATGTTTGCGGCGCCGAGAATGGCCCGGCCGTTGCGCCACGCAGTAGTGAGATAGGACGTTGGCGCCAGCTGGTACGCTCCGCCGTCGTCGTCGCCGCCCTCGCCTTCGCGGTCCAAACGGACGGGAAATTCGCGGACAAAATGGAAAAGCTGGCCGGCGGAGGCCCCGCGGAAGCCATAGATGGACTGGTTGGGATCACCGACGGCCGTGACCGCGTGCCCCTCCCCGAAGAGCCGCGAAAACAGCACCAGCTGGGCGTACGAGGTGTCCTGGAACTCGTCCAGGAGCACCACTTTGTAGCGCTGGCGTTCCAGCTCCGCAGCCAGCGGAACCTCCCTGGACACCCTGGCAGCGAGCGCCACGAGGTCGCCAAAGTCCAGTGCTCCCCGTGCCCGCTTCGCAGCAGTGTAACGGCCCACCATGTCGGCAACGCTTGCCCGTGTGCGCAGCATCGCGGCGAGTTCAGCCGCGGCCAGCGGCGCGTTTTTCGCGGCACCGGCGAGGTAAGGGAGCACTTCGAATTCGCCGAGGCGGGCCATCAGCCAGGCTTCGACGTCGGCCGGTTCCTGCAGGTGTTCGGCGCACTCCCCTGCCAGCTGGATGACAGCCTTGACCAGAGTGGACTTTGCCGCCCGGAAGTGGCGATAGTCGCCGTCGAACGCTTCCACCACTTCGCTGGCCAATTGCCAGGCCTGGGCGCCGCCGAGCAGCACAACGTCCCGCTCCACCCCGAGCCGCAGCCCGTAGTCGGACACGATACCGCTGGCGAAGGAATGGTAAGTGGAGACTTTGGGTTCAAGCGCGTCACTGCTGAGCAGGCCCTCCGGGAACACCGCATGCCCGGTGTCCTGGGCCGCAATCCGCTGCAGTGCTGCCAGCTTGGCCCGGATCCGTGTGGCCAGCTCACCGGCCGCCTTCCTGGTGAACGTAACGCCCAGGACTTCCTCGGGCCTGACCCAGCCATTGGCGACAAGCCAGACCACTCGGTCGGCCATGGTGGCGGTTTTACCGGATCCTGCCCCGGCGATTACCAGCCGTGGGGCCAAGGGGGAACAAATAATGGCGGACTGTTCAGGCGTCGGTGTGTTTTTTTCACCCAGGAGCGCGGACAGCTGCTCGGGGCTGAAGAGGGGCTCGGGAGGCCGGTGCCGGTTCATTCTGTGACCTGTTTTCCGCGGACACAGAGCGGACAGACCTCGGGGAGCCGGCAGCCGTGGCCGCCGTGGCTGCCCTTAGCCGGATCGTGCCTGGCCTCGAAGCTGTTGCCTGACATCAGCAGTGCCGCGTCAGTGACCATCTCCAGCGCCCAGTTTTCCTGTGGATCCAGCGGTTCCTGCTGCTGAACACCGGGGCTCTTGGTGGTGGTTCCCAGCTGGGCCAGCACAGCACCTCCAGGCACAGCGCCGCCCGGCACGGCGGGCCCGGTCATGCCGGGCAGGTCCCGGAAGCCGCCCGCAAGAACGGCTGCCTGGTAGGCCCCCAACTGCGGATGGCGAGACAACTCTGTCTTGCCGGGCTGCCGTTTGCCCGTTTTGAGGTCCACAACCACCAGCCTTCCCTCACTGTCGATCTCCAGCCTGTCAACCTGGCCGCGGAGGACGGCTGCCCTCCGCTCGCTGTCACCGGACGCCGGATCCAGGCTCCCTGAGTCCATACCGCCGGCGTCGAGGCCGGCGGCGTTCAGGCCCAAGGCGTTCAGGCCATCCCGGCTGTCCGACTGCATCGGCGGCAGGTCAGGCAGGCGCACCTCGAAGTCCTGCTCGACGCCCAGGAGGCTCCGCCCCTCGCTCCGCATCACCAGGACGTACTGGGCGAGCTTGCGCACCATGGTTTCGGCCCGCTGGAAGTCGAGCTTGCCTTCCCAGTTGTCCTTCATGCCCAGGGTGGGCCAACGGCGCACAAGCTCTTCGACGTACTGCCCCCCGGACGCGTCCGGCATGTCCTGCGCGATGGCGTGCACCAGGGTCCCCAGGCTGCGGGCGAAATCGGTGGCGGCCTCGCCTCCGGCAGCTTGCACAAACCAGTCGAGCGGGGACTTCTGCACGGACTCCACCTTCGAGGGCGAAACATAGACGGTCCCGCCCGGCGGGACCACCGGCTCCGACGTGCTCAGGGGCAACAATCCCCACCAGCTGTCCGGGTGGGCCCCGGGCACGGGCGGTTCCGCTGTTGCCAGTGCGGCAAGAACCCTGGCGGCTTCGGCGGCCTCGGGCTCGAACCCGCCTTCCAGCTGCGCATACTGGCGCAACTCGGCGACCAGTGCACGGAGCGTCATGGGCCGTTCCACCTGCGTGAACCCCCTGCCCTCCCGGCCCGGTTCGAGGGGCGCCACGTAGTCAAGGAAGGACGACGGCTGGTCGTCCTCCGAGGAGACCGCCGTGCAGATCAGGAGCTGCTCGGCCCGGGAAACCGCCGTGGAGAAGCTCCGGAGTTCGTCGTAGCGGATTTCCCGCAGCCGGCTCAGCGGGTCGAGCTGCAGGGCGTAGCTGACCCCGTGCTCCACCGCGTCAGCGAACAGGCTGCTGCCCAGCAACTCGCCGCGAAGCCGGGTGTTGGGCCAGACGCCCTCCTGCAGCCCCGCCACGATGACCACGGGCCACTGGCGTCCCGCAGCACTGGCCGGGGTCATCAGCTCGACGGCGTCGTCCACCTGCGCCCGCGCGGCGAGCGTGTCCATGGGCAGCTCCTGGTTCAGGAGGTATTCGAGGAACTGCTCGGGACCTGCGCCGGGCATCTGATCCACGTACCGCTCCGCGGTGTGGAAGAGGGCCATCATGGCGTCGAGGTCGCGGTCGGCCCGCGCGCCGTGGGAGCCGCCGGACAGAGCGGATTCCGTCCAGGCGTTGGCCAGCCCGGTGGAGTGCCAGAGTGCCCAGAGAACCGTCTCTGCGTTGGCCCCGGGCTGGGATGCAGCGTGCTGCCCGGCCTGGATCATGCGGGCCGTCCGGCGCGCGGACCTGCCCTCCACGCCCAGGGTCAGCAGCGCTCCCGGTTCCAGGAGTGCCTCGACCAGCAGGGCGTCGCTGGTCCGCCCACCGCCGCCCTGTAACTCCTCGCGCCGGAGGGATTGCCGGAGCCGCCGCAGTTCAATCGACGTAGCGCCCCCGATCCGGGACGTCAGTAACGCGACGGCGGCTTCCGGAGTCAGAAGCGAAGGGTCCAGTGCAAGGGCATAAGCGTCCAGCAGCGGGCGCACGGCCACTTCGTCGCGCACCGCAGACTCGGCCACCGGCACGCGGACCGGGATCCCCTGCCCCGACAGGTAGCGCTGCAGCTCGCTGAGCTGGCCGCCATTGCGGACAATCACCGCAATCTCGGCGAGATCCCGGCGGTGGTTGACATGCTGGTCCAGGATTCGCTGGGCGACATACCGCAGCTCGTGCACCGGGGACGGGACCAGGTGCGCTTCCACCGTTCCGGTGAGCGTTGAGTGGGCGTCGACGACGGCGATCCCGGCATCCGCAGCCCCTCCTCCGTGTGCGGGCTGCTCGAGGCGCCGTGCCAACTGCCCTCCGGCGCGTTGCGAGATCCGGGCGGCCACGCCGAGCCAGGCCTGGGCAATTGCAGGGGTGTGCCGGTGCGTGTGCCAGAGCGGCCGTTCGAGGACGCCGGACCCGGCGGCCAGCAGCCGTGGAAGGTCGGCGACGAGATCCGGCCTGGCCCCGCGGAAACCCTGCACCACTGTGTCCGGGGAGAACGCGACGTAGCAGTCCTTGCCCGCGGCGATGTCCGCAAGCAGTTCGTAAACCGCGGGGTTCGCCTCCTGGACGTCATCCACCAGCACCAGCTGCAGCCGTTCGCGCTCTGCGGCCAGGAAGCCGGGCTCGTCCTGGAAGATCTGGCGGGCAGTGGTGATGATGCCTGCGGGGTCGAAGGCTTCGGGCATCCGCAGGTCCAGGACGTCCCGGTACTCCGAGTACAGGGCTGCTGCGGCGATCCAGTCGGGCCTGGCGCATTGGCGCCCCAGCTCTTTAAGGTCGGCTGCGGTCCGGCCGGATTCGATGATGCGGTCAAAAAGGAGGCGCACTTCGTGCCGGAAGCCCCGGGTCTCCAAGGCCGCCTCCAGGTCCTGCGGCCACGGCAGGTCCAGGCCGGGCAGGCGGTGACCTTCCAGCAGCTCCCGGATGATCAGGTCCTGTTCCGGGCCGGAGAGGAGTCGCGGCGCCCGCGGGAGCGGAAGGATCCCCTCGGCTTTCGCCCGGCGGATCAGGTCAAAGGCATAGGAGGCCCAGGTCCGGGCGGGCGTGGTGCTCAGGCTCCTGTCCAGCCGTGCCGTAAATCGGTCCCGGAGCGAGTCGGCCGCCAGCCGTCCCGGTGCCAGAATGAGGATCCGTTCCGGATCCACGCCGTCCTGCAGCGCACGGCGGACGGCAGCTTCGATGAGGACGGTGGACTTACCGGTGCCGGGTGCGCCGGGGACCAGCACGGGTCCCGAACCATGCGGCACCTCGACAGCTTCCCGCTGGTCCAATGACAGCACTGGAACCTCTGCGTGGACCTGCCGCGGCGGGAGAAGCCTCAGGCCCGTGCCGCCGGTTTGTCCTGTCGCCGAAGCCGGGCTGTCCGCGGCACCGGAGTACTCTGCGGGATCAAGATCGGGAATTGTTAGGGTCACACAGACATTCCATCATCAGCCACTGACAATCTGTGCAGCAGCAGCTCCAGGCCCTCGGCAATCGCATCGATCCTGTCGAAATCGTCCTCGACCGGTGCCCAGCGCGCCGCCATCAGGTCAACCCGCCAGCGGCCTTCGCCGGTGCGGAGATAGTCTTCAGGGCGGCCCAGGAGGGGCGTGCCCTCCAGCAGGTAATGGCGGAGGGCTTCTGCTTCATGCCCGTCCGGACCATGCCCGCTGGACTTGAGGATCCGCCACCACGGGACGGAACTGCCGTAGTGGCTCATCACGCGGCCAATCTGGCGGGGACCGCCGGATCCCAGCAACTCGGCCACATCGCCGTAGGCCAGTGCGGTCCCGGACGGAACCAGCTCGACCACCGCCAGCACCGCCTCGACGTACTCAATCCGCATGGATCCAGACTAGCCGCAGTGGCGGTGCCGGATCCTGTCGGTGCCGGCCGGTAGCGTTGAAGCATGACCACCTGGAACACCCTTCCCCGCGCAGCCTTCGACCTCGAAACCACTGGACGGAATTCGCGTGCAGCGCGCATTGTCACTGCTTCGGTGACTGTGGTGGACCACCAGGGGGACGTGATCAAGGAACACGAATGGCTTGCCGATCCGGGTATTGAGATCCCCGCCGAGGCCAGCGACGTTCACGGCATCACCACCGAGCAGGCACGCCGCGAGGGGCGTCCGGCTCACGAAGTGGCCGGCGAGCTCGCCACCGTTTTGCAGGAACTCTTCGACGCCGGCGTCCCGGTCATCGCCTTCAACGCCAGTTACGACTTCACGGTCCTGGCCGCGGAATCCGCCCGCTACGGTGTCCGGCAGCTCACCCGGTTCCCCGTCCTTGACCCGTACATCATGAACAAACAGGTTGACCGCTACCGCAAGGGCAAACGCACGCTGACAGCGCTCTGCGAGGAGTATGGCATCAACCTGGACAACGCCCACACGTCGGCGGCGGACGCCCTGGCCACGCTCCGGATGCTTGATGCCATGACCATCAAATTCCCCAAGCTTAAGATGCCGGCCAGCCAGCTGCACGCACTTCAGAAGGACTGGGCCGTGAGCCAGGCGGCCGACTTCCAGAGTTACCTGCGCAAGACCAAACCCGCCGCCGTCATCGAAGGCGAATGGCCGGTCCTGCCACCGGAAGACGCCAGCCGCGGCGACTTCTAGCTGAGAGCTAACTCACTAATGCGCGAGGGCCGCCTGCCAGCCGCTGACAGAACGCTGCAATTCGGCGTCACGGGATACACCCGTTCACCTAAAGTTCATGAGCAGATGCGGGCAGCCATAAATTCGGCAAGCTCCACTTAGGAGGTGCACTAATTCGCCTGAATGGATGGAAACCGGGGAATGAGATGATTAAGTTCCGCGGTAATCCCGTCCCGGCCGGTCGGCAATCTGGGAGCAAGGCTCCAGGCGCCACACGCGCAGCCTTTTCGGCCCGGTTGAACGAATGACTCAGATGAAAGTGACTACCTCATGAAGACTAAAGCCATGAAGTGGCTGACCACGGCTCCTGTAGCAGTGGCTCTGGCTGTCTCGCTGGCCGCGTGCGGTTCCGGCACAGCCCAGCCCAGCGGTACTCCCACAGACGCCCTGGCCGGCAGCGACCAGCAGACGCTGGACAAGTACACCACCGCCGAGGTCACTCCGGTCGACAAGATCGACAAGACCAAGCTCGGCCTCATCACCGACGGCACCCTGCGTGTCGGTACCCTCTCAGATGCTCCCCCGAACATTTTCATTGATCCCGCCGGCAAGTTCACCGGCTATGACAATGAACTCCTGCGGGCCGTGGGCGACAAACTGGGCCTCAAGGTCGAGTTCGCCTCCACTGATTTCTCCGCGTTGCTCTCCCAGGTTAAGAACAAGCAGTTCGATGTGGGCTCCTCCTCGATCTCCACCACGGATAAGCGACGCGAGACCGTTGGCTTCACCAACGGCTACGACTTCGGCTACATGGCCGTCGTGACCAAGAGCGACGCCAAGGTCAAGGGCTTCGCCGACCTCAAAGACGGCGTCCGCATCGGCGTCGTCCAGGGCACCGTCCAGGACGACTACGTGACCAACACCCTCAAGCTCGAGCCGGTCCGTTTCCCTGATTACAACACCGTGTACGCCAACGTGAAGAGCGGCCAGGTGGACGCTTGGGTGGCTCCGTCCCAGCAGGCCACCGGCCAGGTCAAGGAGGGCGACAACACCAAGATCGCCGAAAAGGTCGTCAACACCCAGAACTTCACCGCCTGGGCAGTGAACAAGGACAACCAGCCGCTGATCGATGCCCTCAATTCCGGCCTAGACGCTGTGATCGCTGATGGCACGTGGACCAAGCTCACTGCCCAGTGGTACACCGACCGCCCGACCGCTGCAGAGCAGACTCCGCAGGGCTGGAAGCCGGGCAGCAAGGCCGTCCAGGTTACCGCGAAGTAACCGGCGCGTTTCGTGGATTTCCTCACACTGCTCTCTGATACCTTCCTGGACTGGAAGGCGATAGGCGAAGTTCTGCCCAAGATGTTTGCCGTCGGGCTGCCAAACACGCTCGTTTTGGCCGTCACGTCGGGCGTCATCGGGACGGTACTCGGCATGGTGCTTGCCCTCATGGGGATCTCCCGGAATGCCGCCGCCCGCTGGATTGCACGCATCTACACCGATGTCCTGCGCGGGCTGCCACCCATCCTGACCATCCTGGTGATCGGGCTTGGCTTCGGACCGATTTTCCGTCAAATCACCGGATCCAGCAGCCCTTATCCGATGGCTATCGCTGCACTGTCCCTGATGTCGGCCGCTTACATCGGCGAGATCTTCCGCTCCGGGATTCAGAGTGTCGATAAGGGGCAACTCGAGGCCACCCGCGCCTTAGGCTTTGGATACGGCCCTGCCATGCGCTTGGTCGTCGTGCCCCAAGGTGTCCGGCGTGTCCTACCGGCGCTGGTCAACCAGTTCATTGCCCTGATCAAGGAGTCGTCCTTGGTCTTTATGCTCGGCCTCCTGGCCACGGAACGCGAAATCTTCCAGATCGGCAAGGACGCGGCGTCCAACAGCGGAAATCTTTCACCGTACGTGGCGGCCGCGGTTTTCTATCTGGCGCTCACCGTCCCATTGACGCACTTCGTGAACTGGATCGACCGCCGCCTGCGCTCGGGCCGGCCGGAGAAGAAGGAACCGGACGAGGCAGCCGCCGTCGTCGGAAAGGGAGCCCAGGCATGAGCGAATTCGTTTCCGGAACGCTGACAGCCCAGAACATCCACCTGGCTTTCGGGTCAAACCGGGTCCTGCGCGGCATAGATCTGCACGTCGAGAAGGGCACCACGGCTTCCGTGATTGGGCCCTCCGGCTCGGGCAAATCCACGCTCCTGCGCGTCATGAACCGCCTCATTGAGCCCGAGCAGGGTGACATTTTGCTGGACGGCCGTTCGGTGCTCAAGGACAATCCGGATGAACTGCGGCGGCGGATCGGCATGGTCTTCCAGCAGTTCAATTTGTTTCCGCACAAAACCGTGGTGGAGAACGTCTCCCTGGCGCTGCGGAAGCTGCGCGGGATGTCCAAGGATCAGGCCCGCGCCGAAGCCTTGGAGCAGCTGGACCTGGTGGGCCTGAAGCACAAGGCTGATGCTCGGCCGGCAAACCTTTCCGGCGGCCAGATGCAGCGCGTAGCAATCGCCCGCGCGTTGGCCATGAAGCCCGAGGTGATGTTTTTTGATGAGGCCACTTCCGCCCTGGACCCTGAGCTGGTCAAGGGCGTCCTGGCGCTCATGACAGACCTCGCCAAGGGCGGCATGACCATGGTGGTGGTGACCCATGAGATGGGCTTCTCCCGCAACGTTTCAGACACCGTGACATTCATGGATGCAGGCGTGGTGGTCGAATCGGGTCCGCCCGAGCAGATCTTCACGGCGCCTGCGACGGACCGCCTGAAGGGCTTCCTCTCGGACGTGCTCTAGGCGCACCGGCCTCCAGGCGTACCGACAGAAAATCCCCGTCTCCCGGACATTTCCCCCCTCGCATGAGGCGGGGTTTTGTCCGGGGAGCGGGGATTTCCGGTTTAACCGCGGAAACAGCGCCCGACGGCGGCGCTACGCCTTCGCGGCTGCGGCAGCTTTGGCGGCGGCTGGCAGGGCATCGAAGATCCGGTTCATGGCGGTGTCGTCGTGGGCCGCCGAGAGGAACCAGGCTTCGAAGACGGACGGCGGCAGGTAAACGCCGGAGTCCAGCATGGAGTGGAAGAACGGTGCGTACCGGAAGGTTTCCTGGGCCTGGGCATCCGCGTAGTTGTGGACGCCGTGGGCCGACGTCCCGAAGGCCACCGAGAAAAGGTTCCCGGCGAACTGGATGGAGTGGTCCACCCCGGCATTGTCGAGGGCCGAGGACAACGCTGACGACAGCTCCAGTGAGCGGACGTCCACAAAAGAGTAGACATCGCGAGTGGCGTGCGTCAGGGTGGCCACCCCGGCTGCCATGGCCACGGGGTTACCGGAGAGTGTCCCGGCCTGGTACACCGGGCCGAGGGGTGCCAGGTAGTCCATGACGTCGGCACGCCCGGCGAGGGCCGCCGTCGGCATGCCGCCGCCGATGACCTTGCCGAAGGTGAGCAGGTCCGGGGTCCACGGGTCGGCGGCGTCCGGCGCGCCGCCGGTCAGGCCCCAGTATCCGGAGTAGCCGGTGCGGAAGCCCGTCAGAACCTCGTCCAGGATCAGCAGGGCGCCGTGCTCGCGGGTGATCCGGGACAGCCCCAGGTTGAAGCCCTCCCCCGGGGTGACAACGCCCATGTTGGCAGGGGCGGCCTCGGTGATGACGGCAGCGATGTTGGGCCCGTGCGCGGCGAACGCGGCCTCCACGGCGGCGAGGTCGTTGTAGGGCAGCACCAGCGTTTCGGCGGCGGTGGCTTCGGTAACGCCTGCCGAGCCCGGCAGCGCCAGGGTGGCCACACCGGATCCGGCCGCAGCCAGCAGCCCGTCAAGGTGGCCGTGGTAGCAACCGGCGAACTTGATGATGAGGTTGCGGCCGGTGAAACCGCGGGCCAGCCGGACGGCCGTCATAGTCGCCTCGGTCCCGGTGGAGACCATGCGGACCCGCTCGGCGGCCGGCACGCGCTCCTGCACGAGGGCTGCCAGGTTTGCTTCGTCGGGCGTCGAAGCGCCGAAGGACAGGCCCCGGTCAACGGCCGCGTGGACAGCCTCCAGCACTGCCGGGTGGGCGTGGCCGAGGAGGGCCGGGCCCCAGGAGCAGACCAGGTCCACGTACTCGGTGCCGTCCGCATCCGTCAGGTACGGACCCTTGGCGGAAACCATGAATCTCGGCGTCCCGCCCACCGAGCCAAAGGCGCGGACGGGCGAGTTGACGCCACCGGGCATCAGGGTCTGGGCACGGGCGAAGAGGGCATCGGAACGAGTCATGCCCCTATTCTCCCATCCCCGCCACGGTGCCCGGAGCCCGCGCCATGCGCGGGCGCCGGAGCCGAAAACAGGCCTCAGCTATCGGCAAGCCTGTCTGCGACGAGAGGCGCCACTTTGGCACCGAACAGTTCGATCGAGCGCATCATCTGAGCGTGGGGCAGAGTGCCGCTGCTGTACTTCATCTCGAAGCGGTCAGCGCCGAGGGTGCCCTTGAGCCTGACCACCTTCGCGGCCACCGTTTCCGGTGAACCGATGAACAGGGCGCCGTCGTCGTCGGCCGCGGCTTCAAACTCGCCGCGCCCGGCCGGGCCCCAGCCACGCTCCGCTCCAAGCTTGTTCCGCACTGCGAGCCAATGCGGGTAGTACTCCTCGAGGGCTTGCTCGTCGGTGTCGGCCACATATCCCGGCGAGTGTACGGACAGCGCCTGCGGTTCCTTTCCAGCCTCGGCAAGGGTGCGCCTGTACATGTCCGCATAGGGACGGAAGCGCTCCGGCTCACCCCCGATGATCGCCAGGACCATCGGGTAGCCGTAGGAAGCGGTGCGGACCACGGACTGGGGCGAGCCGCCCACGCCAATCCAGGTGGGAAGCAGGCGGCCCTCCACGTGCGGGTAGACCATCTGGCCCCGGAGGCTGGCTCGGGTGCGGCCGTCCCAGTTCACCGGGTTCTGGGAGCGAACGCGGTCGTAGAGGTCCAGTTTTTCCTCAAACAGGATGTCGTAATCGGCAAGGTCCTGGCCGAACAGCGGGAAGGATTCCGTGAAGGAACCCCGTCCCAGGATCACTTCGGCCCGGCCGTTGGAGATGGCGTCGAGCGTGGCGAAGCGCTGGAAAACTCGGATGGGATCATCCGAACTCAGCACCGTGACGGCACTGCCGAGCCGGATGTTTTCGGTGGCGGTGGCGATGGCTGCCAGGACCACATCCGGAGCGCTGACAGCGAAGTCCTTGCGGTGGTGCTCCCCCACGCCAAAGGAGTGAAGGCCGACGGCGTCCGCCACCTTGGCCTGCTGCACCACCTGTCGCAGCACTTGCGCGTGGTGCTTGGGTGCCCCGTCGGCTGCCAGATCGACGTCACCGAATGTACTGACACCAAGCAGGATGGTGTCCGCCGGGACAGGGGCGGTGGGGTTGCCCATGGTTGAAGGAGTGGTTGCGGGAAGCTCACTATTTTCATGCATACGCATACAAACGACCGGACGTCCGGAAACATTCCCCGCGGCGTCAGGAGTCCTTGAGCGTCAGGACTCCTTGAGCCAGCCTGCGAGTTCAGAGGCCCAGTACGTCAGCACAGTATTGGCACCCGCCCGTTTGATGCCGAGGACGGATTCGGTGATGGCAGCGCGCCGGTCGATCCAGCCGTTCGCGGCCGCAGCCTCGATCATCGAGTACTCGCCCGAGATCTGGTAGGCCGAGACCGGCACAGGGCTCATCGCGGCGACGTCCGCCAGAATGTCCAGGTAGCTCATGGCCGGCTTAACCATGACCATATCGGCGCCTTCTTCAAGGTCCAGTTCCATCTCAAGGATGGCTTCGCGGCGGTTGGCGGCATCCATCTGGTAGGTGCGGCGGTCGCCCTTGAGCTGGGAGTCCACAGCTTCCCGGAAAGGGCCGTAGAACGCGGACGCGTACTTGGCGGCGTAGGCCATAATGACCGTGTTCTTGTGGCCGGACTCCTCGAGGGCCTGGCGGATCACGGCGATCTGGCCGTCCATCATGCCGGAGGGGCCAAGGACGTGGGCACCTGCATCGGCCTGGGCCACAGCCATCTGGCCGTAAATTTCCAGCGTGGCGTCGTTGTCCACGTAGCCTTCGGCGTCCAGGACACCGCAGTGGCCGTGGTCGGTGAATTCGTCCAGGCAGACGTCGCCCATGACCACCAGGTCATCGCCCACCTCGGCCCTGACGTCACGGATGGCCTTGTTGAGGACGCCGTCCGGGTCCAGGGAGGCGGTGCCGCGGGCATCGCGCACGGCAGGAACGCCGAACAGCATGATGCCGCCGACGCCCAGTTCCACGGCCTCAGCCGCGGCGCGACGGAGGGACTCGGTGGTGTGCTGAACCACGCCCGGCATGGACGTGATGGGTGCCGGTTCGCTGAGGCCTTCGCGGATGAACGCGGGCAGGATCAGGTCCGCCGGCGCCAGACGGTACTCGGCGGTGAGCCGGCGCATGGCCGGGGTGGTGCGTAGGCGGCGGGGGCGGTGGTTCGGAAAGCTCACTGGGTGTTCCCTTCGTTGGCGAATACGGTGCCCAGGGCGGCCACAATACCGTCCGGGGTGGGTACTTTGGCGGTGGCGGCCACCGGGATGCCCAGCACGGCAGCTTCTGCCGCCGTCGGACGCCCAATGGCGATGAAACGGCACCCGCCCAGCGGGAGCAGGGCCGCGGCAATGCGGCGGGCGGCACTGGGCGAGGCAGCCACGACGGCGTCGATCATCCCGTCGTCGAGCTCCCTCCTGGCCTGCGGCGGGCTCAGCTCCAGCGGCGCCGCCTGGGTGGGTCTACCGACGGCGGGCGGCAGTTCCGCTGCCAGACGGCGTTCCGGCCGGGCCGGTAAATCCACGGTGTGGTAGGCCACGACGGAGGTCACGTCGGCGCCCGCGGCGGCAAGCCCTTCGCGCAACCCGGGTGCAGCGATGTCAGCTTGCGGCAGCAGCACGCGTTGCCGGGCTGCGGTCCAGAGACCCACCAGCCCCTCGGCAGACTGGTTGTCCTCCGGGGCAAGCGCCACAGGAATGCCCACGGCTTCCAGCACCTGCTTTGAGGACGGTCCGATCGTAGCCACCCGCGTTCCGGCCGGCAACAGGGCGGCCGGCGTGGTGCCCCGCTGGGCCGCCTTTTCCACGAGCACGCGCACCGTGGTGATGCTGCTGATGACAAGCCAGTCGAAGGCTCCGGCCGCCAGGTCATCCAGGGCGGCGTCAAGCGCCGGCTGGTCTGTGGCCCGTTCGAAGTCGATGAGCGGCAGGATCAGGGGTTCGGCGCCCAGGCTGCTGAGCAGCGAGGCCAGCGGCCGGGCACGGTCGGCGCTCCGGGTGATCAGGACGCGCCTGCCACCCAGAGCCGCCAGGTTTCCGGCCAGGGCGTCAGGATGCGGCAAGGTCCGCGATCTCCGCGGCGCCGGCGGCGAGCAGGAGCTCGGCCACCTCGATGCCGAGCAGCGTGGCGCCAACCTCGGTGAGCCCGTCCGTCGCCTTCTTTTCGCGCACGATCCTGGTCCCGTCCACGGCACACACCGCCGCCTCAAGGTACAGCATGCTGCCTTTGCGGGAGGCGAAGGCGCCTACCGGGGCGGCGCAGCCCGCTTCGAGGCGGGCCAGCACGGCTCGTTCGGCGGTCACAGCGAGGCGGGTGTCCTCATCATTGAGCGCAGCCAAGGCCTGGGCCAGGACACCCTGGGATCCTTCGGTGGAACCGGCTTGGCGCGGGGCGTCAGCCGTCCTGCATTCAATGGCCAGCGATCCCTGTCCGGGCGCGGGGAGCATAACGTCCATCTCGAAGAATTCGCTGACGGTGTCCAGCCGGCCGATGCGTTCCAGGCCGGCGGCTGCCAGTACCACGGCGTCCAGGTCACAGGACTTCCCGGGCACAATGGCGTCCGTCGCGTTGCCGGGCAGGCCGGGCACGCGGCCAAGGCGCGTATCTACATTGCCGCGGATGTCCTGCACATCAAGGTCCGGACGGGCGGCACGCAACTGGGCGGCACGGCGCGGTGAGCCGGTGCCCACCTTGGCTCCCTGCGGCAGGTCGGCCAGTTTGAGTCCGTCGCGCGCACACAGCACATCGCGCACATCCACCCGCTTGGGCGTCGCCGCGATGGTCAGGCCAAGTGCGGCGCCCGTGGGAAGGTCCTTGAGCGAGTGCACGGCAACATCGCAGGTCTCCTGCAACAGCGCATCGCGCAGGGCCGCGACAAAGACCCCGGTGCCGCCCATCTGGGACAGTGATCCGGTTTTGACGTCGCCCTCGGTGGTGATGCGGACGAGTTCCACCGGGAAGCCTCCAACGGCGGCCAGCTGGTCAGCCGTCTGCTGGGTCTGGGTCAGGGCGAGTTTGCTGGCCCGTGTTCCGATCCTTACGGTCACAGTTTGCCTTCTCCCCCGGCAGCGCCTGCGCCTGCCGGGTACTCGTCATGCCCGGTGCCCACGGTGGTGTCGGCTCCGGCGATGGTCGGCTTTTCGCCGCGGAAATTGGCACAGCAGCCGGGCCGGCAGACGTCGTACCACGGGCCCAAAGCTGTCAGTGCGGGCCTGTTACTGATGTTATTGGCCCGCGTACGTTCAGAAATGAGGTCCACCAGGCCGTTCACGAACTTCCGGTGGGTGCCGGGCGTCGGAACGCGCGTCGCGGCAAGCCCCAGGTTGCGGCAGGTCTCCATGGCTTCAGTGTCCAGGTCCCACACCACCTCCATGTGGTCGCTGACGAAGCCCAGCGGGACGATGACGATGCCCTTGATGCCCTGGCCCGACAGTTCCTCGATGGCGTCGTTGATGTCGGGCTCGAGCCACGGCACATGGGGGGCTCCGGAGCGCGACTGGTAGACCAGCGACCACGGCGCGGTCAGGCCGGACTCGGCCTTGACCCTGTCGATGACGGCCGCGGCCGTTGCCAGGTGCTGGGCCACGTAGGCCGAGCCTTCCTCGAACTCCCGGGGTTCAGCCTCGGACCTTCCGGCTGCTTCAGCATCGCGGGTGGGGATGGAGTGCGTGGCAAAGACGATGTGCACGGGGGCGTCCGGCGTGCCGGCCGCGGCGAGCTGGGCGCGGACATCCGCAAGCCCGGCAGCGGTGCCTTCAATGAAGGGTTCCACGAAGCCCGGGTGGTCGAAGTACTGGCGTACCTTGTCCACCTCCAGCCGGCCGTCGAGCCCGGTCTCCGTCAGTGCTACGCCGATGTCCTCGCGGTACTGGCGGCAGCTGGAGTAACAGGAGTAGGCACTTGTGGTGACCATGAGCAATTTGCGGTGGCCGGCGTCGTACGCGTCCTGCAGGGTCTGCGGAAGGTAAGGGTCCCAGTTGCGGTTGCCCCACAGCACCGGAAGGCTGATGCCGCGCGCCGCGAACTCGGCTTCGAGGGAGGCCTTGAGCTCGCGGTTCTGCTGGTTGATGGGGCTGATGCCGCCGTTGGCCCGGTAGTGGTGGGATACCTCTTCAAGCCGCTCGTCCGGGATGCCGCGGCCGCGGGTGACGTTGCGCAGGAAGGGAAGGACGTCGTCCTGGCCCTCGGGTCCGCCAAAGGAGGCGAGGAGGACAGCGTCATATTCCTTGGGAGCCATGCGGCCCGCCTCGGTGACCGGATTAATCGTGGTCACCGGCGAGCCGTTTTGGGGATCAGAACCGGTCATGCGAGGACCTCTGCGACCTCGGCAGAGGTGACGCGGCGGCCGGTGTAGAACGGAATTTCCTCCCGGACGTGGTTGCGTGCCTCGGTGGAACGCAGGTGCCGCATCAGGTCGACCAGGTCAACCAGCTCGGGGGCCTCGAGGCCCAGGATCCATTCCCAGTCGCCCAGGGCGAAGGAGGAAACCGTGTTGGAGATGACCTGCGGGAAGTCCCGGCCCAGCAGGCCGTGATCGCGGAGCATCTTGCCGCGCTCCGCCTCGGGGAGGATGTACCACTCGTAGGACCGCACGAAGGGATAGACGCACAGCCACTCGGCCGGCGCCACGCCACGGGAGTAGGCCGGGGTGTGGTTCTTGGCGAATTCGGCTTCGCGGTGCACGCCCATGGCCGACCAGACGATCTCGGTGCCGGCAAACAGTTTGCTGCGGCGGATGTCGCGGATGGCCTTCTGGAGGTCTTCGGGCTTGGGGCCGTGGAGCCACACCATCACGTCGGCATCGGCGCGCATGGCAGAGACGTCATAGCTGCCGCGGTGGGTCACCCCGGCGTCGGCCAGCCGGGAGAGCAGAGCGTCGAAGTCGGCTGCAGCGTCAGCGCTGCGCACGAGCTCCTCGGAGCGTTTGAAAACCGTCCAGAGAGTGAAGAACTGCTCGGCTGATTCTTCGGTTTTAGTGACAGATTCGACAGAAGTGTGGCTCATGCTTACCAGTTTGCCCGTTCCGTCCGTCCAAGTCGAAACCAGCGACTTCTACAGGCCGTAGAAGTGTGCAATTTCACACTTAGACCGGCCGGGCAGAGACCGAAGATCTGCCGGGACCCCTTGGGGCGACTCTCCCGCACGGCCAGGTCAGAACTTGCGGATCCTGGCAAACAGGAGGCCCGCGGCCCCGGCCGAACCCACCAGGCCGACGCCGAGCCAAACTTTGGTCGTTTCCGCTGCGGGTCCGGCGGCGGTCATCTCGTGGCGGGCGGACGGCGCCCCCGCAGCAGTGGGATGTCCGGCGGTCTGCGTGGAGCCGGTACCGCCGGCTCCGGCTGTGGTTTGGGTCGCTGTGGGTGCCCCGCCTTGGGCGGCGTCGGACTGACGGGAGACTTGTCCCCCGGACACTGGCGGCTCTGTTCCCGGCGCAGCAGGTTGGCCGGCGGTCCCTGGACCAGTTCCGTCAGCAGCTGAACCGTTTCGCGGATTCTCGGACGAGGACGGCGCCGCAGTGCTTTGGGCAGCGGGACTCTGGGAGGCAGTGCCTCGGGAAGGGGCGCCTTGGGTGGGAACAGTTGCCGGCGAGGTCGGAGAGGCCGGTGAGGGGGCCACTGGAGTGGGGGTCGGGGACTGGGTGGCCGGGTCCGATGGCCGGGCCGGGCCTGAGGACGCGGCACCGGTCGGTGTGCTGCCGGCCGGGGCCGGGCTAGCGGGGGCCGGGCTGGACGAAACCGGGGTTGGTTCGGCTGGTGCGGTGCGGGCGTTGGAAGGGCCGGCCGAACTGCCCTGCAGGTCCTTCAGCACACCCCCGATGACGGAATCGTTCTTGGGTCCTTTGGCCTGTGCAGGTTTACCGGCGTCACTCTTTCCGTCGGCCGCCTGGGAGGCAGGGACCCCTGCAGAAAACACCAGTATCGCTCCGAGGGCCGCTGCCGCCGCACCACGCCGAAGCCCCCCATGGATACTGGTCCTGGAACGGGAAGCCTGGGACCTGTAAATAACCATAGTCATCGACCCTAGCCACACGATCGGACGGATTGGAAACCGGAAATCCATACGGTCAAGGGGGCGCCCATGGGCCGATATTCCGCTGAACAGGGGCGATGATCAGCGGACGAGGGCGCGGATCTCTTTCCGTGTGTCGAACACAACAGCAGCGAGTCCGTTGCCGGCAACCCAGCCGCCCACAACACTGAGTCCGTCTTCCGCCGAGCAGATGCGGCGTATTTCCGCCACCCGCGCTTTGTGGCCAACCGCTGCGAACGGCAGCGCACCCTGCCATCGGACCACGTCCCAGCCCACCACGTCCTTAGCTTGCACAGGCACCTCCAACAGAGTGGAAGCGTCCCGCAGGGCTGCGGCCAGCAGATCGGGGTCTGTGAGAGGCGCGGAATCAACCCGCGTGGAATCCGCGGCCGGAGAGCCATCAGCCGGAACACTCTCCAGGCGCCCATACGAGAGTCGGAGCACGTGGGTGCCGGGCCCGGCTGCGGCAGCCAGCCAGTCCCACTTCGCAGTGGCGTGGGTCAGCGCTTTTGCCTCGATGCCCGGTGTCTGCGGTGCCACCAGGACGCCGGTGCCGCGTGGTCTGAGGTCCAGTTCAGGCAGGTCCACCACCAGTGTGACGAGGCGGACGTCGGGTCCGTGCTCCGGGCTCCGTCCCGCGAGGGCGGGCACCGCCTGTTGAAGCAGCCCGACGGCGGCCGGGCCCGGAAGCGCCACTATCAGCAGGCCGCCGTCGTACGCTGACTCACCGGCGGTGACGCGCCAGCCGTCCTCGGTGCGCTCCACGGCACTCGCAGTGGAGTCGCTGAGCAGGATAACGCCGCGCCCCTGCAGATCGTTGAGCAGCGCGGTGACCAGGGTGTGCATGCCGTTTTCAAGACCGGCGACGGCGGAACCAGCCTTCGCTGCCGCAGGTCCGCCGGTGCTGCGGCGCTGGGCAGCCACTGCGGCCGCCAGCGAACCGTGTGTCCTGATCCCGGCGCGCAGTCCGGGGGCCACCATGTCCACGTCCAGGAGGCCAGGGTCTGCGGAGTGCACTCCGCCCACCACGGGGGCAACCAGCCGCTCCAGCACGCGGCGGCCCATCCGTGTCCGCACCAGGGCCGAGACGCTGGTGACCTCCGTTGAAGCGCCAACGCGGGCCGGCAGGTACTTGTCCAAAGACGCCCGCAGCGAGCCAACAAAGCCAAGGGAACGGCGGACTTCCGGATCCCACGGGTTGGCGGGGATGCCCAGGACGCCGGTCTTGGGCAGTTCGCGGGGGCCGTCTGGAAGCTGCACCCAGGCTCCGCCCGGGCGGGGGGCAACAATCTTGCCGGCGAGCCCGAGCTCAGCGGCGAGGTCGGCCACGGCTGTGGAGCGCGTCGCGAACGACTCCGCGCCGCTGTCCAGGGTAAGGCCGGCCACCACGTGGCTGCCCACGCAACCGCCCCAGGTGGCTGTCGCCTCCAGTACCGTCACTGCGTGGCCTGCAGCAGCCAACTCCCGTGCTGCCAACAGGCCGGAGATGCCACCCCCCAGAACGATTGCGGTCCGGGCCGGCGTCAAGGAACTGCCCACGCGCCTACTCCGGGGAGATGGAGTGGATGAGTTCGACGACCCTGGTGAGCACCGTGGCGTCGGTTTCCGGCGGCACCCCGTGGCCAAGGTTCAACACGTGCCCCGGGGCCGAAGAGCCCGCTGCGATGACCTCGCGTACGTGCGCCTCGAGAACATCCCACGGGGCGGACAGCAACGCCGGGTCAATGTTTCCCTGCAGCGGCACGGTTCCGCCCAGACGGCGGTTCGCCTCGTCCAGCGGCAGGCGGTAGTCAACGCCCACCACATCCACTCCGACGTCGCGCATGGCAACCAGGAGTTCGGAGGTGCCGGTGCCGAAGTGGATCAGCGGGGCGCCGAGGTGGCGGACGTGGTCCAGGGCCCGGGTGGAGGCCGGTGCAACGTGTTTGGTGTAGTCGGCCAGGCCCAGCGACCCTGCCCACGAATCAAAGAGCTGGCCGGCGGACGCGCCGGCTTCGAGCTGTGCCCGAAGGAACAGCCCTGACGCATCTGCAGCCCAGTTGGCCAGCGCAGCCCAAGTCTCCGGGTCCGCGTGCATCATGGTGCGCGGGCCCAGGTGGTCACGGGACGGCTTGCCCTCAACCATGTAGGCGGCAAGCGTAAACGGCGCACCTGCGAACCCGATCAGCGGAGTCTTACCCAGTTCGGCCACGGTCAGGCGGACTGCTTCGCGGATGGGCTCCAGCGCCTCCCAGGTCAGCTGTGGCAGGGCCGCTACGTCCGCCGCGGTGCGGACCGGCTTATCCAGCACCGGGCCCACACCGGGAACAATGTCCACTCCAATGCCTGCGAGCTTCAACGGGATCACAATGTCGGAGAAGAAGATGGCCGCGTCCACGTCATGGCGACGCACGGGCTGAAGCGTGATCTCGGAGGCGAGTTCCGGCCGCAGGCACGAATCGAGCATGGCCACGCCTTCGCGAACCTTCAGGTACTCCGGAAGGGAGCGGCCGGCCTGGCGCATGAACCACACGGGACGCCGCGACGGCTTGCCGCCCCGGTATGCGGTGATCAGCGGGGAATCGGCGGTGCGGCCATCCATCAGCGGGTGGCTGGCGGCAAGGGCACCCTCGTTAGACAGGGCGTTAGACACGGCGTTGGACGCGGCGGAGCTGGAAGTCATGCCTCTGATTGTGCCCAAAAACGGACCTAAAACATAACGGACAGCCTGTCAAGTGCGGCATGCTCCAAAGCAGCGTGGCGCGAATCACGGGCTTCCTGCCCGGGAACTGCGCCCCGGGTTGTTCTACCGCGCCACGAAAAAGCTATGATTGACCTGCTGTGGTTCTTTTCTCATTGGTGGCTACACACGCCGACATCGATCTTGAGACCGTTGCTCAACTGAGCAGCGGTGCTTCAGGGATAGCAACATCCGCACTCTCCGGATCGCCGGCAGTGACGGGTGCGGTGGTCCTTGCCACCTGCAACCGGTACGAAATCTACGGTGAAGCGCCCAACGCCGATGACGTGGAGGCTGCCAGGGCAGCCCTCGTGTCGGAGATCAGCGGCTTGAGCGGACTCAACGAACAGCTCGTCTCCCGCTCCTTCAGCACACGCACCGGCCCCGAAGTCAGCCAGCACCTTTTCGCCGTCAGCGCCGGACTTGATTCCGCCGTGGTGGGCGAGCGCGAAATCGCCGGGCAGGTCCGCCGGGCACTGATCAACGCCCAGCACGAGGGCACTGCCAGCGCCGGCCTGGTCCGGCTGTTCCAGGCCGCGTCCAAGACGGCCAAGGATGTTGGCGCCCAGACCGCCCTCGGATCGCGTGGCCTGTCCATCGTCTCGGTGGCCCTGGACCTCGCCACTGATTTGTCCGAGAACCCCGACTGGTCCGGCAAGAAAGTTGTCCTGTTCGGCACCGGCGCCTACGCCGGGGCCACCATGGCGCTGCTGCGCGAACGCGGATGCACGGACATCTCGGTCTTCTCCTCCTCAGGACGCGCTGAGGCCTTCGTCGCCAGCCGCGGCGGAACGGCGCTGGACGCTGAGACCCTCCCGCCCGCGGTAGCCGCGGCCGATGTGATGATTGGCTGCAGCGGATCGGACACCCGCGTTGAAGCCGGTGAACTTGCCCAGGTCCGCGCCGGGTCTCCCCAGCCGCTGATTGCCATCGACCTCGCCCTGACTCATGATTTTGACCCGGAAGTGGGCCAGCTCGAAGGCGTTGAGCTGCTCACGCTCGAATCCGTGCGTTTGGCTGCCCCGCAGGAGCAGGCCGAGTCCCTGACCCAGGCCAGTGGCATTGTGGCCGGCGCCGCCAAGGCCTTCGAACAGGAACGCGAAGTCCGTTCCGTGGACTCCGCCATTGTTGCGCTGCGCCGGCACACCATGAACGTCCTTGACGCCGAGATGGAGCGGGTCCGTGCCCGCCACGGCTGTACCGCAGCCGCCGAGGAAGTGGAGTTCGCGCTCCGCCGCATGGTCAAGCAGTTGCTGCACGTGCCCACAGTCCGTGCCCGCGAGCTGGCGGCGAACGGCCAGCAGGACGACTACGTTTCGGCGCTCGAAACCCTCTACGGCATTACCGTGGAGCAGCCCGCCGCCGCGTCCCAGGCCGAGTGCCCCGTCCCCGCAGCGGAGCGCCGCGGAACCGCAACCGCCTAACCCCCCAGCAACGCTCTCTCACTTAACGCGGGTTTTCCAACGACGCTCTCTCACTTAATGCGGCTAAAACGGACGACGCTCTCTCACTTTCTTCAGGAAAGTGAGAGAGCGTCGTCCAAAATGCCGCATTAAGTGAGAGAGCGTTGTGCTGGGCAATCGCCTAGTAGACGGGCTTCTGCGGCTCCACGTCCCGCACCCAGGCCAGGATCCCGCCGTCGAGATGGCTGACCCGGTGGTAGCCGGCCTTCCGCGCAGCGTCCAGAACGTTTGCCGACCGCGTCCCGGCCTTGCAGTGGAACACAATGTCCTTGTCCTGCGGCAGTTCCGCCCAGGCCTCCCCGGCCAGGATCCTGCCCTGCGGAATCAGCACCGAGCCGTCGATGCTGACGATGTCGTGTTCGCCGGTCTCCCTGACGTCCACCAGCTCGAAGTCCTTCAGGCCGGCCTTGCGCGAGGCCAGCATCGTTGCCAGCTGGGTTGCCGTTACGGTGTGCTCCGTGTCTGCGGAAACGTCGGGGGTGATTCCGCAGAAGGCCTCGTAGTCGGTCAGTTCCGTAATGGGCTCAGCGGCCGGATCCTTGGACACGCGAATCTCGCGCCAGCTGCCACCGAGCGCATCGAAGAGTGCCACGCGGCCAAGCAGTGAACGCCCGACGCCGGTAATCAGCTTGACTGCCTCCGTCACCATGAGTGACCCCACGGCGGCGCACAGCATTCCAAAGACGCCGCCCTCACCGCAGGAGGGAACGGATCCGGCCGGCGGGGCCTCAGGGTAAAGGTCCCGGTAGGTGGGGCCGTGCTTTTCCCAGAAGACGCTCACCTGGCCGTCGAAGCGGAAGATCGACCCCCAGACATACGGTTTGCCGAGGATGGCCGCTGCATCATTGACCAGGTAGCGGGTGGCGAAGTTGTCCGCCCCGTCCAGGATGAGGTCGTAGTCCGCGAACAGCTCCAGCGCGTTGGAGGCGTGGAGCCTGACGTTGTGCAACCGGACGTCCACCAGCGGGTTCAGCGCCGCGACGGCATCCCGGGCGGATTCAATCTTCGGGCGGCCCACATCGGCCACGCCGTGGATCACCTGCCGCTGCAGGTTGCTCAGGTCAACGGCATCGTCGTCGATGATTCCCAAGGTCCCCACCCCGGCGGCTGCCAAGTACAGCAGGGCGGGTGAACCCAGTCCACCGGCGCCGATAACCAGCACTTTGGCGTTCTTCAGCCGCCGCTGCCCCACCGCACCGATTTCCGGAATGATGAGGTGCCGCGAGTACCGTTCCACCTCGGCCGGGGTCAGCTCGCCGGCGGGCTCCACCAGCGGCTTAAGTGAGACAGTGGAATCATTTGCGGTCAAAGTCGAAGCCATACCTCAATGTATGCCCCAAGATAGCGCCCGGTCATATTACCGCGCAGTATTGTGTAAGTAACGGCAAGGGAAAGTAGGGGAAACTGTGGCGCATGAAGCACAGGCTGACCGGGCGTCCGGCGGGGAACCGCCCGCACCTCAACGCACGGCGGGGCAGCGGTCCGCCCGGCTTCCCCGGGATGAGCGCCGGGCGCAGCTCCTCGCGGCGGCGCAGGAGGTCTTCGTCGCCAACGGCTACCACGGCGCCGCCATGGATGAGATCGCTGAAACAGCCCACGTGAGCAAGCCCGTGCTGTACCAGCACTTCCCGTCCAAGCGTGAGCTCTACCTTGCGCTGCTGGACACCCATCTCACCTCCCTGACTGACCTGATGCTCGGCGCCCTGAACTCCACTTCGGACAATGATGAACGTGTCCAGGCCGTCATGCGCGCGTATTACCGCTTCATCGCCAGCGACGACCAGGCGCACCGCCTGGTCTTCGAATCGGACCTCATAAACGATCCCGATGTCAGTTCCCGGCTGGAAACGTTCAACAAGACATTCGCGGACGCCGTCGCCCGCGTTATTGCCGAGGACACCAAACTCCCCCACCTGGAGGCGCAGCTGCTGGGACGAGGACTGGCCGGAATGGCGCAGGTCAGCGCGCGCTACTGGCTTGAAACGGACGGGAACCTGGACCTCGATGTCGCCAGCGACCTCATTTACCGTTTAGCTTGGCGCGGAATCTCGCGCTTCCCTAAAGAGTCCTAGACTACAAATAGAGAACCGAAGAAAACTTTGATTGGCTGGGAGGCCCCTTTTGGAAATTAAGATTGGCATTCAGAATATTGGCCGCGAAATCGTGCTGGAATCGGCAGAGGACGCTGACGCCGTAGCAAAGGTCGTTGAAGAAGCCATCACCAAGGGCACCGACCTCCGCCTCAAGGATGACAAGGGTCGCATCATCATTGTTCCGGGCAACGCGCTGGGCTACGTGGAGATCGGCGCCGAAGAAGCCCGCAAGGTCGGTTTCGGCCAGTTCTAAGCCACGAGCTGTAGTACACAAGCAGGGATCCACTACCGGGGGCGGTGGGTCCCTGCATTCCGAAGGAGATTCCATGCTTTCGCTGACCATCGTTGTCCTGGTCACCGCTGCCGCGGGCTTCATTGTCTGGGCCAATGACCGCCGCCATGCCAGGTACGGTGTGGGGCTGCCCGCCGGGGTAGCCGTCGCCGTGGGTGCGCTCAGCTGGATCATCTTCATAACGGCAGGCTTTGGCTACAGGCCGGGCCTGACCTGGATCCCTTGGATCCTGCCAATGGCCCTGGGCGCAGCGGCAGCCGTCGGGGCGGTCATCTACCTCGGCCGGATCCGCGAACGCCACGACATCCTGCGGCTCACCAAAGCCCTGAAGTTGTAGCCAACAGGGCAGCAACCCCTGTCAGCCGCCTGACGATGACTCGGGTCGGTGGCCTACCTCCGTGCACACGCACAGCCGGTTTCCCTGTGCGTCCGTGACCACCACCCAGTCGGGTGCGTGCTCATGGTTCATTAAGGCCCCGGTTGCCGTGGCCTTCGCCAGGACGGGCCCCGATTCGGCAAGACTCCAGTGCACGTCAACGTGGAGCCTGCCGCTGTTGGGCGTCCCTGTTTCCTGGAACCAGATGCTCGGTCCGCGGCCGTAAGGATCCACCAGGTCACCGCCCGCGCCCTCCTTATAGCCCAGTGCCACCCGCCACACCTCGGCGATTTCCGCCGGGTCCGGGGTGTCGATGCCCAGCTCCACTGTCCTGAACAGTCCCGGCTGGGCAGTGGCCCCTGCCGCGGCGGCCGCTTCTGTGGCTGCCGCAGCCGCCGCGGCGTCCCGCTCAGTGACTTCGCCGCCGGCCTCGTGGGAGGTGTAGCGAATGAACACCCTGTTATACCGCCAGTCGAGATCGGGATGGTGATTCTGTTCTTCCGCGAAACGCCCGACGGCGGCAATCAGCTCAAGCGCGGCGGCCGCCGTCGGCGCTTTATAGACCGTGACGAGCCCGCCCAGCCGGTACCGCCAGTCGGGCAGCACGGCCAGGACGGAGTCGAGCCGTTCGCGGGTAAGGACGTCATTGTTGCCGGACACAGCGGACTCCTCGGTTCGTTCCGTGAGCCGTCCCGGCGGGCGGCGGCGGGTGCCGGTCTAGAGGAACTCAGCCCGGTTTTCCATCGCCGAAGACGCCAAGGCGTGCTCGCGGCGCGGTATCCTGCCGGCCGCTTTCGCCAGCCTACCGGCGATGACGGCGTGCTTGAAGGCTTCGCCCATGAGTGCCGGGTTCTGGGCGCGCGTCACGGCCGTGGCCAGCAGAACAGCATCGCAGCCCAATTCCATGGCCAGTGCCGCGTCCGACGCCGTGCCGATGCCTGCGTCCAGCACCACGGGAACGGAAGCGCGCGAGACGATCAGCTCGATGTTGTGCGGGTTGAGGATCCCCAGGCCTGTGCCGATCGGCGCCCCGAGCGGCATGACCGCGGTGGCACCCAGGTTCTCCAGCCGCAAGGCCAGCACGGGATCATCGTTCGTGTAGGCGAACACTTTGAAGCCCCGGTTCACGAGCTGTTCAGTGGCGTCCACAAGCTCGACGGCGTCCGGCAGTAGGGTCTGTTCGTCGGCGATGACCTCCAGCTTGACCCAGTCCGTTTCCAGGGCTTCGCGGGCCAGTTCGGCCGTCATGACGGCGTCCCTTGCAGTGAAGCAGCCGGCGGTGTTGGGCAGGACCCGGATTCCATGGTCCACCAGGAGCTGGAAGAGGGAGCCGGACTCGGCGGGCGAGTACCGCCTCATCGCCACGGTAGTGAGCTCCGTTCCGGACGCCAGCAGGGCGGCCCCCAATCCGTCCAGACTGGGGGCGCCGCCGGTGCCCATGATGAGGCGGGAGCCCAGCTCGACGCCGTCGATGACAAGCGGGTCGGTGTCCGCCGAGGTGGTGCCGGTGCTTAAGTCGTTAATGACTGTCATGGTGTCAGCCTCCCTGGACTGCGGTGACCAGTTCCACGCTGTCACCATCGGCGAGCGCCGTGACGAACCACTGGCTGCGCGGTACTACTTCTGAGTTGCGGGCAACGGCGACGCCAAGTTTCTGCCCGTCTGTGGCCTGGCCGTTGGCGGCGAGGGGACGGCCGGTGATCTGGCTGACCAGGGTGGTGATGGAGGCGTCGCTCGGCACGGCATGGGGCGAGCCGTTGAGGGTGATCTTCATGCTGTTTCCTTCGTGAATTGAAACGCGGCTGGGGGCTGGCTGGAAAACCTGTCCGGGTTGAGGGCCTGCCATCGCGGATCTTCTTTGCCGTCCAGCAGGTCGCGGCAGATGACTGCCGCTGCCGGAGCCAGCAGCACGCCGTGACGGTAGAAGCCGGTGGCAATGATCAGTCCCGGAACGGTTCCTGAGCCAGGAGCGGGGACCCGGCCCAGCAGGGGCGCGTTGTCCGGAGTCGCGGGACGCGCCCTGGTGGTGCATTCGAGGAGCTCCAGCTCGGCGACGGCGGGCAGCAGGACCTGCGCGTCACGCAGCAACTGGTACACGCCGCCTGCGGAGACGGCCCGTCCCGCGCCGACCATATCTCCCGCTGGGGGCAATGCGTCCTCACGCTGGGTTGCGCCGATCACCACCGTGCCGTCCTGCCGGGGAACGATATAAACCGGCACGCCATGGACCAGGCCGCGGACTGTGGACGTCACCAACGGACGCAGGTGCCGGGGAACACCGAGCCGCAGGATGTCGCCGTAGACGGGCCTCAGCGGCAGCTGCATCCCGCCCGGCAGGCTCCCCAGGGCAGCCGCCGAAAGGCCGTTGGCCACGATGGTCTCCCCCGCCAGGACTGTTCCGCCACTGGCCAGTTTCACCCCGCTGACCCGGCCGTCCTCCCAGAGAAGCGCGGCGGCGCGGTGACCAACGGCGAACCCTTGCCGGGCGCCAACCACGGCGGTGCCCGCGTCCGAATCGTGGCCGGCCAGGACTTCCCGCAACGATGCGACCAGCCTCCGCGGGTCCACCTGATGGTCCGCCGGGATCTCCAGGGCACAGGAAATGGCCGGACTGAGCAGCGGCTCCTTGCCTCTCGCTTCCCGGACCGTCAGCGTCTCCACCAGCAGTCCGTTGGCCTGCTGGACGGCCCTGAGGTCCATGAGCGCGCGGCGGTCCGCTGCGTCGGCACCGACGGCGAGGGTCGGCGTCGTCAGGTAGCCAAAATCCCCTGCCCCCGCCCGTGCAAGGGTCGCCGCGAAGGCAGGCCAAAGGTTCGAGGACTCGAGCATCAGCTCCAGGAGGCCTTCCTCCTGGTAGTGCAGCTCGCTGACGGGCGCGAGCATTCCAGCGGCCGCCCAGCTGGCCCCTGAACCCGGTTCGTCATCGATCACCACCACGGAGCGGCCGGAGAGCCGTGCCTCCCAGGCGATGCAGTGGCCAATGACTCCGCCACCGATCACCGCCACATCGGCGTGCAGGACGGGACTGTTCACTCCGCTGCCCGCGGCAGTGTCAGATGTGCTGGCGGGCGCGCCGCCGGATGGGGGGACCATGTGTTTCCTTCCCTACGCCGGTACTAGCCGGATCAGGTCAAGCGGTCGGCTCTCATGCCCTCTCAGCCCTGCCGCTTTATGACGGCTGCGACGGGCTCCCGCAGTACTCGCCCAGTTTAGGGGAACTATGGTGGTTTCCATGAACGTGTCCTCCAGCCCCAGCATCCTCCCCAGCACCACTGTCCAGGAGTCCGGCGGCGGCCTGCCCCACAGCGCCAGGCTGTACCTGTGTACTGATGCACGCCGCGACCGCGGGGACTTTGCTGAGTTCGTGGACGCGGCGTTTGCCGGTGGCGTGGACATCATCCAGCTCCGCGACAAGGCCATCGAGGCCGCCGAGGAGCTGGAACTACTGACGGTCCTTCAGGCGGCCGCAGCCCGCCACGGACGGCTCTGGGCAGTCAATGACCGCGCCGACATCGCCATGCTGTCCGGCGCGCCGGTCTTCCACGTCGGCCAGAAGGACCTTCCCGTGGCCTCCGCACGAACCCTGCTGGGGGCCGGCGCCGTGGTGGGGCTTTCCACCCACACCACGGAACAGATCGAGGGCGCCATCCGGCTGTCGTCATCGGTGACTGCCGACGACGGTCTCGACTACTTCTGTGTGGGACCGGTGTGGGCCACCCCCACCAAACCCGGCCGGGCCGCCGTCGGCCTTGACCTCGTTCGATATGCGGCGGACGCCGTCGCTGCCTCCGGAACCCAAGCCGCGCTCCCCTGGTTTGCAATCGGCGGGATCGGCCTGGACAACGTTGAGCAGGTTGTGGCGGCAGGCGCCAGCAGGATCGTTGTGGTTCGCGCCATTACCGAGGCCTCTGATCCGGCAGCAGCTGCCGCGGCCCTCCTGGCCGCCTTGGACGCCGGCGCTGCCTGAGAATCGAGCGCGCAACTCCTGAGATCCCGCGCGCAGCGGGGCGGGGCGTGCGCGATCCCGCGAAATCGAGCTAACCTGACTTTTGTGTCCCATCATCGGTTGGCCCCCAACGTCCATGAGAAGAACAACGCCCTCGCAGCAGCCCTGAGTGCCCTGCGGACTGAACTGGAACTGCCCGGGCCTTACCCGGCCGAGGCGGTCCGGGACGCCGAGGCGGCCGTGGCCGCTCATCAGCTGCCGGCCGCTGACCTCACGGACGTTGAGTTCCTGACCATCGATCCGGCATCGTCCACGGACCTTGACCAGGCACTGTTCATCGAGCGTTCCGGCGAGGGCTACCGGGTGCTATACGCCATCGCCGACGTGCCCTCGTTTGTCCGCCCCGGCGGCAATCTGGACGCCGAAACCCGCCGCCGCGGCCAGACGTTCTACGCCCCGGACGGCCGGATCCCGCTGCACCCCGAGGTCATCAGCGAGGAGGCGGGCAGCCTCCTGGCCGATCAGCTGTGCGCGGCGTTTGTCTGGGAATTCGGGCTCGACGACGCCGCCCACGTTGGCAGCGTGTCCGTCCGGCGGGCCACCATCCGCAGCCGGTCCAAGTTGGACTACAAGGGCGTCCAGGCCGAGATCGACGCCGGCACAGCCAACCCCGTGCTGCAGCTCCTGAAGGAAGTGGGCCTCAAACGCGTTGAACTGGAACGCCAGCGCGGCGGCGCCAGCCTGAACATGCCGGAGCAGGAAATCGTCCAACTGCCCGACGGCGGCTACCGGATTGCGGCGGCGCCCCAGCTTCCGGTGGAGGACTGGAACGCCCAGATTTCGCTGATGACCGGAATGGCGGCCGCGGACATGATGCTGGCGGGGAAGGTCGGCATCCTGCGCACCATGCCCGCCCCGGACGAGCGCTCCCTCCGTCATTTCCGGCTCCAGACTGTGGCCCTCGGCAAGCCGTGGGACGGGAAAACCAGCTACGGCGAGTACCTTCGCAGCCTCGACCCCACCGAGCCCCGCCAACTGGCCATCCTGCATTCCGCAGGCATGCTGTTCCGCGGAGCAAGCTACACGGCGTTTGACGGCACCGTCCCCGAAGCTGCCATCCAGTCGGCCATCGGTGCGGCCTATGCCCACACCACGGCGCCCCTCCGGCGGCTCATCGACAGGTTTGTGCTGGTGATCTGCGAAGCCCTGAGCAACGGCAAGCCGGTCCCCGGCTGGGCGCGGGAAGCCCTGCCCACCCTGCCGGAAATCATGGCCGCATCCGACCAGCTGGCAAGCCGGATGGAACGCATGGCACTGGACACCGTGGAAGCTGCCCTCCTGGTCAACCACATCGGCCAGGAGTTTGATGCGATTGTCATTTCCGGGTCCAAGCCGCAGAAAGACAACGGCAACGGCGCCAAAAACGGGAACGGCGGGAAGAACGGGAACGGGAAGAACGGCAACGGCCCCTCGGGTATCGTCCAGATCGCCGAGCCGGCCGTGACAGCCCGGTGCGCCGGCGACCTGGAATCCGGTACCACGGTGCGGGTGCGCCTGATCTCCTCCGATATCGCCGCCCGTGAGGTCCACTTCGAGCTTCTGGCCTGAGTTGCCTGCCCGTGCGTCAAGGGCCAAAAGCCGGGATTCGGGGTCCGTACGGCTAGACTGAAGAAGTAGATATGGATGCCCGGTCGTTGATTTCCTTGATTTTGAATTCAACAAGCCCGCCCCTACGCGATCTTGAGACAGACCCGCTGGTCACCAGTGCCAGCATTTAGATAGCCCGCGATCGGCTTCCACTGGATTTGCTTGCGCGCCCGAGCGTGCTCCGGAGCGGCCATGTTGGCCGGCCCGTTGAGCAGGCAGCGCCAATGCCCAAATGAATAAGGAAACTCACCTGTGAGTGAATTGCATACCCACCAGCTCCTGACGGACGACTCCGGCATCGAAACGATCGAACCTGAAGAGACCATCATCTCCGACGAGAAGCCGCATGAAATCGCGGAAAAGTCCTTCGCCGATTACAACGTCCGCGCGGACATTGTCGAGTCCCTGGCCGACGCCGGGATCACCCACCCGTTCCCCATCCAGGCCATGACCCTGCCGGTGGCGCTCTCGGGCCACGACATCATCGGCCAGGCCAAGACCGGTACGGGCAAGACCCTCGGCTTCGGCATCCCGGCGCTGCAGCGCGTTGTGGGGCCGGACGACGCCGGTTTCGACAAGCTCGCCGTTCCCGGCGCACCGCAGGCCCTGGTCATCGTGCCCACCCGCGAGCTGGCCGTCCAGGTAGCCAACGACCTCCAGACCGCTTCGCTCAAGCGCAACGCCCGTATCACCACCATCTACGGCGGCCGCGCCTACGAGCCCCAGGTGGAGGCCCTGCAGAAGGGCGTCGAGATCGTGGTCGGAACCCCCGGCCGCCTGATTGATCTGTACAAGCAGAAGCACCTGAGCCTCAAGAACGTCAAAATTGTCATCCTCGACGAAGCCGACGAAATGCTGGACCTTGGTTTCCTGCCGGACGTCGAGACGCTGATCGCAGGCACCCCTGCCGTCCGCCAGACGCTGCTGTTCTCCGCCACCATGCCCGGCCCGGTCATTGCCATGGCCCGCCGCTACATGACACAGCCCACCCACATCCGGGCAGCTGATCCCGAAGACGAGGGCCTCACCAAGCGGGACATCCGCCAGCTCATCTACCGCGCCCACAGCATGGACAAGGTTGAAGTTGTTGCCCGCATCCTGCAGGCACGGGGCCGCGGCCGCACCATCATCTTCACCAAGACCAAGCGCACTGCCGCAAAGGTGGCCGAGGAACTGGTGGACCGCGGCTTCGCCGCCGCCGCCATCCACGGCGACCTCGGTCAGGGCGCCCGCGAGCAGGCCCTCCGGGCCTTCCGCAACAACAAGGTGGATGTTCTGGTGGCCACCGACGTCGCCGCCCGCGGCATCGACGTGGACGACGTCACGCACGTGATCAACTACCAGTGCGTTGAGGACGAAAAGATCTATCTGCACCGCGTGGGCCGCACCGGCCGGGCCGGCAACAAGGGCACCGCCGTGACCTTCGTTGACTGGGATGACATGCCGCGCTGGGGCCTGATCAACAAGGCCCTGGGCCTGAGCTACCCGGAACCGGTGGAGACGTACTCGTCCTCCCCGCACCTGTACGAAGAGCTGGACATCCCGGAAGGCACCAAGGGCCGGTTGCCCCGCAACAAGCGCACCCTCGCCGGTGTTGACGCCGAAGTCCTGGAGGACCTGGGCGAGACCGGCAAGAAGAACTCCCGCGCCAGCGGACAAAACGGTGGGCGGGACGGCGGCCGTGACGGCAACCGCGACGCCGGCCGTTCAGGCGGGCGCGAGGGCAGCCGCCGCAGCGGCTCCGAAGGTGGCCGGTCAGGCGAGGGCAGCCGCTCAGGCGAGCGCCGCCGTCGTACGCCTGATGCCGCGACCACCGGCACCGGGCCCGCCGCCGAACCTGCAACTGCGGCTGCGACCGCCGGCGAAGTGGACCCCCGGGCCCGCCGCAGCCGCACCCGCACCCGCCGCCGCAACGGCGAAGTGGTGGCCGGCGCCGACAACGGCATGCAGCCCGGCAACGCAGAGGCCTAACAGCCTCGATGACTGACACCGTCTGGGCGCCGGACGGCAGCAACCTGGTGGTTCACGCGGATAACGCGGAGTTCCTCCCCTCGCTGCCGGACGGCGCCTTCACACTCATTTACGTGGACCCGCCCTTCAACACCGGCAGGGCCCAGACCCGCCAGGAAACCCGGATGGTGCTCAACACCGGCGGCGACGGCGACCGCGTGGGCTTCAAGGGCCGCTCCTACGACACCATCAAGGGCGCACTGCACCGGTACGATGACGCGTTCAGCGATTACTGGGCCTTCCTGGAGCCCCGGCTGGTGGAGGCTTGGCGGCTGTTGGCTGACGACGGCACGCTCTACCTCCACCTGGATTACCGGGAAGTCCATTACGCCAAGGTGATGCTCGATGCCATCTTCGGCCGCGAGTGCTTCCTGAACGAGATCATCTGGGCCTACGACTACGGTGCTCGCGCCAAATACCGCTGGCCCACCAAGCACGACAACATCCTCGTGTACGTCAAGAACCCGTCCAAGTACCACTTCGACAGCGCCGAGGTGGACCGGGAGCCGTACATGGCTCCGGGCCTGGTGACGCCTGCCAAGCGGGAACTCGGGAAGCTGCCCACCGACGTCTGGTGGCATACCATCGTCTCCCCCACCGGCAAGGAAAAGACCGGCTACCCCACGCAGAAGCCCGAGGGCCTCATCCGCCGTGTGGTTGCCGCCTCAAGCCGCCCTGGTGACTGGTGCCTGGACTTCTTCGCCGGTTCCGGAACGCTCGGCGCCGTCGCGGCCAAGCTGGACCGGAAGTTTGTGTGCGTGGACCAGAACCAGCCGGCCATCGAAGTCATGGCCAAGCGGTTGGGTGCCAAAGCCACCTTTACTTCCTTCCCGCCCAACTAGGTAGCAGTAAGTGTCGTTTTGAGCGTCCAAAACGACAGTTACTGCTACCTAGTTGGGATGCGGGCAGGCATCAGGGGCGGACGACGGCGGTCCCTGTGGCCAGTTCCTCGATCCGGGCCAGCACCTCGGGCGACGTCAGGTTCTCCCCCAGCAGGTTCGGTTTGCCCGTTCCGTGGTAGTCGGAGGACCCCGTGATCAGCAGTCCGTGCTGGGCTGCAAGTCCCCGCAGGAACTCGCGGCCTTCCTCGGGGTTGTCGCGGTGGTCGATCTCCAGGCCCACCAGACCGGCGTCGATCATGTCCCGGTAGGTGCGCTCCCCCACAATCCGCCCGCGCGAGGACGCCACAGGATGGGCGAAGACAGGGACGCCGCCTGCGGCCCGGACAAGTTCGACGGCGGTTGCCGGGTCGGGTGCATAGTGCTGGACAAAGTAGCGAGACCGCGAGGTGAGGATGGACGTGAAGGCTTCCGAACGGTCCGAAACCACCCCGGCCGCCACCAGGGCATCGGCGATGTGCGGACGGCCCAGCGTGGCCCCCGGGGCGACGTGATGAATGACGTCGTCCCAGGTCAGAGGGTAGTCTTCGGCGAGGAGGCTCACCATGCGTTCGGCACGGGTGAGGCGTGCGTCCTTGGACTTGGTGATTTCCTCAAGTAGTCCGGGGTGGGCGGGATCGTGCAGGTAGCTCAGCAGATGCACGCTGATGCCCTGCTCCGTCCGGCAGGAAACTTCCATTCCCAGGACCAGGGCCACCCCGTGAGCCAAGGCTGCCTGGGACGCTTCAGCCCAGCCGTCCGTGGAGTCATGGTCGGTCAGGGCCACGACGTCCAGGCCCGCCCGGGCTGCCGAGGCCATCACGTCAGCGGGGGTTTCCGTGCCGTCGGAAACGTTGGAGTGGGCATGCAGGTCAATCCTCACCTGCCCAGCCTAGTTGACCGCGTCCGCCCGGCCTGGCTCCTTTGTTCGCGCGTGCCCGGCTGCTGGTGAGACGATGGTGCCGTGAACGATGCCGAAAATACCCAGAACTCTGCTTCCCAGCCCCTCGATGAGCGCGTCAACAACCGCTCGCAGCGGCCCAGTTCCGATGCCTTCAAGACGTTTATGGCCAGCAACTGGGCGCCCACCGGCCAGCAGTTGCCGGCCCGCGACGCCGTGGCGGACTACGCCGCGGCCAGGCGCAAGGCCATCTCCGACCAGTTCAAAGGCGAACGCCTGGTCATCCCTGCAGGCCCGCTGAAAGTCCGGTCCAACGACTGCGATTACCGCTTCCGCCCCCACTCGGGATTCGCCCACCTCACCGGCCTCGGCCTGGACCACGAGCCGGATGCTGTCCTCATCCTGGAGCCGGCAGCGGAAGGAAAGGGCGACGACGGCGGGCACCACCGCGCCACCCTTTACTTCCGTCCGCTCGCAGGACGGGATACAGAACAGTTCTACGCCGACTCCCGGTCGGGAGAATTCTGGATCGGTACCCGCCCCAGCCTCGCCGAGTTCGAAGCCCGCCTGGGCCTGCCCACCGCCCACCTCGATGCCCTCGAAACGGCGATCACCAAGAACGTGGGTGCTCCGGAGATCGGCGGCATCTCCATCCGCCTGGTCCGCAAGGTCGACGAGAACATCGACGCGCTCGTGGACACTGCCCGCTACAACACTGCCAAGGATCCGGACAACCTGGACCTCGCAGTACTGGATGCTTTGGACGAGAAACTTTCCGAAGCCCTGTCCGAACTCCGGCTCCTCAAGGATGACTGGGAAGTCGAGCAGATGAAGGCGGCCGTGGCAGCCACCGTTGAGGGCTTTGTGGAAGTGGTCAAGTCCCTTCCGCGGGCACTGACGCACGCCCGTGGCGAACGCGTTGTGGAGGGTGCCTTCTTTGCGCGGGCCCGCGAAGTGGGCAACGAACTGGGGTACGACACCATCGCCGCCGCCGGCAACAACGCCACCGTGCTGCACTGGAACCGCAACACGGGCAGGATCAATGCGGGCGAGCTGCTGCTCCTGGATGCCGGGGTCGAAGCCGACTCACTGTACACCGCCGATGTCACCCGGACCCTGCCTGCCAATGGCACGTTCAGCGACATTCAGCGCAAGGTCTATGAGGCGGTCCTTGATGCCGCCGACGCCGGATTCGCCGCCGCCCAGCCAGGCACGAGGTTCCGGGACATCCACACCGCCGCCACCACGGTACTGGCTGAGCGGCTCGCCGAGTGGGGGCTGCTGCCTGTCAGTGTTGAGGAAGCCATCAGCCCTGAAGGCCAGCAGCACCGCCGCTGGATGCCGCACGGCACCAGCCACCACCTGGGCCTCGACGTCCATGACTGCGCCCAGGCCAAGCGCGAGCTTTACCTCGATGGCATCCTCACTGCAGGCATGGTCTTCACCATCGAGCCCGGCCTTTACTTCAAGAACGAAGACCTGGCCATCCCTGCCGAGTACCGCGGCATCGGCGTGCGGATCGAGGACGACATCCTGATGACGGCCGACGGTCCGGTCAACCTCAGCGCCGAACTCCCCCGGAAGGCTGCCGACGTCGAATCCTGGATGTCAGGCATCTACGCCGAAGTGGACCAGGCCGTCGCACAAGGGGGCACCGTCTGACGGGTTGCGGCTGCCCTGCCTCCGGCCGCGTAAGGCGGTCCTATCCATGGTGAAGCTCTGGTAACAGTTTTTGGCAATCGCTTGCCAAAGTTTGACTCCGATGAATACGCTAGCCGCGGAGAAAGAAATCCATAGACTGTGATCTAAGTCTTGGGTCTCTGCCGCATCGTATGTCTTCAAAGGAGAAGTCTCATGGGTATGTCCAAACCACGTCGCCTGGGTGCTGTTGCCGCCGCGACAATTTCCGTCCTGATGCTTGCCGCTTGCGGCGGCTCGGGCGGGTCAGGCGGCACCGGCGCCGGCGCCGGCGCCACCGGCGGCAAGGTGGATGGCGCCGGGAAAACGCTCAACGTCCTGATGAACGTGACAGCGCAGTATCCCCAGGAGCAGCAGGCCTGGTTCAAGGAAATGAGCACCAAATTCAAGGCGGAAACCGGAGCAGACATCCAGTGGGAGACGTTCGCTACCGCCAATGACGAGATGACCCGGATCCAGACCTCCGTGGTGTCCGGCCAAGGCCCCGACGTCTACGGTCTCGGAACCACCTTCACCCCCACGGCCTACTCCACGGGCGCATTCGTGAAGCTGGGCGACAACGAATGGAACCAGCTCGGCGGTAAGGACAAGTTCGTTCCCGCCGCGCTGGGCATTTCCGGCCCGGACGAAGGAAACCAGATCGGCATCCCGTTCGTCAGCCGCCCGTTCGTCATGGCCTACAACACCGAACTGCTGGCTGCCGCCGGCATTGAAAAGCCGGCAACCACCTGGGACGAATTCACCGAACAGGCCAAGAAGCTCACCAAGGGCGACCAGTACGGTGTTGCGGTGGCCTACAAGGACAACTTCGACCCCTGGAAGTACATCTGGGGAATGTCCATCCAGGCCGGCAACCCCATCATCGACGGCAGCAAGGTCCGCCTCGATGACCCCATCACCAAAAAGGCCTACGACACCTACTTCGGCTGGGTGACCAAGGACAAAGTAGTGGACCCCTCATCGGTGGGCTGGGCCAACCCGCAGGCCCTGGCGGCCTTCGCGGCCGGCAAGGCCGCCTACTTCCCCATGACGTCTCCGCTGTCCATCCCCGCATTGGATGCCTCGGCCGTCAAAGGCAAGTACAAGTACGCCCTGATGCCTACCGTCCCGCCGGGCGAGTCCTCCAACCCTTCCGGTGGCAAGCCCGCCGCCAGCATCCTGTCCGGCGACAACCTCGTGGTAGCCGACTACTCGAAGCAGAAAGACCTTGCCTTCGCGTTCATCAAGATGATCACCGAGAAGGACGTTCAGCTCAACTACTTCAAGGTGTTCGGCCAGCTTCCCGCGAACCAGGCAGCGGCCAAGGAGCTTGCCAGCAACGAGATGATTGCGCCGGCGCTTGATTCCGGTGCGAAGTCCGTGGCCACCCCGTTCAGCGGCGCCTGGGGTGACGTCCAGCTGTCCCTGACCAACGTGGTGGTCCAGTCGATTCCGGACCTTTCGGCAGGCTCAGTCAGCGACGCCAACCTCACCCAGCGGCTGAAGGACGAGCAGGCCAAGTCGCAGACTGCCTTGGACCGGGCAAAGAAGTAAGACCGGCCGAACAACTGCGGAAGGTTGCAGACAATGGCTAGCAGCGTTACCGAGCCCCGGCCGTCGGACAGCAGTCCGGCGGCCGGGCCGGCCGCCGGACCCGGCAGGCCCACCCCGAGTGATAAGCGCCGGAAGGGGCTGAGCGAAAGGAACCGGCCGCTGTGGCTGCTGATACCCGGCGGGTTCCTGATGACGATCGTCATCCTCATCCCCTTGGCCATGGGCATCTGGATGTCCGTGATCGACCTGGACCAGTACAGCCTGCGCCGCTGGGTCAGTGCCGAGTTCATCGGCATCCAGAACTACATCGAAGCGGCAACCAGCAGTGACCTGCTCCGCTCGATCTGGCTCTCCGTGTCCTTCGCGGTGATCTCCACCCTGGTGACCGTCCCGCTGGGCGTGGCTGCCGCCGTCGTCACCCAGAACGCCTACCGCGGCCGTGCGCTGGTACGTTCGATCTTCCTGATCCCGTACGTCCTGCCTTCCTTTGTGGTAGCCAGCGTCTGGCGGACCATGCTGCAGCCGGACGGCATTGTGAATGTCACCCTGACCAGCATGGGCATGGACGGCGGGCTCTGGCTAAACGGCCCCAACGCCTACTGGACCCTGGTGTGGGTGGAAATCTGGGCGGCCTGGCCGTTCATCTATTTGCTTGCCTTGTCCGGTTTGCAGGCCGTGGACCACGAGGTCCATGAGGCCTCTGCTCTGGACGGCGCACTGTGGTGGAACAAGCTGCGCTACGTGATCTTCCCGTACCTGAAGGGTCCGGTCTCGCTCGCGTTCCTGCTGGCCACCTTGAACCACATCAACAACTTCACGTTGCCCTACGTCCTGTTCGGCGCGCCCGCCCCGTCCGACGTGAACGTGCTCCCGATCCTGGTTTACGTCACCAGCTTCCAGAGCTTCAGGTTCGGCCTCAGCGCGGCCATGGCGGTGGTGTCGCTCATCCTGATCGCCATTCCGCTGTTCATCTACCTGCGCGCGGTCAAGCTTGACGTGCACGACGGAGGAAAGAAATGAGCATCGACGCAGCAAACCCGATCGAAAAGCAGGCCAAGCAGCCCATCCGGCGTGATGCCGCCTTGGAAGTCACCCGCCTGATGCCGCGCCCGCTGCTGATCGTGATCACGGTGCTGCTCTGTGCTCTGGTCCTGACCCCCATCCTGTACATCTTCCTGGCCTCCCTGAACACGGACGTGGGTGTGGCAAGCGGCGAGTTTTGGCCGAGCAGCTTCTCCCTGGACAGCTACAGCAAGATCTGGGATTCGGTTGGCTTGGCCAAAGCCATCGGAAACAGCCTCATTGTGTCCGGTGCCACCGCCATCGTCTCCGCCCTGATGGCGATCGGCACGGCCTATGTCCTGGTCCGGTTTGAGTTCCGGGGACGGCTGACGGTGCTCCGCGGCCTGCTTGGCCTCCAGTCCATTCCCGGAACCCTGATGCTGCTCCCGGTGTTTGTGCTCTTTTCCTCCGCCGGCACCTACCTGGGGGTCACGGTCATCGGCACCCTGTGGGGCCTCTTCATCGCGTACCTGACATTCGCCCTTCCGTTCTCAACCTGGGTCATGGTCACATACCTCCGCGGGCTTCCGCGTGAACTGGAGGAGGCAGCACGCATCGACGGTGCCTCCAACCTGGGGATCCTCTTCAAGATCATCATTCCGCTCAGCTGGCCCGGGATCATCGTCTCAGCCATCTTCGCCTTCCTGCTGGGCTGGAATGACGTGCTGTTTGCGTCCGTCTTCACCCGGCCCGACACCCATACCGCCGCAGTGGCGCTGCAGGTGTTTGCCTCCGCCGTTGAAGGCGGCGCGATCCCCGTGTACTCGCAGATGATGGCAGCGTCCCTGGTCTGTGCCGTACCGGTGGTAGTGCTCTACTTCATGTTCCAGAAGTACCTCGTGGGCGGCCTGACAGCAGGCGGCGTCAAATAACCGGCAGGAACGCACCGCACTAAAAAGAACTCCGTCCGGACCGGCGATCGCCAGGTCCGGACGGAGTTCTTTGTGTGAGTGCTGAGGCCGCACAACCCGGTGGGCTCACCCTGTGGGTGAGCGAACCCCGCGCGTCGGGGTCTCCCCTGCCTACGGCGTTGGTTCGCCGGAGTCGTTCGCGGAGTCGTTCCGAGCCTGGGGCCCGCTCGAGGCGGGCTGCCCGGACGCGGATTGCCCCGAGTCAGTACTGCCTGCAGCGGGCTGATCGCTGAGGCGGACCCCATACTGGGGCCGGCCGTCCGGAAGGTCAGGGTAGCGGACCGCCGCAACGGGCGCCTTGGCCGGCTGCGGTGCACCCTCCGGCTGCATGCCCTGGCCTGATTCTGCGGCGTGGCCCGTGGCCTGTCCCTGCGGGCCGGGAGCCGGCGTGTCGGCCCCCTGCTGACCATAGGGGTCATTCCAGCCCGCGGGCCGGGCGGGTGCCTGCCCCGGCTCCTGTGCCTGGCCCGGCTGGCCGTACTGCTGGGACTGCCCGTGCTGCTGGGGCTGGCCGTACTGCTGGCCCTGGTAGCCCTGCGCGCCGTAGGGAGCAGCGGCTGCGTCAGAGCGGGTCATGGGCAGCTGCTGGAGCAGCCGGCGGGCCTCATGGGCGGCTTCCACGGACACTACGACGTCGTAGTTGGTGGCCACCACCTGGCTGGTGGAGGTGAAGTCCCGCTTCCCGCGCTGCATGGCATAGGTGACGATGCCGAACAGCATAAAGAAGGCAGCGCCCATCAGCACCGACGCCAGGATGGAGAAGTAGCCAGGCGAAGGGGCAAAGAAGGACAGCATTACGCCGACAAACAAACCGAACCACATGCCGCTGAGCGCGCCGGAGAGCGCCACGCGCGGATAGCTGAGGCGGCCGGTTACCCGCTCCACCATCTTGAGTTCGTTGCCCACGATGGAAACCATCTGGACCGGGAACTGCTGGTCGGCAAGGTAGTCCACCGCCTTCTGGGCATCCAAGTAGGAGGTGTACGAGCCGACGGTGTCACCGACCGGAACCATGCGGGCGTCATCCGGCCCGTTAGGGCTGCCGGCCTTGGGAGCACCAAAAATGTTTGACATACACCCATTCTTGCCCATCAGCATGTGTGCCGCCTGAAATTCAGCTAAAAGAGAGCAGACTCGGTAGCCTGTAGAAGTGAGCACAAATCTTTCGCGCGTCTTTGTGGCCCGCCTTCTGGGTCTTGATGTCTTCGACCCCCTGGGCGATCGCCTGGGGCGGTTGCGCGATGTTGTGGTGCTCTCCCGCGGTAGCCGGGGCGCCCCGCACGTGGTGGGCATCGTCGTCGAAGTTCCCGGCAAGAAGCGTGTGTTTGTGCCGATGACCCGCATTACCTCGATCGACCAGACACAGATCATCTGCACCGGACTGGTGAACCTGCGCCGCTTTGAGCAGCGCGGCGCCGAGACCCTGGTGGTCGCGGAAATGTTCGACCGCCGGGTCACCCTCCGGGACGGCAGTGGCGACGCCACCATCGAGGACATCGCCATGGACCAGCACCGCTCCCGCGACTGGTTTGTCAGCAAACTTTTCGTCCGCCGGGGCCACTCGCTGTCCCCGCTCAGCCGTTTGCGGCGCAACGAGACCATGATCATCGACTGGGCGGACGCCCTGCAGGGTGCCCGCACAGAGCCGCAGGCGGCCACCCAGTTCGTGGCCAACCACGAGGACCTCAAACCTGCGGACTTTGCCGACGCACTTCAGGAGATGAGCGACAAGCGGCGCTTCGAGGTGGCCAGCGAACTCCAGGACGAACGGCTCGCCGACGTCCTGCAGGAGCTTCCGGAGGATGACCAGGTGGAAATCCTTTCCGCCCTCGATCTGCAGCGTGCAGCCGACGTCCTGGAAGAGATGGATCCGGACGACGCCGCCGACCTCCTCGGCGAGCTGCCTTCCGCCCAGGCGGAGCAGCTGCTGCAGCTGATGGAACCTGAGGGCGCGGAGGACGTGCGGCGGCTGCTTGAGTACGACGAAGACACCGCCGGCGGCCTCATGACGCCGGTCCCGGTCATCCTTCCCCCCGAGGCAACAGTGGCCGAAGCCCTTGCCCACGTCCGGCGCGAGGAGCTGTCCCCCGCCCTCGCCTCATCCATTTTTATTGCCAGGCCCCCGCTGGAGACGCCCACCGGACGATTCCTGGGCGTGGTGCACATCCAGCAGCTCCTGCGGTTCCCGCCGTTTGAGCCGCTGGGCAACCTGGTGGATAAGAACCTTGAGCCGCTGTCCGACCAGGCCCACATCAGTGAAGTCGCCAGGACCTTGGCAACCTACAACCTGAACTCCCTTCCCGTGGTCAATGACGACGGCCGGCTCGTGGGGGCGGTGACAGTTGATGACGTTTTGGATCATATGTTGCCGGACGACTGGCGCGCCTATGATGGCGAAGCCCCGATAAGAAAACTCGGAGGCCGCATTGGCTGATACCGGCGCCCCCAAGAATCCCAACCAGCGCGGCTCCGCCAAAGTACCAGCCAAGGGTGGCCTGGACACGCCTTTGAGCGGCCGGCAGCGCATCCTGCCGAAGTTCTCACCGGACCCCGACGCCTTTGGCCACGCAACTGAAGGCTTCGCCCGGTTTATGGGCACACCCCAGTTCCTGGTGTACATGACGGTCTTTGTGGTGGTCTGGCTGGTCTGGAACACGTGGGCACCGGAGGCGTGGCAGTTCGACTCCCGTTTGCTCGGCTACACCCTGCTGACTCTCATGCTCTCGCTGCAGGCTTCCTACGCCGCCCCGCTGTTGCTGCTTGCCCAGAACCGGCAGGACGACCGCGACCGCGTGTCACTCCAGCAGGACCGGCAGCGGGCAGAGCGCAACCTTTCGGACACCGAATATCTCACCCGGGAGCTGGCTTCGCTGCGGATCGCCCTCCGCGAAGTGGCCACGCGCGATTACGTCCGTGCGGAACTGCGATCGCTCCTGGAGGACATGCTCGAAGCGCAGGAGGAACTGCGCACCCATGACCCCGCGGGATCCGGCAGCCACGAGACGCCCCGGGACAAGATCAAGGAAAAGTTGAAGGAAAAGCGCGACAAACAGCGGAGCCCCCGCACGCAGCAGGTGCCGAAGGTCAAACCGAGCCACGCCGCCACGGGACCCGCCGCCGGCGGGCCCACAGACGTCGGGGCTGCACATGGCGCCGCTACAGATCACGGCGCCGCCGCCCCGAAGCATACCCCTACCCCCGAAAGCTGAGCCCTGCCCGAATGAGCACCACCCTGGAGCAGGCAGTCCACGCTGCGCTGGCCACTGTCATAGATCCTGAGCTCCGCCGTCCCATTACGGAACTGGGCATGGTGGATTCAGTGGACATCTCCAGCGATGGAACAGTCAGGCTGGCAGTGCTTCTCACTATCGCAGGTTGCCCCCTGCGGGGCACCATCACGGCCGACTCCGAACGGGCTCTGTCCGCGGTTCCCGGCGTGACCGCCGTCGACGTTGAACTGAAGGTGATGAACCAGGCCCAACGGGACGCCCTAAAAGAGCAGCTGCGCGGGGCCGGGAACCAGCGCGGCATTCCGTTCAACGAGCCCGGGTCGCTGACCAAGGTTTACGCTGTTGCCAGCGGCAAGGGCGGCGTCGGCAAGTCCTCCCTCACGGTCAACCTGGCTTGTGCCCTCGCCGCCCAGGGGCTCCGCGTCGGCATCGTGGACGCCGACGTTTACGGCTTCTCGGTTCCGGCCATGATGGGCATCACGCAGGCGCCAACACGGGTGGACGACATGATCCTGCCGCCGGTGGCGTACGGCGTCAAGGTGATCTCCATCGGCATGTTCGTCACCGGCAACCAGCCTGTTGCCTGGCGCGGCCCGATGCTCCACCGTGCCCTGGAGCAGTTCCTCACCGACGTGTATTTCGGTGACCTTGACGCCCTGTTCCTCGATCTGCCGCCGGGCACCGGCGACATCGCAATTTCCGTGGCCCAACTGCTGCCCAAGGCAGAGATCCTGGTGGTGACCACCCCCCAGGCCGCGGCCGCCGACGTCGCCGAGCGCGCGGGCGCCATCGCCACCCAAACAGGCCAGTCCGTGGCCGGCGTCATCGAGAACATGTCCTACCTGGAAATGCCCGACGGCGAGCGGATGGAACTGTTCGGAAGCGGTGGCGGAGCAATCCTCGCCGAAAGGCTCACTGCGACGGTGGGCGCCGATGTTCCGCTGCTGGGGCAGATCCCACTGGACATCCTGTTGCGCGAGGGCGGCGACTCCGGTGCGCCCATTGTGCTGAGCCGGCCGGAGACTCCGGCGGCCATCGCCCTGAACGGGATTGCCGGCAAACTTGCTGCCAAACCGCGGGGCCTTGCCGGACTGAAGCTGGGGCTGCAGCCGCGCTGAGCAACTGCTGGAGGGCAGGGCTAAGTGGCCTCGGAGTCGAACGGAGCGGGTGTGCCGGGCGGCAGGGTCTGCACCACGCGTGCGGGCCGCGCCGGTACTCCCGTCGCGCTGCCAGCTGCAGCGACTGCGGCGCCGGAGACGGCAGCCACCGCGGCGGGCGCCCCGGGACTGACAATCTTGGTGTCATCATCCAGGAGGGCTTCCTTGATGATGCGGCGCGGATCGTACTGCCGGGGATCGTACTTCTTCCAGTCGACATCGTCGATGTCGATGCCGACTTCTTCCTTGATCTGCTCACGCGCACCGGAGGCCATGCGGCGGACTTCCTTGACCAGGTTCGCCAGTTTCTGGGTGTACTCGGGCAGCCTTTTGGGACCGATCACCAGAATGCCGATGATCAGGAGCAGGAAGAACTCGGGGCCGTTGATTCCAAACACTTTAGGAAGATTACCCTCTCCGAAGCCGCTCTGACGATTCGTCCCCGCCGGGCTGAGAACCTGCCACCATTACCCCGCCAACATCTCCCCGATTTTACGGATTCCGCGCTCCAGCCGGGCCGAGGGGGACTCGCCACCGGACGTTGCCGGGTCTGCGCCCGACGCGGTGCTGGTGCCTGCGTCGATACCTTCCCCGGCAACGGAACTGAGCTGCTGGAGCACCGGGACGGTGTCGTCAGCCTGATCAGCCGGGAGGTCGGACTCCACGGAAAACGTGCCTGCGGCCGTTGTATAAGTAGCGGTCCAGGGGGCGAGGCTGCTGACCACCAGCTTCCCGTCATCTGCGGACGCCCCGGCCGGAGCCTGTTCCACTACGGTTGCGTAGTGCTGCCCGTCCGAGAGGTGCAGCTCCACAGCCGGCATGCCGTTACGTGTCACGGCATTGGCGCTCCGGATCTGAAAGCCCAAGGACTCGAACTCCGGGCACAACCATCCCTCCGCACGCAGCGCGGATAACTGCGGAGCAGTGAGCGCTCCACCGTCCGCGGGCAGTTGGGCGCTGTGCCGCACGAGGCTCCCGTGCATGGCCGTGCCTGCCGTAGGAAGGGCGTCTCCGGCCAGCGCGAAGGCGCTGACGGCAAGAATTCCGGCTGCGGCAGCTGTGCCGCCGGCCGTGAGTGCAAGTGCCCGCACGCCAGGGTGCTGGCCCGGTACCGGCTCCGGCGTAGCAGCCAGAAGCTGGGTCCTGGACAGCAGGCGGGCCGTCAGGTCGTCGCTGGCTGGCGGCACGGCGGCTTCGCGGAGCCGCTCGATGTATTGGCGTTCGCGGTTTAGGGCCGCTGCGCACTCGCCGCAACCCTGAAGGTGTTCGGCGCCGCGGTGATGCCTGCGGCCGAAGGGATTCTGGAGCGTCATGGCGCCGATCAGAGGATGCTGGCGATGCGCGGCAGCGAGAGCTTTGGCTTCCGGCCCTGCTGCGGGCGGGGGTCTCGGTGCGCCAACTTCTCGCGCAGCATGGTCCGGCCACGGTGGATCCGTGAGCGCACTGTCCCAAGTTTTACTCCCAGCGCGGCGGCCACTTCATCGTAGGAGAGGCCCTCCAAATCGCACAGTACGACGGCGGCGCGGAAGTCCGGCGGCAGTTCCTCCAGTGCGGCCTGAACATCGAGGTCGAGATTGTTCAGCTCGAAGCTCTGTTCCGGACCGGGCTCGCGCCCGGGAATACGGGACTCCGCGTCTTCGCCCAGCGCGTCGAAGCGGATCCGGCTCTTCCGGCGTGCCTGGTCCAGGAACAGGTTGGTGGTGATCCGGTGCAGCCAGCCGTCGAGGGTACCCGGCTTGAAGTTTTCCAGGGAACGGAAGACGCGCACGAACACCTCCTGAGTGAGGTCCTCGGCGTCGAACTTGTTTCCGGTCAGGCGGTACGCGAGCCGGTACACCTTGGCGGAGTGGTTGGCCACCACTTCTTCCCAGGTGGGCCGGACCCATGCGGCAGCCGAAAGTTCTATTGCAGGGACAGGTGTCACATCTGATGCTGACATCGTCCACTCCCATCGTGGATTGCTATCGCCCGGATACTGTTGACATCTCTGGTTCGGCGCCGACCACCTCGCGGATGAGCGGATCTCCATCATTTCAAATTTGGCTGGGAATTTCCTGACCGGCGGCGCCCTTCAGCCGACGGCGCAACGGATTCCTTCCGCGGCTGACACCATCGGACACAGTAGGCTGTACTAGACACCCCCCTGCCGCCCAGAAAGCGAATCCCCCATGAGCGCCGACAAGTCCACGAGCTGGTCCTATGCTGAAGATCTGCCCGTCGAGGACGAGGTCATGGTGCGTGCCAGGGAGCGCTCCTTCGAGTTGGGTGTGACCCCCATCGGGACGGGTGTAGGCGCGGTCCTGACGGTGTTGGCTGCAGGGTCCAAGGCCCAGACCGCCGTCGAAATCGGAACAGGTGCAGGTGTCTCGGGTGTCTGCATCCTGCGTGGCCTGGGTCCGCATGCCGTGCTCACCACCATCGACGTTGATGTTGAGCACCTGAAGGCTGCCCGCGAGGCGTTTTCGGAAGCCGGCAGCCCTGCGAACCGCACCCGGACCATCTCCGGCCGTGCGGGCGATGTCCTGCCACGCCTGACCGATGCCGCCTACGACCTGGTGTTCATCGACGCCGACAAGCCCGGCCTGCCTGGCTACGTGGAGCAGGCCGTCCGGCTCCTCAAGGCCGGCGGACTGCTGATCATCAACGATGCCCTGGATAAGGACCGCGTGGCCAACCCTGCCGCGCGCGATACCAACACCGTGGTGTTGCGCCAGGTGGGCAAGTCAATCCGCGACGACGACCGGCTCGCCTCCGCGATGCTTCCCACCGGAGACGGCCTGCTGGTAGCGGTCAAGAAATAGAACAGGGCCCGCAGCGTGTAGCTGCGGACCCTCGCCCCACGGGACCCCCCGGTGCCGAAAATTATTCGGTAACGCCCACGAGGCATTCCTTAAGGTTGGCCGCCTCGGCAGCGTTAAGTTCCACCACAAGCCGTCCGCCGCCTTCGAGCGGTACGCGCATGATCAGGCTGCGGCCTTCCTTGGTGACTTCCATAGGGCCGTCGCCCGTGCGTGGTTTCATAGCCGCCATGAGGAATTTCCCCTCCATTTAGTCCCAGGACATAGCAGCCCGGGCGGGCTGTGTCCGCATGATCAAACCAAGCCGCTATGGCGGCCCGTACTGATGCCGCCATTGCTGAACATTCTGAATCCTGTTGTCCTTGCTTACTCCCTATTATCCTGTAATTACTCGCACGTAGCTAATCGATGGACATTTACGGCCGCGTCGGATTCCCTGATCCGCCGGTGCGGTGGCGCGTTCCATCACGGCGGATAATCGCCGCCTCCCGGAAGCTGGGCCCACGCCCACAGCCAGACGATCCACACAATCTGGAGCAGGACAAACATGGCCAGGACCGTGCCGCGGTAGGCCTTTGATCGGGACAGCAGTGCAGCCCCGAGAGCCAGCGGAAACAGCGGAAGAAGCATGCGGAAGGTGCTGGTCTGGGGGTGCAGGAACAGCAGGAGGTACCCCATGTAGCACGCGCACCACAGGCGGAGCTCTGTACCAAGCCGCACCACCGGCCTGGCGAAGAGCAGGAGCGCAAAAAGTCCCGCGAAGATGAATGGGGCCAGTATCCCCAGGACAGGGCCGAAAAGGTCCACGCCGGTGTCAAACCACGGCTTGAAGGGCACCAGGTCATGGCCGCGCCATACCGTTTCGGTCTTGGTATAGGCGGCGATGTCACCGGTGGCAGCCCAGGCCGCGGCCGGCCAGAAGAGTGCTGCGGCGCCGCACAGTGCTGTCAGGCCCGTAAGGGACACCAGCTCGCGCACACTATGGGATCCAGCCTGCCCGGTGCGGAACCGTTCCATTACCCTGGCGATCAGGAGAAGTCCCAGCATGGCCGCGAACGGAACACCCACCGGGCGGGAAAGGCACAGGAGCACCACTGCCGGCATGGCCCACAGATAATGCTGCCGGACCACCAGCAACAGCGTGGTGGCCAGAAGGAAGATGGTGAGGGGTTCCGCATAGGGAACCTGCAGGATTGCCGAGGCCGGAAAGGTAGCGAAGAACGCCGTTCCCCACAGGGCCGTACCGTGCGATGCCTTGTGCCTGAACAGGCAGTACACGGCAAGGGCGGCGCCCAGCCCGGACAGCATGGCCACCACCGTCAGCGCCGCGGCCGGGCTGGCTCCGGTCAAGCCCGACAGCGCCCTGCCCAGCGCGGGGAAGAGCGGGTAGAAGGCCCATTCATTTTCCTGCACGTTGCCCGCGGCGTCCGTGGGCAACGTTGAGGGGTATCCGTCTGTGATGATCCGGCTGTACCACCGCGCATCCCAGATGTTGATGAAATTCCAGTAGTCGGGCGTGGGGGGAAACCAGGGATTGGGCCCCTGTTGCCGGGCAGCGGCGATAAAGATGCAGGCGCTGACAAGGCGGGCCGCAACATAAAGGGCGGCTACCTGCAGCCACCACGGCCAAGACTTGATGGCACCCGTGGCGCGGGCGCCAAGGGCGGTGATGGACGCCGTCGGGCCCGTCTTGTCACCCGTTTCAGTGCTCAAGCGCCGGCCTCCGGCGGAGCCGCCCGTTCGGCGTCGAGCAGCCGGGTTCGGAGCTCCGCCAGTTCGGTTTCCTTGGCAGCGAGCTGGTCGCGCAGTTCGTCAAGCACCTGATCAACCTGGTCCATCCGGTAGCCCCGGAGGCCCAGGGAGAAGCGGACGTGATCAACGTCCGCCGGTTCCGCATCCGCCGGCAGCAGCACCGGCGGCAGGTTGGCCGGGGGCTGGGCGAACCCTGCGTACAGCAGCTCTCCACCCGGAGGGTCGTAGTCCGCAGGGGCGGCGGTGGAGTTGGCGCCCCTGCCTAGGCGGCGGACGCCGCTCAGGATGCCGCGGGAGCCGCCGGCGCCGGCCCACATGGTGGCACCGATCAGCACAACAGCAAGGAAGACCAGGAAAAAACTCACAGCACCCATCGTGCCAGATTTGGACGGGCGGACTATTCCGGCCGCTGCTCCCCGTTAGTCGAGGGCGGGGGAACCGTGCCGTGCAGCACCAGGTCCACCGCTTCTGCGGGATCGTCCACTACCTGGATAAGGTCCAGGTCCTTTTCGGAAACCATGCCTTCGGCCACCAGCGTGCCGCGGATCCATTCGATCATTGGCCCCCAGAAGTCCACGCCCAGGAGCACGATCGGGAAGGACGTCACCTTCCGGGTTTGGACCAGGACCATCGCCTCAAAAAGCTCATCCAAGGTTCCCAGTCCGCCGGGCAGAACGATGAAGCCTTGGGCGTATTTGACGAACATCGTCTTCCGCGCGAAGAAGTAGCGGAAGTTGATGCCGAGGTCCACCCATTGGTTCAAGCCCTGTTCGAAGGGCAGCTCGATTCCCAGGCCAACGGAGACGCCGTTGCCTTCCACCGTGCCCCGGTTCGCAGCCTCCATGGACCCCGGTCCGCCACCCGTAATGACCGCCACGCCAGCGGCCGCCAGGTGCCGGCCCACGGCCATGCCCATTTCGTAGAACGGGCTCCCCGGTTTGGTGCGCGCAGAACCGAACACACTGACGGCCGGCCCCAAGTCGGCGAGTGCCCCGAACCCCTCCACGAACTCGCTTTGGATGCGCAGGACCCGCCACGGATCAGAATGGACGAACTGGCCGGCGCCCTTGGTATCGAGCAGGTGCTGATCGGACATTTCCACGGCTGCCTGTTTGCGGCGCAGTTCGAGGGGACCCTTACGGCGCGGCTGAGTGGATTTTGCCGGATCTGCGTTGATGCTCATCCCCCTAGGCTAATGCCCCGGTGCCGCTCGCCAGTGGCAGGTATCTCTTGAATCACGATTCCGCGGGAACATGGCGTGATTCCCGTCATAAGCAGTTTTTGTTCGCTAGATTCTTCTTATGACTACTCATGTGCCCGGCGACGCGCTCGTCTCCCTGAATGGTGTGAATAAGCATTATGGTCAGCTGCACGTTCTGAAGGACATCAATCTTCAGGTCAAGAAGGGCGAAGTGGTTGTTGTCATCGGGCCCTCAGGCTCGGGCAAGTCCACGCTGTGCCGCGCCATCAACCGCCTGGAAACCATTGAAGGCGGCACCATCAGCATTGATGGCAAGGTGCTGCCGGAGGAAGGCAAGGAGCTCGCCCGGTTGCGCGCCGACGTCGGCATGGTGTTTCAGTCTTTTAACCTGTTTGCCCACAAGACAATCCTCGAGAACGTCACTCTCGGCCTGACCAAAGTCAGGGGCACGCCGAAGGCGCAGGCGGATAAAGAAGCCATGGCCCTGCTGGAACGTGTCGGTGTGGGCGCGCAGGCCCCCAAGCTGCCAGCACAGCTCTCCGGCGGGCAGCAGCAGCGTGTGGCCATTGCCCGCGCGCTGGCCATGAAGCCTAAGGTCATGCTCTTCGACGAGCCCACCTCCGCCCTTGACCCCGAGATGATCAATGAAGTCTTGGACGTCATGGTTCAGCTGGCCAAGGAAGGCATGACCATGGTTGTGGTCACGCACGAAATGGGCTTCGCGCGGAAAGCAGCAGACCGCGTGGTCTTCATGGCGGACGGCCAAATCGTGGAGGACGCAAAGCCCGAGGAGTTCTTCACCAATCCCCAAAGCAACCGGGCAAAGGACTTCCTGTCCAAGCTCCTCACCCACTGACAGCTTCACACCCCGCACCCGGCCGCCCAGCGGCGGCCACCAATGAAAGGTACCTGATGAAGACATTCTCACTACGGAAGAAGCCGATGCTGCTGGCAGCATCGGCGGCTTTGGCGCTGAGTCTCAGCGCCTGTGGCGGAACCGGCGGCGGCACTTCAACTTCCGGCACGGACGAAGCCCCTTACAAGGTCGCCGAAAATGTGTCAGTGTCCGGCAGCCCAACGTTTGACGCGATTAAGGCCGGCGGCAAGGTACGCATCGGCGTCAAGCAGGACCAGCCCGGCCTGGGCTTCAAGGACGCGGCCACGGGCGAATACTCCGGGTTCGACATCGAAATCGCTCAGTGGATCGCCGCCTCACTAGGCCTCAGCAAGGACAAGATCGAGTTCAAGCCGATTCCCTCGGCCAACCGCGAGTCTGCCATCACCAACGGAGACATCGACTACTACGTCGGCACCTACTCCATTACGGACAAGCGCAAGCAGCTGATCGACTTCGCCGGGCCATACTTCGTGACAGGGCAGGGTCTCCTGGTCAAGAAGGACAACTCAACGATCAAGAATGAGAAGGATCTCTCGGGCAAGAACGTCTGCTCTGCGACGGGGTCCACCCCGATCCAGAACATCAAAGCGAACTTCCCCGACACCAAGACCACTGAGTTTGACACTTACTCACAGTGCGTCGAAGCCCTGAAGAGCGGCCAGGTTGACGCCGTCACTACTGATCAGGCCATCTTGATCGGCTACGCCGCCCAGGAGCCTGACAGCCTGAAGGTCGTGGGCGAACCGTTCACCACTGAAAAGTACGGCGTGGGACTGAAGAAGGGCGACACCGCCCTGCGCCAGTTCATCAATAAGACGCTCACCGACGGCGGTTCGGTATGGCAGAAGATCTACGACAAGACCCTCGGCCAGTCGGGCACCAAAGTCCAGCAGCCCGCAGTAGATAACTACTAAACCAACGTTGTGGGGCGGCCATGGTGCCGCCCCACAGCACCTGCTGAAAGCGACGATTCCGTGAATACGCTGCTGAATAATTCCGATCTCTTCCTCACAGGGTTTCGGAATACGCTCATACTGTTTTTCTTCTCGGCAATCTTTGCCCTGATTCTCGGCACCATCGTGGCGAGCCTTCGCGTATCGCCCGTTCCAGCCATGCGGGCAGTGGCGACGGCTTACGTCAACACTGTGCGTAACACCCCGCTGACGCTGGTCCTCTTCTTCTTTGCCCTGGGCTACCCGAAGCTCGGACTTGTGCCAATCGACTTCACGACGGCGGCCATCATCGGCTTGAGCCTCTACACAGCCACCTATGTGGCGGAAGCCGTCCGGTCCGGGATCAATACTGTTCCGGTAGGACAGGCCGAGGCGGCCCGCGCCATAGGACTTCCTTTCACCCAGACCCTGACCCTGGTGATCCTGCCGCAGGCTTTCCGGGCAGTGATCCCGCCGATGTTCAGTGTCTTCATCGCACTGCTCAAGAACACCACGGTCGCCGCAGGTTTTTCCGTTTTTGAGGCCGGCGCAATCAGGGCGAATCTTTCCGAACGCGGAGAGCCCGCGCTCACCGGGCTCCTGTGGGTTGCCTTGGTCTTTATCATCCTCGTATTCATGCTTTCGGCGCTTCAGCGAAAACTTGAACAGAAGTGGAAGGTCACCCGATGAGCTCCGTTCTCTTCGACGCCCCCGGCCCGAAAGCCCGCACACGCTACCGGCTACTCGGTGTCCTCACGGCACTGGTGATCCTCCTGATAATCGGCTTCGTCATCCTGCGCTTCGCTGAAAGCGGTCAATTCGACGCCAAAAAATGGCAGCTGTTTACCTTTCCATTGGTGCAGCAGACAATTGCGCAATCCGTGGGTGCTACTCTTTCGGCGTTCGCCACCGCGGCTGTCCTGAGCCTTGTCCTGGGAATCCTGCTGGCTTTCGGTCGGCTGTCGGACCGCAAATGGATCAGCCTGCCGTGCTACGGATTTACCGAACTGTTCCGTGCGGTGCCGCTGCTGATCCTGATGATGATCTTCTATTACGGCCTGCCTACGGTCGGCGTCCAAGGGATCACGCCGTTCATTGCAGTAGTGGCCGGTCTGGTGCTCTACAACGGGTCCGTCCTGGCGGAGGTATTCCGTGCCGGCATCGAATCGCTGCCGCGCGGCCAAAGCGAGGCCGGTTATGCGATCGGCCTGCCGAAGAGTGCGGTCATGACCAGCATCCTGCTCCCCCAGGCCGTCCGGGCCATGCTGCCGGTCATCATCTCCCAGCTTGTGGTCATCCTTAAGGACACCGCTTTGGGCTTCATCGTTACTTACAACGAGATCCTGTTCCAGGCCAAGTTCTTCGGCAGCCAGATCCAATACGGTTCACCGATCATCCCGGCCGCAATTGTCGCTGCCGTACTGTACGTCGGCATGTGCCTGATACTGGCGGCGCTGGCCAAATGGCTCGAGAGTCGTCTCTCGCGCAAACCCGGCGCTGCCGTCATCCCGGCGGCGGCTGTCCCGGCGGAAGTCTAGGCGCTGGAGCACTGACACCAAGGGCGCGGATCCTGAGGATCCGCGCCCTTTGCTTGCCCCAATGCTTAGTTTGAGAGCCAGCTCCGCAGTGCCCGGAGGCATTCGCGGATGGCGTCGGCTTCGACGTGTTCCTCATCCTTGTGTGCCAGCAGCGGATCGCCGGGGCCGAAGTTCACCGCCGGGATCCCCAGTTCACTGAAACGCGCGACGTCGGTCCAACCGTATTTCGGTTTGGGCTCGGCTCCGACCGCAGCCACAAAGGACGCGGCAGCAGGGTGGTTCAGGCCCGGTCGGGCGCCGGCGGCAGCGTCTGTGCGCACCACGTCGAAGCCCGCCAGCAGTTCGCGGACTACGGCCTCAGCCTGGTCAGGGGACTTGTCCGGCGCGAAGCGGTAGTTGATTTCCACCACGCACCGGTCCGGAATGACGTTTCCCGCGGTGCCGCCGTTGATTTTCACGGCGTTGAGGCTTTCGCGGTAGTCGAGGCCGTCCACGTTGATGGTCTGCGGTTCGTAGGCGGCCAGCCTGGCGAGGATCGGCGCTGCGGCGTGGATGGCGTTGCTGCCCATCCAGGCCCGGGCGGAATGTGCCGCCTCCCCCACTGTGGTGGCTTCGAAGCGGCTGGTGCCGTTGCAGCCACCTTCCACCGTGCCGTGCGTCGGTTCGAGAAGGATGGCGAAGTCGCCGTCCAGGAGGTCACCGTGGTTGCGGACCAGACGGCCCAGGCCGCTCTTCACCGCTTCCACTTCCTCGTGGTCGTAGAACACAAAGGTGACGTCCCGCTTCGGGGACGCCCCGCCGTCGAACATTGTGGCCGCCAGCGCCAGCTGCACCGCAACTCCGCCCTTCATGTCGGTGGCTCCGCGCCCGTAAAGTACGCCCTCCCCCGGAACGCCGGATTCCCACGTCGACGGAACCGTGCCGCGGGCGCCTTCGGTGGCGGGCAACGGCACCGTGTCCAGGTGCCCGGCAAGAATGACGCGTTCCGGCCGTCCCAGTTCGGTGCGGGCAATGATCGAGTCACCGTCGCGGACCACGCGAAGCTGCGGAATGGCGCGTAGAGCGACGTCGACGGCGTCAGCCAGGTGCGTCTCGTTCCCCGACACACTGTTGATGTCCATCAGGGCGGCGGTCAGGACCGCGACGTCCTGGCGGAGGTCCAAAGGTACGGTGGTCGGTTCAGGAGCGGTCTCGGCAGTCACGTTGCCAGTCTAGTTCGAACCGCATGCCCGCCTCTCGCTAGACTGGGAGCATGACTGAGACCGCTACCTCCGCCGCGCCCAAAGACCAGAACGCAACCTCCGACGACCGCTCCGCGTACGGCTTCGGGTTGGCCACCATCACCTCCGCCACCGGCGCTGGCGAGGGCACTGTGCTGGACGTGTGGTTCCCGGCCCCGGCCCTGGGCATCGCGGCCGGCAGCCTGCGTGCCGTGGAGAACGCGGACGCCACCCTGGTCCAACTCGCCGAGGACGGCACCGACGCGGACCGCGGCACCGAACAGAAGGTGGTCTTCGTCCAAATCAACCTCGATGAAGCACCGGCCGACACCGCCGACGCCTACCTTCGCCTGCACCTGCTCTCCCACCGCCTGGTGCAGCCCAACACCATCAACCTGGACGGCATCTTCGGCAAGCTCCCGAACGTTGTCTGGACCAACTTCGGCCCCGCTGCGGTGGAAGGCTTCGAACTGACCCGCGCCAAGCTTCGCCGCCGCGGCGCCGTCACCGTCTACGGAATCGACAAGTTCCCCCGCATGGTGGACTACGTCGTGCCCTCCGGTGTGCGGATCGCCGACGCCGACCGCGTCCGCCTGGGTGCCCACCTCGCTGAAGGCACCACCGTGATGCACGAAGGCTTCGTAAACTTCAACGCCGGCACGCTGGGCGCTTCGATGGTGGAAGGCCGCATCTCGGCCGGCGTCGTCACGGGCGACGGCAGCGACGTCGGCGGCGGCGCCTCCATCATGGGCACCCTTTCCGGGGGTGGCAAGGAACGGATCGTCATCGGTGACCGTGTCCTGCTGGGTGCCAACTCCGGCGTCGGCATCAGCGTTGGCGATGACTCCGTGGTGGAAGCCGGCCTCTACGTGACCGCCGGTACGCGCGTGCGTGTTCCCGGACCCAAGGATGACGTGGGCGAGGACACCACCAGGATCGTCAAGGCGGCAGAGCTTTCCGGCGTCCCTAATCTGCTCTTCCGGCGCAACTCCACCACGGGCGCCGTCGAAGCCCTGCCGCGCAAGGGGCAGACGGTCGAACTGAACGACGCCCTCCACGCCAACTAACTCGGTGGTAGCAAGGGGACGTGGCTTCCGGCGCGCCACAGTGCTCCTGCTCGCCCTTGCACTCCTGGCCGGCGGCATCTATACCGTGGTTGCCTTCGTGCAGCGTTCCGAAACACTGGTTACGGAGCGCTGCACGGCCGACATCGAAGCACAGTCAGCGGAACTCGCAATCGACCAGACGGCGAACGCCTCGTTGATTACCGCCGTGGCCGTTCAGCGCGGACTTCCGCCACGCGCAGCCAGCATCGCCCTGGCAACTGCGATGCAGGAATCGAAGTTGCGCAACATTGACCATGGCGACCTGGCCGGCCCTGACTCCCGCGGGCTCTTCCAGCAGCGCCCGTCGCAGGGGTGGGGAACCCAGGAGCAGATCATGGATCCGTACTATGCCGCCAACGCCTTCTACGACGCCTTGGTTAAGATACCCGGCTACGAGTCCCTGGAGATCACCGACGCCGCCCAACGCGTCCAGCGCTCGGCCTTTCCCACTGCCTATGCCCAGCACGAGGTGATGGGCCGGTCCTTCGCGTCTGCTTTGTCCGGCCAGACGCCCGAAGCGATTCAGTGCACACTGCGCGCACCGCAGGAGGCGGGCCAGCCGGAAACAGTGGACTCGGAGCTGGCCCGGGCCTATGGAGCGCTGGGGACAGCGGTCGAGGGTGAGTCGCTGGTTGTTGAAGCCAGCAGCAGCGAGGCGTGGTCCGTGGCGCAGTGGGCCGTGGCCAACGCCAAGGGCCTGGCCGTGACACAGGTGGATGTTGCCGGCCACAGCTGGCTCCGCAAGGACCAGGCCGGCTGGGAGGTATCCGATGCGCCGGACGGTCAGGTCAGGATCACCGTGGCGCCGGCTAGTTCCCGGTGAGCTCCTCGTAAAGCTTCCGGACCCGGCCGTTGATGTCGTCCCGGAGCAGACGCATGCGTTCCATGCCTTCGATGCCCCGCTCTGACGGTTCGTCCGTTTCCCACACCTCGAAGCGGGTGCCTTCAGGCGGGTTGAGCTTTGCTTCGGTGCCAAGGATGATCACGGCGTCCACCGCGTCCAGGACCTCGTCGGTGACTGGTTTGGGGAGCTCGCCGGTGATGTCGATCCCCAGTTCGGTCAGGGACTCCACGGCCTGTGGGTTGAGGGACTTGCCCGGCTTGGTGCCGGCGGAATAGACAGTGACGGCCCCGCCGGCGAGCTGCTTCATCAGTCCGGCAGCGAGCTGGCTTTTTCCGCCGTTCTTGCTGCAGACGAACAGCACGGCAGGGGTCCTCTGCAGGACGGTTGGTTCCAGGGTCATGGGAGCTTTGTTTCCTTTGTGAGTGAGTCGACCAGGATTTTGACCCGGTCGTGGATCTGGTCGCGGATCTCCCGGACCGCTTCGAGCGGCTGATCGGCCGGGTCAGGCAGTTCCCAGTCTTCGTAGCGTTTGCCGGGATAGATAGGGCAGGAGTCGCCGCATCCCATGGTGATCACCACGTCCGAGGCGCGCACCACGTCGTCGGTGAGCGGCTTGGGGTAATTCCGGGAAAGGTCCAGCCCCAGCTCGGACATCACTTCCACAACAGCGGGGTCCAGCTCTGTCGACGGAAGGGAGCCCGCGGACCGGACATGAATCCTGCCTTGGGCCTCGACGGTGAGCAGCGCGGCGGCCATCTGGGACCGTCCGGCGTTCTGCACGCATACGAACAAGACCTCAGGAACCTCGGCGGCGACCGCTCCCTTGGACTTTGCCAGTGCGTTCAGCCTGTCGTTGGCGAAGTGCTCCGTGGTGGCCGGCAGGTAGGCCGTGACCTTCGCGGTCCGGGCCAGTGCCGCATAGGACTCAAAGACGTAGCGTTCGACGGTTTCGGCGGCAAAGATCCCGGCGAATTTGTCCGCGAGGCGCGCGCTGATGCGGTGCAGGAGTTCGGTGTTGTCCTGCAGCCCGAGTCTGGTTTCACGGTGTTCGGTCATGACGGCGCTCCAATGGTGGGCTTACTAACCGACGATACTCAGTTGCTGCCGGACCGGCCATGGGACAGGCCTGTGGGGAAGCCGACCAGCACCGGTTCCGGGGCTGAGCAACAGCCGGAATCCGCGGGGGCGGAAACTTCTGCTGTCGAGGCTGTCGAGGCCGGGACGTCGCAACTGGTACCGCCGTCGGAGGAGCAGACCCCCGTTTCCGGGAGTTCCAGGTGGACGGTGTCAGCTGCCGCCTGGTCGCCGGCGAGGGCTGCGGCGACGGACCGGACCTGCTCGTAGCCAGTGGCCAGCAGGAACGTCGGGGCCCGGCCGTAGGACTTCATGCCCACGATGTAGAAGTCCTTCTCCGGATGGGCCAGCAGCTTCGCGCCGTGCGGCTGGACGGTGCCGCAGGAATGAAATTCGGGGTCGATCAGCGGGCCCAGCCCGGTGGGTGCTTCGACGGCTGGGTCCAGGTTCAGGCGCAACTCACGCAGGATGTCCAGGTCCGGGCGGAAGCCGGTGCAGGGGATGATGACGTCAGCGTCCAAGGTGCGGCCGTCGACCGCTTCGACGCTCACGTGCGAGTCCAAAGTCTTCAGTGCGGAGATGCCGAACCCGGTATGCGACTCGATCCTTCCCGCCTCAACGAGCCGGCGGAGCCGGGAGCCGAGCTGGCCGCGGGCGGGCAGGCCGTCAGCATCACCACCGCCGTAGACCTTCTCTGCAGAAGGCCCGCGCACGGCCCACAGGATCCGGGTGTCCGGTTCTTCCTTGGCCAGGTCGGCGAGGTTGATCAGGGTGTTGGCGGCCGAGTGTCCGGCGCCGACGACCAGGACACGACGGCCGGCGAACGACGCACGGTCACGGCCAGTGACGTCGGGCAACGGCGTGGAGATCCGGTCAGCAGCGGTGTTCTCGCCGATGGCGGGCAGGCCGGAGGTTCCGAGCGGGTTGCGGGTTGACCAGGTGCCGGATGCATCGATGACGGCGGCGACCGTGTGGTCGCGGACTTCCCCGCCGGCGTGCTCGACCCGGACGACGAAGGGAGTGGCGTCGCGGTTGCGGGTGTAGGTTTTATCCCTCCCGGCCCGGGTGACCGCGGTAACCCGGGCGCCCGTCTGCAGCCGCGAGCTGATGGCCGGGAGGGCTGCCAGCGGGGCGAGGTAGTTGTCGATGAGTTCCCCACCGTAGGGAAGGGACGTGGGTCGGGGCGAAACCCAGCCGGTGGCTTCGAGCAGGCGGACGGCGGCGGCGTCGAGGTTGAACCGCCACGGTGAGAACAGCCGGATGTGGCGCCATTGTTCAATGGCAGCACCCGCAGCCGTCCCTGCCTCGAAGATCACGGGCTCGAGGCCGCGCTCCAGGAGGTGGGCCGCGGCGGCGAGACCGATCGGTCCGGCGCCGATGACGGCGACGGGAAGGGTCTTCACTGAATCCATGCTGTCCTCTGTTTCATCCGTTGGTGAAGGCGTGGGGTGGCTAGCAGCAGTCCAGATCGTCGTCGCAGCAGCCGTCGCCGCAGGCATCCGGTGTGCAGTCAGCTCACGAGGGACTCGATGAGTCCTTCGATGCGGGCCTTGATCTCGTCGCGGATGGGGCGGACAGCGTCAACGCCCTGGCCGGCCGGATCTTCAAGAACCCAGTCCTCGTAGCGCTTGCCGGGGAAGTACGGGCATTCATCGCCGCAGCCCATGGTGATCACCACATCCGATTCCTTCACGGCTTCGGTGGTCAGGATCTTGGGGATCTCAGCAGACATGTCAATGCCGAGCTCTGCCATGGCCTCGACGGCGGCAGGGTTCACCTTATCGGCGGGCTGGGACCCGGCGGAACGGACCTCGATATTGCCCTTGGCCAGGGTGGTGAGGAAGGCTGCTGCCATCTGGGAACGTCCGGCGTTGTGGACGCAGACGAACAGAACGGAGGGCTTCTTGGCGGTCTCGGTGCTCACGTGATTTCTCCTGGTAGGTACATCGATGTTTGTCGATGCATGAAGTATCGAACGGTAGATCGATGTTTGTCAATATTGGTGGATGGGGGGATTTAGGCAGCATGCAGGCGCGGTGCGAGGTCACTGACGCGGCGGGCGATGTCGGCGTAGGTGCTTTCGAAGGCAGCATCAGTGTTCAGCCGGAGCGGGTCGGGAACGGACCAGTGAATCCCGCCCACGTTGGGGATTTCTTCGTGGGCGTTATCGCACACGGTCACCACGAAATCCTCAACACGGGCCACGTCATCGAGGCTGCGCGGGGGAAGGTCGGCGAGAGCGACACCATGGCGGCTTGCAACGCTGATGGCACCCGGGGCGATACGGTCCGCCGGATGCGTTCCCGCCGACGTTGCAGGAATTTCACTTGCCTGCTGCCAGAGGGCAGTGGCCAGTTGCGACCTGGCGCTGTTGCGTGTGCAAACGAAGAGGACGCGGCGGGCCGCATGCTCACGGCCGGGCACCAGCCCTTCCAGCGCGCCTGCGGCGAGCCGGATGTAGCTGCGGCGCTTGTCCGCTTCCGAGCGGTGACGTGTCGCGAGGCCCGCGCCTTCCAGCGTGCGCAGATGATGGGACAGCAGGTTTGACGCCATTCCCAGCTCGGCCTGCAGCTCCGTGGGGGAAAGGTCTCCCAGGGTCAGCAGGTCCACGATGCGCAGCCGCGCGGGATCGGCGAGGGCCGCATGCTTCTCCACCCGCGCACGAAAGACGTCAACTGGGTCAGTATTCATTGATTCAATTTTGACTGAGCTAATTCTTTCCGTCAAGCTGTTTGCATGACTTCTCAACAACCCGCGCTGTGGCGCCGCGCGGTCGCCGAACTGCTTGGCACCAGCCTCCTGGTGATGATCGTCGTCGGCTCCGGGATCGCCGCCCAGCAACTCTCCCCCGGTGACGTGGGCCTGCAGTTGCTCCAGAACAGCACCGCCACTGTCCTGGGCTTGACCGTGCTGATCCTCGTGTTGGGGCCCGTCAGTGGCGCGCACCTCAATCCTGCAGTATCCCTTGTGGACTGGATCCTCGGCCGGCGCAGCGGAACAGGGCTGACCCTGCCGGAGCTTGGCATCTATGTCATTGCCCAGACCGTCGGTGGGATCAGCGGCAGTATCATCGCGAACGCCATGTTCGCGGTGGGCACCTCCATCTCGGTCAAGGAGCGGGCCACCACCGGGCACCTCCTCGGCGAGGTCGTCGCCACCGCAGGGCTCGTCCTGCTGATCTTCGCCCTGGCCGCCACCAAGCGGGGCGCCCTCGCGGCGCCCGCCGTGGGCGCCTACATCGGCGCCGCGTACTGGTTCACATCCTCGACGTCGTTCGCGAACCCCGCGGTGACAGTTGGCCGAATCTTCAGTGACACCTTCGCCGGCATCGCCCCGGCATCCGTTCCCGGCTTCGTGATTGCGCAACTGCTAGGTGCAGCCGCCGGGCTGGGGCTGCTTCTGGCGCTCTTCCCGTCCGCGGCGCGAGCCGCGGACGACGTGGTGGTGCCGCACACGTCCACCTCAAGCAGCTCCTAGCCCTCGCCCGCTCCTCAGCTACAACTTTCAAGTCCGCGCGGCCGCCGTTCATACATTGATGACGATCAATATTGCGGCATAATGGGTACATGAACCTGCTCCCCGTACTCGAGCCCGCGACGGATGGCCTGAGCTGCGCCCCGGCAGGAGCGCCTGTCCTGGGCGCTGAGGAAGCGAAACAAAAAGCCCTGGTCTTCAAAGCACTGGCTGATCCGAACCGGCTTCGCCTGCTCTCCATCGTCAAGGCCGAGGCTGCCGGTGAGTCCTGCGTGTGCGACTTGACCGGGCCGCTGGACCTGGGCCAGCCCACCGTCTCCCATCACCTGAAGATCCTGGTGGAGGCCGGGCTGCTGCACCGCGAAAAGCGTGGCACGTGGGCCTACTACTCACTGGTTCCCGGCGCCTTGGAAGCGACGGCCGGACTCCTGGCTACCCTCTAAGGTCGCCGTCCAGCCGAGCCCTTTCAGCCGAGCCGTTTCCGGCGAGCGTCGTTTCCGCCGAACCGTGTCGGGCCACCCTCCCTGTTCACTGACGCCCTCAGGCGAGGATTTCCACGACCGGCTGGACGTAGCTGCGGAAGAGTTCCGGCTGTGACATGAGGTTGTGGCTCATAATGATCTTGTCCGGCTCCAAGTACCAGGCGCGCTGTTCGTTCAGCGGCAATTCGATGATGGTCAGCGTGAAGTCCCGCGCCTCCCGGCCCACCTCCATCAGCCGGTCATCCACCATGTCGCCCAGGAGCTGGTCGGATCCGCTGGCTACCCGTTCCGCCTCCAACCGGGCATATTCGCTGCGGCGTTCCCGCACCCACGTGAGGGCTGCCCCGAAATGCGCCTGCAGGACACGCTGGAGCGCAGGGGAGTTGCCGAAGGCCTCAAAGTCCGGTGGCGAGAGTTCCGGCGCGGTCTGCGGATGGGCCTTGAGCAGCTGCTCCCACCAGGCCTCCCACTCGGTTTTAAGCGCGCTCACACCGCCAACATCGGCGGTGAGATGTCGATGGTCGGCATGGCGGACTTTCGGCGCGGCGTGTGAGACTGCCGGATGGCCCGCGCCGTCCAGGCCTGCCGCATCACGGACAAACAGCGCGATCATCAGGGGTCCGGACGTATCCGTCGTGATCTGCCAACCGGAACCACCTGTTTGATGCATCCCAATTCCTCCTCTGACCTGCCGTTACCGACTTCCGGCCGCTCCGCTCCCCCGGCTCCCAGTCTATTCCCGATGCCAGCGGACGGTAATGTCAGCCGGCCAAGCTCCTCACGTGCCGGTCCAGGACGTCATGGCACATCTGCGCAGTCATCCAGACGGGCTGGAGGAGGGCATGCATACAGAGCCCGTCGAGGGTCGCCAGCAGCCTCTCCGCCTCGACTGTCAGCGAGTGGTGCCCGCCGCCGTCGTCACGGACCAGCGCAGTGATCACCTGCCCGACGACGGCGGCCACCTCCCGGTGGCTGCGGTCGCCTTCCGCCGCGAGGTGGGGACGGATCCTGGCGGCGTTCTTGAAGGCCATCCAGACGCAGGCGTCCACTGCCCGCTCCTCGTCTAAGGGCAGGAATTCACCCAGCAGGGTTAATACGGCTTCATGATGCGCGTCCGATCCCGGCTCACTGGCTGCGATGGCCGGCAGGGCTGCCGTGAGCCTTGCCAGGATCCGGTCCACGACGGTGGCGAACGAAAACCGGAGCAGTTCATCGCTGCCGGCGAAGTAGTGCCGAACGGAACCCACGGCCAGGCCCGCTTCGTCGGCCACCTCGCGCAAGGACGCCCGCTCCAGGCCGTCCACGGCGATGATCCTGAAGACCGCTTCGACAATTTCCGCGCGCCGGGCTTCGGCATCAACAATTTTGGGCACCCCTATTATTTAGCACACCCGTGCTGAAATCCGTCCATCGGCAGAATTGGGATAGCGTGGGGGCATGAAAATTCTGGTCACAGGTGGCACCGGGTACATCGGCTCGCACACTGTTTTGTCATTGCAGGAAGCCGGCCACGATGTGGTGGTGATCGATAACCTGGTGAACTCCAGCGAGGAATCGCTGCGGCGTGTGGCTGAGCTCAGCGGCAAGGCCGCAGACTTCCACAACGTTGACCTTGTGGACGAGGCAGCGGTGGACCGTGTCTTCGCGGGCAACGGGATCGAGGCCGTCATCCACTTCGCCGGCCTGAAGGCCGTAGGCGAGTCCGTCCGCGAACCGCTCAAGTACTACTACAACAACCTCGTTGGCACCCTGAACCTAATCCGGGTCATGGACCGCCATGACGTCCGCTCCATCGTCTTCAGCTCCTCGGCCACCGTCTATGGCGAGCACAATCCCATTCCCTACGTGGAGAAGATGGAGATCGGCGCCAACAACCCTTACGGCCGAACCAAGGAGCAGATCGAGGACATCCTGGCGGACCTCGGTGCCGCGGACAGCCGCTGGCACATCGCCCTGCTGCGCTACTTCAACCCGGTGGGCGCCCACCCGTCCGGCCGCATCGGCGAGGATCCCCAGGGCATCCCCAACAACCTGGTGCCGTTCATCGCCCAGGTGGCTGTGGGCCGTCGCGAGAAACTGATGGTCTTCGGCGGCGACTACGACACCCCTGACGGCACGTGCCTTCGGGATTACATCCATGTGGTGGACCTCGCCGAAGGCCACGTTGCCGCCCTGAACCACGTGGCGGCCCGCGAAGGCGTGTTCCGCTGGAACCTTGGCTCCGGCAAGGGCTCCTCCGTACTGGAGGTCCTGCGGTCCTTCGAGAAGGCCGTGGGCCAGCCCATTCCCTACGAGATCACCGAACGCCGCGCAGGTGACCTCCCCGCGTTCTGGGCGGATGCCACCTCCGCCCTGGCCGACCTCAGCTGGTCCACCACCAAGACCGTGGACGAGATGTGCGAGGACCACTGGCGCTGGCAGAAGAACAACCCGCAGGGCTACTCGGACTAGCCTCCCACCGGATGAAGAACGACGGCGGCCGGTCACCTTCCTGGAGAAGGTGACCGGCCGCCGTCGTACTTGAAACCGGGGGTGGGGATTAGCGGACCGGGTAGTCACGCTCCGGCTCGCCGATGTACAGCTGGCGCGGGCGGCCGATCTTGGTGTTCGGGTCCGTGATCATTTCACGCCACTGGGCGATCCAGCCCGGCAGCCGGCCGATGGCGAACAGCACGGTGAACATCTTCTCCGGGAAGCCCATGGCCTTGTAGATCAGGCCGGTGTAGAAGTCCACGTTGGGGTAGAGCTTGCGCTGGATGAAGTAGTCATCGCTCAGCGCCTTCTCTTCCAGGCGGAGGGCGATCTCCAGCAGTTCGTCGTTCCCGCCGAGCTTGGTCAGGATCTCGTGTGCCGTGTCCTTGACGATCCTGGCCCGCGGATCGTAGTTCTTGTAGACGCGGTGTCCGAAGCCCATGAGGCGGACTCCGTCTTCCTTGTTCTTGACCTTCTCCATGTAGTCCTCGGGCTTGGTGCCGTCGGCCTGGATCTGCCGGAGCATCTTGAGCACTGCTTCGTTGGCGCCGCCGTGTGCGGGGCCGAAGAGGGCGTTGATGCCGGCCGACACGGACGCGAAGAGGTTGGCGTTTGAGGAGCCAACCAGGCGCACGGTGGAGGTGGAGCAGTTCTGTTCGTGGTCTGCGTGCAGGATCAGCAGCAGGTCAAGCGCCTTGGCGATGACCGGGTCCACCTCATACTGTTCGGCCGGCAGGCCGAAGCTCAGGCGCATGAAGTTCTCCACGAGGTTGTGGGAGTTGTCCGGGTACAGCATCGGCTGGCCGATGGACTTCTTGTGCGCATAGGCGGCGATGACCGGCATCTTGGCCATGAGGCGGATGGTGGAGAGCTCCACCTGCTCTGCGTTGAACGGGTCCAGGGAGTCCTGGTAGAACGTGGACAGCGCGGAGACGGCAGATGACAGCACGGGCATCGGGTGGGCGTCGCGCGGGAAGCCGCTGAAGAAGCCCTTGAGCTCCTCGTGCAGCAGGGTGTGGCGCCGGATCTTCTGGTCAAATGTTTCCAGCTCGGTGGGGCTGGGCAGGTTGCCATAGATCAGCAGGTAGGAAACCTCAAGGAAGCTGGAGTGCTGCGCCAGCTGCTCGATGGGGTACCCGCGGTAACGCAGGATGCCCGCATCGCCGTCGATGTAGGTGATGGCGGACGTGGTTGCTGCGGTGTTCATGAAGCCGGGGTCAAAGGTGACTGCGCCCGTCTGCTTGAGCAGCTTGGAAACGTCGTAGCCTTCGTTTCCTTCAACAACCTTGATGCGCGGGAGCTTGAGCTCGCCTCCTGCATGGTGCAGGGTTGCGCTGTTGGTCTCAGTCATGGAGTCCCCTTCATGAGGCGCTTGGGCCTCTGTCGAAAGCTTGATCCAACCGGTGAGCCGTGGCACTGTCCCTGTTCATCCAGGAAATCCAACACCCGGGCTGCCTTCTTGTAGAAAGCCACCATTGATAGTCACTTAAAAAGTACCGCCCGATGGACTGGTGGCACTAATCGGCGGCCGTCGAAATCCCCCCAAAACGCCACCTTTGTGGCGCGAGTCACATGATTGTTACGGACTCGCGGTCAGCCGGGCCACTGCTGCGTCGATGCGCTCATCGGTGCCGGTGAGCGCCACCCGCACAAAACCGTTGCCGGCGTCGCCATAGAACACGCCCGGCCCCACCACAATGCCCAAGCCAGCAAGGCGCGCCACGGTTTCCCAGGTGCCCTCCCCCGCGGTTGACCAGAGGTAGAGTCCGGCGTCGGAATCTTTGATCTCCAGCCCGAAGCGCTGCAGTGCGGGCACCAGGCGTTCACGCCGCCCGCGGTAAAGATCCTTTTGGGCGAGGACGTGGGAGTCGTCGCCCAGCGCCACCCGCATGGCTTCCTGCACCGGGTACGGCACGATCATGCCGGCATGTTTGCGGCTGTTGACGAGGCTCGCCATGATATCCGCGTCGCCCGCCACGAACGCGGCGCGGTAACCGGCCACGTTGGACTGCTTGCTCAGCGAATACACCGCCAGGAGACCCTCGTGGGACCCGCCGGCAACACGGGGATCCAGGACGCTGGGAACCTGCTCGCCCCCGCGCTGGGCGTCCCAGGAGCCCCAGCCGAGCTCCGCGTAGCACTCATCCGAGGCCACCACGGCGCCCAGTTCCCGTGCCTGCGCCACCAGCGCCTTCAGCGACTCGACGTCCCGCACGCTCCCGGTGGGATTTCCCGGCGAGTTGACCCAGATGAGGCGCACCCGGGCGCGCGTGGCGTCGTCGAGCTCGTCCAGGTGGTCCGTCGCAACCGAGGTGACCCCGGCCAGGGTGGCACCGATGTCGTAGGTGGGGTACGCCACCTTGGGGCGGACGACGACGTCGCCCGGTTTCAGCCCGAGCAAAAGGGGCAGCCACGCCACCAGTTCCTTCGATCCCACTGTGGGCATCACGTTTTTCGGATCCAGTCCCGCAACACCGCGGCGGCGGTCGAACCACGCCGCGATCGCTTCGCGCAGCCCTGCCGTGCCGTGCACGGTGGGGTACCCCGGGGCGTCAGCGGCAGCTTTGAGGGCCTCCTGGATCAGGACCGGCGTGGGGTCCACAGGCGTGCCGATGGAGAGGTTGACGGCACCGCCGGGGTGCTCCGACGCCTTGGCAAGATACGGCGCCATGGCCTCCCACGGGTAATCGGGCAGGCTCAGGCCAAAAGTGTTCACTGCTGAGGTCACCGGGGCGGCCGGCTCAGGCGTCTTGGTTCTGCGGCGGCAGGGCGGCAATCATCGGGTGGTCCTTGCCCGTGTTGCCGATCTTCGCGGCACCGCCGGGTGAGCCCAGGTCATCGAAGAACTCGACGTTGGCCTTGTAGTAGTCGGCCCATTCCTCCGGAGTGTCATCCTCGTAGTAGATGGCCTCGACCGGGCACACAGGCTCGCAGGCACCACAGTCGACGCACTCATCGGGATGGATGTACAGCGAACGCTCACCCTCATAGATGCAGTCGACCGGGCACTCCTCAATACATGCCTTGTCCTTGACATCTACACACGGCTGCGCGATTACGTACGTCACGTCCCTTGCCTCTCCACTTTGTTTCCGGCGATCGCCGGTACTTGAATCCGGCGCAATAATCCGGACTGTTGACTTCCGAGCCTATTATCTCCCAGCCCTTTCCTGCGAACCTAGCTGGCCACCTAGTATGAACTGGTGAGTCCCACCCAGCCTACGCCCCAGGAATTTTTGGCCGCTGCCACGCCCGGAACCAGGGTTGTGGTCCGGTACCGGATCGACGGCGGCCTCACCGACGCGCTGGGCCGCCTGGTGGCCACGGACGACGGCGACTGTACCGTCCGGACGCGGAAGGCCGACGTCGTGATTCCTTTGGAGCTCGTGGTCGCCGCGAAGGCAGTCCCGCCCGCGCCTGAGCGGCGCGCACGCCGCGTCCCCGACTGAACCCCGGGACTTCTGCCGAACAAGAACTTGGTTAAACAAAAACTGCCGGTACGACGGCGGTGTCCCGCCTGCCGTACCGGCAGCTTCAGTGATGCGCTAATTCAGGCTTAGACCTTGGCGCGGGCGCGGTTGGCCTTGGCACGCTCGTTGGTGTCCAGGATGAGCTTGCGGATGCGAATGGACTCCGGGGTCACCTCGACGCACTCGTCTTCACGGGCAAATTCGAGCGACTCTTCGAGGGTCAGGTCGCGCGGCGGCGTCAGGTTCTCGAAGGTGTCGGAGGAAGCTGCACGCATGTTGGTGAGCTTCTTTTCCTTGGTGATGTTGACGTCCATGTCGTCTGCGCGGGAGTTCTCGCCGACGATCATGCCCTCGTAGACCTCAGAGGTGGGCCGGACGAAGAAGGAGCCACGCTCCTGCAGGTTGATCATGGCGAACGGCGTCACAACACCTGCACGGTCTGCGATCATCGAACCGTTGGTTCGGTATTCGATCGGGCCGGCCCAGGGCTCGTAGCCCTCGGCGATGGACGCTGCGATGCCGGCGCCCCGGGTGTCCGTGAGGAACTTGGTGCGGAAACCGATCAGGCCGCGGGCCGGGACGATGAATTCCATGCGGCACCAGCCGGTGCCGTGGTTGGCCATGTTGACCATCCGGCCCTTGCGGGCGGCCATCAGCTGCGTGACGGATCCGAGGTACTCTTCGGGCACGTCGATGGTCATGTGCTCCATCGGCTCGTTGATCTTGCCGTCGATGGTCTTGGTAACTACCTGCGGCTTGCCGACGGTCAGTTCGAATCCTTCGCGGCGCATCTGCTCAACGAGGATGGCCAGCGCGAGCTCGCCACGTCCCTGGACTTCCCAGGCATCCGGGCGCTCCGTGGGGAGCACCTTGAGCGAAACGTTACCGATCAGTTCCTTGTCCAGGCGGTCCTTCACCTGGCGCGCGGTGACCTTGGCGCCCTTGACCTTGCCGGCCAGCGGGGACGTGTTGATGCCGATCGTCATGGAGATCGCGGGGTCATCCACGGTGATCAGCGGCAGCGGCTGGGGGTTGTCGACGTCCGTCAGGGTCTCACCAATGGTGATCTCCTCGATGCCTGCGACGGCAACGATTTCGCCGGGGCCTGCGGATTCCGCGGGAACACGGTCCAGTGCCTTCGTGGCCAGCAGCTCGGTGATCTTGACGTTCTTGAGCTCGCCGTTGGCGCGTGCCCAGGCAACGGTCTGGCCCTTGCGGAGGGTGCCGTTGTAGATACGGAGCAGAGCGAGACGGCCCAGGAACGGCGAGGCGTCCAGGTTGGTCACGTGTGCCTGCAGGACACCGTTCGGGTTGTAGGTGGGGGCCGGGATGTGCTCGATGATGGTCTTGAACAGCGGTTCAAGGTCCTCGTTGTCGGGAGCGGAACCATTGGCGGGCTGCTCGAGTGAGGCGCGCCCGACCTTGGCGGCGGCGTAGACCACCGGTACGTTGAGGATCTTGTCCAGGTCCAGGTCCGGAACTTCATCGGCGAGGTCCGAGGCCAGGCCCAGGAGCAGGTCCATGGATTCGTGGACAACTTCGTCGATGCGCGCGTCAGGGCGGTCGGTCTTGTTGACCAGGAGGATGACCGGCAGGTGTGCGGCGAGTGCCTTACGGAGCACAAAGCGGGTCTGGGGCAGCGGGCCCTCGGAAGCGTCGACGAGCAGAACAACGCCGTCAACCATGGAAAGTCCGCGCTCCACCTCGCCGCCGAAGTCGGCGTGGCCGGGGGTGTCAATCACGTTGATGGTGATGGCTTCACCGTTGGAGGACGGTCCGTTGTAGGCCACCGTGGTGTTCTTGGCCAGGATGGTGATGCCCTTTTCGCGCTCAAGGTCACCGGAGTCCATCACACGGTCTTCGAGGTGGTTGTGTTCGGCAAAAGAGTTGGTCTGCTTGAGCATGGCATCGACCAGTGTGGTCTTGCCGTGGTCAACGTGGGCCACGATCGCGACGTTACGCAGGTCACTGCGCGATGCAGTGGCTACCGCAGTGTTGGTGGTGGTTTCAGACATGCGTTATTGCTCGATTCAGTGTGAGTCAGCTGTTGTTTCGCCGCATTTCCAACCGGAGTCCACGACGGATTGGCCCATTAACACAGGGCGCCTTCCATTATTCTAAACGCTGCGGCCTAAGGCGCCTAAAAATCGACCAAGGGCCTACGACCGGCGGGCCCGGCAACTCTTTTGCAGGCGGTGCTGCACCGTGAGCAAAGTCACTGGATTTTCGTGACTTGATGCACCATTATTGCTGTGATACTTCAAGCCCGGAGAACCACTGATGCCAAAAGCCTCGGCTCTGTCCCGCTTAGTCGCATCGGGAATCGCTGCCGGCGTCCTCCTCTGCAGCTGCGGGCAGCCCACTGAACCCCCTGCCTCGTCCGCCACACAGGCGCCCGCGGCAGCCGCCGTCGTGCCTGCCGCCCCGGGCGCGCCCGCTGTGGCCGGTCCGGGAGCCGCGGGTGGTGCTGCCGGCGGCTACATTGCACGCGGGGCTGATCCCGAAAGCCAGCCGGCCGGTTCGGTTGTCCGTAATCCTGCCAGCGGCCGGGACGAAGTGGTGGTCCCGGACATGAGGCACACCGCCCTTCTCATCGGTGACTCACAGTCCGAACCCGCCGACGGCTGGCCGCGCCTTGGCCTGGCCGCCGTTGGCTACAAGGTCCACTTCTGCGGTCTGGGCGGAACTGGCTTTGTGGCGGCCAACGGAAAAACAGGCAACTACGTCGACGCCCTGGAGCGGGGCGACTGGAAACTCCCCTATGGAACCCCTGCCCTGATTGTCATCCAAGGCGGCGGCAACGATGCAGCCCACGGCGCAACGGACGCGCAGATAGCGGCCAACGCCGACCGTCTGATCGGAGCCCTCAAGGACCGCTACCCGAGCACCCGGCTCGCGATGATCGGAACGCTGGCCCGCGGAACAAACTATGGGGGCGGGCGGAGGGCGCAGGTGGATGCACTGCTGGGGACCCTGGCAGCCAGGCACGGCATACCGTTTGTTGCCGTGGGTGATTGGCTGACCAAGTACAACCTCGCGAAGAATCTGGCGGACGCCGTCCACATGAACGCCGCGGGCCGCAAGACACTGGGCGGGCTGCTCGGAGACAACCTTCGGAAACTTAGTCTTCAGTTGTAGACGTTAAACGCAGGAGCCGGCGCCCTTCCGGACACCGGCTCCTGCTTTCCCTGACGGGTCCTGCCGTTTAGGCCACTTCCGGCGGAAGCATAAGCTTCGCCCCGGGAATGGCGTTGAGCAGTGCCTTGGTGTAGTCCTGCTGGGGCGATTCGAAAACGTCGTCCGTGGATCCCGTTTCCACCAACTTCCCCTTTTCCATCACACACACGTGGTCAGCTATCTGCCGGACCACTGCAAGGTCATGGGTAATGAAGAGGTAGGTCAGTCCAAGGTTGGCCTGCAGGTCGGCCAGCAGATTCAGGACCTGGGCCTGGACCAGTACGTCCAGGGCGGAGACGGCCTCATCACAAATGATCACTTCCGGGTCCAGTGCAAGGGCCCGGGCAATGGCAATGCGCTGACGCTGTCCGCCCGAAAGCTCATTCGGGTACCGCTGCATGGTCGACTGGGGCAGAGCGACCTGGTCCAGGAGTTCGCGGACCTTCTTTTCGCGGCTTGCGGCATCACCAATTTTGTGGACCCGCAACGGCTCCTCGATGGTCCGGAAGATGTTGTACATAGGGTCCAGCGAACCGTAGGGGTCCTGGAAGATCGGCTGCACCCGGCGGCGGAACTTGAAGAGTTCCTTGGGTTTGAGCAGCGACGTGTCCACGCCGTCGAAAAGAATCCTGCCGTCGGTAGGCTTTTCGAGTTGCAGGACCATTCTGGCAACAGTGGACTTGCCCGAGCCGGACTCCCCCACAATCGCGGTGGTGGTCCCCCGCTTGACGTCAAAGCTCACGCCGTCGACGGCCGCAAAGTCAGTCGATTTCCCAAAACCGCTGCGCAGCTTGTAGACCCTGCGCAGGTCCTGGATCTGCAGGACGTTGTCCGCGGCAACTGCCTCGGGGGCGGGCGCCAGCAGGTCCGACGCTTCCACGCCCTGTTCCTTGGCGACCTGAATGCGTCGGCTTGCCAGCGAAGGTGCGGACTCAACCAGGCGCTTGGTGTACGGGTGCTGCGGGTTCCGGAGCAACTCCAGTGAGGGGCCAGCCTCCACAACCTGCCCCCGGTACATCACCACCACCTTGTCTGCCCGCTCGGCGGCCAGACCCAGATCATGGGTGATGAGCAGTACGGCCGTACCGAGCTCAGTGGTCATGGTCTCCAGGTGATCCAGGATCTGCCGCTGGACCGTAACGTCCAGGGCCGACGTCGGCTCATCCGCTATGAGCAGCCGCGGCTGGCAGGACAGGCCGATGGCAATCAGCGCACGTTGCCGCATGCCGCCGGAAAACTCGTGCGGGTACTGGTTGGCGCGACGGTGGGCGTCCGGGAGGCCCGCCTGGGATAGCACCTTGGCGATGTCCTCCGGGCCGCTGGGCCGCCCATTGGCCCTCAAGGTCTCCTTGACCTGGTAGCCGATCTTCCAGACCGGGTTCAGATTGGACATGGGGTCCTGCGGGACCATACCGATGGTATTGCCGCGCAGCTCGATCATCCGCTTTTCGGAGGCATGGGCGATATCCTCCCCGTCGAGGAGGATCTGCCCGCCGGACACCGCACCGTTGGCGGGCAGGAGCCCGATGGCGGCCAGCGCCGTGGTGGATTTGCCGGAGCCTGATTCGCCCACAATTGCCACGGTCTCACCGGGCATGATGGTCAGGTGCGCGTTGCGGACTGCCCGGACTTCACCGCTGCCGGTCTTGAACGTAATGGCCAGGTCGCGGATTTCAAGCAGAGGCCTCACGCCTGTGCGGCCAGCCTCTTCGATGTTGATTTCTGGAGTAATCATCTCTTTGTCTCTCATCGCTGACGGCTCTTCGGATCAAGCGCGTCCCGGACAGCATCACCGAGCATGATGAAGCTCAGCACGGTGATGGACAGCGCCGCTGCCGGGTAGAGCATGATCTGTGGATGTGTGCGGATGGATGCCTGGGCGCCCGCTATGTCATTGCCCCAGGACATGATGCCCTGCGGCAGGCCAATGCCCAGGAAGGACAAGGTGGCTTCCGCCACGATGAAGACACCCAGTTCCAAGGTGGCCAGGACAATGATCGGTGCCAGCGCGTTCGGCAGGACGTGACGGACCAGCGCGCCGAACTTCGAAACGCCCAACGAGCGGGCTGCCGTCACGAAGTCCGCATTGCGCACCTCGATCACGGCTCCGCGGGTGATGCGCGCCATTTGAGGCCAGGCCAGCAGGGAGATGACAAACACCACTGTCCAGACGCTCCTGTTTTCCCTGAACAGCGGAAGCTGGGTGATGACCAAGGCACCGAGGATCAGGGGCAGCGCGAAGAAGATGTCACCCAGGCGGGCGAGCACAGCGTCAACCCAGCCGCCGTAGTAGCCGGCGATGGCGCCGATGGTTACACCGATAACGAGCACGCACAGGACGGAAAGCACGCCCACCGAAAGGGAGGCCTGCGTGCCATGGATGACGCGGGAGTAGATGTCACAGCCCTGGAACGTGAAACCGAACGGGTGGCCCGCGGTGGGACCGCCTTCGGAGTTGGACAGTTCGCAACCGTCATTCGGTGCAACCGACGAAAAGAGGCCGGGGAAGAGCGCAACGACCACCAGCGCCACGATCAGGAGCGAGGAAATGATGAACAGCGGCCGACGGCGGAGCTTGCGCCATGCGTCCGACCACAGGCTCAGGGGTGCCTGGTCAGTCTTGACGGCATCCGTTGCAAGCAGCGGCGTCTCGTCGATGGGCGCCACGAAGTGGCTGTTATTACTGGTCATAACGGATCCTCGGGTCTAGCCAGGCATACAGGAGATCAACGAGCAGGTTCGCCACCACAAAGACCAGCACCAGGACGCTGACGATGGAGACGATGGTTGGCCCTTCGCTGCGGAGGACCGCTTGATAGAGCTTGTTGCCTACACCGGGAACGTTGAAGATGCCCTCAGTCACGATGGCACCACCCATCAGCCCGCCGAGGTTGGCGCCGAGGTAAGTCACCACCGGTATCAAGGAGTTGCGCAGAATATGTGCGATCACTACCCGCGGCCGGGACAAGCCCTTTGCGGTGGCGGTCCGTACATAGTCGGCGTTCATGTTTTCACTCACCGAAGCACGGGTCAGGCGAAGCACATAGGCAAATGACACCAAGCCCAGGACCACGGCGGGAAGCAGCAGGCTGCCCCAGTCCGCGTTGGCGCCGACCGTGGGCTTCGCCCACCCGAGTTGGACACCGAAAACCAACTGGAAGACAAAGCCGAGGACGAAGGTCGGGACGGCGATGACAACCAGCGAGGCCACCAGGACCGTGGAATCAAACCAGCCGCCGCGGCGGAGACCGGCGAAAACGCCAAAGGCGACGCCGAAGATGGCCTGGATGGCCAGTGCTTCAACCGCGAGCATGGCCGTAACCGGAAAGACCCGCGCCAGGCTGGCTGCGATGGGCTGGCCGGTGAAGTCATTACCCAGGTTGAAGGTGAAGAGGTTCTGCAGGAACAGTCCGTACTGGACCCAGAACGGCTGGTCGAGGTGGTACTGGCTGCGGAGGGTGTCAATGACGGCCTGCGGGGGCTGGCGGTCACCGAAGAGGGCGGCAATGGGGTCGCCGGGAAGGGCGAAGACCATGTAATAAACCAAAAGCGTGGTGCCGATGAAGACAGGGATCACCTGGAGGAGTCGACGCAGAATAAAGCGGACCACCGGATCACCAGCCTTCCGGGAACGAGGAGGGGGGGTTCATGAGTGCCTTCCTGCCTTACAGGACAATGGGGGCCCGGCTGACGCCGGACCCCCAATCTGCCTGACGGCAAGTTTAGATCCTAGAGACTACTTGGCGGTGATGTTGTAGTAGAGAATGCCGCCATTCCAGCCGGTCTCGGCCTTCATAACGTTGTTGCTCCACACGATCGGCCGCGCCTGGTCCCAGAGCGGCAGGCCCGGAAGGTCCTGGAACAGGACTTCCTGTGCCTGGTTGAACTTCGCGTTCGCCTCTTCGGTGGTCTTGGCGGCGAGGCCGTCCTTGAGCAGCTTGTCGAACTCAGGGTTCGAGTACTTCTCGTAGTTCGAGGATGCGCCCGTGGCCCAGACAGGTCCGAGGAAGTTGTACAGCGACGGGTAGTCGCCCTGCCAGCCCGCGCGGCTCAGGCCGGGGAGCTGCTGGGACTTGCGAAGGTTCAGGACCTCGGCAAACTTGGCGAACGGCTGGATTTCAGCCTGGATGCCAAGGTTGTTCTTGAAGCCGTTGGCTACAGCATCGATCCATTCCTTGTTGCCGCCGTCAGTGTTGGAGGCAATCTGGAGCGGCTTCGAGCCGTCGTACGGCTGGATCTTGTCAGCCTGGGCCCACAGGTCCTTGGCCTTGGCGGCGTCAAACTTCAGTACTTCGCTGCCCTTGAGGTCGGCTTTGAAACCGTCGATGACCGGGGGCGCGAAGGCCTTGGCCGGGGTGCGGGTTCCGTTGAAGACCACCTTGGCGATTTCCTCGCGGTTGATGGCGTAGGACAGTGCCTGGCGGCGCAGCTTGCCGGCTTCACCCTGGAAGTTCGGGTTGTAGCCCGGGATGTTCAGCGTGGAGTCGGTGGCGACGGCCTTGGTGGAGTTACGGTCCGGGAAGTCCGTGGTGTAAGTCTTCAGCGCGTTGGACGGAAGGACGTCGGTGACGTCGAGGTTGTCCGACTGCAGGTCCGTGTACGCGGGGCCCGGATCGGTGTAGAACTTGAAGGTCACGCCGCCGTTCTTGGAACCGCGGGGACCTTCGTAGTCAGCGTTCTTGACGAGCGAGATGGACTGGTCGTGAACCCACGCGCCAGCTTTTTCCAGCTTGTAGGGACCGTTGCCCACCGGGTTCTCACCGTAGGTCTTCGGGTCTGTAAGAGCTGCTGAAGGCAGCGGGTAGAAGGCGGAGTAGCCCAGGCGCAGCGACCAGTCAGCTTCAGGCTGGGCCAGCTTCACCGTGATGGTGGAGTCGTCGGTGGCCTTCAGGCCGGACATGGTCTCGGCGGTAGGAGCCGGCGTGGTGGTGGTCTTGCCGTCCGCCGCCTTCGCTGTGGTTACAGCCGAAACATCCTCATAGCCTGCGATGGATTCGAAAAAGAATCCGTTGTTCTGCAGGTTCTTGGAGTTCGCTGCGAAGTTCCAGGAATCCACGAATGTCTTGGCCGTGATGGCTTCACCGTTGGTGAACTTGTGGCCCTGCTTGACCTTGATGGTCCAGTTCTGGGCGTCACTCGACTCAATGGACTCTGCCAGCGCGTTGACCGGCTTGCCGTCGGCATCGTAGCTGCGGAGGCCTTCGAAGAGCAGTTCGACAACGCGGCCGCCGTAAACTTCGTTCGTGTTGGCCGGCAGCAGGGGGTTCTGAGGTTCGTTGCTGTATGCGGTGATGACCTTGTTGGGGTCACCGGCAGATTGGCTGGCACCGTCATTGCTGCCGCCTCCAGCGCCGCAGCCGGTCAGGGCTAAGGCAGCGATCGCCACCATGCCGAGTGCTTTGGAAGTGCGCGTGAAACGCATTCCGCCTCCTATGAGTTGTGGGAGATGTTCAGGGAATCTTTTGCTCCCCGGCAGGCTCGTCGCAGAATTACACTGTGACGCTGCCCATGTACGAGTAGCCTAACCGCACAAAGTCCAAATACTGGTACACCGTTGCCAAACCGTAATCAGTTAACCGCCGATAACTAGCCTGTACCCGAAAGTTGCGCAAGTCACATGCTACTCGTTGGTAGGACTGAGGACGAAATCGGCTCTGGCTGCGCTCACTCGGCGTTCGGAAAGCCCGCTCCCAGGCCTACTTCAGGCGCCACTCCCACACGTTCCACCACACGCCCAGCGGGCCGGAACTGGGCGCAATACCGGTCACACGGTTGCTGTATGCGACTGTTCCGATGGTCTGGTAGAGCGGCAAGCCGTAGTCGTTTTGCCACACCCGCTTGTCGACGTTGGCCATCAGTTCGTCCTGTTTTCCCAGGTCCGTGGTGCCCGCCAGTTCTTCCATGGCTTTGTCTGCTTCGGAGTCGGAGAACCCGTTGAAGTTGCTGCCCCCGCCGGTCTTGAAGATCTGGGGGACGCGGCTGACACCTACACCGGGACCGATCCAGCCCAGGATGGCAGCGTCGTAGGTACCGGTACTGAGCGCTGCTACCCAGTCGGAACTGCCGAGGCCCCCGTCTTCAACGGTGAAGCCGGCGGCCCGGGCTGACTCCCGGATGAGGGAAAAGGCCCGTGCGCGGTTGGGATTGTCTTTGTTGTAAAGGATCCGGACTGTCGGGGCAGTACCGCGGAGCTGCGAGGTAGCGCCTTGGATGTCCATTTTTGAATACACAGCGGATCCGTTGTTCTTGACGGTCTCCGCGTACTTGGGATGGGACGGAAGGAAAACGTGCGAGTCCAGCGGTTTCGCGTCACCCACCAGGCCGCCCACCACGTCCTTGACGATCTCCTGCCGCGGAACGGTCTTGAGGAACGCCTCGCGGACATCCCTTTCGGCGAAGGGGCCGGTGAACTTCAGGTCAAGGTGGTCATAGCCTGACTGGTTGTACCGCTCCACAGTGTTCCCCTGCGCAGCCAGCCCATCGAAAAGGCCTTCGGTGCCGGCAGAGGGCTGCGGGGCGATGACGTCTGCCTGCCCCGTGCGGAGGGCCGCCGCGGCGGCACCGGCGGCCCCGGTGAAGCGCACGGTGATCTCATCCAGATAGGGCTCGGCACCCCAGACGTAATCCTTGTTCCGGACAAGTGTGATGGAGGCGTCCGGAACCATGTCCCGGACAATGTACGGGCCGCTGGACAGATACATCGCAGGGTCCTGCGGCAGTGTCCTGGTGTCGAAGCCGGTGTTCCAGAAATCGCTGACGCGCTTCAGCGGGGCATTCACCGCGGGGCGGTCTACGTCGCCGCGGGGCGAGTCCTTGAGCAAATCGATGAGGTCGCCTTCGTCGTTCAGGCCGCTTTTGGCGGCGACAACGTGGGCCGGAAGGCCGACGTCGAACGCCACTTCCCAGTCCGCGTACGGCGAAAGGTACTCGAGGGTTATCGAACGGCCGTCACTCCCGATCTCCGGCGGCGCGGTGGCCGCCAGGCCGGTCCTATCGGAAGCTGCAGAAAAGTAGGTAGTGCCGGTTTTTGCCTTGGCGTCAGCGTCGTTGAAATAGCCTGAACCCGCCGCCCACGCCAGGAGGAGGTCCCCGGCGTCCACTGCGTCGCCGTCGGACCATTTGACACCCTCGTTGACGGTGTATTTTACCTTCAACGGCCTGTCCGACACCTTTTCATACCGGCCGAACTTCTCGTTGCGGACCACCTTTTCGGTGTTGTCCACGTAGTAGAAACCCGAATGGGTGATGTGGCCGATCTTGGTGTTGATGTCCGTGTTGCCTGCCGCACTGAACGGGTTGAAGGAGGTAAAGGCGTTCACCTCGGCCACAGTGACGCTGCCGCCACGTTTTGTCTCACCCACCACCACGGGCGCGGCTCCCCCGGAGCCGGAGCATCCTGAAATGACCAGTGCCACAGCCACGGCCCCGGTAGTGACCTGAATCAGACGCCTCAGCGGCATTCCGTCTCCTTTGCCAGTTCCGGAATCAGACGTTGACGCGGAACGTGATTTTTCTACCCACACGCCGTTGAGTCTCTTTGTTTTCATTGAATTCTAACGGTTCCAGGAGTGGGCCCCGGAGCAAGGTCTGCCTCCCGCATATCATGAGGATCAGCCGTCAACCGATCCCTGAAGGAAGCCCATGCCCCAGTCTTCACAGCCGTTACGCAAGCTTGGATTCCTCACCATCGGCCTGTTCGATCCGGCGGATCCGGCTGTGGGGCACGAATCGACGTTGCAGGTCATCGAACTGGGTGAGCGGCTTGGGTTCGACAGCGCCTGGCTGCGCCACCGCCATCTGCAGTTCGGCATCTCCTCCCCCATTGCGATCATGGCCGCGGCCAGCCAGCGCACCTCCCGGATCGAGCTTGGAACAGCGGTGACCCCGATGGGCTGGGAAAACCCGCTGCGCCTGGCCGAGGACCTGGCCACCGTGGATCTTCTCGCCGGTGGACGAATCAATCCGGGCCTGAGCGTGGGTGAACCAATGCACTATGACACGGTGAAGCACGAGTTGTACCCGGATTCCGGCGAACTGGAGGACTTCAGCTACGGACGCGTGGACCGGCTCGCCCGTTTGATTGCAGGGGAACCGGTCCGGGAGTTTTCCGGCAAGCAGGGTGTCGTTGAGGAATTCTCCAACCGCGTTGAGCCGCACTCTGCCGGGCTGCGTGACCGGCTTTGGTATGGGGCGGCAAGCAAGAAGTCCGCGGTGTGGGCCGGGGAAAACGGATTCAATCTGCTCTCCAGCAGTGTGATCTTTCCCGAAGCGCATGAGGAACCAGTGTTTGCCGAAATCCAGCAATCACAGATCCGGGCCTACCGTGAAGCTGCCGCAAAATCAGCCCAACCGCACGGATCAGGCCGGGTCTCGCAAGGGCTGGTAGTGATCCCGACCGACTCGGCTTCGGCGAAACAGCGGGAAAAGTACCAGCGATACGTCGACGAACGCACACCCCGGACCCGGACGCCGCAGGGGCCACGAGGCATGCTGTTCGCCGCCGATCTCATTGGCACCAGTGATCAGATTGCCGAACAGCTGTATGCCCACGCGGGGTTCCAGGAAGTCGACGAGGTGGCGTTCGCGCTCCCCTTCAGCTTCGACCATGAGGACTATGTCCAGATCCTCACCGACATCGCCACCAAATTGGGCCCGGCACTGGGATGGAGTCCGGCAACGGTTGAGTAGTACCGCTTTAGGTAGTTCCGACAACACGGAACCGCGCCCGGCTGTACCAGGACGCGGTTTCCGCAGAAACAAGAGTCGGCATTCTCCTTAGGAAGTGTGCTGGCGACTACTCCTCAGCAAGGATCTCAGGGTGACTTTCATCGGAGAGGCCTTCGCTTTGCGAGCTGTTCCCGTCTGCTTGTTTTTTCTTTTTTGACTTAAACAATGCCGTGACGTTAGACCCGACGGTGCCCGCTGTTCCGGCAATTGCGCCACCCACGCTTTTGGCCTTCGATAGTGCCTGTGACGTGTCAAGAAGGCTCTCGTCCAGGGTAGAGGCTGAGCGGAATTTGTCCGCCGCTCTAGAAGCGGTTCCCTTAATCGTTGAGCTAACGTCCACGAACGTATCCACAACAGCTTGTGTCCTATTAGGCGCCATTTCGTCGGCACGTTTCACTGCCGCGAGATAGGCCTCCGCATCTACATTCGGAGGCGGAAGTTCCCTGAGATGCATCATGAGCCGTTTCGACTGAGCCTTGAGAGTGACGAACGTGAGGCCTCCCGACACCACTCCCCCCACCACCGGAACCACCTTGCTCACAGTCTTGGCGAAACTCTGCTTGGTTACCTGCACTCCGATAATCCGTAGTGTCTGCTTCATTGGCAGATACCACGCAGTTTTAGTCAGAGCCACGCTCGCAATCTTTTTTTGGACGGCAGGACGGGCAACCTGAACGGCAAAGAGACTGACCGAGGTCGACGCGCCGCCGACCCCCATCATGACGCCGAGGAACGCTGCAAGCATGCCCAACGTTTCATCATCGATGTCCTCAATATCGTTCAGGAACGATTGCCACCCATAGATGTAGGCGACTTTTTGCATAACCCTGAAGGCGTGAACGTAGAACTGAGTGATGTCGGCAGGCACTGTTCCGATCATTGCGAAACCGCCCGGTAGGCCAGCGGCAAATGACAGAGCCGTGGATTTTCCAGTCTCGAAGTCAATAGCGCTTGCGGCGATTTCATCAAGCATGACCAGTGAAATTCCTGCTACCGCCGGGTTCTCTCGGATAGCCCTGTCGATCTCTGTAGCGCCGACACCTCTTTTGTGAAGTTCTGCGTTGAGGAACTGCGCCCTGTCGATGCGCACCCCACGCAGACGTATGATCCTTTTCAGGAATGCGATGGCGAATTCCTGTGCTTCCCCATCTTGTTCATCCATCATGGCCATGAGGCTCGGGTTGGTTCCTTCGTCCACGTTAGGACCTTCATTGTCTACCTCGAGGATGACCCGAAGTTCCTCCACGGAAATCGGTTCTATGCCCTTATCGTTCTCATCGCTCACAGTGCACGTCATCCCCATCGTTCTAAAGTTATCCCTGGCCATGACGATGATAACCGCACTGGATGCAGTAGCTAGGGCAGGCCGGCACCTGCAAATACAGCGAAGCCCCGCTGCGGAAGAACCGGAGGGGGGCCGAGATGCTGCTGCCAGGGCTGTAGCTAGACGTTGAAGCGGAACTCCACCACGTCGCCGTCGGCCATCACGTACTCTTTGCCTTCGATCCGGACCTTCCCGCGGGACTTGGCTTCCGCCATCGAGCCGGCCTCGACCAGGTCGTTGAAGGAAACCACTTCAGCTTTGATGAAACCGCGCTGGAAGTCCGAGTGGATCACACCGGCTGCCTGCGGTGCGGTGTCGCCCTGGTGGATGGTCCAGGCACGGGTTTCCTTGGGACCGGCCGTGAGGTAGGTCTGGAGGCCCAGTGTGTGGAAGCCGACGCGGGCCAGCTGGTCAAGGCCGGACTCGTCCTGGCCGTTCATCTCCAGCATTTCGCGGGCCTCTTCCTCGTCCAGCTCAACGAGGTCGGACTCGAGCTTGGCATCGAGGAAGATGGCGTCCGCCGGGGCCACCATGGCCCGCAGCTCGTCCTGCTTCTCCGGGCTGCCCAGGATGCCTTCGTCAGCATTGAAGACGTAGATGAACGGCTTCGCGGTCAGGAGGCTGAGCTCCTTAAGGTGCTCCATCTCCAGCTTGTCGCTCTTGATCGAGGAGAAGATGGTGTCGCCGCGTTCCAGGACCGTCTGGGCTGCCTTGATGGCTGCCAGCTCCGCTGCGTCCCGCTTCTTGATCTTGACTTCTTTTTCGATCCGCGGAATGGCGTTTTCGATGGTCTGAAGGTCGGCCAAGATCAGCTCGGTGTTGATGGTCTCCATGTCCGAGCGGGGATCCACCTTGCCGTCAACGTGGATGACATCGGGATCATCAAACACGCGGACCACTTGGGCGATGGCTTCGGCTTCGCGGATGTTGGCCAGGAACTTGTTGCCCAGGCCTTCGCCTTCGGACGCGCCCTTGACGATGCCGGCGATGTCCACAAAGGACACCGGCGCGGGCAGCAGGCGCTGGGAGCCGAAGATCTCCGCGAGCTGCTTGAGCCGGGGATCCGGCAGGTTAACGACGCCCACATTCGGTTCGATGGTGGCGAACGGATAGTTCGCCGCCAGCACCTGGTTGCGGGTCAGTGCGTTGAAAAGGGTTGATTTGCCGACGTTGGGCAGTCCGACGATGCCAATAGTAAGAGCCACGAGCATTGATTCTACCGGTTGCGGCACGCGCCGGTCCCAGCGGGTCCGACGGCGACGCGGACCGGTGCCGAGGTTTGCCGGAACACCCGGTGGAATATGTCGCTTCCGTAAAATGTCAGAGGGCCATGCCACAGTGAGGCTATGGATGCTTTAGCCCTGATTCTTGCCCTGTTGATGCTGTTGCTCGGCGCCCTCGCGGGCGCCGCCGCCACTTACCTGTTCCTTCGCCGGCGCACCAACGCACTGGAAGAAGATTTCGACGCCGTCTCCGCGCGCCTTTCGGAGGTCAACGCCCAGTTCGCAGCGGCCGACGCCGAGCGCCGGCTCCTGGGCGTGCAGAACCGGGAGCTTGGGGAGTCCCGCAGCCAGGACGGCAACGTCCTCCGCGCCCTCGCCCCGGTGGCGGAAAAACTGACCGCAGTACAGCAGCAGGTAGCACTGCTTGAGCGGGACCGCCTCGAGCAGTACGGCCAGCTCGCGCAGCAGCTTCAGGAGGCCCGGCTGTCCGATGCCCAGCTGATCCGGTCCACGCATGCCCTCGAATCCGCACTCCGGTCCAACAGCGCCCGCGGCCAGTGGGGCGAGGTGCAGCTGCGCCGGGTGGTGGAAGCGTCGGGAATGTTGAAGCACGTGGACTTCCTGGAACAGGTCCACAGCGCTGGCGGCGACTCGACAATCAGGCCGGACCTGGTGGTGCAGCTTCCCGGTCAGAAGCAGCTCGTGGTGGATGCGAAGGTGCCGCTGTCCTCGTATCTTGAAGCCCAGGAGCTGGGCTCCGGACCAGGTCCGGACCCCGCCACCGTCACCAGTCTCGGCGCGAAGGGCCAGGCATCCCAGCAGGCGCTGCTCGCCGCCCACGCAAAAGCCCTGCGCGCCCACGTCGACGCGCTCAGCAGCAAGAAATACTGGGACATCCCCGGTAACTCCCCCGAGCTGGTGATCTGCTTCCTGCCGGCAGAATCCATTCTGGCGGCAGCACTCATGGCGGACGCGACGCTCCTGGACCATGCGTTGTCCCGGAACGTGGTCCTTGCCTCGCCGAGCACGCTGTTGGCCGTGCTCAAATCGGTGGCCTTCACATGGCGCCAGGATGTGCTGACGGACAATGCGCGCGAACTGTTCGATCTCGCCCGCCAGCTTTACGAACGCATGGGAACCCTGGGCGAGAACGTGGGGAAGCTGGGGTCGTCCCTGAAATCGTCCGTGGACCGTTACAACTCCTTGGTCGGCACCCTCGAGGCGCGGATCCTGCCCACCGCCCGGAAACTCAACGCCATGGACGCGTCAGGACTGCTGACCCCTGCAGCGCTGGAGGTCACGCCGCGTTCGTTGGCTGCCCCGGAGCTTCAGCAGGATGACGAGGCAGCCTGATGGCCGCGGGCCCGACAGAGTCAGCCTGACAGCGGCGGCCTCCCCCGGGAGGCCGCCGCGGCCGTCAGTTGCGGGACCGGCGCCCGCCGAGGGCGCGGCTGACGTCGCCGGCTTCCTTCAGGGTGGCCCGGAGTTCCTTGGGCAGGGAGAAGAGCAGGTCCTCTTCTGCGGTGACAACTTCCTCCACCGAGCCGTAGCCGTAGTCCGCGAGCAGGCGCAGGACATCGGTGACCAAAACTTCGGGAACGGACGCACCCGAAGTGACGCCCACTGTGGCGACGCCTTCAAACCAGGCCTCGTCAACTTCATTGGCGAAGTCCACACGGTAGGAAGCCTTGGCACCATACTCCAGGGCAACTTCGACGAGCCGGACCGAGTTCGAGGAATTGGCTGAGCCCACCACAATGACCAGGTCGGCCTGCGGCGAGATCTTCTTAATGGCCACCTGACGGTTGGTGGTGGCGTAGCAGATGTCATCGCTGGGCGGATCCTGCAGGGTGGGGAACCGATCCTTGAGCAGCCGGACGGTCTCCATCGTCTCGTCGACGCTCAGGGTGGTCTGGGAAAGCCAGATGACCTTTTCGGGATCCCGGACAGTGACCTTGTCCACTTCGTGCGGGCCGTTGATGATCTGGATGTGTTCCGGGGCTTCGCCGGCAGTACCTTCAACTTCCTCGTGACCATCATGGCCGATCAGGAGGATATCGAAGTCGTCCTTGGCGAACCTGACGGCTTCCTTGTGGACTTTCGTCACCAGGGGGCAGGTGGCGTCGATAGTGCGCAGGCCGCGGTCCTCGGCGGACTGGACGACGGCGGGCGACACACCGTGCGCGGAGAAGATCACGAGGGCGCCTTCAGGCACCTCATCGGTTTCGTCTACAAAGATGGCGCCCTGCGCCTCGAGCGAGCTCACCACGTGGACGTTGTGCACTATCTGCTTGCGGACGTACACGGGCGGGCCATAGTGTTCCAAGGCCTTTTCCACTGCAATGACGGCCCGGTCCACACCGGCGCAATAGCCGCGGGGAGCTGCGAGCAGGACCTTCTTGGGGCCCGTCACCGGCGCTGCGGCAGATACTTCCTCAGGCGAGCGCCGCCTTCGCGGGACAGTTGGCATCGAAAGGGAAACTGAGGAGGTCATGCCTCCATGCTACCGGTTGGGGCGTCGCGGCCCCGGCGAAGCGACCCTGGTCACAAGGCCGGCAACGAGGAGCACACCGCCCGCGATGAGGGTTCCCGTGACCCATGATCCAAAGCTCGTGGAAGCCGCCGCCACAAACTCGTTCTTGAACATGTCCGCAACCTCGTTTCCGCTGGCCGTCCGCAGCACCGTATCGCGCGCAATAGTGGAGCCCAGAGTCCACAGGCCGGCCAGCACCAGCGCCCCGAAGCCCACGCAGAACAGCACCGACCACTTCCGGCGGGCGGCAACCAAAGCCAAGGCAAACGCGATTCCAGCCCCGATGGCCAGCGGATAGCCCAGCGGAGCGTAGGCGGTCAGGCCCGCGATCATCTGGCGCTGGTCCGAATGCCCGACGTTGATCAACGTTTGCTCCGGAGCGTCCAGCGGCAGCCCGGTTGTGCGCGAGATCTCCCCCATCGCCAGCGCCACCAGGGGTGCAACGTCCAGGGTAAGGGACGACGACGAGTCCGCTTCGGGAGGCAGTGACGCCGGGTCCGTAAAGCTGAGCCGGTGGCTCTTGCGCAGAGTTTCCTCCCAGGCCGCAGGATATCCGGGCAGCTTTGTCAGGGAGTCGGCCGCCGCTTCCAGCACGGGCCTGACCAGACCGGCCAGCGCGTCCGGTACGGCGCCGGTGTCGATGGTGCCCACAGTGGCGGCCGCGAGCCGCTGCTGGAACCCGGCGTCTTGGCCGAGCGGTGCAGCCAGCGCCACGAAGCCGTCCTCCTGGACCATGTTGCGGTCAGCCCAGATCGCCGGAATTGCCACGGCGGACAGCAGGAGGCCCAAGACGGCGGCAACGGCTGAGACAAAGGTGCGCAAAACAGGTCCTCACTGGTTGGCGGCGGCAAAGCCATCATAGGACTGGTTCCTGGACGGTGGATGTCAGTCCCGGGTGGTACAGCTTATGGATAAGGTTGAATGACAGCCGCCAACAACCATATCCATAAGCTGTACCTGCACTTGCCGAACAAAGGACTGCCATGCCTCCAGCTACACCTATCCGGAGCAGCGCGCATGTCTGAACAGGCTGCCCTCCCAGGCACCGCGGCCACGACTCTTCCTGCCACGGCTGCTGAAACCACCCCGGACAATCCTTGGCCTTTGCAGCTGCTGTCCCAGAAACTTAAGGTCCATATCGACCGCGCGCCGGCAGCCTGGGTGGAGGGCCAGGTCATCGAAATGAACCGCCGCGGCGGCAACGCCTACCTGACACTCCGGGACGTGGACGCTGAAGTTTCCCTGCCGGCGTCCGTCTGGACGAAGGTCCTCGACCGCCAGAACATGCCGCTGGAACGCGGCTCCCGCGTGGTGGCCCTGCTCAAGCCGGAGTTCTGGCTGAAGACCGGCCGCCTCAACATGCAGGTCCGGGACATCCGGCCGGTTGGCCTGGGCGACCTCCTGGCCCGCATCGAACGCCTGCGCCAGGCCCTCGCCGCAGAAGGACTCTTTGCCGATTCCCGGAAGAAGCCGCTCCCGATGCTCCCCCACAGGATCGGGCTGATCACCGGGCGCGACTCGGACGCCAAGAAGGACGTCCTGCAGAACGCGGCATTGCGCTGGCCCGCTGTCGAATTCGAAATCCGTGAAGTCGCCGTCCAGGGCAACACCGCGGTGTCCCAGATCATCCGCGCGCTTCGGGAGCTGGACGGCCGCGAGGACGTGGACGTCATCGTCATCGCGCGGGGCGGCGGCGCCCTGGAGGACCTGCTGCCGTTCAACAGCGAGGAACTGATCCGCGCAGTGGCCGCAGCGGCCACTCCTATCGTCAGCGCCATCGGCCATGAGGCCGACCGGCCGCTTCTCGACGACGTCGCTGACCTCCGCGCGTCAACGCCCACCGATGCTGCGAAACGGATCGTGCCTGACGTTGCCGAAGAACTGGCGAGCGTGCGCCAGGCGCGGGAGTACCTGCGCCGGTGCATCGGCAGGCTCGTGGAACGCGAGACGGACCGGCTGGCCTCACTTCACTCCCGGCCTGTCCTTGCCAGCCCCGAGGGGATGGTCACCGTGCGCGCGGAGGAAGTGGAGCGGCTCCTGAGGCGATCATCGGCGGCCGTCAGCTCTACAGTGGTGCGGGCAGCTGACCAGCTGGTGCATCTGCAGGCCCAGGTGCGTTCACTGTCACCTCAAAAAACCCTCGACCGGGGCTACGCCGTGGTGGAACTCGCCGACGGCCGGCCCGCCCGGGCCACGGAAGCCGCTGGCCATGCAGTAGTCCGCCACCCTTCGGAGGCGCCGGCCGGAACCGCGCTTTCCGTGCGGGTCGCCGATGGCCAATTCGGTGCAACATCCACCGGGGAACTTTAACAAGGAGAAGCACATGCCCGAGACGAAGCATGATCCCGAAATCGACGCCCTGAGCTACGAGGAAGCCCGCGAGCAGCTGGTCCTGGTGGTAGGCAAGCTGGAGGCAGGCGGCGCCAGTCTTGAGGAATCGCTGGCGCTGTGGGAACGGGGGGAAGCGCTGGCCAAGCGTTGCGAGGAGTGGCTGGAGGGCGCCCGCAAGCGCCTCGCCGCCGCCCGCGACCAGCCCCTCTAGGAGCGTTCCACCAGCTCACGTTCAACCGGGACGTCGAACTCCGCTTTCGGCCAGTCCAGCTTCATCTCAGACAGCGCACCCAGCACCAGTTGCTGCACCGCGATCCGGGCATACCATTTCTTGTTGGCCGGAACCACATGCCAGGGAGCATGGTCCTTGCTGGTCTCATCGAAAGCGGCCTGGTAGGCATCCATGTAATCCTGCCAGAAGGCCCGTTCCTTCAGATCTCCGCTGCTGTACTTCCAGTGCTTGGCGGGGTCGTCCAGCCTGGCCAGGAGCCGCGCCTTCTGCTCATCCTTGCTGATGTTGAGCATCACCTTGAGGATCTTGGTGCCCGCGTCGGTCTGCCGCCGCTCAAATTCGTTGATGGCGCGGTATCGGCGTTTGATTTCGTCGGGCGTCGCCCAGTTGTGGACCTTGTGGATGAGAACATCCTCGTAGTGCGAGCGGTCGAAGATACCCACCATGCCCGCCGCGGGGACGGCCTTCTCAATACGCCAGAGAAAGTCGTAGGACTTCTCCTCGTCCGTGGGCGCCTTGAACGCCTTGAACTGGACACCCTGCGGGTCCATGGTGGCCATGACATGGTTAACGATCCCGCCTTTGCCTGCCGTGTCCATGGCCTGCAGCACCAGGAGGATGCGTTTCCTGCCGCCGAACCGGGACTCAGCAAACAGGGTTTCCTGTAAATCTGAGAGCTTTCCGTCCAGATCTGCCAGGAGCGCTTCCCCATCGGCTTTATTGCCGCTGTAGCCGGGGGTCGCGCCAGGATCAGCGCTGGCAAGGGAAAAGCCCTTTCCCACCTTCAGCGTGTCGGCGGGATGCTTCTCAAATTCAACGATTCCGGCCACGGCGGTCCCTTCCCGATCGCTCCGCGCGCCAAGAAGCGCGTCACCACAGGCTAGTTCCCTTTGTACCGGCTCAGGAAGTCCCCCATGCGGTTAATGGCCTCCTCGAGGTCCTTCACCAGCGGCAGGGTAACCATCCGGAAATGGTCCGGGCGGACCCAGTTGAAGGCCCGGCCGTGCGAGACCAGGATTTTCTGCTCACGCAGCAGGTCCAGGACGAACTTCTCGTCGTCGCGAATCTGGTAAACCTCTGGATCGAGTTTCGGGAAGAGATACATGGCACCCCTGGCCTGCTGCGTGCTGACCCCGGGAATGGCGTTGAGCATGTCGTAGGCCTTGTTGCGCTGCTCAAGCAGGCGTCCGCCCGGCAGGATCAGGTCGTTGATGCTCTGGTAGCCCCCGAGCGCCGTCTGGATGGCGTGCTGGGCCGGAACATTCGCGCATAGGCGCATGTTCGCAAGCAGGCTGATGCCCTCGAGGTAGTCCGCGGCATCCTTTTTTGGCCCGGAAATGGCCATCCAGCCGGCACGGTAGCCGCAGACGCGGTAGGCCTTGGAGAGTCCGCTGAAGGTGAGGCAGAGGACGTCGTCGCCCGTCAGCCCGGCAAGGTTGATGTGCACGGCGTCTTCGTACAGGATCTTTTCGTAGATCTCGTCGGCAAAGATCACCAGGCCGTGCTTCTCGGCGAGCGCCACGATTTTCTTCAGCGTCTCTTCCGGGTAGACGGCACCGGTGGGGTTGTTGGGGTTGATCACCACGATGCCCTTGGTGCGGGGCGTGATCTTGGCTTCCATGTCCTCAAGGTCGGGCTGCCAGCCGGATTCCTCATCGCAGAGGTAGTGCACGGGCTTGCCGCCGGCGAGAGCGACGGAGGCAGTCCACAGCGGGTAGTCGGGCGTCGGGATGAGAACCTCGTCGCCGGCGTCGAGCAGTGCCATCAGCGACATGGTGATCAGTTCGCTGACACCGTTGCCCAAGTAGATGTCGTCCACGTGGATGTTCTGGATTCCGCGGGTCTGGTAGTACTGCGAGACGGCGGTGCGGGCCGAGAAGATGCCCCGCGAGTCGCTGTAGCCCTGGGCATGCGGCAGGTGGCGGATCATGTCCACCAGGATGGCGTCCGGCGCTTCAAATCCAAACGGGGCCGGGTTTCCGATGTTCAGTTTGAGGATCCGGTGACCCTCCGCCTCCATCTGCTGGGCGGCCTGAAGAATCGGTCCACGGATGTCGTAAAGGACGTTGCGAAGCTTGGTGGACTGCTTGAATTCTGCCATTCATCAAATATGCCACAGGACGGATGTACTTCCGTTGAGACCTCGGACACAGGAGTGCAGGCAGCGAACGACGGCGGCTGCCGGTCCGCGTGGGTCCGGCAGCCGCCGTCGTGGTTTACCTCAAATCGCTTTGCGGGCTACTTGACGATGCCCTTGTCCTTCAGCCAGGAGGCTGCTGCGTCTTTGGGGTTTTGTTTTTGGCTGCCGCTGACGGCGCGGTTGAGGTTGATCAGGTCATCAGTGGTCAGGATTTTGGAAACGCTGTTGAGCGCATCCTTGGCCTTGTCCGTCATCTTCGCCTTGTTGTAGAGCGGCAGGACCTGCTGGGCCTTGAAGTTGTTCTTGGGATCCGCCAGGACTACCAGGTCGTTGTCCGCGATGGACGGCGTGGTGGTGTAGATGTCCGCCACCTGGACGTCGTCGGTCAGCAGCGCCTGCAGGGTCAGGTTGCCGCCGCCGTCGCTGAACGGCTTCAAAGCCTTCAGTTCGCAGCCGTAGTTTGCCTTGAGCCCGGGGAACCCGTAGGGACGAGTCTCGAAGGTGGCAGGCGCCCCGATGGTCAGGTCCTTGCACACCTTGGCCAGGTCCTCAATGGACTTCAGCTGGTACTTCTCGGCAGTGGCCTTGGTGACGACCATGGCGTCCTTGTCTTCAGCCTTGGACGCGTCCAGGACCGCAAGTCCGTCAGGGAGTTTGCCGGGAAGGGCCTTAAAGACATCGTCAGCTGAAACTTCCGGGGCCGCGGCGTCGAAGTAGGAGAGCAAGTTGCCGGTGTAGTCCGGAACAAGGTCCACCGATCCGTCCTGGACGGCCTTGACGTAGATTTCACGGGAGCCGATGTTTGGCTTGGTGGTGGCCGTCACGCCGGCAGCGCTGAGCGCGCCTGCGTAGATCTCCGCGATGATCTGGCTCTCGGGGAAGTCAGCGGAGCCGACCACCAGGGAGCCCCCCGCGCCGCCGCTTGCAGCGCTGGTGCTGGGGGTGGCCAGCGGGTCGCTGCCGCCGCAGGCCGTCAGCGCTACGGCAAGGCCGACGCCGGCGGCCAGGCCAGCCAGTCCCCGGCGGGTGACGGTTGTCCGGACGTTATCTTTCATGGGTGCCTCCTTGAACAGCAGCTGGCGCAGGCGCGTCAGCTGGGAGATCAGCGGTGGCCGTCCGGCCACCGCGTCGATCGGTTTTGAGGCCCGGCGAAAGAATGCTTCTTTGCACCGCGGCCAGGATGAGGTCAATAACAATCGCCAGCCCGGCGATGAGCAGCGAGCCGGCAAGCATCCGGGGGAAGTCCTGCAGGACCAGCCCGTCAAAGAGGTAGCGGCCCAGTCCGCCCAGCGGCAGGTACGCCACCACGGAGACCGTGGCGATGACCTGCAGCACGGCGGTGCGGATGCCACCGAACATCACCTGCAGTCCGTTGGGCACCTCAACGCGGAACAGGATCTGCAGCTCGGTCATCCCCATGGCCCGGGCCGCATCCACCACGGCCCTGTCCACGCTGGCGATCCCCGCGTAGGTCCCGGCGAGAAGCGGCGGCACCGTAAGGATCACCAGGGCCCAGACCGGTGGCATCAGGCTGCTGCCGGCAAGGAGTGCGAAGAGGACAAGCAGTCCCAAGGTGGGCAACGCGCGCAACGCACCGGCCACCGCAACGGCCACCACGCGACCGCGGCCGGTGTGCCCGATGTATAGCCCTGTGGGGACCGCGATGGCGGCGGCAATCACCAGCACCAGCGCGCTGTACTGGAGGTGCTCCACCAGCCGGACGGGGATGCCGGAACTGCCGGTCCAGTGGGCCGGGGCAGCGAGCCAGGCAAACGTGTCAGTGAAGATATTGCTCATGGTCCGGCTCCCGCATGGACGTTGGCGTCGGCCACGTACTGTGCGCTGGCGGGGACTGACGGGCCCGATGCTTTGGTGGCGCGGGTCCAGGGGGTGAGCAGCCGCTCCAGCAGGACCAGCACCGCATCCATCAGCAGCGCGAGCACCAAAATGGCCACGATCCCCACCACCACCTCCGTGACGAAGTTCCGTTGCAGTCCGTCGGTGAACAGCATTCCGAGGTTGCCCACTCCCAGGAGGGCCGCGACGCTCACCAGCGAAATGTTGCTGACGGAGACCACGCGCAGCCCGGCAAACATCACCGGCAGGGACAGCGGCAGGTCGATCTGGACGAAGCGGAGCCAGGGTTTGTAGCCCATGGCGGTGGCGGCCTGCCGTAGGTCTTCTTCGACGGAGTCAAAGGCGTCAAGCGCGGCTCGGACCAGCAGCGCCACAGCGTAGATGGTCAGCGCGACGATGACGTTGATGGGGTCGAGGATCCGCGTTCCAAGGATGGAGGGCAGGATGATGAACAGTGCCAGTGACGGGATGGTGTAGAGCAATGAACTGGCCGTCACCACGACGGACCGCACCGCGGGGTGGATCCGGGCCAGCTGGGCCAGCGGGATGGAAATGACCAGCCCCAGGACCATCGGGATCAGCGCAAGGACGAGGTGCTGCCCCGCCCGCTCCAGGACCATTCCGGTGTTCGCCAGGAACCACTCCATCAGAGGGCAGCCTGCCGTACCTGCCGGGCCGCTTCGATGACGGCCAGGACTTCCTGAGCCCTGATGGCCCCCAGGACCCGGCCCTCTCGGTCCACGGCCACGCCTTGGCCGGAAGGTGAGGAAAGCGCTGAGTCCAGGGCCCGCCGCAGGGATTCACCGGGGTGGAACAGGGAACCTCCCGGGATCAGGTCACTATCGGTCCCGGGCCGTGCCCAGCCCAAGGGCCGCATGTCCTCATCCACCACAAGCTGCCAGTCGGTCACGGCCGCGGGATCGCCGTCGAACTGCCCGTCGCGGACTACCAGGGTGGGCACCCGATGGATGGCCACGGCGTCGGAAGTGGTGAACCCGAGGTGACGGAAGCCGCGGTCCCGCCCCACGAAGGAGGCCACAAAGTCGTTCGCGGGGGCCCGCAGGATTTCCTCGGGCGTGGAGTACTGGGCAAGCTTCCCGCCTACGGCGAACACGGCAACCTTGTCACCGAGAATGGTGGCCTCGTCAATATCGTGGGTGACAAAAACGATGGTCTTGGCGAGGTCCTGCTGCAGCCTCAGGAGCTCCTGCTGCAGTTCGTCCCGAACTACCGGGTCCACGGCGCTGAACGGCTCGTCCATCAGCAGGATGGGCGGATCGGCCGCGAGCGCCCGGGCCACGCCGACGCGCTGCTGCTGGCCGCCGGACAGCTGGGACGGGTACCGCTTGCCGAGCGATGAAGCCAGCCCGACGACGTCGAGCAGTTCCGTGGCACGCTTCCGGGCTTCAGCCTTGGAGACACCGTTGAGCCGGGGCACGGTGGCGATGTTGTCCAGCACGGAGCGGTGCGGCATGAGGCCGGACGACTGCATGACGTAGCCCATGGACCTGCGCAGTTCGGCGGCCGCAACCGTGGTCACGTCGCGCCCGTCCACGGTGATGACGCCCGACGTCGGTTCCACCATGCGGTTGATCATCCGCAGGGACGTGGTTTTGCCGCAGCCCGAGGGGCCCACGAAAACGGTGATGGATCCCTTGTCGATGGACATGGTGAGGCTGTCCACGGCCGGATTCCCGCCCTGATACTGCTTGGTGACGCTCTGGAACTCGATCATGGCTGGGTCCATTCCCGGACTTTACCCGTTCTGTTGGACGGCATCGGACGGTGGAGCGGTGGGCCGTAAGGTCACTGATAATTACCGTAGCGCAATCAGTTCCCAGCGTAACCAGATCCGCGGGCAATTCCGGGCAAGCGAATCCCTACTGTAATCATTCATTCGCAGGCCTCCCCCGATTGGATGGGTCCCGGTGGATGGGCACGGACCCCGTCCGGATCTACAGTGGGACTGTGACGAACTTGGAAGTGGCACCCGTAGAGGAACTCTGTCCGCCCGCCGCCTCAGCCGGGACGTCCGGTCCTTGCCTCAAGCTCTGGCCCGAGCGCGAGGTCCCGTTGGGCGGCGTCCGCGCCATGAACGTGCAGCGCACCCTCCCCCAGCGCGGCCTGCCCACCATCGGTGCCTGGTGCTTCCTGGACAGTTTCGGTCCGGACCGCACCGCTATGTCAGTGCTCCCCCACCCGCACACGGGATTGCAGACCGTCACGTGGCCGCTCGCCGGGAACATCCGGCACCGGGACAGCGTGGGCAGCGATGTGGTGGTCCGGCCCGGGGAACTGAACATCATGACGGCGGGGCGTGGCGTATCCCACTCCGAGTTTGCGGTCCTGCCGGGTCCCGACGCCGGCGGACTGCTGCCGCTGCAGCGCGGACTTCAGCTCTGGGTTGCCCTTCCTGACGGCGACCGCCACCGGGAGCCGGCGTTCGAGCAGCACCAAGATCTGCCCTCGGCAACCGGGCCGGGTTTCACCGCGACCGTCATGGTGGGCGAATTCGCCGGGGCGGTATCACCCGCCACCATGTACTCCCCCATCGTCGGGGCCGACATCTCCTGCGAAGGCAGGGCAGTCCTGCCGCTCAACGCCGATTTCGAGCATGCTGTCCTGGTGCTCGACGGCGGGCTGACGCTCGATGGGCAGGAGGTCCCGCCGGGTCCGCTGGGCTACCTGGGCGCGGGCCGCCCGGCGCTTGACGTCGAGGCGCTGCCCGGCACACGGTTCCTGCTCATCGGCGGCGAGCCCTTCGAGGAGGAACTGCTGATGTGGTGGAACTTCGTGGGCCGCACCCACGACGAAGTGGAGCAGGCGCGCGACGAATGGGAGGCTCAGGCAACACTGTCCGACGATGCCGCCCGCACGGCACGCTACGGGTTGGTCGAGGGGCACGGCCCCGATGCCGGCGCGGAAGCCGGCCGCATCCCGGCTCCCCCGATGCCGGCCGTCAGGCTCGCCCCGCGGCGGCGGTCACTCGGTTCCTGACGGTTCCTTCACCAACTGCAAGACCCCGAACACGGGATCCTGGTCCAGCACGCGCACCTCGGTAATGCCTGCAGCTGCGAGATACTTCCGGAAGGCGTCCTGGAGCGCAACCACGTTCATGCCCAGCCCGCTGCCCAGGATGACCGGGCCTTCGATTCCGAGCTTCCGGAGTGCCTGCGCTGCGAGCGCAGCGAGGTCCTTGCCGGCCTGGTCCAGCAATTCCTGGCTGGCCTCATGGCCGGCAGCGGCCGCGTCCACGACCAGGCGCGCCTGCTGGGCCCAGAACCGGCGGCCGGTGTCCGGGGAGTGGAAGAGCGCAATCAGCCTGTTGGGGTGGTCCACTCCGCAGGCGTCAAGGAGTGCCGCGGTGAGCCGGTCGGTAGGGAGCCCTTGGTTCATGCGGCGCAGGCTGTGCCGGACGGCCTCGCGGCCCAGCCAGTAGCCGCTGCCTTCATCACCGAGCAGGTAGCCCCAGCCCCCGGCCCGGGCTTCCTCTCCTGCTGCGTTCCGGCCCCAGGCCGCGGAACCTGTCCCGGCAATCACGGCCACGCCGGTGCTCGCACCGCCGGCAGCCAGCAGAAGCCTCGAATCGTGGACCACCGTGACTGCGGCTCCCGGGGCATGCGGTGCGATGAGCGCGGCGAGGGCGGCAGCGTCGTCGTCGGTATCGATTCCGCCGGCCCCCGCATACACCTGGGTCACCGGCCCGCCACCGATCCGGGCAAAGAGGTCCGCGAGGTGAAGGGCAGCCTGTTCACGGCTGACGTTCTGGACGTTGGCGCTGCCGGCGGACTGGTCCGCCACCGCCACGCCGTCCTCGAAACGGACACCGCGGGTCTTTGTCCCGCCGATGTCCAGGCCAATGATGACGCCTGCCAGGGCAAGCGGAGCAGCTCCGGACCCACAGCCGGTTTCGGGCTGGTTTCCGGACGGTGCGGCCTGGGGGTGCTCGGTATCAGTCACCTCATCAGCCTACTGAAAGGCCGCCGTCGTGTCTCAAGCGGCCGCCCTCAGCTGCCCTGCGAGCGCGCCGCCACCAGTCCCGCCAGCAGCTCCGGTCCCTCCTGCAGGACCAGTTCGCGGAAATACCGGACGGAATCCGGTTCCGCGTCCGGTCCGGGCTTGCGCCTGCGCCAGCCGAGCCCGATCTCCCGGTAGGCGAGCCCGGACTCCAGCGTGAGTTCAACCCAGCCCAGGTTGCCCGTCTCGGGGCTGACGTGACGCCCCGGCCCGTTGCCACCGGGCGGCAGGATGCTGACGCCAAGGCCCGCGGACACCAGGCCGCGGGCGGTGTGCGTGTCCTGGCTTTCGAAGGCGATCCGGGGACGGAAACCTGCTTCCCGGAACAGCGCATCTGTCAGCGACCGCATGCCATACCCCGGCTCCAGCGCTACGAAGGGGTCCCGGCGGATGTCCTGCAACCCGGCGCTGCTGCGGCCTGCCAGGGGATGGCCATGGTGCACCACGAGGCGCAGCGGCTCCCGGTAAAGGGCAGCCGATGCGACGGTGCTGCTTGCAGCGGGCACTGGGGCCGTCAACGCAAGATCCGCCTGTCCGGCAGCGAGTTCCGCGAGGCAGGCGTCCCGAGCGCCCTGTCGCAGGATGAATCCCGCTTCCGGGTGCCGGCTGCGGAAGGCGCTGATGAGCAGGGGCAGCGTGGCCTCACCGAAGGTGTGCTGAAAGGACAGTGAGACCTTTCCCCGGACCACGTCCGATTCGTGCCGGACCAGATCCAGCCCGGCCTGGAATTCGGTCAGTGCTGAGTCGATGTAGGGAAGCAGGGTCCTGGCGGCGGCCGTGAGGCGCACTCCGCGTCCGTCGCGGATGAGCAGTTCAGTTCCGACGACGGCGCTGGCCCGGGACAGTGCCCTGCTCACCGTTGACTGGGGTACTCCGAGCAACTCGGCTGTTTCCGTGACGTGCTGCGTGCGGCCCAGCTCCGCAAGGATGGGGAGCAGAGGCAGGAGTTTTGCCAGTTGCTGATGATCGGTGGGCATGGGAGCCGCCCTTCCCTGTCGGCGTGCAAACGTTCCATATCTGCTATTGATTCTAGCTAAAGCATGCATTGGAAGCATGAATTGCAAAAGCCTACCCTTGACCTATGCCACAGACCGCCACCGCATCAGGAACGTCCGCGCCCCAGGGGAACGCCTGGGCGGGCCACCCCAAAGGCTCGGCCGCGTACGGCAAGATCCTCTTGGGGCTGGCCTTCGCCGGCGTGGCGACGTTTGCCCAGCTTTATTCCACCCAGGCCGTGCTGCCGATCATGGCCACGGACCTGCAGATCACCGCCGCCGAGGCAGCGCTGACCATCTCACTGGCCACGGTGGGCCTGGCCGTCACGGTCATTCCCTGGTCCTTTCTGGCGGACAGGATAGGCCGGGTCAAGGCCATGACCTGGGGCATTTCGGCAGCCACTGTTTTTGGACTTCTGGTGCCGCTCGCCCCCAACTTCAGCATGCTCCTTGCCCTCCGACTCCTCGAGGGCATGGCACTAGGGGGAATTCCCGCCATCGCCATCGCCTACCTGAACGAGGAAGTGAACCGGGCGCATGCCGCGATGGCAGCCGGAAGTTATGTTGCCGGCACCACCTTGGGCGGGCTCGCCGGCCGGCTCGTGGCCGGCCCGGTGGGTGAGGTGTGGGGCTGGCGGACAGCGGCCTTGGCGGTGTCCCTGCTGGCAACCGTGGCTGCCGTGCTCTTCCTCATCCTGATACCCCGGGCCAAAGGGTTCGCCGCCACCAGGGCCGCCGGGCTCCGTGGCGCCTTCTCAACCCTCGGCGGCCATCTGCGGAACCCCCGTCTGGCCGCACTCTACGTCCAGGCGTTCCTGATGATGGGAGGCTTTGTGGCGGTCTACAACTATTTGGGTTTCCGCCTGTCCGCGGAGCCTTTTGCACTGCCTGCCACCTTGATCAGCTTCATCTTCCTCGCCTACCTGTCAGGGACCGTGACCTCCCGGTGGGCCGGGGCACTGACGGCCCGCTTCGGCCGCAGGACCGTCCTGCTGGCAGGCCTTGTCCTGATGGCCGCCGGCCTCGCGCTGACGCTCACGCAGGTGCTCGCCCTCATCCTCGCCGGCCTGGTGATCTTTACCGGCGGCTTCTTCGCGGCCCACAGCATTGGCTCCGGCTGGACCGGAAGCATTGCCACCACCGGCCGCGCCCAGGCAGCGTCGCTATACAATCTGGCCTACTACCTGGGCTCGAGCCTGATCGGCTGGTCGGGCGGGCTGCTCTTCCAGTCCCTCGGCTGGACGGCGCTTGCCCTCGCCATCATGGTGATGGCGTTCATCACCGCGGTGACAGTCGTCGTCGTCCATCCCCCGCGAAGCGCAGCAGCACGTGGCCTGAACTGAGGGAGCGGCACGGGCCGGCACGCTGCAGAACTATCTGGCATCAAACGGCGCGTATCTCTGGCGATTATTCGGAGATAGGCCCTGACCGGAGGTGATCGGGCGGAAACACGCGTCTAGGATGAACTCAAGGACAGTTGAGGAGTTCCCATGAGCAGCATTCCAAAAAATACCAGGCCGGGCAGTTACTTCGAACCGCTGGACGCGATCGATGAGCGGCTTCTCGCCGCACTGGTGGACGATGCGAGGATCTCCAACAAGCAGCTGGCCGAGCTGGTGGGCATCGCCCCGTCCACGGCGCTCATGCGGACCCGTGCACTGTCCGAGCGGGGCATCGTCCAGGGCTTTGAGGCCAAGCTCAGCCTTTCGGCGATCGGCCGGTCCGTCCAGGCGCTGGTGGCCGTCCGGCTCAGGGCCCACGACCGGGACCAGATCGACCGCTTTACGGCCCGGGTGCCCCACCTGCCCGCAGTCCTTTCAACTTTCCACACCTCAGGTTCCGTGGATTATCTGCTGCACATCGCCGTCGGAAGCACCGAGGATCTGCGGGACTGGGTCCTGGACAACCTGGCCACCGACCCCGTGGTGGGCCACACCGAAACCACCCTGGTCTTCGAGCACATCCAAGGCAACCACGGTCCGCTGCCGGCATAGCGTGTCGGCGGCTAGGGCCGCTGCTGAATGGCCGTCCGGAAAGTCACGGCGGCCAGTGCCAGTGCGGCGGCACTGCACACCGCAACAAACGCAGCCACGGCGGCCTGAAGACCGAACGCTGCGGTTGCCCATCCCAGCCCGATAACCGGCACGGCACTGCCCAGGTACGTGATGACGTAGACGGTGCTCACCACCTGGGCGTGGTGCGAAACCTCCACCTTGGCGGCCACATCGTTGAAGAGGGTCCGGAAGGCGACGCCCTGACCGAGTCCGGCACACACGCTGGCAGCCACCAACAGCAATAAAGAGTGCCAGGCCGCGGCTGACGCCAGCAGCAGCACCGAGATACCCAGGACCGCCAGACCGGCCGGAACCACAAAGCGCCCGCGCACTGCCAGCAGCTGGCTCAGCGCCGAGGCTCCTAGCGTGATCCCGGCCAATGCACCGATCAGTGGGCGGGAATCGGTGCCTACGATGTGGGCGAAGTAGCCGGGCGCCAGTGAGAGGCAAAAACCAAATACGGAAAAGCTGAGGAATCCGACGCCGGCCGCAAGCCAGAAGGCGCCCCTCGCCTCGGTGGACACCGCCGGGCGGCGTGGGGCCAGGACGAGGATGGGCCGGGGTCCTGCCGGTGGCTTGATGGCAGGCCGGGCGTTCAGCAGGAACAAGGGTACGAGCATTCCGGCGAGCACCACGGAATGGACGTAGTACGGGGCCGTGGTGGGTCCAGGCAGCATGGACAGCAGCCCGCCGATGACGGGGCCAGCAGCCACGCCGCCGGACGTTGCCAGCAGGGTGAAGCGGGAGGCCCAGTCCGGGCGGGAGGGCAGCAGTTCCCGCAGTGCGGCGGCGCTGGCACCGGTGGCCAGCGCCACAGCTACACCCTGAAGGGCCCGGCCGGCCGAGAGTGCCACGAGGGTCCCTGCCTGCGAAAACACCCACCCTCCGGCCAGCCCTGCCAGGACGGCGAGAATGAGCGCAGCACGCCGGCCGATATGGTCAGACCAGTGGCCGGCCAGCATCAGCGTGGCCACCAGCGCCAGGACGTAGCTGGCGAAGGCCGTGGTTACGCCGAGCGGTGAGAGGCCCAGGTTTGCCTGCAACAGGGGGTAGAGGGGGGTGGCCAGGTTAGCGCCCACGAGCAGCAGGGAGATGACGGCGCCGGCCATCACCAGCCGGGCGGTGGTAGAAGCATTCCAGCCGCGGCTCGCGGCGGTGGCCGGGCGCATGCGGAGTTCACTGAAGACGGTCATTGGCGGGGCCTTAGCATCTGCCGGGGTTTGAGGTCCTTGTGGGACGGCCCCCGGGGTTTACATGGATAACCAAATAATGGAGCATTCCTGCCGGATGCAGCCGCGGTTTGTGGTTCAATTGAGCAAAACACGCAATTTACAGTGCCAGGGATAACCGAAAGTGACAGTTTGAATACTCTTGACCCCACCGACCTGAAGATACTGCTGGAGCTCATCCGCGATCCCCGTGTCCAGATCGGGGAACTCAGCGAGCTGCTGGGGATCGCACGCAACACGGCTCAGTCGCGGGTACGGCGCCTGCTCCGTGCTGGTGTGTTGCACGACGGCGGGCGCGAGATTGACCTCGAGGCGGTGGGGTACGACGTCGTCGCTTTCGTCACGATCGAAGTGACACACCGGGAACTGGACGGCGTGGTGGGCGCCCTCCGGCTGCTGCCCCAGGTTTTGGAGGTCCACGAGATTTCCGGCCGGGGCGATGTGTGGTGCCGCGTCGTGGCCACCGATACGCACAATCTGCAGTCCGCCCTCCGCCAGATCCTCCGCATCAAGGGTGTCATCCGAACCGAAACAGTCCTGGCGCTCCACACCCACATCCCCTACCGCACCGAACCCCTGATCAGCCGCCTCGCACAGGCCGCACCAGGCAAAGACTAGGATTTCCAGCATGGATTGGCTCTCACACATCTCCCAGCTCAACTGGCTCGCCGTACTGCTGGCGTTCATCTCCAGCATGGTCATCGGCTTTGTCTGGTACATGCCCGCTGTCCTGGGCAGGCGCTGGATGGCCGCGATTGGCAAGACGGAGGAGGACCTCAAGAACATCAGCGGCGGCGCCGGCATCTGGGTTCCCATGATGGTGGCCGCCGCCCTGACCGCCGTTCTGCTCGCTGTCCTGATCAGCAAACTGGGCCTGGACAACGCCGCGGCGGGCGGCTGGTTCGCCCTGGTGCTGGCATTGGTGTTCCGGGCGGGAGGCCATCTCATCCACAACGGGTTCGCAGGCCGTCCGACGGCAGTCACACTCATCGACTCCGGGCACGACCTGCTCGCCATGACGGTGGCCGGCGCCATCATTGGGGCGATGTCCTGACATGACCATCATCGATAACGCTGTCTACGTTGACGGCCTCCGCAGTGCAGAGCCCGAAAGCCTGGAGCAGACTTTCGAAACGCTCACCCATCATGGCGGCATGGCCTGGATCGGGCTGTACCGGCCCACCGCGGCGGAAATGGCTGCCGTGGCCAGCGAGTTCGGGCTGCACGCTTTGGCGGTGGAGGATGCCATTTCGGCGCACCAGCGGCCCAAGTTGGAACGCTATGAGGACAATCTGTTCACGGTGCTCCGGCCCGCGCGCTACCTGGACTCCACCGAGACCGTGGAGTTCGGCGAGCTGCACGTCTTCACCGGCCGGAACTTCGTGGTGACCATCCGCCATGCCGAAATGGCCGGTGTGGGCAGGGTGCGGCGGCGCATGGAGGACCGTCCCGACCTGCTCCGGCACGGCCCGGAAGCTGTGCTATACGCGTTGCTGGACATGGTGGTGGATGACTACGCACCTGTGGTGGCCGGCCTGGAGAACGATATCGACGAGATCGAGGACCAGCTGTTCAGCGGGGACAACAGCGTGTCCCGCCGGATCTACGAGCTCGCCCGCGAAGTCATCCAGTTCCAGCGTGCCATCCATCCCCTGCCGGAGATGATGCAGCAGCTCAGGCGGGGCTTCGAAAAGTACGGCGTCAACACCGAACTGCAGCACAGCCTTCGCGACGTGGAGGACCACGTGGAACGCGTGATCTCCCGCGCGGATTCGTTCCGTGACCTGCTGCAGAACGCCCTCACCCTGGACGGAACCCTGACCGCCAACCGGCAGAACGAGGCCAGCGCCGAACAGAACGAACAGGTCAAGAAGATCTCCTCATGGGCGGCGATCTTCTTCGCACCATCGTTCGTGGCGGGGGTATACGGGATGAACTTCGACCATATGCCCGAGCTGCACTGGGCCGCGGGCTACCCCATGGCCATCGTGCTCATGGCAGCCACCGCAACCTTGATGTACACCATCTTCAAGCGGAAGGGCTGGCTCTAGCGTTCGTCCGCCACTCCAGGGCTTTAGCTGGCCTGCAGGTTTACTGCCCCGTGGCCTGAGTCGGCCGTGCTGAAGACCAGCCTGCGGTTGGCGATCTTGTCCGTGAAGAAACGGTCGTGGCTGACCACCACAACCGCCCCAGGAAAGTGCAGCAGGGCGCGCTCCATAACCTGCGTGCTGGACAGGTCAAGGTGGTTGGTGGGCTCGTCAAGGAGCATCACGGAGGCGCCGGAGAGCAGGCACTGGGCCATCGCCACCCGGGCCCGCTGGCCGCCGGAAAGGTTCCCGATTCTCTGTTTCAGGTCGGCTTCGGAAAACTGGAACATCGCGAGGAACCTGTTGACCGATTTCTTCGTCGCGGTCAGGGCGAGGCTGTCCGGCATCGCATTCACCGCATGGGTGACCGTGTCGTCGTCGTCCAGTTCTTCAAGCACCTGGTTGTACGAAACCATGCCCGCGCCCTTGGCCCAGGAAACGGTGCCGGCATCAGCCGGCTCCTCACCGGTGAGCGCCCGCAGCAGCGTGGTCTTGCCGCTGCCATTGGCTCCGAGGACGGCGATCCGATGGCCTCGACCGATTTCGAAACTCAAGCCGCTGAAAAGAGTCCTTCCGCCGTAGGCCTTGCCCAGCGATTCCACGCGGCACAGGACGTCCTTGACGTAGAGGCCGCCATAGATCTCCGTGATGATCTGGTCCACCGGCCGGGGCGCCCTGGACTTCTTGATCCTGGCCAGCTGGTTCGCCAGGCCCTTGCCCGCGGCCTTGGCGGCCTCCCTGCGGTCGGAGATGCCTTCGGCTTCGAAGGCGAGCAGCTCCGACTCGTGGACAAACTGGCTTTCCAGGCTTTTGAGCCGGAACTGTTTGGCCACCACGTACTCGGCGAAGTTCCCCGGGTACTCGTGGAGGTGGTAGTTCTCCACCTCGATGATCCGGGTGACAACGGAGTCCAGGAACTTCCGGTCGTGCGAGACGATGATCGCGGCGCCCTTGAACGTTCTGAACCAGCCCTCGAGCCATTCGACGCCGGCAACGTCCAGGTAGTTGGTGGGTTCATCCAGCAACAGGACGTCCGGGGCCTCGAGCAGGATTTTCGCCAGTGCTGCCCGGTTCCGCCAGCCGCCGGAGAGCTCGTCGATGGCGCAGGTGCGGTGGTGTTCACTGAAGCCCAGGGTTGTGAGGACTTTGTCGATGCTGCGCTCGTAGTCCCAGCCGTCCAGCCGGTCCATGGCCTCAAACAGCTCGGACTGGCGGTGGGTCAGCTCGTCCAGCCGCGCGTTATCGGAGGAATCGGTGGCGATGGCAGCATCGATTCCGGCGAGTTCGGCCTCGATCTCCTTCACGTGGGCGAATAGGCCGTCCAGGACTTCCAAGATGGTGGACTCGCCGTTCAGCTCGGAGAACTGGGAGAAGTAGGCCGTTTTGGTCCCCAACTCGACGGCGACTGTTCCGCTGTCCGGGGCAACCTGGCCCTGGACCAGTTTGAGGATGGTGGACTTGCCGGATCCGTTCTTGCCGATCAGGCCCACACGGTCTCCAGCCTCAAGCTTGAAGAAGGCTTCGCGGAGAACCTGGGTCTTTTCAAAACTGACGTTGACGTCGTTCAGCCGGATCAAGCTCATTGATGGTGTCCAATCCAGGTGCTGTGGCTGATGGGCCCGGGGAAAGCCCGGCCGCAGCCACCCAGAATGGTGGCCGCTCAGTAGTTTCTGTGGAGCTGAAGGGATTCAGGTCCTGGCTTCTTCGATGCGAACTCCGAACAACGCCGGTTCACATTCTGTCACGGAAACCGGATGCAGCGCCGACCACGGACGCCGCTAGACGCCCGGCTTTTCCCGCGAGAGTCCGATGCCCAGGATGATGAGGATCGGTGCACCGAAAAGCAGCGTGGACACGAGGAGTGCTCCACCGAAGAACGTGACGATCAAGCCGATGAAACCCAGCAGTACCGCAAACCCGGCGAGAGCCAGGGAGGTGATTACCGGCCCCCGGGAGCGTCCGCGCTGGTTCGCCAGGAGCACGATCCCTGCTGTGATATTGCCGAGGGCTGCGACCAGGACGAGGAACGCCATAAAGACCACAGTGCCGTTGCTGAACCCGGCGATGGCGGGGATGAGGAGAAAGGTGCCGAGGACGATTCCGATGATGCCGGATGCGATCCGGAAGCCAGAGGATTTTGCCTTCAGAGGGCCAGCCTGCGGCCAGTAACCGGGCTGTCCGTATTGCTGATGCGGATAGGGTGCGTACTGCGGCTGCTGGCCGTATGGCGCGTGATGCGCCGGTGCATACGGCTGAGGCGGTCCGTACGGCGGCTCATTGCCCGGGATGGGCCCGGACTGCGCGTGGGACGGGTAGCTCTGTGGTTGTGGCGCCGGCGGTATCGGCGGGATGTTCTCTGTCATGCTTCCCCCAGTTAGAAGTCGTTTCGATGCCAGATTACCTGCGTGCGCTGCTGACCGAGGAGTTGCGCGCAAAACGGCGCACCAGGTAACAAACAGAAGACTGGCGAGGAGACCAAGCCGGTGATCGACCTGGTGGAAATTAGGGCACGCCGATCGGCGGCTCAAAACCTTGAGATTTGTGGAGCTAAGGAGATTCGAACTCCTGACCTCTTCGATGCGAACGAAGCGCTCTACCAACTGAGCTATAGCCCCGGAACGGTCCGCTTCCCGGTTAGGAACGGCGGCGCCGGTGAACTTAGGCTACAAATTTTCTCTGCGCATTACCAACTCCGGTGTCAGGCGCGGCGACGCTGCAGGACGTCGTCGAGGTTACTCAACGCGCTCTGCGCCTTCGTGAGCGGCTTGGCGGACGGCACGGGCGGGACTGCGGGGGTGCCCTGCTTCAGGGACGGCTTACCCACAGCTTTGGGCGCTTCCGGCAGATCAAGCGGCTCAGGCGCCGGACGTTCAGCCTTGGCAGCCTCAACGTACACAGGCTTGGGCACATCTACAGGTTCCCAGGTGGTTTCGACGGGCGCCGACTTCATCGCTTCGCTGGCGCTGGCGTCTCCCGCGGCAACAGCGACGGCCAACGCGGCTTCCCTGAGCTCCATCGCGGTGAGCGGTTTCGGTGCAGTCGTGTGAGCCTCGGCGTCAAAGAGCCGGCTTTCCGGCTGCGCGGCCGGGCGGGGCGTGTCCCGGACCTCCGACACTGGTTCCTGGCGGCGGACGGGGGCGCTCATCGCGGAGCGGAAGGCAGCCTGCACCTTGGCTTTGCGGTCCCGCACAGCCAGGAAACGCAACAGCACCACGGCGATTGCAGTGGTGGCCAAGCCCGCTACCGGCAGCAGGGCAGTTCCCAGCCCAAACAGCAGCAGAACAGCGGAAACAAAGGCGGTCAGCAGTCCCGCCACGCCGACGAGGGCAATGACGGTCCGGCCGTATCGGATCCGGAACGCGCCCGTGGTTGCACTGCCGGCAGGCGCGGCTACGGTTTCGGGGCTCTTCCTGATATCCATGGCTTTCTCCTGCGGGGCGGCGATGTTCATGACCATCCCGGCTCTCGGGTCCGATGATTCAATAGCTGGAACATCCGCGAAATAATCAGCAGCGGCCTGGGCCTGGTGCCGACGGTTCTGCAGGACGTAGGGCGCAACCCATACGATCCAGAGCACAACGGCAACCACAAGGATCACTGAGCTGCTTAGAGGGAAGTCCACAATCAAAACCGTATGAGTATTCCGTCAGCCGCTCCCGCATTAGCCTCGGTGTGTCGCGGGCAACGTGGCAAATCAATGGATTTATGACCCCGGGAAGAGCCTTTGCAGGTCAGGACCGGGATGCCAGCCATCGGTTGAGCAGTCCTTCGGGTACTTCTTCCGCCGTCAACGCGAACGTCCGGTGGTCAGCCCATTCCCCGTTGATGTGCAGGAAACGGGGCCGGTAGCCCTCATCGCGGAAACCGAGCTTTTCTACCACCCGCAGGCTGGGGCCATTCTCGGGCCGGATATTGATCTCCATCCGGTGCAGCCCGAGGACTTGGAAGCAATGGTCGGTGGCCAGTGCAACAGAAGTGGGCGCGATGCCGTGCCCGGCCCGCGCCTGGTCAACCCAATACCCCAGGGTCGCCATCATGGCCGAGCCCCACACGATGGAGGACACTGTCAGCTGGCCAACGATGACGGGTGCCGCGGACCTTGGCGTCCGTTCCGTGATCAGGAAGGGCAAGGCGGTGCCTTGGGCTGCCTGTATCTTCAGGGACCGCACCATCTGCCGGTAGTCCGGGAGGAGGCCACCGGGCGCCGGGTTGGAGGCTTCCCAAGGCTCCAGCCACTCCCGGTTGCGTGACCGGACCTCGGTCCACTCCCTCTTGTCCCGGTACCTGATGGGGCGCAGGACCAGGTCACCGCACTCCAGGGTGGTGGGCCAGATTGGTCCGGGACGCACGGCAGCTATTTAGCGAGGCCGGCAGCGAAGCCCGGCAGCCACTCCCGCAGACCGGGGCCGAGGTCATCGCTGTCGATGGCAAGCTGGACGCAGGCTTTGAGGTAGCTGAGTTTGTCACCGGTATCGTAACGGCGGCCGCGGAAGACCACCCCGTAAACCCCGTAGCCCTCGCCATCGCCGGCGGCCAGTTCCTGCAGCGCGTCCGTCAGCTGGATTTCCCCGCCGCGGCCCGGGCCCGTGCGTTCCAGTACCTCGAAAACTTCGGGGTGGAGGACGTAGCGGCCAATGACGGCCAGGTTTGAGGGGGCCTCGTCCACGTCGGGCTTTTCGACGAGCTTGTTGATCCTGACGTAGCTTTCGCCATCGATGGCTTGGACGTCGGCACACCCGTAGGCGCTGATCTGCGAGGGCTCCACCTCGATGAGGGCCACCACGGATCCGCCGGTCTTGGCCTGCACTTCGATCATGGTGCTGAGGAGCTCATCCCGGGCATCGATCAGGTCGTCACCGAGGAGGACGGCGAACGGTTCGTTGCCCACGTGCTGCTTTGCACGAAGCACCGCGTGACCCAGGCCGTTGGGGTCACCCTGGCGGACGTAGTGGATGTCACCGAGGTTGCTGGCTGCCTGAATGGACTCGAGCTTGGCCATATCGCCCTTGGCTTCCAGCGTGTCCTCCAGCGAAGGAACCCTGTCGAAGTGGTCCTCCAGCGCGCGCTTATTCCGCCCCGTGATCATCAGAATGTCGTTGAGACCGACGTTGACAGCCTCCTCAACCACGTACTGAATGGCAGGCTTGTCCACCACGGGAAGCATTTCCTTGGGCATCGCCTTGGTGGCCGGGAGGAACCTGGTGCCGAGCCCGGCTGCGGGGATGACGGCTTTGCGTACAGTCTGCTGAGAGGTAGTCACTGGACTAATCTAACGGAGGGGGCTGATCATTCAGTAATCCCTGGTCGCCCCGTGCCCTGCACACCCGCAGGCGGCACATCCGCAACACCGCACCTGGAAGAGGGATCGGTATGTCTGAGCGCGACAGGGCGGCCAAGGAAGGCATCCGCGCACGCCACCGCGCAAAGCGCGCGGCCACGGAACCCGGCGAACGCGAGGCAGCCGGCGAGGCCCTCGCCGTGCACGGCGCAACGTGGGCCGAACAGTTGACAGGCGCAACGCCGTCGACCTTTTGCGCCTACCTGGGCGTGGCACCTGAGCCGCCCACTCTGCCGCTGATCAGCGAACTCCACCGCCGCGGCCACACGGTTCTGCTTCCCGTTTGCGAACCGGATCGCCACCTGAGCTGGACCCGCTGGACCCCCGAGGCGGAGTTTGTCCGCAGCCGGTTTGCTCCCGTATTGGAACCCGCCGGACCCCGGCATGACCTCTCCATCATGGCCTCCGTATCCGGCCTCCTGATCCCCGCCACGGCTTTGGACCGCAGCGGGAACCGGATCGGCCAAGGGGGCGGCTATTACGACGTTTTTCTGGGCTCACTGGCCCGCCAAGGGCTGGATATTCCGCTGGCGGCCATCGTGTTCGATGCAGAAGTACTGCCAGCCGGAACCATTCCCGCCGAAGAGTTTGACCGGAAGGTCCCTGTAGCCCTGACTCCGTCTGGGCTGGTTCCCTTGTCGGCCCGGTCCTGACCAGCGCCGCCGGCAGTCCCACGTGCCGCCCGTTCGGGGTGATAGAATTGGCACTCAGGCCCTGAGACTGCTAATGAACGGATTTCTTGTTCAAGGCAATACAGGACCTCTCGTTTGCCCAAGAGGAGGATCACCAGTGCCCACTTATGCCTACGCCTGCAAGGATTGCGGCCACGCCTTCGACGTTTTCCAGTCGTTTACCGACAGCACCCTGACTTCATGCCCGGAGTGCCAGGGAGCCTTGCGCAAGAAGTTCAACAGCGTTGGTGTGGTCTTCAAGGGCTCCGGCTTTTACCGGACCGACTCCCGCGATGCCAAGGGAAGCACGGTCTCTTCCGCGCCCGCCGCGGCACCCGCTCCGGCAGCTGCACCGGCACCGGCCGCCGCAGCTGCAGCCAGCTGACGTTACTCTCGGTCTTCACGGACCTTTCTGTAGCAAAGGGCTGATCCGCCCGCGTTAAGCCCGGTGTCGCGTTGAGTCCGGTGTAACGACACCGTTTATGACCGCGTCCGACGACGGCAGCGCAGTTGTCCACATAGGCACCTCTGCTGCTGTGCCGCGCAGTCTCCGGAACATAGCGTGGTTGCCATGCCCGCCACCCTCTTCCGCCCCAGCCGCCGGACCGCCCCGCCCGCGCGCGCGGCCCGCCATCCGCTAGCGACCAGAGACACTCGCCGCCCCGGCCGCCGCAGGCTCATGTCGTGGCTGAGCCGCAACCGGCGCCTCGCCATCGCGCTCCTGCTGTGCATCGCCGCCGGAATCACCGTCCATCAGCTCACTCCCCCTCCCGCTGACACGGCAACGACACTGGCCGCCGCACGGGACCTGCCCGCCGGCACAGCATTGGCAGCAGCCGACCTGGCGCCCGTGAAGATTCCGCCGCAGCTGGTGAATACCGGGTCCATCACCGACGCAAGCCAAGCCACGGGCAAGCAGCTGGCAGCACCGCTGCGGAAGGGCCAGCTGCTGACCGATTCCCAACTGCTGGGTCCAGGCCTCCTCGCCGGAGCGCCGCCGGGTTCCGCGGCCGTGCCCTTGAGGATGGCGGATCCATCCTCCATCCAGTTGGTCTCCCCCGGGCAGCTCGTTAACGTGGTGCTGACCGGCGCCAACGGCTACGACCAGAACGCCCCGTCCCAAGTGCTTGCTTCCTCGGTACCGGTCCTCTGGACCTCGGGGCAGGGCGGGAAAACGGGCCAGTGGCTCGGCACCGGCGAGACTGACGGGCTGATTGTGGTGGCAGCAGCCCCTGAACAGGCCGCCCGCCTGGCCGGAGCGTCCACACAGGGCAAACTGTTCTTTGTCCTGGTGGGACCTCCCAGTGCGGCAGGATGACGTGGGGCGGCAGCGACGCTACAGCCTGTCAGCGCGAGACCGTGGCCGCGGTCAGCCCCAGTGCGGCGGTTTGTTCTCCTTGAGCCACGCGTCGTGATCGTCCTCGGTGCCGTCGCCCCAGTTCCGGGGATCATCCTCAGCCGCCTTGTTCGGCAGAATTGCTGCGGTACCGGTCTGCGGGGCTTCCGGTGCGGGCGCCTGGCCGTTGCCCGCGGGGTCTGGCTGGTCGTCGCCTTCGGTACCGGCCTGGCCGGGGTTCTGTGCGTTCACAACAACCTCCTCGCTCTCCAGGCGTTCGGCCTGGTATTCGTTCCTGTCGTTTCCAGCCGTCCCCAGGCGTTGCGAGTCCAGATCCTCGTCAAAGAATCCTCCCGCGGCGGTGCCTCGTCCGGGTGGCATGACGTTCTCAAGGCCCAGGTAGCCTGCGATCCTGTCGGCGCAGGTGGAGGGATCCGTAAAGACCTCAATAGTCCACAGCGGCATATACCGCCAGCCCATCCGTTCCAGCAGCTGCGGGCGCAGTCGGCTCCGTTCGCGGACGCTCATGGTGCGGTACTGTTCCGTGCCGTCGGATTCAATCGCCACCGGCCACGGGATATCCGCGTCGTCCTGCCCCATGGTACTCAGCGGGTCCGCCGCTGCCACCACGTCGATGACGCCGTCGTACTGGTGCCAGACGCGGGCACCGCGGGCGCGCAGCCGGTCGCCGAGATCTGCTACGAGGGGGTCGGCACCGAGTGCCTGTTCGCTGGCAGCGGCCCGGGACGCAGGGGTGCCAAGGTCCGTCTTTCCCGCGATTTCCCGGTTCAGGAGCTCGTAAAGCTCCACGGCCCCGTGCGAAAGGCGGGTGTGGTCAAGGTCTTCAGGCTGGAAGCATGTCAGGACGTGGATGGACCGGCGGGCACGCGTCATGGCCAGTGCGAATTTTTCGCGGCCACCCTCAGCGGAAAGCGGACCAAAGTTATGCAGCGCCCGCCCGTGGGGGGTGCGGCCGAAACCGGGCGAGAAGATGATGTGGTCGCGGACCAGGCCCTGCGCCCGCTCAAGGTCAACCACCCGGAAGGACTCCGCCCCGCCGCCGAAGAACCCGGCGAGGGTGGGGTGATTGGGCAGTTGCAGCCGGATGGACTCGCCTATCCGGGCCGCGTGCCGGAGACTGGCAGTCACCACGGCCAGGGATGTGCGGGAACGCAGCCTGGCGTGTTCGAAAACCAACTGCACCACGCGGTTGACCTCGGCAACCACGGACTCCACGCCCTCATGGTCGGCGCTTGGCAGCCCGGTCCCATCCGGCAGGTACTCAACCGTCAACGCCCGGTCCAGGCCTGTAGCCGCCTGTCCCTCAGGGAGCCGGCGGAGGCCGTCGTCGTAGAAATTCTTGCTCAGCTGCAGGACGAGGTCCTCGTCCACTGCCCGGTAGACAAAATTCAGGCGCCAGACGGGCAGCACGGCGGACAATGCAGAGTATGCACTTTCCACCCGGTGGTGGGCGGCTTCGCCAACGGCCAGGCGTTCCACGCCCACCGTGAAGGTTCGGGGACTGGCGATCTTGGCGTCACCGAAGGCAATCACCTGCTTGGCGCGGGCAATGGAAGGCAGTACGGCCTGCAGCGACGTGGCTTCGGCGTCCAGTATGACCACGGCATCAAAGCGCTGCTCAGCCGGCAGAAGCCCTGTCATCAGGTACGGGCTCACCGACCATACGGGAACCAGCATCGGGACAAGGTCCGGCGCCTGCGCCGTCAGCGCAGCCAGCGTGACCCTGCCGTCCTTGAGCAGGCTGCGGAGCAACTGGGCCTGGCGCGGGTGCTCCGCCAGCGCGGCCCGCCACCGCTCGGAGAGATCCCAGCGCAGCCGCGCCGCACCGCTGGCAATGTGGGCGTTGTCTGCAAGCCGGTATTCGGCCTCAAGCTGGCGGAGGGCGTCACCGTCGGACATGGCCAGGTAGTCATCGCCGCTGATCATGGCTTCCAGGGCGGACTGCCACCAGGCGAGCTCAAGCTCGGCGGCCACGGACTCTTCCGGAACCTCACGGTCGGCAAGGTCGGCGAGGAGTTCACCCAGGCCGTGTTCGCGCATGTTTTCCACGAGCAGGGTGCGTTCCGGCAGTGTTTTGAGGGTGCCGGTGTCCGCGACCAGCCGCTCAAGCCGTTCCATGAGTTCCTCGTAGCGGGCAGTGGCCAGCGAGCCGCCGGCCGCCGTGTGCCGAAGGGCCTCCCCCAGTTCGGTGAGCTCCCGGTCCAGCGAACGGTACATGACGTTCATTTCGGCGAGCCCGGAGGGGACAGCAGGGTGGCGCTGCGAGGTGGCGTACCCGGACCAGAGGGCCCGCTGCTCCTGTACCAGCACCAACGAACTGTGGAGGTCGGCGATGTGGACTCCTGGCCTGACGTACTCCTTGGCGACGCGGCGCAGCCGGGACCGCTGCATCGACGCCATGTCGATGTTCCGCTCCCGGCGCCAGGCAGAGGTGGCAGTGGCGGAGATGAGGTCATGGACCGGCCGGTCGAAGATGTCCGGCGTGAACTTGTCCAGGCTTTCGCGGACGGCCACCAGCAGCTCGAGTTGCTCTCCCCATTCAGCGAAGGAGGTGCCCAGCCGGATCTCGGCGTGCTCGGCCACACTGTGCATGCGGTCGCGCAGGACCGGAAGGTTCTTCGCCACCGAGCGGGCCAGCTCCTGTGCTTCCTCGGTCTCTTTGCGGGTGAGGAGCCTGGCACCGTGCCATGGACTGGTGGTGGACGCGCGGCTGAAGCTGCCAAGCTCGGCTGCGCGGCGGAGCCTGCCGGCAAGCTCGTTGCGGTCACGGATGCTGTCCAGCACACTCCGCTTGAGCCGCACAGTGGTGGCCGGGGCCGGGTGGATGGACGTCAACTCGGCGAGTGACTGCATGGCCTGGTACGGCGAGCAGCCCCAGCGCTGGCGCACGTTGTGCAGGGACGCCACGTGGTCCATCAGGGCGTGGCGGTGTTCGGTGAGGGTTTTGTGCAGGTTTCCCAGCTGCGGTTCCAGCGATTTCTCGTTGCGTACGATGGCCCGAACCAGTTGGGCTTTGAGCTGCTGGGGCGTGGCGGTGCCGGACAGCTGGAAAAGAATGGACTCCAGGCCCAGGGCTTCCAGTTGCCCGGACACTTCGTTCAGGCTGGCGCGGCGGTCTCCGACCACCAGTACCGACCGTCCAGCGTCCACCAGTGCGCCGATGGTGTTGATGGCGGTCTGGGTCTGGCCCGTGCCGGGCGGGGTGCTGACCACCAGGGAGTCGCCGGCGCGCGCAGCGTCAATGACGTACTGCTGGTCCGGGTCCGCATCAAGCAGGAGGAGTTCGTCGCCGGGGTGGCGATCGTCCAGGCTCGGAAAGCGAGAGGTGTCCGGCTGGTCAAAGTCAACCATTTCGCCGCCGCCCGACTTGGCCAGTGCGGTGATGAGCGGGTTGGCGTCATTGATCCAGGGGTCGTCGAGGTTGCCGGAGAGGTCGGCAAAAGTGGACACGAGCAGGTTGTGCTGGGCTTCCGCGCCGTGGATGGGCCTGATCAGGGTGGCCAGCCGGTCCAGGACCGGCTGCGGGTCAAAGCGGGCGGTGCTGTAGGCGAGGCGGGTGACGGCGTTGACGTCGAAAACGATGCCGTGGATGTTCTTCAGGTGCCGGACCAGGGCCGGGTTGATGTGGGCCTGTTCGGTGAGCTGCAACTCGTAGTCGTCCTCGCCGGGACGGACCGTGAGCGAAATTGCGGTGAGCATGACCGGCGCGGAAATTCGCTGGGGTTTGCCGCCGACGGCGGATGTCCACACCACGGTGCCTGCAGAGAAATACCCTGCGTCAATGCCGCGGTCGTTTGCGAGTTCAAAGATTTTTGAGCGGATGTTCCGGGAGGCCCGTGCCGCCACCACGTATTGCTGCTGGTCCCGGATCAGCGTGGATAGCCGGGTACGGCGGCCCGCCATCAGCTGCGCCAGCCCCGACGGGTGGGCGTGGGTCAGGTCAATGGAGCCCTCGGGGGTCTTGGTGAAACGCAGCATGGCGTCTGCCCCGGTGACGGGTTTGAGCCCGGACAGCCATTTTCCTAGCTCCTCAGAACCCTCCGGGTGGCCTTGACCAACTGACACTACTGCCTTCTTTTCTGCGTTTGCACGTGACGCCCTGGACCATACCGGCATGCTTTCGAGCGTAGCCGCAAAAGCGGCCGGTATGAGAGACCGCAACACTGGGTCAGGCCAAATTAGGGGATTTGGACGGATAAGAACAATGGCCGGCCTCCGCTGACGGAGACCGGCCACTCACACTGCTATTCCCACTCGATGGTTCCCGGCGGCTTGCTGGTCACGTCCAGCACCACCCGGTTGACGCCCTCCACCTCGTTGGTGATCCGGTTGGAGATCCGGGCCAGGAGATCGTAGGGAAGGCGCGACCAGTCGGCCGTCATGGCGTCCTCGGAGGACACTGGGCGTAGGACGATCGGGTGGCCGTAGGTGCGGCCGTCGCCCATCACGCCAACGCTGCGGACGTCGGCCAGCAGGACAACCGGCATCTGCCATACTTCGTTGTCCAGTCCGGCTGCGGTCAGCTCGGCCCGGGCGATGGCGTCCGCCTTGCGCAGCAGGTCCAGGCGTTCCTTGGTGACCTCGCCGACGATGCGGATGCCGAGGCCGGGGCCGGGGAAAGGCTGGCGGCCGACGATTTCCTGCGGCAGGCCCAGCTGGGCGCCAACGGCACGGACTTCGTCCTTGAACAGTGCGCGCAGCGGTTCCACGAGTTCGAACTGCAGGTCCTCGGGAAGTCCGCCCACGTTGTGGTGGCTCTTGATGTTGGCTGCACCCTCGCCGCCGCCGGATTCGACGACGTCCGGGTACAGCGTGCCCTGGACCAGGAACTTGATCTTCTCGCCGTGGGCCGCTGCCTCCGCAATGATGGCCAGTTCAGCCTCTTCGAACGCGCGGATGAACTCGCGGCCAATGATCTTGCGCTTGGTTTCAGGATCGCTGACGCCGGCCAGGGCTGCTTGGAAGCGCTCCTGCTCGTTGGCGACGTAGAGCTTGACGCCGGTGGCGGCCACGAAGTCGCGTTCCACCTGTTCTGCTTCGCCTTCGCGCAGCAGCCCGTGGTCAACGAACACGCAAGTCAGCTGGTCGCCGACCGCGCGCTGGACCAGTGCTGCGGCTACTGCGGAGTCAACGCCGCCGGAGAGTCCGCAGATGACCCTGGCGTCGCCGACCTGCTGGCGGATCCGGTCCACCTGTTCCTCGAGGATGTTCCCCGCGGTCCAGTTGGGCTCGAGCTTCGCGCCCTTGAACAGGAAGTTCTCCAGCACCTGCTGGCCATACGCTGAGTGTCTGACCTCCGGGTGCCACTGCACGCCGTACAGGCACTTTTCCTCGTTGGCAAAGGCAGCCACTTCGGCGCCCGCCGTCGTCGCCAGCACTTCGAAGCCTTCAGGGGCGGCGTGCACGGAGTCGCCGTGGCTCATCCAGGTGTTCTGGTGCTGCGGCATACCCTCAAGCACCGATCGGCCCTCGCCGAGGATGGTGGTCAGGGTGGAACCGTACTCGCGCAGGCCTGTCTTGTCGACTTTTCCGCCCAGCGCGTTGGCCATGGCCTGGAAGCCGTAGCAGATGCCGAGCACGGGAATCCCGGCCTCAAACAGGTCGGCGCCCACCGATGGCGCACCGTCCGCGTACACGCTGGACGGGCCACCCGACAGAATGATGGCAGCGGGGTCCTTGGCCAGGAGCTGCTCGGTGCTGTAGGTATGCGGAACCACTTCCGAATACACATTCGCTTCCCGGACGCGGCGGGCAATCAGCTGCGCGTACTGGGCACCGTAGTCAACAACCAGCACCGGCTTCTGGGAAGTCTGGGGTGCAGAGGGAGTAGTCACCGTACTAGCCTACTTTGCGTGGTTGCCCCGCCGCACATTCAGGACCGCCGGTGTGACGGAGTGAACGTCCGACGGCGGGACTCACCCGCCGTCGCTCGCGTCAGTACCGCTGCGCCGCCTGCGGGTGCGCCGCGAGTTCCGCTTCGACCTCGGCGTGGAACTTCTTCTCCACGAAGAACGAAAGGAACGGCACTACCCCGCCCAGGGCCAACAGGATGAGCTTGAGGAACGGCCAGCGCATCAGCGTCCACAACCGGAAGTTGGAGATCAGGTACACCACGTACATCCAGCCATGCACGATCAGCACGGCAATGGAAAGGTTGACTCCGCCCACCACGCCCTGGGGTTCGGCGTCGGCAAAGCCCAGGCCGAAGGGCTGGCCGGTCACGGCGTTTGTGCCGCCTGCGAACAGGTACTGGCCAAATGCGTACCGCGTGATCAGTTCGGCGCACAGCAGCAGCAGCATCCCGCCGGTCAGGTAGGCCAGCACCTTGTAGAACTTCAGGGCTGACCGGATCTGGGCCTCGGTACCGCCGAAGCGGCGTTTTTTGTTCTTTCCCTGGGCGGTACCCTGCTGGATGGCCGGTTTCGGTTCGATCATGGCTTTACCTTTTGTTGGAGCTGTTCAGAAGTTGGAGGGCCGTGCGGAGTGGGCGGCGCATCCTCGTGGATGTCGTCGTCGAGATCCTCTTCGAGGTCCCGCCGGTAGTCGTCCTTGACCAGCCGCCACCAGATGAACAGGGCGAAGCCGGCGAAAACCACCCACTCCAAGGAGTAGAAGAGGTTGAGCCAGTTGACCTGCTGGGCCGGGGGCTGCGGACCGATGTTGAGTGGCAACAGGCTCCCGCGAACGGCCGCAGCGCTGACGTCGGCGCCGTCCGCTACTTCGGCGGTGGCAGCCACAAATCCCGGGTAACTGCTGACGTCCCAGTAATTGATGAGTTCGGCGACCGAGACGGCGGAAGCGCGTCCGGCTTCCGGCGCGGTTTCCGGGAGCGGCGATTCGGAGGGAATCAGCCGTCCGGTCAGGTGGACGGCGCCCGACGGCGGCGCGCCGGCGTCGTCGGGATTGGCCACCCAGCCGCGGGCTACCGGAATCCACGTCTGGGGGGACGCTGCTACGCCGCTGAGGGCAGGGGCCCCCTGGACGGCAAAGGCGGACACAACCCAATAGCCTGTGTGGCCGTCCTTCAGGCGTCCGGGAATCAGGACCTGTTTTGCGGGGTCATAGGTGCCGTCGGCTGAAACCATCTGGTCGGACACGGACCCGGGGAAGAAGTGTCCGGGCTCAAGGGTTTCGGTGAGGGCCCTTGTCTCTTCGGTGGCCGGGCTCACCGGAACTTCGGGTTGCACGGACCGCCCGAACTGCCACTGGCTGAGCAGGACAAACACCCCGGAGACGGCGATCGCGAACACCAGGCCTGCGATCCATCGGGGCTTAAGGGCTGTTTTCCACACCCCTTAACCGTACTTCGTTCCGCTGTAGAACAACTAAACGAGCCTGTCCTACCCCCGGAGTGGGGCAGGAGGGTCATATGGGACTTTGCTGCCCGAATCCTTAGTGGTCGAAGAACACCAGGCTTGAGTTGATCAGCTCGGCGATCACTTCGGCGTCATAGGCCCTGCGCAGGGACTCCCGGAAGGATTCCTTGGACAGTGAACGCGCCAGCGTGGCGAGCACTTCGAGGTGATCGGAGAACGAACTGGCCGGGGTGGCGATCAGCAGGATGACGGTGGCGGGACCGTCGGCGGCACCGAAATCGAGCGCGTGCCCGTACTTGGTGATTCCGACGGCGATCGACGTCCGCGAGACGAACTCGCTGCGGGCGTGCGGCAGCCCGATTCCTCCCGGCAGGCCGGTGGCGAGCTGGTGTTCACGGGCGTTGACGTGCTCAAGGAAGCCCGGAAGGTCCGTGACCCGGCCGGCCGCGAAGAGCCGTTCTGCGAGTTGCGCCGCAGCGTCCGCCTTGTCCGTTGCCTCCAACTCCAAAATCACCAGTTCGGAGGTGGTCAGATCGGCATCGTACCGGTCAAGTGGTTCGGCCAAGGCGTGTTCCTTCGGTCAGGTGAGAAGTGGTGATGCCAGAGCCCCTCAGCGCAACGGGACGATGTCCTCCACGCCCAGGCGTGCGGCGTCGGCTGATTCGTCGTCCGGCTGCTGCTGGCTCAGCCGTTCGGCCTCTACGCGAGCGATGTAATGCTTTATTTCGCTTTCGCGCTGCACATCGCTCCAGCCAAGGACCTCGCCCATCAGTTTAGCGACTACCGGCACCGCGGATACGCCACGGTCCCACGATTCAATGGAAATGCGGGTCCGCCGGGTCAGGACATCCTGAACGTGCCGGGCGCCTTCGTGGGTTGCTGCGTAGACGGCCTCCGCCTGCAGGTAATCGTCAGCGCCGGGCAGCGGCTCTGCAAGTTCTGGCCGCTCCTTGATGATGGCGAGCACTTCGGGCGTCATGGAGCCGTAGCGGTTGAGCAGGTGTTCCACCCGGGCCACATGGACGCCGGATTCCTCGGCGGTCCTGCTCCGCCGGTTCCACGCTGCCTTGTAGCCGCTGGCACCGAGCAGCGGGATGGTTTCGGTGCAGCTTGGCGGCACCCGCTCATCCATGGTGCGGGTGGCTTCATCCACCGCGTCCTTGGCCATCACCCGGTAGGTGGTCCATTTGCCGCCGGCCACCACCACCAGGCCAGGTACGGGGTGGGCCACCACATGTTCGCGCGAAAGCTTGGCAGTGGAGTCGTTCTCACCGGCCAGCAGCGGACGCAGCCCGGCGTAGACGCCTTCGACGTCTTCCCTCGTCAGGGGGCGCTTAAGCACCTTGTTGACGTGTTCCAGTATGTAGTCGATGTCCTTGCTGGACGCTGCCGGATGGGCCTTGTCCAGATGCCAGTCGGTATCGGTGGTGCCGATGATCCAGTGCCGGCCCCACGGAATCACAAACAGCACCGATTTCTCGGTCCGCAGGATCAGGCCAACAGTGGACTGGAACCGGTCGCGGGGCACCACCAGGTGGATGCCCTTGGACGCCCGGACCTTCAGCTGGCCGCGGTCCGTGACCATGGCCTGGGTTTCGTCAGTCCACACCCCGGTGGCGTTGATGACCTGCTTGGCCCGGATATTGAACTCCGAACCGTCCTCGTGGTTGACCACTTTGGCCCCAACCACGCGTTCGCCTTCACGGAGGAAGTCCACCACGGCCATCTGGTTCACTGCATGGGCGCCGTAGTGGGCTGCCGTCCGGATGAGGTTGGCGCAGTACTTTGCGTCGTCCACCTGGCCGTCGTAGTAGCGGATTGACCCCACAAAGGCATCTTTTTTGAGGCTGGGCGCGGCCCGCAGGGTGCCTCGCCTGCTGAGATGCTTGTGGAACGGCACGCCCCGCCGGTGCCCGTTGGAGACGGACATCAGGTCATACAGGGCGATGCCGGCCCCTACGTAGGGGCGTTCGAAGAAGGGTTTGGTCAGGGGGTACAGGAACGGCACCGGCCGGGCCAGGTGCGGCGCGAGCTCTGAAAGCAGCAGTCCACGCTCCTGCAAAGCTTCCTTGACCAGCCCGAAGTCCAGCATTTCCAGGTAGCGCAGGCCACCATGGATCAGCTTGGATGACCGGGACGACGTGCCGGCAGCCCAGTCGCTGGCCTCCACGATTCCCACGCTAAGTCCACGGGTCACCGCATCCAGGGCGGCACCGGTACCGACGATCCCGCCGCCCACAATAAGGATGTCCAGTTCGTTGCCTGGCTCCGAGGTGGCCTTCAGCCGGGCAATCGATGCTTCCCGGGCTGCGGGCCCCAGGGCACCGCCTTCGTTTGGAACACTGTTCATGGAACGCCTCCCCTTGCCGCTGCTGCCGGTAGTAAACCCACACTACTTCGTTGCCGCGCAGTTGGGCAGGCGTCTGCGGACCCTTAGTTACCGGCGTACGGAGACACCACGACGTCGACGCGCTGGAATTCCTTCAGATCCGAGTAACCCGTGGTGGCCATCGACCGGCGAAGCGCACCGATCAGGTTCGACGTGCCGTTGGTGTGGTGGCCCGGTCCGAAGAGCACCTCTTCGAGCGGCCCGACAGTGCCCACATTGGCCCGGTCCCCGCGGGGCAGCTCCAGGTGGTGCGCCTCCTGGCCCCAGTGCCAACCCTTGCCCGGAGCCTCTTCGGCCCTCGCGAGCGCGCTGCCAAGCATCACGGCGTCGGCGCCCATGGCGATGGCCTTGACGATGTCACCCGAGGTGCCCATGCCGCCGTCGGCGATGACATGGACGTAGCGTCCGCCGGATTCGTCCATGTAGTCACGGCGCGCGGCCGCGACGTCGGAGATTGCGGAGGCCATGGGCGAGTGGATTCCGAGCGCGCGGCGGGTGGTGGTGGTGGCTCCCCCACCGAAGCCGACCAGGACGCCGGCGGCACCGGTCCGCATCAGGTGCAGGGCAGGCGTGTAGCCGGCCGCGCCACCCACAATCACCGGAACGTCGAGTTCGTAAATGAACTGCTTCAGGTTGAGCGGTTCGTCTTCTTTCGAGACGTGCTCGGCTGAGACGGTGGTCCCGCGGATGACAAAAATGTCGACGCCGGCGGCCACCACGGTCTTGTAGTGTTCCTGGGTGCGCTGCGGCGTCAGCGATCCGGCCACGGTCACTCCGGCTGCGCGGATCTCGGCGAGGCGTGACGTAATCAGTTCCGGCTGGATGGGGGCCCGGTAGAGCTCCTGCATGCGGCCGGTCACCGCGGGGCTGTTGACCTCATCTTCGAGGGCGCCGATCTCGTTGAGGATGGGCTGCGGATCCTCGTAGCGGGTCCAGAGGCCCTCGAGGTCCAGGACACCCAGACCGCCCAAACGGCCCAGGGCGATGGCCGTCTCCGGGGACATGGCCGAATCCATAGGCGCCGCGATCACGGGCATCTCAAACTTAAAGGCATCAATCTGCCACGAGACAGACACGTCCTTGGGGTCGCGGGTACGACGGTTAGGGACGATCGCAATGTCATCCAGGGAGTAGGCACGACGCCCACGCTTGCCACGGCCGATCTCGATCTCGTAAGTCACTGCTCTAGGTTATCCCAGCGGACCTTCTCCGGGCGGACGGCGAGCGGACGGCAACCCATGGGAACTGGTCCCCATCGCGGTGGGCGCTGCAATGAAATACTTTGAAGGCAACAGAAGACCGGCACGGACTGCCGGTGAACAAAATTTGGGGAACGGCATGGCGCCAGGCATATACGGTGCTGACATCGAGCAGCTCCGAGCACTGTCGAAATCACTGGGGCAGTCAGGAACACGCCTCAGGGACCTGCGTGACGGCGGACAACCCGGGTCCGTTGTCCGCGCTCTCCTGTCGGCACCGGCATGACGGGTACGGTCACGGATCCTCGCGCGGCGGCCTTCGGCTTCAGCCAGCGCCGGTCCTGGGTCTTCTCTGCGTGGTGGTACCCGGCCGTACTGGCGATCGCAGGAGCAGTGCACGCCGGCCTGGCCACGGTCCTGGGACAAAGCGCGGAAATCGGGGTGGTCATGGTGATCCTTGGTGGGGTCTTCGCGGCCTTGGGCTGGATCTTTACTACCTGGCCGCGATTCACCCGCAAGCCGCCAAGGCCAGCCTCGGACATCCCCCGGGTGGAACAGGGAATCCGGATCACTCCCGGCATGATCCGGACCATGCTCATCGCCAGCGCACTGGGCATCGCGGCCCTGCCCAACGGGGTTCCCTTCCCGGCCGGCCAGCCCGTACATCCTCTGGACTATTGGCTCTCCCCGGAGCTCGCCCGGATCAGCCCACCCGGGGCCCCTTCCCGTCTGCGGCAATTGGCCGACGCCCAGGGGACCCTGGCGGCGGCTTGGAGCAGCGCGATCAGCTGCGGACCCGTCCTGATCCTGGGTGGCGCGTTCGCCTCCGCCACGTCAGGGAACCCTGCCTGGGTCCTGGTCCTCGGGCTGCTTGGCGCTGCGTTAGCCGCGCTGGGCGTCTTTTCGTGGAAGCGGACACGCGCCACGGTGCCGAATACCGACAGGCTCCTGATCAGCCGTGGCCCAGGCACGGCCCGCGGCGGCATCGTCATGGTATCCGTGCTGGCCGCCATCGTGGGCGTGATCCTGGCCTCGGCCTTGGCCGGGACCGCTTCTCCGGGAAACTCCACAGTCGTCACATTGATCGGCATCTACGTCCTCTTCGTGATGTTCCTGATGGCCTGCATCCTTGTCCCGTCGGTGGTGATGGGCCGGGCCCGGCAGTCTTTCCGGCGAAGGGCCCAGAGTGACCCGGCTCTCCGCCTTGCGCTGGAAAGCGACCTGGCCACATGGCGCGACCCGTACGGCAACGCGAGTTACGGCCCGCTCTGAGCGTCGAGGCTGAGCTGGGACTCGAACATCCGGAAGTACCGGCCACGCAGCGCAACCAGTTCCTTATGGGTGCCATGTTCCACGATCTGCCCGTCCTCGAGCATGTAGACGATGTCGGCCTTCTCAATGGTGGCGAGCCGGTGGCTGATGGCAATGATGGTGCTGCTGCGGTCCGCGAACAGCCGGGTGAAGATCCGGTGCTCGGCCAGCGCATCGATCGCTGAGGTTGGCTCGTCCATCACCATGAATTGGGCGTCCCGGTAGAAGTTCCTGGCCATTGCGAGCCGCTGCCACTGCCCGCCGGAGAGTCCACTCCCCTTCCTGCCCCGCGGATCCTCCATCCAGTTGCTGACGTGGTTGTCCAGGCCGTTGGGCAGCTTGTTGATGAATTCGAGGGCTTCGGAGTCGGCCGCCGCCCGCCGGATACGGTCATCGTCGCGCGGCGAATCGACGTCGCCAAAACGGATATTGTCGGCGGCAGTGGCAAACTCGTACTTCAGGAACTCCTGGCTCAGCACCGCCAGGTGGCGGTGCCAGGAGGTGACATCGACGGCGGCGAGATCGACGCCGTCGAGCATTACCTGGCCGCAGTCCGGGGCGTAAAGCCCGGCCAGAATCCTGATCAGGGTGGACTTCCCGGCACCGTTCTCCCCCACGATGGCAATGTGCTGCCCTTCGCGGATGGTCATGCTGATACCGCGGATCACCTCGAGGTCGCTGCCTGTATAGGTAAAGCGGATGTCCCTCAGCTCTACAACCTTCGGCGACTGCAGCAGCGGCGGGGCGTGGTGCGAGTGCACGGGCAGCGCCATGAATACTTCATAGTCCTTGAGGTTGGCCAGATCCTCATCGATGGAACTCAGCGAAGACACCAGGTTGTTGGCCGTGGAGAGGGCGCGGCTGACAATCTGCTGGACGTACAGGAATTGGCCCACCGGCTGCGCCCGGGCGATGATCTGCCCCACCACCCAGATCAACGAGACCACTTCGGCGCCGTACTGCAGGGCGTCGGCCGCGAGCTGCTTGGGAATGTACCGCTTCTGAAAGTCCAGGCGCCGGCGCTCGTCGGCGTCGCGGAGCCTGGAGCGGAGGTCCATCAGGTAGCCAACGATCCCATAGAGCCGCATCTCCGCGATGTGCTGCGGGCGGAGCAGGTTCGTTTCGATCATTCTGCGCTGGCGGCGCGAATCCACCTGGGTGTTCCAATGCGCGATTTGCTCCCGGGAAAGCTTGAACTGCAGGTAGACGCTGGGCACGATCGCCACCAGGACAATCACGGCGATCCACCAGCTGACCAGCAGCAGCGCGCCGATGGCCAGGATCACCGAAACCAGCTGGGTGAAGATCGCGGCGATCCGGTCCAGGACCCTGGCATAGGAGTCGGAGAACCGTTTGGCGCGGTCGTAAAGGTCCACGGTCTCCTTGTCGTCATAGCGCCAGAACTCGAGGGCCAGGAAGCGCTCGTACATCTGGTCGCCCACAATGGCGCCCACCTTGAAGCTCATGAGCTGCTGGATGTACCGGTCCACGCTGCTGAAGGCACCCCAGAACAGTCCCAGAGCAGCAGTGATGATCACGTACACGATGGCCTGCTGGCCCGCCGCGGCGTCGCCGGCGTAGGCGGCTGCCAGGGCCGTGGTGGTCAGCGCGGCGAAGAAGGTGGTTACCAGAGGCAGCGTCGCCGAGATGAGCGACCCTACAACTTTCATCACGACGGCGGCGGGCGAGGCGCGGAAACTGACCCGAAGCACCTGTGACACGGCCCGGGCGTAAGGCCGCAGGGCAAGTTTCCGGCTGGGCGTCCGGGCGGGCCGCAGCTCAGACACGGCCGTTAGCGCGAACCGTAGTTCGGAGCCTCCACAGTCATCTGGATGTCGTGGGGGTGGGATTCCTTCAAACCCGCAGCGGTGATGCGGACAAACTTGCCGCGCGCCTTGAGCTCCGGAACGGTGGGTGCGCCGGTGTAGAACATGGTCTGGCGGAGGCCGCCCACCAGCTGGTAGGCCACCGAAGCGAGCGGGCCGCGGTAAGCGACGCGGCCTTCGATGCCTTCGGGAATGAGCTTGTCGTCACCGGAGACGTCCGCCTGGAAGTAGCGGTCCTTGGAGTAGGACGTGTTCTTGCCACGGGTCTGCATGGCCCCGAGGGAACCCATGCCGCGGTAGAGCTTGAACTGTTTGCCGTTGACGAAGATCAGGTCACCCGGGGACTCATCGCAGCCGGCGAGGAGGGAGCCCAGCATGACGGTATCGGCCCCGGCTACCAGCGCCTTGCCGATGTCGCCCGAGTACTGCAGGCCGCCGTCGGCGATCAGCGGCACCCCGGCAGGGATGGCTGCCTTGGCGGACTCATAGATGGCGGTGATTTGCGGAACGCCCACGCCGGCCACCACGCGGGTGGTGCAGATGGAGCCGGGACCCACGCCCACCTTGATGCCGTCGGCGCCGGCGTCGATCAGTGCCTGGGCACCTTCCCGGGTGGCCGCCTGGCCGCCGATGATGTCCACGTGGGCTGCCACGGGATCAGACTTGAGGCGGCGGATCATGTCCAGCACACCCTGCGAGTGGCCGTTGGCCGTGTCAACGAAGAGGGCGTCGACACCAGCGTCGATCAGGGCCATGGCGCGTTCCCAGCCGTCACCGAAGAATCCGATGGCGGCGCCAACACGGAGCCGGCCCTCGTCGTCTTTGGTGGCCAGCGGGTACTGCTCGGCCTTGGTGAAGTCCTTGGTGGTGATGAGTCCCTTGAGCCGGCCCTGCTCGTCAACGAGCGGCAGCTTCTCGACCTTGCTGGTGGCCAGCTTGTGGGAGGCTTCCTCACGGCTGATGCCAACATGGCCGGTGATCAGCGGCATCTTGGTCATCACGTCGCTGACCAGTCGCAGCGGGAAGTCTGCTTCGGGCACAAAGCGGGTGTCGCGGTTGGTGACAATGCCGAGCAGCCGCATGCCCTCGTCCACCACGGGGAGGCCGGACACGCGGTAGTGCGAGCAGATCTCGTCCAGTTCCGCCAGCGTGGCTTCCGGGCCGATGGTCAGCGGGTTGGTGATCATCCCGGACTCGCTGCGCTTGACGCGGTCCACCTGGTCGGCCTGGTCCTGGATGGAGAGGTTGCGGTGGATGACGCCCATGCCGCCCTGGCGTGCCATGGCAACAGCCATCCGCGATTCGGTGACGGTGTCCATGGCGGCGGAGAGCAGCGGCGTGTGAACCGAGATCCGCTTGGAAATCCGTGACGACGTGTCAGCTTCGGACGGGATGACGTCCGTGTGGCCCGGGAGGAGCAGGACGTCGTCGTAGGTCAGGCCGATGAAGCCGAAGGGGTTGTGCTCGGGCTGGGTCATGAGTGCGCCTCTTACCTTGGTCTTGGGTTCTCGGGTAGGGGTTGCAGCTGATGACCAGCCCGTCATTACGGGACTGGTCGGTGCAGGGCCTAATACGTCGGGTGCCGCACGCACGGAAAGCCATGCGCAAAGCTTTGAGTAAATATTAGAACCTCGCAGCCGTTCCCCCTATTCCGGGAGCGCATTGTGAGCAAGGGCACTACCCGCCCGGCCGGAGGGTCACTTCCAGCCTGTGGCTGCCAGCAGTCGCTCCTCGAACATGGGGATCATGCTTTCGACGTACGTCCGGCTCAGGTGGTTGTCGTCCTTGTACACGTAGACGTTCCCCACCACGGCGGGGCAGATGCCGCCGGCGCAGATAAAATCGCTCAGGTCCATCAGGTGCAGGCCGTCGACTTTGCCGCGGTAGCTCTCCAACGGCGAAGGATCCACCAGGGACTCGTTCAGCGGCGGATTGCAGGCCGCTGCGGCCGGGGAGTAGCGCTGGACGCACTCAGGCATGTTGAAGGTGAACCGGGGGTTGTCCCGGATCCCGACAATCTCGATGCCGGCTTCGGCGATCGGCTGGATTCCTTCAAGGTACGCGGGGACATCGGTCTCGAACGGGGCTTCCTCATGCGTCAGCGTGGCCACCGTGAACACGGCATCCGGCCGGTGTTCGAGCACATACGCCGTGCTGGCGCGGTTGTAGGCGTTGCATTCGGCGTTCCGGGTCTCGGACTCAGCACCGAAACGGCAGGCGGGCATCAGCAGCGTGACGAGTTCCCAGCCGCGGGCCTCCGCGATGGGGGCCAGGGCTGCCAGGTACTGCTGGGCGTGCGAGTCCCCCAGCACCACAATCCGTTTGGTGGTCTCGCCTGACGGGACCTCCTGCCGGCAGCCTTCCAGGACGGGATCCGGCGTCGCGTTCCCGTCGATGCAGGGCGCGTGGATCCCCGCCCAGTCGTTATCAAGGGCCGCCGGCGCAGGAATGATCCGCGCCGCGGGAGCCGGCGCCCCGCCGTTCCCCTGCGTGAGTTGGGCCGCCCCCGGAGTCAGCTCCCGGGGCTGCGCTGCGGTGGCAGCCTCCTCCTCGGTGAGGCTCGTCTGCCAGACGGCCACCGGTCCGGCCAGGACGGCGCAGCAGGCGGCAATGACGACGGCGGTGCGCCAGCTGCGCACCTGCGGCCAGCGCCACTCGCGGAGCGGCTTTTCGACAAAGCGGGTAGTGAGGACGGCCAGGACGATCGAAGCGGCGATGATCGCCCCGCCCTGGCTGAGGTTGGGTGACTCGACGCCGGTTGCGGCCAGCGCCAGCACCAAAACCGGCCAGTGCCACAGATAGAGGGCGTAGGAGTTGTCACCAAGTGAAACCAGCGGCTTCCAGCTGAGGAAGCGGTCCACGCCAAACCAGCTGCCGCTTTGGCCGGCCACAATGATCGCTGCCGCGGCGAGGGTGGGCCACAGGGCCACGAATCCCGGGAAGGCCCGGTCCACGGTCAGCACCAGCCCGCAGGAGATCATGGCCACCATGCCTGCCCAGCCGAGCACCAGCCGGAGCACTTTGCCTGGGTTCAGCAACGGCAGGCCCAGCGCCAGCAATGAGCCGAGGGCGAATTCCCACAGCCGGGCCCTCGTATCGAAGTACGCGTACGCCTGGTTCGTGGCTGTCTGGTCAACCGAAAAAGACAGCGAGACTGCAAGGATGACGGTAAACGCGACCGCCAGCACGGCCCTGTAGCTGGTGTTAAACCGCCGGCGGAGGAGCTTCCACACCACGGCGGCGCAAGCGAAGACGAGCGGCCACAGGATGAAGACCTGCCCTTGGATGGACAGCGACCAGAAGTGCTGCAACGGGCTGGCGCCGGCATGGTCCTGGGCGTAGTAGTCCACGGCGGTGTCTGCCAACAGCCAGTTCTGCCGGTAAAGCAGCGACGCCCAGGCCTGATCCAGCACTGCAGGCCAGCGGCTTTGCGGGAGGATCAGCCAGGTCCCGGCGAGGACACCCAGGATCACTACGACGGCGGCAGGTAGCAGCCGTTTGAAGAGGTGCAGCCAGTGCCGAAGGAGGTTGAGTGAGGTCCCCGCTTCGACCTTCCGGACGAAGGACAACGTCAGCAGGAAGGCCGAGATGAGGAGGAAGATATCCACACCACCTGAGACCCGGCCAAGCCACACGTGGTAGGTCACCACCATCAGGACTGCGAGCGCACGGAGCCCCTGGACCTCGGGACGGAAGTTGGGTTTCCGGCGGGCGCTGGTGGCGCCGGCCGTACCGCCCGGGGCAGCCTCTGTTCCCGCAATCAACACAAGTGACCCTTCAAGCCCGCTGGCAAAAACATCAACCCTACGGACAGGCAACGTTCAAGGCCAATCAGATCCCCCAAAGCCGCGGGCAGCACGAACTAAGCTGGCCTCTACCAGGGAAGGGAGCGGACGTGATTGTCCAGCTGCGGATTTGTGTGCCCGAAGAGCTGTCGGCGGTGGCGCTGCAGGCTTGCCAGGACCAGGTGGGAACGGCCGAGACAGCGTTTTTCCCGGGCGCGTCGGTAGCTCCGAAGGGCGACGTCATCGAGGTGCAGGCTGCCCGGGAGGCGGTGGAGGAACTGCTCGAAAAGCTCCACGTCCTCAAGGTACAGGAGGTGGGCTCGATCGTCATTGCCATGCCGGACCTGGTGTTGTCCCGGCGTGCAGAGAAGGCGGAATCTTCGGCACCCGGAGACGGTGCGGACGCCATGATCTGGGACGAAGTCAGCCACCAGACAGGCGAGGACTCCCGGCTCACGTGGAGCTACCTGGCCTTCCTGGTACTGGCCACACAGCTTGCGGCCATCGGCATCGTGACGAATTCCACCATTGCGATCGTTGGGGCCATGGCCGTGGGGCCGGAGTTCGGTCCCTTGGCTGCTCTGGCAGTGGCGTTGGCGAGACGCCAGTGGGCCCTGGGGCGCCGCGCTGCCGTTGCGCTGGCGGTGGGTTTTCCGGTGGCCATGCTGCTCGCGGCACTGACCGCTTGGCTGTCCGTCCCCCTGGGCCTTTTTCCCACCGATGCACTGGATACCGGATCCGCCGTCGAGTTCATCTACCACCCGGGACCGTATTCGCTGATCGTGGCGGTCCTGGCCGGAGCCGCCGGAATGCTTTCCGTCATCAGCCGCCGTTCAGCGGCGCTCATCGGTGTTTTTATCTCGGTCACCACTGTCCCGGCGGCCGGCTTCGTGGCGGTGGCCCTGGTCCTGGGCGAGTTCCAGAAAGCGGCAGGCTCGGCTTTCCAACTGCTGCTGAATCTCGTGGGCATCGTTGTGTCCGCCGTGGCCGTCCTCCTCTTTTACCGGGTGGTCTCCAGGCGGCTGCCCGAAGCTACGGCACGCCAGCTCAGGCGGCAGCTACGGCGGACCCGCGGCTGACGGGCTAAGAACGCAGCAGCCCCCGCAGCGTCTGGATGGTGTCGGCCTCCGCCGCCGTTTTGTCGTCGCGGTAGCGCTTCACGCGGGCGAACCTCAGTGCAATTCCGCCCGGATAGCGCGAGGACTGCTGCACGCCGTCGATGGCGATCTCGACGACGGTGACGGGCTCAACCCAGACGGTGCCCGCCGTGCGCCGCACCTCGAGCTCCTGAAACCTGTCGGTCTGCCAGCGCAACAGCGCGTCGGTGAGGCCCTTGAACGTCTTTCCCACCATCACGTAGCCGCCGGGTTCGCCGAACTCGCCGGTGGGGTCAAGGGCTCCGAGATGCAGGTTCGACAGCAGCCCGGTGCGCCGTCCTGACCCCCACTCGCAGGCGAGGACCACCAGGTCGTAGGTCAGCACCGGCTTCACCTTGATCCAGTTGGAACCTCGCCGTCCGGCCGCGTAGGCCGATCCTACTGCCTTCACCACCACGCCCTCATGGCCCGCGGCGAGCGCATCGCGGGACACTCTCTCGGCAACGGCGGCATCCGCGGTGATCTCCCCAGGAATCCGGTGCGCAGCGGCGATGCGCTCGAGCACACCGATCCGCGTGGACAGCGGCTCGTCGAGCAGGTCCTGCCCGTCGATGTGCAGCACGTCGAAGAACCACGGATGGAGCACCGTGGCCCGCGCGGCATCCGCCCCGAAGCGCGACATGGTCTCTTGGAACGGCCGCGGGGCGCCGTCCTCGTCGAGGGTGAGGGTCTCGCCGTCGAGAATCACGTCGCGGACCGGCAGCCCGCGCACCACCTCCACCACCTCGGGCAGCCGGTGGGTCACCTCGGCCAGGGTGCGTGTGAAGATGCGGACATCGTCGCCGAGGCGATGCACCTGGATGCGTGCGCCGTCGAGCTTGAATTCCACGGAAGCTTCCCCGGTGACCTCCAGCGCCTCGCTTGCGCTTGCCGCGGTTGCGGCGAGCATGGGCTGCACGGGACGGCCGACTACAAGGCCGACGGCGTCGAGCTGGGCTGCCGTGCCCGTGATCGCCAGGAGCGCTGTCCCGCCCAGGTCCCCGGAAAGCATGGCCGCGCGGCGCACGGCGTCGACGGGCCGGTCAGCGGCGCTGGCCACGGCATCCGTGAGAACGCCCTCGAGCGCACCGGTTCGCAGTTCCCCGAGCAGCACGCCGGCGATGAAGGCCTGCTCGCGTTCGGTGGCCGCCGCCGTGAGCGTCCGAAGGGTCGCGGCACGCTCCGCGGCAGATCCGGCGCCTGCAGTGACGAGCAGCCGATCCAGTGCGGCGTCGAGATCGGCTACGGTAAGGCTCGGCTCGGCGGCCGGCTCTCCCATGGCTGCCGACATGCCGCGCCAGCCGATCCCTACCCGGCCCTGCCGCGGCCTGGCAGTGAGCAAGCCGACGGCTACGGCGATGTCCCCGGGTTCGAGGCGGCGCAGCAGGTCCGCCAGCGCAGCGACCTTTGCGAGCCGGGAGCGGGTGGACGCGACGGCGTTGGTGGTTTTCACGAGCTCGTCGAGCAGCATGGCATCAGTCTGCCACGCTGCCGGCTCTGGACAGCGCCGGAACGCCGTTCCAGACTTGGTGGATGGGTATCATCGTCGCGAACCTGTTCATCACCCTCGACGGCGTCTACCAGGCGCCCGGCGGCCGCGAGGAAGACACTGAAGGCGGCTTCGCCTACGGAGGCTGGCAGGCGCCGGTGTCTGACGACCAGGCCGGTGCAGCCATCAGCGCCGAGATCGGCCGCATCGATGCCCTGCTGCTCGGCCGCAAGACCTACGATATCTTCGCCGCATTCTGGCCCCATCAGACCGACGAGATCGGGACCATACTCAACCGCGTACCCAAGTTCGTCGTCTCGAAAACCCTGACCGAGCCGACCTGGGCGGAGACTACCGTGCTGCCGGACGCTGCGGCCGCCGGCCGGCTCCGGGAGGACAACGACCAGGTGCACATGTTCGGGAGCGGCGTCCTCATCCGTTCACTGCTCGCGGCTGACGTGCTTGACCGCCTCCACCTCTGGCTGTATCCGGTCACCCTCGGGCAGGGCAAGCGCCTCTTCGACGCCGGATCCATCCCCGCCACCTTCCGCCTCGCCGAGCCGGCGCGCACCTTCCCGAAGGGGGCAGTGTCGCTGGTCTACGAGCGCGCGGGCGACGTCCAGACGCAGGAGATGGCGGTCGACTGAGGGCAACAAAAACCGGCCCAGCGGATGCCGGACCGGTTTTTTGTTGTGACTGTCAGCGGGCCTGGGCCCACGCGCGGGCTACAACCTTAGTGGCTGTGGCCTGCGTGCTCGTCTTCGTCAGCGGGCTTCTCCACTACGAGGGTCTCGGTGGTGAGAACCAGTGCGGCGATTGAAGCAGCGTTCCGGAGGGCTGCACGGGTGACCTTGACCGGGTCGATGACACCGGCGGCGATCAGGTCTTCGTACTCGCCCGACTTGGCGTTGAAGCCGTTGTTGGTTTCGAGTTCGGCAACCTTGGCCGTGACAACGTAGCCGTCGAAGCCGGCGTTCTGGGCGATCCAGCGCAGTGGCTGGACCAGCGCGCGGCGGACGATGCCCACAGCTGCGGCGGCGTCACCTTCGAGGGCCTTCACTGCGGGATCCTCGTCGAGGGCCTTCAGCGCGTGGATGAGGGCGGAACCGCCACCGGCCACGATGCCTTCTTCGAGGGCGGCGCGGGTGGAGGAAACCGCATCTTCGATGCGGTGCTTCTTTTCCTTCAGCTCAACCTCGGTGGCTGCGCCAACCTTGATCACGCCGATGCCGCCGGCCAGCTTGGCCAGGCGCTCCTGGAGCTTCTCCCTGTCCCAGTCGGAGTCGGTGCGGGTCAGCTCGGCGCGCAGCTGGGAAACCCGGGCTGCGACGTCTTCTGCGGAACCGGCACCGTCAACGATGGTGGTGTTGTCCTTGGTGACCGTGATGCGGCGGGCGGTACCCAGCACCTCAAGGCCAACGGTGTCCAGGCTGAGGCCCAGTTCGGCGGAGACAACCTGCGCACCGGTGAGGGTGGCGATGTCCTGCAGCATGGCCTTGCGGCGGTCGCCGAAGCCCGGAGCCTTGACGGCAACCACGTTCAGGGTGCCGCGGATGCGGTTGACGATCAGGGTGGAAAGAGCCTCGCCCTCGACGTCTTCGGCAATGATGAAGAGCGGCTTGGAGCTCTGCAGCGCCTTTTCCAGCAGCGGCAGGAAGTCCTGGACGGACGAGATCTTGCCCTGGTTGATCAGGATGAGGGCGTCCTCGAGGACGGCTTCCTGACGCTCGGAGTCGGTCACGAAGTACGGGGACAGGTAGCCCTTGTCGAACTGCATGCCTTCGGTGAGGACCAGTTCGGTCTGCGTGGTGGAGGATTCCTCGATGGTGATCACACCATCCTTGCCGACCTTGCCGAACGCTTCGGCGAGGAGCTCGCCGATTTCGTCGCTCTGGGCGGAGATGGCGGCCACGTTGGCAACCTGGGTGCCTTCAACCGGGCGTGCGTTCTCCAGCAGGCGGGCGGCAACGGCTTCAACGGAAACCTCGATGCCGCGCTTGATCTGGCCCGGAGCGGCGCCAGCCGCAACGTTGCGCAGGCCTTCCTTGACCAGGGCCTGGGCCAGCACCGTGGCCGTGGTGGTGCCGTCGCCGGCAACATCGTTGGTCTTGGTGGCTACTTCCTTGGCCAGCTGCGCGCCGAGGTTTTCGTACGGGTCATCAAGCTCAACTTCGCGGGCGATGGTGACGCCGTCGTTGGTGATGGTGGGTGCCCCCCACTTTTTGTCGAGGACAACGTTGCGGCCGCGGGGGCCGAGCGTCACCTTGACAGTGTTGGCGAGCTTATCGATGCCGGCTTCGAGCGACCGGCGTGCAGCGTCATTAAACGCAAGCTGCTTTGCCATGGTTTTGTCCTTTCAAGACAGAACCCCGCACAGCTGACCAGCGGAATGCATGGTCAGCGGCACGGGGATCCAAAAGTTACTTTACGACGATCGCCAGAACGTCGCGGGCGGACAGCACGAGGTACTCGTTGCCGCCGGTCTTGACTTCGGTTCCACCGTACTTGGAGTAGATAACAACGTCGCCAACGGCTACGTCGACCGGAACACGGTTGCCGTCTTCGAAGCGGCCGGGGCCTACTGCAACAACTTCACCCTCCTGCGGCTTCTCCTGTGCGGAGTCCGGGATAACCAGGCCGGAAGCCGTGGTCTGCTCGGCTTCGAGCGGGCGGACAACAATACGATCCTCAAGAGGCTTAATAGAGACCGACACTCGGACCTCTCCTTCTACGTCAGCGAAATTTGTGGACAGTTGAACTGCTTCACCGTGGCTGGCAAACCGTCGTCGCGGTGCCGGCAGCAGCCTGGCTGGCAGCTCTTCATGTGTTAGCACCCTCCTAGGGAGAGTGCTAATGATGACTCTATGTACTCGTTAGCACTCGGTCAAGGCGAGTGCCAGAATTATGTCTCCGGCGAACAGTCTCCGTGTAGATTGGGGCGGTGCGAGCCGCCGTTTACCTGACCCTTGCCACCCTGTTTTGGGCGGGCAACTTCGTGATCGGCCAGGCCGCCATGAAAACCATGCAGCCCCTTCAGCTGACTTACTGGCGCTGGGCCCTGGCCGCTGTCCCGCTGCTGGTGCTGGCCCATGCGGTGGAACGTCCCGACTGGCGCGCGGTCCTGCGCCGCTGGCCGGCTCTGCTGCTCTTGAGCGCATTGGGCATGAGCGCCTACACGCTGTTGCTCTACAGCGCGCTCGGGCACACCTCGGCCCTGAACGCCTCGCTGGTGACGGCCGCGAACCCGGCCCTGATCATGGTCATGGCCGTAATACTGCTCTAGGACAGACCTGGCCCGCTGAGCTGGGTGGGCGTTGTCCTGGGTCTCCTGGGCGTCGTGCTGGTTCTCACCGGCGGCGACCTCGGGCGGCTGCTGACTTTCTCCATCGGCGCCGGCGAACTGCTCATCCTGGCCGCCATTACGGTGTGGGGCTTCTACACGATTCTTGCCCGCAGGCTTTCCATTCCCGCCATCACGTCAACTGCGGTTCAGGTGGCCATGGCCGCGGTTGTCCTCACCCCTTTCGCCCTGGCGGCGGGGGCCGGGCTGCCGTCCACCCCTGCAGAGGGCTGGTCCCTGGCCTACATCGTCCTGTTTCCCTCGCTGGGTTCCTATCTCCTCTGGAACCTCGCACTGAAAAGCACGTCGGCGGCGAACGCCGGCAACTATCTGAACCTCATCGCCGTGTTCACCGCCATCATGACCGTGGTGATGGGTCAGCCCATCACCCTTCCGCAGATCCTGGGCGGAATACTGGTCATTTCAGGGGTGCTGCTCACGAGCGCCGGGAAGGCACCTCAGCGTCCCAGGTCGTCGAAATCGACGTCCTCGTCGCCGTCGTTCCCGTCCTTGAAGGTGCCGCGCCGCAAATAAAGCACGACGGCGCCCCCTAGGGCCGCCAGCAGCGAGAGTACCAGCAGGATGACGCCGCCCAGCCGGGCGCCGCTGTAGAGGTTGCGGATGTCGCGGGCTTCGTCGGTGGCGTCCTGGATGTCCTTGCCGCCCACGGAATAGACGGTGGCGTTGAAGGTGTCCAGGAAGAAGATGATCACCAGCAGGGCGATGCAGACAACGGCTATGGCGGATCCAGCAATCAGGGCGGGGCGGGCAATCTTCACCAGATCCGTGCGGCTGTTTTGGGGCGGTCCGGACGGCTGGGTGCCTGCGCTGTCTTCCATGTCTTCAACCCTAGCCGGAACCGGCGCTTGGCCACCTCCACTAGGCTTGAACCCATGTCTCAAGCACCGCAGGAACAGATCGCCCCACTGCTGACGAGCGAGGGTTGGGAGCTGCTGGCATCCCTGGGGCCGTACCGCGAGGACGAGGCGTTCGAGCTCAATTCGACGCTCCGCAAGGCCGGACACTCCCCCGAACTCGTCTCAGCCGTGCTCACCCAGTCCAGGCTGCGCACCAAGGCTGAGGCCAAGTTCGGGGAGTTCGCAAGGAGCATGCTTTTCACCCGGGCGGGCCTCGAACAGGCCACCCGGCTCAACGTTGCCGCCCGGCATGCGGAGCGCTTCGCGCAGGCAGGCATCCGCCATGTGGCGGACCTCGGCTGCGGACTGGCAGCTGACTCCCTGGCCCTGGCATCGATGGACATCACGGTCACGGCGGTGGAGATGGACGAAACCACCGCGGCCTGCGCCACCGTCAACCTCATCCCGTTTCCCAACGCCACCGTGGTGCACGCTGACGCCACTTCTGTTTCCTTGGAAGGAGTCGACGGCGTCTGGCTGGATCCCGCCCGCCGCGTCACCTCCACCTCGGGCACCAAGCGGATCTGGGATCCCGAGGCGTTCTCGCCGCCGCTGTCCTTTGTGGAATCGCTCGCCGCCACCGGACGCGCTGTCGGCGTCAAAATGGGCCCCGGGATGCCGCACGAATCAGTCCCTGCCGGCTGCGAGGCGCAGTGGGTCTCCGTGGGCGGCGACGTCACCGAAGTGACCCTCTGGTTCAATTCCGTCAGCCGGCCCGGAATCCGCCGCGCCGCCCTCCTTCTCGGGCCGCAGGGTGCCGCCGAGATCACCAGTGCCGAGGATTTCGACGGCGGTCCCACAGCTCCGGTGGGTCCGGCAGAGGGCTACCTGTACGAGCCGGACGGTGCGGTGATCCGCGCAGGTCTGGTTGCCGACGTCGCGCTTCAACTGGGCGGACACCTGCTGGACGAACACATCGCCTACATCTGCGCACCGGACCGGCTGGACACCCCATTCGCCCGCGCTTATAGGGTTCTGGAGGTGATGCCGTACAACGTCAAGGCGCTCAAGGCCTGGGTCAAGGACAACGGCATCACGGTGCTGGACATCAAGAAACGCGGCATGTCCGTCACTCCGGAAGAACTGCGGAAGCAGCTGCTCCCAGGGGGCAAGGCCGGTTACAAGAACAAAAAGGCCGGAACCAAGACGGCCACCCTGGTCCTGACCCGCATTGGGGAGGACCGAGTGGCCATCTCGGTGGAGCCTGTTACTGCGCCCGCATAAAGTCCTCGGCGGCGCGGACCTGCTCGTCGGTGGGACGCACGCCGGTGTAGAGCACAAACTGCTCAAGTGCCTGGATGGTGGCCACCTCGGCACCGGTGATGACCTGTTTCCCGGAAGCACGCGCAGCCTTGATCACGGGCGTTTCGGCCGGCAGCGCCACGACGTCGAACACCACTTGGGCCGCCGCGATGGCGTCCTCCGGGAAGGACAGTGAGTTGACGTCGGGACCTCCTGCCATACCGATGGGAGTGACGTTGATGATCAGGTCTGCCGTGCCGCCGTCGAGCGCTGCCCGCCACTGGAAGCCGTACTGCTCCGCGAGCGCCCGGCCGGTGGTTTCATTGCGGGCGAGGACGGTGACGTCCGTAAAGCCGGCGTCGCGCAGTGCGGCGACGGTGGCTTTGGCCATCCCACCGGCGCCTTGGACCAGCACCGAGTAGTCCGTGGGCACGGCATTGGTTTTCAGCAGCTGTTCGATGGCCGTGTAGTCGGTGTTGTAGGCCTTGAGGTGGCCGTCCGTGTTCACGATGGTGTTGACCGAATCGATGGCTTTGGCGGAAGGATCAAGCTCGTCCACGAGGGCCATCACGTCCTCCTTGTAGGGCATGGACACAGCGCAGCCGCGGATCCCCAGGCCCCGGACGCCGGCAATCGCCTGGGCCAGGTCGGTGGGGGCAAACGCCTTGTAGATCCAGTTCAGGTCCAGCTGATCGTAGAGGTGGTTGTGGAACCGGGTCCCGTTGTTGCTGGGCCGGGCCGACAGCGAGATGCAGAGGGTCATGTCTTTATTCAGAATGGGCACGTCACCATTAAACCTGCCTCCCCCAAGTAGGTAGCACTAACTGTCGTTTTGACGCTCCAAAACGACAGTTGGCGCTACTTAGTTGCGGGTTTGGGGGCAGCCGGTGCCGGCCGGGAAGCTTCCGACGGCGGCGGGCAGCTTCCCGGGGGCGGTTGCCTTGCCGGTCAGCACGGCAACCAGCGCATCGAAAGCGCCGGGGGTCCGGCCGTAAAGCGCAATCTTCACGGGCGCGCCGGAACCTGCGAGCGGCCAGGGCGCATCCAGCGTCACGGCGATGTCGCCTCCGGCGGGTCGCCCCGCGTAGCCGACGAGCGTGACCAGGGGGCCCTGACCGATGCTCAGCCCGGCCTTGGCGGCCGCCGCAGCGAACCGTGCCCTGTCCTGGTCCGACCCCCCGGCAACCCGGACGCCTGCGGGGGCGATGGGCCCGGAACACTGCCCGGACAGTACCGTGATGGCCGCGGCGGAGACCCTCGCTGACGTATCGCCGCTGCTGCCGGGCCCAGCTCCCTGCGGGCCGCCCGCGGATGAGGCCGCCCGGCCGCGCCAGGTCAGCATGGTGGCAACCCGCGTTGCCGCCTCGTCCAGGCGCGCTGCCTGCACGGTTCCAGCGGCCACAGCACCCACGATGGCGGCATGGGCCTGCCCCACGTCGGCGGGCATCAGCAGCAGGTCCGCGCCGGCGGCGAGTGCAGCCGGGGCGGCAGAGCCGCCAGGATATTTCTTCTGGACCGCGCCCATGTTCAGGGCGTCGGTCACGGCTACGCCGTTGAAACCCATACCGCGGAGGGCTGCGTACGTCGGTGCCGACAACGACGCCGGAACACCGGGTTCGAGCGCGGGCACGGCGATGTGTCCCGTCATGACCATGGGCATACCGGCGGCGACGGCGGCCCGGAACGGCTTCCAGTCGCGGGCCTCGAGCTCGGGGATGCCTGCGGGCTGCACCGGCAGATCCTGGTGCGAGTCCACGGTGACGGAGCCATGGCCGGGGAAATGCTTGATGACGGGCAGCACGCCGGCCTCCCGCATCCCCTGCGAGGACGCCACCGCAAGCTGTCCCGCCTGGTCCGGGTTCCCGGACATGGACCGTGCCCCGATGGTGGGATCCGTCGGGCCGATGGTGACGTCGGCATCCGGTGCGAAGTCAAGGTTGAAGCCCAGCGGCGCGAGCTCGGAAGCCAATGCCCGGCCGGCGTCCTTGGCCAGGGGAACGTTGCCCGCGGCCCCGTAGCTCAGGGGTGTGGGCCATTCCGTGAGCGGTGCGCCCAGCCGGGTCACGATCCCGCCTTCCTGGTCCACGCCGATCAGCCCGGGCCATCTCCGCCCGTCCGCGCGGGCAGCCTGCGAAAGCCGCGCATTCACGGCCGTCAGGGCTCCAAGGTCCGCCTGGCCGTTGGCATCCAGCGGAATGTTGTCGCCCATGATGATGGACCCGGCCAGGTGAAGGCGTTCGATGGTGGCAGCCTGGGCTGCAGGATCGGTCCCGGCGTACACGGGCAGCAGTACCTGGCCTGCCTTCTGCTCCACAGACATTGCCGACACGGCAGCGGCAGCAACGTCACGGTCCCGCTGTTCCGGTCCCCAGCCCAGCGGCCTCAGCCCGGGATCAGGTGAGGGCGACGCCGAAGGAGGTGCCGTCGTCGGGCGCACTGACGCTTGCGGTGAGGCAGTCGCGGAAGCCGGTGCGGAGTCTGATGCCTCCGGCGCTGTTGCCGGGACAGCGGTGCAGGCAGCCATCGCGGTTGCGGCGGCCGCAACGGCGAGGAAGAGGGTAGTTTTGTGAAAACTGTCACGGGTCCGTACGAACAAAGCCATTAAGTCGATGCTACCCCTGCACTAGACTTGGACGCGGCGCGCGGCCACGGACAACCGAACAGTTAGGAACGCATTTGAAGATTGATTTCGCTTCATCGAAGCAATCAACTCTTGGTGTGGAATGGGAGCTGGCCCTGGTGAACGGCCAGACCGGCGAACTGGCATCGGTGGCCAACGAGGTGCTGCGCGGCGTGGCAGCCAAACACCCCGAACTCAACGAAGATGACGAGCATCCCCACATCAAGCAGGAACTCCTGCTGAACACGGTGGAACTCGTCACCGGGATCTGCGAGACGGCCGGCGAGGCCAAGGAAGATCTCAGCAGGTCGCTGGCCGCTGTCCGCGAAATCACCGATCCCATGGGCGTGGAGGTCTTCTGCGCCGGCAGCCACCCGTTCAGCCCGCCGCAGCTGCAGCCGGTGACGGACAAGGCCCGCTACGCAAAGCTGATTGACCGCACGCAGTGGTGGGGCCGGCAGATGGTCATTTACGGTGTCCATGTGCACGTGGGCCTGGACCGGCGCGAAAAAGCCCTTCCGGTGCTGGACGGCCTGGTCAACTACTTCCCGCACTTCCAGGCGCTCTCGGCGTCGAGCCCGTACTGGGGCGGTGAGGACACCGGCTACGCCTCGCAGCGTGCTCTGATGTTCCAGCAGCTCCCGACGGCCGGCCTGCCCTTCCAGTTCCGCTCCTGGGAAGAATACGAATCCTACGTCCAGGACATGTTCACCACCGGCGTGATCGACACCCTGTCCGAGATCCGCTGGGACATCCGGCCCGTCCCCAACCTGGGCACCATCGAGATGCGCATCTGCGACGGGCTGGCCACCCTGGAGGAAGTGGGCGCCATCGCGGCCCTCACCCAGTGTCTGGTGGACGAATTCTCCACCACGCTGGACAACGGCGGGACCATCCCCACCATGCCGCCGTGGCACATCCAGGAGAACAAGTGGCGGGCCGCCCGCTACGGCATGGAAGCCATCATCATCCTCGATGCCGCCGGCAACGAGCAACTGGTTACCGACCACCTGATGGAAACCCTGAACCGGCTGGAGCCGGTTGCCGCTAAACTCGGCTGCACGGACGAGCTGGCCGACGTCGAAAAGATCATCCGCCGCGGCGCCGGCTACCAGCGCCAACGCCGCGTCGCCGCCGAGCATGGCGGGGACCTGCGGGCCGTGGTGCTGGACCTCGTGAAGCAGATGCGGAACGGCCCGACGGGGTAGTTTCCCGCTCGAAACGGGGCACTTCAACACGAACACGCCAGCCGCCGTCGTGATTTACGACGACGACGCCCCCAAAGTGCCCCGCGACGGTTCGCAGGCTGTTCGCGAGTCCGGCCTGACTCAGGCGGGGAGCGAAACCGCCGTGACGGGCATCGAGGAGTCAGGGGCAAAGCGGATGCCGCTCGGCCCGATCCCTGCCATCACCAGCTGCGCGCCCAGGGCCGCCACCATGGCGCCGTTGTCCGTGCACAGGTCCAGCGGCGGCACGTGGAGTTTGATTCCGGCCGAGGCACAGCGCTGTCCGGTGAGCTCCCGCAGCCTCGAGTTGGCCGCCACTCCCCCGCCCAGCAGGACGTCCTTGATGCCGTGCTCACGGCAGGCCAGCACGGCCTTGGACGTAATCACATCCACCACCGCCTCCTGGAAGGCCGCGGCGATGTCGGCCACCGGCACCTCCTCACCACGGGCCTCGAACTGCTCAACGCAACGCGCGACGGCGGTCTTCAGTCCGCTGAAGGACCAGTCATAACGGTGCGGGCCGGGTTCCTCCGCGGTGCCCATGTACTTCGGCTGGCTGAGCCCCCGCGGGAACCTGATGGCCTTCGCGTTGCCGGTGCGGGCCAGCCTGTCGATGGCCGGGCCGCCGGGGTAGCCCAGGCCCAGGATGCGGGCCACTTTGTCGTAGGCTTCGCCGGCGGCGTCGTCGATCGTGGAGCCGAGGAGCTGAACGTCGCTGGTGATGCTGTTAATCTTCAGGATCTCGGTGTGGCCGCCGGAGACCAGCAGGGCACCGAGGTTCTCGGGCAGGCGCGGTGCATCCGCGGCGCCTGCCGGCACAGAAGCCGGCGACCCGCCGTCGTGCTTTGCACCGCGGTTTGGGTTACCTTCCAGCAGCCCGACGCCCACGTGCGCCACCAGGTGGTTGATGGCGTAGAGCGGTTTGCCGGTGGCGAGGGCTAGGGCCTTGGCCGCGCACACCCCGACCATGAGTGCGCCGGCGAGCCCGGGGCCGGAGGTGACCGCGATGGCGTCCACATCCTCCAGCTTCACGTCGGCGTCTGCCAGTGCCTGGCGCAGGGTGGGGACAAAGGCGTCAAGGTGCGCGCGGGAGGCGATCTCGGGGATCACCCCGCCGAAGCGCACGTGCTCGTCCATCGAGGAGGACACAGTGTTGGTGAGGAGCGTGGTGCCGCGGACGATGCCCACGCCGGTTTCGTCGCAGGAGGATTCGATGCCCAGCACCAGGGGCTGCGAGCGGTTCATGCCTGTCCTGCTTCCGTTGTCGGGCCGCCGGCTGCGGGGTCGGCGGGTAGCACAGCGCCGGGGGTGGCGCCCTCTGGCACCAGCTGCAGCCGCATGATGAGGGCGTCGACCCCGTCGCGGTAATACTTGCGGCGCACGTGGATCTGTTCGAAGCCGAACCGCACGTACAGCTGCTGCGCCCGCGGGTTGTCCTCTCGGACCTCCAGCAGGACATCAGCCGCGCGGCGGCGCCGTGCCTCGTCGATCAGCCGGGTCAGGAGAGCCGAGCCGATCCCCCGGCCTTCGAATTCAGGCACAACGGCGATGGTCTGGACGTCCGCGATCGGCTCGATGCACATCAGGCCGGCGTAGCCCACAATCTCGCCGCCGCTCTCGGCCACCGTGTAACGGCGCGTTTCCGGCTGGGACAGTTCCGCCAGGAACATCTCCAGCGGCCACGCATCCGCGGGGAACAGCCGCTGTTCGAGGGCGTTGACTGCGGGTACGTCCTCGAGCGCCATGTCGCGGAAGACCACGCCGTCGGCGCTCGGACGGTCGGTACTGGAACGGCCGGGGCTGGCGGGTGTGCTCACAGCGCCCGCTTCCGCGGCCCGGGGACCTGGGCGTCGGATTCCCGCAGGTACAGGGGCGTGGAGTCGAGCAGTTGCGCGCCGGAAGCGAGCCGGGCCAGGGCGAACTGGCCCAAATACAGGGCGTCCGGCTGCTCCTGGCTGAAGCCTGGGTCAGCGCGCAGGACGTCGCTGTAGAGTCCGGCGCCGGCCCCGTAGGCCGGGAGGTCCGGCAGGTCCGCGGCGAAGCTGACGTGGGGGCCGTCCTCCAACTGCGGCAACTGGCCCTCGGCCAGGCTGTACCGGGCCCAGTAGACCTCTTTGCGGCGGGCGTCGGTGACCACGAGGAACTCTGACGCCGCATCGGTGGACTCGGCCACTTCCAGGGCGACGGCGTCGAGGCTCATCAGGCCGTACAAGGGCTTGTCCCAGACGAAGGCGAGGGTTCGCGCGGTCGCGATCCCCGAGCGCAGGCCGGTGAACGGGCCGGGACCAACGCCCGTGACGATCGCGTCAATGTCCTGGCCGCTGACTCCGGCGGAAGAAAGCAGGTCCTCGATGCCGGGGGCCAGTACTTCGGCGTGGCTGCGGGTGTCCTCCGTGGCGAAGCTGGCCACTTCGCCTTCGAGGGCGTCGTCCGAGACCAGGGCGGCGCTGGCCACGGCGGAGGTGTCGATGGCAAGAATGAGCATCAGAGTGTCCCTTCGAAGGCGCAACCGAGGACTGGCTTGGTGCTCCAGCGGGGCCCAAAGCCGCGCATCACGATGGTGCGGGGCTCGTCGTCGTCCTCGGTGTCAAAGTCCAGGATGTCAGTGTGGCCGGGGATCGGTTCCGAGGCACCCACGGCGTCCAGCCCGATGGCGCGGTGCAGGTCCACTTCGAGTCGGCTTTCGCTCAGGTGCTCCACCCGGCCGCGCCCCCACTCCACCACTGTCACGGACGAGTCCAGTGTGTTTTCCAGGTCAATGTCGTCAATTTCCGACGCCGACCCCAGCCGGTACGCGTCAACGTGCACCAGGTCGGGGCCGCCGGGCCGCGGGCCGTCAGGCAGGTTGGGATGGATCCGCACCAGGACAAACGTGGGCGAGATGATGCCTGCGCGCACGCCCAGGCCCTCACCGAGTCCCTGTGTGAACGTGGTCTTCCCGGCACCCAACTCGCCGGTCAGCACCAGCAGGTCCCCCGCCTGCAGCACCTCCCCCAAAGCGGCGCCGAGCGCGTGGGTCTGGTCCGCCGTCGTGACCCTGAGCGTCTGTTCCCACGCGGGCAACTGGGTCGGCACGCTCACGGAGTGACCTTTTCAGCAGACTGCGGAGCAGGAGAATGCCCGACGGCGGGACTTTCGTTAATGAACCGGCGCGGCACCCGGGGGCTGATCCGGGTGACAATCTCGTAGTTGTTCGTCCTCGCGGCGGCTGCCCAGTCGTCTGCCGTGGGCCCGCCGTCGTCCCCGTTTCCGAACAGCACCGCCTCGGCACCGAAGAGGTCAGCACCGGCGGCGCCGATGTTGCCGACGTCGATGACCATCTGATCCATGGCGATCCGACCCACCACGGGGTACGTCCGGCCTGCCACCCGGACGGGGCCGCCGGTGGCGATGCGGGGAATGCCGTCGGCGTAGCCGAGCGGGATCAGTGCGAGGCTGCTGGGGCCGCTGGTGCGGTAGCGCAGGCCGTAGGACACGCCCTGCCCATCGGGGACGTCCTTGCACTGGGACACGAGGGTGCGGAGCGTCATGGCGGGACGGAGGCCCAGCTCAGCGGAGGTCTGGCCTTCAAACGGCGAGAGGCCGTAGATGCCGAGGCCCACGCGCACCATGTCGAAGTGTGTGTCCGGGCGGGACAGCGTGGCCGGGGTGTTGGCCAGGTGGCGGACCTCCGGGTCCACGCCGGCGTCCTCAGCCACAGCCAGCACCTCGCGGAAGACGGCCAACTGCTCGTCGGTTTCCGGCCGTTCGGGCTCGTCAGCCACGGACAGGTGCGAAAAGATGCCCACTACGCGCAGGAGGCCCTGGTCCTGGTACTCCATGGCCGCACCCACCAACTGGTCCCAGGATTCGAGCGTTGCACCGTTCCGGCCCAGGCCCGTGTCCACTTTCAGGTGGATCCGTGCTGGGCGCTCCTGGTCACGCGCGGCAGCCACAATGCGTTCCAGCTCCCAGCCGGAGCAGCCGATGTCGACGCCGGCAGCCACCGCCGCGGCGAAGTTGCTTTCGATGGTGTGCAGCCAGGCCAGCAGGGGCGCGTCGATGCCCGCCGCCCGCAGTGCCAGGGCCTCGGAGATGTGCGCGACACCCAGCCAGGAGGCTCCGGCTTCGAGGGCGGCCCGGGCCACCGGGACCGCACCGTGCCCGTAGGCGTCGGCCTTCACCACGGCCATGACCTTGGCGGGTGAAGCCGCGCCGGCGAGCCGGCGGACGTTGTGGCGGATGGCATCCAGGTCGATCACGGCGGACCGCTCGTACAGAGGATCCGTTCGTGAGGACGCGCTGGAGTCACCGGTTTCTGCGGGGTAAGTCACCCTAGTGATTCTAGTGCTGGCTGTCAGGGCCGGATAATCGCAGCACCGCCGCAGCACTGAAGCAGCGCCGGTTAGGCGCCGCAGGGGCACCCGCGGGGCGCCGCACCGCCGTCGGGCTTTACGCGTCCGAGAGGTGCGCGATGGTGGCGGCGGCCCGGCGCTGTGCCGCCACCGGGACGTCGCTGACAATGTCCGCGAGGAAGCTGAAGCGGCGGAGCCACTGGCTGCTCTGGCGTTCCGGCCGGGCGTTGGCGCGCTTCCACCAGTCGGCGATATCGCCCCAGCCGGGCGCCGCCAGCGAGCCGCCCACTTCCTGTACCGCCAGGGACGCGCAAAGGTTGGCGAACCGGAGCCGGTTCCCCAGCGGCCAGCCCGCGAGGCTGCCCACGATGAAGGCCGCGTCGAAGCAGTCACCGGCGCCCGTGGGATCGAAGGCCGTGACCGGCAGCGACGGCACCCACTCCTCCTCGCCCGTTTCGGAGTCCACCGCCATGGCACCCTGCGCGCCGAGTGTCACCACGGCCACCGGCACGCGGTCGGCCAGGGCGTACAGCGCCGACCACGGGTTGTCCTTCCCGGTGAACGCCATGGCCTCGCGCTGGTTGGGCAGGAACGCGTGGAAGTACTGCAGGTTCTCCAGCCGGACCGGCGCCCATTCCCCGCTGGGATCCCAGCCCACGTCCCCGAACAGTTTGACCCCGGCCTGGTGCGCAGCCTGGGCCCACGGTTCAATCTCGACGCCGAGTTCGGCGATGCCCGCGAGCGCCGCCGGCGGTGACCCGATCAGTTCGGACGCCGTCACGGGAGCAGGGTGGCCGTGCGTCACCAGGGAACGGTCGTGCTGGACGCTGAGCGAAACCGTGACCGGCGAATGCCACCCCTGAACGCGGCGCGACAAACTGAGGTCCACGTGTTCCTGGCCGGCGAGGATCTTCCAGTTGTAGTCGCCGTAACCGTCGTCACCGAAAGCGGCAGCGAGCCCGGTCTTCAGGCCCAGCCTGGCCGCGGCAATGGCCTGGTTCGCCACGCCGCCGGGGCAGCTGCCCATTCCTTCGCTCCAGATTTCGGTGCCGGGCTCGGGCGCGTGCGGCAGGCCGGTGAAGATGATGTCCTGGAAAACGGTGCCGGCCAGGATGAGGTCGAACCCGCCGTCGGCCTGCGTACGGACGGACGAAAGCGGATCAAAACGGCGGTCCGGGATGGCGTCCATGTCCGGCAGACTACGCCCTGCCGCCGCGCCGCGATAGGGGCGGGCCCGCGGCGCGGCCTACACTGCTGACTATGCGGCTCATGATTGCCGGCGGCGGCGGGTTCCGCGTGCCTCTTGTGTACCGGGCCTTGGTTTCGGGCCCCTTCGCCGGGCTGGTCAGCGAACTGGTGCTGTTCGACGTCGACCCCGCCCGGCTGAGTGCCATCGCCGCGGTCCTGCGGGCCATGCCAACGCCCGCCGGCGGGGCTACTTCAGGCAGGGAGGCTCCCGACGGCGGCGCTCGCCTCAGCGCGCGGCCGCCCGCCGTCCGTACCACCACGTCCCTGCCGGACGCCCTGCGCGGGACGGACCTCGTGTTCGCGGCCATCCGCCCCGGCGGCACGGCGGGCCGGGTCGCCGACGAACGTGTGGCCCAGGACCTCGGCCTGCTTGGCCAGGAAACCACCGGCGCCGGCGGCATCTCCTACGCCCTGCGGACCATCCCGGAAATGCTGCACCTGGCACGGCAAATGCGGGAACACTGCCCGGACGCCTGGCTGATCAACTTCACCAACCCGGCGGGCATGGTCACGGAGGCTCTGGTGCCCGTCCTCGGCCGCAAGGTCATCGGGATCTGCGATTCCGCGGGCGGGCTGGTTCACCGTGCGGCCCGCGCAGCCGGCCTGTCCCTGCGCGATGGAAGGCTCGACGGCGTGGGCTACTACGGGTTGAACCATCTCGGCTGGCTTTACCGGCTGGAGTCCGGCGGCCGTGATCTGCTGCCCGGGTTGCTGTCCGACCCGGCGGCCCTTGCATCCTTTGAGGAAGGCCGGCTCTTCCCTCAACCCTTCCTCGCGGAGCTCGGGGCGCTGCCCAATGAATACCTTTATTACTACTACCAGCGGGACGGTGCGGCTGCGGCCATGCGGGCCATGGCCGTCACCCGCGGCGAGTCCATCCACCACCAGCAGGCCGAGCTGTACCCGCGGCTCGCTTCTTCCGGACCTGACGCTTACCGGTTGTGGGACGCCGCCCGCCGCTCCCGCGAGGAAGGCTACCTCGCCGAGGCCCGGACCCACGGGGAGCAGCGCGACGAGGCCGATCTCGCCGGCGGCGGCTACGAACGGGTCGCCCTTGCCGTGATGCGTGCACTGGCCGGCGGTTCACCCGGAACTTCCCCGGGCGCCCAACCCGGCGAGCGCGACACCCAACTCATCCTCAACACCCCGAACACCCTTCCGCCCGGCCCCGCCGGGGCAAGTCCGGCGGGAGAAGCCTCACCTAGGCCGGCCATTCCGGGACTGCCCGCGGACGCCGTCGTCGAGGTCCCCTGCACGGTGACGCCCGATGGCGCGGTGCCGCTTCCCCAGGAAGCGCCGGGCCCGGAGGAACTTGCCTTGCTGCGCCGGGTCAAGGAGGTGGAGCAGCTCACCGTCCGCGCTGCGACGCACGGCGACCGGGCTGCCGCCGGCGAAGCATTCAGCCGGCATCCGCTGGTGGACTCGGCCCAACTCGGGGCGGCGCTGCTGACCGGGTATGAGCGCGACTTCCCCGCGCTGGGTGCACTCTGGCGGCAGGAGTAGTGTTTTACCGAGTGAACAACAGCCGGGCCAGGAGCCGCGCCGGCGGCGGGAAGGAGGGGCCATGACACCGATCCGCAGGGTCGCGCTTCTCTCCCTCCACACCTCCCCCATGGAGCAGCCGGGCTCCGGTGACGCCGGCGGAATGAACGTCTACATCCGCGAACTGGCGTCCGCAATGGCCGAATCCGGCGTCGAAGTGGAGATCTTCACGCGCTCCACCTCAGCCAAACAGGCCGCCGTCGAACACCCCGACCCGGGTGTGTGCGTCCACAACGTGCTCGCCGGGCCGCCGCGGAAAATCCCCAAGGAAGAACTGCCCGCGCTGCTGCACAGCATGGTGGCCGAAATCGAGCAGATCCGCCAGCGCCAGCCGCACGGCCGTTATGACGTCATCCATTCGCACTACTGGGTGTCCGGGATCGCCGGCCTGGAACTCGCCGAACTCTGGGGTGTGCCGCTGGTCCACACCATGCACACCATGGCCAAGGTCAAGAACCTCCTGCTGGAGTCAGGCGAACAGCCCGAGCCGCGGCGCCGAGAAGAAGGCGAACACCTGATCGTCGACGGCGCCACACGCCTGATCGCCAACACCAGCGCCGAAGCCACGGAACTGGTCTCGCACTACGGTGCCGATCCCGACCGGATCGATGTGGCCCCGCCGGGCGTGGACCTCAGCACCTTCACGCCCGCCTTCCGCGCGCGGTCCCGGGCGGAGCGCGGCGTCCCGCCGGAGACCTTCCATCTGGTCTTCGCCGGCCGCATCCAGCGGCTGAAAGGCCCGCAGGTCCTGATCAAGGCCGCGGCGCTGCTGCGCACCCGGCGTCCGGAGATCGACCTCCGGCTCACCATCCTTGGGGCGTTGAGCGGCAACAAGGACTTCAACCTCCGGCAGCTGATCGCCGAGTCTGAAATGGACGACGTCGTGACGCACCTTCCGCCTGTCACCGCGGCCGAGCTGGCGTCCTGGTTCAGGGCTGCCGACGTTGTGGTCATGCCTTCCTACAGCGAGTCATTCGGGCTGGTGGCCATTGAAGCGCAGGCGTGCGGAACCCCCGTGGTGGGCACGCGGGTAGGTGGCCTGTCGCGGGCCATCCAGCATGGCCGGACCGGGCTCCTGGTGGATGGCCACCACGCCAAGGACTGGGCTGACGCTCTCGAAGCCATGTACGACGATCCGGACACGCGCGCCGACATGGGGCGCGCGGCCTCCATCCGGGCGGAGAACCTGGGGTGGAACCGCACCGTCGCCATCACGCTGGAGACGTACCACGCCGCGGTCGAAGAAAAACTGGCCGGACGGCCGGCCCCGGCGGTTTCACCGATTGCGGCGGCCGCGGCTGTCGCTGCGACCTAAGGAGCTGGAATGACTGGCCTGATTCCCCTGAGCGACCTCGAAATCGCGAGGCAGGCCGTCATCCGGCCGATCGAGGAAATTGCGGCCGAAGCGGGTATTAACGCCGCAGCTGTGGAACTGTATGGCCGGTACAAAGCCAAGGTTGATCCGTCCCGGCTGACGGCCCCTGAGCCCTTCGGGCGGGTGGTTCTCGTGTCCGCCATGTCGCCCACTCCGGCCGGGGAGGGGAAGTCCACCACCACGGTGGGGCTTGCAGATTCGCTGGCACGGGCGGGACACAAGGTGATGATCGCGCTGCGGGAACCGTCGCTCGGTCCGGTGCTGGGCATGAAGGGCGGGGCTACCGGTGGCGGCTATTCCCAGGTGCTGCCCATGGACGAGATCAACCTGCACTTCACGGGCGACTTCCACGCCGTGACCTCAGCGAACAACGCCCTGATGGCCCTCGTGGACAACCACATCTACCAGGGCAACGAGCTGAACATCGACCCGCGCCGGATGACCTTCAAGCGGGTTCTGGACATGAACGACCGCTCACTCCGCGAGGTGATCATCGGGCTCGGCGGCCCCACCCAGGGTGTGCCGCGCCAGGACGGCTTCGACATCACGGTGGCCTCGGAGATCATGGCCGTCTTCTGCCTGGCCACGGATCTGGCCGACCTGCGCGAGCGGCTGGGCCGGATTACCTTTGGCTACACCTACGCCCGGGTTCCGGTCACAGTTGCGGACCTCGGCGTCCAGGGCGCGCTGACCCTGCTCCTCAAGGAAGCCATCAAGCCGAACCTCGTCCAGACCATCGCCGGCACGCCTGCCCTGGTTCACGGCGGCCCCTTCGCCAACATCGCACACGGCTGCAATTCGCTGATCGCCACCCAGACGGCCCGGCGTCTCGCCGACATTGTGGTCACGGAAGCCGGCTTCGGTGCCGACCTGGGTGCGGAGAAGTACATGGACATCAAGGCGCGGATTGCTGACGTGGCGCCGTCCGCCGTCGTGGTGGTGGCAACTGTCCGCGCGCTCAAGATGCACGGCGGCGTACCCAAGGACCGGCTCACCGAACCCAACCTCGAGGCGCTGCAGGCCGGCGTCGCCAATCTCCGGCGGCACGTGCACAACGTGGAGAAGTTCGGTGTGGTGCCGGTGGTGGCCATCAACAGGTTCTCGTCCGATACTGCGGAGGAACTCGACTGGCTGCTGGAGTGGTGCGCCGCGGAAGGCGTACAGGCCGCGGTTGCCGATGTGTGGGGGCGGGGCGGCGGTGGCGACGGCGGGGACGAACTGGCCGCGAAGGTGGCCGCTGCGGTTGCGGCGCCCAACAGCTTCCGGCACCTGTACCCGCTGGACCTGCCTGTGGAGGAAAAGATCCGGACCATCGCGCAGGAGATTTACGGTGCCGACGGCGTGGACTTCTCCGTCCCGGCCCTCAAGCGGCTGGCGGACATCGAAAAGAACGGCTGGTCCGGACTGCCCGTCTGCATGGCCAAGACCCAGTACTCCTTCACCGACGACGCCTCCCGGCTCGGCGCACCGAAGGGCTTCACCATCCACGTCCGCGACCTCATCCCCAAGACCGGTGCCGGCTTCATCGTGGCCCTCACCGGCGCGGTCATGACCATGCCGGGCCTCCCCGCCGCCCCCGCCGCCATGCGCATGGACGTGGACGACGCCGGCAACCCCGTGGGCCTCACCTAACCCGGACGCTCTCTCACTTAATGTGGGTTTTCCGGCGATCGTCTCTCACTTAATGTGGGTTTTCGGGAAACCCTTTTGCACTTCCCCCTCGAACTGATCCAGGCACTCCGGCGGATCGTCGGCCGGAACATCGGGCAGATCCGCCTCCTCGTGAAAATGGCCGACGACGGCGTGCCCCGCCTTGATCTCCTCGCCGCGGTTCAGCGCGTGGTTCTGAGGCTTGAAAACTACGCGACAACGATCGGCGGGGACCCCGCAGCGGCGACTGACGCCGTCGTGCGTCTCCGCGGATGGCGCTTAAAGCCGTGACGCTCCCCCACCAGAGTGAGAGAGCGTCACGTCAAACCCCACATTAAGTGAGAGAGGATCTCCAAAAAACCCACATTAAGTGAGAGAGCGTCCGGGGGAGGCGGCGGGTTAGCGCTCCAGGTCGCCGCGGATGAAGGCCTCGACCTTGTCACGGGCGAGGTCGTCGTTGAACTGCTCCGGCGGGGACTTCATGAAGTAGCTGGAGGCGGAGAGCAGCGGGCCGCCGATGCCGCGGTCCAAGCCGATCTTGGCGGCGCGGATGGCGTCGATGATCACGCCGGCGGAGTTGGGTGAGTCCCAGACTTCCAGCTTGTATTCGAGGGACACCGGGGCGTCGCCGAAGTTGCGCCCTTCGAGGCGGACGAAGGCCCACTTGCGGTCATCGAGCCACTGGACGTAGTCGGACGGGCCGATGTGGACGTCCTTGGCAGCCAGTTCGGCTTCGACGTTGGAGGTGACGGCCTGGGTCTTGGAGATCTTCTTGGACTCGAGGCGGTCGCGCTCCAGCATGTTCTTGAAGTCCATGTTGCCGCCGACGTTCAGCTGGTAGGTGCGGTCCAGCGTGACGCCGCGGTCTTCGAAAAGCTTGGCCATCACGCGGTGCGTGATGGTGGCACCGATCTGGCTCTTGATGTCGTCGCCCACGATCGGGACGCCGGCAGCGGTGAACTTGTCGGCCCATTCCTTGGTACCGGCAATGAAGACAGGCAGGGCGTTGACGAAGGCCACGCCGGCGTCAATGGCAGCCTGCGCGTAGAAGTGGGCAGCATCCTCGGAACCAACCGGAAGGTAGCAGACCATAACGTCGGCCTTGGCTTCGCGCAGCGCTGCGACGATGTCAACGGGCTCTTCGGTGGACTGCTCGATGGTCTCGAGGTAGTACTTGCCGAGTCCGTCCAGGGTGGGGCCGCGCTGGACGGTCACGCCGGTGGGGGGAACTTCGGCGATCTTGATGGTGTTGTTTTCGCTGGCCAGGATGGCGTCGGCGAGGTCAACGCCCACCTTCTTGCCGTCCACATCAAACGCGGCAACAAACTGGACGTCGTTGACGTGGTACTTGCCGAACTCAACATGCATCAGCCCCGGGATCGTGGCCTGGGGGTCGGCGTCGCGGTAGTACTGCACACCCTGGACGAGCGAGGCGGCGCAGTTACCTACACCAACAATGGCAACACGAATCGGATTTGCAGACACGGAACTCCTTTGAAGACAACCTCAGCCGCCAGGACGGTCAACACCGGAAACTACGACGGCGGCGCGCTGGCAGTGCGCCAATCGGCGCTTTATCATCTTACCCAACCACGCGGGGGCCGGGATTGTTCCCGGCCCCCGCAACGTCGAAAGTGCAGTTAGGTTACTTCTGCTTCCAGAGGTTGATGTCCGATTCCACGGCGAACTCGTCGATGGCCTGCAGTTCGTCGTCCGTGAAATCAAGGTTGTTGACGGCTGCGAGGCTGTCTTCGAGCTGCCGGACGCTGGAAGCGCCAACGAGGGCGGAGGTCACCGAAGAGCCCTTGCCCTGCTCGCGCAGGATCCAGGCAACCGCCAACTGCGCCAGCGTCTGGCCCCGGCCTTCCGCAATAGCGTTAAGCCCGCGGATCCGGTCAAGGTTCTCGTCCGTGATCATGCCCTGGTCCAGGGACTTGTCCTGCGCCGCGCGCGAATCGGCGGGCACCCCCTTGAGGTAGCGGTCAGTGAGCATCCCTTGGGCGAGCGGCGAGAACGCGATGGAGCCCGCGCCCACCTGGTCAAGAGCCTCATACAGGTTGGGCGAGCCGTTCTCGGTCCAGCGGTTCAGCATGGAGTAGCTCGGCTGGTGGATCAGCAGCGGCGTGCCCAGTTCCTTCAGGATCCGCGCCGCTTCCAGGGTCTGCTCCGAGGTGTAGGACGAGATGCCGGCGTAGAGCGCCTTGCCTGAACGCACCGCCTGGTCCAGCGCGCCCATAGTCTCTTCCATCGGCGTTTCCGGGTCCGGGCGGTGGCTGTAGAAGATGTCTACGTAGTCCAGGCCCATGCGCTGCAGCGACTGGTCCAGGCTGGCCAGCAGGTACTTGCGGGAGCCAAAGTTGCCGTACGGTCCGGGCCACATGTCGTAGCCCGCCTTGCTGGAGATGATGAGTTCGTCGCGGTACGGCTTGAAGTCGTCTTTGAAGTGCCGGCCGAAGTTGGTTTCGGCTGCGCCGTAGGGCGGACCGTAGTTGTTGGCGAGGTCGAAGTGGGTGACGCCCAGATCGAAGGCGCGGCGCAGGATGGCGCGCTGCACTTCGAAGGGCTTGTCGTCACCGAAGTTGTGCCAGAGTCCCAGTGAGATGGCCGGGAGCTTCAGACCGCTGCGTCCGACGCGGCGGTAGGGCATGGATTCATAACGGTTTTCCGCGGCTGAATAAGTCATACGTTCTATCCTGCCACCTGTGACGCAGGCAACAGGACAGGAGGCCGGTGTTACGCCGCGGGCTGACAGAAGCCAGCCCGCGGCCAATCACCCTAGACCTGCACGATGACGGCACTCCATGCCGGGAGGCTGAGCGAGCCGCCCTCCGGCCGCGCAGTGTCATCGGTGCTGAGCAGAACCGTTCCGCCGGCGTTCTCCAGCCGAACCGGCTCCGCAGAGAAGTTCAGCAGCACTTCCACGCGCCCGCGCCGGAAACGCAGCCAGCCGGCGTCGTCGTCGAACGTGACGTCAGTTTCCGCGAACCCCAACCCGGCCAGTTCGGGATGCTCGCGCCGAAGCGCGGTCAGGGACCGGTACAGCGACAGGAGACGCGCGTGGTCACCGCTGTCAGCTTCCGCCCAGTCGAGCTTGGAGCGGCGGAACGTTTCGGGATCCTGCGGATCGGGCACGACGGCGGGATCCCACCCCATGCGCTCGAACTCGCGGATCCTGCCCTCCGCCGTCGCCTTGCCCAGCTCCGGTTCGGGGTGCGAGGTAAAGAACTGCCACGGCGTGGTGGCGCCATATTCCTCACCCATAAACAGCATGGGCGTGAACGGCGAGGTCAGCGTCAGCACCGCGGCCACAGCGAGCGGACCGTACCCCAAAGACTGGGACAGCCTGTCCCCCACAGCGCGGTTGCCGATTTGATCGTGGTTCTGGCTGCACACCACCAAGGCTGCGGGGTGGACCAGCGAGCCATTGATGGGCCGGCCGTGGTGGCGTCCGCGGAAGCTGGAGTAGCTGCCGTCGTGCAGGAAGCCGTCCTTGAGGACCTTGGCCAGCACGCCGAGGGACGCGAAGTCGGAGTAGTACCCGGTGGTCTCGCCGGTGACGTTGACGTGCACGGCGTGGTGGAAGTCGTCGCTCCACTGCCCGGCGAGGCCGTAGCCGTTGGCCTCGCGGGGGTAGATCAGCCGCGGATCGTTCAGGTCCGACTCGGCAATCAGCGTCTTCGGCAGCCCGGTCTCGGCCGAGATGGCATCGCCCAGCGCTCCGAGGTCCTCCAGCAGGTGCACGGCGCGCTCGTCACGGAGCGCGTGGACGGCGTCCAGCCGCAGGCCGTCCACGTGGTAGTCGCGGAGCCACAGGGCAGCGTTGTCCAGGATGTATTCACGCACGACGTCGGAGCCCGGGCCATCGAGGTTGACCGCGTCCCCCCACGTGTTGGCGTCGCCCTGCTTCAGATAGGGGCCGAACTTGGGCAGGTAGTTCCCGCTGGGGCCCAGGTGGTTATAAACCACGTCCTGGATGACGCCCACCCCGGCAGCGTGGGCGGCGTCCACAAACCCCTGGTAGGCGGCAGGCCCGCCGTAGCCTTCGTGCACGGCAAACCACTGCACGCCGTCGTAGCCCCAGTTGTGGGTTCCGTTGAACCCGTTGACCGGCAGCAGTTCCACAAAATCGACACCAAGCTCCGCGAGGTAGCCGAGTTTGCCGGCCGCCGCGTCCAAGGTCCCCTCGGGGGTAAAGGTTCCCACGTGGAGCTCGTAAATAACCGAGCCGCGCAGTTCCTTCCCCTGCCAACCGGAGTCCTGCCAGGCGTGGGCGGCGGGATCGTAGGTCCGGGACAGGGCATGGACGCCGTCAGGGAGCCGCCGTGACCGGGGGTCCGGCAGCGGCTCGGTTTCGCCGTCGAGCAGGTAGCCGTAGTCCACCTCGGCGTCCGCGGGGGCGTCCGGCGCGGACCACCAGCCTTCCGCGCCGGGGGCGGCGGCCACCTGCTTCATCGGGTACTGCTGCCCGTTGGCGAGCAGGACCACCGCTGAGGTGTCCGGCGCCCAGACATCGAACCGTTCGGATCCTGCATTGATCAGGGTCATGCGTTTTCTCCATCCACCGGCACCAGCAAAGCCACCGGGTAGGTACCCAGGACAGCGGCCACCGAAACGGTACCGGCCCCGTAGCTGGTTCCGGTGAGCTCATCCTTCATCGCGGTGGGGAGTTCGACGGCGGTGTCCCGCCACCCGCCGTCGCGTTCCAGTCCCAGGGGGAGCCTGGTGGCGAAGGTGATGATCCCGGACGCGCCCTCCCCGCCGCGGTGGAACGCCAGCAGATGCTGCGCCGCCGCGCCGGATGCGGTCAGCGGGCTGTAGCCCTGGAAGAGTTCGGGCCGGTCGCGGCGAAGCCGCAATGCGCGGGAGGTCACCAGCAGCTTGCTGGCTTCGGTACCCGCCGCAGGTAGGGTGCCGGCGTCGATCGCTGCCAACTCCCTGACCCGCAGGGCAAAGTCAACCGGCCGCCGGTTGTCCGGGTCGGTCAGCGACCGCTCCCAGAACTCGGACCCCTGGTACACGTCCGGCACGCCGGGCATGGTCAGCTGGATGATCTTGGCCGCGAGTGAGTTGGCCGCGGCGGCGGCGTCGATCCGCGCCACGAAGTCCTCCACCACCCGGGTGACCCGGGCGTCGTCGAACGCCGCGTCAACAGCGGCCTTGACGCTCGCTTCGAACTTTTCGTCCGGGTTCGTCCAGGTGGTGGAATTGCCCGCCTCACGGGCAGCCTTCTCCGCGTAGCCCTGCAGGCGTTCCCGCGAAGCCGGCCAGGCGCCGACCACGGCCTGCCACAGCAGGTTCTCGAACGGGCCGTCGGGGATCGGGGCCAATTCGCGGAGGGTGTTCAGGGTTGCCGTCCACTCCTCCGGGACTTCGGAGATGACCGAGATCCGGGCACGGGCGTCCTCGCTGCGCTTGGTGTCGTGCGTGGACAGGGTGGTCATGGAGAGGGGCAATTCCTCCTGCCGGCGTTTCATCCGGTGGTGGAATTCCTCCGCGGGCAACGAGAACTCAGTGGGTTCCGCCCCTACCTCGGTCAGCGTGCCCAGCCGCGTGTAACGGTAGAACGCCGTGTCCTCCACGCCCTTGGCCATGACCATCCCCGAAGTCTGCTGGAAGCGCACGGCTATGGGGTTGGCGGGGTCAAGCAGCAGCGGCAGGAGCGTCTCCACAGCCGCGGCGAGATCGGGACGGTGCTCCGCCGCCGACCCGCAGGCTTCCTTCAGGATCTCCGCCCCCGCCGGCAGGTACGTGCGGTAGACGGGGAAGGAAGCAATGATTTCGGCGATGGCATCCGCCGTGACGTTCAGGGCAAGCCCGTGCGAAGCGGGCACCAGGCGCGCCAGCCGCAGCACCTCGGCCCGCAGGATGCCGTCCGCGATCATCCGTTTGGTGCCGCGGATCATCTCCGCGTAGTCGGCCGGTGCGCCGGTTCCCCGCAGGGCGGCGTCCAGCGCGTCAAGGTCCGGTGCGCCCGAAGGGTCCACGAGGACCCGGTCCACGTCCGCCAGGGCGTCGTAGCCGGTGGTGCCCTCGCAGGCAAAATCGCCCGGAAGCTCCTCCCCCGGCTCCAGGATCTTCTCCACCAGGACGTACGCGCCGCCGCTGACTTCCTTAAGCCAGCGCAGGTACCCGGCAGGATCTGCCAGGCCATCGGGATGGTCCACGCGGAGCCCGTCCACCAGGCCCTCAGAGAACCAGCGTTTCACTTCGGCATGGGCCTGGTCGAAAACCCACCGGTCCTCCACCCGGATGCCCGCCAGCGTGGTGACGGCGAAGAAGCGCCGGTAGTTCAGCTCGGCATCCGCGCGGCGCCAGTCCATCAGCTCATAGTGCTGGCGGCTGTGGACATCCTGCGCCGAATCGCCCTCGGAATACGAGCCCGCTGCGAGCGGAAAGCGATGGTCGTAGTACCGGAGCTCCCCGTCCCTGATTTCGAGCTGGTCCAGGTCCGCGTCCGAGCCCAGCATCGGGAGGCGGACCTTGCCGCTTCCCAGCTCCCAGTCGACGTCGAACGCTTCCGCGTAAGGCGAGCCGCGGCCCTCCCGGAGGAGCGACCACCACCAGGGGTTCTGCGCCGGCGAGGCCACACCCACATGGTTGGGGACAATGTCCACCAACACGCCCATGCCATGGGCGCGGGCAGCCTTGGAAAGCGCCCGCAGCCCTGCAGGGCCTCCCCGGTCCGGATCCACCGACGACGGATCCGTCACGTCATAGCCGTGATCGGACCCGCGTTCGGCGGTCAGGATCGGAGAGAGGTAGACCCAGTCGGCGCCCAGTGACTTCAGGTATGGAACCGTTTCGGCAGCGTCAAAGAGCGTGAAGCTGCTGCGGATCTGGAACCGGTAAGTGGACGCCGGAGCCTTCACTTAGCCTCACCCTTCGGCTTGCTGACCTTCTTTGTCTTCTTGGGCTCCGGCACGGTGGGCGTACTCAGGGCGGCGGTTTCCGCGGTGGCGGTCTGCGACAGCGCGGCAAGCGACGCGGCCACGGAGTGGTCCGGTTCGGTCTCCTCCAGCATGTGGGCACGGAGCACCACCAGGGACTTCGCAGCGACCGGCAGTGCTTCACCGGCTTTGACCGGTTCTGTATCGGCATTGTGGCCGGCGGTGTCGATGATGATGTCCCAGGCGGGCGCGTATTCGTCGTTCGGGAGCGTGAAGTTCACAATGTCGTCGTGGGCGTTGAAGTACAGGACGAAGTTGACGTCCGTGATGCGGCGGCCGCGGACGTCCTTGCCCTGGATGCCGTCGCCGTTGAGGAACACACCGACGGAACGGCCAAAGCCGCTGTCCCAGGCTTCCGGCTTCATGGTTTCGCCGGAGGGGTCCAGCCATACGATGTCCGGCAGCCGCTCGCCTTCGCCTCGCAGCACTGGGCGGCCGTCGAAGAACCGGCTTCGGCGGAAGGTGGGGTGCTTGGCGCGAAGCGCGTTGACCGCGGAAGTGAATTCAACGAGGGGCTGGTCGATGCTGTCCCAGTTGATCCAGGTCAGTTCAGAGTCCTGGCAGTAGCCGTTGTTGTTGCCTTGCTGGGTGCGGCCCAGTTCGTCGCCGTGCAGCAGCATGGGCACACCCTGGGACAGCAGCAGCGAGGCGATGAAGTTCCGCTGCTGGCGGGCGCGCATCCCGAGGACAGCCGGATCGTCGGTGGGGCCTTCGGCACCGCAGTTCCAGGACCGGTTGTGGGATTCGCCGTCGTTGTTGTCCTCGCCGTTGGCGTCGTTGTGCTTCTCGTTGTAGGAGACCAGGTCCGCGAGGGTGAAGCCGTCGTGCGCGGTGACGAAGTTGATGGACGCCACGGGGCGGCGGCCGGAGTGCTCGTACAGGTCGGCGGAGCCGGTGATGCGGGACGCGAATTCGCCGAGGGTGGCCGGCTCCCCGCGCCAGAAGTCCCGGACAGTGTCGCGGTACTTTCCGTTCCATTCCGTCCACTGCGGCGGGAAGTTGCCCACTTGGTAACCGCCGGGGCCGACGTCCCATGGCTCGGCAATCAGCTTGACCTGGGAAACCACCGGGTCCTGCTGGATGAGTTCGAAGAACGTGGAGAGCTTGTCCACGTCATAGAACTCGCGGGCCAGGGTGGAGGCGAGGTCGAACCGGAAGCCGTCCACGTGCATCTCGGTGACCCAGTAACGCAGCGAGTCCATGAGCAACTGGAGGGAGTGGGGCTGCCGGACGTTGAGCGAGTTGCCCGTGCCCGTGTAGTCCATGTAGTGCTTCTCGTCGCCCTCCATGAGGCGGTAGTACGACTGGTTGTCGATGCCCTTGAAGGACAGGGTGGGGCCCAGGTGGTTGCCTTCGGCGGTGTGGTTGTACACCACGTCCAGGATCACTTCGATGCCGGCCCGGTGCAGCGAGCGGACCATGGCCTTGAAGTCCTGGACCTGCTGGCCGGTGTCGCCGGTGGAGCTGTAGGTGTTCTGCGGGGCGAAGAAGCCGATGGTGTTGTAGCCCCAGTAGTTGTTCAGGCCCTTGTCCTGCAGGGTTCCGTCGTTGACGAACTGGTGCACCGGCATCAGTTCGATGGCGGTGACGCCCAGCTTCTGGAGGTGTGAGATGACGGACGGGTGCGCGACGCCGGCGTAGGTGCCGCGCTGCTCCTCGGGGATCTCGGGGTGGAGCTGGGTGAGGCCCTTGACGTGGGCTTCGTAAATGACCGACTTGTGGTACGGGACGCGGGGCAGGTGGTCGCCGTCCCAGTCGAAGAACGGGTTGATGACCACGCCCATCATCATGTGCGGCGCGGAATCGTCGTTGTTGATGGTGTCCGGCTCTTCGCCCAGGTTGTAGGTGAAGAGTGCGGGGTCCCAGTCGATCTGGCCGTGCACGGCCTTGGCGTACGGGTCCAGGAGCAATTTGTTCGGGTTGAACCGGTTGCCGGATTCGGGATCGTAAGGACCGTGGACGCGGTAGCCATACTTCTGGCCGGGCTGGACCTGCGGGACGTAGCCGTGCCACACGTAGCCGTCCACTTCATCCAGGCTGAACCGCGTTTCCACGCCGTCGTCATCGAAGAGGCACAGTTCCACCTTTTCGGCGCGTTCGCTGAACAGCGCAAAGTTTGTGCCAGTACCGTCAAAAGTGGCGCCAAGCGGATAAGCCGTTCCGGGCCAGATTTCCATCATGCGTGCTCCTCATTGTTGTTCGACATCGGGGCGGGCGAAATCATCGCCTCGCCACCCAGCCGGTGCAGAACCTATGCCTACGGTAGCGGGTGGGTGTGACTATTACGTTTCTAGCCCCGCGTTTACTAAGCAGGCTGACTTTACCGCAAACCTCTGCTATGGCAGCAATCAGCCGTCAGCGCGCCGCCGGCGCTGGCGCGACCGCGAGCAGGAAAGCGCGGCCGGCCAAGAACGTTTGCATGGCCAATCGGCGAGCATTTCCTCGCGGACCTTGGAGTAGGTGGTGGTCGCGGTGTAGTTGCCGTGGGTTGCCACCACAAACTGGGAATGCTTGGGCTCAGTTTCCACGGCATAAACGTCAAGGTCGTTGTCCTGGCCGGAATGGGCGTAGGCCGGAAACCCCAGATAGTCGGTCCTCCGCCAAATGTTCTTCCAAACCGGGGATGTCTGCTCCTTATCTGGGCCGCAGAGGAGAGCGATGAGGGTCAGATCCGCCGACCCGGGCTCCAGCACTTCCCGTTCCCTTGCCTTCTTCCACGGATCTGCCGAAAACAGGCCCGGTCCCCGGGTTGGGCAGTTGCCAAGAACGTCAGGGCCGAACAATTCCGGGAAGAACCGGCCGAAGTACGGGCGCAGCTGGACGCCATAGGTGAGCAGGCGGATCCGGCAGAAGTCCAGGTCCGGTCTGCTTGCTTTGAGATGGAAGATCGCGGCGATGGCCACAACTGCGCCGAGGCTGTGCGCGACATCAGCACCCTGTTATTCCGTCCCGCGCCCGCCTGCGGATCAATCCAGTCGCTAATGCGCCGTGCAAGCTCGGGAACCACGCGGTTGGAATAACTGGGGGCGCCGAACGGGTGGGCGGCATTGGGAAGAAAGCACATGATGTCCCAGAGGATGGCAAGAGGCCTTTCTTCTTTGGAGGTTGCCGCATTCTTGACCATAAATGCTAAGATCAGGGTTGCCGCCAGGATGATGCCCCATCCGGAAAGATTGTTGTGGATTAAACCTGCGACAGCCTCCAACACACCGCGATTGAACGTTGAACCAGATTCGCTGCTACTCCGGAAAGCGCTGGCGGCAATCGCCAGGACGGCGGCCAGCCAAATGAGCAACGTCAGAAGCCCGAATGCGGCTTCCCCCCGCTGTGCCAATGCAGACACCCTCCGACGGTGGTAAGTCAGGTTCTGGCGTTCTCTGCCTGGCAGTTGAGCTGGCAACCCTGGATCCACATCGATGTCACTGAAGTAAGTGGGTGGTTGACGAAGCCTCGGACCCTCCCCGAAATATTCTGGAGGACGCATAGGCAGCAGACCTCCCCGGAGCACCAACCAGAGACACGCAGGCAGAACCCCAGCGAGTGACACGGTGATGCCAAGAAGGAGCAATCCTCCGGTCACGCCATAAACGGGAGGAATGTCTAAGGTCTCGTCAAGAGTCAACGAGGCACCATTCGGACCCCGCCAAAACACTTGCTGACGTGCGGGAAGATCTTTATCCATCGGCCATCCTAAAAATTCTTTGGTCCCCAGGACCAAGGCACTGGACAGAAAGAAGGCAACGAGGATTGCAGCAAACATAAAGATGCCGGGACCCCGGCCGTCCCATCCCACTTTCTTGGCGCCGTCCAGGAAAGCCAGGCGAAAGTAGAAAAAGGCCAACATGATAGTGATGAGCAGGGGAACGACCAACACAAAGTCTTCCCACTTTCCGATCGCCCACACGACCAGTACCACCGAACTTAGCGAGCTGGCAGCAGTCACCAAATAAGTCACACGTCCGCGGCGCATGAACAGCCCTGCAACCGCCAGCACCACGAGGGCAGTCAGCAACGAGAGGGAAGCCACTGATGTTCCCGCGAACATTCGGTCCTTGCCGTCAACTCCTCCTTGAGCGGAACCGAAAATCAGCTGACCAGCCGTGGCGAGCACAAGGATCCCTCCACTGACCAAGAGGACGTGTGACCACGTATTACCGGCCCCATATTCCGTGTGCGCACGCACCTCGGGGTAGAAAAACGCGACCATGATCATCGACGCCAGGAGAAGCGCGATCGACATGATCAATAGCCACACCGCCAAGCCATCCCGGCCAATCTCCACCCACAACTCCTGGATGCATTCGCCGTCTAATCTCCTTAGCACGGTTTGGCAATCGCGGGGCCACAGCGTTTCGATGTCGTCGGACAGAAGCAGCACACAAACCAAGGCAAGGCATGCCGCAATGTGAATTCTGCCAGTTGACGGGGAGACACGGGGGCGGGTCCATAAGCCGGGCGAAGCAAGAAAAGGCTTCGATTCAGAGTCCTCAGTGCCCGATGCCGGCGCTTCCTCGTTCCATTTGACCCTGGCCGGAGCGAGGTTCCTGACCACGGCCAGCTTCGCCGTCACGAAAACGGCAAGGATCGCCGCGATGGGCACCAGCGCCGCGAAGGCAAGGCGCTGACCGCGGGTCCAACCGGTCATGAAGTCCAGTGCTTCCGGCAACTGCTTGCACATGGCAATTGGCTTGCTCAGCCCGGTGGAGGGGAAACACTCCACAGCGAACAGTCCAAACGCCACAGCGCAGAACGTGGTGGTGTAAACAAGGCTGAGCAACAGTGCGAAGAGCCTGACCGTTCCGGCGCCAGTTCCGGCAGCCAGGGCACGTTTCCCCGTGCCCGGGGCCGGCAACTTCCGCGCCCAGTAAGCCGCGTTGGTCAGGGCGAAGGGGACAACAAGAAACCAGAGAGCCTGGCCAAACACGCGCCCTACGCCTTTGAGGAACGAAGACGATGGTGAACTCCTCGCCAAGTTGCCCCAGCTGTAGGCCTCGACTCGCGTCGGAGACCCAGCCGGAGGACTCTTCTCCGTCCAGAAACCACTGAGCGAATCCCGGTCGCCTACCGGCACAATCTGGTCCAGGTCACAGCCGATGAGATCGTGCGGGGCGGTGTTTTTGATTCCGTGGACGCGAAGTTCCAAGACTCGCGGACCACCGGTCTGGGGAGCCCCACTCGCCACGTTCTGCGCTGATGTTTCGGCCACGACGCCTCCCCAAAGATGTCGGCCAGCAGCGCGGCCGGTGAGCAAATCGTACGCTCACCCAAGCATCCGGTCTACACGTCCGGCCCGGCCACCAGCCTGCCCCAAACCCCCGGCACGGCGTCAGCAATCCGCCCCGCGGTTAGCGGTCCCCCGGCGGCCGCGGCGGTCCCCGCCAGGCCGTGGAGGCAGGCCCCCATCGCGGCGATCGCTGCCCAGCGCTCGTCCGGATCGATGCCCGCGTTCCGGAAGCGCCCGACGTCGGACCCCACCTGGGCGAGCAGCGCCCCGATGATCCCGGCCAGGACGTCGCCGCTCCCCGCGGTGGCGAGCCACGGCGTGCCGTCCGCTTGGCTGTAGAAGTCCTGGAAGGGCGATGCGACCAGTGTGGTGGCGCCTTTGAGGAGGACTGTCGCCTCGGTCAGCACGGCCGCCCGACGGACTGCGCCCAACGTGTTTGCCTCCACTGCGGAGCGTTCGTAGTCAGCGCCGAGCCGGTCCAGGAGCGCTGCCAACTCGCCGGCGTGCGGAGTCAGCACCACCTGCGGCGCCAGGACGTCGGGAAGGGCCGGCAGGGCACCGGCGTCGGCGATCACCGGCAGGCCCGATTCGACGGCGTCGTTGGCGCGCTGGAGCTGCTCCGAGTCGCCGGGACCCATGCCCGAACCAACCAGCCAGGCCTGGACACGGGTGTCCGCCACGGAGCCGGTGCTGCAGACCACCTCGGGGCAGGACTGGCGCACCAGGTCTGCCGCCGCGGGCGGCCCGAGGTAGCGGACCATGCCCGCACCGGCGGCCAGCGCACCCCGGCAGGCCAGTACGGCGGCGCCGGGGTAGTCGGCAGATCCCGCGACGACGCCCAGAACCCCTCGGGTGTACTTGTGTGAGCGCCTCCCGGGCCGGGGCAGCAGCCGTGCGAGGTCCAGGGGTTCAAGGCGGCGCAGGGCCGGCCAGGGAAGGTGCTCCTCGATGCCGATGGGCACCACATGGACGCGGCCCGTGTGGTCAGCGCCGGGGTCGGCCAGCAGACCTGCCTTCGCGGCGCCGAAGGTGACGGTCAGATCGGCGGAGAGCACCGGTGCGTGGGCCTCCCCGGTGTCGGCGTCCACCCCGCTGGGGATATCGCAGGCCACCACCAGCTGTTGCCCGGACCGAACGTCGGAGAGACCCTTTATCAGGCCGGCAGCCGCTCCCCGCAGCCCGCCCTGGGCGCCCGTCCCCAGCACAGCGTCAATCACGACGTCGGCACCCGCCACGTGCGCGGCGAGCTCGTGGGCGTTCCTGTCGGTGAGGAAATGCACCCGCCCGCCGGCACGCGCAAAAGCAGCCAGCGCCTCGGGGTGGGCGGAGTCCCCGGTGAGTACCGCCGTCGTACGCATTCCCCTTGCAGCGAGGAACGACGCGGCGAAGAGGCCGTCTCCCCCGTTGTTGCCTTTGCCCGCGAGGACGGCAACGCTGGCGCCGTAGAGCCGCCGGCCGTGGGTCCGCAGTTCGTGGACCACGGCGTTGGCGAGCCCGTAGGAGGCGCGCTGCATCAGGACGGCGCCCATCCCGGTGGCCAGGAGCGGCTGTTCGGCTGCCCTGATCTGAGTTCCGGTGTAGGCGCTGATCATGGGGTCAGGTCCTTGGGCGTCCCGGCGTAGGGACGCTCAGCCTTCGGCGAGGACCGTGGCGGTGGCGATCCCGCCGTCGTGGCTGATGGACACGTGCCAGCGCTTGACGCCCTTGGACTCGGCCACCGCCAGGACCGTGTCCTTCACCTGGATGGTGGGGCCGTGCTGGTCCAGGCCGATCCAGCAGTCCTGCCAGTTCATGCCGGCCGGCGCACCGAGTACTTTGGCCACCGCTTCCTTGGCCGCGAACCGGGCCGCGAGGGACCGGGTGTTCAGCTCGCGTTCCGCCGGGACGAACAGCCGGTCGCGGAGCCCCGGTGTCCGTTCAAGCTGACGGCCGAATCGCTCGATGTCTACAACGTCTACCCCAATGCCAACAATCATGGCTCTACTCTACGGTGACGCCGGGCGGCGGCGGGGCATATGACGGAAGCCCCGGCCCCAACAGGGCCGGGGCTTCCGGTTCGGTGCGGTACAACCGGCGTTGGGCCGGTCAGTCCGCGGTTACTCTACGGTGACGCTCTTGGCGAGGTTGCGCGGCTGGTCCACGTCGTAGCCCTTGGCCGCGGCCAGTTCGGCGGCGAAGATCTGCAGCGGGACGGTGGTCAGCAGCGGCATCAGCAGCGTCGGCGTCTCGGGGACGTAGAAGACGAACTCGGCGTAGGCCTTCACGGCTTCGTCGCCTTCCTCGGCGATGACCAGGGTGCGGGCGCCGCGGGCGCGGACTTCCTGGATGTTGGAGACCACCTTGGCGTGCAGCGAGTCGCGGCCGCGCGGGGACGGGACCACTACGAACACTGGCTTGCCTTCCTCGACCAGCGCGATGGGGCCGTGCTTGAGCTCGCCGGCTGCGAAGCCCTCGGCGTGGATGTACGCGATTTCCTTGAGCTTCAGCGCGCCTTCCAGTGCAACGGGGTAACCCACGTGGCGGCCTAGGAACAGGACGGACTGCTCGTTGGCCATGCTGCGGGCCAGTTCGCGCAGGGGGCCGGCGCCGTCGAGGATGGTCTGGATCTTGTCCGGGATCTTGCCCAGGTCAGCGAGGACGTCCTTGATCTGCCCGGAGAACATGTTCCCGCGCAGCTGCGCCAGGTACAGGCCCAGCAGGTAGGCTGCGGTGATCTGCGCCAGGAATGCCTTGGTGGAGGCGACGGCGATTTCCGGGCCGGCGTGGGTGTAGAGCACTGCGTCGGATTCACGCGGGATGGTGGACCCGTTCGTGTTGCAGATGGAGATGGCCTTGGCGCCCTGTTCGCGGGCGTACCGAACAGCCATCAGGGTGTCCATGGTTTCGCCGGACTGGCTGATGGAGACCACCAGGGTGTTGTCGTCCAGGATCGGGTCGCGGTAGCGGAACTCGTGCGCGAGCTCCACCTCGGTGGGGATCCGGCACCAGTTCTCGATGGCGTACTTCGCCACCGTGCCGGCGTAGGCGGCGGTGCCGCAGGCCAGCACAATGATCTTGTTGACCTTTTTGAGCTCCTCCGGGTCGATGCGGAGTTCGTCCAGGGTCAGGTTGCCGTTGAGGTCCGAGCGGCCCAGCAGGGTCTGGCGGACAGCGTCGGGCTGATCGTGGATTTCCTTCTCCATGAAGGAGCTGAAGCCGCCCTTGGTGGCCGATTCGGGATCCCAGTCAACGTGGTATTCCTTGCCCTCGGCCGGGGCGCCGAAGAAGTCCGTGATCTCCACGGAGTCGGCGGTGATGGTGACGATCTGGTCCTGGCCGAGTTCCACGGCGCGGCGGGTGTAGTCAATGAACCCGGACACGTCCGATCCCAGGAAGTTCTCGCCCTCGCCCAGGCCAACCACCAGCGGGGAGTTGCGGCGGGCAGCGACGACAACGTCCGGCTGGTCAGCGTGCACGGCGAGGAGGGTGAACGCACCCTCCAGCTGCTGGCAGGCGAGCTGCATGGCCTTGGCGAGGCCGCCGTCGGCAGCGTTGCCGTTCAGCTGGTTGCGGAAGATATCGCCGAGGAGTACGGCCGCGACCTCGGTGTCCGTTTCGGACGCGAACTTGTATCCCTTGTCCACGAGGTCCAGCTTGAGCTCGGCGAAGTTTTCGATGATGCCGTTGTGGATCAGGGCCAGCTTCCCGCCGTCGGCCAGGTGCGGGTGCGCGTTCTGGTCCGTGGGTCCGCCGTGCGTGGCCCAGCGGGTGTGGCCGATGCCGGTCATCGTCTCCGGCAGCGGGTGCTCCTCCAGCTCGGCCCGGAGGTTGCTCAGCTTGCCGGACTTCTTCCGGGACTCGATGGCCCCGTCCGAGACCATGGCAACGCCTGCGGAGTCGTAACCCCGGTATTCCAGGCGGCGCAATCCTTCAAGGACCACATCCAACGCACTGTGACCGACATTTGCCCGGCCATCAGCATGACCCACATATCCCACGATTCCACACATGCGCTACAGCTTATCGGCAGCCGGGTTGAGATCTGAACCTCGGGCGTGGCATTTCGCTCTCAGCCGCGCGCGGGGCAGAATCTCTAAAGTGACTTTGCAACGCAACGAAGCGAACGGTGAGGGTGTCTCCCCGTTCGTTGAGCTGGACCGCCAGACCTGGTCCCGGCTCGCCGCCCAGATGGAGCAGCCCCTTAACGAAGAGGACATTGTCCGTCTGCGTGGCCTCGGCGATCCCCTGGACATGAAGGAGATCCGCGAGGTCTACCTGCCGCTGTCCCGGCTCCTGCACCTTTATGTCGAGGCGGCGGGCCAGCTGCATTCGGCCACCACCACCTTCCTGGGTGAGAAGACGCAGCGCACACCGTTCGTTATCGGCGTGGCGGGGTCGGTGGCTGTGGGGAAGTCCACTATTGCCCGCGTGCTCCGGGAGATGCTGCGGCGCTGGCCCGGCACCCCGAACGTTGAGCTGATCACCACCGACGGCTTCCTTTATCCCCTGGCTGAGCTGAAGCGCCGGCAGCTGCTGGAACGCAAGGGCTTCCCCGAGTCCTACGACCGGCGTGCGCTGCTGCGTTTTGTGAGCGAGGTCAAGGGCGGTGCGGAAGAGGTCCGGGCCCCGTGGTACTCCCACGTCACCTACGACATCGTCCCCGAAAAGGAAGTGGTGGTCCGCCGCCCGGACGTGCTGATTGTGGAGGGCCTGAACGTCCTGGCCCCGGCCCGCCCGCGCCAGGACGGCAGGCAGGGCCTGGCGGTGAGTGACTTCTTCGACTTCTCCATTTATGTGGACGCCAAGACCGCCTACATCGAGGAGTGGTACGTGGAGCGGTTCCGCAGGCTCCAGAGCACGGCGTTCGCGCAGCCGGAGTCATACTTCCACCGGTACGCGTCGCTGTCCCCCAGCGAGGCCGAAAGCACGGCCCGGGACATTTGGAAGCGCATCAACGAGCCGAACCTGGAGGAAAACGTCCTCCCCACCCGTGGCCGGGCCCAGCTGGTGCTGACCAAGGACGCGGACCACTCCATCCGCCGCATGCTCCTGCGGAAGGTTTAACCCACGTGTGCCACGACTGCGTGGCCGGCTCCTCGTCCGCAGGAGCGAGCCGCCGGGCCTTCGCGCGCTTCCTCGCCGCGGGAGCTGGACTGACTGTTTTGGCAGCGTGCACGCCGGAGCCCCCGCCGGTGGCGGTGGCCCCGCCGTCGCCCGTCCCCGTTCCAACCATTACATCCGAATACACCACCCCCTCTGCCGCCGCGGTGGAAAGTACGACGGCGGCAGTTGAGACGCCTGCGCAGGTTCCCGTTCCGCCGTCGGCGGCTGCGTCATTGCCCGGGCAGTTTTCGCTGACGGATCCGGCGAGCCCCTGGGTGGTGGTGAACAAGCACCGTCCGCTGCAGCCGGCAAACTACGCGCCGGCGGACCTGGTCCAGCCGAACGTGCCGCTGGCCGTGTCCGGCGAGGCTTCTTTGCTGAACAGCACCACGGCGGCGGCTGCGGAAGCGATGTTCGCCGCGGCCGCGCGGGACGGCGTGGTCATGGTGCTCGCGAGCGGCTACCGCTCCTACGCCACGCAGGTGACCACGTACAACGGCTACGTGGCGTCGCGCGGCCAGGCGGACGCCGACACGGCCAGCGCCCGGCCGGGCTACTCGGAGCACCAGACCGGGTGGGCGTTCGACATCGGCGACGGTGGCGGGGCGTGCGGCTTCGAGCCCTGCTTCGCGGACCAGCCGGCCGCGGTGTGGGCAAAAGCGAACGGCCACCGGTTCGGCTTTGTAGTGCGGTACCCGTGGTGGCTCCACCCGATCACCGGCTACTACTACGAGCCGTGGCACCTGCGGTACATCGGAGTGGAGGCCGCCACCGACATGGCCAACCGGGGCATCAGCACTCTGGAGGAATACTTCGGGGTGGAAGCGGCGCCGGGGTACGCCTGAACGAGATACGCGCCTGTTTGGTTCCCGACACGGGCGAAGAAATTACTTTCCCGTTATGTCCGGCCTCACTGCAGTGCGCTAGCTTTGGTCCTATGTTGACAGGATTCAAGAATTTCATCATGAAGGGCAACGTCGTAGACCTTGCCGTCGCCGTCGTGATGGGTGCCGCTTTCGGCGCCGTCGTGACCTCAATTGTCGAGGGCCTGCTCACACCGCTGATCGGCCGTCTGTTCAGTGCCAAGGGCATTGCAGAAATGCAGTGGGAGGGATTCATGTATGGATCCGTCATCTCCTCCATCATTTCCTTCCTGCTGGTGGCTGCCGCCATCTACTTCATTGTTATCGTCCCGATGAACCACATGATCGAGCGCCGCAACCGCCGGCTCGGCATCGACCCCGACGTCAAGGAAGAATCTGCAGAAGACCCGCAGATCGCCCTGCTCACCGAGATCCGCGACTCCCTGCAGAACCGTGCACGCTAGGTTCTCCTAAGCACCAACCAACTGTGGCCCGCTTCCTGACGGAGGCGGGCCACAGTTGTTTAAGTTTTGATTAGTCGGTCACGAGTTCGAGCGCGAGTTCGGTGCGGACCACCTGGGCGAGCCGTTCGGCGATGGACTGGGCCGTGGCCTCGTCGCCGGCTTCCACCATAACGCGGACTACCGGCTCCGTGCCTGACGGGCGGAGCAGGACGCGTCCGGTGTCACCCAGTCCCGCTTCAGCCACGGCAACGGCCTGCTGCAGGACGTCCGAGCTGGCCACGCGGCTGCGGTCAACGCCCTTGACGTTGATGAGGACCTGAGGGAGCTTGGTCATCACGGCGGCCAGTTCCTTGAGGGTTTTGCCTGTCAGCGCGATCTGGGCCCCCAACTGCAGACCGGTGAGGACGCCGTCGCCGGTGGTTGCATAGTCGGAGAAGATGACGTGTCCGGACTGTTCGCCGCCGAGGTTGTAGCCGCCGTCGCGCATGCCCTCCAGGACGTAGCGGTCCCCCACAGCGGTTTCGCGGATGCTGATGCCGGCTTCGCGGAGCGCGATCTTCAGGCCCAGGTTGCTCATCACGGTGGCGACGAGGACGTCGTCCACCAGCTTGCCTGAGGCTTTGAGTGCGACGGCCAGGATCGCCATGATCTGGTCGCCGTCCACTTCGTTGCCTTCGTGGTCCACGGCAAGGCAGCGGTCGGCGTCGCCGTCGTGGGCGATGCCGAAGTTGGCGCCGTGTTCGATGACTGCCGCCTTGAGCTGGCCCAGGTGCGTGGAGCCGACGCCGTCGTTGATGTTGTGGCCGTCCGGGTCTGCGCCGATGACGATGACGTCAGCCCCGGCATCCTTGAAGACCTGCGGTGAGCAGCCGCTGGCGGCGCCGTGAGCGCAGTCCAGGACGACCTTGAGGCCGCCGAGGCGGTGCGGCAGGGTGCCGAGCAGGTGGACAACGTAGCGGTCTTCGGCGTCCGAGAAGCGCTGGATGCGTCCGACGTCGGCACCGACAGGGCGCGTCGGTTCTTTGCTCATCTGCTGCTCGATGGCGTCTTCGACCTCGTCGGGGAGCTTCTGGCCGCCCCGGGCGAAGAACTTAATGCCGTTGTCCGGCGCCGGGTTGTGGGACGCGGAGATCATGACGCCGAAGTCGGCGTCGAGATCGGCGACAAGGTAGGCAGCAGCCGGCGTGGGCAGTACTCCTGCGTCGTAGACGTCAATGCCGGAGCTGGAGAGCCCTGCTTCAACTGCCGCGGCGATGAACTCGCCGCTGGCGCGGGGGTCACGTGCCACCACGGCACGGGGCCGCGTGCCGCTGGTGTTGCGGTCATGCCCGAGCACGACGGCGGCTGCCTGGGCGAGCTGCATGGCGAGCTCCGCCGTCAACAGGCCGTTAGCCAGGCCCCGGACTCCATCTGTTCCAAATAATCTAGACATCGGGGTCAAGTCTAGGGGATGTGGGGTTCCTAGGCTGGCTGGCAGAGTTCGTCCCCGCCGGATTTGCCTGTTCTAGAGGGTCCGCATTCGGTTACGCGTGTCACAAGTTATGCTCGGTCCAGCAATCTGGACCGACGGCTACTAGGGGACCCACGCCATGCCAACTCAACGCATTCAATTGAACAGCCTGACCGGCCTTCGATTCTTCGCAGCGATGGCCGTCGTACTTTATCACCTCCATCTTTACTTCCCCGCAGTATCGGATGGCCTTGCCATATTTAGCCACGGCTTCACGGGTGTGAGCTTTTTCTTCATACTGTCCGGATTCGTCCTGACCTGGTCGCACCGACCGAACGTTCGTGCTCGACGCTTCTATTGGAATCGCTTCGCCAGGATCTGGCCCCTGCATGTTCTGACTATGGTTTTAGCCATCTGGATGCCGCCGCTGATCGCTGCCTCGACGACGGGTTGGCAGTCCTTCTTACCCGTAGTTACTCTCACGCAGGCATGGATCCCATTGAGCAGCTCCCTCAATGCATTTAATGGCGTTTCGTGGACGCTGTCATGTGAAGCGTTCTTCTACTTGCTGTTTCCCGTACTTTTTAGGGACCTGAAAAGGATGCGACTGATCCGGTTCTGCGGGATGGTAGTTCTGCTTTCACTCGTTGCAGGAGGCGCGCTGGCCCTGCTTACATCGGTGCGAACAGCCGATTACCTAATGGGGACTTCTCCTCTATATCGTCTGGGAGAGTTCGTGCTGGGTATGTGCCTCGCGATGTTGATGAAGCGGGGTTGGAGACCGCCGATCAGCCTTGGCCGAGCAGTCGCACTCACAGCGCTGCTTGGTGCGTTACTAGTCGTGATGTCCTCTTGCTTCAACGGAGGTGATCCCATGCCTGTCACTTACGCGAACTTCATGATGCTGCCCGGATATCTAGCGCTAATCGCCTCAGCTGCCAGAAGTGACGTCTTGGGAATTCGTACTCCACTGGGTTCAAAGATTGTCGTCAGGCTTGGGCAGTGGTCGTTCGCTCTCTACTTGGTCCACGAATTGGTGATAAGGCTCACTCGACCGGTCCTCCCAGCCTTGTCGGTAGCTGAAACTAGTACCGTCGCAGTCTTCGTAGTCATCGTGTCAGTAGCCTTGTCCGGACTCCTCCATGAATTAGTGGAAAAACCAGCTGAGAGGTGGCTTCGCGGTCGCGGTGGGTCTACGCCGGCTCACCGCGACGGTAGTCGGGTAGGCCACTCAGGGAATAGGTAGTCAGCCAACTCCCCTAGCCAGCAGGGGTCCAGACTACTTGTTTTTTGCCCATGAGTACTCGACTTCAGGAGAAAGCCTCGCCCTTGGCTTTCCCCCAACCTACGATTCCAAACATGACACCTAGCACTGGGGGCTTGGCGCTTGAAATTGTAGTACCGGTATTCAATGAGGAATCGGTACTCGAGAACAGCATCACAAGGCTCGCCGAATACTTGACGCACGAAATGCCTTCGACGTGGAAAATAACCATCGCCGACAACGCAAGCACTGATCGGACTCCGGTGATTGCGGCTCGACTTAGCGAGCAACTGCCCAACGTTGAGTACCGCCGTCTTGAGGTCAAAGGACGCGGGTTTGCTTTACGGGATGCTTGGAGCGCCTCGGAAGCGAGAGTCCTGGCCTACCTGGACGTTGACCTCTCCACTGATCTTGCCGCTCTCCTGCCACTTGTGGCACCGCTGCTGTCCGGACATTCCGATATTTCCATCGGCACCCGCCTTGGTCAGAGCTCGCGGGTGAGCCGCGGACCGAAGCGAGAATTTATTTCGCGTTCCTACAATTTCCTGCTGCGGCGAACCATGCAGGTGAGGTTTTCCGATGCACAGTGCGGGTTCAAGGCAATTCGCTCTGACGTGGCAAGGCGTCTGCTGCCGCACATCGAGGACAACGGCTGGTTCTTTGATACGGAAATGCTGATCATCGCAGAACGTTCCGGGCTGCGAATTCACGAAATTCCCGTTGATTGGATTGATGATCCGGACAGTCGCGTAAACATCAAGCAGACAGCTCTAGATGATATCCGCGGGATGGTTCGCGTGGCCGGCTCCCTGATCAAGGGATCCATACCAGTCGCGGCCATCTACGCCGAACTTGGCCGCCGGCCCATCGTGCCCCCGGGCAGGCCCAGCTTCTTCGGCCAAGTCATTCGGTTCGGCCTCGTTGGAGCCATTTCAACACTTGCATTTGCGCTGTTGTATCTAGTCCTGCAAGCCCCCTTCGGTGCACAGCAGGCGAACTTCTTGGCGCTGCTTCTGACAGCCGTAGGCAATACAGCCGCCAATAGGCGGTTCACGTTCGGCATCACTGGTCCAGTCAAATTGTTCACCCAACAGTTCCAAGGCCTTATCGTCTTCCTGCTTGCGTGGATCATCACGTCGTCGTCGCTATTGGTGTTGCACGCCGTGAACGTGGACGCGGCCCCAAGTACGGAACTCTTGGTCCTCACCTCCGCCAACATATTCGCCACGCTGATGCGGTTTGTGCTCCTGCGCCTCTGGGTATTCCGTGCACGGGGACCTCACGATCGTTCTCCTTCGCCGGTCAGCGCGACGCTGGCGGCGAGTGGCCGTGCACTATGAGCACGTCTCTGCAGTCACCGGATGCTTCCGCAAAACCGGGTCACGGTGCCCGGGCACGTGTTCCCCGACGACCAGATGAGGGCAGCCGTGTCATTTTAACTTTTCGCAGGTTGTGGCGAGGCCCTTCTCTAGCCGAGCGGTGGGAACGTCCAGCGCTCCTCGCCTTGATGGCCGGGACCACCGTGTTGTACATGTGGGGACTGGATGCCAACGGATGGGCCAACCCGTACTACTCGGCCGCGGCCCAAGCCGGGGCCCAAGATTGGAAAGCCTTTTTCTTCGGCTCCCTGGAATGGGGCAATCTGATCACTGTCGACAAGACTCCGCTGAGCATCTGGGTTATGTCCATTTCTGTGCGTATTTTTGGTCTCAGCAGCTGGAGCATTCTGCTACCTCAGGCGGCAATCGGTGTCGCAACCACCTTTCTGATTTATCGGATCGTTCGACGGGGATTTGGTCCCCGGACGGCGCTTTTTGCGGCCGGCGCATATGCAACAACGCCCGTGGTTGTTCTGATGTCCCGCTTCAACAACCCAGAACCCCTCATGGGCTTGCTCACGGTGGCGTCCGTGTGGGTAACGCTGAAAGCCATAGATTCAGGTCGATTCAGAGCTTTTGCCTCCGCAGGCATGCTCCTAGGGTTAGCGTTCATGGCCAAACAGGTCCAAGCTCTCTTAGTACTTCCGGCCATGTTCGCGGTCGTACTGGCATTTGGCTCCGGCCGATTAACGCAAAGAATCCGTCAGTTGCTGGTAGCAGCGGCGGCCCTCACCATCACGGGTGGTGCGTGGCTAGTGGCCGTGGACCTATTTCCGAGCGCCCTACGGCCCTACATCGGCGGTTCCGCAGACAATAGCGCCATTGAACTCACTCTGGACTACAACGGGTTAGCCCGGTTCGTCCACATTCCGATGAATGAAGAAGGCGGCAGGGCCACCGCACAAGACGACACTGCGCCCTATGACGGTGGTTTCACGCGTTTATTCAACGGCAACTTCGCGCCCGAGATCGCCTGGTTACTGTTCGCTGGCATAGTTTGCTGTGCAGTTTTGTGGGTACTGAACCGATCCGTCAATTTTTCGCCCACTCAACGTAATGTAAGCGCTCTAGCGACCATTTGGTTTGCATCTGCCCTAATGGTGCTTTGCTTCATGGGCACAATGATTCATACGTACTACACCTACTCGTTGGGTGCGCCCTTGGCGATCGTGGTAGCTATAGGTTTTTCCTCCTTGTGGCACCTCCGCCACCGAATCGTCCTCCGGGCAGTGGGGTCAACACTTGTTGGCTCATCCGCCTATATGGCACTCCGAGTGATGGAATATAGCGACGCATGGACAGTGTGGATTCGGCTTGCAGTCGGCGGCCTGGGCCTGGTAGCCGCAGCCCTTTGGCTGACTCAATCCAGCGGAAAGAAAGTCTCAGTCGTAACCGCCGCTGTTTTGACAGCCGCCCTATTAACCGCGCCTGTAGCAGTGGACGTCGCCACCATTTCTACGCCCCAGACGGGCACGAATCCTCTGTCAGGACCAGTGGGGAAGGACCCTAGGTCAATGTCCCAACTTATGCTGGCGGTCAGGGAAGGGCAACCTCCCTGGGCCCAGCAAATAGCAATAGGCGCGTCCCCGACGTCGGCAGTTACCAGTTTGTTGCGCAGCGAGACCATTGGCCAAACTTGGGCTGCCGCTACATATTCTGCACAAAACGCAGCACTGTATCAGCTGGCGTCCGGACGTCCAGTGATTCCTCTTGGCGGATGGCTAGGAACCGACCCGGCGCCGACCCTGGTTCAGTTCCAGGACCTCGTGGCCAAAAACCGCATCGCATACTTCATCTGGCAACAGGATTTGGTGGATCGAGGAGAGCTTAGCGCCGAAACTATGGAAATCAGTCAATGGGTCCGGGCCAACTTTAGGGAACAGGTGGTTGAAGGTGTCCGCCTCTACGATCTCCGGCGTTAGCAACAGGTACAACTCGTCTCAGAAGATGCGGTCTGCCGGTCGCGCAAGGGGCTGGTCAGTTCTTTCCATGCTCTGGCGTGGACGCTCTCAAGACCCAGCGTGGGAACGTCCAGCGCTGCTCGCGATCTTGGCCGCCAACGCTACCCTGTACGGCTGGAACCTAGGTATCAATGGTTGGGCCAACTACTTCTACAGTGCCGCTGTTCAAGCTGGCACCATGAGCGCAGAGTCGTTCTTTTTTGGATCATCCGACTGGGGCAATTCAATTACGGTGGACAAGCCGCCGTTAAGCCTTTGGATAATGGGAATCTCGGTTCGTCTGTTTGGGTTCAGCCCCGTGGCCATGCTGCTTCCCCAGGTACTCATGGGTGTTGGGACCACGCTACTTGTCTATTTGATCCTCAGACGCTGTGTCTCCGGCGCCTCCGCCCTATTTGGCGCCGCGATATTCTTCACGACGCCAATTGTGACTCTGATGTCCCGGTACAACAACCCGGATCCGCTCATGCTGTTGCTAATGGTGGCAGCCGTTTGGTTCATGTTGCGAAGTATCGAAACTGGCCGCGGTCGTTACTTGGTCTTCGCTGGTGGAATGCTGGGTTTCGCGTTCATGACGAAGCAACTACAGGGACTCCTTAGCTTCCCTGCGACCGCGCTAGCGTTCATGCTGTTCGCGCCCCAGCAGTGGCCCAGGCGCTTGGGCACGGCGGCCGTCAGCTTGGGCGCGCTCTTGTTCACGGGCGGGCTTTGGATGACAATTGTCGACCTGACTCCCGAAAATCAGCGTCCCTATGTGGGAGGTTCCCCCACGAACAGCGTCTGGCAACTTACTCTTGGCTACAACGGCGTCGAGCGAATCGCCGGCAGCGGAACTGTTCCCGGGAGCATGCAGATTCCAGCCCAATTTCGACCCGTCGATGGCGATGCTGGCCTATTTCGACTCCTAAACGCCAACTTCAATCAAGAAGCCACGTGGCTGCTTTTTGCAGGCGTTTTGTCACTCGCTGTCCTAGCTATGAACTGGGGGGCGCTGCGAAACAAGCCCCTCGCCAAAGCGTTGGTCCTAAGTTCCGGGCTGTGGCTGCTGACAGTCTTTCTTCTACTGAGCTTCATGAGCAACGAGATCCATACCTACTACACCGCTTCACTAGCACCTCCGCTCGCCTTGGTCCTGGGCATAACGCTCGACGTGTTGGTTGCGAGACGCTCGTCGCTAATATTTCGACTTAGTGGAGCGGTTGTCGTGCTAACTGCGTTGCTGTCATCTTGGCTTATTCTGGCTGGGACGATGGGATGGCCAGAATGGCTGCCCACCGCTGTTCTCGGCGTTGGAATAGCATCAATATCTGCACTGAGCGTGAAACCACCCAGTCTGAAGGTGGAAGCGATCGCCGCTTTAATTCTTGGTCTGACCCTTCTGCTAGGACCAGTCATCACATCGGTCCACAATGTCACTGTTGGTTACAACGGCTCTAATCCTCTATCTGGTCCTGTTTCGAAAAACCCGGCAACGATCAGCACACTGCTGCAGCAACTGCGCAATAAAGAGATTCCCTGGGCACACGACATAGCATTCGGGAGGGATCCCGATCCCGAGGCCGTGAACGCTTTGGCCCATACCACGAGCTGTACATGGGCTGGTGCCACCTACGCGAGCCAGACTGCAGCGCGTCTGCAGTTGGAGTCAGGGCGCCCAGTCATGCCGCTGGGCGGCTTCGCCGGGACCGATTCTTCACCCACACTTGACGAATTTAAGCAAAAGGTAGCCGCCGGAGAAATATGCTATTTCGTTGAGCAGGAACCATTCGTAGAAGTTCAGTCGGATGATTCAACCGTAGTTGCAATTTCCAATTGGGTTCAGAACAACTTCCGTTCGGAAAAGCTCGGAAGTACTAGCGTGTTTCACCTGACGAGGGAATAACAAATCAGAAGAGGCGAGCTGGGACGGGTTTGAGGACCCGTCCCAATACTGGCGGATCGCATATGATGGTTCGCTGGATCCTGAAAACCATCGCGTGATACTCAACGAAGATGAGTCATTGTCCTGCCTACGATCGGCTGCCAAAGACCAGGGGAGAATGGTGGCTTTGGTCGGCGGCCACACGCCGGGTTCGTGCTGACGCACTCGTAGTCGCCATCCGCCCTGATCCGGAGCTCAGGCAGGTTCGCAGTACGGGTTTGCGGACCCGGTGCGTGGGGTGAGGGCGAGTCCCACAACGGCAGTCATACCCTGTCTGCCCGCTGTGACCTAGTTGCTAGACGACCATCGCAGGTCGGGACTGCCCCGGCTTTGTTGACTCGGGGTCTTAGGCCGCTGTGAGCGCGGTCCGGTTGATTGTTTCATATTCGATGGGCGTGAGTTTGCCCAGCCTTCTTTGCCGTCGCCGGCGATGATAGGTTCTCTCGATCCAGGTCGTGATGGCCAGTCGGAGTTCCTGCCTGGTGAGCCAGCGTGGCCGGTCCAGGACGTTCTTCTGCAGCAGCGAGAAGAACGATTCCATCGCGGCGTTGTCCGGGCACGCACCGACCCTGCCCATCGATCCGGTGAGCCCGGGTGCCGGAGTGATTCCACGAACCGGCGTGACCGGAACTGGGACCCTCGATCCGAGTGCACCACTGTTCCTGCCGGGCGGCGTGCCCGCACCGCGTTTTCCAGTGCGGCGACGGCAAGCGAGGACTTCATCCGCGAGTCCGTCGAGTAGCCGACGATCCTTCCGGAATAGACGTCCTTCACCGCGCAGAGGTAGAGCTTGCCCTCGGCCGTCGGGTGCTCGGTGATGTCCGTCAGCCACAGCTCGTTCGGCGCCGCGGCGGTGAAATCCCGCTCGAGCAGGTCGTCGTGGACCGGCGGCCCGGGTCTGCGGTTCAGGCCACGCTTCTTCGAGAACACCGACCAGATGCCGTGGTCCCTGCATAAGCGCTGGACCCTGTTCTCGCCCGCTGTGATGCCCTTCTCCGGGAGTTCGTCGGCGATGAACCGGTACCCGAATGCAGGGTCGTCGGCGTGGATGTCCAGGGCGGCGTTGACGAGGTGCGCATCGATCCAATCGCGTTCCGTCACCGGACTGGCCCTCCACCGGTAATAGCCTTGCTTGCTGAATCCCAACACCCTGCAGGTCACCGCCACGGGAACACCGTCGGCGGCAAGGTCCGTGACCAGCGGGTAGATCATTTTGTGTTGATGTCCCTGGCCAGATAGGCAGCCGCCCAGCGCAGAATCTCATTCTCCTGCCCCAACAGGCGGTTGCGCTTCTTCAGCTCCCGCATCTCGGCCGACTCCGACGCTGCCGGGCCGGCCCAGGATTCCTTACGTTCAGCGATAGCAATCCAGCGCTTTAACGTCGTGACCGAAGGCCGAAATCCTTAGCAATCTGCGCCAGCGGCGCCTCGCCCTTGCGGGCCACATCAATAACATCCTGGCGGAACTCCTCCCCATAAGCCGTGGGCATGGTCAACATCCTTCCACGAGCACAAGCTCGCTAGGTAAAGGAGTCAACAAAACCGGGGGCAGTCCCGTCTCCAGAATACTCACGATAGGTGTACACGGCAGAAGCCCGCCCCGCCAATGGCGGGACGGGCTTCTGCGCAAGCGGTTAGCGCTTGGAGTACTGCTGGGCCTTGCGGGCCTTCTTGAGACCAGCCTTCTTGCGCTCGATGATGCGCGCGTCACGACGCAGGTAACCGGCCTTCTTCAGGGTGGCGCGGTTGTTGTCGACATCGATCTCGTTCAATGAACGGGCAATGCCGAGGCGCAGGGCGCCGGCCTGGCCGGAGATGCCGCCGCCGTGGATGCGGGCGATGACGTCGTAGGCGCCTTCGAGATCAAGGATCTTGAAGGGCTCATTGACGTCCTGCTGGTGCAGCTTGTTCGGGAAGTAGTTGTCCAGCGCGCGGCCGTTGATGGTCCACTTGCCGGAACCCGGTACAACGCGGACGCGGGCAACAGCTTCCTTGCGGCGGCCAACAGCTGCGCCGGCAACGGTCAGGGCCGGACGCTCCTTCTTCGGCGCAGCAGCTTCCGCAGCTCCGCTTTCAGAGGTGTAGCTGGTCAGGGTTTCCTCAGCCTCAACGGCTTCGGTGGTCTCTTCGTTCTGAGCCACGGTTCTCCTTGTATAGATAAGTTGTTTGGTGGCCAGGACTACTGGGCGACCTGGGTGATTTCAAAAGTCTTGGGCTGCTGGGCGGCGTGGGGGTGCTCTGCACCGCGGTACACCTTCAGCTTGCCCAGCTGCTGTGCAGCGAGGGAGTTCTTGGGGAGCATGCCCTTGATGGCCTTCTCAACAGCGCGGACCGGGTTGGATTCCAGGAGTTCCGCGTAGTTGACAGAGGTCAGGCCGCCCGGGTAGCCGGAGTGGCGGTATGCGCGCTTCTGCTCCAGCTTGGCGCCGGTGAGGGCTACCTTTTCAGCGTTGATGATGATGACGAAGTCGCCCATGTCCATGTGGGACGCAAAGGTGGCCTTGTGCTTGCCGCGCAGCAGGATTGCGGTCTGGCTGGCAAGACGACCAAGGACAACGTCTGTGGCGTCAATGACGTGCCACTGGCGGTTGATATCGCCGGGCTTCGGGGTGTACGTACGCACGGTTTTTGCCTCGTTCTTGTTCTGGCGTTCTTGTTTAGGTGTCACTCAATCGTGTGCACCTACTATCTATGCGCTACCGGAACAGAGGTGAGGGCTCTATGTAACCAGTCATCCAGAGGTCTCGAATGTGCTCGTTGAGTAGCTATCCTGCAACCGGATTCTCAAGCGGGCACGCATCATCGAGAAAGGACACGCACAACGACTACCAATGTTAGCTTGAACCCGGCCTCAGGGTCAAAATGGGTGAGCCGGACGCTATTCGCAGCCCGCCGGCCTGACGCATGCAGGGGGACTCGATGACTTCTTTGGGCTACGCCGGTTCAACGATGCCACTGTTTTTGGCTGGTATCGGACTTCTGGGCCTCCTCCTGTCACCTGTCGCCGAGCTGCTGATTGCTAAGCTCCTCCCCCGCATCGGTGGACTGCCAGCTTTGCCAGTACGGACTACGACGGCGGGGATCACCGGCCTCCTCTGCGCCGCTTTTGCTATGCGCTTCGGAGCGGACGCCGGGCTGCCGGCCTTCGTACTGCTTGCCGTTGTCGGGACGCAACTGGCCAGGATTGATATTTCGCTGCATCTTCTGCCGAACCCTCTGGTTTTATCCCTTCTACTAGGGGGGCTCGCTTGCCTTCTGGCCGCAATTTTTGGCGGGTCGCAGTGGACAGATGTGCTGCGCGCAGTGGCCGGCGGGGTAACTCTCTTCTTCATCTACCTGACTTTGGCGATTATCTCCCCTAGGGGTATGGGAATGGGCGACGTCAAGTTCGCTGCACCTATCGGCCTTTACTTGGGGTACCTAGGCTGGAGCCACCTGCTGTACGGCGGCCTCCTGGGATTCATCTTGAATGGGGTCGTCACTATCCTCGTTCTGCGCAAAAACCGCGCAGTAAGTACCTCTGAGGTGCCCCACGGCCCGTCGATGCTTGCCGCAGCCGCGGGCGTTGCACTCCTGTTGGCTTAGGCCGCGACAGACACTCGACACAGCGGGCGATCACTCACGCCGCCGCGTCCAAGTAGTGGCCTGCGTACTTACACCACTACTGCGAGTACTCAGGATTATGTTTCGAGTACGTCCTTGAAATGGTCATGAGAAAATCGAGTACCCCTACGCATTGTTGCCAGAACCCGCCAATGACAATCTCTTCTTAGCGAAGTCCAGCCGCTAGGAAATTATGGGGGCAGCTGGAAATTCGTTGAAATGCACTCACATTAATTTCACCGAATTAAGGAACGAAAATGACTACTCTCATGGTCTCTATGTTGGCATTTGTGTCCGGCGTAAAGGATCGCTTCTCTTCCGAAAAGGGCGCAACAGCCACCGAGTATTCCCTGCTCGTAGGGCTGATCGCATTGGTTCTAGTTGTTGGCGTCGGCTTCTTCGGCACCGAACTCAACAAGTGGTTCAGCAACCTCGGCCTGACCGTCAAAAACGGCTTCTAGTACAGCGTGTCTCGGAGGACAAAATGAAAAACATAATTCTAGCGCTCTACACGATCGAAACGTTGCTCAAGTCAGGTCTGAAGTCTGAGAAGGGCGCAACAGCCACCGAGTATTCACTTCTCGTTGGACTTATTGCCCTCGTACTCGTAGTCGGAGTCGGCTTCTTCGGCACTGAACTCAACAAGTGGTTTAGCACGCTGGGTACGACCGTAAGCGGCTGGTGACCTCACCCTACTGGTGTGCCGCGCGGCAAAGCGCGGCACACCGCACCCATTCAAGCTGCAACCGTCCAGGGGGACCCGTTGAAAAGCAGCCGCAGCAGAACCAATAGGAGCGAAAAAGGCGCCGTCGCCGTTGAGTTCGCTCTGGTTGCTCCCATCCTTATCTCGCTGGTGCTCGGCATCGTCGAGTTCTCCAACTTCTACAACATGCAAATTTCTGTGACACAAGCGGCCCGAGAGGGAGCGCGAACCATGGCCATCAAGAACGACCAGGCACTCGCCACGGCCGCAGCCAAGGCGGGGGCCCCTGGAATATCGCCCTCAGGGTTCAATGCTTCGGGCGCCAACCCCACTCCGTTTGCATTCTCAACCGCGACCTGCACGGCTGGAACCACCGTGAAGCTGACGGTCACCTACCAGGGTGCCGCATTGACCGGTCTTTTCGGAAGCAGCTTCAAAATCAAAGGTGAGGGGGCAATGCAATGCGGTGGCTAATGCGTGGACCATGCCATGAAGCAGATCATGCCGAACGAGGCGCTGCCGGCGTGACGGTGGCAGTCATGCTCCTCGTACTAATAGGGGCCGGGGCCTTGGCCGTGGACACCGGTCAGATCTACGCCGAGCGGGCGCAATTGCAGAACGCCGCAGATTCAGCTGCTGTGGCGGTAGCGAAGAGTTGCGCAGACGGAAGCTGTAAAACGGCCCTCACCGGCCCGAGTTCGATTGCCGAGCCACTGGCCGACGCGAATTCCAACGACGGTGCCTCCGCAGTAAAGAAAATCGACACCAGCGTTGCCGGCCAGGTGACCGTGACCACCTCCACGGAAAGTGGTGCAACAGGCGCCGGCTTCCTCTCGAAGATGTTCGCGAGTGCGCTTTCCAGCGCGGGACCCGCAACGGTGGGAGCCACCGCAACTGCTGCCTGGGGCTCCCCCGGCTCGGGCCCGGCCACGCTTCCCATCACCTTCGCACCCTGCCAGTTCGATGTAGGTGGGAGCGTCCACACAATACTGACTCACGGTAGTGCTAACTGTGTCAGTGACAGTCCTTCCGGAGCGGCCATCCCGGGCGGCTTTGAATGGTTGACCCCTGATTCGGGCAAATGCCAGGCCACCGTCTATCCGGACGATCCTGCAACGGCTGGACTTGTTGATCCCTACGCGAAGACAGACACCGGCCTCAACCTGCCGAATGAGTGCAAGGCCCTCATTCCCACCTACCTCAACAAGGTCATCCTCTTCCCGGTTTTCTCATCGGTCGTGGGAACCGGCAGTAATGCCAAGTATTACATCAAGGGCTACGCAGCGTTCCTTCTCCTCGGATACAGCTTTCCGGGAGCGGATGGTGGCGATCTGACTGGCCTCGGGGGATCTGACCGCGGTGTCCGAGGAAAGTTCGTCGAATGGGTCGCCGACCCTTCGCTCTATGGCGGCGGCGGTTATGCCGGCGGCGGCGCCGATTTGCCGCCACATTTGGTCAAGTAAAGAAATCTAAGGGGAAAGAAATGAAAGCACGCCTACTGGGAGGCATCGCCGCACTGGTTGTAGCAATCATTGGCACCGTCCTTCTCTTCACCTACGTCCAAGGCGCTGATCGCCGTGCCTTGGCAAATACAGAAACCCAGGACGTCCTGGTAGTCAAACAGGACGTCCCTGCCGGAACACCGGCCAGCCAACTCGCACAGTACGTCACCACAAAGGCTGTGCCGCGCACGGCAGTGGCCGCCGAGGGAGTCGAAAATCTCGACTCCCTCGGGTCAAAAGTCACCTCGGTGGCACTCGTTCCAGGTGAGCAGCTCCTTAATAGCCGCCTTGTGGACGCAAATGCCTACCTCGGGCCCGCCAGAGTAGAAGTACCTGCCGGCCTCCAGGAGATCACGCTCCGCCTCGGCATTGAGCGGGTTGTGGGTGGCAGGGTTCAGGCCGGCGACACCGTCGGGGTATTCATTTCCATGGCGGACGCTGCCGCCCCCAGCGACGGGGCCGCCGCCGCTGGCACCAACGCTACTCAGTTGACTTTTCATAAAGTTCTCGTGACGGCAGTACAGTTCAGCTCCGGAGCTGCAGCACAAACCCAGGCGGAGGCCACGCAGGCGAGCTCCACGGGCGCGCTGAACTCCAGCAGCGAAGCCAAACCGACGACGAGCGATTCGTACTTGATTACATTCGCGAGAAACGCTGTCGATGCCGAGAAGCTGGTGTTCGCCGCCGAGTTCGGAAAGATCTACCTCTCAAAGGAGCCGGCTGATGCTACCGAAGGCACCAACGGCGTGGTCAATCAGACAAGGGTATTCCGATGAGCCGCTACATTTTGATCTCTCCCTCAGCAGACTATGAGCGAACGGTCCGTGGCTCCATCGCACCCCTCCGGGGCTCGCTGCAGTTCTACCAGGCGGCGTATCTGCCTGACGCCCCGGAGGACATCCTGAGACAGCAAACCGGCGAGCCGCCTGAGGTTCTAATCCTGGGGCCCGGACTCCCCCTTGATGCGGCCCTCAAGTTCGCTGCAGTCATGGACCTTCAGTACCCGGAAATCAGTATCGTTCTGGTTGCAGAGGACGACGGCGAAACTGCGTTGAACGCCATGCGCTCGGGCATCCGCGACATCATTTCGCCGTCGGCCGATTCCGATGCAGTACGCGCTCTGGTGGAAAGAGCCAGCCTCTCTGCTGCCGGCCGTCGCCGAGGTCTGGCCCCGACCGCAGGGGAGGGAACCGGCGCGGATGGTGGCAGAATCATCGCCGTCATGTCGCCAAAGGGCGGCGTTGGGAAAACCACCATCGCGAGCAACCTCGCCATCGGATTGGGACAGATAGCCCCAATGAGCGTGGTAATCGTCGACCTCGACCTCCAATTTGGCGACGTGGCCAGCGGCCTCATGCTCGACCCGGAATTCACCATTACAGATGCAGTGGTGGGTGCAGCGAGCCAGGACGCAATGGTCCTCAAGACGTACTTGTCCATGCACCCCGGGAACATTTACGCGCTGTGTGCACCACGGAACCCGATTGAGATGGACCGGATCACCGGCGAGCACATTAGTCATCTGCTCCGGCAGTTACGATCCGAATTCCAGTATGTAGTAGTGGACACTGCGCCAGGACTAGGCGAGCACGTCCTCGCGACACTCGAGCAGGCAACTGACGCTGTGTGGGTGTGCGGGATGGACATTCCGAGCATTCGGGGACTTCGGACCGGATTCCAGATTCTCTCGGAACTAGATCTCCTGCCGGATAACCGGCACGTGGTACTGAACATGGCCGACCGCAAGACCGGGCTCACAGTCCAGGACGTCGAGGCAACCATCGGCGCCCCGGTCGACGTCGTTCTCCCCCGCTCAAGGACCGTACCTTTTTCCACTAACAAGGGGGTACCGCTCCTTCAGGACGGTAGCCGAGACCCCGCCGCTAGGGGCCTTCGACAGCTCGTTGAGCGATTCAAACCCAATTGGGAAGCGCGTCCCCACAAGAAGCTGCACCGAAGGGCGGTAGTGTCATGAGTCTTTCTAACCGATTTGCCAAGTTGCGCGGGGACGACGACCACGCTTTGCCCGAGGGCACATTTGCCGGCGGCATACCTGTCATGCCGCCGAGTGCACCTTCCACACTCAGCTCAATCCAGCAAGCTCAAGCCGCTGAGCAAGCAGCTGTGCCGGTGAATGTCCAAGTCACAGCTGGTAGCGCGAGCGAAGCCCTTTCGAGCCTCAAGGAACGGGCCAGCCAAGCACTGTACGAGCGTCTGGGATCCAGGATCACCGATTCCTCCATGGAAGAGTCCGAACTACATCAGTTCGTGAAAGATGAACTGAAAGTGGTGGTCGACGAGGAGCAAGTGCCGCTGTCGACGGGAGAGCGGCAGCGACTGACGCGGGAGATCATTGACGACGTCTTGGGGCACGGTCCCATGCAGCGGTATCTGGATGATCCTTCTGTCACAGAAATTATGGTTAACCGCGCCGATCAAATCTACGTTGAGCGTCACGGTCAACTGTTCCTGACGGACACAAAGTTCGCCAGTGAGGACGCCCTCCGGCGCGTGATCGAGCGAATTGTCACTCGGATCGGCCGCAGAATTGACGAGTCATCCCCCTTGGTGGACGCTCGTTTGGCCGACGGTTCCCGCGTCAACGCCATCATCCCGCCACTGGCCGTCAATGGCGCCTCCCTGACCATCCGAAAATTCGGCCGTGAAGCGCTCACTGTCCAGAAACTCATCAGCTTCGGGAGCTTGTCTCCGGAGATGGCGGAGCTGCTTCAGGCGTGTGTGCTCGCCAAGATGAACATCATCGTCTCGGGTGGAACAGGTACGGGAAAGACCACGATGCTGAATGTCTTGTCTTCCTTCATCCCTGCGACTGACCGCATCGTGACGATCGAAGATGCGGTGGAACTGCAACTCCAGCAGGACCACGTGGTTCGTCTGGAAAGCCGTCCTGCCAACATTGAAGGCAAAGGTGAGGTGTCGATTCGCGACTTGGTCCGCAACTCCCTCCGCATGAGGCCAGACAGGATAGTGGTGGGCGAAGTTCGAGGCGGTGAATCGCTGGATATGCTTCAAGCGATGAACACCGGCCACGATGGTTCGATCTCAACGGTGCACGCAAACTCGCCACGAGATGCAGTCGCCCGTCTTGAGACCCTTGTACTGATGGCAGGGATGGATCTCCCACTCAGAGCCATTCGGGAGCAAATTGCGTCGGCAGTAAATTTGATCGTCCATATTTCACGTCTCAGGGATGGCTCCCGGAGGGTCACTCACATCACGGAGGTCCAGGGCATGGAGGGCGATATCGTCACCCTCCAAGACGCTTTTGTCTTCGACTATTCGGCTGGCATAGACGCCAACGGCCGCTTCCTCGGGAAGCCAATTCCCACAGGCGTACGGCCACGTTTCACGGACAGGTTTACTGAGCTGGGGATCCAGATCTCCCCCGCCGTCTTCGGCGCTCAACCAGCGAGGAGTCGGTGATGGACGCCTCCGAGGTACCAGTAACCTTCTTTGCGGCCGGGATAGTGTTGGTGTTCGCGGCAGTCGTGCTCGTATTCGCCGTTGTCCTAAAACCCCAGAACGTCCTACCGGTTTCGAGGCGGCGGCCGGATGTTGCGGTCACGGCCGCAAGCGGACTGACCCGGCTGACGGATTCAGCTGTGGCGGCCATCAACAAGCGGCTCAAAGGCAGCAACAGCGGCTTCCTGGTGGATCGTGACAAGCTGGAGCGGGCCGGGCTCAAAACTCAGCCCGCAGACTTCTTGTTGATGATGGGCGCCGGAGCCCTTGTCGGAGCAATTCTTGGGTTTATAGCCGGCGGCTTCTTCTTCGCAATCGTGCTGTTGGCTGCAGTTCCGGCCGGCATGCTTACTTACCTTTCGCTGCTGACTTCCCGGCGACGCGCAAAGTTTGATGAACAGTTGCCGGACACCATCCAAATGCTCACCGGCAGCATGCGCGCTGGCCACAGCCTTTTGAGGGCCATCGACGCATCTGCCCGGGAGACCGACGCGCCGATGGCCGAAGAACTAACCAGAATCGTCAACGAAACCAGGATCGGACGGGATCTGGGTGACTCCATGCAGGATGTTGCTGACCGAACATCAAGTGAAGATTTTAGCTGGATCTCGCAGGCAATCGAGATCCATCGGGAAGTTGGCGGAGACCTGGCCGAAGTGCTCGACCACGTGGGCGAAACGATCCGCGATCGGAACCAAATACGGCGCCAGGTCAAGGCGCTAAGCGCAGAAGGAAAGATGTCGGCCGGGGTTCTTATGGCACTCCCGATCGTGCTCTTCTTCGCTCTTATCCTGATCAACGCTTCGTACGCCAAGACCTTCACTTCCACCGTTCCGGGGTTCATGATGCTTGGCGCTGCAGGCGTTATGTTGACTGCCGGCGGATTCTGGCTCAGCCGTCTTATTAAGCCGAAGTACTAGGGGGAGCGACATGTCACCTATCGCACTGAGCGCAATGCTTGCCATCGTTCTTCCCATCTCGTTCCTGGTTTGGATTGCTTTTGGGACCGACCGGGCTGCTATTCGAAATATTCAGGCCAATCTTGGACAGCGTGCCCGTGAGACAACTCAACAAAGCTTCGCAGAGCAGTTCAGTGGGCTGACTCGGCGGATCACGCCCGGAAGCTATGAAGCATGGCTCGACAAACAGCTAGCCGCCATCGGCCGTCCTAAGGAATGGCCTCTAAACCGGATACTGGCCATCAAACCTCTCCTTGGCCTTGCTGGCGGAGTGCTTGGGCTTTTCTACTTGATGGCCGACCCATCTCCCAGCCGTTTCGCCGTCCTTCTCGGGGCCATAGCCTTCGGCTACTTTGCCCCAGACCTGCTCTTACGGACCAATGCCCAGAAGCGACGGGACGCGATTCGGCAGGAGCTGCCCAACGCCTTGGACCAGATGCTCATTTCAGTTCAAGCAGGGCTGGGGTTTGAAGCGGCCATGGCCCGGGCTGCCCAGAACGGACGGGGGCCGCTCGCGGAGGAGTTCATACGTACGCTCCAGGACATCCAGGTGGGACGTTCGCGTAAGGAAGCCTACCTGTCTATGTCCGATCGGGTAGATGTTCCGGATCTACGAAGCTTTATCCGTTCCATTGTCCAAGCGGACGCTTACGGTATTGCCATTGCCAAAGTTCTGAAGTCGCAGGCTCAGGAGATGCGGCTGAAGCGCCGCCAACGGGCCGAAGAGCATGCAATGAAAATCCCGGTGAAGATCCTCTTTCCCCTCATCTTTTTTATCTTCCCAACCCTGTTTATCATCTTGCTCGGTCCCGCAATCATGAACATCGTCGCAGCGTTTTCCTAGGAGGAGCCATGAAACTACTGCTAAAGCTTTTTTCTCCAGCCTGGACTTGGCCTCAGCGCTTTCGTGGCGAGGAACGGGGCGCGACGGCGACCGAGTATAGCGTCATGGTTGGATTCATCGCGCTAGTTATTGTTGCTGGTGTGGGGGCCTTCGGGCTTGCCCTTAACGACGTTTTTACAGGTCTAGGCAACGACCTCAAGACTGCACTCGGTATCCCGTAACAGCAGACATACGTTCAAGCCTCCCCCACGGCGTCATCCAGCGCCCCAAGAACCGGACCTCCTCGGAACCCAGAACCGAGGGGGTCCGCTTGTTTGCCCGGAAGTGCTTCTTTGTAAGGATTTCCGCAGCCTTTTCCGAGAAAATCCGCAGGGTACGCCGTATATGTGCAGTCTTCGCGCAGGATAGTCTCAGATCGCACGTGAGAGGAGAAACCGGTTGCTAGCTTCGTGGTTGTGCTGGTGCAGGACCAGCCATCCAAACTCGCTCAGGAGTCCCCATGCTTTCTCTCTACACCAACCTGATGATCCGACTTCGCCGTGAAGAAAAGGGTGCCACCGCCGTCGAATACGGCATCATGGTCGCACTCATCGCCGTCGTGATCATCATTGCAGTCACGCTCCTTGGCGACAATCTCAAGACCATGTTCAACAACGTGGCCACCTCTGTGCCGACCACCAAGCCGACCGCCGTCCCGTAGCCCAAACTCAATCGCTGGTTTTTGCTCCAGTTATCGCTAGGGGCTTGGATACGTCCCAAAACTGACTGTGTCCCAAGCATTAGGGCGGCGGCGGCATTCATGCTGCCGCCGCACCGCGTTCCTACACGAAACGGATGGGACTGAAAGACATGGAAAAGTCCAGGGCATCCGAGCGTGGGGCCGTTGCAGTTGAGTTTGCGATCGTGGCGCCCGTTCTGGTCATGCTGCTTCTGGGAATTATGGAATTCAGCCGGGTCTACAACGTCCAGGCCTCGCTGTCCGCAGCAGCGCGCGAAGGGGTCCGGGTCCTGGCCATCACGGGCAACGCGCCAACCGCCAAAAGCGTAGCCAAGAACTCCGCCTCTTCCCTTACCCCGGCGTTGAAGGACACAGATTTTACTTTCGGCACACCGTGCCCAGCCACAATTCCTCCCGGCACAAGCCCGCAAACGACACTCACGATCAACTACACCCTGTCAACCGTCACGGGCATCGCGGGCCCTTTCAAAATGAGCGGAACCGGAGCCATGCTGTGCGGCGGTTGACAAAAAACAACGTCGGCGAGCGCGGTGCGGTAAGTGTCATAGTCGCTCTGTCGCTGGTGGTTCTGTTGGGATTTGGGGCCATGGCAGTAGACGTGTCCATGATGTTTGCCGAGCGCACTCAGCTGCGGAATGGCGCCGATGCGGCCTCCTTGGCCGTCGCGCAGACTTGTGCGAAGTATCCCACCAATGTGGGCTGCACCAGCCCTGCAACCCTTGCAGCGACCATGGCCAACAGCAATGCCAACGACAAGCTCAGCAACCTGAAGTCGATAGACCTGAATACGCCCAACACCGTGACAGTCACTGTTGGCGCCCAAGAGACCGGTCACACCCCGAACCAGGTGTCGCTCTTTTTCGCGCGGGTCCTTGGCATTAACACCGCGGAAGTGACTGCCACTTCCACAGCAAAGTGGGGGGTTCCATCCAAGGGACCGGTGATCCTGCCGCTTGCAATCCCCTCCTGCCGGCTGGATCTGACCCCGGCGGGTTCCCCGACCGGCGCCGTGCAGGTTCTGCAACAGGCAGTCAACGATTGCGGGGGGATACCGGGCGGATTCGGCTGGATCGATACTCCTAGCGCAACAAAGTGCGGCCTGACACTCAAGGCCGGAGCGTCAACCGATGCCGGGGTGTGGTTCACCAGCAACACCGGGGCCAACACACCTTCACTATGCACCGCTGCCGACTTCAGCCAAATGAACGATCAAACGGTGCTGTTGCCGCTCTACGACTGGGCTACAGGAACGGGCTCCGGCGGCAAGTACTACATCAAGGGTTTCGCCGCCTTCCACGTCACGGGTTACCAGTTTCCAAGCATCGGCTGGACCACCGGAGCCAAGGTGGACAACAAATCGATCCGCGGCTACTTCGTCAAGTTCGTCTCTCTGGCCCAGGCCTTCGAACTTGGCAACACCCCGGACTTCGGCGCGGCAATTGTCCGCCTCACCCCCTAGCAAGAACCGAATCAACAGGAGCAGTCAGTGAAGTCACGTTTGTTGGCAGGAGTGGTGGCAGTGCTGCTGGCCATCGTCGGGGCGGTCATCGTCGTGTCCTACGCCCAGGGCGCGGATGAACGCGCCGTCAAAGGCCTGGACCCCCTGGATGTCCTGGTGGTCACCAAAAAGGTGCCGGCCGGTTCCACTGCGGAAGCCCTCAAGGCAGCCGTGGCACTTCAGCAGCTGCCGGGCACCGCCGTCGGGAAGACCGCGCTGACCACCCTGGACGGGTCGGCCGGCAAAGTCACCTCAGGCGATCTTGTGCCCGGCGAGCAACTGATCGCCGAACGCCTCGTCTCCCCCGAAGAGCTGAAGACCTCCGGCTCGGTGCCGGTCCCGGCAGGCCTTCAGGAAGTCTCTTTCCAGCTCGAACCGCAGCGCGTGATCGGCGGGCGGCTGGCACCCGGAGACAACGTCGGCATTTTCATCTCCACCGCCACCGGCGGCATCGAGGGGAAAGCGGACAAGGAAGCCGTCCAACTCTCCATTCACAAGGCCCTGGTCACAGCCGTGCAGCGCGCGCCCGAAGGAGCAACCGCCAAGCCTGCCCCGGCGGCGAGCGCGGCGGCAGAGCCGGATCCCCGCGATGTGAACCTTCCCACGGGACTGCTCATGGTCACCGTGGCTGTGAACGACGTCAACGCCGGCAAGATCGTGTTTGCCGCGGAGTACGCATCCCTCTGGCTCAGCCGGGAACCCCTCGACGCGACTGACAGCGGACCGCGGGTCATAACCAGGACGGACCTGTACAAATGAGCCGCTTCGTCCTCATCACCCCCGACGTCGACTTCGACGCCCGGCTCCGCCAGGCCGTTGCCGGCGGGCTCCAAGGCGGCGTGCAGACGTTCTTCACCAATCTGCTCCCCGCCGATCCGTTCGAACTCTTCGCGCACCTGGACCAGGGACAGCCCGAGGTCCTCGTCCTGGGGCCCGACGTCCCTATCGATGATGCCCTCCGCCTTGCCACCGTGATCAGCGTCAGGTTCCCCGAACTCAGTGTCATCCTGTCCGCCGAACCTGACCCCCATTTCCTCATCCAGGCCATGCGGGCCGGTGTCAGGGACATCATCGCCCCTGATTCCGATTCCGCCCAGATGCGGGTACTCCTGGAGCGCGCCAGCCAGTCCTTCGCCAGCCGCCACCGCACACCGGCCCCGTTACAACCGGCCGAGAACAACAAGGGCGTGGTCATCGGCGTTTTCTCGCCCAAGGGCGGGGTAGGCAAAACAACGATTGCCACGAACATCGCCATCGGGCTGGGCAAAGTGGCGCCCATGAGCGTGGTGATCGTTGACCTCGACCTCCAGTTCGGCGACGTCGCCTCCGGGCTCTACCTGGACCCCGAGCACACGGTCACGGACGCCGTCTCCCCCGCTGCGAGCCTGGACTCCCTCGTCCTGAAAGCCTTCCTCACGGTCCACCCGGGCAGTATCTATGCACTGTGCGCCCCGCCAAGCCCTATCGACGCAGACGAAATCACGCCGGAACAGGTCAGCCGGCTGCTGGAACAACTGTCGGAACAGTTTCAGTACGTTGTGGTGGATACCGCCCCGGGACTCCCCGAAATTGGACTTGCCGCCATGGAAAAATGCACCGACGTGGTCTGGGTCAGCGCCATGGACATTCCCAGCGCGCGGGGCCTGCGCTCCGGCCTGGAAATCCTGCGCCAATTGGACATCCTTCCCGAATCCCGGCACGTGGTGCTTAACATGGCCGATCCCAAAATCGGACTCACCGTCCAGGACCTTGAATCCACCATCGGCGCACCCGTCGACGTCAGCATCCCGCGCTCCCGCGCTGTCGCCCTCTCGACTAACCGCGGAATTCCAGTGCTCCAGGAACCGCAAAAGGATCCGGCAACAAAGGGGCTCAACCAACTCGTGGAACGCTTCAACCCCGCCCGCCGGGAGAAATCCCAGCGCCGGCTGCACCGAAGGGTAGTGGTCTAGATGAAACTTTCTGAGCGCATCAGCGCTGCCCAGTCGCGGGTCCAGTCCGGAGCCCAGCCCGGCGCCGAGCCGGTGCCCGCCCGGGCCTCATCCCCCACGCTCGAACTGCCGCGGCCGGACGTTCCCGCACGGCGGGTGCAGTGGTTTGAACAGAAAGCAGAAAAAGGACCGACGACGGCGACGCCCCCCGCCGCCGCCGCCGCGGTCGCCGTCGTCGACCTCCCCGAGGAGGTGCGGCCGAAAGCCCAGCAGCCGGTGGACGTCTTTGCAGCACTCAAGGAAAGGGCCGCCACTGCGTTGTTCGAGCACCTCGGCGCACGATTCAATGACTCCTCCATCACGGAACAGGAATTGAAGTCATCCGCCCGCGACGAACTCACCAAGATCATCGACGCCGAACAGGTGCCGCTGTCGGCCGACGAGCGGACGCGGCTGGTTCAGGACGTGGCCGATGACGTGTTGGGCTACGGCCCCCTGCAGCGGCTGCTCGACGATCCTGCCGTCACAGAAATCATGGTCAACCGGATGGACCAGATCTACGTGGAGCGCAAAGGACACCTAACCTTGGTGGAGACCCGGTTCAGCTCGGAGGAGCACCTGCGCAGGGTCATCGAGCGCATCGTCTCGAAGGTGGGCCGCCGCATCGACGAGTCCTCCCCCTTGGTGGATGCCCGGCTCGAGGACGGTTCGCGCGTCAATGCCGTGATCCCTCCCCTTGCCGTAGGCGGTTCGTCGCTTACCATCCGTAAGTTCAGCAAGGTACCGCTCACAGTCCGGAACCTCATCGATTTTGGCACCCTGACGCCCGAAATGGCGGAACTGTTGAACGCGTGCGTCAAGGCCAAGCTGAACATCATCGTCTCCGGCGGCACAGGAACGGGCAAGACCACGCTGCTGAACGTCCTGTCATCATTCCTTCCGGCCAACGAACGGATCGTGACGATCGAGGACGCAGTCGAACTCCAGATCCAGCAGGACCATGTGGTTCGGCTCGAGAGCCGGCCCCCAAATACTGAGGGCAAAGGCGAGGTGACCATCCGCGAGCTCCTCCGGAACTCCCTGCGTATGCGCCCGGACCGGATCGTGGTGGGCGAGGTCCGCGGCGGTGAATCACTGGACATGCTCCAGGCCATGAACACCGGCCATGACGGCTCGCTCTCGACGGTGCACTCCAACTCGCCGCGCGATGCGGTGGCCCGTCTGGAAACGTTGGTGCTGATGGCAGGCATGGACCTGCCGCTGCGGGCCATCCGCGAACAGATAGCATCCGCCGTGAACCTCATCGTGCAGATTTCCAGGCTCCGCGACGGGTCACGAAGGATCACCCACGTGACCGAAGTCCAAGGAATGGAAGGTGACATCGTGACCCTTCAGGACGCGTTTGTCTTCGACTACTCGGCCGGTGTGGACGCCCACGGACGCTTCCTCGGCAAGCCTGTCGCTACAGGAATCCGTCCACGGTTCATTGACCGTTTCGAGGATTTGGGCATCCACGTGTCGCCTGCAGTGTTCGCTTCTCCCCTGAGCCCGGCAGCAGCCGGTGACGGTAAGGGATAGGCCGTCATGATGATAATTGTGGGAGCTGCCCTCCTCTTTCTTGCCCCCATCTTGGTCGGCTTCGCACTGGTGCTGCCCAAGGTCCCCGACATTGCGCTCGACCGCCGCCGGCCCTATGAGGCGGAACCGCCGTCGGGCCTTACCCGGCTGGCCGGCACCACCGTAGGTGCCCTCGACCGGTTCCTGGCCATCAGGAACGTCCGGCTCTACAACCGCGAGGCTCTGGAGAACGCCGGCGTCCGCCTCAGCCAGGCTGAGTTCATGGTGCTGGTCATTGCCGGTGCCATCGTCGGCGCGCTGGTGGGACTGGTGATCGGCGTACCGTTTGTTTCCGTCCTCCTGGTCATCGTTGCGCCGTTCGTGGGCCATCTGGTCCTAGGATTCCTGGCCGGCAAAAGGCGCGCGAAGTTCGATCAGCAGCTGGGCGACACCCTGCAGCTGTTGTCCGGCGGGCTGCGGGCAGGCCACAGCATCCTTCGAGCCATCGACGCCGCCGCGTCAGAGTCACAAAGCCCGACGTCCGAAGAAATGCGCCGCGTCATCACCGAGACCAGTCTGGGCCGTGACCTGCTCGACTCGCTGACTGACACCTCTGAGCGGATGCAGAACGAGGACTTCGTCTGGATCGCCCAGGCCATCCAGATCAACCGCGAAGTAGGCGGAAACCTGGCGGAGGTCCTGGACCAAGTCAACGAGACAATCCGCGAGCGCAGCGAGATCAAGGGCCACATCAAGTCCCTTGCAGCAGAAGGCAAGTTTTCCGCTTACATCCTCATCGCCATGCCGTTCGGCATTGTCCTGATGCTCATGGCCGTAAACCCCGGCTACATGAACTCGATGTTCACCCACCCGCTCGGGTGGGGCATGATCGCGGCGTCCGTCATCCTCATGACGATCGGCAGCCTGTGGATGCGCAAGATCATCGACCTGAAGTTCTGAGGATGCCATGAGTCCACTTGTGATTTCCTCGCTGCTGCTGGTGTCGCTGCCCATCGGTTACCTGGCCTGGTCCATCCTCTCCGTCGATCGGAAAGCCCGGACGGCCACGGTTGCCATCCTGAACCGCGGCCGGCGAGCTGTCGAAACACCGGAAAAGAAGACCGCAAGCCTCTTGGCAGGTCTGGGCTACCGGCTGACGCCGCCTGCATATGTCCGCAAACTGGACAGACTGCTTGCGCTGGCGGGAAGACCGGGCGGCTGGCCGCTGGGCCGCATCCTGATAGCAAAACCCGTCTTGGGACTTGTTGGCGCCGCGCTGTGTTTCCTCATCAGCACCAGCAGCCCGCAGCCCATCATCAAGCTGGCCGGCCTCTTCCTCCTCTTCCTGGGCTACTTCATCCCGGACCTGCTCCTGTACAGCAAGGGCATGGAGCGGCAGAAAGCCATGCAGCTGGAACTGGCCAACACCCTGGACCAGATGCTGATTTCGGTGGAGGCCGGCCTCGGCTTCGAAGGGGCCATGGCCCGCGCCGGCGAGAACGGCAAGGGCCCGCTGGCGGAGGAACTGGTCCGCACCCTGCAGGACATGCAGGTGGGCCGCAGCCGCCGGGAGTCCTACCAGGCGCTGGCTGAGCGGACCAACATTCCTGAGCTGCGGAGCTTCGTCCAAGCAGTGGTCCAGGCCGACACCTACGGCATTGCCATCAGCCGGGTGCTGCGGATCCAGGCCAAGGTCATGCGCGTGAAGCGCCGCCAGCGGGCCGAGGAAAAGGCCATGAAACTGCCCGTGATGATTCTGTTCCCCCTCTTGTTTTTCATCTTTCCCGTGCTTTTCATCGCAATTCTTGGTCCCGCGGTTATCAACACGGTTGTCACGTTCAGCGGCCAGTAACCGCGAATCAAAACAGGGCAAGGATGACTCAAGGTTTCCACAGGATCCATTGAAGATGGACCCTCATCGGTTTACAGGAAGTAGCCTTGAAGCATGGACAGCCCACCACTCACCTCCAGCAGCGGGGGTGTTCCCGCCGAGCCGCCGGCTCCGGGATCCGCTGCGGACGTGAACGGTGGCGTGCATCCAGTCGTGCCGACGGCGGGCGGGGAACCTGCCCGGTGGGTTGAGCTGGAAGTTCTGGCCGAGCTGGAGTCCGAACTGGACGGCCCCGAGCTCGCCCAGGGATTCGCCCGCGACTATGCCGCCACGTGGGACCAGCGCTTCAGCCGCCTGGCTGCCGCCGTCCAGGCCCACGACCACAAGGCCGCTCTGGACGCCGTCATCAGCCTGCGGATCGCCTCCGCCATGGTGGGCGGAGTCCGGCTGGCCACGCTGGCCCAATCGCTGGAGGACGCCATCCGTAAGGACAACTTCGTCCACGGGCAGGAGCTCTTGGCCGGTGTGGCCGAGCACGGAATCAGTACCGTCTCCGAGCTCCAAACCACCTACATCCCCAAAAACTAGCGCGGTCAGCCCTGCCCCGGCCACGCCGGCGCGTCCGTCCGCTGCGGGGCCAGCCTGTAGCCAACTCCCCGCACGGTCTGCAGCCAACGCGGTGACTGGGAATCTTCCTTGAGCTTGCGCCGAAGATTCCCGATGTGGACCTCCACGGCCCGCTCATCAGCCTCACTGATGTACGCGTCGGGCTCATAGAGGTCACCGCGGACCGCCCGGACCAAATCTGACCGTGTACACACAGCACCCTCGCCCCGAAGCAGGGTGTGCAGCAGGTCGAACTCGCTGCGGGTGAGCCCAAGGCTTGTCTCGCCAACCACCACAGTGCGCGTCCGGTAATTCAGGACCAGTCCGTTGTGCTGCAGGACGCCCGCCTGGACCGCTGACGGCCCGGATGGAATATGGCCCAAGGACGGGTTTAATGATGCCGGTGCCGCCGGGGCCGCAGCCCAGGAACGCGGAGCCTGCAGCGGCCGGCTGATCTCGTGGCGGGGTCGGCGCATCATTGCCGCCACCCTCGCCCTGAGCTCGCGCGGCCGGAATGGCTTTGCAATGTAGTCGTCCGCACCGGCATTCAGGGCCGAAAGCAGGTCCGGCTCCTCCGTCCGGCCGGTCAGCATCACCACGTAGGCGTCACTGAAATTCCTGATCCGCCGCAGAACCTCAAAACCGTCAATGTCCGGGAGGCCGATGTCCAACGTGACCACCTGGGCCATGTTGTTCCGGACCACCTCCACGCCTTCCCGTCCCCCAGCCGCGGTATGGACCACAAATCCGGCCTGACGCAGCACACCCTCCAAGAGGTTGCGTATATCCACGTCGTCTTCAATTACTACTGCTACCCCAAGATCTTCCATTGCTATCCCTGATGCCAGGTGGAAAAGGCCCCCATCAGCCCAGCGCCAATCCCTTATCCACTCCAACTCTCTATACCGTACAAGCATGAACGGTAGATGACACGCCCGCCGGTGTTTACTTTTGAAAAGTCAATTATTATGACAGCACATGCACATTGCGATTCATGAGATGGAGTGAGGCAGCCTTCAGAAGACCGGCTGCAGTATTCATTGGTGACGGAGGGGGGCCGTCGGGAAATTTGGAGATCCCTATGGCTGTTCGCCCCTCGCCGCGAGGCGTTGCGCTGTTCTTCAGGAGGCTGGGCCGCCGCACCCAGGTGGCGCTGTGCCAGCTTCCCCTGTCCCTGCTTGTCAGCGTCCTGGGCGTGGCCACACCGTTCACCTGGCCATCACTCCTCTGCAGCCCCGCCTACGCGGCCGGACTTGGCCTCCACCTCGTACTGTTCGCCGCCTGCTTCGTGACCCCCTGGGAAAAGCTTCCCGCCAGCGCCTATCTGGTCATTCCGGTGCTTGACCTGCTGGCGATTGGGCTACTGCGGAACGGCGCCGCACCCCATCTGCCCGGACTGGCAATCCTGGTGGTATTTCCAATCATCTGGCTGGCCGCCTCGGACATGCGGGTCCGCACCACCCTCATGCTCACCGCATTGGGCTCGTTCCTCATCATGCTCCCCTCAGCTGTGGTCAGGTTTCCCTACCTCACGGCTGCGGACATCACGTCCCTGGTTCTCTTCCCGCTCATGATGCTGGCCGTTGCGCTGGCCATCCGCTTCGCCAGCGTCAATATGCGCGTTCAGCAGCGGGAGCTGCGGGCCATGGGTGCGGAACTCCGGGAACTGCTCGCGGAAAGCCGGGAACGCGAGAAACTGCTGACCACCATCCTGGACGCCACCGACGTCGCCGTTGCCGCCGTCGACCGCTCCGGACGTTACATTCTCACGAACAACCGGCAGCGCATCTTCCGGCAGGCCACTGGCGTGGCCGATGAGATGCCGGGCCAAGGGCACCAGCTCATCTTCGGGCAGGACAGGCAGACCCTGCTGCCATCCGGGAAACGGCCCATCAACCGGGCCATCGCCGGTGAATCCTTTGCCGACTACCTGGTCTGGGCCGGGGAGGAACCGGTCCGGCGTGCCTATTCCACTGCCGCGCGGCCGTTGACGGGCGAGAACGGCACTCTGACCGGTGCGGTGGTGGTGTACAGCGATGTGACCGGCTGGGTGGAGGCACTGGCCGCCCACGAGGAACTGATCTCCAACGTCTCCCACGAGTTCAGGACGCCGCTGAACGCCATCCTGGGCAATGTGGACCTCGTTCTCGAGGATGCCGCCGAGCTGTCCCCTCTCACTGCCCAGCGGCTCACCGTGGTGCAACGGAATTCGGAACGGCTGCTGGCACTCCTCACCGACCTGTCGGCAACCGCCTCCGCTGCCCTGAAAGTCCACCCGAAGCGCACCGACCTTGCCAGTCTCGTGGAAACCAGCCTCAACTCCGCCCGGGCCGAGGCAGACCGATCCGGCGTAAGCCTCGCCGCGGACATCCCGTCACCTCTGTGGGCGTACGCGGATCCGCTGCGGATCGGGCAGGCACTGGACAACCTGGTGTCCAACGCCATCAAGTACTCCCCCGACGGCGGCGTGGTGGACATCAGTGCGGGCGCCAGCGGGGACTGGGTGCAGCTTCGTGTCCGCGATACCGGGATGGGAATGAGCACGGACGACGCCGCCCGCGTCTTCCGCCGCTACTTCCGCACCGATTCCGCCCGGGAGGCAGCCATCCCGGGAGCGGGACTTGGCCTGTCCATCACCAAGATGATTGTGGAACGCCACGGCGGCAAAGTGGCGTGCACCAGCGATCGGGGCAAGGGCAGCACCTTTACGGTGACGCTGCCGGCCGACGGTCCGCCGCCGTCGTTCTAGCCAGGCTCTAGTGCTTCCGCACGGCCCTTGTCAGTTCGGCGCGGGCCAGCATCTCGTCGTCGGACGGGTAGGCCACTTCCTCGAGCACCAGCGGGTGCGGCGCGGCAAGGACTGACTTGGCGTCCCGCTTCCTGGCCATGAGCCGGTCATGCAGCCACCCCGGTTCTTCCTCGCCCTCGCCCACGAACAGGGCGGAGCCCACCAGGGAACGCACCATGTTGTGGCAGAAGGCGTCGGCCTGGACGGTGGCCACGATGACGCCGTCTTCACTGCGGTGAAACTGGAAGCGCTGGAGTTCACGGACAGTGGTGGCCCCCTCCCGCGGTTTGCAGTAGGACAGGAAGTTCTGCAGCCCGAGCAGCTTCGAGGCGCCCTCGTTCAGCAGGTCCACGTCCAGCGGGTTCTTGTGCCAAAGCGTGAAGTAACGTTCCAGCGGGTCCCACAGGGCCGGCCCGTCGGCGATACGGTAGCTGTAACGGCGCCACAGGGCTGAGAACCGGGCATCGAACCCCACCGGCGCCAGTGACACCTGGTGGACTTCAATCGCACCGGACAGGTCGCCCAGGCCACGGCTCAGCGCACCCCGGATACGGCGCAGAAGCGCGACGCCGGGATCCAATTCCTGCCCGCGCGGCAGTCGCAGCCACTCGGCTTCGGTGAGGTCAAGGTGGACCACCTGGCCGCGGGCGTGCACGCCAGCATCGGTGCGCCCCGCTACGGTGACCCGGATGGGGCGCCGGAGCAGCAGCGCCAGCGCTTCTTCGAGGACTCCCTGGATAGTGCGCAGGCCCGGCTGCAGTGCCCACCCGCTGAAGGGGCCGCCGTCGTACGACAAATCAAGCCGCACACGCAAAAACCCGCCGCCCCCTGAAACGGGGGCCGCGGGTTTTTGGTCGTTCATAGAACTAAGTCTATGCGAAGAAAATCAGCGAATTACTTCGCGTCCTTCTTCTCTGCAGCGGGAGCTTCAGCTTCCTTAGCGGCCGGAGCCTCTTCGGTTGCAGCTTCCTCGGCCGGAGCCTCAGCAGCTTCAGTCTCGGCAGCTTCGGTCTCAACAACCTCAGCCTCGGGAGCTTCTTCGGCTTCCTCTGCAACAGCAGGGGCGGCAGCATCAGCTTCCTTCTTGTCGGCGTCGCGCTTGGCGGCGGAGGTAGCCTCAGCTACAACAGCCTGCTTGGCGGAAACCGGCTCGAGAACCAGTTCGATGACAGCCATGGGAGCGTTGTCGCCCTTGCGGTTGCCGATCTTGGTGATGCGGGTGTAGCCGCCGTCGCGGTTCTCCACTGCCTGTGCAATGTCGGTGAACAGCTCGTGGACGACGCCCTTGTTGCTGATCAGGCCGAGTACACGGCGGCGGGAAGCCAGGTCGCCGCGCTTGGCGAAAGTCACCAGACGCTCGGCGTACGGCTTCAGGCGCTTGGCCTTGGTCACCGTGGTGGTGATCCGCTTGTGCTCGAACAGTGCTGCTGCCAGGTTCGCGAGCATGAGACGCTCGTGAGCCGGGCCGCCTCCGAGGCGCGGACCCTTAGTGGGGGTAGGCATAATTGTTTCTCCTCATATGGAAGCCGGTGGTGGGCACACCATGGTGCCCGCCGGCCAAGATCTGTTTTAGAGTTCGTCGTCGCCGAATGCGGCGTCGTCCTCTTCAATTGCTGCTGCGCGTGCTGCGAGGTCAAAACCGGGAGGCGAGTCCTTGAGGGACAGGCCCAGTTCAACCAGCTTTGCCTTGACCTCGTCAATGGACTTCGCACCGAAGTTACGGATGTCCATCAGGTCAGCCTCGGAGCGGGCAACGAGTTCACCCACGGTGTGGATGCCCTCACGCTTGAGGCAGTTGTAGGAACGGACGGTGAGGTCCAGATCCTCGATCGGCAGTGCCATGTCTGCTGCCAGGGCAGCATCCGTCGGCGACGGGCCAATCTCGATACCTTCAGCTGCGGTGTTCAGCTCGCGGGCCAGACCGAAGAGTTCCACCAGGGTGGTACCTGCGGAAGCAACAGCATCGCGCGGGGCGATGGCCTGCTTGGTCTCGACGTCGACAATGAGCTTGTCGAAGTCGGTGCGCTGCTCAACACGGGTTGCTTCCACGCGGAAAGTAACCTTCAGCACCGGCGAGTAGATCGAGTCGACCGGGATACGGCCGATCTCGGCATCGCCGGACTTGTTCTGAGCTGCCGAAACGTAGCCGCGGCCGCGCTCGATGGTCAGTTCGAGTTCGAACTTTCCCTTCGAGTTCAGCGTGGCAATGTGCAGATCCGGGTTGTGGAATTCGACGCCGGCCGGCGGAGCGATGTCCGCGGCGGTGACGACTCCGGGGCCCTGCTTGCGCAGGTAAGCAACAACCGGCTCGTCGTGCTCGGAGGAGACCGACAGGCTCTTGATGTTCAGGATGATCTCAGTGACATCTTCCTTGACACCCGGAACCGTGGTGAACTCGTGCAGCACGCCATCGATCCGGATGCTGGTTACAGCGGCACCGGGGATGGAGGAGAGCAGGGTACGGCGGAGGGAGTTTCCGAGGGTGTAGCCGAAGCCCGGTTCCAGCGGTTCAATGATGAAACGCGAGCGGTTTTCGGAGACTACCTCTTCGGAGAGGGTGGGGCGCTGTGCAATGAGCACTTAGGTTTCCTTTCGGCGAGCATCCGCTATATGACGCAACACAGGTGGTGGAAATGCGGTCTGAAGACTTAACGCGGCTGGGCTTGCCCGGACCGCAACGGTCCGGGCAAGCTCAAACTGCTGGAAAGGCTTAGACGCGGCGGCGCTTCGGCGGGCGGCAGCCGTTGTGCGCTGCGGGGGTGACGTCCTGGATGGAGCCAACCTCGAGGCCAGCGGCCTGCAGCGAGCGGATTGCGGTCTCGCGTCCGGAACCCGGTCCCTTGACGAAAACGTCAACCTTGCGCATGCCGTGCTCCTGAGCACGCTTGGCAGCAGCTTCGGCAGCCATCTGGGCTGCGAACGGGGTGGACTTACGCGAGCCCTTGAAGCCAACCTCACCTGAGGAAGCCCAAGAGATAACAGCGCCGTTCGGATCCGTGATGGAAACGATGGTGTTGTTAAAAGTGCTCTTGATGTGCGCCTGGCCCAGCGCGATATTCTTTTTGTCCTTCTTACGCGGCTTGCGAACCGCGCCACGAGTCTTTGGGGGCATTTTTTTCTCCTACAGAAAGTTATCGGGGAAAGCCTTGTAAATCCCGAAGGATTTAACGGGCCTTCTTCTTGCCTGCGACGGTGCGCTTCGGGCCCTTGCGGGTACGAGCGTTGGTCTTCGTACGCTGCCCGCGGACGGGCAGGCCCTTACGGTGGCGAATACCTTCGTAGCTGCCGATTTCAACCTTGCGGCGGATATCAGCTGCTACTTCGCGGCGAAGGTCACCCTCAACCTTGTAGTTGCCTTCGATGTAATCACGCAGTTCAACCAGCTGGGCATCGGTGAGGTCCTTAACGCGGACGTCAGCGCTGATGCCAGTGGCAGCCAGGGTTTCGTGTGCACGGGTCTTGCCCACGCCGTAGATGTAAGTAAGCGCAATTTCCAACCGCTTTTCGCGGGGAATGTCTACGCCAGCGAGACGAGCCATAGAGGCAGTGCTCCTTGAATAAACCGGAGGTCGTAGGCAGTACACCCGCACGTTCTGTGCGGCCCCAGCCTCCGACCGGGGGTTAGCTGTCCGGGCTCATACGTCCCAGTTCAGCTTGTGCTGCCTTTTATTTACTTGCGTGGGTTAGCAACCCAGGATTTCCTTCAGAAGAAGGAAATTAGCCCTGGCGCTGCTTGTGGCGCGGGTTCTCGCAGATCACCATGACCCGCCCATTACGGCGGATCACTTTGCACTTTTCGCAGATCTGCTTGACGCTCGGCTTGACCTTCATGGCATTCCTTTGCGTGTGGCAGTTGGTCAACTGGAGCAGCCCTCAGCTCAGCTGAGGCCGCCCAGAATTTACTTGTAGCGGTAGACGATACGACCCCGAGTGAGGTCATACGGGCTCAGTTCCACCACTACGCGGTCCTCAGGGAGAATCCGGATGTAGTGCTGGCGCATCTTGCCTGAGATATGCGCGAGTACGATGTGCTTGTTGGTCAGCTCAACGCGAAACATCGCGTTAGGCAGCGCCTCAGTCACAACGCCTTCGATCTCAATGACCCCGTCCTTCTTGGCCATACCCTCCGCTAACTGTTGTTGCCGCAGCCCCGCCGGATTGCACCGGACATGACCACGAACGTTTTTGTTGGATCGGTTATCACCTCAGGCCCCAAACAGGGCACAGCAGGGCAGACAACCAACAAGCAACATTACCCTTTTTCCCGGCAAATGTTAAATCGAGCATAGTAACCTACTCCCACCTGTACGCACCATATGCACCGGCGGGAGTGCTCACCGCCTCCGCGCTCTGCACGCCATCGAGGATGGCCAAACGTACGACGTCGGCTGCCGCAATTTGCAGCGTGATAAGGCTTACCTGCCGCGCAGTTTCAGTACTCCGGTCCAACTGCACCTCACCAGTAGCCAAACAAAAGACAGTGTCCCCATCCGCCAACGTGTGGGACGGATTCAGCGCCCTGGCCAGCCCGGCATGGGCAGCAGAGGCTGTCCGTTTGCAGTCAGCCTTACTCAGGACAGCATTGGTAGCGACGACGACGAGGGTTGTGTTGAGCGGCGGAAGCCCGGCATCTGCCGAAGGGGAATCGGGAACCCGGAAGCGCGCGTCTAAGGTGGGCCCACGCGAGCCGGGTTCCCTGGCCGAGCTTGCGAGGTTAGGGGGCTCGTAGGGCGGCACGACCGAGCGCGCGGCGGGTTCGGGATTTTCCGGAGGCATCACCGGCAAGCCAACGGCGTTCACGACGGCTAGGGCGCCTACTATAACGCCGTTCTCGAGCGTGACCGAAGCGGTCCCCACTCCCCCTTTGTATTTCCCCCGGCCGAGGACTGCCCCGGTGCCGGCGCCTACGTTGCCGCGCCCGACGTCGTGCCGTTCCGGCTGCGAGGCAGCGGTGGCAGTTGCCGCGTAGCCCATCTCCTCATCGGGCCGGGCCGAAAAGTCCCCGCCGCGGCCCAGATCGAAGATGGCGGCGGCCGGTACGATCGGAACGAGCCCGCCCGGCACGGCGAATCCCCGGCCGTCTTCCTCGCACCAGCGCTGGGCCCCGCGTGCGGTGACCAGGCCGTAGGCGCTTCCGCCGGTTAGCACTACCGCGTCCACCTGCTGGGACATCGTGGTGGGGTCCAAAGCATCTGTCTCAGACGTCGCCGGCCCTCCGCCGCGGACGTCGACGGAACCCACCGTTCCCGGCGGCGGCAGCACCACCGTCACGCCCGTCAGCCAGCCGCCGTCGTTCTTTTGCACGTGCCCCACGCGGATTCCCGGTACGTCGGTAATGGCTCCCATACGCTCCATTCTGCGCCATCGCCTACAGCCCTTCCCGCCCGTCAGGCAAACACTATGCAATACTGCAAGCAACACGGCGTAAATGGGCGATGAAGCCTTCACTAACTATCCTCTGACGAGGGCTTATGCGGGGCTCTGCCCACCAGCCGTGTGGTGAAGTATGGCTAGATCCCCTTGCCCGTCGGCCAGCCATTGCAGGCCCCGATCCGTTAGAGACACGAATGACTCGGCAACTTGCTTCCACGCCTCCCACCAGTCCACCCGGCCAGACTGGTCCGCCGGAAAAGCTTCGGAGCCGCCGCTGGTCCGGCCGGTCCCGGCGTGATTTCATCGTCTTCCTCGGCCTGGCCCTCCCCAATCTGATCCTGATCGCCGTGTTCACCTACCGGCCGCTCATCAGCAACATCTACTACTCAACCCTCGACTGGACCCTTGGCTCCGCCTCGGCAACCGTCGTTGGGCTCGAGAACTACGTCACCTTCTTCACCAGCGACGACGCCCCCAAGGTACTCGGCACCACTGCGGTGTTCACCCTGGTGACAGTCGGCGGGTCCATGCTGCTGGGCCTTCTCATCGCGTTGGCCCTGAACTCCAAGGTTCCCGGCACCACCTTTGCCCGGTCCGCTGTTTTCGCTCCCTATGTGCTTTCCGGGGTGGGCGTGGGTCTTGTCTGGCTTTTCATCTTCGACCCTGGCTACGGCGTCCTGGCCTGGCTGCTGCGCGGTATCGGCCAGCAGAGCCCCCAGTGGATCAACGATCCCCAACTGTCGTTGGTGATGGTCATTCTGGTCTATGTCTGGAAGAACCTGGGCTACTGCGCCGTGGTGTACCTGGCCGGACTGCAATCGCTGCCGCAGGATGTCATGGAGGCAGCCTCTCTGGACGGGGCCAACGGATTTCGCCGCTTCCTCAGCATGTCCATCCCGCTGCTGTCCCCCACCACGTTCTTCCTTCTCATCACCACCATGCTCAGCTCACTCCAGGCGTTCGATTTGATCAGGATCATGACCCCGCTCGGAGCCGGCACCAGCACCCTGATCTACGAGGCGTACCTGCAGGCGTTCGGCGCATTCAACAGGGCCGGGTATTCCGCGGCCATCTCGGTGATCCTCTTCGCGATCCTGCTGGTTATCACCGTCCTGCAACTTCGGTTCGTGGAACGGAAGGTGCACTACTCATGAGCTCACTCTCACCGGTCAACCCCGACCCTGAAGCTCCCCCGGTGGCACCCGAGCCCTTCATGCCCCGGGACCGGCCCTTCTCGGCCCGGAACCTGGTCCAGACCATCGCCGGCGGCTACCTTCCCCTCCTGGTGGCAACGCTGGTGGTCTTCCTCCCGCTGCTGTGGATGATTCTGAGCTCTTTCAAGCTCCCCGGGGAAATCATCACCATGGACCTCAAGATCCTGCCGGCGAGCCTGGACCCGCAGAACTACAACATAGCGATGACCACTGTGCCGTTCGCACAGTTCTTCATCAACAGCACCATCGTCACCGTGGTGGGCGCAACCATCAAGGTGCTGCTGGCCATCCTCACCGCGTACGCTCTGGTGTTCGTGCGCTTCCCCTTTAGGAACGCCATCTTCATCCTTATCCTCGTGGCCCTGATGGTCCCTCCCCAGGTCTCCATTCTGCCGAACTACATCCTGATTGCCGGGCTGGGCGGCAAGAACACCCTGTGGGGCATCATCCTGCCGGGGCTTGGCACGGCGTTCGGGACGTTCCTGCTGCGGCAGCATTTCCTCACGCTGCCGGCCTCCATCCTGGAGTCTGCCGAGATTGACGGCGCCGGTCATTGGCGCCGCCTGTGGCAGATCGTGGTCCCAGTGTCTGTTCCGTCCATTGCCACCGTGGCGCTGGTGACTGTGGTCAGCGAATGGAACGAATACATCTGGCCGCTGATCATCACTGACCGCCCGGAGACCATGACGTTGCCGGTTGGACTGACGCTGCTGCAGAACTCCGAAAGCAACGCCTCCGGCTGGGGCATCCTCATGGCCGGCGCAGTGCTGGTGATCGTGCCCATTCTGGTGGTGTTCGCAGCCCTCCAGCGCTATATCGTCGCGGGCCTTACCCAAGGCAGCGTCACAGGCTGACCCTGGCTCGCCGTCGTTCTCTAACCCACACAGCAGGACCTTCCTAGGCAACAACCGAAAGGAATCACCATGGCTACGAATCTGGACCGGAGGCATTTCCTGGGGCTGGCCGGCGTAACGGCCGGCGCCGCAGCACTTTCCGCCTGCGGAGGGCCTAATACCGGAGGCACCACCACCTCAACGGAAGCCGCGGAAATCGATTTCAGCGGCGTCAAGCCGGCAGCCAAAATCGACTTCTGGACGAACCACCCGGGCAAGTCCCAGGATGTTGAGAAGGCGATTATCGAAAAGTTCCACGCCAAGTACCCTGACATCAAGGTCAACCTGGTGACCGCCGGGGCAAACTACGAGGAAATCGCCCAGAAGTTCCAAACGTCCCAAGCCGCCAAATCGGGGCTGCCCGGAGTTGTAGTGCTGTCAGACGTCTGGTGGTTCCGCTACTTCACTAACGGGAGCATCATCCCTGTGAACGGACTCATCAAGGAACTGGACATAAAGGTGGACGATTTCCGCCAGTCCCTCGTGGATGACTACAAGTACGATGGCCGGCAGTGGGCGCTCCCGTATGGACGGTCCACCCCGCTGTTTTACTACAACAAGGACCATTTTGCCGCAGCTGGCCTGCCGGACCGGGCACCCGCCACCTGGCAGGAGTTCGGCGAATGGGCCCCCAAGCTCAAGGCCGCCTCCGGCGCGCAGTACGCCTACATTTATCCCGCCCTGGCTGGCTACGCAGGCTGGACGCTGCAGAATAACCTGTGGGGCTGGGGTGGTGCATGGTCAAAGGATTGGGACATCACGTGTGATTCACCCGAAGCCGTGGAAGCCCTGCAATGGGCCCAGGACTCGATCTACAAGCACAGCTGGGCCGGGGTCTCGTCCAAGGAAGCCGCTGACGATTTCTCTGCCGGCCTGACCTCTTCCACGATTTCTTCCACCGGCTCGCTTCTGGGCGTCCTGAAGTCTGCCACGTTCAAGGTCGGCGTCGGCTTCCTCCCGGGCGGGCCGAAGGTTAGCAGCGGGGTGTGCCCCACCGGCGGTGCCGGACTTGGCATCCCCAGTGGCATCACTAAGGAGGAACAGCTCGCTGCAGGGACGTTCCTGAAGTTCATGACCGAACCCGAGAACACGGCGGCGTTCTCCGCTGCCACCGGGTACATGCCCACCCGCACGTCGGCGGACATGGCCACGGTCCTGGCGCAGACGCCGCAGATCAAGACCGCGATGGACCAGTTGGCCGCGACCAAGGTCCAGGACCGGGCCCGCGTGTTCCTGCCCGGGGCCGACCAGGAAATGGCCAAGGCCGCGGCAAAGATCCTCACCCAGCAGGGCGATGTGAAGGCCACCATGACGGAGCTGAAGAAGACTTTGGAAGGCATCTACACCAAGGACGTCAAGCCGAAACTCAAAGCCTGACAGCCGGCCCGGCTCGGTTTCGACGCGCAAAGTCACCCCGGCCACGGAAAATCCCTGGCGACACCCATATTCGGGTGTCGCCAGGGATTTTCTGTGTCGCAGGGGAAAACGCGCGTCGTCAGGTGGGTCGAAACCTACGGGATCGGCACGGGGGTGACGCCGAGGGGCACCAGGTGCTCCGCGCCGCCGTCGGGCGCGGACAGCACCCAGATTCCGCGGTCATGGACGGCCACGGAGTGTTCCCACTGGCAGGAGCGCTGGCCGTCGGTGGTCACCACCGTCCAGTCATCCGCCAGGACTGCGGTGTCGATGCTGCCGCGGACCAGCATGGGCTCAATGGCCAGGCACAGGCCGGCCTTGACCTTGGGCCCGCGGTGGCTGGTCCGGTAGTTCAGGACATCCGGTGCCATGTGCATCTCGGAGCCGATGCCGTGGCCCACGTAGTCCTCCAGGATGCCCAGCGGTTTGCCCGGTACTGAGGACACGTAGTCATCGATGGCCGCGCCGACGTCGCCGACATGGCCTCGCTTGGCCAGCGCCGCGATGCCGTGCCACATGGCGGCCTGGGTGACGTCGGAGAGCCGCTGGTCCTCGGGATCGGCTGTGCCGACGATGACTGTCCGGGCGGAGTCCGAGTGCCAGCCGTCAACAATCGCACCGCCGTCGATCGAGATGATGTCGCCGTCGTTGAGGACCTTGCTGCCGGGGATGCCGTGGACCACTTCCTCGTTCACGGACGTGCAGACGGTGGCCGGGAAGCCGTGGTACCCGAGGAAGTTGGACTTGGCACCGGCCTCGTTCAGCACTGCGGCGAAGACGTCATCCAGGTGCTTGGTGGTGACGCCGGGAACGGCGGCGGCGACGGCGGCATCCAGTGCACGGCTCAGGACCAGGCCGGCCTCGTGCATGGTGCGCATCTGGGCGTCGGTTTTGTATTCGATACGGGGCTGGCCGAAGGCCATGGTGTGTCCTCTCAATGGCTGAGGCTCCTCCCGGATTCCGGGAGGAGCCTCGAATAACTGTGTTGCCTGGCTCAGGCGGCCTGAGCCGTCTTGATGGCCTCCATGACGCGGTCGGTGACCTCGTCAATGCCGCCGATGCCGTCTACCCGGGTCAGGATGCCGCGTTCGGCATACTTCGCCACAACTGCTTCGGTCTGCTCGTGGTAAAGATCCAGACGGTGGCGGATAACGGCTTCGTTGTCGTCGCTCCGGCCGGTTTCCTTGGCACGGCCCAGGAGGCGGGCCACGAGTTCCTCATCGTCGGCAGTGAGCTGCAGGACGACGTCGAGCTTTTCTTCGCTGGTGGCGAGGATGCCGTCGAGGTAGTCCACCTGCGCAGTGGTGCGCGGGTAGCCGTCCAGGAGGAAGCCGTTTTCGACGTCGGACTCGCTGAGGCGGTCGCGGACCATCTTGTTGGTGACGCTGTCCGGAACGAAGTCGCCGGCGTCCATGTACTTCTTGGCCTCGATGCCAAGGGGCGTTTCGCCCTTCACATTGGCGCGGAAGATATCGCCGGTAGAGATCGCCACAACACCGAGGCGTTCGGAGATACGTTCCGCTTGAGTTCCTTTACCGGAGCCGGGAGGCCCAATAATCAACATTTTGGTCATCGCAATAGCCCTTCGTAGTGACGTTGCTGTAGTTGCGCATCTATTTGCTTGACGGTTTCAAGGCCAACGCCCACCATGATCAGGATCGAGGTGCCACCGAACGGGAAGTTCTGGTTCGCGTTGATCAGTACCAAAGCAATCAGCGGAATCAGCGCCACGAAGCCCAGGTAAATGGCGCCGGGCAGCGTAATCCGTGAGAGTACGTACTGCAGGTAGTCCGCGGTCGGTTTACCGGCGCGGATACCCGGGATGAAACCGCCGTACTTCTTCATATTGTCGGAGACCTCTTCAGGGTTGAAGGTGATCGCGACGTAGAAGTAGGTGAAGAACACGATCATGGCGAAGTACAGCGCCATATAGATCGGGTGGTCTCCTCGGGTGAGGTTGTTGTTGATCCACTCAACCCACGGCTGCAGGGGCTCGCCGTTCTTGGGCTGGTTGAACTGTGAGATCAGCCCCGGCAGGTAAAGCATGGAGGAAGCGAAGATCACGGGGATCACGCCTGCCATGTTCACCTTGATGGGGATGTAGGTGCTGGTACCGCCCACCGTGCGGCGTCCGATCATGCGCTTGGCGTACTGCACCGGAACACGGCGCTGGGACTGCTCCACGAATACCACCAGGGCAACTGTCACCAGCCCGATGGCCAGGACCAGGAAGAAGGTACCCGGCCCCTGCGAGGTCCAGATGGCGCCGAGCGAGGTGGGGAACTGTGCCGCGATGGAGGTGAAGATGAGCAGCGACATACCGTTGCCCACACCCTTTTCCGTGACAAGCTCGCCCATCCACATGATGAGCCCGGTACCTGCGGTGAGGGTGATGATCAGCAGGATGGTGGTGATGATGCTGCTGTCGGGGATGATCGGCAGTGTACAGCCCGGGAGCAGCTGGCCTGAACGTGCCAGCGACACCAGTGTCGTTGCGTTCAGCAGGCCCAGCGCGATGGTGAGGTAGCGCGTGTACTGCGTGAGTTTGGACTGCCCGGAGGCGCCCTCCTCGTACAGTTCCTGGAACCGGGGAATAACCACCCGAAGCAGCTGCACGATGATGCTGGCCGTAATGTACGGCATGATGCCCAGGGCGAAGATGGACACCTGAAGCAAGGCACCGCCGCTGAACAGGTTGACGAGCTGGTAGAGCCCGCCTGCCGTCTGACCGTTCTGCAAGCATTGCTGGACATTCTGGTAGTTCACACCAGGCGAGGGAATGAAGGCACCCAAGCGGAAGATTGTGATGATTGCCAGCGTGAACAACAACTTGCGTCGCAGATCAGGCGTGCGAAAGGCCCGGCCAAATGCGCTAAGCAAGCGTCCTCCTGTGTTGTTAATAAGCGTGGTGTGATGGGGGTCAATAATCCCAACAACCGAGTCTAACGGGTGGATTGGCCATGCGAATAATCCGCAGGGCCAACCGCGCGACGGGCGGCAGGAATTACTCGGCGGGCGGATGCGAAAAAACTCCCGGCGTGCAGGGCCCTGGGGTCCTGCACGCCGGGAGTTTACAACGGGCTTCAGCCCACCGTCTCTAGAGAGCGGTGGTGCTTCCGCCTGCTGCAGCAATCTTTTCCGCGGCGCTGGCCGAGAATGCGTGGGCGGTGACGTCAACCTTGACGGTGATGTCGCCGGTGCCCAGCACCTTGACGGGCTGGTTCTTGCGAACGGCACCCTTCTCGACCAGGTTCTCCACGGTGACAGCGCCACCTTCGGGGAACAGCTCGTTGAGCTTGTCCAGGTTTACAACCTGGAACTCAACGCGGAACGGGTTCTTGAAGCCGCGCAGCTTCGGCAGGCGCATGTGCAGCGGCAACTGGCCGCCGGCAAAGCCAGCCTTGATCTGGTAACGGGCCTTCGTACCCTTGGTACCGCGACCAGCGGTCTTACCCTTGGAACCTTCACCACGACCAACGCGGGTCTTGGCGGTCTTGGCACCCGGGGCGGGACGCAGGTGGTGGACCTTCAGAGCGTTCTGCTTCTCAGCAGCCGCGCTCTGTGCCTTCTCAGCAGTGTTTTTCTCTGCCATTTACTTCGCCTCCTCTACCTTTACCAGGTGCGGAACCGTGTTGAGCATTCCAACGGTCACGGCGTCGGCGGTGCGGACAACGGTGTGTCCGATCCGCTTCAGGCCGAGGGACCGAAGGGTGTCGCGCTGGTTCTGCTTGCCGCCAATGACGGACTTGATCTGAGTGATCTCCAACTGGGAGTCGGAGGGAATCAGGTTCTTAGCCATGACTTAGACACCCGCCTTCTGGTTCAGGATTGCCTTCACCATTGCCGGCGGAGCAACCTCGTCGAGGGGCAGGCCGCGGCGTGCTGCCACTGCTGCCGGCTCTTCGAGGCGCTTCAGGGCATCAACGGTCGCGTGAACGATGTTGATGGCGTTTGCGGAACCGAGCGACTTGGAGAGGATGTCGTGGATGCCCACGCACTCCAGTACTGCACGGACCGGGCCACCGGCGATAACACCGGTACCGGCGGAAGCCGGACGCAGCATTACGACGCCTGCAGCGGCCTCACCCTGAACGCGGTGCGGGATGGTGCTGCCGATGCGGGGAACGCGGAAGAAGGACTTCTTGGCCTCTTCAACGCCCTTCGCGATAGCGGCAGGAACTTCCTTAGCCTTGCCGTAGCCGACGCCGACCATGCCGTTACCGTCACCAACGACGACCAGAGCGGTGAAGCTGAAGCGACGACCACCCTTGACCACCTTGGAAACGCGGTTGATGGTGACAACGCGTTCGATGAACTGGCTCTTCTCGGCTTCACGGCCGCCGTCGCGGCCACCACGGCCACCACGGTCGCCGCGGCCCTGGCCACGGTCTCCACGCTCGCCACGACGAGCGCCGCCACGGCGGTCGTCAGCAGCGGCTGCGGGAGCAGTGGTCTCAGTGGCCGGAGCAGCTACGGCGTCAGTCGCCTTCTGATCTGCAGACACAGTGTCCTTTTCGTTGTTTGCTTCCGTCACAGTGACAGCCCACCTTCACGTGCGCCGTCAGCGACAGCAGCGATCCGGCCGTGGTACTTGTTACCACCGCGGTCGAAGACAACTGCTTCGATACCGGCAGCCTTCGCACGCTCGGCAACGAGCTCGCCAACGCGCTTGGCCTTGGCGGTCTTGTCGCCTTCGAATGCACGAAGGTCGGCTTCCAAGGTGGAGGCGCTCGCTACGGTCAGGCCTTTGGTGTCATCGACAACCTGGACGAATACGTGGCGTGCGGAACGGTTGACGACCAGACGAGGACGTACAGCCGTACCGGAGATGCGCTTGCGGATACGAAGCTGGCGACGGCTGCGCGCAGCCGACTTGCTCTTGTTCGTACGCTTCTTGTTAATTGAGATGGCCATGGTTACTTACCAGCCTTTCCGACCTTGCGGCGGATGACTTCGCCTGCGTAGCGAATGCCCTTGCCCTTATAGGGGTCCGGCTTCCGCAGCTTGCGAATGTTGGCAGCAACCTCGCCGACCTGCTGCTTGTTGATACCTGAAACAGAGAGCTTGGTCGGGGTCTCAACTGCAAAGGTGATGCCGTCCGGTGCGGTGACATTTACCGGGTGGCTGTAGCCGAGAGCGAACTCAAGGTCAGATCCCTTGGCCTGAACGCGGTAACCAGTACCAACGATTTCAAGCTTCTTCTCGTAGCCCTTGGTAACGCCCTCGATCATGTTGGAGATCAGGGTGCGGGTCAGGCCGTGGAGGGAACGGGAGGCGCGCTCGTCGTTCGGGCGGGCGACAGTCAGGGTCTCTGCTTCCAGGGAAACCTCGATCGGGCTGGCCACAGTGTGGTTCAGCTCGCCTTTGGCACCCTTGACGCTGACGACAGAGCCGTCAACCTTGACCTCAACGCCGGCGGGAACGGTGATGGGGAGACGTCCAATACGTGACATTATTCTCTTCCTTTCCCGTTACCAGACGTAGGCGAGGACTTCGCCGCCCACGCCCTTCTTGCCGGCTTGCTTATCAGTCAAGAGGCCGGAAGAGGTGGACAGGATTGCGACACCCAGGCCACCGAGCACGTGCGGGAGGTTGGTGGACTTTGCGTAAACACGCAGGCCCGGCTTGGAAATACGACGAACACCAGCGATTGAACGCTCGCGGTTCGGACCGAACTTGAGCTCGAGGGTCAGCTTCTTGCCAACCTCAGCGTCTTCTTCTTTCCAGGAGGCGATGTAACCTTCGGCCTTCAGGATGTCGGCAACGCGTGCCTTGAGCTTGCTGTACGGCATGGTCACGGAATCGTGGTATGCCGAGTTTGCATTGCGCAGACGCGTAAGCATGTCTGCGACAGGATCTGTCATTGTCATGGTGGGCTCTTGCCCTTCCTCATAACGGTTTCCTCGGTCCGGCCTCTGCAGAACTGCAGGGCTGCGCCGAAGGACCTGTTACGTAGTTAGATTAGTCTTCGGCCTTGAACGGGAAACCAAGCGCCTTAAGCAGCGCGCGGCCTTCGTCATCGGTCTTGGCAGTGGTGACAACCGTGATGTCCATGCCGCGGGTGCGGTCGATGGAATCCTGGTCGATTTCGTGGAACATAACCTGCTCGGTCAGACCGAAGGTGTAGTTGCCGTTGCCGTCGAACTGCTTGCCACTGAGGCCGCGGAAGTCGCGGATACGGGGCAGAGCCAGCGTGACCAGACGATCCAGGAATTCCCACATGCGGTCTCCACGCAGAGTTGCGTGTGCGCCGATGGGCATGCCTTCGCGCAGCTTGAACTGTGCGATCGACTTGCGGGCCTTGGTTACCTGCGGCTTCTGGCCGGTGATCAGGGTCAGATCGCGGACAGCGCCGTCGATCAGCTTGGAATCCTTAGCGGCATCTCCAACACCCATGTTCACAACGACCTTCACCAGGCGGGGAACCTGGTTGACGTTGGTGTACTTGAATTCCTCAACGAGCGTGCTCTTGATGGAATCGGCGTACTTGGTCTTCAGACGAGGAACGATCTTCGCTGCCGGAGTCTCGAGAGTCTCAGTCATTAGATGTCCTTCCCGGAGCTCTTGGCCACGCGTACACGCACTTCGCGCTTCACGCCATCGCGCTCAACGGTCTCGGTGCGGAAACCGACGCGGGTGGGCTTCTTGGTGGACGGGTCAACCAGAGCCACGTTGGAGATGTGGATCGAAGCTTCTACGACCTCAATGCCACCGGTCTTGGTGCCGCGCTGCGACTGACCGACCTTGGTGTGCTTGGTTACGCGGTTAATGCCTTCAACCAACACGCGGTTGGTCTCGGGGAATACGCGCAGAACCTTGCCCTGCTTACCCTTGTCGCCGCCGCGCTCAGCCTTGGCGCCAGTGATGACCTGAACGAGGTCACCCTTTTTGATCTTAGCCATGGACTAGAGCACCTCCGGAGCCAGAGAAACGATCTTCATGAACTTCTTGTCACGGAGTTCACGACCAACCGGTCCGAAGATACGGGTACCGCGGGGGTCACCGTCAGCCTTCAGGATCACAGCTGCGTTCTCGTCAAACTTGATGTAGGAACCATCCGCACGGCGGCGTTCCTTCTTGGTACGGACGATGACTGCCTTAACAACATCGCCCTTCTTTACGTTGCCGCCCGGAATTGCGTCCTTGACGGTAGCGACGATGACGTCGCCAATGCCTGCGTAGCGACGGCCAGATCCACCGAGAACGCGAATGGTAAGGATTTCCTTAGCACCCGTGTTGTCGGCGACCTTGAGTCGCGACTCCTGCTGAATCACTATTTACTCCTTGCGTCGCGCCGGTTCTCAGACCGAAAATCTTCCTACGGAATGAGCCTTGCGGAACGGTTGATCGGGGTGTCTCTTGACCTGCCTGGATTTTGCCAGACCAGGCCTAAACTCCCGTGCCAAAAACATTTGCATCCCAGGCGGTCTCAGACAGGTCCGAAGCGCTAGGGGGCACTATGCCGTGGCACGATTGTTTACGAGGTTGATGTCGGCGCACGAACGGCGCCATACAAACTCAAAATCTTAGCACAGTTTGGGCCATCTCCCATATCACACCCCGGCGTCGGGCGCACCAACACAACGGACGACGGCGGCACGCACGGCGTGCGGTGGCCCACCCTCGGTGCCGCTCCCCCGCAAGCCCGCCCCGCCGTCGTCGGACGCTCTCTCACTTAATGTGCCTTTTCCAGAAACGCTCTCTCACTCTCTTCAAGAGAGTGAGAGAGGATCCACGCAAAACCTGCGTTAAGTGAGAGAGCGTCCTGGGTGGGTGCGGGGCGGACGACGGCGTCACGCACGGCACGCTTTCGGCCCACCGTTGGTGCCGCTCCCCGGGAACCCGGCCCACCGTCGTCGTACGCTCAGCAAAAGGATGCCGCGGGTGACACCGGCAAAACGCAGGAAACCCCCGTTCCCAAAAGGGAACGGGAGTTTCCGGTGCAGGACCTGCAAGCAGGCTGCGGGGTGTTACTTGGCCTTTTCGAGGATCTCGACCAGGCGCCACCGCTTAGTAGCGGACAGCGGGCGGGTCTCGGCGAGGAGAACGAGGTCGCCGATGCCGGCGCTGTTCTCTTCGTCGTGAGCCTTGATCTTCGTGTTGCGGCGGATGACCTTGCCGTACAAGGCGTGCTTTACGCGGTCCTCAACCTGGACAACGATGGTCTTTTCCATCTTGTCCGAGACTACGTAGCCACGCTTCGTCTTACGGTCACCGCGCTCGGCAGCCGTAGCTGCTGCGGAAACAGTTTCCGTCACGTTCTCGTCCTTTTCACTCACTTGGCATCCTCCTCGGTCTCAACCGTTTCAGCCTTGTCGGCCTTCTTGGTTGCTGCCTTCTTGGACTTCTTCTCTTCCTTGGCTTCCACAACGGGTGCGGCAACCTCGGCACGAATGCCCAGCTCGCGCTCACGGAGAACGGTGTAGATGCGTGCGATGTCCTTCTTTACCGCGCGCAGACGACCGTGGTTCTCCAGCTGACCGGTGGCGGACTGGAAACGCAGGTTGAACAGCTCTTCCTTAGCCTTACGGAGTTCTTCAACGAGGCGCTCGTTGTCGAACGTGTCCAGCTGTGCGGATGCCAGTTCCTTGGATCCTACTGCCATTTCTATTCACCACCTTCGCGACGCAAAATGCGTGCCTTCAACGGGAGCTTGTGGATTGCCAGGCGCAGGGCCTCGCGAGCTACCGATTCTTCGACGCCGGAGATCTCAAAGAGAACCCGTCCCGGCTTGACGTTAGCGACCCACCACTCCGGTGAACCCTTACCGGAACCCATGCGGGTTTCGGCAGGCTTCTTCGTGATCGGACGGTCCGGGTAAATGTTGATCCAGACCTTGCCGCCACGCTTGATGTGGCGGGTCATCGCGATACGGGCAGACTCGATCTGACGGTTGGTTACGTATGCCGGGCTCAGGGCCTGGATGCCGTACTCACCGAAGGAGACCTTGGTGCCGCCCGTAGCAGCGCCGGAACGACCCGGGTGGTGCTGCTTACGGTGCTTGACTCGACGTGGGATAAGCATTTAAGCCTGTCCTCCTTCTACTGCAGCGGGTGCAGCCTCAACTGCCGGAGCCTCGGCAGCCGGAGCTGCCTCTGCTGCCGGACGGTCGGTACGACGACGACGGTCACCACGGTCAGCGCCACCCGGGCGGCCCGGGCGATCGCTGGGGCCGCGGCCGCGGGACGGAGCAGCAGCTGCCTGCTGAGCCAGTTCCTTGGCGGTGACGTCACCCTTGTAGATCCAGACCTTCACGCCGATGCGGCCGAAGGTGGTCTTGGCCTCGTAGAAGCCGTAGTCGATGTTCGCGCGGAGGGTGTGCAGGGGCACACGGCCTTCGCGGTAGAACTCCGAGCGGGACATTTCAGCGCCACCCAGTCGACCGGAGCAGGCGATACGGATGCCCTTGGCACCTGCACGCTGCGCGGACTGCATGGCCTTCTTCATCGCACGGCGGAATGCCACGCGGGAAGTCAGCTGCTCAGCAACGCCCTGGGCAACAAGCTGAGCTTCCATCTCGGGGTTCTTGACCTCGAGGATGTTCAGCTGAACCTGCTTGCCCGTGAGCTTCTCAAGCTCGCCGCGGATGCGGTCTGCTTCAGCGCCGCGGCGGCCGATAACGATGCCGGGACGTGCCGTGTGGATATCCACGCGGACACGGTCACGGGTGCGCTCGATCTCAACCTTGGCGATGCCGGCGCGCTCCATGCCCGTGGACATGAGCTGGCGGATACGGATGTCTTCGCGAACGAAGTCCTTGTACCGCTGTCCGGCCTTGGTGCTGTCAGCAAACCAGTGCGATACGTGATCGGTGGTGATGCCGAGTCGGAACCCGTGCGGGTTAACTTTCTGTCCCACTTAGCGAGCCTCCTCTTTCTCCGGGGTAGCGACTACCACGGTGATGTGGCTCGTGCGCTTCTTGATCTGAAATGCACGACCCTGGGCTCGCGGCTGGAACCGCTTCATGGTCGGGCCTTCATCAACAAACGCTTCGCTGATGATGAGGTCACCTTCGTCAAACGCAACACCGTCGCGGTCCGCGAGGACCCGGGCGTTGGAGATTGCCGACTGAACTACCTTGAATACCGGCTCTGAAGCTGCCTGCGGGGCAAACTTCAGAATTGCCAGAGCCTCATTCGCTTGCTTACCACGAACAAGGTTGACGACGCGCCGGGCCTTCATAGGCGTTACGCGGATGTGACGCGCAATTGCCTTGGCTTCCATTGCTTTCCTTCTCTCGTCTTTGACGTAAGTGCAGGCGCCTAGCGGCGCTTGCCCTTACGGTCGTCCTTGACATGGCCGCGGAATGTCCGCGTAGGAGCGAATTCGCCGAGCTTGTGCCCGACCATCGACTCAGTGACAAACACGGGGATGTGCTTGCGTCCGTCGTGCACGGCGATCGTGTGCCCGAGCATGTCGGGGATGATCATCGAACGGCGGGACCAGGTCTTAATGACGTTCTTGGTGCCCTTTTCGTTTTCCCTGTCCACCTTCACAAAGAGGTGCTGGTCAACGAAAGGACCTTTTTTCAGGCTGCGTGGCATGTGTCCAGGCTCCTATCGCTTGTTCTTGCCAGTACGACGACGACGCACAATAAGCTTGTCGCTCTCTTTGTTCGGGCGGCGGGTGCGGCCCTCACGCTTACCGTTCGGGTTGACGGGGTGACGTCCACCGGACGTCTTACCCTCGCCACCACCGTGCGGGTGGTCAACCGGGTTCATGGCGACACCACGGACGGTCGGGCGAACGCCCTTCCACCGCATACGGCCGGCCTTACCCCAGTTGATGTTCGACTGCTCGGCGTTGCCGACCTCGCCGATGGTTGCGCGGCAGCGCACATCAACGTTGCGGATTTCGCCGGAAGGCAGACGCAGCTGGGCGAAGCGGCCTTCCTTGGCAACAAGCTGGATCGATGCGCCGGCGGAGCGGCCCATCTTGGCGCCGCCACCCGGGCGCAGTTCAACTGCGTGGATTACGGTACCCACCGGGATGTTGAGCAGGGGCAGGTTGTTACCGGGCTTGATGTCAGCACCGGCACCTGCCTCTACGACGTCACCCTGGGAGAGCTTGTTCGGGGCGATGATGTAACGCTTGGTGCCATCAACGTAGTGCAGGAGGGCGATGCGAGCCGTACGGTTCGGATCGTACTCGATTTCGGCAACGCGGGCGTTGACGCCGTCCTTGTCGTGGCGACGGAAGTCGATCAGACGGTACTGGCGCTTGTGGCCACCACCCTTGTGACGGGTCGTGATCTTACCGGTGTTGTTACGGCCGCCCTTTTTGGGCAACGGACGTACCAACGACTTTTCCGGAGTCGACCGCGTGATTTCGGTGAAGTCCGCTACGCTCGAGCCACGACGGCCCGGTGTAGTCGGCTTGTATTTACGGATTCCCATAATTTATTTCCTCGTTAAAGTGGTCTCCGCTACGAGAGCGGACCGCCGAAGATGTCGATGGTGCCTTCTTTGAGGCTCACAATTGCACGCTTGGTGTTCTTGCGGGTACCCCATCCGAATTTGGTGCGCTTGCGCTTACCGGCACGGTTGATGGTGTTGATCGATTCGACCTTGACGGAGAAAATCTTCTCCACGGCCAGCTTGATCTCGGTCTTGTTCGAGCGGGGGTCCACCAGGAAGGTGTACTTGCCCTCATCGATCAGGCCGTAGCTTTTTTCCGATACGACGGGTGCAAGCACGACGTCGCGCGGGTCTTTGATGGTGGCTGCACTCACTTGGCATCCTCCTCGTTCTTTGCCACTGCCTTGTCAGCAACGAATGCTTCGTAGGCAGCCTTGGTGAAGACAACGTCGTCAGAGACGAGTACGTCGTAGGTGTTCAGCTGGTCTGCGTACAGAACGTGAACACCGGCGAGGTTGCGCACGGAAAGTGCTGCAACATCGTTGGCGCGCTCGATGACAACCAGCAGGTTCTTGCGCTCGGAAACTCCGCGCAGCGTTGCAAGTGCGGTCTTGACGGACGGCTTGGTGCCCTCCACCAGTTCAGCAACAACGTGGATGCGACCGTTGCGTGCCCGGTCAGACAGTGCGCCGCGCAGTGCAGCAGCAATCATCTTCTTGGGGGTGCGCTGGCTGTAGTCACGCGGTGTGGGACCGTGGACGACGCCACCACCGGTCATGTGAGGAGCACGGATTGAACCCTGACGGGCGCGGCCGGTGCCCTTCTGCTTGAACGGCTTGCGACCTGCACCGGAAACCTCGGCGCGGGTCTTGGTCTTGTGGGTACCCTGGCGAGCAGCAGCGAGCTGGGCAACGACGACCTGGTGCAGCAACGGCACGTTGGTCTGAACGTCGAAGATCTCTGCAGGCAGGTCAACCTTGACAGTGCTAGTCATTGAACTAGGCTCCCTTCACGGCGGTGCGTACGAGTACGACCTGGCCGCGGGCGCCGGGGACGGCACCCTTGATCAGGAGCAGCGACTTCTCGACGTCAACTGCGTGAACCGTGAGGTTCAGCGTGGTGTGACGAACGGCGCCCATGCGGCCGGCCATTTTCATGCCCTTGAAGACGCGGCTCGGGGTGGATGCGCCACCGATTGAACCGGGCTTACGGTGGTTCTTGTGGGCACCGTGGGAAGCTCCAACGCCGTGGAAGCCGTGACGCTTCATAACACCGGCGAAGCCCTTACCCTTGGTGGTGCCAATAACGTCGATCTTCTGGCCGGCTTCGAAGAGCTCAACAGAAAGCTCCTGGCCCAGCTCGTAAGTGTCAGCATCTGCAGTGCGCAGTTCGACGACGTGGCGGCGAGGCGTGACGCCTGCCTTTTCAAAGTGACCAGCCAGAGGCTTGGTGACCTTGCGGGGATCGATCTGGCCGTAGCCGATCTGTACAGCGACGTAGCCATCAGTGTCTGCGTTGCGCAGCTGGGTGATGACGTTCGAATCTGCCTGGACCACAGTGACGGGGATGAGCTTGTTGTTCTCGTCCCAGACCTGGGTCATGCCGAGCTTCGTGCCCAGCAGGCCCTTTACGTTACGGGTTGCGGTCATAGTCTCTCAGCACCTCCCTACAGCTTGATTTCGATGTTCACGTCGGCCGGCAGGTCGAGACGCATAAGCGAATCAACAGCCTTCGGCGTGGGATCGATGATGTCGATAAGACGCTTGTGCGTGCGCATTTCAAAGTGCTCGCGGCTGTCTTTGTACTTGTGCGGAGAGCGGATTACGCAGTAGATGTTCTTCTCCGTAGGCAGCGGCACAGGGCCAACTACCGTTGCGCCTGCGCGCGTGACCGTCTCAACGATCTTCCGGGCTGAAACGTCAATGACCTCGTGGTCGTATGACTTCAGCCGGATGCGGATTTTTTGTCCCGCCATGTCGCCTGACTCTCTTTCGTTAGTGCTGCTCTGAGTTAGGGCTGCTCTGTTCACTATTCGTGTTGCATGTGGCTGCCGAAGCATTTGAAGTCTGAACTACCACCCGCCGCACAAGCTGAATCCGGATAAATCCGGGTTCCTCAACCTGCCGACGTAACCGACCCCCGCGGTCGGGCGTGTCGCGCTTAGCACGCATACAAATCCGCAGTTCCATGGGGAGTGGGTTATGTTTGGTCTTCCACTTGGACCCTGACACCCGGCATTATCCGGATCGGGACACGAAGAAGCGCTTGAACAACTCATCTAGTATGCCGGATATTATCCGGAGAAGCGAATCTGCCGGCTGACCCCATGCTGCCCGGCTTGCCGCCTACCCCCTCCCACCCGGTTCGAAGTCATTGCCTTCGTCAACTTCGGAATGGATGATGGGGGAATGACCGTCGAAAATGACGTTTCCATCCAGGATTTGGCAGGTCGCCTGCCACGCACCTTTACCCTGGGAGTGGCAGCCGCCGCTTTCCAGATCGAGGGCGGCCTGGCCGCCGGCGGCCGGGGCCCCTCCGGCTGGGATGCCTTCGTGGAGAAGCCTGGCGCCATCCTGGACGGCCATTCACCCGCGGTAGCCTGCGACCACTACAACCGCTCGGCTGAAGATGTAACGCTTATGCAGGAACTCGGCGTCGACTCCTACCGCTTTTCCATTTCCTGGCCGAGGATCCAGCCCGACGGTCGCGGCGCTTTCAACACGCAGGGCCTTGACTTCTACGACCGTCTGATCGACCAGCTCCTTGAAGCGGGCATCTCCCCCATGGCCACTTTGTACCACTGGGATACGCCGCTGCCCCTGGAGCACGGCGGGGGCTGGATGAACAGGGTCACGGCGGAACGGTTTGCTGAATACTCGGCTGCGGCCGGCAAGCGTTTTGGTGACCGGGTGGACCAGTGGGTCACGCTCAATGAGCCGGCCTCGGTGGTGCTCAATGGCTACGCCCTGGGCACGCATGCGCCCGGCCGCTACCTCCTCTTTGACGCTTTTCCCGCGGTGCACCACCAACTGCTTGCCCACGGCTTGGCCACTCAGGCGCTGCGTGCAGAGGGCGTCCGGGGCGGCATCGGTGTAACCAACCTGCACTCCCCCGTCCGGCCGGCCTCCGGAAGAATCAGGGACAGGGCTGCTGCCAAAGTGTTCGACCTGATGCTGAACCGGATCTACGCCGATCCAATCCTTTTGGGCCGGTACCCCTTCTCGCTGCGGCTCGCCAAGCCGTGGTTGCGTTCCCTGCCCAAGATTTCCGACGCCGATCTCCGCATCATCCATCAGCCCGTGGACTTCTACGGCGTGAACTATTACCAGCCCGTCAAGGTGGCCGCCGGCCAGGGCACCGGCGAGGACCTCACGGTGCCGGCGGAAGCGATGATCCGGATCCCGGCCCATCAGGTGCCGTTCGACGAGTACGGGACCACGGGCTTCGGCTGGCCGGTGGCCCCTGACCATCTGGGAATTTTGCTGCGCGAGCTGAAGGACCGCTACCGGGACGCCTTGCCGCCGCTCTACATCACAGAAAGCGGCGCCAGCTTCCCGGAGCCGGAGCACGTGACGGGCCCCATTGATGACCATCAGCGGATCAACTACCTCGCGGGCCATCTGCACCATGCGCTGGAGGCAACAGCCCCTGGCGGCATCGCCGAAGATGTCGACCTTCGTGGCTACTACGTGTGGACTCTGATGGACAATTTTGAATGGGCTGCCGGATACTCACAGCGTTTCGGCCTGGTGCACGTGGATTTTGACACCTTGGAGCGCACCCCGAAGGAGTCGTTCTATTGGTACAGGGCGCTCAGCCAGGCCCGGAAACCGTTGGCTGGCTGAGGCCCGGCTACTGGTTCTTGTTGGCGCGGTTAATGCGCTTGGCGCGGTCGATCTCGTTGCGGAAATTCTTTTTAGCCCAGAACCCTCCGGCGACCACGGCAGCCGCGATGATCAGAAAAATCAGCCATTCCATGATGTACTCCTCTCGCTGTTAGCAACATTATCAGTGCCGTCGGGACGGCCGCCCTGTCGCGGCGGAACCCCTCCCTGCCGCAGACCCGCTGTCCCCTGTTTCCGTCGACTGCTCCCTGTCACCAACACCCGGAAATGGGCCGGATGGCCGCACCCTGTCACCGCTGGGCCAGACGCCGGTCGAGGGGTCCGGTCCCGCTACCGGCCCAGCTACGGCTCCAGCTGCGGGCCCAGTCCCGGGCCCCGCGTCGGGCGCAGCGTCGGGTCCCGCGCCGGGCGCAGCGTCGGGTCCCGCGCCGGCCGGGCCGCGGTTCAAGCGCCAGACGGCAAAGGCGATTAGCCCCACGGCAATCACCGCCAGGAGCAGGAAGGTGTAATGCCTCATCGCCCACAGAATGCAGGCTGCCACACCCGCCGCGCCCCACCAGACAAACAGCCGTTCGCCGGCAACGAGGCCAGCCACCAGCAGTAGCGCCAGCAGGACCAGCACCCACAACTGTTGCGCCCCGGATCCGCCGAAGACAACACCCAGACCACCCAGCGACAGCAGCCCGGCGGCGGCACCCACCAGGAACCGTCCGGCACGCTGATGGCCGGAGACGTAGCGCCACCCGCCGAGGACTGCGCCCAGGACTACGTACCATTGAGCCACCCAGAACGGATCGGGAAGGCCAGCAAGCTGCCGGCCGATAGGCCGGTCCGGCCCATCCAGGGCAAAGATGGCGGCGCGCTGAACCGCTGCGGTGAGAACCAGGGCACCCACCTCCAGGGCAATACGCCGCGCCTTTGCTGGGGCCTCCCGGTAAGCGATTCCGACGGCGGCGGCCAGGACCGCTGCGGCCGTCCAGGAGGTGGCATCGTGCCTGATCCCGGCCATGGCCACCAGGACCAGACCCAGGAAGGCGCCTCCCGCAAGCGACCAGCGACGCACCGGGTCGCCATCCAGCTCGCCGGCGGCCACCCGGCCCTCGTCCAAGCGGCCCGCATCGACTCCTCCCGCGTCCATGTGTCCCTCGTCCACGCGGCCGGCTCTCAAGCGGCCGGCTTTCAAACGGCCAGCCTCCAACGCTTCGCCGCGAATCAGCCGGCCAGCATAGAGGGCGAGCGAGGCCGTGCCCGCGCCTACCAACCACGGCAAGAAACCGCCCCAGGCTCCCGCTGTGTCCGGGAGGGCCTCGCCCGCCAGCGCAATGGCACCCCAGAGTGTTGCCAATGCTGCCGGCGGGTACAGCAGCGCCTGGTCTTCGACGTGCGAAGCCGCAAACAGCACCACGGCAAGAACCAGAACGGCAGCACCAGTCGCCCAGCCTGCCGCCAACGGGGAGATGACCAGGCCGGCACCAGCGAAGGAGCCTGCAGTCACCAGCCAGAGCCAATGCTCAATATCTCCAGTCTCCACGTTGCGCCTGCGGCGAAGGACTCCGGCCGCAACGGCGAGCAACGCTACGGACAGCAGCACCGCAGCGGTCCCGGTGTGGCTCAACACCGCGGAGACGAGGAACGTCCCGCCGAAAGTGACCAGCGGGCCCAGGGCGAGAACGCCGAATAGTGCCGCATACACCGCAAAGTAAAGGGAACCACGGGCTGCGAACAGTTTGCGGGCCACGACGGCGGAGACAAGAAGCAGGAGCAGTTCGAACAGCACCACCCAGCGGCCGCCGTCGTTATCCTGAGCCGGCAGCCTGGCGGCTCTTTGCCCCGCCACATACACGAGAGGCAGCATGGCCTGCCCTGCCAGCGTGATCCAGACTGCAGCCTGCTGGTAGGGGACCTCGGCCAGCCGTGCGCGCATCGCCCAACGGACTCCATGCTGGGCGGCGAGCACCAAGGCAAAGGTCACCGAGACCACGGTGGCTGAAGCAGTGATGTCGTAGCTCAGTACCAACGCCAGGCCTGCGGTCAGAACCCGGGCCGCGACGAAGTACCAGCCCTTCCCCGCACGTTGCGGCTCGGCCACCACCATCAGGGTGGCGTAGACGGCGAAGATACCCAGAGCGAGTTCAACGATCAGGAGGCTGCCGTCACTGAACGCCAGCAGTGAGCCGAACGCGAACGGTGCCAACCAGACGGCACCTGCCTCCCGGCGGAGGACGTAACCTGACGCAGCGCCGCCCAAGCCCGCAAGTACCGTAGCGGAGGTGTGCTGCCATCCTGCGGAATCGGCCTGCGCCAGAAGGGCGGTGGCCACCAGCTGAAGGAGGATCACTGCGGCAGCGTCTGCGGCAATCCAGCGGGGAGCACGACGGCGTGCTGCCGCCAGCAGCGGCAGGCACAGCTGGAGTGCCAGTACCGTGACGAGGACCATGGCGGGGCGCACCACCTCATCCGCGAGCACCACGGGGCCGGCGTCCCGTTGGAGCTGGTTAAAGGCCGTCAGGGTGAGGACCGTTGCTGCCGCCCGGCCGAACCACCAGTAGGTCCAGCGGTGCTGGCGCAGCGGCAGGCGCATGGCGGTGATCACCAAATAGGCCACCACGAAGAGCAACGCCACGTTCCCGGCAGTCTGCGAGACCGATTGGAAGGCGACGGCAACAGCAATCACGGACAACGCAAGCGGCACTGCTTCCCAGGCAGTCGCGGACCAGTCCTTCTCCGCAGCAGGACGCGGAAGCATCATGGCCCCAACACCGAATGCCGCCAGCAGTTGCACCATCAGGGCCACGGCCGTCAGTGTGTGGCCCGGTGCGGCCTCGAGGAACGGCAACCCGATCAGGACCAGGGCTGCCGCGGACCCGAATGCTCCAAACGTGGCCTGCGGGGCAATAGCGGCCACCCCGGAACGCTGCAGGGTGGCGGTGAGGAGTTGCTGGCACACCAGTGCCAGCAAAAGTGCGAACGCCGAGGCCTCATCCCGACCAGGCCCCTGCACGATCACGGCCGCCACGGTCACGGGCACAGCCAGCGTCAGGCTTACGCGGGCTCCCAAAACGAGGCGTCCACGGGCTGTTCCTGCCGAGAAGGCTCCACGGGCAGCCCAATAACCGGAGCCCAGCAAGAGCATCACGGCCAGGGGCCACGCGCCCAGGGGCCCACTTGCCAGCCCCGCCATGGCAAGGGCAGCTACGGGCGCCCACTCGGTGCGGCCACGCAAGGTGGCAGCCAGCACCATGCCTGCCACGAGTGAGCATGCCACCGGAATCCACAGCGGCACTGCCAGCTCCCTGTCGGCCAAACCCTCGCTCACAAATCCTTGGACGAAGCCGGCGACTTCCCGGACAACGCCAAAGGCCACCGTGGCCGCGAGCTGCAGCGCAAAGGTGACCACGGCATCGGCCGGCCAGCGGGCACCGGCAACACTGCGGGAAGCGCCGGCGGGAGGACCTTGGGAAGCCCGCTGAGGAGCTCCCGCACTCTGGCCGGGAAGCTCCGTGCCGGTAAATACTGCCGCCAACCGGGCAGACAACAACGCCAGGCCAAGCACCTGGACAGCGAGCAGGACGCTGGCCGTCAGCAGGGCGTCGCTCCCCCGGCCGGTCAGATTCCAGACCGCGACGGCGGCAGCAACAGTCAGGGCAGCCCGCGCCGCGTAGAAGTTACGGAGCCGCCACGGCCCGGGGACAACGGACATCAATGCGAAGTAGGCCCCGCACAGCGCAAGGATCAGCGCGTATTCGGCTTTGTCCAGGTACAGGGGGACGCAGGTGGCAGCGGCAGCCACCGCCGGAACCACATAGGGGTGCAGGACCATGAGGGGCCTGACGTACACGGGCGGCAGCCAGCCGGGCCGCGCCAGGGCAAGGACGGTCAGCAATACGGCCACACCTATCAGAGACGCAAAATACCAGACCAAGGCGCCGCCGAGGACGGAGACGCCGGAGAACGCCGTGGAGGCGAGGAACGTCAGCGAAAGGTAGACAAGCACCCGGCTCTCAAGCCGGACAGCCGCCGCGACGTAGGCTATGGTGCCCACTAACGACGTCAACAGCCAGGCTGTGGGACTGTTTGGCAGGGCGAAGTTGTACAGCGCCAGGCCGGTCACCGGGACAAGGGCAAGTCCGGTGCCAGTGAATGCCACCGCAGCCGGCCGGAGCCGCGGCACCCGGGCATGGAGTACAAAACCCGCGCCATAGAACAAAGCCGTAACGGTGACAACCCCGGCGAACCGCATCATGGGCGGGAGGCTTGTGCCGATGAACAAGGCAGCGGCAGCCACAAGAAGAAGGCTGGCTACGTACAGGGTGATATTGATGTTTTGGCGGTCACGCTTTTCGCGTCGCGCCTGGCGCTCGGCCGGCGTCTCCGGGTAGTTCTGAACGGAAGCGGCCGGGGATTGCGACGGCGACGCCGGCGGAGCCTGGATGGTTACGCGTGCAGGAAAGGGCTGGGGCGCTCGAGGAGGCAACGCCGAGACTTCAGCCAAGGGCGACGCAGGTGTTAACGAAACCGGAACATCGGTGACCGGAACCGTAGCCAGCGCAGGCACGCCGCCGGGTGCCGCCGTCGTACGTCCCGCGGACGGGGCGCCGGAAAGCGGCTGCGACGGCTCGCCGCGGCCTGTCAGTTGCCCGGCCGCCTGGAGTTTGGCCACGGCATCAAGCCACCCCTGGAGATGACCCGCGCGGTACCCCGCCTCATATGATTCGTCCCTCAACGTGATACCTCCAGCACAGACCAGTCCGCACAATTAATCCAGTGATTGGATTAACGATAGCAAACAACAGCCCCGCCGCGTAGATACGCAGCGGGGCTGTTGATAAGTATTAGCGGACCGTCAAGCGGCCTGCCAACACCAGGTCAGCAAGTAATTACTTGATGATCTTGGTAACGCGTCCTGAACCAACGGTGCGGCCGCCTTCGCGGATAGCGAAGCCGAGGCCCTCTTCCATGGCGATGGGCTGGATGAGCGCAACGGTCATCTCAGTGTTGTCGCCAGGCATAACCATTTCCGTGCCTTCCGGCAGGGTGATAACGCCGGTTACGTCCGTGGTACGGAAGTAGAACTGCGGGCGGTAGTTCGAGTAGAACGGGTTGTGACGTCCGCCTTCGTCCTTGGAAAGGATGTAGACGTTGGCCTCGAAGTCGGTGTGCGGGGTGATGGAACCCGGCTTGACGACAACCTGGCCACGCTCTACGTCATCACGCTTCAGACCGCGGAGCAGGAGGCCACAGTTCTCGCCGGCCCATGCTTCGTCGAGCTGCTTGTGGAACATCTCGATACCGGTCACCGTGGTCTTCTGGATCGGGCGGATGCCAACGATCTCGACCTCGGAGTTGATGGCGAGGGTTCCACGCTCGGCGCGGCCCGTAACAACGGTGCCACGGCCGGTGATCGTGAAGACGTCTTCGATCGGCATCAGGAAGGGCTTGTCGCGGTCGCGGATGGGGTCCGGAACAGAATTGTCCACGGCCTCCATGAGTTCCTCAACGGACTTGACCCACTCGGGATCGCCTTCCAGAGCCTTCAGGCCCGAAACGCGGACAACCGGTGCTTCGTCGCCATCGAAGCCCTGCGAGCTCAGGAGCTCACGTACTTCCATTTCGACGAGGTCCAGCAGTTCCTCATCGTCAACCATGTCGGACTTGTTCAGCGCGACCAGCAGGTAGGGAACGCCAACCTGGCGGGCGAGCAGAACGTGCTCGCGGGTCTGAGCCATCGGGCCGTCAGTGGCGGCAACCACGAGGATTGCACCGTCCATCTGTGCAGCACCGGTGATCATGTTCTTGATGTAGTCAGCGTGACCCGGAGCGTCTACGTGTGCGTAGTGGCGCTTCTCGGTCTGGTACTCAACGTGGGAGATGTTGATGGTAATGCCGCGCTGACGCTCTTCGGGAGCAGAGTCAATGGACGCGAAGTCACGCTTCTCGTTGAGAGTCGGGTACTTGTCGTACAGCACCTTGGAAATGGCGGCAGTCAGCGTCGTCTTACCGTGGTCAACGTGACCAATGGTGCCGATGTTGACGTGCGGCTTAGTCCGCTCGAACTTTGCCTTTGCCACAGGTTCCTCCTAGAACGTTTTCAAATGACTTACCCTTCAACCGCGCTTGTCGCGGCAGAAACTCAAGCAAGTCTACTTGGGGGGCTTTGGATTGGTGAAATTGCAGATTCAGGAACTAATACTAGTGCCTAGAGCCTGTTCGTGCAGATGGCCGCGGCCCGGCTTGACCGGACTGCATCTCGACCGGGCTCCGGCCATCTGCACCAGGTGAGTTTCCGTCAACCGGAAACGCACCCGAGTTTTTTGCTGCGAAGCCGTAAAGACTACTCGCCGCGGTTCTTCTGGATGATCTCGTCGGCAAATGCCTTCGGGACCTCGGCGTAGCTGTGGAACGTCATGGAGTACACAGCGCGGCCCTGGGTCTTTGAACGCAGGTCACCGATGTAGCCGAACATGCCGGACAGCGGGACGTGCGCACGGATGACCTTGACACCCTGTGCATCTTCCATGGACTGCATCTGGCCACGGCGGGAGTTGAGGTCACCAATAACTTCACCCATGTATTCCTCAGGGGTGCGGACCTCGACATCCATCAGCGGTTCAAGCAGGACAGGGTTCGCCTTGCGTGCGGCTTCCTTGAAAGCCATACGGCCGGCGATCTTGAACGCCATTTCCGAGGAGTCAACATCGTGGTAAGCGCCGTCAATCAGCGTCGCCTTGATGCCAACAACCGGGTAGCCGGCCAGGACGCCGTCGTTCAGTGCATCCTGGATTCCAGCGTCAACCGAGGGGATGTATTCGCGAGGAATACGGCCACCGGTCACCTTGTTCTCGAACTCGTACAGCTCGCCCTCGGAAGTGTCCAGCGGCCCAATGGCAATCTGGATTTTCGCGAACTGGCCCGAACCACCGGTCTGCTTCTTGTGCGTGTAGTCGTGACGCGCAACAACATTCTTGATGGTTTCGCGGTACGCGACCTGCGGCTTGCCAACGTTGGCCTCGACCTTGAATTCGCGGCGCATGCGGTCCACCAGGATGTCCAGGTGGAGCTCGCCCATGCCGGCGATGATGGTCTGACCGGTGTCTTCGTTGAGGGAGACCTGGAAGGTCGGGTCCTCAGCGGAGAGCTTCTGGATGGCCGTGGAGAGCTTCTCCTGGTCACCCTTGGTGTTCGGCTCGATGGCAACAGAGATCACGGGCTCCGGGAAGCTCATGGACTCGAGAACGATCTGGTTGGCAGAGTCGCACAGGGTGTCGCCCGTGGTGGTGTCCTTCAGACCGATCGCTGCGTAGATGTGGCCGGCGGTAGCGCCATCAACGGGCATTTCCTTGTTGGCGTGCATCTGGAACAGCTTGCCGATGCGCTCTTTCTTGCCCTTGGTGGAGTTGACCACCTGTGCGCCTGCTTCCACGTGACCGGAGTACACGCGGATGAAGGTGAGCTGGCCGAAGAACGGGTGCGCGGCAATCTTGAACGCCAGAGCCGAGAACGGCTCCTCAGAGGAAGGCGCGCGGACGATTTCCTTCTCTTCGTCGCGGGGATCGTGACCGATCATCGGGGGGACGTCGAGCGGGTTCGGCAGGTAGTCGATGACAGCATCGAGCATCGGCTGAACGCCACGGTTCTTGAACGCGGAACCACAGAAGACCGGGTAAAGCTCGGAGTTGATGGTCATCTTGCGGATGCCAGCCTTGAGTTCCTCGACGGAAATCTCTTCGCCTTCGAGGTACTTCTCCATGAGCTCTTCGGAGGACTCTGCAACGGTCTCAACGAGCGCTGCGCGGTACTCTTCAGCCTTTTCCTGGAGGTCAGCCGGGATCTCGCGGACCTCGTACTTGGCACCCATGGTGACGTCACCCTTGGAGTCGCCCGGCCAGACCAGCGCGCGCATTTCCAGGATGTCGACGACGCCGATGAAGTCGTTCTCGGCACCGATCGGCAGCTGCATAACCAGCGGCTTGGCACCGAGGCGGTTAACGATGGTGTCGACGGTGAAGTAGAAGTCAGCGCCGAGCTTGTCCATCTTGTTGACGAAGCAGATGCGCGGGACGTTGTACTTGTCAGCCTGGCGCCAAACAGTCTCGGACTGCGGCTCCACGCCTTCCTTGCCATCGAAGACGGCGACAGCGCCATCGAGGACGCGCAGTGAGCGCTCAACCTCAACGGTGAAGTCAACGTGGCCGGGGGTGTCGATGATGTTGATCTGGTTGTTTTCCCAGAAGCAGGTTACGGCGGCAGACGTGATGGTGATGCCGCGTTCCTTCTCCTGTTCCATCCAGTCAGTCGTCGAAGCGCCGTCGTGCGTTTCGCCGATCTTGTGGTTCACACCCGTGTAAAACAGGATGCGCTCGGTGGTGGTGGTCTTGCCGGCATCGATGTGAGCCATGATGCCGATGTTGCGGACCTTACTAAGGTCGGTAAGCACGTCCTGTGCCACGGTGTCTCCCTTTCGGATGGACTACACGTTCGCCGCCGGCTCTGTAGAGCCGGCGGCGTCCGGGAAGTATTACCAGCGGTAGTGTGCGAAGGCCTTGTTGGATTCGGCCATCTTGTGGGTGTCTTCGCGACGCTTCACAGCGGCACCGAGACCGTTGGACGCATCCAGGATTTCATTCCGGAGGCGTTCGGTCATGGTCTTCTCACGGCGGGCCTTGGAGTAGCCAACCAGCCAGCGCAGCGCCAGCGCGGTTGCGCGGCCGGGCTTGACTTCAACCGGGACCTGGTAGGTGGCGCCACCAACACGGCGGGACTTCACCTCAAGGCTCGGCTTGATGTTCTCCATGGCCTTCTTCAGGGCAGCAACCGGGTCTCCGCCGGACTTTTCCTGCGCACCGGCGAGGGCACCGTAAACGATGCGCTCTGCGGTGGACTTCTTGCCGTCGACGAGTACCTTGTTGATCAGCTGGGTGACCAGCGGGGAACCGTAAACGGGATCAATGACTAGCGGCCGCTTAGGGGCCGGACCCTTGCGAGGCATATTACTTCTTCTCCATCTTTGCGCCGTAACGGCTGCGTGCCTGCTTACGGTTCTTCACACCCTGGGTATCGAGGGCGCCACGGACGATCTTGTAGCGGACACCCGGAAGGTCCTTAACACGACCACCGCGAACGAGCACAATGGAGTGCTCCTGCAGGTTGTGGCCTACACCGGGGATGTAAGCGGTAACTTCAACGCCACCGTTGAGGCGCACACGTGCAACCTTACGAAGAGCCGAGTTCGGCTTCTTGGGGGTGGTGGTGTAAACGCGGGTGCAAACACCGCGGCGCATCGGGCTGCCGTTCAGGGCAGGAGCCTTGGTCTTTTTGACCTTAGGCGTGCGGCCCTTGCGGACCAGCTGGTTAATCGTAGGCACTCTCGTGTTCTCCGTTGGTTTGATCTCTACCGGCACATTCAGGCGTCAGCCGTCTCTGCATCGGTTTTGGCGTTGTCCCTGCAGCCTTGGTATCTCGAATCTCGCCTAGGCGTGCAAAAGAGTGGCATTCGTTGCGCACCTAGCCCGCAACCCGGAAACAAGCTCACACCCAGCATCATGAGAACAAAACCAAAATGATGCTGCGGCGGCCTTCATCCACTGCCACACAGAACAATTACCAAAATTCTAGCACGGCTTGATCCTGAGCCTTAATCGGGTGTATAGCTGACGACGGCGAAAGCCGGGTTCCGCCGTCGTCCTCCACTTCGCGTCTTCCGGCACTTAAACAGCAACGCGGGGTCACTTTGAGCCCAATCCGAGGTGCGGATCGGGCCGTAAGCGACCCCGCGTTGCCTTAGGTGCTAGCGGAAGTCGTTTCCGAGATCGTAGTCATCCAGCGGGATGGCGTGGAACTCAGGAGCTCCGTCGCCGCCCAGGGAGTCGTACGAGAAGTCACTGAACGCGCTGGGGCCGGTGAACAGGTTGGCCTTCGCTTCCTCAGTGGGCTCCACGGTGACCTGGGTGTAGCGCGGGAGGCCCGTGCCGGCCGGGATCAGCTTACCGATGATGACGTTCTCCTTGAGGCCGAGCAGCGGATCGCTCTTGCCTTCCATGGCCGCCTGCGTCAGGACGCGGGTGGTCTCCTGGAAGGAAGCTGCGGACAGCCAGGACTCGGTGGCCAGGGACGCCTTGGTGATGCCCATGAGCTCGGGACGTCCGGAAGCCGGAGTCTTGCCCTCGGACACAACGCGGCGGTTGGCCTCCTCGAAGCGGCTGCGCTCGGCGAGCTCGCCGGGCAGCAGGTCCGATTCGCCGGACTCGATGACGGTGACGCGGCGCAGCATCTGGCGGACGATAACCTCGACGTGCTTGTCGTGGATACCGATGCCCTGGCTGCGGTACACGCCCTGGACCTCGTCCACCAGGAACTTCTGCGCGGCACGGGGACCCATGATGCGCAGAACCTGCTTGGGATCAACCGGGCCGTTGATGAGCTTCTGGCCTACCGTGACGTGCTCGCCATCCTCAATGAGGAGGCGTGAACGGCGCAGTACCGGGTACGCGATCTCTTCAGATCCGTCATCCGGGGTGATGACCAGGCGCATCTGGCGCTCGGACTCTTCGATGGCGATGCGGCCGGCTGCTTCAGCAATCGGTGCGACACCCTTCGGAGTACGGGCTTCGAAGAGCTCCTGGATACGGGGCAGACCCTGGGTGATGTCGTCGCCACCGCTGGCGGAAACAGCGCCACCGGTGTGGAACGTACGCATGGTCAGCTGGGTACCGGGCTCACCGATGGACTGTGCAGCGATGATGCCAACGGCCTCACCGATGTCCACGGTCTTGCCGGTGGCCAGTGAACGGCCGTAGCACAGGGCGCAGGTGCCGACGCTGGACTCACAGGTGAGTACGGAGCGGACCTTGACCTCGGTAATACCGGCTGCGAACAGCTCAGCGATAACGACGTCGCCGCAGTCGGTGCCGCCGGCCGCAAGGACGTTGCCCTTGGAGTCCACAACATCAACAGCGAGCGTACGGGCGTAGGCGCTGTTCTCGACGTTCTCGTCCAGGACCAACTCGCCGTTGGCGTCCGGCACGGCAATCGGCGTGACGAGGCCGCGTTCGGTGCCGCAGTCCTCTTCACGGACGATGACGTCCTGCGAAACGTCCACCAGACGACGGGTCAGGTAACCCGAGTTGGCGGTACGCAGTGCGGTGTCAGCCAGGCCCTTACGGGCACCGTGCGTGGCGATGAAGTATTCCAGCACCGACAGGCCCTCGCGGTAGGAGGACTTGATGGGGCGCGGGATGATCTCACCCTTAGGGTTGGCCACCAGGCCACGGATACCCGCGATCTGACGGACCTGCATCCAGTTACCACGTGCACCGGAGGACACCATGCGGTTGATCGTGTTCATCGGGGAAAGGTTGTCACGCATCGCCTGGGCGATCTCGTTCGTTGCCTTGTTCCAGATCTCGATCAGTTCCTGGCGACGCTCGTCGTCGTCGATCAGGCCCTTGTCGTACTGGCCCTGAATCTTGGCAGCCATGGTTTCGTAGCCGGCAAGGATCTTCGGCTTGTCCTTGGGTACCTCGATGTCCGAGATGGCGACGGTAACGCCCGAGCGGGTGGCCCAGTAGAAACCGGCATCCTTCAGGTTGTCCAGCGTTGCCGCCGTCATGACCTTCGGGTAGCGCTCGGCGAGGTCGTTGACGATCGTGGACAGTTCGCCCTTGTCCGCAACGTTCTCAACCCAGGGGTAGTCCTCGGGCAGGGTCTGGTTGAAGATGACCTGGCCCAGGGAGGTCTGGACGAGAACCGGCTGGCCGGGCTCCCAGCCTTCCGGAGCTTCCCAGCCCGCGTAAGGAACAAAGCCCTCAAGGCGGATCCTGACCTGCGAGTTCAGGTGCAGCTCGCGGAGGTCGTAAGCCATGATGGCTTCGGCAACCGAGGAGAAGACGCGGCCTTCGCCAGCTGAACCGACACGCTTGGTGGTCAGGTGGTAGAGGCCGATGATCATATCCTGCGAAGGCAGGGTGACCGGACGTCCGTCCGACGGCTTCAGGATGTTGTTCGAGGACAGCATCAGGATGCGTGCCTCAGCCTGGGCCTCCGGGCTCAGCGGCAGGTGGACTGCCATCTGGTCGCCGTCGAAGTCAGCGTTGAAGGCGCCACAAACCAGCGGGTGGAGCTGGATTGCCTTACCTTCAACAAGCTGAGGTTCGAACGCCTGGATGCCGAGGCGGTGCAGGGTAGGTGCACGGTTGAGCAGCACCGGGTGTTCGGTGATGATCTCTTCCAGCACGTCCCAGACCTGCGGACGGTAACGCTCAACCATGCGCTTGGCCGACTTGATGTTCTGGGCGTGGTTGAGGTCAACCAGGCGCTTCATCACGAACGGTTTGAAGAGCTCCAGAGCCATCTGCTTGGGCAGGCCACACTGGTGCAGCTTCAGCTGCGGACCGACGACGATGACCGAACGGCCGGAGTAGTCGACGCGCTTGCCGAGGAGGTTCTGGCGGAAACGGCCCTGCTTGCCCTTGAGCATGTCGCTCAGGGACTTCAGCGGACGGTTGCCCGGTCCGGTGACAGGACGGCCACGACGGCCGTTGTCGAAGAGGCTGTCAACAGCTTCCTGAAGCATGCGCTTCTCGTTGTTGACGATGATCTCCGGCGCGCCGAGGTCAAGCAGGCGCTTGAGGCGGTTGTTGCGGTTGATCACGCGACGGTAGAGGTCATTGAGGTCGGAGGTCGCGAAGCGGCCACCGTCCAGCTGAACCATCGGGCGCAGTTCCGGCGGGATCACCGGGACGGCGTCGAGCACCATGCCGAGCGGGCTGTTGTTGGTGGTCAGGAACGCATTGACCACCTTCAGTCGCTTCAGGGCGCGGGTCTTGCGCTGGCCCTTGCCGTTGGCAATGATGTCGCGCAGCAGGTCCGACTCGGCCTGCATGTCGAAGTTCTCAAGACGCTTCTTGATGGCCTCGGCACCCATGGAGCCTTCGAAGTACATGCCGTAGCGGTCGCGCAGTTCGCGGTAAAGGCCTTCGTCACCTTCGAGGTCAGCGACCTTCAGGTTCTTGAAGCGGTCCCAGACCTGCTCGAGGCGCTCGATTTCGGCGTCGGCACGCTTACGCACGTTCGCCATCTGGCGGTCGGCGGAGTCGCGGGCCTTCTTCTTGTCGGCAGCCTTGGCACCTTCACCCTCGAGGCGCGCAATCTCGTTTTCGAGGTCGCGGGCGATCGTGGCGATATCGGAGTCGCGGTTGTCGATCAGCTGCTTCTTCTCGATGTCGTGCTCAACCTGAAGGTTGGGCAGTTCCTCGTGACGGGCATCAGCGTCAACGCTGGTGATCATGTAGGCGGCGAAGTAGATGACCTTTTCGAGGTCCTTCGGTGCCAGGTCAAGGAGGTAGCCCAGGCGGGACGGAACACCCTTGAAGTACCAGATGTGCGTGACCGGGGCGGCCAGCTCGATGTGGCCCATGCGCTCACGGCGGACCTTTGCGCGGGTGACTTCAACGCCACACCGCTCGCAGATGATGCCCTTGAAGCGCACGCGCTTGTACTTACCGCAGTAGCATTCCCAGTCGCGGGAAGGGCCGAAGATCTTCTCGCAGAAGAGTCCGTCCTTCTCGGGCTTGAGCGTGCGGTAGTTGATGGTTTCCGGCTTCTTAACCTCGCCGTAAGACCAGCCACGGATGTCATCCGCGGTGGCGAGGCCGATCTGCATGAGGCCGAAGGAGGATTCGCTGGACATATGGTCCCTGTTCTCTCTTGTTCTCTAAATTCTGAAGTCTTGGGTTGCGGGAGGAGGGAGGTGATGCACCGGGAAAAGTCAGCGCGGCGGGGCCGCCTGCTTTCCCCGGTACATCAACCTGCTAAACCTCTTCTACGGAACTGGGCTCTGCACGAGACAGATCGATGCCCAGTTCTTCCGCAGCCGTGAAGACTGCGTCATCAGAGTCACGCATTTCAATTGTGGTTCCGTCCGTGGAAAGTACTTCCACGTTCAGGCACAGCGACTGCATTTCCTTGATCAAGACCTTGAAGGATTCGGGAACACCCGGTTCGGGGATGTTCTCGCCCTTGACGATTGCTTCGTAGACCTTGACGCGACCGTGGATATCATCCGACTTGATGGTGAGGAGTTCCTGGAGCGTGTACGCGGCGCCATAAGCTTCCAGCGCCCAAACTTCCATCTCACCGAAGCGCTGGCCACCGAACTGCGCCTTACCACCCAGCGGCTGCTGCGTGATCATGGAGTACGGGCCGGTGGAGCGCGCGTGGATCTTGTCGTCCACCAGGTGGTGGAGCTTCAGGATGTACATGTAGCCGACCGAGATCGGATCCGGGAACGGCTCGCCGGAGCGGCCGTCGAACAGGCGGGTCTTGCCTGAGGAGTTGATCAGGCGGTCGCCGTCGCGGGTGACATTGGTGGAGTCCAGCAGACCCGTAATTTCCTCTTCACGGGCGCCGTCGAACACCGGCGTTGCAACAGTGGTGGAGCCACTCTCGCGCGGCAGGTTCGGCAGCTGCTTCATCCACTCGGGCTCACCTTCGATCTTCCAACCGGTCTTGGCAACCCAGCCGAGGTGCGTTTCCAGCACCTGGCCGACGTTCATACGGCCCGGAACACCCAGCGGGTTCAGGACAATATCAACGGGGGTACCGTCGGCAAGGAAAGGCATGTCCTCGATCGGGAGGATCTTGGAGATAACACCCTTGTTGCCGTGACGGCCGGCGAGCTTGTCGCCGTCGGTGATCTTACGCTTGGCAGCCACGTAGACGCGGACCAACTGGTTCACGCCCGGGGGCAGTTCGTCGTCATTGTCGCGGTCGAAGACGCGGACGCCGATAACGGTGCCGGACTCGCCGTGCGGAACCTTCAGGGAGGTGTCGCGCACTTCGCGGGACTTCTCGCCGAAGATGGCGCGGAGCAGGCGCTCTTCCGGGGTCAGTTCGGTTTCACCCTTCGGGGTGACCTTTCCGACCAGGATGTCGCCGGCTTCAACTTCGGCACCGATGTGGATGATGCCGCGTTCGTCCAGGCCTGCAAGGACTTCCTCGGACACGTTGGGGATGTCACGGGTGATTTCCTCGGCACCAAGCTTGGTGTCGCGGGCATCGATCTCGTGCTCCTCGATGTGGATGGAGGAAAGAACGTCCTCGGCAACGATGCGCTGCGAGAGGATGATGGCGTCCTCGAAGTTGTGGCCTTCCCATGACATGAATGCCACGAGCAGGTTCTTACCGAGGGCGAGCTCGCCCTGGTCCGTTGCCGGGCCGTCGGCGATGATGCCGCCGACCTCAAGGCGCTGGCCTTCGTTTACCAGGACGCGGTTGTTGTAGCAGTTGCCCTGGTTGGAACGCGCGAACTTGTTGATGCGGTAGTTGGTTTCCGTGCCGTCATCGTTGAGCATGATGACCAGCTCAGCGGAGACCTCGGTAACCACACCTGCCTTCTTCGCGATGGTGACATCACCGGCGTCGACGGCGGCGGCGCGCTCCATGCCGGTACCCACGAACGGGGCCTCGGAACGGACCAGCGGCACAGCCTGGCGCTGCATGTTGGCACCCATGAGTGCGCGGTTAGCATCGTCATGCTCGAGGAACGGGATCAGGGCCGTAGCCACGGACACCATCTGGCGCGGGGAAACGTCCATGAACTCGACGTCGGCGGCGGGAACCAGCACAGGCTCGCCTCCACCACCACGGGCGCGGACCAGCACGGTCTCTTCGGCGAACCGCTTGTTCTCATCCAGCGGAGCGTTGGCCTGTGCGATCAGGACCTCTGCCTCGTCGTCGGCCGTCAGGTACTGGACCTCATCGGCCACAACGCCTTCGGAAACGAGACGGTAAGGAGTCTCGATGAAACCGAACGGGTTGATGCGGCCGTAGGATGCCAGCGAACCGATCAGACCAATGTTCGGGCCTTCAGGGGTTTCGATGGGGCACATACGTCCGTAGTGGGACGGGTGGACGTCTCGAACTTCCATGCCTGCGCGGTCACGGGACAGACCACCCGGGCCAAGCGCGGACAGACGGCGCTTGTGGGTCAGACCCGACAGCGGGTTGTTCTGGTCCATGAACTGCGACAGCTGGGACGTTCCGAAGAACTCCTTGATGGCTGCGACAACCGGGCGGATGTTGATCAGGGTCTGCGGCGTAATCGCTTCGACGTCCTGGGTGGTCATACGCTCGCGGACAACGCGCTCCATACGGGACAGGCCGGTGCGGACCTGGTTCTCGATGAGCTCGCCGACGGCGCGGATGCGGCGGTTGCCGAAGTGGTCGATGTCATCGATCTCGACGCGCAGCTCGTGGTCCTGGCCGTCGCGCTTGCCCGTGAGGGTCTTCTCGCCGGCGTGCAGGGCAACCAGGAACTTGATCATGGCCACGATGTCTTCAACGTGCAGGACCGAAGCTTCCTTGTCACCAAGGGAGCGGTCGATGCCAAGCTTGCGGTTGATCTTGTAACGGCCAACCTTGGCCAGATCGTAGCGCTTGGAGTTGAAGTACAGGTTGTCCAGCAGGGACTGGGCAGCCTCGACTGTGGGCGGCTCGCCCGGTCGCAGCTTCCGGTAGATGTCCAGCAACGCGTCTTCGCGGGTCTCGGTGGCGTCCTTCTCCAGCGTTGCACGCATGGAGTCGTACTGGCCGAACTCTTCGAGGATCTGGCCTTCGGTCCAGCCGAGGGCCTTCAGCAGAACGGTGACCGACTGCTTGCGCTTGCGGTCGAGGCGTACGCCGACCTGGTCGCGCTTGTCGATTTCGAGTTCAAACCATGCGCCGCGGGACGGGATGATCTTGGCAGTGAAGATGTCCTTGTCACTGGTCTTGTCAGCGGTGCGCTCAAAGTAAGCGCCCGGTGAACGGACCAGCTGGGAGACGACCACACGCTCGGTGCCGTTGACGACGAAGGTGCCCTTCTCGGTCATCAGCGGGAAGTCGCCCATGAACACGGTCTGCTGCTTGATTTCGCCCGTGTTGTTGTTCATGAACTCGGCCTTGACGTACAGCGGAGCCGAGTAAGTTGCGTCCCGGTCCTTGCACTCGGCCATGGTGTACTTGGGATCAGCGAACTCCGGATCGGAGAAGCTCAGGGACATGGTGCCCTGGAAGTCCTCGATCGGGGAGATCTCTTCGAAGATGTCCGACAGTCCGGACGATGTGGCGACGCTGAGGTCGTTTTCTTCGACGGCTTTCGCTACGCGTGCCTGCCAGCGTTCGTTTCCGACCAGCCAGTCGAAGCTGTCCGTCTGCAGGGCAAGGAGATTCGGAACGTCAAGCGGTTCGTGAATCTTTGCGAATGAGAGCCGGCGAGTGGCACCATCAGTGCTGTCGGCGGTGTTAGCGGTTTGGTTATTAGAGGTGCTCGAGGCGACCAAGAGGGATCCTTCCACAGACCTTCAGGCGTTTTCAGATCTCCCCCGCTGTGCACCCTGCGAAATGACTCCGCAGTGCTACCATCCGGTTCCGCTATATGACCCGGGGCCGGGGCTGACCATACAATGACGTTGTTGACGGCACGTTGATGGTCAGCTGCCAGGCAAAGCCCACCGCTATATGAAGGCTGAAGGTAAACAGGGAAGACGCAAATATCTACGATACGGCAAAATCCATTACGTGTCTACCCCACAACCGCACGTTTTGCAAGCACCGATTTTTTCGGTGCAGATCCGTCGTCAGAGCGTGAGCGTGACGCCCTCGGCCGTGCAGACTCCGGCGTTCGCAAAGACTGCGTCACGCACAGCATCCTTGGTGACCTGGTCCGGTTGGCCGCCCTTCTCGACGACGGCCGAGTGGCTGATGGTCAGGGCACTCAGCGACGAAAACAGTCCCCTCAGGTTTCCCGTGTACGCGTCCTTGGCTTTCCAGGCCTTCGAGTAAATCTCTTCGTAGGCGTTGGACGTTGGCTCGCTGGCCCTGTACTCGGCGAAGAGCGAATTGAACAGCTCGCAGCCTTCCTTGACCGTGGCGGCTTGGGGAGCGGATGCGCCGGTGGAGCGCGATGGCGATGCCTGGGAAGGTGCGGCGCTGGACGTTACCGGAGTGGTCGTCGAAGTGGCGTCCCCTGGAGCAGGAGTGGTGACGCTGCAGGCCGTGAGTCCGGTGAGGCAGACGAATGCCGCCGCGGCGAGGATTTTCTTCAAGATTCCGCTCCCTGTTTTTGCGTTGCCGTGAGGCTCTGCGTTCGCCGTCCACCCTACGCAACGGGGCGGGACGGCGCACATTACGGAGATGGGTAGTTCTCCCCTATCCCCCTTTGCGCGCCCCCATCGGTGGAATCCCCGAGGCCGCTTCTGCGTTTGAATAAATGTGTGAAACGGCTCACGATAGCCTTGGCCTACACGTTACAGAGCGGAAGAGATCACAATGGGCAACACCCTGAACAACACTGACGTTGTCATCCTGGCAGCAGCGCGGACCCCGCAAGGCCGCCTCAACGGGCAACTGGCGAGCTTTACCGCCGTCGAACTGGGTGCGCACGCCATCAAGGCCGCGCTCACCGCGAGCGGCGTGGATGCAGGCAAGGTGGATGCGGTCATTATGGGCCAGGTGCTGCAGGCCGGTGCCGGGCAGAACCCGGCACGGCAGAGTGCCATTGGTGCCGGCATTGGCTGGAACGTCCCCAGTGTGACCATCAACAAGGTGTGCCTGTCCGGCCTGACCGCCGTGATTGATGCCGCCCGCATGATCCGCAGCGGTGACGCCACGGTGGTGGTTGCCGGCGGCCAGGAGTCGATGACCCGCGCACCCCACCTGCTTCCCGGTTCCCGCCAGGGCTGGGCCTACGGCGCCATCCAGGCGTTGGATGTTGCCGCGCACGACGGCCTCACGGACGCCTTCGACGGCCAGTCCATGGGCCTTTCCACTGAGACCAAAAACCTCGCCCTCGGCATCGACAGGACTTCGCAGGACAACGTGGCAGCCCAATCGCACCAGCGTGCCGCGCTAGCCGCGAAAGACGGAATCTTCGACGACGAGATCGCGCCCATCAGCGTCAAGCAGCGCAAGGGTGATCCCCTGGTTGTCGCCACCGACGAAGGCGTCCGGCCCAACACGTCCATCGAGACGCTCGCCGGCCTTCGGGCCGCGTTCGTCACCGACGGGACCATCACAGCAGGAAACTCCTCTCCCCTGTCCGACGGCGCCGCGGCACTGGTACTTGCCTCACGCCAGTTCGCCGAGGCAAACGGGCTGGAATACCTGGCTGTGGTGGGCAAACCGGGCCAGGTCGCGGGCCCCGACAACTCCCTGCATTCCCAGCCGTCGAACGCGATCATGAACGCCCTGGACCGGGCCGGGTGGAGCACCAAGGACCTGGACTTCATCGAAATCAACGAAGCATTTGGTTCGGTGGCGGTGCAGTCCCTGAAGGATCTGGACTACCCCCTGGAACAGTGCAACATCCACGGTGGCGCCATCGCCCTGGGCCACCCCATCGGGGCCTCCGGCGCCAGGCTTGCCCTCCACGCAGCGCATGAACTCAAGCGGCGGGGCAGCGGCAAGGCCGCGGTCTCCCTATGCGGCGGCGGCGGCCAGGGCGAAGCCCTCCTGCTATACCGCGACTGACTGTGGGGCAAGTCGAGAACGGAAGCGCCGCCGTCGGACGTCAGCGCTTCCTGGCTGACGCCGCCGCGCTCGGCCTGGACGTGCAGATTGTGGAGCGGTTGGCGGCCCGGAGCTTGGAGGAGGCTGCCGGGATCCTGGGTATCACCCCGGCTGCTGACATCGTGAAGTCGCTGGTGGTCAAGCATAAGGACGGGACCTTCCTGTTTGCGCTGATTCCCGGTGACCGGCAGATCTCCTGGCCCAAATTGCGTGCTCTGGTGGGTGTGAACAAGCTGTCTCTGCCGCCGGCCGACGTGGCCCTGGATGCCACGGGGTACGAGCGCGGCACGATCACGCCGCTCGGCAGCACCACGGCATGGCCGGTGTACGCGGACGCCACGATCACCGGCCGGCGGGTCTCCATGGGCGCCGGCGAGCACGGCTACAGCGCCTTTGTTGAAGCAGACGAGCTCACCGCGGCCCTCGGCGCCGTCGTCGCCGATATTTCGGATCCCAACCCCATGTAAGTAGCAGTAGATGTCGTTTTGAGCCCTCAAAACGACATCTACTGCTACCCAGTTGGGCTTAAATGCAGGAAAACCCCGCCCACCGAAGTGGACGGGGTTTTCCGTGAAGCAGCGTGAGTTACTTGAGGGTAACGGTAGCGCCGGCAGCCTCGAGCTGCTCCTTTGCCTTCTCGGCAGCTTCCTTGGTGACGCCTTCGAGAACAGCCTTCGGAGCGCTGTCAACAACGTCCTTAGCTTCCTTGAGACCGAGGGAAGTGATGGCGCGAACTTCCTTGATCACTGCAATCTTCTTTTCGCCAGCTGATTCGAGAACGACGTCGAATTCGGTCTTCTCTTCAGCTTCTTCAGCAGCGCCGCCACCGGCGGGGCCGGCAACAGCAACAGCAGCTGCAGTTACTTCGAAGGTCTCTTCGAAGAGCTTGACGAACTCGGAGAGCTCGATGATGGTCAGTTCCTTGAAAGCTTCAATGAGCTCTTCGTTGCTGAGCTTCGCCATGGTGTGGCGTCCTTCCTATAGGTGGTGCTTGGCGGCCTGGGCCATTGCCATCACACCGGAGTCTGATTGGTGAAAAGAAACTAGTTCTCTTCGGCAGCGGGTGCTTCGGCGGGTGCCTCAGCAGCTGCTTCGGGGGCTTCTTCAGCTGCGGGAGCTTCGTCAGCGGCAGGAGCTTCTTCAGCGGCGGGAGCCTCGGCAGCTGCCGGTGCACCGTTCTCTTCTTCAAGCTTGAGGCGCAGTGCGTCAATGATGCGTGCAGCGGCGGCAGCAGGAGCCTTGAGGATGCCTGCAACCTTGGCGAGCTGCAGCTCGCGGGACTCGAGCGCTGCCAGTGCAGAAACTTCGCTGGCGTTCAGTGCCTTGCCCTCGAAGTAACCGGTCTTGATGACCAGCTGCTTGTTGGCTTTGGCAAAATCCGTCAGGCTCTTGGCAGCTGCAACTGCGTCACCCTTGATGAACGCGATTGCAGTGGGGCCGGAGAGCTGGTCGTTGAATGCTTCAACGCCGGCTTCCTTGGCTGCAATAGCGGTCAGGGTGTTCTTGACGACCGAGAACTTGGTGTCCTGGCCGAGAGAAACACGCAGCTCCTTGAGCTGTGCAACGGTGAGCCCGCGGTATTCGGTCAGGACAGCGGCGTTCGATTCTTTGAAATCGTTAGCGATCTCAGCTACTGCTGAAACCTTTGTGGGCGTTGCCATAACCCTCCTTCCGGGGATAGTGCCGGTATGCGACGGTCCCCTCAGGATCGCTAAAACAAAAAAACGCCCCGCGCAGATGCACGGGGCTTGGCTCAACGCGGATGATCCACGGAACTTTGCTTCGTTCACCTGCGCCGGTCGCCCTGCGTTGAGGGGCCTTCGTTCGAAAACCTACTTGAATCCCCCGCACACAACTGCAGAAGTGAGCGATGCTCGGGAGAGTGGATTTCCAACAACCGACGGTCTTTGGTAGTTCAAGCTTACGGGACGCGCCGCCCCTCTTCCAAATCGGGCAGATCAGCTCGTGCTGGTCCCCAAGTACGGCAGCTCCTTCTGCCAGATGCCTGTCACGCCGGCGGTGGTGAAGCCGAGTTGCTGGTTGACCGTCAGCAGGTACCTGTTCTCCGGCGCGTTCCAGGTGTAGATGACGCGGGCGTCGGGGAACTGCTCGGTGAGCCGCTCCATGTTGGCCACCTTGATCAGCAGGCCCAGCTTGTTTCCGCGGTGCTCCTGCAGGACCAGCGTGTCGTCCTGGAAGACGACGTCGGGCCGATGGGCCAGGACGCTGATCGTTGTAAGGCCCACGAGGGATCCGCTGGCAAGATGCTCGACGGCGGTTACCACCGTGCGCCGCCCTTGCGCGATGGTGACCTCTTCCGCTTCCCGGAGGATCCCGCCGTCGAACACCATGCCCTGCTCGACGGGAGTCTCCAGGGAAGGGTCGACGTCGGCGCCCGCCTGGTTCTCGAGCACGGCCACCGCTTCCAGCCACTCGTCCGGGCACCTGTCCGTCCAGTGGTGGAGCCGGTAGCGGCCGTTGTTGGCCGCTTCGGCCTCGGCCTGCAGAACGGCCACGAGTTTGGTATCCAGCGGAAGCAGGCACGAACTGAACTGCTCGATGTGCTGGAGCGTGTACCCGGTTTTGCGGGCAAACTCGACTTCCCGGCTTTCCAGCGGCACAAACCCCTGCCCCGAACCCGGTACCAGTTGCGCCTTCTCGAACTCGTGCAGCGACGCCCCGGGATGGTTGGTGTCCACCAGGATCAGCGTGCGGCCCTCGCTGCGGGCAAGGTGTTCGGCTGCCTGGAGGAGCTTGCGGCCCACCCCCTGCCGCTGGATTTCAGGCAGGATGTCCAGTGTGAATTCCGCCAGGTCGAGGTTGTCCGTCAGCGGCAGGGCGATGTCCACTGCGCCCACGATCTCGCCGTCAACCTTAGCCACGAGAATGACCTGGCGCTCGTAAGGGTCGGCCAGCTCGAGCAGTTTTTCCAGCGGCGTGTACGCGAGGTCATCGCTCCCCCACGTCTGCATCCTGACTTTACGGCCCACCTCTACTGCCGCCAGGAAATCCGCCGCGTCCGGCCCGTCAAGGGTGTCCGGGATCCACAGCTGTTCGATCCGCACGTCTTTAGCCATAAAGGGAATCATCCCAGCCGTTTCTGCCATTCACCCTCATAACCAGCAGGCTTGAATCCAAGCAATGTATTGATCGCCAGCATATGCTGGTTTTCCACAGCGTTCCATGTGAGCACCGAACGCGCCGCGGGCCACCGTTCCTGGGCAGCCCGCAGGTTGGCGGCCTTAGTCAGCAGCCCGAGTTTCTTTCCGCGATGTTCCGCTGTCACCAGGGTGTCCTGCTGGATGATGCTTGCAGGAACGCCAGCCCGCCAGGTCAGGACCGTGTAAGCCACGAGCCGGCCCGTGCTTTCGTGCAGGGCTGCTGCGACCTGCGCCTGGACGCCGCCGCGGCCGTTTGCCCGCTCTTCATGCCGGACCCTGGCCGGGTCCCAATCCTCCGCCTCCCAATCCATACCGGCGGTGGGCACATCGATGGTCATCCGGTTCCTGAGGATCGCGTATTCGGCCACGAGCCACGCCGGGCACGTGTCACCCCATGCCACCACGGTGTAGCCGCCGGCCCGCCGGCGCGCGGCGTTCTCCAGTTCCTGAAGCCGGTCGGCCGGGACCGGAAGCGCCAGGCGGCTGGCCCGCTCCACCTGTTCCAGTTCATAACCGCAGGCGGCGGCAAAGGCCACGCTGGGATCATCTGCGGGAAGTCCCCCCGCCCCCGACTTGGCGGGAACAAGCGGCCCGGCGCGCTCCACCTTGTCGGCGGGCAATTCGCAGTACGCGTCCAGCGAGGTCCTGCCACGCGCCGTTGCCACGGATTCCGCGTGCCCCAACAGCCTGCGCCCCCGGCCCTGCCGCCGGTAGCCAGCCGACACCCAGACGTTAATGCCGGCCGTCGTCGTGTTTTCGCGCAGTGGCAGCGTCACCGAACACATGCCCACTGTTTGCCCGCCTTGCCGCGCTATAAACAGGCGCCGCTCCACGTACTCGCTTCCCCGCCAGTGCTCCAGGTCCTCAAGGAAAGTGGGGCAGCGGTCCAGGTTGCCCCACTTCTCCAGTTCGTACGCTTCCAGCAGAGCGTGGCACTCCAGGAACTCCGTGGCACTGTCCGGACTTCCATCAGGGACGTAAGCGCCGGCGTCGGGAGTTGGCGGGATCTTTACCGGAGTGATAACCAGCGCTGTCATCACCCCAGCGTAGCCATCAGGGCTGTTCAGTCGAGCGGCACTTGGTCGCTGCCGCCGTATGCCCGGCTGCCGGGGACGCGTCGCACCAGGCACGGAGCCGTTCGCTGGCCGGGCGGCCAGTAGTGCGAGGACCATTCCGCCGAAGGCCAGCACGATGAGCCCGTACACCACCGCCGGAGGCGGCGAACCCCACAGAGCTTGCAGGATTAGTGTGCCCGGGACCAAACCCAGGTACCCCACCACACCGGCGCACAGGGCCCAGGGCCCAGGGCCACGCCGTAGCCAGCGTCCGGGCGACGGACCAGACCGCCATCCCGGTCCCCACCGGCCCCGGGCCGGGGGACGGAAAGCGTGCCGCTTCTTCGCATGAAACCGTGTTTTGAGAACGCTCCGTTCCCCATGGCGGACCTCCCCGAAGGCCAGGATTCTTGAGCATACGGGCCGCGCGTCGATGGCGGCCAGAGTCAAAAGCCTCTTGAGGCGGATCGGGTTTGCCTCCGATGAGCCGGGCGGCCGGCCACCCGCCAGTCAAGAGGATTAAAAGCACAAAGACCGCCCGGCACAATGCCGGGCGGTCTTTGGTGTGCCGGACAGGTCCGGCGAGAGTCGCTGTGAGGATTAGACCTCGGTCAGGACCTTCGTGACGTTGGGGTCAACGGAGATGCCGGGACCGAACGTGGTGGCCACGGTGGCCTTCTGGATGTAGCGGCCCTTGGAAGCGGACGGCTTCAGGCGAAGGACCTCTTCCAGTGCTGCTGCGTAGTTCTCGGCCAGCTTGATGGCGTCGAAGGAAACCTTGCCGATGATGAAGTGCAGGTTCGAGTGCTTGTCGACGCGGAAGTCGATCTTGCCGCCCTTGATGTCGTTGACGGCCTTGGCGACGTCAGCGGTCACGGTGCCGGTCTTCGGGTTCGGCATCAGGTTACGCGGACCCAGGACCTTACCGAGGCGGCCAACCTTGCCCATGAGGTCAGGGGTGGCAACGGCTGCGTCGAAGTCGGTCCAACCGCCCTGGATCTTTTCGATCAGGTCATCGGAACCAACGAAGTCAGCGCCGGCAGCGATTGCTGCCTCAGCCTTGTCGCCCGTTGCGAAAACCAGGACGCGGGAGACCTTGCCGGTGCCGTGGGGCAGGTTGACCGTGCCGCGGACCATCTGGTCAGCCTTGCGAGGGTCAACGCCCAGACGGAAGGCAACCTCAACGGTGGCGTCGAACTTGGACGGGTTGGTGTCCTTGGCGAGCGTTACTGCCTCGAACGGCGCGTAGGACTTCTCCGCGTCGATCTTGGCGGCTGCTGCCTCATATGCTTTGCTGCGCTTTGCCATGCTGCTATTTCTCCTTGTGCAGTTGTGGTCTGCGGACCGCGCTGGGCCCTGCCACAGTCGGTGAACGGGCTCGTGATCCGTGCCCGGTTCCCAACATTTCAATTTCGGTGGTGCCGGTTCCCCGGCGGTGCTGCCCGTCGTCGTGATCGGTTGCCCGAACCCAACATTTGGCAGCGAGGGAATTAACCCTCGACGGTGATACCCATGGAGCGGGCGGTACCGGCGATGATCTTCGCTGCGCCTTCGAGGCTCGTGGCGTTGAGGTCTTCCATCTTGGTGGTGGCGATCTCATTGACCTGGGCCTGGGTCAGCTTTGCAACCTTGACGGTGTGCGGGGTGGGTGAACCCTTGGCAACGCCTGCAGCCTTCTTGATGAGCTCTGCAGCCGGCGGGGTCTTGGTGATGAACGTGAAGGAACGGTCTTCGTAGACCGTGATTTCCACGGGGATAACGTTTCCGCGCTGGGCTTCTGTTGCAGCGTTGTACGCCTTGCAGAATTCCATGATGTTGACACCGTGCTGGCCAAGTGCAGGACCGATCGGCGGGGCCGGGTTAGCGGCGCCTGCCTGGATCTGCAGCTTGATGAGGCCGGTGACCTTCTTCTTGGGAGCCAATGTAAGGTCCTTCTCTCAATATCTTCCTGGGACACAGGAGCGTGCCTCAGGTTGTTGGCCGCCATGGCGAGGCGGCCGGCCGTTCCGGGGCTGCTAAGCGGGCAGTCCGGAACGAATTCTGTGCGGGTTGCTAGATCTTGCTGACCTGGTTGAACGCCAGGGTGACAGGAGTTTCACGTTCGAAGATCGACACGAGGACCACAAGAGTCTGGGATTCAACCTTGATTTCGGAGATCGTGGCGGGGAGGGTCTCGAACGGACCTTCCTTGACGATGACCGACTCGCCAACCTCGAAGTCGACGTCAACCGGGGTCTGCGACTGCTTGTTGACCGGCTTGCCCTTTTCGGCCTGCTCTTCTTCGAAGACCGGCGCGAGCATGGAGAAGACCTCGTCGAGGCGCAGCGGCACCGGGTTGTGGGCGTTGCCCACGAAGCCGGTAACACCGGGAGTGTGGCGGACGGCGCCCCAGGAGGCATCCGTCAGGTCCATGCGGACCAGCACGTAGCCGGGAATGCGGACGCGGTTGATGACCTTGCGCTGAGCGTTCTTGATCTCCACGACCTCTTCCATGGGCACCTGGATTTCGAAGATGTAATCTTCCATGTCCAGGGTCTGGATGCGGGTCTCAAGGTTGGCCTTGACGCGGTTTTCGTAACCGGCGTAGGAGTGGATGACGTACCAGTCACCCTCCTGGCGGCGAAGCTTGGCTTTGAATTCGTCGGCGGGGTCCACCTCGGCCTTGGCGGCTGCAGCTGCCAGGGCGTCTGCCTCAGCGTCGTCGCCGTCGGAATCGCCTTCTGAATCAGCGTCCTCTGCGGCGGAATCGTCCGTAACAGACTCGTCGGCAACATCAGACTCGTTGTCGGCGTCGGCGGATTCGGGCGCAGCGGACTCAACCTCGGACTCTTCACCGGCTTCGACCGTGGGGGCCGCCGTGTTGTCCGTGGACTCTTCCAGCTCAGTCTCGGTTACCTCGAGCTCCTGCTCAGACACTTGGTCTCCTGCTTCCTCATTGCCTAACATGCCTATTTAAATGGCTCGATTCCGCACACCGTGTGGATTCTTACCGGTTACCCGGTCAGTGCCACGCGGCCTGCGGACGGTGCGCCTTAGCGGTCCCCGGGAGCGATCCCGCCGAAGACCCAGCTGACCGCGGTTCCAAAACCGAGATCCAAAATGCTGACGATGACCATCATGATGGCCACGAACACCAGCACCACGAGCGTGTAATTGATCAGTTCCTTGCGGGTTGGTGCAACAACCTTCTTCAGTTCGCCGATGACCTGGCGAATGAAGAGTGCAATACGAGCGAAGAAGTTTGCCTTGGCGTCCTTCTTAGCTGGGCGGCCCTTGGAGCTGCTGGCAGCTGTTTCGGTCACCTGGTCCTCGCTCATCTTTGCAATGTTGGATTACCCGGTCCTGATCAGAACCATGGTTACTGCGCGTGCTCCGGCATTACGCCGGAACAGCTTGCGCAGGGCAGACAGGACTCGAACCTGCAACCTGCGGTTTTGGAGACCGCTGCGCTACCAATTGCGCCACTACCCTTTGGGAGGAAAACGAAGTCCTGCCGCGACTGCCAGCTTTCACTGGGGCGCACGTCATCATCCGTGTTTCAACACCGGAGAACAAGTCTACGCAACAACTTCGTCTACGTCGAACCAGCCTCGTTCCGGACCTCTCGTGCCGCCCTTGTGGGTGCCCCTGGCCTGCAGTCACATCCACGCCGGCAATCCGAACGATCCGGTGAACAGCATAGAGTAGATCTCGTCGAATTCCACCATTCAGCCTTCGGGCTGCAAGCGAAGAACGGACCCGCCATGTCTTCCGCCCGCGTTTCCCAGCGCATATCCGCCATTGCCGAATCCGCGACCCTGGCCGTTGATGCCAAGGCCAAGGCGCTGAAGGCAGCCGGCCGGCCGGTCATTGGCTTCGGTGCGGGCGAACCGGATTTCCCCACCCCGGACTACATCGTGAAGGCGTCCATTGAGGCAGCCAGCCAGCCCAAGTACCACCGCTACTCACCCGCGAGTGGCCTGCCGGAGCTGAAGAAGGCCATCGCGGAAAAGACCCTGCGCGATTCCGGCTACACCGTGGACCCGTCCCAGGTACTGGTGACGAACGGCGGGAAGCAGGCCGTCTACAACACTTTCGCCACGCTGGTGGATCCGGGCGACGAAGTGATTGTGCCCACCCCGTTCTGGACCACGTACCCGGAGGCTATCCGGCTCGCCGGCGGAGTTCCCGTTGAGGTTTTCGCCGGCCCTGAGCAGGACTACCTGGTCACGGTGGATCAGCTCGAAGCGGCCCTCACGGAGAAGTCCAAGATCCTCCTCTTCGTGTCCCCGTCCAACCCCACCGGCGCCGTGTACTCCCCCGAGCAGGTGGCCGAAATCGGCAAATGGGCCGCGTCCAAGGGGCTGTGGGTGGTCACCGACGAGATCTACGAGCACCTGACTTACGACGGCGTTCCCTTCACCTCCATCGCCACCGCGGCTCCGGAGCTCGGCGACAAAGTGGTCATCCTCAACGGGGTGGCGAAGACCTATGCGATGACCGGCTGGCGTGTCGGCTGGATGATCGGGCCGGCCGACGTCATCAAGGCCGCCACCAATCTGCAGTCCCACGCAACCTCCAACGTCTCCAACATCATGCAGATCGCCGCCCTCGCCGCCGTTTCCGGCCCGCTGACCGCCGTCGACGAGATGAAGGTTGCCTTTGACCGCCGCCGCAAGGCGATCGTCGCCGGCCTGAACGCCATCGACGGGGTGGAATGCCCGACGCCGAAGGGCGCCTTCTACGTGTACGCGGACGTCCGCGGGCTGCTCGGGAAGGAATTCCCGACGGCGGCAGGCACCGCGACGCCGTCGACCTCCGCCGAGCTGGCTGCCTTGATCCTCGACGAGGTCGAAGTTGCCGTGGTGCCGGGCGAGGCCTTCGGCCCCTCCGGCTTCCTGCGGCTCTCCTACGCCCTCGGCGACGAGGACCTGGCCACCGGCGTCGCCCGGCTCCAGGACTTCCTCGGCAAGGCCAAGTAGGACGCTCTCTCACTTAACGCAGGTTTTCGGCCAACGCTCTATCACTCTCTTCAGGAGAGTGATAGAGCGTTCGCGTTTAAGCCACATTAGGTGAGAGAGCGTTGGGGGTGGGTGGGGGTTAGAGGAGGCGGCGCTCCGCGGCCCACTTGGTCAGCTCGTGGCGGCTCGAAAGCTGAAGCTTGCGCAGCACCGCGGACACGTGCGTTTCCACGGTCTTGATGCTGATGAACAGTTCCTTGGCGACTTCCTTGTAGCTGTAGCCACGGGCGATCAGGCGCATCACTTCCAGTTCGCGGGCGGAAAGCTTGTCGAGTTCGTCGTCGGCGATGTCGGCCGGCGCGGTGCCGAATGCGTCCAGCACAAAGCCAGCCAGCCGGGGCGAGAACACGGCGTCGCCGCCCGCCACCCGGAACACGGCGTCCGTGATTTCGGCGCCGGATATGGTTTTGGTGACATACCCCCGGGCACCGGCCCGGATGACCGCCACCACGTCCTCGGCCGCGTCCGAGACACTGAGGGCCAGGAACTTGGTGGTCCCCAGGAGCGTTGCGGAGCCTGCGATGACTTCGCGTCCGCCGCCGCCCAGGCCGCCCGGCAGGTGCACGTCCAACAGCACCACTTCAGGCCGTTCCTGGGCGATCACCGCAATGGCCTGCTCCACGGTGGCCGCCTCACCCACCACTTGGATGCTGGCGTCGAGGTCGGCTTTGAGGCCGGACCGGAAAATAGCGTGGTCGTCCACGATTACTACCCGGACGGACTGTGCCGGGCGGCCGGGTGCGGCGCCCTGTGCGTTGTTCATAATCTTCCTTCTGCGTTATCCGGAAGGCGCGCCGGCATGCCCAAGCGCACCTCGGTGCCGTCAGGGGTACTGGTGATGGCGGCTGTCCCCCCGTGGCGCTTCATACGTCCGATGATGGATTCCCGTACGCCCAGCCGGTCCTCGGGAACTTCGTTCAAGTCGAAGCCGGGGCCCCGGTCCTTGACGAAGACCTCGGCACGGCCATCCGAGACCTCCAAGTACACGGAGACGGTTCCGCCGCCGTGCCGGGAGGCGTTCAGCATCGCCTCCCGGCTGGCCTGGACCAAGGCCTCATGGGCTTCGGTCATGACCGTGTCCCCCACACTGACCACCTCCACGGCGTTGCCCAGGACGTCCTCCACCTCGGCGGCGGTGGCCTTGATCCGGTCCGAAAGTTGGCCGGCTTCCTTGCCCGGGTCCTGGAACAGCCAGCCCCGCAGTTCACGCTCCTGCGCCCTGGCCAGGCGCACCACATCGTGTTCACTCCCGGCCCGCCGCTGGATCAGGGCCAGCGTCTGCAGCACGGAATCGTGCAAGTGGGCCGCGATCTCGGCCCGCTCGGTTTCGCGGATCCTGCCGGAGCGTTCCGCTTCCAAATCCCGCCAGAATTTCAACGCCCACGGCAGCAGCACCAGCACCACGCCGCCCAGGACCGCAACCGATGCCAGCAGCGCCAGCCAGGTCTGTTCCCAGGAGCCGGAACCGGACACCATCACCAGCACTCCTGCTACTACCAGCGCCAGCCCGGCAGCGAGACGCCCCCAGCCACCGGCCTGGTCTGCCTTGGTTTTGTCCACCACCCCGGCGCGGCGGTTTTCGTCGAGCTGCATCCAGGCGATGGCTGCACCGCCGAGCACGGCGGCAGCGGGAATGAGGGTCCCCAGCGGCACGTCCACGCCCAAGAGCTGGGCGATCATGATCCCCGCCACCAACAGCAGCCCGGCTCCCAGCAGGATCTCCTTGCCGTACCGCACACCGCGGCTGCTGAACCACGGCGCATTGGGGGCAGCGCCGTCGCTGGCGCCGGGCGGGAAAGCCAGGGTCGGGACAGCCAGGGTCGGGGCGGCAGCGGGCGGAACAGCGCCGGCAGCGCCCGCACTGGCGCGCACCCCCGCCGCGGAAGCACCGGCGTCGGACATTCCCCACAGCGGAGCCGACGGCGCATGGCCGGCATAGTGCGATGCCGTTGCGGGCGCGGCCGTGAGGCTCACGGCCGGGGCAATGGGCGACGCCGGACGCCGGGCGTTGCGCCGGGCGCTTTCGTCTGCGGTGGGGACCATAATCCACAGCCACGCGTAGAAAGCCAGCCCCGCACCACCGGCGAGTGTTGCGAGCGCCATGCCGATCCTGACGCTTCGCACCGGCCAGCCCAGATGGGCCGCCAGGCCGGCGCACACGCCCGCGATGACGCGGTCGGTGCTGCGGACCAGCGGGGGGCGGGTAAGTGCGGTGGTCATGAGTCAATCCAAGCACGGATCAGGGTTTCCCGGGCCCGGTTGCGGCTGGAACCGGGGGTGACTCAGGGACGAGTCAGGGTGTTCCCCAGTAGAGCCCGGCCGCCGCTGACGGCAGGATCGAAGTATGAACTCGCAGACCCCTACCCCAGACGACGGCCAGCCCTCCGAACCGGTTCCACCGGCCGGCCAGGACCAGCCCACTGAGCCTCTCCTGCCGCCGCCCCCGGCCGCAGGCCAGCACGCCGGCCCGCAGGCGCCCGGCCAGCCAACTGACTTCTTTCCCTGGATCCGGAGCCACGGCATTTACCGTGGACGCGACCGGTGGATCGGCGGCGTCTCCAGCGGCATTGCGCACCGGATGGGCATCGATCCCCTGATCGTCCGGGGCATCTTCATCGTCCTGACCCTGTTCGCCGGAATTGGCGTCCTGCTCTACGGCTTGGCCTGGGCCCTGCTGCCCGAGCCCGACGGACGCATCCACGTCCAGGAAGCCGGCGCCGGCCGGTGGTCAAGCGGCATGACCGGCGCGCTGATCACCACAGTCCTCGGACTCACCGGCCTCGGCGGCGGATTCTGGGGCTGGAGCCACAACGGTTTCGGCGGATTCCTCTGGACCGTCTTCTGGGTGGGCGGCGCCATCTACCTCATCTACTACCTCACCCAACGGAACAGGGCCCGGAACGGAGCTCCCATGAACGCCACACCCCGGCCCGCCGGGTCCGGCGGCAACGCCACCTTCGCCGCCCCATATGCCACGCAGTACCCAACGGCCCCGTACACGTCGCCCTATGCCGGGACGGATACCGGCTCCGCCGCAAATCCTCCTTACACCCCGACGCCGTCCGCAGGCTCCACCCCGCGCTCCGGCGGTGCGTTCCCGGGCGGCGACAACTATGGCGCCGGCAGCTACGGTGGCGGGAGTTACGGCAGCGGGGGCTACGGCGGGAGCAATTACGACGGCGGCAGCTCGGGCGGCGGTAACTACGGCGGCGGCTACCAGGCAAAGGGCCCCGCCCAGGCACCACATGCCCGCCCCTCCGGACCCGGCGCCCCCGCCGTGGCCGTCACCGCCGGCGTAGCGCTCCTGGTGGGCGGCGGACTGAAGGCCCTCGACGCCTTCAACGTGATCGATCTCGGCCAGTCCGCCAACGCCGTCGTATGGGCCAGCGGCGCAGCCGTGGTTGGCCTGGGCATCCTCATTGCAGGCCTCCGCGGAAAGACGGCGGGCATCCTCAGCCTCTTCGCCGTAGTAGCCCTGATCACGGGCGGTATCTACAACGTGGTGGGCAACAGCGACAGGGTCCGCTTCACTGATGTCAACTGGACGCCGGTAAATATTGAACAGGCCCGGGACGGCTACAACGTCACCGCAGGTCGCGGCACTCTTGACCTCACCGACCTGAACGTCACCGCCCCGCTGACGTCCGACGTCGTGGTTCCCCTTGACGTCACAGCCAGCAACGTCACGGTCGTGATCCCGGCGGACGTCCCCGTGACGGTCAGGGCCGATATGACCATGGGCAACATTCACGAAGGCGCCGACAACCGCAGCGGCATCACCACCCGCGAAAGCAAGTACAACACCGACAAACGCGGAGCCAGCCTGATCGTGAACATTGACGGCACCTTCAGCAACGTCACCATTCAGGAAGGAAACTGACATGAGCAGCTTTGATCCGGCACCGGATTCACACGAGTCGGAAAGCACGACGCCGGCAACGCCGTCCGGAGCCGACGCACCGCAGCAGCCATCCGCCCGCGTCGGCACCATAGTCTGGAGCCTCATCGTCCTGGCACTGGCCGCACTCATCATCGTCGCCCAGCTGGGCGTCGTGACGCTGAACGGCACTTATGTGCTGATCGGGCTCATGATCGGGGCAGGTGCGGCACTCGTCATCGGCGGCCTGCTCTCGGCCCGGAAACGTGACAACGAACCCACAACAGGGAAGTCTTGAACCATGGAAAAGTTCTTCAGCATCGTCAGGGGCTTCGGCCTGAAACGCGGTCCCGAACGCTGGCTGGGAGGCGTGTGCGGCGGCATCGCAGCCAAGCTCAATGTGGATGTGGCCTTTGTGCGGATCGCTTTCCTGGTCTTCTGCCTCCTCCCAGGCCCCGCCGTTGTGATCTACCTCGCGGCGTGGCTGGTCCTACCGGACCAGCGCAACTCCATCCCCCTGCAGACCTTCCTGGACCGCCGCTCCATCAGCTGATCCGGGCACCAGGCAGGCAGGACCCAGCGACACAGGCCCCCGGTCCGGAGTACCCTCCGGACCGGGGGCCTTTTGCAGTAGCGGTGAAAGGTGCCCGTTGTCACCGGTTTGTGTCGCAACGCACACGGCCGACTACAATCTAGGTGAGCTCAGCGTGGCGCTCTGCCCCTAACCCCCTTCACATCAGGATTTGAGCAGAGAAATGAAAATTGGAATTCTCACCAGCGGTGGGGACTGCCCGGGACTGAACGCCGTGATCCGCGGAGCGGTCCTCAAAGGCATCGCCATCCACGGCCACGAATTCGTAGGCTTCCTGGACGGCTGGCGCGGTGTGGTTGAAGGCGACATCATCGACATCCCCCGCACTTTGGTCCGGGGTATCGCCAAGCAAGGCGGCACCATCCTGGGCACCTCCCGCACCAACCCCTTCGAGAACGGCGGCGGGCCGGAGGTCATCAAGGCCCACTTGGACCGCCTCGGCATTGACGCCATCATCGCGATCGGCGGCGAAGGGACCTTGGCAGCAGCGAAGCGCCTCACGGACGCCGGCCTCAAGATCGTGGGCGTTCCCAAGACCGTGGACAACGATCTCGACGCCACGGACTACACTTTCGGCTTTGACACGGCAGTCCAGATTGCCACCGAGGCCATCGACCGCCTCCGCACCACCGGCGAGTCCCACCACCGGTGCATGATCGCCGAGGTCATGGGCCGCCACGTGGGCTGGATCGCCCTGCACGCAGGCATGGCAGCCGGCGCCCACGCCATCCTGATCCCGGAGCAGAAGGTCAGTATCGAACAGATCACCGAGTGGGTCCAGGAAGCCCATGACCGCGGCCGCGCGCCGCTGGTGGTGGTGGCCGAGGGCTTCGTTCCGGACCACATGGAAACCCCGCACTCCGAGCGCGGCCTGGACACCTTCGGACGTCCCCGCCTGGGCGGCATCGCGGACCAGTTGGCGCCCGAGATCGAGGCGCGGACCGGCATCGAAACCCGCGCCACCATCCTGGGCCACATCCAGCGCGGCGGTGTACCCTCAGCCTTCGACCGCGTCCTGGCCACCCGCCTGGGCATGGCCGCCATCGACTCGGTGGTGGAGGGTTACTGGGGCACCATGGTGGCGCTCAAGGGCACCGACATCGAGCACGTCGGCTTCGAGAAGGCCCTGGGCCAGCTCAAGACGGTTCCGCAGAACCGCTACGACGAAGCGGCCGTTCTGTTCGGCTGAGCCGCGCGCTCCCCCTAGGCTGGGGATATGACTCTCGACCCCGGTTCCGCCGCCATCATCCAGCTCGCGTGGGCCCGGCACCTGGGGCTCGACGACGACGCTTTCGGTTCGTCCCTGACTTCCGGCGAGCGGGTGGTCAGGGCCGACGAAACGGCCAAGACAGTGGAGTTCGTCAGGCTTTTCGGCAGCTCCGCCCTGGTGGGTCCGCAGTGGCTGATCGACGCCGCGGCCGGCATCCCGGATGACGAGATGGCCCATCATGTGACCCTCCTGACCCTGACGCGGTCACACGGCGGACACGGCCTGGGCGCTGCCGCCCTGTTCTTCGCCGATGACCTGCCGCTCCGCCAGCCGTCCGAGGAGCTGACCGTGTCCCACGGCAACCCCGAGGCGATTGAGCTGGAGGGGCTTTGCCCGCCGGACGACGTCAACGAGGTGGCCCTGTCCCAGCTTGAAAACCGGTACACCATCGTGCATGAGGTGGACGGCCGGCAGGTGCCGGTGGCGTGCGGAGCATACGCAGCATGGGAGGGTCTGTTGGGCCAGCTCGGAGTCCTGGTGGACCCCGAGTGGCGGCGCCTGGGACTGGGTTCCCTGGCAGCGTCGATCGCGGCCCACGAAGCACTCGCTGCGGGCCTGACAATCCAGTGGCGGGCGGAAGTCAGCAACACCGGCGCGGTTGCCTTGGCGCGGCAGTTGGGCCTCACCGCGGGCGGTATCCAGACCAGCGTGCAGCTGGGCTGAAGCTCCGGCTGACTCCGCAGACCGCGGCCGGACCGCGGGCCGGGCTAGTCCGCCCGGGGGCCGCCGTCCGCCGTCGCCTCTGCCTTGGGGGCCACAGGCTGCCCGCTCCAGCCGTTCACGGCCTGGGGCTTGGCGAAGAACAGTGCCACGGCCGCGCCCAGCAGGATCACTGCCGCGGGAAGCACGATTGACTGGCCCATCGCCGTCGAGAATCCTTCATGCAAAGCCTCAGGCAAGGTTCCACCGAACGACATGGGGCTTGCGCCGCCAGCGCCACCGGGCGCAGGCGGAAGCTCGGCTGCGAGCCGCGCCTGAATCAGCACGGCAATCGCGGCGCTGCCGAGGACCGCACCGATCTGCCGGGTGGTGTTGTAGACCCCGGAGCCGGCGCCCGCCTGCCGTGGCGGGAGGTTGCGGGTTGCTGTTGTGCTCAGAGGAGCCCAGATGCCGGCGTTGGCGAAGCCTAGTACCGCGCTTGGCAGCAGGAACATCAGGATGGGGGTGTCCGGATGCATGAGTGACGAGTTCCAGAAGAGGGCCACAGACATCAGGACCAGGCCCGTAGCGGTGATGTACTTCGGATTGACGCGGTCGATGATCTTGCCCACAACGGGTGCGAGACCGCCGGAAATCACAGCCATGGGAACCATCATCAGTGCGGACTGGGTGGGAGTCAGGCCCCGGACCACCTGATAGTAGAAGATCAACGGGAGGGTGAAGGACGTGATGGCGAACCCCACCGTGGTGATGCCGATGTTGGCCAGGGAGAAGTTGCGGTCACGGAAAAGGCCCAGCGGCAGGAGGGGTTCGCCTTTGTTGAACCGCTGCCAAAGCACGAAGACCACCAACACGGCAATGCCGCTGATGATCAGGCCCCAGACAGTGATGGGGCCGGTGATGGTCCCCCAGTTGTAGGTCTCCCCTTCCTGGATTCCGAAAACCAGCAGAAAGAGTCCGACGGCGCTGAGCAGCACGCCCGGGATGTCGAATTTGTGCGGGTGGGTGCTGAGGGACGGCACGAACCGCCACGCCAGGATGAACCCGACGACACCCACCGGTATGTTGATGAAGAAGATCCACTCCCAGCCCAGGCCGTCCACCAGGACGCCGCCCAGGATGGGCCCCACCAAAGTGGCCACACCCGCCGTGGCGCCCCAGATGCCCATGGCTGCGCCGCGCCGGTCCGGCGGAAAGATCCGGGTAATGACTGCCATGGTTTGCGGCGTCATCACGGCCGCACCGAGGCCCTGCAGAACCCGGGCCATGATGAGGGTGCTGATGTCACCCGACAGGCCGCACCACAGCGAAGCAAGGGTGAAGACCACCAGTCCTGAAAGGTAAAGGTTCTTCGGCCCGAAACGGTCGCCCAGCCTGCCCGTGATGAGCAACGGCACGGCGTACGCCAGCAGGTACGCGCTGGTCACCCAGATGACGGAATTGATGTCCGCATTCAGGCCTTCCATGATCCGGGGATTGGCCACGGAGACGATGGTGGTGTCGATCAGGATCATGAAGAACCCGATCACGAGGGACCAGAGGGCGGGCCACGGCCTTGCTACATTTTCCAAAGGTCAGCTTTCCAGAAGGTCGAGGATTTCGGTGCGGGCGAACATCTGCGCTGCCGCGCGCGCTGAGGGTGTGCCGGCGTCCGGATCAGCTCCGGCCTCCAACAGGATTTTGGCAACGTCTGTGTACCCCTTGAAGGCAGCGCCGGCCAGCGGCGTCTGGCCGCGGTCGTTTGCTTTGTCCGCCTCAGCCCCGTTCTCGAGGAACAACTGCACCGTTTCGGCGTGGCCATGGTAGGCGGCCAGCATGAGGAGCGAGTCCCCGGCGGCGTTGGTCATCGAAGCCGGGGCGCCGGCGTCCAGGTACGCCCGCAGCAGCCCGGTATCTCCATCCCGGGCGGCCTGGAAAAGTTTCTCTGCCAATGCGAGGGTTTCCTCGTCAGGCGCTTGGGAGCCGGGCGCTTGGGCGCTGGGCGTAGTTGAGCTGGGCGTCGTTGTTCCCGGTGCGGAGTCTTCGGTCATCAGCGGGTCCCCCTGAGGAATCCTGTCTGGCGCCCGACTACCTGGCCAGCGTCGGGGGCAACAATCACTTCCTGGGCGGCGGTATAAGGTTCCTCGCCGTCCAGCACTGTCAGTATTTCATCCGGCGCCACGGAACGCTTGATGACAGCCAGGGCCACCGGACCCATTTCGTAGTGCTGCGCCACCGACGTCACTGTGCCTACTTTCCGCTCGCCGAGCAGGACCTGGCTGCCCGGAGCAGGCATGGTGTGCTGGGACCCGTCGAGCTGCAGGAAGACCAGCCGCCGTGGCGGGTGGCCGAGGTTGTGCACCCGCGCGATGGTCTCCTGGCCCTTGTAGCAGCCCTTCGCCAGGTGCACGGCGGTGCGGAGGAGGTCCAGCTCGTGCGGAATTGTTTTGTCGTCGGTTTCCGCGCCCAGGCGGGGGCGCCAGGCGGCGATGCGGAGGGCTTCGGCGGCCATCATCCCGGCCAGCGGGCGGTCCCCCACCGTCTGTTCCAGTTCGGCGGCGGGCACCATGTACTCGATCCACGGCCGTTCAAGGCCGGGGTGTCGGTCCTCGGGAACCACGGAATACGAGTAACCCCCGGCCCCCACGTGCGGCCACGGATCACGCCAGGCGAGCAGCCCGGACCAGTCCGCTATGTCCTTGGTGGACCCGAGCACTGCCCAGTCACCGGAGACGTCGTTGATTTCCACCCGGAGCATGAACTTCATCTTGTTCAGCCACTCAGCCAGCGGGGCAGCCTCGGCGGCCTCGACGATCAGCCAGGTGGTCCCGCCGTCGTCCACTACCCGGGCGTCAAACTCGATCCGGCCCTGGACGCTCAGCAGGAGCAGCTCGCTGGATTCCCGCGGCTGCAGGCCGGTGACCTGCTGGGAGGACAAAGTGTTCAGCCACGTCAGCCGGTCCGGACCGCTGACGGTCACCACGCCGCGGTGGGAAAGGTCGACGACGGCGGTTCCGGCTGCGAGCGCGCGCTGCTCGCGCAGCGGCTCACCGTAGTGGGCTGCGACGCCGGCGTCAGCGCCGGCTGCCTCGACGGCGCCAGGGCGCGACAGGAGTGGGCTAGGGGTAGTCATACTGGCGGCAACGTCCTTGGGTCAGTGGGTATTCCAACCGGGTTAGCGGTATTCAGGGTTTTCGAAATCGAAGCGCGTGCCGGCTTTCCATTCTTCGGGAAGGTTGCCGTACGCGGGAATCCCGCCGGCGTCCTTGAGCGTCCGGGCAAGGTGCAGCAGGTTCCAAGTCATGAAGGTGGTGTTGCGGTTCGTGAAGTCGGACTCGGGGCCGCCGGAGCCCTCGTCCAGGTAGCTCGGTCCGGGACCCACGGGTCCGATCCAGCCGGCGTCCGCCTGGGGCGGGATGCTGAAGCCGATGTGCTGCAAGCTGTAGAGGACGTTCATGGAGCAGTGCTTGATGCCGTCTTCGTTGCCGGTGATAAGGCAGCCGCCCACCTTGGGGTAGAACGCCCACTGGCCTTTGCTGTTGAGTTGACCGGAGTGGGCATAGAGCCGCTCAATAAGCTTCTTGGTCTGTGACGAGTTGTCGCCAAGCCAGATGGGACCGGCCACCACCACGATGTCCGCTTCTTCAACAGCCGGATACAGTGCCGGCCACTCATCGGTTGTCCAGCCGTGCTCGGTCATGTCCGGATACACGCCGCTGGCGATGTCATGATCCACTGTCCTGATCACCCGCGTGCTGACGCCCTGCTTTTCCATGATCAGGCGGCTGACCTCAATGAGGCCCTCCGTGTTGCTGGTCTCCGGGGACCTCTTCAGCGTCCCGTTGAAATACAGTGCCTTCAGGTCGCTGTAGCCGGTGGTGTTCTGCGGTGCCGCCATGATGCTCCCCTGGTTCACTGGCACGGGCTGACCCGTGCGGACTGGGCTGTGGAAGCCAAGTCTACTGATGGTCAGCGAAACAGGAGCAGGGTCAGGAGACTTTCTTCAGGAACGCGGAGGCGTGCGCTTCAAGGCCGCTGCCGGGCTTTGCTGCCGCGTCCGCCGCCCCGGCTGCGCTCCCGCCTGTGGCGACGTCCCAGCGCCAGAGCAGGTTCCCGTCCACCAGGCCGAAGATGCGCGTGGCTGCGCTGTAATCCTTCGAATGGCTTCCGCGCATCACCATATCGGTGGTGAGCTGGATCTGGGGGCCCTTGATCTGCCCGTAATAAAGCTCGGAGATGCCGCCGGGGTGCGAGATGGACACGGAGATGTCGAAGCCGCCGTCCTTGTTGCGCAGGGCTTCGACCTCGTCTGCGCTCTTGAGCGCCGGCACAATGTCGGCCGGAATCAGGCCCGGACCGCCGTCGGCATCCAGCTGTTTGCGCTCAAGCGCCCAGAAACCGGTCTCAACCGTAAGCGGCCGAAGGCGCGTTCCGTCGTCGTCCGTCAACCAGCTCTCCGCACGGTACTGCAGGTACGGCAGGCCATTGTGTGTGAAGGAAACGTGCTGGACGAAATGTTCCGAATCCTCATCCCCGGTGCCGAGCCGGCCGCTGCCCTCCCACTCACCAATGAGCCAGGAAAGCGGTACAAGTTCCGGTGTCAGGTCTGTAGGAATCTCTATCGGCACAACAATTACCTCAGGAAATCGCTAGCTGCGGGACGGGTTACTTCTGGCCTTTGAACAGGCGGTAAACCACAAAGCCGGCAAACCAGGCCATGGAAAGGCTGGCGACGCCGAGCAGGACAAGGAAGAAGATTTCAAATGCAAGTACGGACATGATGCCATCCTAACCGTTAGTAGATGAGTAGTTTGTCTATGAAGTAAGCAAGGGAACCCACAGCGGACACAGGTGCCAGACCCATGCTAAGGGCCGCGGCGAGATTCAGCGGAGCCCCGCGGAGTGTGACAAGCCGGCGAAAGCTGACCAGGACCGCGCCCACCACCACGCCGAAGATCGCCGCGGGCAACACAGCAAGGTCGGAGAAGACCAGCCCTGCGAGCGGTCCCGCGAGACCCGCCAGGACGATGCCCAGCGGAGCAACCACCCTGTCCGGCCAGCGGATCAGCCCGGCGCACAGAGCCACGGCAGCACTGACGGCTGCCACCAGCATCATTTCCCGGACCCCGTTAAACCGGGCACCGGCTATCCATCCGGCGCCCAGACAGGAGAGGAGCACCCCGGCGCAGCAACCCAGCGTGGATTCCAGCCGCTGGGCCTGGCCGGTGCCGCGAATGAGCTGCACCACAAAAACGGCCATCATCCCCAGCGCCATGAAGGCGGGTGTCCAGTCCAGGAAACCCGGTGCCGGCACCAGGCCGGCGGCGATTGCAGAACCCACGCCAGGCAAGGCAATGACAGTGGCGAGCGTCTTCTTCGCCGGAATGCGGAGGAAATGGGGCCAGCCGATGCCCACCGCCACAGCAATGGCACTGGCGACGCCGACGAGTGACTCCGGCGAGACGTACACGCCAACAATGATGGCTACGAGCCCCGCCACGCCTATCAGGCCAATGACCCAGGAGCCCAGCGACCGCGCCGGGGCCTGCTCTTCCCCGCTCACGCTGATCCCAGCCCTTCCGGTCCGCCGCTTCGACACTGCACTCAATTCGATGCATTCCCATTCTGGCTATAACCCGGCGGCCTTGCCCTCCGCGGGAGGGCATTCTGCCCCACGGCTCAATCCTGCCTTATATGACTCGGATATGTCGCAAAACGAAGGTCCGTGGAGGCGGAATCCCTGTTCGCGGGAACGCCGTTCGGTATACTCAAAGTTCAGCTACGCTTCCTGCAACGGTTGCCGGCCGGACAGATCTTTGGCCGGCCCAGATCAGGGCAGAGAGCTGGTTCCAGCCGGTGAGAAACCGGTTCAGTCGCCCGAAGATGCGCGGACGCCCCTTGGAGGAACAATGTCGCACATCCTGCTCTTGACGAACAGCACCGGGTCATCGGTGGACATTCTGCCTGCCCTCGAATTACTGAATCATCGCGTGCACATCCTCGCCGCCGAGCCCACCGCCCTGCTGGAGACTGATCCCTGCGACATCGTGCTTCTGGATGCCCGCAAGGACCTGGTGGGCGCCCGTTCACTGACCCAGTTACTGAAGGCCACCGGCCTGAGCGCCCCGCTTGTCCTGATCCTGACCGAAGGCGGCATGGCTGCCGTTTCTTCGGCCTGGGCTGTGGACGATATTGTGCTCGACTCCGCCGGTCCGGCCGAAGTGGAAGCGCGGATCAGGCTCTCGGTGGCGAGGGCTGTACCCGAAAAGGACGACGCTCCCACGGAGATTCGGGCAGCCGGGGTGGTCATCGACGAAGCCAGCTACACGGCCCGCGTCAACGGCGCCCCGCTGAACCTGACTTTCAAGGAGTTCGAACTCCTCAAGTACCTGGCCCAGCACCCCGGCCGCGTGTTCACCCGCCAGCAGCTGCTTACCGAGGTGTGGGGGTATGACTACTACGGCGGCACCCGGACCGTTGATGTCCATGTCCGCCGCCTCCGGGCCAAACTCGGCGCGGACCACGAAAACCTGATCAGCACCGTCCGCAACGTCGGCTACCGCCTTACCCTGGTGCGGCAGCAGGAGGACGAGCTGACGGAAGCCTGAGAGCCGGCTTCCAGAATAAACGCAACAGCCCCGGACCACTTGACGTGGTCCGGGGCTGCTGTTTTGTGCCTGTTCGTGGAGGACATACGGGTCGAACGTATCGAGGCCACCCCACTGGTGGATCCCCCTCGCTCCCGCCAGTCTCCTGCCGGGTGAGGTATCGACTATACGTAACCGCCGGGGCGCCATCAAATCGGGGCACGTTGCGGTCCGGACGTATAGCCTAGCTTCATGAGTCCTGCACACCCGGAAAAATGGCCCGTCCTCGTTGTCCACGGCGGTTTGGACGAGCAATTGCTGAAGGATTGCCTGGGGCTCCTGGCCGCCGCCGAGGAGTCCGACGGCAACCCTTCGCTTTCCGAGCAGACAGTGGTGACACTGCGCGCCGGGGATTCCGCCGAGCACTCGCTCCTGTCTCTTGCCCTTTACGCCCCGGACGAGGACTCTGACCCTTCCTCCGGCCAGGATTTGGCCGGGTTCGCGGTGGTGGTAGAGGAAGCCGACGGCAACGGCGTGCTGGAGATTGCAGTCCACCCCAGCTACCGCAACCAGGGCGTGGCCGACCGCCTGGTAGGTGTGTTGAAATCCGAGCGGGGCCTGGACGGCCTGAAGGCGTGGTCGCACGGCAACCACGAGGCGGCAGCGGACCTTGCCGCCCGTTATGGCTATGGCCCGGTGCGGGAACTCTGGAAGATGAGGCTGACCACTGCCACCGCTGAACTGCCCGACGCCGGCCTTCCGACCGGCGTTACGCTCCGCGCCTTCGTTCCGGGCCGGGATGAGGACGGCTGGCTCGCAGCGAACCGCGCTGCCTTCGCCCATCACCCGGAACAGGGTTCGCTGACCCGTGCGGACCTGGATGCCCGGATGGCCGAGGACTGGTTTGATCCCGCCGGCTTCCTGCTGGCCGTGGGCGCTGAGGGCCAACTGCTGGGTTTCCACTGGACCAAGGTCCACCCACGGCACGGCGCACACCCGGCGATCGGTGAAGTGTACGCGGTGGGAGTCACCCCGGCCGCGCAGGGCATGGGTCTGGGCAAAGCGCTCACGGTTGCCGGGATCAGGTACCTGCAGGGCTTGGGGCTGCACGCCGTCATGCTGTACACGGACGCGGACAACGCACCCGCCGTCGCCCTTTACCGCGGCCTGGGTTTCACGCGCTGGGACATGGACGTCCAGTACGGGCCTGTGACCAGCGCTTAGGTTCCCCTCGGGTGAGTTATCCCACTCGCCGGACGAAAGGCCCCCGCCGGCCACTAACTACAGGGTCCGCGGACCCCGTTTGATTGTAAGGTTGGTAGAGAACCGCGCCGGCCGTGGGCCAGCATCAAGCGCCAGGTAAGAGGAGACACCATGAAACCGGAATCCGCGGGAACAGCCACGTCCAAGGGCGCTTCAGCACCCGCGCGGGCCCGCTTCGGCTCATCGGAAGTACCGGCCTCGCGCGCCACGCAGGACCGGATCGACATTCCTGAGTTTGCGCCCAACCTCGTCCCGGAAGGCGACATCCGGCCCGACCGTTTCCTGGACCGCGAGCTGAGCTGGCTTGCCTTCAACTCCCGGGTCCTGGAGTTGGCCGAGGACCCGAACCTCCACCTGTTGGAGCGGGTCGCCTTCCTCTCCATCTTCGCGTCCAACCTGGACGAATTCTTCATGGTCCGGGTGGCCGGCCTCAAGCGGCGTATCGCCACCGGCCTCGCGGTGCCCTCCCCCGCCGGCCTCAGCCCGGTGGAGGTCCTCGAAAAGATCGGCGACGAGGCCCACCGCCTCCAGCAGCGCCATGCCCAGGTTTACGCCGAACAAATCCGGCCAGCACTGGCCTACGAGCACATCCACCTGATGCACTGGGACGAACTGGACGACGCCGCCAAGCAGCACCTCAGCGCGATGTTCGCCGAAAAGGTGTTCCCCATCCTGACACCGCTTGCCGTCGACCCGGCGCATCCCTTCCCCTACATCTCGGGACTGTCGCTGAACCTCGCCGTGGTGGTGCGCAACCCCGTCAGCGACAAGGAACTCTTCGCCCGCCTCAAGGTTCCGGACCAGCTTCCCCGCCTGATTTCCATCGACGGTCCCCGCGCCGGTGCCATTGCAGGGCGCGTGGCGCGCTTCATCGCGCTCGAAGAGGTCATCGCCGTCCACCTGGACAAGCTTTTCGCCGGCATGGAAGTCCTCGAGCACCATATCTTCCGCGTTACCCGCAATGAGGATCTGGAAGTCGAAGAGGACGACGCCGAAAATCTGCTGCAGGCGCTCGAAAAGGAACTGCTGCGCCGCCGTTTCGGGCCGCCCGTCCGCCTCGAGGTCAGCAACGACATCAACCCGAACATCCGCGCTCTGCTGATCCGCGAACTCGGAGTGGAAGAGTCCGAGGTCTATTCGCTTCCTGCGCCGCTTGACCTCCGCGGGCTGTCCGTCATTGCCGGCATCGACCGTGCAGACCTCCATTATCCGAAGCACATGCCCCACACGTCCCGGTTCCTCAACGAGTCCGAGACATCCAAGGCCGCCAACGTCTTTTCGGCCATGCGCCGCCGCGACATCCTGCTACACCACCCCTATGACTCCTTCTCCACCTCCGTGCAGGCCTTCCTGGAACAGGCCGCAGCAGACCCCAAGGTCCAGGCGATCAAGCAGACCCTGTACCGGACTTCGGGAGACTCCCCCATTGTTGACGCCCTCATCGACGCGGCCGAGTCAGGCAAGCAGGTGCTGGCGCTGGTGGAGATCAAGGCCCGCTTCGATGAGCAGGCCAACATTTCGTGGGCCCGCAAGCTGGAGCAGGCCGGCGTCCACGTGGTGTACGGCATTGTGGGATTGAAAACGCACTGCAAGTTGTCGCTCGTGGTCCGGCAGGAAGTGGACGGGCTACGCCGCTACTGCCACATCGGTACCGGCAACTATCACCCCCGCACCGCCCGCTACTACGAGGATCTTGGCCTGCTGACCGCCAACGAGCAGGTGGGCGAGGATCTGTCCAAGCTGTTCAACCAGCTTTCCGGCTACGCGCCCAAATCCACGTTCAAGCGCCTGCTTGTGGCTCCCCGCTCTGTCCGCTCCGGGCTGATTGACCGGATCGAGACCGAAATCCGCAACGCCCGTGCCGGGCTGGCCGCAAGGGTGCAGATCAAGGTCAACTCGATGGTGGATGAGGCCATCATTGATTCCCTCTACCGCGCCTCCCAGGCAGGTGTGAAGGTGGACGTCATTGTGCGCGGCATCTGCTCGCTGCGTCCGGGGGTCCCCGGCCTCAGCGAGAACATTACGGTTCGTTCCGTGCTGGGCCGCTTCCTCGAGCACTCCCGGGTATTCGCCTTCGCCAACGGCGCTGACCCCGTGGTCTACATCGGCTCGGCCGATATGATGCACCGCAACCTGGACCGCAGGGTCGAGGCCCTGGTCCAGCTGACCAACCCGGACGACATCACGTATGTCCTTGACCTGCTGCGCCGGTACATGGACCCGGAGACGGCAAGCTGGCACCTGGACAACGAGGGCCTGTGGAACCGTCACCACATTTCCGACGACGGCACGCCCCTTGATGACATCCAGTCGTGGCTGTTGGCATCACGTGACCGCCAGCGCAGCCTGAGCCGGCGATAGGGCCGGCGTTGTCGAGCGACATCCTCGTAGCAGACCAGACAGACCATCCCGGCGAAGCGGTCGCGGTGGTTGCTGCCGGGGCCATTCCCTGGCGGGTCAACTCGAACGGCCTTGAGGTCCTCCTGATCCACCGGCCCCAGTACGACGACTGGTCGTGGCCCAAAGGCAAAATCGACGCCGGCGAGACGATCCCCGAGTGCGCCGCACGTGAGGTGCGCGAGGAGATCGGACTCTCAGCGCCCCTGGGCATTCCCTTGCCGCCCATCCATTACCACGTGGCCTCCGGTCTCAAGGTGGTCCATTACTGGGCGGTCAAAGTCAACGGGGCCAAGCTCGTTCCGGACGGCAAGGAAGTGGACCGGGTGGTCTGGTGCGCCCCCCAAACCGCCGCCAGCCTGCTGACCAACCCGTCCGACGTCGTCCCTCTGGACCATTTGCGGGCCGCCCACAAAAACGACCAGCTGGACACGTGGCCGCTCATTGTGGTTCGTCACGCAAAGGCCAAACCCCGCTCGTCCTGGACCAAGGCGGAGGGTGAGCGGCCCCTGGCGGCCACCGGCATCCGGCAGGCGCAGGCCGTCGGCAGACTGCTGCAGGCCTGGCAGCCACCGCGTGTGGTCACGAGTCCCTGGCGGCGCTGCGTGTCCACGGTGGCGCCCTATTTGAAGGCGTCGGGGGCCAAGGTCAAACTTATCGATGCGCTGACGGAACACCGGCACGCCCGCACCCCCAAGAAAACGGGTGCCGTCATTGAGTCCCTCCTGGACAAGCAGCAGCCCGTGGCCGTCTGCACGCACCGGCCGGCGCTCCCTACAGTCCTTGCCCAGCTGGGCAAGAACATGCCAGGCCGCTTGCGGGCGCTCCTGCCGGACTCGGACCCGTACCTTTCCCCCGGGGAACTCGTGGTGTGCCACATCGCCTTGGGCAACAAGAACCGCATCGTGGCAGTGGAACAGTTCAAGCCTTTCGACGACTGACCCGGCCCGGCGCACAGCCTGTTGACCCCCAGAAGTTTGTATCAAATACTTAGTACATTGATGCGGAAATCCTAGGGGATGATATGCCGGTCGTCGATGGCTTCGGAACTGCGGTCAACAATGTGCCGCCCATGGTGCTGCTGTGGCCCTTCCTGCTGGCGGCCGGCCTGTATCTGGTGCTGCGCTGGGTGATCAGGGCGCCGGGCGGCGGGACCACTGCCCTGACCGTGTCCCAGCATGCCTTGTGGATCGGCGTAATCGGATGGCTGGCGAGCTCCCTGCAGGCTGCGGGACAGGCCGGTATTCTTCCGGTCGGCAACAGCCTGCCCGCCCTCATGACTCCAACGAGCATCCTGGGCGCGCTCGCGTGGCCTGTTCTCGGCTGCCTCGCGGTCCATGCCGTGGGGCAGCTGAGCTATCCCGGGCCCCAAGGGCCACGCCGTTCGGCCGTCATGGAAGTCCGTCGCGTCCGTGACTTCCTCCCCCGTGGTCTCGCCTGGACAGTGGCCGCAATCTTCGCGGGTGCGGCGCTGCAGATTGGTTATGTGGCTGGCCTCCCCTCCTATGACGCTGTCCCTTATGGCAGTATCCAGGAAGGCCCGGACGGCTTCCGCACTGTCGGCGGGGACGGCCGGATCCAGGGATGGGTTCTTGCCGCCTGTCTGGGCGCAGCGTGGCTGGTCCTTGCACTCGGAACCGTCCTGGTCCTGAAGCTCATCAGCCGCCGACGGCAGCTGGAGGCCTTGGACGCGGCCGGCAATGATGTCCTGCGGACGATTGCCATGAACAGGCTGCTGAGGACGGTGGCCACGATGGCGGCCGGGCTCGGCGCGGTGGCTGGAAACTTCGCGGCCCGGCCCGACCCCGCCAGCAGCGCGTCCGGCTGGACCAATACGGCCGGAATCGCGGGGCTGGTGGTTCTGTTGGCGATGTGGGCGTGGGCGCCACCGAAGCTTGCCAGTGCCCGGTCCGCCGGCCGCACAGGGCCGACCACGGAATCACCGGCGGGCGCGAACCCCGCCACGCGCCTGACTGTTTCCCTGGGCGCAGCCATGGGGCTCGCCCCGGTGGCGGTCGCGGCGCTGGGACTCTTTGTGCCGGGCTTTCTGATGCCCGGTTCGGCATTTCCGGGGCACCCGGTGGTGCTTGTTGCCCTGATCGCAGTGGCAGTCCTCCTGGTGCCCGCGGCCGGCGAGCTGCTGCTCCAACGCAACTATGTGTCCCCCGGAATGCCGAAGACCTGGCCGCGGCAGGTGGTGAGCCCCGCCCTGCTCGCCACGGCCATCGTCGCCGTTATGCTCCTCACCGCGGTCACGGTCCTCACCGCCGCGGGTGAGGGGAAGCTGGGCGAGGCCGGCGTCTCTGGCCCGGGCAGCGCGGCCGTTGGTCCTTCCGCCTGGATGATCGCGGCGGCGGCAACGGTGGCCGTCGGACTCATCGCTGTCCTGCCGGTTGCTGCGGCCAGGACCCGTGGCAGCATCTCCACTGATATCCCTGGTTTGGACGCCGCGCTGCGGGCGATCACGGTCCATCGGGTGGTGCGGACTTTGGCCGCCTACTGCACAGCGCAGGTCGGCGTGCTGCTGATGACGGAAAGCATGGCGTGGCCGCCCCTCCTGGGCATGCAGCCCGCCACCTGGGACGTCCCATGGCAGCCGGCAGTGGTGGCCGGTGCGATGCTTGCCGCCGCCGGCGTGGTGATCGCCGTCATTCCGGTCAAGGGATTTGCCCGGACTCCGGCCGCCGCGGCGACGGCCGTGCGTGCAGGGGCGCAGTGAACGCCGGCATCTCCGTGGACCTGCGCTCAGCGATTCCGCCCTACGAGCAGATCCGCTCACAGATCAGCGCACTGATAGCCACCGGAACACTCCAAACCGGAAGCCGGCTGCCCACCGTCCGCAGCCTGGCCGCGGACCTGGGCATCGCCGCCGGAACGGTGGCGCGGGCGTACAAGGAACTGGAGGCGGCTGGCCTGATTGAATCACGACGGCGGAACGGCACCGTCGTTGCGCAGCCGACGCCGGGCAGGCCGGCCAGCGCAGGCGGTTCCGTTCCGGAAGCGGTGACCGCCGCCGTCGACCTTTTGATCAATGCCGGGCGCGACGCAAGAATTAGCGACGAACTGCTGCTGGACCTGGTCCGCGGCAAGTTGAGAAAGGGCTGACCTGTTGCAGGAAAGTGCGCACAACCAAGGGCGACGCGAGTGGTTCATCCCGTCCCTCCTCCTGTTATTGGCCACGGCTGGAATCGGCATAGCCCTTTATTCCGGGATGCCGGATCCTGTTCCCGTGCACTGGAACGGCGCCGGAGAAGCCGATGAGTTCGCCGCGAAGTCGGTGCTGGCCGTCTTTTCGCCGCTGCTGATTGGTACCGGGACCATAGCGGTCCTGTGGCTGCTGCACCGGTTCGCGCGGTCCCCATCGGTGCAGACTGGCGGGCAGGACCCGGCCCTCGCGAAAGCGAAGACGAAAGCCGGCCGCCATGTCCTGGCCGCAATAACACCGGCGCTGGCGTTGCTGATCAGCTGGCTGAGCCTCCAGGGCTGGCTGGGCCTGACCGGGCCCGCCGTTATCTGGGTCCCGATGCTGGCGATCATGGTGTACACCACCGTCCTCTGCGTCCGCGCCGCGTCCACTGTTGCGGCGACGAACGATCCTCCACGGCAGTAGGCCCGGGCCCCGGTAGACTTTAGCCGTGAGCATCCCGACGCCTTATGAAGACCTTCTGCGCGATGTCCTGGCCCATGGCACGCACAAATCCGACCGTACGGGCACCGGAACCACCAGTGTTTTCGGCCGCCAGATCCGCTTCGACCTGGCGAAGAGCTTCCCGCTGATCACCACCAAGCGGGTGCATTTCAAGTCCGTGGCGGTTGAACTCCTGTGGTTCCTGCGGGGCGAATCCAACGTGAAATGGATGCAGGACCAGGGTGTGACCATCTGGAACGAATGGGCCGACGCCGAAGGCGAACTCGGTCCCGTTTACGGCGTCCAGTGGCGCAGCTGGCCCACCCCCGACGGCGGCCACATTGACCAGATCGCCGAGCTGGTGGAGAACCTGAAGTCCAACCCGGATTCGCGCCGGCACATCGTCTCCGCCTGGAACGTCTCCGAGCTCAAGGACATGGCCCTGCCCCCGTGCCACGCGTTCTTCCAGTTCTACGTGGCGGACGGCAAACTGTCCTGCCAGCTGTACCAGCGCTCGGCCGACATGTTCCTGGGCGTACCCTTCAACATTGCCTCCTACGCCCTGTTGACCTGCATGATCGCGCAGCAGGTTGGGCTCGAGCCAGGCGAATTCGTCTGGACCGGTGGGGACGTCCACATTTACGAGAACCACATGGACCAGGTCCTCAAGCAGCTGGACCGGGAGCCGTATGAGTACCCGCAGCTGAAGATCACCCGGAAGCCGGCGTCGATCTTCGACTACACGCTGGACGACTTCGACGTGGTGGGTTACCAACACCACCCCACGATTAAGGCACCGATCGCCGTATGAGCACCGAGAACACTGCAGACCCGAAATCCTTCACCGAGGAGCTGGCCGGTACCGTCACCGGCGTCGGCTTGGTGTGGGCGCAAACCTCCGGCGGCGTGATCGGCAAGGACGGCGACATGCCGTGGGACCTGCCTGAAGACATGAAGCACTTCACCCGACTCACTACCGGGCACCCGGTGATCATGGGCCGCAAGACGTGGCTGTCCTTCCCGGACAAGTACCGTCCGCTGCCTGGCCGCACGAACATTGTGATCACCCGGCAGAAAAACTGGGGCGAATCACCGGAGGCGGAGGGCGCCGTCGTGGTTCCTTCCTTGGATGATGCGCTCCTGGAGTCGCAGTTCGTCGACGGCGGCGAGACGGTCTGGATCCTGGGCGGCGGCGAAGTGTTCCGCCAGTCCACCGAACTCGCCAACGTTGCGGTGGTCACCACCATCGATGTGGAGGCCGACGGCGACACGTATGCTCCCGAGCTCGACGAGACGTGGGAGGCCGCCGCCGCTGTCCCCCCGGACGGGTGGCTGACGGCAGCGAACGGGACGCGCTACAGGTTTACCAAATGGGTTAGGACGCAGGGCTGAGATGTTGAAAAAACCGGAAACACTGTTCGTGCTGGGCTACATGCTCCTGCCGTTGCTGGCGCTGCTGTCCGCGATTGTTGGCCTGACCATGATCCTGGGCGGCAACAAGATCGCCGGCGCCCTGGTGCTGGTGATAGTGACGCAGGTCTTTGCGTTTGGCGCCTTCTTTGCGCTGCGGGCGCGGAAGGCTGCCGTGCTGGAGGAGTCCAACCGGAAATAGCCCGGTCCCTCCGAGCATGGGGAGGACGCCCCATCGTGCGTGTCCCGGGCTAACACTAAGCTGGACCAGGCAGCGTCAGGGACAGCTGCTCGGACTACTCCACGCGCCGATCGACGGCGCGGGATGAGAGCAGCCGTTGAAGCGAACAGGAGCCCCCACGGCCAGGCGCAACAAAGGCATGCCCCAGGAACCCGGCTACGTGCCGTACCAGGCAACGGAAGAGCGGGTGATTCACCGGCTGGCTGAGAACGGGGAGATCGTCGCCTACACGGATGAGGAATACGGCGTCCGGAAGGACGACGGCCTCGGGCGGCCTGGTTTACTACTCCGCGCACACCACCACTGGCCTCTGGATCGTAATGATCCTCATGACCATACCCGCCTTTGGTGCGCCCCTGTTTTTGATTATTGCGGTGACCAGCCTCAATCTGATTGTGATCATTTTTGGGCTGCTGGCAACCGCCCTGTTCACCGGAGGCTGGCTACTGGGCATCATGAATCTTCGCCCCGAACTGCGGGCTTCCAGGCAGCGCAAGCTGAAGGGATTGCCCAAGCCCCGCTTCGCCCTGAGCGACGACCAGGCACGCCGTTGGTTCGAGGAGAACCCCGCCGGAATCCCCGTCACCCTGGAGAATTTTCCCGACAGCACGCGCGCCTTCCCGGCCGGAGCCGACCGTGGTCTATGACCGGGAGCGCGAGCGGCGCAATGATGCCGTCGTCGCAGCGCACAAGGAAGCCCTCGTTCGGGACGACAAACGGGTGCTCCGGGTGACCACAACGGGTGAGCTTCACAGCTACGCGGACGATGAGATCGGGTTCTCACCGGGACGGGGCCATGCACAGGTCAGCACTTGGTGGGGCATGGGAATCCTCTGTGCCTTTAGTCTGCTGATGTTCCTGTTTTCGTGGGTAATTCTCCTGATACCTGTGACGCACGGCGAGGGCCCCTACTGGGGTGCCTTGTTTCTCATGGTCCTCGCGGGACTCTTCGCCGCGTATAGCTTCGGACTCGCCAGGGCCGAGTACCGGGCCACCAAACTCCGCCAACAGCGCGGGGTCCCCAGGCCCGGCCGCGGACAAGCGCCGTAGGAGCGGCTAGCTGCACACTGGTTCGGCTGACGCTGGGCCGCATGCCAGTCGTGCGCTTTGGCCGTGACGTAACCGACTGCGCAGTGCCGGTTACGAAGTCTAAACTGTACGAATGACTACAGCAGCTACCCCCTCCGTCGGCCTGGTCGGATGGCGCGGCATGGTCGGCTCCGTCCTGATGCAGCGTATGCAGGACGAAGGCGACTTCGCCAACCTCAACCCGGTGTTCTTCTCCACGTCCAACGCAGGCGGTGCCGCCCCGTCGTTCGCCGACGGTGCCGGCAAGCTCGAGGACGCGTTCGACGTCGAAACTCTGGCGAAGCTGCCCATTATTGTCACCGCCCAGGGCGGCGACTACACCAAGCGCGTCCACACCGAGCTGCGCGGCCGCGGCTGGGACGGCCTCTGGATCGACGCCGCGTCCACCCTGCGCATGAACGACGACTCGATCATCGTGCTGGACCCGATCAACCGCGACGTCATCGACAAGGGCCTGGTCAACGGCACCAAGGACTTCATCGGCGGCAACTGCACCGTGTCCTGCATGCTGATGGGCCTGGGCGGGCTGTTCAAGAACGGCCTCGTCGAGTGGGGCACCTCCATGACCTACCAAGCGGCCTCCGGCGGCGGCGCCCGGCACATGCGCGAGCTGCTCAGCCAGTTCGGCACGCTCAACGCCGAGGTCAGCTCGGAACTGGACGACCCGGCGTCGGCCATCCTCGAAATCGACCGCAAGGTCCTGGCCCACCAGCGCACTGACATCGACGCCACCCAGTTCGGCGTGCCGCTGGCCGGCTCCCTGATCCCCTGGATCGACGCGGACTTGGGCAACGGACAGTCCCGGGAAGAGTGGAAGGCCGGGGTTGAGACCAACAAGATCCTGGGCACCTCGGAGGAAAACCGGATCATCATGGACGGCCTGTGCATCCGCATCGGCGCCATGCGCTCCCATTCGCAGGCGCTGACGCTCAAGCTCCGCGAGGACCTGTCCGTGGCCGAGATCGAAAAGCTCTTGGCCGAGGACAACGAGTGGGCCAAGGTCATCCCCAACACCAAGGAAGACTCCATGGCCGGCCTGACTCCCGTGGCCGCGTCCGGCACGTTGGAGATCCCGGTGGGCCGTATCCGGAAGATGGAGATGGGCCCGGAGTACATCAGCGCGTTCACCGTGGGCGACCAGCTCCTCTGGGGTGCGGCCGAGCCGCTGCGCCGCATGCTGAACATCGCCACCGGGAACCTGTAGCCCCCAGCCGCCTCCGGAGAGCGGCCCTGACCCGCATTAGCTGTGCTGCCCAGCACCGCTCAAGCGGGTCGGGGCCGCTTTCGCGGTTAACCAGCAAGGACTTGGCTGCGCAGAATCCGGGACCGGTCAATTGTGGCCCCTAGGCGCCGGCGTAGTTCTGCGGGCTGCGCCAGATGCTGCCAGTCAACGCGGAGTACCAGCCAGCCTTCTTCGATCAGCGCATTCTCGCGGCTTCGTTCGGCGAGCAGCACCTCGTCAGTCGGTTTGAAGTCGCTGTACTTCCCCCTACCATCAAACTCGATCACCACTCGCGACTCTGGATCCGCGAAGTCCGCTCTGAAGCGGCCCCTCGCGGTCGGGATCTCAAATTGTGGAATGAACATGGTCAGCCCGAAAGACCGGAGCAACAGCCGCATCCGGGTCTCCCCCACCGATTCTGACCGACCATCGAGGACAGCCAGAAGGTCCAGTGCCCGGCGGCTACCGCGCTTGATCGGGCTCTCTTCCAACAGACGGCGCATACGTTGGACGTCGGCTCCCTTACGCAGTGCGTGGTCGCCGATCACCGCGGCCTGTTCCAGCGGAAGGATCCGGGCACAATCCAGGACTGTGCGTTCAATGCTGGTGGTCAGAATCTCCCTGCCGTCCGGGCCCCACAGCGTCGAAAGGTCCGCGGGCTGCAGCTCCATGCGATGGGTGCGCACGTCCCCGCCTGAGCTCCTGCTTGAGTTGGCGTAGTCCGTGGTGACATGGACCAATGGCCCTGCGTCCCAAACGTGACAGCTGTGTAATCTGGCCGCGCTGACATGGCTGTACCTGGCCACGCCGCCGGTGGACAGGAAATGGGCCTGGATCACCAGGTCGTCCCGTGTCCAGGGCTCGGCGGCTTTCCAGTCGGTGCTCAGGACATAGGCACGCGGCGAAGCCTCAGCAGGATTCCACTGCGGACGGCCGCCGTCAGCACGCGTTCTTCCAGTCCGGCCGCGCCCAGTTGTTGGGTGGAGGCCACGGGGAACGCCGGCCACCGTGCGTCTAGGAGCACGAACAACTTATCGCTATTCACGTTCCAAGGCTCTCGGAAAAGCCACGGCAAGGGCAGGTTCTGGCAAAGCTATGTGGACAACCCCGCGGCGGCATACTCGCGATTCCGCATCTGGGCGGCTTCAGCGGCCCTGGCCCGCAGAAGCGTTGCTGGCCAGCACCGCTCAAGCGGGGCCGGGCCGTTCGTGCGGGGCATGGCCGTTCCTGCACGGCCGGACCGTTCACGGCGTAGCTGGGCCGGCTCAGCGGTCCAGGAAGCTGAGGTACTGTCCGGCGGCCTTCTTGAATGCCGCCTGGGCGCCGGCACCGGGGAGCTGGGTGTCATCGAAGAGTTCGGGCACGACGGCGGCGCTCCTGCTGGTGCCCGCCCGAGCCCAGGTGCCAACCACTTCTCCCGCGGCCACGATGGTCTTTTTGAACACACCGTTGCCGCCGGGGACAATCTTGTTGGCATGCTCCGGCGCCAGGACAAGGCTCCTGTCCTGGTAGCCCAGCAGGAACTCGTCGAAGCCGGGCAGCAGGAGCAAGGACCGCTGGCCCGGCACCCCGCCGTCGAGCAGCGCCTCTGTTTCCGGCGACATCCAGTAGGTGGCCCCGCCGAACTCGAGTTCCACCAACTGCCCGCTGACGTGCTCCAGCGCAGCCCGCACTTCGGGTAGGGGAAGCTGTGTCCACCAGGCAAAATCCCGGACAGTGGCAGGCCCGTGGCTGCGGAAATAGCGCAGCATGAACTCGGCGATGGCTTCCTGGCGACCGAGGGTCCGCGAAACCGGTATCCATTCGTCGAACGCCACCAGCAACTGCTGATTCCCGGCCAGAGGCCCTTGGACCAGACACGCATGCCGGCACAGCGACCCCAGGATGTGGATCCCCCGCTGGCCGGTGGTGGGCTGCCCGGCGGCATCAAACATGGCGAAAAGTTCGTTGCGGCTGACGGATCCGCCGCGGGCCACGCGCTCCAAGGCTACGTCGCGGCACTTTTCGATGTCCGCCCAGGTGATGTCCAGTTCCCGGTGCCGGCCGGCGACCACGCGGTGAAGCCGTTCCGCTGTGAGGTCCAGCATCCACCGCAGATCCTCAGGGGCCACGAGGTGCAGCGTGCCACGCATCGGCCAGGAGCGGACCACGCTGCCATGCTCCAGGGCGGCCCGGACATCCGTTAGCCCTGCCCCGGGAACCCGGAGTCCGATGGCCATTAGTGACGCCTGCAGGTCCTGTGCCTGGGTGGCTGTCATCCAGCGGACAGCCTCGGCCACCGAACCCGGCCGGGCAGGCCCGAACAGACCCTGCGAGGCCAGCCGGAGCCTGCCCATGACCTTGCGGCTTACCCGGTTCGCTGCCATGCCCTCATCCTAGATGCCGTCCGGTTAGGGTAGAACCATGACTTTGGGGAGTTTGTGGCAGTTGTTCGCGCGTGAAACAAAAGGCTGGATGGTGGGAGGGACCGTCGCGGTACTGGCGGGCATGACCATCGGACTCGCCCCTACCCTGGGACTCGGGGCGGGCGATTTCCCGGACGCCGGAGCCCAGGCCCAGGCCCAGGCAAGCATGGCGCTCCTGCTGCCCTCGCTATTCCTGTCGTTGGGTGGCGGCTACGCCGTCCTGTTTCCCGGCCTGCGGGCAGGCGGCGATGTCCGCCTCCTCCGCGATTGGAAGGCCTCGCCACTCAGCGGCCGGCTGCTCTGGGCCCTCTCCCTCGCCACCGCGGCGGCGGGTCTGATGGCCTGCATCCTCGCCGCCGCGACGCATTCGGCGGTTCCAGTGGCCATGGTCTGGCTGTTCATGGGCCCGCTATTGGCGCTCAGCGGCTGGGCCGCAGCACTCCTGGGGACAGCGGCGGCCGTCCGGTTGACCGACGCCACAGACGCGCCCGCAGCCCTGGCCACGCAGCCCGGTTGACCCTAAAGCGTCAGCCCTATCAGCAACGGTTCGGGGTGCAGTTCAATGCCAAAGCGTTCGACGACGCCGTCCCGCACCTCGCGCGCGATGGCCAGCACGTCCTTGGCGCTGGCTGAGCCGCGGTTGGTGATGGCCAGCGTGTGCTTGGTGGACAGCGACGCCCGCCCGCCTGAGGCGCTGTCCGGTTCCAGCCCATAGCCCTTGCCGAACCCGGCCTGGTCAATCAGCCAGGCAGCGGAGAGCTTGACCATCCCGTCGACGCCGGCCGGATACTGCGGCGCCGACTCGGGCAATGTGGCCGCCACCGCAAGGGGAACAATTGGGTTGGTGAAAAAGGAGCCGGTTGAATACGTGTCCCGGTCCGCTGGGTCCAGCACCATGCCTTTGGAAGCGCGGAGGCGAAGCACCTCACGCCGGACATCGTTGGAGTAGGCACGTTTGCCGGGTTCAACACCGAGGGAACGGGCCAGCTCGGCGTAGCGGATGGGCGCACTCATCCGGCCAAGCGGCAGCTGGAACTCGACCGTCAGCACAACGTAGCGGGGCGACCCGTCCACGGTGGTCTGCTTCAGGATGGAATCGCGGTAGCCGAACTTCAGCTCCGAGTTGGTGAAGGTCTGGACCGCGTTCCGGTGCCGGTCCCACGTGCGGACCGCGGCGATGGTCTGCGAAACGTCCGAGCCGTAGGCGCCGACGTTCTGGACGGGCGTGGCACCGGTAGCTCCGGGGATGCCGGAAAGGGCTTCGATTCCGGACCACGCATGCAGCACAGCGTGTTCCACGAGGGCATCCCAGTTGTGGCCCGCCTGCACCACCACGGCCACGCCGCCGCACGAGTCCTCCGCGCTGACGGTGAACCCCTCCGAGGCGATCCTGACCACGGTGCCGGGGAACCCGTCGTCGGAAATCAGGAGGTTGGAGCCGCCCCCGATGATCAGGACCTGCTCCCCCGCGGCGTCGGCTGCGCGGACGGCGTCGATGATCTCCGCCTCGTTCCGGGCTTCAACGTACTTGCCGGCGGGACCCCCGACGGCGGCCGTGGTCAGTGCAGAAAGCATAGTCTGGCTCACAGCTGCACCCTAGGACAGCCTGACGACGGCCTGGGCCTTCATCAGCACTTTCTGCCCGGCCGAAACAACCGTGAGGTCAACACGGGCGGTGCCCGCCTCGGCGTCGAGCTTTCCGATGGCGCCGCTGACCTCGATGGTGGCCCCGGGCTCCGGGGTTCCGGTGGTGTCGGCGACCAGGACCGGCTTGGTGAAGCGGGTCTGGAAATCGACGACGGCGGCGGGGTCGCCTGCCCAGTCGGTCACCAGCTGCACAGCGGCACCCATGGTGAACATGCCGTGGGCGATGACGCCGGGCAGTTCCACTCCAGTGGCGAAGGCTTCGTTCCAGTGGATGGGGTTGAAGTCGCCGGAGGCACCGGCGTACTTGACGAGGTCGGTGCGGGTGACCTCGATGGTGCGGCTGCCGATGTCCTGGCCGGCGTTAAGTTCGTGGAAGCTGGGGCTCATGGTTACTGTCCCTCTCCGCGGACGAGGATGGATGATGTGGCGGTGGCGACGGCCTCACGTGAATCGGTGCCGCCGTCCGTCAGGGCAAAAATCTCCTGGCGGGTGGTGATCATGGCACCGCCTCCCATGGCGCGGACGCCGTCGACGTGCAGCTCGGCAACGAGCCTGTCACCGGCGAAGATGGGGCGGTGGTGGATAAAGCGCTGGTCTGCGTGAACCACACGGGTGAAGTCGATGCCGGCATCCGGGTCCTCGATCAGCTGCGCGTCGGCGCGCTGGGCGATGATGATGGCGAACGTGGGCGGCGCCACCAGGTCGGTGTGGCCCAGGGCCTTGGCGGCCTCGACGTCGAAGTGGGCGGGGTGGGTTGCCTTGACGGCGCGGGCGAACTCGCGGATTTTCTCGCGGCCGACGTCGTACACCTCTGCGGCAGGGTAGCTGCGGCCCTGCAGGTCCGGATTGATAGTCATGGCCTCAAGCCTATCGTCCGGGCAGCACTCGAGGGGTCTTGCGTCGTGTTGATATGATGGATTCATCATTCCATCAAGTGACCTGTTGAAGGTTCACGGAGGAGCGCTTCCTATGTTGTCTGCCGCCCAGGCTCCGCTGTACGAGATCAAGGCCAATCTGTTCAAAGCGCTGGCACACCCCGCCAGGATCCGGATACTGGAGCTCCTCGCTGCGGCCCCGGAAAACACCGCAGCCGTCAGCTATCTCCTTGCCGAAACCGGGCTGGAGGCGTCGCATCTCTCCCAGCATCTGGCCACGCTGCGCAGGCATAAGGTGGTGACGTCGGTGCGGAGCGCCAATGCGGTGACCTACCGGCTGGCGCACCCGGGTATCTCGCAACTGCTGGCCATCGCACGCACGTTCTTGCTGGACAGCCTTGCCGACTCCAACGAACAGCTCCGGCTGGCGCAGCAACTGCCGGCCGGGCACCTGTCCGCAGGGTCAGCATCGTGACCGACCTGCGCCGGAGTTCAACCGGGCTTACACGCTTCCTGCCATCCCGCGCGGATTATGCCGGCCTCCGGCAGTCATGGCGGACAGACGTATTCGCCGGGATCACGGTGGGCATCGTGGCGTTGCCGCTGGCACTGGCGTTCGGGGTCAGCTCCGGGGTGGGCGCCGAGGCGGGACTCATCACGGCGATCGTGGCCGGACTCGTTGCCGCCGTTATGGGCGGCTCCCACGTCCAGGTTTCGGGACCCACCGGGGCCATGGTGGTGGTCCTTGCGCCGGTGGTGGCAGTGCACGGGACAGGCAGCGTGGCCCTGGTGTCTTTGATGGCCGGACTGATGGTTTGCGTTCTCGGCATCAGCGGCCTGGGGAAGGCGGTGGCCTTCATTCCCTGGCCGGTGGTGGAGGGCTTCACCCTGGGAATCGCCGCCATCATCTTCCTCCAGCAGGTGCCCCTGGCCACCGGCACGGCCGGGACCCCCGGCCACAACACGCTGCTCGCGGCCATCGAGGCGGCGTCCGGGGCCGCGGCACCCACAGTCCTGCTGACTCTCGCGCTCGTGGCGGGGGTCGCCGTCGTGATGGTCCTGGTCCAGAAGTATTTCCGGGCAGTGCCGGCGAGCCTGCTCGCGGTGTTACTTGCGACGGCGGCTGCCGAACTTCTGCGGCTGGACGTGCCCCGGATCGGCGCGCTGCCGCATTCCCTGCCCTCCCCCTCCCTGCCAGCCATGGATCCGGCGTCCATTGGCGCCCTGGCGATGCCCGCCGTCGCCATCGCCGCTCTCGCTGCCATCGAATCCTTGCTGTCGGCCCGCGTTGCAGGCGGGATGGTCGGCCGGGACGGGACCCCGAGCGGGCCCTACAGCCCGGACCGGGAACTGACGGGCCAAGGCCTCGCGTCCATCGCCGCCGGTTTGTTCGGCGGAATGCCGGCCACGGGAGCCATCGCCAGGACCGCCGTGAATGTGCGCTCCGGCGCGAAAACCCGCTTGTCCGCCGCAGTGCATGCCGTGGTACTGCTGGGCATTGTCTATCTGGCGGCCGGGCTGGTGGGCACCATTCCGCTCGCGGCCCTCGGCGGCGTGCTGATGGTCACCGCGGCGCGGATGGTGTCACGGCGCACGGTGGCCGCGATCCTGCGCTCAACGCGCTCAGATGCCGCGGTCTTCGTCCTCACGGCAATCATCACCGTGGCGTTTGACCTGATTGTGGCGATCCAGATCGGGCTGGCTGCGGCGGCACTATTCACGCTGCGGAAATTCGCGTCGCTGAGCAGTGTGCAGCGTGAGAAAATTGCCGGGCCGTCGGCTGAAGGGGATGAACATATTGCCGTCTTCCGGCTGGACGGCGCAATGTTCTTCGGCGCTGCGGAACGCATCCTCCAGGAGATCAGCCAGGTCAGGGACGTCCAGGTGGCCATCATCCGGCTCTCGCAGTTACGGATGCTTGACGCCACGGGCGCGCACGCACTCGTGGAGGTCATCTCCGCCCTGGAGCTGCGGGGCATCACGGTGCTTCTGAAGGGAGTCCGGCCGGATCATCTTGCCCTGGTGACCAACGTAGGGGTGATCCGTTCGCTGCGCCACCACAAGCACCTGTTCGAGGACCTGCCGGCCGCCGTGGAGCACGCCCGCAGCCATGTGCGCCGGAACGAAGCCGCAGCTACCGCGTGAGCTCTCTCGCTACCGCTTAAGGTTCTTGCGGATGGCCTGGCCCCGGACCACAATGCCGACGATGTGCAGGACCAGGCCCAGCCCGATGACCGGCAGCGACGCTGTGGCCAGGCCCTGGTTTCCGGACGAGTTGCCGATCAGGTTCAGGATGATTCCCACGCCGATCAGCCCCATGGCGCAGAAGACGGTGACCTTGTAGGCGGTGGGCGCGGTGTTCCAGAATTCGTTCAGCACCGTCCAATTCTAGCCGTCCAGTTCTAGCCGTCCTTTCAGAACAGGGACTCCTGCACAGCCGGCGCCGCCGGGGAAAACTCCCCCAGGTTGATGGTCCGCGCCGCCAGGCTGCCGAGGTTCACCACAAACTCCGAGTCCGTCCCGTCCAGCCGCGCCAGGGCGTTGACCCCGCTGAGCGCCGCGATGTTTAAGCCGTGTTGGCCTTCGTCGAGCGCGTGCGGGTACGCGTGGCGCCGCGCCGGACTGCAGAGTGCGGCCGCCTGCGCTGGCCGCACCCAGCGCTCGTCCACTGCCTCAAAACCTACGACGGCGGTCTGGTCAAGCAGCGCGCGCACCCGGGCCGCGTGCCGGGCGTCGCGGTACCCACCTTGCTGGCCCCGGTGGCGAACGTGGCCACGTAGAGCCAGTGCTCCTGCATCAGGCAGGTCCGCAGCCCGTCGGGCACGTAGCCGCCGCGGTGGAAGTCATGGATGAGCCTCGAATCGTCCAGCACAAAACAGCGTTCGCACTGCTTACCCTTGGTTGCCGATGCGTTGGCGGCGCACAGGACGTGGGTCCGGCTGGTGGCCGTGTGGACCTTGTGGTGTCCCAGGCAGAACCTGCCGGGTGCGGCGACGCTGAAACCGAGCCGGCACCCGGCTGAAGGCTCACCTCACGGAAGTCACCGGATGGTGACTGCAGGCGCCAAACCGGTGTGCCGCCGTCGTGCTCTGCGGCCGTTGCCGGGGCGCCGTCCCAAAAGACCCCGTGAACCAGATAGCGCGTATCGGTCACGGGGTCTCCTGCTGTTTTGGGATGTGGTGGCGGAGGCGTCAGAGCGCCGGCTGCACCCCAAAGGCAATTGCGAGCTTCATGATCTTCTCGGCGCGGCCCAGGCGCGGCAGGTCTGAGCCGTCGCGGATGACGCGGCCGTTGGCTTCGAAGTCGTTCATGAAATCGGTGGCCCAGGCGACGTCCGACGGCGTGGGGCTGATGACCTCGTTGATGACCGGCGTCTGGTCGATGGCCAGGCAGAGCTTACCGGTCATGCCCATCATCACGGTGATGCCGGTCTGCTCGCGCAGGATGGGGTGGTTGGTGCCGACGGTGGGGCCGTCGATGGGGCCGGGCAGGTTGCCCACGCGGCTCGCAACCACCAGCTTGGCGCGGGGGTAGGCCATGGCCTCGGCGGTGGCGGCCATGCCGGTGTCGCGGCGGAAGTCGCCGGAACCGAAGGCAAGGCGGAACGCTCCCTGGGCCCTGGCAATGTTGTTGGCTTCCTCGATGCCCACGGCGGATTCCACCAGCGGGATAACGGGCGTCTTGCCGTCCATCCGGTGGAAGCTCTCGGTCACCTGGTCAGCGGACTCGGTCTTGGCCAGCATCACGCCGAGCAGGCCCGGGGTGCCGCGCAGTCCGGCGAGGTCGTCGGCCCAGAACGGGCTGGTGGCATCGTTGATGCGGACCCAGGCCTTCCCGCCGCCCGTCAGCCAGTCAATGACATGTCCACGCGCCTGGTCCTTCTGCGACGGGTCCACCGCGTCTTCAATGTCCAGGATGATCGAGTCCGCGCGGGAAGCAGCCGACTGGTCGAACAATTCGGTTTTCATCGCGTTGACCAGGAGCCAGGAACGGGCGATTTCAGCTGGGATGTTGCGCTCGGGCCGTACGGTCTCCGTGGCGGTGATTGACGTCATGCTTCTACCGTATCTGGCCGGGCCCTGCGAGCGCTAAGCAGGAATGCCATACGTGATGACCAATACGAACAGTACCGGCCTCAGGTGCTCTGCGAGACGCGAATGTAGGTAGCAGTAAGTGTCGTTATGACGGCTCAAAACGACACTTACTGCTACCTAGTTGGGGTTACGGGAGGTTGGTTCCCCGCGCTGCGATCCAGAGCCCGTACCAGTCGGCCCGGCTCATGGCCTCAGCCACCCGGACGCCGTCCGCGCATGCGGCAATCCGCGAGGGATTCACGGTGCCGATCACGGGCGCGATGCCGGCGGGATGCTTCATCAGCCAGCCCAGGAGGACCGACTCCCCCGTGGTGCCGTATGTGCCTGCGAGCTCCCGGACGAGCACCGCTGTGGAAGTCTCGGCCGTCGTCGGGTCTTCCGCTGCTGCACCGGTGTACAGCCCGCGGGCCAGCGCTCCGTACGCCTGCAGGGTGACGCCATTTCCGGTGCAGTATTCCAGCGTGCCGTGCGGAAAGCTGTAGTCCAGCGAGTCCGCATGGTTCACCAGGACCTGGCTCTCCAACCAGGCACGCTTCAGCAGGCTCATCTCCAGCTGGTTGGCCACAACGGGCACCTCCAGCCGGTCCTGCAGCGCCCGGATCTGCGCGCCGGACATGTTGGACACGCCCACCTGCCGGACTTTGCCTTCGGCGAGCAACTGCCCGACGGCGGCCGCCACCTCCGCGAGGTCCGTCAGGGGGTCGGGGCGGTGCAGCAGGAGCACGTCCACGAAGTCCGTCTGCAACCGTTTCAGGCTGCCGGCCACCCGCTCCAGGATGGCTTCCCGGTTCAGGTCATAATGCGTGGCCAGCCCGCGTTCGTTCAGCCGGATCCCGCACTTGGTCTGCAGCCGGATCCGGCCGCGCAGGCCGGGCGTAGCAGCAAGCACTTCACCGAAGACGGCCTCGGACTTGCCGCTGCGGTAGATGTCGGCGTGGTCGAACAGCGTGATCCCTGCAGCTAGGGCAGCCTCGACGGCGGCAGCGGCCTCGTCCACATGGTCAGTGCCATGCGGCTCGTCGGACCAGCGGCCGCCCAGGCCCATGCAGCCATAGATGAGCTCCTGCATCAGGCGGAATCCCCGCCTGCCACGGCTGCAGCCACGTAAACCGGCATCAGCGCAGCCAGGCGGTGCTGTTCGCGGGCAGCTTGCCGTCCTGCAGCGGAGAGCTGCTGATCAGCACGGTCCCGGCGGGGAGTTCGACGGCGGTGTCCCCGAAGTTGGTCACTGACTGCCAGCCGCCGGGGCGGCTGAAGTGCAGTACTTCCGGGTTGCCCGTCTCTGACCATTCCAGTTCCTCCGCGGCCTGCAGTTCCCGGCGCAGTTTCAGTGCCTTGCGGTACAGCTCCAGGGTGGAGTTTTCGGTGCCGTCCTGCGCCTCTACGGCGTACTTGCTGAACCAGTCCGGCTGCGGGAGGTGCGCGCCGTCGTCGCCGAAGCCGAAGGAGGTGCCTTCGACCATCCAGGGCAGCGGAACCCGGCAGCCGTCGCGGCCCACCTCAAGGCCTTGGCTCCGGAAGAACGTCGGGTCCTGCCGCTCGGCGTCCGGGATGTCCGCCACTTCCTGCAGGCCGAGCTCCTCGCCCTGGTAGAGGTAGGCGGAACCCGGTACGGCCAGCATCAGCAGGGTGGCAGCGCGGGCGCGCTGTTCTCCCAGTTCCACATCCAACTGGTCTGATGGGCCGCCGGCCAGCAGCCAGGCTTTCCCGTCCTGGCCCTTGGCGAGCTTCTTGTCGGCAGGTTTTTGCGCCGCCTTGGGCAGCCCGTAGCGCGTGGCGTGCCGGACGACGTCGTGGTTGGAGAAGACCCAGGTGGAGGACGCCCCGGTCTCCTTGGCCTCAGCCAGGTTCCGGGTGATGATTTCGCGGAATTCCTCGGCGTCAAAGTCGGCCTGGAGGAGGTCGAAGTTGAACGCCTGGCCCAGGCCCGCCGGGCTGGCATAGCGGGCGCGGCGGGTGGCGTGCACCCAGGCTTCAGCGACGGCGGTGCGCGGCGGGTTGTACTCGTTGAACACCTCACGCCATTCAACGTAGATGTCATGCACTTCGTCGCGGTCCCAAAAGGGGTGCGAGCCGTCGTCGAACCCGTCTGTGCCGCTGTTCGCCTCGGTCAGGTCAAGCTTGGAGAGCAACGGCTCGGTCAGGTCCTTGGTCAGGGCGTGGGCCACGTCCACCCGGAAGCCGTCCACGCCGCGGTCAGACCAGAAGCGCAGGGTCTTGAGGAAATCGTCGCGGATTTCCCGGTTGGCCCAGTTGAGGTCCGGCTGCTCCTTCGCGAAGATGTGCAGGTACCACTGGCCGGGGGTGCCGTCAGGCTCGGTGATCCGCTCCCAGGCGGGGCCGCCAAAGACGGAATCCCAGTCCGACGGCGGCAGGTCACCGTTCGCGCCTAGCCCGTCGCGGAAGATGTAGCGCTCCCGCGCGGCGGAACCCTTCGGTGCGGCGAGCGCCTCCTTGAACCACTCGTGCCGGTTCGAAGAGTGGTTGGGGACAATGTCCGCGATGAGCTTGATGCCGGCGTCGTGCAGCGCCTTGGCCATTTCGTCGAAGTCGGCCAGGGTGCCGAGCTTGGGGTCCACATCGCGGTAGTCGTCCACGTCGTAGCCGCCGTCGGCGAGCGCTGAGGGGTAGAACGGGCTCAGCCAGACGGCGTCGATGCCCAGCGCTTTGAGGTACGGAACTTTGGCCGTGATGCCCTTGATGTCACCGAGGCCGTCACCGTTGATATCGGCGAAGCTGCGCGGGTAGATCTGGTAGACGGCAGCCTGGCGCCACCAGTTGGGATCGGCTGCGAGGTCTGAAGCGGACAAGGTTGCCAGTGTGGCAGTGGTGGACAAGGAGTGATCCTTTTCTCTTGGTGGGTTTCTTGCTGGTGGATGAAAAAGCTATTTGACGGCCCCGCGCATGACTCCGGACAGTACCCAACGCTGGGCCAGGATGTAAACCACCAAGGTGGGTGCCATGGCCATCAGGTAGGACGCGAACGCGAGGCTGTAGTTGGTGTTGAACTCCCCCTGGAACAGCATCTGCACCACAGGGAGGGTCTGCAGGGCCGGGTCCGCGATCATCATCTGCGGCAGCAGGAAGTCGTTCCACGAGCCGAGGAAAGCGAAGATCCCCACGGTGGCATTCATCGGCGCCAGCAGCGGGAAGATGATCTTGCGGAACACCTGCCAGGTGGTGGCGCCGTCCATCCTGGCAGATTCCTCGAGCTCCACCGGGATGGAGCGGACGAAGGCAATGTAGAGCAACGTGTTGAACGAGATGCCGCCGAGCACGTGAAGGAAGACCACGCCGGCGGGGTTATCCAGCCCCAGCATTGCCGTCTGCTTGATCAGCGGCAGGATGATCACGGGGAAGGGGATGAACATGGCCGAAAGCAGGTACACGAACGATCCGCGGAAGAACCGGTGGGTCCAGTTCCGGGCGATGGCGTAGGCCACCAGCGAGCTCGAGGCCAGTGCGCCGAGCACGCTGAACACGGTGACGAAGGCCGTGGACATAAAGGCCCGCGGGAAGTTGGTGGCCACGTAGGCCGCGGCGAAGTTCTCCCAGTTCATCGGGTTAGGCCACGCCAGCCCTGTTCCGGTGCCGATCTGGTCCGGGGATTTCAGTGCCATGGCCACGGTGAAGTACAGGGGCAGCAGCACTGTCAGGGAGGCCACGAGCATCAGGGCCGTGAGCCACCAATTGATCTTGAAACCCTCACGTCCGGAGGGGCGGTTTTTGAGGATGCGGGTTGGGCGCTGTGGAAGCAGTGATGCGGTCATTAGAGAGCAACCCCCCGGCGCTGGATGAGGCGCAGCTGGATGACGGAGATCAGCAGGGTGATCAGGAAGTAGATGACGGCGTTGGCCATCTGGTAGGAATAGTCCCCGCCGGTGAAGCCGGAGAAGATCCGCATCGCAACGGACTGTGTTGCCATGCCCGGTCCGCCGCCGGTGAGGCCAACGATGATCTCGTACGTTCCCAGGAAGCCTTTGAACCCGAGGATCACGTTGATGACCAGGTAACCGAGGATCAGGGGCAGCGTCAGGCTTAGCAGCTGCCGGAAACTTCCCGCGCCGTCAAGGTCCGCTGCTTCATAGACCTCGGACGGCACGCTTTGCAGGCCCGCGAGGTAGATGATGGTGGCGCCGGGCGCCGCCTGCCACACCGTGACCAGGACGATGGCCAGCCAGGCGAGGTTTTCGTTGGCCAGGATGCTGGTGGCGAGAGGCGTCAGGCCGAGCCGTTCAGCAAGCATCGGCAAGGTGTTGGAGAACAGGTAGTTGAAGACAAACGACACCACCAGGGCGGAGAGCACCATCGGGATGAAGAAGACGGTGCGGACGCCGGTGCGCCACTTGATTTTGGCGTTCAGTCCCAGTGCGATCGCGAGGGCCACGACGTTGACCACCACGGTGGTGGTCAACGCGAAAACAAACGTGAAAATGTAGGACTGCAGAATTGCCGGGTCCCTGAAGATGTTCACGTAGTTGGCGAAGCCGATGAACTTCCAGTCTCCGTAGCCGGCGTAATTGGTGAGGCTGAAGAAGACGCCCACCAGTGCCGGCAGGGTGATGAAGAAGGCGAAGAGTGCCAGGACCGGCACCAGCATCCAGTAATACGTGGGATCGATCCGTCGCGTGGACCGCCTCACGCTGGTCTCGGCCGGACGTTCCGGAGCTGGACGGGGCGTCTCCGCCGTGGATGTCGCTGTCATGGGGACTCCTGGATTCAGGGTGGGCATTAGACGGCCGTCCGTTCGGCGACGCGGCGCCATTCGTCGTCGAGGGCGGTGAGGAACTGGTCGCCATTCCTGCTGTACACGAAGGACTGGATGTAGTTGTGCAGCGGCACCGACGGCGGGAAGTACGTGCCGGCGCCCTGGTAGTAGCGGGCTGTCCTGACGAATTCGTACAGTCCGCTGATTTGCGGGTTGGTGACCGGCGGGGCGTCCTTGAGCGGCGAGAAGGCCGCGTTTTTTTCGTTGTAGGTGTTCACCACTGAGGGTTCCAGGAGGTAGGCGACAAAGCGCCGGGCCGCGGCCTTGTTGGGAGTATTCCTGGTGATGGACAGCCCCATGTCCACGTTCACCCGGACCTTGGTTTCCGCCGGGTTGTTAGTGGCGGGCAGGGGGAACGTTCCCACCCGAATGTCCTTGTTGGCGGAAACCAACTGCGACAACGCCCACGGACCCTGGAAGTACATGGCGGCCTGTCCCTTGGCGAAGGCTGCGTTCCCGTCGGCATAGTTCCTGCTGGAGGCGCCGTTCTGGGAATAGGAAGCAAGCTGGAGCATGCGGGGCAGCACGGGACCGAAGTTGGTGGTGAAGGACTCGGGGGCCGCCGAGCTGATGTCCGCGCCCTTGGCATGAATCCTGCGGAAAAATTCCGCCACGTCCAGGGTCCCCCCGGAGACGTAGTCGAACATTCCCTGGTTGAGGGTCCAGGGGTCTTTGAACGTTCCGTAGATCGGCGTGATTCCGGCCGCCTTGAAGGTTTCGCAGGCTGCCACGAACTCATCCCAGGTGCTGGGAACGGCCACGCTGTTCGCCTCAAAGATGTCACGGTTGTAGATCACTCCGGCTGCGGCGAGGGAGAACGGCAGGGCATTGATTTCATCACCGTTGTACTGGCCCCAGGAGTTCACGAGTTCCTGGATCTTCGGATCCACGGTGGACGTTTCGGGGAGGTCCGAGAGGTCCGCGAAGACGCCCTTGCGGACAAAATCTCCGGTGGCCTGGGCAAAACCGCGGGTCACAACATCCGGCGGGTTGTCCCGGACCAGGCCGGGAACAAAGTTCCCCTCGTTGAAGTCCTGGATGACCCGGATGTCAGGGTTGAGTGCTTCGAAATCCTTGATGACCTGGTTGAAGTAGTTCACCACTTCGGGCTTGTTCTGCATGAACCGCAGGGTGGTAACCCCGCCCTGCCGGCCGGCATCGGAGGCGCAGCCGGTGAGGGGAACCATGGCTGCAACCCCGGCCAGGCCGGCCATCCGCAGCAGGGAACGCCGGCTGAGGGTCCGGTGGACGGTCGTCGGCCGCGCCGTCAGAGCTGCGTTCACAGCGCGCGGGCTGACGTGGACGGCAGTGCCCTGGGGGAACCGGAACGGGTGGGGTGCTGCTGTGGCAACGGCGGAAATTGCGTGGGGGTGCGTTTCACAGTTGCTCCTTTGCAAATGGGGATGAGGGACTGTGGATGGCCGGCCGGACCTTTGATTTTGGATCTAAATTTAGTTCCTCAAGTATTATGTGGTGCAGAACACAGGAAGGTCAACACCATGGCGGAAATTAGCTCGGCCACACCCCAGCTGCTGCGGCGGGTGAGCGCGAACGCGGTTCTGGACTACCTGCGCGCCTCACAGGCAGTGACGGTCACCGAAGTCATGGACGCAACAGGCCTCACCCGGGCAACGGCCATTTCGGTCTGCGAAGACCTTATGGACCGGGGGTGGATCCGGGAGCTGGCAAACCAAAGGGCGCACGGCGGCTACCAGAAGGGCAGGCCCGCGCGCCGGTTCGAGCTCAACGAACGCGCCGGCTATGTGCTGGGCATGGACGTGGGGGTCCTGAAGGCCACGGTGGTGGTGGCAGATCTGCGCGGAAAAGTACTGGGACGGGCCAGCCAACCGTTCGCCAGCGCAGAAATCCCGGCGGAGGAACGCGTCTCCGGCATTGACCAAGCCGCCCTGATGGCGCTGGACAGCGTGGGCGCGTCCCCCGGCGATGTCCTTGGCGTCTGCGCCGGCATTGCGGCCCCGGTGGACCGCAACGGCGAGGTGCTGGTGACCCAGCACTTCTGGGGGCTGTTCGACGTCGGGCTGAAGAGCGCCCTGCATGACCGGCATGGCTGGGCAGTGCTGCTGGAAAACGACGCCAACCTTGCGGCTCTGGGAGAGCGCTGGCGCGGCGCCGCCGCCGGCGTGGACGACGTTGTGGTGATCCTCGCCAGCGAACGCCTGGGTTCTGGAGTGATCGACGGCGGGCGGCTGCTGCACGGCCGGGGCGGCGGGGCCGGCGAACTCGCCTTCCTCGACCTGGTGGAGGGCGTTGGAGACACCTACGGCATCGCTGCGATGGCGAGGACCTGGGCCGCGGACGCCCTGGCCGGCAAGGCCAAGACATCGCTCCGCGAGTTTTCCCCCGGAGGGGCCGAGGCCGAACAGGTCTTTGCCGCCGCGGCCGACGGTGATGCTGTGGCGCTCAAGATCCTGGCGCGCCTGGCGGACAGGATGGCGCGGGTCATCGGAGCCGTGGCCACCATGCTCAACCCCGAACTAGTGGTCATCGGCGGCGCCGTGGCCAACTCCGCCGGCGTGCTTCTGGAGCCCATCGCTGAACGCCTGCCCCTGTACACGGCCACTCCCCCGCGGGTGGCAGTGTCACCGTTGGGCGATTCGATCGTGACAGTGGGTGCCGTCCGGTGCGCCCTCGACTACGTGGAGAGGAACAGCCTGGACCTGGCGCTCGCCGTGAGCGCCTGATCCGACGGCGCACTGTAATGCCAGGGCCGCTGGCGCGCTATTCGGGCATGATCATGGTCCTGAGGTCCAGCTGGCGCAACACCCGGTCTGCCACCTCGGGGTCCATGTCGGGTTCATTACGGGCCATCACCACTTCCTGCCGGGCAGCATCCAGGGCGATGGTTTGGACGGCGATGGCGAGCCCGCGGCCCCGGACCCGGAGGTCGGCAACGGATTCGTTCCGGAGGCTGCCGTCCAGGAGCTCAGCGTGCAGCCGGCCCATCTTTTCCTTCACCAGTGCCACCTTCTCGGGTGGCAGGTCCTTCATCAGGTCATGCTGCCTCAGCGCGGCCACAGCGGCGGCCTGCGCCCGCTGGGCCAGGAGGCGGGCAGCATCACGCTCCTCCGATCCGTCGTTGGAGGCTTTGAGGACGCGCATCAGCCACGGGAGTGTCAGGCCAGGGAGGACCAGCGTTGCCAGGAGCACCGCGCAAGCGATCACCAGCATGTAGTCCCGGGCCGGGAACGGTGTTCCATCGGCCAGCGTCAGGGGTAACGCCAGTGCCAGGGCCAGGGTGGCCAGCCCGCGCATGCCGCACCAGGTCAGGATCAGGACCTCCTGGGCGGAGGTGGGCTGCAGGAGGTTCTCGCGCTTTCGTGCGCCCAACGCCAGCACCCCCAGCCAGAGAAACCGCACCGCAAACACCAGGACGCACACCAGCCCCGCAACGCCAAGCATGCCCCAGATATCGTTGCCTTCGTCCTGGATGACGTGCCGAATTTCGAGTCCCACCAACCCAAACGCCAGGCCCGTGACCAGCAGTTCCACCACATCCCAGAAAGCGGTCCTGGTGATTCGTTCCGCCGCGTCCTCCGGCCTGGAATGGCGCTTCATCTCCAATGCGGTGACAACCACCGCGATCACGCCGGAGGCGTGAACCTCCTCGGCCAGGATGTAGGCGGCGAACGGCACCACAAGTGTCACCGCACTGCGGGCCACCAGCGAGACCACCAGCCTGGTGATCAGCGAGGTCAGCCAGCCCATGACAATGCCCACCACCACGGCAACGGCAGCGCCGATGACAAACTTCAGGACGACGTCGGGCCCTATCTCAGTGCCGCCCACCGCCGCAGCCACCGCCGCCTGGAAGATGACGATGGCGGCGGCATCGTTGAAGAGGCCCTCGCTTTGCAGCACGGTGATGAGCCTTCGCGGCATGTGGACCCGGCCGGCCACGGATTCAACGGCAACGGGATCCGGCGGAGCCACCATGGCGCCCAGGGCGATGGCGGCAGGAATCCCGATGCCCGGGATCATCAGCCACGCAGCGCCTGCCACAACAGCCGTGGTGATGACCACCAGCGCGACCGCCAGCAAAAGCAGCGTCCGCCAGCGGACCCGGAAAACGGCCCACGAGCTCCGCTGGGCGGTGGCAAAGAGCAGCGGCGGCAGGAAGATGGGCAGGATCAGCTCAGGCGCGATGTCCAGGTCCGGGAATCCCGGGATGAAGGTGAGGGCCGCCGCCAGGATAAGCATCAGCACCGGATACGGCAGGCGGAGCCGGTCCCCCAGCCCGACAGCCACCACAGTGGCCAGTAAAAGTCCGATGATGAGTGCCAACTGATCCATGTGCCTGCTTCCCCGGCGGGGCGGCCTGTCCCGCCGCCCGGTGGGAGGCGCCTGCCGCCGGTTTCAGTTTAACGGTGCCCAGCACCTCAGCCGTCCCGTTTGGGCTGGATGACCCGCCGCTAGGGCCGTGGTCCCAGTGCCGCCGCGATGGGCAGGCTGCCGTCACGGAATTCGATGGTCCGTCCTGCTGTTTCTGGCAGGTCCAATACTGCCGCAGCCACGCTGGCCGTGTTGCTGCGGGAGGTAGCTCCGTTGCCGTCCCGGGGCGGGTTGACCTCGATCAGGCCGCTGGCCGGCTGGTCCGTCAGGCTGCCGGGACCCAGGATGGTCCAGGCAAGTTGGGTGCCGCGCAGGTACTCATCCGCCGCTGCTTTGGCGTCTGCGTAGGCGAAGAAGGAGTTATCAGCCGGGACGCCGTGATCCGGTCCGGCGCCCAGGTAGGACACCATGACATAACGCCCGACGCCGGCCTCCGCCGCCGCGTCCATCGACCGGATGGCGGCGTCGCGATCCACCGCGTAGGTGCGTTCCGGGTTGCCGCCGCCGGCGCCGGCTGACCAGACCACGGCGTCGTGGCCGCGGATCGCATCGGCGATGGCCGCCGTCGTCGAGTTTTCAACGTCCAGGACCGACGGCGTTGCCCCTGTCGCCGCGACGTCTGCGGCATGGTCCGGGTTGCGGATGATCGAGGTGACGCTGTGGCCCTCTGTGGCGAGGAGCTTGGACAGGTGGAGGGCCACTTTGCCGTGGCCGCCGATGATAGCGATGCTGGTCATGCCCCTATTCTGCCCCCCAATGCCGTCCGAGGCAGTCAAGAAAGGGTGCGGTAACTGAGATAGACCACGCCGTTGCCGAACCGGTGCTCGTCCAGGAGTTCGAGCCGCAGGTTCAGGCCGTCGGGCAGGAAGCGCAGGCCGCCTCCGACAGCCACCGGGTTGACGAACAGCTGGCACTCGTCCACGAGCCCGGCCTGCAGGGCGGCTGCGGCAAGGGTGGCGCCGCCGATGCTGATGTTCCCGTCCGTGCTGTCCTTCAGTTTCCGGACTGCTTCGGCGTCGAACGTCCGCTCGATCCTGGTCCGCGCTGTGGTGACGGTTGCGAGCGACGAAGAGTAGACAACCTTGTCTGCCCCCTGCCAGATGCGGCCGTAATCCTGGATGTAGTCCGGCGCACCAGGTGTGCTGCCGAGGGTTTCCCAAACCGACATGACCTCATACATGCGGCGTCCGAGCAGGTACGTGCCGGCATCGCGTTCGAGGTCATTGACGAAGGTGTGGACTTCCTGGTCCGGTTCGCTCCAGCTGAAGTTGCCGTCCCGGTCCGCCACGTACCCGTCGAGGGACGCGATGCCTGAGTAGATGAGCTTGCCCATCCGCCCATTGTGCCGCCGTCGTGCGGTGTTGGATAGGCCGCGGCTGCCTCGAGCGGCGGCATCCCGCCCCTCATTTGACGAGGAACTGTTGCGCCAAGGTCCAGAGGTTGGTGGTGGTCCAGTAGATCAGGACGCCGATCGGGAAGAGGATGCCGCCAACACCGAAGATCAGCGGCAGGAGGTACAGAAACATTCTCTGCTGTCGCAGCAAGGGATTGTCCGCTGATTCTTCCGGCATGCTTCTGGCCATGATCCGTCTCTGCGTCAGGAACTGCGAGGCCGTCATGATGAGGATCATCACAATAGTGAGCACTATGACCGCCGTCTGGTCTCCCCCGACTCCGTGCAGCACGGACGCTGACAGCGGCGCGCCAAAAATACTTGATTGGTCGAACTGCACCACCTGCAGGCGGCTCATCGCGCCGATGCCTTGGCCTTGCCCGGCCGCAGAGGTGATGCCGGAAAGCACTTGGAAAACGGCGAGGAAGAACGGCACCTGGATCAGCACGGGCAGGCAGGCGGAGAACGGATTGGTTCCGTGTTCCTTGTAAAGCGCCATCTGCTCCTGCGCCATGGCCTGCCGGGACAGCTGATCTGTTTTGCCTTTGTACTTGTCCTGCAGTTTCTTCAAGTCCGGCTGCAGCCGCCGCATCCGGCGCTGGGCGTTGACCTGCCTCAGGAAGACCGGAATCAAAGCCGCTCGGATGACCAGCACCAGCCCGATGATGGCGAATGTCCACGTCCAGCCGTTGGCGGCCGGCATGCCGACGGTGCTCAAGGCATCGTGGAACCAGACCATGAGGGCGGAGACCAGCCACTTGAACGGAGCCATGATTGTTGCGAAGACGTCCAAAGAAACCCCCTTCGCCGGATGCTGCCAAGCTACGGCGAAAAGAGATGCTTGTCACTGCCACGCACAGCAGGACCCGGGTTAGCCGAATCCTCGCCGATCTGGCTGAACACAGAAAAGCCCCCGGAATCTCGGGGATTCCGGGGGCTTAGCCTGTAGCGGTGGGGAGGCTCGATCTCCCGACCTCACGATTATGAGTCGTGCGCTCTAACCAACTGAGCTACACCGCCACGAATGAGAAAAACCTGCATCAAGCCGGTCAAAACCGCCTTGACACAGGCCCTCATTCAGAGCCCCCCACCGGAATCGATCCGGTGACCTCGTTCTTACCAAGAACGCGCTCTACCACTGAGCTAGGGGGGCAACGAGTAAATACTCTACCGGAAGATTTGGCCACCAACAAATCGGCTCTCAGGCAGGTCAAAGGGCGCCGAAACAGTTGCATCGGCGCCCTATTTATGACCTCTCCGGAGCGGCCCGGTCAGGGCAGCCGTAGGACCTGTCCGGGGTAGATCAGATCCGGGTTCGGGACTGTATCCGCGTTGGCCGCGATCAGGGCATCCAGCCCCACGCCGAACTGCTGCGCAATCCCGCTCAGCGTGTCTCCTGCCTCAACCACTACCTCGGAAACGCCGGCCGGGGCGGGCGCTGCGGCCGGGACCGCGGCGGCCGCCTGGGCGTCCGCCGCCTGCTGGGCGGTGGCAGCCTCCGCCGCAGCCTGGTTGGCAGCCGCCTGGTCCGCCGCTGCCTGGTCCGCCGCAGCCTGGTTGGCAGCCGTCTGGTCCGCCGCAGCCTGATCGGCGGCGGCCTGATCAGCTGCTGCCTGGGCTGCCGCCCCGCCCTGGCTCACCGCGGGCGTGGCCGCGTCTTCGGGAGCTGCCTGAGGCGTGCCGGTTCCAGCGTCGACGCCCGCCCCGGACTGGGGCGCGTCCTTCGCCTCATCCTTGTCTCCAAGTCCGAGGTTCTTCTTCAGATCGTCCAGGAATCCCACAGTGCTGCCTTTCACTAGGCTTAACGGCCGACGGGACCCGGTTCGGGGCAAGTCGGTCCGCGGCTACGCCATTGGTAGCCCCTCGATCGTATGGTGGGAGGCGCCTGCTGCCAAGGACCGCACCCGCCGCGGCAGCCCGCCGTCGGGCGTTAAACGCCGAAAGGCCGGCTCGAAAGCCGGCCCCTCGGGGAGAAACTTGTCAGACTAGCTGACGGTTACCACTTGCCCTTGCGGTTGAAACCGCCCTGTCCGCCTTCGGTGCGGGGCTTGCGTGAGCCGTCGCCGTGGCCGCCGAAGCGGGAATCGCTGGCCTGGCCGCGGCTGGAACCGCTGTCGGCACCAACGCTGCGCTCGGAGCGGTCGCTGTATGAACGGCCACCGCGGTCAGCGGAGGAACGCTCGCCGTCAGTCTTGCGGAAGTCCTTCTTGAACCCGCCGCTGCCCTTGAAGTTGCCGCCACGGTCGCCGCCGCCGGAGTAACCGCCGCGGTCGCCGCCACGATTGCCCTGGTAGCCGCCACGCTCGCCGCCACCGCTGGAAGGCTTGCGGCCGTTGTCCAGCTCGAGGTGGATCAGCTCGCCGCCGATCCGGGTGCGGGACAGGGCGCGCAGCTGATCGGCGCTCAGGTCCGCCGGGAGCTCCACGAGGGAGTGGTCCGAGCGGATGTCGATGCCGCCGATCTGGGCCGAGGAGATGCCGCCCTCGTTGGCAATGGCGCCCACGATGGAACCCGGCATAACGCGCTGGCGGCGTCCGACGGCGATTCGGTAGGTGGCGTTGCCCTCGGTGAGCGTACGGGTCGGGCCACGTGAGCCGAAGCCGTCCTTGGAGCGCTCGCGCTTCTGGAACTCAGGAGCTGCGGGCAGTTCCTTGACCAGCAGCGGCTGTCCGCCCTGGGCCATGACTGCCAGCGCGGCAGCGATTTCCGCGGCCGGAACGTTGTGCTCCTGCTCGTAGGACGCAATGAGGTCGCGGAAGGCCGAAACGTCCTCGGACTCGAGGGTCTCGGTGATCTTCTCGGCGAACTTGCCCAGGCGCAGCGTGTTCACGGTCTCGGCCGTGGGCAGGTGCATCTGCTCCACCGGCTGGCGGGTGGCCTTCTCGATGGAACGCAGCAGGTACTTCTCCCGCGGCGTCATGAACAGGATGGCGTCGCCGGAACGGCCTGCACGGCCGGTGCGGCCGATGCGGTGGACGTAGGACTCGGTGTCGTGCGGGATGTCGTAGTTGACCACGTGGCTGATGCGCTCAACGTCAAGGCCGCGGGCGGCGACGTCGGTGGCCACCAGGATGTCGATGCGGCCTTCCTTCAGCGCGTCAACAGTGCGTTCGCGCTGCTGCTGCGGGATGTCGCCGTTGATGGCGGCAGCCTGGAAACCGCGGGACTTCAGCTTGTCAGCCAGGTCCTCGGTAGCCATCTTGGTGCGCACGAAGGCGATCACGCCGTCGAACTCTTCAACCTCGAGGATGCGGGTCAGCGCGTCGAGCTTGTGCGGGCCCATGACCTGCAGGTACCGCTGGCGGGTGTTGGCGCCGGTGGTGGTCTTGGACTTGACCGAGATCTCGGCCGGGTTGTTCAGGTACTGCTTGGACATGCGGCGGATCTGGCTCGGCATGGTGGCTGAGAACAGGGCAACCTGGCGGTCCGACGGGGTCTGCTGGAAGATCTGCTCCACGTCTTCAGCGAAGCCCATACGCAGCATCTCGTCAGCCTCGTCCAGCACCAGGTACTGGAGTTCGGACAGGTCCAGGGAACCCTTGGAGATGTGGTCGATCACACGGCCGGGAGTACCCACAACAACCTGCGCACCGCGGCGCAGGCCGGAGAGCTGGGGGCCGTAAGCGGAGCCGCCATAGACGGGGAGGACGGTGAAGTCATCGATGTGCTTGGCGTACGAGGTGAAGGCCTCGGCAACCTGGAGAGCCAGTTCGCGGGTGGGTGCCAGGACCAGGGCCTGGGTCTTGCGGGACGGGCCGTTGAGGTCGTGGAGCTCGGCCAGGCGGGACAGTGCCGGTACTGCGAATGCTGCAGTCTTGCCGGTGCCGGTCTGGGCGAGGCCCACCACGTCGCGGCCTTCGAGCAGCAGCGGGATGGTGGCTGCCTGGATGGGGGAAGGCTTTTCGTAGCCGACGTCCTGCAGGGCGGCGAGAACACGGGCGTCAATGCCGAGATCGGCGAACTTGATGCCCTCTTCTTCGTCCTCAGCCGGGGCTGCGGGGGCTTCCTCAGCCTTGGCAGCGGGGGCTTCGGCCTTGGCGGCGGGCGCTTCGGCTACGGGCGCTTCTTCGGCAACCGGAGCTTCTGCAGCGGTTTCGACGGCGGGTGCTTCGGCCTCGGTGAATTCGACGGCAGCCGGAGCTTCTGCTGCGGGCGCTTCGGTTTCAGCGGCGGGCTCAGCTGCGGGCACAGCGGCCTCGGTGAATTCGACGGCAACAGTTTCTGCGTTTACCGCTTCGGTGGCGTCGTTCTGATTTTCGGGCATAGGGAAATTTCCTCATCCATAGGGGGCCAGGCGGCACAACCCGAGGTGAGCGGAGCCGCAGTACGTGTGCCGTGGGTGCCGGGCATACATTGACCGGCCGGTCACTGGAAGTCCGGCGCTTTCGCAATCCCGTGGCAGGACTTCCCGCTGCATCTCTTGGCTGCTATCCCAGCAGTCTGTACAGCGTTTTCTTTAGCCGGCTCTCCCTATGAAAATGCCCGCATCGCTTGTGCGGGCCCCAACACTTGCCAGTCCTGCCTCAAAAATTGGGCAGGAATAAGGGATTTCCGGAGTGGGGGATATTTCAAGTGTAAGGTACGCATCCGCTTAGCGGCTAATTGAACGCACGACGGCGGCGGTGAGCTTGCGCACATGGCCCCCGCGGGTGCCGCTTATGAGGGTCCTGGCAGGCACTATCCGGCCAGTTGCCGCTGCAGCCGCTCGAACTTCACACCGTATTCGGGCTGCTGCAGGCGGATCTCTCCGTCGGCGTCGGCATCCCGAAGTGCCTCCATGGACTCCAGGTCAGGTTCGCTGAACCACTTACCCACGGTGATCCCGTGCTTCGGCACAAAGATGCGGTGGATGTGGTCGCCGGCCCGGATTGTTCCGGGGCGGATCACCCGGAGGTAAGCGCCCACGCGTCCTGCCTCGGTGAACCGCTTGACGAACCGGGGCTCACCCATACGCCGCTGGAACGCAGCGCAGGGCGTGCGCGGGGACGTGACTTCCAGTTCGACGTCGAGCCCGATCTTCCAGCGTTCGCCGATGACGGCGCCGGTGGTTTGGATGCCGGTGACGCGAAGGTTTTCGCCGAAGATGCCGGCCGGAAGGTCACGCTGGAGCTCTCCGGCCCAGTAATCCGCGTCTGCCTGGGAGTAGGCGTAAATGGCCTGGTCCTCCCCGCCGTGGTTGATCCTGTCCGCCTGGATGTCCCCGTGGACGCCCAGCCGGTGGATGCGGACCGGCCCCTCCACCGGACGCTTGTCGATGGCAGTAACACCAACTATCCCCTCATCGGCGAGGAGCTGGTGGACACGGCAAACGGCAAGCACTGAGGCAGTTTCCATGGCTCCAGTGTAAGTTCCCGCCCATGCGTTCTGTCGGGGGGCGGGTGGGGACTTCTCCCCCCCGTTTCTGCTCGCTGCCGGCGGGGGCACCGGCTAGGCTGATTTCAGGATTGAGCTTCCGGCGCACCGTTGCGCCCACTTTCAGCTCGAGTTTCAACATCGACTACCGAGGGGGGATGTCATGGACGCGGACAAGGACCCAACCGACGGTCCGGCCGGGGACAAAGCCAAGGACGCGCCAAAGCCCCCGCCGTGGCAGGTCCCCAAGCCGGAACTGCGGCCGGAGCTTCTGAATCAGCCCACCCCGTCGGTGGACCCCTTCGCCAAGGACCGCGAGCGCCAGACGCATGAAATGGCCGCCCGCAAAAAACGCTCGCAGCGCCGCACGGTGGTGGTGGGCCTCGGCGTCACCGCCCTCCTGGCCGGCACCATCACCGCCATCGTGGCCAGCAACGAAGATGAGCCCGAGTACGCGCAGGTCTGTTTCAACGACGAAACCGGCGAGCGCGTGGAGGACACCCAGTGCAACAGCTCGGCCGGGCGCAGCGGCGCACTCTATGCCTGGTACTTCTACTCCCGAGGCGCAAGCGTGCCCGCCGTGGGTCAGAACCGGTCAACGGCGCCGAACTTCAGCAGAACCGTTCCCAGCGGCGCCAAGGCCTCCACCGGCTACAGCACCAAGGGCGGCACAGTCAGCAGGGGCGGCTTTGGCAGCAGCTCCAAAGGCGGAAGCACGGGGGGCTAGGCGTGAAGCGGTTGTTATCGGAGCCCAGGCCTGACTGGAAGCAGAAGATCGAAGAGCAGGGCCTGGTCTTCTCCACCACCACCATGCCCGACGGCCGGAAGATCGAATACTGGAACGAGTCCGCCTATTACGAATTCACCGAGGACGAGGTGGAGTCGCTCGAGTTCCAGGCCGAAGACATGCACAAGATGTGCCTGGAGGCTGCCAAGTTCATGGCCACCGGCGCCATGGGAAACATCGGCATCGGACGGCAGGCACTGGAGCTTGCCGCCGAGTCGCTGCAGGCCGGCGACATGGATGTCTACGGACGCTTCGACTTCATCTATGACGGCCAGGGCGGGCCGGCCAAAATGCTGGAGTACAACGCGGACACCCCCACGGGCCTGATCGAGGCTGCAGTCGCGCAGTGGTTCTGGCTGCAGGATGTGTTTCCGGAGAAGGACCAGTGGAACGGCATCCACGAGGCCCTGATCCGGCAGTGGAAGAAGATGCAGTACCGCACCGGGATGAGCACGCTCCACATCGCCCACTCCGAGGCCGAAGAATCCGGCGAGGACTGGATGACGGCCGCCTATATGCGTGATGTTGCCAGCCAAGCGGGCTGGACCACCATCGGAATCAACATGTCCGACATCGGCTGGGACCCGAACCTGAACAGGTTCGTGGACCTGGACAACTTCATGATCAACACCATGTTCAAGCTGTATCCGTGGGAACTGATGATGAAGGAACCGTTCGGGCACAGGCTCCTGCAGCGTGCCCACAATCCGCGCTGGGTGGAGCCCGCCTGGAAGATGCTGCTCTCCAACAAGGCCCTGCTCGCCGCGCTCTGGCATCTGTACCCTGACCATCCCAATCTCCTGCCCGCCTACCTCAACGAGCCCGGGCCCCTGAAGGAGTGGGTGGCCAAGCCGCTGCACGGGCGCGAAGGCGACAACATCAAGATCCACGCCGAGGGAATCAGCCTGGAGCAGCCGGGCGGGTACGGCCGGGAGGGCTGGTGCTACCAGCAGTTCCAGTCCCTGCCCGACTTCGACGGCAACCACCCCGTCCTCGGCCTCTGGGTAGTCGACGGCGAGTCCGTGGGCTGCGGAATCCGGGAATCGGACGGCCCCATCACCGATTACTTCTGCCGTTTTGTGCCCAACACCATTGACGCTCCGGCGCCGCTTTCGGCGCAGGCACACTCCAATAAGGCAGGTATCGCGCTATGAGCCCCCTGACACTTCCGAGCCCGGTGGCAGCATGAACCCGGTGACGCTATGAGCGCGGAGACCACGACGGCGGGCGGCGGCTCCGGCGGCGATTCAGGCGGCGGTGCCGGTGGTGCCGTCCCGGCGAAGGGGCTCCGGGCAGGAATCCTGGACCTCGGCGACTCGGTCATGCTGGGCCTGGCCTCCACGGCGCCCGTGTATTCACTCGCCGCCACGCTGGGCCTGATCGTGGCAGTCAACGGCAATTACACTCCCCTGATCCTGATCCTCGGCTTCATCCCCGTCCTCTTCATCGCCTACGCGTTCCGCGAGCTGAACAGTGCCATGCCGGACTGCGGCACCACCTTCACGTGGTCGCGCCGGGCGTTCGGTCCCTGGGCCGGCTGGCTGGGCGGCTGGGGCGTCGCCCTGGCGGGCATCGTGGTGCTGGCCAACCTGGCGCAGGTGGCCGGGCAATACCTGTGGCTGCTGATCGGCGACGGTTCGCTGGCCCAGAACAAGCTGCTGGTCACGGCCACCGGGGTGCTGTTTATTGTCTTTATGACCCTGGTGAACTACCGGGGCATCCGGCTCGGCGAGCATGTCCAGCGGGTCCTGACCTACGTGCAGTATGTGTCGCTGGGTATCTTCGCGCTGGCCATCATCATCAGGGTTGCCGGCGGTGCGCCGGAGGGCCAGGCTTTTGACTTCGAGTGGTTCAACCCGGCCGGCGCCTTCGAGGATCCAGGTGCCGTGGTGCACGGATCGCTGCTGGCGCTGTTCATTTACTGGGGTTGGGACACCTGCCTCGCGGTGAACGAAGAGACCGAAAACCCGTCCACCACGCCAGGTCGCGGCGCCATCATTTCAGCCTTTGTCCTCGTGGCCATCTACGTCTCGGTGGCCCTGCTGGTGATGATGTATGCCACCGTGGGCACCGAGGGCATTGGCCTGGGCAACGAGGCGAACCACAGCGATGTATTCCTGGCCATGAAGGACGTTGTCCTCGGCCCGTGGGGCTGGCTGATCATCGTCGCCGTCCTGGCCTCGGTCCTGTCCTCCACGCAGACCACCATCCTGCCCACGGCCCGCGGCACGTTGTCCATGGGCGTGCACGGCGCGCTGCCGCCGAAGTTCGGCGAAGTCCACCCCCGCAACCAGACGCCTGGCTTCTCCACCCAGGTCATGGGCGCCGCCGCCGTCGCCTACTACGTGGCCATGAGCATCCTCAGCGAAAACCTGCTGGCCGATTCGATCAGCGCCATCAGCCTCTTCATCGCCTTCTACTACGCCCTGACCGGCTTCGCCTGCAGCTGGTATTTCCGGGGCACCCTCCGCGAATCGGCCCGCAACCTCTGGTTCCGGGGCATCCTTCCCCTCATCGGCGCCCTGATCCTGACCGCGGCGTTCTTCATCTCGGCCGTCCAGATGTGGGATCCGGCGTACGGCGACACCCAGATCTTCGGCATCGGCGGAGCCTTCATCAGCGGCGTAGTGCTCCTCGCCCTTGGCGTGGTGCTCGCCGTCGCCTGCCGGTTCCTGCCGTCAACGCGGGGGTACTTCACGGGGAGGACGACGACGGCAGCCAGCACACCGCCGTCGGCCCCCAAGTAAGTAGCGCTAAGTGTCGTTTTGAGGGCTCAAAACGACACTTAGCGCTACCCAGTTGGGGAGGGATCAGGCGGCGGCCACCGGGACACGTTCCTTTGACGTCTTGTCCTTGCGGATCGTGGCGCTGATAACGGCGGCGATGGTGCACATGGCCGCGGCGCCGAACCAGGCGTAGGTGTACTCGCCGGTGGAGTCACGGATGGCACCGGCGCCGAGGGCCGCCGCGGCCGCGCCGAGCTGGTGCGCGGCGAAGACCCAGCCGAACACCACGCTGCCGTCCGCACCGAATGTCTTGCGGCAGATCGCTGCGGTGGGCGGCACGGTGGCCACCCAGTCCAGGCCGTAGATCACCACAAACACGATCATGCTCGGCTGGACGGTGGCGCTCAGGAGCAGCGGCAGCACCAGCAGGCCGATCCCGCGGAACTGGTAGTAAACGGCCAGCAGGACTTTGGGGTTGTAGCGGTCGGTCAGCCAGCCGGAGGCGATGGTCCCCAGGATGTCGAAAATCCCGACGACGGCGAGCAGCCCGGCCGCGGTGGTTTGAGGCATGCCGTGGTCGTGGGCGGAGGGGATGAAGTGGGTGCCGATCAGGCCGTTCGTGGTGGCACCGCAGATCGCGAAGCCTGCCACCAGCGCCCAGAAAGTGCGCACCCGGCTGGCCCGTTTGAGGACTTGGAGCGCACGCACGGCGGCGTTGCTGCTGCGTCCGCTTTCCACAACAGGGGCGGCCGCGGCATCGGGCGAAGCCGCGCCCTCCTCAGGCTCGGTTTCGCCGTAAGGCAGGGCGCCGACGTCGGCCGGTGAGTTTTTGAGGAACTTCAGCACCAGCGGAACGACGGCCAGCGCGCCGGCGGCGATCAGCAGCGAAGCCTGCCGCCAGCCTGGATCCTGGGCCAGCATGGCGATGAACGGGAGGAACACAAGCTGGCCGGCGGCGCTGCCGGCAGTCAGGATGCCGATCACCAGGCCCCGGCTCTTGGCGAACCAGGTGTTGGCGATGGTGGCCGCAAACACGAGCGCCATGGAACCCGTGCCCAGGCCGATGAGGAGCCCCCAGGTCAGGAGGATCTGCCAGGACTGGCTGACCAGGACCGTGAGCGCGCTGCCGGCACCGATCATCACCAGGGCAACGGCCGTGACGGCGCGGATCCCAAACCGTTCCATCAGGGCCGCTGCGAAAGGCGCCGTCAGGCCGAACAGAACCAGGTTGATGCTGACGGCGGCGGACAGAACGGTGGTGGACCAGCCGAACTCCTGCTGCAGCGGCACCATAAGCACACCCGGGGCGGCCCGGAAGCCGGCGGCCCCCACAAGAGCCAGGAAAGCGACCGCGGCAACAACCCAGGCAGGGTGGATCCGCCGGCGGCGGGTGGTTTCGGTGGTGCTCATGCGGCGGCGGCCGTGGCGAGCTGGACCGGCGCGTCCGTCCGGGTAAGGCTGTGCCAGCTGGTGTTCGCGGCTGTGAGCCGTTCCCCGCACCCGGTGCAGGTGTCCGCGGAGCTGGTCCGCTGACCGCAGCCGGAATGGATCACAAACATATGGGCCTGCTCGGAGGGTGCGGGCAGGTGCTTCTCCGACCACATGACCACAGCGTTGAGCACGGGAAGGGCATCCTCTCCCCGCGGTGTCAGGACGTACTCCTGGCGGGTACGTCCGCCGTCGTCGTAGGCCTTTTTGACCAGCAGGCCGGACTCCACCAGCCGTGCCAGACGCTTGGTGAGCACCGAATCCGCGACGGCGAGCCGGGACTTCATGGCGTCGAAGCGCCCGTTGTCAAAGAAAACCTCGCGGAGGACCAGCATGGTCCATGGGTCGCCCAGGATGTCGAGGCCGCGTGCCATGCTGCAGTTTCGGGCGGAGAAATCGGATCGAAGTGCCATAAAGGCACCCTAGCTGACTTTCTTGAAGAAAGCCATGGTCCGCTGTCCCGCGAGCGAGCACTTCGCGGTGGTGTTTCGCTGCCCGACTAGCGCGAAGTGCTCTCTCGCGGGTTACTTCAGGAACGTGAAGGCGTGCTCCAAATCCGCGATCAGGTCTTCCACGTCTTCGATGCCGCAGGAGAGCCGGATCAGGTTGACGGGAACGGCCAGCTCCGTGCCCTTGACCGAGGCGTGGGTCATCTCGGACGGGTAGTTCATCAGCGATTCGATGCCGCCAAGGGACTCAGCCAGGGTGAACACCGAAGTGTTTTCCGCGACGGTGCGGGCCGCCGCTTCGCCGCCCTTGAACTGGACGGACACCATGCCGCCGAACTTCTTCATCTGCTTCTTGGCCAGTTCATGGCCGGGATGTGAAGGCAGGCCCGGGTAGAGCACTGCCTCCACCTCGGGACGCTGCAGCAGCCACTCCGCCACGGCCTGGCCGTTCTCGCTGTGCCGGTCCATGCGCACGCCGAGTGTCTTCAGCCCGCGGGTGGTGAGGAACGCGTCCATGGGCCCGGACACCGCTCCCACGGCGAACTGGACAAAGCCGATCTTCTCCGCGAGCTCCTCGTCGTTGACCACAATCGCGCCGCCAACCACGTCGGAGTGCCCGCCGATGTACTTGGTGGTGGAGTGCACCACCACGTCGGCACCCAAAGCGAGCGGGTTCTGCAGGTAGGGCGACGCGAAGGTGTTGTCGACCACCAGGAGGGCACCGGCGTCGTGCGCGATGGTGGCGAGCGCCTCGATGTCGGTGATCTTCATCAGCGGGTTGGACGGCGTTTCCACCCACACGAACCGGGTCTTGTTTGCAGCCACAGCTTTGCGCACCGCGTCCAGGTCGGCCATGTCCACGGGGGTGTTGCCGATCCCCCAATCGCCCAGGACCCGGCTGATGAGCCGGTACGTGCCACCGTAGGCATCGTTGCCGAGGACAATGTGGTCACCGGGCCGGGTCAGCGCCCGGATCAGCGAGTCCTCCGCTGCAAGACCGGAACTGAAGGAGTACGCGTGGGTGCCGCCTTCGAGCGCCGCGAGCTGCTCCTGCAGGGCGTCACGGGTGGGGTTGGTGCCGCGGCCGTATTCGTAGCCGTCGCGGAGACCGCCGATGCCGTCCTGGGCGTAGGTGGAGCTGAAGTGCACCGGCGGGACCACGGCGCCGGTCCGGGGCTCGAAGGCCTGGCCGGCGTGGACGGCACGGGTGTTGAAGCCCTGGGATTCAGAAGCAGACATTGGTAATCCTTTCGTGGCGGGGTTACGGCAGGCTCAACCAGCTGGCCGGTTAGCTGCTGAGGTAGGCGAGGAGGTCGTGGCGGGTGAGGATTCCAACGGGCGCACCCACGAACGTCACCATCACGGTGTCCACGTCGGAGAGCAGTTCGCGGGCCGCGGAGATGGTCTCCAGCGAGCCGATGACCGGCAACCGCTCCCCCATGTGTTCGGAGATCTTGTCCGTCAGCTTCGCCTCGCCGCGGAACAGCTTGCTGGTCAGGGTGCGCTCGTCCACCGCGCCGAGGACCTCGCCCATCACCACGGGCGGTTCCTGCGAGAGGACGGGGATATGGCTGACGCCGAACTCGTTCATGATGTTGATGACATCGCGGACGGTCTCGTTCGGATGGATGTGCACGAGGTCCGGCAGTTCACCGTTCTTGGTCTTAATGACCTCGCCCACCGACGCTTCTTCGCCGCCGGAGAGGAAGCCGTAGGAGCGCATCCACTGGTCGTTGAAGATCTTGGCCAGGTAGCCTCGGCCGGAGTCGGGGAGGATGACCACCACCACGGCGCTTTCGGGGAGGTCGCGGGCCGCCTTAAGTGCTGCCACCACGGCCATGCCGGAGGAGCCGCCCACCAACAGGCCCTCCTCGCGGGCCAGCCTGCGGGTCATCTCGAACGAGTCGGCGTCGGTGACGGCAATGACGTCATCCGGCACGGACTTGTCGTAGTTGTCCGGCCACATGTCTTCGCCCACGCCTTCGACGAAGTACGGGCGCCCGGTGCCGCCCGAGTACACCGAACCCTCGGGGTCCGCACCGATGACCTTGACCCGGCCGCCGTCGGCCTCGGAACGGTCTCCGGAGACCTCCTTGAGATACCGGCCGGTGCCGGTGATGGTGCCGCCGGTGCCGGCGCCGATCACGCAGTGCGTGACCCTGCCGTCCGTGTCCCGCCAGATTTCCGGCCCGGTGGTCTCATAGTGGCTGCCCGGGGCGGCCGGGTTGGAGAACTGGTCCGGCTTGTAAGCGCCGGGGATTTCGGTGACGAGCCGGTCCGAGACGCTGTAGTAGCTCTGCGGGCTGTCCGGGGCCACGGAGGTGGGCGTGACAACAACCTCCGCACCGTAGGCCTGAAGCACGGCGCGCTTGTCCTCACCCACCTTGTCCGGCACCACAAAGATGCACTTGTAGCCTTTTTGCTGGGCCACGAGTGCCAGCCCGACGCCGGTGTTGCCCGACGTCGGCTCGACGATGGTGCCGCCGGGCAGGAGCTTGCCGGTCCGTTCGGCCTCTTCGATCATTTTCACCGCGATGCGGTCCTTGATGGAGCCGCCGGGATTGATGTATTCCAGCTTGACCAGGACAGTGGCTTTGATGCCTTCCGTCACGTGGTTGAGCTTGATAAGCGGCGTGTTTCCGATGAGGTCCAGGACGGACTGCGCGTACTTCATAGGTACAAAGTTACCGCCTGCTGCGGCCTGCCTATTCCGGGGGTCAGATGGCAGGGGTCAACTGCCCGCAGAGGAATCCGTCTGCCAGAGGCCCATGATGTTGCCCTCGGTGTCCTTGAAATAGGCGTACCAGCCCATGCCGGGAACGGCGTCCTTGGCCTGCGCCACTGACCCGCCGGCGGATTCGACCTGCGCCAGGGCGGCGTCAACGTCATCAACATCGATGGTGATGATGGGGGTTTTGAGGCTGTCCGTGCGCGGGAACAGGGCACCGTTGATGGCGCCCGGCGCGCTCGGCATGCCCGTCTGTTCGTCCGATGGAGTGGTGATGGCGCTGGTGTAATCCATCCCCTGCATGGGGGTCAGGGTCCAGCCGAACGCGCTCTGGTAGAAGGTGTTGGCCCGTTCCTTGTCACCGGTGGGGATCTCGAAATGCACAACTCCAGCCACTGCATGCTCCTTTGAATGCGGGGGAAGGCGCGGACGCCCCGCGCCACAGTTGGAGTCTAGTCTTGGCATCCGTGGTCCGTAAGGGGGCTCCGAACCGCGCGTTGTCAGCCCGCCGTGGGACGATGAAGACATGACCATTGCTGACGCTCCCGCCCGGCTGGCCGCCGCCGCGGATGCGTCGCTCCGGTGGCATCCGGACGGCCCTTACAGCCTGCAGCAGACCCTGGGCACACTCCTGCGCGGTACCGGGGATCCCTCGTTTTCGCTCCGCCCGGACGGGCTGTGGACTGCCTTTACGACGCCGGACGGTCCGGTCACGCTGCGCCTCACCGCTGCGGCGGGTGGCGCCGTTGATGCCCAGGCGTGGGGTCCCGGATCCGCTGCCGGACTCGCCGGCGTGCCCCGCCTCCTGGGTGCAGGGGACGACTGGTCTGCGTTTGACGAGCCTGCGTTTCACGCAACCCTCCCCCGGATGGTCCGGGATGCCCGACGCCGGAACCTGGCTGTGCGCCTGCCATCCACCGGTCGCGTGGTTGACTGCCTCGTGCCCACCGTCCTGGAGCAGAAGGTCACCGTCATCGAGGCCCGGCGCGGCTACCGTTACCTGATGTACCGTTTCGGATCGCCGGCACCCGCCGCGGGAACGGCCGCACCCGAGGGGCTCCGCGTCCAGCCCACCCCGGAGCAGTGGCTGCGCATCCCCTCCTGGGAGTGGCACCAGGCCGGAGTGGGCCCCCAACGGTCCGCAACGGTCATGCGGGCGCTGCGCTCCGCCGTCGCGCTTGAACGGCTGGCTGCCCTCCCCGCCCTGGAGGCAGCAGCAAAGTTGCAGGTCATTCCCGGCATCGGGATTTGGACCGCGGCCGAGGTGGTGCAGCGGACCCACGGCTGCCCGGACTCCATCGCCGTGGGCGACTACCACCTTGCCGCCTATGTGGGCGCCGCGCTGACCGGCCGGCGGACCGATGATGCCGGGATGCTGGCCCTGCTGGAGCCGTGGAAAGGGCACCGGCAGCGCGTGGTGCGGATGATCGGGCTCAGCGGCTTCCGCAAGCCCACGTTTGGCCCGCGGATGACCATCCAGGACCACCGCCGGCACTAACCCTCCTTACAGCAACGTGGTTGCAGGAGGAGCCGGGACTAAAGGCCGAGGCGGGCCACGGCTTCCTCGCGCATCTCCACTTTGCGGATCTTCCCGGAAACAGTCATCGGAAAGCTTTCGCGGACATCCACGTAGCGCGGGATTTTGAAGTGCGCCAGCTTGCCGCGGCAGAATTCCGCGACGGCGGCCTCGTCCAGCCGTTCCGCCCCCGGTTTCAGAATGATGCACGCCATCAGTTCCTCGCCGTACCTGGCATCCGGGACGCCGATCACCTGCACGTCCTGGATGGCGGGGTGGGTGTACAGGAACTCCTCGATCTCCCGCGGGTAGACGTTTTCACCGCCGCGGATCACCATGTCCTTGATCCGGCCCTCGATCACCACGTAGCCGTCGTCATCCATCCGGGCGAGGTCCCCGGTGTGCATCCAGCCGTCGGCGTCGATGGCTTCGGCGGTTTTGTCCGGCTGGTCCCAGTAGCCCTGCATCACGGCGTACCCGCGGGTGCACAGCTCGCCGATCTGCCCGCGCTCCAGGACCTCCCCGGTGCCAGGATCGATGATCTGGCTTTCGAGCAGGGGCATGGTGCGGCCCACGGTTTCCGTCCGCTGCTGCATGGTGTCCCCGTCACGGGTCATGGTGGAAACCGGCGAGGTCTCGGTCATGCCGTAGCAAATGGCCACGTCCACCATGTGCATCTCGGAAATGACCCGGTTCATCACCTCGATGGGGCACAGCGACCCTGCCATCACCCCTGTCCTCAGCGTGGAGAGATCGTACGAGGTGAAATCCGGAAGGGCCAGCTCGGCGATGAACATGGTGGGCACGCCATAGAGGGACGTCCCGCCGAAGTCCTGCACCGCCTCCAGCGCGGCGGCCGGGGTGAAGCCGCGTCCCGGAATGATGGTGGCGGCGCCGTGGCTGAGGGCGGCAAGGTTCCCGATCACCATCCCGAAGCAGTGGTAGAAAGGCACCGGAATCACCACGCGGTCATGCTCCGTGTAGCCCAGCAGCTCGCCGATCGAGAAGCCGTTGTTCAGGATGTTGTGGTGCGTCAGCGTGGCACCCTTGGGGAAGCCTGTGGTCCCCGAGGTGTACTGCAGGTTGATGGGATCGTGCGGGCCCAGTTCCGCCATCCGTTCCTTCAGCCCGGAATGTCCGACGGCGTCAGCCCGCTTGAGCAGCTCGGCATACGTCAGCTCCGCCTCACTTTGGGGGTCGCCGGCGCCGAGCCCGGCGGCTTCGGGGGCTGGCAGGAACACGAGTTCTTGCAGGTCCGGGCAGGCGGCCAGGGCCTGGCGGGCCATGCCCACATAGTCGCTGGTCCGGTCCGACGGTGCCGTGACCAGCATCCGCATGCCGTTTTGCTTCACCACAAACTCGAGTTCGTGGCTGCGGTAGGCCGGGTTCACATTTACCAGGATGGCACCGGCCTTGGCGGAGGCGTATTGCAGGAGCGTCCACTCGGCGCAGTTCGGGCTCCAGATACCCACCCGGTCACCCTTCGCGAGGCCCGAGGCGAGAAGCGCACGCGCCAGGCGATCGACGTCGTCGTTCATTTTCGTGTAGCTCCAGCGGCGGGCGTCCCCGCCGGGAACAGCCGCGGCTTCGATCAGCGCGTCGTGAAAGGGAAACCGGGCCACCGCCCGCTCGAAGTTCTGTCCGATGGTTTCCTCAAGGAGCGGAACGTCAGTGTCCCCGGCTGTGTAAGCGCGCATGGTGGCACGCTACCAACTGACCCCGGGCAATGAAAGCGTAAGGGAGCGCAACAGGAGGGTGTCCGCGCGTCAACCGGCCGGCACGCCGCCCGGGGGCCGGTATTGTGAAATCCATGAGTGCACCCATCGACCTGCAGGCAACGTTCATCCCCAACGACGGCGAGTTCTTCCGTGTGAAGCTCGCACTGGAAATCGCCATCGACGAGGTGGTGAACGAGCCCGGCTGCATCCAGTACGAGCTGACCGAGGCCACCGAGGAGAAGCTGGTCCTGACGGAACAGTGGGCGTCCGAGGAAGACCTGGAGAGGCATTCCAAAGGCATCGCCGTGCAGGACCTCAACGAATCGCTGAGCGCACTGCTCGCCGAGCCCGTGAAGATCGAACGGCCCTAACTCCGCTTCCGCCTAACCATCGATTGCTCCGTAACTGCCGTTTTGAACGTTCTAAAAGGCACTTACGGAGCAATCGATGCTTTTTAAGCCGTTAGGCCTCAGGGATCTGCGTGCCGTCCTGCGTGCCGTCCTGCGGGCCGGCACTCTTCGTGGCGCCCGGGTTGCTGCCTGCGGCCGCCGCGGCTTCCGCCTGCGAGCGCGCCACGTGGGCGTGAACCTCGTCCATGTCCAGGGCCTTGACGGCGTCAACAACCTGTTCCAGTTGCTGGGCGTTCAACGCACCGGGCTGGGAGAAGACCAGGACCTTTTCGCGGAAGGCCATCAGCGTGGGGATGGACGTGATTCCGGCCTCCGCGGCGAGCTGCTGCTCGGCCTCGGTGTCCACCTTGGTGAACAGGACATCGGAGTGCTTCTCCGACACGGCGCTGTACGTGGGCCCGAACTGCTTGCACGGACCGCACCATTCGGCCCAGAAATCCACCAGGACAATGTCGTTGCCTTCGATGGTCGATGCGAACTGTTCACCTGTGATGTCTAAGGTAGCCATGGTTCCAACGGTACGCGAGCCGCGGGCGGATGTCCCAGCGGGAGGCGCCCTGTTCGCTGCCCGCGTCATCGGGAATATCCGCGGCATTGCCGTGTACACCGGACACTGCGGGGCCTAACGTAAGGGCATCAGCCGCTGACAGCCGCACACAGGAGGGATCATGGCCCACGCTATCTCCACCCGGTCCCTCACCAAGAAATTCGGCCGCCGCGAAGTGCTGCACGGAGTGGATTTCAGCGTGGAGACGGGCTCCGTGTTCGGGGTGATCGGCCCGAACGGCGCCGGCAAAACCACCACCATGCGATGCCTGCTGGACATCATCCGCCCCACTTCCGGGGAAGTCCGGGTCCTGGGCAAGGATCCCCGGCTGGGTGGTCCGGAGCTCAGGCGCAGGATCGGCTACCTGCCGGGCGAACTGTTCCTCGAGGGCCGCGTAACCGGCCGGACACTCCTGGCCCACTACGAGGCCATCAGCGGCCCGGTGGCGCCCGGCAGGATCGACGCGTTGGCGGAACGGCTGGGGCTGGACCTCGACCGGCACACCCGCAAGCTGTCAAAGGGCAACAAGCAGAAACTCGGCCTGGTCCAGGCATTTATGCACGATCCCGAACTCTTGGTCCTGGATGAACCCACCAGCGGGCTCGATCCCCTGGTGCAGCAGGAGTTTCACGCCATGGTCCGCGAAGCCCGGCAGCAGGGGCAGACCATCTTCCTCAGTTCCCACGTGCTCAGCGAGGTCCAGCAGACCGCCGACACCGTCGCCATCCTGCGGGACGGCCGGATCATCGCCGTCGAATCAGTCAGCGGGTTGCGGGAAGGTGCCGTCCGGCACCTTCGGTTCTCTGCAAACGGGATAACAGCGCACGACGCCGGTGCGCTGCTGGGGGCGGTGCCCGGCGTCGGACATGTGGAGGTACTGGAGTCCAACGGTACCGTCACCCTGTCCGCCACCTTGGAGGGAGCCATCCAGCCCCTCGTCAAGGCCTTGGGCACCTTGCAGTTGAGGGACCTGGTCCTGGAGGAGCCTGACCTGGAGGAATCGGTGCTGCAGATGTATTCGAGTCCCGGGGATGCAACCCACGGGGAGGCGGCCAAGTGACACCGGCCCCGGCTACACCCAGGCAACCCTCTTCGGACTGATCGGCTTCCTGCTGATGACCATCGCCTCGGTGGGGTGGGGCGCCGCCGCGGTGGGCGGCGACGAGGAATCGGGCCAGCTGGAACTGACCCTCGCCCACGGGGTGACGAGGGTCCAGGTTGTGCTGGAACGCGCCTTGGCCCTGCTGGTCCGGGTCCTGCTTCTAGCGGCGCTGATTCTTGTGATGGTCCGGTTGCTCAACGAGTCTGCCCGGCTGGATATCCGCCCGGAGAATCTTTTTGGTGCGGCCGTACTGTTTGCCGGGCTGGCGCTGCTGACCGGAACCGCTGCCCTGTGCGCCGGCGCCGTGTCCGGCAGGCGCACCTACGGGCTGGCCGCGGGGTCCGCCGTCGGCGTTTTGGGATACGTCTTCAATGCCGTCGGAAGGCAGAGCCCGGACCTTGACTGGCTGCTCCGTTTGAGCCCCTATCACTGGGCCTACGGGAACGCGCCCGTGGCCAACGGAGCCGACTGGGCTGCGGCCGGAATGCTGTGGGGCATCTCGGCGGCGCTGGTGGCCGTGGCCGCCTTCGCTGTCAGCAGGCGTGACGTCGGCACTTAGGTTGCGCTTGCCGCCCCGCCCGCGGCCGGGGCAGTCAGACCGTGGCGTCCCACAGGTGCGGGGCCGGCGTACGGGTGCCAGGCAGCGCATTGGTCTCACGCCATTCGTGGATCCAGTCCGGCAGCACCAGGTCAGCCGGCGGGTGGCCGAACTCGCGCAGTATCTCCTCCTGGCTGACAGGTTTGCCTTTGCTGACCAGGCGGGTGGCGATGTAGGCACGCGCGTAAATCTCGCCGTCGGCCACCATGCGCTGCTCGAAATAGATGGCTTTGGCATCCAGTCCGATGATCTTCGTCTCAATGGTGTACTGCTGCCACAGTTGCAGCGACTTCCGGAACGCGATGGTCTCCCCCGCCGCCACCGGGCTCCAGCGGCGCTGGCGCATCCTCTTCCACACTCCGCTGCGGACCATGAGGTCGAACCGACCCAGGTCCATGAGGGAAAAGTACATGCCGTTGTTGACGTGCATGGCGATGTCGATGTCGGTGGGCAGGACGCGCAGCGGCAGGGACGACGTGCCCCAGATGGTCAGCGCCGGGCGGCGGGTGGATGTGAACAGCATCAGGAGGGTGCGCAGAAGCAGGTGCATGCCCCAATGTTACCCATGGGTAACATGCTGGCAAATTCGGCGTTCCCGGGTGGTTGCCGCGGCTCCCGTGACGAGCTGCAGCGCGCTCCGGGTGCGAGTACCACCCAGAAGGGCGTTGAGTAGGAAACTCAGGCCGGGCCAAGTAGGCCGCGGAAATAATAGGGTAGCCCCTACTCGTGCCCCGCCGGCACGGCCTTCCTAGACTCGGAGTTCCTAGGGCCGAACAAAGTTGCCGGCGCCATCCTCCAATGCTGGGGTGGGTGATGCCGCTTCATTGCGGAGCACCGTATTTTTCGTATGCGGGCGCCTCCCATCGTGCGCTGAGGGGTTCCGGCCACAGGCCGGGACCGCGAAGCGCATCACACGTTGCTCCGTCCTGCATCCGGTTGATGGCATAGCCACAAAACCAGTTGGCGGGCCGACCCTCGATGGGCCACCTATGAACCAGTCGACCGTAAACACCTCCGAAACTCCACGCCGAAACTTCGAAACAGACGCCCCCCGGGTCGACCTCATAGCAGGCCGCAAGCCGGTGAACACCAAGCTGTGGTTGGGCATGGCGAGCGCCGTGATCGTCGCCTCAGTCAGTGTTGCCGCGTTGACAGCACCTGCCGCAACCACGCCTGGGGCACCTTCCGCGGCGGGAGCCATTACGACGGCGGACGCACCGGTTGAACAAGCCGCCGAACCGCCTGTCTCCGCACCCCTGGACGAGCCCTCCCCCGCGGCGGCTGAACCGGCTGCCGTTGACCCCGCTTCGGTTCCAGTGGCAGCTGCCGCCCCGGCCGAGACACCAGCCCCACCGGCCCCTGAACCTCCGCCGGCAACAGACACGAACCTGTACACGGTGGTCCCCGGCGACACCGTAGGTGGGATCGCGGCCCAGCATGGCGTGGACATGAACGCCATGCTGGCCGCCAACGGACTGGGTGCTTACAGCGTCATCGTTCCCGGCCAGACGCTGAAGCTGACCGGTCCCGCCGTCGCGGTTTCGGCTCCGGCACCTGCACCGGCCGCCGCCCCGGTTCAGGCTGCCGCGGCGCCCGCACCGGCTGCGGCTCCTGCCCCGGCTCCCGTAGCACCGGCGGCCCCGGCTGTCCGGACCATCTATGTGGCGGGCGCCGGTGGACAGTCCATGGTTGACGCCTGCATCGGGCCGATCCATTACACGCCAAATGACGGTTATTCGCTCTTCATCACGGAGCACGACTTCTGTGGCGGCTGGGCGCGCTTCTCCGGCATCGGAGTGGGTGAAACCATCAGCATTCCCGGTTACGGCACGTTCACGGCGACGGCGCGGGGCCAGGTACCCAATCCGGGCACCACGAACGACGTCATCCGGGTATTCGGCGGATTCCCCCGGGCCATCCTGCAGACGTGCATCCCCGGCACCAACCAGATGCTCCTGATCGCCCTGAACTGAGTTCTTAAGCTTGTTCGCGGTTCCGAACCTTCAAGGTAAGGAGCCGCGAACAAGGCTGTGTTGGAATTCGGTGGCGAGGCGTTTGCTAAGCCGACATATGGTGGCGTTCGGAAATGTGCTCTACCAACGCGCCCACGCGATCCTCGGTGTAGTTGCGCGCAATGTCGCCCTGGCTGATGATGCCAACCAGTTTGTGGTCGGCGATGACCGGGAGCCGCCGGACCTGGTGCCGTTCCATCACTTCGATGGCTTCATCAACACTTGCGTCCGCGTCAACCCAGTGCGGCTTGCCCGAGCCGAGCTCACGGGCCATCATTTCGCGCGGGCTGCGGCCGGCAGCGACGCACTTGAGCACAATGTCGCGGTCGGTGATCATGCCCTTCAATTTGCCGTCATCGCCACAGATCGGCAATGATCCGCAATCCAGGTCCAACATCATCCGCGCGGCATCTTCGAGCGTCTGGTCTTCCTTGATACACCGGGCGTCCGTCGTCATGAATTCGCGTACAACACTCATTGGTCCTCCTTCATCGATTGACTATCGACGCAGGGCATCGGGGCACATGCGCCGATGTTGCCAGACTACGCCCGGCCCGGAGCACCTGTCGACGGCGCATTCTCCCCTGATTCAGGGCACAAAAAAGCCTCCGGAACCTGGTGGTTCCGGAGGCTTTTCCTTGGGTGGCAGATGAGGGATTCGAACCCCCGTAGGCGTTGCCAGCTGATTTACAGTCAGCCCCCTTTGGCCGCTCGGGTAATCTGCCGAACTTCAAAAGAAGATCACCCCCGGCTGCAGTCTGCAGAACGTCCGTTTCCGGGCCGTTCCGCTTCCAGTAACCGCGGGCAAGACAACTTTACAGAACTTCTGCCGAAGAATCGAATCGAGCCGCTTCACCATCGAAACTGACCCTAAAAACCGCGCGGTTCCGTGGGAAAACCGGGAAATCAGACCTCGCCGAGAATGCGCCCAGCCAACTTTGCCTCGAACTTCAGTGCCTGTTCCTCGGTGATTTGGTTCAGCTGGACTGCCCGCCGGAGATCCTCGCTAACGCCATCCATGCGGGCAGAGGCATCCGGGACGGGGCTGAAAATGATGGAACCTGCCAGGGCGGCTGCCGCAACGGAGGTGGCTGCGGTGGCAACTGCCCCGGCGGCAGCGGCGGTTGATCGGGTGACGTAACGGACGGCGTTGTTTTGCATTGCTTCCCTTTCGTGCTTCTTCCAACTCCTTCAACTCTCCCCTGCCCGGCTTCGTTCCCGCCGGGCGTCCGCTATGAGGGAACTGTGAATCGATCCGTGCCAGTTTCGCATTAGCGTCTGAGCCCATCCGTATTAGGCTGGAATGCAGAGATCCATGCCCTCCAGAGCCAATGCGAGGGCACCCACCGGCACAAGGAGAGTCATGGCAGGCGAGTCAACGTTCGACGTCGTAAGCAAAGTGGACAAGCAGGAAGTGGCCAACGCGCTGAACCAAGCACAGAAGGAACTGGTTCAGCGCTACGACTTCAAGGGTGTGGGCGCCGAAGTCGATTTCAGCGGTGAGAAGATCCTGATGAAGGCCAACTCGGAGGAGCGCGTCCTGGCCGTCCTGGATGTCCTCCAGTCGAAGCTGATCCGCCGCGGCATCTCGCTGAAGTCTCTCGACACCGGCGAGCCGTTCGCTTCGGGCAAGGAGTTCCGGCTGGAGGCCACCATCAAGGAAGGCATCGAGCAGGACCTGGCCAAGAAGATCAACAAGCTGATCCGCGATGAGGGGCCCAAGGGCGTAAAGTCCCAGATCCAGGGCGATGAGCTCCGTGTCTCGTCCAAGTCCCGTGACGACCTGCAGTCCGTCATGGCGCTGCTGAAGGACTTTGACGAGGCAGACCTGCAGTTCGTGAACTTCCGCAGCTAGCGGACGACGGCGGCGCCTGGCTTAACCGGTAAGCGTCAGTTGAGCGGCCGTCCCGCCACCCGTTCCAGCCGGGTGATGCGCTCCCCCATGGGCGGATGCGTGGCGAACAGCTTGGTCATGGCGCCGCCGCGGAACGGGTTGGCGATCATCAGGTGAGATGTGTTCACCAGCTTCTGGTCCTGGGGCAGCGGCGCAATCCGGACACCCTGCTCGATCTTGCGCAGGGCTGAGGCGAGCGCCAGCGGATCGCCGGTGAGCTGCGAACCGTCCTCGTCGGCGTCGTACTCCCTGGTCCGGGAGATGGCCAGCTGGATCAGGGAGGCCGCAAAGGGCGCCAGCAGCGCCATGGCCAGCATGGCCAGCGGGTTGGAGTTGCGCCGGTCGCCGCCGAAGAAGAGCAGCATCTGGCCCACCGAGGTGATGACACCGGCCACCGCCGCAGCTACCGAGGACGTGAGGATGTCCCGGTTGTACACGTGCATCAGCTCGTGCCCCAGGACCCCGCGAAGTTCCCGGGCATCGAGCAGCTGCAGGATCCCTTCGGTGCAGCAGACGGCGGCGTTCTTGGGATTCCGGCCCGTCGCGAAGGCATTGGGGTTCATCGTGGGCGAGAGGTATATGCGCGGCATCGGCTGGTTCGCCCGGACGGAGAGTTCCCGGACGATCTGGTACAGCCGCGGCGCCTGGGCCTCCGTGACGGGGTAGGCCGCCATCGAGCGGATGGCGATCTTGTCGCTGTTCCAGTAACCGTAGGCAGTGGTGGCCACACCCACCAGGGCCATGATCCAGATGGGCGCCGCGCTGCGGGCGCTGAGCCCAATCAGGCCGCCCAGCCCCAGAAGCACGGCCCAGAGCACCCCGAAGAGCGCTGCAGTCTTCAGTCCGTTGTAATGCTTGTGCACGTCCACTCCTCCATTCACCCCAACAAAGCAGGGTTTAGGGCACCGGGTCATGAGCATCGTACTTCCGAAAACCCGGCTGCAGCTGAGAGACCAGCCAGGCCACCAGCACGCACAACGCCCCACCCAAAAGCAGGACCCAGCCCTCACTTAAAATCTTAGTCCCGCCGCCCGCCAGCAGGTCTCCTACGCGGGGGCCGCCGGCCACCACCACGATGAAGACCCCCTGGAGCCGTCCCCGCAGGTGGTCCGGCGCGGCTGCCTGCAGGATGGTGTTGCGGAAGACAGCACTGATGGAGTCAGCGATCCCGGCCAGGGCACAGCACACGGCCGCAGGCAACAGCCAAAGGGTGGCGCCGCCGTCGTCCGTCCGGCCCGCCAGGAGCACCACCACCCCGAAGCCGGCAATGGAGGCGCCCCAGCCCATGACGGACCACACCACCGCGCTCCCCTGCCACCGGACCCGGCCCAGGGGCCCGGAGAAAAGCCCGGCCAGGAAGGCGCCCACTGCACTGGAGGCCAGAAGGATACCCACCGTCGATTCGCCGCCGCCGATCATCAGCGCACCGATGGCCGGCATCAGCGCCCGCGGCTGGGCCAGGATCATGGCCACGAGGTCGATGATGAACGTCATCCGCAGGTTTGGCCGCGTGCCCAGGAAGCGGAAACCTTCGACAACGGACCGGACCCCGGCCCGGCCTGCGTTCCCCGAGGGTGGAATCGACGGCAGCCGGAACACCGCCCACAGGACAAACACAAAGCACATGAAGTCGATGGTGTACGTCCAGCCGAAGCCCACCCACGCCACCAGGACACCGGCCAGGAGCGGCCCTATGGTCATGGCCAGCCCGAACGTGATCATGTTGAGTGCGTTGGCTGCGGGAAGCAGTTCCTTGCGGATGAGCGTGGGGATGATGGCACTGCGCGCCGGCTGGTTGATGGCCTGGGCGCCGCTCTGGAGCGCCACCAGGAGGTAGAGAATCCAGACGTTTCCAAGCTGCAGCCAGGACTGGAGGGCAATCAGTCCGGTGGTCAGCCACAGGACTGAGCTGGCCAGCAGCACTACCGTACGGCGGTTGTGGGAATCGGCGATGGAGCCGCCCAGCAGCCCACCGACCACCAGCGGCACCAGCGCGAAGACGCTGAGCAGCCCCACATAGAAGCTGTCATGGGTGAGCCGGTAGACCTCAAGGCTGACGGCCACCAGGGTGAGCTGACTTCCCACAGCGGCCACCGCAGAGCCGAGCCAGAGGCGGCGGAAAGCCGGGCTCTCCCGCAGCGGTGTGATATCTGCCAGTAATTTCCCCACCCAGCAACCCTAATGGTGGCTTACGGGTCCGGATGTCCCGCGCGCTTGGTATCCTCAGGCGGGGAAAGGAGTTGGCCAATGAATCTGTCCAGGCGGCTTCTTTACGCATCGGAGGTCTGGGAGGTGGCCCGGCCCCGCACCGCGCTGACCGCAGGGCACGTACTCATCCGGCTGACCAACCCCGCCGTTGCCTTCGACCTCCGCTCCGCAGCCGACTGGCTCCTGTGCCATAACGCCGCCCGCCAGGCACTTGCGGACGTTCTCGGTGCAACCCGCTGCACTGTGTTGTTTGCGCACCAGTGGCACCCCATTGGTGCGGCCATCGGCGAGCCGGAGGTGGAGTCCTCCACGCCCACGTTCCACTTGTTCGGGCGCTGGGACGGCGAGACGGTCACCCCGGGCGAACAGCTGCTGCTTCCCACCCAGCGCCGCGTGCCCGTGGCACCGGAGGAGCTCGCAAAGTTCGACGACGGCCTGCGCTCCGCCCTGCGCCGCTCGGCTGTGGAGCGCACGGAGGATGAGCGCACGGCACGCGCGAGAGAGCAGTTCGCGGCAGTGCTGACCGACGATACTGCCGCGAAGTGCACTCTCGACGGGCCGGCCCCGGAGTCCGTCCCGCTGGCGGACCGCCCGCTGCCCGGGATTTCGGCGACCCCGCCCCCAGCGAAAGCAGGGCGGCACCATACTGTTCTTTCCCCGGCGTCGCTGTCTCCGGCGTCGGATCATGCACTGACGCCCGGGCACCTGCTGGCTTTGGCGGCCGCCGTGCAGGAACTGACCGATCGCCCCGGGGTCACGGGACTGAGCTGCGTGGTGCCGGATCCGGGTGCCGGACCGCTCAAAGTCCACGCCTTGGGCCGCTCGGCGGGCGAGTCGGTCAACCCCCTCCAGGAATTCCTTTCGTTGCCAAGTGTTAACCGGGCCTTATTATGACGAGCTCATAATAAGTGCAATAATGGAGCCATGACGGAACTCCTTGGCGGCCATGATGCATGGGCTGCTGCCCTGCGGTCCCACGGCCGCCGCGTGACCAAGCAGCGGCTTGCCGTGCTTGCCGCCGTCGAACACCACCCGCATTCACCGGCGGAGAGCATCCTTGCTGCAGCGCGGGCTGAGCTTCCTGAGCTCACCGCACAGTCGGTCTACGTTGTCCTGGGCGACCTCACCGACCTGCATATGCTGCGCCGTTTCGAGCCGCCGCACTCCCCCGCGCTGTACGAGACCCGCGTAGGCGACAACCACCACCACGCCATCTGCATCAGCTGCGGCCGCGTGGAGGACGTCGAATGCGCCGTCGGGCATGCCCCCTGCCTCACCCCGCACTGGGATGAGAACACCAAGCCCATGACCATCCAGATCGCAGATGTGATGTACCAAGGCATCTGCCAGGACTGCCAGCAGTCCCAAAAACTTTCCCCTCAAACGTCACAAGTAATAGAGAAATAGGAGAACAATGACTGCCATTTCAACCACCCAGTCAGGTGCCCCCGTCACGTCCGACGCGCACTCCCAGTCAGTTGGTGCCGACGGTGCCATCATCCTGACTGACCACTACCTGATCGAAAAGCTTGCACAGTTCAACCGCGAGCGTGTGCCGGAGCGTGTAGTGCACGCCAAGGGCGGCGGCGCTTTCGGTACGTTCAAGACCACCTCGGACGTCTCCAAGTACACCAAGGCAGCGTTCCTGCAGCCGGGCACCGAGACGGACATGCTGATCCGCTTCTCCTCCGTTGCCGGCGAAAGCGGCTCCCCTGACACTTGGCGCGATCCCCGCGGCTTCGCCGTCAAGTTCTACACCACCGAGGGCAACTACGACCTCGTGGGCAACAACACCCCCGTCTTCTTCATCCGCGACGGCATCAAGTTCCCGGACTTCATCCACTCCCAGAAGCGCCTCCCGGGCACCCACCTGCGCGACGCCGACATGCAGTGGGACTTCTGGACCCTGTCCCCCGAGTCCGCACACCAGGTCACCTGGCTCATGGGCGACCGCGGCCTGCCGGCCTCCTGGCGTGAAATGCAGGGCTACGGCTCGCACACCTACCAGTGGATCAACGCCGAGGGCCAGCGCTTCTGGGTCAAGTACCACTTCAAGTCCAACCAGGGCGTCAAGGCCATGACCGGGGATCAGGCCGAGGAACTGGCCGGCTCGGACGCGGACTTCTACATCCGCGACCTGCAGGAAAACATCGCCGAGGGCAACTTCCCGTCCTGGGAACTGCACGTCCAGGTCATGCCGTACGAGGACGCCAAGACGTACCGCTTCAACCCGTTCGACCTCACCAAGGTGTGGCCGCACGCTGACTACCCGCTGATCCACGTGGGCACCATGGAGCTGAACAAGAACCCGGAGAACTACTTCTCGCAGATCGAGCAGGCCACGTTCGCGCCGTCGAACTTCGTGCCGGGCATCGCTGCTTCGCCGGACAAGATGCTGCAGGCCCGCATCTTCTCCTACGCCGACGCACACCGTTACCGCGTGGGCACCAACCACGCGCAGATCCCGGTGAACCAGCCCAAGAGCCAGGTCAACAACTACAGCCAGGACGGCGCCGGGCGTTTCCACTTCAACGCTCCCTCCGTTCCGGTGTACGCACCGAACTCCGTGGGCGGCCCCGCCGCTGTTGAGCCGGCCTCCCCCGCCGGCGGCTGGGAGAACGACGGCGAGTTGACACTTTCCGCGCACTCCCTCCGTTCCGAGGACGGCGACTTCGGCCAGGCCGGCACCCTGTACCGCGAGGTCTTCGACGACGGCGCCAAGGCCCGCCTGCTCGAGACCATCACCGGTGCCGTGGGCGGTGTGAAGACCCCTGAGATCAAGGAACGCGCCATCCAGTATTGGACCAACGTTGACGCCGAACTGGGCGCCAAGCTGCGCGCCAACCTGGGCGCCGGCGCCGTTGACTCCGACGCTGAGGCTGCCAACAAGATCGGCTGATTCGGTCTTCCGGAGAACCTGAACACCCCGCCACGGATTGTCCGTGGCGGGGTGTTTTGCTTAGTTTGTGCCTGCCGCGGCGGGGCGGTGGCCCTTCTTCGCGAGCTGGATCTGTTCGTAGACGTGGTGGCGAAGCTCGGTGAAACGGGGCAACGACCGGGTCTCCAACTGATCGCGGTCCACCGGGAGATCGATCACGATGTCCTCCTGAACCACGGTGGGCGAGGAAGACAGGATAATGACGCGTTCGCCGAGGTAGACGGATTCGTCGATGTCGTGGGTCACGAAGAGCACTGTCACCCCGAACTTCTTCCAGATCGTGCGGATCAGGTCCTCCAGATCCGCACGGGTCTGCGCGTCCACAGCGGCAAACGGCTCGTCCATCAGCAGCACCTCGGGCTGGTAGGCGATGGCCCGGGCAATTGCCACGCGCTGCTGCATGCCGCCGGACAGCTGCCACGGGTAGGAGCGCGGGACGTGGGCCAGGCCCACGGCCTCGAGTGCCTCGTCCACGAGCCGGTCGCGTTCGGCCTTGGCCACCCCCTGGTTCTTCAGCGGCAGCTCCACATTTTCCCGGACGCGCATCCAAGGGAACAGGGACCGGCCGTATTCCTGGAAGACCACGGCCATCTTCTTCGGCGGGCCAGAGACGCGTTTGCCGTCCAGGAGCACCTCGCCCTCGGTGGGGGCCATCAGCCCGGAGATGCACTTCAGGAGCGTCGTCTTGCCGGAGCCGGAGGGACCCACGAGGCAGGCCAGTTCGCCGGCGCGCAGGTCGAAGGTCAGGTTGCGCACCGCCTCGATGTCACCGCCGTCGGTCTGGTACACCTTCTTCAGCCCGCGGACCGAAAGCATCGCCTCCGGCAGGGTCTTCCCGGACGGCAGGGTCTTCCCGGCTGGCGCCGGGGTTGCGTCAGGCTGCATTTTCTACCTCTTTCTGGCCGTGGTACCAGCGCAGGATGTTCCGCTCGGCCCACTGGAAGATGAACGACATGGCCACCCCCAGCAGGCCGAGCACCACAATGCCGGACCACATTTCCGGGATGGCGAAAGACCGCTGGAACTGGACGATGGTAAAGCCAAGCCCCGAGGACGAGGCGAACATTTCGGAGATCACCATCAGGATCAGCCCCAGGGACAGTGACTGGCGCACGCCGGCCATGATCTGCGGGCTGGCCGAGGGCAGCACCAGGTATCGGACGCGGGCCCAGCCGTCGATGCCGTAGGTGTGTGCCGAATCTGAGAGGACCCCGTCCACGGCACGGACGCCTTCGATGGTGTTCAGCAGGACCGGCCAGACACAGCCCGAAATGATCACCGCCACCTTCATGGAATCCGTAATGCCCATCAGCAGGATCAGAACCGGGACCAGGACAGGCGGCGGGATGGCACGGAAGAATTCCAGTGTGGGCTCCAACAGCGCCCGGAGCCATTTGACCGAGCCGATCAGGACGCCGCCGACGACGCCGATGATGATTGCCGCGACCACGCCTACCAGGAGCCGTCCAAGGCTGGGCAGCACGTCGCTGAAGAAGCGTGGGCCGAACCAGACCTCGCCGAACTTGGCGACCAGCGTTGCGGGGGTGGGGACGAAGAAGTTCACTGCGCCGAGGGTTGAGGCCCACCAGAGCAGGACCAGCAGGACCGGCAGCGCCAGAACGTAGCCGAGGGTCTTCAGTGGTTTCATACGATCACCTCGGAACGGACGGAGGAGTGCCAGGACAGGGTCTTCTTCTCGATGAACCGCATCACCGCGTTGATCAGCACTCCAATCAGGCCGGTGGCAAGCACCAGGGCATACATGCCCGAGATGGCGCCGCCGGACTGGGCGAGCGCAATTTCACGGCCGAGGCCCGGAGAACCGATCACCAGTTCGGCCGTGATGGCCAGGACCAGTGCCACTGTGGCGGCGAGGCGGACGCCTGTCATCAGGTAGGGCAGGGCCGTAGGGAAAACGACGTACCGGATCCGCGCCATCCGGCCCAGTCCGTAGGTCTTGGCGGTGTTGTTGGCCACCATGTCGATGTCGGCCACCCCGTAGAGGACCTGGATCAGGACCTGCCAGAAGGCGGCATAGGTAATCAGCATGAGCGACGATTCGATCTTCACACCGAAGAGCAGCACCGCCAGCGGAATGAGCGCCACGGAAGGGATGGGGCGCAGGAATTCCACTGTGGAGTTCGTGGCCTTGCGCAGGAAGTCGCTGGAGCCGATGACAAAGCCCAGCAGCACGGCCAGGGCCACTGCGATCACCAGGCCCAGGAACCAGGCCGTCATGGTTTCAACGACTGAGATCCAGAAGGCTGTCAGGCCGAAGTCCCGCACCAGCGCGACAATAACCTCGCTGGCCGGCGGGAGAAACCGTTCATTGATGATGCCCAGCCGCGGAATGAGCTCCCACGTGCCCAGGAATCCCAGGATCCCTGCCAGGCCAAGCAGCTGCTTTACCGGCAACTTGCGGACCTGCCGGCGGTCCCGTCCCGCACCGGAGACGGGACCGCCGGAGGTTGGAGCGTCTGCACTCACGGGAGGAGGTCGCCTGCGTTCGGAGCCTTGGTCAGCGTGCCGTACTTGGCGGCGGCGTCGCCGAGGGTCTTGAACGCATCCTTGTTGAATTCCACGCGGTAGCGCGGCAGGATCATCTTGGCGCGGGTGGCTTCATCGATCTTGGTGTAGGTCCCCACGATGTCCCGGACATCCTGCGGGTGCGCCTGGGCGTACTCGAGGGACTTGTTCATGGCACGGGTGAACTTCGCCGTCAGCTCGGCCTTGCCCTTGACGGTGTCGGTCTTCGTGAAGTACCCGGCAATGTCCAGTTCCGGGCTCATCTCAACGAAGTTCGAGGAGACGATCTTGCCCCCTTCGGACACGGCCTTGGAAAGGAAGGGCTCCAGGATCCACGCTGCGTCCACCTGCTTGTTAGCCAGGGCAGCCGGGGCGTCCGGGAAGGCCACCTCAACAAACTTCACGCTGCCGGGATCGCCGCCGTCCTTTTCGATGATGGACTTGATGGTGGTGTCGCCGATGTTGGAGAGGTTGTTCACCGAGACAGTCTTGCCGGCGAGGTCCTTCGCGGACTGGACACTCGAACCGGCCGGGACCACAACGCCGCCGATGTCCTTGCCCTTTTCACCGGTGGTGGATGCGCCGTTGGCGACGAACTTCAGGTCGAGGCCTTTGTCCTTGGCCACCATGACCGAGATGAGGTTGGAGAACGCGAAGTCAAAGCTGCCGCTGACCACGCCGGGGACGATTGCTGCGCCGCCGGTGGCCGTCTGGATGTCCAGCTGCAGGCCCTCGTCCTTGAAGAACCCCTGCTTGTCGCCCAGGAAGATCGGTGCGCAGTCGACGATGGGAATGACCCCGACACTGACTTTTGTCAGTTCCGTGCTTCCGGTCGAACCTGCCGTGGAAGTTCCACCGCCGGTGGAGCTCGGCGAACCGGACCCGCAGGCAGAGAGGCCCAGGACGGATGCTGCGGCAAGCACGGCGATGACACTACGACGATTCATGTTCACTCCTTTGTGATTCTGCATGGGAGTGAGACGCCCCCAAGCCAACCCTGTTCGCAGTCCGAACAGACGTTCAAAGACAGTCTCCGCCACCAGACGTTGAAGGGTCAACCAGATCGGCCCATTGTTATCCTCATGATACGTAAGCAACCGCATGGTGGACAGGGGCCCGTTTTTCCGCAAGTTTGTGGCTGCAAGTGACGCTTTCCACATAGAAGCGGCTGGCTCTGGCTGGAGCCCGGTACCCTGCCTAGGATCACTGCATGAGTACATTTCAGGGCATCCCCGCAGGGGCATTCGCGTTCTACGCCGAGCTTGAGGACAACAACAACCGGCAGTGGTGGCAGGAGCACAAGGACAGCTACACCACCCTGGTCCGGGATCCGCTCATCGCCCTCCTGGCCGAACTGGAACCACGGTTCGGTCCCGCGAAGATTTTCCGGCCCAACCGGGACGTCAGGTTCTCCCAGGACAAGTCACCGTACAAAACCGCCCAAGGCGCCTTCGCGTCGGCCCAGGAAGGCGTGGGTTTCTACCTCCAGGTGAGCGCGGACGGACTGCTCGTGGGCGGCGGCTACCATTCCCATACCCCGGCGCAGCTGGCGAGGTTCCGGAATTCGGTGGACGCATCGGGCACCGGTGAATCACTGCGGCACATCGTGGACGGCATAGCTGCCGCAGGCTTTTCGGTGGAGGGCGAGAAACTAAAGACCGTGCCGCGCGGTTACGACCGGGCGCATCCCCGGGCGGAACTGCTCAAGCACAAATCGCTCTCCGCCGGCACCAACCTGGGCCAGCCGGAGTGGATCTCGTCACCGGCTGCCGTACAGGAGATCGCCACGTTGTGGGAACAGTTGCGGCCCCTTGTCGACTGGGTGGGGCGGCACGCCGCCCCGTGACAGCGGGGCCCGCGCGCCACAGGCTGGTCACCGCGCTGCCGGTTCCATGGCGTCCGGCAGGCCGCGGTCACCGTCTTTGCCTTGCGGCCGTCCGGCTTAGCGGCGCGCGTGCGTCTCATCCGCCGTTGCGACTTGGGCGCTGGATTTCCCGCCGTCCACCGCAGACTTGGCCGCAGCGAACTTTTCGTTCAGGCGGGAGTGCCTCTGGCCGTAAGCGAAGTAGATGATGATGCCAATGACCAGCCAGCCGGCGAAGAACATCCAGGTTTCCACCGCCAGGTTTGTCATCAGATACAGGCACAGCACGGCGGAAACCACCGGCAGGACCTTTCCGAACGGCACCCGGAAGGACGGCTTGAGATCGGGACGCTTCTTGCGCAGCACCAGGATGCCCAGGCTGACCATCACAAACGCGGACAGGGTGCCGATGTTGATCATCTCTTCGAGCAGGTCCACGTTGGTCAGGCCGGCCACGAGTGCCACGGCAGCGCCGCAGATGATCTGGAGGCGGACCGGCGTCGAACGCTTATCACTGGTCTTGGAGAGGGACCGCGGCAGCAGTCCGTCGCGGCTCATCGCCAGCACCACACGGGACAGTCCCATCAGCAGCACCATGATGACGGTGGTGAGGCCGATCAGGGAGCCGAACGCAATGACCTTGGCAGCGGTGGTGTTGCCGACGGCTTCGAACGCGGTGGTGAGAGTGGGGTTCTCCGCCGCCGCGAGGTCGGTGTAGGAAACCATGCCGGTCAGGGCAAGGGACACCAGGATGTAGAGCAGGGTCACCACGGCGAGGCCGCCGAAGATTCCGCGCGGCAGGGTCTTCTGCGGGTTCTTCACTTCCTCGGCGGAGGTTGCCACCACGTCGAAGCCAATGAAGGCGAAGAACACCAGGGCCGCACCGGCGAAGACACCAAGCGTGCCGTACTGGGCCGGCGCAGCGCCGGTGAGGAATCCGAAGAAGGACTGCTTGAGAACGTCAGCGGCGCCGCCGCCAGTGGGCTCCGCAGCCGGGACGAACGGGCTGTAGTTCTCGAATTTCACGTAGCTGAAGCCCACCACGATCACAAACAGCACCACGGCGATCTTGATCAGCGTGAAGACGTTCCCCACGCGGGCCGAGAGCTTGGTGCCCAGCACCAGGAGGACGGTGAAGATGGCAACAATCAGGAAAGCGCCCCAGTAGAGGTCCACACCGCCGATCGAGAGGGCCGGCGGCACGTCGGCTCCCATCAGCGCGAAGACCTTGCTGAGGTAGATGCCCCAGTACTTGGCAATAACTGCCGCTGCGGTGAACAGTTCCAGGATGAGGTTCCAGCCGATGATCCACGCGAGCAGCTCGCCCATGGTGGCGTAGGTAAAAACGTACGCTGACCCGGCGACGGGAATGGCGGTGGCGAACTCGGCATAGCACATGATGGCCAGGGCGCACGTTACGGCGGCAATGGCGAATGAGACCGTCACGGCCGGCCCGGCGAAGTTGGCCGCGGCCTTGGCGCCCACCGAGAAGATGCCGGCACCGACTGCCACCGCGACACCCATGATCATCAGGTCCCAGGTGCTGAGTGACCGCTTGAGCTTGCGTCCGGGTTCATCGGCGTCGGCGATGGACTGCTCGATGGATTTGGTCCGGAGAAGGTTCATAAGTAGTGAATCCTGGCTTGTGGCGGAAAGGGACTTATCAATGGTAGTGTCCGCCCACTGGACGGTCATAGTTGTACCAAATACTGAGACGCCGGTGACAAACGGAAGGCCCGGCCTGAAGATCAGGCCGGGCCTTAAGGGCGCAGTTCAGACGGGCCAGTCCATCAGGGTGGACCGGATCAGGAAGCGTTTGCCTTCGGGCGCTTCCACCGAAAAGCCGCTCCCCCTGCCTGGCACAACGTCGATTGTCAGGTGCGTGTGGCTCCAATACTCGAACTGCTCCCGGGACATCCAGAACTCCAGCGGCTCCGGCTTGAGCCCGTCCGAGATATCGAAGAGCCCCAGCAGCACGTCAGAATCACCGGTGATGAACTCGCCGGCGGGGTAGCACATGGGTGAGGAGCCGTCGCAGCAGCCACCGGACTGGTGGAACATCAGCGGCCCGTGCTTCAGCCAAAGCGCTCGCAGGAGTTCCACGGACTCCGCGGTGAGTGCCACCCGGGAGAAATCCTCCCCGGGCAGCGTCACTGCGGCGTCGAGCCGATTGTTGGGCATCAGAACCTCAGCACCACGCGGCCGTCGATCTTCGCATGCTTCATTTCGTCAAGGACTGCGTTGATTTCACCGAGCTCCCGTACCGAAACAGTGGGATGGATCTTGCCCTGTGCGTAGAAATCCAGCGCTTCCTCCAGGTCCTGCCTGGTACCGACGATCGAACCACGGACGGTCAGGCCCTTGAGCACAATCTCGAAGATCGGCGCCGGGAAGTCGCCCGGCGGCAGGCCGTTGAACACAATCGTCCCGCCCCTGCGTGCCATGCCGATCGCCTGTCCGAAAGCGGACGGGTGCACTGCGGTGACAAGGACTCCATGGCAACCTCCGGTTTCACGCTGGATGACTTCAACAGGATCTTCGTGCAGGGCGTTGACCGTCAGTTCGGCGCCGTGGGATTTGGCCAGGGCGAGCTTGTCGTCCGCTATGTCCACGGCAGCAACCCGCAGTCCCATGGCAACCGCGTACTGGACGGCGATGTGCCCCAGGCCGCCAATGCCGGAGATGGTGACCCACTGGCCAGGTCTGGCCTCGGTCATTTTCAGGCCCTTGTAGACCGTGACGCCAGCGCAAAGAACCGGCGCCACCTCCACGGGGTCCGAGCCGGCAGGGATGCGCGCCGCGAAGCGCGAATCCACCAGCATGTACTCGCCGAACGAGCCGTCCACGCTGTAGCCGGCGTTCTTCTGCTCCTCACAAAGGGTTTCCCAGCCGGTGCGGCAGTACTGGCAGTCGCCGCAGGCGGACCAGAGCCAGGCGTTGCCGACCAGGTCGCCAACAGCGAGGTCGGTGACGCCATCACCCAGGGCCACGACTTCACCCACGCCCTCATGGCCGGGAATGAACGGCGGCGTCGGCTTGACCGGCCAGTCGCCTTCCGCCGCGTGAAGGTCCGTATGGCAGACCCCGGTGGTGAGCACCTTGACGAGGGCTTCCCCCGGACCTGGCGAGGGAAGGGTGACGTCCTTGATTTGGAGGTCCTTGCCGAATTCGGTTACTACTGCAGCTTGCATTGTCGTCGTCATTGGCGAAATCCTTGCGTCGTTGTAGCGGTGATAGTGGGTTGCGGGCGGCCCTGAGGCCGCCCGCCCCGGGCCGGGCTTAGAAGAAGCCGAGCTTGTTCTCGTTGTAGCTGACCAGGAGGTTCTTGGTCTGCTGGTAGTGGTCCAGCATCATGGAGTGGTTTTCACGCCCGATGCCTGAGGACTTGTAGCCGCCGAACGCGGCACCTGCCGGGTAGGCGTGGTAGTTGTTGACCCAGACACGGCCTGCCTGGATTTCGCGGCCTGCCCGGTACGCAACGTTGCCGTTGCGGGACCAGACGCCGGCGCCGAGGCCGTAGAGGGTGTCGTTGGCGATGCCCATGGCGTCGTTGTAGTCGCTGAACTTTGTCACCGAAACCACCGGGCCGAAGATCTCTTCCTGGAAGATCCGCATCTTGTTGTGGCCCTCGAAGACGGTGGGCTGGACGTAGTAGCCGCCGGCCAGGTCGCCGGGAAGCTCCGCGCGGCCGCCGCCGATGAGCACCTTGGCGCCCTCCTGCTTGCCGATGTCGATGTAGGAGAGGATCTTTTCGAGCTGGTCGTTGGAGGCCTGCGCGCCCACCTGTGTTTCGGTGTCGAGCGGGTTGCCCTGGATCATCTTCCCCACCCGGGCGATGGCATCGGCCATAAAGGAGTCGTAGATGTCCTCCTGGACCAGGGCGCGGGACGGGCAGGTGCAGACTTCGCCCTGGTTGAAGGCGAAGAGCGCGAAGCCCTCCTGCGCCTTGTCGTAGAAGGCGTCGCTGGTATCGGCGGCAACATCGTTGAAGAAGATGTTCGGGCTCTTGCCGCCGAGTTCCAGGGTGACCGGGATGAGGTTCTGGCTGGCGTACTGGCTGATGAGCCGGCCGGTGGTGGTTTCACCCGTGAAGGCGATCTTACGGATGCGGGGGCTGGAGGCCAGCGGCTTGCCTGCTTCGACGCCGAAGCCGTTCACCACGTTCAGCACACCGGCGGGAAGGAGGTCACCGATGAGTTCCATCAGGACGAGGATGGACGACGGCGTCTGCTCGGCCGGCTTGAGGACCACGGCGTTGCCGGCTGCCAGCGCAGGGGCCAGCTTCCAGACCGCCATCAGGATGGGGAAGTTCCACGGGATGATCTGGCCGACGACGCCGAGGGGCTCGTGGTAGTGGTAGGCGGTGGTGTCGTCGTCGAGCTGCGACAGCCGGCCTTCCTGGGCACGGACGGCGGAGGCGAAGTAGCGGAAGTGGTCCGCGGCCAGCGGCATGTCCGCGTTGAGGGTTTCACGGATGGGCTTGCCGTTGTCCCACGATTCGGCGACCGCAAGCATCTCCAGGTTTTCATCGATCCGGTCTGCGATCTTGTTCAGGATGGCTGCACGCTCGGCAACGGAGGTCTTGCCCCACGACGGCGCAACCTTGTGCGCCGCGTCCAGCGCCAGTTCGATGTCCTCGGCGGTTCCGCGGGCGACCTCGCAGAAGACCTTGCCGGTGACGGGGGTGATGTTCTCGAAGTACTGGCCCTTGACGGGGGCTACCCACTCGCCGCCGATCCAGTTCTCGTAGCGGTCCTTGAGCGTGACCTTCGAACCCTCGGTACCGGGCTGTGCGTAAACAGTCATTGCTAGCTCCTTTGCTGTGCATGAGGTGGCCTTGATACTGGGGCCGCCGTTGGATTCAGCGTAGGAGAGAGAAGGTTGCAGGCAGGTTGCAACTAAGTGATCCAGCTCACGTCGGGAGTGGAGTGCGACGGCGGCGCGCCGTTTAGGCGCTCAGTTCGGCTTCCAGCCGCTCAAGATCGGCGACGACGGCGGCCCGCTTAGGCGAGCGCGGCGGCAGCAGTTTCAGGGCGGCAGTCCGGACGTCGACGTCGTCCCTTGCCTCCGGGAGGGCAGCGTACTTGAGCAGCGTCTCGGCACTGCCGTCAGTCAGCACCGCTTCGCGCATGAGCGAGGAGACCCTGTCGCGCAGGTCAATGATGCCCGGCGCCTCGGATCGCGGCAGCAGGGCGCCGCGGTAGATTTCCAGGGCGATCCGGTGAGCCCCGCGCTGGAGGCAGCTGAGCACCTGGCCGCTGTCCGGGACCAGGTCCATGCTGAGTTTGTAGGGCCGGGATTCGGGGACGGCGGCCGGGTTGAGCTGATGCAGGATCTTGCGCAGCCGGACCATTTCGGCGCGGAGGGTCATGGTGGACCCGTCTCCCGGGTAGAGCAGCACAGAGAGTTCGTCGGCGCTCAGGCCGCCCGGGTGCGTGCTGAGGAGGGCGAGGATTTCACTGTGCCGGGCGGACAGCGCCACCGTTTTTCCTTCGATGCTGAGCAACGCCTGGTCGCGGCCCAGGAGCTGCAGGCTGTTGCGGTAGAGGCTGCCTTCCTTCACACCACCGGTGCCCGCTCCCCCGGCCCGCGCCGAACCCGGCACGGCCGACCGTGACCCTGACGCGGTGCCGGCGTTCCGCCGTCGGGCCGGCCGGCTGGCAAGGGTCGCCGCCAGCTGCAGCCGCTCAACACGGAGCTGCGCCTGCGCGGCAGCGACGGTGGCTTCAACGAGCGACAGCGTGTGGGGCGCCACGGCAGTGGCTTTGCCCGTGATGTCCACAACGCCCAGCAGCGCGCCGGAATCCGGATCGTGGAACGGGACGGCGGTGCAGCTCCAGGCGTGCACGGACCGCTGGTAGTGCTCCGCCCCGGAAATCTGGATCCCACGGCCCAGCGCCAGGGCAGTTCCGGGGGCGCTGGTCCCCACAGTGGCCTCGGACCAGTCGGCTCCCGGGACGAACATCATGCCTTCGGCGCGGCGCTGCAGGGCCGGATCGCCTTCCACCCAGAGCAGCCGGCCAACCTCATCGCCGACGGCAACGAGCAGGCCGCTGTCGTGGCTGGGCTGGACCAGGAGCTTGTGGATCACGGGCATGATGCTGGCCAGGGGGTGCTGCCGCCGGTATTCCTCGAGCTCGTCGGTGTCCAGGGCAAGAGGGGCTTCGGGGTTGTCAGGGTTGGCCTTCAACCGTGCCGATCGCTGCCAGGATTCCCGGATGAGCTCGCGCAGGCCGGGGAGTTCCGGCGCCAGCGGAAAAGCGCGTGCGTCCAGCTGCTCGTGGGCGGCCAGGGCATGCCGCTGGGCCACCGCTAGCAGTTCACTGCCAGCTGCCGGTGGCTGGATAAGGTTCCTCATCGAACTCCCCTCGGTGCTGCACAGTCTAGTGGCTTGCCCAGCTTTCTGTCCGGTCGCGGAGTTCGGCATAGCGCTCGTAGACGTGGGGCCGCGGTGTGTCTTCAAAGACCGTGGAGTCTCAGGCGCGGGAAATGTTGATCATTTCCTCGCGCGGGACGACCTTGATGCGTTCACGCACGACGGCGGCAGTCCCCTCGGTGCCGGATCCGCCTTCCGACCACTCGGCACCGAGGGCCGCTTCGTGCGCGTCCAGCTTGATCCAGCCCTCCCACGTTGTGTACTCGATGCCGCGTGATTCCAGGAGGTCGATGATGGCTTGGGGGTCCGGGTTCTGGGCGGGGGGCAGCGTGAGCCGGTCCTCCAGCAGGAAACCGATGGTCTCCAGGGCGTCACCCTTGGTATGGCCGATCAGGCCTACCGGCCCGCGTTTGATCCAGCCGGTGGCGTAGATCCCCGGCACGGGGTTGCCCGCGGAATCCAGGACCCGGCCGCCCTCGTTGGGGATCACGCCGCGTTTGGCGTCGTATTCCAGTTCGTCCAGCGGCGAGCCGTGGTAGCCGATGGCCCGGTACACGGCCTGGACCGGGTAGTCCACAAACTCCCCGGTTCCCTTGACGTTGCCGGTTCCGTCGAGCTCCATCCGCTCGAACTTGATGCCGGCCACGCGGCCGGACCCGCCGTCGGTGCCCTCGCTCCCGGATATTTCGACCGGGCTGTGCAGGAAATGCAGGTGCAGGCGGCGGGAGGATGGTTCCTCCGCCTCCGCATGCTCTTCCACCAGCCAGTTGGTGAGGGTGTTCACCATGGTTTTGATCTGGTTGTTGCTGCGGATGGCGTCATCGGAGGCTTCGTCGAACTCGAAGTCCTCCGGGTACAGCACAATGTCCACGTCCTTCATGTGGCTCAGTTCGCGCAGCTCCAGCGGGGTGAACTTCACCTGGGCGGGGCCGCGGCGGCCGAAGACGTGGACGTCCGTGACGGGCGAATTCTTCAGGCCAGCGTAGACGTTGTCCGGGATCTCCGTGGTGAGCAGTTCATCGGCGTGCTTAACCAGCATCCGGGCGACATCCAGGGCTACGTTACCGTTGCCGATCACGGCGATCTCCTTGGCGTCCAGCGGCCACTCGCGAGGCACATCGGGGTGGCCGTCGTACCAGGACACAAAGTCCGCCCCGCCGAAAGAACTGGCCAGGTCGATGCCGGGGATGGGCAAGTCCGCGTCCTTGATGGCGCCGGTGGAGAAGATCACGGCGTCGTAGAAGGCGCGGAAGTCATGCAGGGTGAGGTCGCGGCCGTAGGTGACGTTGCCGAGGAACCGGATGTCGCCGCGGTCCAGGACCTTGTGCAGGGCGTTCACGATGCCCTTGATGCGCGGATGGTCAGGGGCCACCCCGTAGCGGATCAGGCCGTAAGGCGCCGGGTATGCCTCGAACAGGTCGATGCTGACCTCGAAATCGCCGTCCTTGACGCCGTTGGACTTGGTCAGGATGTCCGCCGCATACACCCCGGCCGGTCCGGCGCCGACGATGGCGACACGGAGTGGACGCTTGGAGGTGGTTTCGCCTGGGTTGGACACCGGGAGCCCTTCTGGAACGAGGAGATTGCGCCGAAGCGCACAATGCAGAATGTGCACAGTGCGGGTTGCACACAGTGCCCCTATTCTAAATGTGCCCGGGCGCGGATCGTGTCAGGCGGGTTGCGCAAGGCGGACCGCCGCTCCCGGGGACCTGCCTAACCGCTCTTTTGCAGCGGCACCACGTCACCCTCCCGGTAAAGCAGCGCGCGGAGCTCGGACTCGGCTGACTGTACCCGGTGGGGATCGATGGTCTCCCCCGCGGCAAAGTGGTCCAGCAGCCGGGGGTCAACGTAGCTTTTGCGGGCGATCGACGGCGTGTTCCCCAGCACCGATGCCGCCTCCTCCATGGCCATGCTGATGGCGCGCTTCCGCGCCGCCACCTTTTCCTGTGGCCCGCTGCGCGCCAGGCTGACGGCAGCCGCTACGGTCCCGCGCAGAGTCCTGAAGTCCTTGGCCGTGAAGTCCAAGCCCGTGCGCTCCTTGACGTAGCCGTTGATCTCGGCACTGGTCACCGGATGCCAGCTGCGCCCGTTCTTGTAGGCCAGCAGGCGGGCGTTACCACCGCGGCGCTTGAGCGTCCGCACCAGGGCGGCAAGGTCGGCGTCATGGATTACGGATTCCCAGTCCTTGCCGCTCTTGGCCGGGAATCTCAGCTCCAGGGATTCCTTGCGGACGTGGACGTGCGCGCACAGCAGGGTGGCCAGGCCGCGGCTGCCGTTCTCGTTGGTGTACCGCTCCGAGCCCACCCGAAGGGAACCGCTGTCCAGCATCCGGAACGCCGCCGCGAGGACGCGCTCCCGGCCAACGCCGTCGCTGCGCAGGTCAAGGGTGACCAGCCGGCGGGCGGCGGGCAAGGACTCCGCCAGCTGCAGGGCACGATCGAACTTCACCCGGTCTTTCCGCTCACGCCACACCGGATGATAGATGTACTGCCGCCGCCCCACGGCATCCTCGCCCGTTGCCTGGATGTGCCCGTTCTCGAACGGTGCGATCCAAACATCCTTCCAGGCCGGCGGGATCCCGATGCTTTCGAGCCGGTCCCGGATGGGCCCGGGCGGCAAGGTGGAGCCGTCCAGGTCGCGGTAGCTGAAGCCCGTCCCCGCGGCCACGCGCCGGTAGCCGCGACCGTTGGCGTTACTGCGCCGAAGCCTCATGGCGTGGCATCCTGCCGGTTCGTCCATTCCATAAAGGCAAGCCTACTGATGATTTGGCGGAATACCCGCCCGGAGCATGATGTTATGGGAGACGTGCCTACTCCCCACGGTCCCACCCCCGCCACCAAAGCCACCAACCTCAGGGCTGCGGGAAAGCCTGCGGGCGGGTCGGCAGCGCCCGGTCCGAATGCCCCAGGGCCGAAGTCCGTGGACAAGGAAACGACGGCGGGAATCCTGTTCGGCTTCGGCGCCTACGGGCTGTGGGGGCTGCTCCCGTTGTACTTCTTTGCGCTGCTGCCGGCCGGGGCGGTGGAGATCGTGGCCAACCGTGTGGTGTGGTCGCTGCTTTTCTGCGTAGCACTGATCACGGTCACGCGGTCCTGGCGCGCCCTGGGCAATGCCTTCCGCGACCGTTCCGTCTTCGGCGCACTGGCCATCGCCAGTGCCCTCATCGCCGTCAACTGGCTCACGTACACGTACGGCGTGACCACCGGCCAGGCTGTCGAAGCCTCCCTCGGATACTTCATCAACCCCCTTGTCTCCGTCCTCCTCGGCGTGATTTTCCTCAAGGAAAAGCTGCGCACCCTGCAGTGGGCCGCCGTCGGAATCGGCTTTGTTGCCGTGGCTGTGCTCACGGTGAGCTACGGCAAACTTCCGTGGATCGCCCTGATTCTGGCCTTCAGTTTCGGCCTGTACGGGTTCGTGAAGAACCGCGTTGGCCGCAAAGTGGATGCGGTGACAAGCCTCAGCGTCGAGACCATGGTGCTGGCTCCCCTGGCCGGGGCCACCATGGTGTTCCTCGGCCTGAGTGGCTCGGCCACCCTCGCCACCCAGGGCCCGGGTCATTTTTGGCTCCTCGCGGCTTCAGGCGTGCTCACGGCAGTGCCGCTGTTGTTCTTCGGCGCTTCGGCCCGCAGGCTTCCGTTGACCACCATCGGGCTGCTTCAGTACGTGGCGCCCATGCTGCAGTTTGTCGTGGCGCTGCTGGTCTTCAAGGAGGCCATGACGCCGGACCGCTGGATCGGTTTTGGGGTGGTGTGGCTGGCCCTGCTGGTCCTGACGGTGGACATGCTGCGGACGGCCGGGAAGAACTCGGCCGCTAAACGGCTCGCCCGGCAGTAGGAGGGCCCTGCTCGGGTGGCGACCCGGCGACCCGGCGGTCAGCCACCCAGCGCACGCCGCATGGCGTCGTACGCGGGCCTTGGCTTCCCGTCGTCGAACAGGAAGTCGTGGCCCTGCTGCAGGCTGCCGGCGTCGTCGATGGCCCAGTTGTAGCGGTTGTCGACGCCCCACGTCGTGTAGGAGACGCAGGCACGCGAGCTCAGGCAGGTGGCCAGCACCGAGGCGTACTGCTCTGCCTGGGCGTCCTTGCCATGGTCGTCCGTGACATCGTTCTCCGAGATACGCACACGGAGACCGGCCGCGTCGAAGGTGGCGAGCGTCTTGGAAAGCTGTGCAGGCGGAATGGCGTCGGTGTTGAGGTCATAGATGTGTGCCTGGAGGCCGACGCCGTAGATGTGGCCGCCCTGGGTGTTGGTGTCGAGCGCCAGCTTGAGCAGGGCGTCCTGGCGGCGGCCCGGCACATCGGCCCCGTTCTCGTTGATGAACTGCTTGACGTCCGGATCGGCGTCGTAGACCGCATTGGAGACCACCGCCGGGTAGCCGGGCCCGAAGACGCGGTACCAGGTGTTCTGCTGGAGGCTGGTGCCCTGATCGACGTCGAAGGGCTCGTTGACGACGTCCAGCGAGGCGAGCCGCCCCTTGAAGTGCGTCACCACGGTGTTGACGTAGTCCAGCAGCGCGGTGGCGCTGGACTTGCGCTCCGCATCCGTGCCGCTGGGCAGCTCCTGCATCCAGCGCGGCATGGCCTCGGTGAAGGCGATGGTGTGGCCGTGCACAGTCATGCCCTTACTTTCGGCGATCGCCAGGATCGCGTCGGCCTCCTCAAAGGTGTAGACACCCTGCTGCGGAGAGAGGAACTGCGGCTTCATGGCGTTCTCCGGCGTGACTGAGCCGAAGTTGCCCACGAGCTCCCGCGCGTAGTCCGCGTCCGAGGCGAGCGGACCGAGCGCCACGGCCGCACCGATCTTGAAGTCCGGACGGGTTCTGGCGGCCAGCGCCTGCAGGCCGTCGGCCGACGACTGGCCGTCGGAGACCGCGACCCCCGACGTTCGCAGGCCGGCGCTCTCCGGTGCAGCCGCCGTGAGGGAGGTGACGTCGAAGGCCCCGGAATCGCTCGATAATCCGAGCCACAGCTTCCCGGAGGAGAACACCTTTCCGAGGGGCAGCGAGGCGAGGGTGTGCCCGCCGCTGGCAACCGTCAGCGTGTCCCCGGACCGGTGCACCGAGAGCGGCGCTTTCGGGTCGCTCACCGTCACGTGCTCGTCGTGCACGGGGACAGGCTGCGTCATGTCTTTCTTCTGGGTGCCGTCAAAGACGGCGATCTCCAGGTCAGCGCCCTGGAGGGTGAGCCGCAGGCCCGCCGGCTCGACGCGGAACTCGTCCGCGATCACCGGGGGCCGGTCGTACAGCGCCCATGACGCGTCCGCGGTCACGTCGGCGAACGTCGCGCTGAGGGTGAAATCCCCGTTGACTACCAGGTGTGTGCCGGCCAGGTTGAGCGGCGGGTTCGGCTGGCCTCCCCCGCCGTTCTGCTCGACGATGCGCCTGGCGGTGGCGGTAACCTGCAGGCCGTTGCTGCCCGCCGTCACGCCCGGGGTGTCCTGCCAGTTCTCGTGTAACAGGTCGACATTCACATCTGGCTTCGGTGTTGGTTCGGGTGAGGAGCAGCCGCCGAGGACAACAAGAAGGCCGGACGCCAGTACCACCATTCGTGAGTGCGTGCGCCCGGCCATCCTGTCTCCTCTTCCTGGTCGTTAGGGCTTGGTCCAGCGGACGTCGTCGAAGTACGCCTGCAGTCCCGAGTTGCCTTGGACGATAACCTGCAGGCTCGCCTTGGCAACCGAAGTGGTGCTGGGCGAGTACGTCAGGTCAACGTTGGTCACGCCGGCGGCCGTTACGCCGAGCTTATACTGCCCGGAGATCCACTGACCTGCGGCGTTGTACTCGTCGATGTAGAAGCCCACCTCACCGCTGGTTCGCGCCGCGACGTTGAGGTAGCTGGCGATCTTGTAGGTACCGGCTGTCACCGCGACCTGCGGGGAGAACAGGTGCTTGTTCGCCGTGGTGGCCGTCGCCTTCACCGAGTTGACCGGGTTGGCCGGGCTACCGTGATTGGCGGCGTCCGCCAAGATGGTGGTGGCCGAATCGGTTGTCCAGCCCGAGCTGATGCCGGCGTCGAAGGTGCCGTTGGCGACGAGGTTGGACGCCGGCGGCGGAGTGGCCTCCGCGCCGAGCGCCAGCATCTGCACGTTGTCCACATAGGCCGTGATGCCGGTTCCGGTCACCCAGACCTGCAGGCTCGCCGAGGCCACATTGGTGGAGCTCGGCGTGTAGGTGAAGTTCATCGACTCCACCCACCGCGAGTTCTCCCGCTTGCGGAACTGCCCGGAGATCCACTGTCCGGCGGCGTTGTACTCGTCGACGTAGAACCCCACCTCCCCGGTGGTAATCGCAGCCACGTTGAGGAAGGCCTTGAACATGTAATTGGTGGTCGGCGTCACCGGGACGGTCGGGGAGAACAGATGACCCGTCGCGGCCCCCGAGACCAGCTTCACCGCCTTGGCGGAGTCGGGGTAGCTGCCGTTGTTCGCCGCGTCCGCCGTGATGGTCGCCGGGGCGTCGGTCCGCCAGCCGTCACCCAGGCCGTTGTTGAACGTGGGGTTCGGCATCTTGTTGGGGGTGCCGTTCACGAGGCCCTTGCTGACGTTGACGTTCTTGATCTGCCCGGCCGTGACCTTGGTCTTGACGTAGGCTGCCAGCTGGTCAAGTTCGGCAGTGCCGTACTCGTAGTCGTCCGGGACCTGGCTCGGGTTCGGCCTGATGTCGTGGAAGGTAAAGATGACCCATTGTTTGTTCGCGATTGCCGCGTCCACTTGGGCCTTCAGGTTGGCCACCGGGGTGGTGACCTCCTGGACCGGGACGTCGCGGAGCAGGTAGTCACCGAGCGGCCACGGGTTGTTGCCAGTGTCGGCGAAGCCGCGCATGGAGCTGTAGTACTTGGCCACCTGGGCGACCGCGGACATGTCGTAGTCGCCGTACGGCGGTGCGAACGCGGTCGGGTTGAAGCCGTTGGCTACCAGCGCGGCCTTGCTGTTGGCCAGCTCGGCGGTCAGCTGGGCGGCTGTCAGCTTGGTGGCCTGGCAGTCGTTGCCGACGCTCACGAGGCACTGATGATCCACCGTATGGGACCCGATCTCCCAGCCGTAGGTGTTCTGCAGCTGCGTGATCTGGGCCCACGTCATATACGGCACATCAGTGTTGGCCCGGCACGTGTTTGGCACGGTTGTCATGCCGACGCAGTTCGTGATCACGTAGTTGGTGCCGGTCAGTCCGTATTTCTGCAGTGTGGGCGCCGCCTGCGTGAGCGCGCTGGCCTGGCCATCGTCGAAGGTGAAGGACACCAGCGGAGTCGGGGCCGGGTTGTCCACGGCGGCGAACGCGGCCGTTGGGGACAGCAGTGCGGTGGCCATGGCCGCCACCGCTCCGAGGGCCACGAGCCTGGCGCGCCCCCGCGCCAAGCTGGATCTGATTCTGGTCATGAGATTCTCCGTTCTTCGGGTGGCCGACAGCGCCGGGTGACACAGCCGAATGGTGATTACGGGCCCTGCAACTGCTTGAACGCCTGCGCGACAGGCAGGACTTGGATGCCGCTTTGGTCGACGAGTTGCAGCTGGGCGTCAAGGACGTCGCTGGTGATGGTGCTCCGGTCCGCCGCGATGGTGCCGGTCTCCTGGGTGCCGGTGGACTGGGGGGTCGAGATCTGGTGGTAGACGAGGATGAGCCAGCCGTTCACCCGGGACGTCTCGGCGAGCGCTTCTGCCAGCTTGTCCGGGGTGGTCTCGTCGGTGACGTAGAAGACCTTCAGATCGTGCGGGTCGAGGTTCTGCCGGGTGTTGAGGCCATCGTCGGTCCCGCGCACGATGTCGAAGTACTTGCTCGCGTACCAGTCGACCTGGGAGTCGGACCGTCCGTACGGAGGTGCCAGGTTGTCCGTGCTGAGGCCGGCCGCCGCCAGCGCTTCCTCACTCTTCCGCAGCTCCTCGTCCAGCCTGTCGGTGCCGATCGAGGTGAGATCGACGTGTTCGTAGCTGTGTGCGGCGAACTCATGTCCGGCGTCGTGCATCTGCTGCACCTCGGCGGCCGTCATGAAGTTCGGCGTCTCGATGGCGCTGGCGTTGACGTACTGGGTGGACCGGAAGCCGTGCTTGTTCAGCAGGGGCAGGGCACGGTCGTACACAGACTGCCAGCCGTCGTCGAACGAAATCGAGACCATGGGCTTGTCCCAGCGGAGGGGGCCCGGCTTGGTGACGTCGGTCAGGGAGTAGCCCCGGACGCGTGTGGTGCCATCACGGTGAGACACCAGGGTGACCATCGCCGTCTTCGCCCCGTCGGGAACCTGGAACGCCTCCCTGATGGTTGTCCACTCTCCCGCCGGGGGCACCGTCTCCAGGTTGCGGAACGCGCGCCCACCGGCCGAGAGCTCGAACTCAGCCACAACGTCCACCTCGCGCTCGGACTGGTAGGTCGCGGCGAACTCGAAGTACCGGTCGGTGGTCACCGGGATCGGCTGGTACTGCCACTTCGCCTCGCCGTTCTGGTAGTTCGAGATGCGGGTCCAGAGGTAGCCCCCGCCGTCGTCCTTGCCGCGCCCGGATTCCACGGTGGACGCCCCGGAGGAGTACGGGGACCAGAGGTCCGGTGCGCTCGGCTGGGGACCGGCGAGTCCTGGGTTGGGGATGACGTTCGGGCCTGCCGTCGGTGCGGGCGGCAGCCGGACGTCGTCCGCCGCCTCGAGGTAGGCGCCCTCGACCCGGACGGTGGCCTTCGATGAAAGCCGGAAGAGATACTCCACCGCCGTCGTCGTGGTTCCGCTATCGAACGCGTCGCTCACGGTGAACGGGGTATTGCCCGGCCGCTCGAGGGGGTTCCGCAGTTGCTCCAAAGTTGCGCTGCCGTCCGCATGGTACTTGCGGGCCAGCAGCGTGAAGTCGGCGTCGCTGCTGGTGAACGCCTTGAACAGGTAGGTCTTGCCCGGCTCGACATTGACCCGGGGGCTCGTCAGGGTGACATCGCCCGTGGCGTATTGGCTGATGTCGAGCTCCAGCGCCTGGCCGCTCACCTGCCCGTTGACCAGCTCCATCGAGGTCAGGGCGTCCCCGCTGTGGCGGACGGTCCAACCACCCAGGGGGGCGGCGGGGGCCGAAGGGACGGACGCCGCCGCCGCACCTGCCGTCGTCGCAACGAGCGTGGGGAGAAGGTTCGCGCCGGGCCGCGCCTGCGCGATGCTGTTCTTCCCGCCGGTGTACAGCAGCCACCCGCCGGTGATCAGGGCGACCACCACAGTGATGACCACGAGTGGATTCAGCAGCACACGGAGAATCCACCGGCGTTTACGCACGAGCTGCCACCAGCACGCTGCTGCCGGCTCGCTGCGGCGACTTCCAGGTGTTGATCTTGGGACGCCGGAACAGGCCGCGTGAGCGCGCGATGCAGCGAACTGCCGCCGTCAGTTGCACCAGGTCCATGATGTAGAACAGGAAGTACGCCGTCGGCGCGTAAATGGACAGCCGAACACGTTCACGTGCGGTCAGGTTCTCATCCATCCACACGGTCAGCAGTGTGTACGCGGTGATGGTCGCGTAGGCACCAAGTATCAGGGCGGGCGTCTGCGTGACCAGCGACCAGTAGACCGCGTATGTCCAGGCCAGGGGCGAGACGAGCAGCGTGAACTCGCTGAGCACGGCCATCGGCATCCGGTAGTAAGTCAACGTGCCGGTGTACCGGCGACTCGGGTTGAGAATCATGCCGTGGTACTTGATGAGGTTCTGGAGGCTGCCGTACTTCCAGCGGTAGCGCTGCTTCGCCAAGGCACGGAGCGTGAGCACGCCCTCGGTCTTCGCCACCACGTCAGCCCCATAGACCACGCGGAAGCGCCGGTTGCCCAGGTTAGTGATCTTCGCGCTCAGGCCGATGTCCTCGGTCACGGTGTCCGTGTCGTAGAAGCCGACCTTGCGCAGCACCCGCATCCGATAGGTGGAGGCCACTCCACCCACCACGAACTCACAAGTCAGCAGCGAGTAGAGCTTCTTCGAGCGGTAGCCGATCATGTGCTCGAAGCGCTGCAGGATCCCGAGCACCGTCGTCTCATCCAGGATCTGTACATTGGCGGCGACACCGGCCACGTACGGGTCTTCGAAGTAGGACAGCGCGTTCGTGATGGCGTCCCGCCCGATGATCGAGTCGGCGTCGAGCGTCATCACGAACTGGCCGCGCGCGTGCCGGCGAAGCGCCGCGTTGAGCGCCGCGCCCTTGCCGACGTTCTTGCGCATCCGCACGATGCGCAGGTCCATCTCGGGGTGACGCACCTGGTAGTCGCGGGCCAGCCGACCGGTGAGGTCCGTGGACGCGTCGTCCGCGACGATGACCTCGAAGGAGCGGTAGGTGCTGCGCCGGATGGAGTCGAGCGTCCGGACAATCACCGACTCCTCGTTATGGGCGGCGACGACGACGGAGACCAGCCCGGGCACCTCAGCGAGGGCCCGGCGCGTCCAGGTGGCCGTCGCGGCACATTCTGCCTCGTACCCGACGGAGTGCCGGACGTCCCTCCCCTTCCGCCGCTGCTGCCAGATGTCGTAGAAGTTGGCACCCACCAGATACAGGCCGAAGTGCACGACGTAGAGGATGCTGACACCGGCGAACAGCCAGAAGATCACGAGCGCTATGTCCATGCTCACGCCTCAGGGGAGTTGGAGGCGAGTGCGGGCAGGTGCGCGGTGGTATGGGTCTCGGAGCGCCAGTTGCGGTGCCCGCGGCCCTGCACATTCACGGACCCGGCGACTGCGGCAGGCGCCTCGGCCGGCTGCAGGACCTCGCCGAAAGTATTCGCGACGGCGTCGCTCAGCTGGACGGCGGCCGGCTGGACCAGGTCCACAACAGCCGTGATCGCCGGCACGGCTGCGGCCGGAACGGCTGCGCCCGTGCCCAGGGCCTCGGCCAGAGTCGCGCGGGCGGCGCGACGGCGGGCCCCGCGCCGGTACATCCCGACGCCGACGAAGCGCACCACCACGGTCAGGAACACCAGGGCCCACAGCACCACGCTCAGCTGTGCCACGAATCCGAGCAGGCCCTCGAACATGGCGCTATCCCGGCCGAAGGTAGCCTGTGCGATCAGGGTGACGCTCTCATTTCCCGTTGAAAGCTGAGTCATTGCATTTCCCCTGTCTCGAGCAAGATGTTGTCACTAGCGTTGGGGCGTCGGTTCTGCGCCGGGAGCGTAGCCAGGCCGGCGTCGAAGTACCCTGTGTCGGTGGAAGTCCCTGTCATCAGGCGGCTTCGGACGGCAGCGTCTGTGGCCGGTAGTTGACACGGAAAGAGTGGGAACGGAGCTCCACTTTGCGAGGCCGGGAGGCGACGGATCAGGCAGGCGGTGGCGTCGGCGATCCCCAATCTCGTCTCCAGGGCTTCGATAGTATGGAGGGGTTTCATGCCGAGTCTCCTCAGAGTTGGGCCTTCCAGGAGCTGCATACCCGGCCCGTTGGTAAGTCCAAGTTACGTACCGTTCCAGACGCCAAACACGAGTAGCCGGTACTCTAAAAGATTCTTGGGGGTACTTACGGAAAGCGCCTCGCAGAGGCCGGGAGTTAGGTAATTGCCCGTGACCAGGGTGGGGGTATTAGGTACTTGCCCCTTGCGGGCGTTAGGTAGCTCCCCCTTGGCGTGCCATCAGGACACCGGAAAAACAGCTCCACGCCGGCGTCGGGGGTGCCTTTTTTCTCTCTCTCACACGCGGGTACGCTGACGGTGGCAGGCAAAAATTCTTCGGCAAGGAAGAGGGCCAAGCTCAATGAAGCCCCATAACGTGGACCTGCTCGTTGTCGGCGGCGGCAAGGCAGGAAAGTCCCTGGCCATGGACCTGGCCGCGGCCGGCCAGAGCGTCGCCATGGTGGAACGCGGCATGATCGGCGGCACGTGCATCAACGTGGCCTGCATCCCCACCAAAACCCTGGTCCACAGCGCCCGGCTCCTGAAAACCATGCGCCGAGCCGCCGAATTCGGCATCACCGGCGCCGAGTCCCCCGCCGTTGACGTCACCCGGCTGCGCCACCGTAAGGATGACGTGGTGGGCACCATGGTGGCCGGGCAGCGTCAGGCGTTCCTCGGCTCCGGAATGGACCTGGTGATCGGCGAGGCCAGGTTCGTGGCAGAACGCACCGTGGAAGTGGCCCTCGACGGCGGGGGCACCCGCACCATCAGCGGAACCAACGTAGTCATCAACACCGGCATGGTTCCTGCTTTGCCACCCATTAGCGGTCTTGCGGGTGCCGGCGTCCTGACCAGCGAGAGCATCCTTCGGCTCGAGGAACTGCCGCGCAGCATGGTGGTCCTCGGGGGCGGCTACGTCGGCGCGGAATATGCGTCGATGCTGCATCTCATGGGCGTCCGTGTCACCGTCGTTCACCGCGGGGCGCACCTGTTGGGCCGTGAGGACGCCGACGTGGGCGGAGCTGTCGGGGAGGTCTTCCGGCGCGATGGCATCGAGATGCGTCTCGGCGTTGAGGCCACGAAAGTCACCCGCGCGGCCGACGGCACGGTCACGGTGGTCCTGTCCGACGGCGCCACCGTCACCGCGAAGGACATTCTGGTGGCGCTGGGGCGCGCTCCTGTCACGGCAAGGCTGGGACTGGAGAAGACCGGCGTCGACCTGGCGCCCGGCGGGTTCGTGGCAGTGGACCAGCACCTCCGCACAACTGCCGACGGTGTGTGGGCAGCCGGGGATGTAGCCGGCTCCCCGCAGTTCACCCACGCGTCCTGGAACGACTACCGCATCCTCATAGCCAACCTGGCCGGCGGCGACCTCAGCACCACGGACCGGCTAATTCCGTACGCCGTGTTCATCACGCCCGAGCTGGGCCGCGTCGGCCTGACCGAGTCTGAAGCACGGGCGGCCGGTTACAACGTGCGGATTGCCCGGATGCCCGTTTCCGCCATTCCGCGGGCCCGCACCATGGGCGAGCTCGACGGCGTCTGGAAGGCCGTCGTCGACCGTGACACCGATCTGATCCTGGGCGCCGCGCTGCTCAGCGCCGAGGCCAGCGAGGTCACCGCTGTGGTGCAGATGGCGATGCTGGGCGGCCTGCGCTACCAGAACGTGCGCGATGCCGTGATCACCCACCCCACCATGGCCGAGGGGCTCCAGCTGCTGTTCAGCGATGCCTTCCTGGAGTAGCCGCTAGGAGTTGGCTTTGATGGCGGCGGCCAGGACATCGAGGCCGTCGTGCAGCAGGGCATCGGTAATCACCAGCGGGGGCAGCAGGCGGATGACGTTGCCGTATGTGCCGCAGGTGAGGATGATGACCCCCTCCTTGAGGCAGGCGGCAGCGACGGTTTTGGTCAGCTCGGGGTTGGGATCCTTCGAACCGGCCTGGACCAGTTCAATGGCCAGCATCGCACCGCGGCCCCGGACGTCGCCGATGACGGACTTCCCGACGCCCGCCAGTTCTTCCTGAAGAGTGCGCAGCCGGCCCGTGGCCAACTCCTCGATGTGGCGGGCCCGCCCGGCCAGGCCGTACTCCTCCATGGAGCCGATGGCAGCAAGTGCCGCGGCGCAGGCGACCGGGTTTCCGCCGTAGGTGCCTCCTAATCCGCCCGCGTGGACGGCGTCGAGCAGGTCGGCGCGGCCGGTGATGGCGGAGAGCGGCATGCCGCCGGCGATGCCCTTGGCCATGGTGATGATGTCCGGCACCACGCCTTCGTGGTTGACCGCAAACCATTCGCCGGTGCGGCAGAACCCGGACTGGACTTCGTCGGCGATGAAGACGATGCCCTTGTCCTTGGCCCAGTCAGCCAGGGCCGGCAGGAAGCCCTCGGCCGGGACGATGAAGCCGCCCTCGCCCTGGATGGGTTCGATGATGATCGCGGCCACGAGGTCCGCACCGATCTGCTTTTCGATCATGGTGATGGCGCGCTGTGCGGCCTGGGCACCGGTGAGGTCCGGATTTTCCTCGCGGTACGGGTAGCTCATCGGCAGGCGGTAGACCTCGGGCGCGAACGGGCCGAAGCTCCCGGCCGGGCCTGACTTGTACGGCATGGCCTTGGCGGTCAGCGCCATGGTCAGGTTGGTGCGCCCGTGGTAGGCGTGGTCAAAGGCGACGACGGCGTCACGTCCCGTGGCGAGGCGGGCCACCTTGACCGCATTTTCCACTGCCTCCGCGCCGGAGTTGAAGAGCACGGTGCGCTTCTCGTGGTCGCCGGGGGTCAGCCGGTTGAGCTGCTCGGCGAGAGCCACATAGCTTTCGTACGGGGTGACCATGAAGCAGGTGTGGGTGAAGTGTTCCACGGCCTCCTTCACGGCCCCGACGACGGCGGGATCGGACGCGCCGACGCTGGTCACGGCGATGCCGGAGCCGAGGTCGATGAAGGAGTTGCCGTCCACGTCGTGGATGATGCCGCCGTCGGCATCGGCCACGTAGACGGGGACGCTGGAGGCAACGCCCGCGGCAACCACGGCCCGGCGGCGTTCGGTCAGGGCGATGGACTTGGGGCCTGGGAAGTCGGCCTGGACGCGGCGCTTCTGTTCCAGGCGGAAGACGATGTCATTTGCGGTGGTGGTCATGGGGTTCTTTCTTATGAGTCGAGGGCGGACATGACGTGCTTGATGCGTGTGTAGTCCTCGACGCCGTACATGGAGAGGTCCTTGCCGTAGCCGGACTGTTTGAAGCCGCCGTGGGGCATTTCGGCGGTGAGGAGGATGTGGGTGTTGATCCAGACGGCGCCGAAGTCCAGGTCGCGGCTCATCCGCATGGCGGTGCCGTGGTCTGTGGTCCAGACGCTTGAGGCAAGGGCATAGTCGACGTCGTTGGCGAGCTCGAGTGCCTCAGCCTCCGTGGTGAATTTCTGCACGGTGATGACCGGGCCGAAGGTTTCCTTCTGCACGATGTCGTCGGTCTGCTTTGCCCCGGTGACGATGGTCGGTTCGAAGAAGAAGCCCTTCTCCCCCGCCCGGTGGCCGCCGGTGACAATCCGGCAGTTCTCCGGGAGGTGCTCCACCACGGAGGTGACGGCGTTGAAGTGGTTCACGTTGTTCAGCGGGCCGAAGTAGTTGTCTTCATCGTTCTGCGAGCCGGTGTGCAGGGTCTTGGTGTGCTCCACCATGGCGGCCACGACGTCGTCGTGCACGGAATCCTCCACCAGCACGCGCGTGATGGCGGTGCAGTCCTGGCCGGCATTGAAGAAGGCGAACTCGGCGATGGCGGCGGCGCTCTTTTTGATGTCTGCGTCCTTGAAGACGATGGCCGGGGCCTTGCCGCCAAGTTCCAGGTGGGCGCGCTTCAGTCCGCGTGCAGCGCCGGAGGCGACGGCGATGCCGGCCCGGACGGAACCCGTGATGGACACCAGGCCGGGGACCCGGTGTTCCACCATCATGGCGCCGGTTTCGCCGGTGCCCAGAACTACGTTGAGGACGCCGGCCGGGAAGATGTCGCCTGCCAGACGGGCCAGCACCAGGGTGGATTCCGGGGTGGTGTCGGAGGGCTTGAGGACCACCGTGTTGCCGGCCGCGAGGGCCGGGCCGATCTTCCAGATGGCCATCAGGAAGGGGTAGTTCCACGGCGCCACCTGCGCCACCACACCGATGGGTTCGCGGCGGACGTAGGAGGTGTGGCCCTCAAAGTATTCACCGGCGGACTTGCCTTCCAGGATGCGGGCGGCACCGGCAAAGAAACGCAGCTGGTCAGCCCCGGCCGCCACTTCCTCGGACGCGATCAGCGAGCGCACCTGGCCCGTGTTGCGGTGCTGGGCCTCCACCAGTTCGTCGCTGTTGGCTTCAATGGCGTCAGCGAGCTTGAGGAGCATCAGCTGGCGCTGGCCGGGAGTGGCGTGCTTCCAGCTCGGGAAGGCATCTTTCGCGGCGGTCATGGCGGCGTCAACGTCCGCCTGCACTGAGACCGGCGCCTTCGCCACCACCTCGCCGTTGGTGGGGTTGACGATGTCCAGCAGGCTCGTGCCCGCCGGGGTAACGAACTCACCGTTGATGAAGTTCTGCAAGGTCTGAACCACGATGTACAACCTCTTTCAGGGGGAACACCAGTGCGGTGTTGCGACTGCTCTGAGCCTATGCCCCCGCCCGGAGGACGGGAATAGCCACCTGCACACCGTTGAGCGCCATATTTAGTGCGTCCGCCCAGCCCGTGGCTATCCTTGAGGCATGGCTATTTCCCTCGCGATGCTACTCGGCGTGCAGTCCCTGCACCTGTCCAAGGCGGGGCTGGCGGAGACCACATCGCACGACGACATCAACTGGGTGGCCGTCACGGAACTGGAGGACCCGCAGCGCTTCCTCAACGGCGGGGAGCTGGTGCTGACCACCGGGATGCGCCTGCGCTCCGCGCCGGAACAGCGCCGGTTCGTCCGCCAGGTCCAGCGCGCGGGTGCTGTGGGAATCGGATTCGGCACCGGGCTGACGCACGACGATGTTCCGCCGGCGCTCATTGCCGAAGCCAACCGCTGGGGACTTCCTGTGGTCCGGGTCCCGTACGAAACGCCCTTCATCGCCATCGGAAAACTGGTGGCGGATGCACAGTCCGCGGATCACGTCTCCAAGCTGGAGCGCCTGATCGCCGGCCACCAGATCCTGGCGCGGGCACTCCTTACCGGCGGCGGGCTGACCCAGCTCCTGAAGCACCTCGGTGGCATGCTCCGCACGGACATCGCCCTCACTCAGTTCACGGCCCTCCTGTACAACAGCACCTCCGAACTTCCCTCCGCGCGCACGTGGGCGTCCTATCCGATTCCCACCGGACGCCGCGATGCCTGCACTTTGTGGGTCCGCCTGCCCGTCGACGATTCAGGCATCATTGGCTACGCCCAGAACCTGATCAGTGTGGAGCTGAACAACATGGTCAAGCAGCGCCAGGCCCAGCGTGCCTTGTGCGGCCAGGTTTTGGAAGACGTCATCCACGGCGCCCTCGAGACGAGCGAGGCCCAGCGCCGGTTGGCCGGTGTTGGCGTGAACAGCACGCGCCGGAACGTGGTGTTGTTGGCCGTGTCCGCCGCCCATCACAAGGCACTGGTGAGCACCTCGGTGCCGCACGCCCTCGAGAACGCGGTGGCCGCCGTCGTCGGGCAGGACCTGGTAGTGGTGGTGCACGACGACGGCGGTGCGGCACCTGCGCTGGCGCGCCAGCTCAGCTCCCATCTCGCTGAGGCGGGGATCCACGCGACGATCGGGATCGGGGGCGCATACACGAAACCGAACGGACTGCGCTGGAGCTACTTCGAGGCCCGGGACGCGGCCAGCCACGGCCTGCCGGTCAACGAGCCCGAGCGTCTGAGCCTGACGTCCCTGCTGCTGGCCAGCGAGGACGTTCCCCTGGCGGACATGGCCAACGAATCCCTCAGCCCGCTGCGCACGTTCGACGCAGCCCACGGCTCGGAGCTGATGACCACGCTGGAAACCTACCTGAACCACAATGGTTCGGTGGCCGCCGTCGCCGAGGCCCTGACCCTGCACCGGAACACCGTGCGCTACCGGCTGGCGCAGATCACGGAACTGACCGGCTACGATCCTTCGCTCACCGCGGACAGGGTGCAGCTCTGGCTCGCGCTGGCGGTGGCCCGGCTGGGCGCGCGGCAGGCCACCTGACTAGTGGCAACGCGGGGTCACTAACGCCCGGTAAACCGCCCCGGAAGGCCGTTATCTGACCCCGCGTTTCAGCAGCCTGCGGGACTTCTTGCGCGCTTTCCAGTACTTGGCCTCGGCTTCGGCTGCGAGCTGGACCTGCCGGGTGTGGAGCGTGAGGAAGGCCGACGCCACCGCCTCGGGCAGGTCCGGTGCCGCAGCCAGCGTGGCCAGCACATCCCTGGCCACAACGCTGTCGTGGAAGTCACCGAGGATCGACTGCTGCCGGTGTGCGGCCTTGACAATTTTCGCAGCGCGTTTGCCGTAAACCGGCCCCACGGACTCCGCCACATGACGCAGCCGCTTGGCATCCTTGCGGACGTCGTGCAGGGCAGTCTCGTGCTGCGCTCCCCGGCGGGACCGCTTGGCCGCATTGGCTGCGCGCCGCAGCCGCTTGGCCGCTTTGCCCACCACTTTGCCGCCGGTCTTGCGGGCCGGGGCGGCAGCCGCCGGCCGGACCGGCGCTTTGGCACTGAATGCCTCGAGGTCGTCAAGGAGCCGGAAGTACCGCTCGGACAGCAGAGCTTTCTGGAGTTTCCGGTAGGACGTGTCCAGGCGGTTGCCCAGTTCCTCTTCCAGCCGGCTCTTCACCGCCGCCGTTGCCTCACCCGCCGGCAGTTCGGCAGCGTGCCCGCGCAGCCGGTCCAGCATCACGTCGGCGTCCCGTGGCGCTCCCAGCACACTGCCGAGCCACTTCAGCTCGTCCCGGAGGCGGCGCACGGCCACCGCGCTGTAGAGCCGCCGGTAAGCGGCAAGCGCGGAACGGGCCCTGCGGGTGGCGGAGCGAAGGTCGTGCACCGCTTCGGGCTGCTCCAGCCGAACGTCGGGATCGTGGGCCAGGATTTCGCCGATCTGCGCGTCCAGGTAAGCGGCCAGAAGCTCCGAGGCCGGGCCCTTTTTGCGTGGCGCCTTGGATGTTGGCGCCGTAGCCGCACCGCCTTCCGGGGTCCCGGCGCCATCAGGTCCACGCAGTGCTTTTGCCAGCTTGGACCCGTGCCGTGCAGGTCTCGCCCCGGCAGCCGTAAGGAAGTCCTCGGCGGCAGGGAACAGGTCCGGGCTTCCGTGCACCAGTTCGAGTTCCCATTCCCGCCACTGCTGTGTACCGGCGTCCTCGTCCTGCGCCCTGCTCTTGAGGATTTGTGCGCTGACCCGGTCATCCGCCAGGTCTGCGAGGTGGACCCCGTCGTCCCCGTACAGCGGATAGGTGGTGCGCTGTGTCTCCAGCCGGACGACAGGCAGCGGATCGTCGCCGCGCAGATACACCAGCAGGTGCGCCAACAGGGTTCCGGGAACGACGCCGGGCTGGCCCAGCGGCGCCCGAAGCTCGCGGCGCCACTGGGGTTCTGAAGAAGAGCCCGACCCGGAACTCGGGGAACCGGCACCATCTCGCGGGGGAAGCTTCGCATGCCACCCGGCGTCGCTGCCGCCGGTGCGCCGGCGGAGGGTGATTCCCCGCGCGGCGAGCGCCGAGTCTTCGGTGTCGAAGTACACCGCTTCGAGATGGTCCACGCGTGGCTCCCCTACCCGGGCAACCCCGGGGACCTCCCTGAGGTCGGGCACCTCGGCTTCAGTGCCGACGTCGTACTTCTTTTCGACCTCAACTTCCTGGGAAGCCATGACCAGCCGTCCTTCCGCTTTCGCCGGGGCCACATTTGACCTGGTTGGCCCGAGTCTATGCCCGGGACGTTAACACTCGGAGACATTCAGCACAGAAGCCTAGACATCAAACGTCTAACGTCTAACCTAAAGTGCATGACTGCCCCGCCCGCTCCGCCTGCATTGTCCGCCGCCCCGCCCAAGCCACGCTCCGCCGTCGTGTTCGGTGTAGTGGCGCTGGTGCTCATCGGGCTCAACCTGCGGGCAGGGATCTCCGGCGCATCGGCACTGCTGCACGAGCTTCAGCAGGTCCTGGGCTACGGGCCGCTACTGGCCGCCGTCATCCCCTCCATCCCCACCCTCTGCTTTGCGTTGGCCGGGGCGGCAACCTCATGGCTGACCGGCCGGCTGGGCGTGGAGAAGGCCATCCTGCTGTCGCTGGCATTCCTCGCCGGCGGGCTGCTGCTGCGCGGGATCCCGGCAACCGGCATGCTGCTGGCGGGCACGGTAATCGGGATGTCCGGCCTGGCGGTCTGCAACGTGGCCATGCCGTCGTTCATTCGTGAGCACTTCGCCCACCGCACGTCAATGATGACCATGCTTTACACCGTGACCATGACCACCGGCGCCACTGTCACGGCAGTAGCTGTCATCCCGATGGCGATCGCCCTGGGCTCGCCGTCCGCCGCGGTGGGCGCCATCGGGTTCCTGGCGGTGGCCGCGTTCCTGGGCTTCCTCCCCGTGGTGCTGCACGCGCACCGGCACAGCGTCCGGGCCGCAACCGCGCACATTTCGCCGTGGCCCCTGCTGCGCACCCGGAAGGGCCAACTGCTCACCGCCATCTTCACCCTGCAGGCGCTCCTGGCCTATTCACTCATCAGCTGGTTCCCCTCAATGCTCATCACCATGGGCGTGAACGCGGCGGACAGCGGCCTGCTGTACGGGCTACTGCAGCTGGTCTCCGTGCCGGCCGGCATGGTGATCATCGCCATCGGCTCGCGGCCCCGCATGCTCCGGCCGGCGTTGTATCTGGTCAGCATCATCATGGTAGCCGGGCTGGCGTCGCTGCTGTTCCTGCCCGTCAGCCTGGCCGTCATTTCCGCTGTCCTGCTCGGGTTCGGCCTGGGCATTTTCCCGCTGGTGATGGTAATGATCAGCCGGAGCGGGACAAGCACCGCCGAGACCACGGCACTGTCCACCCTGGCGCAGTCCACCGGGTATCTGCTGGCCACCGCAGGCCCATTCGGCACCGGCCTGCTGTACGGCGTGACCGGCAGCTGGACCCTGCCCGTGGCACTGCTGCTGAGCCTCGCGGTGGTCCAGGTTGTGGTGGTCCACCTGATCTCGCGCACCCCCATCGCCGCCCGGAAAAGGTAGGACACCATGACCCTCAGCACGTCGCACCGCCAGCCGCTCGCCGATGAAGTCACGGCCAAGCTCCGCAAGATGATCCATTCCGGCGAATGGCAACTGCAGCAGCGCATCCCGTCCGAGACCGAACTGATGGCCGGGCTGGGAGTGTCCCGCGGCACGCTCCGTGAGGCCATCAAGGCACTGGCGCACAGCGGGATGTTGGAGGTCCGCCGCGGCGACGGCACCTACGTCCGTGCCATCAGCGAGATCTCCGGCGCCGCCCGGCGGATGTACCAGGACCACACGGAGGAACACATCCTCGAAGTCAGGCTTGGCCTGGACACCCAGGCCGCCAGCCTCGCCGCGAAAAATGCAACGGCCGACGACGTCGCCGCCCTGCGCGCGGTGCTCGCCACCCGGGAGGTCGCCTGGCATGCCGCTGACTTCGAGGGGTGGGCCCGTGCGGACTGGGAATTCCATGCGCGCGTGGCCCAGGCCTCCGGCAACCCGCTGCTGCACGAGCTCTATGTCAGCTTCGGTGACGTCTTCCACCAGGACCTGCTCAAGCAGCAGCGCAAGGGCCGCCTTGACGGCCTCACCGATGAGGGGCACGGCGGGCTCGTTGATGCGATCGAGGCCCAAGATGCTGCGGCTGCAGTGGCCAGTGTCAGCCAGAACCTTAACTCGTGCGCGGAGTGGCTGCGGGCGTAACGCACGACGGCGGTCCGGCACCCAAGTGCCGGACCGCCGTCGCGCGTTCCCTGCTTATGCCGCGCTTTTGCCGTCGCGGCGCTAGGAGCGAAGGCCGGCGAAGACGTTCTTGGGCCGCTGCATTTCACCGTGCTTGGCACCCAGGATGATCACCGCGGCGGCGAACGCGGGAATGGCCCACTGCAGCGCCTTAAGCTGCTGCTGCGCCGACTTCAGCTCATCGGACGCTTGCGGGCTGGGCTCGGTGGCGCCCTCGCTGCCCTGGTCCGCGAGCTGGTCCACCTTCTTGCCGAGGACGCCTGCGTACAGGGTCACCGCAGCACCGGCCACCGTCACGGCGGTCTTGACCACCGTGTCCCGTGCAACGCCGTCCTGCTTGGCGATGCGCCCCTTGTTCTCCCAGGCGATGGCGAGGTCGGCCAGCAGGTGCGAGGCGAACGCCGCCGTCTGGAGGGGTGCCCACTTCATCCAGCCCGCACTGGAGAGCCGGGTACGTTCGGACGGGTCCTTGGCTTCCGCAGCGGCCCCGTTCAACCCGACTGCACCCATGAGTGAGCCGCCGAACCATGCCGCGGCTGTCAGGTCGTGGATGGAGCGGGCAACAAGATTTCCTGCCATGATGTGTCTTCCTCACGTTTGGACTGGTTCTGATATGCCGCTGGTGCGGTCTTTTGCTGATCCCCGGAAGGTCAGGCTCACGCTATGGTAAGCACACTTAGTAATGTTACGGAACCCCGTCTTCAACAGCGGCTACGCGTAATATCGTGGCCATGGAAACAGGAACTTTGTTCGGCTGGGCATTCGGAGATCCCGCCCGGGAAAATGACGGCGCCTACATGACCGGTCTGGAAGAGGAAGCCCGGAAAAACGCAACAGAAACGGCAGAAGCCAGAGGCGTCACCGTGGTGGCCGGGTCAGAGGTCTTCACCTCGTTGAGTGCCCGTGACAGCCTGGTGGAACTTGATCACGCTCCGGGCAAGCTGGTGGTCCGGTGCACCATACATGTGGAGGGCCCGGGTGCCGGCAAACTGCACGCAGAGGGGCCCATGAACGGCTAAGCCATGGCAAACGGTGATTCCAGCAGCATCAGCGAGGCGGCAGACGCCGTCGAGGAAGCGTCCGACACGAAGGCGCTCGACGTTGTGGCGCGCTCCGGGTTTGCCGTGATGGCCCTGCTCCACATCATTGTTGGTGCCATCGCCATCGCGCTGGCCTTCGGGCAGCCTGGCGAGGCGGAAGCCACCGGTGCCATCGAGCAGTTGGCCGCCAACCCCTGGGGACCCGCCATTCTGTGGGCCTGCGTGGTTGCCTGCACCGGCCTGGGGCTATGGCAGTTGAGTGAAGCCACGGTCCGCGCGCGGCACCTGCCCCGCAAGGAGCGGCTCGGAAAGCTCGTCTCGTCCGGCTTCCTGGCCGTTGCCTACGGAAGTGTGGGGCTCACTTTTGCCGGGTTCGCCGTCGGCTTGCGCGGAGATTCCGGCGACACCACACGCGATTTCAGCACCGCCCTCCTGAACACGCCGTTCGGGTTGCCGGTGCTGGTGGCACTCGGCCTGACCATCATGGGGGTGGGTGCCTACTTCGTGGCCAAGGGACTGCGTCGCGGGTTCAAGGAGGAGCTCTTTCACTTTGACGGGACCCGCCGCGGCCGGCTCATCGACTCCCTGGGTATCACCGGACACGTGGCCAAGGGCATCGCCTTGAACCTCGCCGGGCTGCTCTTCGTCATCGCGGCTGCGAAACACAGCCCCCAGGAATCCACCGGGCTGGACGGAAGCCTGAAGGCGCTCCGGGACCACCCGTTTGGCCCGTGCCTGCTCGTCGCAATCGGGGTCGGTTTCATCTGCTACGGCGTATTTGCCCTGGTCCGCGCCCGGTTCGGCCGGATGTAACACCTTTTCGCACCACCGAAAGGAAGGAAAGCCATGTCAACCATTTCCCGCATGTTTAGCTCCCCGGCCGAGGACGTCTGGAGGGTGATCGCCGACGGGTGGCTGTACTCCGGCTGGGTAGTGGGCGCCTCAAGGATCCGGGCCGTTGACGCCCACTGGCCCGAAGCCGGCGCCAGGCTGCACCACTCCGTCGGTGCCTGGCCGCTGGTGATTGACGACAGCAGCCGGGTGACCGCCGTCGAACCCGGCCGCTCGCTGGAGCTGGTGGCACGGGGGTGGCCGATCGGCGAAGCAAAAGTGCTGATCACGGTGGAAGACCTGGGCACTCAAAGCCGGGTCACCATCGCCGAGGACGCCATCCGTGGACCCGGCAAACTGATACCCAGGGCGGTGCGCGATGTGCTCATCGGTGCGCGCAACACCGAGACGCTCAAGCGGCTCGAGCTGATGGCCGCAGGCGGGGCGGGGAATTAGGGACGCCCATAGAAGTAGGCTGGCCACGGAGGGCAGAGGTCCCCATCGCTGCCGGGGCCGGAATTAAAGTAGTGTGCCTGTTGGAGCTTCTGACATCACACAAACTGGGGGAAAATTGGCCGGAATCTACGGCGCCGACATTGTTCAGCTGCGATCTCTGGCCAAGGATTTCCAGCGGGCCTCGCAGACTCTGCAGTCCTCGGGGCAGAACCTCACAAACCTCATCAATGGCGCCACCGCGTGGAGCGGGCAGGACGCGCAGCATTTCCGTCAAAACTGGAACGGCTCCCACCGTCAGTCGCTGATGGCCACTGCCCGCCTTCTCGAACAGGGGTCCCTGCAGCTGCGCGCCAACGCCGACCAGCAGGAAGAAGCCAGTGGCGGAGGGAGCGGCGGCACCGCCCAGGCGGGCGGCGGCGTCGGCAATGGCACGGGCAGTCCCACGCCCGGCAGTTCCCTACTGGACTGGGGCAAAAACGTGCTGGGGGTGGGGCTGAAGATCAAGGACGGCATTGACGTCCTCACCGACTGGGAACACTACCTGTCCAAGAAGAAGATCCTCGACTATGCCTCTGACCTCAAGAACCTCAAGGCTTTCAGCTGGGCAGACGACTTCCTGAACTTCAAGGCCGAAGGTGCCATGTCCAAATTGGGCGTTGCGGGTGACTTGGTCGGGAAGTGGGGCCGCTTCGCCGGACCCGCGCTGGCACCGCTGTCCATCTACGGTGGGATTCGAGACATGGTCAACCCGGAACACGACGGCCTGCGCGGCGCGGGTGACCGTTTCGCCGGCGCAATGGGTGTGGTGAGCGGCATCGGGACCCTTGCCATGGCCGCCGGCCTGGTCGTGACCCCGGTGGGTATCGGTATTGTGGTGGGGGCCGGAATCATTGCCGGCGGCTGGGCTTTGGGCAACATGATCGCTGACACCGAGTGGGGCCAGGCGGCCGGCCGCGCCATCAGCAACACCGCCAATGCCGCCTGGAACGGCGCGAAGGATGTTGCCAGCAACGCTTGGGACGACACCAAGAACGCTGTTGGCGACACCGTCGAGGGCGCCAAGAAATTCTTTTCCAACCCTGTATCAAGCCTCGGAGGACTGTTCGGATGAGCGCGGAAGCCAATACACCCACACCGGAGATTACGTTCACCCGGCAGGACGGCGACGCCGCACTGGCCGTGCTCGCCTCGGTCAACGATCCGGGTTATGCCCTGCCCACCCTCACCGACGAGGAAATTGTTGCCCTCGACGGCATCAACCACAAGCAGGCAGTGGCTCTGCCGTGGCTGGACACACACCGGGACCAGCTGGAGCTGGCCTGCAACGTCGCCTTGCGGACCCTGCTCAGCAAGGGCCTGGTCTTCCCTGTGTCCATCAACGACGAAACCGTGCCGAGCCGGCTGGGCGCCGTCGAACCGATCACGGGGGTCATGGCCCTGCGACGTCTCAGCCAGCGCGTGATTATCGCCGAGCTCACCAAGGCCGAAAACGAAAAGGTCTGGTTGTACACCTACATCCACGACGAAACCGCGCTCCAGGAACTGGTGGACAGCTCAGGCATCCATGCGTTCAGCATCTGCCGCACGGTGGACGCCGCCGGGACCATCATGGACCTGGCCAACGCGGCCGGCGTCGACACCCCCGACGGTCCTGCCGAAACCCTCACGAGCGCCCAGTTCGAGGCCAAGGCGGCCCGGGAGTTCGCGGACGTCCGGGGCGTCACTACTGTCACCGCCATCAGCAGTGAGCAGGAAGTGGCCGATCTGTACACGCTCTACACGTCCAGCGACGCCTTGTATGGCATGGAGGCCTCCGAGGAAGATGGCGAGGCCCGGCTGCGGGTTGCCAGGGCCAGCAAGGCCACAGCTCTGGCCAAGGTATCCGCCGTCGTGTCCGGGACCGGTGCCTGAGGCATGGCCGCAACGGATACAGACAAGTACACGGTCCGTCTGGAGAACGGCGCGCCGGTTCAGCTGGCAGGACCGGGCAAGGTCCTGGGGGCCTTCGCCGTTGACATCCTGACGCTGGCAGCGGTGGCCTCGGCCGCATATTTCTTCACCGCCCGGAACTCGTTCAGCGACTTGGCGCCCCTGCTCGCTGCCATCGGCGGGTGGATCGGCGGTTCGCTGGTTTACGGGATGGTGTGCTTCAGCGGCCGCACGCTGGGGTGCCTTGCCGCGGGAAGCGCATTTGTGCGGAATTCCGACGGCGGCTGGCCAGGTCCGTTCCGCATGGCCTGGGTGTGCTTGCAGCAGTACGTGCTGATCGTCATTTGGATCTTCGGCATCGTCGCCTCCGGCGGAAGCGGGACGGCAGGAAAAGCCAAAAAGGGCCGCATTTACCACCGGCACATCGACCTCACCGCAACGCGGAACCTCAGCCGGTAGGAAGCGGCCGCATCCGGTTAAGCCGGATCTGACTTAAAGCAGCAGCGCGGGACCGCCGGATGGCCCCGCGCTGCTGCAGTTGGTGGGTGAGTTTAGACCGTGGCGGTTACGCCGTCACGGGAAATGTTGACCATGTCCTCACGCGGCACCACCTTGATGCGCTCGCGCTTGACCTCAACCCCGTGGGATCCGCCGGCCTCAGTGGCCGCCGCGCCCAGGGCGAGCTCGTGGGCGTCCAGCGCCAGCCAGCCTTCCCAGCTGGTGAACTTCACCCCGCGGGAGTCGAGGAGTTCGACGACGGCGCCCGCCTCGGGCGTCTGCGCTACGGGCAGGTTCTCGCGGTCTTCCAGCAGGTACGTCACGGTTTCGAGGGCATCGCCCTTCGTGTGGCCGATCAGGCCGACCGGTCCGCGCTTGATCCAGCCGGTGGCGTAGATGCCCGGCACAGGGGTTCCGGAGGCATCCAGGACGCGTCCGCCGTCGTTCGGGACAACGCCCTTCTTGTGGTCGAACTCGATCTCCGGCAGCGCCGAACCGAAGTAGCCGATGGCGCGGTAGACGGCCTGGACCGGGTAGTCAACGAACTCGCCGGTGCCGCGGGCGTTGCCGGTGCCGTCCAGTTCGGTGCGCTCGAACTTCATGCCGGCAACCTTGCCGGGCGTCTCGGCGTCGTCGTAAATCTCCACGGGGCTGTGCAGGAAGTGCAGGTGAAGGCGGCGGGAGGCCTTGAGCTCGGAGAGGTCCTCGGGCTGCTCGGCGATCCAGTTGGTGAGGGTGCCCACCATGGTCTTGGTCTGGTTGTTGCTCTGGATCTGGCGGTCCGACTCTTCGTCGAATTCGAAGTCCTCGGCGTACAGGATGATGTCCACGTCCTTGGAGTGGGACAGCTCGCGCAGCTCCAGCGGAGTGAACTTCACCTGGGCGGGGCCGCGGCGGCCAAAGACGTGCACGTCCGTGACGGGCGAATTCTTCAGGCCCGCATAAACGTTGTCCGGGATTTCGGAGACCAGCAGGTCGTCGGCGTGCTTGGACAGGACACGGGCAACGTCCAGGGCCACGTTGCCGTTGCCGATCACGGCGATTTCCGTGGCGTCCAGCGGCCAGTCGCGGGAAACGTCCGGGTGGCCGTCGTACCAGGAGACGAAGTCCGCGCCGCCGTAGGAGCCGTCCAGCTCGATGCCGGGGATGTTCAGGTCCGCGTCCTTGATGGCGCCGGTGGCGAAGACGACGGCGTCATAGTGGGTGCGCAGGTCCTCAATGGTGATGTCCGTGCCGTAGTCCACGTTGCCAAAGAAGCGGATGTCGCCGCGGTCCAGCACCTTGTGGAGGGCGTTGACGATGCCCTTGATGCGGGGGTGGTCCGGGGCCACACCGTAGCGGATCAGGCCGTAGGGTGCCGGGTAGCGGTCAAAGAGGTCGATGCTCACGGTCAGTTCGCCGCTCTTGACGGCTTCGCTCTTGGTGAGAATGTCTGCGGCATAGACGCCGGCCGGGCCGGAGCCCACGACGGCAACGCGCAGCGGACGCTCGGCAGATCCTACGGAGGTGCTTGATGACACGGCTGTGTTCCTTTTGTTCGTTCCGGGGTGGCTAGGGGGTGAGGACGCGGGTGGTGCTTGCTTTGGTGCGGGGCTGGTTCGGGGTGGTGGTGCTGTAGTCCGCTGTCTTAAAGTGCGACGGCGCGAACGGGCTGACGCGGACAACGTCGCCGATCACAATCACGGCAGGATTGGCGACGCCGGTGGCTTCTGCCTGGTCGGCGATGGAACCGAGCGTGCCGATGGTCACGCGCTGACTCGGCAAATAGCCGTTTTCCACAATACCTACTGGCGTGTCCAAAGGCAGGCCGGCTTTGCCCAGAGCGGACGCCGATTCGCGCAGTTGGCCCACTCCCATGAGCAACACCACAGTGTGGTCCGGGCGGGCAGGAACCTCGGAGAGCTCCTCGTGGCCGGTGACAACGCTGAAGCCCTTTGCCAGGCCGCGGTGGGTGACCGGGATGCCGGCGGCGGCGGGAACGGAGATTGCGGAGGTGACGCCGGAGACCACTTCAACCTCGACGCCGTGCTGCCGGCAGTACTCGGCTTCCTCGCCGCCGCGGCCCAGGACGTACGGGTCGCCGCCTTTGAGCCTGACCACGCGGTGGCCCTGCTGAGCCTCGGACACGAGGATGCGGTTGATCTCGGCCTGCGGCACGGGGTGATGGCCGGGGGTCTTGCCGACCTCGATGACGCGGACGTCCGGGGCCAGTTCATTGAGCAGCTCGCGCGGGCCGAGGCGGTCGGCAACCACGACGTCGGCCTGGCCCAGGAGCCGCCGGCCACGGACGGTGATGAGGCCGGTGTCGCCGGGCCCGCCGCCCACCAGCGCCACGGAGCCGCGATGGGACCGCTGGCGGCGCAGCGGGAGGTCGCCGGTCTCCAACGCGGTGGCGACGGCGTCGCGCAAGGCCATGGCGCGGCGCGGGTCTCCCCCGGCGTTCACGGCGATCTGTACGTCATCAACGATGGCGACGGCGGGAGTCCAGGCGGCTGAGGCTTCATGGTCTGAGGCGTTGACGCACCAGATGCGCTGCGCCTCGGCGTCGGCCGACACCTGGGTGTCCACAGCGGAATCGCCGGTTGCCGTCTGAACGAACCAGACGCCGTCGACGTCTTCAGAGCGGTAAGGGCGCGGCTCCCAGGTGAGGATGCCGGCGTCGGCCATTTCCTGGAGCGCGGCGGAGACAACGGGAGCCACGACGGTAACCTGAGCACCGGCGTCGAGCAATCCCTTGGCGCGGCGGGCAGCCACCGGGCCGCCGCCCACCACCAACACCGGGCGGCCGAGCAGCCGCAGCGCGGTGGGGTAAATATCCTGAATTGCCATGAATCTACGGTAGGGCCGCGTCACACTGCCCAACAACGGCTCGGAAACACCCGTTCACTTAAGGTAACGCCGCGTCACATTGAACCAACCGGCAAACAGCTAGCGGGTGGCCCCTGGTGGCCCCTGCGAAAGTGCCTGGTTAAGCAGCGCGTTGGCCGACCACCGCATCGACGCGACGGCGGCGTCCCTGCTCAGGCCCCCGATGTCCGTCAGCCACACCAGCGACTCGATGCCTATGGTGCTGCGGATCGCGAGAACGAGCTGATGGACCTCCTGCTCGGTGAGCCTCTCCTGAAGAGGGGCAAGCGCCTCCGTGATCCAGCCAATAGCCCGGCCCTGACGCAGCGGCAGATTCTGCCCCTCGGCCGGTTCCAGGGAAAGCCGCAACATGGTCCGCTGCTGCGCCTCGGTTGCGATGATCATGCTGGTGAACTCAACCACCACGGCATCCAACCGCTCAGCCACATCTTCCGGCGGATTATCCGGCAACATGGACGTCCGTGCGGTCTCAGGGTGGGCGGCCGCGAGCAATTCTCTTTGGCCCGGAAAGTACCGGTAGGCCGTGCTCCTGGCTACTCCCGCCGCGAGGGCGGCGTCGTCAACCGTGGGCGTGGCACCTGCGGCCACGATGTCCCGCGCTGCCGCTACCAGCGCTTCCAGCGTGCGCCGCTTCTGCCCTGTTCTTCCGACATCCACATAGGGTCTTGACATGGCTCTTATGGTACCCGAGTCTTGCTATGGGACATCAGTCCCATAAGTCACCCAGCGAGCACTGAGGCAAACAAAATGGAAACCAGAAACTCAGCATCAGCATTAGTGCGCCAGCCAGGCGAAGGAGCCAGGCGCTGGTTTTTCGGCGGCGGGGTGCACACCTGGAAGGCCACAGAGCAGGAAACCGGCGGCGCCTTTCTTCTCTTCGAAGACGAGATGTCCCTCAACAAAGTCACTCCCCTGCACACTCATCCGGAGTCCGAGGAAACGTTGTACGTCCTGACCGGGGAGATCCTGTTCAACATGGACGGGACCGAGCATCGCCTCGCCGCAGGCGGAGTAGCCGTGGCCCCACGCGGCGTCCCGCACGCCTTCAAAGTCCTGCAGGAGGGAACCCGAATCTTGTGCCTGCAGACGCCCGGAGTAGCCCAGGCTTTCTACGATGGCGCGAGCGAGCCGCTCGACGCTGCCCCTGACGGTCTTGACATCGGGGGCAGCCGGCAGGTGGACTTCGGCAGGATTAGAGAATCGGGCCGTCTGAACGGCGGCATTGAGATCATTGGCCCGCCGTTCCCGGAAGACTAAGGCTGAGGGACCGCCAGGAACTTGCCGCGGTCCAGGATGAGCCGCTCCAGGTACCTGTGCAGGACCAGCTTTTCGACGAGGCGGCCCACAGGACCGAACGGCGCGGTGAACTCCACGCGGTCCGTCATGATGCTGCCTGTCTCCGTGGCTTCGAATTCGTGGACGTGGCGGAACGACTTGAACGGGCCTTTGACCTGCTCGTCCCGGAAGGTGTGCGGGAAGTCCAGTTCCGTGATGCGGCTGGTCATCTTCAGCGGGACACCGAAGTGCCGGGCCCGCCAGGTCACCTCCTCGCCTTCACCAATCAGGCCAGACGTAACCCCGCCAACGGCACGCTCGCTGGCGCCGCTTTGGGACTCAGTGTGTGCATCCACGCTGCGGGCGAGATCGAACAGTCGCTCCCTCGGAAGCTCGGACGCGGTGCGGCACACGAAGCTGACGGTCATGGCGCAAGTCTGCCAGACTCCGTGCCGCACTCGCCGCCGTCGTGGGGCACATTGACGGGGCTCGAGCCCCAAAACGGCCGAATCAGCGGCGTGTCCGTGTCGAAGTGCCCCGGTTTGGCCGCTGGCGCAGGTGCAGCAAAGCCCGACGGCGCCACTCGCCGTCGGGCTCTGAAGGTTTCGTTGGGAGCCGGGGCAGCTTAGCGGGTACTGCCGGCGAGGAGGCCGCGGCTGCGGAGAAGGCGCTTCTCAATCGGCCCGAACACCAGCAGTTCGATCAGGATGCCGACGGCCAGTATGAGCAGGATGGCTGCCATCACGATGGCCATGTCGGACAGGTCCCGGCCCTGGTCCAGCAGCGAGCCCAGGCCGAAGCCGATGGTGCCGCCCACCGCAATGATTTCCGCGGCCATGAGGGAGCGCCACGAGAACGCCCAGCCCTGCTTCAGGCCGCTGAGGTACCCCGGAAGTGCCGCGGGCAGGATGATCTGGATGGCCATCTGGAGCCGGTTCGCGCCCAGGACCGTTCCCACGCGGCGGTACTGCGGCGGGATCTGGTCCACGCCGGAGATGAGCCCGTTGATGATGGACGGGATGGCGCCCATGAACACCACAAAGTAGACGGTGGCGTCCGTGAGGCCAAACCAGATGATGGCGGCGGGAACCCAGGCGACGGACGGCAGCACCTGCAGCCCTGAAATCAGGGGTCCGAAGGCACGGCGCAGCGGGGCGACCTGTGCCAGCAGCAGCCCTACCGGAGTAGCAATCGCCACCGAAATCAGGAAGCCGACAATTCCGCGCTGCAACGACGTCCATACCGCTTCCTGCAGCTTGGCCTCGCCCCAGAGGACGCCAATCTGACCCAGCACGTCAAGCGGTCCGGGCACCAGGTCGCGGCGTTTGAAGCCGAGCGATACATAGAACTGCCAGGCCAGGACCAGGACAACCAGGGCGGCGACGGGCAGGAGCACCCGGCTCCAGTCGATCCGGTGTTTACGCAGGGAGTCGGACTGGAGGGAGTCCAGCCCGGCTTCGAGCTCGCGCAGATCCTCGTGCCCGGTGGAGGTTCGGGTGAGGGCGGCGTGCACCTTGTGGGTTTCGGGTTCGGTGATCGAGCTTGCGGAAAGCGGGGTCTCGGCGAGGCGGGTGGACTTACTTGGCATGGCGGCGGATCTCCTCACGGAGCCGGGCGGTGATGACCCCGGTCAGCTGTCCGGCGAGGCCGGCGTCGGTTCGGTGTTCCTCGGTGACGGCCCATTCCTGGACCACCCGGCCGGGGCGCGACGAGAGCAGCAGCACGCGCTGGCCCAGCCGTACGGCCTCGCGGACGTTGTGCGTGACAAAAACGATGGTGCGCCCGGTTTCCTTCCAGATGCGTTCCAGCTCGTCGTGGAGGAGGTCGCGGGTGATGGCGTCGAGGGCGGCGAACGGTTCGTCCATCAGCAGGAGTTGCCGGTCCTGCGACAGCGCGCGGGCCAGTGCCACACGCTGGCGCATGCCGCCGGAGAGTTCGTGCGGGCGCTTGTCCCCGGCCTCGCCGAGGTGCACCAGTTCGAGGAGTTCATCGGCCTTGACGCGGCGTTCGGCTTTCCCCACACCGCGCAGTTTGAGGGCAAGTTCGATGTTTTCCCGCGCCGTCAGCCACGGGAAGAGGGCTGCATCCTGGAACATAAAGGCAGCGCCGTCGCTGGGTACTTCCAAGGCGCCCGACGTCGGGGCCTCCAGTCCCGCCATGATGTTCAGGAGGGTGGATTTGCCGCAGCCGGACGCACCGAGGAGGGCGACGAACTCACCCGATCCGATGGTGGCGTTGACATCCTCCAGCACCGGGGCGCCGTCGCCGAAGCGCTTGCCCAACTGTTCCAGTACGACTGGCATGGTCCCGTCCTTCGTTTGGTGGTGGTGCGGTGGCCGAAAGAGGTCAGTCCTGGCCGAGGCCAGCGGCGGAGATCCGCTGGCCGGCAGTGCCGGTAACTTCGTTCAGGGCGCGGAGGTCGAACAGGCCGGTAATGTCGGCCTGCTTGGTGGTGCCTGCGTCCGCCCCGTCCTTGAGCAGCTTGGGGTAGGTTGCGGCGAGCGGGTCCACTGTGAAAATGACGTTTTGCAGGGAACGTTCCAGGACGTCGGCAGGCAGCGCCGCCCCGGCCGATTCCTGCAGTGCGGAGTTGATGACATCCGCTTTCTCAGCGGCGGGTGCGTTGTTCAGCCAGGCCACGGATTCGGCGTGTCCGCGCAGCAACGCCTTGACCGTGTCCGGGTGTTCGGCGGCGAACTTTTTGTTCACGATCAGGATGGTGGTGGGGAATTCCCCGGCCTTGCCGGAGAGCGAACCGTCCCACAGCTCTTTTTCGTCTACCAGGACCTTCGCTCCGGCTTGAAGCACCAAACGCGAGGTCCACGGCTCAGGCAACCACGCGCCGTCGATCTTTCCATCCTGGAACAGCTTCAGGGTCTGCGCATTGTCCGTGGGGTTGATGGCGACGTCGCCACTGCCGTCAACATTGGTTTTGTAACCCTGCGAAGACAGCCACGCGCGCAGCGCCACGTCCTGCGTGCCGCCCAGCTGGGGCGAGGCCAGGGTCTTTCCGCGGAGGTCCGCGGCAGAGGTAATTTCCGGTTTGACCACCAACTGCGCGCCACCTGCTGCGGCGCCGGCGATGACGCTGACGGACTCCCCGCGGCTCTTGACGAACGAGTTGATGGCCGGGTTCGGCCCGATGTAGGCGGCGTCAATGGCCCCGGCGTTCAGGGCCTCGATCGCGGCAGGCCCGGCGTTGAACGTTTCGGTGCTGAGCTTGGTGCTGCCCAGGTTCCGGGCAAGGATCCCCTTCTTCACACCAACCAGCGCGGGAGCGTGGGTCAGGTTTCCGAAGTAGCCCAGCTTCAGCTCTTCAGCCGGTGTGGGCGCCGGCGTCGCGGCCTCTGCGGACGCGTCCCGGGAGATGTTGGACGCCACCACGGCACCCAACGCGATCAGCAAAACGAGCCCGATGGCCAGGGCAGCTTCGATGGCACGCTTGCGCTGGGGTACAGCACTTTCGCCTGCCACGATGCGGGTCATCCCGGGCTTGGAACTTGTCATTGTTTCACCATAGGGAGTGACATAAACCCATTCAATGAAGCAGAAACGGGGGGTCACGGGGGTTCACGCAGCGTCACATTCGCGAAAGACGGGGCGGCGCAGTCATGGCACCTAGACGCGGCCGGGCTCAGTCCTGCATGCGCTCCAGCCGGTACGTCAGCTTCGCTTCACGTTTGGGGTCATCGCCCAGGGACTTGGTGCGCGCAATGTAGTCCACGCCCCAGGTCTTCAGCAGGAAGTCGTCGGCAATCCTGACGTGGCCAGCGGGGAATTTATAGTCCATCCGCTTGGCCACGCCGGACCAATCGGCTGCGCCGAAGAGCGACTCCGCGTCGGCCACTGTGCGCACGCCGTTGGCGGCCAGCAGGTCCCCCAGCCAGTCGTACAGGCGGGCCTGGCTCCTGGGATGTTCGGGCAGCAGCCGCGCGAGCATGTCCTGGAGGATGTCCCCGGTGAGTTCCGTGGCGGCGGGGTTCGCGGCAAACTCGGCAGTGCTTTCGGCCTGGCGGCGCTTGACGATGTCGTTGATAGCCGAGAACTGGGCGTCCGCAAGTTCGATCAGGGTTGACGCCATGGTGAAGGCGCGGTCCACCTCAGCGTTGGCCTCGGCGAGGCCCTTGTAGCGGATGTCATGCTCGAAGGCGGCCCAGGCATGCTGCAGCACGGTCCTGATCTGCACTTCGAAACGCTGACCGACAAAAGCCTGGCAGCCCACCGGTGTGTTTTCTGCCGGGACTTCGAGGGTGAGGTGCCTGCCGGCGTAGCCGATGTGTCCGTTCCGCCGCTGGGAGCTGGTCTTGTCATCGTCCTCGCGGCAATTGAACTGACCCTTCAGTGCTGTGGCAACGTCCGCGATGTCCGGCTCGAGGAACATGATGACCCGGACTCCGATGAGGTCGTCGAGCTGTTCGAGGCCGCGTTCATACTTGAATCGCCCGTCCGCCGTCTGCCGGTCCAGCTTTCCCTTGACCGAGGCGGGGTCCTTCACTCGCGCCTGCACGGTGTGATGGTTCAGGCCATCGTCCCGGAGCCTGGACCGGATGGCGTTCCCGATCGCATCCGAGGCCTCGTTAAGGCGCGGCAGCAGTGCCTCGTATTGCGCCAGGGAATTGGCTACGAGTGACTCATGATCTTCCAACCGATCCCCCTCGGATTCCCGCGCAGCCTGTACCCTGCAGAGTATCCAAGGCAGCAGGATTCGGCCACTGTCCTGGCGCTAGGTCAATCGCCCTTGACGTTGATGAGCTGCCGCAGTTTGTGACGCACCCTGACCAGGTCCGCAGCATCGTGCATTACCTGGTCGATCGGTTTGTAGGCCGCCGGAATCTCGTCGATGAACGCCTCGGTGGTCCGGAATTCGATCCCCTGCATGGCCGTCTTCAGCTCAGCGAGCGTGAACATCTTGCGCGCGGCCGTCCTGGAGTATTCACGGCCAGCGCCGTGCGGGGAGGAATTGAGTGCCACCGGGTTGCCCAGGCCTTCCACAACGTACGACGCCGTCCCCATGGATCCGGGAATCAGTCCGGGATCGCCGTGCTCGGCTTTGATGGCTCCCTTGCGCGAGACCCACACCGATTTCCCGTAGTGGGTCTCCTGCCGGGTGAAGTTGTGGTGGCAGTTGATCCGTTCACGCTCCGTGACGGGGCCGCCCACCCAGTGGCTGAACTGCGTGATGACGCGGTCCATCATTTCCTCGCGGTTCAGCAACGCGAAACGCTGGGCCCACCGCAACTCCTTGATGTACCGGTCAAACTCCGACGTGCCTTCCTCCAAGTGCGCGAGGTCCGGGTCCGGCAGCCGGGTGGCACGCTTCCGGTTTACCTGCTGTGCGACGCCGATGTGATGCTGTGCGATCTTGTTGCCGACGCCGCGGGAACCGGAGTGCAGGAATAGCCAGACGGCCTCGGATTCGTCGGCGGAGACCTCAATGAAGTGGTTCCCGGATCCCAAGGAGCCCAGCTGCAGCTCCCACTTTTCGACGTACTGCGCAGGGTTGAAGCCGGCTTTGGCCGCGAGCTTCCTGAGCTCGGCAAGGCGAGGTTCGGCGGTGGCCTTGACCGTCCGGTTGTTGTGGCCGGCGGACAGCGGGATGGCCCGTTCGATGTCCTCGCGCAGCCGTTTCCGGTCCGCGGGAAGGTCCTGCACCGAGTACTGGGTCCGGACCGCGATCATGCCGCAGCCGATGTCCACGCCCACCGCTGCCGGAATGATGGCGTGCAGGGTGGGAATGACCGAGCCCACGGTGGCGCCCTTGCCCAGATGCGCGTCCGGCATCAGGGCAAGGTGCGGGTAGATGAACGGCAGCGTGGATGTGGCGATGGCCTGCGCGCGGGTCTTCTCATCCAGGATCGAGGCCCAGTTGATGAGCTTGCTGTTGATGGTTTCCACGGGTCTGCCCTCCCACCTTGATGATGGTGGGAGGGCAGGCGGGAGGCAAGGGGGCCCGGCGAAGCCCACAGACGGCTCTGCCCCGCATAACCGGTGCGGGGCAGCAACGGTCATGCGGGGCAGGGCAGCTCAAGCCAAGCTCAGCTCAAGCAGAGACTCAGATGGAGTAGCGCTCGTCCTCGTGGTCGCCCGGGTGGTCCTTGACCAGGCCCGCGGCCAGCGTGTTGCCGTCCTGCGGGTCGATCACCAGGAACGCGCCGGTGCGGCGGTGGTGCAGGTAGTTCTCGAGCGGCAGTGGCGCGGCCAGCCGGAGCTGTGCGTGGCCGATGTCGTTGAGATCCAGGCTGGATGCGCCTTCGAGCTTGAAGGTGGCGAGGTCGAGTTTGCCGCTGACACTGCGGACCAACGCCTGGACGGTGCGGGTGCCGTGCTTGACCAGCACCTTGGCACCCTCCCGGAGCGGCTTCGGCGAGAGCCAGCAGAGTGCTGCGTACAGGTCGGCGGAGGATTCGCGGACAGTGCCGGCCGCGGCGATGGTGTCACCACGGGCTACGTCGAACTCGTCCGCCAGCCGGATTGCCACGGACTGCGGGGCGAAGGCTTCCTGCAGGGACTCCCCGGCGAAATCGATGCCAACCACCGTCGTCGTGCGCGGATCCTGGCCGGGAGTCAGCACGGAAACCTTGTCCCCCACCTTCACGGAACCCTCGGTGATCTGGCCGGCATACGCGCGGTAGTCACGGAACGCCTCGACGTCCAGGCCGGCGGCCACGGCGTCGGGAGCCAGCGCGCCCTGCGGCCGGATGACCAGCTGCACCGGGAAGCGGAAGCTCTCCAGCTGGGTGTCGATCTCATCGGCGGCCGGCAGGGTCTCGAGGACCTCCAGCAGGGCCGGGCCGTCGTACCAGGGGGTGCGCTCGGACCTGTCCACCACGTTGTCGCCGTCGAGGGCGGACACCGGAATCACCAGCAGGTCATCGATGTGGTCAGCGGTGCCCAGCTCGGCGGAGCCGATGCCCAGTTCCCGCGCAACCTTCTGCACGTCCGCCTGGATCTCGCGGAAAACGGCCTCGCTGAAGTCCACCAGGTCGATCTTGTTCACGGCCACAATTACGTGCGCCACACGCAGTAGCTGCAGCACGGAAAGGTGCCGGCGGGTCTGCTCAAGGACACCCTTGCGGGCGTCAATGAGTACGACGACGGCATCCGCAGTGGACGCGCCGGTCACCGTGTTCTTGGTGTACTGAACGTGCCCGGGGCAGTCGGCAAGGATGAAGCTGCGCTGGTCTGTGGCGAAGTACCGGTAGGCCACGTCGATGGTGATGCCCTGCTCGCGCTCGGCGCGCAGGCCGTCGGTCAGGAGGGCGAGGTCAATGCCGCCCTTCTCACCGCCAAAGCCGCGGTCGGAGGAGGTACGGGCAACGGCGTCGAGCGTGTCAGCAAGAATCGCCTTGGAATCGTGCAAGAGGCGGCCCACCAAGGTGGACTTCCCGTCGTCGACCGATCCGGCGGTGGCGAAGCGGAAGAGAGTGGTGGGCAGGGCTGTTTCCAGCTCGGCCAGGGGCAAAGTTTCGGTGCTCATTAGAAGTACCCATCCTTCTTGCGGTCTTCCATGGCTGCCTCGGAGATGCGGTCATCTGCACGGGTGGCGCCACGTTCGGTGATGGTGGAGGCGGCAACTTCGATCACAACGTCGCTCACGGTGGCTGCGTCCGATTCAACGGCGCCGGTGCAGGACATGTCCCCCACAGTGCGGTAGCGGACCGTCTTGATGATGACTTCCTCGTGCGGCAGCGGCTGCGAGACCTCGCCGACTGCCCGCCACATGCCGTCGCGGGCAAACACCTCGCGGTCGTGGGCGTAGTACAGGCCGGGCAGTTCGATGTTTTCGCGTTCGATGTAGCGCCAAATGTCCAGCTCGGTCCAGTTGCTGATGGGGAACGCGCGGACGTGCTGGCCCACGGTGTGGCGGCCGTTGTAGAGGTTCCACAGTTCGGGGCGCTGGTTGCGCGGGTCCCACTGGCCGAACTCGTCGCGGAGGCTCAGGATGCGCTCCTTGGCGCGCGCCTTGTCCTCGTCACGGCGGCCGCCGCCGAAGACGGCGTCGAACTTGTTCTGCTGGATGGCGTCCAGCAGCGGAACGGTCTGCAGCGGGTTGCGGGTGCCGTCGGCACGCTCGGCCAGTTCGCCGCGGTCAATGAATTCCTGGACGCTTCCGACGACGAGCTTCAGTCCCAGCCGCTCCACTGTCCGGTCTCGGAAGTCGATGACCTCGGGGAAGTTGTGCCCGGTGTCCACGTGCAGGACGGGGAACGGAACCTTGCCCGGCCAGAACGCCTTGGTGGCCAGGTGCAGCATCACCACGGAGTCTTTGCCGCCGGAGAACAGCAGCGCGGGCTTTTCGAACTCGGCCACCACTTCGCGGATGATGTGGATCGCTTCGGACTCAAGAGCGTCCAAGCTGGAGAGGCGCGTGGAGACGGCAGCTTCAGTCACCTGGGTGGTCTCCTCAGTTAGGAAAGTGCTCATACGTGTAGCCCGCATTCTGTCTTGTCGGAACCTGCCCAGCGGCCGGCGCGGGGGTCATCGCCGGGCGCCACCTTGCGGGTGCAGGGCTGGCAGCCAATGGAGGGATACCCCTGGGAAAGCAGCGGGTTGACGGGCAGGAGGTTGTCGTCGGAGTACTGCACCAGCTGGTCGAACGTCCAGGCAGCGACGGGGTTGACCTTGACCAGGCCGTTGGCCTCGTCCCAGGTCACCAGCGGGGTGTTGGTGCGGGTGGGAGCTTCGTCGCGGCGGACGCCGGTGAACCAGAGTTCGTAGCCGGCCAGGGTGCGGCGCAGCGGGGCCACTTTGCGGAGGGCGCAGCACTGGGCGGCGTCGCGGGCAAACAGGTCCTTGCCCAGGAGCCGGTCCTGCTGTTCCACGGTGTTCTCCGGCAGCACGTCCACCACGTTGACGCGCAGGTTCGCGGCCACCTCATCCCGCGTGGCGTACGTTTCCGCGAAGTGGTAGCCGGTTTCCAGGAACAGGACGTCGACGCCGGGCATCTGGTCTGCGACCAGTGCCGGGAGGACTGCGTCGGCCATGGAGCACGCGACGGCGACCGCGGGCAGGTCGAAGTTGCGCTCCACCCAGGCGATCACGTCACGGGCCGGGGCGTCCCAGCCGAGCTCGGCGGCACCGGCTTCGGCGAGGGCCTTGAGTTCATCGTGCGAGCGGAGTGCAGGAACAGGCGCGGCGTGTTTGGCAGGCGATGCCGTCCCCGCCCCTTCGCCGCGCGGCTGATCTTCGATCAGCTCAGCGCGCGGCTCCGACAGCGTGACCGGACTTCCCACTCCCTGGGCGGCATCGCCTGCCACTGGGTCTACCTCGAGTGCGTGCTTACTCACTGGAGTGCCCCCTCGTCTGCTGCGTGGGCCCATTCGGCGAAGGTCTGGCCTTCGGCGCGCTGGGCCACGAAGGTGCGCACCACGCGCTCCACGTAGTCCGGCAGGTCCTCGACGTACACCTTGAGGCCGCGGACGGTGCGTCCCAGCCCTGCTTCCTCGCGGTCGGAGGAAGCCAGCCCGCCGCCCAGGTGGACCTGGAATCCCGGGGAGGGATCGCCGTCGGGCGTTGGCAGCATCATGCCCTTCAGGCCGATGTCCGCGGTCTGGATGCGGGCGCAGGAGTTGGGGCAGCCGTTGATGTGGAGGGACAGTGCATGCGGCAGTTCGCCGGAAGTGGCGAGGTCTGCCAGGCGGCGTTCCAGGTCGGCGACGGCGGTGGCGGCGGTGACCTTCGTTTCCACGATGGCCAGCTTGCAGTATTCGATGCCGGTGCAGGCGATGGTGCCGCGGCGGAACACGGACGGGCGGGCGGAGAGGCCCAGGGCGTCCAGCTCGGACACCAGCGGTTCAACCTGGTCCTTGGCGACGTCCAGGACCACGAGCTTCTGGTGCGGGGTGGTGCGCAGGCGGTAGGAACCCGCGGCCTCGAGGGTGTCCGCCAGCTTGACCAGCTGGGCGCCGGAGAGCCGACCGGCCAGCGGGGTGGCGCCGATGAAGAACTTGCCGTCCTTCTGCTCGTGCACGCCGATGTGGTCGCCCGGAGTGGTGGGCTTGGGCGCGGCCGGTCCGTCGGCCAGCTTGTAGCCGAGATACTCGTCCTCGAGGATCTGGCGGAACTTCGCCGGGCCCCAGTCGGCCAGCAGGAACTTCAGGCGGGCCTTGGTGCGCATGCGGCGGTAACCGTAGTCGCGGAAGATGCTGGTGACGCCGAGCCACACGTCGGCTGCTTCCTCCGGCCGGACGAAGGCGCCGAGGCGCTTGGCCAGCATCGGGTTGGTCGAGAGCGCACCGCCCACCCAGAGGTCATAGCCGACGCCCAGCTCGGGGTGGACCATGCCCACCAGGCCGAAGTCGTTGATCTCGTGCACCACGTCCTGGCTGGGGTGGCCGGTGATGGCGGTCTTGTATTTGCGCGGCAGGTTGGACAGCAGCGGGTTGCCGATGAACCGCTCCCCCAGCTCGGCGATGAGCGGTGTGGGGTCGATGATCTCGTCCTTGGCGATACCGGCCACCGGCGAGCCCAGGATGACGCGGGGCACGTCGCCGCACGCCTCGGTGGTGGACAGGCCAACCCCTTCGAGGCGGTTCCAGATCTCGGGGATGTCCTCTACCCGGATCCAGTGCAGCTGGATGTTCTGGCGGTCGGTGAGGTCGGCGGAATCCCGCGCGAAGTCCACGGAAATCTGGCCGATGACGCGCAGCTGCTCGGTGGTGAGTGCGCCGCCGTCGATCCTGACGCGCAGCATGAAGTACTTGTCTTCGAGCTCGTGCGGCTCAAGTGTTGCGGTCTTGCCGCCGTCGATCCCGGGCTTGCGCTGCGTGTACAGGCCCCACCAACGGAACCGGCCGTGCAGGTCCTGGCTGGGGATGGCATCGAAGCCGTCCTTGGAGTAGATGGTTTCGATACGCTCGCGGACGTTGAGGCCGTCGTCTTCCTGTTTCCAGGTTTCGTTGGCGTTCAGCGGGGTTTTGCCGTCCACTTTCCACTGCCCGTGCGGCTTTGCGGCGGGGCGGTTGGTGCGTGCGGGGCGCTTGGCGGCTGCGGGGTCCGCGGACGCTCCGGCTAGAGCTGTATCAGTCATGCATCGACTGTAGGTTGCTCACAATTGCGTCACAAAGGGTCGGGAAACCCTGAGTCACCTAGGGAAACATTTCGTCACGAATCGCCGTAGGGCCTTGAAGAAGCAGGCCTCCTGTGATTCACCGAGCGCCTTTTTGTCGGGGATTCCGGGCGCCTACTGACCGCGTGCGACGGCGGCGTCGAACCGGTCGAGGGCAATCTCGGCGAGCACGGCGGAGGGCAACAGTGGTTCCGTCACGAGGTCGGCGCCCGCCTTGGCCAGCTGGTCGTGGAAGAAGCCCGGCGCGAGGAGGTAGGAGGCAATCACCACGCGGCCGCGGAGGTCAACGGCTCCCGCAGACTCCCCCGCCCCGGCACCCCCTGCTGCTTCCTCGCGAAGCATGGCGACGGCGTCGGGCACTGACGGCTTGGCTGAGGCACCGTAGGCGGGCTCAATCCGGTTCCGCCGCAGCTCCCGGAGCTGGTCCGCGAGCTCTTCCACGCTGACCGCGGCGTTGGGGTTCGAGGACCCTGCGGCGGCGAGGACAATTGAGTCGCGGTCCGTGACGCCGGCCTCGCGGAGGCGCTGGTCCAGCAGGGCGGCGAGCCTCGGATCGGGGCCCAGCGGCGCCGCGGCAACAGTCCCCGGCCGGCTCTTCACCGCCCGCGCGATATCCACCTTGACGTGGTAGCCCACACTCAGCAGCAAGGGGACCACGACGGCCCCGGCGTCTTCGGGCAGGCCGGCCACTACGTCCACGAGGTCCGGCTGCTGGACGTCCACGTAGGCTTCCCGCACGTCCATGCCCGGTCGCAGGGCAGCGATTGCGGCGCGCAGGGCGTTGACCTCCGCGGCTCCTTGCGGGCTCGACGTCCCGTGGGCACAGGCGACCATGATGGGTTTGTTCATAGCCGCTAGCGTAACGTTGGAGCCGCACTGTCCGCCCATTTTGAATCAGCCGGGACGCCCATGACATTCGCCTTTGACACCGCTCCCGTGTGGCTGGACCTTGTGGGCGTGTTCTTCTTCGCAGTGTCCGGCTCGCTCCTGGCGGCGCGGAAGAACATCGACATCGTGGGGTCACTGCTCCTGGCTTCGCTGGTGGGCCTGGGCGGCGGAATCATCCGCGACCTCATCCTCGACGCCGGTCCGCCCGCGGCATTCAGCAACCCGGCATACTTGTTTCCGCCGGTGCTGGCCACCATTCTGGTGTACTCCCTTTACACGAGCGTGGAGCGTTTCACGTCCCTGCTGACCCTGTTCGACGCCGGCGGTCTGGCCCTGTTCTGCATGACCGGCACTGTCAAGGCCCTCGATGCCGGCATGAATCCGGTGGCTGCGGCGCTGCTGGGTGTGATGACCGCGGTGGGCGGCGGCCTGTTGCGCGATGTCACGGCCAACGAAGTTCCCGAGCTCTTCAACCCCAAGGACATCTACGCCTTGCCGGCGTTTCTGGGGGCGGGGCTGACTGCCGCGCTGTGGGTTGCCGGCGCCTTTAACGTCCTCACTGCTGCGGCCATTGCCGCCGTGGTGTTCACGTTCCGGGTCCTGGCGTGGCGGCGTTCCTGGCAGGCCCCGCTGGCGGTTCACGGCTGGCACCGGCGTGAGGAAGGCGGGGCTGGTTCCGGGGACGGTTCCGGGGCTGGTGGCGGGGACGGTTCCGGGGCTGGTGGCGGCGGCAATAAGGGCCCCCGCGATTAGCTAGGATTGGGACCATGACTGACATGTTCCTCGAGAAGTTCCGTGCGCTTGTTCCGAAGTATCTCGAGGACGAATGGCAGGAAGAGGACGGCCTGTCCGGGGACGAACTGGACGCCGCCCTCGCCGAACACCAGTTCCAGGTTCCGCTGGTCCTTCGCGAGTTCTACCAGGCCGTTGGCGGCTGCGAGGACCTCATGGAGGCCTACCACTACTTCTGGGACCCCGAAGAGCTGGAAGTTGATGACGAAGGCTTCCTGATGTTCCTCGAAGACGAAGAGGAACAATTCACCTGGGGCTTCCGCGTGGGCGATCTCAGCGTCCCGGACCCCATCGTGTACCGCCGGAACAACGCCCGCGCCCAGTGGAAGAGCGAGGAAGGCACCTTCTCCGAGTTCGTCTTCGACATGTTCGAGTGGGCTTTCAACGACGAAGAGGACTGATTCGTTGGGCCGCCGCGGCCTAAACGGGGCACTTCGACACGCACACGCCGTGCACTATCCCTGTTCTGCGGCCTAGTTGTATTGACCACGGACGTTAGGAACACCGGCGTGGTTAGGTGACAAAAAGAAGACCTCCGAGTGGAGTTGGGCTTGTCGAGAGTCCAGTTCACAAGGAGGTCTTCAATGTCCCATGCTAACGCGATCCTCACGCCCAAGGGCAGGCTCCGGCTGGCCAGATGCATCGTTGATGACGGATGGCCGCTGCGCCGGGCAGCTGAACGGTTCCAGGTCTCGGTCACGACCGCGTCGCGGTGGACCAGCCGCTACCGCGACCATGGTGAGGCCGGCATGCAGGATGCCTCGAGCCGGCCCCGAACCTCGCCGCGGAAGACCTGCCCACGGCGGGAACGGCGGATCATCGCGATCAGAGTCAACCGCCGGTGGGGCCCGGCGCGGATCGGTTACCTGCTGGGGATCCACCCGTCCACGGTGCACCGGGTCCTGTCCCGGTACGGGCTGGCCAGGCTGTCCTGGCTGGACCGTGCCACAGGCCGGGTGATCCGCCGCTACGAGCACGAGGGCCCCGGGGACATGGTCCACGTGGACATCAAGAAGCTCGGGCGGATCCCGGACGGAGGCGGTCACCGGAGCCTGGGCAGGGCCGCTGGCAGGCGGAACAAGACCGGCACGGCGGCGAACCGCAGACCCGGCTACGCTTTCCTGCACAACGCCGTCGATGACCACTCCCGGCTCGCTTATACCGAGATCCTGGCCGATGAAAAGAAGGAAACCGCGGCCGGATTCTGGGAACGCGCCAACGCCTACTTCCAGTCCTGCGGCGTCACTGTCAAACGGGTGTTGACGGACAACGGCTCCTGCTACCGCTCCTACGCGTTCAAGGACGCCTTGGGCCCGGACATCAAACACAAACGGACCCGCCCCTACCGTCCTCAGACCAACGGCAAAGTCGAGCGCTACAACCGCACCATGCTGGACGAGTGGGCGTACGCCAAACCCTACACATCAGAATCAGAGCGTGTTGCCGCTTTCACCGATTGGCTCCATCACTACAATCACCACCGAGGCCACACTTCACTCAAAGGTCAGCCACCAGCCAGCCGCGTCACCAACCTCTCAGGTCAATACACCTAGTTCGTCCATAGTGCCCCGCGACGGCGGTGAAAAGCACGACGGCGGCACTCACCTGTTGCCAAAAGCTCCCCGCCGGCACAGCTCCAGCACCGCCAACACCTCTGCCATCATCCGCTCAGGGTGATGGACGACGTCGTCATAGCCAAATCTCAGGCCAAGCCGGCCACCAATGATGGTGGCATTGTTGCGCTTTCGATCCTTCTTCACTTGCCGGGGCTCCAGATGCGTGCCGCCGTCGGTTTCCACCACGAGGCACTCCTCAATCACGAAATCCACCTCGCCCACCCCCGGAAGCTCCACATGCCTGCGCACATGTAGCCCCGCCCGCCGAAAGTGGTAGTTGGCCAGCACCTCAAGCAGGGAGTCCGCCCTCGGGACCACGTTGTCGAGGACGTCCCTGGCGCGGGCATTGCGGTTTCCGGGGAGCTTACGCCGCAGGAAGTTCACCGTCACGTCTCCCCGCTGGGTTGCGGACTGAAGCATCACCAGCGACTCAACTTCAGGCAAGCAGCGCATTGCATGAATCAGGACATCAGCCAGGCCCGCCACCGGCAGCCATGGGTGGCGCGGGTGGGGGCATCGTCCATGGGCCAATGTCCCGGCCGGCGCCCTCTTATGCCCCGGACTCAGGTGCACAGAAGTTGAGTCGTTCAGCGTCCAGAGCCTGTACGTAGGGGCGGCCGACAGGCAGGTGAGCAGAGCGTTGTACTGCAGTGCCAGGCCCAAGGCGCCGGCCTCTCTGGGCAGGCCGTAGACGCCTCGCCGAATCCGCACAATCCGCCCGGCAGCCACGGCTTTGTTGAGCGAGTTTCGCGAGAATCCCGCCCCGCGGAGCGTCGAAGTCCGGGCCACGCCGGCCCGCATGCCAAGGAATTTCTCAATTGTCATGGTTCGACCGTGCCAGCGGACTTCAGCGAACGGCAGGTCCATGCTGAGCCATGTGGACAACTCGGCCATCCCGGGGCACTTTGGCACGGACGCGCCGGCCTCCAGGACCGGACGGCGCATCTCGCGCCGCAACGTGCCCCGCGAGAGCCCCAACAACCTGTGACACGCACCTAACACCAGGCTTGCGTTATGTGACAAACCTGTCATAGACTGTTCACGGATCCGCTAAACGCCTCCGGCGGGTCTGATGCGAACGGAGATATAGCCCCGGTTCGACGCAGCGTGTGACTCGTAACGTTGCTGAGAACCGGGGCTATTGCACTTAAGCCCGTGGCCCGCTGCCAATCCACCCAAACAAAAGCGGAGCCCCGCCAAGTCGAACCCGGCAGAGCCCCGCTCAAAGAAAAACAGAATCAGCTGGCGCGGTCCACCACGGCCAGCGCAAAGTTGGAGAGCGAGGCCTTCACAACGCCCTCCGGCAACGGCGCCAGCGCGGCAATGGCTTCATCGGCCCAGCGGCGCGCAACCACCCAGGATTCGGCCGTGACGGGGTGCTCGCGCAGCCCGGCCACTGCAGCAGCCAGCGCATCATCGGAGGTCAGGTCGCCGTCAATCAGCTTCAGGAGCTCGACGGCGGACTGGTCACCGGCGGCGGCATCGCGGCGCAGGAACAGGACCGGGAGTGTCGGGACGCCTTCGCGGAGGTCGGTGCCCGGGGACTTGCCGGACTTTACCTTGACGCCGGTGACATCGATGACGTCGTCGGCGAGCTGAAAGGCCACGCCCACCTTCTCGCCGTATTCCACCAGCAAGTCTTCGTAGGCCTCATCGGCACCGGCGAAGATGGCACCGAGCTGGCCGGACGCCGCCACCAGGGAGCCGGTCTTGTCCGCGATGACGGAGAGGTAGTGCTCCACCGGGTCCTCGTCGGGGCGCGGGCCTACAGTTTCGTGCAACTGGCCGAGGCACAGGCGTTCGAAGGTACGGGCCTGGATGCCCAGCGCACGGGAGCCGAGCTCGGACACCAGGATGGAGGCGCGGGCGAAGATGAGGTCGCCCGTAAGGACGGCCACTGAGTTGCCCCAGACTTCGTGGGCTGTGGGTGCGCCGCGGCGGAACGGGGCCGAGTCCATGACGTCGTCGTGGTACAGCGTGGCCAGATGGGTCAGTTCCACCACCACGGCCGCCTGCACCACGGCGGGCAGTGAAGCGTCGCCGAGGTGGGCGCACAGCAGGGTCAGCAGCGGGCGGACACGCTTGCCGCCGGCCTCGACGAGGTGGCGCGACGTTGCGTCAGCCAGCGGATCGGAGTTGGCTATGGCTTCGCGCAGCTTCTTCTCCACCCGGGCCAGGTTGGTGGTGATGGCGGGGCCCAGCTCGGCATCCTCCGCGATCGCCGCGAAGCCGGCCGGCAGCTGAAGTGCGGTGGCGATGGCGGTGGTATTGAGGCTGGGTTCGGAGCCATGCAGGCCGTGCCCGGCATGCGTCCAGCTGTGGTCTGCAGAGTTGGTCACTGGTTAACCCTAACTTTTTGTTGCGGATACCGCTGGTTCGTAGCCGAAGGGGTGTTGGACGTGGCCGGAACCAGCGATTCCAGGACACGGATTACCCTGTCCTCAAAACCCTTCGCCGCCGGATCAGTCAGGTTGGCGAGCAGCCGGACCACAAAGCGCATCAGCACGGGAATCGGCATCCCCGTCCGCAGCGCGAGCTTCATCACGGAGGGCTTTCCGATCAGCGCGGCAAACGCGCGGCCCAGCGTGAAGTGCGATCCCCACTGCCCGCGCACATAGTCCGCGTACCCGGCGAGGTGCGCGTCGGCGTCGTACGTTGGCCCCGCGGAAACAGAGCGTGCAGAAGCGTCAACGATGAATTCCGCCGCAAACCGAGCAGACTCCATCGCATAGGAGATGCCTTCGCCGTTGAACGGTGACACCATGCCGCCGGCGTCGCCCAGGAGCAGGAGGCCTGGAGAATAGTGCGGCGTGCGGTTGAAGCCCATGGGCAGCGCGGCACCGCGGATCTCACCCACCTGGTTCTCCGGGGTGAAGCCCCACTCGGCGGGCATGGCGGCGGTCCATTCGCGCAGGACCTGCTTGTAATCGAGCTTGCCGAATTCCTTGGACGAGTTCAGGATGCCGAGGCCCACGTTGGACGTGCCGTCTCCGACGCCGAACACCCAGCCGTAGCCGGGGAGCAACTTTCCGTCGCGGCCGGGGAGCTCCAGCCAGCCTTCCATCCAGTCGTCATCGTGCCGCGGCGAGGTGAAGTAGGTGCGCACGGCCACGCCGAGGGGGCGGTCGTCGCGCTTCTGGATGCCCAGCGACACGGCGGTTCGGGTGGAGTTTCCGTCCGCGGCGAGTACGACGTCGGCGCTGAAGTCGCGCGTCTCCCCCGTCTTGCGTCCGGACTCATCCAGGAGCGCTGCGCGGACACCGGTCACGCGGTCGTCTTCAGCCCGAAGGGCTTCGGTGACGCTGTGCCGTTCGAGGATTTCGGCGCCGGCGGCCTGCGCGTGCCTGGCCAATTCCTCGTCGAAGCCCAGGCGGGTGCGGATCAGGCCGTACTGCGGGAAATCGGACACCTCGGGCCAGGGCAGCTCGATGGTCCGCCCGCCGGCAATGAGCCGCAGTCCCTTGTTGCGGCGCCAGCCATCAGTTTCAGGATGTGGCAGGCCGAGCTTCTGGATTTCGCGGACTGCGCGCGGGGTGAGTCCGTCCCCGCAGACCTTCTCGCGGGGGAAGCTGGTCTTTTCCAGGACGGTCACACTGATGCCCGCCTTGGCAAGGTAGTAGGCAGCGGTGGATCCGGCCGGCCCGGCGCCGACAATAAGTACTTTCACAGGTATCAGCGGGTGATGTTGCGGCGAAGCTTGGCCACGGGGCCCTTGTGCGCGGCAATCGCGGCAGCGCTGCCGTCAGGAGTTGATTCGAGCGGCTTGGTGGCCCGGTGGACGGCCACGATTCCGCCGGTCAGGTTGCGGTAGGTGACCTTTTCCCAGCCCGATTCCTGCAGCCAGGCGGCCAGGTGGTCCTGGTCCGGCCAGGCGCGGATGGATTCTGCCAGGTAAACATACGCATCCGGGTTTGAGGCAACCTTGACGGCGATGGCGGGCAGGGCACGCATGAGGTATTCGGTATACATCGTGCGCCAGAGCGGCACCACGGGCGCGGAAAACTCGGCGATGACCAGCCTGCCGCCGGGCTTGGTGACGCGGAGCATCTCGGCCAGCGCCTTCTTGGGCTCGTTGACGTTACGCAGGCCAAAGGAGATGGTGCTGGCGTCGAAGCTGTTGTCCGCGAAGGGCAGGTTGGTGGCGTCACCGGCAACAAAGTTGATGTCCGGGCGGCGGCGCTTGCCAACCTTGAGCATGCCGAGGGAGAAATCGCACGCTACGATGTCTATGCCTGCATCGGCATATGGCTCGCTGGACGTCCCGGTTCCGGCGGCGAGGTCGAGCACCCGCTGGCCGGGACGCACGTCCACGGCATCCACCACAATCTTGCGCCAGCGGCGCGTCTGTCCCATCGACAGAACATCGTTGACGACGTCGTATTTTGGTGCGACGTCGTCAAACATCGTGGCTACTTCGTCCGGACGCTTATCCAAGGATGCTCGGTTCACTCCGTCATTGTCTCAAATGTTCTGCAGGCCCCCTAACCGCAGGCAAATCTTGGGCTGTGGGCTGAAAGTACCGCCGAGTAGCGTGCAGAGTACTGTTGTCTCATCATGACGAGCACGTTCCGCACCCTCACGGTCCCCCTGGATGGCAACGCGTCCGCCGGCGGACTTCCGCAGTTCCTGGTCCGGGACGACGTCCTTTGCTGGACCCGCCGCGAAGCCGGCCTGGTGGGCTTTGGTGAGATCACGCGTTTTACCGCGACCGGGCCGGAACGTTTCCTCGAGGCCGACATCTGGTGGCGCCACCTCGTCCTCGAAGCTGACATCACCGACTCGGTGGTCCTGCCCGGCACGGGACCAGTGGCCTTCGGCTCCTTCGCCTTCTCGAAGAAGTCCGCCCACGAATCGCGCCTGATCGTGCCGGAGATCGTGGTGGGCGTCCGTGACGGCCAGTATTGGCTCACCCAGTTAACGTTCGACGACGGCGAACTCACCACAGAGGGCGCCCTCGGCGCCCTGGACCGCTGGCTGAGCGGCGGCAGCACCGGGGACGGCACCCCGGGCGAGGTCCCCGCCGGGGCGGGTGACGCCGTCGTACGTCCTTTGCCGTTGGCCGCTCGGGCGACCCTGCACACGGGGTCGCTGAGCGAGGAAGACTGGATGGCCGCGGTGACTGCCGGTGTGGAGGAGATCCGGACCGGGGCGCTGGAGAAGCTGGTGCTGGCGCGGGACATCGTGGCCACGATGCCGTCCGGCGTGAACGCCGCGAAGGTGCTGCGCGAACTGGCCGTCCGATACCGCGAATGCTGGACGTACGGGGTTGACGGGCTGGTGGGCGCGACGCCCGAGATGCTGATCCAGGTGGAGGGCCGCACCGCCCAGGCGCGCGTTTTGGCCGGCACCCTGGACCGCCGCGACGCTCACGGCGAGGACGGCATCCCCATGGACTACGCCGAGCGTGTGCTTGCGGGGTCGGAGAAGCAACGGCACGAGCACGAGATCGCGATCCAGTCACTGACCTCGCAGCTGGCGCCGTTTTCCGAGGCCATGAACGCCCACGACGAGCCCTTTATCTTGGAACTGCCCAACGTGTGGCACCTGGCATCGGACGTGAAGGCCGAGCTCACCGAGGTGGAGGGCCACGTGCCCACCTGCCTTGCGCTGATCAACGCCCTGCACCCGACGGCGGCCGTCTGCGGCACCCCCACCCAGGTGGCCGGGGCCCTCATCCGCAAGCTCGAACACTTGGACCGCGGGCCGTACGCCGGACCGGTGGGCTGGCTGGACGCGGCCGGCAACGGCGAATGGGGCATCGCACTGCGCGGGGCGGTCATCGAGGATCCGCATACCGTGCGGCTATATGCCGGTTGTGGAATCGTTGATGGCTCCCAGCCCGAGGCCGAGCTGGCCGAGACGTGGGCGAAGTTCCGGCCAATGCTGGAGTCGCTGGGGATCAGCAACTAGGTAGCAGCACATGTCGGTTTGGACCCTCAAAACGACATCTACTGCTACCCAGTTGGGCGCGCGTCCGGAATTCCAGACACAGGCGCGCCTCAGACTCTTGCATATGGCTCGGCATTAGTTATCCAATAGTGAAACTAAGTTTCGTGTGATGCACATCTCTCATTCGGCGATACACTATGAACCGATTTAGTACCGCATACTCCTGCAACAAAAGGTAAATAAACATGCAGCTCAAGTCCCTGGCCCAGGCCAAAATCGCCGCCAAGGCAGCAGCAATCCTCGCCGCCGGCGCCCTGACCCTCACTGCCTGCGGCGGCAGCTCCACGCCGGCAGCTTCAGAAGGCGGCGTCCAGCTCATCAATGCAGGCAAGCTCACCGTCTGCTCGGACGTCCCCTACGAGCCGTTCGAATTCCAGAAAGACGGCAAGATCGTTGGCTTCGACATGGACATCGCCAACGAGATTGCCAAGGACCTCAAAGCCGAACTCAGCGTGGTTGACAGCTCGTTCGAAGCCATCGAGACCGGAACCGCCCTCACCGGGTGCGACCTCTCCATCTCCTCGGTGTCCATCACTGACGTCCGCAAGTCGGTGATGGACTTCTCCAACCCGTACATGGACGATGACCTCACGTTGGTAGCCACCACGGCATCCGGTATCACGGACATCAACAGCGCCAAGGGCAAGAAGGTCGGCGTCCAGCAGGCCACCACCGGCGCCAAGTACGCAGCGGATAAAGGCATCGACGCACAGCAGTTCGAGGACAGCGGCCTCCTGGTCCAGGCCATCCAGGCCGGCACCATCGACGCCGCCCTGGGCAACCAGTCCATCCTGGCCTACGCCATCAAGGATGACCCCAAGTTCAAGCGCGTGGAGGACTACACGTCCGGCGAAAAGCTGGGCGTCTCCATCAAGAAGGGCAACACCGCCATGGCCGAGAAGGTCAACGCAACCCTGAAGCGCATCACCGACGACGGCAGCCTGAAGAAGTTCGAAACCACCTGGTTCGGCGAGGCCGCCAAGTAAGACTCTTTCGGACTGAGACTTACACAGCCCTGAGAACGACGCCGCTGGGGCCCCTGATGAACTGCACTGCAGTACGTCCGGGGCCTCAGCCACGCAAATGAATGTGAGCACCCTATGGCAATGACCGCACGTCAACGGGCCAGAGTAAGCCTGTATATCCAGATCGGCATCTTCGTAGTGGCCGTGGCCGCGCTGGTCCTGGCCATCGACTGGAAGACCGTCGGCAACAGCGTCTTCAACTTCGCCAAGATCGGCCCGATGTTCCCGGACATCTTCCTGGTGGGCCTCAAGAACACCCTCATCTACACGTTCCTCGGCTTCGTGGTGGGCCTTTCCGGCGGCCTCCTGCTGGCCTTGATGAAGCTCTCCACCTTCCCGCTGTACCGCTGGCTGGCCACCGGCTACATCGAGTTCTTCCGCGGCGTCCCGGCCCTGCTGGTGTTCATCGCCTTCGGCTACGGTGTTCCGCTCGCGTTTGGCGTTCAGTGGAACGTGACCCTGATCGTCATGATCTCGCTGGGTATGGTGGCTTCGGCATATATCGCTGAGACCCTCCGCGCCGGCCTGCAGGCTGTGCCCAAGGGTCAGCTGGAAGCCGCGCGGTCGCTCGGCATGCCGCAGTGGCGGGCCATGGTTTCCATCGTGATTCCGCAGGCGTTCAAGATTGTGCTCCCGCCGCTGACCAACGAGGTCATCCTGCTGACCAAGGACTCCTCGCTGATCTACGTCCTGGGCCTGACCGCGTCACAGTACGAGCTCACGAAGTTCGGCCGCGACGGCATCTCCAGCCTGGGGGCCGGCCTCACGCCGCTCCTCGTGGCGGGTGCCTTCTACCTGGTCATCACCATCCCGCTGAGCCTCCTGGCCCGGAAGTTCGAAAGCCGCTCCGCGCGGACCAAGCGATAGGCAGGGAAGCCATGAACGACGTCGTAAATTCCTCCTCCGGCAGCACCAGCACCATCCACGCAGCCGGTGTTTCCATCAAGGACCTGCGCAAATCCTACGGGTCCAACGAAGTCCTCAAGGGCATCAGCCTGGACGTGGCACCGGGTGAGGTGGTGTGCCTGATCGGGCCCTCCGGCTCCGGCAAGTCCACCTTGCTGCGCTGCGTGAACCTCCTGGAGCAGCCCAACGAAGGCGCCATTCATGTGGGCGGCTTCGAAGCTACCGACCCCGACGTGGACATCGACAAGATGCGCCGCAAGGTGGGCATGGTGTTCCAGCAGTTCAACCTGTTCCCGCACCTGAACGCCACGGCGAACTGCACCATCGCCCAGACCAAGGTCCTGAGGCGCTCCCAGGAAGAGGCCGACAAGGTGGCCCGGCACAACCTGGACCGTGTGGGCCTGGGACACCTGGCCGACCGTTTCCCGGACCAGCTGTCCGGCGGCCAGCAGCAACGCGTGGCGATTGCCCGCGCGCTGAGCATGAGCCCCGAGCTGATGCTCTTCGACGAGCCAACCTCCGCGCTGGACCCCGAGACCGTAGGCGATGTCCTTTCGGTCATGCGGAACCTGGCCAAGGAAGGCATGACCATGCTGGTGGTCACGCACGAGATGGGCTTCGCCCGCGAGGTGGCCGACCGTGTGGTGTTCATGGACGGCGGAGTGGTGGTTGAGGAAGGCGTGGCCGAGCAGGTCATTTCCGCACCCACCCAGGCCCGCACCAAGGAATTCCTGCGCCGCGTCCTTGATCCGACCCACATCGAGATCGAGGAGTAGGCCGGGTTTCGCCGCCCTCGACGCGCATGTTCCGTGTCGACGCGCAAATTCCCTGGCGCGACCGAAATACCGGCCGCGCCAGGGAATTCGTGCGTCACGGACGATTTTGCGCGTCGAAATCCGCGGAACGCGTACGACGGCGGGGCACACCCGCCGCTGACAGCATGCGTTCCAGCTTGCCGGGTTCCATGAGGTCGGCCCAGTCCCACCTCACTACGTTCATCCCGGTGGCACGGATCCGGTTCTCGCGTTTCTTCTCCTCCACCACGGCCTGCGACGGCGTCCGCCCGTTAAGGAACTCGGCCTTGACGTACTTCTCCACGCCATCGAATTCGCCAACCACTTTGGCCTGCTTCCAGTAGAAATCTGTGTAGCCCACGAGCCCCTCCGCGTCGTAAATGGCGTGCTGGAGGACCGGAGCCTCAAAACCAGCCACGCGCATCCTCGAACGACTGTAGGACTCCCCCGCCGAACCGGACAGTGGGTCCGCGAAGGCGATTGCAGCCCGTATCCGGCGCCCCGCCGCGGCCGAATAGTTCGACCCGATGCCTGCCTCCAGTTGGTCTTTGGTAAGAGCAGGCAGTTGACGGGCCCGATCCGGCCTCAGCACATGGTCCACGGGCGCAGCCGCCTCCGCGAACGGCGTGAACGCGGCCAAGTCCAGGACGGTGCGGGTGCGGCCCGTGACGAGCAGGCCCTCCCGCCGCACGACAGTCAAACCCGCCGGATCAGCAAAGTGGCGGCGAACTCCGCAACGCGACCGGCCGCCGTCGTTCTTCATTGTCAGGGCCTGGACCTGGTGGTGCACGCCAAGGGTGGGAATTCCCCACACGCTGGCCGCAGAGTGACGGGCAAACACGATGGGATTCTCGAACGTTTCCGCTGCTGCCTGGACGCGCAGCCGGTACTGCTCCCAAGGCTTAAGCCCCTTCCAGGCTGCCCCGTCGGTGTAAACGCCTTGCCGGACCCGGACAAGGGCACCGGCTTTTACACGTTTGGCCAGTTCATTCGGTGTGAGGCCGTGCTGAATGCGGTCGCGGGACAAGAGCAACGGCGGAACGTCTGTCATACACCGAACATGCCAGCTGCTCGCCCTCACCGGCAGGTTCGGGTTCCGCTATGTGGAGAAGCTGATGGCGACGCGCATGTTCGATTTCGAAGTACGGGTCCCCTGGCGCGCCCGTTATATGGCCCGCGCGAGGGAAGATCCGCATCGAAAACGAAGGGCCTGGTCGCCAGCTAGCGGCCGAGGACGCCGGCCACCGCGGCGGAAACGGCGGCCCTAATGCGGGCGTGCAGTTCCCGCAGGCCAATCCGGTCCGTTCGGACCTCCACGATGCTGCGCCCTTGGATAGGCGCGGCAAGCGCTTCGGCGAGGCCCGCCGTCGTCGTTACCGCGCAATGCCCGACGCCGTACGCTGCGGCGAGTGCCGCAAAGTCCACCGTGTGGGGGGTGCTGAATAGGCGTTCCACGGCGTCCGTGTAGCCTCCCGCGTCGCGCACCGCGCCGTGCTCGAGCAGGTCGAAAATAGCGCCGCCGGCGTCGTTCAGCACCACAATCCGCAGGTCCGGAACAGCTTCGCCCGGCCCGAGGAGCAGGCCGCCGGCGTCGTGCAGGAACGTGACGTCGCCCAGCAGCAGCGTGGTTTCCTGCCGGCCGCCGAGCGCGATTCCGGTGGCGCTGGAGATGGTGCCGTCGATCCCGGCCAGGCCACGGTTCGCGTAGACGGTGGCGGCTGGCTCGGCGGCGGGCAGGCCTGCGAGATCCACGTCGCGGATGCCGTTCGAGGAACCCAGCATCAGCTGGCCGCGGGCATTGCTCCACACCAAAGCGCCGACGGCCGGGCCCAAGGCGGCGTGTTCTGAAGTCAGAACCCCGTCGAGGGCGTGCTGCGCGGCGGACCCGGCGAGCAGCCAGGTATCAAGCCAGTCGGACGGGCCGCGGCCCGCGAACTCTGCAAGGTCGGCCAGGCTTTCCAGCTTCAGTTCGGTACGCCGGCCGGGCTCGTACCAGGCCACCGGCACCGGCTGGTAAAGGGCGGAAGGGACGTCAGCCCGGGCAAGAAGGGCCGAAACCGGCCGGGAGAGCGTGGGCCGGCCGAAGAGCACCACGCGCTCGATGGGCTGCGCCGCGTCCGGTCCGAAGTGCGATAGCAGCAGCCGGTACGGGCCCACGGCGTTCGGCCCGAAACGGGCGTTGGAGGACGGTTCGGCCAGCAGCGGCAGGCCGTGGGCGCGGGCGAACGCTTCGGCGACAGGCCCGGCGTCGTGCCCTGCCAGCACCACGGTGCGGCGTTCGCTGAGCGAAGAAGCGGCCGGCGGCAGGTTCATGGTGAGCGGCTGGGTGGCGATGCGGAATTTCTGCCGGCCAGCGGCCGTCGGAAGCTGCTCCCCCGGCTCAGGCACCAGCGGGTCCCGGAAGGCCAGGTTCAGTTGGACGGGACCGGGGGCGAGCTCGGAGAAGGCGCCGGTGGCTGCGGCGAGCGCCGTTTCCACCGCGCGGAGCGGGCTGCTGCCGGCGGGAACATCGGCCGCGAACCGGACGTGCTCGCCGAACAGGTCCAGCTGGAACGTGGTCTGGTTGGCGCCCGTGCCCAGCAGCTCCTCGGGCCGATCCGCGGACAGCACCACCAACGGGACCGCCGCGTGGTTGGCCTCCATGACGGCTGGCATGAGATTCCCGACGGCGGTGCCGGACGTGGTGAGGACGGCCGCCGGAGAGCCGGTGGACAGGGCGAGGCCCAATGCCGTGAAGCCGGCGGACCGCTCGTCGATCCGGACCAGCAGCTCCACCCGGCCCGCCGCGGAAGCCTCAGCCAGCGCATACGCCATCGGAGCCGAGCGCGATCCCGGCGAGACCACCACATACTCCACACCGCCATCGAGCAGGGCGCCGACGGCGATCCGCGCCGCCTCGAGCGACGTCAGGGAAGGCCCGGCCGGGGCCTCCGCGGCCTGGTCCGGCGAAGAGCCGGCAGCGTCCGGCGAAGAGGTGGCGGGGTCCGGGTCATTCAGCGAAGTCACCGAACCAGTCTGCCACCCCCGGACGCTCTCTCACTTAATGCGCTTAAAAGCCGAACGCTCTATCACTCCCCGGCGCCGGGGCGACAGGAGGTGATAGAGCGTTGGCCAAAAACCCACATTAAGTGAGAGAGCGTCGTGGCGGGAGGCCGCAGACTAGCCGGCGAACACCTGGATCACTGACGGACGGGGCGCGCGCACCTGGCCGCGTGCCGGCGTCGCACCTTCAGTAACGTAGTCCGGGAAGAAGGAGAGCTGCTTATCGAAGGAGCCGTCCTCACCCGGGTGCTGCACGGAGACGAACACGGTGCGCTCCTCGTCGTGAATGATCGGGCCGCAGGTTTCGCCGTCCCGGGGAACCGCCAGGAACTGTTCCACCTTGCCGCGCTCGGCGCCTTCGAGGGTGACCTTGAAGAGGCCGTCGGCCTTGCCGATGCCGGAGGGGGCGCCGTCGGTGGAGATCCAGAGGTTGCCCACGGAGTCGAACGCGAGGTTGTCCGGGCAGGAGATGGGCGAGACCTGATCCACCGGGAAGCCGGAGAAGTAGGTGACGTCGCCCTGGGCCGGGTCGCCACAGACCATGAGCAGGTTCCACGTAAAGGTGGTGGAGGTCTGGTCCCCGGTTTCGGTGATTTCCACGATGTGGCCGTCGCGGTTCTCGTTGCGCGGGTTGACCTCGGTGGCGCCTTCCTTGCCCGCCTTGCCGCGGTCGGAGTTGTTGGTGCAGGCCACGTAGACCTTGCCCGTGAGGAGGCTCGGCTCCACATCCTCGCAGCGGTCCATCTTGGTGGGGCCCACCTTGTCTGCGGCGAGGCGGGTGTAGACCAGAACCTGCTCCACGGACATATCGCGCACGCAGGACTGGCCGTTTTCCACCAGCGGCAGCCACTGGCCCGTGCCGTCGAACCCGCCGTCGGCAGGAACTGTTCCCTTGCCGTCAATCTCAGCGGCCGCGGCGCTGCCGGTGAACTTGGCCACATAGAGGTTGCCCTCGGAGAGCAGCGTCATGTTGTGCTTGCGGTCGCCTTCGCGGTACTTGGCCTTGGAGACGAACTTGTAGAGGTAATCGAAGCGCTCGTCGTCGCCGGAGTAGGCAACAACATGGCCGGAGTCGGCGATGATGACGTTGGCGCCTTCGTGCTTGAAGCGGCCCAGTGCGGAGTGCTTCTTGGGTGTGGAGGTGGGATCGAACGGGTCAATTTCCACGATGTAGCCGAAGCGGTTGGCCTCGTTCTCGTAGCCCGGCTTGCGCGTGTCAAAGCGGTCTTCGTCGATTTCCCACTGACGGGCTGTGGCCTTGGAGCTCAGTCCGTAGCGCTTGTCCTCGGGGGAAACGCCCGGGGAGACGAAGTAGCCGTTGAAGTTTTCCTCGCCCGAGAGGATGGTGCCCCAGGGAGTGGTGCCGCCGGAGCAGTTGCCGAGGGTGCCCTTGATGAAGCGGCCCTTCGTGTCGTCCTTGGTCTGAACCAGTGCGGAGCCGGCAACCGGCCCGGTCAGTTCGTAGACGGTGTTGTTCAGGTAGCGGCGGTTCAGGGGCGCGCCCTTGACGTAGCTCCACGGCTTGGTGGTGTTCTTGCGCTCCAGCTCGACCACGCTGAGGCCGTGGGCGGCCTGGCCGACCGCGCGGACGTCGGCGGCGGGCATCGTGGCCGGGAACATGATGCTCTCGTTGGTGTATTCGTGGTTCGCGAACAGCACCGCGCGGCGGCCCTTGGTGCCCGGGATCTCCACGATGTCGGTGTAGTCGTTGTTGTAGCCGAACTGCTTCTCCTGCGCTTTGGCAGTCTGGTTGTTGAGGTCAAAGTCCGGCGCGTCGTGGAAGATGGGGTCGCCCCAGCGGATCACGGGCTGCCAGGTGAATCCTTCGGGGACGGTGACGGCGTCAACGGCGGCATCAACGGATGCAATCGGCGTGAACTTCAGCTTCGACTTGCTGAAGCCTTCCTTTGCGGCGGGTGCCAGCCCGGGACCCCCGGCAACTGCCGGTTCCGCTGAGGCAACGGCACTGCCAAGTACGACGGCGAGCGCACCGGCGGCGCCGAAGCCCAGGGCGGCGCGGCGGGACATGGTGGCGGACGCAATGTCGCGGAAGTAGCTGTTGGAGCTGGTGTTGCAGACATCGCCGGCGCAGGCGTTGTCGCACTTCAGGGCGCAGGTGACGGCACTGCGCTTCCCCTTCGTGTGGCCCAGCATGGGCAGCAGGTTGAACTTGCGGTTTGTCGTTTCAGACAAGGTTTGCCTCCAATAAGACGATCGGGTCCCGCCCACCCTGTCAGCCGGTTCCGACCCGGAGTCGTCAGCCGGATGAAGTTCCGGTTAACCCCCGGTGACCTGCAGAAACTGCGAGAGCGTCCCGAAAGAACCCACATTAAGTGATAGAGCGTTGCTGCAAAATCTGCGTTAAGTGAGAGAGCGTTGCTAGGCGGCGGGGGGTCAGGAGGCGGCCGCGAGGGTGGCGTGGACTCGGCGCAAGCGGTCCAGCCACCAGTCCCTGCGTTCCGCGGACGCGGCAAACTGCTCCAGCAGCCCGGCGTCGGCGGCGACGTCGCGGAGGCGGATGGCGCCGTCGTCGGCTACCAGCGGGTCCAGGGTGACGTCGGAGGCGAACAGCGACACTGTCCCCAGCCCGCATGCATAGGGCAACTCCGGCAAAGAAGCCGCCAACGCCAGCCCGGCGCGAATTCCCACGGACGTGTCCAGGGCGGAACTCACGACGGCGGGCAGCCCGGCCTGGGCCACAATGTCCAAGGCGCGCCGCACTCCCCCAAGGGGTGCGACCTTAACAACCAGCAGATCGGCAGCGCCGGCCCGCGCCACGCGCAGCGGGTCGGATTCCTTGCGTACGCTTTCGTCGGCGGCGATCAGCACGGGCGTTCCGGCGTCCCGCAACCGGCGCCGCACCTCCGCCAGTCCCTCAATGGAGGGCACCGGCTGCTCCGCGTATTCAAGTTCGACGGCGGCGAGCCGGGTCAGTGCCTCGACCGCGGCGGGCACGTCCCAGCCGCCGTTGGCGTCGACGCGGATGGCTGCTTCCGGCAGTAAAGTACGCACGGCGCCAACCCGGGCGGCGTCGTCGTCGAGCGTCTGCCCGCGTTCCGCCACCTTGATCTTGACGGCATCTACCCGGCCAAAGCGGGCCAAGACCTCGGGCACCTGCTCCGCGGGGACAGCAGGGACGGTGGCGTTAACGGGAATGACCGACCGGACCGGCGCGGGGAAACCCTGCCAACCGGCTTCGATGGCGGCAGCCAGCCAGCGGGAGGCCTCGGCGTCCTCATACTCGGGGAACGGGCAGAACTCCGCCCAGCCAACGGGGCCCCGCAGCAGGAGGGTTTCGCGTTCCATGATGCCGCGGAACTTGACCCGCATCGGCAGGCTCACCACATGAGCGGAAGCCAGCAGTTTTTCGAGGGGCGGCAGCGTGGACGGGACCGAGGAAGGCATGCGTTCACTGTACAAGCGCCCTCCGACATCGTTCGTTCCGGAAACCCTAAGATGGAGGAAAACCGCAGGTCAGGAGCGGCTATTTCCTGCCCGGCGCGGCATCAAGGTACCTCTGCAGAAGGTCCGACGTCTGCCGGCCGCACTTCATAATCGTTTTGAGGTGGGCCACTGCCAGCCGGGGCAGCACGTTGTCCGGTGCCGCTTCCCGGGCCTCGGTTCGGACCGACCGCTCCAGCCCCATGGCGAGTTCCGCGAGGCGTTCGGCTCCCACCATCTGGCTTGAGGTTTTCAGGCTGAGGACCGCGTCCAGGCTGCCGGCCAAGTCTCCGGTGGTCAGGGCCAGGCGCAGTTTTTCGGTGCGCTGCGGCAGTTGTGCGATGAAATTCCGAACGAAGACCCCCCACACTCCTTCGTCGTCATCAAGTTCGTCGCGCAGCCTGTCCAACGCGGCCGGATCCAACAGGGGCAGGGCGTTGACGTCGTCCTGAGTCATGTCTTGAAGTGGGTGGACGGCGCTCCGCCTGGCAGATCCTCAAGGAGGGATTCCGCGAGCGCGCGGACCTTAACGTTCCGGTTGCTGGAGGCCTTGGCGATGATCCCGAAGGCTTCCTCGTACGAGCAGCGGTTCTGGCCCATGATCACCCCGCACGCGACATCAATGGACGTCCGGGCCTCCATGGCGGTCCGCAAATGTGTAGCCGCCGCCTCCGCCGCCCGGACAGCGGAGGCCATGACATAACTCCGTGCCGCAAGCTTGCTGAACATCACGACGTCGGCCAGTACAGCGGGCGCGAAAACACCGGTTTTGTCCGTGATGAGGGTTAGAGCTGCCTTGCATCCCGATTCGAGCTGAAGCGGCGCTGACACCACCGACCGGTAACCTGCGTCCCGAAGGGGCCCCCAGTACGCGGGCCACCGCTGATCCCTGGAAAAGTCGTTGAGGATCACCGCCAACCGCCCGCCAGTTGCCTGCGAGACCGGTCCGTCACCGTTGCCAAGGTCCCACCGAGCAAGAGTGGCCGCCGGCTCGCTGGTACCCGCCGTCAGGGGCGTCTGGCCCGGACGAACCACGGAAATTGCGCAGTCCAGCGAACTTCCGGCCCGTTCCGAGAGGGCAGCAGCGGCAGCCCGGGCGAGTAGGCCGAGGGAGTCCTTTTCAGTGCCGGCACGAAAGTCCAGTAAGACCCCTTCTGACTCCACCGTCCAGCCGTCGCTCGCCGCGCCGGGCCCCGAAAGTGATGAGTTTCCGGGCCCGCCGTGCCAGTCTGCCCCGCGCGCATTCGCCCCGTGCGGCGTAGCAGAAGGGTGCGAATTTGCGGTACGCGGGGCCGATGACTTTCCGCGGTACGGCGCTGTGCCGCTGGCTCCGTCGCCGGCCCCCGCCTGGTTCCGCGGACGGCGGACGCGTAGCTCGAAACTCATGACGTGACCCCCATAGCCGCTCAGCCTTAAGGTCCCGGAGGACCCTCAATAAACGCTAGGCGGCAGGGCGGAATGACACACGAGTAGTGAGTACTCTACTTTTCGATGGGGCAACACTAGGTACGGACCGGCCACCCCGCTAGATCCACTTGTTGTGTTTAAAGGTCAGGTAGAGTGCCAGGCCCATAACAACCATCAGGCCCAGCGCGAAGGGGTAGCCGAACAGCCAGCTAAGCTCGGGCATGTCCTGGAAGTTCATGCCGTAAATCGAAGCCACCAGTGTGGGCGCGAACAGGATGGCCGCCCACGAGGAAATGCGCTTGACCTCCTCATTCTGCCGGTAGCTGGATTCGGTGAGGTTCTTCATCTCGTCGTTCTGCCGCTGGGCCACGAGGGCGGCGTTCACGGCGAGCGCATTCTGCAGCAGGGCGCGGAAGGCGGCCACGCGTTCGTTGAGCCGGATGATGTGGTCCAGCACGTCCCGGTAGTGGTCCTGAAGTTCAGGCTCTTTGTCCCGGCCCGGCGTGCCCGCCATGAGGGCCTGCAGGATTCCCGCGAGCGGGCTGGTGGCACGCTGGAACGTGATGACTTGCCGGGAGAGTTCGTAGATCCGGCGTGAGACGTCAGGGTCGGCGCCGAAAAGGTCATCCTCGATCTCGTCGATGTCGTTCTCCAGCCCGGCCGCGACCGGTTCGTATTCGTCCACCACCTGGTCCAGGATGCCGTACAGAACGGCGTCCGGGCCGAGGGCGAGGAATTCGGGCATGCCTTCCATCCGGCGCCGGACCCTGGCCAGGTCCGGGGACTCCGCGTGGCGGACGGTGACCACGTAGTCTGCCCCGACGAAAACATGGATTTCGCCGAAGTCCACCTTTTCGACGTCGTCCAGATAGCGTGCGGGCCGGAGCACCAGGAAGAGGTCTTCGCCGTAGTGCTCCAGTTTGGCGCGCTGGTGTCCGGCGAGCGCGTCTTCAACGGCCAGATGGCTGAGGTCGAACTCCTCCGCCACAGAGCGGAGTTCATCGGCGTCGGGCCGGTAGAGCCCGATCCATGCCATTCCCTCGCGCTGTCTGAGCAGGAAATACGTCTCGTCCAGGTCTTCGGGGTCCGCGGTGCGCACGCCGTTCACGTACACCGCGTTGTCGATGATGGTCACGGCCGCGCCTTCTGAACTTCTTCGCCGACGACGCCGGGGCCAGCGACGCTGCCTGAATCCGCCTTAACGTCGGACTCACCATGGCCGTGCCCGCCGTCGCGGACCAGCTCCCAGTCGTCCAGGATGGCCGGCATCCGTTCGGCGAGGAACCGGTAGAAACGGCCCATTTCGGTCACCCGTGAGCGAGCAGCCGATCCTTCCGGCAATGCCTCCGCCGTGGCATCCGTCAGGACAGCCAGGCTTTGGTAGGTCGGGCTTCGCCGAATGGACGCGATGTACCACTCGTCGTCATTCAGCGCGTAGAGGTTGCGGCGGCTCCCGGGCTTGGAAACCCGCTGGACGTAGCCGACGGTCTGCAGATACCGGACAGCGCCGGATACGGCGGCTGCGCTCACGCCGAGCCGTTCCGAGAGCTCGGCCGCGGTCAGCCGCCCTTCCTCGGACGAGGCCAGGGCCATCAGTGCGCGGGCGGGCATCTTGGGGAACCCGGCCGCGGTGAACCCTGCGGCCGCCTTCTCGGCCGCCCTGGCGGCTGAAACCCCGCCGGCCGCCGCAGCCGCCGCGGCCACCATCCTCATGCCGTCCCCGATTCCCGCCGACGCATCACAACCACGGCCACAGCGCCGACGGCCACAGAGATGGCCAGCATCCCCCACGCGCCGCTCCAGTCCGTCGTCGTACCGGTGGGCACGGGGGTGTGGGTGAACGGCGACAGGTTGCGGACGTCCTGGTTCAGGCCCACCATGCCGCCGAAGATGCCCACGATCACACCGGCGGCCAGCAGCGCCCAACCCAGCCCGATGGTGCCGCGCGGCCACACAGTGAACACCAGCGCGGGGACGGCCAGGTAGATCAGTGCGGCCGGCAGCTGTGCCGCGGCGGTCTGCCAGACATCGGACGCGGCCACGGACGAATCCCGCACGGCGGTGAGGGACACCCAGGCGCCCAGCCCCGTAAGGAACATGACCAGCACCACCGACGCCGTGCCCAGCGCCAGGTAGCCGGCGAGCCAGCGGATCCGGCCCACCGGGGCGGCGAGCAGGAGCTCTGCGGTGCCTGCCGCCTCCTCCTGGCGCAGCCGGAGGACAGCCTGCAGTCCGCAGGCGGCGGCCAGCACGCCGGCGATCGAGAACATGGCAGAGACCAGGAGCTGGGCCAGGGACGGGCCCTGGGCCTGGAGCATCGCGCGAAGTGCCGCGGTGACGTTGCTGTCCGCGATGTCCGCGGCGGCGATGGCGCTGCCGAGCGAGCCGGCCAGGAGTCCGATCGCCAGGCCACCGAGGCCCCAGCCGATGATGGAACCGGTTTGGAGCCGCAGGGCCAGGGCGCCGGAGCTGTTGAGCCCGCGGCGGGCCGCTGCCCGGCCGGGAAACGCTCCCCAGACGCTGGCGCCGCTGTCCCGCCGCTCCAGGATGAGCCACGCCGCTCCGAGGCTTACGACGGCGAGTCCCAGGGGCAGGAGCAGGGGCCACCATCTGTCGCCCGTGTAGGCGAAGCTCTGCTGGCCCCAGCCGATGGGTGAGAACCAGCTGGCTGGCCCCACCGTCATCACGGTCCCGTCGGCACTCGGTGTGCCAGTGGCGTCCCCGATGCCGCGCACGATATACGCCCCCACCACCAGTGCCGACGAGAAGCCGTTGGCCCCGCGGGAGGTTCCCATCAGCTGGGCGAGGAGCAGGCCCACGCCCACAAACGCGATGCCGACGGCGCCCGTTGCGGCCCCCGCGAGCAGCGAGCCAGCGGGGTCCAGGCCTTTGGCGGCAAACCCTGCGAACACGGCGAGCGCCACGAGGACGTTTGCGGCACAGCCGTGCAGGAACGTTGCCACCGCCGGGGTCAGCCGGCCGGCCGGGGTGGCGGCCACCAGCTCCGCGCTGCCGCTCTCCTCCTCAGCCCGGGAATGGCGCACGGCCAGGAAGGTGCTCATCAGCCCTGCCAGCAGGGCGAGGAAGGCGTAGATCAGGAAGAACGTGAAGGCGCCCTGTTCGGCGCCGCGGGGCAGGCCGCGGAGCATCAGAATGGCAGGGGTGACGATGGCCACCTGGAGGATCTCCGCACGGCTGGACTGTTCCCCGTAGGTCTGCAGGATGGCGGTGGCCGCGAACAGCGCCATCGAGCCGATGCCGAGCACCCAGATGGCCAGTTGCCAGCGGTCGCGCCGCAGGCGTTCGCCCCACAGGATCCAGAGTGCCCCCACCTCAGCCACGGCCCCTCGCGCCGAGCAAATGGCGCCGGTGGCCCGCCGTTTCGGCGGGCTGCCCGCCCGGGGAAACCGTGGTGTCGCCGTAGTGCCGCAGGAACAGCTCCTCAAGCGACGGCGGTTTGATGGTCAGGCCCTGCACGCCAAGGGTTCCGAGCAGCGGAAGCACCTCCGCGATCCGGTCCGAATCAGTACCGAACTTGACCCTGCCGCCGTCGACGGCCAGGTCATGGACAGCGGCCAGATGCGCCAGGGCCCGCGTGTCCAGTCCGTCCGCGGCGAAGGAGACCTCCGTGCGCGTCAGGTGGCGCAGGGAGTCCAGCGTGCCGCCGTCCACGATCCTGCCGGCGCGGATGATGCTCACGCGGTGGCAGAGCACCTCCACCTCGGAGAGGATGTGGCTGGAGAGCAGGACTGTGGCACCGCGTTCGACGGCGGCGAGCGTCTCCCGGCGGAAGACCGCCTCCATGAGCGGGTCCAGCCCGCTGGTGGGTTCGTCGAAGAGGTAGAGCTCGGCGTCGGTGGCCAGGGCGGCGATCAGGGCCACCTTCTGGCGGTTGCCCTTGGAGTAGGCGCGGCCTTTCTTCGTGGGGTCGAAGTCGAAAGCCTCGCAGAGCTCCGCCTTGCGCTGCCGGTACGCCGCGTCGTCGCGCGCCCCTGCGCTCCCTGAGCTGCCCCTCCCGGTGGCGCGCAGGCGCGAGAGCAGGTCGATGGTCTCGCCGCCGGAGAGGTTGGGCCAGAGCCGGACGTCGCCGGGGACGTAGGCCAGGCGCCGGTGCAGGGGAACGGCCTGTTTCCAGGGGTCGAGCCCCAGGACGGTAGCAGTCCCGGATGTTGCCTTGGCCAGTCCCAGCAGGACGCGAAGGGTGGTGGACTTCCCGGCGCCGTTGGGACCGAGGAATCCGTGGATCTCGCCGCGGTGGACTTCAAGGGTGAGCCCGTCGAGGGCCCGGACGCTGCCGAAGTGTTTGTGCAGGTCAACTGTCTGGATGATGGTATCCATAGTCCGAACACTACTCAGTTTCACAATTTTGTGAATACTCAAAACCCCGTCAGGACTTTCAACATATATACACATGGATATACAATGACGGCATGGCACGGGCAGCAACAACGGCGGACGCGTTCAACGCGGTGGCTGAGCCCCGCCGTCGGGAAATCCTGGACGCCCTCGCCCACGGTGAGCGCCCGGTCGGCGAGCTCGTTGACCTCCTGGGCCTGGCGCAGCCGCACGTATCACGGCACTTGCGGGTGCTGCGCGAGGTGGGTGCCGTCGTCGTGCGTGATGAGGGCCGGCAGCGCGTCTACCGGCTGAATCCGCAGGCACTCAAACCCATCCACGACTGGGTTGCCAGCTACCGGCACCTCTGGGAGGAGCGCTTCGACCTCCTCGATGACGTGCTGGAAGACCTCAAGCAGGAAGAGCACTGAGAAGGAGCACGGCAATGGCACAGGCAGGCAGCGGCACCATGGATGTCACGTTCCCCAGCGACACCGAAATCCTCATCGCCCGCACCGTCAACGCGCCCCCGCACCTTGTGTACCGGGCCTGGACCACGCCGGAGCTCATCAGGAGGTGGTGGCCCGGCCGGCGCGGCCAGATGACGGTGGCGGACATGGACTTCCGGGTGGGCGGCGCGTGGCGGTATGTCATGGTGTCGAACGGCGAATTCGAGGTGGCTTTCCACGGCATCTACCGCGAGATAGTGCCCAACGAGCGGATCGTCCACACGGAAGTCATGGAGCTGCCGGGCACCGCGCCGGACAGCGCGGAGGGCGCTGTGCTCAACACCGTCACCTTCGAGCCCTCCGACGACGGCGGCGCCACCATCGTGCGGATCCGCACCGATGCGGGCACCAGGGAAGTCCGGGACATGATTGCCCGGTCCGGCATGGAAGCCGGCGTGCGCGAGCAGTTCGAGATCATCGAGGAACTGGCTGCGTCGCTCGCCTGACCCACCCGCCCGGCCCAAGTAAGTAGCGCTATCCGTCGTTTTGAGCCTCCATAGCGACAGATAGCGCTACCTACTTGGGGGGAAGGCGCACCCGCCCGACCGGGACGCGCACCTCACACGCGTTAGGTAGACTGCAGGAAATACCGCACGCCGGAGGAAGCACAGTATGAACCGCAAAGCCACAGCACTGGACGTCGCCAAACTCGCCGGGGTGTCCCGCAGTGCGGTGTCGCTGGTCCTGAACGGCCGCGGCGACGGGAATGTGGCCAAAGAGAGCCAGGTCCGGATCCGTGAGGCGGCGGCCACGCTGAACTACACGCCCAATGCCATCGCCGTCAGCCTGCGGAACCGCCGGTCGAGGATCATCGGAATCGTCTCGGACCAGGTGGTCACCAGCCCGTTCGACGGCAACATCATCGCCGGTGCGGACGCCGTGGCCAGGTCCCAGGGCTTTGTCACCGTGGTGATGGATACGGAATCGGACGAGGCGCGGGACGAAAGTGCCGTGGCCACGCTGCTGGACCGCCAGGTGGACGGGCTGATGTACGTCACCGTGGGCCTGCGCCCCCTGCACGTCCCGGTCAACATGCTGCGCGTGCCGTCGGTGCTGGCCAACTGTTTCGATGACCGGCCCGAGGCCGGTGTTCCCGCCGTAATTCCGGATGAGGTCCGTGGCGGCCGGGAGGCGGCCACACACCTGCTGGAGCTTGGCCACCGCGACATCGCGTTCCTCGCCGGCGACAGCCTCACCCCCGCAGCGCCGCGCCGGATCCAGGGCCACCGGGACGCCCTCGAGGCAGCCGGGGTGGCCGTGCGCCCGGACCGGATCCTCCAGGTGGGCTGGGACATCGATACCGGATTCCACGGCGCCATGAAGCTTTTGGAAGGCGTGGCTGCGCCGGAGAGGCCCACGGCGATCGTCTGCGCGAACGACCGCCTGGCCATCGGCGTGGTGCTCGCGGCGAACCGGCTGGGCCTGACAGTGCCTCAGGACGTCTCGGTCATGGGCTACGACGACGAATTCCGCATCGCCTCCACCATGGTCCCTGCACTCACCACCATGGCCCTCCCGCTGCGGGAAATGGGGGCCGCCGCCATGGCCGGGCTCCTCGCCGAGCTGTCCGAGGAACCCGGGAGCGAGGAGAACGACGACGGCGGCGCCTCCGCTGAGCTCAGACGGCCCGCCCAGACGCTCGTCCCGTGCCGGCTGGTAGTGCGCGAGTCAACGGGTCCAGTCCCCGCCGGCCAAAACTGATCCGGCCCCTTGCCAGCAAGGACAACGCGGGGTCACGTAATGCCCCTCCGAGGCTTTTAATCGGGCATTATGTGACCCCGCGTTGTCAGTTATGCGGGCTGCTCCAGCTGCCACACGTCCGCGGCCGAACCTTCGGGAAGCCGTAACACCCACCGTTCGCCGGGTGCCGGGTAGGCCCGCAGCGTGGTGGCCACCGAACCGCTCCGGTACACCTCCACGAGCGACGCGTCCACAAATACCCGCAGCTCCTCCCCCGCCGCCAGCGTTCCGCTGAACACCACTTGGGGTGCGGAACCGCCGTCGGCCTCCCCTGAACCGTCCGCCACCAGCAAAAGTTCGACGACAGCGTCCGCGGCGAGCGCCGTCGGCTCGCCGCCCCGGGCGCTCACCACAGCTTCGGCATACGGCGGCAGCTCAACGCTCCCGGCAGCCTGTGAAGCCAGTTGCGTGCCGCGGTAGGCATCGACTTCCGGCGCGGGTGCCACGGCCAAGGACCCATCCACGACGGACAGCAGGCGCGGATGGGTGAGTACGCCGGCCCAGCCAGCGGCGTCGATTTCGTCCTGGTTGCGGCCGCGGCGGCCGTCGCGGCCGGGCCCTTCGTTGGCCCAGCCCCACAGCAGCGCCTTCGGTTCACCCGCAGCGACGCCGGCAGCATCAGCGGCGCCCGCAGCAGCGGAGCCGTCCTGCAGCTGGACGATCTGCGGCGCATAGAAGTCCCGGCCCAGGTCCGATTGTCCACCGGTCTCCGGGGAGAAGACGGGCAGGCCGGTGGTGGGATCCTCGGTCAGGGTGCCGATCAGGTGGCCCACGCCGTTGGCGTGCTCGTGGTGGTCGCCGGACAGCCAGAGCGAAAACATCATCACCCACGCGTCCTCGGAAAACGCGTCTTGGGCGGCAGCGTCCGCACCGGAAGTGGAAGCGGAGGAGGCCGGCACGCGCACCAGCTGCGGGCACTCCCAGATCTCGGCCGGCGTGTGGGCGGAAGCCACGGGGTTCTCCGACGTGAGCCAGATGCCCTGGTACTTCCAGTCGGTGAGGTCCTCAACCGTGTACAGCAGCAGGGCTGCGTGCCCGGAGGCAAGGCCGGCGCCCTGCATGGCGTAGCGCTTGCCGTTGAACCGGAAAATGAACGGATCACGGACCGCCGTCACCTGGGGATCGGACGGCATGGAGGCGGCGACGTGGCCGTCCTGGTTCCACGAGACAAGGTCAACGGAACCGCGGGAGATGACCACCTGGGAGTGGCCGCCATCGCCGCGGACGCCAGAGTACGCGGCGGTGGGGACACCGCCGTCGTCCGTCACCACACCGGTCCAGCAGCCGTACTCATCCGGCCCGCCGTCCTGCGGCCGCAAGGCCACCGGGTGTTCCTCCCAGCGCACCAGGTCGGCGGAGCTGACGTGGCCCCACGCGATCTTGTGGTGGCGGGCGGACTCGGGGTTGTACTGGAAGAAGACGTGGTACCGGCCGTTGAGGTGGCTGATGCCGTTGGGGTCGTTGATCCAGCCTTGGGCGGGGCGGGGGTGGAACTGCGGGAACGCCGGGTCCGGGTGGGCCGCGGCCAGGCGGGCGAAGTCCGTGACAGCAAGGTCGGCGGCAAGGTCCGGGGATGACATGGAGGGAAGCCTTTCAGAAAGTTTTGAGGTTATTTGCCGCTGCCGGCGGTGAGGCCGTCCTGCAGCGCACGCTGGCCGAAGATGAAGACCACCAGGGCGGGAATCATGGACAGGACCACGCCGGCCAGCACCACGGAGATGCTGCCTGTGCCGAGGTTGCCCTGGAGGGAGACCAAGCCCAGCGGCAAAGTGAAGTTCCGTTCCGAGATGGTCATGATGAGCGGACGGAAGAATTCATTCCAGTGGAAGTTGAAGGCGAGGATACCCACAATCGCCATGCCCGGAACGGCCAGCGGAGCGTAGACCGAGCGGAAGGTCCGCCAGGGCGAGGCGCCGTCGATCGATGCCGCCTCCGCGAGGTCGGCGGGCAGACCCAGGAAATACTGCCGCATCAGGAAGGTCCCGAACGCCGTCGGGATGGCCGGCAGGATCAGTGCCAACAGGGTGTCCGAAAGGCCCATGCCGCGGATCAGCATAAACACGGGCACGATGGTCACCTGGACGGGCACCATCATGGTGGCCAGCACGATCGAGAACAGGGCGCCGCGGCCACGGAACTTCAGGTTGGCGAAGGCGTACCCGGCCATCGCCGCGGTGACCATCTGGCCCACTGCGATGAGCCCGGTGACCAGGGCACTGTTCAGCACCAGGAGGACAATATCCAGCTGCTTGAAGACCTGGCTGTAAGAGGTGAAGTCAGGATTCCAAGGGAAGAACGACGGCGGCAGCTTGAACGATTCCGACGGCGACCGCAGCGAGGTGGACAGCGTCCACATCACCGGTCCCAGGGTCAGGACGGCCGCGATGGTCAGCAGGAGAACGCGGAGGACCAGGTTCCAGTTCGGCTTCCGCCGTTGGCGGCCAGGCACCGCGGGAGTGCGGGTGGAGACACGCTCTGTAGTGGTAGTCATGGCTGGCCTTACTGGTAGAAGACGAATCGTTTGCTGAGCCGGAACTGCGCGGCCGTGATGGCCATGATGATGAGGGTGAGGATTACGCCGATAGCCGAGGCCTGGCCGAACTCCAGCCGCTGGAAGGCTGATTCGAAGATCACCATCACAGCGGTCCGGGTGGAGTCCCCGGGCCCGCCGCGGGTTAGGACGTACGGCTGGTCGAACACCTGCAGCGCGCTGATGATGGCCATCACGGATGCCAGCAGGGTGGTGGGGCTGAGCAGCGGCAGGGTGACGTAGGCGTGCTTGCGCCAGCCGGTGGCGCCGTCCAGGGAGGCGGCCTCATAGGTTTCCATCGGAATTGACGCGAGTCCGCCGATGAACAGTAGGAACGAGAATCCGAAGTTCTGCCACACGTAAACCAGGATCACGACGGCGGCGGACCCGCCGGGGGTGGTCAGCCACGGCACCGCAGGGATGCCGGCAAGGGAAAGGAACCAGTTGACCACGCCGAACTGCTCGTTGAAGAGGTACCGCATAAAGATGGAGACCGAGGCGGCGGAGAGGATCAGCGGGAAGAAAAAAGCCGAGCGGAAAACGGTCCGCAGCCAGGCGGGCATCTTCTCCTGCACCATCACGGCGAGCGCCAGGGCCAGGCCGAGCTGGAGGGCCACCGCCACGATCACAAACACGATGGTGTTCAGGAAGGACACCCGGACCGTGGGGTCCTGGACCACTTCGGCGAAGTTGTCGAAGCCCACAAACGTGGGGGCCGAGATGATGTCCCAGCGGAAGAACGCCAGGACCACCGACGCCACGATGGGCACCAGGGTGAACAGGCCCATGCCCAGGATGGTGGGGGCCAGGAAGATCCAGGCAAGCCAGCGCTGGCTGTGCCGGCCGGACGCAGTCTGTCCGGTTTGCGTTCCGGGTGTTGCCGGTTTCGCGGCCTGCTTGGCCCGCTGGTTCGCCCGCTCCCGGCGAGGGGTGGTGGTGCTCATGACTGCCTCCTCAGGGCGAGTTCAAGATCGCGCTGCATGGATTCGAGGGCCTGCTTGAGCTGGCGCTCATCGCCGCTGACGGCCAGCGAGACGTTTTTCATCAGGGCCGTTTCGACGGCGGCCTGCTGGGGCGGCGCCGGGATGGGGCCGGTGGTGGGGTACTTGTCCAGGGTGTCGTAGAAGACCTTCCAGTGGGCCGGGCCCTTGCCGGCGTACAGGGCTTCGTTGACCATGGACCGGCGGGCCGGGGTGGTGATCGGGTTGGGGAAGATCAGTTCCATGGCCTCGCGGCTGGCACTGAACTTGATCCATTCCCAGGCGGCGTCCTTGTCCTTGGCGGTTTTCATGATGGCGTAGCCGGCCGTGCCGAACTGGTGCCGCTGGGTCCGCCACTTGGGGAAGAACGCCACGTCGTAGTCGTTCTCCTTCATGCCGGCCTCGTGCAGGCCCTGTACCCAGTAGCCGCCGGCCGGCGTGGTGCCGATCCGGTTAGAGGCGAAGAGTCCCACCAGGGAACTGCCGCCGCCTTCCTCGGGCCGGACGCCGAGGCCGTCCTTGACCAGGCCGCGGAGGTAGTCGAAGGTCTCGAATACACGCGGGTCGTCGGCGTTGGGTTCCAGCCACTGGTAGCCGCCGGAGCGCAGCCCGCGGGAGGGATCCTTGGCGTAGAAGGAGTCCCAGAGCCAGTCGCCGCCGGTGGACCGGGTCTCTTTCAGGAAGCTGGTGTCGTTGGCGTAGAGCCAGGGCACCACGCCGCCGAACAGCCGGTTGGTCCAGTAGTACGGGGTGAAGTCGGTGGGCCGGGCCTTGCGCATCGCGGCGAGATTGTTGCGGAAGTCCACGTTGGTCCAGTCGTCCGCGGGGCGCTCCAGCCCGGCCTGCTGGAAGGCGGTGGTGTTGTAGTACATGTTGGCGGCGTTCCAGTCCATGGGGAGCTGGAACAGGCTGCCCTTGTACATAAACGCTTCCACCAGGCTGGGGTGGACGTCGTCGAAGAACTCGGCCATGTCCGCGGCGTCGCGGCGCAGGTACTCGTCCAGCGGATGGGCCAGTTTGTCCGCGAAGAGCTGCGCGCCTTCGGTGGCAACGTAGACCACGTCCGGCGGGGTGCCGGCGGCAACCATGGTGAGGATTTTGGTGAAGAAGTCTTTCCAGTCCACGGCCTGGATGGCCTGGACCTTGACCCGGATGTCCGGGTGAAGTCGGGTGAACGCGTCGATGGCGCGCTGGCGGGCAGCGGCATCGGCGGCTGTACCCATGATGGCAATGCTGAGGCTGTTGTCGCCCCGCCCGGGAATATCGGATCCGGAGAGCCGGGGCCACGACGCCACGGTTGCTCCCAAAATTCCTGCTCCCAAGGCACCCAGGGCGGTCCGGCGAGAGATTTCACGCAGGCGGCCAGTTGTGGCACCGGTCATGTCAATTTCCTTCCTAACACGTGTTAGGAAGCTTAGAGGACGCGCCTAACACGTGTCAAGTGTCACATTGCGCTTCCCCACTCCGCCCAACTAGGTAGCAGCAGATGTCGTTCTGAGGCTCCATAACGACATCTACTGCTACCTAGTTGGGTGAGAGCTACCCGGGTGAGAGGTCCTCACAGAATTCTGTGACACCCTTAACTGATGACCTTGTCGAAGCCCGCGCGCATCAGCACTCCCGCACGCCCTGCCCCCGGCTCCGGCTTTATGTTCTTCTTGGCCACGCTTGCCTGCGTTGTGGGTCTGATGGCCACGTACTACTACTTTGTCCAGACCACTACGGGCCAGTTCATCGACGAGTCCGCCCTGGTTGAGGCCGTGGACATCCACGGCCCGGCGGGCAAGGCAGCCACCGAGTTCCTGGACTGGCTGCCCACCATCTCCCTGGTGATGGCCGCCGTCGTCATTCTGTTTGTCACGGTGATCCGGCGGCGGTGGTCGGCGGCCGGGATCGCCCTCACCGCGTGCATCGGCGCCAACATTGCCACCCAGGTCCTTAAAGACGTGCTGCCGGCACGCCCGGACAAGGGCGTGGTGACGCTGGAACTGAATTCCCTGCCGTCCGGGCACACCACCCTGGCGGCGTCCGCTGCGGCGGCGGTGTTCCTGATGTCCTCGCCGAGGTGGCGTCCGCTGGCCGGCTTTGTGGGCGGCACGTTCGCGATCGCCTCCGGGGTGTCCACACTGATCAACCAGTGGCACCGCCCGGCCGACGTCGTGGCAGCTTTCCTTCTGGTGGGCGCGTTCATGATTCCCGCCGGCTGGCTGATCCTCAGGCTTGGCGGTACCTGGAACGTGTGGGACGGCTTCGACAGGCATCTCGGTTCGGCGCGGATCTGGCTCAAGCTGCCGGTGGCGATCGGGCTGGCGTCGGCCGCTGTGGCAGTGTATTCGCTCGCCAAGATCGCGCCGGGCCCGCTGCAGGAGGGCAGCACCACCAACTACTTCTGGGCCGGGATCGCGCTCATTGTCATTGCCGGGTACCTTGCCACGGTGGCCACCACCTCGCTGTTCGCGTACGCCGCACGACGGCGGGACGCACCAAGGCGCTGACCGCACCTCCGCTGCGGTTACGTCAGTGCCGCACTCAGCGAGCGCTGAAGCCAGTCCCGGTAGGCCTTCACTGACCAGCCCGCATCCCCCACGAGTGCGCGATAGGTCTGGTGGTGTCCCAGCGACCAAATGGCGGCGGCAGCATCGGCGTCGGACATTCCCGACTGCAACCCGCCGCGGGCCCGGACCGCGGCGGCGGCCTCTCCGTACCGCTCCAGCCGCTGCAGCGCGCGTGCGGACTGCAACTTCTCCACGGCGGGGTCGACGGCGGCGGCCTGGGCGATGACCCCGACCACCGGTCCGGTGCGCCGGTGGACCTCGACAAACCAGTCAGCCATGGCCGCGATGAGGGCGTCGAAGTCGGCCGCTTCCGCGGTCCGCTTCCGCATCAGTTCCAGAACGTTCGACGGCGAGTGGGGGCCCGACGCCGCGGCGTCCAGCACCGCGGACAGCAGCGCCGCCTTGTTCCCCACGGAGTTGTAGACAGTCTGCAGGGCAACGCCGCTCTCCGACGCGATGGCCTCGACGGTGGTGGGCACGTACCCCTGTTCGGCGAACAGCCGTGCGGCCCCGGACACGATCAGTGCGCGGGTTTCTGCAGCCTGGACGGCCCGGCGACTGGCCTTCGGGGCTCGGGAAGCGGGGGCTGAAGCAGTCATAAAACATAGACTATCCCTACACTCACTGGAATGCTATTCTAATGAAATCCGCAGGGCAGTCGCAGAAGCCGTGCCCCGGATCGGGCGAAGGAGCCGGCGATGGATTCGCACATTATGGACGTTCTGGTGATCGGTGCGGGGCAGTCGGGCCTGGCTGCCGGGTACTACCTGAAACAGGCGGGGCTCGATTTCACCATCCTCGACGGGGCGGACCGGGTGGGTGATTCCTGGCGGCAGCGGTGGGATTCGCTGCGGCTCTTCACGCCGGCCCGGTACAGCGCCCTGCCCGGCCTGAAGTTCCCGGCGGCCGGCGGGAGTTTCCCGGGCAAGGAGGGTTTTGCGGACTATCTGGAGGGGTACGCGGCCCGCTTCCAGCTGCCTGTCCGTACAGGAGTCCGGGTCCATTCAGTCCGCCGTGCGGACGGTCTCTTTGAACTGCAGACCAGCGCCGGGGAGCTGCGGGCACGGAACGTCATTGCCACGCCGGGCGCAAACTCCACTCCCTTTGTCCCCGAAGCCGGGCAATCACTGGATGCTTCGATTCTTCAGCTGCACAGCAGCGAATACCGTGGCCCGTCGGGACTCCCGGAGGGTGCCGTTGTGGTGGCCGGCGCGGGGACCTCCGGGATGGAAATCTCCCTGGAGTTGGCGCAGGACAGGCCGGCGGGAACCGTCTACCTCGCGGGCCGGCCTACCAAGCACATCCCGGACGCGGTGTTCCGTTTCGCCGGCCCGCTGTACTGGCGCCTGGTGAACTCGCTGCTCACGCTGGACACCAAGCCAGGGCGGAAGGTCGCGGCCGGGTTCCACCGTCAGGGCTCGCCGCTCATCCGGGTATCGGTGGAGGACGTGGAGCGGGCCGGGGTTGTGCGGCTCCCCCGGATCGCTGCCGCCGGGGACGTGCCCGCCGGCGTCCGCACCATCATCTGGGCGACGGGCTACCGTCCGGCGTTCGGCTGGATCGAGGGACTTCCGCTGGACGTAGACGGCTGGCCTGCCACGAGCCGCGGCGTTGTGCCGGAGCTGCCGGGCCTGTACTTCGTGGGCATGCCGTTCCAGTACGCGCTGACGTCCGGGCTGGTGGGTGGCGTGGGCCGGGACGCGGAGTACGTGGTGGAGCATCTCAAAGTTCACCAGCGGGCGTTGAGTTGGGCTCAGGAGCAGTAGATCTTGCCGCTGCTGGTTCCGGTGTCCAACCGCACGGTGGTCTCGGCGATCACCTGGGGCTGGTTTGCAAATGTTGCTGTCAGCCGCACGCTCACAACGCTCATGCCGTTGCTCTGGGCGAGTACGGTTGAATCGCCCCTGAGCTGGATGGTTCCAGACGCGTTAACCGGGGTGACGCTGGACGCCGGGCCGTAGGTGCCATCCGCCTTCTTTGCCGACAGCGTCAAGGCAGTAGGCGTTCCGGATAAGGAGTAGGCGAGGCTGACGTACTTGTCAGCGTTATCAGCGAACGAGCAGATCAGTTGTCCGGGCCAGGTGCCGTTTGCCGTCACGCTCATCGTCGCCGTGGCCGACTGTTGCCACAGCGCCGAGGCCGAAGCCCCGCCGACGCCCAGGAGGACCGACAGCACAAAGGCTCCGACTGCCAGCGCAGCTCCTGGCAGCTGCACGAACTTCTTCACGCGGCTGCTTCTTCAGAAGCCTTCGACGAGCGCCCGCGGCCACGGACACCTTTGATCATCAGAAGCCCGCCATACCCGATCAGGCTGGCCGCGGCGAGAGTCACCCACATGTTGCGGTCGGCGTTGCCCAAGGCGTTGGCTGCATAACCGACGTACGGGACGGCGTAGAACAACTTGCCCTTGACTTGTATCTCGCGGACCGACTCAGCGTCGTTGGTGCCGTTGTTGTCGCCCCTGGTCACGAGGGTCTTCTCCCCGGCCTGGGTTGCGCTGAAGCCCACGATCCGGTGCGTCTCCACCTCGGGCCGGCTGGAGTGCAGCTGGAAGGTGACCACGTCGCCGTACTTGAGATCGTCGAACGCGGCGGGCTTCATCACCATGAAGGTTCCGGGCGGGAATTTTGGCGCCATGGAGTTGGTGAGAACCGTATAGGAGCCGGAGCCCGTGGCATGGGGAACCCCGATCAACACGATCGCGGCGAGGACGGCGGTCATGAGCACAACCATGTTCAGGATTCGCCCGATTCCGGCCCAGACGCTGCTTTGGGCTGGCTTTACGGCAGCATTTGAGGCAACCACCGAACCGTTGCGACGACGGCCCGAGCCTCCGTGGCTTACGAAGGAAAGATCAGCAGCCACTGGGCACCCCGCAGAGCTGGCGAGCGGTGATGGGGAGAGCGATGTTCACGGCTTGGCCTTTCACGGAGGCTGGTGCATTGGATTGGAGGCTGACTTGGAAGCAAAGAAGCGTGGAAGCGGCCTTGGGTACCGCCGTGGCCGTGGTGAGTCCAGCGGTCATCAGTGACGCGTATGCCGTTGCCGCGCTGCAGGAAGTTCCTATCGGGGCGAACACCGCACTGACGATCACGTACTGCGCCAGGGTGCCCGTCCCCACATTGGATACGGTGGGCGGTCCAGCTGTGAGGTGGGTGCTGAAGGTGCCGCCGGCGTTGCTGTTGTTGGCGGCCACAATGCCTGCAAATACCGGACTACCCGGCGAAAGCGTCCCGGCTGGGGTCAGGCCGATGGTGGCCTGACCCCCACTGGGAAGGGTCATGTTGACGGGAGTCCCTGATGGGCTGTCTTTGAGGCTGACGTCGAAGGATGCCGAGGAAACGGTGCCAGGTGCGGCCGTTGTGCCGGCCTTCCACAGGGCATAGGTGCCCTGGACTGTCAGCAGCCCAAGGACCACAGCCGCTGTGATGAGCAAACCTGCTCGCAGCGTCCGCGGGATCCGCATCGTTCCTCCTGGTCCGTGTCCGATTCTGTCCTGTGAGAGCGGCCCGTCAGCCGGCCGCCCTCTTCAGACTAGGACGACAGGCCGGACTGGGTCAGCTGGAACGCTACGGTGTTGAAGGCGTAGGACTTGTTCACATCGTCACGGCCGGCGGTGGCGGACAGGAACTCGAAGGAGACCGTCGCGGTAACCGTCTGGGTGCCGGCCGAGGCCACCAGCGGGTTAGCGAGCGGGGCCGTTCCGACGGACAGAGCCACCGGGGAAACTGTCACGTTGGCGGCGGTGAAGCCGTTGGTCGGGGTGACGCCGGTGGTGGCGACGGTGGCGGCCATCTTGTTTCCGTGGAGCGTGACGGTCAGGTCCTGCTTGAAGGTGAGCTTGTCACCCGGGACCACCTTGTAGGTAGCGATGTCCGGGATGACAGTGCCCGCCCGGTCCGTCCAGGTTCCGGCAGCGGTCTGGATGTTCAGGTCGCCGGCAACGATGGTGCCCGGCGTGGTGCTGGCTTCAGCGTTCCAGTTGGCGAGTGTTCCGCCGCCGCCCAGCAACAGTGCTGCGCCCAGGGCGATGGCTGCGGATCCCTTGATGAGTGTGCTGTTCTTCATGATGTGTCCCCTCAGACTTTGCGTGCTTGGTTGTCTTGCTGAAAACAACAATGCACCGTCAAAATCAGGATTTAGCGACGGATTTCGTCAAGGTTGGGGCCGAAAATGTCAAGGTTTCCGCAAGAAAATGATGACCAACAAAAGGGGCACTGACCTGCGGATTCTCTCCAATCGATGGATTTCTACCCGTGAGTAGCTAATCCATCGAAGTGACAAAAACCGGCCCTAGTAGTTCCGCCGGTGCTTGAGCCGCGGCAGCACCACAGCAAACACGCCGGCCGCGGCAAAACCCAGCAGCCCGGTGGCCGAAACACCGGCCCCCAGCGTCGCCAAAGCAGTCACCCCGGACAGCAATACGGGCCCGCCGGTTGATCCGGCGTCGGCAATGAACCGCCACAGGCCCAGGAACTGGCCACGGCCGCGGTCGGGCGAGAAGTCGGCGCCGAGCGTCATGATGAGCCCGGAACTGATGCCGTTGCCGAACCCGATCAGCAGCGACGCCAACAGCAGACCAACAAAGGAACCGGTCAGGGGAATCAGCAGCATCGCGATGCCCATGATGATGGTGGAGGGGACGGCCACAAACAGCCTGCCGCGCCGGTCCATCACCTTGCCGGCGGGGTAGAACACCAGCATGTCGATCGCCCCGGACAGCCCGTAGATCACCGACGCCTGGGCCGGATCCATCCCCAGATGGTCTGCCCACAGCGGGATCACCACCTGACGGGAAGCGCGCAGCGCGCTGAGCAGCAGGATGCCCGCACCCAGCGTCAGGAACACCCCGGCATGCGCGACCGCCACGTTCCGCAGCGTCGGCTCCGGAGTCTTGTGGCCGCCGTCGGGCGCTGGCGGGACCACCAAATCCGGGATGGTGACGGCCAGAACAGCGGCCGCTGCCATCCCCACCACCCCCACCCAGTAGGCCCCGGCGATCCCCGCGAACTGCATCACGCCGGCGCCGATGAACGGCCCCACGAAGACGCCGATCCGGCTGACCCCGCCCAGCGTTGACAGAGCCCGCGCGCGGAACTGAAGGGGCACGGCCTCGGTGAGGTACTTTTGCCGCGCCAGGCTGAAGACACTGGCTGCCATCCCGACGACGATCATCGCCACCGCGAGCAGCAAGAGGCCGTTGGGGATCAGGGAAGACATGGCCGCCGCTGCGAGCGCGAGGGCACCCACCGCGGCGGCGCCGACGATTGACCAGCGTTCGCCGAACTTGAGCGTAATAAGGGAGGCGGGCAGGTTGAAGAACCACGAACCGAGCCCGATGAGCGTGACGATCAGCGCCGAAACAGCCACGGATGCACCCAGGTCGCGCGCGGAGAGGACCACCACGGGAAGCACTGCGCCCTCGCCGATGCAGAACAACAGTGCGGGCCCAAACGCTGGTATGGCGATGCTTCGGAAGTTGAACGGGGGCGGGGTTCCTGGCGAAGTCATCAGATTTATCTTATGCCGGGGGAAATTCCCCAGTGTTCAGGGGTCACAAGCGGCCCCGCAAGGACTAACGTTTGCCTTGTGGGGCCGTTTCCGCGTGCCCCTCGCAGCCGAGGAGGTCTCATGGGTGAGGTGTGGATCCGCACCATCAGCAACAGCCTGGTCCGGGCCGACAAGGTCACGGAAATCGCGTCCACCCGGGGGTCTCTCCACGACGACCAGGGTTACGCGCTGAAAGTCATCGTGGACGGTAAGGCCCACGTGATTATTGACGACGGCGGGCTGCCCGGCTCGTCCACCGAGCGGCAGGAGTATGCAGGGCACCTCGAAGACGCTCTGCTGTTCGCCCTCGATGAGGCACGAGGGTTTGAGGCCTCCGTGGTGGTCAGCTTCGAGCCGGAAACAGAGCGCTGGGCGTTCGCCCCGGTCGCGGAGCTGGCCGGCAGGATTCCCGCCGCCGGTTAACGTCCGGTCAGGTAACGTCCGACGGCGGGGACTTCCGCTCGGCACATGAGTTCAGAGCGCACTGGTTCAGGCAGCCACGCTGGGCGTGTTGTTCGCTGTGTGCACCGCATGCCGCCGGGCGAGGATGCTCAAGGTGCACGGGGTCTGCTGCGGGTCGAACCTGATCGGGAGATGATGCGCTTCGGAGCAGTCCTCAAGCAGGCGTAGCGCCTCTGGGTCGACCCGGGCATGTCGCATGTCCAATTCGAGGACAAGATTATGCCTTAGGGCGTTGGCTCGCTTCACCACAACATAAATGGCCTGGATGCTGTGAATGGTGACGTGGCCCTTGGCGAGAACCTGGGCCCTCGCGTGGTCGAGATCTACGCGGACGAGAATGCTGAGCTTATCGGTCACGGTCAAGTGCCTTCCTTGCGTGGCTGCGACGCTGCAGCCGGGGAGGCCGCGACGCTGCGGCCAGTGGCCGCGCTTCAGCAGCCACATTCAGTATTAGGCAGCTCCGTGTGATCTGCGCAATATGTATACGGATTGTGTCGGACACGTCCTTGCGCGGCGCCCTGGCATGCGCGCGCTTTGGAGTGCCTGCGCGTTGGAGTGCCCGTGGCCTGGAATGCCGGTGCCCTAGGATTCGGAGCATGAACATTGCAGTTGCAGGCGGAACTGGAACAGTTGGACGCCTTGTGGTCAGCATCGCCCGGGCCCGTGGCCACAGCGCAGTCAGCCTCTCCCGGGCCGACGGCGTGGATCTGGTGAGCGGCGAAGGCCTGGCCGAAGCACTCACAGGCGTGGACGCGGTGATCGATGTGGCCAACATTCAGACGCTGAACGGAAAGAAGTCCGTGGACTTCTTCACGGCCGTTACCGGCAACCTTCTGCGGGCCGAGAAGGCGGCCGGGGTTCGGCACCACGTGGCACTCTCCATCGTGGGAACGGACAAGGCGGCCGCAGGCTATTACGCCGGGAAGCTGGCCCAGGAGAATCTGGTCCGCAACGCCGAGGTGCCGTGGACCATCCTGCGCGCCACCCAGTTTCATGAGTTCGCGGAGCAGATGCTCCAGCGCAGCTCCCTGGGCCCGCTGGTGCTGGTCCCCCGGATGGCCACCCAACCCGTGGCCGCGCGCGAAGTGGCAGAAGCCTTAGTGGACGCCGCAGAGGCGGGACCGCGGGGACGGGTTGCTGACCTTGGCGGCCCTGAACGCAAACAGATGGCGGACCTCGTCCGGGCCTATGCCCGAAAGCAGGGCCAAAAGAAACGCGTCCTTGAGCTCACCGCGCCGGGGCCGCTGTGGCGCGCGATGCGGAACGGGGACCTCCTCCCGGAGGCGGGCGCCGCCGTCGGACGCCAAAAGTTTGATGACTGGCTGGAGTCCGGGACGCAGGGAACCTAGGTTCCGCGGCGCTCCTAGTGGCTCCGCCTGAAGTGCATAACCCCTGCCACGAGACCCATGGCGCCCACCAAGGATCCGAGGATAATGCTGAGACCTGACACGTATTCAAGAATGGTCATCGTTGACGCACCTTTCATCTGGCTGGTCCGCTGACGCTAACGGCGAAAGCTCAGGATCAGCGCAACTAGGCCCGTGTGTCGGGTCACGATTCAGCGTCACAAATATGTCAATGTTGCGTGGGTCACATTTACTCCCTACTCTGAGTAAGGCTTAAGAAGCGGGCCATAGCAAGAAATAGCAAGAGGCTGCAGCGTCGCAGCCACTGCCGGGGAAGGCTTTACAACTTGAACTCCAAGCTCAACATCGTTGTCCGTGTAGATCTGGATCACGCCCAGGCTCTGGTGATTGCAAAGGGGCATATCACCGTCCACAGCGTGAACGCACTGTACGTAGTAGTTAAGCGGGCCAATTCCTTGAGGGAAGGCCTGGACCTGAAGCTGGACATCAGTCATGCGTGGGTGGATGACGAAGCACTGGACATGCTCCATGCCGCTTCCGACACCCATCACCTGCCAGCCCGGATCGATCCGCAGCAGGCGCCTTGCACCATCAGCGTGCTGGCGCCGCGCCGTGAGAATGCCCCCGCAGGGCGCGACCTGATCGCCGCCTAAGGGCATCACAGGCAAGGCATCCGCAGCGCCCATCAATCGGGCCAGAGTGCCAGCCGCAAACTTTCCACTTTCTGATTTCCATGAACTGAGCGTGCAGCTGTATCCGAATAGACGGGTAGCTGCCCTCTCACCCCCCAAATGTAGGTAGCGCTAAGTGTCGTTTTGAGCCCTCAAAACGACACTTAGTGCTACTTAGTTGGGGAAGGAACGGGGCCTACCGGTACCCGTCCACGATGGCCGCGGCGATCTCCTTGTACGCCCGCCGGGTCTCCGGCTTCAGCACGTCCAGGGTGACCAGGTCGCCGTCGGCCACGCCGCGGTCGTGCGGGACCGCGATGAGCTGGCGGCAGATCCCGGCGAGGTGTTCCTCGATGGCGTCCTTGTCCACGCGGGAGGAGACCTCGTCCTTGTCCGTGATGACCACAATCGCGTTCCGGGCCAGGTCCTCGTAGCCGTGGCTGGCCAGCCAGTGCAGGGTGCTGCGGGCGCGTTTCGCGCCAGAAACGGCGTACCCGGCGGCGATCACCAGGTTGTCCGCCGACTGCAGGATCCCGCTCATCGCGTTGTGGGTCACGCCGGTGCCGCAGTCGGTCAGAGCCACGGAGTAGTAGTTGGAGATCAGCTTGCGGATCCGCAGGTACTCGGCGGCCGTCAGCGAATCGGAGACCTCCGGGTCCTGCTCCCCCGCAATCAGGTGCAGGCGGCCGGCGTGGTGCATGTACCGGGCCAGGGCGGTGAGGGAGTCCACGGACTCGATGTTCGCGAGCAGGTCCGTGATGGTGCGCGGGCTGGCCTGCTGGTAGATCCCCTCGCCCAGGGCACGCTCCACGAGGTCGCCGGAGTCCGGGTTGGCGTCGATGGCGCAGGGCGCGTCGCCGCGGAATTCGGCCAGGGTCAGGCCCACACCCACCGTGGTGGAGGTCTTGCCGATGCCGCCCTTGAGGCTCAGCACCGCCGTGTTGTAGCTGCCCTGCAACTGGCGGGCGATCCGGCGGCCCAGTTCGTCCTCGTCGCGCTGCTTGGCGCTGGGCCCCAAGTTCCAGGCCCCGCCGGTCATTGCGTAGATGGCGCCGCGGAGGCCGCCCACGGGCCGGGGCTTCTGCTCTTTCACGAACAGGCCCGGGGAGCTGATGAAGTCAGGCATGGGGCTCTCGGCAATCACGTCCGCGGCGGTGGGCCGGACGCGCCGGAACGCGGGCGTTTCCACCGGTGCTTCCTCAGAAACGTACGACGACGGCGGCGCGGCAGTGTCGCCGTCGTCCGCCACCGCGGTGGTGACGTAGTCCGGCGCGGCGCGCTGCGCGGGCTGCGGTTCTTGTACCGGCTGCTGCGGAGCCTGCGGCTGCGCGGTGACCGGCGGCTTGGCCGGCCGGCGGGTTGGTGCCGGTACGTGTGCCGCAGGTTTGGCCTGGTCGGCGGCTGCCGCGGCCTCCGCCCAAGAGCTGCGGCGCGGTACCGGGGTGCCGCCGTCGGGCGTGGTGGAAGGCTCGGGAGTTACTGCTGGCATGGTTCCTGTCTGGGCATCCGAAAGCGCTCCGTCGGCGCGGCGGAGGTCGCGGCGTCGTCGGGGCGGTTGCGACTGCCCTGCATCCTCTGCAATGGCACGTGCGTTGTGATCCGCCGGATCGGGCATGTCTGTCCCCCAGGACTTCGGCTCAAGGTTCTGCGGCACTATACGGACTGTTCAGTCAACCAGTCTAGGCGCTGAGGCAGAAGACGAGGTCAGTGGCGGGTCAGGGCGGCCACCACAACACAGGCGGTGAGCACCAATAGGACGGTCAGGACCGCGTAGGCCTGCCATTTCGGGCGGCCCTTGTGCGGGTTGATATCAACATAGGGCATGGCTAGCTTCGGTCACTCCTCGTGGCGGTTACCCGTATGGCGCGCCGCTTGAGGCGGAGCACCTGGTACATCGCACAAAAAGGAATCAGCAGTGTGGCCAAAAGCGCGCAGAGCGCCAAGGCATAGTCAATCAGAGCCAATGCGGCCTCCGTCGGTTAGCAGTGATCCCCCATGCGATCACCGGTCACGCTAGCCGTAAGTCACAGCTGTTGACAAGTCATACAAAGGTTACTGAGCTTCGGAGGCTGCCTCGGCTCCCATGACCATCCCTCGGGACGCCGCCCGTTTAGCGGCTGACGGCTGTCGCAGTTAACTCTTCAAACGGCGCACCAACGGGGCTTTGCCCAAAGGTGTACGTTCCAGCTGGTCCGCCAGCTGCACGTCCACGCCGGTCCGCACAACGCCTGCCTTCGCGAGGGCGCCGGCCACGGCGGCGCTGACTCCGTCCAGCGAGTTTCCCGGTGCCAGGCCCACAAGAAGCACCCGCAGTCCCGAGGGTTCCTGCACAACTTGCCATCCTGCGAGGGCGGCCTGATCGAGGACTTCGTGGAACACCATCGGGTGGACATTCACGCTGCCAGCGCTGCCGGGCAGGTGGAGGACATCTTCGATCCTGCCTTCAATGTCCTCCATGACAGTGAAGGAGCGTCCGCAGGGGCAGCCCCGTCCGCCCAGCCGCACGGTGTCGGACATTTCGTAGCGGATCAGCGGGAGGGTCCTGGAAAACAGGACGGTGACCAGGAGTTTGTCCCCGGTTGTTCCGGGCCGGAGGGGGTTGCCGTCCTGGTCTACCGGTTCGATGATCAGCAGGTCTTCGTAAACGTGGCGGTTCCGGTAAATACAGGGCGAGGCGATTCCGGCCGTTTCCGTCGCGGCGTAGACGTCGACGGGCTCGCTGTCCCAGGCCGAAGCCAGTTCTGACGCGGTGTGCGGGCTAAGCACTTCGGAGGCGGACATCACGCCCTGCGGGAAGATGCGCAGCCGCCCGGCGCGCTGCTCGGCGGCGAGTGCTTTGAGAGCTGAGGCGTAGCCAACCAGGACCCTGGGCTGGAAGGAGTTCAGCGCGTCGACCGTCTGGTGCATGGGCGCTGTGACGTCGAGCCGGAGGGCGGGAACGAGTCCGGAGCGCAATGAGGCTCCAACCACGGCGGACTGGTGCGTGGGGACACGGGAGCTGACCAGCGCCACTTTCAGCGGCCGTGTCAGCCCGGCGGAGATCCCGGCCCAGTCGTTCGCACGGGCATACGAGGCCAGCACCATGGCCCACTCCGTGCGGTTCCACGCGAAGGTTCCGAGGCGGCCCGTGGTCCCGGACGTCGCCGCCGTCCACCACCGGCCCTGCCACGGCAGACCCGGATCCCCATCGGTCTCGGTCAGGGTTCGGAGGTGGTTCTCCAGGTCCGCCAGCTTCAGGTCCGGAGTAGTAACTGCCTCGTCGAAGTGCTCCATCAGGTCCGCCTTCGTCACGGACGGCAGCCGGCTTAAGGGAGCATCATGCAGACCCGCGTGATGGCGCCGGTAAAACTCCGAGCCTGCATAGGCGGCGCTACGCAGCTCCTGCAGGGCGCGTTCCTGATGTTTCGCTATCCGTGCCGCATCCCACTGGTCCCGCCTTCGCCACGCAGATCGCAGGTACAGCACCCGTGCAATCAACCGAAGGTCCATGGCTGGGTGCCTACCGGCTGGGTTGGAGCTTATGCACAGTGCCCATGCCCCAAGTGTTGCCAGGCTGCCTGCGGGCCAACAGAGCCGAAGGGCCCACGCCGGCGGAAGCGCCCTTGCAGCCCGTGAATGCACGGTGGATACCTTGCCGGAGCCAAAACTTCCCGCAATTGCAACCTTTTCCCTCCTCCCGGAACAGGCCGGCGCCCGTACTATCAGGGAAAGCGCTTTGTGCGATCCGAGGAGGTCCGCTTGAACAGGCACCATCCGTCGCGTTTGCTGCTCCTCCCCGCCTCACTGTCCGTGGTCTTGGCCCTCACCTCGTGCGGCGGGCTTCCCGCGCCTGCGCCCACGGCGGGGACGCAGGACACCAGCCAGGCTTCCGCACCGCCGCCAACTCCGGCGCCGGCGAACCCTTCCGATCCCACCCCGTCCTCGGCCGGTTCAACGTCCATGCCCGACCCAACGGCCGTTCCGGCCCCGGAGCCGGCCCCAAACCCGACTCCCGGCCCAACTCCCGGTTCAACGCCCGACGGCGGCAGCACCGCCGTCGCGCTTTCCAGCTTTTCGGGGACTTCGGAAGACGTGAAGTACACCTTTGACCACCCGTCCGACTGGACGGTGCAGGACTCCGCCATGGGAGGCCCGCCAGGTTCCGGGGCGGTGTCGGTGGTGGACCCCGACGGAACGGTTATGGCGTCCCTGACCATCCTGGTGGCGTGGGGTGCGGAGTGCCCGTGCGTGGAACGTCCCGCCGTTCATCTGGGCGATGTGCCGGGGGTGGTGACGCTGTCGAAATCAGGCGCGTTTGTGGTGCGTTCCATGGCGCTGGACCTGACGGAGTTCCCGGAGGACCGCGTGGAGAACCAGTGGGCGGACAACGTCCAGGTGGTCACGTCCCTCAGCATGAGCTCCGGGCCGCCGCCTGCTGCCATGGTGCCGCGGCTGATGTACGGGCTGGGCCTGGTGGAAACGGGTGTGATGGCCACGAACGGCGTCACTTACCGCACCGTTCTCTTCATCGCCAGCAGCGACTTCAGCACACTTGCCGAAGCGCAGGCCTACTCGGCGTCCGACGAGCACAAGAAGATTGAGGCGATGATCGCTTCCTTCCGGGAGGGCACCACCTAGGAGACAGCAACAAGGCCTAGATCACTGGCTTCTCGGCTGCGGGGCCATAAGACTTCCCCGCTTACCTGCTCACCTACCGTGAGTAAAGAGTTGACCAAACAAGTAGTCTTCGGCCGTTTCAGGCAGAAAATCCGGGTAACGCTTACTCGGGTTTCGGCCGTAAGGCCGTCCGTACAGTACTCAGCATGTGTCGCAGGCCCGAGGTCCAATCATCCCCCGTTGACTCCATAATGTCCTGGCTGCTGCCACCGGTAGAAGCATATGGCCGCCCTTAGGCCACGCAACAATGCCGGAACGGACACGGCGGATGTCCCGGCAGGAGTACTAGCCGAAAGCGCCGCCACCTTCCGTCGACGCATCGGCTCGCGGTTCGGCCGCATGTCCAAGTTCGCGGCCGTGGGGGCATTTGGCACCGTGCTCAACCTCGGGATCATGTCCGTCATGCTCGGCACTGGTATGCACTACCTCGTGGCGGCAGTGGTGGCCACGGAGCTAACCATTCTGAGCAACTTCCTCCTGCAGGAGCGGCTGGTATTCCGCGACATGCGGCAGGGCCGGCCGTTGTGGCAGCGTTTCGCGGCCAGCTTCGGCTTCAACAACATTGAAACCCTCGTGCGTATGCCGCTAGTGGCCCTGCTGGTGGAGCTTGTCCTTGTACCCAGCGTGGCCGCCCAGGCATTAGCCCTCGCCGTCGCGTTTCTTGTGCGCTTCGCCTTTACCTCACGCGTGGTCTACCAGCTCCGCCCCTCGGCCAGCGATCCCGTGCTGGTCCCTACAGAACTGGAACCAGCATGACCAGATGGCCTCGATGGGTTGTAGCCGTGTTGTCCATGGCCCTCTGCGCGGGCCTGGTATCCGCGGTCCCTCCTGACGCCGCGCAGGCCGTAACTCCGGGCGTCAAGAACGGCAGCCTGTCCGCCGGGACAGGCAATGACTTCGACTGCTTCAAGGTCGGTGGCTGGGGTGACAACACGGTTTCCCTGGCCCCTGTCCCCGGGCGGGACGGCACCGGTCGGGCCGCACAGCTGTCCATCGCCAACCACGTTTCTGGTGACCGCAAGTTCATGACCGAGGAGAACGAGGCCTGTGCGCAGGCAGTGACCGCTGGCCAAACCTACGATCTCTCCGTCTGGTACACCGCAACGCGCGGGGTCAACCTGTCGGTGATGCGCCGAACTTCGGCCGGCTGGACCTACTGGACCGAGGCGGCGTTCCTGCCCGCCGCAGCGGCCTACACCGTGGCCTCAGCCCGTACCCCGATGGTGCCTGCGGGCACCGATGCCATCGCCTGGGGCGTCACCCTGCCCGGCAACGGCACGGTGGTGATGGATGACTTCGCCGCGACGCAGACCGGCACCACGCCGACGCCCCCGCCCACCGAGCCCCCAGCTCCCACAGGGGGATACACGGCGCAATACTGGAACAACAAGAAGCTCATGGGCACCCCAGTGCTCACCCGGACCGAGACGTCCGTACAGCTGGACACCTATGGGGCGCCGGCTCCCGGCGTCAACGCGGACAACTTCTCAGCGCGCTGGTCGGCAAAGCCGACCCTAACTGCCGGCTCGTACAAGTTCGACCTGATCGGCGACGACGGGGTGCGGTTGAAGGTCGACGGCCAGGTCGTCATCGACGGCTGGAAGGACCAGAGCCCGACCGCCTACACCGTCACGCGCACGCTGACCGCAGGCGCGCACGACATCGTGGTGGAGTTCTTCGAGGCCGGAGGGGGCGCGGTCGCCAAGTTTGCGTACGCTCCGGCGAACTCTACGCCGCCACCCATCGAGCCCCCGCCGCCCCCCGCAAGCACCGCCGGAGTGGCCAACGGCACCCTGGAGGCGGGCTTGGATACGCCGGACTGCTTTTCGCCCGCAGGCTGGGGCGACCACACACTGGCCCAAGGCTTCTCCACCGACACCCCATCGGGTTCGGGCCGGTCCTGGAGCATCACCATCTCCAACCGGGTCAGCGGCGACCGCAAACTGGTCTCGGCCGAGCGCGCAGGGTGCGCGCCGGACGTGGCAGTGGGCGAGGCGTACGACCTGTCGATCGACTATAAGTCGACCACCCCGGTCAGCATGAGCGTGTACCGTCAAACGGCGTCCGGCTGGGAGTACTGGCGCGAGTTGGTGTTCGTTGCGGCCCGGGAGACGTGGGGCAAGGCGATCGCACGCACTCCGCTCATCCCTGAGGGCACCGCACGCCTCAGCTTCGGCCTCACCATCAGCACCAACGGCACCCTGCTCACGGACAACTACGCCATCGCCAAGGTGGCCGCCCCGCAGCCACGGCCCGATAACGATCCGGTCAACATCACCGAGGGCCGCTGGACGGTCCAGAACTACGAGATGCCCAACCGGAACCTGCACTCGACCCTGCTACACAACGGCAAAGTCCTGATGATTGCGGGCGACGGCAACAACGGCTTCCTGTACTCGACCAAGCGGTTCACCGCCGACCTCTGGGACCCCAACACCCGCACCTTCAAGACCCTTCCGGTGCCCGCTGACTTCTTCTGCGCGGGACATGTCACGCTGGCGGACGGCAGGGTGCTGATCATGGGCGGGACAAAGGACTTCGCAACCGAGACCCAGGCCTTCACCGGGCTGAAGGACAGCTTCATCTTCGACCCCGCCACCGAAGCGTTCACCCGTGTCAACGACAGCAGCGACGGCCACTGGTACCCAACGCTGACGAAGCTGGGAAGCGGCGACGTCTACGCCACGGGCGGGTACGACACGGACGGGACCGGGTCGGATGCCACTGAGCTGTTCCGCGCAGCCGAGAACCGCTGGCTGGCCCCGACCGAGGTCAAGCAGGCGGGGCAATGCTGGGGCACCTACCCCGGCATGCACCTCCTTGCCGACGGACGCCTGTTCTACTCCGGTGTCCACACCTTCAATGCCGGCCTGACGGGGTCGGGGGCGAGCTTCTACGACATCGTCTCCGGCATGATCCAGGACGTGCCCGGCCTTCGCGACAAGGACCTGCGCGACCAGGGAGCATCCGTGCTCCTGCCCCCTGCCCAGGACCAGCGCGTGATGGTGACCGGGGGCGGGTACACGGAGTTCAACGCGGCCCCCAGTAAGCTCACCGACGTCATCGACCTCAAGGAGCTTAGCCCTGGCTACCGGCCGGCGGGCGACCTGCCCACGGCCAAGATGTATGTCAACTCCGTGATCCTGCCCGATCGCACGGTGCTCAGTACCGGAGGCGGCGCAGGGGTGCGCACCCAGGACGTCATCGGCTCGGAGATCTTCGACCCGGCGACACAAAAATGGGTCCCCGTCGCAGCTGACCCGATCGGCCGCGGCTACCACTCCAGCGCCGTGCTCCTGCCGGACGGGCGGGTGGTGGCGCTGGGCGGCAACCCGGCCGACAACTCCTTCGAGCTGAGGATCTCGATCTACGAGCCCGGGTACTTCTTCAAAGGCGCCCGGCCCACAGTGGGTGCCGCACCCGCCGACATGGCCTACGGCAGCACGGTCAGCGTCCCGGCCACGTTCGCCGCCGGGGCCGCCGCCAAGAAGGTCAGCCTCATCGCCCCCATGTCAGTGACCCACCAAAGCGACCCCAACGCCCGGCTGGTCGACGTGCCCTTCACCGTAAGCGGCGGGAATCTCAATCTCGCCATTCCCGACGCAAGAAACATCCTTCCCCCGGGTCCGTACATGCTCTTCGTGACGGATTCCAACGACGTCCCGTCAATTGCCAAGTGGGTGATGATCAAGTGAACAAGAAACCCGTGACCCTGCTGCTCGGGGTAGTCCTCGTGCTCGGCATCGGGGGCGTGGCGGCTTCCGCTCAGGTGATGACGCCGGTCAATGAGTCAGTTAGGACGGCCGGCGCCCCCGCCGCGCCCGAACTCGACCCGGCCAGCCAGCGACAGACCAGTCTCTTGGAGGCCGCCTCCCGCGAAAATCGACCCGTCGCCAAGGACATTGTCCTGGGCGACGGCATACCCCGTGAAGCCGTTGAGGCTACCCGGGATAAGCCTGCCGTCGGCAATAAGGGTTGTGTCCCCCAATACGGCAAGGAGGGCCAGTGCCTGCCGCTGGTCCCACCCTCGCAGACCGCACACGCCGGTCACGTTGCCCCGCAAAAGCTGACACGTCTTTGGACCTGCACCGAAGTGCGCACACTCTTTCCCGATGGCCTGGCGCTCGGGGAAGCCGACCCCCTCAACCTGGACACCAACAAGGACCGCATCGCGTGCGGTGCAGGAGACCGCACATGAAAATGCCCGGCACCACCACCTTCCCGAGCCCGACAACCTTCGGGTGGCTGATGCCGCCCGACGATGAGGAGAAGTACTCCTACCTTCGTACACCGCAACACCGCTGGGTGTTCTGGGTCGCCGCCCTCGCGATGGCCGGGGTGGCGTTCAGCTTCGTCGGCCTGGCCATGCAGTCGTATTGGACCTTGATCTTCCTGCTGCCCCTTGTCCTCTTCGTCGTCGAACAGGTCCTGAGCCTGAGGACTTCCACTTTTCGCAGGATCGTCACAGTGACCGACCACGCGGCCACCGTCGAGCTGTGGAACCCCACCCAGCTGCCAAGCGTCGATGTGTTCATCCCGACCTGCGGGGAGGACCTGGATGTGCTGGCCAACACGGCCCACCATGTCCGGAATCTGGTGTGGGCGGGTGACCTCAGAATTCATATGCTCGATGACGCCGGTCGGGAAGAGGTCCGCGATCTCGCCGACCTCAACGGCTTCGAGTACCTGGCCCGCCCGGGCAGCGCCTACAAAAAGGCCGGGAATCTCCAGTACGCCTACCAGCGCACGTCATCCGACCACGTGGTGATCTTCGACGCGGACTTTGTGCCGCGGCCGGACTTCCTCCACGAGCTCGTGCCCTACATGGACGACCCCGCGGTCGGCATCGTTCAAAGCCCGCAGCACTTCTACACAGACCGGACAATGTCCTGGCTGGAGCGGTGCGCCGGTGCAACCCAGGAAATGTTCTACCGGTTCATCCAGCCCTCGCGCGATGCGGTGGGCGCAGCAATCTGCGTCGGAACATCGGCCGTCTACCGCCGCGAGGCGCTGGACGCGATCGGTGGCTTCCCGCTCATCGGCCACAGCGAGGACCTCTATACCGGCCTACACATGCAGGAGAAGGGATATCAACTCAAGTACGTGCCAACGCTGGTCTCCCGCGGGCAGTCTCCTACGGACATCGACTCCTTTATTGCCCAGCAGTACCGGTGGTGCGAGGGCTCGATGTCGCTCGTGGCATCGAATTCCTTCCACGACACCCACTCGTTGACCCTGCGGCAGCGGATGAGCTACTGGTCGGGCTTCGTGTACTACATGAGCACCGCGGTGCTCGCTCTGCTCGCACCTGTTCCTTTGATGGTCATGGCGTTCCTGTTTCCCCAGAATGTCAGCCCGGTGAACTCACTACCCCTGCTGGGGGCGGTGGCTCTCTGGCTAATCGTGCTTCCGGCGGTGTCCTTGGGCCGCTGGCGGCTGGACGTATTGCGGGTGCAGACCATCTACGGCTTCGCCCATTTCTTCTGCATCGCCGACTTGTTTCGGGGTCTGGTTTCGGAGTGGATACCAACCGGCAGCAAATCCAAGCGAGTGCCCATCGGCCAGCGCGTGCGCTCCTTCATGGGGCCCTACATCCTGATCACCCAGGCGCTGACCCTGCTGGGCCTGGGGCTGGGGGCATACCGATTTGGAATCCACCAGTTCTGGGCCACGATAGCCCTCTTCGCGCTTTCAACCTACGTATTTATCCCGGTGGCGGCGCTCGCGATGGGCTGGGGGCGTTCCACCGCAGCCGCCGCTGCGGCCGCCCCGACGACATTGGAGAAGACACTGTGACGAGCATCGACACCCGGCCCGTGTGGCGGGCGGCGGCTGAATCCTTCCTACCGCCCGCCAAACGGTCCGGGGCAGACCGCTACCTCCGGCACATCCCGATCACCCTGATCCTCCTCGTGCAGGCCGTCTCAGCGCTGCGCCTGAGCAACACGGCCTTCCAGGACGAGGCGCTGTACATCTACACCGGTGGCTGGCTCATGGACTCCTGGGCTGACCCAAACATGGAGGTGTACAGCAACCCCGAGACGTTCTTCTCAGGCGCGCCGATGCTCTACCCGGTGCTGGCGGCGTTGCTGGACGAACTCGGCGGGCTGACCCTCGTGCGGCTGTTCTCCACGGCCTGCATGCTCAGCGCAACGGTGGCAGTCTACTGGGCCGCAAACGTTCTCTTCGAACACCATCCCCGGCCGCGCATGGCGGGGATCTTCTCCGCGTTCATCTTCGCCGTGTCCGCGCCGGTCATCTTCCTGTCCAACTTCGCTACCTTCGACGCCCCCAGCTTCACCCTCATCGCCTGGGCGGTGGCGGTGAGCATCTGGTCGAGCAAGGGCAACCGCTCGGTTCTGTGGGGCGTGGCGATCGGCGCCTTGTGCTCCCTTGCGGTGATGCTGAAGTACTCCTCTGCCATCGATGTGCCGGTCGTCTTGCTGCTGACCTTGGTGGTGGGGTGGGCGGTGCGCTCAACCCGCGGGCGGGCTGTGGCCCGCGGGATTGTCGCCGGCCTCACCACACTGGTGCTCCTGATTGGCTCCGTGCTGACCTGGGCATCGGAGTTGCTGGTCGGCCTCCAGATGACCACGACCGACCGGGCCGGGATGGTGAATGCGACACCCGTCTGGACCCTGCTCAGCCAGGTCGCCGGCTGGGCCGGGATCACCTTTGCCCTCATGATCGCTGGCGGGATTTACCTCTTGCGCCGCCAGCCGATCCTCGCGGTAGTGCTGCTGGCGGGTACGGTGATGGCCCCCACTTACCAGATCTTGATGGGTGAGGCCGTGTCCCTGCACAAGCACCTGGTGCTCGGCATGATCTTCGGTGCGCCGCTGGCCGGGGCCATGCTCTCGGGCATGGTGCGGGCCGCGAGGCGTGCCTCCATCCTGCTCATCGTGGGGATTTGCTACGGCGCATTAATGTCCGGGCTGATCCAGTCCGAGAAGCTGTTCAGCGTCTGGGCCGACACCACACCCCTGCACAAGACCGTCGAGTTCGCCGTGGACTCCATGCCGTGGATTCGAGCGCTGGCTGAGGTCCCGGAACCGCTGACCTACTCCCTGGCGGACAAGACCGACCCCTGGCAGTGGACGGCGACCTATGAGGGCTCGTTCGTCTATGACGACCCCGACGAAATGGGCCATGAGTTGCTCCAGGGACTGGCGGCCTACCAGCATGCATTGGAGGACAACTACTTCCAGATTGTCATCCTGGACGGCAGCACGGACATCGGCCGGCAGCTCGAGCCGGTACGGTACGGATTCACGCAGACTGACACCGTCACCGCCCCCGCTAGCGGCCACCTCTGGCGGGTGTTTCAAAGGTTTGACAACATCCCGGAGTAAGAAAGCTCACCGAAAGTCGTCAAGCAACTTGATCAATCTGCTTGTATAATTGAGGGATGACCGGCGACCCAGCGATTGACCAAGCGCTCACGCATTCCCTCTTCGAAGCCCTGCACCCGCTTCTTCGGCAACTCAACGCCGAGCGCACCATCTCGCCGGGCAAAATCGGCGTGCTTCGCCATCTAGCGGAGCGCGGGAGTGCGACGACGACGGAACTCGCCGTTGTGGTCCGGGTCAGTCCCCAGGCCATTTCGCTGGCCGTGCGCGAGCTGGAAGGGCTGGGGTTCGTGGAGCGCGTACCCGACGCCGAGGACAGGCGCCGGGCCTGGATTGAGATCACCGAGGCGGGGCGGCAGAAGCTGGCCGGGGAATCCTCGGCTGGCCAGGGCTGGCTCGGCCGGGCCGTGACGGAGCGGCTGAGTCCGGACGAGCGGAAATTGCTGGCGGCGGCCATTCCCGCTCTCCGGAAGCTTGGAGCGGAGCCCTCCCATGAATGAAACGCGTTCGGCCCTGATCCCGGCGCTGGTCTACGCCGCCCTGTCCACCGCCATTGTGAGCTCGCTGGGCATGCTGCTGGTGCCCACCATCTCCCGCGAAATGGACGTGTCGGTGGGCACGGCGCAGTGGATGCTGACCATCAACCTTCTGGTGGGCGCGGTGGCCACTCCCGTGATGGGCCGGCTCAGCGACGGGCCGCACAAGAAGAAGCTGCTGCTGTGGGCGCTGCTGATCATCCTGCTCGGGTCAGTCATCGCCGCGCTGGCGCCCAACTTCACGGTCTTCCTGATCGGCCGGGCCCTCCAAGGCCTGACGTATGGGATCGTCCCGGTGACCATCGCCCTCGCCCGCCGCTACGTCGGCACCGACAAAGTGCGGTTCGCCATTTCCAGCCTGTCAGTGACCGTCGCAACGGGCCTGGGAATCGGCTACCCGCTGACAGGAATCATTGCCGGAACCTTCGACTTCCGGTTCGCGTTCTGGTTTGCCGCCCTGTTTGTGGTCACGGCCATCATCGTCGTCCTCCGCGTAGTGCCGGCCGGACCTGATGAAAACGCTCCTCGGGTGCCGTTCGATTACACCGGTGCTGGCCTGCTGGGCCTCGGCCTGGGTGTCCTGCTCCTGGGCATCAGCGAAGGGCCCAACTGGGGCTGGGCATCCCCGCTGACCATCGGCGCCTTCATCGTGGCCGCCGCACTCCTAGCGGCCTGGGTGCGGGCTGAACTTCGCAGCCGTAACCCGCTGATCAACCTCCGCGTCCTCCGGAACGGGGAAGTGCTGCTGGCCAACAGCACCGCGATCGGGCTGGGCGCAGCAATGTACATCGGCCTCTCCATTTCCAGCCTCATCGCCCAGGCTCCCGCGTCCACCGGCTACGGGATCGCCCTGCCCGTATTCTGGGCCGGCTTCGTGATGTTCCCGCTGTCGGTGGGAAGCTTCAGCGCAAACCGCCTGGTTCGCCGGCTCTCGCACCGGGTGCGGCTGACCACGCTGCTCCCGATCGGTGCCGGAATCATCGCGGCGGCCGGGGCGCTGCTCTGGTTTGCGCACACCCAACTGTGGGAGATCCTCGCCGGGATGCTGGCCCTGGGCCTCGGCATGGGAGCCGCCTATGCCGCCATGCCGGCGCTGATCGCCCGCAGCGTGGCCAGCGATGAACTGGGCAGTTCCGTGAGCTTTAACCAGGTCCTGCGGACGGTGGGAAGCTCCTTTGGCACCGCCGTCTCCGGCGCGGTGCTTGCGGCCAACATGGCGCCGGATCTCCACCCCACGGGGCGCGGCATCAGCGCGACCCTTGAAATCGGTGCCCTGCTTTGCACGGCGGTGTTCATGGCCTTGCTCATCCACGCGCTGATCACGCGTCTCCGCCGGACGTCCCAGGGCCGCCTGGACCCCCGCTCCGGTGGAACGCCTTAATCCGGTGGAACGCCATAACAGGGCTGGCTTTCCCGGCTCGGGCGGGAGGCCCGTTGCCACCGGTTGCGGGTGTCATTTCGCAGCGGCCGGGAGCAAAATGGCATGGAGGGGAACCTGATCCAACGCACTCACTCCGGGACCGAGGACGACGCCATGAACACCGGGAAGATAAGGACCTTGTTGCTATCGGCAGCCCTGGTGGCCGGACTGGCCGGACTGGCCGGGTGCGCCCCCGACGGCGGTTCGCCGGCCCCGACGTCGGAGGCAACGGCCTCGGCGGCCCAGGGAACGACGGGTTCGGCAGCACCGGCCATCACCATCAAGAACTTCGCTTACGGGGATCCGATCACAGTCTCCCCCGGCGCTACGGTAACGGTGACAAACCGGGACAGCGCGGACCATACCGTGACCGCGGACCAGGGCCAGGCGTTTGATGCGGTGGTCAAAGCCCTCGGGGGCACGGCCACCTTTACGGCCCCGTCACAGCCGGGGACCTATGCCTTCCATTGCACGTATCATCCGAACATGCACGGGACACTGACCGTCAAGTGAGCAGCCTCAGGCGCCAGCGCTGCCGCGCCCTCCAGCCAGGCCTCGAGGTTGCGCTGGGCCCGGGCGTAGCCGGCCACGATACTCTCCCTCGCGGGATCCACTATCAGCCTTCCCGGTTAGCAACGCGCGGAGTGTAACGAAACCTCAGTGCAGCGGACGCGTTTCCTGCAGCCGCTTAATGAACCAGCGCGACTGTTCCGGGCCGTAGGGCAGTACGGGGATGGCCTTGGTGGCGTCCGAGGGGGCTTCGCGGATGGAAAGCTGGGCCTGGCGCACGGCGGTGGTCATGGTGTTGGCCATGGTCTTGACGAACTGGTCGGTGCAGGGTTCGCCGTGGCCGGGGATGAGGAATTCGTAACGGTGGCGCAGGGCGGAGATGTGCCGCAGGGAGTCGGCCCATTCCTCCGGGTAGGAGTCCTCAAACGAGGGGTGCGCGCCCTGCTCCACGAGGTCGCCCGCGAACAGGGTGGTGGGCGTGCCCACCAGGAGGTCGCCGTCGGTATGGCCGCGGCCCAGGTGGAAGAGGGTGACGCTGAGCCCGCCGAGGTCCACCAGCACGGGCTGGTCCCTGACGATGGCGTTGGGCACCACCAGCTCCACGTTCTCGCCTTCACCGGTGGACATCTCCGGCTCGAGCGTTCCCACAAAGCGGCGCTGCAGGTCCCCGTGGCTGTCGATCTCACGCGCACAGTTTTCGTGCGCCCAGAACTCGGTGACGCCGTCGGAAGCGAACACGGCGTTGCCGAAGAAATGATCGTAATGCGCGTGGGTATTAACGACGACGACGGGCAGGTCCGTCTTCTCGCGCACCGCAGCCAGGATCTCGCGCCCCTGCCGCGGCCCGCATCCGGTGTCCACCACCATGGCACGCTCCGAGCCAACCACCAGGCCTGTATTCAGCAGCGAACCTTCGGTGACCAGCACGTATGTATCCGCGCCGACTTCGAGCCATTCTGACATTTTTACTCCGTACCTCCGGATGCACGTTGCGTTCTTCTGGCCTCGATTCTACCCACGGGGCCCCCGGGTTTCAGGGAGGCTGGACAGGTGCGGGACGCCCGACGGCGGCGCTCCCCCGGGTGCGACCGTCCACTTTTCGAGCGCACCGCTGTGCCCGTGCGGGCCGCGATGGGCACCGCTCCCCATCGCGGCCCGCCCCGACAAAACGGCATGATGGTAGCTGCACTTCTCGCGTCGAATATTGGGGGACCAAGTGAGCAACAACCAGCAGCCCGGATGGCCGCAGCAGCCGAACAACGAGCCGCACCACCAGCAGCCACAGCCGGTCGATCAGCACAACCCGGGCAGCACCTTCATGCAGGCCCCGCCGAAGAAGGGCGTGCCCGTATGGGGCTGGGTTGCCGGCGGCGTCGGCGTGGTTGCCGTGATCGTGGTGGCCGGCGTGATGGCGTTCAACGGCCTGTCGGGCAGCAACCGGCCGGCCGCGGTCCCCGACCTCAAAGCCAGCGAGTCTGCGGCACCGGAAGAGTCTGCCGGCTCCGGGGAGTTGGCGGACGCAGGCGCCACCGGGGGCGCGTCAGAGGGCGACGCCGTGTATCTTTTTGACGACTCCGATTTCAGCAGCGCGCCGGTGTGGTCCGTCCGGGAGCCCCAGGGCTGGACCAAGGAACAGGTCAAGGAGGGCATGGTGAACTACCGGAACGCCAGCCTGCAGTGCACGTTCACCACGTACCAGGCCACCATGAACCCCACCGGCGGAATCGGCGATGAGTCCGCCACGGCGCAGGTCATGGCATCCGAGATTGAGGGCGTGCGGAAGTCCGTGGGCACAACCGTTGAGGTCATCGACGACGCCGCCTCCACCTACGTCAAGCTGCGCGACGGCAGCAAGGACATCGAACTCCAGGAAGCCGAGCTCCGCTTCAAGAACAGCAAGGATGCCGATGTTGTGTACCGGATGGCCGTGCGCGCAACCGGCGGCAACGGACTGATGGAACTGGCCCTGGCGTGCCCCGGCAGCATGTCCTCCGAGCACGATCTCTGGCGGGAACTGACAGGCCAGGTGAGCATGGTGGACGTCGCATAGCCGCTCTCACTCAGGACAATTGAGCCGTACAGTCTTTCCGGACTGTGCGGCTCATTTCGTCTGTGCGGCTCATTTCGTCAGAGCCGCCCAGGCCTCCAGGAACTTCTCCGCAAGATAGGCGTGGCCGGCGGTGTTCGGGTGCGCTCCGTCAGCAGTGAATCCCGGGCTGTTGGCGGCCGTGAACCAGCCGGCCTCATAGGCGTCGATGAACGGGGCCTTCGCAGCCTCGGCACCGGCACGGACGGCTGTGTTCGCGGCACGCAGTTCCTCTGCGAGGGGCTGCGGGGCGGAGGGTCCCAGAACAACCACCTGGACGCCGGGCCAGAACCTGCGGGCCGCTTCGATGGTCTGCGCCGTGGCGGTCTTGAGTTCGTCGGGGTTGTTCAGCAGGGAGTCGTTCTGGCCGCCCTGGAGAATAAGGACGTTGGGGACGAAGCGCCGGTCCTGCGAGATTTCGCGCAGCCGGACTTCGTATTCCCGTCCTTGGCTGTCCTGCGGCCCTCCGCCCCCCGCGAACCCGGTTCCGCCCGCACCGTCGATGTTGGTGGGGTACCCGAGCGAGCGGGCCACATCGTACGCCCACCCCTGGTCCTCCCGGGCTGCACCCACCCCGGCGGTGTACGAGTCGCCGAGAATCAGGAGGACGGGCTTCGCGGGAAGCTCGATCGCCAGCCGGGCGGCGGCCGCAGTGGCAGTCCCGGAAGCACTAGCCGCGGGCGTTGGCGCGGCCGTGAGCGCGGCAGCCGGAGACGCAGTAGAAGTCGGCGCCGCCACAGGTCTGGCCGGCACAGGGCTGGCGGTTCCACCCAGGCCCTGGGGATTCGTCAGGGCAAGAGCCGCCACGCCAAAAGCAACCACTGCCAGCACAAAGAGTGCACCGTATTTGACCCACTCCTGCCTGGTCAGCCTGGGTCCCCCGCCGTTTCTCGTCACCGGCACATCTTACTGGCCTCGCAGGAGACCCGCCGCCCCGTGAAAGCAGCACTGGGCGCCGTGCCCCGGCGCGGGCTTAGTCTGAGGAATGACCGATCAACGGAACACCTGGCACGAGAAACACAAAGCTTCCCTGACCAAAGGTCAACGTGCCGCCGACATCATGCGGAACGGGATGGGAAGCTGGCCCTTCGTGGGAAGTTTCATCGGCTTCATGCTCATCTGGGCCGCCATCAATACTTGGGCGCTGGCCACCCATGCGTGGGACCCATACCCTTACATCCTCCTGAACCTGCTGCTCTCCATGTTGGCAGGACTCCAAGGTGCCATTCTGCTCATCGCCGCCAAGCGACAGGACGCCATCGCCGCGGCCATGGCCCAGCACGACTTCGACACCAACATCAGGGCAAAGGAAGAGATCGAACTTCTCATCAGCATTAATCGTGAGCAGCTTGAAATACTGCGGGAATTGAAGAAAACGGCGGCTATGACGAACGTCAGTGTCGAGGGCCGGTCTGGCCCCTGAGAGAACGCTGTTCAGAACTAGTCACATCCGGATCCATCCGGGTTTAGGCTGAATACGCCAGTTGCGTCTGGCTGGCCAGGCGCCCCGACTCCTCAGAGAGACTCGCATGAGCCGCAACGACGCAGTGTTGGCAGGACTGGATTCGGAGCTCGGCTGGGTCCGGGACCTTTACACCCACCTCCATCGACATCCGGAGCTGAGCCTCCAGGAACAGCAGACTTCCGCACTTGTCGCCGAGAAACTCACCTCCTTCGGCTGCGAGGTCACGCACCTGGGAGGCGCCGGCGTCGTTGGCGTCCTCACCAATGGCGAGGGCCCCACGGTCCTGGCGCGCGCGGACATGGACGCGCTCCCCGTCACCGAGGCCACGGGGCTTCCCTACTCCTCGGAGGTGGAGGGCGTGATGCACGCCTGCGGGCACGACGTGCACGTCAGCACCCTGCTCGGCGCCGCCAAGCTGATGGCGGACGGCCGGGAGGCGTGGTCCGGAACCTACATCGCACTGTTCCAGCCGGCCGAGGAGATCGGCGCGGGGTCGAAGGCAATGGTCGACGACGGCCTGGTCACCAAGGTGCCGCGGCCCGACGTCGCGCTCTCCCAGCACGTGATGCCCATCGCGGCGGGGACGCTGGCCACCACGGCCGGTCCGGTCCTGTCCGCCGGGGACTCGCTGAAGATCACGGTGCACGGCAAAGGGGCGCACGGGTCCATGCCGCACATGTCGGTGGACCCGGTGGTGCTGGCGTCCTCAATCGTGCTCCGGCTGCAGACCGTCGTCTCGCGTGAGACCAAACCGGGCGATTTCGCGGTGGTCACCGTCGGGGCGCTGAACGCGGGCACCAAATCGAACATCATCCCGGACCGCGCCACCCTGCTGCTGAACATCCGCACCTATGACAACCAGGTCCGCTCCGCTGTGCTCGCCGCGATCGAGCGGATCGTCCGGGGCGAGTGCGTCACCGCAGGGTCGCCCCGGGACCCGGAATTCGAGTACTACGACCAGTTCCCGCTCACCAGCAACGACGCCGGCGTGACGGACAAGGTCACGGCAGCCTTCACCCGGCACTTCGACTCGGGCGCCGTGCTCCAGGCCACGCCGCAGACAGCGTCGGAGGACTTCAGCCGCATCCCCGACGCCTTCGGCGTCCCCTACACGTTCTGGCTCCTGGGCGGCCACGACCCGGAAAAGTACCGGGCCGCCGTCGAACGCGGGACTGTTTCCCAGGACATCCCGGGGAACCACTCCCCCTTCTTCGCGCCGGTGCTGGATCCGACGCTCTCCCTGGGCGTGCAGGCCCAGGTTGTTGCCGCAATGTCCTATTTAGCCAAGGATGCGTAAGCCATGAGCACTGCCCAGTCCTCAGCAAAAACCCAAACCCAGTGGAAGCCGAACGATGCATGGCTGATCGGCATCGTCCTGGCCGTCATCAACTTCTGGCTGTTCGCGCAGACCCTGCTGAACGTCATCCCCGGCATCCAGGGGTCGCTGGGGATCGAACGGACCCTGGGGAACCTGGCCGTGTCCATCACGTCCCTGTTCTCCGGCATTTTCATTGTGGTGGCCGGCGGCCTCGCGGACCGGCTGGGCCGCGTGAAGATCATGTACATCGGCATCTACCTGAGCATCCTCGGCTCGCTCCTGATCGCCCTGACCCCGGAGAACGCCGGCGGCCTGACGGCTGCCGCGCTGCTCGGCGGCCGCGTGGTCCAGGGGCTGTCCGCGGCGTGCATCATGCCCTCCACCATGGCGCTGGTGAAGTTCTGCTACGAGGGGAAGGACCGCCAGCGGGCGCTGTCCTTCTGGTCCATCGGGTCGTGGGGCGGGTCCGGGTTCTGTGCCCTGTTCGGCGGGCTGATGGCGACGTCGTTCCTGGGCTGGCGCTCCATCTTCTGGATCTCGATCGTGCTGTCCGTGGTGGCGCTCTTCCTGCTGCGCGGCACCCCGGAGTCCAAGTCCGCGGCGAAGGCGGGCGGCAGGTTCGACTGGGGCGGCATGATCACCCTCGTCATCGCGCTGGTGGCACTGAACGTGTACATCTCCCAGGCCCCCGGATCGGCTGGCTCAGCCTGACCGGCATCGGACTGATAGCGCTGGCCGTGGTGGCCACGCTGGTGTTCTTTGGAATTGAAACGAGCCGGGCCAACCCGGTCCTGAACCTGAAGCTGTTCGGGAATGCCACGTTCGCCGGCGCCACCCTGTCCAACTTCCTGCTTAACGGTGCAGCCGGCACCCTGATCGTGTCCCTGGGCCTGGTCCAGGTGGCCGCGGGGATGACGTCCCTGCAGTCGGGCCTGCTGACCCTGGGCTACCTGGTGGCAATCCTGGCCACCATCCGCGTGGGTGAAAAACTGCTCCAGCGTTTTGGACCCAAGCGGCCCATGATCTGGGGCAGCGCGATCGCCGGCGTCGGGATACTTCTGACCTCCATGACGTTCACGCTGATCGGGACGTACATTGTGCTGGCCGTCATCGGCTTCACCCTGTTCGGCATCGGCCTGGGCTTCTACGCGACGCCGTCAACGGACGCAGCGCTGTCCAACGTTCCCGACGACGAGGCCGGGGCAGCCGCGGGCATCTACAAGATGGCCTCGTCGCTGGGCAATGCTATCGGCGTGGCGATCTCAGCAGCACTGTACGTCGCGGCCCAGGCCATGGACCCAGCCACCATCCAGTCGTGGGGACTGTTCATCGGAAACCAGACGAACGTGGCCCTGCGGTTCGGCGGGGCCGTGGGCATCCTGTTCAACCTGCTGATGGTGGTGGTGGCCATCATCGCGATCATGCTCACCGTTCCCAACGAGCGGGCCGAGAAGCGCCCGGAGGTGCCGGCGACCCCTGCTCTGGGCAGCTGACCCGACGGTGCCAACACCCCGTTGCCTCACCTTCAAAACCGTGGCGCTCCCGGCGCCGCTGTGGTTAGGATGAAAAAGTGACCTGCCGGCAGACAGCCGGCAGCAGCAACAGACCGTAGGGAGTACACCATGGGTTTGGATGACAAGATCGAAAACGCCGCAGAGAAGATGGGCGGCAAAGGCAAGGAAGCCGCCGGGAAAGCCACCGGTGATGAGAGCCTTCAGGCGGAGGGTAAGACTGACCAAGCCAAGTCGGACCTGAAGCAGGCCGGCGAGAAGGTCAAAGACGCTTTCAAGAAAGACTGATTCCGGATCAGCAGGAAGGGCGCCGCTCCATGAGGGAGCGGCGCCCTTCCGCGTTCCAAGTCTGGATCGCGGCCCGCGGTTCGGCAGAGTGTGCAGGCCCCGGCGCAGCCGAGCACGCATCGCAACGGCCAACAAACTGGTGGGGGCAATCCATGGGATCTACGGCGTCTCCGGTTGAAAGTCTGACTCGCATGTGACCCCCTCCGTTCCCGGCCACGTCGCGAAAGGCCGGCGCTCTGATCGTTTAAGGTAAAGCGGCAATGGCGCCGGCGGTGACCCCCAGTGGCTACCAACCCTGAAAGCCCGCCGGCAGCTTAAGTAAATCGAATAGGCCGGCGCGATGCACGAGTAACCAGTACTCAATTTCTGCAGCCCCACTACGCACCAGGAGACAGCCCGGAACGAGAATGCCGGCGGGTAGACTGGCTGGAGGTGAGCCGGGAAGTCTGGTCGGCATGTTCTTTGTCGACCCACTGTTTAGGACACCTTCATGGGTAATAATCCCTCTGTTCCTCCGCGTTCCTCCGTCTTGGGGCGGGGAAGCTACGGCGAAGTGCTGCGCATCGGCGCCATCCTGCGGAAGGAAACCGTCGGCGGCATCCTGCTGGTCGCCGCAGCAGTCATTGCCCTGATCTGGGCAAATTCGCCGCTTTCCGGCAGCTACTTTGCGTTGCGCGACTTCCGCCTCGGCTACGAGCCGTGGCATCTGGAACTGAGCCTAGGAACCTGGGCTGCCGACGGGCTACTGGCCATCTTCTTCTTCCTCGTGGGGCTGGAACTCAAACGTGAGTTCGTGGCCGGCGACCTGCGCCAATTCAGCAAATCCGTGGTGCCCATCGCCGCCGCGGCCGGAGGTGTGGCAGTCCCTGCAGTTATCTATGCGCTGATCAACCTCACCAGTCCCGAGACCCTGCGGGGCTGGGCCATCCCGACGGCGACGGACATCGCTTTCGCCGTAGCCGTGTTGGCGATCATCGGTTCCCACCTGCCCAGTGCGCTGCGGATCTTCCTGCTGACGTTGGCTGTGGTGGATGACCTGCTGGCCATCAGCATCATCGCGGTGTTCTATTCCAGCGACATCCAGGCGGGTCCGCTGCTGCTGGCCCTCATTCCGCTGGCGGCCTATACCTTTCTGGCCCAGAGATACCGCCGGTTCTTCGGAGCAAAACCCGCTGCGGCGTGGGTGATCCTCCTTCCGCTGGGCGTGCTCACCTGGGCGCTGGTGCATGCCTCCGGTATCCATGCCACCGTGGCCGGTGTGCTGCTGGGGTTCGCCGTCCCGGTCATCCGGTCCGCTGCCAGCGGCGGCCCCGCAGCGGGTCCCGGCCTCGCCGAGATCTTCGAACACAGGTTCCGGCCGATTTCGGCGGGCATCGCGGTCCCGGTCTTTGCCTTCTTCTCCGCCGGTGTGGCCGTGGGCGGCTGGGACGGTCTGATCGCGGCGGTGACGGACCCCGTAGCCATCGGCATCATTGTGGCCCTGGTGCTGGGCAAACCGGCCGGGATCCTGGGCACCACCTGGCTCCTCACCAAAGCCACCCGGGCGTCGCTTGACAAGTCCTTGAAGTGGATTGATGTGTTCGGGGTGTCCCTCCTGGCCGGGATCGGCTTCACGGTTTCGCTCCTCGTGGCGGAGCTGAGCTTCGGACAGGGCAGCGTCCATGATGACCACGCCAAGGTGGGGATCCTCGCTGCGTCGTTCCTGGCCGCCCTCCTAGCGTCGGCCGTGCTGGTCACCCGGAACCGCCAATACCGTGCCGTGGAGGCGGAAGAGGCCATCGATACAGACCGCGACGGCGTCCCGGACGTTTACGAGGAAGGCCACCGCCCGTGACCTGACCCGGTCGCCAGGATCAGTGATGCGGCGGTGGCGCACCGGGATGCGGGTGCGGGGGCACGTGTCTGTGCAGGTGCGGCGGCGGGGGTGGCGGTCCCCCGCGCGGCCGCGGGGGCGGAGGCGCCTTCTGCACGTGGGGTTCGCCGCCGTCGTCGGCCCTGCCCTCAGCGTTCGCAGCACCGGTGGCCTCTGACGCTGGTCCTGTTTCCGCCGGCACAGTTTCCCCGGCTGCCCCGCTAGACTGCTCCTGACCTGATTCCGTGGCGCCTTCACCGGATTCGCCCTGGTACAGCCCGTAGTAGCTGTAGAGTTCCTGTTCCTGCGTCTCCGTGATGGCGCCGCGGTCACTGTCAATGCGCGGACCGTTCTTCACCGTTTCCTTCGCGAACGCCACCCTGATCACGGATTCCTCGAGGGTGGCACCCTCTAGCGGGGCGAAGGATTCGGACATGCCAAACAGGCCCGTCCGCACGGTGACGAATACCGGTTCCCCTGAATCCACGCTGGTGAAGATCTGTTCCACCGAGCCGATTTTCTCACCGGCCACGTCCACCACGACGCCTCCGTTGAGGACGATGTTGTCAATGTCCTGCCGGCTGAGCATGAGGCACATCCTTCTCGTAAGCGGTTCCGCCGATAGTGGCCAGGCTGTCCTATTCTGTCCTTATTCTTAGCACCCGGCCACAGGGTCCGTTGCCGGCATCTGCTGGACGACGGCGGTTACGGTTCTAACGTGCGGCGTCGTCGAGCAGCTGCCGGAACTGCTCCTCGGTGTTAAGGGTGAGCTTCTTGCCGTCAAGGAAGAACGTGGGTGTGCCGGTCACTCCGAGGGCTTTTCCATCGGCAACGTCTTGGCTGATGCGGTCCTTAATAGCTTGGTCAGCGACTGCGGCATCGTATTTGGCCAGGTCCAGGCCGAGTCCCTGGGCAAAGGTCCTGAACAGCGCTGCCTGAGATACCTGTTTTTCGCCCCATTCGGTTTGGGTCGCGAAGAGCTTGCTGGCCATTTCCTGGTACTTGCCCTGCTGCGCAGCAGCCTCCACGGCGGCGGTGCCGGAGTTCCGGTGCCCGGGCAGCGGGAAGTAGCGGTGAACGAACGTGATTCTGTCGCCGTATTCCTTCTTCAGTTCCTGCACCAGCGGTTCAGCGGCGAGGCAGGATTCACACTCGAAGTCCAGGAACTCGACCAGCCGACGAGTGCCGCGAGGAGAATCCAGATTGCGGCCCGGACCTTGCGGGCGGCAACAACTGCGCTCACCGGCTGGCCGGCTTCGTTCCAAGGCCAACGGCGACAGGTCCGGCCGGATCGTCGGCTCCGCACCCTGTACAGCACGAACCCGCAGGCTCACGACCGGCAGTCCGGTCAATTTCGGTCACCACAGGGGCAGATACTCTGGAGGTGTTGTCGGCGGGCGCACAGCAATCATCGTCCTCACCGGCGTGATCGTGACCGCCAACGGCGTGCGGCATCGCGCAGCAGGCCTCGCCCCGCCAGGCATTGATGCCTTCCCGGACGGCGATTCCGGCAATGACCAGCGCAGCGCCGGCATCGGCCCACCACCAGCCCAGCGTGCTGTTCAGCACCAAGCCAATCAACAACACGGCCGAGAGGTATGTGCAGAGCAGCGTCTGCTTCGAATCGGCTACGGCAGTCCTGGAACCGAGCTCACGTCCAGCGCGGCGCTGCGCCCAGGACAGGACGGGCATGATCGCCAGGCTCAGGGCAGCGATCACGATCCCCGGTGTCGAGTGCTGGGCCTCTCCCGCACCTGTAAGTGACCGGAGGGCGTCGACGGTCACGAACGCGGCGAGGGCGAAGAAGGAAATAGCGATGATCCTCAACGTCAGGTGCTCACGTCGCTCGGGATCCTTGGCGGAGAACTGCCAGGACAGCGCCAAGGCGGAGGTCACTTCAATGACCGAGTCCAGACCGAAACCGATCAGCGCCGAGGAATCGGCCACCCCACCGGCCCAGAGCGCCACGACGGCCTCGATGACGTTGTAGGTGATGGTCGCAGCAGCGAACAGCCGGATCCTCCGGATCAGGACCGCGCGGCGATCCAGACTTGGCGCGTGGGTCAGCGCGGTCATACGAAGCACTCTCCGTCCGGGGCGCAGCACGCGGGGTCCACCGTCAGGACTACACCCAGCAGATCCTTGATGGCGTGGCCAAGCCGCGCATCTGCCAGCTCATAACGGCTCCGGCGCCCATCGGGCACCGCCACGACCAGGCCGCAGCCGCGCAGGCACGTCAGATGATTGGACATGCTCTGCCTCGACACCCCCAGTGAATCAGCCAGATCCGACGGATACGACGGCGCCTCCGAGAGTGACAGAAGGACACGGGCGCGGGTGGGGTCCGAGACCGCGTAGCCGAACCTGGCCAGCACGCGTGCCTGGGTGAGGGTTTCCATACGGCCAAGGTACATCCGCAGCTGTATTCATGCAATCTTGAACTATGAACCGTGGCGTGGAGATACTAGGGGTATGGATTATGAGTTGCGGATCATTCCCGATTGCCCCAACAGCGCCCGGGCACTGGCGCTGTTCCGCCGGGCCCTCGCAGCCGAAGGCGCCAGGGGAGACGTACGGCTTGTGGAACTGACCAGCGATGAGCAGGCCGAGCGTTTGGGCTTTCACGGCTCACCTTCCTTCATAGTGGCGGGCCGCGACATGTTCCCCTCACCAGCCCCGCCCGGCCTGGCATGCAGGGTCTACCGGAGCGCCGAAGGCTTTGCAGGCATGCCGCCGCAGGCAGATCTTCAAGCCGCAATTCACTCCGCACTTTCCGCTGCGTAGGCGGTCACCCCCACACTGGCAGCAAGCGGGTCAAGCCACAACGAACCGCCGGCCCACCAGCCCGCGACTCACTGCCCCGTGGCCGCCAGTGCCAAAACCGCAGCAAACACAGTCAGGGGCGCCACGATCAGACCAAAGAGCGCGTAGCCCCGCCAGGTGATCAGGACATTCATCCGGGCCAGCCGGTCGTGCCACAGCAGCGTGGCCAGCGAGGCCCACGGTGTGATGAGCGGGCCGGCGTTGACTCCGATCAGCAGGGCCGCCATCCGCTGCGGCGTCTGGGCCAGGGGTTCGGCCAGCAGGTAGGCGGGCAGGTTGTTCAGCACATTGGAACCGACCGCACCCGTCGCGGCCAGCCGGAGCAGCTCCGGGATGCCCTGGCCTTGCCCGGCGAGCTGACCCACGACGGCCGAGGCGCCCAGGTGCCGGGCGGTTTCCATCACCAGGAAGAGTCCGGACGCGAACAGCAGCAGCGACCACGGAACCAGCTGCACCGTGAGAACCTTCGGTCGCCGGAGTGCGAACACCACGCCTAGCACAAGGGCTGCCGCCAGGGCAGGGATCCAGACCGGGACCCCGGACACCAGGGCGGGCAGCAGCAGCGCCAGCACCATGGCGGTGCCGCCGAGCAGGACCCGGTCCGCCGCTACCGCCGTCGAGCTGGCGGTTTCCGCATCCGGCCTGATCCGCCCCACCGGGATCCGTGAATAGCGCTTGCGCAGATCGCGGCGGAAGACGATGCCAATGAATACCAAGGGCACCAGAACCGCGGCTAGGGACGGTGCCCACATCAGGGCCGCGAACCCGGCAGGACTGAGCCCGCCCAGGCTGTGCTGCGCCAGCAGGTTGGTCAGGTTGGAAATGGGCAGCAGCAGGCTCGCGGTGTTGGCCAGCCACACTGTCATCAGGGCAAAAGGGAGCGGCGGCAGGCCGGCCTGCCGGGTCACGCTCACCACCACGGGTGTCAGCAGCACCGCCGTCGTGTCCAAGGACAGGAAGATGGTGCTCAACGTGGCGAACACCGCCAGGAACATCCACAGCAGGAAGCTGTATCCGCGGCCCCAGTGCCGGAACCGGCGGGCAGCCCACAGAAAGACGCCGGCTTCGCTGGCCAGTTCCGTCACCACGGTCATGGCGACGACGAACAACAGGATCGGAGCCACCCGGTCAACCAGCGCGGCCAGATCGGCCGGGGGCAGCGTCCCCGTGACCACTGCCACGGCGCCGGCCGCCAGCAGGACCGCTCCAATGATCGCCAAACGCATGAACGGATTGTAGTCCGGCCCGCCCACGCCGAAGTCTTCTTAGTTGTTCAGTGTGAGCGCGCCGTTGGAAACCCCCGACGTCGACTCCGGCATCGTGCGCATGCCTATCTGGAATCGACGAAAGATTCTTTCTAATTGTTTCCCGAATGTTAAACTTTTTGTTTCCGGCACGTAAAACCATTTGTTTCCTGCAAGTAAAATACTTCTCTCGAATAGGGATAAATCCAACGACGTAAATTACTCGTGATACGAAATACGACGAATCTTAAGAATGTGCAAAGCGTAATGTTTCGCGGCTGAAGCTTAACCGGGCAGCCCTTTTCAAGGCCCAAGCGTAGTTTTATGGGCTGGTTTCGACCGAACCCACGTTGGCTTCCCACTTGGGAAAAGACTACGTCTTGGGATTGCTTGACACTGAGAATGCCCAGCTCAGAGCCAGATGTTAGGCCAAAAACTAAGCCCGAGGAGTGCGAAGCGCGCCGGGATCCGTCGGGCAAAGAAGCGAAACCAAGTAGCCCCGTATTTTGAAAACGGGTACCGCTTTTATATAAAAGCCAGCTAATGGCAATCTAGGCTGACTCCACGGTCGAGCAGACGACCGTAGAAGTCCCGAAACAGTAACGGTCTATCCGGCCAGTTCGGGCAAGTGACAATTCCGCCAGCTCATGCCAAGCACCGGGGCTGATGCCTTTCGAACCGTGTCCCCTAATGGCCGACGGTGCTTCAAACCTGACACAGCTAAGAGTGCCTTCATTGTGCTCAATTATGACCTCAGCGGCATCGCAGCATGCCTGTCTGGAGATAAAACTGGCTCATCGCATTTGAGGGTGTAGCCGGGGTGGGCGCGTCGGTGACCGGGTAAGGGTCGAGGTCTTCCGATGATGGAAGTTCCTACACTGCCCATCCGGAAGACCTCGCCGTGTCCCACGCTACCTTCCTGCCTCCTGACCTGACTACGTTCTGCCGGCTCGATGAGCTTGGGCTGGAAGCTGCGGGACAGCTTCTCGTCCCTGGCCGGGCGGTGGTGGAATGCCGTGCCGTTGATCCGGATGATTGGTGCCGTTCGTGTGGTGCGCAGGGCGTCGCCCGCGGCACGGTCACGCGGCCTCTCGCGCACGAACCGCTGGGCTGGCGGCCGACGACGCTGCTGGTGAGGGTCCGCCGTTACAAGTGCACCGGGTGCGGTCGCGTGTGGCGGCAGGACATCTCCAAAGCCGCGCAGCCCCGGGCGAAGATCTCCCGTCGCGGGCTGCGCTGGGCCCTGGAAGGCATCGTGTGCCAGCACCTCACCGTCGCCCGTGTCGCGGAAGGCTTGGGCGTGTCCTGGCATACCGCGAACAACGCGATCCTTGCCGAGGGCAAGCGGGTCTTGATCGAGGACCCGGGCCGGTTCAACGGCGTCGCCGTGATCGGCGTTGATGAGCATGTCTGGCGGCACGCCCGGCGCGGGGACAAGTACGTCACCGTGATCATCGACCTCACCCCGGTCCGTGACAGGACCGGCCCGGCACGGTTGCTGGACATGATCGAGGGCCGCTCGAAACAGGTTTTCAAGTCCTGGCTCGCCGGGCGCCCCAAGGTCTGGCGGGACGGGATCGAAGTCGTTGCCATGGATGGGTTCACCGGGTTCAAGACCGCAGCCGCTGAAGAGCTCCCGGACGCGGTCGAGGTCATGGACCCGTTTCACGTCGTCCGGCTTGCCGGCGATGCCCTGGACAGGTGCCGCCAGCGCGTGCAGCAGCAGACCATCGGGCACCGCGGACGGTCCGGGGACCCGCTCTACGCCGCCCGGCGGACCCTGCACACCGGCCATGATCTGCTTACCGACAAGCAGAAGGACAGGCTGGAGTCCCTGTTCGTTGCGGACGACCATGTCGAAGTCGAAGCGACCTGGGGTATCTACCAGCGCGTCATCGCCGCCTACCGCGAGCCCGACGGCACCCAGGGGAAACAGCTCATGCAAGCACTGATCGGCGCGATCAGTGCCAGCGTGCCCGCTGCGCTGACCGAGGTCATCACGCTCGGTCGGACGCTGAAACGCCGTGCCGGGGACGTGCTCGCATACTTCGACCGCCCCGGCACCAGCAACGGTCCCACGGAAGCACTCAACGGCAGACTCGAACACCTCCGCGGCTCCGCCCTCGGCTTCCGGAACCTTGCAAACTACATCGCCCGATCACTGCTCGAGGCCGGCGGATTCAGGCCCCGATTACACCCTCAAATGCGATGAGCCATAAAACTGCGAATACTCACCGGGAGTCACCATGACTTTTGCCATGAAGCAGCCGCCTCCGCGCGGCTCCAAGTTCCTCACACGGTTGGCGAGCCTCCGGATGGGCCGCGCGACCCGGTTCGCCGCCGTAGGGGCGCTCGGAACCGTCGTCAACCTGCTCGTCATGGGACTGCTCGTCCATGCCGGGTTCGACATCGACTACGTAGTCGCCGCGGCCATCGCCGCGGAGATTTCGATACTGCACAACTTCGTTCTCCAGGAGCGGTTCGTGTTCCGCGACATGCGGGAGGGGGTCACCTCCTGGCGGGGCCGCCTGGCTCAGCATCTGCTGTTCAACAACGCCGAGGCCCTGGTCCGGCTGCCGCTGCTGATCCTCCTGGTCCAGACGATGCACGTTTTGGCCCTGCTTGCCCAAGCGCTCACCCTAGCCCTCGCATTTGTCGTCCGGTTCCTCTTCGTGAGCCGCGTCGTCTACCGTCCTAAGCCGGCCGCGCCAGCCGCCACGCCTATCCACCCCGCCGGAGTGGAATCAAGGTGATCCGTCGTTACATCGCCTGCGCCTGAGTATTACGCCGTAGCCATGCCGCGCCGCTGACATAACGCGGCGCCGTGGCGCCCCCAGCCCTTCCACCGATTGGAGAGACATGTCATCGCTCGCCATCCGCACCAAAAGGCCCGAGCACACGCTCGTGGCACCACCCAACGACCAGGAGAAGTACGCCTATATTAAGGGACCCCAGCACCGCTGGTTCTTCTGGGCGCATGCCTTGGCGCTAGTGGGTATCGCGGTCAGTTTGTACGGCTTCTCGCGCATGCAGTACTGGACCCTCGTCTTCCTGGTCCCGCTGGCGCTGTACGTCGGCGAGACCCTGTTGGGCCTTCGTTCGTCGACTTACCGGCGCAACGTGACGCTGCCGGACCACCTGTTCAAGGTAGAGACGTGGGCCCCCGAGAAGTACCCCTCGGTCGACGTCTTCCTGCCCACGGCCGGTGAGCCGCTGGACATCCTGAAGAACACCTACGGCTACGTATCCAAGCTCGACTACGCGGGCAACCTTGCAGTCTTCGTCCTGGACGATATGGGCCGCGAGGAGGTCCGCGCTGCCGCCACAGCGCACGGCTTCGAGTACGTTGCGCGTCCTGGCAGCGAGTTCAAGAAAGCGGGCAACCTGCGCTATGCCTTCGACCGCACCGACGGCGATGTAATCGCGATCTTCGACGCCGACTTCGTGCCGCGCCCGGAGTTCTTCTCCGAGCTCATGCCCTACATGGACGAGCCCTCTGTGGGCATCGTCCAGAGCCCGCAATACTTCTCCACCCCCAAGTCGATGCACTGGCTGGAGCGGGCCGCCGGCGCGACCCAGGAAATTTTCTACCGATTCATCCAGGTCAGCCGGGGCTCGGTCAACGCTGCGATCTGCTGCGGCACGTCGGCCCTATACCGCCGCACCGCGCTAAACGAGATCGGCGGCTTCCCCCCGATCGCGCACTCCGAGGACGTCTTCACCGGCATCGAGATGGACAAGATAGGTTTCCGGCTACAGTACGTGCCGGTCAACCTGTCACAGGGGATCTGCCCAGACACCATTGACTCGTTCATCACCCAGCAGTACCGGTGGTGCGAGGGTTCGATGGAGCTCGTCAAGGGTGAGGAGTTCCACACCAGTCTGGGCCTTGACACGCGCCAGCGGCTGTCCTTCTGGTCGGGGTTTTTCTACTACGCCACCACGGCGATGAACGCCTTTTGCGCCCCGCTGCCGATCCTCATCATGATTCTGATCTTCCCGCAATACATGGCCGCCGCGAACTTCGTGCCCCTGGTGCCGCTCATGGTGCTCTGGCTTGTGGTCTACCCCCTGCTGCTCTCCTCGCGCTGGCGACTGGACGTGCTGCGGGTGCAGCTCATCTACTCCTTCACCCACGCAGTGGCGATCTTCGACGTCTTCTTCGGACGGCAGTCGGAATGGGTACCCAGCCACGGCAGCACCACGCCCGCCCCGCTGGCGGTCAAGGTCAAGCGTCTAATCGCCGGGTACCTCGGAGTCACATTCGGCGCCGTCCTGGCCGGGCTCGCCTGGCGCCTGTCGCAGCCGGAGCACGCGCTGGTCGATTGGTGGGCAGCCGTGATCTTCGTGGGCATCAATGCCTATGTCTTCCTGCCTGTGTTCCTTCTGGCCGTGGGGATAGACGTGCCGCGCCTCAGCCTCCCTTTGCGCAGGCAACGGGAGCGGGCCAACGTCTCGGAAAAATTGCCCAAATCCGAGCCGGCCCTAAAGAGCATAAGCCGTTACAAGAAAGGAGCACGCGCATGAGCACTATCGCTCCGGTCCGCCCCGAGGAAAGGACCCCTGTGTGGGGGCTGGCGATCGCCTCATTTCTGCCAAAAAAGATGCAACCCGCGACCCGCTCCGGGATGCGGCACCTTCCGCTGAGCCTCATCCTGGTGGCACAGATCGCCCTGTCTCTTCGTCTGAGCAACTCGGCGTTCGAGGATGAAGCGCTGTACATCGGCGCCGGTCACGACTACCTTCACCAGATTTTCTCGGGAACCCCCGTCACGGTACCCTACGGAGGCTCCTTCTCGGGCTTACCGATGTTCTACCCGGTTCTCGCTGCGGCCCTGGACACCGTCGGGGGGTTGGGTCTGGTACGCATTTTCAGCCTCCTGTGTATGGTCGTTACGACCCTGGCTATTCGCGCAACAGCCCAGCACCTGTGGGGCAAGCTCCGCGGCAATCTTACTGCTGCGGCCTTCATCGCAACCGGACCGGTACTCTTCCTTGGCTCGCTCGCTACGTTCGACGCCCTCTGCCTGGCGTTGCTTTCAACCGCCGTTTGGATTGGCACCACGCGATGCACCTACCGCTCGGCCGTGCTTATGGGCGTGCTGCTGGCGGCGGCGGCGGCGGCGAAGTACACGGGGTTCGTCTTCATCCCGGTGGTCCTCGCGATCACTCTGGTTGGCTCGCGGCGCAGGCCCATGCGGGCCTTTCTGGCCGGAACCGTGGCGGCCTTCCTACTGGCGGTGGGCTACTTCCTGGTCGGGCCTGAGATCAAGGACGGGATCGCGTTCACCACGAGCCAGCGCAGCGCGTTGATGCCGGCATCGCTGAGCGTCTTGGTGGCCTACTTGGTCCAGAACATCGCGCTTCTACTCGTGCTGGCGCTGGCGGGTGCCGCCCTGCTGGCCCGATCGTTTCGCTCGACGCTCCTGACGTTGGCGCTCCTGAGCGGGGCTGCCATGTTGCCGCTGGCGCAGATGCGGCTGGGGGAGTATACGTCTTTCGAAAAGCACCTAGGCTACTCCGCGCTGTTCCTTGCCCCCCTCGCCGGCCACGCCTTGGGAAGCCTAGTTCATCGCCGTTTGGGCGGACTCCTGGTTGTAGCGCTGGTCTGGATTCTCGGCCTAACAGGCCTCGCTCAGTCGTGGGCGATGTACCAGTGGCCGGACGTGCACCCGGTCGTGGAGTTGGTCGAGAAGGTGGGGGCTCCTCCCGGTCAGTACCTGGCCCCGGCGACGGCCCGCACCTTGGGGTACTACAAGGCAGACGACCCGCGCATCGTGTGGGTTGAGCACTACGCGCTGTTTGACAGCGGCCAAGAGGCCATGCGCTCCTCGGTCGAGGAGGGGACCTTTCAAATGATCATCCTGCGATCTGGGTCCACTGGAAACGTCAACGAGGACTCGCGCACCTCTTTCTTCCGTGAGGTGGTGGCCAACAGTGACAAGTACCGACTCGTTGCCGACCCGTTCCCCGTCCGGCAGTACGCCGATGAGAAATGGCTCGTCTACAAGCTCGTCACCCCCTGAGCCATGTACTACCGAATCCTGACGCAGCGGCTGTCGCGCCGACTACTCCTGTTGGCTGCGGCTGCGGGAGCAGTGACACTGGGCATGCCCCCTATCAGATACGTTGTCAGTCTTGTGGCGAGCCAGCTCTACACGCGCTGTTCGTTTGGCGCCTATGCCGACAATACGGGTGGGCACGAGGCCCTGGAGACGCGGGTCGGGGCGAAGCTGAAGCGCTACGTCACGTTCCAGGACCTGCCCTCCGTCGGCGGCGGAGACGGCTGGCCCCAGGCAGAAGCAGACTGGTGCGCCCGCACGGGTCATGACCTGGTCATTGCCTGGGACATCCATTCCAACATCAATCTCAACGGCGACCAGCTCCTGCGCGGTGAAATCAACACGCAGCTCGACTCCTTCTTCAGTAAGGCGAAAGCCTTCCCAAACAAGGTGGCGCTGCGCATGTGGTGGGAGTTCAACGACGGCAATGGCCGCAAGGTCGGCAAGAACCCGACTGCCTGGCCAGGAGGGTACGCGCAATGGCGTGACGGGTGGCGGTACGTCGTCGACCGCGCCAAGGCCAACGGTGCGCACGTAAGTCAGGGCGGCAACGTCTCCTTCTTCTGGTGCGCCAACGGCTCAGACAACACGGGCCTGCGCATGGAGGAATTCTGGCCGGGTGCCGAGTACGTGGACATGATCGGCCTGGACACCTACAACGACCAAAGGGCGCCGTGGACGGAGTTCGCCGACAAGATCCAACCGATGATGGATCGCATCTTGCAGCTCCCCGGGGCGAGCGGCAAGCCGCTCGGAATCGGGGAGACGGGATCGCTGGACACCAACAATGGCAAAGCCAAATGGCACCGCAATCTGTTCATGACCACCCGCTGGCCAGGCCTGAAGGTGGTCGACTTCTTCTCCACCAACAAGGAGGCGGACTGGAGAATCGATTACCCCGAATCCGTCCGTTTCGTCAGCGCCGAGTTCCTGCCGAAGGCCCCACTGGACGCCTGGAGCGGCCCGACAATGACCGCCGCCATCAGAACATTCTTTACATCCTAATCACCCGCTACGCCTGAGGAGGCTACCAGCATGACAACCGTTACCATCCCTGCATTGACCGCCGCCAGTGGCCGGCGTGATGGCGTGATGCGTCCGAGAGACGCCTACGGCCGTGGCGAAACGAGTGCCCCATGACCAGCGTGCTGGCGATTGGTAGCCACCCGGACGACATCGAGCTGGGTTGCGGCGGCACACTGGCCCGGCATGTCTCATCCGGCGACGACGTTCACATGCTGGTCATCACCACCGGCGAGTCTGGACCCGGCGAGGTCAGTGCGCGTGTCCACGAGCAGATCGCTGCCGCCGAGGTCCTGGGAGTGTCCCGGGACCACGTGTTCTGGGGCGCGCTTCCCGATGGCCAGGTGAGCAACTACGAGCTGGAACTTGTGCACATGATCGAGCGGATCATCGACCAAACCCGGGCCGAGGTTGTGTACACCCACGGCTGCCTGGACAGCCATCAGGATCACCGCGCGGTAGCCGAGGCGACCTGGGGCGCGGCCCGGCATGCACGACGGGTGCTGTGCTACGACAGCCCGTCGAGCCACTCCTTCAACCCCAGTGTGTTCGTGGACATCACCGGCACTCTGGACAAGAAGTGCGAGGCGCTCAAAGCCCACGCGAGCCAAGTGGACAATTCCCGCATGGCATCGGCCTCGCTGGTGGTGACCCAGGCTGGCTACCGGGGGTTCCAGGCCCGGGTGGAGGCCGCGGAGGGATTCATGCCCCACCGCCTGCTCCTTGACGTCTAGGGTATCCACTCCCCCAGTGGCTGCATCCAGTGCCGGCGGCGAGCCTGCGGATCTCGCGCCAGGGCCGCCGTGCACGACCCGTCAGGGTCGCCCGTATCCCGGCGAGCAAGATCGACACGAGCCGCCGCTCGAGGTCGGGGGCGGCGCGGCCGCCTTCGCCCCGGTGGGCGGAACCATCGTGGCCGCCCTCCTGCGCTTCTGGTTCGGCAGCATCGACACCGCCTTCTGGCCCGTCGCCGGGTCCATGGCCCTGGGCATCGCAGCCCTCGCCTTCCCCCTCGCCGGACTGCAGCAGCTCTTCGGCGGCAAGGGATTCACCATCGGCGCGATGGCCATGATGTTCCTCGGCTCCCGACGTTTACCTCGGCGAAATATCGCTCAGCTTAGAATCCTGGAATGGGGACAAAACAACACACCACTTTCTGCCTATCCTGTGGCAGGTCAACCAACCACGTGACCCGTTACCAAAAGGACGACGTCGGCGGCCAGCTACGAGCGACCGTCCAGTGCACGGAACACTCGGACTGGACGGCCTAACCCACGTCCGAGGACCCGATGATGACCATCCGCTCGTCCCGTTCCCGGGCTTGTGTCAGCGGGTTAGGGCGAAGGCAGCGATCATCACTGCGACGAACAGGACCGCGCTCAGTAATGCAACCTTCGGCACACCTCGTTTGACGGGTGTAAGACTTCTACGGCGCCCGTGCCGGCGCTCAATAACCTGTGCCATGCTGTTGACTTTATCCAGCCTCCAACTGCGGCACCCGCGTATCGACTACTTGATTTGGGACGCTCGAATACTTGGCATCAGCGCGAACGCGGCGCCAGCAGGACAAGGGGAAAGCCCCTCCTAGGAGGGGCTTTCAACGAATTGCAGGCGTCCTACAGGTCCGACAGCACCGATCCCGGGTTCTCGATCGCGTCCGCCACGAACCGGAGGAACCCGGCTGCCGTGCCGCCGTCGCACACGCGGTGATCGAAGGTGAGCGTCAGTTCGGTGACCTTGCGGACGGCCAGCTCGCCGTTCAGCACCCACGGCTTGTCCATGATGCGCCCCACGCCGAGGATCGCCACCTCGGGGTGGTTGATGATGGCCGCCGATCCGTCCACGCCGAACACGCCGTAGTTGTTCAGCGTGAAGGTGCCGCTGCCCAGCTGTTCGGGGGTCCCCTTTCCTTCGCGTACGACGGCGGTGAGCCGGCGGATCTCCGTGTCCAGTTCGCGGGCGCTGAGTTTCTCCGCGTTGCGGATGGAGGGAACCGTCAGTCCGCGGTCCGTCTGCGCCGCGAAGCCGAGGTTGATGCCGTCGAAGCCCACAATCTCCTGGGCGCCGTCGGCGGTGGCCTCAATGCGGGTGTTCAGCTCGGGGAATCTTTTTAACCCAGCCGTGACAAAACGTGCGATGAAGGCGAGAAGGCCCGGCGCGGCGTGCGAGTCGGACTTCTTGAGCCCGGCCCGAAGCTCCACGAGGGCAGTCGCGTCAACGTCAACCCAGACGGTGGCCTCCGGAATCTCCTGCCGGCTGCGCGTCATGTTCGCGGCAACAACCTTACGGACGCCCTTGACGGGGGTCCGGGAGGAAATGCCCAGGCCTGTGCGGGAGTCGGCTCCGCCCCGGGTTTCGCTCCCCACCCGCTTCGGCTCAACCACTGTGCTCGGCTCAACTACAGGGCTCGCCTCAACCTCGGGGCTGCTGATGGCCGCTTCAACGTCCCGGCGCATGATCAGTCCGCTGTCGCCCGAGCCGTTGAGGCCGCCGAGGTCCACGCCGTGTTCGCGGGCCATCCGCCGGACGAGCGGAGAGATGACAGCGCCGAGCTTCCCGGGCACCCGGGTGCGGAGCAGAGACAAGTCGAGGTCCGGCGCATCGACAGGCTCGACCACCGAAACCTTGCGAGGAGCCCGTGTGCGGCGCGCCTGGGCATTGCCGCCAGGAGTGCCATAACCGATCAAGACGTTTCCGGAACCGGCTTTCTCTTCCTCGCGGTAAGCGTTGGCCGCAACCTCAGCCGGCGCGGATGATGCCGCCCCGGGAGTGGCATCTAAGGAACCGGACGAGGGACCCGATGCGAGCTTGCGAGCATTGGGAAGTCCGGGGCCGCTGTCGGAGCCGGACGGCATGCTGCTTGCAGCAGTGCCGTCCGGCGAAGGGGCGGGGGCGGCATCATCCGCGACGGACACCCGGGCAACCGAGATCAAAGGCTTCCCAACATCCAAGGTCTGCCCGGGCTCACCGTGCAGGACAGCAACGGTCCCGGCATAGGGCGACGGCACTTCCACCACGGACTTGGCCGTCTCCACTTCGGCGATGGGCTGGTCAACGCGGATCTCGTCGCCCACGGCCACCAGCCAGTTGATCAGTTCGGCTTCGGTGAGGCCTTCGCCGAGGTCGGGCAGCATAAATACTTGCAGTGCAGAGCTCATTGGTCAGTCTTCCCACTGGAGGTTGTCAACGGCGTCGAGGATGCGGTCCACGCCGGGCAGGTAGTAGTGCTCGAGCTTGGGCGCCGGGTAGGGGACGTCGAATCCGGTCACGCGGCGGATGGGCGCGGCGAGGTGGTGGAAGCAGCGTTCCTGGACCCGCGCCACAATCTCGGAGGATACGGACGCGAAGCCGTGCGCCTCGGCGATCACCACGGCCCGGCCGGTCTTGCGGACAGACGCGCACACGGTCTCGTCGTCGAAAGGAACAATGGAGCGGACGTCGATGACCTCCAGCGAGCGCCCCTCCTCGGCAGCGGCGGCAGCCGCGGCGAGCGCCGTGGGCACCGACGGCCCGTAGGCAATGAGCGTCGCGTCAGTGCCGGAACGCGCGACGGCGGCGCGGCCTTCCGAGGACGTCCCCGCCTTACGATTCGCAGAGTGGGCAGCCCGAAGGTCGTCCAGGTCCACCATGTCCTTGGACCAGTACATCTTCTTGGGCTCCATGAACATGACCGGATCGTCCGAGTCGATGGCCTCCCGCAGCATCCGGTAGGCGTCGGCCACGGTGGCGGGCGTGAAGACCTTCAGGCCGGCGGTGTGGGCGTAGTAGGACTCGGAGGAGTCGCAGTGGTGCTCCACTCCCCCGATCCCGCCGGCGTACGGCACCCGGATCACCATGGGCAGCTTCAGGGCGCCCTTGGTGCGGTTGTGCATCTTGGCCACGTGGCTGACGATCTGCTGGAACGCCGGGTAGGCGAAGGCATCGAACTGCATCTCCACCACCGGCCGCATCCCGTTCATGGCCATCCCCACGGCCATGCCGACGATGCCGGACTCGGCCAGGGGCGTGTCGAAGCAGCGCTGCTCGCCGAACGTGCGGGTGAGGCCGTCGGTGATGCGGAAAACGCCGCCCAACTGGCCCACGTCCTCGCCGAACATCAGGACGGAGGGGTCGGCCTGCATCGCATCGGACAGGGCTGTGTTCAGGGCTTTGGCCATGGTGACGGACTGCGGACCCGAAGCCTCGGCCGCGGACGCGGCGGAGGCTGCGGCCCGGGCCGTGGCTGCGCTGACGTTGCCGTTCGCTTCGGAGGATGTGGTGACTGTCGGGCTCATTTGGAGGCCTCCCCGGCGGATGCGTCGCGGGCAAGTTCGTCGGCCAGCATGGCGGCCTGCTCCTTCAGTTGGGGTGTGGGTTCGGAGAACACGTGGCGGAAGAGTTCCTGCGGATCGACGGGAACATCCTCACCCAGCCCTTCACGAAGCTGAGTGGCAACGTCCTCAGCATGCGCGGCGATCCTGGTGGCGCCGTCGTCGTCCAGCAGTCCACGATCGGTGAGGTACGTCCGCATCCTGCTCAGCGGATCCTTGGCCAGCCACTCGGCAACTTCACTGTCCTGCCGGTAGCGGGTGGCGTCGTCGGCGTTCGTGTGCGCCTGCATCCGGTAGGTGTTCGCCTCCACCAGGAGCGGGCCCGAGCCGCCGCGGGCGAGCGCAACGGCGCGGTCCAGCACGGCGAGGAGGGCCACCACATCGTTGCCGTCCACGCGTTCACCGGCCATCCCGTAGCCAACAGCCTTGTGCGCCAGGGAAGGGGCCACGGACTGGTGCGCCAGCGGAACCGAGATGGCGTACTTGTTGTTCTGGACGAAGAAGATGACCGGCAGGTGGAAGACGGCGGCGAAGTTCAGGGCTTCGTGGAAGTCGCCTTCGCTGGTGGCGCCGTCGCCGCACATGGCCATGACCACGGTGTCCTCGCCGCGGAGCTTGGCCGCGTGGGCAACCCCGACGGCGTGCAGCAGCTGTGTGGTCAGCGGCGTGCACTGGATGCCCACCTTGTGCTTGGCGGGATCGTAGCCGCTGTGCCAGTCGCCGCGGAAGATGGTCATGGTCTGCACGGGATCAACGCCGCGGGTCATGACCGCCACGGCGTCCCGGTAGGTGGGGAACAGCCAGTCGCCCTCGGCGAGGCAGAGCGCCGCCGCCACCTGGCAGGCCTCCTGCCCGTGGCTGGACGGGTATACGGCCATGCGCCCCTGCCGGACGAGTGCCGAGTTCTGATCGTTGACGCGGCGTCCGACGACGAGCTGCTCGTACGCTGCCAGCAGTTCGGCATCGCCGGGCAACGGGTACTCGTGGCCGGGTTCGGTGCCCTGCTCGCCTCCGGCGAGGAGCCGTCCCTCCGGGTCCACCATCTGGATCTGGTGCCGGGCGGGGAGCATGTAGTCCTCAACCGTGATGCCGAACTTGCGCACGGCTTCCGTCACGGCATTTTCAACCGGGCGCCGCTGGGCGTGGTCCGGCGCAGAGCCCGGGGCAGTGCGGGGCGCAGAGTGGTCCGCGGAGATCGTCATTGGTCAGTCCTTCTGTAGCCACTATTCACTCCCAGTATTGACCTAACGGAACTTTCGTATCCAGACCTGACGCGAATCATGGAGAAGTCAGCCAATGATGGCTATTCTGGGAGACGAATCGTAAGCACGGGCGGTACTTCGGCAGGGAGCTGTGGACACATTGGCAGGCACACCAGACCAGGCCGAACCGGCGCCGCTGGACGACGTGGACCGCCACATCATCGCCGAACTGACCCGCGACGGCCGGATGTCCGTCACCCAGGTGGCGCAGAACGTCCACATCTCCCGGGCCCACGCCTATACCCGGATCGCGCGGCTCACCAGTGAAGGGGTGCTGACCAAGTTCACGGCCCTGGTGGACCCCATCAAGGCGGGGCTCAAATCCTCCGCCTACGTCACGCTCAAGGTCAGCCAGCACTCCTGGCGCGAACTCCGGGAGGAGCTCAGGGCCATCCCGGAGGTCCACCACATTGCCCTGGTGGGCGGGGACTTCGACGTCATCCTGCTGGTGCGCGCCATCGACAACACGGACCTCCGTCGGGTGATCTTCGACCAGCTGCAGTCCATGCCGGGCGTCCTGGACACCCAGACGTTCCTGGTGTTCGAGGATGTGGATACGCGTTAGTGCGTCCGCGGTCCGTGGCGGGAAGCGTCTAGGGCATACCTAAAGCAATGTCGCCTACGCCATACCTACCCGATGTAAGAACCAGTAGCGCAATCTCTGGCGCGCTGAGCTGGGCCGAAACTAGGCTGCGGTCATCGCCCGCCTGCGGGTCCTTCGAAGTTAGGAACTGTCGATGCATACGTTTAGCCGCATTCTCGCGGGGGTTGCTGTCGTGTTAGCAACAGCCCTCCCCGCCTCCGCAGCGATGGCTGCCCCGGCCCAGGTCGACCGATTTGGCGCCATCGGCGGGTACCTCACCAGCTGTACCAACGAAATCGTCAACATCGATGGCACTTACCATCAAGTCAGCCACACGAAGGCCGACGGGACCGTTACTTACCACGTTTCCATCAAAGCCAAAGGCATAGGCGACAAGGGCAACATATACGTCCTCAATGAGAACGCCTGGACGGATTTCAACGCGGACGGAAGCGTCGCCGTCCTGGATCAGTTCCGCATGATCAGCAAAGGATCGGCCGACAACATGCTCCAATTTACCGGGTTCACCATCTCGCCCAACGGCGACTTCAACTTGACCACCGACCGAAGCGCCTGCGTGGGCTGATCTGCCTGGCGCGGCTAGGTGACGGCGGGCTCCAGCTCCCGGGCTCGTTCAGGAACGGAAGGGACGACGGCGGGCTCCAACTTTTTGGAGGCCCAGCGGCGGATGGGGCGCTCCACAAAGCGGAACGACAGCCATGCCATCAGCACGGTCAGCGCTGCCGCGAGCGGAACGCGGAGCCAGAGCGACGGGACCAGTGGTATCAGCAGGAGGTAGACCGGCAGGTGCCAGAGGTAGGCGGCGTAGGAGAGGTCGCGGCCGGGGTTGGCGAGCCAGGGGTGGCTCAGGATCCGTGAGGCGAGGCCGGCCGGGCGGAGGACCAGCGAGCCGATGACCAGTCCGGCGAGCAGTGCCAGGGCGGTGGGACCGCCGCTCCAGAAGACATCGAACCAGGTGCCGGCTTCATTCGGCTCCTTGAGGACGAACACGGCGGCCACCAGGGCGAGTCCGGCGAGCGGCCCGGCCCATCGTGCACCGGCCTGCAGGGCGGCGTGGACCCGGGAGCCCGGGCTGACTGAGGCGAACACCAGGGCCAGGGTGCAGCCCAGCAGCAGCTGATCGGCCCGAGTGTCCGGCCCGTTGTAGAGCCGGGCCAGCGGCGCGCCGTTGATAACCAGGAGGAACCGTGAGACCAGGAACCCGGCGGCCAGGGCGGCGGTCAGCCAGGCGACGGTGCGGAGCTTCCAGAACCGCAGCATCACCAGCAGGAGCAGCGGCCAGACAAGGTAGAACTGCTCCTCGACGGCCAGGGTCCAGGTGGGGCTGAGCGCGTTGCCGCCGGTGGAGGAACCGAAAAGACCAAAGTTGGAAAGGTTCATGACGTAGCCGGCCGCGGGGATGGCATTGGCTTCCTGGCCGCCCCATCCTGACTGGGGGAAGATCAGTCCCCCGGTTACCACGACGGCGCAGACGGCCAGCAGCGCGGGCCACAGCCGGGCGAGCCGTTTGGCGTAGAAGACGCCCAGCTTCAGCCGGCCTGTGGCCTGGTACTCCTTCATGATCAGGAGGGTGATCACAAAGCCGCTGAGCGTGAAGAACACGTCCACGCCGATCGATCCGCCGGGGACGAGTTCCGTCACGGTATGGAAGAGAAAGACGCCCATGACCGCGATGGTGCGCAGTCCGTCCAGGGCGTGTTTCCGTCCGGAGATGAGTCCGTTTGCGGGCGCAGCCGGACCGTTCGCTGATGTCGGGGTTCCACTACTTGACCAGAAATTCACTCATCCAGCGTACATAACGTTTCTATAACTACGCCAACGTAGGCTGGGTAGACCCTTAGTGTGAAGCGGTCGCGGGCTCGTCGTCGTAGTCAGCCGCGATGAGGATGTTTCTTTCGGAAATCGACTCGGAGAGGAGGTCGTGTTCGATTGCGGTAGCCGGCAGCTTTTTCCTTGATGAAGACGAGTACGACGGCGGCGATCACGGCCAACGGGACCATCCAGATGAAGATCTCCTCTGGCAGGTGGTTGACCACCGCAGAGTATGGGAGTTGACCCGCCGGGTGTGGACTCGCATTGGGCGTCCGCGGAGATCGACATGGGGGCGCCCATTGCCAGGCAAGCTGCTGGCCGGAGCGGGGAAATGGCATACACATGCCAGCCGGAACCACTCATCGGCTACCGGGGTTAGTCTCCTGCCGGAGCCGGCGCGGCCACACGGCGTCACAATCAAAGGCAATCGGCAGAGGCGACACAACAGGTCAGGGCTCGTGTAAGAGCCCGCGCGGCCAACACCTCCAAGGTGTCCCGGTCCAGGAGGTGGGCGGCCATGGCATACGCGTTGATACCGTCCAGGCCTTCTGGAAATCGTCACCGTCAAGAACACCGCGCCTCAGGGGATCAACCTCACAGCACCATCACAGGATGCGTCATCAAGAACGTTGTCGATAGCCTTTGCACCGCATCACCGCCAGCGGCAACATCGTGACTGCTCAACGGCGAGCTAGCAGTTTTCTACGCCCCTCACGACTGCGCGTTCACTGGCAACAGTGTCATCAACGACACGGCCACCGGCCCGGTCTTTAAGGGTGCTAAATCGCTTCCCGGGCCTATCGTCCACATCGCCTTGGCGAACAACGTCCTGACCGTCGACAACGCCTTCCCCGTGGCCTCTCTCCTGAGCTTGTTTCACTTCGGAGAGTGCGACCGCCAGGCCCAGCACAACCCACATCTTCACGTCGAAGAAGTATGACGTGATCATTGACGAAACCAACAGCACAGTGAGCCAGCCGCCGAGAAGGAACCTCGACGCTGGAGTCCGACGGCGGTACAACGTGGCGGCCGCAACGATGACAAGGCTGACCTCAGCCACGAGGAGCAGGGCGCCGCCGTCCAGCATGGCTTGGAGCCAGACGTTGTTCGCGATGACCTCGTTCGACGAGAGCCGGTCATCGATGACCCCAGTAAGGCCTGACGCTGCATCACGAAGGTTGCCGCCACCGATACCCACGATGGGACTCTCTCGAATAAGCTCCCACGCCACCGCGAAGCTATTTAGACGGGGCACGTTCGACGTTTGTTCCGTGGCGTCAAACACCGTTGCTGCCCTACCAGCGATGGCCTCGAAGTAGGTCGGGAAGATAAGCCAAGCGACGGCGATGAGCAGGGCTCCTACGAACGCAACAGACACAAGCTTGGTCTGGACGCTCGACTTCGGCTTCCGAAAGAGCAGGAGTATGAGCAATAGCGGGAGGACGAATACTGTCGCCCTACTGTTGGCGAGAATCATCACGCCAAACAGGAACAGGACCTGCAATTTACTAACGTTCGTTCCCCGCAGGTGTGCGCGAGCAAATACGGCGCCGATCACCAGCGCAAGGAAATATCCGAAGTAGCCGGCCTCATAGGAAAACGACGAGATTCGGCCAAGCCCTCCACTCATTGCTCGGTACACGACGAACTGCGGAAGGCCTATGTAGAAGGCGACGAGCTGGTATAGCCCAAAGACACTCGCGAACATGCCGCCGTAGATAAAAGCGGTCAATGCCTGCTCTAGCTTTCCAAACATTCGGGCATTCCACAGGGCGGCTAGCATCGGCACGACGGCGCCCAGCAGGATCGTAGCGAGCTGTGTAAGCGCTAGAGGAACGCTTTCAGCGAACAGTCCCGCAAAGAAGTATGCCGCCAAGATGACTACCGTGCATGTCACAATGCGATTCCCAAGGGTCAGCCTGCGGCCCCCAGACTCTAACAACGTGAGACTAAGACTCAGCGCTAGCGCGACGACTGAGATCTTCAGGTTGAAGCTGCCCACATTGACCTGCATGAACCTGTCCCACGATGCGGTGAATAGGCCCACCCAGAGCAAGAGGGTGGAAACCGGCGTAGACATGAAGGACGCACCCAAGGGCGGCCTAGGAGAATGTCCTGCGCGTAAGTAGTCCGGAAAGTCATCCCGCTTCCGGGACGTGACCAGCACTAGTCCGACTAGGATCACCACTAATACGGCGGTGCCGGCTCCGAGTATGATTGTCGACTCCACTTATTCCCCCAGATAGCCAGACATAGACCTACTCAGTCTACAAGTCTGACAATAGGCTTCTTTCGACCGGCTACGTTCACTAATTCACTGCGGAGCCGTGGCAAGCAACGCCACGGCTACGGACCAAACTCTTTGAACGGCTGAGACAGGCTAGGGAGGCGAATACTGCGGGTCGTTTTGCCCGGCCCCTTACCGTGACGCGATGGCGGGCTCGTCGTCATCGTCAACCGTGATGAGGATGTTGCCTTCGGAAATCGACTCGGACAGGACGTCGTGTTCGATGGCGGTGGCCAGCGGCTTTTCCTTGATGAAGACCAGCACTACGGCGGCGATCACCGCGAGCGGAACCATCCAGATGAAGATGGGCGTCAGTGCGTCATTGTAGGAGGAGACGATCAAATCCTTGATCTCGGCGGGCAGGTGGTTAACGACCGCCGGGGTGAGAGAGTTCGACCCGCCGGGTGTGCCGCCGCCCGTCGCGGCGGCGGGCAGTCGCTCGGTGAGGAGGTCTGCCAGCCGGCTGGCGAACAGGCTCCCCACAACGGCGGAACCGAGGGTGGCACCGATCTGGCGGAAGAAGTTGTTGGACGCCGTGGCGGTGCCCACTTCCCGCAGCGGGAAGGAGTTCTGGACGATGAGGACCAGGATCTGCATGCTCAGGCCCAGCCCAACGCCCATCACGGCGAGGTAGGCGCAGATTTCCCAGAGCGGCTGTCCGGGCTTGAGGGTGGACAGCAGCACCAGGGCCACGGCCACCAGCAGCGAACCGGCGATGGGCATCCACTTGTACCGGCCGGTACTGCTGACCAGCTGGCCGGAGCCCACGGAGGCCACCAGCAGGGCGCCCATCATGGGGATCATCAGCAGCCCGGATTCGGTGGCGTTAACACTGAAGGCCATCTGCAGGTAGGTGGGGAGGTAGCCGATAGCGCCGAACATGGCCACACCGATCAGCAGGCCCGCGAGGGTCGAGAGGTTGAAGTTCAGGTCCTTGAACAGGTGCAGCGGGATAATAGGCTCCGCGGTCCGGCGCTCGACTAAGACAAACGCGACGGCGGCTACGACTGTGACGGCGATGAGGGACAGAATGATCGGGTCAGTCCAGTCGTACTTGCTGCCGCCCCAGGTGGCGAAGAGCACCAGTGCCGTGGTGGCGATGGCAAGCAGGATCATGCCGCCGAGGTCCAGCTTGGGCTTCCCGGTGTGCTTGGGCAGCTTCAGGAAGAAGAATGCACCGGCGAGGGCCAGCAGGCCGAGGGGGATGTTGATCCAGAAGACCCAGCGCCAGCCGGGCCCCTCGGTGAACCAGCCGCCCAGAAGCGGTCCGGCCACGGAGGAAATGGCGAAGACGCCGCCCATCAGGCCCATGTATTTGCCGCGTTCGCGTGCCGGGACGACGTCCGCGATGACCGCCTGCGAGAGGATCATGAGCCCGCCGCCGCCCAGACCCTGGATGACGCGGGCGGTGATGAGCATGCCCATGTCGTTGGCCATCGCGCCGATGACGGAGCCGATCATGAACAGGGTGATGGCGGCGATCAGCAGGGATTTCCGGCCCATCAGGTCACCTAGCTTGCCGTAGACGGGCATCGTGATGGTGGACGCAAGGATGAAGGCGGTGATGACCCAGAGCATGTCGCTGACGCCATGGAGCTCGCCCACGATCGTGGGCAGTGCCGTGCTGAGCACGGTCTGGTTGAGAGACGCGAGAAGCATCGAGAGCATCAGACCGACGAACAGCAGCACGATGTGCTGTTTTTCCGGGGCCTTTGCCATGTCCGGGGTGGTGGGGGTGGTCATGAAAGTGTCCTTTGTAAATGGTGAAAGAGTGCAAGCGCGGGGGATAACTCCGCGGGGGTGAGTCCGGAAGCGGTGTCGAAATCGGGAGTTGTTGCCGTGAACTTGGCCGGCACGGCGGCGAGCATAACCAGCATCCGGGCGGTCTCCTCAAGGCTGAAGCCTTCGATGCCCCCGGACCAGAAAGGATCCTCGGCCAGTGCGGCGATCACCGCTTGGCAGACCAGGGCTTCGCCCTTGGCCATGTACTCCATCTGGCGGCGGTGCAGGTTAGGGTACCGCTGCAGCAGTTCGCGGCGGCGGCGGGTGTCGGTACTCCCCAGCGCTGACCGGGCTACCGAGACAAGAAGCATGGACACCTGGCCAAGAAGATCCGTTGCAGCGGCGAGTTTCGCCGCTTCGTCCGGATCAAGGACGGGCTCGCGGAGGCCTAAGACAGCGTCCTCTTTGGCGGGAAAATAGTTGAAGAACGTCCGGGGCGATACGCCTGCACTCTCCGCAATAACCTCCACGGTGGCCTGCTCAAGCCCGCGCTGCTGGGCGAGCGACGCCGCGGCCTCGTGGATAAAAGTCCAGGTCTCAAACTTTTTGCGCTCGCGCAGTGTGGACGTAATCGAATGGGCCATGCCGTACATTTTTGCATGACTGCACTTCTTGCACAACTGCAAGTTTATGGCAGCCGCAGTTATCTTGTCCTCCAGCGGGTCGAAGGAAGGCCCACCACAGCGCCGCCGCCGGGCGCGCCCATGCGGCCAAGCCGCTGCCACCATGCCAGGGCTCGCCCAACATCATCATTCACTGGAACGAATGCCCACCGACCATCGCCACATGTGGCGCAAACCCGCGGTAGTGGCATCCTGAATCGTGCTCCGGGAACGGAGAACCCAGCACCATTGGAACCGCGTTTCTAGCATGCTCGTCTTCGGCATTCGTGCCTGATTGTCCTTGACATAAAGAAGAGCCGCAAACGGTCTGTTCCCCTACACATTTTGGAGGAAGCTCGCTCCGGATACAATCTTGCAATGGGGACAAAACAACATAAGACCTTCTGCCCATGCTGCGGCAAGGCCACCAATCATGTAACGCGCTACGAAAAGGACGACGGACGGGGCGAACTGCGAGCAACAGTACGGTGTACGGAACACACGGAATCTCAAGTTTAAGTACTTTGTGCGCGTGCCCTTGGTAACCCGAGCCTCTGACCCGGTCGGCTCACGTCTATCAGGGCATCGGAGCTGTCTCCCGCGTAGGGCCAGTCGGCGTAAGATGCCGCACCGGGTCCATCACCGCAAAGTTAGGCTTGGCGACGTGCGGGGCCCTGATTGATCTCGGCCGGCCCGCATCGCCCCACCTGGGCCATGTACGCCACGGTCCGCGACTATGGCGCCTAAAACACCGAACGCAGGCAGATTAACGCTTCCAAAGGATAGTTGCAGAAATCTGTCCCCAGAGACGATGAAGAGACCCACCCGCAAGGCGAGGAAACGGGCGTGCACATCACCTTCCCCAAATAAAAACTTTTTGGGACGGCCGCCCCTTCACGGTCGCGTATCTACTGTGCCCTTGCATACATTGCCACAGTGGCTCAGGCCAAGATCACGGCGAGCACGGCGGCACCAGCCCCGAGCACGATTTTCCAATTCTCATACTTCCCGCACAACACAAGAAGACTAGTCGAGATAATACGGCACAAGCCCCAGTCCTCCTTAAGGACCTCGACCAACAGCCAGAACTAAGGCAACGACGTTCGGCTCAGAGCCCGGCGTAGATGGCCCACCAAAGAGCTGGCCATCTCGTTGGTCAGATGATTGTTGTCACGAAATACAAGCTTGTTCCACGCAATAGGCGAACAAAAGTCCCGGCAAATCCAATCAATCGGCGAGACAAACTCGTCGCCCATAGATTGCGTAGTCTCCTGTTCTACTCGATACGCCTTCACATCGATCATGTCGTCGCGCGGGGCGCCACACCTGTCCGCATGGTGAAGGCTTGCCGACAGGCACACATTAGGAGATTCAGCCCATGCCGGGGTGTCTCCTAAGACGACAACCCGAGTGTGTATGGGAAGCGACTGTAACGTTCGCGTCAATCCCTCCCGCCATTTCTGCTCGAAGTCATCAGCATCTGCTAAGAGTTCCCGGTAGGCGGTCGAGTAATTAGAAATCACTACCAATTCAGGACGCAAGGTTTGGATGCGCTGGAGGCTCTCGTGGCGCCATGAGTCACATTGAGGGTAAGCATCCGACAGTTCGCTCCGGACCGAAACGTCCACCGAAGGACAGGCCGACTTCGTCAAGCTCACAAACTGCTTGCCTTCAGAGGTAGCAACCTCGTTTAGCGGTGTGAACCACTGTGCCGCGTGAGAATCCCCGAACAGAACGATGGAGCCCGTCCCAGATCCGTCCCCGTACAAGCAGGAAGTAGAGGAAGTATCCTCGTAGTCCGCATGGCAACCGTCTTCGTAGACCTTTGCGAGGTTGTCGGCCGCATCCTCAAGTCTCGGGCTCAGGTTGGAAGGGACAAAGGCTGGCGAAACCGGCGATGACATCAGCTGCTCGGCAGTGGGCTCCGGGACAGATTTTCCTGCATCCAGCACCGGAAGCCGCATAACGCTGAAGCTTACGGCCAATGCCACAACGGTCAGTCCCGCTCCGAAGCCGTACGACCTGGCCGGACTGGCTCGTAATTTTCGGGCGTGCTGGAACCTTAACTCGACGAATCGGTAAGTAAGGTGGGCCAGAGCCACCGACACCAGAACAAGGCCGGCTGCTGTCCACCCGCTTAAATCATCGCCGAGCCGTATCTTTGCCAAGGTGAGCAAAGGCCAATGCCAAAGGTAGAGAGAGTAAGATATGTTGCCGACGTATTGGAGGGGAAGCATGCTCAGAGCACGCAACCCGTTGGACTGTCCGCCGGCAATCATCAACCCTGTGCCTAGAGCAGGGAGCAGTGCCGCCCATCCGGGAAACAACAGTTCGTGGTTGAAGAGAAACATGGAGACCACTACAGCAAATAGCCCCACTAGACCTGTGACAAGGCTAGCGGCATTGTTCACTCGCGACAGAAGCGGTGCCATCAAGGCGAGTAGTCCTCCCACCCCGAGTTCCCACGCTCGGGTAGGGAGAGCGAAGAACGCCCAAGGCTGGTTGATTCCAGTGAGTACGATTCCAGCTATCAGGGACACCACAGTGAGCGCGGCCAGCACCACTACTATGCGCCTCCTCCGCTTGATTGCAGCAGTGCCTGCGGCCACCAACATAATCAGTGGCCACACGAAATAGAATTGCTCTTCCAAAGCCAGCGACCAGTAGTGCTGGAACGGAGACGGCGAAGTGCCGGCGAGGTAGTCCGTACCGGTTTGGGCGAACCGGATGTTGGAGACGAACATCGAGGTGGCTACAGCATCCTTCCCAATGTCCGGCAGCAAAAGCGGCGGTAGCAGAACTTTCGCCCCGATGACCGTCGCGACCAGGACTAGCGCCGAGGCGGGCAGCAAGCGCCGAATTCGGCGGGCATAGAAATCCCTGAAGGAAACTCGGCCAGAGCGCTCAAACTCCCGGAAAAGTAGTCCCGTTATCAAGAAGCCGGATATGACGAAGAAGACGTCGACCCCGACGTAGCCGCCCGGAAGGAACGGAACTCCGGCGTGATAAAGGACAACGCCGAGCACGGCAAGCGCCCGCATCCCCTGTATGTCTGCCCGAAAGTGCTTAGCTCCCACTTGTAACTTTTCTTGACGCGGACGCTTGAGACCGACAGACAAAAGTAAACCCCCTTTTTGCGCATGAATGCAGGGATAGCCTACCGGCAACCAACCATCCCAATGATCACGCTAACCTCCTCGAGCTTGGCCGCCTAGTACATGTCGGCGTGGAGCAAACTCTTGTCCGACAGCGGGTCAATGCCATGACTCGGCGGTGGCTCTCAAGGAAGCCGGTCACAGACTCATCCAGTTGGTGAATAGGAAGCTTGCCGCGTCCAGCCGTGGTCCGTCCCCGAAGTCGATTAATATGCTCCGCACATTCCGCCACTCTGTGTCCGTAAGTGCGGAGCATGTCCCGTCTGGTCTCATGACCTGCCACGTCGACCATCAACGTTTCCCTATATATGCCAACCCCTGACCAAGTCGGCGCATTCGGCACCGTGTGGGCCATCTGCTTCTTGTTGTCCAATCATTGGGCTTGCGGCCGGGTTTTATTCCCCTGTTCGTTGTCTGCATACAGGTGGACATCTGCGATGACACCGTCCATAGTGCTCTCTAGCTGGGACCACGACCCTCGACTCCGACACCGAGTTAATGCCGAACTTGCGGTGGCTTCCGCTACAGCGTTGCGAATTGGCGGTCGCGCGAGGCCCAGGAAGTATCTGCTCTATCAAAGACTGGCTTCCGACTGCGAGCTCCTGATGCAGGGTCTAGTGCATCCCACGGTCATCGAACGGTCGAACGACCGGTAGTGGGTGTTGCACTGCGGGTACAATTGAGTGGACCGCACGAATAACGCTGTTCTGGTGGCGTGCCTTCGGCAGGTCCCAGCAATTACATAGGGGGACCCTGGTTTGGACCTACGCGACAATTTGCGCATCCTGCGGCGGAACTGGACATTGATTGTTGCAATGATCCTTGGCGGCCTCTTGCTCGCCGGCGCAGTATCGATTTTTTCCAAGCCAACCTATACTGCAGATACCCAACTGTTCGTAGCAATTCAGGGTTCTGGCTCTATCCAAGAACTGCAACAGGGCAATACTTTTGGGCAAGCTCGTGTCCAGTCCTACGTCAAGACTGTGGGCTCCCCCATTGTGTTGCAGCCTGTAGTCGACGCACTTGGATTGCCCATTACGTCCAGCGCTCTAGCCAACAAAGTCAAAGCGAGCACGGAACTCAGTACAGTCTTGATCAACATTTCAGTTGAGGACAGCTCGCCTGTGCAAGCAGCAGCAATTGCTCAAGCAGTTGCTGAAAGCCTCGTTCGTGCAGTCGACTCGCTCGAGAAGCCCAAGGCAGGAGGGTCCTCGCCTGTAAGCCTTTCTGTAACCAAGCCTGCCGCCGTTCCAATTCTCCCGTCGGCGCCCGACATTCGCATGAACTTACTCGTCGGACTTATTGGAGGACTCGCCGCCGGATTAGTCGCGGCCATTTTGAGAGCCACACTGGACAATCGTATTCGGGGCGAGGAGGACTTGCGCCGCGTAACGGACGCTCCCCTGTTGGGCGGAATTGCATTTGACCAGGACGCAACCCGGAAGCCGCTTCTAACACAAGCCCCTCCGCAAAGCCCCCGTGCCGAATCCTTTAGACAGCTTCGGACCAACCTCCAGTTTTCAAACGTCTCGGGTCAGGCCAAGACAATTCTGATTACGTCCTCGCTTCCGGGCGAAGGCAAGAGCACCACAGCGACCAACCTTGCCATTGCGCTCGCCCAGGGTGGGCAAACCGTGTGCCTAATTGATGCTGATCTCCGACGGCCTATGGTCCACGAATACCTAGGACTAGATCGAAACGCCGGCCTTACGACAACACTCGTCGGTGCTGCGGACGTGAATGAGTTGCTCCAGCCCTGGGGCGATGACTCGCTCTATGTCCTGACTTCGGGGCAGATTCCGCCCAATCCGAGCGAATTGCTTGGATCGCGTGAAATGCAAGAGCTGATCTCCGGACTGGAGCTTGTGTTCGATACTCTTGTCATTGACGCGCCGCCACTGCTTCCCGTTACCGACGCAGCCGTCCTCTCACAACATGTTGGCGGCGTCGTCGTAGTAGTCGGGTCGCACAAACTAAGGCAGCCCGACCTAACAAAGGCTTTATCGGCACTCAAATTGGTGGGCTCCAAAACGCTTGGAGTAGTGCTTAATCGCCTCCCGACCAAGGGTCCAGATGCGTACACCTACTCCTATTCCTACTCTTCAGGGCCGCTCGCGTCCGATCCGGGAAGAATGCCGGCTAACGAGGACGGAGATGCCGTGACACCACAGACGTTGCACAGTCAGTACCAGACGGATCTGCCGACGCGTGAATCACCAGAGCCAACTGTCTTTCCTCGCAAAAAGCTGCCGCTCCACTAGGAGGACGGCCAGCGTTGTCGCGCTGCCTCCCACCCTGCCAGCTCGGAAAGGACGGTACTAAGATTGGCCCATCTACGCAAGGGGTGCGTCCAAGCCGGGGCTGTACGCACGACGCGGTCTTGCCAACCTCGATAAGGCGCACGCGGACGAAAAACCAGCCGGCCAGTTGTGAACCGTCCCGGGTTTGATGCCGCTATCTTCTTTGAGAAAGATAGTGACTATGCCCAAGCAGATCCCGCCCGAAGTCCGTGACCGTGCAGTGCGCATGACCTTGGATCGGTTGTCCGAATACCCATCTGTCTATGCTGCCTGCAAGGCGCTGGCTCCGAAGCTCGGGGTCGGCCCTGAATGGCTGCGGCGCTGGGGTGTCCAGGCCCAGGTCGATGCGGGTGAGAAGACCGGAGCGAGCAGTGATGAGCTGGAGGAGATCAAGCGGCTCCGGGCTGAGGTGAGGGACTTGAAAGAGTCCAACGAGATCCTCAAACAGGCTTCGATTTTCTTCGCGAGGGAGCTCGACCCTCGGCCCCGCTGATCTGTCGATTCACCGATGAAATGCGCGCTGTTGGTTATGCGTTCGAGTCGATCTGTGCCGTCCTGCGGGAGCAGGGCGTGCAGGTCGCCGCACGAACCTACCGGGCGTGGAAGACACGCCTGCCGGCCCTGCGCACCATCGAAGACGCCCGCATCACCGACGCGCTCCGCAGTTTGAAAGTCCCGGATGCGAAGGGACGTCCCCGGCCCGAGATCGTGTACGGGAGGCGGAAAATGGGGCCTTCGCATTTAGGCATGGTTTGTCAGCTTGATCCGGTAGGGCCGATGGCCGCCGGCGGCGAGTAGGCATCTGATTCTGTAGTTGGGGAAGTTGCGGAAGCCGCGGGCGATTCTGCGTGTGGTTTCGATGACGCCGTTAATCGCTTCGGTAGGGCCGTTCGAGTCGCCGTGCGTGTCGAAGTACGCCAGAATCGCGGTCTTCCATTGCTTGAGTGTCCGGCCCAGGCGCGCGACTTCGGGGATCGGGCACGTCGGGAATGATGAGATCACGTCGTTGACGAGTTCCCTGCCCCGGTCTGGCCGGGCGTGGTAGATGTTCCGGAGCTTCTGATAGCACTGCCCGGGAGGATGACTTCGTGGTCCGGGTCCCCGACAGTGAGTTTCGCATCGAGGCGCGCAGACTGTTTCTCACTAAGGTGTTCGGCCCCGATCTGCAGAGTCCGGCGGATACCGTAGAGCGGATCACCCTTGCGTCCCCGATGCCCGAGAGTGTCCTGCTGGACCCGGCGGCGGACCTCATCGACCATGGCCGAACCAAGCTTCACGACGTGGAAAGCATCCAGGACCGTGATGGCCTCGGGCAGTTCGTCGCGGATCGCGTTCGCGTAGCCGCGGAACGGATCCAGCGCCGCGGTCTTGATCCCGGAAGTGAACCCGTTCCCGCGGTCTTTGAGCCAGTCGGCGTAAGCCTTCCCGGAGCGTCCCGGCACGAGGTCCAGCAGCCGGGCGTGAACGGTGCCGTCCGCGTCGCGGGTGTGATCCACGATCCCGGTGACCATCCCCGTGCCGGGCGGACCAGTGTGGGCCCAGACATGTTCGTCGACGCCGAGCGCATTCACCCCCTTCAGCCGGCCCGTGTCAGCGATCCGCCGCGCGGCCTCGGCCCGGATCCCGTGCCACACGGTGTGCCAGGAGACGCCGAGCTGGTGGGCCAGTGCCGATACCGAGGTGTCAAAATGCTGCAGCGCGTCGGTTGCCCAGTGCACGGCACGGTCGGTGAGTTTCGCCCGTGGCCCGGCCAGCGGGTGCTCCTCGGTGAACGTCGCCCTCGGGCAATCCGGATCCGGGCAGCGCCAGACACGCTTGGCCCACAACAGCCGTACCGGCCTGCCGAAACACGGAATGTCATGGAGCCGGACCTGGCGCCGGCCGTGGCCGACCGCAACGACGCCGCAATCGGGGCAGCCGGTAACGTCATCGTCGGTCTCGACGGCCAGAATCAGTCCGCCTGGGGTTGCCGTGACGGAGCTGACGTGGACGCCCTCGACACCGAGCAGCGCATCCGCGCGCGTGCACCAGCGGCTGCCAGAACAAGACATAGAGTTATTCATGTCAGGGTCTCTTTTGATATTGGTTTGCTTGGTCGCTACCAATTCAAAGAGGCCCTGACCCCTTTCCTCCCGCACCACGCCGCACCGAAACCGCGCCGGAGGCTCAGACCGCCCTAACCACGCTCATCTGCGAAGGGCCGGAAAATGACGCAGTGGCTGCGGCGGAACGGCTTCCCGGAAGCCTCCAACACACCGTGGACCGGCTCATGCGCGAAGAAGGGATGAACGGGCTCGTCAGGGGCCGCCGGACCCGCACCACCATCCCGGGCAAGGACGGCCGTTCTGACGGTGACCTGCTGAACCGGGACTTCACCGCCCCGGCCCCGAACCGGGCCTGGGTCACTGCTTTCACCTACGTCCCGGTCAACTCCGGATTCGTCTACGTCGCCCGAGTCATCGCCCTGTACTCCCGGGCGATCGTCGGCTGGGAAACCTCGACCGTCAAGGACACCACGTTCGTCGAACACTGCCTGCGGATGGCCCTGTGGCGACGCGAACACACCGGCCGCCCGGCGCCGGCAGGACTGATTCACCATTCAGCTGCCGGAAGCCAGTACACCTCGATCCGTTACACCGACACCCTGGCCCTGGAGGGCCTGCAGCCGTCCATTGGCAGCGTGGGTGATGCCTACGATAATGCGGCCGCCGAGACCGTGATGGGTTTGTTCAAGAACGAGGCAGTCGCGAGGGATTCACCGTTCCGTGGCGGGGCGTTGAAGACCGAAACCGACGTGATGGAGATCGTGTTCGAGTGGGTTCACTGGTACAACAACGAACGACTGCATTCCGCCCTGGACGACCAGACGCCAGAGGAATACGAGCAGGCATACTACGATCTACTAACCGGCTCGTTGCCCGACGACGCCGCCAACAAACAGGCGGCATGGTTCCCGGGACGGTTCAGACGACCCATTCCTGCTGGTGATCTCGTTGGTGTTGCAGCTTTCGGCCTTTTGGGGTTTGCAACAATCGCCAGAAGTCGCCACACAGGATCATCTACCGGTTACCGCTGCGCAGAAAGTGGTTGCCCCTGGCTCGGCCTATTCAGACCCTCTATGTTCACCTGTCCTCGGTAGAGGGTTGCACGAGATCACACTTACTACCACCATCACAAGGACAACGAGTTCGCTGGCTGCAAACCCCGCCGCTACACCTGCCGCACCAAAGTAATGACCACCAATAACCATAGCCACAACGCCTAGAATTGCCCCGGTTATAGTCCCTCGCAGTACTAAGCGAGCTCTGCCTCGGGGAAGCAGTATGTTCCTCACCAACGGAGTTGATGTGCTTACAAAAAGAAAAGCAAGCCCGTACATGGCGACTAGAGGATTCGTTGCCGCGACGGCGCTTCCAAACAAAAGTTCAGACGCTAGCGGACCCAAAGTGAATAATCCAACGCAGCCAGTGATGCCCAGCACTACGTGGGCCGCTATGGCAAATCTTGTTCTCCTGCCATTGTTGGCTTTGGCTTCGAGCACCCACGATTGCAATCCGTTGGCTAAGGCCACGACGGCAAATAGACCATACCGATACAATTTGTCTCCCGAAGCAGCACCGGCCAATTCATGCGTTGTGGCCGTTAGTCCAACCACAGGCAATGGCGCCGCTACATAGGTTGTCCCAGTGATGTCGACCAGGGCTGTCGCTCGGTTACTACGAAGAGCGTGTAAAGTTTGTCGGGTGAAGGGTCGGACCGAAAAGGTCCAAGTCCCGAAGCGCCGACGCTGGAAAGCGATGAGCCCCCCGACAGAGAAGACAATTAGCAACGACGGATAGACCCAAAGAACATGGGTCAGGAGCAAACAGACTGCAGCCAATCCGGTCGCAACTAATTTCGGCAAGGTTTCGTAGAAGGCGATTGACTTAGGGTCTCCCTGCCCAATCAGAAACCAGCTTGGCGACAAGCCGACCAATACCATGGCGACAGACATCAGGGCAGCGTCTACTCGATAGGTCTCGGGCGAGACCATGAGGGTCACGCCCACAACAGTTGGCAAAACAACAATCGACATGGAGAGCCTCACCGACAAGGCCTCCATATATAGCTCGCGCCTCGACGCTTCGTCCGTAGTCAGGGCGCTCCGCGGGGCCCCTGAGACATTCCACCCGTAGCCTACGGCCGCGGCCCCGAACGCACCGATTGCCTGGCCCAACGAAATACTTGCCCAGCCCTCAACGCCGCCTACCCTTGCGACTATCGGTAAGAGAAGGAATGGCGTTAGGGACGAGAGAAGCGGCAGTACCGAGAACCCGAGGAGTCTTGTAAAAAGCCTCCTCAACAGACGCTCCCGAGAACGAGGTTCACGAGTCTCCCGATAAGTTCAAAGCAGCTGCTGCAAACGCGCCTGCAGCATCCTCTGGGGTGTAGCTACGGAGGGAACTTGCCCCGGTCACTGCAAGCTCCTGCGCGAGACTTTCATCCGCAAGGAGCTTACATACGTTGTTACTCAGTCCCACGAGGTCACCAGAGTCTGAAAATAAAGCGGCGGATCTCGCAAAAGCCTCCACACCACCATTCAAAGTGGACACCACAGCACTCCCACTAAGGATCGCTTCCCCGGCCGGCAGACCCCAACCCTCTGAATCGCTGGCGCAGACAAATACTCGGGAGCTCTGGTAGATGGCACGCAACTGGGCCTGATCAGGCAACCTAATGTACTTGACGTACTCGGGTAATCCCTCGGGCCGGTTGGCCACACCAAACGCTATGCCGGAGACGTCCGTGAACTTTTCCCGCACAGACTCAAACATGCCGAATATGAGGTCACTTCTCTTCCAAGGAACCGGTGACAACATTGCCGAAATTTGAAGAGGACGTTCGTCAATTGGTGGCCCAAGGGGAAATGCGGCAGCGTTCATCGCATTGGGAATGACATCCGAAGCAACGCCAAGACGAGTTCCCACTGCCTCCAGCCATGGGGCAACTACTACACGGTGCAGAGGAAGGACCCACGTCCCTTCAACGAATGCTCGACTTCTTGACCAATCCTCGAAGTGCTGAATGAAGTAAACACCCCTTGACCGGTGGCGCTTCACCTCGTCAGCTGTGAAGGGCGCTGATTGGCATGCCGTAGCAATCACGACGTTGTGGCCGCCCAAATGACCGGGGCGGGCTCGATAATGGTTCTCAAACCGAATGTTCTCGTGGAACACGAACCACGAGGGAGCACCCGTCCTGCCGACAGAAATCAGAATCTTCAGTCGTCGTAGTATTCGTTCGAACGACGGACTCTTAGCCTCATCCCCGGGAAACATCCAAGCGTGGTAGAGGGTGACTGAGTGGCCCAGGGTTGCCAAGTGATTGGCATATTCGTAAGCGACTTTATAGCCGCCTATGGGATTGGGAGCCACACCAGGAAGGATAAAGGCAATATTCATGACTTCCTAATGCTGGTGTCGGCAAGGCGGGAAATGAAGTCGTGCAAAGCGGCCGCTTTTCCAGCCCAATCTTGTTCCCGTGCGCTAGTACGCCCATCCTCGTTGGGCTCCGTAAGGGCGTGCTGGCGTCGGATGGCGTCGGTGGCATCCTCTACGGTTGTAACCTCACGGACCCCGCCAATCTGCGAGTAGTCCGCCGATTTACGTTTCGAGATAGTGACGTAGAGGCCAGCGGCGAGGTATTCATACATCTTCATGGGACTTCGCCCTTCATTCTCTAAGACTCCCGACATCGGCAGAAATCCAATCCTTGCCCCAGCCAGAAGTTCGGGAACGTCGGAATATGGCACTGGACCAGTCAGCGTCACATTCGGAGGAAGCTCACAAAGCGCTGCCGGGATCGGGCCGACCACAGAGAAGGGTATTTCCGGAAGATTACTAGCAACCGCTGTAAGGAGGGACCAATCGAACCTGTCGTCGAGGGCGCCCACGTAGACAACGCCGTTCCTGCGCCGTTCGGCTGGAGAACCGAAGCGCTCAAAATCCACGCCATTTTCAATGACGAGGGTCGGAACCGACTTCCCAACAGACACGTCGGTAAGGACGGTCGCTGAGGTTCCGACAATCCCATGGACATAGTTCAGAAACCGGCGCTGTTTCTGGCGGGGACGCCCCTTGGGATAAAGATCAGTGGGTCGATAGATCCTGACTCTTCCCAATCGGCTGACTGCCTTTCCAGTCATGAGGGGCTGGTCAACAATCACAACATCGGGGTTATCGAATCCGATCCGTCGAAGTGACAAAGCGAGGTATCTCGTCGAACTGTAGGATGCAGGAATAAACGTAAAACTTGAAACATGAAGAACGCCATACTCGTCAACGTACGGACCCGATTTTGCAAGCTCTTCTCGGTTCGCATCATCTTTTCGCAAAAGCTGATGGATGAATGACCACGGCGTTGAAAAGTGTGCAACCTCGTACCCAATAAGTGATAATTCGCGAGCCAAGTGATGGCTGCCCACTTTAAAGGTTCCGCCGTCAGCAGTGTGGCTTAGAAAAAGAACTTTCACTTTCGCAGATTCCGTGGCGTAACTCAAACGTACCTCCCGATGACGGCACGAACAGATGAGCCCACCGATTTCCAACTATGCCGCTTAGCCCACTCACTTGTTGAGAAAACCTGACCACCCTGACTCATTTTTCCCACAACATCCATTGCACTCGCCCACTCCTCGGCGTCGGTTGCACTGCTTGTAGAAACACCCGCCGTTCGGACAATCTCTGCGATGCTTTCGCAGCCAGACCAGTGGACGACTCGAGTGCCGCTCATGACAGCTTCTAGAGCGGGGAGCCCGAAGCCCTCCAGCGTTGACGGCATCAGAAGTGCAGCAGAACCTCGATACACTCCGGCCAGTTCTTCATCAGTGAGTCCGGATCTAAAGTTGACCTGGTTAGCAACCCCAAAATCCAATGCCTTGGGGATGATGGGTTGACTATCCGAGGCTACGACAGTCAACCGATACGCAGGGCGGAGAGCTAGGGCTCGCAATACAACATCAATATTCTTATGCGGCTTTGAGTTTCCTACGTAGACGAATTGCTCAGCAGGCGGGGACACCGCGGTTTCATCGACGCAGAATGCCGCTGAACAGCCATTTCCTACGTTTACAACGTCTACAGAGTCGTCCTGGATCCACTCGATAATCGCGAGTCGGGAGACCTCCGACACGGTGAGGACTACACCAGCGCGTTTTATTGCCGGACGCACAATTGCACCATAGTAGAGTTCCTTCAAACGCGAAGCTTCACTTGGATCTGATAGATGTATCAAATCATGAACGGTCACTAGTTGCCGAGCTGCGGTAATTCCCGCGTTATAGCCAGGAGAATAGAGCAAATCATTTTTCGATAAGACCAACCGGCTAGGATTGATAGCATCCAAAGGAGCATAAGGATTTAGCTTTGAGTCTAGGGTTCGATGCTCAAGTTCCAAACGCGAGATGACTTCGCGAGAGAACCTGGCGATGCCGTGATTACCCCGCCACCTATGGTCAACATATAACATAAACGACTTGTCCAATATTGTAGATTTGTGGTCGTAAGCTTGGCCTGTATTTCAGCGCAATTTTATGCGTTCGCCCATGTTGCCAAGTTGACCGTCGATGCAAGCTCTTACAAATAAACGAAAATAATCATAACGCCGGAGTCTAATAGTTGTAACTAGAACATACGAAGAATATATAAGAAAGTTTATTATAAAGTATGGTGTTTTGTTGGAAGCAGCAGCATGGCGGCGATCTACAACATAGCAATTTCGGTACGAATAGTATGTCTTCGCCATATCATCTGCTCGTATCATGCCCATCAAATAGGATTGATCACGGCTATCAGCCCATTTAGTGCCGGCATCTTGGATGACGGCAGTCGGCGCCAACCGTAATTCGCATCCGGAGGCGACCATCCTGCGTGACAGATCGACGTCATCAAAATAGAGGATGAAGTCCTCCCGCGGACCGCCATTCCGCTGCAACGCCGCTCTCGGTATAAGTAACCCACCGTAGGGCGCTTGCGGCAGTAGGATCGGCGGCCAAAGGGCGCTTTCTTCCCTGACGCTCTTCCGGCCGCGTGCTCTTGCTCTAGCGCGAAAATCGAACCCAAAAAATACGCCAGCCTGATGATAGGTATCGCGGACGGAAGCTCCCTCCGCAATGGCAACATGCTTGTTGTCTGTATCACGCCAACAAACCACCGCAGTATGCTCAGTCGAACTTGTAATGCCGTTTGCGTAAGTGCTAAACGCTTGAGAAAGGCAGTCGGGCTCAGCCCAGTTGTCGTCATCAAGCAGCCACACAAATCCGGCACCAGCCTCGATGGCTGCTTTCATACCCATGCCGAAGGCATACGCGGTCCCACGATTGCGCTCCAATGGGAGAATCTCTACGGCGTCTGCGGAGCCAGCCGCCAGCACGCTCAGGGCGTCGAGGGTCCTATGATTGGCTCCGTTGCTCACCACTATGACTTTGTAGACCCCGTTCGTGATGGCACGCCGAACGGTTTCGAGGCACATTTCAGTTCGTTCACCGTAGGTGACTGTTACCGCGATGGTGGAGGACGGTGCCGCGCCAAGATCAATCTCGATGCCAGTCATTTCGCTTGCTCAGCTGTGCTGGATGGAATCTTCGGCAAACTAGCCGGCCCAACGTGTTCGTCAACCCAGGCGCGCATTTCTTTTTGAAATCGCGCCTTAGAGAATTTGTTGGCGTAGTGGCTTAGCTGAGGTGACTTTAGGGGTAGCGCTCTCTGGATGGCGCCCAACAATGACTCGTCGTCGTCTGGCAGGAAATGCGCACCCGACACTCCCTCTATCACAGACTCACTAGCGCCGCCAAGTTCGTTTGCGGCCACTGGAGTGCCACAGGCGATTGCCTCAACAGGCATAATCCCGAAATCCTCTACTGGGGGGAACACATAAAGTCCGGCCCTCTGAAATAGCGCCCGCAGAAGTGTATTGGACGGTGATATAACGAAGTGCACTGGGACTGACGCTCGCGACGCCAACGCCCGGAGGGATCGCTCCTCGGGGCCCTGCCCCGCAATCACAACTGGCAAACCACTAAGTTCGCCGCCCCTGATAGCCAAATCGAGACGTTTGTAGGGGATGAAGCGTGAAGCCCCCAATACGAAGTCACTTGGAAGTGCCTGTAGCACCGACTGCTCATCAGAGCTGAGCTCCGTCGACCAGTCAGCGACTGCCTGGATTCCCTCTGTATCTACAGGAGGGTAGATGACTCTAGCTTCCAAACCCCAAGCCGCCTTTATCCGCGCACGAACGAATTCGCTGTTGGCGGCCAGGCTAGTCGCCTCGCGGGCACGGCGTTTATCCAAGGGTTTCAAGACAGCGGACGCGAGTCGTGCGACAGTGCTATTCCCGCGACGGTCAAATTCGGGTTCCCACACATACCGTGCTGGCGTGTGCACGTAAACAAGCTTGGGCGTCGTTTTTGGAACTGCCACATGGTGGGCAAAGAGGTGCGAACTAACAATCGCTACGGCTGCTTCGTGAGTCCGCGCTTGCGTGTAGCGCCAGACGAGGGGCATTAGAGGAAGAGACAGAATTTTTCGGCCCCGAAACGGCCTCATTGCAAGACTGCTCTCGAGCACGTTACGAACTCCCGGCACTCGCACGTCACGTTCGCGCCACAGGCAAAGTAGGTCTGAACCGATAAAACTCTCTGAAATGGCGGCCGCCACGTTCTCAGAGCCTCCTATAGACGCGAACCACTCGTGCACGACCAGCACTTGAATGGGGCTCCGCTGCACAGAGTTTTCCACCATAATCATCCCCCAACCGCCCTTATCCTTCAGGCGTCACCTGACTGTGCCCGCTAATTCTTACCATAGTCTCAAGTCAAGATCATGTCGGACTGCAGCGGCCAGTCAGCCTCTCGGCGCCGACTCTACAAGATGTTGAGGCGACATTACGAATCAATCTCAAGGGATACGCTGCTTACCGAGGACACCGCGAAGCTAAGTTCTTCGCTACGCGGATGTCCAGCACCTCGTTCGGAGCGCGTATCATTCTGACCGGCAGTTGTTGCGTGGGCGCGGGGGGAAAAGTGGAAATCGTAGGTGTCGAGGAACAAACCTCACGCGCAACGGATACTTGGAGGCGAAAGTACTCAACAAGGCTGCAGCTTACTGATGCCGCCGTCGTACTATGGGCTGTTGCCGGCGCGTACGGAGTCCGCTTCGGATTCTCCGATCTCACCCAAGGGTCAGCGTCCAGGGAAGTGGACTATGCCTTGCTTTCCGCAGGCCTCGTGGCTGCGTGGTGGCTGATGTTGGGCGTCTGGGGGTCGAGAGACGCTAAAGTGCTCGGTTCGGGTTCTGAGGAATACAAACGAGTTATCGCGAGCTCCGCTTGGCTTTTCGGATTCGTAGCTGTTGTCTCCTACGCATTCCGGATTGACACAGCCCGAGGATTTGTCGGCTTGGCGTTTCCCGCCGGCGCGCTGGGACTCCTCATTGGGCGCTGGCTAGTGCGGCAGCACCTAAGTCTTGAGCGTAGCCAAGGCAAGAGCAGCTCGCGAGTGCTAATCATCGGAGGACCCTACTCCGCTGCCCATCTCGTGCGCTCCCTACAAAGTGCGCCTGCGGCCGGATACCGTCCAGTGGCGGCGCATCTGCCGGGAGCGGAAGCCGACCTCAATCACGTAGATCTCACCGTGCCCGTGTCAGGTACCGCATCCGATTTCAAGTCAATACTTGCGGTCATCTTGAACACAGAAGTCGATGTTGTTGCAATCTCCGCGGGCGTCAATTTAAAACCGAAGGATCTCCGCCGACTAGGTTGGGAACTCGCCGCCAGAGACATCGGAATGATCCTGGCGCCGGCACTGACTGATATAGCCGGCCCCCGAATTCACACCCAACCAGTAGCTGGACTCCCGCTTATTCACGTTTCCACCCCAAAACTCACCGGGGGGAAGAAAGTTGCCAAACGAACCTTTGACGTGGTCGTTGCAGGGATTCTGCTCCTCGCACTGTCACCGTTGTTCATTGTGCTGGCTGCGCTGGTTCGCATAACGAGCCCGGGACCGATTTTCTATCGGCAGGAACGGATCGGCCTCAGGGGAACAACTTTCGATATGTTGAAGTTCCGTTCCATGAAGTTGGATGCAGACGCCGAACTCCACGCACTGCTAAGGGCTCAAGGATCAGACGACACGCCTCTCTTCAAGGTGGAGAACGATCCACGCATAACACCACTTGGGCAGGTCTTGCGAAAATTCTCCCTAGATGAGCTTCCTCAACTTCTGAACGTTTTAGGCGGCAGTATGAGCCTTGTCGGCCCCCGACCGCAGCGCGAAGGGGAGGTAGCTCTGTACGACGATGCCGCGCACCGCCGCTTATACGTCAGTCCCGGTATGAGCGGGCTATGGCAAGTCAGCGGCCGGTCCAACCTCAGCTGGGAAGAGAGCATCCGGCTCGATCTTTATTACGTGGAAAACTGGTCCCTCATGGGCGACGTTGTCATACTCTTCAAAACTTTCAAAGCGGTATTTGCTAGCACCGGCGCGGTCTAAACAGGATCCGGTTCGACTAACGCGGCTTTTGCCGCCAATCTTGTTATTGGGGAAGGAAAAATGCGCATTTCAGTAATTGGCTGCGGCTACCTAGGAGCAGTCCATGCCGCCTGCATGGCAAAACTTGGTCACGATGTGGTCGGTATCGATGTAGATAAGCAGAAGGTCGCATCCCTTTCAGCAGCGAAGGCTCCTTTCTATGAGCCAGGACTTGAGGAATTGCTGGAAGATGTCCAGTCCACGGGCCGGCTGACATTCACCACCGATATGGCCGCCGCATCAGGCAGCCAGGTCCACTTTGTGTGCGTTGGTACACCGCAAAAGAAGGGTGAGAACGGTGCTGATCTGACCTACGTCGATGCTGCAGTTTCTGGACTTCTCCCCTACCTGGGGATCGGGGACATCGTGGTGGGAAAATCAACAGTCCCAGTTGGCACGGCTGCGCGTCTGTCCGAAGTAGTGTCTGCTAGCCAGCCTGACGCCCATCTCGTCTGGAACCCCGAGTTCCTAAGGGAGGGCCACGCGGTTTCCGATACTCTCCAGCCAGACCGCTTTGTTTATGGCGTGGCCGACGGCTCGGAAGATCACTATGCTGTTGCGGTATTGGACGAGGTGTATGCATCGCCCCTCTCCGCCGGGACCCCACGACTGATCATGGATCACCCGACCGCGGAGCTTGTCAAGACGGCAGCAAACTCATTCCTGGCGACGAAGATATCGTTTATCAACGCTATGGCGGAACTGTGCGAAGCTGCTGGCGCGGACGTCACGCGGCTAGCAGATGCGATTGGCATGGACGATCGGATCGGTCGTAAGTTCCTTAATGCGGGCATAGGATTTGGCGGCGGGTGCCTCCCCAAGGACATCCGCGCCTTCATGGCCCGTGCCGGCGAACTTGGGGCGGATCAGGCACTGACATTTCTCCGCGAAGTCGACGCAATTAATATGCGCAGGCGGACTCGCGTGGTGGAGCTCGCACGCGAGCTTTGCGGAGGCTCACTTCTCGGAAAACGAATTACTGTTCTGGGAGCTGCATTTAAGCCCGAGAGTGACGATGTCCGGGACTCCCCTGCTCTGAGCATTGCCGCGCAGCTTCAGCTCCAGGGCGCAGTCGTTACGGTTACCGACCCAAAGGCGATACTGAACGCTGCCCGCCGCTTCCCAGAGCTTCACTACGAACAGGACACCGCTACCGCTGTACAACGCGCTGACGCTCTGCTGCTTCTCACGGAGTGGTCTGAGTACCGGGAACTCGATCCGTACGGACTCGTCGATGTGGTAGCTGCCCCGCTTATTCTCGACGGCCGAAACGTTCTTGATGCCAGCAAATGGCGTGCGGCTGGGTGGACGTACCGGGGCTTGGGACGCCCGTGAATATGGCAGAGCGCGCAAGACAGTCGACACCGGTGTCCAGTTCCAAGACGATTTCAGTCGCAAGGCAGCGGACGAAACGTCGCCGCTTCCTAAAGGCTGCGCTCTGGCTAGCCCTAGTCATGGTTGTGGGCGCAGCCAGCGCGTTTTGGCTGGTAGATAAAGCCTCCACCATAAATGGTGAGCTGAGTGCCGCCACCCAACTGATTCCGTCACTCCGAGACAGCATCGCCGACAACAACGCTAGCGGCGCATCAGACACGGTCGACAAACTGCGACTACACACTGCTGCGGCAAAGGACGCAGCCAATGATCCTCTTTGGGCGCTTGCGTCAACGATTCCCATTTTAGGAAGAAACTTTAGCGCGGTGGCCGAGGTTGCACGTTCCGCTGACGACGTCGCGATCCTCGGCTTGCGACCTCTCGCTGAGGTCTATGGTTCTCTGGATTGGGGAAGCCTCGTACCGAACAATCATGAGACCGATCTCGAGCCACTTATAAAGGCGGCCCCAAGTGTCTCTGCCGCAGCTCACGCTGTTCGATCCTCTGCCGAGCGCTTAGACAACATCGACGCAAACGGTCTGCTTCCTCAGGTGGCTGTTCCGCTGCAATCTGCCCGCACGCAACTGCAATCGGTAACGGGCCCTCTTGACGCATCCGCGAAAGCCGCTGAACTGCTGCCGGCCATGCTTGGCGCCGACGCACCGAGAAACTACCTCCTGATGATACAGAACAACGCCGAGTCCCGGGCCTCCGGAGGAATTCCCGGCGCCCTCGCAATCCTGAACGTGAATTCGGGAAAGCTCTCCCTCGGGACCCAAAGCAGCGCAGGTGCCGTCGGGGTCATGTCACCACCCTTAGAAGTGGATACCGAGCAGCGGCAAATTTACTCAGCGCGCTTGGGCACGTTCATGCAGGACGTGAACTTGACTCCCGACTTCCCTTCAGCGGCCAGCGCTGCGCAGGCAATGTGGGAGCGCAAGAACGGGCAACGCGTGGACGGTGTGGTCTCAATAGATCCGGTCACACTTTCCTACATGTTGGAGGCGACAGGGCCAGTTACGCTTACGGATCCCGAGCTATCGGCACTGGCAAGCAACGGCCTCCCTACCGAACTAAGCGGACAAAACGTCGTCCAGACACTACTTTCTGACGTCTACTCCAAAATTCCACAGCCACCGCTCCAGGACGCCTATTTCGCGGGCGTTGCCCAGGAAGTCTTCTCAGCCCTGGCCAGCGGTAAGGCAGATCCGAAGGACCTAGTTAAAGGAATCATCCGCGGTACTGGCGAAGGCCGTGTTCTCGTCTGGTCTGCGAACAGGACAGAGCAGACATCAATCTCAAAGTATCGTGTCAGTGGTTCTGTCGATGGCCCTAGCGTTTTGCCGGCAGAGTTCGGCCTCTACTTCAACGATGGTACTGGTGCCAAAATGGATTACCACGTAAAACGCACTGTCCAGCTCTTGAAGGAATGTGCCCGTGACGGCTACGAGCAAACAACAGTCCGCATTACAAGCACTAACACTGCCCCCGCGGACGCCGCAACGTCGTTCCCGGCGTATGTCACAGGCAGTGGCGCCTTTGGTGTTCCGGCCGGATCGGTTCAAACCAATATTGTGGCTTACGGTCCTGTCCAGGCAAACGTTGAGACCGCAAGAGACAACGGTCAGACCGTTAACTTTGCTTCCTACCGACACAAAAACCGCCCAGTGGGGACTCTCACCGTCAGGTTAGCCCCAGGGGAAAGCAAGACGGTCGATTTTTCGTTCGCGAAAATTGTTCAGCACACCGAACCTAATGTGGTTGTCACGCCCACCGTTCAGGATGTCAAAGATGTGATCCTTCCCACCACAACCGAGGCGTGCGGGCAATAGCAGTGGACGGCGCGTTAACACTATGTAAACCAATTGGACTGACGTTGCTTGGCGCTCGCGCTAAATGGTAACGTCTTTTTGGGATACTTATCCGGGATTTCTGCAACGGTCTCTTGCAGAGAGGAAACCTCCTCAATCGGGTACACCAAAACTTAACGTCTCCGGGGGGACACCAATGAAAAAAGCACTCGCAGCACTCGCACTTGCCGGATCTCTGGCGCTTGTCGGCACGGCACCCGCCATTGCCGCAAACTACCCGCCCACTCCGAACATCCCGCCGCAGGCAGCAGTTTCGGACAACCAAGTAGGTCCGGGTGAGCAGTTCATCTTCCGCGGCCGCGGTCCTTTCGCCGGCGAATCCCTGACGATTCGGGTGACGCCGGGCAACCCTCCGGCAGCTTCCGGCGCCGGTGTTGGCAACCGTTCAGTCAGCACTCGGATCAGCGTCCTTGCCGAGGCGCAGACCTTGGCAGCTCAGGCTGACGCCGACGGTAACTTCTCTGTGCCGATCACCATCCGCGAGGCCGGTACCTACCTGATCACGGCTACAGGCAACACCAGCGGTAACACCGTAGGCCCCGTCACTGTGGTGGTCGACCCGGCCTACGCAACCGCGCTTTCCAACACCGGCGGCGCTCCCCTGGCCAACACCGGCGGCGCAGGTCTGGCTAACACCGGTGCTGACTCCGGCTTGGTCCTTTGGACCTTGGTTGGCGCCGGCGCCCTGGCCGCCGGTGCAGCTTCCGTGGTTGTGGTTCGCCGCCGCGCAAAGAGCGAGGCAGCAGCGTAACCGCAGCACCTACAAGTACTAAAGTGGAGGGTGGTCTTCCGGGAAACCGGAGAACCACCCTCTCGCTTTACCTTTGACAGGCTCAACCACCGAACCTGGGGGCTCCTTGATGTACCTTGAGAGCCATAAGCTCTGGCGTTTCATGCTGGTGGCCATGCTAGTTCCTCTGGCACTGGTTGCCTTCTGGCCAAGTCCCGTTGATGCTCCTGTCCAGGGGCAACTCGCTGATGTCTTGAAGTACGTCCACGCGCATGGAATTCCGGGTTGGTTGGATTACCAATTTATTGAGGCATCGGCGAACATCTTACTGTTTTTGCCGGTGGGTGTGGTGGCGGGGTTGGCTTATCCAAAACGAAGCTGGAGGCAGATTGGGATTCTAGGAATGCTCGTCTCCGGCTGCATCGAGTTGGGCCAGCTGATGTTTCTTCACAACCGGTTTGCAAGTCCGCTAGATCTTGTCACAAACACGGCCGGAGCTGTCATAGGGGGCCTGCTGGCCTCCTTGGTGCACCGAGAGCTACGGGCCCGCCGCGTGTCAGCGGCGGGCCCGTAGCGCACCACATAAGGCATGGGAGCTAGTCCACGAATGCCTTCAGCCAGGTCCTCAGGTCCTCGCCGAACTCTACCCGTTCGGACGCCAGGGTAATGACGGCCTTCAGGTAGCTGAGCTTGTCACCGGTATCGAACCGGCGCCCTTTGAAGACTACGCCGTACACGCCGGAGCCTTCGCCGTCGCGGGCGGCAAGAGTCTGGAGGGCATCGGTCAACTGGATCTCACCGCCGCGGCCAGGCGCAGTGCCCGCGAGGACGCCGAAGACTGACGGGTGCAGCACATACCGGCCGATGACGGCCAAGTTGGACGGCGCCTCGCCAACAGCGGGCTTCTCAACGAGACTGCTAACCCGTACGAAGTCCTCGCCTTGAATGGCAGTAATGTCCGCGCAGCCGTAGGCGCTGATCTGGGCGTGGTCCACCTCGATGAGAGCAATGACGGAACCACCGGTCTTCTGCTGCACCTCCATCATGGTGGTCAGTAGCGTCTCAGCCTCATCGATCAGGTCATCGCCCAGGAGGACTGCGAAAGGCTCCTCGCCCACATGCTGCTGGGCGCAGAGCACCGCGTGGCCAAGGCCCTTTGCTTCCCCCTGACGGACGTAATGGATGGGACCAAGATCAGAGGCCTCCTGGACGGACGCCAGACGCTGCACGTCGCCCTTGAGCTCCAGAGTCCGTTCGAGCCCGGGGGCGCGGTCAAAGTGATCCTCGAGGGCGCGTTTGCTCCGCCCGGTGATCATCAGAATATCGTCGAGGCCGGCTTTAACTGCTTCCTCCACGACGTACTGAATGGCCGGCCGGTCCACGACCGGCAACATTTCCTTCGGCATCGCCTTGGTAGCGGGCAGGAAGCGTGTCCCCAGACCGGCAGCAGGAATGACGGCTTTAGTAATTGATTTCCCCATTCTCATGAGTGAACCTTACAAAATCGATGGGGGATCCTCGCAAATTGGGACGTGCGTTACGAGGGATTTTGGAACACCTCTTCAGGCGTTTGCTGCTTGGGTGACAGCAAGGTATGCGCGAAGTGCTTTCCCCACGTCCCTAGGTAGGAATCCTGAAGCCTTGATTTTCCCAGTTCGAGCGCGCTGTTCAACGGAAGTGGTGCAGCCACTTTGCCTTTGAAGTATTCTTCCGCGCTTACACCGGTGACGGCAGACCTGGGACGGCCCGAAATCTCGAACACGTCTGCGGCGATGTCGGCCCAGGACTGCGGTTCGCCGTCGTTGCTGAGTTGTAGGTGCCGTACGCGGCGGCGGTTTCGAGCAAATGCCGGATGCCGGCTCCATCGGGTGTCCTGAGGAAGTCGCCTGGCGGCTTGGATTCCTCAGCGACGACGAAATTCGTGAACTAGCAGCTCCACTGGCGAAGAGTGGCTACGGGAAATACCTGCTCGATCTGGTCACAGAAGGTCTAGATGCGGCAACTGAACCCCTGCAACTCACCCAGCGTTGACTGACGGCCGGTCAACCACCCTGCCGAAGTCGGCTGAGCTCTCGCGCAAGCTGCGGAGCCGAACGCAGGATTCGGGCCCACCGGGCTCTGTGGGACTTGATCCTGCCCGAGAGTGACATGTCCGCGTAAATGTCACGAGACAGATGCACTTCCGGTGCCGGGAAAACCGCCCGGAACAGCATCCACGGTTTTTCCCGTAGCGGGGCCTGCACAATCGCAATAAGCCGGGCGCTGCCCGGTTCCTTGGCCAGCAGGCGGTTGCGCCACTCAGTGGATACCTTCGGCCAGTCTACGGTCGCTGGCTGGGGGAGAAGGGCTTCAAGGAAGGGACGCATGGCGGCGAGCGAGCCCGTGGCCGCTGTGACGTCCACGACAGCAGCTGTGTGCGACTCCCGTTCCGTAATATCCGACAGGAACTCGAGCTCGCGTCGACACACCGGGAGGTGCGGGGAGCGGAGGGCGTGCAGGGCAAGGATGAGGATCCCCAGCGCCATAGACGGGACCCGCACCGTCCTCCCTGTAAGTTCAAGGTCCTCCGTATTCGCCCACATCACGTCAAAGCAGTCACCGGGGGCGTTCTCCATGCCCGGAAATCGGTAGTGGACGTCGATGCAGCAGGGCCAGAATGGATGGTCGAGTGTAGTCGAGTGCCGCGGAGAGCTTCGCTCATCTGGGTCCACCGGGCGTTCCCGCCAACCGCGCTCCCGGAGGCCTGAAAGCATTTTCTCCAGCTCCCCAGGGTGCACAAAGACATCCACGTCGCGTGACGTCTTGGGCAGGCGGAGCCCCTGGACCACGCTCGCCGGGCCCTTGATGAAGAAGGCCCGGATACCCAAGCTGTCCGCCACCCTCGAAACCAGGGCGTGGCCGAGGAGGACGCCCTCGGGGATGCTGAGCTGAGTTTCGTCACCTGGATTCGCCACGGCCGCAGCCTAGTCCTTGGCCCGGCGCCCGGCGGGCACGGCTTCCAGACGGGCTTCGACGTCTGTGAGCGGCAGAGTTGACCCGCGCCGGGGTCCAGCCACCGACTCTGCAGTGGCCGCGGGTTCGGAGGTATAGGTGCCGTAGTAGGAGTAGGCGTCTGTCCCCCGGGTTGGCACGTAGTTGAGGACCGCGCCCAAAACCCGGCCCTTGACCTTATCCAAGTTTCCAAGGGACTGAGCCAGCTGCTCCTGCGTGCTCCTGCCCGTCCGGATCACCACAATGGCCCCGTCTGCCGCCCGAGAAAGGACCGCGGCATCAGTCACCGGGAGCAGCGGCGGCGCGTCGATCAGGACAGTTGCATTCTCCGCCAGCGCGGACAGCATGTTCTTCATGGCCCGCGACCCCAGCAGCTCGCTGGGGTTCGGCGGAATCCGGCCCGAGCCGAGGACCGAGAGGTTCGGCAGGGCACCCCACGGCTGCAGAACATCCGCCACCTCGGCGGTACCGGTGAGAATATCGGTGACCCCGACTCCCGGCACCAGATTGAATACGTCCACCAGCGTGGGGCGCCTCAGATCACCGTCGACCACCACCACGTTTTCGCCCGCAGCTGCCATGGTGACGGCCAGGTTGGCCGTGACAGTGGACTTTCCTTCGGCCTGCACCGAGCTGGTGACCACGATGATCCGCGGCGGCTGGTCCACATCAAGGAAGCTAAGGTTGGTGCGCAGTTCCCTGAGGGCCTCCGCCATGGCGCCGCCGGCGTCGTGAACCTGCGCTGCGGTGCCGGCTTCCAGGATGGTACTTTTCGCGTCCAAGCGGTGGTCCACGGGCAGCGTGCCGATAACCGGGACGCCAAAGAGCCGCTCGATTTCGGCGGCGCTGCGGATGCGCCGGTCCAGGTGCCGGCGGACCAGCGCATACGCCACGCCCAGGGCCAGGCCGATCAGGGCCCCGAGCGCAAGGGTGAGCTTGACGTTGGGCGAAACGGGGGCGGTGGGAAGCACTGCCTTGCCCAGCGGCAGCACCCGCACTGCCGAAGCGGGTGCGGCAGCTGCCCTGCCGGCATCGGTCGTTGCTGTTGTGCCGGGCTCAACTGCTTCGACGGTGGGTGCCGTTTCGATCGCTTCCACCTGGGCGGCCAGGCCGTTGACCCAGGCATCTGCCACGCGCTGCGCGGTGGCTGGATCCGGCGACTGGGCCGTCACCTTGATCTCTGCGGTGTCCAGCGGCACCTTCACGCCGATGGTGCCGAGCACGGCGTCTGCTGTTGTCTTGAGGCCCAGGTCTGCGATGACCCGGTCCGCCACGAGGCGGGACTTTGCCACGGACTCGTAGTTCTTGACCTTTGCCTTAGCCAGGCTGTCCCCGGCGAGCGAGAGGCTTACATTGTCCGAGCCCGGCGTCACCACTATGCCGCTGGAATCCGAGGAATAGATCTTTGGCTGGAGGACTGTCCAGCCAAAGGCCGTCAACGTGGCCAGCAGTGTGAACGCGACAATCGCCTTCCAGTACGTGCGGACCACACGCAGGTAGTCGGTCAGGTCCAGGCCTGCGGGTGCCTCCCCCGGAATTGCAGTTGCGACGCTCATGGTGGTTCCTTCTCATTCAAGTTCGTGTGTCGTCAGCCCGGAATTCGCTGCCGGGTTACTGCTCCTGGTGGTCCCCCACGCGGATGGACGCTAGTCGCTGGCTTGTCTCAAGACTGATTTCGCGATGAGCTGCTTGACGGCTTCGGAGACGGCGTCCCGGTAGCCTTCAGGATGGCCGTGCACTTTGCCGACTTCGTCGGCCAGCTCGTCTTCCGCCACGGCGTCCGCGGTTGATTCCCAGATGGCCGGTCCGATCCCGCTCAGCCGCACAATCTGCTTGTCCAGCATCACCAGCAGGTCGCCGTTGATCGCCACGGCATCCTTTGATGCCGTACGGCGGATGTAGCCGTCGGGGATGGGAGTCGATCCCGTTTCCACCCTGGGCGCTTCCCACTCGGGCTTCGAGGGGAGCTGCTCCCGGAACAGCGGTGCCAGGGTCGCCGGCAGATCGGAGGCTTCCGAGTAGGTCACCCGACGGACTCCCCCGACGCTGTCGATCAGGCGGCACAGCGACTGCAGCGGCTGGGCGATGTCGGCCTGCGAGGAGGAATCCGGGATCAGGGCGAGAAGGGCATCGGCGAGCGGCACCTTGCTTAGGGCTGGAAGGACCGGGTGAGTGCCCTCAACCCGGTCGAGCAGCACGATCGACTGGATGAAGGGCTTGGCGGGAACCGGCTGGAGCCCGAGCTCGTCCGGGCCCACCTGGCGCTTTGGAACAACGTACTTCTGCTTCAGGGACAACGGCTTAGGGTATGGAACCACTGAGCCGTCGGGCATAATTGCCACCGTCTCGTCACTGATGTAGCCGTATGTTCTGGCCAGCACGCTAGCTGCTGTGGTCTTTCCGGTTCCCGATTTGGCAACCAAAGCAACGACGGCACCTGTGGCCGAGTCAGCCACCCCGCAGGCGTGCAACATGGTGAGTTCCCCCGCGTTTGCCAGTATCGCGGTGACGGTGAGCCGGGAGGTCAGGTTCTCAGCAAGCTCTTCAAAGGAAGCGGCCTGCAAGGCGAACGTGCCGACGTTGTCCGTCTGGGACTGATAGGTGACGGACGCTGAGAACGGCTGGGAGCCGTTGGGTTCCCTTGGCAGTGACGGAAGGCGAGCTGCGCGCTCACTGGCACACCGCACCCAGGCTGAACGCATCCTCGCCCGCTGCCCGCCGGTAACCCCCCGGCCCCAGCGAACAGTGAACTGCACGCCCAATATGTTCAGGCACAATGGTTCCCGTCCGCCCAGAACTTCCTCGAGCTTCAGTGGCGCCCACGCAACCTGTACGGTGCTATCGCTCATGATTCCCCCCGGATCTGAAGCTGTTGATGTTATTGGCTAACGGCGCTGGCAGGTTCAATCAGCTGCCGGGCTGCAAGGCTGGCAAGGAAGGCTTCGACCTGGGCGTGCATCCGATTACTCCCGTCCTCGAAGCTGAACTCGAGCTCAGCGAGGAGAGCTTGCTCAGTTCGTTGACCGTCGATGAGATCCCAGATGGTTGCAGCCGTGCCTTCGAGGACCACCGGCTGATTTGCGTCGAGGTGGAGCAGGGCAACCCGGCTTGCGGAGTGGGTACGGACTTCTGCGATGTGGGTGCAGTGGTGCCAGATCACGGCTAGAAGGTGACCTTTACAGACCCCGGCGCGGACACAGAGAGCGTCCCCACTGGTGATGGTGACGGAAACGTGACTCTCACCTCGACGTCGTAGGCGGCATTCCCCGTCGTGTTCGTGGTCTGGTAATTGAACCTAACGGGTAGGTCCAGTGGTGTTCCGCTCGCGATGCCAGTTGTGTTCGAGTAGGTGAAGTCGGCCTCGAACACATTGGCCGCCTTGAAACCGGACTGGGTAAACGGGGCCAGCGGCATCGCCTCGATACCGACCCCCACCGGCGCACCGGTCTGGGGGGTTATCTTGATGTACCCAACGACAAGTCCAGTGACGAGACCGGTACCCGTATTAGTGATGCGGATCAGCGACGGGCAGGTGCCTGTCCGCTGATTGCCGTTGCCATTGCCCTTGCTACCGATCTTGAACAATGTTGTGCCACCGGCGACGAGGTCAAGCTTGGCGCTTACGGTCGAGCTCGGAGGTGGCGTCGGCCCCGGTGACGCAGATGCGGGCGGAGCCCCGACTGCCGCGACAATCACCGGAACCGACCAGGCCACACCCTTGACCACCCTGCGGCGGCTGAACCCGACTTCTTCGCTGCTCATATCCTCTGCGTTCAGAACCTCAGACAATTGCGCCCCCATGTAGTTTTCAGTTGCGGCCTCTGGGACCGGCTAAGTATTTAGCGCGTTGTCGCGACGTGCCCACTCTTCCCAACGCGCCTAAAGGTTGGGTCAACCACATTGCAAGATTGGGTCAAGTTCTGCTGTTTTTTGCTTCAAGATGCTTTTGACCTGCGCTGATGTCTTGGCGCAGGCGGCGCCGCTGCAGGCCTGAGCACTGTGGGCTGACGGAGGCGGCACAGCGGCGACCTCTTACACCAAGGGCAAGCCACCGCCGTCGTACGTTCCCTGGAACTGCGGCACACCGGCGGTTCGATTCGGCACGATTCCGGCGGGCTCAATCACCGGACGCGGGACCGGCTCCTTTCGTTTTCTGGATTCGCTGAGTCAGGTTGGCCCGGTGGGGGCAGAATGTAGGGACAGGCAGGACCTCACGGCCCTCACTTCCGTCGTGGAGGACGGTGCACCATGAAAGCGACGAGCATGGTTCTGCGGGTACTCACAGCCCTCATGCTGTTCATCGATGCGGGCGTTCATTTCCATCTCGCCCCGGGCTACCAGGCCGCCACATCTGGCGGGATCGGGCAAGGAAACCTCTTCCTGCTCGAAGCGGCCGCAGCGGTCCTGGCAGCGCTTTACGTTCTGATCCGGGGCAGCAGAGCCGCCTATGCCGTCGCCCTGGCAGTGGCGTTGAGCGGTTTCGTTGCCGTGGTGCTGTACCGCTACGTCGATATTCCGGCGTTCGGACCGTTCCCGGCAATGTACGATCCCGTATGGTTTTTCGAGAAGTCACTCAGCGCCGTCGCAGAGGGAGCAGGAGCACTCCTCGCCGCCGTGGGCCTCGTCCGTTCCTCTCCCAGGGGACGGCGGGTGAGGGCCCGCTGAAATCCATGGAGAGCAGGACCGCTTTGCGTGCCTCGTCCGACGCGATGACCGCAGTTGCCGTTTATGGCCTCGCAGGCGCGTGGCTCTCGGCCGTGTCCTGGCCGGACCTCGGACTTCAAGCTTTTGGGTTGGGCGCGGGCGCTATGGTCATCGGGAACGCCGCCGCGTCCGTCCTTCGCCGCACCCCGAGCTTCTCCACGCCCGCAGATCGAGTCACTTTGTGCCGGGCCGTCCTCGTGGCCCTGTGCGCCGTCCTCACCGTTCCGGTGCTGCTGACGGGAGTCCGCCCCGCACTGCTCCTGGTGATTGTTGGTGCTGCTGCCTTTCTGTTGGACGCCATGGACGGTCCCGTCGCCCGGCGCACCGGCACAGCGTCAGCGGCGGGTGCACGCCTTGACACTTCGACGGACGCCGCGCTGGTGCTCGTTCTCTCCTGCGGAACCGCGGCGACCGTGGGACCTTGGACCCTCTGCATCGGCGGGCTCTACTACGTCTTTGTGGCCGCCGGCCGCATCTGGCCCCACCTTCGCAACCCGCTCCCGCCCCGCGCCGGCAGCAAAGCGATCGGGGCCCTGCAGCCGTTCGCGCTGCTCCTTGCCTTGACACCGGACATCCCGCCGGCGGTTGGAGTCGCCGCGGCCGGACTTGCCCTTCCGCTACTCGTGTTCTCTTTTGCCCGCGACGTCATTCTGCTGGAACGGCGTCGCCGAGTTTCTGTTTCCGTGTAGGCGTGGATTCCCCGCATTAGCGTCACCGATGCGTGCATGGAGGTAACGGAACGAGCCGGTCCCTGTCTCTTTTTTTGGGGAGGCGGGGACCGGCTCGTTTCGTTTGTGGATTCATTTAGAAGGCCCGGTACGAGTACGCCCAGGACCTGTCAGTAGGGCTTCTTGTTGCACCTCATGGTCAGGCGCAGCGGAACCAGATGTCCGGCCGGTGGTGGCTACCCCACCGCAATCTCAGGCTTCCACTTCTCGACTTTTGAAGTGGCATACGGCAACCAAATGACCTCAAACGCGGTGGCAATTTCGCTCTGCTTCGCGGTGTCATTGTCGAACCCGCCCGTGTAGCCCGCGACCCAGTGGGACTCTTCCTTCGGGGCGATCACACTCTTGAAGTACTCCTTCCCATGCTCCTTCATGAAAGCAGCGATTGTGGAGGCGGATTCCGCTTCAACTATTTCTTTGTCCGAGACCACGTTCACGATGAGGCTGGCGGTGTTCTGCTTGTGTGCTACATCGGCAATGATCATCTTGACCTGGTCCTTGTACGCATCCGTGGAATAGTCAAAGGGATCCGTGTAAACCCAGTATGCGTTCAGCTTGGTTACACCCACATTTTTGTCAACCGCGACGATTTCGTATTGCGGTCCGTCGTAGGCATATTTTTCTTTTTCCGGCTCGGGCTTTTTCGGTTCCGCTGTTGAACTTTCGGAGGGCTGTTCGCTTTGCATCACTGCGGCGTTTGTCGGGGGCGTGTTCGCCTCCGGGGTTTCAGCCCGCTCCCGGGCAACGCCGACGGCCACGATGATGCCGATAAGCACGAGCGCCCCGGCCCCCGCTGGCAAGAGGTACTTGGGCCGCTTCGGCTTCAGGCGGCGGAAGGTCAACTTCGTCCGCAACAGCGGCTCCTGGCTTTGGGTGACGAATTCCCAGCCTTCCCTCTCCCACTTCGCCATCGTTCTGGCTTCCATTCCGCGCACCGTCTGCACGGACTTGATCTCGTAGCTTGCGTCGTCGCCGGCCATGAGGCTCCCCCACTCCTAGTAAGACTTAATGTTCATGGACTCGCTGAGCGCACAGTGACGACGCGATCCCACCTCCGTGTTCAATCACGGGCCCATCGAATATATCCGGGTTTTGCCCCGCGAATTTCCCCGGGTCATGACGTTACGTCGGCGCGGGTTAGAACCGGTCCACTGCCTGACAGCCACGGCCGTCACAGAAAGATCACCGGCCGGAAATACTCCGGCAATCTGGCCACGGCATGCTTGGGCCTACGGGGACAACCAGCAGGAGGCACAGCATGACAACGCAACAGGCAGAGACAACTGCGATTCAGGTCGACGACTACATCCAGGCGTGGCACAACGGCAAGCTTTTTCACCAGGGGCGGGTAACCGACGTCGTACGTTCACTGGAACTGATCTGGATCCTGGACGCGGACACCGGCGTGCGGAAGCTGCTGGACCCGGAAGCCCTGGAGATCGTCCGCGTCGCGGGGCCCCGAGTGTAGGGATTCTTCGGGGACGCTCCTGAGCATCCAGCCGGCAATGAAGGCGATGGCCACGGCCAGACCCACCAGGCCAAGCTGCAGCACCGTTTCGGGAAAGACTGTGCGGAACGCGATCGGAATGACGCTCGCGGTGTAGAGGACCACCGCGCCCCTCGGCACCCTTGAGCCGCGCCAGAGTGCCAGCATAAAGGTTACCGTGCCGAGCAGGAACAGCATGGAGACTGCGGTCAGTGCGATACCCAGAGGGCCCGCACGCAGGGCCGCGATGACACCGGGATCAACGTAGGGAAAGACAAGGTTGAGAACAAACTCAACCCCCACCAGGCCGGCCAGTGCCACTACGGAGATCACGGCGCCCGTGGCTGCCAGTGCCCCTGCCTGGCGCGAGACCAGCACATAGATCCCGATCACCAGCCCGATGGCGGCGAGTTGGGCAATGGGTGCAGCCAACTGGGTGAACGGTGACGTGGGGATGATCCCTGCCCGCTTGGCCGCGTTCACCAGCAGGATGGCTGCTGAGAGAAATCCCGCTACCGCAAAAATCTTGATGAGCACGGCAGGTACGTAGAGCTGAATTCTTGAGGACATCAGAGGCTCTTGACTATGAGGCAATGCACGAAGCGACGACTGAAATGACAAACCGTCGCGGCCCGGGAAAGCTGCCGGGGATAGTTCGAACCTATGGCGGGGCAGGGTGATCGGGCATCACCACATGTGGTGATTGAGTGGGTGATCGCTCTTACCGTAGCAAGGTCAACGCCGGACGGACAGGTGTTAGCCGACGAAGGCCTTCAGCCAGGTCTTCAGATCCTCATCGAACTCCACCCGCTCGGAGGCGAGCGTAATAACTGCCTTGAGGTAACTGAGCTTGTCACCGGTGTCATAGCGGCGGCCCTTGAAGATCACGCCGTAGACGCCGGAGCCGTCGCCTTCACCGGCGGCCAGGGTCTGCAGCGCGTCCGTCAGCTGGATCTCGTTGCCGCGGCCCGGAGCGGTGTTCTCCAGGACGCCGAACACTGACGGGTGCAGCACGTAGCGGCCGATGACGGCCAGGTTGGACGGCGCCACGTCGGCAGCCGGCTTCTCCACCAAGCTGTTGACGCGGACGAAGCCGTCACCCTCGATGTCCGCATGCAGGTTAGGGGCATCAGACCGTTGCCGCCCGCTGGCCGCCGTGGGACACTTCAGAAATATCGCGGAATTTCTTGTTTATGTTCTAAGGAATAGCCATGCAAAACCGCGCGAATAAATTGCTGCCGCGAAAAAGGCCGATTTCCGAGGTGATCACGCGGCCTGCACTGGCCCTAATAATAATGCTTTCCCTCGTTTCATGCAGCACCATCAAGCTAGGCCAAGCCGCTGCGGATGATGCCTTACGGGCAGTCGGCAAAGCCGGCAGGGAAGTGGTACTTGCCCAGGATGACTTGGAGCGCCTCACTACCAAATTCAGCGTTAATCCGGAGGTCATGAAAAAGGTGGCGCCCGAAGCCGCGTCCATGGTGTCGTGGCCCCGGACCAAAGCGCGCATCGCCGCAATCTACGAGGCTGCACAGGACAACGAAATAGCATCGGCCGCTACCGGCGTAGGGTGTGAAGCGCTGACCGGCCAAATATCGTCGGATGCCGACCTCACCAAGTCGCTCGGCAGCGCAGCGGTCGGCATGAGCCCAGACCGCGTTTTCACCCTGAGGATGGCCACCAAAGAGCTGCAGAAGGAATTGGCCAAACTCAAAAAAGACGGGACCGAAAACGATAAGGCGGCGGCCCTCTGGGCCTGCTATACCCTCGGCGTCGTATATTGACGGTCCAGCAGCGAAATCAGCCACCCACCTGCGGACACAGAACCATAATCCAGCGGAAAAGCTTTCGCAATCTGGCCACGGCATGCTTGGGCCTACGGGGACAAACCACCAGGGGGCGCAGCATGACAACGCAACAGGCAGAAACAACACAACTTCAGGTCGATGACTACATCCAGGCGTGGCACAACGGCAAGCTCTTCCACCAGGGGCGGGTGACCGACGTCGTACGTTCACTGGAACTGATCTGGATCCTGGACGCGGACACAGGCGTCAGGAAGCTGCTGGACCCGGAAGCGCTGAAGATCGTCCGCGTCGCGGGGCCCCGCGTCTAGGGACGTTCCGCGGCATCCAGCTGGCGAGCAAAGTTCGGGTGTTAGCCGACGAAGGCCTTCAGCCAGGTCTTGAGATCCTCGCCGAACTCCACCCGCTCGGAGGCGAGCGTGATGACGGCTTTGAGGTAGCTGAGCTTGTCGCCGGTGTCGTAGCGGCGGCCCTTGAACACCACGCCGTAGACGCCGGCGCCTTCGCCCTTACCGGCGGCCAGGGTCTGCAGCGCGTCCGTCAGCTGGATCTCGTTGCCGCGGCCCGGAGCGGTGTTCTCCAGGACGCCGAACACCGACGGGTGCAGCACGTAGCGGCCGATCACGGCCAGGTTGGACGGCGCCGTGTCAACACCCGGCTTCTCCACCAGGCTGTTGACGCGGACGAAGTCTTTGCCCTCAATCGCAGTAACGTCCGCGCAGCCATAGGCACTGATCTCTGCCGGTTCCACTACGATCAGCGCGATGACCGATCCCCCGGTCTCCTGCTGCACTTCCATCATGGTGGAGAGCAGCGTCTCGGCCTCATCAATGAGGTCGTCGCCCAGCAGCACGGCGAAGGGCTCGTTACCCACATGCTGTTTTGCACAAAGCACGGCATGGCCCAAGCCCTTGGCCTCGCCCTGACGGACGTAATGGATGGGGCCCAGCTGCGAGGCGTACTCCACTTCAGCAAGCCGGTCGGTATCGCCCTTCAGCTCCAGCGCCCGTTCCAGGCCGGGTTCGCGGTCAAAGTGGTCTTCCAGGGCCCGCTTGTTGCGCCCCGTGATCATCAGCAGGTCAGTCATGCCCGCGCTCACCGCCTCCTCCACCACGTACTGGATGGCCGGGCGGTCCACCACCGGCAACATTTCCTTCGGCATTGCCTTGGTGGCGGGAAGAAAGCGGGTCCCCAGTCCGGCAGCAGGAAAGACGGCCTTGGTTACAGCTTTCCGATTTGTCATAGGTGCACCCTACAAATCGTTGGAGAAACCAGGCAACCAGTTTCCTCAAGCCCTGCGGGAATTCGGCGGTTCCGGTGGATTCGGCGGTTGCGGGTTTGCGCCTGGTCCGCTCGCCGCGGCACCGCCGTAGAATGGCGTCATGACACCGCAGGAGCTGGCCAACCTGGCGCACGTGCGCCGGGCCCGTGACCTGATCGACCGCGAGTACGCCAAGCCGCTGGACGTGCCCACCATGGCCGCAGGCGCGCTGATGTCCGCGGCGCATTTCTCCCGCCAGTTCAAGGCCGCCTACGGTGAAACGCCCTACAACTACCTGATGACCCGGCGGATCGAACGCGCCATGGCGCTGCTCCGCGCAGGCGCCAGCGTCACCGATGCCTGCATGGAGGTGGGGTCCACGTCGCTGGGTTCCTTCAGCTCACGGTTCACCGAGATCGTGGGCATCACCCCCAGCGCCTACCGGGCCCGCGAACACCACGCGGTCAAGGCCATGCCGTCCTGCATCGCCCGGCAGCACACCCGGCCCGCGCGCAAACCGAGCAGGATTGAAGAAGCATCCCTGACGCCGCAGCAATAGCGTTGAAGGCATGAACATTTCACTGAAATACGCACACGTCACCGTCAACGATCTCGATGAGTCCCTCGCCTTCTACCGCGACGCCCTGGGCTTCGAAGTCCGGAACGACGTCGGCTCCGACGGGCAGCGCTGGGTCACCCTGGGCAGCGCCGCCCAGCCCGACCTGGAGCTGGTCCTCTCCCCGCCGCACGCCGGCCGCTCCCAGGCCGACGGCGACGCCATCCAGGAACTCCTCACCAAAGGCGTCATGCCCATGCTCGTGTTCACCACGGACGATCTGGACGCCACGTTCGAAAAGCTCCGCGCGTCCGGCGCCGAGGTCCTGCAGGAACCCATCGACCAGCCCTGGGGCCCGCGCGACTGCGCCTTCCGCGACCCCTCCGGCAACATGATCCGCATCAACCAGGGGTAGGTACCCAAGCACCGGTAACGCACGACGTCGGCACCCACGTTGGGTGCCGACGTCGTGCGCTCTGCCCCTTGGGGCAACCGGTTAGAGTGGGGGGCATGACGCTGGACGGTGCGGCCGGGGAGCCGCTTGTGCACATTCAGGACTTCCGGATGGACTTTGGGGACACGACGGTCATCAGGGACCTGTCCTTCGATGTCCGGGCCGGGGAGACCTTCGGGTTCCTCGGCAGCAACGGCTGCGGCAAAACCACCACCCTGCGGGCGCTGCTGGGGATCTACCAGCCCACCGCCGGGACCCTCCACATCGACGGCAGGCCCTTCACCGCACGCGACGGCGCCCGCCTCGGGTACCTGCCCGAGGAGCGCGGCCTGTACAAGAAGGAATCCGTGCTGGACGTGATGGTCTACTTCGGCCGGCTCAAAGGCATGGACAAGGCCCACGCCAAAAACTGGTCCCGGGAGTACCTGGACCGGGTGGATCTGGCCGACAAGGTGCACATGCGGCTGGACAAGCTCTCCGGCGGCCAGCAGCAGAAGATCCAGCTCGGCGTCACCATCATGAACGACCCCGAACTGCTGATCCTGGACGAACCCACCAAGGGTTTCGATCCGGTCAACCGGCGCCTGCTGATGGACATCATCGAAGAGCGGAAACTCGCCGGCGCCACCGTCATCATGGTCACCCACCAGATGGAGGAAGTGGAAAGGCTCTGCGACCGGGTCATCCTGCTCAAGGACGGCACCTCCCGCGCGTACGGCACCGTGGCGGAGGTCCAGGAACAATTCGGCGGGACCGTGTACCGGCTGGCCTACGACGGCGTGCTGCCCGCGTCCGACCTCTACGACATTGTCAGTGCCGACGGCGGCCGCGCGGAGCTCTCCCCGCGCCCCGGCGGCAACGAGTCCACGGTGCTGCGCGAACTCATCAACGGCGGCGTGGCCGTGCGCTCCTTCACCCCGGCCAGGACGTCCCTGGATGAAATCTTCATCAAGGTCTACGGCGAAGACCACCAGATGGCGGAGGCATAACCCCCATGACACAGCCCGCAGTCACCAAATCCTCCCCCGCTCCCCCGCCGCCGGCCATCCCGGCCCCGCCCCGGCGCCCGTTCGCGCAGCACAACCTCCGCACCGTGGTCGGGTTCGAATTCACCCGCACCATGAAAAAGCGCGGCTTCTGGATCGCCACCCTGTCCATCCCGGTGGTGATCGCCATCGTGTTCGGCCTCGTCTACCTCAGCAATTCCTCCACCGCCGCCAGCGCCGACGCCCAAAAGACCGCCGCCCTGTCCTTCACCTACACCGATGACTCCGGACTGATCGCGGACAACATCGCCGGGGCCATGGGCGGCGTGAAGACGGCAGACCCCGGCGCCGCGCTGGAGGACGTCAAGCAGGGCCGGACCGAGGCCTACTTCGTCTACCCCGCCGAGCCGGCCACGCAGGCCGTGAAGGTCTACGGAATAGACCGGGGAATCTTCGAGAACGGCAAGTACGACGCCGTCGCCAAGCAACTCTTGACCGCTTCAGCCCAGGCCACGGTGGGCTCCCCGCAACTGACCGCCGCTGCCAGCGGCAACGTCAAAACCGAATCTGAGGCCTTCAAGGACGGCAAGGCGACCGGCGGCTTCGGCGCCGTGATCCCGCCGCTGATGTTCCTGGTGATCTTCTACGTCTCGATCATTCTGCTCTCCAACCAGATGCTCAACAGCACGCTGGAGGAGAAGGAAAACCGGGTCACCGAAATGATCCTCACCACCCTCAACCCCACCACCCTGATCATCGGCAAGGTGGCCGCCCTGTTCATGGTGGGACTGGTCCAGATCCTGGTCTTCCTGACCCCGATTGTGGTGGGTTACCTCTTCTTCCGCGACAGGCTCTCCATCCCCGACCTGGACCTGTCCAGCATCAGCTTCGAGCCCGGAACCATCATCGTCGGGGCACTCCTGCTGCTGGGCGGCTTCACCGTCTTCACGGGCGTCCTCGTGGCGATCGGGGCAGTCATGCCCACCGCCAAGGACGCCGGCACGATTTTCGGGCCGCTGATGGCACTGATCTTCGTCCCGTTCTACGCCATCAGCCTGATCATCTCCGACCCCCGCGCACTGATCGTGCAGATCTTTACCTACTTCCCGCTCTCGGCCCCCGTCACCGCGCTGCTCCGCAACGCCTTCGGGTTGTTGAGTCCACTTGAATCCGCCATCGTGATTGTGGAACTCTTCGTGGTCGGGTTCCTCATCCTTCGCTTGGCCGTCCACCTCTTCCGGTACGGATCCATCCAGTACTCCCGGAAGCTTTCCATCGCCGGCACCTTCCGGAAGCGCAGCGCGCTGGCAGGTAAGTAATAGACAGCGTTTCTGGCGCTTATGTACGTTTCGGCGAGTCAGGCGTAAATTGTGCCATGACTGAGATGACCGTGACTGACGCGCGCAGCAGGCTGTCGGAGGCGGTGGATACTGCCAGGGTGAACCATGAACCGGTGTATCTGCTGCGGCGTGGACGCCGCGTCGCAGCACTGATCGACGCCGAAGACCTCGCCACTCTGATAGCGGCCGCCGAAGATCTGGAAGACCTGCGCGCAGCTCACGCGGCGCGGACGGAGATGACCGATACTGGCCAAGGCCCCGTGCCCTGGGAGGAAGTCAAAGCGGAGCTGGGCCTGGCGTGAGATATGCCGTGCAGCTTGCGCCGGCCGCCCTCCGGCAGTTGCGCAAGCTCCCACCGGACGCCCGCCGGCGCATCCAAGCCGCCATCGAACTCCTCGCCGAGACACCGCGCCCACCGGGCGCCAAGAAGCTCGCCGGAAGCAGCGGCGACTGGCGTGTCCGCACCGGGGACTACCGGGTTATCTACGAGATCCGGGATGCACAGCTCATCCTCCTGGTTCTCGCCACTGGCCATAGCAGGGATATCTACAAACGGTAGGGCAATTCCCCGCCAGCGGCACTAAAATACCGTCATGCCGCTGCGCATGTTTTCCCGCCGCACGCGTTCCGTCCCGGAGCACCAGCAGCCGCGCCACAAAGGCCGACGGCGGGGCCTGCGGGTTCTCGCGATCGTCGCGTTGACGCTGCTCGGGCTGGTGGTTGTCTCCGCTGCTGCGAATCTGATCCTTGAGCGCGTTGAACGCGCCAACACCACTCCGTACGGCGAGCGCATTCAGATCGACCAGGGAACCATCAACGTCTCTATTGCCGGGGACAGCGGCCCCACGGTGGTGCTGCTCAGCGGGCTGGGCACCGGGGCACCGGGGCTCGATTTCGCCCCGCTGGTCCGGGAACTGCCCGGGTACCGCACCGTGGTGGTGGAGGGGTTTGGCTACGGCTACAGCGACACGGAGGTGAGGCCGCGGACCATCGAGAATATCGCCGAGGAACTGCACTCGGTGCTCGCCAAGCTCGGCATTACCGGCCCCTACGTCCTGGCCGGACACTCGATCGCCGGCTTCACCACCCTGTACTACGCCAACAAATACCCCTCGGAAGTGTCCGCCGTCATCGGCATCGACCCCACCGTCCCTACCGCAACCACCGCACCCGGAGCCCCGGCACCTGCTGACGCGCTGCCGTCGGGCAATTTCTGGGAACGCCTCCCCTCCACCCTCGGCCTGGTCCGCTGGGCCGCAGCGCTGGGACTGACGGACCCGGACAGCAGCGGCTACACGCCGTCGGAAATTGACCAGATGCGCATGCTCGCCAGCTGGAATTTCGGCAACGCCGCAGTGACCGACGAAACGGCCCGAGTGGGCGAAAACGCTGTGAAGCTGCAGGGCCTCAGCTACCCCGATGGGATGCCGGTGCTGATGCTCCTGTCGAAGGAAAGCCTGGACGGCCGGGCCGAATGGGTGGACCTCCACGAACGCCAGCTGAGTCATGTCACACGGCATGAGCTGGTTGTCCTTGATGGCCCGCACTACCTGCACTGGACCCAGGCGAAGGCGATGGCGGAGAAGATCGGCGAGTTCCTGGGGCCCGCTTCGGTTTCGACTGGCTCCATCACCGGACAGAGGGGCGGGGTTGCGACGGGCCCAACCACCGGACCGGCAGGCCCCACCACCGGGGACAAATGATGGCGGCATCCGGCCTGTCAGGCCTGGAGGCTGAGCCCTGCAGCGCGGATCGCCTGGTCCATCTCTGTCCGGGCCGAAATCATATCCACGCTGCCGGCCTGAAGGAGTAGGTGCAGAATCCCGTCCATTCTTTCTGGACCAACGGCGACCCCACGGAGACGATCGACGGGATCGTCGAGGTCTGGTTCGATCGCGCCTATTCCGGCCAGTCGGAGCCCTGGATGACTTCCACGAAGTCGCCGCGATGGAATCCGGGGACGTAATGGGCGAGCACGTCTGCCTTGACGTTGCCGAATGTGGTTTTCGGCCGGTCCTTGATTCCCTCGGTGAATGCTTCAATTATGCGGTTCTTGAAGGCCGGCCGGGGGTGTGCCCCGACCACGGCGGCACGCTGTTCGTCGGAGATGGCATCGTAACCGATTCCCAGGACATCCAGTTCCACCCCGCGGGTCACCAGGGCAATCTCGGGGGCCATGTGCAGCGGAATCTCCGGGGTGGTGTGCAGCGCGATACCCGTCCAGACCCTGTCGGCCGCCTCGCCGGTGATCCCGTGGGAGTGCAGGAACCGGCGGGCCTCGTCTGCGCCATCGATCTCGAATCGCTGGTCGGTGCGGCGGTACTTCTCGGTCAGGCCGAGGTCATGAAACATTGCCCCTACGTACAGCAGTTCCGGGTCGAAATCCAGGCCCTGCTCGCGGCCGCGCAGCGATCCGAACACGAAGACCCGGCGGGAGTGGTCGAACAGCAGCGGCGATGCAACCTCGCGTACCAGTTCGGTCGCCTCCCGCGCCAAAGCGCTGTCCGGGACGTCCACTCCGGCAATCGATTCAGTCATGTTATTTTCCTTCTTCTCTTCGATCGGTAGTCTCCTCCAGCTTCGCCCGGCAGGGTAGGGTAATGCCATGTCCTTACGGCCACAAAAACCACAAATTCAGACATGACGCAGCGGGTGGGCTTCATCGTGTTCGACGGGATGACGATGCTCGACATGAGCGGTCCCGGCGAAGTCCTGCACCAGGCAGTCCGGGCCGGCCTCCCGTACACGTCGGTCCTGGTCTCCCCGCGCGGCGGCAGTGTCACGGCCTCCTCCGGCCTGGTGGTGGCGGGCACCACTGCGCCGGCCGACGCCGGGCCCCTCGACACGGTTGTCGTCGTCGGCGCCGACCGGCTCATCGAACCGGACCCCGACGACGAGCTGCTGGCTGCCGTCTGCGCGCTCGCTGAGCGGGCGGGGCGTGTTGCTTCAGTGTGCACCGGTGCGTTCGTGCTTGCTGAACTCGGCCTGCTCGACGGCCGCCGGGCAACCACCCATTGGCGGCATACCGAAACCTTGGCCCGCCGCTACCCCCGAGTGCACGTGCAGCCGGATGTCATCCATGTCCGGGACGGCCGGTACATCACCTCTGCAGGCATCACCGCAGGAATCGATCTGGCGCTGTCGCTGGTGGAGGACGACCACGGGGCGGAGGCAGCCCGGGACATAGCCCGCGAGCTGGTCGTGTTCATGCAGCGCCCGGGCGGGCAGTCCCAGTTCTCAACGGCCCTTGCCATGCCGCCGGCCCGCAGCAGCCTGCTGCGGTCGCTGACCGCAGCAGTGCACGCCGATCCGACGGCCGAGCACACGCTGCCCGCCATGTCCGCGGCCGCAGCGGTCAGTGCCCGGCACCTGACCCGCCTGTTCCAGGCGGAGCTGGGCACGACGCCGGCCCGCTGGGTGGAACGCGTCCGCCTCGACCGAGCCCAGCAACTGGTGCTCGATGGCCACAGCATCACCGCAGCGGCCGAGCACAGCGGGTTCGGAAGCGACGAAACCCTCCGCCGCGCTTTCGGCCGGCACCTGGGCATCACGCCGACCGAATACCGGACGCGCTTCGCCACCACCAAACCGTCCCTCACGAGGGCAGCGAACTGAGCCTCATTTCCGCTTGGAGCGGGCCGTCACAGGACACTCTGAAAGGGACGCCCGGCTTGTGAGCCTCGACGTTCCGGCCTAGATTTGGGCATGACCAATTCCCCCGAGCACGAGCTGCTCGTTGAGCTGCAGGACCTGATCATCGGCACGGGATCGGTGGCTGACTTCCTGGGCGGTCTGTCCGTCATCGCCGCATCCTCGCTTAGCCGTGCAGCCGCCACAACAGTGGAATGCGGCGTCACCCTCCAGCACAACAAAAAAACCCGAACGGTCGGCGGCAGCACTGACAGGGCCATCCACCTGGACCGGATCGAACAGCAGGTGAGCGAGGGCCCCTGTATTGACGCCTTGAAGCTGAATGCCCCCGTCCTCTTGGCAGACGTGCGGACGGACCCCCGCTGGCCCGTGTACCGGGAACGCCTGTTCGAGGAAGGTGTCCTGAGCGCCCTCGGTGTGCCCCTGGAGCTCAGTAACGATGCCACAGCCGCCCTGAACTTCTTCGCGTCAACCACGGGCGTGTTCACCGAGGCGACCATCGCTGAGGCAGTCAAATTTTCCCGAGTGGCCCGCAGCGCCGTCCTCCTGGCCGTAAGGGTGGCTACCGCCGAAGGGGCTGCGGATGACCTGAGCGCGGCCATGGTGAGCCGCACCGCAATTAACCTGGCCTGTGGCATCATCATGGGCCAGAACCGCTGCAGCCAGACCGAAGCCATGTCCATCCTGGTCAAGGTCTCCAGCCACCGGAACCAGAAGCTGCGCGACGTGGCCGAGGACATCGTCAAGAAAATCTCCGGCGAGGAACCCGTTACCTACTTCGACAAGTAGTTCCGCTAGTTCCGCCCTCGGACCTCTTCGACTAGGGCTTGGGCCGCGCGCGAATATGCATCCGCTCGCCCTGCTGTCCGAACAGGCTGATGAACTCGACCGGTTTGCCGTCGGCGCTGGCGAACCAGTGCGGTGTGTGCGTGTCGAATTCCGCGGCCTCGCCGGGGCGGAGTTCAAAATCCTTATCGCCCAGCACCAGACGCAGCCGTCCGTTGAGGATGTAAAGCCATTCGTATCCCTCGTGAACGCGAGGATCGGGCTCGTCGCCGCGGGCGCCGCCGTCGAGCACCATTTTGAACGCCTGCAACCCGCCCGGCCGGCGCGTCAGGGGAACAGCCGTCATGCCCGCGTGGGTGATGGGCCGCAGATGGATTCTGGGATCCCCCGTGGGCGGGGCGCCCACCAGGTCATCGAGCGGAACCCCGTACAACCTCGCGAGGGGCAGCAGAATTTCGAGGTTTGGCCGGCGCTGGCCGGACTCCAGCCGGGACAGGGTACTCACGGATACACCGGAGGCAGAAGACACCTCCCCGAGGGTGAGGTTCCGTTCGGTACGGAGGGTCCGAAGCCGGGGGCCGACTGCGCCCAGAACGTCATCAAGGTCATGTGCCATGTTCGTCATTTTGCCATAACGGCAACAATGTTTGCCAGTTTGGCGCTTGCGGCGGATGCTGGTTTGACCGCCGTCGGACGCTGGCGGCGAACTTTCTGGAAGGGCAATCAGCATGGACACCACACGATATGACGTTGTGATCATTGGCGGCGGCGCCGCGGGGCTCAGCGCAGCCAGCACACTGGCCCGGGCGCTGCGCTCGGTGCTGGTCATCGATTCGGGAACTCCACGCAACGCCCCCGCGGCGGGCGTGCACGGTTATCTTTCCAGGGACGGCTTGAGCCCCTTGGAGCTGCTGTCCATCGGGCGCAGCGAAGTGCTCTCCTACGGAGGAACGGTCCTTGACGGCGAAGCGGTCTCGGCACGGCGGACCACCGACGGATTCGACGTTGTGCTCGGAGATTCGCGCCGGTTCGTGGGCAGACGCCTCCTCGTCACCACCGGCCTGACGGACGAGCTGCCTCCCATCGAGGGGCTGAGGGAGCAGTGGGGCAAGGGCGTGGTGCACTGCCCCTACTGCCATGGCTGGGAAATCCGCGGGCAACGGATTGGCGTGCTGGGCACCGGCCCGCTGTCCATCCACCAGGCACTGATGTTCCGGCAGTGGTCCCCGGAGATCACCCTCTTCCTCAACGACACCGTGGAGCCCACGGACGAGGAGTGGGACAAGCTCGCCGCCCGGTCCGTCCGGGTGGTCGAAGGTGCCGTGGCCTCTGTTGATGCTGTGGATGGAGTCCTCGCGGGGGTCACGCTCCGCCAGGGCCCGTCGTTCTCGATGGCCGCCTTGGCCGTCGGATCACGGATGGAAGCCAGGTCCGCGCTTCTGGAATCACTCGGGCTTCTTTCCCAGGTGCACCCGTCCGGGGCCGGACGGTTCATCGAGACCGACGCTGTGGGCGGTGCGACGACCGTCCCCGGCGTGTACGCGGCAGGCAACGTCACCAACCTCATGGCCCAGGTGATCACCGCGGCGGCCGAGGGTGTCATGGCCGGCGCAAGGATCAACGCCGAGCTCATCGACGAGGAAACCCGCTGGGCCGTTGAAGGGCGCTTCGGGCCGTTCTCGGCTTCCTCGGAAGCAGCCGTCTCAAAGTTCGTGCTGGGTGAGCGGCGTCACGGCCTCGCAAGGTAGGGTTTCGCTCATGGAACTCCGACTCGAGGTTGTGCAGGTACCCGTCTCCGACGTGGACCGCGCCAAAGCCTTCTACACTGACCAGCTCGGCTTCGTGCTCGATCACGACGTCGAACATATTCCCGGGATGCGCGTCGTCCAGCTCACCCCGCCGGGCTCTGCCGCGTCGATTGTCATCGGCACAGGCATGACCGGCATGACCCCTGGCAGCCTTGAAGGCCTGCAACTGGTGGTGCCCGACATGGCCGAGGCCCGCACTGAACTGGTCCGCCGCGGCGCCCCCGTCAGCGAGGCGCAGGACATGGGTGGATTCGCGTTCGCCTACTTCAGCGACCCGGACGGCAACCGCTGGGTCATCCAGGAGATCCCGCCGCGGTAGAACCCGCGAAATAGGGTACCCCCTACCCTTGTCCTCCACGCCCCGCCTCCCTACGATGATGCGTACCGACTCTGGGGGTTTGGGCATGCTAATTGAACAACATTTGACCTGGCTTGGTTCCGGCTCGGGAGCCCTGCTGGATATCCGCGGCCATTCGGAGGCCGCACTCGCGGGTTCCCTGGCCCGGATTGTCGCGTCGTCGATCATCCACCTTTCCCGCTGGCCGGTGGAGAGCACCGTGACGCTGGTGATGCCGGACGGGACGCCGTGCAGTGGGGCAAGTACTGCAGGCGCCGCCGTCGAGCTTTCCCGTCTGGATCAGCGCACCGGTGCCGGGCCCACGGCCCGTGCCCTGCGCGGCCGGCTGTCCATTATCCTCAACGACCGCTGCCCGGACCCGCGCTGGCCGGAGTACAGTGGCAGCCTCACAGCGGCCGGTTACCGATCCGCCGTCGCCATCCCCCTGCAGCTGGAACACGGTTACAGCGCTGCCCTGACCCTCTATTCCCCGACGGCGAACATGCTCGATCCCGTTGCCGCAACCAAGGTTCTGGTCTTCGCCGGCGTGGCGGCCAAGAGCCTCCGGCTGGCGCTGAAGCACCGTGCCGATCTGGCGCTGTCCGCCGAGCACCGCGCCACCCTGGCCAGCAGCACCACAATCAACACCGCCTGCGGCGTGCTCATGGGGCAGACCGGCTGCTCCTACGAGGCCGCGCACCAGAGACTCCGCCAGGAATCGCAGCAGCGGAACCTCACCATTCGTGACGTTGCCGAAGGCCTCCTCCAGATCCTGCCCGGCGGGATCCCGGCCAGCCACTTCACAGCCCGCGCCTGACTCGCTCTCAAGGCGCGCGGGCCACGTCCCCACCCCACTCCCCCGAAATGTAAGTAGCGCCAACTGTCGTTTTGAGGGCTCAGAACGACAGTTGGCGCTACCTAGTTGGGTGGGGACGCGCCGGACGGTCAGCGCAGAATGACTGTCCGCCCGCCGTCGAGCATTACCCGGCCCTCACAGTGCCAGCGCACCGCGTTGCTGAGCGCCTTGCACTCGGCGTCGCGGCCCACCCGGACCAGGTCCTCGGCCGTGTGCGTGTGGTCCACCTCGATGACCTGCTGGGCGATGATCGGGCCCTCATCCAGCTCGGCGTTGACGTAGTGCGCGGTGGCGCCCACGGTTTTCACGCCGCGGTCATAGGCCTGGTGGTACGGCTTGGCGCCCTTGAAACTGGGCAGGAACGAGTGGTGGATGTTGATGGTTTTGCCCGTCAGCTTCGCCGACAGTTCATCGCTGAGGACCTGCATGTAGCGGGCCAGGACCACCAGCTCCACATCAAACTCGTCCACCAGTTCCAGCAGCCGTGCTTCCTGCGCCGGCTTGGTCTCCTTGGTGACCGGCAGGTGGAAGAACGGGATGTCATGCCACTTGACCAGTTCCTCATGGTCCGTGTGGTTGGACACCACGGCCACGATCTCCACCGGGAGATCGCCCGTGCGGGCCCGGAACAGCAGGTCGTTGAGGCAGTGCCCGAACTTGGACACCATCACCAGGACCCGGCGCTTGCGGCCGTTCGGCTCAAGCTGCCAGTTCATGGCCCACTCGCCGGCCAGCGGCTCGAAGTCCCGGCGGAGCTCCTCGGTGCTGAACTCCTTGGCGCCGGAGGCGAAGTGCACCCGCATGAAGAACTGCTGCGCCTGCCGGTCACCGAAGTGCTTGGTGTCGATGATGTCGCAGTCATGGTCCAGCAGGAATCCGGTGATCGCGTGGACGATGCCCGGCGACTCTGCGCAATTGACGGTGAGGACGTGTTCGGTTTCCACTTAGCGCTCCTGGTGTGCTTTCGCGTCGGCAGACTTCGCGTCGGCAGCGGCCTTCTCATCGGCCACTACCTTCTCGCCGGCGAGGTCCTTCTGGAACTCCGCATAACGGGCCAGGTGGGACGGGCGCTTGCGCAGGATGAACCAGGCAACGCCGAGGACGATGAACCACACCGGGGTGACCAGGAGGGCCATCAGTGTGTCCGGCTGCGTGGTCAGTGCCCACAGAACGAAGGCGAAGAACGCGAACACCAGCCAGACCATGGGGATGCCGCCGGGCATTTTGAACTTGGAGTTTTCGTGCAGGTGCGGCCGGCGTGAACGGAACTTCAGGTAGCTGGCCAGGATGATGGACCAGACAAAGACGAAGCAGACGGCGGCCACGGTGGTCACCATGTCGAAGGCCTTGGCAATGTCCGAGCCTGCGTACATCAGGATGATGCCGGAGAGCAGCAGGATGCAGGAGAGGAACAGGGCGTTCTGCGGGACCTTGCGGCGGGACAGCCGGCTGAACATGCCGGGCGCGTCGCCTTCCTGGGCCAGGCCGTAGACCATGCGGGAGGTGGAGTAGATGCCGGAGTTGGCGGAGGACATGGCCGAGCTGAGCACCACCAGGTTCACGATGGTGGCCGCGGCGCCGAGGCCGGCCAGGGAGAACATGGCGATGAACGGGCTGTGGCCGGCCTGGAACTGGGTCCAGGGGGTGACCGACATGAGGATGATGAGGGCGCCTACGTAGAAGAGCAGGACGCGGATGGGGATGGAGTTGATGGCCTTGGGCAGGTTCTTCTCCGGGTCCTTGGCCTCCGCGGCGGTGGTGCCCACGAGTTCAATACCCACGAACGCGAACACGGCGATCTGGAAGCCGGCAACAAAGCCCATGAATTCGTTCGGGAACATGCCGCCGTGGCTCCACAGGTTCGTGAAGGTGGCAGGGCCGGCGTCGGACTGGAAACCACTGAAGATCATAAACAGGCCAACAATGATCAGGGCTGCGATGGCGATGATCTTGATCAGGGCGAACCAGAACTCGGTCTCACCGAAAGCCTTGACGGTGGCGAGGTTCAGGACCAGGAGGATGATGACGGTGGCGATGCCCGGGATCCACAGCGGCACGCCCGGCCAGAGTTCTTCCGAGTAGGCGGCGATGGCGATGACGTCCGCAATGCCCGTGATCACCCAGCAGAACCAGTATGTCCAGCCGGTGAAGAAGCCTGCCCACGGGCCCAGCAGGTCAGCGGCGAAATCGCTGAAGGACTTGTAGTGCAGGTTGGAGAGCAGGAGCTCGCCCATGGCCCGCATGACGAAGAACAGCATGAAGCCGATGATCATGTAGACGAAGATGACCGACGGGCCGGCTGCCGAAATGGTCTTGCCGGAACCCATGAACAGGCCGGTACCGATGGCGCCGCCAATGGCGATCAGCTGGATGTGCCTGTTGCTGAGCTGCCGCTCCAAATGGGGCGGCTGGCCCGGGGTGTTGATGGTTTTAGTGCTCACGTGCTGCTCCTCGAATCAATGCTGGCTGGAGTGCCGTTGGGGAAGACGCGGGACCCACTTCGTTGGGGACCGCATCGAGGTTGTTGAAGCTGTAAAGATGGATCCCTGCAAGGCCTGGCTGGCTTTGAAGCGCGGCCACCAGGGAGTTGGGTGAGTAGCGGTCACCGCTGAGCAGCTTGCGCGCCAGCGGGCCTTTGCGGCTGAGGAACTTCAGGGAACTTCCGACGCCGATCTGCGTGGCCAGGTTGACCAGTTTGGTCCGGGGGACGGACCCCGCCACGCCCGCCCAGACGGGCAGGTCCACGCACTCGCGGCGCAGGAGTGCCGCGAAGTCGAGGATTTTCGGGGCGGAGAAACACATCTGGGTGACGACACTGGTGGCCAGGTGCTGCTTGGCCACGAGCGCGTCCACCAGGTCAAGGGCGGCCACCGAGGGGTGGCCTTCCGGGTAGCCAGCCACGCCTGCGCGCATCAGGCCCCCGGTGTACTGGGAAATGTCTTCGAGCAGCGGCAGGGCCGACTCGTAGGGCCCGGCCGGGTTCTTCCGGTCGCCGCCGATCACAAACACCTCGTTGATTCCTGCCACATCGCACTCCCGCATGATGCGGGTGAGCTCTGCACGGTCACGGATGCTGCGGGCGGCCAGGTGCGGGATGACGTTGTAGCCGAGCACGGCCAGCTCCAGCGAGGCGCGCATGGTCCGTTCGATGCCGTGGTGGGGCAGGCATGTCATGGTCAGCGTGGTGGTCCGGGGAACCAGCGACTGGACCTGGTCCACAATCCCGGCTGAGGGGATGACTTCGATTCTTGTAGGGAACATCATTGGTCCGTTCGTGCTATCGGCTCTGAATACCGGCGCGGTCTACTGGCGGGCTCAGCTGGCGTGGGCTGCCAGCAGTGAGCTGGCTTCCTGGCGGGTGCTGCCGGAGGATTCGATGTGGGCGAGTTCGGCGGGGATTTCCCAGCCCTTCTTGCGCATGGCGGTGGCCCAGAGCCGGCCGGCACGGTAGGAGGACCGGACCAACGGGCCACTCATGACGCCAAGGAACCCGAGCTCTGTTGCCTCGTCCTGCAGGTCCACGAACTCCTGCGGCTTGACCCAGCGGTCCACCGGCAGGTGCCGCTCGGACGGGCGCAGGTACTGGGTGATGGTGATCAGGTCACAGCCGGCCTCGTGCAGGTCCCGGAGCGCCTCGGAGATCTCCTCGCGGGTCTCGCCCATGCCCAGGATCAGGTTGGACTTGGTCACCATGCCCAGGGCCCGGCCCTGGGTGATGACATCCAGGGACCGCTCGTACCGGAACGCCGGCCGGATCCGCTTGAAAATCCTAGGCACGGTCTCGACATTGTGCGCGAAGACCTCGGGCTTGGAATCGCAGATCGCCGCGATGTGCTCGGGCTTGCCGGAGAAGTCCGGGATCAGCAGTTCCACCCCGGTGCCGGGGTTCAGCTCGTGGATCTTCCGGACCGTCTCGGCGTACAGCCAGACACCCTCATCGGCGAGGTCATCACGGGCCACCCCGGTGACGGTGGCGTAGCGCAGCTGCATGGCCTGGACACTCCGGGCCACCTTGGTGGGTTCGAACATGTCCACCGGGGACGGCTTGCCGGTATCGATCTGGCAGAAATCACAGCGCCGGGTGCATTCGGAGCCGCCGATCAGGAACGTGGCTTCCTTGTCTTCCCAGCACTCGAAAATGTTCGGGCAGCCGGCCTCTTCACACACCGTGTGCAGGCCTTCCTTTTTGACGAGGTTCTTGAGCTGGACGTACTCAGGACCCATCTGGACCTTGGCCTTGATCCACTCCGGCTTCCGCTCCACGGGTACAGCGGAGTTACGCTGCTCAACGCGCAGCAGCTTCCGGCCTTCTGGTGCCAATGTCATCAGTACTCTTTCCTTAGCATTCCACTACGTTGACGGCGAGGCCGCCCATGGCTGTTTCCTTGTACTTGGAGCTCATGTCCCTGCCGGTTTCCCGCATGGTCACAATCACCTCGTCCAGCGACACCCGGTGGGTGCCATCCCCCCAGAGCGCCATCTTTGCCGCGTTGATGGCCTTCGCCGCCGCGATCGCGTTCCGCTCGATGCAGGGAACCTGCACCAGGCCGCCGATCGGATCACACGTCAGGCCCAGGTTGTGTTCCATCGCGATTTCCGCGGCGTTTTCCACCTGCTGCGGTGTGCCGCCCATGACCTCCGCGAGCCCTGCCGCCGCCATTGACGACGCCGAGCCCACCTCGCCCTGGCAGCCCACCTCGGCGCCCGAAATGGACGCCTGTTCCTTGTAAAGCACCCCGACGGCACCGGCCGTGAGCAGGAACTTGACCACAACGTCGTCGCGGTCTTCCTGCGTGGCCTTGTCCATCCCGGGTGCGAAATGCAGTGCGTAATACAGGACCGCGGGGATGATGCCGGCCGCGCCGTTCGTCGGGGCGGTGACCACGCGGCCGCCGGACGCGTTCTCCTCGTTGACCGCCAGGGCGATCAGGTTCACCCATTCCTGCCAATACTTCGGGTCCCGGTCCTTGTCCTCCTTCAGGAGGCGTTCATGCCAATCAGGCGCACGACGGCGGACCTTCAGTCCCCCGGGCAGCAGCCCCTCGCGCTTGAGGCTTACTTCCACGCACTCCTCCATGACGGAGTAAATGTGCAGCAGCCCTTCGCGGATCTCCGCCTCGGTGCGGGAGGCGCGTTCGTTGACGAACATGACATCCCCCATGGAGAGGCCCTTCGACTGGCAGCGGCCCAGCAACTCCGCAGCCGTCCGGAACGGCAGCGGGAGCTCCTTCTTGGACTCGTCGAGTTCCTTCAGGGCCGCGTCCTCTTCGCCTTCGCGGACAATGAAGCCGCCGCCCACGGAGAAGAACGTGGCCTTGTGCAGTTCCTCGCCGTCTTTGTCGCTGACGGTGAAGGTCATGCCGTTGGTGTGCCGCGGCAGGATGGTCAGCGGGCGAAGGATGATGTCCTTGACGCCGTAGGGAAGCTGGATGCCTCCGCCTTCACCGGCGCCGGCCAGCTGCAGCATGCCCGTCTCGGCGATGGCGGCGAGCCGCTCCTCCACCTCGGCCGGCAGAATCCTTTCGGGGTGGAACCCCTCAAGACCCAGCAGGATGGCCGTCATGGTGCCATGGCCGTGGCCCGTTGCGGCGAGTGACCCGTACAGGTCAACCCGCAGCCCGGCAACCTTGTCCAGGACGCCGGCCCCCCGGAGCTCCTCGGCAAACACCGCAGCAGCCCGCATGGGACCCACCGTGTGCGAGCTCGAAGGCCCGATCCCGACGGAGAACAAATCAAAGACTCCAACGGCCATGATGACTTCCTAACTAAAAGTTCTGTACCGAGAGCGCAGTTCGCGCTGGTGTTCTTGTGGAACACTGCCGCGAACTGCACTCTCGATGCGAAGGTGGGGCTAGAGCCCCGGGTACAGCGGGTGGGCTGAAGCGAGTGCTTCGACCCGGTGACGCAGACCGGAAAGGTCCGCGTCGGCGTCGGCAATCAATGCCTCGGCGATGATGTCCGCAACTTCACGGAACGCTGCCTCGCCGAAACCACGGGTGGCCAGGGCGGGGGTGCCGATCCGGAGACCGGAGGTGACCATCGGCGGGCGCGGATCGAACGGCACGGCGTTGCGGTTGACGGTGATGTCAATCGCGGCCAGGCGGTCCTCGGCCTGCTGGCCGTCGAGCTCGCAGTTGCGCAGGTCAACCAGGACCAGGTGGACGTCGGTGCCGCCGGAGATCACGGAGATTCCCTTGGCGGTGACGTCCGGCTGGACCAGGCGGTCGGCCAGGATGCTGGCGCCGGCGAGGACGCGCTCCTGGCGCTCCTTGAACTCGGGCGTGGCCGCGATCTTGAAGGCCACGGCCTTGCCGGCGATGACGTGCTCCAGCGGGCCGCCCTGCTGGCCGGGGAAGACAGCCGAGTTGATCTTCTTGGCGATCGCGGGATCGTTGGACAGGATGATGCCGCCGCGCGGACCGGCGAGGGTCTTGTGCGTGGTGGAGGTTACAACGTGGGCGTGCGGCACCGGGCTCGGGTGCAGGCCGGCTGCCACCAGGCCGGCGAAGTGCGCCATGTCCACCATCAGGTAAGCGCCCACCAGATCGGCGATCCGGCGGAACTCGGCGAAGTCGAGCTGGCGGGCGTAAGCCGACCAGCCCGCAACGATCAGCTGCGGCTTGGTCTCCAGTGCCAGGCGCTCCACCTCGGCCATGTCAATGGTGTGGGTGTCTTCGCGGACCTGGTACGGGACCACGTTGTAGAGCTTGCCGGAGAAGTTGATCTTCATGCCGTGGGTCAGGTGGCCGCCGTGGGCCAGGTTCAGGCCCATGATGGTATCGCCCGGCTTGATCAGCGCGTGCATGACCGAGGCGTTGGCCTGTGCACCGGAGTGCGGCTGCACGTTGGCGAACTCGGCGCCGAACAGTGCCTTGACGCGGTCGATGGCCAGCTGCTCGATGACGTCCACGTGCTCGCAGCCACCGTAGTAGCGCTTGCCCGGGTAGCCCTCGGCGTACTTGTTGGTCAGGACGGAGCCCTGCGCCTGCATCACGGCGACGGCGGTGTGGTTCTCGGAGGCGATCATCTCCAGGCCGTCACGTTGGCGGCCCAGTTCGGCGTCGATCTTGACGGCGATTTCCGGGTCCAGCGTGCTAAGGTCCGCGTCCAGGGACGGGGAAACTACCTGCTCGAACGTGGCTTCCGTTGTTGCGGTCACAGTTCGCCGCCGTTGGCTTCGGCGTATTCCTGCGCGGACAGCAGCGGGCCCTTTTCGGTGACGGTGACCTTGAACAGCCAGCCGGCACCGTACGGATCGTTGTTGATCAGTGCGGGATCGGCGACGGCTTCGTCATTGATTTCCGTGACCTCGCCGGTGACCGGTGAGTACAGGTCCGAGACGGACTTGGTGGACTCGATCTCGCCACAGGTCTCCCCCGCAGTAACGGCGGAGCCAACCTCGGGCAGGTCGACGTACACAATGTCGCCCAGCGCCTCGGCGGCAACAGCGGACACGCCAATCACGGCAGGACCGTCGCCGTCAGCGGCGATCCACTCGTGCTCAGCGGAGTACTTCAGTTCAGCGGCAACCTTAGCCATGTTGTGTTTCCTTAAGTTTGGAGTTCAAAGAGTGAGAGAGCGTTCGCCCAAACACCACATCAAGTGAGAGAGCGTCCGGTCAAAACGTGCATTAAGTGAGAGAGCGTTTGGCCCCTTCGGATCCGGCCTCCGGCAGCATGCGTCTAAGGGAGCGTCACGTCCGCTCAGCGGGCGTCTTCGCGACCGAGCATGCAGAGGAGGCCGGACCCGACGGGCACCGGAAGGTCCAGGTTACTTTTGGCGCTTGTAGAACGGGAGGGCGATGACCTCGAACGGCTCTGCCTTGCCGCGCAGGTCGACGTCCAGGGCGGTGCCCAGTTCGGCGTGCTCGATGTCGACATAGGCCAGTGCAACAGGGTACCCGAGGGTGGGGCTGGGCTGGCCGGAGGTGACTTCACCCACGACGTTGCCGTCCTTGAGGACCGGGTAGCCGCCACGGCCGGCGCGGCGGCCGAGTCCCTTCAGGCCCACGAGCTTGCGCTTGGAACCGGCAGCTTTGGAAGCCTCGAGGGCGGAGCGGCCCACGAAGTCGCCTTCCTTGGACTTGAGCGCCACAACGGGGCCCAGGCCGGCGTCGAACGGTGAACGCTCGAGGGAAAGCTCGTTGCCGTACAGCGGCATGCCGGCTTCCAGGCGGAGCGAGTCGCGGGATGCGAGGCCGCACGGGATGATGCCGAATTCCTCGCCGGCTTCAGCCACCTTGGCCCACAGGTCAGCGGCGTCGGCGTTCGGGATGAACAGTTCGAAGCCGTCTTCGCCGGTGTAGCCGGTGCGGGCCAGGATGACGTCATGGCCGGCAATAGTGAGCTCGTTGAACGCGTAGTACTTCAGGTCCGTGACCAGTGCGTGCTGGGCCTCATCGGTCAGCTTCAGCAGGATGGCCTCGGCCTTGGGACCCTGGACGGCGATCAGCGAGGTTTCCGCGGAGGCGTCCTCCACCTTGACATCGAAGTCCGCTGCGCGTTCTGCCAGGGCAGCGGCGACGGTGGGGGCGTTGCCCGCGTTGGGGACCACGAGGTACTTCTCGTCACCGAAACGGTAGACGATGAGGTCATCGATGATGCCGCCGTCGGCGTTGCAGATCAGCGAGTACTTGGCCTTGCCGTCGGCGATGGCGGAGAGCTTGCCCACCAGGGCGTAGTCCAGGAACGTGCCGGCCGCGAGGCCGGTGACCCAGACTTCGCCCATGTGGGAGAGGTCGAACAGGCCGGCAGCCTTGCGCACCGCGTGGTGCTCGGCCAGCTCGGAGCTGTACTTCAGGGGCATCTGCCAGCCACCGAAATCGGTGAAGGAGGCGCCGAGTTTCTTGTGCTCTTCGTAGAGAGCGGTGTACTTCTCAGTCATGATCGGAATCCCTTAGTCTTCGAATTCGGACAGCGGCGGGCAGGAGCAGATGAGGTTGCGGTCTCCGCCGGCGCCGTCGATGCGGCCCACGGGGGCGAAGTACTTGTCCTGCTTGAGGTGGTGGACGGGGAAGACGGCCTGTTCACGGCTGTAGCTGCGGTCCCAGTTGGAATTTACGACGGCGGACGCGGTGTGGGGTGCGTGGCGCAGCATGCTGTCCTCCACGGTGAAGTCGCCGTTGGCGACCTGGTCGATTTCCTTGCGGATGGTGATCATCGCATCGATGAACCGGTCAATCTCGGCCAGGTCCTCGGACTCGGTGGGCTCCACCATCAGGGTCCCCGCCACCGGGAACGCCAGGGTGGGGGCGTGGAAACCGTAATCGATCAGGCGCTTGGCCACATCCTCGGCCGTGACCCCGGTCTTCGCGGTCAGCTCGCGCAGGTCCAGGATGCACTCGTGCGCCACCAGACCTCCCTCACCGGTGTACAGGACCGGGAAGTACTCGTTCAGCCGGGCGGCGACATAGTTCGCCGCCAGGAGCGCGCTCTTGGTGGCTTCCTTCAGGCCTTCGGCGCCCATGAGCTTGACGTAGGCCCAGGAGATGGGGAGGACACCGGCGGAACCGAAGTTCGAGGCCGAAATGGCCACGCCGTGACCTTCTTCATGGGCTGCCTTGTTTGCGTCCCCGGGCATAAACGGTGCCAGGTGGGCCTTGGCCGCGACCGGGCCAACGCCGGGTCCGCCGCCGCCGTGCGGGATGCAGAAGGTCTTGTGCAGGTTCAGGTGCGAGACGTCGCCGCCGAACTTGCCCGGCTGCGCCAGGCCAACGAGGGCGTTGAGGTTGGCGCCGTCGACGTAGACCTGGCCGCCCGCGGCGTGAACCGCCTCGCAGATGTCGGTGACGTCGGCGTCGTACACGCCGTGGGTGGAGGGGTAGGTGATCATGATCGCCGAGAGGGCGTCCTTGTTCGCCTCGATCTTCGCGGACAGGTCCGTGTGATCGATCGTGCCGTCCGCAGCGGTCGCGACCACAACGACCTTCATGCCCGCCAGGACGGCGGAGGCGGCGTTGGTGCCGTGCGCGGAGGCCGGGATCAGGCAGACGTTGCGCTGGGTGTCGCCGTTGGCGCGGTGGTAGCCGCGGATCGCGAGGAGGCCCGCGAGCTCACCCTGGGACCCTGCGTTCGGCTGCAGGGAGACCTGGTCGTAGCCGGTGATCTCGGCGAGGTCATCCTCCAGGCCCTTGATCAGTTCGCGCCAGCCCACGGTCTGGGACTCCGGGGCGAACGGGTGGATCGAGGCGAACTCCGGCCAGGAAATCGCTTCCATCTCGGCGGTCGCGTTCAGCTTCATGGTGCAGGAGCCCAGCGGGATCATGGTGCGGTCCAGGGCGAGGTCCCGGTCACTGAGCTTGCGGATGTAGCGCAGCAGCTGGGTTTCGGAACGGTGGGTGTTGAAGACCGGGTGCTGCATGAAATCGGACGTGCGGAGCACGTCGGCGGGCAGGTCGAAGCCCTTGGCCTCGACCACGGGGCCGGCACCGAAGGCGACGGCCACCGCGGACAGGACCTCCGCCGTCGTGGTTTCATCCACGGACACGCCGATGGTGTCCTCGTCGATGTGGCGCAGGTTGATCCCGCGTGCTTCGGCGGCGGCAATGACCTTGCCGGCCTTGCCCGGAACGCTCACGGTGAGGGTGTCGAAGAAGGTCTCGGCGGCCAGCTCGCGGCCCGCGGCCTGCAGCGTGGTGGCGAGGGTGCGGGCGTGGGTGTTGACGCGCTCGGCGATCGCCTTCAGCCCGTCCGGGCCGTGGTAGACGGCGTAGAAGGAGGACACGATGGCGAGCAGGGCCTGCGCGGTGCAGATGTTGGACGTGGCCTTTTCGCGGCGGATGTGCTGCTCACGGGTCTGCAGCGCCAGACGGTAGGCGGGCAGGCCGGCGTCGTCCTTGGACACTCCGACGAGGCGGCCGGGCATGGACCGCTCCAGGCCCTTGGCAACGGCCATGTAGGCAGCGTGCGGGCCGCCGAAGAACAGCGGCACACCGAACCGCTGGGTGGAGCCGACGGCGATGTCGGCGCCCTGCTCACCGGGAGGGGTGATCAGGGTCAGGGCCAGCAGGTCAGCGGCGACAGTCACGAGCGCGCCGCGTTCCTTGGCTTCCTTGATGACGTCGGCGTGGTTGAACACCCGGCCGGAGACGCCGGGCTGCTGCAGGACGATGCCGTTGATGACACCCTCGGGCAGGCCCTTGGACAGGTCGGCGACCTCCACCTCGAAGCCCAGGGCCTCGGCGCGGCCCTTGACCACTGCGATGGTCTGCGGCATGACGTCGGAGTCCAGGACGGTCTTGCCGTCATGGGCGGCCTTGTTCTTGTTGGCGCGGCGCATCATGAGGACGGCCTCGGCCACGGCGGTGGCTTCATCCAACAGGGAGGCGTTCGCGATGGGCAGGCCAACGAGGTCCTGGACCATGGTCTGGAAGTTCAGAAGCGCTTCGAGCCGGCCCTGGGAAATCTCGGGCTGGTACGGCGTGTACGCGGTGTACCAGGCCGGTGCCTCGAGGATGTTGCGGCGGATCACGGCGGGGGTGATCGTGTCGTAGTAACCCTGGCCGATCATCTGCACGGCCATCTTGTTCTTGCCGGCGAGCTTGCGCAGCTCAGCCAGCACCTCAACCTCGCTCAGCGCGTCCTTAAGGGCAAGCGGCTTGGCCTGGCGGATGGAATCCGGGACGGCAACGTCAACGAGGCCGTCAACGCTGTCGTAGCCGACGGCTTTGAGCATGGTGTCGATGTCGGCCTGGCGGCGGGCACCGATATGCCGGTCGGCAAAGGTGGTGGGGGACGACTGAACGGTCATGAAAGGAACTCCATAATTCAGGTGGCGTCCGCTGGGTACGCCACATTGATTCGGGTTCCTCTCCGCTCTGTATTGGACCTGAGAGTTTCCGCTCCACCTGCTTTTACAGGATGGCGCTTGCACCGTCGGTGAGCCCGTTGCCGGACTGCTTTCCAGAGTTGCCTAACCGCGGCGGTACGTGGGCCTGAGAGATTCCCGGAGAGGATTTGCTCCTACGGCGCCTGCGTAACGAACTGGCAGGACTCTCCCGCCGCAGATCAAAAGCCGCGTCACATTAGTCCGTGACACGCCTCACAGCTTACCCGGAATCCGTTTCGCCTGCAATTTGGCGGCCGGGATGAACGTCACAGTCCCATCGATTGCTCCATAGCGGCCCCTTTGAGGAGTGATAACGCCCGTTACGTAGCAATCGATGCAATCCGGGTCACGCTCGGCCGTCGGTTTGAGAGGCGACTAAGCGTCGGTGCTCTTCCGCCGCCTTCTTTCGTTGTGCCGCAGCTGCAGGATGCGCGCTCCACCGGCGATAGCCACGAGGATCCCGCCTCCGACGGCAGCTATGAAGAAAGCCACACCTTGTGCGAGGCTGCCCTCCCAGCCGAGAAACCTGACTGCGACCATGTCCTGGTTCTGGATAAAGAAAATGATCAGGAGCACCAACACCACGAGGCTGACTGCCACCGCACTCCAGATAACTGCGGTCCGGGTTGTGCGGGTCCTGTCAGCTGCTCCCGTCGGAGCCGGAGAGGCAGGCGCGGTGGATTGGGCCGCCGGTTGGGACGGTGGGGTGGATTGGGCCGCGGGCTGAGGCGCTGTGGATTGGCCCGCGGGCTGGGAAGGTGGGGTGGGGGGCAAGTCTGAAGGTCGCAGCGGTTCTTGTGAGCTCATACCGCCATTGTCCCCCTCCATGGAGGGTATCGCGGCCAACCCGGCCGTTGACCCCAAGGGGATTCGGACGGTCAGGCCCGGGCCTCGGCGGCCAGCTGCTCGCCGTTGTAGTACTCAAGCTGCCAGCCGTCGTCGACGTGGTGGTGGGCGAGGTTGAGTACGGCGTTGTCGATGCTGTGCAGGGTGCGACCGATCGCGCGGCTCAGGCTCACCCGCAGGAGCGTGCCGTGGGCGACCACCAGCACACGGCGGCCGCGGAACTCCTCGGCCAGGGCTTCGAGCGCGGTCAGCCCGCGGACGGCGGCTTCCTCTTCACTTTCGGCGCCTTGGAAACCGCCGCGGATGCGCAGTGCCTCCAGGTCGGGACCTGCCTGCATGCCTTCCGCCAGACCGAAGCTGCGCTCGGTGAGCTCCGGGACGTGCCGGGCGACGCTGAGCCCGAGTCCCTCCGCAATCAGGTTGGCCGTTTCCGCGGCGCGGCTGAGCGGCGAGGACACCACGGTGTCCCACTCGTGGCCGGAAAGATTGGCGACGGCGTCGCGCGCCTGTCCGCGGCCGACGTCGTTCAGTGGAATGTCAGTGGCTCCCTGGAGCCGGCGCTCGGCGTTCCAGTCAGTCTGGCCATGGCGGACGAGTGCAAACGTCGTGAGGGTCATACCTTCCATTGTCCCCGACGGCGGGAGGGTGCCCACACAGCGGGGACACGGCAGGAGGAACCGCGAGTTGCATCAGCTGCCGCGGGTCGCAGATCCCGACAGCGCATCGATCAGTTTGAGCCCCCGCTTACCCCACTCGATTTCCGTCTCCGCACGAGCGATCAGGCCTTCATAGGTGAAGACCTTGTATTCAATGGTTCGCCGGCGGTCAGCTTCCGGGGTGGCAGCCAAGCGTTTGCTCAACATCTCATTTGTTCCTGCCCGCAATTGGGCAATCATCTCCGCCCATTGGTCGCGACGCATCGTGTGATAGTCAATGTGGGCCTGCATGTGCTCCCGCGCTGCGCTGGGTTCCGTCCACTCAAGGTAGGCAGCCTTCAGGTGCACGGGATCACGCTCACGGGAATACTCCACGGGCTCGTGCATCCACGCCCGGAACGCGGCCCGGCCGTCGTCGGTAATCCGGTACTGCGTCTTCTTGCCGCGGGGGCCCCACGAAACCTCCTCCGCTTGCAGCAGCCCCTCCTTTGCCATCTTCCGCAGCTCCGGATAGATCTGCGAATCAGGGGCATGCCAGACGAAGGCAACCGAGGACTCAAATCGTTTTGCCAGGTCGTATCCGGTCATGGGCTCCACCGAAAGCAAAGCCAAAAGCGCGTAGCGAAGACTCACGGTAAATTCCCTTCCAAGCTCTTGCCAATAACTATATCGATAGATAGTGTGTGATCCAAGCCACCACTATGGACATAGATAGTTGAAGGTTCCCAAGAAAAATCTTCATGCGTCTGGCATGCCGCGTAAGAAACGCGGCCAGGCACCGGAAAGAGGTCAAAGATGACTGTGCTCCAGTCCAGCAGTTCCACCACCAACAAAGCCCTCGGCCACCCGCTGAATGCTTGGTATGTCGCCGCCTGGGACCACGAAGTGACCCGCAAGCCCATGGCGCGCAGGATTGCCGACCGCCCGCTGGCGCTGTACCGCACAGAGGACGGCAATGCCGTTGCGTTGGCGGACGCGTGCTGGCACCGCCTGGCGCCGTTGTCCATGGGGAAGACCGTTGGCAAGGACGGCATCCAGTGTCCGTACCACGGCATCGTCTACAACTCCGCGGGCCGCTGCGCGTCCATGCCGGCCCAGGAGAGCATTAACCCCTCGGCGACAGTCCCGTCCTTCCCTGTCGTGGAGCGCTATCGGTTTGTGTGGGTATGGCTGGGCGACCCGACCCAGGCGGACCCCGATCTAGTCCCCGATATGCACCAGATGGACAGCCTGGACTGGGCCGGCGACGGGGAGACCATTTTCGCTCCGTGCAATTACCAGCTGGTCCTGGACAACCTGATGGACCTTACCCATGAGGAATTTGTTCACGCCTCCAGCATTGGCCAGGAGGAGCTCAGCGAATCCGAGTTCGTGGTCACGCACGATGACCGTACGGTCACTGTGTCGCGGTGGATGCTCAACATCGACGCCCCACCGTTCTGGCTCAAGAACATGCGGGACAAGTTCCCCGGCTTCGAAGGCAAGGTGGACCGCTGGCAAATCATCCGTTTCGAGGCGCCCTCCACTATCCGCATTGACGTCGGCGTTGCCAAAGCCGGCACCGGCGCCCCCGACGGGGACCGCAGCCAAGGCGTCAACGGCTACGTCATGAATACGATCAGCCCGGAGACCGCCAAGACGTGCCACTACTTCTGGGCCTTCATGCGCAACTATTGCCTCGACAGCCAGCTCATCACCACGCAACTTCGCAATGGCGTGCACGGCGTGTTCGGTGAGGATGAAGCGATGTTGAAGGCCCAGCAGGAAGCCATCGACGCCAACCCGGATTACGAGTTCTACGGCCTGAATATCGACGCCGGTGGGATGTGGGTCCGCAGGCTGATCGAGCGGATGCTCCAGGCAGAGGGCCGCCTGGCAGCGGCACTCTGACCGGCTAAGGACTCGAGGAAAAAGACAATGGCAGCAACCAACAACGAAGTCTGGCAGTCGGCAACGGTCGTGGCCGTCGCGGATGTGGCCGCAGGTATCCGGCGCGTTGAACTGCAACCGTCAGCACCGAAGCATGCAGAGCCCGGATCGCACATCGACCTCATGGTCACCATCACCGGCGGGCAGGAGAAGCGCTCCTACTCAGTGGTTGAATCCATCGACGGCGGAACCCGCCTGGTCATCAGCGTCTTCAAGGCACCCGTTTCCCGGGGCGGGTCCGTCTTTATGCACTCGCTCACGCCAGGTGACACACTCCGCATCACGCAGCCCCTGCAGAACTTCCCGCTGCGGATCGGGGCAGAGCGGTACGTCCTGCTGGCTGGTGGCATCGGCATCACCGCGATCCTGAACATGGCGGCGGTACTTCGCAACGTCAAGGCGGACTACACCTTGGTCTACGCTGGCCGGACCCGGGCCGCGATGGCCTACCTGCAGGATCTGCAGGACCTTCATGGGGTCCGGCTGCAGGTCCAGGTCGATGACGAGGGAAGGGGCCTGGACGTGAACGCCCTGGTGGGTGGAATCGATCCGGGAACCGAACTCTATATGTGCGGACCTATCCGGCTGATGGATGCGGTCCGCCGCGGCTGGACCGAACGCGAACTGGCGCTGCCCGACTTGCGCTACGAAACGTTCGGAAACTCCGGCTGGTACGACCCGGAGGAGTTCCTCGTCCGCATTCCACGGCTGGGCATCGAAGCCAAAGTGGGGAAGGGCCGCTCCATGCTCGAGGCCCTCGAGGATGCCGGCGTGGACATGATGTTCGACTGCCGCAAGGGTGAGTGCGGTCTGTGCGAAGTCCGCATCCTGAACTTGAACGGCGCCGTCGACCACCGCGACGTTTTCTACAGCGAACGGCAGCAACATGCTGGAGAAAAAATGTGCTGCTGCGTCTCGCGGGCCGTCAGTTCCGCCACGGGTTCCCGTGCTGATGCCAACTCTTCAGGCTCGCCTGCGGTTGTCACCATCGACGTGTCCTAGACACCCCTGATTGGCCCCACCAGGGCTGCCCGCACCTCGTGCAGCCGTCTTCACCATTCGCTCCCGTCCGGGAGCCCCCAAGTTTCAAGGAACTCGCCATGGATCTACGTGAACGTATTGACACCTCGAAAATGTCGCCATACCAATGGGTAATCATCGGAATGTGCGTCCTGCTTAATGCCCTCGATGGCTTTGACGTACTGGCAATGGCCTTCACCGCCAACGGAGTCACCAAAGAGTTTGGCCTGACGGGCTCCGAACTGGGCGTCCTGCTCAGCGCGGGCCTGGTGGGCATGGCCGTCGGGTCCCTGGGCCTCGCCCCGCTGGCTGACGTCATCGGACGGCGCCCCATGATTATCGCCTCCGTCGGCACAGCGGGCGCAGGCATGCTGCTGGCGGCAACAGCCGGCAACATGGCACAGCTTGGCATCTGGCGGTTCCTGACCGGGCTGGGCGTGGGCTGCATTCTTGCCTGCACCAACGTCATCGCAAGCGAGTACTCCTCCAAAAAACGGCGCGGACTGAGCATCAGCATCTACACGGCCGGATACGGCATCGGGGCGACCCTTGGCGGCGCCGCAGCCGTTTACTTCCAAAGCCAGTACGGCTGGCGTTCAGTCTTCGTTTTCGGCGGCATCACTACCCTCAGCATCCTGGTGGTCCTGCTGTTCCTCCTGCCCGAATCCGTTGACTTCCTCGTTACGAAACGGCACCGCAAGGTGTTGGATCGCCTCAACCGGATTGCCCGCAAGACGGGACACCCCGAAGTCACTGCCCTCCAGGACGTCCAGGCCGCCGCCAAGCCAAAAGCCAACCCCATTTCCGACCTGCTGTCCCCCGCCAACCGGCGTTCCACACTTCTGCTCTGGGTGGCGTTCTTCACCACAATGTTCGGTTTCTACTTCGTCAACAGCTGGACCCCGCGCCTGCTGGTCACCGCAGGCATGACGGAAAGCCAGGGCGTTACCGGCGGCTTGATGCTCACCCTGGGCGGCATATTTGGCTCAGTCCTCTACGGCGTCCTCGCCACCAAATGGAACAGCAAAATCGTCCTGGTGGCATTCACCGTGCTCTCAGCCGTCATGATCGTCGTGTTCATTTCTTCCGCCTCTGTGATCGTGATCGCCTTGGGGGCAGGCGTCCTCGTGGGCCTGCTGATCAACGGCTGCATCGCCGGCCTCTACACGATCGCTCCTTCCCTCTACCCCGCGCCGGCGCGCAGCACAGGCGTCGGATGGGGCATCGGCATCGGGCGAATCGGAGCCATCATTGCCCCGCTGATCACCGGCGCCCTGCTGGATGCGTCCTGGTCCGCCGTACAGCTCTACCTCGCCGTCGGTGCTGTTGTGCTGATCAGCGCCGTCGCTGTCGGCATGATCCGCTCCAAAGAGCCTGCCAAGAGCGCGGCACCTGCGGAGGAACTCACCGGAGTCTGATCACACAACCTTGCGCTGGGCCCTCGACGCATCCACTTGCGTCGGGGGCCCCGCTCTCTTAAACGGGGCGCCTCTTTAAACGGCACCGCCGCGCCCGGTACCCCTTCCCCTTCGGCGGCAGGCGCGGCGCCGCCGTCGGACGCTATGTGTCCCGGCGCGGATCGCTTCCGACGAGGGGAACCACCGTCACCGAGCCGAGGTTGCGCAGCGAGCCGCGGGCCTTCGCTTCCAGGTCATGCGCGACGGCGGCGAACTCACCCAGGTGCGAACCGGCGGCGGCCGGGACGGTGATTTCCGCGTGCAGCCGGTGGCCGCTCCACCGCAGCCGCGAGGAACTTCCCTCCGGCGCGTTCTCGGCGACCAGTGCCGCAACCCGGTCCGTCAGGGAAGGATCGACGCCGTCCAGCAGCCGGCGGCCGACATCGCGGACAGTGCCCCACAGCAGCACGCCGATGGCCGCCGAAATAAGCAGTCCGACGATGGGATCGGCCAGCGGGAAGCCCAGCCAGATGCCGATGACGCCGGCGACAACGGCCAGCGACGTGAACCCGTCCGTCCGGGCGTGGATGCCGTCCGCCAGCAGGGCCGCCGACCCGATCCGGCGTCCCACACGGATCCGGTAAATGGCCACCAGCTCGTTGCCGGCGAAGCCCACCAGCCCTGCCGCCAACACCCAGCCGAGGTTGTGCACGGGCTGCGGCTCAAAGAAGCGGCGGATGGATTCGACGGCGGCAACCACCGCCGAAAGGGCGATCATGGCCACGATGAACAGGCCGGCCAGGTCCTCGGCCTTGCCCAGGCCGTAGGTGAATGTCCTGGAGGCCGGCCGGCGGCCGAGCACAAACGCGATCCAGAGCGGGACAGCGGTGAGTGCATCGGAGAAGTTGTGGACCGTATCTGCCAGTAGGGCCACGGATCCGCTGATCAGGACGATGACCAGCTGGAAGACGGATGTGGCGCCGAGGCCGAGCATGGAAATCTTGACGGCCCGGATTCCCTGCGCGCTGCTCTCCAGGGCATCGTCAACGGAGTCCGCGGAGTCGTGGGAATGCGGGACGAACAGTTCCTGGAGCCAGCCCTTAAAGCCGGTGGCGTGGTGGTGACCGTGGTCGTCGTGGCTGTGGTGTTCGTGGCCGTGGGGGTGGTCGTGACCGTGGCTGTGGTGCCCATCCTCCGCGTGGTGTTCGTGGCCGTGGTGCCCATCCTCCGTGGGGTGCTGGCCGCCGTCGGGAGTTTCCGGGTGGACGTGCCGGTGGTTGCCGGTATCGGCCTGCTTGTGGCTCATTCGCCGGCCTCCCTCGGCGAGTGGGAAGCCATGCCGTGGTTCGGGGCACTCCCCAGTGAATGCTCTGCCTGATGAACCGCGTCGGCCACCAACTGCCAGGCGTGGCCGTTTTGCAGGCGGTAGAAGACCTTGGTCCCCTCCTGGCGGGAGGAGACCAGCCGGGCCAGTCGCATTTTCGCGAGGTGTTGGGACACGGCGGCAGGCGATTTTCCGGCGATCTCTGCGAGCGCGTTCACCGGAAGATCGCCGTCACGGAGGGCCAGGATCAGCCGCACCCGGGTGGCGTCGGCCAGCATCGCGAAGACTTCCACGGCCAGTTCAACGTACTGGCTGTCCGGCGCGAGTTCATTAGCCTGCGTATCTGCATTCATACGCAGATACTGACACAGGGGCGCCTTGGATTCAACCCCGGCTACGTGCGCTCGTACACCAACGACGCGGGATCGGGACCGCCGGAGACTGGCACCCAGCCGTCCCGGGCTAGGTCCTGCTGCAGTTCAGCCAAGGCCGCGCCCATCCCAGGAGCCCACTCCTCCTGCGGCCGCTCCGGAGTGACAGACCGCGGCACGGGAAAAGTGGAGCTCTTGTAGCGCGTTTCTCCGTGGACTTGCCCCACAAAGCGCTGCTGGGTGCTTCCGTACTGGGATCCAAGGGTGGTCAGGATGCTCGCCCACCACGAGGTGCCGCCGATGTCTTCAAGGGCGATGGTGAGCAGTTCCCCGTCAGGCTTCATCGGACTGCGCCCCTGAACGCTCCGCGCGACCGCGAACGCAGCAGATCCGGCAAGCTCATTGGATACCCCTTCTTCAGCAGCCAGGCGAGACCGGCAGCAAGTACGGGATTGGGCAGGGTCCAGGTCCCCAATGGCGTGATGGCCAGCAAAAAGACGATGGCACCGCCCAGCCCCAGTTTCACGCGGCTTCCCCGGCTGAGTATCAAGAGGCCGAGGACCGTCTCGCCTACGGCTGCGAGGACCCCAATGACTTGGGGCGCCGGCGCGAAGACGTTTTGGAAGATCCAGCCGTAAACGGGAAGCAGTGGAGCATCCGCAAGCTTCATGAACTGATCCGGAGCCACGATGGTCAGCACGACATTGACGCCAACCGCCATGATGATGAAGAAGACGCCGACAAAAATCCGCGCTGCGGAGGGCCTGACGAGGCAGAACACTGAAACAACGATGCAGAAGATCAGCCACGGAATAAGCTACTCCATAGAACCAGACTCCTAGACTTCACGTTGAGGAACGCCGCTGGCGTTCGCTGATCAAACGTTGTTGATAGACAAGACTGACCTCCTCCCCGCCCCGCTGGACAGAGTCCAAAGACCCCGCCCCTTGCTGAAGGGGACATTTCCACCGAGCAAATACCCTTGACCGATATACCCCCTAGGGGTATGTTGGAGGTGTTGTCAGTGAAGTGGTATGTCCAGGCCGGTGCCCGCACCGCCATCACAGCCGTTCAACCCCAGCACCCATCACCACGTTGCGAAGGAAGAGACCTGACATGCCCGCATCCGGGAATGACTCCCACAACCAGCACCATCCCGGCGGGGTAGGCGTGCATGGCCACGACGAAGCCGGCCACGACGCCGCCCACGGCGTTGCCCACGGGGCCGATCACGGCACTGCGGGTCACGGCGAACATAACCACGGCGCCGACGACGACCACACCATGCACACTCACGGCCAGCACGCCGGCCACAGCACCGCCATGTTCAAGAACCGGTTCTGGCTCACCCTGGTCCTGTCCGTGCCGGTTGTGTACTTCAGCCCGATGGTGGGCCATCTGCTCGGCTACATGCCGCCGATGTTCCCCGGCTCGGAGTGGATCCCGCCCGTGTTGGGAACAGTCATTTTCCTCTACGGCGGCCAGCCGTTCCTCAAGGGCGGCGTCCAGGAGCTGAAGAGCCGCCAGCCCGGAATGATGCTGCTGATCGCCATGGCCATCACCGTGGCGTTTGCGGCGTCCTGGACCACCAGCCTGGGCATCGGCGGGTTCGACCTGGACTTCTGGTGGGAACTGGCCCTGCTGGTGGCCATCATGCTGCTGGGCCACTGGATTGAGATGCGTGCCCTCGGCTCGGCACAGGGCGCCCTGGATGCCCTCGCCGCGTTGCTGCCCGACGAGGCAGACCGCATTACCGACGCCGACACGGAGACCGTTCCCGTCTCGGAGCTCCGTGAGGGGGACATTGTCCTGGTCCGCTCCGGCGCGCGGCTGCCTGCCGACGGAACCGTCGTCGACGGCCAGGCGGAGGTGGACGAATCCATGATCACTGGCGAGTCCAAAACCGTTCCCCGCGCCCCGGGTGACGCGGTGGTGGCCGGCACGGTCGCGACCGACAACACCATCCGGGTCAGGGTGACGGCCGTCGGCGAAAACACCGCCCTTGCCGGAATCCAGCGCCTGGTTGCGGAAGCCCAGGCCTCGTCCTCGAAGGCACAGGCGCTGGCCGACCGCGCAGCGGCGTTCCTGTTCTACTTCGCCGCCGGCGCCGGCGTCATCACCTTCATTGTCTGGGCCCTCCTGGGCAGCGTCCCGGAAGCCGTCACCCGCACCGTCACCGTGCTGGTGATCGCCTGCCCGCACGCCCTGGGCCTGGCCATCCCGCTGGTCATCGCCATCTCCACCGAGCAGGCGGCCCGGGCAGGCGTCCTCATCAAGAACCGGATGGCCCTGGAACGCATGCGCACCATCGATGTGGTCCTCTTCGACAAGACCGGCACCCTGACCACCGGGGAACCGGATTTGAAGGACATCGCTTCCGTTGGGGGCGCAGATACTGACCGGCTGCTGGCGCTGGCCGCCGCCGTCGAGTCCGACAGCGAACACCCCGTGGCACGTGCCATCGTCCGTGCCGCGCGCCAGCGGAACCTGGCCATCCCCGCAGCCACCGGATTCAGCTCGCTAACCGGACGCGGCGTCCTCGCCAGCGTGGACGGACGCACCGTCCACATCGGCGGACCCGCGCTCCTGCGCGAGCTCGGCGTCGTCGAACCTGAAGAGCTGGCACGTTCCACGCGGGCATGGATGGACCGCGGCGCCGCCGTCCTGCACGTGCTCGACGGCGGCACTGTACTCGGGGCCGTCAGCCTCGAAGACGCCGTCCGGTCCGAATCCAGCCAGGCCGTGGCGGCACTGCAGAACCGCGGAATCAAGGTGGCCATGATCACCGGCGACGCCCACCAGGTGGCCCAGGCCGTGGCGGAGGAACTGCACATCGACGAGGTCTTCGCCGAAGTGCTCCCGGCGGACAAGGACAAGAAGGTCGCCGAACTCCAGGCCCGCGGGCTGAAGGTTGCCATGGTGGGCGACGGCGTCAACGATTCCCCTGCACTCGCGCGGGCTGAAGTGGGCATCGCCATCGGCGCGGGAACCGACGTCGCCATGGAATCGGCAGGCGTGGTCCTGGCCGGAAACGACCCCCGCGCGGTGCTGTCCATGGTTGATCTCTCCCGGGCCAGCTACCGGAAAATGTGGCAGAACCTGGTCTGGGCCACCGGTTACAACGTCCTGTCCGTCCCGCTTGCCGCGGGCGTCCTGGCCTTCGCCGGCGTGGTGCTCTCGCCCGCCGCGGGCGCGGTCCTGATGTCCGCCTCCACCATTGTGGTGGCACTCAACGCCCAGCTGCTGCGGCGCGTGAAACTTAACCCCTCCGAGGTTCGTTGAATCCCGGGAAGCTGATCCGGTTCCAAACGTTATGAGAGGAGGCCCCACCATGACACCACCAGCATGCACGGGGGCGGCCGCCCTCCTGCGCGCCGGCCTGGTTGGGGCCGTGCTGGCAATCATCACCGGGATTTTCGGCATGCACGTGATGACCGGAAATCATGCCTCCCACGGGGATCACACCGCAGCGGTGCAGGTGGAAGAGGGCCACTCGAACACCGGCCACTCGAACACCGGGCACTCGGACACGGGGCATGTTGCGGCGCGCCACCCAGGGGCGGACCACGCCCAGATGGCCCGCGCCGAGGCCGTGCACACTGTGGCCTCCGACATCACCTCCTGCGCAGGATCGTGCCATCGTGTGCAGGATTCCGGAGCGTCGTGCATACCGTCCGCCAAGGCGAGCGGGCTAACGGTCTTCCCACCCCGGGAAAGCGGGGTTGTCTTCCGGGCGGGACCCGGAAGTCCCACCGGTCCGGCGGCCGCCCACCCCCACACTCCCCCGTCCCCAACGCCCTGTGAATTGTCCATCAGCCGGACGTAGGCCGGACTGCGCCACCACCATCCACCCTCGGCACAGTTCCCAAAACGTTTGTAAGGACACTTTCATGAACACGAAGATTCGAAACATCTCCATCGCAGCTGCCCTGGCGGCTTCCTTGGGCCTGGCTGGCTGCGCAGCGACGTCCACGCCCTCCGGTGTGAACACCATGCCCGGGATGCACGGCGGCAGCTCAAGCCCCATGGCCAGCATGATGCCCGGCGCGGACGACGACCATAACCAGGCGGACATCATGTTCTCCCAGATGATGATCCCGCATCACTCGCAGGCCGTGGAGATGAGCGACATCATCCTGGCGAAGCAGGACATGCCGGCCGAAGTCACCACCCTGGCCACCAAAATCAAGGCAGCCCAGGCGCCGGAAATCAAGACGATGCAAGGGTGGCTGGAGACCTGGAACCAGCCCACTGGAATGATGAGCGCCTCCGCCATGCCCGGCCATGGGATGGGCGGCATGGTGGATACGGACGGCATTGACAAGCTCAAGTCAGCCCAAGGGACCGCCGCCGCACAGCTGTTCCTCGAGCAGATGATCGGCCATCATGATGGCGCCATCGACATGGCCAAGCAGGAGATCAGCGCCGGCAAGTACCCGGCAACGATCCAGCTCAGCCGCGACATCGTCACCTCGCAGGAAGCCGAGATCGTGGAGATGAAAGCGCTGCTCGCCAAACTCTAGCCAGCAGGCTCGAGGCGCCGGCCCGGCTACGGGCCGGCGCCTCACCGTTACCCTTTTCGTTCCACCATCTGGAGTTACCCATGCCCCCGTACCTGTTCACCCGTCCCCGATACGCCGCAACGGCCGCCGCGGCCTCCGTGCTCCTGCTCGCCGTCGCGGCCTGCGCACCCGCATCGCCACGGGCCTCAGGCACCTCTGCCCCGGCCACCTCCGCATCCGGCCTGCCCAGCAGCCACGTCCACGGCCTGACCGTGAACCGCGAAACGGACCAGGTTCTCCTGGCCACCCACGACGGCCTGTTCGACCTCACCACCCAGCCCGCCAGCAAAATCGGCGGCACCAACGACCTGATGGGGTTCACGGCCGGCCCGGAGCAGGGCGTCTTCTTCGCCTCCGGCCACCCCGGGCCAGGTTCAGACCTGCCCAATCCACTCGGCCTGATCAAATCCACCGACGGCGGCAAGTCATGGGAGCAACTCTCACGCCAGGGGGAGTCGGACTTCCATGCACTCACCGCGGCCAAGTCCGGCCTCGTGGCCTTCGACGGCACCCTGCGCACCAGCCCCGACGGGAAGACCTGGTCCGTGCAGGCCGCCGGGTTCGTCCCCGCAGCCCTGGCCGCGGACCCTACGAGCGACACGGTCCTCGCCACCACCCAGGACGGGGTGCAGCGCTCCACGGACGGCGGCAGGACCTGGGCCCTAAACCCGGCGGTCCCCGTAATCCAGTACGTCACGTTCGCCAGCCCCACCACGGCCATCGGCGTGGAACCGGGCGGCTCCGTCCACTATTCAGCCGACGGCGGGGCCACCTGGTCCGCGAAGGGACGGATTGATGGGCAGGTCCAGGCGATAGCGGCCGTGGAAGGTTCAGGGGCCGGCGCCCGGGTGTGGGCCGCCACCTCCACCGGAGTGGTGGTCTCCACCGACGGCGGTGCCACGTTCCGGTCCTGGGCAGCCGGCTAATCCGGTCGTTGCCACTGCCGTCGCGGTGTTGGGGCGGCCGGACCGGCCCGTGCTACGTTGAAATACGGGCCGTACTGGTCCGGCGCCCTGGCTGGAAAGAGAAGTTCCTTGGAATCCCCCGCACCCGACGCCGCCCCCGTCAGAATCCTGACCGTCTGCACCGGCAACATCTGCCGCTCGCCGGTGGCCGAACGGCTGCTTCAGGCAGGGCTGGACCAGGTAATGCCGGGCGGCTTTGTGGTGACCAGCGCCGGGACCCGGGCCATGGTGGGCGACCCCATGCAGCCCCTCTCGGGGGACATCGTGCGCACGTTCGGCGGGAACCCTGACGGCTTCGTGTCCCGGCAGCTGACCGGCAAGATCCTGCGCGGCGTGGACCTGGTGCTCACCATGACGTCCGGCCACCGCGGCGAGGTGCTTCAGCTGGACGCGTCCCTGCTCAAACGCACCTTCACCATCCGCGAGTTCGCCCGGATGCTCGACGTCCTGGACGACCGCACCGACGGCACCGCCGTGCATGCGGAAACGGTCGACGGCGGCGATCCCCTGAGTGCCAACACCGCCTTCTGGCGCGGACTGCCGGCCCGGGCCGCGTCCGTGCGGCACCTGTCACTGCCGGCGGATTCCGCCGAGAACGACATCATCGACCCCTACCGCCGCGGGCCTGAGGTCTACCGCCAGATGGAAGACGAGCTCGCGCCGGCGATCATCTCCGTGCTGCGCCACGCCCGACTGAACGTGCCCGCCTAACCCGGCCCGCCGGCGTCGTGCCCTCATTGCCTGGCAGCGCAACGCGGGGTCATTCCCTGCCGCCCCAGGCCTCGGAAGGGGCAAGGAGTGACCCCGCGTTGCTATAGGTCAACCGTTAGGAAAACGAAACACGCCTGCCCATGGCGGAACCGCACGCGCGGGCGGACACTAAGTCATGGTCACCCCAAGCGGTCCTGAGCGAATCAGCCCCGGCACTCCGGGCCACGAAAATGCTACCCCTGTGAGGCTAAAACGCCGGCGACTGATCGCGGCCCTGTTGTCGCTGCTGCTGGTGGCGGTGGTGGCGGTATCCGCCCTGGTTTTCAGCCGCCCGGCCGTGGAGGTTGCCGCCCCGGAGCCCACAGCAACGGAGACCGCAAACCCCACCCCGTCCGAGACGACGCCGCCCCCGCCGGCACCCGCGCCGCCCCCGCCGCCTGAGCCCATCGCGGAACTTCCGGCCGTTCCGATGACCATCCTGCTGATAGGCAGCGACAGCCGCGCCAACGCCAGGGACCAGGCGGGCATCACCCAGTCCACAGGCGAGTACCAGGACCAACGGGCCGACTCCATGATGCTGGTCCACGTCCCGGCAGACCGGCGGAGCGTCCACGTGGTCTCCATCATGCGGGACCTCTACGTGAACATCCCCGGCTACGGCGCGTCCAAGATCAACGACAGCCTGTCCGTGGGCGGCATCCCGCTGGCGGCACGGACCGTGGGCGAACTGATGGGCACCCCCATCGACCACACAGTCATGCTGGACTTCAACGGGTTCAGGGCACTCACCGACGCGCTGGGCGGCATCGACGTGGACGTCACCTTGCCATTCCAGGCCACCTTCGACACGCAGCACGTGTTCACCCAGGGCATCAACCACCTCGACGGCCAGGCGGCACTGGAGTTCGTCCGCGAGCGCTACGCCTTCGTCGACGGCGACTACCAGCGCGTCCGGAACCAGCAGACATACCTTCGCGCCGTCCTCGCCCGGCTGACCAGCGCCAGCACCCTCACAGACGTCACCGCCCTGCGGGGCCTGGTGAATTTCGCCGGGAGCTACCTCACCGTGGACCAGGGCTTCGACCCCGTGGGCGTGGCCGTCCTGGCCTACGCGATGCGCGCCATCGACCCGAACAGCTTCGTCTCCATGACGCTGCCCACCGCCGGCACGGGCATAGCCGCCGGCGGAGCCTCGGTGGTGTTCCCTGACTACGCCGGGATCGCCCAGATGGCCGCGGCCATGCGCGAAGGTCGGCTGCCGGAGTACGCGGGAGCCCGCTGACGCGGAGCTGACCTGGCGTCGGAGCTGTTCAGGCGCGCCACATCCGGCGTTCACCTGCGGGTAGGAGTGCGTGTGCCCGCTGCGTGAAGGGTGGAGGCATGACTGAACTTTCGCGCCGCACCGTTGTCAAGGGATCCGTCCTCGCCGCCGCACTGGCTGCCGTACCCACCGCCGCCCAGGCCGCCGCACCCGGCAGCCCCACGCCGTCGGGCATCCCGCTGGTCCGCAACCGGCTCACCCTCCCCAGCGGGATCGCCACCGGCGACGTCACCGCCGATTCCGCCGTGCTTTGGTCGCGCGCTTCGGGGCCCGGGCGGATGCTGGCCACCCTCCGGGCCGTGGACGACGGCGGCGCCGCACTGAGCGGCCGGGGCGCCTTTGAGCGGACCCTCCGCGGTCCGCGCGCCACCCAGGCCTCCGACTTCACCGCCAAGATCCATGCCGGCCGCCTCCCCGCCAACACCCGCTTCGCCCTGGAAATCAGCTTCGAGGACGAGGACGGCGCCGCGGGCGAAACCGTCAACGGCACTTTCCGTACGGCGCCGGACACCGGGACCTTCAGGAGCGGCACCAAAGGCAACGGAGGCGCCAAAGCCGACGGCTCGCCGTCGTCCGTCCAGAGCTTTGTCTGGACCGGCGATACCGCCGGCCAGGGCTGGGGCATCAACGAGGAACTCGGCGGGATGCGCGGCTACGAGGCGATGCACAACACGCGCCCGGACTTCTTCATCCACTCCGGTGACACCATCTACGCCGACGGCCCCATCGCCGCAATCGTGGTGGAACCGGACGGCCAGATCTGGCGCAACGTGGTCACGGACGAAGTGTCCAAGGTGGCCGAAACCCTCACCGAATTCCGCGGCCGGCACCGCTACAACTCGCTGGACGCAAACATGCGTGCCATGTTCGCGGACATCCCCGTGATTGCCCAGTGGGACGACCACGAAACCCACAACAACTGGTACCCCGGGCAGATCATCGACGACGCCCGGTACACCGTCCGCGACGTCAACACCCTCGCCGCCCGCGGCCGGCAGGCGTGGCAGGAGAACATGCCCATCGCGGACAGTTCGGCGCTGTGGCGGCCGGGAACGTTCGACGACGGCGGGCAGTACCAGCCGGCGCGCATCTACCGGAAGATCAGCCGCGGCCCCCAGCTGGACATCTTCTGCCTGGACATGCGCACCTTCAAGTCCCCGAACACGGACGGGAAAGAAGCGTACGCCACGTCCATCCTGGGCCAGGAGCAGGTGGACTGGCTGATCCGCGAAGTGTCGAAGTCCAAGGCGACCTGGAAAGTCATCGCGGCCGACCTGCCGCTGGGCATCGTGGTCCCGGACGGCCCGGTGAACGAGGAAAGCGTGTCCAACCGTGACAACGGCGCACCGCTCGGCCGCGAACTCGAGATCGCCGGCGTGCTCAGCGCCTTCAAACGGAACAAGGTAAAGAACATCGTGTGGCTGACCGCCGATGTGCACTACTGCGCCGCACACCACTACTCGCCCGAGCGCGCAGCGTTCACGGATTTCGATCCGTTCTGGGAGTTCGTGGCCGGTCCCATCGCGGCGGGCTCCTTTGGGCCCAACGCCATGGATGGGACGTTTGGTCCGGAGGTCGTCTTCTCTAAGGCCGGCCGGTCCGTGAATCAGTCCCCGCGCGATGGCGAGAGCCAGTTCTTCGGGCACGTCCAACTGGGTGAGGACAACTCCTTCACTGCCAGCCTCCGCAACGCCAACGGCGTCACGGTGTTTTCCAAGGTCCTGACCCCGGAAAGGTAGTTGGTTGCCCGGGCGGGCCGTGACGGACTGCCCGGGATCCCGTTAGCTTTGGGTGGGGTCCGGGTGCAGGGGCGTCGGCCCCGGGTCCGGGATGGGCAGCGGGCCGGGAGGTTCCGGCGTCGGTACGGGGCTGGGCCTGGCGGGTCCCGGGTGCCCGGGTTGGGTGGGATCCGGAGTGAACGGGTCAGGCCCCGGCTCCGGCGGAAACGGCTCGGGTTCGTGCACTGGCGGGATGGTCATGAAGCTTCCCCTCTCACGCTGGGCGGATGCGCCTTTGCGTGATCAGGATACGCCCGCCTCCGTTTGCCGATCTACGCCGGACGCTCCCACTCAAGCCGGACGCTCTCTCAGTTAATGCGGGAATTCCTCGAACGCTCTCTCAGTTGATGGGGCCCGAGGCACACGAGGTGATAGAGCGTCGGTCAAAAACCCGCATTAACTGAGAGAGCGTTTTGGAAGTACGGGCCGGTGTGCTGCGCGCAAAATCCTAGGCGGGGCGGCGGAGGTGGTGAGGTTGGTAAGCCGATGCGTGGCCGAGGTCGTCGGCGTCGCGCATGGCGCGGACGGCGAAGGCCACCACCAGGCGGCCCTCGGCGGCGTCCGTGGACCGGATCGTCAGGCTCCGGGTGCCGGCCGGAACGGAAGGGGTGAACACCTGCAGGTTCCGGGAGCCCACGCTCGCCGAATCCTGCAGCGTGTAGACCGTGCCCCAGTGATCCTCGACGGTGATTTCGGGGACCGCGGCGCCGGCAGCGGATTCCACATGGATGTTGACCACCAGGCAGGTGCTCCAGACCTCCACGGAGAGCACCGTGAAGTCTGCGGCCTTGGTCATGTGCAGCCCGAACGTGGGCGGCAGGAGCATCTGGCGGAGGGTGCCCTTCGGTATCAGGTTTCTCATCATCGACCCCAATTTACAAAGTGTGCTTTTAATTACTGCGCGGTAACCACGCCCTGTCAAGGGTCTGGCGGGGCACTTTGTGGGATGCCACATTGATCGTTATACGGACCGGAAAGTGGGTACGCCTCAAGTAGGCTCTGCACGGGCAGGGACGCACGACGACGGGGTGGTTTGTCTTGGAAAACAGCGGTTTGACGCAGGCAGTGCGGGAAGCCGGCGCGGTGGAGCTCATCCTGGTCCGGCATGGCGAGAGCGAAGGCAACGTGGCGGCCACCGAGGCCAGCCAGGCCGGTGCGGACGTCATCGACGTGCCGGCCCGCGACGCGGATGTGACGCTGTCCCATACGGGGCAGGACCAGTCGCTCGCGCTGGGCAGGGCCTTGGCGTCGCTCGAGGAGGAGCTCCGGCCCGACGCTGTGGTGTCATCCCCCTACGTTCGGGCGCATCAGACGGCGGAGATTGCCGTGGAAACCGCCCGGTGGCCCGTCAAGGTCCGCACCGACGAGCGCCTCCGCGACCGGGAACTCGGCATCCTGGACATGCTCACCCGGCAAGGCGTGGAGCGGCGACTCCCGGAAGAGGCCGAACGCCGGCGCTGGCTGGGCAAGTTCTACTACCGTCCGCCTGGTGGCGAATCCTGGGCGGACGTTGTGCTGCGGCTGCGCTCCGTCCTTGGCGAACTGAACAACCTGGGCAGCGGGCAGCGGGTGATGCTGGTGTGCCACGACGCCCTGATCCTGCTGGTCCGCTACGTGCTGGAAGGGATGACCGAAGCGGAACTCCTGGACCTGGCCGCCAGCACCTCGGTCCTGAACGCGTCCATCACCCGCTATGTGCGTCCCGAAGGGCACGGCCCGTGGACGCTGGAGAGCTTCAACGTGGCGGACCACCTCACCGCCCAGGGTGTCGAGGTCACCGAACACGCCGGGGATGCCAATGTCCACCCCCGGTAGCCCCTCTGCCGGTGGCCCGTCTGCCGGTGGCGGGGCAGGTTCCGGCGGGGCAGGTTCCGGCGGGGCAGGTTCCGGCGGCGCCGGCTCGGGCGGAACGGCCGCACCGGGTTCGCGGGCAACGCCGGTCACGCCGTCGCTGCTGCGCAGCTGGCCGCTGCCGTCGGCCGGGGAGGACAAGTACTCCCGCGGCGCGGTGATGGTGATCGGCGGCGCCCGGGCCACGCCGGGCGCCGCCCTGCTGGCCGGAATCGCAGCGCTCCGGGCAGGAGCCGGCAGGCTCACCATGGCCGTCGCCGAATCTGTGGCCACGCAGCTGGCTGTCAGCTTCCCGGAGGCCGGCGTCATTGGGCTTCCCGAAACCAAGGACGGCTCCGTGCGCGGCTCGGGGCTGGACCCCCTTCACGGGGATCTCGAGAGCGCCGACGCTGTTCTGATTGGCCCCGGACTGGACGATGCGGACCGCACGGAAGACCTGCTCAGGATTCTGCTGGAACGGGATGACGACGGCGGCAGTACCGGCGGGGGCTCCGGAACCGGCGGTGCCACCATCATTCTGGACGCCTACGCCCTGGGTTGCCTGCCCAGGCTGGGGGATGCCCTGCAGCCGTGGCATGGGCGGCTGATCCTTACCCCGAACCCGAAGGAAGCAGCGATCCTGCTGGGCCGGGAGCTGGACCAACTGGAAACGGCTGTGCGCGACATTGCCGGGCAGTACCAAGCGGTGGTCAGCTGCCAGGGCTTCATCGCTCGCCCACCGGACATCCAGGCGCCGGAGGGCCCCGAACTCTGGGAAATCACCACCGGCTATGGCGGCCTGGGCACGTCCGGCAGCGGAGACGTTCTGGCCGGCACCATCGCCGGGCTCCGCGCACGGGGTGCCAGCGACGCCCAGGCCGCGTGCTGGGGAACGCACCTTCATGCGGCAGCCGCCGACAGGCTCGCCAGCAGGCTGGGTCCGCTGGGATTCCTGGCCCGCGAACTGGCCGACGAACTTCCGGCGCTGATGCTGGAACTGGGAACCTGACCCTTACTTCTCCCCCAACGCCCGCGGGCGGGTCGCTCGGGAAGGACTCCTCGGACGCAGTGATGACCTCCGGCCCAGCCGGGGGTCATCACTGTGGGGCGTCATCGGAGTTGGGGGCTATGACGCAATCTCGTACTGCGGCTCCTTCGTTTCGATCTCGATATTCCGTGGCTTGGCCTTTTCGGCCACCGGTATCCGCAGCGTCAGCACGCCGGCGTCGTACGTTGCCTTGACGTGTTCCACGTCCAAGGTGTCACCCAGGATCAACTGGCGGCTGAAGGATCCGCGCGGGCGCTCGGAGGCGATCAGCTCGACGTTCCTCCCGGCAGGTTCGGGGCGCTGGGCCTTCACGGTCAGGACGTTTCGTTCCACGTGGAGGTCAACGGAGTCCGGGCTAACTCCGGGCAGATCGAAGGCCACCACAAACTCCTGGTCATCCCGCCACGCGTCCATCGGCATCGCTGCAGGACGCGCACTGGTTCCGAGGACCTGCCGGGTCAGCCTGTCCAATTCGCGGAACGGATCGGTACGCACCAACATGACTTCCTCCTCGTCAGAGCTGGTTTCAACACGCATTAGCTAATCTATGTTGCCTGATACAGATTTTCTATAGCGGCTGTGTGCGGTTCTTCGCAACGGAACTTGCTGCGATCTTTGATGTTGTCATTGCCGGCATCACCATCGGCGTCAGCAGGGCGCGCAGCCGCTCATAGGGATGGCCCCCGGCGAGGCCGGGGGCCACCTTATCGGAAGGGTCACCCGCAAACTGCCGATGCGCTATCTGGCGCTGTGGCGTGCCCAAAGGGCTAGCCGCCCTCAAGAGGCAGATGAAAAAGAACGCGTCCGGATCCTCCCGGTAATGCCGTTTTAGCACCGCACGGAGGACGGTTCAAGGGGTCCCCGCCGGTAACTTTCCCAAAGTTTCTACGGCACCTTCAATGTCTCATGTCTCACGGGGGAAACGATTGACGGGGCAATTCCCAGCAGTGCCATAACGAGGATCAGTTCTGACGTACCGAGCCCGAAATAGAGGCTCTGCAGCCAGGAGTATCCGATCATGGCCACCTCGGTGAAGATCCAGATGATCATGGCGAAGCCCGCAATCGCAGCCACCAACAGAGCCCAGGGACTCCGCGCAACCAAGCCAAAGGCCGCGGCCGCGTGCGTTCCCCCGACGACGACACCCAGAATGAGCCCCAGCACAAGGGAGGACGAGAACCAGGTACCCGCCAGATGTTCCAAGGGGACCCCCGCGCCGCCAAATGCAATGGCCAGTACAGCACCCCCAAGGGCCGATAGTACGTTGAAGATCAGGAGGGCGACGAGTCCGCCCGAGAATGTTTTGCTGGAAATCGGGAGACTCACAAGGGTCCTCATGGGCTGACTGTAGCCCCCCACGCCAATGACCAACAGGGACCATCGGCACCCTGCCCGGAGGGCCTCAGTGAGAGAGCGTTCCGCAAAAGCCCACATCAAGTGAGAGAGCGTTCCGGAAAAGTCCACATCAAGTGAGAGAGCGTCCAGGGGGGGAGGGGGCCGCTACCCCGGTAGCGAACGGGCGTGCCCTTTGCTGGCGGGGGTATCTATATTGAAGGAATGACTCAGACTCCGCTGCAGGATTCCGCCAACTCCTCCCCCGATTCGGCCGCCCCGTCCGCTGACGCCACCAGCACCGGCAGTCTCACGCCGCCGGTCGCCAAGAAGGTCCCGCACGAACGGACCCACCACGGCGACACCTTCGTGGACAACTACGAGTGGCTGCGCGAAAAGGAATCCCCGGAGGTCGTAGAGCACCTGAAGGCCGAGAACGCCTATCAGGAGGCGGTCACCGCGCACCAGGAGCCGCTGCGGGAGGCCATCTTCCAGGAAATCAAGGGCCGCACGCAGGAGACAGACCTGTCTGTCCCGAACCGCAAGGACGGCTGGTGGTACTTCAGCCGCTCGGTGGAGGGCAAGGAATACGGCATCCAGTGCCGGGTCCGCGCCAAGGACACCGGCAACCCCGTGGCCGACTGGACTCCCCCGGCGGTGGAAGCCGGCGTCGAAATCCCGGGCGAGGAAGTGCTGCTGGACGGCAACGTTGAGGCCGAGGGCAAGCCGTTCTTCTCCGTGGGCGGCTCCGCCGTCACGGTGGACGGCAACCTCTTCGCCTACGCCGTGGACAACGCCGGCGACGAACGCTTCACCCTGCACATCAAAGATTTGCGGACCGGCGAACTCCTGCCGGACGTCATCGAGAACGTCTTCTACGGCGTCAGCTTCTCCCCCGACGGCACGCGCATCTTCTACACCGTGGTGGACGACTCGTGGCGCCCCTACCAGGTGAAGTCCCACGTCCTGGGCACGCCCGTCACCGACGATGAGGTGATTTACCAGGAGGACGACGTCGCCATGTGGCTGGGCTTCGAGCTCTCCTCTGACAGGAGTCACCTCGTGCTGGGCATCGGCTGCTCCGAGTACAGCGAAACGCGGCTGCTGCGTTTTGATGACCCGACGGCGGCCCTCACCACGGTGATTTCGCGGGACGAACGCGTGCTCTACGAGGCGGAACCCTTCCTGCTCACCGGCTCCGACGGCGAAAAGCAGGAGCGCATCATCATCACGCACAACCGGAACGCCGTGAACTCCATGGTCTCCCTGGTTGACCCGGCCGAGCTCACCAAGCCCCTCGCCGAGCAGCACTGGAGCACCGTCGTCGAACATTCCGACGACGTCCGCGTCAACGGTGCCGGGGTCACCTCCACGCACCTGATCGTCTCCGTCCGCAAGGACACCATCGAGCGGGTCCAGGTGATGGGGCTTTCCGGGCTGGGAACCCCCGCGCAGGAGGCGCCCGTGGAACCGGCGTTCGACGAGGAGCTGTACACAGCCGGCGTCGGCGGGTCCGACTATGAGGCGCCGGTGATCCGGCTGGGATACACGTCCTATTTCACGCCGTCGCGCGTTTACGATTTTGTCCTTCCCACCCCGGCACAGCCCGCCGGCGAGCTGCTGCTCCGCAAGGAAAGCCCGGTGCTGGGCGGCTACTCCGCCGCCGACTACGTTGCCACACGGGAATGGGCCGCCGCCGCGGACGGCACCCGCATACCGCTTTCCGTCCTGCGGCACAAGAGCATCAAACAGGATTCGACGGCGGCGGGGCTGGTATACGGGTACGGCTCGTATGAGCTGAGCATGGATCCCGGTTTTGGCATCGCGCGGCTGTCGCTGCTGGACCGCGGGGTGGTGTTTGTGATCGCCCACATCCGCGGCGGCGGCGAGCTGGGCCGGCACTGGTACGAGGACGGCAAAAAGCTCACCAAGAAGAACACCTTCACCGACTTCGTGGCCGCCACCGACTGGCTGGCGGACTCGGGCTGGGTGGATCCGTCCCGGATTGCGGCAATGGGAGGCTCCGCGGGCGGCCTGCTGATGGGCGCCGTGGCCAACCTGGCACCGGAAAAGTACGCCGCCGTGGTGGCTCAGGTGCCGTTCGTGGACCCGCTGACGAGCATCCTGGATCCGGAGCTCCCGCTGTCCGCCCTCGAGTGGGAGGAATGGGGCAACCCCATCACGGACCCCGAGGTGTACGCCTACATGAATTCTTACTCACCGTACGAGAACGTGCGGGAGGTGGCCTACCCGAAGATCGCCGCGGTGACATCCTTCAACGACACCCGCGTCCTCTACGTGGAGCCCGCCAAGTGGGTCCAGGAGCTGCGGAACAAGACCACCGGCACGGAGCCCATCGTGATGAAGATCGAAATGGACGGCGGGCATGGCGGTGCGTCAGGGCGGTACGTCCAGTGGCGCGAGCGTGCGTGGGATTACGCCTTCATCGCCAATTCCCTCGGCGCAACGGAGCTGCTTCCGGGGGCCGGCCTGAAATAGCCCCATCCGGGTTCGATATGGTTTCCGAAAAAGGTAACCAGGCTTACCATTGTCGAATGCAGTGCTGTCCGCTGGGGGCAGGTCAACCCGGGCCGGACTTGAGGTGACGTGAGCATGATTCCCCAGCAGCTGATCGCGGGACGCGGGCAGAAGTTCCGCGGCAAGGCGCCGCAACATGTTGTTACCCTGACCGCCGCGGCAGCCCTTATGGTCGGGCTCACGGGGGCGTGTTGGCCCGCCAACGCCACTGATCCCGCCCCGCAAAATACGCCTGCGGATTGGGAGGGCCCGGAACCGCCCTGGGTGTTCCCGTTCGACCCGCCGGCTACCCCGACAGGGGACGGCAACCAGGCCCTGGCGGTGAACACCACCGACGGCTCGGTGGACTACAGCGTGGAATTCTCCCTGATCTGGGCCGAAGACGGCGATCCCGTGGTCACGACGAATGAAGCGTACGCTTTCGCCCACTGCACGGGCTGCGCGGCCGTGGCCGTGGGATTCCAGGTGGTACTGATCGAGGAACAACCCAGTGTCATCGCTCCCCAGAACCATTCCGCGGCCGTGAACTTCAACTGCCTGGAATGCCACACCAATGCGCTGGCCAATCAGTTGGTCCTGAGCGTGGGCTCCGGGCTGAGTGATGACCGGATGGAGCAACTGTCAGCACTGTGGGACGAGATCGACGAGTACGGCAGGAGCCTCGAGTACAGCACAAACCTTCAGAACGTCCCGCTTTCTGAAATCCAGTCCCGGCTGGAGGCGTACAAGCAGCAGATCATCGCCATCGTCCACGCCGACCCAAGTGCCACAACCCCATCGATTGCTCCGTAACTGCCGTTTTGGACACTCGTAACGGCAGTTACGGATCAATCGATGTGCAATAAAGCTAATCATGCTTACTATTGTCTGGCGCGGGCTGCCCACTGGGGGTAGACAACCCGCGCCGTACTGGAGGTTGCGTAAGCATGAACCCGGAAATGCGTCCCCTGACTGACGATGAACTGCTGCTGGAACAGACCACCGCCCTGCCGGACAAGGAAGTTGCTTCCGTCCTGGACCTGAACGCGGACCTGGATCTCGGCATTGATGCGGCAGCCCCCATCGACCTGGCCGTAGCGGCCAACGCCAACGTGGCGGCACCAATTGACGCCGCGGCCTCGGCCAACATCCTCTCCTTCGGCTCGGACGCGCAGGCCTTGGCTGACCAGGGCGTGATCATCGACCAGGGGATCGCGGCGGACGCAAATGCCGATTCCGCCCAGGACAGCATCATCAGCCAGGGCACAGGAACCGAAACGGCGCCGGAGGCCCCGGCCGGAACCGCGCCGGACGCAGCACTGCCCGACGTCGGTGCGCTGCCGGTTGATCCCGCAGCAGCCCTCGACGGGGACCTGCTCAACGTTAACGTGGACCTTGCGGCCGACGCCGACATCGCCGCACCCATCAACGGTGCCGTGGCCGCCAACGCCAACGTTGCTGCCCCAATCGACGCCGCCGTGGCGGCGAACATCGGCTCCATCGACAGCCAGGCCTTTGCCGTGGCTGATCAGGACGCCATGATTACCCAGCACATCGATGGCGCAGCCAACGCTTCGGCCGATCAGCAGTCCAACCTCGAACAGTAAGCACAGATGACCACAACGCACGGCGGGCCGCCCGGACAGGCGGGCCCGCCGTCGTCCCCTGCCACCGCCACGGAGCACCGGCCGCAGGTTCCAGCCCGGGCCGAAGGAGTCCAACTCCTCGGCCAGTCCGAGGGGTCGGGCTACCGCGAGCCGCCCTCCCTGGTCCGCCGTGCAGATGGCCAGACCCTGCAGCTGACGCCATTGCTGTATCTGGTGCTGGAGGCCACCGATGGGACCCGGAGCCTGGCGGAGATCGCCCAGCACGCCAGCACGGGTTCGGGGCGGCTGGTCAGCGCGGAGAACGTCCGCACGCTGATGGATTCACAGCTGCTGCCCATGGGCCTGCTTCAACTGGCGGACGGATCACAGCCGGAGGTGCGCAAAGCCGACCCGCTGCTGGGGATGCGGTTCCGCTACACGGTGACTGATCCGGAACGCACCCGCAAGCTGACGGCACCCTTTGCCGCCCTGTTCACTCCGCTGATCGTGGTGGCAGTGACGGCGGCGTTCCTGGCGGCCTGCTGGTGGGTGCTCATGGTGAAGGGCCTCGGCTCCGCCACCCACGAGGCGTTCGCCAACCCGGCCCTGCTCCTGCTGATTTTCGCCATCACCATCCTGTCCGCCGGCTTCCACGAGTTTGGCCACGCGGCCGCGGCGCGCAAGGGCGGCGCCACCCCCGGAGCCATGGGCGCAGGCCTGTACCTGATCTGGCCGGCGTTCTTCACCGACGTCACCGATTCCTACCGGCTGGGCCGTGGCGGACGCCTGCGCACGGACCTCGGCGGCCTGTACTTCAACGCCATCGTGGCGGTGGCCATCATGGGCATCTGGTGGGCCACGGGTTTTGACGCGTTGCTGCTGGTGGTGGTCACGCAGATCCTGCAGATGGTCCGTCAGTTGCTCCCCCTCGTGCGGTACGACGGGTACCACATCCTCGCCGACACCGTAGGGGTTCCGGACCTGTTCCAGCGCATCAAGCCGACCCTCCTCGGCCTGCTCCCCGGGCGTTGGGGCAAGCCGGAAAGCCGGGTCCTGAAACCGTGGGCGCGCGCCGTGGTGACGCTTTGGGTCCTGGTGACCGTGCCAATGCTGCTGTTCAGCCTGGTGATGATGGTGCTCGCCTTGCCGCGGCTGCTGGCCACCGCGTGGGACGGCGTACTCAGGCAGCAATCGTTGCTCGCTGAAAGCGCCGCCGCCGGGGACCTGGCCGGGGCCGCCGTGCGTGTCCTGGCCATTGCGGCCGTGGCCCTTCCGGTGCTGGGCATGCTCTACATCCTGGTGCGCCTGCTGCGGCAGGTGGTGACCGGACTCTGGCGAAAGACAAGCGGCAAGGCGCTGCAGCGTGGCGCCGCCATGGCTGCCGTAGCGGCCGTTGTGGCAGGGCTCGCGTGGGCGTGGTGGCCCGACGGCGGGACGTACCGTCCGGTGCAGCCGTACGAACGCGGGACGCTGGCAGACGCCACCACTTCCGTGTTTCCACAGTCCCGTACCGTGCTCCGGGAGGGGCAGCCGGGCAGCACCGTGGCCCCGTGGCCTGCAGGAACGGCCCTGCCCACCAGGGAGAACCCGCAGCTCAGCATGGTCCTGGTGCCCGCCGGTTCGGCTGCGGCGAGCACTTCCGCGGCCTCGGCTTCCGGCGCTTCTTCGGCCCCTGCCTGGGTATTCCCCTTCGACCGGCCCGCCGCTCCCGAGGCCGACGGCAACCAGGCGCTGGCAGTGAACACCACTGACGGATCGGTGAAGTACAGCGTGGCCTTTGCCTTGGTCTGGGCGGAGGCCGGCGAACCGGTGGACGCCACCAATGAGGCGTATGCCTTCGCCAGCTGCTCGGGATGCGCGGCCGTGGCAGTCGGCTTCCAAGTGGTGCTTATTGTGGGCCAGACGGACGTCATCGTCCCGGAAAACCTGTCCGCTGCCGCCAACTACAACTGCCTGGAGTGCCTCACCTACGCCCTGGCGAGCCAGCTGGTCCTTACCTTGGACGGCCCGCTGGGCGAAGACAGCATGGCACGGCTGAATGCGCTCTGGGCCGAGATTGCCGCTTACGGCAGGAACATCCAGAATGTGCCGCTGAGTGAAATCCAGGGCAGGCTGGCGGCGTACAAGGAACAGATCACCGCGATCATCAGGGCGGACCCCAGCGCCACGAGGGCCGGCACCGCACCGTCCACTGAAACTGCCAGCCCGGGCCCCACGCCGGGCTGGACAGCGCCGCCCTCCCCCGGTTCCACGGCGCCAGCGCCAGTCCCCACCGGCAACGGCGCGGCCACTGCGCCACCCGCTGCGCCGCCTACTGCGCCGCCCACGATGCAACCGACGCAGCTGGCCCCAGGCGACCCGCCGTCGTCGTCCGCTCCCACCGCTGAGGCGCCGGCGCCGCCGACAGCGGGTGCTGGCGGAACGGCACCTGCCGCCGGGTAGCCAACCTGGAGCGATCAAGGGGGCTCGAACCCGTGACCCGCGATACTAACCATGCTTACTATTGTGTGCAGCTGGTTTCTCACCCCGGGCCAAAGGAGCAGACATGTCGCTACGCAAAGGAACCTCCGTGGAATGGAACACGCCTCAGGGGCCCACTCACGGCAAAATTGTGGAGCAGAAGACCAGCGATTTTGAACTGGACGGGAACACCCACCGGGCAACGGCGGAAGAACCCCAGTACGTGGTGGAGTCGGCGAAGACCGGGGCCCGGGCGGCCCATAAAGCATCGGCCCTGACAGAGAAGAACCAGGGTCATGACTGATAACGCCCATCACGAAGTCCTCATCATCGGCGGCGGTAACGCGGGCATTTCCCTGGCGGCACGACTGCACCGTTACGGCGTTGCTGACATCGCCGTCGTCGAACCCAAAGACCACCACCTGTACCAGCCGCTTTTTTCCCACATCGCCGGCGGCAAGGCCAAGGCGGCGGAGGCCATCCGCTCGCAGGCTTCCGTGACTCCGGCGGGAGTGGAGTGGATCCGGGACGGAGCCCTGGTGATCAATGCCGTAGCCAACACGGTCACGCTGAACTCCGGTGACCAGATCACCTACGACCACTTGGTGGTCTGCCCAGGCCTGCAGCTGGATTGGGACAGGATCCCGGGCCTCGAAGCGGCGGTCCATTCGCCCTTCGGGGCCTCCCACTACGAGTTCGACCTCGCCCCCAAAGCCTGGACCCTGCTCAGCAGCCTCACGTCCGGCACCGCCGTGTTCACCATGCCCGCCGGACCGGTTAAGTGCGCCGGAGCGGCCCAGAAACCCATGTACCTGGCCTGCGACTACTGGAAGGAACAGGGAGTCCTCGATGACATCCGGGTGGTCATGGTCCAGCCCTACCCCACCGTTTACGGCGTCCCCGGCGTTGATGACGAGCTGAACCGGAAGATCGCCGAATACGGCATCGAACTGCGCCTCAACAGCGAACTGACAGCCGCTGACCCCCTCGGCCGGACCGTGCTGATCCGCGACAACGCGGCAGGTACCACCGAGGAGATCCGCTACGACGTCCTCAACGCCGTTCCGCCGCAGTCGGCACCTGACTGGCTCAAGGCCACGGACCTGCCGGCCCCCGGCAATGACGGCGGGTTCGTGCAGGTTGACCCGGAAACCCTCCGGCACGTCCGCTACCCCAATGTCTGGTCCCTGGGGGACGCTGCCGCAACCGCCAATTCCAAGTGCGGCGGCGCGCTGCGCAAACAGACCAAAGTCCTGGCCAAAAACCTCATGGCTGCCCGGAAGGGAACGCCGCTGACCCAGAAGTACGACGGCTATGCGGTGTGCCCGTTCACCGTCTCCCGCTCCACCGTGGTGTTCGCCGAGTTCGACGCCGACTACCGGCCCAAGCCCACCATCCCCAAGGTACCCACGTGGAAGGAAAGCCGTGCGTCTTGGGTGGTGGACCGCGACGTTTTCCCGCAGGTCTACTGGAACCTGATCCTGAAGGGCCGGGCGTAGGCGGACCTGCCCCGTTCGGATGGGCCGCGTAATGTCCGGCATAGGGGGCTTCGCCATGCCCATCAGGCTCGACCGAAACTGTCAGACTGTCTGTGTGGCACATGGATCGCATCGCATATTTCCGGTCGCGCCTCCCGGCGTGGGCAAAACGTTCACCGTGCTGCCCAAGGCCGCCCCGCTGACGCTCGGCCGAGCCCGGACGACCGCAGGCTTCATTCTCGCCGTGCTCCTACCAGTACTCGCCACGTTTGTACTTTCCCTTGCCCCGGACCTGAACCTAGCCACGCATGTGCTGGTCCATCTGACCGGCGTGATGGCAGTGGCGTTCATCGGAGGGCTGTGGCCGGCGGTAGTGGCTGCGCTGCTGGACTCGCTGCTGCTCAACTACTTCGAGACGGACCCGGTGGGAACGTTCAGCGTCAAAGATCCGCAGAACATTTTCGCGCTGGCCGTGTTCCTTGGCTCCGCGATTGCGGTGTCCCTGCTGGTGGGGCTCTCGGCCAGGCGTGCCCGCGAAGCCGCCCGAGCACGGTCCGAGGCGGCCACCCTGGCCGGCCTGGCCCGGGATGCGCTGATCGAGGATGATACGGTGCCGGCTTTTCTTAACAAGGTCCGGAAGACCTTCCAGGTCCAGTCTGCAGGGTTGTATACCCTGCGTGTGGATACCGTGCGTGCGGATCACCCGCCCGCGGATCCCCTGAGTGCGGATTCCGGCGAAGGCTGGGCGCTTCAGGCCTACTCCGGCCAGGCGCCTCCCCCGCCCCCCGGTTCCGGTGATCCCACCGCCGGTGCCGTTGAACTTGCGGACCCGTTGACGGCGCTGGTGGTTGCCGGGAGGGACCTGACTGCGGGAGACCGGCGGCTGCTCACAGCCTACGGGTCCCACCTCCTCCTGCTGCGGCAGCGTCAGTCACTCCAGCTCAGACTGAGCGAGACGGCAAAGCTGGCGGAGGGCAACAGCATCCGGACGTCCATTCTGCGCGCCGTCAGCCACGACCTGCGAACACCTTTGGCAGGAATCAAGCTTGCCGTCACAGCCCTGCGGCGCCAGAACATGCGGCTCCCGGAGGAGGTCAAGGCCGAGATGCTCGAAACCATCGAGTCGTATTCAGACCGCCTTGAGTCTCTGGTGGGCAATCTTCTGGACATGTCCAGGATTTCGAGTGGATCCGCGGCACCCCTTACAGCGCCTGTGACCTGGCGGGATGCCATCGAAGAAGCGCTGCGGGGAATCCTCGCCGGTGCCATCAGGGTGGATCTCGCCCCGAACATGCCCCTCATCGACGCGGACCTGGGCATGCTGGAGCGGGTCATCGCCAACATCGCGGAGAACGCTTTGAAATACGCGCCGGGCGCCGACGTCGTCATAGCGGGCCCCGCCAGCGGATCTGCCATGGCCACCATCGACGGACGTCCCTGCGGTGAACTGAGGATCGTGGATCATGGCCAGGGCGTTCCAGCCGTGAATGTCATCACCATGTTCGAACCCTTCCAACGCCTCGACGACGCCCCCGACGGCCTCGGAATTGGCCTGGGCCTGGCCGTCGCAAAGGGTTTCACCGAGGCAATGGGCGGGCAGCTGTCCGCCGAACCAACCCCCGGAGGGGGCCTGACGATGGTCATCCGGCTCCCGCTCTCCACGGGACCCGAAAACGCACACCTCATGTCCGCGGCTGACGGACGCACCACCGAAGACGGCGGGCGATGAGAACTGTCCTCGTCGTCGACGATGAAGCCCAGCTCCTGCGGGCGCTGCAGGTCAATCTGCATGCCGAAGGGTATGCGGTGCTTACGGCACTGGATGGAGCCGCTGCCCTCCAGCACGCCGAAAACAGCCGGCCGGACATCATCGTCCTGGACCTTGGCCTGCCGGACATCAACGGCGTGGACGTCATTACCAGGATCCGCCGGTCCAGCAACACACCGATTATCGTGCTGTCTGCCCGGCACGGATCCGTGGACAAGGTCCGGGCCCTCGATGCGGGAGCCGATGACTACGTGACCAAGCCGTTCGGGCTGGACGAACTTCTTGCGCGGTTGCGGGTGGCCGAGCGCCGCCTCAGTTCCTCCGACGGCGGCGAACAACTCAGGGCCATCGACGTCGGGGACTTCCAGGTTGACCTGGCCAGCCAAAAGGTGACCCGCGACGGCGCACCGGTACGGCTTACCCCGCGGGAGTGGGCCATCCTGCAGCTGCTGGTCCGAAACCCGGGACGGCTCATCACGCAGCAGCAGATGCTGACAAAGATCTGGGGCCCGGGCTATGGCAACGAAACCCACTACCTGCGGGTGTACATGGGGCAGCTGCGCCGCAAACTTGAAGCCGACCCGGCCCGGCCCAGGCATCTGCTCACCGAAGCCGGCATGGGGTACCGCTTCGAACCGTAAATGATTCGTCAATAATTTCGTCTTTCCCGGGTCGGCATTTTCCGCCGGTGTTAGCTTCGGAGTGTGATCGCGGGTGCGTGTGTGTGCGCCCGGAAAGGACTCCATGACCACGTTGAGCAGGACCCCGACAGACCCGTCGGCCCCGCGTCCGCACGGCAAAACTGCCGTGCGAAACTGGCTCCTCTTCGGGCTGCAGGACAGCAAGGGTACGCATCAGGGCCCGGGCGGGGTGACCACCGCCCACGAGAAGAAGCACACATGGTGGCAGGTCATGTGCCTGACCGGTGTGGACTACTTCTCCACCCTGGGCTACCAGCCCGCCATCGCGGCCCTGGCCGCGGGCGTCATCTCCCCGCTTGCCACCATCGTGCTGGTCCTCGTGACGCTGCTCGGCGCGTTGCCGGTCTACCGGCGGGTGGCCGGGGAAAGCCACCGCGGCGAAGGCTCCATCGCCATGCTGGAGCGGCTTCTGCCCCGCTGGAGCGGCAAACTCTTCGTCCTGGTCCTCCTGGGCTTCGCGGCGACGGACTTCATGATCACCATGACCCTGTCCGCCGCCGACGCCACGGCGCACCTGATCCAGAACCCGCTGGCCCCCGGCTGGCTGGCGGGACAGAACATCGCCGTCACCCTCGTGCTGCTGGCGCTGCTCGCTGCAGTGTTCCTGCGCGGTTTCAAGGAAGCCATCGGCGTCGCGGTCGTCCTGGTGGTCCTCTATCTGGGCCTCAACGCCGTCGTTGTTGTCCTGACACTGTTCGAGGTGTTCACCCACACTGTTGCGGTGGGTGACTGGTGGCAGGCACTGACCACCTCGCACGGCAACCCGTTTATGGTGATCGGCATCGCCCTGCTGGTCTTCCCGAAGCTGGCGCTCGGCCTCTCGGGTTTTGAAACCGGAGTGGCGGTCATGCCGCAGATCCGGGGAGCGGAAACCGACACCGAGGCGAACCCCGCGGGCCGGATCAGGGGCGCCCGCCGGCTGCTGACCACGGCCGCGGTGATCATGAGCGCGTTCCTGGTCACCACCTCCTTCATCACCGTGGTGCTGATTCCGCAGCAGGAATTCCAGCCCGGCGGCCAGGCCAACGGCCGCGCCCTGGCATTCCTGGCGCACGAATACCTTGGCGTCGGATTCGGCACCGTCTACGACGTCAGCACCATCGCCATCCTCTGGTTCGCAGGCGCTTCCGCCATGGCCGGGCTGCTGAACCTGGTCCCGCGGTACCTGCCGCGTTACGGCATGGCGCCCGGATGGGCCAAAGCCGTCCGTCCCCTGGTTCTGGTGTTCACGCTGATCGGGTTCGTCATCACCTTCCTGTTCAAGGCCGACGTCGATGCCCAGGGCGGCGCGTACGCCACCGGCGTGCTGGTGCTGATGACCTCGGCATCGGTGGCGGTCACCCTCTCCGCCCGGCGCAGCCGGCAGCGCAAACGCTCAGTCGGCTTCGGCATCATCGCTGTGGTGTTCATTTACACCACCGTCGCGAACATCTTCGAACGCCCCGAAGGCATCCGGATCGCCGCGGTCTTCATCGCCGGGATCATCCTCATCTCCCTGCTGTCCCGGATCCGGCGATCCTTCGAACTGCACGCCACCCATGTGCACATGGACCGGCAGGCACTGGAGTTCATGTCTGAGGTGGTGGACGGCCCCCTAGCCATCATTTCCCACGAACCGCTCCGGACCAGCGCTGCCGCGTACGAGGACAAGCTCACCTCGGCGATCGAAGTCAGCCATCTTCCCTTGGACCACCAGGCCCTGTTCCTGGAAGTTATCGTGGACGACTCCTCGGACTTCGAGACCGAACTGCAGGTCCACGGCGTGGAACGGCACGGCTACCGGATCCTGGAAGTCCACGGCCCCGTGGTCCCGAACACCATCGCCTCGGTGCTGCTCCACATCAGGGACGTGACCGGGCTGATGCCCCACATCTATTTCCGCTGGACTGAGGGAAATCCGGTGACGAATCTCTTGCGGTTCCTGGTTCTCGGCGAGGGCGAGATCGCTCCCGTCACCCGCGAAGTCCTGCGCGAGGCCGTGCCGGAGGTCACCAACCGCCCCTGGGTCCACGTCGGCTAACCGGAGTTGACCCGATGAACTGGCATGACGTTGACGGAGTAGGCGGGGTCAGGTTCGATGCTCCGGCTCACGAGGTGGTGGGTTACCAGGGCCGCGGCGTGGACGGCGCCGCGTATTTGCCCCGGGGCGGCATCGTGTTCATGGACGCTGCTGGCGACCCGTGGTGGGTCATCTTCCAGCAATCCCCGGGCGCATCCTCCCGCCGGGCCCTGGTTCGCGGGGACGTCCTGGCCTGCAGCGCGCACCACGACGAACTGGTCCACGTGCGGGTCCTCGCCGCAGACGTGCTCCGCGCCGACGCCGATGCCGCCTTCCGGCAGAACGCACCGGTCACGTTCGAGGAAGCGGCAGAAGCGGCCTCTCGCATCCCCCGCCCCGGCTAAGCCGGGGCAGCGGATGGGGCAGAGGTCAGCTTTGGGCCGGGTCCAGCGGGGCCGGAACGATCGGCTGATCGTTCGCCGCCAGGTCAATGTTGAAGTCTTTCGCGAAGACCAGCCGGGTGTTCTTGTAGATGCCCGGGTGGTTCTCGTCCATTTCGAAGACGCGGGCGCCGCGGAGCCGGTTCCGTTCTGCGCCGTCCAGCCCATAGGCGCCGAATCCCGTTCCGGGACCATAGCCAAGCTGCACGCCGTAGTAGTCACCGACGTACGTGTTGACGTGGTCGTGCCCCACAAAGTAGCCCCGGACGTCCCCGCGCTCCAGGAAGGCGTTGAACAGGCCGGAGTTGAAGGGGCCCGGGCACTCGTCCTCATTGCGCTCCCCGACGATGCTGTGCTTGGCGACGGCGCGTGCGTGGTCGGCGTCGGTCCGCGAGTCAATGCTGGCGAACCACATGTTCCGGTGCTCGTGCAGGGCGATGTGGCCCCACATCAGGGAAGGGATTTTCTTTCCGTACTTCTTCTCCGTGGCGATGGACTGGTTCCGGTACCAGGTGACCTGGTCCATGCGTACCCAGTCCCAGTCCGGGTAGCCTTCGAAGTTCTGGCCGTTGATGGCGTCCGGCGCGTACCGGCCGGTGTCAATGAGCCAGAGGCCGAAGGCCGGGTCCTTCGACCGTGAGGACTGGACCAGCAGTTGCGAGTTGGACGTCCCGGTCAGCCCCGGCACCGAGTCGGCGTTCACGTTGTAGGCGTAGCTCTGCAGGAACTGCAGCATCTTGGCCTCGGTCATCCCTGTTTTCTGCGCAGAATCCTCGTCGTGGTTGCCGAAGGTCACGGCCCACGGAATCTGCCGGCTTTCCATGGGTTTGACCACGTGGTTCAGGGCCTGCTTGACGTCCAGCTCCGTGTCGCAGCCGCCGTTGATGACGTCGCCGTTGATCACCACGAAGTCCGGCTTCTCCGCATCCAGGGTCCGGTCCATGACTTCGATGGTGCGGCGGTCCGTCTGTTCGTCATCCTGCGTGTCGTTGAACTGCACCACTTTGAACTTGCCGTCCGCGCGGAAAGCAAGCGTGGGCTTTGGCGCCTTCGCACCTGGCGCGGCCTTGCTCGCGGCCGCGGCTGACACCGTGATACCCAGCGCCCCGAGCGTTCCGGCTGCCGCCAGGGCCGCCCGCCTGCTGAGTGTGGGCTGGTTGATGCGTGAAGTCACTGTTGCCTCTCGTCGCTGTGGCGGCCTCCATTTCGTGCCGCGTTACCGCCGAGACGATAGAGGAGCCAAGCATCCGGCCCCGGAACTGGCAGTGAACGCAAGGTGCCCGCGCGGGACGAAAGCCGTGCGTCACTGGTCCGGCGAGACCCACTGACCGCCGACTTCCAGCACCGCGCCGTCAACAGTGTCCGTCCAGGTGCGGCCGCCCACGCGGTCGCGGGCTTCCAGCACGGCAACGCTCAGGCCGGCCCTCCTCAGTTCACGGGCTGCGGTCAACCCGGAGGGTCCCGCTCCCACCACCACAACGTCGCGGTTGAGGCTGATCATGATGCCCTTTCGGGAAGGGCTGCGACGGCGTCGATCTCAACCAGGAAATCGCCGAGGAATGAGCCGACCGTTGTTCGTGCGGGGTAGGGGTTTTTGACGAAGCGTTCGTAGGTGGCGTTGAACCCGGCGAAGTCCCTGCCCGGGTGGTGGAGGTGGACGGTGGTTTTGACGACGTGGGAGAAGTCCAGGCCGTGGGCGGCGAGGACGGCGGCCAGGTTCTGCATGGCCTGTACGGTCTGCTCCTCGATGGTGGTGCCCACGGTTTCGTCGGTGACGGGGTGATGTGGTGTTTGGCCGGCGGTAAAGAGGAACCCGTTGTCGGCGATGGCCTGGGAGTAGGGGCCGGCGGGCATGGGTGCGCGGTCGGTGGTGACCTGCTGTCGAAGCATGGAGCTGTGTCCTTTCGGGTGGCCGGGCATAGGGCCCGGCCGGGTGGGTGTATTTACAGGACCTTGGAGAGGAAGGCCCGGGTGCGTTCGTGCTGCGGAGAGCCAAGGACCTGCTCAGGCGGTCCGCTTTCCACCACGACCCCTTGGTCCATAAAGACCACCTGGTCGCTGACCTGGCGGGCGAAGCCCAGCTCGTGGGTCACCACCACCATGGTCATGCCGGCCTCGGCCAGGGACTTCATGACGTCGAGGACTTCGCCGACGAGCTCCGGATCGAGCGCCGAGGTGGGTTCGTCGAACAGCATGAGTTTGGGTTTCATGGCCAGTGCCCGGGCGATCGCGATCCGTTGCTGCTGGCCGCCGGAGAGTTCCTGCGGGTAGGAGTGGCCGCGGTCGCCGAGGCCCACCCGGTCCAGCAGCGTCTGGGCCTCGGCGGCGACCTCGTTCCGGGGCCGGCCGAGCACGTGGACGGGCGCTTCCACGATGTTCTCCAGCACCGTCATGTGCGGGAACAGGTTGAACCGCTGAAAGACCATGCCCGCGTTCAGCCGTGAACGGGCGGTCTGGCGTTCCTTCATTTCGTAGAGCCGTCCGTTGCGCTCGGTGTAGCCCACCAAGTGCTCGTCCACGTACAGCCGGCCGGCGTCGACCTTTTCCAGGTGGTTGATGCAGCGCAGGAAAGTGGTCTTCCCGGAACCGGACGGGCCGATCAGGCAGGTCACCGACCCGCGTTCAATCCTGAGATCGATGCCCTTGAGGATTTCCGTTGAGCCGAAGTTCTTGCGGACTCCCTGGGCTTCCACCATGGCGGTGTTCATGATGCTGTCCTTGTCTTTGAAGGGGTCTTGGCCCGGCGGGTCCGGCGCGGCGCTGCGTCGAAGCCGCGGCCGTACCGCCGTTCGAGTTTGGTCTGGAAGAAGCTCAGGATCGTGGTCATCAGCAGGTACCAGAGGCTGGCGACGATGAGCAGCGGGATGGTCTGGTAGTTGGTGGCGTAGATGATCTGGGCCGAGTACAGCAGGTCCGAAATCGCCAGGACACTGACAAGGGACGTGCCTTTGAGCATGGAGATGACCTGGTTGCCGGTGGGCGGGAGGACCACGCGCATGGCCTGCGGAAGGATGACCCGGCGCATCAGCTTTCCGCCGTCCATCCCCAGGGCCCGGGCGGCGTCGTACTGGCCCTTGTCCACGGACCCAATGCCGCCGCGGATGATCTCGGCCATGTAGGCGGCTTCGTTCAGCGCCAATCCGAGCAACGCGGCGGCCAGCGGTGAGATGAGGACGTTTGCCGAGCCGAGGACAAAGGACGGTCCGCCAAAGGGCAGGCCGAAGGCGATCACCGGGTAGAGGGCGGCAATGTTGTACCAAAAGATCAGCTGGACCAGCAGGGGTGTGCCGCGGAAGAACCAGATGTAGCCCCGGCTGATGGTGCTCAGGATCGGATTCGCCGAAAGCCGCATGACGGCCAGGACCGTGCCCAGGGCGATGCCGGCGGTCATGGACACGACGGTGAGCAGGACGGTCAGGCCGGCACCGGCCAGGATCTGTGGTGCGAAGAGGTAGGAGACCACCACGTCCCAGTGGTACCGCTTGTTCACCGCCACGTCCCACGCGGCGCTGAGCGCCACAACAATGAGTACGACGGCGACGGCGAGCCGGACCGGGTGCCGGAGCGGCACCACCGGGATCGAGTCCGCGGCCGCCGTGGGGCGTTCTGTCCTGGTGTCAGGGATTGAGTGTTGCTGCATGATATTCACGTCCTATTGGGCGAAATTGACGCGGGCGTCGGTGATGGCGCTGGATTCAAGGCCGTACTTCCCGAGCACCTTGAGGTAGGAGTCGCTCTTGACCACCTCGGACAGTGCCGCGGAAACGGCCTCGACCAGGCCGGAGTCCTTGGACAGGCCGACCCCCACCGGCGTGAAGTCGTACTTCGACGCAATGTCGATCTGGGGGTTCTGTTTGGCGGCGAAGTCGAGGATGGGTGAGTCCGCCAGGACGGCATCGAGCCGCCCACTGGTCAGCGCGGAGATGGCCTGCCGCGTGTCTTGGAACTCGCTCCGCTGGATGGTGCCGCTGCCCGCGGCGGTGCACTTTTCATCGATGGCGGGGACGTTGACGGCGAGCTGGTAGGAACCGGTCAGGAGGCCCACCTTCTTGCCGCACAGGGACGATTCGCTGCTGACCGCCAGCGGGTTGCCGCTGGGCACGGCGATGGAATTGCCCATCTGCATGTAGTCCACAAAATCCAGGACCTCCATGCGCTTGGTGGTGGGGGTCATGGAGGAGACGGTCATGTCATACCGGCCCGCGGCCATCCCGGGGATGATGGAATCGAAATTGGCCACCTGGATCTCCACCTTCACACCCAGGGCCTCCCCGATCAGGCGCGCGACGTCCGGGTTGGTGCCCGTCATCTCCTGCGTGCCTTCCCGGTAGAACTGCGTGGGCGGCTCGTTGGTGGGGATCGCCACGCGCAGCACCTTGGTTGCCTTGACGGAGTCCGGGAGCAGCTGCGCGGCAGCCTCGTTGACCGCAAGCGCCGGGACACCGGTGCCCTGCCCGGCGTCGGACGTTGACGACGCGGGCGCCTGCGTCCCGCAGGCGCTGACGGCCAGCGTCAGCGCTGAAAGTACGACGGCGGCGCACGCGGCGGGGCGGATGCGTTGACTCCGCGGGGGTACGGGAAGAGTCTTCATCAGGGGGTGCTCATTTCTACCAGGCCCTTGAGTGCGGTCGGCGCATCAGGGGCAGATGATGTGCTGGTGAGGGAAGCGTTGCGGTGCCGGATCAGGGCGCGGCTTTCCAGCCGGAGTTCCTGGATCGTTGAGACACCGAGGAGCATCATGGTGCGCGTCATTTCGGCTTGGAACATGTTCAGAACGTGGGCGACGCCGGCCTGGCCGGCTGCCGCGAGGCCGTAGAGGTACGGGCGGCCGATGGAGCAGGCGTCGGCGCCGAGGGCGATGGCTTTGACGATGTCCGAGCCGCGGCGGATGCCGCCGTCGACGATGATTTCAAGCCGGCCCTCAACCCTGTCCACGATGTCCGGGAGCACGTCCAGGGCTGAGGCCATGTGGTCCAGCTGCCGGCCGCCGTGGTTGCTGACCTGGATCGCGTCGATGCCGATCTCGGCCGCGATGACGGCGTCGTTCGGGTTGACCACTCCCTTGAGGATGATGGGGCCGTTCCAGCGCGCCCGCAGGTCCCGGATGTCATCCCAGTCGGTGGGTTCGTAGGATCCGGCCAGCAGTGTCCGCCACATGTCCGGCGTGCTGGAAAGCGGTCCTTCGGGGATCTCGGCGTCCAGGTTGGGGAAGGCGATCGCGTCATTGGCCAGGAATCCGAGTGCCCACCGGGGGTGCAGGGCCCCCTCCACGACGGTCTTCAGCTTGATCGACGGCGGCGCCGTGAACCCGTTGCGGTAGTCACGTTCGCGGTGGCCGATGGCCCGGCAGTCGACATTTACCAGGAGTGCTTCGTAGCCTGCCTTCACAGCCCGGTCCAGGACCGCCTGGAGCTCCACCTTGTCCTGCATCGGTTCGATATTGAACCAGCGCCGCCCTCCGGGGGCGGCGGCACTCACCTGCTCCATCGGCGTCGTGCTCAAATGCGCCAGGCCGTAAGGGACGCCGGCCTCTTCGGCTGCGCGGGCGGCGGCTTTTTCACCGGCGGGATGGAAGAGCCTGGTGCCGCCGGTGGGGGCAAGCGTCAGGGGCATGGACACCGGCCCACCGAGAAGTGTTGAACTGAGATCAAAGTTTTCCACCGATCCCCACTTCGGCAGGAAGGACCAGTCGTCGAAGGACGAGAGGTTGCGCCGCAGGGACACCTCGTCTTCCCCGCCGCCCTCGATGTAGTCAAAAATGCTGCCGGGAAGCCGCTTCGCTGCGAGCTTCCTCATGTCCGCAACGCTGTAGCAACGCCGGGACAGGCGTTCCGCTTCGGTCCGGGCAGGGCCTTGAACCGTGGCCAGCGCCATGATGTCTTTGAATTTCATTGCTAATCCTCTGGGGGTCTTCGCGGGACTTCGCTGTCCTCCGCTTCCTCAATGGTGACGCAGATCTCCTGCGGTCTATATGTGAGTTCGACCAAAAGATTCGGTGTTCGCTTGTGATAACTTCCACGTATGGAAAACGCGACATCGGGCCTGACAGAGGGCGATCTTCACGGCGCGGTGGTGCGGTTATCGGACTGCATCCAGCTGATGCAGGCCGATCTGGTACACGCCAACCCCACACCGGAAAACCTCGGCCACGCCGTCTCGGACGTCCTCATGTACGACCCCCTGGATGAATGGACCAGCGTGGACGACCGGATCATCCTGGCTGTCGGCCTGACCTGCGGCTCGGTGGATTTCGACCAGCTCCTGCACCGCGCCTCCAACAGCAACGCGGCCGCCGTGATTGTCAAAGCCCACGGGACGCCGATGGAACGGCTTCGGTCCGCGGCAGTCCTGCACAGCCTGGCCGTGCTGGTAGCGCCCGACAATGAGGACTGGACGCGCCTGGTGACACTGGCCCGGGCATCCGTGATGGGGGCCGCCGCAGATTCCGTCTCCGGGGTCCGGCTCGGCGACCTTTACGCGTTCGCCAACGCGGCGGCGTCGATCACCAGCGGCGCAGCAAGCATCGTGGATCCGCTCGGACGAATACTCGGCTATTCCACGCTGCCGGGCCAGCCTGTCGACGAACTGCGCCGCGTCACAACCCTCTCCCTGCAGGAAATCCAGCCGCCCGCCTTCGATTCGGACTTCAAGACCGTCTATGCGGCCGGGGGCGCGGTGCTGATTCCCGGGGTGGACGAGGAGATGGCCAGGCTCGCCCTCGCCGTGAGGGCCGGCGGGGAACTCCTTGGCTCCATCTGGATCATTGATCCGGGCGAAGACAAACGGGAGGCAGCGCTGAACTCCCTCGACAGGATGGCACCGCTGGCCGGCCTCCACATGCTCCACGCCCGCTCGGCGTCGGACTTCGGCGAGCGCCGCAACGGGGACCTGATCCGCACGCTCATGGACGATCCGGAGCATGCTTCGTTTGCTGCCGCCCAGCTCGGACTCGATGCGGCCAACGGGCTGGCCGTCGCGGCATTTTCGATCGTCCGCCCCGAGACCGGGAGCCTTGAATCGGTGCGGGAGATCCAACGGCTGCTGCACTTGGTCACGACCGTCTGCAACATCCAGTTCAACACCAGCCACAGCGCCCTGATCGACTCCGTGGTCTACGCCCTCCTGCCCTGCGAGGGAACCGGACCAAGGGCGGCGCACAGGCGGTTGGTTCAGGAAATCGGCGCCTACGCACACACCATCAGCTCCTACCCGCTCATCGCCGCGGTGGGAGGCATCGCCCGTCGTGTCGAGGACTTGCCGGGCTCACGGTCCGAAGCGCTGCAGACGCTGCAGTACCTCCTCCGGGCGCAGTCCCCCGCCGCCGGGCTGTTCGAGGACTACCGCATCCCGCTGAACCTCCTGAAAGTCGGCGCGTTCATCGCCGAAACCGGACTGTCCGACGTCGATGACATCACCAGGATCCAGGCCCACGACGCCGATCAACAGACTGACTATCTGGACACCCTGCGGGCCTATCTGGCCTCAAGCGGCAACATCTCCGCGATGGCTTCGCTCCTGCACGTGCACAACAACACCGTGCGCTACCGGGTCTCACGCCTGGCCAAGGACTTCGACCTCGACTTGGACGACCCCCAGAAGCGCCTCTGGCTCTGGCTGCGGCTCACCACCATGGATCTCGCCGCTTAAGCCCCATCGGTTGCTCCGTGCCGGGCGCGCCATTCATCATCGAGGATGGCGTAGACCACCTCCGTGGCCCACTGCCCCTTGTAACGCCACTTGTCCACCTGGCGCGATTCCAACCGCATGCCCAGCCGGTCGCAGAGAGCGGCGGAGGCGGTGTTCAGGGCGTCGAGCTTTGCCTCGATCCGATGGAAGCCCAACTCCCCGAACCCCAGCTTGAGCACCGCATCCGCAGCCTCTGCCGCATACCCTTTGCCACGGGCCGCCGGCGCAAGGCTCCACCCGATCTCAGCCTGACCGGTCCCCTCCAGCCATTTGAGCACCACCTCGCCCGCCAGGCCTGGTGAGTCCTGGGCCTCGACAGCCAAGGCCAGCCAGTCGCCCTCCTTGGCGAACTCAAAGTTGGCGTATTTCCCGACGTACTCCATGGACTGCGTATAGGTCTTGGCTTCCCGTGGCAGGAACCGGGCCGTCTCGGGCAGCGAATGGTACGCGTGGAAAGCGTCGAGGTCCGCAGCTTCGAAGCGGCGCAGGATGAGGCGCTCAGTGCGGATCGGCAAAACGATGTCAACCACTGGAGCACTCAGTCAGCGGGGTGGACGACGGCGGCAGTCGCCTCCGCGATGGCCCGCTCCTCGTCGGTGGGCACCACCAAAACCGGAATCGCCGACTCCGGAGTGGAAATCACGCGCGGTTCCTTGGCCCGCTGACTGTTCAGGCCGGCGTCGAGCTCTATGCCCAGCGCGCCCAGCTTGTCCGCCACCAGGGCGCGGAACTGGTATGAATTCTCGCCGATGCCCGCGGTAAAAACGAGCGCCTTCGCGCCGCCGACGGCCACGTGATAGCCGCCGATGTACTTGGCCAGCCGGTACGACGTGACCGCGAGCGCCATGGACGCCTTGGCATCGCCCGCCTCGGAGGCCTCCACAACGGAGCGCATGTCGTTGTTACCGGCGAGGCCCTTCAGCCCGGATTCACGGTTGAGCATGGTGTCCAGGTCCTCCGGCGTCCAGCCTGCCCGGCCCAGGAACACCAGGATGGAGGGATCCAGGTCGCCCGAGCGGGTGCCCATCACCAGGCCTTCTAGCGGCGTGAAGCCCATGGACGTGTCTACGGATTTGCCGCCCCGGATGGCCGTGACGGAGGCGCCGTTCCCGAGGTGGGCGATGACGCCGTCGAACTCTTCCACCGGAACGTCCAGCAGCCCGGCGGCCCGGTGCGTGACGTACTCGTGGGAGGTGCCGTGGAAGCCGTAGCGGCGGATGCCGTGGTTGGTGTACAGCTCGTCGGGGACGGCGTACCGCCAGGCGTGCTCGGGGAGGCTGCGGTGGAAGGCTGTGTCGAACACGGCAACCTGCGGGAGGTCCGGCCATTTCTTGGTGATGGCGCGGATGCCCAGGACGTTGGCGGGGTTGTGCAGCGGCGCCAGCGGGTTCAGCCGCTCGATGGCGCGGGTGATCTCGTTGTCGATCAGCACGGGCTCGGCGAACCGCTCCCCGCCGTGCACCACCCGGTGGCCCACGGCGCCCAGCTCCAGGTCGCCGAACTCCGCATGGATGGCCGCATCCACCTTCTCCAGCGCCTCCGCATGGTCCCGGGGGCCTTCGATTTCGCCGTCCCCGCCACCGCCGTTGCCCATGCCGATCTTCTCGATCAGCCCCTCGGTCAGCACACTGCCGGCGGCGACATCGCGCACCTGGTACTTCAGCGAGGACGAGCCGGAATTGATGACGAGCACAAGCATGCGGGCCTCCTGAGCCTTGCTGGCGTGGTTACTGCCACTATATGCACCCGTTGCGTCGGCGGCCCAAGCCTGCATAGAGTCGGGCGGACACGTTGCACTACGCAGAGAGGGACTTCCATGCCGAACGACACCACTCAGCCCGACAACTCCAACCCGGACGCCGACACCACGGATTCCGCCAACACCGGCGGAACGCAGGACCCCACCGGCGTCGAAGGCGCCAACCCGGCCCTGGACGACACCGGAAAGCCCAAAGCCGCGGAAGTTGGCGATGCCGCGGAACAGCCTGAAGATCCGCAGAACCTGGACCTTACGCCCGAAGGCCTCTCCGATGAGCCTGCCAAGCAGGAGGACCCGGACAGCGTCGCCAAGCCTGAGAACAGCTAGGCACTTCTGACTGCCACAGCTTCCACGGAGAGGAGGACGAGCCCCAAGTCCCGGATCCTTGTGAGCACCCCGTGCAGTGCGGCCTGATCGGCCACGAACCCACTCAGTTTGGTGGTGCCGTCGGCTTCAGGGCTGACAATGAGGTCGTCGAACCAGGCCGACCAGTGCTGGTCCAGGTGTCCGCCGATACGGATGTCGTACCGGGCGGGCACCTGGCGGTTTGGGGAGGCATTCATGACGCCCTCACAGAGGCCGCCGCCCCGGCTGTCACTTCGCGCCTCCCGCCTGGGCTGGCGAAGCGACGGCGCCCGGCATGGTCGGTGCCGTCTTCGTCCGCAGCCCGCTCCACAGCGAGTACCCCAAACCGATCAGCGCTGCGCCGATGGGCAGGGCGAACAGCCGGTCGTTGACCTGCGGCAGCAGCGGGAGGGCGAGGGCTGTCACGGAGCCGACGGCGAGCAGTGCCGCAGCCCAGCGGGCGAGCACCCGGGCGCGGAAGAGTGCAATGCCGAAGATGAAGCCACCGCCGAGGAACGTGACGGCGGAAGCCAGGTTGAGGCCGAACATCAGGCCGATGTCGCCGGTCACAGGGTCCCCCATGACCGTGGCGAAAATGTCGTTGACGTAGCCGGGTGTGGTGCGGGCAATCGTTGGCAGGACCACCGCCCCGATGACTTCCACGCTGATCATGATGAGGTAGCCGGCACCAAACACGAGGTAGCCCACCAGCCCCAGCACGCCGGCCTGGGTCACCTGGCGCAGGTACATGCCGGTGATGCCGACCAGTGACAGGCCGGCCATGAGCACCTTCAGGCTTTGGCGGACGGTGTACTCGGTGGTGGTGGCAAATTCTGCATCCAGGTGGGGGTGGTTGATCTGGACCCCGATGAACAGCAGGCCCGCGGCGGCCGCGCTCAGGCCGGCCCAGCTGGTGAGTTTGGTGGTGGTAATGGACATGTCCGGCTCCCTGAATGGTCTTCCTGCGGCAGCGGGGCGCTGCCGGCTAACTCAAAGGTAGGGACCGGCGGGGTGAGCGCGCGTCACCCCATGATGTGACTGACAGGGTGAAACCCGGCCCGCTTACAGCAGGCCGTTGTCGCGTGCACGGCGTACGGCCGCCCGGCGGCTGGTAACGCCGAGCTTGGTGAAGATGTGTTTGGTGTGCGTGCGCAGCGTGTTGTGTGAAATGAACAGTGCGCGGGCAATCTCCGGCCCGCTCAGTTCACTGTCGAGGAGCCTGAGGACCTGCCGTTCCCGCTCGCTCAGCGGGTCAACGTCCGACGGCGACTCCTCCCCCGGGCGCGAAGGTACCGGCTGTGAGGGTGCAGGTTGTGACGGTACCGGTTGTGGAGGCGCACCCAGGCCGAGCAGGCGCAGAGCGTGGGCGGCAGCACCGCCGTCGTGCGTTGCCTCCTGCTTTGCCCCGCCGGCGGCCGCGCGCAGCAGCTCCAGCATGGGCGGCCCCTCGTCCAGGAACAGCCGAACATACTCATCCGGCTCGGGTGATCCGGTCAACGCAGAAGCCAGCGCCTCCTGCGCCTGCCGGCCGTGGCCCAGCACGTCATGCGCAAGGGCCTGCAGCATGCGGATCTCCACCACGCTGCCCGCACGGCCCGATGCGGCCGCATCTGCGAGCAGCCGGTCCAGCAGGTCAACGGCACCGTCGGCGGCGCCGGAATCCGGCTCGTCCCGATGCTGTGCAACCAGATGACGGACCAGGGTGAGGTGGCTGTACTCGAGCATGTAACCGGCCTCATCAGCCGCATCAACCCCGGCCGCCCGTGCCCAGGCAGCTGCCTCGGCCAGGTCACCCTGGCGTATGCGGACGCGGGCTTTGATGGCCGGGATAGGCCGCACCGCGGGGAAGAACCCGGGCCGGAAAAGCTGTTCTGCCTGGTCCAGGTAACTGATGGCGCTGCCCGGGTCGCCCTCGTCCTGGGCAACCAGCCCCTTCGTCACAAACCACCGGTAGCGGCTTTCGGTCATGGGACCCCGCTCCACGAAGGCCGTGGCGGCATCGAGGTGCCGGATTGCGCTGCTAAGGTCGCCGGACTGACGGCAGATCTCACTGAGGGCCACGTGCAGTTCCGCGCTCGCCCGCACCATGGCTTCGCCCCGCTTATTGGCCTGTTGCAGGGCCGCCTCGCAGATCCGCCGCGCTTCGCCGGGCCGGCCCGCCGCCTGCCACATGTCGGAAAGTATGACGGTGCTGCTGAGCTCGTCCAGCATATTTCCGGCCAAACGCAGGCTCGCAACAGCCTGCGTGAACGTTTCCAAGGCACGGCGTACATCGCCTTCCGCCCACGCGGCAAGCCCCAGGAATGCGCCGGCCGCGCCCCGCGCAAAATGGTGGCTGGGGCCGGCCAGCGCCAGGGCATTGCGGGCGTGGGCCGAGGTGCCGGCCACATCACCCAGGGCCTGGGCGAGCGAGGCCCGGTACATGGCGATCGTGGCCGGCAGCATCCGATCTTCTTCGGTAGCAGCCCCATCCGCCAGCGCACGGTCGGCGTCGTCGAGCCGCCGCTCCACCCCCGCGAGATCTCCGGCGATCATCAACATCCCGCCATAAAACACGCTCAGCACCGGGCTCCTCCGGATGGCGGCATCCGGCAACGCTTTCAGCCAGCCGAACAGCACAGCGTCCTGGCGGCTGCGCCGGAGCACCGGCACAGCCAGCTCAACCAGATGCGCCGCACGGTCAAAGTCCTGGCCAGCGAGCGCGTGCCGGACGGCGTCCTCAACGTGTCCATTTGACTCGTACCACTGGCTGGCGCGCCGATGCAGCACTGGAATCCGGCCCGGCTCCTCGCTGAGCAGGCGTCCCCGCAGCACATCGGCGAAAAGGTGGTGGTAGCGGTACCACTCGCGCTGGTCGTCCAGCGGGACGACAAAGAGGTTGGCCCGTTCCAGGGCCACCAGCGTGGCGCTTCCGTCATCGCGGCCTGTCACCGCGTTACAGAGCGGTCCCGTGAGCCTGCCCAGGACAGCCGTGTGCAGCAGGAAACTGCAGACGGACTCGGGCTGATGCTCCAGCACTTCCTCCACCAGGTAGTCCACGATGTACCGGTCGTTTCCGGCGAAGCGCGCGATGAAACCTGCGGCGTCGTCACGATCCGTGAGCGAAAGCGCGGCCAGCTGGAGCGCGGCAATCCATCCCTCGGTCCGTTGTTCCAGGGTGGACACCTGCTCGGCGGCCAGATCCAGGCCCGCAACATCATTGAAGTACGCCGCGGTCTCAACCGGGGTGAACCGCAGGTCTGCGGCACGGATCTCCGCCAGGTTGCCCCGCACCCGCCAACGGGACAGGGGCAGATCCGGGTCCGAGCGGGTGCTCAGCACCACGTGCACCTGCGGCGGAAGGTGCTCCAGGAAATAGGTCATGCCGGCACGCACTGCCTGGCTGTCCACCGAGTGATAGTCGTCCAGCACCAGCCACACGTCCTCGGTCACCTCCGCGAGGTCGTTCACGAGGGAGGTGAGGATCAGCTCGGTTGCCGACGGCGAGGACCCGAGTAGCTCCAGCGCCCCGGCCGCGACGCCGGGCACCGCGGCCTGCAGGGACGTGACAACGCAACTCCAGAATGAGGCCGGCTCGCTATCGGCCGGATCCAGCGAGAGCCAGGCAACGCGGCGGTCCTCGCCGGCCGCACCCAGCCAGTCAGCCAGGAGGGCGGTCTTCCCGAACCCCGCCGGAGCGGACACGAGCGTCAGTCCGGACTCCGCGCCGAGCCGCAGCTTCTCCCGCAGCCGGGGGCGTGCCACAAATCCCCGGCGCGGCGCGGGGACATAAAGCTTCGTGGCAATCAACGAATGCTCCATGCGGTCCCGTTCTACCTAGGCGACGGCGGCACCCAACCAGGTGCCGCCGTCGGACGTTCACCCCTCGACGGCCGCCGGAGCCGGCACCTGCGCCTGGATGGCCGTGATGGCCACCGTGTTCACGATGTCCTCCACGGTGCAGCCGCGGGAGAGGTCGTTGACCGGCTTGCGGAGCCCCTGCAGGACGGGCCCGACGGCGACAGCCCCCGAGCTCTGCTGCACCGCCTTGTACGTGTTGTTGCCGGTGTTCAGGTCCGGGAAGATGAACACCGTGGCCTGCCCGGCCACGGACGAGCCCGGCATTTTGGACTCCGCGATGGAGGCGTCCACGGCGGCGTCGTACTGGATGGGACCCTCGACGGCGAGATCCGGGCGGCGCGTCCTTACCAGTTCGGTGGCCTGCCGGACTTCGTCCACGGCCTCGCCCGAGCCGGAGCCGCCGGTGGAGTAGGACAGCATAGCCACCCGGGGCTCCACGCCGAACTGCGCGGCCGTCTCTGCCGAGGCGAGGGCGATGTCCGCCAGCTGCTCAACGTTGGGGTCCGGGTTCACGGCGCAGTCGCCGTAGACCAGGACGCGGTCCGGCATGAGCATCAGGAACACCGAGGAAACGATCTTGACGCCGTCGCGGGTCTTCACGAACTCCAGCGCAGGGCGGATGGTGTGCGCGGTGGTGTGCGCGGCGCCGGAGACCATGCCGTCCACCACGCCCAGCTGGACCATCATGGTGCCGAAGTAGCTGCCGTCCTGCATGGTTTCCAGCGCCTTGGCCAGGTCCACGCCCTTGTGGGCCCGCAGCCTGGCGTACTCCTCGGCGAACTTTTGGCGCAGCTCGGAGGTGGCCGGATCCACGATGTTGATCCCGGCCAGGTCGATCCCGTTGGCTGCGGCAAGCTCCCGGACGTCCGTTTCGGGCCCCAGCAGGGTGAGGTCGCAGACGTCGCGGCGGTGCAGGATTTCCGCGGCGCGCAGGATCCGCACGTCCGTCCCCTCCGGCAGCACCACGTGCCGGCGCTGCGCGCGGGCCCGTTCGATGAGGTCGTGCAGGAACCGCAGCGGGGTCATCCGTTCCAGGCGGGGCAAGTGGAGACGTTCCACCAGCTCGGTCTCATCCACGCGCTTGGACCAGAGCCCCAGGGCGGAGGCCACCTTGCGGCGGTGCCCGGACCAGATCTCGCTGCGGACCTCGGAGACGCGCTTGGCCGTCATGTAAGTGTCCTCGCCAGCGGCGAACACGGGGAAGGGAGCCTGCGCCAGAAGCGGGTAGATGTTGGCGTCCGGGGCGAGGCCGCCGGAGAGGATCAGCGCAGACGGCACCGGAAATTCCGGCGAGAACGACGACGCCAGGCAGGCCACCATCACGTCCGCGCGGTCCCCCGGGACGATAACCAGGGCGCCCTCCTCAAGGACGTTCAGGAAGTTGCCCACGTTCATGGCCGCCACCTTGATGTCCTTCACGTCCCGTTCCATGTCCGCACGGCCGGCGATCTGCCGCACGCCCAGGGCCGTCGCCACCTCGCCGGTGGTGGGCCGGGCGATCTCCTCCAGCTCCGGCAGGACGTAGACCGGCCGGCCGGAGGCTCCCACCGTCACCTCTGCCGCGATCCTGTCCACGAGTTCCGGGTCGGCGCGGTTCACCATGATGGCCAGCAGCGAACATTTCTCCGCGATCAGCTCCTTGCGGGCAACTTCGACGGCGGCGGCCGCCTCCGCCACGCTGAGCCCTTTCGCACCGACCACGGCGACCACCGGGGCGGCGAGGTTGTTGGCCAGCCGTGCGTTGAGGTCAAACTCGACGGCGGCGTCCTGGCCGGTCAGGTCCGTTCCTTCCACGATCACCACGTCGCAGTTCTTGGCGATGTCGGCGAAGATTTCCACGCAGCGGGTGTCGATTTCGGCCCGTTTTCCGTCGGCAAGGAGGGCACGCACCTCGCCGGACGTCAGTCCCCCGCGGCACCGGTCGTCGTCGAGCCCGAAACGCGCTTTCATCAGGGCCACCATGGGGTCATCCGACGCGTCCGGGCCGTGGACCACCGGCTTGAAGAAACCGATCCGGTCCGCGTGCCGGTGAAGTGTGTCGGCGAGGCCCAGGGCTACAAGGGATTTGCCCGAGCCCGGAGTGGTTGCGCTGACGTAAATACCTTTGGCCATGGTCCGCCCTTTGCTGTGCTGGTGCAGGTACCAACCATCCTTGCACTTCAGGCGGGCGCGGGTGATCTCCTCCAGCCCAAACGCTCTCTCAGTTAACGTCGGTTTTTTCGAAACGCTCTATCACTTTCTTGAGGAGAGTGAGAGACCGCTGCGAAAAAACCCGCAATAAGTGAGAGAGGGTCGCCGGGGGCGGGGCGGACGGGTGAGGCGCTCCAGGCCGGGACGGCGGCGCCGGGAAGCCGAATCGCGCCGCCTGGCAACAAGTTGCCAAATTGTCGCAACCGATTGCCAAGTGTTGCTTCTTCCTATACGGTGGTACCCGCGTCGACGGAGCTGTGGGCGCCGTCTCAGAACAGGAAAAGCAATGACGCAAAGCCCCTCGCCTACGGGCACAAAGACACACGGTGCCCTTCACCCGGCCGCCGTCAATAAGACCGAACTGCGCCGCGCAGGCTGGGCGGGCTTCATCGGCACCGTCCTGGAAAACTACGACATGGTTGTTTACGGTGTTGGCACTGCCATCATCTTCAACACCCTGTTCTTCCCCAATGTCTCCCCCGCAGTCGGCTTCATCGCAAGCTTCGGCGCGTACGCCGTCGGCTTCATCGCGCGGCCCATGGGCGGCCTGTTCTTCTCCCGCTACGGCGACAAGATCGGCCGCAAGTTTGTCCTCGTGGCCACGCTGGCCCTGATGGGAACCGCCACGTTCGCCATGGGCCTGCTGCCCACCTACGAATCCGTGGGCATCCTCGCCCCCATCCTGCTGACAGTGCTCCGCTTCATCCAGGGCTTCGGCGCCGGCGCCGAAATGGCCAGCGCCGTGGTGCTGCTCGCCGAGTTTGCCCCGAAGGGCAAACGCGGAGCCATGACGTCCCTCGTCTGGGCGGGTGCCGCCGTCGGCTCCGTCTTCGGATCCGGCGCCTGGATCCTGGTCCAGATGCTGCCGCGTGAAGACCTCGAGTCCTGGGGCTGGCGCCTGGTGTTCCTGTCCAGCGCACTGGTCACGGTGGCGGCCTACCTGATCCGCCGCAACATGAAGGAATCCCCGATCTTCTCCGAGCTGAAGAAGGAGCACGTGGAGGCTGCTTCCCCGGTTTCGGAAGTGCTCAAGAAGGGCCGCCGTCCACTGCGCCAGGTCTTCCTCATCAACATGGGCACGCACGCCCACTCCTACATCTACCAGGCGTTCCTGGGCACCTTCCTGATCTCCGTGGTCAACATCGACAAAACCCTCATACCCCAGATGCTGGCCATGGGCGGCCTGTTCGCCATCCCCGCGGCACTGATCGCCGGACGCGCCACGGACCGCTGGGGCCGGAAGCCCGTGAACATCTTTATCCTCGCGTTCCTCTTCCTGTTCTCCTTCCCCGCGTTCTGGCTCAGCAGCACGGGCAACGTCTGGCTGATCGCACTCGTATACGCCGTGGGCTTCACCTTCGCCGTCGAGGGCGGCATCGCGGCCCAGTCGGCCATGTATGCCGAACTGTTCGGGTCCAAGTACCGCTACGCCGGGGTGGCCATCGCCCGCGAGTTCTCCGCCATCTTCGGCGGCGGCATCGCACCCATCATCTGCTCTGCCCTGCTGGCATGGATGACTAATTCCTATTGGCCCATTGCCGTCTACATGATGATCATCGTGGGCATCTCGCTGTTCCAGGCGATCAAGGCCCCGGAGACCAGGGACCGCGACCTCACGCTGGAGGAAAACGCCAGCTAACTGCGCTCCGTCACGAAGCGGTGGACCACCCCGGGGTGGTCCACCGCTTTTGTTTTGTCGCCGACCACATGGGGCTACGGTGGAAGGACAGAGCCAGCCACAACCGAAGGAAGGCCAGCCATGAGCCACCACAAAGAGCCGGATCCCGGATTCATCATTCCTGACCCCTCCACCCTCCGGGAGGACAGCCCGGGCGACGTCGGTGACGAGGCCAACGTCATCCGCTTCAGCGAAGAGCAGGCGCTGATCGAGGAACAGCTGCACGGCATCCGCCCGGACACCTACAGCGTGCCGCGTGGCGGACCCACCATGGAGGAAGCGCGCGGGAATATGGACTTGACCGACACCGGCACCGGCCCGTCGGATGACAGCAGCGACGACGGCCTCCACGGCGGCGCCGAAGCCTGACGCCTGCTTTGGCGGGCTGTTGCACTGGCTGACTCAGAGCTGGTAGTCAGCCTGGGCGCCCAAGGTTTCGTGGACACAGAGGATGTTGTGCTCTGTGTCCATGAACCAGGCGCACTTCTCGGAGTCCGTGGTGCAGATATGGTTTTCGGTCCTCAGGTTGGGCAGGTCGTAATCCTGGAACCGGACGCCCCGGGCCTCCATGTCCTGCACAACGCGCTCAATGTCACGCACCTCGAAACTGAGGGCGGTGTGCTCGGAGTGTTTTCCGTCCGAGACTGGCTTCAACTGCAGCATCGGGCCGCCGTCGGCACCAAGCAACTCGCTTCCATCTTCAGTCATTCCGCGGCGCGGGAGGCCCAGTTTTTCAGTGTAAAAACTGTGCGCGCGCGCCACGTCGTCAACCGGCAAAATGGTTGTGGCTGTGTTCAGGGCTAGGTTCATTTCGCCACCTCCTACGGGGAAAATCTTACGCCTGGCCGCCCCCGAAAGATCCGCCGAGGCCCCCGCCCCGCTCCCCCTATCAGACGCTCTTTCACTTAATGTGGGTTTCTGGCCAACCCTCTCTCCCTTCCCCCGGCCACCAGAGGCCGGAGTGATAGAGGGTTCCTAAAAAACCCGCATTAAGTGAGAGAGCGTTCCGGGGTTGCGGTGGGGCGCTCGCGCTTCCGCCGCCGGAGCACCGCGAGCAATACTCCGCCGACGGCGAGCGCGGCGGCTGAGAGGCCTGCCGCGAGAAAGAGCCCGGAGACACCGGTTTTGGCCAACGTTGTGGGGGCCTCGCCTGTGAGCGGACGTACGACGACGGCGGCGGCAGCCGCGGAGGTCGGCGCATCGTTGGCGGCGGGAACCTCAGCCGGGGTTGCGGCGGGCGGGGCAGCCGGTGCGGTCTGCTGGACGGCCGGTGGCGCAGCCGGAGCGTCGGCCGGAGGCGGAGCCGCGACCTGCGGTGCTGCCTTGAACTCGAACGCGACAGGTCCCGAGGCGCTGAATCCGTTGACAGTTTCGGCCGTAAATTTCAAAGGACCGGACCCGGCAGGGGTCGTAAATGACCACGCCCCGTTGGCGTCCACGGGCACTTCGAAGGGCGCGTCCCCTGCCATCGTGACTTTGACCTTCGAGCCGGCCGCGACTGCCGAGGCCGGAGCGGCGGCAACCATCCCTGTCACGGTCTGGCCGGCGTCGAACGTTGTACCCGGGGCAGGCGCGGTCACCGAGGGCTTGTTGAGGAAGAGTTGCAGCTGGACTCCCCCGGGGATGCTGGCGAGGGAGTCCTCGAGGGTGGCGGCAATGGCGCGCGTCTGTACGCCGTCGAGAATTTCGGCTCCGGTGTGCGTCCCCACCGCATAGTTGCCGCTGATCCAGGGGCCGCCTGAATCACCGCCCGCCGACGTTACGGACGTTGAGTCGAAGGCGCGCACTGGACGCAGGTCATTGTCGTAGTCCGGCGGCGCGGTCTTTGACCCGGGCATCATCAGGATCGCGATGGAATCAATAACGCCGCACTTCCAGCCCGTCGTCCGTCCCGACCGGCACACGGGATCGCCCTGCACCGGCGCTTTGGTCCCCACAATCTTGACGGGGTCCGGAGCCTTTTTATCGTCCCAGGTTGTGGCGGCCGGCTGAAGGTTGAGGCCGGGAGTGATGTCCTTGATGACAGCAATGTCGGTGCCGACTGGAGATCCGGCCGCTGTTGCCGCCGCATTGTTCGGCCCGCCGAACTGGCTGAACCCAAAGTTGCCGAGCGGGGCCAGCGGAGGCAATGGCCACGGGGTGGGAGTAGTGCTCCCACTGGCCGGAGCCCAGCTGAGCGGCTCAAGGCCGGCGGCGTGCGCCAGACCGTCCTGAGTGCAATGCCCGGCTGTCAGGACCAGCGGAAGTCCCGTGGGGTCAAACGCGCTGAAGCCTGTGGAGCACCTGATCATGTTGTCGACGAAAAATCCTTGCCCGCCGAAAATGTCGTCTTCGGTTTTGACTGCCGCGCCCTTCTCCAGTTGAACATTCGCGTAGCGGGACACGAACTGTGCAGGGGTCAACTTGCCGGGAGCGGCCGATGCCGGTGCGGACGTCTCCACGGAGGGCTGTCCGCTCCCGGTGACGGGGACGTCGGCTTCCGAAGTATTCACCGAACCGGCGCGGATCACAAAGTGCCCGTCAGTGTAGGCCACGGCCTGGAGGCCCCGGGTTCCAACGTCACTGACGTAGGCGTGGAACAGCTGATCAATATCGTTCGCCACCAGGTCCGGTGCTGGCGAGGCGGCCGCGGATTCGGGGGCCCGAGCGGACTGTGCGGTCGGTTCAATCCTTGACGGCGCCACCAGCACAAAGTCTGCGGGGCCCGGTTGGTTCAGTTCATCCACTTTGGTGTGGAGGGCAGGGCCCGCACCTTGAACCTGGATTTTGCCGTTCTTTAGGCTGACGCCCACAAAGCCAGGCAGCCCCTCCAGGGTATCGAGGGCGTCGGCTGCCTGCCGGCCAAGTTCTCCGGCGGCGTTGAATTCCGCAAGGCTCATGCCCAGATCACGAAGCACGGCCTCCGAGAGGCCTGCCTCGGATGGACCGGCCGAAGGACCGGCAGCTGTCGAAACGTCGGCCGCCGGACTAGCGGCACCGCTCGCGGAAAGATCGTTCGCCGCCGAACTGCCCCAGGCTGCGATTTCCGTATGGACGGCTCCCGGGACGGCCACGGCCGGGGCAACACCGAATCCCAGCGCCAAAGCCATTCCGGCTACTGTCCCTGCGGCAAAAACTCGTTTCATTCGGATAGCCGTTCCGCTCGTCCCGCTCAAGTACGCCAACTGTCGCCCGTGAGCGGTCCTTCTCACGGCCACGTCACCAGCTGTCACACTGGCCACGTACGTCACAAGGGTACCCGGCCCCCGGCGAGGCGCTTAATGTCAGCGATTTCTTTTTCGGACAGCCCGTTCTCCAACAGGAACGTCCGGGTGTCCAGGTCACGGACGAACTTCACCACCGTCTGGCCGCGGTCCGCGAGCAGGGGTGCCAGGTCGGCGTCGGCGAGGTAACTTTCGCGCGCGTGCGGAGGCCCGTGCGTCCGGTAACGCTCGTTGATGCCGCGGGCGGCCTTCGAGTAGCCGTCAGCGATGAGATGGTCGGAGTGGCCGGCGAGATCCTGGATCATGGCCGCCACCAATCCGCTGCGGTCCCGGCCGGCCGCGCAGTGAACGACGACGGCACCCGTCGCGGCAGCCACCGCGCGGAAAACGGCAATAAGTTTCTGCGGGTACAGCCTGACATTGTGCAGATAATGGGCGGGATCGTTGAGGTAGGGGCCGCACACGGCAGTGAACCGCGGATCGTCGGGCTCTTCGGTGGGGGCGACGACGATGTTCACGCCTGACCACGCGTGCTCAGGCACGGCCGGATCGGTGTCCCGGCGCAGCGCCTCGCGCGGGTGACGCAGATCCACCACGGTGCGGACGCCGTCGTCGTACGCCTGCTGCCACCCGGTTTCGGTGAGCCATTCGCGCCGCCCCATGCGGTAGACGCCGCCGGCGACGTGCCAGGCATTAACAGCCCCATCCCAGCCCACGGCACCGCTTCGTTCCTCCATCCGCAAAGTTAAGCACAAAGCCGCCAGCGGCCGCACGCGGGCGCCAGCATTCACACGTAGCCGGGCACACGGAAAGTCGAGTACTCCGGATCGGTGACGGGCTTGGGTGTGAGGCGTACGGTAACCATTACCTGCTTGTGTCGCTCGTCCAATTGATCAATCTGAGGGGAATCCGATGGCAACGACAACGGTACGACGGCGGTGCTCGGCTTTTGCAGCCGCGCTCGCCACCATGGCAATGACTTTGGGGTTTGCAGCTGTTCCAGCGCAGGCGGCTCCGCCAGGCCAGCTCAATTATGTTGCGCTCGGCGATTCCTACGCTGCGGGGGTAGGCGCGGCCCCTTATACGGACCCCGTCTGCGATCTAAGCCGTAAGGGATACCCCGTGATAGCTGACCATCTCCGCAACGTGGAGCTAACGGCAAACGCAGCTTGTTCGGGTTGGAAGACTTCCCAGGTCAGGGATGCTGCGCTCCTGAAGGTCACTGGTGACACCGATATTGTGACGGTGACGGCCGGTGGAAACGACCTCGATTCCATCGCCGTCCTGATGGCCTGCGTTCCCGCACCGGAGTCGGTGGAGTGCGTCACCGCTCAAGGGGCCGTGGCAACAAAACTCGGCAGTCTCGGCACGGGCCTGGGAGAAATCGTGGCGGCCATCAAGTCCAAGTCGCCTACTGCCAAGGTGGTCTTCACCGGATACCCCTTGCTGTTCGACCCTTCCCACCCGTTCGCCGGGGTGGCAAATCCCTTGGCCGGAGCACTGAACCAGGTCATCGCAAACGTGGCAGTAGGGACCGGGTCCACATATGTCGACGTCGCCACCGCTTTCACCGGCCACGGCATTGGCTCGGCGGATCCCTGGATCAACTACAACCCGGCAAATCCGCTCGATGGTGCCAACTTCCACCCCAATGGCGAGGGCTATCGGCACGGCTACTTTGCATCATTGGTCAACAAAAAGGCTTTTGCGCTTACTCTGAACTGAAACCAGCTCGCCAAGCACCCCCTACGGGTGCTTGGCGAGCCTGTGTTCGAGGCCGTTACGGACCATGGGCCACTCGTGCTCCAGGATGGAGAACACCACGGTGTCCCGGAGTACTCCGTCGCTGGTTCGGCGGTGGCTTCTGAGCACACCGTCCTGCTTGGCGCCGAGCCTGGCAATGGCCTCCCGCGACTGGTGGTTCATCCAGTGCGTGCAGAATTCCACCGCCACGCAGCCGATTGTCTCGAAGGCGTGGCGCAACAGCAGCAGCTTCGAGTCCGGGTTGGTTCCGGTGCCGTGGACGGACGCGGCATTCCAGGTGTAGCCGATCTCCACGCGGGGCGTGGCGGCGTCGAAATTGCAGTACGTGGTCATGCCGATGATCCGGCCCGGGCCCCCTGTGGCCGGATCGATGAGCCGGGTGGTGAACGGGAGCATGGAACCCTGCTCCTGCATCGCCAGCCGGCGTTCAATCTCCGCGGCCATCCCCTCCGGCTTGGGAACGGACGTGTACCAGAGATTCCACAGCTCACCATCGCGCGCTGCCGCCGCGAGCCCGTCGAGGTGCGCAAAACTGAGCGGGTCGAGGACGACGTGCCGGCCGGTCAGGGTGATGGGTTCGAGAAAAGTCACAGCATCAGCCTAGGCCCGTCAACCGGAGCCGGTTACTCTGGGGACACCACCAGGACGTCGAGCCGAGGGAGTTATTGTGACCGGACCTAACCCCGATCCGCAGGACGACAAGATCACCGGCCTGGAACCCGGCGGCGGTGTTCCCCCGGGCGAAACACCGCCCGGGGAGGGTTCTGTGGCGGGAACGCATGAACCTGTGCTGAAGGGGTCCGGAAAAGGAGCGCAGGTCTTTTGGATCTCGGCCATCGCCGCCGGCGTCCTGCTGTTCCTGCTCTTCTTCATCGGCTACATCGTGGGTTTCTTCGACTGACCGGCCCTGGACCGGATGCCGTTACACCACCCGGATACCCAGGTGGCCGGCCAGGAGCGGGGCCAGCAGGCTCAGCTGATAGTCATCGATCACCAACCCGGCAAGGCTGCCCAGGCCGCTGATGGTCCGGAAATCGCTGCCGCGGACGTCGAAGTCCTTCAACCGCGCCCCGGTGAGGTCCAGTGTCCCGATGGTGCAGTTCTTCAGGACCACCCGTGTTGCCGCGGCGGAACCCAGATCCAGTTCGTTGATGATGCAATCGGTGATGAGGACGTCCGTCAGCTTGGCTCCCCGCAGGTTCAGGAAGTCCAGCTTGCCGCCGTCGATCCGCACGGACTGCATGCCGCTCTCGTAAAGTTCAGCGGACCCGAGCCGGGGGTTGTTCAGGTGCACGTCGCGCCACGTGGAACGGGCTGCCCTGAACACTGGCGCATACAGCTCGGACAGGATGCAATCGCGGAAGCCCGCCCCGCGGAGCTGGGTGTCATTGAACGAGACGCCCTGGAAATCGCACTCTGCGAAGTCAGTGCCGCTCAGTTCCAGACCGTCGGCAGCCACGCGGCTGTACCGGACGCCGTCGTACTTTTCACCGCGCCGGAAATTTGGTGCGGCGTCTTCGGTCAGGTCCTCCAGCCGGACCTCGGTAAGGCGGGGACCGACGATCTTGGGCAGCTTGGCCGCCATTAAAGCGATTCCGCTTTGGCCGCGATTTCTGCAAGATCCTTCGCCAGGGCCTTGCGGGTGATGCTCATGCCGATCTTGCCGAACAACGCCATGGTGACCTTGCTGAGAACTGTGGGCTTCACTACGTCGGCGCCGAAGGTCAGGGTAAGGTCCGTTCCGCCGTCGCGCTCGGCAAGGCTGAAGCGGGTGGTGTAATCGGCGCCGCCCTGCTGTGCCTTCACGGTGGTGCTGCGAGGCGGATCAGCCTTGGACACCCACATCTCCACCGTTTCAGCCCGGCCCATCATGGTCCGCGTTTCCTTCCAGCGAGTCCCCTCGCCGTAGGGCCCTTCGGTGAGCATCTGCACGGCGTTGATGCCGGAAAGTGTGCCGGCGGAGCCCGGGATATCCGAAATGACGGTCCAAACCTTGTCCGGACGGGCATGGATGTGCTGGGTCAGGGTGGTTGTGTGATCCATGCATCGAGCCTAGCCGGGGACTGGGACATCGGGCATCAGGTTTCCCAGGGCTTGAAATGGTAAGCATGCTTTGTGTTATGGTGAAAACGCATTGTTTGATCAACGCGAAACGAAAGGCGGCCAGCCATGGGCCTCGGAGACAAGATCAGTAACGAAGCAGAAAACCTCGGCGGCAAGGCCAAGGAAGCGGCCGGAAATGCTACCGACAACGACCGTCTGAAGGCCGAAGGCCAGACCGATCAGGTCAAGGCTGACGCAAAGAAGGTCGGCGAAGACGTCAAGGACACCTTCAAGAAGGACTAGTACTTCCAATACCGGACGGCGGTGGATCCTCATGGGGGATCCACCGCCATCCTTTTGCCCTTTTCCCCCATCGATTGCTCCGTAACCGCCGTTTTGGGGCGCCGTAACGGCGGTTACGGAGCAATCGATGTGACGGCGGCTACCCTTGGCCCATGACGTACGTCGACCTCAGCGCCCGGAGCGCCGCTGCCGGAGGTTCCCCCTCCCTGGGCGGATACCTCGCCACACCTTCGGGCCCGGGCCCTTTTCCCGCCGTCGTGATGATCCACGAAGCGTTCGGGCTGAACGACCAAATGCGCGCACATGCGGACAGGCTGGCGCGGGCCGGTTACCTGACGCTCGCGGTGGACCTCTTCAGCGACGGCGGCGCCCGGCGCTGCCTGGTCAGCACCATGCGGAGCATGGCCACGGGAACCGGCCGGGTATTTACCGACCTCGCCACGGCCCGGACCTGGCTGGCCACTTCGCCGCTGTCCACAGGTAAGACCGGCGTGATCGGGTTCTGCATGGGCGGCGGCTTCGCCCTGCTGGTGGCCCGCGACGGCTTCGACGCCGCCTCCGTCAACTACGGCCGCCTGCCCCGCGACCTGGAGGGAGCCCTCCGCGGCGCCTGCCCCATCGTGGCCAACTTTGGCGGCAAGGACAAGACTCTCAAGGGCGCCGCGGAAAAGCTGGAGACTGCCTTGGATAACTTGGGGATCGAAAACAGCGTCAAGGAATTTCCCACCGCCGGCCATTCGTTCCTCAACGAAACCGACGAGGGCCCGGCCCTGTTCCGGCCGCTGATGCGCGTGATGGGCATGGGCCCGGACCCGCAGTCCGCCCCCGAGGCCTGGCAGCGGATCGAGGACCACTTCGGCCGTTACCTCAAGGATTAGTTGCATTCCCATCGATTGCTGCGTAGGCGCCCTTTTGCGGCCTCAAAACGGCCGTTACGGAGCAGTCGATGGGAATTAACGACGTCGGCGGGCCGCCCCCGAGAGGGTGACCCGCCGACGTCGTACTTCTTAGCGTCCGGTGCCAGGAACTAGCTGAAGAGCTCGCTCTTGGGCTCGTTGTGCTTGACCTTCTGCCATCCCAGCCACAGCACCAGCGCGAAGAACGGGATGGTGGCAAGGGTCCAGAGGCCCAGCATGAAGACTTCGCCGGTCTCACTGGTCATGGTGTCGAACCCGATCAGCACGGTGATGGCCAGCAATGCCACGAGTCCGGCCCAGCTCGTCCAGGGCGAGCCGGGCATGGGCAACGACGAAACTTTGCCCTTCTTTTTGCGCAGCGCGATCTGGCTGGCGAAGATGGAGCCCCACGTGAAGATCACGCCGATGGATGCCGAGTTCAGTGCGAGGTCGAACGCGTGGGAGCCGCCCAGCCAGATGTTCAGCAGGATCCCCACGAGGTACACCGCGGCGATGGCCAGGATGGCTGCGTACGGCACGTGGCGTGAGGACATCTTGGTGAGCCACTGCGGGGCATGACCGTTGTTGGCCATGGTGCGGAAGATCCGGCCGATCGAATACAGGCCGGTGTTGCAGGAGGACAGGGCCGCGGTGATGACGATCATGTTCATGACGTCGCCCATCCAGGCCAGGCCCATCTGGCCGAACACGGTCACGAACGGCGACGTGCCGGCGTGGTACTGGTCCGAGGGCAGGAGCATGGCCAGGAGGGATACCGAGCCCACGTAGAACACCACGATGCGGACCACAACGGCGCGGATGGCCTTGGGGACTTCGCGTTCCGGATTCTCCATTTCGCCGGCGGTGATGCCCACCAGTTCGATCGCATTGTAGGCGAAGATGACGGCGTTGAGGACCAGGATCATCACCAGCGCGCCCTTGGGGAACATGCCGCCATCCTCGTGGAAGAGGTTGTTGACTGAAGCGTGCCCGTCGCCGACCTTGGCGTTGGTGACCACCATGAACGTGCCCACGGCGAGGAAGGTGACGATGGCCGCCACCTTCAGGCAGGAAGCCCAGAATTCGAACTCGCCGAACGCCTTGACGCTGAGCAGGTTCACGGCCACCAGCAGCACCAGCGCGGCGAGGGCGGACAGCTCAACGGGGACATTGGGGAAGAAGAACTGGAAGTACAGGCCGATCGCGATGAGCTCGGCAATACCGGTCATGGCCCAGTTGATGAAGTACATCCAGCCGGACAGGTAGGCGCCTTTTTTGCCGAACATCTCCCCGGCGTAGCTGACGAACGAGCCGGAGGTCTGGCGGTACATGATCAGCTCGCCGAGCGCACGCATCAGCAGGTAGGCGATAACGCCGGCAATGGCGTAGGAGAAAATCAGCGCGGGGCCGGTGGAGGCCAGGCGTCCGCCGGCGCCCATGAAGAGCCCGACGCCGATCGCGCCGCCCATCGCAATCATGGTTACGTGGCGGCGGCCCAGGGTCTTTTTGTAGCCCTCGGCGCTGAGGGAAGAGTCGACGGCGGCGGATGGCGCCGTCCGGCTCTGAAGTTCTGTGGGGGTACTTTGAGGCACAACAATTCCTTGTGGAGTCGGGGGGGTGGCCAGCACAAAGTCCCAACTATATTGAGGGCTCGCGCGGCTTTTCCATATTACAAGGCGCCGTTATGCGTTCGTGACGCGGACAACACTCAGCGGCAGTTAACGCAAATTAAAATCGCAAATTAGAGCTTTCCACGAAACGATATTCTGAGCTTTTGCCGATGGGGCATACAAGCTGCGATGTCCTTCGGACCGGTAGCCATCACGCCCGGGCCAGCACCCCGCGGTCCATCGAGTACCGGATCCAGCGCCCGGCCTCGTCAGTCCGCGATTTTTCGCTCTTCTTCGCGTTCCGGGAAAACCAGTCCCGAAGGGCGCGGTCGTGACTGACCATCACCAGCGTCCCGGCGAAGTCCGCGAGCGCCTCCTCTAGCTGCTCCACCAGCACGGGCGCCAGGTGATTGGTGGGTTCGTCCACGATCAGGGTGCTGAAGCCGCCCAGCAGCAAACGGGCGAGGGCTAGCCTGCGCTGCTGGCCCGCGGACAGGCTGCCCACCGGGACGTGGAACTCGCTGGTGCGGAACAGGCCAAGGCGAAGGAGGGCCTCTGCATGCTCATCGATGTTGCCGCCCAGCCCTGCCACGAAGGCCGGCAGCAGCCGCAGCGAGGGCCGTTCCGGCAGTTCGAGCTCCTGTTGCAGGTAGCCGACGCGCGCTGGAAGGGTCACGCTTCCCGCGGCAGGTTCCAGCGTGCCGGCCAGCACGGAAAGCAGCGTGGACTTGCCGGCGCCGTTGGGACCGGTGATGAGGATCTTGTCACCGGTCCACGCTTCGAAATCCGTGGGGCGCAGGCGCCCGGGGACGCTCACGCCGCGGACCGAGAGCACCGCCGTGGGCTCCACCAGGCCAGCCGGCGTCGGCGCAGCTTCCGGATCCACGGCCAGGTCCGCGTTCAGGCGCAAGGGAACCGGCGGGCGGTCAACCGGGCTCGCTTCCAGCCGGCGGAGCCGCTCCTGGGCGTTGCGGACCTTGCTGGTGGCCGCCTTCTGCCAGGTGCCGGCTTTGAAATCGAAGCCCATCTTGTCGCCGTCGCGCTTGCGGGCGTAACCCATTTTCCCGGCCACGGTGTCCGCCTGCCGCTGTTCGGCCTCCATTGCGCCAATCCAGGCGTGGTACTCCTGGACCCAGCGCTGGCGTTCGGCGGTCTTCTCGCGGAGGTAACCGTCATAGCCGTTGCCATAGCGGGTCACGGCACGGCGCTCAGCATCCACCTCGATGATGGTGCTGGCCACCCTGCGGAGGAGCACACGGTCATGGGACACCACCACCACGGTGCCGCGGTGCGCAGCCAGGCGGTCCTCCAGCCACGCCGTTCCCCGGGCGTCCAGGTGGTTGGTGGGTTCGTCCAGGAGCAGGATGTCCGCAGGGTCGGCCAGGACACAGGCCAGCGCCACGCGTTCCTGTTCACCGCCGGACAGCGAGCCCAGGAGCCGGTTTCGGTCCAGACCGCCCAGGCCCAGCCGGTCCAGCGCAGCCTCCACCCTGGATTCCGCCGCATAGCCTTCGCGCAGCTGGTATTCGGTCTGCAGCCGGCCGTAGGTCTCAAGCTCTTCGTCCTCGGCGTCGGCCAGGCCTGCCTCCAGCCGGTCCAGCTCCGCCTCGAGCGCCCGCAGCGAAGCCAGGGAAGCGTCGATGGCGGCACCCACGGTGAAGGATTCCGGCAGGCCGTGGGTCTGGGCAAGGTAGCCCACCCGGCCGTGAATGCTCGCGGCGCCTTCGTCGGGAGCCTCGAGGCCGGCCAGGATCCGGAGCAGCGTGGACTTGCCGGCGCCGTTCTCACCAACGATTGCCACGTGCTCCCCCGCGGTGATTACCAGGCTGATGCCGTCAAGCAGGAGCCGGTCGCCGTAGCCATGGGAGACGCCCGAAAGGTTGAGGTGTTCAGTCAAAAGAAGTCCTTGTGATTTTCCGCAGTGTGACCGCCGGAGGTCAGTGAGGTGCAGATGAGGCTCGACGGCGGCCGTGGATTCGGGGGGCGCCGTCCGGTGTGGCCGGGCTGGTGTTAGGACTTCATCGGTCCAGCCTGCCTTGGACGGGCACGCAGGTCAATATGGACCTCCGAAATAAATGTTTTCGGTGTGCCTAAATTACGCTATCTTGGTGATATTAGTTCGCCCCCAATGACGAGGACCAGGATGGCCATTCCCACAGTTCAGGCACGCCCCGCGGCGGGGCGGCGATGGTCGCGTCTGCTGCTGATGGGACCGGCATTTGTTGCTGCCATTGCCTATGTGGATCCCGGAAACGTTGCCGCCAACCTGACTGCGGGCGCCAGCTACGGGTACCTGCTGGTCTGGGTCTTGGTGGCAGCGAACGCCATGGCCGTTCTGGTGCAGTATCAGTCGGCGAAGCTGGGCCTGGCAACGGGTATGAGCCTTCCCGAAATTATGGGCAGGCGCCTGGGCAAGGGCCGCCGGCGGTTGTACTGGGCCCAGGCTGAAGTTGTGGCCGGGGCGACCGACATGGCCGAAGTCATCGGCGGTGCGGTGGCACTGAACCTGCTCTTCGGGCTGCCGCTGTTGGCCGGCGGCCTCATCATCGGCCTTGCGTCGATGCTGCTGCTCGCGCTGCAGTCCTCCCGCGGTCAGCAGTCTTTCGAGTACGCGATCCTGATCCTTCTGGGCGTGATCGCGGTGGGTTTCGTTTCGGGGCTCTTCGTGAATCCCCCGGACGCCGGAAGTGCCTTGAATGGCCTGATCCCCCGCTTTGAGGGAACGGATACGGTTCTCCTTGCGGCCAGCATGCTCGGGGCAACAGTGATGCCGCACGCCATCTATCTGCATTCGGCGCTGGCCCGGGACAGGCATGGCTTCTCGGAGGATCCCGCGGTCCGGACACGGCTTATACGGGCCACCCGGTTCGACGTGGCCGGGGCCCTGATGCTCGCCGGGGTAGTCAATATCGCGATGCTCCTGCTGGCCGCGTCCAGCCTTCGAGGCATTGAAGGGACGGATACCATTGCCGGTGCTCACGCCGCCGTCAGCTCAGCCCTGGGTCCGGTCATTGGTGTGGTGTTCGCTGTCGGGCTGCTGGCATCCGGCCTGGCCTCAACATCGGTCGGCTGCTACGCAGGTGCCACCATCATGGGCGGCCTGCTGCGGGTCCGCGTGCCGCTGCTGACCCGCCGTGTGATCACCCTGATCCCCGCACTGGTGGTCCTCGGGGCCGGGATCGAGCCGACTCTGGCCTTGGTCCTGAGCCAGGTCCTGCTCAGCTTCGGTATTCCCTTCGCCCTGATCCCCCTGATCCGGCTCACCGGGAAACGCGACGTGATGGGCATCCACACGGACTCCATGCCGCTGAAGATCGCGGGCTGGACCAGCGCGGCGCTGATCGTTGTCCTGAACTGCGTCCTTATTGCCCTCACCATCGCGGGCCAAACCTGACACCCCCGTTGCTCTACCGCTCCCTGGTCCGTAGGCCCCCTAAATGGCGACCAAAAGTGATGGAGCAACGGGGCGGAAGTTAGGCTGAATGCATGACAACCACGCACCGGCGACCACCCGCTCCGCAGCCTGAGCTGTACCGGTTTTCCCCGCTGGATTTCGGCACCGTCGGCCTGTACGTGGCCGTGGCCGGACTGTTCGCCGTCGCGGGTGAACTGCTCGCCCCGCTCCTGCGGCAACTGGCACCCAGCCCCGCCGCTGCGTCCTACGGAGTGAACCTGCTCTTCTATGGTTCCGTCGGGATCCTGGCGGTGATTGCCGCCCGCCGCGTGATCAGCCGGGACCTGCGGGTGCTGGCCACCCGGCCTTGGTTCACCCTCATGATGGTTCCCGCAGCGGTCATAGCCATGATGATTCTCACCGCGCTCGTGGTGTCGGCGGCCGGCGGGGTGCAGACCTCCGCAAACCAGGCCGGACTGCAGGAACTGATGCAACAGGTCCCCGCCTGGCTGATGGTGCCCGTGGTGGTAATCGTGGGCCCGTTCGTGGAGGAGTACATCTTCCGGCACCTGCTGATCGGCAAGCTCAGCCGCCGGCTCAACATCTGGCTGTGCTGCGCCCTGTCCGTGGTGCTGTTCGCCGCCCTCCACATTGTGGGCCAGGAAGCGATCACCTTACCTGCGCTGCTGCCCTACCTGGCCATGGGCGCCACCCTGGTGTTTGTGTATGTGTGGACCGGAAAAAACCTGATGTTCTCCTACTTTGTGCATGCGGCGAAGAACCTGCTCGCAGTCATTTTCATCTACGCCATCCCGCCGGAACTCTTCGAGCAGCTCCAGCAGGCCCAGCCCTAAACCCACCAACGCGGGGTCACTTCGCAGTGAGGGGGCACCGTCCCCTATCCCCCGGCCCGTTGCCGCGCGTAGGTTGGTGGGATGGGACTGAAGATCCAGATGGTGGTGGACAGCAAAAACCCGCACGAGCTTGCCGACTGGTGGGCGGAAACCCTGGACTGGGCCGTGGAGCCGCAGGATGAGGCCTTCATCCGCTCCATGATCAGCCAGGGGTACGCCACGGAAGAGGAAACCCTCACCCACCACGGCAAACTGGTGTGGCGGACAGGACAGGCCATCCGGCCACCGGAGGAACTCGAAGCAAAGGCACCTGCCCACCGGGTCCTGTTCCAGGCGGTCCCGGAAGGAAAAACCGTCAAGAACCGCGTCCATTGGGACGTCCGCCTGGACGGCCGGGACAAGGAAGAAGTCCGGGAGCAGCTGGAAGCCCGCGGGGCCACCTTCCTCTGGTCCGCCAACGAAGGCCCGCACGGATGGCACACCATGGCCGATCCGGAAGGCAACGAGTTCTGCATCAGCTGACCCGATTACTAGACTTGTCCGGTGAGCAACCAAATTCCCGCCAAGGTGTCCGACGTCTTTGACCCCACCCGCTGGCGCACCGTGTCCGGCTTCGATGACTTCCAGGACATGACCTATCACCGCCAGGTGGAACGCTCCGCCGACGGCACCGAGGCAAGGGACCTGCCCACCGTCCGGATCGCGTTCAACCGTCCCGAAGTCCGGAACGCCTTCCGCCCCGGCACCGTGGACGAGTTGTACCGGGCCATGGACCACGCCCGTATGACGCCGGATGTCGCCACCGTCCTGCTCACCGGCAACGGCCCCTCCCCCAAGGACGGCGGCCACTCCTTCTGCTCCGGCGGTGACCAGCGGATCCGCGGCCGTGACGGCTACCGCTATGCCGACGGCGAGACCCAGGAAACCATCGACCCCGCCCGCGCCGGCCGCCTCCACATCCTGGAAGTCCAGCGGCTCATGCGCACCATGCCCAAGGTGGTCATCGCCGTCGTCAACGGCTGGGCAGCCGGCGGCGGGCACTCCCTGCACGTCGTCTCCGACCTCACCATCGCCTCCCGCCAGCACGCCAAGTTCAAACAGACTGACGCCACCGTGGGAAGCTTCGACGCCGGCTACGGCTCCGCGCTGCTGGCCCGCCAGATCGGTCAGAAGGCCGCCCGGGAAATCTTCTTCCTCGCCCGTGAGTACTCCGCGGATGACATGGTCCGCATGGGCGCCGTGAACGAGGCCGTGGACCACGAGCGCCTCGAGGAAGTGGCCCTGGAATACGCCGCGGACATCGCCCGCCAGTCACCCCAGGCCATCCGCATGCTGAAATTCGCGTTCAACCTCGCCGACGACGGCCTGGCCGGCCAGCAGGTCTTCGCCGGCGAAGCCACCCGCCTCGCGTACATGACGGACGAAGCCGTGGAGGGGAAGGAAGCCTTCCTCGAAAAACGCGACCCGGACTGGTCCCGCTTCCCGCACTACTTCTAAGGCAGGACGGCACATGAACATCGGACGCCAGAACATCGGGCCCCTGGACATCGAACCGGCGCTCACCGCGCTGGCCGCCGCCCTCCGCGGTGAGGGACCCGCCGTCGAACTTTCCGTGAACCCGGACGGCGAGCTCGTGGTGGGTCACACGGAGACCCCCGGCTGCGATGACGCCGTGGCGGTGGTCCGGACATCGGGCTCAACCGGCGCACCCAAGGCCACGGTCCTGACCGTCGAGGCCCTGGCGGCCTCCTCCATGGCCACCGCGCTGGCCCTCCAAGGTGAGGGGCAGTGGCTCCTGGCGCTGCCGGTGCAGTTCGTGGCCGGCGTGCAGGTCCTGGTGCGCTCACTGTTCGCCGGGACCCGGCCATGGGTCATGGACATGTCCGGCGGTTTCACGCCCGCTGCGTTCACGGCAGGTGCGCTGGAACTGACCGATAAGATCCGTTTCACGTCCCTGGTGCCCACCCAGCTGCAGCGGCTCCTGGATTCGCCGTCACCGGAAACCCTTGCCGTGCTGCGCCGTTTCGATGGCATCCTGCTGGGCGGCGCACCGGCGTCGGCCGCACTGCTCGAGGCTGCCCGCGAGGCCGGCCTCCGGGTCACCACCACCTACGGCTCCGCGGAAACCTGCGGCGGCTGCGTGTACGACGGCGTGCCGCTCACCGGTGTCGAGGTGCGGCTAGCGGAGGACGGGCGCGTCCTGCTGGGCGGCGACACCATCGCCGCCGGCTACCTCGACGCGCCCGAGAGCACGGACACGTTCTTCGAGGAAGACGGCGTCCGCTGGTACCGCACCAACGACCTTGGCACCCTCGGCGCGGACGGCCGGCTCACCGTGCTGGGCCGCGCTGATGACGTCATCATCACCGGCGGCGTCAAGGTCTCCGCCGCCCATGTGCAGGAAGAGCTGGAAAAGTCCGACGGCGTCGCAGCGGCTTTTGTGGCCGGTGTTCCGTCCGCGGAGTGGGGCCAGGCTGTGGCCGCCTACGTCGCGCTGGCCGGCGGCAGCGCCACGCCCGGCGCGGTGGCCGGTATCGCAGTCGCCAGTGCAGCGCACACCAGTATTGCGGGCGCCGACGGCGGCTCCCCCACCGGGGATCACGCCGTCGTGCTTGAACAGGACTGGCACCAGCGGCTGGGCCTGCTGGCACCGAAAACCGTGCTGGCCGCACCGGAGCTGCTCATGCTCCCCAACGGCAAGCCGGACCGCCTGGCCATGATCGAGCGGCTCAACGCCCTGCATCAGGGAAAGTAGAGTAGAGCTGCACCGGCTGCCCCCGCGGCCGGCACACACCGTTTCACCGTTCTCCCCAACCCAACACGAGGTACTCACCGTGGCCACAGCCGCACAATGGATCCAAGGCGCCCGCCTGCGCACCCTGCCGGCCGCCATCGCCCCCGTGCTGATCGGCACTGCAGCAGCCTACGAGCTGGATTCGTTCCGCCCTGTCAACGCCGTGCTGGCCGCCCTGGTGGCGCTGCTCCTGCAGATCGGCGTGAACTACGCCAACGACTATTCCGACGGCGTCCGCGGCACCGACGAGGACCGCGTGGGTCCGCTGCGGCTGGTGGGTTCCGGCGCCGCCCGGCCGGAGCACGTCAAGTACGCGGCGTTCGGAACGTTCGCCCTGGCCATGATCTTCGGCCTGGCCTTGGTGGTGATCACCCAGAGCTGGTGGCTGATCCTGGTGGGAATCGGCTGCGTGATGGCAGCGTGGGGCTACACGGGCGGAAAAAACCCCTACGGCTACATGGGCCTGGGCGACGTTTTTGTCTTTGTCTTCTTCGGCCTGGTGGCAACGCTCGGCACCACCTATACGCAGGCCGGCCAGATCAGCCTTCCGGCCGTTATCGGCGCGATCGGCACTGGCCTGATCGCCTGCGCCCTGCTGATGGCCAACAACGTCCGCGACATCCCCACGGATATCCAGGCCGGCAAGAAGACCCTCGCAGTGCGGCTCGGTGACAAGCACGCCCGCGAAAGCTACGTGCTGATGCTGGCCGTGGCCATCCTGCTGGTGGTGATCCTGGCGCCCGGACGGCCATGGATCCTGATCGTGCTGCTCCTCATCCCGGCCTGCCTGATGCCGGCCTGGCTGATGATCAATGGCCGCAAACGCAAGAGCCTGATCCCGGTGCTCAAGCAGACCGGCCTGATCAATCTTGGCTACAGCCTGCTGTTCTCACTGGGACTGGTACTCAGCCACGGGTTTTAGGCGTCGGGAGTCTTGGGGGTGCTGGTGCGGATGGTGACATCCGGGTTCGCGTCCAGGAGGCTGTCCTCCGCGTGCGCGTCATCAACTTCGGCGGCGCCGCGCAACGGCTTGGCCTTCCCGGAGAACCGGTGGTGCAAGGAAGCGGTAGCGTCGTCGCGCTGCTTCTGGAAGAACAGGTAGCTGATAGCAAAGGCAATCAGCCCCGCACAAATCACTGACAGCACCGCCCCCAGCTGCAGGAACATAAACAACACAAAGAGCGGCGCAAACAGCGCCAGCCGGATCAGGGAGTATTTCAAGAAAGCCACCATCCAAGTTTAGCCGCCCTGCCTGAACGCCAGCCGCCTGCGGACGATAGACTTAATGGCATGCTCTTCCGTGTGGTTCTGGCCGTCGCAGTACTCGTCATCTTTGTGTATGGACTGGTGGACGTGATCCGCACTGATGCCCGCCTGACCCGGGGCATCTCCAAGCCCGCCTGGATCATTGTGATGATTGTCCTGCCGGTGATCGGCGCCATCCTGTGGCTGCTGATCGGCCGTCCCCGGGACACGGCTCCGGTACGCCAGCAGTACAGTGGCCCCACCGCTCCGGATGATGATCCCGATTTCCTCCGGAACCTGGAGATGCGCCGCCGTAACCAGGCCGAAGCCGCCCGCCTCAAAAAGCTCAAGGATGAGCTGGAGTCAAAGGGCGACGCCGGTCCTGCCGGCACCGGACCCGAGGGCACGGGAGACGCCGACACCCATGACACCGGCGACGTGAAGTAGGACCCATGCCCCAGCACCCCGACGGAGAACACCAACTGCCAGTTGCGCCCGCCGGGGCCGCCACGTCCCCTCCTCCCCCGCCGCGGCCCGGCCTGTCCTACGCCGCACCGGCGCCGATCATTGTTATTCCGCCAACGCCGCGCAGCATCAGCGTGGCACGGGGCCTCTGGCTGCTCAGCCTGGTGGCCGGGCTGGCCGTCCTTATCGGCTCCTTCCTGACCCGCACCTCCCACCTGGAGCGGCTCCGGGCCGTGGTGGACAAGATGGCGCCCGGCGGTGATGCCAACGCCATCAGCACCTCCACGGGCATAGTTTTCTGGGGCAGTCTCGGTGCCCTGCTTCTGCTGATCCTGCTCCAGGCGGCGTTCCTGGCTGCTTTCTCCGGACGCCGGGGCTGGGCCCGCTGGGTGCTGATCCCCCTGCTGGCGGCTCAGGTGGTGGTGATGGCGGTGGTGACCGCGTTCCTTGTTCCGGAGGGCGACGCCGGGACTTACGTTGTGCTCCTGTGGGGCGCCCAGGTGCTTTTTGGCTTCGCCGGTCTGCTGGCGCTGTTCATGCCTTCAGCCCGCGGGTGGTTCAAGTCGAAACGTCAACGTCCGTAGCGGACCGCCGTTCAAGCGGGTTGCCGGTGCAGGTGCAGGCCGGCTGACTCTGCCAGGACGCCTTCACAGCTGCGCACCACTACGCGGCAGACCTCGAGTGCTGATCGGTCCGTCAGGGGATTTTCCGCTACCAGCCGCCAGCGGTGCAGTACTTGGTGGGCCGCCGCACTGATGTCCTCCGGGGAGGCTTCAAGCGGCAGGCCCAGCCGGACGTGGGCTGCCACCCCGTCACCCCCGACGAGCCGTTCTGCTTCGGCCGCCAGTTCGTGCCGGAGCGTGAAGCCGGTGGTGCGCAGGGTTGCCAGGAGGCGTAACTCGCGGAACTCGTGGGCATTGATCTGGAGGCGCTCCAGTGATGCGGCCAGATGCCCTGTTCCGTCGCGCGGGGAGTTTCGGAGCAGGGTTTCCACACCCACCAGGGCGGTCCGCGCCTTCAGTGCGTCGGCTCGGGAATGGAACTGGCCTGCCAGCATGGACAGCAGCGGGTCCAGTCCGCTCCGCCGGGCAAGCTCGTGGGCCAGCGGTGTGGGGTCCGTGAAGCCGGCCCGGAACAGGACGACGCCCAGCCGGATCCCGAACAGACCGAACCGCTCCAGCAGCTGCTCCCTCGCCTCTGCGGTAAGCCCTTCCGGATCACTGGAGCGCAGGAACCTGTCCGCGGAAAGCATCAGCCGTTCCCGGTCTGCCCGCTCCATTGCGGCGAGGAGGGCCAGCGACTCGTAGTCTGACTGGCGCATGCTCCGGGCACTCTGGGCTAACAGACCGGCCACCGGGACCACCCCCAATGCCAGCTTGCGCAGGCTGGGGTCCCGACGATACCTCTCGGCAATGTCTCCCGCGGAGAGCATTGAATCGATCCGTCCCGCTCCTATCTCATCGGCACGCGACAGGACGGCCACGGCATTCACGGTGCCGGAGCGGCCCGCCTCGGTGTCCTTGAAGGACTCCAAGAACCTGAGATCGGCGCCATGCATGTGCCGCATCAGGTAGACAATGGCGTCGGCTTCGGAGGGAGAGTCAGCCGGCGTGAGGAAACTGATGGACCGGGCAGAGACATCCTCGGACAGCGAGGCGATTCCCGGAGTATCAATGAGGGTGACGTTCCGCAGGCTTTCCGACGGCCACTCCACCACGAGTCGATCCACATCCACCGACCGGTCCGCGCCCAAATCAAAAACGAGCCTGCCCTTGACCCGCTTGAGGGGAAGCAGCCGCGGTTCCCCTGCGACGGGGTACAGCGTGATGCGGGGCGAGTGGGCGAACCGGTACCACGTGACAACGCGGGTGCACTCGCCGGTGTCGGTGGGCGCAATCTCTTCCCCGATGATGGCATTGAGCAGGGTCGATTTTCCCGCCTTGACCATTCCCGCCACGGCAATCCGCAACGGTTCGGCCAGTCTGGCGGCATATCCCTTCAAAGCTGCGACGGCAGCGGGGTCATCGCTGTAGGCGGCGAGTGCCTCCTGAATCAGTTTCGCTGCGCCAGATACGGTTGGCGCCTTCATCCGGCCGCCACCACCGCCGGTGCCCGCTGGGGCGTGGTTGCGGGCCCGTGGGCACTTCTTACCGGCGCCGGTTCCTTCTCCACCAACCCCCTGGCCGCTTGTTGCAGGGCGTCCACGCGTTTGAGCTCTGCTTTGATGTCCCGGATGCGCATGTCCTTTTCGAGCGTGTAGGTGGTGGCTGCTTTCTGCGCGGCTGCCACGGAGTCCGAAAGCGAGCGGTGGTGCTCCTGGGCAATTTCGGTGAAGTGGTCACGGGTGGTGCGCTGGACCAGCCGGAGCCTGTCCTTGAGCTGCTTGCCCACCTGGAAGACCACATCGTCCAACTGGCGGCGGACCAGCGCTTTGGCTTCTGACTGACGGCGCTTGAGCCTAGCGTCCTTGTCCTCCCGGTATGCCTTGCGGCCCAAGAGGAGACCGGCGCCGACGGACAGCGGATTGATCAGGGCCAATCCGAAGAGGCCCGTCAGGAGGCCGAACATCAGGACGCCTCCGTAGGAGCCCCGCATGCCGATGAGGACTTTCTGCATCGGGTTGATGCGCCCGTCATCCAACTCGGGCATGTCATCCACAGGATCCAGGGCGTCCCCGGTGTCGGAGACGCGCAACACAGGAAGCGCCACTTCATCCTCGGAGAAGTGCTCCGCAACCTGGGTTGAAAGCCACTGCGCCCGCTCACTTGTCCAGACAAAGGTATCTGAAATGGCGGAAGCGGCGCACTCTTCGAGCCATTTTGTGAACTCGGCCCATGTCGGTCCCGGATCGCCCAGATCGATGGCCGTCTCAGCCTCGCGCTGGATCCGCCGCAGCCGGTCCCGCAGGTCGTACTCCATGTCCGCAATCAGGTCACCGATGCCGTCATTGAGTGTGATCTGCCAGCGGGCGGACCTCTTGCGGAGGTCGTCCGCCTCAAGTTTGGCCGCTTCCAGGCCGGCGATCATGGCTGGTGTCCCTTGCGGGTCCTCCAGCGCAGCCAGTTCCGACTGCAGGGAAAGACGAAGGTTGTCCGCGACGGACAGCAGGTCCTGACTCACCGAGCGCCGCTGGATCCGTTCGGCCTTGCCCACAATTTCTGTCCGCAGATGGCCGACCAGGCCGGGGAAGCCCGATTCGTCGTTCAGCTCCGCGTCCTGCTGCCGCGCGGCTTCGAGCCGGAGATCCGAAGACACCGGAAACAGCGGGATCTCCGGCGACACCTGGGCGAGGTGTCCGCCGTCAAGCTCGGCAACCCGGCGCCAGTCCGGGTATAAATCCGTCTTGGACAACACACCCACAACGCTTGGAGTGATGCGCATGGCCTGCCGGAGGAACCGGATTTCGGGCTCGGTGTATTCCTGGGACGCATCGGAAACGAGGAGCATGGCATCTGCCGTGGGCAAGGCCGTCAGAGTGGTGAGCGTGTGGGTTGACCCCAGGCCGCCGACTCCGGGTGAGTCGACAAGTGTCAGGCCCCCGGCCAGCACCTTGCGGGGCAGGAACACCTCGGCGGCCACCAGTTTCTTGGCATTGCCTGGATTTCCGCGCTCGGAAACGTACGCTGCCAGGTCACCGATATTGATGGGCAGGCGCTCGAGGGCTTCTTCATCACCGGGGTCCGCGTCCGCGCGCGGCACCAGGACAGATGCCGACGCCGGATCGCCCTGCCGGACGACGGTAGGCACCGAGGTGGCGATGTCGTCGTCGACCGGGCACACAGGCGCGTTGACCAGGGCGTTGATGAGCTTGCTTTTCCCTTGCTTGAATTCGCCCACCACGATCACGCGGATGCTGGGATCGTTCAGCCTGCGAAGGGTCTGGTCCAGGCGTTTGCGCAAATCGGCGCGCTCACCCTCGCTGACGATTTGGATGGCCTGCTCAACAAGTTTGACCAGTTGGGCCGGCGTCGCGGGCGCCGCCTGCCTCACGGGTCCTGAGGGGTCTACCGTCATTGCTGAATCCTCCGGTCGTTGCGCTTGAACCACAGCCAGTCCTTTGCGTCAGGTCGAAAATTGGCCATTCGGGTAAGCCGGGAAGAGCCCGGCAGGAGATTGTGCTCTCCTGCCGGGCACTGCCTGGATACCGCGGACTTGGCTAGGAGACTGCAGTTGCGTCGTCCCCGGCCAGTGCCACCGTGTTTTCGATCTCGGAGTTGTCCTGGAACGAATCCGTCACCGCGAGCGAGTTGTCCGAGTTGTCCTGGAACGAATCGGTCACCGCGAGCGAGTTTTCGGAGTTGTCCTGGAACGAATCGGTCACCGCGAGCGAGTTGTCCGAGTTGTCCTGGAAGGAGTCCGCAATGGCCAGCGAATTGTCGGTGGTGGTGTTGCCAACGTTGTCCAGGTTGTTCTCCGTGTTGCCGACGTCCTGAACATCAATGGAGTGATCCGAGTTGTCAGAGTTGTCCGAGTTGTCAACGCGGTTGTCGGAGTTATCCGAGTTGTCCGAGTTATCAGAGTTATCGGAGTTGTCGTTGTACGAGTCGCTGACATCGAGGTCCAGATCGGTGTTGAAGGAGTCGTCAATGTCCGTATCGGTGTTGCCGACGCTGGCGTCACGGCCGGCGTTGACGGAGTTGTCCGTCGAGCTGTCGTTGGAGTTATCCGTGTTGTAGGAGTCCCTGATGTTGTTGGAGTCCTTCATGTCCACATCATCGCCGGCTGCCACTGCCCGGTCGCCAGACGCGATAACGGCGTGGTTGTCAAAGTACTGGGTGACGTCGCCGTCGGCCCAGATGTTCTGGTTGACGGACTGGTCGGTGATGGTGTCGCGGTCGTCCACCGTCGAGGTCCAGGAGTAGTTGTTCACTACGTTGTGCAGCTGCTGGACAGCGTGGGCGTGATCCCAGTGGTCGCCAAGGTCCTCGTCGCCATGGTCGTGGCCGCCGTGGGACGGAGGAGGCGTGACAGCCACTGCGCCGCCGCCGGTTGCAGCACCGTTACCGCCGGTGTTGTAGGAGCGGTCGAAGGATGACGCGTTAACGGTGATGGGAGCGAAGTCCAGAATGACCGGCAGTGCCGCGTCAACATCCGCGGAGCAGACGCCGCTGAGGCCGGCGTCGTCCAACGCGCGCTCAGGATCATCAAGGAACTCCTGCGCTGCCTCCTGGTTTCCGAAAAGGCTCATCAGGAACTGGACTAGATCGTTTGCGAGTGTAGGCATTTGAGGGTCCTCAAATCTTCTGAGTCGTGGGGTCGCCCGGCCTCACTGCCGGGCTTGAATCAAACGTAAGGTCCCGTCCCTGCACCGGGCATCGGGTCGTTTCCCCCTACCGGCGGAGCCCCTGCCGGGGGTCCGCCTCCCGGGCCGTTAGGGGTATTAGGGGATTATTCGGGTGGGGGGTTTTCGGGTCCCAGGGCGAGCCTCAGCCTGACCAGGAGGTCCGAACGGTTTTCTGCGCCCAGGCGGCGGCGCATCCGGGCGATGTGATGCTCGGCGGTCCGCGGGGAAATATAGATCGTTTCCCCGATTTCCCGGTAGGTCTTTCCCTCCAGCACCAGCCGTGCCACTTCTTTTTCGCGTTCGCTCAGGATCGAAGCGTCCGGCTGGCCGTTGCCGTTGACCTGGTCCGCGTGAGGTCCGCTCCGGACCTCCGGTTGCGCGTTTGGGCTCGGCCCGGAAGAGTTTCCCTGCGGATGGAGGTCCCGGGCACAGGACAGGAGGCGCACCATGTCCTTGCGCTCATCTGCCCGGGCGGCAGCATGGCCGGCCAGTCTTGCCCCTTCCCAGGGCATTCCGACGGCGTTCAGCCCCCGGGCGGCAGCCTCCACGTCCGCAGCCTGGAACCTTCCGGCAAGGACCGATACCCACGCTTTGCCCGCAGCAGCAAGCCGCAAGGCAAGGTGACTATGGTCTGCCGCGCGGGCGAGCGCTGAGGCATGGGGGGCCAGATCGCTGGGGCTCTCATTCAGCAGTGCTGCCTGGACGGCAGCCCAGTGCAGGGGCAGGGCCCATAGTGGCGGCTCCCCCAGGTCCCGCAAAAGCTTCCACGCTTCGTCAAGGTAGTGCGAGACGCGCCTGGTTTCCCTGAGCCGGGAAGCGGTGATCATCAGTTCCCCCCAGGGGAGGAGGCTGTACAGGTCCACCGTGGTGTGCAGCATGGCCTCGCGGGCGCGTTCCCAGGCCAGCACAAGGTCGTGGACTTCGCCGCTCCTGCGGGCCAGGCCCACTTCCAAGGCTGCGCAGAGGAACTCGTCACGGGGCACCAGCGGCCAGTGGTTGGCCTTGGAGGCCTCGTTGATGGCCAGCCTGGCTTCGTCGGGGTTGTCCTGTTGCATGGCAGACCACGCCTGGAGCAGGAAGAGCCGGGGTTTGGCGGAATCGCCTCCCTGTCCCGCCGCAGCGGCGGAGCGCGCAATGGTTTCCGCGAGGTGCGGTTCGCCGCTGTGCAGGGCCACAAGCGCCGCCAAGGCACCGGGGGTCTCCGGAACTGGCAGTGCTGCTCCCGACGCGTTCAGCATGTCCGACGCGTGGATCAGAGTGGGAAGTCCTTGATGCGGATCCCCGGACAACGATTCCACGAGGCCATGGGCTGTCTGCGCTTGCGCCACGGCCAGGAGTGTGGGCGATTCCGCCGCAGAGCCAGGCGGGAACATTGCATCCGCACCCGAACGGTTTCCGCAGCCGATCATCGCCACCGCGGCGGCCGGGCCGGACGGTCCTACCCTTGCCGGGCCCAACCAGGTGTAGACGTCGGCGCCGCGTGCCAGCATCCCCCGCTGCGCCCAGACAGCGGCTGCCACGTCCACTCCGAGGCGGAGATCAGGAGGATCAGGGCTCATGAGGAGCCCATCGATGATTCGTCCGGCGGTATCCAAGTCCCCCGTGGCCGAAGCTGCCTGGGCGCGGCGGGCAGCAGTGCCCAGCTCATCGGCGCCCGCGAGCAGGGCCTCGTCGTACAGCTGGGAGGCCAGGCCGGGATTGTGCTCCAAAGCCCTGTCTCCGGCTTTTTCCAGCTCGGCGGCAACCCGGCGGTCCGCCAACCCGCTCCGCGCCAGCTCGCGGGCAAATTCGCCGAGGGGTCGTCCGTCCGCAGCGAAGCGGCCCACGATTTCGCGCTGCAGTGCATGCACCCGTGGAGTGGGCGTAGACGTCAGAAGGGCATGTTGTGCAGTCCCTACCACCGTGCCGTCGGCGTTGAGAAGCCCGGACGCTTCGGCCCGGGCCACCAAGGCTTCGAGGCTCTCCACCTGACCGTCGGCAATCCTGCGCTCAAGCTCCTGCGGCAGCGGTCCAGGGAGAGTGAATCCCACCGCCAATGCCAGCAGGAGTTCCCTGACGACGGCGTTTTCCGCGTGGAGTTGGTCGGCCACACGCTGGGGGTTAGCGGGCGGTGTCGAGTCCTGTGCCGACGGGGTTTGGCGGGGTACCATGCGTCACCCCGCCGGAACTGTGGACGGATCAGCGCTGGCCGTTGCCAGCGTGGTCTGCGGGGCCGGGCCGGTGGTTTCCGTTGCCGTGGGTTCCGGTGCCGGCGGGGTTGGCACCGGCTCGAGGCTCGGTGTGGGCGTCGTATCCGTTGCTGTTGGTGACGGCGTCTGGTCAGGTGTCGGGTCCGCTGTTGTTGGTGGCGGCGTCGGGTCCGGAGTCGGAACCGTCGTCGTCGGCGGCGGGACAGTCACCGGTGGCTGAGTCTCCACCGGCGGAACGGTCGCAGTCGTCGGCGGGGGCGTTCCCGGGGCGGCCACCTCGGTCGGAGCGCTCGATGACCCCGTTCCGTCTGGCGCAGGCCCTGCTGCACTGGACCCTGCCGCTGGACCGGCTGGCGTTCCGGCGGGCGTTGGGGAGGAAGAGGAGGGGGAGGGTGTGCTGGTGGGAGAGGCCGCTGCGTCGAGCCCGGCGGAACTGGAAGGACTATCCGCCGGCTTCGCGCTTGCCTCAATGCCTATCACGGGCTCCTGTGCCTCACCCGGGGCGGCGGGAGCCTGCGTCGAACCACCGCCGCCCGGAGCGGCCTCAGCCGGGGCTGGCGGAGCGAACATCGCGGTGAGGTTTCCCAGGCTCTCCGGGCTCCCCGCCGCGGTGGCGGTCAGGATGGTGAACAGGGCTGCGCCGGCGGCCACTGCCGTCAGCCGTATGGCCGGCCGCGGGGCATGTGCTCCGCCCTTCGTCGCATGGGCGCGACCGCCGGCATGTCCATGGCTCGCGGCAACGCCCCTGGCACCGTCGCCACCGTCGCCAGCGGCGGCGGCGGTGCCAGTCGAGGAGCCAAAAGCTGACACGGATTTCCGGGACCAGCTGGCACGGCGGTCATGGCCGTGCGGCTCAACAGCTACATCTGCCGGTGCGGGGATTTCAGGGACCCCTTCAGCAGTCTCAGTGGGTTCTGCCACGGCTGGCGCAGCGGCGACAGCGGCCACAGCGGCCCGGCGCGCGGCCCCCGCCGCGCCGAGGCAGATGGAAGATTTAGGATCGGCGTCCACGGCGATGGGCCGGTCCAGCTGTTCCGAGATCAGCTGGGCCACCAAAGGAATCCTTGACGAACCACCTATCAGGAGCACCGCGGTCAGATCAGCCGGTTCCAGGCCAAGTTGTTCCAAGGACCGTTCAAGGGCCTCCACGGTTTCGCGGATAGGCTCATCGATCATCGCCTCAAACTCGGACCGGACCAGCCGCACCTGCTGCTGGGCGCCGGGCAGGAACACCGAAATGCTCGCCTCGCTATCGGCCGAGAGCGCTTCCTTGGCCTCCACGCATTCACGCTTAAGCCGGGACAGCGCGGCCAGGGCGCCAGGATCTTCCGGGTCAAGGGCTGCCAATGCTTCGCCTGTGTGTGCTGCGACGTGGCGGAACACCTCGGCGTCGAAGTCGGCGCCGCCAAGCCCTTCGATGCCTTCCGGGCTGCCCAGGAATTCGAAGCGGCCGTCGCCGTCCTTCCGCAGGATTGCCGTGTCAAAGGTTCCCCCGCCAAGATCGTAAACGGCGATGGTGCTGCCGTCCTCCACCCGCACCTGGGAGGCATAGTGCAGTGCCGCCGCTTCCGGTTCGCTGATAAGCGTGACGTTGTGCAGTCCCTTGGCAGCGAGTGATGCCAGGACCGCCGAGGTCCGGTGTCCGCCCCAGGCTGCAGGGTGCGAGATGATGATTTCCGACGGCGGGGCGCCCTCGCGTTCTCCGGCCCGGTCCACAACCCACTGGGCCATGGTGGCGAAGATGTCTTCAGCCTGAAGTGAGAGTGCGCCCACTGCCAGGGGGACGCTGTCACCGATACGGCGCTTGAACTCACGCACCACCCGGCCGGGATCGTCCAAACCGCGGCGTTCTGCAGCTTCCCCCACCAGGATGGGGCCCTCTTCGGGGTAGTACACCACGGACGGGACCGATGTACCGCGGAGCCCCAAGGGCAGGCTCTCCGGAACTGCCTGAATGCCCTTTTCATTCTTGGCAATGGCGGCGGCAGTGAAACTGGTCCCGACATCAATGGCGAGAACGTAGCTCATGGGTACCTCAGAAGAACGCAACTGGCCGGTCCGCGAGCTTCATCACGGACGAGCTTCAACCAAGGTAGCATCACCGTCTGCCGGGCGACACCCTCATTTGTACACCGATTGGCGAATTACCCCGCCAGCATCCGGGGGCGCCGCAAGAAACCCCTGCTCAGAGGCCCGAGTAGGAGTGCAGGCCGTTGAAGAACTGGTTAACGATCGTGAAGTTGAAGACGACACAGAGGTACCCGACAATCGACAGCCAGGCAGCCCGGGTCCCGGTCCAGCCGCGGGTGGCACGGGCGTGGAGGTAGCCGGCGTAGACCACCCAGATCACGAACGTCCATACTTCCTTGGTGTCCCAGCCCCAGAAACGGCCCCAGGCTTTCTCGGCCCAGATGGCGCCGAACATGAGGGTGAAGGTCCAGCCGATGAAGGCGATCGCGTTGATCCGGTAGGACAGGTTTTCCAGGCTCAGGGCCGATGGCACCAGGCGCATGAAGCCAAGCTTGTCGGCACCTCCGCCGGCGATGGTCCTTTGCCGGTGGGACTGGACCAGCTGCAGCGCAGACATGGCAAAGGTCAGGGTGAACAGCGCCGAGGACATCACGGCGATGGAGACATGGATGACCAGCCAGTAGCTCTGCAGGGCCGGCACCAGGTGGCCCACCGGGGTCCAGTAAGCAACGGAAGCGGCCACCAGCATGATGATCGCCAGCCCCACCACGAACGTGCCCAGGAACCGCAGGTCGCGGCGGATCAGGACCAACAGGAACACGGCAACCGCCACAAAGGCTCCCGTGGTGAGGAACTCGTACATGTTGCCCCACGGCACGCGGCCGGCACCCAGGGCACGGGTCACAACACCGGCACCGTGGATCAGGACACCGAGAACGGTCAGGGCGACGGCCACCCGGGCCGGAACCCGGCGTTCTCCTGCATAGCGCATGTCGGCGTCGGCGGTTTGCCCTGCAGCGGAGCCCGCTCCGGCCTGCTTGGCAGCGGACGACGACGGCCGTTCAGCCCGTCCGGCTGGCCCGGCCAGGTGCGAATCCACACGGTTCGCTCCCGCACCAGCGTCAAGGGAAGAGCCGGCGGCCGCACCTACTCCGGCGGCGACCGGAACCCTGGCCCCGGTTTCAGTCCCTGCAGCCTCCGCTGCCTTGAGGTCGACGGCGCGCAGCACCTTACTGCTCTTGGCCAGATCCCAGGCGAAGGCGATGAAGGCCACGGTATAGGTACCGGCGGCGAGCAGCATCAGCAGTTCGCTGTATGCGCCCATGGTCTCGTTGATGACGAAAGGCATTACTGGTCCTTTGTGGGTCCGGCGGAACCGGTGGGGATGGTGACGGAGTCTGCGCCATTATCGCCCTGGCGGCTGGGAGTTTGCTGGGTGGAGACGGAATCGGCGGCGCCGGCAGGGTGGTCGTCAGCGGCGTCGCCGCCGTCGTCGGCCGCAAGATGCCACTCATCAGTCAGGAGCTGGCGGATGGTCTGCGCCTCGGCGGCCAGTCGGTGGTCCTCACCGCGCGCCAGGAGGCCGTACTCCACCATGGTCCGGCCGTCCGCGTGCGTCCCGGTGCGTACCCACACGCGGCGGCGGTTGACGTACAGCGAGACGATGAGTCCTGCCACGGCCAGCAGGGCGAAGATCAGGGCGGACACCTGGCCCGGGTTGTGGTGGATGTCCACACCGACGTACCGCTTCACGCCGTCGAAGCTGATGCTGCCCTTGCCGTCCGGCAGGGTATGGGTGGTGCCGGGTGCCAGGGTGATGCCGCCGGCGGCCAGATTGCGGTTGTTCAGCGGGGTGAGGTCCTTGACGTCCAGTTCGAAGACGTTCTGCGGTGCACCGTTATCCAGGCCAAGATCCCCGAAGTAGGAGTTCAGGGTCAGCTGCGGGTTGAAGAGGTCCGGATCACCGCTGAACGAAATACCCTTGTCGGTGATGAACGCGGTGGGCAGGAAGAAGCCGACGAAGCCCAGCTGTTCAGGTTTGGCGTCGGGGACCTTGATCACCACTGACGAGTAATAGTTCTCGCCCTGGAGCTTGGCCACCACGGGACCCTGCATGGCCACATTGCCGGCGCCGTCGCGGACGGTCACCACGGGGGCGTAGCCGTTGCCGGTGAGGTAGATGCTGGTGCCGCCCAGGGTGACGGGGTCGTTGACCTTAAGGGTTTCCTGCTTTGCGGGCGCGTCCGGCGTTTCCCTGGTGGTGACTTGGGCGTTGAAGTCGATGGGCTGGCCGAACTTGCCCGGGGATTCGCGGTCGAACGTGACGTCGAATTTGTCCAGCTGGATGGAGTAGGGCTGGAGCTGGCTCGACTGGAAATTCGTGCCGGGGGTGAACTGGTCGTAGCCCACCAAGGTGTTCACGAACGTATCGCCCTCGACCAGGATGCGCTGGCCGCTGTAGCCGAACAGGCCGCCGACGGCCACGGATACCAGCACCCCGATCAACGAGGTGTGGAACACCAGGTTCCCCACCTCCTTGGCGAAGCCCCGCTCGGCACCCAAAGACGGCCGCGCGCCGTCGTCGTCCCTCACCTCAACGCGGTAGCCGCGCTCCCGGAGCAGCCCCGCGGCACTGTTGATGGCGTCCGACGCCGGGAGGCCGGCGTCGGCGGGCACCACCAGGGTGCCGTACTCGGGGAGGCGCGAGAGCCTTTTGGGGGTCCGCGGCGGCTGGGAGCGCATGGCCCTGTAGTGGGCGATGGCGCGCGGCACCACGCAGCCGATCAGCGAGATGAAAAGGAGGATGTAGATGGCCGAGAACCACGCCGAGGAGTAGACGTCGAAGAGCTGCAGGGTCTCCAGCAGTTTTCCGTAGTCCCCGTTGTCCTTGATGTACTGCGTCACCACAAAGGGGTTGGCCGGCCGCTGCGGGAACAGTGAGCCGGGCACCGCGGCAACAGCCAGCAGCAGCAGGAGGAACAGCGCCGTGCGCATGCTGGTCAGCTGGGTCCAGGCCCACCGCAGCATCCCGAGCGGCCCCAGGACGGGCAGGGCCGCGTCAGCCTTGGCGGCGGCAACGGGGGCCGGGGACTTTTTCTTGGATTTCACGCGCTCGCTCATCAGATTGGCAATTTCACATCGGTTTGGAACCAGTACTGCAGTTCGGTGACCCAGGCGCCCCAGACGCCGCTGGCCATCAGCAGGCCCAGCAGCACCAGGATGCCGCCGCCGATCCGCTGGATGGCCAGTCGGTGCTGGCGGAAAAAAGACATCACGCCCATGCCGCGGCGGACGGCCAGGGCAATCAGCAGGAACGGGATGCCCAGGCCCAGGCTGTAGACGAAGGCCAGCAGGGCGCCCTTGGCGGCGGAGGACCCGCCGGAGAGGCTCAGCAACTGCACGGCGGAGTAGGTGGGACCGATGCACGGGGCCCAGCCCAGGCCGAACGTGAGGCCCAGCAGGGGCGCTCCCCAGAGGCCGGCCGGCGGCTTGGCATGGATCTTGGCGTCCCGCTGCAGCCAGCCGAACCCGCCCATGAACACCACGCCCATGACGATCACCAGGATCCCCAGGAGCTGGGTGATCCAAGCGTTCTGGGAGCCTGTGATGAGGGTGCCGAGCTGGCCGAAGGCGCCGCCCAGCAGCACAAAGATCACCGAGAATCCCAGCACGAACAAACCGATGCCTGCGAACATGCGGCCGCGCTTCTGCTTCTGCAGGTCCACCCCGCTCAGGCCGGTCACGTAGCCAAGGTAGCCGGGCACCAGGGGCAGCACGCACGGCGACAGGAAGGACACCAGGCCGGCGAGCAGGGCCACCGGGATGGCAAGCAGCAGCGAGCCGTTCAGGATGGTTTCAGCGAAGGGGCTGTTCACGGTCCGGAGCCGCCGCTACTCTGCCACGGCGGCGGCAATGAGGGCTTTAAGGGTGCCCTTCTGAATTTCGCCGAGCACGCGTGAAGCCACCCGGCCCTGCTTGTCCAGAACCAGCGTGGTGGGGACCGCCCCCGGCGGGACAATCCCGGACACCGCCAGGAGCACGCCGCCGTCCTTGTCGTCGAAGCTGGGGTAGGTCAAGTTGAAGGTCTTGTCGAAGGCCTCGGCGGTGGCCTTTTCGTCGCGGAGGTTCACGCCGAAGAACTGCACACCCTGGTCCTTGAACTCCTGGTGCAGCTCTTCCAGGATGGGCGCTTCCACCCGGCAGGGCGCACACGCGGCGAACCAGAAGTTCAGCACGGTCACCTTGCCCTGGAAATCTTGAGGCGTGACGGTGGTGCCGTTGAACAGCGTGCCGTTGACGGCGATGGCGGACTTGCGGTCTCCTGCCGCGAATTCGGTCACGGAACCGTCCCCGGCGATGTAGTTCTTGTTGTCGCCGGCCTTGGCCTGTTTGGCGAGGGCGTCCTCCTGTGCACAGGAGGAGAGCCCGAGGGTGAGTGCGGTCAAGGCGGCGCCGCCGGCGGCCAGGACAGCGCGACGGGATGCTGGACGGCCGGACGCTGGGCGCGGGTTGATTGTCATCTCACGCCCCCGGGGTGGTGGCGGCACCGGGAAGAAGGGCGGCAGCAGGCTCGCTGTACTCAACGCGCAGGAGGGAGCCGTCGTCGTCGAACACCAGGGAGGTGATGGACGTCAGCGTGCACTCGCGCTTGCGCGGGTCATGCCAGAGCGGACGGCCTTCGGCGCTGAGGCGGGTAGCCCAGATGGGAAGCTGGTGGCTGACCATGATGGCCTCGGGGCCGTTGGTTCCGTAGTCCCCGCCGGCGAGTTCGATGGCCCTGAGCCTGGCATCTTCGACGGCGGTGCGGACGCGTGCCGCCTGCGCCTTGTACGGCTCGCCCCAGGACGGCCGCAACGGGTTGACCAGGTGCGGCCAATGCTTGGGTTTGCGGAGCTCGGCCTTGGTGACCTTCATGCCCTGGAAGTAGTTTTCCGCCTCGATGATGCGCTCGTCTGTGTGGACCTCCAGGTGCAGGGCCTCTGCAGTGGGGGCCGCGGTCTCCTGCGCCCTGACCAGCGGCGACGCCGCCAGATAGACGATCCGGGCACCCTCGGCGGCCCGTTCGGCAAAGTGCGCGGCAAGGGTCTGCGCCATCTCCCGGCCCAGGTCTGAGAGGTGGAATTCGGGCAGCCGTCCGTACAGAACGCCGTCGGGATTATGGACCTCGCCGTGGCGGAGCAGATGGACAGTGGCTTGGGGCATGTGTACCAGTTTCTCAAAGATGGCGTGCGATCCGAAATCTTCTACATTCCGTAGAACTGAAACTCTGGGAAAAAAGTTCCTTAACGCGGAACAAAACATGCAAATGCATGCTTATACTCAATGCGGACGGATGGTTGATACTTCAACAGATGAAGAGTCAAGCGGTCCGGCAGTACCACCCGACAATCCCTCAAGGAGAAACACCATGGCTCTTCCCGCAGACGTCACCACCGGCACCTGGACCCTCGACAACTCACACAGCGAAATCGGCTTCACTGTTCGCCACGCCGGCATCAGCAAGGTCCGCGGCCAGTTCAAGGATGCAGCAGCAACCCTGGACCTCGCCGAAAATGTGGCCGATTCCAAGATCAGCGCCACCATCCAGACTGCCAGCTTCGACTCCGGCGACGCCAACCGCGACGGCCACGTCCGCGGCGAAGATTTCTTCGACGTCGAGAAGTTCCCGGAAATCTCCTTCGTCTCCAACGGCCTGGTGCCCGCCGGCGACAGCTACGAGCTGACCGGGGACCTCACCATCAAGGGGATCACCCGTCCGGTCACCCTGGAGACCGAGTTCAATGGCGTGGCTGTTGACCCGTTCGGCTTGACCCGCGCAGGCGTTTCCGCCGAAACCACCATCAGCCGCAAGGACTTCGGCCTGACCTGGAATGCCATCCTCGACGCCGGTGGCGTCCTGGTCAGCGACAAGGTCGCCATCAACCTGGAGCTGGCCTTCATCGCTCCCGCAGCATAAATTCGTTCGCACGCTGAGCCCGGCCGCCGGATCCCCAAGGGGGTCTGCGGCCGGGCTCCTGCTTTATCCCAACTAGGTAGCAGTAAGTGTCGTTTTGAGCCGTCAAAACGACACTTACTGCTACCTAGTTTCGGGTTAACGGGCCTAGGTTGCCCGGGTCCGTTCCTCTCGGCGTCGTGCATCCCGGCCTGTCCCGCAGTAGACCCCGCCGTTCCCCGCGTGTTCGCCCCGAATCTCCTCGCTAACAGGCACTCGCCGTCTAGAGTGAGAGCCATGAGCGAGCCAAGCGAAGTCCCGCAGCCCCAGCAGCCCGGCGCCCAGCCGCCCGCCGGCAACGTTCCTCCCGCCGGCTACGAGCCGCCGCAGCAGGGATATCCGCAGCCCGGTCAGCCTGTCCCGCCTTACGGCCAAACAGGGCAGGGCTACCAGCAGCCTGGTGGATTCCAGTTCCAGATGCCCACAGACGGTCCACGCAACTTCAACGACGTCATGCCCAAGGCTGGTCTTTCCGGCATGTTCAGCGTGACCGGACTGCCCATCGAGCTCAAGGTCTCCTACTGGATCTGGCTTATCGGCGGGATGCTGGGCGTTCTCGGCGGCTTCTTCGGCATGCTTGCCACCCTGGCCCTGTTCACCGTCGCCCCGGGATTGGCCGCTTTGCTACTCCTTTTGGTTCTGGTGGCACTCGCCCTGGCCGCCTCCCAGATTGTCCTCGCCCTGAAGATGAAGGAAGGCAGGGAGTGGGCCCGTCTGGCCCTCACCATCGTTGCCGGCGTCTCACTGGTCCTGGCGTTTATCAGCGGCAGCGTGGGTGAAGGCATCGGCAACAACTGGCTGGGATTCCTGATCAGCGCCGCCGCAACAGTCCTGATGTGGCTTCCCAACTCGCAGGCGTGGTTCACCGCGGTCAAGGGCCGGGCTTAGGCGATCCGCTAAGGGCACGGGTTCACCGGCCCGCCCGGGCGTTGCGGCAGGTCAGCGGCTCTTATCTGGTTTCCGGCGCAGGTAGGAATACCTCTTTGGAATGACTCGCCGCGGGACGGCCGGGGGGTACGGTTGACGTAAGCCGTACTGGGGGGCAGGGCCAGTGGACTGCACCCAGCAGCCGAACTGACTTCCAACCTGCAAAGGACCCGCTCATGAGCACACCAGTCCCGCCTCCCGTCCCGAACGAGCCCGAGCCCGGCAACCAGCCGACGGCACCCCGTTACGGTGAAAACAGCCCGCAGCCGGGGCAGAACGCTCCGCAGTACGGGCAAAACGCACCGGAGTACGGGCAGAACCCTCCCGCTGCCTCGCAATACGGTCAGAATCCTCCGCAGTACGGGCAGAATTCACCTCAGGCACCGCAATACGGTCAGAACGCTCCGCAGTATGGGCAGGACGCCCCTCAGGCACCGCTATACGGTCAGAACGCTCCGCAGTTCGGCCAGCCGACTCCCCCGGCCTACGGCCAGCAGCCGTACGGACAGTCCCCCTACGCCCAGTACCCTTCGGAAAAGCCGCAGGCCACCGGTTCCAATGGCGTTCCGAAGCTGGTGAACATCTCCTTCTGGCTCCTGATCGGCGCCGCTGCGGTGTTTGTCATTTCCATGCTCGTGGGCATCACCATGCTCGACGACCCGATGATGCGTAGTGCCTTCGAGGACGCGATGCGCAGCAGTGGCGCTTCCGGCACTGAGTTCAACTACGAGGATTTCAAGGGCGTCCTCGCCGGAATGTTGGTGGTCCTTGCCATCCTGGGCGCCGGCATGTACCTGCTGGTGGCCTTCTTCATCCGCAAGGGTAAGAACTGGGCCCGGATCCTGGGCACTGTGTTCGCCGCGCTCTCCGTTTTCAGCCTCTTCCAGGTGCCGAGCATCGGGACCTTGGGGACTCTGGCAGGCATTGCGGCGATCGTTCTGCTGTACCTTCCAACCACTGCTCCTTACTTCCGCAAGCAGCAGCCGCTCGCCAACCCTTACACCACGCCGGGCAACCCGTACGGACAGTAAGTTCCACGCAGTAACCCACACCTCAACGGGCGTGGACCCCGCCAGCCGCCGAGCGAGTACCTAGGCGGTCTGGTCCGGGGTCTGCGCCCGTTGTGCGTGGTAGGCCAGAATCTGCAGTTCGGTGGCCATGTCCACCTTGCGGAGGTTGACGTCGTCGGGGACCTGCAGCATGACGGGAGCAAAGCTCAGGATGCTGTGGACGCCGGCTGCCACCACGCGGTCGCACACCGCCTGCGCCACCGTCGCCGGCAGCGCAAGGACCACCATGTTGGCGCCAGTCCGCTGGAGCACCGTTTCCAGGTCCGCGACGTCGCTGACGCGCAGCCAGCCCACCTCGTTTCCCACCACGAGCTGATCGGCGTCGAAAATTGCCACCACGTCAAAGCCTCGGGACTCAAAGCCGCCGTAACGGGCCAATGCCTTGCCCAGGTTGCCGGCGCCAACGATGGCAACCTTCCAATCACGGGTCAGGCCGAGGGCAGCGGAGATGTGGCGGCTGAGGTACTGCACTTCGTAGCCGACGCCGCGCGTACCGTAGGAGCCCACGTAGGACAGGTCTTTACGGAGGGTTGAGGAGCTCACTCCCGACGCTTCCGCCAGGGACTCCGAGGACACGCGCTCCACGCCGTCGGCCAGCAGCGTGTTCAGGGCGCGCAGGTAGATGGTCAGCCTCGCCACCGCAGCGGGCGGAATCTGTTTGGCGATCTCCCCCGTCGGCGCCGCCACTGTACCGTCTACGGCCCGGGGAGATGAATCCAGCGAACTCACTTTCCCCTCCATTGCCTCGCGTTGTGACTCCACTCTAGATCCCCGCCACCGCTGTCAACAAAGCCAGCGTCATGCAATGCAATCGGTTGCCTAGTTACCCAAGGCACGTTGGAGGACGCGCTCCAGGCGGGCTTCGTCGATCTTCCAGAAGTCTCGCTGGACGCCGTCCACAAGCACTACCGGGATTTCCTCGGCATACCGGTCGCGCAGGTCGGGCTGCTCGTCAACCTGCTGCTCCGTCCACCCAAGTCCCAGCGCGGATGTAACCCGTTCGACGGCGACGCGCGCGTCCGCGCACAGGTGACAGTCTGCTTTGGTGATGAGGACTACCTCCGGTTTTCCCATGCTTTAACCGTATCGCCCTTTAGGGGCGGGCTGCGTGCCGGGCATTGCTGCGCGCTGCCCCGCCACCGCCTGCGCTGGAATCTGCGCAGCCGACTAGTGACTAGACTCGTGGACATGCCCGAGGAGAAGTACGTCGCTGTAGTCACCCAGCCGGATGCGGTGACGCAGACCGGCGAAGCGGCCTTCTTCGACGTCGACAACACCCTCATGAAGGGTGCCAGCCTTTTCCATGTTGCCCGCAAGATGCACCAGCGCGGCGCCTTTACCCTGGTGCAGGCGGCCGGGTTCGCATGGAAGCAGTTCAAATTCGTGGCGCGCGGGGAGAACATGGACGATGTCCATGCGGTCCGCGATTCGGCCCTTACACTCGCAGCGGGCATCACGGTGGACGACATCAAGGCGCTGGGCGAAGAAGTGTACGACGAAATGATCGCCTCCAGGATCTGGCCCGGAGCGAAGGCTTTGGCGCAGCAGCACTTGCGCGTCGGACGGCGCGTCTGGCTGGTCACGGCCACCCCCATCGAAGTGGCCACAGTCATCTCCACCCGTCTGGGCCTCACGGGGGCGCTGGGCACTGTTGGCGAGGTTGCCGACGGCATGTACACCGGCCGGCTGGTGGGTGACATCCTGCACGGTTCGGCCAAAGCTGTGGCAGTCCAGGAACTGGCCGACGCCGAGGGGCTGGACCTCAAGCGGTGCTGGGCCTACAGCGATTCCTACAACGACATCCCGTTGCTGACCCTCGTGGGGCACCCCGTGGCCATCAACCCTGATTCCAAGCTGCGCAGCCACGCCAGGGATCACAACTGGCCGGTCTACGATTTCCGCTCCGGCCGCCGCGCCGCAACCCTGGGCCTGAAGGCGGCAACAGCCGGCGGCGTCGTTTACGGCCTATGGAAAGGCTTCGCCCGCTTCCGCGGCCCCCGGATCTAGGTAGCAGAGATGTCGTTACGAGCGCTCATAACGACATCTACTGCTACCTGGTTGGGTCCGGACAAGAAAATGCCCGCCGCCTCGGAAGGCGACGGGCATTTTCACGCTGTTCGAAGTATCTCTACTTCTTATTACGGCGCTGGTGACGGGTCTTGCGAAGCAGCTTGCGGTGCTTCTTCTTGGCCATACGCTTGCGACGCTTCTTAATAACTGAACCCACGAAAGTTCCTCACAAACTAGATGCAGTACCTGTCTGATGGAAAAGGTCCGTGGACAGAGCTACAGACAAAAACAACTGACAGATTCTTACAATGACGTAAAACGTTCCTTAACAGGGTACCGCTTCTTTGCGGCGGCCACTGACCGTGGCCGTCCCATAAGCCGAAACAGTGCTCAGGCCGTTTCGGTGTGGCCGTCCACTACAGCGCCTTTGAGGTACTGTTCGACGGCACTTTCCGGCACCCGGTACGACCGGCCGAAACGCACCGCGGGCATTTCGCCGGAATGGACCAGCCGGTAGACGGTCATTTTAGAGACGCGCATGACCTCGGCCACTTCGGCCACGGTCAGGAACTTCGCGTTCGAGAAGTTCTGCTCTGCGGACATTTCCCTATTCCTTTGCTGACGGATGACGACGAACCCCAGCTGTGTTCCATTGCGGTGTGCCGATGCTGAGCCATCCACCAACCATGTGATAGATACTCTAGAGGTTCATGGGGCTGTAGTGAAAGTCATCCGGAGTAATCGCTATGCAATGCGGCGCTTCCGGGCGGACGCCGCGAGCTGGTCCAGCACCGATACTGAGACGTCCCATTCCATGCACGCGTCTGTCACGCTCTGCCCGTACACCAGCTCGGACGTACCCGCGGCGTGCTCGGCAACGTCCAGGTTCTGCGCGCCGCCCACCAGGAAACTTTCCAGCATGACGCCGGCGACGGCTTGTGCCGCCTGGCCACCTTCTTCAAGCTGGGCACCGATTTCCAGTGCCACCTCAGCCTGCCGGTGATGGCTCTTTCCGCTGTTCGCGTGGCTGGCATCCACGATCAGGCGCGGGTTGAGGCCCTTACTCCCCAGCTGGGCAGAGGCGCTTTCGACGTCGGCTGCCGAGTAGTTGGGTCCCTTGCGTCCGCCGCGGAGGATAACGTGCGTGTCAGGATTTCCCGCGGTGGCCACCAGCGCGGCGCGGCCGTCGCCGTCGATTCCCAGGAATGCCTGGGCTGCCGCGGCGGCGCCGCATGCGTCGACCGCAACCTGGAGGTCGCCGTCGGTCCCGTTCTTGAACCCGATGGGCATGGACAGCCCGGACGCGAGCTGGCGATGGATCTGGCTCTCCGTGGTGCGGGCTCCGATGGCTCCCCACGAGATGAGGTCCGCCATGTACTGCGGGCTGATGGGCTCGAGGAACTCGGTTGCGGTGGGCAGTCCCAGCGCGGTGACCTGCTGGAGGAACTGCCGGGCGGTCCGGAGCCCGGTGGCCATGTCGTGGCTGCCATCCAGGCGGGGATCGTTGATCAGGCCCTTCCAGCCGACCGTGGTGCGCGGCTTCTCGAAGTAGGTCCGCATAACAATCAGCAGGTCTTCCTTGTGCTTCGCGGCCTGGCTGACCAGCCTGCGGGCGTACTCGAGGCCGGCCTTGGGATCGTGGATGGAACAGGGGCCCACGATGACAAGCAGGCGGTCGTCGACGCCGTCCATGATGGCGCGGACTTCATCACGTCCGCGTTCGACGACGTCCGTCACCCGGCCATCCAGCGGCAACTCGGCGATGAGTTCCGCGGGCGTGGGCAGCGGTGTGAATTCGCTGACGCGCAGGTTGGACGTGGATTTTGCGGGAGTGACTGTTGCGGGGCTCATGCTCGGGGTCCTGTTCCAGATAGGAAGCGGGCCCAGATCAGAACCCGCCGGAGAAATGGCGAAGGGCAGAGAATGATCTCTGCCCTGTTGGCTCTGAAGGTTGGATGCGTGTCAGTTAGACGCGGGCTCCTCCAGAGCCAACGAAAAATACGCATACCAACGGTTAGTCATAAGCACACGATAACCGCACGTTTTGGCCCCTGCAAAATCGGCCGCGTCACACTGCGTAGCCGGGTCAGCCCAGGAGCTTGCGGAGATACTGCAGCTGCTTGATCCAGTGGTGCTCCTGGCCGCCCTCGTGGTTGTTGAACCGGTAGACCTCGATCTCCTTGTCCGCCCCGGCCCCAGTCCTGGTCCCCGCCCCCAACGAATTGCCTGCCCCCGAACCGTAGGCGTTGAAGCTGGCAAACACGGTGGACGGCGGGCAGACATCGTCCATCAGCGCCACCGAGTAGAGAGCCGGGGCAGTGGCCGCCCGGGCGAGGTTGACGCCGTCGAAATAGTTGAGAACCTTCAGCATCGGCTCGTACCGGTCCCGGTGCCGGCCCAGGAAAGCGGCGATTTCCGGATAGGGGCCGCGGGGTGCGGTGTCGATCGCCCGAGGGAAGTCCTGGAGGAACGGGACGTCGGGCAGCGCGGCGATGACGCCGTCGAGCCTTCCGGCCACCAGCCCCGCAACTGCCACCACCATGCCGCCGCCCTGGCTAATTCCGGCCAGAACCACTTTCGAAGCATCCACCCCGGGGTGGGACTGCGCAGCTTCCACGGCACGGAAGGCATCGACGTAGACGCGCCGGTAATAGTAGTCCTCGCGGCTGCCGGCCCCGCGCGTCATCAGCCCGGCGTACGCCACATCACCGGCGGACGGGTGCGGGTCTGGCGTTTCGCCCACAATCCCGCCGAATCCCTGGCCCCGGGTGTCCATGATGAAATGCGCGTAGCCGGCCTGCGCCCACTTCGTGTCCTGATTCACCAGGCCCCGCCCGCCTGAGTAGCCGACGTACTGCACGACGACGGGCAGTTGGCTCCCAGCCTGCCGGTTCGCCGGGAGGTGCAGCCAGCCCTTGATCGGGGCGCCGCCGTAGCCGGCGAACGTGACGTCGAAGGTGTCGATGACGGACAAGTGGTTTTCCACCTGCTCGAAGGTGGCCCCGAGCGGGTATGTGCGCGCTTCCTCGATGGTTGCGTCCCAGAATGCCCGCAGGTCCGCGGGCGCTGTGACGCTTGAGGTGTAGCCGCGAAGCTGCTCAAGGGGCAGGTCGAAGAGGGGCATGGCTTGCCGGTCCTGTCTCGTCTGGAATACCTCAGGAGATCCTATGTCATACGATCGTCCGGTGGCAGCGCCGGGGCTCACAACCTCGCGAATTGCGGTGCGAACGTATGAAGCTGATGAGACGCCGCCACCAACCGGCGCAGATCCATGAGCCCGCCGCTGAGCTGTCCAGCGGCGCGGGCCTGCACAAGCACGTTGCCGAGCGCCGTGGCCTCGACCGGGCCGGCGATCACGCGTTTGCCGGTGGCGTCCGCGGTGAGCTGGCAGAGCAGTTGGTTCTGCGAACCGCCACCCACGATGTGCACTAGGTCCACGGTGCAGCTGGCCAGGCGTTCGGCCGCGGCAATGGTCTTGGCGTAGCCGGCGGCAAGGCTGTCCATGATGCACCTGGTGATGGCTGCAGGGTTGTCTGGCAGCACGTCTCCGGTGTGGCGGATGGCGGCGCGGATGCGGTGGGGCATGTTGTCCGGCGCGATGAAATACGGATCGTCCGGGTTGATCTGCGGGCCGCCGGGTGCCAGGGCCGCGGCGGCGGTCAGCAGCGCGGTGAGGTCCGGGGTGAACCCTTCCTGCGCCCAGGTGCGCTGGCACTCACTGAGCAGCCAAAGCCCGCCCATGTTGCGCAGGTAGCGGATGGTGCCGTCCACGCCGCGTTCGTTGGTGAAGTTTGCTTCCCGGCTCGCTTCGGTGAGGACCGGGTGTTTCAGTTCGAGCCCCACCAGTGACCAGGTGCCGGAGGAGATGTAGGCGAAGGTCTCCGCGTCGGCAGCAGATGCCCCGGCGGGGACGGCGGCGACGGCGGAGGCGGTGTCGTGCGAGCCGACGGCCACCACCTTGGTGGTCTTTGGCAGCCCGGTCCTTGCCGCGATGCCCGGGAGGAGAGTGCCGACGGTTTCGCCGGGTTCGATCAGCGGCGGGAAGAGGTCCTTGGGCATGCCCAGGGCGGTGAGGAATTCGGTGGCCCACTCCCCCGCGACGGCGTCGAACAGGCCCGTGGTGGAGGCGTTGGTCGATTCCGTGCGGGGTTGTCCTGTCAGGAGGAACGCGATCAGGTCCGGGATGAGCAGCGCCTGCACACCGTTCAGGTCCGGCTCGGTGGCGAGCTGGTAGATCGTGTTGAACTGCAGGAACTGCAGCCCCGTGGTGCCGTAAAGCCGGGCCGGGTCCAGTTTCCGGTGCACGGGCGCGACGGCGGCGCGGCTGCGGTCATCGCGGTAGCTGTACGGCTGCGCGATCAGTTCCCCCGCCTTGTTGACGAGGCCGTAGTCCACCGCCCAGGTGTCAATGCCGATGCTGGTGATGGTTTCGCCGCGTTCCCCGGCGCCGCGGGCCGCGGCAGCGAGGCCGGTGAGGACCTCGGCGAACAGGGCGTCGAAATCCCAGCGGAGGCCGCCGTCGAGCTCCACCACACCGTTCGGGAAACGGTGCACGGTCTCCAGCTCGACCCCGGAACCGGTCATGCGGCCGAGGATGACGCGGCCGGAGGAGGCGCCGATGTCGACGGCGGCGAACACACCGCCGTCGACATCAGTTTTTGAAATGCCGCTCATCGGAGGAAGGCTGCTGCGACGCCGGCGTCCACGGGGATGTGGAGTCCGGTGGTGTGGGACAGTTCGGCGCTGGTGAGGACGGCGGCGGCGTTGGCCACGTGCTCGGGCAGGACCTCGCGTTTGAGCAGGGTGCGCTGGGCGTAGTACTTGCCCAGTTCCTGCTCGTCCACGCCGTAGACTGCGGCGCGTTTGGCGCCCCAGCCGCCGGCGAAGATTCCGGAGCCGCGGACCACGCCGTCGGGGTTGATGCCGTTGACGCGGATGCCGTATTCGCCCAGTTCAGCCGCGAGGAGCCGGACCTGGTGGGCCTGATCTGCCTTGGTCGCTGAGTAGGCAATGTTGTTCGGGCCGGCGAACACCGAGTTCTTGGAGGAGATGTAGATGATGTCCCCGCCCATGCCCTGGCCGATCATGACCTTCGCCGCGGCCTTGGATACCAGGAAGGAACCCTTGGCCATGACGTTGTGCTGCAGGTCCCAGTCCTTTTCGGTGGTCTCCAGCAGCGGCTTGGAGATGGACAGGCCGGCGTTGTTGACCACCAAGTCCAGCCCTCCGAACGCCAGCACGGCTTCCTGGATGGCGGCGGCGATCTGGGCTTCGTCGGTCACGTCGGCCTGGACACCGATGGCCACATCCGGCCCGCCCAGCTCTTCGGCGACCTTCTGCGCGTTCTCAAGGTTCAGGTCGGCAATGACGACGCACGCGCCGTCGGACGCCAACCGGGTGGCGATGGCCTTGCCGATACCGGACGCCGCGCCGGTGACCAGCGCGATGCGGGTCGCGTGGGACTTGGGCTTGGGCAGCCGGGCGAGCTTGGCCTCCTCAAGGGACCAGTATTCGATCCGGAACTTCTCGGATTCCTCGATGGGGGCGTAGGTGGAGATCGCCTCGGCGCCGCGCATCACGTTGATGGCGTTGAGGTAGAACTCCCCGGCGACGCGGGCGGTCTGCTTCTTGGAACCGTATGAAAACATGCCCACGCCCGGGACCAGCACGATAGCCGGGTCCGCGCCGCGCAGGGCCGGGCTCTCCGGAGTTGCGTGGCGGTCGTAGTAGGCCTGGTAGTCCTCGCGGTAGGCGGTGTGGAGTTCCTTCAGCCGGGCGATGGAATCCTCGATCGAGGCATCGGCGGGCAGGTCCAGAATCAGCGGCTTGACCTTCGTGCGCAGGAAGTGGTCCGGGCAGGACGTGCCCAGGGCGCCCAGGCGCGGATGTTCGGCAGACTCCAGGAATTCAAGCACGACGGCGTCATCGCTGAAGTGCCCCAGCTGCGGCTTGTCCGTGGAAGCCAGGCCGCGGATCACCGGTGCGAGGGCTGCGGCCTTCGCGCGCCGTTCTGCCTCCGGCAACGGACCGTAGCCCTTGAGCTGCGCGCCGAAGGGTTCGGCCTTGCCGTTGGCCTCGATGTAGTTCTCGGCCTGCTCGATGATCCACAGCGAGTTGGCTTCGGCTTCCTCGGACGTGGCGCCCCAGGCGGTGATGCCGTGGCCGCCCAGGATGGTGCCGATGGCCTGCGGGTTCGCGTCCTTGATCGCGGCGATGTCCAGGCCCAGCTGGAAACCGGGACGGCGCCAGGGAACCCACACCACCTTGTCGCCGAAGACCTTGGACGTCAGCGCCTCGCCGTCCACGGCGGTGGCAATGGCGATCCCGGAGTCCGGGTGCAGGTGGTCAACGTGAGCGGCGTCCACCAGGCCATGCATGGCGGTATCGATCGACGGGGCGGCGCCGCCCTTGCCGTGCAGGCAGTAATCAAAAGCGGCCACCATTTCGTCTTCACGCTCAACACCCGGGTACACGTTCTTCAGGGCATTCAGCCGGTCCAGGCGGAGCACCGCCAGGTTTTCGGCCTTCAGGGTGCCGAGGTCGCCGCCGGAGCCCTTGACCCAGAGCAGCTGGACGTCCTCGCCCGTCACCGGGTCCTTCTCGGTGCCCTTGGCTGAGGTGTTGCCGCCGGCGAAGTTGGTGTTCCGCTTGTCCGCACCGAGGCGGTTGGAACGGGCAATCAGGTCTTCAACAGTGGTGTTGGCTGTTTTCTTCGTGGCTGCGTTTTGCGTGGCTGTGTTCTGTGCAGTCATGGCTTAGGCGCCCCATCCGGCCTGCTGGCCGCCTGCGCGGTCCTCGTTGATCTGTTTCTGGTAACCGCTGGCCTTGAACGCAGCCATCGGGTCCGCGGGCAGGCCGCGGGCTTCACGCCAGTCGGCCAGGATGGGCCGGACATCGGTGTAGAAGGCGTCGTTGAACACACCGTTGGCGGCGAGGACATCGCCGCTGCGCTGGGCCTCACCCAGGGCAGCGGTGTCCACCAGGAGGGCGCGGGCCGTCATTTCCTGGACGTTCAGGACCGAGCGGATCTGGCCCGGGATCTTCTCCTCCAGGTTGTGGCACTGGTCCAGCATGAGGGCCACGCCGGACTCCTTGCCGAAGCCGCCGCCGCGGATCACCTCGAACATGATCCGGAACAGCTGGAACGGGTCCGCGGCGCCCACAATCAGGTCATCATCGGCGTAGAAGCGCGAGTTGAAGTCAAAGGAACCCAGCTTGCCCAGGCGCAGCAACTGCATCACGATGAACTCGATGTTCGTGCCCGGCGCGTGGTGGCCGGTGTCCAGGCAGACCAACGCCTTCTCGCCCAGGGCGAGGGTCTGGGCGTAGGACGTGCCCCAGTCCGGAACATCGGTGTGGTAGAAAGCCGGCTCGAAGAACTTGTACTCCAGCACCAGACGCTGGTTCTCGCCCAGGCCGGCGTAGATCTCCTGCAGGGACTCGGCCAGCCGGTCCTGCCGGCCGCGCATATCGTCCTGGCCCGGGTAGTTGGTGCCGTCCGCCAGCCAGACCTTCAGGTCCTGCGAGCCCGTGGCATGCATGATCTCGATGCAGTCCAGGTGGTGGGCGATGGCCCGGCGCCGCACGGATTCATTCGAGGACGTCAAGGAGCCGAACTTGTACTCGTCGTCCTGGAACGTGTTGGAGTTGATGGTGCCCAGGCCCACGCCCAGGCCCGCCGCGTACTCCCTCAGGGCCGCGTAGTCATCCACCTTGTCCCACGGAATATGCAGAGCCACGGTCGGAGCCAGCCCCGTCAATTCATGCACCTTGGCGGCGTCCGCGATCTTCTCCTGCACCGTCCGCGGCGTGCCCGGCGTACCGAACACCTTGAAGCGCGTCCCTGAATTTCCATAAGCCCACGAAGGGACCTCGATGGCAAGCTCCCCGAGCCTGCCCAGCGCCGTTGCTACGTCATTCATGTTGGTTCTTCCCGGTCGTTCGTGATGTGGTCTAACTGATGTGGTCTTTGGTTCTGTGGTCGTTTGCGGCCCGCCCAAGGGCCCCGTACGTCAGCTACTGGTGGCCGCCGCAAGCTGGTCGTCAAGGTTGAAGACTTCCTCAAGGACCAGGAAGCCTTCGTCGGGCGCCTGGTCCGGGTTCTCCGGACTGTCAAAAAGAGTCGACATCTCGGCCTGCCAACGGGTGTTCACGTCCGTCAGCGCCATCCGCGCCCTGACGGAGTCGAAATCATCGCACTCGAGGTAGCCGATCAGGAGCCCGTCCGCGCCGAGGAACAGCGAGTAGTTGCGCCACCCCGCGGCCTGGAGTTCGCGCAGCATCTCGGGCCACACAGCCGCGTGCCGCCGTCGGTATTCGTCGATCAGCTGCGGCTGGACCGACGAGCGGAAACACACCCTCATCTGCACTTCTCCTGAAATTTCCGGCTTTGAATCGTTTCATTATTACGATTCAAAGTACCCTTGAGACAAGTAGGTGTCAAGCAATTCCCGGCCCGCTCACCCAACTAGGTAGCAGCAGGTGTCGTTATGACCCCTCAAAACGACACCTGCTGCTACCTAGTTGGGGCGTCCGCCTGTCACGGAGGCCGGGAAAAGTACTGCACGCGGCAAATCAGCACGGAGGACCATGAATCGCTCAGCCAGTATCAAAGACGTCGCCAATCAGGCCGGCGTGGCTGTGGGAACAGTGTCCAACGTGCTCAATTACCCGGACAGGGTGTCTCCGCGGACCAGGGAACGGGTGCAGCATGCCATCGACGAGCTGGGCTTCGTCCGCAACGACGCCGCCCGGCAGTTGCGCGCCGGCCACAGCAGAACCATTGGGCTGATCGTGCTCGACGTTGGCAATCCCTTCTTCACTGCGGTTGTGCGCGCTGCCGAGGATGCCGCAGCCCTCCAGGGCAGTGCAGTTTTGCTGGGAGACAGCGGCCATAACGCGAGCCGGGAATCCAACTACATCGACCTCTTCCAGGAGCAGCGGGTGCAGGGCCTGCTGATCTCTCCTGTCGGAGATGTCACCGGCCGTATTGACCAGCTCCGTGAACGCGGCGTCCCCACCGTCCTGGTGGACCGGCTCGCCGACGAGAGCAAGTACAGCTCTGTTTCAGTGGACGACGACGCCGGCGGTTACCTCGCTGCCCGGCACCTGCTGGACTCCGGCCGCCGTCGGCTCGCCTTTGTGGGTGGCCCCGCATCCATCCGCCAGATTGCAGACCGCCTTAAGGGCGCGCAGCGCGCTGTGGAAGAGGAACCGGAGGCCATCCTGGAGATCCTCGATTCCGACGGTCAGACGGTATTGGCTGGCCGCAGCGTGGGCGACATGCTGGTGGCGCGGGGGCAGTTGCCGGACGGCCTCTTCTGCGCCAATGACCTGCTGGCCCTCGGCGTGATGCAGTCGCTTGCCATGACGCACCGGGTGAGGATTCCGGAGGACGTTGCGCTGATCGGTTACGACGACATCGACTTCGCCGCCTCCGCCGTCGTGCCGCTCTCTTCCATCCGCCAACCCACAGAGGCGCTGGGACGCACCGCCATAGAGCTTCTGGTGGAGGATGCTGACGCCGAAATTCCGCAGCACCGGGCCGTCATCTTTACCCCGGAGCTGGTGGTACGCCAGAGTACGGGCGCGGCCCAAAGCACAGCCGGCATTCCTGAAAATAGCCCGCAGGGCGGCCGCCTTTAGCCGCGGCTTCTCCGGCCGTCTCCGGGCCCGTCGGCGCGGCTGCAGATTCCTCTTGTCAGGTCCCTCAACCTGTGGGACTCTGCTGAAAAAGCTAGAGGTCGGTGAGTCCAGTGACACAAGGCACGGAGATCGACGGTACTGCTGTCGACGCACTGCAGACTGCCTTCCGGGGCGACATCGTCCGCCCCGGTGATGCAGGCTATGACGACCACCGCAAGGTGTGGAACGGGTCGATTGACCGCCGGCCCGCCGTCATAGCCCGCTGCACCGGAGTCGCGGACATTCGCGCCGCTATCAAGCTGGCCAGGTCGCAGGGCCTGCTGACCGCCGTGCGGGGAGGCGGCCACAGCTTTCCCGGACTGTCCGTTTGCGATGACGGCATGCTCATCGACCTCGGCCTGATGAAGGGTATTCGAGTGGATCCCGAGGCGCGGACGGTACGTGTCCAGGCCGGTGTACTGCTAGGAGAGCTGGACCGCGAGACGCAGGCGTTCGGGCTGGCTGTTCCTTCGGGAATCGTTACCCATACCGGCGTGGCGGGCCTAACCCTCGGCGGGGGCATCGGCTGGATTATGCGCAAGCATGGCCTCACCATCGACCAGTTGCTGTCTGTGGACCTGGTCACTGCTGAGGGCGAGCTGGTCAAGGCGAGCGAGGGACACAATCCGGACCTTTTCTGGGGCGTCCGCGGTGGTGGCGGGAACTTCGGCATCGTCACCGAGTTCGAGTTCCGGCTTGTGCCTGTGGGTCCACAGGTCATGGCGGGACCCGTCTTTTGGGCCATGGAGGACGCCCCGGAAGTGCTGCGGTTCTATCGCGACTGGATCGCAGACTGCCCTGACGAGCTCATGACCGCCGTGGTGCAGCGGAGGGCACCGGCCCTGCCGGTTGTCCCGCCCGAGCTGGTGGGCAAGCACGTTGTGTCGATCGTCGCCTGCTACTCGGGAGCGGTAGAGGACGGCGAACGGGTCATCCGGCCGTTGAAGGACTTCGGATCCCCGGTGCTCGATTTATGCCGGCCAAAGCCGTTTCTGGAGCACCAGAAGATGTTCGATCCATCATTCCCCCACGGCTGGTCGTATTACGTCAGGTCCTGCGACGTAGCCGGGCTGAGCGATGACGTCATCGACGTCGCCACAGAACACGGCCTGCGCATTACGTCGCCTGTCACCAGTGTGGCAATGTGGCAGCTGGGCGGTGCGGTGGGACGGATCGGCGACGATGCCACCGCGTTCAACGGGCGCCAGGCCGGGTTCACATTCAACATCAACGGCAACAGCAGGACCGCAGACGGTTTCGATGCCGAGCGCCGGTGGGCCCGGGATTATTGGTCCGCCCTGGCACCCCACCACACCGGCGTCTACGTGAACTTCCTCATGGAGGAGGGCGAGGACCGCGTTAGGCAGGCATACGGGGCCGCCAAGTACGAGAGGCTCAAGGCCCTCAAACGCGAGTACGATCCGACGAACTTCTTCCGACTCAACCAGAACATCAAGCCCGATTGAAGCCTGGCCACCGAAGGCTGAAGACGCACCCGGATGCCCCTAGGCGGCCAGCGGCATCCCAAAAAGTTCCTCGGCTCGCCTGACCAGATGCTCCGGCACGTCGGTTTCCTCGCGGTGTTCATCATTTCCAAGGAAGACGGCACATCCGCGTGCGGCTCCGGCCAAGTCAAGGCCGCGGTCATAGGTTAGCTGGGCCGCGCGCATGTTCAACGGCAAGTCCCGGATCATGCCTTCCGCGTTGAGGTAGACATGCCAGTCGCCGCGCGTGACTGACTCAATATCGCCGTCGACCAGTTCCTGAAGGTTCTTCAGAGTGGCTTCGATCGGCTCGACGCGAACTGGTTCTCCAGTGCGGGCCGGGATTATTAGTGCAGTAAACATGGTGTTCATTTTTCGTCCTACTGCGTTAACCGCCGCCGGGATCCGGATGTTCCCCGACCAAGGGCCCGGGGTGACACAGCGGAGCCTGGCAGCGAAGGTGCTGCTGCGCCCTGACCACAAGCCCGGCGGCAGAGGCTTGAAGCAACCTGTAAGGTGCACCTCAAGGACAAAGGACGCCCATGGATTACGCCAATTTTTCGATCAGCTTCCCGGTGATGCTTGTCGCTGTTCCCCTCACCGTTATTGCCGGCATTATCACTTTTGTCCTCGCCCGAAGGAAGAAGCGGCTTCTTGCCTTGCTCGTCGGGATTTCGTCCGTCCTCCTGATCGCCGGATGGGTTCTCGCCAGCGGGTTCATCGAAACCGCCAGAACCAACGCGATGCTGAGGGTCGCAGATCAGCTCGCAGTTCCCGAAGGGTTCGAACCCGGCAAGGCTGAGGACTTCAGGGGAGGACGAGTGGTCAGCGCGACCGCCTTCCTACCGTGCATGGCTGTTACTGCGTCCTGCCCGTCCCTGTACCGCCAGTGGTCCGGCCCCGAACTCCTCGAACTGACCCGGGCGGACTTGGAAGAGGTCATCCGGCGCAGCGGCTGGCAAGGCACGCTGGTGATTGACTACCAGCACTGCAGACTCACCTACACGAACAGCAGCGCCGTTAGCTGCTCCGCCGAAGGTGTCCTCGGGGATTTTGACACAACGCTGAGATTCTCACAGACCAGGGGCGGTCCATGGTGGTTGGGGCTCTCGATGGAACCTGCACGGTGACGGCCCGCCTACGTTGAGCGTCACCGCCGGGAGCGGTGTGAGTTCCTCACTGCAAAAGCCCGACGGCGGCAATAATGTCACACCCTCGCGGCAGAGTATTCCTATGGAGGCTTTGGCGGAGCGGCTTACTGGGAACGGCGGTAGCTCCTCCGTGCTGATGTGCGCTGCGTCGCCGGTCACCGGGACTTCCGCTGGGCTGATGTCCGACGGCGGCAATAATGTCGTACCCTCGCGGCAGAGTATTCCTATGGAGGCTTTGGCGGAGCGGCTTGCGGGGAACGGCGGTAGTTTCGCCGTGCCCGTGGCCGTGAGCCTGTCGGCGGCGATCGCCGTGGTCCGCGCCGCGGTGGCCGCGGCTCCGGACCAACTGGCCATGGCCGGCTACGTCGAGGCCGCCGAGTACGCCGCCCAGATCGAGGAACTCTCCCGCTCCGTGGACTACGCCCAGATCCTCTCCGCAGGGGCCGTGGACCGCACCCGAACCGAAGCCATCACCCACGCCGCGGCCACCCGGGCCACCAGAACCTGGACCACCGGCTGGGACAACGGCACCGAAACCCTGAACGAAACCGCCCCCGCCGAAACACACGCCGACTGGCCCGACACCAGTGCCAGCTCCGTGGCAGGGTCCCCGGCGGACGACGGCTGCAAAACCACCGCCGAGTTCCTCCGCCTGCGGCTGCGGATCGGGCTCGGCGAAGCCAAACGCCGCCTCCACCTCGCCCACGCCATCCTGCCCGAAACCACCCTCACCGGAGACCGGATCCCACCGGCCCGCGAACACCTCGCCGCAGCCTTCACCCCCGCCACCACCGCAGACCCCGGCACCGAAGACCCCACCGCACCTGCGTTCCCGGCCGGTTCAGGACCGGCGCTCTCCTCCCGGGCCGGGACCATCATCACCGCCACCCTTGACCGCCTCAAACACCACACCACACCACAGAACCTGGACCGGATCGAACACGACCTCACCCGCACCGCGGCGACCGCGGACCCCGACTTCCTCGCCCGCCTCGCCCGCCGCTGGGCCGACACCCTCGACGCCGACGGCACCGAACCCACCGAAGAAGCCCTCCGCCACACCCAAGGCGCATTCATCCGCAAACCCCGCCACGGCCTGCACCACCTCGAAATCTTCGCCACCACCGACCAATACGAAATCTTCGCCACCATCATGAACGCCGCCACCAACCCCCGCACCCAACCCGGCAACACCACCGGCACCGGCCCGGACCAGGACACCGGCGTGTGGCAGGACAATGACATGGATTTGGACCGCCGCACCCGGTCCCAGAAACAACTCGACGGCATCATCACCGCCTTCAAAGCCGCCCTCACCACCAACAAACTGCCCACCGCCGGCGGCAACCGCCCCCAAATCCTCGCCACCATCAACTACCAAGACCTCTACCAAGACCTCCTCCCCCACCTTCCAGCCGCCAACCAAAGCAGAACCGGCACAGGCACGGGCACCTTCGTCTTCAGCGGCCCCGTCACCGCAGCGACCATCCGCAAACTCGCCTGCGACGCCGACATCATCCCCGCCCTCCTCGGCACCCACGGCGAAATCCTGGACCTCGGCCGCAAAACCCGCCTCTTCACCCCCGCCCAACGCCTCGCCCTCACAGCCCGCGACCAAGGCTGCACCTTCCCCAACTGCACCATCCCCGCCCCCTGGTGCGAAGCCCACCACATCACCTACTGGTCACACCACGGCCCCACCAACACAGAAAACGGCGCCCTCCTCTGCTCCCACCACCACCACCTCATCCACAAAGAACAATGGACCATCCACACCACCAACGGCGTCCCCTGGTTCACACCCCCACGCCACATCGACCCCACCCAAAAACCCCAACAAAACCACTACTTCAAACCACCCCCACCACCCCAACGCGAATAAAGACCGAGGCAGCGCGGATAAGGCAGCGCGGATAAGGTAGCGCCGGCCAAGGGAAACGTCACACGCCCCGCGCGGGAACCGGATGAGACCAGGGATTCGGGGAAGCAGAACGGCTACTTGACGGCGGCCAGGACTGGGCCCGCCCGATCCCCCATGGCACCGTCGGGCGTAAAGCCCAAGAACTCAATCAGGACGTCCTTTTCGCGGTGGACCTCCGTAACGTTGGCGGAGCGGGCCGTTCCATCGACGACGACGCCTGCCGGGAAGCCGTCAATAGTCACTCCCCACCTGTAGACCGCCGGATCAGCAGACTCCCAACTCAATTTGACCTCACTGATCCGCCCCACTGTAGAGAGAACCTCGACGCGAACATTTGAAGGTGCCGCCAACCGCGGATGCGACGGCGTAGTGCTGATGCGAACCGGCGTATCCAACGTGTCAGTGCCACCGGCGATCCCGGTGACCCGCAGAATCATCACTCCCTCAAACGCCTCAAGGTAAGTGTGCTTGAGCACCGGATCGTTGGTGGTCCGGTCGTAGCGTCCGTCCCCGTCCAAGTCCCACTCGTACTTCACAACAACACCTAGGGACCCTGATGCGTCGTACGTAACTTCCATACCCGGCCGTGCGAAGTATCCGTTGATGGGCAGTCTCGCTTCAACGTCGTCAGTTTGTTTGCCCAGCGGAATAGTGATCACCTTCACCGGCGCCCCCGAAGCCTGCCCGGGCGGTTGAATGCCTTCACGTTCTCCCCCAGAATTGAATTGCTCCCAGTGCACCACAAGGACCGGCACCGCTCTACAGATGGCCGCCGGGAAAGCCGCACCTCGTCCACGCACCTTGAGCACCACAGCCCCCAGCCCCTTAAACACCACAGTCCCGGCCGGAACCCAAAGGTTCCAGCCGGGACTGTGGTGACCACGCGCCGTCGTACGCTTCCTGCAGGAGCGCAGGATCTCGCTCCCGGCGCCCGGACGAGTCGCGGCGGTGTACTGCCTGGCGGAGTACTGCCTAGCTGATGGCGGACTTCATCTCGTCCACGGCCTTCTTGCCGGCGTCGTCCGTTGACAGGCGGTTGAAGAGGACCTCGGACGTGTAGCGCTTGACGATTTCCTGGATGGCGCCGGCTCCCTTCGGCGGCGGAGCCGGAGCCTCGCCGAGTTCATCCTTGACCTGGTCGATGAACTTGACCACTTTGATGTCGGCGGGGGTCAGCTTGGGCTCAATGGCTGCCCGGACGTCGGAGTTCGGGTACACGCCACGGTCCGCCAGCAACGCCTCGCCGGCCTTTTCGCTGTTGGTCAGGAAGTTGATGAACTTGGCGGTTTCCTCAGGGTGCTTGGTGCGGGACGAGGCGGACCAGAACTGGGATGCCTTGTACCAGAGCTGGGCGTCGGCGGCCTTGCCAGTGGTGGACGGGAACCGGAGGATCTGCAGCTCCGAGCCGGCAGCCTTCTCCAGGGCCGGCAGCTGGTTGGACCACCAGAATGCGAGCCCGTTCTTGCCGGTGGCCAGGCCACTCTGGTCAAGCGGTGCGGCCTCAGCTTCAACTACCTCCGAGGCCGTGGGCACAGCCTTCTTTTCGCTGAGCTCCTTCAGGTTGGCCCACCACTCGGCGATGTCGCTCGGCTCAAAGCCCAGCTTGCCGTCGTTGGTGTACAGGGTTTTGCCGTTCTGCCGGAGCCACACTCCCAGCGACGCCTCATCCGTGCCATAGGCGGCGGCACCGAACGTGCCCTTCGGCGATTTGGCGGTCACCTCGGCAGCGATGCGACCGAAGTCGTCCCAGGTCCAGGTCTTGTCGTCCGGAAGTGCAACCCCGGCGGCTTTGAACACGGCGGGATTTGCCAGAATCGTGGCGGCATTGATGCCGGCAGCGATGCCCGTCAGGCCCTTCTCACCCTTTCCGGCGTTGAGGGCTGCCTCGTCCAGCTTGGACGTGTCGATGCTGTACTTGGAAAGATCCAGCAGGGCACCGCGCGTTGAATACTCGGTGATGTATTTTTCGTCCATCTGGATGATGTCCGGGGCATCGTTGGCCGCTACCTGGGTGGCGAGCTTGTCCCAGTATCCGCTCCAGTCGCCGTACTCCGGCTTGATTTTGATGTTGGGGTTCTCAGCTTCGAAGGCAGCGATCGCGGCCTGCGTCACCTGCGCCCGCTTGTCGCTTCCCCACCAGGAGAAGCGCAGCTCGACGGGTCCGCCGTCGCTTTTGGCGGTGGCTCCCCCGCCGCAGGCACTGAGTGCCATGACGACGGCGGCTGCCGCGGCGACGACGGCCGTCTTACGGAAGCGGGGCCGTGCGCCAGAGGATGACGCAGCTGCCGAATCATTGGTGCCAGCAGCGTTAGAGCGAGGGAAAAGCGGCACTGGGTACTCCGATCTTCTTTGATCTATTGAGGGAGGGTTTACGTGAGAAAGCGTTTTCTGAACTTCATACTACAAGTCCACTACTTGTATGACAAGAGGTTTATTTGATGCCCGTGGTGGCGATGCCCTTGATCAGGAACCGCTGCCCGAAAAGGAACACCAGGAACACCGGAAGCAGCGACACGATGGACATGGCGAACAGCGATCCCCAGCTGGTGGCGGACTGCGCATCCACAAAGGCACGAAGCGCCACCGGGACAGTGAACATATCCGGGTCTGTCAGGTAAATGAGTGCGCCGAAGAAATCGTTCCAGGTCCAGATGAAGGTGAAGATGGTGGTGGTGGCCAGGGCCGGCACCATGAGCGGCAGGATGACCCGCAGGAAGATGCGCGGGTGGCCGGCGCCGTCGATTCTCGCAGCCTCATCCAACTCCTTGGGGATGCCGCGGATGAACTGAACCATCAGGAATACAAAGAACGCGTCCGTCGCCAGAAGCTTGGGGACGATGAGCGGCCAGAACGTGTTAACCCAGCCGATCTGCGAAAACAGGATGTACTGCGGCACGATCACCACGTGGAACGGCAGCATGATGGTCAGCAACATGATGCCGAAGAACAGCTTCTTGCCGGAGAACTGCAGCCGGGCAAACGCGTACGCGGCCATGGAGCAGGAGATGAGGTTGCCCAGGATGGACCCGATCACCACGATGGCGGAGTTGAGCATGTAGTGCCCGAACGGGTGCGTCAGCGCGGACCAACCGTCAGTGTAGTTGCCCATTTCCAAGGTACTCAGCCATAGCCCGGGGTCCTTGAAAATGAGGTCGTTGGGCCGCAGTGACGAAACCACCATCCATAACAGGGGGTAGATCATCAGGCCGCCGGCGAGGATCAGGATGGCGTGCTTGATCAGCGCCTTGGTGCGTGCGGAGCGGCTGAATGCCAGGGTCCCGCGGGATTCCCGGATCCTTTTGGGCTTGCGGTGGTTCGTGGGCTTGCCGGCGCCGGTGTTCTTGTCCGGGGCGGGCAGCGTCTCAAGTTTAGTCGTCATAGAAAACCCAATACTTTGCAGCGATGAAGTTGATGGCGGTGAACACACCGATGATGACCAACAAGAACCATGCCATAGCTGAGGCGTAGCCCATGTCGAACTGGCCGAAGCCCTTCTGGTACAGGTACAGCGTGAAGAACATCGTGGAGTCCGATGGGCCGCCGTTGCCGCCGGACACGATGAACGCCTGGGTGAAGGACTGGAAGGATCCGATGATCTGGAGCACCAGGTTGAAGAAAATGATGGGGCTGAGCATCGGCAGCGTGATGCGCCAGAACTGTTGGAGCGTGCTGGCCCCGTCCACCTTTGCGGCCTCGTAGTACATCACCGGGATCTGCCGGAGGCCGGCCAGGAAAATGATCATGGGTGCGCCGAAGGTCCACACATGCAACAGGACGATGGAGCCCAGCGCAGTACTCGGATCGGAAATCCAGCCCGGGCCTTCAATGCCAACCAGCGCCAGCGCCTGATTGACCAGGCCGGTGGTGCCGAAGATTTGCTTCCACAGGATGGCTACAGCCACCGAACCGCCCAGCAGGGACGGCAGGTAGAACACCGAGCGGTAGAACGGCAGCCCGCGCAGGCCCTTGTCCAGGACCAGCGCGATCAGCAATGCCACACCGAGTTGCAGCGGCACACCAACAAAGACGTAGGTAAACGTCACGCCCAGCGAGTTGTGCAGGCGGGCGTCGCTGAACATCCGGACGAAGTTGTCCAGCCCCGTCCATTCCGGCGGCTGCAGCAGGTTGTAGTCGGTGAAGGACAGGTACAGCGACATCAGCATCGGTCCGATGGTGATGGCCACCAGGCCTACCAGCCACGGGAGCAGGAAGATGTAAGCGGCCTTGTTGTCCCGGCCGTTCGCCTTTTTCTCCGCTACAGACAGCGGGCCCTTGCGCCGTTTGAGCGTGGTCAGTTCGCCGATGGCGCTCATTCCGGCACCCTGACGTCGCCCCGGGGGTCTGCTGCGAACGTGCCTTCAGGACAGAGCCCCTCCGGACGGCGCCCCTCTGGACGCTGCCCTTCCGGACGGAGTCCTTCGAGGCAGGGCCCTTCGGGGGGCAGCGCCCTGGGGATGGGATTAGCGGCCATGTGGTCTCCTTTGGTCATCGTGGCCCTCCACGTTATGGGTGATCGCTCCGGCGAACTTCATCGGCCGGCATGGGTGAGTGCGGAATCCAGGTGGGTCCGCAGGTCGGTTGACCGCGAACTGGGCAATCACCCAATGCGATCCATTGCCATACCGCTTCGATGGCAGGCTCAGCCCGGATATGGCAAGGCGCCGATTCCGGATCCGGCCACCGTCCCGTGGTGGTCGGGAAAGCGGTTCCCTACCAAAGTAAACGGTTTCTTGACGGCTGTACAGGCCTTTGCTAATTTTTGAGAAAGCGTTTTCTGATAAGGCTTTCCAAGAAGCCATTCAGGTCACTTCGCAGTACGCCGTGCGGTTGCCCCGCACCACAGCTGCAATGGGGAGTACACAAGGAAGGAACGCACGACGACGTCCCTTTCTCCCAGCACCGCTCACCACCCAGCCACCAAGGACATTGATGACCCAGCAAACTGCCAGTCCGGCCAGCCGCATCGCCGCGGCGCCCGGCGACCCGGCCGCCACCGCAATCCCCCGCGTCGCGCTGGTAGGCGTGCACGGCTTCGGTGAACGGCACCTGGCCAACCTTGCGCGCCTCACGGAGGACGGCGTCGTCGAACTCGTGGCAGTTGCAGACCCCAACCCACCACAGGAGGGTGCGCTCGGCGGATCCGTGGCGGTCTTCGGCACCCTGGACGAGCTGCTGGCAGCCGGTCCGGCTCCTGACATGGTCATCCTGGCGACGCCCATCCAGACCCACGCACCCCTGGCGCTGGCCGCGCTGGCGGCTGGATCCGATGTGTATGTTGAAAAGCCCCCGGTCTCGTCCATGGCGCAGTTCCGGGACCTGCTGGCTGCGGCGGACGCGTCGGGGCGGCTGGTGCAGGTGGGATTCCAGAGCCTTGGATCGCACGCCCTGCCCGCGATCCGCAAGGCCGTCGAGGCCGGTGAGATCGGCGAGATCCTCGGCCTCAGCGCGCAAGGCAGGTGGGTTCGGTCCAAGGGATACTTCAAACGCTCACGCTGGGCGGGCAAACGCAGCCTGGATGGCACCGACGTAGTGGACGGCGTGGCCACCAACGCGCTGGCCCACGCGGTTGCCACCGGACTGCACCTGGCCGGCGCGCACACCATGGCCGACGTCGCCTCGGTGGAAACCGACCTGTACCGCGCCCACAACACGCAGAGTGACGACACGTCCGTGATCCGCGTCCGCACAACGGCCGGGCAGACCCTGCTCTGCGCCCTCACGTTGTGCGCCCCGGACCAGCAGCGCCCCTCCGTGACGGTCCATGGCACCTTGGGCGAGATCAGGTTTTTCTACACCGAGGACGAGGTGGTCACCACCACACGGGATGGCGAGCGCCGCGAAGCCCACGGCCGGACGGACCTGCTGGAGAACCTGCTCGCGGCACGGCGTTCTGGCGATCCGCTGCTGTGTTCTTTGGGCGATACGGGCGCGTTCACCTCGGTGCTGGAAGCCATCCGCACCGCGCCGGATCCGCAGGAAATCAGTGCCGAGCACGTCACGTGGGAGGGCAACGGAGGCGATGCGCACCCCGTTGTCCACGGCATCCCTGCGCTGATGGACCGGGCTGCCAAGGCGCAGGCGACCTTTGCCGAACTGGGCGCCCCGTGGGCCTCCAGCCTGCCTCCGGCCCGGACGTTCGCCGTCGAGGGCCGTCCCGTGGCGGGCTACCAGGACGGGAGCCGCATCCGCGCGGTGTCCTCACCACGCCCCTACCTCCACCCGGTCCGGACGCTCGCGGGGACGGTCATCACGGACCACCAGCCCCTGGATCACGTCTGGCATCTGGGTGTGGGAGTGGCCCTGCAGGATGTGGATGGCGTCAACTTTTGGGGCGGCCGCACGTACACGCGGGCAGCGGGCGAATATGTCTGGCGGCCCGACCACGGCACCATAGTCCCCACCGGTGAACCGACCGAGCGCGAGGGTCTCCTGGCGGAAACCCTCGCGTGGAACGGGCCCGACGGCGCCCCCGTCCTCACCGAACAGCGCACTTGGACCTGGGCAGCAGCGGGCTCCTCCGCCTGGCGTCTCACACTGGACTTCGCGCTTTCGCCCGCTGGCGACCGGCCTGTCAGTTTGGGCAGCCCGGGTTCCAATGGCCGCGCTGGCGGTGGCTATGGCGGCTTCTTCTGGCGCCTGCCTGTATGCTCCGAAGCCTCTATCTGGGCTTCCGGCACCACCGGAGAGGCCCTGCGAGGCGAGTCAGCCGTGCACGGGAAAGTGACGCCGTGGCTCGCGTGGTCCGGCAAGTTCAGCGCAAGTGAAAGTGCCGCCACGCTGGTGTTCGTCGCGGCGGATGGTTCCACGGACCCGTGGTTTGTCCGGGTGGACGGCTACCCCGGTGTTGGCCAGTCGCTGGCGTGGGACGCACCGGTCATTGCTGAACCTGGCAAGCCGGTACGGCGCAGCGTCACGGTGTATATCGCCGACGGATTTTTGAGTAGTGAAGACATCCAGACCTTGATAACGAAGCTTTGACCAGACCATTGGGGAACCAGCTCATGAGCCAGACAACTACCGTAACCACCACCCCGTCGTCGCAGCTGAACGCCGCCGCGGACCCGGCAGACAGCACGAGCCGCACCGCCCCCGCCTCCGCCGCGGACCGGGCCATCAAACGGCGCAAGGTCCTGGACATCCTCGACGCCAAGGGCCAGGACTCGTTGCTTTTGACCACGCACACGGCGCTGACCTGGTACCTCGACGGCAGCCGGGTGCACATCAGCCTGGCCGGCGATCCCATAGCCGCGCTGCTGGTGGACCGGCATGGCGACCACCTGGTGACGTTTAACAACGAAGCGGGCCGCATCGGCGCAGAAGAGCTCCCCGCTGGAGTCTCCCTCCATTCCGTGCCCTGGTACGGAAACCTGCACGAGGCCGCTGCCGCCGTCGGGCGTTCTTCGGTTGCTGGTTCGGGAGGCCCCTTGGCCGAGGCCGCTGTTGCCACCGAATTGCGGGCCGCCCGCCAACAGCTGCTGCCGGGCGAGTCCGCCCGCTACGCGCGCCTCAGTGCGGAACTGGCGTGCGTCATGACCGACGTCCTGTCCACCGCGCGGCCCCACACCACCGAATTTGAGCTGGTGTCCGCACTGGCGGGCCGTGTTGTGGCCGCCGGAGCGGAGCCTTTGGTGCTCCTGTGCAACGGCACCTCCCGCAGCGACTTCCGCCACCCGCTGGCCACGCACGCGCCGCTGGGGCGCCGCGCCATGGCGGTGGTGTGCGCGCGCCGGGACGGCCTGGTTGCCAACATCACCCGCTGGGTAAGGTTCGACGGCGGGACTCCCGGGGAGCGCGACGCGGAGGCCCGGATCGCTGCCGTTGAAGCGGACATCTTCGATGCAACGGTCCCCGGCGCCCGGCTGGCCCACATTTTTGGTGAGATCAAGGCAGCGTACGTCCGCCACGGTTTCGGTGCGGAGCAGTGGGAGCAGCACCACCAGGGCGGACCGGCCGGCTACGCGGGCCGGGATCCCCGCGTCACGCCAAGCACCATGGACACCGTGGTGCTGAACCAGCCGTTCACGTGGAACCCGTCGGGCCCCGGGGTAAAGATCGAGGACACGGTACAGCTCACCGAGTCGGGCGTGAAAGCCCTGACCGTGGACGAGCGCTGGCCCGTCTCCGCCGTGAACGGTCTTCAGCGGCCGGTGACCCTGCAGCTCTAGGCCCAAACGCTCTCTCACTTGATGTGGGTTTTTCGGCGATCCTCTCTCACTTAACGTGGGTTTTTCGGCGATCCTCTCTCACCATCCGCAGGCCAAGCATATGGCCGGTCTTCGACAGGGCCAGAACGAGAAGCGCTCCCGCAGTTTGTGACTGCGGGAGCGTTTTTTGTTGAAGCGTCGACTGCGAGAGCGTTTGGCCCAAATCCACATTGAGTGAGAGATCGTTCGGAATTAAGGCACATTAAGTGAGAGAGGGTTTGTCAGGGCTGCGGGTTGTCGGTGAACCGGAAGCCCAGGCCGGGCTGGTTCGTGAGGGTCACCCGGCCATCGGAAAAGCGGACCGGTGACGGCCCGGCAAGGATGCCCAATTGCTCGAACGAAGCCTCCTCCACGTCCTCCACCAGGGTTGGCTCGGCCAGGGTCAGTGCCAGCTGACCGGAAAGCTCCGGCAGCAGATGCGGCATCACCCGAATGCTGTTGGTCCGGGCCAGCTCCACGATCCGCCGGAACGGAGTAATGCCGCCAACCCGGATGATGTTCGGCTGGATGATGTCCACCGCTCCGGCATCAATGAAGTCGCGGAAGCGGTAGATGGTGTGCAGGTTTTCACCGAGGGCGATCGGCACGGGTGATTGCTTCCGGAGCCTGCGGTACGCCCAGAGGTCGTCCGCCCGGAGGGGCTCCTCAAGCCATTCCAGCCCGTACTCCGCCAGCACATCCAGCGCTTTGAAGGTAGTGGGCAGGTCCCAGCGCTGGTTGGCGTCGACCATGAGCTTGCGGTCCGCGCCCAGCACTGACCGGACGGCCGCCACGCGCTCCGCATCCTCGCGGATATCTGGCTTGCCTACTTTGATCTTGACGGCCCGATGACCCGCAGCAACCCAACGTTCGGTCTGGGCCACCAAGTCCTCGAGCGTGTAGTGCAGGTTCACGCCGGACCCGTACACCTCGGCGGACTCCTGCCGCTGACCCAGCAGGCCGGTGACTGACGTGCCAGCCCTGCGTGCCTGGAGGTCCCAGAGGGCGAGGTCGACGCCGGCCATGGCAATGGTGGTCAGCCCCCCGCCGCCTGCCTCATGCAGCCGCTTCCACAGCGCATCCCACACCGTCTCCGGATGTGCGGGCAGCCCCGCAACGAAAGGCGCGATGTCGTGGTCGAGGAGGGCCTTAACGGCCTGCGGGCCGATGGTGGGCGTCCACGAGAAACCGTGCCCCGCGCCGCCGTCGTCCGTCTGGATTTCCGTGACGATCACATGGTTTTCCGGCGCCTCCGCACCCCAGCTGCGTCGCAGCGGGACGGTGAGCAGCCGGGTGGACAAGCCCGTAATCCGCGGTGCAGTCCGGACGGCGACAGCGGCGACGGCGGGCGCACTCATCAGCGGCCGGCCAACTCGTAGCCCCTGGCCAGGATGGACTTCAGCTGGACCAGCTGGTCTTCGGTGGGGTCCGTCAGCGGCGGCCGGACCGAACCAACAGGAAGTCCACCGAGGCGAAGTCCGGCCTTGATGAGGGAGACGCCGAAGCCGGGCGTCTGGTCGCGCAGCCGCACCAAGGGTGCGTAGAAGCCTTCCAGCAGGGCGTTGCGGCGGTCCTCGTCACCGGCCACGTAGGCGTCGTAGTACGCCTTGGCGATCTCCGGGGCCATCGCGAACGCGGCCGACGAATAGAGCGGGATGCCCAGTCCGCGGTAGGCGCCCTGGGTCAGTTCGGCTGTCAGAAGGCCGTTGAAGAAGGCGAAGTCCTCGCGGCCCGTAGCCCGGACAGCGGACACGATCTCCTGGGCCAGACCCACATCGCCCAGACCGTCCTTGAAGCCCGCAACCTTGGGGTTTTCGGCGAGCCGGGCCATGGCGGCGGCAGTGAACTTGGCGTTGCCACGGTGGTACACGATCACCGGGAGGCTGCTGGCGTCCGCCACCGCCTCTACGTAGGCAACCAACCCGTCGGTGGGGCCGGTGACCAGGTACGGCGGCAGGACCAGCAGGGCATCAGCACCGGCCTCCTCCGCCGCCCGGGCGGCAGCCAGCGCATGGCCCAGCGGCCCGCCGGCTCCGGCGACTACCGGAACCGCACCAGCTACAACCTCGACGGCGGCTCTCACCACCGTGCGCACCTCCTCAATGCTGAGGGCGTGGAACTCGCCGGTACCGCAGGCGGGAAAGACGCCGCCCGGACCATACGGGAGGCGCGAAGCTATGTGCTCCTTGAGAAGCTCGACGTCAACGGCGCCTTCCGGCGTGAACGGTGTGACGGGGAAGAACAGAACGCCGTCGAATTTCATGGTGTCTCCTTGGATCCGGCTCCCGCTGTGACCAGCGTGGCGGACGTCTCGTCGTTGAGGTTGGTGTCTGTTTTGAGCTCGCTCCGCCACCTGCGCTTGGGCTCCCAGCCCAGTAGCTCACGGGCCTTGGCAATGGAGAAGGCGGGGCTGGTGCCGGTCAGGCCGGCAGCCAGGGCTTCGCTTCCGGGCAGGAAGCGTGGCATCAGCTCAGCCAGCGGCGCCGTGGCCAGCGCATCCGCCGCCCCGACAAAGAAGGTTTCGCCGTTGGGGATCGAGTCCATTCTCTGCAGGAGCACGTTCAGGAAATCGGCCACATCGCGGGCGTCCACATAGTTGAACAGCGCGGGCGCTGACAGTGCGGGGTCGGCCAGGCGTTCGGCGAGGGTGTGGCCCTGCTGCGTGGGGGCGCCGTCCCATTCCTCGGGCGAAATGACGTAGCAGGGGCGGAAGGCGGCGTAGCGGATCTTCGTTCCCTGCGCCGCGGCGAACATCTGCACGGTCTGCTCGGCGATGAGCTTGGACAGTGCGTAGGCGTTCCAGGGCTTGGGCGTGCTGCGCTCATCCAGCGGGAAGCTGTCCGGCAGCCAGCCGGCCGGCGAACCGTAACCAAGGACCGTGGGGCTGCTGGCCGTGACGATCTTCTCGATGCCCAGTTCCGTGGCCGCGCTGATCACGGCGTAGGCGAGACGCGTGTTCGTGGCGAAAATGACATCCTCGGGTGCGCTGAACGGTACGGCGATCGCGGCGAGGTGGATGACGGCGTCGGGCGCGGTTTTCCGGAGGAGGCGCAGCGCATCCCCCGGCGCCAGCAGGTCCCCGGTTTCCTGCACGACGCCGGCAGGCAGCTGGTCCGCAGGGATGGCCTCGCGGTCTACCGAAATCACTTCGTGGCCCGCGTCCGCGAGGCCTGCCACAACGCTGCGGCCGAGGCGGCCGGAGCCGCCGGTGACGAATATTTTGCTCATGCTGGTTTCCTTCAGGTTTTGGGGCGCGGAGCTTTTGGGCGGTTTAGGCCCGCCGGAGGTCCGCGCCCAGGTCCAGGTCCTCTATTCGGACCGGGAGGGAAGATTCAAGGGAGCGGTTGCCGGCAATGCCCACGGACACGGAGCGGAGTCCGTCGAGGTAGCCGGACGGGCGGCCCAGCGGGTCGTCGCCGGGACCGTTGAACAGGTCCGAGAGGAGCAGCGCGTCGCCGCCGCCGTGCCCGCCTTCGCCGTTGAGGATGGGCACCTCATAGGCCGCTTCCCAGTGGCGCTGGACCACCAGGCGTTCGCCGATTCGGCGGACGGCGTCCTCCTCCTCAATGGGTGTGGCGCTCGGGTCCACCACCAGCTTCTTGTCGGTGCTGCTGACCACGGCAGCGCGTTCCACGACCTCGAGTTCCGCCCGGCCTTCGGTGCCGTTGACGGCCACCCGGTAGCCCTCCCACGGGCTGTGGGCGTTCAGGGAATAGCTCAGCCGCGGCCCACCCTGGTACTCCACCACGAGGGCCAGGTTGTCCTCGATGGTGATGCCGCCGGTGAAGACGTCCTGGTCACGCCGGTAGCCGTCGTAGTGCTCGTTGTCCAGGAACAGGGCTTTGAGCCGCTCATCGTCACGGAGGTCCAGCGTGAAGGGGTCCTTGTCGGCTGAGTTGTCCCCTGCACCCGCGCTTCCGGCGGCGGGTGTTCCACGCTCCGGACGGGGACCAAGGCCGCGCTCGGCGGCGTTTTTGTCGCCGTAAAACTTCAGCCCGCCTGAGGCGAAGACGCGTTCAGGAACATCGTCAATCCACCAGTTGACCAGATCGAAGTGGTGCGAGGCCTTGTGGATCAGCAGGCCGCCGGAGTTCTTCTTGTCGCGGTGCCAGCGGCGAAAGTAGTCGGCGCCGTGGACCGTGTCCAGGACCCAGCTGAAATCGATGGAGGTCACCTTGCCGATGACGCCGCTCTGAATGATCTCCTTGAGGGCGCTGTTGCGTGGCGAGTAACGGTAGTTGAAGGTGACCACTACGTTGCGGCCGGTCTCCGCCACGGCTTGGGTGATGCGGCGGCAGCCGTCGGCGTCGATGGTGAGGGGTTTTTCGACCACGACGTCGGCACCCGCGTTGAGTGCCTCAACGATGTAGTCGGCGTGGGTGTAGTCCGGCGTGGTCACCACCACGCGGTCGATGCTGTTCGCCTGGATGAACGCCGTGAGGTCCGCGGGATCGAAGGAAGCGACAGGACCCGGCGCCCCAAGTTCCTGGATGAGCTTCTGGTAGTACTCCACCCGGCCGGGATTGAGGTCGGAGAAGGCCACGAGTTCGGCAGCGTCCGCGTGCTTCCCGTAAATGGCGCGGATGTACATCTCGGAGCGCCCGCCGGTGCCGATGAGGGCGATCCGGGCCTTGCTTTCGGGTGCGTTGCCGGTCAGCGGATCGGAGCTGGAGACAGCGGCAGCGGTGCTCGATTCGGCTGTGTTGACCATGGAGGGTCCCTTTCGAAAGCTCAATACCGGCCGTGCAGCGGCCGTTTGTGGTGGCTCAGCGGACTGCCGTTCGTCAGTGGTTGGAGTCCGTCATGAGAAAGCGTTTTCTCAGTTCGCTAAAGAATTTCTATCAATAGACGCATGGTCCCGTCAACCCTTATCCTTTCTAGGAGAAAACGTTTTCTTCCGCGCGATCGGGGTGCGAGCATCAGGACACGCATTGCGGGTCACGCTCACGGGTGGAAATCGGTTTCTGAGAGCCAGCTATGCTGTCTCACGGCAGGGCTCCCGGACGAGGACCCCGGCACGGGAGCTCACCGTGCGCAAACTTACGAAAGGCAGGCCATGGTCAGGAGATCGGCAACGGGCAGGATTGGCATTGCGGATGTTGCCGTCAAAGCCGGAGTTTCGCACGCCACGGTCTCGCGGGTGATGAACGGAAATTACACGGTTGATCCGGACATCGCCGCGCGGGTTCGGGCTGCCGCCGTCGAGCTGAAATACCAGCCCAACCCCGTGGGACGCAGCCTCGCGCTCGGCAAGACGGACACCATCGGCATTGTGGTGCCGGACCTGGCCAACCCCACGTTCCAGGCAATCCTGCGCGGCCTCAGCCGGGCCGCGGCGCAGGACGGCTACCGGGTCCTGATTGCCGACTCCTTCGAAGTCTCCAGCGAGGAGGCAATCCTGGCCGGCGAGGCCCGCCGGCGCTGCGACGGCCTGGTGCTGTGCGCGCCGCGTATGAGCGATGCCGAGCTCGAGGAGATTGCGCCCTCGCTCCACCCGCTGGTCCTGATCAACCGCACCACCACCGCCGCTGACATTCCCAGCCTGGTGGTGGACTATGGGCAGGGCGTCGAGGCCCTCGCCGAGCACCTTGCGGGCCTCGGCCACACCCGGCTGGCGTTCCTTGCCGGCCCGGCAGGCAGTGCCTCCAATGGCCTCCGCCTCAACGGACTGGCGGCCTTCAAGGCAAGCCACCCCAAGGTAGAGGTCACCATGCTCGACGGCGGCTCAGACTTTGACACCGGGCACGAGGCCGTGGACGCGGTCCTGGCCTGCGGCGCCACCGGCATCCTCGCCTTCAACGACCTCGTGGCCATGGGGCTGATGAGCGGGCTGCACGAACGCGGCGTCAACGTGCCGGGCGACATTTCCGTCACCGGCTTCGACGACATCCCCTTCGCCCGCTACACCACACCCACCCTGACCACTGCTGCCGTACCCATTGCCGAACTCGGCGCGAAGGCCTGGCAGCAGCTGCGGGCCCTGATCCGCCACGAAGACCACGAGACTCCGGGCAGCCGGTACCAGCCGCGCCTCGAAATCCGGGCCAGCAGCGGCCCGGCCCCCGCAAACCTCGCCCCGTAAGCCGAGCCCTTCGAACCGAGCCCTTCGAACCGAGCCCTTCGAACCGAGCCCCGCGAGATGACACATGACGGCTGTGTTTCTCGCCGCGACCGCCGTCAAGTGCAATCTCGACGTCGGGTCAGGCCTGCGCGGTGTGCCTGAAGCCGGCCTCGCGGTAGTAGCCCTCGATATGCGCCGCGACGAGCTTCGCCGCGCGCGCGCCGTCGTCCTTTTTGATCGCGGCCAGGATGTCGCGATGCTCAGCCTGCAGGCGTCGGGCCATGGCGTCCCAGTCCGGGAGGTTGGCCGTGAGTTTGCCGGCGTAGCCCTGGATGGACTCGCGCAGGGAGCCCATCATGGCGCTGACCACGGCGTTGCCGGCGGCGTCGGCCAGCGACAGGTGGAAGCGGACATCCAGGGCCAGGAAGTGGTCCGCTTCCTCGCTTCCGCACCCGACGGCGTCCATCTCGTCCAGGAGCGCGGCCGCCTGTTCCAGCTCGGGCGCGTCAGCTCTGGCGCGGGCGGCTGCCCAGGACTCCAACAGGACGCGCGTCTCCACAATGTCCGCGACGGGCAGGTGCTGCGTGGCGACGTGGAGCCGCAGGGCGGAGCCAAGCGCCGCCGTCGGATCCGAAATCACTACGGTGCCGGCCTCCGGCCCGGACCCAACGCCGGCCCGGACCACGCCCATGGCCTCCAGGATCCGGATGGCCTCCCGCACCGACGTCCGCGAGACGCCAAGCTGCTCGGCCAGCGTGCGCTCGGCCGGCAGGCGACCGCCCACCGTCAGCTCACCGTCGGAGAGCTGCTTTTCGATCCACGTCAGAACGAGTTGGTGCGTACGCATATCGCCATAGTAGTTGATGTGGTCGGACCACATGGCTTACAGTGTGGTTAGACCACAGCGTGACCTGTGTCCGGCCCGGCCGGCCCACCGACGGAGGAAGCCATGACCCACACCATTCAGCCGAACAATCCGGAGACCACCCCGGCTCCGGATGCCACGGACATTCCCGCCACCGAGGCAGCTCCCCGCACTGCGCCGCCGTCGGCTGTTCCCGCGGCACTGAAGCGCCGCATCCCCAAGTATTCGGATCTCGCCCCGCTGATGCAGTTCAAGAAGCCGGAGTTCAGCCGCGCCGCGAAGCTTAAGCGGGCCAGCACCATCTGGGAGCTGCGCGACATGGCCAAGCGACGCACGCCGCAGGCCCCTTTTGACTACACCGACGGCGCCGCCGAGGAAGAAATCACCCTGCGCCGTGCCCGTGAAGCCTTTCTGGATATTGAGTTCCGGCCCGGCATCCTGCGCAACGTGTCCAAAATCGATCTGACCACCGAGATCCTCGGCAAGCCGTCCCGGCTGCCCGTGGGCATCGCCCCCACAGGCTTTACTCGCATGATGCAGTCCGAGGGCGAATATGCCGGCTCGCAGGCTGCCGAAGCCGCCGGTATCCCGTATACCCTCTCCACCATGGGAACCGCCTCCATCGAGGACGTGGCAGCGGCGGCCCCGAACGGCCGCAACTGGTTCCAGCTTTACCTGTGGACTGACCGCGACCGCTCGCTGGAGCTGATCGAGCGCGCTGCCAAGGCCGGCAACGACACCCTGATGGTCACGGTGGACACCGCTGTCGCGGGCGCACGGCTCCGCGACGTCCGCAACGGTATGACCATCCCGCCGGCACTGACGGTCAAAACCGTACTGGATGCCTCCTACCGTCCGGCCTGGTGGTTCAACTTCCTCACCCACGAGCCGCTGACCTTCGCCTCACTCTCGCGCTACACCGGAACCGTGGCCGACCTGATCAACTCGATGTTCGACCCCACGCTTACCTTCGAGGACCTGGACTGGCTGCGTGAAACCTGGAAGGGCAAGCTCGTAGTCAAGGGCATCCAGACCGTTGAGGACGCCCGCAAGGTGGTGGACCACGGAGCTGACGGCATCGTGCTGTCCAACCACGGCGGCCGCCAGCTGGACCGCGCGCCCATCCCGTTCCACCTACTGCCGGAGGTTTCCGCGGCCCTGAAGGCGGACAACTCCGACGCTGCGATCATCCTGGACACCGGCATCATGAGCGGTGCGGACATTGTTGCCGCACTGGCCCTGGGCGCCGACTTCACCCTGATCGGCCGGGCGTACCTCTACGGCCTGATGGCGGGCGGCCGCGCCGGCGTGGACCGCACCATCCAGATCCTCGAGAAGGACATGGCCCGCACCATGGCCCTCCTCGGCGTCAGCAAGATCTCGGAGCTGACCCCGGACCACGTCCGCCTGCTCACCAAGTAGCCCAGCCCCAAACTGGGTAGCAGCACATGTCGTTTTGAGCCCTCATAACGACATGTGCTGCTACCCAGTTGGGGTCATTTCTTGCGGCCGAACTTGGGGAGGTTGGGCAGGTTCGCCAGCAGGTCGGCGGCCTTCGTCGCGGCGCGGCCAACAGTCCGGCCGATCTGCTGGGGCACGGTGTCGTCGCTGAGCGGGGCTGCGGTGCCGCCGGGGATGACGACGGCGGGGCTCAGCTCAGCGTCCTCGCGTGCCAGTACGGCGGCCACATCCGCGTCACCAGGGACGTGGATGCCAGCGGCACCCCCGCCGCCGGGTTCCGCTGCGGGCACCTGAGGTGACTTCGCGGCGGAAGCTGCCGCGCCGACGTCGAACGGTTCCAGCCAGCTGACGATGCCCTCCAGCGGTTTGGGGTTCAACGCGTAATAGCGCTTTTGGCCTTGGGCACGCATACTGACGAGCTGCGCCTCGCGGAGGACTTTCAAGTGCTTGGAGATGGTGGGCTGGCTGGCGGACAGCTCCTCTACGAGTTCCCCCACTGCCTTGTCCCCTGCGCGCAGGGATACCAAAATGTCGCGTCGGGTTGCTTCCGCAATGACGGCAAATACGTCGTCTGTCACCATGCCTCCCACCCTAGCGACATATACGCGGCAAGGCATCCACTATTTCGTCCCGGGCACTGTCGCACCGACCCAAGGAGGAGTAGGTTGCACGGATGGAAGATACATATCAGGTTGTGGTGGTCGGTGCCGGGTTCGCAGGCCTGACAGCCGCCAAGGAACTGGGCCGCAAAGGCATTCGTGTACTGCTGATCGATTCCAACAACTATCACCAGTTCCAACCGCTCCTGTACCAGGTGGCCACCTCACAGATCGGGGTCTCGGCCATAGCCCGTCCGTTGAGGTCCGTTTTCCGCCGGATCAGGCAGGTGCGGGTGCTCACCGCGCACGTGGCCTCGGTCGATGCAGCCAACCGTACAGTCACCACCACCGACGGCGACACCTTCCGGGCGCAGGTGCTGGTCATCGCTGTGGGGGCCACGCCGAACTACTTCAACACGCCCGGCGCCGAGGAACACGCCTTCCCCTTGTATTCGGTTATCGACGCGACCCGGCTGGGCGCGCGGTTGACCAGCCTGCTGGATCAGACGGACCGGGAGGCCACGGGCTCGGTTGACGTGGTGGTGGTCGGCGGTGGACCTACGGGCGTGGAGACGGCCGGCGCCATGGCGGAAAACGTCAAGTTTGTGGTGCCGAAGTACTTTTCGCCTGAACTCGCTGCCCGGTGCCATGTCCATCTGGTGGATATGCTCCCGACAGTGCTGAACGCCTTTTCGGATAAGTCCCAGGACTACACGAGGCAACGCCTGACAAAGATCGGAGTCCAACTGCACCTGGGCGTGGGCGTCGGCCAGGTCAGCGAAGACGGGGTGACGCTGGTGGACGGTACCACCATCCCGGGCCGGGTGGTGGTGTGGGCCGGTGGCCTGAAAGCAGGCGACATCATTACGGCCTCCGGACTCGCGCAGGGCCGGGGAGGGCGGATCGATGTCCAGCCTGACCTGACAGCCCAAGACGCCGAGGGCGTGTATGTCCTGGGTGACGCGGCCAACATCACCGACTCCACCGGTGCAAAGCTTCCCCAGTTGGGCTCCGTTGCGCAGCAGGCAGGAAAGTGGGCGGCCAAGAATATCTATGCCGACCTCAACGGCGGCACCCGCCAGCCCTTCAAATACGTGGACAAGGGCTACATGGCGATGATCGGCCGGGGCGCGGCGGTGGCCGAGATCGGCCGTCAGCGCATCCAGCTGCAGGGGTCGCTGGCCTTCGTGTCCTGGCTCCTGGTGCACCTTGCCCTGCTGTCGGGTTTCCAGCAAAAGATCCGCGCACTGTTCTCCTGGCTCAACGGATACATCGTCCACAGCCCCGCACAGGTGGTCGTCGGCCGGCCGGAGTGACGGCTAGCCACGAGAAAGGCGGGCCTAGTCGAACCAGGGGTCCAGGCCGTGGAACGGGAAAACAGCTTTGCGGGTGGCCATCACGGTCCGGTCCACGGCGTCATTGGGATCGAAACCCACTTCCCAGGACCGCCACCAGAGTTCAACATCATCGCCCATCAGCGCAGGGGCATCCCGCCCGAATTTCGCGAGCACGTAGGCGCGCCAGTCGTTCGGCACCTCAGTGCGCAGCGGGACTGGACGCCCGGCGGCGATGGCGATGAGGTGGCTCCAGGAACGCGGCACAACATCAGTGACGCTGTATCCGCCACCGCCCGTGGCAACCCACTGTCCCCCGCAGTGCCGGGCGGCAAGATTCCCGACGGCGGTGGCCGCCTCGCGCTGGCCGTCCACGCTGATGTTCAGGTGGGCCAGCGGGTCGTGGCGGTGCGAATCGCAGCCGTGCTGACTGACGATGACTTCGGGCTGGAACGCACCCATGAGCTGCGGCACCACGGCATGGAAGGCGCGAAGCCAACCCGCATCCCCTGTGCCGGACGGCAGGGCAACGTTGACGGCACTACCCTCTGCCTGCGGCCCGCCGGTCTCGTTCGCGAAGCCGGTTCCCGGGAAAAGCGTCAGTCCGCTTTCGTGCAGCGAGATGGTGAGGACGCGGGGATCATCCCAAAAGATGCTCTCCGTTCCGTCCCCGTGGTGGGCGTCGACGTCGATGTACGCCACGCGGCTGATGCCGCCGTCGAGCAGTCTCTGGATGGCGACAGCAGAATCGTTGTAGATGCAGAAACCGCTGGCCCGTTCGCGGGCCGCGTGGTGCATGCCGCCACCGAAGTTCACGGCGTGGAGCGCTGAACCGTCCAGGATGGCGTTGGCTGCGAGCAGCGAGCCGCCCGCGATCCTGGCGGCGGCCTCGTGCATGCCGGCGAAAGCCGGGTCATCCTCGGTTCCTAGGCCCCGGGCTTCATCGGGCGTCGCCGGATCCTCACTGACCCGGCGGACCGCCGCCACGAACTCGGGCGAGTGCACGGTCTCCAGTTCGGCGTCGGTGGCCACCTCGGGGGCGGCGACGGAAACGTGTGGCAGGTCCAGCAAGCCGAGGCTCGTGGCGAGGCGGGCCGTCAGGTCCATCCGCGCCGGAGCCATGGGGTGGCCAGGGCCAAAGTTGTAGGCAGTCATTGCGGAACTCCACACCACCATCGTTGGCGGCGCAGGCTGGCTTAGACCGGGCAGATATGTCATCAATCACAGGCTACCGGAGGTCGCCACCGCTCCGGCCCGGTCATTACGCAGTCATTAGTGGTTTACTACTGAAGGAAACAGTTTCTACCGAGGACAAGCCACCCATGACGGATCGCCAGTCGAGGCCCCGAAACCCGGCCAGCTGGCACCCAGCCGACCCGGAGCGCGAAGGCCTCTGGATTTTCACCCGTGTGCGCGACTTTATTGACGACATCGCCAACACTTCGCCGGCCCGGCTGGCGCTGAGCGCGTTCGCCGTGGTGTGCCTGGTGTTTACCTTCCTCCTCTCGCTGCCTGTCTCGTCCGCGTCCGGGACGGCCACGCCTATCCACGAGGCGCTGTTTACCGCGGTATCGGCCGTTTGCGTCACCGGCCTGACCGTCGTTTCGACGGCGGCGCACTGGTCCTTCTTTGGGCAACTGGTCATCCTGGTGGGCATCTTCGTGGGCGGCTTGGGAACATTGACGCTCGCTTCGCTGCTGGCGCTGATGGTGAGCAAGAAACTCGGAGTTCGCGGCAAGCTGATCGCCCAGGAAGCCATGAACAATGCGGGGCGCCTTGGCGAGGTGGGTACACTGCTGCGGATCGTCATCGCCACCTCGGTGGTGATTGAGGGCACCCTGGCGCTAGCGCTGATCCCCCGTTTTATGATCCTTGGCGAGCCTTTCTGGCAGTCGGTGTGGCACGGGCTCTTCTACTCGATTTCGTCCTTCAACAACGCCGGTTTCACTCCCCACTCGGACGGCATCGTCCCGTATGAGACCGATCTGTGGATCCTGATCCCGCTGATGCTGGGCGTCTTCCTCGGCAGCCTGGGCTTCCCGGTAGTGATGGTGCTGCAGCAGAACGGGCTCAACTGGAAAAAGTGGAACCTGCACACCAAGCTGACCATCCAGGTGTCCTTCATCCTGCTGGCCGCCGGAACCGTGCTGTGGGGCCTGATGGAATGGGACAACGTGCGGACCATCGGGCCCATGGACCTGGGCGACAAAATCACGCATTCCCTGTTCGCCTCCGTCATGACCAGGTCCGGAGGCTTCAACCTGGTGGAGCAAAACCACATGGAATCCACCACCATGCTGCTCACGGATGCCCTCATGTTCGCCGGCGGCGGTTCAGCTTCCACGGCCGGCGGCATCAAGGTGACCACCATCGCCGTAATGTTCCTGGCCATCGTTGCAGAGGCCCGCGGCGACGCCGACGTCAAGGTGTACGGCCGCACCATCCCGCAGGGCGCCATGCGGGTGGCCATTTCCGTGATCGTGGCCGGGGCCACGCTGGTCTCGGTTTCAGCGTTCCTGCTCCTGCAGATCAGCGGCGCTTCCCTGGACCGTGTGCTGTTTGAAACCATCTCGGCCTTTGCCACCGTGGGGCTGAGCACCAACCTTAGCGCCGAGCTGCCGCCGGCGGGCGTCTACGTCCTGACCGCACTAATGTTCGCGGGCCGTGTTGGCACCGTCACCCTCGCGGCCGGGCTGGCCCTGCGCCAGCGCAGCCAGCTTTACCACTACCCGGAAGAGAGGCCCATCATTGGCTAATACCTCAGGCGTCCCCAACCGCCCCGCCCACAACGCGCCGGTGCTGGTAATCGGCTTGGGCCGCTTCGGCTCGTCCACGGCCGAGCAACTCGTAAAACAGGGCCGGGAAGTCCTGGCGATAGAACGCGACCGGACGCTGGTGCAGAAGTGGGCGCCGCTCCTGACCCATGTGGTGGAAGCCGACGCAACGAACATCGAAGCACTGCGCCAGCTCGGCGCGCAGGAGTTCAGCTCGGCCGTGGTGGGCGTGGGAACGTCCATAGAGTCCTCGGTGCTGATCACCGTCAACCTCGTGGACCTCGGCATCGAGCACCTCTGGGTCAAGGCCATCACCCCCTCGCACGGCAAAATCCTCACCCGCATCGGCGCCAACCACGTGATCTACCCCGAGGCCGACGCGGGCGTCCGGGCGGCGCACCTGGTCTCCGGCCGCATGCTGGACTTCATCGAGTTCGACGACGACTTCGCGATTGTGAAAATGTACCCGCCCCGCGAAACGGTTGGCTTCACCCTCGATGAGTCCCAGGTCCGGTCAAAGTACGGCGTAACGATCGTGGGTGTGAAGTCCCCCGGCGAGGACTTCACCTACGCCCGCCCCGAAACCAAGGTGTCAGCCCGCGACATGCTGATCGTCTCCGGGCACGTGGACCTGCTGGAACGGTTCGCGGCCCGCCCGTAACCTGCGGCGGTCAGCCGAGCTGCCGGGAGATCTCCGCTGCGCGGTCGGCTGCGGCACGGGCGCCGGCAGCGATGATGGCCGGCAGCCCCCGTTCATCGAAGGTTGCGATGGCGCGTTCTGTGGTGCCATTGGGGCTGCTTACGCTGACGCGAAGGGCTGAGGGGTCCGCGCCCGGCTCGGCAAGCATAAAGCCCGCCCCTGCCACGGTCTCCCTGGCCAGGAGGAGCGCCAAATCATGGTCCAGGCCCAGCTCGACGCCTGCGGCCGCCATCGCCTCGGCAAGGTAAAACGCGTAAGCCGGGCCCGAGCCGCTGATGGCAGAAACAGCGTCCACCTGCTCCTCCGGCACCTCCACTACGGTGCCCGCGGCCTTGAAGATGTCCTTCGCCTGCTGCAGCTGCTCGGGCGAGCAGTGGGTCCCCGGCGATACCGAGACGACGCCGCGTCCCAGCTTGGCGGGCGTGTTGGGCATCGTCCTGATCACCGGCTGGCCGTCCGGCAGCGCCGCTTCAAGCTGGGCCAGCGACACGGCGGCGGCCACACTGATAACGATGGTATTCGGCGACAGTGAGCCGCTGATTTCGCGCGCCAGATCCGCGATACCGACAGGCTTTACGCCAAGAATGACGACGCCGGATCCCTTGGCTGCCTGCTTGTTGTTGTCCGGCTCCTCGTCACCGGCGATGGCCGTAATGCCGTGATGGCGCTCGGCCAATTCCGCAGCGCGTTCCGTCCGCCTGACAGTGGCCACGACGTCGGCGGGGTCGGTGCCAGCCTCAAGGAGGCCGGAAAGGATGGCTTCGTTCATGGATCCACAGCCCAGGAAGGCGATTCGGTTGCTCATGGACCCATCATTGCAGTTCGGCCGGACGGGTGCAGAAATGAACTAATCGGCCCCGGCGGGAACTCGCCTATTTCGACTCCCAGCGGATTCCCATGTTGGCTGCAGCTTGCTCACAAGTTGCCGCCCTATCGTAGTTATTACCTCATTGAGGGTGCGAGTGATGCGGCAAGCATGGGGATGTTTGCCCGAGGCGCCGGTGGACTGCAGCAGGTTTCCCCCCATTTTCCTGCTGCGGACCCCGGCGCTTTCGCGTTAACCGGTGGCACCCCGCCTCAGTTGGAGCGCTGCCGTAGTGGGTCAGCTAGCGCTGGGGAGCGCGGTACCGGGCCCAGGAGATGCCGCCAGGTCCGCGCGGGCGGGCACCCGCACATGTGGTGCCGGATCCAGCGGACCCGCGAACACCAGCTGGTCCAAACGCCGCAGGATGAGTCCCTCACGCAGCGCCCAGGGGCAGATTCTCATTTTCTTGAACTTGAACATCTCCAGCGCGGCTTCAGCCACCAGCGCTCCGGCGAGCAATTGATGGGCGCGGGCATCGGACACCCCGGGCAGGAAGAGCCGGTCCTCGACTTTCATGGCGGAAATCCGCTGGGCCCAGACCCCCAAATCCGTGCTGTTAAGCTCCCGCTTCACGTAGGGGCCGGCGGCGCTCGGCGCTGCCCCGGCTATCCGGGCGAGGGAACGGAAAGTCTTGGAGGTCCCCGCCACGAGGTTGGCCCGGCCCAATCCCTCGAACTTCCCCACCGCCGGGGCGAGCGTACTCCGGATGTAACGTCGGAGCTCCTTGACGCTTTTGGCCGACGGCGGATCCTCGGCCAGCCAGTCCCGGGTGAGGCGGCTCGCCCCGAGCGGGACGGAGGTGGCAACTTCCGGCAGCTCATCCTGGCCGAACGCCATTTCGAAGGAGCCGCCGCCGATGTCCAGGTTCAGCACCGGCCCGGCTCCCCAGCCGTACCAGCGGCGCACGGCAAAGAACGTCATGGACGCCTCTTCGCTTCCCGTCAGTTCCTGCAGTGTCACCGTGGTTTCGTGCTTGACCCGCGCCAGTACCGCTGCGCCGTTGGTGGCTTCACGGATAGCCGATGTACAAAAGGCCAGCAGGTCATCGGCCTTGTGCCGGGCGGCAAACTCCCAGGCTTCGAGGACGAATTCAGTCAGCTCGTGCTGCCCGGCATCGGTGATATTGCCATCACCGTCCAAGTACTGCACGAGGGAGAGCGGCCGTTTGTGGGAGGCGAAGGGAACCGGGCGCGCGCCAGGGTGTGCATCCACCAGGAGGAGATGGACAGTGTTGGACCCGATATCAAGGACGCCTAGCCGCATCCTGCCATTATTCCCCCGGCCGGGCCCTCACTCACAACCGGTCCAAAAATGTCAGTTGGCGGACGGGTCCTCGGGTGAGCCCTCGGGAAGTTCATCAGCGCGCTTGAAATCGCGCTTGATGTTCGCAACGCCTTCCGGGTTGATCTCAAAGCCGTACGCGGCTCCGGGGTTGATCACCATGCCCAGTTCCTCGCCGATGTTGGCGATGATCGCAGCGCCCTGCGTCCCCAGGACGTTGGGTGCCGCCTCGAGGTACTGCTCGTCGACGCGGCTGGGGTGGGAGAACACTGCCAGGACGGGCTCGCCGTCGGCGTTGGCCAGGACCAGCGGCTCCACCTGGGAATCCTCGCCTTCGATGCCGTCCGTGCTGATGACGTAGACCTCGCTGTTGAGGAACGACAGGATGACGTCCACCGGGCTGCCTTCAGGCTGGTCGCCCAGGGCGAGCTTCTCTTCGAGGTCGTTCAGCGGCGTGGGGTCGGCTGTGCCGGGCTGTTCAGTCATGTATCTACTCGACCACGTTGAGCCCGGCACCGCAATTCCGGTAACCCGGATGGGCGCAATCCTCGGCGTGCTCGCTCGTTCCTCGCTTAGACGCACGCTGCCGGATTCCTCCCATTCGGGTTTCGACAATCTCAATCACCGGGCCGGCGACAAGCCAGAAACCCCGCACCTATTTTTTGGCTGCGGCCTTTTTCTTTGCCGGGGCCTTGCGGGCCGTTGTGGCGCGTTTGACCGGGCCCTTGGCCCGCTTCTCGGCCAGGAGTTCCACTGCCTGTTCCCGGGTGAGCTCCTCCAAAGAGGTGGCGCGGGGAACTGTGATGTTGGTGATGCCGTCGGTGATGTACGGGCCGAACCGGCCTTCCTTCACCACGATGTTCTTCTCCGAAACCGGGTCCGGACCGAACTCGGCCAGCGGCGGCACCGCGGCACGGGCTCCACGCTGCTTGGGCTGGGAGTAGATCTCCAGCGCCTGCTCCAGGGTGATGGTGAAGATTTCCTCTTCGGTGCCGATGGAGCGGGAGTCCGTGCCCTTCTTCAGGTACGGACCAAAGCGGCCGTTCTGCACCGTGATGAGGTTGCCTTCAGCATCCTCGCCGAGAGCCCGGGGCAGGCTCATCAATTGGAGGGCTTCGTCCAGGGTGACGGAGTCGACGGTCATCGATGCGAAGAGCGAGCCGGTGCGCGGTTTGGCCTTGACGGGCTTCTTCGGCGGTTTGGGCTTGCCGTTCTTGTAGTACTCAACGGGCTGGTTGGCGATCTGCTCTTCGGTCATCTCCGGGATGACCTCGGTGACATAGGCGCCGTAGCGGCCGTTCTTGGCAACAACGGTATGGCCGGTGTGCGGATCCGCGCCCAGGACGCGTTCTTCCGGCGCAGCCGTTTCCATCAGCTCGATGGCCTTCGCAGCGGTGAGCTCGTCCGGAGCCAGGTCCTCGGGCACGTTGGCGCGCGAGTTCTCCACGATTTCGCCGGTTTTCGGGTCAACCGTGGCCGCGGAGCTTTCCAGGTACGGGCCGAACTTGCCCACCCGCAGCGTGATCTCATCCGTGATGGGAATGGAGTTGATTTCCCGGGCGTCGATCTCGCCGAGGTTGTTCACGATGCTGAGCAGGCCGGGGTCGGCCTCTTCGCCGAAGTAGAAATGGCGCAGCCACGCTGACCCCACGGCCTGCCCGTTGGCGATCTTGTCCAGGTCGCCTTCCATGTCTGCGGTGAACTCGTAGTCCACGTAGTCGGTGAAGTGCTGCTCGAGCAGCCGGATCACCGAGAACGCGATCCAGCTCGGCACCAGCGCGGAGCCCTGTTTCCGGACGTAGCCGCGATCCTGGATGGTGGAGATGGTGGAGGCATAGGTGGAGGGACGGCCGATGCCCTTCTTTTCCAGCTCGGCGGTCAGCGACGCTTCGGTGAAGCGCGGCGGCGGTGACGTTTCATGGCCCACGGCCACAACGTCCGACGCCGTGAGGGCGTCGTCCTTGGCTACGTTCGGCAACCTGCGGGCCTCGTCGGAGTCGTCGTCGCCGCGGCTCTCGTCCTTGCCTTCTTCATAGGCGGCCAGGAAGCCGGGGAAAGTGATGACGGTGCCGGAGGCGGAGAATTCAGCGTCCCGACCGTCTGCAGCAACCGCACCGAGACGGATGGTGGCGGTGGAGCCCTTGGCGTCGCCCATCTGGGACGCGACGGTACGCTTCCAGATCAGCTCGTACAGGCGGAACTCATCACCGGAAAGCAGTTTGGCCACCTGGGCCGGGGTGCGGAACGAGTCGCCGGCGGGGCGGACGGCCTCGTGGGCTTCCTGCGCGTTGGCGGCCTTGTTGGAGTAGACGCGCGGTGAGGCGGGGATGTACTCCGGACCGTAGAGCTCGGAGGCCTGGCGGCGGGCGGCCGTGACGGCTTCGTCGCTCAGGGCCGAGGAGTCGGTACGCATATAGGTGATGTAGCCGTTTTCATACAGGCGCTGGGCGATCTGCATGGTGCTCTTGGAGGTGAAGCGCAGCTTGCGGCCGGCCTCCTGCTGCAGCGTGGAGGTGGTGAAAGGCGCTGCGGGACGGCGTGTGTACGGCTTGGTGTCCACGGACCGGACGCGGAAGTCCGCATCCTGGAGGCCGGCCGCCAGGGACGTGGCCAGTTCCTCGTTCAGGTGGACGGAATTGCGGGCGGTGAGCTCGCCGACGTCGTTGAAGTCGCGGCCGCTGGCCACCTTGGCACCGTCGACGGCGGCGAGTTTCGCTTTGAAGGATGCGGAGCCGGCGCCGAACTGGCCCGTCAGGTCCCAGTAGGACGCGGCTTTGAAGGCCATGCGTTCGCGTTCGCGGTCCACCACCATGCGGGTGACCACTGACTGCACGCGGCCGGCGGACAGGCCCCGGGCGACCTTGCGCCAGAGCACCGGGGAGATCTCGTAGCCGTAGAGGCGGTCCAGGACCCGGCGGGTTTCCTGCGCGTCCACCAAAGCCGTATCAACATCGCGCAGGTTGTCCATGGCGCGGTGGATGGCTTCCTTGGTGATTTCGCCGAACGTCATCCGGTACACCGGGACCTTGGGCTTGAGCACTTCCAGCAGGTGCCACGCGATGGCCTCGCCCTCGCGGTCCCCATCGGTTGCGAGATAGAGGGCGTCGGCGTCTTTGAGTGCGGCCTTCAGTTCGGTGACCTTTTTCCGTTTGTCCGCAGACACCACGTAATAGGGCTTGAAGTCGTTTTCGATGTCGACGGCGAACTTGCCCACCGACGTTTTCTTCAGTTCCGCGGGGAGCTCGGACGGCTGCGGCAGGTCCCGAATGTGCCCGATCGAGGCCTCCACGATGAAGCCCTCGCCGAGGTATTTGGCGATGGTCTTGCTCTTGGCCGGGGACTCCACGATCACGAGTTTTTTACCGGTTTTGGCCTTGCTTGGCACGGTGCTCCTACAGAAAAAGGTTGCTCGGGCAGATGAGCCCATATTCGCCTAGTTCACCATATTTTGGCCGAGGATGCGCATTTATGTGGAAAACGTCAGGGTGTGCAGTGCACTTTTCGGGCGCCGATTTCCCGTAATCCACGGCCTCCCGGGCGCCGCGTCAGGCGGCTGGGAGCAGGAAACCGTCGCGGACCAGATTCCCCACTTCGGTGAGGAGCCCGGCGCGGAATGCGTCGCCGTCGAACCCTCCCTCCCCGGCCAGGCTCCCGCCCAGCAACGCGGCCAGGGCGCCGATGATCTGCCCAACGGAAAGGTCGCCGTCGCACGCCGAAACGAAGCCGGCCAGTTCGGTGCTCAGCAGGTTGGTCCGCCGCAGCCCGGCACCCTGCCGGAGCAGGATCACGCCCGGGTGCTCGGCGCCGGGGCGCTGATGGCGTTCCTCGGTGACGTCCTCCGCCACGAGCAGGTGCGCGTCCGCGAGGTTGTTCGCGGCGAGCCAGTCGGAACGTTCGACGGCGGCGCCCAAGTGGGGGCCCACTGGCTGTTCGATGGGGTACGTGATTTCCTCGAACCGGCGGATGCTGGCGGCATCAGGAGTGGCGGCATCAGGAGCTGCGGCAGGCCGCCGGAGCCAGATCATGCCAAATCCGATGCCCTCCACGTTCCGCGAGGCGAAGTCCGCAAGGTAGGCGGCGTACGCATCCCGGTAGTGCTGCCGGTCGCGGGACTCAGAGGCGTCCTGCAGCCACGTTTCGGCGTACTGCTCCGGGCTGACCTGCTCGCGCTGGATGAACCAGGCGTCCGCGCCCGGGCTGATCCAGCTTTGCGGCCGTTCGTGCCACGGTTTTCCGGCCGGAATTTCCCAGTTGCCCAGCAGCTGCGCGGTGCCGCCGGGAGCCAGGACGCTCGGCAACGCGGCCACCAGTGAGGACACGATCTCGTCCCCGGGCAGGCCGCCGTCGCGGTAGGTGAACTGGCCGGATGCCTCTTCGCCCAACGTCCGCGGCGTGATCACAAACGGCGGGTTGGACACCACCAGTTCGAATTCCTCGCCGGCCACGGGGTCCAGCAGCGAGCCCAGCCGCAGGCTCACCCGGTCTTCGAGATGCTCGGGGTCCACGTGCAGCGCGGCGGAGTTGAGGAGCAGGTTGAACCGGGTGAACGCCAAGGCACGTTCGGAGATGTCCGTTGCAGTGACGTGCTCGGCGTGGTGCAGCAGGTGGAAGGACTGGATTCCGCAGCCCGTCCCCAGGTCCAGCGCTTTGGCCACATGCCAGCGGACGGTGGTCTGCACCAGCGTGGTGGACGCCTGCCCGATCCCCAACACATGGTCATGCCGCAGCATTCCAGCCTGCTGGTGGGCGGCGAGGTCGCTGGCCACCCAGAGTTCGGCGCCGCCACTACCATCGTCGTTAGCGTCCCAGCCATAAGGCCGCAGATCGGCCTGGGCCTGCATCAGGTCGGCGCCTGACAGGTCGGCGCCGGGCACGGTCTCCAGCAGCCCCAGCTCCACCAGCCCCTCGGCCCGGATCCCCGGCAGGGCGGCGTCGAGCGTTGCCCGCGTCTGCGGTTCCGCAAGGAGCCAGAGGCGTACGACGGCGGCGAGGGCTGCCGTCGTTGTCCCGCCGCTGGCGGGACGACCCTGGGCGCCAACTTCGGTGGCCAGCAGGGCCGGGATGATCTGGTCCCGGTTTAGCGCGTTGTAGGCTGACTCGCCCAGCAGCCCGGCCACGCCGTCGAGCGTGTAGTCCACGGCCCGCAGGTCCGCGGCGAGTGCCCTCAATAGTTCGGGGAGGTCGCTGCGCGGGGCGTCGGGGGTGTTGCCGGCCAGGAAGAGGGTGGAATCAGTCACCGCCCAAGTCTATTGGCGGCCAGTGCCTTGCCGGCGGCTACGGGTTCTCCTCGGCGTAGATCTTCAGGGCATCCCGGACGAAGCCGGCCCCGTCCGTGCCGCCGTAGTTCTTGGCGAACCTGGGATCCGCGACGTACATCTCGCCGAGACCGGTGACGTACTGCTTTACGTCTCCGTTGCCGCGGGCTTCCGAAGCCGGCGTTCCCGGGATGCCGGTCAGCCATTCGACGTGCCGCATCGCAAGGGCCTGTGCTTCAGCACTGTCGGGTGCGATGCCGGCCGTGGCTGCCGCTATCCAGTCCTCACCCAACTTCTGCGAGCGCTCCTTCCACGCCGCTTTCTCTTCGGCGCTCATCCCGCGCCACCACGAACCCCCGTTGGCGTAGGCATTCTTGCCCCAGCGTTCCTCCACCTCGTCCTTGTACTGCGTGTGGTCGAAACCGTTGAACATGTCTTCCGCCATGATTTCGCCGCCTCCTTTCACTGTGTTAATGGTTTGTGTGACCGACGCGATTTGCCGCGCAAGCCTGTCCTGTTCCTGTTTGAGCCAGCCGAGATGGCCGGTGAGGGCTTTCACGGCGTCCGTTTCGTCGTCGAGCACCTGCCTAATGGCCGGCAGGCCGAGCCCAAGCCCGCGCAGGAGCAGGATGCGCTGGAGCTGTACCAAGGCCGCCTGGCTGTAGTACCGGTAGCCATTGAGGCCGGTCCGGCTCGGCTTGAGCAGGCCGATCTCGTCGTAGTGCCGCAACGTCCTGCTGGTGGTGCCGGCGATCCGGGCGATGTCCTGGATGGACCAATCCATGGGCCCTCCTGCCTGAGCTCTTTCCGGAGGGTGGTGCAGGTCTGGCTGGGATCCGACCGGCTGATATTTCAACAGTAAATGTTGACGTAACGTCAACGTCAAGAGTCCGGGACCACGGAACGCCAGGGGTGCCGGTAAGTTTGAAGCATGGCTCTCTTTCTCACCTCCATGCCGCGCGCCCTGACCGCCGTGGCCGTGGCCGCCGTCGTTCTGGGCGTCTCCGGCTGCTCCCAGCAGCTCTCTGTGGAGAACGCCGACGTGCCGGGATGGAAAGCCACGGCGCTGCCCTCCACCGCTGGCATTGTGGCTGAGGACTCCGGCAGAATCCTCAATGCACGCCCGGTGGACCATAGGGAAAACCTCCCCGCCGGTACCTATACGTTGACCTTGGTCTGCGACGGCGGCGGCAAGGCGTTCCTCGCCGTGCGGTCCGCGGGCCAGGAACTCGTGGACCTCGGCGCGGCCTGTTATGGAACCCGCGAAGCCACGAAAATCAACTTGGCTAAAGCGGGAACACTGGACCTCAGCATCTCCAGCGTGGACGCACCCACGCTGTACGCCTACCAGCTCGTGAAGGCCGACTAATATGCCCGTCCACCCCAGGCGCCTTGCGGTGGCCGCCGGTGTGCTGTTGGCAGCGGCGTCGCTGGCCGGGTGTGAGTATGCGGATGCGGAACCCCGCCCGGCCGGGAGCAGCGGCGCCCGGCAGTCGGCCCCGGCTCCTTCAACCATGGGCGCCGAGGAAGCCGCCCGCCAGGCCGAACTGATAGCGGAAGTTGAGACCCTCATGGGTCCCCCGGGCGGCGTCGTTTTCCTTGGGGCTACCGGCGGAATGCGGGGCGGTCAGGGCATCAGCACCTCGGGCCTGTTGCCGGAGGCCGGGACGTACGCGCTCCGCGCCGTCTGCACGGACGGGCCCGGTGCCATCCTGACGGTCCGGCAGCACGATGCGCTGCTTGTCTCGCAGCGCATTGAGTGCGGCGCCCCGTACGACGCCGTGCTCGAACTTGCCTCGGGCCAAGTGTCTGCGGCACTTGAATCCATCGGCCATGCGGGGCGGGTGGGCGGCGCCGTCCGGTTCGCCGGGCCCCGGCCGCCTGGCGAAACCGGGGCCGCCGGCTGATCCCGGAAACCGGGACATGCCTTAACCTGTCCCAGATTAAGTAGGGGAGCCCCTTCCCGGTCCGGCGTGTCCGGGCAGCCTTACAATCGGCCTATGCCCGCAATAAAGGGGGCGCCACTGCGCCGTCACGCGGCTCTCCTGCCGGGTTCTGGCCAGCCCCGGAAAGTCTCCTTGCGCTCCCGGCCGAGGGCCGCCGTCGTACTTTCCACAGCAGCCGCCCTGCTCACCGCAGCTGCCCTGGCGGGGTGCGAATACCATTACAACGACGGCTGGCGCCCAACCGTTAATGACATCTCGGCAGCGCCCACGAGCCACGCGCCGGATTTTGCCGCCGACCAATGGCAGGACGATCCGGTCGGTGCGGCCGGCCTTGAAGCGTGGCTGGAGACGGTCCAACTCGGATCGGGCCTGCAGGTCGCGCACCGGGGTTATGGGCTGCTGAGGGCCGGGGAAGTCCGTTCCGAGATCACCACCGGGCTGCCGGCCGGAACGTACGTCCTGGCGCTGGCGTGCCGCAGCAAAGCGGCAGTCACTTTTTCCGTCAGCAACGAAGTGCACACCCTGGTGCACCTCAGCCTGCTTTGCGGATCGACTAGGCAGAACGTCATCTATCTGTCCCCGGAATCAGTGCTGACGTTCCGGGTGGAGGCGGACTCCGCGGCCAACTACGCGTACCGGCTGATCTGGCTCTGAGGCTTACTTAGACAGCGCAGCCTTCCGGGCAGCGCAGCGTCTCCGGGCTGGCAGCGCACTCGGCGCAGTACAGCGTGAGGGTACGGCAGCTGAGGTTGGAGCAATTCTCGAACTTGCTGGTGGGCGCGGCGCAGCGGACACATTCGCCGATGGTTTTCGCGTCCTCGCTGAATTCCAGGTGCATGCGCTTGTCGAAGACGTAAAGCGAACCTTCCCAGAGGCCCTGGTCCTTGAACGTTTCGCCGTAGCGGACAATGCCGCCGTCGAGCTGGTAGACCTGTTTGAAGCCGCGGTTCACCATCAGGCTGGAGAGCACCTCGCAACGGATGCCGCCGGTGCAGTAGGTGACCACGGGCTTGTCCTTGAGGGCGTCGTACTTGCCGGAATCGAGTTCCTTGATGAAGTCGTGCGTGGTGGCTACGTCGGGGACGATCGCATCCTTGAACTTGCCGATCTGGGCCTCAAAGGCGTTGCGGCCGTCGAAGAACACCACGTCCTCCCCAGCCTGCTTACTGGCGTCCACCAGTTCGTGCAATTCCTCGGGCTTCAGGTGCGTGCCGCCGCCCACCACACCGTTGGCATCCACCTTGAGTTCGCCGGGAGCGCCGAAGGAGACGATCTCGTCCCGGACCTTAACGCTTAGCCGCGGGAAGTCCTCCGCACCGCCGTCGGACCACTTCACGTCGATGCCGTGGAAACCCTTGTATTCCCGAGTGGTCTTGACGTATTGCTTGACCGCGCCGATCTCGCCGCCCACCGTGGCGTTAATGCCGTCCTTGGAGATGAGGATGCGTCCGGTCAGCCCCAATTTCTCGCACAGGGCACGCTGCCAGAGCCGCACCGCGTCCGGATCAGCGATGGGAGTAAAGCCGTAAAAGAGCACAATTCTGTTCAAAGCCACGTATTTAAGGGTACTGGCTTTGGCCTGTCCGGGCCCGCCAGCTTCCTACTCCTGGCCGCGCTCCGCCGCCGGGCCAGCGTCTCTCCTGTTCAGGGCGGATTCGGCCGCAGGATAGTGGTCACGATTGCATAAGTAAGTCAGTTCCGGGTACGGAACCCCTGTTACTTGTGACGGGGCTGGAATACCCTCATCACATGAGTCCGGACGCCTTGGTTGAAGACATCACAAACCTTCTTGAAGTCTGGGTAACTGGTTGGGCCGGTTGCCGCGGGTACCAGACAACAACTGAAGGCCGCTTCCCCGCTGTACTGCGGGCTGACACCACCGGGGACTGGGAATACTTCTCCCACGACCCCTCCGACGACGAGTTCGCGGCTTTGGTAGCCAAGACCACAGAAGCTCCGACGCGGATTCTGACCATACTGACCAACGATGTCCTCCGCTATACGCAGCTGGCCGAGAAATACGGGCTGAACATCACGTCCGCGTCCCAGGCCATGATGATCGTGGATATGGAAACCCAGGACACCGAAGACCCCTGGCTCTCGGATGACGATTTGAACCTGGTCACGTCCGAACTCGACGGCATCCACCATGCCGTTGTCCGCTCCGGTGATGACGTAGCGGCCAGCGGCAGGGTATTTGTGGTGGACGGGACGGCAGTGTTCGACAAGATTGTGGTCCAGCCCGCGTTCCAGCGCCGCGGCCTGGGCAGCTTCATCATGAAGGCCCTCGCCGCGCAGGCCATTGGGCCGGACGTGGAAAACGGCCTGCTGCTGGCTTCATTGGATGGCCAGAAACTTTATTCACACCTGGGCTGGTCCGTTGTGTGCCGTGTGTTGATGCTGTCCACCTCAGACGAGGGTGCGGATCTGTCCGTGGGCTGATTTTTCCGCGGGTGAAAGAATGTTGGGGTGAACCCCCATGACTCGCTGATCCCGTTGCTGGGCCGCGGCCCGGACCCGGAGCAGCTCCGTCATGTCCACACCATCCCCGCACGCCAGGCTGTCCACGAGCCGTGGCCGGATTGGGCCCACCCCGATCTGGTGGCCGCCTACGGCTCCCTGGGCATCCACGAGCCGTACCGGCACCAGATCCAGGCCGCTGACCTCGCCCACAGCGGTGAGCATGTGGTGATCGCCACCGGCACTGCCTCCGGAAAATCCCTCGCCTACCAGCTGCCGGCGCTGGACGCGATCCACCGCTCCGAGCTTCGGGTGGTGTCCGAGCCCGGGAAAATCCACGACGACGGCGCCGTCACGCTGTACCTCTCCCCCACGAAGGCGCTCGCCGCCGACCAGCTCGCCGCCATCCGTTCCTTGAAGCTGCCCACCGTGCGGGCCGAGACGTACGACGGCGACACCGACCCCGCGTCCCGCCGGTGGATCCGGGATCATGCCAACTTCATCCTGGCGAATCCGGACATGCTGCACTTCGGCATTCTCCCGAACCACGCCTGGTGGGCCAGCTTCTTCCGCCGCCTGCGGTACGTCATTGTGGATGAGGCCCACAGTTACCGCGGTGTGTTCGGTTCACACGTGGCAAACCTGATGCGCCGGCTCCGCCGCATCTGTGCCTACTACGGTGCCGGCACCTCCCACCCCGGCCCGGTATTCATCGCCGCGTCCGCCACAGCCTCGGAGCCGGACGCGTCGTTCGGGCGGCTGATCGGGGCGCCGGTCCGGGCCGTTGCCGAAGACTGCTCGCCGCATGGTTCCACCACGGTGGCATTCTGGGAGCCCGCGCTGACCGAGCTGAAAGGCGAAAACGGGGCCAAGGAGCGCCGCACAGCGGTTGCCGAGACGGCTGACCTGCTGGCGAACCTGGTCTCCTCCAGGATCCGGACCATTGCTTTCATCAAGTCCCGGCGCGGCGCGGAGACCATCTCTTCGATCACCAAGCGGCTCTTGGACGAGGTGGACCCCAGCCTCCCGCAACGCGTGGCCGCTTACCGCTCCGGCTACCTGCCGGAGGAACGGCGTGCCTTGGAGAAGGCCCTCCGCTCCGGTGAGCTCCTGGGTGTCTCCAGCACGTCGGCTTTGGAACTGGGGATCGACATTTCCGGGCTGGACGCCGTACTGGTGGCCGGGTGGCCCGGAACCCGGGCGTCGCTGTTCCAGCAGATCGGGCGGGCCGGCCGCGCGGGCCAGGATGCCATTGCCGCGTTCGTTGCCAGCGATGATCCGCTGGACACCTACCTGGTGAACCACCCGGAGGCGATCTTTGACGTCTCGGTCGAAGCGACTGTGTTCGATCCTTCCAATCCGTATGTTTTGGGGCCGCATCTTTGCGCCGCTGCCGCGGAGCTTCCGCTTGGCGTGGCCGAACTGGGTCTCTTCGGCAGCACCTCCGAAAAACTGCTGGGGCAGCTTGTTGCCCAGGGCTACCTGCGCCGCCGGCCGGCAGGCTGGTTCTGGACCCACTCCCAGAGCGCTGCCGCCATGGTGAACCTGCGGGCCGACGGCGGCGGACCGGTGAGCATCGTCGACGCGGATACGGGCTCTCTGTTGGGGACCATGGACTCGCCCCAGACGCACTACCAGGCCCACACAGGTGCTGTATACGTTCATCAGGGCGATAGCTACGTGGTGGAGGACCTGAACGAGGACGACCACTGCGTAGTGGTCCGCCGCGCCAACCCCGACTACTACACCACTGCCCGGGACGTCACCCAGATCGAAGTCCTCGAAACCCAGCGGACCGCGCAGTGGGGAGATGTTTCCGTGCACTTCGGCGACGTCAAAGTGACAACCCAGGTTGTCTCCTTCCAGCGGAAAGCCCTGATCTCCAACGAAATCCTGGGTGAGGAACCGCTGGAGCTGGGCGCCAGGGACCTGTTCACCAAGGCCGTCTGGTTTGTGGTGGAGAACCGTTCGCTGACCGGCGCGGGGCTGATCGAGGCCCAGTTTCCCGGAGCCCTTCACGCCGCCGAGCACGCGGCGATCGGACTGCTGCCTTTGGTCGCCTCCAGTGACCGCTGGGACATCGGCGGCGTGTCAACGGCCATCCACGCCGACACCGGGGTGCCCACTATCTTTGTGTACGACGGGCACCCCGGCGGCGCGGGCTTCGCCGAACGCGGTTTCGACAAGGCGAAGGTCTGGCTATTGGCCACGCGGGACGCCATCAAGGCCTGCGAGTGCGAGTCCGGCTGCCCGTCCTGCGTCCAGTCCCCCAAATGCGGGAACAAGAACAATCCACTGGACAAGGCCGCGGCCATCACCCTGATCGATGTGCTCCTCAAAGACGCGAGCGAAGCCCCTCCCCGGGACCTGGAATTTTCAGCGCATCCGGAACGCGACCTCCACCCGGCTGCGGCTCAGGGCGGCGGTCCGGCCCGTGCATGACCGCTGGCGGCACCCAGCAGGCTCCGGGCGTTGAGCATGGTCCGGACCTCCACCGTCTGCCCCGCCCCTTCCGCGCAGCTCGTGAGAACGGCATCGTGCCGTGCAGCCACCTCCGCGGCCACCCCACAGGGATCCCCGGAGGTGAGGCCGCGCAGGGCGTCCGCGCCGGCGAGCGCACCAAGGTCAGCCGCTGCGGCTGCCCTGCCCGCCATCACCGCTGACTGCGCCAAGAGGAGCATCAAAGTCATGGCCATGATGATCACCAGAGCCAGTCCCGCCGCCAGGACTGTTCCCGATCCACGCTCGGGGTGGTCCCGGATCTGGACGCCCATCACGCCATTGCCCCTGGTGGGGTCAGCGGTTCTAAAGGCACCGCGTTCGGCAGCAAGGGAGGCGGACCATGGGCCGGCGGCACCCGGCGTGGCAAAGCATGCGCCGACGACACCAAACACCAGGCCATGCCGGGGAGGGCCCTGCCTGACGCTGCCGGCGTTTCGCTCCGTGCCGTTGCCCGTGCGGTCAGAGTCCACGGCACCGTGGCCCCCATGGGCCCGCCAACCCTGTCAGCAACGGTGACGCTCAGCCACTCGCCGTCGGCCGTCACGGACGCCGTCGCCGAGGCTCCCGCCATCGTCCTGACGATGCCCTCGACAGCGGCCGGGTCCTCGCCGCGTGCCAGTGCCCTGGCGCCGGCGTGCGCTGCCTCCTCGAGCCTGAGCTGGGTTACGCCGGCAGCGGCTCCGGACAGGAGCAAGGCGAGCAGCAGCAGGACAGCCGGCAGCGCCACGGCGAACTCAGCCGTCACGGCCCCGCATGCGTTCCCAAGCAACCTGCTGCGGTGCCGCTTCATATCCGGGTGCAACGCTGCCGGCGCCAGACTCACGGCAAGGCCAGCGCCGTGCGGATGAGGTTCAGCAGGAATCCCCGTACTTCGTCACTCCGGAGAATGAAGACGAGGAGCCCGGCAAAGCCCACCGCGGCCAGGGTGGCGATGGCATATTCGGCAGTAGCCATTCCGGCCTCCGAGGCAGTGAGCCATTGCCCGCGCACCTTCGCCTCACGCACAGCGGGGTAAAGCTCCACCACGTTGCCGGCGGGCTCCTGGTCCTCCTGCCGTTGGCAGGTACACGCGTCCCATCCTGCATTGGCCGGTGCTGCGGAGTCCCATGCTGCCGTGCCGGCGATTTTCACGCTGAGCTCAGGTGCAGGGGCGGATGGAAGGCTGTGTTGGGTGATGGTCATGGTTGTGGTTTCCCTTCTGTACTCCGGCCGAGTTGCCGGCTGCTTTGACTCTTCCGGGGTTCCAACAGGGCGGTAAGGGCGAACCTGTCCCAAGTGGAAAAGGTGGCCTTTTCCACTGCTGTGGAGGAAAGGACAGGACCTCAGGATCCGGAGGGCACCAAGGCTAGGAGAACCGGTACCACGCCGAGGCAGATGAAGGCCGGCAGGGAGCAGAGGCCCAGCGGAATGACCAGCTTCACGCCCAGGGAGGCAGCCCGCTTCTCAGCAGCGCGGAACCTCTCTCGCCGCAACCGGGCGGCCTGGGCATAAAGAATGGCCGACGACGGAGCGCCGGTCAGCGCCGCGAACCCGAGGGCGTCACGCAGCTCCAGGATCTCAGGAAGCCGGACTTCGGAACTGCGCCAGGCAGTCTCCCAGTCGGCACCGATGGCCAGTGCTGAGACCACGGGGCGCAACGCCTTGCTGTAGTCCTTGGACGCGGAAGCCGCCACAAGTTCCAGGGAACGACCAATCCCTGACCCGGCGTCCAGCATCGCAGCCACGAGCTCGAGCATCATGGCGGTGTCGCGGAGTCCGTCAACAGAGTCCTCGCCGCTACCCCTGCCCGGGGCGTCGCCCGCAGCGGGACTCCCCGGCTGGTTGCCCGGCTGCATGCCCAACCTCAGCAGCCGCTGCCGTACGCGGCCTGGCTGTGAGAAGGCCAGATACGAGACGACGATCAGGACAATGGCCAGTGCCGCCCCGGACACAAGTGGAGCCGTCACGGCGCGGCTCCTGCGGCGGCGTGCACCAGACGGGCGGACCATATTCTCCCCGCTATGGTCAGGGCAACTCCTGCCGCGAGCGCCGCCATTCCCAGTGGCGTCCCGAACAGCATCGCCATTGGATCCACGCCCAGCGCCATTCCCAGGCCCAACCCCATCACCGGAAGCCACGTCAGGAGACTCACTGTGGCCTTTGGCCCGGCTAGTGCTGTCTGTCTGGCAGCGTCAGCGTCATCCTCTACCTCCAGCTGGGCCGCAAACCGCGCCAGAACGTCAGCCAGCGGACAGCCGCTGGCTTCGGCAATGTCAAAGCACGCGGCCAGCTCCAGCCAGATCCGCGGCTCCCTGCCGACAGCGCGCGGAAATGCCGCCGGAGCGGCCCGCCTGATCGCTTCCGACACCGGCAGCCCTCGGAATGCAGCCGCCCTGACGGCGCTTAGCATCGTCAAAGAACCTGGGCTAAGGCTCCGACCATTCCGGCCCGGCCCTGACATTGTGGCTGGATTCGGCTGTCCGGAGACACCCTCCGGCGCACGTGGACCTGCTTCCCGGCGGCCGTGGTGGACCAGCCACAATTCGTCCCACAGCCGCGACGGAGTGCGGCCGCCCTTCAGCAACGCGGCCAGTTGCTGCACCACCAGCGTCAGGGAAAGTTGCCCCTGCTGTTTCGCAGCGCGACGCGCGCGCCATAGAACGCCAAGGGTGACCCGCGGCCCGGAACGGCGCGGCCGGGCATCACCCGGCGCAGCCCCGCCGTTGCCGACCCGGCCCTGGCCTGTCTGTCCAGCGGCCCGACGAAAGCGGCCTACCGAACCGCCCGGCGGTCTCAACAGCAGCAGGGCAGCCACCATCAGGGTCCCGGCAAGCAACAGCGTCACGCCGCAGCACCCGGTTCCAAAGGAAACCCCAGCCGCTCGCTCAGCGACTCCCAGGCGGGACCGATGGAGGTGTGGCCGCCGCTGTCCTCCAGTGCAGGCACCACGGCGAGTCCGTCGGGACCGTCCTGCACCACTCCCACGCAGGCTACCCGTCGCCCCCGACGGGACCGCTCCACATGGACCACCACGTCCAAGGCATTCGCTGCCTGCAGCCGGACCGCGTCCTGGCCCAGGCCTGCGAGGGCGCCGAGAGCGGTTAATCGCGCGGGCACAGCGGGGGCAGCGTTCGCGTGGATGGTCCCTCCTCCGCCGGTGTGGCCTGTGTTCATGGCCGTCAGGAGTTCCCGAACCTCGGCACCCCGGCATTCCCCTACCACCAGCCGGTCCGGGCGCATCCGAAGTGCTTGCCGGACGAGTTCGCCCAGATCCACTTCGCCGCCGCCTTCCAGGTTTCCATGCCGGGACTCAAGCGAAACAATGTGCGGATGGACGGGGTTCAGTTCAGAGGCGTCCTCGATCAGGACCAGCCGTTCCGTCGGTGAACACAGCCCCAGCAAGGTGGAGAGCAGCGTGGTCTTCCCCGAACCCGTGGCGCCGCTGATGAGGAAGCTCAGCCGGTGCCGGACCATACGTTCCAAAACCTCGTGCACCAGACTGCCGAACATCCCGCCGGACCGGAGTTCGTCCATGGTGAAGACCTGCTCGCGCCGGATCCTGACACTCAGCAGGGTGCCTGCCGTGGAAATCGGCGGCAGAACGGCATGGACGCGGTAGCCGCCGTCGAGCCTGACATCAACACACGGAGAACCATCGTCCAGCCGCCTTCCGCCGGACGCCACGAGCCGGGAGGCCAGGGCTCTCACCTGAGCCTCGCCGGTAAACGAGACCCCCGCGGGTTCAATACCCTTTCCCCGGTCGATCCAGACTGAGTCCGGGGCGTTCACAAAAATGTCAGTGACCTGGACATCCCGGGTCAGCTCCTGGAGTGGCCCGAGACCGTTCAGTTCCGCACTGATCCGCTCGACGGCGGCAAGCGAGCCGGCAGTCCCCAGCAGCCGCCCCGTGGCCTGCACTGCCGCAGCAACGCGGGAGGCAGTGACCGGCCCGGAGTCTGCCATGACTGATTCGCGGACTGTTTCCAGCAGAGCAGAGTCAACCCCTCGCGGGTCCAGCACCCGCGTCTGGCGGCGACGTGTTCCGGCCAGCTTTTCCTGGGCCGGGACAGGCTGCGACGGGATAGGAACCGACAGGACAGGCTGCTGCAACGGGACGCGCGCCCCCGCACTCACGGCACGTCTCCGACGGGGATTTCGCTGTCCAACAAATCAAGCACCGACGCGGCGAAGTGCCTGACGCTGCGCCGTTTGCCCAAGTCAAGGAGCCGCCCGTTCTCACCGGCAGCGGTGACACCGCGCAGCTCCGGAACCCGGCCTTGGACGGGCAACCCCACGGCGTCGGCAATCAGGCCGCCGTCCAGCGCCGCTCCGGCCTTGCCCCGGACCAGCAGGGCCGCCTCAACTGGCGGAAGCTCATGAAGCAACCGGGCAGTGGCCACCGCGGCCTTCAGCTGTGCCGGCACCACCACTAGGAGCCGATCGCAGTCCCAGGCGAACAATTGCACCGGCTCGGCCCCGCGGCCAATGTCCACCACCACCAGTTCATAGCCCCGCCGGGCAGCATCCAGGACCCCGCCGGCTGTGGTGGTGTCCACCGGCGCTGTGCGCTCCCGGCTGCCTGGCCAGGACAGGAAGGAAAACCCTCCGACGATCGGTAGGGAATCGGCGAGCTGCTCCGGATCGATGCTGCCGCTCGCACCTGAAAGGTCGGGCCAGCGCAGCCCGGGCGTCTCCTCGGCCGCCAGTGCCAGTTCCAAACCGCCACCCCAGGGATCCCCGTCAACCAGCAATACACGGACTCCCAGCCCGGCTGCCGCTTGGGCGATCCAAATCGCGGCGGTGGTGGCGCCCGCCCCGCCGCAGCCCCCGGTGATCCCCAGGACCAGGCCGCCGGCCTCCGGCGAGCGCGACCTGCTCAAGTACTCGGCCAGCCATGCCGCGGCGTCCGGAAGCACGGCCACGCGCTCAGCCCCGAGGGCCGCGGCGAGATGCCAAAGGCTATCCCCTTCACCGTTCAGGCCCACCAGCACCGCGGGTGCACGGCGCCGTGGCGGCAACTCCCGGACGTCACTTCCCACCAGCACAGCGGCCGCGGAATCCCAGTACTTGGCCGCATCCGCGACGTCGGCCACCACCCGCAACTGGCCCCCGGCCGCAGCCACAATCTGTTCCACTTCGCCCTGCAAAAAGTCGTAGCCCGTCACCAGCAGCACCTCGGCCGCAGCAGAATCCGGCAGCCACGCCTCCCCGGCCCGCCTTGAACCCGGCGCACCGGAGGCAGCCATGCTGGACCCGGTTCCTCGCGCAGGGGACGGCCGGGCCCGGGAAAGTTGGGAGGAGGGCTGGTCGGAAGGGGACGGCGATAGCTGGTGCCTGCTCATGGAGCAACTCTCCATCGCAGCACGTCAGAGAAACAGTGGCATGGCGCCCTATGTGGACAACTATCGGCGCAAGGTCTTCGAGGGCCGCGGGCGGCTACGCGGGTGGTGTGCCTACCGCGGACGCGAGACCGCGCTCGATCCGGTCCATTGTCCCCGCGTACGCCTCCGTGATGTCGATGCCGATGCGAGAGCCGCATAGAGCGCCCTGATCTCCATCGCCCGCTGTCGTGCTGTTTCCAGGCTGACCTGCTGTTCCATGTTCACGTGGTCCTTTTCCTGGGGGTAGAGCAAGCGCCCAAACGCGTTGCGCGGCGAGCACCGGGATTCCGAAGGGAACTCGCCGACATGCTGCCCAACTCAGGAGGCGCGCACTTTATGCCCGACGTGGTGATGGCTGATGCTACTGCTTACCGTATTTGCGGTGTACCGCCTGTTTGCTGACCCCAAGGCACAGCGCAATCGCCTCCCAGGACAGGCCAGACTGCCGGGCCTTGCGGACCAGGGAGGCTTCCGTACGCCCCACTTCCTTCTGCAGTTCAGCCACTGCGTACAGCGCTTCAGCAGGGCCTTTCCCGTCCATCGATGCCACCAGTGTTTTCATCCGATCCACCTCCATGCGTCAACATTAGTTGACGTCCAACTGATCGTCAACATAAGTTGACGAACGCTGTGCGTCAACCGAGCGCTGTGCGTCAACCGGGCGCAGTACGGCAACACCCCCGCCACAAGGCAGAATTGAACCCATGTACCTGCTGCTCGCCGCCCACTCCCACGGCGCTGCCCTCCAGCAGGTCACCCAGGCGGGCGATCCGCACCCGGACCGCCCAGAACCGCGGCTGATCAGCGCAAGTGAACTGCCTGGCGTCGTACGCCACTTCGAAACCCGGCCACGGGAGGCGGCACCCCGCTGGATCTGGCACCGCACCCAGGACTGGTATCCCGCGCTGCTGGCAGCCGGCGTGGAAGTGGAGCGCTGCTACGACCTCAGCCTTTGTGGAACCATCCTGGCGTATTCGCGGTTCACCGCTCATACCGAGTACGCGCAGCAAGCCGAAAAGACCACGCTGGACGATCCCCAGGAACCGCCCCGCGCCCTCCAGCCGCCGCCCCCGCCAGCCGATCAGGGCGCACTGTTTGAGGACGTCCGGCAGCGGGCCCCGCGCCACACCCTGGCGGAGCTGCGCGCGGAGTATGCCGCGCAGCAGGCGGCGCTGGCCGACGCAAACCCGGAAGAGAATAAACGGAAGCGGTTGCAGTTGCTGCTTGCCGCCGAGTCCGCCGGTGCCATGATCGCCGCCGAGATGCAGCACAGCGGCGTCCCTTGGCGGGAGGACCTGCACGAGCGGATCCTGGCCGACTATCTGGGACCCCGCCCGCCGTCGGGCCACCGGCCGGCGAAACTTGAGGCCCTGAACACTGAGCTGCGGGCCCTCCTGAACTCCCCCGCGCTGAACCCGGATTCGCCGCAGGAACTGATGCGCGCCCTGCACCGCAACGGCATCGAGGTCAAAAGCACCCGGCAATGGGAGCTGATGGAAGCCAACCATCCCGCCATCGAACCGCTCCTCGCATACAAGAAACTGTCCCGCCTGCACACCGCCAACGGCTGGGCCTGGCTGGACGCGTGGGTGAGCAATGGCAGGTTCCGGCCCGAATACGTGGTGGGCGGCGTGGTGTCCGGGCGCTGGGCTTCGCGGGGCGGCGGTGCCCTCCAGATCCCGCGCCAGATCCGCGGTGCCGTCCACGCCGATCCCGGCCACAAGCTCATCGTCGCCGACGCCTCCCAGCTGGAACCCCGCGTGCTGGTGGCGCTCGCGCAGGACTCCAAAATGGCCGGGGCTGCACGCGACAAGGACCTGTACGCGGGCATCGCCGCGCAGGGCTTCGGCGGCGATCGCGCCAAAGCGAAGGTGGCCCTCCTGGGCGCCATCTACGGCGCCACGACCGGGGAATCCGGGCGCCTGATGCCCCAGCTGACACGTACCTACCCCCGTGCCGTCGGCTATGTGGAGCAGGCGGCACGCGACGGCGAGGCTGGCGGCACCGTAACCACGCGGCTGGGCCGCAGCAGCCCGCCGCCGTCGGAACAGTGGTTCCGGAGCCAGCAGTCGGCCACGGCGGAGGAACAGCGCCGCGCGGAATCGATCGCCCGCTCCCGCGGCCGTTTCACGCGCAACTTCGTGGTGCAGGGATCCGCCGCTGACTGGGCAGCATGCTGGCTGGCGGAATTACGACGGCGGCTGCGGGCGTTGCGTGCCGACGGCTCGGTTCAGGCGGAACTCGTCTTCTTCCTGCACGACGAGGTCATGGTGCACGCTCCCGAGGCCGGCGTTGCAGCGTGCATCCGCGCCATCGAGGAAGCAGCTGCCGCAGCGAAGGAGCTCCTCTTTGGACCCATCCCCGTGGAATTTCCCGTCAGCGTGGCCGTGGTGGACTCCTACGACAACGCAAAGTAGCCGAACGTAACCTACCCGGCAGTAGCTCGCCAGATCGCGTGAGTCACGTTACAGTCGGGGGTTCCGGGCGCCGAGTGCCCGGAACTTATGCAATGGCGCATACCAAGGGGAGGTCCGGATCATGCCCGGCAGGTTTGAAATTCATCGAGTAGGCGACGAATCTTATCGGTTCAGGCTCACCGACAAAAACGGCAATATCGTGGCCGTTTCGCCCGACTTCAAGCACATGAGCGCGCTGAAGGACGGCATCAAGGCATTGCGGGAAAACGCGGCAACCGGCGTTGTGGTGGATCTGCGCCACAAACCGCACACCGGCTAGGACGGCGCGGACCGCGCTAGAACGCCACGTCGTGCAGGCGGCTCCGGTCCCAGGGAACCGCCCAGCCCAGCTGCTCAAAAAGGCCATCGAGGATGATCCCGGTGAAGCCCCAAACCAGCACGCCGCAGACGGTGAAGGCAGGGCTGCTGAAGGTCCTGCCTTCGCGGCTGACTGTTGCCGTGACCCGGTTGACCGGGTCAAGGAGGTCGCGGACGGGGACCCGGAAAACCTGGGCGGATTCGCCGTAGTCCACCACATGAACGGGCGACGGCGAAGCCCACCATCCGAGCACGGGCGTCACCAGGAAGTTGCTGCGGGCAAGTCCCAATTCCTGCAGGCTCCCCAGGACCTCGACTCCTGCCGAGTCCAGCCCGGTTTCCTCTTCCGCTTCCCGGAGTGCCGCGGCCACCGGGGTTTCGCCGTCGTCGATGCCGCCGCCGGGGAAGGCGACCTGGCCCGGGTGCGAGCCCAGGGTGTGTGCGCGTTCAAGCAGCAGCACATCCAGGTCGGCAGCAGCAAGGGGTTTGCTGGAGGCGGCCGGAATATCGTCCAGCACGCCGAACAGCATCAGGACGGCTGCCTTGCGGGCAATCGCTTCGTCCACGGTGAGCGCAGCCCACGCGGTATTCGGCGCGGTGACGTCGCCGCTGTCCGATCGCTGCACCAACTCGATCAGGTCCTGCCGTGCGCTCATGGGAGCCGCCTTTGTGATTCCATCCGGATTTCAGCAGCCCGGTGGGTTTCCGCCAGCAGCTGCGCCAGGAGGGCTTCGCTTCCGGGGGCGAGTTCGTATTTGAGGAGCTTGGCTGCCTTGAGGGGATCGGTCTCGCCGAGCCCGTAGCTGGGGCACCAGTTGGCCACCGGGCATGCGCCACAGGCGGGCTTCCGGGAGTGGCACACCCTTCGCCCGTGGAACACCACCCGGTGCGACAGCATGGTCCAGTCCCTCGGCTCGAACAGCTCGGCGACGTCGAACTCGACCTGCACCGGGTCCTCGGACCGGGTCCAGCCGAACCGCCGGGCCAGGCGGCCGAAGTGCGTGTCAACGGTGATGCCGGGGACACCGAAGGCATTGCCCAGCACCACATTCGCGGTCTTCCGTCCGACGCCGGGAAGCGTCACCAGGTCTTCCAGCCGGCCAGGCACCTCGCCGTTGTACTCGTCCACCAAGCGATTGCTCAGTGCCAGCACATTTTTCGTTTTGGCGCGGAAAAAGCCGGTGGGCTGCAGGATGGCTTCGAGCTCGGCGGGCTCGGCTTCGGACATGGCGCGGGCATCCGGGTACCGGGCAAACAGGATTTTGGTGACCTGGTTGACCAGCACATCGGTGGTCTGCGCGGACAGGACCGTGGCCACAACCAGCTCGAACGGGTTCCGGAAATCAAGCTCGGCGTGGGCGTAGGGGTACTTTTCCGCCAGTGCCCTGTTGATCCGCCGGGCCCGGCGCTTCAACGCCAGCAAGGACTCCGCAGCGGCCTCGCGGGGTGCGGTAACCCCGGGCGCGGCGCCGGGCGTGCGGGAGATGGCCACGTGCCCGGCTAGCCGCGCTCGATATTGCTGAGGTCGTGCAGCACGCCCACCCGTCCGTCGGTGTGCTGGACAAGGAATTCGTGGCCACGGTCCTCGAGTGCCAGCACCCAGCCGCCGGGTTCGATCACAAATGCCGGCGCTCCCGTCCGGGGATCGACAGCAGTCCGGTGCTGCGCCACGGCAAACCAGAAGGCCTCGTGGACAGGCTCGTCCGATTCTTCCGGCCGGCTGGCCGGGTCGACGGTGGCCCCGATGGGCTCCGAGCTCCGCACCTGCTGGTGGACTGCCGTGGCGGCGGGCTCCGTTGCAGACTGGCGGGCCGGGGCAGGCGCCTGAGCGCCGCCGTCGTGCACTGCCTCCGGAGCGGGCGCTGGAGCGGGCGCCGGCGAGGAAGCGGGCGCTGCGGCCGGGATGTCACCCACCATGGTCTCATCGGCGACTGACGCGGCGCGGGCGTTGCCCGGCTGGGCGGAAGGAACGACGTCGGCGGCTTGGGTCGCCGGGGTCGGGTCACCGGTTGCGGTCCATTCCCTGACCTCGGGGGCCGAGGACACTGCTGCGGCCGCCGCAGTTGCGGTACCGGCAGCGGCGCCGGTGACGGGTGCCGCGGTATCCGCTGCGGGAGCGGCCTTCGCGGACGATTCGGAATGCTTGGACGGCCAGAGGCCGGCCGGGATTCCGAAGCCCCGTTTGGATCCGGAGTCCGCTCCAGCAGCAGGCTTGGGTTCTTTGGGCGTATGCGGCTTGGGCAGCGGGACGGCCGCTTCCCGGGCCACAACATGGGCACTCGCTTCGTCACGTCCCAGGAAGTCGCCTGCGAAGAACGGGATGAAACGGCTCAGCACCGTCGCAGCGAAAAGGATCACGGAGCCCACCAGGCCCACCAGGAGGCTCGGGACGTAGGCAGCGGCGGCGGAAACAAAGAAGAACGCCAGGGCGAAGGACGCCACCACGGAAGCGAACTGGTCAACGGACAGGGACCCGATTCGGACCTTCGTTCCAGGGGCCAGCCGGCGGGCGGCAAAAAGGGCAGAAACGATCATTGGCAGCACAATGCCCAGCCCAAGGAAGAACAGGCTGCCGGCGTTCCAGAGGTTGAACCGGCCGAAGAAGATCGGCAGCAGCGAGGCGACAAGGAGAACCAGGGTGGCACCGAAAACCGTCAGGTCCCGGATGGTGAAGGGGCCCAGCACGGCCTGGTTGGTGGTGCCGGGCTTTGCGCCGGCGGGCCGCTGCGGATCCTTTGCCGCGCCGTCCCCTCCGGTTGATTCAGGCCCTGCCTCCGTTGCACGGCCAGGTTCCTGGCCGACGATTTGCTGGTTCATTCTGTTCTCCTAAGCGTGGCGGCACGGGACGGTTCCGCCCCAAAAACTGTGCCGTCCGGAACGGCGGCAGCCGCCGGTCCAGGGCAGTGATGCACCGGATCGGACAGCTCCGTAGAAAGTCACAATTCAATCTCAGCCTAGTCAACCGCATGGCTGATCACTAGCTGATTGGCAGCACCGGGAGCGCATTGCGCGGGGCCCCGTAACCATTCACCGCTAAATAAATGCCGTTCGCGGGCTGCGGTGTGACAGGTGACACACAAGGGGGAGGCTCAAGCATTAGGCTTGTTTCCGGAACAGCTGTTTGCGGAACATCCGTGATCTGCCCTGCCCGCGCCGCACACAGCGGAGGAGCAGGCGGGGTGACGGGATGCCGCAGAAAAGACCGATGAATGATGAGGTTCACCATGTCCCAGGACACTCCCGGCTCCACCGCCACCGCCACCTCCGTGCAGGGCGACCAGCAGGGCGATGCCTTCGAAAACCTGCTGCACGAGAACCGCACTTTTGCCCCGAGCCCCGAGTTTGCTGCCGACGCCGTTGTCACCGCAGCCGATTATGCGGAGGCCGACGCCGACCGTCCCGCGTTCTGGGCCCGGCAGGCCCGGGAGCTGCTCACCTGGTCCAAGGACTTCGACCAGGCGCTTGACTGGTCCAACCCGCCGTTCGCGAAGTGGTTCGTCGGCGGTGAGGTCAACGCGGCCTACAACGCGCTGGACCGGCATGTGGAGAACGGCCTTGGCGACCGGGTGGCCATCTACTTCGAGGGCGAACCCGGCGATACCCGCACGTACACCTACGCCCAGCTCACCGACGAGGTAAAGAAAGCCGCCAACGCGTTCGAGTCTCTCGGCGTGGAAAAGGGCGACCGCGTGGCCGTCTACCTGCCCATGATCCCCGAAGCCGTGATCACCCTCCTGGCCTGCGCCCGCATCGGTGCCGTGCATTCGGTGGTGTTCGGCGGGTTCTCCGCCGACGCGCTCCGGTCCCGGATCGATGACGCCGAAGCCAAACTCGTGGTCACCGCCGACGGCACGTACCGGCGCGGCAAGCCCAGCTCGCTGAAGACCGCCGTGGACGACGCCCTGTCCCGCGAAGGCGAGGGCCACACGGTCCAGAACGTGGTGGTGGTCAAACGCAACGGCCAGGACGTGGACTGGCACGAAGGCCGGGACCACTGGTGGGCGGACACCGTTGGGGCCGCATCCTCGGTGCACACCGCCGTCGGGCATGACTCCGAGCACCCGCTGTTCATCCTCTACACCTCCGGGACCACCGGTAAGCCAAAGGGCATCCTGCACACCACCGGCGGCTACCTCACCCAGACCGCCTACACGCACAAGGCAGTGTTCGACCTGCACCCCGAGACGGACGTGTACTGGTGCACGGCCGACGTCGGCTGGGTCACCGGCCACTCCTACGTCGCCTACGCCCCGCTCATCAACGGCGCCACCCAGGTCATGTACGAGGGCACCCCGGACTCCCCGCACCAGGGCCGCTGGTGGGAGATCATCGAAAAGTACAAGGTCTCCATCCTCTACACCGCCCCCACCGCCATCCGGACCTTCATGAAGTGGGGCCGGGACATCCCGGACAAGTACGACCTGTCCTCTCTCCGGGTCCTCGGCTCGGTGGGCGAATCCATCAACCCGGAAGCCTGGATGTGGTACCGGGACGTCATCGGCGCCAACAAGACACCCATCGTGGACACCTGGTGGCAGACCGAAACCGGCGCCCAGATGATCGCCCCGCTGCCCGGCGTCACCGCCACCAAGCCCGGTTCCGCGCAGGTCCCGCTGCCCGGCATCGCCGTGGACGTGGTGGACGAGATGGGCGAGTCCGTCCCCAACGGCCACGGCGGCTTCCTGGTCATCCGCGAACCCTGGCCCGCGATGCTCCGCGGCATCTGGGGCGACCCGGAACGGTTCAAGGACACGTACTGGTCCCGCTTCGAAGGCATGTACTTCGCCGGCGACGGTGCGAAAAAGGACGAGGACGGCGACGTCTGGCTCCTGGGCCGGGTGGATGACGTTATGAACGTCTCCGGCCACCGCCTCTCCACCACGGAAATCGAATCCGCCCTGGTGTCCCACCCCGCCGTGGCCGAAGCCGCCGTCGTGGGCGCCGCGGACGAGACCACCGGCCAGGCCGTCGTCGCCTTCGTCATCCTCCGCGGGGACGCCGTGGACTCCGGCGACACCATCGTCCAGGAACTCCGCAACCACGTCGGCAAGGAAATCGGCCCCATCGCCAAACCCAAAACCATCCTCGTCGTCCCGGAACTGCCCAAGACCCGCTCCGGCAAGATCATGCGCCGCCTGCTCAAGGACGTGGCTGAAGGACGCGAAGTAGGCGACGCCACCACCCTCGCCGACAACACAGTCATGCAACAGATCGCGGCGTCGCTGCGGAAGTAGGTCTGTAGGTGGAGGGGTGGCAGTCATCCTCCGCGCGCTGCTCGTTCCTCGCTTTGACGCGCTCTTCCGGATAACTCCCACCCCTCCACGCGAGGCTGCCCACCGCCGTCGCTCGCCCGCGCACTGCGGCCTACAATTGTTGCAGCCCTGTCCCCCGGCTTTAAGGATTGCTTGAGATGCTCGCCGCTGCACGTCATGAAGCGATTGTGAGCGCCGTCCAGCGGGAGCGGGTTGTTCGGGTTTCGGACCTTGCCCAGCAGTTGGGGGTTTCGCTGATGACCGTGCGGCGGGACATTGAGTTGCTGGAGGAGGGCGGCCGGCTGGAGCGGATTCACGGCGGCGCCAAGCTGCCAGGCGATGTCAGCACCCACGAACCCGGTTTTGAGCTCAAGTCCACGCAGTTGACGGCTGAGAAGCGAGCCATTGGCTTGGAGGCCGCCCGCCTGGTGCACGAAGGCATGGCCGTGGGCTTCAGCGCGGGTACCACCACGTGGGCTCTTGCCAAGGAACTGGTCAAGGGTCCAAGGATCACCGTGGTCACCAACTCCGTGCGCATCGCCGACCTTTTCCACCGCGCGTCCCCCGGGCCGGCCCGCTTCGCCTCCACGGTGATCCTCATCGGTGGCGAACGCACGCCGTCGGACGCTTTAGTGGGACCCATTGCGACAGCGGCGCTGAAGCAGCTGCATCTGGACGTGCTGTTCCTCGGCGTGCACGGCATGGACGCCGACGCCGGCTTTACCACGCCCAACCTCCTGGAAGCCGAGACGGACCGCGCGTTTGTGGCGGCGGCGCGGAAAGTGGTGGTGTTGGCCGACCACACCAAATGGGGGCTCCAAGGCATCAGCACCATCGCGGCCCTGGACGACGCGGATGAAGTCATCAGCGACGCAGGTCTGGGCGCGGACGCCCAACGGATCCTCGGTGAACGGGTCGGCAAGGTCCGAATCGCGACCTAGGACCGCGGGCTAGGACCGCAACGGACGCCTCACGGACAGCCGCACGACTGGCGGATCTGTAACTCGGCAGGAAAGATGAGGTGTTCCGATTTGTGGCCGCGGCGGGCGCCGATAAGGGCGCTGACAGCGGCCTCCGCCATCGCCTTTGCAGGCTGTTTCACTGTTGTAAGGGGAGGCCAGCTGTACTCCGCTTCAGCTGAGCCGTCGAACGAGGCCAGCGCAATGTCTCCGGGCACGGCGACCCCCGCTTCATGGAGTGCACGGAGGATTCCGACAGCCTGGAGGTCAGAGGTAGCAAAAATGGCCGTCGGGCGGCTCGCGGAGGCCAGCAGGCGTTTGCCTGCGGCGTAGCCGCCTTCCCGGGTGAAGGCCGTACGGACGATGGGGCCTTCAGGCAGGCCGGCCCCGGCCAGAGCCTGCAGCCAGCCCTCTTCACGGCCGTCATAGTAGTTGCCGGTGTTCGTACCCATGGCGAGAGCGATGTTGGTGTGTCCGTGTCCGATCAGGTGTTCAACGGCCGATTTTGCCCCCGCCACCAGGTCCACGCCCACGCTGTTGAATCCGGGCGCATCTCCACTGTGGTTCAGGAGAACAACAGGTATCTCCGCCGATTCGAGGTCCGTCAGGCCCGGTTCCATCAAGACACTGGAAAGTATTACGCCGTCCACCTGGCGTGCCGCAAGGTTCCGGACGTGCCGGAGTTCCTTCGCGAGGTTTCCATCCGAGTTGGTCAGCAGCAGGGCGTAACCCAGTTCGGCGGCAGCATCTTCGACAGCGTGTGCCAGCAGCGAGAAGAACGGGTTGCTGTTGTCCGGGATGACCAGGCCAATGGTTTCGCTTGACCCCAATTTCAGGGCCCGCGCGGCAGCGTTCGGACGGTACCCCAGCCGCCGGATGGCGTCCTGGACCCTTGCTTCCGTGGCCGGAGCCACTTTCTTGGGCCCGCCGTTGACCACATAACTGACGACGGCGGTGCTGACACCCGCGTACCGGGCAACGTCCTTACGCGTCACCGGACTGCGGGGTGTCTGCACTGTGGGAGTCGTCATGCTGTACATGCTAGCTATCAGATTCCAGGGGCGTCGCCGAAGTCACGGATAGGCAGCCGCTCGCCGCCGCGGAGGGCGGACTCGTGCGCCACGATACCGGGCAGCGTGAAGCGGGCGGCCATCCAAGCGTTGACCGGCGGCAGCGTGCCGGTGTTGACCGCTGTCACGAAGTCGTCCACCAGGAAATGGTGGCTTCCCTCGTGGCCGTTCGGTGCGCCGCGGAACTCCTCCGGAAGCCGGTCAGCCTCATGGACCGGCGACAGTCCGGAAACGAAGGCGTCCCTCAGTTCCGGCGCAACGTTGGCCAGTGACGGGTCATCCAAGGACATGCTGGGCCGTGACTCCAGCTGCTCAGAAATGTCGTGGACGTTCTCCTTGTCCTGCCAGACCGAGACTTTTGCAAGCTGCTCAAAGCTGGCCTCCGTCCCAAAGAACCGGAACCGGGACTCCCTGATATGTGAGGGGTAGCCTACGCGGCGCATCTCATTGGTTCGCATGACGCCGCCGTCATTCAGTTCAAAAAGGGCCGTGGCGTTCGAGAAGTCGTTGCCAAACATGCTGACCTCCTTGTCGAAGACCCCGTCGTTGCGGTCATCCTTGACCCCGACGCAGCTAACACTGACGGCATGGGCAGGGACGGCGCCGAGGACTCCCCCGACTGCATGCGTGGGATAAAGCATCGGCGGGTAACTGGCGGTTTCCTTCCAGCGCTCACCGCCGCTGTACTGGTAGGCGTCGTAGAAGCCCAGATCCATGTCGTGGACGTAGTCGCCCTCTGTGTAGAAGATCCGCCCGAACTTGCCGGCCGCATGCTGCTTGCGGGCATAGACGGTGGCCGGGTTGTAGTAGCTGGTCTCCCCCATCATGTAGACAAGGCCGGTTTCGCGGACCGCGGCGATGATCCTGGCGATTTCCTTCTCGGAAATGGCCATGGGGACGGCTGAGTAGACGTGCTTGCCGGCGCGGAGCGCCTTCTCCACCAGCGGACCGTGCGTCCAGCGCTGGGTGAAGATGGCGACGGCGTCGACGTCGGAGGCGAGGAGGTCCTCGAAGCTCGCTTTCGACCCTGCCAGGTGGTACCGGTCCACGGCCTCGGCCGCGCGTTCGGGCAGCTCATCCACTACATGGACGGCGCTGACGCCGGGGTGGAGGTTGAAGAGGTGCGCGAACTGGCCGCCGAACTGGCCAACTCCTACTACGCCGATTGAAAACGTCATTGTTTGCCTTTCTTGGTGCCGTTGACGAGCCACGGCAAGCGCTGTCCATCAGATTCCCAGTGTTTCACCACAATCTACTCGAGTCAATGGCCCAGTGACTGGATGAAACCTTCTACCGACATACAAAAGAGAAACACTTGCCACTCTAGATCTACTCGTGTAGATTTCTCGGCAGTTGTTATCCACATCACAGTCCAGGAAAGGGTCGACGATGACCACCCTTGCCAAACCAGTACGAACCGCCCGGCCGCAGACCGGAGCGCCGTCGCCCCGCGGCAACTACCGCCGGCTGGGCGACCTCAAGATTGCACTCTTCTTCATCGCCCCGGCGATGATCGGTTTTATCTTCTTCTACGTAGTTCCAACCATCCGCGGCGTGTACCTGAGCTTCACGGAGTACAACATCCTCGGAGACCCAACATGGGTGGGGATGGACAACTACACGGCGATCGCCAAGGACCCGCTGTTCTGGAATTCCCTGGCCGTCACTGGCCAGTACGTCTTCCTCAACATCGTCCTCCAGACCGCCCTGGCCCTTGGCCTGGCCCTCCTGATGAACAAGGTGGCGAAGTCCACCCTCATCCGAGGCGCGCTGCTGCTGCCCTGGATGATGTCAAACATCATCGCGGCACTGCTCTGGTTCTGGATGCTCGATTACCAGATCGGCGTGGTCAACCAGTTCATCGAATGGGCAGGCCTCCCCCGCGTCGCGTTCTTCGGCAGCGAGGAGTGGGCCATCCCCACCCAGGCCCTGATCAACACCTGGCGCCACATGGGCTACACCGCCCTGCTCATCTTCGCCGGCATGCAGGCCATCCCGGGCCACGTCTACGAGGTAGCCAAACTCGACGGCGCCTCACCGTTCCAGACCTTCCGCAAAATCACCCTTCCGCTGCTGCGGCCGGTCCTGGTCATGGTCCTGGTTGTCACCGTGATCGGTTCCTTCCAGGTCTTCGACACCGTCTCCGTCACCACCGGCGGCGGCCCGGTCAACGCCACCCGCGTCATCCAGTACTACATCTACCAACGCGCCTTCACCGAGTCGGACTTCGGCTACGGATCTGCAATCGCCGTCATTCTCTTCCTCATCCTCGCCCTGGTGGCCTTCATCCAGATGAAGTTCCTCAAGGGCAACGAGTCGGACCTGGACTAGGAGCCCCGCATGACCACCACCACAAGCCGCGCACCGCTGCCGGCCGCAACCCGCCGCCATCGTCCGTTCAACCCCCGCCGCGCGGGAGCCTGGGCCCTCCTTGCCCTCGCCATTGCGGTGTCCGTCGTCCCGTTCCTCTGGGTGCTGCGCACGGCGGTGTCCACGAACTCGGCACTGGCTTCCAACTCGGCCAGCCTGCTTCCCGCGGAATTCACCTGGGGTGCCTTCATGCGGGTTTTCGGGCTGCAGAGCCCGGCCGATGCCGTGGCAGAAGGCGGCTCCGGTGCCGCCATCAACTTCTGGCTCTACCTGCGGAACTCCATCATCTTCTCCTCCGTCACCACTGCCGGGGCTGTGTTCTTCAGTGCGATGGCTGCCTACGCCTTTGCCCGGCTGCGCTGGAAGGGCCGGAACCTGGTGTTCAGCCTGTTTCTGGGCACCATGCTGGTCCCGCCGATCTTCACGGCTCTGCCGAACTTCCTGCTCATCAAGAACCTGGACCTGCTCAACACGATGCTCGGCATGGTCCTGCCCTACCTGTTTATGACGCCGTTCGCCATCTTCTTCCTGCGCCAGTTCTTCCTGAACATGTCCCGGGAGGTGGAAGAGGCGGCAATGCTCGACGGCGCCAAGCACCTGCGCATCTTCTTCCAGATCGTCCTCCCCAACGCCGCAGCTCCCCTCGCCACCCTTGCGCTTCTCACCTTCATCGGGCAGTGGAATGAATACTTCTGGCCGCTTCTGGTCGGTTCGCAGGATGACGTCCGTGTCCTGCAGGTGGGCCTGGGCGTCTTCAAATCGCAGTCCCCGCAGGGAGCACCTGACTGGTCCGGCCTGATGGCCGCGGTCCTGGTTTCGGCCCTGCCCGTCCTGATCCTCTTCGCCGCCTTCGGCAAAAAGATCGTCAACTCCATCGGCTTCTCCGGCATCAAATAACCCCTGCAACCCTCCCGCTTCTCCCAACTCCCAAACGGAAAGTAGAACCATGAAGAAATCCCTCGGCGCCGTAGCCGTCGCCGCTGTAATGGCACTGTCCCTGTCCGCCTGTGGCGGCGGCTCCTCCTCCGCTGAATCAGCCAAGGGCGAGATTAACTACTGGCTGTGGGACGCCAACCAGCTGCCCGCCTACCAGCAGTGCGCAGACGACTTCAAAAAGGCCAACCCGGACATCACCGTCAAGATCACCCAGCGCGGTTGGGACGACTACTGGAGCACCCTCACCAACGGCTTTGTGGGCGGCACCGCGCCGGACGTCTTCACCAACCACCTGGGACGCTACGGCGAGCTCGCCGAAAACAAGCAGCTGCTGGCCATCGACGACGCCGTTACAAAGGACAACATCGACCTGTCCAAGTACAACGAGGGCCTCGCGGACCTCTGGGTGGGCCAGGATGGCAAGCGCTACGGCCTGCCGAAGGACTGGGACACCATCGGGCTGTTCTACAACAAGGCCATGCTCGCCAGCGCCGGCGTCACCGAGGACCAGATGAAGGACCTCACTTGGAACCCCGAAGATGGCGGTTCCTACGAAAAGGTCATTGCCCACCTGACCGTGGACAAGGCCGGCAAGCGTGGCGACGAGGCCGGCTTCGACAAGAACAACGTGGCCGTCTACGGCCTGGGCCTCAACGGCGGCGGCGACTCCTCGGGCCAGACCGAGTGGAGCTACCTCACCAACACCACCGGCTGGTCCCACACGGACAAGAACCCGTGGGGCACGCACTACAACTACGACGACCCCAAGTTCCAGGCAAGCATGGCTTGGTTCGCGGACCTGGCCCAGAAGGGCTACATGCCCAAGCTGGAGACCACTGTCGGCGCCGCAATGGCAGACACCTTTGCCGCGGGCAAGTCGGCCATCAACGCCCACGGCTCGTGGATGACCGGCCAGTACACCGGCTACAAGGGCATCGAAGTGGGCATCGCACCTACTCCGGTGGGCCCGGAAGGCAAGCGTGCCTCCATGTTCAACGGGCTGGCCGACTCGATCTGGGCGGGGACCAAAAAGAAGGACGCGTCCATCAAGTGGGTGGAGTACCTTGCCTCGGCGGACTGCCAGGACGTTGTTGCCTCCAAGGCTGTTGTCTTCCCGGCCCTGAAGGCCTCCTCGGACAAGGCTGCCGCTGCCTTCGCCGCCAAGGGCGTGGACGTCACTGCATTCACGGAGCAGGTCAAGAACAAGACCACCTTCCTGTACCCCATCACGGACAACACGGCCAAGGTCAAGGGCATCATGGAGCCCGCCATGGACGCAGTGGTCTCGGGCAAAGCCCCGGCCAGCTCCCTAACCCAGATCAACGAACAGGTCAACGCGCTCTTCAAGTAGGCCCCGGCTTTACCGGCCGGTGCGCCGCGGGCATCGTGTCCCGCGGCGCACCAGGCTCCCCACTCACACCCCTCGCAGAAGGACAGCATTCTATGGACCCCCTCCACCTCCGTTCCGCCGGCACCAGCCTGGTGATGAGCTTCGATAGCGGGGAGGCCGAGGTCATCCACTGGGGCGCGGATCTGGGCAGCACGCTGCCGGACCTCGCCATCCTCGGCGACCCGATTCCCCACTCCGCCATCGACGCCGCCGTGCCCGCCGGCCTCCTGCCGCAGGCGTCCTCTGGCTGGCGCGGCCGCCCGGCACTCCGCGGCCACCGCATCGCCGACGGCGTCTCCGGCCTCGACTTCTCCGTCCGCCTCCGGACGGTGAGCGCCAGCGTCGACGGGACATCCGCCGTCGTGCTTCAGTCCGATCCCGACGCCGGCATCACCGTCTCTGCCTCCCTGACCCTGCACGACGGCGGGCTGCTGGAGCTGCGGCACACCGTCACCAATGACGGCACCACGCCCTTCCAGCTCGACGAACTGGCGACGATCCTCCCGGTGGCGCCGGACGCCGTCGAACTTCTGGACCTGACCGGGCGCTGGTGCCGGGAACGCCACCCGCAGCGCCGCCCCATCCAGCAGGGCACCTGGGTCCGCACCGGCCGTCACGGCCGCACCGGACACGACTCCTCACTGCTCTTCGCCGCCGGCACCGCCGGGTTCGGCAACCGCCACGGCAGGGTCTGGGCAACGCACCTGGCGTGGAGCGGCAACCACGAGCAGTTCGCGGACAGCATCGGCGACGGCCGCACCATGATCGGTGGCTCCGAGCTCCTGGGCCCGGCCGAAGTCATCCTCGAACCGGGCGCCAGCTACACCACGCCGGCCCTGTTCGCTGCGTATTCAGACCGCGGCCTGGACGGCATCAGCGAGGCGTTCTACAGCTGGTTCCGGTCCCGCCCGCACCACGTGCTCCCCGCCGCCTCCGCTGGCACCACGACCGCCGGCAAGCCCCGCCCGGTGGTCCTCAACACCTGGGAGGCCGTCTACTTCGACCACAACCTGGCCACCCTGATCGAGCTGGCCGACTCCGCCGCCGAGCTCGGCGTGGAGCGTTTTGTGCTCGACGACGGGTGGTTCCGCGGACGCCGCGACGACCACGCCGGCCTGGGCGACTGGTACGTGGACGAATCACTCTGGCCGGACGGGCTCACGCCCCTGATCGAAGCTGTGACTTCCCGCGGGATGGAGTTCGGTCTGTGGGTGGAACCGGAAATGGTCAACCTGGACTCGGACGTTGTCCGCGCGCATCCGGAGTGGATTGTGGGGCCGTCGGTCCAGAGCTACAAGGACGGTGGCCGGCTGCCGCTGGAATGGCGGAACCAGCACATCATTGACCTCGTCAACCCCGAGGCCTGGCAGTACATCTATGACCGTGTTGATGCCCTGCTGCGCGAGAACAGCATCAGCTACCTGAAGTGGGACCAGAACCGGGACCTGCTCGAGCACGGCCACGCCGGCCGCTCCTCGGTCCACGAACAGACCCTGGCCGCCTACCGGCTCTTTGACGCCCTCAAGTCAGCCCACCCCGGCGTCGAAATTGAGAGCTGCTCCTCAGGCGGGGCCCGCGTTGACCTGGGGATCCTGGAGCGCACCGACCGCATCTGGGCCTCAGACTGCAACGATGCCCTGGAACGGCAGACCATCCAGCGCTGGACCGGCCTGGTGGTTCCGCCGGAGCTGGTGGGCGGCCACGTCGGCCCCACCACCTCGCACACCACGGCCCGCACGCACGATCTGTCCTTCCGAGCCATCACGGCCCTGTTCGGACACTTCGGCATGGAGTGGGACGTCCGCGGGGTCCAGGGGGCCGAGCGCGAGGAGCTCAAACGCTTCATCGCCCTCTACAAGGAGCACCGCGGCCTGATCCACTCCGGGCGGATGGTCCGCGCCGACGTCGCGGACAGCTCGCTGATGCTGCACGGTGTGGTGGCCGCCGGGGCTGCCGGCCAATCACCGGAGTCGGGCACGACGGCGGCGCTGTTCGCCCTGGTCAGCACGGGCACCTCCTTCGCCGAACAGACCGGCAGGATCACCATCCCCGGGCTGGAACCGGACCGTGACTACCGGGTCGAAGCCATCTTCCCGGGGCCCGGCGACGCAGACTACGCCCACACGTTCACACAGGTCCGTCCCCCGGCCTGGCTGGCGGAGGGGGCCGAGGTCAACGGGCGTTTCCTGGCCGAGGTGGGCCTGCCGATGCCCCTCCTCAACCCGGAGCATGCCATCGTGCTGAGGTTCACGGCCCTGTAATCACCATCGATTGCTCCCCGCCGGCCCCCTCGCCTCGCAAGCTCGGCCAGGGAACCCTGCCGGCGGGGGCCCACGGGCCCATGCGCCAAAGCGTAAGAATGCGCGGCTGGCCGTCCAAAGAGCTAGATTTGCAGGCATGACTGAAGCCACCACCGCAGCGAGCCGCGGCACTATCCTCGTGATCAACGGCCCCAACCTCAACCTGTTGGGGACCCGCGAGCCGGAAAAGTACGGCACCTCCACGCTCGCCGACGTCGAACGGCTTGCCGCCACTGCCGCCGAGGCCCACGGATTCGACGTGGAGTGCGTCCAGTCCAACCATGAGGGTGTCCTGCTGGACGTTATCCACGCGGCCCGCACCAACGCCGTCGGCATCGTCCTGAACGCCGGCGCCTTCACCCACACGTCAGTTGCCCTGCGCGACGCCTTGGCCGCGGTGCAGCTGCCCGCCGTCGAAGTCCACATCACCAACGTGCACCAGCGCGAGGAATTCCGGCACCACTCCTACCTGTCGCCGGTGTGCGCAGCGGTGATCGTCGGAGCCGGCGTGTTCGGCTACAAGCTCGCCATCGACTACCTGGCTGAAGTCCTCTAACCCAAGCTGTTCGCCTGTCCAGAGCGCGCTGCTACTTCTGGATGCACTGCCCCGAGGAAACGGGCGCGCTGAACCCGGCAGCCTGCGATGCCACCGGGTAGAGGTCACCCATAGTGATCGCGAAGCCCATTTCGGCATCGGAGGTTGCCTTGGCGAAGATGACGCCGGCCACCTGGCCATCGGTGGTCAGCAGCGGTCCGCCGGAGTTCCCGGGCTGGACGTCGCCGGCCAGCCGGTAGATGTCCTCGGGCGCCGGGTTCTGGCCGTAGATGTCTGGCACCAGCACCGAGGCGATGTCCTGGACGGTGGCGGGATTGGACTTGAACGGGCCGCCGTGGGGGTAGCCGGCGAAGGCAGCCTGGCTGCCGCTCGGAAGGTCCGATGCCAGGGCCAGCGGTTCAGACGGCAGCCCGTCGACAGCCAGCACGGCGAGGTCGTGCCGGGTGTCGAAGTAGACCACGCGACCGGGCATCGCTCCACCATTGGGGATCTCCACCACCGGCTGCGACACGCCCGCCACCACGTGGGCGTTGGTCACAACCCGCCCCGGAGACACCACGAAGCCGGTGCCGGTCTGGTTCTGCCCGCATTGGTAGGCCGTTCCGGCGATTTTCAGCACCGACTCTGCCGCCCGGTTCAGGGCCGGCGTGTTGGTGCTGGCATTAGGCACGGACACTTGAGGTCCCTGGCCCAGGCCCTCAATCAAGGTAGGGATGCCGTTGCCGATCACCGTTGAACGCAACTGCGCGAGGGTGGCCTTCACCGGGACCGGCGTCAGGCCGTCAATGTAGCGGATCACTTTGGACTCTGCCAGCTGCTGGGAAACAAAGGGAACGCCCAAGGAGCTGACGCTGAAAGCCAGCATGGACATCACCAGCGCTGACACCACCACATTCACGGCGCCGCCAACCAGCCGGTCCGCCGCACGCAGGGGCTGGATCCGCACGGCGCCGCGGATTTTGCGCCCGATCATGGTCCCCAAACCATGCCCCATGGCCATCAGTACGACGGCGGCGGCCACGATGGCCGTCAGCCTCCACCCGGAGTCGTCAACAAACTCGCTGACGAGCGGTACGGCAAAAAAGGCGGCCACAGCGCCCGCGGCGAAACCCGCGATTCCGCCGAGCGTGACCAGGAAGCCGTTGCGCAGGCCATAGATCAGGTAAGACAGCAGGGCCAGGATCAGCGCCAGGTCCAGAACGGTCAAGCCAAACACTGACGCTCCTCTAATACGGTTGAGACCCAATTCTAGTGGCGCAGGCTGACATTCTTCTGTGGGGTGCCTGACGTTGACGGATCCCGCCGGTCCACGGCTTAAAAGCCGCCCCCGAGCGACTGGCACAGCTACCAACCGGCCTGTACGAACACATCCGGCAGCGTTTCCGCTGCCAAGTACGTCACAGAACCTTGAAAATTCTGAAACAATGGCAAAAGCGCCACAGCCGACACTTTTTATTTGGGAGATTTCATGGACATCGAGGTACTGCGCCGAGCACCCCTATTCGCAACGCTTGACGACGAAGCATTCCGGCTGCTGACCGATGAGCTGACCGAGGTTGACCTTTCCCGCGGGGCCTCGGTATTCCGCGAGGGCGATCAGGGTGACCAGCTCTACTTCATCGTCTCCGGCAAGGTGAAGCTGGGCCGCACGTCCCCCGACGGCCGCGAATCCCTGCTCGCCATCCTGGGCCCGGGCGAACTGTTCGGCGAAATGGCACTCTTTGATCCCAGCCCCCGCACGGCCACCGCCACCGCAGTCTCGGAGACCCGCCTGGCCGGCCTGAAGAACGAGAGCCTCAACGGCCTGCTCCGCACCCGCCCCGAGGTTTCAGCCCAGCTGCTGCAGGCTCTGGCCCGCCGGCTGCGCCGCACCAACGACTCGCTGTCTGACTTGGTCTTCTCCGACGTACCGGGCCGTGTGGCCAAGGCGCTCCTGGACCTGGCGGACCGCTTCGGCCGCCCGGCAACCGACGGCGTCCTGGTGGCCCACGAACTCACGCAGGAAGAACTGGCCCAGCTGGTGGGCGCATCCCGCGAGACGGTCAACAAGGCCCTGGCCGAGTTCGTCCAGCGCGGCTGGCTCCGCCTCGAAGCCCGCGCCGTAGTGATCCTGGACATGCAGCGCCTCCGCCAGCGCTCTCGCTAGTCCAGTTGCGTCCGGCCCGAGGCCGGCATCCTCCGCGTGCTGCGCCCCACCGTCCCCCTGACCTCGCAAGCTCGGCTAGGGAACCCGGTCGGTGTGGGCCCACTTCGTCGCTCTGACGCAGACTTCCGGATGCCGGACCTTGGGCCTTTTCGCGTCCCCCACCGAAAACGCTCTCTCACTTAATGCACAAAAACGACGAACGCTCTCTCACTTTCCTCAAGAGAGTGAGAGAGCGTCGCCGAAAAACCCACATTAAGTGAGAGAGCGTCGGGGTAGGAGGTCAGCGTTCGCGCTGGGGGTCTCCGGCCACGGTTTTTGCGGCCTCGACCTCGAGCATCAATTTGCCGTCCTCTTCGACGAGCTTCGGCTGATAGACGTGGGGCTTGCGCTTGTAGCTGAGGTAGGCGATGCAGCCGTTTGCGGCGGCCATTTTTTCGAGCATGATCTCCGAGCCCGGCACCAGGAGCTGGCCGAGGGTGAGGCCCACGGTGTTCTCCTGGCCCACTTCATCCCCCAGGGCCGTGGTGTTGCGTTCGGCGATGGCCTTGGTGGCACACACCCAGCGGCCCCAGATTCCCTTGCTTCCGAGCAGGCTGGGCTGCTGGTTCATGGGCACCGTGGCGGCGAAGTAGCGGGTGTCAAAGCGGCGGTGCGCGAAGTCCGGACTGCGCCAGTTGACCAGTGGTTTGAGCAGGTCTGTGCGCATCGCGAGGCCACGCTTGGTCAGCAACTCGGTGAAGGATTTCTCCTGCTCCGCCACCGCCACCCGGATCCGCATCCATTCGTGGCTCGACGTGCCTTCCACGGTGTTGGACATGTCCGGTCCGGCAAGCAACACCCCGGTTTCCTCAAACAGTTCGCGGATGGCGCCCACCACATGGCGGCGGGCCAGTCCGACGTCGTCCGTTCCCATCTGCTCAGCCCAATGCTGCGGCGGGGGGCCCAGCCAGGCGACGGCGTCGTCGTCGGACGGCTCCAGAGAACCCCCGGGGAAGGCGAGCACGCCCAGCGGCGAGGAGCCAGGCCGGTATCCCAGCCACGTCTCCAGGCCGGTGGGCGAATCGCGCAGAAGCACCACGGAGGATGCCAGGCGGGCGGCACGCGGAGTCCGCTCACCGTGTTCGAACCAGCTTCTGGCCGCCCCTTCAAGCTCCGGAGGGAGGGCGAACAAGCGTCTGGCAAGTTGAGGCAATTGAGTGAACCGGTTCCTTAGCTGAATTCGGCTATCAGTTCGACCTCTACCGGAGAATCGAGCGGAAGGACTGAGACGCCGACGGCGGAGCGGGCGTGCTGGCCGGCGTCGCCAAACACCTGGCCCAGGAGCTCGGATGCACCGTTGATGACGCCCGGCTGGCCGGTGAAGGACGGGTCTGAGGAAACGAAGCCCACCACCTTGACGATCCGGGTGATGCGGTCAAGATCACCTATGACGCTCTTCACGGCAGCCAGCGCGTTGACCGCGCAGACGGCCGCGTAGGCCTTGGCGGCGTCCGGGGACACGGTGGGTTCATCGGAAGTGCCCTCTGTGCCGGTGGAAACCTTGCCGGTCGCTTCGAGTTTGCCGTTAATGAACGGCAACTGCCCGGACGTGTAGACGTGGCTGCCGGTGATGACTGCCGGCACGTAGGCGGCCACGGGGGCGGCCACCTCCGGAAGGGTCAGGCCCAGCTCAGCCAGGCGCTGCTCGACGGCGGAAATAGGCGCGTCAGCCGCGCCGGAGGTGGTCTCTGCGGGGGAACTCATTGCTACTGCTTCTCCCTCTTGAGGTAGGCAACCAGGCCGTTGCCGTCAGGTCCGGTGACTACCTGCACGAGCTCCCAGCCGTCCTCTCCCCACTGGTCCAAAATCTGCTTCGTGGCGTGAATAATGAGCGGAATCGTCGCGTACTCCCATTTGGTCATGAAAGAAACACTAGTCCTTGCCGGTAAAGTGGAAAACATGGTGACTCGTAAGAACCCCATTTTCGACACGGCCACTACCCTCGGAAAGATTTTTGGCTTCCTTGGCGTGAGCGCTATTTGTGGTGTCCTGGTCGCGGGCCTGTTGGTGCCCGCCGCGGCTGTCTCCGGCAGCGCGGCGAGCGGTTCGATCGAGTTCTTCGACACCCTCCCGGCGGAGCTGAAGGTGGACCCGCCCAACCAGACCACCCGGATCCTCGCTGCGGACGGCAGCCAGATCGCCAGCGTCTACTCAGAGAACCGCACCAAGGTCAGCCTGGACCAGATATCGCCGTTCATGAAGGAAGCCGTCATCGCGGTGGAGGACAGCCGGTTCTACGCCCACGGCGGCGTGGACACCACCGGCATCATGCGTGCCCTCGTGGCCACTGCCCGGGGCAACAAGCAGGGTGCCTCCACCATCACCCAGCAGTACGTGAACAACGTCCTCAACGCCAACCTCGCAGCCGAGGGAAACGAAGAGGCCATCAAGCTCAACGGTGTTAACAAGGGCGTCGGGGACAAGCTTCGGGAGATGAAGCTTTCCATTGCCCTGGAAAAGGAGTTCTCCAAGGAGCAGATCCTTGAGGGCTACCTGAACATCGTCTTCTTCAACCGCGACGCCTACGGTATTGAGGCCGCGTCCAAGTTCTTCTTCAGCACCACAGCCAAAGACCTCACGCTCCCGCAGGCCGCACTTCTTGCGGGGCTCGTCAACAGCCCGTCGGCCTTTGACCCGATCACCAACCCTGAGAGCTCCAAGGTCCGCCGGGACCTGGTGCTGGGCCTGATGCTGAACCAGGGAAAGATCACCCAGGCCGAACACGACGCCGCCGTGGCAACTCCGGTGGAGACGAAGGTGACGCCTGCGCGCCAGGGCTGCGCCTATGCGTCCACTGCGCCCTATTTCTGCGACTACGTGCTCCACCTGCTGGAGAACAACCCGGCCTACGGCGCCGACATCAAAGAGCGCCAGCGGCTCATCTACGGCGGCGGGCTGACCATCACCACCACGCTGGATCCCGCCGCTCAGGCGGTGGCCCAAGAGCAGGTGAATGCATCGGCAGGCGCGAACCCGGACAAGTGGGGAGCCGCAATGGTGGCCGTCCAACCCAATACGGGCAAGCTGATCACCATGGCGCAGAACACCACGTTCCTGCCGGGCGATGGCAAATTCGACTCGCAGGTGAACTTCAACGTGGACCAGCTGGATAAAAACGGCAACGACCTCAACGGCATGGGCGGCGCCCAGCCGGGTTCCACCATGAAGCCCTTCACGTTCGCAGAGTGGCTGAATGAGGGCAAAACCATGAACACCGTGGTCAATGCAGCGCAGCGCCGGTACCCGCTGAACTTCAACTGGAAGAACACCTGCGGCAAGGTCACAGGCGCGTACAACACAGCGCAAAAAGCCCTGGGAGCAGCTGATGACCTGCAGAACGCCGAACCCCAGTGGTACCGGCCCCTGACCGTTCTGGAGGGCCTGTACAACTCGATCAACACCGTAACGTTTGCCTCCGCGGCCCAGCTGGACTTCTGTGGGATCCAAAAAGTCGTGGACGCAGTGGGACTCCATAGCGGACTGCCATCGGCTGACGGCGAACCGAACCCCAAGATCGACATGTCCACCTTGGGCAACCTCCTCGGCTCCACCCAGACCTCACCGCTGACCATGGCCAGCGCGTTCGCGACGTTCGCAAACGACGGCAAGTTCTGTGAGCCGATCGCCATCACGTCGGTGACTGACAGTGCCGGCAAGAACCTGCCGGCCCAGTCGACGAGTTGCCGGGACGCCATCAAGCCCGAAGTAGCGCGCGGCGTGAACTACGCCTTGCAGGAAGTCATGAACCGTGGATCTGGCGCCTTGATCCAGCCGCGGCTTTCGACCAAGACGAGCTTCCCGATCGGCGGCAAGACGGGTACCTCGAACAATAACGGCTCCACCTGGGTAGTGGGGCACACCACCGGCCTGGCCACCGCTGCATGGTACGGCGATCCGCTCGGCGCACAGGACCGGCCCGGCCAGAACGTCACGATCAACGGCAAGTTCTACCAGGGCATCGACGGTTACATGATTGCGGGGCCCATGTTCTCCAACTTCATGACCCGGATCGCCCCGGGCTACGGAACCAACCCGTTCCCCGCACCGCCCTCGAACATGATCAACGGCACCACCACCCGTTCGCCCAGCACCCCGGCAACGGCTCCGGCCCCCGCCCCGGCTCCTTCAGCGCCGGCCACTAACAGCCCGGGCAACAGCGATAAGAAGGACTAGGAAGCATGGCTCTCAGTCCTGATTTGGCCAGCCGCGTCCGGAACATCGGGCGCGGCTTCGCCGTAACTGCCGCCGCCGGAACAACAGCTGGTCTGGCCGCCTTCGGCTACGGGCTGTGGGAGAAGAACCAGTTTGTCCTGCGCGAGGAAACCCTGCCCATCCTGCCCCCGGGCCAGCCGCCCTTCCGGGTCCTGCACCTGAGCGATATCCACTTCGTCCCCGGCCAGCACACCAAGGCCCAGTGGCTGGAGTCGCTGGCAGCACTGAAGCCGGATCTGGTGGTCAACACCGGCGACAACCTGAGCCATGTCAAAGGCGTGGACCCCCTCCTCAAGGCGCTGCGCCCGCTGATGGAATTTCCGGGTGTGTTCGTGCCAGGGTCCAACGACTACTACGCACCGACCCCCAAGAACCCCGCGTCCTACCTGCTGGGGCCTTCGAAGGCGAGGCCGAAGCCGGTCGAACTGGACTGGCCACGGCTGCGGTCCGGCTTCGGCATGGCCGGCTGGGTTGACCTCACCAACCGGCACCAGTCGGTGGTGCTGAAGGGGATCCGTTTCGACTTCTCCGGCGTGGACGATCCGCACCTGAACCGGGAGCGCTACGCCGGCTGGCCCCGCGGCACCCGTAACCAGGACCAGGACCCGCACCTCCGCGTGGCCGTCATCCATGCCCCCTACCAGCGCGTGCTGGACCACTTCACCGAGGACGGCGCCGACCTTTTGCTCGCGGGCCACACCCACGGCGGTCAGCTCTGCATCCCCGGTTACGGCGCGCTCGTGGCCAACTGCGACATCCCCACGTGGCGGGCCAAGGGCCTCAATAACTGGGAAAGTGATGGACGTACGACGCCGGTGAACGTTTCAGGCGGCATCGGCACCTCCCGTTTCGCCCCCATCCGCATCGCGTGCAAACCAGAGGCCGTGCTGCTGACGCTGACTTCGCCTCAATAGCCCCGTGTGAATCGGCTCACGCAATAACATAGGGTAGTTGCTAAGGGAAACTACATTCGTTGTATAGCTTGAGAAGCGGGCATGGCCAAGCAGACCTCATTTTTCAGATCCATCAGCCGTCTTTATCCCCACGTCAGGCCGATCCTCCTCCGGCTGGTACTGGGACTTCTCAGCGCCCTGCTGGCCAGCCTCGTTGCGCTGACCATCCCCCAGGTGCTGCGCGTCCTGATCAATGAGTCGCTCAAACCCGGTGGTGCCCAAGACGCCGTCTGGACTGCCGCCGTCGTCATCCTGCTCCTGGGCATCGCCGAGGCGGTCCTTGTGGCACTTCGCCGGCAGTTCGTGATCAACCCTGCCACCACCGTGGAAACCCGGATGCGCGTCTCCCTCTACGGGCACCTGCAGGACCTGACCGTCTCCTTCCATGACCGGTGGGGCTCCGGCCAGCTGCTCTCCCGCGCCATGACGGACCTTAACTTCCTGCGGCGCTGGATGGCCTTCGGTGCCATCATGCTGGTGGTCACCACCCTCACCGTGGTGATCGGCATCGTGGTGATGTTCTCCATGAGCTGGCAGCTGGCACTGATCTTTATGGCCGCCGCGGTGCCCATCATGGCCTACAGCTTCCGTTTCCGGACTCGGTTCAGCAAGGTGGCGCGCCGCAGCCAGGACCAGGCCGGCGACCTCGCCACCACTGTGGAGGAGTCCGTCCACGGCATCCGCGTCCTGAAGGCGTTCGGCCGCAGCCGCGAGGCCCTGGAGAACTTCAACGAACAGGCCGAGGAGCTGCGCCAGACCGAAATCGCCAAGGCCAAACACCAGGCAACCTTCACGTTGGTGGTCACCCTGCTCCCGGAACTCGCGCTCGGCGCCGGATTGGTGATGGGTGTGATGCTGTGCGCGAGCGGCCAGCTGAGCATCGGCGCCCTGGTGGCCTTCTTCGCCACTGCCGCGGTGGTGGCCACACCGGTGGAGTTCTCCGGGATGCTGCTGGCCATGGCCCTGACCGCCAAGACCGCCATTGACCGCCACTTTGAAGTGATGGATTCAGTCAACACCATCACCAGTCCCCCCGCCCCGGGCAAGCCCGCGGAGCTCAAGGGCGCGCTCAGCTTCAACAACGCCACCTTCGCGTTCGAGGACGCCCCGGACAAGCCCATCCTCGCGGACATCAACCTGGCGGTCCGCCCGGGCGAAACCATGGCGTTGGTGGGCATCACCGGCAGCGGCAAGAGCGCACTGATCCAGTTGGTCCCGCGCCTGTACGACGTCACGGCCGGTTCCATCACCATCGACGGAGTGGACCTGCGCGAGTTCGACGTCGAGGAGCTCCGGCGCGTGGTGGCTGTCGCGTTCGAGGACACTACGCTGTTCTCCAGTTCCGTCCGGGACAACGTCCTCCTCGGGGCAACGGACCGGTCCGACGGAGCTTTGGACGAGGCGCTGGACGTGGCGCAGGCGCACTTCGCGTACTCGCTGCCGGCGGGTGTGGACACGCTCATCGGCGAGGAGGGCCTGAGCCTGTCCGGCGGGCAGCGCCAGCGGATCGCCCTCGCCCGGGCCATCGCGGCGCGCCCTCGCGTGCTGGTGCTGGATGACCCTCTCTCTGCCCTCGACGTGCACACCGAGGAGCTGGTGGAAACCCGGCTCCGCGCGGTCTTGAAGGACACCACCACGCTGATCGTCGCGCACCGCCCGTCCACGGTGGCGCTGGCAGACCGGGTGGCGCTGCTCGAGGGAGGGCGGATCGCCGCCGTCGGAACCCACACGGAACTGCTGGCTCACAACCCCCATTACCGCTACGTCATTGCCAGCCTGGACCAGGAACCACGGGACCTGGACTCGGAGTTGTCGGAGCTTGAGGAAGCGGCAGATGCAGAGGAAATCACCCGATGAGCAACGCAACTTTCGGCACCGCCAACGAGGACAACGCCCACCTCAGCAAGGCGGAAAGCAAAACCGTACGACGGCGGTCGCTCGCCTTGCTTGCCACTCTGATCCGTCCGGTGCGGGTCAGGTTTTGGCTGACCATCGCCACGGTGGTCCTCTCGCAGGCCGCCCGCGTGGCGGGGCCGGCTCTGATCGCGTTCGGCATCGACCGCGCCCTCCCGGCCCTGCAGGCCGGTAACAACCTCCCGCTGGTGCTCACCGGCGTCGCGTACGTGCTCGCGGCGATCGCGACGGCGGGACTCACCTCCCTGTACGTCACCTCCACGGCGCGGCTCAGCCAGGCCATGCTGCTGGACCTGCGCGTCCGGGTCTTCCGGCACACCCAGCGGCTGAGCCTGGAGTTCCACGAGAAATACACGTCGGGCCGGATCATTGCCCGGCAGACCTCGGATCTGGAGGCCCTGCGCGAACTGTTGGACTCCGGTGTCAGTTCGCTCGCATCGGGCCTGCTGTTTATGATCTTCACCGCCATCACCGTATTCGCCCTGGACTGGCGCAGCGGGCTGATTGTCCTGGCTGCCGGTGTGCCCATGTTCTTCCTGGCGCGCTGGTACCAAAAGCACTCCCAGATCGCGTTCCGTGAATCGCGTGTGGTGTCCGCCCGGCTCATCGTGCACTTTGTGGAAACCATGACCGGGATCCGCGCCGTGAAGGCGTTCCGCAAGGAACAGGAGAACGGTGAGCAGTACGGCCAGCTGTCCGAGGACTACCGGCGCGTTACGGTGCGCTCCATCAACCTCAACGGCATTTTCCAGCCCGGCCTGGTGCTGATCGGCAACGTCTGCGTGGCGGTGGTCCTGCTGTTCGGCGGCTTCCGGGTGCTGGGCGGAGAGCTGGCGGTGGGCGTGCTGCTGGCGCTGATCCTGTCCACCAAGCGCTTCTTCCAGCCGGTGGACCAGATGGCAATGTTCTACAACTCCTTCCAAAGCGCCCAGGCAGCCCTGGAGAAGGTGTCAGGGCTGCTGGAGGAGGTTCCCACGGTCCGGCCGCCCAAAAACGCCGTGGAGCTTCGCGATGCAAGGGGCACGGTGGACTTCACGGGCGTGGAGTTCCGCTACGGTGACGGCCCCGTGGTCATTCCCACGATGGACCTGCACATCCCCGCCGGGCAGACCGTGGCCCTGGTAGGCCAGACCGGTGCCGGAAAATCAACCCTGGCGAAGCTGATCGCCCGCTTCTACGACGTCTCGGCCGGTTCCCTGACCCTGGACGGCGTGGACCTCCGCAGCCTTAGCACCACCGACCTCCGGCGGAACATCGTTATGGTCACGCAGGAGGCGTTCCTGTTCAGCGGCTCCGTGGCAGATAACATTGCGCTGGGCCGGCCGGAGGCATCCCGGGAAGAAATTGAGGATGCTGCCCGTGCCGTGGGTGCCCACGAGTTCATCACCCAACTCCCTGAGGGCTACGACACCGACGTCAACAAACGCGGCGGCCGTGTCTCGTCCGGGCAGCGGCAGCTGATCAGTTTCGCGCGCGCTTTCCTGGCCCGGCCCGCGGTGCTGATCCTCGATGAGGCCACGTCCTCGTTGGATATTCCGTCCGAGCGTTTGGTGCAGAGCGGCCTGGCCCGGCTGCTGCGCGGACCGTCCGACGCCGGCACTCCGGCAGTTGCCCCGGGTACCGGCCGGACTGCGCTGATCATCGCCCACCGGCTCTCCACCGTGGAGACTGCGGACCGAGTACTGGTGGTCCATGACGGCCGCATTGTGGAGGACGGCACGCCAGCGGATCTCATCGGCGGCGGGGGACGCTTCGCCGACCTCCACGGCGCTTGGAAAGACTCCCTGGTCTAGGATCCAGTACCCCCGACGGAGGCCGATTTCGTATCCGGGCGGGCATCCGTTATTCTTGTAAAGTTGCTTTTGCAGCGGATCGGGATGTGGCGCAGCTTGGTAGCGCGCGTCGTTCGGGACGACGAGGTCGCAGGTTCAAATCCTGTCATCCCGACCATATGGAAAGAGGGTCTCCCCCAGGGAGGCCCTCTTTTTTGTCTCATGACTTATTCGCCGGAGCGCCAAAAACCTGAGGGCAAAGAAATAGCCCCGAAGCATGCTTCGGGGCTATTTCGCCTCCTTGTGAGGAAGCTCGCTACTATACCGGGTTGGGCCAGTTACCGCTCAACGTGGTGTACGTGCTGCCTGTGCTCTTCTTGCCCTTCTCGGTCTTCACCTTTTCGGACACGGGATTCGGCCAGTTACCGCTGGCTGCGGCAGTACCTGCGTTGTCGCTAATGGAACCTGCGGACAGGACGGCTGGGGCTGCTGCGGAAAATGCCAGTGCGCCGGCCAGTACGGCGGCTGCCGCTATCTTCTTGAACATGTGAGTTCCTCAATGCGAGTCGGATTCGTTACAAAGTCAGCACGTCCTTGTTGACACTTATTGTAAAATGGATCCCACAGGGCCTGTCAAGCTTTGCGTACAAAGACGGTCTGGAATAAGGAGGAATCCCGTGGGTAATGGTTTCGGGGAAAAGCTTCGAGCCGAGCGACTTGAGCGCGGGCTGACACAAGCCGAACTCGGCAAGGACCTCTACTCCCCCAGCTACATTTCACTCCTTGAGACCGGCCGCCGGGAGCCTACCGCCGAGGTAATCGACGAGCTCGCCCGTCGATTGGAACTGGCACCCAAGGCTTTGGAAGCATGGAGCCAGCCGATTACGGTAAGTGATGCCGAATATGTGCTGGCCGGTCTCTACGCCCGGCAGGCCTGGGACCTTCGCGATTACGAGCTTGCGGCGAGCCATGCCGCGACGGCCGCCCGGATCGCGCTCGAAGGTAAAAACACCAGTGCATGGTGGAATATGACTTACATGCAGGCCGAATGCCTGGTGAGGCACGGCGATCTGCTGGAGTGCCAGGCCATCACTGAGCGCCTCATCGAGCATCCGATGGCAAGGGAATCGGTTGGGCTGGGGGTGCGTGCCCGCCAAATGCTGGCTGCCGTCCTGCAGCGGCAGGGCCAGCTGTCCGCCGCTGTAGACCAAGCACTGGAAGCCACGAAGCTGTCAGAGCAGCTGCCTCAAAGTTCCATCGTTGTGATTGGCACCCTAAGGGTCCTCATTGGAGCCCTGGCGGAGAGCGGCAGGCTGGACGAGTCGTGGAAGTACTGCCAGTTACTCGTCGCCCAGGTGGACGAAACCACCATGCCCCAGCTTGCGGGCGAGGTGGCATGGGTAGTGGGCAACGTCGCCTTCATGCGCCATGACTACGCGGAAGGAGTCAGGGAACACGAGCGGGCAGCCAAACTGCTCTCGCCGGCCAATGACATCGAAATGTGGGCCCGGTTCAATAAAGCATCGGCCGCCGTACGGCTGCAGGCCGGCATCGTCGAACCTGAGACGCTCGCGTCGATTGAACGAGCCGAGCTTGCTTTTTCCATCGTCTACGAAATGAAAAGTGATGAGCTCGAAGTCGCGTTCATCCGCGCCCGCTGGCTGTACCTCACCGGCGACATCGTGGCCGCCATCGAGAAACTTCGCAAAATCCATGCAGAACGTGAGGCCTTGGCCAAGCACACCGCCGGCGAAGTCGCGCTCCTACTGGGAAAGTCCCTCAAGGCAGCCGGCGAATCTGAGGAAGCGATCGTCTACCTAAAGGAAGCGCAAAAAGCCTTCAGCTCCGCCGGAGCCCAGGATCTCGTCCAGCAGGCGTTGGATGCAATCCTTGAAATCAACCTGGCCCAGCAGCGGGCCGCCGCCGCAGCGAAGAACTCCAAGGCCAGCTGACCCTGAAAAACCGCTAGGCGAACGTCCGGCCGGTCAGTTTCTCGTAGGCCTCAACGTAGCGGCTGCGCGTGCGGGCCACCACGTCCTCAGGCAACGCCGGCGGGGGCGTGTTGGAGCTCTTGTCCCAGCCTGACTCGGCCGAGGTCAGCCAGTCGCGCACATACTGCTTGTCGTAGGACGGCTGCGCCTGCCCGGGCTGGTACGTGGCGGCGTCCCAGAAGCGGGACGAATCCGGCGTGAGGACCTCGTCGCCCAGGACGATTGAACCGGAGACGGCGTCGTAGCCGAACTCAACCTTCGTGTCGGCCAGGATGATGCCCCGTTCGCGGGCAATCTTTTCCGCGGTGGAGTAAATCTTCAGGGTCAGTTCGCTCAGCCGTCCCGCGATGTCGTCGCCCACCATGCCCACCACGGCGTCATAGGTGATGTTCTCATCGTGGTGGCCCACCTCGGCCTTGGCGGATGGCGTGAAGATGGGCCGTTCCAGCCGTGACCCGTCCACCAGGCCATCCGGCAGGGGGATGTCGCAAACGGTGCCGGATGCCTTGTATTCCAGCAGGCCGGTGCCGGTGAGGTAGCCACGGGCGATGCACTCCACGGGGAACATGTCCAGGTTCTTGCAGATCATCGCCCGGCCTTCCACGGCCGCGGGAACCCCGCCTTCCACCGTGGACGCCAGCACATGGTGCTCAACGTCCAACTGGTCAAACCACCACAGGCTCAGCTGGGTCAGGATGCGGCCCTTGTCCGGGATTTCACTCGCCAGGACATGGTCGTAGGCGCTGATGCGGTCGCTGGCCACCACCAGGACACAGTCCTGGCCAACCCGCTCGCGAACGGCATCATCCGCCGGTTCGTACAGGTCGCGGACCTTGCCTGAATAGATGTGCTTCCAGCCGGGCAGGTCGAGGGTTGCCGTGCTCAGGCCGCGCTGTGGTTCCTGTGCGGGAGTGTCAGTCATGTTATGCCTTCGCCTTCGTGACAGGCAGCGATCCGGTTGCGCTGGACGCAACCTTGATATCGCCGCGGGCAGCTTTGCGTCCAATATCCGTCCGGAACTGCGAACCTTCCAGCTGCACCAGTTCCACGCCGTCGTAAGCCCGCTCACGGGCCTCCACCAGGTCACTGCCGAGGGCCACCACGGCGAGCACCCGGCCGCCGGCGGAGACAACCTTGCCCTCGTCGTCGAGCGCGGTGCCCGCATGGATCACATGCACACCTTCCAGCTGATCCACTTTCTTGAGGCCGCGGATGCGGTCCCCGGTGCGGGGAGTGTCCGGGTAATTCTGGGAGGCAACGACGACGGCGACCGCAGTCTCCTTGGACCAGCGCAGCTCGTCTGCCTTGTCCAGTTCGCCCTTGGCAGCTGCCAGCAGCAGCGCACCGAGCGGTGTTTTGAGCCGTGCCAGCACCGCCTGGGTCTCGGGGTCGCCGAAGCGGACGTTGAACTCGATGACGCGGGTGCCGCGCGAAGTCAGTGCGAGGCCAACAAAGAGCACGCCTACGAAGGGGGTGCCCCGGTGGGCCATTTCGTTGACGGTGGGCTGGGCCACGCGTTCAATGACTTCGTCCACGAGCCCGGCGGGTGCCCATTCGAGCGGAGTGTACGCACCCATGCCGCCGGTGTTGGGGCCTTCGTCGTTGTCGAAGATCCGCTTGAAGTCCTGCGCCGGGGACAGGGCAACGGTGTTGTGGCCGTCGCACAGGACAAACACCGAAACTTCCGGGCCGTCCAGGAACTCCTCGATCACCACGGTGCCGCCGGCGTCGATGCACGTCTGCGCGTGGGCCAGCGCTTCGTCGCGGTTCTTGGTGACCACCACGCCCTTGCCTGCTGCCAGGCCGTCGTCCTTCACCACGTAGGGGGCGCCGAAGGTGTCCAATGCTGAGGCTGCTTCCTCGGCGTTTGTGGCCACCATGGCCATCGCCGTGGGAACGTCCGCAGCAGCCATGACTTCCTTGGCGAAAGCTTTGGAGGCTTCCAACTGGGCTGCGGCCTTGCTGGGGCCGAAGACTGGAATGCCGGCGTCGCGGACAGCGTCGGACACCCCGGCGGCCAGCGGAGCTTCGGGGCCCACCACCACCAGATCCACGCCCAGCCTGGTAGCCAGGGCCGCCACCGCGTCGGGGTTGTTCCCGTCCACCTTGTGGGTGGGTACCAGTTTGCTGATGCCGGCGTTGCCGGGCGCTGCGTGGACCTCGGAGACGTTGGGGTCGGCGAGCAGGGAGCGGACAATGGCGTGTTCGCGGCCTCCAGGGCCAATGACGAGTACCTTCACAGTCCCCAAGAGTACTTTGTGCACCCTGCCCTTTCCTAAGGGCAATGTTCACGCGTTGTGTCCACGCCCAACCATCCCTAACCATCCGAAAGGTCTGCCGCACCGAACCCACACCATGAAGAAGCTCATGAACTGGCTCAAGCAGCCCACTGCCCTCGCTGCCGTGGCAGGTGTGGCCGCGGCCGCCGTCGTGCTCTCCGTTGCGGAGCTGATCGGCGCGTTCTTTACGGCGCGGGCCACCCCGGTCATTGCCCTCGGGTCCACGTTCATCGACTTCACCCCGCCGTGGATGAAGGATTTCGCGATCGCGACGTTCGGCACGAACGACAAGGCCGCCCTGTTTGTTGGCATGGGACTGACGATCCTCGTGTTGGCCTGCGTCCTGGGCGTGGTGGCCTACCGCAAGTGGGCTTTGGGCGTGGCCGGCGTGCTGCTTATGGGAGCCGTTATTGTGGCCAGCGTGGTGACACGGGCCGGCGTCCAGCCGCTGGATGCGATCCCCACGGTGTTGGGCACGCTTGCCGGACTGGTGGTGCTGCGGCTGCTTGTTGCCCCGCTCTGGCGGCTCAAGGCCTGGCCGGTGGCACCTGCAGACACGGGCGCCGGGGAACCTGGCCGGCCCGCCTCCAGCCGCCGCCGTTTCTTCGCCGCCGCCGGGATCACCGTGGCGGGCGCCGGGATCGCGGCCACGGGCGGACGCCTGCTCAGTGCCGCCCGCAGCAACATCGCCAAAGCCCGGGACGCCCTGCAGTTGCCAGTGCCGGCGAAGGCGGCAGCGGCCGTGCCCGCCGGCGTGCAGTCCCCGGTGGCCGGCGTGACACCATGGCTGACGCCCAATGGCGACTTCTACCGTATTGACACCGCCCTGAGCGTCCCGGAAATCAATGCCGAGGACTGGGAGCTCCGGGTCCACGGTCTGGTGGAGCAGGAAGTCCGGTTGAGCTTCCAGGACCTGCTCGACGCCGACCTCATCGAATCGCACGTGACCCTCACCTGCGTATCCAATCCTGTGGGCGGCAACCTGGCCGGGAACGCGCGCTGGCTCGGTCTGCCCATCCGCGAGGTCCTCAAACGGGCCCGGCCCCAGGCAGGTGCGGACATGGTGCTCTCGACGTCGATCGATGGCTTCAGTGCCTCCACACCGTTGGAAGTCCTCCAGGATGACCGCGACGCCATGCTGGCGATCGGTATGAACGGCGAGCCGCTGCCGCTGGAACACGGCTACCCGGTGCGCATGGTGGTGCCCGGGCTGTACGGTTTCGTCTCCGCCACCAAGTGGGTGGTGGACCTGGAGGTGACGCGCTTCGCGGACAACAAAGCCTACTGGACACAGCGCGGCTGGTCGGAGCGCGGCCCCATCAAGACCATGGCCCGGGTGGAGGTGCCCAAGTCCTTCGCCAAGGTGCCGGCGGGCCGCGTGGCCATCGGCGGCACGGCCTGGGCACAGACCCGCGGCATCACCAAGGTGGAAATCCAGATAGACAACAACCCCTGGGCCGAAGCTGTCCTGTCCACCGAGGCGTCCCTCATCACGTGGCGCCAGTGGTCCTTCGACTGGGAAGCCACCCCCGGGCCGCACTACATCAAGGTCCGGGCCACCGATGGAACCGGCGAGGTGCAGACGGACCAGCGTGCCGATCCTGTGCCCGACGGCGCCTCCGGCTGGCAGTCGGTAATGGTCACCGTGGAGTAGCCCGGAAATCGGCCGGCGCGCCCCTAGACTGGCAATATGCCGCACAACCCGCACGCCACTTTCACCGTGGACTCCGCCGTCGAACTTGCCGTCGTTGAACGCAGTGGCTTTGTGGAGTCCCGGCACATCGGCTCGGCAGTAGTACTGTCCGCCGACGGTTCGGTTGTCACCGAACTCGGCGACATCAGGACCCCCCTCTACGCCAGGTCCTCGCTCAAACCGTTCCAGGCGCTGGCGTCCATGCAGTCGGGCGTCCCGTTGCGCGGCGCGCAGGTGGCCGTGGCCTGCGGCAGCCACGTAGGTTCCCTGGACCACATGGATGTGGTGGAAGGAATGCTCAAAGCCGCCGGTGTGAAAGAAGACCAGCTGCAGTGCCCCGCCGCGTGGCCGCAGGACGAGACGGCCCGCAACTGGCTGCTGCGCTCTGACAAGGGCCGGTCCAAGCTGGCCTTCAACTGTTCCGGCAAGCACGCCGCCTTCCTGTGGGCGTGCACCGAAAACGGCTGGGACACCCACAGCTATCTTGAGCCGAACCATCCGCTCCAGCAGCGCGTCCGAAGCGTCATTGAGGAATACAGCAGCGAGCAGATCGCCCACCTCGGCATCGACGGCTGCGGGGCCCCGGTGGCCGCCATTTCGCTGACCGGGCTGGCCCGCGCCTATTCGCTGCTGGCCAAGGCACCGGGTGACAAAAACTCCAACGCCCGCGCCGCCACCATCGCCACGTCCATGCTCGACTACCCCTGGGCCGTGCAGGGCCGGGGCGAGGCAAACACGGTGGTGATGGACGAGCTGGGCATCATCGCCAAGATCGGTGCCGAGGGAGTCCTGGCCATGGCCACGCCCCAGGGCGTCTCAGTGGCCATCAAGATGCTGGACGGGAACCTGCGCGCCACCTCACTGGTGGGCCTGACCCTGCTTGCCGCAGCCGGCGCCGTGGATATCCCCGGCGTCTCCAGCGTCCTGGAAAAAGTGGTGGCCCCGGTGATGGGCGGCAGCCACGAGGTGGGCAAGATCCGTCTTGGCCCGGCCGTATCCGCGCTGCTCGACTGAGCCGCCGAAGGATTCTCGTCAGCTGGGAGTCCCATGGCCGTTGACGAAGGTGGCCATGCTGGCCTGGTAGGGGCGGCCCAGTGCCCGGTATTTCCATCCCCGGGATGTGTACCGCTCGGGATCGAGCGCGTGCCGCCCGTCCACGATGCGGCGGTGGCGCACCAGGACCCCAAGATCGTCCGGGTCCGCCGTGCGGAACTCCTCCCACTCAGTCAGCAGTGCCACAACATCGGCCTGTTCCACGGCTGCGGCCAGGCTGCCCACATAGTTCAAGTCCGGATAGAGGCGATGTGCGTTGGCGTTGGCTTCCGGATCGTAGACACTGACTGTAGCGCCCTCGAGGTAGAGCATCCGTGCAACGTCCAGTGCCGGGGCATCACGGACGTCATCTGAATTGGGTTTGAACGCCGCCCCGAGAGCGGCAATCTTCACTCCCGCAAGGCTTCCACCGGCAAGCTCCCGTACAAGGTCCACGGTGCGGACGCGCCGGCGGTTGTTGATGGAATCCACCTCGCCAAGGAAACTGACTGCCTGTCCCACCCCCAGCTCCTCAGCGCGGTGCTTGAAGGCACGGATGTCCTTCGGGAGGCAACCACCACCGAAGCCAAGGCCGGGTTTGAGGAATTTGCCGCCGATCCGGTCGTCCAGACTCAGGGCGGCCGCCAGCAGGCTGACGTCCGCGGAGGTGGCCTCACAAACCTCAGCCATCGCGTTGATAAAGGAGATCTTGGTGGCCAGGAAGGAATTGGCCGCCACCTTGACCAGTTCGGCGGTGGCGAGGTCGGCAACAATCAAGGGGGTCCCGTCGTCGAGCAGTGGCTGGAAGACACGTCGTAGCATTTCTTCGGCCCATGCCGACGTCACCCCGAACACCAGGCGGTCCGGATGCAGGGTGTCCTGGACCGCAAAACCCTCGCGGAGGAATTCAGGGTTCCAGGCGAGTTCGAGTTCCGAGCCTAGCGGGGAGATGTCCGCAACCATGGCCGTGAGCCGCTCGGCGGTGCCGATGGGGACTGTAGATTTCCCCACCAGGAGCGCCTTGCGGCCGATGCGGGCGGCCAGGCCGGAGAACGCAGACTCCACGTAGCTGAGGTCCGCCGCGGACGAGTTGGGGGCCTGCGGTGTGCCCACGCAGATGAAGTGGACCTCGCCGAAGTCGGCAACTTCATCCAGATCAGTAGTGAACTTCAGCCTGCCGCAAGCCAATGCCTCGTGGAGCTTTTCCGGCAGGCCGGGTTCGTAGAAGGGCACCTTTCCCGCCCTGAGCTGGTCTATTTTTTGGCGGTCGACATCGAAGCCCAGGACGTCGAAGCCCATGATCGCCATGCAGATCGCGTGCGTCGCACCCAAATACCCGGTACCGATGACCGTGATTTTGGGCGCGCTGAGGGACTGAAGGTTGTTCATTGGTTTCTCATTCCTGGTTCGGTAAGGAGAGCATGAAAGGATTCCCGTTGCTCCGGGGACGTTCCCTATCTGGTGCAGGGCAGGTTGGAAAGGCCCTGCTCCGCGTGGGAGGCAGTGTTGCTGCAATGGACCACGTTGTCGCGCACCGGTTTTAATGAGTACCCAAGCCCGGGACCGTTGACCTCGGCGGTGTTCTCACGGAAGACATTTCCGGTGCCCCAGCCGTCGAGGATCTCGTGTGTTTGGAACCCATCCAAGGGCGAGTTTTTGCCAGTGTTCCTTTCTATCCGCCAGCCCTTGCCTTTGACATCAACCCAGGAGTCGGCCTCCTGGATTGATGAACCTTCAAAGTTGTTACTGATCAGGGCCCCGTCCGAGGTGCCTTCCTTGATATCGACGCTTTCGGCTGTGGTGCCCGAAATGGTGTTGTCCCGGACTTCGTTGCGGTCACTCTTGTCCGGTTCACATGACGAGATGTTGCACCAGTTGCTCTCGGCCGTGCCGATGTAGATGCCTTCGCCGAACTTGGGCTTACGCAGGCCTGCACCCGCCACGGTATTGCCTGCCACCCGGTTGTCCGAGCTGAACCGGCGCACGTGGATTGCCTCGTCACCGATGCCCTCGACCATCAGGCCCTGGATGACCGACTGGGTAGTCTCATCGAGCATCACCCCCTTTTGCCCGTTTCGCACCGTGAAGCCCTGAACCGTCCAGTACGACGCCCGGTTGAGGTGGAGTACGTAGCCGTCCCCCGGCCCGCCGCCGTCGAGCACCGCTCCCCTTCCGCCGCACAGCCTGATGGGCTGCCCGGCCGTGCCGGCGCCGGTCGCCACGAAGTTGCCCGTGTACACGCCGTCGGCGAGGAGGATCACGGCACCGGGCTGCGGCGCCGCAAGTGCTGCCGTCAGCTCTGCCGCCGTAGTCACAGTTACGGTTGCACCGCTGCATTCAGCCGGGGCCGGGGCCGCGGCCGGTCCGCCGCCAGCTCCTCCCGAAGGTGCAGCTGTCTGCCCGGGCACAGGAGCAGTGTCAGTCCTCGGATTGGTGTTCTGGAAGCTGATTACGGCGAAGACGGCCACAAGCGTGACCAGCAGCATCGAGACGAGCCCGATCCAGACTGCGGGTTCCATCCTGCGGCCGTTCACTGCCGTTGCCTCACGTCGTCATACGTCACCACGCCCCTGCTCAGGGAGGTCAGCGGGACATAGTCGGCGTAGGGGCTGCGGATGACGCGTTCTGCGTTTTTGCCACGGGCCACCGCGGTCACCAACAACAGCGCCCCCAAAATTAACCAGATAAAGGTGAGCGGCTGGAAGACGGACTTGACCGCCCGTTCAACGGTGAAGGCAGGCACCCAGGCAAGAATGTCGTTTTCTCCCACCCGGGCGCCCGCGGACCGCTCGGTCCAGATGGCCGTGGACCCGTCTCCTGCGAGGGTGTTTCCCTCCACGCTGGTCTGGTTGACAGCACCCAGCAGCGTGATTCCGTGGTTGGAAACGTTGGTCATGGTGTTCTCTTTCACGACGGCCCCGGCGTCGCGCACGTAAATTCCTGTATCCCCGCCGGTGATTGAGTTTCCGGTAACCTCGGCCGTGGACCCAACGTCCCGTACGGCCACGGCCTGCCGGGCCTGTTCCAGCAGGGTGTTGTGGTCGATGACCACGCCCGTAGCGCCGTCTGCTGCCACAATGCCCACCTCATTCCGCACCAGTCTGTTGTTCCGGACGGTCAGGCCCGCTCCGCCAACAACCTCAATCCCGTACCGGGCGTTGTTCTCGAACGCACCCCCGCTGACCTGGTTCCCGCCGTAGCCATCCACGGCGGTTCCCACGGCGTTGGGTCCATCGGCCAGCGGTCTGCCATCCATGGAAAGTCCATTGCGGCCATTGTCCCGGGCCTGGATGTTTTCGAAGCTTATCTTTTCGGTGGATCGTCCAATGCTGAACCCGTCCACGCCGTTTCCCGAGGAGGACGTCCCGGTGATGGTGGCGTTGGTGACAAAGCGGTGGAGTACCAGCCCGTCCACCAGGCTTCCGGAAATGGTGGTGTCCCTGATGAGTACATCCCTGGCGTTGGTCACAAAGAGCCCGAAGGCGTTGTTGTCCACACGAAGGTTTTCAATTCCCGCAGTGACCAGGCTGTAGTCCTGGGCCGATCCTTGGGTGAGGTCTTTCAGCTCGGCCTCTGGCAGGAGCCGGGCGCCGCCGTCCGCCTCCCGGGTCTTTTGCGGTGTTGGCTGTTGCTCGGTGACAGTGCCCACGGCGTCCGTCCCGGTCAGAGACAGCCCGCCCGTGTTTCCGCTCCAGAAGCCCAGATAGGAGACATCCGAGTGGGAGAAAGCCGCGTGGCCCCCAAGGACGCGGATGTAGGCCCGCCCGTCACCTGTGATCTTGTCGGGTCCGCTTTTGGTGCTGTCCCAGCTTGAGATGTGGACTTCGGATGCTTCGGAGCCGCCCAAGGTGAGGGATCCGCCCAGGGCTACCACGGAGACAAACCCTTCCGCCCCGCTTTCGAGCCGGAGGTCCAGGTCCCGCGCGGGGTCCGGGGAGGCCAGCGCGAGGGTGGCTCCGGACAGCACGGCGATGCTTTCGGTGAGCAGATATGCCCCGCCGTCCTGCAGGCGGAACGCGTTAGGTGCCAGCGCAAGCAGGTCGGCCACTTTGTAGGCCTCGCTCCTCGCCGGGAGGACCAGCGTGTAGCTCGAGCCTGTCCGGATCCGGTAGGCACCCTCCAGGCCTTCCACCCGCCACCGGGCTGCGGAGGCGATGGTCCGGATGTAGACCAGCCGTTCGTCTTCCTGCTCCACGAGGCGTGCTTCGCTGTCAGGATCGCCTGGATAGAGCACCCCCTGGACTGTGCCGTTGTCCGCAATTTCGTTGAGCCCCATTGCGTCCGCCGCTTCACGGTTGCCGATGTTTCCGGCATAAATGAACCCCGCAGTAGCCAGCGCGGCCGTCAAGGCACCTACCACAATCGCGCGGCCGGCCTTCACGCTGCCGCCTCATCGGTGGCGAGGCTTGCCGCGTCCTGCCCGTCGCCGCCCAACTGGTCTGCATGGCGGGTCAGCCAGCCCTGCTTGTTCATGGTGGCAAAGGCGTAGAGCTTGATGGGCAGGGCCACGAGGATCACCGTGACAGCCAGGACCGGAAGGATGAGGATGTCCTTTGGGTGTCTGCGCAGATGCGAAATGCCACGGATTCCCCGGCCCAGCAGGAGCCAGCAGACCGCAGCGGCGACACCGAAAGGAGTGGGGTCAAGCCGGTTGAAAATGAGGTAGAACATGCTCAGGCCCATGGTGAGCGGCGTGAGAAGGATCTGCAGGACAGTAACCTTCGTCACGAACGGCACCTGCCAGAGCCATCCCTTGGCGACTGCCGTGAGGTAGCAACGGTACGAGTTGCGGCTCCAGCGGATGCGCTGCTTCATAAAAGCGCTGAAGCTGGCGGGGAACATGGACAGCGCGCGGGCCGATGACTGATGGACGGTTTTGTAGCCGGAGGCGAGCACCAACCAGGTGAGCCGGCCGTCGTCGCCGGAGATGCAGCGCCTGCCCATGAAGTATTCGTTCTCCAGATGCTCGATCAGTCCCATAACGGCGCTTCGCCGGTAGACGGCGGTGCGGCCGGAGATGCACGGCACCGCACCTGCCCTGCCCATCGCCGGGACGTAGTCGAGGTACCGGATATTGACCAGCCAGTCGGCTATGCGCCGCCAGATACTTGTGTCCCGCTGGTAGACCGTCTGGTGGGTCCCCACCGCCCCGACAAGGGGATCCGCAAAGGGCATTTGAACGTTCTCCAGCAGGCCGGGCTGCCACCACGTGTCCGAATCCGTCAGCACCAGGACGTCGAACCGTGCCATCCGCATGCCAACGCCCAGCGCGGACCTTTTGCCAACGTGATGGAACAGGACAGGCCGAATGGTTTCGTCCGCCAGGTCGGTGATCCGGTGGTAGGCGTCCAGGTCCTCAACATCCAGGACCACGATGATTTCATCCGGTTTTTGGGCCCGCCATGATTCCAGGGCACTCATCAGGATGTCGGGGTCCTCATGGAACGACGGGACCACCACCGACGTGGAAGCCCGGAAATCCGTCACGATCGGACCGGCACGGTGGGAAAGGATGAAGCGGTAAAGCCAGAGGCCCCAGACGATGACGCCTGCAACTGCAAGAGGGAAGTAAGGCGAAATTTCGGCGTAGAACTCGCTGAGGCTGCCGCCTGTGAGGCTGCGGAAGACTTCGTTAAAGTCCGATAGAAGGGTAGGCATGGGCAGTCCTTCGCTGTAATGGATTTCAGTGAGGACCTAGCCGGACTGGAGGTTGCCAGTGGAATTATCTTGGCCATGCGGGCTGGACCCGTAGCGGGTGCCCTGTCTGCATGACCCTTCATGGGCCGCGGGCTGCTCACTGCTGCCGACTCTCCGGTGAGCCTTCTAACCACCATGCCGGGATGAATTACTCCTGCGCCACTAAGCGCGCTACCCTAATTTCCTTCGTGACTACCCTAGTTACGTTCTCCGGGGTGCTTACGTCTTACGTAGTTGAAGACTGAGATTGTTTCCGGAAAGGGAGTCAGACCTCATGGCCGCAGCGCGCCGCCGGATCGGCGTTGAAGAAGGCACGGCGGCACTGGCCGTATGGCAGAAGGCCGCCGCAGCGCCGTCGGACACTCCCCTCCCCCGCAACGTCACCGCCATGGCCGTGCGTTACACGCTGGAGGAGGTGACCGCGCGGGCGCCGGGCAATTCGGTGGAGGTGCGGGTGCCGCCTTTCGGCGTCACCCAGTGCGTCGAAGGGCCGCGGCACACCCGCGGCACCCCGCCAAACGTGATCGAGTGCGACGCCGCCACCTGGCTGTCGTTGGTGACCGGCCAGTTGACGTGGGCGGACGCAGTGGCAGCACACCGGGTGGCAGCGTCCGGACTGCGCGCGGACCTCTCCGCCCTCCTGCCGCTCTAGTCCCCCACCTCGCGAGGAGCCTGGCGCTTCAGATGACCGACCGGCCCGGTTTACTGTCCGGGGTTGAGGACCACCTTGATGCAGCCGTCCTCTTTCTTCTGGAACTTCTCGTAGAGGGCGGGCGCACCGTCCAGGCCGGAGCGGTGGGTGACCAGGTCCATCACACCCAGCGGATCGGCGTCGTCCTCCACGAGCGGGAGAAGGTCATCAGTCCAGCGGCGCACGTTGCACTGCCCCATCCGAACCTGGATCTGCTTGTCGAACATGGTCATCAACGGCATGGGACTGGCCTCGCCGCCGTACACGCCGCTCAGCGAGATGGTCCCGCCGCGCCGTACGGCGTCGATGGAGGTGTGAAGCGCAGCCAGCCGGTCCACCCCCGCCGTCTCCATGGCCTTTTGCGCCAGTTTGTCCGGCAGGAGGCCCAGCGCGTGGTGCGCGAAGCCGGCAACAGGGGAACCGTGTGCTTCCATTCCGACGGCGTCCAGCACCGCGTCCGGTCCCCGCCCGTCTGTCATTTCACGCAGTTCGTCCGCCACATCCTTGCTGTAATCGAGCGTCTCCACTCCGTGTCGCCCCGCCATGGCGCGGCGCTCAGCGACGGGGTCCACGCCGATGACCCGCAGCCCGCGGTGGACGCCGATCCTGCTGGCAAACTGGCCCACGGGCCCGAGCCCGAACACCGCGAGAGTGCCGCCGGGCGCAACGTCCGCGTATTCCACTCCCTGCCACGCCGTGGGGAGGATGTCCGAGAGGAACAGGTACCGTTCATCCGGCAGGTCCGCACCCACCTTCACCGGCCCGTAGTCTGCGTGCGGCACGCGAAGGAACTCCGCCTGCCCGCCGGGAACCGAACCGTAGAGCTCCGAAAAACCAAGGAGGGCAGCGCCGGATCCCTTTTCCCTGACCTGTGTGGTCTCGCACTGGGACTGCAGTCCCTGCTGACACATGTAGCAATGGCCACAGGAGATGTTGAAGGGAATGACCACGCGGTCGCCTTTTTTCAGGTTGGTGACGGCGCTGCCCACTTCCTCCACGATGCCCATGGGTTCGTGCCCGATCACGTCGCCTTTGTGCATGTAGGGGCCGAGCACCTCGTAGAGGTGCAGGTCCGAGCCGCAGATTGCCGTGGACGTGATCCGCACAATCGCATCCGTGGGTTCCTGGATCACAGGGTCGGGGACGTTCTCTACACTGACCGAGCGTTTGCCTTGCCACGTGAGTGCCTTCATGGTCTGCCTTTCTGTGGAATTCTTCGGGTGTCCGCCCTTCGACGCTAACGGGTTGACACAGAAAAAGTAAGTAGGCTGACTAATTTTCCCGGAAGGCCGTTGTTCCTAGGATTCCAGCGCGAGCAGCCTTCCTATGGCACTTGACTGCAGGTTATCGAGCAGGTCCCGCGGGCCGGTGTAGACCTCCGCGGCGCCCGCATCGAACAGCTCGGCGGCGCTGCGGCCGCCGCACGTGACCCCGATGGCCGGTATGCCCAGCGCGGCGGCGGCCTTCATGTCCCACACAGAGTCCCCCACATAGACGGCGTCGGCCGCCGGGACACGGACGGCTTCCAGGGCCGCCACCAGGATGTCCGGGGCGGGCTTGCTTTCCTCGGCGTCATTGGAGCTGGTGGCCGCATGGATAAAGGCATCCGCTGCGAGTGCCTTGCGGTTGGCAGCCAGGTCCTCCCGGCGTGCGGACGATGCCAGGGCGACGGCGAGTCCCCCGGCGTGGCACTGGGCAAGCAGGTCCTTGGCGCCGTCGAACGCGCCCAGCGACGGCCAATTCAGGGCGAAAACCGCTGCATGGCTGGCCATGATTTCCGCATCAGCATCCCTGTCCCGGTCCGGAGGCAGGAGGCTGTCCACCAACCGGTCGCCACCCATTCCCACGCACCAGTGAATGGCTGCCATAGGCACCTCGTGCCGGTGCTGGCGGAACGCCTGCCACCACGCCACCGTGTGCAGGTAGGCGGAGTCCACCAGCGTTCCGTCAACATCAAACAGGACGGCACCCCGCCACCAGGAGGCGGGGCCATCAGTCTGCGGGGCCATCACCCGACTACAGTTCGTGGTGTCTTTGAAACCTTTTTGCCCCTGGCAGCCGCACTGTCCTTCGAAGAGGACAGCGGACGGGCCTTTTCCCGGATCACTACCCCGGCACCTTTGCTGGTGCAGTCCCTGATGAGGCCCGTGCCCGCAATCTCACGGGCCATCTCGATGCCCGCTACCGCGGCGCGCTTCGTGGGAAAGGTCACCGAGATCGCCATCAGGCTCCCTGAGCCGTCCAGCATCCTCACCCTATAGCCGCCGTCGGATGCATCAACCAACTCAAAATGTCCGGCCATTTCTACCAACCCCTCGTTCAGTCGCGGCGGTGTGCTTTTAGGAAACTCTCCGCGAGTGTTAGTAAGTATACTTACCTGTTCCGCAGAGTTGAAGGTTGGGCCGCCATCGAGGCGTTACTGCCCTACCCTCTCTGCCTCCGGCGAGATAGGGGTATCACTCCGCCGAACCGTATCCTGATGCAGTTCAAGAGCGCTTGTCACAAGCGCGAAGTGGCTGAAGGCCTGAGGGGTATTGCCCAGTTGCCGTTTGGCCCCGACTGCCCATTCCTCGCTGAGCAGGCCCACATCATTGCGCAGTTCCAGCAGCCGCTCGAAGAGCTCGGTGGCTTCTGCGGCCCGGCCGGCCCCCAGGAGCGCCTCCACCAGCCAGAAGGAACAGGCAAGGAACACCCCTTCGTCCCCCGGCAGCCCGTCGTCACTGTCTGCCGGGCGGTACCGCAGCACAAAGCCGTCGTCCGTGAGCTCGCGCTGGATCGCGTCGATGGTCCCCACCACCCGGGGATCATCAGGCGGCAGGAACCCGACCCGGGGGATCAGCAGCAGGCTGGCATCGAGTTCCGGCCGGCCGTAGGACTGCACGAAGGTGTTGCGCTCAGGGTCGAAGCCGTTGGCCATAACCTCCTGGTGGATGGTGTCCCGGAGGGCCTCCCAGCGTTCCACGGGGCCCGGCAGGCCGAAGTCGCGGACGCCCTTGACCATCCGGTCCGCAGCCACCCAGGCCATCACCTTGGAGTGTGTGAAGTGGCGGCGCGGCCCGCGCATCTCCCAGAGCCCGTTGTCCGGCTGGTCCCAAATGGTTTCCAGGTGCTGCATCAGGGCAATCTGCACGTCCCAGGATTCATCGGTGTGTTTCAGCAGCGAATTTCGCGTCAGGGACAGGCAATCAAGCACCTCTCCCCAGACGTCCAGCTGGAGCTGTGCAGCGGCGCCGTTGCCTGTCCGCACCGGCTTCGAATTCTCGTACCCCGCCAGCCAAGGCAGCTCCATCTCCGGCAGCCGCCGCTCGCCGTGGATGCCATACATAATCTGCAGGTCCGCCGGGTCGCCCGCCACAGCGCGGAGCAGCCAGTCACGCCATGCGGCAGCCTCCGCTGTGTAGCCCGCAGCCAGCAGCGCCTGCAGCGTTAACGTGGCGTCTCGCAGCCAGCAGAAGCGGTAATCCCAGTTGCGGGGGCCGCCGATTTGTTCCGGCAAGGACGTGGTCACGGCGGCCACGATGCCGCCGGTGGGGTCATACGTGAGTGCCTTCAGGGTCACCAGTGAACGGGCCACCGCCTCCTGGTACTTGCCTTTGTAAGTGCATTGGGACACCCAGCCGCGCCAGTAGGCCAGCGTCGTGCTCAGCACGTGCTCGGCGTCGACGGTGTGCGGCCGGGGAACATGGCTGGGTGCCCACGTCAGTACGAAGGGCACCCGCTCCCCCGCCTGGACGGTGAAGTCGCTGATCGACTGCATGTTCTCGCCGCGGACCGGGGCCGTGGTGACGAAGTAGGCGGCATCCGGGCCGGCGATGGCGTGCAGGCCATGCTTGTCCCTCCGAACCCAGGGCATGATGTGCCCGTAATCGAACCTCATCGCCAGTTCGCCGCGCATCCTGACGCTTCCGGTCACGCCTTCCACAATCCGCACGATGTCAGCCACCTCGTCACGCGGCGGCATGAAGTCAATGACCTTGACGGTGCCTTCCGGGGTTTCCCATACGGTCTCAAGGACCAGGGTGCCGTCCACGTAGCTTCGCCTGGTGCACGTGCCGCCGCTTTCGGGCGCCAGGAGCCAGCGGCCGGCGTCGGGCGTGTCAACGAGGGCGCTGAAACAGGCCGGCGAATCGAAGCGCGGCAGGCAGAGCCAATCGATGGAGCCCGCCGTGCTGACCAGCGCGCCGGTGTGAAGGTCGCCAACAACTGCATAATCCTCGATGCGCGCCATGTCCTTACACTGCCATAAGGAGGGCCCCGGAGGGAGCAGCGGGGAACAAAGAGGGAAAGGAAGCAAACATGGCGATTCATATCGGCACGTCCGGTTGGAGTTACGACCATTGGGACGGCGTGCTGTACCCGCCGGGCCTCCCAGCCCGGGACAGGCTCCAGCACTATGCTACCCGCTTCAGCACCGTTGAACTGAACGCCAGCTTCTACCGCTGGCCCCGGGATACGTCCTTCGCCAGCTGGAGGCGACGGCTCCCGGACGGGTTCGCCATGTCGGTCAAGGCTCCGCGCGGCCTGACGCACGGCAAAAAGCTGTACGCGCCTGAGGTGTGGCTGGAGCGGATTGCCCGGTGCTGGCACGAACTGGGCGACAAACGTGCCGTCCTGCTGGTGCAGCTCCCGCCTCAAATGGAACGCGATGATGCCCGCCTGAATTACTTCCTCGGCGCCGTCCCGTGGTGGATCAGGGTGACCGTCGAGTTCCGGCACCCCAGCTGGGACCACGCGGACGTCTACGCCCTGCTGGAACGCCACGGGGCCGCCTACTGCATCATGAGCGGCGCCCATCTCCCCTGCATCCTGCGCGCCACGGCACCCTTCGTCTACATCCGCCTCCACGGCCCCGACCATCAGCACCTCTACGGCGGTTCCTACTCGGACGAGGACCTGCAATGGTGGGCGGCCCGCATCCGGGAATGGGCCGGGGCTGGCTTGGACGTCTACGCCTATTTCAATAACGACGGCGGCGGGAACGCCGTGCGGAACGCCGAAACACTGCGCTGGTTCGTTGGGTCCGGCTGACGTCACGTACGACGGCGGTACTTCCGCACGTGCCCGGCGCGGGGCGCGCCTGTGGCAGAGTGGAGGCATGGACCCGGCTCCTCAGAACGCACCCCAGAACGACCCGCACCCGGCACAGCTTTCGGGCACGCAGCTTTTCCGTCTGGCCCACCGGATCTCGGACACCGTAAACGGCACGCGGATCCGGCTCGCCGGACGCTGGAATTTCGCCCCGCAGACCATCGCGTACCAGGGCTACGGATCATCCACCGGGTGGGTGCGTGTCCTTGGCCGTGTCCTCCTGACCAGGAAACCCGCCCCCGGCAGCCTAGCCGAACACGCAGCCCTCAACGGCACCCAGAATATCCGCGGCTGGCGCGCCTTCACCAGCGTCCCCATGCAGTACACCGGGGTGGAAATAACCATCGGCGACGTCACCACCCAGGTCAAGGCGGACCGGGGCGGGCTGATCGACACCGTGGTGGACGTCAAGCTTTCCCCCGGCTGGCACACGGCCGTCCTGCGGGCGGACGGGACCGAACCCGTGGAGACACTGATCCAGGTGATCGACGCCAACGCGAAGTTCGGCATCGTCTCGGACATCGATGACACCGTGATGGTGACAGCCCTCCCCCGGCCGTTCCTGGCGCTCTGGAACACGTTTGTGCTCAGCGAACGGGCACGGATGGCCACCCCAGGGATGGCTGTCCTCCTGGACCGGCTCACCATTGAACACCCCGACGCCCCGGTCATCTACCTGTCCACGGGTCCATGGAACGCCGCCCCCACTTTGAAGCGGTTCCTGAGCCGGAACATGTACCCCTCCGGCGCCCTGCTGCTCACGGACTGGGGCCTCACCCAGGACCGCTGGTTCCGCAGCGGGCAGGAGCACAAGCACCGCAACCTCGAACGCCTGGCCAAGGAATTCCCGGACATGCGCTGGCTGCTGATCGGCGACAATGGCCAGCACGATGAACAGATCTATTCCGGGTTCGCCCAGGACCACGGCGACATGGTAGCCGCCATCGCCATCCGGCAGCTGTCCGTCAGTGAGTCCGTGTTTGCCGGCGGGCACTCTGAAGACGGCGACCACACCACCTCGGTGGTGCCGTGGATCTATTCGCCCGACGGCGCGGGAATGGCCAAGCAGCTCAAGGTCCTGGAGCTGCTCTAGGTCTCAATTAAAAAGCGGGGCCGGCCTAAACACCGGCTTCATGTTCAACGCCGCTGTCCTCCACGGCTTCAGGTTCCATGGCCTGCGCCACGGCGGCACCGGCCGCCGCTACCAGGTTCCGTTCCTCGATTAGCTCCTGGAACCAGAAATACGACGCCTTGGGCGTGCGCTCGAGCGTCTCGAAATCAACATGGAGAAGGCCGAACGGCTGCTTGTAGCCGGCGGACCATTCGAAATTGTCCAGCAGCGACCACACATAGTAGCCGCGGAGGTCGATGGACTCGGCTTCCCCGCCCGGCGACGTGGCCTTCAGCGCCGACTGGATGTGGTCCGAGAGATATTTCAGGCGCCGCTCGTCGGGGATGAAAGTGGTGTTGGTGGACTTGTCGCGGACGATGATGTCCTCGAAACTTGCCCCGCCTTCGGTGATGATCACCGGCGGAAGGTTCGGATACCGCTCGGCCATCTCCTTGAGCGCCACAGTCATGTATTCGGGTTTCACCGGCCAGCCGTAGGCCGTGATGTCGGCTTCGGGCCAGGGCTCCACGTGGAACGGGGTGCCGCCGTTGCCCGCAGCACTCAGGTCGCTGCCCATGGCCTCGGCCATGCTCGCGGGCACGGCCCCTTCACCCGGGCCGACGGCAACTTTCGTGGGCATGTAGTAGTTGAGGCCGTAGAAATCCAGCGGCTGGGAGATGATCTCCATGTCCGCATCGGGGTGATCGAACGAACCGAAGAACTTCGCAGCCCTGATGAGGTCCGGGTACTTGCCTGTGAGGACCGGGTCCGCGTACAGCCGGTTCTGGGCAAGGTCCATCAGACCCGCACTGATCTTGTCCAGGGGGTTAATGGAGTTGGGGACCATCGGCGAGTACACATTGGTCATCCCCACTTCACCGGGGACCCCTGCCGCCCGCAACGCCTGCAATGCCAGCCCATGGCCCAGCAACTGGTGGTGAACGCTGGGCAATGCGTTGAGCATGAGGTTTTCGCCGGGCGAGTGCAGCCCCAGGGTGTAGCCGTTGGTGGTAACGGTGGCCGGTTCGTTGATGGTGCACCACCGCGCCACCCTGTCTCCGTAAGCGTCCGCGGCGATGGCGGCGAACTCGCCGAGGCGGTAGGCGGTGTCCCGGTTCATCCAGCCGCCGGCGTCGTCAAGTGCCAGCGGCGTGTCCCAGTGATAGAGCGTCAGCATCGGGGAAATGCCGTTGGCGAGCAGCTCGTCCAGGAGCCGGTCGTAGAAGGCCAGGCCGACAGGATTCACCGGGCCGCTCCCGTTGGGCTGGATCCGGGACCAGGACAGGGAGAAACGGTAGGAGTCGACGCCGAGCTGTTTCATCAGTGCCACGTCCCCGGGCATGCGGTGGTAGTGGTCACAGGCAACGGCCGGGCTGTGGTCCTCCACGATGGACCCAGGCTTGGCGGAAAACACGTCCCACCCCGCCGGGCCCCGGCCATCTTCCGAGAGCGCGCCTTCAATCTGGAAGGCTGCGGTGGCCACACCCAGGGTGAAGTCCGCGGGGATGAGGGCTGCCAGGTCTTTGGCGGAAATATGCATGGCGTCAGCCCTTTGTAAGGTGAAAGCGTGGAACGGGTACAACTCAGAATGCTATACCCGCGGACCCCCTGGCGAAGTGGGCTGCTAGGGTCTGGGCATGGATGAAAAACTGGGGAAGTTCATCGACGACTTTGGCGCACTGGTCCAACTGGCGCAGGCCGGAAGCCACCGGCAGCAGAAGGGCCTGCAACTGCTGCCGGCGTTGACGGCTCACCTCAGGGCGCCCGCTGAGGGGCTCTCCGTGGTGGAGGAGGTGATCCCGCCGCACCGGTTTGTGGACGCCGACATCGTGATGGCGGAACTCGCCGCCCAGGACCCTGCCGGCCGGCTGGTGGGCAGTGGCGGCGGCGGCCAGCGCCACCACCAGTCCTTCAGCGACATGGTCCAGCAGTCCCAGCTCTTTCCCCAGTTTCCGCTCGCCCAGCCCGACTACGCCAACCTGGCGGTGGGGCCGGACGCGCAACGGCAGGCGGTGGCGCTGGGCCTCTGGCTTTTCGCGTTCGGCGGGAGCCCGCTGGCAGTCCTGCAGCGCAACGCCGAACCGCGCTCCGGACGCCAGACAGCTTCCTTGGAGGTGATGGCCGGCAGCCCGGGCGCGGCCACGGAGTTCCTGGCCGAGTTCCGCCGCCGGATGGACAACAACAGCGTCCTCAAGGGCCAGGTCATTTCCCTGGTGATGTCCGAGTACGGCCCCAGCACGGCGGGGGTGACGTTCCATCACCGCCCCAGCCTGCCGGCGTCGGACGTTATCCTGCCCGAGGGGCTGCTGCAGAAGGTTGCCGACCACACAGTGGGAATCGCCACCCACCGGGCGTCCCTCCGGGACCACGGCCAGCACCTCAAACGCGGCATCCTGCTCTACGGCAGGCCGGGCACGGGCAAGACGCACACCGTGCGCCACCTGCTCAGCCAGAGTGAGGGCTCGACGGCGATCCTCCTCTCGGGCGGTTCGCTCGCCCGGATCGCGGAAGCGGCCCGCATGGCGCGTGCGCTCCAGCCGTCCATTGTGGTGCTGGAGGACTGCGACCTCATCGCCGAGGACCGGAGCTTCGGGCACGGGCCGCAGCCGCTGCTGTTTGAGGTGCTGGACGCCATGGACGGGCTGGGTAAGGATGCCGACGTGGCGTTTGTCCTCACCACCAACCGGCCGGACATGCTGGAGCGGGCGCTGGCGCAGCGGCCCGGCAGGGTGGACCTCGCGGTCGAAATTCCGCTGCCGGCCCACGCCGAACGGGTCCGGCTGCTGGAACTGTACGGCCGCCTGGTGGCTTTCAGCCCTGAGGCACTCACTGCCGCCGCGGAACAGACCGAGGGAACCACTGCGTCCTTCGCGCGCGAACTGGTCCGCCGCGCGGTGGTAGCGGCTGCGTTGGACAACGAAGCGGTGTCAGACTCCCACCTCAGTGCCGCCGTCGACGATCTTATGGCCGACGCCGAAACCCTCACCCGCAGCCTGCTGGGCAGCGGCACAGCTCCCGGGCCCGGCGGCGGCGCCGGTTCATTGTGAGCCGAACAGGAATTCCTTGGCGTGGGCCACAGCCTTCCGGTACGCGTCATTCCTGAGGGTGACGAGGTGTTCGGTGTCGCCGTCGGCCGGTTCGAGGTAGCCCGTGTAGCCGGGCCGGAGTACCCAGATGTCACCGACGGGCGGGAGATAGAACACCCCGAACGAGCGCTGCTGGCGCTCGTCCGCTGTCCACACCGGCACCACTGCCAGCGCCGCACCTGTTGCCGGGTTAATCCACTGTGCACGCGGAACCGGCTCTTCGTGCGCTTCGGGATCCAGGAACGGGGCGGTGCCCTTACCCCAGCGCGTTTCGAAGCGCTCATGGAAGGCGGAGATCAGATGGGAATCGTAGCGACGCCACTCGCTCATGGGTGTTCTCCTAGGGTGTGCTTGCGGTTATGCCCAGGGCCCGCTTTCCCAGTGGACCCGGGTGATCCTGATGGTGTTGGTTGGGCTGTGCGCGGGGTTGCCGGGCGCGGGACTGCGGACCTTTCGGACTGGAATGACGACCGGTCCGGCTCCCTGCGCGCTGGCGCCGGCGCGGCTCCTGTCGTAGGCTGCGCGCCGCTCCGGGTCACGCAGGACCGCGAAGGCCTGCATGATCTGCAGCAGCTCGCCACCGAGATCCTCGCCGCCAGCTGCCGGGCCGCCGTCGAGGTCCGGATGATGCGTGCGCATCAGGGACCGGTAGGCGCGGGAGATCTCCTGCTGGCTGGCAGCGGGCGTCACCCGCAGGATGTCGTAGTAGTCCGGCTGGCTGGTCATGGCGGTTTCCGGCGAATTCTCAGGGGCATGGGGCCTGGGCGCCGGCAAAAGTCGGCCGGCGCCCGGGGAGGGGTTAGTTTCCGATCTCGTGCATCTGGCTCTTTGTTTCGATCTCGATCTTGCGCGGCTTGGCCTGCTCGGCCACCGGGATCCGCAGGGTCAGCACGCCCTGGTCGTAGCTGGCCTTGATGTGGTCCGCGTCCAGCGTGTCGCCCAGGATCAGTTGGCGGCTGAAAACACCGCGTGGCCTTTCGGAGGCCACCAGCTCAACGTTGGGCTGGGTGGGATCAAGGCGCTCCGCCCGGACGGTGAGAACATTCCGCTCAACGTTCAGGTCCACGGAGTCCACTTTGACGCCAGGCAGGTCAAACGCCACCACAAACTCACCGTCTTCCTGCCAGGCGTCCATCGGCATGGCCGCCGGCCGGGCCACGGTTCCAAAGACCTGCTGGGTGAGCCGGTCCAGCTCACGGAACGGGTCCGTACGCATCAACATCATCTTCACTCCTTCAGCATGCAGTTGGATCGATCTTCGTCATATCCACCACGCATTTATCTATGGTGGTTGATATAGATTTTTTATAGCATCCGTGCGAAACTGAGGCAAGCCACTTTCGACAAAAATTTTGGGAGCACACATGAGTGAACCGCCCGCGGGACGTGCGTCCCGGGCCCAGGCCGGGCGGGCACTCTACGCCATTTCCGTGGCCGCCGAACTCGCCGGGACAGGCCAGCAGAACATCCGCCTCTACGAAACCCGCGGGCTGCTGACGCCGGCCCGCACGTCCGGCGGCACGCGCCAATACAGCGACGCCGACATCGCCCTCCTCCTGCACATCGGAGAGCTGCTGGCGCAGGGCCTCAATCTGGCCGGGGTCTCCAAAGTCCTGGAACTTGAGGCGGCCAACGCCAAGTTGCACCGGGCGCTCAAACGCGCGCGCTCGGTTCCCGGAGCGTAGCGCCTTTTCGGCAACAGACCGACGCCGGGCCATCCGTCACTATCCGCGGCCACCCGCCAACCGGTGCGATTCCTCCAGGAGTTCCGCCAGTTCCCCGGCTCCGATCCGCGCCAACCGGACCAGTACCAGCCGGAGTGACCGTTCGTGATGCGGGGTCCAGAAATACGTTTCGGGCTCCGTGCCGGCCAGCGCTTCCCGCTCCGTGGTCTTGACGGTCAGCACGCCGTCCTCCCACATGCGGGCCATCAGGGTTCTCGCGAACCACGCAGGCCGGCCCCAACTGCTGCGTTCAGTGACGCCGGGCAGCGCGAGGCACATGCGGCGGACATCTGCCTCGCTGGCCATCTCAGCTAGTCACCCGGAGCGTCAGCCTTGGAGAGCTCGCCCGTGATCCGTTCGCCGGGGATCCGGGCGGTCCGCCAGGTGTCCAGCGCGATGTAGGCGCCCAGGATGACCAGCGACAGGGACAGTGAAGCGAAGGCGTCGCTGAACCAGTGGTAGCCGAGGTAAAGCCGGCTCACAATGGCCAGCACAATGCCAATTCCAGCCCCCACAAAACCCAGAATGGCTGACCGTGGGTTCTCCCGCCGCGAGAAGATCAGGAAAGCGCCCACCAGCAGGAAGTCGCAGGCCCCCAGAACGTGGCCCGAAGGAAACGAGAAGGTGTGGTCGGCACCAAAAAGCATCAGCTCCACCGGCGGGCGGGACCGCCTGATGATCTGCAGGATGATCTGGGAAATGATCACGCCGGTGAGCATTGCGGCGGCCAGGACGATGGGCCGCCAGGCGTGTTTCGCCGCGAACCCCCAGGCCACCGTGACCACCAGCACGATGATGGGCAAGGCAACAGGACCGAAGATTATGGCGAGGAAGATCATCACGCCGGTGAGCGACTCTGAACGGGTGCCGAGCAGCCAGTCCCGGATGGGTTCGTCCGGACCCCACGGCGCGGTGCCGCTTTGCACCACTCCCACCAAGGCGACGATAAATGCCACGGTGCCTAGTCCCATCAGGACCACCGCGGCGCGGTATAGCGCCCTGCGTGCCCCGGGCTCCATGTAGCGTTCTTCCACCACGAACTTGTCATGGAATGTGCGCCACCAGTTGGGGCCATTCCCTGATTTTTCCGATCCTGCCTGCTCTGCCACGTCCTACTTCCGTCCCTGCTGTTGGATTTCCTTGAGATGAAGACTATCCCTGTAGCCTGACCGGATGGGTGCGATGAACGAACTGATCAACCGCCGGAATGTCGAAGCACTGGCTGGCATCCTGGGAAAGGCGGCACCTGGCACCCGGTGGCCCAACGTGGCCGCGGCCGCAACAACGCTCGATGAACTCAGTCTCCGCGGACGGACGGACCAGGTCTGCGGTGCACTTCTGGCCGATTTCGCACAGATTCAGGGGAGTGATTATTCGACGGCGGCCGGCGCCTTCCGCCGCGCCTTGGACAACCCGGGTTTTGCGGGCTGGATCCTGTGGCCCGTCTCCGAGTCGGTTGTGACTCTTGCACTCGAATCGCACAACCCAACGGATTTCACCGACTGCCTCGCGCTCCTCGCCGAACTGACCCCACGGCTCACCGGCGAGTTTGCCATCCGGCGACTGATCGCCCGGGACCCCGACACGGCCCTGCGGTCCATTCTTGGGTGGACGTCCCATCCCGATGAACACGTCCGCCGACTGGCTTCCGAAGGCACCCGCGCCTACCTCCCGTGGGCGGTGCGGGTCCCCGCCCTGGTGCAGCGGCCCGAGGCGACGCTGCCCATCCTCAACGCCCTGTACCGGGACCCTTCCGAGTACGTGCGAAGGTCCGTTGCCAACCACCTCAACGACCTGGCCCGCCATTCACCGGAGGCGGTGGTTGCGACGGCGGCAGGCTGGCTGGCTGCCCCGGATGCCAATACTGCCTGGGTGGTAAGGCATGGCCTCCGGACCCTCATCAAGAAAGGCCATCCGGGTGCGTTGGCGCTCCAGGGGTTCGCACCGGCGTCGGTGGCAGTCACGGCACTTCGGCTGGACCGGCGGGTGGTGGCGATGCCCGAGGACCTCGGGTTCGAATTCGAGATCTCCAACACCGGTACCGCGGACGCCCAACTGGCGGTGGATTACGCCGTCCACTACCGCAAGGCCAACGGCAGCCAGTCCGTGAAGATCTTCAAGCTGACGGCACTGACGCTTGCCGCCGGCGAGACCAGGACGCTGGCCAAGCGCCACGCCTTCAAACCGATGACCACCCGGGTGCACCACGCCGGACTGCACGCCCTGGAACTCCAGGTCAACGGCATCCGGCACAGTCATACGGAGTTCGAAGTCCGGACCTGACGCGCGGGCGCCGCGCGAGTCAACGCCACGTAGGAGGCACTGGTGGTACCTGTATCAACAGGCACTACCGGAGCCGGGAGATGTGCGGTTGGCTAGTGGACGGAACATGCGGGCTACCGCGTCACTCCCGAAAGGAGATAAACCATGGCTACCTGGCTCATCACAGGCTGCTCGACCGGACTCGGCCGCGCACTTGCCCAAACCGTCCTCGCCCGCGGCCACAACGCCGTCGTCACCGCCCGCGACGTCACCACGGTGGAAGACATCGCGGCCGCTTCACCGGACACTGCATTGGCACTGCCCCTGGACGTCACCGATCGGGCGCAGATCACTGCGGCGGTGGACCAGGCGAAGGCCCGCTTCGGCGGGATCGACGTGCTGGTCAACAATGCGGGCTACGGCTACCGTGCCGCGGTTGAAGAAGCGGACGACGCCGACATCCGGCAGTTGTTCGACACGAACGTTTTCGGCACTGTGGACATGATCAAGGCAGTCCTGCCGGACATGCGCGCGCAAAGGTCCGGGTCCATCGTGAACATCTCGTCCATCGGAGCCCGCATCAAACCGGCCGGATCCGGATACTACTCCGCTACCAAAGCGGCTGTGGAGGGACTGTCCGGTTCCCTCCACAAAGAGCTGCAGCCACTCGGGATCAGCGTCACCGTTGTTGAACCCGGCGCATTCCGGACCGACTTCGCCGGCCGCTCCCTTACCCAGTCGGCGAAGCCAATCGAGGACTACGCGGAGACGGCTGGCAAGCGCCGCAAGGAGAACGACACGATGCACGGCACCCAGCCCGGCGACCCGGCCAAAGCCGCCGAAGCCATCCTCGCGGTCGCTGAAAGCCCCAACCCGCCGTCGCTGCTGGTGCTCGGAAACGACGCTTTCGGCGCGTTTGCCGCCGTCGCCGACGCAGAACGCACCGAACTGGACTCGTGGCGGGACCTCAGCCTCAGCACGGACATCTAAGGGAGTTTCGGGTCTCACACCCGAATGGCAGTCAGCGGACGGTGGCGCCGCTCTGGGCGGTTGCAAGCATCGCCAGCTCGTCCCGGCCGGGCAGCCCCTCCCAGTCGCCCGCAGTGCTGACGGCAAAAGCCCCCATCACTGTGCCGCGCTCCAGCCGCGCGGGTACGTCGCCGCCGTCGAGCAGGGCCGAAAGGTAGCCCGCCGTGAAAGCATCCCCGGCGCCAACAGTGTCGATGCTGGTCACGGCGACGGCAGGCGCCTCGAAACGTGCGGCGGCGGTGTGGACGCCGGCGCCGGCGGCCCCCCGCTTGACCACCACTTCGGTAACCCCGCGGCCCAGGAGTTCTTCAGCGAGAGCCGTTTCGGCGTCGTCGGACCTGGCACCACCCGAGGTGGCACCACCCGAGGCTGCGGACGCTACAAGGGCAAGTTCGTCGTCGGACGCTATCAGGATGTCCGCATGCCGGGCGAGGGGGGCCAGCACGGCACGGGCCTCATCCCGGGTCCAGAGTTTGCTGCGGTAATTGACGTCGAGGGAGACCGCCACGCCCTCTGCCGCGGCACGCTCCGCGGCGTACTGCAACGCCCCGCGCGCTTCCGGACTGAGGGCAGCGGTGATGCCGGTCAGGTGCAGGACGCGCGGGCCGGCATTCAGGGCATGGTCAATGTCTTCGCGGTTGAGGGTGGAGCCCGCGGAACCGGCGCGGTAGTAGAACGCCCGCGTCAGATCGGCTGTCCGCTGCTCCAGGAACATCACCCCGGTGCTGCGATCCGGGTCCACGCGGTGCGAGACCTGGATTCCCTCGGAACGGAGCTGCCGCAGGATGTATTCACCGTGCGGATCCGCGCCAACAACTCCGGCCCAGCTGACGGTGTGGCCCAGACGGGCAACCCCCACAGCAACGTTCGATTCCGCCCCGGCCACGTGCATGGCCAGGGCGCCGCCGGCGGACAGCGGCCCGGCCGAGCGCAGCGAGACCATGGACTCACCGAAGGTCAAAAGGTCGACGGCGGTGCTCACCGAGTGCCTGCTGCGGCCGCGCCCGCGGCAGGCCGCCGGTCGAATGCCGCCGCCAGATCAACAAACGCCCGTGCCCGCTCCCGCATGGGGGCGAGGTCTCCGCCGGAGCCGGCGTTCCCGAACAGCGGGCCGCCAAGCCCGACGGCGATCGCTCCGGTTTCCCAATATCCTGCAGCTTCGTCGAGGCCCACTCCGCCCACCGGAATGAAGGGGATCTCCGGGAAGGGATCGCGCAGTGCCTTGAGGTAGCCGGGACCGCCGATGGAAGCGGGGAAGAGCTTGACAGCGGTGGCGCCGCGGTTCATGGCTTCGTACGCCTCGCTGGGCGTCAGGGCCCCGGCCAGTACAGGAATCCCCTGCCGGGCCGACTCGGCGATGGATGCGGCCAGGGCCGGCGTCACCATGAACTGGCCGCCCGCCTCGGCCACGTTGTCCACGTCCTGAACGGTCAGCACGGTTCCCCCGCCGACGTAGCAGCCGGCCGGAGCCCCAGCCCGGACCTCGCGGATAGCTTCAAGGGCACCGGGGGTAGTCAGCGCAATTTCGACGAACCGGAAGCCCTCTTCCATCGCAGCAAGTGCGGCTTTGGCGGCGGCCCCGCCGTCAGTACCGCGGACGATCGCAACCAGCCTGGCCTCTTTGATTCCGGCCAGCAGGGTTTCGGGCGTGCTGCTGTCAGTCATTGTGTTCACCATTCTGCGAAAGCTCCATCCGCGTGGCGCCAGACCGGCCCGCGCCAGGCGTGGCCGCGCTTATCGGCAGCGCGGACCACCGCTTCGTCGATTTCGATGCCGAGGCCGGGTCCGGTCAGCCGTTCAATGTGGCCATCCACGAACTTCAGGGGGGTTTTGTCCACCACGTAGTCGAGGACTTCTGCGCCCTTGTTGTAGTGGATGCCGATGCTTTGTTCCTGGATCAGGAAGTTGGGCGTTGCGAAGCCAACCTGCAGGCAGGCGGCGAGGGCAAGGGGGCCAAGCGGGCAGTGCGGAGCCAGCTGGACATCGTAGATTTCCGCCAGCGAGGCGATCTTCCGCACCTCGGTGATGCCGCCCGCGTGGGAGAGGTCCGGCTGGGCCACGGCAATACCGGCCTGCAGTGCCGGCAGGAATTCCTGCCGGTTGTAGAGCCGCTCACCGGTGGACACCGGGGTGGTGGTGGATGACGTGAATTCCCGCAGCAGGTGCGTGTTTTCCGGCACCACCGGCTCCTCGAGGAAGAAGGGCCGGTACGGTTCCAGCAGCGGCGCCACCCGCCGGGCGTTGGCCAGGCTGAAACGGCCATGGAAGTCCACGGCGACGTCGCGGTGGTCACCCAGCACTTCGCGGGCTGCGGCAACACGCTGCACCACGCCGTCGATCTCTGCCACCGAGGCGACCGGGCTCATCCGGCCGCTGGCGTTCATCTTGACGGCGGTGAGGCCCACTTCCAGCTGCGCGCTGATCTGGTCCGCCACCTCGTTGGGCTCATCGCCGCCCACCCAGCCGTACATCCGGATCCTGTCGCGGACGTGGCCGCCCAGGAGCTGGTGCACGGGGGTGTTGAAGTGCTTGCCGGCGATGTCCCAGAGGGCCTGGTCCAGCCCGGAAACCGCGCTGGCCAGGATGGGTCCGCCGCGGTAGAAGGAACCCTTGGTCATGACCTGCCAGTGGTCCTCGATACGGAGGGCGTCGTTGCCGATCAGCAGCTCCGAGAGCTGTTCGACGGCGGTGCGCACCGTTTCGCTGCGCCCCTCGCAGGTTGCCTCGCCCCAGCCGACGATGCCGCTCTCGGTCTCGATCCGGACGAACAGCCACCGCGGTGCGACCAGGAAGGTTTCGATTCTGCTGATGATTGTCATTCCGGCCTAGCCCTTAGTGGCGCCGGCGGTCATGCCGGACACGATGTATTTCTGCGTGAAGAGCGCAATGATCATGATGGGGATGGTCACCACGGTGGCCGCTGCCATGAGTCCGCCCCAGTCGATGCTGGCGTAGGAGACGAAGTCGAAGATGGCCACGGGCAGCGTCTTAGTCTTCGACCCGGACAGCACCAGGGCAAACATGAAGTTGTTCCACGAGAAAATGAAGCTCAGGATGCCGGCGGTGGCCATACCCGCTACGGAGAGCGGCAGCGTGATGCGCTGGAACGCGCCGATGGGGGTGAGACCGTCCACCTGGGCCGATTCCTCCAGTTCCAGCGGGAGGGAATCGAAGTAGCTCATCATGATGTAGACGATCAGCGGCAGCGCAACGAACATGTGGCTGAGGATCAGGACCTCGAAGCCGCCCACCATTTTCAGGTTGGAGAACACGTAGTACCAGGGCACCAGCAGCGAAACGCCGGGGATGACGCGGGCCATCAGGACCACGAGGGCTGACCGGTGCATGGTGAACCGGCTCATGGCATACGCGGCCGGGACGCCCAGCACCAGCGAGAGGGCGGTGGAGACGAACGCCACCCAGAAGCTGTTGAAGATGAAGACGAAGTAGTTGTTGCGCTGAAGGACGTTCGCGTAGTTCTCGAACGTGGGGCTGAAGATGAACGACTTCGCCGTGTCGTAGATGTCCACATTGGTCTTCAGAGAAGCGAGCAGCATCCAGATCAAGGGGGCGATCAGGAACAGGACCACGGCGATCAGGGCTACAACGCGGAAGACCTTGTAGGCACGCGTCCCGAGGGGTTTCTTGGGGCGGCGTAGCGGCAGGGGCTTCCCGGCGGGCGTCTGGTTCTCGGTCAGGACGGTCATTTGCTTACCGCTTTCTTGCGCATGGTCAGCAGCCACATGGAGCCGATGATGATCATGAAGAACAGGATCAGCACCGCGGAGGACAGCCCGTACTGGTTGTAGTCGAAGCTCAGGCCGTAGGCGTAGACGTTCAGCGTCTCCACTTCGTGGAAGGAACCGCCGCCCTTGCCCTTGGTGGCGTACAGGATGTCGAAGGTCTTCAGGGCGTCGATGCCCCGGAGCAGGATGGCCACGATCACCGTGGGCATCATCAGCGGGAGGGTGATGTAGAAGAAGCGCTGGAACGCGTTGGCGCCATCCATCCGGGCTGCCTCATCGGGCTCCTCGGAAAGGGACGTCAGGCCGGCCAGCAGAATGAGGACCACCATGGGGGTCCACTGCCACACGTCCATAAAGATGGTGGTGCCGAGCGCGGTGTCCTGGCCGGACAGCCAGGGCTGGGCGGGGATGCCCACTGCGCCGAGCAGCTGGTTCGCGAACCCAATGTTGGGGTCGAAGATCAGCCGCCACATCATGCCCACGGCCACCGGGGTTGCCACGAGCGGCAGCAGGATGGCCACGCGCACCCACTTTTCGCCGCGGAACGGGCGCCAGAGCAGGAGTGCGATGCCCATGCCGAGCGCTACTTCGCAGACCAGGGCAATGCCGGTGAAGGTCAGTGTGCGGCCCACCGCAGGCCAGAAGCGTTCGACGTCGGACAGGACCGTCATGTAGTTTTCGAGGCCGATGAACTCGGTGGCGGCCCGGACGGAGCCCTGCGAATCGGTGAGGCTCAGGTACAGGGTCCAGGCCAGCGGGAAGATGATCAGGACGCCGACGAAGAGCATCGCCGGGGCCGCGAATAGCCATTTCCGGTGCGCGTTCGCCCAGTCGGAGAATCGTTCGCGGCCATTAGGGGCACGGCCTGATTTCCGGGCTGCGCTGCGGGGAGAAGTCATTACAGACATGGTTCACCTAAAGAGTTGGGGGGTGAAGTGTGGCCGGGGCGGGAGGACAGCGTCGCTGTCCTCCCGCCCCCGCTATGTGGTGCACCGGGCCTGAGGCTACCGGCCTTGGTGCACGGGGTGCGTTATTTCTTTTCGCTGTCCAGGAACTTCTGGAAGGCATCGTGGGCCGAGTCGGCCGCAGCGGCAGCGTCGGCGCCGGTGATGCTGGCAACGATCGGCTCACCTACGATTTCGCGTGCCTTGCCTACGGTGACTACCTCGGGACGATCGTGGCCGATGCCGTTCTCGGCGCTGACCGCGATGGCTTCGGCGAGGTCCTTCGGGTACGTGGACGTGCCTTCTGAGTTGGCCCAGACGGAGGCGCGGGGTCCGGGGACGCCGGCCTTCTGTGCCGCCAGCGTGCGTTCCTTGCTCGTGGCCCACTGGATGAACTTCCAGGCGTTGTCCTGGTTGCCCGAAGCCTGGTTCACGGCGAGGCCCCATGACGGGATGTTGTACGGCTTGGAACCGGCGGGGCCGGCGGGCAGGGCAGCGAACCCGACGGTGTCGGCAACCTTGGACTTGGCCGGGTCCGTGGCGTTCTTGTACAGCGAGTCAGCCTCGGTGTAGAAGGCTGCCTTGCCCTGCGTGAAGATGGCCATTGCTTCGGGCCAGCTCATGTCAGTGCTGACGTTGGCCGGGCCGTAGTTCTTGATCAGTCCGCCGTAGAAGGCGTAGGCCTTCTTGGCAGCATCCGAGTTGATGGTGGACTTGCCGCTGGAATCGGTGAAATCGCCACCGAAGCTGTACAGGAAGCTGGAGAACTGGGTGACGGCCGCGGACTTGCCGGTGCGGGCTACGAAGCCGGCGGTGTCCGGGTTGGCTGCCTTGATGGTCTTTGCAGCGGCTTCCAGCTCTTCCATGGTCTTGGGAACCTCAAGGCCGGCGGCCTTCAGCAGGTCCTTGCGGTAGTAGAGGACCTCACGCTCGGTGATGATGGGGACACCCACCACCTTGCCGTCAGCGGTGGTGGCCTTGACCGGGCCCTCCTGGTAGTCCTTCCAGTCCCAGCTGGAATCCGAGGACACCTTGCTGGTCAGGTCCGCGAGGTAGCCGTTCTTTGCGAACGCCTTGCCCTCCTGGAGCGGACGGTACATCATCACGTCGATCTCGTCACTGCCGGCGTTGAGCTTGACGTTGTACTGGTCTGAGAGCTGGTCTTCGCCGAGCTGGGTCAGTTCGACCTTGAGGCCGCTGGACTTCTCAAATTCGGGGATGGCTGCCTTGATGCCTTCGGTCCAGACGTGGTTGGCCAGCGTCACCCGGACTGTTCCCGACTCTTTGGCGTCGCTGCTGCCGCTGCCGCCGCAGGCTGTCAGCCCCAGCGAGAGTGCTGCGGCAACTGCCGCGTACTTCACTACTGAACGTCGCTTCATAACGACTCCTTGCTGTTCCGGGCTGACGTCACTGTCCAGCCACATACAAATGCCTCTTTACATCTGCTCTGGGGAAGATCATAAGTAAATAAGGCAGACTTAAACAAGCCCCCGCCACGAACGAGTATGATTTATCCATGCAAACCCCAAAGGCGGAGTCCCCTACAGACCGGCATGCTGCGTTGGTGCAGAGTCTGGGACTGGCGATCGCCGACGGGCGCCTTGCAACGAACTCGATCGTGCGACTGGACGAGCTGGAGGCACAGCACAACGTGTCCCGCTCGGTGGTCCGGGAGGCCGCCCGGGTCCTGTCCTCCAAAGGAATGCTGGCTTCGCGGCGCCGGCTTGGTACCGTGGTGCAGCCCGAGGACGCTTGGAATCTTTATGACCCGCAGGTGATCCGCTGGCGGCTCGCGTCGTCCCGGCGCCTCGAGCAGCTGCAGGCGCTGAACGAGCTCCGCGGCGCCATAGAACCGCAGGCCGCCCGGCTCGCCGCCGAACGTGCCTCATGGGACGCCGGCAGCGAACTGGTTTCCCTTGCAGCGCGGCTGTGGGCCGCCGGCCAGCGCGGCGACCAGGAGGAATTCCTCCGGCTTGACGTGGAGTTTCACGCCGCGGTGCTCAAGGCATCCGGCAACGCCATGTTCTCCCAGCTCCAGAACCTCGTGGCCGAGGTCCTGACCGGCCGGGTGGAACACGGCCTCATGCCGCAGCTGCCACACCACGAAGCGTTGCAGCTGCACGTCGATGTGGCCAGCGCCATCCAGCGGGGCGAGACGGGTGCAGCGCACGCGGCCATGAGCAGGATTGTGGAGCAGTTCGCCGAAGAAGTGGGCCACATTTGGTCCGAGCACCACCCTGACGCTGAACCGGACTCATCCCGGCAGTACCCATCCCGGCAGGCGGGAAAGCCCGACGACGCCCCCCAGCGGCCGCCGTCGGACTCCCCTACCCGGCGGGGAACGGTTAAAGCGACCCCGTAGTGAACTGCCAGGACTTCGTGGCCAGCTGATTGCCTGCGAGGTCGCGGATGGCACTTCCGCCGCCGGTGACCGTGGCGGTGTATTTTGTTTTGGCGGACAGGGCCAGTTGCGGATCAAGGATCCACTGGTTGGTGCTGCCGCTGCGGACCACGGCGGCCGGGACCACCGCCCCTGTGGCGGCGTTCTTCACCGTGAACGTCCCCGCGCTGACGCCCTGGACTGCCTCATTGAAAGTGACCGTGATGTTGTTGCTCCGCCGGACCAGCAGAGCGTTGCTGCCGGGCGTGTAGCTTGTGATCGCCGGCGCCGGACCGGTGACAAACGTCCACCCTGTCGTGGCCAGGGGCGTGCCTGCGGCATCCCGGATCGCTGCAGCACCGCCAGTCAGGGTTGCGGTAAATTTCCCGTCAGTCGTCAGGTTTGCTGAGGGGTCAAGGACGGCCGTCTTGGTGGCCGCGTTGTAGGTGACCGTTGCCGGGACGACCGTGCCGGCGTCATTCCGGAGCACAAAGGTTCCCGCACTGACGCCTTGGACAGCTGCACTGAAGGTCGCCGTCACGTTGCTTCCCGGTGGCACCGCCGTCGAGCCTGCGGCCGGAGTTTTGGCACTAACTGTGGGCGCTGAGGCAACCGGGGCGGGGGCAACCGGGGCGGGGGCAGGCGGCGCCGCAGCAGCCGCGGAGTACACCAGGCGGTTCGGCGTGCCGGCTGCGGCCCCGCTGATGACCCCGGCGGTGGCGTTCGATGCCAGCGCGGATGCCACCTGCGCAGGGGTGAGGCCCGGGTTTTGGGACAGCAGCACGGCCGCCGCTCCGGCCGCGTGCGGCGAGGCCATGGAGGTGCCGGACATGGAGGCCGTGGCCGTGTTGGACGTGTAGGTGGCGGAGGTGATGCCAACGCCTGGCGCGTAGAGGTCCACGCAGGAGCCGTAGTTGGAGAAGGATGCCTGATGGTCGGCGGAGTCGCTCGCTGCCACGGTCACCGCCGCGGCTAGCCGCGCGGGCGAACTGCCGCAGGCGTCCGTGGCGGAGTTGCCGGCGGCAACCACTGCAGTGACGCCGTCGTTGATGACAGCCTGGAGCGCGGAGTCCACGGCCGCGCTGGCCGGGCCGCCCGCGCTCAGGTTGGCCACTGCCGGCGACCCGGCGGCGTGGTTGGCGACGATCCAGTCCAGGCCGGCCACAACGTCGGAGTTGTAGCCGGAGCCCGTGCAGTCAAGGACGCGGACCGGAACGATTGTTGCGCCCTTTGCCATGCCGTAGGTTGATCCGGCGACAGTTCCTGCGACGTGTGTTCCGTGGCCGTTGCAGTCTCCGGAGCCGCGGCCATCGGCCACCGCGCTCCAGCCTGCGGTGATGCGCCCCGAAAACTCGTTGTGGGAGGCGAGCACCCCTGTGTCCACGACGTACGCGCTGACTCCGGCGCCTGACGCGGTCCAGCTGTACGAGCCGGATAGGGGCAGGGCCCTCTGGTCCGCACGGTCCAGTCCCCACGGCGGTGTCTGCTGAATTTCGGAAACGGTGACGGGTGCGTCCACCTCCACGGAGGCGACGCTTGCCGAGCGTGCCAGCGCCGTGGCTTGCGCCGGTGTCGCGGTCACCACGGCGCCGCGGAGGGCGTGTGAGAAGGAACGTCCGACGCCGATTCCCTGGGACTTCAGGCGCGCAGTCTCAGCGGGGACATCAGTTCCCGGCGCGTAGCGGACCAGGTAGCGGACGCTCGCCGCGGTGCCGTTTCCGGCCCCGTCCGCCGCCGACGCCGGCAGCGCGGGGACCGCAAGGACCGCGGCGGTGATCAGCATCGTGGCGGCGGGCAGCACAAAACGGAGGGTGCGCATGGCGGAGTCCTAGCATCGCGGTACGGGCTGGTTGGGTGGCGGAAAGTCCCTACCCCCTCACCAGAGTAGGAGCCCGTGCCGTGCTGTCGCCGGGAACTCAGCCGATCCTGCGGCAACCCTGCGGCGGCTGCGGAATTCTGTGGTTTCCCCTGCGCTCCGCCGTCTTCGCCGTTCAGTCCTCCGTGGGCGTGTTGCGGTTCGAGTGGTAGGAACGCCAGGAATGTTCGGGTTCGAATCCGAGCAGCCGCCTGGCCTTGTCGATGGACAGCAGGGTCTCGTGCTCGCCCAGTTCCTTGGTCACGCGGACGTTGGGGAACACCTCCGCGGCGAGGCTGGCGCTGGACCGGGACATCACGGTGTCTGAGTTCGCGACGATAAAGGCCTCGAATCCCGGCTTCCCGTGTTCAAGGGCCCGGGCTACCGCCTGCGCGCCGTCGCGTCCGTCGATGTAGCCCCACAAGTTCCACTTGCGAGCAGTAGCGTCCGCATCGAACGACGGGAACCGCTCGTAGTCTTCCGGGTCCATCACGTTGGAAAACCGCAGCCCGGTGATGCTCAGTCCGGGGTCCCAGCGCGTCAGCTGAATGGCCATCTGCTCCTCCAGGTGCTTCACCAGTGAGTAGGTGCTTTCCGGCCGGGCCGGGTATTCCTCGTCCACGGGAATGTAGGGAGGGTCGGCGTCGAACGGCAGACCCAGCACCGTCTCGCTCGAGGCGTAGACCACCTTCTTGATCCCGGCCCGCCGCGCTGCCTGGAAGACGTTGTAGGTGGAAAGCATGTTGTTCTCGAAAGTGGCGGCGTCCGGGATGATGCCCGGCGCGGGGATAGCTCCCAGGTGGACGACGGCGTCGAACCCGTTATGTCTGTCGTCAAGGCCCAGCACCACATCCAGGACCTGGCCGTAGTTGCGCAGGTCCACGATGGCGAGGCCCGGGTTCCGCTCCCCCGTACGGTCAAGGTTGAGCACCTGATGGCCGTCATCGTTGAGCCTGCGGACCACGTGGCGCCCGAGTTTTCCGCTTCCGCCGGTTACTGCAACTCTCATGGTGCTACTCCTGCTGCTAGGAACTTTTCGACTGCGGCGATGGCCCGTTCGGTGATGGCATGGGGTTCGCCGCTGCCGTCCACCGAAACCACCATGCCGCGGCCTGCGTAGACCGCCACCACTTCGTGCGTTTCGCGGTGGTAGAGATCCAGCCGGCGCCGGAATACCTCCACTGTGTCATCCTTGCGTCCCTGTTTCTTGGCCCGCTGGATCATCCGCTGTTCGAGTTCGGAATCCGGCGCACGGAGCTCAACAACGGCGTCGAGCCGGTGCCCCAGCGAAGCGAGCATGTTGTCCAATTCCATTACCTGGGGCGCAGTGCGGGGGTACCCGTCCAGCAGGAACCCGGGCTGGACATCGACGTCACGGAGGCGGTCCTTGACCAGCTCGTTGGTGAGATGGTCGGGCACAAAAGCACCGTCGTCGAGGTACTTCGCGGCTTCCAGTCCCAGCGGCGTTTTCTCGCTGACATTGGTCCTGAAGATTTCGCCCGTGGATACCGTCGGGATGCTGAAATGCTTGGCGATGTGTGCCGCCTGGGTGCCCTTGCCGGAGCCGGGCGGCCCGATGATGAGCAGTCTGGTCATAGCCTGTCCCTCCGCGGCGGCATCGCCGGTTGGTTTTGGGGTTCACCGCCGGCCACGCCAACGTGAGCTACATTCTGCCCACAAGTGGCAGCACAACGCCAGCCTCCCGGAGGTGCTACGGGAGGCTGGCGTTGGGACTGTGGGGTTAGAACTTGGAGTTGGACCCTTGGACCGGTCCGACCGGAAGCGGGTTACCGGCCACATCGGTAAGCCCGGGGGCTGGCGTGTAGGTTGGCGTGACGTTGCCGTTCTTCGTCGCCGGACTACCGCCCGTCAAAGTGCCGAGCGTGACCGAAAGTTGTGACGTACCGGGATTCCATGTCAGGACCGAGTTGAAAGTGACATTACCTCCCGCCGAGTAGGTTCCGTTGATCGCTACCGTCCCATAACTGATTGAAGGACAACCTGGGTCGGTGCTGGCGAATGCCAAGGAGTTGTTGTTGCCGCCGGCAATAGGAGTGATAGTCAGGGTGCCGTTTACTGTTTGGATCCCCGGACCATTCGCCCAGCTTCCGCATATGGTCGAAGCAAGCAGCGGCTCCGAGAACGTCAGCACCACCTTGTCGCCGGCATCAGGGATGGACTGTACTCCCCCGTTATCGAGTGCAACCGCGGAAACTCTTGGCGCGACCACTTCTTTGGTCGACGTTGCGGTTCCAGGCAGACTCACATTGCCTGCCGCATCCTTGGCAGTGGCAGTGTAGGTAATCGTTCCAGGGCTGAAGGCCGTGAGGTTGAAGTTGGCTGCGGACCAGTCGCCGCCGTCGGTGGCAGCGAGAGTCTGAGAGACAGGAAGCGAACCGGAACCCGAAACAGTGACTGTCACCGACGAATTTGGTTCGGCGGTGCCACGGACTGGGACGCCCGAAACGTTAAGACTGTTGACAAATGTAGGAGCGATGATCACCGGTGGGTCCGGCTTAATGGTGTCAGTGACGACGGCTCCCCCACTGCGGGCAGATTCCGACCCTGCCCAGGAGCCGAGCACCGGCGTCACCGTGTAGTACCAAGTTCCGGATGGCAAAGCGGCCTCGGTGCAGTTCGTCGCTGTGACAATGCCCCCGCACCCGCCGCCAGCGGCAACCATGGTTCCGCCGGTCAAAGTCGCGTAGCGGGCAACGGTGTAGCCGGACAGCGCCCGGCCTCCCGCCGTCGTGCCTGATGCCCAACCTACCGCGGCCCCACCTGCCGACGCAGTTGCTGTGGGTGCAGCCGCAAGTGCAGGGATGGCATCTGCCTTGGCAGTGCCAGGGTTGCTGCCGAGGGTCTGCCAGTAGGCGCTGGCCGCGGGCCCTCCGAACGATATGGCGAGGGCTGCCGTGGCGGCGACTGCGATGCGGGTCCGGGTGATGCGGCTCATTTCCGTGCCTCCAAGGTGACAGGCAGGCTGAAGGTGACGCCCTGGCAGCCCGACGATGAGGACGTGGACATGGCGGCGGCGTTCGGCAGTGTGATCAGGATGGACGAGTTCGCCGGAATGCTGAGCGCCGGAGCGAGCGGGGCCGCCGGGTCAATGAACGTGACGCCGGTGGTGGTGCAGGCAGGGTGGTTCGCGTCGGCCGTGGCGGCGCCGTTGCCGCGGATGGCGTAAACCTGAACCGGAAAGCTGTTGGGGTTGAGCGCCCGGACGGCAACGTCGGCGGTGCCGCCCGGGACAAGGGTGTTTCTCGGGCCGTCACCGGCAACCAAGGCTTCCACGGTGACGGTGGCCATGGTGCCGTTCGTCGCGGCACCGGATCCGGCGCCCACCGTGGCCCAGTAGGCGTACGCACCGCCGACTCCTGTGGCCAGGCATAGGGTGATGGTTGCTGCCGCAGTCTTGGCAGCCAACCGTCGGGGCGTTGCTTTCTTGTGCTTGGGTGTCATGTCAGCTTCCCTGCCCTGCTCCGGAGTAAGCGAACTGGAGGGTGGCGCCCTTGCAGCCGTCCTGGTTATTTGTGGTGTCCAGCATGGCGATTCGGGGCCACAGCGCCGGAGCAATGCCGATCGATTGGAGCGAGCTGGAGCCTACGGGAACGTTGAGGGGATACTGGCCCGAATAGTTCGTCACCACGTAGTCTGCCGCCGTGCACGGCAGCCCCGCGGCCACCGCAGCGGGCGTCCTGGTGATGGTTGCGATCGAGACGGACAGGCTGTTGAGGGCCAGGCCCTTATTGTTGGGATTCGCTATTGCAAGATTCAGCGGGACAGTTGCTCCCGGCGCGAGCGGGGTGCCGAGATTTCCGGAAATGCTGAACGTCTTGTTGGAGGCTTTGACCTGGAGTTGAACCACGACGGCGGTGGGCTGGCTGACGCCGGCTGTGGCCGGAACGGTGCCCCCAATAGTGAGGTCCGCCATGCCGTCCGGGGTGGTGGCGGACGTTGCCACCGTCAGGGTGACGGTGGCGGTCTTGCCGGAAGCGAGCGCCACCGGCGTCGGTGCGAAGGCCGCCGTCGTGCTTGCCGGAAGGCCCGAAATGGTGGGAGTTACGCTGCCGCTGAACCCATTATTGGAGGTCAGCGACAGCGTGTAGGTGACGGAGTCGCCTTGGTCAACCGACCGGCTGGCGGGATTCACCTGGATGGTGACGCCCTTCGTTTTGTCGCCTTGGCTCCCGCCCTGGCTGGCCGCGAAGATGGTGCCGGCCGAAGCCAGCATCACCACAAGACCCACCAGCAGTACCTTTGCTGCGGTGGTGGTTCTTCGCATGATTGTGCGGAAGTACCCGGATTCGTTCTGCACGTTCAGCCCTTCTGGCCTGGTCCTATATGTGCGGGAGGTGGAATTCGCCGGCGGGAAGACTCTGACACCTTCCCGCCGGCGAAGTTTGGTTAGACGCTGCCGACGGTGATGGTGATGATCGCGCTCTTGCAGGCACTCTGGTCGATCGTCGGGCTGTCGTTGAACGTCAGGGTTCCGGCGCCCACCTGGGTGCCCAGAGCTTGCTTCGCGACGGTGGTGTTGCTGGTGACGGCAGTGACGTCGAACCAGCCCGCATCACAGCCTGCGATATTGGTGGTCACGCTCGCGGTCAGTTCCCCCACCTTGGTGCTGGTAGTGGTGCTGGGGTTGTCTGCCGTGTAGGTAACCACCTTGGAGGACCCCGGGACGAGTCCATCGGTGAAGATGGAGTGCAGGACGACCGTGCCGCCGCCTGCCGAGTTGGTTGCGGTGCCTGAACCTGTACCGACGGTGGTCCAGTAGGCGTAGGCAGCGCTGCCGCCGCCGGCTACCAGGGCCAGTGCTCCGGCGGCTGCCAGGACCTTGTTCTTCTTTGTCATTTTGCGCATGGCTGAGACTCCTTTGGCTGGGGATTCGAGAGTGATGGTGAGACGCACAGCCATGGGGAACCACGATGGGAACTTGCTTCCGGCTGATCGATGACGCCCATACTTCCCGGTGCAGAATCTTCAAACAACGCGTAGCGGTACTGGACTTTCTGTCACCGCCGAAGAAGGTACTTCTTGGTTTAGCGTCGGACTACTCAGGTTTGACTGGTGCCGCAGAAGCCCAAAACCAAGTAGTTTGCAGCACCCGGCAGACGGCCCGAAAGTGACGTTTGCAGTGGCCAGAGCTGTATATACTTCTGGTTATCGGTTTAGCAGCAGGCCGTTGGACAGTTCGTCGATCCAGCGATCCCCGCCACCCCCAGGCCGTCATGGCAGGAGGGGCGGCGGCATTGCCGGACCGACTTGACCTGAGCGAATGGCACCAAGAACCGTGGCCGGCGAGTCGACAGCAAACACAGCTACATCCATCACCAATCACCTGCACGAGGAACTCCTCAACGGCTCCGATGTTGAGGAGTTTTTGGCCGAGCTCGCGCGGGTCTCCGCGCGCAACCTGTGCGAGCCCGGTGACGAAGTGCTGTGCGGCATCACGCTTCTCCGCCACCGGAAGGCCGCCACCGTGGCCAGCAGCGGTGATGCTGCCCAGGTGATCCGCCAGATCGAATACGAGTCAAGCGACAGCCCGGGCATAACCGCCTCCGAGAGTCAATTGACTGTCCACATCCCCGATCTGGAACGGGAGGACCGCTGGCCCGACTATGCACAAGCAGTTCTGGGCCACGGCATCCAGTCAGTCCTGGCCATTCCCTTCCAGCTGGAAGGGGAAACCAAAGCCACCCTGCTCCTGTATTCGCATCGCACCGGCCGCTTTGAGGGCCGCATCCTCGAAATGGCCGAGGACTTTGCCCGCCAAACGTCCCTGGCCCTGCGGCTTGCCGTGCGTTTCGCGCATTACAGCGAGACCGCCGCCCACCTGCGTGCCACCCTCGAGAGCCGCACGGTCATTGACATGGCAGTGGGCATCATCATGGCCCAGAACCGATGCAGCCAGCAGGAGGCCTTCGGTCTCCTCAAAGCCGCCTCCAGCACCCGCAATTCGAAGCTGCACACCGTGGCCGCGGCCGTGGTCAACGCCCTAGGGCACGGGCCGGCGGAGACCCACTACGACGAGTAGACGGCTGCCGCGCCGGCAGCGCTACGTCCCGGCGTCGTAAACCAGTTCGGTCCCGTTGACGCGTACGCCAGAGGTGGGCTGGTGGGGCGTCAGTTTTCCACCGGGCATCAGGTGCAGTACGTTCACCTGGTCGAGCAATACGGCGTGGTCAGAGATCAGCCTGCGATGGCACCGCCACCACACGGTCTCGCTGCACATGATGGCCACGGCCTGTTCCGCTGCCTGGGCCAGCAACTCGTCAAGAGCCAGCGAAAATTCAGGCGACCGCATGTACGCCGCGTAGGCCCTGAACGAATCGTTGCGCAGGGCTACGTCCGGGGAGTCCGGCGGAAGCTTGCGGAAGCCGCCGAGCCTCTTCTCCCAGCGGTAGGACACCCCGGCCGCGGGCAGCCACTCCGCCAGCAGGTCTTTGCCGAACTGCGGAAACTTGCGGCTGCCGGGGGCGATGCGGACATCCACCAAGGATTGGACTCCGGCGGTGGCCAGCAGTGCGTTGAAGTCCTCCCGGCTGGCAGTTCCGTGGCCCACCGTCATAAGCTGCGGGTGTTGCGCGGAAGGCGTCATACTAGCGATTCTCCACCCACCCAGCCCGTACACTGGTTGGAAGCTGGCTCTGGGGGCTTTTATGGAAACTCAACAAGTCTGCCTCGTCATCGAGGACGACGACGATATCCGCGGGCTGATCACCGTAGTACTGACCCGTGCGGGCTTTGCCGTGCGCGAAGTTGCCACCGGCGCCGAGGGCATCGCGGCCGCGGCGGACCCCAGCATCTCCCTCATCACCCTGGACCTTGGCTTGCCGGACATGGACGGCCACGTGGTTGCCCGCGCAATCCGCGCCCTGAGCACGGCTCCCCTGCTGTTCCTGACCGCCCGGTCCGAACAGGATGACATCCTGGCCGGCATGGCCTCGGGGGCTGCCGATTACCTGACCAAGCCGTTCCACCCCAAGGAACTGCGGGACGTAGCCCTGCGGCTCTGCCCCGTGGGTGTGGGCCCGGTGATCGTCGCCAGCGAGGACGGCACCAGCCAGGACCCTGCCCCCTGCCAGCCCCGCTAGGCGGCCCGGCGGCCTGGCAAGAATCAGGCTTTCACAGGCGGGGCACATCTCCGGCAAATCCCGGCGCTAGCTTGACTGCCTAGAACTGAGGAATGACTCCTCCCAACAGCACTCAACGCAAAGGCAGCCGCATACGGCGAGCCATCGTCGCCGGGGCAGTTGCCCTCACCCTTTCTGCTGGAGGTGCCACGGCCTGGGCGCTGGACCGCTTTGTGGTCCAGCACGTGGAAATCTCCGATGTCTCCGCCTATGAGGCCAGCCAGGCCACGACGGCGGAAACCGCCACCGATTCGAGCGGCAGCATCGCAGTCACCACCGCGGTCACCACCGATACCTCGTACACGTCCGACAGTTCCGGTATCAACATCTCCACGGTGACCACAGGCAGCGGCGACAGCACCGTCACCTACTACGTCGCCGACGTCGTCCTTAACGACGCCACCACCCTGCAGTCCGCCTTTGCCAACAACAGTTTCGGCGAAAACATCACCGAAACCACGTCCGCCATCGCCGAGGCAAACAATGCCGTCTTCGCCATTAACGGCGACTACTACGGCTTCCGCGACACCGGCATCGTGATCCGCAACGGCGTGGTGTTCCGCGACGAGGGTGCCCGCCAGGGCCTGGCCTTCTACCGCGACGGCACCGTCAAGGTTTACGACGAAACCGCCACCACAGCTGAACAGCTCCTGGCCGACGGCGCCTGGAATACCCTCTCCTTCGGCCCGTCCCTGCTGGACAACGGCGAGGTGGCCCAGGGCATCGAAGACGTGGAGGTGGACACCAACTTCGGCAACCACTCCATCCAGGGCGAACAGCCGCGCACCGCCGTCGGAATCATCGACGAAAACCACCTGGTATTCGTGGTGGTGGACGGCCGCAGCCCTGGCTACAGCGCGGGCGTCACCATGACCGGCCTGGCTGACATCATGCAGGGCCTCGGCGCCACGACGGCTTACAACATCGACGGCGGCGGGTCCTCCACCATGTATTTCAACGGTTCGTTGGTGAACAACCCGCTCGGTGAGAACAAGGAACGCGGCACCTCCGATATCCTCTACATCGCGGACTAGGTGAAGGTCATGATCATCCTGATCCCGGCCTACGAGCCGGACCACCAGCTGCCCGCCCTGGTCCGTTCCATCCGTGACGCCGAGCCGTGGGCCACTGTGGTGGTGGTCGATGACGGGAGCGGTCCGGAGTACAAGGATGTGTTCGACGGCGTCAATGCACTTGGGTGCCACGTCATCGGGTACGCGCGCAACCGGGGAAAAGGCTTCGCACTGAAGACCGGCTTCGGGTTCATCGCAGACCATATCCCGGGCCGGAACGTGGTCTGTGCGGACAGCGACGGCCAGCACACCATAGTGGACATCCTGCGTGTGGCGGCCGCGGTGCAACCCGGCCTACCGGCCATGGTGCTGGGAACCCGCAACTTCACCGGCAAGGTTCCGGCCCGCAGCAGGTTCGGCAACAGCGTCTCCCGGCTGCTGTTCAGGCTGGTCACCGGCGAGCGCATTTCCGACACCCAGACCGGCCTCCGCGGCTACCCGGCGTCCATGCTCCCGTGGCTGCGCTCCGTCCGCGGCGAGCGTTACGAGTACGAGCTGAACCTGCTGCTGGAAGCCAAGCAGGCCGGGTATGCGACCAGCAGTGTGGACATCGCCACTGTCTATCTGGACCACAACTCCGGATCGCACTTCCGGCCGGTGGCGGATTCGGTCCGCATCTACGCTCCCCTGCTGAAGTTCCTGGCGTCCTCGTTCGTCGCGTTTCTCGTGGACACCGTGGTGTTCCTGCTCCTGACCTTGGTCACCGATTCGCTGCTGGTAGCCGTGGTGGAGGCCCGGGCCGTGAGCTCCGCCGTGAACTTCCTGGTGAACCGCCGGATGGTGTTCGAGCACGGCAGGGACAAGCCGGCTGCCGCAACCGGGGTGCGGTACTTCGGCCTGGTGCTGGTCCTTCTCGCCGCCAACTTTGGGCTGATCTCCGCCCTGGATGCACTGTCTGTGGCAGCCCTGCCGGCAAAGATCCTCGCCGAAATGACCCTCCTGACCGTCAGCTACGTGGTGCAGCAGCGCGTTCTCTTCGCCGGGAACGCAACTGATTCCTCGGGGCGGAATGCGGACAATCACACCTTGGACCTGAGCCGCGGCCACCACCCCGGGACGTTGCGCCGGTAGGCGAGGTACTGCTCGCCGTAGGTGCGGGTGAGGGTCGGTTCCTCGTAGCCTTTCACGAACGCGACCATCGCGGCGAGGGCGATCATGGCGTAGAGCACGAGCCCCCAACTACCGACCAGCAGCGCCTGGCCGAGGATGATGGCGAGCACCGCGAGGTACATCGGATTGCGCACGTATCGGTAGGCCCCCGTCACCACAAGCGTTTCCGTCGGAGCGACCGGGGCGGGTGTCCCGCGGTGCAGGGCGAACAGCGCGAAGGCGTGCAGGAGGAAAGCCGTCCCGGCAGCGATCGCGATCCAGGCAATCGGCACGAGCATCCAAGCCGCGCCGCCCCAGTCGTGCCACCGCCAGCCGGAAATGAGCCACGGGATCAGGGCCGCGACAACACCGGGCGCGAGGAAGAGGAAAACGATCGTCCCGATCCACGCGCGTGCGGGCGAGGCTGCCTGGACCATACGCGTCAGACTAGCCCGTTCCGTTCCCCCGCGCGACGGCTCAGTAGAACCTTGGGCTTACCCGGCGGTGCCCGTCTTCTCGGCGTAGGCGGTGGCCCGGTTGCGTACCTGGGCCACATAGGAATCGGACTGGTTGTAGGCGTGGATGGCTTCAGTCCATCCGTTCGCGGTGGTGAGGTCACGGCCTTTGGCGCATAGATAGCCGGCCGCGCTGAGGGCGGCATCATCAATGTTGAAGGGATCCGCTACTCCATCACCATTCCCGTCCCGTCCTGCAAGCTCCCAGGTGGAGGGAATGAACTGCATGGGTCCGACGGCGCGGTCCCAGCGGGCGTCGCCATCCAGGACGCCGTCGTCCGTATCTGCGATGGCGGCAAATCCGTTGCCGTTCAGGCTCGGGCCCACAAGCGGTCCGCTGGCCTGCCCCGCGGGGCTCAGGCTTCCGCCGCCGAAAGTCCCATGGGCGGATTCGACGAATCCGATCGCCGCCACCGTATTCCAGCCGATCCCACACCCCGGAGTGGAATGGTTGGCCGCGCCGGCCGCCGCCGCGTAAGCGCGAAGCGCACGGGCAGGAATACCGGTCTGCGCGGCAGCCTGGTTGAGCCACTGCGCGTCAGCGTTCGCAGTGATGTTCACGGCGGGGGTAATGCCGGCAGAGGGCGTTTCGAGTTTCGTCTCGGACCGCGGCGGAGGAGGGAGGGCCCCGCGCGAGTCCGCGCCGGCCTGTCCGAGTGCCCAGAAAGACCCTGCGGTGAGGACGCAGATCGCGAACACGCAGAAAACCGCAAGGCGTTTTAGTCGGAGCACGGGATTGATCCTATCGAGCGAAGACCGCTAAGGACGCCGGCCGTCCCGGGAAACAGCAGGTGAACGCCCTGCCAACACTCATATTCGGGCCTAGGTTCCGTCACAGCACCCGCACAGCCGGCCCGCGGATCGTAGAGAACAGCCCACCAACAGATTCCGGAGAATCCGATGACTTCGCTCATTTTTATCGCTGCAGACCTTGCGGCCATCAGCATCCTCACGTTCGTCCTCTACCTCCGCCGCCACCGGCGCCGTGACCTGGTGGTGTCCTACCTGGGCATGAACGTGGGCGTCCTGGCAGTGGCCACCGCGCTGTCCGGCTCCGCAGCCGGCCTGGGACTGGGCCTTGGCCTCTTCGGCGTCCTGTCCATCATCCGGCTCCGTTCCACCGAACTGTCCCAGCACGAGGTGGCCTACTACTTCTCAGCGCTGGCCCTCGGCCTGATCGCCGGCCTCGGCATTGAACCCATCTGGCTGACCGCCTCGCTGATGGGCCTGATCCTGCTGGTGATGTTTGTGGGTGACCACCCCCGCGTACTGCCCGCCCACCGGCACCAGACGGTGATCCTGGACCGCGCCCTGGCGGAGGACGGCGAACTGTACGCCCGGCTCGAGGAAGTACTGCACGGCAGGGTCCACTCCGCCACCGTCCAGGAACTGGACCTGGTCAACGACAAAACCATCGTGGATGTCCGCTATGCCTACAACCCCCGCACCGTCCAGCCAGCAGCCCCCGCCACCATGCCAGCCATCACGACGGCGGCACCCCGGCATGCGGTACCGGCACCTCCGGTGCCGTTCCCCGCAGAGGCACCGGTGCCGACGTCGTCCGCTCCCGCCCACACTCCTGTCCGTGTGTCGGATACCGTCCACGCCCCGGCCGGTGCGGCATGAACGCCTCGGCTGGCACCGGCGTTGTACGCGGCCTTCGGGGACTGCCCGCGGTGGGCCTGGAGGAGCTGAACTCTGAGGCCGCGCTGCAGACCCGGGTGGACCGTAAATACGTGGTCCCCGAGTCGCTGGCCCAGCAGCTTCTGGCAACCTTCGACGCCGGGGTCCGGGTCCTGGAGATGGGTGGCTCCCGCTGCTTCGCCTACGACTCCGTGTACTTCGACACCGCCGGTCTGGACAGTTACCTGCTGGCCGCCCATGGCCGACGCCGCCGCTACAAGATCCGCACCCGGACCTATGTGGACAGCGCCATCAGTTTCCTGGAGGTCAAGACCGAAGGCGCCCGCGAAGCAACGGTCAAGGAACGCATCCCGTATGAGCTCAGGGACCGCTCCCGCCTGACGTCCGAAGGCCTGGATTACATCCACGAAACTCTGGCCGCGGCGGTGGGCAGCGTGCCTGACAGTCCGCTGGAACCGGTGCTTGAGACCCGCTACCACCGCACCACGCTCTACCTGGCGGAATCTGGCAGCCGCGCCACGATCGATACCGATGTCACCTGGCAGCGCCCCGGCGAGGAGTCCTGGGTGCTCGACGGCGCGGTGATCCTCGAAACCAAGTCCGGCTCGGCGTCCGGCCCGCTCGACCGGCACCTCTGGGCCCACGGCGTGCGGCCCTCCAGGATCTCCAAGTTCGCCACCGGGATGGCAGCCCTTTGCCCCGACTTGCCGGCCAACCGTTGGAACCGCACGCTCCGCCGCACCATGACCCTCCGGCCCGCGGCCTGACTTTCCCTCCCCACACACTTCTCCCCCACACATCAAAGGAACACACCATGAACCGCTTCCGCACAGCCCTGTCCGTTACCGCCCTCGTCCTTACCGTCGGCCTGGCGGGCTGCGCCTCGGCCGGAACCGCCGGCACCGGAACGTCCATCACCGGGACCACCTCCGCCGGCTCCTCCACCAGCAACTCCTCCACCACGGCCGGCACCGCCCAGGCGGCCGTCTCCCTGGACACGCTCTCCGAAGACACGCACTACGACGCCGACGACCTCACCTGGGATGCGGCCGCCGAAGTAGCCGTGACCCTGGCGGACGGCGCCAGTAAGGTAGCCTCCGGCACGTCGTCGGACGCTGTAAAGGTCGACGGCGACACCGTCACCATCAGCGCGGCCGGCACCTACCGCCTGAGCGGGTCGCTGTCCGACGGCCAGGTGGTGGTGGCCGCCGGCGAGGAGGACGTTGTGCGCATCATCCTGGACGGCGCCGACGTCACCAGCTCCACGGGTTCGCCGTTTGTGGTGCAGAGCGCCAATGAAGCCATCGTGGTCCTGGAAGATGGCACGTCCAACTCGCTCAGCGACGCCTCCACCTATGCGGACACCGCCGCTGACGCCCCGAACGCGGCGCTCTATTCCAAGGCCGATCTCACCATCGCCGGCACCGGCTCCCTGAGCGTGAAGGGCAACTTCAACGACGGCATCTCCTCCAAGGACGGTCTGGTGCTGGCCGCCGGCAACGTGACCGTGGAGGCCACTGACGACGGCATCGTGGGCAAGGACTACGCGGTCCTCCTCGACGGCGCCTACCAGGTCACCGCCGGTGACTACGGCTTCAAGTCCGACAACGACGAGGACGAAGGCCGCGGCTGGGTCCTCATCAACGGCGGCACCCTGAACGTCAGCGCGGCCGATGACGGCGTCAAGGCCTTCAACACGCTCACCATCGCCGCAGGCGCCACCACGGTGGCCAAGTCCGAAGAGGGGCTCGAGGCCCAGCACATCGTGATCTCCGGCGGAACAACCAACGTCACCGCGAACGACGACGGCGTGAACGCCTCGGGCGGGGCGTCCACCTCCGCGTCCGGCGGCGGTATGGGTGGCGGCATGGGCGGGGGCGGCGGAGAGACCGTGGGCGACTACACGGTGGACGTCACCGGCGGCTCACTGACCATCAACGCCCAGGGCGATGGCCTGGACTCCAACGGCAACGCCAGCATCTCCGGAGGCACCGTCGTCGTCAACGGCCCCACCAACTCAGGCAACGGAGCCCTGGACGTCAACGGCGAACTGACCGTCACCGGCGGCACCGTGGCGGCGGCCGGAAGTGTGGGCATGGTTGTCACGCCGGGCGCCTCCTCCACGCAGTCCGGCGTGCAGGTGACGCTCGGATCATCGGTTCCGGCCGGCACCGTGGTGCAGATCGCTGACTCCAGCGGCACTGTGGTGGCCGCCTTCGTGACCATCAAGGCGACGGCGTCGCTCGTGTTCTCGTCCGCCGCGATCACCGACGGCGAGGAGTACACCGTCTACACCGGTGGCACGGCCACGGTCAGCGCCGGCCTCGGCGAAGGCTCCCTGGACGGCGCCGACCAGGTGGGCACGGTAACAGCCGGCGAATACACCGCAGCCCAGGGCCCCGGCGGCGGCGGCGGATTCGGCGGCCCCCGCCCCTGACCCGCCCCACCCCAACACCGCCCCCTTCAGACCCTCTCTCACTTAATGCGGGTTTTTTCCAAACGCTCTCTCACCTAACGCGGGTTATTGGGCGGCGCTCTCTCACTCTCTTCAAGAAAGTGAGAGAACGATTGGGATTTTTCCGCATTAAGTGAGACAGCGTCCGGGGTGGGGGAAACGGCGGTGTCGGTGCTGTATCGATTTCGGATAACGGCGCATACTTGAACGCACAGGCGGCCACGGCCATGGGAGGACACCATGAAGTTTCTCGGAGCACTGATTGTCATCTGGCTGATCATCGGCGGAATCGCCGCCTGGCAGCGCGGCTACTTCGGCGGCGCCCCCGGAACCTGCGCCCAGGCGGGTACGGTGGCAGTGACCATCGTGGCGGGTCCCCTGAACTACATGGGCGTCAATCCCAAGATTGAGTGCGAACTGCCCCAGCCCTCCCAGTAGCCCCGCCCTTGGAGCCGCGCCGGGTGTTCCCTAGAGTAGGGAATGCCGGGCGCGGCTTTGTGCGTTCTGCCGTGAACCTGATTCCGAACCCTCGAAAGGACCGCCCTGATGGCCTACGTAACCGTTGGAACCGAGAACAGCACAGACATTGAGCTTTACTACGAGGATCACGGGAGCGGACAGCCGGTGGTACTGATCCACGGCTACCCGCTGGACGGTGCTTCCTGGGAGAAGCAGACCACCGCGCTCCTGGCGGCCGGTTTCCGGGTCATCACCTACGACCGCCGGGGGTTCGGCAAGTCCAGCAAGACCACCGAGGGCTACGACTATGACACCTTCGCCGCCGACCTCGACACCCTCCTGACCGCCCTGGACCTGAACGATGCCGCACTGGTGGGCTTCTCGATGGGCACCGGCGAAGTGGCCCGGTACATCAGCACCTACGGATCGGCCCGGGTTGCCCGCGCAGTCTTCCTGGGATCGCTGGAGCCCTTCGTCCTGAAGACCGACGACAATCCCGACGGCGTTCCGCAGGATGTCTTTGACGGACTCACCGGAGCCGCCACGGCAGACCCGTACGCGTTCCTGAGGGAGTTCTTTAAGAACTTCTACAACACCGACACCTTCCTGGGCACCCCGCGCCTGAGCCAGGAAGCAGTGGATGCCAGCTGGAATGTCGCGGCCGCCGCAGGAGCGACCGCCCTGGTCGCAGCCCAGCCCACCTGGCTGACCGACTTCCGGGCAGACATCCCCAAGATCGATGTTCCCGCCCTGATCGTGCACGGCACGGAGGACAACATCCTGCCCATCGACGTGACCGGCCGCCGGTTCACCAAGGCGCTGCCCAGCGCCGAGTATGTGGAGATCGACGGCGCGCCGCACGGCATGCTGTGGACGCACGCCGCGGAGGTCAACGAAGCCCTGCTCGCCTTCCTGAAGAAGTAGCAGGCTTCGGCCGAAGGGCGCTCAGCCCGCGGAGATGTGGTCCGCCCTGCGCATTCGCACTGCAACGAGGACGCCGGACGCTGCCGTCAAGGCGGCGACAGCGCCCACGGCAGCCGGAATGCCGTAGGCATCGGCTATGACCCCGGAGAGGAGTGCACCGACGGCGAACCCGCCGTCGCGCCACAGCCGGTAGATGCCCACGGAGCGTGCCCGCCACTTCGGGTGGGCGACGTCGCCGATCGCCGCGAGCAGGGTGGGGTAGACCATGGCCGTGCCGGCACCGAGCAGCATGACAGAGGCCAGCCAGATCCCGAAGTCCGTGCCGACGGCCACCATTGCCAGCGCGGAGGCCTGGACGATCATGCCGGAGACGATGAGTGGTTTTCGCCCGATCCGGTCTGAGAGAGCACCCGTGATCAGCTGTCCGGCGCCCCAGACGGCCGGATAGGCGGCGGCGAGGACGCCAATGCGTTCAATGCTGAGCCCCGCGGTGGCGAAGAGGACCGGGAACAGGCCCCAAGCGAGTCCGTCGTTGAGGTTGTTCACCATGCCGGCCTGGCTGACGGCGGACAGTGAGCGGTCGCGGAAGCTGGTCAAGGTGAAGACCTCACGGCTGCTCAGTCCGGCGTGGGTTCCGGTGTGGACCGGGACATGGCTGGCAGCCTCCGCGCGGGCATGGTGATGTGTTTCGCGGACAGTCAGTACTGACAGTCCAAGTCCCACGGCGATGAACGCGGCTCCCAGCAGGAAAGGCCCCGGGCGTAACCCGTAGGTGGAAGCGATGTAGCCGGTGGCGAGCGCCGTGCCGGCCACGCCAAGGTAGCCCGCTGCCTCGTTCAGGCCCATGGCCAGGCCGCGGCGTTCGGGCCCTACGAGGTCCATCTTCATCATGACGGTGGTGGACCAGGTCAGGCCCTGGCTGATGCCCAGGACCACGTTGGCGGCGACGATCCAGCCCCACGACGGCCCGAAGATCAGCAGGAACGGGACCGGGAGGGCCACGAGCCAGCCGGCCACCAGGACAGGTTTGCGGCCGTAGCGGTCCGACAGGGTGCCGGCGAAGTAGTTGGTGGCTGCTTTCGCCACCCCGAACGCCAGGATATAGGTCAGGGCGCTGGTGTAGAGGTCAAGCTGAAAGACCTGCCCGGCGAGCAGCGGCAGCACCGTGCGTTCCTGGCCCAGGGTGCCGCCCACCAACGCGTTGACGGCGACGAGCAGCAGGAACTGCGCCAGGTTCTGGCGCAGACCGAGCACCGCACCGGTTGGACCGGTGGCGTGGCCGGGGAGTGTTTTGCCGGGCATTCAGGGCGCTCCGCTCGTTCGTGGTGGGACAAAAAGGTGGCCCGGGCGTGTGGGGGCACGTCCGGGCCGGGTGCCCGGGCGGGAGGGGGGTCCTGCCCGGGCGGTCTTGGGGGTGGTTAGGCTGCGGGGACGCTGTTCTGCCACGCCTTCCAGCCTGCGTAGCTGCCGTCAAGTTCGACGACGTCGTACCCGGCGCGGCGCAGGGCGCTGGCGGCCACGGAGTTCCGGACTCCGCTCTGGCAGTAGGTGACGATGGTGCCCTCGGCGGGCAATTCATCGAGGTGCCACATGAGGCGTCCGCCGCTGAGCTGGTGGGATCCGGGAACATGCCCGGCGGTGTGCTCGGTGCGGTTCCGTACGTCCAGGACCATCGCGGCATCAAAGTCAGCCAGCTCGGCGGGCTGGATGAGCTTTGGTATGGACATGGGCAGCCCGTCGAGGGTGGTGACGTAGCCGGCCACGTTGTCGATGCCGACTCGGACCAGGTGGTCCCACATCTCCTGGGCCTGTCCCTGGTCCGCCGCCAGGAGCACCAGCGGGTTCCTGTCCGTTTCCGGGTTGACCACCCAGGCCCCGTAGCTGGCCACCGACTTGCCCGCCGGGACGTTCAGCGAGCGGGTGACGGTGCCTTCGTGGACCTGGCTGTTGGACCGGGTGTCGATGAAAGTTACCTTGTCTTCAGCAAGGTCCTTGGCGACGTCGGCCGTGTCCAGTTCCGCCAGCGGCGGGCGCTGACCCATAACGGCCGGGCCTTCCCGGTTTTCGCGTTTCATGCGGCCGAAGTAGGCGTGTGCGTCCGGCTGCCCGTCGAGGAGTTCGTCGATGAAGCCCTGCTCGTCACTGGCGGCGAGGTAGGGGCCCCACCAGGCGTAGAGTCGCTCGTAGCCGACCGTGGAGGAAGGGATGGCACCGAGGGCCTTGCCGCAGGCGCTGCCTGCACCGTGGGCAGGGTGGACCTGAACGTAGTCCGGCAGCGTCAGGAACTTGTCCCGCAGGCTGGCGAACAGCTGCCTGGCTCCGACGAATCGGGTGTCGATGCCGCCGGCTGCCTCGTCGAGCAGGTCAGGGCGGCCCAGGTCACCGGAGAAGACGAAGTCCCCTGAGAGCAGGTAGCCAGGCTGGTCGCTGAACGCGCCATCGGCGATCAGGAAGGACAGGTGTTCCGGGGTGTGGCCGGGAGTGTGCACTGCCTGGAGGTTGATGTTGCCCAGGGTGATCTTGTCGCCGTCGAAGAGCCGCTCGCCGTCGAACCCGTACTGCCAGTCCGGTCCACCTTCACCCGAAACATAGATCCTGGCGCCGGTGGCCGCGGCCAGTTCGCGGGTGCCGGAGAGGTAGTCGGCGTGGATGTGGGTTTCGGTGACGGCCACGATCTTCATGCCGTTCTTCTTGGCCAACTCCTGGTAAACCGCGATGTCGCGGCGGCCGTCGACCACCACCGCTTCACCCTTGGCCTGGCAACCGATCAGGTAGCTTGCCTGCGCAAGGTCTTCGTCATAAATGCGTTCGATAAGCATCTGATGCTCTCCTTCGTGAAGGGGTGGAGGGGAAGTGTTCTGCTATCAATATTAATACCCTAGGGGGTATCCCGCAATGCTGGATGTCCCTACGGCTTTTGGTGCGATTTGGGGCTAGGGGTACTGCCGGCCGGTCAGGCGGTGGGGAGGCCGGCGCGGGTCCAGGCAATCATGCCGCCGGCCATGGTGTCGGCGGTGAAACCGGCGCCGCTGAGGGCGTCGGCGACGCGGGCGGAACGGTTTCCACTGCGGCAAACTGCGATCAACGGGGCCGCGGCATCCAGCTCGGAGAGCCGCGCCTGCAACTGGCCCATGGGGATGTGAAGCGCTCCGGGGATCATACCTTCGGCGACTTCGAAGTCCTCACGGACGTCCAGGATGGTAGCCGTGGAACGGCGCTGGTCAGTTTCGGTGATGGTGATTTCAGCCATGGGCTTCTCCTTCGAATGGTTTGTCTGTGATCGAATGGTTCGTCCGTGATGTTGCGTTCGGGACTGGCGTCAGGCGCTAACGGTGCTTGCCGTGACCCAGGCGGCGACTGCGAAGATGAGCATCGCGAAGGACACACGGATGTGTTTGTCCTTGAGCCGGCGGGCGAGCCGCGCAGCAATAAGCGAGCCCAGGATCGCCGGGACTGCGAAGCTCAGGACAACGGGCCAGTCAATGGTGAATCCAGCGGCATGTGCGCTGAAGCCCGCAGCCGAGTTGATGACGATGATGGCCAGGGACGAACCAACGGCCTGTTTCATGCGCAGGCCTAGAAACAATGTGAGGGCAGGAGTAATCAGGAATCCGCCGCCCACGCCCAGCAGACCAGTGAGGAAACCGACGAGGAGCCCGACTCCCACGGCCTTGGGAGCGCAGGAGCGGAACACCGGCGTGGGGCCGATGCTGCACGATCCCTCTGTTTCCGTGGTCCGCATGAGCATCCGGATCCCCGCGACCGCCATGATGGCGGCGAACGCGAGCATCAGAATATTCGGATCCAGCAGCCGTCCCGCTGCCGCCCCGCCCCACGCGGCGGGGATTCCCGCAGCCCCGACGATCAGGACCACGGGCCAATTGATGCCTTCACGGAGGCGCGGGATCAAAGCCACCAGGGACGAGATTCCCACCACCAGAAGGGACGTGGGAATGGCTGCCGCCGGACTCATGCCCACGCCGTAAACCAGTGCGGGGACGGCAATGATGGAACCGCCGCCACCCACCACACCAAGCACGGCCCCAACCAGGAGCCCCAGCGACAGGGCCGCGATCATGCTGCCGGGGTCTGCTTAGCCTCGGGCACCGGCAGGGCCAGGATGGCGCTTTCGCGGGTGGGCTCCGTGGTGGACTTGTTCCATGGCATGGCCGAGATGGCCTGGCCCATGGCGCACGTGTTGGTAGCGGCGGAGAAGGTCAGCCCGGCGCCGATAACCCCGGCAAGTGTCCGGATCTTGGGCGAAACGAACTTACCCCCAACCAGGCCCAGAACCACCAGGGACCCCGCAACCATGCGAACTTGGCGCTCCAGGTCCCAGCGGCCCCTCCCCTTGACAACCTCGCCCCCAGCCGCCGCAAAGCCCGGCACCCCTCCGGTCAGGACGTAAGCGGTATCGATCCCCGACGCACCCAGGTGCTGGTGCGCCTGCTCGGCGCGGGCCCCGGACTGGCAAACAAGGACTACGCGGCTACCCAAGCGTGCGGCCAGCTCATCCGTGTGCTCAGACAGCAGCGGCAGCGGCACGTTATAGGAACCACGGATGTGCAGGGCCTCGAACTCGGCGGCAGAGCGGACGTCGACAACGACCAGATCCTGGTGCTCGACGATCCAACTGCGCAGGGCTTCCGGAGCGAGGGCGGTGACGCCTGTGGTGGTGGAAGGGGAGGTCATGGGTGGCCTTTCGACGGATGAGTGAATACCCCACCGAGTATTACAGATACCCCTAGGGGTACGCAAAACACCCCGCCGGGTATATAGTTGACCGCAGGACACGACCCTTGGAGACCCATGCAACTTGATTCGACTGAACTCACACCCGTGGTCAACCGCCTCAAACGGGCTCAAGGCCAGCTGGCCGCTGTGACACGCATGCTGGAAGAAGGCCGGGACTGCAAGGACATCGTCACGCAGCTGGCCGCGGTGTCCAAAGCCTTGGACCGCGCTGGATTCGCCATCATTGCCAGCGGCCTGGAGCAGTGCATCGTCCGCGAAGACACCACCATGGACCGGAAAGAGCTCGAAAAGCTTTTCCTCTCCCTCGCCTAAGGGGCCCCTGCCGGAGACGGCGGGACGGCGCTGCAAACAACACACACCCCAGCAAACAGTGGAGGGGCCAGGCAATTCGCCCGGCCCCTCCACTGCTTGTTGTGCTCTGCTGCCTTAGGCCTTTGCGGCCTTGCCCGGGAGCGCGAGCCTGAAGATCTTGCCCCAGGTTGAACCCACCTGCTTCAGCAGCGGACCCGTGGTGTACTTCAATCCGTACCGCTGGCAGATTTCCTGGACCAGGGGCGCAACCTCGGCGTACCGGTTGGACGGCAGGTCCGGGAAGAGGTGGTGCTCAATCTGGTGCGACAGGTTGCCGGTCATCAGGTGCATGAACTTGGACCCGGAGATGTTGGCGGAGCCGATCATCTGGCGCACGTACCAGTCGCCGCGGGTTTCGCCTTCAACCATTTCCTCGCTGAAGGTGTCCGTGCCTTCCGGGAAGTGGCCGCAGAAGATCACCGCGTGTGCCCACACGTTGCGGACCGCGTTCGCGGTCAGGGTGCCGTAGAGGGCCTGCTTGCCGGAACCGGTGAGCATTGCAACGGCGGGAGTGGCCGCGTAGTCCTTCGTGAACTGGGTGACCACCTTCTTGCCCAGCGCCTTGAGGTCCTTGAGCAGGGCCTCCTTGGACTTTCTGCCCTCTTTGAAATCGTTCAGCTCGAGGTCGTAGATGGCGATACCCCACTCGAAGAGGGGTGCCAGGATGGCGTTGTACAGCGGGTTGCCCAGGTTCGCGGGCACCCACGGCTGGCTCTCGTCCATGCGCAGGAGGTTGTACCCGACGTCGTTGTCCTTGCCCACCACGTTGGTCCAGCGGTGGTGCAGGTCATTGTGGGTGTGCTGCCATGAGCGCGAGGGCGTGACGAAGTCCCACTCCCAGGTGGTGGAGTGGATATCCGGGTCCCGCATCCAGTCCCACTGGCCGTGCAGCACGTTGTGGCCGATCTCCATGTTTTCGAGGATCTTCGCCAGGCTCAGGAGCGTGGTGCCGGTAACCCAGGCAGCCTTGTTCTTGCTGACCAGGAGTGCTGCTCGGCCCGAGATTTCCAGCCCGCGCTGGACCTTGATCACGCGGCGGATGTAGGCGGCGTCGGAAGCTCCGCGCTTGGCGAGAATATCGTCGCGGATCGCGTCGAGTTCGCGGCCCAGCTCAGCCACCTGTTCATCCGAAAGGTGCGCGGCTGTGGGAGGGCGTACCGAAGGGCTGCCGGACTCGGCCAGCGCTCCGGGGCGCGTCCTTGCCGCTCCGGCGGGGGCGGCCTTGCCGTCTGAAACTGTCTTGTTTTCTGAAACTACTGACATGCGATAATGCTCCTCAGAGTTCGAGGTTGACGGGTCCGGCGGCTGCCGAGACACACGTTTGGATTAGTTGGCCGGGTTCGCCGTGGATTTCGTTGGTGCGGAGGTCGCGGACCTGGCCGGACAGGAGCGGAGTCAGGCAGCTGTGGCAGATCCCCATCCTGCAGCCGCTGGGCATCAGCACGCCGGCGTCCTCGCCCACATCCAGCAGCGGGGTGTCGCCGTCGGCATCGACCTCCCGGTCCGACGCCTCAAAGGTGACCAGGCCGCCGTTGTGCCCCACACCCCCGGCAAAGGTGGTGTTGAAGCGTTCGATCATCAGGTTGCCGGGGTCACCGGCGATTGCGACGTCCGAACCGGGGGCAGCGGTGGTCAGAGCGGCCTGCTTCCACAGCGCCTCGGCGTCGTCCAGGAAACTGTCCGGGCCGCAGGCGTAGGCGGCGCGTTCCTTCCAGTCCGGGCAGATCCGGTCCAGTTCTGCCGTGGTGGTCAGGTCCATCCGGCCCTGCTCGCCCGTGTACCAGTGGGCAAGGCGGAAGTTCGGAAACTGGTCAGCCAGTTCGGCAAGTTCCTCGTGGAAAAGGCTCTCCCCGGGGGTGCGGGCCGAGTGCACCAGCACGACGTCGGCATCCGGGCGGCGCGGGACCAGTGTGCGGATCATGGACATCACCGGAGTAATGCCGCTTCCCGCGGTGACCATCAGCAGCGGCCGCGGGTGCTCCGGGAGGATGAAATCACCCTGCGGAGGGGCGAGGAACAGGACGTCACCGGGTTTGGTGGTGCGCACCAGGGTGCCGGAAACGGCGCCCACGTCGGTGACGGTAATAGCGGGGTCTTTCCCCGCGGGCGCGCTGAGGGAGTAGGAACGCCAATGGCGAACGCCGTCGAGTTCAACGCCGATGCGCGCCCATTGGCCGGCCAGGTGGGAATGCCAACCGCGGCCGGGTCGGAAAAAAATGGTGGCCGACTGCGCTGTTTCCTGGACCACCCGGGTCACCACGCCGCGCAGCTGGCGCGCGGAAAAGACAGGGTTGAACAACGCCAGGACATCTTCCGGCGAAAGGGGCGTCGTCAAGACTGAGGCCGCCTGGGCCAGTTGACGTAGCCGGATCATGCAGTTACACCTTTAGCGGCGCGAGCCATATTTCTCTCTCCTGACCGTTGCGCAGCCATGCTGTAGTAGAGGGCCGTTAGATCCCCCAAGCCCGTTACCAGCCTAACGGCTGCAGCTCGTTGATGGTTCCGGAAGAATATTAGTAAGGATGCTGACCGATTTCCACTGCAGTCACCGGGACGGGCAAGCCCCGCGACAGGGGACGGTTTCAGCGGTCGTCGCGGTCTTGGAATTCCTCGTCCAGGTCCTCGTGCCGGAACTCCGTCTCCGGGTTCGGTCCGCCCTCGGCCACGTACTCGTAGTCCAGTTGACGCTGAACCTGGCTGTCCAGAACCTGCAGCTCCCGGTCCGGGATGGTGGAAAGATCATCCGGAAACTCGTCTTCCGGCTTCAGGTGGAGCTTCTCGGACATTATGACCCTCTCTAGGCCCCGGGGAATAGCCGGGCCGCAAGGGCCCGTACCCCCTCAGGATATCCCTTCCGGGCTGATCACCCAGCGGAATTACTGATTGGACGGCGGCGTCGGCCGCCAACTGCTCAGCCAGGACGTCCGGGGCGCCCGCGTACGTCTTGCCGAAGCGTGCCATCAGGCCGTCGATCACTCCCACCTGGTCCCGGCTGTCCCGCAGTGCGCTGCCGGCAAAGTAACGGCTGTCCCTCTTCGTCCACGATGGGCAGGACGCTCCGGCTGACGGACGCGCGCGGCTGGTGGCCGTGCCCTGCCGCCGCCCAGGCGTCGCGGAAGAGCCGGATCTGCTCGGCCTGGAGCTGGTCGAACGGCACACCGGTGTCCTCCGTGAGCAGGGTGGAGCTCATCAGGTTCATGCCCAGGCCCGCGGCCCAGACCGCGGTTTGACGGCTGCCGGCACCCCACCAGATGCGCTCGGCCAGGCCCGGCGACTGCGGCCGGACCGGCAAAAGGCCGACGGCGCCGCCGGCGTAACGCGGATCCGCTTCGGCCACGCCGGCCCCGCTGATGGCCTGCCGGAATTGGGCTGTATGCCGGCGGGCCATGTCCGCATCCGTTTCCCCCGCCTCCGGGCGGTAGCCGAAGGCCTGCGCGCCGTTCCGGGCGGGCTCGGGTGAGCCGCCCCTGATGCCCAGCTGCAGCCTGCCGCCGCTGATCAGGTCCGTGGCAGCGGCTTCTTCGGCCATGTAGAGCGGATTTTCATACCGCATGTCGATGACGCCGGTGCCGATCTCTATCCGGCTGGTCCGGGCGGCGATGGCAGCCAGCAGCGGAAACGGGGAGGCCTGCTGACGGGCGAAGTGGTGCACCCGGAAGAAGGCGCCGTCGATGCCGAGTTCCTCCGCGGCGACCGCAAGCTCAATGCCCTGAAGCAGGGCCTCGCCCGCAGTTCTGGTCCGTGAACCTTGGCCGGGCCCCAGTGACCGAAGGAGAGGAATCCGATACGCAGCATGTTTGGCCTACCCCCCCCCCCCCCGGCAGCGGCTGCATTCCCGGCTGGCATGATGAACCTGTGAATATTCCTGCTGAAGCGGTGTCGATCGCTAAAACGGCTGTGCTTTTCGTGCTGGCCGCGATGGCCGAAATCGGCGGCGCCTGGCTTGTGTGGCAGGCTGTCCGCGAGGGCAAGGACTGGTGGTGGGCGGGGCTCGGCGTGATTGCCCTGGGCGTCTACGGTTTTGTTGCCACCCTGCAGCCGGACGCCCATTTCGGCAGGATCCTGGCCGCCTACGGTGGCGTGTTCGTGGCCGGCTCGCTGGCCTGGGGGATGATCTTTGACGACTTCCGGCCCGACCGGTGGGACGTTGCGGGTTCCGTGATCTGCCTGGTGGGCGTGGCCGTGATCATGTTCGCCCCCAGGAACGCGGGCTGACCCGGCCACAGCAACCGCATTCCCGGCGGCTAAACTGACCCCGTGTCCAGCAACCAGCCACCGCCCCGCGGTCCCGTGCCGCCGTCGCCGCCTCCCCCGCCCTCGCGCGGACGGATAGCCGAACGGCTGCTGCCGGGCGGCACCGAACCCGATCCGCGCTTCACCCTCGCCAACGAACGAACCTTCCTCGCCTGGATCCGCACCGCGCTGGCGCTCCTGGCCGGCGGCATCGCCATCGAGGCCTTCACGTCGGACCTCTTCCTTGAGCCCGTTCGCAAGAGTCTCGCCGTGCTGCTTCTGCTCCTTGGCATGCTGCTGAGCGCCGGCGCCGCAGGGCGCTGGCTCCGCGTGGAGCGGAGCATGCGCAACAAAACTCCGCTCCCGCTGCCGCTCATCGTTCCGCTGCTGGCCGGCGCCGGGGCGCTGGCTGCCGCCGTCGTCCTCGTCTTTATCCTCTGGCGTTAGCGTTATGGCCCGCACCATGGTGCCGGACCCGGCGCCGCACGGCGATCCCGGGCTCCAGCCCGAACGGACCACGCTGGCCTGGGGCCGGACCATGCTGGCACTGGTGACGGTCAGCGCCATTTTCCTGCGCTGGCTCCCCCACCACGGATTGCCCATCCTGCTGCTGTTCGCGGTGTCTACCGCCGCGGCGGCCGCCATCTACTTCACCCAGCGGCGGCGGTATTTGGCGAGCTCCCATGGAATCGTGCACAACCGGGCCGACGCCGATGCCCCCGCGGTGCTCTGGACCGCCTTTGCGGGGGTTGCGCTGGGCGTCCTCGGGATCGCCGTGGTACTGGCCGGGTAAACGGTCAGCCCCGGGTCAGGCCTTCGCGGCCTGCACAGTTTTCGAGGGACCACGCAACACCAGGACGGTGAAGGCAAAGGCAAGCAGGGCGGTAGCAACCAGCAGCAGCAGTCCGATTGAGTAGCTGCGCGTCGCGGCGTCGTACGTTGCGCCCATCACGAGGGGCGGGAAGTAGCCGCCCAGGCCCCCGGCGGCACTGACAACGCCGCTGATGCTGCCCACCTTGCCCGGAGGAGCGAGTACGCCCACCCACGCGAACACTCCCCCGGTTCCCAACCCCAGCGCGGCCGCCATGGCCACGAAGGTCAGGCCGGCGGGGACCTCGCCGTCGGGCTGGAGGTTCACCACCCAGCCGAGCACCGCCACGCCTGCCAGGGACGCGAGCACCACGGATTTGGAGCCGAATTTGTCGGCGAGGACGCCGCCTATCGGCCGTGCCAGCACTGCCGCCAGGGCGAAGCCCGCCGTGCGGGCCCCGGCGCCGCTGGGATCAAAGCTGTACACGTCCCGCAGGTAGGTGGGCAGGTACGTGGCGAAGGAAACGAAGCCGCCGAAGACCACGGCGTAGAGGAAGCACATCTTCCACGTGACCGGTGTTTTAGCGGCATCAAGGAGCTTGGGCAGCACCGGGGCATTGTTGCGGGTCCAGCCCGGAGACTCCTTCATCAGGAACCACACCAGGGTGGCCATTGCCGCCAGGACCGCGGCGATCAGCAGGTGCGTGGGGAAATATCCGATGCTGGCAACCAGACGCGGATTCAGGAAGGCCGCCAGTGCCGTGCCACCCATCCCGGCACCGAACACGCCGGTGGCGAAGCCCCGCCGGGAGGGCTCGTACCAGGCGCTGACGAAGGGAATCCCGACGGCGAAGACAGTACCCGCAACGCCGAGCACCAGGCCGGCGCCGAGCACCAGCGCGAACGAGCTGAGAAGTCCGCCGACAGAGACCAGCAGGATCGGCAGGATGGAGGCGAGCAGCACAAAGGTGAACATGGCCCGGCCGCCGTACCTGTCCGTCAGGGTGCCCACGACGATCCTGCCGAGCGAGCCGACAAACACCGGCATGGCCACCAGCACCCCTGTGGCCGCCGGGTTGAGGTGAAGGTTCTGCGTATAGAACGAACCCAGTGTTGCCACCGAGTTCCACGCCCAGAACCCCACCACCGAAGCGGAGGTTGCGAGCAAGAGATTGAGCGTGCGGCCGGCCGGTGCCGGCCGGGCTGAATCGGCTGGCGCTGAAGCGGCGGATCCGGCCACGGCGTGCCTCTTTCCTCTACTTTTGGGACTGGCTTTCGCTAGCGGTTCCGGGTGTCCCTGTCGCGGGTTCCGACGGCGGACCATCCGCGGCGTGCCGCGGTCCCGGTGGTGCGTGCAGCCGAGGTTCCGGCTGTTTCCTTCCGCTTTGCGTTGACGCGGTCCCGGTCACGGGAGCGGTAGACGATGTAGGGCCGGAAAAGGTAGTGCAGCGGCGCGGTGAAGGCGTGGACCAGCCGGGTGAAGGGCCAGATTACGAACAACGCCATGCCCACCAGTGTGTGCAGATGGAAGGAGAACGGCGCTGACGCCATCGCCGCAATGTCCGGCTGGAAGATGAACAGCGAGCGGAACCACGGGGCCACTGTTTCGCGGTAGTTGTGCCCGTGCTCGCCCTCAAAGACGCTGGCCAGCGTGGTCCACAAACCGAACAGGATGGCCGCCGTAAGCACCACGTACATGCCCTTGTCGTTCGTGGTGGTGGCCATAAAAACCGGGCCGGTGGTGCGGCGGCGGTAAATCAGCAGCAGAATGCCGCCCAGGGTTCCCACCCCCGCAATGCCTCCCACCAGCAGGGCGTTGAAATGGTAGAACTCCTGGCTCATGCCCACGGCCTGCGTCCAGGCCATCGGGATGACCAGGCCGAAAAAGTGGCCGGCGATGACCGCCAGCAAACCGAAGTGGAACAGCGGGGACGCGATCCTCAGCAGCCGGGACTCGTACAGCTGGGAGGACCTGGTGGTCCAGCCGAACTGGTCGTACTTGTACCGCCAAATACTGCCGCCCACCAGCACCACCACCATGACGTACGGCAGGACGCCCCAGAGGACGATGTCCAGGGCGGTGAGTTCGACGGCGGCTCCGGGCCCGGTCTCGAACGGCATGGTCAGGTCCCTTTCACGGGCAGCAGGCGAGGATCGTAGGGGTCCAGCCCCACGGCTTCGGTGGGCGGCCCGTAGCCGGCCATCCGCATGACAGCCTGCTCATCGGCCGGCGATTTCCCGGGCAGCGTGGCGCAGATGGCCTGCAGGATGCGGGCATGCGGCAACTCATCGCGCAGCAGGCCGAAGCGGAGCATCTCAAGGCTGGCCCGGTACCGGATCAGCAGGTCACGGCCCGCCGCAAGGTCCACCCGGGCGGCGTATTCGAGGACCATGGGCAGGTAATCCGGCAGTTCGCCGTGGGTGTCCACCAGGATGTCGCTTTGCCGGTAGACCTTCTTGAAGTTGCCCAGGACTTCACCGCGGCGCCTGGTATCGCCGTCGGTCCAGTAGCTCAGGTGCAGCGCGTGGCGCCGGCCCAGGTCGAACTCGCGCACGTAATGAGCCTGGATTTCCATGGGCTCCGAGGATTCGAGCAGGTCCAGGACACCGTCGAAGTCCTGGACCGCACCGGGAAACTCAGCCAGCGCGGCCCTGATCAGCGGGACCTTGGCAATCAGATCCTCATCCGGGTACGACAGACACCAGGCGGCAGCCAGGTAGAGGACCTGTTGGCGCCGGCTCACGGCTGTTCCCCGTCCGCCGAGGTGCTGGGCGCCGAAGAACCTGGCTCCGGGCGCGACCGTCCCGGGAAAAGCCCGGGCGGCGCCCCGCGCCCGTCCCAGTTCAGCAGGTTGACCCGGCCGCTGAGCCCGGGGCCGGACCCCATCTCGTCCGTGGTCTGCCGGTCCCGGAGGGCATGGAACGTTTCCACCGCCACCGGGACGGGCCTGCCGCTTGCCTCGCCGAACGGGGAGGAGTCCTGCATGCCCGGTCCGCCGTCGAAATCCAGTGAACAGCCCATCTCTTCGAGGTCATGCGCCTGTTCCACATGGGCCTTGGGAATCACGTAGCGTTCGTCGTATTTGGCGATGGCCATGAGCCGGTACATCTCGTACATGGTCTGGCTGTCCATCCCCACGGCCTCGGGGATGGAGTCGTCCGGATCGTTGCCCAGGCTGATGCCGCGCATAAAGGAACGCATGGCGGCAAGTTTCTTCAGCACGGTGGTGACCCGGTCTGCATCGCCCGCCGTGAACAGTTCGGCGAGGTATTCAACCGGGATGCGCAGCGCGTCGATGGCGCCAAAGAGGTTGCCGTGATCCTCGCCGTCGTGCCCCTGGTCCCGCAGCAGGTCCACCACCGGTGAGAGCGGCGGGACGTACCAGACCATGGGCATGGTCCGGTATTCGGGGTGCAGCGGCAGGGCCACCTTGTAGACCTTGGCGAGGGCGTAGACCGGGGACCGCCGGGCGGCGTCGATCCAGTCCTCCGGGATGTTCTGGGCGCGGGCTTCGGCCTGGACGGCGGGGTCGTTCGGGTCCAGCAGCACGTCCATCTGGGCGTCGTAGAGTTCCTTCGGGTCGGTGACCGACGCGGCTGCCGTGACGGCGTCGGCGTCGTACAAAAACAGCCCCAGGTACCGCAGCCGGCCCACGCAGGTCTCCGAGCAGACCGTCGGCAGTCCCACTTCGACGCGCGGGTAGCAGAAGGTGCACTTCTCGGCCTTGCCGGTCTTGTGGTTGAAGTAGATCTTCTTGTACGGGCAGCCGGTGACGCACTGCCGCCAGCCCCGGCACTTGTCCTGGTCCACCAGCACAATCCCGTCCTCCACCCGCTTGTAGATCGCACCGGACGGACAGGACGCCATGCAGGACGGGTTCAGGCAGTGCTCGCAGATCCGCGGCAGGTAGAACATAAACGTCTGCTCATAGGCGAACTTGATCTTGTCCTCGGATTCGCGCCGCACCTTCTCCACGATCGGATCCAAATGGCCATGCTCAGTGGAACCGCCGAGGTCATCGTCCCAGTTCGCGGACCAGGTGATCTTGGTGTCCTCCCCCGTGATCAGGGACTTTGGCCGGGCAACCGGAAAGTCATCCCCCAACGGCGCGTCGATGAGCGTTTTGTAGTCGTAGGTCCACGGCTCGTAGTAATCCTTGAGCTCGGGCTGGACGGGGCTGGCGAAGATCCCGAAGAGTTTCTTGACCCGGCCGCCGGCTTTCAGGACCAGCTTGCCGCGCTTGTTCACCTCCCAGCCGCCATGCCACTTCTCCTGGTCCTCGTACCGGCGGGGATAGCCCTGTCCCGGACGGGTCTCCACGTTGTTGAACCAGACGTATTCGGTGCCGGCACGGTTGGTCCAGGCCTGCTTGCAGGTCACCGAACACGTGTGGCAGCCGATGCATTTGTCCAGGTTCATGACCATGCCCATTTGAGCCATAACACGCATCAGTACTGCACCTCCTGGGAACGACGGCGGACGGTGGCAACCATGTCGCGCTGGTTCCCGGTGGGGCCAAGGTAGTTGAACGCGTAGGCCAGTTGGGCATAGCCGCCAATCAGGTGCGAGGGTTTGACCAGCAGCCGGGTGACGGAGTTGTGGATGCCGCCGCGCCGGCCCGTTGCCTCGGACTTCGGCACGTCGATGGTGCGCTCCTGGGCGTGGTGGACGTACACCACCCCTGCCGGCATCCGGTGGCTCACGATTGCCCGGGCCACCAGGACGCCATTGATGTTCAGGCATTCCACCCAGTCGTTGTCCCTGACCTTGATGGACTCGGCATCGGCGGGACTCATCCAGACCGTCGGCCCGCCGCGGGACAGCGAGAGCATCAGCAGGTTGTCCTGGTATTCGGAGTGGATGGACCACTTGGAGTGCGGTGTCAGGTACCGGACCACCACCTCAAGCTGCCCGTTCGCGCCAAGTTTGGGCTCGCCGAAGAGCCGGTGCATGTCCAGCGGCGGCCGGTAAATGGGCAGCCCCTCGCCGATATCCGTCATCCAGTCGTGGTCGAGGAAGAAGTGCATCCGTCCGGTCAGGGTGTGGAAGGGCTTGAGCCGTTCGATGTTGATGGTGAACGGTGCATAGCGGCGGCCGCCGGTTTCAGAGCCGGACCATTCCGGTGAGGTGATCACCGGCACCGGGCCCGCCTGGGTCTGGGCGAACGTGATGAACTTTTCCTCGGACCCCTCGGCCAGGTCCACCAGTTTGCGGCCGGTGCGGACCTCCAGGTCCTTGAAGCCCTGGACCGACAGCGCGCCGTTGGTGGTGCCGGAGAACGCCAGGATGGCTTCGGCCATTTTCGCGTCGGTGTCGATCGCCGGCCGGCCGTCCGCGGCGCCGCCGAGCATCACCCCGTTGGAGCGGCTGAGCCGGTCCAGGGGTCCGGCAAGTTTGTACGTGACGTTCTTGACCGTGAAGCCCAGTTTGTCGGCCAGCGGTCCGACGGCGGCAAGCTTGTCCGCGATGGCCGTATAGTCCCGCTCCACCACGGAAAAGACCGGCATGTTCTGTCCGGGAACGGCCGGGATGTCCGTCTCCCGCCAGTCGCGCACGATCCCGCCGGGCTGGGCCAGCTGCCCCGGCGTGTCGTGCTGCAGCGGAACGCTGACCAGGTCGCGGCGGACGCCCAGGTGGGTCTTGGCCAGCCGGGAGAACTCGCGGGCCAGCAGGTGAAAGGTGTCGAAGTCTGTTTTGGTCTCCCACGGCGGGTCGATCGCCGGGCTGAAGGCGTGCACAAACGGGTGCATGTCTGTGGAGGAGAGGTCGTGCTTTTCGTACCAGGTGGCTGCGGGGAACACGACGTCGGACAGGAGCGTCGTGGAGGTCATCCGGAAGTCGGCGGAGACCAGCAGGTCCAGTTTTCCTTCCGGGGCCTGCTCATGCCACTTCACATCCTTGGGCTTGAGCCCTTCGGCGTGGTCCTTGCCCAGGACGTTGTTATGGGTGCCCAGCAGGTTGCGCAGGAAGTATTCGTTGCCCTTCGCCGAGGAACCGAACAGGTTGGAGCGCCAGAGCACCAGGGTCCGGGGCCAGTTCTCGGGGGCGTCGACGTCGTCGATGGCCGGGTTCAGGGTGCGGTTCTTGAGCGCGTCGGCGATGTAGCTGGGGGTGTCCTTCGCGGAACCGGCGGCGACGGCGGCCTCCGCCTCGTCCGCGAGGTCCAGCGGGTTGCGGTCGAACTGGGGATAAAACGGCATCCAGCCGAGCCTCGCGGACTGCGCCATGGCGTCCGCAGTGTGCATGCCGTCCAGCGCGCCCGTGGAGAGGGGGGATTTCAGGGCATCCGCGGAGTAGCCGTCCTGGCGCCACTGGTCCGTATGCATGTACCAGTAACCGGTGCCGATCATGGTGCGCGGCGGCCGGGCCCAGTCCAGCGCGTTGGCCAGCGACAGCCAGCCGGTGACCGGCCGGGTCTTCTCCTGCCCCACGTAGTGCGCCCAGCCCCCGCCGTTGCGGCCCATGCAGCCGGTCAGCATCACCAGCGCCAGCACGGCCCGGTAGGTGGTGTCACCGTGGAACCACTGGCAGATTCCCGCGCCCATGATGATCATGGAGCGGCCCTTGGACTCTTCGGCATTCCGGGCGAACTCACGGGCCACGCGGATGCAGGCCTGCGCCGGAACACTGGTGATCTCCTCCTGCCAGGCCGGGGTGTACGGCGTGGACGCATCCTCGTAGCCAGCCGCCCACTCCCCCGGCAGGCCCTCCCGGCCCACACCGTACTGGGCCAGCATCAGGTCAAAAACGGTGGTGACCAGCTGGCCCTCGACTTCAAGAACGGGTACCCCGCGCCGCAACACGCTACCGGTGCCGTCCGCCTGCTCGAAGCACGGAAGCAGGATTTCGGCGCTCTCGCCGGACACTTCCCGCAGGGACAGGGCAGGGTCGATCCCCTCGAGGTCAAGGTTCCATTTGCCTTCGCCGCTGCCGGAATATCGGAACCCCATGGAGCCGTTCGGAACGGCGGGACGCCCCGTTTTTTTGTCGAACAGCACGGTGCGGAACGCCGCGTCCTCAGCCCCGGACTCCCCCGGGAGATCCGCCGCGGTGAGGAATTTCGACGGCGTCAGCGCGCCGTCGTCGTTCCTTACCAGCCGAACAAGGAACGGCAGGTCCGTGTACTGGCGGACGTAATCGGTGAAAAACGGGACCTCGCGGTCCACGAAGAATTCCTTGAGCATCACGTGGCCCATGGCCATGGCGAGCGCGGCGTCCGTTCCTGCCTGGGCAGGGAGCCATTCGTCGGCGAACTTGGTGTTGTCCGCGTAGTCCGGGCTGACGGTGACCACCTTGGTGCCACGGTAGCGGACCTCTGCCATCCAGTGCGCGTCCGGGGTCCGCGTGACCGGGACGTTGGAGCCCCACATCATGAGGTAGCGCGCGTCCCACCAGTCGCCCGATTCCGGGACGTCAGTCTGGTCGCCGAAGACCTGCGGGCTGGCCACGGGCAGGTCCGCGTACCAGTCGTAGAAGGAGGTCATCACCCCGCCGATGAGCTGGATGAACCGGGTTCCCACCGCGTGAGAGACCATGGACATCGCGGGAATCGGCGAGAAGCCGGCGCACCGGTCCGGCCCGTAGGTCTTGATCGTGTTCACATGGGCCGCGGCGGCGATCTCGATCGCCTCCTGCCAGGAGACCCGCACCAAACCGCCCTTGCCGCGGGCCTGCTGGTAGCGGCGGCGGCGCTCCGGGTCCGCCGCGATCTCCGCGAAAGCCAGCACCGGGTCGCCGAGCCGGGCTTTCGCCTCCCGGTACATCTCCACCAGGACGCCGCGGGCATACGGGAAACGGACCCGCGTGGGTGAGTACGTGTACCAAGAAAAAGCTGCCCCTCGGGGGCAGCCTCTAGGTTCATATTCAGGACTATCGGGGCCCACCGAGGGGTAATCCGTTTGCTGGGATTCCCACGTGATGATGCCGTCCTTAACGTACACCTTCCAGGAGCAGGAGCCGGTGCAGTTCACCCCGTGCGTGGACCGGACCACTTTGTCGTGGCTCCACCGGTCCCGGTAGAAGATATCGCCCTGGCGGCCGCCCTCCCGGAACACCGCCCTGCCGTCGTCGGTCTGGTCCCATTTCGTGAAGAAACGGCCCAGCTTGAGCATTGCATCAGATGCGGGTCCGTCTAACCCCGCGTTGGGTCCGGCAGCCATGGGCATCACGCTAAGCCATGGCAGTGGTTAAGACCAGAGCCCGGCGGCCCTTCCGCTAAGACGTCCGGAACATCGGGAGGAAGAACCCAACGATGAGCGCCGCGGCGCCGATTCCGGTGAGCACGCGGCCAAGCACGACGGCGGTCCTCCCCACATCCTCGGGCGCTGCGGTCTGCCACTGGGTGGGGCGCTTGGGGTGGTAGTAGATCGGCAGGGTGTCACCGACTGCCAGCTCCCTGATGTCATAAGGCGACATCGGCGCGTGGTGGACCTGGAACTTGCGGTCGAACCAGCGGAACCCGGTGCCGCTCTCGTCCGCGTAGACCACGGCTTCAGCCACAGACCACGGGTGCACAAAACGGCGCAGGATGCCGGAGTAAAAGAGCAGGCCAAGCCCGGCAGGCAGGCACAACCAGGTCAGGATCTCCAGGATGGGACCTGCCATTTCGAGCACGGTGGGCATGGAAATGATGCTACCGGTGGTTGGGCTCCCGAAAATATCGCTGGTGCCTTCCAGCGGGACTCATTAGCCTGAGGGGACCCGCCCCTGAGCCAAGGAGAAGCCATGAACGATCAGGATATTTTGGGCCGCATTGAGGCACTCGTCGCGGAAGAGCACGAACTCCGCGAAGCGTCCGGCACTGGCAAAGCACCGGACGGGACGCGGCTGCGGCAGGTGGAAGAGAGCCTGGACCAGTGCTGGGATTTGCTGCGGCAGCGCCGCGCCAAGCTGGAGTCCGGCGACAATCCGGACGAGGCGTCCACCCGCTCAGTCAGCGAAGTGGAAGGTTACAAGCAGTAGCCGGGGGCGGTGAGCAGCCGTTGACGTTCAGGAAATGTGGGACGGCGCTCCGCCTCTTCACCCTTGCCTTTCACCTCCGGCGGCCACCCATTTAACCTGCGCGAAACATGCCGGTTACGCGGTTTTCACGCAACGGCCCGTTACGTAACAAGCACGCAACGTGCTGCGGTACAGAACGAAACACGGCACCACGACGATTGATCAGGGGGATTGCCCGGGCAGAAGTTCCGGAGATCTGGATCAATGGAAAGGGACGCCGGTGCATCTCACTGCGCAACACGTCTGGCTAATGATCGCGGCGGCAATGGCGCTGCTCATGACCCCTGGGCTGGGGCTCTTCTACGGCGGCATGACCCGGGCCAAGGCCGCCCTCAACATGATCATGATGAGCTTCATCTCCGCCGGAATCGTAGGCGTCGTCTGGGTCCTGTGGGGTTATTCCATGACCACGGGTGAGGGCTTCCTGGGCATTTTCGGCAACCCGTTCGCCAACTTCGGCCTGCAGAGCCTCCTGGGCTCCCCCGATCTGATCAAAGCCGGTTTCAGTGCCACGTTCGCGATCATCACTGTGGCACTGATCAGCGGCGCCATTGCGGACCGCGCCAAGTTCAGCGCCTGGGCCGTGTTTGTGCCGGTCTGGGTCACGCTGGTTTACTGCCCGCTCGCCTACATGGTCTGGGGCGGCGGCCTCATGAGCGCAGGCGGCGCCATGACCGCGGTCTTCGGCCAGGTGATCGACTTCGCCGGCGGCGCCGTAGTGGAAATCAGCTCCGGAACGGCGGCCCTGGTCCTGGCCCTGGTGGTAGGGCAGCGCCATGGTTTTGCGAAGGACCCCAGCCACCGCCCGCACAATGTCCCCTTCATCATGCTCGGTGCGGCCATCCTCTGGTTCGGCTGGTTCGGGTTCAACGGCGGCGCCGCCACCACGGCCGAGCAGGCCGGCCTGATCTGGGTGAACACCCTGGTTGCTCCGGCCGCGGCAATGCTCAGCTGGCTGCTCGCAGAGAAGGTCCGCCACGGGCACCCCACGTCGCTGGGGGCAGCGTCCGGCGTGGTCGCCGGCCTGGTGGCCATCACCCCCTCCTGCGCCAACATCAGCCCAGTGGCCGCAATCGGCCTGGGCCTGGTGGCCGGGGCAGCATGCTGCGTGTTTGTTGACCTGAAATACCGTTTCGGCCTGGACGATTCCCTGGACGTGGTGGGTGTCCACCTCGGCGCAGGCCTGATCGGCACGCTGGCCCTAGGCCTTATCGCCCTCCCGGTCGACGGCGAAGGCGGCGGCCTCTTCTACGGCGGCGGCTTCCAGCAGCTGGTGGCTCAGTCCGCCGCTGTTATGGTCACCGTCCTGCTGTCCGGCGTCGTCACCCTGATAATCGGCCGGGCCATCAACCGGTTCATTGGCTTCCGGGTGAGCCATGAGGCCGAAACTGCGGGCGTGGACGTGTCCGAGCACGCCGAGACAGCCTACTCCTTCGGTGACATCTTCGCCGGCCACTTCAACCCGCTGGGCCACCGGACGCCCGCAAGGTCCGCTGCAGTGGCGGATCCCGCCGTCGAACCTTCCCCTCGTGCCGGCGGTCCGGCCAAGGAAGACAGCTTCGCCTAGCGTCAGCCTTCATCGCAAAGCAGGTGGTGCCAGCTGTCCGCCAGGACCTCGAGTGCACGTTCGCGGTTTGGTTCAAACTTACGGCGCGTCCACAGCGTGGCTACGTAGTCCAGCGAGGTGAAGGCGAGCGTTCCCCGGATGTGGCGCGTCTCTTCCGGGAAGCGGCCAGCCAACTCCATGCCCCGAACGAGGTCGGAGATGACCTCTTCGTGCCATCCCTCGAGCATGGCCCGCACCTCACGATCGACGGCTGCGGCTTCATCGAGCACGTCAAGGTAGGGGCGGAAGACCGGCCACAGCGCCGCGCGTGACTCGAGCCAGGCAAGGATGCCTGACAGTTCACCCGCACGCACGACGTCCACCAGTTCGACAGCGGTGGACCCCTGTTCGGGGGCGTCTGCGCGCTCCAGCACGGCGTTGACGCGCGCCATGAAGTCGCGCATCAGATCAGCCCGCGAAGGGTAATAGGCGTAGAAGGTTGCCCGGGTGGTGCCGGCTGCCGCGGCAACTTCATCGATGGTGGTGGCGGCGTAGCCCTTTTCGGTGAACAGCCCAAGGGCCCGTTCGACGATGACGTCGCGGGTCAGCTGTTTCTGGGCTTCTCGCAGCGACGACATGAGTCCATCCTATCGGTGGGGCGTGCCGGCCGAACGCACGCAGCGAAGCCGTATCCGGAGACGGACCTAACGGGCCACATCGAAAAGCGCGTGGGACACATCAGACGCCCGCCGGCACGGTCCGCTGGAGGACTCCCGGGCCGGCGTTGGCCAGCCGGCGCAGTTTGGGGATGGGGATCCGATAGTTGATCGCAGCGGCAGTGCCGGAACCGTCCTGGTGCTCCCAGCGCAGCAACGTCGAGTCAGTACCGTCGCCCGTCTCGCAGTAACCTGGCGGGCCGGTGACCGGGGTGAACCCCACCGCTTTGAGCGAAAGGCCGAAGCCCTCCGTCCAAAAGTAGGGCTGGAAGGTGAACTCGGGTGCGGCGTCGCCTTGGAGGAGTCCAACGGCGGCCGCCTTGGCCTGGTCGATGGCGCTCGTCCACAGCGGGATGCGCTGCACGCCGCGGACAGTGGGGAAGAACGCCACGTCTCCCGCAGCCACGATGTCCGGCCGGAGCCGCCCGCGTGAATCCACGCGCAGCGACCCGTTGTTGAGGAGTCCCGAACCGGCCAGCCACTCGATGTTCGGCTCGTCGCCGATGGCGGTGACCACGAGGTCCGCTTCGAGCTCGGTGCCGTCGGCCAGGACAACCCGCCGCCCGCCGTCGGAACCCGCGATGCGGGCCCTGCCTCCACCAACCACTTTCAGCCCGCGCTGAATGGCGGCCGACGTGAAGATGCCGGCCAGATGACCGCCAAGCTGACGGGACAGTGGTGTGACATCGGAGACGAGGGTGACCTCGCAGCCCATGTGGAGGCACCCGGAGGCGACCTCCATGCCCAGGGGGCCGCCGCCGATGACGATCACCGAAGGGCGGGCTGCGACAAGTTCCTTGAGGCGGACCGCGTCCTCGATGGTGCGCAGCGTGAGCTCCCGGAGAGGGCCGCCTGAACCTTCCTCTTGCGGTCCCGCAGTGAGGCGCCTGGCCCGGGAGCCGGAGGCGATGACCAGGCCGTCATACGGCAGGTCACCACCCCCGTCCAGGTGAACCAGCCGGGCGTCGGCGTCAAGGCCCGTGGCGCTGACGCCGAGGAGCTCGGTGGCTTCGTGGGTGGGCTGGGGCAGCTCGTGGGCCTGCAGGTTGTCCTCGCCGTGAAGCAGTGCCTTCGACAAGGCGGGGCGGCTGTAGGGATGGTGGCGCTCAGCGCCCACCACCGTCAGCTCACCGTCGAAGCCGGCGGAGCGCAGCGAGTCGCACGCCGTGAGTCCGGCGACCCCGTTGCCCACCACCACAATCCGGCGCATCGTCATGCCGCGGCCAATCGCAGTGCGGCGACCGGGCAAATTCTGACCGCGGCGTTCGCGGCCTCAAGCTCTGCCCCGTCCACGTTCGGGACATCGATCACCAGTTCGCCGTCGTCATCCAGGTGCATCAGCTTTGGCGCGGCTTCCTCACAGAGTCCGTGCCCCTCGCAGCGCGGCCGGTCCAATTCGATCCTCATGCTGCCACCACCTTGGTGACCTCGAGCTTCTCGATGCTCCGCGTCATGTTGCTCGGGACCCTCACTTCGTCGCCGATGGTCAGGGTCTGAACCCGGCGGGCAAGGGCCTCGATGATCGCGTGGCCTTCAAGTCTCGCCAGCCCCTGGCCGGCGCAGCCGTGCGGGCCATAGCCGAAGGACAGATGATCCACGGGGTTGCGCAGCACGTCGAAAGTGTCGGGATTTTCGTAGTGCCGCGGGTCCCGGTTTCCGGCCCCGAAGAGAATGCCCACCTGGGCGCCTGCGGGAATAGTTACGCCGTCGATCTCCACATCGCGCGTTGCCTTGCGGCCCCAGACGTGGATGGGCACCCAGTAGCGCAGCACCTCGGCGAAGGCTGCCGGAACCAGTTCCGGGTTCGTCCGGACCAGCTCAAACTGCTCCGGGTGGCGCCCGAACAGCGCAACGATATTTCCGATGGAGGCGATCGTGGTGTCGACGCCGGCTCCGAGGTACTGGTGGATGATGTGCCCTGCGGTGCCTTCGGGAATCTCGCCCCGGGCCTCGGCGTCGAAGATTCCGCGGCCGATGGAGCCGGGGGCGAGGTCGTCAGCAGTAACCGACGAGCACCAGCCATAGAGCTCGCCGGCGATGGGGAAGCTCTCCTGGGTGCGCTGGTTCAGCGGGCCCAGGACCTGCATGGCTGCCTGGCCCCAGCGGAGCATGTTGTCCTTGACGTGTCCCTGGAACCCTATGAGGTCGGCAACGATCTCGATGGGGAAGGCGCGGGCCAGGGAGTCGATGGCCTCGAAGCTGCCGCTGCCGGCGAGTTCGGCGACGAGCTTGTCAGCCTTTTCGTCGATAACGACCTTCAGGCCGCGGAGTGCCCGGGGAGTGAGGTTCTGCGACAGAGTGGCACGGAGCTGCGTGTGCACGGGCGGATCGGAGGCAAGGGAGGTGCCCTGCAGGGCCTCGTTCACCATGGGGTTGAAGCCGATGCTGGTGGACGAGAACGTTTCCGGGTCCCCGAGTGCATCGCGGATGGCGTCATAGCGCGTGAGGACGTAGAGGTCGTTCTTGGGGAGGTGGACCACCGCGGCCTGCTCGCGAAGCGCGGCATAGGTGGAGTAGGGGTCGACGAGGATCTCGTCATCCCAGATGTCGATGTCCGACTGGATGGGTGCAGTCATGGTGTTCTCCTTGCGGCTGGAAAATCGTTCGGTGAAGTTTTGGTGGAAGGACGGCCGTCTGCCTAGACAGCAGCCCCGGCGTTTTCTTCGGTGGTCTCGGTGATGGCATCGGCCATCGGGGCGGAGCTGCGTGCCGAGATGAAGAGGGTAAGGACGGCGGAAAGGATCGCTGCGATACCCGCGGTGAAGTAAACAGCCTGGAACCCCTGGCCCAGCGACGTACCCGCCAAGCCTTGGATTTGCGGCTGCGCGGCGTTGAGTGCCTGGACCATGCCGTCGACAGCGGAGCCGGGTGCGCCGCCGGCTGCTGCCTGGCCGGAGAACTGGGCGATCACACCGTCCCAGCCGGAGAGGAAGCCCAGCGGCGGCACGTTCGCCAACCCGCTGACGGCCTCTGCAGGCAGGCCGGCCCCGCCGAGGATCCCCGCAAGGGGACCCGCGAAGGCCGTGGCTCCGATACCAAAGGCGATGGCGGAGCCGACAACGGGGCCAAGGGCGAAGCCGAGGTCGCGCAGCAGGTTCGTCGTGGCCGAAGCCATTCCAATGTCCTTCGGCGGGACGGTGTTGATGGCAACAGCGGTGACGGAGCCGACGGTGAGGGCGAAGCCGATTCCCAGCACCAGAAGCGGCGGGATGAAGGCCGTCCACGGGGTCCCGCCGAAGGCCTCCGGAGTGCCGAGGGCGAAGGTCGAGAGCCAGAAACCGGAAACGGCCATGAGGGCGAAGCCCGCGGTGAGTACCCAGCGCGGGGCCACGTGGTGGATGAGCCAGCCCACCACCGGGATGAAGGCGAAAGCGGGGCCCTGGATGAAGACAAACAGCACGCCGACTTTCCAGGTCTCGGCAAGGGCAAGTCCGCTGACGGCGACGCTGGTGCTGAAGCAGATCGCGAGGAAGGCGAACATTCCCGTGACCGCCACAATGCCGGTGATGGAGTAGGCGCTGTTCTTGAACAGCGAGAGGTGAATCAGTGGCTCGGCCGTGCGTGATTCGATGATGACGAAGGCAACGAGGAGGATCACGCCGGCGACGTAGCTGGCAATCACCTGGGCGCTGCCGAAGCCGGCGTCCACCGCGGTCACCGTTGCGTAGAGGACGGCGATGAGGCCGAGCGCGAGCGTCATCTGGCCGGGCAGGTCAAGCTTGCGCCGCCCGTCTGCCGCCGATGAGTCCTTCGCCCGCAGCGCGACGATGAGAACGGCGACGGCCAGGGCAGCAGCAACCAGGTAGGCCGCACGCCAGCCGCTGAACGCGTTCGGGGAGCCCGGAGCCACGCCCGGCACGGTGAAGAACTGCGCCGTGAAACCGGCGAGCACTGGGGAGATCACCGCACCGAGGGACAGGAAGCCGGCCCATGTGGCGATGACCTTGGCCCGTGCCCGGTGGTCCGGGGTGATCGCCGCGATCATGGACAGCGAGATGGGGAACAGGATGCCCGCCCCGATGCCGCCCACCGCCTGCGCGAAGATCATCATTTCGGTGGTCTGCGCCAGCCCGGCGAGCACGGAGCCGACAACACTGACTGCGGCGCCGACATAGAGCAGCTTCTTGCGTCCGAACATGTCACCCAGGAGGCCCCAGCTGAGCTCGAACACCACGATGCCCATCAGGAACATGCCGGCAATCCAGGTCAGCCCGGCACCCGAGGTGTGGAATTCCACCGCAAACGTGCCGCTGAGGGCACCCGGCAGGGCGTTGGTGATCTGCGCCAAGGTGACCGCGCTGTAGGCGGCCACGAAGGTGGCCCGTACCGAGCCGCGGCTCGACACCTTAAGGGTCTGACTCATCGATGAAACTCCTTTGTCTCCGGTCGATTCTCATGTGATGCGCCAGGAACCGGATGGCTCCGGCGCGTGGCTAATTGACGTGTGGCGCTGCCCACATTCTGGCGTTAATCTTTACACTATGTCAAGAGGACGTACGGAACGTTGGCTTCATAAACGCCGTGATCTGTGCAGAGGCAAACGCTCCGACTATTTCCTTGACACTATGTATAGAAATATGTGATGCTGGCTACATTGCGAACGGAGCGGCCTTACAGTCAAGCGCCGCGGCACCCCAGCATTCAGCAACCCCACCTTCAAGGGAGAAGCCACGTGAGTCACACCCCACCCGTCGCCACCGGTGACGCGTTCCATGCCAAGGCGAGGCCAACCGTCAACACGGTCCTCGGCCCCGTTCCGGCCCAAGAACTGGGCGTAGTCGCGGTTCATGAGGCACTCCTGTCGGTACTCCCCGGCGCGCAGTACGCCCCGGATATCTCCATGGACCGGGCGGAGATCTTCGAGGTCCTCGCCGCAAAGCTCAAGGAGTTCCGCGAGCACGGCGGGAAGACCATCGTGGACAGCACCGGCATGTTCCACGGCCGCGACCTGAAGCTGTACGAGGCACTCTCCCACTCAACCGGCGTCCACATCGTTGCCTCGACGGGCCTCGGTCCAGAGGAAGAACTCGGCGGCTACTTCCTGACCCCGCAGACCAACCCGCCCACCCCGTGGCCGGCCGAGAAGTTCGCCGAGCTCTTCGGCAAGGAGGTCACCGAGGGAATGGTGGTTCCCCGGGTGGAGCGCCGCGCTGCTGCCGGCATCGTGGCCACCATCGCCGACCGCGCAGGCATGACTCCCACCGAAGAAAGCCTGTTCCGCGGCTCCGCCCGTGCCGCCAAGAACACCGGCGTGCCGGTCTCCATCCGCTTCGGCGCGGACGTCCTGCACGACCTGGATATCGTCCTGGACGAGCAGATCGGGGCCGACCGGGTACTCGTTGGTGACCTCGACCGCCGGGACGCCAAGAACGGAGCCATCGAAGTGGCTGGCCGCGGGGCGTTCGTGGGCATCGACCACGTTGGCCTCAATGACCACGCCGACTACGTCACCGATCAGGAGCGCGCCGACCTGGTGCTTGAGCTGGTCAAGGCCGGCCATGCGGACAAGATCATCCTCTCGGGCAACTCGATCGGCGTGGCCAAGGGCCTCCCCGAGTACAACTTGCCGTTCAGTCACGTCCTGACCACGTTCGTGCCCTTCCTCAGGTCCCACGGCCTGAGTGAAGACGACGCCCGGCGCATCCTTGAGGACAACCCGCGCAACCTGCTGACCGTGCGCTAAGCATCCACCAGCCCCCCCCCCACATCACAAGCTTTCGAACCTGAGGTGAACGAATGACCAAGGTCAACACCGTGCTGGGAACCATCCCGGCCGAAGAACTGGAAATCGTGGCGGTCCACGAACACATCGGCTACGGCATGCCCGGGTCCGAGCTGGACACCAAATGGTGGAAGACGCCGGAACAGGCGTACGAGGAAACCGTGCCGAAGCTGCGCAAATTCCGCGAATACGGCGGCGGCACGTTCGTGGACGCCACCGGCATCTGCAACGGCCGCGACGTGGACTACTACAAGTCCCTGTCCCGGAAAACGGGCGTGCACATCGTGGCCTGCACCGGCTTTGTCGGCGGCGACACCGCCCTTCCGCACTTCTCCCGCGCCACCGTGGACTACCTCGCGAAGGTCTTTATCCACGAGATCACCGTCGGCATCGGCAACACCGGCGCCAAGGCCGGCGTCATCAAGGTCGGAGTGAGCCGCGGCGGACGAATGACCGACCTCGATAAGCGCATCTACCGCGCCGCGGCCCGCGCCGCCGTCGTCACCGGCGCCCCGATCCTGACGCACCTGGCCATCGACCCGGAACCTGCCGTGAGCATCTTCAACGAAGAGGGCCTCCCCCTGGACCGTGTGCTCTTCGGCCACGCCGACGACGGCCTGAACGCTCCCGTCACCCCCCATGACTGGATCTACGAGCAGGGTGGCCGCATCGGGTTCGATACCTTCGGCTACGACCTCGAACTACCGGATCCGCCGTTCTGGGGCCGCAAGCGCGCCGAACGCATGGAGCACTTCGTCAAGCTCGTCAACAAGGGCTACGCGGACAAGCTCCTGGTCTCGGCTGATGCCAACTGCAGCCCGCTGGGCTGGCCGGGCGTCAAGGGCCACACCATCAACTACATCTTCGAGGACATGATCCCGGACATGCGCGCGGCGGGCATCGACGACGCCACCCTGAAAGTCCTGCTCGAGGACAACCCGGCCGACTTCCTGTCGCTGAGCGTCTGACCGGCTGAGCGTCTGACCAGCTGAGCGTCTGACCCCGGCGACAGCCACCACATCTTCCAGGGCACGCCCTGCGCTTTAGAAAGAGTTGAACCAATGAAGGCTTCAGAAATCCAGAACCTCAAGATCGCCATCGTCGGCGCAGGCTACGGCGGCGCCGCCGCGGCCAAGGCCCTGAGCCTGCTCGGCGCGGACGTCACCGTGTACGAACAGGCCAGCCAGATCCGCGAGGTTGGTGCCGGCATCGGCCTGCGCCCCGCCACCATGGAGCGGTTCCGCCAGTGGGGCAGCTTCGACGCCATCGCCAAGGTCAGCTCCCCCAGCGACTACTTTGAGATCCTCACGGCCACCGACCAGCCCATCATGAAGGACAGCTGGCCTGTTTCCGGCGACGAGACCCAGACCTACCTCATCCACCGCGGCGACTTCATCGAAGCGCTCCTGGGCGTCCTCCCCGAGGGCATGGTGCGCCTCGGCCACAAACTGGAAAGCATCGAGGACCGCGGCGCCACATCCGTCCTGACCTTCGCCAACGGCGCCACGGCCGAGGCTGACCTGGTGATCGGCGCCGACGGCATCAAGTCCGTGGTCCGCCAGCAGCTGTTCAGCGACAGGGGCCCGGTGTTCTCCGGCGAACACGCCTACCGCGCCGTGATCTCCCTCGACGACGCCGAAGGCATGATCAACGACGACAACCTGCGCATGTACATCGGCCGGGGCACCAAGGTCTATCTGCTGCCCCTTCGCCACCGCAACCAGGTCTCCTTCGATATCACGGCACTGAACCCCGACAGCACCTGGGCACCCGAGGTCACCATTGACGACATGGTGGCAACGGTGCAGGGCTTCGATGAGCGGATCGTGAACATGACCCGCGGCCTGGACCTGGCCACCGTCAGCATCCGCGCCGTCTACGACATCGACCCAGTGGAGACCTGGCACACGGACTCCGTCGCGCTCCTGGGCGATGCCGCGCACTCGATGCTGCACCACCAGGGCCAGGGCGCCAACTCCGCCATCGAGGACGCCGGCGCCATCGCAGATGCCCTTTCCCAGGCTGATTCCGTCAAGGAAGCGCTGGCCCTTTACCAGGCCACGCGGAAGCCGGTAACCGACGAACTGCAGCGCATCTCCCGCCAGGGCTGGTCAGAGGACGAGGTCAACGACGTCTTCCCCGGCCAGAAGCCCACGTCCCAGACGCCTGCGGCCGCAGCGAAGGCCTGAACGCCATGACGATCCATCCCGAAATCGCCAAGATCCTTGCCACCATCCCGGCGCCCGACGGCTTCCCGCTCAACCCCGCAGCCATGCGGGCGGGCGAAGCAGCACACGTAGCCCCGCCCGCGGACCGGCTGCCGCTGCACTCAGTTGACGATGTGACGGCCGCAACCAAATCCGGCGCGGTGCCTGTCCGCATCTACACGCCGGCCGAAGCCGATGCCTACGGTGTACTGGTCTACTTCCACGGCGGCGCGTTCTTCCTGGGCAGCCTGGACACGCACGACCATGTTGCGAGGTCGCTGGCCAAGGAGACCGGATTCAAGGTCATCTCCGTGGGCTACCGGCTGGCCCCCGAGGCCGCCTTCCCCGCGGGACTCGAGGACTGCTACGCAGTAGTCCGGTGGGCCGCCGAACAGGGGAGCACCCTGGGCTGGGACGGGAAGAACCTGGCCATCGCGGGCGACAGCTCCGGCGGCAATTTTGCGGCCGCCGTCGCCGCCAGGGCCCACGACGACGGGTTCGACGGCGTCACGCACCAGATCCTGTTCTACCCGTCCGTGGACCTGGACTTCGATGAGGACCGGTACCCGTCGATGCGGGAGAACGCCGTCGGGTATGGACTCGAAACTGCGGGACTCAAGCCCTTTAACGCCTTCTACCTCGACAGCGGCGCGGATCCGGCAGATCCCCTTGTCTCCCCCATCAAGCGGGAAGACCTGACCGGCTTGCCGCCGGCTCTCATCATCACGGCCGAGCACGACCCCCTGCGGGACGAAGGCGAGCTCTACGCCCAGCGCCTGCGGGACGCCGGAGTCGACGCCACCGTCAGCCGCTACGCCGGGGCCAACCACGGCTTCGTCCAGAACTTCTCCTGGATCCCGGAGTTCTACCGGCCCTTCCGCGAAGCAGCCGGCTTCCTGAACGCGAGGACCGGACAGTGAGCGAATCAGTCGCCGTCCATCCTCTGGTCTCCCCGTGGGGCCGGTTCGGGCTGTACAGCTTCTTCATTGATGCACCGGAGCCGGCCATCGTGGACACGGGGATCGCGTCCTCACCCGCCGAAGGCATGGTGCCGGCACTGGAGGCGATCGGCCGCCGGATCGAGGACGTCCGCTGGATCTTCCTGACCCACGGACATATCGACCACATCGGCGGCGCCTATGCACTGTGGGAGCTCACCGGACGGCGCGCGCAGGTGGTGATCCACGAGGCCGACGCCCCGATGCTCCGCTCACGCCGGGCCCACGTGGACGAATACCTTGCCGGACGCGCGCAGTATCTGGCTGACCCCGACGGCGAGGCCAGGCTGACGGCAGCCACCAACGCCGTCATCTCCGGCGAGATGGAGCCCACCCTGCTGGTGCGGGGCGGTGAAACCATCTCCCTCGGCGGAGACGTCACCGTCTCCGTCCACTCGATTCCCGGCCACACCCCGGGCTCGGTGGCCTATGTCATCGACGGGCAAAACGACGTATTCGTCGGGGACGCCGTTCAGGTCCACGGCGCGGCCAACGGCTTCCCCGGATTTGTGGACCCGGCAGGATACCGCTCCAGCCTCCAGTACCTCCGCGACGAGATCAGTCCCCGGCACCTTTACCTGGGGCATCCCTACCGGACCGCGGACGGCACACCGTACGGTGTGGAGCTCGATGCCGATCAGGCCCGGGAAGCGCTCCAGGGGAGCCTTGAGATCGAGTCCCGCGTCAAGGAAGCTGCGTGCAACTGCCTCGCCGACGGGCTGCAGGACACGGATTCGCCATATTCGCCCTTCTCACGCGTTGCCGAGGACCTTGGCTACACGGGAGACCCAGCCCTGGAGCCGTCGCCGTTCTTCACCACACTGCACGGCTACCGCACCACGTTCGACCGTTTGACCGAAGATGAGGAGATAAGCACTCGTGGATGACTTCCAGCTAGTGAATGCCGGCCTGGAGACGATCGCCGTCCGCAAGGACCTCCGGGTTCCCATGCGCGACGGCGTCGAACTCGCCGCAGACGCCTACCAGGGCACCGACGACAAGCCGCGCCCTGCACTGGTGGCGTTGAGCCCCTACGGCAAGGAGCTGCAGGCGCTGGCGCTGACCACCCCGCCGCAGCGGCGCCCCAGCCCCATGTGGGACGGCTGCATCGAGGCCGGTGACATCGCCCGGATCGTCAAGGAGGACTACGTCCACGTCATCGGCGACCTTCGCGGCTCCGGCGCGTCCGGGGGCGAGCACATCGGCAACTACAACGCCGGCGGCGTTTCCCTGGGCCAGGACGCGTACGACTTCATCGAGTGGGTTGCCGAGCAGCCCTGGTGCGACGGCAACGTGGGCATGGTGGGCATCTCCTACTTCGGCTCCATGCAGGTACTGGCCGCGGCGGAGCGTCCGCCGCACCTGAAGGCGATCTTCGTCTCCGGCGGACACTATGACTTTTACGAGACCACCTACCACGGCGGCGTGATGTGGTTTATGCCGCGTGCCGCACGCGAGGGCCGCGGCGGCGACTCCGGCTGGGCCTTCACGGATAACGTCAAGTCCCGCATGGTCGAAAAGTACGCTCCGGAAGAGCTGAAGAAGCTCGTGGCCGAGCGCCTGCAGGACCCCGACGTCGCCGCCTGGCCGAACCTGGTGCACGTGCTGAACTACCCGAAGAACCACGAGGCCTGGTTCGACATCGTCATGAATGAGCTCGACGGCGAGTGGTACGAGGAGCGCAACCCGATCACGCTGGCCCCGAACATCGACATCCCCGTGTACCTGCAGCTCGACCAGGGCCGCGGCTGGACCCTGGACGGCACCATCGAGCTGTACAACGAGCTCAAGGGCCCCAAGAAACTGGACGTTGGCCCCTACCCGCCCATGCAGTCGCGCCCCTTCATTGAGGAGCACGACAAGATGTTCCGGTGGTACGACTACTGGATCAAGGGCATCGATAACGGCGTCATGGACGAACCGGCCGTGAGCGTCTTCGTGGAGGGCTCCCGCGAGGTTGTCACCGCGGACCAGTGGCCGCCGAAGGACGTGGAGTACAAGTCCCTGTACCTGCGCCCGCGCGGCAAGCTGTCGCCGGAGTCCGAGCCCATGGCCGCGGAGTACGCCGCCCCGGACGGCTTCTACCAGGCGCCGCTGACGGTGACGGACAAGGTGGAGATCCTGTCCTGGAGCACCGATAAGTTCGAGACGGACACGGAGCTGATCGGCACGGGTGCCGCGCACATCTTCGCAGAGATCGACCAGCCTGACACGAACTTCATCATGCGGCTCTGGGACTACGCCCCCAACGGCAAGCGCCAGCTCATTACCAGCGGTTACCTCAAGGCCTCGCACCGTGAGCTCGATGAGCGGACCACCGAGGGCAGCCCGTACCACCCGCACACGCGCTCAGTGCCGGTGGAGCCGGGGAAGATCGAGGAATACGTGCTGCGGCTGTACCCGTTCGCGAACACCTTCAAGCCGGGCCACCGCCTGGTGGTGGAGCTGTCCAACGACGAGCCGCTTGCCGACGAACACAACGCCCTTCTGCCGCCGGATGCCTTCCACCTGCCGGTGGGCCGGCCCGTCACCCACAAGATCTACCGGGACGCCGCCCACCACTCCCGGCTCGTCCTGCCGTTCACCACGAACTAGGTACCCGGGACAACGCGCGACGCCGGGTCCTGGCTAATCGGCCAGGATCCGGTAGAGCGCGCGGCGGGTTTCGTCGAGCTTCTCGATTGCCGCAGTGCGCTGCTCTTCGGTAGCGGCGCTCCGGAACTGGTGGATGACCCCCATCAGTTTTCCCACACTCTGGTGGAACGCGGGCCCCGACCCTTCGGCGTCGTTGTTCCACGCGTTCTCCAGCTCCTCGGCGTGCTCGGCCACGTAGGCCTTGCCCGCATCGGTGAGCGTGAAGTCCGTCCGGCGGCCCTCGCTGAGCGGCGTGATCAGTTCTTCGTCCACCAGCTGCTGGAGCGTTGGATACACCGAACCCGGGCTGGGTCGCCACGCCCCCGAGGTTTTCTCTGCGATGGTCTTGATCAGGCCGTACCCATTCGAAGGGGCTTCAGCCAGGAGCGACAGGATCGCCCAGCGGACGTCCCCCCTGCTGGCCCGCCGCGACCCCGGCCCGAATCCGGGACCAAATCCTCCGCCCGGCCCGAACCCCGGCCCGAACCCCGGTCCAAATCCGCCGCGCGGCCCGAATCCCGGGCCAAACCCTCCGCCGCGGTGCCCGTGCGGCCCGCGGCGGCCCCTCCCGCGCTCGAACTTTCCGTGCCCGAACAGCGGTTCCAAAAACTTGTCATCGTGAATGCCTTTCATGGTGGCATCGTCCCTTCATACGTTGTCGAATTATCAACCGGTGAACCTATCACCGATAGTTAACGATATATCGGTAGCTATCGGTGATGCAAGGGTCGGACTGGATTCTTCGTCGATGACATTGCGGCTTGACTGTCAGTTCGGCCCACGTCTGGATGCCACCCGTTCCGCGGCGTATCCTGTTCACACGTCGCGAGCTTGAGGGCTGATCAATGGCGAAGAAGAAGAAACGCGAGCACCGCGTAGCCGGGACCTTGGGAAGGATCCTCGGGTTCTTCACCGCGAGTGCGTTGTGCGGCATCCTGGCCGCCAGCCTGGTGGTGCCGGCTGTGGCAGCCGCAGGGTTCGGGGTCAGCACTTCCATCGGGTTCTTTGACAGCCTCCCCGCAGAACTTACCGTCCCGCCGCCGTCGCAAACCACCAGGGTGCTCACCGCGGATGGTAAGACGATCGCCACGTTCTACGCCGAAAACCGTGTCAGGGTTCCGCTGGACAACATGTCTCCGTACATCAAGGACGGCATCGTAGCGATCGAAGACAGCCGCTTTTACGAGCATGCCGGCATTGACCCCCAGGGCATCATGCGGGCTCTCGTTTCCAATGCGACCTCCGGCGGCCGGCAAGGGGCATCCACCATCACCCAGCAGTACGTCACCAATGTCATCAACGAGGCGCGGCTGTCCCAGGACAAACGTGACGAGGTGATCCTCAGCGGCCAGAAGGACATGGGCGACAAACTGCGGGAGATGAAGCTGGCCGTCGCGCTGGAAAAGAAGTTCACCAAGGACCAGATCCTTGAGGGCTACCTGAACATTGTTTTCTTCAACAGTGATGCTTACGGAGTGGAAGCGGCCGCCAAGTATTTCTTCAGCACCACCGCCAAGGACCTGACCCTCCCGCAGGCAGCGCTGCTGGCCGGCCTGGTCAACAGCCCCACCTTCTACAACCCCGCACTCAACCCCGAGAATTCGATGGCCCGCCGCAACCAGGTCCTCGACGAGATGCTCAAACACCGCAAGATCACCCAGGCCCAGCATGACGAAGCCGCAGCCACGCCCATCGAACTGAAGATCACTCCGGAGCGGCAAGGCTGCGCCAACGCCGCCATGGCGCCCTATTTCTGCGATTACATCTCGCACCTGATCCTCAACAATCCTGCCTATGGTTCGAGCCTGATCGAGCGGCAGAGAAAGCTCTACCGCGGCGGCCTCACCATCACCACCACGCTGGACAGCAGGCTGCAGGCAGCGGCCCAGGCGCAGGTGGATGGCTCGGCCGGCGCCAACCCGGACCACTGGGGCGCGGCACTGGTCTCGGTCCAGCCGGGGACGGGGAAAATCCTGGCCATGGCCCAAAACACGGTCTTCCTGCCAGAGCCCGGAAAATTCGACACCCAACTGAACTTCAATGTTGACGCCAAGGACCCCCAGGGGAATGACCTCAACGGCGCCGGCGGCTTCCAGCCCGGGTCAACGATGAAGCCGTTTACCTTCGCGGAGTGGCTCAACGAAGGCAAATCCCTCACCGCCGAGGTGGACGCGTCCCGCCGGGTGTACCCGCTGGGGTTCCCGTGGCGGTCCAGCTGCGGAAAGGTGCTGGGCGCGTACAGCACAGCCCAGAACAACCCGGAGCTGGGCGCAGCGGATGACCTGCAGAACGCAGAAGAGGGCTTTTACCGCAAGATGCCCATCAACTACGGCCTGTACAACTCCATCAACACCGCCACGTTCGCTACCGCCGCCCAGCTGGACTTCTGCGGCATCCAGAAGATGGTGGACACCGTGGGCCTTCACAGCGGCCTGGATGGCGCCCAGATCAACATGCACCAGCTGGGCAACCTGCTCGGCGCCACCGGCGTGGCGCCGCTCCACATGGCCAACGCTTTCGCTACTTTTGCCAATGACGGGAAGTACTGCACTCCCGTGGCGCTGGTGGATGTCACTGACGCAACGGGCGGCAAGCTTCCGGCGCAGCCCAGCGAATGCCGGGACGCAGTAAAGCCCGAGGTGGCCCGCGGGGTCAACTCCGTGCTGCAGGATGTGCTGGTAAAAGGCTCCGGCTTCTGGATCAACCCCAAGATCCACACCAAGATGCCCACCGCGGCCAAAACTGGCACCTCGAACAACAACGGCTCCACGTGGGTGGTGGGCTACACGTCGGGCCTTGTCACCGCGTCCTTCTTTGGTGATGCCTTGGAGGGCCAGAAGCGTTCCGGCCAGAACGTCACCGTCAATGGAACCTTCTACCCGCGGCTCGATGGCTGGATGATTGCCGGTCCGCAATGGGTCAACTACATGCTGCAGGCGGCCCCGCTGTATCCGGCCAACCCGTTCCCGCCACCACCGGCGTCAATGATGAAACCGTCGTACGCCCCCGCTCCCCCTGCGCCATGGGTTGCGCCGCCGCCCGCGCCCGCGGCGGCCGTTGTACCAGCCCCCGCTCCTCCCCCGGCGCCCGCACCACCGGCACCCGTTCCTGCGCCGGAGCCACCACCGGCACCGGCACCTCCTGCTCCAGCGCCTGAGCCGCCTCCGGCTCCAGCACCGGGGCCCGTGCCTGCTCCCGCCCCCACGCCCGACTTCCCGGCACCGCCTCAGCCGCCGCCCACGGACGATCCGGGGATCGATCCGCCAGACGAACCTGAAGATTGACGACGGCGGGAGGCGTCGTCGTCGTCCGCTCCTCCTAGGTGGTGCGGCGCCAGAGCCGCTGCCACCAGGGGCGCTCCGGTTCCGGTTCGGGCGCGGCGGCCTCGGCCCGCGAAGCTCGGCGCTCGTGCCAGCGGGCCACTTCGGCGTCCACGTCCCGCGTTTTGGTGATGACCGGAGGACCACCCTGGAGCTGGCGTCGGGCGTCGATCACCCGGGCGTTGAAGTCAGCCACCACGTCCCGGACCTGCTTTTCGGTGAACTGGGCATCGAGCGTGCCGTCGAGTTCGGCGTCCTCGGCGCGCAGGAGAATGGCTTTGGGGCCCAGTCCGCTGATGTTTTCCCGCTGGATCAGGCCTTTGACCCACCAGTCCGGATCGTAGGCTTCCCCCAGCCCGGGGATGGGCTTGCCCGCGTATTTGAGGTTGTCGAACTTGCCCTGCGCCATGGCATCCCGGATCAGGTATTCAGCGCGCCGGGCATCGTCTACCTTCTTGCGCTTGTCCCGCTCCCCCGCCTCGGCCGCCTCAAGCGCGGCCTCCTCTTCGGCGCTGATGCCCGCGCCGCGGTAGGAGCGCAGCTCAGCGGCCCGCTCCAGCCGACGCCTGAAGTACCCCGACCCGCCGCTCATAACACTGCCACTCCGTCCGTGCCAAGGCTTGCCCGTGGGCGTCTTCCGTTGCTTTGAACAATTTCTGCAAGTTTCCGGGCTGTGCACCAGATCACCTCGGAATGGGCAACAGGATATCAATGGCCACACGTCCGGAGGGAGAGCAGACGTCAATCAGCACCGACGGCAGGGAACCGCAGCCGGAGCCTGTCCGGCTCCGTTTGAGCTGCACCAGGAACCCGAAAGACGCCGACGGCGGGAGGTCCCGCCGTCGGCGTCTGCTGTGTTTGCGTGTGTGTACGCCGCATGATTCAGCGGGCGTCCAATGTCAACCCAGGTGGACCGGCTGGTTCGAGTCGCTGCCGCTGAACGTCTTTTTGGTGATGGTGATGAGCAGCAGTCCCAGGGGTGTGATCAGGATGGCAACCCCGGCAGCCCACAGGAACACGGACGAGTAGCCGGCGGACAGTGCTGCCAGCTGGCTACTCCCGGCGGCAGCTGCGGTTGCCGCGGCCGCGATGGTGCTGAAGAGGGCGATCCCCAGGGAGCCGCCGATCTGCTGCGTGGCGTTCACGAGCGCGCTGGCCACGCCGGCGTCGTGATTGTCCACACCGAACAGGGCGAGGTTCTGCATGGGGACAAACACCATGCCCAGGCCGATCCCCAGGAGGATCAGGGCCGGGAGCATGTTCACCAGGTAGGTGCCCTCCGCGCTGACCTGGGTCAGCCAGAGCATGGCCGCAGCCATAAAGACCGGCCCGACGGCGGTGGGAATCTTTGCCCCCAGCTTCGGCAGGTTTTTGGCCACGATGGCCGCGGTGACAATGAGGACCACTGTCATGGGCAGGGAGGCGAGGCCTGCGACGAACGGGGCGAAACCGAGCACAATCTGGATGTAGTAGTTGATGAACAGGATGCCGCCGATGAGGACGGCTCCGGCCAGGAACGAGGCCAGGAAGGCAGCTGCACGGTTGCGTTCGGTTGCCACGCGCAGCGGAAGGAGCGGGTGCTTGACCCTCTTCTCGACGACGACGAACAGCACCATCAGCACCACGCCCGCGAGGATGAAGCCCCAGGCCTGCGGCGCTCCCCAGCCGTGCTCGGCGTTGGTGAAACCGTAGACGAGGGAGCCCAGGCCGAGGGCGGCGAGGACCACGCCGGGCCAGTCGTATTTGGCGGGGCCTTCGGCCTTGCTTTCACGGACCATCTTCACCACGCCAATCAGGGCGATCAGGGCGATGGGCACGTTCACGAAGAAGCACCAGCGCCACGACACATAGTCCGTAAGGAAGCCGCCCAGCAGGACGCCGGCCGCGGCGCCAACACCGCTGATGGACCCGAAGATGGCGAAGGCCGTGCCGCGGTCCTTGCCGCCGGGGAAGGAGACTGTCAGCAACGCCAGGGCCGCCGGAGCGAGGAGCGCTGCGAAGAGGCCCTGCAGGGCGCGGGCGCCAATAAGCTCCCAGGATTCCTGTGCGATGCCGCCGATCAACGAGGCCGCGGCGAAGCCGGCAGCCGCCACCATGAACGTCCGCTTGCGCCCCCAGAAGTCAGCGATGCGTCCGCCGAGCAGCAGGAAGGCCCCGAACACCAGGGCGTAGGCGGTCACCACCCACGAGCGGGTGGAGTCACTAATCCCCATTTCGATCTGCAGCCGGGGCAGTGCCAGATTCACGATGGTGCCGTCCAGCACCACCATAAACTGCGCCAGTGCGAGGAAGACCAGCGCCCCCCACCGGCCCTTCCCGCCTATTTTCTGTTCAGTCTTCGCACTTGCCAGCTGAGTCGCCACCGCTGTTTCCGTCCCTTTGAAGTAGTAATACTTATACAAGTATAACTACTTACCGAATTGCTCGAGAACAGCGGGCACCCTCTCTCACTTAATGCGTGTTTTGGGGAAACGCTCTCTCACTTTCTTCAAGAAAGTGAGAGAGCGTCATGGGAAAACCCACATTAAGTGAGAGAGCGTCGATGTGCGACGGCGGCGGGCAGCTTACTCGGGTTCCGCCAGGATGGAGGCCAGCCGCTCGAGGGCCGGCAGGCTGGCCGCTATCTGCGCCCGCTCCGCCGGCAGCAGTTTGGAACTGGCCGAAGCGAGGGCCTCGGCCCAGGCCCCTTCAAGCACAGTCCTGATGCGCAGCGCTTCGGGCGTGGGGTGCAGCACCACATACCGCTTGTCAGCTGCGTCCCGGGTGCGGGTGACCAGCCCCAGAGCTACCAGCTCCCGCAGCTGTGCGCTCACATTGCTGAGCTGTCGGCCCAGCCGCGCTGCCACTTCGGCCACCGTGATGCCGGGGTGCCGTTCGATGACGCGCACGATGTCCAGCAGCCCGCTGGACAGCGGCAGCACGCCGGTCCCCTCATGGGATTTGCGCCGCACTTCAAACGAAACATCAAGGATGGCAACGGCCAGATCGCGCTGCACTGCGGGGCCGGTCTGCTGTTCATGAGGGTCAACACTTGCCATCCCCCAAGCATAGGGGCGGCTTCGCTGGGGCCATTCAGCCAGCAGGAAGCACCAGGATGCTGGCCACTCAGAGTCCGACTTCACAAATAGCAGTGCGCGCCAGTGCAGGGTAAGTCTTGTGGGGAGCGCGCACTGCCCTAACTCGCGCACCGCTTTGACTACCCTTAGGACTCCGATGGACACCCAAGCTGCCAGCCACGATGCCCGGCCCCTCTCGCTGTTCTGCGCCTTTGCACTCAAACAGGCCGTTGAGCAAACCATCCTTCCCGCGTACATCGAGGCGGGCGGACCCCCCGTCGAGGCGGTCTTCGAGCCCACGTTCCGGCTGCTGACCAGGATCGAGTCCGGCGCCCGTCCGGACGTGATGGCGGGGATCACCGCCGCCCTGGCGGACCTTGCTGCAGCGGATATCGTGACGGACACCAGGCCGGTCGCCCGGACGGGAGTGGGGCTGGCAGTTCCGCCGGACGCTCCGGCTCCCGACATCAGCACCGTGGACGCATTCATCAGCGCGGTGACCAATGCCCGTTCCGTGGCCTACTCCCGCAGCGGACCCAGCGGTATCTACTTCGCCGGACTGTTGGAACGGCTGGGGATTGCGGAGCAGGTCACGGCCAGGGCCACCGTGGTTGATTCCGGGCCCACGGCGGCGGCGTTGCTGGATGGCCGCGCGGACCTCGCCATCCACCAGTTGAGCGAACTGATCCTCATTCCGGAGGCCACCATCATTGGCCCGCTCCCGGACGCCATTCAGGAATACACCTACTTCTCGACGGCGTTGGGCATCGCAGCCCGGGGCGCCGAAGCCGCGGAGTTGCGTGATTTCCTGCATGGCCCCGAGGCACTCGCGGCCTACGCCGCAAACGGATTGGAAGTTTTTTAGGAAAAAGCTTGACGCTTCAACTTTCAGGGCGTACATTTAGTTGTAGCTTCAAGTAGTAATCCTCCAGCAGAACAGAATCTGATGAAAAACCTCCTCGCCCGCCTTTTCGGAAAGAAGAACACCATGACTGACATCACGATCATCGGCAACGGCAACATGGCCCGCGGCATCGCAACCCGCGCCCTCGCAGCAGGAAAGAACGTCGAGATCCTCGGCCAGGACGCCGCCAAGGCGCAGGCACTGGCCAACGAACTCGGAGCAAACGTTACGTACGGCACCACGGCGAGCGCACCGCAGGGCAGCATCGTGATCCTTTCCGTCCCGTTCGACGCCGCCAAATCCGTGGTCACCGCCTACGGCGACCGGTTGGCCGGAAAGACGGTTGTGGACATCACCAACCCCGTGAACTTCGAGACCTTCGATTCCCTGGTGGTGGCGCCCGGCTCGTCGGCTGCCGAGGAAATCGCAGCCCTGGCCCCGGCCGGAACCAACGTGGTCAAGGCTTTCAACACCACCTTCGCCGGCACGCTTGTGGCGGGCGAGTCCGCCGGCCAGCCGCTGGACGTGTTCATTGCGGGCGACAACGCGGAGGCCACCCAGGCTGTCAGCAGCTTCGTTAGTGCCGGCGGCATGCGCCCGCTGGTGGTGGGTCCGCTCAAGCGCTCCCGCGAACTCGAGGGCTTCCAGTTCGTCCTCATGACTATGCAGGCCAACCCCGAGTTCGCCGACTTCAACTGGGACACCGGACTCGCGGTCACCAAGTAGAACCAAAAACAAAAGGCAAGGGCACGACGCGCGGGACCCCCGGCGTCGTGCCCTTAGCTTTTGTGTCCTGAAGGCTTTAGCCCCGGCGCCCCAGGGACGCGCGGGTTGCTTAAATCTCCGGAAGGACCTGCTCCCGGACCTGCCTCCGGAGGACTTTGCCCAGCATGGACCGTGGCATGTCCTCGATTTCCACAATCCGGCGCGGCACCTTATAGCCGGCCAGATGTTCCCGGCAGTGGGTGCGAAGCGCTTCCTCATCGAGCGTTGTGCCGGGCTCAAGCTCAACAGCCGCTGCCACCAGCTCGCCGCCCCGTTCCAGCGGCTTGCCGATCACGGCGGCGTCCTTCACGTCCGGGTGGAGCCGCAGGACTGACTCCACCTCAGTGGGCGAGACGTTGAAGCCGCCCGTAATGATCAGCTCCTTCGCCCGGTCCACCACCGTGGCGAAACCGTCGGCATCCACGGTGACGATGTCGCCGGTCCGTAGCCAGCCGTCCGCGGTAAGGGTCTTTGCCGTTTCCTCCGGGTTGTTCCAGTAGCCCCGGAATACCTGCGGGCCCTTGATCAGCAGCTCCCCCTGCTGGCCGGGCTCCACCTCCGCGGCAGGGTCATCCAGCTCCACCACCTTCATCAGCGTGGACGGGAACGGCACGCCAATGGTCCCCGGCCGACGGCTCGGATGGAAAGGATTGCCCAGCGCCACCGGCGAGGATTCGGTCATGCCGTAGCCCTCCACCAGCAGGCCCCCGGACACGGATTCCCAGAGCTCCACTACGTGGTCCGGCAGGTTCATGGCTCCCGAGATGCAGTATTTGCAGGAGCGCAGGGAGATGCCTCTTTCCCTGGCCGCCATCGCGGTGCGCTCGTAGATCGGCGGGACGGCGCAGTAGACGGTGGCCGGTGACTTCTTCATGGCGGCGAGCACCAGATCGGTGTCGAACTTGGGGAAGAGCACCAACAGGCCCTGTTTGCGGATGCCGAAGGTGAGGTAGAGGGTCATGCCGAAGGCGTGGAACATCGGCAGGATGGCGTAGAAGATCTCCTTGCCGTACTCGGCCCCCTGCATCCAGGCTTCCCCCTGGAGGGCATTGGCGTAGAGGTTGAAGTGGGTGAGCATGGCGCCCTTGGGCCTGCCGGTGGTCCCGGAGGTGTACTGGATGACGGCGAGGTCCTGTACCGAGGGCCGCGGGTGCGCCGGATCAATCCGGCCGTGGCCCAGGAGTTGTTTCCACTGCATGGTGCCGGGCGCCGGGGCGGTCAGGGATGCCTTGGTTTCGCGCAGTTTTCCTATGGGCAAGCCCAGTGCCAGCCGCTTGACCGCAGGGAAAGCCGCGAGCAGGTTGACCGAGACCACGTGGTCAATCTCGATGTCTGCCGGGAATTCCCGGATGGCCGCGGTCGCCTTGTCCCAAGCGATGACCACCCTGGCCTGGTGGTCCTCAAACTGGTGGCGGAGTTCCCGGGAGGTGTACAGCGGGTTGTGTTCCACCACCACGGCGCCGAGGCGGAGTACCGCGTAGAAGGCCACCACGTGCTGCGGGCAGTTCGGCAGGATCAGGGCAACCCTGTCGCCGGCCCGCACGCCCAGCTGCCGGAGGCCCTCGGCGGCACGGTCCACCTGCTCCCCGAGCTCGGTGTAACTGGTGCGCCGGCCGAAGAACTCAAGCGCCGGGGCCGTGCCGGCTTCGGCCACGGAGCGTTCCAGCATCGCCGTCAGGGACTCGGTTGGCAGCTCAATCTCAGCCGGAACACCGGGCTGGTAGTTCTTCACCCACGGCTGCACAGCCACGTCCTCCATGGCCTCAGGCCTGCCCGAAGCGGAGCACGCGCCCGGCAACTATCCATCCCGAGCCCACGAAGCGGTCCGCCTCGTCCGGGTCCACGATGAGGATCAGCGTGTGGGCGCCATGAAGGTAGGCCTCCTCGGCGAGGGTGGCCAGCAAGGCCGGTTCGTAGGCGTCCCTGTCCTGGGGCGTTTCGAACCGGAGGTTGCCGATGACCGCGGCCGTTTCGCCGACACTGATGCGCCCGCCGCAGACCGGATGGTCGAACACCGAGATCTCGGCGACGTCGTAGTCCTCCATGGGAGCCGAAGCAACCTGGGCGTTCTCCGGGAGCGAATGGGCTGCGGCAATCTCAGCCGCGCTGGCAGTCAGGAGGACGTGTTCGCCGACCGGCGAGAGCCCGCGCTCCTCTGCTTGTGCCCGGGCGCCGGAATCATCCGCTTCCGAGGCGGTGAGCACAGCGGAACCCTCAGCGGTGGGCTCGGCCCCGCGGACACGGCCCCACAGTACGGCCCATTCGCTGAGATCATCCTGCAATTCGGACATGTGGCGCTCCTCGACTCGACGGCGGCGGTTCCTGTTGATTCTTGCACCACCGCCGCGCCGTCGCTAAACCGCCCTTGCCCCCTGCCGCTAAACCGCCCAGGCCCCCTGCCGCTAGACCGCGCGGGCAGGCGCTGCGAGGATGGCGTCGATCTGGCCTGCGGCCTCCTTCAGGCCTTCCTCCATGCCCATCTTGACCATCTCTTCCATCTGCTCTTCGGAATCGAACGTGGACATGATGGTCATGCGGGTGCGGCCACCGAGGTCCTCAAGGTCCACAGCGGCGTGGGCACTGCCCATGGCATCCACGGGCGCTCCGGTTTCGTCAGCGAAGCCGTCATCAAATTCGAGCTTGAGCGGCGCCTCGATGGTTCTGAATTTCCACCAGCCTCGGGGCTTCTCGCCTTCGGGGGTAGTCATGTAATAGTTGGCCTTCCCTCCGGGCTGAAAGTCGAACCGGTCAAACGTGGCCGGATAGTTGGGCGGGCCCCACCAGCGCTCAAGCTGCCGGGGGTCTTCCCAGATCTGCCAGACGCGTTCGACGGCGGCGTCGAACTCCGCGACGAGGGTGAGACTGAGTGCCTCGAGATTCTTGGTGGTACCGATAACAGGCATTGCCGTACGTTCCTATCCTTCAGCCAGAATGTCCGCGATCCGCCCGGCACGCTGCCGCCAGATCGCCTCGTACTCATCGAGCAGCCGGCGGGCCTTCGCCAAACCTTCGTGATTGCCCTGCACAATCTGCTCCCTTCCGCGCTTCTCCTTGGTGACCAGGGATGCTCGCTCCAACACCGCAACGTGCTTCTGGACGGCGGCGAAACTCATGGCGTAAAGCGCAGCAAGGCCGGAGACGGAATATTCCGCCACGGTCACCCGCCGGACAATGTCCCGGCGGGTGGCGTCCGCGAGGGCCTGGAACAGGCGGTCCACGTCCGCATCGCTAAGCTGATCTACAACCATTTGGTTGTACGATACGCCGGGTGCCCGGGGGTGTCAACGGTCTCCAGGGATAAGCTGAAACCACCCAGCACCGCCAGCCCGAGTCCGTCTACGGAGGCCAGCATGAGCCAGCGCTCAAAAACTGAATCCATACCTCGGCCCGGCACCACCACTGAGCCAGGCGGCACGTTGCGGCGGCTGATCCCGGCAACGCTGGTATCGGCGTCGGGCTTTATTCTCTTCGTCCGGGAAGACCGGCTCACGGGCTGGGTCCTGCTGGCGGCCGCCCTGGTGCTGGCCGGTTTCATCAGCCGCCGGCTGCTCATCGACCTCGCGCTCATCGCCGTGGGACTGGTGGCCATGAGCGCCGTCCCCATCACCACGGACATCAGCACGGGTCACATGCTGGTAATGGGCACCGCGATGGTCCTGGCTGTCGGCATTCCCTATGCGGTCTCCAGGTTCGTCACTAAGGACCATGCGATCAGCTTCCCCATCAGGAGCCGCCAACCCTGGACCACGGCCGAGAAGTGGTACCTGCCGGCCGTCCCGCTATTGGGGTACGCCGTGCTCCCGGTCTACATGATCAGCACCGGCGTGTACCGGAACTGGCCCGCGGTCAGTGATCCGGAGGGCATCGGCCGGCTGTTCCTGGGCACCAACACGCTGGGTATCTGGGATGAGCTGTTCTTCATCTGCACCGTGTTCACGCTCCTGCGCAGGCATCTCCCGGACTGGCAGGCCAACCTCCTGCAAGCGGTCCTGTTCACATCGTTCCTGTGGGAGTTGGGGTTCCACGCGTGGGCGCCGTTCTTCATCTTCCCGTTTGCCCTGCTGCAGGCGAAGCTTTTCACCATTAGGCGGTCGCTGACATACATCGTGGCCGTCCACCTGCTCTTCGACTTCGTGCTGTTCCTGGTGTTGGTGCACGCCCACAACCGCGCGTGGATCGATATTTTTCTCTACTGAGAGCACGCTCAGGCCCGGCAGGCGATGGCGTAACACGCCTGCGACACGAACGTGTAATCGATCACACTTTCGCCGTTTCGGTTGTCAGATCCCGGGATCACCATGAACCATGACTATGGGGCCTCGTTGCCCCGCACTTCTAAATCAGCAATCCTCACCGACGAGGATGCGGCCGCTTCAAGGATGACCTGGCCGTCAACTGCATGAGCGAAAGTACTGACAATGACGTTTGAATCCAGCCACTCTGTATCCCTCAAAATCTGGGACCGGTCCGCGATTGACCACACGCTCGATGCCGCAGCGCAGGACCTCTCGGTCAGGGCGAACACCACCAAGTGCCGCATCGCCGTCCACGCCAGCGGCCCCAACACCTTCACGCTGAGCGTCCGCAGCGACGACCGCCAGCTCGTCACCGCCTAAACAGCTCCGCACCCCAACAGAAGCGGACGACGCCGGGACCTGCCCGGCGTCGTCCGCTTTTGTTGTGTGCCCCGCGACTCCGCATGATCGTTGCGTCACACCAGGGGCCGCGCCGTTCGGAAGAGGGGTAGGGTGGATTGCAGTGCATGCAAATGCATGAAGTTATTCAACGGATCGACGAAGGAGAATGCCCCATGAAGGCATGGCAGTTCAACGGCACCAACAACCCACTGGAACTCAACGAAGTCGCGTAACCGGCTGCCGGTCCGGGCCAGGTGGTGGTCAGCGTCAAGGCCGCCGGCGTCTGCCACTCCGACGTCACCGCCCTTGACGATGCCGGCTGGATGCCACTGTTCCCCGAACTCCCCCGCACCATGGGCCACGAAAATGCCGGCATCATCACCGAGGTCGGCGAAGGCATGGACCACTGGAAGGTCGGCGACCGGGTAGGCCTCTCCCGTCATGAGCGACGGCGACGCCATCGGCTACGGCAAGTGGAACGGCGGCTTCGGCCCCAAGTTGCTCGCCACGGACGACAACCTGGTGAAGCTGCCGGACGAGGTCACTTTTGAACTCGGCGCCATGGCCACGGACGCCGGGCTCACCGCGTACCACGCCATCATGGCGGTCGGCGGAGCAAAGGCCGGCATGAAAGTCGGCGTGATCGGCCTTGGCGGCCTCGGGTACATCGGCGCCCGCGTCGCCGTGCTGGCCGGCGCAGAGGTGTACGGCGCCGAGGTGAATCCCGAGACTCAGAAGCTGGCTGACGAAATCGGCCTGGCCGGGGTTGCGGACTCCATCGAAGCTTTCAAGGACAAGAAGCTGGACCTGATCGTTGATTACGCCGGCTGTGGCACCACCACGGCAGCCGCGCTCGAGACGCTCGCCGAGTTCGGCACCCTGGTGCAGGTGGGCATGGGACGCCTCGAGGCCACCATCAACACCTACCCGCTGATCATCAACCAGCTTTCGATCAAGGGCTCCAAGTCGGGCACCAAGGAGGACCTCGAGAACCTCTACGCCCTGATGAAGTCAGGCCAGCTGAACCCGCCGATGAACCTGATCACCCAGGCGGACATCCCCGACGCGATCGACAAGCTGCGCAAGGGCCGCGTGGTGGGCCGCTTCATCGCAATGTACGAGAACTAGCACTTTCCGTACCACCGCAAAACCTGTACCACTAGAAAAACAGAAGCGGACGACGCCGGAACCTCCCGGCGTCGCCCGCTTTCTGTTTTTTGTGGGGTTCTTTCGTCCGGCTAAAGGGCGGGTTCGCGGCGCAGCGCTGACGCCGGTTCGCTTTCAGCCTCTACTGCAGCGGCGGCAACCGAGTTGCGGACCAGCAGGGTGGCCAGGGCGGCGAGCACCAGCGGCACAGCCAGTGTCATGAAGTAGCCGGAGGCGCCGAACCCGGCGAGGATAAGCCCGCCCAGGGCTGAACCGACGATGGAGCCGAGGCGGCCGATTCCGATGCCCCAGCCCGTGGCGGTGGCTCGCAGCTGGGTGGGGTAGGCGTTCGCGATCAGGTAGTTCAGGGCCAACTGCTGGCCGCCAATACCGAATCCCGCCAGGCCGATCAGGATAAACACGAGGGCGAAGTTGGAGCCGGCCAGGCCCAGACCCAGCGCCACGAGGATCCCGGCGCCGAACATAACCAGCAGCAGCTTTCGGGCGTTGACCTTGGGCAGAATCATGGACAGCGGGATGGCGAAGAGGATGAATGCGCCGTTGACGGTCACGGTGCCCATGGCGGCCTGGGAAGCTGCGAGCCCCAGCGTCTTCAGCGCGGTGGGCATCCAAAGGAGCAGCAGGTACCAGGCGATCCAGTTCAGCAGATAAGTGGCGAAGACAGCGATGGTGACCATCCGGTACTTGGAGGAAAACAGCGCGGAGATGGAGCTCCGCTCTTCCTTCTTGTCTTCGGTGACCAGTTCGGCGTCCGGATCTACCGGCTTTCCGGAGATGGCTGCCATGATTTTGCGCGCCTCAGCCTGCGCAGCAGGTGTGCGCTTGGTGGCGAGAAAAACCGGGGATTCGGGGAGCAGTTTGAGGCAGACCAGCAGCAGCGCCAGCGGAAGCACGCCGCCCACCAGGAAGATGCCGCGCCAGCCCATGACGGGAAGCCAGGCCGCGGCCACCAGGCCGCCAAGCAGCGCCCCGCCCGGCAGGCCAAGCAGCACCAGGGTCATAAACGTGCCGCGGCGGGACTTCGGGCTGAACTCCGCCGTCAGGGCCAGGAGCGCCGGTGTTGCACCGCCCATGCCGAGGCCGATCAGGAACCGGAGGACGATGATCTGTTCCAGCGTTTGGGCAAAGGCACCCGCCAGGGAGAAGACGCCGAAGAGGACCAGGGCCAGCAGGATGGTCTTCTTGCGGCCAATCCTGTCGCCAAAGGTGCCGAGTGTCATGGCACCTGCGCACATGCCGATGGTGCTGGCTGTGATGACCCACGTCATGTCCGTGGCCTGCAGGCCGAAATCGTCGGCGATGGCCGGTCCGATGAAGGCGATGGATTGGGTATCGAATCCGTCCAGCAAGGCGATCACGAAGCACAGGGCCACGACGGACCAGCGCTTCACCCCCATGGGCGTGTTGTCGATAACGTCCTGGACGTTATAGGCAGCTTTAGTCAACGGTGACTCTCTTTCACGTGTTTCTGGGCATGGGTAGCCGGTCAGGGCTTAGGTAGCCGAGGAGTTGCGGTGGCGGACAATTGCAGCAGGCGTCGGTTGTGTGCCGGGCATCACGTCCGCGACACCGGCAACCCTAGGGCATAAATTGAGCAACGAAAAATACTTATTCATCGCTTATTGAGATACTCCACGTATGAATTGCGCCGACCTGCGGGAACGCCCCGTTTGCCGGCCGGGCGTGGCAGCACCGGCCGGGCGTGGCAGCAACAGACGCGGCGGCTGGCGTTTACATATGCTGAAGCCATGCAGCTTGAACAGTTCAATACGGGTGGCCACGCGGAGACTGTCGATTTCCTCCGCCCCTGCCTGGACATCCCTCGCTGGATCGATGAGCTTGCCAACGCCCTGCCGTATCCCAGTGTCGGAGCGCTCCTCGCGGCGGGACGCTCCGCAGCGAATCCGTTCCACCCCGGCAGAGATCGAGGCGGCTCTAGCCCACCATCCGCGGATCGGTGAGCGGGCGCAGGGCGACAGTGCGGAAGCACGGCTGGCAAGGTCGGAACAGGCAGGGCTGGGGGCAGCCGATGAAGCCATCGCCGAGGCCTTGGCGGAGGGCAACCGGCTGTACGAGGAGAGGTTCGGGCAGGTCTTCCTGATACGCGCTGCCGGCCGCAGCCGGGCGGAGATCCTCGCCGCCCTCAACACCAGGCTTACCCACACTGCCGAAGAGGAACAACCCATCATTGGCCAGCAACTGCGGGAAATCGCAGTGCTACGGCTCGAAGGACTGATGAGCACATGAGCATCTCCCACGTCACCACCCACGTGCTTGACACCAGTTCCGGCCAGCCGGCGGCCGACGTCCCGGTATCCCTGCACGTGCTCGACGGCGCGAGCTGGGTCCGGATCGCCGAGGGCATGACAGATTCGGACGGACGCATCAAACAACTGGGACCGGAGCGCCTACCTTCGGGAACCTACCGCCTGGCCTTCGACACGGGGAAGTATTTCGCCGCAAGCGGCACCGAAACGTTCTTCCCCGAAGTGGTCCTCACCTTCAGTGTGGGGTCCGAGGCGCATTACCACGTGCCGCTCCTGCTCAGCCCCTTCGCTTATTCCACCTACCGCGGCAGCTGAGCCGCCAGCTACCAGCGCGGGTGGATGGCGTCCCGGAAGTAGTGATCGTAGATCCAGCGGACGCCGTCGTCGAACTCTTCGGTGATACCCACGGAAACCGCCGCGGCGTTCGCCGTCGCCTGTTCTACGTTGCGGGCACCGGGGATCACGCTGGTGACGCCATCCTGCGCGGCGATCCAGGCGATGGCCGCCTGCGCGGTGCTGGCGCCGGACGGGACCAGCTGTTCAAACTCGGCCACAGCCTTGAGGCCCACCTCGTAGTCCACGCCCGAGAAGGTCTCCCCGACGTCGAAGGCGTCGCCGTTGCGGTTGTAGTTCCGGTGGTCGTTCTCGGCGAAGGTGGTTTCCTTCGTGTATTTGCCGGAGAGCAGCCCTGATGCGAGCGGCACCCGCGCGATAATGCCCACGTTGGCTGCCTTCGCAGCGGGGAGGACCTCATCCAGGGGCTTCATCCGGAACGCGTTCAAAATGATCTGGACGGAGGCGGTTCCCTCGTGGCGGATGGCTTCCAGGGCCTCGTCGGTGCGCTCCACGCTGACACCGTAGTTGCGGATGGCACCCTCGGAAACCAGGGTGTCCAGGGCGTCATAGACTTCGGCGCTGCTGTATACGGGCGTGGGCGGGCAGTGCAGCTGGACCAGGTCCAGGGTGTCGGCACCCAGGTTCTTACGGGACCGGTCCACCCACTGCCGAAAGTTGGACAGGGTGTAGTTCTCCGGCTGCTGGTCCACGCGGCGGCCCATCTTGGTGGCCACGGTGATGTTCAGCCCGGGGTTGTCCGCGAGGAACTTTCCGATGGCCTGCTCGCTCTTGCCGTCACCGTAGACATCAGCCGTGTCAAAGAAAGTGACCCCCGCCTGCACGGACGCCGCCAGAATGGCCTGTGCCTGCGCCGGGTCAACATTGCCCCAATCGGCGCCGAGTTGCCACGTGCCCAGTCCTACGACGGACACGCTACGACCGGTCTTGCCTAAAATCCGCTGTTCCATTCCTCGACTATAAGGGTCAGGACACGCGGGACGGCGAAGCTCTGGCTTTCCGCTGTGCTCGCGGCAAGGATGAAGCATGGACGGAATTACGGTAGTGGTCAACGGGCACCCCCGCGACTGCAGCGGCACCGGCCCGCACACCCGGCTTCTTGACTGGTTGCGGGCAGAAGGCCTGACCGGTGCCAAGGAAGGCTGTGCGGAGGGTGAGTGCGGGGCCTGCGCAGTCCTGGTGGTGCGGCCGGACGGGCCAGATCAGAGCCGGTGGACTTCGGTGAATGCGTGTTTGCCGCCCGCACTGGCTTTCGACGGCCAGGAGATCATCACGGCCGAAGGCCTGGGTACGGTGTCCGTGCCCGGCGCCGCCCGGGAAGACCTCCATCCCGTGCAGCAGGAAATGGCCGACCGGGGCGGATCCCAGTGCGGATACTGCACGCCGGGCTTCATCTGCTCGATGGCGGCCGAGTATTACCGCCCGGACCGGAGCCCGGCACAGGCAGGGGCACAGGCGCAGAAGAAAACGGGGACCGCCGCTGTCGGTGAAGAGCACGCCACCGACCACGAATGCGGCCCCAACGGGTTCGACCTCCACGCCCTCAGCGGGAACCTCTGCCGCTGCACCGGCTACCGGCCCATCCGGGATGCAGCGTATGCCCTCGGGACTCCGTCTGAGGCAGATCCGTTGCTGGCCAGGCAAGGCCGGCCGGCCCCGGACGCGAAACACACCCGCGCGGAGGACGGCTCCCGCTTCCTGCGCCCTAAAACGCTGGCTGAAGTCCTCCACATCCTGAAGGAGAATCCGGACGCAAAGCTGGTTGCCGGGGCCACCGACCTCGGCGTCGAAGTGAACCTCCGGCATTTACGGCCACCGCTGGTCCTTGCCATCGACCGTCTGGAGGAGCTGCGGACCCTGGAGTCCGACGCCGGCCGGATCGAGATCGGGGCAGCCCTCACGTTCTCGGAGGCTGAACGCGGCCTCGGCGGCCAGGTGCCCCTTCTCACCACGCTGTTTCCGCAGTTCGCCTCCCGCCTGATCCGCAACGCGGCGACGTTCGGCGGGAACCTTGCCACCGGGTCCCCCATTGGCGACTCCGCCCCGGTGTTCCTGGCCCTGGACGCCCGGGTTGTCCTGACTTCCCTTGACGGGGACCGTGACGTGCCGCTCTCGGAGTACTACACCGGGTACCGGCAGAGCGTCAGGAAGCCCGGGGAACTGCTCCGTGCAGTCCGGATTCCGTTGCCGCTGGCCAGCCACACCGCGTTCTACAAGATCGCCAAGCGGCGCTTTGATGACATCTCCAGCGTGTCCGTCGCCATCGCCCTGCAGGTCACTGACGGCACGGTGGCTTCGGTCCGGATTGGGCTCGGCGGGGTCGCTGCCACACCGATCCGGGCGACCGCAACCGAAGAGGCCCTGACAGGCCGGCCGTGGACCGCCGAAACGGTGACCGCGGCGGCCGCCGTGATGGCGGGCGAGGGCACGCCGATCGACGACATGCGCGCGAGTGCCCTCTACCGTTCGGCCATGCTGAGGCAGGCCCTGCTGAAGTTCCATGCCGAGAACGGCGCGGAGGTGGCGCCGTGAAATCCCTTGCAGACCGTCCGGTCAATCCCGTGGTCGGGGTCCCGGTTTCCCATGAGAGCGCCGCCGCGCATGTGACGGGGACGGCCCTCTACACCGATGACCTTGTGGTCCGTTCCCAAAATGTCCTGCACGCCTGGCCGGTCCAGGCACCGCACGCCCATGCGCGGATCCTCGCGATGCGGACCCAGCCCGCACTGAAGGTTCCCGGCGTGGTGAAGGTGCTGACGGCGTCGGACGTTCCGGGCGTCAACGACTCCGGCACCAAGCACGACGAACCGCTCTTCCCCAGTGAGGTGATGTTCCACGGCCAGGCCGTGTGCTGGGTCCTCGGCGAATCTGTGGAAGCGGCACGGCTCGGAGCGGAGGCGGTGACGGTGGAGTATGAGCCGTTGCCTTCGCTCCTGACGCTCACCGAGGCCATGGCAGCCGGGAGCTTCCAGGGGAACCAGCCGACAGTTGCGCGGGGTGAGCCGGACCAGGCTCTGGCGAGCGCGCCGCGGCGCTTCAGCGGCGAGTTCGAGTTTGGCGGCCAGGAGCACTTCTACTTGGAAACCCAGGCGTCCTTGGCCTACATCGACGAGGGCGGGCAGGTCTTTGTGCACTGCAGCACCCAGCACCCGTCCGAAACCCAGGAGATCGTGGCGCACGTGCTGGGCCTCCACAACCATGAGGTGACGGTGCAGTGCCTGCGGATGGGCGGCGGTTTCGGCGGCAAGGAGATGCAGCCGCACGGTTTCGCCGCCGTCGCCGCCCTGGGGGCAAGCCTGACCGGCCGCCCGGTCCGACTCCGCCTCAACCGGACCCAGGACTTCACCTTGACCGGCAAGCGTCACCCCTTCCACGCCCGCTGGGAAGCAGGATTCGACGACGACGGCCGCTTCCAGGCGCTTAAGGCGACGCTCACCAGCGACGGCGGCTGGAGCCTGGACCTCTCCGAACCGGTCCTGGCGAGGGCAATGTGCCATATCGACAACGCGTACTTCATCCCCAACGTTGAGGTCCACGGCCGGGTGGCGAAGACCAACAAAACGTCGCAGACGGCGTTCCGGGGCTTTGGCGGCCCGCAGGGAATGCTCGTCATCGAGGACATCCTGGGCCGCTGCGCACCGTTGTTGGGCCTGGAGCCGGGCGAGCTCCGCCGTCGGAATTTCTACGAGCCCGGGCAGAGCACACCATACGGACAGCCCGTGCGCCACGCGGAACGGCTCACCGCCATCTGGCAGTCGCTGCTGGACCGCGCGGAGGTGACACGGCGGCGTAAGGACATCGCGACGTTCAACGCCGCGCATCCGAACAACAGGCGGGCACTGGGAATCACGCCTGTGAAGTTTGGCATCTCCTTCAACCTCACGGCCTTCAACCAGGCCGGCGCGCTGGTCCACGTCTACAAGGACGGGTCCGTGCTCATCAACCACGGCGGCACCGAGATGGGCCAGGGCCTGCACACCAAGATGCGGCAGGTTGCGGCAACCGCGCTGGGCGTTCCGCTCGCGTTCATCCGGCTGGCTCCCACCCGCACCGACAAGGTGCCCAACACGTCAGCCACGGCGGCAAGCTCCGGCGCGGATCTGAACGGCGGGGCCGTCAAAAACGCCTGCGAGCAGATCAGCTCGCGGCTGGCCGAGGTGGCTGCCCGGAAGCTGAACATCCACCCGGACGATGTGCGGTTCGACGAAGGCAAGGTGACGGGGATCGGGTTCCACGACCGCGATCTCAGTTTCGCCGAGGTTGTCCACGACGCTTACTTCCAGCGGGTCCCGCTCTGGGCCGCCGGGTACTACCGGACGGAGGGACTGCACTGGGACAGCGCCCGGATGCAGGGCGAGCCGTTCAAGTACTTCAGCTATGGCGCCGCGGTCACCGAAGTGGAGGTGGACCGCTTCACCGGCGCCTACCGGCAGCTGCGCGCAGACATAGTGCACGACGTCGGCGACAGCCTTTCGCCGTTGATCGACGTTGGGCAGATTGAAGGCGGCTTTGTGCAGGGAGCGGGGTGGCTGACCCTTGAGGACCTGCGGTGGGACGTGTCCGACGGCGACGGGCGGGGACGGCTGACCACCCAGTCGGCCAGTACGTACAAGCTGCCGAGCTTCTCCGAAATGCCGGAACAGTTCAACGTGCATCTCTTCGAACGGGCCACTGAAAGTGGCGTGGTCTACGGATCGAAGGCCGTGGGCGAGCCACCGCTCATGCTGGCCATCAGCGTCCGGGAGGCCCTGCGGGAAGCGGTTGCGGCTTTCGGTCCGGGCGGTGTCTCGGTGGAGCTGGCAAGTCCGGCCACCCCGGAGGCAGTGTTCTGGGCGTTGGAGCGGGCCCTCGCCGCTTCGGATGACAGTGGCGACGGCGGCCGCCCTAGGGTTGCCGGACCCCAGCCAGTCGCCGCCTCCGCGCCAATTGCCACGTCCCCACCGGTCACGACGGGAGCGCCCTGACATGGACTGGCTGGAAGCCCTGCAGCATTTGAGGTCCGCGGGTCTGCCCGGGGTCCTGGCCACGGTGTCCGAGGTGCGCGGCCATGCGCCGCGGGAAGCCGGCGCCAAAATGGTTGTCGGGGCCGAAGCCATCTGGGGAAGCATCGGCGGCGGCAACCTGGAGGCCACCGTGGTGGACCAGGCCCGGGACATGATGGCACGGGGCATCACTGCGCCCCAAAACGCCGAGTTCGCGCTCAACGAGCACGCCGCCACAGAGCACGGGCGGCAGTGCTGCGGAGGGAAAGTGCGCGTGCTGCTCGAACCCTTCCTGTCCCTGCCCACTGTGGCGATCTTCGGCGTCGGGCATGTTGGCTACGAACTGGGCCGCATCCTGTCCCGGATGCCCATGGCCCTGTACCTGGTGGACAGTCGCGAGGAGCAGCTGGACGCCGCCCGGCTGGCCGACGTGGCGTCCGGTGTTGCGGACGTGCGACCAGTGCACACCCCGGTTCCGGACACGTTCCTGGGTGACCTGCCCACTGGCGCGCACGTGTTCATCATGAGCCACGACCACTCCGAGGATTTCCTGCTCTGCCACGCCGCATTGCGCCGCGCAGACCTCGGGAGCGTGGGGCTCATCGGCTCGCGGGCCAAGTGGCTGAGGTTCCGGCAGAAGCTGGCGGCGGAAGGCTTCAGTGAGTCGGAGATGGACCGGATCCAGTGCCCCATCGGACTGCCGGAGGTGAGGGGAAAGGCCCCGGCAGTCATCGCCGTGAGCGCCGCGGCCGATCTGCTCCGGAGGCTGCCGTCAGCCGTCCCGCCAGTGAGCCCGCCATTCAGTCGGCCAGTCAGCCCGCCAGCCCGTCCGTCAGTCAGCCCGTCCGTCAGCGCCAGGGAATAACGTATGAAGTGGGGAATATGAACATGAGCAGCAACATCGTCCTCGGCCCAAACCAGTACGGAAAAGCCGAAGTCCGGGTCGTCAAGATCACCCGCGAAACCCGCCGGCACGACATTGACGACCTGAACGTCACCTCGCAGCTCCGCGGTGACTTCGAGGCCGCCCACCTTGAAGGCGACAACGCCCATGTGGTGGCCACGGACACGCAAAAGAACACCATTTTCGCCTTTGCCCGTGACGGCATCGGCTCGCCCGAGGCCTTCCTCCTCCGGTTGGGTGAGCACTTCACGTCCAGCTTCGACTGGGTCACCGGCGGCCGCTGGGAGGCCGAGTCCTACAGCTGGGACCGCATCCAGGCGCACGGCTCCGGGCACCACCACTCCTTCGTGCGCAACGGCCAGGAAGTCCGCACTGCAGTCCTGGTCCGCGACGGCGCCGCCGCCCACCTAATCTCCGGGCTCACGGACCTCACCGTCCTGAAGTCCACCCAGTCCGGCTTTGTGGGCTTCGACAGGGACAAATACACCACGCTCCCGGAAACCACTGACCGCATCCTGGTCACCGATGTTTCCGCACGCTGGCGCTTCAAAGCCGGGACTGATTTCAGCGGCCTGGACTTCAACAAAAGCTACACGGACATCAAAGCCCTCCTGCTCGAAGCTTTCACGGAGAAGTACTCCCACGCCCTGCAGCAGACCCTGTTCGACATGGGCGCCAAGGTCCTGGAAGCCCACCAGGAGCTCGACGAGATCAGGTTCTCGATGCCCAACAAACACCATTTCCTGGTGGACCTCTCGCCGTTTGGCCTCGATAACCCCAATGAGGTCTTCTTCGCGGCAGACCGGCCCTACGGCCTGATCGAGGCCACCGTCCAGCGCGACGACACCGTCCCTGCCGACATCGCTTGGGCCGGCATCGCCGGTTTTTGCTAGCTTCCATTGCCTGCCCTCAGCCCCTGACTTCACAGCCTGACCCGCCACGAAAGGACCATCAATGGCCATCACCCTGACAGATTCCCAGCCGATCGACCGTGCGGAGGAGATCCTCACCGCCGAGGCGCTGGCGTTCATCGAGGAACTCCACCAGCGTTTCGCCGGCACCCGCAAGGAGCTGCTTGCCGCCCGCCGGGTGAAGCGGCAGCGGGTGGCGGATACCGGCAAGCTGGATTTCCTGGCGGAAACCCAGGACGTGCGGGACGGCGACTGGCGGGTTGCGTCCGCGCCCGCACCTTTGGAGGACCGCCGGGTTGAAATGACCGGGCCCGCCTCGCCCGCCAAGATGGCCATCAACGCCCTGAACTCCGGCGCAAAGGTGTGGCTGGCAGATCTGGAGGATGCCAGCACGCCCACCTGGGGCAACGTCATCGACGCCATCCTGAACCTCCGCGATGCTGCCGGGGGCACCCTGAGCTACACCTCGCCCGAAGGCAAGGAGTACACACTGCGAACGGACGCCCCGCTCGCGGTGGTGGTGGTGCGCCCCCGCGGCTGGCACCTGCCGGAAAAGCACGTGCTGCTCGACGGCGAACCCGCCGTGGGTGCGCTGGTGGACTTCGGCCTGCACTTCTTCCACGTGGCCAAACAGCTCCTTGAGAACGGCCAGGGCCCGTACTACTACCTGCCCAAAATGGAGAGCCACCTCGAAGCCCGGCTGTGGAACGACGTGTTTGTGTTCGCCCAGGATTTCCTGGGCCTTCCGCAGGGCTCCATCCGCGCCACCGTACTGATCGAAACCATCCCGGCTGCCTTCGAGATGGACGAGATCCTGTACGAACTGCGGGACCACGCCTCCGGCCTGAACGCCGGCCGCTGGGACTATCTGTTCAGCATCATCAAGTACTTCCGCGACGCCGGCGACCAGTTCGTCCTCCCGGACCGCGCATCGGTGGCCATGACCGCCCCCTTCATGCGCGCCTACACCGAACTGCTGGTCAAGACCTGCCACCAGCGGGGTGCGTTCGCGATGGGCGGGATGGCCGCCGTCATCCCCAACCGCCGCCACCCGGAGGTCACCGAAGCGGCCTTCGCCAAGGTCCGCGCCGACAAAACCCGGGAGGCGAACGACGGGTTCGACGGGTCCTGGGTGGCCCACCCTGACCTTGTCCCCACCTGCCAGGAGGTGTTCGACGGTGTACTCGGCGACCCGGGAAAGGGCGGCCGCCCCAACCAGCTGGATAAACAGCGCCCCGACGTTTCCGTCACCGCGGCGCAACTGCTGGATATTGCCTCCGCGCACGGCCAGGTCACCGAAACTGGCCTCCGCCTGAACCTGTACGTCGCCGTCGCCTACACCGCCGTCTGGCTCTCCGGCAATGGTGCGGTGGCCATCCACAACCTGATGGAAGACGCCGCCACCGCGGAGATCTCCCGTTCCCAGGTGTGGCAGCAGATCCGCAACAAATCTGTCCTGGCCGACACGGGAAACACCGTGACCCGGGAACTGGTGGAACGGATCCTGGGCGAGGAAACGGAACGGCTCCGCACCGAAGTCGGCGAGGAGGCGTTTACGGGTTACTACGAGCCGGCCAGCCACCTGATCAAAAACATTTGCCTGTCCGAGGACTACACCGATTTCCTCACCGAGCCCGCGTACGAACTGGTGGACTAAGGCATGGCGGTGTCCCCCACTCCTGCGCTGTCCTCGGCGGACACTGCATACATTGATGCCCAACTGGCGGCCACCGACCACGTGCTGGAGCGAAACTACCCCGGCGATGACGGCTCCCGCCAGCCCGTCCACAGCGTGTACGGCCCCGCCGACCGGTTTACGCCGTCGCTCGCGGCAGACTGGGGCGCGCAGGCGCTCGCGACGGCGGCAGCACACGGCGGTCTCGAACACCTCGGTACCCTGCTGGGCCAAGACGCCGACGCCGTTGCTGCCGCCAACGCGGTGGCCGCGGCCGTTGCCGCCGGGACGGCGCCGCCGTTCATCGGGATCCGGTTCAAGTGCTTCGAGGCGCCGACGAGGGCCCACACGACATGCACGTGAACATCGTGACGTTCCAGCCAGGCGGCGTGATCCCGTTCCCGGAAACGCACGTGACGGAGCACGGCCTGTACGTCCTGGAGGGGAAAGCGATGTACCTGCTCAACACGGACTGGGTGGAAGTGGAGGCCGGCGACTTCATGTGGCTGCGCGCCTTCTGCCCACAGGCCTGCTACGCCGGCGGTCCTGGCCAGTTCCGCTACCTGCTGTACAAGGACGTCAACAGGCAGGTCCGCCTCACCTGAAACGAAAAAACGGGCAAAAAGGTCGCAGCCCCCTAGCGCCCGGACAAACACAGGCGGAGCATTTAAGTACCGGATCCCACCACTAAAAATGAATCCGGGGTGAAGCCCCCCGCTCACTCGGGGCGTGCTGATTAAAAATGGGACGGGCAGGCCGCGGCCGCCATACAGACAGAGAGCGCGACGCGTGCTTTGTTGCGCGGCTTTAGGCTGCCCAAAAAATAGTGAATCGCATCCTTTCAGGAGCAAAAAATGTCTAACACTTCAACAATGAAAACCCGTTCAATCAGGGCAAGGATCGCCTTGGTTCCGGCCCTCTCATTGAGTCTGCTCGGAGGTTCCGCGGCAATGGCTGCCCCGGCCCAAGCTGACTACGATCATGACTCAATACGAGGCTGTACCGTCAAGCCCTTGAAGCCAACGGACGAACGGGGCATCTGGGTTAACTTCAAGATCAGCGTGAGATGTGATGACGGAAAGACTGTCCACATCAGGCAGGCACGCTACGAGGCTGATCGCGGCCGCGATACTTTCCTGGGTCGCGACTACTTTGTGCGCGATGTGAAGGGCTACAAGACAATAGACAGCCTTGACAAAGTCCCGCCGAACCTCGACCGCCACGGCAGCGAAGAGGTCTATCACGTGATTTGGTTCGCGGTTGAGGACGGCCACGGCAAGCTGGAGTGGTCCGGCCCGAAAACGAGCGAAACTTTGAGGTACGTCAACGCGCATTACGACCGGTAACTGCCGATCCACGTTGTTCACATCCAGTCCTGAGCCAGAGGCACACGCCCCTGGCTCTTCACTGCACAGGGCAGGGAGCGGGCGGCGGTCACGGAGACGGCCACCATGGAGCCCTACGCTTTGAATAGTCCGGAAGGAAATGCCCGCACACAGGAGGATCTCTATGTCCGACGAACCCTATGAGCTTGTGGTTCGTAGCGAGCGGATCCTCACGCCAGCCGGCATCGCACCCCGTGAAGTGGGAGTCCGCGGCGGCAGGATCGCTGCCGTTGAACCTCTCGGCAGCGGCCTCGTTGGCGCTGAGTTGATCGAGCTCGCCGACGACCTAACTCTCATCCCCGGCCTCGTGGACACGCACGTCCACGTCAACGAGCCGGGCCGCACGGACTGGGAGGGGTTCGCCTCCGCGACCCGCGCCGCGGCGGCCGGCGGCGTAACCACCATCATCGACATGCCGCTGAACTCCATTCCGCCCACCACCTCCGTGGACGCCCTCAAACTCAAGCGCGAGGTGGCCGAGGACCAGGCTTTTGTGGACGTGGGGTTCTGGGGCGGCGCGGTTCCGGGCAACATGGCGGCCCTGCGTCCGTTGCATGATGAGGGCGTCTTCGGTTTCAAGTGCTTCCTGCTGCCCTCCGGCGTGGACGAGTTCCCCTATCTGGAGGGAGCCGAGATGGAAGCGGACATGGCCGAGCTGAGGTCCTTTGATTCGCTGATGATCGTCCATGCTGAAGACCCGCACGCTATCGAGAGTGCCCCGCACCGGGGCGGCGTCCATTACTCCAGCTTCCTGGCCTCCCGCCCCCGCGGCGCCGAGAACAAGGCCATCGCCGAGGTCATCGAACGGGCGCGCTGGACCGGTGCACGTGCGCACATCCTGCACCTCTCGTCGTCGGACGCGCTGCCCATGATCGCCACCGCAAAGCGCGACGGCGTCAAGCTCACCGTGGAGACGTGCCCGCACTACCTCACGCTGATGGCCGAGGAAATTCCGGACGGTGCCACCGCGTACAAGTGCTGCCCGCCCATCCGGGAGGCCACCAACCGCGAGCTGCTGTGGCAGGGCCTGCAGGACGGCACCATCGACTGCATCGTCTCGGACCACTCACCCTCCACCCTGGACCTGAAGGACCTGGAGAACGGTGACTTCGCCGTGGCCTGGGGCGGCGTGTCGTCGCTGCAGTTGGGCCTGTCCCTGGTGTGGACCGAAGCCCGGCACCGCAGGATCCCGCTGGAGCAGGTCGTATCGTGGATGGCCGAGAAGCCGGCCGCCCTGGCCCGCCTCACCACCAAGGGCCAGGTGGCTTTGGGCTACGACGCCGATTTCGCCGTCTTCGCCCCGGACGAGGCGTTCGTGGTGGACGTCACCAAACTCAAGCACAAGAACCCCATCACCCCCTACGACGGCAAAGCCCTCTCCGGCGTGGTGCGACGCACCTACCTGCGCGGCAGCGTGGTGGACGGGAAAACGCCCACCGGAAGGCTGCTCCGCCGCGGCGGCGTCTAAGACCCTGCACGTTCCTTGCCCGGCAGGTTCCTTGCCGGCACGGGTCCCTGCCCGGCATGTTCCTATGCTGTGCGGAGCCGGGCGAGGCAGTAGTTCTTGGCGAAGTGCCTGACTTGCCGCGGCAGCCGTGGATACACCAGCGCGGACCAGCGGGTGGTGCGGTCGAACAGGCGGCTGTGGCGCTCGCTCCACGGCAGGCCGTAGCTGCGGCGAAGGTGGTCCGGCAGGAGGCCGGCGGTAATGAACCGGATCAGCGGTATGCTGACCCGCAGCCACAGCGGCCCTGCTGGCGGGTATAGGAGCTGGCGGCCCACCCCGGCCGTGACGGCGTCGAGTTCGAGCGACTGCAGGCGCGAATCCCAGTAGGTACTGAAGGCTGCCCGGTCCGCTGGCCACAGCTCTGGCGGAAGCTGCAGGACGGTGCCGATCCTCGCATAGTCGTGGTACATCAGCTCCGCGGTTTCATCGTCCAGCGGGCCGTAGATCTTTTCGTAAACGGTAACCGAGGTGTCATACAGCGTTGCCACTACCCATAATTGCGCCTGCGCGTCGAAGGCGCTGTAGCCGTGGGCGGCGGTGTCGGGTTTGCGGCGAACCGCGGCGTGGGCACGGTTTACGCTGCGGCGGACCGCCACGATCTGCTCCTCGGTCCCGTACAGCACGGCGTAAAAATACGTGACGGTGGCGCGGAAACGGTCCAGCGGCCGGGCAACAAAGTCGCTGTGCTCAGCCACGCCGTGCCCCACGGCCGGGTCCGCGATCTGGAGCAAAATGGCGCGCCCGGCACCCGCGAGCAGGACACTTTCTGCTCCGATATCGGCCAGGTTGTGCACCATCACCACACGATACCGGCAATCCCCGCGGGCGGAAACAGAGTCCAACGTCCCTCAATGGGAGCCGGCCCCCTCCCGTGGCCCCGCCGCCGTCGTTCGGTCGGTCCGGTTCGCGCGGTCCGGTCCTCCTGTTCGGGTCCACCTGGTCCGGTTCTCGCCGTTCGGTTCTCCTGGTCCGGGTCCTCCCGGCCCCGTCCCTCCGGTCCCGTCCCTCCGGTCCTGTTCCCCTGGTCCCGTTCCCCTGGTCCCGTCCTCCGATCAGTCCCGCAGCGGCGTCCAGCCCACCGGACGCGGGCCACGGATATCGGCCCTGCGCTGGTCAGCTGCCGCCGACCATCCTTGTGCGGCCTGGGCGCCGGATCCACCCACCGGCCCGCGGGCCACTCTGAACCCGACGTCCTCCAGGACCGCCCTGCTGGAACAGTCCGCGCGCGGGATCGAATTCCTGGGCCGGACGGCCGAGGACGCGGCGGCGGCCATCGAGGCCATGGGTGTTTCCACCGGGCTGGCGCGGCTGCACCATCTCCTGGAACTGTTTGCGGTGCTTTCGCGTGCGCCTCAGGAGGAGCGGCGCTATCTGGCGGAGGAAAGGTTCAGGCCCCAGCTGGATGGCCAGGCCGCGGCCGTGGTGGATATCGTCCTTGAGTATGTCTTCAGCAACCATGCCGGCAGTGTGAAGATGTCCGAGGCGGCTGCCCTGGTTGGCATGCCCGAACCGACATTTTCGAAATACTTCAAACGTGCCACCGGGCAGAATTTCAGCGACCTGGTCCGCAAGCTTCGACTCGCCCATGCCCGGCGCCTGCTGGAGCACAGCGACAAAGCCATCTCGGACATTTGCTACGAAGTCGGATTCTCCAACCTCTCCAACTTCAACAGGCACTTCCTGAACGACGCCGGCGAAACGCCCCGACAGTACCGGCAACGGACCCAAGGCTGACCAGCGCAGCGGGCAGCGGCAGAATGTAAAGCATACTTGACCGTAAAGCGTGCTTGACGCATGATGAACGGACTGCAGGATCCGACATCGCCGTTCAAGGGGACCGCCATGACAAGCACGGCCCAGAAGTCCCGCGCCCCGATCACCGCCTGGGCCGCGACTGCCGCCCTCAGCGTGGCCCTGTCATTTGGTGCGGCAGCCGCGATTGCCCGGTTGCTCTATCCGGACGGCTTCGCCGTTGCGTTCTGGGTCTTCGGTTTCTCACTGCTCGGACCGTTCGCTGCACTGATGTGGCTGCTCATCATCTCCCGCTTCACGGTGCAGGTGGAGTCCCATGCTGAACAGGGCGTCGAGACGTCATGGCTTCACCAGGCCGGATTCGGCGCCCTGACCGATGTTTTTCTTCTGGCCGGAGTGGGCAGCGCCATCCTTGGCCTGAGCGGCCTTCCCCTCAGCGGAACGGCTGCCCTGATGGGCGCCGCCGTCCTCGCGGCAGGCAGCCTGGGCGTGCGGTACAGCATCCTTCGCCACCGCAACTCCTGATGGAGAACAACATCGCAGGGCTGCGGGCCGCCGCCGGATTGTCTCAAGCGGCCTTGGCGGAGCGCGTGGGGGTATCGCGGCAAACCATCATTTCGATCGAGCGCGGCAGGTTCGACCCTTCGCTGCCGCTGGCCTTCCGGCTGGCCAGGACATTCGACCGCACCATCGAGGACGTGTTCAGCTACAGCGAAGCACCGGAAACAGAGGTGGGATAGGCGGCGGCGGGACCTTGGGTTCCAGCGGTTGCTGCGACACGCATAGTTTTAGGGCTCCACCGACCGCGCCGCCCCTGACCAGGAAATCGTCAGTTTCCGTTGCGTTAGGCGACTCCGACGCCCAGCTCCCGGTTGACGGCGGGCATGATTTCGGTGGCGAGCAGCTCGATGGAGCGGGCGGTTTCCGCGAACGGAAGGCCGCCGAGACCGATCTGCGCCATGTAGCGGCTGTTGCCAAGGGTCTGGTGGATTTGGAGGAGCTTTTCGATGACCTGCTGGGGGCTCCCCACCAGCAGTCCGCCGCCCGGATCGCTCCAGTCATCGAACGTGGAGCGCGGGAAATGGTCCACGTTGCGCGGCATGTTCTGCTCGAAGTACGCCCGGTAGTGCGGGTAGAAGGTGTCGCGCGCCTGCTGGGACGTGGCCGCGGCGTAAAAGTGTCCGCCCACGCCCACCGGCAGGGCGGCGGCGTCGTGCCCTGCTTCGTCGGCGCTGTGCCGGTACAGCTCGGCCAGGCGGCGGAAGCGCTCGGGGCCGGAGAGCAGGGCGATGAACAGCGGGAGTCCGAGCCGGCCGGCCCGGGCGAAGCTGGCGGGTGTCCCGCCCACGCCCACCCACACGGGGAGCTTTTCCTGCAGGGGCCGGGGTGCGATGTCCATGCCGGGAATGCTTTGGGTCAGGCTGCCCTTCCAGTTCAGCACCGCGTTGTCGCGGAGTTCGAGGAGCATGCGCAGCTTCTCGTCGAACAGTCCGTCATAGTCGGCGGTGTCGTGGCCGAACAGCGGATAGGACTCGATGAAGGCGCCGCGGCCGGCAATGATTTCGGCACGGCCGTCGGAGATGAGGTCCAGGGTGGCGAACTGCTCAAAGAGCCGCACGGGGTCCTGCGTCGACAGCACGGTCACCGCCGTGCTGAGCCTGAGATTGGTGGTTTCCCGGGCGATCGCTGCCAGCACGATTTCCGGAGCCGAGAGGGCGAAGTCGTGCCGGTGGTGCTCGCCCAGGCCGAGGAAGCCGAGGCCTGCCTGGTCCGCCAGCTTCGCAAGCTCGATAAGCTCCTTGAGCCGCTGATGCGGCGATAGGGCGCTGCCGGTGTCGCTGCGGGTTAATTCGCCGAAAGTAAAGATGCCAAAGTCCATAATTGCTTGAACATTCAAGTTAGAGGATCCATTCCCGAGGCAGGTTTCGGACGGGAAACGAAAGCGGACGACGGCGGGAGGCGCCGCCGTCGTCCGCTCCTCCGCAGCGATTACCCGCTGAACGGGACCTTCTCCCAGGACAGGACCTCGCCGTCCTTTGAGCTGTTCGGAGCGACACTGAACTTCACGTAGTTGGTGGCGTTGACGGATCCGTCCACGGTAATGCGCTGCAGCTGGTCGGCGGCGGTGCCCTGGCCGTAGACGGCCAGCCACGGTGAGCCGGCGGCCAGCGGCTGGTTTTCGGCGTAGACGTGGCTGTCACCGTTGATGAGGTAGACGGGGCCGTCGAAACGGTTGCTTTCGTCGATGATGGTCTGGACAATTTCGCGGAACCCGGAGACTGTCTCCGGGTTGGCCACGGCTGAGTCGAGCAATGCCGGATCGAACATGTCGGCCTGGGTCATCAGGACCACGGCGCGGTCGTTGCGGCGGGTGGCGTCACTGAAGGTGGCGCGGATCTGCTCCAGGTCGGCCGCCGTCCGGTGCTCCACTTCGGCCAGCTGCTCAGGTGTGGCAGCCGTTTCGCCCAGGCCGGTCCACGGCTGGAGGGAGTTGTTGCTGCCCTGGACGTTCACTACGGAGAAGGCCACACGGTTCTGCGTGAACCGGACGTTTTCGGGCAGTCCGAGGCCTTCCTGGCTCTTGACGGGCATGGTCTCGCCCAGCGTCTTGCCGGGTTCGTTGAAGAAGATGTCGCGCAGCTTGTCCAGCCGCTCCAGCGGGTTGTAGGCGCCGTTGTTGGTGCGGTGGCAGTCCACCCATTCGTTGTCGCCGGGGGTGAAGACCAGCGGGTGCTGGAAGCTGTCGAACTCGGTGCGGATGTCTTGGAAGTATTCGTCGGAACAGACGGATGACCCGTTCTTGATGTCCCCCACGTGCGCGACGAACTTCAGGTCGGTGTCGGCGTTGATGTCCTTGATTCGTGCAGGGAACTTGGCGATTTCAGCGTCGCCGTACGGGATGTCGCCGATGACCCCGAAGCTGAACGCCTTGTCATTCGAAGAGACACTGGCGGCGGAAGGAACAGCGGGCCCGGCGGCGAGTCCGGTCGCGGACATAAGTGCCACTAGGGCGGTGACGGTGCTTCTTACGAACACAGTGGTACTCCTCGGTCCAGTCATTGGCTGCTCAGGTGACCGGGGAATCCCCTGGTATTGCGCTGAGCGGGTGCGTTAACAGCCTGCATGTGGTGGACGACCGTCGCGGGGCTACACGGTTTCCGGGCCATGAACAGAAGCTGTCGTGGTGGCCTGCTGCCTATGCAGGTCACGTGGGTTCGGGAACAAGGCGCAGTGCCGACGACGTTGGCATAGCTAACGACGGGCCCGCACCGATTGGGCAGCGCCTTACAGAGAGGAACCACATGGTCAAGGCTGTTTGGAACGGAAAAGTCATTGCCGAGTCTGAAGAGACGGTGGTGGTAGAAGGCAACCACTACTTCCCCCGCGACGCCGTCAACGCCGGCTACCTCAGGGACAGCGAGCTGTATTCCGTCTGCCCGTGGAAGGGCCAAGCCAGCTACCACACGCTGGAAGTGGACGGGAAGTTGAACGTCGATGCCGCTTGGTACTACCCGGAGACCACACCGCAGGCGAAACCCGTCGAAGGCCGCATCGCCTTCTGGCGCGGCGTAACCATCGTGGAATAACGCGGCACACAGGCAAGCCGACGACGGCGGGAGACGCCGGCGTCAAGCGGCGTGAGTGCCGGCGTCGGCGGCGTTAGCGCCGGCGTCAGCTCCGGCGTCAAACGGCGTAAGTGCCGGGCATTATGCTGATCTGACCATCAATGGAGATGGGATAGGCGGCACAAGGGGGAACTAGTGGGATCGAATTCTGGCGACGACGGCCTCCCGCCGCTTCGGCGTTCGCCCAGCGGGCGCGTTCCGCAGTGGGTGATTGACGAGGCGCTGGGGAAGTTGCAGGCTCCGGATCCCTGGCGAGGTCCCCCGGTTTCGCAGATCTCCGCCAGGAGGACAGCTAAGGAAAGGAAGATCCGCGGGCGAAGGTGGAGAAAGCGGTCCACCACGATTCTGGGCATCGCTTTGGTAGCGGGGCTCTACTTCACGCCGGCTCTCTTCGATCGGTACGTGCTGCCCGCAGCCATGCCGTACCTGCCAGGCGCCAAGGTGCCGCCGCCTGGTTTTGAGGCGGCGTCCGCCCCGCTCGGACTCCCGCCGGCCTCCAGCGGATCGACGGCCTACGTCCTGCAACAGTCGCCGGACCCCGGCCAGCGTTTTGTTGCCTACGACCCCTGCCGCCCCGTGCACTACGTGGTCCGGCCCGACAATGCCCCGCCAGGAACCGAGCACGTTATCGAACAGGCGGTGTCCTTGGTCTCCGCTGCTTCCGGGCTGCAGTTTGTGTATGACGGAACCACGGCCGAGGCGCCGTCGAAAACACGCGAAACGTACCAGCCTGACCGCTACGGCAAGCAATGGGCGCCGGTGCTCATTGCCTGGTCCACGCCGGAGGAAACACCTGACTTGGCCGGGAAAGTTGCGGGAACCGGGGGCAGCGCGTACGCCCACATTCCGGGTGAACCCTACGTTTTTGTCGCCGGCCAGGTGACACTTGACGCACCGGGTCTCGCGGAGATCCTCGCCCGTTCCGACGGCTCCCTACTGGTCCGTGCCATCGTCATGCACGAACTGGCGCATGTCCTGGGCCTGGACCACGTGGACGACCCCACGCAACTGATGCATGAAGAGAACAGCGGGCAGTTCGACTTTGGCGCCGGTGACCGGGCAGGACTGGCCCTCCTGGGATCCGGGGCGTGCGTCCCGCGGCTGTGACCGTCAGGCGAGGGCATGGAGGAACCGCTCCAGGCCCTCTTCCCCCAGGGATAGCCCGGTGTGGACGAAGTCCGGGTAACTGGCCGGATGACCGTCCAGATGTCTGGCCCGGTCACCGTCCGGGTAACTGACCGGGTGACCGTGCGGTGATCCTTCCTTCGATTCTTCATACGGTTTGGCTTGGTGGGGCCGGTGGGGTGGTTCCCAGTCCTGGTGTTCGCTCTTGTAATGCCTGCCCGAGGGTGAGATCCAGCCGGGTGGTTCGTTTTTGGTGGCCGGGGTGGGTTTCCAGGAGCTGGTATGTCTGAGGCGGTGGTGCTTGGGGCACGGCTGGCCCAGATTCGCTATGCCGGTGGTTCCGCCCTTGTGCCAGGCGAGGAGGTGGTCCGCTTCGTTGTCCAGGGACTGGTTGGAACAGCCCGGGAACGGGCACTTGCCGTCCCGCAGCCGCAGCCATTGCCGCATGGCTTTGGTGAGCCGGTAGCTGGTGCGGCCGATCTCCAGCGGCGCCCCGTCCCGGGGGTCAACCAGGACCCGGTAAAACGAATCGGCGCCGTTGGCCACGAGGTCCCGGGCCATCGACGCCGGGATGGGGCCGTACCCGTCCAGCATGGCCGGCTCCTCGGTGGCGCCGAGCAGGGAAAACACCGGGACCGTCACCAGCACCTGGGCCCGCGGCGGCGGGACCTGCCCCGGATCATGTTCTGCCGGGTCGCCACTGCCGACCGGGTTGCCGCCGCCGGGCGGGCTGCCGCTGCCGCTGCTAACGGGGTTGCCGCTGCTGAGGAGGGCGGTGGCGAAGGCGTCGGCCCGGAGTTGGGTGAGGGTGCGGGGTTCGTCGGGGCCTTGTAAACCGCGGGCGATCGCGGTGGTGCGGTTCCAGATTGCGACCGCCTGGTCCGCGGGGAGGTACGCCGTGAGCCAGGCCATCCCGTCCTGGTCCGGGCAGTACTCCACCCGCCGGTCCAGGACACCCTTGGCGTGGCGCTTTTCGATGCTCTCGGTGTGGTGGCGTTCGCGCCAGGTGCGGGCCCGGTGCCGGAACCGGGACGCCGGCATTTCGCCGGCGGGACACCCACTGGCTGAGCCCGGCGAGTCCGGGTCCAGAAAGTGGGCCTCCAGCGCAGCGGCGCCGGCCCGGTCAAGGGTGGCGGCTTCGTCCGCCATGACCCGCGCGTGCTGCCACGAAATAACACCGTTCTGCAGGGCGGCCAGGGTCAGCGGCAAGGTAGTGGTCAGGGCGTGGGAAACGGCCAGGAACGTACCCGCCGCCCGCTCACCGATGGTCAGGGCACACGCAACCTCCGCCGTGACTGCCATCTCCTGGGCCTGTACCGAAGCATCCGGAGGTGCTGCGGCCCGGGCAACATCCGCGTACTTCACGGCAGCCCCGGCCTTCAAAGCAGCCATCTGCGCATCCGCTGCCGCAGCACCGGCCAGAATATCCAGGCAATCCCCGCACAATCCCTGCAACGGATCGCCCTCCGCAGAAAGACCACCAGAACCGGGTTCGTTCACCACGCCGGTGAGCACAGAAACGGCCGCGGTGATGTCCGCAAACGCCTTCGACACTGCCGGGTTGCTCATGTAGCCATCATGACAAGGGGGTCTGACATTTAAGGGGGACAGCTGTTTGTTCGCGGCGCCGGGCGGACCCACGGATTGGATGCCGCCGCTCTGGCCCGCCGTCGCGCCGGGTCTTCCTCCTCGAAACCGGGGCCTGGCGGGCCGCGGCTGTGACGCTGTGGGGCGGACGGCCCCCAGAACTGACGTCCCGCCGTCGTCCATCTTCCGCACGTGCCGCGCGCCGGCGGTGGGGCTAGCGTGGAAGCATGACGGAAACCTTTCGGTACGACGTGGAAATCCTGCATCTGCTGGTGTCCCCCGCGCATGCCTACTTCGGCCGCGCACGCGAAGGGGCGGCGGATGTCCCCACCACGGATGCGGAAAGTGTCGAACTGGTGGCGGGCAAGGGGATCGTCGGAGACCGGTTTTTCGGTAAGGCCGCGCACATGGACGCCGCCGTTACCCTGATTTCGATTGAGGCACTCGAAGCGATGGCGGCGGAGCTGGGTGCCCCACTGTTCGATCCGCTGCTGACCCGCCGCAACATTGTCCTCCGCGGCGCTCAGCTGGCACCACTGATTGGCGGGGACTTCGCACTGGAATCTGGCGGGCAACTAGTGCGGCTTAAGGCCGGCCGACCCGCGAACCCCTGCACGTGGATGGACCAGATGCTCGCGCCAGGCGCCCACAAAGCGATGCGGGGACGCGGTGGCGTGCGCTGCCAGCCGCTCTCGGACGGGATCCTGCACCGCGGGCCGGCTGTGCTGGTCAGCCCGGTGCCGCTGGAGCCCCACCGGGCCGGCGAGGCCACGATGTTGCGGGCGTCAAGGCTGCCCTAATGCGGTTCGGGGAACCGGGTCAGACGTGCTGATCGACCAGCACCGGGTTCCCGTCCGGATCCACCACGATGAAGCTGGCCGGCCCGGTTGTGGCTTCATCGGCCTCGGACACAAACTCGACGCCCTGGGACTTGAGTTCCTTCTGAAGGTCCCGCACATCGGTAAAGGAGCCGAGCGCCTCGGCGTTCTGGTTCCAGCCCGGGTTGAACGTGAGCATATTCTTCTCAAACATCCCCTGAAAGAGGCCGATCACCGTCTCGCCGTTCTTCAGGATCAGCCAGTTTTGGGTGACGTCACCACCGAAGCTGGTGAAGCCGAGTTTCTCGTAGAACGCTGCTGACGCCGCAATGTCCTTGACTGTGAGGCTGATCGAAAAGGCGCCGAGCTGCATGGGTCACTCCACTTCCAAAGGGGACGAATGCTCCGATAATACCCACCTCAGAGCCAAGGATCCCGGGGTGCCTTGGCGTACTACTTCCGGGCGAATCCCAAGGGATAAAAGCGATGGCGACAATGACGAAGCAGCAGCTTCATAGGAGTGCGGCGCGCCGCGCGCCTACGGCTGCATCTTTCGGGCAACACAAAACGGACGACGGCGGGGGTTGCGCGCCGTCGTCCGTTTCGTGTTCAGCCGTGAATGCAGGTACATGGTTAGGTCACTCGTTGATCCATTGACGGGGCATTCCTGAGGTTGAATGGGGTGCGGTGGATGCGGGGCTCTGCAGGCTGTCCACGAACCTGGTGAGCTCCTTACGAAGTTTTAGCCATCCTTGTGTGTCCGAGGGGAAGGCGTTGGCCTGCGCGTCACGCGCGGACTGCAGGAGGGCCCGGCCGGCGTCGGTCAGCGCAATGGTCAGCTGACGCCGGTCCCGCGGATGGCGTGTCCTCGTGACCAGCCCCGCGCCGTGGAGCCGCTCCAGGACCCTGCCGATGGTCTGGCTCTTGACATGGATAGCGGTGGCCAACTGTTCCTGGTTGAGTGGGCCGCCGGCGAGACCGCCCATGGCAATAGCCGCGGCCCGGGTGAGTCCCAAGGGAGCCAGGGCCTCGTCTTGGCGGCGCTGCAACAACCGTGCCGCCAAAACGAGGAGTCGGTATCCATCCCGGATATCGCTTTCTGAATTGCTCTTCATCTGAACCGTCCTTGCCTCTGACGTTCACACGACGCAGTGACGTCGATGCTGTCTTTGCCTACGACGGCGGAGCACGCCGTAAGCGGATTACGCATGGTTCGCGCCACTACCATAAGCATGCTTATCATCCACTTGGCAAGCAGGCTTGCAATTCCCGCTAACTAGCACTCCCCTCCCCCGCCAAAACGCCCGCCCGGGAAAAACCAGCCCTTGCAAAGTAGATGGCAAGTGTGCTTAGTATCGATTAGTAACCTTGCTTACTATTCGTTCCGAGCCGGCACCGCTGGCACTACTCGCCAGAGTGAACCATCAAGAACGCGATCCATCAGAAAGAGAGCGACAATGACTGAGAACCAATGGCCCCAGACATCCCCGTCGACCCTCGACCAGTACGGCGACCCGGCCCCGGCCACGACTGCCGGAACGCCGGGTGGCTCGGCTTCAAAGGCCGACGCGGCCAAGACGGAAGCCTCGGAGGTGGCAAATCAGGCAGCTGGCGCAGCCCAGGACGTTGCACACACCGCTAAGGCGGAGGCTGCCAATGTGGCCACCGAAGTGAAGACGAACGCCCGGGATCTCCTCCACCAGGCCAAATCCGACCTCACCAGCCAGGCAGGAACGCAGCAGCAGAAGGTAGCCAACGGCCTCCGCTCAGTTTCGGACGAACTGCACGCCATGGCGCGGGCATCGGACCAGCCAGGCGTGGCGTCGGACCTTGTGCGCCAGGCTGCCGAGCGTTCCTCCTCCGTTGCTGCCTGGCTTGACGGCCGGGACCCCGGATCCCTGTTGAGCGAAGTCCAGACTTTTGCACGCCAGCGTCCCGGCACCTTCCTCCTTCTCGCTGCAGGCGCGGGCGTGCTGGCAGGACGGCTGGGCCGCAGCCTGCAGGCTGGCGCCCCCGCTTCGACCGGAACCCCCAGCCCCGCAGTGCAGCAGCCCAGCTACCCTGCGGCATATCCCACCACCGCACCTGGTGCGACGGCCGGGGTTGGTCAGCCGTTCTACGACGAACCGGTCGTGGGCCGGCCCGGTGTGGCCGAGCCCGGACTGACCCAGGCCCCGTACGGCGAGCCCGCGTTCGGTCAGCCGGCCTACGGCGAGCCTGCGTTCGATGAGCCCGCGTTCGGTGAGCCTGCGTTCGGTGAGCCCGTGCGGCCTTCAACGGCCGCAGACCCGTCCGCCGAAGGGGAAGGACGCCACCTGTGAGTAGCCAGATTCCGGAGCCTCCCGCGTCGGCGGCGCACGTGAAGGCGGATAACACCTCGTTGGGTGATCTGCTCGGGGAGGTCACCCGTGACCTGTCCACCCTGATGCGCCAGGAAGTCGAACTCGCCAAGGCCGAACTGAAAGACTCAGCCGGCAAGGCAGGCAAGGGCGGCGGCATGCTCGCCGGCGCCGGCGTCGCCGGACACTTCGTCCTGCTGTTCCTCTCCATCGCCCTCTGGTATGCCTTGGGCGAGCTGATGGGGCTCGGCTGGTCCGCCGTCGTTGTCGCCCTGATCTGGGGCATCATCGCCGCCGTGCTGGCCTCCATCGGCCGCAAGGAACTCAAAGCAGTCAAGGGCCTGCCCCAAACCACGCAAACACTCTCAGAAATCCCCCCAACCCTGAAACCCGGTGAGGTAAAACGATGAGCGACAACCCGGACGCAATCCGTTCAGACATTGAAGCAACCCGCGCCCGCCTGGGCACCAACGTTGACGCCGTGGCAGACAAAGTCACCCCGTCCAACATCGTCCACCGCCAAACCGACAAAGTGAAGGAAGCGGTGTTCGGAGTGAAGGAGAAAGTCATGGGCACCACAGATGACCTGACAACCCGCGCCCACACCGGGGTGCACACCCGCACCGATCACGCCGGGAACGCTCTGCACGACGCCGGCGCCGCAATCGGTGACGCCCCGCACCAGGTCAAAGCCAAGACCCAGGGCAGCCCCATGGCCGCAGGCCTGATCGCGTTCGGCGCCGGGCTGCTGCTCTCGGCCCTGATCCCCGCCAGCGAAAAGGAACGCGAAGCAGCAGACGCGCTCAAAACCGCCGCCGAACCCATGACCACCGAGCTGACCGAGGCCGCCAAAGACATGGCCGAAGGCCTGAAGGAACCCGCCCGCGAAGCCATGGACAACGTCAAGGCAACCGCCACCGACGCTGCCGAAAACGTCAAAGCCGAAGGCCAAATAGCCGCAGCCGACGTCAAAGACCGCGCCACCGACGCCAAGGACAACGTCCAAAACACCTAAGCTCAACTAGAGCCGTCCGGGGCCGTCCTTCCACTGGAAGGGCGGCCCTGGCTCATTTGTCGTCCGGGGTCGCCGCACCCTCGGTGACCACCTGGTTGGCGATCAGGTCCACGCGGTCAGCTGCGGACAAGGTGTCGTCGTCCTGGATGGCGGCGACGTCCTGGCTGTCGACCGGACCGGCCCCGGGCTCGGAAACGTCATCAGGATGCGGCTCGTCCTTGTGGCGGGCTTCCTGGAGATGGTGCTCCAGCTTTTCCTCCGCGTCGCGGCGGCGCTGACCCACAGTCCGCATTTGCTGCGTTGTCGGCGCCACATGCGCGTGCTGGTGCGGGCCATGGTCATGGATGCTGGCAACGTAATCTTCGCTCATACAGAAATCGTCCCACTGTATGCCAGCGCCGGGAAGGCATAGCGTCACGATAAAGGACGACGGCGGGAGGTCGCCGTCGTGCGCTTTCCTCGACGTAGTAGGTAGACTAGTCTACCTAATACCAACGAGCGAGGACGCGCCATGACGGCGAAGCAACATGAAGCGGAAACCCGAGTCGCCCGGAGGCCTGCCCGGGAGGCGCTGCTCGAGGCGGCCGCCAGACGGTTCTATGCCAACGGCCTGACGAGAACTGGCATCGACACCATCACGGCCGAGGCCGGTGTGGCCAAGAAGAGCCTCTACAACAACTTCGCGTCGAAGGCGGAATTGGTGACGGCCTACCTTTACGCCCGCCACGAGGAATGGCTGGGGCTCTACCGGGCGAGACTTCAAAAGGCGACGACTCCAAGAGACCGCGTGCTGGCCGTCTTTGATGCGTACGCCGACCACGCCAACCTCGAGTACGAACACGGGTTCCGCGGCTGCGGCCTGCTGAACGCGGCCGCAGAATTACCTGTCGGCGACCCCGGTCGCACGGTGGTCCGGCGGCACAAGGAGGAGGTGGAGGCGTTCTTGGCCGAGCACTTGGCTGAACTTCCGAACCCGGCGGGGCAGGCCGCTCCCCTTGCCCGGCATCTGGCCTTCCTGCTCGAAGGTTCCATGGTCCGCGCGGGCCTGGAAGGCGATGATCGCTGCGTCCTGGAAGCCCGCAAGATCGCGGCCACGCTGATCGGTGCGCTGTGAGGATGGCTGGTTTCAGCGGTGCGACGTGGGGTGCGCTGTTTGTGCTGGTCGCGTCCATCCTGTGGGGAACCACCGGGACGGCGGCAACTTTTGCGCCGGACGTGAGCCCGCTGGCGATCGGCGCGGTGGCCATGGGTTTCGGCGGCCTGCTGCAGGGCGCTATTGCGGCGCGCCCCATAAAGGCCTTCGGTTCCGGCCTGCGGAGCCGGTGGCGCACGGTTGCCTTGGGTGCGTTGGCCGTAGCTGTGTATCCGCTCGCCTTTTACTCGTCGATGCACCTGGCCGGGGTCGCCGTGGGGACGGTGGTATCCATCGGGTCGGCGCCGCTGGCGTCTGCCATCATTGAACGCGTTGTGGACAAGAGGCCCTTCACGCGCCGCTGGGTTGGCGGTGCGGTGCTCGGCGTGGTTGGCGCGGCGCTCCTGTCCATCGCCGACGCCGGCAAGGCTGATTCCGCCGGAGCTGCGGCGCCGGGATGGTCTACCCCGGCAGGCATCTCGCTGGGGCTCCTGGCAGGGCTGACCTACGCCCTCTACTCGTGGGCGGCGCACCGTGTCATCAACTCAGGCGTGCCATCAAGGGCGGCAATGGGGGCGATCTTTGGGATCGGAGGGCTGCTGCTCATGCCGGTACTGGCGGCCACCGGGGCACCCATCGTCACATCCTGGCAGAACCTGGCGGTGGGCGCGTACATGGCACTCGTACCCATGTTCGCCGGCTACCTTCTGTTCGGCTGGGGCCTGGCCCGGGTCCGTGCCAGCACGGCCACCACCCTGTCACTTTCGGAGACAGTAGTGGCGGCCGTCCTTGCAGTGCTGGTGGTGGGTGAACGCCTGCCGGCGCTGGGCTGGCTCGGCGCCGCGTTGATCGCCGCCAGCCTGTTCGTTATCACGCTTCCGGCGCCGCGGGGTCGGAAGCTACGCAGCCAGGGGCGCGTCGAAGAGCTCCTCGGCGAGCCTGATCAGGTGCCCGGGGGCGTCTGATTCGTGCCCGCGCGGCCCGTGACCGAGGAACACAGCCGTCCCGTTGAGGGTGTCGTCCAAGGAAATGCCTGCTTCGCGGGCGAGCACTTCCGCCCGCACATTCTGGGGCAGGCGGCTTCCCTCATCGTTCAGATAGACGTGCCAGTCTCTGCTGGTGATGGATTCAATGTTTCCTGCAACCAACTTTTGCAGTGCTTCCATGTCCGTGTCCACGGTTTCGATGCGCACCGGTTGCGTGAGTTGGGCAGGGACGATCAGGGCGTTATAGGTGGTGTTCATGGTCTGGTCCTTGTGACTGAAACGTGGATCTCAGTTGCGGCCTCAAGTGGCGGCGAGAAGTGGGTGGCGGGCAGCCAACCGGGTCTAGGAGTGTCGCAGTCGGCTGCCCGCGGTATATCAGCGCTGGTTTTTGCGCGGCTTTATGAACTGAATTTCGCTAGTTTCGCTTTTGGCTCTTTTTTCGGCGCGCTTTTCGAGAATTGACTTTCCCGATTTTTTTACGCTACCGCTCTTGGGCGATTTTCCTGACAATGGAATTCCACCTTTCTATCCTGTGTGTCTACCCGATACCATACACACTTATATTTTTTATGCCAGTTCCCGGAAAAAGCCCGCAGGAGGGACTGGAGCCCCTTCTGCGGCGTCCAGGCCGGCCGAGCAGGGAACGCCTACCGGCTTTTCTGATGGCTTTTGGTGGCCATCATCACGGAATTAACCTATTCGCCGGCCATGCCGTGGCGCGGAAATGCGCTTTTGTTTTTTCGACTATCAGAAAAAGCCAATCCTCGGCGCGCGCAGGCCGCTTGGAGAAACTCCCTGAGCACACCGCGAAGGAGACCGGACGACAGCGGGAACCTCCCGCCGTCGTCCGTTGGCGTTTATTTGCAAAGAATACGCCGGTCGGACCCCGGCCCCGGAAGCTAAATCCGTGGAAGTAGCTTCCGGAGAATCATTCGGTTACGATGGAGCCATGAAAACATCCACACCCCAAGCCCGGTACGAGTTGTTCAGCGAGCTCACCCGGCTGGAAACAGAGCTCTGGGACGCCCTCGATGCCCGCCTCCGCAGGGAATGCCAGCTTCCCCTTGGCCGGTTCGAAGCGATGACGGTGGTGGACAGGCTGGGATCCTGCCGGATCCTCGACGTCTCGGCGGCCTTGGCGATCACAGTGGGCGGTGCCAGCAAGCTCATCGACAGACTCGAGGAGGCGCAGTATTGCCGCCGCAAGAACAATCCCGGTGACCGCCGGTCATCCCTGATCGAACTCACCGCCGACGGCACCGCACTGTTCCGCCAAGCGCGGAAGGTCGTCGACGCTGAACTGGAAGAACGATTCCGGCCCGCACTCTCAGACCAGGAGGCTGTCCAGTTGACGGCGCTTCTGGGCCGGCTGCGGTCAGCCGGCCGTTCTACCGGTACGTCGGCCCTCACTTCAGCCAACGCCACCACGGAAGGCGCACCCTCATGACGGAATTGATGAAAGCAATAGTCCTGGCCGGACCGGGGCCCGCCGAAGCGCTGGAAATCAAGCAACTGCCCGTTCCCCTCCCGCGTCCCGGCGAGGTCCTGATCCGCGTGCGCGCCTTCGGGCTCAACCGTTCCGAGCTGCACACCCGGCTGGGCCTGGCTGAAGGCGTCACCTTCCCCCGCGTTCCGGGCATCGAGGCCACCGGCGAGGTGGCAGCCTGCCCCGGCGGGGAGTTTCAGCCCGGGCAAAAGGTGGTCACACTGATGGGCGGGATGGGCCGCGTATTCGACGGCGGCTACGCCGAGTACACCTGCGTCCCCGCGGGACAGGTCATCCCGTTCACCTCTGACCTCCCCTGGCCCATTCTGGGTGCGGTGCCGGAGATGCTCCAAACCGCCTACGGCTCCCTCACCATCGGCCTCGATGTGCGCGCGGGCCAGACCCTGCTGATCCGAGGCGGCACGTCGTCGGTGGGCATGGCGGCGGCCGTCCTGGCCAAGCGGCTAGGACTTACCGTGTTGGCAACCACCCGCAACGAGTCCAAGAGGGACGCCCTCACCGCCGTCGGGGTGGACCATGTGCTGATCGACGACGGCGAGCTCGCGCCCGCGGTGCGCCGCCTCGTCCCCGGCGGTGTTGACGCCGCCCTGGAACTGGTGGGCACACCCACCCTGCAGGACACACTGCGGGCAACCCGGGTGCATGGGACGGCCTGCTTTACCGGGATGCTCTCCAATGAGTGGACGGTGAAAGACTTTTATCCCATCGACTACATTCCGCGGGGCGTCCGGCTCACCGCATACTCGGGCGGGGCCGCAGACCTGCCCGCCGGTGTACTCCAGGAATTCCTCGACGCCGCCGCGGTCCAGCCAAGCCTCGTGCCCGTCGGCAGGGTGTACAAGTTCGAAGAGATCCAGCAGGCACACCGGGACATGGAGAACGGCAGCGCCGCCGGCAAGCTGGTCGTCACCACCTAAGCGCGGGCCACATCCTTTCCGACGCCGCGGGCACCGCCCCGGCCGCCCGGCCTGCCCAGATCCGGCAGGCCGGGTCCTCACCATGAGAGAAAACCATGCCGCTACTTTCGTCATTGCGCCATCCCGGGTCCCGCCCGAGCGTGCCAACGCCCGGCCGAGCCCTCTCCCCTGACCCAGGACTTCCCCGGGCATCCCTGACGGTGGCAGTCCTGTCCACCGTCGTCGAATGGTATGACTTCACCCTGTACCTGTTCATGGCCACGGTGCTGTCCCGGGTGATTTTCGACGGCGGAGCCACCTCGCTGCTCAGCACCCTGGCCCTTTTTGCCATCGCCTACCTGCTCCGGCCGCTGGGAGCCCTGTTGTTCGGGAGGTTCGGCGATCGGTTCGGGCGGCGCCCCGTGCTCGTGACGACCATGGCGATCATGGCCGTAGCCATGCTCCTCACTGCGCTGGCGCCCACATACTCCCAGGCAGGAGCCCTGGCAGGGGTCCTATTCCTGATGCTCAGATGCTTCATGGCCATTTCCGTAGGTGGCGAATACACCACCATCACCACCTATCTGCTCGAAGGAGCACAGTCCCACCGCCGAGGCCTGCTCACCTCCCTGGCATCGGCAGCGAGCGAAATCGGCGTGCTGCTCGCCGTCGCCGTCTCCGCCCTGACAGCAACCCTCCTCGACCGGGCCTCGCTGGACAGCTGGGGGTGGCGTCTGCCGTTCTTATTCGGCGCCCTCCTCGCGCTCATCACTCTGGCCGCCCGTTCCCGGCTGGACGAATCGCCCGAGTTCACCGAGGCCGCGAAGGCCAATCTGCCCCACAGCCCGCTGCGCTTCACCCTCCGCACACAGAGACCGGCACTGTACCGCGCGTTCGCCATCTCGGCCCTGGCATCCATCGCCTACTACGTCGGGATCATTTATGTGCCCACCTACCTGGTCTCCACCATCGGGCTCAGCGAGGGCAGTTCGCTATGGGTGTCGACTGCTGCGTCGGCCGTTGTCATTGTGGTAACACCATTTGCAGGCGCACTCTCGGACCGGATTGGACGGCGAGCCACGCTGCTCCTGTTCTGCGGCCTGTCGCTGATCCTGCCCGTGTCCATGTTTGCCCTGATGTCCCAGGGTGCCGCCGCGGCACTTGTGGGAACCCTTGTCCTTGCCGCCACTGCGGGCGGTATCGCCGCCGTCTCCGCGTCCGCAGCAGCCGAACAGTTTCCGTCACGGGGACGGCTGACCGGACTCGCCCTGGGCGCCACGGCAGCCACTGCCATCTTTGGCGGCTTCACACCCTTCGCAGCCGAATGGCTGGTTCAAAGCACGGGCTGGGCACTGGTCCCCGGCCTGATGGTGGCGGCGGTTGCCTTAACGGTGCTTCCCATACTCAGCCGAATGCCCGAAACTGCTCCACATGTGGCGTCGGAGCGGACCTCGCAACGCTAATTGAAGATTCACGCAACCTAGAACCCCGTACGTAAATCAGGAGACACCATGGAAAACACCCAGCTCGACCTTAGCAAGACCGCTCTGCTACTGGTAGACCTACAAAACGACAACGTTCATCGGGACGGGGCGTTCGCCTCCTTCGGCGCGGCCGACCATGCGGTTGAGCAGGATCTGATCAACCACGTGCGGCAGCTGCTCGAATGGGCCCGCAAGGAGTCCATGCCGATCATCCACAACCGCATTGTGTTCTACCCGGGCGGCACCTTCGGCGGCACGAATGCCCCCATCTTCCGGATGATCGGCCCGGAGTCACTCCGGCTCGGTTCCTGGGGTGCGGACGCCTTGGAAGGGCTGGAAGCTCTTGAAAACGAGCCTGTCCTGATCCGCAACCGGATGAGCGCCTTCAACGGCTCCGGACTGGATACGGTGCTTCGGAATGCGGGAGTCACCACGGTGGTGGTGGCAGGTGTTTGGACCAACATGGCGGTGGAGCACACAGTTCGGGACGCCGCCGACCACGGCTACCGAACCATCCTCGCCACGGACGCGACGTCCAGCATCAACGCAGACTGGCACAAGGCCGCCCTCACTTATGCCCGGACTAACATTGCCGAATTCCAGTCCACCAGCGACCTCACCAGGACACAGGCGTAAGCAGGCCACCGGACGGTGTAGCGCCATTTTCGATGTTCGTAGCCCACTGATGCCGATGCAGCCACCCCGGCCCCCTTCACTCAGCAACGGATGCCGAGCGAAGGGGGTGCTTTTGCATGATCAGAACACGATGACCGGTTTGATCGTCTTGCCGCTCTTGGAGTCCTCAAAGCCTTGGTTGATGTCGTCAAGAGCGTAATCGCTAACGAGCTTCTCGAAGGGGAACCGGCCCTCTTTCCAAAGCTGGATCATCCGTGGAATGAAGACCTGCGGAACGGAGCTGCCTTGGACCACGGTCTTGAAAGTCCAGCCTTTCACCAGGGAGGCGCCGATCTCGAAGCTGACCTCAGTACCTGGCTTTGCCGCGCCAACCAGGGCGACCGTTCCGCGAACGCCCAGCGCGTCGGCTGCCTGGCGAAGGAGCGCCGGAATTCCCGTGGTGTCCACGACGTAATCCACGCCTGCACCAGCGGTGATTTCGCGGAGCCGATCAGCCACGCTCTCCGTTTTTGAATTGATGACGTGAGTGGCGCCGAGCTCGCGGGCGAGCGCCAAACGGGAGTCGTGAATATCGATGGCAACAATAGTGGCACAATCCGCAACCCGAGCCGCCATGACGGCAGCGCATCCCACGGCACCAGTTCCGAAGACCACCAGTGAAGACCCGATTTCAGGCTGGAGTTCGTTGAGGACCGTTCCGGCACCCGTGTTGATACCACAACCCAGAGGGCCCAGGTGTTCAAGGGGGACATCTTTGTCGACTCGGACTACCGATTCCTCGACCACGTTTGCATAGGTGGCGAAAGATGACTGACCGAAGAAGTGCGACGAGATAGCCTCGCCATCTTTACTCAGGGCCGTGGCGCCGTCCAGTCGCCGGCCGCCGAAGTCGGCAGCCATCAAGTTTTCGCAGTAGGCCATCTGGCCGTTCCGGCACCGTTTGCAATGGCCACAGTAAGCGGCTGCCAGCACCACATGGTCGCCAGGTACGACAGAGACAACCGAGTCGCCGACCTCCTCAACGACTCCGGCGCCCTCGTGGCCGAGGACGGCGGGCAGCGGAGTGGGATAAACCCCGTCACGGACGAGGGTGTCCGTGTGGCAGATCCCGGTAGCAACCATTCGGACCCTGACTTCGTTGTGTCGCAGAGCGTCCAATTCAAGCTGCTCAATCGTGAATGGCGCACCGTTCGTGCGCGCGACAGCGGCAGTTATTTGCACAGCAATCTCCTTGTCAATGATGACCGGGATGACAAAGCACCCCGACGGTCGCGAACCCGCTACTTGCGTTTCGCACGGCGCTGCGCACTGGTGCGCCTCGCCCGTCCTATCCGGGCCTGGAGCAGCAGGAGGCGGGGCACGGCGAAGTACACGGCAGTGGGGACCACCACGAGGGTCAGTATGAACGCTCGCAGGACCGGATGCCATTGCGGAAACCATGCTCCCAACGCACACATCCCTGTGGCTGCCAGCGGAAATATCGCCAACCAAGTCACCACGGCCCTCACGTGCACGGATGCCATGCCGGCGCCCCGGTGATGATGGGCGTCGATTTCGTCCGCTGCAAGCGCCTTGCCGTCGTGCTCCACTTTATCTCCAAATGTTTGGTTGGAGTTGATCGTACTGAGGATTGCAATGCAAAAGCAAACGAACGGTTGGAGATAAGATGGCTGCATGGCCTGGGACACTGACGCGACACAAAAGAAGATCCTTGACGCGGCAATTTCCGAGTTTTCGGAGCGCGGTTACTCGGGTGCCCGCGTCCACGAGATTTCCCGGAAGTCGGGGTGCAACCGAGAGCGGATCTACTTCTATTTTGGGAACAAGGCCAAGCTCTTTGAGGCAGCTCTCACCCACCAACTTGTCACTGCGTTGGACGACCTTCCGATCGTCGGTTCCGGCCCCTTGGCGATCGCCGATTTTGCCGGACGATATTTCGACTTCGCTGCGAGCCATCCAAGCCTGGCGCGGCTGACGTCATGGGAGGGACTCGAACGTGGCCACCCCGTCGGCGCCGAGAAGCGCGCCCTCCATTCCGCCGGCAAGGTATCCGAGGTTCGCACTGCCCTCCCCGCGATAAGCGAGACTGGAGCGGAGCATCTGCTGCTGACAATCGTCACTCTTTGCCATACATGGATCTCAAGCCCGAACGTCCATCTCGTGATAACGGGAGCACCGGATGATCGCCGGAGGCGGACGGCTATCGTGCGGACAAGTGAACTGCTCGCTCAAGACGCCGCCGGTCCGAACTAAAAAGCAGGTCCGACATAAACCAGGAGAGGACGACGGCGGCTGCGCACCCGCCGTCGTCCTCTCCTGGTGAGGTGATGAACACCTGGCAGAAGGGAGACTGCCTGCCAGCTAAAACACAATCACCGGCTTGATGACACTTCCGTTCGCGGAGTCTTCGAAGCCCTGATTGATCTCGTCCAGGCTGTAGTTTCTCATCAGCTTGTCCATGGGGAAACGGCCTTCCTTCCACAACTCAATGAGTTTGGGAATGAACACCTGGGGCACGGAACTGCCTTGGATCACGGTCTTGAATGTCCAGCCCTTGACCAGGGAAAGACCGATCTCAAAGGACACCTCTGTTCCGGGCTTGGCCGCGCCGACCAGGGCCAGGGTGCCGCGGAGGGCTAGAGCGTCAGCTGCCTTGCGGAGCAACTCCGGCCGGGCTGTTGTATCAACAACATAATCAGCTCCGCGGCCGTCGGTCAGGCGGAGGATTTCCTCCGTGAGGTCGAGTTCCTTCGTGTTGATCACGTCCGTGGCTCCCAGTTCCTTCGCCAGCTCAAGCCGGGACGGGTGGATGTCCACGGCGATGATGCGGCCGCACCCCGCCACACCGCCGGCCATGATGGCCCCGGATCCGACTGCGCCGGTGCCGATGACCACCAGCGTGCTGTTCAGCGCTGGCTTAAGTTCATTGAGCACCGCGCCGGCTCCGGTCTGGATGCCACAACCCAGCGGGGCCACGATCTCAAGCGGAACACTGGAGTCAACCCGCACGACGCTTTCCTCGACGACGTTGGCATAGGTGGCGAACGACGACTGACCAAAGAAGTGCGAGGAGATCACTTCGCCATCATTGCTCAGCGCAGTGGTTCCATCGGACCTCCGGCCTCCGAAGTCTGCCGCGAAGAGGTTCTCGCAGTACGCCATCTCGCCGGAACGGCAGCGGTCGCACTTTCCGCAGTAGGCGGCGGCGAGCAGAACGTGGTCGCCTGGCTGCACCGAGGTGACGGAAGCACCGATCTTCTCCACGATGCCGGCGCCTTCGTGGCCCAGAACGGCGGGCAAGGGCGTCGGATACACCTGGTCGCGCACGATTGCGTCCGTATGGCACACGCCCGTTGCCACCATCCTTACCAGCACTTCATTCGGGCGGAGGTCGTCCAGTTCAAGCTTTTCAATCGTGAGCGGTTGCCGTGCTTCACGGGCGACTGCTGCGGTTACCTGCATGGTCATGCCTTTCCTGTCCTTGTAGATAGGGCTCTTGGCTCAGAACGGGTACTGCTGGTCGGACTGCTCCACGGTGATCCACTTGAGCTCCGTGAACTCGTTGATGACAGCGCGGCCGTCGAATCGGCCGAAACCGCTGTTTTTCATTCCCCCATAAGGAGCTTGGGCCTCGTTCTGCACTGTTGCCCCGTTGACGTGGACGTGCCCCGCCTGAATCCGCATGGCAACCTGTAGAGCCCGGGTGCTGTCCGCCCCGAAAACGGCGGCGGCAAGGCCGTATTCCGTGTCGTTTGCCACCTGGACTGCCTCTTCGACGCCGGAAACGCGGACCACCGTGGTGATGGGGCCGAAGGTCTCCTGGTCGTAGATGGACATTTCCGGGCTTACCTTGTCGATGATGGTGGCCGGCATCGATGCCCCGTCGGCACGCTCACCGACCACAAGCTCAGCACCCTTGGCAAGTGCGTCATCGATCAGTCCGTTGATCCGGGCGCCCGATTCCTGGCGAATCATGGGGCCGACAATGCATGCCGCGTCGGAGACGGGGTCTCCGGCCGTCAGCTGCGCTGCCCGTGCCGCAAACTTTGCAACAAATTCATCCGCAACACTCTCGTCTACCACGAACCTTTCCGTGGACATGCAAATCTGGCCCTGGTAAAGGAAAGACCCGAAGACGGCCGCATTTACGGCGCCGTCGATGTCCGCATCGTCAAGGACCACGAAAGGTGCCTTGCCCCCAAGTTCCAGCAGGACTGGCTTGAGGTAGCGTGCAGCCTTTTCGGCAATGATGCGGCCCACCGCGGTTGATCCGGTGAAGTTGATCCGGCGGACAGCGGGGTGAGCGATGATGGCTTCCACCACCCTGTCAGAGTCCTCGGCAGTGCTTGTCAGGAAGTTCAGGACCCCGGCAGGTACGCCGGCTTCGTGCAGGACTTCCGCGATGATCGCATGGGTCTTCGGGCTGGTTTCCGAAGCGCGGAACACCACGGTGTTGCCACAAACGATGGGGTAGGCAATTGCCCGGGCCGCGAGCACGCCGGCTCCATTCCAGGGCGCCATGCTGAGAACCACGCCGGCGGGCTGCCGCACAGTCATCGACAGCGTTCCCGGCTTGTCCGTCGGAAGGGTCTCACCCTGGATCTGTGTGGCAAGTCCAGCCGCTTCTCGGAACAGTTGCGCGGTGAGGAACACATTGAATCCGGCCCAAAGCTGCGCCGCGCCGACTTCGGACATCATCGTCTCGATGAACTCCGGCCCCCGCCGCTCCATAATTTCCGCCGCCTTCAGCATTACGGCGCGTCGTTCTGTGGGGCCGGTGGCCGACCAGGTCGTGAAAGCTTTGGACGCCGACTCCACCGCATCCAGGGCGTCATCCACGCCGGCTGCCGCGCTTTCGGTCACAAGGGCGCCCGTCAGCGGGTGCCGCCGTTCGAACGTCTTGCCTTCGCGGGCGTCACGTGGCTGGTTGTCAATGATGAGTTGCGTTTGCAAAGGGGCTCCTTAGTTAGTGAGCTGCCTACCTCCGGCGGCTCGTCTCAGGTATTGAGGTTCTTAGTGCTGAATGGTGCCGTTTGAGGCGAAGGCTTCAGTTTCTTCAGCCGTGCCGCTGGTTTCGGATCCGGGAAGGCGAGGAACGGCCAGGACCGCAACGACGCCGATGGCGGCGGCAATTGCCCATACGGAGAAGTTGATGAAATTGCCGAGCGCGGCCGCTACGAGGATGCCGCCACCGGAGATCGCCAGTACTGCGCCGATCCGCCCCACACCGAGCGTAATTCCGAGGGCGGTGGCTCGTGTTGCGCCGGAGAAGTACGTGGCAACGAAGCCATTCACCAGGATCTGCGCTCCCACCGATCCGAAGCCGACCACTGCCACCAGGGCGTACATGGCCGCCAGAGGCATGATGCCGGTTCCCATGAGGACCAGGGCGACTCCGGAGCTGGCAAAGGCGACGGCCGTTACCCGGCGGGGACCAAAGCGGTCAGCCAAGCGGGAAGACACCAGGACACCTACAACGGCCCCGATGTTGACGGTGAGCAGGAAAGTCAGTGAAGAAGCCAGGGAGTACTTGGCTATAACCATGAGCTGGGGCAGCCAGGTGTTCAGCCCGTATACCAGCGTCTGGCCACAGATTCCGGCCAAGCAGAACAGGATCATTGCGCCAAGCAGGCGTCCCGTCAGCAGCGTGCGGAACCGGCCGGCTTCGGGGGCGTCGGTATGGACACGGGCCGGCGGCAGCAGTTCCAGGCCGTATTCGGCGACGATGCGCTCCGCATTCACCCGATCGCCTTTCGCCGCGAGGTAGGCCGGGGACTCGGGCAGGTATTTGAACAGCAGCGGCACAACGGCGACGAGGGGAATGCCGCCCAAGGCAAGCATTCCCTGGAACCCCAGCGAAGGCAGGAACGCAAGAGCAAGAAGTGCGGCGAGAATGCCTCCCACTGCGTAGCCGGAGAACATCAGTGCGTTATTGAAGTTGCGGCGGCTCGACTGTGAGAACTCCACAGTCAGTGCGATCGCCGTCGGGATGACACCACCGAGTCCAAGGCCTGCAAGGAAGCGGAACAAACCAAAGAGTTCGGGAGTCGGCGCCCAGGCGGTCAGCAGCATCAGCAAAGAGAAGGCCGCGATGGAAACCATCATGACCTTCCGGCGGCCGACGATATCGGTGAGGTATCCGATGAGGATGGCGCCAATAAACATACCGGCTAAGGCGTAGCTGCCGATGGCACCGGTCTCTACCGGCGTCAGGCCCCAGGGCTGGTACGCCAGGAGCTTGGGAACGATCGCCCCGTAGACAACGAGGTCATAGCCGTCAAAGACAATGGCAAGGAAACACAGAAAGATGACGACGCCGGGCGATTTGCGCAGGCGGGCCGACGGTGAAGACTGGGGGAAAGTCATGGGGGCTCCAGGTGATATACACAACAATGTGATGTGCCAGAGATGAGGGCGATCGGCTGTGATCTGACCCACAATCGAATGTAACATGAAAATGTCGTTCGTCAATAGATATGTTGCACGTTTCCTGATTGATGATCTCTCAGGTGGTCCGGAGTTAGAGGAGTTTTATGCAGTGGAAACCCAGAGCCTTGATCCTGGATCTATTCGGGGACTACCTCCGATATGCCGGCAGCGAGGTGCGGCTTGCCGACATCACGGAACTTCTCGCCGTCTTTGGCATCGAAGCGGCGACAGTCCGCGTTAACCTGTCCCGCCTTCGCAAGGAGGGCTGGTTCACCACCAGGCGCGTGGGACGGGAGACGGTCTACTCCCTAACCCCGCACATGCTGGAGATCCTCGACGAGGGACGCGAGCGGATCTTCCGGCAACGGGACGAGGCTTGGGAGGGGCGATGGACCATGGCCATTTACCAGGTCCCGGAATCCGAACGCGCCGTTCGTGAACAGCTCCGGAAACAGCTCGCATGGCACGGCTTCGGCCAGCTGTCACCTTCAACCTGGCTGAGCCCGCACAACCTCATTGCCGAAGTCCGTGAAATTGCCGCCGAAAATCCGCTGGCAAAAGTGGACGCCCTATGGTGCGGAACCGGAGACCTGCAGGAAGACAGGGGCCTGGCTGCGCGATGCTGGGATCTGGAGCAGTTGGGCGCGGACTATCAACAGTTCATCGGCATGTACGCACCGCTCAATGACGAAGCGCTGAGTGCAGGCAAGGACGGTCGAACGGCCCTCATCGAACGGATGCATGTCATCGGCGACTTCCGCCGCTTTCCGTTCCGGGATCCCCACCTTCCGCCTGAGCTGCAGCCCGCGGACTGGCCCAGCCGCGAGGCCTATACGCTCTTCGGCGCAGTGCACCGGCAGCTCGGCCCCGCAGCGACGGAGTTCGTTTCCGGCATCATCGGGCAGCCCGTGGCCCAGGGCCAGGAAGTAGCTTCGTAGTCAGGAGTCCACCCCGCCCGTGAGGTATTTGTAACAAAAAGTTGACGTCGCACGCACATTCGTTACATACTCAATACGAGACCTATCTCACTGACTTCCCCTAAATCTAGAAGGTGGCATCGATGGCACTTCGCGTAGCCTGCATTGGCGGCGGTCCCGGCGGACTGTTCTTCTCAACCCTGTTCAAGCAAACCGTTCCTGACGCCGAGGTGGTCCTCTTTGAACGGAACCAGGCCACTGACGCCTTCGGCTTCGGGGTGGTCTTCTCTGACGCCACCTTGACCAGGATCAACGAGGCTGACCCGGTGGTCCACGATGGCCTGCGGGACTTCGGCACCCACTGGGATGACATCGAGGTGTGGCTCAAGGGCGAACAGAAGTCCTTCGCCGGCAACGGCATGGCCGCCATCTATCGCAAGACCCTCCTTCAGCTCATGCAGGAACGGGCTGCGGAGGCCGGCGTCGATATGCGCTTCGGCCATTACGTGCCGGACCTGTCCCAGCTTGCGGACTTTGACCTGATCGTGGGCGCAGACGGCGCTAACTCCTCGACGCGCGAACAGCTCGGCGAGGGCCTGGGCCACACTGCCGAGACGGCTGCGGCGAAGTTCATCTGGTTCGGGACGAGCCACAAGTTCAAGGGCATGACCTTCCTGCACCGGAAGAGCGAGTTCGGCAACTTCGCTGTCCACGGCTATCCGATAAGCGAAGATCTCAGCACTTTTATTGTCGAAACCGATGAGGAAACCTGGCGCAAGGCCGGCCTCGACGAATTCGATGTCAGCCAGCCCCCGGGACCTTCGGACCTGAAGACACAGCGCTTCCTCGAAAAACTTTTCGCCGAGGACATTGCCGGTGAACCGCTGGTCGCCAACAGCTCCCGCTGGGCGAACTTCCGCACCCGCCGGACCCGGTCCTGGCACAAGGGCAACGTCGTCCTGCTCGGCGATGCCGTACACACCGCGCACTTCTCCGTAGGGTCCGGCACCAAAATGGCCATGGAAGATGCCATCACCCTCGTTCGGGAAGTAGCTGCGCACCAGGATGACTTGGAAACTGCCTTCACCAACTATGAAACGGAGCGTCAGCCCCAGGTTGCCAAGATCCAGAACCAGGCACGTGGCGGACTGAGCTGGTGGGAGCACTTCGGCAGGTACTACAACTCCTTCGCCCCCACCCAGTTCACCTTCCACTTCTTCTCCCGCAGCATCGACATCGACAAGATCCGCCAGCGTGACGCGGGCTTTGTTGAGTCGGTGGAAGAAGACTGGCTGGCCCGGAACGGCCACACGCCATTGGAAACACCGCTCGATGCCGGGTCGGTCCGGTTCGGCGGCCGCCTGCTCTCCCTTACCCAGCAGGATGGCCAGGCCGTCCTGAACGGCGCCGGCGGGAGTATTGCCCTGGTCACCGACCCGGCCTACGCCAATTCCGGCACGGCACTGCTGCTCACCGCACCGGATACCGAAGACGGTCTGCCCGACGCCGTCGACCGGCTGACGTCGCAGGCTGCCGCCGTCGTGATCCAGGGTGGCACCCCGTTCACCCGTATCCTTTTGTCCGAGGAAGCCCGTCTCGGCCACGGCCTGACGAGCGTGATCGTCGATGACCGGGGCCCGGCATCAAACCTGACTTTGGTCCTGTCCGGCCGGGCCGACGCCGTCGCCACGGAGGCCACCGATGCATAACCTGAGCCCCCTCTTTGAACCCCGCGGCATCATTGTCGTCGGCGCCTCATCCAGCCCGGACAAACTTGGCGCCGTCATGGCCCAGTCACTTTCCAACTACCCCGAGCCCGTGGAACTGGTGAACAGCCGCGGTGAAAACGGGATGCACACCAACATCGCCGACGCCGCCGCAGCCATCCCCGGCGGCCCCGATCTGGCAGTCCTCTGCGTCCCCGCCGCCGCGACCGCCCAGGCACTGCGGGACAGCGCAGCCAACGGCGCCAAGGCTGCCCTGGTCTGCGCCGGCGGCTTCGCCGAAGCTGGCGGCCCCGGCCTCGAACTCGACCGGGCCGTCCAGGCAGCTGTCCGGGAGACCGGCATCCGGCTGCTCGGCCCGAACACTTCCGGCTTCTTCGTTCCGCACCGGAACCTGCGCGCAAGCTTCGTGCCCGGCGTCGCAGAACTGGAGCCCGGCTCTGTAGCCGTAGTGGCAGCCAGCGGCGGAGTCAATCACGTCCTGGCCTTCCACCTCCAGCGCGCCGGAGTGGGCGTCAGCCTCGCCGTCGGCATCGGTGCAGGCACGGACATCACCGCACCGGATGTCCTGGACTACCTGATCTCCGATGATCAAACCAAAGCCGTTGCCCTGCACCTTGAAACCGTCGCAGATGGCCCGGCCCTCGTGGACGCTGTCGCACGCCTCAGCGCCATCAAACCGGTCGTCGCGCTGGTAGTCGGGCAAAACGATGTGTCCGAATTTGCCCAGTCCCACACCGGGGCCCTGGCCACGTCCTGGCGCACCACCCGTGCCGTTCTCAAGCAAGCGGGCGCTGTAATCGTCGACGACGAAAACCAGCTGATCGCCGCCGTCACCGCCCTCGCCGGCCGCCGCCTGGCACCGGCAGCCAACCCCGGCGTGGGACTCATCACCGGGCAGGCCGGCCCGGGCCTGCTGATCGCCGATGCCCTGCACACTGCCGGCGTTACGCTGCCGCGCCTCACGCAGGCCAGCCAGGACACCATCGGCGGACTGTTGCCGCCCATGACCTTCCAGGCCAACCCGGTTGACACCGGCCGTCCCGGGCCCGGCTACGACAAAATCGTGGCGGCCGTTGCCGCGGATCCGGCCATCGACGTTGTCGCCGTGTATGGCCTGACAGAACCCGTGGCTGACCTGCCGGCATCCGTCGCCGAATCCGGTGCCGCGGCAACCCTGCCGTTCCTGATCGGTGTGGACGGACCCGACGGCGACGTCGAACGAGCCCGGAAATCAGCCCCGGTCCATGGCCTGCCCCTGATTAGCGGCCCCACCTCACTTGCCCACGGCATTGCAGCGCTGGTCAACGACGCCCGGGGACAGTTCCGACGCGCACAGGCTGCCGCCGCCTCCTTCGCCTGGCCAGACGTTCAAGGGCCTTGGGATGAGGACCGCGCCAAGGAACTCCTGGGCGCACTGGGCATTGCCACACCCGCCCGGCGCAGCTGCAGCACTCGAGATGCTGCCCACCGGGCCCTCGCCGAAATCGGCGGACCGGTTGCGGTCAAACTGCTCGACGCCGCTGTCCTGCACAAAACGGAGATCGGCGGAGTGCACCTGGGCGTGGACTCCCCCGCTGCCATGGACCGTGCATTGGACGGCCTGGAAGCGGCGGGGGGCCGCGAATTCCTGATCGAGAAAATGGCGCCCTCCGGCGTTGACCTGGTGGCCGGCGTCCGCCGAGATCCCGTCTTCGGACCCATCGTTGTGGTGGGCCTCGGTGGCACCGCCGCCGAGGTCTACGCCGATGTCTCCATCCGCTCGGCTCCACTGTCCGTACGAGAAGCGGCGGGCATGCCTGCTGAGCTCCTGGCCCGCGACCTGCTCTACGGCTTCCGCTCCGGACCGATGCTCGACACCGCAGAACTCGCAGCCATCCTGGTCCGGCTGGGCGATGCACTCGTTTCCAATGACTCAATCGCAGAGATCGAAATCAACCCCTTACGCTTGACCCGTGACGGGCTCATAGCCCTGGACGCCGTCGTCATCAATGTCGAGGAGGACATCAAATGACCAGCCACACCAGTGAAGGCACCATCGCCTGGCCGGCAGACCTCGCCGCAGAATTCCGCGCCAAAGGCTACTGGGAAGACCGCACCCTGGGCGCCTACGTCCTGGACACCGCAGACAGGCTGCCGGAGAAAACCGCCGTTGTGGACGGGGACCTCCGCCTCTCCTACGCCGAACTCGCCAACAGAATGGATGCGGCCGCCGAACGGCTCCTGCAGCTGGGCCTGAAACCGGATGACCGCATCATGGTCCAGCTGCCCAACGGCTGGCAGTTCACCGTCCTGACCCTTGCCTGTTTCCGGGCCGGCATCATCCCCGTCATGGCACTGCCTGCACACCGGCAGTACGAGCTCTCCTTCCTCACCGAACTCTCCGAGGCCCGGGCAATTGCTGTGCCAGACGTCATCAAGGACTTTGACCACCAAGCCTTGGCGGAAGAACTTGCGGCATCCATTCCGGCCCTGGAGATCATCCTCGTTTCCGGTGCGGCAAAGCCACTCAACGTACGTCTCGAGGAGATTTTGGCGCCAGTAAAGGACGTCTCGGCTGCCCGGGCACGGTTGGACGCCGCGGCCCCTTCACCGGACTCGCCCGCGCTGTTCCTGCTTTCCGGCGGCACCACCGGCCTGCCTAAACTCATCACGAGGACCCACAACGACTACGCCTACAACATCAAGGCATGCTCGATCCCCACCGGAGTCACCGAGGACACCGTCTACCTCGGTACGCTCCCCGCGAGCCACAACTTCCCCTTGGCCTGCCCCGGCATCCTCGGAATCCTCTTCGCAGGCGGCCGAGTGATCATGCTGCCAAGCCCCGAACCACGCAAAGCCTTCGCCGCAATCGAACGTGAGGGAGTGACACTTTCGACAGCAGTCCCGGCCGTGGCCCAGCGGTGGATCGAATACCAGCAGGAAGCCGACACCAATCAGCTCGCCACCCTCGAGGTACTCCAGGTGGGCGGCTCCCGGCTGCCGGACGAAATCGCCCGGAAGGTCAAGCCCGTCCTGGGCGCCACGCTGCAGCAGGTATTCGGCATGGCCGAGGGTCTCATCAACACCACACGGCTGGACGACCCCGACGACGTCATCTGCACCACGCAGGGCCGCCCCGTATCCGAAGCCGATGAAGTCCGGATTGTGGACGAGTTCGGTGAGGACCTCCCCGACGGCGTCGCCGGGTCCATCCTGACCCGCGGACCGTACACCCCGCGCGGCTACTACCGCGCCCCCGAAGCGAACACCCGTGCCTTCACGCCCGACGGCTGGTACGCCAGTGGAGACATCGTGGAGCGGCGACCCGACGGAAACCTGATTGTCCAGGGCCGAGACAAGGACATGATTAACCGGGGTGGCGAAAAGATCTCGGCCGAAGAGATCGAGAGCCTCGTCTACCGGATCGACGACGTCACCATGGCCGCGGCAATCGCCATGCCGGACCAGGTCCTTGGCGAACGCCTATGCCTCTACATCACCGTCAAGCCCGAGGCCGAAGTCACGCTCGAGCAGATCCAGGATCTACTTCGCCGGACCGGGGTGGCGGCCTTCAAGATCCCCGAACACCTTGTTGTGGTGGACGAACTGCCTACCACCAAGGTTGGCAAGATCAACAAGAAGGACCTTCGCGCCGACATCGCCGAACGCCTCGCCGCCGCAGGCTCTCACGCAAAGTAAGGGATGGCCATGACCGAGAACACGACCCATGAATTAGTGGCCGCAAGCCACGCCTTGCCGGAGCCGACGCCTGAAGAGGCTGCCCAGCTGGAGAAGCTGTACGCGGATTTCGAGACCGAGAACCTGGTTCCGTTGTGGACCGAAATTGGGGATCTGATGCCGATGGTCCCGTCGCCGAAGGCTGTGCCGCATGTGTGGCGTTGGAGTGATCTGTACCCGTTGGCCGCCCGTGCCGGTGACCTGGTGCCGGTGGGCCGGGGCGGGGAACGCCGCGCGATCGCGCTGGCGAACCCGGGTCTTGCCGGGACCCCGTATGCGACCCCGACGCTGTGGGCTGCGATCCAGTACCTGGGTGGCCGCGAGACGGCCCCGGAGCACCGCCATTCCCAGAATGCTTTCCGTTTCGTGGTCGAGGGCGAGGGTGTTTGGACCGTGGTGAACGGGGACCCGGTGCGGATGTCCCGCGGGGATTTCCTGCTGACCCCGGGCTGGAACTTCCACGGCCACCACAACGACACCGACGAGCCGATGGCCTGGATCGACGGCCTGGACATCCCGTTCGTGCACTACGCCGACGCCGGTTTCTTCGAGTTCGGCACCGAGCGCGTCACCGACGAAGCGACCCCGGACATTTCCCGGTCCGAGCGGCTCTGGGCCCACCCCGGCCTGCGCCCGCTCTCAGGCCTGGATAACACCACCAACTCCCCGATCGCCGCGTACCGGTGGAAGTACACCGACGCCGCCCTGCGCGAGCAGCTCCTCCTCGAGGATGAGGGCCACCCTGCCACCGTCTCCCAGGGCCACGCCGCGGTGCGGTACTCGAACCCGACTACGGGCGGGGACGTGATGCCCACCATCCGGGCCGAGTTCCACCGCCTCCGCGCCGGCGCGTCCACCGAACCGGTCCGCGAGGTCGGTTCCAGTGTCTGGCAGGTCTTCGAAGGCACCGGCACCGTGGTCCTGAACGGCGAGGTCAGGACCCTGGCCAAGGGCGACCTGTTTGTGGTCCCGTCATGGCAGGAATGGTCGCTGCAGGCCGACGCTGGTTCTCAAACGGAGTTTGATTTGTTCCGCTTCAGTGACGCCCCCATTTTTGAACGGCTGAACTTTAACCGCACCTACACCGAAGGACGCAAGAACGCATGAAACTTCTGACACTCCGCACTGAAAACGGCAGCAAGGCTGTCCGCCAGGACGGGACCACCCTGACCGAGATTGACGGGTTCTCCGACGTCGGGGCGCTCCTGAAGGACGCTGCGTGGGAGTCCATCGCCGCCGCGGCCAACGGTGCGACGCACCCCCTCGAAGGTGCCGACCTCGAAGCTGTTGTCCCGTTCCCGGGCAAGATCATCTGCGTGGGCCACAACTACCGCAACCACATCAAGGAAATGGGCCGGGAAGTTCCCGAGTACCCCACCCTGTTCGCCAAGTACCAGGAATCCCTGATCGGCCCGAACGATGACCTGGCCCTGCCGCAGGAATCGGACACCGTGGACTGGGAGTCCGAACTCGCCGTCGTGATCGGCAAGAAGGGCCGCCGGATTTCCGAAGCGGACGCCGCGGACCACATCGCCGGCTACGCCGTCCTGAACGACGTGTCCATGCGCGATTACCAGTTCCGCACCATCCAGTGGCTCCAGGGCAAGACCTGGGAGAAGTCCACCCCGTTCGGCCCCGCCCTGGTCACCAAGGACGAGTTCAGCGGCGGGCTCATGACCACCGCGGTGGACGGCGAAATCCAGCAGCAGACGCCGACGAACGACGTCGTCTTCACCCCGGAATTCCTGGTCTCCTACATCTCCACCATCATCACGCTGAACCCGGGCGACGTGATCGCCACCGGCACCCCCGGCGGCGTGGGCCACGCGCAGGACCCGAAGCGCTACCTGCAGGAAGGCCAGCTCCTGGTCACCACCATCGAGGGCCTGGGCCAGCTGAACAACCGCGTGGTCAAGGAATCCTGATGGTCGCACGCCATGACCAAACGACGGACCCGCGGCTGCTCGAATCGTTGCTGCAGGCCCGGCGTGGGACCGCGTTCTTCGCGCGGAAGCTCAACGAGCTTTCCGACGCGGACCTCGACGGCCCGTCGTTGCTGCCGGGCTGGACCCGCCGCCACGTGACCGCGCACATCGGCTACAACGCCCGCGCCATCGCCAGGCTCATCGAGTGGGCCGCGACCGGGGTGGAAACACCCATGTACGCGTCCACCCAGATCAGGGACCACGAAATCAACTTCGGGGCCACCCTCCCTCCGATCGCGTTGCGGCACCTCTTTGACCACTCAGCGGTGCACCTGAACGTCGAATGGCGCGACCTTCCCGCGGAAGCCTGGCACCACAAGGTCAAAACCGCCCAGGGCCGGATCGTCCCGGCAGAGGAAACAGTCTGGATGCGCACCCGCGAGGTCTGGACCCACGCCATGGACCTGGACAACGGCGCCACCTTCGCCGACATCCCCGCCGCAGTGCTCGAACGCCTCCTCAAAGACATCACCGGAGCGTGGAAGACCCGCGGCACCGACACCGGACTCCTCGTCCGGGTCACTGGCCAGCAGCCGGTGCTTGAACTCGGCAGCGCCGATCCGGACGCTCCCCTGGTGGTCTCCGGCCCGCTTGCCGGAGTCACCCGATGGGCCACCGGCAGGGGTACCGATGGCGTCACGGCCACCCAGGACGGAGCACCCCTGGACACCGTTCCAGCCGCTCCGAAATGGATCTAGGCGCCACATACCATCAGGCAGAAAGCAGTCGCCGCAACGCGACGTAACTGTCACACTGGGCCAATGAATGAGGCGCTTTCCCCGTCCCGCAGACCTGGCATACGTGCTGCAATGTTTGTTGATTTCGACAATGTCTTCACCGGCTTGCAGGCCCTCGATCCGCCGGCAGCGAAGCGCTTTGCCGAAGACCCCAAGCACTGGGCCGACGCGTTGTCTTCCGGAAGTTCGGGCGAGGACACCCGCCGCTTCCTGATCCGCAACTGCTACCTGAATCCTGTGGTGTACTCGAAGTACCGGACCTACTGGACCCGCGCCGGTTTCCGCGTGATCGACTGCCCGTCGTTGACGCAGCGCGGAAAGAGCAGCACGGACATCAATCTGGTCCTTGATGCCATGGACGCGCTGTCCGGCAACGTTGGCATCGAAGAATTCTTCATCGCCTCGGCGGATGCCGACTTCACGTCCCTGATCCAGCGGTTCCGGGCCGCTGACCGGATGACCACGGTCATTGCGGCCGGCGCCGTGGCCTTCGCCTACCGCGAGATGGCGGACCATGTGGTGGAGTCCCACGACTTCGTCGCGATCCTCAATGGCACAGCAGTGGAACCTGTTCATGCGGTGGCGTCTGTGAAGCAGCAGGATACTCCGGCTGCAACAAAGGCGAAGACCAAGGTCAAGGCCGCATCACCGGCCATCCGCGGCGTCCTCGAACTCGTCCGCGCCGCACCGGGACCGGTGGTGGGCGCGATGGTGGCCCACCGGGCGTTGACGGCCGAGCCGTCCCTAAAGACGGACTGGGCGGGCTTCGGAAAGTTCGGGACCTGGGTGTCCCAGATCGGCCAGGGGGTCGAGTATTCCGCGGCGCAGGGCGGCTGGGTCTGGGACGGCAAGCGGTTTTCCAGCGAGGACCTGCCCGCGCCCGCCGACCTCCAGCCCGGCATCGAGGAGCAGGTCACCAGGGTCACGGACGTGCCGGCGCTTTCGGCGGCCCAGTTCCGGCAGATGTTCCAGGCCATGGCGGCCAGGCTCCGCGAGCATCCCCTCAACCGCACCGAACTGTCCCGGCAGGTGCGGGACGACTGCGTCAACGCGGACCAGCCGGTTTCCCGCAACGCCGTGAGCTTTGTCCTGCAGGGCCTGGCCTACGTCAACTTCCCGCTCAACGACGAGGCGACGCCGGAAGGCCTGGCGGCAGCGTGGACTGCGAACGTGGAGGAACTCTGCCGTGTCGCGCTGTTGGAGTTCGACGCCACTGAAAAACTGGCCGTTCGGCGCTGGGCGAGCGGCGGGTTACTGGACAGCTGAGTCAAGGCAGAACGCGCACGACGGCGGGACCTCCCGCCGTCGACCGCTCGCGTTTGGTGCAACTCTCCTATGGTCCCGCGGGAAGCGATCCCGGGCAGGATCACAAATTTGCGGCTTCCTGCTCCGCCAGCCTGATCATGCGAAGTTCGTCCTCCACGGCGCGGGACGGCCAGTAGTCCTTGGCCAGCTCATCCGCCCGGGTTAGATCTGCTGAGGGGAAGAGCTTGCCGAGTTGTCCGGCCGCCTGAAGCAGAGCGATCAGCACTATGGTCCTCGGATCGGGCGCCTTGGTACCGGGCTTGGCGCCGGCAGCACCGGCGGCAGAGGTCCCTGCATCGGCCGGCGCACCATCGGTTGGCGCACCATCGGTCGCCGTAGTATCCGGCGCCTCAAGATCAGACGGGGCGCCGGTGAGGGCGGCTCGAATCTTTTCCAGGAGCGCCGCCTCCGGAGCGTGGTCCTTCTCCGGGTACCGCGCGGCCCGGAACCGGCCAAGGTGCTTTTCCCCGACGTGTTCCACGATGCCCAGTGACGCCAGCCCCTCATAGACCCGATGCACTTCGGCTCGGCCCTCCAGCATGGAGACCCACGTCTTGGGAGTGTGGGGCCGGGATTTGTCACGGATGAGGTCCAACTCGTGCTGGAAGTCCGTGTTCGGGGCCGCACCGGTGACCCTGACGTGCTTTCCCTGCAGCTCAATCGCGCCCAGCAGATCCAGCTCGGCCAATATTGCTCCAGCCACCGTGGTCCTGAGGGCAAACACCGGCACTGCAGGTTTGCCGTCTTTGTCGTTTGTGGCCAGAAGCAGGAAGGCCTGGGGAAGATTCAGCTCCACCGATTGGGGTGTTTCAGCGTCCATACGATCATGGTGGCGCAGTTGGGCAGCCACCACAATGAGAATTTGCAACTGGGGGGCTGTGCCGAGCGCGGTGAGCGGACGACGGCGGGAGGTCCCGCCGTCGTCCGGCCTACCTTTGGTGCCACTCCCCTACAGCGCCGACCAGCCGCCGTCGGACGCGAGAATGGCGCCGTTGACGTTGGTGCCGTCGTCGCTAAGCAGGAACGTGATGGACGCTGCGAGCTGAGCGGCGGTGGCGGGCGCGGGGATGTTGGCCTGCATCAGCGGACCGAGGCGTTCGGCAGCCAGCTGCGATCCCCAGTCGGCAACAATGTTGGTGATCGTGGCACCCGGAGCCACGGCATTGAAGCGCAGCCCCTTGGGCCCGTACATCACGGCCGAGTTCTTGGTCAGGCCAACCACGGCGTGCTTGGACGCGGTGTAGGCAGCTCCGGCGGCCGAACCGCGCAGACCCGCCTCGGAGGCGACGTTGACCACGGAGCCCGTGCCTGCGTCGAGCATCAGCGGCACCACGGCGCGGGTGAGGCGCATGAGGGCGGTGACGTTGATCCGGAAGACCCGGTCCCAGGTCTCATCGTCAACGTCGTGAATCGGAGCGAACTTGTCCATGATGCCGGCAACGTTAGCCAGGGCGTCCACGCGACCGCCGGCGGCAGCGACGACGGCCGCCACCGTCTCTTCGGTGGAAATGTCACCGGCCACCGGGACGAGGTCCAGCCCGGCGTTCTCTTCCACGAGGGCGTCGAGGCGTTCCTTGCTGATGTCCGCGGCGATGACGCGGCCGCCTTCCTTGGCAACGCGCAGGGCCGTGGCCTGGCCGATGCCCGAACCGGCGCCCGTGACGATGACCGTCTTGCCGGCAAACCGGCCGTTGGTGGTGACTTCCTGCCATGAAGCTTCGTTGCCCATGTTGTCCTTCCAGACGTTGCCTATTGGGGTGGAATCCACCTTATGACACGCTGTGTCATTATGTAAGGGTGAATACTGCCGGGATGCCTTTTGAAGCCGCAACGACCCCCGTTCCGCGGCCCGCCGGGCGTCCGGTCACGATTGACCCCGACGCCGTCGCCGCCCTCGCGCTGCGGCTGTTCGCCGAGCGCGGCTACGAGCAGACCTCCATGGAGGACATCGCGCGCGAGGCGGGAATCGGGCGCAAGAGCCTGTACCGCTACTTCTCAAGCAAGGCCGAGCTCATCTGGGGCGGGATGGAGCCGGTGGTCGACGCGTCGGGCCGGGTTCTCGAGTCGGCGAGCGCTGGTGGCGCGTCCGACGGCGGCGTGCTGGCGGGGCTGCGCGCGGCGGCTGTTGCGGGGGTCGCTGCCATTCCGGATTTGTCCGTGACGCGCGGGCGCCTGCGGCTGATCGCCGAGCACCCCGAACTGGCCAGCCGAAGTTACGAATCCCTGGCGCCGCAGCGCGAGCGGGCGCGGGCATATCTGGTTGCGGCAGGAGTTGGCGAGGACGTTGCCGGGTACCTGTGTGCGGCGTATCTCGGGGCGACGTTTGAAGCCTGGATGCGGTGGGCCGCGGGTACCGACCCGGATCCGATGCCGTATTTGGTGGCGGCTGTCGGCGTGCTGCAGGTGCCGTGAGGTCCGGAACGGGTGTGCGCAGGCGCTTCACCCCAGAAACGTGCGGTGGATGTCGCTGCCGTAGCGTCGGATGATGTCCCGCTTGGCTGCCTGGAAGGCCTCGAGGTCGGCGGCATGGCCCCGCTGTTCCACCCGCCGCCTGGCCAGCTCGTCGGAGATCACGTCCAGGAACAGCTCGGCCAGCAGCAGCCGGGCGGAATCCCGGAAGCGGCCACGGCCGTCAACGTAGAGCTGGACCGTGGGCGCGGCGGTGTTGATGATGACCTTGCGCTCCCCCGCGTTATAAACGGCACGGTCGGCGCTGTTGTGCAGATTGCGGAAGTCATAGCCGGTCAAGAGGTCGACGCCGTGGTCCCGGCTCGCGCGGTGGACCTCGCGGTGCGCCGGGGCCGGGGTTGCGTTGGCGTTGGCGATGGCGTGGTGCGGCGGTTGGTCGGCGCTGCGGCGGGAGGCGTGTTCGGCGATGACGATTTCGCAGAGCGCCCAGTAGTCGCCGGCCCGGACGGTGATCTCGCCCCGGTCGCCTGGCTGTCCCCCGGTCACGGTCCACTCGAGCCGCCGTGTCTCCCCCAGCGCATTGATCGTGACCGGGGCAGGCACGGGTTCAATCCGCAGCGAGCCAGGCAGGCCCATTTCGAAGGTGAGCGTCCCGCCGTCGGGCAACTGACCCGGGTCCAGCAGCAGCGCAATGTGGAACGGGTGCCCCGGCGGGCGGTAGTAGAACGGCGTGGTGAACCGCAGCGCCGCGGGTAGGTCCTCGGCCGCCGTCGTGCCGTCCCTGTTCAGGAGCGCCGGCGCCGTCTCCAGCCCCAGGTCGACGACGGCCGCCTCGCTCATGTGCTGCAACAGATGTTCGATCATCTCGGCTGTTCGCCCGGAGGTGGTGGCGCGTTCCAGGTGCATGAGCTTCTCCTTCTCGGCCTGCACCGGACCGGCGATCATCCGGCCGACGGCCCGGGAGAATGCCGCCACGAAGGGGTCCTTGAGATTCAGGCCCTCCCGCTCGTCGCTGATGATCGCCTTGCCGCGGCCCAGCATCTCAGTCAGTGCCGCACACCGTACGGTGCCGAAGAGGTATTCCGTGCCCACCTGGTTCTCGTACTCGAACAGCTGGCAGTCGAGCACGGCCATGCCCGATTCCACCACCAGGCCGGCGGTGCGTTCGTCGCCCCTGAGCGTCAGTTCCACACCCTGGGCACGTTTGAGCGTGACCGTGAACGGATACTCCTCGCCGTCAACGCTGAAGCTGCCGGGCTGATCGGGGCCGACGAGCACGGTGGCCGGCGGCTCCTGGAAGAGGATGCTTTCGCTGCCGTAGTCCTCGGCGCCGGGGCGTCCATGCACCAGCTCCACGTCGCGTCGGGCCAACACATCCCGCAGGTAGATGTTGTCCGAGAGCGACTGCAGCAAGGTGGCGTGCTGGGTGATGGTGACATGCGGATTGTCGACGACGCTCGTCACCCGGGTGCCCTGCCCATCGGCGGCGATCCCGAGCCGGGCGTAATCCGCGGGGAACGCGCGGCGGTCCGCGCCGTCGTCGTCGTAAAGGTAGCCGCCGTTCTCGCCGCGGAAGACGTCGATGCGGGTGAACCGGCCGTTCAGGATGGTCTCGATCCAGCCGTGCCCCAGGCCGAAGATGGCCTGCTTGAGGCCGCGACCGAAGTACCCGCGGCCGGCGCCCTCGCCGCGGGAGAGCGGGCTGTGCGCACCGCCGTAGCTGAGGATGCGCCCGGCCTGTTGGAAGGACATGCCCTCCGCCTGGTCGCTGACCATCAGGACTGCCCCCGCGAGGTGGCGCTCGCAGCCGACGCGGATCCGGCCGGTCACTCGTGCACCGGCCTTTTCCAACCGGGCGTAGCTGTCGTCACTGTTGGTGATCAGCTCCACCAACGCTTTTTCCACCGAGGCGAAGCGCCGCGAGTCGATCCCGATCACGCGCTGGTCCACCTGGATTTCGGCAACGGTCATGGTAATTCCCTCGCTCCCTTAGCCCAATGGTGGCCGGTCGGTTTGGGACCGTCAATGACCGAAGTCCCGGCGCGCACGGTTTGCCGGCGACGCCCGGACCTCAGCCACCGGGGTGAATGCGGCCGCTCGCGCTCTGGTAGTTCACGCCGATGAGCGGCTGGAAGTCCGGCTTTGGCGTGCTGTTCATGGCAACCGGCCACTGGGGCCGCTTACCGGTGAGGGTCCAGGCCGCCTGCACTGCCGCCCCCCGCGCGACGTACTCGCCGGGGCTGGGGATCACCACCGGAAGGTCAAAGACCTGCGCCGCAATTTTCTGCACGGCCGGGTTCTGCACCGCGCCGCCGATCAGCAGCAGCCGACGTGCCGGCACTCCCAGTTCACGCAGCGCGTTCATTCCTCCGGACAGTCCGCACAGCATGCCTTCAACAGCCGCCCGGGCGATGTTGCTGCGGGTGGTGGATGCGATGCTGAGGTTGTGCAGGCTTGCTTTCGCCTGCGGCAGATTGGGCGTACGTTCACCCTCGAAATAGGGCACCAGCACCACTCCCCCGGCGCCGGGCTCCGCGTCCAGCGCCAGCTTGGCCAGGCCGTCGAAATCGACGTCCAGCAGGCCGGCCATGGAGCTAAGGACCCTGGCCGCGTTCAGCGTCACCGCAATGGGAAGATAGCCTCCGCCCGCGTCGGCGAACCCCGCAACGGTGCCGGTGGCGTCCATGCAGGGATCGGAAGTGACCGCAAAGACCGTGCCGCTGGTTCCCACCGAGACCACGATGTCCCCGGGGCCGATGTCCAGTCCGAGGGCAGCTCCCGCGTTGTCGCCGGCTCCGACGCCAACGGCAATTCCCCCGCCTGCAGCACCGGCGCCCAGGCCAGCCCCGGACGATCCCTCGCCTTTTTCCGTGAAGCAAGCCGGGTGAACCTCCCCCGCCGTGTCGCCGGGACCAAGAACACGCGGCAGGACAACGATGCTGCCAGGCCCTTCAGGACTCCCAGCTTCACGGGCTTCCCGTCCCAAGGCCAGCTCGAACAGCTCCAGGTCATAGGCGCCCGATTCCGGGCTCCAATAGCCTGTGCCGCTGGCATCGGACCGGTCTGTGGTCAGCTGCTCAAGATCAGGGCCCAAGGGGCTGGATCCTGCAGGACCAAAGCCGCGCAGACGCCACGTCAGCCAGTCATGCGGCAGCGCCACGGCGGCAACCTTCGCTGCAATTTCCGGTTCATTGTCCCTGACCCACCTGACCTTGGTGGCTGTAAAGGAAGCCACGGGCACCAGGCCTGTCCGCAGGGCGTACTCCTTCTCGCCCACCTCGGCGATCAGCTGGGCCGCGGCTCCGGCAGACCTGGTGTCGTTCCACAACAGCGCCGGGCGGAGAACAGCGCCCTCCCGGTCCAGCAGCACCATTCCGTGCTGCTGGCCCGCGATGGAGACGGCACTGACGTCGCCCAGCCCGCCGGCGTCGTCAATGGCCTCCGTCAAAGCCCGCCACCAATGGTCCGGATGGACCTCGGTGCCGTCAGGGTGCCCGGCACGTCCTTCGCGGACGGTGGCGCCGGTCTCGGCATTGGCGATGAGGACCTTACAGCTTTGGGTTGAGGAATCCACCCCGGCAACCAGAGTCATGGGATTAGCGTGCCCCGAGCAGGTGCTCGATGAAGAGCTGCTGGAGCTTCACAAAACCGAAGCCTTTCCCACCGAAGTAGGCATCGGCGTCGAACTCTTCGTAAGCGGACTTGTCCGCGAGCAGCTGCTCGTAACCTTCGCCCGGGTTAAGGGTGGGCTGGTTGATCTCGGAAACCCGGGACGCCTCAAGGGCCGCCTGCACCTCCGGGTCTGCCCGGAAGGCCTTGGCGCGCTCCTTGAGGAGCAGGTACGTCTGCATGTTCGCCGCGGCGGAATCCCATACGCCGTTGATATCTTCGGTGCGGCTGGGCTTGTAGTCGAAGTGGCGCGGTCCGTCATAGGCCGGGCCGCCGTCGGGGCCGCCGTTTTCCAGGAGGTCCACGAGCGAGAAGGCGTTCTGCAGGTCGCCGTGGCCGAAGACCAGGTCCTGGTCGAATTTGATGCTGCGCTGGCCGTTGAGGTCGATGTGGAACAGCTTGCCCTGGTACAGGGCCTGGGCAATGCCGTGGGTGAAGTTCAGCCCCGCCATCTGCTCATGGCCGGTTTCCGGGTTGATGCCCACGAGTTCCGGACGTTCCAGCGTCTCGATGAAGGCCATGGCGTGACCCAGGGTGGGAAGGAGGATGTCGCCGCGGGGTTCGTTCGGCTTCGGCTCGATGGCGAACCTGATGTTGTATCCCTTGTCGGTGACATAGTCGCCGAGCAGGTTCACGGCCTCGCGGTAGCGTTCGAGCGCGCCGCGGATGTCCTTGGCGGCGTCGTACTCGCTGCCTTCACGGCCGCCCCACATCACAAACGTCTCGGCGCCTAGCTCGGCTGCCAGGTCGATGTTCTCCAAGACCTTGCGCAGCGCGAAGCGGCGCACGCCGCGGTCGTTGCTGGTAAAGCCTCCGTCCTTGAAGACAGGGTGGCTGAACAGGTTGGTGGTGACCATTGGAACAACCATTCCGGTGGCTTTGAGGGCACCCGTCAGACGGTCGATCTCCCGCTGGCGCTCGCCGGCCGAGCACCCGAAGGGGAAGAGATCGTTGTCGTGGAAGGTCAGGCCGTAGGCGCCGAGGTCGCTGAGCCGGTTGACGGCTTCGACTGTATCCAGCGGCGGCCGGGTGGCTGACCCGAACTGGTCCTGGGCCTCCCAGCCCACGGTCCAGAGACCGAAGGAAAATTTGTCTTCACGCGTGGGCTGAATCGTCATTGAATGCTCCGATGGTAAGGGGCTGGTCCTTGGGGGAAGAACGCGTCGGGTGTCCCGATACGAATATGTTTCGATAACAAACATATTCGTTCTGTCTGTGATGTCAAGCACTTATTTCCTACTCGCGCTCCGGACTCTCCGTAGCATCTAAGCCGCCGCGCTGTTATGTTTGGCATCACACCAAATGGCGCCGTGACGGCGAAGACGAAGGACGAGAGCCCCGATGCAGCAGCTAGTGACCGAACGTAACTGGGCCGGCAACCACACTTACCGGGCTCCCGTGATTGCCCATCCGGCCAGCGTGCAGGAGCTGCAGGAGCTGGTCCTGCGTGCAGACCGTGTCCGGGCCTTGGGATCCCGCCATTCGTTCAACGACATCGCGGACACCAGGGGAACGTTGGCGGTCCTCGACCGTGTGGCCGAAGACATTACCGTGGACCCGCTGAACATGACGGTGAGCGTCGGTGCGGGGACGCGGTACGGGACCCTGGCAGCTGAACTTAACCGGCGCGGTTTTGCGCTGCATAATCTGGCATCCCTCCCCCATATCTCGATCGCCGGGGCGGTAGCGACGGCGACTCACGGCTCTGGCGATGCCAACGGCAACCTGGCCACCGCCGTAGCAGGACTGGAGATGGTCACCGCTGACGGCAACATCTTCTCGGCGCGCGAAGGGGACGACAACTTCGAGGGCATGGTGGTGGGACTGGGAGCGTTGGGCATCGTCACCCGCCTCACCCTGAAGATCGAACCCACGTTCGAGGTCAGTCAAACCGTCCATGAAGGCCTCCACTGGGATCAGGTCCTGGAGAACTTTGATGCGGTGACGGCTTCCGCGTACAGCGTGAGTCTGTTCACCGACTGGAGCGGAACCACCGTGCAGCAGGCCTGGCTCAAGAGCCGTACCGGCGATCTGCGGCCTGGCGGAGGCTCATCCGAATTTTTTGGGGCAATCCCCGCCACCCAGGCAAGGCATCCACTTCCCGGCGTATCCGGCAGCAACTGCACGCAGCAGCTCGGCGTTCCGGGGCCCTGGTCTGACAGGCTGGCCCACTTCCGGATGGAATTCACCCCGAGCAAGGGCGATGAACTGCAAAGTGAATACCTGATCCCGCGCGTGCACGCCACGGACGCCATCCGAACCATGAGGAAGCTCTCTGACGTGGTAACCCCGCTGCTGCTCGTTGGTGAAATCCGCACAGTCTCGGCAGACGAGCTGTGGCTGAGCCCGAATTACGGCCGGGATGGCATCGGCCTGCACTTCACCTGGCGCCAGGACCAGCCCGCCGTCCAGGCTGTGCTTCCCCTGCTCGAAGCAGAGCTCGCCCCCTTCGCAGCCCGGCCCCACTGGGGGAAGGTCTTTGATGCCCGGGCCGCCGCCGTTCGGCCGCTGTACCCGCGCATGGACGATTTCATTGCTTTGGCGGACAGCATGGATCCCACCGGCAAGTTCCGCAACGAATTCCTCAACCGCACTGTCTTCGGAAATGATTAGCCGATAATGACGTCCAAAACCCGCTCCTCCCCCGCATCCACGCTGTCCACCGATTCTGCACAGGCGCTCCCGTACGGCGAGCCGGACCCCTCGAGGCGGAACAACCTGGCCTTGATCACCTCCCTCGTCCACCACCACGGCGTCCTCAGCCGGGCGCAGCTCACCAGAATGACCGGCCTCAACCGGTCAACAGTGGGAACCCTGATCGGCCAACTTGGTGCCTTAGGACTCGTCTACGAGACGCCGCCCGCCGGCGGAGCCCAGGTGGGCAGGCCCAGCCCCGACGTGCACCCGAGCCCCTCCACGGCTGCCATCGCCGTCAACCCCGAGATCGACGCCGTGACCATCGGACTGGTGAGCCTCGGCGGCAAGGTCCAAAAGAAGATCCGCTTTGCCACGGACCGGATTCCTACAGCCAGAGAGGCCGTTAACATCGCAGCGGCCGTCATTGAGGGCATGCGCACCGAGCTTGAGGCGTCCTACCGGATAACGGGCATTGGCATGGCCGTGCCCGGGCTGGTCAACCGTGCCGACGGCGTCGTTCGGCATGCCCCGCACCTGGGCTGGCGCGATGAGCCCGTCGCCAGCATGCTCAGCGAGGCAACCGGCTACCCCTGCCAGGCCGCCAACGACGCCTCCATGGCGGCAGAGGCGGAGCTGATCTTCGGCGCCGGGGCCGGCCGCGAGAACCTTATCTACCTTAACGGGGGCGCCAGCGGCATCGGCGGCGGTGTGATCTGCAACGGCGTGCTGCTGCGCGGCACCTCAGGCTACGCGGGAGAGCTCGGCCACTCCTTTGTCCGGACAGCCGGTGGCACCTGCCATTGCGGCGCCACCGGATGCCTTGAAACCGAAGTCTCGCAGTCCCGGCTCTTCGACCTCGCCGGGCTGTCCGGCGGAGACGCAGCCCAGCTGGAAGAGGCACTCAGAAAAAGCAGCAACGCCGAAGTGGCAGAAGAAGTGGCGCGCCAGCTTGACTACCTCGGGATCGCCTTGCGCAACGCCGTCAACATCTTTAACCCCGAAGCGATCGTGCTCGACGGGTTCCTGGGCATCCTGCACTCCCTCTCTCCCGGAGCTCTGGAACACCAACTGCTGTCCCAGGCCCTGGACGGGCCAGCCAGCCAGGTGCGTATCTACCGGGCAGAACTGGGCACGGACCTGATGATGCTCGGGGCGGCTGAGCTGGCCTTCACGCAGTTTCTGGCAAACCCTGCCAGCGTCGGCACCCTCCCTTTCCCCGCCAATCACACCCTTTAGCCAAAGCAGCGCTAACCCTCCACCGCGTGGATCCGGAAGGTAAGGGAACGGGACTGGCCGGATTCCAGGACAACAAGGTCCTGGCCGGAGTTAAAGGCGTCAGGCGGACAGGTCATGGGTTCAACGGCCAGCCCCCTACGGCCACGCAGCTCCCCGGAGTAGAGCTGCACCCAGGGCGCGTCGGTTCCGCTGGCTTGCAGCACTGCCGCCAGCTTCAGGGCGGGGTTGCGCAGCGTGACGTCCCATGTGCCCCCAGGGAGGGCCGTGAACGCGTGATCGAGCGACTGGGAAGCCAGCACCCGGGGCTCGGAGAAATCGAAGTCCGTGTCCGAAGTTTTCAGGAGGTCAGCGGGCTGGAGCTTTTCATCTGTCAGGAGCACCTTGCCGGCCATGAAGCTCAGTTCGCAGTGGGAGATATCCTCGCAGCCCACGGTGAGGTAGGGGTGGGAGCCGCAGCCGTACGGCGCGGGCGCCGTCCCGCAGTTGGCCGCACCAAGTTCGACGTGCAGGCCCGTGCGGGCGTCCAGCGCGTAGCGTGCCGAGAGCGCCAGCTGAAACGGATAGCCTGGCTCGCCATGGAGCAGGTGCGTGAGTACCAGTTCAGCGTCCGAGGATTGTTCCACCTGCCATTCAACCCAGAGCGCAAGCCCGTGCAGCGCACTTCCGGTCGCCGCCTCGTTGACCGGGAGTTCAAACCGTTGCCCGGTGAAGGTGTAGGCGCCGCCGTTCACGCGGTTCGGCCAGGGCATCAGGACCTTCCCCGCGTAGGCGGGTGGCAGTTCGTCCGCAGGGAAGGGCAGGATGATGTCCTTGCCTTGAAAGGACAGGCTCACCAGGCCTGCGCCGGCGGTGGCGATCGTGGCCTTGTAGTCTCCTGCCTCGAGGGTGATCAGCTGTCCGTTGGGCGTGACGATGGGTGGCATGGCGTTCCTTTCAAGAAAGTGCTTCCCCGGCGTTATGGAGCCACAGCGGGGGCGGCTGTGGAGTCACGGACCACCACGTGTGTGGCCAGCTCAACGCGGTAGGCGTCCAGGACCTCACCGCGGGCCTGGCGGAGCAGGGACCGCAAAGCTGCGCGCCCCATTTCCTCCAGCGGCTGGGCCACGGACGTTATCGCCGGGATGGACTGCTCACCCTGAATGGTTCCGTCAAAGCCAATGAGGCTGATGTCAGCCGGGATCCGCACTCCGTGGCGGCCTGCTTCAGCAAGCACACCCAGGGCGATGCTGTCGCTTCCGGCAAAGACGGCAGTGGGGCGCTGATCAAGCCTCAGCAGTGCCTTGAGTCCGGCGACTCCGCTCTCCCGGCGGAACCTGCCGCCGGAAATGATGTACTGGGGATCCACCTGTAGGCCTTGTGCCGTCAGGGCGGCCATATAGCCGTGCAGCCGCGCCTGGTTGCACTCGGCCTTCTCTATGCCGCCGATGTAGGCGATGCGCCGGTGACCCAGGCTCAGCAGATGCTCTGTGGCGGCCTTGCCGCCGGCCCAGTTCGTTGCTCCCACGCTGACAACGTCCGCCGGCGGCGGGTTGAGCGGGTCGATCACGACGACGGGAATATGGCGGCGGCGGAACGCATTCAGTTGCACCTCACTGAAAGCGGAGGTCACCACGATCATCCCGGCCCTGCCCTCGTCGATGATCCGCTGGGCCCGACGCTCCGGGCTGTGCCCCTTTGAGGTTGGCGGTCCAGTGACGCTCACCAGAATTTCAACATCGTCAGCTGCAGCCAGCTGAAGTATCCCGTTGAGAACCTCAACGGTGTAGGCAGAGTCGAGCACGTCGATGACCACTTCCACCACCGTGCTGGCCTGGGCTGCGGACCGTCGCTGCAAAGGCGACTGATACCCCGCCTGTTCCAGGGCGGCCAGAATGCGCGCCCTGGTTTGCGGCGCTACATCTTCCCGCCCGTTGACCACTTTGGAGACTGTCGGCGCAGACACCCCAACCTGGAGGGCGACGGCAGCCAGGGTGGTCTTTTCGGGCCGAGCGCTTATAGCCAAAGGATGGCTCCGTTCTTTCGAAATATTTCGTAAGTCTTATCTTGCCGTTCATCCCACCGCAGGTCAACCAGATTTCAGGCTGTAGGCAAATTAGCGACGAAGACATAGTGCTTGACTGTGACGCGGCTCACCGCTAGATTTACCTCACCGGTCGCAAGTTTTCGAAATATTTCGAAAGGATTGCAGTGCGACCCAAGACCAAAGTGACGTGGACAGTCTGCCTCGAAGCCGACAGCGAAGGCCCACCTCACACGTTACCGGGACCCAGCGTTGAGCCCGGATGATGAACGGAAGCGAAATGAAAATTCGAAAGTTGCGCTCGGCAGCCTTGGCAATTTCCGCCGCAGGAATGGCAATCAGCCTGGCCGCCTGCGGTTCTGCAGGTCCTGCCGGTTCAAACGTGAGCAGTGACTCGGCCGCCATGTGGGGTCTCACGGGCGGCAACCAGCCTGTCCTGCAGAAGTCTGTGGATGACTGGAACCAGGCGAACCCGGACAAATCGATCAAGCTCGACTTCTTCGCCAACGACGCTTACAAGACCAAGGTCCGCACCGCCGTCGGTGCCGGCCAGGGCCCCACGTTCATCTATGGCTGGGGCGGCGGCGTCCTGAAGTCATACGTCGATGCCGGCCAGGTGGACGACCTTTCCACCTTCCTGAAGGACAACCCGAAGGTCAAGGACCGTTACCTGCCCTCAGTGCTGAAGAACGGCGAGATAGGCGGCAAGACCTACGCTCTGCCGAACAACAACGTCCAGCCGGTAGTCCTGTACTTCAACAAAGAGGTGTTCGACAGGGTGGGCGCCCAGCCCCCGAAGACCTGGGACGAGCTGATGGCCCTCGTACCGAAATTCAAGGAAGCCGGAATCGCCCCCTTCTCGCTCGGTGGACAGTCCAAGTGGCCGGACCTGATGTGGCTCGAGTACCTCGTTGAGCGCATCGGCGGCCCTGAGGTCTTCGCAAACATCGCCGCCAACAAGCCCGGAGCATGGTCCGATCCTGCCGTGATCCAGTCCCTGACCAAGATCCAGGAGCTGGTGGACGCCGGCGGGTTCGTCAACGGTTTCTCCTCGATTGCTGCCGACAGCAACGCCGACCAGGCCATGATGTACACCGGCAAGGCAGCCATGATCCTGCAGGGCGGCTGGATCTACCAGGGCATGAAGAAGGATGCCGCGGACTTCGTCAAGAGCGGCAAGCTGGGCTTCACCACCTTCCCCACTGTTGCCGGCGGCAAGGGGGACCCGGCCAACGTCGTCGGAAACCCGTCCAACTTCTGGTCCATCTCGGCCAAGGCCACCGATGCCCAGAAGAAGGCGGCCCTGGACTACGTCAAGGACGGCATGTTCACCGACGCGAACACTGACGCTTTGATCAGTTCGGGCGCCGTCCCTGTGGTTCAGGGCATTGAAAGCAAGCTCGAAGCCTCCCCGGACAAGGACTTCCTGACCTTCGTCTACGGAATGGCCAAGAATGCTCCCAGCTTCACGCTCTCCTGGGACCAGGCCCTCAGCCCGGCCCAGGGCGACGCCATGCTGTCGAACCTGGACCAGATTTTCCTGAAGAAGATCAGCCCGGAGCAGTTCGCCAGCACCATGAACGCCACGATCGGAAAGTAAGAGACCATGACGGCTCTTGGTTCTTCTCACCGGGGGGTCCGCGATGCGGGCCCCTCGGGGTGGCTCGCGGCCCCGGCACTGATCTTCTTCCTCGCATTTGCAGTTATCCCGCTGATCGGCGTCGTTTTCCTCAGTTTCACGAGCTGGAACGGACTGGGCGAGATCAAGCTGGAAGGCCTGTCCAGCTGGACCACGGTCCTGACGGATCCGGTGACAGGCAACGCGCTGGTGGTGACCGCCAAGATCATGTTCTTCTCGTTCATTGTCCAGGCACCCATCAGCTTGCTTCTAGGCGTCTTCACGGCCGGCGGACAGAAATACCGCGCGGCCCTCGCAGTCCTCTATTTCCTGCCGCTGCTGCTCTCATCCGCCGCGGTCGCCATCGCTTTCAAGGCCCTGCTCGACCCCAACTTCGGCCTGGGCCCCGGGTTCAATCTGCCCATCCTGGCCCAGGACTGGCTCGGGAATTCCGACTTGGTCCTGTTCGTGGTGGTCTTCGTGATCGCGTGGCAGTTTGTCCCGTTCCACACCCTGATCTACCAAGGCGGCGTACGCCAGATCCCCACGTCGCTCTACGAGGCAGCCGAAATCGACGGCGCAGGACGCTTCCGCCAGTTCTGGAACATCACGCTGCCCCAGTTGAAGTACACCGTCATCACGTCCTCCACACTCATGGTGGTGGGCAGCCTGGCCTATTTCGACCTCATCTTTGTGCTCACCGGCGGCGGACCCGGATACAGCACCCGGCTGCTTCCGCTGCACATGTACCTGACGGGCTTCAAAGCCAATGACATGGGCGCCGCGAGCGCCCTCGGCGTCATTCTCGTCGTCATCGGCCTGGGCCTTGCGCTCCTGCTGCAGCGCCTCGGCGGCCAGAACCGCAACGCGAGCCAATTGGAAGGTGCCTGATGGCGTCCACAACACAACTGCCCGTCCCTCCCGCCCAGACGGCGGGCACCATCCCCACAAAGCCGGTAGCCCGCACCAAGGGACCCGGCCGGCAGCGCCCCAATCTTCTCGGCGGCCTGGGCGGCTGGCTCTGGCTCGCAGTCATCATCATCCCGATCTACTACGTGCTGATTACCAGCTTCAAGAACCAGGCGGGGTTCTTTACCTCCAACCCGATGCTTCCGGCGACGGAGCCAACGCTGGACAACTACAAGCTGGTGTTGGAGAACGACTTCGTCCGGTACTTCACCAACAGCCTCATCGTTACCCTCGGCACGGTGCTTCCGGCCCTTCTGGTGTCCTTCATGGCCGCCTACGCGATCGTCCGGGGCAGGAGCCGGTTCCTCAGCCTGACGAACAACCTCTTCCTCCTTGGCCTCGCGATCCCGCTGCACGCCACCATCATTCCCATTTACTGGATGATCACCAAGGCCCACATGTATGACACCTTGCTGGCGCTGATCCTGCCGTCCGTGGCCTTTGCCATCCCGGTCAGTGTCCTCATCCTGTCCAATTTCATGCGGGATGTCCCCAATGAACTGTTCGAGTCCATGCGGCTGGACGGCTGCTCGGACTGGGCCATGATGTGGCGTCTTGCCCTGCCCATGACCAAGCCGGCCGTCATCACCGTGGGCATCTACAACGCCCTGCACGTCTGGAACGGCTTCCTCTTCCCGCTGATCCTGACCCAAAGCCCCGCAACCAGGGTCCTCCCGCTGTCGCTCTGGACGTTCCAGGGCGAGTTCAGCGTCAACATCCCCGCTGTCCTCGCGTCCGTGGTCCTGGCGACCCTCCCCCTCCTGGTGGTTTACGTTGTGGCCCGCCGCCAATTGCTCAGCGGCCTGACTGCCGGTTTCAGCAAGTAGAAAGGACCTTCCGATGACAGAACCCCAACCCCTGCGGGTGGGCATGGTGGGCTACGCCTTCATGGGGGCCGCCCACTCCCACGCCTGGCGCACGGCCCCACGCTTCTTTGACCTGCCGCTGCAGCCCCGGCTCACCGCGGTTGCCGGACGAAATGCCGACGGCGTGCGTGCCGCGGCGGACAAGCTCGGCTGGGAATCGGTGGAGACAGACTGGCGGCGCCTGATAGAGCGCGACGACATCGACCTGATCGACATCTGCACACCCGGCAACACCCACGCGGAGATTGCGATTGCCGCCCTCGAAGCCGGCAAGCACGTGCTGTGCGAAAAGCCGCTGGCGAATTCCGTCGAGGAGGCCGAACGGATGACCCTCGTGGCGGAGACGGCAGCCAAGCAGGGCGTTCTCTCCATGTGCGGCTACAGCTACCGCCGCACTCCCGCCCTGGCGCTGGCCAAACGCCTCGTGGAACAGGGCAGGCTCGGCGAGCTCCGGCATGTCCGCGCCCAATATCTGCAGGACTGGCTCTCGGATGAGAACGCCCCCATGACCTGGCGGCTGGACAAGAGCAAGTCCGGGTCCGGGTCCCTCGGTGACATCGGGGCGCACAGCATCGACGCTGCCCAATGGGTTACGGGGCAGAGCATCACCGGTGTCTCGGCGCTGCTGGAGACTTTCGTTCCGGAGCGCCCGCTGGCCGGCGATCTGGTCGGCTTGGGCGGCCACGGTGACCTCAGCAGTGACGCACCCCGCGGAAGCGTCACGGTGGACGACGCGGCGATCTTCAGCGCAAGGTTCGACGGCGGCGCTACTTCCCCGGGCCCGATCGGCGTCTTTGAAGCCACCCGTTATGCGCTGGGCAGGAAGAATGCGATGCGCCTCGAAATCAACGGAACCAAGGGCTCCCTCGCCTTCGACTTCGAGGAAATGAACGTCCTGTCCTTCTACGATGCCGCCGAATCCCCGGACGCCGGATTCCGGCGGATCTTCGTCACCGAGCCCGAGCACCCTTACGCCGGCAACTGGTGGCCCACCGGCCACGGCCTTGGCTACGAGCACGGCTTCACCCACCAGGTGGTGGACCTCGTCACCGCGATCGGTGAAGGCCGCCAGCCAGAGCCGTCCTTTGCCGGCGCCCTGCAGGTCCAGCGCGTCCTGGCCGCGGTGGAGTCCAGTGCGGCAAATTCCAGCCAGTGGCAAAAGGTCTGAGCAACGCGGCCCAAGCCAGTACAACCAAGGAACCCTGATGACACGACCAATCACGCTTTTTACCGGCCAATGGGCAGACCTCCCGTTTGAGGAGGTGGCCAGGCTCGCCGGCGAGTGGGGCTTCGACGGGCTCGAGATCGCCTGTTGGGGCGACCATCTGGACCCCCGCCGGGCTGCGGAGGACGACAGCTACCTCCAGGGCCGGCTGGACATCCTGGCGAAGAACAACCTGCAGGTCTTCGCCATCGCCAACCACCTCACGGGCCAGGCCGTGTGCGATGACCCCATCGATGAACGCCACCAGGGCATCCTGTCTGCCGAGATCTGGGGCGACGGCGAACCCGAAGGTGTGCGGCGCCGCGCCGCGGAGTCCATGAAGGACACCGCCCGGGCAGCTGCCCGCCTGGGGGTGAAGACCGTAACAGGGTTCACCGGCTCCTCCATCTGGAAGGCCGTTGCCATGTTCCCGCCCGCCCCGGAGGCAATGATCAACGCCGGCTACCAGGATTTCGCCGACCGCTGGAACCCGATCCTGGACGTCTTCGACGAGGTGGGCGTCCGCTTCGCCCTTGAAGTCCACCCGTCCGAAATCGCCTACGACTACTGGACGGCAAAGCGCACCCTGGAAGCCATCGGGCACCGCAAGAGCTTCGGGCTGAACTTCGACCCCTCCCACTTCATCTGGCAGGACCTGGACCCGGTGATGTTCCTGCAGGACTTCGCAGAACACATCCTCCACGTCCACGTGAAGGAATCCGTGCGCCAGCTGGACGGCCGCAACGGCCGCCTCGGCTCCCACCTGGCCTGGGCAGATCCCCGGCGCGGCTGGGACTTCGTCACCGCAGGCCACGGGGACGTGCAGTGGAACCGGATCTTCCGGACCCTGAACGCCATCGGCTACGAGGGACCCACCAGCATCGAATGGGAGGACGCCGGCATGGACCGCCTCATCGGCGCCCCGCAGGCGCTGGCCATGGTGCAGCAGCTGGCCCGGATCGCCCCGCCCGCTGCCGCTTTCGACGCGGCCTTCGCCAGCCGCTAACCACTTTTCCGGCCCTGACCGGGCCGATAGCCAACCAAAGGAACCCACAAATGACCGAACGCAAGAACGCCCTGGTAGTCCGGGGCGGCTGGGACGGACACCAGCCGCATGAGGCCACCGAGCTCTTCATCCCCTACCTCAAAGACAACGGCTATGACGTGCGCGTCGAGGAATCCCCCAAGGTTTACGCCGACGCCGAATACATGGCAGGCGTGGACCTGATCATGCAGTGCATGACCATGACCACCATCGAAAAGGACGAGTTCGCCGGGCTGCGCACCGCCGTCGAAAACGGCACGGGCCTGGCCGGCTGGCACGGCGGGATCGCCGATTCCTACCGGAACAACTCGGACTACCTGCACCTGATCGGCGGCCAGTTCGCCTGCCACCCCGGCAAGCACCCGGACGAGCGCATCGGCGAGCAGTCGGATAACTACGTGCCCTATACCGTCACCATGCTCCCTGCGGCGGCGGAGCACCCCATCACCCAGGGCATCAACGACTTCGACCTGGTCACCGAGCAGTACTGGGTCCTCTCAGACGACTACATCGACGTCCTCGCCACCACCACCCAGAAAGTCCGCGAGTGGGACCCGTGGAACCGCGAAGTCACCTCCCCGGCCATCTGGACCCGGCAATGGGGCCAAGGCCGGATCTTCGTGGCCACCCCCGGCCACCGCGTCGAAATACTCCAGGACACCAACGTCCGCACCATCATCGAAAGGGGCCTGCTGTGGGCAAGCCGTTAAAAGTAGGAATCGTCGGCTGCGGCGCCATCATCGCCCAGTACCTCACCAATTTCCGGAAACTCAACGACATCGAACTCGTGGCCGTAGCGGACCTGGATCCGGCGCGTGCCCAGGCGGTGGCGGACGGCTACGAGGGCGCGCGTGCTGTTTCCGTTGACGAACTCCTGGCAGCGGACGACGTCGAACTGGTCCTGAACCTGACCATCCCGGCGGCGCACGCCGAGGTGGCGCTCAAGGCGATCGCCGCGGGCAAAAGCGTGTACGGCGAGAAGCCTCTTGCTGCCACGACTGCGGAGGCGCGCCAGGTCCTGGACGCGGCGCGCGAGGCTGGCGTCGCCGTCGGCTGCGCCCCCGATACTGTGCTGGGCACCGGTATCCAGACCGCGCGCAAAGCGATCGACGACGGACTGATCGGTGCACCCATCTCCGCCTCCGCCACGATGGTGACGCCCGGGCACGAGCGCTGGCACCCGAACCCGGACTTCTACTACCAGCCCGGCGGCGGCCCGCTCCTCGACATGGGCCCCTACTACGTGACTGCCCTCGTGACCCTGCTGGGCCCCGTCGTCTCCGTGATGGGCGCCGCGAGCCACACGCGCAACGAACGGACCATCGGCTCCGGGCCCCGCCAGGGCGAAACGGTCCCGGTGGACATCGACTCCCACGTCACCGGCGTCCTGGTTCACGCCTCCGGCGCACTGTCCACTCTTTTCATGAGCTTCGACGCTGTGAAGTCCAAGTCGCCGAACATCGAGATTCACGGTTCCACGGGATCCCTTGTGGTTCCGGACCCCAACCACTTTGACGGTGAGGTCCAGCTGTTTTCCCTCGGCGCAGACAGCTGGGACACTCTTCCGGTATCCGCCGGGTACGTCGACTCGGGTCGCGGCTTCGGCATTGCCGACCTCGCCTCCACAGCGCAGGGCGAAGAGCCCCGGGCGGGTGGCGCCTTGGCCTACCATGCCCTTGAGGTGATGGAGTCAGTGCTCGAATCAGCCCAGAGCGGCAGGGCCGTACCCATCCGAAGCACCGTCGAACGGCCGGCGAGCGTCGAGCTGACAGTCCTGACCGACGACGTGAGCAGGCTGGAGGCCCAGACGGCTGCCTCCTAGAATCAGTTGAATCAGGCGCATTCAATTGGGAAGGAAGCCATGGCAAAGCCAGAGATCGAATTTACCGCCACTTCATCCGTTGAGTTCGCGCCTTGCAGCCCACCGATCGACGGACTCTCGGAAGCGGTCTTGGCACGCGATGACGCGAACGGCGCCGTCACGCGCATCCTGAAATTCGAAGCCGCAACGGACACTTCGCCCATCGGTGTGCTCACACATGACTTCTGGGAAGAAATCTTCATCATTGAGGGTTCCGTGACCGATCAGCGGCAGAACCGAACGTTCAGCGCAGGCGATTGGGCAGTGCGGCCTCCGGGCATGGAACACGGCCCCTGGGTCTCCGAGCACGGTGCCAAGATGTTCGAAGTGCGGTACTACCAGAACCGTGGTTAGCGGACGACGGCGGGACCTCCCGCCGTCGTCCGGGTTCCAAACGCCGCGGGCCTGAGACAATGGCCCAATGGAAATCGCACTGGGACTTCTGGTTCTCGTCGCGGTGGTCTGCGCGGGCAGCGCCCTGGGCCGGAAGCTCAACATTTCGGTTCCGCTGGTGCTGGTGCTGGCGGGCGTCGCGGGTTCCTTCCTCCCGTTCGTCCCGAACATTGAGCTGAATCCGGAACTGGTCCTGGTGGGCCTGTTGCCGCCCCTGCTTTATGCGGCGGCGCTGCGGACTTCCCTGTTCGATTTCGGTTCCAACCGCCGCGCCATCGGGCTGCTTTCGGTGGGATACGTCATCTTCGGCACCATCACCGTGGGCTTTGTGGTCTGGTGGCTGTTCCCCGAGATCCCGCTGGCCGCCGCGTTCGCGCTGGGCGCCGTCGTTGCCCCGCCGGACGCGGTTGCCGCCACCTCCATCGCGAGAAAGGTGGGGATGCCGCGCCGGATCGTCACCATCCTTGAGGGTGAATCACTGGTCAACGATGCCACCGCACTAATCTGCCTCCGCGCCGCCATCGCAGCCATCTCCGGTTCCGTATCCGCGGTGGGGATCGCCGGAGACTTCCTGCTTGCCGCCGGGGGCGGGGTGGTGGTGGGCCTGGCCGCCGCTTACGTGCTGACCGCGCTCCGCAAGCGGATCCGAAACGTCGCCATCAATACGTCCACGTCACTGATCGCGCCGCTCGTTGCGTACCTCCCGGCGGAAGCGATCCACGCCTCAGGCGTCCTCGCCGTCGTCGTTACCGGACTGGTGATGGGCACGAAGGCGCCGTCCATGCCCAACGGCGCCGCCCGCCTGAGCCAGCGCAGCAACTGGAACACGGTGCAGTTCCTGTTGGAGAACTCCGTGTTCCTTCTGATCGGGCTCCAGGTGCGGTCCATCATCGAGGGTGTCCAGGACGACTCCCTGGGCGCCGGCAGGATCTGGGCCGGCTGCGCCATCATCCTGCTGGCAGTGCTGGTGCTCCGGCCGGTGTGGGTGTTCCCGGCGACGTACCTGCCCCGGCTCATTCCGGCCGTGCGGCGGAATGATCCGGCGCCGCAGTGGCAGTTCCCGGCGATTGTCTCCTGGGCAGGCATGCGGGGAGTGGTCACCCTGGCCGCGGTGCTGGTCCTGCCAGCGGACCTGGAACACCGTTCCGTGCTGATCCTGGCCGCCCTTGTGGTGGTGGGCGGCACGCTGACGCTGCAGGGCTTCACCCTTCCTGCCCTCGTCCGCGTCCTGCGGATTCCGGGCCCGGACCAGCGCGAGGACGCACTGAACCAGGCTTCGCTGATGCAGCAGTCCACAGCAGCCGGCATAGCCCGCCTCCAGGAACTGCGCACGGACGACGATCCGCCGGAGGTTGTGGCCATGCTGAAACGGCGCACGCAGGAGCGCGGGTTGGCCGCCTGGGAACGGCTGGGCCGGCCGTCAGCGGAGTCGGCGACGCCCAGCGAGCGCTATGCCCGGCTGAGGCTGGCCATGCTGGAAGCGGAACGGGCCAAGGTGCTGGAGCTGCGGCGCGGCGGCGCGTATGCGCAGGAGGTTCTCAGCGAGGTTCTGGAGCGTCTGGACGTTGAGGAATCCATGCTCGACGTGTCGCTCGATGAAGTGGACACCACCGGCGAGGGCGGCGGCGAGGGTATCGCGAGGCCGGGCGGGGTGTGCAGCCACCTCGAGTCAGCCCGGTCCCGGGAGGCCCCCCACGACGCCTACTGCGCGGACTGCCGCCGGGAAGGCACGACGACGGTGCACCTGAGGATGTGCCTGCGGTGCGGCAAAGTGGGGTGCTGTGACTCCTCCCCCGGCACCCACGCGTCCAGGCACTTCGAAGCGACCGGGCACCCGGTCATGCGGAGCATCGAGCCGGGTGAGGATTGGCGCTGGTGCTATCAGGACGACCTGCTGGGGTGACGGAGGGCTATTCCGGCAGGCTGCCGACGCCGTTGAGGGGTACGTTCTTACGCCGCGCCAGCTGTTGACCGGGCGCTGACGGCGGGCCTGACAGCGGGGGGTGCGTTTCTGTGACGTGGTGGCGTACAGGATGGGGGCTGGTTCGGCGACGATGAGAGCTTCAGCCGCAGTGAGCCCGCTGTTCAGGAGCGTGGATGTCCCGGCACCCTGCAAACCGGACTGATGCGGCACTTCCAAGTCAGCCTTCCAGGACCTGCCTGATCCCGAACTCGCCCACGGCGAACATCCGCGGATTATCGTCGGAGTTGCTCAGCATGGCCGTGCACAGGTTGAGAGCCCAGCCCCGGGCCCTCGCCCACGTGTCCCGGTCTACTGCGGGGCCAAAGGCGTCCATGAAGCGGTGGCGGGCGCCGGCGTCGAACATCAGCCACCCCACCGCAAGATCGACCGCCGGGTCCCCTGCCCCCACATCGCCGAAATCGATGACCCCGGCCAGGCCGCCGTCGTCGGCCAGCAGGATATTGCCCGGGTGAAGGTCCCCGTGGAGCATCAGCGGCGGACCATCCCAGGCTGTGGCGGCACAGGCCTGCGCCCACAGCGCTCGCAAGGCTTCCGCCTGCGGGTAGCGCTCCCGGTCCCCCAGCCGTTCCACCACCGCAAAGTTGCGGTCCGTCAGCGGCACGCCACGGAAAAGGTTCACCGGAACGCCGGTTTGGGCACGCACGTGGAGGGAAAGGAGGAAACCGGCCAGGCTTTCAGCGGCCTGCCCGCGGCCTGCCGGGCCGACGTCGGCCGCGGCAGTTCCGGGCACCCACCGCACGATGCTCCACGGCCAGGGAAAGTCCGGCGTCGGCCGGCCGGCATGGACCGGGACGGGAACCGCCACCGGGGAACGGCGGGCTATGCCGGGAAGGTAGGCCTGCTCATGCAGTATCAGCGGAACGGCCTCAGCTCTGCGCGGCAACCGGACGGCCAGGTCGTCGCCGAGCCGGAAGGTCGCGTTGTCCCAGCCATTCGCCACCCGCGCCAAAGGACGATCCGCAAGGTCGGGCCGCTGCTCACGGACGAGGCACCGGACCACGGCGCCACTCACTTCCAACGTCGCTGGTGGCATTCCCGCCATCCGGAGATCCGCCTCCCCTGTTCCTGCGATGCAATCCGGTCCTGTCCCTCCGAATATAGTTCAGGTCCGCGGGAGCAGACGGGCGGCCTTCCGGGAAGACATGACGGCGGGCGTTGCGACGGCATGCAGAGCGGTCGACGGCAGGAGCTCCCGCCGCCGTCCGTTTCCGTTTGGTGCCGCTCCCCTACCTGCGCCGCCCTACACCGCCGACCGGCCTGCTGGGGTGAGGGTCTAATCGTCCAGCCGCACACCGCGGAGCAGCAGGAGCGTCCCGCCCACCACAACTGCTGACGCCAGGAAAACTCCTCCTGTGCCAAGCCCCGCCGCCACAACGCCGATGGCGCTGGGCAGCACCACCTGGCCCACCCTGTTGCCGGCCAGCCGCAGGGCCAGAGCCCGGCCGCGCTGGCCCGCCGGGGCCTGGGCTGAAAGCCAGGACATGGTGAGGGGCTGGCCGATGCCGAGGCCCAGACCGAGGACAGCCATGACTACAAACAGCAGCCATGCCGGCATGGGAACTGCGGCCGCGCAAAGGGCCACCGTGGACAGCGCCAGGCTGAACACCATCAGCCGCATGCGTCCCAGCTTCCGGGACATCTGCCCCAACCCGAGCCGGGAAACCATGGAGAACACGGCCCGGGTGGTGAGCATCAGGCCCACCGTTGCCGCCGTGAGCCCGCGCTCGGCGCCGAGCGCGGGGAGGTAGACCATGGTCAGGTCCACCACGGCCAGGACGGTGGCGCTGGTGGCCAAAGCCCGGGCCACGCCGGGTGTCTTCAGCAGCGCAACAACACTGCCTTTGCCGCCACCAACACCATCACCCACAACAGCTTTCCTTTTGCCGCCGCTGACGTTGGCCGAGACGCCGAAGGTAGTCACAAAAAGCACCAGGCTCATGCACACAGAGAGGAAGAAGATCGCCTGGGTGTCGGGGCGGACGGTGGCACCGCCCACCACGGAAATCGCCAACGGCCCCAGGGCCTGCCCCAGCGATGCAGCGAAGGTGAGGTAGCCGAAGGCGGAGTCCATTCTGGATGCGGCAGCGTTGTTGGCCACCACGGCCTGCTGCCCCACCACGCAGGCAAGTTGGCCGGCGCCGAGGAGGGCGGTGCCGATGACCAGGGTGACGATCGACGATCCCCACAGCAGCAGGAAGGCAGAGCAGGCAAGAACGACGGCGGATCCGATCGCCATCAGCCGGCGCTCACCCAGGCGGTCCACCAGTCCGCCCGTGGGGACGGCGAGCAACAGGGGAAAGACGGCGTAACTGGCGGCGAGGAGACCCAGCGCGAATCCGGGAACGTCCAGTTCGAGCGCCCGGTAGGTGGCGGCCGGCCGGACCAGGAAGGTGACGGCCTGGATCAGGGCGGAATGAGTGAGGAGGGCTGTGGCCGAGCGGCGTCCGAGTTCACCGATCATGTGACGACGAGGCTGTTGCCCGTGATGGCACGCAGCGCCGCGTCCCGGGCTCCCATGACGTGGTCAAAGGCTAGCTTAGAGGCTCTTTCAGGGTTGCCGGCGGCCACCGCATCCACCAGGATCCGGTGCTGTGCCAGGGCTTGGTCCCGCCGTTCCTGCGTGCTGTTGGTGAAGTGGCGGTACCGCTCCATCTGGCTGGAGACCTGGTCATGGAACCGCCGGGCCCACGAATTCCCTGCCATCTCGGCGATCTTTGCGTGCAGCGACATGCCCTGCTTCATGGCTTCATCGGCAAACTTCACCATGGCGGCGTTGCGCTCAAGAATGCCGTTGAGGGCTTCGATGTCGGCCGCCGTCGCCTTCATGCACGCCTGCCGCGCCATCAGCGATTCCATCGCCGCGCGCACCTCGTACAGCTCGGAAATGACTGCCTCGTCCAGGACCGGCACCAGGACACCGCCGGTGGGTTGCTGTTCGAGCAGGCTCTCCGAAATGAGCCGCCGGATGGCCTCCCGCAGCGGCGTCCGGCTGACCCGCAGCGCCTCAGCCATTGCCGGCTCGTAGATGCGCGCCCCGGGCTTCAGCTCAAGGCTCAGGATCTGCCGCTTCAGCTCCGCGTAGACAAGGTGTGCCCCGGTGTTCCGGGACGGTGAATCTGCCATGTGGTGACCTCCGCGCTTCATCATACTTGTATACATCTATACAAGTGCGCGCCGCACCGCTTCCGCTCCGGAAACGGCGGGAGGTCGTCGTCTCAGTGGCCGCCAGCTAACCTCCGGGCATGTGGATCACGCCAAGTTGCTGCATCAGCCCGAGGTCGTCCCTGGCTGACCAGTGCTCAGCGATCTTTCCGTCCTGGACCCGATGGATTGCCACCGCGGACTCCCGCAGTTCGGCGCCTGTGGGCGGGAGAGGTCCGGGTAGTTCACCCTCATGGCGGCCGGCGGCCGTCAGCCTGGTGACCACTTTGTCCCCTTCCGCGACCTGGTCATCGATCGCATGGGTGCCCGGCGTCGCCGTCCAGAAGATGCGGAAGGCCTGTTTCAGGCCTTCACGTCCTGCCGGCAGCCCGGGGAAGGGCGGGTTGTGATCGAGGTAGCCTTCAGCCACCAGATCATCCATCGCATCGATATCCCCGGCGTCAATCGCTGCGTAGAAGCGCCGCACGAGCGATTTGTTATCGTCTGTTTCCACGGGGTCGACCTTCCGTTTGTACACGGAGTTCATCCTCGGACCGGCTCAGCTGTGCGGGCAGTTCAAGTGTCCCGTGGGAGGCCAGTTTAGGCCCGCCGGACCGGCCTATATAGGTCCGGCGGGCATAAGCTAATAACGGCACTTCTCTTCCATCACCGGGGAGGTCATCGTGGACACTGAAACCGCCGACGTCATCGATCATGATGTCACCACCATCACCTGCGTATGCGGGAACACCGTCAGCAAGGACGGATTGATCCAGGCCAACTCAGAAGGCGTCCCCGTCCACCTCGGCGAGGGCACTCCGGCACCCGCGGAGCTGGCGAAATGGCCTGCCGATGAGGACCTCTACACCCTGTGTCCCTCCTGCGGCCGCGTCTACCGCGACTCTGTCATCGAAGAGACCGGGACCGCGCCCGTCGCCTTTCGGGTCGACGTCGCCGCCGGCCCCATTGCCGAGGCAATCCGGGTCCACTGGAACCTCAGCAGCTGACCCGCCACCTCTTCGGAGGGAACGTGGTGAACGTGGTGAGCGGCCGACGGCGGGACCTCCCGCCGTCGGCCGTTTGCGTTTGTCAGTTGTCGTCGTGGGCGAGGTTGCTGGAGAGCTCTCGGTGGGCATTGGCCTGGTCCTGGAGCGCTTTGGCCCTTTCCTCGAAGGTGCCGACGGCGTCGGCTCCGGCGGCAAACCGCAGCGGCGGCTCGTCCAAGTCGGCCAGCTGGATCAGTGCCTTGGCGAGCTTGGCGGGGTCGCCGCCCTGCTCGCCGTCCATGCTTTGCCAGGCCTTGACCGTCTGTTCCGTGCGCTGGGCGTAGTCCTGGATGGTGGATGCGGCGTACCTGGTGGACTCCGGGGTGAGCAGCTCTGTGCGGAAGAACCCCGGCTCCACGATCATGCTGCGGATGCCGAACGGGGCCACCTCCTGGGCCAGCGACTCGGCCCAGCCCTCCACACCGAACTTCGACGCGGCGTAGGCGGACAGGAATTCCCCGCCCACGAGGCCGGCGGTGGAGGAAATGGTCACCACCAGGCCGGAGCGCTGGGCCCGCAGGACCGGCAGGGCCGCGCGGGCGACGTTCATGGGCCCGAACATGGTGGTTTCGATCTGTGCCCGGAAGTCGTCCGGCGTGATTTCCTCGAAGAAGCCGGCATAGAAATTGCCGGCGTTGTTCACGAGGACGTCGATCCGGCCGAACCGGTCCACGGCCGCCCGGATGGCAGCGGCTGCGTCGGCGGGATCGGTGACGTCGAGCTTCACGGCCAGCAGGTTCTCGCTCTCGCCGACGGCCTGGGTGACTTTGTCCGGGTTGCGGCCGGTGGCGACGACGGCGTGCCCGGCGGCCAGGGCCGCCTTGGCGATGTCTGTGCCCAGGCCGCGGCCTGCGCCGGTGATAAACCAGACCTTCTTTCCGGCCGTGTTTTCGTTGTTAGCATTCGTGTTCTGCTCAGTCATGGGTTGGTTCTGTCTTTCCTGGGTTGCGTGATTCCGGCCGCGCGTGGGAGCGCACGGGGGCGGTGGATCCGCCGGCAGGATCGCCGGCGGTGGTTGTTTCGGGCGGTGATGCGGCCCAGCTGGCAAGGAATGCCAGCGCGTTTTCGGAGGAGGAGCCTGGCTCCGCGGTGAAGGTGAACAGGGTCTGTCCTTCGTCGCCAGGGAGGTGCAGTGTCTCGAATTGCAGGGACAGTTCCCCGGCCACCGGGTGGTGGAAGCGTTTGGTTCCGGTGGTGTGGATCCGCACGTCGTGCCCGGCCCAGAGCGCGGCAAACAGACTGCTGCCCGTGGTCAGCTCCCCGACCAGCTCGTTCAATGCCCGGTCGTGGGGGTTCCGGCCGGACTCCAGTCGAAGCATCGCGACCGTGGTGGCTGCGATTGCGTTCCAGTCAGGGTAGAGATCGGCTGCCCGCGGGTCGAGGAAAAGGTAGCGGGCCTGGTTCGGCAGCCGCCCCGGAACGTCCGCTCCCAACGACACGGATGAGTTAAATACCTCGGCATACAGTGCCCGGCCCAGCAGGTTGGCAGCGAGCACGTCGCCCCGGCCGTTCTGCACTATGGCGGCCACGCCGGTCATGCCGTCCAGCAGACGCAGCACGCCGGGACGGACCCGCTGCTGCGTCGGGCGGCGGGGTGTACGGCGCGACGGCGTGTTGGCCGCCCGCGCCAGGTCCATCAGGTGTGCGCGCTCGGCCTCGTCCAGCTGAAGTGCGGAGGCCACAGCCTCGAGCACTGAGTCCGAGACACCGCGGATGCTGCCGCGTTCCAGCCGCGTGTAGTAGTCGGTGCTCACCCCGGCGATCTGCGCTACTTCCTCACGGCGCAGGCCCGGCACACGCCGCAGCTCCCCGTAGTTGGGGATCCCGGCCTGCTCCGGACTGATCTTCGCACGACGAGAGATCAGGAACTCCCGAATGTCTTCTTTTCTATCCACAACCACCACGCTACGCAGCGCGAGGATGCCGTGGCAGTGTCCATCAGACACCCCCAAATGGAGGATCGACCAGAGGATGCGTCATGCCCAACCATCAGCGCCTGAGGGACGCAACGATCACGAACACGTATCCGGGTCTGCCCACTCCATCAATTTGTCTTAGGGCTGCGCTACGGTAGGCACCATCATCAATTTCAAGGGGGACAAATGGAATTTGCAGAAAAGCTTTCCGCGTTGGCAGCAAAGGTGCGTCAACAGCGAGATGTCATCCAAACCGAAGAAGCAACAAAGAATGCCTTTGTCATGCCCTTCATTTCGACAATTCTTGGCTACGACGTTTTCAACCCCATGGAGGTTGTACCGGAGTTCATCGCTGATGTAGGGCTTAAGAAAGGTGAGAAGATCGACTACGCCATCGTCAAGGAGGGCGAGGTGCAGATCCTGATCGAGTGCAAGAAGTCTACGGAGCCGGTGAAGATTGAGCATGCTTCCCAACTTTTTCGGTACTTTGCAGTTACTAGCGCCCGTATCGCTATCCTCACCAACGGTGAGGTTTATCAGTTCTTCACGGACCTCGATGCACCGAACCGCATGGACGCGAAACCGTTCCTCGTCCTCGATTTGAACGATATCGACGAGTCCCTCATTCCGGAGCTGCAGAAGCTGTCGAAGGACGTCTTCGACCTGGACTCGATTATCAGCGCGGCGGGAGAATTGAAATACATCGGGGAACTCAAAAGGACGCTTGCGTCGCAATTCAAGGAGCCCGAGGATGAGTGGGTTAAGTTCCTGACAGGTCGCGTATATTCAGGCGCCTACACACAAAAGGTACGGGAACAGTTCACTGCTCTTGTGGCCAAGGCGTCCAAGCAGTTCCTTAACGACCAGGTGAACGAGCGTTTGAAGAAGGCTCTGGGCGCGCCCGGCTTCCCGCAAAATGACGATGCAGCGATAGCGGCCAGCGTCACCAGCGCACCTGTGGCCGAAGCTGATCTGGCCGAAGCTGACGGGTTGGAAACGACGCTGGAGGAGATCGAGGGCTACCAGATCGTCCGGGCCATCGTCTGCAGCGAAGTGAAGCCGGCCCGCGTGGCGCAGAGGGATGCCAAATCGTATTTCGCGGTTCTCTTGGACGACAACAACCGCAAACCGATCGCGCGCCTGCATTTCAACCGCACCCAGAAGTACATCGGCATTTTCGACGACAACAGGGAAGAGACGCGCGTTCCCATCAGTTCGTTGGAGGAGATCTACGAGCACACTGAAGCCCTGCGCGCGAGCGTCAAGAGCTACCTGTGACTGCGCCCGCCTCTGACCTCGACCGGGTTCTCACTGCCATCGCGGCCATCCCGACGCCGTGGAAGAAGTGGCCCGGCGGTTACGATCGCATGGACTTGGCCTTGGTCGATGCGGTCATGTCCATCCGGTTCCGATACGGCCGAGAACGCAACGGTTCGTGGACAGGAGCACTCGGGGCGGTCCTGCGATATGAGAAGCACTCGGAGCACGTCACCGCTTCAGGGCGGATGCGTCATCTTGCGGATCAAGACCCAGTTTCACTTGAAAAAATACTGAATCGCCAGAAGGTGCATGCCGGGAAGACTAAGGCTTTCGCCGTCGTGGAGGCGGCGAACCGCTTCGCGGCCATCGGGGTCACCGAGCGTGCCCACCTTAGGCCCGGCGACCCTGATCACAGGACTCGGTACACAGGTGTATCAGGTCTGGGCCCTGTTACGTGGGAATACTTCACCATGCTTCTGAGCCATGACGGCGTGAAGGCAGACACATGGATCACTGAATTCGTCGGGCGTGCCGTCGGGCGGCGAGTTAGTTCTGAATTTGCTGGAACCCGAGTTAAAACGGCTGCCAAGAAGCTTGGCGTAGACGAGAAAGAACTCGACCACGCGATTTGGAGCTACGCCAGCACAACAGGGTTGAAGGGCATGCCTGAAATACGCTGAACCTCTGAAGCAGGCGTTGCGCCGACTCATCCGGCGGGACAACCGTATTCTCAGCGGTCAGCCCGCGCCCTGACCCTCTCGGGCCGTCTCCTCGAGGATCCTGGCAGTGGGCGCTGCCGTCATGAGCTGCCCTATCACCTCGGGCTTATCCCACACCTCGCTGCGGAGCCGTTCCAGAAAGGCGTTCGCAGCATCCTTGGTGTCGAAGTCAAGGAGCACGGCCACGCTGTTCTGGTCGTCTGTGTCCCGGAATAGGCGGACAGACCTGGCGCCCGAGGCGGCGCGGCCTGCAGGATCGGTGTCGAATACTTTCTTGAAGGCCTCGTAGTCCCGGACCGGATAGCTGATCTGCAAGGTGAGCATCGGTGTTCCTTTCCTTCGGGCGGTGTCAGACCAGAAATAAACCTTCCGCCGTTATCCCGGTAGGGCCGAAAGGCTTAGGGGTGCCGGAGTCCATGGTGGCGGGGTGAGAATGGTGGCATGAACTCCGCATTGAGACGAAACCGGGCCAAAAGCCGACTGCTCGTCCGGGACCGGGGTCCCGCCGTCGGCGTTTGGCTGGTCCTGAAGTGAGTACGTTCGTCCTTATCCCGGGAGCCGGCGGCGCTGCTTGGTACTGGAGCCACGTCGTTCCGCTGCTGCAGGGGGCCGGCCACCAGGCCGTCGCGGTCGATCTGCCCGGCGACGACGAAAGCGCCGGACTCGCCGAATACACAAGCCTGGTGGTGGAAGCCATCGGCGGGCAGCAGGGTGTGGTGCTCGTGGCGCAGTCGCTGGGCGGCTTCACCGCTCCGTTGGTGTGTGACAAGGCTTCCGTCGGGGAACTGGTGCTGGTGAATGCGATGATCCCCGTGCCGGGCGAGACGCCGGGCGCGTGGTGGGACAACACCGGATGGGCTGCGGCGCAGCAAAGCGCGGCGAAGACCCACGGCTACAGCACCGAGTTCGACACAGACACCTACTTCCTGCACGATGTTCCCCCGGATATCGCCGCTGAAGGGGAACCGCATCAGCGCCCTGAAGCAAACGCCGCCTTTGAGTCGGTATGCGCCTTCACCGCGTGGCCCGCGGTCCGGATGCGCGTACTTTCCGGCGATGGTGACAGGTTCTTTCCCTTGGACTTCCAGCGCCGGGTAGCCCGTGAACGCCTCGGCATCGAGCCCGACGTAGCGGCCGGCGGCCACCTCCTCGCCCTGGCAAACCCCGAGGGTTTAGCCGAGTACTTGCTGCGGAGTTGAGTCACACTTAGGGGATTCCGGACGACGGCGGGGTGTCCCGCCGTCCGTCCGCTTCACGTTTGTCAGGCGTCGTGGTGAAGTTGCCGGGTAGCGGAGGGCGGGCCACCTGGATCATTGGTATTGCTCCGAAGAGCCACGCGCCCAACACGGCGAACGCACTAATCCAGGTCGTTATCCGCCGTTTCAAGGCCGCCCTCTGAGTGGGAAATAGCGACGGCGGGGACTTCCCGCCGTCGTCCGCTTGAGTTTTGGTTCCCCCTGATCGGCCGGCATTACGGCGGCGAGCCCATCGAGGTGGAACCGCCACCTCGGCCCGCTACCGCTGCATGCAGCGCCGTGGTACTTTCAACCTGATCAGGATGTCCCATACGGCCCCGTCGAGCCCGGCTCCTGGCGCAACCCTGGAAAGCGAAGGCAACGATGCCAACTCTGTTGATTTTCCACGAGGTAGATGACGTTGAACACTGGCTCAGCTCAACAAAGCGACAAGAAATATTCGGGCCCCTGGGCATCACGGTTCAAACGTTCATTGACCCGGCAAAGAGCCAGCGGGTAGGTCTGATCGCCGAGGTCCCCGACATGGAAACATTCCAGCGAATTATGGAGTCTGAAGCGGCAGCCGAAGCGATGAAATTCGACGGCGTCCGTCCGGACACAATCCTGACACTCGTCGAGCCTTAGGCGGGCAGCCCGATCGAGAAGGCAGCCGGTCGCGACGACGTTTTTACTGAGTGGGCACACGACGGCGGGACCTCCCGCCGTCGTCCGATTCAGTTCCGGCGGGGTGCTTACGCCCGGCTGAATGTCCCCAGCCCGGTTCTGTCGTAGAAGTCAAGGGTCACGCTTGGTGAGGAGCCGCCGCTGGCTGCCGCGAACAGTGCACCGGCCAGGCCGTTGGCGTTCTCGCCGATGGATTCGAAGCTGAACGTGTCGCCGTCAAAGTGGGTGAGCGGGAACGTGGTGGGACTGCCGGCCGGCCCCAACTTCATCGCCAGTTTGCCGCCCACTTCGAAGACCACCAGCGGGCCGTAGTAGGGGTTGTCATAGGTGCCCGTGTAGGCACTGTTTGGTTTGGCAGGAGAGGGGCTGGACGGAACCTTGGTGTAGTCGATCTCAGGTTTCTCGGACTCATCGATTTGTTTGAAGACGCCGGCGGTGAAGGTCAGCCAATCGACTGTAGGAGATCCGTGCTGCGCTGCGTCCAGGAAGCCGGCGCAGATTGCTTCGGGAATCCCCAGTGGGCGCCCGTTGGTCAGCGCCACTATGGCCAGTTGTTCGCCGGGGAGCATCGAGACGGCGGTGGCTGCGCCGAGATTGAATGCTCCGGAGTGTCCCAGTTGGACGCGGGCCTGGTCGTCGTAGGAGACGTTCCAGCCCAGCCCGTAAAAACGGGAGCGGGCAGCCGGAGCCGCCGCCGCCCCGGAGACAGCATGCGGAACGCGTGTTGTTTGCAGGGCTGCCGGATCAATAACCGGCTTGCCCTCGTAACTGCCGTTTCCGAGCTGCAGCCGGAGCCACTGGGCCAGGTCCCGCACCGACGAACTCGCTCCCCCGGCCGGAGCCTCAGAATCTGCGTCACGGCGGTATTTCGCCACCCATTTCTTGTTGCCGAGCGGCACATGAAGGGTGGCCTTGTCTGCAGCCTTCTCATAGTCCGAGTGGCGGTAGCTGCTGGCGGACATTCCCAACTTCCGGAACAGGACCTCGTCGGCCAGGTCCTCCCAGGACATCTTCATCGCATCGGCTGCTGCCTGGCCGGCTTCCGTGAAGCCAAAATTGCTGTAGTTGTAGCTGGACCGGAACGTATCAAGAGGCTCCTGGTTGAGGTGGCCGAGGATGTACTCCCGGTCAAACCCGAGGTCCTCCAGCAGGTCACCCGAGCCCGTCCTCAGCCCGCTCTGGTGTGACATCAGGTCAGCGAATGTCGCATTCCTGGTGACGTAGTCATCCTTGAGCGCGAAATCCTTGTTGTGTTCAATGACGGGATCGTTCCATTTGAAGATGTTCTGTCCCACCATGCCTGCCACCACCGTGGACGCGAGGGGCTTGGATACGGAAGCCACCTGGAACACCGTGTCGGGGCCGATCCCTTCCGGCTTGCCGACCTCCCGGGCCCCAAAGCCCTTGGAGTACACCACCTCGTCCCGGTAAACCACGGCCACGGCCATCCCCGGCAGCCCGGTGCTCTCCATCGCTTCCTGAACCAAGCCGTCGAGCTGGGCCAGCGCATTGGTAACTTTCGGCCGGTCCAGCAGCGGTTCGACCTGTCCCGGCGGGGCGGGCAGCAATGCTGCCGACGTCGATGACGCGGGCTGTGCCGACACGCCGGTGCAGGAGGAGAGGAGAGGCGCCGCGGCAACACCGGCCGCCCCAATCCCTGCCACCTTCAGCAGCGTACGTCGGTTCGCGGAAACAGAGCCGGTGCTGTGGTCCATGTAATCCCCTCGAGCCGTCAGTCCGTGAATGCAGCCGTCTGCGCCGGTCGGCGCGTTTCCCTCCATAGTGAACCGCGAGCTGGAACGAGGCAATGGCTGGACGAACGGCGTGCCAAGTCAGCCCTCCAGGACCTGCCTGAGCCCGAACTCTCCCACGGCGAACATCCGCTGGTTGTCGTCGGAGTTGCTCAGCATGGCGGTGGACAGGTTGAGGGCCCAGCCCCAGGCCCTCAACCAGGTGTCCTCATCTAACGCGGGACCAAAGGCACCTATGAAGCGGTGGCGGGTGCCGGCGTCGAACATCAGCCACCCCACTGCAAGATCGACGGCAGGGTCCCCGTCGGCCGCAGTGGTTCCTGGGACCCACCGCACGATGCTCCACGGCCAGGGAAAGTCCGGCGTCGACCGTCCGGCATGGACGGGGACAGGAACCGCCACCGGGGAGCGGCGGGCAATGCCGGGAAGGTAGGCCTGCTCATGCAGTATCAGCGGAACCGCCTCAGTCCTCCGCGGCAGCCGGACGGCCAGTTCGTCGCCGAGCCGGAAGGTCGCGTTGTCCCAGCCATTGGCCACCCGCACCAAACGACGGTCCGCAAGGTCGGGCCGCTGGTCCCGGAGCAGGCGCTGGACGACGGCGTCATTTACTTCCACCGTGGCTGGTGGCATTTCCGCCATTCCGAGCCCCGCCTAACTTTGTTCTGCAATGCAATCCGGCCGTTGCCTTGTCCGAATATAGTGCAGGTCCTCAGCCGGTAAATTGGAGGCGATGATCCACATTGCGAAGGACGACCCTGCACGAGCGGATGTCCATGCCCCGCTGAGCGAGCACCTGGCAGACATGTTCGCCACATCGCCCGCCGAGAGTGTGCACGCGCTTGACCACTCTGCGCTGTCCGCACCGTCGATCACGTTTTGGACGGCCCGCGAGGAAGGTGAACTCCTTGGCTGCGGCGCACTCAAGCTCCTCGACTTCCCGGACAGCCCGGCGAAGCGTGGCGAGATCAAGTCCATGCGCACCGCAGCGGGTGCGCGCGGGCGGGGCGTAGCGACGCTCATGCTCCGGCACATATTGGACGAAGCCCGCACCCGAAACTTCGAGAGCATCTATCTTGAGACCGGAACCGAGGACTATTTCGTTCCCGCGCGGCGCCTGTATGTCCGCAACGGGTTCAGCGAGTGCCATCCCTTTGGCGACTACGTCTTGGATCCCAACAGCGTGTTCATGGAACTCCGGCTCTAGGAATCAGCACCGAACGTTCAGCCCGCGCCCTGACCCTCGCGGGCCGTCTCCTCCAAGAGCCTGGCTGTGGGCGCTCCCGTCATCAGCTGCCCTATCACCTCGGGCTTGTCCCACACGTCGCTGCGGAGCCGTTCCAGAAAGACGTTCGCAGCATCCTTGGTGTCGAAGTCAAGGAGCACGGCCACGCTGTTCTGGTCGTCCGTATCCCGGAACAGGCGGACAGACTTGGCGCCCGAGGCGGCGCGGCCTGCAGGATCCGTGTCGAATACTTTCTTGAAAGCCTCGTAGTCCCGGACTGGATAGCTGATCTGCAAGGTGAACATCATTGTTCCTTTCTCTCAGGCTGTGTGAGATCAAAGATAGGCCTTCCAATGTCATCCCGGTAGGGCCGAAGGGCGGCCTTGAACCGCTGCTGTATCGCCGTCCTACGCAGACCGTGACGACCGACGTTCCCCGCCCGGCCCAAAGGACGATCCCAAGGTCGGGCCGCTGCCTGCAGAGTGTCCTGCTAGGGTCACGACGGCGGGGCCTCCCGTCGTCGCTCGCTCACCTCAGCGTCAGGAGACCCCCGGGCGAGGGCGCCGGGAATTGGCGGCGGGGTTCGACACCCGGTCGGCAACCTGACGACGTCGGCGGTCCTTCAAAGTGCACTCGTCACGGGTTAGGCAATAGTCTGGCCAGATGGGGACCAATGCCGTGAACTCGGGCGAACAGATGGACAGGCAGTCACGCATTCTCGAGGCGGCGCTGGATTTGCTGTCCCGCCACGGGATTTCGGGCGTGAGCATGCGGGCCGTGGCCCGCGAAGCCGGTGTTGCGCTCGGTCTGGTGAACTACTACTACGACGACAAGACGAGCCTGATACGGGCGGCACTGCGCCGGGTCGACGAGCACGACCTTCTGCTGGTGGCGCCCGACCCGTCGTCGGCCCCGGAGGAACAGTTGCGCCAGGCCCTGCGGCGAGTGGCTGCCGCAGATCTCCTGACCACCCGCTACCTGTCCTTGCGCCTGCACCTTTGGGCCCTCGCCCAAGCGGACGAGGGCTATGCACAGATCAACGCCGAGGCCTTCGACCGCTATCTCGACGGTCTCGCTGCACTGGTTTGCAACGCCCAACCCGATCTCACCTGGGCGGCATGCAGGGAGCGGGCGGCTGACATTGTGGTCATCCAAAACGGTATGTGGCTGACGGCCCTTCTCGGGGTTGATGAGGCCGCCATCCAGCGAAGCATCGCCCGCACTGAGCAGATCGCCTTCGCGCCGCTTCAGGAGTAAGTTCCCACGTAGCATTGAACGAGTGTTCAAGAAAGTATTGAACACTCGTTCAATGTGCACTACTGTCCCTCGTATGACTTACGCCACACCAGCTATGGAAACCTCCGAAAGCAGTGCAACCGAGACCGCATCCACCCTGTTCATCAACGGTGCGTGGGAGCCGGCGGCCTCGGGCGCTGTCCGCGAGATCCGCAACCCCGCCGACGGCGAATTGGTGGCCACGGTGTCGGAGGCCGGCCGGGAAGACGCCGAGCGTGCCATCGCTGCAGCCCGCAGTGCATTCGACTCCGGAATCTGGTCGGATGTCCCGGCCCCGGAGCGCGGCACCTTCCTCCTGAAAGTCGCCGCCGGACTGCGCGAACGCCGCGAAAAGTTCGCCCGCGCCGAGTCACTGGACACCGGCAAGCGCATGGTCGAGAGCCGCATCGACATGGACGACATTGCCGCCTGCTTCGAGTACTTCGGCAGGCTCGCCGGGCAGCAGGCGGGCCGCATCGTCGACGCCGGGAACGCCGCCGTCGTCAGCAAGATCGTCTACGAACCCGTGGGCGTCTGCGGCCTGATCACGCCGTGGAACTACCCCCTGCTCCAGGCGGCGTGGAAGATCGCGCCCGCACTGGCCGCCGGCTGCACCTTCGTCCTCAAGCCCTCCGAGCTGACCCCGTCCACAGCCATCCTGGCCATGCAGCTGCTCCAGGACCTCGGCCTGCCGGACGGCGTCGCCAACCTCGTGACCGGAGCCGGCGCGGAGGCGGGCGCACCGCTCTCCGAACACCCCGCCGTCGACCTCGTCTCCTTCACCGGCGGACTGGAGACCGGCAAGCGAATCGCGGCCGCGGCCGCCGGCACCGTCAAGAAGGTGGCCCTGGAGCTTGGCGGGAAGAACCCCAACGTGGTGTTCGCGGACGCGGACTTCGACGCCGCCGTCGACAATGCCCTGAACGGCGCGTTCGTTCACTCCGGGCAGGTCTGCTCCGCAGGGGCGCGGCTGGTGGTGGAGGAATCGATCGCCGAACGCTTCGTGGAAGAGCTGGTCCGCCGGGCGCAGACCATTCGGCTGGGCGGCCCCTTTGATGACGCCGCCGAAACCGGGCCACTGATCTCCGCGGCCCACCGCGACAAAGTCAACGCCTATGTCCAGCGCGGCATCCAGGAGGGTGCGCGGCTGCGGACCGGCGGTGCGGCGCCGCAGGGAGAAAAGTACGACGGCGGGTTCTACTACCAGCCCACCGTACTGGACCGTGTGACCAGGGGGATGTCCGTGGTCACCGACGAGGCGTTCGGCCCGGTAGTCACCGTGGAAACGTTCCGCACCGAGGACGAAGCGGTGGCCACCGCCAACGACACCATTTACGGCCTGGCCGGCGCGGTCTGGACCCAGGATGCCGGCAAGGCGCAACGCGTGGCATACCGGCTGCGGCACGGCACCATCTGGATCAACGACTACCACCCCTATCTCCCGCAGGCCGAGTGGGGCGGCTTCGGCCAGTCCGGCGTCGGCCGCGAACTGGGCCCCACGGGCCTGGCCGAATACCAGGAAGCCAAGCACATCTACCAGAACACCAGCCCGCAGGTCACCGGCTGGTTTGCTGACCACGGCAAGGAGAACTAGATGCACTTCGACAACATTGCGGACCTCAGCGAGCGCGGGTTCGACTACATCGTCATCGGCGGCGGATCCGCTGGAGCCGCAGTAGCCGCACGCCTGACCGAGGACCCGGACGTGACCGTGGCACTGATCGAGGCAGGCCCGGATGACCGGAACCTGCCCGAGATCCTGCAGCTGGACCGCTGGATGGAGCTGCTCGAATCCGGCTACGACTGGGACTACCCGGTGGAACCGCAGGAAAACGGCAACTCCTTCATGCGCCACGCCCGCGCCAAGGTGATGGGCGGCTGCTCCAGCCACAACTCCTGCATCGCGTTCTGGGCGCCCCGCGAGGACCTGGATGAGTGGGAGTCCAAATACGGCGCCACCGGCTGGAACGCCGGCGCCGCCTGGCCGCTGTACAAGCGGCTGGAAACAAATGAGGACGCCGGTCCGGAAGCGCCGCACCACGGCGACTCAGGCCCCGTGCACCTGATGAACGTTCCCCCGGTGGATCCTGCCGGCGTCGCGCTCCTGGACGCCTGCGAACAGGCGGGCATTCCGCGTGCGAAGTTCAACACGGGCACCACCGTGATCAACGGCGCCAACTTTTTCCAGATCAACCGCCGCGCGGACGGCACCCGGGCCTCCAGTTCGGTCTCCTACATCCACCCCATCGTTAACCGCGGAAACTTCACCCTGCTCACCGGCCTCCGCGCCCGCCAACTGGTGTTCGACGCGGATAAGCGCTGCACCGGCGTGGACGTGGTGGACTCCGCGTTCGGCCGGACCCACCGGCTCTCCGCGCACCGCGAGGTCATCCTGTCCACCGGGGCCATCGACTCCCCCAAGCTGCTGATGCTTTCCGGGATCGGCCCGGCAGCCCACCTCGCCGCACACGGCATCGAGGTCCTGGTGGACTCCCCCGGTGTGGGCGAAAACCTGCAGGACCACCCCGAAGGCGTGGTCCAGTTCGAGGCGAGGCAGCCCATGGTGCAGACCTCCACCCAGTGGTGGGAGATCGGCATCTTCACCCCCACCGAGGACGGCCTGGACCGCCCGGACCTGATGATGCACTACGGTTCCGTCCCGTTCGACATGAACACCCTGCGGCACGGCTACCCCACCACGGAGAACGGCTTCAGCCTCACCCCGAACGTCACGCACGCCCGCTCCCGGGGCACCGTGAGGCTGCGCAGCCGCGACTTCCGCGACAAGCCCATGGTGGACCCCCGCTACTTCACGGATCCGGACGGCCACGACATGCGCGTCATGGTGGCCGGCATCCGTAAGGCCCGCGAAATTGCCGCCCAGCCAGCCATGGCGGCCTGGACTGGCCGCGAACTCTCGCCCGGCGTCGAGGCGCAGACGGATGAGGAGCTGCGGGACTACATCCGCAAGACCCACAACACGGTGTACCACCCGGTGGGCACGGTGCGTCTGGGCCCGGCCGACGACGACATGTCACCGCTGGATCCCGAGCTGCGGGTCAAGGGCGTCACCGGCCTGCGCGTCGCGGATGCCTCCGTGATGCCTGAACACATCACGGTCAACCCCAACATCACCGTCATGATGATCGGCGAGCGCTGCGCTGATTTGATCCGGGCCGAGCTCATCCGCGCCGGCCACCCCGGTGGCGCTGTAAGGAAAGAGGTGGAGCTCAGCCCGTCCTTCGCCTGAGAGGCAAGTTCCGGAGGCTATTGAATTCGCCTGCGTCCCACGGGGGCCGCGGGTTGCATCGAGCGTACTTTTCTGACAGTCGTACTTTTCTGACATAGGAGTTCACATTTTGGAACCCAGCAAGAGTATTGATTCAAGCGGCATGGATGAATTTGGCTACACCCAGACCCTGGACCGGAGCATCGGCAAGTTTGCCAGCTTCGCCGCAGGCGTCAGCTACATCTCCATCCTCACCGGCGTCTTCCAACTGTTCTACTTCGGTTTTTCCATGGCCGGCCCGGCGTACGCCTGGTCCTGGCCCATCGTGTTCGTCGGCCAACTGATGGTGGCCCTGTGCTTTGCCGAGCTGGCCGGCCGCTACCCCGTGGCGGGATCGGTCTACAACTGGGCCAAGCGGCTCGCGTCGGGGACCTCGTCCTGGCTGGCGGGCTGGCTGCTGCTGCTCTCCTCCGTCATGGCGCTCGGATCCGTGGCACTGGCCCTGCAGCTCACCCTGCCACAGCTCTGGTCCGGTTTCCAGTTCGTCGGTGACGGCACCGGCCCCTACGACTTCGCCATGAACGGCGTGGTGCTGGCCACCATCATGATCACCATCTCCACCCTCATCAACGCCTTCGGTGTGAAGCTGATGACCAGGATCAACAGCATCGGCGTCTTCGTGGAGCTGACCGCGGCCGTGCTGCTGATCCTCGCGCTGGGCTGGCACGTGGTGCGGGGGCCCGAGGTCTTCTTCGAAACCGCCGGCTTCGGCGAAGGGCACGACCTTGGCTTCTTCGGCGTCTTCCTCATCGGCGCCATGGCGTCCGGCTACGTTATGTACGGCTTCGACACCGCCAGCTCCCTCGGGGAGGAAACGAAGGACCCCAAGCGCACGGCCCCCAAGGCCATCCTGCGCGCCGTCACGGCCTCGTTCCTGCTGGGCGGGCTGATCCTGCTGTTTGGCATCCTGGCCGCACCGGACCTGGACGATCCCAAGGTGGGAGCTGCCGACGGCGGCCTGCAGTACATTGTGCTCTCCGTCCTGGGCGGGCCGTTCGGCAAGGCCTTCCTGGCCTGCATCGTGGTGGCTGTGGTGGTCTGCACCCTGGCTGTCCACGCCGCCGCCATCCGCATGATGTTCGCCATGGCCCGGGACAACAACCTGCCGTTCAGCCGGCAGCTCAGCAAGGTGGATCCGGTCCGCAGGACCCCCAAGATCGCGGCGATCGTGATCGGTGTCATGGCCGTCATCCCGCTGCTGGTCAACGTCATGCAGCCGGCCATCTTCACCATCCTGTCCAGCATCAGCATCGTCCTGATCTACCTGTCCTACCTTCTGGTCACAGTTCCGTTGCTGCGCAACCGGCTCCTGAAGAAGTGGCCGCTCGCCGCAGACGGCACCGAGCCCGGATTTAGCTTGGGCAAGTGGGGTGTTCCCGTGAACATCCTCGCGGTCCTGTGGGGCGGTCTCATGACCTTGAACCTGGTGTGGCCCCGGCCTGAAATCTATAACTCGGTGCCGCCGTTCGAGTGGTACCTGCAGTGGGGTGGCGTGATCTTTGTGGCCGCCGTGGTCATTGGCGGGGCCCTGCTCTACCGCGTGAAGATCCGCCACCAGACCGGGGTGCTGGCCGAGCACGCGGCGGCAGTCGCAGCGCATCCGTCGTCGGGGGTCGCACGGGACGAAGCAGCGCAGCACGAAGCCCCGCAGGATGCGCTGGTATCCGCGTCGGAAGCGAAGTAACAGCCAACTGAAAAGGTCGACGGCGGCACTCACCTGAGCGCCGCCGTCGTCCGCTTTTCTTCGGTGCCTACTGGCGAAGGCTGTTAAGACCGCCTCAATGCATCAGGCGGCGAGGCGCGTCAAAATGGCCTGTTCCAGGGGGCTGGCAGTAACTGGCAGGCAGTCGAGTGGGATGAGCGGGGGTTCCCGGTCCGGGTGCTCGGCCGGATAGTACCGGCCGGCCGGTGAAATCCAGCCTGGCGGCTCATTCTTCGTCGCCGGCGTGGGTCTCCATGCCCGCCGGTGTTTGAGCCGATGGTGTTTTGGGCATGCCTGCCCAAGATTGCTGATCCCGGTAGTCCCGCCGCGCTGCCACGCGGTGAGATGATCCGCCTCATTGTCCAGGCTGTGGTTGCTGCAGCCAGGAAAAGTACATCTGCCGTCCCGCATCCTGAGCCAGCGCTTAAGCGACTCCGGGAGTCGATAGCTGGTGCGACCAATTTCCAGCGGCGCACCATCCCTTGGGTCCACCAGGACGCGGTACAGCGAGCTGGCACCGTCAGCAACCAGCCTGCGTGCCATGGATGGCGGGACCGGGCCAAGCCCATCGATCTCGGCGGGTTCGTCGGTAAGGCCGAGGAGCGAGAAGACGGGAACGGTAACCAGTACATCAGCCTTAGGGGAAGGCACGCCTCCGGCGTGCTGGTTCGCGCTGCCCAGCAGCCGCCTTGCCGCTATGTCGGCGCGCAACTGACTGAGGTTGCGTGGTTCGTGCGGGCTTTGAAGGCCGCGGGCAAGGGCCGTCGACTTGTTCCAGCTGGCCAAGGCTGTGTCCCCCGGAAGATAGAGCGATAGCCAGGCCATGCCGTCCCGGTCCGGGCTGAACTCCAGCCGCCGGTCCTCAACGCTCTTCGCGTGGCGTTCCTCAATCGACTCGGGGTGGTGGCGTTCCCGCCAGGTCCGGACCTTCCGGCGGAACCGGGCGGGCACCAGCTCTCCGGCCGCGGCCCCGCGGGCCTGGTTCGCTGCGTCGGGGCCAAAGAACTGGGCTTCCAGAGCAGAGGCCGCTGAGGGAGCGAGGCCTGTTGTTTCATCAACCACGATGCGTGCGTGCTGCCAGCCGATGGTGCCGGACTGCAGCGCATCGAGTGCGGCCGGGAGGGAAGTTGTCAGCGCGCGGGTTTCTCCAAGGAGGGCGGATGCGGCGCGTTCGCCGATGGTGAGCGCGCATGCGATCTGGGCCACCTTGCTCACATCCTGTGCAGATGCCTCATACGCGCTGGCCGGCGGGCCCTCAATCGCGTCTGCGGCTTCCGCGTAGGCGGCCACCAGCCGGACCTTCGCCGCCGCCGTTGCGGCCTCAATCCGCGCCAGCACCCCCAAGCCGTCCAGGCACACTTTGGACACATCCTGCAGCAGATCAGCACCAGCTTCCGGAAAACGCGTGGGTTCCTCCGGGGCAGCCGGCAGGCCGGCAACAACACCGGCAAGCTCATCAACCAGTACGGCCACGGATGCCACGGCAGAGGCAACCCCGGCCCTGACTCCCGCTTCCACAACCACACCGGTTTCCATAACCAAAGCATGGCAGGGGGGTGTGACATTTTGGCTGACGACGGCGGGACTTCCCGCCGTCGTCAGCTTGGCTTTGGAGCGGGGACTGCGCGCGGACTCGTGACCTGACGTCACACAACGTGACGGCCTCCGGATCCCGACACGCCACGCCCTACCCTTGAAGCGTGACTTTGACTAAGATCCGCACCGCCGCCGCGAGCTCCCTCGCCGCCGCCGGCCTCCTGCTTGCCCTCGCCGCCTGTTCCACGCCGGCCGCCAACCAGCCCACCACCTCCGCCCCCGCGTCCAGCGCAACGGCGTCATCCAGCGCCGCCGCCGGCACCTCAGGTCCCTGCGCCGGCGTGAAGCTCATCGTCGATTCCGGCGCCCTGAAGCAGGCCGCCGCCGACACCTCCGTGTGCGTGCCCGTGGACGCAGCGACTCCCGCTGCCAAGGTGCTCGACGACGCCAAGGTGAAGACCGTGGGCACCACGCAGTACCCCACCGAACTCGTATGCCGCGTGAACGGTGTGCCCGCCGCGGATCTTGAGATCACCCACAAGGGCGGCACGTACAAGGAAGAGTGCGCGGGAATGCCCGCAGCCTTCGCCTACTGGTCCCTCTGGGTTAAGCCGGCCACCGGCGACTGGGCCTACGCGCAGGAAGGCCTCGCCACCCTGCAGGTCAACCCGGGAGAGAGCCTCGAGCTGCTCTACACCGTCGACGGCGAACCGGCCGCCCCCAAGGCATGACCTTTCGACCCGCGCCGTTACGCGCAGCGGCGGCTCTCGCCGTCGTCTTCATCGCGGCGCGGGTCATCTACCGCATCCTTTTCAACGGGGCGGGCCTCGGCGAACCGCTGTTGCTCGACCTGCCGTCGGTCAGGCTGCCTGCCCCGTACGCGCATGTGGTCCTCCTCGGCCCGATCTCGGGGCAAGGCCTGTGGGCGGCAGTCGTGTCCGCCCTGCCGATTGCCGGGATGTTCCTCGCATTCGGCCTGCTCAACGCCTGGGTGGACGTGGCCCGTGGCTTCGTGCACCTGGCCCGCCGCGGCCCCATGCAAGGTTTGGCCCGGACGCTTGTGGTCGCGTGGGCGGCGCTTCCGGCACTTGCCGACGCCGTGACCTCCGTCCGCCTGGCGTTTCGGTTGCGGGGCGAACGGTTTGGCCCACGTGCCCTGGTGCCCGTGCTCGAGCGCACCCTTGAACACGCGAGCCGGGTTGCCGCAGCCCTGGAGCTGCGCGGCTTCGGGAGCAGTGCTGCACACTGCGCCGGGAACGACGACGGCGGCCCGCTTCTGTTGCGCGACGCACAGTTCCGCATCGGCGACGCGGCGGTGCGCGTTTCAGGATTCGAGCCCTCAAGCGGGTCCATCACGGTCATGACCGGGCCGACTGGATCCGGGAAGTCCACCATCCTGCGGGGCATCGCCGGCCTTCTCTCCCACGTCGACGGCGGGGAAATCTCCGGCACGGTGTGCGCCGCCGGAGCGGACCGGGCCACCACCCCGCCGCGCGATACCGCCCGCCACATCGGCGTCGTCCTGCAGAATCCCCGCGCCGCTTTCGCCTCCACCCGGGTTCGGGACGAAATCTCCCTCGCCCTTGAGCTGCGTGGCATGGCATCCGCTGCCGCCAAGGCCCGGGTGCTCGAGGTCGCGCAGCGTATCGGCGTGACGGATCTGCTGGACCGGAATGTCAGCACCCTCTCGGCCGGCGAGGCAACGCTCGTGGCCATCGCCTCAGCGGTGGTGGACCATCCGGCCCTGCTCCTGGTGGATGAGCCCCTGGCCGACCTTGATACCGCCGCCCGCGCACGCGTCATCGCCGTGCTCAACGCCCTCGCGAGCGACGCCGGCGTGTGCGTCATCGTGGCGGAGCACCGGGCGGAAGCGCTCGTCCCGGTTGCCGACTCCTGGTGGACCATCGACGACGGCGCCCTGATACCGGGTGCCCCGCCAACCGCTTTGGTCCCGGCTGTTGCGCGGCCAACCCCCGTTCCAGAGGCCGGGAATCCTCCCGTGCTGACGGCGACAAACCTCGCGGTGCACCGCAAGGGCTCGCCACTGGTGCGCAAAGCGTCCCTGACCCTGCACCGAGGCGAAGTGGTAGCCCTCGTGGGACCGAACGGGGCCGGAAAGTCATCCCTCCTGGTGGCCCTCGCCCTCGGTGAAGGAACGGTGAGTGAAGGAACGGTCGACGGCGGCCGCGTCGCCCTCGTCCCGGACGCCTCGGACGACCTCTTCACCCTGGATACCGTGGCAGGAGAGCTGCGTGCGGCCGAGCGTCGCCTGGCTCGCCGAAAAAACGGCGGACAGTCTGCGCCCGGATCCGCAGCGTCCCGCCTGGCCCGTTTGCGCGGAGACGTCCGGATTCCCATCGGACACGAGCATCCCCGGGACCTCTCGGCAGGTGAGCGCAGAATCCTGGCCATCGCGCTGCAGACCATGGACAACCCTCAAGTTCTCCTCATCGATGAGCCCACCCGCGGACTCGACCTGACGGCCCGCACCGCAGTCGGGGCGGCACTGCGGGCGGCCGCGGACGACGGCGCGGCGGTCCTTATCGCCACCCACGACCTCAATTTTGCGCATAGCCTCGGGGCCCGGATACTCCCGATGAGTGACGGCGTCGCGCCTTCAACTCCAGTGACCGAATCGCCCGAATCAGCCCTCACGGCGCCCCGGCCAGCGGACGCCGGACCAAAACCCAGGGTCATCGAACCAGATGCCCGGAGCGCGGCCAGGCAGCACCGCATCCGGATGCCGCGCGCCGCAGAACTCGTAGTCCTCGCCGCCGCGAACGTCCTGGCCCTCGCAGCGTTCTGCTGGCCGCTGCTCGCGGCAGCCTTCCCGGAGGATGCTGCCGCGGCACTCCCTTACGCGGCGCTGGCCATCGCGCCGCTCGCCGTCGTCGCCATTGTTGTCTCCCTCGACGGTTCGGTCAGCTCCGCACATACGGTGGCGTTGCTCGGCGTCCTTGCCGCGGTCGGTTCCGCGGTGCGGGTGGCGAGCACCGGCGTCGGGGGCGTGGAGGCGGTCTTTATCCTGCTGATCCTGGCCGGCCGGGCCTTCGGTGCCCGTTTCGGCATGCTCCTCGGCGCCGCCACCATCGCCCTCTCAAGTGCCTTGTGGGGTGGCATCGGGCCGTGGACGCCGTTCCAGATTTTCGCCTGCGCGTGGGTGGGCGCGGGGGCCGGCCTGCTCCCACGCCGGGTGCGGGGCAAAGCCGAACTGTGGATGCTGTGCGGCTACGGCATCGTGGCGTCCTACCTGTTCGGCCTGCTCACCAACCTGTGGTTCTGGCCCTTCGCGGTGGGCGCCGGCACCGGCATCTCCTACCTGCCCGGCGCGCCGCTGGGCACCAACCTCAGCAGCTTCCTGCTGTACTCGCTGGTGACGTCGACGGCGGGCTGGGACACCCTGCGTGCCATCACCACGATCGTCGGGATCGCCGTGGTGGGGCGCGCCATTCTCGCCGCCCTCCGGCGGGTGAAGCCGGTCTCCAGCGCGGCGGGGCACCCGGCGCAGGTCCAACCGGATCCGGCCAGGGACCAGCTACAAATCGGGGTCTGAGGACACCCGACATCATGGTCCATGTGGGAGGAGTCCCGTAAGCCGTGCGCATGTAATGGGCTGGATCGAGGTCGCCCTGAAGGTCATAGTGGGGGGATCCCTAGGATTCGCAATTTCCCGTGGATAGTCTGGGACAGGACGCCACCCAATGGAGGGTCAGTGAGAACGTGATCGAAGCAGTTGCTGCGGTAATCGGCCGGAACAACGTCACCATATCCGGGCGCGATGATGGGCCCGTGATGATGTTTGCCCACGGTTTTGGCTGCGATCAGGCGATGTGGCAGAAGCTGCTGCCCCATTTCGTTGATGATTACCGGCTGGTGCTTTTTGATCATGTTGGTGCAGGACACTCCGACATCAGCGCCTATGACTGGGAGAAGTACGGGTCCCTGAATGGGTACGCGTCGGACCTGCTGGAGATTTGCGCCGCCCTTGAACTTGAGGACGTCATCCTGGTGGGCCACAGTGTCAGCACAATGATCGCCGTGATCGCCGCCGTGCAGGACCCCAACCGTTTCTCCCACCTGGTCCTGCTTGCTCCTTCACCCCGTCATACGGATGACCCCTACGACGGCTACGTGGGCGGGTTTTCGCGGGAAGACATCGAGGGCCTGCTGGCATCTCTGGACAGAGACTATTTCGCCTGGGCCGCGGCCGTGGCACCCATGGTTATGGGCAACCCGCAGGAGCCGGAATTAGCGGAGGACCTGCGTATCAGCTTCTGCCGGACAAATCCGACCATCGCACGGCACTTCGCCGGGGTAACTTTTTTCTCCGATACCCGCCCTGAACTGAAAAAGTTGCGCACCAACTGCCTTATTCTGCAGTGCTCTGACGATCGGCTTGCTCCGCCGGAAGTGGGCGCCTACCTGCACAAGAATCTGGACCACAGCACCCTGGTGCAGCTTCAGGCCACCGGGCACTGCCCCCACGTCAGCGCTCCGGAGGAAACGGCCCTCGCGATTCGGCAATACCTCGACACCCGCTCGTGACATGCGCCGTTGGCCCCTCCCCGCTCGCCTTTGATGCCTTCTTTCATCAGGCACCCTGGGCTGGCTGCTCCCCCGGCGGGTGTGTGGCAAAGCCGAACTGTGGATGCTGTGCGGCTATGGCATCGTGGCGTCCTATCTGTTCGGCCTGCTGACCAACCTGTGGTTCTGGCCGTTCGCGGTGGGCGCCGGCACCGGCATCTCCTACGTGCCCGGCGCGCCGCTGGGCACTAACCTCAGCAGCTTCCTGCTTTACTCGCTGGTGACGTCGACGGCGGGCTGGGACACCCTGCGTGCCGTCACCACCATTATCGGAATCGCGGTGGTGGGGCGGGCCATCCTCGCAGCCCTCCGGCGGGTGAAGCCGGTCTCCAGCCAGGTTCCTGGACCGGGTGGGCGAGCCGCGCAGGCCCAACCGGATCAGGCCAGGGAGCGGCATCAACTCGAAGTCTGAGGACCCCCAACCTCAGCACCGCACACCGTCGCCGTGCTCCGCCTGGTGATAACTCGATCCTGGCCAAAGGGGTTCGCGTTGGGGGACAAAAATAGGGGGCGAAATAGGGGGCGGATCACGGCGACACCGGTGCTCTGCAGGCATAGTCTGGGCCGGACGATTCCGATTTTATTGCCCCTCGGGAGCCCCCTTATCCGGCCCGTCAAGGGCGCCAACCGGAGTACCCAGATGAAGAAAAGATTCCCGCTCGTCGCCTGTCTCGCTGCCGTGGCGATGGTCCTCTCGGCCGGGCCCGCCGTCGCCTTCACGGTGGTCGCATCCGCGACAGCAGCAACCCATTCCGCGGACGAAGCCGCGAGGCAGAGTGGACGGATGGAGGCCGGGGGTAAGTTCGTCGTCTCCTTCAGTGGCACTGCCGAAGCCGCCACCGCCGCGATCGAGGCCGCCGGCGGAGCAGTGGAAGACGTTACCTCCCAGATCGGCCTCGCCCTGGTCAACGCCCCCGACGGCGCATTCATGGACAAGGTTCGGACCGGTAGCGGCATCCGCGGTGCCGCCCGGAACCACTCCGTCGGTGTGAGCCGGCAGGGGATGCCGCACCACTACGCCGGTGAGCGGCTCGACGCGACCGAGCGGGCGCAGGCCAGCCGCTCCGTAAAGGCCGGGAGCCCGTCCACGCCCGAGTCCCCCGCCGAGCCCCTGTCCGGTCTTCAATGGGACATGAAGATGATCGGTGCGACGCCCGGCGGCGCCTGGGAGGAGGCGACCGGCAAGGGTGTCGACGTCGGCATCATTGACACGGGGATCGACGCCCGGCACCCCGACATCGCGCCCAACTTCGACGCGAAGCGGTCGCGGAACTTCACCACCGACATCCCAGACATCGACGGGCCCTGCGAGTACAAGGACTGCAAGGACCCCGCGGACGTAGACAACAACGGGCACGGAACGCACGTGGCCGGCATCGTAGCCGCGGCCGACAACGACTTCGGCATCGGCGGGGTGGCTCCCGACGCGACCCTCGTGAACGTGCGCGCAGGACAGGACTCCGGCTACTTCTTCCTGTACGAGACGGTCAAGGCCCTCGTGTACGCGGGGGACATCCACCTCGACGTCGTGAACATGAGCTTTTACACCGACCCGTGGCTCTACAACTGCACATCGCGCGACCACTACGTCAGCGGCGCCGTGAGCGACGCGCAAGTGACCGAGCAGCGGCTCATCAGCGAACTGGTGCTGGGTGCGGTGAAGTATGCCTCCGACCGCGGGGTGACCCTGGTCGCGGCCGCCGGAAACGAGCACACCGACTTGGCCGCACCGACCCGCAGCGACGCGACCAGCCCGGACTACCCGCCGAACACCGCCCAACCGCGGGTCGTGAAGAACACATGCCTCAACCTGCCCAGCGAGGCTCCGGAGGTAATCAGCGTGTCCTCGGTCGGCCCGTCGGGGACCAAGGCTGACTACTCCAACTACGGGTTCGGTGACGTGGAGATCGCCGCCCCGGGTGGCTGGTTCAAGGACTACTTCGGGACGCCGCAGTCCCAGACTCCCGGGAACCTCATCCTCTCGTCGTATCCGCTCCAGGCGGCGATTGAGCAGGGGTTGGCCGATCCTGCGGGCAACCCGGTCGACGGATTCTCGATCAAGTACTGCGCTGACGACGGCAGGTGCGGCTTCTACACGTACCTTCAGGGCACCTCGATGGCGTCGCCGCACGTCGTCGGCGTCGCGGCGCTGATCATCCAGGAGCGCGGCCAGTCCACCGGTGACGACGGTTACGCACTCGATCCAGAAGCCGTGGCCCGCGTGATGTTGCGGACGGCGGATGACCATGCCTGCCCGGTCGGCGGTGTGGAGGACTACATCGACGAAGGGCGCACGACGGACTGGAACGCGACCTGCGAAGGGACGACCGAGGACAACGGCCTGTACGGCGAGGGCATCGTCGACGCGGAAAAGGCCGTGAAGTGACCGATCCCGGCGCCGGTTTCAGCCCCCCCCGTCACACCTTGAAGTACTTCGCCTCCGGGTGGTGGAATACAAACGCGTCGGTGGACTCTTCGGGGTGCAGCATCAGCTCATCGCTGAGGATTACGCCCATCCGTTCGGGCTTCAGGAGCTCCGTGACCTTGCGGCGGTCCTCCATGTCAGGGCACGCGGGGTAACCGAGCGAGAACCGCGCACCGCGGTAGTCCAGCTTGAACAGGCCGGCATTGTCCTTCGGCTCCTCGGCAGCGAAGCCCAGCTCGGAGCGGATGCGCGCATGCCAGAACTCCGCCAGCGCCTCGGTGAGCTGCATGACCAGGCCGTTGAGCTCGTAGTAGTCGCGGTACTGGTTGGCGGCGAACAGCTTGGACGTCACCTCCTCAATCTTCGAGCCGGCGGTGGCGCGGGGACCGGCCTGCTCCCCCGGCGGGTGCGGCGCAAGGCCGAACTGTGGATGCTGTGCGGCTACGGCATCGTGGCGTCCTACCTGTTCGGCCTGCTCACCAACCTGTGGTTCTGGCCCTTCGCGGTGGGCGCCGGCACCGGCATCTCCTACGTGCCCGGCGCGCCGCTGGGCACCAACCTGAGCAGCTTCCTGCTCTACTCACTGGTGACGTCGACGGCGGGCTGGGACACCCTGCGTGCCGTTACCACCATCGTCGGAATCGCCGTGGTGGGGCGGGCGATCCTCGCCGCCCTCCGGCGGGTGAAGCCGGTCTCCAGCGTGGGCGGCAACGGCCGCGGGCCAGCCGCCCAGGCGCACTCCACCCAGACCAGGGAGCGGCTTTAACTCAGGGTCTGAGGCCGCCAGGCCGCACACCATTCCTCCCTCACAGTACGGCGAATCACGATTCTGTACGGGTATCGCACACGACTGCGGGATACCTTTACGAAAGGCCCCTTATCGGCGCTTCAGTAGGACACTCAACGGACGAGAGAATCACGCATTTAGTTCCGAAAAGTAGTGGCAGGATCAGCCCGTTCCCATGCGACTTGGCAGCTCTCCGGATGGGCCCTCATTGGTGAGGTGCTTCAGGTACCCGCGTATACGGCGGGGGTATTGGCTTCGGCTGCGGCGTTTAGTTCTTCAAGGGTGGGTGGGTTTGCTCCCGGACGTTGTACAGTAATGGCCGCGGCTGCAGCTGCGAGGTGTCCAAGCTGCTCCAGGACGGCCGGGGCGAAGCCTTCGGTTCCTCGGGTGAGGAAGCCCAGGATCAGGGCGGACATGTAGGAGTCGCCCGCGCCGATGGTGTCTGCAACTGTGGTTTTCACGGCTGGGATCCTGATGTTGGCCGCGGCGGAGGTGAATTGTGAACCTTCAGCGCCCTTGGTTATGACGGACAACCGGGCGCCCAGTCCGAGGAGGTGTGCCGCGGTTTCGTCCAGGCTTTTCCGGGGGTACAGCCACTGGGCATCCTCATCGCTGAGTTTGACCACGTCCGTGAGGGCCACGAGCTCCTCGAAAATGGCTTTAGCTTCCGTGTGGCTGCCGAGCAGGGCCGGTCGGATGTTGGGGTCATAGGTGATCATGCAGTGCCGGTGGGCCTGTTCGAGCAGTGCTTTGACGGCGCTGGCGCCTGGGCTGAGGAAAGTGGCGATGGATCCCGTGTGCAATATTTTGGGGAAGTAGGCGGGGGCTGTAGGAGCCAGGTCCCAGGAGATATCGAAGTCGTATTTGGCAGAGCCGTCCGATGCAAGGGTTGCTGTTGCTGATGCCGTCCGGGTGAGGGACTTTGAACCGGGCAAAAGCACGACCCCTGCGCTGTGGAGGTGGTTTTCGATGGCGATCCCCCGGGCGTCCGGGGCGATGGCTGTGAGCAGACCTGTCGTTACGCCGAGGCGGCCGAGTCCATAGGCGACGTTGGCGGGCGAACCGCCGGGGTGTTCCACCCGTCCGTGCGAGGTTGTGACCACGTCGATCAGCGCTTCGCCTACGACCATGACGTCAAGGGTCTGATGAGGGTCATGCCGGGCTGTTGTGAGGTAATCCATCGTCTGTCTCTCGTGGGGATCTGATGTTGTGGGGGCTGTTCAAGCACGTCAGTCCGCGGACCCTAACCGGTTCCGCGGACTCACGTGGGGATAGCAGTCGTTCAGGCGGTGGCTGCACCGGTCATGATCGCGACGGCGTCAGTCATGTTGTGTGATTGCGGGGTGATGGTGGCTGCGCACTTGCCGAGGCGCTGGATGTGGATGCGGTCCGCCACGTCAAACACGTGGGGCATGTTGTGGCTGATCAGGATCACTGGCAGGCCGCGGTCCCGGAGATCGCGGACAAGCTGCAGGACCTGGTTGGATTCCCGGACGCCGAGTGCCGCTGTCGGCTCATCGAGCACGACAACTTTTGAACCGAACGCTGCGGCACGGGCCACGGCAACGGCTTGGCGCTGGCCGCCTGAGAGGTTCTCCACCGGCACTGTCACGTCCTGGAGGGTGGAGATGCCCAGCCGGGTCAGCTCCTGCTTGGCCTTCAGGCGCATGCCTTTGGTGTCGAGCATCCGGAACACGCTCCCGAGGATTCCCGCACGCCTTTCCTCCCGGCCAAGGAACAGGTTGGAGGCGACGTCCAGGGCCGGTGATACCGCCAGGTTTTGGTAGACCGTTTCGATGCCGTGAACCCTGGCGTCCTGGGGACGTTTGAAATGTACCGGCTGTCCCGAGACAAAGAGCTCGCCGGAGTCCGGGACTTCTGCTCCGGTGAGGCATTTGATCAGGGTCGATTTTCCGGCGCCGTTGTCGCCGATGATGGCCAGGACTTCGCCCGGGTAGAGGTCGAGGCTAACGCCGTCCAAGCCTACGACGCGGCCGAAGGTCTTGACGAGATTCCTGGCCGTCAGGATGGGCTCGCGGACTTCCGTCCCCGCGGACTCCAGATGCATGGCAGTCATGATTTCACCTTTCGGATCCACTGGTCGATGGAGACAGCGAGGATGATGAGGACGCCCACTGCGAGGGTCTGGTAGAGCACGTCCAGGCCTGCGAGGGAGAGCCCATTGCGGAAGACGCCTACGATCAGGGCGCCCAGCAGGGTTCCCCAGACTGAGCCGCGGCCGCCGAAGAGGCTGGTCCCGCCGATCACGACGGCGGTGATGGAGTCCAGGTTCAGGTCCACACCGGCGTTGGGGCTGGCGGCGTTGGTGCGGCCGATCTGGATCCAGGCGCCGATGGCGAGGACGGCACCGGCGGCGAGGTAGACGCTCATGAGGACTTTGTTCACGGCGATGCCGGCCAGGCGCGCGGCTTCCTTGTCATCGCCCACGGCGTAGACGTGCCGGCCCCAGGCGGTTTTGCCCAGGATGAATGCGATGGCGATGTAGAGCAGGAGCATTACGACGACGCCTGTGGAGATCCTGACCGGGCCCACCGGGAAGGTGCTGCCTGTCCAGGTGAGCAGGTCCGGCATTGCGGAGCCGCGTACTGTGGCTCCGTTGGAGTAGAGCAGCGTCAGGGCGATGAAGATATTCAGGGTGCCCAAGGTGACGATGAACGGGGGGAGCCGGAACCTGGTGACCAGGAAGCCGTTGAGGGCTCCGGCGGCGAGTCCGACGATCAGGCCTGCGAGCAAGGCAACGGGCGCGGGGAGTCCGTTGTTGACGGCGAGCTGGGCGACGACCATGGAGGACAGGATCATCACGGCCCCGACGGACAGGTCGATGCCGGCTGTGAGGATGATGAGTGTCTGGGCGATGGCCAGGGTGCCAACGACGGAGACCTGCTGGGTAATCAGCGAGAGGTTTTCCACCCGCAGGAACCTGTCATTGAGGAGGCCGAACACGACCACCGCGATGAGGAGGACGAGGGCGGGGCTGACGGCGGGGTAGCGGTGGAGGATGTTGCGTATCCGGCTGAGCGGTGTTTGGCGGTCAAGGAATTCCTCCGCCAGGTCGGCATGCCCGGCGCTGGGCGGGCCGGCGGTCTGTTGCTGGGTCACGATGGGTCCTGATCTTCAGTGATGGTAGCTAGAGCGGAGCTAGCTCGGAGGTGGAATGCGGGGAGACCGATAGCGGGCTTCGGCCTCCCCGCGCCGCAGTGAAGCTGGGTGGTTATTTTCCCCAGCAGATGTCGGAAGCAGCGGTGGTGGTGATGCTCTTGATGCCGTCGGCCGGCTTGTCGGTGACGAGCTCGACACCGGTGTTGAAGAAGTCCAGGCCTTCGGAGTTGGCGGGCTTCTTGCCGGTCTTGGCGAGGTCAACAATGGCTTTCACGCCCAGTTCGGCCATCTTGACCGGGTACTGCTGTGCCGTGGCGCCTATGACGCCGGACTTGACGTTGTTGACGCCGGTGCAGCCGCCATCGATCGAAACGACCAGCACGTCCTTGTCCTTGCCGGCTGACTTCAGTGCCTCGAAGGCGCCTGCTGCGGCTGGTTCGTTGATGGTGTAGATGACGTTGATGTTGGGGTTCTTGGACAGGAGCGTTTCCATTGCTGTCCGGCCGCCGTCCTCATTGCCCTGGGAGGCTTGGTTGCCGACAATTTCGTAGTCGCCGCCCTTGCCACCGGTGTATTTACCGGATTTGGCTTCATCGCCGTTCTTCTTCTTATCCGCAGTGGCGATACCCAGCCCGGTCAGGAAGCCCTGGTCCCGGTTGTAGTCCACGGAGACAATCTTGTCGTCGAAGAGATCGACGAGGGCAATGGTGGCTTTTTTCCCGCCCAGCTGAGCTGCCGTCCATTTGCCGATCAGCTCGCCGGCGGCGAAGTTGTCGGTGGCGAAAGTGATGTCAGCGGCGTCGGCCGGGTCCGGAGGTGTGTCCAGGGCGATCACAAAGAGGCCAGCGTCCTTGGCCTTCTTCAGGGCATCCACGACGGACGGTCCGTTCGGGGTGATCAGGATTCCCTTGTCGCCCTTGGAGATCGCGTTCTCGATGGCCTGGATCTGGGTGTCCTCGTCGCCGTCGGCCTTGCCGGCCGCGAGCTTCAGGTCTACGCCTTCTTTCTCGGCTGCCTTCTTTGCACCGTCCTGCATGGAGACGAAGAACGGGTTGGTGGTGGTTTTGACGATCAGGGAGACGCCGACTTTTTCATCAGTGGCGCCGCCGCTGGCTGCCGGGCCGTTGGAACTGCCGCCACAGGCAGAAAGACTGAGCGCGCCCAGGGTCAGGACTGCTCCAGCAGCGAAAAGGCGGGTGGCCGCTGAACGGGGTGCTTTGGAACTCAACATTGAATCTCCTGGTGTTTGAGGCCCTAGCTGGCCTCGACAACGATGTCAGGTACGATGTAAGCAGCATCACAGGCGAGAGTCAATACATAAATTCTTAAGGAGCGATCTTTTTTGACAACGATGTCCAATCGTAACCAGACGCTGGCCGCCGGCCGCCCAACCATGCGCCATGTGGCAACACTGGCCGGTGTTGGAATCAAGACCGTCTCCCGGGTCATCAATGACGAAGCGGGCGTGTCCGAAGCCACCCGGAACAAGGTGCTCAGCGCTTCCCGGCAACTCAATTACCAATTGGACTTGACGGCCGGCAGTTTGCGGCGTGCGGGCAGGAGGACACTGTCCATCGGACTTTTACTGCCCAGCGTCTCCAACCCGTTCAGCGGTGAAATTAACCGGGCAATGGAGGACGCGATGGGCGCCAGAGGAATAGCGGTTTTTGCGGCAAGCCTCGACGATGACCCTGCGCGGGAGCATGCCATAGTCTCAGCGTTTCTTGGCCGACGCGTTGACGGGCTCATCCTTACCCCGATTGCCAAGAGTCAGGCATATGTGATCCCAGAGCACTCCCGTGACCTGCCATTGGTCTTTATAGACCGCGAGCCGGCAGGGATAGAAGCAGACACGGTGCTGACTGACAACGCAGCGGGCTCGGCCAGGGCGGCGGCCCATTTGATAAGCCGCGGCCATACCAAGCTCGCTTACCTGGGTGACCGTACAGATATTCAGACTGCCCGGGAACGCCGGCGGGGATTTGTGGAGGAAATTGGCCGGCACGGAATTCCCACGTCAAAGATTCCAACCCGCGAAAACCTTCACAATGAAGAATCGGCGAGGCTTGCCGCGTTGGAGCTCCTTACGGCTGAGGACCCGCCGACTGCGATCTTCTCCAGTCAAAACCTCGTCACTTTCGGGGCCATGCGCGCCTTGCGGGAGCTAGGGCTGAGCCACAGCGTGGCCTTAATAGGTTTCGATGACTTCACCCTTGCCGACATGATGGATCCGGGCGTAACCGTCATCGCCCAGCATCCCGAGCGGATCGGCAAACTGGCAGCGGAGAGGTTGCTGGCCAGGATTGACGGCGACGAACAGCCTGCGCATACCTATGTTGTCCCCTCGGAGCTGATACATAGGGGCTCCGGGGAGATCCTCCCCCCGGCCTGATTTTTTGAAGAAATTGCTGCACACCCTGCCGAACCCGTAGACCTGAGGAATCGTCATGACCAAAACCCTGTACGCCGAGTTCACCGTCAAGCCAGGCAGCGAAGCCCGCGTGGCCGAGATGATGCTCGAACTGACCCAGCACGTCCGCCAGGAACCGGGAAACGAGCTGTTCCTCCCCTACACCCGCGAAGAGAATCCCCGGGAGTACTTTGTCTTCGAGGTCTACCGCGATGAAGCTGCATTCCAGGAACACATCCGCGCCGACTATGGTGCAAGATTCAACGAGGAACTGGCACTCCACATCGAAGGCGACGGCTCGGAACTGACCTGGCTCCTGCCGATGGAATAGCGCTAGACCAGGGTGCGCCCACCCGCCGATCGCGGGGGTGCTTTTCGGCCCCGTGGGGGCTGAACGGACCTGTGCCCGGAAAGAAAGAACCCCTCCAGCCTTCGTTGGCGGGGAATTTTCTCGTGCCTGCCAGGCCGTTCGCCCACCTTATCCAAGCGCCGGAAGTGCTCATGGTCGTGACCGCCAAAACCGTTGACTTGTCCGACGGACATCACTTAGAGTCCAACGCACTGACAACGTTGTCTATCTGAGATAAGCGCGATGAAGGGCAAAACAAGCAGATGAAGAAAACGACCACCCGCAGGATGCATGCCGTTTCTGGACTGACCCTCGCGGGACTGACACTGGCCGCAGCACTGGCCGGTTCCATGCCAGCCTCCGCGGCCGAACTCGGGGATGAGCAATATCGGCCTGCTATCCACTACTCGCCGGAAAAGAACTGGATGAACGACCCCAACGGGCTCGTCTTCCACAAGGGCGTCTATCACATGTACTACCAGCACAACCCCTCCGGTAATACCTGGGGGAACATGTCCTGGGGCCACGCCACGTCCAAAGACCTCGTCCATTGGGAGGAGCAGCCACTGGCAATCTCCACGGACGCACAGGAAGATGTGTTCTCCGGCAGCATCGTCGTGGACAAGGACAACACCTCCGGCCTGGGCACGAAAGAGAACCCGGCGATGATCGCCATATACACCAGCGCCTACAAGGAAGGATCCCCGCACCGCGGCCTGCAGGCGCAGTCCCTGGCCTACAGCCTGGACGATGGCCAAACCTGGACGAAGTACTCCGGCAACCCTGTCTTGAACCGGAATTCGGCCAACTTCCGTGACCCCAAGGTCTTCTGGTACAACAACCCGGCCGGTGGAGGCTACTGGGTCATGACCGCAGTTGAAGCCCAGGAGCACAAGGTGGTCCTCTACAAGTCCCCTGACCTCAAGGACTGGACCGCCCTGAGCGAGTTCGGGCCCGCCAATGCCACCGGCGGACAGTGGGAATGCCCTGACCTGTTCCCGTTGGCCGTGGACGGCGATACCAAGAACATCAAATGGGTCATGGTCGTCAACATCAACCCGGGCGGCGTGGCTGGCGGCTCCGCCGGTCAGTACTTCGTGGGCAACTTCGACGGCACCACGTTCACCTCCGAAACCACGGAACCCGCCACTGCGGTACCGGCCGGCACAGTCTTGGCCGGCTTCAACGACGGAACCTACAACGGCTGGACGGTGAACAACGAACCGGGCAACTGGAAGAATGGCCCGTTCGGTGACACTCCAGCGACCGGTTCCCTGCCCGGGCAGAGCCCAGTGGCCGGATTCGGCGGCACAGGCCTTGTCAACTCATTCAGCGACGGCGACTGGCCCTTGGGTTCCATGCAGTCACCAACCTTCACCGTAACCGACGACTACTTGAACTTCCTCGTGGGTGGCGGCAAGCACCCTCGCGTCTCCGACAAGCTGGACAATAACCCGCCCGAGGGCGAGCTCAAGTTTGGGGGCTTCGAGGTGGCCGACGGGACCACGCTGGCCGATGCCGGCTGGACCGGCACAGGAGACCTGACCCCCAATTTCCAGCCGGCTACTAGCGGTGGAGACTTTTACCTTGGCGCCAAACGGATCAACACGTTCGATACCGGCACCGTACCCGGTGACGACCGGCAGGGCACCCTGACATCACCCGAATTCCCCATCACGAAGAATTTCATGAGCATGTTAGTTGGAGGCGGCAACCGCTCGGCGGACTCCGGACAGACCCTGGCTGTCCAGCTGCTCATCAATGGCAACGTGGTCCGCTCCCTGGCCGGCGACAACGCCGGGGTGCTGAACTGGAAAGGCTGGGACGTTTCGGAATTCGCGGGCCAGAATGCACAGTTGAGGGTCGTTGATCAAGCTACCGGCGGGTGGGGACACGTGACCCTTGACCACGTCATGCTCACCGACACTACCGCTGTTCCCAGGTCCGATGAAGAAACAGTGAACTTGGTAGTCAACGGACAGGTGGTTCGTACGGCCACCGGCAATGACAGTGAGAATTTGGACTGGGCATCATGGAATGTCAAGGAATTCGTTGGCCAGCAGGCACAAATCAAGGTTGTCGATAACAACAGATTCGGCTGGGGGCACATACTTGCGGACGAATTTACAGCAAGCTCCACAGCAGCGACATCCCGGCTGGAGTCCTATGACTGGCTGGATTACGGACGGGACTACTACGCCACCGTATCCTTCGCCAATATGCCCGACGACAAGCGGGTCATGCTGGGCTGGATGAACAACTGGGACTACGCCAACAACATCCCCACCAACCCCTGGCGCAGCGCCATGGCTCTTCCCCGCGAAGTGAAACTCACGCAAACCCCTGACGGCCCCCGCCTCACCCAAAGCGCCGTAAAGCAAGTGGAAAAACTGGGAGGGAAAGTCACCTATAACGACAAGAAGGGCGGCCCCATTTCCGCAGGGACGCACCCGCTGCCTGCACAGTCGGCAGGCCAGGTGCAGCAGGTGGACATCACCTTCGCCCCCGGTACCGCAACGAAGTCCGGCATCACCGTACTCGGCGACGGAAACTCAGCCACCGTCATCGGCTACGATGCCACGACCGGGAAGATGTTCGTCGACCGCACGAGGTCCGGCAACACAACCTTCCACCCGGCCTTCGCCTCCATCGAGGATGCCCCCGTCGCCCTGGACAAGAACGGCAACGTCACCATGCGGATCTACCTCGACCGCTCTTCCGTGGAGGTGTTCGCCCAGAACGGCCTGACGACCATCACCGACCAGGTGTTCCCCAACCCGGGAGCCGACAAGATGGCCCTCTTCGCCGAAGGCGGGACCGCCCAGCTTAAATCACTTACCGTGACACCGCTGGAAAAGGCAATGTTCCTCCCCCAAGAGAAGTAACAAGCTATATCCGACCCGCTCCCCAGGAGAGTTGGAGCTGAAGGGACTGGGTGCCGTAACCGGCCTCAGTCCCTTCGCTTTTCCTTGCGCCGCGCTGAGAGGTGGGCTGCGCCCAGGCCACGGACCGGCGCCAACTCACACCTTGAAGTACTTGGCCTCCGGGTGGTGGAACACAAACGCGTCGGTGGACTGTTCGGGGTGCAGCATCAGCTCATCGCTCAGGACCACGCCCATCCGCTCGGGCTTCAGGAGCTCGGTCACCTTGCGGCGGTCCTCCATGTCCGGGCACGCAGGGTAGCCGAGCGAGAACCGCGCACCGCGGTAGTCGAGCTTGAACAGGCCGGCCTTGTCCTTGGGCTCCTCGGCAGCGAAGCCCAGCTCGGAGCGGATGCGTGCGTGCCAGAACTCGGCCAGCGCCTCGGTGAGCTGCATGACCAGGCCGTTGAGCTCGTAGTAGTCGCGGTACTGGTTGGCGGCGAACAGCCTGGATGTCACCTCCTCGATCTTTGAGCCGGCGGTGACCAGCTGTACCGGCAGCACGTCGATCTGTCCCGATTCGCGCGAGCGGACGAAGTCGGCGAGGCACAGGTGGCGGTCGCGGCGCTGGCGCGGGAAGTCGAAACGCAGCCGGTCGGTGCCGATCGGGCCGCCTGAACCGCCGTCGGGGGCGAGCAGCCCCGCGGTGCCGAGGACGCCGTCGCGGTCTTCCCCATGGTGCAGCACCACCACCTGTTCGCCCTCGGCGACCACCGGGAAGTAGCCGTACGCGACGGATGCGTCGAGCATTCCCTCGCCGAGGATGCGGTCCAGCCAGTACCGCAGGCGCGGCCGGCCCTCGCGTTCCACCAGTTCCTCGTAGGAGGCGCCGTCCTCGCCGCGGCCGGGCTTGAGCCCCCACTGCCCCATGAAGGTGGCGCGTTCGTCGAGGAAGGTGGAGTAGTCGTGGAGCGAGACGCCGCGCACAATGCGCGTGCCCCAGAACGGCGGCGACGGCACGTGGTTGTCGGCGGCGACGTCGGACCGGCCGGGCATGGCCTCCGGCTCGGTCACCGTGAACTTCGGGCCGCCTTTATGGATCCGCTTCTTCAGCGGCGGAAGGCCGACGGCGGCCGGGTCAGCGCCGCGGGCCACCTGCACCAGCGGTTCCATGAGCGCGAGGCCTTCAAAGGCGTCCTTGGCGTACCGGACGGTTCCTTCGAACTGCTCGGCCAGGTCCTGCTCCACGTAGGCGCGGGTCAGGGCTGCGCCGCCGAGGATGATGGGCCACTTCTTCGCGAGGCCCCGGGACTGGAGCTCGGCGAGGTTTTCCTTCATCACCACGGTGGACTTCACGAGCAGCCCCGACATGCCGATCACGTCGGCGTTGTGCTCCTCAGCTGCAGCCATGATCTCGGCGATCCCCTGTTTGATGCCGATGTTGATGACTTTGTAGCCGTTGTTGGTGAGGATGATGTCCACCAGGTTCTTGCCGATGTCGTGCACATCGCCGCGCACGGTGGCGATCACCATGGTGCCCTTGCCCGAAGAATCCGACTTCTCCATGTGCGGCTCGAGCAGGGCCACCGCGTTCTTCATGACCTCGGCGGACTGCAGCACGAAGGGCAGCTGCATCTCGCCGGCGCCGAAGCGCTCACCCACCACCTTCATGCCCTCGAGCAGCTGGTCGTTGATGATGCCGAGCGGGGTCATGCCCTCGCTGCGTGCCAGGTCGAGGTCCTCTTCGAGGCCTTTGCCTTCGCCGTCGATGATGCGCCGCTGCAGGCGTTCGCCGGTGGGCAGCGCCGCGAGTTCCGCAGCGCGCTGGTCCTTGAGCGCTGCGGTGTCGACGCCGGCGAAGAGGTCCAGCATGCTGTTCAGGGGGTCGTACGTGACGTTGCCGTCGGCGTCATATTCGCGGCGGTCCCAGATGAGGTCCAGCGCCACCTTGCGCTGCTCCTCCGGCAGTGAAGCGAGCGGCACGATCTTGGCGGCGTCGATGATGCCGCTGGTCAGGCCCGCCTGCACGGCCTCGTGCAGGAACACCGAGTTCAGTGCCATGCGCGCTGCCGGGTTCAGGCCGAAGGACACGTTGGAGACGCCGAGCGTGGTGTTGATGCCGGGGTACTTCGCGGTGATCTGGCGGATGGCCTCGATGGTTTCGATGCCGTCCCGGCGGGTTTCCTCCTGGCCGGTGGCGATGGGGAAGGTCAGGCAGTCGACAATGATGTCCTCGACGCGCATCCCCCACTCGCCCACCAGGGCGTCGACGAGGCGGGAGGCGATGGCCACCTTGCCCTCGGTGGTGCGTGCCTGGCCCTGCTCGTCGATGGTCAGGGCGATCACGGCAGTGCCGTGTTCCTTCACGAGCGGCATGATGCGCGCGAAGCGGCTGTCCGGGCCGTCGCCGTCCTCGTAGTTGACGGAGTTGACCACCGGGCGGCCGCCGATGAGTTCGAGCCCCGCCCGCAGCACCGGCGGTTCGGTGGAGTCGATGACGAGCGGGAGGGTGGAGGCCGACGCGAAACGTGAGACGACCTCCTTGATGTCGGCCACGCCGTCGCGCCCCACATAGTCGATGCAGACGTCGAGCAGGTGCGCGCCGACGCGGACCTGCTCGCGGGCGATGTCGACGCAGTCGTCCCACCGCTCCTCCAGCATCGCCTGGCGGAACGCCTTCGAACCGTTCGCGTTGGTGCGCTCACCGATGGCGAGGTACGCGGACTCCTGGTCGAAATTCACGTGGTGGTAGAGGGACGCGATGCCGGCCTCACGCTCGGAGGGAAGGCGGCTGCCGTCGGCGCCCCTCCCGCCGCTGGTGACCGCGGCGACGGTGCGCAACGGCGCAAGCCGCTCGACGACGGCGGCCATGTGCTCCGGCGTCGTACCGCAGCAGCCGCCCACGAGGCCCAGGCCGAATTCGCGCACGAACTGCTCGTGCGCGGTGGCGAGTTCGGTGGGCGAGAGCGGATAGTGCGCGCCGTTGGGACCAAGGACGGGCAGGCCGGCGTTGGGCATGCAGGCGATGGCGACGGAGGACTGCTTCGAGAGGTGGCGCAGGTGCTCGCTCATCTCGTCCGGCCCGGTGGCGCAGTTCAGGCCGATGGCGTCGACGCCGAGCGGCTCGAGGGCCGTGAGCGCGGCGCCGATCTCGGAGCCCATCAGCATGGTTCCGGTGGTTTCGACGGTCACCTCGACGAAGATGGGAAGCCGGATGCCGCGGGTGACGATGGCCTGCTTGCAGCCGTTGACGGCGGCTTTGGTCTGCAGGAGGTCCTGGCTGGTTTCGATGAGGAAGGCGTCCGCTCCGCCGTCGATGAGGCCCTCAGCCTGCAGGGCGAAGGTCTGCTTGAGGTAGTCGTAAGTGGTATGGCCGAGGCTGGGGAGCTTGGTGCCCGGCCCCATGGAGCCCAGGACCCAGCGCATCCGTCCGTCAGTTTTTTCTGCCGCCTCGGCGCGCTCGCGTGCGATCTCGGCGCCCTTCCGGGCGAGCTCTTCGATCCGGTCGTCGATGCCGTAATCGGAGAGGTTGGACCAGTTGGCGCCGAAGGTGTTGGTTTCGACCGCATCGATTCCCACCTCGAAGTACGCGTCATGAATGTCCGCGAGGACATCCGGCCGCGTGGCATTGAGGATCTCGTTGCAGCCTTCCAGCCCCAGGAAGTCCTCCTCGAGCGACAGCTCCCGGCCCTGCAGCATGGTGCCCATGGCTCCATCGGCAATGACGACCCGGTGGTTCACAGCATCCAGCAGCTCCTGGGCGCGGACGGGACGGGGGACGGACTCAATATCAAGCGCAAAACGAGGCATCTAAACAGGTTACGGGCGGGGGCTGGAACGTTGCGCTGTGTGTCCGTGTACTACGACGGGGGTGGGTTTTTCCTGTGGCTCATCCGCGTGGATTAGAGCCGGAAGTCATGGCAAAAGTAGGCGGTCCAGTGTTCGACTTTGATGGCTAGACGTCGTCTCGGATCGTGGGTACCCGCAATTCGCCCCTGTCTACCAGACACACGAGCGCTTCGACGCTTGTGAAGCCGGGCTCCAGTGCGTCGAACAGCGGGCGATCATAGAGTCGTTGCTCCGTGCATCAGGCAGGGCGAGGCAGACCCACTGGCGCGATTTTATTGCCCCTACTAGGAAGCGTGGGAGGCCAGGAGGGTGGAGGCAGGGACGGCGTCGACGACGGAGAGCACCTTCAGGAACATGGAGTACTCCTGGTAGCCCGAGGATTCGGCGCCCGGCTATGCGATGCGCCGACACGAGGGGCGTCCATAGCAGCTGGCCTGAGAACTCTCAGTCCTGTCGAATTCCGAAGGATCAAGAATTCTTACCTACCGGACGGCTGCGGCGGTAGCGCCCGGGAATCGCGCAGTCAGCGGTGTTCGGCTTAGTATTCGTCGTTCACCCCTAATGCGAGCAACCCAACGTACTCTGAGTCCATGGAATACGATCTCGTGCGCATGGGTAGCACTGAATTTGAAGATATGGCAGTGGCTTTATGTAGTGCCGAGTTTGGCGCAGGCGGGACATCTTTCGGTGTTGGGAGGGATGGAGGACGCGAGTGGACTTATGAAGCGCTACTGCCGATGCCAAAGAACGGCGTCTTCGCCGATTTGCATGAGGGAGAACAGTGGGAAGACTACACGGTCGCACAGGCTAAACATAAGAGCAAAATGGAGGGCGGGACAAAGGATGTCGACTGGCTCCTGACAACGATCCAACGGGAGGTGAAAAAGTGGACCGATCCCAAGGAAGGGCGAACCAAGAAGCCGAAAAACTTCCTTGTCATTACTAACGTGGATCTTTCTTCCGTTCCTAAGGTGGGCGGAATTGACCGCGTAAAGGATGCTATGCAGAAACATTCAGCATCCATGAAGCTAGATGGCTGGGCGGTGTGGCCTGCCGAACACATATCACGGCTTTTAGATAACCACCGCGACATTCGAAAGACTTACCTTGCCCACGTGACCGTTGGAGATGTACTTTCCGCGGTGCTGGAGTCATACGAGGGCCGAAATCCTGATGCTACGGGGGTCATCACAGGATTTGTCGCAAAGGAACTTTACGCCCACCGTTATGTTCGGCTAACCCGCGCGGGCAATAAAAGCGATAGGGAATTTGAAAGCTTAGCGGCTATCGGAATCGATCTTCCTGCCGTCGATCGGAGCAAACCCTATGACGATCAAGGCAAGGCTCTTACGATTGCGGTAGCCGAATCGGTGATTGAGTCTTGCAATACTCCACTAAGTCCAAGGAGTGAAAAGTTCCTGACCGTCCTGATAGGTGGACCCGGGCAAGGCAAATCGACAATTGGACAACTGATATGCCAAGCATATCGTGCGTCACTTCTCGAAGGACAGGAGGACAGATTATCGGTGGCCGACAGCAACGTGCTCTCGGAAACTCGCGCTCATTTCAAATCCATAGGCCTGAAGCTTCCTACATTGCGCAGATGGCCAGTGTACATTCGCTTGAGCTCATATAGCGAGAAGATGTTGGGATCCGGCGACGCCTCAATACAGGCTCAGATCACCGAACAAATAAATAGTCGCGGCGGAGGAACCATCGACAAGAGCCACCTAAATGTGTGGCTTGCGCAGTGGCCGTGGATGGTGGTTCTGGACGGCCTAGACGAGGTACCGGATACCCATACCCGCACGCGAATCATTCAAAAAGTCAATGAATTTATCACCGACGCGGCCGGGAAGAACGCAGACATTGCAGTTCTAGCTACAACTCGCCCGCAGGGATATCAGCAAGATTTAAGCGCACACGCGCCTCGGGAGCTTGAGTTGTCAGAACTCAATCATGAGGAAGCACTGTCCTACGGGAAGAAACTGGTGATTTCCAGGAACGCCGGTGATCCTGCTCGTGCCAAAGAACTTTATGAGCGTCTGGAGGGATCTTCAAAGGAAGATGCGACGGCAAAACTTATGGTCACCCCACTTCAGGTGAGCATCATGGCCTCTTTATTAGAAGACCGAGTACGGGTTCCGAGAACACGATATAAATTGTTCGATGAGTTCTATGAAACTGTGTACAGGCGGGAGTGCGGCAAGGAGGGTAGACTCGGTGAAATCGTTGAGCAATTTAAGCCCGAAGTCGATAAACTGCATGACGGGGCCGGCATCAGATTGCATATCGATTCTGAGAAATCAGGACAGGCAGATGTGCATCTCAATAAGAATGATCTAAAGAGGATCACCGCAGACTATCTTTTTCGAGTTCAGACGTATGAATCGAACGAAGCTGAGAAAACGGCAGCTAAGCTCGTAAATCTTGCAACAGATAGGCTGGTCCTGCTCGTCGAAGAGTCGACTGACAACTGGGGATTTGAAGTGCGAAGTTTCCAAGAGTTCATGGCGTCGCGCTTTATCACCCAAGGTGAGGACGAATTAGTATTACGACGATTGAAAGCCTTGGCCCGGAGTAGCCACTGGCGTAATACTTGGCTTTTCGCTGCTGCCAATGTCTTTGACAACCGCACCCACCTCCGCGAGCGCCTCGTTGAAGTACTGAGTGAGATCGACGGTGAATCCGTTGCGGACTCCTTGTCTAAACCCGGCGCCCAACTTGCCTGCGATCTTCTTGCAGATAACTTCGCTGCTGGAACGCCTGGAATTAAACGCCGGTTGCTGCTCCAATGCGTTAATCTCTTGGATACCCCACTCATTGACTTCATGAAGATGGTCCCAATCTTGGACGCGGCTTCGACATCTGATGCAGTAGTGAGACGCGCGATCATGCAGAAATTTGACGAGTGCTTGCGTATCGGCGGTCGAAGGCAGGAGAACATTCAACGGATAATGTCCTACTGGAGCGCCCAATTCACGGGAGGGATCGCAGCATCTGCTAGGACCAAGCTGACTAATTCCCGCAACGTCAAGGAGACAGGTCTCAATGGCCGTGGAACGCATGTCACTCTAGGCGCTATTCTGAAGGATCATGTGAATACCACCGAACTTAGCCGGACTGATATGGCACTCGTCGAAGCTCTTTTGGCAGAGAAGACTTCTCTGTTTCTCAAGTCCTCAACGACCGATCGACTCTATGGACTAAGCGACTCCCACATTAATCGTAGTCTGGCGCTTGAATTACTCGCGAGCGATGAGGCCTGTGACGTCCTGGACCAAGCACTCGAGAATCTACCGCAGGAGAATGTCCTCGCCTCAAATTGGTTCGTAATCCAACTGGCTCAATCTATCGGCCAGAGAGCCACTAGTGCCGAGTCCAAACTAGAGCTCCCGCCAGTAACTACAGAATCAACGGTAGCCTGACTAAACGAATTGGCGGCCGCTAAACCGGCTCATCGCATTTGAGGGTGTAATCGGGGCCTGAATCCGCCGGCCTCGAGCAGTGATCGGGCGATGTAGTTTGCAAGGTTCCGGAAGCCGAGGGCGGAGCCGCGGAGGTGTTCGAGTCTGCCGTTGAGTGCTTCCGTGGGACCGTTGCTGGTGCCGGGGCGGTCGAAGTATGCGAGCACGTCCCCGGCACGGCGTTTCAGCGTCCGACCGAGCGTGATGACCTCGGTCAGCGCAGCGGGCACGCTGGCACTGATCGCGCCGATCAGTGCTTGCATGAGCTGTTTCCCCTGGGTGCCGTCGGGCTCGCGGTAGGCGGCGATGACGCGCTGGTAGATACCCCAGGTCGCTTCGACTTCGACATGGTCGTCCGCAACGAACAGGGACTCCAGCCTGTCCTTCTGCTTGTCGGTAAGCAGATCATGGCCGGTGTGCAGGGTCCGCCGGGCGGCGTAGAGCGGGTCCCCGGACCGTCCGCGGTGCCCGATGGTCTGCTGCTGCACGCGCTGGCGGCACCTGTCCAGGGCATCGCCGGCAAGCCGGACGACGTGAAACGGGTCCATGACCTCGACCGCGTCCGGGAGCTCTTCAGCGGCTGCGGTCTTGAACCCGGTGAACCCATCCATGGCAACGACTTCGATCCCGTCCCGCCAGACCTTGGGGCGCCCGGCGAGCCAGGACTTGAAAACCTGTTTCGAGCGGCCCTCGATCATGTCCAGCAACCGTGCCGGGCCGGTCCTGTCACGGACCGGGGTGAGGTCGATGATCACGGTGACGTACTTGTCCCCGCGCCGGGCGTGCCGCCAGACATGCTCATCAACGCCGATCACGGCGACGCCGTTGAACCGGCCCGGGTCCTCGATCAAGACCCGCTTGCCCTCGGCAAGGATCGCGTTGTTCGCGGTATGCCAGGACACGCCCAAGCCTTCCGCGACACGGGCGACGGTGAGGTGCTGGCACACGATGCCTTCCAGGGCCCAGCGCAGCCCGCGACGGGAGATCTTCGCCCGGGGCTGCGCGGCTTTGGAGATGTCCTGCCGCCACACGCGACCGCACCCGGTGCACTTGTAACGGCGGACCCTCACCAGCAGCGTCGTCGGCCGCCAGCCCAGCGGTTCGTGCGCGAGAGGCCGCGTGACCGTGCCGCGGGCGACGCCCTGCGCACCACACGAACGGCACCAATCATCCGGATCAACGGCACGGCATTCCACCACCGCCCGGCCAGGGACGAGAAGCTGTCCCGCAGCTTCCAGCCCAAGCTCATCGAGCCGGCAGAACGTAGTCAGGTCAGGAGGCAGGAAGGTAGCGTGGGACACGGCGAGGTCTTCCGGATGGGCAGTGTAGGAACTTCCATCATCGGAAGACCTCGACCCTTACCCGGTCACCGACGCGCCCACCCCGGCTACACCCTCAAATGCGATGAGCCGCTAAACCTCCGCCACTGGAGCCGCGAACTGCGCCTCATACAACCGCGCATACGCGCCGAGCGGCTCGAGGGCGGTGACTGCGGGGCCGATCTCGGAACCCATCCGCATGGTGACGGTGGTTTCGACGGTCACCTCAACGAAGACGGGAGCCGGAAGCCGCGGGTGACGATGGCCTGAGGATTGCCAGGGTGGGTCAGAAACGACCGTTACTGACCTGGGGAAGAGGGAAGCCGGGTGCTGTTCTCACCCGGCTTCCCTCTTTCTGGCCTAGTTACTGGGTGGCCCCCCTAGGTTGGTCCTCGACGTCCTTGGGTGCCGTGAGATCCATCTCGAGCAGCGGCACTACTTTGGACTTGGTGATGTAGCGGTGACCCAGCCATAGAACGATGAAGACTGGCAACCCGATGTAGGAGGAAAGCACCTCCACGGACCGTCCGGCAAGCACAGCCTCGTAGTTCTGTCCCGCGATGACCATTATGAGCAGGGCGAAGGCCAGCAGTGGGCCAATGGGGAACAGGGATGCTTTGTACGGCAGGTCGCTGACTTTGTTTCCCTGGGCCAGGAAGCCGCGCCTGAAACGGTAGTGGGAGACCGCGATTCCCGCCCAGACGATGAAGCCGCATAGGCCCGACATGTTCAGCAGCCAGGAGTAGGCTGCACCCTGCCCGACGATCGCGGAGAGGAACCCGAAGAGTCCCACGGCCGCCGTCGCGAGCAACGCCGCGATCGGCACACCACGCGCATTGGTTCGGCCGAAGGCCTTCGGGGCCATGCCGTCATGGGCCATGGCGTAAAGCATCCGAGTGGAGGCATATAGTCCGGAGTTGCCCGCGGACAGGATTGCGGTCAGGATCACGGCGTTCATCAAGGCCGCCGCGAAGGCGATTCCGGCGCGAGAGAAGACCAGGGTAAAGGGCGATGATGCAATATCGGACTCACCGGAGGCCAGCAGGCTCGGATCGGTGAACGGGATGAGGCAGCCGATGATAAAGATGGCGCCAATGTAGAAAAGCATGATACGCCAGAAGACAGTGCGGATAGCCTTCGGCACCTCGCGGCGCGGGTTCTTAGCTTCGCCGGCGGCGACCCCTACGAGCTCGGTGCCCTGGAAGGAGAACCCGGCAACCATGAAGACCGAGATGATCGAGACCCAACCCCCGTGGAACACCTCATCGCGGTTTTCCCAGTTGCTCAGTCCCGGAGAGTTATCCCCGAGGATGCCGAAAATCATCAGCACGCCGGCGATTAGGAAGAGCACCACTGCGCTGACCTTGATCAGTGAGAGCCAGAACTCCGACTCACCAAAGGCCTTGGCCGAGAGGGCATTGAGCCCGGTCAGCACCAGCAGGAAGATCCCGGCCCACACCCATCCTGGGACCCCCGGGAACCAGAAGTCCATGATGATTCCGGCCGCGACCAGCTCTGCGGCCACCGTGATGGCCCAGTTGAACCAATAGTTCCAGCCGATCGCGAACCCAAAGGACGGGGAGACGAAACGGGTGGCAAAGGACTGGAACGAACCGGCAACCGGAATTTTGGCCGACATCTCGCCCAGTGACTGCATCAACAGGAAGACCATCAGCCCGACCAGCGCGTAGCCGACCAACGCACCGCCGGGACCCGCCTGGGAAATGGTGCTGCCCGAGGCCACAAACAGCCCGGTGCCGATCGCACCGCCGATGGCGATCATCTGCAGGTGGCGGTGGTTCAGCCCGCGCTTGAGTTCGTTGGTGGATTCGCCGGTAGGGCGATCTGCCGCTATCGCAAGGGAGGACCCCTGTGTTCCATCGGGCTTGATTTCTTCTTCGAAATCAATAGCCCGATCACTTATTTGCGTGTGGGAGCCAAGTCCCATGGTGCCTCCGAAAAGGTAGCTGCGGTGAATTTGGGCCTTCCGAAGCCCTCGGGCCGGGAAGGATGGTGATCAAGCTAACACACGCAAAGGAAGCGACATTTGGTATGGCGAATGTTGCAGGTCCGACGGGTCAAGTCCTTACGCATTGGCGGTGGCAATCCGATCTGAGCCCAAGAGTTGCTGATTTGATGTAGCCGGGTGGCTAAGCAGCTCTGATGATCTGCTATGGCGCGCCGATAGGCGGCGAGTAGACCACGCTACTGATGGCACAAGTGGCAGGAGCTGAACCTCGACTCGTCCCGATACCGCTGCTTATTCATCGTGATGCGCCGTTTCTGGGACGTCTTAAAAACACCCGACCCAAAGGTCAGACGCAGGCATTGCGCTGAAGAGAGTCCGCGAGCAAAAGGATTTCTTATGCATGTGGGAAGAACCCTTCACGGATGCTTACGCACTGCTAGCTTCTTCAGGAATCCCCTCAACGGAAGGAACGAGCATGTCTGTAATCGCAAACCCTGAAGTGACAACCATCCGGGCAGAAGACCTCAAGGCGCTCCCCGCATGGCAGGCTCTGAAGGCGGCCGTCGTCGGGCTGCAGCAGGTTCAAGTGCAGGACGGTTCCGTTCCGGAACCCGCTGACCATGACCAGGCCCGCCGGAATGTCGGCATCATCACGGACTCAATCAGCGATCTGCGCCACCACCTCCCCCACGACACGGACTACCTTGAACTGCTCGTGCAGGACTTCCAGCGGTGGGCGTCCGAAGGCTTCGTCGTACCGGATTTCCTCGACTCATTGGTAGCCTTCCACCCCGAGCAGTGGCGCATCGACGGGCTGCCGCACCTGGTTCTGTTTCCCATGTACACGCAGAACGGCAGCACGAACCGCTACTTCGAGGCCGTCCTCATCGAGGTCATTTGGCCTGCATTCGTGGCTGATTTGGAGGCAACAAACTACTCCAACAAGCTGTTCGTCCCCATCAGCTTCATCGATTTCACGCCCGGCTACGACACGAACTCCGCAGTTCTTTTCCCCGAGAGCGTAGCGGTCCGGAGCACCCCTTCCTTCACGTGGGGAGGTATCTTCGCGGACCGCGAAGCTGCCCGGTTCCGCCGCGTCCTAAAAGCTGCTGCCGACATCACTTCCCTGGACCTGCCCGCTGACGCCGCGGAATTCATCGACGACCAGCACCTCACGGAGAAGACCTTCGTGATGTGGGATCTGATCCATGACCGGACCCACATGCGCGGTGACCTGCCCTTTGACCCGTTCATGATCAAGCAGCGGATGCCGTATTTCCTGTACTCCCTGGAGGAGCTCCGCTGCGATCTGACCGCCTTCCGCGAGTCCGTCCTCATCGAGCGGGACGAAACGGCTTCCGAGGACGCCCGCAAGCACGCCAAGCTCGTCCAGTACGCCGTGATCTTCGACCGCATTTTCCGCTTCGCGATTACCGGGAACCGGGTCCGTAACTACGACGCCGTGGGCGGCCAGTTGCTGTTCGCCTGGATGCACCAGCACCGGGTCCTGCACTGGACCGATGGAAAGTTGAGCATCGACTGGAAGGACGTCGCCAACGTGGTCGTCGAGCTGGGCCTGCGCATCGAAGAACTCTACTGGCGTTCGATCGACCGGCCGAAGACCGCACACTGGCTCGCTGCCTATGAGCTCGTCTCGGAAACCCTCACCCCCCACCCGGCCTCCGTATGGGCCAAGGGACCGGAGGCCCTTCCGCTGGACGGCGCGCCCCGGGGTCTGACGGACCAGATCCTTGATGACGAATTCCCCCTGTCGATGTTCTACGAGGCACTGGAGAAGAAGATGCGCCCCGTTATTGACTCAACTGCAGGAATCACAGGTAAGAGCCCTGTCAAGACTGAGGGCAGGGCGGGCGCATGAGCCAGGACCTCTCGGGGCGAACGGTCGTCGTCGCCGGTTCGACAAGCGCCGCAGGCGTCGCAGTAGTCCGCGCCCTTTCGCAGGCAGGGGCACGCGTGGCTGCGGTGGACATCCTTGAGGACCGGGTGCAGGAGCTCGCGGTCGCGTACAACAATGTCACGGGCTATGTCTGCAACCTCGCGGACCTGCAAGCCGTTGAGGACTTGGCAACCTCGGTCCGGAACGATCTGGGTCCCGTGGACGGCCTTATCCATCTTGTAGGAGGGTGGCGGGGCGGTACCGGAATTACAGGCCAGACGGATGAAGACTGGGACTTCCTGCACACGAGCGTCCTCACCACACTGAGGAACACCAGCCGCGCTTTTTACGACGATTTGGCTGCCTCCCCTGCGGGTCGCCTGGCCGTCGTTTCCGCACAGTCCGCATCCTCGCCGACAGCGGGCGGCGCCGCCTATGCCGCCGTCAAGTCCGCTGCCGAGGCATGGACCCTGGCCGTGGCCGACGGATTCCGGCACCTGCAGGGAGGAAATGAAAGCCCCCACTCCGCTCAGCACTCAGCCGCCTTGGTCTTCGTCGTCAAGGCTCTGGTCGATGACCGGATGCGCGCAGCCCAGCCGGAACGGAAATTTCCGGGCTACACCGATGTCAGTGTCCTCGCCGGCGCTGTACGGCGGATCTTCGATCTGGAGGCAGAACAGATCAACGGGCAGCGCTTGCCCCTCAAGGCCGGCCACCTCGCGGGTGCACCGGCATGAGCGTCAGCGTTGATACAAAAGCAGGCGTCCCACAGGTACTGGCGGGGCGCCTGCACGACCCGGCATACCGGGGCTTCGCTTCGGATAACTACGCCGGGGCACACGCCGAAATCGTCGAAGCAGTTCAGGCAGCCAACGGGGGCCACGTCACCGCATACGGCGAAGATGCCTACACAGCAGCGCTTCAAGTTGTCATCAAGTCCCATTTCGGGGCAGCTGCTACCGCATATCCGGTCTTCAATGGAACAGGGGCCAATGTCCTTGCCCTGCAAGCCCTGCTCCCGCGTTGGGGCGCTGTCATCTGCGCAGCAACAGCGCATATCAATACCGACGAAAACGGCGCCCCGGAACGGATTGGCGGAATAAAGCTCCTCCCTGTCCCCACACCGGATGGCAAACTCACCCCGGAATTGATCGACGCCGAAGCCTGGGGGTGGGGAGACGAGCATCGGGCGCAACCGCTGGTCGTATCGATCACCCAGACCACCGAACTGGGCACCTGCTACACGCCGGAAGAAATCCAACGGATCGCTGAACACGTCCATGCGAAGGGAATGAAACTGCACCTGGACGGAGCAAGGCTGGCCAACGCTGCAGCACATCTTGGGCTTCCTTTGCGGGCATTCACCACCGACGTCGGTGTCGACGTCCTGTCTTTTGGCGGCACCAAAAACGGGCTGTTGTTCGGCGAAGCCGTTATCTGGCTCAGCTCACAGTCCGACCCAGGCATGAGCTACCTGCGCAAGATGAACATGCAGCTGGCCTCAAAGATGCGTTTCGTCTCTGCGCAACTCGTAGCCCTGCTAACTGATGGGTTGTGGCTGCGGTCCGCCTGTCAGGCCAACGAGATGGCTCAAAGCCTCAGCAAAGGAATCTCGGCCATTAACGGCGTCTCGCTGACGCAACCAACTCAGTCCAATGGCGTCTTTGCCGTCCTTCCAACCGGGGCAGCCGCGAAAGTCCGGGAATCCTTCCGCTTCTATGACTGGGACCAGGCACTCGGGGAAGTCCGGTGGATGTGCTCGTGGGACACCACCGAGACCGACGTCCACTCTCTCGTTGCTGCAGTGAAGGCTGCCGTAGGCTCTCCAGCCAACGAATCGGCTAAATAAGGAGACGTATCTGCCATCCAGTGGCGGTACTTTCCAGCGGGCGCGGCCTCAAGAGGCCGCGCCCGCTCCCTAAACCTCCGCGACAGGGGCCGCGAACTGCGCCTCATACAGCCGGGCATAGGCCCCGCCCGCCGCCAACAGCGAAGCGTGCGTCCCCTGCTCCACGATCTGGCCGGCCTCCATCACCAGGATGAGGTCGGCGTCGCGGATGGTGGAGAGCCGGTGGGCGATGACAAAAGAAGTCCGGTCGGACCGCAAGGCCCGCATGGCCTTCTGCACCAGCACCTCGGTCCGGGTGTCAACTGAAGAAGTCGCCTCGTCCAGAATCAGCACCGACGGCCGGGCCAGGAACGCCCGGGCAATCGTCAGCAGCTGCTTCTCCCCCGCAGACACATTCCCACCTTCATCCTCCAGTACCGTGTCATACCCCTCAGGCAGCGAGCGCACGAACCGGTCCACGTACGTCGCCCGCGCCGCCTCCAGGATCTCGTCCTCGGTAGCCGAGGGCCGCCCGTACGCGATGTTGTCCCGGATGGTCCCGCCGAACAGCCACGTGTCCTGCAGCACCATGCCCAGCCGGGAGCGCAGCTCGCGCCGCGGCACCGAGGTGACGTCCACGCCGTCGAGCGTTATCCGCCCCGCATCCAGCTCGTAGAACCGCATCATCAGGTTCACCAGCGTGGTCTTGCCTGCCCCGGTGGGCCCGACGATCGCCACCGTCTGCCCCGGCTCCGCCACGAGACTCAAAGAGGAAATCAGCGGCTTGTCAGGCGAATACGAGAACGACACGTCCTCGAACACCAGCCGTCCCCGCCCAAACACCGGACCCGAAGAAGCAGCAGGCTCAGCAGACTCCTCGTCCTCATCCAACAACGAGAACACCCGCTCGGCGGACGCCACGCCGGACTGCAGCAAATTCGCCATGGACCCCAGCTGCGCCAGCGGCATGGTGAACTGCCGCGAGTACTGAATGAACGCCTGCACATCGCCCAACTGCATGGACCCGGACGCCACCTGGAGACCGCCCACCACGGCGATCCCCACGTACACCAGGTTCCCGATGAACGTCATGGCCGGCATGATCAGCCCGGAAATGAACTGCGCGCCGAAACTCGCGTCGTACAGCTCCACGTTCTTCTGCCGGAACTGCTCCTCCACCTCACGCTGCCGGCCGAACACCTTCACCAGCGCATGCCCGGTGTACGTCTCCTCGATCTGCCCGTTCAGCTCGCCCGTGTGCTTCCACTGCGCCACAAACAGCTTCTGCGAGCGCTTGGCGATCAGCGCCGTGATCCCCAGCGTCAGCGGCACGGTCACCAGCGCGATCAGCGCCAGCGTGGGTGAGAGGATCACCATCATCACCAGCACACCCGCCACCGTCAGCACCGACGTGACCGCCTGGCTGATGGACTGCTGCAGGCTCTGGGACACGTTGTCCACGTCGTTGGTCACCCGGCTCAGCAACTCGCCGCGCTGGATCGAATCGAAATAGCGCAGCGGCAGCCGGTGGATCTTCGCCTCGATCTCCTCCCGCAGCCCGAACACCGTCCGCTGCACCACCCCGTTCAGCACATACGCCTGCACCCACATAAACGCCGATGCCAGCACATACAGCACCAGCGCCCACGTCAGCACAGTGCCCAGCGCGGCGAAGTCGATCCCCTGCCCCGGCGTCAGCGCCATGGGCGTGAGCATGTCCGCCTTCTGGTTCTCCCCCGCTGCCCGCAACTGCGCGATCAGCTGCTCCTTGGTCACCCCGGCAGGCAGTTGCCTGGACACCACGCCGGCGAAAATCAGGTTGGTGCCCTCCCCCAGCAGCCGCGGCCCGATCACCGAGAGCGTCACGCTGGCCACCCCCATGACCAGCACCAGCAGCAGCCACGCCCGTTCCGGCCGCAGCGTGCCCAGCAGCCGCCTGGCCGACGGCCAGAAGTTCATCGCCTTCTCCGCCGGGATGTTCATCCCGCCGAACGGTCCGCCGCGTCCCGGTCCGCCCGCTGGACGCGGAATGCGTACGACGGCGGCAGTACCGGTTTTCGGGGCGGGTGCGGTTCCGGCGCTGGTTCCGGAAGAGGGTTGGCGGCTCATACCGTCTCCTCCGCTGCGAGCTGGGAGGAGACGATCTCGCGGTACGTCTCGGACGTTTCCAGCAGCCTGCGGTGCGTGCCGCGCGCGACGATCCTGCCGTCGTCGAGCACCAGGATCTGGTCCGCGTCCACGATGCTGGACACCCGCTGGGCGATGATCACCAGCGTGGCGCCGGCGGTGTTGCGCTTGAGCGCCTGGCGGAGCCGGGCGTCGGTGCCGGTGTCCAGGGAGGAGAACGAGTCGTCGAAGATGTACAGTTCGGGCCGTTTCACCAGCGCACGGGCGATGGCCAGCCGCTGCCGCTGCCCGCCGGAAACGTTGGTGCCGCCCTGGCTGATGGGCGCGTCCAGCCCGCCTTCCATTTCCTCCACGAAGTCCCGGGCCTGGGCGATCTCCAGCGCTTTCCAGAGCTCGTCTTCGGTGGCGTCCGGTTTGCCGTACTGCAGGTTGCTGCGCACGGTGCCGCTGAACAGGTACGGCTTCTGCGGGACCAGGCCGATGTGCCCCCAGAGCAAATCCGGGTGCAGCTCGCGCACGTCTACGCCGTCGATCATCACCGAGCCGGTGGTGGCGTCGAACAGCCGCGGCATGAGGTTCACCAGGGTGGTCTTTCCGGCGCCGGTGCTGCCGATGATCGCCGTGGTCTGCCCTGCCTTGGCGGTGAAGCTGATCCCCGAGAGGACGGGCTGGTCGGCCCCCGGGTAAGCAAATCCGACGTCGAGCATTTCCAGCTGCCCTCGCCGGTGCCCGTCCGGCGACACGGCGGAGCTGACGGGATTCAGCGGCGGCCGCACACTCGATTCCGTGTTCAGCACCTCACCGATCCGGTCCGCTGAGACTGCGGCGCGCGGGATCATCACCGCCATGAACGTGGCCATCATGACGGACATCAGGATCTGCATCAGGTAGCTCAGGAACGCGATGAGGGTGCCCACCTGCATGGAGCCGTCCTCGATCCGGAACGAGCCGAACCAGATTACGGCCACGCTGGAGACGTTCAGCACCAGCATCACCACGGGGAACGCGAGCGCCATCAGCCGGCCGGCACGCAGCGCGGTGTCCGTGACGTCCTCGTTGGCCTGGGCGAAGCGGGCGGTCTCGATGTCCTCGCGGACGAACGCGCGCACCACGCGGATGCCGGTGAGCTGCTCGCGGAGCACCCGGTTCACGGTGTCGATCCGCTTCTGCATCTTCCGGAACAGCGGCACCATGCGGACGATGATCAGCCCCACGCCGATCATGAGCGCGGGCACGGCGACGGCGATCAGCCACGACAGCTGCACGTCCTGCCGGACCGCCATGATGACGCCGCCGATGGCGAGCATGGGCGCGGCCACCATCATGGTGGCGCCCATCAGCACCAGCTGCTGGACCTGCTGGACGTCGTTGGTGGAGCGCGTGATCAGGCTGGGCGCGCCGAACTTCGTGACTTCCTGCTCCGAGAACTCGCCGACCCTTTGGAAAATAGCCCCGCGGAGGTCCCTTCCGGCGCCCATCGCGGCCTTCGCCCCGAAGTACACAGCAATTACCGAGCACACGATCTGCAGCAGGGTGATCCCCAGCATCAAACCGCCCAGGTTCAGGATGACCCCGGTGTCGCCTTTGGCCACGCCCTCGTCAATGATGTCCGCGTTCAGCGTGGGCAGGTACAGCGACGCGATGGACTGCGCCAGCTGGAAAATCACGACGGCGATCAGCAGCTGCCGGTGCGGCCGCAGGTATTCAACAAGCAGTTTCCAGAGCATCAGGCTCCAAACGTTCCGTCCCGCGATTTATGGTGCGGAGGTCAGTTTACGTCCGGAGGCTGGGATTGAGCCGGGTGGGCGGTGTGGAAAATGGGCCGGTTCTCCGACAGCGTATTCGCCGGTCCTGCTGGGCGCGTTCGCCTACTTGGCTGGCTCATCGGCCGCCTTCTGCACAGGTCAGACACCGCCATCAGCTAGCGCGGCTATCCGATGCCGGGGATGGGCGTAGGTGCCCTCATGAACATCAGCGTGGTATCAGGTTTCCCGCTGGACGCCGCGGCAGCCGGCGAGGGCTGATCGTGGTCAGGGACCGGTTCCTCCGCCGCTGGATTGTGTCGGTGACGCTGGCGGAAGCCGCAGGGTTGCCCTTCCCGCGATGGTGGGCGGCATCCTGAGCCTCCTTGCCGCGCCGGCTGGTGTGGTCTATCCGGCCATGGTTCTGGCCGGCGCGTGTGAAGGCGTTTTGCTGGGATTCGGCCAGTCCATCGGGTTAGGGCACGCAATACCCAGGACACCCTGGATCCTCGCGACCGCGGCAGGAGCAGCCGCAGCCTGGTCCATTGGGATGCTCCCAAGCAGCCTGGCGGGATCGACTTTGGCTCACCCTGGGTGATTGTCCTAACGGTGGTGCTCGGCTTTGTGCTTCTGCTCTCCATCCCGGCACTCCAATGGTTGGTCCTGCGGCGCCAAGGAGTGCGGACCGCCTTCTGGATTCCCGTCAACGCGGGCGCCTGGGCCGCGGGAATCCTGTGGACACTTGCCCGTCGCCGTTCATTGACGAAACCACCCCGGCGTCGGCCCTGTTCGGCGTCTACCTGCTGGCCGGGCTGCTCATGGCGGCCACCGTAGCGGTCCTGACGGGCTTCGCGGCACGGCGCATTGCTTCCGGCGCCGCCCAAGGTGGACCTGTGCAACCTGGACCAAGAGTTGCCTCGGGCAGCTAGCTTTATCGACGTTTGAACAGGGGCCGGGGAGGTTCCGGACCGGGCTGCCAGGCAAGCTATGCCAAAAGCCACCCGGAATTTCAGGGATGTCAGGGTTGGCCGGTGATCACCAGCGGCCATCATGGATCGGTGCAGCTTCACTGCGTTGTTGGGAGCGTTCCCCGTGTCTGCAAGAGAACGGCGACCTGCTCTGAGATCTCGGAGAGGATTTCGTCAACGGAGCTGGCGATCTTGATCGTGGCCGCCATGCTGAGGAACATGATCGCGGAGACCATGTGTGCGAGCGTTGCAGCGTCCCTGGGCTCGATGCGCGGGTCACGCCGCAAGACGTCGGCAATCGCTTCCTCGGTTTGAACGGTTAGGGCGAGGGCATCGCGGTGGTGGGGCTCCTCAGGGTCGCCGAACACGATCTCTCGAAGGTAGGTTCGGCCGTTGTCAATCTGCTTGCGGTTGCACTCCACGACCGGGCGAACGATCGCCATCACTGCCTCGAACACATCGGGGACTGCCTCGGCGGCCGTTTTGCCCTCCACGAGCGCGTCGCTGTAGCTGGAGTTCTGCACGAGCAGGAGCAACTCGGCTTTGGTTTTGGCGTACAGGAATAGAGTCCCCGTACCGATGTCAGCCTTATCTGCGATCTGCTGGGTGGTGACGTCATCGACACCATGCTCGGAGAAGAGCTCCCGCGCGGCGGCCGTAATGCGGTCGAGCTTGTCCTGCTTGTTCCGCTCGCGCCGTCCGACGGACTGAGGGGCGACTGACATTGAGTGTTCCTTCGGGAATAGAATCTGACTACGCTCAGTTATGAGCATAGTCGCTACTGTTTGCGGCTCAAAAGTGCCTTCGCTCATTCTCTCACGGCCTATGCACTTCGGGCCGGCGCAGCGGTGATATCCACGACCGATCGATCAAAGGAACAACCTTTCCCATGACCTTGTCTTCTCTCTGGCAGCCGTTCACCCTCGGCCGGGTGGAACTCCCTCACCGACTCGCACTGGCACCAATGACCCGTACGAGGGCCAACCAGGATGGCACGCTGAACGACCTCGCCGCCGAGTACTACGCGCAGCGCGCCTCCCTTGGATTGATCATCACGGAGGGGGTGCAGCCGTCGGAGGATGGACAGGGCTACATGAACACTCCGGGGATCTACACGCCCGAGCACGTCGAAGGCTGGCGAAAGGTCACCGAGGCGGTGCACGCCGGTGGTGGGGCCGTGTTCATCCAGCTGATGCACGCGGGCCGGATGTCCCACCCCGACAACACGCCGCACCACCGCCTGCCCGTGGCACCCTCGGCGATCTCCGCCGACCAGGACATGCTCACCCCCACCGGACCGCAGAAGACCCCGGTCCCGCGCGAGCTGAGCGTCAATGACATCCGGGCCACCATCGCCGAGTTCCGGCACGCCGCGGCTTCCGCCATCGCCGCCGGCGCCGACGGAGTCGAAATCCACGGCGCGAACGGATACCTGCTGCACCAGTTCCTCTCCCCCAACGCCAACCACCGCAACGACTCCTACGGCGGCTCCGTGGAAAATCGGTCCCGGTTCGTGATCGAGGTCGCCAGGGCCGTCGCCGATGAGATCGGGGCGGACCGTGTTGGTATCCGCCTCTCCCCTGCCATGCCGTTGGGCGGCATCAACGAGGGCGACACCGAGAGCGTGCGGGCCCAGTACCGGCATCTGGTCGGTGAGCTCGCCACGCTGAACCTGGCATACCTGCACCTGCACCACGTCGGCGACGACGAGCTGCTGCGCTCTTTCAGGGACGCATGGCCGACGGCGGTGCTCGTGGTCCGCTACGGACGAACCCGCGAGCAGATCGCCGGGGATATCGACGCGGGCCTTGCTGACATTGCCCCGCTGGGCCGTTTCGCGCTGGCCAACCCCGATATCGTCGAGCGGCTGCGCGCAAACGTCCCGCTGAACGAACTGGATCCGGCCACCATCTACGGCGGCGGCGCGGCCGGCTACACCGACTACCCGGCCATGGCACACGCCTGATGTAGTGCCCGAGACACGCCAGCCCCGGCCGCTCCCGGGCCAGCCGAAGGTCGGCGCACTCAAACCATCCGCACCATCCGGTACGGATAACCTCACCAGAAGAAAGTCCATGAAAATGCCCTCACTCAATGGAGCAGTCGTCCTCGTCACCGGAGCAAACGGCGGCATCGGAACCCACTTCGTCAAAGACGCCCTCGCACGCGGCGCCAGCAAGGTCTACGCCAGCGCCCGAACCCCCCGCACCTGGGAGGACGAGCGCATCGTCCCGCTCACCCTCGATGTCACCGACCCCGACTCCATCCAGGCAGCAGTCCAGGCCGCCGGGGACGTCACGGTACTGATCAACAACGCCGGAGCCTCCGTGGCCAGCAGCGGCATCCTCACCCACACCACTGAAGAAATCCGAACCAACGTCGAGACGAACTTCCTCGGCCCACTGTTCCTCACCCGGGCATTCGCTCCGATCCTGTCAGCGAGGGAAGAGTCTGCGATCATCAACATCCACTCCGCCCTGAGCTGGTACGCCGTCGCCGGTATCTACAGCGCCACCAAGGCCGCCCTCTGGTCGGCCACCAACTCACTGCGCCTCGAGCTCGCCCCCGCAGGCGTCCACGTCGTCGGTGTGCACGTCGGCTATGTCGACACCGCGATGGCGGCACACACCGCAGAGCCGAAGACGGACCCGGCCGATCTCGTGCGTACCGTATTGGACGCGGTCGAAGCCGGTGAGTACGAGGTCCTCGCCGACGACACGTCCGTGCAGCTCAAGGCCGGACTCAGCACCCCCATCGAGGCCGTATACCCACAGCTGACCGCCAAGAACGCCTAAAACACCCGTGGCGCCGTGGTCATGACACGATCTCATGACCGCGGCGCCACCAATCCCCGATTAAACGAGGGCGGGTATCCTCGACACTTTTAGAAGAATGCCGCCCGGGCTGACTTGTCTGCGAAGCCGAGGATCAGTGAGGCGTGAAAGTGCTGGTGACTTCCGCGACGCCGTCGATCTTCCGATCGACGGGGATGTCAGTTTCGATGCCGACGGCCGCCGGCCAGAAGCCCGGATTTGTCTCGGCGAGATGGAGCTGCCGGTACTCTTTCCGTCAGCGGGAGAGGAACTCTGCCGCGATGGGGGCGAACTTGTCGTGGAACTGAAAGATACCTCCGTGGCCGGAGCCTGGGTAGATGATCAGTTCGGAGCCGCTGATGCGGCGGTGCAGATCCTCGGAGAGGATCGAGGGCACCATCCGATCGTTGTCCCCGTTGGCGATCAGGGTGGGCTGGGTGATCTTCGACAGGTCAGCCGGCGTCCCGCGCCCCCACTTCTTGATCGCTTTCAGCTGGGTCTGGAACGCTTTGACCCTGATCGGCGCGTCGCGGTCGGCGGTTCGCTCCTCGAGTCGCTTCACGAATGCTTTACCGGCTTGCTTGCCCGCGGTGTCGCGGTTGAAGAACAGGAATTCCTTGGGGTCGGACCTGGTAAGGGTGGCCCGGAGCATGTCGTAGTAGGTGGTCCTGGCAACCTTATCCATACCCTTGCCGCCCTTGGGTCCGGTACCGGTGAGGACGAGCTTGCGGACGAGGCCTGGGTGCTTAAGGACCAGGGCCTGGGCGACCATCCCGCCGAGGGAGAAGGAGAAGATGTCGATTTTCCCGAATCCGAGCGCCTTGATGAAGTCGTAGGCGTCGTCGGCCATCGCCTCGATGCTGTCGGGCACCTGGCCGGTCGCGGCGCCCACACCCTGGTTGTCGAACGTGATGACATGGTGGTTCTTCGCGATGGCGTCGATGATGCGTGGATCCCAGTTGTCCAGGGTGGCTGCGAGGTGGACGAAGAAGATGACGGGGATGCCGCCCTTAGGGCCAAGCTCCCGGTAGGCGTAGCTGACGCCGCCGGCGCTGAACCGGCGGGACGGCGCTTTGGCGTAGGACGTAGCTACGGGTTCGTCTAAGGACTCGTGCGCGTTCATGACGGTTCTCCTGTGAAGTTGGCTGGTCAGGGGTGGCTGATGACGGCCTTGCCACGGATGCCGCCCTTTTCCAGGCCCTCGAGGGCCTCGATGGTCCGGCCGAAAGGGAAAACGCGGCCGACGACGGGGCGGAGCACGCCGTCGTCGATCAGTGCGGTGATCTGGCGCAGCTGGTCGCCACTGGCGCGCATGAACAGGAATTCGTAACTGACGCCTATCTTCCGGGCCTGCCGGCGTATACCTGCGCTGAGGCCGCTGATGGCCAGGCGGAGCACCGGATTCAGGCCGGCTTCGCGGGCAAATGCCGGGTCCGGAGGCCCTGCAATGCCGATCGCTTTGCCGCCGGGCTTGAGCACGCGCAGCGACTTCTCTAGATTTTCGCCGCCGAGGCTGTCCAGCACCAGGTCACAGCCACTCAGGAGCTGTTCGAAGTCTTGGCTGCGGTAGTCAATGACGGTGTCTGCGCCGAGCTCGCGCACGAAGTCCAGGTTGGAGGCACTTGCTGTGGTCGCCACGGTCGCCCCGAGGTGCTTGGCGAGTTGGATGGCGATCGATCCGACTCCCCCGGCGCCGGCGTGGATGAGGACCTTCTGGCCGGGCCCCACGTTGCCGCGCTCAACAAGCGCCTGCCACGCGGTCAGTGCGACCAAGGGAAGCGAGGCCGCCTCCTCCATGCTGATTGAAGCCGGTTTCAGCGCCAGATCGGCCTCGGCAATGGCGATTCGCTCGGCGAACGTGCCGATGCGGTCCTGGCCGGGGCGTGCGTAAACCTCATCGCCAGGCTTGAACGCGCGCACCCTGGAACCGACACGGATGACGGTACCCGCGACATCGTTTCCGGCGATCAAAGGAAGTCGGTACGGCAGGATCTGCTTGAGCTGGCCGGCCCGGATCTTCTCGTCGAGCATGTTGAGGCCCGCGGCCTGCACCTGCACCAGCACATCCTGCTCCCCCACTGTGGGCTCAGGAACATTCCATTCCTGCAGCGGGCCTTTGTACTTTTTGACGACGAACGCTCTCATGGCTCCGACTCCCTCCTGATGGTGCTGCAATTACTGACTAACCTCAATTATGAGTTTAGTCAATAATGCTGTCAAGAGAAACCTGCCCGCCCCTTGCCGTCCTCTCGTTCGACGGAACCTCTGAATCGGAGTTCAGCTGGCCTCAGCTCACGACTGTCCGGCAGCCCATCACCAGAGTGCCGAAGCAGCGTTCGAGGCAGCGCTCTCTGACAACCATCCAGATGGCAAGGTCCAACTTCTCCCCGCATAGCTCCTTATTCGCCGGTCCTGCGGCTGCTGACCGTGCCGGAGCGGGGCAGGTGCCCCACCATTACGATTTCGGCGTGGCAGCCCGCGTCAGAGAGCAGCGGACGACGGCGGGATGTTCCGCCGTCGTCCGCGTCCCGTCAGCTCCTGGCTCAGTAAGCCTTAACGCGCTGTTCCACAATGAGATGGATCAGGGCGAAGACGCAGTCCTCGTCGATGGCCGCCAGGGCGGCGTCCAGTGCGGCCGGAACGTCCTTGTCCTCGGTGACAGTGATCCCAAAACCGCCGAAGGCCCGGGCCATCAGGCCGAAGTCCGGATTCTTCAACTGGGTCCCGGACACGCGTGCGGGGTAGTGCCGCTCCTGGTGGGTGCGGATGGTGCCGTATTCCTGGTTGTCCATAACGATCACCAGCGGCGTGGCCCCGTACTGGGCCGCGGTGGCCAGCTCCTGGCCGTTCATGAGGAACTCCCCGTCCCCGGCGATGGTGACCACGCGGCGCCGGGGTTCGGCCAGCGATGCCGCGATGGCCGAAGGGACCGAGTACCCCATGGAACCGTTGCGGGCACTGATCATGGAGGCGTAGCGGCGGGTAGGGAAGTAGCGGTGGGCCCAGTTGGTGTGCTCCCCCGCTCCGAACGTCACCAGTGCATCCTCCGGCAGCCTGGGCACCAGGTTTGCCATCAACGTGTCCATCCTCGCCTGCCCAGCTGCCGGTGCGGCGGCGGGCAGTGCGGCGAACCGCTCCTGCTCGCCCCGCATCCGGTCCGTCCACACTTTCCACTCTTCCTTCGCCGGCAGGTCGATCCCCACAAGATCGCGGACAAAGGCCTCGGGCTTGGCCAGGATCTGCCGTGAAACGGGTCCCGACCGGCCACGGAGCGAGGGGTCGGCTGTGACCAGGAAGTTCTCTTTGTTCCAATCCTGCCGGCAGACGAATCCGTCCGTAATCACGTCGCCCGGCACCGTCCCCACAAACACCAGCAGGTCGGTTTCCTCCAGCAGGTCGTAAGTGGGGCGGGGGCGGCCGTAGCCAATCGGGCCCACGTAGGACGGGGAATCGAAGGAGACCGTTCCCTGCGTCCGCCATTCAGCGGCAGCCGGGATATGGTGCCGTTCCAGCCATTCGGTCAGCTGGTCAGCTGCTGCCTGCGTCCAGTCGTTGCCGCCGGTGACGAAGAGCGGCTTGCTGGATTCTGCCAGCGCAGCCTCCAGGGCGGCGGCGTCGGTGCCGCTTAAGCCGCCTGCCGCCACCGGAATGGCGGGGTGCAGCGCCGGGTCAATCTGCTGCCGGATGATGTCCTCCGGCAGGCCCACCACCACCGGGCCTGGCCGCCCGCTCATGGCCGCAAACATCGCCTCGGCCACGATCTCGGACGCCCGCTCGGCATGGTCAAGGACCATGACCCGTTTCGCCCCCGTATCAAACCAGGCCTTGATATCGAACTCCTGGAACGCCTCGCGGTCCCGGTGCGCGAAGGGGATCAGGCCGACGAACAGCAGCATGGGGGTGGAGTCCTGCCATGCGGTGTGCAGGCCCACATGTGCGTTGGCCGCGCCGGGCCCCCGGGTCACCATCGCTATGCCCGGGCGCTGGTGCATCTTGCCGTCGGCCTCGGCCATGTAGGCGGCGCCGCCCTCGTGCCGGCAGACGATGGTTTCAATACCTGAATTGTGGAGCCCGTCCAGGACGTCCAGGAAGCTCTCGCCGGGAACCACATAGGTGCGCTCCACACCATGGGCCACCAGCGAATCAACTATCACGTGCCCGGCTGATTTTAGTGCCTGGCCGGCCCCGGCATGGGGCACCTCCGAACGGCTTGCCTGCCGGGCGTCTTGCTCGGAATTCCCGACGGCGGCGGGCTGGGTGTGGGATGCGGTCAGGATTGCTTCGGTTTCCGTTGTCATGGGCTTTCTTTGGCTGTTTGGACTGGTTTGGCGTTCGTAGCGGATGGTGCGGGTTTATCTGAAGGATTCCACCGGCGGGTTGGCGACGACGGGGGCGGTTCCGGTGAAGCCTTCGCGGGTTTCGGCGATTTCTCGGATTCGCTGGCGGCAGGCGTACCAGCCGAAGACCATGAGGACGGAGGCGATGGCGGTGACGAGCATGGTCAGGGGTGAGTCGATGAAGACCATGACCAGGACGCCGGCGAGGAAGAGCAGGGAGAGGTAGCCGGTGTAGGGGGCGCCGAACATGCGGAAGGAGGGGCGTTTGAGCCAGCCTTTGGTGGCCCAGCGTTGGAGCTGGATCTGGCAGAGGACGATGGTTGCCCAGGTCATGACGATGCCGACGGATGCCACGTTGAGCACGATTTCGAAGGCCTGGGCGGGTACGAGGTAGTTCAGGGGGACGCCGAGAAGGGAGACGCCGGCGGTGATGGCGATGCCGCCGTAGGGGACGCCGGCTTTGTTCATGCGGCCTGCGAATTTGGGGGCGGAGCCGTTGACTGACATGGAGCGGAGGATGCGTCCGGTGGAGTAGAGACCGGCGTTGAGGGAGGAGAGGGCGGCGGTGAGGACGACGAGGTTCATGATGACGTCCACGCCCTGGATGCCGATGGAGCCGAAGAACGTCACGAACGGGCTCACGCCCTTCTCGTAGGACGTGTACGGCAGCAGCAGGGCGAGGAGGATGACGGAGCCGACGTAGAACACGGCGATGCGGAAGACCACGGAGTTGATGGCCTTGGGCATGATTTTTTCGGGGTTTTCGGTTTCGCCGGCGGCGGTGCCCACGAGTTCGATGGAGGCGTAGGCGAACAGGACGCCCTGCATCAGGATGATCATGGGGAGCAGGCCGTTGGGGAACACGCCGCCGTTGTCCGAGAGCAGGCTCAGGCCCACCGACTGGCCGTCCACCGGGGTGCCGAAGATGACGAAGTAGGTGCCCACCACGAGGAAGACCACCAGCGCGGCCACTTTGATGATGGCGAACCAGAATTCGAGTTCGCCGAAGACCTTGACCGAGACGAGGTTCAGGGCGAGGACCACGAGGAGGGCAGTCAGGGCCCAGGCCCACTGCGGGACCGCTGCCATCCAGGGGATGTAGTGGCCGAAGAAGTTCATGTACAGGGCGGCGGCGGTGATGTCCACGATGGTGGTGGTGGCCCAGTTGATCCAGTAGAACCAGCCGGAGACGAACGCGGCTTTCTCGCCGAAGAATTCACGGGCGTAGGAGACGAACGAGCCCGAGGAGGGCCGGTGCAGCACCAGTTCGCCCAGGGCCCGGAGGATGAGGAATGCGAAGAAGCCGCAGACGGCGTAGGCGATGACCAGCGACGGGCCGGCGGCGTTGAGGCGGCCGCCGGCTCCGAGGAACAGGCCGGTGCCGATCGCGCCGCCGATGGCAATCATCTGGATCTGCCGCGGTTTGAGGTTCTTGTGGTAGCCCTTGTCCTCCGCGTGCAATGCCGATTCAGAGGCGTGCGCGTGGCCGCCATCGGCCTGGTTCACTACAACCTCGTCATTGGGGTTGATGGGCATGGTTGATCCTTTCGATACGGAGAAGATCCTGCTGGGTTGGGAAGAAGTTGTGGGGTTTGCAGCTCGGGCAGGTCAGAAAACGGACCAGCCGGTGCGGTCGGAAAGGTCGGCGAGAGCCGCGGTGCCGGCAAGGGAGTTTCCTTTGGCGTCAAGCCGCGGGCTCCAGACGCAAATGGCACATTCACCTGGAACGATGACCAGGATCCCGCCGCCCACGCCGCTTTTTCCGGGAAGGCCCACACGGTAGGCGAACTCACCGGCGGCGTCGTACATCCCGCAGGTCAACATGATGGAGCCGATGCGTTTCGCGTCGCTGCGGGACACCACGGTTCCGAGCGATCCGTGGCCGTCCATGGCGAGGAAAAGTCCGGCTTTGGCGAGTTCCACGCAGGACATCATGATGGAGCATTGGCGGACGTAGTTTTCCACCACTGATTCCGCGGGATGCTTCAGGTTGCCGAAGTCCTTCAGGAAGTGCGCCAGGGCCAGGTTGCGGCTGCTGCTCGCGAGCTCGCTGGCTGCGGCGGCCTCATCGATGAAGGGCCCGGTGCTGGCCGCCTGGGCGGTGAGGAACCGCAACACCTGGGTGGCGGCGTCGAACGTTTCTTCCATTAGGTGATCGGTGACCACCAGGGCGCCGGCGTTGATGAAGGGGTTCCGCGGGATGCCGTGCTCCAGTTCCAGCTGAACCAGGGAGTTAAACGAGGTGCCGGACGGTTCGCGCAGCACGCGGGACCACAGCGTTCCGGAGCTGTCGCCTTGAAGGGCCATTGCCAGCGTGAACACCTTGGAGATGCTCTGGATTGAAAACGGGACGTCGGCGTCGCCGGAGCTGAACATCTCACCGGAAGTGGTGGCGACGGCGATCCCGAACCTGTCGAAGGGTACCGCTGCCAGGAGGGGAATGTTGGCCGGGACAGAACCGGTTTCCCGCTGTGGCCTGTGGCTGCGGACGATGTCGTCCAGTACTGCGTCCAACGGCGGTGCTTTGAGTGCTGTGGTCATTTCCTGCCCAGTTGTTCTTTAGGTGTGCTTGCCCATTCTTGGATGTGGAGCAGGACCACCAGCGAGTCTCGCGGGTTGCCGAAGTTCAGGCCGGTCACCCGGGAGGCCTTGCTGATCCGGTAGTAGACGGTGTTCTTGTGCAGCCCCATCCTGCTGGCGCACTCGGCGGCATCGAGCGACGCTTCGAAGTACGCGTGCAGGGTTTCCGCGAGTTCTGCGTCCTGCCGGAGTAGGGCGGAAAGACTGCGGTGGCGGAACGTGGAGGACGTGAAATTCTGGAACGCCTCGCGGAAGAGGATCTCTCCCTCGAAGTCGTCCACCGTGGCAACGCCCCTGACTGGAGACGATCCCACACACCTCAACAGGGCTTCGGTGATACCGGTGGTTGTGTGTAGGGACAGAAGATCCGGGGCTACTGGACCGACGGCTGCGAACGGGCTGATGCCGAGGTGCTTGCCGGCATCCCGGACGATGGACTCGGCCAGGCTCCGCAACCCGGGTTCCGCGGAGGTTGATTGCAGGCCAGGGACAATTACGGCGGTGTCGCCTTTGAACTGGCCCACGACGGCAGACGCTTTGTAGGCGGCCGCGTGGATGGACGCCAGGTTAGCGAGTTCGCCGTGTTTCAGTGCTGCGTCGTCGGCTTGGGCTTCGGAATCGGGCATTCCGATCAGGATCAATGCGGCCGGGCGCTCAGCGGAGATCTTCTCGCTGTGAGCACTGGCCGCGGCTTCCGCCGAACCTGACAGGATCCGCACAATGCGGTCCTCGCGCATGTGCACAGACTGCTGGTTGCGGTGACGGATCAGCTCGGCTGAGGCCCGTGCCGCAGATCCTTTCAGCACATAATCAACGTCCGGGCCGAAGCCGTCCCCGGTTTCCTGCAGCCAGATGTAGCCCATGATCCGGTCCCCGGCGAACAGTGTGATGGCCACTCGTTCCCGCAGCCCGTCCTGGGGCCGGGCCGGTACCCGCACCGGCAGCCGGGTCCTGTGCAGTTCACGGTAAGCGCCGAGGTCCTTCAGCAGCAGCTCGTATTTGCGCGGACCGCGCCGGGCCAGGATGGAGGCCTTGCGCAGCTCGTCGATGTCGTTCGAAACGGTGGAGTATGCCAGCACCTTGTTGGCGGCGTCTTCGATGAGCACGTGGCTGGATGTGAGCCTGGCGGTGGTCTGGGCGATGGCAAACAGGTCCTCTTCCAGCAGCGTCAGCACTTCGCTCTGGTAGCTGCGCGGCTGGATGCGGTCCTTGGCGATGGACAGCAGCCGGTCCCAGTCAGCCCCCGGATCCACCAGGAGCAGGCCCGTGCCGGCGTCGCGCAGCAGCTCTTCAGCTTCTGCGAGCTCTTCACGCCTACCCTTGACAGCCACCACCGGCGGAGGGTTCTTCAGGAGCCGCCGCAGCGCGGGCAAAGCCGAGCGGCCGCGGACGCCGATCAGCAGGACAAAGGCCGCGCCGCCGTCGGACGTTTCATCATCCGCATCCACTATCAGGAACCGTTCGATCGCAGAGCGGGCAGGGGACGGCCGAAGGATGAGGCTTGCGAAACCCAGAGGGAGGTCCGCGAGGATGTCGTCCACCGTAACGGCTGCCATGGGCTTCCTTCTGCGTCGATCTGACCGGACGGCTTTGTCCGGTCAACTCATGCTATCGACGCGGGCTCCCCCAAAATATGTAAGGGAACCCAAATGCAGTGGCAGCTTTTCGGTTTGCTGACCAAGTTTTGACTGTGCAAGGCCGTGTATAGCTGATCTGCCCGCCTTTGGCGTCACGACCAGAAGTCGGCGGCCTTGGCCGTGTCCTCTTGAAACTCATTGACCTCGGTGACTTTCCCGTCCCTGAGCGTGAAGACGATGACGCCGCGCTGCTCCATGGACTCGCCGCTCCGCTGTGCCTGAGCAGTTTGCAGGGCGACCGTGTGGCTTTCACCGGCGATGACATCCTGAAGTTCAGCTTTTGCCGTCCCGCCTGACCGCGAAAACAGCTCACCGAAATACGCCAAGATCTCGTCCGGCCCTTGTTTGACCCCCGCGAGGCCGCCGCTTCCGCCGACGCGCCAGACGGCATCAGGGGCGAAGAGGCCCTTAAGCGTTTCTATGTCGCCGGAGTTGAAGGCTTCATAGCCGCGCCGCACCAGTGCGGCGTCTTCCTGATTTCCCATCGCGAACCCTTTCCAACACCATTGTCGGGGTCCCAGCGCAGCAAGTTTAGGCCTGGTGGTTGGGGTTGTCCATGGCGCGCGGGGCTCGGGAAAAATGGGCGGCACCCCGCAGCATAGTCGGCGCCGTTCACTTGCCCCAGGTTCGCAAAGAGCGACCCGGCCTGTACTGGAGCCGGGTCGCTCTTTTGCATGACTGCTATGCGTGGTGTGGCAATTAGGGGGAGAGTTCTTCGAGGACGCGGCCCTTTGTTTCGATGGCGAAGACAACCGTGATGAGTCCTCCGATGAGGGCGACCGCAGCGAACACCGTGAAGACGTAGCTGATGCCGAAGTTGTCGACGATCCATCCGACGAGGAGCGGCCCAATGGCGGAACCTGCCCGGAGCCATGCGCTGCCGAAGCCGGTGCCGATGGCACGGAGCCGGGTCGGGTAGAGCTCGGCGGAGTAGAGGTACAGCGAGAACGAGATGGTCTGCAGGATCGCGTAGGCCACGCTCGCGAAGATGACCACCTGGGTTGCGGATGCCGCCCCGAGCGCGGTGAGGATGATGAGCGGGACTGTGGAAGCCAGGAAGGCCACGGTGTACCAGCGCTTGCGGCCTACCCGGTCGATCAGCAGGGCGCAGAGGATGGAGGCGACAACGCCGACCGCGGACGTTACCCAGCCGTAGGCGAGGCTGGTCTGCAGCGGGAGGTTGAAGGTCTGTTTGTACAGCGTGGGCAGCCAGGTGATCAGGCCGTTGTTCACCATGTACACACAGATCCACAGGAACCAGATGGTGAAGGTGCGTTTGCGGTAGATGCCTTTGAAGAGTTCGCGCCAGTCGGAGCGGGCTGTGGCTTTCAGGTCTACCGGGCGCACGATCGGCTCGGCAAGCGTTGCACCGGCTTTGAGTGCTTCGTTTTCGAGCATGCTGACGACGGCGTCGGCTTTCTTCACGCGGCCGGTGGAGGCGAGCCAGCGGGGGGACTCAGGCATCAGTGCCCGCATCGGGATGGTGAGTACCGCGGGGATGAGGCCGACGATGAACATGGCTTTCCAGCCGAAGACCGGGACCAGGAAGTAGCCGGCGATCCCGGCGAACATGAGGCCGACGGGGAAGATCACCTCGTAGAGGAGGAAGAAGCGTCCGCGTTTCTTGGCGCCGATGAACTCATTGATGTAGGCGCTGGCCACGGGCACTTCGCCGCCGGTGCCGATGCCCTGAAGGAAGCGGAGGACGATCATGGACCAGGCACCCCAGGCGAACAGGCAGCCGATGTCCATGGACACGAACAGCAGGATGGTGATGAGCAGGACAGGCAGCCGCCCGATCCTCTCGGCCAGGTGCCCGAAGAAGAGCGAACCGAAGATCTGGCCGACATAGCCGGCGGAGAGGATCATTCCTATCTCGCCCGCGCTCAGGTGCCATTCGGTCACCAGTTGGGGCATCGCAAACGCGATCGCCAGGACGGTGTACGCATCGAAAAAGGTGGCCGAGCCAATGATGATGCGGATGAGGCTCAGCCGTCGGGTGACCGGGAGCCGTTCGAGCCTGGCCACGAGCTGCGCGTTGATGCGGGCAGCTTCGGGGCCGCTGGCCATTGTTGCGGTGTTGTTCGGCTCGCGCATTGCGAGTCCTCCTTCTCCAGCAGCGGTGCTGGGGTCCTCATTGACCAAGAGTGGGAGAGATAAAAGTTTGGAGTGGATGGCGGGTCGTTCTACCCCGCCATCCACTGGGATCCGAGGATCAGGCAGAAACGGTGACGCTTCCCAGGTTGGCGGACTTGAGAGCCAATGCGATCTCAGCGCCGGCGCCTTCAGCAAGCGGGAGCAGCGGCGGACGGACGGTGGCGTGCTCGAGGATGCCGCGGGCCACGAGGCCTTCCTTGAGGGCGACGGTGCCTTCCATGTGCGATCCGCGGTGGTAAACGTTTTTGGTTACCGGCAGGAGGCGGTCGTGAATGGCGCGGGCGGCGGCGTAGTCCTTGGCCTTGCCGGCGGCGATGAGCTCCACCAGGGGCTCGGGGGCGAGTCCGCCGTAGCCGACGAGTGCGCCGTCGACGTCGAACATGGTGTGCAGCAGGTACTCATCGTGGCAGGTGAGGATCTGCAGCTCCGGGTACGTGGCCCGCAGGACAGGGATTTCCGTGTCCCAGCGCTTCATGTTTCGGACACCGTTCTTTGTGGCGAACACGCCCTCCTGGCCGGCAATCTCAAGCTGGGTTTCCAGATCGTAGGTGGCCTTGGTGGCGTCGGGGTACTGGAAGAGGATCAGCGGCAGGCCGGAGGTTTCGTAGATTTCCTTGTAGCGGGTCTGCGGCGCGCCCTTCTGGTAGCCGAAGCGCAGCCAGCCGTGGGAGGGGTAGACGAGGCCGGCCTCGGCGCCGGCCTCGACCGCGCGCTTGGCCTCAAGGGCGGCCACCATGTTTCCCTCGCCGGTGATGCCGGCAATGATCGGGATCTCGCCGTTGACGGCGTTCTTGAATTCACGGATGACGAGAGCCTGCTCGTCCTGGGTCAGGAACGTTCCCTCGCCGGCGTGGCCCAGGACCACAAGGCCCTTGACGCCTTCGACGCTGGCCAGCCAGCCGCCGAGGCGGTGGATAGCGTCGACGTCGACACTGCCATCACGGTTGAACGGCGTTACAGGTGCGGGAACGAGCCCGCGAAGATCGATGGTCATGAGAGCTTCCTCTGTTATCTAGATCGTAGCCCCGCTAGAATGTGAGAACGTTTGCGGGAACGTTTTCATTCTGCGGCGTGGTCCAGCTCACTGTCAAGGGCCGGTTTCTAAGATGGAGGAAATAGAGTGTCTTCTAGGACAGTCCCGAACAGGAGTTTTGGTATGGAACCGCAGGCCGCAGCCCCAAGCGTCACCCTCAGGGATGTCGCCGCCGCCAGCGGCGTGAGCGTTTCCACCGCGAGCCGGGCATTGGACGAGCGGGGCACAGCCTCTCGTTCGGCTGCCGCAGCCCATGTTAGGAAGGTAGCCGAGGAGCTCGGCTACCGGCGGAATTCCTTCGCTTCCAGCCTTCGCCGGGGCGAAACGCGCACTCTTGGCGTTCTCGTGCCTCGCCTGAGTGACACCGTCATGGCACTGATGTTCGAGGAACTTGAGCGAGCAGCTGCTGCCCGTGGCTATTTCGCGATGGTGGCCACCAGCGGGGATGATCCCGACGACGAACGGAGGGCGGCTGAAACACTCCTGGACCGCAATGTGGACGGACTCATCCTCGCCACGGCACGGCTCGACGACGAGCTTCCGCGGCTTCTGCGCAAACGCGGCGTCGCCCACGTCCTAGTGTTGAGAACAGACGGAGAAAGCCCTTCGGCACTTGGAGACGACGAAGTAGGCGGCTACCTGGCCGTCCGCCACCTCGTTGACCTCGGCCACCGGGACATCGCCGTCGTCACCGGCCCCTCCTTCACGTCCTCCGGTCTCGCCCGGCTGGCCGGCGCCCGGAAAGCCATGGACGAAGCTGGCCTGAGCACGCGGGAAGACTGGCTTATCGCCGCGGGCTATGGCATCGAAAACGGGTACACAGCAGGGGAATATCTGCTGGCCAAAAACGCCGGAAAACGTCCCACGGCCATATTTGCCGCCAATGACAACATCGCCATGGGCATCATGGCATCTGCTCACCGCTCCGGCATCACGGTTGGAAAAGACCTTGCCTTGGTCGGATACAACGACACTCCCCTCTCGGCCCGGCTCCCCACCCCGCTCTCCTCCGTCCGCGTCCCGCTGGACCAGATTGCCGCCACCGCCGTTGAGCTCATCGTCAACCCGGGCCAGGAACCGCGCATCCGCCGGGCCATGCCCACCCTCATCCCGCGCGAATCCAGCGGTGCTCCCCGGCACGCCTGAGCGGAGGAGTGAAACGGCATCGCCGACGTGCCGGCCCGCCGTATTTCGCCTGAGGTAGGGCGTAAACCTTGTCCTCGCGTTGGGCCAGCAACACGCGCCGCATGGGCGCTGCAGCACCGAGACTGGCCCCCCGGCATCTGCTGGCGGGCCGCGGCCGCGGACTTCGCCGATCACGGCGTGCTTCTCGGCAAGAGCGTTGGGGCCCGGCTCGAGGTGGTCGCGGCCAAGGTCCTCGGCCAGGCTTTCCCGGATTCTCGCAGGTGCCCAACGATACCGTTGGCCGCGCCTATGTGAAGTCGGTGGAAGGCATCCAGACAGGCCAGATCTACGCGCTGGACTGAGGTATCAAACGGGGTATGCCTAGAACGGCGGCGGCGGCTCTGGCTGCTGGAGCGGATAAACAACCTTGCCGACGTCCGCTGGCTCGGTGGAATATTCCCGGCCTAGCGGTGAACACCACTCGAGATCCCCCGTGGGTGACGACTGTCTATAGCTCCAGGCGCCGATGGACTTCAGCGCATGGTGGCGTCGGCAAAGCATTGCCAGGTTGCCGGCGTCGGTAGTACCGCCGTCCTGCCACTCGATGGTGTGATCGGGTTCGCAGGCGGTGGCCCGACGCATGCATCCGGGGAATCGGCAGGTGCCGTCACGAGAATACAGATACCGGCGCAGAGCCTTCGGCGGACGGTAGGCCGCTCGGCCAACGCCCAGGGCCTGGCCCGTGGTGAAGTCGGTCAATAGCCGCTGCCATGTGGGAGCTAGGGCCGCCAAGCGCCGCGCCGTGGCAGCATCGAGGGGACCGTAGCCTTCAAGCTCAGCCATTTCAATGTCCTGGCCGCCGAGAACACTATTGACGGGAATGGTCACGATGACTTCGGCACGGAATGCTCCGGATTCCTCCCCGTCAGATCCACCAAAGAGCTCGTCAGAGCCACCAAAAAGACGGTACGCCAGGGCATCAGCGCGAAGCTCTGACAATGTGCCGGAATCGGAAGTGGAGCCGGAATCGGAAGCACCGCCAACCCCGGAAGCGGCGCGGGATTCAGCCGTGCCGTGCCCTGGAAGGCTTCTGAGCTCTGCAGCCCGCGCACTGGCCTGCCGCGCATCGCGATCGAGTCCGTTGTAGATCGCCATCCCGACGTCCGCCGTGAGATACGCGGACAGCGTGCACATTCCGTCAGGCTCGGCGGAAAACCATACACCGCGCTCCCGCTGCGCAGACTCTTTGCGGGCCGTGAGGCTTTCGGGGTGGAGGTCCTCGCGCAGCCGCCCCATGCAGGCGCGCAATTCGGACGGTGTGCGGCGGCGCCCCTGCCGCGTCCGCGTGCGCTGCAGGGCCGCTGATGCAAATTTTTCGGCCTGCTCGGGAGGAAGGGAACGGGCCTGGTCGAGGATGATCCGGGCGTGCGCGTCGGAAATTTTGCCCGCCTCAAGCGCTTCCAGGACTTCCCATTGGGACGTCGCCAGATCCGCTGCATCTCTCAATGAGCGTGCGGCAGTGCCCTCCGAGAGGGCACAGGCAGTGGACACTTCGGCCACGGCCAGCGCACGGGCTTCTTCCCCGCCAAACCGTACCGGCTGGGCCTCTTGCCGCGGTGGAGCATCTTCGCCGACCGCTTCTTCGACCCGGGCCAGGGCGCCGTACTTCACGGCGGTTCCCCAAGCGATGAGCCGGTCGGCGGCCCCCGCCACCTCCAGCGCTTCGTCGGCCGTCAGGAAAGAGGGAAGCGGGAAGCTGACCGTGCCGGTCAGGAGCGAATCCCAGCGCTCCGTGAATGCGACGGCAGGAACCCATGTCTCGTCATCGGTGACGAACGCCTGAACTTCCATACCGCACCTCCTCCGAGAAACCACTTCCGACCTGCCCGCCGCCGGATACTTTCAGGCTAGTGGGAGGGTCTGACATTCATGCTGCGGCCGGTTCACGCAGTGCATACGCACCAAAGCCAGCACCCCCACACGCAGCGGCAAGGTGAGTCCGGCCGTCGTCACCGGCCGGATCGTGAACACCGCCTCCCACTGGGGCCCGTATCCGGCACCAGCGCACATCGCCTACAGCGTGTCCACGGCCGCCGTCGTTGCCTTTACGCAAAACCCGGCCGGGGGCTACGCGCCCCACAAGGTGCGGGTTAGCGCCGTCGCACCCGGCGAGGGGCCGCCGGCTCTTCCAGAAGGCCGACTTTTTTCAGGTCTCGGCTACCGAGGACGGCGCCGGACTACCGGGTGAGCAAAGGAATACCCCGAGACTCGGATCCCACACGGTCAGCGGAGGCCCGGCGAACGTCGTGGTGGTGGGCAACCCCGCCCGCGTGGTTCGGCACCTCAACGAGACCGATCCGATCGACCCGGCATGACGCCGTCGGCCGATGCCGTTACCGGCACTGCACCACCGCACCGCCAGCGCCGGCACGATCCGGACCGCAGGGAACGGCTCATCGATGTAGCTCTGGCAGTAATCGCCGAGCACGGCGTTGCCGGGACCTCCCACCGGCGTGTTGCCGCGGCCGCGGAGGTTCCCTTGGGCTCCATGACCTACCACTTTGCCGGCATGGACGAATTGCTGGAGGCCGCCTTCACCCGGCTGGCCGAACACGCCGCCGATGCCTTCGATCAGGCGATGATGCAGGCCCGGACCCCAGTGGAGGCGGTGGAGGCGATCGTCGGACTCATCACCGGCACCGTGCTGAACCGGCGTGAAGCGATGGTGGCGACGTACGAGTTGTATTCGCTTGCGGCCCGCCGGCCCGAGATCCGCACCATCACCAACGGCTGGATGGCGCGCAGCCGCAGGGCCCTCGAACGCCACTTCGAGCCAGATACGGCCTTAATGCTTGACGCCTTGATTGAAGGCCTGACCATCCACCGGGCGCTCTCCCTCAAGCCCATGCCGGTCAGCACTGTCCGTGAAGCTGTCCAACGGATCGTCGCCTCATGACCCGTCGCAGCTCTCCCTAGAGGTAGTCGCCCACGTGCTCCCGGGCGATTTCCAGGAGAGTGGAGTGGAAGGCGACCTCTGCCGGGGCATAGACCTTGTCCTGGCGCTGGGCCAGCAATACGCGCCGCATGGGGGCCGCAGCACCGAGACTGATGACCCGCACGTCGGGGTGCTGGAGGGCCACTGCGGTTTTGGGCACCATGGCCACGCCCATGCCGACGCTGACCATGGCCTGGGCCTCCTGGTAGTCGTTGGCCAGGAAGCCGATCGTCGGCTCGAATCCGGCGTCGTGCGCCGAGCGCTGCAGGACCTCAACCACCGGGTGGGCCTCCGCGCGAACTATCCAGGACTCCTTCCGCAGCTCCTCCATCTTCACCTCATCCCGGTCAGCAAGCGGATGCCCGCGGGCTACGAGGATTACTGTGCTCTCCTGGAAGACTTCTGTTACCCGGATGGAGTCGTCGTGGAACCTATTCCAGGGATAGTCCCAGAGCAGGCACAGTCCGGTGACGCCGGACTGGAGGTCTGACACCAGTTCGTCAAAGCGCGCGCTGCGCACCGAGAGGCCAATTGCCGGGTACCGCTTCTTGAAGGCCCGGATGACAACGGGCAAAAATGATCCGGCGAGGGTGGGAAACGTACCCACGGTCAGGGAACCGCGCCTGAGGCCGGCGATCTGGTCCAGGTCAGATTGAGCTGCCCGCATCTGACCGATGATCCTGCGGGCGTGCCCGGCCAGCACCTGCCCGGCCTCGGTGGGCACTACCCCCCGGGAGCGGCGGTTGAGCAGGGGCTGCCCCACTTCCTGCTCCAGCTTCCGCAGCTGCTGGGAAACGGCCGACGGCGTGTACATCATCAAATCAGCCGCAGCGGTGATGGAGCCCTGCTCCACGACCTCAACCAGCAGGGCCAGGCGGCGGATGTCGAATAATTCTTGGCTCTCATCGTGAAGCAAAACTTAACCCTTCTGTTCTATTGGTTCATTCTATGCAGTTGCGCGCAGATCGGCGTGCCAGCAGGGGCATCTGGTGCCGTGAATCGACCGGCTGGCCGCTCTCTAGCGGTGAATCCACAGTGATTGAAGCACACCTACATAGTCCCTCACATATTGAACATTGTCTTCATATGTGATCCGGCTCATTCTCTTATCAGGCCCCTGAACCGAATGCGCGGCCCGAGAGATGTGGGAAAGACAATGAAGATAGAAGCTGAATGGATGCGCGGAGGCACCAGCAAGTGCTGGGTCTTCGAAACGGAGCACCTGGACCAGACCCGCACCAGCCTGGACGAGCTGCTTCCCCGGCTGTTCGGAAGTCCCGACCACAGGCAGATTGATGGTGTCGGCGGGGCAACGTCGACCACCAGCAAAGCCATGATCCTTCGGCGACCGGCCGATGCGGGTGTCGACGTCGAGTTCACCTTCGCCCAGGTCGGCATCGAAGAGGCCGCGGTGGACTGGGGCAGCAATTGCGGGAACTGCTCCGCGGTGGTGGGACTTTACGCGATTGAAAAGGGGTGGGTGGTCCCCCGCGGAGACGTCACACGGATCGTCACCCGCAACACGAACACCGGCCAGATCATCATCCAGCGCGTGGCCACTCCCGCAGGGGCCCTGCCCATCGTTCCTGACGCGCAGATGCCCGGGGTTGCGTTTCCGGGCTACCGGGTGGGACTCGGCTTTCAGGACCCGGCCGGCAAGACCACTGGGAATCTGCTGCCCACCGGCGCCGCCACCGACACGATAACCGCAGGCGGGACGCGCTGGACTGTATCAATGGTCGACGCCGGAGCGCCGGTAGTGATCGTCCGCGCTGATGAGCTCGGCCTTGACCCCGCCCGGTACGACAGCTGGGCAGCCGGGGTGGAACTGCAGCTGGAAACGCTGGAGTACATCCGCCGCCAGGCAGCCGTACGGATGGGGCTGGCACCAACCATTGCCGCTGCCGCCCGCGCCATCCCCAAACTCGCGATCGTCGCCTCCCCCGCCCAGCCGGACGCGGACAGCGACGTCAACGTCATGATGCTCTCGATGGGCAAGCCCCACCCGGCCCTCGCCATCACCGGGAGCATCGCCCTGACTCTCGCCGCACGGACACCGGGCACCGTACTCAGCAGCATCACCGGCGACACCCCGCGGACCACGCTGCGGCTACGCACTCCCGCAGGGGTGATCGAGACCTGGAGCGAGGACCGCGACGGGTCCCTGGTGGTCGGCGTCGACCGGACTGCCCGCACCATCGCCACCACTGTCATCCACCTCCCCGAGGCCCTCGGCAACGCCGTCGAAGCCTCACTAGCATCAGCCACTCAATGAGGAGCCAAGATCATGACTAAAACTATTTACGAGCCTGCTTCCGAAGCAGAGCGCGATATCCGGAAAGTCCCTGCCAAGCGTCCCGGCCGCCGCCGCCGTATCCTGCTGATAGCGGTAGCCGCGACCGCGATCCTGGGTCTGGTGGCCCTCGTCTTCGGGGGTGCCATCTTCAACCCGGCAGCCACCCCGGAATCGGAGCCGACCATGACCGCCACCCAGATCATCCCCCTGGTCATCCTCGTCGTGATGTTCGTCGTCGCCACAAAATGGCCGCTGAACATCGGGGTGATGGGCCTGGTGGCCTCTTTCGGCGTCGGGTACTTCATGCTCGGCATGAGCGACAAGCAGATCCTCGATGAGTTCCCCGCCAGCATCGTCCTGACGATCATCGGCGTCACGTACTTCTTCAGCATGGCGCAGCGGAACGGCACCATCAATATCATCGTCCAGACCTGTGTGCGCCTCGTCCGCGGCAAGACGATGCTGCTTCCCTGGGTGTTCTTCCTGATCGCCGCCGCCTTGACGTCGCTGGGCACCTTCTCCCCGGCCGCCGTCGCGCTGCTGGCACCCGCTGCCATCGGCTTCGCCTACGAGTCCCGCATCCACCCCGTCCTGATGGGCGCGTTCATCATCAACGGCGCCCATGCCGGCGGCTTCTCCCCGCTGTCCGTAGCCGGCGTGCTGGTCCACGACATCTCGGTAAAGAACGGCTTCGCCATCGACCAGGGCTCGCTCTTCGCGGCCAGCTTCGCCCTGAACCTCATCCTGTCCGCCCTCACCGTGGCCCTGTTCGCCCTCCTGGGGAAGCTGCGCGACGGCAAAGGCGGCCAGCACGCCGACGTTGACACCTCCCGCACCGGCCGTCCCCACGGCCAGCAGATCCTCACCCTGGCCCTGATCGCCGTCATGCTGGTGTGCACCCTGGGCTTCCACATGCCGATCGGCTTTGTGGCCCTCGCCGCCGGCCTCCTGCTGGCATTCGTGAACATCAAGGAACACCAGACCTTCATCGGCGGCATCTCCTGGTCCACCGTCCTGCTCGTGGCCGGCATGATCACCTACGTTTCGCTGCTCCAGCACGTAGGCGTCATCGACACCCTCGCCGAGCAGGCCCTCGCACTGGGCGCACCCCTGCTCATCGCCCTGGTCCTCTGCTACGTCATCGGCGTCGGCTCGGCCTTCGCATCCTCCACCGCGCTGCTCACCGCGTTCATCCCCCTGGCCGGCCCGCTGCTCGCCACCAGTACCCTCAGTGCCTCCGGAACCGTTGCCGCCCTCGCCATCGCCGCCACGGTGGTGGACGTCTCCCCGTTCTCCACCGACGGTGCACTGGTGGTTGCCAACGCCCGCGCTGACGACCGGCAGCGCGTCTACAAGCAGCTGATGATGTACGCCGGCGGCGTGGTGCTGGTAGCCCCCGCCCTGGCCTGGGCCCTGCTGGTGCCGACCGGCATCATGTAGCAGGTCCGCCCAGCATTCGAACCCGCGTGTTAGTAGGAACCCGCCTATAGCGGCCCGCCGGCATCAGCCGGCGGGCCGCTTCCTGCATTCACTAACTTCAGCTCGCGAAGACGCCTTCGGGACCGTAGATGTGCTTACCTTTGCTCTGACCTGTGGTTTCCGGGACAGCATCTGTCGGCGGAATGCTGGGCCTCGACCCGCAACTGACGTACTCTGGCCGAAGCTCAGCGGCCGGAACACGAAGCGGTGCTGCCGGATCCAGGAGGGCATGACATGAATGAAATCGATGCTTTGATCGATACCGAACGGACCCGCCTGCTCGACGTACTGGAGGAGCTGGAGAACGAGCAGTGGAACGCCGCCAGCCTGTGCGCCGGCTGGCGCGTGCGGGACGTCGTCGTTCATCTCCTCATGCCCTACCACCTGTCGGTGCCGCGCTTCTTTAGCAAAATGGCGGCCGCAGGATTCAAGTTCGACAAGATGGCTGACCGGTGGGCGACCGGAGACACCCGGCCGAATGGACAAATACTGGACGCCCTTCGCGCCACGAAAGAGGGCCGTTTCGGCATTCCTGGCGCTCCGCCCGAAGCTCCGCTGTGTCACTTGGTAATCCACGCCGAAGACATCTACCGCCCTCTCGGTATCCGCCACACCATCAACCCTCAGAGCGCCAACATCGTCCTGGAGCAGCTCACTACCCCGCGGGCCCGGCGCTCGCTCAAGCCCGGCCTGCTCGACGGGCTCGCCTTCTCCGCACACGACACTGGCTGGAGCTACGGCACCGGCCCCGAAGTGATCGGCAGCGCATCCGCACTCATCTCAACAATCGCCGGCAGGGCAGCAGCAACCGACGAACTCACCGGTGACGGAGCCGCCCAAATCCGACGGCGGGCCCTCCCGGCACCGCCCCAGACCGGCGAGCCCACAACACCCTGACCGTCCCGGGAGGGGTCAGCCTTCACGACTGTGCTGGATTGCTTCTGCGATGCCCTTGATGCGCTGCAGTCTGGCGTCCCACGTGGCCCCGACCAACGACAGTTGCGCGACCGCTCGGGCGAGCTGGGCCTGGCTCACCTCGTAGATGCGCTCCCGTCCCGAACTCGTGACGTGGACCATTCCGACGCGGTGGAGTACACCAAGGTGTTTGGCGACCGCCTGCCGCGTGACCGGCAGCTGCCTACTCAGCGTGGTTGCTGTGCCGCCGCCGTCTGTCAGCAGCAGGTCGAGCATCCGTCGCCGGGTCGAATCCCCCACCGCCGACCAGAGCTCGTCGTCGACGGTGACGCTCATGGCGCCGCTACCAGCCGGGCGACATAGGCAACGAGTCGGGGCAGGAAGTAGTCCCAGCCGCGGACATGATCCCGGTAATTCCCCTCGAGCACGGCCGACTCCCAGCCCTTCTCTCGGAACCCTGTCTCGGTAAAACGCAGCAGTGTGCCCGCCTCCGACGGGATCAGGTCAAAGGTCACGAGAAGCGAGTTGGAGGACGTCGCAGTCTCACCGTCGCCGTACACCCACCGGAAGGAGAACCGGCGGGCCGGGCTGGCTTCCACCACCGTGAGAGTGACGATCTTTGCCCCCGGCGCGGACCTGTCGCCAAACGTGATGACCCCTGTCGCCCCGGGCACAGGTTCAAGCTCCGCATCATCCGGCCACCACTCCCGCAGGTGCTCAGGCGTGGTGATGACCTGGTACACCACCTCGGGCGTGGCCTCGATGTGGACCTCCCGTTCGATGCTGCCGTATTCCATCTTGCTCTCCTGACTATTAGCAACCTTTTGTTGCACATGACTATAGGGCACCGTTCCCACATGTGCAACGATTGGTTGCGCTTTCAATTCGCCAGCACAGAGAGTCAGTCTTCTGGGGCGGCATCTTTCGCGTCCATCTTCCATCCGGGGTTGACCTCGAGGTTGACCCGGACGATATGCTAAGCATACTGATGAATTGATTACGTCCTTCATCAGTCCGGTTCTACTCTCGAAGGAGATGTTATGAGCACGAAGGTGGAAAAGCGCATTCTGGTAAACGTGCCGGTGAGCACCGCTTACAACCAGTGGACGCAGTTCGAAGAATTCCCCCACTTCATGGGCGGGGTAAAGAGCGTGACGCAGACCAGCGATGACCGGCTGGAATGGGTGGCGGAAATCGCCGGAGTCCGCAGGCAGTGGACTGCGAAGGTCCTGGAACAGATCCCCGACCGCAAGGTTGCCTGGGCTGCCACTGAAGGTGCCACCAATGCCGGCGCAGTGGAATTCGAGGACGTCGGCGGTGGACAGACCTCGCTGCGGCTCACACTCGAATACGATCCCGAGGGCATCGTCGAAAAGATCGGCGACAAGCTGCACGTCGTTGACCGCCAGGCCGAAGCTGACCTGCAGCGGTTCAAGGAGTTCATTGAGGATGCAGGCTATGCCAGCGGCGCCTGGCGCGAATCAGTCAATGCGGGCGCTTCCGTCGGCACGCCGGGAGTCGAGGATGCCGGGGCATCACGCGGCGACTCGGGCAAGGCTGGCATTTCAGGCAAGGTGGCAGCAGCGGCCGGAGTGGCTGCAGTTGCGGGCGCTGCCGCAGCCATGAAGGCTGGCAGTAACAAGGACGCAGACGAGACCCGTGATGTCACGGTGACCCCTCCGGTGGAGCCGCTGACAGTCGAGTCCACACCGATCCATCATGTCCCCACCGATTCGGTTTCCAGCACGACGGCGGCGGGCGGCGTCGAGACAGGCACTAGAGTCATGTCGGGCTCCGCAGCCGTCGGCACGGATCGCGCGCCGGGGAAACCCTTTGACCAGACCAACGGCCTGGTGGACGTCGAAGGCGAATCCGACGGCACCACTGAAGGTGAGATCCGAAGTGCGGCCGAGCGGCGCGAGGAGCACGAGCCCGGAACGATTCCTCCGCTGGGTGGCAACGTCCAGCGCTGACCATCCACGCGGTTCTGTCCGCACGAACGGCCCCGTTCCCGCACTGCCAGTGCGGGAACGGGGCCGTTCCGCTAATGCTGTTGGTAAAGCCGCTGGCGCGCGTCGTATGGGTTCAGCAGCTCCACCAGCATGGCGATCAGCGCCGCGGGAATCAGGAAGAACCCGGTCAGAACACCCCAGCCGCCATCCTCAAACTGCAGGGCAAATCCGCCAACCACCACCGCGGGCAGTCCCATAAGCACCGATACCCATCGCGGTGCCTGCCGCAGCCAGGACCACACTGCGGCACCAGCGAAGGCGAGGGATCCGAACAGCACCAGCCGGTGCCCCACCGCATAGGTGGGAGGTTCGATGAGGAACGTGAACACGTCGGCCAGCCCGCATGCCATGAGCACCGACGCGACGAGCACCAGCAGGGCCCACAGCCCCTCACGCCACCGGATCAGGTTCATGGACCGAACCTATCCCATGCCGCGGTTTCCCGCGCCGCCGTCCGACGCTCTTTGACTGGAAGCCCCCACGCGAGATGAACTCGAGCGCGGGGGCTTCCACGGTTTCGTTGGGGGGACCGAAACCGAGACAAATCTACCGGCTAAGAACCGGCACTCAGGCGTGCACAGGCCGGCCTGCCGGATTCTTGACTGAACCTTGAGCCGGCCGGCGGGGATGGGTGCCGTAGGCGCCTACCCCCCCCCCGGCCGGCCACAGGCTATCAGTGGTGGCTGACACCCAGCGGGCGGCCTTTTGTCTCCTTGGCGAGCACAACACCAACAGACGAAATGACACAGAGGATCATGATGTAGATGCCAATGGATCCGGTCCATTTGGTGCTCTGCAGCAGCGCCTCCGCGATGGTGGCGGCGAACGCCCCGCCCAGGATCGCACCGAATGCGTAGCCGATGGAGATGCCCGAGTAGCGGACGTTGGCCGGGAACATTTCGGCGTACATGGCGGACATCGGGCCGTAGGACAGGCCCAGGCCGACGGTCAGGACGAACAGCGCCACGCCGTAGAGCACGATGTCCTTGGTGTCGATCAGGGCGAACATCGGGATCATCCAGGCGAAGACGATTGCGTAGCCGATCAGGAAGGTCTTGACCCGGCCGATCTTGTCGGAAAGCCAGCCTCCCACGAGCGTGAAAATCAGCCATCCGAAGGAAGCCAGGGTAGTGGCCAGCAGGATCTGCGCCACCGGCATCTTCAGTGACTTGGTGGCGTAGGAGATGAAGAACGCGATCAGGAGGTAGCCCGCGGCGTTGTTGCCGATGAAGATCATGGTGGAGAACAGGACAGCCTTTTTGTGCTTCCGGATGAGCTCGCCCAGCGGCGCCTTGCTCGCTTCCTTGCGGTCCTGCATCTCCTTGAAGACGGGGCTCTCGGCGACCGCCCGGCGGATCAGGTAGCCCACCACGATCAGCACGATCGAGAGCAGGAACGGCACACGCCAGCCCCACGAGGCGAAGTCTTCCTTGGACATGGACGTGTTGAGGAAGTACAGCAGGCCGGTGGCGAGGATCATGCCGACCGGAACACCGATCTGCGGGTAGGCGCCGAACAGGCCGCGCTTGCTCTTCGGAGCGTGCTCGACGGCCATCAGGGCCGCACCGCCCCATTCACCGCCCGCCGAGAAGCCCTGGATAACGCGGAGCAGGATCAGCAGGACGGGAGCCCAGAAGCCGATCTGGGCGTAGGTCGGCAGCATGCCGATCAGCGCCGTGGCGGCGCCCATCATGATCAGGGTGAAGACCAGCATGGCTTTCCGGCCCAGGCGGTCACCCAGGTGGCCGGCGACGATGGCGCCGAGCGGGCGGAACAGGAAGCTGATGCCGATCAGGGCAAAGGACAGGATCTGTGCAAGGCCTGGGTTGGAGTCGTTCAGCGGGGCAAGGAACAGCGGGGACAGCAGAGTGGCTGTCAGTTGGGCGAAGATGAAGAAGTCGTACCACTCGATGGTGGTGCCCACGAGGGTCCCCGCGAGGACTTTGCGTTCCTCGTGCTTGCTGCTGGGGCCCAACTCTGAATCGACGTGTGAAGTTGCGGTCATTGGAACTCCATGGCTGGGGGCAGCAATGCTGCCAATAATGAGTGTCAAGATTTACTGATCGAACGTTCAGTTACCAAGATGATACATGGATGTGTCGTGGAACACAGCCAAAACTTTTCGCTAGCGCGCCACCGAGCCGTTGAACACCGGGGTCCGCTTTTCCTGGAAGGCGCGGAAGCCTTCGGCGTAGTCCTCGCTCTTGCACAGCCGCGCCTGCTCGGCGTTTTCTTCGGCCATGGCGTCCCACAGGCCCAGCCGCTGGTCGCGGATGTGCGCCACGAGCTCCTTGCTCGCGGTGAACGCACCCGTGGCCCCCGAGGCCACACGCGTCACGATTTCCCGCGTGCCCGGCAGGAGTTCATCCGCCGGCATGGCGCGGCTGAACATCCCCTGTGCCACAGCCTCGGCCCCGGAAATCAGCTCCGCGGTGTAGATCAGGTCCAGCGTCCGGTGCATGCCCAGCCGCTCGGTGAAGTACCAGTGCCCGCCGGAATCCAGCGTGGCCCCGAGCTTGGCAAAGGGCGAGCCGAACTTCGCATTCTCCGCCACGTAGACCACGTCGGTGGCCAGCAGCAGGCCCAGCCCCACGCCGAGGCACGCGCCCTGGGCCGCGGCGAACGTGGGCGCCGGGAACGCGCTCATCTTCTTCAGCAGCGGCTGCACCAGACCCGCCAGGTACGCCTCGGCGTCGTCGCTTTCGGGCGTCACGTTCTGGATGTCGCGGCCCGCGCAGAAGGCGCGGCCCTCTCCCCGGAGCAGCAGCGCCCGCACCTCACCGCGTGCGGCGGCGGCAGCGGCGTCGTCGTACGCCTGGGACAGCTCCGCGAGTGCCTGCTCGTCGAGCGAGTTAAGCTTGTGCGGCGCGTCCAGGACCACTTCGGCGATGTTGTTGGCGATGGAAAGGGAGATCATGGGGCTCCTTAATAGGTAATGCTTAGACGTCGAAGTCGACCATGACTTCCTTGCTGGTGGGGTGGCTCTGGCAGGTCAGGACGTAGCCCTTGTCCAGCTCGTCCTGCTCCAGCGCGTAATTCTCATCCATGGTCACGCTGCCGGTAACCACCTTGGCGCGGCAGGTGCCGCACACTCCCCCGGCACACGCGAACGGCACGTCCGGGCGGACCCGCAGCGCGGCGTTCAGGATGGATTCGCGGGCGTGCGTGGGGCTGGCCACCTCGCCCTGCAGGCCGTCCAGCTTGAACGTGATCTTGTACGTTTCCTTGGACTCGTCCACCAGCACCGGCCGGCCGGCGTGGCCTTCCGGGCGGTCCGGCTTTCCGGAGGAGAACAGCTCAAACCGGACGTTGTCCGGGCTGACACCGCGCTCTGTCAGGGTGTCCCGGCACAGCTGCACCAGCTCGAACGGGCCGCACAGGAACCACTCATCCACATCGTCGGCGTGGATGGCGGTGCCCAGCAGCTGCTGGAGCTTTTCGGCGTCGATCCGGCCGCTGAGCAGCGGCGCGATCCGCTGCTCGCGGGACAGCACGTGGTGGATGGCGAGGCGCTGCGGGTACTTGTCCTTCAGGTCCGCGAGCTCCTCCAGGAACATCACATCCATGGCGGCCTTGTTGGCGTAGATCAGGTCGAACCGGCTCGCCGGGTTGGCCGCCAGCAGTGTGCGGGCGATGGCGATCACCGGGGTAATGCCGGAACCCGCGGCGATGGCCACGAAGCTGGCCTCACCGGTCGACGCGATTTCCCCGGCCAGTTCCTCCGGGTGGTTCATGGAGTTCATCCGGTTCTGCTCCACGGCCTGGCCGTCCCGGCCGTGCTTGGACACAAAAGCGCCCATGGGGCTCATGACGTCCAGGGTGTCCCCGGCCTTCAGCTCGGCGTTGGCCCAGGTGGAGAACAGCCCGCCGAGGTCCTTCTTCACGGCGACGCGGATCTCGCTGCTGCCGTCCTCGAAGCTGCGCGGCTCGGCGCAGATGGAGTAGCTGCGGCGCACCTCCTGCAGTTCGCCGTCCTCATTGGGCAGTTTGGTGCGAAGCGCAACGTACTGGCCGGGCAGGTAATCGAACTGGCCGGCGAGGTCGGCCGGAACATGGAAGGAGACTTCGATGGCGTCCTCGGTGAGCCGGCGCACCTCCTTGACGGCGAGCGTGTGGAAGGACGGACGACGGCGGCCGGTGGCCTGCGCCGATTCGGCGGCGGTCTGGCGGACAACAGGCATGGGGTTTCCTTACAGGACTTTGAAGTAGTCGAACGGTTCCTTGCAGTCCTGGCAGACATAGAGCGCCTTGCAGGAGGTGGAACCGAAGCGGGTGAGTTCCTTGGTTTTCAGGGAGGAGCACTGCGGGCATTTGACGGCCATGGTCAGGCGGATGGGACCGGCGTGCCGGGCGGCATCGGACATGCCGGTGGGCGGCGCGATGCCGTACTCCTCCAGCTTGGCCTTGCCGGCCTCGGTCATCCAGTCGGTGGTCCAGGCCGGGGCGAGCACCAGATCCACCTCGACACTGGCGTATCCTTCCTTGGCGAACGCCGTTTTCAGGTCGTCGCGGATGGCGTCCATGGCCGGGCAGCCCGAGTATGTGGGCGTGATGATGACGCGGACGGCGTCGCCCTCGAATTGAACGTCCCGCAGGATGCCCAGGTCCGCGATGGTGAGCACCGGGATCTCGGGGTCGCATACTGTTGCGGCGATGTCCCAGGCCTTCTGCCTCTGATCTACGTGCGTGGCCATGACGGTCACCAGCTGGCGCCGGGATGCTCGCGGGCCAGCACCTGCATCTCCGCGAGGACGTAGCCCAGGTGCTCCGAGTGCTTGCCGTTGCGTCCGCCGCCCGGTGCCGGCGGAACGTCCGGCACGTCGAGCTCGGCTTCGGCCAGGATTTCCCCGGTCAGGCGGTCAAAGTCCGCTTTGATGTTGGAAGGCGCGACGGCGGCACCGGACTCCGCGAGGCGGGTCACCAGGTCGTCGTCCTCGAACAGCTCGTTCACGTAGGGCCACACCACGTGCAGGCCGTGGATCATCCTTTTCCGTGACTCGTCCGTGCCGCCGGCCAGGCGAAGGACCCACTGGGCGCTGTGGTCCCGGTGGTAATCCACTTCCTTCACGGCCTTGGCCGCGATGGCGGCCAGCGTGGCGTCCGTGGACCCGGTGAGCCGGCGGTAGAGCTCGAACTGGTAGTAGCTGACCACGAACTGGCGCGCGATGGTGGCCGCGAAGTCGCCGTTGGGCTGTTCAAAAATGTGGGCGGAGCGGAACTCGTGCTCCCGGCGGAAGTAGGCCAGATCGTCCTCGGATTTGGGCGTGCCGTTTTCCCCCAGGGCGCCGCCGGCGTAGGTGAGGAAGCTGCGGGCGTGGCCCAACTGGTCCAGGGCGATGTTGCCCAGGGCGATGTCCTCTTCCAGTTCCGGTGCGCGGGAGATCCAATGGCCCAGGCGCTGGGCCAGGATCAGGGCGTCGTCGCCCAGGCGCAGCGCATACTCCGCCACGTCCTCGGTGGGCTTGGCCAGGCCGGTGCGGACTTCCAAGGCAATGTCCTCCGGGCGGAGGGCGTTGCCGGGGGTGATCCGGGTGGCGCTGGCGTTGCTGTCGCCGCCTGCTACACCGGTGGAGATGTCACCGTGGCCAGTTGATGTTTCAGCGCTGCTCACAGGTGCTTCACCCCTTCGCTCTTGGTGTAGTAGGTGGCGTGCCGGTAGTCCTTGCCCTGCGGGGACTCGAAGAACGAGCCCTTGGAGTCCGGATCGCTGGCCGCAATCGCGTCTGCGGGGACCACCCAGATGGACACACCCTCGTTGCGGCGGGTGTAGAGGTCGCGGGCGTTGCGCAGGGCCATGGCGGCGTCCGGCGCGTGCAGGGAGCCGGCGTGGACGTGGCTCAGGCCGCGGCTGGACCGGACGAAGACCTCCCACAGGCCCCAGGCGCTGCGGGTTTCAACAGGCTCAACTACGGGACTGACTTTTTCCGCGCTGCGGTTGATTTCGGTGGCCGAGGAGGCCGGAACTTCCGGGTTGCCGTGGGGGCTCATGCTGCGTATTCCTTCGTCTCCATTGACTGTTTTGCCTGCTGTTTTGCCGCGTAAGCGGCGGCTGCCTCGCGGACCCAGGCGCCGTCGTCGTGCGCCTCCCGGCGGCGCTCAAGCCGCTGGGAGTTGCAGGGTCCGCGGCCGGCGAGGACCTCGTGGAACTCGTCCCAGTCGAGCGGCCCGTGCTCCCACTTCTTCGTTTCCTCGTTGAAGCGGATGTCCTTGTCCGGCAGGGTGAGCTCCAGGACCTTGACCTGCTCCATCATCATGCCGACGAAGCGGTTGCGGAGCTCGTCGTTGCTGAAGCGCTTGATGTTCCAGGCCATGGACTGCTTGGAGTTGGGCGAATCGTCATCCGGCGGGCCGAACATCATCAGCGCCGGGGCGTACCAGCGGTTCACGGCGTCCTGGGCCATCTGCTTCTGCTCGGGCGTGCCGTGCGAGAGTTCCAGCAGGATCTCGAAACCCTGGCGCTGGTGGAAGGACTCTTCCTTGCAGACCCGGACCATGGCGCGGCCGTAGGGGCCGAAAGAGGCGCGGCAGAGCGGCACCTGGTTACAGATGGCGGCGCCGTCCACCATCCAGCCGATGGCACCCATGTCCGCCCAGGTCCGTGCCGGGTAGTTGAAGATGGACGAGTAGCGCGCCTTGCCGGCGATCAGCGCGTCCATCATCTCGTCGCGGGACTGGCCCAGCGTCTCGGCGGCGGAGTACAGGTACAGCCCGTGGCCGGCCTCGTCCTGGACCTTGGCCATCAGGATGGCCTTGCGCTTGAGGCTGGGGGCGCGCGAAATCCAGTTGGCTTCCGGCTGCATGCCGATGATTTCCGAGTGCGCGTGCTGGGAGATCTGGCGCAGGAGGGTCTTGCGGTACGCCGCCGGCATCCAGTCCTTGGGTTCGATCCGGGAATCGTCGGCGATCACGCGGTCAAAGTTTGCCTGGCCCTCGGCATCGCGCAGGGCAACGGCTTCCAGCTCTTGCGGGGACAGTTCAGCGGTCACTGACTGCAGATTCTGCACTGCCATGGTTGCTCCTCTAGCAAAAGGCCTATCAAAGGCGCTCAATTATTTACCGACCGTTCGTTCAGTATATGGGCCGATAAGGGATGGGGGCAAGTGACGCGGGCTTTTTTGTTCAGCCCTTTTCCACGAGGGTCAGGACGTCGTAGGTAGCCACGATCTCGTCGTTCTGGTTGGTCAGCACCGCATCCCAGGCCACCTCGCCGTACTCGTCGGTTTCGCGCGGCGTGATCTTCTTGGCCGTCAGGGTCACGCGGATGGAATCACCGGCCGCCACGGGCGTGATGAACCTGAGGTTCTCGAGCCCGTAGTTGGCCAGGACCGGGCCCGGTGCCGGCTCCACGAACAGCCCGGCGCCCCACGCGAGGAGCAGGTAGCCGTGCGCCACGATGCCGGGGAAGAACGGATTTGCCTCGGCCGCGGCCTGGTTGGTGTGGGCGTAGAAGGTGTCTCCGGTGGAGTTGGCGAATTTGGTGATTTCCTCGAGGGTCACCTCGCGAAGGTCGGAGCGGATGGCATCGCCGATGTGCAGCGTGGCCAGCGGCTTGCGGAACGGGTGCTGACCCTCGGTCTCGAGGGTGAAGTTGCGGTCCGCCCCGGTGTGCCAGACACCCGTGACGGCGGTCAGCATGTTGGGCGAGCCCTGGATGGCGGTGCGCTGCATGTGGTGCATGACCGAGCGAATGCCACCCAGTTCCTCGCCGCCGCCGGCCCGCCCGGGGCCGCCGTGAACCAGGTGCGGGACCGGGGAGCCGTGGCCGGTGGAGCTGCGGGCGTCCTCGCGGTTGAGCATCAGGACGCGGCCGTGGTGGGCGGCGATGCCGGTGACCAGTTCCTGGGCCACGGACGGATCGTTCGTGCAGACCGTGGCCACCAGGGAGCCGCCACCCCGGGCGGCGAGGCGGACGGCGTCGGGAAGGTCCTTGTAACCGATCACCGACGCGACGGGACCGAACGCCTCCAGCGAGTGGATCGCCTCCGCCTCCGGGTCACTCCAGCCCAGGACAACGGGTGACATAAAGGCACCGTTCTCCACTACGCCAGTGGTTCCGTCCGCGGCGGTGACCGACGGCGAATCGAGGGTTCCGTACGCAAGCTCACCGCCGGCGTCGAGCATGGACTGCACGGCGGCGCGGACGTCGGCGAGCTGCTCCAGGGACGCCAGGGCGCCCATGGTGACACCCTCGGCGCGCGGGTCACCGAGGACAACGCGCTCCTGGATGCGCTTGCCGACGGCGGCGGTCACCGCAGAAACCAGTTCCTGCGGGACGATGGCGCGGCGGATGGACGTGCACTTCTGGCCCGCCTTGACGGTCATCTCGGTGACCACGGACTTGACGAAGGCGTCGAACTCCGGCGTGCCCTCCACCGCATCCGGGCCCAGGATGGCGGCGTTGAGGGAGTCAGTTTCCGAGGTGAACCGGACGCCGCCCTCCACCACGTTGGGGTGCGACTTCAGGGCCAGGGCGGTGGAGGCGGAACCGGTGAAGGCCACCAGGTCGCGGTAGTCCAGCACGTCCAGCAGGCCCCGGACCGAACCGGAAATGAGCTGCAGCGAGCCCGCGGGCAGGATGTTGGATTCGATGATCGCCTTCACCACGGCAGCGGCGACGTAGCCGGTGGGGGTGGCGGGCTTGACGATGGTGGGGACGCCGGCGATGAAGGCGGGGGCGAGCTTTTCCAGCATGCCCCAGACAGGGAAGTTGAACGCGTTGATCTGCACGGCCACGCCCGGAATGCGGGTGTAGATGTGTTCGCCCGCGAAGGAGCCGTCCTTGGACAGCACCTCCATGGGCCCGTCCACCACTACCTGCGAGTTGGGCAGTTCGCGCCGGCCCTTGGAGCCAAACGTGAACAGCACGCCGATGCCGCCGTCGATGTCGATCATCGAATCGATCTTGGTGGCACCGGACTGCGCCGAGAACGTGTAGAAGTGCTCACGCCGGGCGTTCAGGTACTGGGCCAGCTCCTTGAGCTTGAGGGCGCGCTGGTGGAACGTCAGCTTGCCCAGTTCCGCCTGGCCGGTGGTCCGGCCGTACTCCACGACGGCGGCCAGGTCCAGGCCGTCCGCGCTCACCCTGGCCAGCACTTCGCCGGTGCTCGCATCCCGCACGGGGACAGCGGAAGCGGCGGAATCGGCGTCGGGCGTCCACCACGAATCCCGCACGAAACTGGGAACGGTCTCGACGGTATTCACGGGGGCTTCAGCAGTTGCAGTGGTGGTCATCGTTGACGGGTCCTTCCAAAAAGGGGGACAAACGGTAACCGGCCAGATCATTACTGACCGTCCGTTCGGTAATATAACTACAGTACATGAATGATCTGTGCTGCACACTGAAAGATCAATGCCGCACCAAGGAGAACCCATGAACGCCCCAGCCCAGGACAGCCCCCACGCAGCGCCGGAACTTTCCGAACACGAACTCTGGAAAATCACCCTCGGCGAGCTCGACGAGAAGATGGGCGTCAAAATCATCGAGGAATCGGTGGAGCGGGTGGTGGCCACCATGCCCGTCGAGGGCAACAGGCAGTCGTTCGGGCTCCTCCACGGCGGGGCCTCCCTTGCCGTGGGCGAGGCCGTGGGTTCCTGGGCGGCCGTCATCCACGCGAGCACCATGGGCAAGACCGCGGTGGGCGTTGACGTGTCCGCCACGCACCACCGTTCCGCGCGCGAAGGCCTGATCACCATCACGGCCACACCCATCCACCTCGGCGGCACGCTGACCACCCACGAGGTCCTGATCACCAACGCCGCAGGCCAGCGGCTCTGCACCCTGCGCATCACTAACCTCTTGAGGAAACGGAAACACTAACGGGTGCACTGCACTCTTGACACCGGCACCCCTTTTGGGATTACCTAATGAACATTCGGTAAATAAAGCTGGAGGCAATGACGCATGACTGAAGCAGCTCTCTCCGGGGTAACCCACCCCATCCTGGAAAATGACTACGCCTCCGAATGGATGGGCATTGAAGTCCTTGCCCTCACCGACGGCCACGCCACCATCCGCATGACCCTCCGGCAGGAAATGCTCAACGGCTTCGGCATGGCCCACGGCGGAATGATCTTCGCCTTCGCCGATACCGCCTTCGCCCTCGCCTGCAACCCCGTGAACCCGGGCCCCGGCGACGAAGGCAGCATCACGGTGGCCGCGGGCGTGGACATCAACTTCCTCAAACCGGCCTACCGCGGCCAAGTGATCACCGCCGTGGCGGACCGCCGGTCGAGTGCAGGGCGCAGCGGCCTGTACGACATCCAGATCTTCGCCGCGGACGCTGCGCAGCACCAGTCCCCGCTTGACGCCGGTCAGCCAGGCGAACTCATAGCCGAGTTCCGCGGCCGCAGCCGAACCATCCCCAAGAAGTAGGAAACCATGACCCTCCATGCCCCCGAATCCCCCACCTCCCAGGCAACCGCAACGGGCAACGACGCCGTCCTGGACTACGAAGAGACCATCTCCCGCGACGAGCTCGAAGCACTCCAGCTGAGCCGCCTGCAGCACACCGTTGCCTACGCCTACGACCGCGTGCCGCTGTACAAGCGCAAGTTCGACGCCGCCGGCATCCACCCGAACGACCTGCGCGAACTCAGCGACTTGGGCAACTTCCCCTTCACCACCAAGGACGACCTGCGCGAGGAATACCCGTTCGGCATGTTCGCCGTCCCGCAGTCCGAAGTAGCCCGCGTGCACGCCAGCTCCGGCACCACGGGCCGGCCCACCGTCGTCGGCTACACCAAGCAGGACCTCGCCGACTGGGCAAAACTGGTGGCCCGCAGCTTCCGCGCGTCCGGCATCCGCCCCGGCATGAAGGTGCACAACGCCTATGGCTACGGCCTGTTCACCGGCGGCATGGGCGCCCACGCCGGCGCCGAGGCGCTGGGCTGCACCGTCATCCCCATCTCCGGCGGCCAGACCGAACGCCAGATCCAGCTCATCCAGGACTTCAAGCCCGACGCCATCCTGGCCACGCCCACCTATCTCCTGACCATCGCCGACGCCATGGCGAAAATGGGGATCGATCCCGCCTCCACGTCCCTGAAGTTCGCCGTTCTGGGCGCCGAACCCTGGACCGAGGAGATGCGGCACGAACTCGAAGTCACCATGAACATCAAGGCCTGCGACATCTACGGTCTGTCCGAGGTCATGGGCCCGGGCGTCGCCGGCGAAGCGGTGGAGACGCAGGACGGCTGCCACATCTGGGAAGACCATTTCCGTCCGGAAATCATCGATCCCTTCAAGCCCGAGGTGGGCAAGGAAAACGTGCTGCGCGACGGCGAACACGGCGAACTCGTCTTCACCTCGCTCACCAAGGAAGCCCTGCCGGTGATCCGTTACCGCACCAAGGACCTCACCCGGCTGCTCCCCGGCACTGCCCGGCCCGCGCACCGCCGGATGGGACGCATCACCGGCCGGAGCGACGACATGATCATCCTGCGCGGCGTGAACGTCTTCCCGTCCCAGATCGAGGAAATCGCACTGCGGATCCCCGAGCTCAGCCCGCACTTCCAGTTGGAACTCACCCGCCCCGAGGGCCAGCGCATGGACCGGCTGACCGTTCGGATTGAGCGCCGCGAAACGGTCACCATTGAGCAGAGTTCGACGGCGGCCCGCGCCCTGCAGGAGCAAATCAAGATCCACGTGGGTTCTTCGTGCACGGTGGACGTGGTGGATCCCGGCTCGCTGGAGCGGTCCAACGGAAAGCTGCGCCGGATCTACGACATGCGGCCCAAGCCGTAAGCGCCCCAGGCGGCGCGGCCTTCCCGCCGCGCCGCCTGACCGACCGTTCATGAGACTCACCGTCATGAGAAACTAGGCACCATGCCCAGCACCACTGATACAGCCAGCCCTGCCGCCACGAAGCGCGGCCGCCCCGGCTATGACCAGCAGTCCGTGCTGCGCATCGCCGTCGACGTCTTCAACCGGCACGGCTACGACGCCACCTCCATGGGCATCCTGGCCGAGAACCTGGGCATCTCCAAGTCGGCCATCTACCATCATGTGCCGTCCAAGGGCGACCTCCTCAAGCTGGCGCTGGATCATGCGCTCGGCGGCCTCGAGGCCATCCTTGAACAGCCCGAAGCTACGTCCGGCGCGGCCGATTCCCGGCTGGAGTTCGTGCTGCGGCAGACCGTGGCAGTGCTGGTGGAGCGTCTGCCGTTTGTCACGCTGCTCCTGCGCCTGCGCGGCAACACCGAAATTGAACGCGACGCGCTGGAACGCCGCCGCGCCTTCGACCACGAGGTGGCGGAACTCATCTCCGCGGCCCGCGAGGAAGGATCGCTGCGGCAGGACATCGACCCGCGCACCGTGACGCGCCTGCTGTTCGGCACCATCAACTCGATCGTGGAATGGTACAAACCGGGCGGCTCCCTCTCCCCCCAAAAGCTGGCCGACGACGTCATCTCCATCGCGTTCGACGGCCTCCACGCGCCCCGCTAGGCAGCTGTCCCGCCGGCAGGGCATACAATCTTTATAGAACGAACGGTCGGTCACTGAATCGAGCCCGGCCGATTTCACTGGCGAAAAGGACTTGTTCTGATGGTTGAGGCATTTCTTGTTGGTGGCGTCCGGACGCCTGTAGGCCGTTATGGCGGAGCGCTTTCCGCGGTCCGCCCGGATGACCTGGCCGCGCTGGTGGTCCGTGAGGCCGTTTCCCGCGCCGGACTTGATCCGGACAGCATTGAGGAAGTCATCCTCGGAAACGCCAACGGCGCCGGCGAGGAAAACCGCAACGTGGCCCGGATGGCCACCCTGCTGGCAGGACTACCCCTCCACATCCCCGGGATTACGGTCAACCGGCTGTGTGCGTCAGGGCTGAGCGCCATCATCCAGGCCAGCCACATGATCAAGTCAGGTGCTGCGGACGTGGTGATCGCCGGCGGTGTGGAGTCCATGAGCCGGGCGCCCTGGGTCCAGGAAAAGCCCGCCACCGCTTTCGCCAAGCCCGGCCAGATCTTCGATACGTCCATCGGCTGGCGGTTCGCCAACCCGCTCTTCACCAAGGGGGAGCTGTCCCGCGACGGCAAGATGACTTACTCCATGCCGGAGACGGCCGAGGAAGTGGCCCGGGTGGACGGTATCTCCCGCGAGGACGCGGATGCCTTTGCGGTCCGGTCCCACGAACGTTCCCTCGCAGCCATCGCCGCCGGACGGTTCGCGGACGAGATCGTCCCCGTGACCGTTAAAACCCGGAAGTCCGAAACCGTGGTGGACACCGACGAGGGGCCCCGCGCGGGCACCACCCTGGACGTCCTCGCCAGCCTGCGCCCCGTGGTTGCGGGCGGTTCGGTGGTCACCGCCGGTAACTCCTCCACCCTGAACGACGGCGCCTCAGCCATCATCGTGGCCTCCGAAGCCGCCATCGAACGCCTGGGCCTGGTCCCGCGCGCACGCATCATCGACGGCGCCTCGGCCGGCTGCGAACCCGAGATCATGGGCATCGGGCCTGTTCCCGCCACCCAAAAAGTGCTTAAGCGGAGCGGCCTCAGCGTCGGTGACCTCGGCGCCGTCGAACTTAATGAAGCCTTTGCCACGCAGTCGCTTGCCAGCATGCGCCGGCTTGGCCTGGATCCGGAGATCGTGAATAACGACGGCGGTGCCATCAGCCTGGGACACCCGCTCGGTTCCAGCGGCTCACGGATCGCCATCACCCTGCTGGGGCGGATGGAACGTGAGGACGCCAAACTCGGCCTCGCCACCATGTGCATCGGCGTTGGCCAGGGCACCGCGATGCTGCTGGAGCGCGTCTAATGGCCGGCCCGGACCTCGCGAACCAGAACTTCAGCACGCTCCTGGTGGAGGAGCGGGAGGACCGTGTAGTGGTCCTCCTTAACCGGCCGGACGTCCGGAACGCCATCGACCAGCAGATGGTGGACGAGCTGCACATTGTCTGCGCCGCGCTGGAGCAGAACCCCAAGGTCCTGATCATCGCCGGCGTGGACGGCGTCTTTGCCTCCGGCGCGGACATCGCCCAGCTGCGCGAACGCCGCCGTGACGACGCGCTGCAGGGCATCAACTCCACTATATTCGTGCGGATCGCCAAGCTGCCCATGCCCGTCATTGCCGCCCTAGACGGCTACTGCCTGGGCGGCGGCGCCGAGCTCGCCTACGCTGCGGACTTCCGGATCGGAACGCCCAGCATCCGGATCGGCAACCCCGAAACCGGGCTGGGCATCCTCGCCGCGGCAGGTGCCAGCTGGCGCCTCAAAGAACTGGTGGGCGAACCGCTGGCCAAGCAGATCCTGCTGGCTGGCCTGGTGCTCCGTGCCGAGGCTGCCCTTGCGGCGAACCTCATCACGGAAATCCACGAAGCACCGGACCTGATGGACGCAGCCCACAACCTCGCGGACCGGATCGGCCGCCAGGACCCGCTGGCCGTGCGCATTACGAAGTCCGTGTTCCACGCCCCGGCCGAGGCACATCCGCTGATTGACCAGCTGGCGCAGGGAATCCTTTTTGAGTCCCAGGCCAAGTTTGACCGCATGCAGGCGTTCCTCGACAAGAAAGCGGACAAAAAATGAACCCGAACCTTCCCTCAACCGTCGGCGTCCTCGGCGGGGGCCGCATGGGCGCGGGAATCGCCCACGCCTTCCTGATCAACGGCGCCAATGTCCTGGTGGTGGAGCGTGACGAAGAGTCCGCCGAAGCCGCCCGAGAACGGGTGGAATCCGCTGCCGCCAAAAGCATTGAACGCGGCGCCACCGACGTGAACCTGGATGAGATGGTGTCCCGGCTCGCCGTCACGGTGGACTACGACGACTTCAAGGACCGCCAGCTGGTTGTCGAGGCCGTCCCCGAGGACTGGGACCTGAAAGTCACGGCGCTCCGGGGCATCGAAGCACGCCTGGCCGAGGACGCGTTCCTGGCGTCCAACACGTCATCCCTGTCCGTGAACGGTTTGGCCCGGGAACTGAAGCGGCCGCAGAACTTCCTCGGCTTGCACTTCTTCAACCCGGTTCCCGCGTCCACGCTCATTGAAGTAGTGCTCGGCGAGCAAACCTCCCCGGACGTTGCCGCGGCGGCGAAAGGGTGGGTCGAGGCACTCGGCAAGACCGCCGTCGTCGTTAACGATGCGCCTGGCTTTGCCTCCTCCCGGCTTGGCGTGGCCATCGCGCTCGAGGCGATGCGCATGGTGGAGGAGGGCGTGGCGTCCGCTGAGGACATCGACGCCGCCATGGTCCTGGGCTACAAGCACCCCACCGGGCCGCTGCGGACCACGGACATCGTGGGCCTGGACGTGCGGCTGGGCATCGCGGAATACCTGCAGTCCACGCTCGGTGAGCGGTTCGCGCCGCCGCAGATCCTCAAGGACAAGGTGGCCCGCGGCGAGCTGGGCCGCAAGGCCGGCAAGGGCTTCTTCGACTGGTCCTGACGTTAGCTAGACGGCGCCTCCCCTTGGGCCCTACCCTGCCGGCCGCAGCGACGTGATCATCCGCTTGACGTCCCGGTACTCGTCCGTCTGGGCGTACTTCTTCGCCTGCTCCAGGTAGGGCAAGGACTCGGCACCCGGCGTCACGTTGTTCTCCGGGCTGAAGAACGCTCCGAACATTGCGGCCGTGGGTGGCCAGGTGAAGAAGTGGAAGATGGCGCAGGCCGAGTCACCCGTGGGCAGCGCACTCGTCTGGATGCCGTAGGCCGCCGCCGGGGTGTCGGCCGGGCCCGGCGTCGCGTTGTTCCCGCGGGTCTCGAAAACGTACCGGGGCGCTGTGCCGTTTTGCGTGAGTGCCGGCAGCTCCTGTGACTCAAACACCTGATACGGGAAGCGCTCCATGCAGGTGGAGCCGGTGGCCATGTTCGTCCGCAGGGTGGCCAGCGGCTTGCCTGCCTGGTTGGTGACCTCGGCGAAGGCGCCGCCGCCTTCCGGCAGTTCCCCGGCAGGGTCCCGGACGCTCCACGCTGCGGGCAGGTCGAAGATGAGCTGGCCGTCAGCCGTGGTGAAGCTCGTCCAGGCGGCCGACGCCGGTGCGCTGGCCGTTGCGGTCGGGGAGCCGGACGCCGTGGGCGTCCCAGCCGTTGTTGGGGCCGCCATCGTGGAGGTGGCGGTGGGGCTGGGACTGGCAGACGTCGTCGGCGGTACAGCCTGCGGACCGCAGCCCGCGAGCACCACGGTGAAAAGTAACGCTGTGGAAATTGCCGCGCCTGCCGCGGACCGACTGCCCATCACACCCTCCCAGAGCCGACCTTTGGTCCTTACATTGTCCTGGGGCGGGGCGCGAAAAGACCGCCCGTCCGTTCGTTTGGCGCTGAAACGTTGCGAGGATAACGAAAGGGAGCCGCTGCTATTCGGCTTCGGTGTCCTCCTCGGGTTCGAAGGTGTTGGCCTCGTGCGTGAATCCCAGGCCGACACCGTCCGTACCGGTAGGGACCCCGCCGTCGTCCTTTTTGTTGACGGCTCCCGCCGCAGCGTCCTCCTGCGGCTCATCGTCGGGCAGGGATTCGGGTGAGTTGATGCTCATAGCTCCTCCTGGATGTGGGGAAATCACGGTATCAAGCAGGCCGGTCAGACAGAACCCCTGCCGTGAAAAGCTGCTCCGCAATGGATTCCGAAAAATTTGATGAGATCTTGAGCCAACCCTTCGCAACCCATGCAGTTAGCGGTTCACTCTGGACTTATCAACAGAAAAACTGCGGGGAAGCAGGAGAGTTCAATGGCGAACGAATTAGCTCTTGACGAGGTAGTCGCGGTCGAAGGAGTGATCACCGATCACCACCCGATCGATTTCTACAGCTTGGGGCTGGCCGGTTGCATTGACCGGCTCACCGGCCCTCTTCGCCAGCAGGGGACAGCAGTCCGCTGGGATACTCCGCACTGGGGCATTGAGATCCCGGCGAACTGCGCGTCCCTTCTGTATCAGTCAGCCCGCGAAGCGCTGAGCAACGCACTCAAGTATTCAGAGGCCTCAGAAGTCACCGTCCAGCTGGCCGCCGTGGGTCACGGCGTGCGCCTGGTGGTGTCCGACGACGGTGCGGGCTTTGACAGCCAGCTTGCCCTCAGCGGGCGGCACCACGGGTACGGGCTGCGGCTGATGTCCGTGGCCGTTCACGAGGCCGGCGGCACCATCCAAGTGACTTCGACGCCGGGGCAGGGTGCCACTGTCACGGTCACCCTGCCCCTGGACTGATCCTGCGGAATGGGACGGGTGACTTACCGTGAAAGCTTGTCCGGGTCCGGTTCCTGATCGCCGATGTGGCCCGGCGCATTGGCGGCCAGCACCCGCTGGACGAACGCGCTGTATTCCTCCATGTAGTGCCGGAGGAACTTGGCCGTTGATTCATCCCGGATCTCGCCGCCTTCCCCGAAGACCTCGGGCTTGAACTGGATGTAGACCTCAGGGGCGTTGAGCTGGGGCGCGTCCAGGAAGCTCAGCACGCTGCGCATGGAGGACTGCATCACGGCCGTGCCAATGCTGCCCGGCGAGGCGCCGATGATGCCGGTGGGTTTGCGTGCGAAAGAGTTGGTGCCCCACGGCCGCGATGCCCAGTCGATGGCGTTCTTGAGGGCTCCGGGGATGGAACGGTTGTATTCGGGGGACACAAAAAGGATGCCGTCGGAGGCCTCGATGGCTTCTTTGAGGGCACGTCCTTCCGGCGGGAAATCGGCGTCATAATCGTAGCTGTAGAGCGGCAGGTCCTTGATGGGGATCTCGGTGAATTCCAGCTCTTCCGGCGCAAGTTTGATGAGCGCCTGGGCGAGCGTGCGGTTGATGGACCCTGTTGCCAGGCTCCCTACAAAATATCCGATCCTAAACGATGCCATGCGATGGTTCCTTCCCAAACAGCCGGCGGGCCGGCTGGCCAAAGAGTTCGGATGGGCGGCACGTGCCCCACCAGTCCAGCACAAAACAGCAGGCGCAGCCATAGCTTTTTGGGGTTATTGACACCCCGCAGCGGGAGGGGCTGAATGATGAGTACGGCGCCATCACCAACGCACCCAGGGAGCATCTGTCATGAAGGACAAGCCAGCAGCAGAGCAGCGGATCCACAGCGAAGCCCCGGCCGAAGGCGGCGAAGCCGTGGGCGACGAGGCATCCGAGGCCGATATCCGGGTGCACTCGCAGGAACCAGCGGAGGGCCTCGACCCCGACGAGGAGTAGCACCATGGGCAGCAAAGTGCAGAAACGGATTGTGGTGGACGTGCCGGTGAGTACGGCTTACAACCAGTGGACGCAGTTCGAGGACTTCCCACACTTCATGGACGGCGTGGAGAGCGTGACCCAGCTCCGCGATAACCGGCTGAAATGGGTGGCGCGCATTGCCGGCGTCCGCCGCGAGTGGGAGGCAACCATCCTTGAGCGGGTGCCGGGCCGCAGGCTGGCGTGGGCTTCCACCGGCGGTGCCACGAACGCCGGCGCCGTTGAGTTCTCCGACGCCGGCGGGAACAGGACCGAGGTTTCCCTGACCCTGGAATACCTGCCCGAGGGAGTGCTGGAAAGGGTGGGCGAAGTGCTCCATGTGGTGGGCCGCCAGGCAGAGCACGACCTCAGGAAATTCAAGAAGTTCATAGAACACGAGGGCCACGTCACCGGCGAGTGGCGGAAGTCGGTCCCCGGAACAACGCAGCCCCAGGAGTACAACCGGTTCGCGCACCCGTTCGACCAGACCGGCGGCCTGGTGGATCTCATGGGCGAGTCCGACGAATCGGCGGAGGGTGAGGCCCACAGCCGGGCGGACCGAAGGGGCGTCAGGCGTGCCGATGGCACCCTCCCGCCCCTCGGCGGCAGCCTGGGTGACCGCTAGCCGGCATCCCGGGCCGCTAGTCCCAGGCCGGTACCAGCACTACCTCATACTGCGTGGCCGTTGTGTCGTTGAACTTGGCGTTCACCGCCGCCAGCGTGCTCCCGGACCCGGTATTGCCGAAGAAGGCCACGGTGGTTGGCACTTTGAAGTCCGCGCTGGTGATGACCTTCCTGACTTCACCGGAGGCCAGATCATCGGCGAGCCTGAAGCTGCTGATCTGGTTCGAGAAGTTCTGCACAGCCCAGAGCTGGTTGCCCCGGACCAGAATGCCGTCAACATTGGGCACGTCCACTCCCGCAATGACAGCGGTTTCGCCGGACTCCGGGTCCACGGTGTACAGCTTTCCGAGGCCGGAGTGGGCAACGATCAGCACCCGGCCGTCATCCGCGGCAGCGATGCCGTTGAGGTTGAAGGAGCCGGCCATTTCGGCTGCCGGACCCGTCAGCTTCAGTGTCCGCACCTTGCCGAGGTGGCCATGCGAGCCCACGGGAACGAAGTAGAGCTCAGCTGCCACCGAATTAGTGAACCAGGCACCCTCGTCAGTGAGCGTGACATCGTTGATGAAGCCCGGGGCCAGCGTGTAGTCCTTCACGGGTTCGCCGGACACAGTGTCATAGACATAGGCCTTGCCGGTGGTGCCGCCTGCCACAAACAGCAGGTCGTTGCGGACGTCGGCCTTCATGCCCACCGCTGCACGTTGGGTCGCATCAAAGTGGGAAACATCAATGAACAGCTCCGCCTTGCCGCTGCGGATATCACCGCGGTAGATATCGCCGAGCTGCAGGTCGCCTGCGTAGAAGGTGGTGCCCTCCCCGGCCGCGATCCCTTCGGCCGACTTGGCGCCGTCGAGCACAATGACTGATTTCTCTGGAGGGGTAGCTGTCGCAGGGCCGACAGGGGCCAGCAACCCCATCACCGCGAAGAACACCATGGCGGTACGGCGCTGTACTTTTCCTGAATTCTGGGTTGTGCGGGCCATTTTGCTTTCCTTGATTCGGCTGATCCGCACAGGCCAACATGCGGCAGGCCCGCACGGTTGTCCTGCCAGTTTAAGCAACCTGCAGAGGGTCCCGCCAGAGTCCGATGCCCCCTCCCTGCCCGGTCACACTCCGCCCTCCGGACCACTCCGAAGGGCGCCGGAGCGCGCACTCTGCTTACAATCGAAACCTCAACCGCCTACTGAGGGACCCATGAAGAAACTCGCCACCGCCCTGATCGCCGCCGGCCTCGTACTTTCCGCCTCCGCGTGCACTGCGCCCACCAAACTCTCCACCACCCAAACCTGCGAGCGCGTGCAGCTCGTGCTCTCGGACCCCGCAGCGGCCAGTTCCTCCAAGACGGCGTTGGTCCAGCTTGCCAACAGGATCCGGCCCATCGAAGCAGTGGCATCCGATGACCTCAAGCCTGCGCTCGGGTCCTTCATCGCGTTCGCTGACGAGGCATCCAAGGAGAGCCCGGACCAGGACAAGATCGCGCAGATGCAGGTGGACAACCAGGCGGCCAACTCCGCCCTGTCCAGCTTCTGCCGCTAGGCACCCACCTGAACGCCCGACGGCGGCCGCCCGGCCGCCGTCGTTCGCTCACCGACCTCCACGTGCCGGAGCGCCCCGTGGCTGGCCCTCGAACCGTGCCCCTGACAATGTGAGGTGCGCCTCGCCACGGCACGATCCAGGCCTCCCTGCCGTTTAAACCGGTGGCGGAAGGAGGCCACTTGCTTATTGTCCTGACTGGAATTGACGGCTCGGGGAAGTCCACGGCCGCCCGCGCCCTGGTGTCCCAGGCCCGCGCCGAAGGCAAGAAAGCCCTGCTGCTCAACAACCACGCCGGCCGGCGGAGCATGTCCGTGCTGGGCGAACGGCTGGGCCTCCGGTGGCCGCTCGGCCTTGCCGACGCCGTCGAGACAACCATCCGCGTCGCCAACGTGCTCGTGTCCCACGGGCGGGCCAGCCGCTTTGACGGGTTGGTGGTCATGGACCGCCACCTGTACTGCCAGCTCGCACTGCGCACCGCGAAGGGTTTGCCGCGGGGCCGGGTGCTGCCCTGGCTGCTGTCCCGTCTGCCGGCACCGGACGCCGTGGTCCACTTCGACATTGAGCCGGCGTTGGCCCGCCGCCGCATCACGACGCGCGGCACTGATACCGAAACCCTCGCTGACCTGGCCGCCCTGCGCGACGCCTACCGCTCCCTGCCTGAGTACCGGGACTTCCTCCACCTCGACGCCAGCCAACCGCCGGCGGACGTGGTGGACTCACTGCAGCGCATAGTGCGCGCGAAAGCTGCTGTGGCCGTCTGACGCCGGAGCTGCTCTCAACCGCGCAGGCTCACATAAGCGCGTGCATCCCCCGGCTCCGCGGCCGGCCGAAGGACGCCGCCCCCAGGAACTCGATGGCGACGAACGGCTCGGAGCCAAGCACCCATTCGTCGTGCCCGGGAGGCAACGCGTATGTGTCATGGGCTCTGATAGTGGACCTCACGCCGTCGGACGTTTGAATCTCCAGCGAACCGGAGACGCAGTAGCCCAGATGGTTGTGTTCACAGAAGTCCGTCAGCTCCGTAGGCTTGGCGAACTCGGACCAACGCCAGCCGGGCGCCAGGATCAGCCGGGCCACAGAGTAGTCGTCCACAGTGACAAGATCGAACTCGGCCTTGTCCGGGCAGCGTTTTTTGTCCGGGATGTCCAAGGACTTAACAGCCAGGGCTCTGATGAAATTTGCGGTCATTAGGACACAGCCTAAGAATGGATTCGCGGGCGAATTGGGGCAGGAACCACGCCCTCAAGCGTGGCTAAGTGCGGGCGGCGACATACTGCAGAGACCATTTCTGAGTATCTTTAACCGTATCCTTGCCGCCGCCGAAGTCAATGGAAAATGCGTGACCTGCGGAATACTCCACATGACGCCCGAGTTGTCTCTAGAGCGGAAAGCCCGCTTCACTGGTTTTGCCTTTCAGCCGCCAGAGTCTCCCGAAGGAACGCCATGAGCAACCAACTGACCATCAAGCTTCAGCCAGGTACGCAGGCCCCGGAATTCACCCTCCTGGATGCCGCCGGCAAGGCAACCTCGCTGTCCGACTACCGCGGCAAGAACGTCATTGTGTACTTCTACCCGGCCGCGGCAACGCCGGGCTGCACCACCGAGGCCTGCGATTTCCGCGATAGTCTCGCCTCCCTTCAGGGTTCCGGCTACGAAGTGCTGGGCATCTCACCGGACGCCCCCGGGAAGCTGGCCGCCTTCACCGGCGATCTCGGCCTGACCTTCCCGCTCCTGTCCGACGAAGACCACAGCGTGGCGCTCTCCTACGGCGCCTGGGGTGAAAAGCTGGTGAACGGCGAAATCGTCGAGGGCCTCGTCCGGTCCACCGTAGTGGTGGACCCGCAGGGCAACGTTGCCCTGGCCCAGTACCAGGTCAAGGCACAGGGCCACGTCGCAGCCCTTCGGGAGACGCTCGGGGTCTAGCGCACCACACCGGCAGCCGCGGATCGGAGGCAAGGATGGCAATCGAGGTTCGCCCCGCCACGCTTTTTGACGATGTGCGGACAGTGCTGGGGCCCAGGCGGCCGGACGCCACCGTGTGCTGGTGCCTCAGCTACCGGATCCCGTCGAAGCAAAACCTGGAACTCCGCGGGCCTGCGCGCGGTGACCTCGTGCGGGAACTGCTGCGGGAGGATCCGCCGCCAGGGGTGCTCGCGTACGACGGCGACGACGTGGTGGGGTGGGCAGCCGTCCACCCGCGCGCCGACACCAGCTTTGCCCGCAACCGCAGGATTCCGCATGTGGATGACCTGACAGTGTGGTCAGTCTGGTGCATCAGGGTCCGGCCCGGTTATCGGGGCAAGGGCATCTCCCACCACCTGCTGAGGGGTGCCGTCGACCTGGCCCGCAGCTACGGCGCCCCGGCCGTCGAGGGCTACCCGGTGGACAACCAGGGCAGCAAAGTGGACCTCACCATGGCCTACGTGGGCACGCGCGGCCTCTTTGAGCGGGCAGGCTTCATCAAGGCGGCCGACACCGGATCAGTGCTCAACGGATTCCCGCGGGTGCTGATGCGGCTGGACCTGCGCTGAGCGAGGTCAGGCGCTGAAGTCAGGGCTTCTTGCGCCACTTATTAGGCCAGTCGGAGTCGATCGCCCATAAGGCCAGCAGGAGCGCGTCCATTGTCATAAGCCCAGCTAAGAGGTAAGCCCAACCTGTATACCAATGCACGGCATCTCCTGACTCGGTAACCCCCAGCCACTCGATGGTGGTAAGTCTGGCATGGATCGGGTCAGGAGGGAACGGCTACTTCAGGAGCGCCGCAAGGCGGCCGTGGATTTCGGTTTCCCGGTTCAGGCGCAGGGTGAGCTTCTCCACCTTTTCAGACATTTCGACGCCCACCGCCAGCCGGTCCCCGGGCCAACTCGACGCCTCCCACGATTCACCCAGCGCCTGGGCCAAGGACCGGGAAAGGGACCGGAGCTGCCAGGAATGGCTGAGGTAGTGAACAGCGCTCCGGGGGCGGCGGCCCTGCTTCAAAAGCCGCCACGAGCCCGTGAGCCTGCCCCGCAGCCCGTTATCGGATCCAACTTTTTCCATAACCCCTGCACCGTCCTCAGGCAAGCCGCGCGTTCCTCGAAGCTCTCCGTTGAAGCTCCTGCTTTGAGTGTGGCCAGTGACGCTCAAGGCCCCATCAAGGCGGGGCAAATATTCCCGCAAGACCTGTCACACGCGTGTGGCGCCGGGGCAATCTGAAGCGCCCCCGAAATGTCATTCAACCCGCGGCGTCAGCCCTGTGACATGCCCCAGCAGCCTTAATACGGTAGAAGTAGAGTCATGCCATCCATGCCCGAAGTCCGCCGTGCCGTTGTGATCGAGGACGACCCCGATATCCGCGGCCTCCTGGTTCGGGTCCTGGTCAAGCAGGGCTTCGAGGTCACGCAGGCCCCGGCCGGCCTGCCCGGGGTGGAAGAGGTCCGCCGCGCCAAGCCGGATCTGGTCACCCTGGACGTGAACCTCCCCGATGTGGACGGCCTGGAAGTCTGCAAGCTCCTGCGCGAATTCTCGGACGCATTCATCGTTATGTTGACCGCACGCACCGATGAGCTGGACAAGCTCACAGGCCTGGATAACGGCGCCGATGATTACATCAGCAAGCCGTTCAGCCCGCGCGAACTCCAGTCCAGGATCAACGCCCTGTTCCGCCGCCGCCAGCCGCGGGCGGCCGATCCCGCCGCCCGCAGCGAACTAGAGCGCGCCACGGAAGTCCAGCAGAGCCTCCTGCCCAACGAGGACGTCCGGGTGGACGGGTACGACCTCGCCGGCGCTTTCCGCCCCTCCCGGAGCGTGGGCGGGGACTTCTACGACTGGTACCGCACTCCGGACGGCCTGCACCTCACGTTCGCCGACGCCATGGGCAAAGGCATGGGCGCCGCTTTGATTGCGGCCACTGTCAGGGCCGTGATGCGCTCCACCGGTCACCGCCGGGACCTCGACGCGGCGTTCGCCTCCGCCGCCGCGACCATCGCCGCGGACCTTGACTCCTCCAACTCGTTCGCCACCCTCTTCCACGCCCGGCTGGATGCCGCGTCCGGCGTCGTCAGTTACGTCGATGCCGGCCACGGGCTGGCCCTGCACGTCACCGCCGCCGGCGCTGTGCACCGCCTGCCGAGCGGCGGGCCGCCCGTGGGCGCGTGGGCGGGCTCCGCCTGGCCGCAGTCCACCATCGGGCTGGCGCCCGGGGATTCACTGGTAGTGGTCAGCGACGGCGTACTGGATGTCTTCGACTCCGTGGAGTCCTTCACGCGGGCCGTACAGTCCGCGGCCCACGGTCAGGCATCCGCGCAGTCCACCAGTGATGCCATCATGGCCCTGGCCCCGGCCGAAACAGCCGAAGACGATGTCACGGTGGTCGTGGTTCGCCGCCTGCTGGACGGAGCGGCAGCATGACCCGGTTCTGGACCCGCCTGGTGGTGGTCCTGACCGTCATCTTCGGCCTGAACTACGTGGCCTGGCGGTGGTACGCCTCGCTCAACTGGGACGCCTGGTGGATTGCCGTGCCCCTGGTGGTGGCAGAAACGTACAGCCTGATTGACGTGATCCTCTTCGGCATCACGGTGTGGAAACTAAAGATCCGCAAGGCAGCCCCCGCGCCGCCCGGCGACGCCACCGTTGACGTGTTCATCACCACGTACAACGAGGACCTGGACATGGTCATGACCACGGCCTTGGCGGCCCAGCGGATCCGGCACCCGCACAGCACCTGGATCCTCGACGACGGCGCCCGGCCCGAACTGAAAGCCCTGGCCGACGAGCACGGGCTGGGTTACGTGACCCGCAGTGACGACTGGACCGCCAACGTGCCGCGCCACGCCAAGGCCGGCAACCTGAACAACGCCCTGATGGTCACCCACGGCGAATTCCTGCTCATCCTCGACGCGGACCAGATTCCGGAACCGGACATCCTGGAAAAGACCCTGGGCTACTTCAACAACCGCCGGGTGGCCCTGGTCCAGACCCCGCAGTACTTCAGCAACGTTCCCGCGGACGATCCTTTGGGCAGCCAGGCGCCCCTCTTCTACGGCCCCATCCAACAGGGCAAGGACGGCTGGAATGCGGCCTTCTTCTGTGGCTCCAACGCCATCCTGCGCCGCGAAGCGCTGATGCAGCTGGGCCTGGTGGGCTACGTCAAGGAGACCGAGAAGAGCATCCGCCGCGCGCTCACGGCGTCCCGTTCCGCGATCCGGCAGGCACGGAAATCCGCGGACGTCGGCACTCCCCTGGTTTCGGAGGTGCTGGACGAGGTGGAGGCCGCCACCCTGGAAGCCCAGGAGCAGCTGGCAGCCGGCGAACCGATGAGCGAGATCACCTACCGGGTACGCCGCCGCGTGGATGCCGCCGTGCAGGCGTTGGTGGAGGCGGACATGTCCGCCCTGCAGGCAGACCTTGAAGAGATTGCCGCCATGGAACTCGCGCATGTGGGCGACGCCGGCGTGCACGTGGTGGCCGATGACGCAGTGCAGCGCATGTCCGCCCGCGACTGGTCACCACTCGGTGCCCTGGAATCAGTGCAGGCGGTCCTGGATGCCCTGAACGTCGAGCGGAACGACGAAGCCCAGCCGGTGATGCCGCTGGCCACCATCTCCGTCACCGAGGACATGGCCACCGCCATGCGGATGCACGCCATGGGCTGGGAAAGCGTCTACCACCACGAGATCCTCGCCTATGGACTGGCCCCCGAAGACCTCCAGACCATGCTCACGCAGCGCCTCCGCTGGGCGCAGGGAACCATCCAGGTGCTGCTCCGGGAGAACCCGCTGGTCCAGAAGGGCCTGAAGATCGGCCAGCGGCTGATGTACTTCGCCACGATGTGGACCTACCTGAGCGGCTACGCGGCAGTCATCTACTTTGCGGCGCCCATCATCTACCTGCTGCTGGGCATCCTGCCCGTCACGAGCCTGAGCTGGGACTTCTTCCTCCGGTTCATCCCGTTCATGGTTGCCAACCAGCTGCTGTTCGCAGTCGCCGGCCGGGGGATCCCCACCTGGCGCGGCCAGCAGTACAGCCTGGCGCTCTTCCCCACCTGGATCAAGGCGTGTTCGACGGCGGCCAAGAACGTCTGGTTCGGCCGCCCCCTCGGGTTCGCGGTGACACCGAAGTCCCGCCAGACCGGCGGCCCCAGCTGGAGCCTGATCCGGCCCCAGATCATCGTGGCCGTACTGCTGGGAGTGGCCGCCGTCGTCGGGATCATCCGCCTGGCCACGGGACTGGCCGAGCCGCTTGGCACCCTGGTGAACGTGGCCTGGGTTATTTTTGACCTTGTGGTCATGAGCATCCTGGTTCGGGCCGTTCTGTACAAGGGCTACGAACCCGCCGGGGACGTTGATGCTGGAGAGAGGAAACTCGATGAAGTTTAGCTATGAGGTCAAGGATTCATACGCGGAAGTCAAGGCGGACGGGCGGCTGAACATGGTGTCCGCGCCCAGGCTGCGTGAGTTCGTGACGGACGTGATCGCAGGCGGTTCGTCACGGATCGTGGTGAACCTGGAGAACACGGCATTTATGGACTCCTCCGGCCTTGGCGCACTCATCGGCTGCCTCAAGGCGGCCCGGCAGGCCGGCGGCGATCTTCGCATCGCAGCCGTCCAGCCCCAGGTGAAAATGGTGCTTGAGCTAACCAGCATGGACCGTGTGCTCAACGCCTACGCCTCTGCGGACGAAGCGTTCGGCAATGACTGAGGTCCTGGCCGAGCGCAGCTTCCGTGGGCTCGCCGCGGCGGAGGCCATCGAGGCTGTCCACGATGAACTCGACGGCCTCTGGAGCGACGCCCCGTTCGTCGAGGCCATGGACCAGATGACCTTCACCACGGCCGTCATCGAATCGGCGTCGAACATCGTCCAGCATGCCCAACCGGCCAAAGCCCAACGGCCCGTAGAGCTCGGCGTGGACATCAGCGTCCAGCCCACGCTTCTGCAGGCCCGGGTCAGCGCCTTCTACGCGAAGCCGCCGTTCGGTCCGCTGGAACCCGGGACCCCGGACCATGAATCCGAGTCAGGCCGCGGGCTGGCACTCATCGAGGCGCTGGTCACCACCGTGACCTTCGAACGGCAGGACGGCACTAACACCTGGATCCTGTCCAAGTCCCAGCAGGCGTAAGGCTTCCCGGCAGCCTCAGGGCTGCGCAGATGTCAGGCCAGACGCCCTTACAGGTCCCAGCGGAACAGCACCGAGATGGTGGCTCCGCCCCCTGGTGAGTCCCGGATTTCCAGTTCCCCGCCATGGGCCTGCGCGATGCGCTGGCACGTCGCCAGGCCCAGACCTGTGCCAGTGCCGTCCCCTGCCCGGTTCAGCCGGACCAGCGGCTCCACGGCACGCTTCCTATCTGCCGGAGTGATTCCCACGCCGTTATCCGCGACGCTGACGGTCACGCCGCGTTCGCTCGCCGCAGCAGCCACTGCCACGTGGAGGGCGCGCTCCGGGCTCCGGTAGTTCAGCGCGTTGGCCAGCAGGTTCTGAAGCAGCATCCGCAGCTGAACGGGGTCCGCGAGCAGTTGAGCGTCATCGCTGTAGATGCCGCTAGAGGGCCCCAGGTCCACGCCGAGATCATGTGCGGCCTCCTCGGTGAGGGCCAGCAGCGAGACCCGCTCCCGGTGCAGGGTGGCGTCCACCCGGGAATATTCCAGCACGTCCTCGAGGGTCTTCAGCATGCGCCGGCCGCCGCTTCCGATGAACTCCAGGTACTCGACGGCGGCATGCCCGGGCGGGATGTCCGGATCGTCCTCGGCGAGCTCCACGTAGCCCAAAATGGTGGTCAGCGGGATGCGGAGGTCATGGCTGACGCGGCCAGCGAATTCCCCCAGCATGGCGTTGCTGCGTTCCAGTTCCGCCAGCGCCTCGCTCAGCTGCAGCGTGCGGTGTTGAAGCTCCAGGACCTCCACCACCTGATGGGCCAGCACCTCCAGCATCCCGATCTGCTCCGCTGTGGGGCTGGCCGTGCGGTCGGAGAAGATGCAGAGCGAGCCCAGCACAAAACCAGAAACCGTCTCCAGCGGAACAGAGGCGTAGTAACGCACCTTGGCGATCTCGCCGGTGACAAACGGGTTGTCCGCGAACCTCACGTCCCGGGACGCATCGGGCACCACTGTTGTCTTGCCGGTCAAAAAGACCTTGGCGCACATCGAGTCTTCCCTGGAACACACCCCCGGGTCCACGCCCCATGCCGCGACCTGTACCTGCCGGTCCTCGGTGATGATGTTCACCACACTGAACGGCACGTCACACAGCCGGGCAGCGAGGCTGACCAGGTTGGTCAGCGCCCCTCCTGCGTCCGTCTGGGGCAAGGCCGGCGGTCCGCCGGCAGCCGTGGGGGCCAGTCCGTAGTTCCTGATCGCGGCGGCACGTTCCGACTCGGCGGCCGTCCACCCGAACGTGACGGTATCCATGCTGTGTTTGTCCCTCTGTATGTTCAACGGCCCAGACCTCCGATGATCCCATCGGGGCGCCGGAAATGAGTAGGCTAGAGGGCATGTCTTCCGAAGAAATACCCGCCGAGCGCCGCGAGGTCACCGTTCGCCGGGCACCCAAATACGTGCCGTTCCTCATTGTGGGCGCACTGGTGGGCGTCGTGGTCGCCGCCGTTGTGGCGTACGCCCTTCCCGGCGACGAAAGCTTCGACCGCGGAGCGGTGTTCGGTTTCTTCCTGGTCATGTTCGGCGCCGTGGGGGCCATCGTGGGCGCGGTGGCTGCCCTCATCCTGGACCGGCGGAGTGTCAAGCGCCAGGAACGCGCGGTCGTCGAGGCCGTCCCGGATTCCGAGCCCGACGACGGTACCGGCCAGTAGCTTCCCGGCAGCGTCACGGCAGAGGGTCACAAAAGCTGGCGCGGCCAACTCTTACCCCATCTCATGAGATAATCGACCAGTGGCACGCGGCGATGGAAAACTTTCTCATGATCTTCTCCCTGGCGAAAAAGGCCCTCAGGACGCTTGTGGCGTTTTCGGGGTCTGGGCACCAGGTGAAGAAGTAGCAAAACTAACCTATTACGGGCTGTATGCATTGCAGCACCGCGGTCAGGAGTCGGCTGGTATAGCCACCAGTGACGGCAAGCGGATCAACGTCTACAAGGACATGGGCCTCGTTTCCCAGGTCTTCGACGAGACCACGCTAAACACCCTGACCGGGCACCTGGCGGTGGGACACTGCCGCTACTCCACTACCGGAGCCAGCCACTGGGCCAACGCCCAGCCCACCCTCGGTGCCACCAGCACCGGCACCGTGGCCCTCGCGCACAACGGCAACCTGACCAACACGGCCGAGCTCAACGCCATGATCCTGGAACGCAACGGCGGCCAACTCAGCGGCGAAATGAAGCAGGGCAATACCTCGGACACTGCCCTGGTCACAGCACTCCTGGAAGGCGAGGAGGGCAAGACCCTCGAACAGACGGCCACCGAGCTCCTGCCCAAGATCAAGGGCGGCTTCTGCTTCGTCTTTATGGACGAGGGCACCCTCTACGCAGCTCGCGATACCTACGGCATCCGCCCGCTGGTCCTCGGCCGGCTGGAGCGCGGCTGGGTTGTCGCCTCCGAACAGTCTGCCCTGGCCACCGTTGGCGCCAGCTTCATCCGTGAAATCGAACCCGGCGAGTTCATCGCCATCGACGAAGACGGCGTGCGTTCCAAGCGGTTCGCCGAGCCGACGCCGGCAGGCTGCGTTTTCGAATACGTCTACCTCGCGCGCCCCGATGCCGCCATCTCCGGCCGCTCAGTCTACGAGTCCCGGGTGGAGATGGGCCGCCAGCTGGCCCGCGAAAACACCCAGGAAGCGGACATCGTCATCCCCGTCCCGGAGTCCGGCACCCCTGCCGCGGTGGGCTACGCCGAAGAATCCGGCATCCCTTTCGCACACGGCTTCGTCAAGAACTCCTATGTGGGCCGCACGTTCATCCAGCCCTCACAGACGCTCCGCCAGCTGGGTATCCGGCTCAAGCTGAACGCCCTCGAGTCCGTGATCCGCGGCAAGCGTGTTGTGGTGGTGGACGATTCGATCGTCCGCGGCAACACCCAGCGTGCCATCGTCCGGATGCTCCGGGAAGCCGGCGCCGCGTCCGTCCACGTGAAGATTTCCTCCCCGCCGGTCAAGTGGCCTTGCTTCTATGGCATCGACTTCGCCTCCCGGGCGGAACTGATCGCCAACGGCGCCACCATCGAGGAAATCTCGCAGGCCATCGGAGCCGACTCCCTCGCCTACATTTCCGAAGACGGCATGATCGACGCCACCAGGCAGCCCCGCGAACGCCTCTGCACCGCCTGCTTCACCGGCAAGTACCCCATCGAGCTCCCCAGCTCGGACAAACTGGGCAAGAACCTGCTGGAGCGCACCGACCTCGGCGGCCTCACGCCGTCGGCCTCGGCCCTGCCTGGCGCCACGGCCGCCCTGTCCGAGCCCGTCATCGACGACCGCGAGGATCCGGCAGACGCTGAAGGCTCAGACGGCTGCGATCCGGGTCCGGATGCAGAGTTCGAGGACCTGCTTACCGAAGAAGACCGTGTGCCCGAGATTCACCATGCAGCCACCATCCCCGGCGCCGACAAGAAAGAGTCCGTATGACTTCCGCATCCCCCGCCGCCGGCAACACCTCCGAGACCGCCGCAGGTATCACATACGCCTCTGCCGGTGTTGACGTTGAAGCCGGCGACCGCGCCGTCGAACTGATGAAGGGTGCCGTGAAGGCCACCCACAACTCCTCCGTCCTTGGCGGTGTAGGCGGCTTCGCCGGACTGTACGACGTCTCGAAGCTGCTGACCTACAAGCGCCCGCTGCTGGCCACCTCCACCGACGGCGTGGGCACCAAAGTAGCCATCGCCCAGGCCATGGACATCCACGACACCATCGGCTTTGACCTGGTGGGCATGGTGGTGGACGACATCGTCGTAGTTGGCGCCGAGCCGTTGTTCATGACCGATTACATCGCCTGCGGCAAGGTTGTCCCGGAGCGCATCGCGGACATCGTCCGTGGCATCGCGGCGGCCTGCTCCGTGGCCGGCACCGCCCTGGTGGGGGGCGAAACCGCCGAGCACCCCGGCCTGCTGGGCGAGAACGAATACGACGTTGCCGGTGCTGCCACCGGTGTTGTCGAAGCCTCCGACCTGCTCGGCCCGGAACGTGTCCGCGCCGGCGACGTTGTGATCGGCATGGCTTCCTCCGGTCTGCACTCCAACGGCTACTCCCTTGTCCGCCGGGTCATCAACCACGCCGGCTGGGCCCTGGACCGCCAGGTCTCCGAACTCGGCCGCACCCTCGGCGAGGAACTGCTCGAACCCACCCGCGTGTATGCCGCCGACTGCCTGGATCTGGCCCGCGCCTTCCCCGTGAACAGCTCCAACGCGGTGCACGGCTTCAGCCACGTCACCGGCGGCGGCCTGGCCGCCAACCTGGCCCGCGTCCTGCCGCAGGGCCTCGTGGCCACCGTTGACCGCGCCACCTGGGAACTGCCGGCCATCTTCAAGCTGGTCTCTGAGCTCGGCAACGTCCCGCTGGCCGATCTCGAGCGCACCCTGAACCTCGGAGTGGGCATGGTGGCCATCGTGTCCGCCGAAGCTGCCGACGCCGCCGTGGCGCGCCTCAACGACCGCGGCCTGCCGTCCTGGGTCATGGGCACCGTCACGGCAGACTCGGACTCCATCCTCAAGTCCGGCCCGGACTACGTCCAGGGCGCCAAGGGAGTGGACGGCGGCGCCGTCCGGCTGGTCAACGCCTACGCCTAAGCTTGTCCCGAGTGCCCCATCCCGCCTGCATGTGGGGTGGGGCACTTGTGTTTAAACCTCCAGCAGGCTGAACTCGCCGCCTTGCGGATCCCTGAGGGTTGCCGTGGCGCCCGGCGTCTCGTCGTCGTCAGCCTCGGGTGCGATCAGCACCTCGCCGCCGGCTGCCACAGCCTTCCGCACGGCATCCGCCACGTCAGCGACGCCGAAGTAGATCTGCCACCTCGCAGGCGCCTCAGCCGCGACGATCCCGGCCACCTCTGCGCCGTTCACCATCAGCGTCGAGTAAGTCCCGCCGTCGTCCTGGGGGTATTCAGTCACCTCGTGGCCGAACAGCTGCTGGAAGAACCCGACGGCGGCCTGCGGCTCGGGCGTGAGGAGTTCCGTCCAGGAGAGCGCACCGGGCGCGTTGTACCGGCCGGTGCCGGTGTGCGTTCCGGGCTGCCACACGCCGGTGGTTCCGCCGCCGGGAGGATCCACAAACACCATGACCCCGGTGCCCCCGATCTCCTCGGGGCCGAACTGCACGGCACCACCGGCGTGCGGAACTTCCTCGGCCAGCGCGCCGGCGTCCTCGGCCGCGAAGTAGATGTTCCACTGGGCGGCCGTACCCAGCGACTCCTGGTGCGGATTCTGCGGCGCAACGGTTGCCACCAGATCCTCCCCCACGAAGGCCTGGGCGTAGCTGCGGCCATCAGGCGTGGGCAGGTCCGTGAACGTCCAGCCGAACACCGCGGCGTAGAAGGCCTTGGCCGCTTCAACGTCCGGGGTCTGGACGTCAGCCCAGCAAGGTTCGCCGTGACGGTAGCGCGGTGAGGCAGCGTTCTCTGGCATCGGGGGTCCTTTCGCGGGCGGAACTTCGCCTCCGGACTCCAGTCAACACCAAAAAGCCCGCCACCTGCACCGGATTCCGGTACAGGCAACGGGCCTGATAACTGAGGCCAACACCCAGGGGGTCCGAGTGGAACCAAGGTGCTGAAAAAGAAGCGCTGTACTAGCGAACAAATGGGGCGTCCGATTGTACTGCGGCGTCACGGGGCCGGCCGCCTAAGGCGAACCGGCTGCGACAGCTAGCCGATCCGACGGGTGTGCACCTCGTCGTCGTCTTCTTCCAAATCTTCCGCGTACTTATCCACGTAAGCCGAATAGTCCGGTTCAACCGGTTCATTCGCGAAATGGCTCGTGGCAAGACCTTCACGACCCTTGAGCTCACGCTGAAGGGCCGAATAATCAGTGTTCGGGGAGTAGTACTTAATGTCCCGAGCCTGCTTGGTAGCTTTTGCCTTTTGACGGCCGCGCCCCATGGCGTGACCCCCTTTTGTACTCGGACCGGAGGTGGTCACCTTGGCTATCGGTGAGGCCCCGGAATGTTTGGTCAATTTGTCGTACACCTAGATTACATGCTTTCGGCGGCAGGTGCTTGCCAGCCTGTGCGTCGGAGCGCCATATCCGGTACCCTTTCCGCGACGAACCGCGGGTTCCCGGCCTTTTTGTTGGATAGAGTCTCCTCAAGAGCTGCCAGTCCGGGGTGCCCGGAACGGCACCCCGACGAGGTGAAACCCAGGAGGGTATCCGGATGGACAACCAGGAACAACGTCCCATCCCACCCAGACCTGCTGCCCCGCCCACAGCCGGGTTGGCGCAGGTGGCGGCCCCGCCGGCCCCCGTAGAACCGTCCCCGCGGAAGCACCGCCGGGCCGCGTCCGTGCTGCTGAAGGCCGCCTTCGCATTGGTTTTGATTGGCGTTGTGGTCGCTCTGGTCTGGCTCGCCGACCGGCTGGGCTCCGAACCAGCCGCCCCGTCTGGCGACCCCGGTTCCATCGTTGTGGAGATCTCCCCCACACCCCTGCCAACCCCGCTCGCACTGCCCCGGGAGGGTGTAACGCCGCCGGACTACCGATTGGGTGACTGCTTCAAGGATTTTGACCCTGCGGCCCTCCGGTCAACGGTGGTGGCCTGCGATACCGGCCACTCCGCCCAGTTGGTGGCTGTGTTCCGCTACCCGGCCAAAGATTCGTATCCGGGCCGGGAGGCCCTCACCGCCAAGGCATTGGAGGCTTGCCGGGCGACCAAGCTGACGCCGGCAGCCGACGGCTACACGCTGAACTTCCAGCGCGCCTATCCCAGCGGCACGAGCTGGGATTCCGGTGACCGCCGGGTGGACTGCTACGTGACGGCCGACGCCGGGAACGTCATCAACGCCAGCGTGCTCCCCTGAGCCGTCATGGAATTCAACCGGCTGCTGCAAATCCGGCGCATCTACGCACAGCCGGACGCGCTTGAGCTTCCCAGGGGCAAGGAGATCATCGCGCGCTGGCCGGATGCCGACGTCGTGCTTGTCGATAATCACTGGAACATCCCGGAACTGCACGGTGACGAAACGAACGTGCCCCGCTGGTCCCGAATCAAGACCGAGGCACTGGTCCTTGGTGTCAAGAAGGCATTGACCGTCAAGCCGAACGGCCGCTCCGCGGACTTCATCGCGCCCTCCACCGCGAACGGCTGCGCCATGGCCTGCGCCTACTGCTACGTGCCCCGGCATAAGGGGTACAGCAATCCGGTGACGGTGTTCGCGAACATTGACCAGATTGGCCGGGCACTCGAGCGGCACGCCACCCGCCAGGGCATAAAGCTCGAGCCCAACCAGTGCGATCCTGAACTCTGGGTCTACGACATCGGCGAAAACAGCGACTGCTCCGTCGACGCGCTGATCAGTGACAACGTGGAGGATCTCGTCACGCTCTTCCGCGACCTGCCAACCGCCAAACTGTCCTTTGCCACCAAGTACGTGAACCCGGCAATGCTCGGCTGGGACCACGGCGGTCACACCCGGATCCGCTTCTCCCTCATGCCCGCGGACCTGGCGAAATCAATCGACGTCCGGACCTCGCCGGTGGCTGAACGCATGGCCGCGATCAACGAGTTCGTCGATGCCGGGTACGAGGTACACGTGAACTTCTCCCCCGTCATCATCACGGACACCTGGCTCAAGGACTGGGAGGAACTGCTGCGCCAGCTCGACGCCACCCTGAGCGCCGCCGCAAAGGCCCAACTCGCGGCAGAAGTCATCTTCCTGACCCACAACGAGCGGCTCCACGAGGTCAACCTGGGGTGGCATCCGCAGGCTGAAAATGTACTGTGGCGTCCGGACCTCCAGGAATCGAAGGTCTCCTCGAACGGCTTCACCAACGTCCGTTACCGCTCAGGAACCAAGGCCCGTTATGTGCGGCAGCTGACCGCGCTTATTGGGGAGAGCGCGCCCTACTGCCGCATCCGCTACGCCTTCTGACGTATTTGGCGCCGCGCTAAACTGGATCATGATCGGTGCCCGCGCCCGTCTTCTGGCTTGGCTCGTTGCCTTGGCGACCCTCCTCGGGGCCTGCGCGCCCGCGATCCGCCTCGACACTGTGGCAACCGGTCAGTCAACCTCTGCCACCTCCTCGGCGCCCTCGGCCGCGCGTGAGACCGCCGCAGCCCCGCAGCAGACCACGCTCCCCGAACCAACCCCCGTCCCCGCGCCGGTTCCCGCGCCCGCGCCCGTTCCGGCGCCGGCGCCGGCGCCTCAAGCGTTCGCCCTCAACCTCTACCAGGAGGGGGACTTCGTGCCGCAGTACACCTTCGACTGGTGCGTTGCGGCGAGCATCCAGATGGCGCACAACCTTATCGATGACACCGGTGGCGGCACGTGGACGGACAGCACTCAGCAGGGCGAGCTGTGGGAGATGGCCCGGGCCCTGTCGTCCAACTCGTTCAACGGTGCCAACCCGTTCGGTTGGGCGCAGGTGCTGACCGAGGCCGGGATGGGCCCCTACAAGGTGGTCAGCATCGCCGACTATGGTGACGCGCTGCAGGCCGCGGCGCGCGCCATCGCCGAGACGGACCGGCCGGTGGGGCTGGTCATGTGGAGCGGCCGGCACGCGTGGGTGATGAGCGGCTTCGAGTCGCTCGGCGATCCCGCCGAATTCCCCGAGTTTACGGTCACCGGCATCCGCGTTCAGGATCCGCTCTACCCGTACGGCAGCGGGCAGTGGGGACCGTCACCCGCGCCGAACAGCCTGCTCACCCCCGAGCAGTTGGCAACGCAGTTCGTGGTCCGCGAGCCGCGACGCTGGAGCAGCGATCTGCCAACCGGCTACCTGCTGGTACTGCCCACCGCCCCGGCCTGATCAGGCCGGGGCGCATTGCCGGCTCCCCGTCACCGCAGCGGGTCGAAGGGGCGGATCTCGTCCGGAATGTGCCCGGTGGCGATCTGCTCGGCCAGCAGTTTACCGGTGGCCGGTCCCAGCACAATGCCCCACATGCCGTGACCGCCGGCAACATAGACACCAGGGGAACGGGTGGCACCGACCACCGGCAGCCCGTCAGGCGTGACCGGGCGGGCGCCCACCCAAATGTCCTCGAGGTTCTCCAGATCCATGTTGGTGAACAGCGGCCGCACCGAGGCGAGGATGGCATCGATGCGTCCCGTCTGCAACGGCTCGTCCGGGCCGCGGAACTCCATGGTGCCGGCAATCCTCAGCCGGCCCTGGTACGGCGTGCACGCCACCCGGCGGGCCGGGAAGTAGATGGGGAACTCGGCGGGATCGTCCGTGGCGACACTGAAGGAATAGCCGCGGCCGGCCTGGATCTGGGTCTTCACGCCGAGCGGCTTGGCCAGCGCCGGCAGCCAGGCTCCGGTGGCCAGCACCACGACGTCGGCGTCCACCGGCTCCTGCCCATAGCTCTCCACGGAGATCCCCTGCGGGCCGTGACGCAGTGAGCGCACTTCCATGCCGGTCAGGATTTTTCCGCCTCGGGCCTTGACCGCATCGGCCAGGGCCTGAACAAACGGCCCGGGTTCGATGAAGCGCTGCTCGCCCATTTCGTAGACCGTTGAGACGCCGGCGGAGAGCTGCGGCACCTTGAGCTGCGGATTGTCGAGGCGCGTGAGCGGCACCTTCTGCCCGGCCTTCTCCACCTGCTGGATCTCGTGGATGAACGGCCTGCTTTCCTTTTCCCGCTCGAACCCGATAACAAAGGGACCCTTCCGCGTCCACGCGTCCACGCCGCCGGTCGTCAGCTCGTCGAAGGCGTCCAGGGCCATCCGGTCAATCGGTGTCAGCGCAGCCATGGCCTTGTCCCAGGCCTTGGCAGTGGCGTGCAGGCCGAAACGTGCCAGGAACTCCCACAGCTTCGGGTCCAGCCGGGCCGGGATATGCAGCGGCGCACTAGCATCAAGCAGCGCCTTCGGGGCGTAGGACCACAGGGTGGGATCAGCCAGCGGCATGGCCATGCCCGGCGTGAGCCAGCCGGCGTTGCCCCACGAGGCGCCGGCGGCAACGGCGGAGCGCTCAAGGACTGTCACCTCGATGCCGCGTTCCTGCAGATGCCAGGCCGTAGCCAGGCCAACCATTCCCGCACCGACAACGACGGCGGTGCGCGGCGACTGTGCGCGTGAATACATTCCACTCTCCCTCAACCATGACGGATGCCACACGGCATTGGCTTCAGTCTGAAGAATGTAAAAACGAACCTCAATTGATTCGGCAATCATTCTGGGCAAAGCTGTGATTATGCCAATTCATTCCGAAAAGGGCGAACGTTCTTCACCGGAACCGAACAACGGTCGGCACCCGGTCCTGGACGAAACGGACCACCTCATCATCCGGCTGCTGCAGGCCGACGCGCGGATGCCGAACAATGCCATCGCCGCCGCTGCCGGCATCGCCCCCTCCACGTGCCACGGCCGCATCCGCTCCCTTCAGGAGCGGGGCATCATCCGCGGCTTCCACGCGGATGTGGATCCAGCGGCGGTAGGTCGCGGACTGCAGGCCCTGATCGCCATCCGGCTGCATGCCCATGCGCGGTCCAACCTCACCGAGTTCGAAAACTACCTGGCCGGGCTCCCCGCCGTCGAAAGCATCTTCTTTGTCACCGGGGACCGGGATTTTCTCATCCACGTCGCCGTGGCTGATTCGGCAGCGCTCCGTGACCTGGTGGCCGCCAACCTCAGCCTCCGGCCGGAAGTGGCCGGGACGAATACCACCGTGATCTTTGAGTACTTACGGCCGACAGAAAGATCGCCAGTTGCCTGATCGCGTGTTCGGCGTCCTTTCAAGGCGGGCGACGCCGCTACCAACCTCCGCGCGTGGGCGTATGTCCCTTTCGGGCGTCGTCGGGCATTGCCATTTCGGCCCGCAGCCCCAGGAGCCGGATGGGGCGGTCCGGTTCGATTGCGGTTGCGAGGTCCAGGGCGCGCGCGAGGATTTCGTTCCGGTCGAAGGTCTCGGGGATCTTCCTGGCGTGGGTTGTGGTGAGGAACGGCGCATACCGGACCTTCAGGGTCAGCCCGATCACGGGCCGACCTTCGGCCACAACATCCTCGAGGACACGCGCTGTCAGTTCCCTGACGGCGTCGTCCACCTGGGCGGGCTCGGTCAGGTCCTCCTGGAAGGTGGTTTCCCGGCTATGCCCGCGGGCCACCCATGGAGTGTCGTCCACAGCGCTGGCACCGTCGCCGCGTCCCAGTTCTGCGTACCAGGGACCCATCTTGGGGCCGAACTCGGAGACCAGGTCCTGGGGGTCGGCCGCGGCTAGCTCGGCGACGGTGGTGATGCCGAGTTTGGCCAGCCGGCCCGACACCTTGGTTCCGACGCCCCACAGATCCTTGGTTGGCCGCGCGCCCATGACCTCGAGCCAGTTCCCGGCAGTGAGACGGAAGACGCCGGCCGGCTTGCCGAAACCGGTGGCCACCTTGGCCCGGACCAGGGTGTCGCCGATGCCCACACTGCAGTGCAGTTGCGTTCGCTCCAGAACAGCGGCCTGCACCTGCCGGGCGTAGGCTTCGGGATTCTCTGTCTCGGTGCCGATAAAGGCTTCATCCCAGCCGAGTACCTGGACGGTGGCGCCCGGCTGCGCGCGGAGGGTAGCCATAACCGCTTCAGATGCCGCGAGGTAAGCCTCGTGATCAACGGGCAGGATTACGGCGTCGGGCACTTTCCGGGCCGCAATGCGTAAAGGCATGCCGGAACCCACGCCGAACGCCCTCGCTTCGTAGGAGGCGGTAGACACCACTGCCCGTTCGGTGGGGTCGCCCCGGCCGCCCACAATGATCGGCCTGCCCGCAAGTTCCGGCCGCCGGAGCACTTCGACGGCCGCGATGAATTGATCGAGATCGACGTGCAGCACCCACCGGATTCCGCTCACGCCACCAGTCTGCCCTAATGATCCTTCGCAGGCATCGCATCCTGTTGCCCTTGATTGAGTCAAAACGGTTGACTTTTCAAGTATCTGTGACGAGATAGATGCATACGCATATAAACGCGTACCGCGGGAACATCCACAAGACCGTGACCGCGAAATCGCTTAGAGATTGGACTGACTCATGCAACTCGAGAACAAGGTCGCATTCATCACCGGCGGCGGATCGGGGCTCGGCCTCGCGACCGCAAAGACCTTCATTGCCGAAGGTGCGAAGGTTATGATCTTCGACTTCAACCCCAAGTCGCAGGAAGTGGCCGACGAGATCGGCGCGAAGTTCTTCCAAGGCGACGTCTCGAAGGCCGAAAGCGTTGAGTCCGCTGTCGCCAAGACGGTCGAGGAGTTCGGCAGCCTTGACATTGCCGTCGCCTCGGCTGGTGTCGGCGGCGAGGGAGACGTTGTCACGTCGACCGTGGAAAACTGGGAGCGCACCAACGGCATCGACTACTCAGGCGTGTTCTACACCAACAAGTACTCCATCGCGCAGCTCCTCAAGCAGGGCAACGCCGGTGGTGGTCAACCTCGCGTCGATGTTCGGGCTCGTGGCCATCTCGAACAACATCGCTTACTCTGCCTCGAAGGGCGGCGTCGTGAACATGACCCGCGCCGCCGGGACGATGTACGCGAAGGAGGGCATCCGTGTGAACGCGGTGGCCCCGGGCGTTATCCGTACCCCGCTCATCGATGAGCCCACCCTCGAGCAGTACGCAAACCTGCACCCGGCCGGCCGCGTCGGCGAGGCGCAGGAAGTTGCGGACCTCATCACCTTCCTGGCGAGCGACAAGGCGAAGTTCATCACGGGCGCCACCATTCCGAGCGACGGTGGCTACACGGCCGTCTAGCCGAAACCTGCAACACGCAGAAGCGCCCCCTCCACCGGAGGGGGCGCTTCTCGTAGCTGGGTCGGTCCTAGTCCTTCCGCCGCACCACCAGGCCGGTACCGGCGGGAGCGCCGCCGTCGGGCCCTGCCGTTGCCTCGAGTCCCTCGATGGTGAGTTCATCGAGGTCGGCCGCCGTGTCCACGAGCACGGTGTCGCCGTCGGCGATCACCCCGGCGAGGATGGCCTTCGCCAGCCGGTCGCCGATCTCGCGCTGCACGAGCCGACGCAGCGGCCTGGCACCGTACGCGGGATCAAAACCGGACATAGCCAGCCAGGCGCGGGCGCCCTCGGACACTTCCAGCGTGAGCCGGCGGTCGTGCAGCCGCTTTCCGAGTTCGGCCACCTGCAGTTCCACGATGTGGGACAGCTCGTCCACGGTCAGGGCGTCAAACAGCACCACCTCATCCAACCGGTTGAGGAACTCCGGCTTGAAGGAGGCATTGACGGTGGCCATCACGGCATTCCGCTTGGCCTGGGCATCCAGCGTCTGGTCCACCAGGAACTGGCTGCCGAGGTTGGAGGTGAGCACCAGGATGGCGTTGCGGAAGTCCACGGTACGGCCCTGGCCATCGGTGAGACGGCCGTCGTCGAGCACCTGCAGAAGGATATCGAAGACCTCCGGGTGAGCCTTCTCCACTTCGTCGAGCAGGATCACCGAATACGGCCGACGGCGGACGGCCTCAGTCAGCTGACCACCCTCCTCGTAACCGACGTAGCCCGGAGGCGCTCCGACGAGGCGGGCCACCGAATGCTTCTCGCCGTACTCGGACATGTCGATCCGCACCATGGCGCGTTCGTCGTCGAACAGGAAATCCGCGAGCGCCTTGGCGAGTTCCGTCTTGCCCACGCCGGTGGGCCCCAGGAACAGGAACGAACCCGTTGGCCGGTTGGGGTCACTGATGCCTGCCCGGGCACGCCGCACGGCGTCTGACACCGCGGTCACGGCCTTGGACTGGCCGATCAGCCGCTTGCCGAGCTCCTCCTCCATGTGCAGCAGCTTCTGGCTTTCACCCTGCAGCATGCGGCCGGCGGGAATGCCGGTCCAGGCCGAAATGACCTCGGCAATGTCGTCCGCGGTAACCTGCTCGGCCACCATCTGGCCGGACTTGTCCGTCACAGCCTCTTCAGCTGCGGCGGCAGCGTTCAGCTCGCGCTCCAGCGCAGGAATCTCCCCGTAAAGGATCCGCGACGCCGTCTCCAGATCGCCCTCGCGCGCGGCCTTATCGTAGGTGGAGCGGAGTTCGTCCAGCTTCGCCTTCAGGTCGCCAACGCGGTTCAGGCCGGCCTTTTCAGCCTCCCAGCGCGCGTTGAGTGCATCCAGCTCCTCGGTCTTGTCCGCTTTGTCCGAGCGGAGGGCTGCCAGCCGCTCCACGGAGGCGGCGTCCTTCTCGTTCTCGAGGGCCAGCTCCTCCATGGTCAGCCGGTCCACCGCGCGGCGCAGCTGGTCGATCTCCTCCGGCGCGGAGTCGATCTCCATGCGCAGCCGGGAGGCGGCTTCGTCCACCAGGTCGATGGCCTTGTCCGGAAGCTGCCGGCCCGAGATGTAGCGGTTGGACAGGGTGGCGGCGGCCACCAGCGCGGCGTCGGCAATCGTCACCTTGTGGTGGGCCTCGTAGCGTTCCTTGAGCCCGCGAAGGATGCCGATGGTGTCCTCCACGCTTGGCTCGCCGACGTAGACCTGCTGGAATCGGCGCTCGAGCGCGGGGTCCTTTTCGATGTTCTCGCGGTACTCATCCAGCGTGGTGGCACCGATCAGCCGCAGCTCACCGCGGGCCAGCATGGGCTTGAGCATGTTGCCGGCATCCATGGACGACTCACCTGTTGCGCCCGCCCCAACCACCGTGTGGATCTCGTCGATGAAGGTGACGATCTGCCCTTCCGAGTTTTTGATCTCCTCCAGGACGGCCTTGAGCCGTTCCTCGAACTCGCCCCGGTACTTGGCGCCCGCCACCATCGAAGCGAGGTCCAGGGCGATCAGCGTTTTGCCGCGCAGGCTTTCGGGGACGTCACCTGCCACGATGCGCTGGGCGAGGCCTTCGACGACGGCCGTCTTGCCCACGCCGGGCTCGCCGATGATGACGGGGTTGTTTTTGGTGCGGCGGCTCAGCACCTGGATGATGCGGCGGATCTCGGTGTCGCGGCCGATCACCGGGTCCAGCTTGCCCGAGCGCGCCATCGCGGTGAGGTCGGTGCCGAACTTCTCCAGTGACTGGAAAGTGTTCTCGGGGTCCGGGCTGGTGACTTTACGGTCACCGCGGACACCCGGCAGTGCGGCGAGCAGCGCTTCATGGGAGGCGCCGGCGTCGCGCATTAGGCGCCCGACGGCGTCACTTCCGGCGGAGAGCCCGAGCAGCAGCACTTCGGTGGACACGAAGGTATCGCCGAGGCGGTCGGCCTCGTTTTTGGCGTTTTGAATGGCCTGCAGCGAGGGCCGGGACAGCTGGGCCTGCTGAGTGGACCCGCCGGACGTTGCCGGCAGCGCCTTGATGGCACTGCTCGCCTGGACGCTGACGGTGTCCGGATCAGTGCCGGTGGCGCGGAGGAGCGCGACGGCGACACCCTCCCGCTGATCCATCAGGGCCTTGAGCAGGTGGGCCGGCTCGACCTGCGGGTTACCCGCGGTGGAGGCGTTCATGGCTGCTGCCGAAAGAGCCTCCTGGCTCTTGGTGGTGAATTTGACGTCCAAAGAGAGCTCCTTTCGGAATGAGCATTTTCGCTAAGTTGAGTCTACTACGCTCAACTTTGAAGTACGCAACACAAAGAGCATTTTTGCCCGCAGCGAACCAGACGTACGGTGGCATGACCCCGGCCCGGGGAAGTGGTGCCCTTGCACTGTATCGCCGCTCACCTGATCAACCTAGGATCGATGTGTGACCGGGGACCACGGTTCCGCCGGCGCACTCCAGCGGAGGTTAGCCATGAAGAAGTTAGAATTCCTGGACCTGCCGAGGATGTAGGCGGCGTTAGCCCGCAGGGTACCCGGCCGCGGGTTTCGTCTCGATGTAGTTGATGACCAGGAAGTCTCCCGCCGGGACCAGTTCCACGTACCAGCGGGTGGGCTTGTCCAAGTCCTCCCAGCTGCCCTGGCCGGCAACCACGGGACGGTAGACGGCGTCGAACTTCAGGAACGTCCCGCTGTCCGTGGCGCTCGAATCGATTTCCTGCAGCAGGTCAAACTTCCCGCGCCCTCCTGTACCCGGCTCGGCCAGGCGGACCGCTGCCAGGTTCTGCTGGTTCATCGCCTTCACGGAGGCGAAGTATCCCTGCCAGGCGACATCGCTGTGGGTGGTGAACAGGGTGCTCGAGTAGGCCTCCGCGTTCCGGGTAGCCAGCCGCTCAACGCAGTTCTCGGGGACTGCCTTGCCGGGGCTCCACGCGGTGACCAGCTCGGAACCGGCATTGAACCAGCTGCTGTAAGCGTTCAGGACGCTGCCGATCGTCTCGCGCGGAGTGCCGATGGGGATCCGCACCGGCGTCAGGTCATTCTGGCCAACAAAGGGGCATTCCGGCGGCAGCGCCGACACGGGCGTGGCCGGCGCGATGTCGGGCAAAGGCGTTGGCGACGGGAACAGGCTGCAGCCCGCGAGTCCCGCCAGCAGCGCCAGCGCGGCAGCCGCCGTCGTAATTTTCTTCATGCTTCCCCCCAATACCGCCGCCCTCGTCCGGACGACGCTGACCAGCCTACCCGCGTCGGGGGCGCGGGTAGTGAGAGAGCGTCTGCCCAAAACCCGCGTTAAGTGAGAGAGCGTTGGGGGGGGTTAGCTGGGGTAGATGGCCACGGCGCCAGCCTTGATCACGAAGTACACCTGGATTCCGGGAGCGAGGCCCAGGTCGGCGGCGGCGGCCGGGGTGATGTCGGCACTCAGCCGCCCGCTTTCGCCCGCGCGGACGCGGATCTGGTCGCCGTGCGGCTCGAGGTCGGTGATGGTCACCGGGAAGGCGTTGCGCGGGCTGCCGTGCGCTTCGGACAGGAATACGGAAACGGCCGACGGCGGGAAGACGGCCACGCCCGGCTGTCCGGCGGGCAGCGGGCCGGGGAGGTCGTGGTGCTGTCCGTAGAGGCTCAGCCTGCCGGACCGGAGGCCGTGGTCGGTGATTTCGCCAGCCAGAAAGTTGAGCCCTGCGAGCCCGGCGGCAAACCGGCTGCGCGGCCGCTGCAGGACCTCGCGGGTGGGTTTTTCCTCGCTGATCCGGCCGTTTTCCACGATCACCACGCGGTCCGCCAGCATGAGGGCATCGAGGACGTCGTGGGTGATGATGATGGCGCGCCGGCCTGCCAGCACGCGTTTGAGCAGGCGCCGGAGCAGCGGCGCGGCATGGATGTCCAGTGCGGCCATGGGCTCGTCGAGGAGGAGCAGCCCGGGGTCGGCGGCGAGCGCCCGGGCCACCGCCACTCGCTGGGCCTGCCCGCCGGACAGCTCCGCGGGACGCCTGGCCTGCAGTTCCGTAGCCTCGACCTCCGCCAGCCAGTGCTGGGCGCACTTCCTGGCGGCTTGCTTCGAGGCGCCTGCGCTCCGGGGCCCGAACGCGACGTTGTCCAGCACACTCAGGTGCGGGAAAAGCAGCGGTTCCTGGGCCAGGAGTGCGGTGCCGCGATGATGCGGCGCGGTCCATGCCCCGCGCCCGGCCGTGAGATCAAAGAGCGTCCTGCCGTCCAGCTCCGCCCTGCCCGAGTCCGGGTGCAGGAGGCCCGCGATGACGTTAAGCAGCGTGGATTTCCCCGCGCCGTTGGGACCCATCACGGCCACTGTTTCGGCCGGCCCGACGCTGAGGGACACGTCGAAACCCCGCTGATCCACGGCGGCCCGGACCACAAACGTCACCGGACTGCACCGCTCGCGGCGGGCGCCGTCGTCGTACTCTCCGTGGTCGCCGGCCTGCCCACGCGGGGACTCCGGTAGGCGAGCGCCACCACGGCAACGGCGACGGCCACCAGGACCAGGGAAAGCGCGACGGCGGCGTCCGCATCCGTTTCGCGCTGCAGGTAGATTTCCAGCGGCAACGTCCGGGTCACGCCCTGCAGGCTGCCCGCGAACGTGAGGGTGGCGCCGAATTCGCCGAGGCTGCGCGCGAAGGAGAGGACGGCGCCGGACGCGAGGCCCGGCAGCACCAGCGGGAGCGTCACCCGCCGCAGCACGGTGCTGGGGCTGGCGCCGAGGGTGGCCGCCACGGCTTCGTACTTGGGCCCGGCAATGCGCAGCGCGCCCTCAAGGCTGACCACCAGGAACGGCAGGGCAACGAAGGTCTGGGCCAGCACCACGGCGGTGGTGGAGAATGCGATCTGGACGCCGGCCACCTCAAGCGTTCTGCCCAGCAGGCCCTGCCGGCCGAATGTGTACAGCAGCGCAATGCCGCCCACCACCGGGGGCAGCACCAGCGGCAGGAGGACCAGCGAGCGTAGGACACGCTGGCCCGGGAAGCTGCCGCGGGCGAGGACCAGGGCGAGCGGCACCCCCAGGATGATGCACAGGACCGTGCTCGCCGCCGAGGTGCGCAGGCTCAGGCCAAGGGCTGTCAGCGAGGATTCGGACGTGACCAGGGGGATGAAGTTGGCCCAGTTGACCTTGGCCACCATGGCCACCAGCGGGAGCACCACGAGCAGCGCCCCGGCTCCTGCGACGGCGTAGACCCAGGCGGGGATGCCCGTATAGATGGCAGCTTTGCGGGCGGTCACGGGTTCACCTACGGCTTGCCGAAGCCGGCGGCGGCCAGGGCAGCCTGGCCTTCAGTGCCGAGGACAAACTCCACAAACGCGTCGGCCGCGGCTTTGTTCCGGGCGCCCTTCACGGCGGCGATGGGATACGTGTTGATGGCCTTGGCTGCCTCGGGGAAGGGGATCTCCTTCACCTTGGCGCCCGCGCTCCTGGCGTCGGTGACGTAGACCAGCCCGGCGTCGGCCTCCCCCGAGGTGACCTTGCCCAGGACGTCGGTGACCGATGATTCCTCACTCACCGGGCTGAGGGTGGTACCCGTTTCCTGCTCGATGGCCCTGGTGGCAGCACCGCAGGGCACCTGGCTGGCGCAGGCCACCACCTTGACGCCGGACCGGGCGAGATCGCTGAAGCCGGTGATGCCGGCCGGGTTCCCGGACGGGACCACGATGGTCAGCGTATTCGTAGCAAAGTTCCTGGCTTCGCCGTCCACCAGGTCCTCGCCCTTGAGTTTGTCCATGTTCCGGGTGTCTGCGGAGGCGAAAACGTCGGCCGGCGCGCCCTGCGTGATTTGCGTGACCAGGTCCGCTGAACCGGCGAAGCTGAGGGTGACGTCCGATCCCGGGTTGGCCGCCTCGAACTTTCCCGCGATGTCCGTGAAAGCCGTTTTGAGGGATGCTGCAGCGAAAACGGTGACGTTGCCCGCGGCGCCGTACGTGCCGCCGTCGACCGTTCCTCCCTGGTTCGCCGGCCCGCGGTCAGCCGCCGGGGAACAGCCGGCGAGCGCCAGCGTCAGGACCGCGACTACGCCGGCGAAGGCGCGCCTCACGCGGAACCCTTGCCGTGCGGCGTTTCGATGATGACCGTGGTGGCCTTGACCACGGCGGTGGCCACGGAGCCGAGTTCCAGGCCAAGATCGCTAACGGCTTCGCTGCTCATCAGCGAGACCACCCGGAACGGGCCACATTGAAGCTCCACCTGCGCCATGACTTTGTCCGCGGTGATGCCCGTAACCAGGCCGACGAACCGGTTGCGCGCAGAGCTGCCGCTGCGGTGCGGATCATCCGGAAGCTGGGCGAGTTTCTGGGCGTGACGGGCCAGTTCCAGCCCGTCCACGGCCAGCCGGCCGGCGTCGTCCTTTATGGCGGTGAGGGTGCCGTTGTCCGTCCAGCGCCTGATGGTGTCATCACTGACGCCAAGGAACCGGGCCGCTTCGGAGACGCGAATGGTGGGCATTTGCCCATAATAGTCCGCATTTGCGGTTCTCGACCCTATTTCAGGCTTTCCGGCAGGCGTTCCGGTCCGGGCGGGAGGTTGGCGGTGGCGGGTCCGTGGATGACGGTGCCGTCGGCGGCGAACCGGGAACCATGGCAGGGGCAGTCCCAAGTGGTTTCTGCAGCGTTGAACTCGACGGTGCAGCCCAAGTGGGTGCAGATGGCAGAGAGGGAGTGGACCCGGCCGTCGGTGTCTTTGTAGACGGCAGTGCTCTCGCCGGCAACATCGATGACTGTTCCTTCGCCGGGGGCCAGCCTGACGCGGCCGGGCTGTGGGCTTGCCTTGCCGGGCACGTCCGGGGCCTCGTTCCCTGCCGCCAGCCCGGCGGAACTGGTTGCCGGTGCGGTTCGGTTGCTGTTGAACACTGCGGCCCAGGGGTTCTCCCGGCCGCTGATGAGGTCGGTGAGGATGAGGGCAGCAGCTGTTCCATTGGTCAGGCCCCATTTGCGCAGCCCGGTGATGACATACAGGTGCCTGGCGTCCGCGGACATGAGCCCCACGTAGGGCAGCCCGTCCACCGGCAAATTGTCCTGTGTTGACCACCGATGGGTGACCTCACTGACGCCGAGCCTGTCACGGGCGAACTCCGCCAGCCTGCGGTACCGCGCCGCGCTGTCACCGGCTTGGGACGCGGGATGGCCTTCCCCGCCGGTCAGCATATACGTCTGGCCATCGATGCTGACGGTCAGGATGGAACGCATCGGTTCGTCCACGCTGATAAACGTGGCGTCAAGCGGCGGAGTGTCCACGCGTCCCGCCACGATGTAGGAACGGTGCGGCTGACACCGGGCGTCGAAACTGCCCTGGTCGCCGAACGGCACATTCGTGGCGACGATGATGTCGCGGGCCCGGACCGTCCCGCCTTCGGTGTCCACCACACCGGGCGTGCCGTCGTGGACCCGCAGCGCCCGGGTCTGTTCGAAGACGAAGCTGCCGTCCCCGTGGACCGCACGCGCCAGGCCCTGAAGGTACTTCACCGCATGGAACTGTGCCTGCCCGTCGAACCGGACCGCGCCCCTGACCGGGAACGGCAGCGGCACATCCGTGGTGAAACTCGAGGGCAGGCCGAGGCTCGCGGCGAGGTCAGCTTCGGCGCGGACTTCTTCGAGGGCTTCGTCGGATTCGGCATAGGTGTGGTTGGCGACGAGGCGGAAGTCGCAATCGATGCTCTCCGCAGCCACCACCCGCTGTATGTGTTCGATCGCGCCCTGGTTGGCTTGGCCGTAGATGCGCGCGGTGTCCGTGCCGTGGTTGCGGGCGAGTTCGGTGTAGGCAAGCCGGTGAAGCGAGGTGACTTTTCCTGTGGTGTGGCCGGTGACGCCGGTGCCAACCCGGGCTGCCTCGATCACCGCGACAGTGTGCCCGGCCCGCTTGAGGGCCAACGCGGCCGTCAGCCCGGCGACACCGGCTCCGATGACGGCCACGTCCGCCTCGATATCCCGGTCCAGCGCTGGATAGCTGGTCTCTCCGGCGGAAGCGAGCCAGAGGGACACGGGTTCACCTTGCGGCCGGGAGTCCCCTGATATCACCATCGAAACCTCCCCTTTGACTGACGTGCGGCGGCATGTTTGCTGATCATCCGCCTTCCCCGGTGGAATATCAACGGCCCCGGCATCCTCCCCGCCGGCAGTATTCGCAGGTCAGCGGCGGACTGTGGAACATCCCGCGCCAGCGTCCTACGCTATGGGGAGGGGAGAGGCCGCGGTCGCTGAGGAGCGCGGTGATGAAGTGGATCAAGCCTGACAGCCCCGATTTTGACCAGGCCCGCAAGGTCTTCAATGCCATGATTGACAGACGCCCCGCGGTTATTGCCCAGTGTTCCAATGATGCCGAGGTAGCCGAGGCCCTCCGCTACGGACGCGAGAATTCCCTGGCCATTGCCGTCCGCGCCGGTGGACATTCAGTGGCCGGCATGTCCACGAACGACGGCGGCCTGGTGGTTGATGTCCGGCCCATGAAGTCGATCGACGTGAATCCGGAATCCGGCATTGTCACGGTCGGCGCAGGCGTGACCTGGGGCGAGTTCGACCACGCAGCCCAGGAGCACGCACTGGCGGTGACCGGCGGGCGCGCCTCGACCACCGGCGTCGCGGGTTTCACCCTCGGCGGTGGATCCGGGTGGCTGGAACGCGCGTACGGGTTCGCCTGTGACAGCCTCGTTGCGGTGAACCTGGTAACGGCCGACGGCGATCGGGTCACCGCGAGCGCCACGGAAAACCCCGAGCTTTTCTGGGCCTTGCACGGCGGCGGCGGGAACTTCGGCGTGGCCACGTCATTCACGTTCCAGGCACACCGGCTCGGGCCCGTGGTGCACGCCGGGATGTGGCTGTGGCCCGGCGAGGAGGCCACTGATATCACGCGGGCCTACCGGGACCTTGCCCTTGCAGCCCCCGACGGCGTTGGCACGGGGCTCCTGTATGTGACGGCGCCGCCCGAGCCTTTTGTGCCTGAGAACCTCGTGGGGAAAATGGCCGTGGTCATCGGCTACGTCTACGCGGGAGACCCGGGGGAAGGCTCCGAACACGCCCGGCCCTTCCGCGAACTGCGGCCGGCCGCTGACCTGGTGGGCGACACGCCCTATGCCGAGTTCAACGGCGCCCTGGACGACCCGCCGGACCACTACAACTACTGGAGCGCGGACTATCACAACGACATGCCCGACGATGCCCTGGACCTGTTTGTGGACTCGGCCCGGAACCTTCCCGACACCACGTCGCAGCTGCTGATTGCCCGCTGGGGCGGCGCGGTGGGTGGAAACGCCGGGACAGCAACGCCGCTGATCAACAGAGACGCGGCCTGGGTGAGCCACCCCTACGGTATCTCCCCTACGCCCGAAGAAGGCCAGCTCGCCAAGGCCTGGGTAAAGGACTTCCGGCAGAAAATTGCGCCGTATGCCAACGGCGGGGTGTGGTTGAACTTCATCGGAAACGAGGGGCAGGACCGGATCCGTGCCGCGTTCGGCGACGCGAACTATGCGCGGCTGGCCAGGGTCAAACGGGACTTCGATCCGCAGAACGTGTTCAAGGGCAACCAGAACATCCGGCCGGCTGGCTCGAACTAGACTTCCACCATGGCGATTTACCTGGATCCGCCCCTGTGGCCTGCCCACGACACGCACTTTTCGCACTTGGTCTCCGATAACTCACTGGCGGAGTTACATGCTTTCGCGGCCGCGGCAGGCATCCCGGACCGGGCATTCGACGCCGACCATTACGACGTCCCGGAGCGCCGGTTTGATGACCTCGTGGCCGCCGGCGCCATCCCGGTGGAAGCCCGGATTTTGGTCCGCAAGCTCATCGCCAGCGGGCTGCGCATCCCTGCCCGGCAGCGCAGCAAATCCCTCAAAGTGCCGCTACTGAACCGCTGGGAAAGGATTATGCCCGGCCACGACGCCCTCTTCCTGGACCTCCTGGACCGCTGGGGCGAGGAGCACCGCAAGTACCACGGCCGCACCCACCTCCTCGCCGTGCTGGAGGCCCTGGACCTGCTCACCGATCCCGCCGATCCGCCCCGGACCGTGCTGCTGGCGGCCTGGTTCCACGACGCCGTGTACCGCGGAGTCGGTGGCGAGGATGAGGAGGATTCCGCCCAACTTGCCGAGGACAGGCTGGCTCAGGCCGGGCTTCCGGCGGCCGAGGTGGAGGAGGTGGCGCGGCTGGTCATGCTGACGTCGGACCACCGCCCGGAACCAGGGGACGACGACGGCGCCCTCCTCTGCGACGCGGACCTCTCGGTCCTCGGCGGCGAACCCGGGCCGTACGCCCGGTACGTGGCCGCCGTCCGGGAAGACTACGCGCACATCGGGGACGCCGATTTCGCAGCCGGACGCGCCGCCGTCGTACGCCAGTTGCTGGAACTGGACCCGCTCTTCCACAGCCAGCGGGCACGGGAACTGTGGCTCGACGCCGCGCGCCGGAACCTTCAAAGCGAGCTCGTCTGACTCTTCCGGGGCTGCAGCGGCGACCGGCAGGGACAGACAGCCCGGCTGGATTCCAGCCGGACCGTCATGGAGAAATCCTCAGTCTACGACCCTGACCTTTCCCACCATCCCCATGTAGTCATGGAGGGCGCAGATGTACTTGAAGGTGCCCGCTTTCGTGAACGTGACCTCGAAGGATGACGCCTTACCTGCATTCGCGGGAATGATTCCCGAGCTGAGATCGCCCCCGCTGAACTGGGTGGGATCACCCGAAGGAGCGAAAACATTGGCCGGCTCGTTGCCGAAGGTGACCGTGTGGGGCGCATCCATTCCGGGGTTGCTGAAGACCACCTTGTCGCCCACGTGCACTGTCACGGTCTCCTGGACGAAGCGCATGACCATCGCCACGCCGTCGTCGCTGCCTGCCAGCACCAGGTGATTGTTGGCCTGCTCGGCCAAGGAATCATTCAACCGGTAGCCGTCACGAAGGATGGACCGTTCCTGTTCGTAGGACGAGCGATCGTAGTCCCTCTGGCTATAGGGGTAGTCCGACCCTTCTGCCTGGACGTGGACCGTCCCCTTCATGGCCATGCCGTGAACCAGGCAGTAATACGTGAAGTCGCCCACCTTCGGGAACGTGAGTTTGTAGCTTTCCACGACAGTAAAACCCGGAACCGCGACGTTGGACATGAGCCCCGAGTTGTAATAGGAAGTCCCGTCGTAGCTCTCCGTACCCACCAGTCCCAGTTGTTGAGGGTCAAACGGATCAAAGGGCTTCAGCGATTGGCCCTTGGCGAGGAAAGACACGGTGTGTATTTCGGCGCCGTTCGCCTCCCAGTTAATGGTGTCCCCGGCGTTGACCGTGATGTCCGAAGGGAGGAAGGCCATGCCCTGAATTGCCTGGTCCCAGGATTCGGAGCCGACTTGAACTGTCCAGGAATGCGTCCCCGAGTTGGATGCACCTGCCGGACCGGCGATGGCCAATGATGTTGCCAGCGCAGCGGCGGCCGCCAGGATGAACGGAAGTTTGTGGAATCTGGTGCGAATGCCCTTTATGTGCTTCATCGCAATGCTCTCTTTGTAAACCGTGTCCGGCCATCACTGGCCGATGGATCACCGTGACCGGTTAACCCCAGCCGGGAGAAATCCCACTCTGGTCACTGTTCTCGGCGGGCGGATCCTCGGCCGTTCCCTGCAAGGGTGCAGGAACGTAGGCAACCAGCAAGATTCACGCGCCGGAAAAGCACCACAACTGTGGTGCGGCGCAGATTTTCGATTTTGATCCAAGCGCCTTCGCTGGCGGGCGTGATAGCCAACGGGCGGAAGCTGGGGCGCAATTATCACACTCCTCCTGCGGCCCCCATTTGTCGAGGTCTATGCGCCGGTTAACGGTAGGCGGTGATGAACGGCCTGTCGGTGGGCACGATCTGCTTGCCAAGCGGCATCAGGCTCACCGGGATGAGCTTCAGGTTGGCGATGGCCAGCGGGATGCCAATGATGGTGACCGCCATTGCGAAGGCCGTGACCACGTGGCCGATCGCGATCCAGATGCCCGCCACCACCAGCCAGATAACATTCCCTAGCATCGGGAACACCCCGGTCCCGCCCGGCTTGTCCACCACCATCCGCCCGAAGGGCCACAAGGTGTACGCCGCGATCCGGAACGAGGCGATGCCCCAGGGGATGGTCACGATCAGCAGGCAGCAGATGACGCCGGCCGCGAAGTAGCCGAGGGCAAGCCAGAATCCGCCAAAAACGAGCCAGATGATGTTGAGCAGTGTCTTCATCTGTCCATTGTGCCTTGCGGGGTCTGACAAAAACGTAGGGGTCTGCCCTAATTGGCCCCTGAATTCGGGCCGCCTTGTGCGGAGACCAGCGGTCAGGTGAGTGGACTCAGGCCTTGGCGGCCTTCACGAAGGCGGCGATTTTGTCCAGGTCCTTTACCCCGCGCGAGGCTTCGACGCCGGAGGAGACGTCCACACCCCACGCGCCCGCGGCCGCTGCGGCCTCGCTCACGTTGGCGGGATTCAGCCCGCCGGCCAGCAGCCAGTTGCGGCCCTGAAGCTCCGTGACGTCCACCATGGAGGCGTAGTCCCACGTCTCGCCGGACCCGGGGACCGCGGCATCGATCAACAGGATGTCCTCGCCCCAGTTGGCGAACGCGTCCGCCGTGGCAGCCATGGTGACGGCCCTGACCAGCTTCATGCCGGCGTCGTGCACTGTGGAAACGTCCTCCGGGGTGAGGTCACCATGGAGCTGGATCCACTCGAGTCCGGCGGTGCGGGCGATTGCAAGGGCATCGGCCACAGGTTCATGCCGGAAGACGCCGATGGCGGTCACGCCGGCAGGCACGTTGGCCAGCAGCGCCGAAACCTGGGACGGCGAGACTGCGCGCGGGCTTGCCGTCAGGACAAACCCGACGGCGTCAGCGCCGGCGTCGACGGCAACGCGGACCGATTCCGGCGTACTGAGACCACATATTTTGACGAACATTCCCGGCTCCTTGAGGCTTTCTGTGCAGTGTCCCCCGGGAGGAGAGTAGCAGGGATCGGGGCCTGCGGATGCTGATCCTCCTCAGATGGACAACACGCGCTCCACCATGGCCCGTCCGGCCTGTTCAAAGGCAGTATCGCCAACCTAGTTCGCCCACACCACTGTGCCGATGGCCTGATTGAGGTTCTCCAAACGCCACATGTCTGCTTCAGCGGGTCCCACCACTTTGCCCAGGCCGTCATAAAAGGCTGCCGCAAGTCCGGGCCGGCCAACGAACTGCTGGTGGCTGAGCCGGACAAGGTCGTGTACCCACGGACGCGGTTCCGCCCGGCCAAAATCGATGATTTTGACCTGTCCGTCCGCCCGCAGCCAGTTCCGCGGCTGGTAGTCGCCGTGCGTAGACACCAGCTGAACCGTGCCCGGCTCCAGCGCACTGAGCTCGTCTGCGAGCCTGCCGAGGTGGGTTTCCGGCACAAGCCCGTGTGCCCGGTCCAGCCGCGCCCAGGTTTTGGCGGTCAACGCCTTGGCATACTGCGTGGAGGTGCCGGCCGGCCGGTGGATTCTTTTCAGGAGCGTTCCAGCCTGGCGGTACGTTTCGGGGCAATCCTCGGCCGGCGTTCCTTCCACCAGGGTCCCCGGAAGGAAACCGGTTACCAGGATCCCGGCCTCCGCCGAGGCGTGCCGCAGCTCGGGCACCCGGCCTGCCAGGTCTGTTTGGCCCGCCAGGCCTGTGCGGCCGGCCGGGTCTTCGACGCCGAGGCCATGGGCTGCGATTTCGCGGCGGATGTGGTGGCTGGTGGTGCTCGCCTTGACGATGAATTCTTCGCCGGACTGCGCCAGAACGTGGAGGACGGTGGTGTCCTGCAGGGGCCAGCTGTAGTCGCGCACCACACTGAACGAGCCGAGCCAGCACGTCAGGAGCCGGCTTTGTTCATCCGAGATCCCCTGGCGCATCCACCCAGCATGCCACGCGTAGGCGGCCTGCCGAACGAACCAGCCGGACAAACCAGCCGGACAAACTAGTCTGGACCAATGGAGATCATCCGCTTCGCAGAACTCAGGTCCGAACCGTGGCGCAACGGCGGCGGGGCAACCCGCGAACTGGCCAGCCATCCCAAGGCAGCCTCGGCACAGGACGGCGCCTGGGACTGGCGCGTCAGCATCGCCGACGTCACCAAGGCCGGGGATTTCTCGGCGTTCCCCGGCATGGAGCGGGTACTGACCGTCGTGGAGGGTGAATTACTTCTGCTCACCGTGGACGGCGCCGAGCATCCGCTGGAAAAGTACCGGCCCTTCAGGTTCTCCGGCGACGGCGCTGCGCACGGCGCCCTGCCCACCGGTGACATCCGCGACCTCAACGTCATCACCCGGGCCGGTTCGTTCAAGGGCTTCACGTCCATCATTGAGCTGTCCAAGAAGCGCGCGCACCCGGTTTTTGCGGGTCAGCTCGCGGTGCTTTTGCAGGGCCAGGCTACGGTCAGCCCCGGCGCAGCCGAGGCTCCAAACGCTTCCGAGGCTCCAAACGCTTCCGAAACCGGCGCAGCTGCGAGCGCCGACGGCGGTGCCGACGGCGAAGCTGCCGCCTCCCCCGCGGAACCCGAGGCACTCAACCGCTATGACGCCGTCGTCGGTTCCGATGACCATTCCCCCGAGATCCTGGGCCGCGGCTTCCTGGCCGTGGTTTCGATCGACCGCGTGGCGGGCTGACGGCGCTGCAGGCCAGCCTCGCCTTCGTTACCTGAGCCTTTCCACACTGGTGAGCCGCTGGCCGCGCTCCTAGACTCGGGGCTATGACTTCCACCCCCTTCAATGCGCTCCTGTCCACCCAGATCGGCAACGAGTTCGCGGCCTCGCAGCAGTACATCGCCGTAGCCACGTGGTTCGCCAACCAGGACCTTCCGCAGCTGGCCCGCTACTTCTACCGGCAGTCGGTGGAGGAACGGAACCACGCCATGATGATGGTGCAGTACATGCTGGACCGTGACATCGTCTTCACCATCCCGGGAGTCCCGGCTGTGCGGAACGACTTCACCAACGTGACCGAGCCGCTTGCCCTGGCGCTGCAGCAGGAGAAGGAAGTGACGGCCAGCGTCGAGGCACTCTTCCGGGCCGCCCGCGCCGAGGACGACGCCCTGGGCGAGCAGTTTATGCTCTGGTTCCTCAAGGAGCAGGTGGAGGAAGTCGCCTCCATGACCACCCTCCTGAACATCGCCGAACGCGCAGACAACCTGTTCGACATCGAGAACTTCATCGCCCGCGAAACCGTCGGCGACGGCGGCCGTGACTCCTCCGCACCCGAAGCTGCCGGCGGCGCGCTCTAGTCCTGCTCCCCAACTAAGTAGCGCTAAGTGTCGTTTTGAGCGCTCAAAACGACACTTAGCGCTACCTACTTGGGCTCCGACCCCCGGCGGTGAGGTTGGCCACCAACAGTGCCACCCGCCGTCGGGGGTTGCTACGCTGGAAACAAGGCTCCGCAAACGGGCCTCCGGACGACGGTTCAGTACCCGGCACGCGACAAGACTGGCCAAAGGATCTGTCATGTCGTGGTTAATCCTCGTTCTTTCCGGGTCGCTGGAGGCCGTCTGGGCCGCCGCCCTGCACCGAACCTTTCAGGCTTCAGGCCTGCGCCGCGTCGCGCCCGCCCTCCTCTTCCTGGCCTCCGTCCTCGCCAGCATGGCCGGCCTCGCCATCGCCATGCAGTCCATCCCCACCGGGACCGCCTACGCCGTCTGGGTGGGCGTGGGTGTGGTGCTGACCTCCGCTTACGCGATTCTCACCAAGGCTGAACGTCCGACGACGGCGCGCCTGCTGCTGCTGACCGGCATCGCCGCGTGCGTGGTTGGCCTGAAGGTGGTGGCGTGATGAACCCGCGTTCCGTCGCCTGGCTGCTGCTCCTCGGCTCCGCCGTCCTTGAGGCCGTCTGGGCCACTGCTTTGGGCCTGTCCGACGGCTTCACCCGCCCGCTGCCCACCCTTGTCTTCGCCGTGACGGCGACCCTGAGCATGGTCGGCCTGGGCCTGGCCATCCGAAGCATACCGCTCGGCACCGCCTACGCCGTCTGGGTGGGAATCGGGGCTGCCCTGACAGTCGGCTGGGCCATGGCCACCGGCGTCGAACCTTTCAGCCTGCTGAAGGTGCTGTTCATCGCCGGGATTGTGGGCTGCGCGGCAGGACTCAAGTCCCTGCCCGCTGATTCCAAGGTCCGGGAGGACCAGTCGGTTTAGGCTTTTGCCATGGACTCCCCCGAAATCTCCGCTGCGATCGACACGCTGAGGCACAGGCTCCACGCCGGCCGTCGGACCCTGCTGGGCATCACCGGGGCGCCCGGGTCCGGCAAGTCCACGTTCGCCGCCCGCCTGCAGCAGGAGTTCGGCCCTGGGGTTGCCGTTGTGGTGCCGATGGACGGTTTCCACCTGGGCAACGCGATCATCGACGGCACCCCGCTGCGGCAGCGCAAAGGGGCCATGGACACGTTCGACGTCGGCGGCTACCTGTCGCTGCTGCAACGGCTGGTCCGGCGGGATGAGGCAGTGGTCTATGCTCCGGAGTTCCGGCGCACCCTGGACGAACCGGTGGCCGCGTCCATTGCTATCCCGGGGTCCGTGCCGCTGGTGATCACCGAAGGGAACTACCTGCTGGCCGAGACACCTGAGTGGAAGAATGTGCGGGCGCAGCTGGATGAGGTCTGGTTCATGGAAACGCCTCCTGCCGTTCGGCTGGCCAGACTGGTGGACCGGCACGTGGAGTTCGGCATGGAGCGGACCGCCGCGGAAGCCTGGGCCTCGGGTCCGGATGAGAGGAACGCCCGGCTCATCGACGCCACGCGCCAGGCAGCGGACCGGATCATCCCCTGGGGCTAGGAAGACTGCTGTGGAATACTGCAGCCGGTGACGGGGTTCTTGGCTGGGAAACGCACCAGCATAACTCAAGAGTCCACAACGGAATGGAGAGCGATCATGACTGCACCATCGGTTCACCTCGGCGACGGCCTCAACGTCAGCCCCCTCGGCTTCGGCGGAATGGCCCTCACCCCCGTCTACGGCGGAATTGACCAGGACGAGGCACTCAAAACCCTGCACCATGCCGTGGACGCCGGCGTCAGCTTCATTGACACCGCGGACATCTATGGCGGGGGCAGCAACGAGGAACTCATCGCTCAGTTGCTCAAGGACCGCCGGAGCGAAGTCCAGCTGGCCACCAAGTTCGCCCTCGTGGGCACGCCAACGGAGGGCTACACGGACATCCGGGGCGATGCCGCCTACGTCCGGCAGGCCGTCGACGCCAGCCTAAAGCGGCTCGGGACGGACGTGATCGACCTCTACTACATGCACCGCCGTGACCTCCGCGTTCCGATAGTGGAAACCGTGGAGGCCATGGCGGGGCTGGTGCAGCAGGGCAAGGTCAAACACCTTGGCCTGTCTGAGGTGACCGCGCAGGAGCTGGCTGAAGCCCACGCGGTACATCCGATCGCCGCGGTCCAAAGCGAATGGTCCATCTGGAGCCGGGATGTGGAACGCAACGTTGTTCCGGCCGCGGCCAGCCTGGGCGTGGGCTTTGTGCCGTATTCGCCATTGGGCCGGGGATTCCTCACCGGCACCGTGGACGCGTCGAGCCTGGGAGCCAGCGACTTCCGACGCCGTATCCCCCGTTTCGCCGAGGACGCCGCCGACGCCAACCAGGCTGTAGTGGCGGCAGTCCAGGCCGTGGCCACGGAACTGTCCGCAACCCCGGCCCAGGTGGCACTCGCCTGGCTGCTGGCGCAGGGAAAGCGACTGGGCCTGCCCGTGGTCCCCATCCCCGGTACGCGCAAAACGCACCGGATCGACGAAAACCTCGGCGCCCTGGCCCTGGTCCTGACCCCGGCGCAACTGAACGCACTGGATGAGGCCGCGGACGCCGTCGTCGGCTCCCGCTCCGCGGACCCCAGCTGGGTGTCCGAAGGCCGCGAATAACTGGGCCGTGAATAAACTGGGGCGCATGGACACGCTCATTCACGACTTACAGGACATCACCATCCGCCGGATATCGGTCAGCGAGATGGACAACAACGTGTATCTGCTGACCGCCAAGGCGTCCGGCGCGCAGCTGCTGATCGACGCCGCGGATGATCTCCCCGCTATCCAGGGGCTGCTGCAGGACGCGGCCGCGGATACCGTGGCAACGCCCAAGCTTGCGCTGATCGCCACCACGCACCAGCACTGGGACCACGTCCGGGCGCTGAAGGAATTGGTGGCAGCAACCGGTGCACCGACCCTGGCCGGAACGGACGACGCCGATGCGCTGCCAGTATCCGTGGACCGGACACTTGATCACGGGGATACCTGCGCCGTGGACGGCTTCGAGCTCACCGCAGTGCACCTGCGCGGGCACACACCGGGGTCCATCGCGTTTGTGTATCGGGACCCGGCCGGGCCCACCCACATCTTCTCCGGGGACTCACTCTTTCCCGGGGGTGTGGGCAACACCCAGAAGGATCCTGCACGCTTCAGCCAGCTGATTAATGACGTCAGTGACCGGCTGTTCGATGCCTACCCGGATGACACCGTGGTGCACCCGGGCCACGGCAGCCCCACGACCCTGGGCGCGGAACGCCCGCACCTCGAAGACTGGCGCGCCCGCGGCTGGTGAAATCCGCGCAACTTTCCGCCAGGTAGTCGGACGGCCGCTCCCGGGATCCCGGGAGCGGCCGTCCGTTTGCCTAGCGAAAATCGTTTTCGTTAGCGGCTGCGTCGTTCGTTCGACGCCGGAGCCGACGCGCGGCGGGGGCCGCTGCGTGCCGGACGGCCTTCACCGGAACGGCCGCTGCCGCCGCCGTTGCCTGCGTAGGATCCACCCGACGTACCGCCGGTGTTGGAGGACCAAACAGCCTTGTTGCCGCCGGCTGCGCCTGCACCTGCAGAGCGCTGGCCGCCGCCGGTCCGGGCACCTGTACCTGCGCCTGCACCGGCAGTGCGTGCGCCGGCTGCGCGCTGGCCGGTTGCCGGACGGCCGTTACGCTGGCCGCCGGACGACGCCGGGCGACCGGAGGAAGCCGGACGACCGGTCCCGCCGCGGGGAGCATCGCTGCGGGTGATTCGGGAATCTGTGCGTCCATCTGCGCTGCGTCCGTCCGAACCGCGGCCGGCCGCTGCACGGCCACCTGCTGCGGGGACGTCGTTGCGATGCGTTGAACCAGTGGCGCCACGGGCGTTGCGGCGTGCAGCTGCGGCCGCAATGGCGCGGTCCTCGTTCTGCTCAGCTACGCGATCGAATGCTGCGCGTGCCTCGGTGCGGCCTTCGTACGCCACGGCGCGGCGCTCTGCACGAGGCAGGTCGGTGCGGGGAGCCTCAGCCGAGACACGTCCGCGGCCGCCACGTCCACCACGGCCACCGGCGGTGGGGCCGTCCTGGCTGCGGCGGGCGCGCTTGCGCTCGGCGTTGGCGCCCGTGGAGGTGCCGCCGCCCTGCTGCTTGGCCTTGGTGGCCAGCAGTGCCGCACGGGTGCGGGGATCAATCTTGTCGGCCATTTCGCCCACGAGTTCAGCAACCAGCGGCGAGTTGGCGGTGACGCGCTCGAAGTTGACCTCAACGCCGGCAGCCTTCATCAGCTTCTTGACGTCGGACTGCTGCTCCGGGAGGGTCAGCGTGACAACGGTGCCGTCCGACCCTGCGCGGGCCGTACGGCCTGAGCGGTGCAGGTATGCCTTGTGCTCTGTGGGCGGATCCACGTGGATCACCAGTTCGACGTCGTCCACGTGGACGCCGCGGGCAGCGACGTCGGTGGCCACCAGGACGCGGACATCACCGGAGGAGAACTCGGCGAGGTTGCGGTCACGGGCGTTCTGCGAGAGGTTGCCGTGCAGGTCGACGGCGGGAATCCCGGCGTCGGTCAGGGTCTTGGCGAGCTTGCGGGCGTGGTGCTTGGTCCGCATGAAAAGTACGCGGCGGCCGGCACCCGAGGCGAGCTCGACGATCAGCTGCTTCTTGACGGTCTGGTCGTTGACCACCAGCACGTGGTGTTCCATGGTGGTCACCGCGGCCTGCGGATCATCCACAGAGTGGGTCAGCGGGTTGGACAGGTAGCGCTGGACGATCTTGTCCACGCCATTGTCCAGGGTGGCGGAGAACAGCAGGCGCTGGCCCTGGCTGGGGGTCATGTCCATGAGCTTCTTGACCACGGGCAGGAAGCCGAGATCGGCCATGTGGTCGGCCTCGTCCAGGACGGTGACCTCCACGGCTTCGAGGGTCAGGATGCGCTGGCGGATCAGGTCCTCCAGGCGGCCCGGGCAGGCGATGACGATGTCGACGCCGGCGCGCAGGGCCTTTTCCTGGCGGGCCTGGGAGATGCCGCCGTAGACCACGGTGGTGTTCAGGCCCATGGCCTTGGCCATCGGCTCGATGGTGGCGTTGAGCTGGGTGGCCAGCTCGCGGGTCGGTGCGAGGACCAGGCCCATGGGGCGGCCGGGCTTCCGGAAGTGCTTGGCTTCCCGCTCAGCGAGTCGTGCTACAAGCGGGATGGCGAAAGCGATGGTCTTGCCGGAGCCGGTGCGGCCGCGGCCCAGGACGTCGCGTCCGGCCAGGGTGTCCGGGAGGGTCTTCACCTGGATGGGGAACGGCTCAAGAATTCCTTGTGCGGTGAGGGTCTCGGCAAGTTCTTTGGGCGTGCCGAGGGCAGCAAAAGTAGTCATAGATTCAGGGTCTTTCAGGCGGTATCCGTGCGGATATCGGCCCCCGATGCCGGTTGGCTCAAGGGTTTCGCCGAAGAAAAGTCAGGTGATCAACCGGGCTGCTGCCCAATTCAGGGCGGCGGCTGGGACCAAATGGAACGCGTTCATCGACGCAGGATGTGCCTCTCACATGAAAAAACCCGCTTCCCAAAAATAGGGACCAGCGGGCATCACTGCACATCAAGTCCCCTAAGCATACCATCCCGCCGCGGCGGGCCCTGCTTCGTGCCCCGCCACCCCATGTAGGTAGCGCTAACTGTCGTTTTCAGCGTCCAAAACGACACATAGCGCTACCTAGTTGGGGTGACGACGAGCCGGACCGGGACCGTTGCCTTCGAAGCCGGGCCGGGGCAGGCTTGAGGCATGACGCAACAGGGCGAGGGCCACCACCACGGAACGCACGACGGCGGCACCCGCCGCGAGGGCGAGCGGCAGCAAAGTGCGGCTGAAGCCTGGGACGAGAAATACGGCAGCAAGCCGCAGATCTGGAGCGGCAAACCGAACCCCCAGCTGGTCCGCGAGGGGGCCGGGCTGCGTCCGGGCAAAGCACTGGACCTGGGTTGCGGCGAGGGTGCCGACGCCATCTGGCTCGCGCAACAGGGCTGGACCGTCACCGCCGTCGATATTTCCGGCGTCGCGCTGGAACGCGCCGCCCGGCACGAAAAGGATGCCTTGGACCGCGAAAGTGTGCACGCGGGACCGGACGCCATCGCCAGCCGCATCCACTGGGAACAGTGCAACCTGGACGAGTGGGAGCCCGCAGAGACTTACGATCTGGTGTCGTCCCAGTTCCTGCACGGACCCCAACTGGTTTGGCAGGCCCCGCTGCGGACGGCGGCTGCCGCGGTCAAGCCGGGGGGAACCCTGCTGATCGTGGGCCACCACCCCCACCGCCTGCCACCGTGGGGAAACCATACCGCCCCGGAAATGTTCTATACCCCGGCCCAGCTCGTGCAGGAACTGGGCATCGAGGCGCCCGGCTGGCAGGTGGAGGTCAACACCACGCGGGAGCGGGTCACCAAGGGGCCGGACGGCGAGGAAGCCGTCATCGCCGATACCGTGCTCCGGGCCACCCGGCTGGCGTGATTACTGAGGCGGCCGCGCCTTCCCGACTGCCGCAACCCGCGGCGCCACCGCAACCGCGGCGACGGCCACCACCGCCGCAAGGGCGAAGACCCCCGCGAACGATTCCGCCGTCGTCGTAAATGCCGCAAAAACGATGCCCGTGGTGGCTAGCGCGAGTGCGCCGCCCAGCGAATCCGCGATGGACATCGCCGAACTGTTGAAGCCCTCGTTCTCCTTCGTGGACAGGGCTAGCGTCATCACGCTGAGCCTGGGATAGAGCAGACCCATGCCGCCGCCGGCGAAGGTCCAGCCGGCGATCGCGACCGCGGCAGGCCAGTGGAGGGCAGCGGTCGCCAGCGTGAGCACGATGGCCGCCAGCACCAGCGCCGAGCCGATGCGGACAGCAGCGCGGTGCTGCAGCCGTGTGCCGAGCCGGCCCTGGATCGCGGCGGCACCGGCCCACGCCACGGCACCCGCTGTGAGAGCCAGTCCGGCGAACGTCGGCGCAAACGCGTACTGGTCGATCAGCAGGTACGGCAGGTACACCTCCGCGCCGAAAAACGCCGCGGCGGCCAGTCCACGCGTCAGGATCACACTCGGCAGGCCACGGCGCGCGAGCAGTGTTCCCCGCGGCACGAGCGGCCGCACGGCAACCAAGGCTATGACGACGGCGGCCGCGGCCAGGAGCGCCGGCGCTGCGGGGACGGCCGCAATCCTGACGTCCGCGGAGAGGTTCAGGCCCAGCACGGCGAGCGCGGCGAGCGCCGCCCAGGCGATCCGGCCCACCGCCCATGGCGGCAGCGTTGCCTGCTCCGGCTGACGGCCCATGCCGCGGAGCACCGGGACAATCATCACCAGCGCGGGCACCACCAGCCCCACCACGCCGAGGAACACCCAGTGCCAGCTCAGGACCTCCGCCACGATGCCGGCCGCGAACGGTCCCACCAGTGAGGGAATGACCCACGCGGCGGAGAAGGCGGCGAAGATCCCCGGGTGCAGGGCTGCAGGGTAGACGCGGGCCACCACCACGTAGAGGGCAACGGTCAGCGCCCCGCCGCCAAGCCCCTGCACCAGGCGGCCCGCGACCAGCACGGGCATGGACACAGCCGTGCCCGCGATGATCAGGCCAAGCACGAACAGGGCCACGGAGGCGTAGAGCGGCAGGGTTGGGCCGCGGCGGTCCGACCAGTTGCCGGCCGCCACCATCCCGATCACGCCCGTAGCCATGGGCCCGGCGAAAGCCAGCGCATACAGGCCGGCACCGTTCAGCTCGCGGCTGACCACGGGCATGATGGTGGTCACCGCCAGCGATTCGAACGCCGCCAGGAACACCAGGGAACACGCACCGATGGTCACCCACAGGTACGGCCGCTGCAGGATCCCGGCGGTGGTCCCTGTTGAGGGGAGGGTGGATTCTCGCACGTTTCAGCGTACCGCCAGGGCCTCCTGCACGCTCTCCGACACTGCCCTGGCACCGGCCTTGCCCATGACGATCGTGTAATGGTTGACGTCCGGCACCTCCCGGACGCGGAGGGACGGCAGTTTCTCCGCCCACTCCTCAAGATAGCCGGGTGAATACAGCGCGGCCGGTTCGTTGAGCAGGCCGCGCGGCGCCCGAAGCACCTGGGTATCAACGGCCAGTTCATCCAGCGCCTTCAGCAGCGAGGCGCCCCGGTGCAGCTCGGCGGTGTCCTCCGCCATGGCCTGGTAGCGGGTGGCCGGCTTCAATTCCGGCTCCACCCCCGTCAAGTCGTAGTCCACGTACTCGTCCACAAGCGGGCTCCAGTCGGCACTGAAGGCCGGGTGCTGCCGCCAGAAGGACCGGTAGACCTCGCGGCTGGGGAACGTGGAGTTCAGGCGTTCCGCGGCCGGGCCCAGCACCGCAGCCACCACCTCCTCGTCCGAAATACCGGCCGGCACCTGCAAAGGCAGCCCGCCGTCCACCAGCACCAGGGAACGCACCCGCTCAGGGAACAGGTTCGCAAGGACGAGTGCGGCAAAGGCACCCATGGAATGCCCGACGACGGTCACCGGCCCGGTGGTGAGTGCAGCCAGCACGGCAGCAAGATCGTTGGCGTGCGTCGGCATGCCGTAGGGCCCCGGCAGCGTGTTGCTGCGGCCGCGTCCCCGCAGGTCGGGCGCGATGATCCGGACGGCGGGCAGGGCCTCAGCCAGGTACGGCCACGCCTTGTGGGACGCCGTCACGCCGTGGACGGCGAGGATGGTGGGCGCCTCGGGATCGTCCGGACCCCACAGGGCGGTGTGCAGGGTGCCGCCGCGGACCTCGACGTCGGTGGTCCGGTAGCCGATGCTGCTGGCTGCTCGCGTCATGGGGCTTTCCCTTCCTGGGGCGGGGTGGTGGTTGGGGTAACGCCGGGGCCCGGTGCGAGGGCCCGTTCAATGAACTGCATCATTTCCTCGAACACGTCGTCCGGCACGTCGGGGCGGGCACCCGGGACGGGGTCGGCGCCCTCCTCGTCCCAGAGCACCCAGCGCATGCCGATCAGCTCACCGATTCCCATCAGCGCCCAGGCCGCAACGGTGGGATCCATGTCCCGCACCTCGCCGCTGAGCTGGGCGGCTTTCAGCCCCGCAATGTAGCCGTCCACAATCCGGGTGTAATGCAGCCGCAGGGCGCCGGGGGAAACGAATTCGGCCTGGCGGATGATCCGGTAGAGCGCCGGGTGCTGCGCCGTGAACCGGAAGAACGCCCGGAAACCAGCGCGTTCGGCGTCCAGCCGGGTGCCGGCGCTTCGGGCGGCGTCGGTCATGGCGTGCCGGACCCGCCGGTTGAGGTCCTCCACCACTTCGTCGAAAATGGCCTGCTTGCCGTCGAAGTACAGGTAAAAAGTACCGAGTCCGACGCCGGCCGCTTCAGTTATTTTGACGATGGAGGCTTCGTGGTAGCCCACCGAGGCAAACACCGTTTCGGCCGCTTCGAGCAGTTTGGCCCGCGTGCGGGTGCCGCGTGCTGTGCGTGGCTGGGCGCTCATGGCCGGCCGCCTTCCGCGTGGGTCGGCTGGAGGTGGCTCGGCTGGACGGGCTTCCTGCCGGCGAGTTCCTGCCGCAGCCTGGCGCGGAGCACCTTGTTCAATGCCGTGCGCGGCAGGGCCCCGACCATCGAAATGGTGGTGGGGACCTTGAAGCCGGACAGTTGGGCAGCGCAGTGCTCCAGCAGTTCGTGTTCATCGGTGGCCATGCCTGCGCGCACCACCACAAAGGCCACGCCCCTTTCGCCCCAGCGCTCGTCCGGAACACCCACCACGGCGGCCTGGGCCACTGCGGGGTGGGACAGCAGCACCGCCTCAACCTCCGCAGGGGCGACGTTTTCACCGCCGGAGATGTAGATGTCCTTCAGCCGGTCCACCACCCGGATGTACCCGTCCGCGTCGCGTTCCACCAGGTCACCGGTGTGCAGCCAGCCGCCGGCCAGGACGGCAGCCGTGGCTGAGGGATCGCGAAAGTAGCCCGCGAAAACCCCGGGGCCGCTCACCAAGAGTTCGCCCGTGGCGGCGCCGTCGTAAACCTCACCGGTGACCGGATCGGCAACCGCAACGGCCACGTGCGGGTACGCCTTGCCGGAGTAGCCCACCATGCGTTCGGCGTCCTCGTTGGCCAGGCACAGCACGTTGGGCGAGGCCTCCGTGAGCCCGTACCCCTGGCTCAGTGCCACACCGCGGCGGTGCCAGATCCGCAGCAGCGGCGCCGGCATGGGCGCGCCGCCCACCACCGCATGGCGCAGGCTGCCGAGATCCCTCTGCGCGAAGTCCGGGTGCTCGGCCAGCATCAAATACTGGGTGGGGACGCCCATCAGCATGGTGACGCGGCGCTCGGCGATCAGCTGCAGGACCCGGCCCGGTTCAAAACCCCGTTCCAGCACCACCGTGGCACCGGCCCACCAGGCCAGCAGCGGCTGGATGTTCCACCCGCCCACATGGAACTGGGGCAGCACTGCCAGCACAACATCGGTACTGGCCATGTCCAAAGTCCGGGAGAGCGAGAGGTTGGTCCAGAAACAGTTCGCGTGGGTCAGGACGGCGGCCTTGCTGGCCCCTTCCGTACCGGAGGTGAAGATCATCAGGAGGGCGTCGTCGTCGTGCACTGCGCTCCCCGTACCGTTCGGCGGTGCGGGGAACGCGCCCGCAGAGAGCATCCGCGACGGAGCAGGCACGGACTTTTCGACGCCGCCGGGTCCGGGCGCCGCGGTCCGCGGCGGTTGGGGCAACAGGGAGCACGCCGCGGCAGCCAGGGCGTCGAGGTCATTTTCGACCAGCAGCAGCTGCGCATCCGCCAGCCCCAGCTGCGCCGAGAGTTCGCGGGGCGAGAGCCGCCACGACAGGGGCACCAGCACCAGCCCGGCCTTCGCGCAGGCGAAGAAAACCACCACGTGGTCCGAGCTGTTGCCCGTCAGAGTGGCGATCCTGTCACCGGTGACATAACCGGCAGCCTGCAGCGCCGCGGCGAGGTTGGCCGCCCGCCGTTCCAGCTCGGCATAGCTCAGGGTGAGCCCGCGGTCGTCGATGGCAATCCGGTGCGGGGTGGCGAGGCTGCGGTCCGTGGTCCAGCGCCCGAGGGTGTGCAGTCCGTCGGCGTGGCCCGGCCCGGTTGTGGTGGTCATGCGGCCTCTTCCAGGATCTCGCGGGACTTCTGTACGCGGTCCGCGCCGCGTCGGCTGCGGCGTTGGGCCAGCCGCTGGGCGGTGCCCGTCAGGCCGCCCGGCAGGAAGAGCACCACCAGGATGAACAGGGTGCCGAGGATAAAGAGTGGTTCTGACAACGGTACGCGCAGGACGTCGGGCAGCGCATCGATGGCGTCCGAGTTCGCCAATGCGGTGAGTCGCTGGTCCAGGATGGTGTAGAAGACCCCGCCGATCACTGCGCCCCACCGGGAGCCCACGCCGCCCAGCACCACCATGACCAGCAGGGTGATGGTGAGGTCGGCGGAGACGGCCCGGGGCACGGCGCCGCTCTGCAGCAGCAGGAAAACCATGCCGATGATGCTGACCAGGACGGCGGAGACCACAAAGATCAGCAGCTTGACCAGGTAGGGCTGCAGCCCGAGCACGCGGACCCGGAGCTCGTTCTCGCGGACGGCTGCAGCCACGTGGCCGGCGCGGGAGGACTGCACCCACGTGACGATGATGAAGACAGCCACGAGCACGGCCAGGGCCAGCCAGTAAAGGTTGCGGGTGTTGACCACGCCCACCAGGAAGTCGGGCAGGTTGTCCGTGCGCAGCGTGAGGCCTTCGTCGCCGCCGGTGGCACCTTCCGGGTTGCGGCCCACCACTACGGAGCCGGCCTGGGCGAAGGCCAGGGTGACCATGGCGAACGGGATGCCGCTGACCCGCAGGCTGATGCTGCCCACCACGTGCGCCAGCACAATGACCACCAGCAGGGTCAGGCCCATGGCCGGTAGCAGCGGGATGTCCAGGTTCTGCAGGATGATCGCCAGCCCGTAGACCCCGGCGCCGAAGTAGAGGGCATGGCCGAAGGACAGCAGCCCTGCCACCCCGAGCAGCAGGTGGTACGTCAGGGCGGCGGCGGCCATCAGCATGCACATGGCCAGCAGCTGCAGGGACCCCGGCGTATACGTGGGGCCGGGCAGCACGCCGGGAAGGGACAGGTTGAGCAGCGGGAGAAGGATCAGGAGCACGACGCCGGCAATTCCGACGGCGGCGCCCACCATTCTGCCGCGGGTCAGCCGCAGCGGTGAGCGGCCGCCGTCGTCCGCTTCACGACGGCGGGGCGACCCCGCGGGATCCGGGGTCCTGTCCGGCGTTTCGTGCATTTCTGTGGCGTCGGTTTCGGTGGTCATGAGGTTCTCCCGAGCAGGCCGGAGGGACGGAACAGCAGCACAAGCGCCAAGGCCAGCACCACAACGAAGTCGCCGGTGCCGCCGAGGTAGAAGTTGGCGAACTGCTGCAGGACCGCCACGGCGACAGCAGCGATGGCCGCGCCGGTCAATGATCCGAGTCCGCCAATAACGGTGACGATGAAGGCGAAGATGAGCAGTGAGCCGCCCAGCAGCGGGGAGACGTAGCCGAAGTAGTGCGAGGCCAGGACCCCGCCCAGGCCCGCCGCGGCGCCGCCGATGGTGAAGACGAGGGTGAAGGCTTTGCGCACATCGATGCCAAGGGCGGTCACCATGGAGCGGTTCTCGACACCGGCCCGGATGATCATGCCGTAGCGGGTGTTCTTCAGGAAGAAGACCAGGGCGAGCAGCACCAGGACGGCGGCGATGATGCAGATGAACCGGTCATTGGGGATGCGGGCGCCCAGGATTTCGGTGGTTTCCTTGAACCAGGCAGGGCCCTGGATGAACACCGGGTCGGTGCCCCAGATGCCGTCGAAGAGGGCCACCGCGGCGAGCGAGAGGCCCACCGTGATCAGGACCTGCTCGATGTGACGCTGATACAGCCGGCGGATCAGGACGAACTCGGTGAATGCGGCAAACACGGCTCCGGCCACGGCACCCACCAGCAGGGACAGCAGGAACGTCCACCAGTTGTCGGCGCCGGTCCGGCGCGCGATTTCCCAGCCGGTGAAGGCGCCGAGGGTGAGGAACGCGCCGTGCGCAAAGTTCAGCACGCCCATCAGCCCGTAGATCAGGGACAGGCCGGCGGCCACCAGGAAGTAGAGGGCTCCGAGGCCCAGGCCGGTGAACAGCAGGAGGACAACGGTACTCACAGGGCCGCGCCTTTCTCGGTCGGGGCAGACGCGGGGTGGGAGGCCTTTGCATGGGGTGCACTCTCGGTGGAGACCCCCAGCAGCCGCTGGGTCAGCCCGTCGTCGTTCAGGAACTCCAGGGCGTTGCCGGTGTGGACCACCTTTCCGCCGGAGAGGACCACGGCGCCTTCCGCGAGTTGGCGGACCACCTGCAGGTTCTGCTCCACCAAAAGAATGGGAACGGTTTTGGCGGCTTCGGCGAGTGTTTCAGCCACTTCGGCAACGATTTTCGGCGCGAGGCCCTTGGTGGGTTCGTCGACGAGGAGGATCTTGTTGGTGTTCAGCAGCGCGCGGGCCAGCGAAACCATCTGCTGCTGGCCGCCGGAGAGGGTGCCCGCCATCTGGCCGGAGCGGGCCAGCAGGTCCGGGAAGAGTTCCTCGACGAGCTGCCGCCGAGGCGCGGCATCGCGTTCAGCCAGGCGGAGGTTCTCGGCGACGGTGAGTTTGGAGAACACTTCGCGGTCCTCCGGTACATAACCCACGCCGCTGCGGATGATCTTGTAGGTTGGCTCTTTCTCTACCCGGACACCGTCGAGTTCCACCAGGCCGCTGCGCTCGATCAGGCCGATGATCGCTTTGATGGTGCTGGTCTTGCCCACGCCGTTGCGGCCCAGCAGGGCCGTGATGCCGGTTGCCGGCACGGTGAAGGACACGTTCTCCACCACCTGCTGGCCGGCGATGTGGGCGTTGAGTCCCTCGATCCTGAGAATGGGGCGGTCCGCTGCGGGGGTCATACGGGTTCTCCAAGGTAGGCGCTCTGCACGGTGGGATCGGCCATCACGGCGTCAGGGCTGTCCAGGGCCAGCAGGCTGCCGTGGTGCATCACAGCCACCCGGTCCACCAGGCCCAGGACCACGTCCATGTGGTGCTCCACCATCATCACGGTGCAGCCGCGGTCGCGGTGCATGCCGCGGATGATCGCGGTGAGGGACGGTACGTCCCCCGACGCGACGCCCGCCATCGGCTCGTCAAGGAGGACGACGGCGGGATCGGTCGCCAGGAGCACGGCGATCTCCACCTTGCGCTTCTCGCCGTGCGAAAGGTCCCCCGCCGCCGTCGTGAGCTGGCCGGTAAGCCCTACTTCACTGATGGTGCCGCGGGCAATCCGGGTGGCTTCGTCCGTTGCGGACGGGAAGCGCAGGAGGTTGAAGCTGCCGCCGATCTTCGCCTGCGCGGCGAGGCGGACATTCTCCAAAACGCTGAGCCGGGGAAACAGATTGGAAGTCTGGAAGGTCCGCCCCAGCCCTGCCTTCGCCCTGCGGTGGATGGGCGCTGCCGTGATCTCCCTGCCGTTCAGGGTGACGCTGCCTTCGGTAGGCCGCATCACCCCGGAAATCAGGTTGAACAGGGTGGTCTTGCCGGCCCCGTTGGGGCCGATGACGCCGATCATTTCGCCGGCGCCGACAGCGAAGCTCACATCCTGGAGGATGCGGGCGCCGCCGATCTGCAGACCGAGGCCGTCCACCGCGAGGGCAGGCAGGGCTGGGGTATCCATTCGTCGGCCCTTCTACTTCTTCTTCTCCGGCGGTGCCACCTGGTCGCCCGCGACCACCTTGACGAGCTCGGGTGCCCAGGCGCCGGCCTTCTGCACGAGCTTGACCTGGTACATGTCCTGGACCAGCGCGTGGTCCGAGGCGCGGACGGTCTCCTTGCCCTTGGGGCCGTCGAAGCTGAAGCCCTCCAGTGCCTTGACCATCGCGTCGGCGTCGGAGCCGCCTTCCTTGATGGCCTGGACGATCATCTGGCCGGCCACGAAGCCGTCCGGAGTGAACAGGTCAGCCTTCTGGCCGGCCTTCTCGACGGCGGCGATCATCTTCTTCTCCACCTCGGTACCGGAAGCGCCCGGGAAGTAGTGGTTCAGGAAGCTGATCTTGCCGGTGGCTTCCCCGTAGGCGCCGAAGGTGGACGCGTCGCCGAGGCCGGTGACCACCGGGGCTGCGTCGAAGGCGCCCTGCTGGCTGAGCGTCTGCCACATGGTGCCGGAGGTTGCGCCCGCCCAGGCCACAAAGACCATGTCCGGCTTGGCGTCAACGAGCTGGCGGGCGAACGGGGTCAGTTCCTGTCCGTCCGGGACGAGGACCGATTCCACGGTGGCGCCCTTGGCCCCGAGGACGGCCTTGACGGCGGCAACGTTGCCCTGGCCGAACGCGTTGTCCTGCGCGAAGACCACTACCTTCTTGCCCTTGGTGTCGATGAAGGAGCCGGCGGTGGCCACGTCCTGCAGGCTCTGGCGGCCGGAGCGGAAGGTGTACTTGTTGATGCCCTGGATGGCGTCAGTGGCCGCGGGACCGGAGATGTAGAGGACTTTGTTCTGGGCTGCCTGCTCGGCGAGCTTCAGCGCGATGCCGGAGACCACGGTGCCGCCGATGATCTTGTAGCCCTTGCCGATCAGGTCCTTGGCTGCCGTGACCGCCTTGTCCGGATCGCCGCCGTCGTCCGCGTAGGTCAGGTTGATCTTGGCGCCATTGACCTCGCCGGTCCCGCCCGTAGCGTGATCGATGCCGGCCTGCAGGCCCTCGTAGTAGGTGGCACCGTAGGCGGCGAGCGGCCCGGTCTTGGAGTAGATGATGCCAACGTCCACCGGCTCGGCGGACTTCGTGCTGCCGGACTCAGCCGGGGTGGCGGCTCCGGGGGTGGGCGCGCAGGCGCTGAGGGCAAGCCCCGTGGCCATCACGGCGGCGAGCAGGAACCTCTTTGTATCCTTCACGGGATGCCTTTCGTACTGAAACCGGGAGATCTGAGAGTGGGTGCGATGCAAATCGTGAGCAAACCTGAAAGGTGATTCACGTTACGGCAAATCTAGGGCGCGGCTCAGGTCGTGTCAATGGATTTCCAGCGCAACATTGCAACGTTCCGGCAACGGCCCTCTGCGCGTGAGGCCAGCTAACGCCATTAACCCCCGACGCTCTCTCACTTAATGTGGGTTTTTCCTGTACGCTCGCTCACTTTCTTTGGGAAAGTGAGAGAGCGTCGGCCGAAAACCTGCATTAACTGAGAGAGCGTCCGAGGCCGTGGGGGGTTGGGAGTCGCGGGGGTTTGGGGCTGCCGGAAGGCAGATGGGCGGCGGGTCAGTCGCCGATGTAGCGGTTCCGGCCGGCACGGTAGCCGAACACCGCAGCCAGCGAGCCCACCACCAGGAACAGCAGCCCGGCGGCCGTGAAGGACCCGGTGGACTGGTGCAGCTGGCCCACCAGCAGCGTGCCCGTGGAACCCAGCCCATAGCCCACGCCCTGCATCATCCCGGACAGGTGCGCGGCGGTGTGCCCGTCGCGGGTCCGCAGCATGATCATGGTCAGGGCCACCGCTGTGAGGCTTCCCTGCCCGAGTCCGAGCAGCCCGGTCCACACCCAGATGAGCTCCAAAGGCCCGAAGATGCTCAGTGCGAAGCCGCCTCCGGTCATGAGTGCAACCACCACGCTGATGGCCCGCTGGTCCTTGAACCGCGCGGCCAGGGCAGGGGCGAACAGCGACCCCAGCATCTGCAGCACAATCGACGCGGAAACCATCAGCCCGGCGGTGCCGCCATCAACCCCGCGTTCACGCAGAATCGGCGCCAACCAGGCAAACACACTGAAGGACATCATGGCCTGCAGCACCATAAAGATGGTCACCTGCCAGGCAACCGCAGAGCGCCACACGTTGACGCCGTCGGACGCGGCCTGGTGCCGGACGGGGTGCTGCCGGCGCGCCACCGGAAGGAAGAGCAAAAGGACGACGGCGGCAGGCGCCGCCCAGAACCAGAGTCCCGCCGTCCACTCCCCCGTCGCCGTGAAGACCGGGTAGGTAAAGCCGGCGCCGAGGGCCGCCGAGGCGCAGATTGCGGTGGTGTACAGCCCGCCCATGAGGCCCAGCCGGTGCGGGAAATCGCGTTTCACCAGCCCGGGGAGGAGCACATTGCAGAGGGCGATGGCCGCACCACAGGCGGCCGTCCCCACCAGCAGCGCGGGGAGATGGCCGGCGCCCGGAACGAGGCCGCCGAGGTCCGCGGGCCGGAGCAGCAGCCCGGCCGTGAGCACTGCCATGGCGCCGAGCAACACCCGCTCAGCTCCGAACCTGCGCGCCAGCACGGGGGCCAGCGGCGCGAACACGCCCAGGAGGGTGACCGGCACGGTGGTGAGCACCACCACCGCCCAGCCCGGGAGGCCGGCGTCGGACGTGATCTCCGGAAGCACCGCCGCGAAACTGGAGAAGACCGTGCGGAGGTTCAGGCCAATGAGCACCAGGCAGAGGCCCAGGTAGGCCAGGGCGCGGCGGCTGCGGGGTCCATCCGGGAGCTCTGTGGGGGACGCCGGGGGAACATCGTCGATCTCGGCGTCGACGAGCAGTCCGGTTACGTCAACGTTGTCAGCACGGGTCACGGCACCCATTGTGCCATTTCCGTTGGCGCGCCCCGGCGGGCGGAAGGCCCCTGCAGGCGGAGGGCCGCCCTCCCCAGACAGGCGGCCGCGCGGCACGGGTATTCTGGAAGGGATGAGCGAATCCCCAGAATCCCCCCAGCCTCCGCATGTCCCGCGGCCGGTGACGCCCGGAACGCAGGCGTCTTTTGGCACGTACGGCGGCAGGCCCGTCAGCTTCGTGCGCCGCGGAACCCGCCTCCAGGGCCGGCGCCAGACTGCGTGGGAAGAGCACTCCGACCGCTGGGCTGTGGATGTGCCGCGGCACGTTGCGAACACGTCGGTCCACCCGGACTACACGTTCGACGCCGAGGCTGAGTTCGGCCGGAAGGCGCCGCTGGTGGTGGAGATCGGGTCCGGGCTGGGAGACGCCATCTGCCACGCCGCCGAGCAGAACCCGGGCGCGGATTTCCTGGCGGTGGAGGTCTACACGCCGGGCCTGGCCAACACCATCATCAAGATCAACAGCCGCGGGCTAAGCAACGTCCGGGTAGTGGAAGCCAACGCGCCCGAGGTGCTGGCCACCATGCTGCCCGCAGGCTCGGTCAGCGAACTCTGGGTGTTCTTTCCCGACCCCTGGCACAAGTCACGGCACCACAAACGGCGCCTCATCCAGCCGGAGTTCGCCGAACTCGCCGCACGCGCGCTCGCAAAGGGCGGCCTGTGGCGGATTGCCACCGACTGGTCCAACTACGCCGTCCATGTCCGCGACGTCCTGGCGGACTCCCCGGACTTCGAAAACCTGCATACCGGCGAGCGCCACGGGCCCGAAAGCCCCCTCACCCAGGTGTGGCAATCCGGCGTCGAATCCCTGGTGGGCGGCGCGCCCGTCCGCGAGGGCAGGGCGCCAGTCAGCACGGAGCAGACCGGCCCTAACGAGGGCGTGGATGAAACCGGAGGCTGGGCGCCGCGCTTCGAGGGCCGGATCCGGACCAGCTTCGAAGCCAAAGCCCATGAGGCCGGCCGGCTGATTTTCGACCTCTGCTACCGCCGGCGCTGAGCCTCTGAATGTAAGTAGCGCCAACTGCCGTTTTGAGAGCCCAGAACGACAGTTAGCGCTACCCAGTTGGTCAGGCCACGCTGATGGACGAAACAATCTCCTTCAGCATGTCCACCCGTGGTTCAATCTCCGGGTTCACGTAGGGCCAGATCACCACAACGCCGATGAACCGGTTGTTTTCCCAGACGCCGACGGTGGCTGCCACCCGTGCCGTGCCCGAAGGGTCGGTGTAGCCGACCAGGACCGCATATGCCGCCTTGCCGGGCAGGTTGAGTTCGCCTTCGGTGAGGCGGGTCCCTGCGCGTTCTTCAAGGTAGAACTCCGACATCAGGTGAGCCCAGCCGTTGGCCTGCGGGGCGTCCGTGACGGAGGTGTCATCCTTGATAACGGTTACCAGAACGCCGCCCAGCAGGCCGTACTGCTCAGAGTTTGGCCCAGCTGCGGAATCATCCAGCACTTGGGTGTGCTCGGGGAAGTCTGCCGTAAACCCTAAGGGGGATTCGATGTGCACTGTCATGGTTGCTCCTCAGCGGTAAGTCTTGGATTCAGGCACGGGGACGTCAGAGCCGCTCAAGCTTCGAGTCGTTCGGGACCTTATGGTACGTGGAGACGTTGGTGGATACCTGACTTTCGGTCTGGACCTTGACCTCGCCGGCCTTCAGGTCGATTCCTGCCTCGTTGCTCGCGGTCACCACGTTGTTCACCTGGATGGTGGCTGACCCTGCCTCGTAGAGCCTGGCCGCGTCACGGGCGGCGCCGGCATCGTTCCCCAAAGCAACGTTCCGCAGGTAGCTGTCGATCACAGTCTTGTTTTCCGGCGAGTAGTCAACGTCGATTTTGACGGTCCCCTGGGTCCCGACGCTGACGGAAGACTCAACCTTGACCGCTTCCACGTCGGTGCCCGCGCTGGCCCCCTGCGCCACCGTGCCGTCCATGGACACTGACACGGACTCAATGTTGTTGTTCTTGTCCATGTTCACGTTGAGTCCGCCCTTGCCGGATGCCTCGAAGGTGCGGCCGTCCAGGTCCAGCTTGCCCTGCGCTGAGACCTCGCCGCTTGCGGTTGAGGTTCCGTCAGTGAGATTGCGCTCATAGGCCAGGTCCAGTTTGGCAGAGCCGGATGCGACACCGGACTCGCCCTTTGCCTCGAGAGAGAGGGTCCCCTTGGCCTTATCCGTCTGGCCCGTGGAGCCGTTGTCATCGGCGGCCTCGTTAATAGTGTCCAGGATGTAGCCCGGCGGATTGCCGGCCACGTCCTTGATATCGCCCACGCTGTCCGGCGGAAGGTCGCTGTACATCTGCTCGCGGGCGGCTTTGGCTTCCTCAATACTGTCGAAGGTGTACTCGCGGGAGACCTGCCCATTCAGGGTCACGCCTGCGGTCCCCGTGGTGTCGTTGGCGCCGATGCCCATGTTGCCGTAGACCTTCATGGTGGCCGAGCCGTCGGCGTTCTCCACTACTTCGGTGCCCACCTCGGCGCCGCCATGGACCCAGGCCACTCGCGCTTCGATGGACGCTTTGCCGGTCTCGGAGTAGACGGGAATGTCCGCCTTGGCCAGTTCCTGGAGATGCTCTCTCGCCTGGGCCTGGGCGGACTCGGGGATGCCGCCGTCCATCTTCATGAGGTCTTCGGCGAGCGGGCCGTCCTTGCCCTCGCCTTCGATCAGGTACTGCCGGTCTGCCTCCGACAGGCCCGCCCACCATTTGGCTTGCTCTTCCGGGCTGGCCTTGAGCATGTCGTCCAGGCCCCGCTCGAGTTCCTGGCGGTGCGCCTGCGCCTCGGCAACTTTCTGCATCTGTTCTTCAAGCCATGTCTGGGCTCGGCCGCCCAAACCTTTGAGCGTGTCCAGGAAGTTTCCGCCGCCACTCCCGCCACCGGAGGCATCGGATGCCTTTTCCTGCTCGTTCGCGTGCTGCAGGAGCAGCTTGGAGTTGTGGCGCAGGCTGGACGCCACGCGCTCCAGGGTGGGGCGGTGGCTTCCGGCCCAGTCCTGCCGGAACCGCTCGCCGTCGAGGCCTTTCCATGGCGCGGACTGGATCTGGCCCTGCAGGGAGCTGGCCCGGCTGCTGAGCAGTGTGGCCGCCTTGTCAACGGCCTTCGCCAGATCGCGCAGTTGGCTGACGTCCGCGCCGTAAAAAGTCATGGTGTCTCCCCCGAGAGTGATACGAGTGGGTTTATCGCTGAACATATGGTCGCACGGCCGCCATGGCCCCGCGATGGGGATCACTCCCCATCGGTGCGGCGGGAGGGCGGGACTGTTGGAGGCAGTCTTGGCGTGGCACGATGGGGATTGTGTGGGGGGCACACAATTTGCGCCTCCCCGGCGCCGGCAAAAGGAACCGTCATTAAAAGAGAATTAAGGCAGGCCGCAGACGCGGCGGAGGACGTCACCAACTCACACGCTTTGGAGTTGCTGGCACGGGCGGGGTTCGCGGCAAGCGGCGTCCTGCACTTTCTGATCGGGGCTATCGCCATCCGCCTCGCCATGGGCGGCACGGGGAATGCAGACTTCAGCGGGGCTGTGTCCGAACTCGCCAGCCAGCCCGCCGGCCCGTTCCTGCTATGGGCAAGCTTTGCCGCTTGCGCCGCACTGGCGATTTGGCAGACCAGCGATGCGATCTTCGATTACAACAGGCTTCCTGCCAAGAAAAAGGCCGCCGCGAAAGCCAAGGCAGCAGCCCAGGCCGTGGTCTTCGCCGGGTTTGCCCTGACGCTCGCTGCCTTCGCCATGGGCACAGGCACCGGGAACGACAACCGGCAAAAGGCGAGCGACCTCACGCTTACCGTGATGAAGGCCCCCGGCGGCGTGGCCCTATTGGTCCTCGTGGGCGCGGGCATCGCCATCACCGGCGCGGTTTACGCCATCCGGGGAATCAGGAAATCCTTCGAAAAACACCTGGCCATGCCCACGTCCCCGCCAGCCCGGACAGCCGTCACGGTCCTGGGCGTCACCGGCTACGTTGCCAAGGGTGCCGTGCTGCTGTTGACCGGGCTGCTGATCGCGATCGCTGCCCTGAGCGCCCATCCGGAGGAATCCACGGGCCTCGACGGCGGCCTCAAAGCGCTCCGCGACCAGCCCTTCGGTGTGTATCTTCTGGCCGCTGTGGGTGCCGGCCTGATCTGTTACGGCCTGTACATGGTGGTTCGGGCCCGCTTGGCCAAGATGTCCAAGTGAGCCAAGCATCCAGGTGAGCTAGGGGACGGTGATCACGGCGACCGTCTTCGCGTCGTCGTCCCGCAGCTCCACGGTGGCGATGCTGGCCAGCTGAACCGGGGTGGCTCCGGTGACTTTGATCCGGCCGCTCGGCGTCGCCGTCCAGGCACAGGCGCGGTCCTCGCCACCGGCGCGGTCCCGCACCCACAGCGAGTACGTTCCGCTCAACGGCATGCTGCTGCCGTTCACCGCCAGTTCCGTGCCCCAGTTTTTCCGGGCCAGGTCCACGCTGAAGCGCAGGCCGCTGTCGGCCTGGACCGAGTAGCTTGCGTCTGGCTGCGGCGGCCGGTTCAGCAGCGGTGCTGCTGCCACGCCCAATGCGAGGCACGCGGCGGCGACGGCGCCCACCAGCCCCACCCACCGCCGTCGTGATTTACGACGACGGGTGGCCAGTTCAACAAGGACCGCCCGGGGCACGGAGGTGGCCGGCTCTTCGTTGGCGGCGATGCGGGAATTTCCGGTCAGTGCCACCGCGTCCGGCACCGGAAGTGCGTCCAGGAGGGCCGGCATGCTTTCCAGTTCCGCGAGGTCCGCGCGGCAGTCGGCACAGGCCTGAAGGTGTTGCTCGAAGCGCTGCAAATCGGCGGAATCCAGTCCCCCAAGCACGTAGGCGCCCAGCAAGTGGTGCAGGTCAGCGGAGTTCACCGTTCCACCCCCATCTCATCCAGGATGGTCCGCAAAGCCCGGACCGCGTAGTACGCCCGCGACTTCACTGTTCCACTGGGAATGTTCAGTTGCACGGCGGCCTCATTGACTGTGAAGCGGCGGTAGTGGAGCGCCACCAGGACGTCCCGGTGTTCGCCGCTGAGCCGGAGCAGAGCCTCTTCCAAGAGCACCCGGTTGAGCAGTTCATCCACCCTCTCAACGGCTTCGGCGGGGTCGGCGACTTCGCGTTCCGTGACCTCTGCAGGCCGCCGCTGCGCTTTCCGATAGTTGTCGATCATGATGTTGCGCGCCGTCCGGAAGAGGTAGCTGCGAAGGCTCCCGGTGATGTCCGGAGCCTGCTGCCAGACGCGGAGCACCGTCTCCTGGATCACGTCCTCCGCAAGCTGCGGATCCCGTGAGGCACTGAGCACGAACCGGCGCAGGGCGGGGCCGTGCTCGCGGTAAATCGCGGCCACCACATCCTCGTCCAGCGGCATGCCCGCCCCCTCCTGTCATGGTGCTTCACTGCGGTCCCTGGTGCAGCCGTCCCTGATCCCCTGGTCCCGGCTAAGCGGACCTGGTTTCGGCAGATACGACGTCCGCCGCGGGTAAACGGTTCACTCATGGCTAGCCCACCTGGCCGGCGAAAATCAGGGGGACACGTCCTTGAACCATTCTTCACCTTGGGGCGTCGTACCGGTTAGCGTCCGGCGATCCGACGCCGGGCCACCAGCCGAGGGAGCAATTCCATGAAAAAGCATCTGGGCACCGGTCTTGCGGCCATGGCCCTCATGGCCGCGCTGGCAGGCTGCGGCGGCAGCCCGAGAACCACCACCACAACGGCGGCCCCCGGTGCGTCCGCCACAAGTCCCGCCGTCACGTCAGGGGCCCCGACAGCCACAACTGCAGCACCCGCCGTCGACCTCATGGCCGCGACCTCAAGCGCCGGCAAAATCGTGGTGGATGCGAAGGGTATGAGCCTCTACTTCTTCACCAAAGACACAAAGGACTCAGGCACGAGCGCCTGCACGGGAGGGTGCCTAACCTCGTGGCCGCCAGCCCTCACCACCGCTGCCACGCCGTCCGCTGAAGGGATCACGGGAACACTCGGCACCATTACGACGGCGGGTGGCGCAAAGCAGCTGACCTTGAACGGAATGCCGCTGTACTACTACGCGAAGGACAAGAAAGCGGGCGACATCGCAGGTCAGGGCGTTGGTGACGCCTGGTACCTGTCGGATCCGGCCGGCGGGATGCTCAAGACGGCGGCACCGGGCTACTGACTGTCCGGGTATTCCGTGTTGCTACGGCTGAGTGCCGGGCAGAGGGACTGGAGGGGTGGACGGCAGGGGCAGCGCTGGGGGCTGTCCCTGGCCGTTCGGCAGCCGGTCCCGCACGTCCGGGAGGTCCGGCGTCACGTTTTGCGGGACGGGCAGGTCCGGGAGGGGCGCGGCCGGAGCGTGCGACTGGTTGCCGGGCGACTCAGGCGGGGCCTTGCCGGAGTTGGATTCCGGAGCCGCAGGAGCCGGCTGCGTGGCGGGCTGCGTGACGGCCGGCGCGGCGGGCACAGAGGCCGGGGAGACCGGCCGGTCAGGCACCGGAACCGGCGTTTCCTGCGGGGCCGGAGCCGACCCTCCGCCCACGCTGGCCACGAAGGAGCTGACTGCCTGGTTCACGTGGCCGATGGAATCACGGACGCCCTGGTCGGAGGCCACCGCGACGGCGCCGCCGGCCGCCAGCGAGACGGCCACTGACAGCGTGGTGAGGGTGATCCGGCGCTTGGCGCGCCGGCGGGCGGCGAGCGCGTCGGGTGCCGTCTGAAGCGCCGGCGGAGTTGCCGCAGCAGTAGCCGGCCGGGTTTGCGTCGTGGCATCCGGCCCAAAGGCCGGAGCAGGGACTACTGCGAGCCGACGCGTGTGTGTGGGGACCATCAACGCGGCCACCGCGGCGGAGGCCTCGGGTTCGCCGGCGGCCAGGCCGCGGAGGTCCTGCAGGGCGGAACGGAGCACGGCGTCGTCGTCGAGCCCGGCGTCACGGAGCAGACCGTCGACGGTCTCGTCGCTGCTGGAACCTGCGATTTCACTCATGGTCTGCCTGGTTTCTTCTGAGGGTCTGGTCCTTGAGGTTTTGCAGCGCCCGGCGTTGGAGCTGCTTGATGGCACCCTGGGATTTGCCCATGATGCCGGCCACCTGTTCGATGGATAGGTCAGCCACGACCCTCAATGCCAGGACTTCCCGGTGGTCGTCGGCCAGGCCTTCGAGCATGCCCGCCGCCCCGCCGGTGTGCCCGAGGGCGTGGTCCTCTGCCGAGGCAGTGCTGCGCGCGTCCTGCAAGGGGTCGTAGGGGGTGAAGGCCGGCCTGCGTTCCACGCGCCGGTAGTGGTCCACCATCCGGGCGTGGGCGATGGAAAACACCAACGACTTGGCGCCCTGCAGGCCGCCGGTCAGCTCGCCGATTTTGGGGAAGAACGCCAGAAACACGTCCTGGGTGACGGCCTCGGGATCGTCGACGCCGCGGGCTTTCAGGTAGCCCAGCACTGCGCCGGAAAAGGTGCGGTAGACGACGCCGAAGAGCACGGCCGGATCAGCGCCGGCAGTGTCTGCAAATATGTCGATGTCTTCTTCGGCCAAAGTGTCTGGCACCAGTGGCTCCTCCGTCCCGGGCGGCTGCTTCATCCCCGGCGTTCTGGACTGCGGGCAACCCCTGACGGCCGTTTTCCCGCAGTCCAGCCTAGCCGAGAGGGTCCTAGCGGCCCGAAACGGCGGGAACGTCTACGTCATGGCCGGGAACGGCGGGCACCGCAGGCGCGGCAGGCACGGCAGGTAAAGCAGGAACGGCCGGAACAACGGACTCGCCGTTGGCGCCCGGTACTGCCGGAACCGCCGGAACTGCCTGCAGTTCGGGGCGCTCCGCCTGAACGGCCGCAGAGCTCTCCGCAGCAGCCTTGGCTTCAGCGGCAGCCGTGCCCTGGGCGACGACGTCGGTGCAGAAGGCCCCGACGTTGCCTTCGCCCTTGGCCGCGATGACCAGCGAGGAGAAGCCTTCGGAGGACGCGCTGAGTCCGCCGTTCGTGAAGGCGGTGCACAGGCCGATGGCTGCAGCGCCGGCGGCGTCAACGGCGGTACCGGCAGCGGCGGAGACGTTGGCCTCGGCTGCAAGCTTGTCTTCGGACACGGCGGCGTTGCCAGCCACGGCTGCGTCGCCGGTGACCGTTGCGTCTCCCGCGGCGTTGCCTGAAGCGTTCGCCAGGGCAGGTTCCGTAGCGTCAGCGGCCAGCTTCGGGGCCGGGGCGCCGAGCAGTTCGTGGGCGGTCTGCTGGGCGTCGGCCGGGAGGGCACCGGAAACAGCGGCTACGCCGGTTCCGCCGACGGCCAGGGTGCCTGCGGCGAGAACTCCGGCTGCGACTTTGCTGGTGGCGAGAACAGTGAACAACGACATAAGACACTCCAAAAACTAGAGAACATGTGAGATCCGGTTCCGTGGGGAACCCATCACGCCCTACATCGCCGGCCGGACCGGGAAAGTTACGGCCTTCGAAAATTTCTTTTCGGAACCCGTTCCAGTGCCCGGCCGTTGTGCCCGTCCGGCACGCCAGGACGTGGCCTACTGGGCGGATCTCGCCCGCACTGCAGGCATAAAGAACGACGGCGGCCTCCGTGCCTGGATGCGCGACGATCACGGCATCACAGGCCACGCCCAGTACGCCGTGTCCTGGGAGCTGTTCGGTTATCCGGACTTCATGCTGCGGGACGCGGACGAACTGATCAACGGGCAGAACGCCAAGCACCCGGAATTGCGGCCCATCGCGGATGCAGGAGCCGGTGGACGGGGAACTGCTGGAGATCCTCGCTGCGGCGCTGGACCAGAACACCTGACGCACCGGCCGCCGTCGAAATCGCCGGAACGCTGCCGGGCCGCCGGAACTTCCCGGCGGCCCCGCACACTTCCGGCGACCTCGCGCTCTTTCGGCGAACTGGGCGAACCCGCCGCCGGCGTCAGGTGAGGCGCGCTACGCCTCGATCATCTCGTCGTTGTCCGCTTCTTCGAACTCAACGGCGGCAATGATCTCCTGGTTCTCCGGGTTGATCATGAACGCCTCGTCCTCTTCCTCCACCATGAGGAAGTCGCCGTGGTCCGTGCTGAAGTGCCAGGCCAGCGTCTTCTCGCCGTTGTGGACGTAGTTGGGGTCACCCATGGTGATTTTCTCGAGTTCGTAGCCGGCCACATCGCACAGTTCGCGGATGATGATTTCAAAATCCGGGGCGTTGTCGAGAGCTTCCTCGTCTGCGCGGGCCTGGCGCTCTTCGAGGTCGGGCAGGAGCGCAACCTGGCGTTCGATGTAGGCGCTGAGCTCCTCGTCGTCCAGCACCAGCAGGCTTTCCTGGCCCAGGAGCCAGGCTGCGTTGAGGGCGGTGATGTTCTCGGTTTCGAAGAGTTCCTCGAACTCGCCGTCGAGTTCTTCCATGGTGCGGACGGCGTCGCTGGACTCTTCCTCGGCGTCCAGGTCGCCGTCGAGGTAGCGCTCCTCGTCCTCCTCGGACAGGGCATCAAACACCGAAACGGTCCGGTTGAAGAGCTCCAGGTGCGCCGTTGCGCCCATGCTCTCCAGTCCTTCGCGGATCAGCGGGTCCACCTCGTCGCGGTCCGCGGTGAACACGTACTGGGCGAAGCCGCCCTCCAGGGACTGGGTGACGTAGAAGTCCACGTAGTAGCTGCGGAGTGCAGCGGATGCGATCTCGCCGGAGTCGAGCAGGCTCCCGTACATGGCGTTCACCACGTGAACGTTGGCATCGACAACCTCCTCGCTCCCGGCTTCGATGCTGGCCTTGGTCAGGACGACAGGGTTCTGGCTCGTGGTCATGGGATTCCTCACTGCTGCTGAAAACCGGATGTTGCTCGGGACACTTTCACGCTACGTGGGGCCGGACAGCGGTGGGTTGAGGCGGAAGTGAACGTCAGGCGAAGTTTCAGGCCCCCGCCGGGCGAACTAAGATGAATCAGATAACCACCGATCGGACACGGCCCCGCCGTGGCCAGCTGAAAGTAGCGCGCACCATGCCATCCCAACCGGACGAGAGTGCGGCACTGGCAATACAGACTCCCGCCATCAACGACCGTTCCCTCGCGGCCGGTCTGGCGTATGCCATGGGCAGCCGCGTTTCCGGTATATCGTTCGACGCCGCCACCGGGCTCATGCTGGGCAAGGTCCGGGGAGGCGCGGACGTGCCTTACTCCACCACGGCCAAGCTGGTCCGGAAAACGGGCGGCTGGAGCTGCACCGTGGGCGTCTGCAGCTGCCCCGTCCGCAAGGACTGCAAGCACGTGGCGGCATTGCTGTTCGCCGCAGAGGACAACCCCGCCATCCGCGTCCAGCTCCTGGCGCCGGCCGAGGTCTCCCGGCTTTCCCGCCAGCCCGCCAGCCTGGATCTGGCCGACTGGGAACAGGCCCTCAGCCCGCTGATTTCGCAGCCCGGCATTACCCAGTCCAGCAACGGCATCCCGCTGGCCCTCCAGTTTGAGATCGAAGAACCGGCCCCGCACTTCTCCTACACAGGCCGCCGCGACCCGCTGCGCAGCGTTCGCCAGCTCAAAGCCCGGCCCGTGGTCATGGGCGCCAAGGGCAAATGGATCCGCGGTGACGTCTCCTGGAACACCCTCAGCTACCTGAACTTCCGGCGCGAATGCAACGAGGCGCACATCGAGTGGATGCAGACGTTCCTCGCCGCGCACACCGCCGCCGCCAACCGGGTCCACAACTCCTCCGCACTCTGGCTGGGCCTGAATACCTTCGCCGGGAAGAACATGTGGGGGCTGCTCGCCGACGCCAAAAAGATCGGCCTCGCCCTCGTCCACAGCCGCGGCACTGAGCCGGTGCGGCTCGCGGAGTCTCCCGCCGCCGTCGGGCTTAACCTGAGCCGCTACGGCACCGCAGTCAGCCCGGAAGCCACCGAGTCCGCTGCAAAAACGGCCGACGACGGCGGGCTGGAGCTCGCGCCCACCATCACCGTGGAGGGGGAAGACGTTGATCCGGCGACGGTTGGCACCATCGGCCGCCCCGCGCACGGCATTTTCCTCACCACCGGCGGCGAGGCGCTGCCCGGTGTCGCGGCAGACAACGTGATCACGCTGGCACCGCTCGAAAGTGGCCTCAGCGAGGAGCTGCTGACCTTCGTGACCGCCGGCAGCACCCTGCACATCCCCGCGAAGGATGAGACCCGCTTCCTCACCGGTTTCTACCCGAAGCTGAAGCAGTCCGCGCGGGTCACCGCAAAAGATGAGTCGGTGCAGTTGCCCGCATTGGCCGTCCCCACACTCTCGCTGCTGGCCAACTACGGCGCAGACCACCGCGTGCGGCTGCACTGGGAATGGCATTACAAGTCCGGGAACATGGTCACCGCCCAGCCGCTCTGGCGGCACCCTGGCGACCACGGCTACCGTGACGACACCGCCGAGGCCCGCATCCTGGAGGGCATTGGCCAGCCGTGGGACGTTGTCACCGCCTTGGGCGAATCGGCCACCGGCGGTTGGGGCACGCCGCGCCTATCGGCTTCGGCGGAACTGAGCGGCCTGGACACCCTCGCGTTCACCGAGGAAGTCCTGCCCCTGTTGCGTCAGGCGCCGGATGTTTCCGTGGACACCGCGGGCGATATCGCGGATTACCGCGAGGCCGAGGAAGCACCGGTGGTTTCCATCTCCACCAAGGCCACCGAGCAGCGCGACTGGTTCGACCTTGGCATCCAGATTTCACTCGAAGGCCAGCCTGTGTCCTTCGCTGCCGTGTTCTCCGCGCTGGCTGCCGGCCAGACCAAGATGCTCCTGCCCAGCGGCGCCTACTTCTCCCTGGACCTCCCGGAACTGCACCAGCTGCGGGCCCTGATCGAGGAAGCCCGCTCGCTGCAGGACAACAAGGACGCGCCGCTGCAGATCAGCCGTTTCCAAGCCGGGCTCTGGGACGAACTCGCGCAGCTGGGCATCGTGGACGAGCAGGCTTCCGCCTGGCGCACCGCGGTGGGCGGCTTGCTCGAAGGCGGCATCGACGGGCTGCCGCTGCCCGCCTCGTTGAACGCCGAACTGCGGCCCTACCAGCTTGAGGGTTTCAACTGGCTCAGCTTCCTTTACAAGCACAGCCTCGGCGGGGTCCTTGCCGACGACATGGGCCTTGGCAAAACCGTGCAGGCCCTCGCGCTGATGTGCGCGGCGAAGGAGCAGGCTGCTGCTGCTGCCTCTGACGTTGCTGAAGTAGCAGCGTACGACGGCGGGACTCCCTTTTTGGTGGTGGCCCCCACCAGCGTGGTGGGCAACTGGGCGGCCGAAGCCGCGCGGTTCGCGCCGGGCCTGATCGTCCGGACCGTCAGCGAAACCTTTGCCAAAAACGGTCAGGATGCCGCCGTGGAACTGGGCGGGGCGGACATCGTTATTACCTCCTACGCGCTGTTCAGGATCGACTACGATTCCTATGCCTCCAAAACCTGGGCGGGCTTGGTTTTGGATGAGGCGCAGTTCGTGAAGAACCACCAGTCCAAGGCGTATCAGTGCGCCAGGAAGCTGCCCGCGCCGTTCAAGCTGGCCATCACGGGCACGCCGCTGGAGAACAACCTCATGGAGTTTTGGGCGCTGACGTCCATCGTGGCGCCGGGCCTGTTTTCGAGCCCCAAGCGGTTTGCCGAGTATTACCAAAAGCCGGTGGAAAAGAACGGCGACAAGGGGCAGCTGGAGAAGCTCCGCCGTCGGGTCCGTCCGCTCATGATGCGCCGCACCAAGGACCAAGTCATCAAGGACCTGCCGCCCAAGCAGGAACAGATCCTGGAAGTGGTGCTGAACCCGCGCCACCAGAAGGTCTACCAGACGCACCTGCAGCGCGAACGGCAGAAAATCCTCGGCCTGATCGAGGACGTCAACAAGAACCGCTTCACGATCTTCCAGTCGCTCACGCTGCTGCGGCAGCTTAGTTTGGACGCGTCCTTGGTGGATCCGTCGCTCTCCGCTGTCCGGTCCTCGAAACTGGACGTGCTCTTCGAGCAGCTTGAGGACCTTGTGGCCGAGGGCCACCGGGCGCTGATCTTCAGCCAGTTCACCGGCTTCCTGGGCAAGGTCCGCGAACGCCTTGTGGAGGAGAAGATCGAGTTCTGCTACCTCGACGGCGGCACCCGGAACCGTACCGACGTCGTCAATGAATTCAAGAACGGCAGCGCCCCGGTGTTCCTGATTTCGCTCAAGGCCGGCGGCTTTGGCTTGAACCTGACCGAGGCCGATTACGTCTTCCTGCTGGATCCCTGGTGGAACCCCGCGTCCGAGGCCCAGGCCGTGGACCGGACCCACCGGATCGGACAGGCCCGGAATGTGATGGTGTACCGGCTGGTGGCCAAGGACACCATCGAGGAAAAGGTCATGGCCCTGAAGGCCCGGAAGTCGCAGTTGTTTGCGGACGTCATGGAAGGCGATGCCCTCTCCGGCGTCGCGATCACGGCCGAGGACCTCGCGGGGCTGTTCAAGGACTAAGCGCAGGCAGCCAGAATCCCGGCGATCGCGTCATGCTCGGCCTGGGTGGCCCACAGCTGGTACTTGGCCTTGACGGCTGTCTGACGGGCAACATACTCGCAGCGGAATGCTTTGTTTGGTGGGAGCCAGGTGGCCGCGTCCTTGTCGCCCTTGGCTCCGTTGGTGGGGCCGTCTGCAGCCATGAGGTTCAGGGGATCGTTAGCCAACTCCTTGCGCTGATCGGCGCTGAGCTGCTGGGCCCCCTTCTGCCAAGCGTCGCTCAGGGCGACAAGGTGGTCGATCTGGACGGCGGTGCTGGTGCTGTTGCCGCGGACAAAGTTGATGGTGGTGCCGGTGTACTTATCGGCCAGCACTCCGGTGGCGACCACGCAGTTCTGCGTCCCGGGCTTAAACGTCTCCCCTTCGAGGTCCCTGGCGAGAATGTCATTCCGGGTGTCACAGCCGTTTCTGTCGACGTCGGCCCAGGCGGGGCCGAATTCCTCGCGGGTGTAGCCGGTCTTGGGAGCGCGCCCCTTCACCGGGATGGTCTCCAGCTGGGTGATGGCCGTAGCCACGTCGGCGGGGCTTAGCGATGATCCGGCGGCATTGCCCGACGGTGCCCCGCTGACCCCTTCGGCCATCTTTGTTGCTGCCTGCCCTGCGGCTTGTCCGGCCGCCTGGGCTGCGGCGTCACAACCGGCGAGGGCGCCTGCGAGAAGCAGGCTGGTGAACAGTGCGAGAACCTTGGTGGCGATGGAGCGACTGATCTTTATGTCCTTCAAGAGTGCGGCGGAGGCCGGCGTGCGGCGGAGGTGAACAGGCTACTAGCGCCCGCCGTTCTGAGCTGCCAGGCCTGGCTGTGGAGTCCATCACGCAATCGGTCCGGCTGCGCGGCAGACGACAGCGACGGCGACGACCATGACCACGACCACGACCACGACCACGACGGTGCGGGAACTCCGCTGCTGAAATACCTAAAAATTCTTTTTCGGGTGGCCCCGCTGACCACCTTAAATGTCGTACCCCCTCGACATGATGGAGGCATGGAAAGCACAGCAGCGGACGATCGGCCAGGGACGGTGTCAGCAAACGAGCGCTCAGCAGGCGCGGCGTGGGCGGACGTCGGCCCAGCAGCAGCCGTGCCAGTCGATGCGGCGTCGGCGGACGCGATGTCGGCTAACATGGCGTCTGCGGATGCGGCGTTTGAGGCCGTCGTGGCTGGTGTTGCCGAGCTGACCGAACTCCGCCGTCGCCAGCGTGAGGACCCCGCCGGGCCGGATCCGCTGCGCCAGGGTGTGGACGGCTCCCTGGACCGCCTGGCCGTCATCTCCCGGATCGAAGCAAGCACCGCCGCTTTGAAAGTTTTCACCACCACGGAATTCCGGGACGGAACCACGGCGCTCACGCCACCGGCGCTATCCCCGCAGGAGAACACCGCCCACGAAATGGCCGCGATCGCCGAGGTCGCCTGCGTCCTGACCGTCAGCGAACCGAACGCCGCCTCGCTTCTGTCCACCTCCCACCGGCTCACCACCACACTGCCCTTGACCCTGGCCGCCCTGCAGGCCGGAACCATGTCGTGGCAGCACGCCCGGATCATGGTGGACGAAACCCTCAACCTCGATCACGCGGGCACGGCAGCCCTGGAAGCCCACTTCCTGGACCCCGCCGCACCCAACCCCGCCCGGGGACCGGCCGGTGAGCTGACCCCTGGCCGGTTCCGCGCCAAAGCCCGCACCTGGCGCGAACGCCACCACCCCGAAAGCATCGAAAAACGCCACACCCGCTCCGCCGCCGACCGTCGCCTCGAGTACACCCCTGACCGCGACGGGATGGCCTGGCTTTCGGCCTACCTCCCCGCCGATCAGGCCGCCGGGATCTGGGACCGCGCCACCACCGCCGCCCGTGCCCTCCAAGGCCCCACCGAAACCAGAACCCTAACCCAACTCCGCGTGGACACCGTCGCGGACTGGCTCCTCGGTGGCAACGCTCAGTCGGCCCCATCCCCGAAAGCCCAGGTCCTGGTCACCGTGCCCGTGTTCGCGCTCATGGGCCTGACCGAGGAGCCGGCCATGCTGGACGGGTACGGGCCGATCCCGGCGTCGATGGCCCGGGCCCTCGTGGCGAACGGCGCCGATTCGTTCCACCGCGTCCTGGTCGACCCCAGAGACGGGGCGCCGCTGGAGATCGGCCGCACCAGCTACCGGCTCACCAAAGCCATGCGTCAATGGCTACGGCTGCGGGACGGCAAGTGTCCCTTCCCCGGCTGCAGCAACAGCTCCCTGGACAACGAAGCAGACCACCTCCTCGCCTGGGCCCAGGGCGGAGCCACTGGGATCAGCAACCTCGGCCAGCCTTGCCCCAAACACCACCGGCTCAAACACACCACAGCCTGGAAACCCACCGCGGCGAGTTTCACCGAACCACCCGGCTGGATCTCCCCCCCCGGCCGCCACTACACCAGCGAACACCCCGGCTGGGAACCACCCGTCTGGCCGCAGCAACTGGAAGACCCCGGGTTTGACGCCGTCCTTCACGCTGATCCGGGTTTCTCCGACAACCTTCCGGACTATCCTCCGCCTTCGGACACCCTCCAGCCTGGCTACCCTGTACCCTCCAATACCAGTCCGGGCTATCCCCTGACCTGCGACGCCCTGCCTACGGGCTACCCTGTGTCCGGCATGGGCCTGCGCGAGGACAGGCATGTTCCTGCGGATCCTTCCTATCGCCGGGCTGCGCCAGATAGTCCGCTGTTTGAGGATCTCCCCGAAGATCCCTTCCCGGAACTTGATCTGGTGAGCTTTCCGCTGCCCGGAGATGATCTTCCGGACTATGTGCTGTTCCCGGACGACTCACTGCCAGGACAGCCTCTGCCACAGGATCCATTTGCCAGCTGGTCGGCTGAGGCCTGGGCCGCACTCACGACCGTGGGCCGAACCGCGGAACTATAAGCCAGCGGGCGCTGGCACCGGTCCGCAGTTCGGCCCCGGGGCCGAACTCGTGATCTATTGAGATATTCAGGCGGTCAGGGTTTGACCTGTAGGGGGTGACTTATGTCGGGCCCGCTGCTATTAGGCCCGCTGGGGCGAACCCAGCTGCACCGGGTCTTCGTCCGTCAGGTAGGCCAGCTCCGAGTGCGCAGCGAGGTCGATGCCCCGGAGCTCGTCTTCCGGCTTGATGCGCAGGCCGACCACACGGTCCAGGATCTTCGCCAGGATCCAGGTCACTCCGAAGGAGTAGGCCAGAACGGACACGGTGGCGAGCGCCTGAATCCCAAGTTGCTCGAAGCCGCCGCCGTAGAAGAGGCCGCTCACTCCGTTCGGAGCCTTGTCGGTCGCGAAGAGCCCGATCAGGAGCGTGCCGATGATGCCGCCCACCAAGTGGACGCCAACAACGTCGAGTGAGTCGTCGTAGCCCAGCCGGAACTTCCATTCGATGGCGAGCGAGCAGACTGCGCCAGCGATGGCACCGATGGCCAGTGCGCCCAGCGGGCTGACGGCACCACAGGCCGGAGTGATGGCAACCAGCGCGGAGATCAGGCCGGATGCCGCGCCCATGCTGGTGGCTGCCCCGTGGCGGAGCCGCTCAACCAGCGCCCAGGCGAGGAGCCCGGCGGAAGCCGCCACTGCCGTGTTCAGGAAGACCACCGACGCCGACTGGCCGGCTGAGAGGGCGGAGCCGGCGTTGAAGCCGAACCAGCCAATCCACAGCAGCCCGGCGCCAATGAGCACCAATGGCCTGCTGTGAGGTTTGGTGTGCTCCATTTTCGGCCAGCCGGAACTCTTGCCCAGAACCAGCGCCAGCGCCAGTGCGGCCGCGCCGGCGTTCATGTGCACCGCGGTGCCGCCGGCAAAGTCGATAGCCTTGATGCCGTTGGCAATCCAGCCTCCGGTCACGGTTCCGTCGGCAGACGAGAAGGCGAACACCCAGTGCGCGATGGGGAAGTAGACGATGGTGGCCCAGATGCCAGCGAACAGCATCCATGCACCAAACTTCATGCGTCCGGCCGCCGCTCCCGCTACCAGCGCCGTGGTGACACAGGCAAAGAACAGCTGGAACGCGGCGAACAGGATCACAGGGATGGCTGCCGAGTCGTCCTTGGCCAGCAACTGTCCCATGCCCGGGAATTCGGTGATGTCACCGATCAGTCCCAGGCCCCCGACGGAGTTGCCGAAGGCCATGGAGTAGCCGAATAGCGCCCAGAGCACCGCCACCAGGCTCGCGCCGCCGAAACACATCATCATCATGTTGAGAATGCGACGAGACCCCACCATGCCCCCGTAAAACAGGGCGAGGGCGGGGATCATCATGCAGACCAGCGCCGAGCTGGCCAGAATCCAAGCGACATTTCCCGAATCCATGGGAAACCCCTTTCGTGATGCGAAGAGAAAACGGAAATTGCCCGCCGAGGCCGCGTCGGAGAGGTACGCGGAGTCAGTACCACGTTCATTGGAAGGCAGCTATTGCCGCCTGATTCCAACTCTAGGACTGCCGTTTCGCCGTAGGTTTCCGCCCGGTTAAATCAACGTTTCCGTCATCCGCAGGCGAGTCTCAGATGTCACTCCAGCCCTGCGTCACGTGGCAGCTGGCGCCTCAAAACGTGCCAGGAAAGCACAGAGGCCACGGACCTTATCGGTCCGCGGCCTCTGTCAGAGAACGTGCTGTTTGGGGGAGGCGCTAGATCAGCCCCTGCGCAAGCATGGCGTCGGCCACCTTGACGAAGCCGCCAATGTTGGCTCCCAGCACGTAGTTGCCAGGCTCGCCGTATTCGTCCGCGGTGGACGCGCAGCGGTCGTGGATTCCCACCATGATTTCGGTGAGTCGCTGCTCGGTGTGTTCGAAGGTCCAAGAGTCGCGGCTGGCGTTCTGCTGCATCTCAAGCGCCGACGTGGCAACCCCGCCTGCGTTGGCGGCTTTGCCCGGTCCGAACAGCACCCCGGCGTCCTGGAACAACGACACGGCGTCACGGGTGGAGGGCATGTTGGCGCCTTCACCGATCGCGACAAGACCATTGCGGACCAGCCGCGCAGCAGCATCGCCGTCGAGCTCGTTCTGCGTGGCACAGGGCAGCGCCACTTTAGCGTCGACGTCCCACACGGACCCGGACTCCACGTAGGAAACACCGGGACGGCGGACGGCATAATCCTTGAGGCGGCCGCGCTCCACTTCCTTGATCTCGCGCAAAAGTGCGACGTCGATTCCCGCCTCATCCACGATGTAACCGGAGGAGTCGGAGCACGCCACCACGCTGGCACCGAGCGTCTGGGCCTTGGCTATGGCATTGATGGCCACGTTTCCGGAACCCGACACCACGACGCGCTGACCATCGAAGGACATTCCGCGGGTCTTCAGCATCTCCTGCGTGAAGATAACGGTGCCGTAGCCGGTGGCTTCCGGGCGCACCAGGGAGCCGCCCCAGGAAATTCCCTTGCCCGTCAGGACGCCGGATTCGTAACGGTTGGTGATGCGCTTGTACTGGCCAAAGAGGTAGCCGATTTCGCGTCCGCCCACGCCAATGTCACCGGCGGGCACGTCCGTGTACTCGCCGATGTGGCGGTACAGCTCGGTCATAAACGACTGGCAGAACCGCATGATTTCAGCGTTGCTGCGTCCGCGGGGGTCGAAGTCCGAGCCGCCCTTGCCGCCGCCAATGGGCATGCCGGTGAGGGCATTCTTGAAAATCTGCTCGAAGCCGAGGAACTTCACGATGCCGAGGTAGACCGACGGGTGGAAGCGCAGGCCGCCTTTGTAGGGGCCAAGGGCGGAGTTGAATTCAACCCGGAAACCCCTGTTGATCTGCACACGGCCGGAGTCGTCGGTCCAGGGAACGCGGAAGATAATCTGGCGCTCGGGCTCGCACAAACGCTCCAGGATGGCTGCCTCAAGCAGCTCAGGGTGCCTGTCGTGGACGGGGCCGAGACTCTCGAAAACCTCGGTCACGGCTTGGTGGAACTCGGCCTCGCCAGGGTTTCGCGCCAATACCGTATTCCGGATGGCTTCAAGCCGCGCGTCCACACTGTCTCCTCAAATTTGTTAAATGTTCAACATGAAATGATAACAACCGATTGCATCGCCCAGCCCTTTGTGTCATTCGCCCTAAAATTCACTGCTCAGCGTCGCCTCGGTTGGGTCCGCGGGCGCCAGACGTGAAACCATACCGAGCATGGCCCAGAAAATTGCGTACCAGGGTGAACCCGGCGCCAACTCAAATATCGCTTGCATGGACATGTTCCCCGAGCTTGAAAGCATTCCGTGCGCCAGCTTCGAGGACGCCTTCGAGCTGGTCTCCAGCGGTGAAGCCGAGCTGGCCATGATCCCCATCGAGAACTCGATTGCCGGCCGCGTGGCTGACATCCACATCCTGCTGCCCCAGTCGAACCTGCAGATCGTGGGCGAGTTCTTCCTGCCCATCCACTTCGACCTGCTGGGCATCCCGGGCAGCACCATCGAAGGCGCCACCGAGGTCCACAGCCACATCCATGCACTGGGGCAGTGCCGCCGCCTGATCCGCGACGCCAAGCTCCGCCCCGTCATCGCCGGTGATACCGCCGGCTCAGCCCGGGAGGTCCGGGAATGGAACGACCCCACCAAACTGTCCCTCGCTCCCCCGCTCGCCGCCCAGATCTACGGCCTGGAAGTGCTGGCGTCGCGCGTCGAGGACGATCCGTCAAACACCACCCGTTTTGTGGTGCTGGCCCGCGAAATGGAACTGCCCACCCGGGCCGAGTTGACGGGCCCGGCAGTGACCAGCTTCGTGTTCCGTGTCCGGAACGTCCCCTCAGCGCTCTATAAGGCGCTGGGCGGGTTCGCCACCAACGGCGTGAACATGACGAGGCTGGAGAGCTACATGGTGGGTGACGAGTTCGCCGCCACCATGTTCATGGTTGACGTGGAGGGCCACCCCGAGGACCTGCCCCTGCGGCTGGCCCTGGAGGAGTTGGATTTCTTCACCACCGAAGTGCGGATCCTGGGCGTCTACCCCGCTGCTGACTACCGGACGGCCCAGAGCGTCAGGGGCTGACGCGGCCCTTCCGCGCGTCGGCCCACAGCCGTCAGCCCACGACCGTCGGCCCACAACCGGCACTCCTTGGCCGTCATTCCTTACCCGCCGCGTCCCCGCTGTCGGCTTCTGCGGGTTCAATCCTGGCGATGGAGCCCGTGGCGGGCGGCACCGGCGGCGTGAGCACCGAGGCGTAATCGTGCTGGGTGGAGTAGGTCAGGAAGCCGAGGTGGGCCTCGTAGCGGTCCAGGACGTCGTCGATGATCTGCTGGTGGGTCACACCCATCAGGTCGTAGCCCTCGGACCCTGTCTGTGCGAACACTTCCACGCGGTAGTAAACGTCGGTTTCGCGGGACATGCGGCCGCCGAACATGGGCACCGGCGCTTCCACAGCCTGGACCTGGTACTGGAAATCGCGGTGGTTTGGGATGCTGACAACCAGCGCGTGGCTGGAGATGTTGGTTTCCTCGTTGGGGATGATGTCCAGGGTTGCCTGGTAGCCCTGCTTGGTGAACTCCCGGAGCACGTCGGCCAGGGCCGGCTGCACAACGCGTTCCATGAACTGGGCAACCTGCTTTTTGGAAGGATAGGAGCGCATCCCGGCGAGCCGCTGCCGCCAGGTGCGGTCCGGCACCATGCCGCCGTGCGCCGCCGTCGACTGCCTGCGCAGGACCTGGCCCTCGCGTTCAGCACGTTCCATTCGCAATGCCTTCGAGAACGACGCCATCACCAGCCAGGCGATCACGGTCACCGGCAGGGCAAAGATGAGCGTGGCGTACTCCATGGTGGTCACGCCGCCGGCAACCAGCATTGCGATGGTCAGCAAGGCGGTGAGGACAGCCCAGAAGATGCGCAGCCATTTGGCGCCGTCCTGGGACGGGTCCGGGATGGAGGAGGAGAAGTTGGACATCACCATGGCGCCGGAGTTGGCGCTCGTCAGGTAGAACAGGAGGCCGGACAGCGTGCCCAGCCCGATCAGGAAAGAGGCCCCGGGGAACATTTCCAGCAAGGCGTACCAGCCCTGTTCCGGGCTGTCCATGGCCAGTTGGGCGAAGTCTTTGTTTCCGCTCAGGACCTCGTGCATGGCGCTGTTGCCGAAGATGCTCACAATCAGGAAGTCGCACAGTACCGGGGCGGTGATGGCGGCAATCACGAACTCCCGCAGCGTCCTGCCGCGTGAGATGCGGGCCAGGAACAGGCCCACGAACGGGCCCCACGCCAGCCAGAACGCCCAGAAGAAGAGTGTCCAGCTGGCCATCCATTGAGACCCGCCGTCTTCGTAGGCGAAGGTCTGCAAGGTGCGGTCGGGCAGGGTGAACAGGAACCGGCCAATGTTCTCCACCATTGAATTGAGCAGGAACGAGGTCTGGCCGGTTACCAGGATGTACAGCAGCATGGCCGCGGAACTCCAGATGTTCAGTTCGGAAATCCAGCGGATCCCTTTATCAACACCCGAGGTGCACGCGGCGATGGTGAGAATGACAGCGACAATCACGAGCGCGATCTGCAGCGCCAGTCCTTGTTCCAGCCCGAACATCAACGCGAAGCCCACGTTCAGCAGCACCACGCCGATCCCCATGGACGTGGCAACACCGAAGACAGTTCCCACGAGGGTGACGATGTCGATCGCGTCGCCAATGCCGCCACGGACCCGCTTGCCCAGCAGCGGATACAAAGCAGCCCGGATGGACAGGGGCATGCCCCACCGGTAGGCGAAGTATCCCATGGCCATGCCGAGGAGGGCATACATGGCCCAGCCGGCCACACCGTAGTGGAACATGGTCCACACCACCGCGTCCGCGGCAGCTGCCGGTGTTTGTCCCTCGCCTGCTGGCGGCGACATGTACTGGCTGATGGGCCCGGTGACCGAGAAAAACAGCATGTCGATGCCCACCCCGGCGGCAAACAGCATGGCTACCCAGGTGAAGAGCTTGTACTGGGGCCGCGAGTGGTCCGGACCGAGCCGGACGGAGCCTTCCTTGGAAAAGGCCACCCACAGGACGAACCCGATCACCACAGTCACGGTGAGGACGTAGAACCAGCCCACGTTCTCCGCGATCCAAGCCACCACTGTTTTCATGGTGGACTGGGCGGTCGCCGGCACCAGCATCGCCCACACGGAGAAGGCGACGATGATTACGGACGCGATGACGAACACGCGCCAGTTGACCTTGGGTTGGGGCTCCTCGATCAGTTCAGCCGGGCCGCGGCTAAGCTCCTGGCTGGAAACAGGCGGGCGGTTCTCGAATTCCGGCCCGCTGCGCTTGCGATCTGTACCGCCGAGCTGACTGCGTGGAACCAGCGCCTTCGGTGGTCCATTTGCCGGGCGCCGCGTGTCTTCTTGTTCAGCCATGGAATCTCATGCTAGTACACCGGACCAAAACGGGGCCCGGTCAGAGGTACCCCACCTGGCGGCCTCAGGCGTCCAATCTCAGGGGGAGTGAGGCTTTTTTCGGCGCGGCACTTACGCCGGTTTCCGGGCGGTCAGGAGGGTTTCCGGGCGTTCAGGCCGGTTTCCCGTCGGTCAGGAGCGGCGCGAAGAAGGCGGCGAGTTCCGCCGTCGCGGTCAGGGGCAGCACGTTTGCCACGTACTGGTCCGGCCGTACCACCACCACCACGCCGTCGCGGTGGAGGCCCCGGAGATCGAAGATGTCAGCCTTGGCGTCGGTGGCATAGACCTTCTCGTAGTCCGTCAGCTTGAACGGCCCAACGGGCGGCTTGAACACCGCCGGCACGGCGCCTATTTCCACCGTGGTGTGGTCCTCCTGGTAGATGACCTTGACGTCGAACCACGCGTCCGGATCAGCTCCCGACGGCGTTGCAGCGAGCGGCGATTCGGCTGAGTTCGCGAGCCACTCGGCCAGGTCCGTGGTGGGTGATGGGGCTCCTGCAGCGGCCGCATCCGCGAAAACGTAGATGCGCCAGCGGCCGTCTGCTGTGGCGTGGTGACCTAGGTGAATGGGGTTGGCGTCGCACACCCGCACCACGGGTGCCGATTTGAACCGCTTGCCGATCGGGAAGCCCGCGGCCAGGTCCTGATGTGCAGGTTCGGCGGTAAGGATGGACGGCGCGTACTCGGTCATGAACCCGGCGGGAAACTCGGCGGTGCGCACATAGAAGTCCTCGAGTTCGGAGGGACTCTCAAACTCCTCCGGCTTCTTGGCCATCATGGTGGACCACACTTTGTCGAAGTCGATGAGATTCTTCGCCACCACCTGCCGCTCGGCCGAGTAGGTGGCCAGCAGGCTGGCCGGGCTGCGGCCTTCGAGGACGTGGCCAAGCTTCCAGCCGAGGTTGAATCCATCCTGCAACGAGACGTTCATGCCCTGGCCCGCCTTGGCACTGTGCGTGTGGCAGGCGTCGCCGGTGATGAACACGCGCGGCGTGCGGGTGGCACGCTCCTCCGGCAGGACGTCGTCGAACCTGTCCGTGAGGCGGTGGGCAACCTCGTACACGCTGTGCCAGGCGACGTTCCGGACATCAAGCGAGTAGGGGTGCAGGATGGCGTTCGCGTGGCCGATAATCTGCTCGATCGTGGTGCTGCGCACGGCACCCTTGTTGTCCGGGCCCACCTCGCCAAGGTCAACGTACATCCGGAAGAGGTGGCCGCCTTCGCGCGGGATCAGCAGGATGCTGCCACCCGAGCCGGACTGGATGGCGCATTTCGTCCGGATATCGGGGAAGTCCGTGACGGCGAGGATATCCATCACGCCCCACGCGTGATGTGCCTCGTCGCCGGACATGGTGCAGCCGATCGCAGCGCGCACCTTGCTGCGCGCGCCGTCCGCGCCGACCACATATTTGGCCCGCACAACCCGCTCTTCACCCTCATTCGGACCCGCCGCATGGGCGAGGGTGACGGTGACCGGGTATTCTCCTTCGCCGACTTCCAAGCCACGGAACTCGTACCCGTAGTCCGGGGCCATTCTCGTGGGGGCATCCGCCATGTATTCGGCGAAGTAGTCCAGGACGCGGGCCTGGTTGACGATCAGGTGCGGAAACTCGCTGATGCCCATCTCGTCGTCAACGGCCCGGGCGGCACGGACGATCCGGGAGTGGTCCGCGGGGTCGGGCTTCCAGAACGCCATCTCCGTGATGCGGTAGGCCTCGGCGATGATCCGTTCGGCGAAGCCAAAGGCCTGGAAGGTCTCGACGCTGCGGGCCTGGATGCCGTCCGCCTGGCCGATGACGAGCCTTCCTGCACGGCGCTCCACAATGCGCGTAGTGATGCCGGGAAACTGGGAAAGCTGGGCCGCGGCAAGCATGCCCGCGGGGCCGGTACCCACGATGAGCACGTCAACCTGGTCGGGGAGCTTGGCCGGCCGGTCAAGGCCGACGCCGGCGGCAGGCTGGATGCGTGGGTCCCCTGATACGTAACCGTGGTGATGGAACTGCACGGGCTTCCTCACTTCGTTGTGTGAATGTACTCGATAGTACGCTGGACGGCCCCCTGATTTCAGGGCCACAGTTTTGCGTACAATTCCGTACTCATGAGGAGCGCGTGGAACACGTCACCGAGGGACGCCGGCCACCGGTGAGTGAGCCCTCAGGTGAGTGAGCCTTCAGATGGGTGAGCCCTCAGATGAGCATCGCCTGGCGCACGCTGGCGGCCGATCCGGCGCCGCCCGCTCCTGAAGAGGAGACCCTGCCGGCCGACAGGACGTAGTAACTGTCCGCGGCCTGTAGCGCGAACCCGATGTGCTGCTCCACTAGGAGGATGCTCATGCCGTTGCGTTGGGACAGCTTGACGATGGTCGCTTCGATTTCGGCCACAACGTTGGGCTGGATCCCTTCGGTTGGTTCGTCCAGGATCAGCAGGCGCGGGTCGGTGATCAGGGCCCGGGCAATGGCCAGCTGCTGCCGCTGGCCGCCCGAAAGCAGCCCCGCCCGCCGGCCCAGTAAAGGCCGGAGTGCAGGGAACATGTCGAGGGCCTCCGCGACGCGTTCCGTGCCGTTCTTGCGGCCGTCCGCGATTAGCTGCAGGTTCTCCATGACGGAAAGCTGCCCGAATGACTGCTGGCCCTGCGGCACATAGGCCATGCCCCGCGCCACCCGCTGGTGCGGGCGGAAGGTCGAGATGTCCTCCCCGTCCAGGGTGATGCGTCCGGCCGTGGGTTTGAGCAGCCCGACGACGGCGCGCAGCAGCGTCGTTTTGCCGGCGCCGTTGTGCCCCAGGACAGAGACAACTGCACCGTCCGGGACGGTCACGCTCACCCCGGAGATCACTTGGGTGCGGCCGTAGCCGGTCTGCAGATCTTCGATTTCCAGCATTAGTGGCCTTCCTGTCCCGAGGTCCCCAGGTAGACTTCCTGCACCCTCTTGTCTGCCTGCACCTGCGCTACGCTTCCCTCGCTGAGGACCTTGCCGGCCGCAAGGACTGAGACTGACGTGGCGAACTCCCGGACGAAGTCCATGTCGTGCTCGATAACCAGGGTGATCCGGCTGGCAGCGATGCGGCGCAGCAGTGCGCCTGTTTCCGCGCGCTCATCCTGGCTCATCCCCGCGATGGGCTCGTCCAGCAGGAGCACGTCTGAGTTCTGCACCAGGAGCATGCCGATCTCCAGCCATTGCTTCTGTCCGTGCGCGAGGATGCCCGCCTTTTTGTCCGCCGCGCCTTCCAGCCCGATGATTTCCAGCGCTTCCTCCACGGCCGGCTCCACGGACTTCCGGCGTCGGAGCATCTGAAGCGGTCCGCGGCCGGAGCCGGCAGCGATGTCGAGGTTCTGGAGTACGGAGAGGTCCTCAAACACGCTTGCGGTCTGGAAGGTGCGCCCCACACCGAGCCGGGCGATCTGGTGCACTTTCCGTCCGAGGATCTCTGTGCCGGTATGGTTCACCGATCCGGTTGCCGGGACCAGCCCGGTGATGGCATCGATCACGGTGGTCTTTCCGGCACCGTTGGGACCGATCAGGAACCGCAGGTCGCCCTGGATCACATCAAGATTGACGTTGTCCACGGCGAGGAACCCGTCAAAGGACACCGAAAGGTCGCGGACTTCCAGGTACTTGGGCCGGCCGTGGCGCAGCCCCCCTGCTCGTGGCTCCCCGTCAGGGAGCAGTGTGGGCGTAGTCATCTGCTGACCTCCTCAGTTCTGGTGGCTTTCGCTGCAATGTCCGGATCCGGCGCTTCGGGATCCGGCACGGCGGGTTCCGGCATTTCAGACCGGGGCGCTGATGGATCCGGCACAGCGGGGTCTGTTGATGGGGAGGGTGCTGCTGCCGGCGTTGACGCTGTGGCCGGGGTTCGGCGCCATCTGCCAAGTGCGGCAGGCAAAGAGGCCAGCCCGCCGGGCATGAATCCGATGACCAGGACAAACAGCAGGCCCTGGAAATACACCCAGAAGGACGGAAAAGTGGAGGACAGGCTGGACTGGGCTGCTGCGACGCCGATAGCGCCGAGGACCGGCCCAAGGAGGGTTGCGCGGCCGCCGATGGCGACGCCGATGAGGAAGGCGATGGAGGGGATGACTCCCACATCCGCCGGTGAGATAATTCCGACGAGCGGGACGAACAGCGCCCCCGCAACGCCTGCCAGAACAGCAGCGATCACGTAGATGACGGTCTTGACGGTCGCCGGATCGTAGCCAAGGAAACGGACGCGCTCTTCCTGGTCCCGGACCGCCACCAGCAGCTCGCCGAGGCGGCTGTGCATCAGCTGCCTGGCAATGGCGAGGGACAGCAGGAGGACCACGGCCGCGATCATGTACAGCATGAGCTTGTTGCTGGGATCCTTCAGGTCAAACCCGAAGAAGGACCGGAACCCGTTGAGCCCGTTGGAGCCGCCTGTGGTGGCCTGCTGACCGATCAGGAACACTGCGAAGGCAGCGGCCAGGGCCTGGCTGAGGATCGCAAAATAGGCGCCCTTGACGCGTCGCTTGAAAATCGCCAAACCGAGGACCAAAGCCACCAGCCCCGGAACCAGGACCACGGCGAGGAGCGTCACCGCGGGGCTGCGGAACGGTTCCCACCAGCCGGGCACCTCGCCGCTGCCGTACAGGGACATGAAGTCGGGGACGCCGGTGCCGCCAAAGAGCGCGGCATCGGCCAGCTTCATGTGCATGGCCATGATGTAGGCGCCAAGCCCGAAGAACACCCCTTGGCCCAGGGTCAGCATGCCGCCGCGCCCCCAGGCCAGGCCGATGCCGACTGCCACGATGGCAAAGCAGAGGAACTTCCCCAGCAGGCCCAGGTTGAAGGCCGGAAGAACCGCGGGTGCAACTCCCAGGAGCAGGACTGCGCCAACGGTGAACCCGGCAGCGGTTCCCAATCGCCCGCGAAACAGGTTTCTCATGCCAGGCTCCTCGTCTTGAGGCTGAAGATGCCCTGCGGCCTGAGCTGGAGGAACACCACGATCACTATCAGGATCAGGACTTTGCCGATGCTGGCCGTCGTCGAGTACTCGAAGACGGACTGAAGCACGCCCAGGGCGAAGGCGGCGATGACGGCCCCCTTGATCTGGCCGATGCCCCCGGCCACCACCACCAGGAAGGCATCCACGATGTAGTTGGTGCCCAGGTAGGGGCTGGTGGAACCGATCAGGGTCACTGCGACGCCGGCGATGCCGGCCAGGCCCGAACCAATGAAGAACGTCAGCTGGTCGCTGCGCCGCGTTGACACCCCGCTCGTTTCCGCGAGGTCCCTGTTCAGGACAACAGCGCGGATACGTCGCCCGAGCGGTGTGGCCTTCAGGAGAATGATTAGGCCGGCAAGGCACAGCAACGAGAGGCCCAGGATGAAGAGCCGGGTCAGCGGAATCGGAGCGCCCAGCAACTCGATGTTTCCCTGCAGCCAACCCGGTGCACGGACATCCACACTGGGCGCGCCGAAGATGTCGCGCGCTGCCTGTTGCAGGATGAGCGCCACCCCGAACGTGACCAGGAGGGTGTCCAGGGGCCGGTGGTACATGCGGCGCAACAGCACCGCCTCGAGCACCAGCCCCAGGACACCTCCCACCAGGAAGCCCGCGGGAATGGAAACCAGCAGCGATACGCCGGCGTCGGAGATGGTTTGCTGGACCACGAAGGCCGTGTAAGCGCCGGCCATCATGAACTCGCCATGGGCCATGTTGATGACCCCCATCTGGCCGAAGGTCAGCGACAGACCCAGTGCTGCCAGGAGCAGCACAGAGCCGAGGCTGAGTCCGGCGAACATCTGCCCTATCAGGAGTTCCATTCCGGCAGGCCTTTCCTCGGTGATGTTTTCGCGGCCGTTACTTGGCCAGGGCCTTGGCCCAGTCATAGGTGGCCAGGAACGGATCCGGTTCCACCGCCGCGGGCGATGACCACACCGTGTCGATCAGGCCATCCGCATTGATCTTGCCGATGCGGGGGGTTTTGGTGATGTGGTTGTTCTCCCCGTTCACCGTCACCAGGCCTTCAGGCGCCTCGAAGGTCACTCCGCCAGCGGCGGCCTGCACCTTGTCCACCTCAAAGGAACCTGCCTTCTCCACCATGGCTTTCCACAGGTACAGCGACGTGTAGGCAGCTTCCATGGGGTCGCTCGTGACCCGCTCGGTGCCGAACTTCGCCTTGAATGCGGCGACGAACTTCTTGTTGGCCGGGGTGTCGAGGGTCTGGTAGTAATCCCAGGCCGTCAGCTGGCCCTGCACGTTGTCCAGGCCGACGCCGGGGACCTCCTCTTCGGCGATGGAAACCGAGACCACGGGCATGGTGTCCGCGGTCAGTCCGACGCTCTTGTACTGGCGGAAGAAGGCCACGTTGCTGTCGCCGTTGAGGGTGTTGAAAACGGCATCCGCCTTGGAGTCGCGGACTTTGTTGACGATGGTGGAGAATTCCGTGGAGCCTAGCGGGGCGTACTCTTCCCCGCGGATTTCGATGCCCTTGGCCGCGGCGTAAGCCTGGATGATCTTGTTGGCTGTCCGCGGGAACACGTAGTCACTGCCAACGAGGAAAAGGGACTTGGTTCCCTGCTCGGCCAGATAGTCCAGGGCTGGAATGATCTGCTGGTTGGTGGTGGCACCGGTGTAGAAGATGTTCTTGGACGACTCCAGGCCCTCGTACTGCACCGGATAGAAGAGCAGCGCGTCGTTGGCCTCAAAAACCGGGAGCATCGCCTTGCGGCTTGATGAGGTCCAGCCGCCGAACACCGCGGCGGTGCAGTCCTGCTGGATCAGCTTCCCGGCACGCTCAGCGAACTTGGTCGGTTCGCTGGCACCGTCCTCACTGATGATCGAGAGCTGCTTGCCCAGAACACCGCCGGAAGCATTAATCTCCTCGGCGGCCAGCGTCAGGGAGTCAAACACCGTGCTCTCGCTGATGGCCATGGTGCCGGACAGCGAGTTGATGAACCCCACTTTGATGCTGCTTCCCGATGTGTTCACACAGGAAGTGCCGCTGCTCGCGCTGGAGCCCGCGGCTGCCGGATCCGCAATCTGGCTGCCGCAGCCTGCAAGGACCGTAGCCATGGCGGCCGCCGCCAAGGGAAGGAACGCGCGTTTGGTGACCGAAACCCACATGTGTACCTGCTTTTCACTCCGCCGCTGCGCTGGGCAGCGGCTCGCCTCCGAGGTCCTGGAAGTGACCCCTTGCGATGAATCTAGGAGTGAATTGTTTCGGCTGGCTGCTTGCTTGGTTTCGGAACCGTTTCGGCGCCAACCATCGGCACCGGCGGATGCACAGGCGTATCGCAAACGTGTGGAAGAAACCGCGGGACGGCAGGGGCCGAGAGTTAACCTGGGGGAAATGTGCCGCCACGTCATGTTGGCCGCATGGCCGGACACAATTGGGCAGTTCCCCATAAGAGCGGCTCTGTTGCGGCCTACCCCATCGCCGGCGCCACCCTGGTCCCGGAACTGAACTGGCGGCGGCCCCAGCGGGCGAGTTTTTTGCCCTTGCCCTTCCACCAGCTGTCCTCGTCCTTGTCGTGGTGGAGGCGGAAGATGATCGCCACCATCACGAACGTGGACATACCAACATCCGTCCACGACCAGGACAACGCGGCGATGAGCGCACTCATGCCTGTGGCGATGATCGAGGGGATGGCCAGCGTCCGGAAGACGGTGCTGGCTATGTACCGTCGGTGCGATCTTGGCACCGAGAGTGCCCGCACCATGTCAAAACACGCGCAGACCACCACAACGGTCTGCCCGAAGGTGAGCAGGATCAGCCCAGCGCTGGACCCCGCAAACATAACGACTGATGAACCAAACACGTCAAACCCCCAGAGATTCGAACTTGCGCTGTGAGACCAGCAACAATTCCATTCAAGGCACCGGGGGCGGACCGGTCACGAGTAGTGAGTACTCTAATTTTCCGAGTACTTGCCTCCAGGGTGCTTGTTTCCGGCGTAATTACTTGCCCAGGGCTCTGGGCCGCCAGACCACAACGGCCTGCGAGCGCGCGCGGGGACGCTGGCCGCGTGCCAGGCTCACCACATCGCCCGCCGCGCCGGCGGCGAAAATCCTGGAGTCCAGGGGATCACGACGGCGGGCCACCTCCTCGGTCAGTTCGCTCACCTTGCGCTGGAGCGCGGCAACCTGGTTCTCCAGCTCGAGGATCCGTTTGATGCCCTCGAGCGAGACGCCTTCGTGGGAGAGCCGCTGAACCTCACGCAGCATGTTGACGTCGCGCTGCGAGTAGCGTCGGGACTTCCCCGGCGCCCGGCTGGGCGACACAATGCCCAGCCGGTCGTACTGCCGGAGCGTCTGCGGGTGCATGTCCGCCAGTTCGGCCGCCACCGAGATCACGAAGATCGGCTGGTCAGCACTGATATTCACGGTCTGCTCCGCTGCTTAAAGCCGGGCCTTGGCGGCCAGGCCCTGGCGAACATCGGCGTCGGAAGTTGCCTCGGCGAAGGCCTTCACGGCCGCCTCAGCCTCTTTGTTCAGGTTCTTGGGAACCGCGACGTCGATGGTCACCAGAAGATCGCCGGTCGCCTTGGACGTTTTCACGCCGCGGCCCTTCACCCGGAGTGTACGGCCCGAGGGTGTGCCGGCCGGAACGCGGACCTTGACCGTCTCGCCGTCGATGGTGGGAACTTCGATGTCCGCGCCCAAAGCAGCTTCCGGGAAGGTGACCGGAACGTGGATGCGGAGGTTGTCGCCGTCGCGCGTGTAGAAAGCGTGGGGCTGGACGGACACGGACACCACCAGGTCGCCATTGCCTGCCGGTGACGGTTGGCCCTTCCCGCGGACGCGCACTTTCTGGCCGTCCTTGATGCCGGCGGGGACCCGGACATCAATGACTTCGCCGCTGGGTTCCCGCAGGCCGATGGTGGTGCCGCGGATCGAGCCGGCGAAGGAAATACTAGTGGTCGCGGTGCGGTCAGCGCCCTTTTGGGGTGCACGCTGGAAGCCGGTCTGGCCACCGAAGCCGCCGAACAGGTCCGCGAACTCGGGCGGAATGCCCCCGGCTGTACTGAAACCGCCTGAATGGCGGCCGGCGTTGCCGGTAAACAGGCCGCCGAACATGTCCTCAAAGCCGCCATTGCCGCCGCCACCGGCGCCGCCGGGAGCAAACCTGGCCCCGCCGCCCATGGCACGGATGGCGTCGTACTGCTGGCGCTCGTCCGGATCAGAGAGCACCGAATAGGCCTCGGAGATGTCCTTGAACTTCTTCTCCGAGGCAGCGTTACCCGCGTTGGTGTCCGGGTGGTGCTGGCGGGCAAGTTTCCGGTACGCCTTCTTGATGTCGGCGTCGGAAGCGTCCTTGGCGATACCAAGGATCGCGTAAAAGTCCTTGTCCACCCAATCCTGGCTAGCCAATGGCGTTTCCTTTCAAATCTTTGTGCCGAGATGGCAGTTCACGGCAATGTTCTTCCGAATCATTGCCGCGAACTGCCATCTCGATGGGGGTAATGCTACGCAGGTACTGCGACGATGACCTGTGCTGCGCGGAGGACCCGGTCGCCTGAGCGGTAGCCGGAGCGGAGCACCTGGCTGACGGTGTCAACCTCGATGTCCTCGCCCGGCTGCTGGATCAGGGCCTCGTGGATGTTCGGATCGAACTCCACGCCGGTCTCGGCGATGCGGACCAGGCCGTACGTCTTCAGTGCGGTCTCCAGCTTGGTGGCGATGGCCGCGAACGGACCGTCCGCGAGGTCACCGTGCTGGCGGGCGGCGTCGATGTCGTCCAGGACCGGCAGCAGGGAGTTCAGGACGCCGATGACGGCCATCTCCCCTGCCACGGCCCGGTCGCGTTCAACGCGCTTGCGGTAGTTGACGTACTCAGCCTGCAGGCGGAGGAGGTCGTTCTTCAGCTCGGCCGCCTCAGCATGCCCTGCTCCCTGGGCCACAGATTCCTCAGCCGGCACCTCGACGCCGTTGAGGATTTCCTCGGCCTGGGCGAGGGCGTCGCCGTCGGTATCAGTCTCGGCAGGCTCGACCACCGGGGACTCACCCTTAGGCGTGTCAGCGTGCTGCTCGCCCTCCGGGTGCCGGGCCTGCCCGGTCACCGGGTCAACCTTGCGGTTGTCCCGGATGACCGGCTCCTGCTGGCTGTTGGCCCGGCGCTCCGCAGCTTCCTGGCTCGCGGATGAGTTGTGCTCTTCCTCGTTACCGTGGTGCGGCATGGCTACTTCTTCGCTTCGTCTTCGTCGATGATCTCCGCGTCGACGATGTCCTCGTCAGCCGCCTTCTCGCCGCCTGCAGCACCTGGGGCGCCTTCAGCACCGGCAGCGCCCGTGGCGCCGTCCGGGGAACCGGCCTGCGCGTAGATGGCTTCGCCGAGCTTGCCCTGGGAGGCCTGCAGCTTCTCGAACGCGGTCTTCACCTCGGCATCGTCCGTGCCTTCGAGTGCCTTCTTGAGGGCATCGACGTCGGCCTGGACCTCGGTCTTGACCTCTTCGGGCAGCTTGTCGGCGTTGTCGGCGATGAGCTTGTCCACGGAGTAGGCGAGCTGCTCGGCCGTGTTGCGGGTGTCGGTTGCCTCGCGGCGGGCCTTGTCCTCGGCTGCGTGCTCCTCGGCGTCCTTGACCATGCGGTCAATGTCTTCCTTGGAGAGCGCGGTGCCGCCGGTGATGGTCATGGACTGTTCCTTGCCGGTGCCCTTGTCCTTCGCCGAGACGTGCACGATGCCGTTGGCGTCGATGTCGAAGGTGACCTCAACCTGCGGGACGCCGCGCGGGGCCGGCGCGATGCCGGTCAGCTCGAACGTGCCCAGCGGCTTGTTGTCGCGGGTGAACTCACGCTCGCCCTGAAAGACCTGGATGGCCACGGACGGCTGGTTGTCGTCAGCGGTGGTGAAGGTCTCGGAACGCTTCGTGGGGATGGCCGTGTTGCGCTCGATCAGGTGCGTCATCACACCGCCCTTGGTTTCGATGCCGAGGGACAGCGGGGTGACGTCGATCAGCAGGACGTCCTTGCGCTCGCCCTTGAGGACACCGGCCTGGAGTGCGGCGCCGACTGCGACGACCTCATCCGGGTTGACGCCCTTGTTGGGCTCCTTGCCGCCGGCCAGTTCCTTGACCAGGTCGTAGACGGCGGGCATACGGGTGGAACCGCCGACGAGCACGATGTGGTCGATCTCGGAGAGCTTGATGCCGGCTTCCTTGATGACGTCGTGGAACGGCTTCTTGGTGCGCTCGAGCAGGTCCTTGGTGAGGTCCTGGAACTTGGCTCGGGTCAGCTGCTCGTCCAGGTGAACCGGGCCGTCAGGGGTGACGGAGAGGTACTGGAGGGAGACGTTGGTGCTGGTGGAGGAGGAGAGTTCCTTCTTGGCCTGCTCGGAAGCTTCGCGGAGGCGCTGCAGGGCGATCTTGTCCTTGGAAAGGTCGATGCCCTTGACCTTGAGCTGGTTCAGCAGGTAGTCCACAACGCGCTGGTCCCAGTCGTCGCCGCCGAGGCGGTTGTCACCGGCGGTGGAGCGGACCTGGATGGTGGAGAAGTTGTCTTCGTCCTTGCCCACTTCGAGCAGGGAAACGTCGAACGTGCCGCCGCCGAGGTCGAAGACCAGGATGAGTTCGTCTTCCTTGCCCTTGTCCAGGCCGTAGGCGAGTGCTGCCGCGGTGGGCTCGTTGACAATGCGCAGGACGTTGAGGCCCGCGATTTCACCGGCTTCCTTGGTGGCCTGGCGCTCGGCGTCGTTGAAGTAGGCCGGAACGGTGATCACAGCGTCGGTGACCTTTTCACCGAGGTATGACTCGGCGTCGTTCTTCAGCTTCATCAGCACACGCGCGGAGATTTCCTGCGCGGTGTACTTCTTGTCATCGATGCCGACGGACCAGTCGGTGCCCATGTGGCGCTTGACGGAGGCGATGGTGCGGTCGATGTTGTTGACGGCCTGGCGCTTGGCGATTTCGCCCACCAGCACTTCGCCGGTCTTGGAGAACGCAACGACGGACGGCGTGGTGCGGCCACCCTCGGCGTTGGCAATAACGGTGGGCTCGCCACCTTCGAGAACGGAGACGACGGAGTTGGTGGTTCCGAGGTCGATACCTACTGCACGTGACATGTGTTGCTTCCTTCTTCTCTTGGAAACTTGCTGGCGCCCCTCATTGAGCGTTCTGCACTCAACTTTACTCAGCGCTCAAACGATGTCAATCCAAAGTTGAGCGCAGTGCGCTCAACTTTGGATTTTGTGCTTTTTGGAGATCGTCCGGATCCCTGTCATTCCGGGCTTTTTGAGGACGGACCGACGGCGGCGGCCTTAGTTTCGCTCTCGGAGAACGTCAGTGCCGGCCGCCGCGGCCGGATTACCCATGCAGGGGGCCTCGCTCCTCGTCGGTGGTGTTGACTTGGCCGTCCGTCAGGCCCTCGCGAATGGCGCCCTCTTCGCGGTCAGCTCCGGCGGTCCCGGCGTCGCCGTAGTCGCCCTCTTCATAGTCGCCCCCTTCGGGCTGCGGCTCTTCCGCCCCGCCCACCACGCCGGCGTCACCGTAGTCGCCTTCCACGTACTGGCCGCCTTCACCTTCCAGGCCCGGAGCTGTGCTGGCCTTGCGGGGCTGGTCGTCGGCGGAGTCATGATTTTCGCTCATGGTGGCATCCCTTCCTCGAGGTTCCGCGTCCATGCGGGCGCACTTTGGATATTACCCAGCGCGGGCCGGGCTAAACAGGGGGTGCCTGCAACTCACAGCGGCTTAGGGGCCCGCGGCCACGAGCGCCTGCGGAGCGGCCTGCTTCATCCTTGTCTGCAGCCATTTGAGCTGCGTCGACGTCTGGGAATCGCACTCCGCCACCACCGCGAGCAGCTCTTCGTCGCGGAGGGCGGAGGCGGCCTGCTTGACCATGGTCCAGGTGATATCCACGAAGCTGGCCAGGAGGTAGAGGTCCTGCAGGTCACGCAACAGGCCGACCGGCCCGCTGCGGGTTTGCGAGAGGCCGGCCGCATGGAGCCGTTCCGGCTCATTGTCCGAGGTGTCCTCGCCGTAGCGTCCGACGACGGCCTCCAGCTTCTCCTGGTGGGCCAGGCACTGCCGCGCCAGGGTGAGGCAGAGGAAATACACGTCGGGCTCCTCGCCGTGTCCCTCCGCAACTTCGACGAACGATTCCGCCAGCGTCACTTCAGTCCTGCGGAGCATGCCCAGGTAGATCTTGAGGTTCATGACCGGCCTCCGGCGGAGTTGACGGCGCCCGGAAACTGCGGCGGGGCACCGGGCGCAAGGAGTTCAGATGCTTCCGCTTCCGGACCGCCCCTGGTGGCTGGAACGTGCGTGGTCCCGGCGGGGCGGGACGCCGTCGTCGTCGGTGCAGGAGCGGGTCCAGTGGCACTTGCGATCCGCTCCACCCTGACCGCGGCATTCTTGAACACCGGCTGCTTGGACACCGGGTCCCACTCGGTGAGGGTGAGTTCGTTGGCGGCAGTAGGGTGCTCCCCCGGGACACCGCCGGCATCCCAGTAGCCGTAATGGAAGGGCGCGAAGACGCTGCCGGGCCGGATACCGCTGACGCGGACAGGCACCTCGATGCTGCCCCGCCGGGACGAAACCCGCACCAGGTCACCTTCGGAGATTCCCAACTCTTCGCAATCGGCCGGCGCCATTTCCACCCAGGCCTTCGGCGCGGCCGCCGTCAGCGGTTTGGAACGGCCCGTTTTAGTTCGAGTGTGGAAGTGATAGGCGGTGCGCCCCGTGGAGTAGCGGAGCGGGAATTCCTGGTCCGGCTCCTCGTGCGGCGGTGTGTACTCCGCGCTGCGCAGGAAGGCCCGCCCCGCAGGCGCAGCAGCCTTATATTCCGTCGGAGGAATGGACGCCCCGGTGAGGAGGTCGTGGCCGTAGCTTTCGCAGTATCCAGGGTCCGTAGGGAACACGCCGTCGTTGTAGAGCCGGACCCGGCCGTCGGGATAGTCATCGTTGCACGGCCAGGGAATGCCGCTCCCGCCGCGTAGCTTTTCGTAGCTGATGCCTGAGTAGTCGCAGGGCCGGCCCCGGGAACACTCCTTCCAGGCCTCGAAGGCTTCCTCGGGCCCGTTCCATGGCAGCAGGGGTCCGCCGTCCTGGGTGCGGAAGCCCATCCGGCGGGAGTAGTCGAGGAAAATATCCAGGTCCGGGCGGGCTTCACCCGGAGGTTCCACAGCCTTGTCCGAAAGGTGCACGGTGCGGTCGGCATTTGTAAACGTCCCGGCTTTCTCGCCCCAGCCGGCGGCGGGGAGGACGACGTCGGCCACCCGGGCTGTTTCCGTCAGGTACAGGTCCTGGACCACGAGGAAGAGTTCCGGCTTGGCGAGGATCTCCCGGATCCTGGGCAGCTGCGGCATGGAGACGGCGGGATTGGTGGCCGACACCCACAGGAATTCGATGGAACCCTGCTCTGCGTAACGGAAGATCTGCAGCGCGTGCGTAGGCGGCGCCCAGTGCGGAATGATCGCGGGTTCAACGTTCCAGAGCTTCGCCAGCTCGCTGATGTGGTCTTCGTTTTCCCAGTTCCGGAAGCCCGGCAGGTCGCCGTCGGCACCGCATTCCCTGTTGTTCTGGGCGGTGGGTTGCCCGTTCATCTGCAGTAACCCGCAGCCTGGGCGTCCCAGCATGCCGCGCAGGAGGTGCAGGTTGTTGACCTGGCAGGCGGCGGCCGTGGCCTGCGACGATTGGTAGAACCCCTGCAGCACGGTGGACAGCACCCGGGCGGAGGTTCCGAAGATTCTTGCCGCTTCCCGAATGTCCGCAGCCGCCACACCGCAGGTTTCCGCAGCGGCCTCAGGAGTCCACGGCTCCACCGTCTTCCGGAGGTCCTCAAGCCCCAGGGTGTGATCGCCCAGGTAATCCGAATCCTCCCAGCCGTTCTGCAGGACCTCACGGACCAGCGCGTGCATCAGCGCCAGGTTGGTGCCGGGCTTCAGCGCGAGATGGACGTCCGCATATTTCGCCACCTCGGTGTCCCGCGGATCCATGCACACAATTTTCGGGCGGTCCGGTCCGGCTATCCGGTCGAGCACCCTGGACCAGAGGACAGTCTGCGTCTCGGCCATGTTGTGCCCGTACAGGAAAATGGCGTCGCAGTGGTCGATGTCCTCGTACGCCCCCGGCTGCCCGTCGGCACCGAAGGACTCCTTCAGTGCCGCCGCGGCCGTGGCTGTGCACAGCCGCGTGTTGCCGTCCATGTGCGGCGTCCCGATGCCGGCCTTCCCGATCACGGCCAGGGCGTAATACTCCTCGAGGAACAGCTGGCCGCTGGTGTAGAAGCCGTGGCTCAGCGGCCCCGTCTTGCGGAGCAGCTCTTGGCTTCGCTCGACAATGCGGCCCATTGCCGTGTCCCAGCTGCATTCCACCAACTGCCCGTTCTCGCGGATCATCGGGCGGGTGAGACGGTCTTTGTGCGACACTCCCTGCCAGCTCGCGAACAGGCCCTTCGGCCCCAGCCGCCCGTGGTTCACCAGGTCGCCGGCCCGGCCCCGGATGCCCACCATGGCACCGTCCTTGACGGCGATGTCACAGGCGCAGCCGTTGCTGCACAGGACGCAGGCGGACTGCACCCACCGGTCAACGTCCGCTTCCTGCACGCCGCCGTCGAGCGCCTGGTCCACCCGGACCGGCCACAACCCGCCGCGGGCATAGGGCGTCCGGCTTCCCCAAATATCGGCAATACGGTCAGCCATGAAGCTCTCCCAAACTCTTGCGACAGTGAATGAGTTTCCGCAGATCACGCTAGACCCGGAGGGCGGGAAGCGAAAGGGCAGTAGGCTTACTATTTTTTCGCAGGGGTTTTCGTCGTCCGGCGGAGGTCAGCCCGGAAAGCCCGCCACGCGCGCGAGAACCGCCAGGTGGTGCTCAAAGAGTTCATCGCGGGCACTGAACGTGTCAGGCCCGTATTGGCCGAAGACCTCGAAGCTCACAGCGCCAAACAGTGACGTCCACACGAGCACGCCGTTTGCTATCAGGCCGTCAGGAACGGCGAGTCCGAGTCCGGCACGGATGGCTTCAAAGTCAGTAGCCAGGGCAGGAGGTACGACGGCGGTCCGCGCCGGCGGTGGCGTCAGCTCACGGGCGCGGTACGCGGCGTCGAGGATCCCCACGAGGCAATAAATCACCCGCGTGCCGGGCGTTGTGGTCTGGCCGGCGGGCGCCTGGTAGCCGGGCACCGGGCTGCCGAACAGCAGCCCGTAGCGCGCAGGCTCCCGCAGCGCCCACTTCCGGACGGCGAGCCCCAGCGCCGCGAACCGCCCGGCGAAATCACCCTCAGGCCTCGAACTCACAGCCGCATCCACCGCGTCGCCCAACTCGTTGTAGGCATCCACCAACAGGAGGGTGAGCAGCTCATCGCGACTGGCGACATACCGGTAGACCGCGGACGAAACAACCCCAAGATCCCTCGCCACGGCGCGGAGCGACAACGCGGCCGCACCGTGGACTGCCAGGTGCTCCCGGCCCAGCCGCACAATGTCCGCAATCGTCCGGGCCCGGGCCCGCTCGCGGGGCGTGCGCAGGCTGGTTTCCGCATGTGCGGCAGCGTCGGTCATGGCTTCAGCTTCGCACAAACCAGAGCAGTGTCAACAATTGAGAGCAATGCTCTTGACGCTTCACCGGACGAGGGTGCACTCTTAGCTGAGAGCAGTGCTCTCCACTAAGGGAGGGTCCTGGGGAGTACCGGCCCTGAAGGGGAAACCATGAACGATCTATGCGTTGTCACGGGAGCAGGCCCAGTTGGCTGGGCGGTTGCGGAACAGCTGGCCGGGCAGGGCAAGCACGTCAAAGTCCTGACGCGTTCCGGCTCAGGCCCGGTGCATCCGCTGGTGGAACGGCTGACCGCCGATGTCCAGGACGCCGCCCAGGTGCGTGCGACGTTCGCGGGCGCCTCCGCGGTGTTCCACTGCGTCCATGGTTCCTCCTACACGGCGGCGGCGTGGCGGGCGGAGCTTCCCCGGGCCGAGCAAACGGTGCTGGCGGCGGCGGGTGAGGCGGGCGCCGTCGTCGTCTTTCCTGAAAGCCTGTACTCCTACAGCGAGCCGGACCGGCCCATGACCGAGTCAGGTCCGCGGACGGCCCAAGGTGGCAAGCGTGGGGTCCGCACCGAACTGCTGCGGGCACGTGACGCCTCCCCCACCAACACCGTCAGCGTGGTAGCCGGTGACTTTTTCGGCCCGCGCGTCCGGAACTCCCACGGCGGCGAGCGCATGGTTGCGCCCGTGCTGGCCGGAAAGAGACTCTGGGTAGTGGGCAGCGCAGACCAGCCGCACTCGTTCACCTACGTCCCGGACCTCGCGGCGGCAATGATCCGGTCCGCGCAGACGCCCTTGCTGTGGAACAAGGTCTGGCATGCGCCCACCGGTCCGGCAGTAACGCAGCGCCAGTTGGCAACGGCTTTTACCGAAGCCGGCGGAGTGGCAGCGCCGAAAATAGGCGCCCTTCCCGGTTGGGCGCTCCGGGCCATGGGCGTCTTCTCGAAGGACCTCCGCGAACTGGCAGAAACCCTCTACCAGTTCCAAAAGCCGTTTGTGATGGACTCCGCCGCGAGCCAGACGGCCCTCGGCCTGCGCCCCACGCCCCTCGCGGAGGCTGCCGCGGCCACGGTGGCCTGGTGGCGGGCGCAGGGCTGAGGCTCCCCGCGCACCGCCTTACCGGCGGCCGGCGCCCTCGGCTTCCAGCTCCACGTCCACGGCGTCCCGCTTGGTGGCAGCATCCAACTCCGGGCGGCCCAGCTTGCTCGGCCACCAGATGCGTGGGCCGATGTCGTAGGTCAGCGCCGGAACCAGCAGCGAACGCACCAGGACGGTATCCAGCAGCACGCCGAAGGCCACAATGAACGCCAGTTGGACCAGGAACATGATGGGGATGATGCTCAGGGCCGCGAAGGTGGCGGCCAGCACCACTCCGGCGGAGGTAATCACGCCACCGGTCACGCCCAGCCCGCGCAGGATGCCCGGCCTGGTCCCGTGTTTCAACGACTCCTCGCGCACCCGGCTCATCAGGAAGATGTTGTAGTCCACGCCGAGGGCGACCAGAAAGACGAACCCGAACAGCGGCACCGTGGCGTCCGCACCGGGGAAGCCCAGCAGGTTGTTGAACACCAGGGCCGAGACACCCATCGCCGCACCATAGGACAACACCACAGAGAGCACCAGCAGGACCGGCGCCACCACGGAGCGGAGCAGGAGCATCAGGATAAAGAGGATGACCACCAGCACCACCGGAATGATGATCACCAGGTCGCGCTGTGCCGTGGTGTTGGTGTCGAGGGCCGTAGCCGTCACGCCACCCACAAGCGCGCCGGCGTCCACCGCCTTTACGTTCTCCCGCAGCGCCTTGACCACGTCCTCGGCTTCGATGGAATCCGCGGCGTAGTTGAGCGTGGCATTGATCAGCACCTTGCCCTCGCGGACGTCGGGGACGCTGGGAGTCCCGGGAGCTCCGGTGATCGGGACACTTCCCGCAGCCAGGAGGTAGGCGTCTCCCACGCCGTCGGCCGCTTTGACCTTCGCGAGTACCTCATCAGCCTTGCCTTCATCCGCAACCACGACGGCGGGGCTGCCGCTGCCTGCGTCGAAATGGCGCGCCAGCGCGTCCTGGCCGTCAACGGCGTTGGACGCCGTGAGGATGACGTCCGTCTGCGGCACGCCGTTGGCCTTCAGCTGCAGGATGCCTGCCGATGCCACCAGCAGCAGGAGGACCGAAGCGATCCACACGGTGCGCGGACGGCGGGATACCAGCGAACCCGTGGCACGCCAGATGCCCTTCTGCCCTTCGAGCCCTGTGACGAGCTCCGGTTCCCGCTGATCCTCCGGGACCAGCTTGGGACGGAACGGCCAGAACGCTGCCCGGCCAAGGAGCGCCATCAAGGCGGGCAACAGGGTCAGCGCAGCGAACAGCGAGCAGAGGATGCCTGCAGCCGCCACGGGGCCCAGGCCCTTGTTGGAGTTCAGGTCGGAAAAGAGCAGGCAGAGCAGGGCGATGATCACGGTGGCGCCTGAGGCAACGATCGGTTCCACTGAAGTTTTCCATGCCGTCAGCACGGCGGCGGTCCGGTTGCGGGTGTGGGTCAGGGCTTCGCGGAACCGTGCCACGTACAGCAGGGCGTAGTCCGTGGCCGCACCGATCACCAGGATGGACAGGATGCCCTGGCTTTGGCCGTTCAACTGGATCCAGCCCAGCTTGGCCATTCCGAACACGAGCAGGATGGCGGCGCACAGCGCGAAAACCGATGTGAGCAGCACCGCGATGGGCAGGAGCAGGGAGCGGTAGACGATCAGGAGGATCACAAAGACGGCACCCAGGGCCACCAGCAGCAGGATGCCATCAATCCCGGCGAACGCGCTGGTGAGGTCGGCAGCCAGGCCGGCAGGTCCGGTGACGAACGTCTGCATGCCCTGGGGAGCGGCGTCAGCAACAGTGGTCCGGAGCTCCTTCACGGCCTCCTTCAGCTCGCCGGCTGAATCGACGGGGACGATGAATTGAACGGCCTTGCCGTCTTCGGACGGGATGGGACCGATCACAGTGCTGCCGAGCTTCAGCCCTTCAAAATCGGCTTTCAGGCCGGCTGCCTCGCCCAGCTGGGCCGGGGTGAATGCGGACCCGTTTTCGATCAGGATGACGGCCGGCACTTCGTTGGAATCCCGGAATTTCGTTTGCCAGTCCTGAGCGGCCGTCGCTTCGGCGCTTGCGGGAAGGAAGGATGCCTGGTCGTTCGAGGAGACCTCGCTGAGGCGCCCGAAGGTGGGTCCGCCGACGCCGGCGACGGCCAGCCATGTGAGCACCAAAAGTACTGGAATGAGCCAGCGCAGCCAGAACGGGACCCGCGCGCTGTGTTGGGGACTGGTTTTCATGATTCCTTCGGGGCAGGGGATGGAGGCGTACAATTGATTCCATCATAGAGTATCTCCATCATAGAGATAAGTGCCTGTCATGCAATCGTGTGACTGTCCGCCAATTCAATGGCGTGCCCGCCGACGGCGTCGCTGCAGTAATATCCGTCAAGGCACTAGCGAGAGCCGGCATCAGGCCAGCTGCAGCACCACACCACCGAACGGAGGACGCGGAACATGACAGACGAACCGTTCCAGCGCCCGCCTGACTCCGCCCCCCAGTCGCTCATCCGCCTGCTACAGGACTTCACCCTCGAAGCCAACCGGTACGTTGACTCCGCCGGGGCGCAGAATGACATGCACCGCACCGACCTGAATGCGCTGGCGGTCATCATGCGCCACACCGCCAAGGGCCTCGTGGTCACGCCCGGCGTCCTGCGGAAGGAACTGCACCTCAGCTCTCCGGCCACCACTGCCCTCATCGACCGGCTGGACAACTCCGGCCACGTGGTCCGCGAACGGCATGCGTCGGACCGCCGGCAGGTCCAGCTCCGTATGACACCCAAGGCCTTCCAGGACGGCGGCGCCATGTTTATGCCGTTGTCCCGCCACATGGGTACGGCCATGGCGGCTTTCTCCCCCGAGGAACTGGATCTCGTCAGCCGGTTCATGACGGCCATGGTGGACGCCACCGTCGCCGCCCGCTACGAAGCGTCCGGCGGCGGCCCGGCCTCCCCCTCCGCTTCGGCCACCGGGGCACTCCCAAGTAAGTAGCAGTACATGTCGTTTTGAGCGGTCAAAACGACACTTACTGCTACTTAGTTGGGTGGAACGCACGACGGCGGCTCCTCCCATTCGCGCCAACGCGGCGGTAGCGTTTGGTTATGAGTGCGCAGCAGCCTGAAGACGACGATGTGTACACCCACGGCCACCACGAGTCGGTGGTCCGTGCCCACGCCTCCAGGACCGCGGAGAACTCCGCGGCCTTTGTCATCCCGCACCTCACCCCCGGGACATCCGTGCTCGACGTCGGCTGCGGGCCAGGGAGCATCACCTGCGATTTCGCTGCACTAGTGGCACCGGGCAAGGTCACCGGACTGGACCGGTCGCCGGACATCATCGCCCGGGCCACGGCGCTCGCCGCTGAACGCGGCGTACCCAACGCGGAGTTCGTGGCCGGCAACATCTACGACCTCGACTTCGAGGACGAGACGTTCGACGTCGTCCACGCCCACCAGGTGCTGCAGCATTTGACCGATCCGGTGGAGGCACTCCGGGAGATGCGCCGCGTGGCGAAGCCCGGCGGGATTGTGGCCGTACGGGACGCGGACTTCCACGGCATGAGCTGGTACCCGTCCCTGCCGGAACTGGACGAGTGGATGGACCTGTACCAGCAGATCGCCCGCCGCAACGGCGCCGAACCAGACGCCGGGCGCCGCCTGGTTTCCTGGACCCAGTCCGCCGGTTTCACGGACGTGGCTCCCACCAGCAGCAATTGGCTGTACGCCACCGGGCAGCAGCGGAGATGGCAGGCGCGGGTGTGGGGAGAGCGGGTGCTGCATTCAGCCTTCGCGGACCAGGCCCTGGAGTACGGCTTCGCGAACGCCGCGGACCTGGCACGGATCTCTGCGGGCTGGCACCGCTGGGGATCCACCGACGACGGCTGGTTCCTGATTCCGAACGGCGAGGTCATCGCCCGGGCGTAGGAGCATGGGCCGCTGTTGTCCACAGATCGAGCGCCCGCACAAACGCGAACTTGGATTCCTGGGCCCGCTCCACGTCCCCGACGCGTTCTACGAACCGTGGACGGATGAGGAAATGGGGGCTGCCCCCGGTGACAGCCTACGAGCTGTCCTATAAACACCGCCAGGGGAAGCTCCCTTCCGGCGCTGCGATCGTGACCAGCTTCGCCCGGCAGGTGGCCCACCTCTACGCATCCGAGCTTTCCATCTCCGCACCGCACCGCACACGCTGGCAGCCGGTCAGCTGGACTGGGAGCATAAGGACCCCTTCGACCGGATCCTCGCGGCCCAGGCCATGGTGGAGGGGTTGACGCTGGTGACGGCCGATGAAGATCTCCAGGCCTTTGAACCGGTGACAACCCTGTGGTGAACCAACACTAAACTTGGGAGGTGCAATTCTCCCTTTGGTTCGCCCTTGCGGGCGCCGGCGTCCTCATCAGCTTTACTCCGGGAGCCGGTGCCATCAACACCATGAGCAACTCCCTGACATCGGGGTTCCGCCGCTCCATCTGGGGGATCCTTGGCCAGCAGGCGGCCCTGGTGATCCACGTGATCATCGTGGCGCTCGGCGTCGGCGTCCTTGTAGCCAGCTCACCAGTGGCCTTCAACGTGATCCGCTACGCCGGCGCCGCCTACCTCGTGTACCTGGGGATCCGCCAGTTCCTGAGCAAACCCCATCTGGATCAGGAACAGACGGCCGCGCTCCGGAACGAGCCGGCCTGGTCCATGTTCCGGCGCGGCCTGTGGGTCAACCTGCTCAACCCCAAGGCGATCGTGTTCTTCCTCGCCTTCATGCCGCAGTTCATCCGGCCCGAACAGCCCCTCCTGCCGCAGTACACAGTGCTCACGGCTACGGTGGTGGCGATAGACATCCTGGTCATGTGGTTCTTTTTCGCGTTGGCCGCCAAGTCTTTTCAGCGTTTCACCCACAACGCCCACGGCCAAAAGATCCTGAGCCGGATTTTCGGGGTCCTCTTTGTCGCGGTGGGCATTCTCCTCGCAGTGATCCATTAGGGCCCATTGATCCGCGGGTAGCCCGCCGGCTGGCCATCACCAAGCTCACCAGATCCATGGCGCGGTGCCAGGCATCGTGGATCACGTCCGTGCGGTGCTCCACCGGGGAACCACGCAGCAGCACCTGCGACAGCAGGTACGCTCTATTTCATGACCCCCGCACCTGTGATCATCGCCATTGACGGGCGATCCGGCGCAGGCAAAACCACCCTGGCTATTGAACTGGCTGCACAGCTGCGGAACCACCACAAGGTCTCCCTGTTTCATCTCGAGGACATTTATCCGGGCTGGAACGGCCTCGCGGCGGGAATCGAACGCTACGTTTCCACCGTCCTGACACCGCTGAGCGGCGGCGAACCGGCCACCTGGACCAGCTGGGATTGGGCAAACCACTACGACGGCGATATCCGCGTCACCCTCCCCGCGGAAATCGTGATCATCGAGGGAGTGGGCGCCGCTGCCGCGGAAGCCAGGCCGCTGCTGAGCGCCGTGGTGTGGGCGGATTCACCGGACAACGTCCGCCGGAAGCGGGCACTCGAACGTGACGGCGGCACGTATGAGCCGTTTTGGGATCAGTGGGCAGCGCAGGAAAATGACTGGCTCGCCGAGGACGACGTCCCCGGGAACGCCGATATACGCGTGCTCAACCATGCCGACGGGTCGGCTCCGGCCGACGTCCTGCAATCCCTCTCCTACCTCCCTGCGCTTGGACCGGTAATGGTTCCGGAACTTGCCGTCCGCCGCGGCCTTAGGCTCCGGGCGGAGCGCCTGGACGGCCGGCCGGACACCGCGGCCCTGTTCGCATCCCTGTATGGCAGCTCCGGTCACGCCGCCTGGCTGGACTCCTCCAACGCGACGGCAGTACCGGCGGCTGGTCCCCGGCCGCCACAGTCGCCCGCAACCGAACGCAGCCGCTTCAGCATCCTCGCGGACGACGCCGGAACGTACGGCCAGTCGGTCACGCACCGCTCCGGCGAAAGTGTGGTCACTGCCGGAGGGGCAACAGTACGCGTGCCGGGCCCGTTCTTCCGCTGGCTGGACACGGTCTGGGGGCGCAGGGCTGTCCGCACCCCCAACGACTATCCCGGGGACTTCACCCTCGGCTGGCTTGGCTGCCTGGGTTATGAGCTCAAACGCGAAACCGGCGGCTCGGACGTAACGTCGCCGACCCCCGACGCGGCGCTGATTTTCGCGGGCCGGGCCGTCGTGGTGGACCACGTCGAGGGAACGGTCTGGCTCCTGGCCTTGGAGGCACCTGATGCTGACAGCTGGCTGGCCGCCGCGCGGAGCGCCGTCAACGCCAACATCAACGACAACGCCGCAAACGCAAACGGCACCGCGACTACCCCAGCGCCCATTACCCCCGCCGGCGGCAGCAACGGCGTCGTACTTGCCGGCGCACCAGCATTCAGCAGCCGCGACAGCGAAGTGTCCTACAAGCAGAAAATCGCGGCCGCCCAGCACGAAATCCATGAGGGGAACTCGTACGAGGTCTGCCTCACCACCACGCTTACGGCCCGGCTGCCGGCAACCGCGGCGCCCCCCTGGCCCACCTACTTAGCCCTGCGGCGGAGGAACCCGGCGCCGTTCGCCAGCTACCTGAGGTTTGGCGGGCTGACCGTGGCAAGCACCTCGCCGGAACGCTTCCTCCGTATCACGTCCGACGGCGGCATGCGCGCCGAACCCATCAAGGGCACCCGCCGCCGGGGTTCCGATCCGGAGCAGGACAGGGAACTGCGGGACGAGCTGGCGGCGTCGCTCAAGGACCGTGCTGAGAACATCATGATCGTGGACCTGCTGCGGAATGACCTCAGCCATTTCGCAGAGCCCGGATCCGTAACGGTCAGCCGGCTGTGCGAGATCGAAAGCTACGCCACGGTGCACCAGATGGTGAGCACCATCGACGCGCAGTTGATGCCCGGTTCGCCGAGGGCGGAGGCGGTGGCCGCCTGTTTCCCGGCCGGATCGATGACCGGCGCCCCGAAAATCAGCACCATGGCCATCCTGGACCGGTTGGAGGACGGCCCGCGGGGCCTGTATGCGGGCGCGATTGGCTACTTTTCGCTGAACGGAGCCACGGATTTGGCCGTGGCAATCCGGACTCTGGTCACCTACACCGGAGAGGACGCGACGGCGGAACTGACACTCGGCGTCGGCGGTGCCATCACTGCCGACTCGGTGCCCGACGAGGAGTACGACGAGATCCGGGTGAAGGCGCACGGTGTGCTCTCCGCCCTGGGCGCGGAGTTCCCCGGCGGTTAGGCCGGCCTGCGCCCGCGGCTACTGGACGGTGGCTACTGGACGGTGGCCGTCAGCCGGGCAACGTTATCGATATAACGGGCGGCGAGGGGACGCTTGAGCCAGTCCTCGAGCTTGAGCTCGCTCGAAATGTCCCGGTACGTGTTTTCCACCGCGCGCATGCTCTCCACAATGTCCGCACCGAGCAGCATTACCGAGACTTCCATGTTCAACGAGAAGGACCGCATGTCCATGTTGCTGGAGCCCAGGACGGCCACTTCGTCGTCGATGGTGAAGTGCTTTGCGTGGAGCACGAAGGGTGCCTTGTAGAGGTAGATCCTGACTCCGGCCTCCAGCAGCGCCTCGTAGTAGGAGCGCTGGGCATGGTGGACCAGGAACTGATCGCCCTTTTCCGATACGAACAGCTCCACGTCCACGCCCCGCTGGGCCGCCGTGGTGATGGCATAGAGCAGCGAGTCGTCGGGGACGAAGTACGGGCTGCAGATGGAAATCCGTTGCTGGGCGGAGTAGATCAGCGTGTTGAAGAGGCGCAGGTTGTTTTCCGTGATGAACCCGGGCCCGCTGGGTACCACCTGGGCCGTGACGTTGCCCGGCTCCGGGTTGGCCGGGAGTTGCAGTTGGTATTCGAGGTTCTCGTCGGTCTCACTGAGCCAGTCGGTAGCAAACACGACGTTCAGGGTGGTGACGATCGGTCCGCGCAGGCGTGCCATAAGTTCCACCCATTCGCGGCCCGCTTTGCGGTGCTTCGGGTTGTTGTAGGACGGCTCGATCAGGTTCTGCGAGCCCGTGAAGGCAATTTCACCGTCCACCACCATGATCTTGCGGTGGTTCCTCAGGTCCGGACGGCGCCACTGGCCTTGGGTGGGCAGCAACGGGAGCATGCGCCTCCACTGGATCTTGCTGGCCTTGAGGCGGTTGAGGAGGTTGCGGTAGCCCTTGACCCGCAGGGTGCCGATGTGGTCGAACAGCACCCGGACTTCCACACCGCGCTCCGCGGCCTCTTCCATTGCCGTCAGCAGGTCGTCGGTGATGTGGTCCGTGCTCATGATGTAGAACTCGGCGTTGACGAATTTCCTGGCCCCGCGTACGGCCTCGGTCATGGCAAGGATCGAGTCCGGGTAACCGGGGATGAGGTCCACGGAGTTGCCGTCCACCATCGGCAGGGACCCCAGCCGGCGGTTCAACTCACCGGCCGATTTGACCCAATCCGGGCCGGGATAGTCACTTTCGACGTCGGCCAGTGCCGAGATGCCTGCGCGCACCCGGGTGTTGACAATCTCCTGCTGCTGGCGGCGCCGGCTGGAGAGCTTAAAGTTCCCGAAAAGCAGGAAAAGGATCAGGCCCACGAACGGGACGAAGAAGATCCCTAACAGCCAGGCCATGGCAGTGGTGGGGCGCCTGTTGCCGGGAATGATGCCCAGGGCGAGGACCCTGATCACCAGATCCGCAACGCTCAGCAGCACCACAATCCACGTCGGCGCAGTACCGGCAAGCGAAATCGGCCACAACACTGGTATTACCCCCGGGGGTGTGCGCACCGGCGGACGGATTCCGGCCGGGCAATGACCACAGCTTAGCCGCGCCGGGCCCGACTAAGCTGGAGCCATGACCTCTCCTGCGCCCGTGGTGCTCGTTTTCCTTGACCCCGCCTACCCGGAAGGCCGCCTGGCCGACGCCTCGCAGCCCCAGCTGATGGCCACGGACCAGGGTGCCACGCGCGGTGACGGGGTGTTCGAATCCATGCTCGCCGTCAGCGGGAACGTCCGGAAGCTTCAGGCCCACCTGGACCGGCTGGGGGGGTCAGCCGAGACCCTTGACTTGGTGATCCCCGCGCAGGAGGCGTGGCTTTCGGCCATCTCCACCGGCGTAGCCGAACACCGCTCCCAGCACCCGGCACTTTCCGCGGCCGAGGACGAGCTGGTGGTGAAACTGGTGGCCACCCGCGGGCCGGAAGGCGCAGACTCCCCCACGTGCTGGGTCCAGGTATCCCCCGTGGGTGCGCTGGGTCGCCGCCAGCGCGAGGCCGGCATCGACGTCATCCTCCTGGACCGCGGCTACGACAGCGACGTCGCCGAACGGGCGCCCTGGCTGCTGCTTGGCGCCAAAACACTGTCCTATGCGGTGAACATGGCCGCCCTGCGGCACGCGCACAAACAGGGCGCCGACGACGTCATCTTTCTTTCCGCCGACGGGCGGGTTTTGGAGGGCCCCACGTCCACGGTCCTGCTTGCCCATGTGGAAACAGCCGACGACGGTGCAGGCGTCACGCGCACCGTCCGCCGGCTCATCACGCCGCAGCTGGACAGCGGAATACTCCCCGGCACGTCCCAGGGCGCGCTCTTCGCCGCCGCGAAGGCGGCAGGCTGGGAGCTGGGCTACGGCCCGCTGGAGCCGCAGGACCTCCTGGACGCCGACGCCGTGTGGCTGATTTCCAGCATCCGGCTGCTGGCTCCGGTGAACCACATCGACGGCAAGGAGATCGGCACGCCGGCCCTGCAGAAGCAGCTGACGGCCGAACTGAACGCACTGTACGCAGGAATCCAGTAAGCCGGTGGCGGTGCGCAGCGCGGGCATCCTGCTTTACCGGCACGGCGATGACCCGGATGGCGTTAACCAGGACGGCGCGGCGGGAGGTCTGGAAGTCTGGATCGGGCACATGGGCGGACCTTTCTGGGCCGGCAAGAAGTCGCACTCCGGGTCGCTTCCCAAGGGCGAGTACGAGCCTGACGAGGACCCTCTCATGGCAGCCCGGCGCGAGTTCACCGAGGAGATCGGCACCCCGCCACCTGCCGCTGATTACGTTCTGCTCGGCGAATTCCGGCAGCCGTCCGGGAAGCGCATCACGGTGTTCGCCGCGGCGGCCGATTTCCAGCCGGATCAGATTGTCAGCAACACGTTTCCCCTGGAGTGGCCCAAGGGGTCCGGGACCATCCAGGACTTCCCTGAAATTGACGACGCCCGGTGGGTCACCGAGGCCGCGGCGCGCACCAAGCTCGTCAAGGGCCAGCTGCCCATCCTCGATGCCCTCGTCCAAGACCTGTTGAAACGGCAGGATCATCCGTAAGGTTTGGTCCATGAACTCGCACACGGATCCGATCATCAAACTGACCTTTGACGAATGCTGGGAAATGCTCGCCGCCGACATCGTGGGGCGGCTGGCCCTTGTGGTGGACGGCCATCCGGAAATCTTTCCGGTCAACTACATCCTGCAGCGCAGGAGCATCGTCTTCCGCACCGCCGGCGGCACCAAGCTGTGGGGCGCGGAGTCGGAACGGCCCGCGGCGCTTGAAATCGATGGGTACGATCCCGGCACCGAGGAAGCGTGGAGCGTTGTGGTGCGCGGAGACACGGAGTTGATCGAAGACCAGGCTGAGAAGGATGCCGTGGACGCTCTTCACCTGGAACCCTGGCAGCCCGGAGAAAAGAACTTCTACATCCGACTGACCCCGCGCGCGCTCACCGGGCGCCGGTTCCGGGTCAACAAACCGGACGTTTGGAACACCAGGCCCACAGACCGACGCCGCGCGTCCTTCGAATAGCCCGCGTCCTTCGAGTAGCCCATCCTTCCACTGACCGGTCCTTCCACTAGCCGTGAGGCACCAAACCATGAGCAACGATGCCCGCATCCCCGTCATCCTGGGTGGCGCACGCACCCCGTTCGGAAGGTTCCGCGGCGGGCTTTCCGGCCTGTCCTCAAGCGAACTCGGCGCCCACGCCATCCGCAACGCCCTGGCGCGGACTGGAGTGGCGCCGGAACAGATCCAGGCCGTGATCGTGGGCCAGGTCATCCAGGCGGGCGCCGGCCAGGGGCCCGCACGGCAGGCCAGCCTCGCGGCCGGGATCGGGTGGGACGTACCCACCGTGACCATCAACAAACTGTGCCTGTCCGGACTGACCGCAGTGATCGACGCCGCCCGGATGATCCGCGCGGGCGAGGCCGACTTCATCGTGGCCGCCGGCCAGGAATCGATGACGAATGCCCCGCATCTGCTGCCCAGGCTGCGCGGCGGCGTTGCCATCGGCGACGCGGCGCTGCTGGATTCGCTGAATTTCGACGGCCTGCAGGACCCCCGCTCCGGTGAGCTGATGGGTTCAGCCACCGACGCCGGAAACGCCCGCCTTGGCATCAGCCGGGAGGACCAGGACGCCGTCGCCGCCCGCTCCCACCAACGGGCGGAAAGCGCACGGTCCGCAGGCATCCTGGCCGAGGAAATCGCTCCGGTGGAAGTGCCGCAACGCCGCGGCCCCGCCGTCGTGATTGATGCTGACGAGGGGATCCGGGCAGGTACGACGACGGAGGACCTGGCGGCGCTGAAACCCGCCTTTTCCACGGCGGACTCAGCCACCATCACCGCCGGGTCCTCCTCGCCGCTCTCCGATGGTGCGGCGGCCCTGGTGGTGGCCAGCAAGGCAGCCGCGGAAGCGGCCGGACTCAGCTGGATCGCGGAGATCGGCAGCCATGGGCAAACCGCCGGGCCGGACGGCTCCCTGCACTCCCAGCCGTCGCGCGCCATTGAGCGTGCCCTGAAACTGGAGGGGCTGACCGTTGGCGAGCTGGACCTCATTGAGGTCAACGAAGCCTTCGCCTCGGTGGTGCTGCAGTCCGCGAAGGATTTGGGAATCGACGCCGAACAGATCAACGCCGACGGCGGCGCCATCGCCTTGGGGCATCCTGTGGGCGCTTCCGGGGCGCGCCTTGTGCTGCATCAGGCGCTGGCGCTGAAACGCCGTGGCGGCGGCACCGGTGTGGTGGCCCTGTGCGGCGGCGGCGGCCAGGGCGAGGCGCTGATCCTCAAGGCCTGAGGTCAGGTGGGAATGATCCCGAACAGGACGCGCTTTTTCACCATCAGCCACAACAAGCCAAGGACCGCCGCGTAGGCAGCGGTGTTGATCAGGATGTCCCCCTGCCGTAGGACCGGGATGTTGGCGATCACGGCGATGAGCACCACGTGCAGGATAAAGACGTACAGTGTGGCCTGCCCCAGCGGAATCAGGAACCACCCCAGCGCGCGTTCCACCGGCTTCCAGTACGCGGTGAGGAACGCGTAGGAGGCCACCACCAGGACCAGGACGTTGAGCAGCCGGCCGGGATCCAGGTAGGTGCGGGCAAAGAAGGTATCGTACATGACCCGGTAGGCAGCGTCCGGGATGATGGCCAGGCGCAGGTCGAACCCGTTGGCCAGGTAGGGGTTGCACCAGGACAGGAACGCGAAAACGGCCGTCAGAACCGTGCACGCCGCCACCACCCAGTGATGCGCCGACAGCCAGGCAAGGATGCGGTGCCGGTGGAAGCCTGCCACCAGGCCGAGGACAAAAAGCACCTGCCACACGAGCAGCGGGAAGGAATCCTCAAACTGGGACGGCAGCAGCCTGAACCGGGTAACGGCGCCCACTGCGTAGAGGCCCAGCGTCGCGGCCAGAACCCACAACGCCTTGCCGCGGTTAAGCGCCGCGAGGATCAGCGGGCTGGCGAGCAGCAGCACCACGTAGAGGCCCATCACGTTGAACTGCCAGGGCCCGAACTGCAGGAGGATGATGGCGGGCAGGACCTGCGCGGGGACGGGGAACTGCAGGAGGGTTTCCATCCCGGCGTACAAATCGTAGGTACGGCCGACGGCGTTGTGCCCGGCACCGCCGGTTCCCTGGTCCACATACGTGGTCAGCGCGTCGGTCTGGAAGAACGGCAGCAGCGAGAGCAGGAAGACGCCCACCAGGACGGCCAGGGCTGTCACGTACAGCTTGCCCGCCCGCCGCGACGTCAGATCCAGCACCTTGCCGAAGTCGTCCTTGACCCGGGGGCCGTAGACCATCCCCACCACCAGGCCGGAGAACAGGACAAACAGTTCCGCGCCGGACACGAACCCCACGGCTTCCTGGGTGAGCAGCTGGAACAGCGATGTCATGCCCAGATGGTTGACCACCACAAACACAATGGCCAGACCGCGCAGGAGGTCCACGCGGGAATCCCGCTTGGACGGCAGGCCATAGCCCCAGCCGGCCACCGCGCCGACCCGCCGCGGCAGTTGCCACAGGGCAACCAGGAGGATGATCATGGCCGCGGCGACGCTCCAGGCCGCTGCCCCGGACAGGGAATTGGCGCGCGTGGCCTGCTGGCCCCCGCTGACAGCCGTCACCGGCCCGGTGGTGAGGCCGGCTTCGGCGAGCCTCTTGCCCGCTGCCCCGGCAATGCTGTCCTTGCCGGTCAGCCGCCAGTCAATGCTGACCACCCCGGTGTCCCGTGTGCTGGTCCGCTCGTCCCAGACGACGGCGGTGATCCGGGCGAACTCCGCCGAGGTGGCAACGTCCAGGGTTTGGTCCCACCAGGACGCCTTGATCTCAGCTTCCGCGGCGCCGCCAGCGGCTGGGCTGTAGAAGGCAGCCGTCTGGAGGAGCATCGGCTTATTCCGCCCGGCGGCGTAGGCAGCGTAGAAATCCTCATTGCCGGACCGGGCCAGCATTGCGGACAACTCGCCGTCAGCCGGGACGGTATTGACGGCCGCGTTGCCGCCGGTGTCGTCGTGGTAAGCCGTCAGCCCCACCCACTCCACGGCATCATCGCCCGGATAGTACGGTGCGTAGGCGGCATCGGACCTGTCCCAGCGCCCATCGCCGTTGGTGTCCAGCAGGGCGAAGCCCGCCGACCCCGCGGCCGGAGCATTCCGGTGCCGCCCAAACGGGTAGTCCCGCCCAAGGTAGGGCTGCCACACCATCACCGTGCCGGCGTCGTCCCTGGTTTTGAACTCTGCGGCGACGTTCCGGAACGCTGCCCTGTAGGCGTCCGGCTGCTGGCCCCACTCCACCCAGCTTGAGTTCATGTCCGGCGCGAAGCGGATCAGGATGGTGCCCTTGAACGAAGCCGACAGTTCCCCCACCTTGGCCGCGAAGGCTTCAGCGGCGGCCGCATCCACCTGGTCCAGCGCCCCGGCGGGCCGCACGGTGAGCATGGCGTGGGAACCCTGGCCGGCGGCCTGGCCCAGGTACTCGCGGATATCCTGTTCCTCGCCGGGCCGCACGGGCAGCGAGATCTCATGCCCCAGCAGTGCCGGTGCAGCACCAAGCCGCCCGGCAAAACCCTGGGCGGAGTCCTCGCCCCACTCCAGGACAGCCCCCAGCAGCGGCTTGCCCTTCGCCGGCTCAGGCTCGGCCGCGAGGACGGGCCCCGCAGGCAGAACTGCGAACAAGAGGAGCAGGGCCGCTAGGAGGGCGGCCGGAAGCAGGCCTCGGCATGCGCGGCTGACTGCCGGCGGCACGCTTCTGAATGCTGTCCGGACGCGACGTACTGCGGTGGCTGTTGGCATGCTGGTGTGGACCCTCCCCCAGGACGGCTTCGTGATGGCGGCCGGTGCCCCCGCGAAAACTCTATCTGTCTTCGCAGGTCAGCCCGGGCCCGGAGCAGTAAACGTGGCGCAGTCCGGGTCAGCCGGCCTGGATGACCAGCGGCAGCATGCGTTCGGCGCAGGCAACCAGGACCAGGGTCTGCGGCCCTAACGCCGCCCGGTTGTTGACTCCCGTGTCATCACACCAGTCCAGGTTGTACGGGTGGGCGGTGACCCCGGCTTTCCCGGGGGACATGCCTGCCGGGACGGTGAACACAAAAGTGAAGCCGCCGTCGTCGGTCATGGGTGCGAGCTCTTCCAGCACCCTGGTGCCGTAGGCATCCAGCAGTTCCACCTGGACCTGCGCGCCGTCGCCGTAGCGCGCGTCGCACTGTGTGTCCGGAGCGCTGACCGTCACCCGGCCGCCGGGTTTCGCTTCCGACGGCGTGACGGTGAATGTGGGCGGCATGCACGGCGGCGGTGCGAAGACGTTCCGGCAACTGCTGAGCCCCGCCATCATGAACGCCGCACACAGCACCACGGTGATGAGGCGTCGCCACGCCACAGTCAGAAGGTTCCCCCGCTCTTTCCCCATGGTCCGATTGTCGTGCCCGGTTGCCGGGCATGGAAGCACGTGTTGGTTACGGAACATGACGACGGTGGCCGTGCGGCAGGGCGGGCCGGGTGTTACGTTTTTGGGGAGTAATGAGAACCGGCGCCAAGCCCTGACTGGCCGGTCGGCAACCCTCCTATCGCGGCGGGGTGCCTCAGGTGAATACTCGGCATATCGACCCATTCGAGCTGCAAGCGTGAAAGAAGGAGATCCGTCGTGTCCGACGCACCTGTCCCTGAAGAAAAACTGTCCTACCGGCTCGTCACTGGCCCGGACGACCGCACTTTCTGTGAGCGGATTTCCACCGCCCTGGCCGAGGGCTATGTGCTGCACGGCAGCCCGGCCGCCACGTTCAACGGCACCGCCGTGATCGTTGCCCAGGCACTGATCCTGCCGGCGGCCATCGCCAGCGCGGATGCCGCCGTCGCCACCGCCGTGGACGACCTCGAATCCGCGGGCGACCTCGAGTTCGACGGCGAGGGCCACGCATGAGCTACGCCGGAGACCTCACGCCGCAGGAAGCGTGGACCAAGCTGGAGCAGGGCGCCATCCTGGTGGATGTCCGCACCGAAGGCGAATGGGCGCACATCGGCATCCCGGACACTAAGGCGACGGACAACGATCCCCTGTTCATTCCCTGGACGTTCCCGGGCGGCATCCCGAACCCGGACTTCATCACCGACCTCACCGAGCAGGCGCCGGAGGACAGCGGCACCGAACTGGTTTTCCTCTGCCGCTCGGGCCAGCGCTCCATCGCCGCGGCCACCGCAGCGACGCAGGCCGGGTTCACCTCCTACAACGTCCTGGAGGGCTTCGAAGGCGAGCCGGACCGGTACGGCGAGCGTACGGTCAACGGCTGGAAGAACCGCGGCCTGCCCACCAACCTGGGAAGCAAGTAAGTGACCTTTAACGAAGAAGCCGCCGGCTGGAGCCCCGACACCCAGGCGGTCCGCGGCGGGCTCGACCGCACGCAGTTCCAGGAAACCACGGAGCCCATCTTCCTGAACTCAGGCTTCGTCTACGAGTCGGCTGCCGCCGCCGAGCGCGCGTTCACGGGCGAGGACGAACGGTTTGTCTACTCCCGCTACGGCAACCCCACCGTGGCCACTTTCCAGGAACGTCTCCGCCTGCTCGAAGGCACCGAGGCGTGCTTCGCGACGGCGTCGGGCATGTCAGCGGTGTTCACCGCCCTGGGTGCCCTGCTGGCTGCCGGTGACCGGGTGGTTGCCGCGCGCTCGCTGTTCGGCTCCTGCTTTGTGATCCTGAACGAAATCCTTCCCCGCTGGGGTGTGGAGACGGTGTTTGTGGACGGCCCGGACCTGGACCAGTGGCGCGAAGCCTTGTCAAAGCCCACTACCGCCGTGTTTTTCGAATCGCCGTCCAACCCGATGCAGGAAATCGTGGACATCGCCGCGGTCAGCGAACTGGCGCACGCAGCCGGGGCCACAGTTGTGGTGGACAACGTCTTCGCCACTCCCCTGCTCCAACGCTGCGGCCAGTTCGGCGCGGACGTGATTGTGTACTCAGGGACCAAGCACATCGACGGCCAGGGCCGGGTGATGGGCGGGGCCATCCTGGGTACGGCCGAGTTCGTCAACGGCCCGGTCAAGCAGCTCATGCGGCACACCGGCCCGGCACTGTCCTCCTTCAACGCCTGGGTCCTCACCAAGGGACTTGAGACCATGGCCCTGCGCGTGAACCACTCGTCCGCATCCGCGCTGCGGCTCGCCGAATGGCTCGAACAGCAGCCGGCCGTCAGCTGGGTCAAGTACCCGCTGCTTCGATCGCATCCGCAGTACGAGCTCGCTGCCAAACAGATGAAGGCCGGCGGCACGGTCCTCACGCTGGAACTTGCAGCGAGCGGTGGACGGTCCGGCAAGGAAGCTGCCTTTGCGTTGCTGGACGCCCTGCGGATCATCGACATCTCCAACAACCTGGGCGATGCGAAGTCCCTCATCACCCATCCGGCCACCACCACCCACCGGGCCATGGGACCGGAAGGGCGTGCCGCGATCGGACTCAGCGAAGGCGTGGTGCGGCTGTCAGTTGGGCTCGAGGACGTGGACGACCTCATCGGCGACCTCGAACAGGCGCTGAAGCAGGTCTGACGCCGGCCAGGCTCCGGGTCCGGTCAAGGGTTCCCCGGGGTCAGAGCGCGGGCTGGCGGAGCTGGCTGGCCGCCGTCTGCCGCACCGCGGCGGTCAGCTGGTTGAGCACCGGGGAGTCGATCTTCCAGCGCTGCCAGTACAGGGCCACGTCCACCGGTTTTTTTGGTGCCATTTCCATGAGGTCCCCACTTCCGAGGTCGGCCAGGCAGTGCTGCTCAGGCAGGAGCCCCCACCCCAGTCCCAGCCGGATGGCCTGTGCGAACTCGGCCGACGACGGCACATAGTGGCGCGGCGCGGCCATGTCCGCGCCGGTCATCGTGCGGAAGAAACCGGCCTGCAGATCATCCTTGCGGTCAAAGTCCACCACCGGCGCCCGGCTGCCGGCAGTCAACTCAGGACCGTCCGGCCACCAGTGCCGCACATAGGCCCGGCTGGCCACCGCACGGTAACGCAGGGAGCCCAGCGGCTCTACGCTGCACCCCGGGACCGGCTCCGGGGTGGCGGTCACGGCTGCCATCACCGCGCCGGTGCGCAATTGCCGGGTGGAATGCTGTTCGTCCTCCCTGCGGATTTCAAAACAGGCGCCGAGGTCCGCCGGAAGGCTTGCCAGCGCCGGCAGGAACCAGGTGGACAGTGAGTCGGCATTCACCACCAGCGGGATGGGCGCCCCCAGCGTGCTGTGGCCACCGCCCAGCTCCTGGCGCGCGTCCCACTCCAGCTGCCTGACCTGCAGGGCGAACCGCAGGACCGCCTCGCCCGCGGTGGTCGGCCGGACGGGGCTGGTGCGCTGCAGCAGGATCTGGCCGGCTGCATCCTCCATTGCCTTCAGTCTCTGGGAAATGGCCGACGGCGTGACGTACAGGCTGCGGGCGGCCGCTTCCAGGGTGCCCTCCTCAACCACTGCGGCGAAGGTCCTGAGCTGCTCCAGCTGGAATGCCTTCATTAGCTTTCCTTAATAAGGCTTAGATTGTTTAGCTGGCGTAAGTATAGGCCGGGCCGTACGTTGAAACATATGGACTTCACAGAATTGCTCAACCCCGCAGCACTGGGCTTCGGCACGGGGCTCGCACTCATTGTGGCCATCGGCAGCCAGAATGCCTTTGTCCTCCGGCAGGGCATCCGGGGTGAGCACGTGGCCGCCGTCGTCCTCGTCTGCAGCGTCTCGGATGCGATCCTCATCGCCGCCGGCATCGCAGGAGTCGGGGCCCTGCTGCAGGCAAATCCGGTGATCGTGGACGTGGTCCGTTTTGCCGGAGCCGCGTTCCTGGTGGCGTACGGCGTGATGGCCGCGCGGCGGGCTATTCGTCCCGGAACCCTGACGGCGTCCGGGCGGCAGCCCGCCGTCGGCCTTGGCGCCGCGCTCAACACGGTACTCGCTTTGACCTGGCTCAACCCGCACGTCTACCTTGACACCGTCCTGCTGCTGGGGTCAGTGGCCAACCAGCAGGCGTTGGACTTGCGGTGGTGGTTCGGCGCCGGTGCGCTCGCAGCCAGCGTGGCGTGGTTCAGTGCGCTCGGCTTCGGCGCCCGCGTCCTGCGGCCCTTCTTTGCGCGGCCCTCCTCCTGGCGCATTCTCGACGGCCTCGTCGCGGCCGTGATGCTGACGTTGGGGATCCGGCTGGCCGTGGGTGGCTGAAGCTCGGCCCGAACTACCGGCGAGCGGCCAGCGCCGCCGCGATGGAAGAAGCTGAGGCGGTGCTGCTGCCGATCCGCCAGTCGGTCTCCTTGTTGAGGTTGAACCAGATGAAGCCGGATACGTCCGGCTGGCTCCGCAGGTAGGAAACCAAGGCCGCGTTCCAGTCCGGCTTGCTCCCGCCGGTCTCGGTGCTGGCAGTTTCGGTAATGATAATTGGCTTGCCAGGGGCGATCGTCCTCAGCTGAGCGAGGTGGGGCCCGAACAGGGAGGCAGGCATCTGCCAGGAACTCCAGGCCTGGGTGGTCCCCCAGTTGTAAGCGTCCAGGCCCACCGTATCCACGTAAGCGTTCCCGGGGTACAGCAGGGCAGGGTCTACGGATCCACCGCCGTTGGGGACCCACACCCAGTTGACGTTGGCGGCCCCTGCGGCGCGCACCAGGCTGTGCACGTGGCGCCAGGCGGCGACGTAATCGCCGGGCCGGTTCCCGTTGGTCGCCTCACACCACGGGTACCAGTCGCCGTTCATTTCGTGGGCGAACCGGAGCATCAGCGGCTTGCCCCAGGCGGCAAGGGCCGCTCCCCACTGTGCGATGTAGGGATCGAAGTCCCCTGCGGCGATCCGGGCCAGCGTATATGCCGGCTGCACCACCCCGTTCCCTGCGATCCATGGCTCCCACGTGACGAGCGGAGTGGCGCCACGGTTCACCACCGAGTCCAGTTCCCCCAAGGGCGCGGCCTGGCGGAAATCCTTGTAGGACAGCACGATGCCGGGAGCTTCCCCCACCAGCGTTGCGACGGCGTCGAGTTCCGTCCCCGCCGCTGCTCCCCCGGGGGTGGCGACGCCGAAGCGGAGGTACACCGCGCTGACCTGGGGAACGCCCGCCAAGATTGTGAAGGGGCGGGTCAAAGAGCTCTTACCGGCGCTCACGGTCAGGACAACCTGGCCCTGGGCCAGGAAGGGCCGGCTCAACAGTCAGACCTGGCGCACGCGGAGCAGATCGGGCGCCTCATCAACCTCGGGCTGCCCGGATGCACCGCGCATGGTGACGCCCACGGCGTGGGCAACAACGGCGCCCAGCCCGCCGTCGTCGGGCTCTGCTTCAGCCGCCGCGTCCCGGACGCGGCGCTGCTCCGCGGACCCTGTGCCACGCGAAATGATGTCCTCGACGCCCTGCCTGGCAAGGGACAGTTCGCCCTGTTCAGCGAGCACGGGCGCCAGGTAATCCACGAGGGAACGGACCACGTCCACCGCGGGGGCCGGCCGGAAGGTGCCGAAGTCCAGCAGCTCGCCGCCCATGCCGCTGCTGCTTGCCTGCCAGGCTGCCATCCGGAGCAGCACGGTGGGCACGGGCGCCGGCTCCACACCCTCCCGCCACTCCCGGCTGGCGGTCTCCACCAGGGCCCGCACCAGCACGGCGATCAGGGCGGCGTCCTCTGCGCGGAGGCAGACATCGGCCACGCGGACTTCAACGGTGGGGTGGTTCCGGGAAAGGCGGGCGTCGAAGTAGATCATGCCTTCGTCCAGCATCACCCCGCTGTCCAGCAGGCGCGTCACCACCCGCCGGTACTGGGAATACGTGCCGAAGATGGCGGACGGACCCGACGTCGGCCAGCGGTTCCAGGCCTGGGTGCGGTAGCTTGCGAACCCTGTGTGCATCCCCATCCAGAACGGGGAGTTGGCACTCAGGGCGGTGAGGACGGCCAGCTTGTCCCTGATCCGGTCCAGCACGGCCACGCCCTCGTCCTCGGACTCGATGGACGTATGGACGTGGAAGCCGCACGTCAGCTGCTCCTGGGCGGTCAGGCCAAACCGCTCGAGCATCCGCGCATAACGCGGGTCCGGGGTGGTGTGGCTCGCCAACCCGAACGGGGAAGTGGCCAGCGCAGCAACCCGCGCGCCGAATTTGCGTGCCGCCTGGTCCGCGAGCAGGCGGCCGGCGCGGATCTGCGGGAGCAGCTCCGCATACTCAAGGCACGGTCGCGTCTGCGTCTCGATCTGCTCGAGTTTCAGCTCGGCGCTCAAGCCCATTTCGTCGTCGTGCGCGGTTTTACCCCATGTCTTCAGCGCGTGCTGGTCCGGCGGGGCGTCGTCAGCAGCCAGCCGGTGCCCGGAAAGCAGGGCGTCCGCCAGCGCAAGCGGCTGCCCCGAGTCCGGATCAACGATCAGGAGCTCTTCCTCGACGCCGAAAGTTCGCATGGTTATATTGTGCGTCAACCGGCCGGGGACGCGGCAGCCCGGTCCGGGTGGTTCTGCGGGCCGGAGTCCGGGGCTGCCGGATTCTGCGCCATCATTCGCTCGAACAGAATGGTATAGCCCGGAATGGCGTGGCGGGCCCTCCGGGCCAGCCGAATGATGGTGCAGAACCCGCCGAGACACCGTTCCCCCACAGCCGGGGTTGTCCACATACAGCCATTCGCCCGTCCGAACCAAGCCAAAACCGTGGCTAGCTCGGTCCATGGATCCCCTCGAATTTTTGACATCCCTCGGCGGCGTGGCCCGGGTGGGCACCCTGCGACGGGAAGGCTACTCGGACCGCGCCGTGAGGAACCTGGCAACAGCCGGAGCCAGCCAGCCCCGGAAGGGCGTCTGGGCACTGCCTGGCGCAGACCCCGAGTTCCTGCAGGCGATAGTCAGCGATTCGCTCGTAACCTGTGCTTCCGGCGCGTCCCACTATGGCCTCTGGCTCAAGGACAAGCCCTGCCGACTCCATCTGGCCAGCAAGCATCGCCGCGGCAGGCATGCCCCCAAACACGGCCGCCTCCGGTTCGCAGGGGACCATCGGCTGCCCATCGCAAGCCTTGAAGACGCCGTCATTCACGGCCTAACGTGCCTGGCCGAAGTGGATGCCATAGCCATGGCGCAGTCGGCGATGACGCAGCATGGCCTACCCCGGGAAGTCCTGGAAGCCGAGCTTACGGCGAAGTACTACGGCCCGGCGCGGAAGAGGCTAGCAAAGGCAGACGGCTTGTCCGAGTCCGTCCCGGAGATCAGCGCCCGGCTGCTGTTCGAGTCAGCCGGGCTCCGTTTCGACAGGCAGGTGCAGATCGCCGGCGTGGGACGCGTGGACTTCCTGATCGACAGTTGGCTCATTGTGGAAATCAACGGCTTCCAGTTCCACAGCTCACGCGCCGCCTGGCGGAAGGACATGAGCCGGTCCAACATCGCACAGACGCAGGCTTATGCGGTCCTCAGCTACGCCCCGGAGCAGATCTGGAACAGCCCGGACATGGTCTTGAAGGAGATCCACGCCGTTCTGAAGCGTGGCCGGCGGCGAGGGTGACGGATTTTGCTCAATCATCCGGCCTGGGCCTGACCCGCGGGCCCGGAAATGCGTGGCCTGAACCCCGGTGAGGCCGAATGATGGTGCAGAACCCGCCCCGCCAGCCAAAACCCCGCGGCACTAGTCCTGGAAGTACTCCACCTTGGCGCCAATGGTGTTGAGGCGCTCGGCCAGGTCCTCATAGCCGCGCTCAATCACGTAGATGTTGCGCAGCTCGGAGACTCCCCGCGCCGCGAGCATGGCCAGCAGCAGGCAGGCGGCCGGGCGGAGAGCCGGCGGGCAGCCCACCTCGGCCGCGCGCCACTTGGTGGGGCCGTTGACGTAGATCCGGTGCGGGTCCAGCAGCTGCACCTGGGCGCCGAGCCGGTTCAGTTCCGTAAGGTAGATGGCCCGGTTCTCGTAGACCCAGTCGTGGATCATGGTCTGGCCATGGGCGTTGGCCGCAATGACCGCGAAGAACGGCAGGTTGTCGATGTTCAGCCCGGGGAACGGCATGGGGTGGATCTTGTCCTCCGGCGCCCGGAGCTCGGACGGCTTGGTGGTCACATCCACCAGCCGGGTCCGCCCGTTGCGGGCCATGTACTCCCCTGAGATCTCCAGCTGCTGGCCCATCTGCTCCAGCGTGGCCAGCTCGATCTCCATGAACTCGATGGGTACCCGGCGGATAGTCACCTCCGAGTTGGTGACGATGCCGGCGGTGATCAGGCTCATCGCCTCAATCGGATCCTCGGACGGGAAGTATTCGATGTCGACGTCCACAAACGGCTGCCCGGTGATCTTCAGGGTGGTGGTGCCCACCCCGTCGATCTGCACGCCGAGCATCTCCAGGTAGAAGCAGAGGTCCTGGACCATGTAGTTGGGGCTCGCGTTGCGGATGACTGTGGTTCCCTGGCGGTGGGCCGCTGCCATGATCGCGTTTTCGGTCACCGTGTCCCCGCGCTCGGAAAGCACGAACGAGCGGTTCCGGCTGTCCGGCTGCGGAGCCTGCACCGCGTAAAAGCCCGCCCTCGCTTCCACAGTGAGCCCGAACTGGCGCAGCGCCTGCATGTGCGGTTCCACCGTGCGCGTGCCCAGATCGCAGCCGCCGGCGTACGGGAGTCGGTACTCGGAGCTTTCGTCCAGGAGCGGGCCCAGGAGCATGATGACGCTGCGGGTGCGGCGGGCGGCGTCCACATCCATGGCCGCCAGGTCCAGGACTTCCGGGCGGCGGAGCTGGAGGTCGGTGTCGTTAAGCCAGGTGCACTCCATGCCGATGCTGGTCAGCACCTCCACGATCCGGTTGACCTCTTCGATCCGGGCGAGCCTGCGCAGCACGGTGGTGCCACGGTTGATCAGGCTGGCGCAGAGCAGGGCCACGCCGGCGTTCTTGCTGCTGTTGACATCCACCGCCCCGGACAGGGTGCGGCCGCCTTCGATCCGGAGGTGGGTCATCTGCGGTTTGCCCACCTTGACGATGCTTCGCTCAAAGATCGTTTCGAGCCGCTGGATCATCTTCAGGCTGAGGTTCTGCTTGCCCTGCTCCATCCGGGCGATGGCACTTTGGCTGGTCCCGAGCGCTTCGGCCAATTGGCCCTGCGTCCAGCCCTTTTCAATCCGGGCATCCTTGAGCGTGGCGGCAATGTGCTCGGCAGTTTCCTGAGTCATGGACAAAAAATATCACAGATGAGTTATGTTCACGCTATTTTATGCCAGTAGACACACAAATGGCCGATTCATACCCGTTCCATGCGATATCCCCTCTTGGTCGGGGTTCTTGACCCTGCTGCCCCCGGGGTGGAAACTGAAACCCCGGCCGCGGCAGCATCCCAAGAGCAGAGGTCTGTCATGCACAAGCACCCGAAATCAGCAGGAGCCACCGCGCGCATCGTAGGGTGCCTTCTGGCCACCGCACTCTGTATCTTTTCCGCTCCTGCGGCAGGCGCCGCGCCGCCTGCCGGTGAAAGCTCCCAGCAAGCCTTGGGTAATGACGTGTCCTGGCCACAATGTAACAAGGCGCTTCCCAAAGACCCGGCATTCGCCATCGTGGGCGTGAACAACGGCCTGGCCACCACCACCAACCCCTGCCTGCAGGACCAGCTCAAGTGGGCGCGCGCCATTCCAGCGGTGCGGAATTCCACGAACCAGCCGATGGTAGCCCTCTACGTCAATACCGCGAATCCCGGCCTCGCCGGATCATGGTGGCCCACGGGCGATCAGTACCCGGAGAACAGCAACGTCACCGTTGAAACCAACCCCTACGGCTCCTGTAAAAACAACCCCGAGCCCGTAGGCGCTGCCTGCGCCTACATGTACGGCTATGCCAAGGCCTACGACGACGCTAACTACCGCGGGATCAGTTCCCCCGGGAATTACCTGTGGTGGCTGGACGCCGAAACGGGGAACACCTGGTCCACCAGCGACATGGAAGCCAACCGTGCGGTTCTGGAGGGCATGACGGACTACTTCCTAGGCATTGGCGCCAAGGTGGGCATCTACTCCACGAGTTACCAGTGGGGCCAGATTGTGGGGCCGGTCAGCAGCTCCAGCACGCTATACACGCTACCCAGTTGGCTGGCCGGTGCCCGCACCGTTACGGGCGCCAAAAGCGACTGCTCGAAGCCGCCGCTGACTGCAGGGGGCAGGGTCAGCCTGACGCAGTTTGTATCCAAGGGCTATGACTACGACTATTCGTGCAGCTAGCGGCAGGGATCACCGCCAAACAAAGTTCCAGGTCCCCATCCCCGCCGCTGCAACCACTGCGGCGGCCGCGATCAGCACGCCGCCAAACACTACCCAGACGTCCAGCAGCGAGTAGGTGGATTCCCGTGCCCACGTGCGCTGACCGGTGCCAAAACCCCGGGCTTCCATGGTCACGGCCAGGCGGGAGGCGCGCCGGATCGCCTGGACCAGCAGTCCGAAGCTTTGCCCGAGCGTGGCCCGCAGCCGCTCCAGCGGGCTGCCGTGCGATCCCACGCCGCGGGCACGCCGGGCCATGCCGATGGTCTGCCATTCCTCGGCCAGGAGTCCCACCAGCCGCATCGCCGCCAGCGTGCCGAGCACAAACCGGTGCGGCAGCCGGGCCTTCTGTGCCAGCGCGTCGGCGAGGTCGGTCGGGTCGGTGCAGGTCATCAGCAGGATTGCCGGCAGGGCTATCGCGAGTCCGCGCAGCATGAACCCGAGCCCCAGCTGAAGGGAACCTTCGCTGATGGACCAGATCCCGACGTCGAGCAGTACAGCACCGCTGTCAGCAGCGACAATCGCCGTGCTCCAGCCGCCCACAGCTGCCGCGATGATGAGGGGCCAGCCGCGTTGCCAGAGCAGGCGCAACGTCAGTCCGGCGAGCGGGAAAAGTGCCAGTTCGGCGGCGAGCGCCACCGAGGCGGAAACCCAATCAATGGAGAGCGCCAGTACCAGCGTGATGAGGAAGACGGCGCCGAATTTGGCCAGCGGGTTGGCGCGCGTCAGCAGGGCCTGGTTTCCGCTGAGCGTCAGGGCATCCCTCATGCGGCATCCGCCTCCTGGCGGGCGCCGCCGCGCGAGGCCGGGCCCAGACGCAGTTCGGTGCCGCCCAGGACGGCGGTGAATTCTTCGTCATGGGTCACGGACACCACGGAAGTCCCGGCGTCGAGCAGTTCGGAGAGGAACGACGCGAGCTCGGCCCACGTATTGGCGTCCTGGCCGAACGTGGGCTCATCGAGCACTAGGACGCGCGGATGGGCCGCAAGGACCGTAGCCACCGACAGCCGGCGTTTTTCGCCGCCGGACAGGGTGTACGGATTCGCGTCCACCAGGTGGGTGAGGCGCAGCCGCTCCAGCAGCTCGTCCACACGTTCCTCCCCGTGCCCCAGATGGCGCGGACCGAACATCAGCTCGTCCAGGACCCGCCCCGTGACGAACTGGTGCTCGGGCTCCTGGAACACGGTGCCGATCCGCGAAATCAGCTGTTTGGCCTTCCACGAGAACGGATCAATTCCGGCTCCCTCGGAAAGCTCGACGGCGGCGGACACCTTGCCCTCCACCGGCGCCAACAGTCCGGCGAGGGTCAGCGCCAACGTGGACTTCCCGGCGCCGTTGGGGCCGGTGACGGTCAGGGCCTGGCCGGCGCGGACCTGGGCCGTGATGCCCGTTTGCACGGGCACCGGCGGGATGGTGCGGAACCCGCGCCGGCGTGGCCGTTCACGGGATACGGCAACCTGCTCGGCCGCCAGCAGCAGCTGACCGGTATTGGCGGAACTGCCTGCCCGGGGCCGTGTTTCGGGAACGTAGCCCGGCACCCACACGCCGGCGCGGATCAGCATGCTGCGCGCCTCGGCGAGCACCTGGTCCGGCGGCCCGTCCAGGAGCACGCCGGAGGAGCCGCCCGAGGTGCCGGAGCTGCTGCCGGAGGCGCCGGCAGCCGAGCCCGGCTGCAGCACCACGATCCGGTCCACCAAGTCTTTCCAGACGGACACGCGGTGTTCCACCACCACCAGGGTGGCGCCGGTCTTGTCGAGGCAGCGGCCCACGGCGTCCCGGACCTCCAGGACCCCGGCGGGATCGAGGTTTGCGGTGGGCTCGTCCAGCAGGATCAGCCCAGGCCGCATCGCGAGGATGCCGGCCAGCGCCAGCCGCTGCTTCTGCCCGCCGGACAGGGCCGACGTCGGGTGGTCCAGCGGGAGCCCGGCCGCACTGTCCGAGCGGCCGGCACTCCGCAGCCCGACGTCGTCGAGCGCTTCCTCCACCCGCCGCCAGATCTCATCCCGCGGCACGGCCAGGTTCTCGGCACCAAAAGCGACGTCGTCGCCGAGCCTGGAGAGGACCACCTGCGTTTCGGGATCCTGCTGCATGAGTCCGGCACGGCCGCGCTGGCCGCGCGGCGCAACGCCGTCGATCAGCAGCGAACCCGTCTCGTCGGCGTCGTCCCCTTCGTCACCCAGCACCCCGGCGAGCGCGTGCAGCAGCGTTGATTTGCCGGCGCCCGAGGGCCCCAGCAGCAGCACCCGCTCACCCGGCGCGATGTCCAGGTCGAGCCCGTGGACGGCGGGTACGGCGCGGCCGGCGTGCCGCCAGCCCCAGCCACGGGCGGACACCGCGGCGGGGCGCACAGCGGAAGCGCCGGCGTCGGCGTCGGCCATCAGTTGAAGACGGCCTCGGAGAAGGCCTTCCGGGATGCGAAGGAGCTCAACACGCCTGTCTTCGCCAGGCCGCGGGTGGCGACCCAGGAGACAGCACCTGCAATGACGGCACCCGAGACGGCGCAGAAGAGGATGTAGGCGGCTTTATCGCCGGCTTCGTAGGCGATGTTCCAGCCCCACGGGAGGAAGGAGTCGTTCAGGCCGCAGAAGAGCCCCGCCCCGGCACCGGCCAGCAGGGCAGTGGGGAGGTTGAACTTCTTATAGGCGAAGGCGGCGAACACGAGTTCCGCACCGAGGCCCTGCAGGATGCCGGAGATCAGCACGGTGGTGCCGTACTGCGAACCCATCATGAGCTCACCGGTGGCGGCAACAGCTTCGCAGAACAGTGCTGCGCCCGGTTTGCGGATGATAAGCATGCCCAGCACGGCCGGAATCATCCAACCGCCGGCGATCAGGCCGGTCAGGGGCGGGTATGTGGCGTTCATCGGTGCGGAGACCAGCGCCGCACCTTGGGACCATGCCCAGAAAATAACGCCGCCGGCGATGGCGATCAGAGCCGCCACCACGATGTCCACAACGCGCCACGTATAGCTGGCTTTTTTGGTGCCTACTGTTGTCATGTCAACCTCCTGAGGTACAGGAGGGGAGGGTGTTCGCGGTTGCCGCACGGCCTGCGCCGTCCGGATCCGGACACTCTGAGAAGCTCGACTCCCTTGCGCCGGTACTAACCGGATCAGGTTCGAGGGTCTGCGGCTGTCCGCACTCTCAGCGCCCATCCACCGGCTGCATTCCTGCAGTTGCCCGACGGCGGCGCTCCCCTGTCGTGAATAATTCTGCCCTGATGGGCGTGGTCCAGTTTACACCGCAGGCGGGTAGATTGTGGGCCATGACTGCCGACCCATCCCATGTGACAGCGTTCGATCCCGATTCCAACGAGAGCCAGCCCCCGGGCTCGCTCGAGGCGTTGATTGCCCGGATCGACGCCGAGGTCAGTGAGCTGCAGTTCCCGCGGTTCACGAAGGACGATTCCCTCAGCCTGGGGCTGCTGCTGGTGGAGCTCGGCAAGACCCGGAAGCTGCCCATCGCCATCGATATCACCAAAGGTGACCAGGTCCTGTTCCACGTTGCCCTGGACGGTGCCACGCCGAACAACGAGCACTGGGTCCGGGCCAAGCAGCGAACGGCCGCACGGTACGAGATCCCCTCGCTGCTGGTGGGCCTGCGCGCCAGGCTGCGGGGCGGCCGGATCGAGGACCAGGGCTGGTATGACGAAATGGTCTACGCCGCGCATGGCGGGTGCTTCCCGGTCTACGTCACCGGAGTGGGCGCCGTGGCCACTGTGACGGTCTCGGGCCTGCCCCAACAGCAGGACCACGACCTGGTGGTGGAGGCGCTCCGGGAGATTCTGGGGTCCATGCGCCCGGCCTAGGTGCTGGCCTTGTGCTGGCTGGCGGCCTGATCGCGTTAGGCTAAAGGCAGTCCCCGACCCCGGTCACAAGGAGTTCAACCCATGAACCTGTTCATCAAGCTGCTCGGCACAGGAATCAGCCTCGCCGCCGGGTTTGCCGGCACCAAGCTGGTTAATACTGTGTGGGAGAAGTCCACCGGCAACAAGCCGCCCACAGGCAAGGGCGAGGACACCCCCACGAGCCTGCGCTCGGCGCTGACGTTCGCGCTGATCTCAGCCTCGGTCAGCACCATCATCCAAGTCCTCGCCAACCGCGGCACGCAGCGGGCCATCACCCGTTTCGCCAAGACCCAGGACATCGTCTAGCCGAGTTTTTGTCCAGATGATCCCGCTTCGTCGGCCATAAAGCGGGATTATCTGGACAAAAACTCCGGTATTAGTGCGGGCTGCCGCCGTTGGATGCCTCATCACGGGCGGACTTGGCCGCCTTCTGGACCACGGCCTCCAGGTCATCGGAGCTGAGCAGCTCGCGGTGCATGTGCTTGGTGCGATAGCCGGAGCGTCCCACCATGTGCGCGGACACCGGTACGGTCAACAGCTGGAAAATCCAGGCCACCAGCAGCACCGGCCACACCCACCACGTCCGCATCTGCAGGCCGATGGCTGCCAGGAGCAGGAACAGCCCCAGCACCTGCGGTTTGGTGGCCGCGTGCATGCGGCTCAGCAGGTCGGGGAAGCGGAGGAGCCCGACGGCGGCTGCCAGGGACATCAGGGCACCCGCCACCAGGAACACCGCCGTCACGGTATCAATCACGTTATCCATCAGGCTCGCCTCAGGACTCATGGGTCTGCTCCCGCCGGTCGGCCACGAAGCGCGCCACTGTCACGGAGCCGATGAAGCCGACCACCGACAGTGCCACGAGCAGCATCAGGTTGTTCAGGTGCCGGTTCACGGCCATGTCGATGCACAGCGCCGCGCCGAGGATGGCCAGCAGCACATCGGAGGCCAGCACCCTATCGAGCAGTGAGGGGCCCCGGGCGATCCGGATGATGGCGCCGGCCGCGGCCAGCGAAAGGATGACTGCCGTGACAGCCAGGACGATCTGCATCATGCCGGGTTCTCCTGCCGCACTGCTTCGAGTTCTTCCTTCGTGCCCATGATGCGGATCAAGCCGGCTTCGATGGAGCGGACTTCCGCGCGCAGGCTCTCCACGTCCTCGGCGGTGCTGATATTGAGCGCGTGCAGGTACAGGGTGGACGTTGAACGGTCCACTTCGACCACCAGGGAACCCGGGATCAGCGAGATCACGTGCCCCACGGCGGTGACGATCAGGTCCTGATGGCTCCGCAGCGGGACCGCGACAACTGCGTTGATCACTTTCGGTCCACGGACGGCCGCCAAGTACATGACTTCAATGCTCGCTGCCGCCACCCGGCCGAGGAACCGCAGTGCGAAAGGCACTGCGTGGACGATATTGAACCTGCCGCTGAGTTCCACCGGCGGCAGGTAAAACATCCGGGCCACCAGCACGGCCAGCAGGGCGCCGAAAAGCAGGTTGCCGGGGCTGAAGTCCTGCCAGAGCGCACCCCAGACGATCACCAGCCACACCAGCAGGGGCAGTTCCTGGCGCAGGGAAATCCGGCGGCGGCTCATTCGCCCCCACCCGCTTTCAGCGCCAGTGGTGGAACTATGGTGTCCTCGCCGAGCACGGCCTGGATGTAGGAGGACCTGTCCAGCATCTCCTGGGCCGCCTGGTCCGCGACCTTGAACAGCGGGCCGGCGAAGACAGTGAGGGACACCCCAAGCACCACCAGCCCCAGGGTTGAACCCACCATGGTCCGGGGCAGCAGGGTCACGCTGTCGCGGCCGGCCCGGCGGCCGGTGGCCGATTCCTCCGGCATCGCCAAGAGGACGGGGTCGGGGTGCTCAGCGTCCGAGGGCTTGCGCCAGAACGCACGGTTCCACACCCTTGCCACCGCCAGGAGTGTCAGCAGGCTGGTGACCACGCCGCCGATCACCAGGGCATAGGCGAGCGGAGTGCCCAGTTCGATTCCGGCCTGGATCAGGCCTACCTTTCCCAGGAATCCGGAGAACGGCGGGATTCCGGCCAGGTTCATCGCCGGCACAAAGAACAGGAGTGCCAGGAGGGGCGAAAGCTTGGCCAGGCCCGCCAGCCGGTCCACGGAGGAACTGCCGCCACGGCGTTCGATCAGGCCCGTGACCAGGAACAGGCTGGTCTGGATGGTGATGTGGTGGGCCACGTAGAACACGGCAGCGCCCAGCCCGGCCACGGAGGACATCGCCAGGCCGAACACCATATAGCCGATGTGGCTGACCAGCGTAAAGGACAGCAGACGTTTGATGTCGCTCTGGGCCAGGGCGCCGAGGATTCCCACCACCATGGTCAGTAGCGCCACCACCATCAACGGAGTGTTCAGGCTGTCGCCGGGGAACAGCAGGGTCTCGGTGCGGACCATTGCGTACACGCCCACTTTGGTGAGCAGGCCGGCGAAGACGGCGGTGACCGGGGCTGGCGCGGTGGGGTAGGAGTCAGGCAGCCAGAACGACAGCGGGAACACGGCCGCCTTGATGCCGAAGGCCACCAGGAGCATCACATGCAGCAGCGTTTTTGTTCCCTCGTCCAGGTCCGCGAGCTTGATGGCAAGGTCTGCCATGTTCACGGTTCCGGTGGCACCGTAAACCATCGCGATGGAGATCAGGAACAGCACCGAGGACACCACGGAAACCACCACATACGTGACGCCCGCCCGGATACGGGGTCCGGTACCGCCCAGGGTCATCAGGACATAGCTCGCCGTCAGGAGGATTTCAAAGCCGACGTAAAGGTTGAAGAGATCCCCGGACAGGAACGCGTTGGACACACCGGCCACGAGGATCAGGAACGTGGGGTGGAAGATCGACACCGGGGCGTCCTGATCGCCGTCGGCCATACCTTGCCCGGTGGCGTAGATCAGCACGGCGAGGCTGACGGCGGAGGACACCACCAGCATGAGGGAGGAGAACTGGTCCACCACCATCGTGATGCCCCAGGGCGGCAGCCAGCCACCGATGTTCACCGCGGCCGTCCCGCCCTCCCACACTGAGGCGAGCAGGAAGCACTCCAGCAGGAGCGTCAGGGACAGGACCGCGATGCTCACGGCGCGCTGTGCCCGGGCGTGCCGGAACAGCAGGAAGGCCAGTGCGGCGCCGAAGATGGGAAAGAGGACGGCGAGCGGGGCAAAGCTTGCGATGTTCACTTCACACCTCCTTTGGGGCCAGCGTCTACGTTCCGCGAGCCGGGTTGCTCCTCGGCTGCGGCATCCGCCGCGGGAATTGTCTTGGCGCCAGCCACCACGGAGTCCCCGGACGCTGTCTGGTCTGCATGATCGGAAATGCCGCTGCCGTCGCTGCCAAGCATGGTGAGGGGGAACTCTGAGGTCTCGGCCGGGATCGGGGCGTCGTCCTCGGCGTCGAACCTGGGCGTTTCGGCAACGCGGCGGTCCTCGACGTCGTCCTGGATCTCGTCCTGGCGTGCCAGCACCCAGGTACGGTAGATGATGCCGAGCATAAACGCGGTGACGGCGAACGAGATCACGATCGAGGTGAGGATGAGGGCCTGCGGCAGCGGGTCCGCGTACTCGTCGGCCCCAGTGTCCTTATTGAAGAACGGTGCCAGGCCGGCATAACCGCCCGTGGTTAGGATCAGCAGGTTGGTGGCGTTGGTCAGGAGCATCAGCCCCAGCAGCACCCGGGTAAGGCTTCGTTCGAGGATCAGGTAGATGCCGCACGCGTACAGCGCGCCCATCACGATCAGGAGGGTCAGGTTGACGCTCATCCTTGGCCCTTCACTGTAGGTTCGGCGGACAGGTCCAGGGGCTCGTGCCCGGCGGCGGAAACGGCGCCGGCCATCACGTCCTCAACAAGGGAGTCCGGTGCCGGCTCGGCCTCGTGCTCGTCAAAATGTTCGTCGATCTCGGAGCCCAGGCTGCGCAGCACGTCCAGGACGAGGCCCACCACCACGATGTACACGCCGATATCGAAGATGGTGGAGGTGACAAATTTGATGTCGCCGAACACGGGCAGCCAGAGTTCGATGATGGCGCTCTGGAACACTTGCCCGCCCAGCAGGAGGGGCACCACACCTGAGGCGGCCGCCGTCGCGAGCCCGATCCCGAGGAGGGTACCGGCCCCAACGGGAGTGGCCTCCCGCAGTTCGAAGCGGCCGCCGGCCAGGTAACGGATGGCCAGGGCAAGCCCCGCCGTGAGGCCGCCGGCGAAACCACCGCCCGGCAGGTTGTGCCCGGCAAGCAGGAGGTACAGGGAGAAGATGATCAGCGAGTGGAAGATCAGCCGCGTGACCACCTCGAAGATGATGGAACGCCGTTCGGGGGCCAGGGTCCGTCCTGCCACGATCCAGGCGTCGCGTGCTGAGGCGGCGAACTTCCGGCTGATGGCCAGTGACGCGGCTTCGCGCGAACCCGGATCCGCTGCTGACTGCCGGCCCACGCTGCCTTCGGCAATGGGGGACGGAACCCTGAGCCGGTCGCCGCGACCGCGGACGAAGATCAGGCTGGCGACGCCGGTTGCGGCGAGGGCGAGGACGGAAATTTCACCGAAGGTATCCCACGCCCTGATGTCTACGAGGGTCACGTTGACGATGTTCAGTCCGCCGCCGCCCTCGTAGGCAAGCCGCGGGAATTCCAGCGACACCGGTGCGGCCACCCGGGCGCCCATGGCGTAGATGGCGGCGAAGACCATGGTCACGCCGAAGGCCGCGCCGATAATCACGCGGACCACGCGGTACCTGCCGCCGGTCCGGTCGCGGAGCTCGGCCGGGAGGCTGCGCATGGCCAGGACGAAGGCCACCAGGATAATGGTTTCCACCAGCATCTGCGTCAGGGCCAGGTCCGGGGCGCCCTGGAGCGCGAACATCAGGGCAATCCCATATCCGGTCACCGACACCATCAGCACGGCGAGGAACCGCCTGTTGGCCTTGACCGCGGCCAGCGCCCCGATCACGATCGCCGCCCCCACCACGGGCTGAAGCGGTGAGAAGGGGTCGATGAAGTACAGGTCCTGCGGGAGGGGCTTCCCCGCCAGGAGCATGGCAGTCAGCGGCAGCGCGAACGCCATGGAAAGGATGACAGAGAGGTAGAAGTACAGCGAACCACGCTGCGTGCGGCCGGTGATCCAGACTGCCACGTCGTCCAGCGCACCGATGCTGAGCTGGTAGAAACGGTCGCCGTCGATCCAGCCGGGCACCCGGGACTGTGCCCGCTCCACGAGCGTCCGGCCGAAGTGCATGGCCAGGCCCAGCGCGAATGTCAGCGCCGTCAGCCCGAGGGCCGGCGTGAGACCGTGCCAGAGCGCAAGGTGACCTGCCTGCTCGGCCGGTGTGCCGGCGTCGGCCGCGGTGGAAGCAAAGAGAGCCGCATAAGGCTGGACCCACGCGTCCACGGGGGCGGGCCAGAGGCCATAAACAATGGTGAGGAGGCTGAGGAACGCAGGAGCGGCCAGGAAGGAAGGGCTGACGGCTTTGAACGGTGTGGGTTCAACGCCGGGCTTGACGGCAAACGCCCCCCACATAAAACGGGCGCTGTAGGCGAACGTCAGGACCGAGCCCAGGACGATGCCCACAAGCACCACCACGCTCCAGGACTCCCCCGTGGAGGCGTGGTGGACGAACGCCTCGAGGACCGATTCCTTGGCCACAAAGCCCGCCAGCAGCGGAACACCGGCCATCGACGCGGCGCCGATGCCGGCCACGATGCCGAGCGCCCGGGACGAGCGGAAGACGCCGGAGAGCTGGCGGACATCACGGGTTCCGGACTGATGATCGATGATGCCCACCACCAGGAACAGGGTCGCCTTGAACAGGCCGTGGGCCAACAGCATCGCGAGGCCGGCGAGCGCCGCGTCCGGCGTCCCGAGGCCCACCACCATGGTGAGGAAGCCCAGCTGGCTGACGGTGCCGTACGCGAGGATGAGCTTGATGTCAGTCTGGCGCAGCGCCCGGTAACCGCCCACCAGCATGGTGGCCAGGCCCAGGCCCAGCACAATGGACTGCCAGTAGGCGGTCTCGGAAAACCCCGGCGCGAGCCTGGCCACCAGGTAGATGCCGGCCTTGACCATCGCCGCGGCGTGCAGGTAGGCGCTGACCGGAGTGGGGGCCGCCATGGCCCCCGGCAGCCAGAAGTGGAAGGGAACCAGCGCGGATTTGCTGATGGCACCCACGAGGATCAGTACGACGGCGGCGGCGACGATGCCGCTGGCCGGTCCGGCTACCAGCGCGGGAGCCTCCGCGAGGATCGCCGAGATGCGGTACGTGCCGGCGCTGTAGCCGAGCATGATCAGGCCCACCAGCATGGCCAGGCCGCCGGCCGTGGTGACCATCAAAGCCTGCAGGGCGGAGCGCCGGGCGGCCAGCCTGGTGCGGGCAAACCCGATCAGCAGGTAGGAAAGGATGGTGGTGAGTTCCCAGAAAATGAACAGCAGGAGAAGGTCGTCCGCCACCACCAGGCCGAACATGGCACCCGCGAAGGCGAGCAATTGGGCGCCGAAGCCGCCCAAATCCTGGTCCTTTTTGCTGAAGTACCTCGCGCAGTAGACCAGCACCAGGGCGCCCACGCCCAGGACCAAAAGGGACATCACCCAGGCGAGGGGATCCAGCCGGAAGGCGAATTCCAGTTTCAGCCCGGGGATCCACGGGACGATCTCCGTGACCGCCCCGGAGCCCGAATACACCGCGCCGTGTTGAAGCAGGAGCCAGACAAAGGACGCAGCGGGCACGGCCGCCAAGGCATAGAACGCGTTGCGGCCCCACATCCTGAACAGGAGAGGCGCCACAGCAGCCACCGTAAACTGCACGGCAAGGACTGTGATCACTGTTATCTCCGCAACGTCAGGGATTCGTTTTACAAAAAGTTAGGGCAGGCGGTCAATCGTTAGGTTCGGTGGCCACAGTTTATCAAGCCGTTTCAGCCGTTTTCCCCGCAAAGGCCCCCGACCGCTCGATTTTGCCGGGTGTCAGGCGTATTATGCCCGTCCTGTTCGCCATGGGCGGATACGATTCAGCCTATGGACACTGCCAGCGCTCGTGAGGCCACACAGCCGCCATCGGAACTCGCATCCGGAACCCACACCGCCGGCAAGGGCCGCGTGCTCGCCTGGGCTGCCTGGGACTGGGGCTCGGCGGCGTTCAACGCGGTGATGACAACGTTCGTCTTCACCGTCTACCTCACCTCCACCGCCTTCGGGGACAAGGACCAGGCCTCGGCCGTCCTTGGCGGTGCGCTGGCCATCGCAGGCCTCGCCATCGCCCTGCTCGCTCCGGTGACGGGGCAGCGCTCGGACAACGGCGGCCGGCGCAAGCTCTGGCTGGGAGTCAACACGGCGGCCGTCGCCATTCTGACGGGGCTGTGTTTCTTTGTTTTCCCCCGCCCGGAGTTTTTGCTGCTGGGCGTCTCCCTGATTGCGTTGGGGAATGTGTTTTTTGAGTTCGCCGGCGTCAATTACAACGCCATGCTCACCCAGGTATCCACCCCGGCAAACATCGGAAAGGTCAGCGGATTCGGTTGGGGAATGGGTTACCTCGGCGGAATTGTGGCCCTGCTGGTGGTGCTGCAACTTTTTGTGCAGCCCAGCTTCGACTGGTTCGGCGCCTCCACGGAAGGCAGCCTCAACATCCGGCTCGTGGCCGTATTCTCAGCGCTGTGGTTCTTCATTTTTGCCCTTCCTGTCCTGTTCACAGTTCCGGAGCTTCCGCGGCCGGCGCGGGCTAAACAGCTGGGCTTCCTGGCCTCCTACGGCCTGCTGGTCCGCCGGATCAAGGCGATCTACGCCACGAGCCCCCACACGATTTACTTCCTCCTCGCCAGCGCAGTCTTCCGCGACGGGCTCGCGGCAGTCTTCACCTTCGGCGGGATCATTGCGGCCGGCACCTTCGGTTTTGAGCTGTCCCAGGTCATCTTCTTCGCCATCTTCGGCAACGTGGTAGCGGCGGTGGGCGCCGTGGTGGGCGGCTTCCTGGATGACCGGGTAGGGCCCAAGGCCGTGATCATGGGTTCCCTTGTGGGCCTGTTGATCGCCGGCACCATGATCCTCCTCCTCGGCAACGGCAGCTACGTGCTCTTCGGTATGGCCTGGGCCGGCGCCACCACATTCTGGGTTTTTGGGCTGTTCCTCTGCCTGTTCGTGGGCCCGGCGCAGTCATCCTCCAGGGCCTATCTGGCGCGCCTTGCACCCAGCGGAGAGACCGGCGAACTGTTCGGCCTCTACGCCACCACCGGCCGCGCCGTCAGCTTCCTCGCCCCGGCACTGTTCACCCTGTGCATCACGCTGGCCACTCCCCTGGTCGCTCCCGGCGAGGCCCAGCGCTGGGGAATCCTGGGCATCATGGTGGTTCTGGTCGCCGGCCTGCTGGTCCTGCTCCCGGTGAAACCGCCGAACAAGGCATCAATCGCACTGGTCCCCGCCTCATAGGGGACGACAGGCCACGGCATCGCGCCGGTTTGCCGACCTGCTTTCCTGAGCGGCGTACCAACAACCGAAAACGGCCTGCGGAGACTACGCTGGAAGTATGAACGTGGACGAAACGGACCTCCCCGGCCTGGGCCGGCGGAAGGATTTCATGACCGCTTCCGGGCGCCGCATCGGCGTGGTGGAGCTGCGGGAAGGCCAGACGGAACTCATCGTTTCCACCTGGGACGATCCCGATACCTGCCAGGCTTCCATTCCCCTGACCGGGGATGAGGCAGCCACCCTGGGCAACCTCCTGGGCGGGCAGCACCTGGCCATGAAGCTGACCGAGGAACACCGGGACGTGCCCGGGATTGTGACCCGGCAATTCTCCATTGCCCCCGATTCCCCGTTCCAGAACCAGCCCATGGGCAAGGCATGCATCCGCACCCGCTGCGGGGTCTCGATTGTGGCGATCATGCGCGAAGGCGAGGTGCTCCCGTCGCCGGGACCCGACGTCGTACTTCATTCGGGTGATTTGCTGGTGGCAGTGGGAACGCAAGAAGGCCTCGACTCGGCGGCCGATATCCTCCGCAACGGCTGAACGTCATGGACCCGCTGGCCCTGACCCTCATTGAACTGGGGGCCGTTGTGTTCTGCCTTGGCCTGTTGGCCAGGCTGGCCGGACGGATCGGAATGTCACCCATTCCCCTCTACCTCGTGGGCGGACTCGCCTTCGGCGCAGGCGGGGTGGTCAAGCTTGATGGTATGCACGAATTCGCACATTTGTCCGGCGAAATCGGCGTGATCCTGCTGCTGCTTATGCTCGGATTGGAATATACGGCTGCCGAGCTTTTCACCGGTCTGCGCAGGTCTTGGCAGGCCGGTGTTCTTGACCTGGTGCTGAATTTCGCCCCGGGTGCCGGGATTGCGTTCCTGCTGGGCTGGGGTCCGGTGGGCGCCATGGTGATGGGCGGCGTCACGTATATATCCTCATCCGGTATCGCCGCGAAGGTGATCACTGACCTCGGCCGGCTCGGCAACCGCGAAACACCTGTGGTGCTGTCCATCCTGGTGTTCGAGGACCTGGCCATGGCGGTCTATCTGCCCATCCTCACCGCCACCCTCGCCGGGGTGAGTTTCCTGGGCGGCCTGACCACCGTGGGCGTTTCCCTGGCAGTGGTCACCTTCGTCCTGATGGTCGCCCTCCGGCATGGCCACCACGTCTCCAAGGCGGTCCACAGCGAAAACTCCGAGGTCTTCCTGCTCAACCTGCTGGGTGCCGCCCTGCTGGTGGCAGGCGTGGCTTCAGCCATGCAGGTCTCCGCGGCGGTGGGCGCGTTTATGCTCGGCATCGCCATCTCCGGCGCCACGGCCCACAGCGCCACCCGGATCCTCGAGCCCCTGCGGGACCTGTTTGCCGCCATCTTCTTTGTGGCGTTCGGGCTCAACACCGATCCTTCGTCCATCCCCCCGGTCCTCGGCTGGGCGCTGGTCCTGGCCGTGATCACCGCCGTCACCAAGATGCTCACCGGGATCTGGGCAGCCAAGCGTGCAGGCATCGGCCGGCCCGGCCGGTTCCGTGCGGGCGCCGCCCTGATAGCCCGCGGCGAGTTCTCCATTGTCATCGCCGGCCTGGCCGTGGCCTCCGGCGTGGTCCCCAGCGACCTCGCAGCACTTGCCACTGCCTACGTCCTGCTGATGGCCATCATCGGGCCACTGGCCGCCCGTTATGTGGAGCCCGTGGTGAAGGCACTCCGCCCGCCAACCCAGGAGCCTGCGCGCGCTTAGGCTCTCCCCTGGCGTGGAACCCATCGGGCCTGCCGCCCGGAAACGCGCCTAAATCTCGGTGCGGTGGAAGTTCAGGTGGCTGCGGCTGGCGGTCGGGCCGCGCTGGCCCTGATAGCGGTTGCCGTAGTCGCCCGAGCCGTAGGGGTGTTCAGCCGCGGACGTCAGCCGGAAGAAGCACAGCTGGCCGATCTTCATCCCCGGCCAGAGCTTGATGGGCAGGGTGGCCATGTTGGACAGCTCCAGCGTGACGTGCCCGGAAAATCCCGGATCGATGAACCCGGCCGTTGAATGCGTCAGCAGGCCCAGCCGGCCGAGGGAGGACTTGCCTTCCAGGCGGGCTGCGATATCGTCCGGCAGCGTAACGGCCTCGTAGGTGGAGCCGAGCACGAACTCGCCCGGATGCAGGATGAAGGGCTCGCCGCGGTCCACCTCGACCAGGCGGGTGAGCTCGGGCTGCTCCTCGGCGGGGTCGATATGGGCGTACTTGTGGTTGTCGAAGAGACGGAAAAACCGGTCGATCCGCACGTCCACCGACGATGGCTGGACCATGGCGGGATCGTAGGGTTCGAGGACGATCCGTTGGGAGTCCAGTTCAGCGCGAATGTCGCGGTCAGAGATCAGCACGCCTCCCAAATTACTATGCGTTGTCCACAGCGCACATTTTTCGTTGTTGCTGTCGCCTAGTGGGGCTAATGTTGCCTCAGGATGTCAGCCACCGGAGGTCTCCCGGCTGGTACAACTGAACTGAACTGATCTGGGGTTGGTTTGAAAAACTTTGCGGCACCCGCCGTTGTGGCTATGTTGTGTGCCCTCGCCCTGGTCTCTCCGGCCGCCGGCCTGCATTCCGCCCCGCCGGCGAACCAGCCATCGGCCGGGGCCGCCGGTGCCTTCGGGCCACGAGCGGTCGCGCTGGGTCCCGCAGGCATGGCGGACGACGACGGCGGCGTACGCGGTGCGGATACCGGCAGCGGGTCGCTGCTCGCCCCCGCCGTGGAACCGGTGATCACGGCGGCGTCGCCCGCCGGGGGACAAAACCCGGCACCCGTAGCAGCGGTGCCGCAGCCGGCAGCCGAGGTTGCACCAGCTACCACCACCTCCGAGGTGCCCGCACCCGAAGTGCCTTCCGTGCCGCCCCTCTGGGCTCCCGAGGAGGAACTGGCGCAGAACAAGGCCACAGCTCCCGCCCCGCAGACCTTCGCAACGGAGTCCCTTGCCCCCGGGTCCCTTGCCACCGAGGCACTGGTCCCGGACAACAACGCGGCCGCCATCCTGACTGTTTTCAACAAAATCAACGAGTACCGGGTCGCGAATGGCCTGGCCACGGTCAAGTACCATCCCACGGTGGCCGGCCTGGCACAGGAGTGGTCAAACAACATCGCCAGCCGCGAGGTCATTGAACACCGTGCCAGTTTCTGGACGGATCCCCGCGCCATGAGCCCGAGCAGCGCCGGCGAGGTCATCGCCATCCGGACCGACCGCGACGCCGCGCAGCTGGTGGAATGGTGGAAGGGCTCGCCCGGCCACAATGCCATGTTGCTCGACCCGCGCTTCAACGTCATGGGCGCCGGAATCTCCTACACAGACAGCCTGTACAGGATCTGGGGCGTAGTGAACTTCTTCGGCTACACCACCCTCCCGGCAGGCACTGTCTCCTCGCCAGGCGGCAGCCCGAGCGGCGGCACCGCCTTTCCCCCTGCTACGCCCACCATGTGCGATCCCGCCGTCAAGCACATGCCGCCCACCCTGGACCTGAGCGGCGCGGCCATCAACAGTCCTGCCGATCTCGTGTCCATCAACTCTTCCGGCCAGCTTCTCAACCGCCCCGCCACCGGGAACCGGTCTTACGGGGCAGCCAAGGTCATCGGCTCCGGGTTCACAGGGGCGAAGGAAGTCTTCACCCCGGACTGGGACCGCGACGGCGTCTACGACCTTCTGACCCAGTGGACCAACGGCAGCCTGACCCTCCAAAGGGGAATCGCCGGCGGAGGGTTCCAGGCGCCGGTCACGCTGGGGAGCAGCGGCTGGGAGACACTGACGCTCGCCGTCGGCGGCTGGTGCGCCAATAACCGGTTGCCCCAGCTCGTGGCGCTGGACACTGCCGGCTACCTCTACCTGTACCCGAACGTCGGTTTGGCCGACATGTCCTCGCGCACCCTGATGGCCAGCGGAGTCTCAGCCACCCGCCTGAGCATGGTGGATTATGACGCTGACGGCTTCCAGGACCTCCTGGCGCGAAAGTCCGACGGCGCTGTGCAGCTTTACCGCGGAGCCGGCACTCCGGCGCCGCGCGCCGAAGCCCGGGCCACTGTGGCCACCGGCTGGACGGACGTGACAGGCATCCGTCCGCTGCGCGATGTCACGGGCCTGAACTCGACGGGGGTAGCTCTGCGCCGGGCCAACGATGTGGTGCAGTACTGGGACCTGACCGGCGGAACCCTTGCATCGCCGTCGGCCATTACTGGCAGCTGGACTGGCCAGCGGCTGGCGCAGTAGCGGGGCCTCGGCCGCGCGGGAACCCCTTCGCCGGGATCTCCGCGCGGTGGGAACTATTCGGCCGACGCGACCGCCAGCACGTCCTTAAGTCGCTCCAGCTGACCAACTTCAGCCTGCATGGCCCGCTGGATGCCGGTGTTCATCAGTCCGCGCAGTCCCTTGGGCTGGTATTCGAGCGCGAACCGGACGCGCGTTCCTGCGGGTTCGGTGCTGAGGTAGTACCCGCCTGAGGGCCGGTTTTGCCCGGCAATGACTTGGTAGCGGATTTCGGCTCCGGGCCTTGCTTCCGTAATTTCGAAGTCGGCGGGTATGGGCCAGCCGGACCGGCCCAGCACTGTCTGCTGGTACACCGACCCCTTGGAACCGGCAACCCCGGACGAGACGCTGATGCTGCGGATCCCGGTGCGCCACTTTGGCAGATTCATGCCGTCGATCAGGAAGGTATAGACGTCCAGGGCATCACGCGGGACGAGTACCTCGTGTTCTGCGAATGCCATGGAGATCCTTCGGTGAGCGTCGGGCCAGTGGTAGTAGCCCGCCCCACCCCCATGACACTGCAGCTAACGGGTTCACAGTAGCCACTGGTTTTGTCCCGCACCTAGCCACGGGCGGGGCCGTTATTGAAGAGTTACTGGATGACGCCGCGCAACCGGTCCTGAGGCAGACACGCCCCGTCACGTGGGCTGCGTTGCCGGGACGGGGTCGCATCTGCGCTAAGCTAAGTTCTGCCCCGCGCACCTGGGGCCGCGCGGCTGTAGCTCAATGGTAGAGCGCTAGCTTCCCAAGCTTGATACGCGGGTTCGATTCCCGTCAGCCGCTCCACTGCGAACAGCCTGCCCGTTAGCGGGCACTCCTCGACTTCCTGACCCCACGCTCCACGGCCTTCTTCAGCGCTGCCAGCCGCGCCTCCTCCTGTTTCCGGTACGCGCCCTCCTTGGCTGCGGAAAACAGCCGGCCGAGCCCCTTGGGAACATACTGCGCGGTCACGGTGAGCCGAGTGCTGTCCGCCACAGGATAGACGACGCAGGTGCAGGTGATGGTTTCAGTGCGGGCCTCGTGTATTTCGGTCCAGGAACGGTCCTGCACCTGGTCGTGGAAGTGAACCGTCACGCCATCCGGGCCGGGCACCGCGGCGCGGGCCTCCCCGTCCACGCAGAACGCGTAAACCTCCGCACGAGCGCAAGGGATGAGGACGGTGCTTTCAATCATGATGGATCCCATGGTGGTGTTCCCGTAGTTCCGCAAGGCCTGCCCGGCGCAGTGCCCAGAGCGTCATTTTCACACCGTGAAGCTGCGGGCACAATCTTCGCCGCGCCGGATGACTCACAGGTTCCTTGGGTGGGAGCCCGTTAGGTGCCGCCCTGTATCGTCGGAAGTCAGGGACCTCCTCGGTTCCGCTACAGGAGCAAACATGGCTGACAAGCTGACCCTGGGAGTGATGGCCTCAACGCGGAAACCCGACGAACGCCGCCTCCCCATCCATCCCCTGCATTTCGAACGCATCGCCCCTGAGTTGCGCGGGCGCATCATTCTGGAGCAGGGCTACGGCGAGCGCTTCGGCGTCTCGGACAAGCATCTCTCCACCCTGGTGGGAAGCCTGGCCACGAGGGAAGCGCTGCTGGCGGAGGCCGACGTCGTGCTCCTGCCCAAACCGCAGCCGGAGGACCTTGCCGAACTGCGGGACGGCCAGGTCCTCTGGGGATGGCCGCACTGCGTGCAGGACCGCGCGATCACGCAGCTGGCCATCGACAAAAAGCTCACGCTCATCGCCTTTGAGGCCATGAACCACTGGGCGAGCGACGGCGGTTTCGGCCTGCACGTGTTCCACAAAAACAACGAGCTGGCCGGGTACTGCTCAGTGCTGCACGCCCTCTCACTGACCGGCTCGACGGGTGACTACGGCCGCCGGCTCAGCGCCGTCGTGATCGGTTTCGGGGCTACCGCCCGCGGTGCCGTCACCGCGCTGAACGCGCATGGCATCCATGATGTCCAGGTGCTGACCAACCGCGGTGTCGCCGCGGTGGGCGCCCCGATCCACTCGGTTAACATCGTGCAGTTTGATCACGACGACGAAGCCCCCTTCCTCAGCCAGGTCATCACCGAGCGTGGCCGGGTTCCGCTGGCACCGTTCCTGGCCGAAAGCGACATTGTGGTCAACTGCACGCTGCAGGATCCGAACAATCCGCTGACGTACCTGCGCACCGAGGATCTGGCAGCGTTCACTCCCGGCAGCCTGATCGTTGACGTTTCGTGCGACGAGGGCATGGGCTTCAGCTGGGCGCGTTCCACTACGTTCACCGAACCGATGTTCACCATCGGGGACCACATCAACTATTACGCGGTGGACCACAGCCCGTCCTACCTCTGGAACTCCGCCAGCTGGGAGATCAGCCAGGCGCTGTTGCCGTTCCTGGAAACAGTCCTGGGTGGTCCCGCGGCCTGGGACGCGAACGAGACGATTTCGCGCGCCATCGAAATCCGCGCGGGCGTGGTCCGCAACAAGGACGTGCTTGAGTTCCAGCAGCGCCAGGCGGAGTACCCGCACCTGCCGGCGTAGCGCCCTGCTCTGCCGGTGTAGGGCCCTGCCCCTCCCCCTGGGCCTAGCCCGCTGCCGCCCGGCTGACAATTTTCACCAGGTGGCGGCGGTCCTTAAGGTCCACGCGGAGCTTCAACGCAGCTTTGCGGGCCAGGACGGCGCCGACCGTCAGCGCGGCGAGTGCCGGCACCCCGCCGGACACCAGCAGTGCAACGTGCGGGTCAACGTGCTCGGCAATCCAGCCGAGCATCGGGCCGCCGATGGCCTGGCCACCGATGAGAACCATGATGTACAGGCTCATCACGCGTCCGCGGATAGCCATGTTGGAACTGATCTGGACCAACTGGTTGGAGCCGGTCAGGAACATCAGGCACCAAAATCCGGACAGGACCATCACCGCACCAAACCAGAGCATGGACGGGGCCAGCGCCGCGAGGCAGAGCATCAGCCCGTACATGCCCGCACAGAACACCACGGACCGGAGCCGCAGCTGCCGCCTGCGGGTTGAGGCAACCGCACCGGCGAGCGCGCCGAGTGCCACCAGCGCGTTGAGCAGGCCATAGCCGCCGGCACCGACGTCGAACACGTGGTCCGCGAAGGCGGCGAGCAGGACCGGCAGGCTCATGGCGAACACGGCGATGAACCCGGCCATCAGCCACGGCCAGTAGATGGTGGGCTTGCTGAGCGCATACCGCAGCCCCTCTCGCAGCATGCCCTTCTTCTTGGGGGCCGGCGCGCTGACGAACAGCTGGTCCTTCCGCAGGAGCAGCAGCATGGTCACGGTGGAGCAGCATGCCACCGCGTTGGCGGCAAAGGCCCAGCCGGCACCGACGGCGGTGAGCAGCAGTCCGGCGAGTGCCGGGCCGATCAGTCCGCCTAACTGGAAGGTGGTGGAGTTGACGCTGATCGCGTTGCGCAGGTACTTGGGGCCCACCAGCTCGTTGACAAAGACCTGGCGCGCGGGCTGGTCCAGCACAGTCACCAGGCCCAGCACCAGGGCGATGCCGTAGACATGCCACACCTCGATGGTGCCTGTGAGGGAAAGCGTCGCGAGGGCTGCTGCCAAGATCGCCGCCATACTCTGGCACAGCATCAGGATTTTCCGTTTGGCGAACCGGTCGGCCAACATGCCGCCCCACGGTCCCAGCAGGAGGGACGGCATGAACTGCAGCGCCACCGTGATGCCCACGGCGGTGACGGAGCCGGAGAGTTCCAGCACCAGCCAGTCCTGGGCGATCCGTTGCATCCACAGGGCCACCACAGCCACAAAGTGCCCGATCGCGAAGATGCGGAAGTTGGGGATTTTCAAGGAGATGAAGGTGTGGCGCCACGGGAGGTGTTCGCTGACGACGCCGATGGGCTGGGTTTGGACGGCGGCCGCGGAGGCTGCGGCGGAGTTTGCCGCGGCGGACGCTGAATCGATGACGGGCTGGCTGACTGCTGCCGATGTTGGCGGTGGGGGAGCCACGAGTATGTCCTCAGGGAAGCGGGCGAGTTGGGGTGCTCCCCACGCTAGGCTGGTTGCCACTGATTATGTAGACGTATCGTGTCTATAACTACCATCACGAAACGCAATGCTGCCCGCACCAACGCTCGCAGCGCCAAAGGAGTCCGCCGTGTTTGAACCCGCGCAGCTTCGCTCATTCCTTGCCGTGGCGGAAACGCTGAGCTTCACCAAGGCCGCCGAAAGGTTGGGCCTGGCACAGCCAACGGTCAGCCAGCACGTCCGCAAGCTGGAGACCGCCGCCAAACGCGTTCTCATCAGCCGCGACACCCGCGACGTCCGGCTGACGGACAACGGTGACGCCATGGCCGGGTTCGCCCGCAACATCCTGTCGGCCCACGATGCTGCCGCCCGCTACTTCTCCGGCTCGGCCATGCGTGGCCGGCTTCGCTTCGGCACGGCCGATGACCTGGCCATCACGGGGCTCCCCCGGATCCTGCGTGAATTCCGGCAGGTCTACCCCCAGATCAACCTTGAGCTCACCGTTGGCCAGAGCGACCAGTTGTACAAAAAGCTCAACGCCGGCCAACTGGACCTGGTGTTTGTGAAATGGGTGGCCGGCGCCAAGGACGGAACCGTGGTCCAGCACGATACGTTCTCCTGGGTAGGGTTGGAGCAGACGTCCCTCAAACCCGCGGACCCGGTGCCGCTGATCGCCTACCCCTCCCCCAGCCTCAGCCGGAAACTGGCCATCGATGCGCTTGAATCCCATGGGCGGACCTGGCGCATTACGTGCACCACCCGGCAGATCAGCGGCGTCCTGGCGGCACTCCGGGCCGGCATCGGCGTCGCCGTGATGCCGACGTCCCTGGTCCCGGAAGACCTGAAGATCATCACCCGCACCTTCGATTTACCGCCGGTGGGCGACGTTGATTTCACTCTGATCCGCAACCCGCTGGCCAACGCGGAAGTGATCGATGCCCTGACGCAGGCCATTGTAGGCCGGACTCTCAAAAAGTCGGCCTAAGCGCGCCCATAATTTCGCAAAACCATTGAATAAAAACCCCGCTTCCTCTATGCTGGATTCTCCATGGGGTCAAGCAGAGGCCGGTTCAACACTACGAGCGCGCCCCGCGGCCCATGGGGCGGCCGTGCTCGGGAAGGCAGCCAATGACGACAGCCGAGAACACCCATTTCCACACTGCGTATGCTCCACGACATAACACCGTTCGCCCCCTGGTCACGCATCATCCCAGCTACAGCGCCGGCATCACCCACGCCGCCGAGTACGTAGGTAAGCCAACCTGCGACAAGTGCGGCACGGACGAATTTATCTATCTCGAATCGTATGTCCCTCCGGTATTCCGGCGTGACGGGGCGGTCAGGACACTGGGCGAAGTCGCCTACACCTGCACCCGTTGCGAAGATTTCTCCGCCCACAACGTCCCCACGTCGTGGACTCCCCCAGGCTGGTATCTGGGCTAACTTCCAATGGTCTCCGGCCGGCGCCTCAGGCGCGGCCCCTCATAACAAACAGAGAGTCCCGACGGCCGCCCTTGGTGGTCGTCGGGACTTTCTTTTTCGTAGCCTGCCCGCGGCGCCCTGAATCCGCCTAGATCAGGGCAGCCGACAGGTGGTTCGGGGTGCCGAACCGGTGGGCAGTGATGCTGATGGCCTGCTCGTGCAGGAACGGCAGCAATTCAACGCGGCCGGCTTCGGTCACCGGGTGGGCGTAGACCGCCACGTCCGGTCGCCCGTCGATAGCTTCGGCGAGCGCGGTGGCGTCGCCGCCGATCAGGCGGATCCGCGCGCCGGACAGCACGCCCGCCTTGGCGAGGCGGGCCGCCGAAGCCAGCCAGCCTGCGTCGGACTCTACCGTGACTGGGATATCCAGGCCGGTGAGGACGGCCCGCAGCTGGACGGGGAGTTCGACGGCGGTGGAAACGGTGAGAGCCGATCCCGCCTGAACGCCGGCGGCGACAGTCCGTACCAGGTGTGCCAGCGGGGCGCCTTCGGAGAGGCGGATGGTGACGGGCAACGGACGGTAGCGGAAGATGTTCCGCTCGGCGCTGAGGCCGGACACGTCCTTGGCGGTGCCGAACTCGTCGGCCCACGCCTGGGCGTCGGACGCCAGGGACCGTTGCAGCGACTCGGTTTCGGCCCGTTCCAGGGAGTTTCCGGCCGCGGCGGCGATCCTGCGGACGCCGTCGTTCGTGACGGCGGCACTTGCCGTGCTGGCCTGGCTGATCCAGTCGCCGAGGCCGGCCAGGTAGTTCGGTCCGCCGGCCTTGGTGCCCGCACCAACTGCCGACTTCTTCCAGCCGCCGAACGGCTGGCGCTGCACGATGGCCCCGGTGATGCCGCGGTTGACGTACAGGTTCCCGGCCTGGATGGAGTCCAGCCAGATGCCCAGCTCATCCGGGTTCAGGGAGTGCAGGCCGGCGGTGAGCCCGTACTCGATCTGGTTCTGGATGGCGATGGCTTCTTCGAGGGTGCCGGCGGTCATCACGCCGAGGACCGGTCCGAAGAACTCGGTGAGGTGGAAGTAGGATCCGCGGCGGACGCCGTGGCGCACGCCGGGGCTCCAGAGCCGGCCCGTTTCGTCCAGCTTCTTCGGTTCCACCGCCCAGGTCTCGCCTTCGCCGAGGGTGGTGAGGGCGTTGAGGAGTTTGCCGTTGGCGGGCTCGATGATGGGGCCCATCTGGCTGGTGGGGTCCTGCGGGTAGCCCACCTTCAGGGACGTGACGGCGTCGATCAGCTGGTTGTGGAACCGCTTGGACGTGGCCACCGAACCCACCAGGATCACCAGTGAGGCGGCGGAGCACTTCTGGCCGGCGTGGCCGAACGCGGAGTAGGCGACGTCCTTCGCGGCGAGGTCCAGGTCTGCGCTGGGGGTGATGATGATGGCGTTCTTGCCGCTGGTCTCCGCCAAAAGCGGCAGGTCCTTACGGAAGGAACGGAACAGTTCCGCGGTCTCGTAGCCGCCGGTGAGGATCACGCGGTCCACGGCCGGGTGCGAAATCAGCTGCTTGCCGAGCTCGCGCTCACCCAGCTGCACCATGGTCAGCACGTCCTTTGGGACGCCTGCCTCCCACAGCGCCTCGATCATCACGGCACCGCTGCGGCGGGCCTGCTTCGCGGGCTTGATCACGACGGCGGAGCCCGCGGCGAGTGCCGCGAGGGTGGACCCTGCCGGGATGGCGACCGGGAAGTTCCACGGCGGGGTCACGACGGTGAGTTTCGCTGGGACGAACGTGGCGCCGTCGACCTTTTCCAGATTGCGCGCCGACTCGGCGTAGTAGTGCGCGAAGTCCACGGCCTCGCTGACCTCGGGATCGCCCTGGTCGATGGTCTTGCCGGTTTCGCTGGCCATGACCTCAAGCAGGTCCGCGCGGCGGGCCTCGAGGACGTCGCCGGCGCGGTGCAGGATTTCAGCCCGCTCGTCACCGGACAGCGCGCCCCAGGCTTTGGCCTTCTCAACGGCCGTCTCAATCACCGTGTTGAGCGTTGCCTCGTCGGAGATGGTGGCGGCTTCGACGGCGGCGTTCCCCAGCGTGGAGGACGGGACGCGGTCCAGGATGGCGCGCCCCCAGTCGCGGTTGGCGGGCAGGGACGGGTCCGTGTCCGGGGTGTTGTCGAACGAATCGTGCGGCAGGGGCTGCGGCGGCAGGCTGCGGTTCTGCTGCCGGTTGGCCGGGGGGACCTCGTCGTCGAGCGTGTCCAGCGAGGCGAGGAAGCGCTGCTTCTCGCGCTCAAACAGGGCTTCGTTTTCACTCAGCTCAAAAACGGCGGACATGAAGTTGTCCTGGCTGGCGCCTTCTTCGAGGCGGCGGATCAGGTAGGCGATGGCGACGTCGAACTCGGCCGGGTGCACCACCGGGGTGTAGAGCAGGAGGGAACCGACGTCCTTCTTGACGGCTTCGGCCTGGCCCTGGGCCATGCCCAGCAGCATCTCGAACTCAATACTCTGCTCTGCGGTATCCGCGATGCCGCGCTGCTTGGCAAGGAGCCAGGCGAAAGCGATGTCGAACAGGTTGTGGCCGGCCACGCCGATCCGGACGTTCTTGATCCGGTCCGGGTGCAGGGCGTAGTTGATGACGCGCTTGTAGTTGGTGTCCGAATCCTGCTTGGTGTGCCAGGTGGCCAGCGGCCAGTCGTGCAGGGACGCTTCCACCTGTTCCATGGGCAGGTTGGCGCCCTTGACCACGCGGACCTTGATGGCAGCACCTCCGTTGGCACGGCGCTCCGCGGCCCAGTCCTGCAGGCGGATCATGGCGGCGAGGGCGTCGGGGAGGTAGGCCTGCAGCACAATGCCGGCCTCGAGGTTCTTGAATTCGGGCTTGTCCAGGATCCTGGTGAAGACCGCGATGGTCATATCCAGGTCCTTGTATTCCTCCATGTCCAGGTTGATGAACTTGGCCTTGTTGCCTGCGTGCGCGAACGAAGCCGCGCGCTCGAACAGCGGGGTGAGCTTCTCAACCACGTGCTCCACGGCCTCGTCGAAGGCCCAGGCGGAGTGCGGAGCCACGGTGGAGGACACCTTGATGGAGACGTAGTCCACATCCGGACGGGCCAGGAGCGTGTGGGTGCCCTCAAGCCGGCGGGAGGCCTCGTGCTCGCCCAGAACCGCTTCGCCGAGGAGGTTGACGTTGAGCTTGATGCCGTCCTTGCGGATCTTGGCGATGGCCGGGCCCAGTTTGGCGTCGGTGGCGTCCACAATCAGGTGGCCCACCATCTCGCGGAGAACCCTGCGCGCGATCGGGATGACAACCTGCGGCAGGACCGGGGCCATGGTGCCGCCGAGCTGCACTGCACGGCGCATGTACCAAGGGAGGAAGGCCGGCACCTTGGGGGCGAGGGCGGCAAGGTTGCGGGCGGCGACGTTCAGGTCTTCGGGGCGGACCACACCGTCGACGAATCCGACAGTGAAGTCCAGGCCGTTCGGATCCTTCAGCACACCGGCGAGCTGCTCGGCCGAAGCGTCAACCGGAACTTTTGACGCTTCGGTCAGCCAACGGCGGACCAGCGCGATGGTCTCTGCGGCGAGGGCCCGGGCCTGGGGGACGTCGGTCCGGCCGGAGATTTCCGTTGCAGTGTGGGTCATGATTGCTCGCTCTTTCTTCGGTGCGAAGGGGTCTTATCCATCAGTATGAGCTTGGAATCACTTAAGATAAAGCGATCTTTTCTAAGCAATACAGGTTAGAAAACCCAATCCTTTCTGAAGCCCTCCAACACCCAACGCTCTCTCACTTAATGCGGTTTTTTGGGCAACGCTCTTTCACTTAACGCAGGAAACCGGAAATGCTCTCTCACTTTCCTAAAGAAAGCGAGAGAGCATCCGGTCACGGGCCGCATTAACTGATAGAGCGTTGGGAAAAAACCCACATTAAGTGAGAGAGCGTCCCAGGGTGACGGAAGGATCAGGCGGCTGGGTGGGCGGGGGTCAGGCGATGGGGCGGTGCATCTCCACTGCCTCCTCGTGGCGCGGGCTGTCGGGGTTCATCAGGGAGTGCTTGCGGCCGTAGAAGAAGTAGATGGCCAGCCCCACAATCAGCCACACGACGAACCGCAGCCAGGTCTCCCAGTGCAGCTGCAGCATCAGGAACGCCGAGGCGAGCATGCCGAAGAGCGGCACCACGGGCATAAACGGCAGCCGGAAGGTGCGCGGGGCGTCTGGCTTCTTGTAGCGGAAAATGATCACGGAGAGGCAGACGACGACGAACGCGGCCAGGATGCCGATGTTGGTCAGATCGGCAACGGCCTTGATCGGGAAGACTCCGGCCAGCAGCGCCGAAGCCACGCCCGCGATCCAGGTGACACGCTGTGGGGTGCCGTGCCGGTCTGTTTTGGCAAACCAGCCGGGCAGCAGCCCGTCGCGGCTCATCGAGAACCAGACGCGGGTGACGCCGAGCAGGAAGGTCAGCATGACGGTGAGGATGGACAGCACGGCAAAGACGGAGATGATGGTGGCAATCACCGGCAAGCCCACACCGTTGAAGGCCGAGGCGAAGCCCGCCTTGGGGTCAATGTCCCGGTAGTTCTGCATGCCGGTGAGGACCAGCGTGGCCGCGACGTAGAGCAGCATGGCCACAATCAGGGACAGGATGATCGCCTTCGGCATGTGCTTCTTGCCATCCGTGGCTTCCTCCGCCGCCGTGCTCATCGCGTCGTAGCCGAAGACGGCAAAGAACACGGTTGCCGAGCCGGCCAGCACCGGTCCGAAGCCGCTGGGCATAAACGGGTTGTAATTGTTGGTGTTGATGTAGAAGATGCCCAGGCCGATGATGAACAGGATCAGGACGACCTTGATGGCGACGGCGACGAGCTCGAAGCGGCCGAAGGTCTTGGTGCCGCGGGACAGGATCCAGGTCACGATCAGGCACACCACCACCGCGGGGATGTTGACGACGCCCCCGGTGCCCTCGTCCGCCGTCGAGGTCATCCAGACAGGCATATGGAGGCCGATACCGGAGAGGAAGGCGTCGAAGTAGCCGGAAATGCCGATGGCCACCACCGCCACGATGGCAATGTATTCGAGCAGCAGGTCCCAGCCGATGAACCAGCCGATCACTTCGCCCAGCGCCACGTAACCGTAGGTGTAGGCGGAGCCGGCGCGTGGGATCATGCCGGCAAACTCGGCGTACGACAGGGCGGCCGCCGCAGACGCCAGGCCCGCGATCAGGAAGGAGAACAGCACCGCAGGGCCTACCCCGGGTTCACTCTCGCTGCCGTGGGCCACCAGTCCGGCGAGGGAAAAAATGCCGACGCCGATGATGCCGCCGACGCCGATGGCAGTCAGCTGCCAAAGCCCGAGGGATTTGAATAGTCCGCTGTGTTTGTTTTCTTCTTCGATGTCGTCGATGGGCTTGCGCCGCATAATCGACTGGCTCATGTCTCGTGTGCTCATCAGGAACTCCTGCGTGGGGTGCGGCCCCATGACGGCGCCCCCGTCGTGGGCTGTGATGGGGGTAACTCAGGACACCAGTATGCAAGCAGTCTTTGCGTTAGATAAAGTGAATCTTTCTAACCAATATCCATTAGATTCATCAAGGAATGTGGCCATGCTCGATGTCCGGCGCCTCAGGCTGCTCCGCGAACTGAAAATCCGGGGGACCCTGGCGGAGGTCGCGGAGGCACTGCAGTACAGCCCGTCGTCGGTCTCGCAGCAACTGGCACTGCTCGAGAAGGAAGTGGGCGTGGAGCTGCTCCGGAAGACCGGACGCCGGGTCCAGCTGACGCCGCAGGCGGAAGTCCTGGTGGCGCATACCTCCCAGCTGCTCGAGACCCTGGAACAGGCCGAGGCAGACCTGGCGGCGTCGCTGATCACCGTCACCGGAACTGTCCGGATCGCCGTCTTCCAGTCCGCGGCGCTGGCCCTGATGCCGGGCACCCTGACGCGGATGACGGCGGAGTACCCGGAGGTGCGGATCGAGATGACCCAGCGGGAGCCGGAAACCGCCCTGCACGAGACCTGGGCACGCGACTTCGACCTGGTGATTGCCGAACAGTATCCAGGCCACGCCGCGCCAAGGTATCCGGAGCTGGACCGCGTCAAACTGACCACCGACGCCATCCGGCTCGCCGTTCCACCCGCGTCCGATGGCGGGCCCGCCATCCGTTCCCTCGAAGACACTGCGGCACTCCCCTGGGTCATGGAACCCCGGGGCGCCGCCTCCCGGCACTGGGCGGAGCAGGCCTGCCGGACAGCGGGATTCGAACCCGATGTGCGTTTCGAAACGGCCGATCTCCAGGCGCAGATCAGGCTGATCGAGTCCGGGAATGCCGTGGCCCTGATGCCGGACCTCGTCTGGACCGGCCGCGGCACCACCGCCCACCTGCTGGAGCTGCCCGGCGATCCGCACCGCACCGTGTTCACCTCAGTGCGCCGCTCCAGCGCGCAGCGGCCCGCCATCCTTGCCGCCCGGGAGACGCTCGCCGCCACCGCCGCGTCGGTAAGCGGACCGATGGGGCAGTGACATACGACGGCGCCCTGCCGCCCGCCGTCGTCCGCTTCCTTGAGTGCGCTCCGGCGATGCGCTCCTGTTTAGCGCGTCCCTGTTTGGTACGTCACAGCGCAACGCCGGAGGCCGGCGATAGACTGGACGCCTTATGAATCGCACAATCTTCAAGTCCAAAATCCACCGGGCCACCGTCACGCACGCCGACCTCCACTACGTAGGTTCGGTGACCGTTGACCTGGACCTCCTCGATGCTGCCGACATTCTTCCCGGCGAGCTCGTGGCCATCGTGGACGTCACCAACGGTGCGCGCCTGGAAACCTACACCATCGCCGGCGAGCGCGGCTCGGGTGTGATCGGCATTAACGGCGCCGCTGCGCACCTGATGCACGAGAATGACATTGTCATCCTGATTACCTACGCCCAGATGACCACGGAAGAGGCCAAGGCCTACGATCCGAAGGTTGTCCACGTGGACAGGGACAACAGAATCGTCCAGATCGGAAACGATCCGGCTGAGGGCCACACCCCAGGCCTGATGCGACCGCCGTTCGCGCTCAATAACGCCACCGCCTAGCCGGAGCGTGAGTCCCGGCACACACCGCCTCCGCGCCCTCGGAGGCTCCTCTTGGTAGGCGTGCTGCAGGGCTTTTTTGTGGTCTGGTTCATCATCATGGTGGGCTGGTTCGTGGGCCGGCAGCGGATCCTGGGCGAGAACGCCCGCCAGGTCCTCAGCGCCCTCACGTTTTTTGTGGCCAGCCCGGCCCTGCTGTTCGAGACCCTGAGCAAGGCACAGTTGCGGGAAGTCTTCGCCGAACCCCTCCTGGTCACCGCGGTGGCAGCGATCGCCAGCGCCTTGATGTTCTTCAGCATCGTGAAGTTCATCCTGAAGCGTGCCTTGCCGGAGGCGCTGATGTCCTCCATGGCCGCGTCCCTGGCCAACTCCGCCAACCTAGGCATCCCCATCGCCGTCTACGTCCTGGGCGACGCCAGTTATGTGGCGCCGTTGCTGATCTTCCAGCTGGCTTTCTTCACCCCGCTCTTCCTGATGATCCTGGACGCCAGCACCAGCAGCCACCGCACCACGCCCCTGGGCTTCATCCTCATGATCCTCCGGAACCCGATGATTGTGGGGTCCGCGCTGGGCTTGCTGGTGGCCGGGATGAACTGGCAGGTGCCGGCCCTGGTCCTGGAGCCCATCCACCTGATCGGCGGCGCGGCCATCCCTGCCATGCTGATCGCGTTCGGCATGAGCCTGCACGGCAGCCGCCCCTTGCAGGCCGCCACCGCAAGGCGCCTGGATACCGTTCTGGCGAGCGCCTTCAAGCTGGTGGTGCAGCCGGCCATTGCCTACGCTTTTGCCCGCTTCGTGCTGGGGCTCGAAGGCCAGGCCCTGTTCGCAGTGGTGGTGGTTTCTTCCCTCCCCACGGCGCAAAATGTCTTTGTCGCCGCCAGCCGCTACTCCACCGGCCTCACCGTGGCCAAGGACACCGTGCTGATCACCACGGTGGTGGCGGTACCCGCCATGATCGGCGTCGCCCTGCTGCTGAACTGACCGGACCTGAGGAGCCACATGGGAACCATCCTTGACACTGTTGTGATCGGCGGCGGAGCAATGGGCTCCGCCGCCGCCTGGGCGTTGGCCCGCCGTGGCCGGCAGGTCACCCTGCTGGAACAGTTCGGCCCGGGCCACCACAACGGGGCTTCGCACGGCAGCACCAGGAACCTGAACCCGGGCTACTCCCGGCCGGAGTACGTGGCCATGCTGGCCGAGGGGCTGGCACTCTGGGATGAGCTCGAGCAGGACAGCGGCGAGCGGTTGCTCACCCGGACGGGCATCGTCAACCATGGACCTGATCCGCGGCTACCGCTGGTTCAGGCCGCTCTCACCGAGGCAGGCATCCGGGCTGAGTCGCTCCGCCCCGATGAGGCCGCCGAGCGGTGGCGGGGCATCCGTTTCGACCAGCAGGTGCTCTACATGCCCGACGGCGGCCAGCTGAACCCTGAGGCCGCGCTCCCCGCCTTCCAGCGGCTCGCCGCTGCCCGCGGCGCCGAGATCCGGCACCACACCAAGGTGCTTGACCTGGAAATGATGGACGACGGCGTCCGGCTCACGTTGGAGAACGGCGGCGGCGAGAACGGCGGCGGCGAGAACGGCGGCGGGACGGGCGGCGGCGCGGGCGACCCCCGCGCAACCGGCACGATCGAGGTGGTCACCGCCGCGCAGGCAGTGGTGACTGCCGGCGCCTGGACGGCGAAACTGCTGTCCGGGGCGGCCGGACGAGGGAAGCTAAGGATTCCCCCGCTGAGGGTCACGCAGGAACAGCCGGCGCACTTCCGTGTCGCAGATGAACAGGCTGTGTGGCCCGGCTTCAACCACACTCCCGGACCCGGGGCGGATTACAAGGACTGGCATTCACCTGTCTACGGGATGCAGACGCCAGGTGAAGGCATCAAGGCCGGCTGGCACGGAGTTGGCCCGGAGGTAGATCCGGACAGGCGGTCCTTCCTCCCCGAACCCGTCCAGCTCGCGGCACTGCAGGACTACGCCCGGACCTGGCTGCCCGGCGTCGACGCTGATTCCTTCGAGGCCATCAGCTGCACCTACACCACCACACCCGACGAAGACTTCATCCTTGACCGGATCGGACCTGTGGTCATCGGTGCGGGCTTCTCCGGGCACGGCTTCAAGTTCACTCCGGTGGTGGGACGGATCCTCGCGGACCTGGCTACCGGCACCCGGCCCGCACCGCAGATCTTCTCGGCATCCCGGTAGGGTCCGCGTCGCGCCAGGCGCTTCCGGCTTCCCGCTGGCCACGGGATATCTACTGCGCCCTGGCCTCCGGCCGGTGCTGGTCCAGGAGCCGGGCGCAGCGGATGAAGCCCAGGTGGGAGTAGGCCTGCGGATGGTTGCCGAGGTGCGTTTCCGTGCTGGGATCGTACTCCTCCGGCAGCAGCCCGGTGGGCCCGAACAGGTTCACCAGCTGGTCGAACAGGTCCCAGGCCTCCTCAATCCTGCCCACCGCAACGTACGCCTCGATAAGCCAGGTGGTGCAGATGTGGAAGCCGCCCTCCAAACCCGGCAGGCCGTCGTCGTACCTGTACCGGAACACTGTCGGTCCCACGCGGAGCTCACGTTCCACGGCCGTGACGGTGTCCAGGAAGCGCTGGTCGGTGACGTCCAGCAGGCCGGACAGCCCAATGTGCAGGACCGCCGCATCCAGGTCGGGGCTGTCGTAGGCCACCGTGTAGGAGCGTGCCGTGTCATCCCAGCCCTCGCGGAGGACCTCCTCGCGGATGGCCTGTGCCGTGGGCTCCCACGCGGGTTCGGGCGCCTTGCCGTGCCGGGCGGCGGTCCGGAGCGCCCGGTCCAGCGTCACCCAGCACATCACCTTGCTATAAACATGGTGCCGGGGCGGCCGCCGGGCTTCCCAGATGCCGTGGTCGGCTTCATGCCAGCGGGCCAGCACAGCCGAGGCCATCTGCACCATCAGGTCCCAATGGTCGTCGGCCAGCGTGCCGGTCCGTCCGCTGAGTGCGTCGATTAGTTCGGCGACCGGCCCAAAGACGTCCAGCTGGACCTGGTGGTCTGCGGCGTTTCCAATCCGGACCGGACGGGAGCCGGCATAACCGGGCAGGCTGTCGATGATGGCTTCCGTGGACAGCTGCGCCCCCGTGACCGAGTACAGCGGATGGAGCCATTCCGGGCCCGGAGCGTGCTCCACGATCCGGCCCAGCCAGCTCAGGAACCCGGCCGCCTCCGCAGTGGAGCCCAGGTCCACCAGCGCGTTCACTGTCATGGATCCGTCCCGCAGCCAGCAGTAGCGGTAATCCCAGTTCCTTGTTCCGCCGATTCCCTCCGGCAGGGACGTCGTTGGAGCAGCCAGCACCGCACCCGTGGGTTCATGCACCAAGGCACGCAGCACCAGTGCGGAACGGCGGACCAGTGACGGCTTCACGGACGGGAGCTCCAGGTCCTGTACCCACCGGCGGGAGTGCAGGGCCACGCCGGAACGCCGGTCTACTTCGCCATCCGGATCCGCAGCGTCCGGTTCTGTGTCCCCGCAACGAAGGTTGAGGACCACGGGCCCGTCCTGCAGGTTCACCGTGGCCGTCGCAGTACCGTGCCGGCCGTCGGAAGTGATCACGAATCTGACGCCGGGCGCGAACAGCACAACAGGGTCCGACGTGCCCACGATGTGCAGCTCGTCGCCGCGCGCCTCCATGCTGAAGGTAACGTTGGCATAATCCGGCCGGGGTGCAAAGACAATCCTTGCGGCGCCGGTGCCGGAGAGGACGCGGACCAGGCTGGTGATCCCTTCCGGCGCCGGTTCGAGGTAGTCCGTGACGGTCACGTCCGCCCACCGGGTTTCCACAATCATGGTGCTGTCCACGTACCGCTGGCCCAGCACCTGCGAAGCCTTAACCGGTTCTACGGAGAAGTGCCCGGCGGCATCCCCGCCGAGGATGTGGGCGAACAGCGAACCTGAATCAGGCAGCGGGTGGCTCATCCAGCAGACCTTGGCGTCCGGGGTCAGCAGGGCAGTTGAGGTACCGTTCCCGATCAGGGTGTGCCGTTCGAGTCCCACGGCATCCTCGCCGAACAGCCAGGCGCGCCGGAGCTCAAAGAGGATGGCCAGGACCCTGGCAAACGATTCCGGGTCCCGCAGCCGGTGCGCGGCCGCCGTATCCCCGGGCCCGACGTGCAGGCCCAGGTCCGGGCCGCGGAGGGTGGCGATGGCCAGTTCATCACTGTAGGCGTCCCCTGCGTACAGGGCAGCGCTGGCGCCAAGCCGGGACCTGAGGCTTTCCAAGGCGTCGGCCTTGGACGGCTCCACCACCGAGAGGTCCAGCACGGACCCGTCCACGATAAAGAACAGCCCGTGGGCCCGGGCGATTTCCCTCGCAGTTTCCGTCACGGACTCCACAACATCCGGAGATGCCGGACGGGTGTGTACGGAGACGGCAACGGGCTTGCGTTCAATCCAGACGCCTTCCTGGAAGCCCACCGCTTCGGAGAGCGCAGTGCTGACTTTCTGCAGGGTCACCTCGGTGGCCAGTGGCTGGACGTGTGCGAACTGCATGTCCGATTCGGCACCGTGCGAGCCGATCAGATGGACCTCCGCGGGGAGGCGGGACACTGCTGCGAGATCGCGCAGGGAGCGTCCGGAGATGACGGCGGCGTGAGTGTTGGGCAGGGCTGCCAGCGCGCGCAGTGCGATGGCGGCGCTGCCCAAGGGAAGGGTTTCGGTGGAGATACCCTCGGCGGCGCATAGAGTGCCGCCGTAGTTGCAGGCCACGAGCAGCCCGGGGACGCGGGCCAAGGCTTTGAGCTCCGCCAGCAGGGTGGGGGTGAACCCTTCGTCTGCGGCATCTGACTGGACGAAAGCCCGCAGCAGGCCCAGTGGGAGCGACTTGGTCAGGAGCGCGGAATCCGCCACGCTCTGGTTGAACGGAGTAGGCATTTGCATAACCCTTCGAGCAGAGAACGGCCCGGAAAGGCTGCCGCACCTTTTATGGTGCGGCCGGGCAGTTTCACCCGAATGTCCCGCTGGTTGCATCCGTGTTACATCCGCAACCCGAACAGCGTAAGCCGCCCTTCCACAATGTTCGCCTTTGCCTCTTGACGTTCCTTATTGTGCGTTTATGATAGTTATTAATGTGAGCTGCTTCACACCACCCGCACTGTTTCAAAGGAGAAATCATGACCATGCACGAAGACGCGTTGCGCCGGGCTTCAAGCCAGGGCGGGTGGGACCGGAGGACGCTGCTGAAGACGTTTGGTGCAGGTGCTTTTGCCATTGCCAGCGCTCCCTTGCTGGCGGGATGCACCGGCGGCAGCGGCCCGGCAGGCGGCGCCAGCGGCGGCAGCAAGACAGTTACTTTCGGGTCGGGTTCATCGGACGAAGTACCCAAGAACGCCTACAAGGCCGTCACGGATGCCTTCACGAAAAAATCCGGCGTCACTGTCAACACCAACGTGGTTCCCCACAACGACTTCCAGAACAAGATCAACACCTACCTCCAGGGCAGTCCGGATGACACCTTCACCTGGTTCGCCGGCTATCGCATGCAGTACTACGCCGGCAAGGGCCTCCTGGCGCCGATCGACGACGTTTGGGAGAAGATCGGCGGCAATTATTCCGAGGCCATGAAGAAGGCGTCCACCGGCGCAGACGGCAAGATGTACTTCATCCCCAACTACAACTATCCCTGGGGATTCTTCTACCGGAAGAGCCTCTGGGCCGAGAAGGGCTACGAGGTTCCCACCACCTTTGACGCGCTGACAGCCCTGGCCAAAAAAATGCAGGCTGACGGCCTCATCCCGATCGAGTTCGCCGACAAGGACGGCTGGCCGGCCATGGGCACCTTCGATTACCTGAACATGCGCCTGAACGGCTACCAGTTCCATATGGACCTTACGGCGCACAAGGAATCCTGGGACCAGAAGAAGGTCAGCGATGTCTTCGACACCTGGAAGGCACTCCTGCCCTTCCAGAACCCGAATGCCCTCGGCATGACCTGGCAGGACTCCGCGAAAAACCTCGGCGACAAGAAGTCCGGGATGTACCTGCTCGGGTCCTTCCTCACCCAGCAGTACACGGACAAGGCTGTTGCCGACGACATCGATTTCTTCCCGTTCCCGGAACTGGCAATGGAGGGCCGGGACGCCGTCGAGGCACCCATCGACGGTCTCCTGCTGTCAAAGAAGGGCGGCGAGAACCAGTCCGCCAGGGATTTTCTGGCCTACCTCGGCACCCCTGAGGGGCAGGACGTTTACGCCTCCGTGGACAGCTCAAACATCGCCGCCGCCAAGGGAGCCGATACGTCCAAATTCTCGCCCCTGAGCAAGAAGATGGCGGACGTCATCTCCAACGCCAAGAGCATCAGCCAGTTCTTTGACCGCGATGCGCTGCCGGCCATGGCGAACAACGTCATGATCCCGGCGCTCCAGTCGTTCATCAAGGACGGCAACGTGGACGTCAAGAATCTGGAAGCCCAGGCCAAGTCGCTCTATGCCGCCCAATAGCGGCCACCCAGGCCACCACGATCCGGCACTAAGGAACATCTTCCCGTGAGTACACTTTCCAAAACGAGCCCCGGCGGGGTGAGGCGCACGGCCACCCCCCGCACGGGGCGGGTCCGGCGGCTCTCCCGCCGCGATAAGTGGGTCCTGAGTTTCATGGTGGGCCTGCCCACGCTGATCCAACTGGTCCTGGTCTGGATCCCGACGCTGCTCTCGGCGGCGTTGTCCTTCACCCGGTGGAATGGCCTGAGCCTGGACGACATCAAGCCCGCTGGGCTCAGCAACTACGAGTTCATCGCCGAGAACTACCCTCCGTTCTGGCCCGCAGTGCAACACAACGTGCTCTGGCTGGTCTTCCTGGCAGTCATCGCGACGCCGTTGGGGCTCCTGCTGGCCATCCTGCTGGATCAGAACATCCGGGGCACCAAGATCTACCAGAGCATTTTCTTCACCCCCGTGATGCTTTCACTGGCATTGATCGGCGTCATCTGGCAGCTCTTTTACAACCGCGACAGCGGGCTGCTGAACTTCCTGCTCGGCACAGCGGGCACACCGCACGCCGTGGACTGGTTCGGCGATTCCGGCGTCAATATCTGGGCCGCGCTCATCGCCGCAACATGGCGGCACGCAGGCTACGTCATGATCCTCTACCTGGCCGGGCTCAAGGGCGTGGACCCCACCCTGCGCGAAGCGGCGCAGATCGACGGCGCCAACGCGGTACAGACTTTCTTCCGGGTGATCTTCCCGGCCATGCGCCCCGTCAACGTCATCATCATTGTGATCACTGTGATCGAATCCCTCCGGGCCTTCGACATCGTCTACGTGATCAACCGAGGCACCAACGGCCTGGAACTCATCAGTGCCCTGGTCATCCAAAACCTCGTCGGCGAAGGTCAGGTGATCGGCGTCGGATCGGCGCTGGCTGTCATCCTCCTTGTCATTTCCCTTGTACCCATTACCTTTTACCTGTCCCGGGCCTTCGGAAAGGACAAAGAGGCATGAGCATCGCGCAGCCTACGGATGCACGCGCGGCGGGCAGTTCGCCCACCGGGCGGAGCACCGGCGTCGGGCCCGGCCAGCCGGCCAACACCAAACGCGGCAAGCCCCACTACGGCATCCACCTGTTCCTCATAGTGCTCGCCATTATGTGGCTCATTCCCTTGGTCTGGACCATCTTCACCGCACTGCGTCCCAAGGCAGACACGGACAAGTACGGCTATTTCAGCTTCGGCGGGTCCTTCAACTTCGACAATTTCAGCCAGGCGTGGACCCAGGGCGGTTTCGCCCAATACGCCTGGAACTCCGCCCTGATCACTATCCCGTCCGTCATCCTGGTGCTGTTCTTCGCGTCGATGATGGCGTTCGCCGTGAGCCGGGTCAACTGGAAGTTCAACATCACGCTGCTGATCATGTTCACCGCCGGCAACCTCCTGCCGCCGCAGGTCCTCGCCGCGCCGCTGTTCGAAATGTTCAAATTACTGCCGCTGCCTTACAGCGTCAGCGATTCCGGGAGCCTCCTCAACACGTACATCAGTGTGATCGCCGTGGACACAGCCTTCCAGATCGGCTTCGTGACCTTTGTACTCTCCAACTACATGAAGGCGCTTTCCCCTGAGCTCACCGAGGCCGCCCTGGTGGACGGGGCGGGAGTGTGGCGCCAGTACTGGAGCATCATCATGCCGCTGTGCCGGCCCGCCCTGGCCGCCATGGGCACCCTCGAGGTCATCTTCATCTACAACGACTTCTTCTGGCCGCTGCTCTTCCTGCAAAGCGGTGACCGCCTCCCGCTGACCACAGCGGTCAACAACCTCCAGGGCCAGTTCCTTTCCAACTACAACCTCATCGCCGCCGGCGCCATGATCACGGCCATCCCGGCCCTGGTGATCTACCTCCTGCTCCAGCGACACTTCGTAGCCGGTTTGACGCTCGGCTCCAGCAAAGGATAAACGTGGACAACAGCAATAACGCCTCCATGGACTACATCACCGCCCGCCTCGGCTCCGAGGGATCCCCGATGCTGGCCTTCGGCGGCGACTACAACCCCGAGCAGTGGCCCGAGGAGACGTGGGAAGAGGACGTCCGGCTGATGCGCGAGGCCGGCGTCAACCTGGTCAGCGTGGGCATCTTCAGCTGGTCGCTGCTTGAACCGTCCGAGGGCGTGTACGAATTCGGCTGGCTGGACCGGATCCTGGACCTGCTCCACGCCAACGGCGTGCGGGTTGACCTGGCGAACGCCACCGCCTCACCGCCGCCGTGGTTCAGCCACAATTACCCCGAATCCCTGCCGGTAACGGCCGACGGCGTGAGGCACAGTTACGGTTCCCGGCAAGCCTTCGCTGCCTCCAGCGCCGACTACCGGCGGGCAGCCGCGGCCCTCACCGAGCAGATCGCCGCGCGCTACAAGGACCATCCCGCCGTCGTTATGTGGCATGTCCACAACGAGTACGGCTGCCATAACCAGCCGGACTTCTCCGACGGCGCCGCCGCCGGTTTCCGGCTCTGGCTCGAGCGCCGCTACGGCAGCCTCGAAGCCCTCAACGCCGCGTGGGGCACCGCGTTCTGGTCCCAGCGCTACTCGGATTGGGAGGAAATCCTGCCGCCCCGGACCTCCGGGACCTGGGTTAACCCAACCCAGCAGCTGGATTTCGCCCGCTACTCCTCTGACGAACTGCTCGAATGCTACAAAGCAGAAGCTGCCATCATCCGCTCGCACTCAGGGCATCCCGTCACCACCAACTTCATGGGCTTCAACATGGGACTGCACCAGCCGGTGGACTACTGGCGCTGGTCCGAGGAGATGGACGTCGTCTCCAACGACCACTACCTTATTGCCGAGGATCTGCGGAACTTCCAGGAGCTGGCGGCCACGGCGGACCTCACCCGCGGCTGGGCCAAAGGCAAGCCGTGGCTGCTGATGGAACATTCGACGTCGGCCGTGAACTGGCAGCCCCGCAACATCGCCAAAGCACCCGGCGAGATGCTGCGCAACTCGCTGCAGCACGTGGCCCGCGGGGCGGACGGGGCGCTGTTCTTTCAGTGGCGGGCCTCCCGCGCCGGCGCCGAAAAGTTCCACTCCGGGCTGCTGCCCCATGCAGGCACCGAGACCAAGGTCTGGCGTGAAGTGGTGCAACTCGGCCAGGCGCTGCGCAGCATGGCCGAAGTCAGCGGCTCGGTGGTCACCGGGGCCTCCGGCCGGGTGGACGTCGCCATCCTGCACGACACCGATGCCCGCTGGGCGTCCGAGCTGGACTCGCACCCGAGCGTGGATGCCTCAAACATCGCCGAAACGCGGCGCTGGCACGATGCGTTCTACCGCTCCGGCATCCCCACGGACTTCGCCCGGAGCACCGACGACCTCTCCGGCTACCGGCTTGTCGTTGCCCCCATGCAGTATCTGCTCACGGACGCGGGCGTGGCCAACCTGGACGGATACGTACGCTCCGGTGGCCATCTGGTGGTGTCGTACTTCTCCGGAATCGTGGACGAAAATGACCACATCAGGCTGGGCAGTTACCCCGGCGCCTTCAGCGGACTGCTGGGCGTGCAGATGGAAGAGTTCTTTCCGCTGCGGGCGGGGGAAAGCGTCGGGCTCAGCGGCTTCGGTGCCGGCAGCTGCTGGAATGAACTGGGCAGGGCCACCACCGCCGAGGTCCTTGCGTCCGTGGCAGAGGGGCCGGCCGCAGGTTCTCCGGCCGTAACCCGCAACCGTGCCGGAACCGGCCGCTCCTACTACATCGCCACCACGCTCGCGCCGGAGGGCCTGGGCGAACTGCTCACCCTTGTGTGCGCCGACGCAGGGGTGGAGCCGCTCGTCCCGGATCTGCCGGAAGATGTGGAAGTCGCCCGGCGCAGCAAGGACGGAACCGATTGGACGTTCTGCATCAACCACGGAACCCGTGACGTCCGGCTGCCGCTGGAAGGAGTCGACCTCATCACGGGAACGGAACTCGACGGCGGACTGGGCCTCGCGGCCGGTGCCGTCGCCGTCGTCCGTTCGCCTGCCGTCCAACTGGTCGGCACCCCCGCAAGCCCATCAAATCAGGCAAACCAGCCTGACCACGCGAGCAGGTAAGGACTCCCCATGCTCGCCGCAGCCCGTCACTCAGCCATCCTCGCCGAGGTCCAGCGTGAGCGGATCGTCCGTGTCGCGGACCTCGCGAGGATACTGGGCGTCTCGCTGATGACGGTGCGGCGGGACATCGAGGCCCTCGACGCGGCGGGCGCGGTAGAGAAGATCCATGGCGGGGCCAAACTGCCGGGCGGAGCCAGCACGCACGAGCCGGGTTTTGAGCTGAAGGTGACCCAGTTCAAGAACGAAAAGATGGCGATTGCCCGGGAGGCTGCCGCCCAGGTGCGCGAGGGAATGGCCGTGGGGCTCAGCGCGGGCACCACCACCTGGGCGCTGGCCCAGCTGCTGTCCGCCGGTCCTCGGATCACGGTGGTCACCAACTCGGTGCGGATTGCCAACGTGTTCCACCAGAGTTCTTCGCGGTCCATCGTGATCCTGACCGGCGGCGAGCGCACGCCCTCCGACGCGCTGGTGGGTCCCTTGGCCACGTCCTCCCTCAGTCAGCTGCACCTGGACGTGCTGTTCCTCGGGGTCCACGGAGTCGACGCCGATGCCGGGTTTACTACTCCGAACGTGCTGGAGGCCGAAACCGACCGGGCCTTCGTGGCGGCGTCGCGTCGCGTGGTGGTCCTGGCAGACCATACGAAGTGGGGCACGCTCGGCATCAGCACCATCGCCGCCCTCGAGGACGCCGACGAACTGATCAGCGACGACCTGCTGGGCGGCGAAGCCAGGCGCATCCTCGGCCAACGCGTGGGCCGGCTGCGGCTGGCCCCGGTCGCCGCCCCCGCCGGCGCCGCCACCGGTTGACCACTGGCACCTACCACCCCGCCCGCCCCCACACCACACAACAACGCCTGGAGCTGCAGTGAACAACCCGGACCTGAATCTTGCCGCGGAACCCCTGCCCGGGGGGACCGCCCTGCCCCCGGCGCCGCTGTACCTGCGACGCTCGGGCACCGCGCTGCTCATCGATTTCAGCACCGGCGAGCCGGCCGTGTTGCACTTCGGCGCCGACCTCGGCCCGGACCTGCCGGACCTATCGCTGCTGACGGACCCTGTGCCGCACTCCGCTCTGGACACCCCGGTGATCCTTGGCCTCATCCCGCAGGCTTCCTCGGGATGGCGCGGGCGGCCGGGACTCCGCGGCCACCGGAATGGCGGCGGGTTTTCCTCCCGGCTCCGGCTGGTGACCGCCGAAACCCACCCTGACGCCGGATCCGCCCTCATCACCCAGACCGACCCCGACGCCGGTATCACGGTCCGGACCGAGCTCCGGATCAACGACGGCGGGCTGCTCCAAATCCGCCACTCACTGACGAACGACGGGCCGGACGCCTACTTCGTGGAGGAACTGGCGGCGGTGCTGCCGGTGGGCCGCGCAGCCACGGAAGTCCTTGACCTGACCGGGCGCTGGTGCCGGGAGTCCCATCCCCAACGCCTTCCGCTGCATCAGGGCACCTGGGTCCGTTCGGGCCGGCACGGCCGGACCGGCCATGACTCCTCACTCCTGCTGGCCGCCGGCACGGCGGGGTTCGGGTACCGCCACGGGCAGGTGTGGGCCGTCCATCTGGGCTGGAGCGGCAACCACGAGAGCTTCGTCGACACTGCCGGCGACGGCCGGACCGTCATCGGCGCCTCGGAGCTGCTGGGATCGGCCGAAATCAGCCTGGCCCCGAACGCCCGCTATGAGACCCCCTGGCTGTTTGCCGCCTACTCCGACGTCGGTTTGGACGGCATCACCGAGGCTTTCTACAGCTGGTTCCGCGGCCGCCCGCACCACCCCAACGCGGCATCGGGCAAACCCCGGCCGGTGGTGTTGAACGTCTGGGAGGCGGTGTATTTCGACCACCGGCTGCCGGCCCTGCTGGAACTTGCCCGGTCCGCCGCCGGCCTGGGCGTTGAACGCTATGTGCTCGACGACGGCTGGTTCCGCGGGCGGCGCAACGACACCGCCGGCCTCGGCGACTGGTACGTCGATGAGCAGCTCTGGCCCGACGGCCTCACGCCGCTGATCGACGCCGTGACCGGCCACGGCATGGAGTTTGGCCTGTGGGTGGAGCCGGAGATGATCAACGAGGACTCGGATCTCGCCCGGGCGCACCCGGACTGGATCGCCGGCCCCGCTGCGCACCCAGCGGGCGGCACGGACGGCCGGCTGCCGGAACGGTGGCGGCACCAGCAGGTCCTGGACCTGGTCAACCCCGACGCCTGGCAGTACATTTTCGACCGGCTCGATGCCCTCCTGCGGGAAAACCGGATCAGCTACCTCAAATGGGATCAAAACCGGGACCTGACCGAGATGGGCCATGCCGGCCGGCCTTCCGTCCATGCTCAGACCCGGGCTGTCTACCGGCTCCTGGACGAACTGCGCAGGGCCCACCCCGGGGTCGAGATTGAAAGCTGCTCATCCGGGGGCGCCCGCGTGGATCTCGGCATCCTGGAACGCACGGACCGGGTCTGGGGGTCGGACTGCAACGACGCCCTGGAACGGCAGACCATCCAGCGCTGGACGGGAATGGTGGTGCCGCCGGAGCTCGTCGGATCACATATCGGCCCCACCACGAGCCACACCACCGCGCGGACCCACGATCTCTCGTTCCGGGCAGTCACCGCGATGTTTGGCCACTTCGGCCTTGAATGGGACCTCCGGCAGCTCAACGCCCCGGAGCGTGAGGAGCTCGGCCAGGCCATCGCGCTGTTCAAGAAGTACCGTGCCCTGCTGCACAGCGGCCGCATGGTGCGCGCCGACGAGCCCGATCCCGCGCTGCGGCTGCACGGTGTGGTCGCTCAGGACGGCAGCGAAGCCCTCTACGCGCTGGTGTCCGTGGCGACGTCGTTCGCCGAAATCCCCGGGCGGGTCTGCCTGCCGGCGCTGCACCCCGACGCCCGTTACCGGGTGGAGGCCGTCTACCCGGCGCCCGGCGACAGACACGCTTTTATGCAGACCGTGCCGCCGGCGTGGCTCAGCACCGGCATCGAGGCCACCGGCCGTTTCCTGGTGGCGTCCGGCCTCCCGATGCCGGTCCTCAACCCCGAACACGGTGTGCTCCTGGCCGTCCGCCGGATAAACGATGACGCCACCCCCGGCGGCCGCCCCGCAAGGAACTCCTAGCATGGACCAGATCACCAAGCGTGCCTACAAGCTCGCCGACGGACGGGACCTCATCTACTTCGACGACGCCGGCACGACTCTCGGGCCGGAACGCGGACCGGACCTCCGCGAGCCGGCCGTCCGGCCGCCCACCGCCACCATGCGCCAGGATGTCCTGACCGGCGAGTGGATCTCGATCGCGGCCGCCCGGCAGAACCGGGTGGTCCTTCCGCCCTCGCATCTGGACCCGCTGGCCCCGGCGTCGCCGGACAACCCCTCGGAAATCCCCAGCCTCTATGACGTTGCCGTCTTCGAAAACAAGTCCCCATCGTTTGGTCCCGGGCTGTCCGGCCCCGAAGCGCCGGAGGGCCTCGATGATCTGGCCCGGATCGGCCTCGGACGCAGCCGGCAGTCAGTGGGCCGCTGCGAAGTGGTGTGCTTCTCGCCCGAACACACCGGTTCCCTCGCCGGCGTATCGCTGTCCCGGATGCGGACGGTGGTGGAGGCCTGGGCCGACCGGACGGAGGCACTGTCCGCGCTGCCCGGCGTCGAGCAGGTCTTTCCCTTCGAGAACCGCGGCGAGGCGATCGGCGTGACGCTGCACCACCCGCACGGCCAGATCTACGCCTACCCGTACATCACCCCCCGCACCGCCCAGCTGATCCGCACGATCGGGGAGTACGGCGGCACCCTCTTCGAGGACATCCTCAGCTTCGAGCAGAAATCCGGGCGGGTCCTGCTCAGGGGCGAGCACTGGACGGCGTTCGTCCCGTTCGCCGCGCGCTGGCCGCTGGAAGTGCACATGCTCCCCCACCGGCACGTCCCGGACCTGGCCGCGACCACGGATGAGGAACGTGACGAGTTCTCCCGGCTGTACGGCCGGCTCCTGCGCGGCGTTGATGCCCTCTACTCGACGCCGACCCCCTACATCTCCGCGTGGCATCAGGCCCCCGTCAACGCCCACCGGGACGATGTCCGGCTGATGCTGCAGCTGACATCTCCCCGGCGGGAAGAGAACAAGCTCAAGTACCTGGCCGGGTCCGAAGCGGCGATGGGGGCGTTCATCGCCGACATCCCTCCCGAGACCGCCGCGGCCCGGCTTCGGGCCGCCATCGGCAACGTAGAGGCGGTCGCCTAGCCGCGACGATGTTGCGGTGGCATCAAGTTGCGATTGCATGAGGTCCGACGGCGGGGCCACCCTTCCGCCGCTGGCCTCGCTTCGCGCCGTATCACGCAGAGCAGCCTTTTGGGCCCGACAGCGGGGCCGCCCGCGTCATCCCGCGGCAGGCCGCCGTCGTCCTTTCCAAGAACGTGCCCTACGTGACGGCGAGCATGGCCGGGCTCATGGCGGCGGGAACACCACGTTGGGCACGATCCCGGAGATTTCGTCCTCGGTTTCGGGCGCCAGCGGCGGTTTGTCGCTGCGGGCGATGACCTTGCCGGGTCTGAGTTGTGAGGGGCCGCGCCTCGTCTTGGCACCGTGGTCCACTCCGGTGCCATTCGCCGGCATTTTCGACAAGCTGCCCGGGCCCATATACTCCGAGCATGCATTTCACACGCCTCGACCGAGGCTTCAATGCCCAGCCGTCCGCATTCGAGCACGGGGGCGGGCTGTGAGCGGCGGTCTTGTCGCCCTGCTGGACGACATCGCAGCCCTGGCCCGCATAGCGGCCGCCTCGGTGGACGACGTCGCTGCCGGAGCCGCAAAGGCCGGGGCCAAGGCTGCCGGCGTGGTGATCGACGACGCCGCCGTTACCCCGCAGTACGTGTCCGGGGCTGACCCGTCCCGCGAACTGCCCATGATCAAAAGGATCTTCTGGGGCTCGCTGCGAAACAAGCTGCTGATCATCCTGCCGGCGCTGCTACTCATCAGCGCCTTCATCCCGGGGGCCATCCCGTTCATCCTCATGGCGGGCGGCACCTACCTCTGCTACGAGGGCGCCGAGAAGGTCTGGCACAAGCTCCGCGGCCACCACGAGGCCGAAGAAGACGCGCCGGCCGTCGACCGGGGGCCTGAGGCCGAGGCCAAGGTCACCAAGGGCGCCATCACCACCGACTTCATCCTGTCCTGCGAGATCATGGTCATCTCGATGAACGAAGTGGCCCACGAATCCCTGTGGGTCCGGGCCTTCATCCTGGTCATCGTAGCGCTGGTGATCACGGCGCTCGTTTATGGCGCCGTCGCCCTCATCGTCAAGATGGACGACATCGGCCTGCACCTGGCAGCCAAGGACTCCGCAGGCTCCCAGCGAACCGGCGAACTGCTCGTCAGGGGCATGCCAGCGGTGCTGACCGCGATCACCCTGGTCGGGACGATCGCCATGCTGTGGGTTGGCGGCCACATCATGCTGCAGGGAGCACACGACCTCGGCTGGCACGCCCCGTACGACCTGGTCCATGCCATCGAGTCCCCTGTCGCCGGGATCGCGGCTGTGGGCGGCGCGCTGGCCTGGCTCGTCAACACCCTGTGCTCGGCCGTCCTGGGGCTTGCCTGGGGTCTCCTGGTCATGGCTATCGTGGGCCCGCTGCTCAAAGCACTGCCGTTCGGCAAAAAGAAGACCGGCCACGACGAGGGCGATGTTCATGCCGCAGCCGCGGGGCACCGGCCGACGTCGCCTAAGGTCGATCCCCCCGTACAGCCCTAGCCGCGACTAGACCCGGGCCAGCCCGGCAACCTCGGCGAGCAGCTCGACGGAGCGGATGCGGGCCTCGGTGCCGCTGTTCTGGTGCGCCACGATCAGTTCGTCGGCGTCGGAGTGCTTGGCGAACCCGTCAAGGTAGTCGATCACCGCGTCCGGGGTGCCGATGGCCGAGTACTTCACCATCTGCGAAACATGCTGGCCCTGCGGGGAGTCCAGGATCATGTCCGCTTCGTCGTCGGTGAACTCGCGTCCGCCGCCGAAGAAGAGTCCGACGCGCGCGCGCAGCGTGGCCCGGAACGCTTCCTGCGCCTCGGCAGCAGAGTCGGCGGCGATCACGTTCACGCCGGCGATGACGTGCGGTGCGTCGAGCTGGGCTGACGGCTTGAATTCGCGGCGGTAGAGCGCCACGGCATCCTGCAGTGCGTTGGGGGCGAAGTGCGAGGCGAACGCATACGGCAGCCCCAGCTGGGCGGCAAGCCGCGCGCCGAACAGCGACGAACCCAGGATGTAGAGCGGCACGTTGGCGCCCTTGCCGGGGGTGGCCTCGACGCCCTGGATGCGGGTGGGGCCGGTGAGGTAGCCCTGCAGCTCCAGGACGTCCTGCGGGAAGCTGTCGGCGGACATCGGGTCCCGGCGCAGCGCGCGCAGGGTGTTCTGGTCGCTGCCGGGGGCGCGGCCCAGGCCAAGATCGATCCGGCCCGGGTGCAGCGTCTCAAGGGTGCCGAACTGCTCGGCGATGGTCAGCGGCGAGTGGTTGGGCAGCATGATTCCGCCGGCCCCGAGCCTGATGGTGCTGGTGTGAGCGGCCACGTGGGCGATCAGCACACTGGTGGCGGAGGAAGCGATGGAGGACATGTTGTGGTGCTCGGCGTACCAGATCCGCCGGTATCCGAGCTCCTCCGCCCGCTGCGCCATCGCCACGCTCCCGGCGAAACTTTCCGCCGCCGTCTGGCCTTTGCCAATGGTTGCCAGGTCAAGGATGGAGAGGGGAAGCGTCACGTCGGTGCCGGCCTTTCAAATGCGTTGCGTAGGAGTGGGCGCGCCGGGTTACGGCGGGCACACTCTCGACAACGACGGCGGCGCGCGGGTTATTTCATCCGGTGACGGAATACTCAGCATGCTGACGGAGTTGCCGCCCCTATGAGCCTAGACACGAACCAGACGGAACTGTCCGCAACCATCGACCTCAAGGACCTCGGAACCGTGCACCGCCTCGGCTTTGGTGCCATGCGCATCGTAGGCGACGGCGTGTGGGGTGAACCCGCAGACCGCCAGGCTGCCCTCGCAGTGGTGCGCCGCGCCGTCGAACTCGGCGTGGACTTCATTGACACCGCCGATTCATACGGACCCAACATCAGCGAAGAGATCATCGCCGAGGCCCTGCACCCCTACGCAGGGGGCCTGAAGATCGCCACGAAGGTGGGCTTCACCCGGACCGGCCCCAACAAATGGATCCCGGTGGGCCGGCCGGAATACCTGCGCCAGCAGACCGAACTGAGCCTGCGGAAGCTGAAGGTGGACACCCTGGACCTGCTCCAACTGCACCGGATCGATCCGAAGGTAGACGCAGACGAGCAGTTCGGAGTGCTCCGCGAACTGCAGGATGAAGGCAAGGTCAGGGCAGTGGGCCTGTCCCAGGTGGGTGTGGCCGAACTCGAAGCGGCCGGAAAACACTTCACCGTCTCCACAGTCCAGAACCGCTACAACCTGACGGACCGCAGCTCGGAGGATGTGCTCGAGTACGCGGAGGCGAACGGCATCGGTTTCATCCCGTGGGCCCCCATCTCGGCCGGCGAACTCGCGCAGCCCGGCGGCCCGCTGGATGAAGCGGCCAAGCGGCTCGGTGCCACCACCTCGCAGGTGGCACTCGCCTGGCTGCTCCGCCGCTCCCCCGTGATGATGCCGATCCCAGGCACCGGATCGGTGAAGCACCTTGAAGAAAACGTGGCTGCAGCTCAGGTCCGGATCGACGACGCAACCTACGCTGAGCTTGACGCGGCTTCCAAGGCATCGGCCGAAGCCTGAGCGCTGCATATCCCGCAATCTACCCGCCGGAGAAGTCCGGCACTGAGAGGAGCCACAACGTGGCAATCATTTTGATGGTCGTTTCGGCCGCTGACTCGCTGACCATGAAGGACGGCAGCGAACATCCCACCGGCTACTGGGCGGAGGAACTCGTTGTCTCGCACCGGGTGTTGCGGGATGCCGGACACACGGTCCACATCGCCACACCGGGCGGGGTGAAGCCCACCGTGGACCAGGTCAGCCTGGCACCTGAGTCCGCAGGCGGCCAGGAACGAGCGGACGGTTTCCGTGAGTACCTGGCCAACATCGACGCCGAACTCTCGGCACCGCTGGTGCTGGCCGACGTCGACATTAATGCCTACGAGGCCGTGGTGATGCCCGGCGGTCACGGCCCGATGGCCGATCTGTACAAGGACGCCGACCTTGGCCGCCTGCTTGTTGCTGCCGACAGTGCCGGAAAGGTTATTGCGCCCTTCTGCCACGGTCCCGCAGGCTTGCTCAGCGCAAGGCTCGACGACGGCTCCTTCGCTTTTGCGGGCCGCCGCCTCACCGTTTTCACCAACGAAGAGGAACTGAACGGGGGCACCGGGGAGAACACCCCGTGGCTGGTCGAGGATGCGCTCAAGGCCAAGGGCGCCGTCATTGAGAATGCGGCTGCGTGGAGTTCCAACGTGGTGCGCGACCGCAACCTCATCACAGGCCAGAATCCGCAGTCCAGCGAGGACGTGGCGAAGGAAGTGGTGAAGGCGCTGGCCGGCTAAGGCCCGTCGCAAAACGCTCCAAGGCACGGAGGAGCCCGGCCATGCGGCCGGGCTCCTCCGTCTTCCCTTTACTAGCTAAACCGCGCAGCCGCCCAGCGCGATGCTGCCGTCAATAGCCTTGATCTGACTCTGGACTGAACCAAGCTTGTCCTGAAGACCGCTGACTACCTCTTTCTGGGCCGCGACGGCGCTGCTGGCCCGGCCCGGAATCACAGCCGGGCCAGCCGCGGATGGCCCGAATGGGCGATTAGGACGTGCGTCGGGCCTGCAGGGCGTTCTTGAACGCTGTGGCGGAGGTGGTGCTGCTGTTGATCCTCCAGTCCGTTTCCTTTTGCATGTGGAACCACACGAACCCGATCACATCGGGCTGGGCGGCAAGGTAGGACACCAGCGCGGTGTTCCAGGCAGCCTTGTCACCTCCGGCTTCACTCGAAGCCGTCTCAGCAATGAGGATCGGTACCCCGGGGGCAAGGGACCGAAGCTGGGCGATGCCCGGCGCGAAGAGGTCCTGCGGGGAGATCCAGCCGCTCCAGGAGGCGGAGGTTCCCCAGTTGTACCCATCCAGGGCCACGACGTCCACGTACCCTGCCCCGGGATACAACCCGGCCAGGTCGGTGGACCCATAGTAAGGAACGTTGGGGCTCCACACCCACGAAACATTGCTGGCCCCTTGTGCCGCGACAAGGTCGTGAACGTGCCGCCAGGCCTGGACATAGTCCCCGGGCTGGTTGCCGTTGACGCTTTCAGCCCACGGATACCAGTCGCCATTCATCTCGTGGGCAAACCGCAGCTGGACGGGGTAACCCCAAGAGGCCAGCGCCTGACCCCACTGAATGATGTGCGCATCGAAATCGCCGGCGGTGATCCTGTTCAGGCTGTAGGCCGGTTGGTTTACTCCCCCTCCCCACAGCCACGGCTCCCAGGTGACCAGCGGCACGGCGCCGCGTGCGCGGACGGCGTTCATCTCGGTGATGGGTGCGGGCTGCGCGAAGTCCTCATAGAACAACACACTGGACGGCGCTTCACCGGCGAGAACAGAGACCTCATCGAGCTCGCTGCCGGCCAGTGGCCCACCGGCGGTGGCTACGCCGAACCGGAGCCTGGCTGTACTGATCGACGGCACCGTCGGGGCCGGCACCGTCACCGTGAACACGGCCGAGGCCTGGACGGAGGACGTCTTGGCAGTCACCGTGACCTTGCCGGTGGCCGCCGTCGGGATCGTGGCCGAGGCGCTGAACGCACCGGCCGACGTCGTCTTCAACGGGAAGGTAACAGATCCTATGATCACGGTTCCGGTCGTGGAAGCTTTGAAGCCGCTGCCGGTCACCGTGATGGAGGATCCCGCAGGTCCCGTGGCGGGACTCAGGGAAATCTGGGCCGCCGCCGCCTGCGCGGCCGCGGGTTGAACCACAGTCATGGCCAGAGCCAGGCCCAGTCCAGCGGCAACGACCGCGAGGTGCGTCTTTATGGATTTGAGCAAGGCTATCGATCCCCAGAATCGTCGTGGCAGCTAAGTTCGCTGCCGGCCAGGTGCACCGGGCGGCACAAGCACGATCGTAGAGGCCATGAGCTGAAACTGATCACCCCTTGATCGAATCCTGCGGAAAAACTGTGCCGGGGAATGGGGCGCCGCCTTCTAGAGACACGGGGGGCATCCATGCGGCCTGTGATCAACGACTGGGCCACCGGAAGGAATATAAGTGACCCAACTTAATGGCCCTGAACAACTCCTCATAAATCCCACGGACCTTGCAAGGTTGCGCGCTGAGCTCGACGACGATGAGGCAATCGAAGTGCCCGTCGACCGTCGAACGTGCTGAGCGTCCTATTAAAAGCGTGGTCCTGTCCACAACGGCGGGTGGCTGAGTACATCCTGAGGTGTATGCTCCACTCAAAGCAGCAAGAACTACTTCACTCCACCAGCGGTTACCTGCGGGTACTTCGCATGCACGATAGCGTTTCTGGTCTATGGGTCATGGGAGGGTGGAACGCTTGGAGTTGAACGTTTACATCTCCAGTGCCACCGACGGGCTTTTCACGGTCAAGGCAGTGCAGATGCCGGAACTGACTGCCGAGGCGCGGGCGTTGGAAGATATCCCGCACGCGGTCCGCTCCGCAGCCGCTGCCATAGTCGGCCAATCGCCCGAACACTTCCACGTCGTCATGGACTTCTGAGGTTTCCGCCGCGCCGACGCACGCATCACGCTTTTGCCCTGGGATGTCATAGTGAGGCACACCCAAACCTGACGGACCGGGGCGGCATGCCTTGACTTGCTTCTGACAGGGGCCTCGAACTCAACCTGACAGGATTAGCTTGGAGGCACCGGTGACTGAACAGCGGATCGGGTACGTGCGTATGAGCACACTTGAACAGAACGAGAAATGCCAGCTCGAAGGCCAGCTTATGGACCGGTCTTCACCGACAAGGCCTCCGGTCGGGACACCGCCCGCCCGCAGCTCACCGAACTGCTGCAGTTCGCCCGCGACGGCGACACTGTCGTCGTGCACAGCATGGACCGGCTCGCCCGGAACCTGGATGACCTGCGTGCTCTGGTCCAGGGACTGACACGCAAAGGCGTGCGGGTGGAGTTTGTCAAAGAGAGTCTGGTCTTCACCGGCGAGGACTCCCCCATGGCCAACCTCATGCTCTCCGTTATGGGCGCCTTCGCCGAATTCGAACGCTCCCTTATCAGGGAACGCCAAAGAGAAGGCATTGCCTTGGCCAAACAGCGCGGCGCCTACAAAGGGCGGAAAAAGTTCCTCACGCCGGAACGAGCGGCTGAACTGGTCCAGCGGGCCGGCGACGGTGTCCCGAAAGCCGTCCTTGCCCGCGACTACGGGATCAGCAGGGAAACGGTCTACCAGTACCTGCGCCAGGCCAAGGTGGAGTGAGCCACGCTCCCCTGCCTGCGCCGTTGAGTGCAGGACCTGGGTTCAGGCGAGTTTGGTTACTTGGTAAGTGTGGCCGGCCGTGCGGAGTCGTTGTATAAGCACGTTGCCGAGTGCAGTTGCCGGTGTCAGGGATCCTTTGGCGGTCGGCAGCCGGTCGCCGTCGAGGGCAAGAGCGAGTGCAGTCTCGCCTGCCATCACGGCGGTGGCGGCATAGCCGGGATCACCGGGGCCGGCAGCAATCGCCTGGTATCGGTGCCCGTTCTCGGTGCGGGCGGTTACCTGGGAGTGGAACCAGCCCGCGCGCTGTGCGCTGGTGCTCGGACCCGTACCTGGTGCCGGAAGACAGCGGTCGAGCACCCGCCGGGTGGGCGGGAACGCCATCGCTGCCGTGAATGCCCGGAGCCCGAGTGCCGCTGCCCTGGCGATGACTGCTCCTGCCGGTCCGGGGGTCACCCCCATCACCTCTCCGTACTGAAGGGAGCGGCCGTAGGCCCAGCCCTGCAATGCGTTGCTTCGGCGCACTATGCGAGTGTTGAACGGGGCCATGATGAATGGTGCGGTCCAGGTGCCGTCATCGGAACGGCGCACGGGACCGGCGTCAGGAGGTTGTTGTGTCGTCGGCTCCCGTGTGCGGTCGGGGCTCAGAGCGTAGGGGTCCGCGGCTAATGACCGCAGGGCGGTGCTCGATCGCATCGCGTCGAGCTGCCCGCGCATCGATTCGAGCGTGCCTCCGCTGATGCCAGCCTTGGCCGTAGCAACGAGTTGGACCTCGACCAGACCGCCAGCGTCATCGGCTTCTGCGGCCTGATGGAGCAGCAGTACCGCGAGGTCGGACGGCACGGAGTCGTAACCGCAGGAGTGCACGATCCTGGCCCCGCTAGTCTTGGCCAGAGCGTCGTAGCGATCAATGGCCTCCCGGATGAATAACACCTCACCCGCGAGGTCGGCGTAGTGGGTACCGGCCCGTGCGCAGGCGTCGACGACGGGTAGTCCGTGTTTCGCGTATGGACCGACGGTTGTGAAGAGCACGCGCGTGTTCGCGGCCAGGGGGGCGATCGAGTCCGCGTCCTCCGAGTCGGCTTCGATAAGGGTCCATCCGTGCGCCGCGACCGGTAACTGCGACCGAACCGCTTCGAGTGTGGACCTCGACCGGCCAGCGAGCCCGACTCGCGTACCGGCCGGTGCTTGCTCAGCGACGTAGCCGGCGATCAGGCCGCCAACGAAACCCGTCGCTCCGTAGAGAACGAGGTCATGTTCCCGAGATGAGTTTTCCATAACTGCAGCCTTTCACAGCGGCAACTCCACGCTGATACACGGCCCCTTGTTCTGGTCCGCGGAACAACCGGAACTATCTACTTTCGAACGAGGAGTCCGCTCCGCCCGCCTACAGCCGGGGACAATTCTCGTAGGTTATCCACCGCTACTGCTGCCAGGGAGCTACTCCAACGGCTCCCATTTCCTGCCTTGGATAACCCGAATTGACCCCAGCCATGGACCGCTCACCGTCACCCTAATGGGCAGGAAGCAAAAGCTTATCCGGACATGGTCAGGCTGACAGAAGGTCCAATATCGGCCCTTTAAAACAAGCGGGGGAGTGCCTCCAAAAGGGGCTGTTTCATTCCATCATTCGTTGGCGTATTCTCCCCCGGACTCCGGGGTCAGAACCGCTCAGCCAGCGCCCGGTTCACAGCGCGAATGTCCAGGAAGGCAGGATCAAAAGGTTCATCGGAGCCGGTTATGTCGGCCACCCATGCGGAATGTTCGGCATGGTCAGGAAGGGACGGGTCGACCACAGCATCCATAATCTCCTCCTAACCGGGGGAACCTCCCGAGTCTTCCAGCGGGCCGCGCCGGGCGCCGTAATCAACCGGGCCGGCGGACTGTTTTCGTCCGCGGGCCGGCGTGAAACCGGCTCGAGCCGGTGCAGCCAGCTGTCATCGAAGTCGTACTCGTAGAACGCTCCGCCCGATCCCAGCGCGAGCAGCTGACCCAGGGAGCAATCCTCCTCGGGCCTGTCGCCCGGTTCTTCACACTCCTGCCCTGGAAGCCACTGCAGGACCCCGGGAATATCGCCGTCGACCGGCCGCAGCGGTGCGAACGGGTCGCATGCAACAAAGCTGTGCAGGTGCGCGTCTTCCCAGGCAAAGGCTGCCTGGAGGACCTGATGGACCTGGCTCAAAGCCACGGAGCCCCGGAACTCGATTCGACGCCAAATCTCAGGCTCGCTGTCGACCAGCTCCACCTGAACCTCCAGGACCGAGTCCTGTCCAACCCCGGTCCCGGCTTCAAATTTGTCCATGCCAGCCATTTTCACAGGCCTGCGGACGTCTTTGGTATCTGGGTGGCGGTTCTCCGTCATCGACCACCGCAGGCGTTCAGTTAACTCGACACAACGATGAATGCCGCTCCGGTCGCAGCCTCAAGGATTCGACGTGGATAAAACCTGGGAGTTCTCGTGATGCTCCTGCCCAGGCGCTGGTGATACCAGCACGGGTCAGTTGGTCAGTGAGCGCACTACGCGTGCAGGCGAGCCTACAACAATGGACTTTGCCGGTACGTCCTTCGTGACCACGGACGCAGCCGCCACGACTGCATCATCACCAATTGTCACACCCGGCAAAATTGTGGCATTCGATCCGATCCACACATTGCGGCCGATGACGACAGGGGCAGGATGCATGTCCGCGCGACGGCTCGGCGCCAGGTCATGGTTTAGCGTGGCAATCACCGTGTTATGACCGATCAGGCAGTCATCCCCGATGACCACCCCGCCCTGGTCCTGAAACTTGCACCCGGAATTGATGAAGACGCGCTCACCGAGGGTGATGTTCTTCCCAAAGTCGGAGTAGAAGGGCGGGAAAACCGTCACGGATTCCTCAACTGGCTTGCCCGTCAGCTGAGCTAACAGCTCCCGCACCCGAGCAGGCTCCTGATATCCATCGTTGAGTTCGCCCGTGATCCGCAGGGCATCCTGGCTGACCCGGTGCATGACCGCATGCAACGGCGAGTCCCCGCTGATGGTGTGTCCGGCATTCAGCGCCCTAAGGAGATCGTCCAGTTCCATAGTGTCCTTTCTATCAAAGCTCTGACGCGGTCTGCGCAAAACCAGGGCCTTCAGTCAAACGAGCCGGTTCAGCGCGCGGGGCAATGGTGTTCCGAAAGCCGTCCTTGCCCGTGATTACGGGATCAGCCGGCAGACTGCCTACCAGTACCTGCGCCACGCCAAGCCGGCGTGCAACCCTCCCCTGCCTTCGCGGTTGTTTACTGCTCAGGTGGGAACGCGATTGCTTGACGGAAGGCCGGATATCGGCGTTCAGGGCACGGGAGTAGAAGTGGTTGCGAAAACTCCTGTTTCCTGAAGAATTTAGCGTGTTCGCAGGTAAGAAAGAGTTTTGCTTTCCTTGTGAACTACGGAGGCCGGAGCCGATATTACCAGTGGAGGCCGAGCGCATCGATGACCTCGGCAACACGGTGTCGCTGGTCCTTGGTCAATCCCTGGATCGGCAGCGGCAGGCAGGCATTGGGTGCCAACATCATGTGTTCGGCGATGGCCGCAACCACACGAATACTCCCACCGAACTCGGCGAACAGCTTCCATAGTGGTGCAAGGCGCTCGGATTCGCTCACCGCGTCCGAAAACCTGCGTTCCTGCGCCGCCCGCGTGATCCCCATGGCCAGGGCGGGCAGGGTGCCGCCGATGACCGAGTACCAAGCATCGCAGCCCGCTGCCAGGCCGGCGGCGGCATGGGCGTCTCCGGAGACTCCGATGGTCACGTATTGGGGAACAACCGCCCGGATTTCTTCGACCCGGTCCCGAGCCTGCTGCGGGTCAGTTGGAACCCCTGGGATTTTGATGGAGGCGATGCCGGGCAGTTCGGCAATGCGTTCATAAAGGCCGGTGCTGAAAGTGAAGTGCGTGGTGCCAGGATTGTCATAGACGACGATGGGCAGTGACGACCGGACAGCGACTGTCCGAAAAAGTTCAAAGACATCATCATCAGTGAGGGGCTGGTACGTCATCGGCGCCAGCAGCAGCGCCGACGCTCCCGCCTGCTCGGCGTTCTCCGCGTTCGTCAGGACCTGCGAGGTCCGGAGTGCCCCGATGCCAATTATCACTGGAGTGCCGCCGGCATGCTGCACAGCCAGACGCGCAACTCGGCTTCGCTCATCACTGCTCAGGTACGCGTAGGAACCGGTGGAACCGAGGGCCGTGATGGAGTCGACCTTGGCCTCGCTAAGCCTTTCTACCAACCGGATAAACGAGGCCTCGTTGACCGTATCGTGTGCCAGCGGGGTTAGGGGAAAAGCGCTCAAGCCAGTGAACATCGCTCTAACTCCTTTATTGGATTTCGAAATGAACCCTGTATGGGGCGCGGGATGGAACATAGGGCTCGTTATCGGGGCGGTGACGGTCGTCCGAGAGGGAAGCCTGGGTAAGTGTTGTTTAGGAGCCAAGGCTAGTGCCAATGGTCACCTGCAGAACATCCACAAGGAGCTTCCTTGGCTTCACTATGTAGACATGCGCCGGGTATCGGCAGAACGCCTGCAAGGGCGCCCAGCCAATACAAGTTCATCTCTGACCCCATAACCACAGCATGCCCGCAATCCGAACAGACGGAGAGTTTCGGCACCTGCCTGTTGCCTATTAGGGACGCAATTTTCACCCTGCCTCGCTTCATCTAAACGTCTTGCAGCGACGGGTTGAGCGCGATCATCCACGTTCCATCGGGGTCGAGGATTAGGCCTGTTGCCACTTGGCGAATCCCGGCGTGAGCAGGGGAAAGCCTTTGGTGACAAAGATTTGGCAGGGCCTCGTTGCTGAGGGCGACACTGAAGGAATCGATGCCAAACCGCGTGACAAGAATGCCTCGCCGTCCTTCAAGCGTTGCCGTCGCTCTGGCAATACTTATGGCCTCGTCGAGCTGGTGTTCCATGCTGGCCCGGTCAGTTACCCGGACCGCGATGGAGAGGTCTTCGGTGGTCATCATGCGTCCTGCTCCTTCATTGCTTGGTCGTTGGAACCGATGCTCTCGGGGGCTGCCCCGAGGGCTCCTCAGTGTCCGTTCACTTCGGCGCCGACACGGTTCGAAAGGATCCCGATGCCCTCAATGGTGGTTTCCAATAGCTGTCCGTGGGTGAGATAGCGCTGCGGTTTCCGGGCGTGTCCGACGCCTCCTGGTGTGCCGGTGATGATGACGTCCCCCGGGTCCAGAGTGATCATGGTCGAGATGTAGGAGATCAGGAATTCGGGGCCGTGGACGAGATCGCCGGTGGAGGCCTCTTGCATGGTTTCCCCGTCGATGAGAGTGCGGATGCTCCCGCCCGGCTGCCATTCATCTGTGGTCACCAGGACCGGTCCCAAGGGTGTTGACCGCTCCCAGTTTTTCCCCTGAAGCCACTCCTTGGTCCGGAATTGCCAGGTGCGCATGGATACGTCGTTGCATATCGAATAGCCGGCGATGTGATTTCCTGCTTCTTCCGCAGGAATGCGTCGCCCGCGCTTGCCGACGATAACAGCCAGTTCGGCTTCCCAATCGATGGCGGTGTCTTCGCCGGGGAGCTCGATCTCATCCGTGGGGCCGATGAGTGTTTGGGTGTACTTGGAGAACAGGGTCGGATACTCAGGGAGGTCTCGTCCCATTTCCAGGATGTGGGTCTTGTAGTTCAGCCCCACGCAGATGATCTTGCCGGGGACGGGGATTACCGGGGCCAGCTCGGTGCCCTCGAGTGGGTGCACGGCACCGGTGGCTGCGGCCGCCTGTGCATGCCAGTCGGCAGTACGCCGCAGCTCGCCCACGTCCGCGAAGCCGGGAATCTCAGTGTAGGTGTCGCCGTCCTGCCGGGCAGCTGTGGTGCCCGTGCCGGTGCGCAGCGTCGCAAGTCTCATGTGGAGTGTCCTTAATGGTTTCGAGTTTCAGATGGCTGCCGAGTCCAGGTTTTCTGTCTGGTCCCGGCTGTCGTCGTCGGCTGCCTTCGGCTGCTGTTTTTCGCCGTATCGGGGCAGGGTGAGCAACGTAGCGCAGCCCAATACCAGGAGCACTGCAACCCCAATCAGTGCCAGTGAGTAGGAGCCTGTGGTGTCAAATACGCGACCGGCAAGGATGGGACCTACGGAGATCGCGAGGCCGAAAACGGCGTAGATCGCCCCGTAGATGAAGCCGTAGTTTTTCAGCCCGAAGTAGTTGGCGCAGAGGAATGCGATGAGGTCCGCTTCAGCCCCGAAGGAAACACCGATCATCAGGGCCGCAGCCGGGGCGATGCCCGCCCCGCCCCAGGCCAGCAGGAGGCACCCCAGGGCGGTGATGAGGAACAGCGGGGCGGCAACATATGGTGCGAAAAACCTGTCGACGAAGAAACCGATGGACAGGCGGCCGATGATGACGCCAACACCTATCAGGGAGGCGATGCTCGCGGCCGTGGCCGGGTTTACCCCGGTGTCGGCCAGCATGGGAACCATGTGCGGAATGACGGCAGGCACGGCGATGCCGACGAAGATGAAGCCGGTGACGATGGTCCAGAACGGCCGCGAGGTCAGGGCGGCTTTTCGGTCCATGCCCAGCGCTTCGGCGGCCTCGGTTCCTGCTTCTGTCGGCCGTTTAATCCCCCAGAGAATGAACGGAATTGCCACCAGCGAGAGCACCGTCAGGGCCAGGAACCCGGAACGCCACCCGGATGCCTGGACGAATGATGTGACCAGCGGGGGCAGGGCAAGGGCCCCGGCACCGATCCCGGACAGGGTGATGCCCAGTGCCAGGCCGCGCCGTTTGAAGAAACGTGCGCTCACCACCTTGGTGTAGACCACGGAGGTGGTGCCGGCACCCAGCAGGCCGGCGAGGGCGTAGATACCGTAGAACTGAAGGATCGGGCCGCTGAACTGGCTCAGGAGCGCCAGGACCACAGTTAGTCCGGGCGCCGAGACCAGAGCCACCGCACGGGGCCCGAACCGGTCGAGCAGCCAGCCCAAGGGCAGGGTCGCGAGGGTGAGGGCAAGGGTGGTGAAAAGGTACGCGGCGGAGATGTCCGCACGGTTCCACCCGAATTCCTTTTGAAGTGCGAGGGTCAAGGATCCCTGGCTGTAGAACAGCAGGGAGGTGACGCCAACAGCGGAACCGACGGTGGCCGCGGTGAGGCCGCGCCAGCCGGAGCGGAACTCCGGGGCAGCAGAATTTTGTGACATGGTGATCCGGATCTTCGAGGAGGGAACGGAGGGCCGCCTCCGTACGGTGGCGGCCCTCCCCTGTGTCAGGGTGCTACTTCTGGCTGAGGACAGCGCGGTTGAACAAGCCCTGATCTGCGACGACGGTCTGGCCCGTCATGATGTTGTTGTGCCGGGACGCGAGGAATGCGTAGAGGTGCCCGTGATCCTCGGGGGTGGGCAGCTGCTGCAGCGGCATCAGCGTCTTGAACTGGGACAGGAAGGCTTCCTTGGGGATGTCCGATTGCTTCTGGTGCTCCAGGCCCAGGGCCTTTGGTCCTTGCAGCTGGCTGTTGGCGATCCCGGAAGGGGCGACTCCGTTGACGCGGACGCGCGGGGCGAATTCGAAGGCGAGCTGGTTGATGATGCTGCGCACGGCGCCCTTGCTGGCGGAGTAGAACAGTCCGCCGCCGTCCGCTGCGTAAGCGGCGGTGGAGGCGGTCAGGACGATGGCGCCGTCGTTCTCCTCCAGGACGTCGATGAAGACCTTGGCGGCGAGGATGTACCCCTTGACGTTGATGTGGAACAGTTCGTCGAAGAGCGAGTCGATGCGTTCCAGCGGCGTTTCGGCCAGCGGGATGTTCCCGTCAAAGATGCCCTGGGTTCCGATCAGGGCGTTGAGTTTCCCGTAGCGTTCCAGGATTGCCGCTTTGGTGGCTTCGAGGTCCGGGATGTTGCGGACATCGCCCTGAAGGACCAGCACGTCGTCGCCGAACTCGGCACGGAGTGCATCGACTTTTTCCTGCGATATTTCCAGGATGGCCAGGCGTGCGCCTTCGGCCATGCAATGGCGGGCGACTCCGAGGCCGAGGCCTGAACCTCCGCCGGTAACGAGGACGACGTCCCCTTCAAGCAACTGCATTTGTTCTCCTTAGAGTTTGTGAATAAGTGTGAAATCGGGGATCAGGTGGTTGCAGGCTGGTTCCGGCCGGTGGCCAGTGCCCGGGCCTCCGTCCAGCTTCCGCCGCGTTCGAGCAGCTTCCGATAGGCGCGCAGTGCCCTGGGCAGCCCGCAGGAGATGGCGCAATGGAAGCCGTCCGCCGAGCCGTAGAGGACCAGGAATGCCTCGTCTTCGAGCGAGCCCTCCGCGAGGAACAGCTCGTCTCCGGGCTGGCGCCGGCCATAGGACTGAAATTTTCGCTCGTACTGGTCGGTCCAGAAATACGGCACAGCCGCGTAGTCCGCGGAGCCGTTTGTCAGGATGTTTCCGGCGACGTGCCGGCCTTGTTCCAGCGCGTTCGTCCAGTGCTCCACCCGGACCCGACCGCCCAGCAGCGGATGCTCGAAGTGGGCAACGTCGCCGGCGGCATACACGTCCGGCACGTTGGTTCGTCCGGTCGCATCACAGAGGACGCCGGCGTCCAGCGCCACCCCTGAGCCGAGAAGCCATTCAGTGTTGGGTACTACGCCGATCCCGGCGATCACGTACTCGGTGGAGTGGGTTGTCCCGTCAGAGAGGCGGAGAGTGAAGTCTCCCGGCACACCGGAGATGGACTCTACCCCGGTGTCAGCGAAGAGGTGGACGCCCCTGTCCGTGTGTAAGCCGCGTATCAGCCCGGCGACTTCCGGGCCCATGATTCTGTCCAGCGGGAGCGGGGTGGCTCCAATCACGGTCACGTCCAGGCCACGTTCGCGCAGGCTGGCGGCAACTTCGAGGCCGATGAAGCCGGATCCGATGACCGTGATCCTGCGGTACTGGGCGGCGGCCGTGCGCAGGGCTGCCAAGTCACCTGGGGTGCGTAGGGTTGGCAGTTCCGTCCCTTCGTCCGTCAGCATGGTCCTCGGCCGGCTGCCGCAGGCAATCACCAGGGCGTCGTACGGCAGCACATCACCGTTGGATGTGACGACGTTGCGCCGGTCAATGTCCAGGCCGACAGCAGCGTCCCCGATCCGCAGGTCCAGCCGTTGTTCTTCGTAGTGCCCGTGCGGACGCAGGGCCTGCGCCGCGGACTCGCTTCCGTGTCCGGCCAACAGCATCGATTTGGACAAGGGAGGGCGGTCGTAGGGGGTGTGCCGTTCGTCGCTGAGGATTGTCACGGTCCCGTCGAATCCGCCTTCGCGGAGCGCGTCGGCGGCGGCCAGTCCAGCCACCGATGCGCCCGCGATGACGATTCGTTCCAGTTTCGCGGCCATGGTCATTCCTTGGCGGAGATCATGATGGCCCGCGCGGGGCAGCTGCGGACGGCTTCCACGAGGTCTTCCCGCTGGTCCTCATCGACGGCGTCTTTGAGGAGCACCGCCGTTTTGCTTCCCTTGGGGAGGTCGAATACTTCCGGCAGGATGCTCACGCAGGTCCCGTAGGCCAGGCAGCGGCCGGTGTTCAGACTGACGGGGGTTGTTGTCATCTGGGTGTCCGTTTCTGTGCTCACAGGAACAATCCCAGGTTCGGTGTGGCCAGGCTGGTTTCGGTCAGGAGGACCACGCGGGAGAGCAGCCGCGGGCCGTCGGACGTCAGCCTGATGAGGTCCTCACGGCGTGCTGGAATGAGGTCGAAGTGAGGGTCGATGCCCCTCTGGCGGTACAGAAGCAAAGCGCTGGCCACGGCGAGAACGTCGGGCCGGTCTGTGTGCCGGACTTCGATGCTGCCCACCATCCGCATGGTGCGCGACGGCGGGACTTCCGAGTAGGCGATGCCGGTGCTGAGACGGTCAATTCTGGTGCGGATGTGTGCCCTGGTGTCCCGGATCCGGTAGGCGCCGGGAGTGACCTCGGTGTCCCTGGGCTCGCGGGACTCGCGGACGGGCACAGAGTAGATGAGTTCCTCGTCGAGCAGCGCGTACCAGTCCTCTTCCCGGCCCTCGTCAAGGAGCCTGGCCTCAAGGCCGAGGAACTGCGCGACGGCGGACCGAACCCCAGGCTCGACCGAACCATCGGGAGCAAGGTCGGTAACGGCTTCAGCGCCGCCAAGATCTAACTGCGTCATGGTCTTACTTCCCTTCCGAGGCGGAGCCTGCGGGGCTGGTATCGGCGTCGGCGCGCATGACCTCGAGCCAGTGGCGGTAGAAGGCGAGCTGGGTGTGTTCGCCGTAGCCTGTCTGGCGCTGGATACCCGGACCGGTCCAATCCGGGTTCGGGGATTGGTCCACTTCGCTCTTGTTGCCCATCTGAAAGTTGAAGGCGAGGCCGGTCTTGCGCATCCAGGCGCTTTCCGCGGCGCGTGGGATGCCTTCCCAGGCGACGGTGTCGTCCTGTTCGAAGATGCCGCCGGAACCGAAGACGAACTGCCCGGTGACGTAGGCTTCCTGCACGTCCTCCTCGGACATGAAGTCCCAGACGAACTGCCAGCTCCAGAGCTCGATCTCGCCCGGGCCGATCGGCTGCCACTGGCGGAAGCTGGTGACCACGGTCATCGGGCCGCCGGGAACCGCGGGCGTGTTGAAGCGGATGAAGCTCAGGTTCGGGAAGATGGTGCCGACGGTGGGCGGTTCGTGCGTGACCATGTGCATTTGAGCCTCATCGAGCTCCGACAGGTCGAACTGGGAGGTGACCTCCGGGGGGTAGCCCCAGAGGACGTAGCCGGGGTGGATGGCTTTGGTCCAGGCGTGGCCCATGAAGTTGTGGCCGTTGCCGAACTCGTAAGCGCGGCCGATTTCGCAGGAGTTCTGCAGGCCCTGGGAAACGTGGATCTCCTCGGTACTCCAGTGCAGCGAGTCAATATGGTAAACGTCGCCGGAGAAGTTCTCGGCGGCGGTTTTCCAGTCTGCCTTGACCTTGTAGCGGTCCGGCGGTCCGGCCACGCGCATCCCTGCAGGGTGCAGCCCCGTAATGGCGTCCAGCATCCAGCCGGCACCGCCGAGGTATTCGTCCAGGGACGGCACGTCCTCGGAGAGCGTGGCAAAGATGAAGCCTTGACGGGTTTCCACCTTCGGAGCCCGCATCAGGCTCCAGTCCTGGGGATCCAGCCGTTCGCCATAGGCATCCTGCTGATGCGGGGTCCCTATCAGTTCACCAGCGTTGTTGTAGGTCCACCCGTGGTAGGGGCATTTGAAGAAGCGGGCGTTGCCGCTGTCCGTCTGGCACACCTGTGTTCCGCGGTGGCGGCAGAAGTTGGACAGCACGTTGATGCCGCCGGTGCCATCGCGCGTCACGATGACGGGGTCCGTGCCGATCCGGCGCTGGACGAAGTCGCCGGCCTTCGGGATCTCGCTTTCATGGGCAACGAAGACCCAGTTGCGGGTAAAGATGCGGTGCACCTCGGCGCGGAAGATGGTCTCGTCATTGAAAATTTCCGCCGGTACGAGGTCTTGTTCCAGGGCGGCCTCGACTCTGTCGAGGATCGCGTCAAGGTCACTTCCGGCCACAGCCGGCACGGTGCTCTGGGTAAGGCTCATGGGTTTACGTCCCTTCGATATCAGGGGCCAATCTCAACGTCTTTGATCCACTGGCCACTTCGAGGATATGAACCCCATCACATCGGGGGAAACAATTAGTTCTGATGTCTTCAACCACTCAAATCAATGACTGAGTACAGAAGACTCATCATTCTTATCGATGCAATAGATCGCCAATGATTGTTTCCGTTGCCGACGCCGAAGTCCTTAGAGTCGCCATGTGTTGCCCACCACATTTAAAAGCGAGACCTATCCCAGGAGTTCGGACATGACTGAGCGTTTCCGCCCCATCACACATCTTCGGCACGTTGGCCTGGCCGTGCCCGATTACCAGAAGGCCGCGGAGTTCTACAAGAACACGTGGGGCCTGCAGGAAGTCGCCGACGACGGCAATGTGGCCTTCTTCGCCACCCCCGCTGACCCGGAAAACTACATCGTGCGGATCCGCAAGGACACGTCCAAGCGGCTGGACCTCGTGGCGTTCGGCGCCGCGTCCGCCGAAGACGTCGACGCCGTCGCCGAGCGGGTACTGGCCAACGGCTACAAACTTGACCGCCAGCCGGGCACCCTGGACACCCCCGGCGGCGGTTACGGCGTCCGGTTCTTTGACATCGACGGCCGGCTCATCGAGGTCTCCTCCGACGTCGAACAGCGCCCGCACCGCCTGCTCGAGGAACGCGAATCCATTCCGCAGAAGCTGAGCCACGTCGTCTTCAACTCCACCAACGTCAAGGCCACCAAGGCGTTCTACGAGAACACGCTGGGCTTTGCCCTCTCCGACTGGCTCGAGGACCTCATGTGCTTCATGCGCTCCGGCGAGCAGCACCACATCCTGGCCATCAGCCAGGGACCCCACACCTCCCTGAACCACCTGTCCTTCGAGATGCGCGGCATCGACGAGTACATGCGTGCTTCCGGACGTCTGATCCGTTCCGGCCGGGACCCGCTGTGGGGTCCGGGCCGCCACGGGGCGGGCGATAACACCTTCACCTACTTCCTGGATCCGCAGGGCAACGTCGTGGAGTACACCACCGAGCTGGAAAAGATCGAGGACGAAGAAGCGTGGGTACCCCGCCGCTTCGAGACAACACCCGAGTCCCAGGACCAGTGGGGAACCGGCGGCCTCGTCACGGAGCAGATGATTCCGGCCATGTTCAACGACCCGGACCTCGGCCTGTGGACCCCCTCCCCCGTCTAGCCCACTCACCAGCCACGCAACAACACGAAAGGGAACACCGGTGTTCAAATACTTTCCGGACAACTACGTCTGGAACCTCTCCGTCAATATCGTCCTGAACACGGGCGGTCACATCGGGGAAGTCGACCAGATCTGCCGCCCCCTGCTAGAGGCCTCCCGCAACGGCGAGGACGCCGGGACCGAGCAGTTCTTCGCAGCATGGTGCGCGATGGCGGACAAGCTGGTGCGGTACGCCGACGAGGACCTTGCCGCCGGCCACGAGCTCACGGCAGGGGCCAAGTATGCCCGGGCCTCGCTGTATTACCTGACCGCTGAGCGCATGCAGAGCCGGCACTTCGAACCCCGCCACGAGGTGTACCGGAAGGGCCTGGAAATCTTCGGCAAGGCCATCACCCATGGCCAGGAGAACTGCGAACGCGTCGAAGTTCCCTACGAGGGGACCACACTCCCGGCCCTGTTCTCCCGGGCCGAAGGGATCAATGGTCCCGCCCCCGTGATGGTCTTCTGCAACGGCCTGGACAGCATCAAGGAGATGGATTACCGTTCCGGCATCGCCCGGGAATTCGCCCGCCGGGGCATCTCCACGCTGATCGTGGACCAGCCGGGCACCGGCGAGTCGCTGCGCGGCCGCGGACTGACCGGATACCACAACAGCGAACGCTGGGCCGGTCCGGTCGTTGACTATCTGGAGGCACGCGGGGACATCGATCCGAAGCGCATCGGAATCATGGGCTGGTCCCTCGGCGGCTACTACGCCCCACGCGCCGCAGCCTTTGAAAAGCGCTTCAGCCTGTGCGCCTCGTGGGGTGCCAACTACAACTGGGGCGAGCTGCAGAAGCGCCGTCTCGCCAACGAAGGCGACCGCCCCGTCCCGCACTACTGGGACCACGTTCAATGGGTCTTCGGTAAGGAGACCCTCGAGGAGTTCATGGACTTCGCGCCCGACATGAGCCTGGTCGGCGTCGTCGAGCAAATCACCGTCCCCTACCTGATCACCCACGGCGAGCTCGACACGCAGATCCCCCTCGAATACGCGAACGCCCAGTATGCGGCCGCCATCAACAGTCCCAAGCGGGAGTTCAAGCTGTTCACCGCGGACGAAGGCGGCGCCGCACACGCAAGCGCAGACAACAAAACCATCGCCACCTCATTCATCGCCGACTGGGTGCACGACAATCTCTGAAAGTGAAGCATTGTGACCACTAGCACTGAAGAACGAACTAACGGCTGGACCGTCGGCACCGACGTCGGCGGTACCTTCACGGACCTTTGGCTGCGCGCCCCCTCGGGCGAGTCTTACGTCTGCAAATCCCCCACCACCCAGGACGTGGTGACCGGCGTCGTCAACGCCCTCCACCTAGCGGCCGAACTCGCCGGCATGCCCGTCGAGGACCTGGCCCCCCGGATCGAACGCTTCGGGCACGGCACTACAGTGGGCCTGAACGCCCTGCTGACCGGCCGGTCGGCCAAGGTCGGCCTGATCACCACCCGCGGATTCGGCGACGTCCTGGAGATCGGCCGGCTGCGCCGCGGCACCGCCGGGCTCAAAGGCCTCGAACTCGGCGACTATCACCTCCGCGGACAAACCGCGCCGCTGGTGCCCCGCGAGCTGGTGGTCGAAGTCACCGAGCGGATCAATTCCGCCGGCAAGGTCCTGACCGAACTGGACCTCGAAACCGTGCGCAAGGGTGCTCTGCGCCTGCGGGAGGAAGGCATCGCCGCCGTCGCCGTCTGCCTGCTCTGGGCCACCGAAAACCCGGACCATGAACTGGCGGTCGCCGCCGTCCTGGCCGAAGAACTCCCGGACGCCTTCGTCAGCCTGTCGCACCAGATCGCCCCTTCGGTCGGCGAGTACGCCCGAGCCTCCACCACAGCCGCCAACGCCGCGCTCGGGCCCATCGCAGGACATTACCTCCTGAACCTTGAAAAGCAGCTGCGCTACCTGGGCATGACAGCACCGATCATGATGACCACCAACGCCGGCGGCGTCGTGCCGGCCGCCACAGTCACCGCCTCCCCCGTCACCGGCCTGCTCAGCGGCCCGGCGTCCTGCGTGGTCGCAGGTCAGGCCCTGGGCAAAGAACTGGGGCTGGGCAGCATCCTCACCATGGATGTCGGCGGGACCTCGTTCGATGTCGGCGTCGTGGTCGACGGTGCGCCCCTGCTGCGCGAAGACGTGACCTTCGGCGGCGCGGACATGCGCGTTCCCAGCGTCGACATCGCCAGCATCGGCGCCGGTGGCGGCTCCATCGCCTCGGTGGAGGGCGGCATCCTCTCCGTTGGCCCACGCAGCGCCGGGGCCGTTCCCGGGCCCGTGTGCTACGGCAAGGGCGGGACCGAGCCCACCACCACAGATGCGGACCTTGTTCTGGGCGTCCTGGACCCCGAACGTTTCGGCAGTGGCGGCATCGTGCTGGACAAGGACGCCTCCGCCCGCGCCATTGAAGAGAAGGTCGGCAAGCCGCTGGGCCTCAATGCCGTCGAGGCCGCACGCGCCATCAGGGTGATCTTCGATGCCGCCATGTCCGATCTGCTCCGTGCCGTGACCATCGAACGCGGCCACGATCCGCGCGAGTTCACACTCGTCGCCGGCGGCGGCAGCGGCCCTTCCCATGCCTGGGCACTCTGCCGTGAGCTGGGGTTGGAAGGATTCCTGGTCCCGGCCACCGCCACCGCACAATCAGCGTTCGGTGCCGGCACCAGCGACCTGAAGACCACCTCCTCCCGCACCTCCTACGTCCGGCTTTCCGGCGGCACCGCCCCGGCAGCCGAACACGCCGCCGTCCTGGCAACTGCCCTGGCGGATACCTCCGCGCGGGCGCTGGAGACCATTCCGGACCCGGAGAAATCCGTGCTGTCCCATACAGCGGCCATCCGCTATCACGGGCAGGCACACCACCTGGACATCGCCATCCCCCAGACACCGGACACGGACGCCCTGGCCGCGACCCTGGGCCGGTTTGAAGCCGAATACGAGCTGCTCTTCGGCAAGGGCTCAGGCTTCCGAGAGGCAGGATTTGAGATCCTCTCGGTCCGGTCAATCGCGGCCCTCGGCTCCGAGGCGCTCCCGCCGGCCGCCGCCCACGGAGACCTCTTCGAAGTCCGCGCTGTCCGTCCAGTCATTTTCGATGACGCCAACGCGCCGGAGGAGACCGTGGTCTACGGCTGCCGCTGGCCCGCCGCGGACCAGCAGGTCTCCGGCCCCTGCCTTATCCAGCTCCCCGGATGCGTCGTCGTCGTACCGCCGGGCGGCAGCGCGGAAACCGACGGTTTCGGCGTCATTCACGTGAAAGTGGGAAGCAAATGAGCACCCTCGTCAACAGCCTGCCCGTAACCCAGGAAACCCCGCAGGATCCGGCCGGACCGCAGGCGCCGGCCGATGCCGTCACCGCCCAGGTGGTGCGCAGCCGCCTGGTGGCCATCACCGACCAGATGCGTATGGCACTGCAGTCCGTCAGCGGCAGCCCCACGGTCACCGAAGCCAGCGATTTCTTTACCGGCCTGTACCTGCCTGACGGCTCCTTCGCCACCATGGGCCACCAGGTCACCTTTGAAGCCCCGCCCGTGGGCGCCCTCATCCGTCATCTCCTGGACAGCGGCACACCGCTCCGGGACGGGGACCGCATCATCGGCAACGACCCATTCGTCGGCGCCCTGCACCAGAACGATGTCCAGATGTGCGCCCCGCTGGTGGTTGACGGCGAGATCATTGCCTGGGCCGGGGTCATGGCCCATGAGACCGACATGGGCGGCATGGACTTCGCTTCCTGGTCCCCCAAGGCCAAGGAAATCTGGCAGGAAGGCCTGCGGATCCCGGCAGTGAAGCTCGTGGACCGTGGCGAACTCCGCCAGGACGTGCTGGACATGATCCTCGCCGCCACCAGGCTTCCCGCCCAGGTAGGACTGGACATCCGGGCCTTCATCGCCACCCTCAACGTGGCCTCCGAACGGCTCACCGAGCTCTGCACACGCTACGGCACCCCCACGGTGCAGGCCGTGATGGTCAGCATGGTCGATGATTCCGAACAGCGCCTGCGCGAACGGCTCCTGGAGATCCCGGACGGCACCGTGCACGTGCGCGACTTCCTCGAACACGACGGACACACGGACAAGCTGTACGCGGTGGATCTGGTCGCGACCAAGAAGGGCGACAGCCTCGTCTTCGACTTCTCCGGCTCGTCACCGCAGGCTGCCGGGTTCGTCAACTGCTCCCGCGCCGGACTCATGGGCGGGGTCGCCGGCGCACTGATCCCCACGCTCGGCTTCGGCCTGCCCTGGAATGACGGCCTGCTGCGGCCTGTCGACGTCGTGGCCCCTGACGGGCTGATTTGCACCGCCGTCTCTCCGGCACCGGTGGGCAGCGCCACGGTCGAGACCGTCTGGGTGGTCAGCAACGTCGTCGCCGGCGCACTGAACCGCTTCCTGATGTCCACTCAGCAGTACGCGGACCGGGCCCAGGGCGTCAGCAGCGGCACCATGGCCACGTTCAACCTCAGCGGCTTCAACCAGTATGGCGAGAAATTCGGCCTGCACCTGATGGATCCCCTGGCGGGCGGCTTCGGCGCCTTCGGTTCGCACGACGGCCAGGACGCAGCCGGTCCGATCAACGCCCCCTGCCCCTCCATCGCCGACGTCGAAGTCAACGAACAGAAAACCCCGCTCGTCTACCTCTACCGCCGGCTCGCGCAGGACACCGGCGGAGCCGGACGGCGACGCGGCGGGCTGGGCGCCGAAGTGGCCCTCACCATCTCGGTCCCGGAAGCCGAGGCACTCGTCATGACCCACGGCGTCGAGGTCCCCAACTCAGCCGGCCTCTCCGGCGGCCTGCCCGGTGGCACCATCCACCAATCCTTTGCCCTGGACTTCCTCGCTGAAAGCCCCGACGGCCCCGACCCGGTCGCGGAGCTCGCCGACGGCGTCGGCAGGCTCAGCGAGTTCGAGAACCTCGGCTCAAAGCCGGGAGCGTTCCCCATGCGCTCCACCGACGTCTTTGCGGTGACATGGCAGGGCGGCGGAGGCATCGGCGACCCGCTGGACCGCGCCCCGGAGGACGTGCTCACCGACGTCCGCCGCGGCGTGGTCAGCATCGAAGCCGCCCGCACGGACTACGGCGTCGTCCTTGACCTACCCGCCCAGGGACGGCCCTCCACCTGGCTGGCTACAGAAACCGCCACGCTCCGCGGGGAGGAACGTGCCCGCAGGCTCGGCCTGCCTGCCTCCACACTGAGCGAAGTCGAAGAAGGCATCAACCCCCAGCTGGCGCCCTCCGGGCTGAAAGACGGGGAAAAATGGCTTCCGCTGGGCGACCGGCTCCGCGCCATCGCCGCCGTCGACGGAACCTGGCGGGTCGAGACCGTCGCCGGAGCCGTACTGTCCACGGGGTCCACCCGCTGGCGTGAGGGCGCCCACCGCTTCGATCTGGAACTGCCCCGCCGTGTCGGCGCCACCCTGCACCGCGACCTGGCGGCTACGGGCTGGGCCTGCCCCAGAACCGGGGCACTGCTGGCCGTTGACATCCACCTGAAGAACGAGGCCCCGTTCGATGACGTCGACCTCGAACTATCCCCACACGGCACAGCCGCCCGGCTGGCCATCACATCCCAGGAGGACTGAACCATGGCGGAGAAGCAGCACACCAGCAAAGGCCCGCGCAAGGTCATTGTGACCATCGCCCCCACCGGAGGCATGGCCACCAAGGAACAAAGCCTCCACCTGCCGGTCACACCGGAGGAAATCGCCGATGATGTCTTCCGTTGCTACGAGGCAGGCGCCAGCATTGCGGCGATCCATGCCCGCCGGGAGGACGGCCTGGCCACCTGCGAACCGGAGGTCTACCGCCGGATCAACGCCCTGGTGCGGGAACGCTGCGACATCATCATCAATAACTCCACCGGCGGCGGCGTGCACGGGGACATGATCCATCAGCTGGACAACGGCCTGTGGGAGATCGACTTCAACGAGCGCATCAAGGGCCTGGAAGCAGACGCAGAGATGTGCACGCTGGACGCGCACACCGTCTGCGCGAGCTTTGGCGGCAAGGAACTGCTGGTGACCACCACGCCGTCGCGTTCCCGGGAACTCGCCGTCGAAATGAAGAAACGCGGCATCAAACCGGAGTGGGAGGTCTTCAGCCTGCCGCATATCCTCCAGGATGTCAGCACGCTGATCGCGGAGGGATTCGACCAGCCGCCGTACTACATCAACATGGTCCTCGGCGCCCACAAAGCCTTCCAGGGCGGACTCCCGTACACGCCGAAGATCCTGCAGATGCTCGTGGAGCACCTGCCCGAGGGCGCCATCTTCAACGTCAGCGGCATCGGACCGGCGCAGCTGCCGGCCACCGTGCATGCACTGCTGCTGGGCGGACACGTCCGCGTGGGGCTGGAGGACAACCTCCACCTGGAGCGTGGCCGGCTGGCGACCAACGTTGAGCAGGTCGAACGGATCGTCCGGATCATCCGGGAACTCGGTATGGAGCCCGCGACCCCGGCCGAGGCCCGGGAGATCATGGGCCTGCCGGCCGTGGCAGCCGGAGCGGACGGGACAGCCGTTGCCGCGGCGGCGGGAGTCTAGGCCGTGCGCAGCACGGGAGTCGTGGCGTGGGTGGACACCGACGCCTCCGGCCGGATCCACTTCACCGCTCCCTTCCGCTGGGTGGAGGCTGTCGAACATGCCCTGTACCGGCAGACGGACCCCGGCATCGAGGTGGGTTCATTCCCGCGCCTCACGGTGGGATCAACCTACCGACGGCCTCTGGCTGCCGGAGACTCGTTCGACGTCGAACTGACCGCCGAGCGGGTAGGCAACTCGTCCATCAACTACGCCTGGACGATCTTCCACGACGGCGAACCGGCCATAGAAGGCCACCACACCGTGGTGCACGTCGGCCCCGACGGCAAACCCGCGACAGTACCGGACGCACTGCGGAACCAGCTCGCACCCCAAAGCTGACCGCACCGACAGCACGATGAACGGGCCCTCCCCAGCTCAGCTGGGGAGGGCCCGTTCGTGCGCTACACGCCGTTCATTCCCGGACTCCGAGCTCCTCAACCAGCTCGTGCAGCCTGTTGCGGAGCCAAAGATGGCCGGGGTCGTTCGTGAAACGTCCGGTCCAAAACAGGGTTTCCGTGATCGGGGTCAGCGGCATCGGAGGTTCCAACAGCCGGAGGTTGACCTCGCGGGCGGCATACCGGCCGAGCTTTTCCAGGATCAGCATGATGAACCTGGTGTCCCGCAACAGGAACGGGGCAAGGGTCGAGCTCGCGGTGATTTCCCAGTCCGGCTTGATGCCCTGGCCCTCAAGCTGAAGTTCCGCGAAGGCCGGCATACCCCCCAGACTGGTGGCCATATAGGGCTGGGTGCAGAATTCCTCAAGGGTGATCTCATCGCCGACGGCGTCATTGGCGCCGTCCACGGCGCAAACGTAGCGGTCCGTGAACAGCACGCGGCGCTCGAAGCGCTCCGGGTCGGGCATGATTTCCGCCGGGAGGATCAGCAGGTCTGTTTCATTGCGCCACAGCTTCCCGGAATAATCATCACCCACCGGCTGGATCTGCAGGGTCACATTAGGTGCCTCCGCCGCCAGCCGCCTCAGCAGAGGGTGGAGGAAGATCAGGGTGACATAGTCGCTGGCAGTGATGGAAAAAGTCCGCCGGCTGGTTTTCGGATCGAACCCTTCACGCACCGACAGGAGGGTCTGGATCTGGGACAGCGCCTCACGCACCGGTTCCACCATGGACTCGGCCAGCGGCGTCGCCACCAGGTCCCGCCCCTGCTTGACGAAGATGGGGTCATCGAAGAGCTTCCGGAGCCTGCCGAGCGTGGCGCTCATCGCCGATTGCCCCACCGAAAGTCGTGCCGCTGCCCGGGTCACATGCCGCTCGGCCAGCAAGGCATCGAACGCCACCAGGAGGTTAAGGTCCACCCGATTCAAATCCAACTCCGGCACACCCTTGTGGCTAAAGAAATAGTTCATCCCATCCTAATCAACCGTGCGCTGGTACCCCGGCCACTCACGTGGCGGTGGGAGGTCAGCGCCGGGACCTGTGCCGGCCGAAGTAGGTTGACAGGGCAATCGCGCCAACCAGGGCCGCGCCGTTGAAGACCGGTCCGACCCATGCCTGGGCCCCGGCAATGCTCAGGCCACTGACGGTGAAGGCCACAAAGAAGACCCCGATGATCGTTCCGATCACGTTGGCCTGGCCCGGGCGGATCGCTGTCTTTCCCAGGAAGACGGCGGCGAGGACAGGGAACATCAGGCCAGGGCCCGTCAGAGGATCCGCAGCCCCGGACCGTGCGGTGAGCAGCACACCCGCGATCCCTGCCAACAGCCCGCTGAACAGGAAGCTCTGCCAGATGACGCGGGACGTGCGGATCCCCACCATGTGGGCCGAGCGGGCGTTGGAACCGATGGCTGTAAGTTCCCGCCCGAAGGGGGTGCTCTCCAGGAGGTACGAGGCCACGGCGATGGCTGGAATAAGCAGGAAAACGAGCCGCGGGATGCCCAACCAAGACAGGGAACCGAAGTCCTGAAGCGCCATCGAAAGACCACTGGTGATCGGCATGCCCCCGGTGTACCACTGCAGCACACCGGCCAGGATCGTGGCCATGCCGAGTGTCGTGATGAAGACGTCCAGCTTGGCGACGGTGACCAGGAAGCCATTGATGGCGCCCACGACGATGCCTGAGATTAATCCCGCGAGGATGGCCACCCACAGCGGGGCGGAAAAGCTCGACATCGCAGCGGCGGTGACCACCGAGGCGACGCCGACATTGGCGCTGACGGACAGGTCGAGGAATCCTGCCCGGAAGGGTACCACGGTAGCGAGGGCAGCCAGGGCAATGACAGCGGAGTTACCCACCGTCGTGGTGATGTTCGCACTCGTCGAGAAGACATCCGACGTCGCGCCCAAGACCGAGAAGAAGCCAAAGACCAGGACGAAAACGAGGACCAGTCCATACTTCTCGAACAGGTGTTGCCGACGGGCCGACGAATCCCGAAGGCCCGGGTTCTCTTTCGTACGCGGGGGCGTGGGGGTCTGGACGGGCGCCGTCATACGGTCCTACTTCCGGTCGGGGTGAAGCACATACGGGTGAGTTGCTGGGCGGTCAAGCCATCACCGGGGATCTCGTCGGTGACATGGCCGTTGTTGAGGATGAGGACCCGGTCGCACAGGTTGGCCAGCTCCTCGAAATTCGAGCTGACGATAACGGCGGTGGCCCCGGCGTTGGTCTGTGCCCGGACCATGCTGTAGATCTCCGGCCGGGCTCCGGCGTCAACGCCCTGGGTGGGTTCGTCCAGAAGCAACACCTTCGGGGACCGCCGCAGCCATCGAGCCATGACGACCTTCTGCTGATTGCCGCCGGAGAGCGCGCCCAGATGCTGCTGGTGGCTGTGGGCCTTGATGCGGTACTCGTGCAGCAGCCGGTGCGAGTCATGCTTCTCGCGCCGCTGGTCGAGGCGGAACCTGTTCCAGTAGTTCCTGACCATTCCGGCGGACAGGTTTTCGCTGATGGACAGGTCGGTGAAGGCTGCTGATTCGAGCCGGTCTTCGGGGACGAAGGCCATTCCGGACTTCATCGCCGCGGTGATGCTTCCGGGGGGCACAACGGTCCCTTCGACCGCGACAGTTCCTTCCCTCTCCTCCACGCCGAAGAGGCACTCCAACAGGTGGCTCCGGCCCGCGCCGAGGAACCCCGCGATGCCGAGGATCTCACCGCTGTTGGCCTGGAAAGTGATGTCTTCCAGGCCCGGGGCATTCAGCGCAGCAACCGTCAGGACCGGAGTCACGGCGGTGCGCCCGGAGGGTTCCGGGTACAGTCCGTCCAGCGGACGTCCCGCGATGTACTCGATGAGCGATTCCCTGGATCCCTGCTCGTAGGGGCCCGCAAACACCCGGCTGCCGTCCCGCATGACCGTTACCGTGTCAGCGGCCTGGTCCAGTTCCTGGAGGCGGTGGGTGATGTAGAGAATCGAGGCCCCCTTGCCCGCCAGGACCTGGATGTACTCGAGCAGCTGGTTGGATTCACCCGCGGACAGGGAGGCGGTGGGCTCGTCCAGCACCAGTGTGTGTTCGCGCTGTGCACCGTCTATTTCGTCCTGAAGCCCGCGGGCGATGGCGACCATCGTCCTCTGGGCGGGTCCCAGCGTAACCAAAGGGGTTTCGGGCTCGCAGTTGAGGTCGAACCGGTCGATGAGCGCGGCGGCGCGTTCCCGGAGGACGGGCCAACTGACCTTGGTGAACCGTGAAGGATACCCATGGCCGAGGGCGAGGTTTTCCATGACGGACATGCTCGGGAACACCGCCGGATCCTGGTGAACGAACCGCAGGCCGAGCTCCTTGGCCGCTTGCGGTGAGACGTCCTTTGCCGCCAGTTGTTTGCCCGCCAGGGTGATGGCGCCGCTGTCTGCAGCTACGACGCCGGCGAGGATCTTGACCAGCGTGGACTTCCCCGACCCGTTCGCACCCAGCAGGGTGTGGACTTCGCCCGCCTGGACGTCCAGGTCGAGGTTATTGAGTGCGAGCGTGCTGCCGAAGGACTTCCGCAGCCCCCGCAGACGCAGCCGTGCTGTGGTCACTTCGTGCCCCAGGCGTGTTTGTAGTCTGCGCGGAAGTCGTAGCTGGAACGGTAGGCGGTGTCCGATTCGGGAAGGTTGTGTTCGGCATCGACCGTCTGCCAGCCGAGGCCTTGGGTGACCTGGGGCTGTCCGGCCAGAACCCGGGCGAGAACGTCGATCATTCCCCAACCGAGCCACTCGGCGTCGTAAGCGACGGCCGCGCTCTGGCCGCGCTTTTCCTTGATGAACCCAAGGTTCGGTTTCAGGCCTTCGCCGCCCATGGCGGCGATGGAGGCAGCCCGCCCGGTGGAGTTGATTGCCTGGGCGAGGCCGGAACCGCTCATCCAGCCATCGAAGAGGACGTTACTGGCGTTGGCCGTGGGGTTGGCGGTCAGTGCCGCGGAAAACTTTTGCCGCAGCACGCCGGAGCCGATGTCGCTGTCGGCGACGTGGACGTCGGCGAGAACTTCGCAGTCGGCGCAGGTCTTCAGCTCCTCTGCGAAGCCTTTGTTGACGTAATCGCCGAGGATCTTGCCGTCGAAGACGGTGTTCAGGAGCTTTGCCTCGCCGTCCGTGGCGCCGATGATCCAGCGGGCCTTGGCCGCGCCCCACGCCTGCAGCCAGCTGGCAAGGTCGGGGTGCGCCTCCGTCATCTTCATGGATGCTGCGAAGAGCGGCTCGCCGCCTACATGGGGGTCGTCGCAGTCGAACGAGAAGGCCTGCACTACTGGGATTCCGGCGGCTTTAGCCTCGCGCAGGGGCGCCAGGATGAGGTTGCAGTCGACGCTGACGACGATGATGGCATCGGCCTTGGCGGCAGCTGCCTGGCGGATTCCAGCCGAGTACGCTCCGCCGGCGCCGAATGCCCCGTCGAACACTGTCGTGGTCCAGCCCAGCGTTTCGGCGGCCTCGGTGGCCGCGGCACTGACCGTGGCGCACCCTTCGGACATCTGGGAACAGGAGATGATCCAGACCTTCTTGCCTTCCTCGGTCCTGACGGCATCTGTGGGTGCCTTGCCGCTTGTGCCCTTGAAATCGGCGTCGGCGATGGTGGACGTGTTCTGACCGGATACGTCCACGGAAGTAGCAGTGCTCGAAGCGTTTCCCTCGCCGCCGCAGGCGGTGGCTGTCAGCGTTAATGCCGTGACGGCCAGGAAGGTGAGCCAGGCTCTTTTGGGCATGATGTCTCCTTGTGATGTGGCTGTAATTTTTGGCGGACCCGCGGCCTTGGGCGCGGTATCCGGGGTCAGGCGGGCTGGTTGAGGCGCGCTTCGATCTCGAAGAACTGCGCGGGCAACGCGGTGCGCATATGGTCGATGGCGTGTGGCAGCGCCTCGGCCGTGAGTGTCGTCTCGGCCTTGAGAACCTCACGTGAGACGTCCTGCACGAGTTTGGTTCGCTGGAACCTCCGCAGCATCACTGCGGAAAGTGAATCCTCTATGGGCCGCTCTTTGACGAGTTCCTCGGCGAGGACCCAGGCGTCTTCAAGGGCCATCCCGGCGCCCTGGGTGAGGTGTGGGGCGGACGCGTGCGCGGCGTCTCCGAGGACGATTGCTCTCCCCCTGAACCATGGGTCAGGCAGGTTGACCTCGTTGATGGGGCTGTACACAATACCCTCAGGCCCGTTGATCGCATCCCGGATCCGGCCGATGAGACCGCCGTACCCGGCCAGGCGGCTGCGGAGAAGCTCCCCGAACCTTGCCGGATCGTGCCGGGGGGCACCCGGTTCCGGGGAGACCACCAGAAGGTACATCAGGGACTCCGACAAGGGGATGACGCCGGCCTTTGTCCTGTCGCCCTGAAAGAGCATTGTGTGGGTGACTTCCGGCGGCCGGGGCAGCGACAGGCGCCAGACGGCACAATCGGTATACACAGGCTCGAACTCGTCGCCGAAGATGCGGCGGCGCATGTCCGAGTGCACGCCATCGAAGCCGACGACGAGATCATAGGACTGCGCTCGTCCGTTGCTCAGCACGACATCGACGTGATCTCCTGCATCCTCGAATTCCTCCACCGTGGTTCCCATGTGGAACTCTGCCCCTGCCCGCTGGGCAGCACCGAGCAGAAATTCGTGCAGATTCAGGCGGGTCAGTGCCGTATTGGCCGGTACGCCCTCTTCGCCCAGATTCGACGGGCAGGTGACGATATGGTTTCCCTGCCAATCGAAAAATTCATTGCGGTCATAAGCGAAACCCACCGAGCGGATCTGCTCGAGAAGTCCCAAACGGCCCAGGATGCGGAGGGAGTTGGCCGGCTGGTTAATACCTACCCCCAGGAGCTTGTATTCGGTGCGCCGCTCCGCGATCTCAACATCCACCCCCTGCTGGCCCAGTGCCGCGGCCAAACCGAGTCCGCCGATTCCGCCCCCCACGATCAGGACCCGTCGAATACCCACCGTGCAGTACCTCCATTGGTTGCTGCGGCGGCTTCGGCCGCCGGCTTTCCTCAATGTAGTGAGCTGGCTAACACCAACGGAAACAAACAATTAAGATATGTGCTATCGATTACATCGATGAGAGCCGTAAGCCGGGAGGCGGCCATTAGGCCAGGCATGGCCGCTGCCGTCCAGGCCTGCTTATTGCCGACTTGGTAGGCTCCCGGGTCACCAGGTGGAGATGAATCTCGAGGTCCGTGGCATCCGCACCGGATGCTTCTGAACAGCGTTGTTGGAGCAGGCCTGCTCAAAGTTAAGTGAGGTCAAACGCGGCCTCGTGTGTAACCGGACTCAGAAAGTCCTGAGAGCCTGGCTAACGGCGCGGAGTTCGTCCAGTTGGGGCACACCCTATCCTGACGTCAGGTCCTGGTCCCAACAGCGTCAGGATGGAGTCCGATGCAAGCGTCCCGAACATCTCGCTGTGACAGTCATAGATTTCACTCTGACAAGTTATCGAGCAAAACCGGCACCGCGGGCCAGAAACCCTACAGCGGCTGCTCCCACACCGTCAGCTGCAGCATGACAGTACCGCGGCCACCGGCACCATCAGCGGAAGGGTCGACGACGGCGCTCTCCTCACCGCCGTCGTCGTGCCTTCTCCCGAAACCGGCCACGTGCATCAGGCGCGGACCGTCTCCGCGGTCTCATCCGCAGTGCGAACCGGTGTTTCCAGCCCAAGGTTTTCCCGCAGCGTCGTTCCCGCGTACTCGGTCGGATAGACGCCGCGCTCCTGCAGTTCCGGCACCAGGTGGTTCACGATGTCGTCCAGGCCCGTGGGGACCAGCCACGGCGAGATGTTGAAGCCGTCCACGGCGCCCACCCGGGCGAATTCAGCCAGCTGGTCGGCCACCGCAGAGTAGGAACCCGTGAAGGTCGCATCAATGCGGGCCGTCTTCGAGGTGACGAACTGCCGGATGGAGAGGCCCTTGTCCTTGGCCTCCGCCCGCCACTGGTCCGCCAACTGCCGCGCCTTGGCACCATGAAAGCCGCTGCCCCGGGTCTCGGAGGTCTCCTCCACCACGGGGTCGATCTCCGGGAGGGGACCGTCCGGATCGTATTCGGAGAGCTCGCGGCCCCAGAACTGCTCCAGGTAGGCCACGGCCTGCTGCGGGCCGATCTGCAGGCTGCGCACCCACTCCTTCTTTGCGGCAGCTTCCTCGGCGGTGGGGGCGAGGATGAATTCGCTGGCCGGCATGATCTGCACGGCGTTGGCACCCCGCCCGGCGGCGATTGAACGCGCCACGAGGTCCTTGCGGAACTCGACGGCGGCCTCAAACTTGGGGTGGGCCGAGAAGATGACGTCCGCCTGACGGGCCGCGAAGTCGCGCCCTTCCGGCGAGTCACCGGCCTGGAAAAGCACCGGTCGGTACTGCGCGCTTCGCGGCAGGCGCGGGGTCACATCCACCGTGTAGTGCTGGCCCTCGTGGAGCACCCGGCGGGCGGGACCGGACGGCGTTTCCCAGGAATCCCAGATGCGCTTGGCCGTCTCGACGAAGGCTTCGGCGTGCCTGTACCGGTCGGCGTGGTCCAGGTATCCGCCGCGGCGGAAGTTCGCACCGGTCCAGGCGTTGTCCGTGGTCACGATATTCCACGCGGCACGGCCACCGGAGATCAGGTCAAGCGAGGCGAGCCGGTGCGCCAGGTCCGCGGGGTCGTTGTACGTGGTGTTCTGCGTGGCCACCAGCCCGATGTTCTTGGTCACCGACGCCAGGGCGGCAAGCATGGTCTGCGCGTCAGGCCTGCCCACCACATCCAGCGCGTGCGGCCTGCCGAGGTGCTCCCGCAGGCGGAGCCCCTCGCCCAGGAAGAACGCTGCGAACAGCCCGCGCTCGGCGGTCTGGATGATGCGGCGGAACGATTCGAAGTCGGTCTGGGAGCCCGATTCCGTGGCCTTCCAGATGGTGCCGGAGTTGACCCCCTGGAAGAAGATGCCGAACTGCAGCTTGCCCGTGGGCGTGAAAACTTCGGATTTAGCACTGCTGTGCTGTGTCATGGTTATCCCCTTAGTTTCCGGCGCCGACGGCGGCGGATGCGTAGCGGCTGGCCGGACGGGTCAGCCCCAGCAGGTCGTGGAAGGTGCCGTCCTGCACCGGCGCCCGAAGGACCCCCCGGCGCCTCAGCTCCGGCAGGACCAGGCGTGAAAGCTCGTCCAGCTCCAGGGCGAGCGACGCCGGGTGGAGACGGACGCCGTCGGCCTCCGTCAACAGCAGCTCAAGGAAGTCCGTGAGCCCGGCAGCAGTGCCGGTGTAGCGCGCGCGGCCGCTTTCGTTGCCGCCCTGGCGCTCAGCCGCACCCTGCCCGCGCGAGTCCACGACGACGTCGAGTTCGGCAATGACCGCCACGGCGGCACCTACCCGGGCGCGGACATCCCGGATCTCCGCGGCGAGCAATTCTGGCGTGGGCGCGGTGACGAGGACAGCGTCCACGGCATCCGCCGCAACCTGCCCCGCGCCGACCACGGATGCGGCCGCCAGCACGGGCAACTGCCCCTGCAGCGGCCTGGGAATGATGGACGGGCCCTTGACCGAGTAGCCGGGGCCGGCATAATCGGCCGGGGTCTCGAAGTCCGCGTAGTGCAGCTTGTCCACGTCGATGTACCGGCCCGTGGCAACGTCGCGGATCACGGCGCCGTCCTCCCACGAGTCCCACAGCCGGCGGGACACCTCGATGGAGGCCGCGGCTTCCTGGGCCAGCGCACCCCCAGTTACAGACGGGCGCCCAACGGCGGCGGCAGCCTCCGGTGATTCCGCCGCGGTTGCGATCCACCCGGCACGGCCGCCGGAGACATAATCGAGGCTGGCGAGCTGGGTGGAGACGTGGAACGGCTCGGTGTAAACGGTGTCCACCTCGGGAACCAGGGCGATGGTCCGGGTCAGCGGCCCGGCGTAGGCGGCGCGCTGCAGGGCGTTGGCGCGGCCTGGAACCGGTGTGTCCGCGAAAGTGGCCACGTGGAACCCTGCGGATTCAGCGGCCAGGACGGCCTCGGCGAGGCTGGCGAACTCCCCGCCGCCCCAGCCCGCGCCGTCGAGTTCGATCGCCAGGAAGCCGGCGCTGCCCGACTTCGCGGTGCGGTGTTTTGGAGTGCTCACTTCTGGTCCTGACGTTCGTAGGGAATCTTTTCCCCTGCTTCGATGGGCACCGGCAGCCGGTTTTCGGCCGGCGGCAGCGGGCAGGTGGCCAAGTCGGTGTAGGCGCAGGGCAGGTTCACGGCGCGGTTGAAGTCCAGGTGCACGGTGCCGTCGGCTGCGGGAACCACCGAGAGCGAGCGGTTCGCCTCATAGGTGGTTCTGCCCGAGGTCTGGTCCGTGAACAGCACCGACAGCGAGCCGGGGGCGTGGCCGTTGAACGCGGTCAGCGCCAGCTCCTGTCCGGCCAGCTTGAACCGGATCTCACCCGGCGCCTCGTACACGTGCTGGATGCCTTCGACGGCGGCGCCCACCGTGGTTGAGCGCGGCACCTCAAACGGCACGTACTTTCCGGCCACGGCGAAGGCCGCATTCGGCGTATAGGCGGGGGTCCCTTGGTATTCCAGCAGCAGCGGGTTGCCGGGGTTCCGCGGCCGGACAATGTACTCACCGCCGCGCTTGGCAACCTCGATCACCGTACCGCCCGAGGCGAGATTGAGCCCGCCGCGCTCCTCAAGGGGGCCGAACTTGAGGGTTGCCCCTGCTTCGGTGTTCAGTTCCTGCCCGTCCCGCTGCAGGCTCTCGCCCGCCTCAAGGACCACGCGGACGACGTCGTTCTCCGCGCTCCAGGTGCCGGGGGCACCTTCGAGCGGCGTGGCTTCCGCGCCCAGCCAGTGCAGGTGGGTCACCGCGAGGAAGCCGTGCGGGTGTGCGCGGTTGCGCTCGTGGGCGGCGTGCCAGTCCTGCCAGTCGGCGTCGAAGGACTCAAGGGCGGTCTCAGTGGACGAGGGCATCTGTTCTCCTGTTGGTCGGGTGGTTAGCCGAGTCGGCGGCCGGGCCGGCGGACTCCGGGCGGCTGCCGTACGGGTCTTCGGCCTCCCAGAGTGTGGTGGGCGCTGCGGTCCGGACGGCGGGGATGACCTCCAGTGCGAACCGTTCCAGGATGTCCAGCTGCTGTTCAAACGGCAGCGTGGTGGGCAGCGAAACGGACTGCAGATCGTGGCCGTACAGCGAGTGGTAGCTCAGGATCTTGTCGATCACCTGTTCCGGGCTGCCCACCAGCGCCGGCCCCTCGGCCACCGCGTGCTGGATGTCGCGGAACGGCGAGTTGTTCCCCGGGACGTTGCGGTTGGCGGTGAGGGCCTCGTAGACCGGGCCGTACTGGCGGATGGCTTCCTGAGTGGTGTCCGCGATGAACACCCCGCCGGCGCCGCTGCCCGAACCGAGGTACTGCTGCTTCGGATCGTGGCCGTGGCGTTCGTATTCTTCCCGGTAGTGGTCAATCAGCACCTGGTAGTTTTCCCGCGGCTGGATGGCGTTGGCGGTAAACAGCGGGTCGCCCCATTGTGCAGCAAGCGCCGCCGAGGTCAGTGTTGTAGCAGACCCGTGCCAAATCCGGAGCGGGCCGGCGAACGGCCGTGGCGTGGTGGTGGTCGGTTCGGTTAGCGGGGCGCGGAACCGGCCGGACCAGGTGACGCCTTCCTCGCGCCAGAGCCGCCGCAGCAGCTCATACTTTTCCGCCAGCAGGTCCCACTGGTCAGCAAGGTCGAGGCCGAAAAGCGGGTACTGGAGGACTTCGTTGCCTTTGCCGATCACCAGTTCCAGCCGCCCACGGCTCAGCTGGTCGATGGTGGCGTAATCCTCCGCCACCCGCACAGGGTCCAGCACGGAGAGTACTGTCACGCCGCTCTGCAGCCGGATCCTGTCCGTGACTGCGGCGATGGCTGCCAGGACGGTGGTGGGCGAGGAAGAGATGAACTCGCCGGCGTGCCGCTCCCCTACCGAGAAGCTGTCAAAGCCAAGTTCTTCGGCCCGGCGCGCGGTCTCCACCACCTGGTTGAGCCGGTCCGCCGTGGAGACGATCTCGCCGGTCAGCGGGTTCTTCAGATGCGGGATGATGTCCAGGACCTGAAACTTCATTTTGCGGCTCCGGTCGGGGTGGCACTGGCCTGGGCAGCAGCGAAGCTTTCCGCGGTGACTGTCTTGGATTCCGGCAGGGCTTCCTCGGACAGGCCCCAGCGCTCCAGAACCTCGGCGTAGGAACCATCCTTGATGGCGGAGTTGAGGGCTTCCGTGAGCACGGGAGCCAGGCCGTTGCCGCGGAGCGTGGTGGCGGCCACGAGGGTTTCGGAGGGCCAGCCGGCGTTAACCTTGCCCACTACCTTGAGGTCATCGCGGGTGTTTTCCCGGTACACGGTGGACGGGTACGGGGCGATGTTGAGGTCGGTCCGGCCGGAGGAGAGCGCCAAGATGGTGTCGGCGTCGGTGGAGTAGTACTGCAGGACGGCCGGGGCCTTGCCCTTATCCTCCAACTCCTTGTTCCAAGCCAGCAGGATCTTCTCCTGGTTGGTGCCCGAACCCACGGATACCTTCAGGCCGGAGATGTCGTCGGCGCCCTTGATGTCGTAGGTGGCCGACTTCTTGGCTTCGAAGCCCATGAACGCCGCGCGATAGGTGGCGAAATCGAACAGCTTCACGCGGTCCTTGTTGACGCCCACGTTGGAGAACACTGCTTCAAAGTCGCCGGACTGGGTCTTCAGCGGCCAGTTCTCCCAGGAGGTGACCTGGATGTCGAGTTCCAGCCCCAGCTTGTCCGCCACGAGCTGGGCGAGGTCCAGTTCCACACCAATCGGCGTCTTGTCGTCGGTGGCGTGGAAGGTCAGCGGAATGGATCCTGCCGTGGTGGCCACGGTGAGCTTGCCGTCCTTGCCAATCAGCTCCGGGACCTTGGCCGCGAGCGCCGCGTCCTTCTCCGCCCGGATCCGCTGCTGATCAGGAGCGGTGTTGTAGACCACGCCGTTGCGCGCCGCCGTCGCGGACGCGCCGCCGGACGCTGAGGCGGAAGCGCCGGGGTCTGAGCACCCGGCGAGTGCGGCCGTTCCGAGAAGTACGACGGCGGGGAGTACCGCCAGCGAGCGCACGCGGCCTGGGGTGCGGTGGGGACCAGTGAAAAATGCCATGGTGAATCCTTTAGAGGTTGAAAGCCGGTTCAAGCACTTTGGAGAAGAAGCTCCGGGTGCGGGATTCCTGCGGGTTGGCGAAAATCTGTTCCGGGCTGCCCTGCTCCACGATCTGGCCCTCGTCCATGAACACCACCGTGTCCGCGACGTCGCGGGCGAAGCCCATCTCGTGCGTGACGATGATCAGCGTGGTGCCGGACTTCGCGAGTTCGCGGATGACGTCCAGCACCTCGTTGACCAGCTCGGGGTCAAGGGCGGAAGTGGGCTCGTCGAACAGCAGGATCTTGGGGTTCAGGGCAAGCGCGCGGGCTATGGCCACGCGCTGCTGCTGGCCGCCGGACAGCTGGCGGGGGTAGGCGCCCGCACGGTCCTTCAGGCCCACCCGGTCCAGGAGTTCAAGGCCGCGCTTCCGGGCCTCCTCCTTGGAGCGGCCCTGCGCAACCACCGGCGCCTCGGTCACGTTTTCCAGGGCGGTGAGGTGCGGGAAGAGGTTGAAGTTCTGGAACACCATGCCGATTTCGGTGCGCTGCTTCAGGATGTCTTTCTCGCGGAGCTCGTGCAGCCGCCGTCCGCGGACCTCGTATCCCACCAGTGTGCCGTCGATGGCGATGTGGCCGCCGTCGACTTTTTCCAGGTGGTTGATGGTGCGCAGCAGGGTGGACTTGCCCGAGCCGGACGGGCCCACGATCACGGCCACTCCGCCCGGTTCAACAGTCAGGGTGATGCCGTTCAGGACTTCGGTGGCGCCGAACGACTTGCGGACCTGGGTGATCTCCACGAGGCCGCGGGTGGGTGCTGCGGCTTCAGTGCGGACGCCAGAGTGGGTGGCAGTTTCGGTGGAGGTCTGGGCGGCGGTGGCGGTGCTCATCGCGGGCTCCTTGCTCGGCTTGGGGCCACCGCGTGGGTGGCGAAGAATTTGCGGGCCTTCTGCAGGGGCGTCAGCGGCAACGTCCGCACGGCGCCCTTGGAGTAGTGCCGTTCGATGTAGTACTGGAACACGCTGAGCACGGACGTGATCACCACGTACCAGAGCGTGGCCACCAGGAGCAGCGGCAGTACCTGCTGCGTGCGGTTGTAGATGACCTGCACGGTGTAGAACAGCTCCGAGTAGGCCAGCACGTACACAATGGACGTGCCCTTGACCAGGCCGATGATCTCATTGAAGGCCGTGGGCAGGATGGCCCGCATGGCCTGCGGCAGGACAATCCGGGTGGACCTGCGCCACGCCGGGATGCCCAGTGCGGCTGCCGCCTCGAGCTGCCCCTGATCCACGGACAGGATGCCGCCGCGGATGATCTCCGCCGAGTACGCGGCCTGGTTCAGGGTCAGCCCCAGCACTGCTGCCGCAAACTGGCTGATCAGCGTGGTGGTCTGCACCTCGAAGAAGCGGACGTCGGTGAAAGGGATACCAAGGCTGATCTTCTCGTACAGGTAGCCCAGGTTGTACCAGAGCAGCATCTGGACCAGGAGCGGCGTGGAGCGGAAGATCCAGGAGAAGGTCCACGAGACGGACACAAGCAGCGGCGAGGCTGACAGCCGCATCAGCGCCAGGATGAAACCCAGGACGAACCCGAGGATCCCGGAAATGGCCGTGAGCTTCAGCGTCTCCAGGAGACCGTTGACCACTGACTGGGCGGTGAACCACTGCGCCACCACACCCCATTCCCAACGCGGGTTGGTGGCCAGTGACCAGGCGATGGCCACAACGCCGAGCGCTACCGCCGCCGTTCCCACCCAGCGCCACGGATGCTTCGAACCCACCACGGGGTAGCCGGAGTAGTCGGTGGCCGGGCCGCGGGCGCCCGGGTTGGTGCCGGACGGGCCGGATGTTCCTGCCGCGGTGGACGCCGGTCCGGGAGCCGGCTGTGCCTGTGCTGACTCTGCTTCCGCCTGCACTGACCCTGCCGGTCCTGACCCTGCTGATCCGGATCCGGACCCTGCCAGTCGAGTCTCGTTGGTTACTGCTGAACTCATGCGCCACCTCGTTTCATCTGTTGTGCCGGGGCAACCCGGCACTGATGTGCCGGGACCGTGATGCGGGGTTAAACCTCGCGTTCTGGCTGCCAATCTAGGGCCGCCGGGAAAGGGGCAGCAAGGCGCCAGGTTGCATTGCTTCACGCGGCTTAGCGCAGCGTCATGAGTCGGTTTTTTGCGCTGTTTGACGTGCTGTGACGCGGAGTTAACGGGCGTGACCATGCCCTCGACCGGCCTCGTGCGTGCTGCCTAGCATGGGCACTCAGCCGCCGTCCCGTCAGCCTGCTGCCCGAGTCAGCAACCCACGCCAAGCCATCCCCGATCAGGAGCCCCCATGCCAGCGCACGTACCTTCCGTTGTGTTCATCGGCGGCGGTCCGCGGACCGCGGGGGTGCTGGAGCGCCTTGCCGCCAACCGGGCCGCACTTTTCCCGGGCGCGCTGGATATCCATGTGGTGGAACCCTACGAGCCGGGCTCCGGCCGGATCTGGCGTTACGACCAGCACCCCGGCCTCATGCTCAACTCCGCAGCCACGGACGTCACCATGTTCACCGACACCTCCGTGGCCTGCAGCGGCCCCGCCGTCGACGGCCCGGGGCTCGCCGAGTGGGCCGCGGGTGTGCTGGACGGGTCCATCACGGACGTCCCGGATTTTCCTCTGGCCCTCCGCGGGCAGCTGCAGTCCCTGACCGGGGCGACGTTCCCCACGCGGCAGCTGCAGAGCCAGTACCTTGAGTGGTTCTTCCGCCGCGCCGTTGCCAAACTTGGGGGCAGCGTCACGGTCCACCGCACCACCGCCGTCGCGGTGGAGCCTGCCCACGTCCCCGCTGCCGCGGTCTCCAGCAACCAGGGGTACGACGCCGGCAAGCACCTCGTGCGGCTGGCCAACGGCGGGACGCTGCCCGCCGACGTCATCATCACCGCGCTCGGCCACACGGACTCGCGTCCGGACGCCGCGTCCGCGGCCTGGTCCGGTTTCGCCGCCCGCCACGGCGGATTCCACGCGGCACCCAGCTACACCACCGACGTCGACTATTCGGCCCTTGCCCCCGGCCAGGACGTGATTGTGGCCGGTATGGGCCTCGCGTTTGTGGACCTGCTGGTGCTGCTGATGGAGGGGCGCGGCGGCAGGTTCGAGGAAACCCCCGACGGCGGCCTGAGGTACCGGGCGTCCGGCAGGGAGCCGCGGCTGTGGGCGGGATCGCGGCGCGGCGTGCCTTACCACTCCAAGATTTCCGCTGCACTGCGCGGCGAGGCCCCCGGCGAGCTGCGTTTCTTTACTGCCGAGGCCGTGGGGGCGCTGCTGGAACACCACACCGAGCTGGATTTCCGGGCGCACTTGTGGCCGCTCATCGCCAAGGAAGCCGGGTATGGCTATTACCGGGAGCTGTTCACCGGCAGCCCGGACCGGGTCAGCACCGGCTGGGCGGAATTTTCTGCCAGCTTCGCCGGGCTGGACTGGTACAGCGCGGCCCGGGAGGAGCTGGTGGCGTCGGCGGTCACCGACCCTGCCCTGCGCCTGGACCTCGAAGCCCTCGACAGGCCGTTTGCCCGCGAGCCGTTCGGGAGCGTGGCTGATATCCAGACGGCAGTGGCCCGCTACATCGAACGGGATCTGGAACTTCGCGACAGTCCGGACCACCCCGAGACGATGGCCCTCTTTATTGCACTCCTGAAGGTGTACATGGATCTTGGCCGGCTGGTCCCGGCCGAGCGCCTCAATGCCCGGTCCCAGCAGACCATCCACGGCTGGTGGCACGGATTCTTCAGCTTCGTGGACTCCGGGCCGCCTCCGCGCCGGCTGCGCGAGATGCTGGCCCTGCACCGGGCAGGGCTGCTGCACTTCCTGGGCCCGGGCGTGGACATCACCGCGGACGAGTCCACCGGCGAGTTTGTGGCAGGCTCCCCGCAGGGCGGCTTCAGCGTCCGGGCCAACGCGTTCATTGAAGCGCGGCTGCCGGCAACGTCCGTGGCCCGCTCGCTCAATCCGCTGCTGGCATCGCTCCACACCTCGGGACTGGGAAGCGAACAGCAACTGCTCACGGCGGACGGCATCCATTCGACCGGTAAGCTGCTCGTCTCGGACAGTCACCAGCTCGTGGACGGGGACGGCCGGGCACGCGGCCGGCTCTTCGGCGTGGGCCCGGGGACGTCCGGCTGGGGTGCCGGGGCCTTCGCCAGGCCCCGCACCAACGCCGCACCGTTCCGCGAGAACGACGCCCTGGCCAGGACTGTCCTGGGCGTGGCAGCGGAACTGGTTGCCGCCCGCTCTGCGTGCACCCCCGCAGCGTCCACCCCCACAACCGGGCAGGACGCACCTGCCGGACCCGCCGTCGTCGTAAAGGCCTGAATGATGAACGTGACAACCAGCAACACCGTCAGTCCCAAGACGCTGAAGCCGGCGCTGCCTGATCCCGCGGCACCTAACCCCGCGGCACCTGGCCCCGCGGCGCTGGCGGTCCTGCTCCTTCCCATGCACGATCCGCGGGTCCGTCCCCTCCTGGACGAACTGGCCGTGGAGTACGACTCCCGCTACGGCGACCTTTTTGGCCGCGGTGCCGCCGCCGAGGAACTCAACCGCTACCCGGCGTCGGAGTTCGAGGGGCAGGGCGGTGCGCTGCTGGTGATCCAGGAGAACGGCGAGTCCGTGGCCGGAGGCGCCTTCCGCCGGTACGACGCGGACACGGCTGAGTTCAAACGGATCTGGACCCACTCGGCACACCGCCGCCGCGGGCTAGCGCGCCTGGTGCTGGCAGAGCTGGAGTCACTGGCCGCCCGGCGGGGCTACCGGCACGTTTATCTCACCACCGGTCCGCGCCAGCCCGAAGCCAAACACCTGTACCTCACCACGGGATACGAGGCACAGTTCGATCTGGACCAGGACCCCGAACTCATCGGGGCCCTCACCTTCACCAAGGATCTGCCGGCACCGGCCTCACCAGGTCGGTAGTGCCGGCACCGGGCCGTCAACCTCAATATGTTCGGCGTCCCCACGTGCCAGCCACTGGAGCAGGCCTTCGCGGTCGGACACAACGCGCAATCCGCCGTCGCCGATCACCCACTCGTCACGCTCTTCGGTCACCAGCGTCATACCTGGAGCATCCTTGGCGCGCAGGGACCGCACCACGGCCTCGAGGGCGTTCAGCAGCGAATCCGGATCGGCCTCCTCAATGGTCCAGGCCGTGTCGAGGTCATGGTGATGAACCACCACCTCGGCAATCCGGAGCGCCACGATGGATGTGGCGGGGACCGCCTTGCCATTTACCTGCACTTCCGTGGCCGCGAGTTCCCCTGAGAGCCGCTGCGCCTGCTCAGCAAAGTTCCGGGCGGACTCCCGCACTGCCTCAATGAGTTCCTTCCGCGGCAGGGCCGCCAAGGCAGCGATCTCCTGCGAGCGGGCCTCGCGTGAAGCGTACAGGGGACGTTCCTCGCCGGAGGTTGCCCAGTCGATGAGATTTACCAGGGCACGGCCGCTGGAGGCGACGTGCGCAATAACGTCGGCCCGGCTCCATCCCTCGCAAAGCGAGGGGACGATCATCTCGTCGTCGGCAAGGGACTCAACGGTGGCCAGGAACATGTCCGTTTCCCTGCCGAGGCGGGACAGGTCGGAGTGAAGGCGTGCAGGGTTGATCATTTGGCCAGCCTACCCACGGGCCAGTTTTCATTCCACCGTTCTCGGCCCCGCCGTCCATATCCAGATCGTCTCGACTGAGACGGGCAGCACTGCCGAGGGCTGACCTCCCAAAATCGGCAGTTTGAGATCACCAGCATATGAATACCCCCCGGGCGGAAAGCCGGGCATTCCCCTCATATGTTGTGCATCACACCTCTGTCAGGCTAAAAGCACTCGGAGGACGGCCCCTCGGATTCTCCCGGCGCCGCAAGCCTCCACTTAAGTCAGAGAGGACTTGGGCCCATGTCTCAACCGCATGCCGTTATCGCCGAAAATCCACAAAAGGAGGCGCGCACTGCCAACTGGGTCGCCTTCATCATCTGCACAGCCCTCCTGTTTGATGGCTACGATCTCGTCATTTATGGCACCGTCCTGCCAGGGCTGCTCGCAGACCCGGGCCAGATCGGAGCATTTGATGCAGTCACCGCCGGCCTCCTCGGATCCTGGGCCCTGATCGGGGTGCTTGTAGGCTCACTGGTTTGCGGCGCTGTGGGTGACTTCTTCGGCCGCCGCCGGCTGATGCTCCTGGGCATAGCCTGGTTCTCGGTCGGCATGTTCGCCACCGCCTTTGCCACCAGCGTCCCTGCGTTCGGTGCCCTGCGGTTTGCGACCGGACTTGGCCTGGGCATCGTTATCGCCAGCGCCGGCGCCACCATGGCTGAATTCGCACCCGCGGGACGGCGGCAGTTCTACAACGCAATTGTTTATTCGGGTATCCCGGCAGGCGGCGTCCTGGCCTCCATCCTGGGCATCCTTTTCCTCGACAGCATCGGCTGGCGCGGGCTTTTCATCATCGGCTCCCTGCCGCTGGTCATTCTCCTGCCTATTGCCTGGCGCAAGCTCCCCGAATCACCGCGGTGGCTGCTGTCCCGGGGCCGTGAAGAGGAGGCCCTCGCCGCCGCAGAGCGTACCGGCGTACCGCTCATCGAAGAACAGGTCATCCTGCAGGCCGGCGCCGCGCCGCAGAAATCAGGCTTTGCAGCCGTCTTTTCCCGCCAGTTCGCCGTGGCAGCCATTCTGCTGGGCCTGATGTCCTTCTGCGGTCTTCTGCTGACGTACGGCCTCAACACCTGGCTGCCCAAAATCATGGAGGGCTACGGCTACGGGCGGACATACTCCCTGTTCTTCCCGCTGGCACTGAACCTCGGCGCAGTGGCAGGCGGCCTGCTCGCATCCAGACTGGCGGACAAGAGCGGCCCCCAGCGGGTCATCGCGGCCACCTTCGCGCTGGCCACGATTTCCCTGGCGTTGATGACCTTCAGCTTTCCGCTGCCGTTGCTGTTTGCCTTTATCGCCCTCGCAGGCGTGGGAACACTGGGAACCCAAGTACTTATCTACGGGTTCCAGTCCAACTACTTCACCACCAACGCCCGGGCCGCGGGCGTCGCATGGTGCGCAAGCGTGGGGCGGCTGGGCGGGGTGCTCGGCCCGATCATCGGCGGCTGGCTGGCAGCCGCAGGCATCGGCGGATCCACGGCTTTCTACATCTACGGGGCCGTGGCCCTGGTCGGCGCCCTCGTCACCGTCCTGGTGCCCCGCCAGCGCAAGCTGGAGGAGGCCGAACACAAAGTCGAGGAGCTCGCCGAGGGCCGGGCGGAGGACAGCGTCCCGGCTGAGCAACTCAGGTAGCGCTCCCGGCCGCCCTGGGCACATTACGCCTGCGAATTATCCTAGTAGGGCTTATTATGGTTATTCTTTGAATCAATCACGAGCCCAGGGCAGCATCGGGGCCGGTTAGCGGAAGGACGGGACCACCTTGGACATCCGCCAGCTGAACTATTTCATCGCGGTTGCCGAGGAGAGGCATTTCGGCCGAGCCGCCAAGCGCCTGCATATGGCGCAGCCACCTCTCTCGCAGCAGATCCGCCAGCTGGAAGATCAGCTCGGCGTGCGGTTGCTCAACCGGACCACCCGCAGGGTTGACCTCACGGCGGCGGGTCAACTCCTGCTGGACCGTGGACGGCAGATCGTCAACGATGTCGCCACCCTTCAGGCCGATGTCTATCAGGTGGGCAGGGGCGCCACCGGCGTCCTGCGCGTGGGCTTCTCAGGGTCTGCAACTTACGGCGTCATGCCCCAGATCGCCCGCCTTGCGAAACAGGTCCTGCCAGGCCTGTCCCTCGCGCTGCACGGCGAAATGCTCACGCCATCCATGGAAGCGGGGCTGAGGGACGGCACTCTGGACGCAGCGTTGCTGCGCCCGCCGGTCGCCTCGCAGGACATCGACTACCGGACCGTCACCCAGGAGCCGCTCGTCGTCGCGCTTCCCTCGTTCAGCGCCCTGGCCGTGGACCGGCCCGTGGCAATGCACGAACTGCAGGACCAGGACTTTATCGCCTACGGACCCGAGTCCGTGCTCTACCGCACCACCGCAGACCTCTGCCGCCAGGCGGGTTTCCAGCCACGCATCACCCAGGTGGTTGGGGAGACCTCGACGATGCTGGCATTCGTGGCCGCAGGCGGCGGGGTGGCGGTCATGCCGTCCAGCGTGCAGGCCTTCCAGCTTGAAGGCGTGGCCTACCGGGAGATAGAAAACGTCCCCGACGTGGAGCTCGCCGTCGCCTGGCTGCGGGGGCATCAATCTGCGCTGCTCCACAACTTCCTGGAGGTCGTGGTGACCGCAACTGCGGGAGCCTCGGCGCCTGCTCCGGCCCCCGGCCCTGCGCCGTTTCCCTCTGATGAAAGGCTTACCCACGCATGAAGATCGCGGCCATTGAGGCGATTCCCTACTCGATCCCTTACCTTCATCCCCTTCACTTCGCGTCCGGTTCCGTGCACGAGGCAGACCACGTGCTCATCAGGCTTCGCACGGACGACGGCGTGGTGGGCACCGCTGACACCCCGCCGCGTCCCTACACCTACGGCGAGACGCAGAAGTCGATCGTTGCAGTGGTGGAGGACATTTTTGCTCCGCAGCTGATCGGCGTCGACATTTTTGACCGCGAAAAGGTCCAGTCAATCCTGTACCGGACGGTCCACAACCAGACCGCCAAGGGGGCCGTGGACATCGCCCTCTGGGACGTCATCGGCAAGACTCTCGGTCAGCCGGTGACAAAACTGCTGGGCGGGTACACGGACTCCCTGCGTGTCTCCCACATGCTCGGCTTTAAGCCCGCCCAGGAATTGCTGGCATTGGCTCTGGAGTTCCGCGCGACGTACGGCATCAACACGTTCAAGCTCAAGACCGGCCGCCGCCCCCTCCACCTCGACGTCGAGGCCGCCCGGGTACTGCGGGAGGGCCTGGGCGAGGATGCGGAGCTCTACATGGACGCCAACCGCGGCTGGTCAGCCAACGAGGCGGCCGAAGTACTTCGCCGCACGGCGGATCTGGGCCTGCAGTTTTTGGAAGAGCCCGACGACGCCCGCGAAGTCCTGGGCCGACGCCGCCTCGTGACGAACTCCCCCATCCCCATCGCCGCAGACGAATCCGCTGCCAACCTCGGTGAGGCCGCACGGGAAATCCTCACCGGCGGCGCCAACCTCCTGGCGGTGAAGACGGCGCGGTCCGGCTTCACCGAGGCGGCCAAAATCGTCGGGATGGCCGAGGGCATGGGAATCGACGTTTACATCGGCAACCAGATCGACACCCAGGTCGGTACGGCCGCCTCCGTGACCTTCGGTGCCGCCTTCGCCCATACGGCCAAACGCGCGGCGGAACTTTCCAACTACCTGGACATGTCAGACGACCTGCTGGCTGAGCCGTTGGCCATCACCGGCGGACGCATCCGCGTTCCTGAGGGCCCCGGCGTGGGTACGTCTGTTGACGAAGACAAGCTCGCCCTTTACCGCACCGACCGCTAGCACCGCCTTTCCGATAGCAACCCCATTACCGAAAGGATTTTTATGAAGTACCTGGTCCACATGGACGTCAACATCCCCGCCGACCTGCCGGCCGATGAGGCCGCGGAGATCAAAGCCACGGAGAAGGCCTACTCGCAGGAGCTGCAGCGCTCCGGCAAGTGGCCGGAAATCTGGCGCGTGGTGGGCGAATACGCCAACTACTCGATTTTCGACGTCGATTCGAACGACGAACTCCATGAGATCCTGCAGAACCTGCCGCTGTTCCCCTACATGGACATTTCGGTGGTGCCGCTCGCGAAGCACCCCTCAGACGTCAAGTAGGCAAAGGGCGCAAGCAGGCAGCGGACGCATGTGTTCCGGGTCACTCAGTCCTTGGCCCGGAACACGGCCGCGAGCTCGCTGCGGGAGCGGATTCCCATCTTCCGGTAAAGCCGGGTCAGGTGGTACTGCACGGTCTTCTCCGCAAGGAACAGCGCCCGGGCCGCCTCCTTGTTGGTGGCACCGCCCGCCACCAGCTCGGCCACCGCCCGTTCCTGCGCTGTGAGCTGGAGATGGTGGTTGCTGACAGCGGTGAGCACCGGATCGGCAGGGTCCGGCACGTTCCCGACGTCGAGCCCCGTTGCCTTGAGCTCCCGGTCGCACCGTTCCACGTAGGTGGCCGCCCCCAGGGTGTCGTATAAGTCGCGGGCTGCGCGCAGGACGGTTGACGCCAGGCGCCGCTTGCCTGCCCGGCGCATGCTCTGGCCGAAGGCAAAACTAATCCGTGCGCGCAGATACGGCCGGTTCAGCCCCCTGAGGTGGCCCAGGGACGCCTCAAAATGTTCCCTGGCAGTGTCCGGGTCTCCCTGCGCGGCCACGAGCCGGCCCCTCGCCCACGCCATCCGCGCCATATCCGAGGGTATTTGCCGTTCGCGCGGCACACGCTCGAACGCTGTGAGGAACGAATCCGCGGCGTCGAGCTGGTCGGTCATGACAAGGGCGTTGACGTAGGTGTCCTGCCAAGGCCAGAAGGACACGCGGTGCTCGGTCCACGGGTCCAGCTCCGTCAGCGGCTGCAGGACAGCCAAAGCGCCTTCATAGTCCGCCCTCGCCTCGTGGAAGCGGGCACGCGCGAGGCTCGCCGGCACCTGCATGGCGCGGTATGTTCCGGGCTGCACCGCGGCTTGGGAAACGTAGTACCGGGCCCGTTCCCAGTCTCCCCGCATGGACCAGAGTTCCGCCGCAGTCCAGTAGAGCAGCGGGCGGATCAGCGGCATTCGCGAGGTCTCGAGACGCACGGATGCGCGGGCCACGGTGGCGGCTGCCGCATCCCAATTCCCGAGCACCAGGTGGGTGCGCGCCAGCCAGGCCTCCGCCCAGAGCGAAATGCGCATCGAGCCGCCGCGGTATTCAGTGGGTGCCGCGGACTCGAAGTTCACCAGGGCCGTCTCAACGTTGTCCAGGCGCAGCGCCAGCCAGCCTGCGCCCATCTGGACCCGCTGTTTCTGGGCGTTCTCGGCAGCATGTTCGAAGGCCCGGTGATAGGAGGCCTCCGCCTCCGAAACCCGGCCCTGCGCATACAGGCCCAAGCCGTAGATTGCCTCTGATTCGATGTGGGCCGGCGTTTCCGGCGGCGTAAGTTCCATGGCCCGCTCGGCCCAGGTGGTAATCATCGGGCCGTCCCAGGACGCTACCCCGTGCAGGACGAAGCGCTGCGCAACCTGCGCGGCGGCGGCCGGATCACGCTGCGGGTTGGAGGTGCGCCAGGCCATCTCCAACTGCGTCTGCGCGCTGTCGTTCTGTCCCGACGCGGTGGAGAGGTAGCCCAGGACGGAGGAGCGGAGCGGCGACGGCGGCAGGGCGTCCACGGCCGCAGTCCACATCTGGGCCTGGGCAATGTTGCCCGAACCCACCAGGGCATCCACGGCCCTCAGGAGCCTGTCGTTCCGGGAACGGATGTCCAGGGAAAGCCGGGAAGCGGAGAACAAAGCTGTTGAGGCGTCCTGCCACGCTCCCACCCGGGCCTGGCGACGGGCGAAGTCCTCCAGCTCCTCAGCGAGGGCCTCATCCGCACCGGGGGTGGCGGAGACACGGTGGCCCAGCCGTTCGCCCTCGGGCTGCACCGCCTCAGCAGCCAGCCGATGAAGCGCAATGCGCCGGCTGGGAACGATCTGTTCGTAGACGGCCTCCGCGGTCCCTGGTTCCAAGAACACGACGGCGGAACGGGCCTGGTCAACGGTCAACCCCAGCAGCCCGGCACGGTGTCCCTCATCGAGTGCCGCCATGACGGACCCCGCCCCGCTGACCGCCGCAACCTCGGCCATGTTTGCGGCGCTCCCGAGCACTGACGCGGCCTCCGCGACGGCGATCAGGCCCGGGGACGCCACAGCCAGGACACTACGCACCCGGGCGCGCACACGGGACGTCGGAGGGAGGGAGGGAAACCAGGTCTGCCAGGTTTCCGCGGGCAGCTCATGGAGCAGCTCCACGATCGGTTGCGCAAGCCCTCGGGTGTGCCGGACCAGGCCGTAGGCCGCCGTCGCACTCAAATCGACGCCGAGCATCCGCCTGGCGAGATCCTGCACCTGCTGCGGGGTGAGCGGTTCCAGCGGGATTGTGACCACTTGGTGGCCTGTCAGGAAGTCCAACGCACCGGTAGGGACGCGCAACGCGTCGTCGGGGTTGAGGGTGAGCACGAACAGAATCCGTTTTCCATGCAGCCGCCGCATGACGAAGGTGAGGATGCGCAGGCTCTCGACGTCGAGTTTGTGGACGTCATCCACGGCGACAACCACGCTGCCGTGGGACTGCAGTCCTTCGAGGTGGGTACTGAGGGTGGAAGCGTAATTAACCACCTGGTCGGGGGTGAGAGCCGCGACGGGACCCGCCGGCAGGGCCGGGCCGCCGTCGTAATCCTTTGCCGAACGCAGCGGCAACGTGAGCATGAGCTGGGAGTAGCCGGCGAGGGGAAACTGCGCCTCCCACTCATCGCCCATGGCGGACAGCACCCGGACACCACGGGCGCCGGTGCGGCAGTGCTCAAGGAAGAACTCCAGAACCGCGGTCTTCCCGGACCCGGAGGGGCCGGAGATCACCACGGCACCCACTTTGCCCTTGCGGACGGTCCGGAAGATCCCCAACAGCTCCTCGAAGACCCCCGACCGGCCCACAAGCGGTAAGTCCTCCGCCATTTCACCGTGTATGGAGGCCGCCGTCATGGCCGCAACTCTACCGGAGCCGGCCTGCCGGGCCCGGCTGCGGCCATCCATCAAGGTGTCCTCAGCCCAGGTCCCCGCCGGCGACCGGAAGGATGCTGCCGGTGACGTAGGACGCTTCATCAGATCCGAGGAACACGATGGGTGCGGCCTGTTCGTCCAAGGTCCCGTAACGCTTCATAAAGGACGAGTCCACGGTTTGGTCAACGATCACCTGGTACCAGGCCTTTTCCGTGGTGGATTCGGCTTCGGGCCCGCGTTTGACCCTGCGGGGCGGCGCCTCGGTACCGCCGGGGGCTGCCGCCACCACGCGGATTCCGCGGCCGCCCACCTCCATCGCCAAGGACTGGGTCAAGGCGTTGACCCCGCCCTTCGCCGCCGCATACGGCACGCGGTGCATGCCGCGGGTGGCCACCGAGGAAACGTTGACGATGGTGCCTGAACCCTGTTCCAGCATGGCCGGCAGCACAGCCCGGCAGGTCCAGAGGGTGGGGAAGAGCGAGCGGCGGATCTCTTTCTCGATCTTTTCCTCGTCGTACTCTTCGTAGGGGCGGGCCCAGATGGTGCCGCCGACGTTATTGACCAGCACGTCCACCCGGCCGTGGGCGGCCAGCGCCGCCTCCACTGCCTGCTGCGCTCCCGCGAAGGTCTCAAGGTCTGCGGTCACGGAAGTGGCAGAGCCTCCTGAACCGGAAGCCTCCGCCGCCGCCTGGATCCCTTGCGCCACCTCATGGACCAGCTCCGCCCGGTCTACGAGGACGACGGCGCCGCCCTCGGCACCGATGCGCTCGGCCACTTTCTGCCCAATGCCCTGGGCGGAACCGGTCACCAAAGCGACTTTGCCGGCGTACCGGCCAGGAGTCACAAACTGTCCCGCATATGGCCGTGTCATCAGCGGCCTGCCTTGGCGTCGATCGCTCCGGCCATGGTTTCCTTGGCGTCGTGCGCATGGGCCATGATGACCTCCCGCACCCGCGCCTTGTCCTGGCGCTCAAAGGCGTCAACCACGTCAAGATGGTCCTGGGTGACCCGCTCGAAGATGGGGGTCCCCGACTCGAGGGCCGCAGCCATCTGCGCGTGGACGTCGAGCCGGCGGTAGGACTCAAGCAGCATGGGGTTATCGCAGACCACAAAGAGGTATTCGTGGAACTCCTCGTTGGTCCGCGCGAACTCATCCGGTTCCTGGATGGTGCCCCCCGTCACTGAGCGGGCGGTGGCCTCGGCGAGCCGGCGGAACTGCTGCAGCTGCTCGTCGCTGAGGCGGCCCAGCATCAGTTCGCTCACCGCGAGCTCCAGGCCCATGCGAGCGTCCAGCTGCGCGAAGCTGTCCTCCTTGCGGAAGTCCAGCCGGCCGGTCTCCAGGGAGGAGACCGCCTCGCTGCGGCTCATCGTGTCGCCTTCGGCCTCGATCTTCTCTGCCGGTGCCGGTGCGCCTGTTTCGGCGTCGCCCCCGGTGGTTTCCTTCGGGGCAAACCGCTCGAAGTAGAAGTTGGCAGGCTTGATGCCCTCGGAATCCAGCCATTTCGACACGGCGTTCACCATGGGAGGCGGACCGCACAGGTAGATGTCCACGTCGCCGTCGTTCAGGTGCTTTGGCGCAATGATCTGCGTGACATAGCCCGTATGGGGGGCGGACGTCCCCGGTTCGGAGGCAATGTAATCCCAGGTGAAGGCGGGCAGCTTCGCCTCGTACTCGCGCAGCCAGTCCAGGCCGACGATGTCCGCCTCACGGGTCAGGCCGTAGATCAGGTGGACCGGTACCGACGGCGGGTTCTCGGAAAGCTTCTCGAGGATGGACAGGAGCGGGGCCAGGCCTGTGCCGCCTGCCAGGAGGAGCAGGGGCCGCTTGGGCTCACGCAGGAAGAATGAGCCGTACGGACCCGTGAACTCGATGGTGTCGCCCACCGCAGCCCTGTCCCGCAGGTATTCGGACATCGCACCCTGCGGCGTCACCCGCACCATGAACGACGCATCCTGCACCTCGGGGCCGCTGCTGAAGGAATAGGAGCGCTCCGCGTCGGTTCCGGGGACCTTGATGTTGACGTACTGGCCCGGGAGGAAGGCCAAAGCGTCCCGGTTTTCCGCCTCCAGGGTGAAGGAAACTGTCGTTTCCGAATGCTTGTTGAGGTCCTTCATGGTGGACGTGAAGGTGGTGGCCGAGGTCTTCGCGGATTCCGACGTGGCAGGAATCTGGATGGCCAGGTCCGACTCCGGAACGGCCTGGCAGGTGAGCAGGTACCCCTTTTCGAGTTCCTCCTCCGTCATCGCGTCGTCAATGTAGTCGCCCGGATCGAAGGAGCCGGAGTCGCAGAAGGCCTTGCAGGTGCCGCACGCCCCGTCCCGGCAGTCCGACGGAATGTTGATGCGTGCCTTGTACGCGGCGTCCATCACGGTCTCGTAATCGCCGACCTTGATGACTTTGGTGACGCCGTCCTCAAAGCTGAGGGCTACTTTGTGGCCCATGGTTTCCTCCTGGCTGGGGGCGCGCCGAGGCGACCCTGGTAGTGCGGATGTGCCCTGCGGGCACGGGTGTGAAACGGCCAAGGCCGGTGCCGGGCACATGCCGGGCACCGGCGCGGGGCCGTCAGATCATGTAGACGTCCACTACGTGGTGGATGTAGTCGTTCTTGAGGACGACCTTCTTTTTCATGATGACCGGCTCTGCGCCGGCGAGGTCGATCGTGTAGAAGCTGGTCCCGAAGTACGTGTCCGTGGTGTCGTACCGGACGTACAGGGTGAACCAGTTGAAGCGCACCTTCACCTGGTGGCCGTCGTGTTCCATGATTTCGACGTCGGTGATGTTGTGCCCGGTGCGGGGCTCCGGCAGGGAGGTGGCCGAGGACCGGTCCGTCTTGATCCGGAAGACACGGTCCTCAATGCCGCCGCGGTTGTCATAGTAAATGAGCGAGATCTCGTTCTGCGGGTCCTCGGTCAGCTGGCCATCGACGTCCCAGGCGGGCATCCAGAACTCGGAGTCCGGGTGGTAGCACTGAAGCCACTCATCGAACTGGCGGTCATCGAGCAGCCGGGCCTCCTTGTACAGGAAGGCGCGGACGGTTTCGAGGGTGGCGATCTCCTCGGCGCTTTTGAGCGCCGCAGCCGGCATTGTCAGGTTGGTCATGGGTTCTGCACTCTCTCTGGTTCCACGTGGACTGGGTCAGGCTGTGACTGGGACGGCGTCCAGCGCGGAGGTCTCCGCTTCCGCCAGAGCCCGGTCCATGACTTCCTTCCAATACCCGTGCTGAATGGGGTAAAGCCCCTCGTCCTCGGTGCGCACCCCGGACGCGATGACCTTGGTCATGCCCAGCGCCCGAGCCTGCTCGTCGGGGCCTGCGATCTCATGGGTGGACCCGCGGGTCATGTCGTTCCAGGGCGCAGAGGTGGCCCAGTAGGTCTTGTTGCAGGACCGGAACTCCTCGAGGTCATCGGGAGTGGCCATGCCGGTGGCGTTGAAGAAGTCCTCGTACTGGCGGATCCGCTTGGACCGGTTCTCCTGCGATTCGCCCTTGGGTGCGATGCAGTAGATGGTCACCTCGGTCTGGTCCGCGGAGATGGGCCGGAAATGGCGGATCTGCGAGGAGAACTGGTCCATGATGTAGACATTCGGGTACAGGCAGAGGTTCCGCGAGATGTTGATCATGAAGTTGGCCATCTCCTCGCCATACTTCGCGACGAGCTCGTCGCGGCGGTCCCAGAGCGGGCGGTCCTGCGGGTTGGTCCATTCCTGCCACAGCAGCAGGTGTCCGTGGTCGTAGGAGTAGAAGCCGCCCTTGACCTTGCCCCACTTGCCGGCGTCCATGGCCTTGGTCTTGTTGGCGGAGTCCCCGGCGGTGCGGCGGGCCGTGGTGGCCGCATAGTTCCAGTGCACGGCGGTGACGTGGTATCCGTCTGCGCCGTTCTCGGCCTGCACCTTCCAGTTGCCGTCGTACGTGTACGTGGACGAGCCGCGCAGCACCTCGAGTCCCTCCGGGGACTGGTCCACGATCGAGTCGATCACCTTGGTGGCATCACCCAGGTGCTCTTCGAGCGGGAGCACGTCAGCCTTCAGGGAACCAAAGAGGAAGCCGCGGTAGGACTCGAAGCGGGCCACTTTGGTGAGGTCGTGCGAGCCTTCCTTGTTGAAGGTCTCCGGGTAGCCCGCATTTCGCGAGTCCTTGACCTTCAGCAGCTCACCGGAGTTTTTGAACGTCCAGCCGTGGAACGGGCAGGTGAACGTGGTGCGGTTGTCCGTCTTGCGGCGGCACAGCATGGCGCCCCGGTGTGAGCAGGCGTTGACGAGGCAGTTAAGGTTTTCGTCCTTGTCCCGGGTGATCATCACGGGCGTGCGGCCGATGTTGGTGGTGAAGTAGTCCCCCACGTTGGGGATCTGGGATTCGTGGGCGAGATAAACCCAGTTGCCTTCGAAGATGTGCTTCATCTCCAGTTCGAAGATCTCTTCGTCGGTGAAAATTTCGCGCTTGGCACGGATGACGCCGTTCTCACGGTCGTCGATCACGGCGTCGGCAAGGACCTCGCGGACATGGGCCAGGTTCTCGGTCATGGCGTGCTCCTTCATTGGAGGGTGCTGGACGGATGAGCGGGAGGTCCGGGCCAACCCGCGGTGCCCAGGGGGACGTTGTCACGTCAGTCTTCCGTACCGTGATCGCTCTCACATCAGGCAAACACCTAGGTTCGGCCAAGGGTGCCTTTATGTATGCTTCATGACAGAAAACAGGCCAAATCGATATTTGTAGCGTCCTTATTTCGCGCCTAGGATGAGACGGTCATCACGCGAACTGCGTCGCGACAGGTTCAGATCCTGCCCCTCCACCGGTTCGCACGGGTTCAGGAGCAGTTCCTGTCCCCTATTCAAAGAGGAGTATGGACATCACCATGACCGAGACCCAAGCAGACACCCGCAAAGAAGACGAGGGCACTGCAGTCGAAGCCGGCTCAAAGGCCACCGAACGCTTCGCCGCCTCTGGCAAGCTCGCCCGCCTGGATGTGCCGAAGGAAAGAGTGAGCCTGCTGGCGGGGGCACTCATCAAAGCCGCCAACGACATCGTCGTCGAGCACGAGGTCACCTACGAGGAATACAACGCACTCAAAGCGTGGCTCATCAAGGTAGGAACTGACGGGGAATGGCCGCTGTTCCTCGACGTGTGGCTGGAACACACCGTGGAGGACGTCAACTCCCAGGACCGCCCGGGCACCGTGGGCACCATCGAAGGGCCCTACTACGTGCCGGACTCCCCGGTGCTCCAGACCCCGGGCACCGTCGAAATGCGTGAGGACGAGGAGGGCACCCCGCTGCACTTCAGCGGCCGCTTCACGGATACGGACGGTAACCCGATCCAGAACGCCCAGGTGGAAATCTGGCACGCCGACAGCGCAGGGTTCTACTCCCAGTACGCACCGGGCCTGCCCGACTGGCTGTTCCGGGCCACGGTCAAGGCAGACGACGACGGCCGCTTCGAAATCAACACGATGCGCCCGGCGCCCTACCAGATTCCTACGGACGGCGCCTGCGGGCAGCTGATCGACGCCGCAGGCTGGCACGCCTGGCGTCCGGCGCACATCCACATCAAGGTCTCAGCGCCCGGCTTCCAGCCCGTAACCCAGCAGCTGTACTTCCCCGGCGACCCGCACAACGCCGACGACATCGCCTCGGCTGTCAAGCCCGAGCTCATGCTCGATCCCTCGACGCGCACCGACGGCGGGGCCGGCGAAGAAGTGGTCTACGACTACGTCCTCGCCAAAGAAGGCCAGCACAAGTAAAACAGCACCGCTCATCAGGTGCCGGCGCCTCGGCCCGGCACCGAAGGCGCCCCTGAGTGCAAACTCGGGGGCGCCTGTATTTTTTGCACCCGTTCCCAGGAGCCAGAATGCAGCCATCCCGTCAGGACCCGCCCGCCGTCCCCGAGACTGGACCCGTTGCGGCTCAGGCACCCCAGCCCCTGCTGGAACGCCCGGGTGTCCGCCCGGCAGGCGTGCGCCGGGTCTTCCGTGACCTGGGGCTGCCCTACGTTTCCAACGGGGTGATCGGCCTCATCTTCTCCGCCTCCGGCCCGATAGCCGTTACCCTGGCCGTGGGGGCGGCGGGAGGTCTCACCGAAGCCCAGCTCGCGTCCTGGGTGTTTGGCATCCTCTTTTCGGGCGGGGCAGCCACGTTGGTCATGTCCCTCCTTTATCGGCAGCCGCTCGGCTTCGCCTGGTCCATTCCCGGGACCGTGCTCCTGGGTCCGTCCCTGCAGCACCTGTCCTTTGCGGAAGTGGTGGGGGCCTTCTTCACGTCCGGAGTGCTCGTCCTCGCGCTGGGTGCCACCGGAGTGGTGCGGCGGATCATGGCAGTGGTTCCGATGCCCATTGTCATGTCCATGGTGGCCGCCGTCTTCCTAAAATTCGGCACGGACATCGTCTCCTCGACCCAGGCGAACCCCGTGGTGGCCGCCCCCATGGTGGTGGCATTCCTGGTCCTCACGGCGGTGCCCGCCCTTGGCCGGTTAATTCCGCCGGTGCTCGGCACCCTTGTGGTTGGGTGCCTCGCCGTTGCGGCAAGCGGCCAGTTCTCCTTCCATGGGGGCGGACCGATTCTGGCCACCCCGGTCTTCACCGTTCCTGAGTTCACGTGGGCTGCCCAGCTTGAACTCGTTGTTCCCCTGGCCCTCACTGTGCTGTTCGTCCAGAACGGCCAGGGCATCGCCGTTCTCCGTGCCGCCGGCCACAATCCGCCGGTCAACGTCTTCGCCATCGTTTCGGGCGCGTTTTCTTTGCTCAATGCAGGCTGCGGTGCTGTCTCTGCGTGCGTGACCGGCCCTACCAACGCCCTCATGACGTCATCCGGAACCAGGCAGCGCCAGTACACTGCTGCCGTGGTGTTCGGTGTCCTGGCCGTGGCCTGCGCCCTCCTGGCTCCCGCCCTCACCCGGCTCATGCTCGCCACACCCACCGAATTCATCCTTGCCCTGGGCGGCATTGCCATGCTGCGGGCTCTCCAGCAGGCCTTTGTGACGGCCTTCGCCACGACATTCACCCTGGGGTCCCTGGTGACGTTCGTGGTGACCATGTCCGGCATGAGCCTCTTCAACATCCATCCGGCGTTCTGGGGCCTGGTCATCGGCTACACGGTGTCCCGGGTGCTGGAGCACGCGGACCATGCCGGCCCTCACGCCAAGTTGAAAAGCGGCACGTCTGCACCCCCTGTGAAGGCATCCGCCAACTAAGCTAACGGCATGGCCAACAAAACCACTGCAGAAAAGCTTGCCACCATCCAGAAGGGCTACACGCTGGAAGGTGCCACCATCGAGCTGGGTGCCGCCATTGTGGACGGCGAGCTTCACAAGGAAGCCCAGGTCCGGCTGCCGCTGTCCATGATGAACAGGCATGGCCTGGTTGCCGGTGCCACCGGCACCGGCAAAACGGTCACGCTGCACATGATGGCGGAGCAACTGTCCGCGGCTGGCGTTCCCGTTTTCCTGGCGGACATCAAGGGCGACCTCTCCGGGCTGGCCACGGCCGCGGCCGGGAGCGAGAAACTGAAGGCACGCACTGACAGCATCGGCCAGGCCTGGGCCGGCAAGACCTACCCGGTGGAGTTCCTGGCCTTGGGCGGCGACGGCAACGGCATTCCGGTCCGCGCCACCATCACCTCGTTTGGCCCCATCCTGCTCTCCCGCGTGATGGAGCTCAACGACACCCAGGAATCCAGCCTGCAGCTGGTCTTCCACTTTGCGGACAAGAACAACCTTGAGCTGATCGATTTGAAGGACCTCCGCGCCGTCATCCAGTTCCTGACCTCGGACGAAGGCAAGGACGAGCTTGAGGAACTGGGCGGCCTGTCCAAAGCCACCGCCGGCGTCATCCTGCGCGAACTGGTGAACCTGGAGGCGCAGGGCCTGGAGAAGTTCTTCGGCGAGCCGGAGTTCGATACCGCCGAGCTGCTCCGGACGGCTCCGGACGGCCGCGGCGTGGTGACCTGTCTGGAACTCCCCACACTGCAGACCAAACCGATGCTGTTCTCGACGTTCCTGATGTGGCTGCTGGCTGACCTGTTCGAAGACCTGCCTGAGGCAGGCGACCTGGACAAGCCCAAGCTTGTGTTCTTCCTGGATGAGGCCCATCTGCTCTTCAACGGCGCTTCCAAGGCCTTCCTGAACGCCATCACCACCACCGTCCGGCTAATCCGCTCCAAGGGTGTGGGTATATTCTTCGTCACCCAGACCCCCAAGGACGTTCCCGCGGACGTCCTGGGCCAGCTGGCCAACCGCGTCCAGCATGCCCTCCGCGCGTTCACCCCGGAGGATGCCAAGGCCCTGAAAGCCACCGTTTCCACGTTCCCCGTCAGCGACTACGACCTCGAAGAGACCCTCACGTCTGCGGGGATCGGCGAGGCAGTCATCACGGTCATGAACGAAAAGGGTGCCCCGACGCCGGTTGCCCTCACCCGGCTTCGCGCCCCGGAGTCCGTCATGGGCCCCAGCGCGGACGACCTCATCGCGAGCACGGTGGCCGGGTCTGCGCTCCTCGCCAAGTACGGGACCGCCGTGGACAACATCTCCGCCTACGAAAAACTCACCGGCAAGGGCGCCGCGCCCACCGGCGCCGCGGCCCCGGGTGAGCCGCCCGCTCCCGCTGGCGCAGGGCAGGCCGATGGCGGCCAGACCGACGTCGACGCCGACGCCCGCCGGATCGAAGAGGAGATCCTGGGCCGGCCCAGCAGCCGCCCCGCTCCGGTCCCGGACCGCGCCCCGGAGCGGGCGCGGGCGCCGCGCGCCCCCGAACCGGCGGCACCGGCGGGCGGCGGGATCGCCGGCGAGCTGGCCGGAGCCCTCAGCGGAGCTCTGGGTGGCGGGCTCAAGAGCATGGTCCGGTCCATGGGCACGCAGCTCGGCCGCGAACTGCTCCGTGGCGTGTTCGGTACTTCGTCCCGGCGCCGCCGTTAGGCAACACCGGACGATGCCACCCGCTGTACCCCCGCCGTCGGCCATTAACAAAGCCGCCGTTCTCCGCCGCTACCGGCCGCCCCAGCTCCTGTGTTCAGCGGGCTTGCAGGTAACGTAAGGGGCGTGCAGATGAGTCAAGCGTTGGTGAGGATAGCGGCCGGATGGCTGCTAGGCCTCATGCTTGCCGTGGCTGCTTCCATTGTGGGCGTGAACGTGGTGAACAATACCGTGGCAAGCCCCCAGCAGCCGGTCCGCGAATACCTGGCCGCGCTGCAGGAGGGCGACGGCGGCAAGGCCCTTGGGCTGCTGCGGGCCACTGTGCCGCCCGGCAACGCCGCCATGCTTGACGGGACCGCCCTGAAGACGGCTGCCTCACGCCTGGCGAACGTCACCATCGGCGAACCTGAAGAGCGCTCCGGCAACCAGGTCATGGTGCCGGTCCAGTACACGATCGACGGCAGCCGCCTGCGTACCGACTTCCTGCTGGAGCAGACCGGCACGGAATGGCTGTTCTTTAAGACCTGGGCCTTTGTGCCATCGCGGCTGCCCACGTTGGGCATCACGGTGGTGAACGCCAGCGAAGCCAACGTCAACGGTGTGCCCGTGAACATGCCGGGCGGCCGGAACACCTTTGCCGTTTTCTACCCTGGCGAATACGAGGCCTCCCTCAACGGTGAGTACTTTGCCGCCCCGGCCACCCGCGCCACCATCACCTCCCGCGATGCTCCGGTGGCCCCGCTGAACCTCCTGACCGAGGCCACCGACCAGCTGCGGAAGGACGTGGGCCAGCGAGTGCAGGAGTTCCTCGACGGCTGTGCCGCCGAGGCCGTGAAACAGCAGCGGCTGCAGCCCGACTGCCCGTTCTATTTCTCCAGCACCAACAACGTGGACGATGGCACCATCAAATGGACCATCACGGAGTACCCGGAAATCTCCATCGAACCCTTCGGCGGCCGCTGGGTGGTTGCCCCCCTGGATGGCAAAGCCAAGGTGGAGGCTGTCCAGCAGAGCTCCTTCACCGGCGCCTGGTTCCCGCTAAGCGAAGAGGTGGACTTCAGCTTCACCACCCGCCTGGACGTCGAGGGCGACACCATCAAGGTCACCCCGCTCCTGAGCTACTAGGGGCCGCACACAAAAGGCTGCCTCCCGTGACGCAATGTCCCGGGAGGCAGCCTTTTCGGTAAGTACGACGGCGGTGGTCAGTCCATGCCGCGCAGGTCCAGGACCAGCTCGGTGTCGCCGTCGTCCGTGAGCAGGACGGGGATGCCCCAGTCCTGCTGATACAGGTGGCAGGCCGCGTGGTCCGGAATCTCGCCGTCCTCGTTTTCGGGGCCGTCGCAGGCCGCGGCGCGGGCGGTGATGTGCAGGACGCCTTCCGGAATTCCCGGGGCCAGCTCCAGCGTCCGGAGCAGACCCACAGAGGTGCCTCCGCCGGCCACCAACAGCTCCGGCGGCGTGGAGGAAATTTTCAACTGGGTGGGGTCTCCCCAACGGTCATCGAGCTTCTGGCCCGTGGGCGCGGTGAAACGCACGGTGAGGTCCAACAGGCCGGGAGCCACCGGGCTCTTGGGCCGCTGGGTCTGCGAAGCGCCCTCATCCACCTGCTGCGCCTCCTTGGGGATCGGCACGTACACCAGCTGGTGTTTGTTGGCCTCAACCACCACCAGGAGCGGTTCAGAGCCGGCCGCCTGTGTGTGGTCCACAATCACGTCGGAGGGTTCGGAGAGGCCCCGCGCGAGCGTGGAGACCTTTCCTGCTGCGGGGTCGTAGCGGCGCACGGCACCGTTGTACGTGTCCGCGATGGCCACCGAGCCGTCCGGCAGGACAGTGACGCCCAGGGGATGCTGCAGCCTCGCCTCGGCCGCGTCACCGTCCCGGAAGCCGAAGTCGAACAGACCCTTGCCGACGGCGGTTTCCACGGTGACCGTGCCGTCGTCAGCGATTGCCAGTTTGCGGAGGGCAGACGTTTCGGAGTCCGCCACCCAGATGTTCCCGTCGGCGTCCTCGGCAAGGCCGGACGGCTGGGCGAACCATGCCTCGTGGGCTTTGCCGTCCAGGAGCCCTTCCAGTCCGTTGCCGGCCACGATGGCCACAGCGCCGGTCAGCGGGTCGAAGCTGAAGATCTGGTGGGTGCCCGCCATGGCCACCACCACGGCCTTGAGCTTGGTGGACCAGACAACGTCCCACGGCGAGCTGAGCGAGACCTCGAGCGGGTGCCCGCTGAGCTGGCCGGTGAAGCCTGCGGCGTCTTCGTCCACGCGCGCAGGACCCGTCTCCAGCAGACGCTGAACGCCGTTGCCGGCGAGTGTCGTGGCTGTTCCGTCGGAGAGCGATAGCCCGCGCAGGCGGTGGTTCACTGAGTCGGCAATCACGACGTCGTATCCAGCCTTCGCTGCCACGTCTTCCGGAAGCAGCACAAGGCCCTGCGGCTCGTTGAACTGGGCGGTCGGTGTGACGGAATCGGCGTCCGCGGCGGGGCCGTCGGCGTACCCCTTGGTGCCCGAGCCGTAGGTGCGCAGCACCGTCTGGAAGTCGGTGCCCAGCTCCACGAGACGGTGGTGACCGGTATCGGTCACGAGCCAGGTGCCGGCGTCGGACGTCCCGGCGTCGGAGGTGTCTTCGTCGGAAGTGTTTGCGGCGGAAGTGCCCCGCCCGGCGGGGAGGAAGAGTGCCTTGCCGGGGAAACGCAGAGTGCCGGAGGTGGCTTCCGGTGCCACGTAGGGGCCGGAGCCGCGGTGCAGCGTGCCCTTGGCCTCGTGCTCGGCGATCAGTTCAGGAATGAGCACGGCGAGGCCGTCGGCGTGGCCTTCGCCGGACAGGTGGGCCACAATGTACCCCTCCGGGTCGATGACCACCAGGGTGGGCCAGGCACGGGCGGTGTAGGCCTTCCAGGTGTCCAGCTCAGGATCGTCCAGGACGGGGTGGTGGATCTCGTAGCGCTCAACCGCGGCGGCAAGGGCTACCGGATCTGCCTCGTGCTCGAACTTGGGCGAGTGCACACCCACGGTAACGAGGACGTCGGAGTACTTCGCTTCGAGCGGGCGCAGCTCATCGAGGACGTGCAGGCAGTTGATGCAGCAGAACGTCCAGAAGTCGAGGAGCACGATCTTGCCGCGCAGGGCTTCGAGGTCCAGCGACTTCCCGCCGGTGTTGAGCCAGTTACGGCCCACCAGTTCGGAGGCGCGGACCCGGAGTTGGGTGCGTACGGTTTCGCTCATCAGCGTCCTTCCAGCTTGTTGCGTTCAGCCAATCTGGCGTCGCGTTCGGCCAATTTGGCAAACATATCGTTGTAAGCGGTGAGATCGGCGTCGTTATTCCTGTCCGCTGCCCGATCGGTGCGGCGCGTCTCCCGTTCATCGGAGCGGGACCACATGATGGCGACGCCGATAGCCACCAGCAGGGTGGGGACTTCGCCGATGCCCCACGTCACGGCACCGCCCAGCTGCTGGTCCAGGAGGGCGGACGGTCCCCAGGGGCGCCCGAGGTTGCCGAAGTAGTCCGCAGCCAACAGGCTGGTGCCGCCCATGATCGTGACGCCGAAGAAGGCGTGGAAGGCCATGGTGGCCAGCAGGAGCAGCAGTCGCATGGGGTAGGGCGCGCGGCGGGGCAACGGATCCGTGCCGATCATGCTCAGCACGAAGATGTAGCCGGTAAGCAGGAAGTGCAGGTTCATCAGCTCGTGGCCCACATGGTCCCGCATCGCATAGCCGAAGGCGTCCGAGAAGTAGAACAGCACAATGGAACCCGCGAAGTTTGCTGCTGCAAACAGGGGGTGCGTTACCAACTGCGAGAACTTGGAGTGGACAAAGACCAGCACCCACTCGCGCAGTCCCCTGGAGCCGTCGGCACGGGCCGGGAGGGCCCGCAGCGCCAGGGTCACCGGGGCACCCAGCACCAGGAAGAGCGGTGCCACCATGGTCAGCGCCATATGGCCCATCATGTGGGCGGAGAACAGCACCATGCCGTAGACCGTCGGCGGCCCGGAGGTGATGTAGGTCAGCACCAGGAGGCCGACCACCCAGTTCACGGAGCGGAACCACTGCCACTTGTCCCCGCGCCGGAGGACCTTGACCACGCCGAGGAAGTAGGCGACCAACGCGAACAGCACCACGGCCACCCAGAGCCAGTCGAGGCGCCACTCCGTCAGCCAGCGCTCCGGGGTCAGTTCGGGCGGCAACTCGTAGCCGGTGAGGATGAATGCCGGCGATGCGTCAGGCGCGAAGGTGGTGGGCTCGGGCGGCGCCGAACGGCTCAGTGCGACGGCGACACCCGAGGTGGCACCCATGATCAGGAGTTCCGCAATGACCAGCTGCCACAGCACGCGGCGCGAGGACAGTGCTGAGCCTTTACGGCCCAGCTGCGGGATAACCCACTGCCGGTGCATGAACCCAATACCGCCGAGGACCACGGTTGCCGACGCCTTGGCCAGGATGAGCTGGCCGTAGGGAGATCCGAAGAGGTCGTTCCAGTTGGTGACGCGGATGCTTGCGTTGATGACGCCTGAGGCAAAAACCAGTGCAAAGGCAAAACCGGCCAGGGCCGAAAACCGCCGCAGGGTCGGCTCGGTGATGTCTGTGCCCGTGCCCGGCTTCGGTCCCGTCAGGATGCCGGACAGCAGCGCCAGCAGGATGATGCCGCCTACCCAGACACTGACCCCCACCAGGTGCAGGCCCAGGGAGTTGACGGCCGCGGAGTGGTCCGACGAACTCGACGAGTGTCCGATCAGCGCTGCCGGAACCAGGCCGGCCAGCGCCAGGACCAGCGTGAGCGCGAGACCGCCGAGGGATCTGACGCCGAACAGTGCGGTGGTCACCACGGCCCCGATGATGGTTACGGCCAGCCACGCCCGGCCGGTGTCGATATCCGTCATAAAGTACACGAGGGCGCGGGTGAACTCCGCGTCCCCGGAAAGCCCCTGGCCCGCGACATCTGAGTACGTCAGGACCAGCACGGCAATCGCTGACAGCGTCCAGACGGCACCGGCTGCGGCGGCGACGGCCAGGGCCCTTGCAAACGCCGGGTGCTCGGGGGCATCCGCATCGTTGGTCCGGGACCGTGGACCGGAGGTCCTGGGCAGGATGCCGACGGCGAAGATCAACCCGCCGATGACCGTTGCCAGGGACACGTTGTGGATGGCCTTGCTGATGGGCAGTCCCCAGCGGGCCAGCGCCCCGGGGTCGGAGACCACACGGGCTGCTGCGGCCCCGGAGAAAAGGAGTGCTGCAACGAGTCCCAGGAGCAGGGCTGCAAGCCCCAGAAGCTGCCAGGGCCGGGAAACCCCCACAGTACGGGAACCCAGCGTCGTAGCGCCCCTGCGAGGGGCCGGTTGGGGTGCTGTGGGTCGGGACTTTGCTGCAGAAGGCACCTATCCATTGTCTGCTACCCGCGCCTAGGCGGCGAATCGGCCTCTGCGGGAAAACAGCAAAGGAGCGGCAACCCGAAGGTTGCCGCTCCCTGAGCTGGTGCTGAAGAAGACTACTTCTTCTTGGCGACCGCAGCCTTCAGCTTGGAGCCGGCGGTCAGCTTGACGCTGTGGCCTGCTGCGATCTGGATGGTCTCGCCCGTCTGCGGGTTGCGGCCGGTGCGTGCTGCACGGTCGGTGCGCTCAACTGCAAGCCAGCCCGGGATGGTGATCTTCTCGCCGGCGGCGACGGACGTCTCGAAAACCTCGAACAGTGCATCGAGGACGGAGTTGACGGCTGCCTGGCTGGTGCCGGCCTTGCCTGCTACCTCTGAAACAAGTTCACTACGGTTCTTAGCCATTGATGTCCTCCTGGACGGTCACGATTTCTGGAGCCTGAACGCGGCATGCGTGCAAGCCACTGTTCGAAAACTTACCAGCTTGGGCCCGCGAGGTCCGCAAATTCCGCGTGTTTCCGCGACTTTTTGACTTAAATCACCGGTTTTTTGGGCTTTTCCGGGGGAATTGCGCCCACAGCGGACGCTCTCTCACTAGATGCGGGTTTCCGGGGATCGCTCTCGCAGTTGGTGCGCGTTCGACGGCGGTCCATGCCGCGGGTGCCGGGGGCCCGGGTCGCGTACGGGGGCCTGTGTGGCTTGCTCCCAATGCTCTCTCAGTTGATGTGGGTTTTCCCCGGATGCTCTCGCAGTTGCTGCGGGGTCTGAGTGGTGGCCTGGGTTTCGTGGGTGGGGGGTTAAATGCGGGAGAGCCTCCGGACTGTGTCTGGAGGCTCTCGACCGTTTAATGGTGTTCCGGCGGTGACCTACTCTCCCACACCCTCCCGGGTGCAGTACCATCGGCGCTGTGGGTCTTAGCTTCCGGGTTCGGAATGGGACCGGGCGTTTCCCCCACGCTATGACCGCCGTAACCTTGTGTCCGCACCCTGCCGGCGTGTGGGCCGTGGGTGGGAAATCTGTGGCTACAACATTGTGGTGTTGTTATTGTGTTGTGTTTTTTGTTCCTCAAGCAACGGGTTTGTTGTTTGGGAACCACATAGTGGACGCAAGCAGTCTTGTTTCTTTTTACTCTCTTCATTGGTGTGAACCCCTTTTGAAACGGGTTCACGAAGAGAGTGTGTGGTGTAAGTTATCGGCCTATTAGTACCGGTCAGCTTCACGAGTCGTTAGTCCTCGCTTCCACATCCGGCCTATCAACCCAGTGGTCTGGCTGGGGGCCTCTCACACACAAGGTGTATGGAAATCTCATCTCGAAGCGAGCTTCCCGCTTAGATGCTTTCAGCGGTTATCCCATCCGAACGTAGCTAATCAGCGGTGCACTTGGCAGTACAACTGACACACCAGAGGTTCGTCCGTCCCGGTCCTCTCGTACTAAGGACAGCCCTTCTCAAATTTCCTGCGCGCGCAGCGGATAGGGACCGAACTGTCTCACGACGTTCTAAACCCAGCTCGCGTACCGCTTTAATGGGCGAACAGCCCAACCCTTGGGACCTACTCCAGCCCCAGGATGCGACGAGCCGACATCGAGGTGCCAAACCATGCCGTCGATATGGACTCTTGGGCAAGATCAGCCTGTTATCCCCGAGGTACCTTTTATCCGTTGAGCGACGGCCATTCCACAATGTACCGCCGGATCACTAGTCCCGACTTTCGTCCCTGCTCGAGATGTCTCTCTCACAGTCAAGCTCCCTTGTGCACTTACACTCGACACCTGATTGCCAACCAGGCTGAGGGAACCTTTGGGCGCCTCCGTTACTTTTTAGGAGGCAACCGCCCCAGTTAAACTACCCATCAGGCACTGTCCCTGACCCGGATTACGGGCCGAAGTTAGATGTCCAAAGTGACCAGAGTGGTATTTCAACGATGACTCCACCCGAACTGGCGTCCGGGCTTCAACGTCTCCCACCTATCCTACACAAGCCACTCCGAACACCAATACCAAACTATAGTAAAGGTCTCGGGGTCTTTCCGTCCTGCTGCGCGTAACGAGCATCTTTACTCGTACTGCAATTTCGCCGAGTTTATGGTTGAGACAGCGGGGAAGTCGTTACTCCATTCGTGCAGGTCGGAACTTACCCGACAAGGAATTTCGCTACCTTAGGATGGTTATAGTTACCACCGCCGTTTACTGGGGCTTAAATTCTCAGCTTCGCCCGTAAGGGCTAACCGGTCCTCTTAACCTTCCAGCACCGGGCAGGAGTCAGTCCGTATACATCGTCTTGCGACTTCGCACGGACCTGTGTTTTTAGTAAACAGTCGCTTCCCCCTGGTCTCTGCGGCCCCGATCCCCTCCCACCAGCGTGTGGTGTTCAAGGTTGGGGCCCCCCTTCTCCCGAAGTTACGGGGGCATTTTGCCGAGTTCCTTAACCATAATTCTCTCGATCGCCTTAGTATTCTCTACCTGATCACCTGTGTCGGTTTGGGGTACGGGCGGCTAAAACCTCGCGTCGATGCTTTTCTCGGCAGCATAGGATCACCAAATCCCCCCTTACGGGGGTCCCATCAGATCTCAGGCATCATGAACAGCGGATTTGCCTACCGTTCGCCCTACATCCTTAGACCGGGACAACCATCGCCCGGCTCGGCTACCTTCCTGCGTCACACCTGTTAATACGCTTGCCTCCCAGGATCAGGTCCCGCGCTCCACCAAAACCCGCACACCACAAGGGTGATTGGGCAGGTCTCGGGCGGTTAGTATCCCCTGTTCAACATGGACGGTTTTTCGCCGGTACGGGAATATCAACCCGTTGTCCATCGACTACGCCTGTCGGCCTCGCCTTAGGTCCCGACTTACCCAGGGCAGATTAGCTTGACCCTGGAACCCTTGATCATTCGGCGGACGGGTTTCTCACCCGTCTTTCGCTACTCATGCCTGCATTCTCACTCGTGTAGGCTCCACCGCTGGTTTACACCGCGACTTCACTGCCCACACGACGCTCCCCTACCACTCCAAACGCCTGAACCAACCCAACAAGTGAGCGGCTTGGCAAAAATTTGAAATCCACAACTTCGGCGGTGTACTTGAGCCCCGCTACATTGTCGGCGCGGAATCACTTGACCAGTGAGCTATTACGCACTCTTTTAAGGATGGCTGCTTCTAAGCCAACCTCCTGGTTGTCTTCGCAACTCCACATCCTTTCCCACTTAGCACACGCTTAGGGGCCTTAGTTGGTGGTCTGGGCTGTTTCCCTCTCGACTATGAAGCTTATCCCCCACAGTCTCACTGCTGCGCTCTCACTTACCGGCATTCGGAGTTTGGCTGACGTCAGTAACCTTGTAGGGCCCATTAGCCATCCAGTAGCTCTACCTCCGGTAAGAAACACGCAACGCTGCACCTAAATGCATTTCGGGGAGAACCAGCTATCACGAAGTTTGATTGGCCTTTCACCCCTACCCACAGCTCATCCCCTCCATTTTCAACTGAAGTGGGTTCGGTCCTCCACGACGTCTTACCGTCGCTTCAACCTGGCCATGGGTAGATCACTTCGCTTCGGGTCTAGATCACGCCACTGCAACGCCCTATTCAGACTCGCTTTCGCTACGGCTTCCCCACACGGGTTAACCTCGCGACGTAACACTAACTCGCAGGCTCATTCTTCAAAAGGCACGCCGTCACACCCATACAGCAAGCTGCAGATGCTCCGACGGATTGTAAGCACACGGTTTCAGGTACTGTTTCACTCCCCTCCCGGGGTACTTTTCACCTTTCCCTCACGGTACTGGTCCGCTATCGGTCATTAGGGAGTATTTAGGCTTATCAGGTGGTCCTGACAGATTCGCACGGGATTTCTCGGGCCCCGTGCTACTTGGGATACTCTCACAGGCGGCACAAAACATTTCGGTTACGGGGCTCACACCCTCTCTGGCCGGCCTTTCAAGACCGTTCACCTATGCCTGCACATCACACCCCACCAATCCGGCAGAACTGGTATGGAAAGTCCCACAACCCCGACCATGCAACGCCCGCCGGCTATCACACATGGAACGGTTTAGCCTGATCCGCGTTCGCTCGCCACTACTAACGGAATCACTATTGTTTTCTCTTCCTGCGGGTACTGAGATGTTTCACTTCCCCGCGTTCCCTCCACGCACCCTATGTGTTCAGATGCGGGTCACCAGGCAGATCGCTCCCCTGGCGGGGTTTCCCCATTCGGACACCCTGGGATCACAGTCCGGTTATCGACTCCCCCAGGCTTATCGCAGATTCCTACGTCCTTCTTCGGCTCCTAATGCCAAGGCATCCACCGTGTGCTCTTAAAAACTTGACCACAAAAGATCAATTCAGAAATTTTCGAGAGAACCACAGAAACCACTGCTCCATCCCGAAAGACAGAACAACAGATCCAGGTTCATATTCTTGGAAATTGCTTCTTATAAAAGATGCTCGCGTCCACTATGTAGTTCTCAAACAACAACCCCAAACCACACACCCCACACACACCCGCCCCCGCAAAGAGACAAGCAACCGTGTGATCGGTGCAGCCAGGAAACCAGAAACAAACAAGTACCAGGACAAGAACACACCACAGCCCGTAAGCCACAACGCATCCCACCCGGCCCTGTTGCCTCAGGACCCAACAGTGTGCCAAACACTACCCAGCGATAGAACACCGGCGAACGTTCCAGAACCACACCCCCCGAAGGGAACCATGATTCGTACTAGCCGCCGGCATGTGCCGCCAGGCACCTATTTGCTGATATTCCACCCGTGAGCACCCGCCGCAGAACTTGCGTCTGCGCAACGGGCGTACTCCTGACAACACCACCACACAGACATAACGCCTGGCAGGGTTGTTGTAGGTGCTCCTTAGAAAGGAGGTGATCCAGCCGCACCTTCCGGTACGGCTACCTTGTTACGACTTAGTCCCAATCGCCAGTCCCACCTTCGACAGCTCCCTCCCCATAAAGGGGTTAGGCCACCGGCTTCGGGTGTTACCAACTTTCGTGACTTGACGGGCGGTGTGTACAAGGCCCGGGAACGTATTCACCGCAGCGTTGCTGATCTGCGATTACTAGCGACTCCGACTTCATGGGGTCGAGTTGCAGACCCCAATCCGAACTGAGACCGGCTTTTTGGGATTAGCTCCACCTCACAGTATCGCAACCCTTTGTACCGGCCATTGTAGCATGCGTGAAGCCCAAGACATAAGGGGCATGATGATTTGACGTCGTCCCCACCTTCCTCCGAGTTGACCCCGGCAGTCTCCTATGAGTCCCCGCCATAACGCGCTGGCAACATAGAACGAGGGTTGCGCTCGTTGCGGGACTTAACCCAACATCTCACGACACGAGCTGACGACAACCATGCACCACCTGTGAACCGACCGCAAGCGGGGCACCTGTTTCCAGGTATTTCCAGTCCATGTCAAGCCTTGGTAAGGTTCTTCGCGTTGCATCGAATTAATCCGCATGCTCCGCCGCTTGTGCGGGCCCCCGTCAATTCCTTTGAGTTTTAGCCTTGCGGCCGTACTCCCCAGGCGGGGCACTTAATGCGTTAGCTACGGCGCGGAAAACGTGGAATGTCCCCCACACCTAGTGCCCAACGTTTACGGCATGGACTACCAGGGTATCTAATCCTGTTCGCTCCCCATGCTTTCGCTCCTCAGCGTCAGTTAATGCCCAGAGACCTGCCTTCGCCATCGGTGTTCCTCCTGATATCTGCGCATTTCACCGCTACACCAGGAATTCCAGTCTCCCCTACATCACTCTAGTCTGCCCGTACCCACCGCAGATCCGGAGTTGAGCCCCGGACTTTCACGGCAGACGCGACAAACCGCCTACGAGCTCTTTACGCCCAATAATTCCGGATAACGCTTGCGCCCTACGTATTACCGCGGCTGCTGGCACGTAGTTAGCCGGCGCTTCTTCTGCAGGTACCGTCACTTTCGCTTCTTCCCTACTGAAAGAGGTTTACAACCCGAAGGCCGTCATCCCTCACGCGGCGTCGCTGCATCAGGCTTTCGCCCATTGTGCAATATTCCCCACTGCTGCCTCCCGTAGGAGTCTGGGCCGTGTCTCAGTCCCAGTGTGGCCGGTCACCCTCTCAGGCCGGCTACCCGTCGTCGCCTTGGTGAGCCATTACCTCACCAACAAGCTGATAGGCCGCGAGTCCATCCAAAACCACAAAAGCTTTCCACCCCCCACCATGCGATGAGGAGTCATATCCGGTATTAGACCCAGTTTCCCAGGCTTATCCCAGAGTCAAGGGCAGGTTACTCACGTGTTACTCACCCGTTCGCCACTAATCCCCCCACAAGTGAGGTTCATCGTTCGACTTGCATGTGTTAAGCACGCCGCCAGCGTTCATCCTGAGCCAGGATCAAACTCTCCGTTGAAGTAAAACAAAAACGAACACAACACGGAACCACGGAAATAACGCGGAAACCGCACTGCAAAATTTGAAACCAGCTGTAAAAACCAGACCACACCACAGGGGCGGCACGATCCAGTCAATTCAACCAATTAATAATAAATTGGTATCAACAAACTTGGCACACTATTGAGTTCTCAAACAACAGACACACCCGGCACCACCACCAGCACTAAACAACCGTGGATCGCTCCGGAGCAACTTTTCAAACTTACCCGGTTTCAAGAAGCTTTGCAAATCAGCGTTTCCGCGATTTCCAGCTCCGGCGAACCGGCCCCACCCGTACCAGGCACACAAGAAAGTGTGCCATTTTCAGGCTGTTGAAGAAGGGGGTTTGTCGCTATTTTTCCGCATCAGCGGCGGCGACTCAGAAAACAATACACGCCCCAGACCCCCACCGCAAATCGACCCCCATCACCCTCGTTCTCCCGCAAAAAACACCGGAATCACGGGGAATCTATGGCCCCCGGAAGATGACAGACCGCCCCGGCAGCCCAACCTCCCCCCTGTTCACTGGATCACACCCAGCCACGAGGCCAGGACCACCGCTGCGCCTGGCCTCGTGTGAATCCCGCCGGGTCGGAGTCGACGCGCCTGAACAACGCCGCCACCGAGGGACCGCCGGGGTGGATCGCGATATGGCTCAGGCAGCAAGTCATTGGCCTTCCGGCAACAAAGAACTGGACCATAGGCGCGTCTCATTGGCGGAGCACTACATGCCGGAGTTCCTCGTCGACGCGGGCGCCCCGCGGTCTCGATAATGATGCTTGCGTCGAGCCATCGGGAGCATCAGCAGGACACAGCTTCGATTCCGCCGGCACGAAATTGCAGGCAGCGGTACCCGTAGGACGCCCCCGATCGCAGCACGGCGGTAAGGGGCAGGTTGCCTTTCGAACCGGGACGCCAGGGCCGGCGTGCCAAAAGCAGTTGCCGGTGGAGAACAGGTGCAGCAGAGGCCCACCGGCATGGGTTGACGGGCAGGCCAGCGAGGTCCCACTGGCCGCGGCCGTCGCCCATGAGCTGCTGCACGAGGGCCATTATGGACGGACGCCACGCACAATGTACCTGGCTGACGATGCCCTCGTCAGCTTGCCGGGTCGTACTGAAACTGCCGGACTTCTTGCGAGCAGCGGCACGCGATGGCGATCTTCGCGGCCCACTCGATCGCCGCCTCGCGCGAGGGAAGCTCGAGAACGGTGTAGCCACCGTTGGGCACCTTGTGGCCGGGGTACGTCCCTCTGGTGACGGTGCCGTCACCGGCCACCAGCACTGGCGCGACGTCCTCATCGATGCCGCCGCCAAAGACGTACACGCCTGCCGCCTTGGCCTCGTCGATGACGGCGTGCGAGGTTTCGACCACTGCATGGAAGTCCTCCTTGGGGAACACCATGGCCTCACCAGGGAAAGAGATCAGGTACTTCGTCATTTGAGGACTCCTCTACTCCGGCGGCGGCATCCGTCGGCTTTTCCTGCGGCACCGTTCTGCTGCCCAGCCCGATTATGGCCCCGGCTCCCGGCCTATGGTCAAGGCCATGCGTTGAAACTGAACTGCGAAACCTGGCCGAGCAGTGCCGTCCGACGAGCGTCATCGGCACTTCCCCACGACCGCCTTCGCCTGAGCTGAGCCGACGGCGTTCCATCGGCTCCTGCATTATCTTGCGGTACTGGCGGGTCCGGTTCGTCGAGCCAGGGCGGCCGAGCAGCCGATGGTGCCGACGTTACGGGCCCAAGGGTCTAGCGTGAAGTCCGAGCGGCCCCGGTGCTGCCCCACAAACCGCTGGGCCGGCGCTCCACGAATCCTCGAGGTCGCCATCCGCCGGCAATGCTGTGGTCGACTTGGGGCGTTGGGGAGCCAAGACGCCAGCTTTGCGGCCGAAGCACGAGCAAAGCGGTCGCGGCGTACGCTTCTGGAATTGGCTCTGAGCAGGAATGTCTGGAGGCGGGCGCCAAGATCGCAGCGGCGACGCCATCCGCGTTGATGACGAATTTCACAGGCCGGTTGGCCTGGCCGTGGGTACGGTCTATCTGTTCCCGCCACGTGCCGCGCCCGTCCGTGGGATGCTCTTGCAGTTGATGTGGGTTTTCCCCGGATGCTCTCGCAGTTGCTGCGGGGTCTGAGTGGTGGCCTGGGTTTCGTGGGTGGGGGGTTAAATGCGGGAGAGCCTCCGGACTGTGTCTGGAGGCTCTCGACCGTTTAATGGTGTTCCGGCGGTGACCTACTCTCCCACACCCTCCCGGGTGCAGTACCATCGGCGCTGTGGGTCTTAGCTTCCGGGTTCGGAATGGGACCGGGCGTTTCCCCCACGCTATGACCGCCGTAACCTTGTGTCCGCACCCTGCCGGCGTGTGGGCCGTGGGTGGGAAATCTGTGGCTACAACATTGTGGTGTTGTTATTGTGTTGTGTTTTTTGTTCCTCAAGCAACGGGTTTGTTGTTTGGGAACCACATAGTGGACGCAAGCAGTCTTGTTTCTTTTTACTCTCTTCATTGGTGTGAACCCCTTTTGAAACGGGTTCACGAAGAGAGTGTGTGGTGTAAGTTATCGGCCTATTAGTACCGGTCAGCTTCACGAGTCGTTAGTCCTCGCTTCCACATCCGGCCTATCAACCCAGTGGTCTGGCTGGGGGCCTCTCACACACAAGGTGTATGGAAATCTCATCTCGAAGCGAGCTTCCCGCTTAGATGCTTTCAGCGGTTATCCCATCCGAACGTAGCTAATCAGCGGTGCACTTGGCAGTACAACTGACACACCAGAGGTTCGTCCGTCCCGGTCCTCTCGTACTAAGGACAGCCCTTCTCAAATTTCCTGCGCGCGCAGCGGATAGGGACCGAACTGTCTCACGACGTTCTAAACCCAGCTCGCGTACCGCTTTAATGGGCGAACAGCCCAACCCTTGGGACCTACTCCAGCCCCAGGATGCGACGAGCCGACATCGAGGTGCCAAACCATGCCGTCGATATGGACTCTTGGGCAAGATCAGCCTGTTATCCCCGAGGTACCTTTTATCCGTTGAGCGACGGCCATTCCACAATGTACCGCCGGATCACTAGTCCCGACTTTCGTCCCTGCTCGAGATGTCTCTCTCACAGTCAAGCTCCCTTGTGCACTTACACTCGACACCTGATTGCCAACCAGGCTGAGGGAACCTTTGGGCGCCTCCGTTACTTTTTAGGAGGCAACCGCCCCAGTTAAACTACCCATCAGGCACTGTCCCTGACCCGGATTACGGGCCGAAGTTAGATGTCCAAAGTGACCAGAGTGGTATTTCAACGATGACTCCACCCGAACTGGCGTCCGGGCTTCAACGTCTCCCACCTATCCTACACAAGCCACTCCGAACACCAATACCAAACTATAGTAAAGGTCTCGGGGTCTTTCCGTCCTGCTGCGCGTAACGAGCATCTTTACTCGTACTGCAATTTCGCCGAGTTTATGGTTGAGACAGCGGGGAAGTCGTTACTCCATTCGTGCAGGTCGGAACTTACCCGACAAGGAATTTCGCTACCTTAGGATGGTTATAGTTACCACCGCCGTTTACTGGGGCTTAAATTCTCAGCTTCGCCCGTAAGGGCTAACCGGTCCTCTTAACCTTCCAGCACCGGGCAGGAGTCAGTCCGTATACATCGTCTTGCGACTTCGCACGGACCTGTGTTTTTAGTAAACAGTCGCTTCCCCCTGGTCTCTGCGGCCCCGATCCCCTCCCACCAGCACGTGGTGTTCAAGGTTGGGGCCCCCCTTCTCCCGAAGTTACGGGGGCATTTTGCCGAGTTCCTTAACCATAATTCTCTCGATCGCCTTAGTATTCTCTACCTGATCACCTGTGTCGGTTTGGGGTACGGGCGGCTAAAACCTCGCGTCGATGCTTTTCTCGGCAGCATAGGATCACCAAATCCCCCCTTACGGGGGTCCCATCAGATCTCAGGCATCATGAACAGCGGATTTGCCTACCGTTCGCCCTACATCCTTAGACCGGGACAACCATCGCCCGGCTCGGCTACCTTCCTGCGTCACACCTGTTAATACGCTTGCCTCCCAGGATCAGGTCCCGCGCTCCACCAAAACCCGCACACCACAAGGGTGATTGGGCAGGTCTCGGGCGGTTAGTATCCCCTGTTCAACATGGACGGTTTTTCGCCGGTACGGGAATATCAACCCGTTGTCCATCGACTACGCCTGTCGGCCTCGCCTTAGGTCCCGACTTACCCAGGGCAGATTAGCTTGACCCTGGAACCCTTGATCATTCGGCGGACGGGTTTCTCACCCGTCTTTCGCTACTCATGCCTGCATTCTCACTCGTGTAGGCTCCACCGCTGGTTTACACCGCGACTTCACTGCCCACACGACGCTCCCCTACCACTCCAAACGCCTGAACCAACCCAACAAGTGAGCGGCTTGGCAAAAATTTGAAATCCACAACTTCGGCGGTGTACTTGAGCCCCGCTACATTGTCGGCGCGGAATCACTTGACCAGTGAGCTATTACGCACTCTTTTAAGGATGGCTGCTTCTAAGCCAACCTCCTGGTTGTCTTCGCAACTCCACATCCTTTCCCACTTAGCACACGCTTAGGGGCCTTAGTTGGTGGTCTGGGCTGTTTCCCTCTCGACTATGAAGCTTATCCCCCACAGTCTCACTGCTGCGCTCTCACTTACCGGCATTCGGAGTTTGGCTGACGTCAGTAACCTTGTAGGGCCCATTAGCCATCCAGTAGCTCTACCTCCGGTAAGAAACACGCAACGCTGCACCTAAATGCATTTCGGGGAGAACCAGCTATCACGAAGTTTGATTGGCCTTTCACCCCTACCCACAGCTCATCCCCTCCATTTTCAACTGAAGTGGGTTCGGTCCTCCACGACGTCTTACCGTCGCTTCAACCTGGCCATGGGTAGATCACTTCGCTTCGGGTCTAGATCACGCCACTGCAACGCCCTATTCAGACTCGCTTTCGCTACGGCTTCCCCACACGGGTTAACCTCGCGACGTAACACTAACTCGCAGGCTCATTCTTCAAAAGGCACGCCGTCACACCCATACAGCAAGCTGCAGATGCTCCGACGGATTGTAAGCACACGGTTTCAGGTACTGTTTCACTCCCCTCCCGGGGTACTTTTCACCTTTCCCTCACGGTACTGGTCCGCTATCGGTCATTAGGGAGTATTTAGGCTTATCAGGTGGTCCTGACAGATTCGCACGGGATTTCTCGGGCCCCGTGCTACTTGGGATACTCTCACAGGCGGCACAAAACATTTCGGTTACGGGGCTCACACCCTCTCTGGCCGGCCTTTCAAGACCGTTCACCTATGCCTGCACATCACACCCCACCAATCCGGCAGAACTGGTATGGAAAGTCCCACAACCCCGACCATGCAACGCCCGCCGGCTATCACACATGGAACGGTTTAGCCTGATCCGCGTTCGCTCGCCACTACTAACGGAATCACTATTGTTTTCTCTTCCTGCGGGTACTGAGATGTTTCACTTCCCCGCGTTCCCTCCACGCACCCTATGTGTTCAGATGCGGGTCACCAGGCAGATCGCTCCCCTGGCGGGGTTTCCCCATTCGGACACCCTGGGATCACAGTCCGGTTATCGACTCCCCCAGGCTTATCGCAGATTCCTACGTCCTTCTTCGGCTCCTAATGCCAAGGCATCCACCGTGTGCTCTTAAAAACTTGACCACAAAAGATCAATTCAGAAATTTTCGAGAGAACCACAGAAACCACTGCTCCATCCCGAAAGACAGAACAACAGATCCAGGTTCATATTCTTGGAAATTGCTTCTTATAAAAGATGCTCGCGTCCACTATGTAGTTCTCAAACAACAACCCCAAACCACACACCCCACACACACCCGCCCCCGCAAAGAGACAAGCAACCGTGTGATCGGTGCAGCCAGGAAACCAGAAACAAACAAGTACCAGGACAAGAACACACCACAGCCCGTAAGCCACAACGCATCCCACCCGGCCCTGTTGCCTCAGGACCCAACAGTGTGCCAAACACTACCCAGCGATAGAACACCGGCGAACGTTCCAGAACCACACCCCCCGAAGGGAACCATGATTCGTACTAGCCGCCGGCATGTGCCGCCAGGCACCTATTTGCTGATATTCCACCCGTGAGCACCCGCCGCAGAACTTGCGTCTGCGCAACGGGCGTACTCCTGACAACACCACCACACAGACATAACGCCTGGCAGGGTTGTTGTAGGTGCTCCTTAGAAAGGAGGTGATCCAGCCGCACCTTCCGGTACGGCTACCTTGTTACGACTTAGTCCCAATCGCCAGTCCCACCTTCGACAGCTCCCTCCCCATAAAGGGGTTAGGCCACCGGCTTCGGGTGTTACCAACTTTCGTGACTTGACGGGCGGTGTGTACAAGGCCCGGGAACGTATTCACCGCAGCGTTGCTGATCTGCGATTACTAGCGACTCCGACTTCATGGGGTCGAGTTGCAGACCCCAATCCGAACTGAGACCGGCTTTTTGGGATTAGCTCCACCTCACAGTATCGCAACCCTTTGTACCGGCCATTGTAGCATGCGTGAAGCCCAAGACATAAGGGGCATGATGATTTGACGTCGTCCCCACCTTCCTCCGAGTTGACCCCGGCAGTCTCCTATGAGTCCCCGCCATAACGCGCTGGCAACATAGAACGAGGGTTGCGCTCGTTGCGGGACTTAACCCAACATCTCACGACACGAGCTGACGACAACCATGCACCACCTGTGAACCGACCGCAAGCGGGGCACCTGTTTCCAGGTATTTCCAGTCCATGTCAAGCCTTGGTAAGGTTCTTCGCGTTGCATCGAATTAATCCGCATGCTCCGCCGCTTGTGCGGGCCCCCGTCAATTCCTTTGAGTTTTAGCCTTGCGGCCGTACTCCCCAGGCGGGGCACTTAATGCGTTAGCTACGGCGCGGAAAACGTGGAATGTCCCCCACACCTAGTGCCCAACGTTTACGGCATGGACTACCAGGGTATCTAATCCTGTTCGCTCCCCATGCTTTCGCTCCTCAGCGTCAGTTAATGCCCAGAGACCTGCCTTCGCCATCGGTGTTCCTCCTGATATCTGCGCATTTCACCGCTACACCAGGAATTCCAGTCTCCCCTACATCACTCTAGTCTGCCCGTACCCACCGCAGATCCGGAGTTGAGCCCCGGACTTTCACGGCAGACGCGACAAACCGCCTACGAGCTCTTTACGCCCAATAATTCCGGATAACGCTTGCGCCCTACGTATTACCGCGGCTGCTGGCACGTAGTTAGCCGGCGCTTCTTCTGCAGGTACCGTCACTTTCGCTTCTTCCCTACTGAAAGAGGTTTACAACCCGAAGGCCGTCATCCCTCACGCGGCGTCGCTGCATCAGGCTTTCGCCCATTGTGCAATATTCCCCACTGCTGCCTCCCGTAGGAGTCTGGGCCGTGTCTCAGTCCCAGTGTGGCCGGTCACCCTCTCAGGCCGGCTACCCGTCGTCGCCTTGGTGAGCCATTACCTCACCAACAAGCTGATAGGCCGCGAGTCCATCCAAAACCACAAAAGCTTTCCACCCCCCACCATGCGATGAGGAGTCATATCCGGTATTAGACCCAGTTTCCCAGGCTTATCCCAGAGTCAAGGGCAGGTTACTCACGTGTTACTCACCCGTTCGCCACTAATCCCCCCACAAGTGAGGTTCATCGTTCGACTTGCATGTGTTAAGCACGCCGCCAGCGTTCATCCTGAGCCAGGATCAAACTCTCCGTTGAAGTAAAACAAAAACGAACACAACACGGAACCACGGAAATAACGCGGAAACCGCACTGCAAAATTTGAAACCAGCTGTAAAAACCAGACCACACCACAGGGGCGGCACGATCCAGTCAATTCAACCAATTAATAATAAATTGGTATCAACAAACTTGGCACACTATTGAGTTCTCAAACAACAGACACACCCGGCACCACCACCAGCACTAAACAACCGTGGATCGCTCCGGAGCAACTTTTCAAAGTTACCCGGTTTCCCGCCCCGACGCAAATCCATCTTCCAGGACCCGCACCAGCAGAAAACACCATCCCCCACCACAAATCGGCGCCTCAAAAGAGCAACCAGAACATGGTCTTGAAATTGGGGGGTTTGGCCGCCCGCGGTAACCAGCTACTCGCTGTTCCCCTCGCGGCGACTTAGAAAACAATACACCCACCCAACCCCCACCGCAAATCGACCCCTCAAGGGGTCCGCTTCCCCGCCAATCCGGGCCCACATGCCCGGCAAACACGCAAAGTCTCCCGCCGCCGTCGTATTCGGTTTCTGTGCGCTGCCCCACAGCTTGGGGAAGTCCACGCGGACCGCTAAGACATAGCATCGGTGCGCGAGCTATACCGAGTTCGCTCACCGATGACTTTAAACGCAGAAGGGCCGGCAACCAATCGGTTGCCGGCCCTTCTCAAGCAGCTGGAATCAGCGGTGCTGAATTACCAGGAAGACTTGGTGATGCCCGGGAGCTCACCGCGGTGAGCCATATCGCGGAAGCGAACACGGGAGATACCGAACTTCTGGAAGGTACCGCGGGGACGGCCGTCGATGATGTCGCGGTTACGCAGACGGATCGGGGACGCGTTGCGGGGCAGCTTCTGCAGGCCGAGGCGTGCAGCTTCGCGTGCTTCGTCGGTTGAGTTGGGGTCAACCAGAGCCTTCTTCAGTTCGAGGCGCTTTGCAGCGTAACGCTCAACGATGACCTTGCGCTGCTCGTTGCGAGCAATCTTGGACTTCTTAGCCATGGTTTAGCGCTCCTCTCGGAATTCGACGTGCTGGCGGATCTTGGGGTCGTACTTCTTCAGAACCATGCGGTCCGGATCGTTACGACGGTTCTTACGGGTTACGTAGGTGTAACCCGTGCCCGCGGTCGACTTGAGCTTGATGATCGGACGTACGTCCTTGTCCTTAGCCACTAGAGCTTCACCCCACGAGCCAGGATTGCGGCGACGACTGCGTCGATGCCGCGTACGTCGATGGTCTTGATGCCACGTGCAGAAACCTGCAGCGTGACGTTACGGCGCAGGGACGGAACCCAGTAGCGCTTCTTCTGAATGTTCGGATCGAACCGACGCTTGTTGCGGCGGTGCGAGTGCGAAATGCTGTGCCCAAAGCCCGGCTCGGCTCCGGTCACTTGGCAGTGTGCTGCCATGACTTCTCCTCAAGAATTGAAAGTAATGATCCGCATATCTGCTGCAGGATCATGCGTCTAAGAGCGACCCAAAGTGATCAGGGTGAACGGTTAGTCACGCAACTTGAGCCCCTAACTACCGGCTACCCTGGAGAAATTTACCGGGCCACCGGAGCAATTGCGCACGCTCCGCGCACTTAGCGCCCACCAAGTCTACGAGTTCAGGCAATTAAAGACCAATCCGCCGGCGAAGGGTGTATAAGCACCGTCGGCGCTTTCCAGAAGATCACAGCCCGCAACCCCTCATTTTCACAGCAAAATGAAAGCTTGGGGGCGCACCTTTGAAGCATGAAGACACAGCTCCTGCCGGCCACTCCGGCGACAAGCCGCCCCGGCCAACCCGGGCTCCCTTCCCCTTCCCGCGCCCCTTCGCGCGGACGAACCGACCGTGGCCGCTTCGCCAGGCAAAACCGGCAGCGGATGCTGCGGGCCGACCTCCTCACCGTTTTCGCGTGGGGTTCGGTGGCGGCTGCGGTGGCCCTCTGGTTGGCCGACGGCGGCGTATCAGCGGTCAGCTCACCGGCCGCATTCTTCACCGCCGCAGGAATCGTTGCGGGCCTGGCGGGTATGGACCTTGTCCTGCTGATGCTGCTGCTGGTGGCCCGCATTCCGTTCATCGATCGGACCGTGGGCCACGACCGTGCCCTGGAATTCCACCGGAAGCTCGGCAAACCCTCGCTCTACCTCCTCCTGGCACATGGGCTGCTGGTCGCCGTGGGCTACGGGATGGCCGAAGGGCTGGACCCCATTAGCGAGTCAATCGCACTGTGGACGCTGGTCCCGGACATGTGGCTCGCGTTTGTGTCCATAGCCCTGTTCATCGCGGTGGTGGTGACGTCACTGGTGGCCGTCCGGCGCCGTTTCCCATACGAATTCTGGTACGTGGTGCACCTGCTGACGTACGCCGCCGTCGGGACCTCCCTCCCCCACCAGTTCAGTGTGGGCGGGCTCTTTGCTGAAGGCACGTGGCAGCGGTGGTACTGGCTCGCCGTCTGCATCGCGACCGGCGCAGCTCTCCTCTATTACCGGGTGGCCCAGCCCCTGGTGGCCACCTCACGGCACCAGCTGACAGTCAGCAGGGTCACCGGTGTGGCTCCGGGCGTGGTGAACATTGAGATGACAGGCCGGCAGCTTGAACGGCTGGCCGGGGCGGGCGGCCGGTTCTTCGTCTGGCGGTTCCTGGCACCCGGCCTGTGGTGGCATCCCCACCCGTTCAGCCTGTCCGCCGAACCTGCCGCATACGGTCCGGACGGTCAGGGCACCCTCCGCATCACGGTCCGAAACCTGGGCCGCGGGTCCGCCCAGCTGGTCCGGCTGCGGCCTGGAACCAAGGTGGCGTTGGAAGGCCCCTACGGCTTGTTCAGCACTGCGGCCAGGAGCCGGGACAAGGTGGTGTTGATCGGCGCCGGCATCGGCATCACCCCGCTGAGGGCACTCCTGGAAACCACACCGTTTGCCCCCGGCCAGGCCACCGTCCTGCTTCGCGGCCACACCGAGCAGGAGCTCTACCTCAAGGACGAAATCCTCGAGCTCTGCCGGCAGCGCGGCGCAAGGCTGTTCCACCTCACCGGCCCCCGTGCGCGGTGGAATTCCACCACCTGGCTTCCCGATGACGCCGTCCGCAGCGGCTACAGCCTCCCGTCCTACATCCCGGAGATTGCGGATGCCGACGTTTATGTCTGCGGTCCGGCCCGCTGGACGGGCAACGTCATTGCCGATGCCCGCGCCGCGGGTGTCCGGCCCGACCAGATCCATCACGAAAGGTTTGACTGGTGAAAGCACGAGGAGCACTGTCCGCAGCCATTGCCTCCGCGGGAATCCTCCTGGCCGGCTGGCAGGCCGGAACCCAGGTCGCGGGGGTCAGCACCAACAACAACAGCAATACGACGGCGGCCGGCACCAGCGGTGCCGGAACCTCCGGCGGTGCCGCGTCGGCGTCGGGAAGCGGCAGCTCCGGTTCGTCGGGCACCTCCGGTTCGTCCGGCGCGTCGGGTTCCTCCGGTTCCACAGGCAGCTCGGGTTCCTCGGGCTCGGCAGGTAGCTCCGGCACATCCGGCAGCGCGGCCACGGCAGGGACCTTCAAAGGATCGGTGGTGCAGACGAGATTCGGCGCCGTGCAGGTCCAGATAACTGTCAGCGCCGGAAAAATTTCCGAGGTAACCGCCCTCCAACTGACCGATGACGACCGCAAATCGATCCAGATCAGCAACCGGGCCGCGCCGCTCCTCCGCACCGAAGTCCTGTCAGCGCAGTCCGCCGCGGTCAAGACCATCAGCGGCGCCACGGTCACCAGCAATGCTTACCTCTCATCCCTCCAGGCAGCCATCGATGCCGCGAACCTCTGAGAACCCGGCACGCCCCAAGGCGATCCCGCCGCTCAAGGCCGCCACCTTCCACTGCATGGGCACGGTGATCAGCCTGACAATGCCCGGCGACCCCGGTCCGGAAGGGCACCCAGCCAACGACGAGCTCGCAGCTGCAACCGCCGTCGTCGAACGCATTTTCCATGACCTGGACAAGACCTTCAGCCTGTACAAGGAGGATTCCGAGGCCAGCAGCCTGGCGCGTGGCGAGCTTTCGCTCCGCGACGCGTCGCCGGGCATGCGCGAGCGGTATGCGGAGGCGCTGGAGTGGCGGCTCCGGACGCACGGGGCTTTCACACCGGAAAGGCCCGACGGCGTTCTGGACCTTTCCGGCCTCATCAAGGCTTATGCAATCCAGGAGGCCGGGACCTCGCTGCTGGCACTGGGGCGCAGAGACTGGTGCCTCAACGCGGGCGGCGACATCCTGGTCAGCGGTTCGCCCGGGCCCGGCAGCGACGACCCCTGGGACACCGGCATCATGGATCCTGCCGATCGCGGGGCCTTGCTGGCCGGCTACCCGCTGGGTGCACGACGGCGGCACTCGGCGCTGGCCACATCCGGTTCGGCTGAGCGGGGGGACCACATTTGGCGACGGCCCGGGGAGGCCACGGCGTTTGTCCAGGTGTCGGTTGCCGCCGCGGACATCACCACGGCCGACGTCCTTGCCACGGCGATCGTGGCCGGCGGCATACCGATGCTGGACCGGGCCACGGACGGCTGGGACATTGCCGTGCTTGCTGTTAGCCAGGACGGAGCATTGTTGGGAACGCCGGACTTCCGCCGCTAGAGGCGCGTGAGCTGGCCGTACTTGGGCTTCAGGCCGTCGCCGGAGGACTTGCCCGTGACCCGCCGGACCACCCACGGCCCGGCGAATTCGCGGACCCAGCGGGCGTTGGCGCGGATCGCATCGGCCCTGCTGAGTTCCGGGACAGGGGTCATGGGCGGAACCTCGATCGAATGGTCGTGTTCGAGGACCGTCAGCACCCGTTTGGCCATGTTGGCGTGCCCTGCCGCGGACATGTGCATCCGGTCCTGGGCCCACATGCCCCAGTCGTAGTACTCGTTGAAGCGCCAGTAGTCCACCAGGAGCGCCCCGTGGTCGCCGGCGATGCCGCGGACCAGTTCGTTGTAGATCGCGGTGCGGCCACGCATGGTGCTGAACACCTTGGACCCGCGGGCATCGAAGCCGGTGAACATCACCACGGTGGCTCCGGTCGCGGTCAGCCTGCGGATGCCGGCGTCGTATTCCTGCAGCAGATCGTCGATGTCGATCCTGGGCCGCAGAATGTCGTTGGCGCCCGCGTACATGGTCACCAGGGTGGGGTTAAGTTCGACGGCGGCGTCCACCTGTTCCGCCATGATCTGGCGCAGTTTCCTGCCGCGGATGGCGAGGTTGGCGTAGCCGAAGCCGGGATCAGCCGCGCCCAACTGCTCAGCCACGCGGTCAGCCCAGCCGCGGACACCGTTGGGACGCGTGGGATCGTCATCGCCCACCCCTTCCGTAAAGGAGTCGCCGAGGGCTACATACCGGGTCGAGAAATCCATAACGCCAGTTTGTCATCTGTTGCCGCGAGCAACCAAGAATCAGCTTTCGCGGAGAATCCAATGGTCATCGTCGAGCCGGGCCACAATCTTTTCCCCGATGCGGGCCAAATCGTTGACATCGCGGTCCGTCAGGGCGTCCAGGAACTTCATGCGGACGGCTTCCACGTGCCCGGGTGCGAGCGAGACCAAAGTGGCCATCCCGTCGTCGGACAGGTGTGCGGTGGTGACACGCGCGTCGCGGGGGTGCGGGCGCCGCTCCAGCCAGCCGCGCTTTTCCAGCTTGGACACCACGTGCGAGAGCCGCGAAAGCGAGGAACTGGTCCGGGCCGCCAGCTCACTCATGGGAAGAAAATGCCCCTCGGCCTCAGACAGCATGGCCATGACGTTGTAGTCGAACAGGGACACCTTGCCGGCAGTGTGGAGCTGGCTGTCCAGGGCGGCAGGGAGCAGGGTGTTGATACTCAGGATCGCCAGCCAGGCACGGCGTTCGTCGGCGTTGAGCCAGCGCGGTTCGGTCATGACTCCATTCTAGGAGGACAAACTTTTGACAGTTCAAGTGCCCCTTCCGCGCGCCGGTAGGCTGGGCCTATGTTTGTTGTGTCGCTCACGTACAAAGTGCCCGAAGACATCGTTGACTACCACCGCCCCGCGCATATGGCCTGGGTTAAACAGGCGTTCGACGACGGCGTGTTCCTCGCGTCCGGACGCCTGGTTCCGGCGGTGGGCGGTGTGCTGTTGTCCAAGGCCGACCGCGCCACCCTCGACGCCGCCTTGGCCCGGGACCCGTTCTACAGCAACGGTGTGGCCGAGTTCGAGGTCATCGAGTTCACCGCCACGACAGTGGCTGAGGGCTACGAAAACCTGCTGGACACTTAGGTCTTTTTGGCCTTTTCACGCTTTTCCGCCAGCTTCTTGAGCCCGCCCTTGCGGGGTACCTTGACCGGTTCAGGCCAACGCGGGTGCAGCGAGTCCCCCAGCGTGATGCCCCTGATCTTGCGGCCAAAGAGTGGCAACACCCAGTCGTTCACCCAGCGCCGCTGACGCTGCTCCCACTCGCGCAGGCTCAGCCTGGGCAGCGGCTCCCATTCCTTGGGCTGGATTTTGTGTGGCACGCCGAGCTGGTCCAATACCTGCCCTGCGAGATATTTATGGCCGGCCTTGGACATGTGGAGACGGTCCGAGTCCCACATCCGCTGATCGTGGAAGGCATCCAGGCACCAGTAGTCCACCAGCACGGCGCCGTACTTTGCGGCGATGTCCCGCACCCGCTGGTTGTAGATGGTGTTCCGCTTCTTCAGCAGCTCCAGCACCGCTGAAACCTTGACGTCGAAGCCCGTGAACAGGACCACCGTGGCCCCGCTCCCGGCCAGCCGCGCCACAAGGATTTCGTATTCATCCATGAGGACGGCCATGTCCGTGCCGATGTCCAGGATGTCGTTGCCGCCGGCGTAAAGGCTGATGAGTGCCGGCTTCAGGGCCAGCGCCGGCTCCAGCTGTTCGCTCACGATATGGCGCAGCCGCTTGCTCCGGATCGCTAGGTTGGCGTATTCCCAGCCGGGGTTGGCCTTTGCCAGTTTCTCGGCCACCCGGTCAGCCCAGCCCCGCACCCCGTTGGGCAGCCGTTCGTCCCGGTCCCCGACGCCCTCCGTGAAGGAATCCCCCAGAGCAACAAAAACGCGCCGGCCACTCCGGGGCAACAAAGGATCACCAACCACCCGGCCACCCTAACCACCCGAAGAAGCGGCGAGGGAAAGGGGAGGTAAATGCAAGGTGACTGGACGGAGGGGAGGCATCCGGCAGCGTGCGTCTAAGCGAGGAACGAGCGAGCACGCCGAGGATGCCTCCCCTCCGTCCCTGGAGCGGTCAGCCCTCGGCTTTGCCGTGGCGCCAGTAGCCCATGAACGCAACCTGTTTCCGGTCGATCCCGACGTCCCGCACGAGATACCGGCGCATGTCCTTGATGACGGCGGCTTCGCCGGCAATCCAGGCGTAAAAGGGCATGGCACCGGCGGGAACGTCGGGGTTTTTGGTGGCCTCAATCGCGGACGTCTCCATCCGCGCGGGAGTCTCCCAGAGGATGTCCACGTCCACATTGACGTCCTCGGGCTCGGGGCCTGCGCCGCCGTCAGCCGCTTTGATGCCCACCCACCCGGGCACCGGCACGGCCTTGCGCACGGCGTGCTGCAGCAGCTCCCCGTGGGGGCGGGAGCGTCCGATGGCTGCACCGCGGGCAAGCCAGGTAATTTCGACGTCGGCGGGTGACGTGAGGTCCAGGAAGTCACCGGCTTCGGGGACCTCAAGGAAGGCGTGGCCGGTCATGTAGGGCGGCAGGCCTTCGAGGATGGCGGAAATGGCGGGAACGGCGGTTTCATCTCCCGCGAGCAGGACACGCTGGGCCAGTCCCGGACGCCACTCGATGCCGCCGTAGGTTTCGGCCGTGCGGCACTGCGCGGCACGGTTGTTGGGTCCGATGATGGTGAGGGCGTCGCCGGGCCGGGCGTGCTGCGCCCAGTTGGCGGCGGGCCCGCCCTGTCCACCTGCGTCGAAGTGCATCACGAAGTCGACGTCGATTTCCGGGTAGACGCCGTCCAGGCGTTCGCTGCGGACGGTGTAGGTGCGCATGGAGCCCCGCACGGCGGGGTCCATCGCGAGCCATTCCTGGTACCAGCCGGAGGCGTTCATGTTGAAGGTGGGCAGCGGGATCTGCTGCCCGTCGCCGTCGAGCGAGGGAATCATCAGTTTGATCCGCAGGTCCAGGGTGTCCCCGGAAACGCCGAAGTCGCGCAGCGAGTAGCCGCCGAAGGTGATGCGCCGGAAGTTGGGGCTCAGCTCCTGGACGGAGGAAACGGTGACCTCGAAAGCAAGGGTCATGGGCTCGGTGGCGGCGATCTCTCGGGTCTTCATGAAACGAGCTCCAGTTCGTTGATGGGGGTGTGGTGGCGGCCGATGGGAATGACCAGCGGGGTTCCCGAAACGGGGTCCGGAATGACCCTGGACTCGAGGCCGAAGACGTCGCGGACCAGCTTTTCGGTAACAACTTCCTTGGGGGCGCCGAGGGCCACGATCGCCCCGGCTTTGATGGCGATGACGTGGTCCGCGTAGCGTGGCGCCAGGTTCAGGTCGTGCAGCACGATGGCCACCGTGGTGCCGCGCTTGCGGTTCAAGTCCGTGACCAGGTCCAGGACTTCCACCTGGTGCGCGAGGTCCAGGTAGGTGGTGGGTTCATCCAGCAGCAGCACGTCGGTTTCCTGGGCCAGCGCCATGGCGATCCAGACCCGCTGCCGCTGCCCGCCGGACAGTTCGTCAACGTTCCGGTCCGCGAGTTCCAGCGTTTCCGTCGCCTCGAGCGCGCGCCGCACCGCGGCGTCGTCCTTTTCTCCCCAGCTCCGGAAAAACCCTTGGTGCGGATACCGCCCGCGCCCCACCAGATCCCGGACGGTGATGCCGTCCGGGGCGGTGGGGTGCTGCGGGAGGAGACCCAGGGTGCGGGCCAGTTCGCGGGCGGGGCAAGCGTGGATGTCCTTGCCGTCCAGGGTCACCACTCCGGCGGCAGGCCTGAGCAGGCGGGACAGGCCGCGGAGGAGCGTGGACTTGCCGCAGGCGTTGGCGCCGACGATCATGGTCACCTTGCCCTCGGGAATTTCTGCCGTGAGCCCGTCCACCACGCAGCGCTGGTCGTACTTCAGTGTGAGGTCGTGTGCGCTGAGAACAGCCATGTCAGGCATCCTTTCGGTTGGCCGTGACCAGGAGCCACAGCAGGAAGGGGGCACCGAGCGCGCCGGTGATGACGCCGACGGGCAGCACGGTGCCGTCCAGCAGCAAGGGAGCAATGTTGGCGGCAAAATAATCGGCCGTCAGGACAATCAGCGCACCCACAAAGGCCGACGCCGGCAGGCTGGCTTTGTTGGCGAAGCGCCGCGCAATGGGACCGGAGAGGAAGGCGACGAACGCTACCGGGCCGGCTGCCGCCGTCGCCACCGCTGCCAGGGCCACCGCGGTGACCACCACGGCAAGCCGCGTGAACCCGACCCGGATGCCTAGCCCGGCTGCCGTGTCGTCGCCGAGTTCCAGGACGCGCAGCGGGCCCGCGAGGGCGATGACCGCCGGGATGAGCCCCAGGAGTGCGAGGGAGAGCGTGGCGGCACGGTCCCAGTTGGCGGAGTTGAGGGAGCCGTTGAGCCAGACGAGCGCATCGGCGGCGGTGCGGATGTCGGCCCGGGTCATCAGGAAGCTGACCACGGCGTGCAGGGCGGCGGCGATGCCCACCCCGGCCAGGATCAGGCGGTTGCCGGCAGCACTCCCCCCATTGCCGCCGCCTGAGCCGAGGGACCCGCCACGGGAAATGGCGTAGATGACGGCGGCCACCCCGAGCGCTCCGATGAGGGCAGCGCCGGAGACCGCCGCCCCGGAGGCGCCGAAGACCACGATGGCCGTGACGGCAGCCGCGCTGGCGCCGTAGCTGATGCCGATCACGTCCGGGCTGGCCAAAGGGTTGCGGAGCATGGTCTGGAACAGGCCGCCGGCCAGGCCAAAGGCCACGCCGATCAGGGTGCCGATGACCGCCCGCGGGAGCTTGTTTTCCATCACGATGAAGCTGGCGCCGGGAATTCTTTGGCCACCGGTCAGGTGCGCGACGAGGATTCTGACGAAGTCCGGGATGGTCACGGTGTAGCTGCCGAGCAGGACGTACACGGCGAACATCAGGACGACGGCGCAGCCCAGGAACCAGGTCCGGTTCCGTACGCGAGATGGCAAATAACGCCAATGTTTGCGCGTGCGACTGCCGTCAAGTGTCATCTGGGCGGGGTGTTTGGAGGGCGGGGCGACCATCTTCACAGTCCCACCCCCTTCCCGCGGCGGATCAGCCAGACGAAGGCGGGCGCGCCCACCAGCGCCGTCATGATTCCGGCCGGGACCTCGCCCGGGAGCAGCACCACCCGGCCGATGATGTCGGAGCCGAGCAGCAGCGCCGGGGCCAGGACCAGGGAGAACGGGAGGATCCAGCGGTAGTCAGGACCGGTGAGGAAGCGGACAGCGTGCGGTACCACCAGCCCAACGAAGCCGATGGGTCCGGCCAGCGCAGTCGCGGAGCCGCACAACAGCACGATGCCCAATGCGGTGATGCCCCGGGCCAGGCCCACGCGCTGGCCGAGGCCGCGGGCGATGTCATCCCCCAGGGCCAAGCTGTTGAGGATGCGGCCGGTGCAGAGGACGATCACGGCTCCGACGGCCAGGAAGGGCAGTCCGGGGAGCACCACGGACCAATCGCGGCCCGCGATTCCGCCCACCTGCCAGAACCGGAACCGGTCAAGGGTGTCTTGGCTCGAGACCAGGATGATGTTCATGAGCGAGAACAGACCGGCACTGAGGGCCGCGCCGGCGAGGGCGAGCTTGACCGGCGTCGCGCCGTCCCTGCCCAGCGAGGCGATGACGTAAACCACGACGGCGGCCACTGCGGCGCCGACGAAAGCGAACCAGATGTAGCCGGTCAGGGATGAAACTCCGAAGACATAGATGCCGGTGACCACAGCCAGCGCCGCGCCGGCGTTAACGCCCATGATGCCCGGATCGGCCAGCGGATTACGGGCCACACCCTGCATGGCGGCGCCCGCCAGTCCGAGTGCACCGCCGGCAAGCAGTCCCAGGACAGTGCGCGGGATGCGGGCATGCACCACCGCGTGGTCCCCGTTAGCGGGATCGACCTGGATGAGGGCCTGCCACACGGTGGCAAGGGGAAGCCCGCGGGCCCCGACGGCCAGGGAAGCGGCTGCTAACAGAGCCAGTACGACGACGGCGGCCAGCAGCCACGCTGCTTGCCCACCCCTCGCGCGGCTCCAGGAACGGGAGCGGACGCCGCGAGGACGCCGAGGGGTGAGGTTTCGGCGCTTTGGGGGCACCAAAGCGCCGACATCTCGCTCCCGGGCGCGTGCCGCCGTCGTACTTTCCGTCATGAAAGGGTGCTTACTTCACTGCGCCGGTTGCTGCGTCCGCTGCCGAGGCGAGCTGCGGCAGGAAGGCGTCCAGCGCCCAGGGCAGGCTCAGCGGCGAGGACGCGGAGATGGCCAGCACCAGGCTCTTGTCCGCATCGGCAACGAACGCACCGTTCCTGACCGCCGGGATCTGGCCCAACAGCGGGTCGCTCTTGACGGCCTCGCCGATAGTGGCATCCTCGACCGAGCTCAGGAAGATATCGGACTCAAGTTCGTTGGCCTTTTCGGCGGACCAGGGCAGGAAGAATTCCTTGGAGCCGGCGGAGGCCTTTTCGGCGACCGGGGCGAGCTTCATGCCGATGGCAGACAGGAACCTCGGACGGTTGTCGTTGGCGGTGTAAAAGCCCGTGGCTGAGGGATCTGAGGGATTCGCGTAGCCGTAGATGAAACTCTTGCCGGCGATCTGGGGGTACTTGGCAGCTTGGTTCTTGACCGTCGATTCGGTGGAAGCGATCAGTTTGGTGGCCTCTGCATCCTTGCCCAGCGCCTTACCGATGATGGCGGTGGAGTCCTGCCAGGAGGTGCCGTAGGCGACCTCGGGGTGGGCCACAACCGGGGCGATCTCACTGAGCTTCCGGTAGTCCTCTTCGCTCAGCCCGGAGTACGCGGCGAGGATGACGTCCGGGGTGAGCTTGGCGATTTCGGTGAAGTTGATGCCGTCGGCCTCCGAATACTGGACCGGCGCCTTGTCCGTGCCAAATGCGGCGCCCAGTTCCTTGAGGGCGGCGTCCTTCCACGGTGTGGAGCCCTGGTCATTGCCGCCCCAGTCGTTCTTGGGCACGCCCACGGGTACAACGCCGAGGGCAATGGCAACGTCGTCATTGACCCAGGAGACGGTGGCCACGCGTGTGGGCTGTTCCTTGATGGTGGTCTCGCCGAAGACGTGCTTGATGGTGACGGGGAACTGGGAGCTGCTTGTGCTGGAGGTGCCGGCGACGGGCGTACTCGCTGCGGGACCCGTCGAGCAGGCCGACAGGGTGAGTGCCGCCGCTGCCAGCACCGCAGAAGCCTTGCCGGCTGTTTTGAACAGGGTCCGGCGGGTGGCGCCGGGGCCACGGAAGAGGGGGGAAGTCACGAAACTCCTTAGGTCAGTGAAGCAAACCTAAGTAAGGCTAGCCTACCCTCGTGCCAATTAGGAAAGCTTTGCGTGGCGTAATTGCGCATGTGACACGGAAGACAGGCCCGAGAATTGCGGCACAGGGGTGAACGGTGGTTCACTAAAGGAGGGTAAACGCCCGTTCACCGCGCCGCGTGTTGCTGACCGCGTGTCCGTCCCCGGCCCCCACACCCCGCTCCCCGTCGAAAGCAGCAGATGCCCCGTACCGCCGCCGCCCGTCCCCGACGCAACCCAGCGCCGTCGCTCATCACCGCAGTCCTGGCGCTCAGCGGCACGGTGGTGTCACTGATGCAGACGCTCGTGGTGCCGCTGCTTCCGGACTTCCCGCGCATCCTGGGCGTAACTGCCGACGACGCCTCCTGGCTGGTGACCGCTACGTTGCTTTCCAGCGCCGTGGCGACGCCCATCGTGTCCCGCAGCGCGGACATGTACGGCAAGCGAAAAATGATGCTGATCTGCCTGGCCATCATGGTGACCGGCTCTGTCATCGCCGCAGTTGGCGGGTCTTTCCTGTGGCTCATTATCGGACGGGCCCTCCAGGGGTTCTCCTCGGCCCTGATTCCCGTGGGCATCAGCATCATGCGCGACGAACTGCCGAAGGAAAAGATGGGATCGGCGGTGGCACTGATGAGCGCCACCCTGGGCATCGGCAGCGCCATGGGCTTGCCGCTGGCCGGCGTGCTGTACGAAAATCTGGGCTGGGAGTCCATTTTCTGGGTATCCGGCGCGGCCGGCGCCCTGCTGCTTTTGGCAGTCCTGCTCGTGGTTCCCGAATCCAAGGTCCGCACGCCCGGGCGATTCGACTACGCCGGAGCAGTGGTGTTGTCCGCCGCACTGGCGGCCCTCCTGCTGGCCATCTCCAAAGGCGGTTCGTGGGGCTGGGGCTCCGAACCGGTCCTGCTGCTGTTCCTGAGCGCCGGGGTGCTGGTAGCCATGTGGGTCCCCTACGAGCTCAAGGTCAGCCATCCGATGGTTGACCTCCGGACTTCCGCCCGCCGGCCTGTACTGATGACCAACGTGGCCTCCCTGCTCATCGGCTTCGCCATGTTCGCGAACATGCTGCTCACGACGCAGCAGCTTCAACTGCCCACGTCCACCGGCTACGGCTTCCAGCTAAGCGTCATCACGGCGGGGCTGTGCATGGTCCCGTCCGGACTCGCCATGGTGATCTTCGCACCCGTTTCCGGCCGCCTAATCCGTGTTTTTGGTGGAAAGACCACGCTGATTGCCGGTGCTGCGGTCATGATTGCCGGCTATGTGGGCCGTGTCTTCTTCTACGACTCCATCGCGTCGGTCATTATCGGTTCCACGGTGGTCAGCATCGGAACGGCCATCGCCTACGCCGCCATGCCCACCCTGATCATGGGCGTCGTGCCCATCACAGAGACGGCGTCGGCCAACGGACTCAACAGCCTGGTCAGGTCCATCGGAACGTCGACGTCGAGCGCCGCCGTCGCCGCCGTCCTCACCTCCGTGACCATTACGGTGGGCGCCGCCCACCTTCCGTCCTTCGATGCCTTCAAGGACGTCTTCTGGATGGCGGCCCTTGCCTCAGCGGGATCCATCCTTGCCGCGGTCTTCATCCCGCGGCTGGCCGCACCCCGCCCGGCGGCGCCCGTCGGCGCCGTCAGCGAACTCGTGGTCCAGGGACGCGTCCTGGCAGCGGACCACCGCCCCCTCACGCCCGCCGTCGTCACCGTTCTGCAGACCGGCGGCGAGCCGGTGGACTGGAGCCGCGTGGACGCAGAGGGCAACTATTCCGTGGCCCTGCCCGGGGCCGGCAAATACCTCGTAGTGGCCAATGCGGGCGGTTGGGCACCGCTGGCCCAGGTCTTCGACTTCGACGGCCACACCCTCCAGCACAACTTCCTCCTGGGGAAGCGGCTGGAGCTCAGCGGCGCGGTCAGTGTTGGCGGCCGCGCTGTATCCGGCGCCATGGTGACGCTGCTGCAGGCTACCGGCGAGCATATGGAAACCACGCACACCAACAACAGCGGCACGTACGCCTTTCCGTTGCCTCCGGCCGGCCGCTACGTTGTCACCATGCTGCATCCGGTGACCCACCAGGCGCTGGCCGGAAAGCTGGCGGTGGACAACCGTTCCGTCACTCTGGACCTCGCCGCACCCGCTGTGGAATCCGGCGAGCCGGTGCGGGCATGAGCAGCCCCAGCCACGACGCAATCCTGCACTCAGCCCGGCGCCTGTTCGGCGAACGCGGCTACCGCGGTGTGACGGTCCGGGACATCGCCGCCGACGCAGGCATTTCGGCGGCGCTGGTCATGAAGTTGTTCCTCTCCAAGGAAAAACTCTTCGCCGCGGCGCAACCGGACGAATCGCTGCTCACCGACCTGGATGTCCCGACGTCGGAGCTCGGCAGGGCGCTGGTGTTCCGCGTCCTGATGCGACGCGAACGCGGCGTGCAGGAGCCGTGGGCCATGATTCCGTTTGCCATCCAGGACGCCCCGGACCCCGAAACGGCCCGTACCGGAATCCGCGAAGGCTACCTCGCCGCCGTCGCCCGCGTCATCGGGGACACATCACCGGACTGTCGCACGGCCGCAACGGTGATCGCCCTGATGACCGGGTTCGGCGAAACGTTCCGCACGCTGGGGCTGTTTGACCACTGGGAGTTCGACGACCTCGTGGGCCACTTTGGCGCTATCATCCAAGCCCAAATCGACGCCGGCAACCCCTGAAACCCTCTCACTAGTCGTGGGAAATTCCCCAACGCTCTATCACTTAACGCGGCATTTTGGGCGACCCTCTCTCACTCTCTTCAAGAAAGTGAGAGAGGGTCAGTGAAAAACCCACATTAAGTGAGAGAGCGTCCGAGGGTGGGGGCGGGCGGGGGGTTAGCGGAGGACGATGTCCACCGGGTTGGCCTCGGACCGCCATTCGCCCTCCGAGCCGGGGCGGCGCCGGATCACCGGGGCGGTGAGCACGCCGGAGCGGTTGGTGCGCTTGTCTCGGAGGATTTCCGTGACGGAGCCCAGGTGCCTGGACAGGTCAATCACGTTTTCCGGTGCGGCCAGCAGCAGCTGGAACCCGAACTCGTGCAGCGCCTTGATGCCGGCGCCCGCGAACTCCTCGGACGCCAACACGAAGGCCTCGTCCATCATCACCGTGCCGTAGGTGGTGAACCCCTGCTCGGCGATGCCCAGCTGGTAGCTCAGCGCTGCGGCCATGATGAACGCGGTGAAGCGCTGCCGCTCACCGCCGGACATCGAACCCGTATCGGCATGCATGTAGACGTCGGTGCGCTTGCCCGTTGCCCGGTGCTCCTTGCACTGGATAAACAGGTGGCCGCGGACGTCCAGCACTTCGGCGCGCCAGCGCCGGTCCTCGGGCGTGGGCGATCCGAGCCGCTTCACGAGCGTTTCCAAGGTTTTGTAGCGTGCCGTGAGTTCGGCGTCGTCGTCCCCGCCGGCGTCCGCAGCACCGCGGACCGGCCGCGTGTGGCGTGCCTTCAGCGCGTTCTGGATAGCGTCCTTGAACTGCTTCGCCGTGGCGGGGAGCGTCTGCTTGATGTCGAGTTCCAGGAAGCTGCCTTCGTGGAAGTTGACCTCGGACAGGATGCCGTTCAGGGGCAGGATGCGGCTGGTGATGGAACGCCGTTCCTCGTCCAGCAGGTGCAGCAGCGTGCTGAACGATTCGTGCGTGCGCTGGTTGAAGAACTGCCGGAATTCGGTCTCCTGTGCGGGTAGGCCGTCGCTGACGATGGCGTGGTAACGGGCTTCGAACTCACCCGCCGCGCCGATGGAGGTGCCGTGGTCCGCCGAGATCGCGGAGCCCCACTCCCGCACAAAGCCCTCGAAGATCCGGGTCAGCCGCTCGGACGTGGCCTGACCGCGTGTCTCTGCGGTATGCAGCTCCCCCAGCAGTTCGGTGCGGACGCGGTTGGCCAGGTTGTCCAGCTCATGCATCTCGCTGACGTCGCCGAAGTCGGCAAAGTACGGCTCCAGCGCCGTGACCGTAGCGTCCGACGGCGGCGCCTGGGCCGAGCGGGCACGCGCGGCTTCCAGCAGCGAATCGGCGGCGCTCAGCTGGCGGTCCAGTGCCTTGTATTCGCTTTGCAGGACGGCCGCAGCCTCGGTGCTTGCCTGGTGTTTCTGCCGCGCCGTTTCGATGTTGGCGCGCAGCGGTTCCAGGTCCGCCTGCGCCGCAAGGGCGTCCTTGAGCCGCTGTTCGATCCTCGTGAGTTCCTCGGCGGCCACCGCGGCGGACACCTGCTCCCAGGGCCGGTGGTCCTCGGCGATGCGGCGCAGGGCGTCGAGCTGGCGGCTCATGCCCTGATGGGATTCTTCGCGGCTCTGGGCCAGCTCGGCTGCCTTGGCCAGCTCCTGCTGCAGGTCCTCCACCTGGGCGGCCACGAGCTCCAGTTTGGCGGCGTTGTCGAACCCGAGCACGTAGTCCTGGCGGCTGGTGAAGCGGTCGTCCTTTTCCACCGTGTGGCGGTTGCGCTTGACCACCCCGCCCAGGCTCAGGCCCTTGTCCAGCTTCGCCAGCTCGTCAGGGTCCGCCACGCACGGGAACGCGAAATCCAGGGCGATCCGCTCGCGGATCCATTCCCCGGCGTCCGTCACCGCACCGCTGGCGAGGATGTCCAGCTTGGTGAGCAGGTCGCCGTCGCGCACGTCCTCCACGGCGAGGGCGCCGCCCGCGAGCGGCTTGGACACGTCCACGGCGCGCAGGGCGCCGCGAACCTTGTTGCCGTTCAGGTAACGGGTCACCGCGGCAAAATGCTCGCCGGGGACCAGCAGCGTGGTGGCAAGGTTCCGGAGCGCGCGTTCGGCGGCCGGCCGCCACTGCTCCTCGCCCTCGGCGAGGTCCATCAGCTCGCCGCCAAACGGCATCCGCTCTTCGGGCACCCCGGTGGCGGCGGCGATCGCCGCCCGGTTTTCAATGCTCGACGGCGGCAGCAGGGACTTGCGCGTCTTCAGCGAGACGAGCTCCTGCTGGGCAGCCGCCAGCTCGCGCTTCTTTGTGGCGTGGCCGTCGAAGGCCTCAAAGCGGAGTTCCTGCAGGACCTGGGAATCGTCCTTGAGCTCGGCAGCCCTGGCGGCCGCCTGCTCGTGGGCCTGCTCCCAGCCCTCGGCGGACCAGTCAAGCTGCAGGCCGGCGTCGGACAGTGCCCTGCGGGCTGCCTCTTCCACCTGCTCCCGGAGCCGCAGGCCAACCTTGGCGTTCTCCAGGGACTGTTCGATCGCGGAGATCGCGTTGCCGCCCTGGTTGTTGTAGTCGGTTTCGAGCTCACGCAGTTCCTTGGCGAGCCCGTCACGGACCGAACGCTCGGCGCCGAGTTCCTTGGCTTTGGCCTGCGCCAGATCCTTGAAGCGGGCCAGGGTTTGCTGGTGCACGGTGATCGCGAGCTGCAGCTTGTAGGCCTCGAACTCCTCGCCTGCCAGCTCACGGAGCCGGTTGGCGTCCAGCAGCGACTGCGCATAATCCTTGTTCAAGCCGGGCACGGGGGCCAGCTGGTCCCGCTGCTGCCGCACATCCTCGAGCCGCTGCCGGATGGACATCAGGTTGCTGAATTCCTCCACCACGGCATCCGCCGCGGAGAGGGTTGCCGGGGCGTCCAGGACCTGGTCGCGGAAGAAGGTGTTGACGCTGCCGCCCAGGCCCTTGCCGGCCTGGATCACGCGGAGCAGCGGCAGGGCCTGGTCCGAGCTGATGCCCAGCAGCCGGCGGAAACGCTCCGCGAAAGCCTTGTGCACATCGAAGATCTGGGCGTCCGGGAAGACCGATTCCAGCGCGGCCTTGGTGAAGCGCTTGTCCGCGATGTCCTCAATGGCCGGCAGGTCCAGGGGCTTGTTGTCGATCAGGTAGAAACGTCCAACACTGGACTCCGTCCCGTTCTTGGGCACATCGAACAGTGCCGACACGGTGACGCGGGTGCCCGCGGCGTTGTCGAACGTCAGTGCGACGGCGGACCACGTGGCGCCCGGGCGCTGGAACGCACTGGCCGAGCCCTCGCCCACAGCCTTGTCGCCCACCTTGCCGCGCATGTAGGTGAAGGTGGTCCTCTTGTCCTCCACAGCCCCGCCGGCACGCTGTGCGGCGGCTTCATTGGAACGCGGCCGGGCGTCAAACACCCGCAGCATGGCATCAAACAGTGTGGACTTGCCCACCCCTGAGTTGCCCGTCAGCAGGGTTCCGTTGCGGTCCACGTGCATCGTGTGCGCGCCGTGGAACGTGCCCCAGTTGACCACCTGCACCAAAGCAAGCCGCATCTGGCCGGGGTTGGTGAGCTCACCCATGGGGAGCATGGTTGCGACGCTCACTTGTCCTCCTCGGTTTCGGCAGTTTCAGGCTCCGCGTCGTGGTCCAGTTCCAGCAGGGGTTCTGTGCCGGCGGGGTCGGTGGTGGCTGCTACGAGGGCTTCAATTTGGGCCGGAATGTCGCCGATGTTTTCGAACGGGAGCGCCAGGGGCAGGGCATTGGAGATGGCGTAGACGTCCTCCAGGCCGGTGGTGAGGAGCAGCTGGCGGGCCAGGAGCTTGGTGATGGCCCTGTTGACCACGTCCGAATCACGCAGGGCGTCCTGTTGGCCGGCCGGCTGATAGTGGGCCACGAGGTCCGCGAGCTCCTCGCGCGTGATGGTGGGATCGGTCTGGGCCGTGACGTGGCGGTCCAGCAGCAGGCGCAGGCGGAGCAGCACGATAGTCTCCACCCGGCTGAGCGCCCTCTGCTGGCGCAGGATGCTGGAACGTGTGCTGCCTCCGATGGCCTCAGGGTCCACCGGGCGCAGGACGGCGATCTTGCGTTCGTGGTCGAGCTGCAAGGTCAGGAAGAGCTCGGACAGGCGGCTGCGCAGGATCAGCTGGTTGTCCAGCAGGGTGGTCCACAGTTTCTCGTCCCGCCCGCCGTCCACATACGGGCCTTTCAGCAGCTTCACCAGGGCCTGGCGCACCTTCATGGAGAGCACGCCGGTATCGCCTGGGAAGAGCGCCGCGCCATCCACAAAGGTGTCCCGGGGCGTAACCCCCGCAATGGTCCGCTCAGCGCCCGAGCTCGTGACGTTTGTAACTTCAGTCATCATGAATCCTTCTTGAGGGTGACCACCGGCAGGTACGCCGTGCGGGTGGTGCCGTCGATTTGTTCGAAGTCCAGGCCGTCCCAGGTTTCGCGGTCGAAGGCCGCGCCTTCCTGGAGGGCGTGCGAGAGGAGCGCGCGGATGGAGTTGATGTGCTGCTCGTCGGCGGGCAGCTGCGCCCAGGCCTCTGCCAGGGTGGCGGCACCCGCGACGGCGGCACGGATGGCGTCGGGACGCGCCTTGCCTGTCCTCGGCGAGCGCACGCGGTCCGAGTCGCTGAAGGCGATGGGGTCCGCGAGCTTGGGCGGGACGGCGAATTCGTCCGGGTCATAGAGCTTGACCATGGCGAGGGATTCGAAGCCGGCATTGAACAGCACCGGGCCGCGGACAAGGCCCGCCCGTTCCCGCTCATACGGCAAGGACCTGATGGCCTGCTCGGCCTCGCGCAGCACCTTCCGGAGCCGGACGGACTGGCGGAAGTCGTCGCTCTGGACGTAGGTGTTAAGGCTTTCGCTGAGCTTGCCGTAGATGCGCTGGATCTGGCCGTGCTGGTGGCGGAGCTCGGCCACCAGGTTCTTCAGTGTCTCGCGGTCCTCCGGCGAGAGGTCATCGGCGAACTGCCTGCTCAGGACCTCGCCGATCGCCGAGCGGAACCTCATTTGCTGCTGCGGGTCGTCCAGGAACGCGGTGAAGGAACGGAAGGTCCTGCCCTCGGGACTCTGCCGGAGCCGTTTATCCGCCTCCAGCACCTGGGCCATGGTGGCGCCCTTGCTCAGCGACTCCTCGATGATCTGGTTGCGCAGCTCGCCCACCAGTTCTTCAATACGGTCGCGCATCTTTTTGTAGTCGGCGGGCAGGCTCGCGGCGAGGTCCAGGATGTTGCCGGCGGCCTCCACGGCTTCGTCGTCATCGAGCGGCCCGTCAAAGTCGCCGGTGCTGATGTCCTGGATCAGCTGCTGCCGCTCCCCGATCTCTTCCTCGAGGGACTCCAGCCGGGCGCTTTGGTCCGGGTTGGTTTCGTTGGCGAGCTTTTCCACGTCGCCGAGCAGGGTTCCCAGCCGGGATCCGTTCAGCGTGGACCGCTCGCTGGAGAGGCTGTCAAGAAAGGCCAGCACACGGGCGGCAGGCTCGGTGACTTCGTAGACGATCTGCCCCGACTGGTTGCGGCGGGTCAGGAAGTTCTTGCGGGTCCATTCGTCCGCATAGTTCCTGCCGGTGGACGTCCCGGCGGCCGCCCCGCCCGGCTCCTGGCGCCGCAACTGCTCAAGGAAGGAGTCGACGTCGGCGTGGAACTCCTCGAGCGGAAGCTGCGGCCGCGTGCGGGTGAAGGATGCCTGCAGCACGGCGATGACCCAGGGAGCGGAGCGCGTGAGTGCCCAGGCAGGGCCTTTGGTGAGGAGTTCGAGGTCCCGGAGCCGGGCACTGATCGCGTCAGCGGAGGACCTGGCGGAGCGGGGCACGCACTCTCCTTCAGCTGTTTTGGGGATGGTTGGGCAGGAAAACTGCCAACTACAAGGTTAACGCAGAGCCCTTGCAACCAACGCGGGGTCACATAACGCCCGTTCCAAGCAAAATCGGGCGTTAGCGTGACCCCGCGTTGGGTGGGGTCGTGCAGGCTTTCCGCGACCGCCCCGTGACCTACCTCCGGGTAGCATTGCGATCCCGTATCAACCCGCCGGTCGGGGCGGCCCGCGTCTGGCTGGGACACCGGGCAGCCCCTACGCTCAGTCCTACTGACTCAACCGTGGCAATGGCGCAGGGGGAACAATGCAGTTCGACTTAAGTTCAGTGGAGATCTACACCATGGTGTTTATCGGAACCATCATGTTCGCGCTGGCCCTGGTGGCCTTCGTCCTGACCGCAGGGTTCCTTGCCCTGGTCTTGGTGGGCGTGGGCAAGCTGGCCTGGTACCTCGCGTCAACGTCGCTGCTCGCGGTGGTCCACGGCATCAACCAGGGCTGGGACCGGTTGGTGCGTCAAGCCGCCAACGTGGAGATGCCCGGGGACTTCCAAGGGCAGCCCTCCCCTAGCACCGGAAGCTACCCGCGGGTAATGTTGGGAGACAGCTAAAGGGTTCTCCAGCCCGGCGGATCCATGGCTAGAACCGGCCATCCGGCGAAGGAGATACCCCATGAGCTCCGCCACTGACAGTCCCGCCACCAAAGCTGCCCCCGATGCGCCTCCCATCGACGCCCCGGACGCTGACGTCCCGGTGGACGCGGGCAACATCGGTCCTGAAGCCACCGCCGCGGACGCCAGGGCACTGGCCGAAGCCTCCCGCGAGATCGGCTGGGACCGGCCCAGCTTTGCGAAGGGGCTGTACCTGGGAAGTTTTGATCTCAACCTCATTCACCCCTGGCCGAAGGCGCAGGCTGAAGATGTGGATCGCGGCGAAGCATTCATGGAGCGACTCACGGAGTACGCCCGCACCATGTCCGGGCGCGTGATCGAGCGGGACGCGAAAATCCCCGACGAATACATCAGCGGTTTGGCGGACCTTGGCGCCTTTGGCATGAAGATACCCCAGGAGTATGGCGGACTCGGCCTGTCACTGGTCTACTACGGCAGGGCGCTTGCGCTGCTGGGCAGTGTCCATCCGAGCATCGGCGCCCTGATCTCGGCACACCAGTCCATCGGCGTGCCGGAGCCCGTAAAGGTCTTTGGTACCGCTGAGCAGAAGAAGGAATACCTGCCGCGCTGCGCCGCCGGGGCCATTACCGCTTTCCTGCTGACGGAACCAGATGTTGGCAGCGATCCCGCGCGGATGGGCAGCACCGCCGTTCCCACGGACGACGGCGGCTCTTACATTCTGGACGGCGTAAAACTTTGGACCACCAACGGGGTGATCGCCGAACTGGTGGTGGTGATGGCCCTGGTGCCGGCACACACCGATGCGGACGGCACTGCCCACAAGGGCGGCATCAGCGCTTTCGTGGTGGAGATGGACTCCCCCGGCATCACCGTGGAGAACCGCAACTGCTTTATGGGATTGCGCGGCATCGAAAATGGCGTAACCCGCTTCCACCAGGTGCGGGTGCCTGCGGCGAACAGGCTGGGACGTGAGGGGCAGGGCCTGAAGATCGCGCTCACCACGCTGAACACGGGCCGGCTGTCGCTGCCCGCACTGTGTGTAGCGTCCGGCCGCTGGAGCCTGAAAATTGCGCGGGAATGGTCCAATGCCCGCACCCAATGGGGCCAGCCGGTGGGCAAACACGAGGCGGTGGGCAAGAAGATCGCCTTCATCGCCGCCTCCGCCTTCGCCCTTGACGCCGTCTTTGAGTTGTCCGCGGAACTTGCCGACGCCGGGCAGAAGGACGTCCGGATCGAGGCGGCCCTCGCCAAGCTGTGGTCCACGGAGATCAGCTGCCGGATCGCCGATGAGCTGGTCCAGATCCGCGGGGGCCGTGGCTTTGAGACAGCAGAATCGCTGGCGGCCCGCGGGGAACGCGCGGTTCCGGCCGAACAGCAGCTGCGCGACCTTCGGATCAACCGCATCTTCGAGGGTTCCTCGGAGATCATGAAGCTCCTCATTGCCCGCGAGGCCGTGGACGCGCACCTTGCCGCTGCCGGCGACCTCGCCTCCATGGACGCGAGCCTGCAGGACAAAGCGAGGGCCGCCGTCGGGGCTTCAGGCTTTTACGCGAAGTGGCTGCCCAAACTCGTGGCCGGCGCCGGGATGGACCCCCGCTCCTACAGCGACTTCGGCCGGCTGGCCAAGCACCTGCGCTTTGTGGAACGGACGTCACGGCGGCTGGCCCGGCAAACGTTCTACGGCATGGGCCGCTGGCAGGCGAAGCTGGAATACAAGCAGGCGTTCCTTGGCCGCGTGGTGGACATCGGCGCCGAACTCTTCGCCATGGCTGCCTGCTGCTCACGGGCCGAGATGCTTCTTCACACCGCCCCGGAGCATGCCGCGGGCGCCTACGAACTGGCAGAGGCGTTCTGCGAGCAGTCGCGTGTCCGCATTGACGAGTACTTTGACCAGCTGTGGCGCAACACCGACGACGCCGATCACGCGCTCACCGGAAAGGTCCTGGCCGGGGATTACACCTGGTTGGAGGCCGGCGTGCTGGACCAGTCAGAGGGCACGGGGCCGTGGATCGCGGACGCCTCGCCCGGCGCGTCTACCAAGGAAAACCTGCACCGGAACTACCGCTAGCAGATAGTAAGTACCCTTGTTATCCCCGCTGACCAGTGGTTGAGTTGACTCATGAGCAACGAAATGGAACCAGGGGACGGACTTCCGCGGCGCACCCGGAAGGAAAGTCTGCGCAGTGAAACTGCTCGTGATGCAACCTTCGCGGGCGGTGAGCCAACGCGCGCTTTGGATCAGCCGCAGCCTTACGCTGAACGGTCGAACGCTGAGGCTGCTTACGCGGCGGAGCCGTCTTACCCGGCCGAACCTTCTGTCGCGGAACCTTACACGGCAGAACCGGCAGGGGCTGCTCCAGTGGCAGATCCTCGCCTCACCGACCGGCAGACCGCCGTCGCCCGGGAAAAGGAACAGTTCGGCGGCGTCAAAGTGGGTTCCGCCTTCTTTGGCTGGCTGGCGGCCACCGGCATGGCCGTCCTGCTGACGGCCTTCGTTGCCGCCGCGGGCACCGCGGTGGGGTTGGCGAACAACACGGACGTGAACGAGGCCGTCAACCAGATGGCCACCAACGGCACGGTGGGCGTGGTGGGCATCATCGTCCTGCTGGTGATCCTGTTTGTCTCCTACTACTCAGGCGGCTATGTGGCCGGCCGGATGGCGCGGTTCAACGGCGCCAAGCAGGGGATGATGGTGTGGGTCTGGGCCCTGATCGCGGCAGTGGTTGTGGCGCTGCTCGGCCTTATCGCAGGGCAGCAGTTCAATGTCCTGGCCACCCTCAACAGCTTCCCGCGGATCCCCATCAACGAAGGCGAACTGACAGTCACCAGCATCATCGCCGCCGTCGTGGTTGCCCTGGTTGCGCTTGTGGGTGCCGTGCTCGGCGGCCTGGCCGGCATGCACTTCCACCGCAAGGTGGACCGGGCCGGCTTCACGCCGGACGACACCTACAGCGACAGCTAAGCAAGCACGGCGTCCACGTAGTACCAGCGCCGGTTTTCCCGGACAAAGCGGCTGGTTTCGTGGTGGACTCCGCGTTCGCCGTCGTGCCGGAAATACGCTTTGAACTCCACGATGCCTTCGGTGTCCAGCGGCCCGCCCCGGTGCGTGGAGACGATGTCCAGGCGGCGCCATTCCACGGCAGGATCCAGTTCCAGATCCGCCGGCCCGGTGCTCGGATGCCATGTCTTTCGAAGGTATTCGGCGTTGAGCAGCACAAACGCGGTGTAGCGCGAACGCATCAGCTGCTCGGCCGTGGCGGCGTCGGCTCCGCCGTTGTGGAAGCGCCCGCAGCATTCGCTGTACACCTCGCCCGACAGGCAGGCGCACTTGTCGGCAATGCCCGTGTTCCCGCGCAAATGCTGCTCCTCTGACAATGGATTTCGCCGCGTCCCGCCGGCCTGACGGTCCTTATCGACTATAAGCGGCAGACAAGGGTGGCACGCGCGTTGCCATATCCGGTAACAGCTTCGAAACAACCTCGGCTGCACCCCCGCAACCGGGGGCACGTCCGAAAAATAGTCCGTAAGGTAGTGAAGGGGCTTGGTGCCCGTGGTGAGGGTGCCGGCACGGGCTCCGCCGCTGGCTGATTGGAGTGATGACGTGGGAGATTCAACAACGATCGCTCTCAACCTGACGTTTTTCGGCACGCTGGGACTCGCCGGCCTGATGTTCCTGGGCCTGTTCCTGCTGGTGATCCTGACCCTGGTGCTCGCCGGCGTCGGGCGGTTCCTGGTACTGACCGTGCAGGCGCTGTTTGGGCGGCTCCCCAAGAACGAAACCCTCCCCCTGGTCCGCCTCTCCGGCGAGACCGGACATCCGGCAGATGCCCCTGAGGCAACGTCCGACGACGCTGCTGACGCTCCCTCCCCCGCCGAGCCACCCCGCGCCCGGGTGCTTCGCGGTGTACTGCTTGCTCCCCGAGACTGGCGCAAGGCTCTCCACAACGGCCGGGACTTCCTGAAACCATCCGAGCTCGCGCCGCGGCTCCAGGACGCCGTGGAGCGTCACCCGCTGCTCACCGCAGCGCGGCGCGAGCCGCCGGTGCTGGCCGGGGACTGGGCCGCCGCCGTCGCAGACGCCGATGCCCGGGCCATGGCACGGGCACGGGCCGCCGCCCCCGAGGTCAAGGTGACGGTCCGCGAACTCCCTGCGCCGTCCGTGCCCGCAGCCAAGGTGGAAGCGGTGGCCCCGCTGGTGGAGTCTGCGCTGCACAAGGACATTCCCGTACGCGAAGACATCCCTGGCCCCGGGAACGGCGGCCCCATGAACACCGGATCCAACAACAACGGGCCCAACAACAACGGGCCCAACAACAGCGGGCCCGACGACACCGCATCCAATGACACCGGGCCCAAAGATGCAGGCCAGGCGGTTCCCGGCCCCGGGGCTGCCCGCTCGTTTACGAAGCCACCGGCCCGGGCGCCGCTGTCCCCGCTGGACACCGGCTCCCTCATGTCCGTGACCGGCCACGCGAAGGCCCTCCGCGCCAAGCTGCCTGCCAACAACGGCTGAGCTTCCCGCCGGCAGCCGAGAGCCTGCAACCCGCCGGCATGTTCACAAATCGTCACGGCACCGGGCTGCGTTACGTCCCGCTACGAAAAGCGAAGTACTAAGGCACAAATCGTTTCCGCTCCGTCGAATTTGTGTAGCGTCGTGACGATCCACAGCAATCCGCGTGGGGAAACGACCGTGAGGAGCCGGGGATGAGCCTCAGCGAACTTCGGGTGTTCGGCCGGTCCGGCACACCCATCAGCCCGCTCACCTTGGGCACCATGAACTTCGGCGAAGGCCCGGGCGGCGCTTCGGACAGCGCCCGCACAGGCGCCCCCACCGGCGCGGACGAAAGCATTCGCATCATCCAGTCCGCCCTGGATGCGGGCATCACCGCAGTGGACACCGCCGACGTTTACTCCCAGGGCGAGTCGGAACAAGTAGTTGGCCGGGCGCTCCGCGGCCGCCGCGACGACGTCTTCCTCGCCACAAAATTCCACGGGCAGATGAGCCCCAACCCCGCCCACTACGGCAACTCCCGGCGCTGGATCATGCAGGCCGTGGAGGGCAGCCTGCGCAGGCTCCAGACGGACCGGATCGACCTGTACCAGGCCCACCGGCCGGACTACAACACAGACGTCCTGGAGACCATCACCGCCCTGAACGACCTCATCCGGCAGGGCAAGATCCTCTACTACGGCACCTCGGTCTTCACGCCCGCGCAGCTCGTGGAGGCGCAGTGGCTGGCCACCACCAACCACCTGATCCCGCCCGTGGCCAACCAGGTGCCCTATTCCATGCTGGTCCGCGGCAATGAACGCGACGTCCTCCCCATCGCCCAGCAGTACGGCCTCGGCGTGCTCGCCTACGGTCCGCTGGCCGGTGGCTGGCTGTCCGGCGATTTTGTCCTGGACGCCGGCAAGCCCCCAACCCGGGTGCATTCCCTCCCGGGCCGGTACGACATCTCCGGGCCCTCCAGCGAACGCAAGCTCCTGGCGGCGGACTCGCTGGCCAGGCTGGCGGACAAGCTGGAGATCTCGCTCGTGGAGCTTTCCGTTGGCTTCGCGCTGAACCACCCTGCAGTGAGCAGCGTGATCGTCGGCCCCCGCACTGAAGCCCACCTTCAGGCCTACCTTAAGGCGGCGGACACCCTGCTCAGCGAACCGGTGCTGGACGCCATCGATGAGCTGGTGCAGCCCGGGACCAACTTCGCGGAGCGCGACGCCGGCGCCGTCGTCCCGTCCCTGGAGTACGCGGAACTCCGCCGCCGCTGACCGGCGGAACCGGGCGCAACGCCGTCGTGCGATGCTGCGCGTTAAACCGCACCATTAACCGGGCAGGCACTTACCCTGAGCAACCAACTCCGTTAGCGTGGAAACCATGGAATTCAGATACCTCGGAAATAGCGGCTTCAAAGTCTCGGAAATCACGTTCGGCAACTGGCTGACCCACGGCTCCCAGGTGGAGAACGACGTCGCCACCCAGTGCGTCCGGGCGGCGCTCGACGCCGGCATCAGCACCTTTGACACGGCCGATGTCTACGCCAACACTGCCGCGGAAACCGTCCTCGGCGAGGCGCTGAAGGGCGAGCGCCGCGAATCGCTGGAGATCTTCACCAAAGTCTTCGGCCCCACCGGCCCCAAGGGAAAGAACGATCTGGGCCTGTCCCGCAAACACATCATGGAGTCAATCAACGGCTCCCTGAGCAGGTTGCAGACTGACTATGTGGACCTCTACCAGGCCCACCGCTACGACTTTGAAACGCCGCTGGAAGAGACCATGCAGGCGTTCGCGGACATCGTCCGGCAGGGCAAAGCGCTGTACATCGGCGTCAGCGAGTGGACGGCGGAGCAGCTCCGCGAAGGCCATGCGCTGTCCAAGGAACTGGGCTTCCAGCTGATCTCCAACCAGCCGCAGTACTCGATGCTGTGGCGGGTCATCGAAGCTGAGGTTGTGCCGGCGTCGGAGGAACTGGGCGTCTCGCAGATCGTCTGGTCTCCCATGGCACAGGGCGTGCTAAGCGGCAAGTACCTGCCCGGCCAGCCTGCGCCCGAGGGCAGCCGCGCCACGGATGACAAGGGCGGAGCCAAGATGATCGAGCGCTGGATGCGCGACGACGTCCTCACCGGCGTCCAGGCCCTCAAGCCCATCGCGGAGGAGGCCGGGCTTTCAATGCCGCAGCTTGCAGTGGCCTGGGTCCTGCAGAACCCGAACGTCGCTTCGGCGATCGTGGGTGCGTCCCGCCCGGAACAGATCGCCGACAGCGTGGCCGCAGCAGGGGTGACCCTCGAACCCGACGTGCTGAAGAAGATCGACGACGCCATCGGCTCGCTCGCGGAGCGCGATCCGGCGATGACCAAGTCGCCCGCTAGCCGCGAAGCGTAAGGAACGCTCTTGACTTCCCTTCCAGCGCTGGCCGATCTCGCCGTCACCGGCTCCACCGGAGGCTTGGGCGGAATGGTGGCCCGGCAGCTTGCCGAGGCCGGCACCGCCCAGCGACTGCTGGTCCGCGACGCCGCCCGCGCACCGGAACTTGAGGGCGCGGTCCCGCTGGTGTTCAGCTACGCGGATGCTGATTTGTCCGCCAAGGCGTTGGAGGGGGTCAAAGTCCTTTTCATGGTGTCCGCGGCCGAGGCCGAGGACAGGCTGCAGCAGCACTACAGCTTCATTGACGCCGCTGCTGCAGCCGGGGTTCAGCACGTTGTCTACACATCGTTCTACGGTGCGGCGCCGGATTCTGTGTTCACGTTGGGCCGCGACCACTACGCCACCGAGGCGCGGATCAGGGCCTCGGGGATGGACTTCACGTTCCTGCGCGACAACTTCTACCTGGACTTCCTGCCGCTCCTGACGGGCGAAGACGGGGTGATCCGCGGACCGGCCGGCAACGGCGTGGTCTCCGCGGTGGCGCGCGAGGACATCGCCCGTTGCGCTGTGGCGGTGCTGAGGGACCCTGCGCTCCACGTGGGCGCTACCTATAACCTCACCGGGCCGGAAGAGATTACCCTGGCCCGGGCGGCAGAGGTGCTCACCGCCGAAACCGGGCGGAGCATTACCTATCACCCGGAAACAGTGGAAGAGGCATACACCTCCCGGGCGTCCTACGGGGCACCGCCATGGCAGGTGGACGCCTGGGTGAGCACCTACTCGGCGATCGCCGCAGGTGAACTGGCCGGGCTCTCCACGGACGTGCATGGACTGACCGGCCGGGACCCGTTGAGCCTGGCGGAATTCCTGGCGCAACCGGTCCTGTAGGCCTCTCCCAGTGGTAACCCGCCGGAGTTTTTGTCCAGATATTGGCCTTAAACCGCACCAAAAGCCGCATTATCTGGACAAAAACTCCACGCGGGGCTACAGCAGGCGTGCAGCGGTCAGCAGCCTTCGAAGTCCGTGAGGACCTTGACCTTGTCCGCCGAGGCCGAAGCGGGGTCAAAGGTGTAGCCGATCCATTCCTTGGCCAGCCGGCTGGCGAGCTCCATTCCTACCACCCGCTGCCCCATGGTGAGCACCTGGCAGTCGTTGGACAGGATTGAGCGCTCCACGGAGAAGGAGTCGTGGGCCGTGGTGGCGCGGATTCCGTCAACCTTGTTGGCCGCGATGGCCACCCCGATCCCCGTGCCGCAGAACAGAATGGCCCGGTCGGCCTTGCCGTCGCGGATGAGCTCGCCGGCGGCGATGCCAACGTAGGGGTAGGGCCTGACGAAGTCCTCCGGGGCGTCGCTCCGGTTGACCCCGATGTCGATGATTTCGCTGATCCGGGGATCGGCCTGCAGATCGGCCAGGATGCGGTTCTTGTAGTCGACGCCGGCTTCATCGGCGCCCAGGACCAGGCGCAGCCCCGGGATTTCGGGTGTGGCGGTCATGAGAGTGCTCCTTGCGATTGGCTGGCGGTGGCAGGGGCTGCCTGCTCGGGCGCGGCAAGGAAGGAGCCCATCACGGTGAAAATCATCGCCAGGGAGGTGGCACCGGGATCCGGTGTGCCCACGCTCTTTTCGGCAAGCGGACGGGCGCGTCCCTTCAGGGGCCGCAGCGACGCCGTGGCTTCGGCCGCCGTCGTAGCTTCAAGCGCCGAGGCTTCCCATGCCTGGCGCGGTTCTGCACCGCTGGCAGCCAGGCGGGTAAAGGTTTCGGTGAAAGGCACCAAGGCATCCACCATGGTCTTATCGCCGGGTGCGGCTTCGCCAAGCCCAATGATCCGGCCCGAAAACGCGCGCACGCCGGCGGCCAGTTCCTCGGCGGCAGGGCTGCGCTGATCGCCCAGCGATTCCCCGAACGCACGCAAGCCAGCGCCCCACAGGACGCCGGAGGTGCCCCCGGCCTTGTCCGCCCAAGCATCGCCGGCGGCGGTCAGGACAGAACCTGCCCCGGCGCCCCGCTCCGCCGCGACTGCGGCAGCAGCGGTTGCGGCGTCGATCCCGCGGACCATGCCGCGGCCGTGGTCGCCGTCCCCGGCAATGGCGTCCAAGTCCCCCAGCCGGGTTTCGGCGGTGTGCAGGCAGTCACGCGCGGCAGCCAATGCCGCCAAACAGGCGGCGGCGTACTCGCGCGAATCCTCGGTGGCCTCAAAAGCGGCAGGTGCGGCGTCGTCGTCGGACATTTCCTCGCCGGATGCGTCACCCGACTGGACTGCGGCGTTTCCGCGGCGGTAGGCGGGCGTTTCGGCCGGCGCCAACCACAGCGACTCCAGTTCTTCGTCCAGCCAGGTGATGGTGAGGGAGACTCCGGACATGTCCAGGCTGGTGACCAGTTCGCCCACCTCGGGCATCACCAGGGTGTAGCCGGCGTCCCGGAGCAGCGGTGCCACGGTCAGCCAGAGGACAAAGAGCTCCTCGTGCTTGGTGGACCCCAGGCCGTTGAGGATGACCGCCAGTCGGTCGCCGGCACCTTCAGGCGTTTCCGCCAGCAGCCGGGAGACGAACTCCTGGCCGAGTTCCTTGGCGGACGGCAGATCGGTGTCAAACAGGCCGGGTTCGCCGTGGATTCCCAGTCCGAGCCCCATCTGCTTGTCCTTGAGCGCGAACAGCGGGGCATCCGCGCCGGGGAACGTGCAGCCGTGGAAGGCACTGCCGATGGTCCGCGTCAGGCTGTTGGCCTTCCGGCCCAGACGGACGACGTCGGCCAGGTCCGCGCCTGCTTCGGCCGCGGCGCCCATGATCTTGAAGACCGTGAAGTCACCGGCAATGCCGCGCCGTTTCTCGGATTCCGACGGCGGTGCGCTGGCAATGTCGTCCGTGACCAGGACGTTCTCCACCTGAACCCCCTCGGCAGCGAGGCGTTCGCTGGCCATGCCGAAGTTCATCACGTCACCGGCGTAGTTGCCGTAGGTGAAGACCACCCCGGCGCCCGAATCAGCGGCCTTGGCCACGGCGTACGCCTGCTGTGCGGAGGGCGAGGTGAAGATGTTGCCCACCACGGCGCCGTCGGCAAGTCCGATGCCGATCAGGCCGGCGAACGCCGGGTAGTGCCCGGACCCCCCGCCAGCGAGGACCGCCACTTTGGGTTTGGCCGGACGCTGGCGCCGCACGGCGCCGCCGTGGACCTGGCGGACCAGCCCGGAGTGGACGTCGCAGAATCCGGCAAGGGCTTCTTCCGCGAACTCGGAGGGATCGTTGCAAATCTTGGTCATGGTGGGCTCTCTAACGTGCCTGGTCTTGGGGTGGGGCGCTGCTAGTGGATGTGGCTTCCGCCGTTGATGTCGATGGTGGTGCCGGTCAGGTATGCGGATTCCTCGGAGGACAGGAAGGTGACGACGGCGGCGACCTCTTCGGTGGTGGCGTTGCGGCCCAGCGGGATGCCGGCGTTGATGGCGGCTTCCTGCTCTTCGGTGCTGCCCACGCGGATGTTGGTATCCACGGCGCCGGGCGTGATGGCGTTGACTGTGACTCCTGCAGTGCCCAGTTCGCGGGCCAGGGCCTTGGTGAAGCCGAGGATCGCGGCCTTCGCGGCGGAGTAGGGCACCTTGCCGAACACGCCGCCGCCGCGCTGGGCGGACACGGAGGACATGTTCACGATCCGGCCCCAGCCGTTTTCGATCATCTCCGGCAGGAATGCCTTGGTCACCAGGTAGGTGCCGGTGGCGTTGACGTCCATCACCTTGTGCCAGAGCTCAAGCGTGGTTTCCAGGAACGGGACCGGGGACGTGATGCCGGCGATGTTGGCCAGGGCGCCGACCGGGGGCAGGACGCCTGCGTCGATTTCCTTCTTGACGGCTGCGTAGGCTGCGGAGACGGAGCCTTCGTTGGCGACGTCGATCTCGTGGCCGAAGGCCGGCACGTTGAACTCGTTGCCGATGTCGGCGGCGACCTTCGCGGACTTCTCGCCGTCGAGGTCCAGGATCACCACACCCCAGCCCTGGCTGGCGTAGCGGCGGGCGGTGGTGATGCCGATGCCCCGGTCCGAGGTGGCTCCGGTGAGGACGGCGGTGCGCTGAATCGTGGTGGTCATGATGCTCCTTGGATTATTTGGGTGGTGGTTCAGAAGTGCTGGTTCAGATGAGGTCGGTGATGAAGCTTGCCGCTTTCGCTGCGGCGGCGGGGCGTTCGTCGTGCGTGACGTCCCGGGTTTCGAGTTCAAGCGAGAAGTGGCCGGTGTAGCCGCTCGCTGCGAGCGCCGGGAGGCCGGAGGCGAAGTCCGCCTGGCCGTTGCCGATGCTGAGGTTAATGTTGCCCGGCACGGCATCGCGGAGATGGACGTGGGAGATGCGGCCCTGATTGCGTTCGAGGTACTCCAGCGGATCTTCACCGGCGGCGACGATGTGGCTGAAGTCCATCACAATGCCGACGCCGGTACCTGCCAGCCGCTGCGCCAGCAGTTCCGCGCGTTCCAGGTTCCAGCAAAACCGGAGGAAGTGCAGGGATTCGGTCCAGAGCTCGACGCCGAACTCCGCGGCGCGCTGTGCTGCGTGGGTGAGCTGGGCGGCGATTTCGTCGAGGTCCTCGTCGAGGCTTCTGACGGGTTCGTGGCTGAGCGCCCCGCACGGGAGGACCAGCGCCTTCGCGCCGGTGTTGGCGGTGAGGGTGAGCAGCGCCTCCAGATGCCGTTCGCGGGCTTGGCGGGCACCGTCGTCGAGTACTGCGTTCAGGTCGCCGATATCCCCGTTGACGGAGCGGACCCGCAGGCCGGAAGCAGCAACCTCCGCGGTCACCGCGGTAACAGCAGCTGCATCCAGGTTGTACGGCACGTGGTCGCACACTCCCGGGAGGGCGCCGAGATCGATTTCCTCGAAGCCAAGGCCGCTGATGGTCCGCAGGGCGGCCTGCAGGTCCTGATGCCTGAAGCTGATGGACGAGCAGCCGAGTCGGGAGTTGAACATCGTCGTTGATCCTCTGGATAAGCGGGTGGTGATGTGAATCACTGTAGGCCATTTTATTGTTGACAGTCAACCTCCAACATTGACTGTTGACATTGAGGCATGATGCGGGTCACACTTGGGGCATATCATTTGTTAACAGTCGACAGCGACGATGCGGAAGCGTTGCTCGCTCTTCGAAAGGGATTCAGCTATGAGCAACGAAGCTCTGAAAATGCGCGGCCACGTGCATGGCACGAAGGACGCCAGGCGCGTCGCTATTGGTTCCGGTGTTGGCGCCGTCATCGAGACCTACGACTTCATCGGGTTCGGCACCGCCGCGGCCCTGTACTTCGGCACGGCATTCTTCCCCACCGGCGATCCGGTGACGGGCACGCTCGCAGCGTTCGCCACGCTGGGTGTCGGTTTCGCTGCCCGCCCCATCGGCGGCATCATCGGCGGGCACCTCGGCGACAAGGTGGGCCGCAAGCCCGTCCTGGTCGCCTCCCTGATCCTCATGGGGGTGGCAACGTTCCTCATCGGCCTCCTGCCCACCTACGGGCAGGTTGGCCTGCTGGCCCCCGCACTGCTGGTCTTCGTCCGGATTATCCAGGGCCTGGCTTTCGGCGCTGAATGGGGCGGCGCCATCCTGATGAGCTACGAGCACGCGCCGTGGAAATCCAAGGGCAAGTACACCGGCATCGTGCAGGCCGGCTTCCCCGTGGGCCTGCTGCTCGCCAACCTGGTGTTCCTGGTGAGCGTGAACTTCGGCGGCGAACTCGCGTGGCGCATCCCCTTCCTGGCCAGCATTGTGCTCGTGGTTGTCGGCTTGATCATCCGGTCCAAGGTGCCCGAGTCCCCCGTCTTTGACGAGGTCAAGGACAGCGGCGCCATCGTGAAGTCCCCGATCGTCGAGGTCATCAAGACTGACTGGCGCAATATCGTCAAGGGCATCGGCCTCCGCATAGCCGAAACAGCCGGCTACGCCGTCTCGGTCACCTACATGATTTCCTACCTGAACAGCCAGCACCTTGCCGACAAGACCCAGACGCTCGTCGCTCTGTGCATCGCCTCCGCAATTGGCATCTTCGCCACCCAGGCCTGGGCCCGGCTGACAGACCGGATCGGCCGCCGCCCGCTCTACATCTGGTCCACAGCCTTCGCTGTGCTGTTCGCGATCCCCATGTTCCTGCTGGTGAACACCGGGCTGTTCATCTTCGTCATCGCCACCCTGGTGATCTCCTACGCCGTCTGCCAGAACTCCCTCGCCGGCGCCCAGGGCGCCTGGTTCCCGGAGCTTTTCCAGGCCAAGACCCGCTCTTCCGGTGCCAGCCTGGCCTACCAGATCTCGGCGATGGTCTCCGGCTTCACACCCTTCATCACCACCCTGCTGTTCGTTAGCTTCGGCTGGATTGGCCCGGCGCTGCTCTTCGGCCTGTACGCAGCCATCGGCCTGTGGGCCGCCCTCGCCACCCGGGAAACCTGGGGCAAGCGCGAACGCGAACTGGCCGATGAGGCCACCAAAAGCACACCCCAGTCCGTGAGCGCCTGATGACTGCCACCCACGAACTGCACACGCACGAACTCCCGCAGAAGGAACGAATGACCCAGGAAACTGCCTCCGACCGCCTCGACCGCGTCAGCGCTGCCGCGTACCGGATCCGCCACCACGCCCTGAACATGGGCGAGGTCCAGGGCCAGGGTTACGTTGGCCAGGCCCTCGGCGCCGCGGACATGCTGGCCACCGTGTACTCGGACCAGCTCCGCTACCGCGCCGAGGATCCGGAGTGGGAGGCGCGGGACCGGTTCCTGCTCTCCACCGGCCATTACGCGATCGGGCACTACGCCGCCCTCGCCGAGGCCGGCATCGTACCCGTGTCCGAACTTGAAACGTATGGCTCGGACGATTCCCGCCTGCCGATGTCCGGGATGTCCACCTACACGCCCGGCATGGAAATCTCCGGCGGTTCGCTGGGCCACGGCCTGAGCATCGCCGTGGGCATGGCGCTGGGCCTGCGCTACCAGAACTCCACGGCGAGGATCTACAACTTCCTCTCCGACGGCGAGCTGGACGAGGGCTCCACCTGGGAAGCGGCCATGGGCGCCCACCACCACCAGCTCGGCAACCTCACCGCCATGGTGGACATCAACGCCCTGCAGGCGGACGGGAAAACCGACACCGTGCTCCGCACCGAGCCCGTCACCGAAAAGTGGGAATCCTTCGGCTGGTACACCCAGCGGGTGGACGGAAACGACGTCGGTGCGCTGCTCGCAGCGTTCGACAACGCAGCCAACCAGGCCGCCGCCGTCGGACGCCCCTCGGTGATCCTGTGCGATACGAAAGTGGGCCGCGGCGTCCCGCTCCTGGAGGAACGCGAAAAGGCGCACTTCATGCGCATCGAAGAACACGAATGGCAGACCTGCCGCGAGCAACTCAGCGCAGGATTTGAAGCCGCTGAAGGAGACACCAAGTGAGCACCACCGCCGTCACCAAGCCCAAGCTGAAGACCTCGGCGATGATCGCCTCCTTCGCCGAACCAGGTCAGAAGACGGCGTCCGCGCCGTTCGGCCACGCCCTGGTCAAGGCCGCTCAGGAGAACGACAAGATCGTGGGCCTCACCGCGGACCTGGGCAAATACACGGACATGCACATCTTCGCCCAGGCCTTCCCGGAGCGGTTCTTCCAGATGGGCATGGCCGAACAGCTGCTCTTCGGCGCCGCCGCCGGCCTGGCCGAAACCGGTCTGGTCCCGTTCGCATCCACCTACTCCGTGTTCGCGGCCCGCCGCGCCTACGACTTCCTGTGCCTGGACGCCGCCGAGCCGAACCTGAACGTGAACATCGTGGGCGGGCTCCCCGGCCTGACTACGGGATACGGGCCCAGCCACCAGGCCACCGAGGACATGGCGATCTTCCGCGGCATGCCCAACCTGACCATCGTGGACCCCTGCGACTCCATCGACATCGAGCAGGCCGTCCCACAACTCGCGGCTTCGGAGGGGCCCACCTACCTGCGCCTGCTGCGCGGCAACGTGCCCACCGTCCTGGACGAATACGACTACACGTTCGAACTCGGCAAAGCCAAGGTGTTGCGCGGCGGCAACGACGTTGTGTTCATCTCGTCCGGCCTGATGACCATGCGGGCCCTGGACGCAGCCAAGGCCCTGGCGGCACACAACGTTGACGTGGCCGTCGTCCACACCCCCACTATCAAACCGTTCGACGCCGCCACCGTCCTCGCCGAACTCAACACCGACCGGCTCGCATTCACCCTCGAAAACCACAGCGTGATCGGCGGCCTGTTCGAAACAGTAGCTGCCGCCGTGGTCACCGCAGGCGTGGGCAAACGCGTAGTGCCCATCGCCCTGCCGGACCAGTTCCTCGACGCCGGAGCGCTCCCCACCCTCCACGACCGCTACGGACTCAGCATCCAAAAGATCGTGGCGAAGGTACTCGCTGAACTTAAGTAGGAACAATCCGATCAGAAGCGCGGCGCCGAACCCACCCCGGCGCCGCGCTTCTGTCGTAGCATCAACAGTTAACAGATCGACTGTAAACAGTCGACCACTGACATTGAGGAAGTAACACGATGGCCGGAGCAACAGCACCCCTGCTGGGACTGCAGAAGAAGAGCCTCCGCGAGCAGGCCCTTGCCGCATTGCGAGCCGCGATCACCAGCGGTGAGCTGGAACCGGGCCGGCACCTGGTGGAAACCGAACTGTCGGAGATGCTCCAGATCAGCCGCGGCACCCTTCGCGAAGCCCTGCGCCAGCTCGAACAGGAGGGGCTGCTCTCCGCCGGACCCCGCGGCCGGCTCTCCGTCCGGCACCTGGACGCCAAGGAAATCCGGGACATCTACTCGGTCCGGGCCGCTCTGGAGTCCCTGGCCGCCCGCACCCTCTGTGAACTCCCCGACCGCCAGCACGCCATCCGCTCGCTGAAGACCGCCATCGAAGCCATGGCCGCGGCGGAAAAGGCCAGCATGCAGGACCGGGTTGAGTCGGACCTGGAGTTCCACCGGACCCTGTGCCGGCTCACCGGCAACGAAACCCTGCTGCATTCCTGGGAATCACTGGAGGGATCCATCCGGATGTCCATCATGTTCGCGGGCCAGGACAAGGGCGTGATGAACATGAGCGTGGACCGGCATTACGACATCGTCGCGGCCATCGAGACGGGTGATGCCTCGCTGGCACGGAACACCATCCGGGAGCACATGGACACCGCGGCCGCGAACCTCGTGGCGTAGGGCGCCCAACTCAGTACCCTTCATTCTTAACGGTTTCTTAAAGCCCCGGGGGCAGAGTTGATGGGGGCGGTCCACCGGCCTCCCTGTGCCGAGCCGGAGTCTTTATGCCTGACGCAGTGAACGACCGTACCCTTACAGCTCCTACCACGCCTGACTTAAGCCAGCCCGCCGCCAGGACCTGGCCGTTTGCGCTGCCTCAAGCGCCGCACTGGCTCCTCCTCGGGATTTTCCTCGCCGCCGCCGTCGTCATTCTTGGCCTGACGGTTGCGCATGCTCCCGGTGTCAGCGCGGCCGAACTGGGCGTGGACCAGGGCCTCAGCCTGCATCACGTTGCGCTGCTCACGGCCGTGGCCATGGCCCTGAACCTGCTGTTCGGCCCGGTAGCGGGGTTGCTGGCAATCGCCGCAATTGCCGTGTTTCTGCTGCTGGTCCGCCGTGCGCCGGTCAACGCGGTGGCCTTCGCCCTGACGGCTGGCTCCGGATGGGTGGCGAGTGAGTTCTTCAAGCTCCTGGTGGCGAGGCAACGCCCGGACGCTGCGCTGATGTTCGATCCCCTGGCCCCGGAATCCGGAACGGACAGCTTTCCCAGCGGCCATGTCACCTTCGCGGTGACCCTTGCCTTTGCGGTGTATTTCCTGGCCCGGGGCACCCGGTGGGCGAAATTCACGGTGGTCTCCGGCGTGGTGGTGGTTGCCCTCGTGGCGTGGTCCCGGCTGTACATCGGCGTCCACTACCCTTCCGACGTCGCGGGTTCGCTGCTGGCCGGCACCGCGGCGGTGGTTCTTCTGGCGGGCCTGTGGAACAGGTTCGTACCTCTTGCCCTCAGAAAGGCATCATGCAGTCATTTCATGCACTCGCCACGGTAGCCGCCTCCGCCGCTGCTTCCTCGCCGCTGGACCCCGCGGGGCTCCTCGAGGGCTTCGGACCGGCCGCACTGGCTGTCATTGCCGGGATGGTTTTCATCGAATCCGGGGTCCTCTTCCCGTTCCTGCCCGGGGACTCGCTCCTCTTCACGGCCGGCCTGCTTCATCAGCAGCTGAACCTCACGCTCCCGCTCCTGATCGGCGTCGTGTCAGCGGCGGCGGTGGCCGGCGACCAAGTGGGTTTCTTCCTCGGCCGGAAATTCGGCAGGCGTTGGTTCAAGGATGATGCCCGGATCATGAAGACCTCGCATCTGACCCAAACCGAGGAGTTCTTCCACCGGCATGGCGGCGGCGCGGTGGTGCTGGCCCGCTTTGTGCCGATAGTGCGCACCTATGCCCCGCTGGCAGCCGGGACCGCCCACTACCCCTACCGCAAGTTCCTCCTCTGGAACATCGTGGGCGCCGTGGCCTGGTCCGTGTCCGTGATTCTGTTGGGGTCCTGGCTGGGGCACTTCGACATCATCGCCAACAACATCGACCTGATCGCCGTGGCCATGGTCCTGGTCTCGGTCATCCCGTGGGGCATTGAGTACCTCAAACGCCGCAAGGCCAAGGGCAACGCCAAGGAACCGGCCGAAGAATCCCAGGATCAGCCCGTGAAAGCGCTGGCCGCGGAAGAATAGCCCCATGACAACAGATGCCCGGCCGTCCCTGCTTCTGGTCGAGGACGATCCGGTCCTGGGCCCGCTTATTGCGGAGCTGCTGGAAGGCGATTACCGGATCAGCCTGGTGGCGGACGGAAGGCTTGGCCTGAGCGCCGCCCTCGGCGAACCTTGGGATGTCATGGTGATCGACCGCGGCCTGCCCGGCATGGACGGGATCGCGCTGATCAGCACCCTCAGGGCGAAAGGGATTTCGACGCCGGTGCTGATCCTCACTGCGCTGGGCGCAACGGACGAGAAGGTCCGCGGCCTCGACGCCGGGGCCAATGACTACATGAGCAAACCGTTCGACGCCGGGGAGCTGGGTGCGCGCCTGCGCGCACTGACCCGCAGCTACACCCAGCCGACGGTGAGTATCGGCGACTGGGAACTGAACGCCGTCGGCCGTTCCGTGCGGTCCGTTTACGGGCCCCTGGTGACGCTGACCGCGAAGGAGTGCGAGCTGCTGACGGCCCTCGCCACAGAACCGGAGCGCATTTTCAGCCGGGACGAGCTCATCGGCTCCGTTTTCCCGTCCACTGACCAGCCAAGCGTGATCGACACCTATGTCCACCACCTGCGCCGCAAGATTTCCCGGAACGTGATCCGCACAGTCCACGGCGTCGGCTACCAGATCGGCGACGGCCATGAATGAGAGAAACCGGGGCGCCGCAGACCCGGACCAGGCCACCCTCCGCAAGGCCTCGCTCAGGATCGCTGTACGCATCAGCGTTGCCTGCGCCGTGATGGTCCTCTGCCTGCTCGCCGGCGCCGCGATCTACCTGACCAACCAGCTGTCCCACCCCGAATTGCCCGGACCGTCCAGCCCGGCCGCCGACTTTGCGTACCTTGACTACAAGGATCTGCTCAAAGCCCTGATCATCGCCGGTGCAGCAGGGATCGTCCTCGCCGGCGTGATCGGCTGGTTCAGTGCCCGCAGCGCTATTGAGCCTCTGGGCGCGGCCATGGCCCTGCAGCGCCGGTTCATCCAGGACGCCAGCCACGAACTGCGGACGCCCCTGGCAATCCTGGACGCGCGGATCCAGCTGGCCCAGCGTGACACCCCGCCCGAGTCGAAGCCGGGGCAGGCCTTGGTCCGGATCCGGCAGGACACCTCAGCCCTGACGGCAATCGTCAACGAACTGCTCCTGGCCGCAACGGGAGGCGCCGCGGAAACCCCTGGGGAACCGATCGATGTGGCGGGGGTGGTGGAATCCGTTGCGGAGAGCGTCCGGACCATCGCCCGCGACCAGGATGTCAGGGTCGCCGTCACGGCGGGCGGCCGTGCGCTGGCCCGGATCGACGAAAGCAGTTTGCGCCGCGCCATCCTGGCGCTGGCTGACAACGCCCTGGCGCACACACCGGCCGGCGGGACCATCACCCTCGCCGCGGCAGCGAGCCAACGCAGCGCGATTATCACGGTGACGGATACGGGGAGCGGAATATCCGGCGTCGACCGTGACAGGATCTTTGAGCGGTTCGTCAGGACACCGAGGCCGGACAGATCGCGGGCGCAGCGCAGCTTCGGCATCGGACTGGCCTTGGTCCGCGATGTGGCTGCCGCTGCCGGCGGCACTGTGGAGATCGCCGGCACGGGCCCGGACGGAACCACCATGCGGATCACGCTTCCGCTGGCCACCGCCTGAACTGCCAGTCCGGACGTGCCCAACGCCGTATACTCGATGCCAGCCATGACCAGCCTTCCTGCCGCCCCCGCCAGCGTCCGCATTGATGCGTGGCTGTGGGCTGTCCGCGCCTACAAGACCCGCTCTGCCGCCACTGCCGCGTGCCGGGCCGGACACGTGCGGCTGAACGGCAGCCCTGCGAAGGCTTCGGCCACGCTCGTCACGGGCGAAACCGTTACGATACGCATGTCAGGCTTTGAACGCACCCTTGAAGTCCGCCGCTTGATTGCCAAACGTGTGGGCGCCGAGGCTGCGTCGCACTGCTTCACGGACCACACCCCGCCGAGGCCGGTGGCGCCGGCGCTGGGTCTCCCGCAGCGGGACCGCGGCGCCGGACGGCCGACCAAAAAGGACCGGCGGGAGATGGAACGGCTCAAGGGCGCTTAATTCAGTTCTTGAGCCTGGCCTGCACGAGGTTCGCGAAAGGCAGCTTGCCGTGTTCCGCCACGAAGGCAGCGTGATAGGCGGCCTCGGCCTGGTTCACTTCGTCGGCGGGCAGCTCTTTCCACGCGATAATCAGTTCGTCCGTGTGGGTTAGCTGCCAGATCAGCCGGCCGTCCCAGTGTCCCGGCAGCAATCCCCTCCCGAAGTCCAGGAACTCCTTGATCTGGCTGCGGAGGCCCCGGTTGCCCTTGCTCCCGGGCCCGGCCTTGCCGATATAGAGAATGTCCGCGCCGTCCACCCACTCACCAAACAGCGCTTCCGCCGGCAGGGTGGGGATCTTCTTCTTGAAGACGCCTGCGGTGCTTCGCTTCAGGAAGTGGGGCTCGTACTCGTTGGGCCGCAGGACGGCGAACACGCCGGTGCCCTGCGGAACCCTCATGATCTCTAGGCTGTCGAACGGCCTGAAGCCGGCGAAGCCGTCAGACTTGAGCGTTTTCCTGTCCATTCTGATGACGATACCCGGCCCGGCACTGGTCCGGCGTGTCCTGCCATCCACTCCGGGACCAGTTCGGGCGGCATCGGCTTGCTCCAGAAGTAGCCCTGGCCGAGGCGTACCCCCAGCTGACGAAGTTCGTTGGCCTGCGCGGAGGTTTCCACCCCTTCGGCCACGACGCTGAGCTTCAGGGTCTCCGCCATGCCCAGCACGAGTTCAATGATGGTGGCAGCGTGGGGCCCGCGGCCGATTTCCTGAATGAAGGTCCGGTCGATCTTGAGGCTGCTGGCGGAAAGCCAGCGGAGGTAGCTGAGGGAGGAGTATCCGGTGCCGAAATCGTCGATCGACAGCTCGACGCCCAGCGCCGACAGCCGCCGCAGGGTATCCGTGGGCCGGCCGGGCTGATCCATCAGGATGGTTTCAGTGACCTCCAGGCTCACCGCTGAAGCGTCGATGCCGGGTGCCCGGACGGCGCCCTCCACCACATCAGGGAATTCCGGGGCCACCAGCTGGCGCCCTGAGATATTCACTGCCGCGAAGAGTTCCCCGGCTCCTGGCAGCTGGCGGCGCCACTGCTCCGACTGCATGACCAAATCGTCACGGTGTTCCCCGGCCATGGTTGCCTCCGACATGCTCGCCCCGACAGTCGCCTCACAGCAATCCCGGCCACCCCTCGCAGGCAAAGCCTGTGGCGGTAGACAAATGGCGCTGTGCATCTTTTTGCAAGCATCGGGGAAGCCGCAGCCGCCTCATATCCCGCCATCCACCCCGTCAGTACAGATCCACTGCGCACCCAAAGGCCCAAAAGCGTAGAGTGGCATAAGACGCCTGATTCTGGACGCCTTGCTGCTGAGGGAGAGATCGTGACGATTGACTGGGACGAAAAAAAGGCCCTGCTACAGGAACCAAACATTGCGGCGGTAACGCAGCTTTGCGACGAACTGATGGAAAAGAAGCCAGGGTCCGTTGTTCCGTACATCGATCCCGTGCACGACGAAGACGAATGCCGGATCGTCAGCCTGCAGGTCAGCCCGGGCAAGGGAACCGAATCCGGGTTTGTCTCCCACTACAACGATGACGAGGCCGCCCGCCGGGCCACCCAGATTTACGAGCTGGCCGAGCTTGATCCGCGCTATGTGATGCCGTGGAACGCCTACCCGTGGGTCCGCGATCCGGATCTTCCTTCGGCTTTGAACGTGCAGGAAAAGACCGATGGGCTGCGGCCCTTCCGGCAGTTCCTGAAGATCAACCGCCGGGTCTCGGCAGTCATCGCCCACGGCACCGATGCCTCCACGTTCCTCACCCTCTTCGAGAAGACCTACCATTCTTCCCTGAAGAACAGCGGCATCAAGATCTATAAGGCCAGCGCGCTCGGCGGGCGGGCCTTTGCTGTTTCCGACGCCAAGCAGGAGGACCTCCTGGCCAAGAGCGTGGAAGTCTACAAGGACGCCATGCAGCGGGCAGGCATCCAGCACCTCTAGCTCCCCCTCCCCATTTGGGGAGCGTACGACGGCGGCACTCACCGTGAGTGCCTCAGCCCTCCAGCAACCGCCTGCGGTGCTTGAGCTCCTTCACGCACGCCCTGGTGACCATGTCCGGGAAGGGCGAGCCGCCGTCGTGATTCCTTCCGGGACTTGCCACGCCCGAACTTGGCGCGCCCGCGAAAGCCGTACCGGACTCCAGGTCAGCCACGAGCGGACCGGACGCCTTGAGGGCGAGTTCCACCACCTGCCTGGCCGTCCGGTCGGTGAGCCCCAGGCCCTCGGCCCAGCCCAGGAAGTGCCTCCGCGAAATCCCGTTCCGCTTCCCGTTCAGGGTGAGTGCCAGGGTCTTGTCGCCGTAGACCACGGTGGAGGGGATGTCGTAGACCGGCGCGATGGTCCATTCCCCGCGCGGCTGCTGGACCATGGACACGTTCTTGGCGTGCAGGTCCCCGTTGCCGCTCAGCCACGCGAAAGCCCCCTGGATGGCCAGGTTGCGGAGGGCGGGCAGAGGTGCGGCGCAGTGGTCGGCCAGCGCGTGGCACACCGTCCCGTAGCCCACGTTGTACTTGTCCGCGGGGTAGAGCTTGAGTACCTGTGCGCCGTCCTCCACTGCCAGCCGCTGGACTGCGTCGTGTGTACCGCCAGGAACCGGGATGCGGTCGAAGCGCTCCACGAGCAGGCCCGGCCGGCCCTCGACATCCCGGATCAGCTGCACGGGGCTCAGCGGGATCCGCAGTTTGGCCGCGTACCGGAACATGACCAGTTCGTTCTCCACAACGTGCGGGAACTCGGGGGCGTTGAGTTTGAGAATGAACCGCTTGCCGGCACTCGCGACGGGGAGTGAAATCATCCCGGCGGACAGTTTGTCTTGGACACCGGCGAGGGCCACTGGGTCGATCAGGTCGGGGTCGCCGAGCAGCTGGTCGAAGTCCATTGGCAGCTTGGTGTCGAGCTCGACGGCGTGCTCGTCAGGATCCAGCGGTTCGCCATGGCCCACAATCTGCACGTCGCCCACGGGGTTCGCCCCGGCAGCGATGAGCAGGGACAGGTCGTCGTCGGCGCTGGTCTTGATGGAGCGCCGCAGCGCGTTGAGCCGGCGCCCCTCCGGCAACAGCCCGGTGAAGTAGGGCGGCGCCGCACCGGCCGCTGAGATCACCGGTTCGGTGGTGAGTGGCAGGGAACTGGCGACGGCGGGTCTTCCACTGGCGAGGTACGCCGGCAGGTAGCTGAACCTGGTGCCGCCGTCGTGCCGTTCGAGTTTGGCAGCCAGGACCCCGGCCTTGTATATGTCCGCGATGCGGTGGTTCATGGCTGCGCGTTTTCGGCGCTGGCTGGGGCGCTGGGGCCATCGGCCGGGTCCGTGAGCGCGCGGACAGCCTGGCTGGTTCTGGTGGTGAGCCGGAGTTCGAGGCCCAGTGTGTCCAGGACCGCGGTCAGGGAATCGAGCTGGACGCTGGGTTTGCCCTGCTCCACGAAACGGACGAAACGTTCCGAGACCCCGGCCATGTCCGCCAGATCCTGCTGGGTGAGGCCCCACTGCACGCGCCGCGAGCGGACCTCGGCGGCCAGCACGCCGGTGAGTGGTTCCACCACAGCCTCCCATAGGTACGATCGTGCCGGTTTAGGACCCTTTCCCTAAGGCTACTCCTTGCGCCCGGCGCCGAACAGTGGGATATCGGCACGATCGTACCGGTGCATCCGGATAGTGAACAGTGCACCTGGCGATTACTGCGGGCATCTTGAGGCGTCCTTGACGGATTCTTGCGTTGGGACGTCCAGCATAATCGGAGGAAACTTTCAGGTTCAACCAAGGTTGGCGCATATTCGTAGACCGAGGCCTGTTCAAAAGAGAGCTTGAGATGAAGAAACTAATCATTGCCTCAGTGGCCGCGGCCGCGCTGGTGGCAGGCTCAGTGGTGGTCGCCTCTGCAGCTAATGCAGATTCCGGCACAGTCGTGCGGGTCGTCGACGGTGACACATTGGTGGTATCCATCAACAACGGGGACCACACCATCCGACTGCTCAATATAGACACTCCGGAGACGAAGGACCCCAACCAGCCCGTGGAGTGCCTCGGCCCGCAGGCCGCGGAATACCTCGAGGTGCTCCTCCCTAAAGGCACTCAGGTCACGCTCGAGTTCGACGTCGAACGTCACGACAAGTATGGGCGGACACTCGCCGGGGTTTTTGCACCTGACGGTTCATTGGTAAACGCGAAAATAGCCCGGGAAGGCCTGGGAATACCCGTACAGTTTGGCGGCAACAGTAAGTTCATGCCTCCGGTCGAAGCGGCCTACGCGGAAGCCAGAGAGGCCAAGAGCGGTCTATTTTCTGATCAGGTCGACTGCACGGTACCTGCCCAACTTGCGAAGACGACCAAGGCGCTCGAGACCGCAGCGGCAGCTGAGCCCGCAACCACGTCATCGGCTGCAAGTATTGCGGTGGCGGCATTTGCGACCGAACTGGCGGCCGCAAAGGCCCTCAGAGCTGTTCTTGCTGCCGGCAAGGACGCCCAAAGGGCAATCTACTGGGCAGGCCTGACGGCCACCGTCACAGCGGCCTACCTTTCGACGCTCGATAACAAGGTCGCGGCTGCAGAGAAGAAGCGGGACGAAACGAAGACCCTGCAAGCCACCCTCGCCGCGGCGGAAAAGAAGGCGCTCGAGGACCGCCGGGCCGCTGAGGCCCAGGCCGCAGCCGAAAAGAAGGCAGCAGAAGAACGCGTCGCCGCCGAAAAGAAGGCCGCTGACGAGGCTGCGGCCAAAGCAGCCGCAGCGGAAGCAGCGCGCCAGGCCGAGGCCGAGCGCCTACGCAGGTTGCCGCCGCCCGCACCCTATGTCCCGCCGGCGCCGCAGCCGTACGTTCCGCCTGCGCCCGTCCCTTACGTACCACCGGCTACCAAGTACACGGGTCCACGCTGTTACGCACCGGGCGGGAAGAGCTGGACTCCCTGCTGAGGATTGCTGGACTGCTGGATTGCAGGGGCGGGTGGGTCCCCCGTGTGGATGCCCCGTTGAGTGATAGAAAGAAGACAGTCACTCATCGAATCCTAGGCGGAATAACTCGTGAAAAACGCGGAGCAGGAATTTGAGAGCCGCGGCATCAACATCACGCAGGGGAAGTGGCTAAGCACCGACTTCAGTGGATACGAAGACGCGTCCACCAGATCGGTCGAGAGCAACGCCGTAGCTAAACAGCCCGCCATGTCCGGCAAAGCGATGACCTTCGTTGCCGCATTCGCAGCATTGGTCTTCGTGGTACCGATTGTTGTGGGCAACCTACCGGGTGGTGACGGCGTCCTCATCAGCATACTGCGCTGTTTTGTGATGCTGATAGCGGCGCTCATGGTCATGAGCGGGAAGAGGATAGTCGTCATCCCCGGTTCGGTGGTGTCAGGACTGTTTGCGATTGGCTCGCTAACGTCGTTGGTCGGCGGCTCCGGCACCAATGGCCTGGTGGGGCTCCTCACGCTCGCCGCTGCGTTTGCGCTGGCTTGGTATGGAGCACCGCTCTTTCGGAAGAATGACATTGCGGTTTCCCACGGCCGGTACGTTTACGGCCAGCAACCATCGGAATGGGGCCGCGGCTCCAGTGATTCCACTCGCAGCGGCATCTGGGTGATGGGTCTGCTCTTGAATAGACTCGTCAGGATTCCCGGTATCTACGTATTTCACGGGCTAAAGTCACCGGGAGCCAAGAGGATCGACGTGGAGCATGCGGTGACTCACGGAACCAATGTCTATTTGATCGATTCGTGGTTGGACTGGCCCACGAATTACAGCTGGCATCCGAACCGGAAGGGGCTGGCCGCCCACTCCAAAGGCGACGACGGTCACCGGCATACAAACATTGCCGACGCCGCAGACCGCTACCGCGCAGTTCTGGGCCCCGGCGTGAACGTCATCCCCATCATCGCCATCGCCTCGGGAACCGCATCCATCGGACCCGAGAGGTGGTCTCCACGTGGCGTTGGTCTCTTCACGGCTGACGAGGTCTTGGGATTTATTGGAGGTGGCGCAGTGGAAAGCCTCCCGCCATTCCATGACCGTCCTGAGATCCGCGAAGCAGTCGCTTCAACTGTTGAAAGCTACGCCTGAAAAACCCGCCCCGTGGGCCTAGTATTTCCCCATGAGCGGCTTCATTGACGGCATCCTGAACGTCAGCCCGCTCGTGGCCTACATCGCCGTCTTCTGCCTGGTGTTCGCCGAAGACGCACTGTTCATCGGCTTTGTCATTCCGGGTGAAACGGCGGCCGTGCTGGGCGGGGTGGTGGCCAGCCGTGGCGAAGTTCAGCTGCCGGTAATGATGACCGTCGCGGTAGTGGCCGCCGTCCTGGGCGACACCGTGGGCTACGAGGTCGGGAAGCATTTGGGCCCCCGGCTCGTGAAGTCCAAAGCGTTGGGCCGGCATCGGAGACGGCTAAAGAAGGCTCAGGACTTCCTGCGCCGCAGAGGCGGGTGGGCGGTCTTCCTGGGACGGTTCGTTGCGTTCTTCCGCGCTGTGATGCCTGCTTTGGCTGGCACGTCCCGGATGCCGTACGGCCGCTTCTTGCTCTTCAACGCTGCTGGCGGACTCACCTGGGGCATCGGCTTTGTCCTGCTGGGCTACCTGGCCGGCAACTCCTACGAGGCCGTGGCCAAGGCGGCCGGCCGGGACATCGCCGTCGTCATTGCAGCAATAGCCGTGGCCGCGCTGGTGGCGTGGCGCCTGCGCGCTTGGAAGAGAGACCGGGCTAGCTGAATACGGCAGCCTGAGCGGGCTCGCTTCTCCCCCTCACCCCTACAGCAGGCTGTCCAGCGTAACGAAGCTGTAGCCGGCCTGCCTCACACGGTCGATGATTTGCGGGAGGGCGTCGGCGTCGAGGGTGGTGCCGTCGTCGGGGTTTGACCCGATGTGCATCAGCACAATCTCTCCGGGCTGCAGGACCGAGAGAACCCGGTCCGCCACCTGCTGGGCGGTGATGCCGCCGCTGGTTCCCTTCCAGCCGAGGGTATCCACCGTCCACCGCACCGGCATGTAACCTAGGTTGTTCACGGCTGAAATGGTGCGCGCGTCCCGTTCGCCGAAGGGAAAGCGGAAGAACGGCGCGGGGTCAGCCCCCGCGGCACGGATGGCCTGTTCCGCACCCCGCACCTCCGCTGCCAGGCCATCATCCGGCAAACCGGTAAAGCCGGGGTGCGTCATGGAGTGGTTGCCTACGCGGTGGCCGGCGGCCACAATCGCAGACACACCGGACGGGTTTGCGGCCGCCCAGTTGCCGGTCAAAAAGAACGACGCCGGAACCCCGGCACTGGCCAGCCCCCGCAGGATCTTGGGCAGTCCGGCCGAGTTGGCGCCGGCGTCGAACGTCAGGGCAACCACGCGGCCGGCACCCGGCAGCACCTCAACATCCTGTCCCAGCAGCGCCGGCGGGAAGGGCGCTGCCGGCGGCGGTTGGGGAGTGACTGGAGGCTCAGGCGTCCCCGGCTGCGGGGTCACTGGCGGTTCCGGAACAACCGCGGGCGGCTCGCTGGTGACCGGGGGTGTGGGCTCAGAGGTGCCGGGTTCCGCCGTCGCGGTCGGGGTCGCTGTCGGGGCTGCAGGGGTTTCGCGAGCAGTGGGCGCGACACTTGGGGAAGTGGAAGGCCCCAGCGTCGGTCCGCCCGCCTGCGGGCGGGCGGAGAGCACCACCGCCACCACGATGGCGGCAACCACCAGCAACCCCGCAAGTATGGCGGCGACCATACGGCGGTTCCAAGCGGAGACGGGCCTCATAGTTCACACTGACAGGGTTGCATTCAGGGCCGGAAGGGCAGAAAGGTCCAGCTCCCGCCAGCCTCTCCCGTAGGTACGATCGTGCCGTTCTGTCACCCAGTCGGAGTTGACGCCGGTTTTGGACCCGCGGACCGGTGTGAACCGGCACGGACGTACCGGCCGGGCTCAGCGGAACTTGCCGGGGAAAGCGTTGACGATGCCGTCACTGAGCTCGTCGGCCATCATCAGCATGTGCTGTTCCGCGAGGTCATAGGTGGCGATGCCTTCGGCGTACCGTCCGTTCAGTTCAGCGCCGCCGTAGGAGATGGTCTGGTCGATGTGCTGCTTCATCATGGAGCGCATCTTTTCCTGGCTCCAGTTCCGGGGGTTGGCCCCGGCAAGGAAGTCGGCGATCTCCTGGGCGTTGGCGTAAACGGCAGTCTTGGCCGCTTCCAGCGCAGCAGCGTCCTGGGCCTTGGCAGCCTGGAACAGACCAACGAATTCGGTGATGTGCTGCTGCAGCAGGGTGGTCAACCGGGCGCCGGCAGCCTCGCCGTAAAACGGCTTGATGGCATTGCCGATGTCCACCTGGTTCTGCAGCAGCCGCCCGGCCGTGGTGTCGAAGCCGGCCGATCCGGAGGCGAAATTGACGATCGCGAGGCGCGTCCATTCCATGTGCTGCGCCCATAGCGTCCGCATTGTCAGCCGCAGCTCAAGCCGTGCGGCAGGTACTGAACTGGAGCCGCCGGAGCCATGGTTGTGGGCCATGAATCCTGTTGCAGCCTCCTGGAATGTGGGCTGCGCGGGCGCCGCCCCCACGGAATAGGCCGCGGTCAGGCCGCCTGAAACAGCCAGCAGGGCGAACACGACGGCGAGCTTTGGCCGCCTGCGGGATGTCATGATTTCCACGGTTGGATCTCCTTTCGTATGGGCGGGCGCCCATGGCACATTAGTGGCACCCGGCGCCCGATTCTTACCCCCTTCAGACGGAAATTTTTTCGGCTCCCTTTTCCCCGAAAGCCGGTAAGAGTGGCGGCCCGGATGACACTAAAGGGGTATGAAGACTCAGCGGGAAGTAGAAGCACAGACAGGGGCCGGATCGCCCCGAAACGAGTGGGACGCAATCGTCGCCTGGCGCGGGCGGCTGCTGATCGAGGCAGGGTTCCCTGCTACTCTGGCGTCACGCATGGCGGCCACCCGGGGAGTGGACATCCACGAGCTACTTAAACTGGTGGACAAGGGTTGTCCACCAGAGTTGGCGGTCCGCATCGCCGGGCCCGCGGGTGACCTTAGCGGACGGGAGTGATCGCATGGCCACGTTGGACGGCCCCGAGCTCGCGGATACGCAGGAAGCGCGTCCCAGACCCCCGGACCCTGACTGGGTGACACTCCTCAGCACGCCTGGCCCGGGGCACGATGCGGCACTGATGCAGCTCCACCAGCTCCTGGTCAAGGCAACCCGGCACCAGGTGTCGCAGATGTATTACGGACTGCCGGCCATCGGCGCCGTCCGCGTGGACGAGCTGGTGAACCAGGCGGCCGACGAGGCCATGGTGGACGTTCTCGGAAAACTGTCCAGCTTCGAAGGCCGCAGCAGGTTCACCACGTGGGCGTACAAGTTCGGCATCCTGCATGCCGCCGTCGAGGTGCGGCGGAACATGTGGCGCCACCGCGACCTCGATCTTGATTCGGTCCTGGAGAGGCCGGCGGTCCAAAGCTCCCCCGAGCAACTGCTCGAGGGCACCGAACTTTCTGCCGCCGTCGGGCACGCAATCGATGAGGCCCTCACACCCCACCAGCGCCTGGTGGTGCTGGCGCTGCTCGTGGACGAGGTGCCCATCGACGTGCTGGCGGATCGCCTGGGCACCACCCGCAACGCCCTCTATAAGGCACTTCACGACGCCCGCGGCCGGCTCAGGGCGCACCTGACGCTCGCCGGCTACCTCCCCGCTGCACCAACTACACCGAGAGTGATCTCATGACTACGCACCGCCGAAACCTGACCCCCGAGTCAGTGCGCCGACTGACCCTGGCGGCTGAGCCGTGGCTTTCCTGCAACGACTGCTTCGACGCGGTTGACGCCTACGTTGAAATCCTGCTGAGCGGTTCGCCGGACAGCATGCCGGCGCTCCGGGCGCATCTGTCGGGCTGCAGTGCCTGCTTCGAAGAAGCGCGTTCGCTCCTGCTGCTCGCGGCTGCCGAGGACGGGGTAGATCCCGGCCCGGCGCTGCGGCGGTTGGAGCAATTTTAGGCACTGCGGAAAGACCGCGGAAAGACGCGGAAAGAACGACGGCGGCGCGCGGCACGCTGCTGAAGCAACAGTTCGGGGATCTATCGGTTCGGAGCGGCATCAGGTGGTGCCGGCCGGAAGGAGCTTGACAGGCTGTGTGACCGGTGCCATATTTAAAAGCGTGAACCTGTCAGACAGCCGGACAGCAGGACAGCCTGCACCTCCCCGCGACCAGCCACTCCCCGCGGCCACCGAGTCAGCCCAGCCCCTGGCCCGGCTCAGCGCTGCCGAAGCGGTGTTCAACGCGGTGCGCGCTGACATTGAATCGGGCCAGATGGCGGTGGGCGGGAAGCTCAGCTCCGAGGCCATGCTGTCGCAGCAATACGGGGTCAGCCGCTCGGTCATCCGCGAAGCCCTGCGTTCCTGCACCGCACTGGGCCTGACGGTGACCAAAACCGGTAAAGGCACCTTTGTGGTGGCCGACAAGGTTGCCAATGACCTCACGCTGGGGCAGTACTCCGCGCGAGATCTGACAGAAGCCCGGCCCCACATCGAGGTTCCCGCAGCCGGGCTGGCCGCCCAACGGCGGACAGAAGATGAACTCGAGACGCTGCGGCACATCGTCGCCGCGATGACCACCGAAACCGACCCCGAGTCCTGGGTTGCTCTGGACTCCAGCTTCCACGCCGCCATCGCCCGGGCCAGCGGAAACAAGGTGTTCGCCAGCGTGGTGGCAGACATCAGGGGCGCCCTGGCCTTCCAGTCCGAGACCCTCAATATGGTGGCCGACCGCCAGCACGCCTCCGACGCCGAACACCAGCGCATCCTTGAGGCCATCGAAGCTGGCTCCGCCGACGAAGCCAGCACCGCTATGTCCGAGCACCTGCGTGCCGTGGGCGTCGCCCTCGACTCCATCCTCAATCACTGACGCTTCAGCCCGTATCCACTAACCAGTAACCCCTAGGACTCCATGCCTGCCCCTGCACTTCATGCTGCCCAGACCGCTGCCCCCGGCACCGCCGGAAACCTGCCGCAGCACGCACCCCTGGTGGTCGCCACCCGCGACGGCATCGTGGAGAGCATCCATTACGGTTCGGCCATCGCGACGGCCCCGGACGGCACCATCCTGGCCGCTGCCGGCGACCCCTTGGCTCCGTTCTACCCGCGCTCCTCGCTGAAGCCGCTGCAGGCCGTTGCCATGGTCCGCGCCGGCCTGAAACTCCCGGCGGACCTCCTGGCCCTGGCCGCCGCGAGCCACTCCGGCGGCGGCAAGCACCGCGGCGGCACCCAGCGCATCCTCGCCATGCACGGCCTTTCGGCCAATGACCTCGAGAACAGCACCGACCTCCCCTACGGCACCGGCGAGCGCGAAAACTGGCTGCGTTCCGGCCTGCACGCCACACAAGTCACGCAGAACTGCTCCGGTAAGCACGCTGCCATGGCCGCCACCTGCGTCATCAACGGCTGGCCGGTCAAGGGCTACCTGGACCCCTCGCATCCTCTGCAGCAACTTGTCGCGTCCACAGTTTTTGAACTCACAGTGGAGGACCCGTTTGCCCGCAGTACCGATGGCTGCGGCACCCCGCTGTTCGCCCTCACGCTCCGCGGCATGGCCCGCGCCTTTGGCACCATCGCGGCGGCTGCCGCGAATACCGCCGCACGCGCCACAGAAAGCACGCCCGACGACGGCGGGACCGCCCCGCTGAGTGCGGAAGCCGCCGTCGGACTCGCCATGCAGCAGTACCCGGACATGGTGGCCGGCGAGCGCCGGGACGTCACCGAACTGATGCGGCTGCTCCCCGGTGCCGTTGCCAAGGACGGTTTTGAAGGGGTGCAGCTGGTCGGCCTGCCGGACGGCCGTGCCGTCGCCATCAAGATTTCCGACGGCGGCGACCGGGCCCGGATGCCCGCCACCGTCCACGTGCTGGAGTCCCTGGGCCTCGACACCGCGCCGCTGGCCGGCATCGGCACCGCACCCGTGCTGGGCGGCGGCCACCAAGTGGGCCTGCTCCAGCCCACAGATTTCCTCACCCACGACCTGTCCGAACCCGACAACGACGCCCTGTAAGGACCCCAACCCCATGACCACCACACCTACTGCCGGCAATTTCCGGTCCGAGCACGACCTCCTCGGCGACCGGGACATCCCCTTCAACGCATATTGGGGCGTCCACACGCTTCGGGCCGTGGAAAACTTCCCCATCACCGGGCAGCCGCTGTCCTCTAACATGCACCTGGTCCGCGGCCTCGCCGCCGTGAAACTCGCCGCCGCCCGGACCAACCACGAGCTCGGCCTGCTGGACACCGAACGGGCGGAAGCCATCGGACAGGCCTGCACCGACGTGATGGACGGCAAACTCAGCGACCAGTTTGTGGTGGACGTGATCCAGGGCGGCGCCGGAACGTCGTCGAACATGAACGCCAACGAGGTTATCGCCAACCGGGCCCTCGAAATCCTCGGCCACCCCAAGGGCGACTACGCACGCCTGCACCCCAACGACCACGTGAACCTCAGCCAGTCCACCAACGACGTCTATCCCACGGCCGTGAAACTGGGCACCATCTTCGCCGCCCGGGAACTCCTGGCTGCCCTGGCCGAACTCGAGCAAGCCTTCGGCGAGAAGGCCTTGGAATTCCGCACCGTGGTGAAGATGGGCCGCACCCAGCTGCAGGACGCCGTCCCCATGACCCTCGGCCAGGAATTCGGGAGCTACGCCGTGACCATCGGCGAGGACCGCCTGCGCCTGGCCGAAGCGGAACTGCTCATCCACGAAATCAACCTCGGTGCCACCGCCATCGGCACCGGCCTGAACGCCCACGCCGGCTACGCCGACGCAGCCTGCCGGCACCTGGCCGAGATCACCGGCCTTCCGCTGGTCACCGCCGTCGACCTTATCGAGGCCACCCAGGACGTCGGCGCGTTCGTCCACCTCTCCGGCGTGCTGAAGCGGGTGGCCGTGAAGCTCTCCAAGATCTGCAACGACCTCCGCCTGCTCTCCTCCGGCCCGCGTGCGGGTTTCGGGGAAATCAACCTGCCCCCCGTGCAATCCGGGTCCTCCATCATGCCCGGCAAGATCAATCCGGTGATCCCGGAAGTGGTCAGCCAGGTGGCCTACGAGGTCATCGGCAACGACGTCACCATCACCATGGCCGCCGAAGCCGGCCAGCTCCAGCTCAACGCCTTCGAACCCATCATTGTCCACAGCCTCCACAAGAGCATCTCCCACCTCGACGCCGCCTGCCGCACCCTCACGGCCCGCTGTGTCCGGGGCATTACCGCCAACACCGAGCACCTCCGCCGGACTGTGGAACAGTCCATCGGCCTGGTCACAGCCCTGAATCCCCACCTCGGCTACGCCACCGCCACCGCCATCGCCCAGGAAGCACTCGCTACCGGCAAGGGCGTCGCGGAACTCGTCCTGGAACACGGTCTCCTCACGGCCGGCCAACTCCAGGAACTCCTCAGCCCCGAACGCCTGGCCAACCTCAGCAAGTAGTCCCAACCGGATTTCAAAGGACCCTCCCCCATGTCGAATCCCCCCACCCCCATCCCTGACCACATAATCGACGGCGGCCACGCCCACGCCTCCGAAACCGCCCTCCACGCGGAGGACAAGGGCTACCACAAAAACCTCAAACCGCGGCAGATCCAGATGATCGCCATCGGCGGCGCCATCGGCACCGGCCTGTTCCTCGGAGCCGGCGGCCGGCTCAACGCCGCCGGCCCGTCACTGGTCATCGCCTACGCCGTCTGCGGCTTCTTCGCATTCCTCATCCTCCGGGCCCTGGGCGAACTGGTGCTGCACCGGCCCTCCTCGGGCTCGTTCGTCTCCTACGCCCGTGAATTCTTCGGCGAGAAAGCCGCGTTCGTCTCCGGCTGGTTCTACTGGATCAACTGGGCCACCACCACCATCGTGGACATCACCGCCGCCGCCCTGTACATGAACTTCTTCGGCCACTACATCCCCTGGATGGCAGCGGTCCCGCAGTGGGCCTGGGCCCTGACTGCCCTCCTCGTGGTCCTCGCCCTGAACCTCGTCTCGGTCAAGGTCTTCGGCGAACTCGAATTCTGGTTCGCCATCATCAAGGTCGCCGCGCTGGTCATCTTCCTCGTCGTCGGCACCTACTTCGTCATCTTCGGCACCCCCGTGGACGGCCAGCAGGTTGGCCTGAGCCTCCTCTCGGACAACGGCGGGATCTTCCCCAACGGCCTGCTCCCCATGATCATCCTGATGCAGGGCGTCCTGTTCGCCTACGCCTCCATCGAACTCGTCGGCACCGCTGCCGGCGAAACCGAAAACCCGGAAAAGATCATGCCCAAGGCCATCAACTCCGTGGTGTTCCGCATCGCAGTGTTCTACGTCGGCTCCGTCATCCTCCTCGCCCTGCTGCTGCCGTACACCTCCTACGAAAAGGGCGTCAGCCCCTTCGTGACGTTTTTCGGCTCCATCGGCATCCAGGGTGTGGACGTCATCATGAACCTGGTGGTGCTGACCGCCGCGCTCTCCTCGCTGAACGCCGGCTTATATTCCACCGGCCGCATACTTCGTTCCATGTCCGTCAACGGTTCTGCCCCTAAGTTCGCGTCCCGGATGAACAAGGCGGGCGTCCCTTACGGCGGGATCGCCATTACCGCCGGCGTCTCCCTGCTGGGTGTCCCGCTGAACTACCTGGTGCCCGCCCAGGCCTTCGAGATTGTGCTGAACGTGGCTTCGGTGGGCATCGTCATGACCTGGGCAACCATTGTGCTCTGCCAGATCCAGCTCAAGCGCTGGGCGGACAAGGGCTGGCTCAACCGCCCCTCCTTCCGCATGATCGGCGCCCCCTACACGGGGTACCTCTCCCTGCTCTTCCTGGCAGGCGTCCTCATCATGGTCTTCATCGAATCCCCGCTCACCATGCTGGTCACCGCCATCGCCTCCGCACTGATGGTGGTGGGCTGGTACGCCTGCAGGCACCGCATCCGCGAAATCGCCGCGACCCGCGAGGGCTTCACCGGCACGGCTCCGGTAGTGGCAAACCCGCCCGCGGAGTCGTTCAAGAAGTAGGGTTTCCGGGCAGGGACGAACTCCTGCCGCTCCCTGGTGTGCGGCCTCCCACGAATGGATAGCATGAAGCCATCGCGGACAACCATCAGCGCGGTTCCCGGAGCTCCCCGAGCTCCGGGAACCGGGGCCCGGGGACCGGGGAAGAGGTAGCTCATGCCAGGATCCAAACTTGCCATCGTGGGAGCCGGAAGCGTGGGCACCTCACTGGCTTACGCCGCCCTGATCCGTGGCTCCGCCAGCAACGTCGCGCTGTTTGACGTCAACGCCCTTAAAGCGGAAGCGGAGGTCCTGGACCTCGCGCACGGCACCCAGTTCGCCGCGGTGGCGGCAACCGTCACGGGTGGCGGCGACATCGCCGTGACTGAAGGCGCCGACGTCGTAGTTATCACTGCCGGGGCAAAGCAGGCTCCAGGTCAGACGCGGCTGGACCTCGCCGGGACCAACGTCCGCATCCTCGAACAGCTCATGCCGCAACTGCTTCAGCACGCCCCGGACGCGGTCTATGTTTTGGTGACCAACCCCTGCGACGTACTCACGGTGGCGGCCCAGAAGATTTCCGGGCTGCCATCGGAACGCGTCTTTTCCTCCGGCACCGTGCTGGATACGTCGCGGCTGCGGTGGCTGCTGGCCCGGCGCGCCGGTGTCGCCGTGGCCAGCGTGCACGCCAGCATGGTGGGCGAGCACGGCGATACTGAGTTTCCTGTGTGGTCAGGCGCTACGATCGGGCCGGTCCCCATCCGCGACTGGGAAGTTGCAGGCCAGCGGATCTTCACTTCGGACTACCTCGAAGAAACCGCCCGCGAAGTGACGCAGGCAGCGTACAAGGTCATCGCCGGCAAGGGGGCAACCAACTACGCCATCGGCCTGTCCGGAGCGCGGATCGTGGAGGCCCTCCTCCGGGACGAGAACGCTGTGCTTCCTGTGTCCACCGTCCTCGACGGCCCGTACGGAATCACGGGGGTGGCACTGTCTCTCCCCAGCGTCGTGGGCCGCGGCGGTGTGCACCGCATCCTTCACACGCCAATGGACGACGGCGAATTGGCCGCCCTTCAGCATTCGGCCGACACACTGCGGAGCAGCCTGGCCACATTGGGGATCTAGCTGGCGGAACAGCAAGGAACGTCCCTTTCCACATGCCTACGCCTGCCTCTTGACGGCTTCCATGCCCGGGTCTAGCGTCAGCCTCATCCTGCTGTTTCAACGGCGAAACCTAGTTAAGGAGCATTGGCATCATGCCGGAATTCATGGATGTTCATCGCAACATGGTTGGAATCACCCAGGAGGCCCTTCGAGAGGCCCACGACGCCGATGTGGCCATCCAAAGCGACGAGAAGGTCGACTTCAAGTCAGCTTGGGCCGATCCCGAGTCGGGCTTGGTTTACTGCTTGTCGGAGGCTCCGTCAGCGGATGCTGTCCGGCGTATCCATGAGCGGGCAGGGCACCCCGCGGATGAGGTCCATCCCGTTCCCATCAAGGTCTGACTCAGCGACAGTACGACGGCGGCACGCCCGGTTCCCTTCTTTCGGAACCGAATTTGCCGCCGTCGTCCGCTGCCCTCTTACGGAAGCACCTCTTTTAGAAGCATCTCTCCACAAGGAGTACCTCGATGGACAACCCCGAAGCAAAGATTGTTGTTGGTGTGGACGGCTCGGATTCCTCGGTGCAGGCGCTGCGTCTCGCGGCCCGACTGGCCCCCGCCCTCGATGCCAGGATTCACGCGGTGGCCTGTTGGAACTACCCCCAGATCTACGCCGGCTATGTTCCACCCGATACTGACGCCTTCGAAGCGGCCGCAAGCAAGACACTGACCGAGGCCCTCGGCAAAGCGTTCGGCCCCGACGCCCCTGCAGACCTCAGCCAAGAGCTGGTCCGTGGCCCCGCGCCGGCAAAACTCGTCGAGACCGCAGCAGACGCGGCCATGCTGGTGGTGGGCCGCCGCGGGCAGGGCGGAATCATGGGCATGCATCTGGGGTCGGTGAGCTCAGCCTGCGTTTCCCATGCTGCCTGCCCGGTCCTGGTAGTGCATTCGGACGGAAGCCACCGGACCCACCATCTCTGGAAGGGTTCCAAGGGCGAGGACGCCGCAAAGCTGTAGTCCGGAAGCAGCGCGTAACGCAACGCTCCCGCAACCCTTCGTCGCGGGCAGATCGCCTATGCTCAGCAGAGCGCCTCAGGGCACCGCTCTGTGCACCAATGACCTGCAGTTCAACGACGAACCACCCGGGAGACACGGCATGACCAACTGGCGGATCAGGGATTTCCACTCAGCAGACCTGGACGGCATCCTGCATCTCTGGGAGTCCCTCAAGGCTTCTGACGTGGAGCCCGTTTACGCCCTCTCGGAAGTGCTGGCGTCGTGCGAGAAGGATCATGCCGTGGTGGCGGTGCAGGGTGAGCAGGTGGTCGGCGCCGCCGTCGGACGTGCTGCCCATGACCAGGGCTGGATCGTTTTCCTGGCTACACTGCCCGAATACCGCGGCCGGGGCATCGGCACCTCGCTGCTCGCCGCCGTCGAAAACCGCATGACCCCGCACGGCCTCAACAAACTTTCGGCGCTGATGCCCGAGGCCGAAACCCGCGTGGAGGCCTTCCTCAGCCGCGGCTTCGCGCTGAAAAAGAACCTGCGATATTTCGAGCGGACCATCCCTGTCCAGCGGCAGGAGCTCGGTGCGCTCGGCCAGCTGGGTGGCCGGATCCTGGCGCGTGACCTGTGGGAGAACGTTGCGGGCATGCGCAAGGAGAAGGAGCTCCTGGAACGGCGCCTGGTCCTGCCGCTCGCGGAGGCCGACCTCGCTGACGAATATGGGGTGGTGCCGCCGCGGGCCGTGGTGCTGTTTGGTCCTCCGGGAACCGGTAAAACCACCTTTGCGAAGGCGATCGCGTCCCGCCTGGAGTGGCCGTTTGTGGAAGTTTTCCCGTCGCGGCTGGCCGCCGATCCCAAGGGGCTCGCCGGAGCGCTGCGCGAGACGTTCCTGGAGATCGCCGAGCTGGAGCACTGCGTAGTGTTTATCGACGAAGTGGAGGAGATCGCCTCCCAGCGTTCGGGCGAACCGCCGTCGCCGTTGCAGGGCGTCACCAATGAGCTGCTGAAGATCATTCCGGCGTTCCGTGAACAGCCCGGCCGCCTGCTGGTCTGCGCCACCAACTTCATCCGGGCGCTGGACACCGCGTTCCTGCGCCACGGCCGGTTCGACTACGTCATCCCCATTGGCCTCCCCGACCGACAGGCCCGCGAAGCCATGTGGCAGCGCTTCATCCCGACCGCCGTGGTGGACGACGTCGACGTGGAACTCCTCGTGGAGCGCACCGAGGGATTCTCGCCCGCGGACATTGAGTACGCCGCCCGCAGCGCCTCCCAGCGTGCGCTGGAAAAGGCAGTGTACGACGACGGCGGCGCGGCTTCCGGCGGCAGCGTCTCAGTTCGCGAGGCGGTCCGGAAGGGTCCCTCCACGGAGGATTATCTGGACGCCATCGGGGAGACGCGGACCACCGTCAGCGCCGAGGTCCACCAGGACTTCCTTGAGGACATCGACTCGCTGGGGCGGGTTTAGGTCGGGGCGGGACTGGCTGGCGTAGGCGGGGCGGTACCAGCGGGGGCGGTACCAGTGGGCGACCACCTGAGCGGTAACTGTGGGCAGCCAAAAAGATCTCCGGAAATCTTTCAGGGATGGGCTTCAGGGGACCCTTAAATGTCGTACCCCCTGGCCAAGATGGAAACATGGAAAGCACAGCAGCGGACGATCGGCCAGACGCGATGTCGGCGGACGCCGGCCAAGCAGCAGCCGTGCCAGTCGATGCGGCGTGTGCGGATGGGGCGCTTGAGGCCGTCGTGGCTGGTGTTGCCGAGCTGACCGAACTCCGCCGTCGCCAGCGTGAGGATCCTGCCGGGCCGGATCCGTTGCGCCAGGGTGTGGACGGCTCCCTGGACCGCCTGGCCGTCATCTCCCGGCTCGAAGCAAGCACAGCCGCTTTGAAAGTATTCACCACCACCGAATACATCGACGGGACCACGGCGCTCACGCCACCGGCGGTATCCCCACAGGAGAACACCGCCCACGAAATGGCCGCGATCGCAGAGGTCGCCTGCGTCCTGACCGTCAGCGAACCAAACGCCGCCTCGCTTCTGTCCACCTCCCACCGGCTCACCACCACACTGCCCTTGACCCTCGCCGCCCTGCAGGCAGGAAACATTTCGTGGCAGCACGCCCGGATCATGGTGGACGAAACCCTCAATCTCGATCACGCCGGCGCGGCAGCCCTGGAAGCGCACTTTCTGGACCCCGACGCGCCCAACCCGGCACGCGGCCCGGCCGGGGACATGATCCCGTCCCGGTTCCGCGCCAAAGCCCGGACCTGGCGCGAACGCCACCACCCCGAGAGCATCGAACAACGCCACACCCGCTCCGCCGCCGACCGCCGTCTCGAGTACACCACGGACCGGGACGGGATGGCCTGGCTTTCGGCCTACCTCCCCGCAGATCAGGCCGCCGGGATCTGGGACCGCGCCACCACCGCCGCCCGTGCCCTCCAGGGCCCCACCGAGTCCAGGACCCTCACCCAGCTCAGGGCAGACAATGCCGCCGCCTGGCTCCTGGGCGGGCAAGCTGACCTCATCCCGTCACCGAAAGCCCAGGTCCTGGTCACGGTGCCGGTGTTCGCGCTGATGGGACTGACCGATGAGCCCGCCATGTTGGACGGGTACGGGCCGATCCCGCCGTCCATGGCACGTACGCTCGTTGCCGATGGTGCGGAGTCCTTCCACCGCGTCCTGACCGACCCCCGCAACGGCGCACCCCTGGAAATCGGCCGGGACAGCTACCGGATCCCCACCGCCATGCGCCAATGGCTGAGGATGCGGGACGGGAAGTGCCCGTTCCCCGGCTGTAACAACCAATCCCTGGACAACGAAGCCGACCACCTCCTCGCCTGGCACCACGGCGGCACCACCGGTATCTCCAACCTCGGCCAACCATGCCCCAAACACCACCGGCTCAAACACACCACAGCCTGGAAACCCACCGAGGCCACCAAAGACGAACCACCCGGCTGGATCTCCCCCACCGGCCGCCACTACACCAGCGAACACCCCGACTGGGAACCACCAACCTGGCCGGATCAGATCGTAGACCGGCTCCCCGACCAGGAACCATTTCCTGGGGCGGACCAGATCGTCGATCAACTCCCCCATAGGGACCGTGGCTCTTCCCTGCCAGAAAGCCTGTCCGAAATACCGATTCTGGCGGATCCCGACCCCGAGTGGGCGTGGCTATGGCGGCGTCGTCTCAATAAACCGGAGCCGCTTGGGTTTGCTTCCGTACCCGACTTTCTCTGGCTGACTGAACAGCCGCTGGCGGGCAGCGGCGCGCGTTCGCCTTCCGGCAACACGGGCTAATTAGGCCGGGACCCACCTAAAATCTCGGTGCTGCCACGCCACTGGAGCTTTCTTGGCCTGACCATCGTCATTGCTTCCACCCGTCGTTGCTTCCAGCCGTCATTGCTTCCACCCTGAGCCGCCAGCTAGTTTCCATGGGCCATGACCTTCGGCCCTGCAACGGCACCGCAACAGCTGCCAAGGTGACAGGTAGGGGCGGAAAAGTCGGACTGTGGAGGTGTCACGCATGAGCACCGTCGTCACAACCAAGCAGGGGCAGTTGCGAGGGAGCGCCGCCGGCGGCGTGCACCGTTTCCTTGGCATTCCTTATGCGGCGGACACCTCGGGCGGTAACCGGTTCCGTCTGCCGCAGCCGCTCGAGCCCTGGAACGGGGTTCGGGACGCCAACCAGTACGGTGCGGCCCCTTTCCAGTTGGCGCCCCCGGAAAGTGCGGGCACAGAGTGGGACACCGGGCTGGGCGGCGCGGACTGCCTGAACCTGAATATCTGGACCCCGGACCCAGGCGCGGCTGGCCTGCCGGTGATGGTGTGGATCCAAGGCGGCGCGTTCGAAATCGGCTCAACGGCCGCCTACAACGGGACAAACTTCACCCGGGACGGTGTGGTCTGCGTGGTGATCAACTGGCGGGTCGGCGCGGACGGGTTCCTGGACCTGGGCGACGGCTATGCCAATGCCGGCCTCCTCGATCAGGTCGCAGCTTTGGAATGGGTCCGCGACAACATTGCAGCCTTCGGCGGTGATTCCGGCAACGTCACAGTCTTTGGCCAGTCGGCAGGTGCCATGAGCATCGGGGTTCTGCTCTCGATGCCCCGCGCCGAAGGGTTGTTCCGGCGGGCCATCCTTCAGAGCGGCGCTGCCCATCACGCGATCGCCACCGGCACCGCCCAAAGGATCGGAGGGTTCCTCGCCGAAAAGCTCGGGGTTCCGCCAACCCGGGTGGCGATAGCGGCCGTGCCCACCCACCGCCTGCTCGCAGCCCAGGCGGAGTTAAAGGCGGATCTCATCGCCCGGCCCGATCCGGAGCGTTTGGGGACAAGACGCCGTGGCCAGCCGGATGTTCGTTTTCGACACCCTGGATAAAGACTCCCGGCTGTTCGGGCCACTTTTGGGGGCAGACCCGCCGCAGGCCTTGGCCGATGCCATGCACGCGGCCTGGGTTTCCTTCGCCGCTACCGGGGATCCCGGCTGGCCACAGTACGATAGCGCCGGCCGGGCCACGATGCTCTTCGACACCGAATCACGCCTCGTCCATGACCCGCGGGCGTGGGAACTGGACCTCTGGAAGGACGTGCGCTAAGACTCGGGCTAGGACCCGGACCCGGGTTGGGAATCCGGCTCGGGCTCGGAGTCGTAGGTGAGGTTCTCGTAGTCGGTGTCGTCTTCCTCGTCCAGCCGGTCATCAAGTTCTTCGAGCAGCCACGGGTTCACGCGGGCCAGAATATTGCGGATTTCCTCTGTCTCCACGGCGGCATACAGAACCGGCCGGGCATCCCTGTACTTGGTGACCGGCGGCTTGTCCGGCCACTTTTCGGCAAGTGCTTTCACGCGTTCGGGGATGGAATTGTGGGCGTTGTCCGCGATCTTCACCAGGGCGGCATCGTGGTCCTCTGCGATGTAGCGAATGCCGGCCTGGTAGTCATCGGGGTTGTCGTGCAGCCGGTTGGTGACCCGCTCGATGATGTCTGCTGCCCGCTCGGAGACGCCCATCTCCAGAAGTGCCTGCCTGGTGATGGGAGTGTCCTCGGCGATGTCGTGGAGGTAGCCGGCAATCCGGACGTCATCGTCGAAGTCAGCCAGGGCGTCCCCCACGGCGATGACATGGTCACGGTAGGGGCGTTTGAGCTTGTCCTTTTGCCGGTTATGGGCAACCTCCGCCAAGACCTTTGCGGTCTCGACGGTGAATCTGGGCGGCGTGGCGTTGTGCTCCATGGAGTCCTGGTCTGACATGGTTCCAGCCTACGGCCCCTTACACCGCACCGCCCCAAAGCGCCTTACGCAGCAGCGCCTTCATGGTGGCCACTTCAGCGGTGTCGAGGCCTTGCAGCGCCTCCGTCTCTGCCTGCGCGGCCGCCTCAGAAGCACGCGCGTGGAGTTTGGCGCCCGCCGGAGTAGCAGTCACGGTCTTGGCCCTGCGGTCCAGCTTGCCGGGAGCCCGGACCACCAGTCCCCGCTTTTCCAGGTCATCAACCAGGGCCACGATCTGGCTCGGATCCAAGCTTAGGAAATCTGCGAGCTCACGCTGGGTTGGTTCGAGGCCGCTGTTCGCGAGGATCAGCACCGAATACGAGCGCTCCTTGAGATCAAAAGTGGCGAGGGCCCTGTTGTTCAGCACGGACCCCGCTGCGTGCAGTTTTGCCAGCAGGAAGCCCATGTCGTTAGTGATCGAAGCGGCCACCAACTTGTCTTCAACGCCACCCTGCTTCGTCCCCTGCACTTCGATGGTCATGTCACTCCAGATAGTTTTCAAAATAAATCATTGACTTCTACAACAATCCATATTCTCATGGATACAGAACAGCATCCCATGCCGAACGGCAGGGTGAACATGGTCAGCTAGCAAAGGAGCAGCAATGAGCCTCTCAGGCAAAGTAGCAATCGTCACCGGAAGCGGTCAGGGACTCGGCCTCGCCTACGCCCGGGAACTCGCCCGCCAGGGTGCCGCCGTCGTCATTAATGACGTCAACGCCGAGACCGCCGCGCAGGCTGTCGCGCAGATTGAGGCCGACGGCGGCCGGGCCACCGCCGTCGTTGCCCCGGTGGGCGGCACTGAAGCCGCCAAGGCGCTGGTGGCAGGCGCCATCGAAGCCTATGGCCGTTTGGACATTCTGGTCACCAATGCCGGCATCCTCCGGGACAAGAGCCTGCTGAAGATGACCGACGAGGACTTTGACCTGGTCATCAACGTCCACCTCAAGGGCACCTTCACCTGCGTCCGCGAGGCCTTCGCCTACTTCAAGGAGAACAACGTCCAGGGCCGGATCATCACCATCGGTTCCCCCACGGGCCAGCGCGGCAACTTCGGCCAGACCAACTACGCCGCAGCCAAGGCCGGCATCGTAGGCATGGTCCGCACCTGGGCACTGGAGATGAAGAAGGCCGGCGTGACTGTGAACTCGGTGATCCCGGTGGCCGCGACCGCCATGACGAAGACGGTCCCGTACTTCCAGAAGGCCGTTGAAGCAGATGAGCGCGGCGAGGCCATGCCGTCCTTCTTCCGGCATGACCTCGGCTTCGGAACGGCCGACGACGTCGCGGGCCTGATTGCCTTCCTCGCCTCTGACGCGGCGGCAGGGATCACCGGCCAGGCCATCGGCGCCGGCGGCGACCGGCTGCAGGTCTGGACGCACCCGGCGGCCGCGACCACCGAATACCGCGAGGGCGGCTGGAGCTACGAAGCCCTGCGCGAGAACGCGGATGAACTGTTCAGTGCTGACACGCTCCAGAGCTACGGCGAGGAGTTCCTTCCGCTGCCCGAGGAGCTCAAGCCCGAGCCGGCCCCGGCCCGCTAGCCCACTGCGCCCTGGCCATCTGACTGCTAAGGAAATCGATATGCGTTACGAACTGGGCATCGATGCCGCCACACTCGATGCGATTGATATGCACGTTCACCTGGAGGTGGACGGCCACGGCCACGAATCCCTCCCGCCGGCACTGACCGAGGCGTCCGCGAAGTACTTCAAAGCCGAGGACCGTTCTCCCTCGTTGGACCGCATCGCGGAGATCTACCGCGGACTGAACATGGCCGCCGTCGTCTTTACTGTTGACGCCCGCACCCAGCTCAAGCACGAGCCGAACAGCATCGAGGACCTGATCGCCGGTGCCGCCCGGAACAACGACGTGCTGATTCCGTTCGGCAGCGTCGATCCCCGCACCGGCACCGATGCGATCCAGGGCGCCAAACGCCAGGCCGTTGACCTGGGCGCCCGCGGTTTCAAGTTCCACCCGTCGCTGCAGGGCTTCGACCCGTCCAGCGAGCAGTTTTACCCCCTCTGGGAAACCCTGCAGGAGCTCGGGCTGCCCGCGATTTTCCACACCGGACAGAACGGCATGGGCGCAGGCCTCCCGGGCGGATACGGCATCAAGCTGGGCTACTCCAACCCCCTCCTGCTGGATGCGGTGGCAGCTGATTTCCCGGAACTGCAGATCATCATGGCTCACCCTTCCGTGCCGTGGCAGGACGAGGCCAACTCCATCGCGACACACAAATCGAATGTCTTCATCGACCTGTCCGGCTGGTCGCCGAAGTACTTTCCTGAGTCTCTGGTGCGGATGTCCAACTCGGTCCTCCAGGACAAGGTGCTCTTCGGCACCGACTTCCCGCTCATCACCCCGCAGAAGTGGCTCGGTGCGTTCGCGGACCTGCCCCTCAAGGACGAGGTCCGGCCTAAGATCCTCAAGGACAACGCCGTGCGCCTCCTCGGGCTGGGAGGCTGAGATGGATACGACGACGGCGGCACCTACCGTGAGTGCGCTCCCTCCCGCGGAGAGTCAGGAACGCCTCTATCGAGTCTCGGACTTCTACGATGCGGAGTCTCTCCTGACCGACAGCGAGCGCCGCGTCCTGGGCAGGCTTCGCAGCTTCCTTGACGAGAAGGCACGCCCGCTGCTGGCGGACCACTGGGAGCGCGGCGAATTTCCGACTGAACTAGCCCGGCCGCTGATCGACCTGGACCTGATGGAGCCGGCCGAACTGACGGAACTTGCGGAAATCACCGACTCTCCGGGTGCGGGACGGGTCCCTGCCCGGGGTATCTACCAAGGGTTCCGGATCTTCGAACTCGCACGTACGGACGCTTCGCTGGCAACCTGGTATACGGCGCAGGCGGGGCTCTTCCGCACGGCCATCCGCGTGGGCGCTTCAGAGGCGCAGCAGCAGGAGTGGATGCCGAAGGTGATCGACTTCTCGCTCAAGGGCGTCTTTTCGCTCACCGAGCCCGAGTCCGGCTCCGACATCGCCGGCGGCCTGTCCACCACTGCACGCCGCGAAGGCGATGGCTGGATCCTGGACGGTGCGAAGCGCTGGATCGGTGGCGCTTCCACAGCAGACGTCCTGGCGGTGTTCGCCCGGGATGTGGCAGACGGACAGGTGAAAGCCTTCCTGGTCGAACGCGAGGCACCGGGCGTTTCGCTGGAGAAGATCCACGGCAAGACGTCCCTGCGCATGATGCAGAACGCCCACATCACCCTCACTGGCGTCAAGGTGCCCGACACCATGCGCCTGCATAACGTGAACTCCTTCCGCGACGTCGCTGCAATGCTGCGCGCCATGCGCTCGGACGTCGCGTGGATCGCCACCGGCCTCCAGGCCGGCGCCTTCGAAGCCGCCCTGGCCTACGTCAACGGACGCAAGCAGTTCGGCCGCACCCTTGGCTCGTTCCAACTGGTCCAGGAGAAACTCGCCCGGATGCTCGGCAACGTCACGTCCTCGCTGTCCCTGGTGGTGCGGTTGACAGAGCAGCAGGCCAAGGGCATTTACCGCGACCAGGACTCGGCCCTGGCGAAGATGCAGACGTCCCTCCTGATGCGCGAAACCGTGGCCCTGGCCCGCGAGGTGGTAGGCGGCAACGGCATCACGCTCGACACAGACGTTGCCCGCTTCCATGCGGACGCCGAAGCCGTCTATTCCTACGAAGGCACCCACGAGATCAACGCACTCATTGTGGGCCGCGCCCTGACCGGCGAAAGCGCCTTCACGCGCTGACCAGCACAAACGTCGAAAACCCGGCATCCGCCGTCGTACTTCCACACAACGAAAACACCAACCAAACCTAACCAGGAGGCAAAGATGCCCAATCTCGTCGTCGACTTCGACAAACTGCTCACCCTTTCCGGCACCGACCTCGGCGTCACCGAGTACCGCGAGATCACGCAGGAGCAGATCAATAAATTCGCTGACGCCACCGGTGACGACCAGTGGATTCATGTGGATCCGGAGCGAGCCAAAGAGGGTCCGTTCGGGGCCCCCATCGCTCACGGCTTCCTGACCCTCTCGCTCATCATCCCGTTTTGGGGCGAGCTATTCGACGTCGAGGGCGTCACCACCAAAGTCAACTACGGCCTCGACAAGGTCCGTTTCACGTCGCCGGTGAAGGTGGGCTCGCGGATCCGCATGCAGGCCACCATCGCCGACGTCACCGAAGTCAAGGGCGGCGCCCAGATCAAGGTAGCCAACACCATCGAAATCGAAGGTCAGGAACGCCCCGCAGTCGTGGCCGAGTTCCTGGCCCGGTTCTACAAGTAGACCCCCACCGTTCTCCACTTAAGTAGTCAAAAGGAACAATCATGTCCGGAGTCAACCAGCTGCAAGCCATGGGCACTGCCGAGCGTCGCAAGGAAGCACGCACCGTCATCGCCTCCAGCTACCTGGGCAGCACCATCGAGTACTACGACTTCCTGCTTTACGCCACCGCCGCCGCAGTAGTGTTCCCGAAAGTCTTCTTCAGCGGGATGGACGACTGGGTGGGCGTTGTGGCCGCCTACGGCACGTTCGCCGCCGGCTATGTGGCCCGTCCCCTGGGCGGCATCATCTTCGGCCACTTCGGCGACAGGCTCGGCCGCAAGAACATGCTGATCATCTCCATGCTGATGATGGGCATCGCCTCCACCCTGATCGGCGTGGTACCCGACGCCTCCGTGGCAGGCCCCTGGGGCGCGGTGCTCCTGGTCATCCTCCGCGTCTTCCAGGGCATTGCCGTGGGAGGGGAGTGGGGCGGCGCAGCACTGATGGCGCTGGAGCATTCCGAGTCCGGCAAGCGTGGATTCGCTGCATCCTTCGTGAACGCCGGCGCTCCCACAGGCGCCGTCCTCGGCACACTCGCCATGGGCGCGTTCTCGGCCCTGCCCAACGACCAGTTCCTCAGCTGGGGCTGGCGTGTACCGTTCCTGCTCTCCTTCGTCCTGCTGGGCGTGGGCATGTTCGTCCGCCTGAAGGTCTCCGAAAGCCCCATCTTCAAGGCTGCACTGGAACAGGAAAAGGCCGAGAAGGCCCAGGCCGAGCAAGAGGCTATGCGGGCGGGCATAACTGCCAAGCGGGATATCCCGCTGCTGCAGGTGCTTCGCCGTCCAAAGACGCTGATCTTCACCATGCTGGCCGGGGCAGCGGGCTTCGCACTCCAGGTTGTGCTGGCGACGTTCTCAGTCACGTATGCCGTCTCCAAGGGCGCGGACCGGCAGGGTGTGCTGTACGCCTTTGCCGCAGCGTCAGCGCTGTCCATCGTGTTCGTCATCCTGGGCGGCAAGCTCTCCGACAAACTGGGCCGGCGCCCGGTGATGATCGGCGGCCTGGTGCTGTTCATCATCTACCTGATCCCCATGTTTTCGCTACTGTCCTCGAACAACATCATGCTGATCTTCGTGGCCTTCGCCATTGGCCTGATGATCCACTCCACCCTTTTTGGGCCCCTGGCAGCCTTTGTGTCCGAGCAGTTCGGCACCACATCGCGCTACACCGGCGCATCGCTCGGATACCAGTTGGCCACCCTTCTCGGCGCCGGGTTCACCCCGGGCATCGTGGCCCAGATCTTCAAGGACTCCGGTCAGGACACGGCATCCGTGGTCACCTATCTGGCCATCATGTCCGTCGTGTCCATCGTCTTCATCCTCCTCACCAGGGAACCGAAGAACAACGACCTCGTGACAGTGAAGTCCTGACCCTTCAGCTCGGCTCCCTCAAGCGCGCTCACCTCACAGTAGAAAGGCTTCCCCGTGGAGAATTTTGGCATCGGCTCGTGGCTCCAACGTCGCCGCCCCAAGTCGGCCAGCAAGACCGCTCTCATCAGCGAAGGGCGTGAACTCAGCTATGCAGCGTTCGCCGACCGGAGCCTCAAGCTCGCCAACGCGCTACGCGACCGGGGCGTGGCAAAAGGAGACAGGGTGGCCTATCTGGGCGAGAACCACCCCGCCTTCCTGGAAACCCTCTTTGCCTGCGGCACCTTGGGCGCCATCTTCGTACCCCTGAATACGCGGCTGGCACCGCCGGAAATTCGATTTCAGCTGGAGGACTGCGAGGCTTCAGTCCTGATCCACGCCCAGAGCCTGGTGGATCTCGCCACGCACGGCGCTGCCGGTACAGCCGTGCAGAGGCTCGTGGCAGTGGACGACGCCAGTACCCCCGACGCTGATGCTGCCGCCGCCCTCAGCGGCGGGGGACAGACCGTGATTGAGCTTTTCGAAGACGTGGTGTCCTCCGGCAGTGACGGTCCGATCGACGAAAACGTGGGCCTGGACGACGGAGTCATGATTCTCTACACCTCGGGCACCACCGGCCGCCCGAAGGGCGCACTTCTGACCCATGGCAACGTCACCTGGAACTGCATCAACGTCATTGTGGACTTCGACTTCGCATCGTCGGATGTCGCGTTGATGATTTCGCCGATGTTCCATGTGGCCTCGCTGGACATGGGCGTCCTGCCCACATTCCTCAAGGGCGGAACAGTCATCCTCGAATCCCGGTTTGATCCAAGCCGGATCCTTGGCCTGATCGAGCAGTACAAAGTGACAACTATGAGCGGCGTCCCCACCACGTATCAGCTGATCTGCGAACACTCTGCGTGGGCAGCCACAGACCTCAGTTCGCTGAACAAGCTGACCTGCGGTGGATCGGCCATCCCGATGCGGGTGCTCGACGCTTATGAAGCCCGGGGCCTGCAGATCGGCACCGGCTATGGCATGACGGAGACGGCTCCGGCGGCAACAGTACTTCCTGCAGCATGGTCCAGGGAGAAGGCCGGCTCCGCCGGGCTGCCCCATTTCTTCACCGACGTTCGCATCGCCGACCCGCTGGATGCGGTGGTAGCACCGGGAACCGTCGCGGAGATCCAGATCAAGGGACCCAACGTTATCAACGGATACTGGAACCGGCCCGAGGCCACGGCCGAATCCTACGCCGCCGGAGGCTGGTTCAAATCCGGCGACCTGGGCTACAAGGACGGCGAGGGCTTTGTGTTCGTGTCCGACCGGCTCAAGGACATGATCATTTCCGGCGGCGAAAACATCTATCCGGCTGAGGTGGAGCAGGCCATCACCGAACTGGATGCGGTGGGCAGCGTGGCCGTCATTGGCGTCGCTGACGAGAAGTGGGGTGAAGTCCCGCGGGCCGTAGTGCTGCTGCGTGAGGGCGCACGGCTCACCGAGGCCGAGCTGCGGACGCATCTTGAGGGAAGGCTGGCGCGTTACAAAATCCCGAAGTCAGTGGTGTTCGTGGACGAAATGCCGCGCACTGCGAGCGGGAAAATCCGGAAGAACGATCTTCGGAGGCTCTCCGCTGGCCAGGGCTAATTGACCAGGGGCTGGGCGCAACCATGCCCGGCCACACCCATGCCTGTCCACACCCACGGCTCGCGGGGAAGGCGGGCGGGCCGGAATGCGGCGAGCGTTTCTTCCAGCGTCCCGGCCGGCAGACCCAGGGATTGGAGGATGACGTCCCGGACGTCCGCCGCAGTAGCGCCGGTGAGGGCGAGGTCGGCCAGCGTCACGGCTCCGTCGCGCTTGGCCAGACGGGCGCCGTCAGAGTTCACAACCAGCGGCACATGTACATATTCCGGAACCGGCATATTCAACAGTGAGGCGAGGTAGGCCTGCCGTGGAGTGGAGGGCAGGAGATCGTCACCGCGCACTACTTGATCTATCCCCTGGGCCGCGTCGTCCACCACCACCGCGAGGTTGTAGGCGGTCACGCCGTCGTTGCGGCGCAGGACAAAGTCATCCACAACCCCGGTGAATTCCCCGCACAGGACGTCGTTCACGGTGTATTCCGTGACGTCCGCCCGGAGTCTGATGGCCGCCGGCCGCGTGGAACGTTTGTACTCCAGCTCGGCCGGATCCAAGTTGCGGCACGTGCCCGGATAGGCGCCCTGCGGTGCGTGCGGAGCCGATGGCGCCTCCTGGATTTCGCGGCGTGTGCAGAAGCACTCATAGGTCATGCCCGCAGCGCTTAGCTGGCCAATGGCGTCGTCGTACACCGCAGTGCGGTCTGTCTGGCGGACGACGGCGCCGTCCCACGTCACGCCGATGGCTGCCAGATCGCGGAGCTGCTTAGCCTCCGCCCCGGCACGCGCACGGTCCAGGTCCTCAACGCGCAACAGGAAGTCCCGGCCCGTGGAACGGGCGAACAGCCAGGCAAGAATGGCGGTGCGGAGATTGCCGACATGGAGTTCACCGGAAGGGCTGGGGGCGAAGCGTCCGGCACGAGTCATGAAACAACCCTACGCACAGGGACAACGCGGGGTCACTCAGCGCCCGATGTGGGGCTCCCATCGGGCCGAAAGTGACTCCGCGTTGCCGCATTTCTGCTGCGGACAACACAAGAGCCCCTCAGCTACCGATGACGCCGGAAGATCCGGCGCCCGGGAGTTCAGGGGCTCTTGTCGTGTTTGCAGAATGACCGTGGTGTGAACAAGTGTCATCAGCGGCGGCCTCCTTGCGGGAGGCGGTGTCCAGTTTCCGGGTGGTGTGCCGGTGAGTCTGTAAGCCTGCAGGATGGGCGGTAGCCTGTTTCCTGCTTGTTGCCACCATTTGAGCAGACACCTTACAGTTGGCACAACCGGCACAAGAATCAATGGTCAGACTGACCAATGCGCGCCGCTAGAACCGACAGGAAATGATCAGATTGCAGGAATTGGATGTCACGGACAAGCGGATCCTTAATGCCTTGGACGAGGATCCGCGCCTTCCGATCATGGTCCTCGCCCAACGGCTGGGCCTGGCGCGCGGGACAGTACAGTCCCGGCTGGAGCGGATGACGGCGTCGGGCGCGCTCCGCCCCAACAGCAGCCGCGTTCTGCCTTCCGCCCTTGGCCGCGGGGTGGCAGCCGCCGTGAGCGCCGAGCTGGATCAAAGCCATCTCAATGAAGCCATCGCCGCCCTCCGCGAGATCCCTGAAGTCCTTGAGTGCCACGCCCCCGCCGGCGATACCGACCTGCTGATCCGGGTGGTGGCAACCAGCCCGGACGATCTCTACCGCGTGTCAGAGGAAATCCGCCTCTGCCCGGGAATCGTCCGCACGTCAACCAGCATGTTCCTGCGGGAGGTCATCCCCTACAGGACCACAGGGCTACTGAAGGATTGAACCTCCGACGGCCAACGGGGCCGGCGGGGAGCTCTGCCCATCGCACTCCTGTGTCCACCGCAGCTAGGCTGGCACGGGACTTAAGGGGGGAAAATGGCGGGAATCAGGACGCCGGGGCAGCCGCGGAGCAGGCCCCGCAGCGGACTTCGGTTGAGGAGCGCCAGCTCCCTGCTTGCCCTCGTCTTCGCCGTGGCGGGCTGCGCCGGGGCTCCGCCAGATGTTCAAACAGCCAAGCCGCTGATAGCCGGCAGCTACTCAACCCTGGACCCCGCGGGAGTGAACCAGATCCGCGAAACCAAGACCGCGCGGCTGGACATGCGGTCCGGACGCCTGGCGAAGGCTTCGGTGGGGGTCGCCAACAACAGCTACGGCCCCGAGATCAACACCCGCGATACAGGCAAAGTTGCCCTGACCATTGCGGCTCCCAAGGGCGAGATCACAGGCCAAACGGACCGCATCCGCTTCAAGACCACGGGCAACGAAGAGGACTTCACCGAAGTCACCTACTTCCTCACCGCCGGTTCGCTCGCTGAGTTCGGGGACCTCATCCGGGACGGCGTGAAGCGCTTTGGAATCGACAGCGGTGTCGCTGAACGCTGGTTTCATCCATGGAGCGGGATCCGGAAGACAAAAGCGATTACTCCATCACTCCCGGAACGGCCACGGGCTTGGAAGTCAATTACGACCTGAGGTACGACGGCGCCAAGGAAACCCAGGTGATCATCGTCCACGTCAGCCCCATGGGCTGACGGTCGCCTAGTCCGGTGTGGACGCAGCAACGCGGGGTCAGATACGGGCCGAAGAAGGGCTCCGGAACGGCATTGTGTGACCCCGCGCTGCAGTTAGACCGGCGGGCCGGCGTTGGACTTGAGGTTTTTCATCACCAGCGTGGACGTCAGCCGCTCCACGCCCGGAAGCGAGGTCAGTTCCGCGTCGTAGAACCGCTGATAGGCCGGCAGGTCCTCGGCAATGACCTTCAGCAGGTAGTCCGGTGAGCCGAAGAGCCGCTGCGCTTCCACGATGTTGGGTGTATCAGCCACACGGTTTTCGAAGATCTCCATGGTGGAGCGGTCCACCTGGCGCAACGTAACAAACACGATCGCCTCGAACCCCAATCCGACGGCGGCAGGATCGATGTCCGCCTTGTAGCCGCGGATCACTCCCGAAGCCTCAAGGTCACGCAGCCTCCGGTGGCACGGCGCCACCGTCAACCCCACCTTGGCGGCCAGTGCCGTGGCAGTCATTCGGCCGTCCTCCTTGAGGTAGCGCAAAATATTCCTGTCAATATGGTCAATCACGCAATAATCTTACCTATTGGGGATCAGCCGGGGCGAAATAGGTAAGCACTTATGGCCGGAAACTTCATAGGGTTTGTCCTGTAGCCATCGGACAGGAGCCCGCCATGAACCCCCAGTTGTTTTTCGCCTTCGTGCTGGTGGCCGCCGCCCTCGCGTGCACCCCCGGCGTGGACTGGGCCTACTCCATCAGCGCCGGGCTGCGGCAACGCAGCTTTGTGCCCGCCGTCGCAGGACTCTGCGGCGGCTATGTCCTCCACACACTGCTGATGGTGGTGGGACTGGCAGCCCTGCTGTCCGGAATGCCCGGCCTCCTCGGCTGGCTCACCGTGGCCGGGGCCGGCTACCTCCTGTGGCTGGGCATCAGCACCCTCCGCTCCTGGCGCGGGGCCTCCTTCAGTGCGGCGGACGCCGTCGGAAAGCCCGCCAACCAGCTCCGGACCTTCCTGCAGGGCATGGGCACCAGCGGCATCAACCCCAAAGGCCTGCTGTTCTATGTGGCGCTGGTGCCGCAGTTCGTCAGCCCCGAAGCCACCCTCCCGCTGCCCGTCCAATCCGGGCTGCTGGGCCTGACGTTTGTGCTGCTGGCCGGAACCGTCTACACCTGCGTGGCACTGCTGGCCCGCAAACTCCTCCAGTCGCGCCCCGGCGCCGCCCGCGCCGTCACGCTCGCCAGCGGCATCATCATGGTTCTCCTGGGTGCGGGGCTCCTGGCGGAGCAAGTTGTCCCGCTGGTTGCCGGACTCACCCAGCAGGCCTAGACCTTGCCCGCCTAGACATCACGCTCCATGAACCATTCGGTGAACTCGGACGCGCGCCCGTCGGGCTCTAACCGGATCACCCACAGGTTGTCATAGCTGGGCCGGTCACCCAGGTAATGCGTGAAGCCCTGCACAAAGGCCAGCCCACCGTCGGTGCCCAACAGGGTCCAGTCAAAGGTCCATTCGTCGGCGTCGTCCCGCGCCGTCAGCCAGCGATCCACAATTTGCTCGCGGCCCCGCCATGGATCCTTGTCCTGCGGCCGGGTGGCGTAGACGGCTTCTTCGGTGAACAGCGCCCGGATGTCGTCGGGCTCGTTGCTGGCCCACGCCGCAATGTACTTTTCCATCCAGCGCCTGGCTGCGTCGCTCATGCCTCCGTTGTACCCCGGCACGGGCAGCCCCACAAGGCGCCAGCGGCCCGACGCCTATTTTCCGTCCAGGTTTTCCCACTCCTGCTCCCACAGCCTGCGCTCGTCCACGTCCTTGCGGATAACCTCGAAGGTTTCCAGCTCTGCCGGCCTGCCCCGAAGCCAGTCCCGCGGATTGAGGGACCTCCGGCCGTTATCCAGCACCAGCAGGGCGCGGTCCGTCAGGGCATCGTTGCGGAGCACTGCGTCCGTTTTACGACGGCGGAGCACCTCCTGGAGAGCCTCCTGCGCCTTCGAGTGGGCGCCGAGCCGGCGCAATGCACGCCCGCGGAGCAGCAGCAACGCGGCCGACAAGTCATCGGAATTCAGCAGCCCCTCGGTCCAGATCACCACCTCCTTGTCCCGTCCCAGCGAGAACGCCAGCGCGCAGCGGGCCAGGGCGGACGGCAACGACGGCGGCAACCCCGTTACGGTCTGCAGCGCCGCTTCCAGCTGGCCCGTTTCCCGCAGGGAATGCGACAGCGCCAGGAAGACGGACTCCTGACCGAACAGCACGGGGACTTCGACGCGTTCGGCGACCTCCACCCGGGTGACCACACGCGTCAGATACGTAGCCGCGTACTGGTTGGCGTCGTCGTCGTTCCTGATGGAAAGGCCCCGCTGCAGGAGCTCGGAAGCGCGCAGGTAGCCGCCATGCTGGTAGGCCAGGAGGCCGGCGATGACGGAACAGAGCCCGGCCCAGCCGGGGTAGGTGCGGCCCAGGACGATGAGCCGTTCGGGTTCCTTGCTGTTGAAGATGGCCTCATGGACTGCCCTAACCGCCTTGCCCGGCATCCGCTTGAGCCTGGGGACCTCGCCGTCCACGGCCAGGAGCGCCGCGTCCCGCCCGCCCAGCACACCATGGATCAGCCCGCCCACACTGCCTGCGAGTTCCCGGACGGGCGTCTGCAGCTGGACATTCCCGAACGGGGTCAGGTCACGGGTATCCCGATAGATCGGTCCTCTGGCATCCCCCAAGGTCATCTCTCCATGCTACGTGTCACCCCGGCGTGGTGGCCTACCTGGCAATGCTAGGTGGCCGCTGCAATCCAGAGTCCGATCACCCAGGTGCTGGCCGCCAAACAGGCCAGGCCGAACTCCGCGAGCATACCCAGGCCCGTGGCTTTCAGGGCGGCCCAGCTGGTCCTGGTTGCGGTATGGATCTCCCGCGTGCGGCTCAGTTCACTGAGCAGCAGGCCGGCGGCGAAGCCGACGAAAAGCCCCACCACGGGAATGATGAACATCCCGATCACGCCTGCAACCAGGCCCACCACCACGCTCCGGCTGGGGATGCCGTGTTGCTTGAGCTTCCGGCCGGTCAGCACCGCACTGGCCGACATGCCGGCGACCACAAAAACCATTCCCACCGCGAAGATCACCCAGCCCAGTGTTCCGGCACCGCCCCAGATGGCCCATGCCAGCAGGCTCAGGCCGATCAGGAAGCTGCCCGGCAGCACCGGGATGATGGTGCCGGCCACCCCCACGAGGATGGCGACGCCACAGAGGATGCTTACAACGGTTTCGGAGTTCATGAGCCCCAGTTTAGGGTGGCCCGGTCAGGCTACCGGAACCCGCCTCCCAGGCTCGCCGCGCGCCTTAACCCCCGACGGCGGTGCCTCCCCTTAGAAAGGGAGGCACCGCCGTCGGGCGTTATGGCAGTGTGTCGCGGCGGAGGTTACTCAGTTTCCACAGCGGCGGCGACGGCGGCCGTTACCGCCGGGGCAACGCGCGGGTCCAGCGGGCTGGGCACGATGTAGTCCACCGAGAGATCGGCTTCGGCGAGTTCGGCGATGGCGCGGGCCGCAGCCAGCTTCATGGCCGGCGTAATCCGGCGGGCGCCGGCGTCCAGCGCGCCGCGGAAGATTCCGGGGAATGCCAGGACGTTGTTGATCTGGTTGGGGAAGTCGCTGCGGCCGGTGGCCACAACGGCGGCGTACTTGGTGGCCACCTCGGGAAGGACTTCGGGGTCCGGGTTGGAGAGGGCGAACACGATGGATTCGGCGTTCATCAGCTTCAGGTGCGCCTCGTCCAGCTTGGATGAGGAAACCCCGATGAACACGTCCGCACCGAGCAGCGCTTCGCCCGGTCCGCCGGTGATGCCGCGCGGGTTGCTGCGCTGGGCCATCTCGGACTTCTTGCTCTGCGGGTCGGCAGCGATGTCCGCCCGGTCGCGGTTGATGACTCCCTTGGAGTCGAGCAGGACAACGTCCTCGATCCCTGCGGCGAGCAGGATTTCGGCGACGGCGATGCCTGCTGCACCTGCGCCGGAAACAACGACGCGGAGGCCGGCGAGTTCGCGGCCGGTGACCTTGGCGGCGTTCGTCAGTGCGGCGAGGGCCACCACCGCCGTGCCGTGCTGGTCATCGTGCATGACCGGGCAGTCCAGCGCCTCGATGAGCTTCTCCTCCAGCTCGAAGCACCGCGGGGCGGAGATGTCCTCGAGGTTCACGGCGCCGAAGCTGGGGCGGAGCCGTACCAGGGTTTCCACGATCTCGTCGACGTCCGTGGTGTTCAGGACCAGGGGAATGGAATCCAGTTCGCCGAACGTCTTGAAGAGGGCGGACTTGCCCTCCATGACGGGCAGCGACGCACTGGCGCCGATGTTGCCCAGGCCAAGCACCGCGGTGCCGTCGCTGACCACTACCACCAGGCGCTGCGCCCAGGTAAGGGTCTTGGCGAGCTCCGGGTTGTTATGGATGGCACGGCTGACCTCGGCCACACCGGGGGTGTACGCGATGGAAAGGTCGCGCTTGTTCGACAGCGGGACGGTGCTGGTAACCGAGAGTTTGCCGCCCTGGTGGGCATCGAAGATCTCCGCTTCGGTCAGGGCTGTGGCTGCTGAATTGTCGGTCGGTGCAATTGCGTCAATGGACACTTCGTTGTCTCCTGGGGCTAGCCGTGGGCTCACGGCGCAGAATGGCTCAAGCGCAGGGAGGCTCAAGATGGTGGGGTTCGGCACTTCGCGGACCCAAGGGTGACGGGTCCGGGGTGAAGTCCTTGCAGCTGCGGGTTGCCAGCCACTCCGGTATTGCCATAGTAAACAGCGTCCATGGCGAAAACGGCCGCACACGGTTGTTGCCGACGAGCTAAATCGATTTAGGACGCTTAAAGGTGATCCACATCACGCCATAAAGACGTATTTAGTCGATCATTGGTCTAGACCAGTTACGCCGATCTGTGGGCGGCCCGCGCGTTCGGCGTTACCGGGGCGAGCAGGGTGCAGGCCTTCTTCAGGTCCTCTTCGGCCTCGAACAGGGACAGGCGGCGGTTGCGGACGGACTGGACCAGACCAGTGACCGTCAGCAGGAGCACCCGGGCCGCCACGGTGTCGTCGGAAGCGGCGGCTACCGCCCTTTCGCTCAGGTCGTCGATCTCCTGCAGGAGATCGGTGGTGTCCAGGCCCTTGAGGTACACGCCGCGGGTCAGGCACTGTTCGACCGCCGGCTGCATGACCCGCATATGGAAAATCTCCATGACCACGCCCGTGAGGGCCCGCCCCCCGAAGCTGGCAGCCGAGGTGCGCACCCTCGCCTGTAGCTCATCCAGCTGCTGGCGGTACAGGGACAGCATGAGGTGGGTAGGCGAGGGGAAATACCGGTACACGGTACCCAGGGGGACACCGGACTTTTCCGAGATTTCCGCGAGGTCTACGGATTCCAGCCCCTTGCGGGCAAACCCTCCGGCGGATTCGAGGACGCGTGCATAGCGCAGCCTCTGGCGTGGGGTGGAGGGCCGGGCGGCCATGGGCGGATGGTCGGGAAGGGTCTCGGGCATCAGCATTCCGGGGTAGAGAATTTACGGTGCAGCGGCGGTCCGATCCCCATCCCGGCCGCCTTGCAGTCCGCCTCAACTATACGGCACGCGGCGTTGGCGGCTTAGTCCACGCCCTTGATCTTGACCACGAACACGGCGCCGAGCAGGCCGATCACGGCGGCCGTAATGAACAGCGTGACGTACCCGCCGAAGTGCGTCACCGCGAGGAAAGCGAGGCCGGTCGCGAACACCTGCGGCAGCGAGGCGGCCACGTTAATGACCCCCATATCCTTGCCACGGTCCGCGGCCTGCGGCAGCACCTGCGTCAGCAGCGCAAAATCAACGGCCTGGTAGGCGCCGAAGCCGATACCCAGGATGCCGGCCCCCACCAGGGCGCCGGTCCACACGGGGAAGAACGCCATCGTGAGGCCTGCCATGGCGATCATGGCGGAGGAGGCGATCACGAAGGGCTTGCGCTTGCCCACCCGGTCGCTCCACGGCCCCGCAATCACCGCAGTAACCATCACCAACACCGCATAAATGCCGGTCAGGATCAGAACTCCCAGCGCCGGGTTCTCAAGCTTGAGGACGTCTCCGAGGAAAAAGATCAGGTACACAATGGTCAGCTGGTTGCAGACGTTGACCAGGAAGCGGGTGAGCCAGGCCCAGGCGAAGTCCGGGTGGCGGGCCGGGCTGATCCAGAAGCCACGGAGGAAGCTGCCCCACGAGAACGGCGGCCGGAGCTCCCTGGGCAGCGGCGGGTCATTCCGGTGGAACAGGTACGGCGCCACGGAGAACAGCAGGGCGGCCGCACACATCGTGTACCCCACCATGAAGTTTCCCGAGACAACCGCCCCGAAGACTGCGCCCAGGAGGATGCCCGCCGTCTGGCCCAAGGCCGCCAGTCCCCCCACCCCGCCGCGCTGCAGCACCGGCACCCGGTCCGGGATGGCGGCGGTGATGGCGGCATAGGCGGCGTTGGCGCCCAGCTGGACCAGGCACCAGAACAGGACCATGAGGGCAACGGCGGTGGCTCCGGACATCGCCAGCAACGCTGCCGTGGCCAGGATTGCACCGGCCAGGACCCAGGGGGAACGCCGGCCGAAACCCGAGACTGTCCGGTCGGACAGCGCCCCGAAGAGCGGATTGGCCACCAGGGATACGGCGGCGCCGCACCCAAGTACAAGGGAAGCGATGGCTTCCTTGTTGGCCTCGTCGATGCCAATGGCCTGCTGGGCGATGAAGATATTGATGGGCCCGAAGAACGCGGCGTTGATGCCAACGTTCACCAGCACCAGCCCGGTCACCCAGCGCGCGGTGACCTTCTGCGTCGGCTCGGCGAGCGCCGCCGTCGGACTTTCCGCTGTAGCCCGGTCCGCTGCGGGGCTGGGATCCAACTCAGTTCTTGGATCCAACGCCGGGCCGGGATCCGAAGCTGTGCCTGGATCCGGTACAGCGGGTGTGTCGGGCAGGCTCATGGCAGGTTCCCCCTGGAACGGTTGGTGATGCTGAAAATCAGACTATCGTGGGCTTCATCTCCCCGCTTGTCATATGTCGTACGCGGCAGCGGGGCGTCCCGCACATGACACACCGGACATTTGGAGATGCAATGAACGCACCCGCACCGAGCCCCAACCACACGGTCAACACAGCCGACCTGTACGACGAACGCGGCGACGAACTCGCCTCCGTGTCCCTGCAGTTCCAGTCCTTGGGCGGGCGTTCCCACTTCAGCGGACCGGTCCGGACCATCCGTTGCTTCCAGGACAACGGCCTGGTGAAGTCCACCCTGGCCACGCCGGGCAACGGTGCGGTCCTGGTGGTGGACGGCGGCGGCTCCCTGGGCACCGCCCTGATGGGGGACATGATCGCCGAGAGCGCCGTCGCCAGCGGGTGGGCCGGCGTCGTCATCAACGGCGCCATCCGCGACCGTGAGGCGATCGCGGGGCTGGACCTCGGCGTCAAGGCGCTGGGCAGCAATCCGCGCAAGAGCGCCAAGGCGAGCGCCGGCGAGGTTGATGTGGATGTGGTGATCGACGGCGTGACGTTCCGTTCCGGCGTCACCGTCTGGTGCGATCCGGACGGCATCCTCGTGGAGCGTTAAGCGCGCCTGCCTCGAGAGGCGAGATCTCGGCGCTGTGGCGCCGGCTTAGCGCGGAGATCTCGCCGATGGATTCGCCCGGACAGGAAATATCGGGCTCCCGGGAACAATCAGGGAAGTAACATAGTTACTGAAAGCAACTATCAAGCTTAATCACCCATTTCCTTCCCTGGAGAAGCCATGTCCAAAACTTCCGCTGTGCGTGCCGCCGGCGAAACCCTGACCCAGCGTCAGGTCGTCACCGTGATGGTGGGTCTGATGCTGGGCATGTTCCTGGCCTCCCTTGACCAGACCATCGTGTCCACCTCGATCTACACCATCGCCAACGACCTCGACGGGCTGTCCCTGCAGGCGTGGGCCACTACGGCGTACCTGATCACGTCCACCGTCAGCACACCGCTCTACGGCAAGCTGAGCGACATCTTCGGCCGCCGCCCGCTGTACCTGACCGCCATCGTGATTTTCCTGGCCGGTTCGCTGTACGCGGGCTCGGTGCACTCGATGACGGAACTGGCCATCGCCCGCGGCGTGCAGGGCCTCGGCGCGGGCGGTCTGCTGGCCCTCGCGCTGACCATCATCGGCGACATTGTGTCCCTGAAGGACCGGGCCAAATACCAGGGCTATTTCATGTCGGTGTTCGGCATCTCCTCAGTTCTTGGCCCCGTGGTGGGCGGCGCGTTCGCCGGCTCCGCCAACATCCTCGGCTTTGACGGCTGGCGCTGGGTATTCTTCATCAACCTGCCCATTGGGCTGGCTGCCCTGACCGTGGTGTTCCTGTTCCTGCACCTGCCGGCCAAACACGTGAAGCAGAAGATCGACTACTGGGGTGCGGCGGCCATCACGCTCGCCATTGTGCCGCTGCTGCTGGTTGCCGAACAGGGCCGCAGCTGGGGCTGGGCATCCCTGAACTCCTTCCTCTGCTACGGACTGGGCGTTGCGGGCATCATCTGGTTCCTGCTGGCCGAAAAGCGCGCCGGGGACTACGCCCTTATCCCGCTCCGGCTCTTCCGGAACACCACGTTCGGGCTGTCCTCGCTGCTGAACTTCATCATCGGCATTGGGATGTTCGGTGCTATCGCCATGCTTCCGATGTACCTGCAGCTGGTCAAGGGACTGACGCCCACCGAGGCGGGGCTCATGATGATCACCTTCACCGTGGGCATCCTGACAGGTTCCATTACCGCCGGACGCACCATCTCGGCGTCGGGCACGTACCGGATCTTCCCCATCATGGGCACGGGCATTCTTACCGTTGCCGCCGTGACGATGGGCCTGTCCCTCGGGGTGGACACCGGCCTCTGGGTTCCGGGCGTGATCGCGGTGTTCTTTGGCATGGGACTGGGTTTCTGCATGCAGCCCCTTACCTTGGCCATGCAGGTTTCCGTGCCGCCGAAGGACATGGGCGTGGGCACCTCGTCCGCAGCGTTCTTCCGGTCCATGGGCGGTGCGGTGGGTACTGCCGTGTTCATCTCCATGTTGTTCAGCCTTGCGGCAAGCCGGATTGCGGACAGCATGAAGTCGGCCATGTCCAGCGCCGACTACCAGGCCGTTCTCAAGGACCCGGCTGTGGCGGCGGACCCGGCCAACGCCAAGCTGTACGAGTTCTTCCAGAACGGCGCGTCGAACGACTCGCTGAACGACACCAGCTGGTTGCACACGGCCAACAGCGTGCTCACCCGTCCCATCACTGAGGGCTTCGCCTACGCGATCGACGCCGTTATGATCACCGCAGCCGTTCTTACGGGCATCGCTTTCCTCATCAGCTTCGCGCTGCCGAACAAGAAGCTGACGGACCCGAAAGCGGCCCCGCGGGCAGACGCAGCTGCGGTGGCAGCCCACTGAGTCCGGTGCGCTGAGTGCGCGGTTCCGGAACTGAAGACGACGACGGCGGGCCGCCCGCCGTCGTCGTCTTTTGTGTGCCCCCGCGGGGGTTTCTGAGTGGAACGTTGGGCGGTGGCGTGCCACACTGTTTAGCGCGCGTGCGCCGGTCATCCGAGCCGGTACCGCAGCCGACGACGTCCGCACCGCAGCCACCCACCCCCAAACCCAGGGAGCATCATGCCCACCGCCCAGGAGCAGACAACCGCCAAAATACCGCAGCGGGTGATCTGGCTGGCACTCGCAGGGGCGGTGGGCGGCTTCCTGTTCGGCTTCGACTCCTCCGTGGTGAACGGCGCCGTTGATGCCATCAAGGATGAGTTCGCCCTCTCCGAGGCCGTCACCGGCTTCGCAGTGGCCATCGCCCTGCTGGGCTGCGCCGCCGGCGCTTTCCTGGCCGGCAAGGTCGCTGACCGCTACGGCCGCATCCCCGCGATGAAGATCGGCGCTTTGCTCTTCCTGATCAGCGCGATCGGGACGGGCTTCGCGTTCGGAATCTGGGACCTGATCTTCTGGCGCCTGGTGGGCGGCCTGGGCATCGGCCTGGCATCGGTGATCGCGCCGGCCTACATTTCCGAGATTTCCCCGCGGCAGGTCCGGGGCAGGCTGGCCTCGCTGCAGCAGCTGGCCATCACCACGGGTATCTTCGCCGCACTGCTGTCCGATGCGCTCTTTGCCACCAGTGCCGGCGGCGCGGACCAGGCGCTCTGGCTGGGCATGGAAGCCTGGCGCTGGATGTTCCTCGCTGCCGCTGTTCCTGCCGTCGTTTACGGCGTGATCGCCTACACGCTCCCCGAGTCCCCGCGGTTCCTGGTGTTCCAGGGCAAGGAGGACGAAGCCCGCAAAGTCTTCGACTCCATTGCCCCGTCCGAGGACACTGACCGGCACATCCGCGAGATCCAGGATGCCATCGAAGAGGACAAGGTGGCCGGCCAGAAAGGTTCACTGCGCGGCAAGACGTTCGGCCTGCAGGCCGTGGTCTGGGTGGGCATCATCCTCTCTGTCCTGCAGCAGTTCGTGGGCATCAACGTGATTTTTTACTACTCCACCACCCTGTGGAAGGCCGTGGGTTTCCAGGAGAAGGACTCACTCACCATTTCCGTGGCCACCTCCATCACCAACATCCTGGTTACCCTGGTGGCCATCGCCCTGGTGGACCGGATTGGCCGCCGGCCCATTCTCCTCGCCGGGTCCATTGGTATGGCGGTTTCGCTGGGCACCATGGCGCTGGCCTTCTCCTCGGCCGTGGGTTCCGGCTCGGAGATCTCACTCCCCGGGGCCTGGGGTCCGGTTGCCCTCGTGGCCGCCAACGTTTTTGTGGTCAGCTTCGGCGCCTCCTGGGGACCCTTGGTGTGGGTCCTGCTGGGCGAGATTTTCCCGTCCCGGATCCGCGCCCGCGCCCTTGGCCTGGCCGCCGCCGCGCAGTGGGTGGCCAACTTTGCCATCACCCTCAGCTTCCCCGTCATGGCGGCCGCGTCGCTGCCCCTGACCTACGCCATGTACGCGCTGTTCGCCGCGGCGTCCTTCTTCTTTGTGATGTTCAAGGTGCCGGAGACCAACGGGATGTCCCTCGAGCAGGCCGAGACGCTGTTTGTGCCCAAGGGTTCCAAGAAGGCCTAGCGCCCCCATCCCCCTCCCCCGGGCCCCCTCCGACGCTCTCTCACTTAATGCGCGTTTTTTGGCGACGCTCTCTCACTTGACGCGCAGCGGCGCGTGGCTGCTGAGGCAACCACGCGCCGTCGGACTGTTTCAGGCGCCGTTGCCGACGGTGAAGTAGTTGTGCACCTCGTGGAAAGTCATCTTCGGCGGACCGGCAAAACCGGCCTCCGCCGTGAGCGGGCCCATCTTGTCCCGGGCAAAGGCATCGAACTTCTCACGACTCTCCCAGACGTCCGTGACCTGCAGGCCTTTGTCCGTCATCGTGGCCCAATGCGAGATGGATCCCTCCGGCCCGGCTCCGCCCGGGGTGAGCCCCATCAACCTGTTGACCTGGTCATACTGTTCAAGACTCGTGCCCTCGAACTCCATGACTATTGCGACCGCCATAACGACTCCCTTGTCGTGCAGGCCCACCCACAAGGGCGGACTGCGAATGGATAGATAGGGCCTTGTCTACGCCGGGCGCCCCAAAGCGTCAAGAGGCGGCGAGAGCCGCCGGGCCGTATTCCGCCCCGGTCAGAGCGTGAGCTTCATGCCCTCGTGGCTCGCATCAAAGCCCAGGCGCTCGTAGAACCGGTGGGCGGCCGTGCGCGACTTGTGCGTGGTCAGCTGCATCAGCGTGCAACCACGACGCCGGGACTCGTCGATTGCCCACCGCACGATCAGGTTCCCGATGCCTTGGCCGCGGAGGTTCGCATCAACGCGAACGGCCTCAATCTGCGAGCGCCAAGCCCCCTGCCGGGAGATGCCTGGCAGGAAACTCAGCTGGAACGTGGCCACCACGGGACCTTCCACGGTGCCGGGTGCAATTGTCCCGTGCGCAACCGCACCGGCCGGCACCAACTCCCCGACGACCAGCAGATGGGACGGGTCTGCATCGATCGCTGCGAAGGCCTGCTCGTACGGCCTCATGTCCTGGCCCTGTTCACGGGTGGTGCCCATGGCATCATCTGCCAGCAGGGCAACAATGGCGGGCAGGTCCGCGGGTGAGGCGAGGCGGAGGCGGAAGGTCCCGCCGTCGACGTCGGCGGTCAGCAAAAAGGTGGGCGCATCTGGGTTCCGGGTCACGCCGCCAGCATTCCACAGCCGCCGGTGTACGGTGGTAAAGCTGATTTTGTAACCGCCGTCACCCTTACCGGCGGACCACTCGAAGGATTTTGCACATGTCTGACCAGACAACCACGGGGCAGAGAACTGCCTCCAGCCGGGACAGCGAGCCCCACCTTTCACGTTCGCTGAGCAACCGGCACATCCAGCTCCTGGCCATCGGCGGTGCGATTGGCACCGGCCTGTTCATGGGCTCCGGCAAGACCATTTCCGTGGCCGGCCCCTCCGTGATCTTTGTGTACATGATCATCGGCTTCATGCTGTTTTTCGTCATGCGCGCCATGGGCCAACTGCTGCTGTCCAACCTGAACTACAAGTCCTTCAGCGACTTCGCCGGCGATCTGCTGGGCCCCTGGGCCGGCTTTTTCACCGGCTGGACCTACTGGTTCTGCTGGGTGGTGACGGGAGTCGCCGACGTGATTGCCATAGCCGGCTACGCCAACGAACTGTGGCCCGGCGTCCAGCTGTGGATCCCCGGCGTCGCCACCATCGTGATCCTGCTGCTGCTCAACCTGCCCACCGTCAAAGCGTTTGGTGAGACGGAGTTCTGGTTCGCCCTCATCAAGATCGTTGCCATCGTGGCCCTGATCGTCGTTGGCCTGGTGATGATCTTCACCGGCTTCACCTCCAACGCCGGCACAGCGAGCTTCACCAACCTGTGGAGCCATGGCGGGTTCTTCCCCAAGGAGTTCATGGGCTTCGTGGCCGGCTTCCAGATCGCCGTCTTCGCGTTCGTGGGTATTGAGCTCGTAGGCACCGCCGCAGCCGAAACCAAGAACCCGGAGCACAACCTTCCCCGCGCAATCAACGCCATTCCCCTGCGCGTGATGCTCTTCTACGTAGGCGCCCTCATCATCCTGATGTCCGTCACACCGTGGACCGAGTTCCAGGCCGGCCACAGCCCCTTCATCGGCATGTTCTCCCTCGCCGGGTTGGGCATGGCCGCGATGGTGGTCAACCTGGTGGTGCTGACGTCCGCGATGTCCTCCGCCAACTCGGGGATCTACTCCACCTCGCGCATGGTGTTCGGGCTGGCCCAGGACGGCGACGCCCCCAAGCTTTTCGGCCGCCTTTCCAGCCGCAAGGTTCCGCAGAACGCCCTGTTCCTGTCCTGTGTGCTTCTGCTCGCCGGCGTAGCCCTGCTCTACGCGGGCAAGGACGTTGGCGTGGCGTTCGACATGGTCACCACCGTCTCCGCCGTCTGCTTCATGTTCGTGTGGTCCATCATCCTGGCCAGCTACCTGGCGTTCCGGAGGCGCCGGCCGGAACTGGCCAAGTCATCCGCGTTCAAGATGCCCGGCGGGATTCCGATGGTGTGGGTTGTCTTCGCGTTCTTCGCCTTCCTGCTCTGGGCGCTCACAACACAGCCGGACACGCTGACGGCGCTGCTGGTGACCCCGGTCTGGTTCGCAGTACTCGGCGTGGCGTACGCCATGGTCCGGAGGACGCCGCTGCACCAGGCCCGGGTGGCCGAGTGGAAGGCAATGGCCGACGCCGAAACCTCCGCCGCCGCCAACCAGCCCGCCTGACCATACCCCTACCCCCACCCCGGACGCTCTCTCACTTAGTGTGGGTTTTCGGGCAACGCTCTCTCACTTAATGTGGGTTTTCGGCAAACCCTCTCCCACCGACTGGCGGGAGAGGGTTTGCCGTTTCTGGCGCACGCGGTCCTTGTGATCCGGCCCGGCCCGTGTTTGGCTGAGGAGCCGGCGTTGGCACAAGTCACTCAATGGGGGAGGGCCTGGAATGGATCAGAACGTGGTCTCTGGATTGCCAAGGAAAACTCTGCGGGCAGGAATTATCGTGGGTGCCATCGGTGCGTTCTCGGTCATCCTGGCTCCCCAAATCATGCAGTCGCTGATGTTTGGACCGGCCTACTCACAGGCGCTGGGCATAGTCTTCCAGACCCTTTTCCAGCTCGTCACGTTGTTCTTCCTGCCGTTTTCTGCCGCCCTGATCGCTGCGTCGCTGGTCATGCGCCATCTTGATACGGCACTGCCGCCGAGGACGCACGCACTAATCGACGCTCCGCCGCCAACAGAGTAGGCGGCCGCTTCAGCCCCGTAAGACGCCCGACGTCGGCACTCAGGGGAAGTGCCGCCGTCGCGCGTTTAAGTGCGAGGGCGTTTCCGCAAACGCACATCAGGTGCGAGAGCGTTGCCGAAAAACCCGCGTTAAGTGAGAGAGCGTTTGGGTCAGGCGAAGTAGACGCCGATGCGGTTGCCGTCGATCTCCTCGATCCGGATGTCGATGTCGTAGACGTCGTGCAGCATGGCGGCCTGCATGATCTGCGCAGGGCTCCCCTGGTGGATAAGGCGGCCGTTCTTCATGGCGAGGATAGTGTCCGAGTAGCAGGACGCGAAGTTGATGTCGTGGACCACCAGAACGATGGTTTTGCCCAGCTCGTCGGCCAGCCGGCGCAGCAGCCGCATCATCTCCACCGAGTGCTTCATGTCCAGGTTGTTCAGCGGCTCGTCCAGGAGCAGGTATTCGGTGTCCTGCGCCAGGACCATGGCGATGTAGGCGCGCTGCCGCTGGCCCCCGGAGAGCTCGTCCACGAACTTGTCCGCCATGGCGCTCAGGTCCAGGTGCGCGATGGCCTCCTCTACCTTGGCAAGGTCCTCCACGGTGGGGCGGCCGCCCGAATGCGGGAACCGGCCGAACGCCACCAGGTCGCGGACTGTCAGCCGCATGGTCAAGTGGTTTTCCTGGCGGAGGATCGCCATGGTCCGGGCCAGGTCTCGGCTGGGCGTCGCCGCGATATCCAGCCCGGCAACCGTCACGGCGCCGGTTTCCAGCGGCTGGAGCCGGCTGATCAGCGACAGCAGCGTGGACTTGCCGGCGCCGTTGGGCCCGATGATGGACGTGATGCCGCCGCGGGGAATCACGCAAGTGACGTCGTCGAGGACCTGCTGGCCGCCATAACTCTTGGAGACGTTCCGGACGTCAATCATTTCAGCGAGCCTTTCAGCAGGAGGTAGAGGAAAAGGATGCCGCCGGCGAACTCGATGACCACGCTCAGCGCGGTGGCGAAGCCGAAGACCCGTTCCAGGATCAGCTGCCCGCCCACCAGGGCCACGGCACCGATCAGCACCACGATGGGGAGCAGCCGGGCGTGGTTGAAGCCGCGGCAGAGCTGGTAACCGAGGCTGACCACCAGCAGTCCGAAAAAAGTCACGGGCCCCACGAGGGCGGTGGACACGGCCACCAGCAGCGAACAGGCCAGCAGGATCCGCATGACCACGCGGCGGTGATCCACCCCCACGTTGATCGCCAGTTCGCGGCCCAGAGCCAGGACGTCCAGCGTGTGCCGGGCACGCCACACACCCACACAGACGCCGGCAATGACCACCGCGGAGACGCCCAGCAGGGCAGGATCCACGTTGTTGAAGCTTGCAAAGAAGAGGTCCTGCAGGATGATGAACTCGCTAGGCTCCATCAGCCGCTGCAGCAGCGACGAGAACCCCCGGAACAGGCTGCCCAGGATGATGCCCACGAGCAGCAAAAGGTGCAGGGACCGGGTGGCGCCGGTGAACATCCAGCGGTACAGCAGGGCGCTAAAGGCCACCATCAGGACAACTTCGACGCCGAACTGCACGGTGGGCGGCGCAGCGGTCACTGCCGCGGCACTCACGGTGAACACGAGCGCCGTCTGCACCAGGATGTAGAGCGAATCGAAGCCCATGATGGACGGCGTCAGGATCCTGTTGGCGGTGACGGTCTGGAAGAGCAGCGTGGAAACACCCACCGCCACGGCCACCAGCAGCATCGCGGCTACCTTCAGGGCCCGCCGCGGCAGCACGTAGCCCACGTTGCCTTTGAGGTCGCTGAACAGGAAGAAGGCGACGGCGGCGATGGTGGCGGCGAGCAGGATGCCGATCACCAGCTTTGGCGGGGCGTTCCGGATGCCGGCCCGCAGGCGTGCGAGCGGCTTGAGCGCGGCGGGTTTCGGGGTGGACGTATCAAGCGTGGATGCGGCGGGTTCAGGCATTGCGTTTCCTCAGGACCAGGACGAGGAACAGGATGGCGCCCACCACTGCCATCACCATGCCCACGGGAACCTCGTAGGGGTAGCGGATGGTCCGGCCGATGATGTCGCAGACCAGCACAAATCCTGCCCCGAAAAGTGCAGTCCAGGGCACGGCGCGGCGCAGGTTGTCACCGAACAGGAGGGAGACGATATTGGTCACCACCAGGCCGAGGAAAGGCACTGCGCCCACGGTGGTCACCACCACTGCGGAGATCAGCGAGACGATGACCAGTCCCAGCCGCATGGTGCGGTTGTAGTTGAGGCCGAGGTTGGTGGTGAAGTCCTCCCCCATGCCGGCCACGGTGAACCGGTCGGCGGCCAGCAGCCCCACGAGCATCAGGGCGGCCACAATCCACAGCAGCTCATAGCGCCCGCGGAGCACCCCGGAGAAATCCCCGATCATCCAGTTACTCAGGGTCTGCAGCAAGTCGTAGCGGTAGGCGAAGAAGGTGGTGACGGCGCCAATGACCCCGCCCAGCATGATGCCCACCAGCGGGATCAGGAGGGTGTTCCGGGTGGGCAGGCGCCGCAGGATGGCCAGGAACAGCGCCGTGCCTAAGACGGCGAAAACACTGGCGACGCCCATTCGAAGGAGGATCGGCGCCGTCGGGATAAGAACGGTGACCACCAGGATGCCCAGCGTGGCGGATTCGACGGTGCCCACGGTGGAGGGCTCTACAAAACGGTTCCGGGCCATCAGCTGCATGATCAGACCCGCCACGGCCACCGACATTCCAGCGAGGATCACGGCCAGTGTGCGGGGGACGCGGGATACCCAGAAAATCTCGACGGCGGCCGGGTCACCTGCCAGCAGCCCGGGCAAGGACACGTCACTGACCCCAACGAACATGCTGACGGTGGCGAGGGCCAGCACCACGGCGGCAGCCGCAGCCAGCCCCGCGTACTCGCGGGACCTGCTGCGGCTCACGGGCGCGCTGGTCCGCGTGGCTGTCGCTGTCAATGCTTGGTCAGTCTCTAAGTGTTCGGTCGTTGTGGAGGACTCAGGCCACCGAATCGGCAACAGCTTCAACCATTGCCTGGACGTTGTTCAGTCCGTAGCCCACGGTGTACCAGGCGGCGGGGTCCAGGCTGATGATTTTGTTGTTTTTCGCGGCGTTGGTCGACTTGACCAGTTCGTTGTCCAGCACCGGGTTGGCGGCGGCGGCTTCGGAGCCGATGGCGGTGTCGCGGTTGATAACGTAAAGCAGATCGGGGTTGACCTGCTTGATGTATTCGAAGGACACTGACTCGCCGTGGCTGCCCTCGGCCTTGACGTCGGCCGCGGTGGGCACGCCCAGCACGTCGTGGATGATGCCGAAGCGGGAGCCGGCGCCGTAGGCGGTTACCTCGCCGCCGGAGGTCAGGACGATGAGGCCCTTGCCGGCATCAGCGGCCTTGGCCTTGGTTGCGGCGATGGTGGCGTCAACCCCCGCCAGCTTCGCGTCCACGTCCGCTGTTTTGTTGAAGATGGTGCCCAGCTTCTTGGTCTGGTCCTTGAAGCTTTCCATCGGGTTCGCGGCATCGATGGACAGGTCGATGGTGGGGGCGATCTTGCTCAGTTCCTCGTAGGCGCCCGCGGTGCGGCCCGAGATGATGATCAGGTCCGGGGCGCCGGCGCTCACGGCTTCGAAATCGGGTTCCTTCAGCGAGCCGATTTTCTCGAACTTCGCGTCCACATACTTGGCGAGCGACGCGGGGTAGCTGGCCTCGGGAACGCCGGCAGGCTCCACGCCGAGCGCATCAAGGGTGTCCAGGACGCCGAGGTCGAACGTGAAAACCTTTTCCGGATTGACCGGCACGTTGGCAGTGCTGCCCTGGGCGTGTTCCACCGTGATGCTGGCGGTGCCCTCGGAGGCGGGAGTTGCCGTGGCGGTTCCGCCGCACGCAGTCATCGTCAGAAGCGCAACTCCCGCAGCCAGTGCCCCCAGGTAGCTCGAAAGCTTTTTGTTCACGTCAATCTCCACTCCGCTAATAACGTCACGTGTTTGTTGCCTAATGTCCCTGCACTTTATAAGTAAGGTAAGGCTAACTTCAAAACGTAAAGCCACTAGTTGACAAATTGTGAGAGGGATCACAACGCACGAGGCCGGCACTCGGGTGAGTGCCGGCGTCGTAGTTTGGTGCGAGAGGGTTCCCCAAGGACCCGCGTTAGCTGCGAGAGGGTTGCCGAAAAACCCGCATTAAGTGAGAGGGCGTTCCGGGTGGGGTGGGGGCTGGGGCGTTTAGGCCGGGGCCTTTGCCCCTTCCGCCTGGCGCTCCTCCACCAACGTGGACACTGGCGCGAACAGCGGGTGCTCGGGCGCCAGCCCGGTGATCCTGGCGGTGGCATCCGCAGGCGATGAGGACGCCAGGATCTGCGCAAGTTCGGTGGCCTCGGCATCGGCGGGGTCGTTGAAGCGGAGGGCCGCGGCAATGGCGCCCAGCAGGGCCTCCGGCATAATCCCGCGCTCGGCCAACTCAGCAGCCGGCCCGATGAACCGCTCGTGCCGGCTGAGTTTCCGCATCGGCGCGCGGCCCACGCGGGTCACAGTGTCCGGCAGGTGCGGGTTGGAGAACCGGACCAGGATCTTCTGGACGTAGGCTTCCTGCTCCTCGTTGTTGAAGCCGTGCTTGGCCACGAGCAGCTGCTTGGTTTCCTCCAATACCGCCCGGACGTCCTCTGCAACGTCCTGGTCGGCCATGGCATCGGAGATCTTCTCCAGGCCTGCCTCGAACCCAAGGTACGCCGCGGACGCGTGTCCGGTGTTTACGGTAAAGAGCTTCCGTTCGATGTAGGGCGAGAGGTCGTCCACGAACGTGGCACCCGGAATCACCGGCGCCGCGTCGCCGAAGGCGCTCCGGTCGATGACCCACTCGTAGAACGTCTCCACCGTGACATCCAGGCCCTGACCGGGTTCCTGGTTAGGCACGATCCGGTCCACGGCGGTGTTCGCAAAGACCGCCATGGAGTCCAGTGAGCCGGCGGCGTCGTCCCAGAGCGCGGCCACTTCGGTCCGCAGGGTGTCTGTGGCGTTGATGGCGTTCTCACAGGCCATGACCTGCAACGGCGCCAGCCCGGCCTCGCGCGCGGCGATGCCCTTGGTGATGGCGGGCGCCACGAACTTCAGGATGTGCGGACCCACAGCGGTGGTGACGATATCCGCCGTCGCGATTTCCCGCACCAGTTCCGCTTCCTGGGTGGCTGAATTCAACGCCCGGAAGTTGTCCACCATCCGGACTGTGGGGTTCTCCCCCACCTCGTTGACGTTGTAGCTGTCCGCTGCCGCCAGCTGATCAATGAGCGCCTCCGCAACGTCTGCGAACACCAGCTCATACCCGGCCTGGTGCAGCAGCAGCCCCACAAACCCGCGGCCGATGTTTCCGGCGCCAAAATGTACGGCCTTCACTATGCGTTGACCTTTCCGAACAGGTCCAGGACTTCTTCGACGGACGTCGCGGCCTCCAGCTGGGCCACCTGGGCCTTGTTGGTGAAGACCTTGGCGATGGAGGACAGGATCTGGAGATGCTCGTTGTTGATGCCGGCCACGCCCACCACGAATTTGACCTGTTTGCCGTTCCAGTCGATTCCGTCGGGGTAGCGGATGACGGAGACAGCGGACTTCATGATGTGGTCCTTGGCGGCGTTGGTGCCGTGCGGGATGGCCAGGAAGCTGCCCATGTAGGTGGAAACGGACTCTTCACGTTCGTGCATCGCGGCGATGTAGTCCTCGTCCACGGCGCCGCGGTCCATCAGGAGCCGGCCCGCTTCGTCAATGGCGGCGTCGCGGCTGGTTGCGCGGCCGTTGAGAATGACGCTGTCGGCCACCAGGATTTCGGAAGGCGCGACGGCGGCTGGTGCAGTACCGCTGTCAGCGGCAAGTGTTGCGTCAACCGGGGCGTCGGCCACGTGTGCTCCATGGCCCGCAGCGGCGGCGCCCGCGCCAGCTGCTCCGGCTGCTCCGGCTGTGGCACCGCTACCCGCTGCTTCCGGTGCGTTGCTTTCCTTGACCAGCTCCACGATCTCGTCGTAGCGGGGGCTGTTCATGAAGTTGTCCACGGAGAAGTGCACCGCGCTCGAGGTGGCCGGCTTGGCCCGCTCGGTGAGGTCCTGATGGGTGATCACAACGTCGTAGGTGTCGCTGAGATTGGCGATCGCCGCGTTCGTGACCTTGACCTCCGGGAACCCGGCAGCCTTGATCTTGTTCCGCAGCACCGAGGCGCCCATGGCACTGGAGCCCATGCCGGCGTCGCACGCGAACACAATGTTCCGTACGGGACCGGCCAGCACGGCCGTGCCGACGCCGGCACCTGCGCCCGCACCCGTCAGGACCGAGGAGACGGAGCTCTTCTTGCCCTTCATGCCCTCCATCTTGGCCGTTGCGTCGGTGAGGTCAGTCTCGTCGCTGTGCTTGGTGGTCTTCAGGATCACGGAGGCCACCAGGAAGGAAACCGTGGTGGCAAGAATCACCGCTAGGATCACCCCGACGTAGCTGTCACGGGATGTCTGGGCGAGCACGGCGAGGATCGAGCCAGGGGCTGCCGGCGCAACAAGCCCGGAGCCGGTGATGGCCAAGGTGGCAATACCGGTCATTCCGCCAGCGATCGCGGCCAGAATCAGCAGCGGGCGCATCAGGACGTACGGGAAGTAGATTTCGTGAATGCCGCCCACGAAGTGGATGAGGGCCGCGCCGGGAGCCGAAGCCTTGGCCACACCTTTGCCGAAGAACGTGTACGCCAGCAGGATGCCCAGGCCGGGGCCGGGGTTTGCCTCAAGCAGGAACAGGATGGACTTGCCCTGTTCGAGCGACTGCTGGATGCCCAGCGGGGTCAGCACGCCATGGTTGATGGCGTTGTTCAGGAACAGCACCTTGGCCGGCTCGATAAAGATGCTGGTGAGCGGGAGCAGTCCGTTGTTGACCAGGAACTGCACCACATTTCCGGCACCCGTGCTGAAGGCCTGCACCAGCGGGGAGATGCCGTAGAAGCCCAGCATGGCCAGCAGGCCACCCCAAATGCCGGCGGAGAAGTTGTTCACCAGCATTTCGAAGCCGGGGCGGATCTTGCCATCCCACAGGGAGTCGATCTTCTTCATGGTCCAGCCGCCGAGGGGGCCCATGATCATGGCACCGATGAACATCGGGATGCCGGCGCCCACAATAACGCCCATGGTGCCAATGGCACCCACCACGCCGCCGCGGACGTCGTAGACCATCCGGCCGCCGGTGTAAGCGATCAGGAGTGGCAGCAGGTAGGTGATCATCGGCCCAACGAGGCCAATGTTCGGCTTCCCGTCGGTCTCGCCGAAGCCTCCCAGCCCGGGGACCGGAATCCAGCCCTTCTCGATGAAGAGGGCGGTGATGAGGCCCCAGGCGATGAATGCCCCGATGTTGGGCATGATCATTCCGGACAGGAACGTCCCGAACTTCTGGACGCCGACCCGCACGCTGGCGCGGGGTTTTGCAACTGTCTCTGTTGCCATGTGATTTCCTAACCGTCATTCCTGCTGCTGCGCAGGATGGGTCCGATATTTACGACGACGTGCTGGTGGAGATCCGGTGGAGCCATTCGAGGAACAATTTGAGTTCCGAGCTTGAAAGCTGATCTGAGTGCGACGCCTGGAGTGCGGCATTCAAGGCGATCGCCGCCACCACCACCGAGGACCTCCCGGAGTTTTCGGGGGGTGTTCCTGCGGCCTGCTCCGTGGACACCGCAAAAATCATGGCGTCCCGGGTCATGGTGGACAGTTCAAGGTTCCGTTCGGCGGCGGGCTCCGCTATCAGCATGAGCGTCACGCCCACGTTGGCGGCCAGGATGGACCTGGCTGCCTCCCGTGGCTGGACATTCAGTTGGCCCGCAGCCGCTGCCTTGGTCAGCATTTCCTCCAGCAGCGCCTCGGCATCGGCAACGATGGCGGGGCGGCTTTCGGGGCGGATATTGCCGAACATCACCAAGTAGAGTTCCGGCTGCTTGAGCCCGAACAGGACGTGGTTGTCCCACATCCGCCGGATATCCTCCAACGGATGCCCGGACGGGGCGAAATCTCTTTCGCCCGCAACATACTCTTCAAAACCTGCGGCAACAACGGCGTCGAAGAGACCTTCCTTGTCACCGAAGTGGTGGTACAGGGTGGGCGCCGTGACCCCTGCCAGCTGCGTGATCTGGCGGGTGGAAACGGCTGCTCCGGCTGAATTTGCCAGCAATTCGGCTGCTGCTCGCAACAGTCGCATTTTGGGAGGAAGCTGGCCATCCAAACTCATAGCCGCTACCCTATCACCTATAGCATTGCTATATGAACTGAATCACATACAATTTTTTCAGGCACGTTTCCACCGCCGCACGCAGTAGTCGCGGCACCCCGGCATGGCGCCGGGGCTGTTCCGGGGCGCGCCTGGCTACCGGCAGAGAATGAGGACCTTCAGTGCAGACCTTTTCAGGAGTAGGCGTCAGCCCCGGCCGCATCATCGGAACCGTCCGGCAGATGCCTAAACCGATCAGCGAACCCCCCGCAGGCGAACAGCTGGCGGCCGGAACTTCCGCCGAAGACGCCACCGCAGCCCTGAAGGCCGCGTCCCAGGCCGTGCACGACGAACTGAAGGCCCGCGCCGCCCACGCCACCGGTGACGGCAAAGCGGTCCTGGAAGCCACGGCGCTGATGGCCAAGGACACCATGCTGATCAAGGGAGCCGCCAAGCTTGTGGCCCGCGGCACCTCAAGCGAGCGCGCCATCTGGGAGTCCGGCTCCTCGGTTTCGGAAATGCTCCACAACCTCGGCGGCTACATGGCTGAACGCGCCACCGACGTCCTGGACGTCCGCGCCCGCATCGTTGCCGAACTCCGGGGCGTGCCCGCTCCCGGCATCCCCTCCTCCAACACACCCTTCGTGCTGGTGGCGGAGGACCTGGCGCCGGCCGACACCGCCACCCTGGATCCGAACAAGGTCCTTGCACTCGTCACCGCCGGCGGCGGCCCGCAGTCCCACACCGCCATCATCGCCCGCTCCCTGGGCCTTCCGGCGGTCGTTGCCGCAGTAGGCGTGGACGAACTGGCGGACGGCACCGAAGTATTTGTGGACGGCGCCGCCGGAACTGTCACCTCAGAACCTGACGACTCCTTCCGTGCTGCCGCAGATGCCTGGGCCGCCACGGCCTCCCTGCTGTCCGAGTTCACCGGCACGGGCACGACGGCGGACGGTCACCTGGTGCCGCTGCTCGCCAACGTCGGCGGCGGCAAGGACGCGGCAGCTGCCGCGAAGCTGGGAGCACAGGGCGTGGGGCTCTTCCGCACCGAGTTCTGCTTCCTGGAACGGGACACCGAACCCAGCGTGGAAGAGCAGGCCGCTGCCTACAAGAGCGTCTTTGACGCCTTCCCGGGCAAAAAGGTGGTCCTGCGCACGCTGGATGCCGGCGCCGACAAGCCGCTCCCCTTCCTGACCGACGCCACCGAGCCCAACCCGGCGCTCGGCGTCCGCGGCTACCGCACCGACTTCACCACCCCCGGTGTCCTGGACCGCCAGCTGGAGGCAATCGCGCTGGCGGAGAAGCAGTCCGAAGCAGATGTGTGGGTCATGGCCCCCATGATCTCCACGGCCGAAGAGGCAGCCCGCTTTGCCGCCATGTGCGCAGACGCGGGCATCAAGACTCCCGGCGTCATGGTGGAGGTTCCGTCTGCCGCGCTCACCGCCGAAGCCATCCTTCGTGAGGTGGCTTTCGCGAGCCTTGGCACCAACGATCTCACTCAGTACGCCATGGCCGCGGACCGCCAGCTTGGCCCGCTTGCCAGCCTGAACACCCCGTGGCAGCCGGCCGTCCTTCGTTTGGTGGGACTCACCGTGGAAGGCTCCCGCGCGGAAGGCAACAACAAGCCCGTGGGCGTCTGCGGTGAGGCTGCCGCTGACCCAGCCCTCGCCGTCGTCCTTACCGGGCTTGGGGTCAACACGCTGTCCATGACGGCACGGTCCCTCGCCGCGGTGGCGGCCGTCCTGAAGACGGTCACCCTCGCCGAGGCGCAGGAACTGGCCAAGCTGGCGCTGTCCGCGCCGAGCGCCACCGAGGCCCGCGCCTGGGTGCGGGAGAAGCTTCCCGTGCTCGAAGAGCTCGGGCTCTAAACAGCGCTCCGGCACCGCGCCGTTGCCAACCACCGCCCAGCACTAACCAGGAGGAACCATGCCCGAACGCATTGCCACCATCGCCAGCCGCTCCGGCCTGCACGCTCGCCCCGCCGCGCTCTTCGCCGAGGCGGCCGGGGACGTGGGAGTGGAAGTCACCATTGCCATGCAGGGCGAGCCGGCAGACGAGGCGCTGGACGCTTCCAGCATCCTGTCCCTGATGACGCTCGGCGCGGCGAAGGGCGACGTCGTGGTGCTCCGGGCAGAAGGTGACGGCGCCGATACGGCGCTGGATTCGCTGGTGAAGCTCCTGGAAACGGACCTCGACGCCGAATAGATCGCGCCGGAAAGAGTACGACGCCGGCGCTCACCTCAGGCGGTGAGCGTCGGGCAGCGCGTGTCAGGCGGGGATGCCGAAGCCGTCCACGGCCCTGGCCCAGCTGGTGATCGCTGCGGCGGCCGGTCCGGTGGCGGTGTGCTGAAAAACGTGGCCCTGGCCCGGGATTTCGGCGAGGCTTCCCTGGGGCGCCTGGGCTGCGAGCCGCCGGCACCAGTCGCGGCCGGCCACGGGGTCCCTGCCGCCACGCAGTACAAGCACCGGCTGACTGACGCCGGGTATCCGCGCCTCCAGTGGGTACTGCATCATCACGGGCAACTCGGTGAGATACCAGCGGGGGCCCGCCCGGAAGTAATCGGAAAAGACGATGGCATTCGCGGACAGGCTCTCGCTGAACATGGCGTCGCGGGTCAATGCCAGCGCCTGCCGCGCAACCGACTTGCGGCGGGGGTCCACCACCGGGCCCATCAGTACCACTCCGGCTACGAGTCCGGGTTCCTGCAGCGAAAGTTCAACGGCATGCTGGGTCCCCATGGAGTGACCGATCACCACGCAGGACGTCACGCCGGCGTCAGAAAGCGCGGCACTGACAAAGGCTGCGTACTCACACACCGGCACCTGGCGCGTGGGCCGGGGCGCATCACCGAAGCCCGGGAGGTCAAAGGAGTGGACGTCGGCCGTCAGTGCCAGCTCCTGGTGCAGGCGCGCGAGGTAACGGTGGGAAACACCGATCCCGTGCAGCAGGACAAAGGTCCGGCGGGGTGCGTCGGCGTGAGGCGCCACGGAAGAATAGAGCCGGCCGGCCAGACCGCCAGCTTCGATATCCAGCCCACCAGTAAGTTTCACCCAGCGAGCATACCGCCCGCCACTGTTCGCGCCGGTTAGGGTGGGGGCATGGCACTGATAGCTCCCCGGATGACTGCCGGCCTGCCGGCGGAAGACGCAGGCAAACTGCGGCAGGCACTGGAAGGCGGCCACGACATCACCGTCTTCGTCGACGGCACGGTCCACCGGCTGACGCCCCAGGCGAGGGACGCCGTCGTCGACCTCCTCAGCCGGTTCGGCCGCGGCGAAGCGGTGACCGTAAGCAGCGTGGAGGAAATGCTCACCACCTCCCAGGCCGCCGAACTCGCCGGAATTAGCCACACCTATCTGCGCAACATGACCGATCGCGGCGAGATCCCGGTGGAATACCGCGGCACGCACCGCCGGATCAGGCTGGCCGCCATTATGGCCTGGCTTGAGCAGCAGAAGCACAGCGAGCAGGCGAAGCAGGCCGGTCAGCCCGCTGCAACCAGCTAGATTCGTGGACGTGCCGCCCAGCGGCGCATCTTCAGCGCGGCGTGGAGTTCCAGCCGGGGCATGCCCTTAAGGGGGTCTACGCCGAGAAGCTGGCGGATGCGGCCCAGCCGGTTGTACACGCTGCTGCGGTGGAGGTGAAGTTTGGTGGCCACGTCCTGGACCGAGCCGTCGTTGTCGTAGATGAGCTCCAGGACCGGGAGGAGCTCGTTGTTCCGGTCGTGGTCCTCCAGCATTCGAACGTAGACGGACCCGGTGTCCGTCCAGGCGCCGGCTCCTCCGCCGGCTGATGCCAGCAGTTGGTAAACGCCCGTGGCCCGGCAGTCCACCAGTTCGCCGAGCTGGGGATCCACGGCGGCCGCCTGTGCTGCCTGCCGTGACTGCCGGTAGGCCTCTGCGAGCTCGCGCGGCCGAGCAAACCCCTCGCTGATGCCCAGGATGATGCGGTGCACCGGCCGGCCAGAGCGTTTGGCCAGCTCAAGCTGGTAGTGGACCAAGACCTGGGCGTGGTTGGCGCGTCCCACGGACTCGCTGAACAGCACCACGGAGTGGGTTTCCGTACCCGCGCTGAAAAGGGCCATGTCCACCCCCACCGTGGCCTGCAGGGCGGCCGAGCTGTGAATCAGCGTGGACGCAATGGGGTCGGGGCCGCCCGCCCAGCCATCGGCGTCAAGCACGGTCACCACCTGCCACGGACCCTTGCCTTGGATTTCCTTCCAGCCCGCCACGGCGGCCACCGCGTTGGCGTCGCCGGAGCAGGCCGCCAGGAACTCGCGTTCACGGCCGCGCCTGAACTCAGACTCTGCCGTGTTGGAATCCAGGAGCAGGCCCGAAAGCAGCTCGATCTCCCGGGTCACCGCCGGCAGTTGGGAGACGATCGCCGCCGGGTTCTCCTCCGCCGAGTCCTGCTGCACCCATAGGTAGCCCACCCGGAACCCGCGCACCATCAAAGGAACGCACACCCGGCCCAGCATGCCCAGGTCCGCATTGGCCGGGATCACTACCGGGCGGACCGCCGTCGCGATGCCATGGGACAACTGCCACGCACTGACGTCGGCGGGCACCCTTTTGCTCAACAGGAAGTTCACCCGCACTTGGTCAGCATGGGACTGGTTGGAGCTGTAGGCGAGCAGCAGGCCGTCCAGGTCTTCCAGCGAAAGTCCGCGCCCAAGCTTCTGGGCCACCTGCTCCACGAGCTCTTCCACATCCTGCTGCATGGGCTAACCCTACTGCCCTGCGGGCTCTTCGGGCGAACGAACACGAGGCGACACCTGACGCCCTCAGGCTAAACATTTGTCGAACCCTGAAATCCAAAATTCCCGGAATGGCGCGGGGGTTTCCTGCCCGGAAGTCAGGAACGCTGTCAGCTGGATCACAGTCGGATTTATTCTGGAATCACAACCTTCCCCGCAATTTCGGACCTACCCGGTCCGAGAACATGGAGCCCAAAATGATCATCGGTGTCCCCAAAGAGATCAAGAACAACGAATTCCGCGTCGCCATCACCGCTGCTGGTGTTAACGAATTCCGCACGCACGGCCATGACGTCCTCGTTGAGCGCGGGGCAGGGCTCGGCTCGGGGATCACGGATGAGGAATACGCTGTCGCCGGTGCGGAGATCGTGGCCGACGCCGATGACGTCTGGGCCCGCGCCGACATGGTCATGAAGGTCAAAGAACCCATCAAGGCCGAGTACCACCGCTTCCGCAAGGGCCTGATCCTGTTCACCTACCTCCACCTCGCTGCCGAGCCCGAACTTACCCAGGAACTCATCAACTCCGGCGTCACGGCCATCGCGTACGAGACCGTTCAGGAAGGCCGCACGCTGCCGCTGCTGGCCCCCATGTCCGAGGTGGCCGGGCGCCTTTCCGTGCAGGTGGGCGCCACGTCCCTCATGGCACCGGCAGGCGGCAAGGGCGTGCTCCTCGGCGGCGTTCCGGGCGTCCGTCCCGCCAAGGTGGTTGTCCTTGGCGCCGGCGTGGCCGGCACCAACGCTGCTGCCATGGCCCTGGGCCTGGGCGCGGACGTGACCATCCTGGACATCAACATCAACCGCCTCCGCGAACTGGATGCCCAGTACTCCGGCCGGCTCAAGACCGTGGCATCGAACAAGTACGAGATCGAAAAATCAGTGGTGGACGCGGACCTGGTGATCGGCTCCGTCCTGATCCCCGGCGCCAAGGCACCCAAGCTGGTCAGCAACGAACTCGTCTCACGCATGAAGCCCGGCTCCGTCCTCGTGGACATCGCCGTGGACCAGGGCGGCTGCTTCGAGGACACGCACCCCACCACGCACCAGGAACCCACGTACAAGGTGCACAACACCATCTTCTACTGCGTGGCCAACATGCCCGGCGCCGTGCCCAACACCTCAACGTACGCTCTGACCAACGTCACCCTCCGCTACGCCGTGGCACTGGCCAACCTGGGTGTCAGGACCGCCTTCGACCGCGATCCCGCCCTCGCAGCCGGCCTCAACATCGCCGGGGGCCACGTGGCACACCACTCTGTCTCCGAGGCCCACAACCTGCCCCTCGTCGCGGACTGGCACGAACTGGTTTCGGCTTAGTCGTACCGCTGCGCTGAATGACACGCATCCTCTGCGTGCGCCCCACCGGCCCCCTAGCCTCGCAAGCTCGGCAAGGGAACCCTGCCGGCGTGGGCCCACTTCGTCGCTCTGACGCACGCTGCCGGATGCCTGTCGTTCAGCGCTGGTGGTTGAGCTCGTCGAAACCCGACAGGCTCAACCACCAGGGTCGTTAAGCCAGCGCCCGGGCTTCTTCTATTAACTTGAGGACCTCGACGGCGTCTGCTGGGTTTACTGGAAGGGGCATCGCGGAGGCCGAGCCGCCGTCGTCGATCTTGGCTGCCAAAATCCGGTAGAACTCCGGGTAGGCGCCTCGCTCCGTCGGCAGCGCATCCAGATGGCCGTCGCGGCCCAGCTTCCCTGACCATTCGGGCGCCTCGACACCGTATTCCGCGTCCAGCGGCCCTCCGCCGGCCACGATGTAAGGCTCCTGGGGGTCCACACCATGCTTGGTAAAGCCGCCGGCTGAGCCAAGGATGCGGAACCGCGGGCCCTGCTGGGCGCACAGCATGTTCATGCTCAGGTGGCTGAGGACGCCCGACTCGTGCCGCAAAATCACGAATGCATCATCGTCGGCCTTCTCCTCGGGACGGCGGATCTGAAGCTCAGCGTGGGCCACCACCGCCGGGCCGAACAACTGCAGCGCCTGATCAATCAGATGCGTGCCGAGGTCGAACAGCACGCCGCCGCCGTCCGCCGCCGTGGCACTGGCCTTCCACGCCTTGGAAATTGCCGGCGACCAGCGCTCGAAGCTGGACTCGAAGCGCGCGATGCTGCCCAAGACTTCCCCGGCGAGCAACTTGCGGACCGTCAGAAAATCGCCGTCCCAGCGCCGGTTGTGGAACACCGTGAGCACCCGTCCCAGCCGCCCGGCCAACACAATCAGCTCCCGGCCCTGGGCGCTGCTGACGGCGAACGGCTTGTCCACCACAACGTCCAGGCCCGCCTCCAGCGCCGCCTTCGCCAGCGGAAAATGGGTGGCCGGCGGGGTCCCCAGCACCACGAGGTCAAGGTCACCGGCGAGCTCAAGGACAGCACCGCCGTCGCGCACTGTTTTGACTCCCGGGTACCGCTGCATCGCCCCAGCCTGCCGGCCGGCGTCGGACGTTGCGATGACGTCCAGCGAGTAGCGCGGGTCCGCCGCAATGAGCGGCGCATGGAAGACGCTCCCCGAGAGGCCATAGCCGACGACGGCAGTCCGGATAGGGCGTTCAGATTCGGTCGAGGTCATGGGAAAACCGTACCTGCACGTTTGCGACTGTTAGTTCGCCATGGAGGCTTTTCGCAGCTCGGTTGGCGGATTTAGGCGGGCGCATCGTGAGTCAGGGTCGTGGAACCGGGGCTATCAGCGGGGCCGTGAGCGCGTCGGCGGCCGCGATCGCACCAGGGACTGCCCGGATGGGGGCACCCAGTCTGGTCGCCGCCGCGCGGGCGGAGTTCGACTCGAGGAGGTCCTGCACCGCACTTCGGATCGCAGCCGGATCGGCGTCCTTCGGCAGCGTCGTTCCCGCGCCCGCGCCCGTGACTGCCTGGGCGATGGCTGGCTGGTCGAAGTAGGGGCTCATCGGCATGACGAGCAGCGGGATTCCGTGTGCAAGCGCCTGCATGGTCGTGGCGTGTCCGCCGTGCCCGATGACCAGAGAGGCCTGACGGATCACCTCGGCGTGCGGGACGAACCGGCGCACCACCGCGTTGCCCGAGGGGTGCAGTGTGGTGGGGTCGACAGCTGGCCCGGTGGTGAGGACCACCGACACCGGGAGCGTCGCGGTCGCGTCGAGGATGGCTTGCAGTGCCTCCTGCTGTCCCTCGATGTAGGTAGTGCTCAGACTCACGAGGACCGTCGGCTCACCGGCATGGGTGTCCTGGTGCGGCCCTGCGGTCCCTGGGAGGACGGGACCGGTGTATCGAACCCTGTCCGGAAGGGATGCGTTCCCGGCGGGGTCGAGCTCCCGCAGTGTCGTGACGAGCACGCTGTCCGCTGCGGCGTACGCCTCTTGCGGATCAAGGCCCCACTGCCGAAGCAGGGTGCCGAGACCGCCGCCGTTCAGTGCGCGGTCGAGTACCGCGTAGAAGGTGTGCACGAGCGGCACGTATGGGATCCCTGCCTTGGCGGCGATGTCCATCGAGCCGATGAGGAGGCCGTCGATCACCACGCGGTCAGCCCCCGAGGCGGCCGCCAGGGCAGTCAGATCCTCGCCGATGCCCCGGTCGGCGAAGACCTGGGCGTAGTCGAGCGGGGCGGTCGGTCCGGAGTGCGGGTCCAGGCATGACCAAGGCCCGGCGGACTCGGCTGCATGAAAGGCGAAGCCTGCCGCCTCGAAGGCGTCGCGCTGGACCTCGTGCCCGAGGAACCGCACGGCATGGCCTCTGCGCCGCAGCTCGGCGGCGATCCCGAGGGCGGGCGGCACATTGCCGCCACCGTCCCATGTCACGAACAGCAGGCTGGACATAGCATTCTCCTTCTCCTCAGTGCTTCTGGTCGGTCACGCCAACACAGCATCGATGAGGTGCCGCATTCGCGCCTCGACCGCTGAGCGTGTCAGCCCTTGGTCCCGGCGCAGGAGCTTCCACGTGTAGAGGTCCGTCGCAACGACGAGCAGGTCGACCGCCTCGTCGCGTGCGCCGGCCTGGAGGCGGTCCAGCTGCGGGGCGAAGGTCTTTTCGACCCACTCGCGATGAACCTTGCGCCCGGTGGTCATGGATTCCCGCGCGAATTCGCTGGATAACTCTTGGCAGAGCAGCCGCAACACCCAGTCGCCGCGCGCCTCGTAATGGTTCACGACCACGGACACCGCGGTTCCGGCGTCGCCCACCGGAGTTAATCGCTCATCGACGATCTGCTCCCGGGCGTACTCGTTGACCGCTGCGAACAGACCCTCGCGGCTCCCGAAATGCCGCAGCACCGTCTTCACAGCGACTCCCGCCCGCTCCGCCACGTCGGCCAGGACGATTTCCCAGCTCAAGCGTTCGGTGCTGAGCGCGAAAGCGGCCGCGAGGATTGAGCGCCTCGTGGACTCGACTTTGGCCGCTCGGGCCCGCATTACATACGTCTTCTGCATATTCATGTCCATTCAAGTGGACGCCAAAAACAATGCACCGTCAAGCCCTGCCGCCGGGCATTTCCGTGCCCAGTCCTTTTCCGCACATTAGGTGCCCGAGGCCCGCATCACCGTGGTCGCTCGACATTCAGAAGCCACCCCGCAGGCTCTCGCGGTTAATGTGCATTAAAGCCAACGCTCCCTCACTTCCCGCTGATGACGGGCCGGAAGTGAGAGAGCGTTGGCGAAAACCCCACGTTAAGTGAGAGAGCGTTACACGGGGGAGTTACTTCTTCTTTTCCCAGCCGATGGTGCTCCAGTCCGGAACCTGGGAAAGGCTCTGGAACAGGGACGGGCCGTAGTTGGCCAGGCCGGTGCGGACGAACGAGATCTGCGGGCCGTTCATCACCACACCCATGGAGTAGTACTTCGCCATGTGCTCCTTCTCAACTTCCATCGCTGCCTTGTTGCGTGCGGCGTTGTCCTCGATGGAGGCCAGGTCGGCGATCTTCTTGTCCAGGTCCGCGTCGCCCAGTCCGTTCTCGTTGACCTTGGAGTCGTAGTACTGCTTCACGGCGTCGGTTGCATCCGGGCCAACTGTGTAGCCCGAGACGCTCATGTCAAACTCGCGTGAGCCCAGGACTTTACCGAAGTCAGCGGAGGCGCGCTGGTCGATTCCCACATCCATGCCGCCGGCTTTGAGCTGGTTCTGGAGGGTCTGAGTGAAGGCCAGGGTGGTGGGATCGTCGCCGAAGTTGCTGATCTTGAAGGCTGCGGGCTTGCCGTCCTTCTCCATGACGCCGCTTGCGTTCGCGGTGTAGCCGGCGTCGGTGAGGACCTTCTTGGCCGCGTCCGGGCCGGTTTCCTTGACCGGGTAGTTGTCCTGGTAGTAGTCCGAGAACGGCAGCAGCATCATGGAACCTGAGCTGGGCTCCTCCCAGTTCAAGCCGTTGAAGCGCACCTTACGGAGGGCCTCACGGTCGACGGCGGCGAAGATCGCCTTGCGGACGGCCACATCCGTGATTCGCTGAGCGTTGATGTTCATGCCACCGGCGAAGAGCCGCTGGCCGCGGCGGACCTCGGAGTTGGTGCTGCCCTCAAGCTGCTTGTAGAGCGCGATGGTATTCGCGGACATGGCATCGATCTCGCCGTTCTTGAAGGCCGCGATCTGTGCGCTGGTCTCGAGCTGGCGGAACACCACCTTTTCCAGGACCGGCTTGGTGCCCCACCACTTGTCGTTGGGAACCAGGGAAACCGTCTTGGCCGCGGTGTCGTACTGCTCCACCTTGAACGGACCGGCCATCCACTCCGGGTGCATTTCACCCACGAAACCCTCGTTGAAGATTGCCGGCGTGTTCACTGCGGGGTGGAGGAGGCCAAAGAAGAGGGCGTCCAACGGGTATACCGGCTGCTTGAGCTTGACGATAACTTCCTTGGCGCTGCTGCCGGGCTCTACGGACTCAACAAATTCGTAGGCGCCGGAGCTGACAATGTCGTAGCCGGCATCCGGGCTCTTCAGGGCGTTCCAAGTGTTCTGGAAGGCCTTGACGTCAATCGGGGTGCCGTCGTTAAAGTTGGCCTTTTCATTGACCTTGATGGTGATGGTCTGCTTGCCGTCCTTGACCTCGCTCGTCACGGATTCGCAGAAGTCCTTGTTGGGGGTGGCCTTGCCCTCGAAGTCGAGTTTCCAGCAGCCGCCGATGCCGCCACCGGTCACGGCAACGGGGTTGATCGAAGCCATCAACGCCGAGTTGTCGGAGTTGTTGCCGTTGTTGGAGAAGCCGTTGAAGTCCGGCCCAATGCTGCCCAGCGGCAGGGTGACCTTGCCGCCCTGCTCAAGATCCGCGGCTGGCTTTTCGTTGATGCTGATGAGCTTGGACAGATCGCTGCCCGATTCCTGCCCCTTGGCCGTTTCCGGGCCGGTGGGGGTTCCCCCACCGCCACAGGCCGTCAGCGTCAGGGCTGCGGCAATGGCCGCGGCTCCGCCGATCTTGGTCAGATTCCTCATTGTTGTCCCTTCATAGGTGCGGGTGGTGCTTGTGATGGGTATGTAAAACCTAGGGCGCATGGGGGTCCGCCGTTTCGCGGACCACCAGCATGTCCTCATCCAGTTCGCCGTCCGGGAAGAAGCAGGCGAACTGCTGATCCAGGGCAGCCGTGGGGCCGGCTTCCAGGACTTGCACGGCCGGAGATGGCCGGACAGCTTCGAGCGGCGGCTCAAGGGTGAGGCACTTCTCCTGCTTCGCCGCCGGAAGCGCAGCGAAGACGGGGCACCGGGTGGCAAAGTTGCAGCCCTTGGGGGCATCCAGCGGGGACGGGAGATCGCCCTTGAGGATGATGCGCTCCCGGGTGCGTTCGAACTGCGGGTCCGGAACGGGGATGGCGGACAGCAGCGCCCGGGTGTACGGGTGGCGGGGATTGTCAAAGACCCGGTCCACCTCGCCGATCTCCACAATCTTGCCGAGGTACATCACTGCCACCCGGTTGGAGATGTGCCGGACCACCGAGAGATCGTGCGCCACCATGAGGTAGCTGAGGCCGAGTTCGGCGCGGAGCTTGTCCAGCAGGTTGATGACACCTGCCTGTACGGACACGTCCAGCGCGGACACGGGTTCGTCCAGGACCACCAGTTTCGGGTTCACGGCGAGGGCCCGGGCTATGCCCACACGCTGACGCTGGCCACCGGAGAACTGGTTGGGGAAGCGGTTGACGTGATCGGGCTGCAGCCCCACGAGCTTCATCAGCTCCATGATGCGCTTCCTGATGGCCTGTTTATCCATGCCCGCGTTCTGGAGCGGTTCGGACAGGACCTCGTAAACCGTGAAGCGGGGATCCAGTGCCCCCGTGGGGTCCTGGAAGACCATCTGCATTTCCCTGCGCATGGCGCCCTTGGCCTTGGCATCGACGGCCTGCTTGTTACTGATCCCGCCGATGATCACCTCGCCGTCCTGGTCCTTGTGGAACTCCATGATTTCCAGGAGGGTGGTGGTTTTCCCGGAACCGGACTCGCCGACGATGGAGAAGCACTCCCCTTCCCGGATATCGAAGCTCAGGCCGTCCACTGCTTTGACGGTGCCGATGCGCCGTTTGAGGAGGGCGCCCTTGGTCAGCGGGAAGTGCTTGCGGACGTCCCTGAGTTCCAGGACAGTCGAGCGTTCGTCGCGGGGGATGGCGTCAAACCGGGAGACGGGAACCGGCGGCGCCGAGAAGATTTCGAGGACGTTGATATCTCCGCCGAGTTCTTCGGACCTGATGCAGGCCGCCTTGTGCGCGGCGTCCCCGTCGGCCGGCAGCAGGGCCGGTTCGCCGGCCAGGCAGGCGTCGGTTACCAGCGGGCAACGCGGGGCGAAGGAGCAGCCAGTGGGGGTGTGGAGCAGGTTGGGCGGTATGCCGTCGATCGGTACCAGCGAGGATTTCTCCGCGACGTCAACCCTGGGGACGGCCCCGAGAAGGCCCATGGTGTAGGGCATCAGCGGGTTGTAGTAGATGTCGTCCACGCGGCCGGTTTCCACAGGCTTTCCCGCGTACATGACCATGATGTCGTCGGCGATTCCCGCCACCACGCCAAGATCGTGGGTGATCATGACGACGGCGGCACCCGTCTCCTCCTGCGCGGTATGCAGCACCTCAAGCACCTGCGCCTGGATGGTGACGTCCAGGGCCGTCGTCGGCTCATCCGCGATCAGCACGCGCGGGTTGTTGGCGATGGCGATGGCGATCATGACGCGCTGGCGCATGCCGCCGGAGAACTCGTGCGGGAAGGCCTTGAGCCGGTTTTTCGGACTCGGGATGCCCACCATGGCCAGCAGTTCGACGGCGCGGGCTTCCTTTGCCAGTTTGCTCATGCCGGGATTGTGGATGGTGAGGGCTTCGGTGATCTGGGCTCCCACCGTGTACACCGGGGTCAGGGAGGACAGCGGATCCTGGAACACCATGGCGATGTCGTTGCCGCGGTAGGCGCACATGGCCTTGTCGCTAAGGCCCAGCAGTTCCTGGCCCCTAAGCCGGACCGAGCCGGAGATCTCCGCGGTGGACGGCAGCAGGCCCATGATGGCCAGTGACGTGACCGACTTGCCGGAACCGGACTCCCCCACGATTCCCAGGGTCTTGCCGGGCATCAGGTCGAAGTCCACGCCCCGGACAGCGTGCACTGAACCGTTTTCGGAGTTGAAGCTGACGTTCAGGTCGCGGACGGACAGTACAGCGTCCGACGGCGAGTGGAGGCCCGCGATGTGCAGCCGCTCGGCTGTTGCGCCGGCCGGGTCAGCCGGTCCGATGGTGGTTTCGTTGCTCATTTGCCGGTCCTCTGTCCGCTCTTCTTTTTTGCCCGGCCAACGGAACTGGAGCTGGGGTCGAAGGCGTCACGCAGGCCGTCGTTCATCATCGCCAGGGATCCCGTGAGCAGGAACATCACCGTCAGGGGGACCCAGAACATCCAGGGGAAAGTCTGGACCTGGGATGTGGCCCCGCCGATCAGCACGCCCAGGCTCACATCGGGAAGCTTAATGCCGATGCCGATGAAGGAGAAGGCCACCTCCGCGAGGATGGCGCCTGTGACGCCGCGGGTGACGTCCAGGACAAGCAGCGAACCGATGTTTGGAACCAAGTGCCGCCAGACGATCCTGCGTGGCGGGACGCCCATGTACTGGGCGGCCTTGACGAAGTCACGCTGCATCAGCGACATGGACAGCGAGCGGATCAGCCTTGCGGTGCCCATCCAGCTGAAGACCAGAAGCACGATGATCAGCAGGAGCCAGCTGGGGAGGTTCTTCTTGAGCGTATCCCCGCCGCCGCTCGTGGCAACTGCCACCACCAGCAGGGCCGGCATCATGATGAGCGCCTCCAGGACAAAGAGCATCACCTTGTCCACTTTCCCGCCGAAGTATGCCATGGTGCAGCCGTACACCGCAGCGATCAGGACGGACGCGAGGCCCACGATCAGGCCGATGAGGATGGAGATGCGGGTACCCTCAACGGTCATGGCATAAAGGTCGATACCTGCCTGGGAGGTGCCCAGGAAGTGGTCCCCCGAGGGCGGCATGCCAATGTTGAAGGGGTCGATGGCTGATTTGTCCCACGGCGTGAAAAAGCCGCCGATGAAGGAGAAAAGGGTCAGGGCGAGGAAGATCGCGAAGCCTGCGACGGCCGTCTTGTTCCGCATAAAGCGGCGGAAGATGATGGTGGATTTGGCGATTACCGCGTCGGCGCTCTCCAGGTGGACTTCCTGGGCGACGGCTGCCGCATCAACGGTATTGAGGTTGGTCATGGCTACTGCACCCGCACTCTGGGGTCGACAAGCGTGGTGGCGAAGTCCGCGAGGATGGCACCGATGGCGAAGATGACCGAGCCGTAGGCCAGGGTGGCCGTGGCGGCGTTGACGTCCTGCAGCGAGATGGCGTCGATGCTCCATGAGCCCACGCCGGGCCAGGCAAAGATCTTCTCCGCGAAGAAGCCACCGGCGAAAATGGCCGGGATGGTGAAGGCGATGCTTTGGGCCACGGGGATGAAGGAGACCCGGAGGGCGTGCCGGGAAATGGCCTGGTTACGGGTCAGCCCCTTGGCACGGGCCGTGCGGACGAAGTCTGCGTTGACGTTGTCCAGCAGGTACTGCCGCTGCGCGATCTGGTATGAACCCCACCCCACCAGCGTGATGGCAATGGTAGGCACCGCGTAGTGTGCCAGCATGTCCACAAACTGCGCCCACCCCGCTGCCATGCCCGGCGTGGAAATGCCGGTGACAAAGAAGATGCGTTTACCAACGGTCTCGTTGATGTTAATGGCGCCGAGCTGCACCAGGAAGTACGCGATGGGGGCAGGCACGATGTAGGCGAGGTAGCTGTAGGAGGTGATCACCCGGTCCTGGAACTTGTATTGGCGGGCGGCTGAGTAGACACCGAGGGCAACGCCGATCACCAGCGTCAGGATGATGGCGGCGAGGAACAACCTCGTGGAGATCCATACGCGCTCACCGAACTCAGCGTTGATGAAGGCGCCGTTCGGGCTGCGTCCCCAATCCCAACGCGTGACGATCGCGGTGAGCCAGTCAACGTAGCGTTCCCATGGATTGAGATCCGGGTCCAGCCCCTTCAGGCGCATGGAATTGGCAACCTGCTCGGGGGTGGGGCGGGGAATCCGCTCCTGTTCCAGGAGTGCAGGCTTGAGGGAACTGACCGCCAGGAAGTACCCGGCCGACGTGGTCAGGAAGATCATAAAAACGTAAGTGATGCCGCGTTTGGCAAGGTACCGGAGCATATGGCGTCTACTTCAGGATCGAGGACGCCGCCTGGACTGCGCAAGAACACCTCAGGGGATAGCCCCGGGTTGGCACCGGAGTATTTGCCTTCACTGCATCCATGTTCCAGATCCTTCCAATTTCCCGGCTACCCCGCGGGTCTCGCGGTTCCCAGGTGTCCACCAGCGAACCGCTGGCCTCCAGCGACCGAAGCAGCTACGCCCGGGTAGTGGACTATGTTGCGGGTCACATTCCAGAGGAAACTACCACATAGATGAAGCCGGAAAGCCGCCAATTCCCGGAAACCGCCGGCCCCGTATCAGATCGTTATGAATAATTCAGGGGAAGCGATTTGACTGGACCATGACGGCGAATGTGGCTATTCTATCGATCGCTGACAACCCGCGTGACAAGTTCACGCCATAGGGACGTCAGCCGGTCGGGCGCGAAACCCTGAACCCGCACGGCATGCAGCAACCGTTCCGGGTCAAGGGTGGACATAAGTGTCATGGCCATCAGCACAGGGTCCGCTTCCATGCCTTCTTCCCGCAGCAGTATTTCGACGTGGCGCTGCGACAGCAGTGCCGCGGGCACCTCATACCTGCTCTGCGCTGAACTCTCTGCGGCGCGGACCAGATCGCCGTGCTCCAGGACGTACGCGATCCGCGCGGAGCCAAAGGCGATCAGCCGCTCCAGGCCTGGAGCCCCGGGCCCCAGCGGTGGCGGACCAAACATAAACCGGGCCTGGAAGGCGGCTTCTGAATCGCTGAGCAAGGTCATCATCAGGCCGGTGCGGCTGCCGAACCGGCGGAAGACGGTTCCCTTGCCCACTCCGGCCCGCTCGGCCAGCCTGTCCATGGTGAGGGAGTCCACTCCGCATTCGGCGATCAGCTCGCGCGCTGCCTCCAGCAGGCGCTCCCGGTTCCGCGCCGCATCGCTTCGCTCAGCGATGGGGCCGGTAAGCGATCCGGGCAGCAATGGGATGTAACTCACAGTTCACATCCTAGCCCTTGGGAATATTAATCGGACCGCGGTCCGTTTAGTCTTCAGAGGCAACAAAGCCCCCTTCCACCGGCCGAGCCCCGGCCCGATTACAGGAGTTCGTATGTCAAAGAGCACCGTTCTTACCCTTGTTGGCAGCCTGCGCGCCGAATCCACCAACCAGAAGCTGGCGGAAGCCATCCAGCTGAACGCTCCTGAGCAGGTTGACGTTGTCATCCACGAAAGCCTGGGCAACATCCCGTTCTACAACGAGGACATCGACGTCGAGGGCCAGGTCCCCGCAGCCGCCGCCGCCCTTCGCGCCGCAGCCAACGAGGCCGACACCCTCCTGCTGGTGACTCCGGAGTACAACGGCACCCTGCCGGCAGCCCTGAAGAACGCCATTGACTGGCTGTCCCGCCCCTATGGCGCGGGTGCCCTCACCGGCAAGCCCACCGCCGTCGTGGGTTCCGCCTTCGGCCAGTTCGGCGGCGTCTGGGCCCAGGACGAAGCCCGCAAGGCCGTCGGCATCGCCGGCGCCCAGGTCCTCGAGGACGCCAAGCTCGCCGTTCCCGGTTCCCTGGTCCGCTTCGCCGAACTGCACCCGAAGGACGACGCCGAAGTTGTTGAGCAGATCAAGGGCGTCTTTGACGCGATCTCCGCAGCCCAGCCGGCAGCCCGGCCCGCAGCATAGAGCTCCGCTGGACGAGCCAGCGATGCCACTCCCGATGCCCCGGACACCGCAAGGTGCCGGGGCATCGGTCCGCCTGAAGCGTTTTTGTTACCGCTCCGGCGTCCGCCGGCCTCTGCGTGACCAACTCTTGGCCCAACCGGTACCGGGCCTGCATTTTCAAGGCCCGGAGACCGCCGTACCGTTAATTGCACGATTCAGCGGTCAGCTGCACGGCACGCAGGGTGATGGGAACGCGGCGGGGACATGGCAGGCAGGTGGAGGGCCAGGGGGCTTACGGCGGCGGCGGCGCTGACGCTACCGCTTTGGCTCTGTTCCTGCACTCCCGGCTCCGCCCCTTCCGGCAGTGGCACCACCGCCGGGGCTACCGCGATTGAACCCACGGAGACACCCGGCGCAGTTCCCGTCCCGGCTCCCCAGCCGCAGGCACCTCCCCCGCCCGTGGCAGCGTCGGCTGAAGCCGGGACCGCCGGGACCCCCACGCAACAGTCCGCCACACCCGCCGCCAGTGCGGGCGAATCGAGGGCCGGCAGCAGTACCGCTCCGGTGCCCGGAGCAGGGCCAGGACCGGGCACGAACGCCTCCAACGTGCCAAGGCCGTCGCCCGCACCTGAGGTCTCCGCGCCGCCGCCGCCCGCGCCAGCCGCGCGTCCGCCTGCCCCGCAGGCCACCACCAGTCCGGTCACGGCGTACTACGTACTGCTTGACGACGGCGGCGCGAGGGGTGTGCGCTTTGGCTGCAATGACAGCCTGGCCGGGGTCCGCCGCTCCACTCCGGGACCGGCCGACCCGCTGCCCGCCGCCATGAACGCCCTGCTGGACGGATCCGCCGAGCCTGCGCCTGGACTGTACAACTCCCTGTCGGCCTCGACGCTGACGTTCCTGTCCGGTTCGTTCGACGGCTACACCGTCACCGTCTACCTCTCGGGCGCGCTCCGGCCGGGCGGCGTGTGCGACATTCCCCGGGTCGAGGCCCAACTCACGCAGACCGCCGTGGCGTCAGTCGGCGCCATCCGCGCGGACGTCTACGTCAACGGTGTGGGACTGGCCGATGCCCTCAGCCTCAAGTGACGCCGTCGGCTGTTTGGATCAACAGATGTTGCCTTATTAGCAACACCCGGCTGTATCCTGAGGATGTGACCCACGAAACGCTTGACGCTGCAGCAGCGCCGCTTCCAGCAGAAGCCATTGACGCCATCGAGCGGGCGGCCACGTCCGCGCACCGCTCGGCCCATCCGCACGAGGCACTCTTTTCGGAGCGCGCCGCCAACATCAAGCAATCAGCTGTCCGCGACGTCTTCGACATTTCCCTGCGCCCGGGGCTGGTGTCCCTCGCCGGGGGCAGTCCCTACCTGCAGTCACTCCCCCTGGAGCGCTTGGCGGCCACAGCTGCCAACATCATCGCCAAGGACGGCCTGACCGCCCTGCAGTACGGTGGCGGCCAGGGCACCGAAGAACTGCGCGCCCAGATCTGCGAGGTCATGGCTGCCGAAGGAATCCTGGACGCCCTCCCGCAGAACGTGGTGATTACCGCGGGCTCGCAATCAGCGCAGGACGTGGCAACCAAGGTCTTCTGCAATCCCGGGGACGTGGTGTTGGTGGAGAACCCCACCTATGTGGGAGCCCTCAATACCTTCGAGGCGTATCAGGTGGAGGTCGCCACCGTTGAAATGGACGACGACGGCCTGGTGCCTGAGCTGTTGGAGGCAAAGATCGCGGCGCTCCAGACCGCCGGCAAAAACGTCAAGCTCCTCTACACCATTCCGAATTTCAACAACCCATCCGGGATTACCCTGGCCGGGGAGCGCAGGCAGCAGATCGTGGACATATGCCGCAAGGCGAATATTCTGGTGCTCGAAGACAACCCGTACGGGCTCCTCCGCTACAAGGGCCAGCCCTTGGAGCCCCTTCGCGCAGCCAACCCGGCGGATGTGATCTACTTAGGATCCTTTTCCAAGATCTTTGCCCCGGGCCTGCGCATCGGCTGGGCACTGGTGCCCGAACACCTTCAGCGCCGTTACTACCTGGCCTCGGAGTCAGTTACCTTGTGCCCGCCTGCGTTCAACCAGATGCTGGTGTCCGCCTATCTGCGGGACTACGACTGGAAGGGCCAGATCGAAACCTACCAGGGCCTCTACGCAGAACGGTGCGCCGCCATGCTGGCTGCCCTCGAAACCCACATGCCCGCGGGCGCCAGCTGGACCAGTCCCGAGGGCGGCTTCTTCGTGTGGGTCACGCTGCCGGAAGGCGTGGACACCTACCCCTTGTTGAAGCAGGCCATCGACGCCGGCGTCGTTTTTATCCCGGGCGCCGCGTTCACTCCGTCCGATCAACCCTCCAACAAGCTGCGGCTGGCTTTCAGCGCAGTCCCTCCGGCAGCCATTGATGAGGGCGTGCGGCGGCTGGCCGGGGTACTGCGGGAAAGTCTCGCGGCGTTGTAACGTTGGCCGGACTGAGTACGGCAAACTTCATCTCGAGCAAGGAGCGCAAAGCATGAGCGGAATTATTGTTGTCGGCGTTGACGGCAGCGGAACTGCCAAAAAGGCTGCCGAATCGGCCCGGGATCTGGCCGTCGCCACCGGAGCCTCGCTGCACGTGATCTCAGCCTTCGACAGCGACCGCACCGAAGTGTTCGGATCCGGCAGCGATCGGTGGATCGTTTCTGACGCCGACGGTGCCGAGCACGTGGCCAAAACCGTGGCCGATTCCCTCGCCGGGAGCGTCAAGGTGACCTACTCTGCCGCCCGCGGCAAGCCGGCAGAGGCTCTGATCAACGAAGCCGAACGGCTGGGCGCCCGAATGATCGTGGTGGGAAACCGCCGGATGCGCGGCATCGGCCGCGTACTGGGCAGCGTCGCCAACAGCGTGGCGCACAACGCAACCTGCGACGTCTACATCGCCAACACCTACGACGCCGACTGACAGGCGGCCGGACACCATGCACCGTCCTGAGGGGCGCATGCATGGTGTCCGTTCTCACCCCTTTTAGGCCGGAATCTGCCAGCGCCGGGCGATAAAATGGAAGAGCCCTCAACGGAGCGGACAACCACTCTCCACTTCAGCAAAAGGGGCCCCCTTGCTTACTCTTCAGCGCCGCCAGCTTGTTGGCCACGACATCCTCCTCGCCCGCCACGGGAACCACATCTGCTCAATGCGCGTTGACCGCGGCAACAGCCGGGTCATTGCGCTACTGGATGACGGCTCCGTGGACAGCGCACCCAACCTCATCGCACCGAACCTCCGCCTGCCGGACACCATCCGCAGCGTCATGCGCGAGGACTGGAAGTTCTTTGCCGGCATCACAACCGTGGCGTTAATCCTGGGTGGCCTGCTTTTCGGAACGTCCGCCGCCCTGACCGAAACCTGGGCCGGGAGCCCCGAAATGATGGAGATGCTCACCGCGTACTCCGCGTACGGATACTGACGAAGGCGTGGGTGACGGGCGGCTAGAGGACCCAGCCCCGCAGGAGCATCCACAGGCCAGCCATCACCAGGCCGCCGAATAGCGAGCCCGCCACCACCTGAGCGAGCGTGTGGGCGCGCAGGACCACTCTGGACCAGCCGACGGCGGGAATCAGCACCAGCAGCGGCAGCCAAGCCGGACCGAGCATAAGCACGGAGATAGCTGCCGCCGAGGACACTGCGGCCGCGTGCCCGCTGATCTTCCAGAACGGGCTGACGGCGGCCAGCATAACGATGCCTGCCACGATCCCGAGCACCATCACCACTACGCTGCGGGGCGACCCGACAGCAGCCAGCACCACCAACCCGGCGATGACGGAGGTCAGCGCCATGAGCAGCACGGGCGCCCGCTGGCGCCGGTCGCTGACGTGGTGGTCCGTGACCTTGCCCAGCCGCACGAGGATGAGCAGCAGGAACAGGGGCAGCACACACACAAACAGGGCAGCCAGTGCTCCGTAACCCATGGTCCCGGGGAAACCCGGCTCGATCACGGGGCTGATGAGTAATTGCAGCGTCACCACGACCGGCGGCTGGAACGCCTCGGTCAGCCACCTGGCGGCCCGGTTTTTGGCACGGATCACCGCCGGGCCCGCAGCTCTGGAATTCCTAGTCAAGTAGGAGTGCCGGCTCCTCGAGGATCGCCGCCACGTCAGCCATGAAGCGGGCGGACAGGTCACCGTCCACCACCCTGTGGTCGAAGGAGCCCCCCAAGGTGGTAATCCAGCGCGGAATGACCTCGCCGTCCAGCACCCAAGGCTTCTGCTTGATGGTTCCGAACGCCACGATGGCCACTTCGCCGGGGTTGATGATGGGCGTTCCGGTGTCGATCCCCAGCGCACCAATGTTGGTGATGGTGAGCGTTCCACCCTGCATCTCGGCGGGCCGGGTTTTGCCTGCCCGGGCTGTGGTTGCCAAGTTGTTCAGGGCCAGCGCCAGCTCTTTGAGCGAGAGATCCTGTGCGTCCTTGATGTTCGGCACCATGAGCCCGCGGGGGGTGGCCGCGGCGATGCCGAGGTTCATGTAGTGCTTGACCTGGATTTCAGCGGCATCCGTCCCGTCCACGTTGTCCACCCACGTGGCGTTGACGCTGGGGTTCCGGGCCGCGGCCCAGATGACGGCCTTGGCCAGGATCAGCAGCGGTGAAACCTTGATGCCCTCGAAGTCGCGTGAGGCCTTGAGCCGCTTGACGAATTCCATGGTGCGGCTGGCGTCGACGTCAACAAAAATGCTCACGTGCGGAGCCGCGAAAGCCGATTCCACCATGGCCTTCGCAGTTGCCTTGCGGACGCCCTTGACGGGAATGCGTTCTATCCGCTGGTCCTGCGGCTTGCCGGCCTTGCCCCAGAAACCGTCGGCTTTGTCATGTTCGGCGTCACGCTGGGCCTGGTAGCTGACCAGGTCCTCGCGCGTCACTTCGCCGCGGAAGCCGGTGGCCACCACGTCGGCGAGGTCGATGCCGAGGTCTCGGGCGATCTTGCGCACCGGCGGCTTGGCCAGGACCCGGTTCACCAGGCCGGTGATGGTTCCGCCGAGGGTGGGCCGGGTATCAACGACGCCGGTCTGGCCCGGTGACTGGCTACCAGTGCCTGCCGCAGTCCCTTGCCGCCCTGCGAAGACTTCGGCCAGCGTGTGTGGCTGTACAGGCTCGATTTCGGGGTCGTTGACCGACAGGCCAGCGGCGGGCGCCGTCCTCCGGGGGCGCCGCCTGACGGCGTCCGCCTTGGGGCCCGATCCCACCAGCGGACCGCCGGCCGGGGCACCACCGGAAGCGTCGCCGTCGTCCGCTGGAAGCTTGCCGTAGAGCGGCTGGACCGGTGTGGCCGGAGCGGGCACGTCGGCCGGGGTGGGGTCACCGGAGACGGCATCCGAGACGCTGATGATGGCCGTCCCGACGTCGATGGTCACGCCTTCGGGGACCAGTAGTTCGGTGACGGTGCCGGCAAAAGGGGACGGCAGTTCAACGAGTGACTTAGCGGTTTCGATCTCGCACAGGACGTCGTTGACGGCGACAGTGTCCCCGGGTTTGACCTTCCAGGCGACGATTTCCGCCTCAGTGAGACCTTCGCCCACATCGGGCAGGTTGAACTTGTTGAGAGTCATGGTGTCCTCTTTTGCGACGAGTTTTGCGGCGGGCGCAAGCGGGGGCGGGGCGCCTAGTAGGCCAAGGCGCGGTCCAGCGCCTCGAGGATTCGGTCGATGCCGGGCAGGTAGTCTTCCTCGACCTTAGCCACCGGGTACGGCATGTGGAAGCCGCCGACGCGGATCACGGGAGCCTCCAATGACAGGAAGGCACGTTCGCTGATCCGGGCTGCGATCTCGCCGCCGATGCCGCCGAAGGTCGGGGCCTCGTGGGCCACTACGAGGCGGCCGGTTTTCTTCGCGGAGGCAGTGACGGTGTCAAAGTCGATAGGCGAAATGGAGCGCAGGTCGATGACCTCAATGCTGTGACCGTCTTCGGAGGCAGCATCAGCCGCGGCAAGGGCCACCGGCACAAGGGGTCCGTACGCAACCACGGTGGCGTCGGTGCCCTCGCGCAGCACGTGCGCCTTGAACGGATCGGCCGACGCACCGGGAGAGTCGGTATCAACCTCGCCCTTGAGCCAGTAGCGGCGCTTCGGTTCGAAGAAGATGACCGGGTCCTGGCACTCCACGGCCTGCCGGATCATCCAGTAGGCGTCATGGGCATTCGACGGCGTGATGATCCGCAGGCCGGCCGTGTGGGCGAAGAGCGCCTCCGGTGACTCCGAATGGTGCTCAATTGAACCAATGCCGCCGCCGTAGGGGATGCGGACCACTACGGGAACTGTGAGGTTTCCGTTGCTGCGGGCGTGCATCTTGGCCAGCTGGGTGGTGATCTGGTTGAAGCCGGGGAACACAAACCCGTCAAACTGGATTTCACACACGGGCTGGTATCCGCGCAGGGCCAGGCCAATTGCAGTGCCGATGATGCCGGATTCGGCCAGTGGCGTATCCACCACCCGGTCCGCGCCGAACTCCGCCAGGAGACCGTCAGTAACGCGGTATACGCCGCCCAGCGCCCCGATGTCCTCGCCCATGAGCAGCGAACGGGGGTTGTTGTCCAAAGTGGCGCGCAGGCCCTCGTTAATGGCCTTCGCTATGGTCATGGTGGTCATCAGCGGGCCACTCCTGTCGCTGCTTCATCGTCTTGGGTGCCTGCGGACCCGGCGAGGCCGGCGTGTGCGTCGTCGGCGAACCCGGCGCTGTACTCCTCGAACCAGGCCAGCTCCTCCGCCACCAGCGGATGGGCCTCGACGTAGGTGTTGGCGAACGCGGTGCGGATGTCCGGGGTCTCGAGGTCGTGCGTGGTCTTGCGGACATAGGTGGCAAGTTCGTCGCCGTCGGCTTTGACCTGCGCGAAGAACGCGTCGTCCGCCAGCCCCTGGGCGCGGAGGTATTTCTCCAGGCGGTCAAGCGGATCTTTGGCCCGCCAGAGGGTTTCCTCGGAGGATTCCCGGTACTTCGTGGGGTCATCGGCCGTGGTGTGCGCCCCGACCCGGTACGTAAAGGCCTCGATCAGCACCGGGCCGTGGCCCTCCCGGGCCTGCTCCAGCGCCCACTCGGTAACGGCATGGACGGCGATGACATCATTGCCGTCCACGCGGATGCCGGGGAAACCGTAACCCTTGGCCCTGTTGGACAGCGGAATGCGCGTCTGCACGGTGCTGGGCACCGAGATGGCCCAGTGGTTGTTCTGGCAGAAGAACACCACCGGCGCGTCGTAGGAGGAGGCGAAGACCATGGATTCATGGACATCGCCCTCGGAACTGGCGCCGTCGCCGAAATACACCATGACGGCAGCTTTGGGCTCGGCCGGGCGGGCGGTCCCCTCCGCGGCCGCCGCGGCGGCCAGTTTTTGGTCCCGCTGGATTCCCATGGCATAGCCGACGGCGTGCGGCGTCTGCGCAGCGAGGACCAGCGTGTAGAGGTGGAAATTGGTGTCTTTGGGGTTCCAGCCGCCGTTGGAGACCCCGCGGAACTGGCGGAGGAGTTCGGCGAGGTCCACGTTGCGCGTCAGGGCCACACCGTGTTCGCGGTACGTGGGGAAGATGTAGTCCTGCGGCTGGCTGGCACGCCCCGAGCCGATCTGCGCGGCTTCCTGGCCCGTGAGCGGGACCCAAAGAGCCAGCTGGCCTTGGCGTTGGAGCGCCGTTGCCTCGACATCAAAGCGGCGGATCTTGGCCATGTCGGCGTAGAAGCCCCGGAGCTGCTCCGCGTCCAGCCGGTCGGCGTACGCCGAGTACACGGGGTCGCTGCCCAGCGTCCCGTCAGGCGCAAGCAGCTGCACCATGGGCTCGGCGGGGCCGCCCAGGCGGGCCTCGGCCTCGGCCTCAAGCTGGTCGTCTACCGCTGTTCCGTCGAACTCGGTGGAGGGCAAATGTGTGGCGCCCATACCGTCTCCTCGCTTGCCGCATGCGGATGCGTTGCAATGTCGCTGGGATATATGCCGCTTACGGAATGCATTCCGTGTCCGGCATATATATTGGCTTACTGATCCTTACTTTATCTTCAGTAGGTCCCCGTCCAAGCGCACGTTAAGCGCTAGGAACGCCGTGGCGGCTTTGTATAGTTTGCACAGAGCGCCAGGAACCGGCTGTTCGCTTCCGGTTCGCCAATGCTGACACGAACACCCTCGGAGCCAAACGCACGCACCGAGAGCGCCTGCTCCCCCGCAAGCCCGGCGAATTCCTCGCTGTTCTCGCCCAGGTCCAGCCAGACAAAGTTGCCCTGCGCCTCAGGAACAAACCAGCCCAACTCACGCAGCCCTGAGGTGACTCGGTCACGCTCGTCCACAATGCTTTGTACCCTTTCTACAACCTGGGGGTAATTCTGCAGGGAAACGATCGCGGCCTGCTCGGCGATCTGTGACACGGAGAACGGCGTGGCCGCCACCCGCAGGTACTGGGTCAAGCCCGGGTTTGAGACGCTGTACCCCACTCTTAGGCCGGCGAGTCCGTGGGCCTTGGAGAAGGTCCGGAGGACCACCACATTGGGGTATCTGCGGTACAGGTCGATGCCGTCCACTGCGTCCTCGGCGCGAACGAACTCCTGGTAGGCCTCATCAATGACCACCACAACGTCCGACGGGACGGACTCGATGAACCGTTCCGTTTCGGCGGCAGTCAGGATGGGCCCGGTCGGATTGTTCGGCGTGCAGAGCAGGATCACCCTGGTGCGCACCGTGACGGCCTCAGCCATGGCCGCGAGGTCATGGCGTCCGTCCGCCAGCAGGGGGACCCGGACACTTTCCGCGCCTGCCAGGCCGACGCTGATGGGGTAGGCCTCGAAGGAGCGCCACGCATAGATCACTTCGTCGGCCTTGCCGTCGTCGTTCTGCCCGGCGAAGGTGGAAAGGAGCTGGTTGAGGGCACCGAGGCTTCCGGCGCCGGTGACGATGTCCTCCGCCGGCACGTCCAGGAACTCGGCGAGCGCTCCGCGCAGCTTGCTGCTGAGGGGGTCCGGGTAGCGGTTGAAGTCTGTCTGGTTTGCGATGGCCGCAAGCACTGCCGGGAGCGGTGGCAGGGGGTTCTCGTTGGAGGAGAGTTTGTAGCTGGCCAGCCCGTCCACCGCGACGGGGGGCTTTCCTGCGGCGTAGCGGGGAAGCCGGCCCACCACGGGGCGTGGCCCGATTTCCCCAGGCAGGATCTCTGATGACGTCATGCAAACTAGCCTACTTCTCCCGATGTGGGGCGGAGCTGGCTGGCGCCCGGGGAGCTCACAGGGCGGTGTGACAGCATGAACCCATGCGCTCCTTCATTGTTCGGGTACTGATCAACGGGCTGGCCCTCTGGATTGCCAGCTGGATATTGCCTGGCCTTGATATCTCCACCTCTGCCACTACCGAGGCTGTGGCGAACACGGGCGTAACGCAGGGCACCGAGACCATCGGCATCATCCTGGCCTATTTGTTCATCGGGCTGATCTTCGGCGTGGTGAACGCCTTTGTCCGCCCCCTTGTCAGTTTCCTGTCCCTGCCCATCACCATCCTCACGCTGGGCCTGTTTACGATCGTCATCAACGCCGCCATGCTGTACCTGACGTCATGGCTCAGCAGCTACACGCCGGTGCATTTCACCATCGACTCGTTCTTCTGGACAGCGGTCCTCGCGGCCATCATCATTACCCTCATCTCACTCGTGGCGGGACGGGTGCCGGGCGGCAGGCGGTAGCTCTGCGGCCCTTAGGCCGGCCGCCTGACTTAACCGACCGCGCGCCTCAATGCCTCAGCGCTGCGTCGGCTGTGGTGACGGTGTGGCAGCATCACCCCGCTCCTGTGGAGACGGGGGAGGTTGCTGCGAGGATGGCGGTGATGGCGCAGCCTGGGGTGTGGGCGTCGGCAACGGGCCGCGTACAGGCGCCGCGTCCGGGAGCTTGGCCCTGGTCAGGGCAAAGCGTGTGGCTGTCGCGGTGCCGCCGGCCCCCAGCACGCCGGCAAGGACGGCAGTTGACGCCATCAGGGATGGATCATCGCTCTCTGCCACGAGCCGCGCTCCTTCCGTGTAGTTGCTCAGCCGATGACCCGGCCCAAGGCCTGGGTCCACGCCGTCCGGCGTGGTCACGGGGTTGCTGAGCGTCACGGTGACCCGCTGCCTGGCGTCCGGGTTCGGTGTCCCATCAGCCCCGGGGACCCAGTCCTGCCTGTGCTCCAAATGCAGCGAACTGACGTCCGGGGCGGGAACGATTCCACCTACCGGCGAGCCTGCCGTCAGCACATACTTCATGTCGTAGTGATTGAGGAACAGCTCGTTGGTGGCGAGGTTCATGGCATGGATACCACCCTGGCTGTAGCCGACGGCCACCACCGGCGCCCCCTTCTCCGCGCCGGCGGTCTGCAATGCTTCCAGGATGGCTGCGTTAACTTCCGCGGAACGGTGGCCCAGCCCCTCTGCGATGCCTGCCTCGTCGAACGGATTGTTCCCGCCCGCTTCCCCGCCGGCCTGCGTTCCGGGAATGACCACTACGTAGGCCTTCTGGCCGTCGTGATCCACCTCGATGACCTCGACGTAGCCATCACCCCGCTCATCGATGATCCGGGCCCGTTCCAGCAGGGCGGCGGGCGAGCCATCGAACCCGATGGGCAATGACTCCTGGCGGTCAACCACCACTGGCCGTGGCTGCACGGCGGGGACCCTGCGGCCGAACACGCCGGTGAGTAATGGAACGGCTGCGGCAATGTGCCTACCTGCCGCCAGGTCCACAGCAAGCGCAAGGAAGAAGCGCTCCCGCGAGAGGGCCAGCAAGGCCGCCATGGCCAGCGGCCCGGCGATGAGTTCGGCCACTTCCCTGTTGGGCGCCAAGCCCAACTTAAGGTCTCCCGCCTGCCGGCCCAGCGTTTCGATGCCGGTCAGCCCAAAACCGAGTCCGCGCGCGAAACCAGCCCATGCCTCCGCAGCTTCGTAGTCCTGTTTGCTGGCGCGGACCTGCCTGCTGATGTCCTGCAGTTCGTCACGCACGGCCTGGACACTCCACCGCGCCTCACCGACACGCAGCAGTGCTTCCGTTCCGGTGGGGCGCGAATCGTTCTGGTAGGCCCCCAGTTCTCCCCAGACGCGGTGAACCTCCACTTCCACTGCGGCCAACTCATCCGCAAGGTCATCGATCCTGCAGGCCCCCACCATGAGCTCCTCCAGCTGAAAGGTGATGCCCCCAAGGCCGCCCCTGATTTCCAGCCCGCCGTCCACAGCTGGCCCGGTCAGCCCGATGGGCCCGCCACTGCCCGATGGCGTCACGTCGGCCATCAGTACCGTCCGGCTGCAGAGCCGCCCGACGCCGCGACCTCACGCGCGTGGCGGCCCACGGCGAGCATGGCTGCCGTCAGCTGTCCGCGCGCCCTTCCCAACGCGGCCGCCTGGAGGCTCACCGAATTCCGGTAGGCCCGGCCGGCCGGCGACTGCCATTCGAGTAGTTGAATGTCCCGGATCCTTGCCAAGACTGTTTCCACCTCTTCTGCGCACCGGGCAACCCGGGACGCCAACCGCTGGATCTCATCGGCTCGCGCCATGCGTCCCGCGTCGGGACCCGGTAGCTCGCTGTTCATGCGTCCCCCTCTGCTGGTGCGTGGTATTCCCTGCCGGATTACGTGATGCCTGGCTCCTGATCCCGACGCTACGGAAGCCACCGGCGCCCCGGAAGCACCGCCGTCGGCTATGTGGACAAGTCACCCGGAACCTCCCGTATGAGGCCCTGCTGGAGGCCCCGCTTGAGCCCCCACTTAAGCCGCGGCCGGAGTTCGTGAAAGAATCAGCACATGCCTGAAACTGCCGCCACAGCTGACACCCGCACGCCCTCCGGACGCCTGGCTCTCGCCGCGTCGCCGGAGCCGATCGCCCTGGGCCCGCTGGACGGCCGCTACCAGTCCGCCGTCGCACCCCTCGTTGACTACTTGTCCGAAGCGGCACTCAACCGTGACCGCGTGGCGGTGGAAGTCGAATGGCTTATCCACCTGACCAGCAACAATGTCCTCCCCGGAGCAAGCCCACTGAGCCAGGACCAGCAGGACCAGCTCCGCGCCATCGTCACGGAATTCAATGCGGCGTCCGTCTCCGAACTGGCTGAAATCGAAGCCGTCACGGTCCACGACGTCAAGGCCGTGGAGTACTACATCGGCCGCCGCCTCCAAGGCATCGGCATCGAGAACCTGACCGCGATGGTCCACTTCGGCTGCACGTCCGAGGACATCAACAACCTCTCCTACGCCCTGGGCGTCAAGGGTGCTGTGGAGGACGTGTGGCTGCCCGCCGCCCGTGCCCTGGTTGCCCAGATCAGCAAGATGGCCGAGGACAACCGCGCCGTTCCCATGCTGTCCCGCACCCACGGCCAGCCCGCCACGCCCACCACCCTGGGCAAGGAACTGGCAGTCATCGCGCACCGCCTGACCCGCCAGCTGGACCGGATCGCCAAAACTGAATACCTGGGCAAAATCAACGGCGCCACCGGCACCTACGCCGCGCACGTCGCGTCCGTCCCGGGCGCCGACTGGCAGCAGGTTGGGAAGTCCTTCGTGGAGGGCCTCGGCCTGACCTGGAACCCGCTGACCACCCAGATCGAGAGCCACGACTGGCAGGCCGAGCTGTACGCGGACGTCGCACGGTTCAACCGGATCCTGCACAACGTCTGCACCGACATCTGGAGCTACATCTCCATCGGCTACTTCGCCCAGATCCCCGTTGCCGGCGCCACCGGATCCTCCACCATGCCGCACAAGGTCAACCCGATCCGCTTCGAAAACGCCGAGGCCAACCTGGAGATCTCCTCCGGCCTCCTCGACGTCCTGGGCTCCACCCTGGTGACCTCCCGCTGGCAGCGCGACCTCACCGACTCCTCCAGCCAGCGCAACATCGGCGTGGCATTCGGCCACTCCCTGCTCGCGATTTCCAACGTCGCCAAGGGCCTGGACCGCCTCGATGTGGCCGAGGACGTCCTCGCCGCGGACCTCGACACCAACTGGGAGGTCCTGGGCGAAGCGATCCAGATGGTGATGCGTGCCGAGGCGATTGCCGGCGTCGAAGGCATGGAAAACCCGTACGAACGGCTCAAGGACCTCACCCGCGGACAGCGCGTGGACGCCGCCCGCATGCAGGAGTTCGTCCAGAGCCTGGGCCTGTCCAAGGACGCCGAGGCGCGGCTGCTCGCCCTCACGCCCGGCAAGTACACAGGCATCGCGGACCAGCTGGTGGACCACCTGAAGTAGGGCGCGTTTCACCAACAAACAAAAAGTACACATGCGGCGCCGGGCTCCCAAGGGCCCGGCGCCTTTGTTTTCCGGTTACGGCAACCCGCGGCCGGCAGGTGCGAAACTGGAGTCATGAAGCTGCTCCTCATCCGCCACGGACAAACCCCCGGCAACGTACTCGGCCAACTGGACACCGCCCACCCGGGGCCGGGGCTCACCGAACTGGGCGAGCGGCAGGCGGCGGCCATGGCGCGGTCCCTGGCCAACGAACAAATTGACGCCCTGTACGCGTCCACGCTGGTGCGGACCCAGATCACGGCTGCCCCGTTGTCCAGGCTGCAGCGCATCGAAGTGGAAGTGCTGGACGGCCTGCACGAAATCGAGGCGGGTTCCCTGGAGAAGCTCACCGACCATGAAGCCCATAAGCGGTACATGACCACGGTCTTTTCCTGGGCCGCCGGTGACCTTGACCGGCGGATGCCTGCAGGCCCGGACGGCCATGAATTTTTTGAAAGGTACGACGCCGACATCGCCAGGGTTGCCGATCGCGCCTCCCGCGGCCTGGACTCCGCCGTCGTCGCCGTGGTCAGCCATGGCGCCGCTATCCGCACGTGGGCAGGGTTGCGCGCCTCTGGAGCCGATCACGAGTTCGCCGCCCGCCATGTACTGGCCAACACCGGCATCGTGGCCTTGGAAGGGGATCCCGACTCGGGGTGGAAACTGATTCACTGGGACGGCAGCCCCATCGGCGGCCTGGCCCTTGCGGACCCCACAGCCGAGGACCCCACAGGCACGGACGTGGCCGGCCCGTAACAGCCGGAAAGCGCCCTTCAGCGTCGGTGAAGGAGGCTTGCCGGCTGCGCGGTAGCGGCCAGTCGCCGGGCCATGACCGCTGCTTCCGCTGCGGACGGGCGTGCAGCACTGTCCATGGCAGTGGCTGCACGCAGCAACGCACCCCACCCGGGTCCCAACGAAGCTGGAACCACAGGGCTTCGCAGTGTCCGTGCCACAAGGGATTCCACAGCGGTGCCGGTGTACGCCCTTTCCCCGGTCAGGAGTTCCAGGAGGACCAGGCCCAAGGCGTAGACATCCCAGGACGGCTGGGCGGCACCACCTGAGGCCTGCTCCGGACTCATATAGTGCACAGTTCCGGATGACATGCCCGGCTCGGGCGCCGCACCGGCGGCAGCCGCGATGCCGAAGTCCACGATCCGGACCGGGCTTCGCCGCAGCCCGCTGAGCATAAGGTTGGCGGGCTTGATGTCCCGGTGGACCAGGCCCCGGCCGTGAAGGTGGCTGAGACCGTCGAAAAGCCCGGCGGCCCAGGCCGCAACCTGCCGCGGGGAATGCAACGGGCCGTGGGCTACTTCAGCAAGGCTGGGGCCAAGTGCCAGTTCCTCCACAATGTAGGCCCGGCCTGGCAGTTGGCCTGGAACCGGCATGGTTCCGTCCTCAAAGAAGGTGATGACCGACGGGTGGTCAAGACTGGCCAGGACGGCGGCTTCGTTGGCGATCCTCCCGCGGTGCTTGGGAGAGCCGTCAACCGCAATCTTCACGGCGACGGCGCGGCCACCCGCCAGGTCCACGGCACGGAAGACCTCGGCCATGGATCCACGACCCAGACGCTCCCTCAAGTGGAAGCGGCCGCCCACCACGATTTCATCGGCGATCGTGGCAGGCGTGGGCGCCACGGCCGTGCGCACCACTGCCAGGGGCGCAACCAAAAGGGCGGTCATGCCGGGACGGTGCCAGTGAGGACCGGAACGCGCTGCTCCGGAGTCAGCGATTCTGCCGGCTCCGTCCAGCCGGTCGCCCACACATCGAGTTGGAAGCCGCAGCTGCAGCGCCAAACGGGAGGCAGCCGGACAGGCCCCTCCTCCGGCTCAAACGTGTAGTCGACGGTGGTGCCGCCTATGGCCGGAACCACTATTTCCATCTCCGTGGCGCAGTGAACGGGCCAATCGCCCCGGTCTGCGGCGGTTGCGGAGGCACGACCGGGTGGCCCTGCCTCAAAACGTGCGTAGATGGCGCTCATGACTCCCTCTGGACTTTCCGGACTAGTCATAAGCATACATATTACTAGTCGAACTAGTAAGTCGGTCTAGCTATATATCCTACGTGTCCCGGTGTTCCGCCTGGATGGCACGGGTCATACGCTCCAGGAACTCAACCACCACACGGGCCTCTTCCGCTGAAAGACCCTCGGCCACGGACATCATCCGGCGGTGCATCTCGCCCAGCGTCTCGCGGACCTCATGGTCGGATTCAGCGGTCGGTACCACCACAACCGACCGGCGGTCGGTCGGATGGGACTCCCGCCGGACGTGGCCGCTCGCGACCAGGCGATCGATCAGGGACGTTGTGGAGGCGCTGGTGATACCAAGGAACTGGCTCAGATCCTTCGGCACCACGGTGCCCCCGGACGCCTGGACCCGCAGGAGGTAGCGCAGAGCAAGGATGTCGGTCTCCCCCATGCCCATGGAGTCGCGGGTGGAGCGTCGGACGGTCGTCTCGGCGGTGCGGTAGTCGCGGAGGGACTTCAGCACCGCGGCGCTGTAGTCCAACTGGCCGTCCGGCCCATACCAATACCCGGAACCTTCGTTTCTGGAGCCCATGGAATCATCTTAGACCGCCTGATAACTAGGCCATCGAGAGTGTTTGCCGAGTCAGACGCCAACGGATCGAACGGGGAGATCTCGCCTCCCGATGGGTAGCCGTTCCGCTGTTCTCTCATTGCTTACGGCGAGGAAACACCGGCGTAACCACCGGCCAATACCGTTGTCAGGCATAACCTTTCGGCGAATCGAGGCAGTCATGCAGACCAACCCGCGTCTCAACATCAGGGCCGTGACCTGGGCCAACCCCGTGGGCGCCGATCTGCGCCGGGCCCAGCAGGCCGAACTCGACGCCCGCTTCGGCACGCCTGATCACGAACCCGGGGTCCCGCCGTCGGGCGCCGACTGCGCCGTCTTCCTCGTGGCCTACGACAAAGGGTCCGGCCAGCCCGTGGGCTGCGGAGGTCTTAGGCTCCTGGATGATGCCACGGCGGAGATCAAGCGCCTCTACGTACTCCCCTACACGCGCGGCTCGGGCGTGGCCAGTTCCATCCTGGCCGCCCTGGAGGCCGAGGCGCACAAACAGGGAATCACGCGGATCAAGGCCGAAGCCGGCTCCGCTCAGCCCGACGGCAGGAACTTCTACGAGAACTCCGGGTTTGCACCCGTTCCAAACTTCGGCGCCTACGCCGGCGTGGAGCACTCGTACTGCTACGCCAAACTCATCGACTCGCACAGCGCAGCCCACACGGCCATGGCCTGAGACTGGACGCAGCCCACGGAGCGGCAGGGGGCGGCGGACGGGGGCGTCACACAGGCCCCGACACTGCGCACCGGAAGCCCTGTCGGCTAACCTCGCCCTATGGAATCAGCAGACATCACCTTCCGCACGCGCAAATGGGTGCGGCCCGAGGACCTCAACGCCAACGGCACGCTGTTCGGCGGCAGCCTGCTGAAATGGATCGACGAGGAAGCGGCCATCTACGCGATCCTCCAGCTCGGCAACGGGCGTGCGGTGACAAAATACATCTCCGAAATCAACTTCGTCAGCTCTGCCGTCCAAGGGGACCTGATCGAGATGGGCCTGACGGCCACCCGATTCGGCCGCACCTCGCTGACCATGCGGGCAGAAGTCCGCAACATGATCACGCGCCAGAGCATCCTCACCATTGAGCAGATCGTCTTTGTGAACCTCAGCCCGGCCGGCCAGCCAGAGCCGCACGGCTACACCGAAATCACCTATGACCGGGACAGGATCCCGACGCACCACCTCACTGAAACACTCAACCAGGACTGACGACGGCGGGACTCGCCTTTGCGCTCCGGTCCGCCCGCCTCCCGACGTTCACCGCACGTTTACGCACTGTGCCCTGAGTGTTCCGGCAACAGGACCAGACTAGACAGCCGGGCTGTTTATCGAATCGATAGCTTTTAACGCCCTCATCTGTCGAGTCCAGCTATAGGCTTGCCGGACAATGCTCCGAGCCAAGTTCAGAAATGAGTCCTGATCGTGCGTAAACTGCAGACTTTGATGGCCGCCGCCGTCGCCGTCACCCTGTTGGCCGGCTGTGGCGCCGGAACGGCAACCCCCGCCGCGTCCGGCGAGCCGTCGTCCACGTCCACTGTTCCTTCCGGCGAGACGCTGGTGGTCTACACAAACTCCAACGGCGAAGGCCGCGGCGAATGGTGGACCGCGGAGGCCGCCAAGGCTGGCTTCAAGATCGAAGTGGTGGGAGCCGGCGGCGCAGATGCCACGAACAAACTCATCGCCGAGAAGAACAACCCCATCGCCGATGTCGCCTTCGGGTTGAACAACATGTACTTCGCGCAGATTAAGGCAGCCGGTGCCCTCGACCCCTTTGAACCCGCCTGGGCGGGCGAAGTGGACACGGCTGTGGGGGACGCCGGTGACGGGAAGGCTTACTGGCCGCTCGTGAAGCAGGCCATCCTCCTCGGCTACAACGCGGACAAGTTCAGTGCCGACGCCGCCCCAAAGGACTGGACTGACCTCTGGACCAAGGACGCGTTCAAGTCCCGCTACGAGCGCGTGACAGGGCTCGGAACCGCAACAGCGCAGCTGGTTTTCGCCGGCATCCTCTCCCGCTACAAGGACGACTCCGGCGACCTGGGCATCTCCGCCGAAGGCTGGAAGCAGGTTGAGCAGTACTTCCAGAACGGCAGCCCCGCTGTAGCCAAGACCGACCTCTTCGCACGGATAGCCTCCGGTGAAGTGGACATGGGCCAGATGCCGTCCTCAATCATCGCCGAGCGTGAAAAGTCCTTCAAAGTCAACGCGGAAACCGTGGTTCCCTCCGTCGGCGTTCCGCTCGCCGTTGAGCAGATTGCCCTTGTGAAGGGAACAAAGAAAAAAGCTGAGGCCGTGAAGTTCATCAACTGGTTCGGCAGCGCGGACGTGCAGGGCGCCTTTGCCAAGCAGTTCAACTCGATGCCCGTCAACAAGACTGCCGCGGCCCAGGCCAACCCCGACGTGGTGAAGTTCTTCTCGACCGTCAAGCAGCAGGACATCGATTGGGGATTCGTCCAGGAGAACATGGGCTCCTGGGTGGAGAAGATCGAGCTCGAATACATGCAGTAGGAGCCCACACAGCGCGCACCGTCCCGCACCGCAGCCGGGCCAGCCGGCTCTCCCTCAGACAGGTACCCATGATCCGCCTAGACAACATCGAAGTCACCTTCGGCGATTTCGTAGCCATCCCGAACCTTGACCTGCACGTCAAACCCGGAGAGTTCTTCACCCTGCTGGGCCCCTCCGGCTGTGGGAAGACGACGGCGTTGCGCACCTTGGCGGGTTTCATCGAACCTTCTGCGGGTACCGTCCATGTGGACGGGAAAAACGTCACCCGGCTACCGAGCGACAAGCGGCAGGTGGGCATGGTGTTCCAGAACTATGCCCTGTTCCCCAGCATGAGCGTCTGGGAGAACATCGCCTTCGGGCTGCGGGTGCGGAAGGAAAAATCCGCGGAGACGGACCACCTGGTGCGCGATATCGCGCGCCGGGTGGAGCTCAGCGATGAGCAGTTGCACAAGAACGTCGCCGAGCTGTCCGGTGGCCAGCAGCAGCGCGTGGCCGTGGCCCGGGCGCTGGTGCTGCGGCCCAAGATCCTTCTGCTGGACGAGCCGCTGTCCAACCTGGACGCCAAGCTCCGGCACCAGCTCCGGCAGCAGCTCAAGGACCTGCAGAGCGAGTTCGGCATCACCACCGTGTACGTCACCCACGATCAGGACGAAGCCCTGGCCATGAGCGACAGGGTGGCCGTCTTCAACAAGGGCGTCGTGGAACAGGTGGGCACGCCACAGTCGATCTACGATGACGCCGCCACCGAATTTGTCTGCAACTTCATCGGTGACAGTTCGCCGCTGACCCCGGAGTTCATTGCTGAGCTCAACAGGCTCTCCGGTGCGGGGCTCAGCCCCGCAGCCAAGTCCTATCTTCGGGTGGAAAAGGCGTCACTGACCCCGCCCGCAAACGGAGGCGCCGCCGTCGGGCTTTCCGGAAAAGTGGTTTCACGCACGTATCACGGGCTCCACAGCCGCTACATTGTGCGGAGCCATGGCGCGGACCTCCGGCTGCTGGTCAAGGAAGACGGCGCCGCGCACCCGGAGGCGGGCGCGGAAACCACCGTGTACGTCCAGCCCGCGCACGTGCTGCAGTACCACCCGGACACCGGCAAGGCCCTGGAGAGGCAGGACCAGGCTGTGGTCATGCCATGAGCACGACCTCAGCGAAAAGCATGCTCCGCTCCCCGTTCGTCCTGATCGTGGGAACGGTGCTGACCTGGTTCATCGCCGCGTTCCTGGTCTGGCCCAACCTCAACGTCCTGCTCGCCACGTTCTTCCCGGACGGCAGCTTCTCCGGGCGGGCCGCGGAGAAGCTTTTCTCCTCCCAGCGCGCCATGAAGTCCCTCGGCAACAGCTTCCTGCTCGCCGTGGCGCTGTCCGTCACGGTCAACGTGGTGGGCATCTTCATTGTGCTGGTCACGCACTACTTCAAGATCCGCGGCTCCAGGATCCTTTTCCTCGGCTACGCGTCCACGTTCATCTACGGCGGCATCGTCCTGGCGGCCGGGTACAAGTTCATTTACGGGGACAAGGGCATCGTCACGGCCCTGCTGCTGAAGGTGTTCCCCGGCATGGACGCGGCGTGGTTTTCCGGGTTCTTCGCCGTGCTGGTGGTGATGACGTTCGCCACCACCACCAACCACATGCTGTTTGTTGCCAACGCGCTCAAGAGCGTGGACTACCAGACCATCGAGGCCGCCAAAAACCTTGGGGCTTCTGACTGGACCATCCTGCGCAGGGTGGTGCTGCCCATGCTCAAGCCCACGCTGTTCGCCGTCACCATCCTGTCCTTCCTGACCGGGCTGGGGGCGCTCAGCGCGCCGCAGGTCCTGGGCGGCCGCGACTTCCAGACCATCACGCCGATGATCCTGACCTTCACCAACAGCCCCACGTCGCGGGACCTGGCGGCGCTGCTGGCTGTCATCCTGGGTGTGGCCACCATTCTGATGCTGGCGGTGATGACCCGGCTCGAGAAGGGCGGCACCTACTACTCCGTGTCAAAAGTGTCCTCCGCCCTGCAGAAGCAGCAGATCACGAACCCGGCGGCCAATGCTGTGGTGCATGTGACCGCCTACCTGCTGTTCGCCGTCTACAGCCTGCCGGTGCTGCTGATTGTGCTGTATTCGTTCGCTGACGGGGCAGCCATCCAGACCGGGCAGCTCACACCGGGCAGCCTGACGCTGGACAACTACACTCGCGTGCTGACCAAGGAATCCGGCCTCCGCCCCTTCGTCATCAGCGTCATCTACAGCGCCCTCGCAGCAGTGATTGCCGTGGGCGGCTTGCTGTTCGTGGCCCGCCTGCTGCAGAAGTACCGCAACTGGGTCAGCTCCCTTTTCGAATACCTCCTCCACATTCCCTGGATCCTGCCCTCGGCCCTGCTCGCCCTGGGCCTCATCCTCAGCTACGACCACCCCAACCCCCTGGTGGGCGGCGCCGTCCTGACCGGAACCACCGTGATCCTGCTGATCGCGTTCGTGACGGTCAAAATCCCCTTCACGCTCCGCATGCTCAAGGCATCGTTCGCGTCCGTCAACTCCTCGCTGGAGGAAGCCGCCGCCATCATGGGCGCGAAGACCCTGTACGTCTTCCGGCGGATCCTGCTTCCCCTGGTGCTTCCGGCGGCCGCAGCCATCGCCGCGTTGAACTTCAACAGCATGCTGGATGACTACGACACGGCGATCTTCCTGGCGCACCCCCTGGTCCAGCCGCTGGGCCTGGTCATCAAAGCAAACACTGACGGTGCCGAAGGCGTGGAGGGCGTGGCAAACACATTCGTTTACACAGTCCTGCTCATGATCATCACCGGGCTGACCATGTACCTGGTCTACGGCCGGTCCAGCAGGCGCGGCGCAGGCACTTCCGGGAAGCGCCGCGGGAGTCCGACGGCCAAGGTGACCGTCGCAGAGGCCGCCCCCGTGCCCGATGCTGCACCGCTGCCCGCCGGTAGGCCGTAACCCGGCTGGCCCGCGTTTGGGGTCCCCACGAGAATCCCCGGGACACAAAAGCATAGGATCGATAGCCGGACCCTATGAAAGGACCCACTTGGCCAAGCTTTACTTCCGCTACGGCGCCATGAACTCCGGCAAGTCCACCGGACTGCTGCAGGCCGCCTTCAACTACGAGGAGCGGGGCCAGCGCGTCCTGCTGGCCAAGCCCGACGTGGACACCAAAGGTGACACCGATATCGTGTCCCGGCTGGGCATGACACGGTCCGTGGACTTCCTGATCGCCCCCGAAACGTCCGTCCGGGAACTCTTCGCCGCCCACGCAGCGGGCGATGACCCCGACGCCCTACTGGAGCACGTGGACCAGAAGCCGGTGGCATGCCTGCTGGTGGACGAGGCGCAGTTCCTCACCCCTGACCAGGTGGATGACCTGTTCCGCATCGCCATCCTGGACAACGTGCCGGTCCTCGCCTACGGCATCAGAACGGATTTCCTGACGCACGCCTTCCCCGGATCCCGCCGGCTGCTGGAGGTCGCACACACGCTGGAGGAGTTGAAGACGATCTGCCGCTGCGGACACAAGGCCATCTTCAACACCCGGCGCGTAGGCAACGACGTGGTCTTCGACGGCGACCAGGTTGCCATCGACGGCCAGGACGTCTGGTACGAATCCCTGTGCGGTTCCTGCTATCTCGAGGCATCCGGCGGACGCCTGGGCGCCTAACGGGCGGCTCGGCCTTTAGCCGAGCCCCGCGTCAGCCCAACGGTCTCAGCTGACCCCGGGCCAGCCGGTGTACGCCTCGGCCAGGTAGGCCATGCCGTGCCTCGACGAGACTACCGAGTTGAGTTCGCCCAGCTGGCGGGCCCGGGAGAAGTCGTCTGCATCGGCGGGGGTGTGGAGCATGGTGGTCATCCAGTAGGAGAACTGCTGCGCCTTCCATACCCGCTCCAAGGCCCGGTCGCCGAACGAGTCCAGCAGGGCGGTGGAACCGCTGCCGTAAAAGGATTCCAGGCCCTCAAAAAGCATCTTGACGTCGTGGATGGCCAGGTTCAGGCCCTTGGCACCTGTGGGGGGAACCGTGTGGGCGGCGTCGCCGGCCAGGAACAGGTTTCCGTAGCGCATGGGGGTGTGCACAAAACTGCGGAACGGCAGGACCATCTTGTCGATGACCGGGCCCTCCTTGAGCTCGAAGCCGTTGCCGTTGACCCGGCCGCGGAATTCAGCCCAGATCCGGTCGTCATCCCACTCGGCCACGTTCTCCTTGGGATCACACTGGAAGTACATCCGCTGCACCGTCTCAGTGCGCTGGCTGATCAGGGCAAAACCGTTGTCCGAGTTGGCATAAATCAGCTCATCGGAGCTCCGGGGGGCCTCCGCCAGGATGCCGAACCAGGCGAACGGGTACTCGTGGAAGTACCACTTGCGATGGGCTTCGGGGATCTGGAAGCGGCAGTGGCTGCGTGAACCGTCCGCCCCCACCAGGAACTCCGCCTGGATTTCGTGTTCGACTCCGTCCGAGTCGGTGAACCAGACCTTCGGTTTGCCCTCAAGGTCGTGGACGGTGGTGTCCGTGACGCTGTAGCGGACGTCGCCGCCGTCGGCCTTCCGGCGCGCCGCGAGGTCCAGGAAGACGTCCGTCTGCGGGTAAAGCCAGACGGATTCGCCCACGAGGTCCTTGAAATCGATGCGGTGGCTTTCGCCATTGAAACGCAGCTCGATGCCGTCATGCCGGTCGCCGTCGCGCAGCACGCGGTCCGAGACCCCGCTGTCCACCAGCAGGTTGACGGTGCCGTGTTCCAGGATTCCGGCGCGGACCGTTTCGGAGATTTCCTTGTGGCTGCGCACCTCGATGACGGTGGATTCGATGCCGGCCTTGGCCAGGAGGTGGGAGAGCATCAGGCCGGCGGGGCCGGCGCCCATGATGGCCACTTGGGTGGTGATGACTTTACGTTGTGCCATGGCTGGTCCTCGCTTCGTTGCGGGGGCTCTGACTGTCTGCAGAGCCTGGTCGGGTTCGTCTGGCTATCAGTGTGCAGCGTGACAAGTGATTGACGTAACACTGATTCCGTTCAACGGAATCGATGTTCAGATTCCGGCGTCGCTGAGCCCTCGGGCGATGCCCCGCGCCGCCGTCTGCAAAGCGGGCACCAAGGCCTGCAGCCGCATCTCCCGCAGGGGAACCACGACGCCGAGCGCCGCCACGGCGCGCTGCCGTCCGTCCAGCACGGGAACGGCTATGCCCCAGGTGTCGGGATCCACCACGCCGGCGAGCTGGGCGAACCCGTGATGGGCCGTTTCGCTCAGCAGGGCACGCACGGCGTCTTCGGTCACCTTGTCGCCAGGATCGGGGAACTGCCCAAGGTATGCGGCCTGCACTGACTTGTCCTGGTGGGCCATGAGCGCGAGCCCGGCCGACGAAACATGGATCGGCATCCGGCCGGCCACCCTTGCCCTGTTGGCAACGGACCCGCGCCGGGAGAGCCGCTCCACAAAGAGCGCTTCCCAGCCGTCCATCACCGCAAGGTTCACATTCTGGTTCAGGACCTGCTGGATGTCTTCCATAAACGGCATGGCGGCCTGCCGCAGCGCCAGCGTGGGCGAATTACGGTTGACCAACTCCCACAGGCGCAGCCCGAGCCGCACCGCCCCGCCGTCGACCGTTTCCAGCAGTCCATGCCCAGCCAGCTGCCGGACCAGCCGGTGCGCGGTGGTCAGGGGCAGCCCGGCCCGGTCCGCGAGCTCGGACAGCTGGAGGCTGCTGACCCCTTCGGGGAAGGCGGAGATCACCCGGACCACCCGATCCACCACCGAGTCGCCGGAAAGGGAGTTAGCCATGACCGCTCCTTCCATTCAATGGTGTTCGCATCAGATTACACCCGACGGCGCCGCCACAGTGCCGGAGCCAGCACTACTGCAACGCCGACGGCGGCTCCGATCACCGTCTCGATGATGCGGTCGCGCAGCAGGATAGTGGGTGACGCCGGCACCACCAGCAGGGTGGAGATCAGAGCCAGCGGTGTCACCACCACCTGGGCCAGGACATACTGGCGGGCAATGAAGAGTTCAGCGCCGAACTGGCACAGGGCAATGACCAGCACGATCTGCCAGGGGGCCAGATTCAGCAGCAGGATGGCGGCGAGCAATGCCAGGCCCAGCACGGTGCCGATGATTCGTTGGATGCCCCGGCGGACCCGGTGCCGGGTGCTGTGCCCGACCAAGGGGACCACCGCTGCGACCATGGCCCAATAGTTGTGGCCGAACCCGAGCCAATGCCCGGCCAGCGTGGCCAGCGAGCCTGCCACCCCGGCGGCCACAAGGTAGCCCAGTCCTTCCAGCCACGCCGCCCGTTTCTCGCCCTCGGCCAGCCGGATCGGAGCCGGCCACTTCCAAGGCGTGCGGTATTTGGGGAGCACGCGAGAAGAGAAGCCAATCACCAAGGAAAGCGCAGTGGTCAGCACCGCCACCAGCATGGCCTCCAGGACCGGCGGCTGGTTGGGGATGGAGGCGATGGCCGCAAACGCGAAGATGTGGAAGAGCGAGCCCGCCGGGCGCAGGCGCAGCAGCGCGATGGCCACGGAACAGCCGCCGGCCACCAGGGTGGTGGCCACAACCAGGAGCCACGTGGTCGCCGCCTGGTCCAGCCCCCAGGCGGCCCCCGCCCTCGCCGCGAGGGCAGCCAGGAACATGACCAGCAGCATCAGCAGGCCTGCCCGCAGCTGCAGCACAAACCGGGTGCCATGCGGTTCATTGCGCCCGTAGATTCCGGTGAACGCACCGAAGGAGGCGAAAATCGCCAGGTCCAGCCTGCCGAACAAGAGCAGGGTGATCAGGGGAAGAAAAATTCCGACGGCGCAGCGCAGGGCCGGTTGGTGGTCGTTGTTGCTCGGCGCAATGCTGAACATTTCAGCGAAAAACTTCACGTTCCGAGTGCCTCTTCCTTCGGTAGCCCCTGGCGGAGTAACCGCCTTGGAGCGGCAGAACCAGCCTCCCCAATCCTATGTCCCTGACCTTTCCCACGTTCGGAACGGCAAGGCAACACCACCGAAACACCAGCACGCAACGCTTGAGCCATGAAGCCCACCGCAAGCAACCCGGCCGCCTCGGATTTGAGCTGTGAAGTCTGCGGCCTGATGCCCGAACCCACCAAGACCCGGCTGACCGTGGCCAACCTGGCCGTGATGCTCCCGATTGAACTGCTGGTCCATGCCTTGGTGGTGGAAACGCACCTGCCGTATCTGGCCAAGGTGCTTGTCCTCACCCTGACTGCCACCGTGCTGGTGATCTGGGTGGCCGAACCGTCCGCTGCCCGGATCCTCCGTGGCTGGCTGCACGCCCCGGCGCTTCGGCACCGCAGGAAGCTGGGCAGTGCCCCTGCTCTGTGGCGGGCGCGCACGGTGCTGCAGGACCAGCCGGGTGCGCTGCAGAAGATCACCCGGGCACTGGCCCGCCTGGACACCAACATTCTCAGCATCCACGTCCATCCGGTCGCCGGCGGCGTGCTGGACGAGTTTGTCCTCTCCGCCCCGGGGAACGTCAGTGAACGCCAGTTGATGGACGCGCTGATCGACGGCGGCGGCTCCAGCTCCCACGTCTGGCCCACCACCGCCCTTGCCATGGCAGACGGGCAGACCAAGGCGCTCAGCCTCGCGGCCCGGATCGCGAGCGCCCCTGACGAACTGCCCCTCGCCGTCGCCGAGCTGCTCCGCGCCCGGATCCTGACGCCGTCGGAGGCGGTCCTGGAGAAGCACGACGCCGGGACGCTCCTGAAGATCCCCACCGCCTGGCACGGACCCATCACCTTCGTCCGTCCCGGCGAGCCGTTCACGCCCGCGGAGTCGGCCCGCGCCCACCGGCTCGCCGAGCTCGCGGAAATCCTGGCGCACCGCCCGGCCCCGGCCCACCCCATGTAGGTAGCGCTATCTGTCGTTTTGGGGCCTCAAAACGACAGATAGCGCTACCCAGTTGGGCGGGTCACATGCGGATGGTGAGCGCCCCGGGGTCGAGGGTCATCACGACGTGCTTGCCCTCGCCCTCGTGGTCGCCGTCCAACTGGTAGTCGTCGTTGTGTTCCAGCGTGATCTCCACGGATTTGCCCTGGTAAAACTCCACCGAGGTGTCCTTGCCGCGACCCTTACCGATCATGCCGGCGATCACGGAGAACCACCCCAGCTTCCCCTGCGGGGCCAGCACCGCCACGTCCAGCAGGCCGTCGTCCATTTTGGCGTCGGGGAAGATCTCCAGCCCGCCCTGGACCTTGCCGCAGTTGCCCACCATCACGCTGCGGACGCCGCGGTGCACCACGTCCTTGCCGTCGATCACGATGGTGGCCTTCACCGGTTTGCCGGGCAGGTTCCGGATACCGGCGTCCACGTATGCCAGCCAGCCCACCTTGTCCTTGAGGTCCTCGTTGGTGTCGGCCATGATGGTGGCGTCGTAGCCCACGCCGGCCATGACTAGGAAGACCTGCTCCTTGTCGGGGTCGTTCCGGCGGGCACGGACCACATCGATCTTCCGCTCAGTTCCCGCCAGAGCCCCGGCCATGGCGCCGTCAAAGTCTGTGACGTCCATCCCCAGGTTGCGGGCCATGAGGTTGCCCGTGCCGAACGGCAGCAGCCCCATGGGCACATCCCCGCCGGCCAGGACCTCAGCCACGCACCGCACGGTGCCGTCGCCGCCGGCAGCAATAACGACGTCGGCCCCCTGCTTGAGTGCCTCCTTCGCCTGGCCGACGCCCGGGTCCTCCTTGGTGGTCTCAAGCCAGATGGGCTCGCCCCAGCCGTGTTCCGAGCAGTGCTTGGCCGCGAGTGCCTTCACGTCAACCTCCACCGGCTTGGCGGGATTGATGATGATGGCCGGGCGTTTGAGGTCGGTGGAGTTGCTGGCAGTCATGGTGTCCTTCGGTGAAGTTGAATAATGCCTATGGAAAGGCTACTTGCTACAGCGCTTTCACGGCCCCCAGCACCTTCGCCAGTGAATCTTTGGCGTCACCGAAGAGCAGGGACGTCTGCGGTTCGTACAGGAGCTCGTTCTCAATTCCCGCGAAGCCGGGACGCATGGAGCGCTTCAGGAAGATCACCTGGCGGGCGTCGGACACTTCCAGGATGGGCATCCCGTAGATGGGCGAGCCGGACGATGTCTTCGCTGCCGGGTTCACCACATCGTTGGCGCCCACCACCAACGCCACGTCTGCGGTCCGAAATTCGGAGTTGATCTCACCCATTTCCTTGAGCGACTCATACGGCACATTGGCCTCGGCCAAAAGAACATTCATGTGGCCCGGCATCCGGCCGGCCACGGGGTGGATGGCAAAGTCCACATCGATGCCGCGGGCTTCGAGGGCCAGCGCCAGTTCGGCGGCGGTGTGCTGGCCCTGCGCCACGGCCAGGCCGTAGCCGGGCACAATGATGACCCGTTGCGCGTAGCCCAGGAGTACCGCCACGTCCTCGGCGCTGGAGGACCTGACGGGACGTTCGCTCACGGCGGTGGATCCCGCCGTCGAGCCTCCCTTGAACGCGCCGAACAGGATGCCGGCCACGCTGCGGCCCATCGCCGCGGCCATGGCCCGCGTAAGGATGGTGCCGGAGGCGCCCACCAGCGTGCCCGCCACCACCAGGAGGACATTGCCCAGCACCACGCCGGATGCTGCCACCGCAAGGCCGGTGAAGGCGTTCAGGAGGGAGATGACGATCGGCACGTCGGCCCCGCCGACGGGCAGCACCAGCAGTGCGCCGGCAGCAAGTCCCAGCACCATCAGCAGCACCGCGAGCGCCAGGGAACCGGTGAGGACGACGGCGACGGCGGTCCCCACAGCGGCGAGCAGTACCGCCGCCATCACCACGGGTAGGCCGGGGAACATCACCGGGCGGGTGGTCATGAGTTCCTGGAGCTTGGCGAACGTGACGCCCGATCCAGCGAAGGACACGGCGCCCACCAAGAGCGTGAAGACGATGGCCAGACGCACCCAGGGGTCTTCGTTGTGGCCGAGCTCCAGCAACGCGACGAGCGCTGCCGCGCCGCCGCCCACGCCGTTGAACAGCGCCACCAGCTGGGGCATCTGCGTCATTCTGACCCGCCGGGCCACGGGGGCGGCCACCGCCGTCCCGACCGCGATGGCGGCGATGATCCAGGGAATGTTCTCCAGCCTGGCCGAGAGGAACACGGTGACGACGGCGAGCAGCGCCCCGAAGGCGCCGATCAGGTTGCCGCGGCGGGCGGTGCGGGGAGAGCTGAGGCCGCGGAGGGCCAGGATGAAAAACACCGCGGCGGCGAGGTACAGGAGGGAGGTCCACACCGGATCAAGGAGGCTCACTTGCGGTCCTCCCCCGCTGCTGCTCCGGTACGGACGGGCTCCTTGCGGCCGTGGAACATGTGCAGCATCCGGTCAGTGACCACAAAGCCGCCCACCAGGTTGGCGGTGGCCAGCACCACGGCCAGGAGTGCCACGGCCAGCACCCAGGCATCCGCGGCCTGGCCGGCCACGATAATGGCGCCCACCAGGATGATGCCGTGGATGGCGTTGGCTCCGGACATCAGGGGTGTGTGCAAGGTGCTGGAAACTTTGGAGACCACCTCGAAGCCCACAAACACCGCCAGCACCGTGACAGTCAGCAGACTCATGCCGTCCATCAGATTCTCCCCTCGTTCTGCAGGCTGTTGTACTGTGCGGCTTCCACCGGGACGCCGATGTCCGGGACCTCGTCCTGGACGCTCGGCGCGTGGTTGGGCGGCGCCGGGATGACCGCCGCCAGAGCCTCGGCCGTGGGCAGGTGCCGCACAGCGCCGTCGTGCGTGAGACAGGCGCCTGCGATCACGACGTCGTCGAAATCAGGCGCCACAATGCCGTCGCGGGTCATCAGGGCGAGGAGGTTGGCCACGTTCTTCGCGTAGAGCCGGGACGCGTCCGAGGCCATGGCGGACGGCGCGTCCTTCAGCCCCACAAGGGTGACGTGGCCCTGGCCGTCGGCGGTGGGCACCAGGATGTCCTCGCCGGGAACAACACCCTCCACGTTGCCGCCGGACTCCGCGGCGAGGTCGACGACGACCGAACCGGGGCGCATGCCCTGCACCATTTGGCGGCTCACCAGGAGCGGGGCGCGCCTGCCGGGTACGGCCGCCGTCGTTATCAGGACATCAGCCTGGGCCACGTGCGGGGCAAGGAGTTCGCGCTGGAGGGCCCCGCGGTCGGCGCTGAGTTCACGGGCGTAACCGCCGGAGGCCTCAGCTGTTTCCAGGTCCAGTTTGATGAAGGTGCCGCCCATCGATGCGACTTCGTCGGCGGAGGCCGGCCGGATGTCGTTGGCGGAGACGCGGGCGCCCAACCGTTTGGCGGTGCCGATGGCCTGCAGCCCGGCGACCCCGGCGCCGAGCACCAGGACGCGGGCGGGCGGGACGGTGCCGGCGGCGGTCATGTACAGCGGGAAGAACCGTGGCAGCCTGATGGCGGCCTCCAGCACGCAGCGGTAGCCGGCCACCAGCGCCTGCGAACTGAGGGCGTCCATGGACTGGGCGCGGGAGATGCGGGGCACGAGCTCCAGGGCGAAGGAGGTGACGCCGGCTTCGGCGAGCGCCTGCACCGTGGCCAGCTCGGACGACGGCGAGGCCAGCCCCACGGTGACCGCACCCTTTTTCAGTGCTGCCGCCGTCGCGGGTTCCAGGGGGCGCACATGGACCAGAATGTCCAGGTCGGCAGGGTCGAGGGCCCGGATGATGCGCGCCCCTGCCTGGGCGTACTCGTGGTCTGAGTGGCCGGCGGCGGCGCCTGCTTCCGCTTCCATCAGGACGTCCAGGCCCAACCCGGTTAGTTGCTTGACCGTTTCCGGTGTGGCGGCAACACGGCGCTCACCCTCATGCCGTTCCCGCGGTATGCCCAGTTTCAACCGCCAGCTCCCTTACGGACGTAGTTGGCTTGAGTCTAAAGCGCGCCGGGGAGTTTTTGTGCAGATATTCGCACTTGCGGGACCCGGAAGTGCGAATATCTGGACAAAAAGTCGTGGCGGTCAGCCACGGGCGGTCAGGTCCGCGGAGATGAGTTTGGCCGTGGCCACTATTTCCTGCGCCACCGAGGCCAGGTACGCTTCCGGGTCCGGCCGGGCCGCCACGGACTGGGCCTGCAGCGATACATTGACGGCCGCTACCACCTTGGTGGGACCGTCATAAACCGGAGCCGCCACGGACATCAGCCCCAGCTCAAGCTCCTGGTCCAGCAGGCACCAGCCCTGGGCCCGGACCGTGTCCAGCACCGCCATCAGCTCCGGAACGGTCCCCAGCGCCCGCGGCGTCAGCGGCTTGATCTCCGCGGCGACAAGGTAGGCCTGGAGCCGGTCGGGCGGCAGGGCGGCCAGCAGCACCCTGCCCATGGAGGTGGCGTAGGCAGGGAACCGGGTGCCTACCGTGATGCCGACGTTCATGATCCGCCGCGTGGTCACCCGGGCAATGTAGGCGATGTCCGTGCCGTCCAGCACGGCCGCTGAGGTGGACTCGCCCAGTTTGAGGGAGAGTTCCTCCAGGTGCGGCTGGGCGAGCTGGGGCAGCGACAGCCCGGAGAGGTACGCGTAGCCAAGCTGCAGGACCTTTGCCGTCAGCGCAAACGTCTTGCCGTCGGTCCGGACATAGTCCAGCTCCACCAGCGTGTGTAGGAACCGGCGGGCAGTGGCCCGGGTCAGGTCAGTCCGCGCCGCAACCTCGGTAAGGGTCATCAGCGGATGGTCGTTGTCGAAGGCCCGGATGACGGCCAGCCCGCGCGCCAGCGATTGCACGTACTGATCGCTCGCCTGCGGAGCGGTGCGCGCGGCTGCCGGTGCGTTGGTCATGGTTACCAATCCTAGAGGGGGTGGGGGCTCAGCCACCGGCTGCGGGCCCGCTGCACGTCCCAATAAAGCTTGGGAGCGTGGAGCGGGCCCGCAACGGGATTAGGCTGCTGCCTTCAGCGGGACGGGTACGAGTTCCTGGAGTTCCTCGAGGGTGCAGCCGAACGTTTCGCGGACGGTGACGCCGTCGGGACCCGTGAGGAACACTGCTTTGTCCGTGTAGACGCGGGTGACGCAGCCGACGCCGGTGAGGGGGTAGGTGCACGCGTCCACGATCTTCGACGCTCCCTCGCGGGTCAGGAGCGTCATCATCACAAAGACGTCCTTGGCGCCGGTGGCCAGATCCATGGCACCCCCGACGGCGGGAATCGCGTCCGGGGCTCCGGTGTGCCAGTTGGCGAGGTCGCCGGTGGCCGAGACCTGGAACGCGCCGAGGACACAGATGTCCAGGTGGCCGCCGCGCATGATCGCGAACGAATCGGCGTGGTGAAAATAGGACGCGCCGGGCAGTTCGGTAACCGGGATCTTGCCGGCGTTGATGAGGTCGCCGTCGATCTGGTCGCCCTCGGCCGCAGGGCCCATGCCGAGCATGCCGTTCTCCGTGTGGAGCGTGATGTTCTGCTCGGGCTTGAGGTAGTTCGATACCAGGGTTGGCTGGCCGATGCCGAGGTTCACGAACGAGCCGGGCTTGATGTCCCGGGCCACGAGTTCGGCGAGGGCGTCGCGGCCCAGGGGCTTGTCGGACGTCTGGAGGGAAGTTGCGGTGCTCATGCTCAGGCCACCTTCACGATGCTGTTGACGTAGATTCCGGGAGTGACCACGTTTTCCGGGTCGAGTCCGCCGGTGGGGACGATCTCGGACACCTGGACCACCGTGTGCTTGGCGGCGGCCGCCATGATGGGACCGAAGTTCCGGGCGGTCTTGCGGTACACGAGGTTCCCCACGCCGTCGGCCTTCAGCGCCTTGATCAGTGCGACGTCGGCGTGGATGGGTGTTTCGAACACCTGGCCGCGGCCGTCGATGATGCGGGTTTCCTTGCCCTCGGCGAGCATGGTGCCGTAGCCGGTGGGCGTGAAGAACCCGCCGATGCCGGCGCCGGCGGCGCGGATGCGTTCGGCGAGGTTGCCCTGCGGGACGAGTTCCAGTTCGATCTCGCCGGCGTGGAACTTGGCGTCGAAGTGCCAGGAATCGGACTGCCGCGGGAAGGAACAGATCATCTTCTTCACCCGGCCTTCCTTGATCAGCAGCGCCAGGCCCTGATCGCCTTGGCCGGCGTTGTTGTTCACCACGGTCAGGTCCTTGGCGCCGCAGTCCATCAGCGCGTCGATCAGTTCGAACGGCTGCCCGGCGTTGCCGAACCCGCCGATCATCACGGTGGAGCCGTCCTTGATGCCGGACACGGCCTCGTTGACGGAATCAACAAAATTCAGCATGGTTAGGCCTTTCCTGTGCCGGTACCGGCGGTGACGTTTTCGAGGACGACGGCGAGGCCCTGGCCCACGCCGATGCAGATCGCGGCGACGCCCCAGCGCTCACCGGAGGCCTGCAGGGACCGGGCGAGGGTGCCCAGGATCCGGGTGCCGGACGCGCCGAGGGGGTGGCCCATGGCGATCGCGCCGCCATGGGCGTTCACGATGGCGGGGTCGATGCCCCAGGCGTTGATGCAGGCCAGGGACTGTGCGGCGAACGCTTCGTTAAGTTCGACGGCGCCCACCTGGTCCCAGCCGATGCCGGCCTTCGCGAGGGCCTTGTTCGCGGCCTCCACGGGGGCGTAGCCGAAGAACTGGGGATCGTTGCCGTGCGCGCCGCGGCCGGCGATGCGGGCCAGCGGCTCGAGCCCGAGCAGCCCGGCGGCGCTCTCGGACCCGATCCAGGCCGCGGAGGCGCCGTCGGACAACGGGGACGCGTTTCCGGCGGTGACGGTGCCGTTCTCGGTCCGGAACACGGCCTTAAGGCCGGCGAGCTTTTCCGCCGAAGAGCCGGCACGGATGCCTTCGTCGCGGACCAGGTCCGTGCCGGGGACCGGGGTGACCAGGTTGTCGTAGAAGCCCTCATCCCAGGCGGCGGCGGAGAGGTTGTGCGAGTTCGCGGCGAACTCGTCCTGCTGCTCACGGGTCACGCCGTACTTCTCGCGGAGCCGTTCGGTGGCCTCGCCCAGGGAAATGGTCCACTCCTTGGGCATGGCCTTGTTCACCAGGCGCCAGCCCAGCGTGGTGGAGGCCAGGGTCAGGTCCCCGGCCGGGTAGGGCTTATCGGTCTTCGGCAGCACCCAGGGCGCCCGGGACATCGACTCGGCCCCGCCGACCAGCATCAGCTCGGCGTCGCCGACGTTGATCTGGCGCGAGGCGATGATCGCCGCGTCCAGGGAGGACCCGCACAGCCGGTTCACCGACGTGCCGGGGATGGAGACCGGCAGGCCCGCGAGGAGGGTGCCCATGCGGGCGATGTTGCGGTTCTCCTCGCCGGCGCCGTTGGCGTTACCGAACACCACTTCGTCGATCCGCTCGGGGTCCAGCCCCGGGGCGCGCTTGACGGATTCTTTGATCACGTGGGCGGCAAGGTCATCCGGGCGGACGGCGGCGAGGCCGGAGCCGAACTTACCGAACGGGGTGCGCACGGCGTCGTACACAAAAGCCTGATTCAAAACTTCTCCTCTTGATTCTGTGGGATCCCAACTAGGTAGCAGTAAGTGTCGTTATGAGGGCTCAAAACGACAGTTAGTGCTACCTAGTTGGGCAGGGCGGGGGTTTCGTTGGTGGGCGCGGCGTCCAACTCGCGGAAGACTTGCTGCGCGGTCTTGAAGGCCGTGTTGGCGGACGGGACACCGCAGTAGATGGCTGTCTGGAGCAGGATTTCCTTGATTTCGTCCCTGCTCAGGCCGTTGGTGAGGGCCGCGCGGATGTGCATGGCCAGCTCTTCCCAGTGCCCGTGCGCCACCATCGCGGTGATGGTCACGGCGGAGCGCATCTGGCGGGAGATCCCGGGCCGGGTCCAGATGCCACCCCACGCGATCCGCGTGATCATGTCCTGGAAGTCCTCGGTGAACTCATCCTTGTTGGCGTTGGCCCGGTCCACGTGCGCGGCGCCCAGCACTTCGCGGCGGACCACCATGCCGCCGTCGTAAATCTCCTGGCTGCTGGCGTCCGGCTGGACCACGCCGTGCCGTTCCGCGCCGCTCATTTCGCGCCCCCGCGCGCTTCGCTCCAGGTGATAAGGCTCCGCAGCAGTTCGGCAACGTGGGCGGGTGCCTCGGCGGGAGCCAGGTGGGCCACGCCTTCCAGGGACACGGCATTCGCGGTGCCTCCACCGGCGGTGATGCCGGCAACGATTTCTTCCGCGAACGACGGCGGCACAACAGTATCCGCCACACCCGCAACAGCCTGCGTGGGGACCCTGATGCTGCCGAGTTCGGCGCGCACGTCGAACCCCGCGAGGGCTTCGCAGCAGAAGGCGTAGCTGAAGCGGTCTGCGTCGCGGAGGGAGTGCAGGAGCTTGCTGCTCAGATCCGGTTGGCTGTCCATGAAGCCAGGCGCGAACCACCGTTCCGCCGAGCCCTGGATGACCACGGGGGTGCCCTGGGCGCGAACCAGTTCGGCGCGCTCCAGCCAGCCTTCGGGCGTGCCGATCTTGGCGCCGGAGCACTGGACGGAGAGGCTCTTGAGGCGTTCGCCGTGCTTGATTCCCAGCTGCAGGCCGGTGGCCCCGCCCAGCGAAACACCGGCGTAGTGGAAGGACTCACCGGGGGCGATCGAGTCCACCAGGTCCACCACCGAATCCGCCAGGTCGGAGACATCGAAGGTCTCGGTGGCCTTGGGCGAGACGCCGTGGCCGGGCAGGTCCCAGGCCACGACGTCGTAGTCGTTGGCCAGCTGCGCCGCTGTCCCGCCCCAGAGAACAGCCGAGGAGGTGCCCAGGGAGGGGCCAACTACCAGGAGCGGGCGTTCGCCGAGGGCTCGTTGGGGCGAAAGCAGCACTGCCTTCAGGGTCGGTTTAGCCACGGTTGGCTCCGTTCTGGTCGGGGGTTACTGAAGAGGAAAAATCGGGGTACGCGGCCAGGATCCGACGGGAGATTTCGGCTGCCTGGCCGAGGTAGCTCGCGGGGTCAAGGAGTTCGTCGAGGCGCAGATCGGTCAGCGTGCCGGCGGGGATTGCCCCGCGGAGCAGCCGCCGGTAGGTGGCTCCCTGCTCCCCGGCGCGGGTGGCAAGGGTCCGGTCCACTGCGTCCTGCAACTGCTCCTTGCCCGAGCGGCCATCCTTCTCCGGCAGGAGCGGGGCGACGGCGGCGCCCACGCCTTCGGCCAGGAGCAGCGGTCCGGCGAGTTCGAGGTTGCGGCGCAGGGCCTCGGGGAAAACCTGGAGGCCCTCGGCCAGTTCGCGGAGGTGGCCGGCCGCCCCCAGGGCCAGCCGAAGTAGCTGGCGTAGTGCCGGCCATTCGATGTGCCAGGCGGCATCGGGGCGTTCGTCGTTGAAGTTGGCGGCGGACAGGTGCAGTTGGGCCAGAAGCTGCGGTGCCTGGAGGGCGGCGCTGCGGATCAGGACGGACAGCACCGGGTTCTGTTTCTGCGGCATGGCGGAGGATACTCCGCGGCCCGCAGCGCGCGGTTCGGCGAGTTCGGCTACTTCCGGCCGGCTCATAAAGAGGACGTCCGTGGCGATCTTGCCGGCGGCGCCAAGCACGGCGGCCAGCGCGTTGCCGAGGGCCGTGACAGCCAGCCGGTTGGTGTGCCACGGTGCGGGCGCAGTGGCAAGGCCCAGCTGTTTGGCCAGGGCATCGGCCAGCGTGAAGGGGGTAGCGGACGTGCCCGCGGTCAGCACGGTTCCGGCCGCGAGGGTGCCAGCAGCCCCGCCGAACTGCACCGGGAACTGGACGGTGCCCAGTTGGCGTCCCGCGGCGGCCACACCCTGGAACCACTGAGCCGCCCGCAGCCCGAAGGTAAACGGGAGCGAATGCTGGGTGAGGCTCCTGCCCACGCCCAGCGTGTCCGCATGCTTTTCCGCCAGGGCGGCGAGCGCCGTCGTTGTGCTTTTCAGGTCGGCAACCAGCGCCTCCACAGTGTTCCGCGCCATCAGCATCAGGGCCGTGTCGAGTACGTCCTGGCTGGTTAGCGAGGTATGGACGGCTTTCCCGGCACCGATGCCGGACGCATCCAGCGCCGACACCTGCTTGCGCAGGTCAGCCAGCAACGGGATGACGGGGTTGCCACCGCCCTGGGCCCGGCGGGCGATGTCTGCTGCGTCGTAGCGGCCCGCTTCTGCGGCGTAAGCCACGACGGCGGCGGACCCGGCAGGTGCCAGCCCCGCCTTGTCCAGCACCGCGGCCCAGCCGGACTCGACGGCGAGGATCGCCGCGAGCACCGCACGGTCGCCGGTCAGCGCCGCCACCAGGGGCGACGCCGAGACGGGACTCAGCAGACCGACGTCGCCGTCGGCCGTGCTTCCGGAACCCAGGGCGGCATCAGTCACTGGAAGTCCAGGAAGACTGTTTCGCCCTCACCCTGCAGGCGGAGGTCCCAGGTGAGTCCGCCGTCGGCGTCGCGGCGGGCAATCAGGGTCTTCCGGCGTTCCGGATCAAGGGAGCTCAGCAGGGCGTCCTTGGCCAGCGCTTCTTCGTTTTCCGGCAGGTAGATCCGGGTGAAGAGCCGGTTCATCAGGCCGCGGGCAAAAACTGCGACGGAGATGAACGGGGCAGCGCCCTCCTCGGTGGGGCCGGGGTTGACGGTGGTGAAGGTGAAGACGCCGGTGTTGCCCACGGCGCTGCGGCCGAAGCCGGTAAAGGTGTAGCCGTCGCGCACCAGCGATCCGGTGTGCTGCGGGACGTTGCCCGCGGAATCCGCCTGCCAGATCTCCAGGATCGCGTCCGGGATCGGGTGCCCGGCGCCGTCGTACACGGTGCCCTGGAGCCGGATGGAGCCCGGGGAGCCGGGAGCCAGCAGTTCGCGGTCCTTGGTGTAGGGCAGGGCGTAACCGTAGAACGGTCCCACGGTCTGGCCGGGGGTGGGAGTCAGCTTGGTGGGGCTGGGGTTACTCATGGTCGTCTCCTTCTGCGCCGAGGGCCTCGTTCTCTGTCCAGGTCCGCTTCGACCCCGTCAGGACGATGTCCCAGTTGTAGGCGAGGGCCCACTCAGGTTTGGTCTGCTCGTGATCGTAGGTCGCCACAAGCCGGTCCCGGGCGTCCTGGTCCACGATGGACTGGTAGATCGGGTCCAGCGGGAAGAGCTGATCACCGGGGAAGTACATCTGGGTGACGATCCGCTGCGTGAACTCCTGCCCGAACAGGGAGAAGTGGATGTGGGCCGGGCGCCAGGCGTTGAGGTGGTTCTTCCACGGGTAGGCGCCGGGCTTGATGGTCGTGAAGCTGTAGGAGCCGTCGGCCCCGGTGATGCAGCGGCCCACACCGGTGAAGTTGGGATCCAGGGGTGCCGGGTGCTGGTCGCGCTTGTGGATGTAGCGGCCGGCGGAGTTCGCCTGCCAGATCTCCACGAGCTGGCCGGCTACAGGGCGGCCGTCACCATCGAGGACGCGTCCGGACACGACGATCCGTTCGCCCAGCGGTTCACCGTTGTGCTGGATGGTGAGGTCCGCTTCCAGCGCGTGCACGTCCATGTGCCCGAATGCCGGAGAGTACAGCTCGATGGTCTCAGGGTCCGCGTGGTGCAGGTCCTTGGTGGGGTGGCGCAGGACGCTGCTGCGGTACGGTGCGTAGTCCAGCCGGGGCTGGATTTCAGCCTTGCCGCCGTTCTTGAGGGCCTGGGCGTAGGCATCCCCAAGCGCCTTCATCTCGGCGCTCAGGTCCGCCTGCGACTCTGCGGCGGCATCCAGGGGTGCGTACTGCTTCGGTGCGGCCTCTGTGGCGTCATCGGACACGTCCTCGGTGAGCGGATCCGCGTTGTAGGTTTCAAGGTTGATTCCTTCAGGCACAGCAGCCTCCTTTCATAGGGTGTTGGTGTTACTTGGTGGGTACGGGATTCAGTCTGTGCAGGAGGTCGTACTGGACTGCGTGGCGGACGGGGGCGTTGGGCGCCCCGTAGCCGTCATAGGTGCCGCGGCGTTCCACCATTTCGAAGAACACGCTACCCACGGTGGCGGTGTAGAAATGCAGGAACTCGCCGTCGGCGTCGCGGTCGTACAGGAGGTTCAGCTCCTGCAGCGTGGCCAGGAAGTCGGGATCGAGGACGAAGCGGGCGTCCAGGTCCTCGTAGTAGTTGGCCGGGATCTGCAGGAACTCGAGGCCGCGGGCCTTGCAGTCCCTGGCTGTGGCCACCAGGTCGCCCACGGCGAACGCGATGTGTTCCTGGTAGGTTCTCCGGGCGGCCGTTCCGGACGCATCGGGTCCGGAGGCGCCGTCCTGCTGGATCAGGGGTGCCAGGTTCAGCACCAGCCGCACGGCGCGGTCGCCGGTGGCCATAACTTGCGAACGGACCAGACCGGTGGGGCTGGGCACCTCGGCGAACGGTTGCGGTTCCAGGGCCAAAGCGCTTGTGTAGAACAGGACGGCCTCGTCAAAGTGCTGCCAGGGCTGGGCGAGATTGACGTGATCGATCACCGCGGTGGCACCTGCGGCGGGAACTTCGAGCCCCTCGCCGAACTCGCTGGTCCAGGCCGCGGTGCCGTCCGGATTGCCCTGGCATAGGAAGATCTCGGTGGAGTCCGGCGCCGCAAAGCCCTGGAACACTTCCTCGTTGGCCTGGCTTTTGCGCGGAACCGCGGGGGCCTTGAGCTGCTGGGCCCGGGCGGAGGCAATCACGGGGGAATCGACGTCGAACCCCAGAGCGGCGATGGCAGGCGATGCGTCCGCCGTGTTGTCCGCTGAACCGGACGCCTCGTTGACGATGACCCGGGCGTGGCCCATGGTCCACAGCTGCACGTCCTTGGTGCGGTGCCGGCCATTGAATTCGAAGCCGAGCTGGCCCAGGACCGTTTCCAGGCCCTTGGTGTCGGCGGCCTTGACCTCGGCAAAGTTGTAGCCGGCCGGTTCGGCCACCTGGGGAAGGGTGGCAAGTTCCATGGGATAACGACGGCGGAACGGGGCCGTAGGACCACCAGCAACTGTGCCTGCGGCGCCCGCCAGCACCGGCGCGTTGGCGTCGAGCCATTTGGCGCTCTGTTCCTCCAGCCAGATGAGCGAGCGCATGCCGTCCACGGCGGTGCGCTCCACGTCCGACTGCCGGAAGACATCGTTGAAGATTTCCAATGACACCGGCCCGCTGTACCCGGCACGGACCACGTGGCCCATGAACTTGGCCAGCTCAAACTGTCCTTCGCCGGGGAATACCCGGTAGTGCCGGCTCCAGGACAGGACGTCCATGGACAGTTTGGGTGCATCCGCTACCTGGACGAAGAAAATCTTTTCCGCGTTGAAGGCTTCGATGGGGGCCGTGTCCCAGTTGCGGGACAGGATGTGGAAGGAGTCCAGGCAAGTGCCCAGGTTGGGATGGTCCACGGCCTCAACCAGCCGGTGGGCGTGCTCGTAGTCGCTGACGTACTTGCCCCAGGCCAATGCCTCGTAGGCGACCTTGACGCCGTGATCCCCTGCCAGTGCAGCCAGCCGGCCGAGCTGCTCAGCCCGGAGGTCGTCGCTGTCGATGCTGGCGGTGGCCACGTTGGAGCAGACCAGGATGGTGTCCATGCCCAGCCGCGCCATGAGCTTGAATTTTCCTTCGGCGCGGCGCAGATTGGCGGCGAGCAGGTCCTCGGACACGCTGTCGAAGTCACGGAACGGCTGGTAGAGGTCCAGCGTAAGGCCAAGATCGGCCGCCATCTTGCGGACGTCCTCGGGCGTTAGCGGCGAGGTGACCAGGTCCTGTTCAAAGATCTCAATGCCGTCGAAGCCCGCAATGGCGCAGGCCTGCATCTTTTCCTTCAGCGTGCCGGAGAGGCAAACCGTGGCGATTCCGGTGCGCATCAGGCGGCCACCTCTTCCTGGGCCACGAGCTCGAGGAAGTGGCCGCGCATGCGGTCCGCGTTGGCTTCCAGTCCCGTGAAGATCCGGAAGGAGTCCGCCGCCTGGCCCACGGCCATCCGCCCGCCGTCCAGGACCTCGCAGCCCTTGGCACGGGCACCCAGGACAAGCTCGGTCTCGATGGGCCGGTAGACGATGTCCGCTACCCAGTGCCGGGATTCGAGCAGGTCCAGGTCCAGCGGGACGCCAGGATGGGCGGCCATGCCAACAGGCGTGCAGTGCACCAGACCGTCGGCCAGCGGCATCAGCTGCGGCAGCTCCGCCGTCGTACGCGGTGTGATGGTGCGGTCCGGGAAGAAGCCGGACAGCTCGGCGGCACGTGCCGCGCAGCGGGCGGCGTCGGTGTCCACCAGATCCAGCGCCTTCACGCCGGCGGTGAGCAGGGCGTAGGCGACGGCCGAGCCGGCGCCTCCTGCGCCGAGCTGGACCACGCGGTCCAGCTGCGCGCCCGGAAGGCCGGACGCCAGGGCGGCGGCGAACCCGGAGAAGTCGGTGTTGTGGCCGATGAAACGGCCCCCTTCGATCACCACGGTGTTGACGGCGCCGAGCCTGCGGGCATCCGGCGAGACTTCGTCAAGGTGCTGGAGGACCAGCTGCTTGCAGGGATGGGTGATGTTCAGTCCGTTGAAACCGAGGCTGCGGGCGCTCTTGAGCAGTTCCCCGACGGCCTCGCCTGGCAGTCCGAGTTCCAACAGGTCGATGGGGCGGTACAGGTAGCGCAGGCCCTGGACATCGCCTTCGCGTTCGTGCATGGGTGGAGTGAGTGACGGCGTGACGCCGTCGCCGACCAGTCCCACAAGGTAGGACTCAGTTCGATTGCTCATCCGGGCAGCTCCTTTGATACGGCACGTGACGGGCGGCGGCGCTCAGGGCGGACGCGGCGGGCCAGGTGATAGGGATTACAGTACAGTAGATGTTCACTTATCGCACGCTTGTTCTACATGCGAACACGGGTGCTGCTTTACCGCTGCGGCAGCCGCGCGGCGAGTTCGGCGGCGGCATCCCGAAGCAGGGGTACGTGCGCCAGGAGGGCTTCCATGCTGAGGCGGAACACGGGGACAGCGGTGGCGAGCGATGCGAAGGCGTGGCCCTGGGAGTTGAGCAGCGGCACAGCCACCGCGCGCATCCCGTCCTCGTTTTCCTCGTCCATCACCGCATATCCCTGCCGGCGGACCTGCTCCATTTCCGCGCGGAAGGCGGCACGGTCGGTGACGGTGCGTCCGGTGAGCGGTTCCAGTTCCAGTTCCTCGATCAGGGCTTCCCGCTCCGCATCCTCGGCAAACGCCACGAGGACCTTGCCCACCGCGGTGGCGTGCAGGGCGCCCAGATGCCCGGGGTCGCTGGTGACCCGGAACATCTGCGGACCGTCCACCTTGTTGACCGTCAGGTGATGGTGGCCGTCGCGGACGCTGAGGATGGTGGCCTCGCCCGTCTGCTCGGTCACGCGGCGAAGGACCGGCATGGCCGCACCCGCGAAGCCGTGGTGCTGCGAAACCCGCTGGCCAAGCTGAAAGATGCGCAGGCCCAGGTGGTAGCGGCGGCCGTCCGGCTCGTAGTCCACAAAGCCGTCCCGGGTCAGGGAACCGAGCAGGCGGTAGGTGGTACTGAAAGGGAGCTCGGCGCGGCGCGAGATCTCAGCGGCGCTGGCACCGCGGGGCTCATCCCCCAGGAGGACCAGCAGGCCCAGGGCCTTGCCCACCATGTCGGTGCGGTCACCCTTGGGCGCCTTTGCTTCGGCCGGGCCGGGCCCCGGGTCCAGGTCCGGGCGTAGATCCGGCTTCGGGTCCGGGTCCGGGCGTAGATCGGGTGCGGCGGAGACGTCATCGTCGGCTGTGGCTTGGTTCACACTCATAACTCGATGTTGCCACATTGTGAGAGCTATTTCTAGATGGTGATTATTTTCTTGACAAGTGACAGTGCTCACAGCCATCATTGCTATATCGCACAAGTAGCTCCCACCATGTGGCTACTGGTCCGGGTCTTTCCACGGACACCAGCCGCACCGCGCTCCGCCACCACAGGCAGTGCGGCTGCGCTTCTCCAGATCCATCCGCGACAATGTCGTCACATCAAAGGAACTCCATGAGCCAGACACTTCCGTCCGCGGGGCCGGGCACCGTTGCCCCGGCCGGGACGCCAAAGAAAGCAGCCCTCGCCAGCTTCCTGGGCAGCGCCGTCGAATACTATGACTTCTTCATCTTCGGTTCCGCGGCAGCCCTGATCTTTCCCACGGTCTTTTTCCCGGACGCCGGGGCCAACGCGGCCATCATGTCCTTCGCCACCTTCGGCTTTGCCTATGTGGCCCGTCCAATTGGCGCCGTGATCCTCGGTCACTTCGGCGACCGCGTGGGCCGGCGGAAGGTCCTCATGTTCACCCTGCTGCTGATGGGCGCCTCCACGTTCGTCATCGGCTGCCTCCCCGACTTCAACACCGTGGGATGGTGGGCTCCGGCCCTGCTGGTGCTGGCACGCCTCTGCCAGGGCCTCTCCGCTGCGGGCGAGCAGGCCGGCGCCTCCTCGATGACGCTCGAACACGCCCCGGACAACCGCCGCTCCTTCTTCACCTCCTGGACCCTCACCGGCACCCAGGGCGGCCAGATCCTCGCAGCGCTCGTCTTCATTCCCGTGCTGGCCCTCCCGGACGAGATCAAGTACGGCATCGGCTGGCGCATCCCGTTCTGGCTGAGCGCCGTCGTGGTGATGGTTGCGTTCTTTATCCGGCGCACCCTGCACGAACCGCCCGCCTTCGAGGAAGCCCAGAAGACGGCCCAGATTTCCAAACTTCCCGTTGCCGATCTCCTCAAGGGACACTGGCGCGACGTCCTCCGCGTTATCGCCTGTGCGTTCATCGCAGCAGTCTCCACCGTGTTCGGCACCCTTGCCATCAGCTACGCCAAGACGGTGGCCGGCGTTGACGGCACCACCACCCTGTGGCTGGTCGTCGGAGCCAACCTGGTAGCACTCGGCACCCAGCCGCTCTTCGGCCTGCTCGCCGACAAGATCGGCCGCAAGCCGGTGTTCGTCTACGGAGCCGTGGCCAGCGCCATTCTCACTCCGCTGTTCCTCCTGAGCCTGGAATCCGGCAGCGTCCCGCTGATGTTTGTCGCCGCCATCGGCTTCTTCTCCTTCGGCTACGCGGCCTCCAACGCGGTCTGGCCGTCCTTCTACGCCGAGATGTTCAGCACCAAGGTCCGCTTCTCCGGCCTGGCGATCGGCACCCAGCTGGGCTTCCTGATGGCAGGCTTTGCTCCGGCCATCGTGGCCGCGATGGGCGGCATCAAGCCCGGCGGCTGGGTCCAGATCAGCATCTTCACCGCCGTGATCTGCGGTATCGCGGCGATCTCCGCCCTGACGGCCAAGGAAACCTTCAAGGTCCCCACCAAGCAGCTCGGCCTGAAGTAGGGGCTGCCCGCTCCAGCCCAGTTTTGCACCCGGAAAGCCCGCCATTCCCTGAGTGGCGGGCTTTTCCTCGTGAAAATGGGCTGTTCCGGCAGCAAAAGCACGACGGCGGGTGGCTGCCTGGGTGCCTACGGCCGTTCGGTCTCCAGCACCGAGGCGAGGTCGAAGTTAACTGGTTCCTCCAGTTGGGCGTACGTGCAGGATTCCGGGTCCCGGTCCGGCCGCCAGCGGTTGAACTGGGCGGTGTGCCGGAAGCGCTCACCTTCCATGTGGTCGTACCTGACCTCCACCACCAGTTCGGGCTTCAGGGGCACAAAGGACAGGTCCTTGCCCGCGCTCCAGCGGCTCCCTTCAGCCTTGCGGGGCGTCCGTTCCCCTTCCTCCTGCTTGGCCCAGGCCCACGGATGGTCGTCGAAATCCGTGACCAGCGGCTGGAGCTGTTCGAAGAGTTCCTGCCGGCGCTTCATCGGGAAGGCGCCGATCACCCCCACACTGGCCAGGCCGCCGTCGTCCCTGTAGAGGCCGAGCAGCAGCGAGCCAATGGCGTCCGGGCCGCTCTTGTGAACCCGGTAACCGGCCACCACACAGTCGGCGGTGCGTTCGTGCTTGATCTTGAACATCACCCGCTTGTCCGGCTGATAAGTGCCCCCCAGGGGTTTGGCCACGATACCGTCCAGGCCTGCGCCCTCGAACTGCTCGAACCAGTGTTCGGCGGTGGCCTTGTCCTGGGTCGCGGGGGTGACGTGGACGGGAGCCTTGGTGCCGGCGAGCGCCTTTTCGAGTGCGGCCCGACGCTCCGCGAAGGGCCGTCCGGTGTAGTCCTCATCCCCCAGGGCAAGCAGGTCGAAGGCCACGAATTTGGCAGGAGTCTGCTCGGACAGCATTTTCACCCGGCTGGCGGCGGGATGGATGCGCTGTTGCAGAGCGTCGAAGTCCAGCCGTTGACCGGAGGACCCCACGAGGATGATCTCCCCGTCCACCACGCACCGTGGCGGCAGGTTCTCCTTCAGGGCAACCACGAGTTCGGGAAAGTAGCGGGTCATGGGTTTCTCGTTGCGGCTGCCGATTTCCAGGTCGTCGCCGTCACGGAAAATGATGGACCGGAAGCCGTCCCATTTGGGTTCGTAGCTCAGTTCGCCGTCCGGGACGCCGCTGACGGCCTTGGCGAGCATGGGCGGGACAGGAGGCATGACCGGAAGTTTCATAGGCAACATTCTTGCCCGGCGGCCGCGCCGGCGGTAGGCCTAGGAGTGAGATCGCCGCACGTCAGCGGCGAGGAGAAGCTCGGACTCGCGGAGTATGGCCGCCGCCGCCGCCGAGTCCACCACCGCCGTCCTGCCCCTGGACCCAAGCCGCACCTCGTGCCGCGTACCCCGGTTCCCGGGGCGCGCCCCTGGAATCACGCCCTCCGGCAGTGAGTGCGCAAGCTCGTGCCGGGCCAGCTCCTGGTCCTGGATGCCCACGGCAAGTGAGCTCATCAGGTCAGCGTCTTCCGGCGTGGCCAGATCGCTGCCAATGAGCTGGACGAGGACTTTGATCCCGGCCAGCCGTCGAGGTGGATTGGCCTCGTCCAGGGCCGAGTCGATACCCCACTGGGCACGCTTCCACCACTGGTCGCGCTTGTCTGCGCGCGATTTCTGCCGGTAGGTGAGGTAGGCCACCAGGACAACGCCAAAGGTGGCCAGCGGGGCCACTGCCGCCGCGCCCATCATGACCGTCCAGATCCCGCCGGCGATTTCCATGCCACCACCCTATGCGCCCGCTCCGTCCCATTGGCCGCAATCCGGCCGATCATCCTGCCGCGGCACCGAAACCGTACCGGCGCAGAGAACTAACAGGGCCATAACCATCAGGAAACCCTTCCGCAACAATGCGCAGCCACACTGGAAGTGCCGGCAAGTGCAGGCACCAGCTCCAGCCAGGAGGCCACCATGTTGAAGGAAGCCAAAGCCCATGTGACCCGGGTCCGTGCCCTGGACCAGCTCCACCGCGGCGACGAAATCGAAGCCCGCCTGTCGGTGGGCCCGAACTACGACGACGTGATCATCCGGCGCGGCAGAGTCCAGGAAACCGCGCCGGGCATCGGCGTCGTGTGGATCATGGACCACCACACCGGACTGCGGAAAGCCATCAATGCGGACGAATGCAGCGTGTGGCGGGTCGCCTGAGGCTAGCCGCCGGCCACTGACTGGATGACCAGAACCTCCTGACCAGCGGCCACCTCGGTTTCCAGACCTTGGAGCCTGCGCACTTCGTCGCCGTTCACGTAAATATTCACGTAGCGGCGAAGTGCCCCGGTTTCGTCCCGCAGGCGCCGGGCGAGCACCGGATAGTCCCCAGTCACCGTTTCGAGCAGCTTCCCCACGGTCAACGGCCCTTCGGCGGGCGCAGTCAGGATGGACTGCCCGCCTGCCAGCGACTGCAGCACGCTGGGGAGCACCACACTGATCTCAGGCACCGTGGGCCGCTGCCGTTTCCGGAACCGGCAGCGCCGCATCAGAGATGATGGCTGCCCGGACGCACAGGACGTCCGGCAGGTGTGATGCCACCTCGGTGAACGTTTCGCCTTCGTCCGCGCTGGCGTAGACCGTGCCTCCGCGCGTGCCGAAGTAGACGCCGGCCGGTTCAGCGGAATCAACCGCCGCGGCGTCGCGCAGCACGCTGTTGTATTCGCTGGTGGGCAGCCCGGAATCCAGGCGTTTCCAGGTGGCGCCGGCGTCGTCCGTGCGGTGGACCGCAAGCTTGCCCTCCGGCGGGATCCGCTCGCCGTCGGCCTTCAACGGCACTACCCAGGCGGTCCCTTCCCGGCGGGGGTGCGTCAACATCACAAAACCGAAGTCGGCCGGAAGTCCTTTGGCGATGGAGTTCCAGTTTTCCCCGTTATCGTCGGTTCGGTAAACGCCGTGATGGTTCTGGGCGTACAGACGGCCTTCGACGCCTGCATCGGCCGCAATCTTGTGCACGCACTGCCCAAACTCGGGGTTGGGATCGGGCATAAAGTAGGCCGAAATCCCCTTGTTTCGGGGCTCCCAGGAGGTGCCGCCGTCGAGCGAACGGTACACGCCCCCTGTGCTCATGGCGATGTGGACATTGTCCCCCGCGGAGTTGACCACGATGGAGTGGGCTGCTGCGCCGCCGTAGCCGGCGCCCCATTCGCTGCGGTGAGGATGGTCCCAAAGCCCGCGGTTGAGCTCGAAGTGCTCGCCGCCGTCCGTGGACTTCCACACCGAAATGGGCTCGGCCCCTGCCCAGACCACGCCGGGCCGCGAGTCTGCGTCCGGGTAGATCTGCCAGATCCGTTCCACCGCCGCGCCCGTGTCTTCGGGAAAGGTGATGGCGCCCTTTTCGGGCTCAGACCACGTGGCGCCCAGGTCATCGGAGTGCGCCACCGTGGGACCCCAATGCTCGGATCTGACGCCCACCATGATCCGGGTCCTGCCGTCCCTGGTGTCGATGCCGATGCTGGGTATTTCGCTCATCAGGAAGTGCGGGCCGGAGAAGGACCATTGCTGCCGGTCCTGGCTCGTAGCCAGCCAGAGGCCTTTTTTGGTGCCGATCGCCAGAACAAAACTCGCTGAGGTTGCCATGCACCCCATGCAACCACCCCGGCCGGGAGGCCGCAACGGTTTTTTCGGCTATGTGGAGTGACCTGGACTGCCGCGGCGACGGCTCAGTCGACAAATTCCGACTGCGTCTCGATGAAATCCCAGTCCGCCTCTGCCAGGACCGCAAGTGGAGTCTCCGGATGCGGCCCGCCCGCTTCGGCGATGCCCTGCACTACCTGCAGTGGGAGCTCCTCCGCGCGGAGGTTCTCCCGCAGCCACTCCTTGGTGTCCAGGTCTACGTCCAGCCACCACATGTAAATTTCCATGCCCCGTCACGCACCTTTCGTATGACTCAACGTTAGACGCGGGCAAGTCGCCGTTCAAGGGTGCCCTGGGTGTGGGCGTCACGAGTGCTCCGTTCCGGCAGGGCCCTATCACTTCCGCGTAGGAACAGGTATCGCCGCAGGTCAACCGGGTACAAAGTCGAGTACCCGCTACTCAGGACCCGCACCCGCCCGCGACCGTAGCCTGAAGTCTCAAGCAAAGCTGACCGTGCTGGGGCACAGAGCGTCTGCTACTCCCCTCGCCATGGTCCGTTTCACACAACCTGGGAGAAACACCATGAAACGACGAGCCTTACCGATTTTGGGGGTCGCAGGGCTGGCATTGCTCAGCGTTACGGCTCCGGCCCAAGCCGCTGCCGACAAAGTCGACATTTGTCATGACGGAAAGATGATCAACGTCAACTACAACGCGGCGGCGCTGAATGGACACCTCGGTCACAGCCACGACATCATCGAACCCAGCGAGTTAGTTCCCGGCGGACTGCACTGGGATGTTGCCGTGGGTTACACGCAATGCGGCGGAACGGTCATACCGCCGGTTGATCCGCCCGTCGATCCACCTGTGGACCCGCCGGTTGATCCGCCCGTGGACCCGCCCGCTGATCCTCCCGTCGATCCCCCTGCCAATCCCCCTGCGGACCCACCCGCCACTGTGGAACAGCCGGTAACGCAGACTCCCTCAGGAGAGACGCCGGCGGTACAGACGCCGGCGGCGCAGACACCGGTTGTGCAGGCACCTGCCGGCCAGGCGGCAGCGCCTCTGAGCGCAACAGCAGCCGAGGTACCGGCGGCGGCTGTCAGCCGCGGCACCAATCAGGGCTTCAACGCGCAGACGGCCGTAGGTGGAACTGAGGGCAGCACCACGTGGCTGGCCGGACTGGGCGTACTGCTTGGTGCGGGCGCCGTGGTTTCGGTCCGGCGAAAGTCCCGGACAGAATCGCCGACGGCGGGCTGACGCGGCCCGAGCGTCCGAGGACTGCACAGAGGGCGTCCCGCCAGACCCGGCGGGACGCCCTCGCCGTTTTCCCAATCGACTGCATCGGAGCACGCGCACCTCACCAAGCGCGCCTAACCACCGTCACGTGACCACCCTCCACGGAAGGACCATCATGCCGAAGCAGCCCGGCCGGCACAACGCCCGCGGACGCCTTTTGCGCACTTCCAAGTGGAACCGGGTCCGCGGATTGAACCGGGGGGACCTGGCCATCCTCCTGTGCGGTGTCCTGGGTTTCCTGTCCCTGACCTTTGGCGGCCCCATACTCAGCCATCTGGACACCGGCAACCACGGGGGTGCAGGCGTCCGCGCTGCCGAAATTGCGGCACCATCGGTTGCCCCGCCGTCGTCCACGAAACAAGCCGGCACCGCGGCACCCGCTTCCGGTACCACGCCAGCTGCGGCCGCCCCCATACCAGCCCTCCCGGAAGCCTCGGCGCCGCTTCGCATCCTCTACCCGGCGGCGGCGATTGATACCGCGGTCCACCCGCTCGAACCTGATGCCGCGGCGGCGGCCAGCCGCACAGTGGTGCCCCCGTCCACCATGGACGGGTACTGGCTGTCGCCCTTCGGAGTTCCGGGCAATGGCTCGGGGAACACCACCTACATCATCGGGCACAGTTGGGAAGACCGGGACGCCCCGTTCAACCACCTCAGCTCACGCGCGAAGGAAGGCGACGAGTTCAGCGTCGTCACGGCAACCGGCACCATCCGCTACCGCGTGGACACTGTCACCACCTATCTCAAGGCCGCCCTCAAAGACAGCCCCATCTGGGAAATGGTGCCCAACCGTGTTGTGCTCATCAGCTGTTACACCGAAGACCCCTGGGGAAAGAACGTGGTGGTCTCGGCGTCACCCGCAGTCGCATAGCCACTCATTGACGGGCGAACACTCAGCCGTTCTTCAGCAGGGCCACGTCGGAGACCAAGTCGATGTGCTCCAGCATTGCCGCAGCCGCAGCAGCGGAATCCTGGACCCTGATGGCATCGGCAATCTTGCGGTGGGATGCCAGGGACTGCTCAGGACGGCCCGGCTGCCCAAGGGACTCGAGGCGGGTTTCCAGGACCATTCCGGCGATGAATGACATCAGCTGCGCCAGGACGGCGGAGTGCGCGGCTGCAGTCACGGCCTGATGAAACAGCTCGTCGCCGTGCGCGCCGCGTGCCCCCGAGGCAACCTCTTCAGCCATTGTCTCCAGCGCTTTGTCGATGGCTTTCATGTCCTCGGCGCTGCGCCTGAGCGCGGCCAACTCGGCCAGCTTCACCTCAAGTGTGCTCCGGGCCTCCACGATCTCGGGAAGGCGGCTGCTGTGCTCACGCAGCCCCCTGATGACAGACGGAACATTTGGACGGTAAACGAGCACCGCACCGGTCCCGTGCTGGACGTCAATCACGCCGAGTACTTCCAGCGCCACCAGAGCCTGGGCGAGCGTCGCACGCGAGACGCCTAAACGCTCGGCGAGTTCACGCTCGGCAGGCAATGTGTCCCCGGGTGCAAGCTGGGCAGCCTCGATGTATTCCAGGAGCTGCTCCACGAGCTGCTCATAGAGCCGGGGCCGCGAGACACGGGAAATCTGTTGCGTCGCTGCTTGCTTTGCCATGGGCGTCCTTTCGGGTTTACCTACCCAGACTACCGGAGGGACTATTGACAAAGACACCCAGTGTCTAGGAGGCTAGGCCAGTGAGCCACTTCACATCCATTCCGATCCGGAGGCACAAAGATGTCCGCTCCCGTCCTTTCCATCATCATCCTGGCGGCGATGTTCCTGCTGGCCACGGTGCTGCCGCTGAATATGGGCGCCCTGGCCTTTGTGGGTGCGTTCCTGCTGGGGTCGGTGGTGCTCGGCATGTCCACCAACGACATCCTCGCCAACTTTCCCGGCGGCCTGTTCCTGACCATCGTCGGCGTTACCTACCTCTTCGCCATCGCGCAGAACAACGGCACCATTGACCTCCTGGTGCGGGGCGCTGTCCGGCTCGTCGGCAACAAGGTGGCGCTCATCCCCTGGGTCATGTTCGCCATCACCGCAGTCATCACCGCAGTCGGGGCACTGTCTCCCGCCGCCGTCGCGATTATCGCCCCCATCGCCCTGAGCTTTGCGGCCAAACACAAAATCAATCCGCTCATGATGGGCATGATGGTCATCCACGGAGCGCAGGCCGGCGGCTTTTCACCCATCGCGGTCTACGGCGTAACGGTCAACGGCATCATTGCCAAAACTGATCTGGAAGCCAGCCCCATGGCAATCTTCCTGGCCAGCTTCTTCTTCAACCTCGCCATCGCAGTGGTCCTGTCCCTGGTCCTGGGCAGCAACAGGTTCCGCTCCACCAAAGCAGGCCGGGTGGCGGAACAGGTCGCTGAATCACGCATGGCGGTCAGCGTTGGCGCCCGCGCCGCAGGGGTCACCTTGCAGGGCTCCGGCTCCGATATCTCCTCCGCTGGTGTCTCCTCCAAGGGCACCTCGGGCAGCAGCACACCTGCAGCGGCCGGGACAGGGGTTTCTGACAACGGCGCCCGCGCGTCCATCCCTCAGCTGATCACCATCCTCGGCCTGATAGCCCTTGCCGTCATCTCGCTGGGCTTCAAGGTGGACGTTGGCTTCGTCTCCATCACCATCGCCATCGTCCTGGCCCTCGTCTCCCCCGCAGCCCAAAAGGGCGCCGTGAACAAGATCAGCTGGTCCACCGTCCTGCTCATCTGCGGCATGCTCACCTTCGTGGGCGTGCTGGAGGAGGCGGGCACCATCAAGTTCGTGTCGGCAGGCGTGACCCAGCTGGGCATGCCGCTTCTGGCCGCCCTGTTGATCTGCTACATCGGCGCCGTGGTTTCCGCGTTCGCTTCCTCCACCGCCATCCTGGCCGCCCTCATTCCGCTGGCCGTGCCGTTCCTGGCCAGTGGAGAGATCGGGGCCGTCGGAGTTATCGCCGCCCTTGCCGTCGCCTCCACGATCGTGGACGTGTCCCCGTTCTCCACCAACGGCGCCCTGGTACTCGCCAACGCGCCCGAGGACGTGGACAAGGACAAGTTCTACAAACAGATCCTGGCCTACAGCGGCATCGTCGTCGCCGTAGGACCCGCGATCGCCTGGCTGGTCATGGTGGTTCCGGGCTGGATGTAGCCCGTCACCTTCAGCCCGGCCCACACCGCTAACAGAGGACTACAGCTATGAGCACCGAACCGACTACCCAGACCGACGGCCCGCTGTCGGGGTACCTCGTGGTTGACCTGAGCCGGGCTCTCGCCGGTCCGCACGCCGGCATGATGCTGGCCGATCTGGGCGCCCGGGTCATTAAGGTCGAGAATCCCGGCACCGGGGACGATACCCGGGGCTGGGGTCCGCCGTTTGTCGGTCCCGAAGACGATCCGCAGGCAACATACTTCCTGTCCTGCAACCGCAACAAGGAATCCATCGCCTTGGACCTGAAGGACGACGACGGCCGGACAGTCCTGCGCGAACTGCTGGAACGCGCCGACGTCGTCATCGAAAACTTCCGTCCCGGCGTCCTGGACCGGCTCGGCTTCTCCACGGCGGAAATGCATGCGCTCAACCCGGCGCTGGTCATCCTGTCCATCACCGGCTTCGGGCACGACGGCCCGGAATCCAGCCGCAGCGGCTACGACCAGATCCTCCAGGGTGAAGCCGGACTAATGTCCCTGACGGGGTCCGGACCGGACGACCCCCAGCGGGTGGGGGTCCCCATCGCCGATCTGCTGTCCGGGATGTACGGGGCGTTCGGCACTCTCGCCGCATTGCTGCAGCGCGAACGCACCGGGCAGGGACAAATCGTCCGCACGTCACTGCTCGCGGCGCTCATTGGAGTGCATGCCTTCCAGGGGACCAGGACAACGGTGGCCGGCGAGACCCCCCAGGCGCAGGGCAACCACCACCCCTCCATCGCCCCCTACGGCCTCTTCCGCTGCCGGGAGGGCCAGGTGCAGATCAGCGTGGGGAGCGAGAAGCTCTGGCGCTCGTTCGCGTCCACGTTCGGAATCGACGCCGGACAGCCGGGATTCGCCACAAACGCGGACCGGGTCCGCAACCGCGCCAAAGTCATCGAAGTCGTGGAGCAGGCCTTCGCCGGGTTCGCGGCCGAGCCGCTGCTCGCCAAGCTCAACGACGCCGGCATCCCCGCCGGCAAGGTCCGCACCCTGGATGAGGTCTACGCCTGGGACCAGGTCCACTCACAGGGGCTCGTGATCGACGTTGACCATAAGATCCTCGGCACCGTGAGCCTGCCCGGCCCGCCGCTGAGGTTCTTCAGCGCTGCCGACACCGCGGAAACCACGCTGACAACCCACACCGCACCGCCGCTGCTGAACCAGGACGGGGAACAGATCCGGCAGTGGCTCGGGCTCGTGCCGGCGGGCGCACCGGGACCAGCGGCGGGCACCGTCGCCGCCGGAACGGGACAGGGGAGGAGCTGAACATGCTGACAGAGCAGAAAGCCAAGCATTTGGACGCCAGCGAACTCATCACCGCAGTGATCGATCCGGGCACGTACCGGAGCTGGGATGCCCCCGTTGTGGACCCTGACCCCGGTCCTGAGTACCGGGAGGAGTTGGCGGCCGCGCGGGCGAAAACAGGTGTGGACGAATCCGTCCTCACCGGCGAAGGCCACATCCGCGGCCGCCGGGTGGCTGTCATCGTCAGCGAGTTCCGGTTCCTCGCCGGGTCCATTGGCCTCGCCGCGGCCGAACGGATCGTTACCGCCGTTGAACGCGCCACGGCTGAAGGTCTGCCGCTATTGGCAGGCCCGGCGTCGGGCGGCACCCGCATGCAGGAAGGAACCATCGCCTTCCTGTCCATGGTGAAAATCAGCGCCGCCGTCCGCGCCCACCGACAGGCCGGGCTGCCCTATCTTGTCTACCTCCGGCACCCCACCACCGGCGGCGTCATGGCGTCCTGGGGGTCCCTCGGCCACATCACCGTGGCCGAACCCGGCGCGCTGCTGGGTTTTCTCGGCCCCCGCGTCTACGAGGCAATCAACGGCACACCCTTCCCCGGGAACGTCCAGATCGCCGAAAACCTCTTCGACAAAGGCCTCATTGACGCCGTGGTCCCGCCGTCGCAACTGTCCGACGTCGTTGACCGCGCACTCAGCATCCTGGTCACCGGCCCGCACCCGCGACCCGAACCACCGAGGACTCTTTCGGTCAAACCATCCGACGCCGGCGCCTGGGAATCCATCGGGCTTTCGCGGAACCCGAAACGGCCGGACCTGCGCCAGTTGCTCGCCTACGGCGCCAGGGATGTGCTGCCCCTCAACGGCACCGGGCAGGGCGAGAAAGACCCCGGCCTTCAGCTGGCCCTGGCCCGCTTCGGCCAGGAATCCTGCGTGGTCATCGGCCACACCCGGCCCCGGCCATCACAGCAAACTGCGATGGGGCCGGCCTCCCTTCGCGAGGCCCGCCGTGGCATGAGGCTGGCCGAGGAACTCGGGCTGCCGCTACTCACGGTCATCGACACCAGCGGCGCGGCCCTCTCCAAGGAGGCCGAGGAAGGAGGGCTCGCGGGCGAAATCGCCCGCTCCCTGCATGACCTCATCGGGCTGAACTCGCCAACCCTGTCAGTACTGATGGGCCAGGGGGCCGGCGGAGGGGCATTGGCGCTCCTGCCCGCAGACCGCACCATCGCCGCCCAGCATGCCTGGCTTTCACCGCTGCCCCCCGAGGGCGCCAGCGCCATCGTTCACCGGAACACGGACTACGCACCGTCCATGTCCGAAGCCCAGGGCGTCAACGTCGCCTCCCTCCACGCCCACGGGCTCGTCGAACACATCGTGGACGAACGCCCCGACGCGTCCCTCGAGCCGAAAGCCTTCTGCACGCGAATGGGACAGGCCATCGAATACGAGCTCGCCACCCTCGCCAACGCCGGGATCAACAGGCTGCTGCCGCAACGGCTGGCAAAGTACCGGAAGCTGGGCGGCATCCAGCCGTTGCTGCCGCAATGCTGATGCGCCCGCCGAGCAGTCCTGCAAGGCAAGGCGGGGCCTGTTCAAGGACCGCCGCCGGGCCCAAAATGGGGTATGACTCCTGAACGGTTCAGTGGCCCGCCCCCGCTCCTGGTGGGGGTCATGCCAAATCAGCATCCGGAAGTGCTGACAACGGCAGCAAAGCTTGCGGCAAGGCTGTCGGCACCTTTGCTGTGCGCGTACGTGGACGAAGCCAGCTACTTGGTGGAATGGGATCCCGGCCGTTCGGCGCACCGTCTGTCGCTCCACCCCGGACAGGACGACGAGGACATCCAGGCTGTGACCACAGGCATCAAAGCCGCCATTGAACGAACGGTGGCCAATGCCGGCACAAACGGTGTCCGCGTGGACTGGACCTTGCGCACCCTTGCGGGCGACCCGGCCCGCGCCCTCGCCCGACTCGCTGCGGAAAGCAACGTCCCCATGATCATCGTAGGCACATCCGAACGCGGCCTGTCCCACCGGATCTCCGAGATGCTCAACGGTTCGGTGGGCCTCTGGCTGACCCATCACCAGAGCAGGCCCGTGCTGGTGGTTCCCTACCGGAGGCCGGCTCACGAGGACCGTGAATAGCTCCTTGGACGCGCCCGAAGGTGCCCGTTGCGGCGCCCGAAATAATAAAGCGAAAGTAGTTATTCGAGGTGGTGGCGGATAGCCCTACCGGCTAGTAAGCTGATACAAGCAGAGAGATCCGGCCATGGGGCCGGGCAGATCTGCCCAAAAGACTGCTCCGGAGTGCGTATCCCCCAATAACGCACTCCGGAGCTTTTTTGTGGTCCAAAGCGTGTGTCCGCATACCCCCAGGGGGTACTTGTGCAGATACCCCCTTGGGGTATAGGTTGTGTTTATGGAATCACCACAGGCGCCCGACCAAGGGCATGCGGACCCCGAGCCCGCGCCGCTGCATGGCTACACCGCCAACAAAGACGCGTATCTGCGAAGGCTCAAACGCATAGAGGGCCAGGTCCGCGGCATCGCCCGGATGGTGGACGAGGACAAATACTGCATCGACATCCTCACCCAGGTTTCCGCCGTCACCAAGGCGCTCCACGCCGTGAGTCTCGGGCTCGTGGAAGAACACATCGGGCACTGCGTGGTGGGAGCTGCCGCCGAGCCAGACCCTGACCTGCGGGCGGAAGCGATTGACGTCAAGGTCAAAGAAGCGGCGGAAGCCATTGGCCGCCTTCTGCGCTGACACCACCGCCCCTAACCAGCCAACCAACCAGGGCCCGGACAGCGCGCCGACCCTATAGCCAACCCGCCCACCCTATAAAGGAGCAACCATGAGCACCGTCTCCACCACCGTCAGCGTGTCCGGCATGACCTGCGGTCACTGCATTTCCTCCGTCAGTGAAGAAATTGAGTCCCTCGCCGGAGTTGAAGGGGTCGACGTCGACCTCAACGCCGGGGGCATCTCCACCGTCACCATCACCTCCAGCCAGGAGCTGTCACCGGCCGAGATCGGCGAAGCCGTGGCCGAGGCCGGCTACCTGGTTGTCGCAAACGACGCGTAACCACCCGGATCGGCGGACCAAACCGTGAGCACTGAGCACTTACTGAACCAGGCGGGCAGCCGCGTTGTTGAACTGGACATCGAGGGCATGACGTGTGCGTCGTGCGTGAACCGCGTGGAACGGAAGCTCGGCAAGCTCGACGGCGTGGAAGCCTCCGTGAATCTCCCCCTGGAGTCCGCCCACGTCACCGTTCCGGCCGGCATCACGGACCAGCAAATTGTGGACACAGTAAACGCCACAGGCTACAAGGCCACCCTCCGCACACCTCCCGCCCGCACTCAAGACCTGCACGACCATGAAAATCACCTGGCCCACGGCGGGACGGCCGACGAGCTGAGAGCGCGGCTGATCCTCGCTGCTGTCCTGACGGTTCCGGTGTTCCTGATCTCGATGGTCCCGGCCCTGCAGTTCCCGAACTGGGGCTGGGTGGCCGGCCTGCTTGCCCTGCCGGTGGTCAGCTGGGCGGCCTGGCCCTTCCACCGCGCCGCCGCCGTCAATGCCCGCCACCTTGCATCGACCATGGACACCCTCGTCTCCATCGGCGTTGCAGCCGCGTACCTCTTCAGCGTCTGGCAGCTGGCGCTGAACCCTCGCATGACCGAACATCCGGGCATGGAGGGAATGGAGCCCGGTGGCCTGTACTTCGAAGTCGCCGCGGTGGTGACTGCCTTCCTGCTCCTGGGCCGGTTCCTCGAAGCCAACGCCAAACAGAAGGCAGGCGACGCGCTCAAGGCACTGCTGAACCTCGGCGCCAAGGACGCCACCGTCCTGCGCAACGGCTCCGAGCATAAGCTCCCCGCTGATCAGCTCCGCGTGGGAGACATCGTGGTTGTCCGTCCCGGCGATAAAATCGCCACCGACGGTGTGGTGATCGAAGGAAGCTCCGCCGTCGACGCTTCCCTGCTGACCGGCGAGTCCGTCCCCGTGGAGGTGGGGCCGGAAAGCAGAGTCACCGGCGCCACCATCAACACCTCTGGCCGCCTGCTGGTCCGGGCTAGCAGGGTGGGTTCGGAAACCACGCTTGCCCAGATGGCGCGGCTGGTGTCCCTGGCGCAGACCGGCAAGGCCCCCATTGCGCGGCTGGCTGACCGGATCAGCGGCGTTTTTGTTCCTGTGGTGCTGGTCATCGCAGTGCTCACCTTCGGGCTGTGGCTCCTCTTCAGCGGCCCGGCGATTGAACCTGGCGAGCTTCGGGCCGCGTTCACCGCCGCCGTCACGGTCCTGGTGATTGCCTGCCCCTGCGCACTCGGGCTCGCCACGCCGGTGGGCCTGCTTACCGGAACCGGACGCGGAGCCCAGCTGGGCATCCTGATCAAGGGCCCGCAGGTCCTCGAGGACACGCGAACAGTGGACACCATCCTGCTCGACAAAACCGGCACTGTCACCAGCGGAAAACTCGCCGTGGACCACGCCCTGGCATTCGACGGCCACCAACGCAGTGACGTGCTGCGGCTCGCCGGTGCAGTCGAGGCCGCCTCGGAACACCCCATCGCCAACGCCATCGCTGCTGCCGCCCAACAGGAGCAAGCCAAGCACGACGGCGGGAGGCTTCCCGCCGTCGAACACTTCCGTTCCGCACCGGGTGGCGGAGTCTCCGGAACCGTGGAAGGGCGCGCCATCCTTGCCGGCCGCACCGGCTGGCTGGTGGAGAATAACGTCACGATCTCCCAACTTCAGAAGGAAACGCTGGCCGCCGCGGAAGCGGGCGGTGCCACGGCCATCTGGGTTGCGGTGGACAGCATACCCGCCGGCATCATCAGCCTGCGGGACACCATTAAGCCGGGGTCGGCGGCAGCCATCGAACGGCTGAAGAAGCTGGGACTGCGGCCAATCCTGCTGACCGGGGACAACGCTGCAGTGGCCGCACAGGTGGCCGCCGCCGTCGGGATTCCCGCCAAAGATGTTTACGCCGGCGTGCTGCCGGCCGGAAAAGTCGAGGCGGTAAAGAAGCTGCAGGCTGGCGGTGCCACCGTGGCCATGGCCGGCGACGGTGTGAACGACGCCGCCGCGCTGGCACAGGCCGATCTCGGCATCGCCATGGGCTCAGGCACGGACGTGGCCATTGAAGCAGCGGATCTCACCGTTATGGGCGATGACCTTGGCCAGGTGGCCCAGGCGATCGAACTCTCCCGGCGGACTCTGGCCACCATCAAAACCAACCTGTTCTGGGCGTTCTTCTACAACGCCATCGGCATTCCGGTGGCAGCCCTGGGTCTCCTGAACCCGATGTTAGCGGGTGCTGCGATGGCCGCGAGTTCGGTCCTGGTGGTGACCAACTCGCTCCGGTTGCGCAGCTTCGGCAAATAGGCTGCGCCGGGCCGAACAAGGTCCGCTCAGGCCGTGCGGAACAAGGTCCGCTTAGGCCGTGCCGAAGCGGACGGCGGCCCGGGCCCGGGCCTTGGCCGCCTCCTCGTCGCGGTCCTTGGCGGGCGCATGCGTCACCAGCGAATCGAGCAGGTGCTGCGTGATGTGCGCGATCTCGTGCACTGCGGCTTCGAAGGCATCCTCATTGGATTTGGATGGCTTGGTGCTCCCGCTGATCTTGCGTACGTACTGCAGGGCGGCGGCGTGCACTTCCTCGGAGGTGGCGTGCGGTTCGTAGTTGTGGAGGGTTCGGATGTTCCGGCACATACGGCCATGCTAGGCTCTGGAGCGCCTGGAATCGACCCCTTGTCCCGTATTGTCCGAAGGTCCACGCTCAGGGGCAGTGGTGCATGGGCAGCGGTGCCCATCGACGGGTTCCCGGGGCCGGGATAGGTTTGGGGCAATGGATCTTCCGGATGAGCCGGGGGCCGCTGGGGATGCCGATCTGGATCGGATCCAACTACTTATGAGGAGAAACTGATGGCTATTTGGGGCGCAGATGTAGAGCAGCTCAGGACTCTTGGCACGAAGCTGCAGGCCGGTGCTTCGGAGATCGAGCAGCAGCGGAGCAACCTCACCCGCCTGCTGGACAGCACAGTCTGGGAGGGCCCGGACGCGAAGCACTTCCGCAGCGAATGGTCCGGCACCCACACCAGTGCCCTGAACCAGGTCATTCAGGCGCTGAAGGATGCCGGTCAGAAGGCTACGCGGAACGCCAGCGAGCAGGACCAGGCTTCACGCTAGGCCAGCCTTGATTGACCGAGGGCCCGGACATATTGTCCGGGCCCTCGGGCGTTAATGGCGTGGCCGCTAGCGGCACCGCACCACAGTTGACGAAGAGGCACTCCGTCAATACCGCGGCACTCAGGGAACCGGCTCGACGTCGTTAGCGTGCTCCAGCGGCGCGGCCACGCCGACGGGAACCGAAGCACCGGAGCGAAGCTCATCCAGCCGCACCAGGACTACGCCGGCAACAATAAACACGCCGCCCAGAAGCTGAATGGTGCCGGGCAGCTCACCCAGAAGCAGCCAGGCCCAGACCACGGCGAACAGCACCTCGGTCAGCGAGACGAAGGACGCCACCTTGGAGCCCAGCGCGCGGGCAGCCATGATGCCGGAAACGTAGGCAAGAACAGTCGCCAATATGACCAGCCCGGCCAAGGCAGCCCACCATGGCGCAATCCAGGGGCCGAGCCTGGTATCCGCAGTACTGAACGCCATGGGAAGCAGACCCGTGGCCGCGGCCAGCCACATCACGGCCGCACCCACCAACAGTCCGGCGGATGCCAAGACGATGGGCGGCAGCGAATCGTTCTCCTTCGCCGTGATGAAGAAGTAGATGGCCAGGCACACCGCTGCGGCCAGCCCCCAAAGGACCCCAACGACGTCGATCTTGACTGCACCGGTGAGGTCAAGCACCAGCACCAGGCCTGCGAGGGACAGCACGGTTCCGCCGATAGTGGAGGCCCGCGGCCGCTTGCGGCTGGCTGCCCAGAGCCACAGCACAATGAGGACCGGGGCGAGGTACTCAAGCAGCAGCGCCACCCCCACAGAGAGGCGTGCCACGGCGTTGAAGTAGAAGAGTTGGCAGGCGGCCACTCCGATCAGGCCGAAAAGGGCGATGGTGACCCAGTTGTTCCTGAGCTGGTGCCACCGTCCCCGCAAGGCAAGGACCGCCGGAATGGCCAGGATCACCGCGGCGCCCGTCAGGCGGGCGGTTACGGCTGCCCCGGGTGACCAGCCGGACTCCAGCAGGGCTTTGGCAAATGAGCCGGACAATCCGAAGACGGCCGAGGAAAACAACGCGATCCCGAGGCCGGAGCCAAGAAATCCACGTGCAGTTGCGGGGTTGAGGGCGGCAGACACCGGCGCCTCCTGTCAGGAGTAAAGTGGGGTTATGGTCCTGACATTACGCCCGGATTCAGTAAGGAGTCAAGATGGTCTTTGCCCCTGACACCGAAGTTGCCCTGCGCACGGTGGTCAACCTGATCAACACGGCGGCGAACGGACGCGAATCCTTGGCCACGGTGGCCGACCTTGACCACTTCCTTGACGCGGAGCGGTTCAGCGGCTCCCGCACCCGCAATGGCGCGGAAGTGGCGAGCGTACATGAGCTGCGCGGTCGGCTGACTGCGCTGTGGACTGCGGACGAGGACACGGCGGTGGCTGGCGTCAACCGGATGCTGCGCGAGGCCAACGCGCTGCCCCAGCTGATCAAGCACGACGGCTGGGACTGGCATCTGCACGCAACTACCGGAGAGGCCCCCTTGGCCGACAGGATGGGGACGGAGGCCGCCATGGCGCTGGTGGACGTCATCCGCAGCAAGGAGATGGACCGCCTGCTGGTCTGTGCGGCAGACGACTGCGATGCCGTAGTGCTGGACCTGAGTCGCAATCGGTCCAAGAGGTACTGCGACACGGGGAACTGCGCCAATCGGGCCCACGTTGCGGCCTACCGGTCAAGGCAGGCGACAGCGGGCCGCACCGCGGCGGGTTAAGTGTGGCGGCGGGAGTTTTGGGAGGCTAGGAGCGGCTGGTACCCGGCCCATCGGCGTCGGGCGTTTCCGAAGAGGTGCCCGCCTGTCCCTGACTGTTGCCGCCGAACCCGTGCGAAGGCTTCTTGGCCGAGCTGAGGTTGACGCCGGAGCCCTTGCCCAGGTGTTCGGCGTTTTCCTTGTAGCTCATGGACAGCATGGCCGCTATCACCAACGTGACAATGAAAGCGATGCCCGCGCCGGTGAAGGCAAGATCGAACCGCGGGGACTTGGCGCTTCCGCCGGACGCAAAAATCAACACCGACACGAAGGCGAGGACGGCCCAGAACGCGGAAAACATCAGCGGCCCCTTCACCGAGGTCCGCAGCTTGCGCGGTTTGCCTGGTTGCTGGTCTGCCACGATATTTCCTCCTACAGCCACGCCGGATCGGCCTGCTGGTTTCGAATGTATTGAGTGTCCCCGCCCGGCATAATTTCTACGCCGGGTAGAACGGACTGCTTCTAGTTTACGGCTTCGGGGAGGCGCCTCGGGCATCGTGCCTCAGAGTCAGTCCGGACAGGACCCACAACACGCCCGAGATGATGGCACCGCCACCGGCGACACCCAGCAGGGCGTGGGCGCCCAGGCTGATGAAGAAGGGGAGAGCCGATGCAGTGCCGAGACCGATGATGCCGGAGGCGATCCAGTCGCGGGCGAGCACGTGCCGCGTGCGGTAGCGGATACCGCAATAGAGCTCGACAGCTCCGGCCACGCCGAGCCCCAGGGCCGCGACCACGCCGAAGACCCTGTCTCCGTGCAGCAGTACCAATGCAGCGCCCGCCCCGGTCAGGGCAGCCCCTGCGGCGGAGAGGACCTTGCCGGGCATCCGGTCCCGCGTGTAGCCCGTCTTCGGGATCCCCCAGAGCATCAGCAGGCCGGTGGCCAGCAGGTACAGCCCGCCCGCCCAGCCCATGACCTGGACCGAGGGTGACGGCCAGAAAACGGTCAGCGCACCGAAAACCAGCGCGGCCAGGGCACGGAGCAGTACCGGCTTCCACAGGTCAGCCTGCTGGGCGGTGTCTGCGGCTGTGTCTGCACGGATCAGTGGTTGGTTCACCGGTCCAGTTTAGTGGGCGCGGGTCCTATGGCGAACCCAGCACCATCCAGCGGTCCGACCGCGCGCGAAGGCCCAGCGTCACGGCCCGGGCGGCCATGTAGCCGACGGCAAAAGCCGCCCACAACCATGCGAGCCTTGCCTGCGCGGATCCGCCGGCTACAGCCACGGCCACCAGCATCGGGGCATAGACGGCGAGGTTCGCAACCCCCGCCAGCGCCAGGTACTTGGCGTCGCCCGCTCCGATCAGGACGCCGTCCAGGACAAAAACGTAGCCGGCGATGGGCTGACCGGCCGCAAGGATCCACAAGGCGTACATCAGGGCGGACTGGACGCCGGCGTCAGAGGTGAACAGCGCTCCTGCCCACGGTGCAGCGACGGCCAGCAGCGCCCCGGTTATAACGCCGAATCCGGTGCCCCAGCGAATCATCGTGTGTGTCAGCCGGCGCGCGTTCGCCGGGTTTGAAGCGCCCAGTTCCTTGCCGATCAGGGCCTGCGCGGCGATCGCGAGGGCATCGAGGGCAAAAGCGAGGAAGGAGAAAATGGTCATGGCCAGCTGGTGTGCCGCGAGGTTGACGGCACCCTGGCCCGTGACTACAAAGACCGTGGCCAGGATGGCGACGCGCAGGCTCAGCGTGCGGAGCATCAGCCAGGACCCAACGCGGGTCATTGCCCGGATGCCGCGCCAGTCGGGCATCAGACTGACCCCATGCCTGGCCGCATTCCGCTGGACCATCACCAGGTAAACGGCAGCCATGGCCCACTGCGCCGCACTGGTGCCGATCGCCGAGCCGGCTACCGACCAGCCGAGGCCGTAGACCAGCCACAGATTCAGCAGGATGTTCAGGGCAAACCCGGCCGTGGCCACCACCAACGGAGTCCTGGTGTCCTGAAGCCCACGGAGGACGCCCGTCCCGGCAAAGATCAGCAACATCGCCACCAGGCCGGGCATGGACCAGCGCAGGTAGTCCACGGCGAAGGTCCGAACGTCGCCGTCCGCCCCCATCAGCGTTACCAGCGGTTCGGCGGCCCAAAACCCAGCCACCGCCAAGACAATACCCAGCAGCAAAGCCAGCCAGACGCCGTCGCGCCCCGCTGCCAGGGCCTTGGCCAACTGGCCGTGGCCCATTGCCCGGGCCACGGCAGGGGTAGTGGAGTAGGCGAGGAAGATCATCAGGCCGACGGCGGTGTGCAGCACCGCGGAGGCAAGCCCCACTCCAGCCAACTGGGCAACACCCAAATGTCCCACGATGGCCGAATCGGCGAGCAGGAAGAGCGGCTCGGCGATCAGCGCACCAAACGCGGGGACCGCAAGCCGCAGAATCTCCCGGGCGGGGCTGGCGGGGCGCACCACGGCAGCAACGGAGGATTGGTTCGGCACACTGCCAGCTTAACGGCGGGCCTGGTATTGGCGCTGGGCTTCCGTGACGCCCCGAGTCATGACAAAGAACACAAAATCCCCAAATTGGTTGACACTTCAACCAATCGTACGGGACACTCGAATCATGAACCAGTCACGCCTGACCACCACCGCCCTGACCATCCTGCGCGTCGCCCTTGGCTTCCTCTTCGCCGCCCACGGCTTCCAGAAGTTCAACGAGTGGACCATCGCCGGAACCCAAGCCGCCTTTGCACAGATGGGCGTTCCCGCAGCCAACCTGACCGCACCCTTGGTCGCAGGCCTCGAACTGGCCGGTGGCATCGCCCTCATCCTGGGCGTACTCACCCGCGTTGTTGCGGCCCTGCTCGCACTGGACATGGTCGGCGCGCTCATCCTGGTGCACGCCGCCGCAGGCGTTTACGCCGACAAGGGCGGGTACGAACTCGTACTGCTCCTGGGTGCCGCCGCCTTGGCCCTGGCCCTCACCGGCGCCGGCCGCATTTCAGTGGACCGCGCACTGTTCGGCCGCATGAACAACAAACTGGCAGTCCTCGCCTAAAACACCCCAAGCATTCCCCCCGCATTCCCCCACCAGCATCTCCATTCCCGCACTCCCCCCACCCCCCGACGCTCTCTCACTTAATGTGGGTTTTCCCGACACGCTCTCTCACTTTCTTCAGGAAAGTGAGAGAGCGTGTCGTATTTAAGCCCATTAAGTGAGAGAGCGTTCCGGCTGGGATGGATGCGTCACAAGTGGGGCGGAGGGGGCGCACGCTCTAATGTGGGCAGCATGACTGAGACCGCGGCAAATTCCGTCACCCTGCGCTTCCTGGCAGCCCCCACTGACGTGGGCCACAGCGGTTCAGTTGATGCCGGCACCGTCCTCGAATGGGTGGACAAGGCCGCCTACGCCGCCGCGGTGGGTTGGGCCAAGTCATACTGCGTCACGGCCTACGTGGGGAACATTCATTTTGCGGACCCAGTGAACAGCGGCGACATGGTGGAGGTGGAAGCCACCATCGTGTACACCGGCCGTTCCTCCATGCACATCCGCACGGTGGTTTCATCGGGCGATCCCAAGGGTGGCCGAGCCACAATGCGCAGCCAGTGCATGGTGATCTTCGTGGCGGTGGGCGACGACGGCAAGCCCATCCCCGTCAAGCAGTTCGAACCGGTGACACCAGCGGAAATTGAAGAGCGCGACCACGCCTTGGCGCGGGTCAGGATCCGCGAACAGATCGTTGAAGCCATGAACGCCCAGGAATACACCGACGCCGGAACCGCGGAACGTGTGACGCTGCGGTTCATGGCAGCCCCCACGGATGTGAACTGGGGAGGCAAGGTCCACGGCGGCATCGTGATGAAGTGGATCGATGAAGCCGCCTACGTCTGCGCCTCGCGCTATTGCGGGAAGGACACGGTAGCGGTGTTCTCCGGCGGCGTCCGCTTCTACCGGCCGCTGCTGATCGGGCACGTGGTGGAAGTCGAAGCCAGGCTGGTCTACACGGGGACGAAAGGTATGCACATCGCCGTACACGTCCGCTCGGGAGATCCCAAGGGCGGCGAACTCAACCTCACCACCTATTGCCTCACCGTGATGGTGGCGCGCGACGCCGACGGCAACTCAGTGCCCGTTCCACCGTGGGTGCCGGTGACGGACGAGGACAAACGCCTGCACGCCCATGCGCGTGAACTGCTGGAGATCCGCGGGACGGCGCCGGGAAACCGGCTGCCCAACCACCTGCTGCAGCAGCAGCAGGGCCAAGGCGCCGGTTCCGGGCAGAACCAGGCCTAGAAGCCGCCTCCGCCGCCAGCATCCGCCGCCATGTTGGCGAAGCGGGAATAGTGGCCCTGGAAGGCAACCACAATATCCTTGGTGGGACCGTTACGGTGCTTGGCGATCAGGATGTCAGCCTCGCCGGCGCGGGGTGACTCCTTGTCATAGACGTCTTCGCGGTGCAGCAGGATCACCATGTCGGCGTCCTGCTCGATGGAGCCTGATTCACGGAGGTCCGAGACCATGGGCCGCTTGTCCTGGCGCTGCTCGGAACCACGGTTGAGCTGTGACAAGGCAATGACCGGCACCTGGAGCTCCTTGGCCAGGAGTTTGAGCGCACGGGAGAACTCAGAGACTTCCTGCTGGCGTGATTCCACTTTCTTGCCCGAGCTCATGAGCTGAAGGTAGTCCAGGATCACCAGTTTGAGGTCGTGCTGCTGCTTGAGGCGGCGGCATTTTGCCCTGATTTCCATCAGCGACATGTTGGGGCTGTCATCAATGAACAGCGGGGCATCGTTCATCCGGCCCATGGTGGTGGCGATCTTGGACCACTGCTCGTCCTTGATGGTGCCCTTGCGCAGGTCTTGGAGGCCGATGGTCGCTTCGGCGGACAGGAGACGCATGGCGATCTCGTTCCGGCCCATTTCGAGCGAGAACATCACCGTGGCCAGGTTGTTCTTGATGGCTGCCGACCGGGCGAAGTCCAGGGCGAACGTGGACTTACCGACCGCGGGGCGGGCGGCGATGACGATCATCTGGCCCGGGTGCAGGCCGTGGGTGAGCTCATCCAGCTCGTAGAATCCCGTGGGCACACCGGTCATTCCTTCGCCGCGGTGTCCGGAGGCCTCGATCTCGTCAACCGTGGATTCCATGACGTCCTTGAGGACAACGTAGTCCTCGGCGGTGCGGCGTTCAGCGACGGCGTAGACCTCGGCCTGCGCCTGGTTGACCAGGTCCTCCACCTCGCCGTCCGAACCGTAGCCCAGTTGGACGATCTTAGTGCCCGCATTGACCAGCCTGCGAAGGACGGCGCGCTCGGCCACAATCTCGGCGTAGTATCCGGCGTTGGCGGCCGTAGGGACAGTCTGAATGAGCTCGTGCAGGTAGGCGGGTCCGCCGATTCGGTTGATCTCTGCGCGCTTGGTCAGTTCGTCCGAGACAGTCACGGCGTCGGCAGGCTCGCCCCGGCCGTAAAGATCGATGATCGCTTCATAAATGGTCTCGTGCGCGGGCCTGTAGAAGTCCTGGCCGCGGAGGATTTCCACTACGTCAGCAATGGCATCCTTGGACAGCATCATGCCGCCAAGCACGGACTGTTCTGCCGGGATGTCCTGGGGAGGCTTGCGGCTCGTTTCCGATCCGCGGGTACCCTCGATCGAGTCCAGGTGCGTTACTGACAAAGCTGCCGTCCTCCGTTGTGTGCCGCGATCAGCGGCACGTAAGCCATTTATCCTGCCGTGGGCCGTCCTGTTGAAGCTCAACAGGACGGCTTACATTCAGGTCTACCAGCGGCCACTGACAACGTAGGCCGCCCCGCTCCAGGTGGACTCGGCGGCCGGGCGCGCGGGAGTTATCCCCACAATCCACAGGTTATCCACAGAGTGCTCAGCCCCCGAAAAGGAAAGCCCGGATCAGTGGCGCCACCTGCCGGCGACGCTTTCCATCGCTCCCAAATACAGGTATCCCGCAACGGTAGCCGCCCCCGCTCCAGCCTCCAAGCCAGCCGTCGTCGCAGCCTGTGGATAACCTGTGCACTACGGGGCATAGCTTGTGCACAGCCTGTGCATGAGCCTGTGGAAACAAAAAATCTTTATCGCGCATTGCCTCCCTGACCTGCACAAACATTGATCAGCGCATGTGGACTAAATATTCTTTTGCGAAACCTTCATCCACAGCTTGGACCCCGGCGAGGTTGAAAATTGGACGGTTCTGTGGGTCAGCGAGCGGGGATTGATGTCGCCTTGGTGATGAAACTTACAGTTCGCCCAAATTTTTGACCGCAGGGTAGATCCGCTGTATGCAGCCGTAGGAATGTGCTGTGGATAACGGCCATCTGGCATAAGCTCTAAGCATGGGCGACATACTGATGGTGTTACTGCCGGCCGGAATCCTGGTGGCAGTCCTATGGACGCTCACAACGGCGCTGAGGCCGCGCGACGCCGGGACCTCCGATGCCGAGAAGTATCAGCAGGACCTCGCCAGGCGTTCGGCTGCCCACTACGCCGAGCAAGTGCGGTTGGCAACTGCCGTGCGCGCCCGGCTCGAAGCGAATACGCGCCCCAGCCAGAACGAACAGCAGCAGTCGCAGCAAGAGGATCACGCCCGCGCCGCACTGCTGTCCCACTCCGGGGCAGGCGCCGCAGCCCACGGCCATTCGCTGCCTGGCGGCCTGTTCGATCCGCAGCTTGCCATGCAGCTCCAGACGATGGTTCGCGATGGGCACAAGATCCAGGCCATCAAGCTCCTGCGCCAAGCAACCCACACCGACCTGGCCACCGCCAAGAAGTACATAGATCGGCTTTAGAAATGGAATCGCTCGTGATCCCCGTTATTATCCTTGCGGTTGTGGCCGCCGGCGTTGCACTGGCAGCCCGCGCAATCGGCAAGAGGCAGGCGTCCGCCAGGGAGCCCGGTACCGTCCCGGCACCGGACGCGTCCGAGTTGGCCCGGCAGGCCGCCGCCAAGCTTAACGAAGAGCAGCACCAGAGGCTGTATGCGCTGATTGCACAGGGGCAGGCGATGGCGGCCATCAAGTTCTACTACGAGTCCACAGGGGATGGCCTGCGGGCCTCCCGGGACGCCGTAGGGGCCCTGGCCGCGCATCCCCAGCCCTACCGAGGTCCGCAGCCCCAGGCTGCGGACCTCGAGGCCGACGACGACACACCCCAGCGATTCCCGTACCGCTACCGCGCCATTGCCAGCAAGGGCGACGTCACACGGGAGGTCAGCAGCAACATGCTCAACGATGAAATCTACGGGCGGATCCGCACGCTGGCCCGCAGCGGCGACATCGAGGGCGCGGCAACGGCGCTCACCAAGCACTCCGACATTTCCCTGAAGCAGGCCCGCGAATTCATCGCCCTCCTGGACGATTAGACGCCGGACAGGCCGCCACTTTCCTTCTCGTGGCTGCCGTGAATTCGGCCACGGAGACCAATCGCGCGGAGGCGCGGCTGCTACCTTCCGCCCGAGATGCCCGCCAGCAGCTGCTCAAACGGCAGGGTTTCCGCCACCGCCGGCTTCCTGCCCGGCTGCGCACCCTTCAGGAGTGCGGCGAACTCCGACGCCGCCCGCTGCACCCGGTCGGAGAGGGGCGAGGCGCCGTCGTCGGTGTTTCCCCAATCCTGGGGGCCGGCGAATACTGCCGTGGCGGTCATTCGGGTCCGAAGGTAGCTGAACAGTGGCCGCATGGCGTACTCCAGAACCATCTGGTGCCTGTCGGTGCCGCCGGTAGCGCCCGGCAGAACTGCCTTACCCTCCAGGGATTTGGGGTCCAGGACGTCGATAAAGGATTTGAACAGGCCGCTGTAGGACGCGCTGAACACAGGGCTCACCGCGATGATGCCATCCGAGGCCTCCACGCCGGCGATGACGTCGGCAAGGCGGGGAGCCGCGTAGCCGGTGACGAAGTTGTTCGCGATGTCCACCGCGAAGTCGCGGAGCTCAACGACGTCCACCGTCACCTGGTAGCCCGCATCCGTTAGCTCGTGCTCTGCGGCGGCAGCGAGCTGGTCAGCGAGCAGCCGGCTCGAGGACGGCACGCCCAGGCCGGCGGACAGTACAGTGATGCGGCGGGTTTCCACCATGGACTCCTCAGGTTCGGTACAAAACAACGCTACATGTGTTTGCATGTATCAAGGTAACTGGAGGGGTCCCCCGTTTATTCCGCCCTGGCTAGAGCAGTACCGTTCCACTGATGCGCGCGGCGGAACTCCCGCCCACCCAGATGTCGCCGCCCTCAGCGTCCACATGGATCCGACCTGTCCGGCCCAGTGCCGTACCCTGCGCGGCCACGTACGACGACGGTGCGCGGCCACTGCCGATCAGCCATTGCGCGGCGCCGGCGTTGAAGCTGCCCGTGACGGGGTCCTCGGCTGCAGCGTCACCGGGGATGAAGGTGCGCACTTCGAAGTCCGCCTCCGCGTCCGCGGCGTGGGGTCCGATCACCCCAACTTTCAGGTCACCCAGTGCCGCGAAGTCCGGCCTGATTCCCAGCACCTGCCCGGCGGACGCCAGGAGCACACCAGTCCATTCGGGGCCGTTGACCAACCAGGCGCCGTCCAGCAGCTCGCGGCGGGGCAGGCGGAGGCCCTCCGCGATTTGTGCCATGTCCGTCTCGGCCACCGGGCCGGAGCGCGTCAGCGGCGGCGCAGCGAACGCCAAACGACCGGCGTCGCGCTTCACGCGGACCAGGCCTGCCCCGCATTCCTGGACCAGCACGCCGTCCTGCTTTGGTATGCCGCCGGCGTCCAGCCATGCCTGCGCGGATCCCAGGGTGGGATGCCCGGCAAAAGGGAACTCCTCGTGGGCGGTGAAGATGCGGACCCGGTAGTCGGCTTCGGGATGTGTGGGCGGCAGCAGGAATGCGGTCTCTGAGAGATTGGTCCAGTTGGCGAACTGCTGCATCTGCTCTGTGGAGAGGTCCGCGGCCTCAACAACCACCGCGAGCGGATTGCCCCGGTACGGTTCGTCCGTGAAAACGTCCATTTGGGTGAACGGACGACGGCGGGGCGCGGGGGAACGGTTCTGGCTCACCGCCGCAGGCTATCACCCGGAGCGGCGTGCCTGACAAGTGAACGGGCTCTGCCAGACTTCCGTCATGGCTGAGAACAAGACCCAGGTAACCGGCGCGTCAGTGGACGAATTCCTTGCAGCAGTGGAACATCCGGTCCGGCACCGGGACGGCCTGCGGCTGCTCGAAATGATGAAGGAGATCACCGGCGAAGAGGCCGAAATGTGGGGACCGACCATCGTGGGTTTCGGGCAGTACCACTACAAATACGGGAGCGGCAGGGAAGGCGATGCAGCCGCCGTGGGCTTCTCGCCCCGGAAGTCCAGCCTCTCGCTTTACGGGCTGACCTACGGGCCGGAGGCCGCTGAACTGCTAGCCCGGCTCGGAAAACACAAGACCGGCGCGGGCTGCCTTTACGTGAACAAGCTCGAGGACGTGGACGAGGGGGTGCTGGCCGAACTGATCAGGGCCGGCTACGGACACGTGACCACAGTCCTCCACAGCCCCTGACATCCCGGTCCCTGACAAGGCAACACGGGGTCGAAGACACAGAAAACCCCCGCTGCCAGTGACGGCAACGGGGGTTTTCGTGCAGTTCAGGACCGCATAGCCGTAATGACTACTTGCCTGCTACTACGTTGAGTTCAATCACAGCGGCAACGTCAGCGTGGAGGCGGACGTTGGCCTGGTAGGAACCAACCGACTTGATGTGTGCCGGCAGTTCAACCTTGCGCTTGTCGATCTTGCCAAGGCCAGCGGCCTCAACAGCGTCGGCGACGTCGGCCTGCTTGACGGTGCCGAACAGGCGTCCGGTCTCGCCAGCCTTGACGACGAGCTTGACCGGCTTGGAGGAGAGTGCAGCGGCCTGCTTCTGAGCATCTTCCAAGGAAGCGTGCTCGCGGGCCGCGCGGGCAGCCTTGATGGACTCAACCTGCTTCTCGCCACCCTTCGACCAGGTCAGGGCGAAGTTGCGGGGCAGCAGGTAGTTACGTGCGTAACCGTCCTTGACCTCGACAACGTCGCCAGCGGCACCGAGACCGGTTACTTCGTGGGTCAGAATGAGCTTTGCCATGTTAGTCAGTCCCTTCCTTAGCCGCGGCCAGCGCCGGAGTAGGGCAGCAGTGCAACTTCGCGGGCGTTCTTGATTGCCTGGGCGATTTTGCGCTGTTCCTGCACCGTGACGCCAGTGACGCGACGGGCGCGGATCTTTCCGCGGTCGGAGATGAACTTGCGCAGCAATGCTACGTCCTTGTAGTCGATGACAGTGATGTCAGCAGCCTTCAAGGGGTTGGACTTTGGTTTGGGCTTACGGAGTTCAGCCTTAGCCATCGTGGAGCTCCTATTCTATGGAGCCCGTGGATGTTGATCCACGGGATGGTGGTGGTCCGACGGCGGCAGTCGCGTCAGGTGCCTTGTGGCACTTTCGGCGGTCCCGGCGTCGGGCCTAAATGATTGGTTTAGAAGGGAGGTTCGGAATCGGGGCCGTTGCCCCAGCCGCCGCCTGCGTTGGATACACCGGGCGTTGCCCAGGGATCCTCCTGTGCAGCCTGCTGGTTGCCGCCACCGAAGCCGCCGGAGTTGCCGCCCTGGTTTCCACCAGAGTTGCCCCCTCCGAAGCCACCGCCGCTGTTGCCGCCGCCGAAGCCACCCTGACCACCCTGACCGCCGGAGCGCTGGGTGCGGTTGACCTTGGCGTTGGCGTAGCGCAGGCTCGGGCCGATTTCATCGACTTCGAGCTCAATAACGGTGCGCTTTTCGCCTTCTTTTGTTTCGTAGGAACGGCTCTTCAAACGGCCGGAAACGATCACGCGCATGCCCTTGGTCAGGGACTCGGCGACGTTCTCAGCCGCTTCACGCCACACCGCAGCGCGGAGGAACAGGGTTTCCCCGTCCTTCCACTCATTGGACTGGCGGTCAAAGGTGCGTGGGGTGGAAGCGATGGTGAAGTTCGCTACTGCCGAACCTGACGGTGTGAACCGCAATTCCGGGTCATTGGTGAGATTACCGATGACCGTAATGGTGGTTTCGCCTGCCATCTACTGCCTCCTTGTTCGATCCTGGGTGAAGAATTCGATCCTGCGGGGTGAAGAATGAAAATCGGAGCTGAAATTACTCAGCAACGACCTTCTGCTCTTCGGGGCGGGTGATCTTGGTGCGCATGATGGTCTCGTTAAGAGACAGCTGGCGGTCAAGTTCCTTGGCGGTTTCCGGCTTGGCGGTGAAGTTCACCACGGCGTAGATTCCTTCGGACTTCTTCTTGATTTCGTAAGCCAGTCGACGACGGCCCCAGATGTCAACCTTTTCGATGGTTCCACCATCGTTGGTGATGACGTTCAGGAACTTCTGAAGCGACGGCTCAACGGTACGCTCTTCGACCTCGGGGTCGATGATTACCATCAATTCGTAAGGACGCATATGTGAACCCACCTCCTTTGGGCTAAGCGGTTACGGCATTTCCGTAACAGGAGGTTCATTTGCGATGCCGTGCGGGCCCGGCCAACGGAACGGAGGCAGGGCACAGCACAGACTTCAATATCTTAGTGCATTTGGAACGGATAGGCGATTTCGCACTTGACTCAAGGGCTTGACTCAAGGCTAGGCGCCCCTGAACCCGGAGCGTAAGCCGGAGTGCCGCTATGTGGAAAACCCTGCACCGTGGGGTGCGGGCTGCAGGCCATATGAGTAGGCCTAGGTAGAGTACCTAGTTCGATTATCCCGACGAATACTGTGGTGCGTCCGAGTCTTCGCGGGCTAAGTTGCATCCATCGGCTGGGTAACCGTGAAGTTGGGCCCGCACAGTCAAGCAGCTGGCTGGACGGGCTTTGTCGCAAGTGAAGTGCAGAGTAGCTGCAGGTCTCCTTCTTAATGATTGGGGACTTCATGTCGTTAATTGGCCGAAACAAGGAGCTGGACCGGATCCTCGCGGTGATCCGGGGTCCGAAGGAATCAGCCCTCACGGTTGTAGGGCGTCGGGGAACGGGTAAGTCGGCGCTGCTGGCCGAGATTCCGCGACTTTCGGAACACCGGACCGTTTTCCTGCGGGCGAGCGCATCCGAGTCCGATTGGCCCCTCTCCGGCCTCACTGCGCTGCTAAACGGAATCGACGATCCGGTCCTAGGCCGGTTCGCCGACGAACTGCTGCGGCACTCGGCCGGCGCCATGGACGTCGCCACCGTGGCCACGATGCTTCTCAATGGGCTTCATCAGCGCTCCTCCGCACGCACCATCGTCGTCATCGACGATGCCGACCAGCTGGACCCCAGCAGCCAGGCTGTCATCGGGTTCCTCGCCCGGCGCCTGGCCGGAACAGACATAGCGCTCTTCGCCAGTGTCCGGGATGAGGCGCCGGACAGCCCGTTCGGCAGCCTCCCTGCCCTGCATCTGAAGGCCCTGAACTACAACGACACTGTCCGGATGCTGGAGTCGATTCCTGCGCGGCAGACTGCGACGACGGCGGTCCACGCTGTAGCCGCGGCAACCCAGGGAAACCCGCTGGCCGCCGTCGAGCTTTACACGTGCCTATTGGAACGCCACGCCGAAGGGAAGTATGCGCTCCCCATTCCCCTGCCCTGCAAAGGAAGCTTTGAATCGGAGTTCGCCGCGACGGTGGGGGCACTCACTCCGGCTGCCCGGCAAGCCCTTGACCTGATGTCGCTGTCCTGCCGAAGCGACATTGCCACCCTGGAAAAGGTGCACAGCGAGCTGTGGACCGGCATGGACGAACTGTTGGCGAACGGCATGGTGCACAGGTCCGGTCCGCACCTGCGCATTCAGGACCAGCTCCTGCGAGGGTATGTTTTCGCCGCCATGACGCCGTCGGTCCGCACCGCCGCGCACCGTGCCCTGGCGGAGGCTGCCGGCGAGAGCGACCCGTACGCCCGCAGGTGGCACCTGAGCTTCAGCGCGCTGGAACGCCAAACTCCTTTCGGACTCCTCCGGTTCGCAGTCGACCTGATCCGTGCCGGTGAAGTGGCCTTCGCCGTGGAGTACATCGAGCGCGCGCTGACGATCAATCCCTGGGAAGCCGAGACGGCGGCGCGGCTCACCACCGTGGCCGAGCTGCTGTTCAACAGGGGGGAATTCGTCTACGCCAAGCGATACCTGGACTGGGCGCGAAGGGTGACCCGCAACCCGGCCCTTATTCTTCGGCTGACGGGGCTCGCCTTTGGAATCCAGTTCATTCAGGGCGCCGCTGTGCGATCGAGCATGGTGCTGCGCCTGGTCAAGGAGTTCGGCCAGCATGACCCCGCTTACGCGGCCACTCTGCTGTCCGTCAGTTCGCTCCATTACGCCGAGCGGTGGGAGCTGGACGACGCTGTCAGTCTGCTCCACCACGCCGAAGGGTTCCGGGAGGCCGCCTCCACGGACTGCCTCGCAGTGGCCGACCGCGCCAAACTCCTGATCGAGGCAATCAGGGGAAACACGGAGCGTCACGGCCGCACGCACGACGGCGGCGGCACAGTGGCCAGCCTGTTGGTGCAGGGCCGCGCTCTGACCTATGCCGAGCACCACGAACTTGCCCGGGAAGCTTTCGCTATGGTGCGAAGTTCTGTGGGAGCCAGCAACATCAACTGGCGCGAGACGGCAGCATACCTCGCTGTGGACAACGAGATCCGGGCGGGGAACGTTCGAATGGCCATCCGCCTCATCGAGGACCTTGAACTCACCGAGCCCGAGACCAAATACCATCGCGGGATGCGGCACATCTTCCGGGTGTGGCGGGCACACTCGCTGGGTGATGAGGCACTGGCACAGCTCTATGTTGCTGATGCCCACCATTTCTCCGGGGCGGACAGCCACCCTGCCATCACTGCCCAGCTGGCTGCCTGCCAAGGTCACTTCGCGCTGATGCGCGGCAACCTGGCTGAGTCCTGCGCCCAACTGTCCCGCGCCGCAGAGATTGGCACGAGGTTCGCCAATCCCACACTGCTCCGCTGCGAAGCGGATCTCGTGGAGGTTCTGATCCGGCTGGGGCGGCACCGCGAAGCCACCCAGGCCCTCTACCGGCTTGAGAGCCGCGCTGTCGGGCTGAGGTCCCCTTGGTTGCTGATGGCTGTAGCCCGCAGCCGCGCGATGCTCGCGGACGGCGAGCAGTCGCTTCAACTGTTTAACCAGGCGCTGGAGAGCCGGAATGGCCACGATTCGCTGCTGGAACGTGCCCGGACATTGCTGTGCTACGCGGAGCGGCTGGGCGCCCTGGGCCGGCTGCGGGATGCCAGGGACGGGCTGTTGCGCGCAAAGGTGATGTTCGACGAAGCCGGGGCCGACGCCTGGACGCAGCACGTTGATTCGCTCCTGCTTGACGAACGGGCGGAGCCGGCGCGCGCGCCTCGCAACCCGGCCTTGCTGATGCTCGCCGACCACGAACGTGCCCTGGCGCAGATGGTGGCCCGCGGCATGCGCAACAAGGAAATCGCTGCCACACTGTTCGTCTCCATCCGGACCGTGGAGGTGCGCCTTACGGCCATCTACCGCAAGCTCGGAGTGGAGTCGCGGGCGCAGCTGACGGCTCTGGCCGCTGCCAAAGAGGCCGCCTCCCGGGAACCATACGTCTTGCCCGTCGTCTAGGTTTTTCTGCCCCCTGTGCAGGTACCCGCAGTTTCCGCAGTGTTACCTTCCTGCACCCACATACCCCCCGCTTTTCCCGGGAACAACCGCCGGTCCCGGGCTAATTTTGCATCACGGTCAGAGCAAACAACGCACACTTCGGGAAGGGGTCATCATGGTGGAAATTCCAGTCGCCCCGACCCGGCGAGCAGGTTTTGACTGGCCCGTTGCCTCCGCTGCTGCACAGCGGAATGCAACAGCGCGGTTGGCGGCGGCAGAAACCGCAGGAACCCGGCTTCTGCTGCCGCCAATTGCCGTCCCGGTATCGCCTGGCCGCAAAGCGGGCGCCGCGTGGATCTCCACGCACATCAACCTCCTCCGGGCAACCGACACGCTCGTGGTTGCGGGCGCCGTGTGGGTCGGCGACCTCCTGTCCAGCGTGGGATTTGTTCCTGGGATTGAAAGTGCCAAGGGCGGCTTCCTTACTGCCGCCACCGTCATGTTGCTGTGGCTCATGGCGCTGGAGATCTACCGGACGCGGGACTCTAAAGTCCTCGGCGTCGGGGCTGACGAGTACAAGCGGGTCGCCTCGGCGAGCCTGCGGATCTTCGGGCTGATGGCTATCGCCGCCGTCCTCTTTTCCGTTCATGGCGGAACTGCCTTCCTTACGGTCTCCCTGCCGCTTGGGCTGATAGCCCTGACCGGAAACCGCTGGGCGTTCCGACGCCGGCTGACCCAGGAAAAAGCCCGCGGCCGCCACCTCTCCAGGGCCGTCGTCGTGGGTGAACCGGAGGACGTCCGCTACGTGGTGCAACAGGTGGCCAAGAAGTCAGGTCCGGTCTACAAGATTCTGGGAGTCTGCCTTCCCGGTGCCCGGCGCGGGGGAAAGCTGCGCGTCGACGGCTGGCAAATTCCTGTCCTTTCCTCCACTGATGACATCGCCCGGACAGTGCGTCTGTCGGACGCGGATTCGGTTATCGTGGCTGGCCCGCTGCCAGGCGGCAACAGATTCATCCGTGAGCTCGGCTGGAAGCTGGAGGAATGCGGCGCGGAAATGGTCCTTGCGGCCACGCTGACAAACGTTGCGGGTCCCCGCATCCATTGGCGGCCGGTGGAAGGCCTGCCCCTGATGCACGTGGACATTCCGCAGTACTCGGGTGCAAAGCATGTGCTCAAGCGGGCGGTGGATGTGGCGATGGCGCTCGGTGCCCTCCTGGCGCTGTCGCCACTGCTTCTGGTGCTGGCCATAATCGTCCGGGTGGACAGCCCCGGGCCGGTACTTTTCCGCCAGGACAGGGTGGGCAAGGACGGCCATCCGTTCGGAATGTTCAAGTTCCGGTCAATGGTGGTGGACGCCGAAGCCCGCCTGGCGGCACTGGACCAACGCAATGAAGGCGCCGGCCTGCTGTTCAAGCTCCGTGATGACCCCCGGGTCACGCGCTGCGGCCGCTGGATGCGCAAGTACTCGCTCGATGAGCTCCCCCAGCTCTGGAATGTTGTTCTCGGCAACATGAGCATGGTGGGACCGCGCCCGCCACTGGACCGCGAAGTCAGCGGCTACGAACACCACACGCACCGGCGACTGCTCATTAAGCCGGGCATCACCGGCCTCTGGCAGATCAACGGCCGCTCAGATCTTGCTTGGGAAGAGGCAGTGCGGCTGGACCTCTATTACGTCGAGAACTGGTCCATCGCCGGCGACCTGCTCATCTTGTGGCGGACTTTCCGCGCAGTCATCAAGCCCTCCGGCGCCTATTAAAAACCTCTCCCTGGAAAGGAAGTGACATGCGAACCTTCTCCAATCCGTTCCACGTCCCCACCCATAGGCAGCCGACGCCGAAACTGAAGATCGCCGTCGTCGGAGCTGGATATTGGGGGCCGAATCTCGCCCGCAACCTGCAGGCCAGCCCCGATTGGGATCTGGTGGCGATCTGCGATCTGGACATCGCACGGGCAGCAAAGCTGGCCGCGTCGCTGGGTGACATTCCCGTCGTCGAATCCCTTGACGAACTCCTGGACACCCTTGACGTGGACGCCGTAGCGATCGCCACGCCAGCCCGCACCCATTACGGGACCGTCATGACGGCGCTGCGCGCCGGCAAGCATGTGCTGGTGGAAAAGCCGCTCGCGGACAGCCGTGCCCACGGGCTGGAGATGGTTGCGGAGGCCGAGGCGAATGGCTTGGTGCTGATGGCGGACCACACATACTGTTACACGCCGGCAGTTCTCAAGATGCAGGAACTGGTACAGGAAGGCTCCTTGGGCGAAATCCTGTTCGTTGACTCCATCAGAATCAATCTCGGACTCGTCCAACCCGATGTGGATGTGTTCTGGGACCTGGCGCCGCACGATCTGGCGATACTGGACTTTGTGCTTCCCGGCGGCCTGAACCCTGCCGAAGTTTCCGCGTTTGGCGCGGATCCACTGGGTACGGGACGCGATTGCGTGGGGCACCTGAATTTCAAGCTTCCCAACGACGCCACAGCCCACGTCAACGTGAACTGGCTGAGCCCGACCAAAATCCGGCAAATGGTGATCGGCGGATCGTTGCGGACCCTCGTGTGGGACGACCTGAACCCGCAGCAGCGACTCAGCGTTTACGACCGGGGTGTCAGCCTTGACCGGCAGGCTAAATCGGCGGGGGAAAAAAAGGCATCGGCAATCTCCTACCGCCTCGGTGACACCTGGTCGCCGGCGCTTCCCGAGAGGGAGGCCCTGGGCCAAGTGGTGGAGGAACTGGCCTCTTGTATCCGGAACAAGCGGGAGGCCCGTACGGGTGGTGCGTCCGGCCTGCGGGTCCTGTCCGTACTGGAAGCAGTGACGCACAGCCTGAGCATGGACGGACAGTCCGCGCCCGTGGCAGGGTACGAGCTGGCCGGCGCCGGTGTGCAGCTGGGGAGCACGCTGTGAGCGAGCTCCGGGGGGCCAACGTCCTGGTGACCGGGGGGGCAGGAACTATCGGTTCAACGCTGGTGGATGCCCTCCTGGACGCCGGGGTGAACCGGATTGACGTGCTGGACAATCTTGTCCGCGGCCGGCTTGGCAACCTTGAGCGGGCGCTGGAAAGCGGCCAGGTTGAACTGATCCACGGAGACATCGGCAACCGCGATCTGGTTCACGACCTCACCAAAGGTAAGGACCTGGTGTTCCATCAGGCAGCCATCCGGATCACGCAATGCGCCGAGGAACCTCGACTCGCCCTCGAAGTGATGGTGGACGGGACATTCAACATCCTGGAGGCCGCCGCGGAGCACAAGGTGGAGAAGCTCATCGCAGCCTCCAGCGCCTCGGTCTATGGCATGGCGGAGGAATTTCCCACCACTGAACGTCACCACCATGCCAATAACGACACCTTTTATGGCGCCGCCAAGTCGTTCAACGAAGGTATGGCCCGGAGCTTCCACGCCATGACGGGCCTGGACTACGTGATGCTGCGTTATTTCAACGTCTACGGACCGCGCATGGATGTCCATGGCCTCTACACCGAGGTCCTGGTCCGGTGGATGGAAAGGATCATGGACGGCAAACCTCCGCTGATCTTCGGGGACGGCCTGCAGACCATGGACTTCGTCTTCACCGCTGACGTGGCCCGGGCCAACGTGCAGGCTGCCGCCAGCGACGCAACCCAGGGGGTCTACAACGTCGCCAGCGGAACCGAGACCAGCCTGCTGGAAATGGCGCAGGCGCTGCTGCGGGTCATGGGCTCGGACCTGAAAGTGGAACACGGCCCGGACCGCCTGGTCAACGGCGTGGTCCGGAGGCTTGCCGACACAACGGCCGCGCGGCAGGACCTGGGATTCAAAGCAGAGGTGGAACTCGAAGAAGGACTTCGCGAACTCGTCAGCTGGTGGAAGCCACTGCGGGAAGAAATTGCCGCGAGCAGGAAAGTTGGTGTCCGATGACTTCAGAAGCAACCGTTGCCCGGATCAACGTCATGAAGCCGTGGCTCGGTGACGAAGAAGCTCAGGCACTGGCGGAGGTGGTGGCCTCCGGCTGGGTGGCCCAGGGGCCCAAGGTCAAGGAATTTGAGGCGGCCTTCGGTGCCTCGCAGGAAGTCCATCACGCCGTCGCGACCTCCAGCTGCACCACAGCCCTGCATCTCGCCCTGGTGGTTGCCGGCATCGGTCCCGGAGATGACGTGGTGGTGCCGTCGCTGTCGTTCATTGCCACTGCCAACGCCGTGACGTACGTGGGGGCCCGTCCCGTCTTCTGCGATGTCGACCCTGCCACTGGCAACGTGACTGCAGAGACCATCCACGCGGCCCTGACGCTGGACACACGCGCCGTCATCGTCGTTGACCAGGGCGGCGTGCCGGTAGACCTGGATCCCATCCGCGAACTCTGCGACCGGCACGAAATTACGATTATCGAGGACGCCGCCTGCGCCGTGGGGTCCCAATATAAGGGCCGGCCGGTGGGCACCGGGGCAGACGTGACCGTCTGGTCATTCCATCCCCGCAAAATCCTCACCACCGGGGAAGGCGGGATGCTCACCACGCAGCGCGCTGACTGGGCTGCGCGTGCCCGGACACTTCGGGAACATTCAATGAGTGTCTCCGCGACTGACCGGCACGGTTCACTGCTGGCGCCGCCGGAGGTCTATCTCGAAATCGGCTTCAACTACCGGATGACCGACCTGCAGGCTGCTGTCGGGATGGTACAGCTGCGCCGGCTTGCACGGATAGTGGAGCGGCGGCGGGAAATAGCGGCCGCGTACGTTGCCGGGCTGGCAGGGGTCAAGGGCCTGCGGTTCGTGTCTGATCCCCCCTATGGCACCACTAATTTCCAGTCCTGCTGGGTTGAGGTGCTGCCCGCTTTTGCAACCAGCCGTGATGGCCTGTTGTCCCGGCTCGCGGATGCAGGCATTTCGGCCAGACGTGGCATAATGGCCGCCCACCGCCAACCCGCGTACCGCGGGCGCGACAACGGCAATGCGGGGCTGCGGCAGACTGAGCGAATGACGGACCGGACCCTCATCCTGCCCGTATTCCACGAGCTGGACGCCGTCAGCATGAACCGCATCATCAACACGATCCAGGCTGCCGCAAAGGGAGTGGGAACGTGAGTGAACTGATTCTGATCGCAGCCAGTGGCCTGGCCCGTGAAGTTTTGGCCATGGTGCGCAGCAGCGGTCAATACGACGTCGTAGGCCTGCTTGATGACGACAAGGAAATGGCAGGCGTCACCGTCGACGGGGCGCCCGTGCTCGGAACCATCGACGACGCGTACAAGTACACGCACGCCTTCATCCTGGTCTGCCTGGGCTCCGGAAAGTCGCGGGAAATGGTGGTGGACAGGCTCAGCGTCATGGGGCTGCACGAGGCGAGGTACGCCACCGCGATCGACCCGACCGTGCAGTACCCGGAGGGGTGCCGGATCGGCAGGGGCAGCATCCTGTTGCGCAACGTCACGCTGACAGCCTCTGTCACCCTCGGCTCGCACGTGGTGGCCATGCCGTCGGTGACGTTCACGCACGACGACGACGTGGCGGACTTCGCGACTTTCGCCGCCGGAGCGTCCCTGGGCGGCGGCGTCCGGATTGGCCGGGCGGCATACCTCGGGATGAATTCCAGCGTCCGGGAACGGACGTCGGTGGGCGCCTACGCCACAGTGGGGATGGGCGCTGCGGTGCTCAGCAACGTGCCCGACGGCGAGACCTGGGTGGGTGTCCCGGCCCATGCAATCGACCGGGAAGCCTTCTGCATCGGGAGTGGACAATGAACCCGGCACAGCCGGTCCGGGCTGAAACTGCCATCCCCCTGGTGGACTTGGTGGCGCAGCAGGCCGACGTGAACACGGAGGTAATGGAAGAGCTCGCGGAGGTCTTCCGCCAAGCGGCCTTCATCGGTGGGCCGGCCGTGGCAGAGTTTGAGACGGCATATGCCGAATTCCTGGGCGCCCGCCACTGTGTGGGCGTGGCCAATGGTACCGATGCGCTGGAGCTGGCGCTGCGGGCGTCCGGCGTTGCGGCCGGCGACGAGGTCATCCTTCCAGCGAACACTTTCATCGCCACGGCGGAGGCGGCGAGCCGAATTGGAGCGGTCCCGGTGCCGGTTGACGTCGATCCTGAGTATTTGCTGATTGACCCCGAGGCCGTAGCCGCCGCCGTCACGCCACGTACGCGGGCCATTGTGCCGGTGCATCTTTTCGGCCAGACGGCCTTCGTGGAGCGGCTCACTCCTATTGCGGCGGCCTGCGGAGCCGTGATCGTCGAAGACGCCGCACAGTCGCAGGGGGCCACACGGTTCGGCCGCGCCGCCGGCACTCTTGGAGTTGCTGCCGGTACGAGTTTCTACCCGGGGAAGAACTTGGGAGCCGCCGGCGACGCCGGTGCGGTGCTGACGGACGACGACGGCGTGGCGGCCCGGGTGCGGACGCTCAGCTCCCACGGGAGCTTGCGCAAGTACGAGCACGACGTCGTCGGGTTTAACTCACGCCTGGACGCCGTCCAGGCGGTGGTGCTTCGTGCGAAACTCGCGAAACTCCAAGCATGGAACCTGATGCGGCGGGCGGCAGCTGAACAGTACAGTCAGCTGCTCGCTGACGTGCCGGGCGTTCAGGTTCCACAGGAAGCTCCCGGCAATGTGGATGTCTGGCACCTGTACGTTGTACGTGTTCCTGACCGGGATGCCGTGCTCGCCGCCCTTCAATCCGCGGGAATACAAGCCGGGGTCCACTACCCGGTGCCGGTACACCTCAGCGGCGCCTACGCCGGCTCGGGAATGCGTGAAGGCTCGTTCCCAGTGGCCGAATCGGCTGCCGGACGCATCCTTTCCCTTCCCCTGTTTCCGCATATCACGGAGGCGCAGCAGGAACGGGTTGTTGGGACGCTGCGGGACGCCCTGGAGAAATCATGACGAAGTCAAGGGCCGCCGTCGGGGCATCTAATGCCTTTGGTTGGAGCCTGCTGAACACGGCAATGTCACGGCTTGGAACATTGGGCATCGGTATCCTGCTCGCCCGCGTGCTGGGGCCAGAGTCGTTCGGGACCTTTGCCATCGCACTTGTGGCGCTGATGGCGGTCCTGAGCTTCAATGAACTGGGAGTGTCCCTTGCCATCGTCAGGTGGCCCGTGGATCCCGCGAAAATAGTACCGACGGTCAACACGATTTCCATTATTGGCAGCGCAGTGTTCTGCGCCGCCGCCTTCTTCGCCGCTCCCGTTTTCACGGCCGCCATGGGTGACACTGAGGCGACCGACGTGGTGCGGGTGCTCATATTGAGTGTCTTCATCAATGGAGTGGTGGCCTCACCTGCAGCCCTCCTTCAACGGGAGTTCCGGGAGAAGACGCGGCTAGGTATTGACCAGGTCAACGTCTGGGTTGGAGCAACACTGTCCGTGATTCTGGCCTTGGCCGGGATGGGGGCAATGGCCCTCGCTGTTGGACGGGTCGCAGGCAGCCTCATATCGGGAGCAATGTTCCTGGCCGCATCGCCCCTGCCGTACCGGCTTGGAGTGGATCGATCCCTGTTAGGTCCCCTGCTTCGGTTCGGATTGCCGCTGGCGGGTACGAGCATCATCTTTTTCGCGATCGGTTACGCCGATCAACTCACGGCTGGAACCATTTTGGGATCCACCGCGCTGGGGCTTTATGTGCTTGCCTTCAATCTTTCAAGTTGGCCGGTCAGTCTTTTGGCACAGCCACTAAGACGTGTCGCTCCAGCCGCATTCTCAGCGCTGCAGCATGACAAGGCCGGGATGAACGACGTCATGGTGTCCATGGTGGCCGTGCTCACCGCTGTAGCGTTGCCGCCTATCTTCTGGCTGGCCGGAAGTGCGGTCCCGCTGGTGGGCTGGGTCTACGGGCAGGCCTGGCTGCCCGCCGCGGCTGCCTTGTCCTGGCTCGTCATCGCCGGAATGTGCAAGGTCTTTTGCGATCTCTCCTATGACTACCTGGTGGTACAAGGCAAGTCCGGCACAGTACTGATGGTCCAGGCCGGCTGCCTACTGGCGTTGATTCCGGCGCTGGCGGCGGGGGCAGCCTGGAACGGTTTGCCCGGTCTCGCAGCAGCTCAGACAGTGGTGAGCGGGTGCGTTATCCTCCCGCTCTACGCCCGGATCCTGTCCGGTTCCGGCGTTAGCCTTCGGAGGATTCTCACAGCAATCCGGTGGCCGGCGGTCGCCGCCATCGCCACGGGCCTGCTTTCCTATGGCATAGCCAACGGCATGCAGGACTCGTTCTGGTGCCTCCCCGTCTCCGGCACTCTCACCCTCGGCATCACAGCGTTGTTGACGTACGCCCGCCGCGGCGACGTCCAGGTCCTGCGAGCGGTCGGCCTGGCCAGATCGTCGGAATCCAAGGAACTTGTGTGAAGGTGAGTACGCGATGAAGGTTCTGGTCTACCCCCACGACTTGGGCATCGGCGGAAGCCAAATAAACGCCATCGAGGTTGCCGCTGAATTGCAGCGCATGGGCCATGAAATGATCATATTCGGACGGCCTGGCCCGCTCGTGGCGACCGCCACCGAATTAGGGTTGGAATTCGTGCCGGCCCCCGAACTTAGACGGCGCCCAGCGGCAGCAGCGGTTCGCGCCCTGGCCGCCATGGCTGAACACCGGGGCCTTGATGTCCTTCACGGTTATGAATGGCCCCCGGCCTTGGAGTGTTACCTGGCGGCCAGGAGACTGAAATCGACTGTCGCAGTTTCCACTGTGATGTCCATGAGTGTGGCGCCATTTATACCCAAGCATCTTCCCATCGCCGTAGGCACGCAGTTGATTGCCGAGGCAGAGGGAGCTCTTGGACGCGCGCGCGTTTCGGTGCTGGAACCTCCAGTGGACACCGAAGCAAACCGGCCTGGCCTGCAGCTCGGGCAGTCTGAGTTCAGGCGCAGCTGGGGTCTTGGGCAGGATACCTACCTCGTGACCATAGTGTCCCGTCTCGCCCATCAGCTGAAACTCGAAGGAATTCTCACAGCGATGGAGGCCGTGGGTAGTCTTTCGTCCACCTTCAAGATTTCTTTGCTCATCGCCGGGGATGGCCCCGCCCGTGATGAAGTTTCGAGGCGCGCGGGGGAGCTTAACGCGCGTACGGGTCGCCAGACCATCATCCTGACGGGCGAACTCAGCGATCCGCGTCCGGCGTATGACATCGCTGACGTTTGCTTAGGGATGGGCGGCTCAGCTCTTCGGGCAATGTCATTCGCCAAACCTTTGGTTGTCCAGGGTGAGTGCGGCTTCTGGTCACTGCTGACACCCTCGTCGCTGTCTACCTTTCTTTGGCAGGGCTGGTATGGCGTCGGGAATGATCCGAGCGCCGGCGCTCGGGAACTTGCCCGGCTTCTCCAGGAACTGCTGCCAGCAACGCGGCTACGGGAGGAGCTCGGCGCCTTCGGCCTCCGCGTGGTCCGTGACAGATTCTCCTTACACGGGGCTGCAGCCGCACAGTTGGCGATTTACGCCGACGCATTGGCGACCGCACCCCTGCCTCAGAACGAGTTCGTTGACAACTTCGTTGCCACAGGTCGGTTCCTGAGCCATGAGAGCCGGCGGCTCATTTCTCGCCTTACGGGGCGGGAGGCCTCGGATGATTTCAACGCCCGCCCTCTCACTGGTCAGCGGACCATGGAAGATTCGTCCTTCGGAGCATCGAATGCATGAGAAGACCATCGTCTGGATCGCCGGCACCAACTGGGACTCGGTGTCTGGCACAGATAAACGGCTAGTAGAGGCGTTGCCCCCGGATCATCACGTTCTGTGGGTTGATCCGCCCCTTCCTGCAATGGATCTCCGGGCATTGAAGCAGTTGGTCACCGCGAGCAGACGCCTCCCTGAGCGCGTGTCCGCCAATGTGCTCCGTGTCCGAGTTCCCGCGTTACCCGGAGTGACGCGGCCAGGCATCCGACACGTCACAGCGCACTTGTTGGAACGGGCCGTTGAACAGGCCTTGAAAAACATCGGCACAGCGCCGACCGCGGTAGTCGTCGCCTTTCCGTTAGCCAGATTTCCTCGCGGCGTGCCGGGACGAAGAATCCTGTATGCAACCGACGATTGGATTGACGGTTCAGATCTCATGGGCTTCTCCAGGGCGGCAGTCCAAAGTGTGCTCGTATCCAACCTGCGTCGAGCCCACAGCGTTGCCACGGTGTCGGAGCAAATTGGAAATCGGCTGAGTTACCTGGCGGGCTTCGGATCGGCTGTGGCCGCCCAAGGCCTACCCTGCCCGGTGTTCAGCGTTATCCCCAATGGGGGCCCCACGCCTGTTGCTGGCATACCAAGCCCTCGGCAAGCCATCGCAGGACTGGTGGGGCAACTGAACGAACGCCTTGACCTGGACGTCCTTGAGGCTGTGCGGAATACGGGCACTCAGATTGCTGTGATCGGGCCTCGGGCCGAACGGGATCCCGCATTTCGAGTACGCATGGACACGTTCCTTTCCTCCCCCAATGTGACGTGGCACGGACTCCTCCCACCTGACGAAGTGGCCAACAGAATTGCCACCTTCGGTGTGGGCATGACTCCGTACACTGACACCGCGTTTAATCGCGCGAGCTTTCCCCTGAAAACCCTTGAGTACTTATCCGCCGGAGTAGGCGTTGTGTCATCCGATATGCCCGCAGCACGTTGGTTGAACACCCCTCATGTGAAGGTAGGGGTTACCTCCGCCGACTTTGCTCGCAACGTAACGCAGGTGCTGGCGGAACGTCATGATGAGCGTGCAAACGCCGCCCGCAGGGAGTTCTCCAAACGACACACGTGGGAGGCCAGAGCCTGCGATTTTCTCAAACTTTGCGCAACCCCAGCACCGGCCGCCTGACATCAGAGGAAATGCTGACATGATCCCTTCCCAGCCACAGTCCATTGCCCTTATTACCCCGAGCTATGCACCGGATTTCGAGTTGTGTGCCGACCTCCACAATTCCGTTATGCGCTATACAGGCGTCGATGTGGAACACCACATTATTGTGCCGGCGGCCGACGTTGAAGCCTTCCGGCGGCTGGCCGGACCGCGGACGTTCATCGAGGATGTCAGGGATTACCTGCCCCGCACCATGGTCAGCATCCCAGGGGTTAATGCTTGGGTGAACCTCCGCCGCCCAGTGCCGCCCGTGCGCGGTTGGATTGCACAGCAAATCGTGAAGCTCGCGGCTGCAGCCGCTATGGAAACCGATGTAGTGCTCCTGGTTGACTCCGACATTGTCCTGATCCGGCCGATCGATGAGGGTTCATACTCACCCAAGGGTGTTTTGGAGCTATTCGAGGTGCCTGACGCCGTGGACGAGACATTACCCCGCCACCGACTGTGGCACACGGCCGCCAGGCGGCTGCTCGGACTACCGGCCGCAGAGGCCACCCTCCTTCCGGACTATGTATGTTGCCCGTGTGCTTGGAGTCCTGCGGTTGTCCGGGAGATGTTGGCCCGGATCGAGTCAGTAACAGGACTCGGCTGGGCCACCGCGGTGGGCCGGGAGCTACATTTCTCTGAAATGATTCTCTACGGGGTCTACGCCAAGGAAATACTCGGTGCAACCCATGAGATCCACTGCACAAGTGACATGCGCTGCCTGAATCACTATGACGAGTTCCCACTCGGCGAAAAGGAACTACAGGAGCTAGTGGCGAACACTGGCGTGGAAGATCTGGCCGTCATGATTTCGGCGAAGTCGGGCACGGAATTATCCGTGCGGCGCAGGGTGTTGGCGGGACTCCGGCCTCCTGAGAGCTGAACAGGAACAAGCAGAAGTCCCCCTTCGCTCCAGGTATCTTGTTGCGTGGTCTGGCCCATCCGGAATAGTCCGATATCGCCAGCCGGTCCGGGAACGCCTGGTGTTGGTCCCTGGCCGCCCGGCCCCAGCAAGGAGAACAACGGAACACGGCCTGACAAGGAGCGTTCACCACTGACGTGACTGTCGTGCACGGGGGCGTCACACGGTGAATCGGCCCCAAATCAAAGCCAGGAGCCGTTCACCGATGCCTCTTGACAATCAGGCCTACAAAATTAGCCTTCCTGCTCAGATATGCGCGGCGTACCTAAAGGCTTACCCGTTCCGGCGTTTCACGTGTTGCATCGCGCCGTGAACGATGGGCAGAGACAGGTGAGCTTCGCAGCGGTACATTCGCCATCCTTGACGCGTTCGTCGTTATCCCGGATTCAGGGGGCGCCGTCACTGAAGCTGTGCCTGCATCATCAGCTCCCGCCTCCTCCACGGCCACTGCAGCCGCCCTGGATCGGCGTCGCAGCCGGACCGATTCCATGGACCTACCAAGGGACACGGCCCCGAACATAAGCACTGCTCCTCCCAAAATCACCATGATGACTGAACGGAGCCGGCTCGAGAACTGCTCAGTAGCTTTATCGGGCGGATTGACCATTAGGGTGGTGAACAAGAAGCGCTCGTCCGCGCCATTCACCTGCTGTATCGCCTTTAGATCAGCTTCTAACCGGGTACCCAGCGCACGCGTCGTCTCAAGCGAAAATGATTCGGACTCGCCGTGGCCGGTTATCGAAACCACGAAGCCGTTGCCGTTGATTCCCTCTGTAATCGTGTAGTCAGTACTCAAGCCCGACGCTTTCAGGAATTGGGAAGTTTGGCTTCCATTCAGACGCGCGATGAGGACCTCGGTTATCAGCGCGGGATCGGATGCCCGAAGAAAAGGGTTGTCCCTGTTTAGGCCGGCCAGCTCGGGATTGACCTGCAACTCCTTGTCGGTAGGTAACTTAGGATTCACCAGCGCGTAATTCATGCTCGACTCGAAGTAGCGGGGACCGAACTGAAAAACATAAGCAGCTGCAATAAGCGTTACAAGTATTACTGGAAAGACATAGGTCTTATGGTGCCAGATGGTACGGATGACAGTCAGCGGATCCATTAGAACCCTCCTTTGACTTCGATTGAACTTTCATTTTTGGTCATGATCCAAACGGCGCCGCCCAGTCCCACGATGAGCGGATACGTCAGCGCGAAAACAGGGAAGGACAGAGAGTCGAACGTTAATGAGCAGACAGCGGCCACAAGTCCACCGGCGGCGGTTGCTGCCGCAAGGCACCCTAGCGCAGGGGCCTTGGCCGCTCGCGCTGCAAGAAAAGCCGCGATCCCAGGAATTGCTAGATAGGCAACGGTCCCCACGAGGCCAACTATCCCCATGGTCACGGTGGAGTTGAGGTACTGATTGTCCAGAATTAGCAGCGCATTCGGGGGTGTGTAATTGCCCGGTCCTGCGCCGAGAATGGGCCTTGCTTCGAACATGGCGGCAACGCGCGGATAATTGTTGGTGCGTGTGGTGATTGACGGATCGCCTTGGTCGGGCATCAGGGCATCAAAGATGGTGCTCAACAGTCCAGGGATGGTTAGGAACAAGCTTGCAATTATTACCGGAAGAAAAACGAAGGTCCACTTTCGTGCCCGCAGCGGCATAAAGGGAATAAAGACAGCCATCGCCACAGCAACCCCCAAGACACCGGAGCGGGAAATAGTCGCTGCGATCGCAAAGACAAGGAGTAGGGTCCCTGCCCAGTGCTGCCACTTCCGTCCGGTTGTGTCGTAGATTCCCCGCCAGATTGAAAGGGGGAGCAGCATAGAGCAAACTACTGCAAGTTCAATCGGGGTGAACGTGGTCCCGGCAACCCGGAGAAGTGCACCACGAATCTGGAATACGGTGTCACCGCCGTTGTATGTGAATCCTGGCATGACATTTCTGAGCCATTCTGCGGGGTTAATCTGCAGAAAGAACTGGACCGCTGCTACAAGGCAGCAAAATACTCCACCTGCCAATAGTGCGCGTACCAAAATCATGGCGTCGCCGAGGCTTTTTATCTTTTCTGTGGCCACGAAAATTACCGCCGTACTCCCCAGAAGGAGGATGACCCAACGGTCTGCCGAGGCTCGGGCAGCAATCGAACTGGGCCCTGTCCAGCCGGAGTAGAGCGCAACATACGAAACGCTGGTTGCCAAGAGCAGCAAGGCGAGACCGATCCGGCCCGGATGGCGCTTAGGGATGGGATCGTGCAGGCCAAGCAGGATTGAAGCCGCCCAAAGAACAAACAAGCCGGTGGCCAGCATCAGGGGTACCGTTCCGGCAGCCCCCATCGGTTCGAGAACCATGGTAGAAGGAACCGCAAAAGTGGTTAATGCGGTCAGTCTCAACAGAATGGGAACTCGACCGGGTGTCGTTAACACCGCGTCCTCGTCGCTTTGCCTCCCGGGCGTACCGCGCGTCATTTCTGGCACGCCTGTGATTTCCGCGGAAGATAGCTTCCCTCTCCGGCGGGAGTTTGACACCGCGTGGACGCCTAGGGGCTTATTCACTTAACGCCCACGTCCGGAGCATCAGAACGCAGCGCTCGGGACGTATCGTCCCGTTCCCAACGTCCTTCGTTCACCCGGTCGAAGCTCCACCTGCCACCGAGTGCAAAAGCAGCGTAGACGGCAGCGTCAAGTGCTGAAGAGGGCCCCCGAACCGAACGGAACAGTTGATGAAACGTGTTCGCGGCCGTAGATTCCAGTACTCCGTCTTGCTCCGAATTGCCGCGATAAACCCGTTTGAGGGTGTTCAAGAGGGCCGGCACGGTGCGTGGAGTCGTTATGAGAACCGGATCGCACTGAACGATGCGTTTTTCGCCTGGCCTATACAGCCTGTCAATGTAGTAATCGTCGGCCGTCAGCGGGGGAAATTCTTGGAGTTTGGCATGGCCGCGCTCACTTAGCCCGTAGACTCCAGCTCCCCATAAGGCCAAAGAAGTGCCAGGGATCCTGCTCCGGGCCCGGTAGTAGGCGCGCACGAGCCATTGTGCCCCCTGAGTGTCGTATTGGAATGCAGGGCGGGCAGCCAGCGGGCCCGACTCCTGCCCCAGCTCTTCGAACGTTCGCTGCAGCGATTCACCGGAAACAGCAATGTCGGCATCCAGGTAGATCCGAGGCCACCTCGTAGCCACACGGTCTCCCGCGTTAAGGGCAGCCACCTTGGATGCCTGGGGAACGGTGATCACTCGTACGCCCGGAACCGATGCGGCAATGGCCTCGGTGTCATCCGTACAGGCATTGCAGGCAACGATGACTTCCACTGCGCCGCCGCGCAGGGTCGGTCTTAGGGAGGCCAAGGTCCGTCCGATGACAGCAGCCTCATTGTGGGCTGGAATTATCACGGAGCCGCCATGGAGCCCCGCGGCATCGCTGCGGGGCCGGTAGCTTACAGCCTTGGGCAGATCCTCCCAGCGCCGGAGACCCACTACCGCACGAAAGGCCAGCCAGCTGCCGCGCTTCGGAACCCGCAGCAGTTCAGCCGTCGCTACCGTGCAATGAACAAGTGCCGCATGGGTGGCATTTCCGTGCTTCCGGGCATATCTGATGCGGTTCACCGCCATTAGCGCACCGAGCTCAGGGGAAATTCCGGAACCGCCTCCTCGATGTGTCATTTGCGCCTTGGGTTCGAACCAGGCGGTGACACCTTTGAGCCGCGCACGGCGAAAGAAGTCTGTCTCCTCCGAATAGAGGAAGAAGCTCTCGTCCCAGCTTCCTACCGAAGCTGCCGTTTCCGACGAAATAAGGACCGCCGCTCCTGTAGCCCAGTCCACCGGATGAGGATGGACATAGCTCTCCTCGTCGAAATCCATCTCGGATAGCCAGCCCGGCCGGGCGGCCAGCCTGCTTCCCAGGAGTGCGTCCCCCAACGACCGGAACAAGCTAGGCTCCCGCCGAAGCGAGGGATAGTTTGTCCCGTCCTCATTGAGCAACCTGGGGACGACTATGCCTGCTGCGCTGCAGCGCATCCGGTCCCTCAGAGCCCCAATGGATCCACGTGCGAGCCAGAGATCCGGATTCAGGATCAGGTACGAGTCGGCCGTTCCAGCGCGTTGAAGCGCCGCGTTGAGACCTCCCGAATACCCCCTGTTTCCGCCAGTGGCAAAAGAATGCACATCCTCTTCCGGGGCCAGGGCCTCCAATGTCTGTGATGAGGAGGAGTTGTCGGCGATCACCACCTTGATGGACTGGTCAGCCGTCTCCTGCCTTAGCGAGTGGAGCAGTCTTCCAATGTCCCGTTCGTTGTTGTACGTGACAATGAGGACAGCGACGTCGGCGTGTTCAGTCAGGGACGCGAACTTGCCCGGTGTCACTACGGCACGCGCAGACTTACTCATGGTGGGAGGGCCATTCAAGATCCCCACCGGAGGCCGGCTGGTAGAGCTGTGCCTGCGAACCGAGAGATACGCTGGTGGCCCGTCGAGCAAATACCGCTTACCAAGGCGCCGGGGTTCTAGCGCAAGTCGCCAGGCCCACTCCAGCCCAGCATCACGCGCGTACGTGGGGGCCCTGCGCACACGCCCGGCCAAGAAATCCACCACAGCTCCAAAGGCCAACAAGACATTAGCCCCGGTTTGCGCGCCGTACTCTGCGATCCAAAGCTCCTGACGGGGTTTACCGAGGCACACAACGAGGATGTCTACGTTCGCACTTGCAATTTGTTCACACAAACTCAGGCAAGTAGTGGCGTTTTTCAGAGCTTCACGCGAAGGAGCCCACCATCCCGCCACCTGCAGGTTTGGCCGTTCCTGGGCAAATTTCTCCCGAACCAGGGAATGGGTTTCGCCTGCCCCGCCCAGGAACCCTATCCGTAAGCCCTCTGTTTCCGATCGGTCCAGGACTGATTCAATGAGATCACTACCGGCAAGCCGCGGCCACGAGCGTCCGGTGATTCTGTTGGCCTGGGTAACCAGCGGGGCGCCATCGAGCAGGGAAAGCCATTCCATGGAATCCTGGTTTTCCAAGGTTTGCCCCCAAGGACCGTTCGCCCCGAAGTGCTTGACGTGGTCCAGATTTGCGGACAACACTCCTAGGGGTGCCGGGCCCCCTCTGACTGCCCTGCCGATGATCGCTGCGGTGGCGTTCTCAAAACTGGTCAGGTCCACCGGCACCCCGCCGATCGATACAGAAGTGATGAGCCTGGTGGCGCCACTTTCCGGCAGGTCCTGCCTTGAGGAGTAACTGGACTCCCGGTGACCTGTTTTGACTGCCATGCGATCAGTAACCAAGGCCGGCAGGCCCAGTTTAAGGATCCGGCGGGGGAAAGCTCCAGGTGCAGACGTCATTTTGGCTCCATGGTCACGGCGCGACCGTGCACTGGCCGGCTGTGGGGTCTGCACTCCCCGCTCCGGCCCGGATACCAGCTGGCATCCTGCCTGTCGCGTCAATCTGTTGTTTCGGCCGTCCTTTCGGTGGCGGGACTATACAGTCCCACCCATCTGCGGTCCGGAACCATGGACCGCAAACCCGGAGGGCTTCCGTTTTCTCAACCGTAGGCGTGGACCAACCACGCTAATAGGCGAATGAGGCCTCTATGTGGGTATCCGCAGCACCTTTGTGGTGCGACGAATCAGCCCGAAGCTAAGCCGCCGTCCGGAAGAACAGCTCCGTGACAACGGCCAGCCGGTGCGGGTCCTCCACGCCGCAGAGCTCGCGCGCGGAGTGCATCGAAAGCAACGGCACACCGACGTCGACGGTCCGGATACCCAGGCGCGTGGCGGTCAGCGGCCCGATGGTGGAGCCGCAGGGCATCACGTTGTTGGACACAAATTCCTGGTACGGCACCTGGGCCGCGATGCAAAGCCGGGCCCAGAAAGCCGCCCCGCTGGCGTCCGTGGCGTAGCGCTGGTTGGCGTTGATCTTCAGCAGTGGGCCGCCGTTCAGCACCGGATGGTTGGCCGGATCGTGCCGTTCGGGATAGTTGGGGTGCACGGCGTGGCCGGCATCCGCTGAGACACAGAACGACGCCGCCAGCGCCTGCCGCCGTTGGCTCACCGTGGCGCCGAGTCCGTCGGAGATCCGCACCAGGACGTCCTCAAGGATGGGCCCGCAGGCCCCGGAACGGGAATTGGAACCTATTTCCTCGTGGTCGAAGGCAGCCAGCACCGCGATCGGCGCACCCGCGCCGGTCCCGCCACCGTCCGAGGAAGAAGCAGCGTGCGCGATCAGCGCCGCCAGCCCGGCATGCGTCGCCGAAAGATTGTCCAGCCGCCCTGACGCGAAGAACTCACTATTGGCCCCGAAAACCGCAGGAGCCTGCGTGTCCGCTATGACGACGTCGTACCCGCCGATTCCGGCCGCATCAACAGAGGAGCCGGGAACATGGGACGCCAGGACAGCCAGCAGATCGAAATCTGCGGGATTCCCCAGCCCCCAGACGGGATTCATGTGCCGCTGCTTGTCCAACGTCAGGCCGTCGTTCACCGCGCGGTCCAGGTGAATGGCGAGCTGCGGGAAGCGTAGCAGCGGGCCGGTGGCTGTGAGGTGCTGGGTACCGTCCACCATGACCAGCCTGCCTGCCAGCTGGAGCTCACGGTCCAGCCAGGAATTCAGAAGCGGCCCGCCATAGACTTCCACGCCTGCCTGCAGCCACCCGAACGCGCCGGTGGTGGGCTTCGGTTTCAGTTTGAAGGACGGCGAATCCGTATGCGCGCCCAGGATGTTGAACCCGGTGGTGGGTCCCGTGCCGCCGGGCACAACCCAAGCGATCAGGGCACCGTCGCGGATCAGGTAAAACGAGCCCGCTCCGCCGGACCAGGGCTCCCGCTCGTCCAGGCCGGTGAACCCTGCCTCGTCCAGGCGGCGTGCGGCCTCGTGGACGGCGTGGAAGCTCGACGGCGATGCGCTGAGATAAGCGCCGAGGTCCTGGATGTGGTCTGCGGCGGCAGAAGGTGAAGGCATGGTTCCGAGTCTAACGCCGCGCCCGCGGGCGAACCCTGCGCCCCGCACGCTACAAGGTGCCGTTCAGGCCCGCGGTGTAACCCGTGGCGGCGGAGCCTGTCATGGTGGCCAGCTGGTAGATGCCGCCGTCGTCCCGGAAGACGTTGTCGTTCTGCAGGGTGGTCCGATTCATGTTCGCCACACTGTCCTCGTAGCCGGCCGTGGTGTAGACGTCTTCGCAGGCCGCCTTGGTCAGTGCGATCTGGGAGATCGCCAGCACCTGTCCGGCAGCCGTGGCGTTGCTCATGGATTCGAACACCTCGAAGTGGATGTGCGGCCAGCGTCCGGAGTAAGCGCCGGGGAAAATCGAGTTGAACGTGACCTGGCCGTTCGCGTCTGCTTCCTGGACGCCGCGGAGGTAGTTCTCGTTGGCCAGGCCGGAATCGTAGAGCGAATACCTGCCCTCCCGGTCGCAGTGCCAGGCGTAAACGGCTGCGCCCGCCAGGGGAACGCAGCCGTTGGCGTTGTCCAGCAGGGTGAGGATGAAGGTCAGCGGCACACCGCCTGCCTTCGCGCTGCCGGTCCCGAAACTCGAGGTGATGTCCTGCCGCACCACGCCCGAGGCTGCCAGGACGTTGGGGCCGTTCGAACCGTCGCCGGGGAACGGACCCGCCGTTTCCTCCGGGATCGTCAGCCCGCACTCGGCGATCGCCCGGGTGAGCGTCGGGCTGGCGGAGGGCGACGCCGTCGTGCTGGCTGCACCGGATGAAGCGGCACTTTCAGTGGCGGCCGACGTCGACGTGCTGGCTGTGCTGCCCGACCCGCCGCTTCCCGATCCACCAGGGGTGCACGCGGCCAGGGCCGCTGCCGCGCCGCCCGCGCCGAGGAAGATGCCAAGTGAACGGCGGCTCATGAGGGTGGAGAGATCGAACTCGAGGCCGCGGTCGTGGTCCGGATGGGGAACGTGATTGCTCATGGCTCCATCCAACCCGCCGCCCCTATCGCTCGGCTAGGGCGTTCCTGTGCTGAAGCTGTGCATCGGTTAGCCACCGCGCCAGCGTCAGTAATCAGGGTTGCTGGGAACCACCAGGCCGGTTTCGTACGCATAGACCACGGCTTGGACGCGGTCGCGCAGGTGAAGTTTGGTGAGGATGCGGCGGACGTGGGTCTTCACGGTGGCTTCGGACAGGAAGTACCGGTGCGCGATCTCGGCGTTCGATAGTCCCTCAGCCATGGCTTCGAGCATCTCGGTTTCGCGCGGCGTCAGGTCCTCAAGCAGCGGGTCGCGCTGGGTCGAGGAGGCCGGGCGGGCGGCGCCGCGGACGTATGTTTCGAGCAGCCGCTGGGTGACGCGCGGGGCCACCACGGCGTCGCCGCTGGCCACCACCCGAACGGCGTGGATGAGTTCCGACGGCGCCACGTCCTTGAGCAGGAACGCGGACGCCCCCGCCTGGAGGCCGGCGAACGCGTATTCGTCCACGTCGAAGGTGGTCAGGATGATGACCCGCGCCGTGGCACCGGCGGCGGTGACGGCACGGGTGGCCTCGATGCCGTCCAGCACGGGCATCCGGACGTCCATCAGCACGACGTCGGGCTTCAGTTCCCTGACCTGCCGCACCGCTTCGGCGCCGTCGGAGGCTTCGCCCACAATGCGGAGGTCTTCCTCGCCCTCCAGGATCAGGCGGAACCCCATTCTCAAGAGCGGCTGGTCATCCACCAACAGGACGGTGATTGGTTGTGTCTGAGTCATGCTCTGCCTTGCAGTTGTGGGACGTGGTCAGGATCGGGAAGGTCATCGCCGGGCCAGCTTAGGACTGCCCGGACCAGCCAGCCCCGGCCGCTTCGCCCGGCCTCCACTGACCCGGCGTAAATGCGTGCGCGCTCCGCCATTCCCGCCAGTCCCTGGCCGGTGCCGGCACCTCCGGAACCCGGCCCGCCGAAATCGGGCGCGTCGTGGCCCGCCACTCCCGCGCCGTCGTCTAGCACTTCGATGATGACCGTGGAACCGGCCCGGACAATGCTGACATCCACCCGACCCAACGACCGCCCGTACCGGAGCACATTCGTCAGTGATTCCTGCACAATCCGGTACACGGTCAGCTGGAACGCGGCGTCGCTGGGCAGCGCCGGGCCGGTGTGCGAGTAGTGCACCGGCAGGCCCGCGGTGCGGAAACCTTCCAGGAGTTTGGCCAGGCTGTCGCCCGAGGCAAGCGGCTGCCGCGGCGCCGTGCCGGCGTCGTCCCGCAGGACTCCCAGGACGCGCCGCATGTCCGCCAGCGCGGTCCGGCCGGTCCGCGACAGTTCGCCAAGCACCTCGGCGGCGCGGTCGGGACTTTTCCGGACCACGACGGCGGCGCCGTCCGAAAGACTGACCATGACCGTCAGGGAGTGCGCCACGACGTCGTGCATCTCGCGGGCGATCCGGTTCCGCTCGTTGACGGAAGCCAGGCTGGCCGCCCGCGACGCCCACGCCGCAATCTCCTGCTCGTGTTCACGGCGCTGCCGCACCGAGATGCCGATCCCGGTGGCGATGACGTTGGACAGGGCGATGGTGGCACCGGTGGTGATGCTGGTCAGGAGGTGGAAGTCCCCGGAATTGCCCGCTTCAGCGTGGACGAAGGAGCTCTCCATGGGACTCACGGCGGCCAGAAGATACAGCAGGGCCAGCGGTGCAGTGGCCGCGGCCATCGCCGTCAGGGCGAACCGGCGCGTGTGCGCAACCGCCACGGCGTACAGCGAGAACCACAGCCCGGCCGAGACGTTCGAGCCCCACGGGTGGAGGAGGGTGACGGCCACTTCCATCACCGCGACGAACGCGGCCAGCGCCACGGGATAGGAGCGTCGAAGGAACAGCGCACCTGCCACGGCGGCCAGGAGCACCGCCGCCAACCAGGCGCCCTGCAGGATGGCATCCACCATGGTGGGGGCAACCAACACCGTGAAACTCGCAACTACCACCGCGTCCATGAGGCGGGGACGCTGGTAAAGATACCGCCTGAGCCGGCCGCGGCGCTTGGCCGTGATTTCGGCGAAGGACGCGTGGGCCAGTCCGGCCGACGCGTCCTTCACCAGTGCCGCTTCATTCATGCCTTGAGCCTAGCCTCAGCTCAGACGTCGCGTTTCTTGAGGACGACGGCGGCGAGCACCACCGGGATAACCACCCAGGCACCGAGAACCAGTGCGGCCTGCCAGACCTCAAGGGTGTCCGGCAAGTGGTTCACAGCCGTCATCGGCTCCACAGTGTTACCCGGCAGGTATTTGCGGGTCTGGACGAAGAAATCGCCCGGGATCAGCTGAAAGGCGATGGGAGCCACGAAGAACAGGCCCACCAGGCCCATGATGCCACCCGCCGAATTCCTGAGCAGGGAGCCCAGCGCCATGCCAATGGCGGCGACGGCCGCCACATAGATGCTGTTGACCAGCAGCATCTTCACCGACTGCGAGCTGGCCAGGTCCAGATCCAGGTTGTAGTTGTCCAGGATCGGCACCGACACGAGGCCCGCGATGAACACAGAGACGGCAGTAACAACAAACGCCGTCACCATCACCACCAGCAGCTTGGCCACGAAAGCCGGCGTGCGCCTGGGTACTGCTGCGAACGTGGAGCGGGCCATTCCAGTGGTGAACTCCGAGCTCATCAGCAGCACGCCGAGGGAGCCCAGGATGAGCTGCGCGAAGGCAATGCCGGACGTGGGCACACCAATGGCAAGGTTGCCGCCCTGCGCGGCAAACGCAGCGGCCGCCTCGGGGTCCTTGAGCGCCTGCTCAGCGAAGGAACCCGTGCCCCAGGCGGACAGCGCGCCGAAGCCCACCACCACCAACACCGTGCAGGCAAGGAGGATCAGGGTGGAAAGGAGCGTGCGGAACTTGATGAACTCCGAGTTGAGCACACGGGGGAACGACGGTCCTGGGCCGGTGCTGGTGGCATCACCGGAGAGGGGCCCGGCGGGGGCAGCGTGCGCGCCGCGGCGGGACGGGTTGGGTTCGAGGGTGGTTGAGCTCATGGCTTAGTTGCCTCCGGACTGGGCGGGAGCCTCGGCGGCGCCTGCGGTGATCAGCGAGTGGTATTCGACCTCGTCCTTAGTCAGCTCCATGTAGGCCTCTTCGAGGCTCGCCTGCAGCGGGGTGAGTTCGTAGATCATGGTGTGGCTCTCGAGGGCGGCGCGGGCGATCTGGCGCGGATCAAGGCCGCTGACCTCGAGCAGCTCGTTATCCTGCAGCTCCACGGAGACGCCGTCCCCGGCCAGCAGCCGCATCAGCTGATCCGGCTGGTCGGTGCGGACCCGGGTTCGCGCGCTGCCCTTACCGTTAATGATGTCCTTGATGGGAGCATCGGCGATGATCCTGCCGCGGCCGATCACAATCAGGTGGTCCGCGGTGAGTGCCATCTCGCTCATGAGGTGGCTGGAGAGGAACACCGTGCGTCCCTCGGACGCCAGGTATTTGACCAGGTTACGGACCCAGACAACTCCCTCGGGGTCCAGGCCGTTGACCGGCTCGTCCAGGATGATGGTCTGCGGGTTGCCGAGCAGCGCGGCGGCAATGCCCAGCCGCTGTCCCATGCCAAGCGAAAAGCCGCCCACCTTTTTTTTGGCCACTTCGCCCAGGCCCGTCATTTCGATGACTTCGTGGACGCGCTTCTTCGGAATGCTGTGCGTGGCCGCCATGGCCCGGAGGTGGTTGTAGGCGGAGCGGCTGGTGTGGACGGCCTTGGCATCCAGCAGGGCGCCGACGTCCCGCAGCGGGGCGGCGTGCCGGTCGAACGGTGCACCGTTAACGGTGACGGTGCCCGACGTCGGCCGGTCCAGGCCCATGATCATGCGCATGGTGGTGGATTTGCCGGCGCCGTTGGGACCGAGGAATCCGGTGACCCGGCCGGCCTCTACGGTGAAGTTGACTCCGGCGACGGCGGTCTTCTCGCCGTACACCTTTGTCAGGCCTTGTGCCTCAATCATGGACGTGTTCCTTAGAACGGCAGCCTACCGGCTGCGGGAAGTTTGGTGTGCACTGTCCACGCTACCGACGGGAATCCCGCAATTCGCCTGTCTCAGGGATGATTCAGGGTCGAATCAGGGTAATCCGGACGGATGACCAGGGGCTGTACACGTTCGAAGGTGGCGGGCTCACGGCCGGGGCGAGTAGTACGTCAGGGCCCGCGGCTCAACCCGGAACCGGGCCCTGCGAACACCTGCCAGCGCCTCACCATCAACTGCCAGCGCCATGGGCGGACCCGCCGATTCGATGAGGACCTCTGTGGCTTCCCTCAGGTGGGTGATCCGGGAGGTTGCCACTGTGCCCGTCAGCACCGACCACAAGAGCCGCAGCCGGGCGAAGGATTCGTCCGCGGTGATCATGCGGACGTCCAGGACGCCGTCGTCCAGGACAGGCCGGAAGAGCGGCGCGTGGTCCCGGGGATAGTAGCGGCCGCGCCCCACGTACGCGATCCACACCTTGTGCCGCACCCCGTCCACCATCAGGGTAGTAGGCGTTCCCACCGCGAAGGTCCGGAACATGGCCACCACGCCGGCCAATGGTTTCCCAAGCGCAGGCTGCAACTGTTCCCGGCGCCGCACCAGGTTGGGGTAAAGCCCCACGCTGGCGGTGTTGACCATGATGAGTTCGGCCGTCTCCGGGTTCCCCGCCAGCCCGCGTTCGACTGTCACGATCCCCACGTCCGCCTGCGCGGCCTCACCGTTCGTCGCCGCCGCGACTGCCTCTTTCAGGCTGCCGGTCCCCGTATCGCGGGCGAAGTGGTTCAGTGTGCCGCCGGGGAGTACCAGCAGGGGAAGGGAGTGTTCGACGGCGGCCGCGGCTGCTGTGCCGACGGTTCCGTCGCCACCCCAGACACCGAGGGCCAGGGTGCCCGGGCGCCTGGCGGTGGCCTGAATGGCAGCATCCAAGCTTTCATCGGGATCAACCGACTTTATATACGCGTGCGGGAATACATCTTGCAGGGCCGCAGCGGTTTCCTCCTTGTAGGAGCCGCCCAGGGTATTCACCACGATGCTGAGGCCGGTGCCCCCCGGCAGTCCCGGAGCATCCGTTGCGGCGCGCGTTACCTCGGGAAACGGCGGACGGACCGGCCACCACTTGCGGGTGACCAGCGCGGCACCCGCACCGATGGCCGAACCGAAAAACACATCCGAGGGCCAGTGCGCCCCTGTGTGGACCCGTGAATAGGCAACGCCCAGCGCCGCCGGGGCCAGTGCTGCGCCAAGGGCGGGCCGTACCAGCCCGGTGCCAACAGCGAAGGCAATGGCGGAGGCAGAGTGCCCCGACGGCATGGAGGAGCTGGTGGGCTGCGGATGGACAAAGCGGAACACCGGCAGGTGCTCCGGCATGGGCCGGGTGCGGGGCAACAGGGTCTTGAAGACAGCGTTGGTCATCGCCGATGCCACGGCCTGGGCGATCAGCCCGTGTACGGCCGCGCGGCGCGTTTTCCCCGGAAACAGCGCCATAATCGCGGCGGCTCCAATCCAGAGCTTGCCATTATCGGCGGAAGCAGAGAGGCGGCGGAAGAACGTATCATGTGTCCCCCCGGGGAACGACGAAACCCTCCGGACCAGATGCCGGTCAAGGCGGCTGATCCACCCCGGTCCCGGGCGCCACTTGGTGTGCATCTCCCTACCCTAATCCTGGGGCGGACTGAATGTGGGGACCCAGCCCCTCTCTCTGGGTGGGCTTAGTTCGAATCCAGCGGCTTACTGGAAGCCTGCGCATGCCCGGCATCCAGCCCCTGCCCCCCAGCCAGCGGCTTTGCCGCTCCGGCGAGGACCAAGGCCACCACGATCGGCGCGAGGATGGCGAGGAGGGCAAGGTGGATTCCCGTGAGGTCGCCCAGGTACCCCAGCAGGGGCGGCCCGGCCAGGAATGAGACATAACCCAAAGTGGAGACAACTGACACCCTCGCGGCGGCATGCTTCGGATCGTCGGCGGCGGCAGACATTCCCATCGGGAAGGCCAGCGCCGCGCCGACGCCCCACAAGGCCGCACCAATGCCGGCCAGCCACACGTTTCCGGCGAGCACAAAGAGGCCAAGGCCGGCAGCTGCGGCGCCCATGCTGGCACGGAGCACTGCGACGCGGCCATAGGCGTCAATCACCCGGCCGCCGAAAAACCGCATGGCCGTCATGGCCAAGACAAACAGGGCAAACATCAGGGCACCGGTGGATTCTGACGTACCCAGGCCGTCCACCGTGGCCTTGGCGATCCAGTCGTTTCCTGCGCCTTCGGTGAGGGTCGCCCCGAGGACCACCACGCCTACCAGCAGGGTCCGGCTGTCCCGCCAGGCGGATGGGCCCTTCTCAGCCCTGGGCTCACCATCGAGGGGAGCCGCCTCCGCCTCGTGGGGGAGGAAATAGCGGGGCGTTACCAGTGCCACCACCACCACAACCGCTGCGATCACTAACAGGTGCTCAGGCAGCCCGACGCCGATGGTCGAGAGCCCTGCGCCGATCAGCGCGCCAATGAAGGCCCCGCCGCTGAAGGCGGCATGGAACTGGGGCATGATGGTCCGCCGGAGTTTGTGCTCAACGTCGGCCCCCTCAATGTTCTGGGATACGTCCCACAGTCCGATGCCGATGCCGAAGAAGAACAGGGAAATGGCTGTACCCACCACCGATTCGGCCGACAGGGAGAGTGCAATCCCGACGCCGGCCAGCGCGGCCACCACCCCGGCGGCGCGCACGGCGTTAGCCGTGCCGATCCTTCCCACCACAAGCCCCGCCGTCGGAAGCGCCAGCAAAGAACCGATGGCCGTGCACAGGAGGAGCGTGCCCATCTGGCCGGAGGTGAGGTGCAGCGTTTCCGTGACTGCCGGAATCCGGGCTGCCCAGCTGGCAAAAACAAAGCCGTTGACGCCGAAGACCACAAAAGTCGCGGCAGCCGCTGCCTTGAGGGTGGGTCCGGCCGCGGTTCTTGAGATGTCAGTCTTCATGCTCGAATGCTAGCAACCGACGGCGACCCCAACGCACCACCCCCACCCAACGCTCTCTCACTTAATGTGCTCAACGGACCGACGCTCTCTCACTTTCTTTACGAAAGTGAGATAGCGTCCGGGGAAAACCCGCGTCAAGTGAGAGAGCGTCGGGGGTTAGCGGGCGCGCGCCACGCGCTTTTCGTCCCAGACAGGCTCGGCGGATTCGTAGACTTTGCCGTCTGAGCCGAAGACCAGGAAGCGGTCGAAGGTGCGGGCGAACCAGCGGTCGTGGGTCACGGCGAGGACGGTGCCCTCGAAGTGGTCGATGGCCTTCTCCAGCGCCTCGGCAGAGTGCAGGTCCAGGTTGTCGGTGGGTTCGTCCAGCAGCAGGAGCGTGGCACCGGAGAGCTGCAGCAGCAGGATCTGGAACCGCGCCTGCTGACCACCGGAGAGCGACTCGTACTTCTGCTCTGACTGTCCGGCCAGGCCGTAACCGTCCAGCGCTCCGGCGGCAGCCTCTCGGCCCAGCCCGGAGCGGTGTTCGTCGCCGCGGTGCAGGATTTCCAACAGGGTCTTGCCCAGCAGATCCGGCCTGACGTGGGTCTGGGCGAAGAAACCGGGCCGGATGCGGGCGCCGAGTTTTACCGTTCCCTCGTGCGGGACTTCGGCGATTTCAACGTCGGACACGGGCAGGTGCTCCCGCTCCGGGTCCGTCCCGCCGGTGGCAAGCAGCCGCAGGAAGTGGCTCTTGCCTGACCCGTTGGAGCCCAGCACGCCCACGCGGTCGCCGAACCAGACCTCAGTGGAAAACGGCTTCATCAGGCCCGTGAGTTCAAGCTTCTCCGCCACGATGGCGCGCTTGGCGGTCCGGCCGCCCTTGAGCCGCATCTTCACGTTCTGCTCGATGGGCAGCGCCTCGGGCGGACCCACCTCCAAAAATTTGGCGAGCCGGGTCTGCGCTGCGTGGTACCGGTTGGCCATGTCGGAGCGGAAAGCAGCCTTGTTCTTGTACATGTTGACGAGTTCCTTGAGCTTCACGTGCTCCTCGTCCCAGCGTTTGCGCAACTCCTCGAAGCGGGCATTCCGGTCGGCGCGGGCGTCAACGTAGGAGCCAAAGCCGCCGCCGTGAACCCACGCGCCTGCGCCGTTGATCCCCGGTTCGAGGGTCACGATCCGTCCGGCGGCATTGTTGAGCAACTCGCGGTCGTGGCTGATGAAGAAGACTGTCTTTTTGGACTCGTTCAGCTTGTCTTCAAGCCAGCGCTTGCCCGGCACATCGAGGTAGTTGTCCGGCTCGTCCAGCAGCAGGAGTTCGTCGGGGCCGGCGAACAGTGCCTCGAGGACCAGGCGTTTCTGCTCACCGCCGGAAAGTCTCGACGCCGGGCGGTGCTGGGCGCGGTCAAAGGGCAGTCCCAGCGCGGCCATGCAGACTTCGTCCCAGACGGTCTCCGCGTCGTAGCCGCCGGCATCTCCCCAGTCCACGATGGCCTGGGCGTAGCGCATCTGGGAGGGCTCGTCGTCGTGCTCCAGCATGGCGAGCTCGGCCTCGTCCACCTCACGGGCAGCGGCGGCCAGGGCAGGCGGCGCGGCGGATACCAGCAGGTCCCGGACCGTGGAGTCGTCCCGGACCTGGCCGACGAACTGGCGCATGATGCCCATGTTTCCGGAGCGTCCAATGACCCCTTCGTCCGGAATCAGGTCGCCGGAGATGATCCGGAACAGCGTGGTTTTGCCCGTGCCGTTAGGTCCGATCAGAGCAGTTTTGGTGCCGTCCGGGACCTTGAAAGTCACGCCGTTGAGGAGTTGGGTGCCGTCGGAAAGGAAGTAGTCGATGCCGGAAACGTCAATATGAGCCACACGATCAATCTTCCCACGCCCGCCCGGCTCGAGTTTTGGGCGGAAAGGGACTCGTCACGAATCTCCCGACTTCGGCCACGGACTCTGAGTTGGCCACGCCTGCAAGTTTGTGGAAACCCCTATAGACCGGTTACTTGCCTCCAGCCATCATTAACGGACCGCGGAGAGGAAGGAATGAATATGGAACCCCTCGACATGCCCGATAGTGCCGTTGGCAGGAGGAACTTCTTCATCGGCATCGGTGCTGCCGCAGTTGCGGCGGGAACTGCGGGAGCGCTTACTTCGGCCCCCGACCAACCTGACGGGTCCGCTTCTGGCCCTTCGCCCGGGCCGCTGGCCCAAGTAAGTCTGCAGGATCTGCCCCGCATCGGGTGGGAAGGCGGTCCTGAATACTGGCGCTCGTTCCCCAAGGCCGCGGCCGCCGGCTGGACCGACCCGACATTCTTTCCGTTAGCAGTATTTTTCGGCCGCCCCGCGCATGCGGAGCAGCTGAAGTCCATCGGCATCAATACTTTCCAGGCCGTTGAGCATAACGATCAACTCAGCGTGGCAACCTCCAAGGGAATGTTCTGCGTCGTCCAGGATGAGTTTTCCGCGGCCGAGATTGGCGACGATCCCAACGTGGTGGGTCTCTTCGCCTTTGATGAATGCGACATTGGTCTGGGGTGCGGAGGGGCTGACACGAAAGAAAACCTCGCCAACATGCAGCAACAGGTCTCAGCCCTCCGCGCGAGGAAGGACGGAAGGTTCATCAACGCCAACTATTCCAAAGGTGTTCTGGATACGTTTTGGGCCAAGGGGACTATGGGCGATTTTATGTCTGTTGTGGATGTGGCCAGCGCGGACAATTACGCTTACACCTCTCCGAATTCCGGATCTGCAATCCAGCAGTCTTCCCACTGGCCTGCGGGCACGGCTACGATGCGCTCCGCCACGTACGGATGGCTGGTGGAAAGGATGCGCTCGTTCCAGGCGCCGCCGGGCGGCAAACCGAACTGGATGTTTGTGGAAACGGCCATGCCGTACCTCTCGGACGCCGGCGCCCGGAGCATCAATCCCGAGGAGATCGAAGGGGCTTGCTGGTCGGCCATCATCCATGAAGCACGCGGCATCATGTTCTTCCAGCACAATAACGACGGCGTAAACGGCGCCTACTCGCTGGTGGACTGCAGCGAAGAAAGAAAAAAGCAGATCCGGGAGACTACTTCTCGCATCAAGTCTCTGGCGCCGGTGATCAACACCCAGTCCTATGCCTGGAATTTTGGCCCTGGCTTGGACACCATGCTCAAAGTCAAGGACGGATCAGCCTACGTCTTCGCAGAAGTCGCGTTGAGTACCGAGCCAGGCAAGCGGACGTTCACTCTCCCGGGATCCATTAAAGGGACCAGCATAGAGGTGATGAATGAAGGCAGGACTCTAGAAGTGTCCGGAAGTTCGTTTACGGACGACTTCGCCTTCGAATTCACACACCACATCTACCGCATCGTCATCTGATGGCACGCCGCGAACAAATCTGAGCTGACATTCTCGGGGTCAGCCGGCGGCGGTCAGGAACTGTTTGAGCAGCGGCCCCGACGTGGTGGCACCTAGCCCGCCGTCCTCGACGAACACGGCAACAGCCAAATCACCGTGGACCGCCACAATCCACGCGTGCGTCTTTGGGGGGTCCTCCTTGCCGAACTCGGCCGTTCCCGTCTTAGCGCCCACGGGTGCTCCGGGCACGCTGGCCAGGAAACCCGCGTGGCCGGACGTGACCACAGCGCGCATCATGTCGGACAGTGCCGCGGCTTCCTCGGCCGTGATCGGCTTCTTGGATGCCTGGGAAGGTGCTTCGGGCGTAACGGTCGACGACGGCGGTGCAGCTTCCGCCGTCGGCTCACCGGGGGTGCCTCCCGAGGCGCCGCCGTCGGGGTTAAGGACCAGCTGCGGTGAGACGGGGGAGCCCTTGGCCACGGACCCTGCCATCATTGCCGCCGCCAGCGGGGACATCAGCACCTTGCCCTGGCCGATCATCGACGCCGCGTGTTCCGTGCCGGCAGCCTCACCGGGGACGGAACCGAGGAAGGCCACGGCACCCAGCGACGGGGCTTCGACGGCCACACCCATGGCCACCGCGGCGGCCTCAAGCTGGGCTTGGGTGACTTTGTCCCGGGCCGCGATGAACGCTGTGTTGCACGAGTGGGCGAATGCGTCGCGGAGGGACACCGACCCGAGGGAAGTTTCCGGGTAGCCCTCCGAGTTCTTGAAGGTCCGGCCGTCCACCTCAAGGGTGGGAGTGCACTCCACCTTCGAATCGGGGGTCAGGCCATTGCGGAACATCGCCAGTGAGTCGATCATCTTGAAGATGGATCCGGGTGCGTACTGGCCCAGCATCGCGGTGTTGTAGCCATTGCTGCCCGGCCCCGAAGCGGCTGCGAGTACTGCGCCGGTGGAGGGCCGGAGCGCCACGATGGCCGAGGCGGGCCCCACGCCGGCCAGAGTGCTCTCTGCCAGGGACTGGAGGTTCGGGTCGAGGGTGGTCTTTAGTGGCGTGCCAGGTGTGGGTGCGGTCTCGAAGACCACGCGGCGCGGATCAGTCCCGGCGGCGCTGATCTGTTCGCGGGTGAGGTCTGCCCGGTGCGCACGGATCACCACGGCGTCGGTTCCGCGGAGCTGGGCGTCATACTGCTGCTGCAGCCCGCCGACGCCCGTCACGTCGCCGGCGCTCAGCGCCCCGGCCGAGGCTTCGATCTGTTCTGCACTGGCCTCGCCGACGGAACCAAGGACGGCCCGGGCGAAGGTTCGGCTGGGAGCCAGGGGCTGGCTTTCCTTGATGGCACGGCCGCCGGGAATCGCCGAGATTTGTTCGTCGGTAATGGTGCGGCCTTCTTCACGCAGGGTGATGGCAGCGACAAATGCCTGGGCACCCGACGCCGAGACTTGCTGCGCGTAGGCCGCGGCATCCACGCCCACCAGTTCTGCCAGCTTGGTGGCTGACGCGGCCGCGTCAGCTGAGCCGAGGAGCGGCTTGTCGATGCCGACTTTCACCACGGGGCGGTACGTGACCAGCTTCGCGTCGCCGGCGCCAAGGATGTCTGCCCGCGGGGGCGACTGGGTGCCCTTGGTGAGGATCTCGCCTTCTGCGAGGTCCGGGACGAGCGACGACGGGTTCCACGCGGTGAGCCATTTGTCCCCGGACTTCGTGAACTCGGCGTACGTGGTGTACTTCCATTCACCGGAGCCGATTTTCCAGGTGTAGTTGAGGGGAACGGTGGCAGTTTTGCCATCCAGTGTCAGGTCCCCGGCCTCCACAGTGGGCTTGTCCGGGTCGAGGGCCTTGAACACGTCCTGGACCTGCTGCTTGGCCACGGCGGAGTCCTTGCCGTCAAAGGCAACAGGGCCGACGTCGAGGGCGGACACCGCGGCGGCAAACTGCTTGGCCGCGCTCTCGGCTCCCCCCCTGCCGTCGTCGCAGGCCACCAAGGAGGCACCGAGAATGAGACCAGCTACGGCAAGTGAAAGTTTCTTTGAGTTCCCCACGGCGTTATTATCCCCCAGTGGGGCAAGTGCTGCGGCCCGGCCAACCACCCGGCTGCGTCACGCGGACTCACAATCCCAGCGCTGGGACCCGCAGGCCGAACATGTCCTTCAAAGCCTGCTTGGCGGCGAAGAAACCGGGCATGCCTGTCACGCCGGGACCTGGCGGTGTGGAGGACGAGCACAGGTATACGCCGCGAACTGGCGTCCGCCACGGAATGGGGGAAACAACGGGCCGCTGGAGGAGTCCGCGAACGTCCATGATGCCCGCGCTGAAGTCGCCACCGATGTAGTTTCGGTTGTAGCTGGCCAGTTCCGCTGCGGTGGTCACGTGGGTCTGCACCACCACATCCCGGAACCCTGGTGCGAAACGTTCGAGCTGCGCTGTCACGGCCTCACCCATGTCCCGCGTTGATCCGGCGGGGACATGGCAATAGGCCCACAGGATGTGGCGCCCTGCCGGCGCCCTGCCACTGTCGAACCGCGAGGGCTGCGCCACCAGCACATAGGGGCGGTCAGGATGCTTCCCTGCGGAGACCTCGTTTTCGGCCCGGGCCAGCTCCCTCCGAGTGCCGCCCACATGCACGGTTCCGGCGTCCGCCAGTTCAGGTGCTGCCCACGGAACAGGGCCGGACAGGATGAAATCCACTTTGCAGGAACCATTCCCATAGCGGTATGTCTCAAGGGACCGGCGGTACTTTGCGGGCACCTGATCGCCTGCGATGTCCAGCAGTCCGCGCGGAGCGACGTCCAGCAGCGTTGCACGCGCTCCGCCGAGTTGCTGGAGGCTATCGATCGGCTCCCCCGTGCGGATGACACCGCCGTGGGCCCGAATGTCATCTGCCAGGGCCTCTGCGATGGCCACCGAACCACCTTGGGGGATCGGCCATCCTTGCGCATGGGCCAGGGCTGTCAGCATCAGGCCGGCTCCGGCTGCCGCGAGTGAGGGCAAGTACGAAACAGCGTGCGCTGCCACGCCGCTGAGCAGGGCAGGCGCCAGTTCCTCACGGAACCGCGTGTTCCACAGCGGAGTTCCCTGCTCGAATGTCCGCAGTCCAAAGAGTGCGGCCGCGACTGGCGCCCGGGGGATCCGCAATAACTGGTGCTGGGTGAGGTCCATGACCCCGTCAATGCGGCTGACAAGAGGGCCAAGGAGTCTGCCGTAAGCCGCACCATCCCGGCCGAGTGCCTCGACTGTGCGCTCCAGCGAGTGATAACCGAGTGCAGCCCGTCCGCCGTCGAGCGGTGAACCAAACCCGAGCTCCGGAACCACCAGGTCAACCCTGCGCGCCAGTTCGAAGTCGCGAAAGAAGGGCGAGGCCAGGGCCATGGGATGCACGGCCGAGCAAATGTCATGCAGGTGCCCCGGCTGCATCAGTTCTGCGGTGCGCGTGCCCCCGCCGATGGTCCCGGCGGCCTCGTGGACTTCCACGGACAGCCCGGCCCGGGCCATCACCGCAGCTGCGGCGAGTCCGTTGGGCCCGGATCCTACGACGGCGACATCAGGCATGGTGCTTCGCCCGCCAAGGGAGGACCGCCTGTGAACGGTTGGGGGTACTGAAGCGCAGCCAGTCGGGCAATCCGTTGAAAGGCCCCCCGTGCGGGTCATCAAGATGGTGCCTGCGAACGGGGTCGTAATTGGGATCATAAATGTCCCAAATCACCCGAATCATTAAATATGCCGTCACGAGCATATGTGCTGCCACCGCCAGAACGTAGTAGGGCATATCAATATTGTGCTGCGTAGGGCCCTGACTGGTCACCTGGGCCAGGTACATCCAGACTGCAGCCCAGTAGAGGCCTTCAACACCCTGCCACACCAGGAAATCGCGCCACCGCGGCCTGGCCAGCGCCACCAGCGGAATCAGCCAGAGCACAAACTGCGGGGAGTAGACCTTGTTGGTCAGGATGAAGGCGGCAACGAGCAGGAACGCCAGCTGCGCCAGGCGCGGCCGCGTGTGGGCCGTCAGGGCAATATAGGCCACGGCCGCGCATGCCAGCAGGAAGAAGGCAAGGGCCAGCACGTTGATGACCGTCGGATCCAGGACGGGCCAGCGAAGGCGCCGGGCAACGAGGTTATAGGCAAACCACGCGGATCCGTACCCGGCCTCGCGGGACTGGGCGGATCCGAGGGAGTGCCCCCAGCCAGCGGGATTGGCTACTACCACGGGAGCGTTGACGGTCGCCCAGGCCGCCGCGGCCGCTCCCGCGGTGACAACGAATGCCCGGAGCCGCCCAGTGCGGAGGGCGAGGAGGAGGACGGCAACAAGAACCAAGGCGGCATAGGGCTTGGCTGCGGCGGCGAGGCCGATCATGACGCCGGCAAGCGCCAACCGCTCCCGCGCGAAAAACAACATTCCCAGGGCAAGCAGTCCCACCGCCCAGAGGTCCCAGTTGATGGTCCCTGCCAGGACAATGCCAGGTGCGAGGGCAACCATGGCCGCGTCCCAGGGTCGCCGTTGTGCCATCCGCGCAGTGGCGAGGACAGTAACAATCCAGACGGCGGCTATCAATGTGGCGTTGACGTCGAAGTACCCCAGGATGCGGCCATCCGTGACACCGTTGCCGGGGGTGAGCCAGGCCGTGGCACCGGCAATGAAACCCATCAGGACCGGGTATTCAAAAAGGTTGCCCTGGCTGAGGAAGGCGAATGGGTCCTCTCCCAGGCCACGGTTTCGCAGGAAGTCGGGGAAATCCGAATAGCACGTGGAATAGAACTGGTCCGGGGCCTGCCAGCCGTTTGCACGGCAGTAGCCCTTGACCGCCAGTGCACCCAGCGCGGCCAGGACGGTCAGGGCGATCAGGACCCGTTCCACGGTAAACATGCCGGGGGAGACGATGCCGGGCGCCGACCGGGCACCCATCGGCCCGCCAATCAGTTCCGTGAAGTTCTTCAGCAGCAGGTCACTGCGGCTGGGAACTACCAGGCGGGCACGCTGTGGGCGCACCGGCGGCTTCGTCTCCTGCATGTCCCTGAGCTTACCGGGACGGTGCCCGGGCAGGCCCTGCGATTTTGCTCTGGCCCCCGGGCTTCAGCGCAGTCCGGTCATCTGCTGGTGTATCAGGACAAAAGCCTCTTCCCGGCGCTGGTCCAACAGTTCACCGTTGAATTCGCGTCGTCCCGCATGGACGGGCAAGCGCAGCAGGAACAGTGCCTTCTTGATCTTCTTTATCAAGGCAGTCACCTCCTTTCCAAGTAAAATAGGCATGGCAAATAGCGCCAATTAATGTCGGAAAACTATCGGCGGTAATTAGGCATAGGAATGCCCGGACTTTATGAGTGGTTCGCAAATGCGAATACGGTCCAAATGGCAATGATGCAGACCCGGCGGCGGTGCAGGCCCAGGCAGGAACGTGTTCCGAGTCAGGGGGCTACTGTGTCATCGCGTGGACCGGCAGTAAGGCTGCGCGAACGCTGGCCAAGAGGTGCGTGAAAGTTGTGCCCTGCTCCGAAGATACCGCTGTAGTGGCGGAATCAGGCGGGGCTAGGAGGCAAACACTCCACGAAAATGGCGCGCAGAAGCAGCGAAGGCCGGGGTGGCGGTGATGGTCATCTTCCATCCGCTAGTCAAAGTAATCATTTCTCCCAACCTCCTTTTCTGTTAGCCGTTGCACCAGCAGACTGGCCTGGCAACGCGCGCCGTGACCCCGGCGGAGTCGCTCTGGGGTTAGGAATAAAAATACCCTACAAACGCAACGGTCCGCCACTTAATTCGAAAAGATTCTAAAGAAATTCTATAAACCAGCTATTACAGTCCCCAGCGCACAATAGCGGGCGTCTTTTTGTCCCATCCAAGGGTGCAGACTTTTGCCGTGCCCAGAACGAAGTGGCGGCCTTCGGTGGGAGCCAATTCAAGCCAGCGGGCGGTCAGGATCCGGGAGAAGTGTCCATGGGCCACGATCAGCACGTTATCGAGTCCGGATTCCAGCACGCGGGCCACGATCTTGTCCGCGCGGGCCGCCACTTCATCCAGGGATTCGCCGTTGGGCACGCCGTGGGTCCAGATCAGGTAGTCGGGGTTGTCCTTCCGGATCAGGTCCGAGCTGATGCCCTCGTAATCGCCATAGTTCCATTCCACGGCCAGCGGTTCGTGCTGCGCGTCAGGGAAGCCGGCAAGTTCCGCAGTCCGCCGGGCACGGCGCAGCGGTGAGGTCAGGACGAGGTCAAAGTCCACCTGGTCCAGGATCTTCCGGGCTTCCACGGCCTGCTGCTCGCCTTCGACGGTCAGGGGCAGGTCCGTGAGGCCGGTGTATTGCCCACTCTTGGACCATTCGGTCTCGCCGTGGCGCAGGATCCAGAGCTGGGGGCGGGGAGCAGTGTTCGGGACTGTCATTTGGACTCCTCATTCGTGGAAAGTTCGACGGCGGCGGCTGGCTCTGGTGAGTCCGGAACGGAGGGTGCCGCTTCGGGCTGCTGCGCCCACCAGGCAAGCAGCCTGGCTTCGGCGTCCTCCTGCTGCAGCGGGCCATGCTCCATCCGCTCCTCTAGGAGGAACTTATAGGCACGGCCCACCACGGGACCAGGTTTGAGCTCAAGGAGGGCCATGATCCGTGCGCCGTCCAGATCGGGGCGGACCGCGTCCAGGGACTCCTGCTCGCGCAGGGTGGCGATTCTGTCTTCCAGGTCGTCGTACGCAAAGGCGAGCCGTTCAGCCTTGCGCTGGTTGCGGGTAGTGACGTCCGATCGGGTCAGCCGGTGCAGCCGTTCCAGGAGAGGCCCGGCGTCGGTGACGTAGCGCCGGACAGCAGAATCGCTCCAGCCGGCATCGCCGTATCCGTAGAAGCGCATGTGCAGTTCCACCAGCCGGGCAACGGCCTTGATGGTGTCGTTGTCGAAGCGCAGGGTTTTCATCCGCTTCGATGTGAGTTTGGATCCCACCATGTCGTGGTGGCGGAAGCTGACCGCGCCGCCCGGTTCGAAACGGCGCGTAGCCGGCTTGCCGACGTCGTGCATTAACGCTGCGAACCGCAGCACGAAGTCCGGGCCCGGCACCGCGCCGTCGGCGTCTGTTTCCAGGGCTGCCGCCTGCTCCAGCACCTGCAGCGAGTGCTGGTAGACGTCCTTGTGGCGGTGGTGCTCATCCGATTCGAGGCGCAGCGCGGAAACCTCTGGCAGCACGAACTCGGCCAGCCCGGTGTCCACCAGCAGGTCCACGCCGGTCCTCGGGCGCGCCCCGCAGATGAGTTTGACCAGCTCGTCGCGGACGCGTTCGGAGGAAATGATGGTGATGCGCTCCGCCATGCCGCTCATGGCCAGGCGGACGTCGGGGTGCACCGAGATGCCCAGCTGGGAGGCGAACCGGGCGGCGCGCATCATGCGCAGGGGGTCGTCGGAGAAGGAGTCCTCGGGGGAGCCCGGGGTGGTGAGCACCGAGGCGTGGAGATCCCGGACACCGCCGAACGGGTCAACGAGTTCAAGGGACGGCAGGCGCAGGGCCATCGCGTTGATGGTGAAATCGCGGCGCAGCAGGTCGTCAGTGAGCGAAGTGCCAAAAGCCACTACCGGCTTGCGTGACTCAGGATCGTAAGCCTCAGCCCGGTACGTGGTGATCTCGATCTGGAAGCCGGCCTTGCGCATGCCGATGGTCCCGAAAGCCCGGCCAATTTCCCAGAAGTTGTCCGCCCACTTCTTGATCAGCGCAACGGTCTGGTCCGGGGTGGCGTCCGTGGTGAAGTCCAGGTCCAGCGAGGCGCGCCCCAGGAACAGGTCCCGCACCGGACCGCCCACAAGGGACAGTTCGTGGCCGGCATCAACAAAGCGCTGCCCGAGCTCCAGGACCACCGGGTCCACTTGGAAATCGACGGTGTGGGAATCAGTCTTTTGATGTGGGTGCGCCATAGTTACTTAAGCTTGTCAGAAACCAGCGGCTTAGCAGGCCAAAATCTGGTCAAGATCACGCCTATTCCCTCAGGGGCACTCAAAGCGAGTCATGTGCAGTCCATCTTGATGTCATGTTCCGGTCATCAAGAACGGGCAAGAGTCGTTAGAGTGGACTGCATGGCCCATCCCGTACCGAGCGCTCCCGGCAGGAGGACAAGCGCACCGTTGCCGTCGGCAATCGGTGCCCACGTCGCTCCTGCCCTGCACTCGGCACCGGCCTCGCTTCCCACAGTGGAGGAAATCTCGGCCGGCGGCGTGGTGGTGGACACGTCCGACGCCGAACTCAGGGTTGCGATCATCGCGCGCCTTAACAGGGGCGGACGGCTGGAGTGGTGCCTGCCGAAGGGCCATCCTGAGGGTGAGGAAAACAACGAGCAGGCTGCGGTCCGCGAAATTGCCGAGGAAACCGGCATCGAAGGCGACATCCTCGCCCCGCTGGGCAGCATCGACTACTGGTTCACCGTCAGCGGGCACCGGGTCCACAAGACAGTTCACCATTACCTGCTGCGTGCCACAGGCGGGGAGCTCACCATTGAAAACGATCCCGACCATGAAGCCGTGGACGTGGCCTGGGTGCCCATCCGGGAACTCGCACGAAAGCTCTCCTTTCCCAATGAACGCCGCATCGCGGACCTTGCGCGGGACGTCCTGCCGGACCACCTCTGAGCCTGTTGCTGCAGGCCAGTGCCGGCCCAGGCCTTCGAGCGGACCGGGCCGGTGCCGAACAAACAGCGCCCGGGTGAGACGATGAACTCGATGTCAGCTTCCAATCCCCCCTCCAACAGCCCAGGCCGCGCCGGTTCCACCGGGCCTGCCGCCGGGCCCGCGGCTCCGGCTGATGAGCCAACCCACGCCGGGCCGCCAACTGCCCCCGAACCAGGTGCTCCCGGCGAACCCGGCGTCCCCACCGAACCAAGTGTTGCCACCGGCGCGAGCGAAACCCGCTCCAGCGCCATCATGGCCGCCGGGACGCTGGTATCGCGCTTCCTCGGCTTCGGCAAAACCTGGATGCTCGGCACGGCCCTGGGTCTCGGATCCACGGTCAACGACACGTTCATCAACGCCAACAACCTGCCCAACCTGATCTTCCTCCTGGTAGCTGGCGGCGTGTTCAACGCGGTGCTGGTGCCGCAGATCATCAAGGCGAGCAAGGCTCCGGACAGGGGAGCGGACTACATCAGCCGGCTGCTGACGCTGGCTGTCCTGCTCCTGCTGGGGCTGACTGCCCTGGTGACGCTGGCCGCGCCCTGGGTCATCGAACTCACCACGCAGGGATACTCGCCGCAGCAGAAGGCGCTGGCCGTAGCCTTTGCGTTCTGGTGCCTGCCCCAGATCTTCTTCTACGGCCTCTATGCCCTCCTCACCCAGGTCCTGAATGCCAACGGTGCCTTCGGGCCTGCCATGTGGGCGCCCATCCTTAATAACGTGGTGGCCATTGCCGGGCTGGGCATGTTCATCTGGATCTTCGGCACCAACGAGTTCAGTCCACATACCCTGGCCAACTGGGGCCCCACCCAGACCCTGTTCGTGGCTGGCTTCTCCACCATTGGGGTGGTGGCCCAGACCGCCATCCTGATGATCCCGGTGATCCGGTTGAGGCTGGGGCTCCGGCCCAAGTTCGGGTGGCGCGGAGTGGGACTTGGCCAGGCAGCGAAGCTGAGTGTTTGGACGCTCCTGACCGCCGCCGTCGGGCAGTTGGCCTTCCTGTACGTCATGCGTATCGCCACCATTCCCGGTGCCGAGCGCCTCCGGCTGAAGGAATCGGGGGACCCGGCGGCCGAAATACTCCCCGGCAACGCCGTCCTCGAGGTGGCCAGCCAGCTGTACCTGCTGCCGCACTCGATCATTGCGCTGTCGCTCGCCACGGTCCTCTTTAACCGGATGACCCGCGCCTCGCAGGACGGCAACCGGGCCGAACTGCGCGATGCTCTCTCGCACGGGCTCCGCACCATGGCTGTGGCTACCGTCTTTGGTGCACTGGCCCTTTTTGCGCTGGCCGGACCGCTGGGTATGTTCTTCTCGGGCGGCCTTCGCCAGGACGGCGTGATGCTGGCCCAGACGCTGACCATCCTGGCTCTCAGCACGCCGTTCATGAGCGCAAACTTCATGATGTCGCGCGTTTTCTATGCCAACGAGGACGCCCGCACGCCGTTCTACGTCCAGCTCCTGCTCGCGGTTGTTTACGTGGCCGGTGCCTTTGCCATCCAGTTCATGCCCGTGGGCCAGATCATCTACGCGATCGCCATCCTGTACATGGTGGGCAACATTCTCTCGGTAGTCATCAGCGCCTTCTTCCTGCGCCGCCTGCTCGGCCACCTGGACGGTCCACGCATTGCCAACTCGTATATCCGGATGGGCTATGCGGCACTCGGCTCCGCCGTTGCCGGTGCGGGCGCCCTGTGGCTGATGGGCAGCTACAGTGCGGACGGCTTCGCCTGGCGCGACCGCCTTGCCGCCCTGGTGACCTTGGCCGTCGTCGGCCCCATCATGCTCGTGGTCTACGTCTTCCTGCTCAAGATTTTCCACGTCTCGGAGCTCCGCGATTTGCTGCGGCCCCTGCTCGGGCGGATGGGACGCGGAGGCCGGGGACCGTCGGACGCAACGGGGGGAACACCGTCGTCGTCCGCTTCCGCGTCTGGTTCCCCTGCAGCGGAACGTCCGACGCCGGAACGCGCCACTGTCTCGGTGGATACCGGTCTCATCCCGCGCATCTCGGGCGAGTTCGACGCGACATCGTTCCGCGCCGGACCGGTGCCCGAACGCCATGCCCCTGCGGCACCCACGGTGGCCCCCTCGGAGAACGGTATCCACCCCGCGGGTGAATACCTGCCGGCTGAAGACGTTCCAGGCACCGCGCGCGGCGGCCTGCTACGCGAAGAGATTCCGCTGCCTGGCCGGCGCACGTTCCAGGGACGGCCCGGCCGGAACCCGCATTTCAGGCCCCGACGGCCCCGTAAAAAGTAATCTCAACGGAGTTGCCGGCTGCCTGTCGACCGCGGCGGACATGGCGAATCGGCTAGGATCGAACCTGAACAGGGGTAGTTGCAGGCACGCGCAAACCGGCTAGCCGGCCGGCTTTTGACCGGTTCCGGCCGGCAATGGGCTCGTCGACGCCTGCAATTCCCGGACAGTCTAGGAGGAACACGTGTCCCACCCGATCGACGTTGGATCAGTACTCGGCGGCCGCTACAAGGTCACAGCCACGGTACTGACCTCACACGACCATGATCTGGTGCTGGACGGGGTGGACCAGGTTCTCAACCGTCCGGTCAGCATTCTGGTTGCAGGCCCGGACAACACCGAGCAGGTGGCCCAGAGCGCCCGCGAGGTGGCTACCGGTGAGCGTCCCGGCAGTGTCCAGGTCCTTGACCTGGGCGTCACCGAAGCCGCCACGTACCTCATTACCAACCACACGTCTGCGGCAGATCTGCTCGACCTCGTGGTTGCCTCTGATGCGCCCTATGTTGAACCGTTCTTCACGGACACCCTGGGCAGCGAGATTTTCGGGCAGGCGCGTTCGCACGAGCCGGAACCCTACGACGACGAAGAAAACGTCGACGCCGGCTACATCAACTACGGGGACCAGCACCCCGGCCAGGTTGACCCGTACCGGTCCGCGCCCACCGTTCCCCCTGTGGTTCCGCCCCGGCCTCCGATCCGGCCGGCCACCCGCCCTGCTGCGGGCGCTGCTCGTGGTGCTGGTGCCGCTGCGGGCGCGGCTGCCGGTGTTGTCACGGGAGCTGCCGCTGCACGCCAGCAGGCAACCGCCCCCCAGCAGGTGCAACCGATGGACCGCGAGCCTGTTTCCGGCTCGGGGCGTGGCGCCGGTGCAGCAGCCAGCCAGCCGGACCACCGCACAGGTGCCGAAACACCTAAGGTTTCCCTTTGGTCCGAGGATGACTACTCCCGTGAGGATCAGGGCGACGGCCGTGGCGGAGCCGCGGAGCCTCAGCGAGTGAAGCAGCCCAATCGTTCGGCAGCGGCCTTCCCTTCGCTGGCCCGGAAGACGTCTCCTTCCGCTGCGGCGGTACCGCCGGCCGGTGATTCCAGCGACTACTACGAGGATGAGCCCGAGCGCGAGCCCCGGTCCATGCGCTGGCTCGTGGGCGGTCTGCTTGCCGTGGTGCTGATCGCGGGGCTGGTATTCGCGCTCACCAACCTGGGCAGCCTTTTCAATGGAGGTCCCCAGGCCAATCCGTCCACCGTCACGACCGGCACCCCGGGTCCCGGCACGGGAACTCCAACGCCGAACGCAAGTTCGGCAGCGCCTCCGGCGGTACCGCCCTCCATCGAAAACATCACCCGGCAGGGCAATTTTGACTTTGCGGCCACGTACGATGTGGATCTTGCGAAGGCATTTGATGGCAACGCTGCCAGCTACTGGTCTGACATGGAGTTCGCTACCGAGGCTTGGGGCGGGCTGGCCGCCGACGGCGTGCCACTGTTCGTCAAGTTGAAGAGCCCCGCCACGGTTTCTTCCGTCACTCTGACCCAGCTCGGCGCATCGGGCGGCAATCTCAGTGTATACACCAACGACCGTCCCTCCCTGGACGGGGCCAAGCTGGTGGGAACCAACAGTTTTACGTCAACCGACCTCACCATGCCCTTGGCAGAGCCGGTGAAGGCCCAGTACGTGATCGTGTCCATCAAGACTCTGCCTAAGCTGGCCGCGCCGAAGACGCGCTACGGCTACGGGATCCGACTGGCGGAAATCAAAGTCCAGTAGCGGGAGCCCTCATCACTGCCGGATCTGCTGCGGCCAGCCGTGTTCTGAGCGCGTCTGGCCGCATCAGTGCGACCTGGCACGCGGTCCCCGGAATATTCACCACCAACATTCAGTTGTGCCATGTGGCCGGTCGAGAAAACCGGCGCATCGATTAAGGAAGAGGTTCACCGTTCAGTGAGCAACGCAGAAAACACCGCGTCCGAAGTACGTGATGTCATCATCGTCGGCTCGGGCCCGGCTGGGTACACGGCCGCGGTCTATACGGCCCGAGCCAACCTGAAGCCCCTTCTGTTGGCTGGTTCAGTCACCGCCGGCGGCGAACTGATGAACACCACCGACGTCGAAAACTACCCAGGTTTCCCGGAAGGGATCATGGGGCCCGACCTCATGGAGAACTTCGAGAAGCAGGCGGCCCGGTTTGGCACCGAGATCCAGTTTGAGGACGTCACCCAGCTGGACCTCCAAGGTGACATCAAGACCGTCACTATAGGTACGGGCGAGACCTTCCGCGCTCGGGCGATCATCCTGTCCACCGGATCCGCTTACCGGGAACTGGGCCTGCCCAACGAAAAGCGCCTGTCCGGTCACGGCGTCAGCTGGTGTGCAACCTGCGACGGTTTCTTTTTCAAGGACCAGGACATCGCCGTCATCGGCGGGGGGGACAGCGCCATGGAGGAAGCACTCTTCCTGACGAAGTTCGCTAAGTCCGTCACCGTGGTCCATCGCCGTGACTCGCTCAAGGCCTCCAAAATCATGGCCGACCGTGCATTGGCTCATGAAAAGATTTCGTTCATCTGGAACAGCACTGTTGACGACGTCATCGGCCAGGACAAAGTCACCAGCCTCAAAATCAAGAACCTCCAAGACGGAACCGTTTCCGACCTCGCTGTCACCGGCGTGTTCGTCGCCATCGGAAATGACCCCCGTACCGACCTTGTCAAGGACACACTGAAGATCACGGCTGAGGGAACCATTGCCGTTGATGGTCGGAGCTCCAGGACGAGCGTCCCGGGCGTCTTCGCCGCCGGCGACGTTGTAGACCCCACCTACCGTCAGGCCATCACCGCGTCGGGTTCCGGCTGTGTCGCAGCAATCGACGTGGAGCACTACCTCGCAGACCTGCACGCGTAACACGCGGCACCGCATACGAAGAGAGAGACAACGCTATGAGCAACTCTAAAGACGTAACAGACGCAAGCTTCGGCACGGATGTCCTGTCAGCTGACAAGCCCGTCATTGTGGACTTCTGGGCTGAGTGGTGCGGACCCTGCCGCAAGCTGGGACCCATCCTGGATGAGATCTCCGTTGAGTACAGCGACAAGGTCAACGTTGTTAAGGTCAACGTCGATGACAACCCGGGCATTGCCGCCGAATACGGCATTACGTCCATTCCGGCCGTCTACCTGTTCCAGGGCGGTGAGGTCAAGAGCACCGTCATCGGAGCCCGGCCCAAGCAGTACTTCGAAAAGGAATTTGCTGACGTCCTTTCCTAGGTGAAATGGCGCCCTCGGGCGTTTGTGGCCACTGCTTCGGTGAAGCGGTGGCCACAGCTGCTTAAGTCCTCTGACCGTTTTCTTTTTAGAAATCGATTTAGGTTGGATAAAGCCTATCCATACTCCGGATCGCCGCGTAAGGCTTCTGAGACTCAGAGCGGGCGGCGGGATAGAGCACCATCGCCGCCACATGCTGTCTCATCCTCCGAGTTGGCGAGTGCAGCAGCGACGCCGATGCGCTTCGACGTCGGACCCGTCGATCTTGTTTCACGTGACATCGCGAATGTGCGGGCGCACTACGATGCGATTAGGACCATAGTCGCATGCCTGGAGTTCCGTCTCAGATAGTTACAGTACGACTTGTCTGAAAGTTGTAGTGTGAGTTACTTTCCCGGCTCGGGGGAGCACCGGGGTCAGTCAACTGGACCCGGCTGCGACGTCAGGTCTGCCTCTCCTCAGCTTGCATCAGTTCGGGTTGGTCTGCATCCGGAAACGTCAACTCAGCATCTGGACGCTCACGTCTCAGTTGCCCACGTCCTACGAGACGCTGGCTCGGGCTGTAGAGTTGCCCGCGGTGACGCCCGTGGCCGGAATCGCATGTGCAGGACCCGTGGCGCCCGCCGAGAACAACCGTCCTAGTCTGGCCGGTAACCGGCTTTCCCCGGTGCAGTGATCCTGCTAGCTGCGCCGCGAAGATGCCTAATCGCAATGCCGATTACCAATAGGGAACACGGCGCATTCGAACGCGATGTACCGCATCGATGCAGTCGAAGTCGTTTACCGCACTGGGCCTCGACCATGTTTCACGTGAAACATTTCGAACCAACCCTCGCAATTGCGACAAACTCCTGAACGGCCAGGATAGTTACTGAGGTCCCATCGCAGCTAAAAGGTAGATTGGGCGCTGGTCTACGCATCGAGCGCCCATGCGGGACGAACAACGACCGAAAAGTACACTCCAAGCGCAGTTTCACAGCCCGAACACAAAATACCGGTTTCATTAGGATAAATTCTCCAACGCTGGCGCATTAGATTGCCAGCGTATTGCTCCAGCTATGCCCTGCGCGCTATCCGTGGCACCGTGCCGGCACTGACTTGCCTTGAAATGCCGTGTAACGCGTCAAGCGCACGAGATTCGAGGCGCAGCGGACCAGCACCGAAGAGGCCCAGCCATAGAGTCAAAGGTCGTTTGCTCCAAGTCTGGGCCGATTCTAACAAGCCACATGCCAGCCAGCAGCGAAGAGACAAACCTGGGCATCCGCCAACCCTAGAAGAACTCCCACGTAACGCTGTGCATAGCTTACGAGCGGGGGAGGGCCTTGAGCGGTCCGGTAAAGTGCTGCGCCTCGGCCCCAATGACCGCGCTCTGCGGGAGCAAAGTCGCTCCCCGACGAAACGAGTCGGCGACAGTAGGCCAATCGGTACAAGTAAACCGATTGTTCAGCCGAACCGACATGAGCCACCAGGATATCTGGGAGATTGGCCGTCCAACTCCGGTTGCTGGATATTGAAGCTCCGGATTCGCGTGCAACGACCGATCGAAATCGCCCCACCGGACGTCTACAGCCAACAAGGAAATCAGTACATCGCATAGAGTAGGTGCGGTTGCAGGTCATCAAGAAAGCACCCACATCTCTGACTGGTCTAGGCACTGTAGGACTTTAGCGCCCCGCCCCGCCGCGTCGATCGGATCTGCCTATGCCTGCACATATGGCTCGACTCCGACATGCCACAACCAAATCATCCAACCGACCGTTCTAGTCGCCGCAGTGCCAGCATGCCGCCACTGGCTCGGCTAGCCGGGGATGACGACGTGAACCACCCGGTGCTGCACGCCTAGGTGACCTAGAGCCCCACCCCAGCGCACCGGTGAATGTTTCACGTGAAACACGGGCAACCGACCGACCCCTCAACGCAGACAGTCTGCGCAGAACGACCGCGGTAACAGGGCTACTAAAAATCGTCGGCCAGCAACTCGGATTCATGCCTCGACCACTCGCGCGAGGACGTTTCACGTGAAACAAACGTGGTGCCTAAAGGGCACTCGAGTCGGCCTTCCGCGGAGCGGTCCATGGCAAATGCGCAATTTCGTGAGCTACGTCCGGGAATAGCGAGTAGGGTTACTAACCGCCACTACCGCCCCAGCTACGCTGACCAAGCATCGTCTCCGAACTAGTGGTTGCCCCCTGACACTAACGTAATGGATGCCCTCGGTAGCCATAGCCACTTGCCGTACTTGGTGCCTGGCGTCTACAACGGGGTCTCTGATAGCCACTTGCCGTACCTGGTGCCTGGCGTCTACAACGGAGTCTCTGTGGGGCCGGCTGACCCCTATTGGAGGATATCCGTTTCGGTTCGCACCACTTCAAATGCCTCTAAGAAATCCCGTGCCGACAGGCCGAGTCCTCAGCGGACATGCCCGAATCGCGCCGTGACTGCGGGCGTTTTGGCTTAGAATCCCGCACCTCCTTCGTTCCAGCATCGACGGCAAACCCGGCAGCAGGTGCACCTGCACCTGCACCTGCTCCTGCTCCTGCTCCTGCTCCTGCTGTTGGAATCGTACTGACCGCACCTGCAGTCTGAGTTGGAGTTCTAGTCGACAAAAGCATCAAGTCCGTCCAGAGCCATAGCGCCCGGCGAGACGCTACCGAATTCTCCGTGACAGTACTCAGTGGAATCGCACGCGGCCTGGAAGACCAGAGAACGCTCGTAAGTCACGCCGCGCTGCGCGCAGCAATGAATCTAGAGCTGTATGCCATCGCAGACGCCCGGCGCGCTATACGCTGGAACGCGGGAGTTCAGGCTTGCACAGGCGAATTGTCCGAGACCTTCCTTTCCTTTCAGCCGCCAGGAACTGTGCGCTAAAACTGCTGGTGCGCCCTGGGAGGAGCCGTGAGCGGGGCACGGATAGTGGCCGGATGCAGCGCCGGCGCGCTTCGCTGAACCTGTAGAACCGTCATCTGGGGCTTTATCCCCAGAACTTATCCACAGAGCTATCCACAGGCGTTTCCACAGGGTTATCCACCGCCCCCAAGCTCACTCGCCAAGCGGGAGCGTGAATGCATGAGCCGGACGAAGTGTGCTGACAAGCGCGCTCCGTTCGAGTCCGCACGTGGCTGCATTCGGCGGCGGCGAATCCGGCACCCTAAGAACTCAAGGAACGCTGTCAATCAGCCGGTTTTTGTCGATTCTGCGCTGCGACAAGAGCGCGGTCGGCGCCCTCGATCTTGTTTCACGTGAAACATCAGTACGCCCTGACTATCGTGGCAGCCCCGCCGCGAACAGCGTCTAGGCTGAGTGCGACATATCGCACATGTTATCCACGTCGCTATCGGCTTCTTTCCACAAAGTTATCCACAGGTGTATCCACCGAGCGACTCGACGCTCCAACCCACGACTTCAGTGATCTTGTTCAGTACGGAATCGCGGAGTTCTCTCAGTTCGTGTCCTGGGAGGATGTCAACATCGGCCTGCACATTCATCGACCGAGGCCGGAGAAACACCCAACGATATTGCGAGCGAAGCACACGATGCCCAACGCACCGGCTAACACGCAGGACAGGGCCACCCCGCCGACGGCCCGACCCACCTACGAAGCGGCGAGCTGAGCACGCGCTGAGCCATCACTTGGTGTAGGGCATGAGCACATGCCGGCTGGGGAGCCAGCGCGGGGACACTCATCGCTGTCCGCGCGACGATACGTCCAGCCTGCCAAACATGGACTAGGGGAATGCGCGGCCGAGATCCCACACATCTAAACTAGTCGGCCCAGATCCTTATGGCACGATAACGTTGCACCAGACGGCGTGCTTCTACGAGTGCCCATTCTGTCCCTCGGCTACGTCGGGCTGCCCGATGTCCAGGGGCACCATGAGCACGACCAGCTACGTTCCCGGAATCTGCGCCGGCTACTGGCGCTACCCATGCTGCGGCAAGGCAGGCCGCTTCGCTGAGTGCCGTTCATTCCTATCTGCATGGATCTGCACGCAGATTACCGTATTCGTTCCACGACGGCAGCCGACTGTTGGCCGGCGCCGACCCCGCCTCGATCTCGCACCGTGCTGCTCTTAGGGCGCGAATCGACTGAGGGTCCGCTCTAAGCAGCTTCATGAGGCGCAGTCGCTCACGGCAGCTGTCCGCGCAGCCGTTCTCCAGTCCTTCATAATATAGTCCTTCGAGCCACTTGGACCCTCCATGGATGCGCCTGCGAGGTCAGCGCCAGCCAATAGGAGACGATCAGAAGTGACTGGGCATGTAAGCAATAGGAGAGGCCTGAAAGCTTCTGGGTCCTGCCGTGGACCTCTGCACCCCACCCGCCGTGCATGGCCCGTATCCACTGGAGCCGTATCAGACCCCTCCGACCGGTACCCAGGACCGTCGAGTGTCCGCTCGGATCGTAGCCTGACTCAGGGAAATGTCGCATCGGCTTCAGCCGCTGAAAGACTCAGCATTGTGAAACACGCGATCGCACCTAATATCGACTCATTCCGCGCACCCTCAACAGAGAAGATTCTTGTGCACGAGGCACCCGCCCCTTGCTGTTTCACGTGAAACATAGCGGTCCCGTTTTGGGTGGGCCTGCGGCCTGGAAGATTCGCTGAATACCTGGAGATCTACTGCTGGCGACAGTAGATGCCGAACCACTTTGGTCGCCGGGACAGTTGGCGGCCGGACCCAGCAGCGGTCTCGACGCCAGAATTGACCCGTAAAGACTCAGTGGGCGCCGGAATCGGTACGGCACAGGCACCAATCCCCACGCGCCTGGTCGCTGCCAGATCAGATACAGTGGCAGCGCGGATTTCACGTTCGACAGCCGGCGTGGCGCTACTACGGTGCAGGGCGCTACCGCAATGAGCCAATGATCCTACCCCAGGAGGAGAGGGGTTGACCCCGCCTAGCCGGACGGGAGGGTGATTGAGGGTCCTCGCTGGAGCGGTCAGTCGTAGGCCGGCGCAGCCGGAGCAGACGTTGCCTGGGGCTGCAACACTCACCGATGAGACTTCCACACAGCCGAACCCTGGCAAAGCGAGCAGCAGTCCGCTCTTGGGGATCCTGGGTGGCGGCTTCCCAACGACGTGTTTCACGTGAAACTACGCATCGCGGCCGGGCCGCGTGGGGTCTCTCCACGTGTTCGCGGACAACGAACTGGGAGAGTAAGGGTCTGCGATGTGGGAAGGAAACCCAATCCATCCACGATGTTTGGCAATGGAAGGGGTAAAGGTACGTCTGCCATTCCCATTCTCGAACCTTTGGGACGGCCCTCGTGCTGTCCCCACGGGCTCAGGAGTGCATTCTGCCAGCGTGCTCATGCAACTTACGTTCGAAAGCCTGTGCCGTTGCGCGGAAACAGTTGGCTCCGCCCTCCCAACCTCCGTCACATCCCAATGCGCGCTTATGCCGACTGGGCCAGTGGACAATCACAGCCACAGCAGTGCCACCACATCGCACTCTAGAGACAAAGAAGAGGGCCTGTTTCACGTGAAACTGGCCCTCTTCTACGTCAGTACGGACCGGTGCTAGTTTTCGGATCCCGGGGCAAGAACGTCCATGATCCGGTTCAGATCCTCAACACTCGCGAATTCGATGCTGACACGGCCTTTTCGGACGCCAAGGGAGATTTTCACATTGGTATCCAACCGATCGGACAGGGATGAAGCTAAGTAGTCCAGCCGTTCGTGTCGTGCACCGGGGCGCGGGATATTGTTCTTGGCAGGCTTGGTGGGATCCTGGTACAGCGTCACGGCCTCTTCAGTCGCCCGCACGGACATTCCCTCAGCCACAATCTTCTGGGCTAGGCGCTCCATGGCAGCTGCATCCGGCAGAGCCAGCAAGGCTCGGGCGTGGCCGGCGGAGAGAACACTTGCCGCCACGCGGCGCTGAACCAAAGGCGGAAGCTTCAGAAGGCGCAGGGTATTGGAAACCTGCGGACGGGAACGTCCAATGCGATCCGCCAGCTGCTCATGGGTTGTCCCGAAATCTTCGAGGAGTTGCTGGTACGCGGCTGCCTCTTCCAACGGGTTCAGCTGGCTGCGGTGCAGGTTCTCCAGTAGGGCATCCCGGAGCAGGTCATCATCAGTAGTGTCGCGGACAATGGCGGGGATGGTTTCCAACCCCGCGGCCTGCACTGCACGCCAGCGGCGCTCACCCATGACCAGTTCATAGGGCTCGCCACCCTTTTCGGTTGAAGTCCGGACCACAATTGGCTGGAGAACGCCGATTTCGCGAACTGAGTGAATCAGCTCCGCCATATCGTCCTCATCGAAGACCGAGCGGGGCTGTTTGCGGTTCGGGTGGATGTCGGTGACCGGGATCTCGGCAAATCTGACGCCTGGGACCTCAATCAAATCCACGCCATTGTCTTCAGCGTCGCCTTGCACTTCAACAACCGAAACCGCAACATTCGCTGCAGGCCCAACCGTATCGTCGGCCGAGGCCGGTGCAGTGTCTCCAGATTTGGCGGCCGTCCGGGTCTTCGCTGAAGCTTTGGCCGGAGCCTTCGCAGAAGCAGGGTCTTCGGCCGGCTTGCTGTTGGGCTTCGCGGGGGAGCCGCCCTTCGGGGCAGCCTCATTGTTCGTCCCCGGAACATCCTCGGCGGTTGACTGCTTCACCAAAGCCACGGGAGAACGTGTCGTCGAGGGCGTCACCTCACCGGCATCCGCGGGGGAGTCAACCTTCTTCCGGCCTTCCGGAAAGAAGAGGTCGACGGGCCGTGACGCAGGTGTCCCGTTACCCGACCCGTTACCAGCGGCGGAACTTGGAATGAGTGCGCCAAGTCCGCGGCCCAGGCCGCGTCGCTTCTCGCTCATGGATGAATCCCTCCGATGGAAGAATCCGGCATTGCCGGACTCCGGTTGTTGCAGTTTTTGAAGATTCTAGCGCTCAGCGATTTCCGCTGCGGCTTCCAGGTAGGAAAGGGCTCCACTGGAGGAAGGATCGTACGTCATCACAGTCTGCTGGTAGCTCGGGGCCTCCGAGATACGCACCGAACGTGGAACCACTGCACCGAGGACTTGGTCCGGGAAGTGCTGGCGGACCTCCGCCGCAACCTGGGCCGCCAGGTTGGTACGGCCGTCGTACATCGTCAGGAGAATTGTAGAAACCACAAGATCAGCGTTCAGGTGCTTCTGGATCATCTCGATGTTCTTCAGGAGTTGACTCAGGCCTTCAAGGGCGTAGTACTCACACTGAATGGGGATGAGGACTTCACCGGCAGCACAGAAGGCGTTAACCGTCAGCAGACCCAGGCTCGGCGGGCAGTCAATGAAGATGTAGTCAAGACGCTCTTCGCCATTCTTGGCACGGGTCTTGGCATAGACGTCGATGGCCCTGCGCAGCCGCTGCTCTCGGGCCACTAGGGAAACAAGCTCAATCTCTGCTCCGGCCAAATGAATGGTCGCAGGCGCACAGATCAGGTTGCTGATGTCCGGGCAAGGTGCCACAACATCGGCCAGCGGGAAGTCGTTGATTAGAACATCGTAGATGCTGTCCACATCGGCATGGTGTTCCACGCCCAAAGCAGTGGAGGCGTTGCCCTGCGGGTCGATGTCGATGACCAGAACATTGAGACCGGCAGCAGCAAGGGCGGCAGCAATGTTTACGGTAGTGGTTGTCTTACCCACTCCGCCTTTCTGGTTGGACACCGTGAAGACACGGGTCTTGTCCGGCTTGGGCAGTTCCCTGCCTACCAGGCGTTCCCGACGTTTGGTCTCATGCGCCAGCTCACGGGCGATCGGGCTGGAGTCGTCCATCGTGTCGATCACGTTCGTCTTGGCGCCCGACGTTTCACGTGAAACAGACGCAAAATTAGCAACGCCCGCAACCGGATTCGGGTGATTCTCGCCGCGCACCGGTACGGAACCCATGCCAGCAAAGGAACGTGCTGACCCCAAAGACACAAACGGGGGGATCCGTTGTGTGTGGGCTTCGCTACTGGTCACTGGGACACACTCACTCTCGTTCAGCTGTTGCTGCCGTTGTCTAGCCTAACCGCTTCGCCCTGCAGACCTAGGTTACCGGGCCAGGACTAGGCAATCTTTCGGGACTTGTTTACTACGATCCGCACCACGGTTGTGGGCTCTTCCAGCAGGCTTTCACCAACGGTGACCACGGACGTCTGCACACCGCCGAGTTTACGGATCACTTTCGCGGCTTTTTCTATCTCTTCACCGGCACTGCGGCCCTTGATCGCCACAACCTCACCCTTGCCCGCGAGCAGGGGAATCGTGAGGCCGGCCAGGTTGCTCAGCGCGGAAACGGCCCGCGCGGTGACCACATCGGCGTCCACCATGCCTACCGCAAGCTCCGCACGCGTTCGCATCACGGTGACGTTGGTCAGGCCCAGATCATCGACTACTTCCTGGAGCCAGATGACCCGGCGCTCCAGGGGCTCGATCAAAGTGAGCTCCAGATCAGGCCGCGCAATAGCGAGACAGATTCCTGGCAGCCCCGCACCGCTTCCGACGTCGGCGACGTGACTGCCGTGCGCGATCACGCTTTCGATAACAGCACAGTTGAGTACGTGCCGGCTCCACAAACGCGGAATCTCACGCGGGCCGATGAGCCCGCGCTCCGTACCCGACGTTGCGAGGTGTTCAACGTAGCGCTTAGCCAGGTCCAGGCGGTCACCGAAGATCTTCTCCGCCGCCAGTAGTTCAGCTGCCGTGATATCAACCATTGTTAACGGTTCAGCAATTCTCTAGTCAGCGGATACAACAATGTGGCGGCCGGCGCCTTCGCCTTCGGACTCACTGACCATTCCAAGGTCAGCAACGGCATCATGAACGATTTTGCGCTCGTAAGCACTCATCGGTTCCAGAGCAACGGCTTTGCCGGTCTCCTTCACTGACGCTGCAGCGTCTTCAGCAATCTTCTGCAGGTGGCCTGCACGCTGCTGACGGTAACCGTTGATGTCCAGGACCAGCCGCGAACGGTTTTCGGTCGCTGAGAGTACGGAAAGCCGCGTCAGCTCCTGAAGGGCTTCAAGGACTTCTCCGTCCTCGCCCACCAGGCTGTCGAGGCCATCGGTCTCTTCCTCGGCAACGATGGAGATGTAGGTCCGTCCGTTGCGTACCTCGATGTCAATGTCGCCGTCGATGTCTGCGATGTCGAGGAGTTCCTCGAGGTAATCTGCAGCGACGTCGCCTTCCTCTTCGAGGCGGCTGGCAGCAGTCCCCTTGGGGTTACCTTCGGTGTCCGTCGAGGCTTCGTCCTGATCGTCAATGATCTCGTCGGTAAGGGCGTTTTCCGTGCTTTCGGCTGACATTACTTCTTCTTCCTATTCTTACGCTGGGGCTGGACGCGCTGTACCTTTTGCTCGATAACCGCCGCGGCGGCAGCTGCTTCCGCTTCGGCGTCGGCCTTTTTCCCACCCAGAATGGGCAGCGCCGGAAGGCCCTTGGCGGCGCGGCGTTCGGCGAGTGCCTTGGCAGCAGGGGATCCCGGCGTCGGCATGCGGCGGATCACGAAGAACTGCTGCGCCATGGTCCAGAGGTTGGTGGTGGTCCAGTAGATGAGGACACCGATGGGGAAGTTGATGCCGCCGACGCCGAACACGACGGGGAGGATGTAGAGCATCATTTTCTGCTGGCGCATGAACGGGCTGGCCATGGCCTCTTCAGACATGTTCTTCGCCATGATCTGCTTCTGCGTAATGAACTGCGAGGCCGTCATGGCCAGGATCATCACAATGCTGAGGACCACAACGGAGACATTGGTGGCACCGCCGTGCAGCAGGGCGGAAGACAACGGAGCCCCGAAGATGCTTGATTCGTCGAACTGGATGACCTGTTCCTGGCTCATGGCGCCGATGCCCTTGCCCTGAGTCTTGGCAGAACTGATGCCGGACAGCACTTGGAACAGGGCAAAGAAGAACGGCATCTGGATCAGCATGGGCAAGCAAGCGGAGAACGGGTTGGTGCCGTGCTTCTTGTACATGGCCATCTGTTCCTGCGCCATGGCCTGGCGGGAGAGCTGGTCAGTCTTGCCCTTGTACTTGTCCTGGAGTTTCTTCAAGTCCGGCTGCAGCAGCTGCATGCCGCGCTGCGCCTTGATCTGCTTGACGAACACAGGGATCAGCGCGGCACGGATCACCAGCACCAGGCCGATGATGGACAGTGTCCATGTCCAGCCGTTGGCCGCAGGCAGGCCAATGACTGTCAGGCCCTCATGGAATCCCACCATGATGACGGACACAAGCCACTTGAACGGAAACATGATTGTTTCAAAGAAGTCCATACGATATCCCTATTCGTCAGGCCGCAGCGCGGCCTTCTCCATCAGTCTGAGCAGCCAAGTACTTGTCCGGGTTGTTCAGGACAACAATTCTGGGGGTCCGGTTTTCGGGCCAGTGGCGGTGGCCGGCGGGGACATGGTCCACTCCACCGGCGTTCCACGGATGGCAGCGCGCCAGGCGCCGGGCGGCGAGCCAGCTGCCCTTCACTGCTCCGTGGACCGTGATCGCCTCAAGGGCATAGGCCGAGCATGAAGGAAAGAAGCGGCATACCTGGCCGTACAAGGGTGAAATCACCTTGCGGTAGGCCATGAGCAGCAGGATGAGAATGTTTTTGGGGAGATTCCAGAGGAACCTGCCTACAGCGGCAACTCCAGGAAGAATGTTGCGGACGACGGCGGCAGTCACGTTATGCACGCTGTGTCCCTTCCTGTGTTGTACCGGTTGAACCGTCTACAGCAGCCCGCGGAAGGCGGCTGCCCAACCGGCTCGTGGTCGATTCCAGCGCGGAGTCGTAGTCCGCCAGCAATTGATTCCAGCTGGCGGCCGCGGACGCAGGCAGGGCCCGAACCACTATGGCGAACCCGGTACCATACTCGCGCAGCGAGCCGGCAGCGGCTTCTCTCAGTCTCCTCTTAACGCGGTTCCTGACCACAGCGTTCCCGACACCCTTGGAAACGATGAACCCGATCCGGCTGGGTTCGTCGGCAGCGATAGCTGCCGCATATAACACTACGTTCCGGCGTCCATTGCGGACACCGGAACGTACGGTTGTTGAAAAATCAGTTGCAGTCCTCAAACGGTTACGGGTGGCCAGCACCTTAAACTCGCAAAGAAATGTAAACCGACGAGTCAGTTATTTAGGCCGACAGCTCGGTGCGGCCCTTGCCACGACGGGCTGCCAGGATGGCACGGCCGGCACGGGTACGCATACGAAGGCGGAAGCCGTGCTTCTTGGCTCGACGGCGGTTATTCGGCTGAAAAGTCCGCTTGCTCACGTTAGTTACTCCAGTGGATCAAAGGTGCGCCCACCCGATCAGTAATTGGGAAGAACTGGCCGACGCTAAGTTTTGTATATGCACGCTTCCCCCGGCTGCCCAAACGCAGTGCGTTCGAGAGATTCAGATGGGGACAGAAAGCGTACACAAAGGACTTCACAACACTAGGGCAAATGGCCCGCCAGAGTCAAACCGACGGACGCGTCAGTGCCTGCCCGGGGCTGTGGCAAACGTGCCCCCACAGCCTGTGGATGGAGTGGCTCACAGGGGCCGTTTTGGAACCACACTGGTGTAATTATCCACAAGCCACTTCCCAGCTATCTTCTAGCGTTTTGATCCCCTAGAGTGACTCAGTAGCCGATTATCCACGGACTGTGCATAACCCTGTGGATGAAGCTGAATCAGACTCCTGATTCCGGACTTGGGCTGCAACGTAATGCAGGCACGCAAGTTTGAGGAACCGATTGATGACAGTAGACGAAGCCAACCACGCCAATACTGTCGGAAGTTCCTGGCGACGCGTGGTGAGCCTCCTCGAGCAGGACGACCGCGTTTCGCCGCGGCAACGGGGTTTCGTCATCCTGGCGCAGGCGCAGGGCCTGATCGGATCCACCCTCCTGGTGGCGGTCCCCAATGAGCTGACCCGAGAAGTCCTGCAGACCCAGGTGAAGGAAGCCCTGGACGACGCCCTCCACAACGTCTTTTCCGAGGACATTCGCTGCGCTATCGACGTGGACACGGATCTTGTGCCCATCCATAAAGAGCCGGAACCCGTCGTCGAACCTTCCTACTCGGCGGATCAGCTGATCGAGCAGAAGCCGCAACCCATGCTGCCGAGCACGTCCCACGAATTCGGCCGGCTGAACCCCAAGTACGTTTTCGACACTTTTGTGATCGGCTCCTCCAACCGCTTCGCCCATGCGGCCGCCGTTGCCGTAGCCGAAGCCCCCGCCAAGGCCTACAACCCGCTATTCATCTACGGCGACTCGGGGCTGGGCAAAACCCACCTCCTCCATGCGATCGGCCACTACGCCAGGCGCCTGTACAGCGGAATCCGTGTCCGGTACGTGAATTCCGAAGAGTTCACCAACGACTTCATCAACTCCATCCGCGACGATGAAGGCGCCAGCTTCAAGACCACGTACCGGAACGTGGACGTTTTGCTCATTGATGACATCCAGTTCCTGGCCGGCAAGGACCGCACCCTGGAGGAGTTCTTCCACACCTTCAATTCGCTGCACAACAACAACAAGCAGGTGGTCATCACCTCGGACCTGCCGCCCAAGCAGCTCGCAGGTTTCGAGGACCGGATGAAGTCCCGCTTCGAGTGGGGCCTGCTGACCGACATCCAGCCGCCGGAACTGGAAACCCGAATCGCCATTCTGCGGAAGAAGGCCCTCAGCGAAGGTCTCTCCGCACCGGACGATGCCCTGGAATACATCGCGTCCAAGATTTCCAGCAACATCCGGGAACTCGAAGGTGCCCTGATCCGTGTCACGGCATTCGCCAGCCTGAACCGCCAGCCCGTGGACGTTGCCCTCGCTGAGATGGTCCTGAAAGACCTCATCACCGATGACGGTGCCCAGGAAATCACGTCGAGCCAAATCCTGATCCAGACCGCTGATTACTTCAAGCTCACCATGGAAGAGCTCTGCAGCAAGTCCCGGACCCGGACCCTGGTTACCGCCCGCCAGATCGCCATGTACCTCTGCCGTGAACTGACTGACATGTCGCTGCCGAAGATCGGCCAGGAACTTGGCGGCCGCGACCACACCACGGTGATCCACGCTGACCGCAAGATTCGTGAGCTTATGGCTGAGCGCCGTGTGATCTACAACCAGGTCACCGAACTCACGAACCGGATCAAACAGCAACAGCGCGACTCCTGACCTGCCGCCTCCATACCTTATTAACAGGTGCATGTGGATAACCCTGTGGATACTTAAGGGGACAACCCCGCTTAATGGGCTTAAAACCCTTAAGGCGCCTGTGGATCAGCAAAAACCCAAAAATTGTTATCCCCATCCACAGCCTGTTTAAAACCTCGCCGCCCACAATCGATGAACAGGGCTTAACCGCTGGATCCCGGGGCCGGATCGAGTTATCCACAGTTTCCACAGGGGTTATTAACACTACTAATCCCAAGAAATTGATTTCCCTCAAATAACAATCTCGATCCGCACTCCGAACCGACCGGGCCCTCCGGCCCCAGATAGCCAGGCGGCAGGACCGGGGATGGGTTAATCCCCGCTCTTCCGGCTAAGCTGTCAGCAGCGCTCCCATCCTTGGGTTCCTTTGTGGTTCAGCACTCGAAGAACCATGCAGGTTCCGTCGTTGGAGCGCGATTACTTTTGGGCTCCCCTCGGGAGTTTCCGGTTCAGATATGGCAGCAGCAATGAAAGGCGGCACCCTTCCGTGAAGTTCAGAGTCGAACGGGACGTCCTGGCAGAAGCCGTCACCTGGACAGCCCGGTCGCTGTCTCCGCGGCCCCCGGTTCCGGTGCTTTCGGGTTTGCTCCTGAAGGCTGAAGCAGGCACGGTGAGCCTGTCGAGTTTTGACTACGAGACGTCGGCGAGGCTGGAAATTCCGGCTGACATCAGCACCGAAGGCACCATCCTGGTCTCCGGCCGCCTGTTGGCAGACATCTGCCGCAGCCTTCCCTCCGCTCCCGTGGATGTGGAAACCGATGGCAACAAAGTCACGCTGACCTGCCGCCGCAGCAGTTTCCACCTGGCAACCATGCCTGAGGCTGAATACCCACCCCTTCCGGCCTTACCCGCCATCAGCGGCACCGTCCCGGGTGACTCTTTCTCACAGGCCGTGTCCCAGGTCATCATTGCGGCCAGCAAGGACGACACCCTCCCCATCCTCACCGGTGTCCGCATGGAGATCGAAGATGATCTCATCACCCTCCTCGCGACGGACCGATACCGGCTCGCCATGCGCGAAGTCCCGTGGAAGCCGGCCACCCCCGGGATTTCCACGAGTGCCCTGGTGAAGGCAAAAACCCTCAACGAAGTAGCCAAAACCCTCGGCAACAGCGGCGACATCAACCTCGCCCTGGCTGATGACGACAGCCGCCTGATCGGCTTCGAAAGCGGCGGACGCACTACCACCTCACTCCTGGTCGACGGCGATTACCCCAAGATCCGGTCCCTGTTCCCGGACTCCACACCCATCCACGCCACGGTGCAGACCCAGGAACTGGTCGAAGCGGTCCGGCGCGTTTCCCTCGTGGCTGAACGCAACACCCCTGTGCGTCTTGCGTTCACTGAGGGACTCCTCCACCTGGACGCCGGTACCGGCGAGGACGCACAGGCCTCCGAAGAACTCGAGGCCCAGCTGTCCGGTGATGACATCACTGTCGCCTTCAACCCGCACTACCTTGTGGAGGGCCTGGCTGTCATCGAGACCAAGTACGTCAGGTTCTCCTTCACCACGGCGCCGAAGCCAGCCATGATCACGGCCCAGGTGGACGCCGATGGTGAGGACCAGGACGACTACCGTTACCTGGTCATGCCCGTCCGTCTCCCCAACTAAGTAGCAGCAAGTGTCGTTTTGAGCGCTCAAAACGACACTTAGTGCGACCTAGTTGGGAAGTTTCCCAGCCCAGCCACCCCCGCGCAGAAAAGAGAACCACGTGCACATCGGATTGATCGGCCTTGGCAAAATGGGTTTCAACATGCGCGAGCGGCTGCGCAAGGGTGGCATTGAGGTCACAGGCTTTGACCGCAACCCCGAGGTCACTGACGTCGCCTCCGTGGACGACCTGATCAAGGCCGTTCCGGCGCCGCGTCTCATCTGGGTCATGGTCCCGTCCGGCGAGATCACGGACGCCGTCATCACGGAGCTGGGGAACAAGCTCGACGCCGGGGACCTGGTGATCGACGGCGGCAACTCCCGTTTCACCGAGGACCAGAAACATGGTGCCACACTTGCCGAAAAGGGCATCCGGTTCGCGGATTGCGGTGTTTCAGGCGGTGTCTGGGGCCTGCAGAACGGCTACGGACTAATGGCTGGCGGCGACGCCGCCGATATTGAGTACGCACTACCGGTCTTTGATGCCCTCCGTCCCGAAGGCGAACGGGCCGACAGCTTTGTCCACGTGGGCGGCATCGGCGCCGGCCACTACGCGAAAATGGTCCACAATGGCATCGAGTACGGCCTGATGCAGGCGTACGCCGAAGGCTACGAATTGCTGGCCGCCAAGGACATCGTGGATGACTTGCCCGGAACGTTCCGCGCGTGGCAAAAGGGCACCGTGGTCCGGTCATGGCTGCTGGATCTCATGGTCAAAGCCCTGGAGGAGGATCCGGGACTGGCCTCCATCGACGACTACGTCGAGGATTCAGGCGAAGGCCGCTGGACCGTTGAAGAGGCCATCGCCAACGCTGTTCCGGCACCTGCCATCACGGCCGCACTGTTCGCCCGCTTCTCGTCCCGCGAGGATAACTCGCCTGCCATGAAGATGGTTTCGGCCCTGCGCCACCAATTCGGCGGGCATGCCACCCGTCCCGCCAAGTAGCCTCCACCCGGGACCCTGCGGGGTTCCAAGAATTATGAAGACCGCGTGTACCTAGAACACCTTTCCCTGACCGACTTCCGCAGCTACGCCCAGGTTGACCTTGCCCTCGGCCCCGGTGTCACCGTGCTGGTGGGATCCAACGGAATCGGCAAAACCAACCTCATGGAGGCCATCGGCTACCTGGCCACGCTGAGCTCGCACCGGGTCAGTTCCGACGGTCCGCTTCTCCGGTTTGGCACAGACCGCTCACTCGTCCGTGCCCGAGTTGTCCGCGGTAGCCAGACCACGGTGCTGGAACTTGAAATCAATGCCAGCCGGGCCAACCGCGGGCGGATCAACCGCAGCAATCCGGTCCGGGCCAGGGACCTGCTGGGAATCTGCCAGACGGTACTTTTCGCTCCCGAGGACCTGGCGCTCGTCAAGGGAGATCCGTCAAACCGCCGCAGGTTCCTCGACGAGCTTCTGGTCAGCCTGATTCCGCGGCACTCCGCAACCCGCACGGACTACGACCGCGTCCTGAAACAGCGCAACGCGCTCCTCAAATCCGCCCGGACCGGAAAATTCACGGCCGGCCACGAGGCCACGCTTGATGTGTGGGACCAGCACATGGCCCGCGCCGGCGCCGAGCTGCTGCACGCCAGGCTGGAACTGGTCGAACGGCTGCGCCCGCACCTGGCCAAGGCGTATGCCCAGCTGACGGACGGTTCCAAGGAAGCCGGTGCGGTGTATCGGTCCACCCTTCAGAACCTGATGGACGACGACGGCGGTGCAGCGTTTGGTGCAAACGGTGGTTCCGCGGGGGCCGGGGCAGCCGTCTCCGGCTCTGCCGGAACGGAGGATCTCAGCCATCTCACCGTCGACGAACTCACAGAGCGCTATGTGCAGGCTTTCGCAGGCTCACGCCGCAAGGAACTGGAGCGCGGCATCTCCCTCGTGGGACCGCACCGGGATGAGCTGGAACTTATCCTTGGCGAGGCACCCGCCAAGGGGTATGCCTCACACGGTGAAACCTGGTCCATGTGCCTGTCCCTGCGGCTCGCCTCCTACTATGTGATGCTGGATGACGCCCGGACCGGCGGGTCTGCGCCAATCCTCATCCTTGACGACGTTTTTGCGGAGCTCGATGTGATGCGGCGGCGTAAACTGGCCGCAATAGTCTCCGGCGCGGAGCAGGTCCTGGTGACCGCCGCCGTCGACGCCGATATCCCGGCGGAGCTGTCCGGCCGGCGGGTGAAGGTTATCCCGGGAGGTATCGATGAATAAGGATGACAAGGGCGGGCTGCAGCCCGGCCGGGATCCTGACAACATTGATGCGCCGCAGGCTGCACTGAACCGAATGCGTGAGGCCGCCGCGGCCCGCGGCGAAATCCGCCGCAAAACGTCGCCTCCCGGCGGGGCCGCCAAATCCAAACGCGGCATCAGGGACACCCGCGGTTTCAGCCAGTTCCATGCCACCGGGCGGGATCCCCTGGGGCTCGGCAAGGTGGTGGGACGCCTGGTGGCCGAACGCGGGTGGACCTCACCGGTGGCCGTGGGGTCCGTCATGGCAGAGTGGGCAACCCTGGTGGGCCCGGAAATCTCCGCGCATTGCACGCCGGAGAGTTTCACCGACACCACCCTGCACGTCCGCTGCGATTCGACCGCCTGGGCCACGCAGCTGAGGCTGCTGAGCCTCAGCCTGCTGGAGAAATTCCGTACCGAACTGGGCGACGGCGTGGTCACCAGCATCCAGGTGCTCGGACCGTCGGCACCCAGATGGCGCAAGGGCGGCCGCACCGTCAACGGCCGCGGGCCCCGCGATACCTACGGCTAAGCGCCGTCGTCCGCTCTTGAATGTTGGCCCGACGGCGTGTAGGGCGCTCTGACCGCCAAGGGGCGTATAGGCACCCGGAGAAGGGACCGCGAGGGCGCCCTAGGCGCGGTCAACGGCCTCACACGGGCACATTGAGGGTCGGCATGGCCTCCAGAATGCGGGGTTGCGGCCCATTTCACGGTAGAATCACAGCAGATAACTGGGCGCCGGCGAAACGTTGACTGTGTCCGTTTTCCGCGTGCACCCAGCAGGCGGAAAACTGTCCTGCAGATCGACCCACTCGTCAGTGCCGTCAGCATGTGCCTGTTGGCGGCCATTTTTCCTTGGGAAAGTGGGTGCCGGCCATCATCGAAAAAGAGGAGTCGACAGCACCTGTGGCTAACGACAATACAGATACCCAGGCAGTGGACCGCGCAGCGGAGGACGTCCCTACGCCCGATACGCCGGCGGAAGCCGTGAAACCCCGGGAATACGGCGCAAGCGACATTACCGTACTCGAAGGCCTTGAGGCCGTCCGGAAACGCCCGGGCATGTACATCGGATCCACCGGACCGCGTGGCCTGCACCACCTGGTCTACGAAGTGGTGGACAACTCCGTCGACGAGGCACTGGCCGGGTATTGCACGCACATCGAGATTGTCCTGCAGGCCGACGGCGGCGTGAAGGTTGTTGACGATGGCCGCGGTATCCCCGTGGACATGCACCCCACCGAGCACAAGCCCACCGTTGAAGTAGTCATGACCATCCTGCACGCCGGCGGCAAGTTCGGCGGCGGCGGATACGCGGTCTCCGGCGGTCTTCACGGCGTGGGCATTTCCGTGGTGAACGCCCTCTCCAGCCGGGTGGACACGGAGGTCCGGCGCCAGGGCAACGTGTGGCGGATGTCCTTCGCCGACGGCGGCAAACCCCAGGGCGGCCTGGTCAAGGGTGAAGAAACCTCCGAGACGGGCACGTGCCAGACGTTCTACCCTGACGCGACCATATTCGATTCCACCGAGTTCGATTTCGAGACGCTCCGGGCACGCTTCCAGCAGATGGCTTTCCTGAACAAGGGCCTGCGCATTACCCTCACTGATGAACGCCCCGTCGCGGTGAAGTCCGACTTGGACGACGACCTCGACCTGGACGGCGTGGTCACCGAAGGCGAAGTCGCAGCCGATCACCGCACTGTGGTGTACCAGTACAACGACGGTCTCCTCGACTACGTCAAGCACCTGAACTCAGGCAAGAAAGTCGATGTTGTCCATGAGGACGTCATCGCCTTTGAAACTGAGGACAAGGACCGCAAGATTGCCCTGGAAATGGCCATGCAGTGGACCAGCGCGTACTCCGAAAGCGTCCACACTTACGCCAACACCATCAACACGCATGAGGGCGGCACCCACGAAGAGGGTTTCCGCGCGGCGATGACCTCGCTGATCAACCGCTATGCGCGGGAGAAGGGCATCATCAAGGAAAAGGATGACAACCTCACCGGTGACGACATCCGTGAAGGCCTGACGGCAGTCATCTCGGTCAAGCTGGCCGAGCCCCAGTTCGAGGGCCAGACCAAAACCAAACTGGGTAACTCCGAGGTCAAGGGCTTTGTCCAGCGCGTCGTGACAGACGGCCTGGGCGACTGGCTGGAACGTAACCCCGGCCCCGCCCGCGACGTGATCCGCAAAGCCATTTCCGCGGCCCAGGCCCGAATGGCCGCCCGCAAGGCCCGCGACAACGCCCGCCGCAAGAGCCCGCTCGAGTCCTTCGGCATGCCGGGCAAACTGTCCGACTGCTCCTCGAAGGACCCCGCCCGCTGCGAGGTGTACATCGTGGAAGGTGACTCCGCGGGTGGTTCCGCCAAGCGTGGCCGCAACCCGGAAACCCAGGCCATCCTGCCGCTGCGCGGCAAGATCCTGAACGTGGAACGCGCCAGGCTGGACAAGGCCCTGGGCAACACCGAAGTGCAGTCCATGATCACGGCATTCGGTACCGGCATCGGCGAGGATTTCGACCTCAGCAAGCTGCGGTACCACAAGATCGTGCTGATGGCTGATGCCGACGTCGACGGCCAGCACATCACCACACTGCTGATGACGCTCCTGTTCCGGTACATGCGCCCGCTCATCGAAAACGGCTATGTGTACCTGGCGCAGCCTCCGCTGTACCGGATCAAGTGGTCCAACGCCCCGCACGATTACGTCTTCAGCGACAAACAGCGGGACGCCAAGCTGGTTTCCGGCCAGGCCGCCGGCCGGCGTATCCCGAAGGACAACGGCATCCAGCGCTACAAGGGCCTGGGCGAGATGGACTACACCGAACTGTGGGACACCACCATGGACCCGGACAACCGGACCCTCCTGCAGGTGACCATGGACGACGCCCTGGCAGCGGACCAGGTGTTCTCCACCCTGATGGGTGAAGACGTGGAGTCCCGCCGAAACTTCATCCAGCAGAACGCCAAGGACGTCAGGTTCCTGGATATCTAGCCGGTTTTACCGACTGATATTCCCTAACCGACATATACCTGAAACGGAAAATATAAACGATGAGTGACGAGACACCCGAGAACCCGGCGGACTCCGCGGACCTTCCGGAGACCGTGCTTGAAGGCGATGTGCTGGTCGACCGCGTTGAGCAGGTGGACCTGCAGACCGAAATGCAGCGGTCCTACCTCGACTACGCCATGGCCGTTATTGTCGGCCGTGCCCTGCCGGACGTGCGCGACGGCCTGAAGCCCGTGCACCGCCGCGTCCTGTACGCGATGTTCGACGGCGGCTACCGCCCCGACCGTTCGTTCAACAAGTGTGCGCGCGTGGTGGGCGAGGTCATGGGCCAGTACCACCCCCATGGTGACACCGCGATCTACGATGCTCTGGTCCGCCTGATCCAGGACTGGACCATGCGGTACCCGCTGGCCCTGGGCCAGGGTAACTTCGGTTCGCCGGGCAACGACGGCGCCGCAGCTCCCCGTTACACCGAAACCAAGATGGCGCCGCTGGCCATGGAGATGGTCCGTGACATCGACGAGGAAACCGTCGATTTCCAGGACAACTACGACGGCAAGAACCAGGAACCGACCATCCTGCCGGCCCGTTTCCCCAACCTGCTGGTTAATGGTTCCTCGGGCATCGCCGTCGGCATGGCCACCAACATTCCGCCGCACAACCTCCGCGAGGTAGCCGACGGTGTCCAGTGGTACCTCAGGAACCCGACGGCCAGCCGCGAGGAGCTGCTCGAAGAGCTGCTGCTGCGCATCAAGGGACCGGACTTCCCGACCGGTGCAACCATCCTTGGCCACAAGGGCATTGAGGACGCTTACCGGACAGGCCGCGGGTCGGTTACGATGCGCGCTGTGGTCAACGTTGAGGAACTCCAGGGCCGCACCTGCCTGGTGGTCACTGAACTGCCGTACCAGGCCAACCCGGACAACCTGGCCATCAAGATCGCCGAGCTGGTCAAGGACGGCAAGGTTGCCGGCATCGCCGACCTCCGGGACGAAACGTCGGGCCGCACCGGCCAGCGGCTGGTCATTGTGCTCAAGCGCGACGCCGTGGCCAAGGTGGTGCTGAACAACCTTTACAAGCACACCGAACTTCAGAGCAACTTCTCAGCCAACATGCTGGCCATCGTCGATGGGGTTCCGCGCACGCTGAGCCTGGATGCGTTCATCCGCCACTGGGTCACGCACCAGATGGACGTCATTGCGCGCCGGACCCGGTACCGCCTGCGCAAGGCCGAAGAAGAAGCACACATCCTGCGCGCGCTCCTGAAGGCGCTGGACATGCTGGACGAAGTCATCGCCCTCATCCGTGCGTCCAACACCACCGAAGCCGCACGCGACGGACTGATGCAGCTGCTCGACATCGACGAGCTGCAGGCCCGGGCCATCCTTGACATGCAGCTGCGCCGCCTGGCCGCTTTGGAACGCCAGAAGATCCAGGACCGTCACGCCGAACTTGAAGCCCTGATCGCCGAGTACAACTCGATCCTTGCTTCCGAGGAGCGTCAGCGCGAAATCATCAGCACCGAGCTGGGTGAGATTGTGGCCAAGCATGGCGATGACCGGCGCACGAAGATCCTGATGGGGTTCGACGGCGACATGTCCATCGAGGACCTCATCCCTGAAGAGGAAATGGTTGTCACCATCACCCGCGGCGGCTACGTCAAGCGCACCCGCAGCGACAACTACCGTTCACAGCAGCGCGGCGGCAAGGGCATCAAGGGCGCCCAGCTGCGCGGCGCGGACGTGGTGGAGCACTTCTTTGTGACCACCACCCACCACTGGCTCCTCTTCTTCACGAACCTGGGCCGTGTCTACCGTGCCAAGGCCTACGAGCTGGTGGAAGCCGGCCGTGACGCCAAGGGGCAGCACGTTGCCAACCTGCTGGCCTTCCAGCCGGATGAACACATCGCCCAGGTCCTGGACCTCAAGGACTACCAGCAGTCCCCGTACCTGGTGCTCGCCACCAAGCGCGGCCTGGTCAAGAAGACACGGCTGGAGGATTACGACACCAACCGTTCCGCCGGCGTCATCGCGATCAACCTGCGCGACGAGGACGAACTGGTTTCGGCCCAGCTGGTTTCGGAAACGGATGACCTCATGCTCGTTTCACGCATGGGCCAGTCCATCCGCTTCACCGCCACCGACGATGCGCTGCGCCCCATGGGCCGTGCGACGTCCGGCGTGACCGGCATGAAGTTCCGTGAGGACGATGAACTGCTGGCCGCCGACGTCGTCACGGACGGTTCGTTTGTCTTCATCGTCACCGAGGGTGGCTACGCCAAACGGACAGCGGTGGAAGAGTACCGCCTGCAGGGCCGAGGCGGCCTCGGCATCAAGGTGGGTAAGTACCAGGAGGAACGCGGGCACCTGGTCGGAGCCCTGATTGTCCAGGAAGAGGATGAGGTCCTGGTGGTCATGGAGGGCGGGAAGGTGGTCCGTTCATCCGTGGCGGGTGTTCCTGCCAAGGGCCGTGACACGATGGGTGTCATCTTCGCAAAGCCGGACAAAAACGACCGCATCATCGAGGTGGCCCGGAACAGTGAACGTGGTCTCGAGGGCGAAGAATCCCTGGAGGATGACGTAACGTTGGCTGAAGACGGCGGGTCCCCCGAGGGAGCCGCGGAGTCAGCATCAGCACCAGAATCATCACCGGCTGTTGAGTCAGAGGACGCCTCCGGCGACGCTGAGCCGAACGAAGACTACACCGGAGGTAACGAGTGAGTAATCCCGACTCATATCCCAAGCCGAGCAGCAGCGTCCCGGGCGGGACACCCCCGCCTGCGGCCGCGCCCCGGGTGAACGCACCAGTTCGTCCGCAACAGCGGCCGGCTGCGCCTGCGGGCGCCCCGGGGCAACGTCCCGCCGCGCCCGGCCAGCGGCCTGTCCAGGGACAGCCGGGTCAGCGCCCCGGTGTCGCCGGTCAGAGGCCCGCAGCCGCGCAGGGCCAGCCCGGCCTGGTCAAGCCCGCGCCGAAGGCCAAGGTCAGGCGTGCGCGCCTGCTGGTCAGCAAGGTGGATCCCTGGTCCGTCCTGAAGATGGCGTTCCTGCTGTCCGTGGCGCTGGGAATCGTCACCGTGGTGGCCGCCATCGTCCTCTGGACGGTCCTGGACCTCACGGGAATTTTCGACCAGGTGGACAGCCTCCTGGGCACCCTGGCCGGTTCCGAGGGTGGTGGCTTCGAACTCAAGAAGGTGGCGTCCCTGGGGCAGGTGGCCTCCTTTGCCACCATCATCGCCGTGGTGAACGTTGTCCTGCTGACGGCGCTGTCCATG